>NZ_JBBOWS010000001.1:0-4495000 GCF_038007205.1 Bacillus sp. FSL E2-8887
GTTAACATGCCTGCCTGTCACGCAGGAGATCGCCGGTTCGACCCCGGTCGGGACCGCCATTTTATATAAAGAAAAGAACGAAACAAGTTGTTTCGTATTTTTTTATTTGTTTTAACAAAAAACTAATAAAGACAGTCAAACTATCCTTAGGAAAACTCCTAAGGACTTTTTTATATATTTAAAACCTGTATAATAAAGAGCAGAGAACATTGTGAGTAAAGTAGGTGAAGTCTGTGAGTAAATATGAAATAACAACAAAATCTTCCGAAGAAACCCAGCGATTATCAGAAAAATTAGGGAGACTTGTAAAAGAAAAAGATGTAATTATTTTAGAAGGTGATCTTGGAGCTGGCAAAACGACTTTTACGAAAGGACTAGCAAAAGGTCTTGGAGTGAAAAGAGTCGTAAATAGTCCTACCTTCAATATTATTAAAGAATATAAAGGAAGATTACCGCTATATCATATGGATGTGTATCGTTTAGCGGAAAGTGAAGAAGATTTAGGATTTGATGAGTATTTCTATGGTGAAGGGATCACAGTAGTAGAATGGGCTCATTTAATAGAAGCATATTTACCGAATGAGAAGTTGCAAATTAGTTTATTCCATGCTGGAGATGATACAAGAAAAATTGTACTCGAGCCAATTGGAGATCGCTATATTAGATTATGTGAGGAGCTATTACAAGATGAAAGTACTAGCAATTGATACTTCAAATTACGTAATGGGTGTATCCCTTATTGAGGAAGGGAACGTGATTGGGGAAATCATTACAAATTTAACAAAAAACCATTCTGTACGTCTTATGCCAGCTGTAGAGAAACTGTTAAAAGAATGCGGTGTAAAACCGAAAGAATTGACTAAAATTGTTGTAGCAGCTGGACCGGGATCATATACAGGTGTTCGTATAGGTGTGACAGCGGCAAAAACATTAGCTTGGTCACTTCAAATACCAATTGTAGGTGTATCAAGTTTGGAAGTGGTGGCTGCAAATGGTACTAATTTTAATGGACTAATTTGTCCTTTATTTGATGGCCGACGTGGTCAAATTTACACGGGGTTATATACATATGAAGGAGAGCGTATAACTTCAATAGAAGAAGACCGAATTATTCTTATTGTTGACTGGTTGCAAATGTTAAAAGATAAAGAACAGCCTGTTTTATTTATTGGTAACGATGTTAAATTGCATAAAGAAACAATTGTAGAATATTTAGGTGATCAAGCTGTATTTGCTCCGTTCACTAAGAATAACCCGAGACCAAGTGAATTAGCATGTTTAGGATTACAAAAAGAAGAACAAGACGTGCATACGTTTGTTCCTAGCTATCTTCGTTTAGCTGAAGCTGAAACAAAATGGTTAGAAAGTCAAAAACAATAGGGGCCTACAGAAGATGGATATGATATTTAGAAAGATGGCACTCGATGATATTGCTCAAATTGTAGCTATTGAAGAAGCATCTTTTTCAACCCCTTGGACTGCGGATGCCTTTCACCGTGAATTAGAGGTGAATGAACATGCACATTATGTCGTGTTAGAAAAAGATGGTCTCGTAATTGGATATTGTGGATTGTGGATAATTATTGATGAATCACATGTAACAAATATAGCTATCCTGCCGGAATACAGAGGTCAAAAGCTAGGGGATGCCTTATTGAAAGAAGTCATTTCCGAAGCGAAAGGTTTAGGAGTAAAAACAATGACACTTGAAGTACGCATGTCAAATGAAGTAGCAAAGCAGTTATACAGAAAATACGGATTTCAAAATGGTGGGATTCGTAAACGATACTATGCAGACAATCAGGAAGATGGTCTTGTAATGTGGGTGAATATATAATGGAAAAAAATACGATTATACTTGGTATTGAAACAAGCTGTGATGAAACAGCTGTAGCAGTTGTTAAAAATGGAACGGAAATCATTGCGAATGTCGTTGCATCGCAAATTGAAAGTCATAAGCGTTTTGGCGGAGTAGTACCAGAGATTGCATCCCGTCATCATGTAGAAGAAATCACAGTTGTGTTAGAAGAAGCTTTAAAAGAAGCGAATATCACTTTTGAGGATATTGATGCAATTGCTGTAACAGAAGGCCCAGGTTTAGTCGGAGCACTTTTAATAGGTGTAAATGCAGCGAAAGCTGTGGCTTTTGCTCATGATATCCCTCTAGTTGGTGTTCATCATATTGCTGGTCATATTTATGCGAATCGTTTAGTAAAAGAAGTACAATTCCCGTTACTATCGCTTGTTGTATCCGGTGGACATACGGAGCTTGTTTATATGAAAGAACATGGTTCATTTGAAGTGATTGGTGAAACGCGAGATGATGCGGCAGGAGAAGCTTACGATAAAGTAGCTCGTACATTATCAATGCCTTATCCAGGTGGTCCTCATATTGATCGCCTTGCACATGAAGGAAAACCAACAATTGATTTGCCTCGTGCGTGGCTAGAACCTGATTCGTATGATTTCAGCTTTAGTGGATTGAAATCAGCAGTTATCAACACTGTGCATAACGCAAAACAGCGCGGTATAGAAATTGCACCAGAAGATTTAGCAGCAAGTTTCCAAGAAAGTGTAATAGATGTACTTGTAACGAAAGCGTCTCGTGCAGCAGATGCTTACAATGTAAAACAAGTGCTTCTTGCTGGTGGAGTAGCTGCTAATAAAGGGCTTCGTGCACTTTTAGCAGCAGAATTTGCACAAAAAGAAAATATAGAGCTAATTATTCCTCCTCTATCTTTATGCACAGATAATGCAGCGATGATTGCGGCTGCAGGTACAATTGCATACGAACAAGGAAAACGCGCTACATTAGCTTTAAATGCAAATCCAGGATTAGATATTGAAGCATAGTTATACACAAAATTAACCACAGCTTGTGGATAAAACCCGAATTATCTGTTGATAATTTGGGTTTTTTTGTGTACATAAAATGTGTATAACTTTTTATGTAGTTGTGGATAATGTGGAAAAGTTATTTGAAAGTTTATATTATAAAGGTGGATATGTGTATAACCTTGTGGATAACATGGAGGAAGTCTGACCTTTGAAGAAATTCTTTTTTGGGAAATAAAAAACAAAGAGATGTCCAAAAAACATTTTGAAACATCCTCCTCTTATTATATAAGGTGCTACTATTGTCAATCCTTGTCGAATCGGTTATATAATTTTATTTACTATGGTATTGATTCCAAAAAAGAAAATAAAAAGGAGGTCATCTCGTCAAAAAGCCCGACTTATGAGACATCCTCCTCTTTTAAATTCTCTTATATATGCAGTTCTTCCCATTCTGCCATACAAGCTTCAAGCTGTTCTTGCAGTGTTTGCTTTTTAGTTGTAATTTCACTAGCCTTTTCATAATCTGCATATATTTCTGGTAAGCAAAGCTGATCTTCTAACGTAGCAATTTCTTCTTCTAAGCCTACGATATTTTGTTCCAGTTCTTCAATCTTTCGAGTACGTTGACGCTCTAGCTGTTTACGTTCTTTTTCTTCGAGATAATTTAATTTTTCTTGTGCCACCACTTTTTGAACAGGTACTTCATCTTCTTGCTCTAGTTCCGCACGTTCAATCATTTCATTTTTCTTTTCAACGTAATAATCGTAATCACCTAAATATTCTTGTGCACCTTCTGTTGATAACTCAACAACGGTTGTCGTTACGCGATTAATAAAATAGCGGTCATGAGAGACGAATAGAAGAGTACCTGGGTAATCAATTAAAGCATTCTCCAAAATCTCTTTACTATTTAAATCAAGATGGTTTGTTGGCTCATCGAGAATTAATAAATTGGATTTTTGCATCATAAGTTTTGCAAGAGCTAGTCGAGCCTTTTGTCCACCACTAAGAGAAGATACTGGTTTGAGTACATCATCCCCTGTGAATAAAAAGTTGCCTAGTATAGTGCGAATTTCTTTTTCAGGCTGCAGGGGATATTCATCCCATAATTCATTTAAAACTCGCTTCGAAGATGTTAAGTTGGCTTGTTCTTGATCATAATAACCAACAGATACACTTGAGCCGAAAGCAACGTTTCCATGTAATAGCTGTAACTTATTCACAATGGATTTTAATAATGTAGATTTTCCAATTCCGTTTGGCCCAACTAAGGCAACACTGTCACCGCGAGTTAAGCGCATATTTACATGTTCAATAATCGGTTCCTGATAATAGCCAATAGTTGCATCTTTCACTTGTAAAACATCATTTCCACTTTGTTTTTCAATATCGAAGTGGAAGGAAGCTGATTTAGAATCGCCTAATGGTCTAGTTAATACTTCCATTCTGTCTAATTGTTTACGGCGACTTTGAGCGCGTTTTGTCGTAGATGCACGAGCTATATTTTTTTGTACAAAGTCTTCCAGTTTAGAAATTTCATCTTGTTGTTTTTCATAACGCTTCATTTCTTGCTCGTATAGAGCTGATTTTGAGTCTAAATATTTACTGTAGTTACCAACAAATCGTCGGCTTTCCTTATTAGAAATTTCGTATACTTGTGTAACAAGTTTATCTAAGAAATAACGGTCATGGGAAACGATTAAAATCGCGCCAGGATAGCCTTGTAAATATTGTTCAAGCCATGTTAGTGTCTCAATATCCAAATGGTTTGTAGGTTCGTCTAAAATAAGTAAGTCTGGTCTAGTTAATAATAATTTCCCGAGAGCTAATCGAGTCTTTTGTCCACCACTTAATGTGGAAATTTTCGTCTGATGCGTTTCAACTAGGAAGCCAAGACCGCTTAAAATTGAGCGTATATCCGCTTCGTACTGATAGCCGCCTTGATCTTTATAATCTAATTGTAATTGGTCATAATCAGCTAATAATTTCTCATATATAGCCGCATTTGAAAAGTTTTCTTCTTTTCCCATCTCTTGCTCTAGCCTTCGAAGTTTTGTCTCCATCTGCTGCAAGTGTGTAAAGACGGTTAACATTTCATCCCAAATTGTTAAAGACGTTTCTAATCCGGTATTTTGAGCTAAATACCCCATTGAGACATCTTTCGGTTTTATAATTTCACCACCATCATGAGATAACTCGCCAGCTATTATTTTTAATAATGTAGATTTTCCAGCTCCATTTCGTCCGACTAATGCGATACGATCTTTTGTTTGTACTTCCAATTTTATGTTTGCAAGAATCGTTTCTGCACCGTATAATTTCGAAAGCCCATTCACTTGTAATAATATCAATGTTTTCACCTCAAATAATTTCTTAACTTTGCCATGTTTATATTTCTCAATCATACTAAAAATAGTGTATAGTTTAAAATAAAGAGAGAATACTTCTTCTCTTTATTATACAAGGAAATTCATGAGTACTAAACTTCTGTATTTGATTCAAGTATAAGAATAAAGATAGGAAGAGAGGAGAGGTTATATGGATCAGCAAAAAATTCCACAGGCCACTGCCAAACGATTGCCTCTATACTATCGATTTATCCAAAACTTATCTCTTTCTGGTAAGCAACGTGTTTCATCAGCCGAATTGAGTGAAGCGGTAAAGGTTGATTCCGCAACTATTCGAAGAGATTTTTCATATTTTGGAGCGTTAGGGAAAAAAGGATATGGATATAACGTAAATTATTTATTATCATTTTTCCGTGAAACACTCGACCAAGATGATATAACACGCGTGGCACTTATTGGAGTAGGTAATTTAGGGACCGCTTTCTTACATTATAATTTCACGAAAAACAATAATACAAAAATTGAAATGGCGTTTGATGTTAGTGAAGAGAAAGTTGGGACAGAAATCGGAGGCATTCCTGTATATCATTTGGATGAACTAGAAGAACGTTTATCAACTGATATACAAGTGGCAATATTAACGGTACCCGCTACAGTAGCGCAATCTGTGGCAGATAGATTGGCAGAAACGAACGTGCATGGTATTTTAAATTTCACACCAGCACGCTTAAATGTGTCAGAGAATATAAGGATTCATCACATTGATTTAGCTGTAGAGTTACAAACTCTTGTTTACTTTTTGAAGAATTATCCACAATAAAACGCAGAGGAGATGACCTCTGCGTTTTATTATTGTTTTTTCTTTGTGAATTTAACTAAGATAAGGCGAAGTGCCAAATTAAAATCAATTGTTGCCATAACTGCAAATAGTATTGTCCACATATTCCAGATTGTATCTGTTACGTTCGTAATGGCGAAGCGTGTAAAGATACATCCAAGAAGAAAGTACAATGCAGCCATGAACAATGGTGAGTTTCTCATACTAAAAATCCTCCGATAAAGCCTTGCATTTTTTCAGCTTCTTTAATCATTTCTTGAATTTGCTCATTGCTCATAAAAATTTGTCCAATAGCGACTAATGTATTCATTGCCACATGGGCTGCTATAGGAACGATAATGCGTTTCGTTTGTACATATAAAAAGGCGAATACGAGCCCCATAGAAGTGTATACCAATAAGTGAGTAAAATCAAAATGAATCGCCGCGAATACAAGTGAACTAATGATAGCAGCAACAAAGAAATTAAATCTCTTATAAAGTGTGCCAAATAAAATTTTTCTAAATACGATTTCCTCTAAGATAGGTCCGATTATAGATACAACAATGAGGAACCAAGGTGTCGTTCTTGCAATTTCCATCAGCTTCATTGTATTTTCCGAACCTTGTTTAATTCCTAGTAGACGCATTTCGATCATACCGGCAATTATTTGGGAAGAGAAAGCTAAGAGAATACCGATTATAATCCAACCAACTGTAGCTGGGATCGTAACACGCATTTTATCTAAATGCCTGTCACGAATATCTATTCTAAGTAACCAAAGCACGATACATAATGCAACAAAGAAGCTAATGATTGCCCAATGTCCCGTTATGATTTGACCTTTTTCCTCCATGGTAAATCCTCTATTATCATAGAGCCCTGTTTTTAGGAGTAGTGGTAAGCCAACAATTCCAGATAACTGCATTAAAATGTATGTAACGATAATCCACCAATATTGTTTCTTCAAATGGTTTAACCATCCTTTCTAACTCTAGTGTATGAGATAAGGTAGGATAACATGTAAATATGCTACCTACGATATAAACTTTCATTTGAATTATATTTTTTTTGTAAATAAGTATTTGAAAATAAAATAGGAGACAGGAAAAAGTTGTACGTTTAGCGAAAACAACTTAGGGTGTCTTTCATATTGTAACATACAAGAAGTGGGAACAACGATTCATATAGTAAAGGCAGTAGAAGAAGTAATGATATATAGGAAAGTGCATAAAGTAATTTGCGAAAAAATTATGATTTTTTTACTTGCAAAAGAAATTGAGATTATTTATTATTAGAAGTGTGTTAGCACTCGTGTGACTTGAGTGCTAATAAATAAAATTTACATAACAAAATGAGGAGGTTATTGTTCATGCTAAAGCCATTAGGTGATCGCGTTGTAATTGAACTTGTTCAAGCAGAAGAAAAAACAGCAAGTGGTATTGTATTACCAGAAACTGCAAAAGAAAAACCACAAGAGGGTAAAGTTATTGCAGTAGGTACAGGCCGAGTGCTTGAAAATGGTGAGCGTGTTGCTTTAGAGGTAGCAGCAGGTGATCTTATCATCTTCTCAAAATATGCAGGTACTGAAGTGAAATACGAAGGTACAGACTACTTGATTTTACGTGAAAGTGACATTTTAGCAATTATCGGTTAATTATATACATTTTAAAAATCCAAGGGGGTCAATTATTATGGCAAAAGATATTAAATTTAGTGAAGAAGCACGTCGTTCGATGCTTCGCGGTGTCGACACTCTTGCAAACGCAGTAAAAGTAACGCTTGGACCAAAAGGTCGTAACGTTGTACTTGAGAAAAAATTCGGTTCACCACTTATTACAAATGACGGTGTAACAATCGCAAAAGAAATCGAATTAGAAGATGCATTCGAAAACATGGGTGCGAAATTAGTAGCAGAAGTTGCTAGCAAAACAAACGATGTAGCTGGTGACGGAACGACAACTGCAACTGTATTAGCGCAAGCTATGATTCGTGAAGGTCTTAAAAACGTAACAGCTGGTGCAAACCCAATGGGTCTTCGTAAAGGTATCGAAAAAGCTGTTACTGCTGCAATTGAAGAATTAAAAGCGATTTCTAAACCAATCGAAGGTAAATCTTCTATCGCACAAGTAGCTGCTATTTCTTCGGCTGACGAAGAAGTAGGTCAATTAATCGCTGAAGCAATGGAGCGCGTTGGTAACGACGGCGTTATTACTTTAGAAGAATCTAAAGGATTCACAACAGAATTAGACGTAGTAGAAGGTATGCAATTTGATCGTGGATATGCATCTCCTTACATGATTACTGATTCTGACAAAATGGAAGCAGTTCTTGATAACCCATACATTTTAATTACTGACAAAAAGATTTCTAACATCCAAGAAATCTTACCAGTATTAGAGCAAGTGGTACAACAAGGTAAACCACTTCTTATCATTGCTGAAGATGTAGAAGGCGAAGCGTTAGCTACATTAGTAGTGAACAAACTTCGTGGTACATTCAATGTAGTTGCTGTTAAAGCTCCTGGATTTGGTGACCGTCGTAAAGCAATGCTAGAAGATATCGCAATCTTAACTGGTGGCGAAGTAATCACTGAAGAATTAGGACGTGACTTAAAATCTGCTACAGTTGAATCTTTAGGACGTGCTGGTAAAATTGTTGTAACGAAAGAAAACACAACTGTAGTTGAAGGTATTGGAAATTCACAACAAATCGAAGCTCGCATCGGTCAAATCCGCGCGCAATTAGAAGAAACTACTTCTGAATTCGATCGTGAAAAATTACAAGAGCGTCTTGCTAAACTTGCGGGCGGTGTAGCAGTAATTAAAGTAGGTGCAGCAACTGAAACTGAGTTAAAAGAGCGCAAACTTCGCATTGAAGATGCACTTAACTCAACTCGTGCAGCAGTAGAAGAAGGTATCGTTGCAGGTGGTGGTACTTCACTTATGAACGTATACACAAAAGTAGCTTCTATCGTAGCTGAAGGCGACGAAGCAACAGGTATCAACATCGTACTTCGTGCACTAGAAGAGCCAGTTCGTCAAATCGCAATCAACGCTGGTCTAGAAGGATCTGTAGTTGTAGAGCGTCTAAAAGGCGAAAAAGTAGGCGTTGGTTTCAACGCAGCTACTGGCGAATGGGTTAACATGCTTGAGTCTGGTATCGTAGATCCAGCTAAAGTAACTCGTTCTGCACTTCAAAACGCAGCATCTGTTGCAGCTATGTTCTTAACAACTGAAGCTGTAGTTGCTGACAAGCCAGAACCAAATGCACCAGCAATGCCTGACATGGGCGGCATGGGCATGGGTGGTATGGGCGGAATGATGTAATTCCGTTCTCCCGAAAAACATCCACTTCTATATAGAAGTGGATGTTTTTTTATGTTTTTGAGCGCAGGAAAATAATTTCTGTAGAATTTTGTCGCTTTCTCTCTTGACCATATCGATACTTCATTGTTAGAATCTAGGAAGATAATATAAAACAATCCTTCATATATCCTCGATGATATGGTTTGAGAGTCTCTACCGGGTTACCGTAAACAACCTGACTATGAAGGCAGTGCGTCTTATATTTATAAAGAGCGGAAGACTATCTTTCTTTATAAAGCCAGACCCCTGCCTTTTCTTTGTCATGAGACTAGAGGCGGAGGACTGGCTTTTTTTATTATATTAGTAATGCTTTTCGCCAAATTGGTGAAAATATTTATATACGAGAACTAACGTTGGGGTGATTATTTTGAAGAAGCAGCATGATACAATTATCGTTTTAGATTTTGGGAGTCAGTACAATCAGTTAATAGCACGTCGAATTCGTGAGTTCGGTGTATACAGTGAACTTCATCCACATACAATTACTGCAGAAGAAATTAAAGCAATGAATCCAAAAGGGATTATCTTCTCTGGTGGACCAAATAGTGTATACGGTGAAGGCGCATTACATTGTGATGAAAAAATCTTTGAACTAGGATTACCGATCTTCGGTATTTGTTACGGTATGCAGCTTATGACACAACACTTCGGTGGTAAAGTAGAACGTGCAAACCACCGTGAGTATGGAAAAGCTGTTCTTAAAGTAGAGAACGAATCAAAATTATATGCGAACCTTCCAGAAGAGCAAGTTGTATGGATGAGCCATGGTGACTTAGTAACTGGTTTACCTGAAGGATTCGTAGTAGATGCAACAAGTGAGTCTTGTCCAATTGCTGGTATGAGCAATGAAGGGGAAAACTTATACGGTGTACAATTCCACCCAGAAGTACGTCACTCTGAGCACGGAAACGATTTAATTAAAAACTTCGTATTCGGCGTATGTGGTTGTTCTGAAGGATGGAACATGGAGAACTTTATCGAAGTAGAATTAGAGAAGATCCGTGAAACTGTTGGAGACAAAAAAGTATTATGCGCACTTAGTGGCGGTGTAGACTCTTCTGTTGTAGCAGTATTAATTCATAAAGCGATTGGTGACCAATTAACATGTATTTTCGTGGACCACGGTTTACTTCGTAAAGATGAAGCAGAAGGTGTTATGAAAACATTTAGCGAAGGCTTCCATATGAACGTTATTAAAGTGGATGCACAAGAGCGCTTCATGAACAAGTTAAAAGGTGTAGAAGATCCAGAGAAAAAACGTAAAATCATCGGTAATGAATTCATTTACGTATTTGATGATGAAGCTTCTAAATTACAAGGAATGGACTTCCTAGCGCAAGGTACACTTTACACGGACATCGTTGAAAGTGGTACAGCAACTGCACAAACAATTAAATCTCACCATAACGTTGGTGGACTTCCAGAAGACATGCAGTTCAAATTAATTGAGCCTTTAAATACTTTATTTAAAGACGAAGTACGTGTATTAGGATCAGAACTAGGAATTCCTGATGAAATCGTATGGCGTCAACCGTTCCCAGGTCCAGGACTTGGTATTCGTGTATTAGGTGAAATTACAGAAGAGAAATTAGAAATCGTTCGTGAATCTGATGCAATTTTACGTGAAGAAATTATAAAAGCAGGATTAGACCGCGAAGTTTGGCAATACTTCACTGCGCTTCCTGGTATGCGTAGCGTAGGTGTTATGGGTGACGAGCGTACTTACGATTACACAGTAGGTATCCGTGCAGTAACATCTATCGATGGTATGACAGCTGACTGGGCACGTATCCCTTGGGACGTATTAGAGAAAATCTCTGTACGTATCGTAAACGAAGTAAAACACGTTAACCGTATCGTGTATGATATAACGAGTAAGCCACCAGCAACTATTGAGTGGGAATAGTATTGTAATAAAAAAGATCCATCTATCGTTCATGTATAGATGGATCTTTTTGTTTTTACCCTTAATACGAACGAAAATATAAAAGTTTATAAAAATGTTCGTTTTTAAATTGACAAAACCACCTCCTCGAGTTAATATGAGTATGTAATTCAAACGAAAAGTGAATATTATGCCGTCGTATAATATCGGGGATATGGCCCGAAAGTTTCTACCTAGCTACCGTAAATGGCTTGACTACGAGGCGTTTTGATAAAGATGAGGGGAAACTTGTCTTTATTCATAGAACGCTTCCATGTATATGCAATGGAAGCCTTTTTTATTTTTATAGATAAAAGAGGGCTAGGGTGAAATACGGCGAGTAATCATATAACGGGGGAAACGTAAGATGAAACGCTATTTTCAGTTTGATGAACTCGGCACAAATTATAAAACAGAGTTCATAGCAGGTTTAACGACATTTCTATCTATGGCTTACGTACTATTTGTCAATCCTGCTACGCTGTCGCTTGGAAATGTTAAAGGATTACCGGCAGGTACAGGAATGGATCCAGGTGCAGTATTCGTTGCTACAGCATTAGCAGCGGCGATTGGTTCGTTAATTATGGGGATATTTGCGAAGTATCCGATTGCTTTAGCGCCAGGTATGGGAATAAACGCGTTCTTTGCTTATACAGCGGTGTTAACGATGGGAATTCCGTGGCAAACGGCGATTGCTGGAACATTAATGTCAGGTATTATCTTTATTATTCTTACTGCTTCAGGTATTCGTGAAAAAATTATTAATGCAATTCCAGTAGAGTTAAAGTTTGCAGTAGCGGCGGGTATCGGATTATTCATTGCCTTCCTTGGATTCCAAAATGCCGGAATTATCGTAAAGAATGATGCTGTCCTTGTTGGATTGGGGGATTTAACGAAGGGCACAACGTTATTAGCAATTTTCGGAGTTGTTATTACAATCATCTTCATGATTAAGAAAATAAATGGTGCTGTTTTCTACGGCATGATTCTTACGGCAATTTTAGGAGTAGCAACAGGATTAATTGATACTCCGAAAGCTGTGGTGGGAGCAATACCGAGTCTAGAACCGACGTTCGGTATGGCGTTAACTCACTTTGGAGACATTTTTACTGTTCAAATGGCGATTGTTATTATAACGTTCTTCTTTATCGATTTCTTTGATACAGCAGGTACGCTTGTAGCCGTTGCAAATCAAGCGGGATTAATGAAGAACAATAAATTACCACGTGCAGGAAAAGCATTATTTGCAGATGCGATTGCAACTGTAATTGGTGCAATTCTAGGTACATCAACAACAACGTCTTATATTGAATCTTCTGCAGGGGTAGCAGCGGGTGGACGTTCTGGATTTACAGCAGTTGTAACAGCAGGGTTCTTCTTGCTAGCGCTATTCTTCTCACCACTATTAAGTGTTGTGACACCAGCTGTAACAGCGCCAGCATTAATTATTGTAGGGATCTTGATGGTTTCATCTTTAGGCGAAATTGATTGGAAGAAATTCGAGATTGCAGTACCAGCATTCTTTACTATCATTTCAATGCCACTTACGTATAGTATCGCAACAGGAATTGCAATCGGGTTTATCTTCTATCCAATTACAATGGTTGTGAGTGGTCGTCGTAAAGAGATTCATCCAATTATGTATGTTATGGGAGTTTTATTCGTACTATATTTCATCTACGTTCGTAAATAAAAGGGGTTTTTTGAAAGGTCTAGACTTGAGGGGAGTCTAGACCTTTTTTGCGTCTTCAGAAAATCTTAAGGATTTCCGAGCGTTTTTCTTCAGAAGTTTTCTTATAATAGAAGTTAGGGATTAAAAAAGTGATGGGGGAGATAGTATGGCTGGGGAAACAATACTTGTCGTAGATGATGAAAAAGAAATTAGGAACCTTATTACAATTTATTTAAAGAACGAAGGATATAAAGTACTGCAAGCAGGGGACGGAGAAGAAGGGTTACGTATATTAGAAGAAAATGAAGTGCACTTAGTCGTATTAGATATTATGATGCCGAAAGTAGATGGTATTCATATGTGTATGAAAGTAAGGGAAGCGAAGGAAATGCCGATTATTATGCTTTCGGCAAAAACGCAAGATATGGATAAAATTTTAGGATTAACAACAGGTGCAGATGATTATGTAGCAAAACCGTTTAATCCGTTAGAGTTAATCGCAAGAATTAAATCGCAGCTACGTCGTTATATGAAAATGAATGGCTTTGCTATTCAAAATGAGGACGAGTTAGAAATTGGAGAGATGAAAATAAACATCTCCACTCATACAGTCATTGTGGATGGAGAAGAAGTGAAACTGACCCCGAGGGAATTTTCAATTTTAGAATTACTAGTCCGTAATCCGGGGATGGTCTTTAGTGCGGAACAAATTTATGAAAAGGTTTGGAACGAAAGATCTTTCCAGTCGGATAACACGGTAATGGTTCATATTCGGAAAGTGCGTGAAAAGATTGAGGAGAATCCAAGGAAGCCAATATATATAAAAACAGTATGGGGAGTGGGGTATAAGATTGAAAAAGATATTTAATCCATTTACTTATGTTAGGAAAATTCGAGAATTAATTGGAAAGATAGTGAAGAGTGTGAAACGGAGTATACGAATTCAACTTATTACTGCGTTTACTGCTTGTGCGTTGTTAGGGATTTTGTCAGCGAAGGCAGCAGCACCGTTTTTTGAGAATGCGAATCGAGAGGCGACGATCGATTATCGGGTTGGTATGGAACAAATTAATCAACAAGCTCAAAGTGTGGCAAATAGTTCAGTTCATGAAAATAAATTAGAAGCTATATCAACTATGATTGAAATAGAGAATCAAAATTTAGAACAAAACTCTAGAGCTTTAAAAGTGTTGGTCGCTGACGAGAGCGGTAAAGTTTTATATAAAACGAAGCAGGCGCAAGAAGAGCAAATTGATTTGCATAATACAATTCGTAATGCATCGTCGTTTGCGATTAATTATATGAATGGTAGAAAAGAATTTGAAAGTACGAGAAAAGAATTTATAGCTTTTGCACCTATTACAATAGAAGATAAGAATTTATACATGTTTGTTAGTGGGATTCCAGAAGGTGAAGTAATATATGATACGCAAGAAGGACCGTTTCCGTTTTTCATAGGTGTACTTGTATTTATTTTCTCTTTCTTCTATATAACAAAGAGAAAGATGAAGCAAATTGAAGCGATGGCACAAGGTGTAAAGGAAATAGAAAAAGGAAACTTAGCGTACCGTATTGAGAAAAAAGGTGAAGATGAGATTGCGTCTTTAACTGAGAATATTAATAATATGGCGGAAGAGCTTATGAATAATATAGAAAAGGAACGTAAATTAGAGAAGCAAAAGAATGAGCTTATTACGAATGTATCTCACGATTTACGTACACCACTGACTTCTATAATGGGTTACTTGCGATTACTTCGAGATTCTAAATATGAAAATAAAGAACAACATGATGAGTATACGAGAATTGCTTTTGCAAAGTCGGAGCAGTTAAAGAATTTAATAGAAGATTTATTTGAGTATACGAAGTTAACGAATGAACAAGTTGTATTAGAAAAACAGGAAGTGTGTGTAAATGAGTTACTTGATCAATTAATAGAAGAGTTAGTACCACAAGCGGAAGAGCATGGGCTTATGTTTGTTAAGAAGTTTCCTGAGGAACGTGCATATGCGATGATTGATTCGGAAAAGATGGTTCGTGTATTCGACAACTTACTAATGAATGCAATTAAGTATAGTAAAGATGACGGAGAGATAAAAGTTTCTCTTCAAAGGCAGCGCAGGAATATACAAATTGTTATTGCGAATCATAGTGAAGAGTTTACGAGAGAAGAGTTAGGGAACTTGTTTGAACGGTTTTATAAGAAAGATCAATCTAGAAGTAGAGTAACAGAAGGTTCGGGGCTCGGATTAGCTATTGCGAAAAGTATTGTTGAGTTGCAAGGTGGTAGTATTCGAGCTGAGTATGAGGACGGGATCGTTCAGTTCATCGTTTCATTACCAATTATAGAAAAATAATAAATGAATAGAATGTTATAGGATAAAAAGGCTTATTTTAAAAGGAATAAGCCTTTTTATATTTTTTTAGAAAAACATATTGACGATTAGAGTTTAGAGGTGTAATATAAAACAAGTCGCCAATAGCAACAACGCAGAAAGCGACAAAACAAAATGAAAAACTTAGTTGACATTGAAATATGAAAATGTTAACATAAGGGAGTCGCAAATGAGCGGCAAACAAGTTCTTTGAAAACTGAACGAAACAAACAACGTGAACGTCAATTTTTATTTTTAGATGCTAGACAAACTAACTTTATTGGAGAGTTTGATCCTGGCTCAGGATGAACGCTGGCGGCGTGCCTAATACATGCAAGTCGAGCGAATGGATTAAGAGCTTGCTCTTATGAAGTTAGCGGCGGACGGGTGAGTAACACGTGGGTAACCTACCCATAAGACTGGGATAACTCCGGGAAACCGGGGCTAATACCGGATAATATTTTGAACTGCATAGTTCGAAATTGAAAGGCGGCTTCGGCTGTCACTTATGGATGGACCCGCGTCGCATTAGCTAGTTGGTGAGGTAACGGCTCACCAAGGCGACGATGCGTAGCCGACCTGAGAGGGTGATCGGCCACACTGGGACTGAGACACGGCCCAGACTCCTACGGGAGGCAGCAGTAGGGAATCTTCCGCAATGGACGAAAGTCTGACGGAGCAACGCCGCGTGAGTGATGAAGGCTTTCGGGTCGTAAAACTCTGTTGTTAGGGAAGAACAAGTGCTAGTTGAATAAGCTGGCACCTTGACGGTACCTAACCAGAAAGCCACGGCTAACTACGTGCCAGCAGCCGCGGTAATACGTAGGTGGCAAGCGTTATCCGGAATTATTGGGCGTAAAGCGCGCGCAGGTGGTTTCTTAAGTCTGATGTGAAAGCCCACGGCTCAACCGTGGAGGGTCATTGGAAACTGGGAGACTTGAGTGCAGAAGAGGAAAGTGGAATTCCATGTGTAGCGGTGAAATGCGTAGAGATATGGAGGAACACCAGTGGCGAAGGCGACTTTCTGGTCTGTAACTGACACTGAGGCGCGAAAGCGTGGGGAGCAAACAGGATTAGATACCCTGGTAGTCCACGCCGTAAACGATGAGTGCTAAGTGTTAGAGGGTTTCCGCCCTTTAGTGCTGAAGTTAACGCATTAAGCACTCCGCCTGGGGAGTACGGCCGCAAGGCTGAAACTCAAAGGAATTGACGGGGGCCCGCACAAGCGGTGGAGCATGTGGTTTAATTCGAAGCAACGCGAAGAACCTTACCAGGTCTTGACATCCTCTGAAAACTCTAGAGATAGAGCTTCTCCTTCGGGAGCAGAGTGACAGGTGGTGCATGGTTGTCGTCAGCTCGTGTCGTGAGATGTTGGGTTAAGTCCCGCAACGAGCGCAACCCTTGATCTTAGTTGCCATCATTAAGTTGGGCACTCTAAGGTGACTGCCGGTGACAAACCGGAGGAAGGTGGGGATGACGTCAAATCATCATGCCCCTTATGACCTGGGCTACACACGTGCTACAATGGACGGTACAAAGAGCTGCAAGACCGCGAGGTGGAGCTAATCTCATAAAACCGTTCTCAGTTCGGATTGTAGGCTGCAACTCGCCTACATGAAGCTGGAATCGCTAGTAATCGCGGATCAGCATGCCGCGGTGAATACGTTCCCGGGCCTTGTACACACCGCCCGTCACACCACGAGAGTTTGTAACACCCGAAGTCGGTGGGGTAACCTTTATGGAGCCAGCCGCCTAAGGTGGGACAGATGATTGGGGTGAAGTCGTAACAAGGTAGCCGTATCGGAAGGTGCGGCTGGATCACCTCCTTTCTATGGAGAATTGATGAACGCAGTTCATCAATAAACGTTGACTTGTTTTGTTTCGTTCAGTTTTGAGAGAACTATCTCTCAAGTTTAAATGTATGTTCTTTGAAAACTAGATAACAGTGTAGCTCATATTTTTTTAATTTTAGTTTGGTTAAGTTAGAAAGGGCGCACGGTGGATGCCTTGACACTAGGAGTCGATGAAGGACGGGACTAACGCCGATATGCTTCGGGGAGCTGTAAGTAAGCTTTGATCCGAAGATTTCCGAATGGGGAAACCCACTATACGTAATGGTATGGTATCCTTACCTGAATACATAGGGTATGGAAGACAGACCCAGGGAACTGAAACATCTAAGTACCTGGAGGAAGAGAAAGCAAATGCGATTTCCTGAGTAGCGGCGAGCGAAACGGAATCTAGCCCAAACCAAGAGGCTTGCCTCTTGGGGTTGTAGGACATTCTATACGGAGTTACAAAGGAACGAGGTAGACGAAGCGACCTGGAAAGGTCCGTCACAGAGGGTAATAACCCCGTAGTCGAAACTTCGTTCTCTCTTGAATGTATCCTGAGTACGGCGGAACACGTGAAATTCCGTCGGAATCTGGGAGGACCATCTCCCAAGGCTAAATACTCCCTAGTGATCGATAGTGAACCAGTACCGTGAGGGAAAGGTGAAAAGCACCCCGGAAGGGGAGTGAAAGAGATCCTGAAACCGTGTGCCTACAAATAGTCAGAGCCCGTTAATGGGTGATGGCGTGCCTTTTGTAGAATGAACCGGCGAGTTACGATCCCGTGCGAGGTTAAGCTGAAGAGGCGGAGCCGCAGCGAAAGCGAGTCTGAATAGGGCGTTTAGTACGTGGTCGTAGACCCGAAACCAGGTGATCTACCCATGTCCAGGGTGAAGTTCAGGTAACACTGAATGGAGGCCCGAACCCACGCACGTTGAAAAGTGCGGGGATGAGGTGTGGGTAGCGGAGAAATTCCAATCGAACCTGGAGATAGCTGGTTCTCCCCGAAATAGCTTTAGGGCTAGCCTTAAGTGTAAGAGTCTTGGAGGTAGAGCACTGATTGAACTAGGGGTCCTCATCGGATTACCGAATTCAGTCAAACTCCGAATGCCAATGACTTATCCTTAGGAGTCAGACTGCGAGTGATAAGATCCGTAGTCAAGAGGGAAACAGCCCAGATCGCCAGCTAAGGTCCCAAAGTGTGTATTAAGTGGAAAAGGATGTGGAGTTGCTTAGACAACTAGGATGTTGGCTCAGAAGCAGCCACCATTTAAAGAGTGCGTAATAGCTCACTAGTCGAGTGACTCTGCGCCGAAAATGTACCGGGGCTAAATACACCACCGAAGCTGCGAATTGATACCAATGGTATCAGTGGTAGGGGAGCGTTCTAAGTGCAGTGAAGTCAGACCGGAAGGACTGGTGGAGCGCTTAGAAGTGAGAATGCCGGTATGAGTAGCGAAAGACGGGTGAGAATCCCGTCCACCGAATGCCTAAGGTTTCCTGAGGAAGGCTCGTCCGCTCAGGGTTAGTCAGGACCTAAGCCGAGGCCGACAGGCGTAGGCGATGGACAACAGGTTGATATTCCTGTACCACCTCTTTATCGTTTGAGCAATGGAGGGACGCAGAAGGATAGAAGAAGCGTGCGATTGGTTGTGCACGTCCAAGCAGTTAGGCTGATAAGTAGGCAAATCCGCTTATCGTGAAGGCTGAGCTGTGATGGGGAAGCTCCTTATGGAGCGAAGTCTTTGATTCCCCGCTGCCAAGAAAAGCTTCTAGCGAGATAAAAGGTGCCTGTACCGCAAACCGACACAGGTAGGCGAGGAGAGAATCCTAAGGTGTGCGAGAGAACTCTGGTTAAGGAACTCGGCAAAATGACCCCGTAACTTCGGGAGAAGGGGTGCTTTCTTAACGGAAAGCCGCAGTGAATAGGCCCAAGCGACTGTTTAGCAAAAACACAGGTCTCTGCGAAGCCGTAAGGCGAAGTATAGGGGCTGACACCTGCCCGGTGCTGGAAGGTTAAGGAGAGGGGTTAGCGTAAGCGAAGCTCTGAACTGAAGCCCCAGTAAACGGCGGCCGTAACTATAACGGTCCTAAGGTAGCGAAATTCCTTGTCGGGTAAGTTCCGACCCGCACGAAAGGTGTAACGATTTGGGCACTGTCTCAACCAGAGACTCGGTGAAATTATAGTACCTGTGAAGATGCAGGTTACCCGCGACAGGACGGAAAGACCCCGTGGAGCTTTACTGTAGCCTGATATTGAATTTTGGTACAGTTTGTACAGGATAGGCGGGAGCCATTGAAACCGGAGCGCTAGCTTCGGTGGAGGCGCTGGTGGGATACCGCCCTGACTGTATTGAAATTCTAACCTACGGGTCTCATCGACCCGGGAGACAGTGTCAGGTGGGCAGTTTGACTGGGGCGGTCGCCTCCTAAAGTGTAACGGAGGCGCCCAAAGGTTCCCTCAGAATGGTTGGAAATCATTCGTAGAGTGCAAAGGCATAAGGGAGCTTGACTGCGAGACCTACAAGTCGAGCAGGGACGAAAGTCGGGCTTAGTGATCCGGTGGTTCCGCATGGAAGGGCCATCGCTCAACGGATAAAAGCTACCCCGGGGATAACAGGCTTATCTCCCCCAAGAGTCCACATCGACGGGGAGGTTTGGCACCTCGATGTCGGCTCATCGCATCCTGGGGCTGTAGTCGGTCCCAAGGGTTGGGCTGTTCGCCCATTAAAGCGGTACGCGAGCTGGGTTCAGAACGTCGTGAGACAGTTCGGTCCCTATCCGTCGTGGGCGCAGGAAATTTGAGAGGAGCTGTCCTTAGTACGAGAGGACCGGGATGGACGCACCGCTGGTGTACCAGTTGTTCTGCCAAGGGCATAGCTGGGTAGCTATGTGCGGAAGGGATAAGTGCTGAAAGCATCTAAGCATGAAGCCCCCCTCAAGATGAGATTTCCCATAGCGTAAGCTAGTAAGATCCCTGAAAGATGATCAGGTTGATAGGTTCGAGGTGGAAGCATGGTGACATGTGGAGCTGACGAATACTAATAGATCGAGGACTTAACCATATAATATGAAGCAATGTTATCTAGTTTTGAAGGAATATACCTTCATCAGTTTGGTGATGATGGCAGAGAGGTCACACCCGTTCCCATACCGAACACGGAAGTTAAGCTCTCTAGCGCCGATGGTAGTTGGGACCTTGTCCCTGTGAGAGTAGGACGTCGCCAAGCAACTTTAAGACGAGTCAGAATGACTCGTCTTTTTTGTGTTTTAAACTTCTTATCAGCCTCAAGTAAGTAATCCTTATTATTTTGATCCTCTCATATTCATTTTCTTTCATCATTTTTGATGTGTAGTTTAAGATTTTCTATTCTATTTTTTGTAGAAGCAATCTATCGGTGTGTTAAAATAGTACAGTTGTTTTTCGAGGTACTTTAATATAGGAAGATTTAAATTTTTTAAGGAGATAATATGAAGAAGATAGGTGTAATTACTATAGTGGTTTTAGTCCTTCTAGCAATTACT
Organism: Bacillus sp. FSL E2-8887; assembly: GCF_038007205.1. Lineage (NCBI taxonomy): Bacteria > Bacillati > Bacillota > Bacilli > Caryophanales > Bacillaceae > Bacillus > Bacillus sp. FSL E2-8887. The sequence continues at coordinate 20,700 of NZ_JBBOWS010000001.1, forward strand.
TATATGTTAGTCGGGAATTATTTTTATAATTATGCGTTGAATGCGAAACAAGAGAAAGAGTTTTTAGAGGATAATCCTCACTTAGTAGAAACTGTGAATGCATCGGGAGGTGTGTTTGCTACAAATGAAGAAAAGGATGCGAACTTTGTATCAAATCATAAACCTAATATACGAAACATAAATTCTTTCGATAAGTTGAAATTAACAGGTTATGAATATATGAATGAACAATCTAGCCATAAATGGGCAATTGTAGTTCATGGATATGATAGTAGGGCATCGAAAATGACGAAATATATCCGGAATTTTTATGAAGAAGGATATAACGTCATAGCGCCAGATCTTCGTGGGCATGGAAATAGTGAAGGTGATTATATAGGGATGGGCTGGCACGATCGTAAAGATATTTTGATTTGGATTCAACAAATTGTAAAGAAAGACCCTAATGCTGAAATAGCACTCTTTGGAGTTTCAATGGGGGGAGCAACTGTAATGATGACTTCAGGTGAAGAGTTACCCTCTAACGTTAAAGTTATTATTGAAGATTGTGGATACTCAACTGTTATTGATGAATTTACTTATCAATTAAACGATTTATTCCACTTGCCGAAGTTTCCTGTTATGAATGCGGCAAATACAGTTACAAAATTAAGAGCTGGATATGATTTAGAAGAAGCTTCAGCTGTAAAACAAGTAGCGAAAAGTAAAACACCGATGCTATTTATTCATGGGGACGCTGATACATTCGTTCCTTATGAAATGTTAGATGAAGTATATAATGCTGCAAAAGTAGAAAAAGAGAAATTAATTGTTCCAGGTGCTGGACATGGAGAAGCCGAGAAGGTAGATTCGAATAAATATTGGAATACCATATGGGAGTTCGTGGGGAGATACATTCCAGCGTAATTAGATTGTTTTAGATTTGTATTTTGTATATACGATAATCAGAAGGAAATGTTTTTATACTTTTGATTATCGTTTTTTCTATTTAAAAACTCATTTTAGTTTGTAGTATATAAGGTTTGAAGCATAAATTTTTGAATTCCTTATTGCCAGTGCTACAATAATTGAAAACTACATGTTAATGAGGTGTTTCTATGAAAATTGAAGTATGGTCAGATTTTGTATGCCCATTTTGTTATATTGGGAAACGTAGATTAGAAATGGCTTTAGAGCAATTTCCGCATAAGAAAGATGTTGAAGTTGAGTTTAAAAGTTTTGAATTAGACCAAAATGCTCCAATCTATTCTGGAACAAGTATTAATGAAGTACTTGCATCAAAGTATGGGATTAGTATTGAAGAAGCTAAGCGTAATAATATACAACTAGGCAATCATGCAGCTAGTATGGGGTTAAGTTTTAATTTTGAAGAGATGAAGCCGACGAACACTTTTGATGCGCATCGTCTTGCCAAATTTGCAAAGGATCAAGGGAAAGAAAAAGAGATTACGGAAAATCTACTTTGTGCATATTTCACTGAATCGAAAAATTTAAGTGATGTGGATACGCTTGCTACTATTGCTGAAGCTTCAGGTTTAGATAAGCAAGAAGCTCTACATGTTATTAATGATAAAAGCGCATATGCAAATGATGTTAGAATTGATGAAGCGATTGCTCAGCAATATCAAATTTCGGGAGTTCCTTATTTTATTATTAATCAAAAGTATGCTATTTCAGGTGCGCAACCACTTGAAACTTTTGTTGGTGCACTTCAGCAAGTTTGGGAAGAAGAGAATCCTGCACCTAAGTTACAAGAGCTTTCTTCAGAGGGTGGAAGCGATATGTCTTGTACGGATGAAAGTTGTTCTGTACCTTCAAAAGAACAATAGTTTTTATGATGGAATAGCAACCCATAGAGTGTTTCATGGGTTGCTATTCTATTCTTATAGAAGAGGTATATAAATAGATAAATTAATAACGTAAATAGGATTTATAAAAAAATGAAGTTTTTTATAAAAACATATTGACGATTGTAGGTTAGAGGTGTAATATAGAACAAGTCGCCGATAGCAACAACGCAGAAAGCGACAAAAGAAATAAAAAAACTTGGTTGACATTGAAATATGAAAATGTTAACATAAGGGAGTCGCAAATGAGCGGCAAACAAGTTCTTTGAAAACTGAACGAAACAAACAACGTGAACGTCAATTTTTATTTTTAGATGCTAGACAAACTAACTTTATTGGAGAGTTTGATCCTGGCTCAGGATGAACGCTGGCGGCGTGCCTAATACATGCAAGTCGAGCGAATGGATTAAGAGCTTGCTCTTATGAAGTTAGCGGCGGACGGGTGAGTAACACGTGGGTAACCTACCCATAAGACTGGGATAACTCCGGGAAACCGGGGCTAATACCGGATAATATTTTGAACTGCATAGTTCGAAATTGAAAGGCGGCTTCGGCTGTCACTTATGGATGGACCCGCGTCGCATTAGCTAGTTGGTGAGGTAACGGCTCACCAAGGCGACGATGCGTAGCCGACCTGAGAGGGTGATCGGCCACACTGGGACTGAGACACGGCCCAGACTCCTACGGGAGGCAGCAGTAGGGAATCTTCCGCAATGGACGAAAGTCTGACGGAGCAACGCCGCGTGAGTGATGAAGGCTTTCGGGTCGTAAAACTCTGTTGTTAGGGAAGAACAAGTGCTAGTTGAATAAGCTGGCACCTTGACGGTACCTAACCAGAAAGCCACGGCTAACTACGTGCCAGCAGCCGCGGTAATACGTAGGTGGCAAGCGTTATCCGGAATTATTGGGCGTAAAGCGCGCGCAGGTGGTTTCTTAAGTCTGATGTGAAAGCCCACGGCTCAACCGTGGAGGGTCATTGGAAACTGGGAGACTTGAGTGCAGAAGAGGAAAGTGGAATTCCATGTGTAGCGGTGAAATGCGTAGAGATATGGAGGAACACCAGTGGCGAAGGCGACTTTCTGGTCTGTAACTGACACTGAGGCGCGAAAGCGTGGGGAGCAAACAGGATTAGATACCCTGGTAGTCCACGCCGTAAACGATGAGTGCTAAGTGTTAGAGGGTTTCCGCCCTTTAGTGCTGAAGTTAACGCATTAAGCACTCCGCCTGGGGAGTACGGCCGCAAGGCTGAAACTCAAAGGAATTGACGGGGGCCCGCACAAGCGGTGGAGCATGTGGTTTAATTCGAAGCAACGCGAAGAACCTTACCAGGTCTTGACATCCTCTGAAAACTCTAGAGATAGAGCTTCTCCTTCGGGAGCAGAGTGACAGGTGGTGCATGGTTGTCGTCAGCTCGTGTCGTGAGATGTTGGGTTAAGTCCCGCAACGAGCGCAACCCTTGATCTTAGTTGCCATCATTAAGTTGGGCACTCTAAGGTGACTGCCGGTGACAAACCGGAGGAAGGTGGGGATGACGTCAAATCATCATGCCCCTTATGACCTGGGCTACACACGTGCTACAATGGACGGTACAAAGAGCTGCAAGACCGCGAGGTGGAGCTAATCTCATAAAACCGTTCTCAGTTCGGATTGTAGGCTGCAACTCGCCTACATGAAGCTGGAATCGCTAGTAATCGCGGATCAGCATGCCGCGGTGAATACGTTCCCGGGCCTTGTACACACCGCCCGTCACACCACGAGAGTTTGTAACACCCGAAGTCGGTGGGGTAACCTTTATGGAGCCAGCCGCCTAAGGTGGGACAGATGATTGGGGTGAAGTCGTAACAAGGTAGCCGTATCGGAAGGTGCGGCTGGATCACCTCCTTTCTATGGAGAATTGATGAACGCAGTTCATCAATAAACGTTGACTTGTTTTGTTTCGTTCAGTTTTGAGAGAACTATCTCTCAAGTTTAAATGTATGTTCTTTGAAAACTAGATAACAGTGTAGCTCATATTTTTTTAATTTTAGTTTGGTTAAGTTAGAAAGGGCGCACGGTGGATGCCTTGACACTAGGAGTCGATGAAGGACGGGACTAACGCCGATATGCTTCGGGGAGCTGTAAGTAAGCTTTGATCCGAAGATTTCCGAATGGGGAAACCCACTATACGTAATGGTATGGTATCCTTACCTGAATACATAGGGTATGGAAGACAGACCCAGGGAACTGAAACATCTAAGTACCTGGAGGAAGAGAAAGCAAATGCGATTTCCTGAGTAGCGGCGAGCGAAACGGAATCTAGCCCAAACCAAGAGGCTTGCCTCTTGGGGTTGTAGGACATTCTATACGGAGTTACAAAGGAACGAGGTAGACGAAGCGACCTGGAAAGGTCCGTCACAGAGGGTAATAACCCCGTAGTCGAAACTTCGTTCTCTCTTGAATGTATCCTGAGTACGGCGGAACACGTGAAATTCCGTCGGAATCTGGGAGGACCATCTCCCAAGGCTAAATACTCCCTAGTGATCGATAGTGAACCAGTACCGTGAGGGAAAGGTGAAAAGCACCCCGGAAGGGGAGTGAAAGAGATCCTGAAACCGTGTGCCTACAAATAGTCAGAGCCCGTTAATGGGTGATGGCGTGCCTTTTGTAGAATGAACCGGCGAGTTACGATCCCGTGCGAGGTTAAGCTGAAGAGGCGGAGCCGCAGCGAAAGCGAGTCTGAATAGGGCGTTTAGTACGTGGTCGTAGACCCGAAACCAGGTGATCTACCCATGTCCAGGGTGAAGTTCAGGTAACACTGAATGGAGGCCCGAACCCACGCACGTTGAAAAGTGCGGGGATGAGGTGTGGGTAGCGGAGAAATTCCAATCGAACCTGGAGATAGCTGGTTCTCCCCGAAATAGCTTTAGGGCTAGCCTTAAGTGTAAGAGTCTTGGAGGTAGAGCACTGATTGAACTAGGGGTCCTCATCGGATTACCGAATTCAGTCAAACTCCGAATGCCAATGACTTATCCTTAGGAGTCAGACTGCGAGTGATAAGATCCGTAGTCAAGAGGGAAACAGCCCAGATCGCCAGCTAAGGTCCCAAAGTGTGTATTAAGTGGAAAAGGATGTGGAGTTGCTTAGACAACTAGGATGTTGGCTCAGAAGCAGCCACCATTTAAAGAGTGCGTAATAGCTCACTAGTCGAGTGACTCTGCGCCGAAAATGTACCGGGGCTAAATACACCACCGAAGCTGCGAATTGATACCAATGGTATCAGTGGTAGGGGAGCGTTCTAAGTGCAGTGAAGTCAGACCGGAAGGACTGGTGGAGCGCTTAGAAGTGAGAATGCCGGTATGAGTAGCGAAAGACGGGTGAGAATCCCGTCCACCGAATGCCTAAGGTTTCCTGAGGAAGGCTCGTCCGCTCAGGGTTAGTCAGGACCTAAGCCGAGGCCGACAGGCGTAGGCGATGGACAACAGGTTGATATTCCTGTACCACCTCTTTATCGTTTGAGCAATGGAGGGACGCAGAAGGATAGAAGAAGCGTGCGATTGGTTGTGCACGTCCAAGCAGTTAGGCTGATAAGTAGGCAAATCCGCTTATCGTGAAGGCTGAGCTGTGATGGGGAAGCTCCTTATGGAGCGAAGTCTTTGATTCCCCGCTGCCAAGAAAAGCTTCTAGCGAGATAAAAGGTGCCTGTACCGCAAACCGACACAGGTAGGCGAGGAGAGAATCCTAAGGTGTGCGAGAGAACTCTGGTTAAGGAACTCGGCAAAATGACCCCGTAACTTCGGGAGAAGGGGTGCTTTCTTAACGGAAAGCCGCAGTGAATAGGCCCAAGCGACTGTTTAGCAAAAACACAGGTCTCTGCGAAGCCGTAAGGCGAAGTATAGGGGCTGACACCTGCCCGGTGCTGGAAGGTTAAGGAGAGGGGTTAGCGTAAGCGAAGCTCTGAACTGAAGCCCCAGTAAACGGCGGCCGTAACTATAACGGTCCTAAGGTAGCGAAATTCCTTGTCGGGTAAGTTCCGACCCGCACGAAAGGTGTAACGATTTGGGCACTGTCTCAACCAGAGACTCGGTGAAATTATAGTACCTGTGAAGATGCAGGTTACCCGCGACAGGACGGAAAGACCCCGTGGAGCTTTACTGTAGCCTGATATTGAATTTTGGTACAGTTTGTACAGGATAGGCGGGAGCCATTGAAACCGGAGCGCTAGCTTCGGTGGAGGCGCTGGTGGGATACCGCCCTGACTGTATTGAAATTCTAACCTACGGGTCTCATCGACCCGGGAGACAGTGTCAGGTGGGCAGTTTGACTGGGGCGGTCGCCTCCTAAAGTGTAACGGAGGCGCCCAAAGGTTCCCTCAGAATGGTTGGAAATCATTCGTAGAGTGCAAAGGCATAAGGGAGCTTGACTGCGAGACCTACAAGTCGAGCAGGGACGAAAGTCGGGCTTAGTGATCCGGTGGTTCCGCATGGAAGGGCCATCGCTCAACGGATAAAAGCTACCCCGGGGATAACAGGCTTATCTCCCCCAAGAGTCCACATCGACGGGGAGGTTTGGCACCTCGATGTCGGCTCATCGCATCCTGGGGCTGTAGTCGGTCCCAAGGGTTGGGCTGTTCGCCCATTAAAGCGGTACGCGAGCTGGGTTCAGAACGTCGTGAGACAGTTCGGTCCCTATCCGTCGTGGGCGCAGGAAATTTGAGAGGAGCTGTCCTTAGTACGAGAGGACCGGGATGGACGCACCGCTGGTGTACCAGTTGTTCTGCCAAGGGCATAGCTGGGTAGCTATGTGCGGAAGGGATAAGTGCTGAAAGCATCTAAGCATGAAGCCCCCCTCAAGATGAGATTTCCCATAGCGTAAGCTAGTAAGATCCCTGAAAGATGATCAGGTTGATAGGTTCGAGGTGGAAGCATGGTGACATGTGGAGCTGACGAATACTAATAGATCGAGGACTTAACCATATAATATGAAGCAATGTTATCTAGTTTTGAAGGAATATACCTTCATCAGTTTGGTGATGATGGCAGAGAGGTCACACCCGTTCCCATACCGAACACGGAAGTTAAGCTCTCTAGCGCCGATGGTAGTTGGGACCTTGTCCCTGTGAGAGTAGGACGTCGCCAAGCAACTTTAAGACGAGTCAGAATGACTCGTCTTTTTTGTATGCTTTCATACCTCTGTTAATTGCCTGCTTAACTCCTTCTAAATAGGCGAATCCATGCCTTTTATCTGGTTCTAAGTAAGTACCTTCTGCCCATTCATTCCACGCATTAATAAATAAAAACTCGCTGTTGTAAAGAGAATAGGTACGCTGGATTTGTTTGCTTAAATATATCGTGAACTTCCTAGGGGTAGAACCTAGGAAGATGCTGCTATTTAAGTCTTTGCGGCGTGCTGTATTGTCCCAGTCAACAAAGGCACCAGGAAATGTTTTTTTCTCTGGAGGAGATCGCTTTAGTATATACATCCACACTTTATCATAATCCCAAGCGTTTATTTGTTTACCAGACTCATATATTGTCTTATTTATGTCTGAAGAGCTATCATGAGCAATTGTATAAAAAGGCTCGAATTGAATGCTAGCATCAAATCCATTTATATTAGGAAGTGGAAAGCTGTTTAATGTTTCTGCAAAGTATATACCTTTCAAACCATTTTCTTGTGCGAGTGTATTCCAATAATGAAGCATTTGTTCACAATGAGGGATATGCCCGGGACGATAAATAATGAATAGTGGTTTATCGTCTATACGGATATATCTCTCATCTTGGAAAGCTTGCAATAAATACTCAAAGTGTTCTTTCCAATCCGATAATTCTCCATAATTTTGAGGCATTAATATGTGACTATCAAGACCATCCCAAGTTTTTGTCCACGGTTCATTTGCCCAAGAAAGGCAAAATGGAAAATCTGGTTCCTTCATCTTAAGTACCTCATTAAAGGGTGCCTCCAATAGCCTCTTCCCTTTAAACCAGTAATGGTAATAACAAAAACCATATATGCCATGTGCTTTGGCGATTTCTGCTTGCCATTTTCTTACGGATGGGGTGGTTAAGTCATAATAAAAATCTTGATAAGGTTCTCTAGGTTGGTAATGTCCTGAAAATAAAGGTCGTGCACTTTTAGTATTTGTCCATTCAGTAAACCCTTTCCCCCACCATCGGTCATTTTCTTTTATTTGATGAAACTGTGGTAAGTAAAAAGCGATTATTTTCAAGATATATCCCCCTTATGTTCTTCGTAGTTCAAGTGGTGGGAAGTTACTTTTGATTTTTCGAATCTAGTTAAAACATGAGATATGTTATTTACTTACTGTGTTTATGCTGCATAATGAATTCTTTTGTGCAGTTTGCTTGATATGGAAATCTTTGATGAGTTAAGATATACGGCTGAGATACAAAATGATCTTCATTATACAATGAGCGAAAAGAGTTAATCTTTTTGGAGAACAAATAGAGCTTGGGGTAACCGGTTTGTATCATCAAAAAAGTCCCGTAGCTTTAAATACTTCTCATAGTGGTTTTTAATATAAGTTCTAGGTATAACGGTTTCCCCATAGAAGCTACTGTTTCTAACGTCTCCAGCTCCCGTAGGGCTGTGGATAAAATTGCCGCTTTCATAATCCGAGATGGCACGATTTATATCTGGAAAAGCTTGAGATAAAGTTTTATGCCACCCAGTTTGAATTAATTCAGGGTGTTCCTTGAATTGTTGACAGAAATCGAGAAAATAGCGTGCTTGTGTTGTTGCGATGAAGATTCCACCTGGACGAAGAATTCTTGAGAACTCCTTTATCCAATTTTCTGCTGTTTCTTCGGATAAATGTGAGAATACAGAATAAGCGAATATGATATCTAATGAATTGTCATTAATAAATTCTACAGGAGGTTGTGGGGGAGCTATTTTATACCTGCCTCTTCCTAACGTTTCGTTGCAAAGGTTAATCATTGCAGGATCTACATCAATACCAAGTAAATTTTTATGGCGAACATCTTTGAAAAAGAAGCGTATGATTCTTCCCCATCCGCAACCAAAGTCTAAAATTTTCCGTTCTTTATTCAAGGGAACGCCTAAATTTTGGGCATATGTTTTTACAAGGCTATAAAACAAATATGCTTCATAAAGAGCATGTTCATAGGAAGCACCTACAAACTGTTGTTGAATTTCTTCGGAGGGGAACATAGGTACTGGGATGCCATTTATCTTTGTTTGTGAGCAACTTTGTATAAATAGATTAAGAAGTTCAACATCAGAAAGCGGGCTAACAAGGTTATCAAAATCACTTCCTAACTTAAAGTTATTCATTTGTTAACCTCCAAATTATATAGTGCCTAAAAATCATTTTCGTGTTTTTCACTAATAAAAACATGTAGAAATTCAGCATCTAACCCCAGTGATCTATCCTTTTGTAAATAAACAATGGTATACATATTTGCATGTGTATAAATATATTCAATCATATCTTGACCCCAATCAAATGTTACTAAAGACCCGTTCTCATCAATAGGATTACCATGATAAATTGGCTCCTCAATATATTCGATTCCTTCTTTATTGATTCTTGCTCTTTGTAAAGTCTTTGTGAGTGTATGATACCAAGGGACAGTAAACACATGAGCGCCGCCAGGCTTTAATACACGCTCTATTTCTTTAAAGGCTTTGTTTGGCTCCATTACATGTTCAAAGACATCTTGAGTAATGAATAAATCAAAAGATTCATTTTGAAAAGTCATGTCTTCTAAGTTCTCGCATCTAATCCCTTGAAAGTATTGACCGAGAGGGTAGTTTTTAAAGTATTGAGAGTATGTATAGTTTTTGCAGTTTTTTATTAGTAGTTGAGTTGTAATTCCTCCAGGAGAGGATTCGTGGATATGATAGGAACCCCATTTTGGAAAAAATGTATTTAAAACATGGATTAGAGCGCGCTGCCTTGGTATAGAGTGGCATGTAGAACATAAGTAGTGATCTCTAAGCCAATCATTATGCTCTATAAATGTAGCTTTCTTCTCACAAATAACGCAATATCCATTATTGTGCTTCAAATTACCTTCCACATGACATCACTCCTGTGTAAAAAAATGCATATGACACACACGTCAACAATCAGCGAAATCAAAGAGAGTGGGTGGAAATTAGGGAACTCATAAAAGTGAGATTGGTAGAATGGAATAATTAGCGGGAGAGAACCCCACGCTAATTAAAGTTTCACTTTATGCTATGCGATACATTCGCTTTTATTCATTGAAGAATGTATCGACTTAGAATATCCCTTTTGTGTACGGATACATTTCAAAGTCTTGTGCATATATTTCTGTAACTAAATCCATGGTTTCTTTATCATAAAAACTTTCATATGTTGGAAAGCGGGGGAAGGATGCATCTGTAATGCTAAGTTCTGCATAGCTTCCCGTATAAAGCATCTTATGAGCACGATGATGATCTGAATTTATAAGAAGCGCTAAATTTGATTTAGTCAAATCGTACGTGTGTTCTATCTTGGTGATTTGTGTATTAAAATCTTCTAAAGGAATATAGTATTGGATGAAGTTTTCTTCACCTGGGACGTATTGCTGACTAAAATGTATATCTATTGCTAGGGAATTGGAACCGAATGCTTGAACGTAATATAAAAATTGTTTAAATGATATTCCTTGATTACTATATTTGTCATTATAAAAACAATGCCGGATACTTTCCCATTGAGGGCTAGCATATGGATTGTCAGCAAGCAATAAAAAGGAGCTGACCGCCCTTGTATAGGGATTCCGTACAAGTTTACAAACATCTTTTTTTGCTGTTAGAAGCCCATTTTGTAACTCTGGTATGTAGTTGGTGTTGTTTTTATACACCCAGAATTCATAGTAATGAATAAAGTCATGGTATTTCTTTGCTTCAGGAAATAATCCAATTTGAAAAAAGAACCAATTAGCTAAAGTAGTACATCCGCTTCTATGGCTCCAAAATAGTATAAGTGGAAAGTCTTTATGGAAATGTGGGATTCGATCTTTATGTAGGATTACATGATTTAAAAGCTCTTGATTTACACTCTTCATACATGTAGTGCTCCTTTTTGAAAGTTTTATTTATGGAGAAGGTTTTTAAATAGAATAAACGAGAATATGAGAAGGAAAGTTTTTACTAATCCAATATATTCATGGGAATGAGTAAATATTATGAGTGTTTTTGCGGTCATCTTAAATAAGGTATCGATTCTAAAAGGAAAATATAAAATAAAGATAATGAAAATTTATAAAGGGCATACAATTATAAGAGAATGAATAATAGAGGTGACCAAGTTCGTTTATTTGTATTTCTAGGTGTGATAAGCAAAAAACTTATTACTAGAGAGGATATTATGAGGAAGAATAATTATTTAATAGTAGGTGGAAATAGTTTCATTGGTATAAACCTCGCATTAGGTTTATTGAAACAAGGTCAAAATGTAAAAGTATTTTCCAGACATATAAATAATTTCCCTCAAAATATTATAAGTGAGGTTGAATTTATTAAAGGTGATTTAGCGAATGTTAAAGATATATATAAAGCTTTAGTGAGTGTGGATATTATTATTTATTTAGCTGCAACGTCTAATGTAGCAACTTCAATTGAAGATGTTTTCGGAGATATAAACAGTAGCTTTTTTTTTCTTAACTTCATGGAAAGTGTTAAAAATTTTCCTGTTAAAAAAATTGTATTAGCATCTTCTGGAGGCACGGTTTATGGTGAACCGGAATATTTACCTATTGATGAGGAACATCCATTAAAACCACTTTCTCCTTATGGAATAACAAAAGTATCGCTTGAAAATTACTTGTACTTTTATAAGAAAAAATACGGAATTGACTATGTTGTATGTAGATATTCTAATCCATATGGAAAGTATCAAAATCCTTTAAAGAAAGTTGGGGCAATAAATTGTTTTTTGTATCAGCATCTCAGTAATGAAAAGATTAATATATATGGGAATCCACAAGAGATTATTCGAGATTATATTTATATCGATGATTTAGTTGAAATCACTATACAACTATCGCAATTAAATCGTTTGAAATCTTGTGTGTATAACATAGGGAGCGGCAAGGGTCTCTCTTTAAAACGAATTATAGTAGAATTGGAGAAATTAACGGAAAGAAAAGTGGACTTTACCTGCTATAAACAAAGGCAAGAAAATGTTCAAAAAATCATTTTAAATATAGATAGAGTAAGACGAGAATGTAATTGGGAACCGAAAATAGATTTCAAAAGTGGAATTAGATTAAATAAGCTATGGATTGAAGAGTTCTTATATAGTAAAAAATAATAAGCCATGCCCTACTTTTGTATCAGTAGAGCGTGGTTTATTATTTTATTTCTTTTTTTATTACCCAAAGGTCTTGATGTTCCCACCAAAAACCTTCAGTGTATTTTTTGATGACAGGGTTATAAGGTAATAATTTAATTTTGTCACATACGTAAGAGGGACTAACGATCGTTTGCCCATATTGATGAACATCCAAATCCAATTGTTCACTAGAAGGGAGAAACCAATAACCCTGTTTATTTAAATCTGGAAAGCTGAAGTACTTTTTACTTTGATAACCATGAGTTGTGAAAATGAGTAAGCCTTCAGGAGAAACAGCATTATACAATGTTTGAAGCCAACGAAACCAAGTTGTATCAGGCATATGAGAAAAAAAGGATAGACAAAAGACGATATCATACGTAGACGAGGCTAATTTTACTTGTTCAGGTTCAGGGTGAGATAAGATAGAAGAAGTATTTAATGTGTTTTCAATAAAAGTAATAGCCTCTTCATGTATATCACAGGTAGTTATACTTAAGTTCGTTTGTGGGTTTAATAAATGACGTGTTACGCAGCCATATCCGGATGCGAATTCTAATACTTTAATGGGAGTGTCTATAGGGGGATAAAAGGAAGTAATTAAATCTAAAAGTGTTTCTGCGGATTTTCTCCCATCTTGAAAATAATAATCTATCGCTTCTTTTTTAGATGGGAAGACTGGATTAGTGACAAGGAATTGAAAGATATGATCCTCTGGATGGATACTTGCATTTACATTGTATTTGTGTGCAAATTGAGAAAGCAAATCTTTATTTGCTTCTATAAATTCTTTCAAAGAGTAACCCCCCTTAAATGATAGTAACGTTTTACAAGAGATACTGATGGCGAAGAAAATATATCATTAAATCTTCAAATATGCTTTAAGGTACTTTCTATATGTGTACATTTTCTTTTTTGAAATATCGTCGATAGTAAAGGTTTCTTTAATGAAATTCTGCATTTGTACAACTTCACTGTAATGGGCATATGAATCTTCTGTTCTCGTTACGCTATTTGTATGTCGTCTATGATAGTTTAGCGGTTTTGGATTGAAATAAATGTTCCCCTCTTTAAGAATAGAAACATAGAAAAACCAATCACCAGCTACTTTAAACTTTTCTAATTGTTTTTCTGTTGTTTTTATATCTATGTTTTTAAAAACTACACTTGAGACATTAGGTATGGTGTTTTTAATAAGTAATGTATCTTGTATTTCATCTATCCCTTTTCGGAAATAAGAACTTTTCCATTTTTCTTTATCAATATCATTTGTGTAATCTAAATAATGATTGGCTAGGATATTTCCTTGTTCATCTATTTGTTTTGATTGTGTGTAGCTTAAGGTAACATCACCATTTATATGAAACCCTTGTATTACTTCTTCTAAAAATGTCTGATCACATAAGTCATCAGCCTCTGCAATCCAAATATAATCACCGGTTGCTGCAGAGATGCCTTTTATCCATTGTTTAAATACAGAACCAGAGTTTTTATCATTAATAATCTGCTGAACTTTTAGGTGGGGCTTATTTTCGTTTGAGAGCAGTTGTTCAAATATAGATACGCTATTGTCAGTAGAGGCATCGTCTAGGAAAATTAGTTCGTAAAGGGGATAGGTTTGGTTTAATATGGATTTAACTCGGTCAGATAAGTATTTTTCGTAATTATAGTTCGGTATGATTACGCTTATTTTTTTGTAATTATGATCAAGTAGGTTTAACAGTTGATAAATGTAATGAAGAAAGTTGAAATCTTTTTCAATAAGCTCTTGGCCAAAGCGCCCATTTTGTAATCGTAAGTCTTCATCTCCAATAAATTCATATATTCTTTCCAGCATCTGCGGTAAATTTAAAAAGTCTACTAAGGCGCCAGTTTGTTCCGTAACAACATCTTCAAAACCTCCAGCGTTTTTAAACCCTATAACAGGGACTTTTGTATCTAATGCCTCTAAAACAACGTTTGGAAAAGGATCTTCTCTTGAAGTTAATAAATATAAATCAGCCCCGGCATTATATAAACCGATATCTGGAGTAGGCTCAACTAATGTGAAATGTGCTGTATATCTTGGGGATAGCGTGTTAAAGAAATGAACATCTGTTCTCCCGACCCAGATAAAATGAATATTCGTATGAACCTTTCTTACTGAGTAAGCAATAAGTGAGAATAAATCTATCCCTTTCCGATGATCAGCGAAACCTACTCCTAAAATGATTTTGCTATCTAGAGGCAGGTTGTGTTTTTTTCGTAATTCGCTTCTAGCTTTTGCAATATTGTTCTTATAAGGATTGTGGTTAAACAAGCCTTGAGGGAGGATGTGACATTTTTGATGATCTAATTGGGTGATTGTACGGAATTTTTCATACACGTACTGTGAAGGGAAGACAATTTTGTAAGCGAACTGGGCAATGTTTCTAGCTTTCCCCTCGGCAGAGTACTGTTGTATTAAATGCGGCAATTCATGTATTAATGAAATAACTTTTATATTGTGTTTAGCTAGTAATGCAACTATATCACCACTTATGACGGTACTACATATGGCGGTGGTATAGTCTTGTGATAGTAACTTCTTTATTAATAATTCGACCCTTTTTTCTGTTGGGTAGTCTTCCTCTAGGCAATAAACAGGACCATACTTTTGAAAATCGTGGATTAAAATGCCCGTTCCAATAGAAATAATTGCGACGGAGTAATGAAAGTTTTCTTTAAGAGCTTTAATAGTATGTAAAGAAAGCAGCTGTGCTCCGTGGAAATGGGCATCATGGGATACATAAATGATCTTCTTATTAACATGCATTTCATAACGCCTCCTAAGTTAATTAGATTTTTAGTAAATGCATGGTGTATGTATAATTCCTAGAGAGAAGTGGTAGGAGATAATTGTGAATGCAGCTGGAATGTACTCGAAATAAAAAGTGCTACCTTTAATATATATTTGTTTGGCTTGCTATTCATTCTTTAGAAAGGTGTAAGTAAGAAAGTATAAACTGTCGATTATGAAAGTGATTGCACCAGTCTATTAATCTCTAGGAACGGTGTATAAATGAAGAAGGTTCAATACCCTTTAGAATTTATAAAATAAAAAGGATAAAAGGTATTGACGATTAGGATATAGAGGTGTAATATAGAACAAGTCGCCGATAGCAACAACGCAGAAAGCGACAAAACAAAATGAAAAACTTAGTTGACATTGAAATATGAAAATGTTAACATAAGGGAGTCGCAAATGAGCGGCAAACAAGTTCTTTGAAAACTGAACGAAACAAACAACGTGAACGTCAATTTTTATTTTTAGATGCTAGACAAACTAACTTTATTGGAGAGTTTGATCCTGGCTCAGGATGAACGCTGGCGGCGTGCCTAATACATGCAAGTCGAGCGAATGGATTAAGAGCTTGCTCTTATGAAGTTAGCGGCGGACGGGTGAGTAACACGTGGGTAACCTACCCATAAGACTGGGATAACTCCGGGAAACCGGGGCTAATACCGGATAATATTTTGAACTGCATAGTTCGAAATTGAAAGGCGGCTTCGGCTGTCACTTATGGATGGACCCGCGTCGCATTAGCTAGTTGGTGAGGTAACGGCTCACCAAGGCGACGATGCGTAGCCGACCTGAGAGGGTGATCGGCCACACTGGGACTGAGACACGGCCCAGACTCCTACGGGAGGCAGCAGTAGGGAATCTTCCGCAATGGACGAAAGTCTGACGGAGCAACGCCGCGTGAGTGATGAAGGCTTTCGGGTCGTAAAACTCTGTTGTTAGGGAAGAACAAGTGCTAGTTGAATAAGCTGGCACCTTGACGGTACCTAACCAGAAAGCCACGGCTAACTACGTGCCAGCAGCCGCGGTAATACGTAGGTGGCAAGCGTTATCCGGAATTATTGGGCGTAAAGCGCGCGCAGGTGGTTTCTTAAGTCTGATGTGAAAGCCCACGGCTCAACCGTGGAGGGTCATTGGAAACTGGGAGACTTGAGTGCAGAAGAGGAAAGTGGAATTCCATGTGTAGCGGTGAAATGCGTAGAGATATGGAGGAACACCAGTGGCGAAGGCGACTTTCTGGTCTGTAACTGACACTGAGGCGCGAAAGCGTGGGGAGCAAACAGGATTAGATACCCTGGTAGTCCACGCCGTAAACGATGAGTGCTAAGTGTTAGAGGGTTTCCGCCCTTTAGTGCTGAAGTTAACGCATTAAGCACTCCGCCTGGGGAGTACGGCCGCAAGGCTGAAACTCAAAGGAATTGACGGGGGCCCGCACAAGCGGTGGAGCATGTGGTTTAATTCGAAGCAACGCGAAGAACCTTACCAGGTCTTGACATCCTCTGAAAACTCTAGAGATAGAGCTTCTCCTTCGGGAGCAGAGTGACAGGTGGTGCATGGTTGTCGTCAGCTCGTGTCGTGAGATGTTGGGTTAAGTCCCGCAACGAGCGCAACCCTTGATCTTAGTTGCCATCATTAAGTTGGGCACTCTAAGGTGACTGCCGGTGACAAACCGGAGGAAGGTGGGGATGACGTCAAATCATCATGCCCCTTATGACCTGGGCTACACACGTGCTACAATGGACGGTACAAAGAGCTGCAAGACCGCGAGGTGGAGCTAATCTCATAAAACCGTTCTCAGTTCGGATTGTAGGCTGCAACTCGCCTACATGAAGCTGGAATCGCTAGTAATCGCGGATCAGCATGCCGCGGTGAATACGTTCCCGGGCCTTGTACACACCGCCCGTCACACCACGAGAGTTTGTAACACCCGAAGTCGGTGGGGTAACCTTTATGGAGCCAGCCGCCTAAGGTGGGACAGATGATTGGGGTGAAGTCGTAACAAGGTAGCCGTATCGGAAGGTGCGGCTGGATCACCTCCTTTCTATGGAGAATTGATGAACGCAGTTCATCAATAAACGTTGACTTGTTTTGTTTCGTTCAGTTTTGAGAGAACTATCTCTCAAGTTTAAATGTATGTTCTTTGAAAACTAGATAACAGTGTAGCTCATATTTTTTTAATTTTAGTTTGGTTAAGTTAGAAAGGGCGCACGGTGGATGCCTTGACACTAGGAGTCGATGAAGGACGGGACTAACGCCGATATGCTTCGGGGAGCTGTAAGTAAGCTTTGATCCGAAGATTTCCGAATGGGGAAACCCACTATACGTAATGGTATGGTATCCTTACCTGAATACATAGGGTATGGAAGACAGACCCAGGGAACTGAAACATCTAAGTACCTGGAGGAAGAGAAAGCAAATGCGATTTCCTGAGTAGCGGCGAGCGAAACGGAATCTAGCCCAAACCAAGAGGCTTGCCTCTTGGGGTTGTAGGACATTCTATACGGAGTTACAAAGGAACGAGGTAGACGAAGCGACCTGGAAAGGTCCGTCACAGAGGGTAATAACCCCGTAGTCGAAACTTCGTTCTCTCTTGAATGTATCCTGAGTACGGCGGAACACGTGAAATTCCGTCGGAATCTGGGAGGACCATCTCCCAAGGCTAAATACTCCCTAGTGATCGATAGTGAACCAGTACCGTGAGGGAAAGGTGAAAAGCACCCCGGAAGGGGAGTGAAAGAGATCCTGAAACCGTGTGCCTACAAATAGTCAGAGCCCGTTAATGGGTGATGGCGTGCCTTTTGTAGAATGAACCGGCGAGTTACGATCCCGTGCGAGGTTAAGCTGAAGAGGCGGAGCCGCAGCGAAAGCGAGTCTGAATAGGGCGTTTAGTACGTGGTCGTAGACCCGAAACCAGGTGATCTACCCATGTCCAGGGTGAAGTTCAGGTAACACTGAATGGAGGCCCGAACCCACGCACGTTGAAAAGTGCGGGGATGAGGTGTGGGTAGCGGAGAAATTCCAATCGAACCTGGAGATAGCTGGTTCTCCCCGAAATAGCTTTAGGGCTAGCCTTAAGTGTAAGAGTCTTGGAGGTAGAGCACTGATTGAACTAGGGGTCCTCATCGGATTACCGAATTCAGTCAAACTCCGAATGCCAATGACTTATCCTTAGGAGTCAGACTGCGAGTGATAAGATCCGTAGTCAAGAGGGAAACAGCCCAGATCGCCAGCTAAGGTCCCAAAGTGTGTATTAAGTGGAAAAGGATGTGGAGTTGCTTAGACAACTAGGATGTTGGCTCAGAAGCAGCCACCATTTAAAGAGTGCGTAATAGCTCACTAGTCGAGTGACTCTGCGCCGAAAATGTACCGGGGCTAAATACACCACCGAAGCTGCGAATTGATACCAATGGTATCAGTGGTAGGGGAGCGTTCTAAGTGCAGTGAAGTCAGACCGGAAGGACTGGTGGAGCGCTTAGAAGTGAGAATGCCGGTATGAGTAGCGAAAGACGGGTGAGAATCCCGTCCACCGAATGCCTAAGGTTTCCTGAGGAAGGCTCGTCCGCTCAGGGTTAGTCAGGACCTAAGCCGAGGCCGACAGGCGTAGGCGATGGACAACAGGTTGATATTCCTGTACCACCTCTTTATCGTTTGAGCAATGGAGGGACGCAGAAGGATAGAAGAAGCGTGCGATTGGTTGTGCACGTCCAAGCAGTTAGGCTGATAAGTAGGCAAATCCGCTTATCGTGAAGGCTGAGCTGTGATGGGGAAGCTCCTTATGGAGCGAAGTCTTTGATTCCCCGCTGCCAAGAAAAGCTTCTAGCGAGATAAAAGGTGCCTGTACCGCAAACCGACACAGGTAGGCGAGGAGAGAATCCTAAGGTGTGCGAGAGAACTCTGGTTAAGGAACTCGGCAAAATGACCCCGTAACTTCGGGAGAAGGGGTGCTTTCTTAACGGAAAGCCGCAGTGAATAGGCCCAAGCGACTGTTTAGCAAAAACACAGGTCTCTGCGAAGCCGTAAGGCGAAGTATAGGGGCTGACACCTGCCCGGTGCTGGAAGGTTAAGGAGAGGGGTTAGCGTAAGCGAAGCTCTGAACTGAAGCCCCAGTAAACGGCGGCCGTAACTATAACGGTCCTAAGGTAGCGAAATTCCTTGTCGGGTAAGTTCCGACCCGCACGAAAGGTGTAACGA
Source organism: Bacillus sp. FSL E2-8887 (assembly GCF_038007205.1). Classification (NCBI taxonomy): domain Bacteria; kingdom Bacillati; phylum Bacillota; class Bacilli; order Caryophanales; family Bacillaceae; genus Bacillus; species Bacillus sp. FSL E2-8887. Next base: position 39,871 of record NZ_JBBOWS010000001.1, read on the forward strand.
TTTGGGCACTGTCTCAACCAGAGACTCGGTGAAATTATAGTACCTGTGAAGATGCAGGTTACCCGCGACAGGACGGAAAGACCCCGTGGAGCTTTACTGTAGCCTGATATTGAATTTTGGTACAGTTTGTACAGGATAGGCGGGAGCCATTGAAACCGGAGCGCTAGCTTCGGTGGAGGCGCTGGTGGGATACCGCCCTGACTGTATTGAAATTCTAACCTACGGGTCTCATCGACCCGGGAGACAGTGTCAGGTGGGCAGTTTGACTGGGGCGGTCGCCTCCTAAAGTGTAACGGAGGCGCCCAAAGGTTCCCTCAGAATGGTTGGAAATCATTCGTAGAGTGCAAAGGCATAAGGGAGCTTGACTGCGAGACCTACAAGTCGAGCAGGGACGAAAGTCGGGCTTAGTGATCCGGTGGTTCCGCATGGAAGGGCCATCGCTCAACGGATAAAAGCTACCCCGGGGATAACAGGCTTATCTCCCCCAAGAGTCCACATCGACGGGGAGGTTTGGCACCTCGATGTCGGCTCATCGCATCCTGGGGCTGTAGTCGGTCCCAAGGGTTGGGCTGTTCGCCCATTAAAGCGGTACGCGAGCTGGGTTCAGAACGTCGTGAGACAGTTCGGTCCCTATCCGTCGTGGGCGCAGGAAATTTGAGAGGAGCTGTCCTTAGTACGAGAGGACCGGGATGGACGCACCGCTGGTGTACCAGTTGTTCTGCCAAGGGCATAGCTGGGTAGCTATGTGCGGAAGGGATAAGTGCTGAAAGCATCTAAGCATGAAGCCCCCCTCAAGATGAGATTTCCCATAGCGTAAGCTAGTAAGATCCCTGAAAGATGATCAGGTTGATAGGTTCGAGGTGGAAGCATGGTGACATGTGGAGCTGACGAATACTAATAGATCGAGGACTTAACCATATAATATGAAGCAATGTTATCTAGTTTTGAAGGAATATACCTTCATCAGTTTGGTGATGATGGCAGAGAGGTCACACCCGTTCCCATACCGAACACGGAAGTTAAGCTCTCTAGCGCCGATGGTAGTTGGGACCTTGTCCCTGTGAGAGTAGGACGTCGCCAAGCAACTTTAAGACGAGTCAGAATGACTCGTCTTTTTTGTGTTTAATGAAATAAGCTTGTTATTAATGGCTCAAGAAATCCATTGGTAACAAGCTTATTTGTTTAAAGATAAATGTATTTATCTAATATGGACTTCCGGTAAAATCGTTATTTATCATATCTTCACTTTGTTTTTTACATCGATAAGCTTAAAACGTTCGCAAACGAGCAGCATATCTTCAGAAAAACTAAGACCAAGTTCGCTTAGTTCCTTTGTAAAAAACTGAATATGGGTATCTCTCCAGTAACTATAGGTACGATCGCCTTCGCCTTCAGCGATAGCGAATTCTTCAGTCACTTCATTCATTGGTATTATAGTTACTTCTATTGTCTTAATAATAGCTACAGGTTCATCCTGACTATTGAGTACAATACTATAATCGTTAGTTGTTGGTAGTGATTCATTTTCTAATTCATAAAAAATATGGCCCGAGCATGTTGCGGTTTTTACACCATCAATGACTAGTTTAGCGAGATAATCAGGAGAATCACCAAATTGCCAAGCTGTAACAGATTCTGGTTTTTTATTGTTTCCCCAATAAGTATCCCAATATGATTGTGCTAATGGATTCATTTGTATATTTACCTCACTTTAATTTTTTTATAAGCCTTGAGCAACTTGCTTATTTGTAATAGTTTTGTAGTCATATAAAATCTGGGTTGTTGTATTACGGATTAATACAAGTAATACGTGAAGGAATATGGTTTATAAACTTGTTCTGTCCATTTATGTCCATTTTCCCCGTAGACGCCCATATTAATAGACGGGATGTTCAATTTTCGAATTGTTTCGTATGGTAATGGATATAGTTGTTATGTAGTCTATTTGTGATTTGGGCTGCAATAAAGTTAGGGTCAATGCCCGATCACCTACACGTACTTCGCTTCCATAAATATAGAAACAAGGAAGAAGTGATGTATAGCAAAGGGGTGAGAACATTAGTTCTATCGTGGTGTAATGGGTAGACTCAATCAATTGAGGTGCTTATTTTTACTTCAGTATATGTGTATAAAGAAGAAATGCTATTACTAGGTTCGGATTTCAAATATAGCTTTTAACGTTACATATTTTAATGAAGTGTTGTTTAGAGGTAAAGAATATTCTGGTTATTAATATTGATCTATTATCCACTATGCCATATTGAAGTGAGTAATACTAGAGGTGAAATAGATAAAAACCGATATTCCTTGAATATCGGTTTAATAATATGTGACTTATATGAAGCTATAGCAATACGAAAAGTGTAAATACAATGGCTAACAAAATACGATAATATGCAAAAGGTTTTAAACCTATCTTTTCTAAAAGCTTCAGGAAGGTTACTACCGCTAGCATTGCTACAAGAAAAGAGGTAATGAATCCTACCGCAAACATAGGAATATCATCTACACTTAAATACTTCCAACTTTTTAATAAGTCTAACCCTGTAGCTCCGGCCATTACAGGAATGGCAATGAGAAAAGAGAACTCAGATGCAGCCTTATAATTTACTTTTGCTAATAGCCCTCCAGAAATAGTAGAGCCCGCTCTAGAGAAGCCAGGATATACTGCTAAGCATTGAAATAATCCAATTGTTAATGCTTGACGGTATGTTAAATCATCTAGTGAAAAGGCGGTTGCCTTTGCTTTTTTTGCTTCTGCAAAAATCATAAGAATTGCTCCTGCTACAAGTCCGATTACGACAGTATACGGCTGAAATAAGTATGTTTTAATAACATCATGTAATAATAGGCCAACAACTACTGCTGGGAATACACCGAGAAAAACATGTAATGCATTGAATTTTTTCTCTTTCCGTAGAAGGGGTTTAATATTACATAAAGAAACAAGGCGTTTATGATATAAAATCGCGATAGCTAAAATTGCCCCTAACTGTATGACAATTTCAAACGTTTTTGCCCTTTCTCCTTCAAAACCTAATAAATGTCCGACTAATATAAGATGGCCAGTAGAAGAGATGGGTAAAAATTCAGCTAACCCTTCTACAATACCAAGTATGAAGGCAATGATAAGATCGCTCATAGTTTCACTCCTATAAATTAATGAATATCCACCCTTTTAAAATAGAATAGTGTTGTAATAAATCCGAAAATCGCTGTTACTGCAATGATGATATAAGAATACTCTGATGGATAAGTCGGTTGTAATTCGTTATTTGCTATATCTAGAGTAGCGGTCCATGGGAATAGGTCTTTATGTTTTGAATTTACGATCATAAGGTTAGTCATTGTAATAATGATTGTTAATATAATAGGCGGTACATAGGTCTTCATTACAAGAGTTAGTAGTACAATAGGTGAAGACAAAAGAAAGAGAAGTCCACCACATATTAAAAATTTTATGAGAGAGCCTAAAAGTAAGGTGATACTAAACCCAGGGAAGCTACCTATTAGCCCTAATAATAAAGTTAGCGTCCAAGCAACTAAAGTTAGCATCATGATCCAAAGGAATAGAAGGATAAACTTACTTATAATAAAGCTAATACGTGATACTGGGATAGTTAGCAAATTTTTTAATGTATCTTCCGTGTATTCACGGGTAAATAGATAAGCGATCACAACTCCATATAAGGGGAATCCTATAATTAAAGTAGTGTATAGGTTAACTTCAGTGAACAGTTGACCAAATAAAATAGTTGGAGTAGGTTGCTTTGTCTTCATGTGTATATAAGAAGCTACAACCACTAAAAATGGCGCGACACCTGCTCCGATAATACTAATCAAAAACATATTGGATCGTTTCAATTTTAATAGTTCTGTATAAAGAAGATTAACCAATTGTGCCACCCCCAACTAGTTTGGTGAAATAATCTTCTAGTCTATCTTCGCTCATCACAATTTTTAATACTTCAATATCGTTACGAACTAATGTTCTGTTGATGTGTCCCTGCTGTCCAAAGTGAGAATAAACGCGAATATTTCCTTCATCATGTACCTCATAATCAAAAATTTGAAAATGATTTTCTAATAGCATCGCAGCTTTATTATCATTATTTACTTTGAATTCTATGTACTTACGATTGGCTTTACGCAGTGTATCAAGAGAAACTTCTTCTAATAACCTTCCTTCATGAATAATTCCCATACGATCGACTAGTTGTTCCACCTCAGCTAATATATGACTAGAAATGAGTATCGTTATATTTCTTTCTTGAGCTAAAGATTTAATGAGTTTTCGCATTTCTTTAATACCGATTGGATCTAGTCCGTTAGTTGGTTCATCTAGTATGAGTAGTTCAGGATAATGGAGAAGAGCACGTGCGATTCCTAAGCGTTGCTTCATTCCTAAAGAGTATTTTCCTACTAATTTTTTTGTTTCGTGCTGCAAGCCTACAATTTCTAATGCTTCTTCAATTGCATTCCTTTTGTGAACACCAATTATCTTTGCATTAATTAATAAGTTCTCTCTTGCAGTTAAGTTTTCATAAAATCCTGGGACTTCAACGATAGAACCGATTCTTCTTAAAATGTCTTTTGGATTCCGAAGTAAATCCTCACCGAATATTTCTATATTTCCACTTGTAGGTTTTATAAGACTAAGCAGCATACGGATTGTAGTTGTTTTACCAGCACCGTTACGCCCTATGAATCCATAAATCTCTCCTTGCTGTACATTTATATTTAGATTATCTACTGACTTTTGGTTCCCATAAACTTTAGTAAGGTTTGTCGTTTTTATAATTGTATTTATAGGGTGCACCTACTTTCTATAAGTTCTTAATTACATAATAAAAAGGAAGGTTTAACTGCATATTAATCATTTCTTAACTATTTCTTAAAAGTAGTGTGTTTTGGGACGGAAAAACCAAAAGTAGTTCGTTCCCAAGGAATACTGTCAACCCATATACGCCCACCATTTTTTTCAACGAGGGCTTTAGAAATAGAAAGTCCGAGGCCACTACCACCGTAAGAAGGATTTCTTGATTGTTCGCTGCGGTACATCCGCTTAAATACGTTTTGTAAATCATGTTTTGGAATACCGGGTCCCTTGTCCCAAATAAGAATCTCATATTCTGTATTGGTTTCTAGTAGTTCGACTCCTACTATTTTCCCAGCTTTTCCGTGATGGATAGCGTTTTTTATTAGATTACCTATAATTCGTATAAGGCTAAGGTGATCTGCAATAATAGGGGAAGTAGATTCTGGTATGAGAACTTGTAGTTCAATGTTATGTTTTGATAGCTCGGGTAAAAATTCGATTAATACTTCTCTAGTAACCTCAGAAAAATCGAGTTCTTCTTCTTTTAATGGAAATTCATCAGCATCTAGCTTGGCCATATTAAAGATTTCATCGACCAGATGTTTTAAGTCATTCGATTTCTTATAAAGTATCTCAAGATATTCTTGCTTTTCTACTTCAGAAGCAGCGACATCATCTTTTAAAGCATCAATATATCCAATAATAGAAGTAAGTGGTGTCCGGATATCATGTGAGATATTAGATAAAAGTTGTTTTCTAGCTTCTTGGGATTTCCTTGCTTCGATCTGGCCCTTTTCTAATGCAGTTATTAAGTCGTTTATTGAAAACACGATACTATTTAGTGAACGGTCGTTATTTGTGAATAGCCTCGTTTGTAAATTCCCTTTAAGTGCACGGCTTAATTTAGTAACCATCGATTCGTTGCTTTGAATAAAGTGAACTCTTGAAAAGAAAAGATATATTGTGATTATGATAAGAGCAATAAATAAAGATATTTTTACATGGTATCCCATATCTATATTTAAAAGTCCGCAAATAATAAGTTGTAATGAAATAAGAAAGAGGATCTTATCATTTTTCAACCTTTTCACCTACAAACTTATAACCGATTCCCCATACAGTCTGAATGAATTTTGGATTGGAAGAATCAATTTCTATTTTCTTTCTAAGCTTTCTAATATGCACCATAACTGTATTATCATCTTCTATATAATTATCGTCCCATACATTCCGAAAGAGTTGTGTTTTCGTAAATACTTGCTCTGGGTTTGAAGCGAAGAATTTTAATAGTTCAAGTTCTTTTCCAGTTAAGTTGATTTCTTTTCCGTTCGTATGGACTGTGTATTTTTTTAAATCGATAGTTAGTCCTTTAAATGTTAAAGTTGTTTTCTCTTGTACGTTAGTGTTACTTCCAAGAACTAAAAAACGTCGCATAAGAGCTTTTATTCTTGCAACCACTTCGTGAATACTGAAAGGTTTCGTAATATAATCATCAGCACCTATGCTTAAGCCCAAAATTTTATCAACTTCGTGATCTTTAGCAGTTAGCATTAATATAGGAATGTTGGTTGTATCTCTAAGTTTTCTACACACTTCGATACCATCTACTTTCGGCATCATAAGATCTAATATAACGAGGTTGTAGTTATTTTGGTTAAATAAGCACAACGCTGCTTCTCCATTAATTGCAGTATCTACCATATATAATTCTCGTTCTAAATATCTTTTTAATAAGTCTCGAATTTCTTTATCGTCATCTGCTATAAGAATACGTATATCTTTCATATCGTCACCTGTTTCTAATAGAATGTTATTGATATTACAACTTGATAAACAAAGGGGGATAGGGAGCGGTAATAAAAAATAAAGCAACTTTCTAATTATATACTATTAATTGTTAAAATAAGGTTGCTAGTTTAGCTGAAAAGAATCAATTGTATGAGTTCGGTAAGATGGGGGAAGCGAGTCCTTTGAAATAGAGAAGTGCCTAAATTGAATAGTGTTTAGAAGGATAGATTGGTAAAGAAAAGTAGACGATGGTTTCTATTTTAATGAGATCTTTGTAGGTCCTTATCTAGAGTTAAAAGAGTGCAAAGGTACTAAATTAAATTTCTTTATAAAAAGGTGTTGACGATTAGAGTATTGAGGTGTAATATAGGACAAGTCGCCGATAGCAACAACGCAGAAAGCGACAAAAGAAATAAAAAAACTTGGTTGACATTGAAATATGAAAATGTTAACATAAGGGAGTCGCAAATGAGCGGCAAACAAGTTCTTTGAAAACTGAACGAAACAAACAACGTGAACGTCAATTTTTATTTTTAGATGCTAGACAAACTAACTTTATTGGAGAGTTTGATCCTGGCTCAGGATGAACGCTGGCGGCGTGCCTAATACATGCAAGTCGAGCGAATGGATTAAGAGCTTGCTCTTATGAAGTTAGCGGCGGACGGGTGAGTAACACGTGGGTAACCTACCCATAAGACTGGGATAACTCCGGGAAACCGGGGCTAATACCGGATAATATTTTGAACTGCATAGTTCGAAATTGAAAGGCGGCTTCGGCTGTCACTTATGGATGGACCCGCGTCGCATTAGCTAGTTGGTGAGGTAACGGCTCACCAAGGCGACGATGCGTAGCCGACCTGAGAGGGTGATCGGCCACACTGGGACTGAGACACGGCCCAGACTCCTACGGGAGGCAGCAGTAGGGAATCTTCCGCAATGGACGAAAGTCTGACGGAGCAACGCCGCGTGAGTGATGAAGGCTTTCGGGTCGTAAAACTCTGTTGTTAGGGAAGAACAAGTGCTAGTTGAATAAGCTGGCACCTTGACGGTACCTAACCAGAAAGCCACGGCTAACTACGTGCCAGCAGCCGCGGTAATACGTAGGTGGCAAGCGTTATCCGGAATTATTGGGCGTAAAGCGCGCGCAGGTGGTTTCTTAAGTCTGATGTGAAAGCCCACGGCTCAACCGTGGAGGGTCATTGGAAACTGGGAGACTTGAGTGCAGAAGAGGAAAGTGGAATTCCATGTGTAGCGGTGAAATGCGTAGAGATATGGAGGAACACCAGTGGCGAAGGCGACTTTCTGGTCTGTAACTGACACTGAGGCGCGAAAGCGTGGGGAGCAAACAGGATTAGATACCCTGGTAGTCCACGCCGTAAACGATGAGTGCTAAGTGTTAGAGGGTTTCCGCCCTTTAGTGCTGAAGTTAACGCATTAAGCACTCCGCCTGGGGAGTACGGCCGCAAGGCTGAAACTCAAAGGAATTGACGGGGGCCCGCACAAGCGGTGGAGCATGTGGTTTAATTCGAAGCAACGCGAAGAACCTTACCAGGTCTTGACATCCTCTGAAAACTCTAGAGATAGAGCTTCTCCTTCGGGAGCAGAGTGACAGGTGGTGCATGGTTGTCGTCAGCTCGTGTCGTGAGATGTTGGGTTAAGTCCCGCAACGAGCGCAACCCTTGATCTTAGTTGCCATCATTAAGTTGGGCACTCTAAGGTGACTGCCGGTGACAAACCGGAGGAAGGTGGGGATGACGTCAAATCATCATGCCCCTTATGACCTGGGCTACACACGTGCTACAATGGACGGTACAAAGAGCTGCAAGACCGCGAGGTGGAGCTAATCTCATAAAACCGTTCTCAGTTCGGATTGTAGGCTGCAACTCGCCTACATGAAGCTGGAATCGCTAGTAATCGCGGATCAGCATGCCGCGGTGAATACGTTCCCGGGCCTTGTACACACCGCCCGTCACACCACGAGAGTTTGTAACACCCGAAGTCGGTGGGGTAACCTTTATGGAGCCAGCCGCCTAAGGTGGGACAGATGATTGGGGTGAAGTCGTAACAAGGTAGCCGTATCGGAAGGTGCGGCTGGATCACCTCCTTTCTATGGAGAATTGATGAACGCAGTTCATCAATAAACGTTGACTTGTTTTGTTTCGTTCAGTTTTGAGAGAACTATCTCTCAAGTTTAAATGTATGTTCTTTGAAAACTAGATAACAGTGTAGCTCATATTTTTTTAATTTTAGTTTGGTTAAGTTAGAAAGGGCGCACGGTGGATGCCTTGACACTAGGAGTCGATGAAGGACGGGACTAACGCCGATATGCTTCGGGGAGCTGTAAGTAAGCTTTGATCCGAAGATTTCCGAATGGGGAAACCCACTATACGTAATGGTATGGTATCCTTACCTGAATACATAGGGTATGGAAGACAGACCCAGGGAACTGAAACATCTAAGTACCTGGAGGAAGAGAAAGCAAATGCGATTTCCTGAGTAGCGGCGAGCGAAACGGAATCTAGCCCAAACCAAGAGGCTTGCCTCTTGGGGTTGTAGGACATTCTATACGGAGTTACAAAGGAACGAGGTAGACGAAGCGACCTGGAAAGGTCCGTCACAGAGGGTAATAACCCCGTAGTCGAAACTTCGTTCTCTCTTGAATGTATCCTGAGTACGGCGGAACACGTGAAATTCCGTCGGAATCTGGGAGGACCATCTCCCAAGGCTAAATACTCCCTAGTGATCGATAGTGAACCAGTACCGTGAGGGAAAGGTGAAAAGCACCCCGGAAGGGGAGTGAAAGAGATCCTGAAACCGTGTGCCTACAAATAGTCAGAGCCCGTTAATGGGTGATGGCGTGCCTTTTGTAGAATGAACCGGCGAGTTACGATCCCGTGCGAGGTTAAGCTGAAGAGGCGGAGCCGCAGCGAAAGCGAGTCTGAATAGGGCGTTTAGTACGTGGTCGTAGACCCGAAACCAGGTGATCTACCCATGTCCAGGGTGAAGTTCAGGTAACACTGAATGGAGGCCCGAACCCACGCACGTTGAAAAGTGCGGGGATGAGGTGTGGGTAGCGGAGAAATTCCAATCGAACCTGGAGATAGCTGGTTCTCCCCGAAATAGCTTTAGGGCTAGCCTTAAGTGTAAGAGTCTTGGAGGTAGAGCACTGATTGAACTAGGGGTCCTCATCGGATTACCGAATTCAGTCAAACTCCGAATGCCAATGACTTATCCTTAGGAGTCAGACTGCGAGTGATAAGATCCGTAGTCAAGAGGGAAACAGCCCAGATCGCCAGCTAAGGTCCCAAAGTGTGTATTAAGTGGAAAAGGATGTGGAGTTGCTTAGACAACTAGGATGTTGGCTCAGAAGCAGCCACCATTTAAAGAGTGCGTAATAGCTCACTAGTCGAGTGACTCTGCGCCGAAAATGTACCGGGGCTAAATACACCACCGAAGCTGCGAATTGATACCAATGGTATCAGTGGTAGGGGAGCGTTCTAAGTGCAGTGAAGTCAGACCGGAAGGACTGGTGGAGCGCTTAGAAGTGAGAATGCCGGTATGAGTAGCGAAAGACGGGTGAGAATCCCGTCCACCGAATGCCTAAGGTTTCCTGAGGAAGGCTCGTCCGCTCAGGGTTAGTCAGGACCTAAGCCGAGGCCGACAGGCGTAGGCGATGGACAACAGGTTGATATTCCTGTACCACCTCTTTATCGTTTGAGCAATGGAGGGACGCAGAAGGATAGAAGAAGCGTGCGATTGGTTGTGCACGTCCAAGCAGTTAGGCTGATAAGTAGGCAAATCCGCTTATCGTGAAGGCTGAGCTGTGATGGGGAAGCTCCTTATGGAGCGAAGTCTTTGATTCCCCGCTGCCAAGAAAAGCTTCTAGCGAGATAAAAGGTGCCTGTACCGCAAACCGACACAGGTAGGCGAGGAGAGAATCCTAAGGTGTGCGAGAGAACTCTGGTTAAGGAACTCGGCAAAATGACCCCGTAACTTCGGGAGAAGGGGTGCTTTCTTAACGGAAAGCCGCAGTGAATAGGCCCAAGCGACTGTTTAGCAAAAACACAGGTCTCTGCGAAGCCGTAAGGCGAAGTATAGGGGCTGACACCTGCCCGGTGCTGGAAGGTTAAGGAGAGGGGTTAGCGTAAGCGAAGCTCTGAACTGAAGCCCCAGTAAACGGCGGCCGTAACTATAACGGTCCTAAGGTAGCGAAATTCCTTGTCGGGTAAGTTCCGACCCGCACGAAAGGTGTAACGATTTGGGCACTGTCTCAACCAGAGACTCGGTGAAATTATAGTACCTGTGAAGATGCAGGTTACCCGCGACAGGACGGAAAGACCCCGTGGAGCTTTACTGTAGCCTGATATTGAATTTTGGTACAGTTTGTACAGGATAGGCGGGAGCCATTGAAACCGGAGCGCTAGCTTCGGTGGAGGCGCTGGTGGGATACCGCCCTGACTGTATTGAAATTCTAACCTACGGGTCTTATCGACCCGGGAGACAGTGTCAGGTGGGCAGTTTGACTGGGGCGGTCGCCTCCTAAAGTGTAACGGAGGCGCCCAAAGGTTCCCTCAGAATGGTTGGAAATCATTCGTAGAGTGCAAAGGCATAAGGGAGCTTGACTGCGAGACCTACAAGTCGAGCAGGGACGAAAGTCGGGCTTAGTGATCCGGTGGTTCCGCATGGAAGGGCCATCGCTCAACGGATAAAAGCTACCCCGGGGATAACAGGCTTATCTCCCCCAAGAGTCCACATCGACGGGGAGGTTTGGCACCTCGATGTCGGCTCATCGCATCCTGGGGCTGTAGTCGGTCCCAAGGGTTGGGCTGTTCGCCCATTAAAGCGGTACGCGAGCTGGGTTCAGAACGTCGTGAGACAGTTCGGTCCCTATCCGTCGTGGGCGCAGGAAATTTGAGAGGAGCTGTCCTTAGTACGAGAGGACCGGGATGGACGCACCGCTGGTGTACCAGTTGTTCTGCCAAGGGCATAGCTGGGTAGCTATGTGCGGAAGGGATAAGTGCTGAAAGCATCTAAGCATGAAGCCCCCCTCAAGATGAGATTTCCCATAGCGTAAGCTAGTAAGATCCCTGAAAGATGATCAGGTTGATAGGTTCGAGGTGGAAGCATGGTGACATGTGGAGCTGACGAATACTAATAGATCGAGGACTTAACCATATAATATGAAGCAATGTTATCTAGTTTTGAAGGAATATACCTTCATCAGTTTGGTGATGATGGCAGAGAGGTCACACCCGTTCCCATACCGAACACGGAAGTTAAGCTCTCTAGCGCCGATGGTAGTTGGGACCTTGTCCCTGTGAGAGTAGGACGTCGCCAAGCAAAAACCTAAGTCGTTTCGACTTAGGTTTTTTTGTGTTTATTTTTATTTACCGAAGGTTAAAATCCATAAATTTAATAACCCTAAAGACGAAAAAAGAATGAAATAGAAACGGTATAAAATAAAATTTGGATGATAAAGTAATACGTTTAAATATAAATTGAAGGTAAGGATTTCCTTTTTATGTTAATTTAGTTGTCGAATGAACAATAATGTTTTGATTTAATATGAAAAGGTTATGTAAAAAAGAGCTGGATGGCTATTTTTCGCATAACCTTTTTGTGGTTTTAAAGGATTTTACCTAAGAAAAAATCTATAATTAAGGTAGTTAACATATATTTTTTGATGGGTGTGGGGGATTATGAAAGAAATATGCATGTTATTAGTGGCTGTTATATTATGGGGAACAGCCATTGCACCAACGAAATGGGCATTAGAATCCATTCAACCGTTTACTTTGTTATTTATTCGTCTTTTCTTTGCGGGTGGAATTTGTATGTTTTTCTCATTTAACGAACTACAAAAAGCAGTTATACATAAACATATTCCGTGGAAAAGAATGAGTTTACTGTCTTTTACTGGTGTAGCTGGGTACTTTATGTTCACATCCTATGGTATTTCTTTAACAAGTGGATTACATGTTAGTATTATTGATGCTGCATTGCCATTAGTTACAATTCTTTTTTCAGCGTTCTTTCTGAAAGAGAAAATTCAGATGGATTATTGGATCGGAATTATGTTGGGCGCTATAGGAGTGCTCTTTATTACAATTCCATCTAGCGATACTAATCAAGAGGTGTCTTTAATAGGAGATATACTTATTTTATTAAGTACCTTTTTATTTGCGTTCTACACAGTTTTGTTAAAACAGCCAAAACAAGAACGACGTTTATCTAATAAAGTTTTCACTACAGTAACACTAATGATAGGTGCAGCTATTGTGTTGCCATTTGCAATGATAGAAATTTTTTACTACGGTTTCCCAAAAATCGAAACATGGAAGATTGGATTTAGTGTAGTATATCTTGTTATCGGGGCAACAATTTTAGCATATTGGTTCTGGAATAAAGCGCTAGAGACGGTCTCAGCATCAATAAGTGGACTGTACTTAAATGGATTGCCGTTAATAAGTATCATTACTTCAATTATCCTATTAAATGAATCTCTGACATGGAAGATAATAATGGGAGGGAGTCTAGTTTTAATTGGAGTAGGATGGGCGGATAAGCAAAAGTTACGTAATCTATTAAAGGGTAATAAAATGGATAGTAGGGACTGTTAAATTGTACGTTTTATATAGTTTAAATGTTAAAAAGATACCTCATATATATGTATAAGGTATCTTTTTATATTTAGCGAAGATAATGGACTTAAATTAGTAGGGATATTCTTTGTTATATCTATATGTATCGAAATCTTTTTGAAATATTGTTTTGACGAGCTGTATACATTCATCATCATAAAAGCTTTCAAAAGTCGGGTGACGAGGGAATAAAGGATCAGTAATATCGGCATCGCTGAAATTCCCTTTATAAATCATGGCAGGGGTTTGATGATGCCATGATGTTAAAAACTCATTTATCGGTGCAGGTTTTAATTCGAAACGTTTTTCTAATTCTTTCATTTCCTGATCGAAATTTTCTAAGTATATATAATTGGTTACATACTCTTCTTCACCTGCTATATATTGTTGTGTAAAGTGAGCGTTAATATCATTTGCATGAGCACCTTTAGTAAATAGGTAGTATAAAAATTGTTTGAATGAGATTCCTTTAGGAGAATTTTCATTTTGATATAAAAACTTTCGAATGGGTTTCCATTCTTCATTTTCTACATAAGGAGGTGCAATTAAGGACACGAAAGAACTGACTGCTCTTCTAAACGGATTGCGAACCAGTTTGAAAGTTTCCTTTTGTTTATCTCGTAGTGCTACACTTAGCCGTATATTATAGGCCGGTGTACTTTTGTATATTTCATATTCGAAATTATGGATGAAGGGGTGATAGTTTAAAGCTGTTTGTAATAAATCAACCTGGTAAAAAAACCACTTAGCAAGGGAAGTACAACCACTTTTTTGACTCCAAAATAGAATGAGAGGAAAGTTTCTATGATAGTGTGGGCTTCTTGCATTAGTACTAATGATGTGTAACAAGGAAGGATCCAACAATTGATGCACTCCTTTCATGTATCTTGATTATATATATGTAAAATAAAGATGAGGTATGAGTGTGTGGAATTTTTTTTTGTAGAAAATGAAAAAGAAGTGTTGACTATTATTATATAGAGGTGTAATATAGGACAAGTCGCCGATAGCAACAACGCAGAAAGCGACAAAAGAAATAAAAAAACTTGGTTGACATTGAAATATGAAAATGTTAACATAAGGGAGTCGCAAATGAGCGGCAAACAAGTTCTTTGAAAACTGAACGAAACAAACAACGTGAACGTCAATTTTTATTTTTAGATGCTAGACAAACTAACTTTATTGGAGAGTTTGATCCTGGCTCAGGATGAACGCTGGCGGCGTGCCTAATACATGCAAGTCGAGCGAATGGATTAAGAGCTTGCTCTTATGAAGTTAGCGGCGGACGGGTGAGTAACACGTGGGTAACCTACCCATAAGACTGGGATAACTCCGGGAAACCGGGGCTAATACCGGATAATATTTTGAACTGCATAGTTCGAAATTGAAAGGCGGCTTCGGCTGTCACTTATGGATGGACCCGCGTCGCATTAGCTAGTTGGTGAGGTAACGGCTCACCAAGGCGACGATGCGTAGCCGACCTGAGAGGGTGATCGGCCACACTGGGACTGAGACACGGCCCAGACTCCTACGGGAGGCAGCAGTAGGGAATCTTCCGCAATGGACGAAAGTCTGACGGAGCAACGCCGCGTGAGTGATGAAGGCTTTCGGGTCGTAAAACTCTGTTGTTAGGGAAGAACAAGTGCTAGTTGAATAAGCTGGCACCTTGACGGTACCTAACCAGAAAGCCACGGCTAACTACGTGCCAGCAGCCGCGGTAATACGTAGGTGGCAAGCGTTATCCGGAATTATTGGGCGTAAAGCGCGCGCAGGTGGTTTCTTAAGTCTGATGTGAAAGCCCACGGCTCAACCGTGGAGGGTCATTGGAAACTGGGAGACTTGAGTGCAGAAGAGGAAAGTGGAATTCCATGTGTAGCGGTGAAATGCGTAGAGATATGGAGGAACACCAGTGGCGAAGGCGACTTTCTGGTCTGTAACTGACACTGAGGCGCGAAAGCGTGGGGAGCAAACAGGATTAGATACCCTGGTAGTCCACGCCGTAAACGATGAGTGCTAAGTGTTAGAGGGTTTCCGCCCTTTAGTGCTGAAGTTAACGCATTAAGCACTCCGCCTGGGGAGTACGGCCGCAAGGCTGAAACTCAAAGGAATTGACGGGGGCCCGCACAAGCGGTGGAGCATGTGGTTTAATTCGAAGCAACGCGAAGAACCTTACCAGGTCTTGACATCCTCTGAAAACTCTAGAGATAGAGCTTCTCCTTCGGGAGCAGAGTGACAGGTGGTGCATGGTTGTCGTCAGCTCGTGTCGTGAGATGTTGGGTTAAGTCCCGCAACGAGCGCAACCCTTGATCTTAGTTGCCATCATTAAGTTGGGCACTCTAAGGTGACTGCCGGTGACAAACCGGAGGAAGGTGGGGATGACGTCAAATCATCATGCCCCTTATGACCTGGGCTACACACGTGCTACAATGGACGGTACAAAGAGCTGCAAGACCGCGAGGTGGAGCTAATCTCATAAAACCGTTCTCAGTTCGGATTGTAGGCTGCAACTCGCCTACATGAAGCTGGAATCGCTAGTAATCGCGGATCAGCATGCCGCGGTGAATACGTTCCCGGGCCTTGTACACACCGCCCGTCACACCACGAGAGTTTGTAACACCCGAAGTCGGTGGGGTAACCTTTATGGAGCCAGCCGCCTAAGGTGGGACAGATGATTGGGGTGAAGTCGTAACAAGGTAGCCGTATCGGAAGGTGCGGCTGGATCACCTCCTTTCTATGGAGAATTGATGAACGCAGTTCATCAATAAACGTTGACTTGTTTTGTTTCGTTCAGTTTTGAGAGAACTATCTCTCAAGTTTAAATGTATGTTCTTTGAAAACTAGATAACAGTGTAGCTCATATTTTTTTAATTTTAGTTTGGTTAAGTTAGAAAGGGCGCACGGTGGATGCCTTGACACTAGGAGTCGATGAAGGACGGGACTAACGCCGATATGCTTCGGGGAGCTGTAAGTAAGCTTTGATCCGAAGATTTCCGAATGGGGAAACCCACTATACGTAATGGTATGGTATCCTTACCTGAATACATAGGGTATGGAAGACAGACCCAGGGAACTGAAACATCTAAGTACCTGGAGGAAGAGAAAGCAAATGCGATTTCCTGAGTAGCGGCGAGCGAAACGGAATCTAGCCCAAACCAAGAGGCTTGCCTCTTGGGGTTGTAGGACATTCTATACGGAGTTACAAAGGAACGAGGTAGACGAAGCGACCTGGAAAGGTCCGTCACAGAGGGTAATAACCCCGTAGTCGAAACTTCGTTCTCTCTTGAATGTATCCTGAGTACGGCGGAACACGTGAAATTCCGTCGGAATCTGGGAGGACCATCTCCCAAGGCTAAATACTCCCTAGTGATCGATAGTGAACCAGTACCGTGAGGGAAAGGTGAAAAGCACCCCGGAAGGGGAGTGAAAGAGATCCTGAAACCGTGTGCCTACAAATAGTCAGAGCCCGTTAATGGGTGATGGCGTGCCTTTTGTAGAATGAACCGGCGAGTTACGATCCCGTGCGAGGTTAAGCTGAAGAGGCGGAGCCGCAGCGAAAGCGAGTCTGAATAGGGCGTTTAGTACGTGGTCGTAGACCCGAAACCAGGTGATCTACCCATGTCCAGGGTGAAGTTCAGGTAACACTGAATGGAGGCCCGAACCCACGCACGTTGAAAAGTGCGGGGATGAGGTGTGGGTAGCGGAGAAATTCCAATCGAACCTGGAGATAGCTGGTTCTCCCCGAAATAGCTTTAGGGCTAGCCTTAAGTGTAAGAGTCTTGGAGGTAGAGCACTGATTGAACTAGGGGTCCTCATCGGATTACCGAATTCAGTCAAACTCCGAATGCCAATGACTTATCCTTAGGAGTCAGACTGCGAGTGATAAGATCCGTAGTCAAGAGGGAAACAGCCCAGATCGCCAGCTAAGGTCCCAAAGTGTGTATTAAGTGGAAAAGGATGTGGAGTTGCTTAGACAACTAGGATGTTGGCTCAGAAGCAGCCACCATTTAAAGAGTGCGTAATAGCTCACTAGTCGAGTGACTCTGCGCCGAAAATGTACCGGGGCTAAATACACCACCGAAGCTGCGAATTGATACCAATGGTATCAGTGGTAGGGGAGCGTTCTAAGTGCAGTGAAGTCAGACCGGAAGGACTGGTGGAGCGCTTAGAAGTGAGAATGCCGGTATGAGTAGCGAAAGACGGGTGAGAATCCCGTCCACCGAATGCCTAAGGTTTCCTGAGGAAGGCTCGTCCGCTCAGGGTTAGTCAGGACCTAAGCCGAGGCCGACAGGCGTAGGCGATGGACAACAGGTTGATATTCCTGTACCACCTCTTTATCGTTTGAGCAATGGAGGGACGCAGAAGGATAGAAGAAGCGTGCGATTGGTTGTGCACGTCCAAGCAGTTAGGCTGATAAGTAGGCAAATCCGCTTATCGTGAAGGCTGAGCTGTGATGGGGAAGCTCCTTATGGAGCGAAGTCTTTGATTCCCCGCTGCCAAGAAAAGCTTCTAGCGAGATAAAAGGTGCCTGTACCGCAAACCGACACAGGTAGGCGAGGAGAGAATCCTAAGGTGTGCGAGAGAACTCTGGTTAAGGAACTCGGCAAAATGACCCCGTAACTTCGGGAGAAGGGGTGCTTTCTTAACGGAAAGCCGCAGTGAATAGGCCCAAGCGACTGTTTAGCAAAAACACAGGTCTCTGCGAAGCCGTAAGGCGAAGTATAGGGGCTGACACCTGCCCGGTGCTGGAAGGTTAAGGAGAGGGGTTAGCGTAAGCGAAGCTCTGAACTGAAGCCCCAGTAAACGGCGGCCGTAACTATAACGGTCCTAAGGTAGCGAAATTCCTTGTCGGGTAAGTTCCGACCCGCACGAAAGGTGTAACGATTTGGGCACTGTCTCAACCAGAGACTCGGTGAAATTATAGTACCTGTGAAGATGCAGGTTACCCGCGACAGGACGGAAAGACCCCGTGGAGCTTTACTGTAGCCTGATATTGAATTTTGGTACAGTTTGTACAGGATAGGCGGGAGCCATTGAAACCGGAGCGCTAGCTTCGGTGGAGGCGCTGGTGGGATACCGCCCTGACTGTATTGAAATTCTAACCTACGGGTCTTATCGACCCGGGAGACAGTGTCAGGTGGGCAGTTTGACTGGGGCGGTCGCCTCCTAAAGTGTAACGGAGGCGCCCAAAGGTTCCCTCAGAATGGTTGGAAATCATTCGTAGAGTGCAAAGGCATAAGGGAGCTTGACTGCGAGACCTACAAGTCGAGCAGGGACGAAAGTCGGGCTTAGTGATCCGGTGGTTCCGCATGGAAGGGCCATCGCTCAACGGATAAAAGCTACCCCGGGGATAACAGGCTTATCTCCCCCAAGAGTCCACATCGACGGGGAGGTTTGGCACCTCGATGTCGGCTCATCGCATCCTGGGGCTGTAGTCGGTCCCAAGGGTTGGGCTGTTCGCCCATTAAAGCGGTACGCGAGCTGGGTTCAGAACGTCGTGAGACAGTTCGGTCCCTATCCGTCGTGGGCGCAGGAAATTTGAGAGGAGCTGTCCTTAGTACGAGAGGACCGGGATGGACGCACCGCTGGTGTACCAGTTGTTCTGCCAAGGGCATAGCTGGGTAGCTATGTGCGGAAGGGATAAGTGCTGAAAGCATCTAAGCATGAAGCCCCCCTCAAGATGAGATTTCCCATAGCGTAAGCTAGTAAGATCCCTGAAAGATGATCAGGTTGATAGGTTCGAGGTGGAAGCATGGTGACATGTGGAGCTGACGAATACTAATAGATCGAGGACTTAACCATATAATATGAAGCAATGTTATCTAGTTTTGAAGGAATATACCTTCATCAGTTTGGTGATGATGGCAGAGAGGTCACACCCGTTCCCATACCGAACACGGAAGTTAAGCTCTCTAGCGCCGATGGTAGTTGGGACCTTGTCCCTGTGAGAGTAGGACGTCGCCAAGCAAAAACCTAAGTCGTTTCGACTTAGGTTTTTTTGTGTTTATTTTTATTTACTGAATGTTAAAATCCATAAATTTAATAATCCTAAAGATGAAAAAAAGAATGAAATAGAGGCAGTTTAAAATAATGGCAATGATTTTTTGTGCTCCGGATTTTTCGAATGCTCCTAAAATAATCCCTAAGAATAGGAAAGATTATTTCTATCATAATAATGAGAGTAGAAAAAATGGGATGATATAAATAAGCATTCAATAATTACAGCAATTACTGCGATAGAGAAAAATAAATAGGATAATAGCACAGTTATTTTTTTTCACGGTTATTCCTCCTTTGAAATTAAATCGTTATAATATAGGTTCTATCGATGTATAGAACACAAGAGAGTATATATATTGATTAAAACATACTGAAGTATTATATAAATAGTTATACGTAAAATAGATCTCTAGAAATATATATTCTAATTCCCTTTCCTTCTTGCATATAGTTGCAATTCTTCTTTTGAATATAACTAAAACACGAACGTTATCGATGACTAATAAAAAAACATTCGATTATTTATTGACATTGTTTATGAAATATTGTTAATATAGCCATAGAAACAATAATATATAAGACCTCATATAATCGCGGGGATATGGCCTGCAAGTCTCTACCTAACGACCGTTATTCGTTAGACTATGAGGGAAAGTCACTCGGTATTTTTCTATTCACAAGGGATACGTATGCCTGAGTAGAGCACTTTCTCTCATAGTAAAAGAGAAACTGTTCTATTTCAGGCTTTTTTTTATTTGAATCGGGGGGATTCTAATATGAAATCACTAGTTGGAGTCATAATGGGAAGCACGTCAGACTGGGAAACAATGAAATATGCTTGTGACATTTTAGATGAATTAAATATACCGTATGAGAAAAAAGTTGTATCCGCTCATCGGACTCCGGATTATATGTTTGAATATGCAGAAACAGCTCGTGAACGTGGAGTAAAAGTTATTATTGCTGGAGCTGGTGGAGCAGCGCATTTACCAGGAATGGTTGCAGCGAAGACAAATCTTCCTGTAATTGGTGTTCCAGTTCAATCAAAGGCGTTAAACGGCCTAGATTCGTTATTATCCATTGTCCAAATGCCAGGAGGGGTTCCAGTTGCAACTGTTGCAATTGGTAAGGCTGGTTCAACGAATGCTGGATTACTTGCTGCACAAATACTTGGATCATTTCATGATGATATACATGATGCATTAGAGTTGAGACGAGAAGCTATTGAGAAAACTGTGCGTGAAGGTAGTGAGCTAGTATGACGAGAATCATTTTACCTGGAAAAACAATCGGCATTATTGGAGGCGGCCAGCTTGGAAGAATGATGGCGTTGGCAGCTAAGGAAATGGGTTATAAAATTGCTGTTTTAGATCCTACAAAGCATTCACCATGTGCACAAGTTGCTGATGTTGAAGTCGTTGCACCATATGACGATTTAAAAGCAATTCAGCATTTAGCAGAGATAAGCGACGTTGTCACATATGAATTTGAGAATATTGATTATAGATGTTTACAATGGCTTGAAAAACATGCTTACTTACCACAAGGTAGTCAGTTGTTAAATAAAACGCAAAATCGTTTTACAGAAAAGAATGCAATTGAAAAAGCTGGGTTACCAGTAGCATCGTATAGATTGGTTCAAAATCAAGATCAACTTACAGAAGCAATTAAAGAGTTATCTTTCCCTTCTGTCTTAAAAACAACGACAGGTGGATACGATGGTAAAGGGCAAGTGGTTTTAAAGAGTGAAGCTGATGTTGTGAGAGCAAAAGAACTTACTAATAAAGCAGAGTGCATTCTAGAAAAATGGGTGCCCTTTGAAAAAGAAGTATCAGTTATTGTAATTCGTAGTGTAAGTGGTGAAACGAAAGTATTTCCGGTAGCGGAAAATATTCATGTAAATAACATTTTGCATGAATCTATCGTTCCAGCCCGCATTACAGAAGAACTTTCTCAAAAAGCAATTGCTTACGCAAAGGTACTTGCGGATGAACTAGAACTTGTGGGAACACTAGCGGTAGAGATGTTTGCTACAGCTGACGGTGAGATTTACATTAATGAATTAGCACCAAGACCTCACAATTCAGGACACTATACACAGGATGCATGTGAAACGAGTCAATTTGGTCAACATATTCGAGCAATCTGTAATTTACCTCTTGGAGAAACAAATTTGTTAAAACCAGTTGTCATGGTAAACATTTTAGGCGAACATATAGAAGGGGTCCTAGGACAAGTGAATAGACTAACCGGGTGCTATTTACACTTGTATGGAAAAGAAGAAGCAAAAGCGCAGCGAAAAATGGGGCATGTTAATATTTTAAATGATAATATTGAAGTCGCTCTAGAAAAAGCGAAGAGTTTGCATATTTGGGACCATCAAGAACAACTGTTGGAGGGAAAAAGATGATTAATCGTTATACACGCCCTGAAATGGGTGCGATTTGGACGGAAGAGAACAAATTTAAAGCGTGGTTAGAAGTTGAGATTTTAGCGTGTGAAGCATGGGCTGAGCTTGGCGATATTCCAAAAGAAGATGTGAAAAAAATTCGTGAACATGCAACATTTGATATTGATCGTATTTATGAAATTGAAAAAGAAACACGTCATGACGTAGTTGCTTTCACTCGTGCTGTATCAGAAACACCAACATTAGGCGAGGAACGTAAATGGGTTCATTACGGTTTAACATCTACAGACGTAGTAGATACAGCGTTATCTTATATCTTAAAACAAGCAAATGAAATCTTGTTAAAAGACTTAGAAAACTTTGTTAGCATTTTAGCTAATAAAGCGAAAGAGCATAAATACACGATTATGATGGGAAGAACACATGGTGTACATGCAGAGCCAACAACATTTGGTTTAAAACTTGGTCTTTGGTATGAAGAAATGAAACGTAACGTAGAGCGTTTCAAACAAGCTGCTGATACAGTTCGCGTTGGTAAATTATCTGGTGCGGTTGGTACATATGCAAATATTGATCCATTCGTAGAAAAGTATGTTTGTGAAAACTTAGGATTAGAAGCAGCACCAATTTCAACACAAACATTGCAACGTGATCGTCATGCACATTACATGTCAACACTTGCACTAATCGCAACATCTGTTGAAAAGATGGCAGTTGAGATTCGTGGTTTACAAAAGAGTGAAACACGTGAAGTTGAAGAGGCTTTCGCAAAAGGTCAAAAAGGTTCTTCTGCAATGCCACATAAACGTAATCCAATTGGATCTGAAAATATGACTGGTTTAGCTCGTGTTATCCGCGGTTATATGATGACAGCTTACGAGAATGTTCCGTTATGGCATGAGCGTGATATCTCTCATTCTTCTGCAGAACGCGTAATTTTACCAGATGCTACAATCGCGTTAAATTACATGTTAAATCGCTTTGGTAATATCGTTAAAAACTTAACTGTATTCCCAGAGAATATGAAACGCAATATGACAAGAACATACGGCTTAATTTACTCTCAGCGCGTAATGCTTACACTAATTGACAAAGGTCTGGTACGTGAAGAAGCTTATGATATCGTACAGCCTAAAGCAATGGAAGCTTGGGAAACACAAGTACAATTTAAAGAGCTTGTAGAATCTGACGAGCGTATTACAAGTAAGTTAACGCAAGAAGAAATTAACGAATGTTTCAATTATGAACATCATATGCAACACGTTGATACAATCTTTGAACGCCTTGGATTAAACGAAGCGTAAAATTTCATATGGCACAGAATAGAGTCATTCTGTGCCATTCTTTATAAAAATATTATTCACATTTTTCAAACTACAGGGGGCTTGCGAAATGCAAAAGCTAGAATTGCTGTATGAAGGTAAGGCAAAAAGAATTTATCGTACAGAAGCAGCAGATATGGTTTGGGTAGAGTACAAAGATAGTGCGACTGCTTTCAATGGGGAGAAAAAAGCGACAATTACAGGAAAAGGTCGTTTGAACAATGAGATTACAACTTTATTGTTCAGAAAGTTACAAGAAGTTGGAATTAAAACACACTTTGTGGAGAAGTTATCTGATACAGAACAACTTGTCAAAAAGGTGAGTATTATTCCATTAGAAGTTGTCACAAGAAACGTAATTGCAGGTAGTCTTTCAAAAAGACTAGGAATGGAAGAAGGAACTGCTCTTACAACACCAATCGTAGAATTTTACTACAAAGATGATGATTTAGGAGATCCACTTGTAACGGAAGATCATATTCGTTTGTTAAATGTTGCAACACCAGAGCAAGTAAGCGTATTACGAGATGCAGCTCTACAAATCAATCAAGTGATGATTGAGCATTTCGCAAGCTGTCGTGTAAGATTAGTAGATTTTAAATTAGAGTTTGGCGTAACAGAAGAAGGGGAAATCATATTAGCAGATGAAATTTCACCAGATACTTGCCGTTTATGGGATGAAACGAGCAATGAAAAATTTGATAAAGATGTATTCCGTCGTGATCTTGGGAATTTAACAGAAGCATATGAAGAAATTTTAAAACGTTTAGGGGGAGCTTCACATGTATAAAGTTAAGGTATATGTAACGTTAAGAGAAAGTGTATTAGATCCACAAGGAACTGCGGTAAAGGGAGCACTTCATAGTCTTTCATTTACAGAAGTACAAGACGTTCGAATCGGAAAATATATGGAATTAACAATTGATAAATCAGTATCTGATCTGGATAGCAAGGTAAAAGAAATGTGTGAAAAATTATTAGCAAACGTTGTAATGGAAGACTTCCGTTATGAAGTTGAGGAGGTTGTCGCACAGTGAAATTTGCAGTCATAGTATTCCCAGGTTCGAACTGTGATGTCGATATGTTCCATGCAATTAAAGATGAGCTTGGTGAAGAAGTAGATTACGTTTGGCACGATAGAGAGAATTTAGATGAATATGATGCAATTTTACTACCAGGTGGATTCTCTTACGGTGACTACTTACGATGTGGTGCTATTTCTCGCTTTGCTAACGCAATGAAAGCAGTGCAAAAAGCTGCTGAGCAAGGAAAGCCAATTTTAGGAGTGTGTAATGGATTCCAGATTCTTGTTGAATCAGGATTACTACCAGGAGCATTAATGAGAAACGAAAACTTAAAGTTTATGTGCCGTACGGTTCAGTTACGTGTTGAAAATAATGAAACTATGTTTACATCACAATATGAAAAAAATGAAGTAATCAATATTCCAATTGCACATGGTGAGGGGAATTACTATTGTGATGAAGCAACTCTTAAACAATTAGAAGAGAATAATCAAATCGCATTCCGTTACGTAGAAAATCCGAATGGAAGCGTTTCAGATATTGCAGGTATTGTAAATGAAAAAGGAAATGTTCTTGGTATGATGCCACACCCAGAGCGTGCTGTAGATGAATTACTTGGCGGTGCTGAAGGGTTAAAAGTCTTTCAATCTATCTTAAAACAGTGGAGGGAAACATATGTCGTTAATGCTTGAGCCAAATCCAACACAAATTAAAGAAGAGCGTATATATGCGGAAATGGGGCTAACAGACGAAGAGTTTGCCATGGTTGAAAAGATTTTAGGCCGTTTGCCGAATTATACAGAAACGGGACTATTCTCTGTTATGTGGTCTGAACATTGTAGTTATAAAAATTCAAAGCCAGTTCTTCGTAAGTTTCCAACGACAGGTGAGCGTGTCTTACAAGGACCTGGAGAAGGCGCTGGAATTGTAGATATCGGTGATAATCAAGCGGTTGTATTTAAAATGGAAAGTCATAACCATCCTTCTGCAATTGAGCCATATCAAGGGGCAGCGACAGGTGTCGGTGGTATTATTCGCGATGTATTCTCTATGGGAGCACGTCCGGTAGCTCTATTAAACTCACTTCGCTTCGGTGAATTACAATCACCACGTGTGAAATATTTATTCGAAGAAGTAGTAGCAGGAATCGCAGGATACGGTAACTGCATTGGTATTCCTACTGTTGGCGGCGAAGTACAGTTTGATCCATGTTATGAAGGAAATCCACTTGTAAATGCAATGTGTGTAGGTCTAATTAATCATGAAGATATAAAAAAAGGGCAAGCACATGGTGCTGGTAATACAGTAATGTACGTAGGAGCATCAACTGGTCGTGATGGTATTCACGGTGCAACATTCGCATCTGAAGAGTTATCTGAAAGCTCAGAAGCGAAGCGTCCGGCAGTTCAAGTAGGGGATCCATTTATGGAGAAACTTCTTATTGAAGCATGTTTAGAACTTATTCAGTCTGATGCACTTGTTGGAATTCAAGATATGGGAGCTGCTGGTTTAACATCATCTTCTGCAGAAATGGCAAGTAAAGCAGGTATGGGTATTGAAATGTACTTAGATGATGTACCGCAGCGTGAAACTGGAATGACTCCATATGAAATGATGTTATCTGAATCACAAGAGCGTATGTTAATCGTTGTGAAAAAAGGTAGAGAGCAAGAAATAGTAGATTTATTTGAAAAGTATGGTCTTGCAGCAGTTACGATGGGGAAAGTAACTGAAGATAAAATGCTTCGCCTATTCCATAAAGACGAAATGGTAGCTGAAGTACCAGCGGATGCTCTTGCAGAAGAAGCACCAATTTATCATAAACCGTCAAAAGAAGCAGCATACTTTGCTGAGTTCCAGCAGATGAAAATGGAAACACCAAAAGTAGAAGATTATAAAGAAACGTTATTATCTTTATTACAACAACCAACGATTGCAAGTAAAGAGTGGGTATATGATCAATATGATTATCAAGTGCGCACTAGCACAATCGTTACACCAGGTTCAGATGCAGCGGTTATACGTGTACGCGGCACAGAAAAAGGATTAGCAATGACGACAGATTGTAACTCTCGCTACATTTATTTAGATCCAGAAGTGGGCGGTAAAATTGCAGTAGCAGAGGCAGCACGTAATATCGTATGTTCTGGCGGGGAGCCACTTGCAATTACAGATTGCTTAAACTTCGGTAACCCAGAAAAACCAGAGATCTTCTGGCAAATTGAGAAATCAGTAGACGGTATGAGTGAAGCTTGCCGCAAGTTACAAACGCCAGTTATCGGCGGGAATGTATCAATGTATAACGAGCGTAGTGGTGAAGCTGTATATCCAACACCAACTGTTGGGATGGTTGGACTTGTACACGATTTAAAACACGTAACAACACAAGAATTTAAACAAGCTGGCGATTTAGTTTATGTAATTGGAGAGACGAAAGCTGAGTTCGGTGGAAGTGAATTACAGAAAATGATCTACGGAAAAATTTTCGGTCAATCACCAAGCATCGATCTAGATGTAGAATTAAAACGCCAAAAACAAGTACTAGCAGCAATTCAAGCTGGCCTTGTTCAATCTGCACATGATGTTGCAGAAGGTGGTTTAGCAGTTGCAATTACTGAAAGTGCAATTGGTGCTAACGGTTTAGGTGCTACTGTGAAATTAGACGGAGAAGCAACAGCAGTATTATTTGCAGAATCACAATCGCGCTTCGTTATAACCGTAAAACGTGAAAATAAAGAAGCATTTGAGAAAGTGGTTGAAGCAATTCAAGTTGGAGAAGTGACAAATACAAATGAAGTAACAATTCATAATGAAGAAAATGAAGTATTACTTACAGCAAATGTAGATGAAATGAGAAAGGCTTGGAAAGGAGCAATCCCATGCTTGCTGAAATAAAGGGGTTAAATGAAGAATGTGGCGTTTTTGGAATTTGGGGGCATGAAAATGCAGCACAAGTTTCGTACTACGGATTGCACAGTTTGCAGCACCGTGGGCAAGAGGGCGCAGGCATTGTTGTAAATAATGGGGAAAAAATCATCGGTCACAAGGGGTTAGGTTTAATATCAGAAGTGTTTTCAAGAGGTGAGCTAGAGGGATTAAACGGGAAATCAGCAATTGGACACGTACGATATGCAACAGCTGGTGGAAGTGAAGTTGCTAACGTTCAACCATTATTATTCCGTTTTTCCGATCATAGCATGGCGTTAGCTCATAACGGAAATTTAATTAATGCAAAAATGCTTCGTCGTGAATTAGAGGCAGAGGGAAGTATTTTTCAAACAAGTTCAGATACAGAAGTACTTTTACACCTCATTAAGCGTAGTACAAAAGATTCTTTAATTGATAGTGTAAAAGAGGCTCTAAATAAAGTGAAAGGTGCGTTTGCATATCTTTTACTAACTGGAAATGAAATGATCGTTGCGCTAGATCCAAATGGATTCCGTCCTCTTTCAATTGGAAAGATGGGGGATGCTTACGTTGTAGCATCGGAAACATGTGCTTTCGATGTAGTTGGTGCAACATACATTCGTGATGTAGAACCTGGTGAATTGCTTATTATCAATGATGAAGGAATTCACGTAGATCGTTTTACAAATGAAGTAGACCACGCGATTTGCAGTATGGAATACATTTACTTTGCACGTCCAGATTCTAATATAGCTGGTATTAATGTTCATGCAGCACGTAAAAACATGGGGAAACGTTTAGCGGCGGAAGCTCCTATTGAAGCTGATGTTGTTACTGGTGTACCAGACTCTAGTATTTCAGCAGCAATTGGTTATGCGGAGGCGACAGGAATTCCGTATGAGTTAGGGTTAATTAAAAATCGTTACGTTGGACGTACGTTTATTCAACCTTCTCAAGAACTGCGTGAGCAAGGAGTTAAGATGAAGCTTTCAGCAGTAAGAGGCGTAGTTGAAGGAAAACGAGTTGTTATGATTGACGATTCTATCGTAAGAGGAACGACAAGTAAACGAATTGTTCGTATGCTTCGCGAGGCTGGAGCGACAGAAGTCCATGTAAGAATTGCTTCACCACCTCTTAAGTATCCATGCTTCTATGGCATTGATATTCAAACGAGAAAAGAATTAATCGCAGCAAATAATTCAATAGAAGAAATCCGTCAAATCATCGGAGCAGATTCACTAACATTTTTAAGTGAAGATGGATTAGTAGATGCAATTGGACGCCCATATGAAGGGAAATACGGTGGTCTATGTATGGCTTACTTCAATGGAGACTATCCAACAGCTCTTTATGATTATGAGCAAGAGCTTTTAGAAAGTATGAAATAAGAAGAAAAAAGCTTCTACTTCTTTTGATGTAGAAGCTAGCTTCTTTCTTAAAACGGCCGCCCTGGATGGGGAGAAATTAAAAGACGAGGTGTAAATAACGATGGCGAATGCATATAAGCAAGCAGGAGTAGATATTGAAGCTGGATATGAAGCGGTATCTCGCATGAAAAAACACGTACAAACAACAATGAGAAAAGAAGTGCTAGGCGGTTTAGGCGGTTTTGGAGGTATGTTTGATCTATCAAAATTTGCATTAGAAGAACCTGTATTAGTATCTGGAACAGATGGCGTGGGAACGAAATTGATGCTCGCTTTTATGGCAGATAAACATGACACAATTGGTATTGATGCAGTAGCAATGTGTGTAAATGATATTGTTGTCCAAGGAGCAGAGCCGATTTTCTTCCTTGATTATATTGCTTGTGGTAAAGCTGAACCTAGTAAAATTGAAAACATCGTCAAAGGTATATCAGAGGGCTGTCGCCAAGCTGGTTGTGCATTAATTGGTGGAGAAACAGCTGAAATGCCAGGAATGTATTCTACGGAAGAATACGATTTAGCTGGTTTTACAGTTGGAATTGTTGATAAAAAGAAAATTGTAACAGGTGAAAAAATTGAAGCTGGTCACGTATTAATTGGCTTAGCATCTAGCGGTATTCATAGTAACGGTTATTCTTTAGTAAGAAAAGTGCTACTAGAAGATGGAGAACTATCTTTAAATCGTATTTACGGACGCTTAGAACTACCTCTTGGTGAAGAATTATTAAAACCAACGAAAATTTATGTCAAACCTATTTTAGAACTATTGAAGAAACATGAAGTATACGGTATGGCGCATATTACAGGTGGCGGGTTCATTGAAAATATTCCACGTATGTTGCCAGAAGGAATCGGTGCGGAAATTGAATTAGGATCTTGGCAAATTCAACCGATCTTCAGTTTACTTCAAGAAGTTGGAAAACTAGAAGAGAAAGAAATGTTCAATATTTTTAACATGGGTATTGGTATGGTAGTAGCAGTAAAGGAAGAAGAGGCAAAAGATATTGTTCGTCTTCTTGAGGAACAAGGCGAGAAAGCTCATATTATTGGACACACTGTACAAGGGTCTGGTGTTACCTTTATTGAGGGAACAGAAGTATGAGTAGATTAGCAGTTTTTGCTTCTGGGAGCGGCTCTAACTTTCAATCTCTCATTAATGCGGTAGAAGACAAAATATTGGATGCAGATATTAGTTTATTAGTATGTGATAAAACAGAGGCACGCGCTATTGGACGGGCACACTATCACCATATTCCGTGTTTTTCCTTTTCAGCGAAAGCATATGAGTCAAAAGAAGCATTTGAAAAAGAGATATTAAAAAAGCTAGAAGAGTATGAAATTGATTATGTTATTTTAGCTGGATATATGCGTTTAATTGGAACGACTTTACTAGAAGCGTACGGCGGGAAGATTATTAATATTCATCCATCACTACTACCGAGTTTTCCAGGGAAAGATGCTGTTGGTCAAGCGTTAGAAGCGGGTGTGAAAGTAACCGGAGTAACGATTCACTATGTAGATGCAGGTATGGATACAGGTCCAATTATTGCGCAAGAAGCAGTAGTTGTTTCTGAAGGGGATACGAGAGAAAGCTTACAAAAGAAAATTCAACAAGTTGAACATAAATTATACGTAAATACAGTGAATCAAATTGTTCAGTCTGTGAAAAAACCAACTGTTAACTAACATACAACCAGGGGTGAAGGATAAATGAAAAAGCGTGCATTAGTAAGTGTTTCAGATAAAACAGGAGTAGTAGAATTTGTTAAAGGTTTACTTGAACAAGGGATTGAAGTTATTTCAACAGGTGGAACGAAAAAATTATTAGAAGAAAACGGCTTGCAAGTAATTGGTATTTCTGAAGTAACTGGTTTCCCAGAAATTATGGATGGTCGTGTAAAAACATTACATCCAAATATTCATGGTGGTCTATTAGCAGTTCGTGATAATGAAATGCATGTAGCGCAAATGAATGAATTAGGTATGGAGCCAATTGACTTTGTTGTTGTTAACTTATACCCATTTAAAGAAACAATCGCTAAGCCTGATGTAACATTTGCTGATGCAATTGAAAATATTGATATCGGTGGCCCAACAATGATCCGCTCTGCTGCGAAAAATCATAAATTTGTATCGGTAATTGTAGATCCAGTAGATTATGATGTTGTATTAGCGGAACTGAAAGAGAACGGTGAAGTAACAGAGGAAACGAAACGTAAATTAGCAGCGAAAGTATTCCGTCATACAGCGGCATATGATGCGTTAATTTCTAACTACTTAACAGAGCAAATGGGCGAAGAAAGCCCAGAAACATTAACAGTGACATTTGAGAAAAAACAAGATTTACGCTATGGCGAAAATCCACATCAAAAAGCAACGTTCTATAAAGCGCCATTCGCAGCAACTTCTTCTGTTGCATATGCAGAACAATTACACGGTAAAGAATTATCTTACAACAATATCAACGATGCGGATGCAGCACTTAGCATCGTGAAAGAATTTACAGAACCAGCAGTAGTAGCGGTAAAACATATGAATCCATGTGGTGTTGGAGTGGGTACGGATATTCATGAAGCATACACACGCGCTTATGAAGCAGATCCAGTATCAATCTTCGGAGGCATTATTGCAGCGAATCGTGAAATTGATAAAGCTACAGCAGAAAAGTTACACGAAATTTTCTTAGAAATTGTTATCGCACCTTCTTTCTCACAAGAAGCTTTAGAAGTATTGCAAAGTAAGAAAAATTTACGTTTACTAACTGTAAATATTGAAAAAGCAACAAGCGCAAGTAAAAAGCTAACTTCTGTACAAGGTGGACTTCTTGTTCAAGAGGAAGATACGTTATCATTAGATGAGGACGCAATTTCAATTCCAACGAAACGTGAACCATCAGAGCAAGAGTGGAAAGATTTAAAACTAGCTTGGAAAGTTGTAAAACATGTGAAATCAAATGCAATTGTTTTAGCGAATGATAACATGACAGTTGGTGTAGGTGCGGGACAGATGAACCGTGTAGGTTCTGCAAAAATCGCAATTACACAAGCTGGCGAAAAAGCACAAGGTAGCGCACTTGCATCTGATGCTTTCTTCCCAATGCCAGATACAGTAGAAGAAGCAGCAAAAGCTGGAATTACAGCAATCATCCAACCAGGCGGATCGATTCGTGATGAAGATTCTATTAAAATGGCAGATGCGTATGGGATTACTATGGTGTTCACTGGCGTACGTCATTTC
Source organism: Bacillus sp. FSL E2-8887 (assembly GCF_038007205.1). NCBI lineage: Bacteria > Bacillati > Bacillota > Bacilli > Caryophanales > Bacillaceae > Bacillus > Bacillus sp. FSL E2-8887. The sequence goes on from NZ_JBBOWS010000001.1 coordinate 71,444, forward strand.
AAACACTAATAGAGGATGTTAAAAAAGTCCGGTCAAGATAACTGTCGCATGTCGTCGTTGCAATGCCAGTGCGGTACTCATGTAGGAAACCTACACTCCGTGTCCTCCTGGCAAATGCGCCTCGACCTGCTCGGTTCTCTTGATCCTCCTTTTTAACTTTCTATTGATACGGTTGTTAAAAAAGTCCGGTCAAGATAACTGTCGCATGTCGTCGTTGCAATGCCAGTGCGGTACTCATGTAGGAAAGCTACACTCCGTGTCCTCCTGGCGAATGCGCCTTGACCTGCTCGGTTCTCTTGATCCTCCTTTTTAACTTTCTATTGATACGGTTGTTTAAAAAGTCCGGTCAAGATAACTGTCGCATGTAGTCGTTGCAATGCAGTGCGGTACTCATGTAGGAAAGCTACACTCCGTGTCCTCCTGGCAAATGCGCCTCGACCTGCTCGGTTCTCTTGATCCTCCTTTTTAAACTTTTATTGATATGAAAACAAACTAGGAGCATAGCTTCTAGTTTGTACTTATTTAATTATTGGGGGATGGAATATGAATGTTTTAGTAATTGGCCGTGGTGGACGTGAGCATGCTTTAGCTTGGAAGTTTGCACAATCTGAAAAGGTAGAAAAAATATATGTAGCGCCAGGTAATGAAGGTATGCGAGATGTTGCAACACCAGTTGATATTGATGAGAATGATTTTGATGCATTAGTCTTATTCGCAAAAGAAAACAATGTAGGCTTAACTTTCGTTGGACCAGAAATTCCACTTATGAATGGAATCGTTGATCGCTTTAAGGAAGAGGGACTTCGTGTATTTGGACCTAATAAAGCGGCTGCTGTTATTGAAGGTAGTAAAGCTTTTACAAAAGAATTGATGAAAAAGTATGATATTCCAACTGCGGCATATGAAACTTTTACAGACTATGAAGAGGCAGTAAAGTACATTCAGAAAGTTGGTGCACCGATCGTAATTAAGGCAGATGGGTTAGCTGCTGGTAAAGGTGTAACAGTAGCAATGACGCTTGAAGATGCATTACAAGCTGTGAAAGAAATGCTGCAAGATGTGAAATTCGGTGAAGCAAGCAAGAAGGTCGTTATTGAGGAGTTTCTAGATGGACAAGAATTTTCATTAATGGCATTCGTAAATGGAACAACCGTACATCCGATGGTAATTGCTCAAGATCATAAACGCGCTTTTGATGCTGATAAAGGTCCGAATACAGGCGGAATGGGTGCATATTCTCCAGTACCACAAATTCCAGAATCAGCAGTTCAAGAAGCGATTCAAACAGTATTACACCCAACTGCCAAGGCGATGATTGCAGAAAACCGTTCGTTTACAGGTATTTTATACGCAGGTCTTATTTTAACAAATGATGGTCCAAAGGTAATTGAGTTCAATGCACGCTTTGGCGATCCTGAAACGGAAGTTGTATTACCACGCTTAGAAAATGATTTAGTTGATGTATGTAACGCTGTATTAGATGAAAGTGAATTAACGTTACAATGGTCAAAGGAAGCAGTTATTGGTGTCGTACTTGCTTCGAAAGGATATCCAGAAGCATATAAAAAAGGTGAAATTATTAACGGATTAGATGCACTGCAAGATGTAATAGTTTTCCATGCGGGTACAGCGATGAAACATGGTGACTTTGTAACAAACGGTGGCCGTGTATTATTTGTTGCTTGTAAGGCGAATAGTTTACAAGAAGCGAAAGATAAGGTCTATAAAGAAATCGGTAAAATTGAGAGTGATGGTTTATTTTACCGAAGTGATATAGGATATCGTGCAATTGGGCATGAGATGATGAAAAGCTAATGTATAAAAAATCCCGCTGATTTCTCAGCGGGATTTTTATGCATCTTTATCTTTTTTTAATTTCCCTTTTTGCTTTGCCATTTCTCGAAGTAAATACTCGATGTGTGCATTGACGCTACGAAACTCATCATTCGCCCATTTTTCGATGACTGCGTGTAATTCAGGATCAATACGTAATGGAAAGCTTTTCTTTTTGGCCATAATCACTTACAACCTTTAGTATAGGCTTCCTGTATTAATAACTGGTTGCGCACCTTTATCTGAAACGATGGCAACTAATAAATTGTTCACCATATTTGCTTTACGCTCGTCATCGAGTTCCAGTACGCCTTCTTCATCTAACATATGGATTGAATCTTTCGCCATCTTCACAGCACCTTCAACAATCTCTTTTCTAGCAGCTAATACTGCTTTTGCTTGTTGACGTTGGAGCATTGCATGGGCAATTTCTGTTGCGTAAGCTAAATGCGTTAAACGAGTTTCTAATACTTCTACGCCAGCGATTTCAAGGCGTGCTTCTAACTCACGCTTTAATTCTTCAGAGATTTCTTCAGTATTTCCTCGTAACGTGATGCAAGTTTCATCTTGGAAATTATCATAAGGATATTTTGTAGCAACGTGGCGGATTGCTGTTTCACTTTGAATTTCTACGAATCGATCGTAATGCTCAACACCAAACATTGCTTTTGCGGAATCAACAACTTTATATACGATAACGGCTGCAATTTCAATTGGATTGCCCTCAACATCGTTTACTTTTAATTTCTTACTGTTAAAGTTTTCAACACGTAAAGATACAGTTTGACGAAAAGCGAATGGAATTGTTAAAAATAAACCATTTTGACGAATTGTTCCTAAATAACTACCGAAGAACGTAATAACTTTCGCTTGATTCGGTTGAACGATACCGATACCTGTAGCTAAAACAGATGCTAATATGAGAGCTAAAATAGCTATTACAAACATTTCTTGTACAAGGCAAAATACACCGATAGCGGCTAAAACTAAAATTCCAATAACGCCGAGAAATCCATTAACATAAAATACTTGTTTTTCTTTCATATGATCGCCTCCTTGATATAAAAATGATATCACTTTTATATCATTACATGCAAGAGGGTTACACCTAATTTTCTGAATTTTATTGTTTGATATCTTTTATGTACGTTTTAAGGGTAAAAACAAGAATGTACGTTCTGTTTCGTGGTAAAATAAAGAAGACTTAGCTGCCCACTGCAGCAGCTAAGTCCCTTTGAGAGCATCTTGCATCGTGACAAATGATTCAAAGCGGTTTTGCCAGGATTAATTCTTCAATCGCTGACTCAATCTCTTTGTCAGAAGTGTCATAACTTCCATCTGACTTTGCCTTTGGCTTGTCATGACTGGAAGCTGAATTAACTTCTTCTTTATTATGTCCTTTTTCAGTGAAATTCATGCTAGGCATTTTAAATGCGCTCATATTCATATATTTTCCAAACTTACAGGCTTCAACAATAGGGCAGAAACGAACGATCCCCTCCGCAATTTTCATGGCACCAATCCATAGCAAAACTTTAGACCAAGTGCACCAAGGTTTACGTACGAGTTTAGCTGTACTACAACCGAAGAGGATGAGTCCGAGTGTAATTCGAATTAGAGCACTAATTGTGCCGATGTTTTGCTTCATTAGAAAAACACTCCTTTTTAATTAACTTCGAAATAGAAAATACTATTTCATTTGTTAGTATTCCGTATAAGTTTTTTGATATGTAATCCAACATTTGACGTTGAAAAAGATGTTGGATTGGGCGTGTGTGTAGGTAGTTTTTTTTGTTATAATGAAAGAATGCGTAAAAGGAAGTTCAAAAAGTCCGGTAAAGATAGCTGTCGCATTTCATCGTTGCATACGCCAGTCTGGTAAAGATATAGCAAGGAATGTAAAAAATCTTGATAAAAATTAACTGTTATTTTGAACAGAAATTATATAACTAGAGAAAAGAAAGGGTGTTTTCATGTACGATATTTCCAAATGGAAACATGTATTTAAGCTTGATCCAAATAAGGAGTTAAGTGACGAACATTTAGAAATGATTTGTGAATCTGGAACGGATGCTGTTATTGTAGGCGGAAGTGACGGTATAACAATTGATAACGTATTACACATGCTAGTTAGCATTCGTAGATATGCAGTGCCTTGTGTGTTAGAGGTTTCTGATGTGGAGGCAATTACACCAGGATTTGATTTTTATTACATCCCAAGTGTTTTAAATAGCCGAAAAGTAGAATGGGTAACAGGTGTTCATCATGAGGCATTGAAAGAATTTGGGGATATTATGGACTGGGACGAAATTTACATGGAAGGGTATTGTGTTTTAAACCCAGAAGCGAAAGTAGCCCAGCTTACAGATGCAAAATGTGATTTAACAGAAGATGATGTTATTGCATATGCGCGTTTAGCAGACAAGCTATTACATTTACCTATATTCTATTTAGAATATAGCGGGACGTATGGAGACATTGAGCTTGTTAAAAATGTAAAAGCAGAATTGAAACAAGCTAAGCTATATTATGGCGGTGGTATTTCTAATGCAGAACAAGCGAAAGAAATGGCACAGTATGCTGATACAGTAGTTGTTGGAAATATTATTTATGATGATATAAAATCGGCATTAAAAACAGTTAAAGCAGTAAAAGGAGAGTAGGTGCAGGCACATATGAGTACGACAGATAAGTTATTAAATGGTTTAAATCCGCAGCAACAAAAAGCAGTACAAACAACAAATGGAGCACTTCTATTAATGGCAGGCGCAGGTAGTGGGAAAACACGTGTGTTAACACACCGTATTGCATATTTACTTGGTGAAAAAGGTGTGGCGCCATGGAATGTACTAGCAATTACCTTTACAAATAAAGCTGCTCGTGAAATGCGTGAGCGTATTGATAAACTTGTTGGACCAGAAGCAGAAGATATTTGGATTTCTACGTTCCACTCTATGTGCGTACGTATTTTACGACGTGATATTGACCGCATTGGTATTAATCGTAACTTTACAATCTTAGATTCAGGTGATCAGTTAACTGTAGTAAAAAAAATTATGAAGGAGCGCAATATTGACCCGAAGAAGTTTGAGCCGCGCTCTATTTTAGCGGGTATTAGCAATGCGAAAAATGAACTGTTATCTGCAGATAAATATGCAAAAAAAATTACAACCGCTGATCCATATGAAAAATTAACGAGCGATGTATATACAGAATATCAAAAACGTCTTTTGAAAAATAACTCATTAGACTTTGATGATTTAATTATGACGACGATTCAGCTATTTGAACGTGTTCCAGAAGTACTAGAGTTTTATCAGCGTAAATTCCAATATATTCACGTTGATGAGTATCAAGATACGAACAAAGCTCAGTACCTTCTTGTTAAACATTTGGCATCACGTTTTAAAAACCTTTGTGTTGTTGGTGATTCGGATCAGTCTATTTACCGCTGGCGCGGGGCTGACATTTCTAACATTTTGTCATTCGAAAAAGACTATGAGAATGCACAAGTTATTCTGTTAGAACAAAACTATCGTTCATCACAAAATATTTTAAATGCAGCTAATGCTGTAATTGAAAAAAATTCAAACCGTAAACCGAAGAAATTATGGACAGAAAATCAAATTGGAAGCAAAATCTCGTATTATCGTGCTGCAACCGAAAAGGACGAAGCGTATTTTGTTGCGAAAAAAATTCGTGACGATATTCAAATGGGGAACCGAAAATATACTGATTTTGCAGTGTTATATCGTACAAATGCCCAGTCTCGTATGATTGAGGAGATTTTCCTAAAATCTAATATCCCTTACAAAATTGTCGGCGGTACTAAGTTCTATGATCGTAAAGAGATTAAAGACATTTTGGCGTACTTACGTTTAATTGGGAATCCAGATGATGAGATTAGTTTTGGACGTATTATAAACATGCCAAAGCGCGGGATTGGTGCGACTTCTATCGATAAAATTATTAATTATGGTGTGCAAAACGGAATCTCATTAACTGCTGTATTTGATGAGATTGAGCATGTTGGTGTAAGTGCAAAAATAACAAAAGCAGTAAAAGAATTCGCAAGTTTATTACACAACTGGGTAAATATGCAAGAGTATTTATCTGTTACAGAATTAGTAGAAGAAGTTATTGAGAAGACAGGCTATCGCGATATGTTGAAAAATGAGCGTTCTTTAGAAGCAGAAGGTCGTTTAGAAAACTTAGACGAGTTTTTATCTGTTACACAAACATTTGAATCCCAAAGCGAAGATAAGAGCCTTGTTGCATTCTTAACAGACTTAGCTCTTGTTGCGGATATTGATCGTGTAGATGAAGATCCAACTGCTGGTGAAGAAGTTATTTTAATGACGATGCACTCTGCAAAAGGATTAGAGTTCCCAGTTGTCTTTATTGTTGGCTTAGAGGAAGGGATATTCCCGCATACTCGTTCTCTTATGGAAGAGGATGAAATGCAAGAAGAGCGTCGTCTTGCCTATGTAGGTATTACTCGTGCAGAAGAAGAGCTATACTTATCCAATGCTCAAATGCGTACTTTATTTGGTAGAACAAGTATGAATGCAGCATCTCGATTTATTACAGAAATTCCGGCAGAATTAGTAGAACCATTAAACGAAACAGCACCGAAGCGTGAAACTTCGTTTGGTGCAAAGGGAAGAACGACAAGCGCAACTACAACACGTTCTCGTTCAGCTTTCGCGCGTCCGGCTGTTAAGACGACAGGTGGCGAGCAAATTGGCTGGGGAATAGGCGATAAAGCAGCTCACCAGAAGTGGGGAGTCGGTACAGTTGTAAGTGTAAAGGGTGAAGGTGATTCAAAAGAATTAGATATTGCATTCCCAAGCCCAATTGGTATTAAACGTTTATTAGCAAAATTTGCACCTGTGACGAAACAATAGGAAAGGACTGAGGATATGTCAAAAGAGATAGCCAAAAAACGTATAGAAGAATTGCGTGATTTGTTAAATACATTTAACTATCAATATCACGTATTAGACAATCCTTCTGTTTCTGATGCGGAATATGACCGTGATATGCAGGAGCTTATAAAATTAGAAGCAGAGAACCCAGAGTTTATGAGTGAAGACTCGCCCTCCATTCGCGTTGGGGGGACTGTTCTTGATATATTTGAAAAGGTAACGCATAAATCACCAATGTTAAGTTTAGGAAACGCGTTTAATGAAGGAGATTTGCGTGATTTTGATCGAAGAGTACATCAGGGAATTGATGATGCGAATGTAAGATATATATGCGAATTAAAAATTGACGGACTTGCTGTTTCACTTCATTATGAAAAAGGACGCTTCATTCAAGGAGCAACACGTGGTGATGGTATAACGGGTGAAGATATTACCCAAAACTTAAAAACGATTAAAGCTATCCCGCTGCGTTTAAATGAAGAAGTAACGTTAGAAGCACGAGGCGAGGCTTATATGCCGAAGCGTTCATTCGTTAAATTAAATGAAGAAAAAGAGCAAAATGGTGAAGATGTATTTGCGAATCCACGTAATGCGGCAGCAGGATCGATACGCCAACTTGATCCGAAAATTGCAGCGAAGCGTAACTTATCTATGTTTGTGTATGGTCTTGCTAATGTAGAAGAAAAAACAATTCCATCCCACAGTGAATCACTGGATTTCTTAGGTGAGCTTGGATTTAAGACGAATCCAAATCGTCGTACATGTGAAACAATTGAAGACGTAATAGCCTATGTAGAAGAGTGGCAAGAAAAACGCCCGCATCTTGATTATGAGATTGATGGAATCGTTATAAAAGTAGACGATGTTGCTATTCAAGAAAGCTTAGGAACTACAGCAAAGAGTCCAAGATGGGCAATAGCTTATAAATTCCCAGCTGAAGAAGTTGTGACGAGATTAACAGGGATTGAATTAAGTGTCGGCCGCACAGGAGTTGTAACACCAACTGCAGAGCTCGAGCCAGTTAGAGTGGCTGGTACTATCGTTCGTCGTGCTTCTTTACATAACGAAGATTTAATTCGTGAAAAGGATATTCGAATTGGTGACTACGTTGTTGTGAAAAAGGCTGGAGATATCATTCCTGAAGTTGTGAACGTTATTTTTGATAAGCGTACTGGTGAGGAAGAAGAATATCATATGCCAACGCATTGTCCAGCATGTGAGAGTGAACTTGTTCGTTTAGAAGAAGAAGTAGCACTTCGATGTATAAATCCGACTTGCCCAGCTCAAATTCGTGAAGGATTAATCCATTTCGTTTCAAGAAATGCAATGAATATTGATGGACTTGGAGAACGTGTAATTACACAACTCTTTGATGCGGATTATATTCGTACGTTTGCTGATTTATATTCATTGACGAAAGAGCAATTATTAGAACTAGAACGTTTCGGTGAAAAATCAGCAACAAATTTAGTCCAAGCAATTGAGAATTCTAAGGAAAACTCATTAGAGCGATTATTATTCGGTCTTGGTATTCGTCATGTCGGTGCGAAAGCGGCACGTACATTTGCTGAGCATTTCGAAACGATGGATGAGCTTGTGAAAGCGACGGAAGAAGAATTAAAAACAATTAATGAGATTGGTGAAAAAATGGCTCAATCCGTTGTAACGTATTTCGATAATGAAGACGTATTAGAGCTATTACAACAATTTAAAGAGTATGGCGTGAACATGGCATACAAAGGTATAAAAATTGCTGATTTACAAAATGTTGAATCGTACTTCGCAGGAAAAACTGTCGTCTTAACAGGGAAATTAGAAGTTATGGGCCGCAGTGAAGCGAAGAAGAAAATTGAGGCATTAGGTGGAAAAGTAACAGGAAGTGTTAGTAAAAGTACGGATTTACTTGTTGCTGGTGAAGCTGCAGGCTCGAAATTAGCGCAAGCAGAGAAGCACAATGTTGAAGTTTGGAATGAAGAGAGGTTCTTACAAGAGCTGAATAAGTAAGAGGTGCAAACTTACGATGAAAAAAATAGCGTTAGCAGTATTAAGTCTTAGCCTACTTGTAAGTGGGTGTAGCATTGGTTCTAATAAAGATGAAAAAACAGTTGAGAAATCGGGGAAAGCGAAAGAGCAAGCTGTTATCCCGAAATACTCGATTTCGGATGAATATTATAAGACAACAGTTCCATTTAATGCAGGATCTGCACGTGGTTTAGTTGTGCAAGGTTTAAATAGTCGTCTAGATGTAGATGAATTTGAAACAGGATTAATGCGTATTGCCAAAGAATCATTTAGCACGAAAGATTATTTCTTTAAAGGCGGAGACGTTTTAGATACTCAAAGTGTTCAAATGCTTGTAAAAAGAAAGCGTACAGACGCTGAACAAAAAGAGCTAGAGGACAAGTTGAAAAAAGATGCAGTTAAATTTCCGAATGTAGGGTTGAATCCAGCCTTAAGTGAAGGATCAGAATCGCTAGAAGTAAAGAATAAAAAAAGTCCAATGTATATCTCAAATATTTTAGAGCATGATTATTATGTAAGAAAAGGTGAGAACGATGTTGAACGTGGTGGCATTGTAGTTGGATTAGCGATGAATTCTGTTCAATATTATGAGGAAGAGCATGGTTATCCGCGTGAGGCTGCAATTCCAGATGTAAAAATGTTAGCTGAAGGGAAAAGGATGGCCCAAGAAATCTTGAAAGTAATGCAGCAAAAAAAGCCTGAAATAAAAAATATTCCGGTTACATTTGCGATTTATCGTCAAGGTCCAAAGTCTTCGCTTGTACCAGGGAATTTTGTTTCTTATGCTAAGGTAGAAAAAGGTAGTGAAACGGTTGAGGATTGGAAACCAATCAATGAGAAATATTATTTGTTCCCGTCAGAACAGGCAAAAGCGGATAATAAACGTGAAGACCTTGCAAGGGTGTCAAACTTTAAAGCGAAGTTAAGTGAGTATTTCCAAGGCGATTATACAGCTGTTATCGGTACTGGAATGTATAGAGATGATGAATTAAGAGAAATGAAGCTCGATATTCCTGTCCAATTCAATGGGAAAGCTGAAGTAATTGGTTTTACACAATATGTAGCTGGACTTGTTATGGAATACTTCCCGAATTATATGAAAGTACAAGTAACAATTAAATCTGTAGAACGTCCAGAAGCAATTATTATACGTGAAGCGAAGCAAGATGAACCATTTGTGAAAATTTTAGATTAAAGATGAGAGCTGTTCCATAAAGGAACAGCTTTTTTTCTTGAAAAATTTTGTTATAATTTTAAATGTTACAAATAAAGGGGTAAGGGGCAAAGTCATGGAAGAACTAAGCTTTCAAGTCATTATTTTATTAATTGCATTCGGGTTTTTAGCTGCTTTTATTGATTCGGTTGTTGGAGGAGGAGGGTTAATTTCGCTTCCTGCACTTATGTTTGTTGGTTTATCACCAGCTTCGGCAATCGCAACGAATAAATTAGCTGCAACGATGGGGACGCTTACGAGCACAATTTATTTTATTCGATCAGGTAAGGTGAATTTTCGGATTGTAGGAAAGTTAATCCCATTAACTATTATTGGAGCAGTCGCAGGGGCTTTAGTAGTAAAGTTTATTCCGCCTGATATTTTGCGTCCACTAGTGCTCGTAATGTTGGTTTTTATTGCCATTTATATTATTGCGAAAAAAGATTGGGGAAGTGCATCTACCTATAAAAAGATGACAAAAGGAAAAACATTAATGTTTTTCTTTGTTATTTTAATGATAGGATTTTATGATGGATTTTTTGGACCAGGGACAGGATCCTTTTTAATTTTTGCATTTTTATTAATTGGTTTGGATTTTATTCAAGCGGCAGCATCTGGAAAACTTTTGAACTTCGTTAGTAATATCGTATCTTTAATTACTTTTTTATTTTTAGATGTGATTCATTTTGAATACGGTATAATTATGGGCTTATCAATGATTTTAGGTGCTTATTTTGGATCGAAGTTTGCGGTTCAAAAAGGTGTTGGATATGTAAGGACTTTATTTTTATTAGTTACTATTTTATTAATCGGGAAAAATGTTTTGGAATATACTCATATTTTGTAGATTCATACGTATGTATGAATCTCTTTTTTTTATTATATTTTAAAAATTTATTAATTTTTAAAATATAAGTCTAGGAATATTTGAATAAATCTAAATTATCGTGTAGAATAATGTTGTAAAATGTAAACGTTTTTCTAAGGGGAGGCTAAAAAGATGGTAGTAGCATACAAACATGAGCCATTTACAGATTTTTCAGTAGAGGCTAACAAATTAGCGTTTGAAGAGGGTTTAAAGAAAGTAGAATCTTATCTTGGACAAGACTATCCATTAATTATCGGGGGAGAAAAAATCACTACAGAAGACAAAATTGTTTCTGTAAACCCTGCAAATAAAGAGGAACTTGTTGGTCGTGTTTCAAAAGCAAGCCGTGAATTAGCTGAAAAAGCAATGCAAGTAGCGGATGCAACATTCCAAACTTGGAGAAAGTCAAAACCAGAAATGCGTGCAGATATTTTATTCCGTGCTGCAGCAATCGTTCGTCGTAGAAAACATGAGTTCTCTGCTATTCTTGTAAAAGAAGCAGGTAAACCATGGAATGAGGCAGATGCTGATACAGCAGAAGCAATCGACTTTATGGAATATTATGCTCGTCAAATGTTGAAATTAAAAGACGGTATTCCAGTAGAAAGCCGTCCAATTGAATATAATCGTTTCTCTTACATTCCATTAGGAGTAGGTGTTATCATTTCTCCTTGGAATTTCCCATTCGCAATTATGGCAGGTATGACAACAGCTGCTGTAGTTTCTGGTAACACAGTATTACTAAAACCAGCTAGTACAACTCCTGTAGTAGCAGCGAAATTTATGGAAGTATTAGAAGAAGCTGGTTTACCAGCTGGCGTAGTAAACTTCGTTCCAGGTAATGGTTCTGAAGTTGGTGACTATTTAGTAGATCACCCTCGTACACGTTTCGTTAGCTTCACTGGATCTCGCGATGTAGGTATTCGTATTTACGAACGTGCAGCAAAAGTAAACCCAGGACAAATTTGGTTAAAACGTGTTATCGCTGAAATGGGCGGTAAAGATACAATCGTTGTTGATAAAGAGGCAGATCTTGAATTAGCAGCTAAATCTATCGTTGCATCAGCATTCGGATTCTCAGGACAAAAATGTTCTGCATGTTCTCGTGCAGTAATCCATGAAGATGTATACGATCATGTATTAAATCGTGCTGTTGAATTAACAAAAGAATTAACAGTAGGTAACCCAGATGCAAAAGATATTAACATGGGACCTGTTAATGACCAAGCTGCATTCGATAAAGTAATGAGCTATGTTGCAATTGGTAAAGAAGAAGGTAAAATCGTATCAGGTGGCGAAGGAGACGATTCTAAAGGCTGGTTCATCCAACCAACAATCGTTGCTGACGTTGCAGAAGATGCTCGTTTAATGAAAGAAGAAATCTTTGGACCAGTAGTAGCATTCTGTAAAGCAAAAGACTTTGATCATGCACTTGCAATTGCAAATAATACAGAATACGGTTTAACAGGAGCAGTTGTTACTAACAACCGTGACCATATTGAAAAAGCACGTGAAGACTTCCACGTTGGTAACTTATACTTCAACCGTGGATGTACTGGTGCAATCGTAGGTTACCAACCATTCGGTGGCTTTAACATGTCTGGTACAGACTCTAAAGCTGGTGGCCCTGACTACTTAGCACTTCACATGCAAGCAAAAACTACTTCTGAAACTTTATAAGAAATAGTAGAAAAGATCTTCACAGTCTGTGAAGATCTCTTCTTTTTGAGAAACTCTCTATAATAGGAGTTAGTTAATTTGAATCGAAAGGGATTACCATATATTACTATTTGGTGGTTAGAACTAGCTAACCCTATTAATATCGGGATAAACATGTAAATAGAAACAAAACAGCGAGAAAAATTGACTTATTAGTCATATTTTTTAGTATTCATTTTGAGAATTTCCTGTATAATACAATTTGAAAGAAAATCTATGGTTAGACAAGAGAACACTCCTTTCGGTTTTGCTCACTGAAAGGGGTGTTTTTTTATTTTGATAGATTAAAAACCTTATATTAAGAATATTAAATCATCAGATAGAAGGAAACCGCCCTATTTAAATGTTATATTTATATAATATTATGCAAATATAAGAAAAAATTGAATTTATTGTTAAAATTTTATATAGTATAGTCAGTGTTTGTATAGTCGAATATCGAAATTTTAGGTATTCATTTTTGTTTTAACATTAATTATATTCCGATATAAGAGGTTTGTGCTTTTTGAAAAGACGAAAATGATTAGAAAAAATATTCTTTGGGAAGGGATGATTGTTAGATGAGTAATGGGGTGAAAAAGAATTATGTTGAATATGTTGACGTACTACGCGTATTTTCGATGTTTGCGGTAGTATTTCTTCATACTGCTGCAGGAAGTTTGCGAGGGAATATTGGTTCAGGTACTTGGCATATAACTAATGCACTGACAACGGTTTTTAGTACAAGTGTGCCTATCTTCTTTATGATTTCTGGTGCGATGTTAATGAGGAGTAGTAAAACGACATCGCTTAAAATAACTTATACAGAACGGTTGCCAAAATTAATTGTGCCATTTATTATATGGTCAATTATTGCCGTTTTATACTTTACGCCAAGACCGATACAAATAACAAATGTTATTAAGAGTATTTTATATATACCGAATCAAGCGGCGACAGTACATCTTTGGTTTATGTATGCTATTATTCCATTGTATATTCTTTCTCCTCTTTTGAAGAAAATGGTAGATGCCTTAAGTAAAGATCTTATAAAGTATATGTTAATTCTTTGGTTTACAGTAAGTTCGCTATTGCCAACAATTGCAGTACTAGTTCCGGATAAATTTAAACCAATATTCACGTTGTATCCTAATTTTGATATGAACTTTTTAGGTGGATATATAGGGTATTTCCTCTTAGGTTATTATTTAATGACGTATGAGAAGAAGGTATCAAAAAAGTTGTTATTTTCTATAATTGTTATAGATACGCTCCTAATTATATTGGGTACTTGGTATCAGACGGTTAAAATCGGGGAGTACTCTGAGGATTTCAAGGCATATGTTAGAGTATTTGAAGTAGTACTTTCAAGTTCAATCTTCTTATTAGTAAAAGAATATTTTAGGAATTACTCAATGAAGCCATTTATGTTTAAGGGGATACAAGTCTTATCTTCTTTTTCATTTGGTGTGTATTTAATGCATAATTTAGTAGTTGTATATATTGGGAATAAATTAAATCTATGGCCAGCACAATCAACGGTGATGTTACTGGTTGCTTTCATAATAATTACGGCTATAACAATTATAGCAATTATAATTTTTGCAAGTATGAAAATTACATGTTATCCATTAACAGGAATGAGCTTTAAGGAAGCTTCTCGTACATGTAATATTCAATTTTTATGGAAAAATTGGACTCAATTAAAAGATAGTAAAAATGATAATGTATCAATGTAAATAATTAGTGAGATTGTTATAGGTATGATATGAATCCCTAAAAATAGGGAATGAAAAAATGATAAATATGATATAGTCAGAAAAAAAACCTTTTGAAAAATTCAAAAGGATTTTTTTCATTGTACAAACTCTTTTGTGCTAAGTATTTCAGCATAGATTTTATTCAAACTAGCCAAAATTGTATTGTGAATATAAACAGCTGGTATAGTAGCATTCTTAAAGGAAAGATCTTTTGTAGCACAAGCGTCATGTATAACGGTACAACGAAAACCAAAATCAAATGCAGCCCTTACGGTAGCATCAATACACATATGAGTCATCATCCCGCATATTACGACGTGCTCAATTCCTGAACGTTGTAATTGTTCTAGAAGATCAGTTTCTCGGAAGCTATTTGGATAATGTTTAAGGATAACGGTTTCCTCTCTAAGTGGACGGACATTTTCGTGAATATGGACACCTTCTGTATTGGGTAGGAAAAAAGTAGCGCTATCTTTTATAGCTACATGTTGGATATGAAAAATAGGTTCGTTTCTTATTCTAAAATGTTGTAGTAGCTGACTAGCATATTCACTTGCTTCTACTGGATTACGTAATTCCATCATTCCGCTTGGAAAATAATCATTTTGAATGTCGACGAGCAAAAGAGCTGTTTTCATATATCTATCTTCCTCCGATTTCATATTCAAATAATGTTATTCAATGAGTAGAGAAGATTCTCCTTTTTAAAAGTATGAGTGAGAAGGATTTTACATAACTTTAAAAATCACTATTGTATTGTTACTTCTTATTTAAAAATTTAAATAGAGAAATAATTAATTTTTTCTAAAAATTGTATTGACTCTCATTATTCTGAGTTCTATAATAAGACTTAATTAAACGACAATTAAATCGATACACTCTTATCCAGAGAGGTGGAGGGACTGGCCCTACGATACCTCAGCAACGGGTTTTTTAATACCGTGCTAACTCCAGCAAGCCTATAAAGGCTTGGAAGATGAGAAGATGTGAATGAGTACATATAAAAGTGCTCTCCTTCTTATCTTTTATTACTGATAAGAAGGAGAGCACTTTTTATTTTACCTCGAAAGCTCTACTTCAAGTTTTTACAGCATATAGGAGGGAAGAAAATGATTTCTTTTAACAATGTGAGTAAAGTATATGAATCAGGTGGGCAATCTGTTCATGCGGTTGAGGATGTAACGCTGTCAGTTGAAAAGGGCGAAATTTTTGGCATTATCGGATTTAGTGGTGCTGGAAAGAGTACATTATTACGTTTAGTAAATATGTTAGAAAGACCAACTGCAGGAACAATTTCAATAGATGATAAAGAAATTACATCATTATCGGCGAAAGAATTACGGAAACTAAGACAAAGAATTGGAATGATTTTTCAAAGCTTTAATCTATTTAATTCAAGAACAGTGTTTGGGAACATTGCTTATCCATTAAGGTTAGCGAAATTGCCGAAGAATGAGATAAAAGAAAGAGTGAATGAACTACTAAAATTTGTTGGTTTAGAAGATAAAGCGAACTATTATCCAGAACAGTTATCAGGTGGGCAAAAGCAACGTGTTGGGATTGCAAGAGCGCTTGCGACATCACCAGATATTCTCATATGTGATGAGGCAACATCGGCTTTAGATCCGGAAACAACAACAGAAATTTTAAATTTATTAAAGAAAGTAAATAGAGAGTACAATTTAACGATCCTACTTATTACACATGAAATGCACGTTGTGAAAGAAATTTGTCACCGTGTAGCCGTTATGGAAAGAGGAAAAGTAATTGAGGAAGGAAAACTGTTTGACGTTTTCACACAACCGAAAACAAAGACCACTCAAAATTTTGTACGCTCTGTTATTAATGATCACTTACCAGAAAGTGTTCTAGCGAAAATTCAAAACGGAGGTCAGATTTATCGCCTGACTTTTACTGGGGAAGAGACAGGGCAGCCTGTACTATCATATATTGCGAAAAACTATAACGTCGATGTAAATGTTCTTTATGGAAATATTATTGAACTCCAAAATGTGCTATTTGGAAATCTTCTTGTAGAGCTACAAGGTGAACAGAAAGAAATTCAAAAAGCATTACAACATCTAAGACTGCAAGTGCAGCTGAAGGAGGTAGAAGCTCATGCGAGTTGATTGGAGTATATTTTGGCCTCGCATATTAGATGCGACGGGGGATACCCTCTTAATGGTAATTGTAACCCTTATATTCGCTACAATTCTTGGTATACCTCTAGGTTTACTATTGTATGTAACGAGAAAAGGAAATTTTTTAGAAAATAAATGGGTCTTTTCTATTCTTAATATCATAATTAATACAATTCGTCCGGTTCCATTCATTATCTTTTTAGTAGCTTTAAGCCCACTAACAAGAAGTGTTATTGGAACGACGATTGGAACGGCTGCAGCAATCTTTCCAATGACGTTAGTCGCATCAATTGGTATTGCTAGAATGGTTGAAACAAATCTTGTTTCCGTTCCGAAAGGGGTAATTGAAGCAGCGCAAGCAATGGGTGCTTCACCAATTAGAATTGTTTTTGAAATCCTCGTACCAGAAGCTTTAGCACCATTGATCCTAGGTGTCACGTTTATGACGGTCGGTTTAATTGAATTTTCTGCAGTCGCAGGACTTGTCGGTGGTGGCGGTCTTGGTGACTTAGCAATGACATATGGTTATCAACGCTTTGATACGTCAGTTATGTTTGTAACGGTCGTTTTACTTATTATTCTTGTACAGGTGGCTCAAAATTTAGGGAACTACTTTGCGAAAGTCTTTTTACGCAGATCATAAAAAGGAAGAGTGGAAAAGAAAATGAAGAAAATTTTAGCATTTGCATTATCAGCGATCGTAGGAATTACAGCATTAAGCGGCTGCTCAGGTGGAGACACAGGTGCAGGAGCGAAAGAGAAAGTAGTTCGCGTCGGTGTAACTGGAACAGATGGAGACGTTTGGGAAATTTTAAAGAAAAAAGCTGAAAAAGAAGGGATTAAAATTAAACTGGTTGAGTTCTCTGATTACACAACACCCAACAAAGCGTTAGCTGATGGAGATATTGAACTAAACTCATTCCAGCACATTGCTTTCTTAGAGCAATTTAAAAAGGAGCATAAGTTAGATATTACAGCTGTTGGTACAACGCAAATTGCACCGATGGGCTTATACTCTGAAAAATATAAGAAAGCAGATGAAATCCCAAATGGTTCGGAAATTGCTATTCCGAATGATCCAACGAACCAAGCACGTGCATTAAAACTTCTTGATGCAGCTGGCTTATTAAAGCTTAAGAAAGATTTTGGTCTATTTGGGGATCCAAGCGGTATCGCTGAAAATCCGAAGAAGCTAAAAGTTACACCGGTTATCGCACAGCAAACACCTCGTGTGTTAAAAGATGTAGCGGCTTCAGTTATTAATAACGGTGTTGCTGGTCAAGCTGGATTAGACCCAGCGAAGGATCCAATTTTCTTAGAAGATCCAAATAATGAAAATGCAAAGGCCTATATTAATATTTTCGCAGCTCGTACGAAAGATAAAAATGATCCAACACTGAAAAAAGTAATTGAGTTATACCATTCAAAAGAAGTAACAGATGCAATTAAGAAAGAAACAAATGATGGTTCAATTTCAGTAGATCTTTCACTTGATGAGCTTGAAAAAATCGTAAAATAATTATTGAGTTTAACGACTAACAGTAGGAACCCCTCCGCTGTTAGCTCGTTCAACATATAATCTACTTAACAAACAAAACCCTAATTCTGTACCTTCTAATTTTGTATAACATAGAATCCAATGTTTGTTAAGTAGAGTGATGGACCAGGAGTTTTCCTGGTCTTTTTTTAATTAAAGCAGCTGGCTAATAATAAGGAAATCCAAATTATGATTGGGTAAGAGATTAAACTAAAAATGAGTGTACTTGCTAATTTCTTTTTAGGGATTAATAGTTTCTTTGGTGAAAATAAGAAAAGAGAAAATAGGATAATGATAGATGCTGAGATTACTCCTGGATTATAAGAACGATAAATAACAAATAAAATAATATGTTGAACAGCGTTAAAGAAAATAGCTCCTTGAATAAAAATAACCCAGTAAATAGAAGGTAAGATTTGTAATTGGTATAGAATGACTATGAGTAGAACAGAGATTGTTAATATAGTAATTGCAATGATAAATTGTTTATTGTCTATGAAACGAATTAAAAATTGATTAGCAAGATATTGTGGCATCTGGAAAGCTTCTTCAAGGTTATGAATGAGAAATAAAAAAGGAATGATCCAAGGTATAATAGTAGAATGTTTTTTCATCAACTTATATCACTCCAATAAAGGTATAGAAAGCCTAAAAAGGCCCTCTATACAGAGATAGTTATTCAATTACAATACTTTTTAAATTATCTTCAGGATGCTCTTGTTCTTTCGGATAAGCAGCTAGCTCCTCTTGCAAAATATTTAGCGTTTGTTTAGCGTGTTGCTGAATCGGATTCGGTAGCTCTTCTAATATACGCATACCGATTTTTATTTTTGTACGAATTACCTTTCTTAGTAATTCATCATGCATGTACTACACCTCCAAACCGAATGTTTAGTACATCATCTTCAAACTTAGCTCCTTGAATAGAAAGGTGTGTTAATGTTTTTGGTAAGGTGATATTTCGCTTCATAGAGCCGGCTCGAATAATAAGTTCATCACCTTTTTGATTTAATGAAAGTTCACTTTTGTTTGAGAAGGGAATGGACAGAACGAAAATATACTCATCGCCATCTTTTTTTACATATTGTGTGCGGCCATTAAATTTCACTTCAGTAGGAGAAGGGTCTGATTTAAATAAAGCATTTCCTACACGCTCTAACATAGCTAAACCAACAACTTCTTGTTCAAACATGGGAGCTTCGTAAATAGGAAGTGGCTGAAAACTATCTTTAATTAACGCCTTATATTTCTTTTGTGTATCTTTCCATGCCTGAAAGTAAGGGTCGGTAACAGTGTTAGGGATGACGCGGTTAATCATAATGGCATCTACGTTATAATCGTATAAGTTTAAATAAGTAAAACTACGCTGAGCTTCTTTAATGACCATTTTTTCAGGATTTACAACAACGCGAATACTCGTTACTTTTCGGTTTGATAAAATATCTCTCATTTCTCCGAGCTGTTCAAGCGTATTCGTTAATTCGTCCATAATATCATCAGTTGGAAGGGGGACACCAAGAAGTGGTTGAGCTACAGGACGAACAACTTTTAAAATCTTCCTTTTAATAGGAAAGAGTTTTTCCATCCACCAGCCGAGCATGTCTGGAAAGCTAAGCATTGCTAAAGTTTCTCCAGTCGGTGCGCAATCAATAATGATGACGTCGTAAGTGTTGTGTTTATAGTAATCGAGTACTCGAAGTAAGCTAATTAAATCTTCCATACCAGGGAACATCGTTAATTCTTCTGTTGTAATATCATCAGCTGCTTTTGAAGTGAAGAGTAGTGTAATATATTTCTGCAATTTCCCCCAGCCTTTTTCCATTTCATAAATAGTGTTAATTTCTTGTGCCCACAAGTTTTCGCGAATTTCTAGTGGCTCAGAAGATAGTTTTATGCCCAATGAATCCCCTAAACTATGAGCAGGATCTGTACTCATTACTAATGTTTTTAATCCTTGTTTTGCACTTTGGATTGCTGTGGCTGCTGAAATGCTAGTTTTTCCTACGCCGCCTTTACCTGTATACAGAATAATTCTCATCATTAATATCCCCTTTGTTTCGAATGTCGAATATTACGAGTGTCGAAATATTTAATTGAATAAAAACCCAACTAGGGTCTTATCCCGCATTAACGGGCAGTAAGACTCCCGCCCAAAAATTCGACTGGAGCAAACAAATTAGGTGGGAGGTCAACTGTCCGTAAATGCCCGATTGGTTCAACTAATAATCAGTGAGGGATGAGAAAAACCCCCACTGATTAAGGTTTCACTTTATTCAATCGGAATGTTTTTCATTTTAGGTGTAGAAACCTTTTCTTCTGTTTTTTGCTGTGACGTAGCAATGTGATTCATGATCTTTTGGAATATTTGTAGTAAGAATGCTTTTTCTTCTTCTGACAATGCATCTGTCACTAGGCTAAAGTAATGGGCCGCATTTTGTTTTACTTCTTGAACGAGCATTACGCCGTTTTCTGTTAAACGAATTAATACAATGCGTCGATCGCTTTCATTCCGGTAGCGTTCAATATATCCCTTTTTTACAAGGCGATTTACAACGCCCGTTGTTGTACTCATTGGTATATCAAGAAGATCAGCAATTTTTGTCATTGTAATATCCGTATTTCGCTCCATCCAAAGTAAACAAAATACTTCTGTCTTGGAAAGTGTTAAATCAAGGCTTACCCATTCTTCTGGATAGAAAAGTTTCTTGGCGTTATCTAGCAGTAAGTCTAAAAAATGTTCATATTGTAACAATTATTTCCACTCCCGTATATTTCGAGGTTCGTAATATTTGTTTTTATTTTATGTGGAATTGAAATAAATGTCAATGTTTTTAACTGTTTTTTCAGATTTGAAAGAAAATTATCTTCAAAATAGAAATTTTTTGTGATAGATTAATAAATAGAAAAATGATTTTACATAAAAACCCATTGTGATAAATATATTTATCTATAATAGGTGTACAGCTAACGAGGGGGAGAACGATGAGAAGACGAAATACGCAAGCGTTCACGTTTTTAGCATGGACTTCATTTGTTTGTGCGCTTTCAGGAATGCTAATTGGGATTTATACGCTAGATGAAACGCTTAGTGTAAAAGGATACTATTTAATTGGAACATTATTTTTAACGATGTCTTGTTTTGTATTACAAAAAACAATTCGTGATAATGAAGAAGATAACGAGAGATTTCCGAAAAATAAATCGTTAGATAAAGAGTAAATTGTAAAGAAAGGCATTTGCCTTTCTTTTTTTATGTAAAAATACCGTAAGTGCCGTGTGTTGACTTGCTTGAAGTACTGGAAATTTGGTATCATCAATAGTATTGTAGATTGAACGATATATTATGGAGGTGGCCTAGCCGTGTCAAGAATTTCCGTTGAGAATGTAAAGCACGTAGCACATTTAGCACGTCTTGCAATTACTGATCAAGAAGCAGAAAAATTTCAAAAACAACTAGATGCAATTGTTACATTTGCAGAACAGTTAAATGAATTAGATACAACTGATGTAAAACCAACAACTCATGTATTAACTATGAAAAATGTTATGCGTGAAGATGTGCCAGAAAAAGGTTTACCAGTAGAAGAAGTATTAAAAAATGCACCGGATCACAAAGATAATCAAATCCGTGTTCCAGCAGTATTAGAATAGAGGAGGGAATTTCGATGTCATTATTTGATCATTCTGTATCAGAGTTACATAAGAAGTTAAACAACAAAGAAATTTCCGTTACGGATTTAGTAGAAGAATCTTACAAACGTATTTCGGATGTTGAAGATAACGTAAAAGCTTTTCTTACATTAGATGAAGAAAATGCACGCGCGAAAGCGAAAGAATTAGATGCAAAGATTGGTGCTGAGGATAATGGTTTATTATTCGGTATGCCAATTGGTGTAAAAGATAACATTGTAACTAACGGTCTTCGTACAACTTGTGCGAGCAAAATATTAGCAAACTTCGATCCAATTTACGATGCGACAGTTGTACAAAAGCTAAAAGCTGCTGACACAGTTACAATCGGTAAATTAAATATGGACGAGTTCGCAATGGGTTCTTCAAATGAAAACTCAGGCTTCTACGCTACAAAAAATCCATGGAACTTAGATTACGTTCCAGGCGGATCTAGTGGTGGTTCTGCAGCAGCAGTAGCAGCAGGAGAAGTATTATTCTCTCTAGGTTCTGATACGGGTGGTTCTATCCGTCAGCCAGCTGCATATTGCGGCGTTGTAGGTTTAAAACCAACTTACGGACGCGTATCTCGTTACGGATTAGTAGCATTCGCATCTTCACTTGACCAAATCGGACCGATTACACGTACAGTAGAAGACAATGCATACTTATTACAAGCTATTTCAGGTATTGACCGTATGGATGCAACTTCTGCAAACGTTGAAGTAGGAAACTACTTAGCTGGTTTAACAGGCGATGTTAAAGGTTTACGTATTGCTGTACCGAAAGAATACTTAGGCGAAGGTGTTGGCGAAGAAGCTCGTGAGTCAGTACTAGCTGCTTTAAAAGTGTTAGAAGGTATGGGCGCAACTTGGGAGGAAGTATCTCTTCCGCACTCTAAATACGCTCTAGCAACGTATTACTTATTATCTTCTTCTGAAGCATCTGCGAACCTTTCACGCTTTGATGGCGTACGTTACGGTGTTCGTTCTGATAATGTAAATAACTTATTAGATCTTTACAAAAATACACGTAGCGAAGGTTTCGGTGATGAAGTAAAACGTCGTATTATGCTTGGTACATTTGCTCTTAGCTCTGGTTACTATGATGCATATTACAAAAAAGCACAACAAGTACGTACATTAATTAAAAATGACTTTGAAAATGTATTTGCTAACTACGATGTTATTATTGGACCAACAACGCCAACTCCAGCATTTAAAGTGGGCGAAAAAGTGGACGATCCAATGACAATGTATGCAAATGACATTTTAACAATTCCAGTAAACTTAGCGGGTGTTCCAGCGATTTCTGTTCCATGTGGATTCGGTGCTAACAACATGCCACTTGGTCTACAAATCATTGGTAAACACTTCGATGAAACGACGATTTACCGCGTTGCACATGCGTTTGAGCAAGCAACAGACTATCATACAAAAAAAGCAAGTCTGTAAGGAGGCGAGCATAGATGAATTTAGAAACAATTATTGGTTTAGAGGTTCACGTTGAGTTAAAAACAAATTCGAAAATTTTCTCTGCGAGTCCAACAGAATTCGGAGCGGAGCCAAATACACAAACAAGTGTAATTGACTTAGGATACCCAGGGGTACTTCCTACTTTAAATAAGGAAGCAGTTAACTTTGCAATGAAAGCCGCAATGGCATTAAACTGTGAAATCGCAACGGAAACGAAGTTCGACCGTAAAAACTATTTCTACCCAGATAATCCGAAAGCTTACCAAATCTCTCAATTTGATAAGCCAATTGGTGAAAATGGTTGGATTGAAATCGAAGTAGACGGTAAAAAGAAACGTATCGGTATTACACGTCTTCATTTAGAAGAAGATGCTGGTAAATCAACGCATGCAGCTGACGGTTCATTAGTAGACTACAACCGTCAAGGTATGCCTTTAATCGAGATCGTATCTGAGCCAGATATGCGTACTCCAGAAGAAGCATATGCGTACTTAGAGAAGTTAAAATCAATCATTCAATATACAGGTGTATCTGATTGTAAGATGGAAGAAGGTTCTCTTCGTTGTGATGCGAATATTTCACTTCGTCCAGTTGGACAAGAGAAGTTCGGTACAAAAGCAGAACTGAAAAACTTAAACTCTTTCACTTACGTGCAAAAAGGTCTTGAGCATGAGCAAGTGCGCCAAGAAAAAGAATTATTATCTGGTGGTATCATCCAACAAGAAACACGTCGTTATGATGAAGCAACGAAGAAAACAATCTTAATGCGTATAAAAGAAGGATCTGACGATTACCGTTACTTCCCAGAGCCAGACTTAGTTGAACTTTACATCGACGATGAGTGGAAAGAAGAAATTCGTGCTTCTATTCCAGAACTTCCAGATGCACGTAAAGCTCGCTATGTTGAAGAAGTTGGCTTACCAGCTTATGATGCGCATGTATTGACATTAACGAAAGAGATGTCTGATTTCTTTGAAGCAACAGTTGCAGACGGTGCTGATGCGAAATTAACATCAAACTGGTTAATGGGTGAAGTACTTGCATACTTAAACAAACAACAAAAAGAATTAAAAGACGTTGCATTAACGCCAGCTGGCTTAGCTAAAATGGTTCAATTAATTGAAAAAGGTACAATTTCTTCTAAAATCGCGAAGAAAGTATTTAATGAATTAATTGAAAAAGGTGGAGACCCAGAAGAAATCGTTAAAGCGAAAGGTCTGGTTCAAATTTCTGACGAAGGAACACTTCGTAAGGTTGTAACAGAAATTCTTGATAATAATGAGCAATCTATTGAAGACTTTAAAAACGGTAAAGACCGTGCAATTGGCTTCTTAGTTGGTCAAATTATGAAAGCTACAAAAGGACAAGCAAATCCACCGCTTGTTAATAAAATCTTACTTGAAGAGATTAATAAGCGCTAAAAAAAGAGAAGAATTCTTATTTTTGAACGCTAAAATAGTATAGATTCTTAAAGATTAAACAGAAAAAACACCCGTATTTGGGTGTTTTTTCTGAGCTAATCAAACGTTTGTTTAAATGGTGAAAAATAATTTAAACAAACGTTTGATTAACTGTCAAAAGTGAAAAAATGTTTGTATAGCAACTATGGTATGATAGTTGCAAAAAGGTGGGAATAATGATAAATCTAGACATAGAGAGTTTTTTCATCTCATGAAATAATAGATAATTATTATTCATTATATGTAAATTGATGTGAGAGTTTTACTGCCCGTAAATAGCGGGATAAATTTCTTGGTTAAATAAAGTAAAACTATCAGGAGTGAATAGTTACTTTTGATGGGCTACACGAATCGGGTTCTTACTGCCTGTTTGAGCGGAATTAAAGAAGGATAGGAAGATGAGAGGAGGTAAGCATAGGGATACTGAATAAGGGTTCGGTGTATTCGTTTTTCAATGAATAAGGAATTTCCTGTGCTAATAAATGATGAAGCGAGCAAGAATTATTTATAATCCTACTTCTGGGCGCGAGCTATTTAAGAAGAGCTTACCAGAAGTATTACAAAAATTAGAACAAGCTGGATATGAAGCGTCTTGTCATGCGACAACTGGTCCTGGAGATGCGACTGTGGCAGCGAGGCAAGCTGCGGATCGTAAGTTTGATGTTGTTATCGCAGCTGGTGGTGATGGTACGTTAAATGAAGTAGTGAACGGTTTAGTAGGACATGAGCATCGTCCAAAGTTTGGAATTATTCCAGTTGGAACGACAAATGATTTTGCGCGTGCGATCGGTGTACCTCGTGTTATTGAAGAGGCTGCGGATATTATTTGTGAAGGAACAACGGTACCGTTAGATCTTGGTAGAGCAAATGATACATATTTCATTAATATCGCTGGTGGCGGCCGTATTACAGAATTAACATATGAAGTACCAAGCAAGCTAAAAACGGTATTAGGCCAACTTGCTTACTATTTAAAAGGAATCGAAATGTTACCATCATTACATCCAACATATGTTGAAATTGAGTATGATGGGAAGTTGCTACAAGAAGAAATTACGATGTTTTTAATTACGAATACTCGTTCAGTTGGTGGATTCGAAAAAGTAGCACCATATGCATCTATTAACGATGGATTATTTGATTTATTAGTACTGAAAAAAGGTTCTATCGCTGATTTAATTAAAGCAGCAACACAAGCGCAGCGTGGGGAACATATTAACAATCCGAAAGTACTATATACACAAGCGAATCGTATTAAAGTGCATTCACCTGATAAATTAATGATCAACTTAGATGGTGAATATGGCGGAGATGCACCAATGGAATTTGAAAATATATATCATTGTCTGGAACTATTTGTTCCTGAACATCAAGAGGATGCCCTGTAAAGGCATCTTTTTTTTGCTTTCACCTCACTATTTGCGAGCAATAAGATTCCCCCACTGATTAAAGTTTCTCTATGTGCAGATGAATTGTAAATTGTAAGTTAGTTTGATTTTTATGGTATTTTTACAATTCGTTTATTTTATATCCATATTTTATTGATACACTGGAAGAGATAAGAAATGAGAGGTAGGATGCTATGGAGAAGGTAAAAGCAATACTATTTGATAAAGATGGGACATTAATGGATTTTCATTCAATTTGGATAAAAGTGGCTGAAGAACTTGTGGCGGAATGTATAAATTTATATGAACTGCCAAAGTCAATGCAGCAGGCTTTATTAAAAGAGATTGGCGTAGATGGAGCATTTGTTCACCCGCGTAGTGCGCTCGCTGCTGGAACGAGTCTTGATGTGGCCAAGGGGCTTTGTAAGTATATTGCATCATCTAGAGAAGAAGAGATGCATCAATGGGTGAGTGAAAAGTTGTTTGCTCTTATGTACGAGCATCGTTCACATATGAGAATGACGGCAGATTTACCGAAAGTTTTACAAGCGTTAAAGGATAGAGGGTTTATTCTAGGTGTCGTTACAGCTGATGATTTCGCGCCGACAGAATTATTTTTAAAGCAATATCAATTGGAAGCTTTTTTTGATTGTGTTATAGCTTCAGATACATTTCCAGCACAGAAGCCAGATAAAAAAATTGTAGAATCGTTTTGTGAGAGATTTAATTTAGAGACATGTGAAGTAGCAGTCGTCGGGGATACACCGACGGATTTATATTTAGCGAAAAATGGTGGCGACTGTTATGCGATTGGCGTACTATCTGGTACGGGTGATCGTCAAACGCTAGAACCACTTGCAGATTTAGTATTACAATCTGTTGAAGATTTAATTTCTCATTCAGGTGAGTTTATTTGGGAACAAGGAAAGTCTAATGTATAAATGAATAAGTCTATAAGGACTCTATATGAGTCTTTATAGACTTATTTTTTTATGCCGAGATAGTAAGAGAATGGGATGAATACTAGAAAGAGGAAGTTGGCATAGATCTTGCAATATAAAGAGAAAACATTGTATAGAAAAGGATGGGGTACACAATGAACACAAAAAAATTTGCTAAAGTAAATGAACAAATTCCAGGACCGAAAGCAGCGTCTTTATTAGAACGCCGCCAAAATATAGTACCAAAAGGAGTAAGTAATGGTATTCCAACATTTGTACAGTCTGCAAATGGTGCACTCGTAACAGATGTGGATGGAAATCAGTACATTGATTTCGCAGGAGCAATTGGGACAATTAATGTAGGACACTGTCATCCAGCTGTTAAAGAAGCGCTTCATAAACAAGTAGATCAATATATTCATACTGGATTTAATGTGATGATGTATGAGCCGTATATTGAATTGGCAGAAAAGCTGGCCGCATTAGCGCCAGGTAATTTCGATAAACAAGTGCTGTTTTTAAATAGTGGGGCAGAAGCGGTTGAAAATGCAGTGAAGATTGCTCGTAAATATACGAAGAGACCTGGAATTATCGCATTTTCTAAAGGATTTCATGGGCGTACATTAATGACAATGACGATGACAAGTAAAGTAAAACCATATAAATTTGGATTTGGCCCATTTGCTCCAGAAGTATATAAAGCGCCATTCCCATATGAATACCGTCGCCCAGAAGGTTTAACAGAAGAGCAGTATGATGACTTTATCATTGAAGAGTTTAAGAACTTCTTCATATCAGAAGTAGCACCAGAAACAATTGCAGCAGTTGTAATGGAACCTGTTCAAGGGGAAGGCGGATTTATCGTTCCAAGTAAGAAATTCGTTCAAGAAGTACGCAGCATTTGTTCAGAGCACGGTATTTTATTTGTAGCTGATGAAATTCAAACAGGCTTTAGTCGTACCGGAAAATACTTTGCAATTGATCATTATGATGTCGTTCCAGACTTAATTACGGTATCTAAATCATTAGGTGCTGGTGTACCGATAAGTGGCGTGATTGGACGTAAAGAAATTATGAATGAGTCTGCACCGGGAGAACTGGGCGGAACATATGCAGGAAGCCCACTAGGATGTGCGGCTGCATTAGCTGTGCTTGATGTAATAGAAAAAGAGAAATTAAATGATAGAGCGATAGAAGTAGGGAAAGTCGTAATGAACCGATTCCAAGAGATGAAAAACAAATATAATTGCATCGGTGATGTGCGCGGCTTAGGGGCAATGTGTGCATTCGAGCTCGTTCAAGATCGCAAGACGAAAGCGCCTGATAAAACATTAGCGTCTAATTTATGTGCAGAAGCAAATAAGCATGGATTACTTCTACTATCAGCAGGAACATATGGAAATGTTATTCGTGTTTTAATGCCATTAGTGATTACAGATGAGCAACTTGAGGAAGGTTTAACAATAATTGAAGAATCATTGCAAGCTTGTTATGAGCAAGCAAATATCGCTCGTGTTTAAAGAATTGGGATAACTTAAAAAAGGGCATAAAGCTTTTCTTTTTAGGCGGAAGAGAGCATCTGGTCATATATATAATCGATCAGCCCCTTTTCCTGCCCCATGCCAAGCTAAAACAAAGTGAGGGTGTGGTAGCGATGGCATTCTGTATTTTTCAAGGCAGCGAATTATGTGTTGAAAAATATAAATAGATTTGTATAAATAACAAATTGAAAACATTCTAGCTTACTCTATATAAAATGCAGAAAATTCACTTTATAATAAAGGTAGTGAAGTGAATCGATGGATTTAAAGTAAGGGGTGGCTAGGATGGTTGCAGAAAAGGAACGAGTGTTGATGGATTTACAAGATGTATTTGAATATGCATTTGACGAAATTTTTGTTACGGATGATAAAGGAATCGTTGTACGTGTAAATAGCATGTGTGAAAGACATTACCAGCTCTCTGCTAAGGAATTAGTAGGAAAGCATGTAAAAGAACTACAAAAAGAAGGGATTTTTTATCCGTCTGCAACGTTAGAAGTAATTGAAAAGAAAAGGCCAGTTGAACTTGTTCAAACAACGAAATCAGGAGAGTATTTGCATGTTCGTACAAGGCCTGTTTTTGATGATGAGGGAAATTTAAGAAGAGTGATTAGTTATTCTCGTGATCTTACAGAACTCTATCAATTACGTCAAAAGGTAGAGGAAATGGATAATCAGTTAAAAACATATAAAAAAGAATTAAGAGAAACATATGAACACGAAGGACTTATTTTTAAAAGTATCGCTATGCAAAAAATAATCGAAACAATAAAAAAAGTATCAGTAGTAGATAGTACTGTTCTCGTATTAGGTGAGACTGGAGTGGGGAAAAGCCGATTAGTACGCCATTTGCATGAAGTGAGTCACCGGAAGAATGAAAGTTTCTATGAAATTAATTGTGCGGCATTGCCGACGAATTTAATCGAATCTGAGCTTTTTGGATATTCAGGTGGGTCTTTTACAGGTGCAAATCGTGAAGGGAAAAAGGGGCTATTAGAATCAGCGCATAAAGGAACTCTTTTCTTAGATGAAATTGGTGAAATGCCGCTTGAAATTCAAGCGAAGCTTTTGCAAGTATTGCAAGAAAAAACGTTTCGTCCTATAGGTGGAAGAGAATTAAAAAAGGTGGACGTTAGAATTGTAGCGGCAACAAATAGAGATTTAAGTACGATGGTGAAACAAGGAACATTCCGGAAAGATTTATACTATCGTCTGAATGTCATTCCAATTTCAATTCCGCCACTTCGGGAGAGAACAGAAGATATATTGCCGCTCATCTATCATTATTTACAGCATTTTAATAAAAAGTACGGACGTGATGTAAAGTTAGCTCCTAGTACGTTACAAATGTTTGTAGGGTACCCTTGGGAAGGAAATAATAGAGAGATTGAAAATGTAATTGAACGAATTGTTATCACTGCAGATGATTTTGTAACGGTAGAAGATTTGCCACTATCTATGCAAGAGGCCACAGTTGAACAATCCGGACAAAGTCTTTATAGAATGCTGGAAGAGGTAGAAAGAAATATTATTCTTAAAGCGTATAAAACGTATGGATCAAGTTATAAAGTGGCTGAGTTTTTACAAATAAGTCAATCTGCTGCCACTAGGAAGATTAAGAAGTTCATAGAGGAGGAAGAAAACATTGGATAAAAAAGCGACGTTCGTAAACTTAGATAAAAAAGCGATGTATATAAATGGTGAGTGGATTACACTGCAAGAACAAATCGAAGTGAATAATCCAGCGACAAAGGAAGTATTTGCAACTGTACCAAAGGGCGGGATTACAGAGGCAAAGCAAGCAGTTGATGCTGCACATGAGGCTTTTAAATTATGGTCAAAATTAACGGCAGCGGATCGCGCAGTAAAGTTAAAAAAATGGTTCACGCTCATTGATGAAAATAAAGAAGAAATTGCAGCAATCATGACGAGAGAGCAAGGGAAGCCGTTTGCAGAAGCACTTGGTGAAGTGAATTATGCAAATAGTTTTGTTGAATGGTACGCAGAAGAAGGAAAGCGAATATACGGTGAAATGATTCCTGCTTCTCATCCGAATAAGCGTATTTTAGTTATGAAGCAACCAGTTGGGGTTATGGCAGCTATTACGCCTTGGAATTTCCCGGCTGCTATGATTACGAGAAAGGTAGCTCCAGCACTTGCAGCAGGCTGTACGGCAGTTGTGAAACCAGCGAGTCAAACGCCATTAACTGCATTGAAGTTAGTTGAATTAGCACATGAAGCAGATATTCCAAAAGGTGTAATAAATATTGTAACAGGTAGTGCAAAAGCAATTGCTGATACGTGGATGGAAGATGAGCGCGTTCGAAAAGTTTCCTTTACAGGATCAACTGAAATTGGAAAAGAATTAATGGCTAGCGCTGCGCAAACGATGAAAAAGGTTTCGCTTGAATTAGGTGGTCACGCTCCATTTATTGTTATGAATGATGCTGATTTAGATAAGGCGGTAGAAGCGGTAATTGGTTCGAAATTCCGTAACGCAGGACAAACGTGTATATGTACAAACCGCATCTTTGTTCAAGAAGAAGTGTATGAAGAATTTGCAGGGAAGTTCACAACAGCTGTAGAGCAGCTGAAAGTCGGAGATGGATTCGGCGAAGGAACAACTGTAGGTCCACTTATTGATGCGAATGCAGTTTCGAAAGTACAAGAACATATTGAAGATGCAATTCAAAAGGGCGGAGAAGTTTTATACGGTGGCCATAAATTTGCAGAGTTAGATGGTTATTTCATTCAGCCAACAGTAATTGGATTGGCAAATGACAAGATGCTTTGTATGAATGAAGAAACATTTGGACCGGTTGCACCAGTTGCGAAATTTAAAACAGTTGAAGAAGTAATCGAACGAGCAAATAATACACCATATGGCTTGGCTGCTTATATTTTCACAAAAGATATTAGCCAAGCATTCCAAATTAGTGAAGCGTTAGAGTACGGAATTATCGGCTTAAACGATGGCCTTCCATCAGTTGCACAAGCACCATTTGGGGGCTTTAAAGAAAGTGGTATCGGCCGTGAAGGAGGCCATTTCGGTATCCAGGAATATTTAGAAATTAAATATATTTCGTTAGGACTATAAGTAGTATACTAGAATCTCTATAAGGTAACAGAGAAGGAGATTCTAGTATGGTATATTGGCTATTATTACTCGTAACAATTATTTTTGAAGTAGCTGGAACGATTGCGATGAAGTTATCGAACGGTTTAACAAAGCTTGTTCCAAGTGTACTTATTTTCGTATTCTATGGAATTTGTTTCAGCGTGTTTGCTATCGTTGTTAAAAAGATTCATTTAAGCATTGCTTATGCAATTTGGTCTGGTGTGGGAACGCTACTTATTACAATCATTAGTGTGTACTTTTTTAAAGAGCATATTAATTTATTCCAAGCATTTTGTATTCTCTTTATTGTTTTAGGAGTAATTGGACTGAAAGTGTCATCGGCATCATAAAAGGCTATCTTCCAGCGTGGAAGATAGCCTTTTATTTTTATTAAAACGCCCAGTTACCTTTACGGAAGATCGGTTCATGTCTTCCATCAGCTGTAATGCCGTCGATATCAAGCTCAGCTGATCCAATCATGAAGTCTTCGTGTGTAATACTAGCGTTTGCGCCATTTTCAGCAAGTTCTTCTTTAGACATTGTTTTTCCGCCAACTAAGTTAAATGCATAAGCATTTCCGATTGCAAGGTGGCAAGATGCATTTTCATCAAATAGCGTATTGTAGAATAAAATATTTGTGTTTGAAATTGGTGAATCATGAGGTACTAAAGCTACTTCGCCTAAGAAGTGAGAACCTTCATCTGTTTCTACTAAATGTTTTAAAGCCTCTTCACCAGATTCAGCTTTATAGTCTACGATACGTCCGTTTTCGAATGTTAATGTAAAGTTATCGATAATATTACCTGCAAATGCTAACGGTTTTGTGCTAGATACTTGGCCGTTCACACCTGTTTTAAGAGGCATTGTAAATACTTCTTCAGTTGGAATGTTAGCCATAAATGCTACGTTCTTTTCATTTAAGCTACCAGCACCAGCCCATACATGCTTCTCTGGAAGTTCGATTGTTAAGTCTGTTCCAGGGCCTGTATAGTGAAGAGCTTTATAATGTTTTTCGTTTAAGTAATCTACTTTTGTATGTAGTGTTTCATCATGTTCTTTCCATGCTTCCACAGGATTTTCTAAATCAGCACGAGTAGCTTTGAAGATAGCATCCCATAGCTTTGTTTCTTGTTCTTCTGGCGCTACGTCAGGGAATACTTTTGCAGCCCATTCTTTCGTAGGAACAGAAATTACGCACCAGCTTACTTTATCTGCTTGTACATAATCACGGTATACTTTCATCGCTTCTCCAGCTACTTTATGAGCTGTTGCAATTTTCTTTGGTTCTACACCTTTTAATAGATCAGGATTCTCTGCATAGATGGACATAAATGCAGCGCCTTCTTTTGCTAATT
Source organism: Bacillus sp. FSL E2-8887 (assembly GCF_038007205.1). Classification (NCBI taxonomy): domain Bacteria; kingdom Bacillati; phylum Bacillota; class Bacilli; order Caryophanales; family Bacillaceae; genus Bacillus; species Bacillus sp. FSL E2-8887. Next base: position 104,391 of record NZ_JBBOWS010000001.1, read on the forward strand.
CTTCACGAGCATTTGCTTTCCAAGAAGGGAATTCAGAGAAAGCTTCTTCAGGAGCTAGATCGAACTTTAAGCGTGTTAACGTCTCATCATTCCAATCAACATATACGTGTTTTGCACCAGATTTATATGCTTTTTCTGTAACTAGGCGTACAAACTGTACAGCCTCAAGAGGTGCACTGATTGATAAAGTTTGTCCGGGTTGAATATTAACACCAACATTGACTGCAAGGGCAGCATATTTCTCTAACGTTTGTTCAAATGACATATGTATAATCTCCTTTAGTTTGAAAGATTTCTTACTATATATAATACAAGAAAATTCTAAAAATATATATAAATATAACGTAAAAAGAGAGCTCAAAATGTATTGAGCTCTAATAGTTATTTAATCGAAGAAGCAAATTGTTCTACAGTCGTTGTATGGTGTATGCGAACACGCTTCATTTTTAACAACTCATCAGGTTCACCTTTCGTAATGAATTGTCCAGGCTTCGTTGTTGTTGCAAATTGATAGTGTTTCTTTGTTTCTGCGACAACTTTATCATCTACATGACCGAATGGATAAGCAATTGCGATAACAGGCTTACCTGTTATTTTCTCTAGCTTTTCTTTTGATCCTTTTAACTCTTCATCATAGTTTGTAATTTTCGGCAAGTCTGCGTGTGTTGCTGTGTGAGATTGTACAGAAAAAATACCTGAATCAACCATTTCTTTTATTTCAGATGTAGAAAGAGCTCCTTCTACATCAACGTTATCAACAATCATATATTCTGTTGCCGCTGGTTTAAATGTATCGTCTTTTAGTTTTTGTAAAACATGAAATGCATTCATATTATTTTTCATACCGTCATCAAATGTAACGAAAATCGGCTTGTTTACTTTATTTATATCGCCCCAGCGTTCAAACGTTAACAAAGTATAACCATTTTCTTTTAAATACTTCATTTGTGCTTCAAAGTTAGCAGGCGATACGAATAAATCTTTAATACCTTGTCCATGATAATCATCAATTGCGTGGTACATAAGAACAGGAACTTTTTGCTCGAAAGTAATAGTAGATTTCGTAAGTGGAATAGTTTTTCCGCCCTCTGTTGTTCCTGTAGCTTCAATTTGATATTCACCGCGTTTTCCTTCAAATTCTTTTATATCAAAGGGAAGTGTAAATTGTTGATCTTTCTCTTTAGAAGAAAAAGATTTAGCACTTTCTTTTCCATCAGCAGTGCGCCAAATTTTATATTGTACTTCGGTTAAAGAATCTTTTATGTCTGTAATATGAATATTTGCGTTTGTAGATTCGTGCGTAATTGGATTATAAGAAATTTTACCTTGTTCCCGCACCGTCTCTTCTTGTTTTTTGACCTCTTGTACCTTTTTCTCTTTTTTAGGTTCTTGGCTTACATTGCTAGTATTACAGCCTACTAGAATAGCAGATGTACATAAAGCAATCGCTGCGTATTTTCTCATAAAATCACCTTCTATTGTGTATTATGTTGCATGCTTACATTAAAATCCCCACCGCTATAAGAGAGGTGGGGATATACCCTTGTTCATCATATCATTTTTAGGTGAATGGTAGGTTAGTGACTTTGAATAGAGGTATTCTTGCGTTTCTTATTTGATTTGATAATGATATAACCTACTACAAAAATAAGAGGGATAATGAATACATAGATTGGCATTCCCCATACATAATAGCTTTTCATGCTTAAAACTAGTAAGTGTAAGAAGTCGAAAAGGGCGTGAACTTTCATAATATCCTCCAATATGTTTTTTACAAATTATAACATTTTTCATTTGTAATTTGTATATTTTGGTAAATAATTTAAGTTAATTTTAAAGTAAGAGAAAGGTTTATTAATATGCAATTTTGCATATGTAGAGTAGTTTCTATTAAAATATCAGGATCTTGGACTATAATAAGAACCGCTATAAATGTAAGTAAGAATGATGTACGGAGTGGAGAACAGAAATGAAATATAAAAAACTAGTATATATCCTTTTCATATCGCTATTCATAGTCGGTTGTCAAAGTGAAGTGAGTAAAGCGAATAGTGTGGAGGAGTATATTCCACCGCATCTTATGAATGCGGAAGTGACGGCGGATATTATGACGATTGAGATGGATCGTGATACTCGTAAAAAAGTAGAGGCTATTACTAAAAAAATGAGTGATCATGTGAAAAATGATAAAGAGTGGTATGTAAACTACATATCGGGGCATATAGATAAACAGGTGAAGCCATATCATCCTAATTTTGGTATTACAGAAGAAGAATATAACTTTTTTAGGAACGCCGTTGAGAATAGTAGTTTATCTAATACAAGTGATGGAAAACTGCAATTTAAACAAAAAAGTAACCATGAGATAGAAATTGTTTCAAGCAAAAACTTAGAGCTATTTCGAAATATAGTAATTGATACGGAGAAAAATATAGTAAAAACTTCGTTTGGAGAATGTCAGTATGTTGGAGAAGAAAAAACATCTTTGGAACAAAAGATAACGGGGCCCTGGCATGGCAAGCAATGGATGCTAAAAGAAGAAAATTTAATTTATATATTTTCTTTGGGTAAGCTTGAAGGAGAGGATAAATCCATTATTGATATTTCAGTAAAAGGTATACACGAAGGAAAACTTATTAGTAAAGAGGAAGTAATTGAATTCCGTTCTATTTCATAAGGAATCAAAAAAATCACCTTACTTAAAAGCGTAAGGTGATTTTTTATTAAATAAACAATCCAGCGATTGTTGCAGATAAAATAGAAGCAAGTGTTGATGCAAATAGCATTTTCCAACCAAATTTTGATACGATGCTTCCTTGTTTTTCAGAAAGGGCACGGATTGTACCAACAATCGCACCAATTTGGCTAATACTTGCGAAGCTAATTAAGAATACTGTAACGATTCCAACTGTACGTGGAGCTAATGTTGCAGTAGCGCCTTTTAAATCAAGGATTGCTACAAACTCGTTTAATACAATCTTCGTACCCATAATACCGCCAGCTGGGATAATATCTTGAGTTGGAATACCCATTAAGAATGCGAATGGAGAAAGTATATAACCGAAGATTTGTTGTAAAGTAACAGCATATCCCATTGCACCTGAAGCAGCGCTAATTACGTAGTTTACAACTTCCATAACACCAATGAAGGCAATCATTAACGCAGCAACGATACCAGCTACTTTTAAACCATCAAGCGCACCGTTAATCATAGCGCCGATAAGGCTATCTCCGAATAGGTTTCTATCAAATTTTTGAACCACTTCGTCTTCTTTTTTCGTATCAACTGGTGTTAATAATGAACAAACGATTAAGCTTGAGAATAAGTTTAGCGGAAGAGCCGCTAATACATATTTCGCATCTAACATCATAACGTATGATGCTGTTACAGAGGCAGAAACTGAGCTCATTGCAGAACAACAAATGATAAACATACGGTTTTTATTAAAATGTTGTAAATCATTTTTAATAACGATTAACGCTTCACTTGAACCAAAGAATACAGAATTTACTGCGTGGAATGATTCAACGCGTGGTAAACCAGTAATTTTTGAAAGTGCACCGCCGACAATACGAACGATGAATGGTAAAACACCTAAATAACTAAAGATAGAAAGTAGTGCTGAGAAAAATACGATAATTAGTAATACGTTTAAGAAAAAAACAAAATCTCTTTGAATTCCATTAAAGAGAAAATCGACACCTGTCGTACCAAGTTTAATTAGTTTGTTGAAAACTTTACTAATGAAGATGATAATTTGCTGTCCGATCTTTGTGCCAAACATAAACCAACCGATTAAAATTTGGAAACTAATCATAATAGCAATTGCACGGAAGTTGATTTTACTTCTATTGTTTGACAAAGCAAAGCATAAACCTAAAACGACAAGAATACCGATAATGCTCATTACATATTGCATGTAGTTGCCCCTTTCAGAAGTTCGTATAAAGTTTTTACATAAAACGCTCGTTATATTACTAAAAATAAAGTAATGGAAGTTTCATGTCATACGTAAGATGTCTGACCTTTTTGAAAAATAAAAAAAAGACCCCTATGGATTCACTTTCATCTATGAGAGAAAGCTAATCAATAGGAGTCTTTTTTATACATAGGCTAATATTCATTAGTTTTCCCCATAGTCCAGCAATTTAAGGTTGCCGGGTAGAAACTCTCGATCCATATTATCGACTATATATGAGGTAACATCGTCCGTATTAAATTAGTAGTAGCGTAACATTACTAGAGAACTATCGTCAATAGCTTTTTTTCTTCCAATAGAAATAGACCATATAAGTATGATAAAATGTAACGCAGTGTTATGAAAAAGAGAGGTCGGAAAATGAGTATAAAAATGACGCCACCAGTTGAAAAAAACGAGTTTATAGATGTAGTGTTTGAAGATTTAACACATGATGGTGCCGGTGTTGCGAAAGTGAAGGGATATCCTATTTTCGTAAAAAACGGATTACCAGGTGAGGAAGCGCAAATTAAAATTATTAAAGTGAAGAAAAACTTCGCGTTCGGTCGTTTAATGAAGCTTCATCAAGAAAGTCCATATCGTAAAGATGCAGAATGCCCCGTGTACAACGAGTGCGGAGGTTGTCAACTTCAGCACTTAACATATGAAGGACAATTAAAAGCGAAAGAAAAACAAGTACGTGACGTTATGCAGCGCATCGGTGGATTAAGTGATGTTCCTGTTCATCCTGTACTTGGCATGAAAACCCCGTGGGTATACCGCAATAAAGCACAAGTGCCAATTGGAGAACGTGAAGGTGGACTTGTAGCTGGTTTCTATCGTCAAGGAACGCATGACATCATTAATATGGAATCATGCTTAATTCAGGCGGAAGAAAACGATACATTAATTCAAGAAGTAAAACGTATTTGTGAAAAGCACGGTATTTCGGCTTACAATGAAGAGCGTAACAAAGGAACACTTCGCCACGTAATGGCTCGCTACGGACAAGTAACAGGGGAAATTATGCTTGTCTTCATTACACGTACAGCTGAATTGCCAAATAAAGAAGCAATCATTGAAGAAATCGCAGCGAAATTCCCAGAAGTAAAATCAATCGTTCAAAACGTAAACACGAAACGTACAAACGTTATTTTCGGAGACAAAACGACAGTACTGTACGGATCAGAATATATTTATGACTTTATCGGTGACATTAAATTTGCGATTTCAGCACGTTCATTCTATCAAGTAAACCCAGAACAAACGAAAGTACTATACGATAAAACGTTAGAATACGCAAAATTAAATGGTAACGAAACAGTAATTGATGCCTATTGCGGAATTGGATCAATCTCCTTATTCCTAGCACAAAAAGCGAAAAAAGTGTACGGCGTTGAAATCGTCCCAGAAGCAATCGAAGACGCAAACCGAAACGCAGCACTAAACAACATGACAAACGCTGAATTTGGCGTAGGAGAAGCAGAAGTAGTCATTCCAAAATGGTACAAAGAAGGCGTAATCGCCGACACAATGGTCGTAGACCCACCGCGTAAAGGCTGTGACGAAGCACTACTAAACACAATCATCGACATGAAGCCAAAGCGCGTCGTATACGTATCATGTAACCCAGCAACATTAGCACGTGACTTAAAAGTACTAGAAGAAGGCGGATATAAAACACAGGAAGTACAGCCTGTTGATATGTTCCCGCATACGACTCATGTGGAGTGTGTGGCTTGGCTTAAGTTGGTATAATATAAAAGCAGTTGATATAGAAAAATCTATACCATCTGCTTTTTGGTTTATAAAAATACCATTCAGCAACGATTTTAGTTAAAATGAGTATTGCTGATTTTCACAAAATATAAATGTCCAAATGTACTTTTGCTATTTGGCTTTATATTTTTAAATTGAGAGTTTGAAATTGTATTCATATTGAGAGGATTTGAATTTGAAATGATAGATAATTTTTGGAATGATTTACCGCGACCGTTTTTTGTACTTGCACCAATGGAAGATGTGACAGACGTTGTTTTCCGTCACGTAGTAAGTGAAGCTGGTAGCCCAGATGTATTCTTCACAGAGTTTACAAACTCGGATAGCTATTGTCATCCAGAAGGTATGAAAAGTGTACGTGGCCGTTTAATTTTTACAGAAGATGAGCAACCGATAGTCGCGCATATTTGGGGAGATACTCCTGAATATTTCCGCCAAATGAGTATTGGTATGGCAGAGCTAGGATTTAAAGGTATCGATATTAATATGGGCTGCCCTGTACCGAATGTAGCATCAAGAGGAAAAGGTAGTGGCCTTATTCTACGTCCAGACGTTGCGGCAGAACTTATTCAAGCAGCAAAAGCGGGCGGACTACCTGTCAGCGTAAAAACACGACTTGGCTTTAAAGAGTTAAGCGAATGGGAAGATTGGTTAACGCACATTTTCAAACAAGATATTGCGAACCTTTCTATTCACTTACGTACAAGAGAAGAAATGAGCCAAGTAGATGCGCACTGGGAACTAATTCCGGAAATTAAAAAATTACGTGACCGTATCGCACCAAATACGCTAATAACAATCAATGGAGACATTCCTGATCGTCAAACTGGAATGGAACTTGCTGAAAAATACGGTATTGATGGCGTTATGATTGGACGAGGTATCTTTAAAAATCCATTTGCTTTTGAAAAAGAGCCAAGAGAACATAGCAGTAAAGAACACCTTGACCTTTTAAGACTACAGCTTGATCTTCAAGATCAATATGCAGAAGTACTACCACGCTCAATCACAGGGCTTCATCGCTTCTTCAAAATTTATGTAAAAGGCTTCCCTGGAGCTGCTGAACTAAGAAATCAATTGATGAACACGAAATCAACGGATGAAGTGCGTGCGTTGCTTGATAAGTTTGAGGCGAGTGTTGATAAGGATGGAGATAGTGAAACAGTGTAACTTTTGAAAGTTAGAGGGATAGGGTGTAGCGATTTTATGAGTGTTTGTTCCATTTTAATTGAGGTGAACCGTATCATAAGTAAGTGAGGTATTCTATGTAAAACAAGGGTAAGAAAAGAATACAGGAGAAAATTGAAAATGGCAGGTTGGTCTTGATTTTCACTGATATTATCATGTTTATTTTATTATGCCTATAACTTGGAGGCTATGTGAATGTTAAGTGATCAGACGAGATATTCTAGGCTCGCGAATATAACAAAAATAATAAATACAAAATTAGAACTACGTGAAGTATTGCAGCGTGTAACAATGGCGATATCAGAGGAGATTGTTAGGTGCAACGCTGTTGGAATTTATTTACCCCAGGAAGATGGAACATTTAGAGGGTTTGCAGGGAAACCAGAGACCATAAATGGCGTAACGCTCGATACTCAGGTAATTGATCCTGAAATAGACTTACTGGCAAAAGAAGTTATTGAAACAAAAAAAACCATCTATATCCCTGATACCTCAAAGGATCATCGACCGGATCCAAGACCAGTTGATGCGTTCAAAATTAAGTCCTTATTAGCCCTGCCTATCTCATTTGGACAAGAGTTATTTGGTCTGGTTTTTTTATTTGATTATGGAGTTCCAATGAACTTAACAGATTCAGAGATTCAAAGTGTTGAAGCTTATGTAAATATGGCTGCGGTCGCAATTCAAAACGCAAATAATTTAACACAAAAGGAAAACCTTATTGCCGAGAAGCAGCTGTTACTAGATGTTACCCGTGATTTATCAATGTGTTCCTCGATACAGGAGAGTTTTGATAAATGTTTTTTTTACTTAGGACAGATTTTAGAGAGTAAAAACATGGCTGCCCACCTTTTAGACCCGATAGACAAAACAACGATTAAAACAACGAAGTTAAGCAAGGACTGTGATTGGACAGAAGCGGATTGGATGGAGAAAAGCTATGAAGCCAAGATCCAAGAGGTTATTCAAGCAAAAAATATAGATAGTAAGGGTCTACTGATGATTCCATTGGTTTCAATGGGAGAAGTATTAGGGGTAATCGTCGTGGGCAAAGAGGGAAAAGCTCACAATTACGATAATTCCCAAATTCAACTGGCAAAATCTATCGTTGATGCCACAGCTCCTACGTTTTCAAACTTGTTATATATGGATCAACTTGAAAGCATGGTGGAAGAGCGAACGAGAGAACTAGCTGCTGCTAATGAAAAAGTTACAAGTGTGATTGAAATTATTACGGATGGATTCTTTACTTTGAATAATAAATGGGAATTCACGTACGTAAATAAGCATCAATATTTTCCACAAAGAAAAACAGCAAAAGATGTATTAGGTAAGAATATATGGGAGGTTTTCCCGAGTAGCGTCGACGCAGTTATGTATAAGGAATTTCATCGTGCAATGTCAGAGCGAATTACAGTTCATTTCGAATTTTTTTCTATCTCTGATGAATATTGGCACGAAGTTATTGCATACCCGTATGATGATGGTATTTGTTGTATTTTTAAAAACATAACGAAAAAAAAGCAATATGAGCAGGAATTGAAAAGGTTATCCAACATAGATTTAATAGGACAAATGGCAGCAGGTATCAGCCATGAGATTAGAAATCCAATGACAACAGTAAGAGGATTTTTGCAGTTATTAAAAGAAGAGCACACCTATGAGAAACATAATAAGTACTTTAATTTAATGATTGAAGAACTTGACCGTGCCAATTCTATTATTACTGAATTTCTCTCAATCGGTAATACAAGGAAATCGGATTTGCAGATGTTAGATTTAAATTCAATTATCCACGATATTATTCCTTTAATAAAGATTGATACGTATAATCAAAATAAATATATTCAAGTCGATACAAATGACATTCCGGAATTACTTTTAAATCGTAATGAGATACGGCAATTATTAATAAACCTATACCGTAATGGCTTAGAAGCGATGAGCACAGGGAAAATTCTAACCATTAGCACCTACAAGGAATGTCAAAATTGTGTGGTGCTTGCAGTGCGGGATCAAGGAAAAGGTATCAGGCCTGAAGTATTAGAGAAACTGGGTACTCCATTTTACACGACCAAAGATAATGGAACTGGATTGGGATTAGGCATATGTTATGCCATTGCTGCCCGGCATAATGCGAAAATAGAAATTCAAACAGGCTCGGAAGGTACTACCTTTTTTGTTAAATTTAATTATGAAAATAATGAACAATAACCTCATTTAGATTAGTTACGGTGAACCGTACCACAAATAAAAAGGAAAACCTAAGTAAACACAATCAATATATTTCACCTGAATTTTGCGTAACATTCATGTTTGAGTTGCCCACTAAATTAGAGTTGCATAAAAAGAAATGGACTAACCTATATCAGGTTAGTCCATTTTTAAGTGTGTTAATTAATAGTAAATCCCCATCCGTAATTTTGCGCGATTATCCCATCCTTTTTGCTGTTTTAAAATCATCCCCAAAAGCATTAATCCACCTAAGACTACAAAACCTACCTCTAAAATGTTAAAGTAGTAACTTAACGATATTAATTTATACATGCTAAAAGCATTACTATAATCAACATTTCAGGAGGAAATACAATGGCAATGAGCAACAACGATATATTAAAAAGAGTAAGATACGCTTTAGATATAAGAGATATAGATATGGTAGAAATCTTTGAACTTGGCGGGATGGAAGTAACGAAAGAGGACGTACTTGATATGCTTACAAAAGTAAAGAGAAGTCCACAACATGAAGCGGAAGATGATGATGTAATCGAAGATGAGTACGTATTAACATGCAACATGATGATGCTAGAGGCATTTTTAAATGGATTTATTACTTTAAAAAGAGGGAAGCAAGATCCGAAACCAGGGCAACCGGCACCTGTACAGAGCAAGGAGAGTGCCAATAACCTTCTTTTAAAGAAAATGAAAATAGCACTATCTTTAACGAGTGAAGATGTGCTTGATATATTAGACAGCGTGGGCGTCATCGTAACAAAAGGAGAGTTAGGCGCTTTATTAAGAAAGAAAGGCCATAAGCATTACAAAGAGTGCGGCGATAGATACGCAAGGAATTTCATTAAGGGATTAGGTGTAAAGTACAGAGGATAATAAGTTCGGTGAAACAGTAAATGATATAATAGATAGAGTAGGGCGTGTGTGTCCTATTCTTTTTTATTTGTAAAATAATACACTAGGTGATGAAATGGTACATACATATTTAGGTGAGACAATTAATTTTCATATAACTTATAAGAAGAAAAAGTCGGTGCGTCTTTTTGTAGATTCGTACGGAAATGTGGAAGTGCAAGCTCCAAAAGGAACGCCTGTTGAATACTTAGTCCAATTGTTAGAGGAGAAATGGGATTGGATTCAGAAAACACGTAAGGAAATGCAGGAGCGAGCGCTTGGACCACAGGAAAAGGGTTATGATCAAGGAGAGGGTTTTCTCTATTTAGGGAATACGTATCCGATACAGATTTCTCAGGATGCAAGTATTGAGCAAGACAATGCAGTGTTTGAAGGGGATAAGCTACACATTTATGTGAATGAGCTTAAGGATGAGAAAATCCAGCAGGCTTTAAAACGATTTTACTATAAGCAGTGCAAAGCATTAGTAGAGAAGAGTATTAAAGTGCATCAAAGTAACTTCAAAACAAAGCCGCGTTCTATTCGTATTAAAGATAGTAGTCGTACGTGGGGAACTTGTGATTCAAATCTACAGCTAACGTTTAATTGGAAGCTAGCAATGGCACCTCAAAGGGTAATTGATTATGTAGTTGTTCATGAAATGTGTCATATGGTTCATTTAAATCATGATCGCTCTTTTTGGCGTCTTGTTGGCAAGATAATGCCTGATTATAAGGAAATGGAAAACTGGTTAGCGTTATCTAGTTGGAAGATGACGGTTTAGTAGGAAATATCGATTTTTGTCGGTAAATCGATATTCCTTGTTGAATCGTTAATATAAGTTCCTTTACCAAGGAACTGTTCAGTGAGGAGAACGTAAAAAGGAAGGGGTATCCCTTCCTTTTTTTCATATAGATTATCGCCCAAACTTCACAACGAAATTCCCATCTATTTTCTCCATCTTATATCCACGATACCCCTCTGAAAGTAACGCTTGCTTTTCACTAACATCACTCATCGGAACACTTTTAACATTCGTCCAATCTCTTTCTGTGTCCTTACGCAATTCCTTCACAAAAACATACCGCATACTCCCGCCATACTTCTCCTTCAGCGCAGCAATTTCCATCCCTTGCGCAAACTTATCTTTTAAACTAGGGATGTTGAAAGGTGCAACGGTGCAGCAAACATAGTCGTACTGGCTGTCTTCTTTTTGTAATTCATCCATGATGACTGTGGCTAATATTTTTTGCATGCCATTTCCTCGACAGTTTGGATGAACGTTTGAGATTTCTTGATAGATGACGCGGTGTAGCTGACTTTCTGGTAGACCAATATCAAGCCCTAAATGTTCATCGTCGATAGGAGGGACTAGTAGGGCACGAAATGCGATGAGCTCGTTTTGTATAAACGCCCCGATCATCATGCCGTTTCCTTCTAGAATGTATTGAAATTCTTCTAGCGAGAGTGGTTGTAAACGACCTTTATCTTCTAGCGCTTCAACTACAACGTTTTGTAATGATAAAATTTGTTCCATATGTTCTAAAGATAGTAATGTAACGTGAAATGGATCGTTGTTTTGTTTTAATTTTCCTTCGTAAAGAGTCGTCATGTGTTAGTCCTCCTTTAGCGTACAACGTCTTGAAAGACGGTTAATTCTTGTAATATATTTTCGTTTATTTCAATGCCAAGTCCCGGCTTTTCGTTTAAGCGAATAAATGGTACGTCGTAATGTAAGTTTCCGATGTCTTTCGTGAATTTTAATGGTCCTGTTAGCTCGACGCTAGTAATGATTTTTTTTGAGAAAGCGACATGGAATCCTGCGGAAGAGGCAACAGATGATTCGACCATGGATCCAACTTGGCATTCAATGCCTGCCATTTCAGCTTGATGAGCGAGTTTTACAGCTGGATATATGCCGCCGCATTTCATTAGTTTTATATTCACTTTATCAGCTGCGTCTAATTTAATAATTTGGCGCATTTCACGAGAGCCTTTTAGTCCTTCATCAATCATAAGCGGAAGATCTGTTTTCGAACGAATATGAGCCATTGCGTCAATATCATCCGCTACAACAGGTTGTTCAATCCAGTCGATGTTTAAATGACCTAATGAACGAAGTGCTGTTAATGTGTTTGCGCTATTTTTCCATCCTTGGTTTACATCAACACGAATCGCGATATCATTTCCTACACGTTCACGTACAGCTTCAATTCGTTTTACATCTTCTTTTACATTTGTACCGACTTTCATTTTGAAAGATTGGTAACCTTTTAGAATCATAGAGGCAGCTTCTTCAGCCATGTCTTCTGGATCTGCAATACTTAAGACGTGAGTGACAGGAAAGTCTTCATGGTAGCGTCCTCCAATTAATTGATATACAGGTTGATTTAGTTTTTTACCCAGTATATCAAAACAAGCGATATCAATCGCAGCTTTCGCAGTAGGAATACCGTAAATTGTATTGTCCATCATATCGTGTATTTTTTCGATATTCATTGGATTTTTCCCAATTAGAGCAGGAGCTAGTGTATGTTTTAAAACATGGAAAGTACTTTCCCATGATTCACCTGTAACGTGATCATCAGCAACGCCTTCACCGTAACCGATAATGCCTTCATCTGTTTCCATTTTGACGATAATAGAAGGCATATCAGAATAAGAACCATAACTAATAACAAACGGATCGCGAAGTGGTAAACGAATTGCGTAAAGATGAATAGCTGTAATTTTCATTGAATAAAGACCCCTTCCTGTTTACAATGGTTTTGTACATTTGATATAGTTGACGTTAAATAGTCGTTAATTAATGATAAGGAGTTAGAGAAAATGATGATAAAAATTGCAGTTGTCGGTTCAAAAGAGTTTATGGAGAATCTTTTACCTATTGCTCATAAACTAGAAGAAATAGAGATTGATCCATATATTTACCTTCATCCGGCAGAATCTTCTGAACTATTAAAGCGTTTAAAACCTTGTGATGCTATCTTTTTCTCGGGTGCCCTACCTTATTATATGGCAAAAGAAATAAGAGAACAATTACCAATTCCAAGTGTATATTTGCAGCAAGACGAGACAACTGTCGCATCTTCACTCCTTTCTATAATATACCATCAAAGTATTCAACCTCATAAAATTTCAATTGATTTAGTAGATCGTTCGTTTATTACAAATGTGTTCCATGACATCGGTCTAAAAGAAACGCCGCAAGTGATGGATTATGAAAATATGTTATGGAGTAATGATGAAATTAAGAGAATCATTGATTTTCATTTAGCTAAATATCAATCTGGAGAGGTTGATTTAGCTTTAACTAGTATTCACGCTGTCTACGATGAACTTCAAAAAATAGGGATTCCTTCAGAGCGTATGATAGATCCAACGCAATCAATTATACATGGGTTAAAAGATGCAAAAATAAAAGCTGAGTTAGCAAAAAGCCATTCAGCTACTGTTGGTGCTTGTATTATATCCTTTATAGAGTTACAAGAAAGCTCGCTTGAACAATTAAATATAATTTCAAAAGAATTACGTGGTTCATTTAAACAAGTTGATGAAATGACTTTTATTTTGTATACAACTCGTGGTGATATTGAATTGAGTATAAAAACAAATACGATAGATCGTTTATTTATGAATATAGAAGGCGCAGTATCTATTGGATTTGGTTACGGAAAAACAGTAAATGAAGCGGAACAAAATGCAAAAATCGCTCGAGGTTTCGCAAAGAATAATCCGATAGAAAGCTGCTTTTATATACTAACAAGTGATAAAGAATTATTTGGTCCGTTCCCGAAAGAACAGAGAGTACAAAGTTTAAAAAACGATAATCCTGAATTAATGAAAATAGCGAAGGAAACGAAGCTTAGTCCTGCAAACTTGTCAAAAATCATTCAATTTAGTCAATCGCATCCATCATTGAAATTTACAGCGGCGGATCTTTCTGAGTACTTACAAGTGACTCGGCGATCGACGGAAAGGCTGTTAAAGAAATTAGTTGATTACAGATATGCCAATATTTGCGGCGAGGAAATGCCCTATCAACAAGGGCGCCCTCGTGCAATATATGAGCTAAATTTACCGTTGTATTCGTTTCAAAAATTTTAAGCTTCTAGTTGTGCTTTCTGTTTTTTCAATAGGTCTGCTTTTTCAATATCAGATAGCTTCGTAATTGTGAAGCCAGTTATACCATAAATGATTGAGATAATAGGTACGATGAAATTCAATATAGCATAAGGAGCATATTCGAATGCACCGACTCCAAGTGTTGCGAGTATAAATACACCACATGTATTCCAAGGTACGAAAACAGAAGTTAATGTTCCACCATCTTCTAATGCTCTGGATAAATTTTTAGAATGTAGTCCTTTTTCTGTGTACGCATTTGCATACATTCTTGAAGGAACAACAATCGAAATATATTGTTCAGAGCAAGTAAGATTCGTTGCAAAGCAAGATGCGATGGTAGAAGCGATAAGTCCTTTTGATGATGTCGCTAATTTTAAAATTTGATTTACAATTGAGCGAAGAATGCCAGTATGTTCTAGTACTCCGCCGAAAGTCATAGCGACAATTGTCATAGAAACTGTATTCATCATAGAGCTTAAGCCACCACGGTTAAATAGTTCATCTACTAGCTTGTTTCCAGTGTCTATGACAAATCCACTTTGGAGTGCACCAACAGCTGATGAGACAGAGCCACCTTGAATAAAGACTTGTGATAAGAATCCTAAAATAACACCTACGAGAATAGCTGGTATAGCAGGGACTTTTTTAGCGACCAATACCATAACGACTACGGGTATAATTAATAGGAAAGGCGAAATAACAAAGTTTTGTTGCAATACTTGTAACGTTTGATCGATGCTTTTTGCATCGATATTGTTATCGCCGAAGCTTCTTCCTAAGAAAGCATAGACGATAAGAGTAATAATTAAACCTGGAATTGTAGTAAATAACATATGACGAATATGTGTGAATAAATCTGTATTTGTTAATCCCGCTGCTAAGTTTGTCGTGTCTGAAAGCGGTGACATTTTATCGCCAAAATAAGAACCGGAAATTATAGCGCCAGCAACCATTGGAGCTGGGATTCCCATACTTAGGCCAATTCCCATTCCAGCAACACCGATTGTTCCCATTGTAGACCAAGAGCTACCGATTGCTAATGCAACGATAGAACAAATAATTGTAATTGAAACTAAAAATAGTGATGGAGTTAAAAGTTTTAAGCCGTAATAAATCATAGTAGCGACGATTCCGCCGCCAATCCAAGCACCGATCGTTAAACCTACAAGAATAATGATAACGATAGCGGGTAATGCAAGGCGAATTCCTTTATACATCGATTCTTCAATGTCATTCCATTTGTAACCGTATCGCCAAGCGACGATCGAAGCAACGGTTGTACCGATAATAAGTGGGACGTGAGGGCTTTGTTCTAATACAACAATTGTAACCATCATAACTGCAACTGTAATGATAATAGGGATTATTGCTATGCCAAAAGGTATTTCTCTTTTCATAAACTGCCTCCTCATTATGTATGTTTGTATTTTTAGAATTGTCGCAAAATAGACGTTATTAAGTTATAATAACTAAAAATAGATGTAAGCGTCAATATAAAAACAGAAAATATCGAATCTTCTATTTGTATGGATATCTTTATAAGATGAGTTGAAATCGGGTATTAACGGTATTAAAAAATAAACAATTGACTTTTTTCTTAAAATTCAATATGTTCATAAAAACATCTGTTTTTCATAAGTATAATTAATCTGAATGGTTTGTAATTAGGGGAAGGAGAATGAAGCTTTGAAAACATTAGAACTACAAGAGCGTTTAACTGAAATTTTTCAGCATTTACATGAAAACCCTGAAGTAAGCTGGAAGGAATATGAAACGACAGCTTATATTACTAACTTTCTAAAAGAAGAAGGAATTTCATATAAAATATTTGATGATTGCCCTGGCGTGATTGCTGAAATCGGAAGAGGGAATCCAGTTATCGCGATTCGTGCTGATATGGATGCACTATGGCAAGAAGTAGACGGAGAATTTAAAGCGAATCACTCGTGCGGCCACGATGCTCATATGACAATTGTGATGGGCCTTATTTTACAATTGAAAAATATGAGATGGGATAGTGGTACTGTTAGATTTATTTTTCAGCCGGCAGAGGAAAAAGGAAATGGTTCCTTAAAGATGGTAGAGAAGGGCGCCGTGGATGATGCTGATTTCTTATTTGGTGTTCATTTAAGGCCGATTGAAGAACTGCCTTTGAAACAAGCAGCCCCATCTATTCGTCACGGAGCTGCAGCATTTTTAGAAGGGATGATTCATGGAGATGATGCACACGGGGCACGCCCACATCAAGGTATAAATGCAATTGATGTCATTTCGATGATCAATATTGGATTGAAAAATATATGGTTACCGCCGCAGACGTCTTATTCTGTTAAGATGACGAGATGCCAAGCTGGTGGTGATAATCTAAATATTATTCCAGGTAACGGGCACTTTAGTTTAGATGTAAGAGCAGAAAATAACATATTACTAGATGAATTGAAGCGAAAAATAGAGCAAGTAATTCAGTCAGCTGAATCAATGGGATCTAAACTTTCTTATGAGTGGATTGATCTCGCACCAGGAGCTGAAGTGTCAGAAGAAGCTGAGCGTTTCATGCGGAAAGGCATTCTTGAAGTGTACGGGGAAGAGGGATGTACTGGACCACTGTATACGACAGGAAGCGATGATTTCCATTACTATACAGTGAAAAGACCCCATTTAAAAGCTGTCATGCTTGGACTAGGGGCGAACTTACAACCTGGATTACACCATCCGTATATGAAGTTTGATCATAGCTGTATAATGGATGGAGTAGAAATATTGAAACAAACTGTATTGAAAGTATTAGAAGACAGGGGCTAGAAAGCTCCTGTTTTTTTGGTAGGAATTTGTTGTTAAGTCGATATATTCGATTTCGCGATAATATAATTTCACGTACCAATTAATTTGATAAAAATGAGCATTCAGTACGTGGTGTATAATAATAGTAATATATTCTTAATAGGAGCAAACGAATGAACGAACAATATTACGATGCTGTATTAAATATAAAAACTGTCGGCGAGCAAAAAGGATTTAATAAGTCTATGCATTATCACCGTTATGAACCGACGCCATATAGCGGATTAGATGAGTTATTGAATCAATATGAAATAACAAGTAGCGATCGAATTGTAGACTTTGGGTGCGGAAAAGGGAGATTGAATTTTTACATGCACCATAAGTGTGATGCTTCGGCCGTTGGGATTGAAATGAATGAAGAGTTTTATAAAGAAGCAATGGATAATCGTGATCATTATGCGCGAAAAGTGAGAAACAGTAAAGATAAAATTCGGTTTGAATGTTGTTTAGCGCAGGAATATGAGATTGATCCGCGTGATAACCGGTTTTATTTCTTCAATCCATTTTCTGTACAAGTGTTTATGAACGTAGTAAATAACATTTTGCTTTCAGTAGAAGCGGTGGAGAGAGAGATTGATATTATTTTATACTACCCTTCTGAAGATTATATTTTCTTCTTGGAGAATCAGACTGCATTTGAATTGAAGAAGGAAATAAGATTACCGGGTGCTTATGAGAAGAATGGGAATGAGAGATTTTTAGTTTATACATTAGGATTATAAAAAAAGCAGGTGCCTTGGCACCTGCTTTTTTAAAACTCACGTTTATATAATTAGTTACGGATTAAGTAATCAAATGCACCTAAAGCTGCATTCGCACCTGAACCCATAGAGATGATGATTTGTTTGTACGGATTATTTGTACAGTCACCTGCACCAAACACTCCTGGTACGTTTGTAGCGCCGTGCTTGTCTGTTACGATTTCACCGCGAACGCGTTCAACTGTTTCGCCTAACCAGTCTGTGTTTGGCACAAGACCGATTTGAACGAATACACCTTGTAATTCAACATGGTGTACTTCTTCAGTTTCACGATCGATGTAAGAAATACCGTTTACTTTATCAGTACCAGTGATTTCTTTCGTTTGAACATTTTTCAGAACAGTTACGTTTGGTAAGCTGTTAAGACGTTCTTGTAATACAGCATCAGCTTTTAATTCTGGCATGAATTCAAGAACAGTTACGTGCTTCACAATACCTGCTAAGTCGATAGCTGCTTCAATACCAGAGTTACCACCGCCGATAACCGCTACATCTTTTCCGATGAATAATGGACCGTCACAGTGTGGGCAGTATGCTACACCTTTGTTTTTGAACTCAGCTTCACCCGGTACGCCAACATTACGCCAGCGAGCACCTGTTGAAACGATTACGCTCTTACTTTTCAGAATAGCGCCGTTTTCAAGTTCCACTTCAATAAGTTCTTTTTTCTCTAAACGTTTCGCACGTTGTAGATTCATTACATCGATGTCGTATTCTTTTACGTGCTCTTCAAGGCTTGCTACTAGCTTAGGACCTTCAGTGCGTTTTACGCTGATGAAGTTCTCAATACCCATAGTATCCATTACTTGACCACCGAAGCGCTCAGCAACGATACCAGTGCGGATGCCTTTACGTGCTGCATAAATTGCTGCACTTGCACCAGCTGGGCCGCCACCAACAACAAGAACATCGTATGGATCTTTATCAGAAAGCTCTGATGCATCTGGACCGTTACCCATTTTAGCTAAAATTTCTTCAAGTGTCATACGACCGCTTCCGAAAGATTCGCCATTTAGGTAAACAGTTGGTACTGCCATGATGTCTTTACTTTCTACTTCCTCTTTAAATGCAGCGCCATCAATCATAGTATGTGTAATACCAGAGTTTAGAACGCTCATTACGTTAAGAGCTTGTACAACATCAGGACAGTTATGACAACTTAGGCTGATATAAGATTCAAAATGATATTCGCCTTGAATGTTTTTGATTTGATCGATTAATTTTTGTTCAACTTTTGGAGCACGTCCACTAACTTGTAGTAAAGCTAACACTAATGAAGTAAATTCGTGTCCTAATGGAATACCAGCGAATACGACACCAGTGTCTTCACCAGGGCGATTTACGCTAAAGCTTGGTGTTCTCTCTAGTTCAACTTTTTCTACTGTAATCTTAGATGACATAGTAGCTAATTCATCTACTAGAGATAACATATCTTTAGATACGTTATCGTCTCCTGCGCTTACTTTAAGTAAAATATCGTTCTCCATTAACTGAAGGTATTGGGATAGTTGTGTTTTTATATCTGCATCTAGTATCATTTTGATCGAACTCCTTAGATTTTGCCTACAAGGTCAAGGCTTGGTTTAAGTGTTGCAGAACCCTCTTGCCATTTAGCTGGGCAAACTTCACCTGGGTTGTTACGTACGTATTGAGCTGCTTTAATTTTGTTAACAAGGATGCTTGCGTCACGGCCGATACCGTCAGCATTGATTTCCATAGATTGGATAACGCCGTCTGGATCGATGATGAATGTACCACGAGCAGCAAGACCTTCTTCTTCCATTAAAACGTTGAAGTTTGTAGTGATTGTGCGAGTTGGGTCACCAATCATAATGTATTCGATTTTGCCGATAGTTTCTGAGCTATCATGCCATGCTTTGTGAGTGAAGTGAGTGTCTGTAGATACAGAGTATACTTCAACGCCTAAGTCTTTTAGAGTTGCGTATTGGTTTTGTAAGTCTTCAAGTTCAGTTGGACAAACGAATGTGAAGTCTGCTGGATAGAAACAAACTACGCTCCATTTTCCTTTTAAACTTTCGTCAGTAACTTGGATAAATTCTCCATTATGGTAAGCATTAGCTTTAAACGGTTTTACTTCTGTGCCGATTAATAACATATTAAAATTCCTCCTAAAGGTTGGTTTTGAGCATCGGAAATTAGTTTGCTCATAAAATATATTTTTTAATTAACTATAATAATTCTAATTCGATATTAATTATCATATAGAAGTGGTTATTTTGTCAAGAGAATAAACCAACTTTATACCAATTTAATTAATATTTATTCTCAATTAAGGCTGCTCGGGAATTAAAAGGTAATTTTCAAGTCATAAATTTTCAATGAGTGTTTGAAAGAGTAGTGTGTATGTTAGAGACATGGTGTAAGTATAAATTCTTAGGAAGGCAATATTTCTTAGAAGTTGTGGATTTGAAAAGGAACTGCTTACTTCTATTTTACAAAGAATTGTGCAATAAATAAAACAAAATGTATCGGAATCTTTGTGAACAATTATTGTCATCTTAAATATATATAATAAGAAGTATATTGCAATGAGAAATAGAAACATTGACGCTCATTTCTAACAAGATATAATAAAAGCGAGATATGTATTGCAATAGAGAAGATATAGTATAGATTGAAAAAGTTTCAGTCTATTATTTTTTACGGCTTTTAGAAAACGTTTACATTTAGTGTGGAGGGGAAACCATGTCTAAGTTCACGAAGTATTTTTTAATGGAAGCTAAAGATGTGATTGCATATGTGCAAGAGAAATTACCTAAGTTCGAGCATGCAAAGGGGCTAAAGTGTAAAGAAATAGGTGATGGTAATTTAAATTATGTGTTCCGCGTTTGGGATGAACAGAAGAACATTTCTGTCATTGTAAAGCAAGCTGGGGATACAGCGCGTATTTCAGATGAGTTTAAGTTGTCGACGAATCGAATCCGTATAGAATCAGATGTTTTGCGATTAGAAGGAGAGTTAGCATCTGGACTCGTGCCAAATGTATATTTGTTTGATAGTGTGATGAATTGTTGCGTGATGGAAGATTTATCAGATCACACAATATTGCGTACAGCACTCATAAATCATCAAATGTTTCCGAGGCTTGCTGATGATTTAACTACTTTTATGGTAAATACCCTTCTATTAACATCAGATGTTGTAATGAATCATAAAGAGAAGAAGGAACTCGTGAAAAATTATATAAATCCTGAGTTATGTGAGATTACAGAGGACCTCGTATATTCAGAGCCATTCACAAACCATAATAAACGCAACGAATTGTTTCAATTAAATGAAGGATGGATTAGGGAGCATATTTATAGTGATAAAGAGCTTCGTATGGAAGTAGCAAAACTTAAGTTTTCGTTTATGACGAATGCACAAGCGCTACTTCACGGTGATTTACATACTGGTTCTGTTTTTGTAAAAAGTGATTCTACAAAGGTTATTGATCCTGAATTTGCTTTTTATGGACCTATGGGATATGACGTTGGGAATATAATGGCGAATTTAATGTTTGCATGGGTGAATGCAGATGCAGTGATGCAATCTGGTATTGAGAAAGATACATATATGAACTGGATAGAATCTACCATGATAGATGTAATTGATTTATTTAAGAAGAAGTTTTTAGATGCTTGGGATATTCATGTGACAGAGATTATGGCGAAGGAAGAAGGCTTTAACCGAGTTTATTTACAATCTGTATTAGAGGATACAGCTGCAGTGACGGGTCTTGAGTTAATTCGTCGTATTGTTGGTCTAGCGAAGGTAAAGGATATGACTTGTATTGAGAATGAAGAGGCGCGTGCTAGAGCGGAGCGAATTTGTCTTCAGACAGCGAAGAAGTTTATTTTACAAGCGAATCAATATAAAACAGGTAGCAGCTTTGTAGAAACGTTAAAAAAACAGTCAATGCATAGTGCGAAATAAGGGGAGAAGATGATGGCAGAGCAATTAATACCAATTCAGTGGAAAGATGATACTTTAGTGTTATTGGATCAAACGGTATTACCGAACGAAGTAGTCTATGAATCTTTTAAAACGGCTGAGGGTGTGTGGGATGCGATTCAAGTAATGAAAGTACGAGGAGCGCCGGCAATAGGTGTTTCAGCAGCCTACGGTGTGTATTTAGGAGTAAAGGAAGTTGCGGAAAGTTCGGCGGAAGAATTCATAGCGGAAGTAAAAAAGGTATGTGCATACTTAGCGACATCAAGACCGACGGCAGTAAATTTATTTTGGGCGCTTGAAAGAATGGAAAGAGTCGCGAAAGAGAATGCTCACTTATCAATTGCGCAGTTGAAAGATAGATTATTAGAAGAAGCAAAAGAGATTCATAGAGAAGATGAAGAAATTAACCGTCAAATTGGAGAACATGCATTAACATTATTCCATGATGGCATGGGGGTATTAACGCATTGTAATGCAGGTGCGTTAGCAACGACTAAGTATGGCACTGCGACAGCTCCAATGTACTTAGCGAAAGAAAAAGGATGGGACTTAAAAATCTATTCCGATGAAACACGCCCTAGATTACAAGGTTCAACGTTAACGGCATTAGAACTGCAGCGAGCGGGAATTGATGTAACGGTCATTACAGATAATATGGCGGCAATGGTCATGTCACAAGGGAAAATCGATGCAGTAATCGTTGGATGTGATCGTGTAGCAGCAAACGGGGATGTAGCAAATAAAATTGGAACATTAGGTGTTTCGATTTTGGCTAAATATTATAACATTCCGTTTTATGTAGCAGCACCAACGCCGACAATTGATTTGAAAACACTGACAGGAAAAGAAATTCCAATTGAAGAAAGGGATGCTTCTGAAGTGATCAATCGTTTCGGACAATACTCTGCTCCGCAAGAAAGTAAAGTATACAATCCGGCATTTGATGTCACGCCATATGAAAATGTAACAGCGATTATTACGGAAAAAGGAATTGTGAGAGCACCGTTTATGGAGAATTTAAAAAAGCTATTTCAATAAGTAGATAGTTTTTAGAAAAATAGTCATCATAAGTTTCTTACTAGGGGGATGTATATGTTACTGCAAAAAGAAAGAGAAGAAGTTGTAGCGTACGGAAAGAAAATGATTTCTAGTGGTTTAACAAAGGGGACTGGCGGTAATATTAGTATTTTCAATCGTGAACAAGGTCTTGTTGCAATTAGCCCAAGTGGTCTAGATTATTATGAAACGACGCCTGAAGATGTAGTTATATTGAATTTAGATGGTGAAGTGATAGAAGGAGAGAGAAAACCATCAAGCGAATTAGATATGCACCTTATCTATTATAGAAATCGTGAAGATATAAATGCGCTTGTGCATACACATTCTCCTTACGCGAAGACAATCGCATCATTAGGGTGGGAACTTCCTGCAGTATCGTATTTAATTGCTTTTGCAGGCCCGAATGTACGCTGTGCACCGTATGAAACATTTGGTACGGAGCAATTAGCAGAGGCTGCTTTCGAGGGCATGATTGATCGCCGTGCAGTTTTACTTGCGAACCATGGTTTAATGGCCGGAGCGAATAATATAAAAATGGCGTTTACTATTGCAGAAGAAATAGAGTTTTGTGCTCAAATTTATTATCAAACGAAAAGTGTCGGAGAACCGAAATTACTGCCAGAAGACGAGATGGAGAATTTGGCGAAGAAGTTTGAAGGGTATGGGCAGCAGTAGAATGAAATAAAAACACCCTCAAGAAAAAAATCTTGAGGGTGTTTCTCTATGCCTTCTTCAATAACAAATACATAAAGTAAGGTGCACCAATTAAAGCAACGATAATACCAGCTGGAATACCGCTAGGTTCGACGATATTTCGTCCAATTGTATCCGCTAGTAGTAATAACCATCCGCCGATTAAAACGGCGATAGGGATGAATATTTGATGCCTTGGACCTACTAAAGATTTGGCGATGTGAGGAGCCATAAGTCCGATAAAGCTAATGCCTCCTGTTACGGAAACAGCAGCGGCAGCAAGTGCAACGGCTGCGATTAATAAGTATCTTCGTTCTTTTTCAATTTCAATTCCAACACCGATTGCTACTGGCTCGTTTAATGCTAGTATATTTAATCTATTTGCCTTATAGAAAACAAATGGGATTAATACGATTAGCCAAGGAAGCATTGCTAAAACAAATGTCCAGTCATCTCCCCAAATGTTTCCGGCAATCCATTTAGCGATAAAGTCTACTTTCATACGATCTGCAGATGAAATAAGTACAATCATCGCGCCAGATAGTGCAAATGAAAAACCGATGCCGGTTAATGTTAATCTTATTGGCTGAAGGCCTGTGGATTTGCTATATGAAAATACGTAAATTAGAACAGCTGTTAGAAACGCACCGATAAATCCAACGACTGGTAGTAGGTAAAGAAATGAACCTACGTCTATCGGGAAGTATAGAAAGAAAACAGAAACTGCAACACCAGCACCAGCGTTAATGCCGAGAATACCAGGTTCAGCTAAATCGTTTCGGGTAATACCTTGTAATACAGCACCTGATAAAGCGAGTGCCATACCAGCTAATAATGTAATGACGATTCTAGGTAGCCTTAAAGAATATAAAACGAATTCTTCTTTAAATGAACCTTGTCCCATAAGTGTTGGGATTAATCTGTCATAGGAGAGAGCGGCAGAACCGAGTCCCATTCCAATTACAATTGTTGTGATGGTAAGTATGAGTAATGCAAGTATGATAAGGCGTTGTTTCTTTAGAATAGATTGCATCATGAGAAAGTTCTTCCTCCTTTACGAACAATGAATAGGAAGAATGGTAATCCTACAATTGCGACGATTGCAGCAACTGGTGTTTCATACGGAGCGTTAATTGTACGTCCGATTGTATCTGCGAGCAGCATAAAGGAAGCACCAGCGATCGCTGACATCGGTATAACAAAACGGTAATCTGGTCCAACGATTGGACGAACCATATGGGGTACCATAAGGCCGATAAATGCCATGTTTCCGACAAGCGCTACAGAAGCACCTGCAAGCAAGATAATAATGATAAATAAAATTGTTTTAATGACGATAATTTTTTGACCGAGTCCAACGGCAACTTCTTCACTGAAACTAAGAACTGTTAATTTCTTTGCAAGTAAGATAGCGATAAATATACTTATTGAAATAACCGGAATAATAATTTTTAATTGGCTCCAACTCGTTCCAATTACTCCCCCAGCCGTCCACATTGATACATCTTGTGAAATTTTAAAGTAAATGCCAACACCTTCTGAGATTGCAAGTAGAAATGCTGAAACAGCAGCACCAGCTAATACAATTCGAAGAGGGGAAAGTCCGCCCTTTTTCACCATGCCAATTCCAAATACCATAATAGCGCCAATTGCAGCACCGATAAAGCAAGCTAGTGTTAAGTAAAGGTAGCTTATAGAAGGATTGAAGGCAAGTGTTAGTGCAAGTGCAGCATTTGCGCCACCAGTTAGGCCAAGTAATCCAGGATCGGCAAGTGGGTTTCGCGTTAATCCTTGCATAATTGCACCAGAAACAGCGAGTCCAGCTCCTACAAAAATAGCAGCAACTTCACGTGGTAAACGTATTTCACGAAGGATGGATAGCTTATCTCCTTTAGCAGAGGAAGTAAGTGCTAACCATACGTCTTTTATAGAAGTATCTGCAGCGCCTAACACCATTGCAAACATAAAAATAAGAAAGAATGCAATGATACTCAAAATTAATTTGTATGTAAAAGCGTTGGAACGTAGGTTGTCTTGCTCTTTTTTCATTCGTTTCACATCTTTTCTTTTCATAGAATAAAGGAAGAGGAATTCTTAAATTAAGAATTCCTCATGTTTGTATTATTGACCAAGAAAGCTCTTCTTGAAGAAGTCTAGTTGGAAATCTAATGTAAGTGGATCATTGAAATAGAATTCCATCATGTTTGCTTCATATACACGATTATTTTTTACTGCTGGAATGTTTTTATATGATTCTGTCTCTTGGAATGAGTTATCAGTATCTTTGTTTTTACTTACGATTAAGTAATCACCAGCAAACTCAGGTAATACCTCAGTAGATAATGCGTAGTATCCTTCTTTTAAAGCTTTTTCTTTTACTTTTTCAGGCATTTTTAATTTCATTTCTTGGTAAAGAATTTCTGTTCCACGGCCCCAGTTTTCGCCGTATACGTAAAGCTGTTTGTTGAAGTTTTCAACAACAGAAACTGTTGCATCTTCACCAATCTTCGCTTTAATGTCTTTTCCAGCTGTTTGTGCGCGTTTCTTGAAATCATCAACCCAAGTTTTTGCTTCTTTTTCTTTATTTAATAATTTACCGATTTCTAAGTGTTGTGTTAAGTAATCAACTTTTCCGTAAGTGTATGTTACAGTAGGAGCGATTTTCTTTAACTTATCAACATTTTTAATATTTGATAAACCAATGATTAAATCTGGATTTAATTCTGCAATCTTTTCAACATTTTCATCTGATACTTCAGCGACATTTTTAAGCTTGCTATCGAAACGTGGGTTTTGTTTAGACCATGAATCTACCCCAACAAGATTTACACCTAATGACATTACGTTACCAGCGAATGATGATAGGACAACAACACGTTGTGGATTTGCTGGAACTTCTACTTTACCATTTTCAGATTGGTATGTAATTGTTTCTGATTTCTTACCTTTTGCGTCGTTCTTCTTGTCTGTTGAACCGTTGCTACAAGCACTCATAACAAGGACGAACAGAACTGTTAGTGAAATAAATAATTTTTTCATCGTCTTTCTCCTTTTGATAGATGATATGTGATATACAATAAATTGTTTAGCTTTGATCTTTTGAAAAGTTAGTGGTAATACAAAAGTCTTATTAACAATCTTGAACTTGAGATTTTACCATATAGTATTCACCATAGTAATAGAAGAAGATGTAATCTCACAGTTGCTAATAATTAACAAATTGATAATGATTATCACTATTGATTCTTTAAATACTATAATTTTATATAGGTGTATTGTCAATAGTGATTTTGATTGTAAAATTTATAAAAACAAGTTATATTTTATTGAGAATGATAATCAATTATTAGTAGCTGAGGAGTGACACGAATGAATCAAGAAGAATTGTTTGATGTAACTGTGATAGGCGGAGGACCTGCAGGGCTTTATTCAGCTTTTTATAGTGGACTAAGAGAGATGAAAACGAAAATAATAGAATTTCAACCACAGTTAGGTGGAAAAATACATGTTTATCCGGAGAAAATGATTTGGGATATTGGCGGATTATTACCGGTTACTGGTGAGAAATTAATTGAGCAACTTGTACAACAAGGATTAACATTTCAGCCTGAAGTTGTATTGAATACAAAAATAGAATCAATTATTCGTAATCAGGATGGCATTTTTACGTTGAAAACAAGCTCTGGGGAAGAACATTTTTCAAAAACAGTGATCGTCGCAACTGGGAGTGGTATATTGAATCCACAAAAGTTATCAATTGAAGGTGCTGAGAGATTCGAAGTCTCAAATTTAAATTATACAGTTAAATCGTTAAAACGTTTCAAAGATAAAACGGTAATTATTTCAGGCGGAGGGAACTCCGCAATTGATTGGGTGAACGAATTAGAACCAATCGCGAAAAAAGTTTATTTAACATATAGAAAAGAAGAATTATCTGGTCATGAAGCACAAGTAAAACAACTTATGAACAGTTCAGCAGAATGTTTCTTTAATACATCGATTACAAAATTAATTGCTGGTGATAACCATGAAGCGATTGAATATGTAGAATTAACAAATCATGAAACTGGAGAAGTTTCTCATTTATCTATCGATGAAGTTATTATTAATCATGGATATGAACGCGATATAACATTATTAGAAAATAGTGAGCTAGATGTTGCTATTGTTGATAATTATTATATTGCAGGGAATGCAAATAGTGAGTCCTCGGTAGACGGATTATATGCCGCTGGAGATATTTTAAAGCATGACGGAAAATTACATTTAATTGCAGGGGCATTCCAAGATGCTGGAAATGCTGTGAATAAAGCGAAACAATTTATTCAACCTGATGCAAGTGAGTACGGAATGGTTTCTTCCCATAATGAAGTATTTAAGAAGAGAAATCGAGAATTGATTAAGCAGATGATGAAATAATAAAGGAACAAGTATACCCCCATTTACATCTCTATTTCTATGGACGAGAGATACAAATGGGGTTTTTCCTGTTTACTATATTTTCAATCATTTTCATGACACCGTTTTCATTAGTTCATGTCATATGAATGTATTTCTATAAAAAGGGAACACAAAGACTTGAACATTTTATTTGTAAATCTTTCTAGGAAACAATGAATCTATAGTTGGTTTGTGCGGAACATTATTAAATTATGCTGTCCCTTTTTCCTGTTCATTAGGAAATGGGATATTTTGTATAGAAACAATATATTGTTTTCCATGTTGTCGAGCTAATGATTCTAATATTTGACGAACGCGTTTTGTAAGATTGCCTTGTTTTTTTATAGCTTCACAATATGCATCATAGAAAACGTATTTAGCCCAAAGGAAATCATCTTGTTGGAATAAGAAATGATTTTTGTACCATTCACCAATCGTATGATAACAATTATTTTCATGTACTGCTGCACTTTGTGAAAGAATACGATCGGATAAAGACTTAGATAGATGAGAAATTGTGTTTTCTGTTTCAACTCGTAATGTTTTTTCTAACATTGTAATGATGTGACGAGTAGCCATATGTTAACTCTCCTTTGTGTAAATGGGTAATACCATTCTATATTTAAAAAAATACTTACTATACTATTATACAATATATGGAATGCATCTACCTGCTTTTTAATTTGTATTTACAAAATCTTTTTTATTTGTTTACAAAAATAAAGTAAGATACATTATGTATATGAAAAAATAATAAAGGAATGAACACATTGTATATAACGATAGAAGAGGCTGCGGAGTATTTGAAATTACCAAAATCGTATGTTGAAGACTTAATTCAGCAAAAGAAAGTTCGTGCATTGTTTGATGGAGAGCAATATTTAATAAATAAGGAACAGTTTAATACACATTTAGAACAAATGGAGAAATATAAGCAGTTAGTGGAAGAAATATTAAATGAACCAATTCCAGAAGATATGGATGTTAAAGACGAAGATTAAATTTATAAAAAGCCCCCGTATTAAGATATGCAGAAATGTATCTTAATACGGGGGCTTTTTATATTAAGGGATGAAAAAGTCATCCGAAATCCTAGAGTTACTTTAAGGGAAAGAAGATTTTATGGGGATTAGTATTATTAGTTAAAAGCATATTTTTTCATAGCGGGGACAAACATAGCGAACATAACCTGTACAGATACATATACTATCAGTGCAAAAGCTTATAAATTAATGGAAGGGGTTTTCTCGTGAGTTTATTTCATTGTGATTTTTTGAAAGACTTAATTGGATCTTACGTGAGAGTAAACAGAGGTGGTCCAGAATCTCAAAAAGGAATAATAGTCGCAGTATGTTCGGATTACTTTGTATTAAAGAGTGAAAAAGGAGAGCTTTCTTACTATCAGCTTCGCCATCTAAAAAGTGTTACAAAAAATACGAAAGATTGTGAAGCAGATGATTATGGATGGTTGGAATATGAAGATGACTTTGAAAAGCTACTTCAAAGCTTCAAATATCGCTGGGTGAAAATTAATCGGGGTGGCCCAGAAAAAATTGAAGGTATTTTACAAGATGTTTCTTGTGATTATGTGACATTAATTGTAAAAGAAGAAGTTATATTAATCTCAATAACTCATATTAAGAGTGTTAGTTATAGCCCAGTAGTGTGCGGAGAGAGCGAAGAAAGTAACAGTGAAAGCAACAGTGAAAGCAATAGTGAAAGCAATAATTCAGGTCGAACTCGTGCACAAAGACAATCAAGTAGAGGAAGATAATAAGGAAGGAGGATACGAACTTGGAGAGCGTATTATGCTGTGATCAAATTAAAGGTTTAGTCGGTGAGAATGTAAAAGTAAATCTGCGCGGACCAGAAAGTCGAGTAGGTGTACTGTTATCGTTAGGAAAAGATTACCTTACACTACAATTACCCCATGGAGAAGTAGTGTATTATCAGCTGAAACATGTGAAGAGTCTAGTCAAGAAAGTGAAAGAAACAAAATGTGACGATTACTATGGTTCAGGTTTCTATTCTGATGAAGATACTTTTTTTGATGTATTAAAAGACCTGAAGTATAAGTGGATAAAGATTAATCGCGGTGGACCAGAGTGTGTAGAAGGTTTATTAAGTGAAGTGCATGAAGAATGTATTATACTAGTAAACTGTGATGAAGTTATTTATATAATTAATTATCATGTTAAGAGTGTGAGTCAAGTAGTGAAATGTAAAAAGAATGAAGATGAATAATGTTTAATAAATAAGAGGGGCATTATGATTGGAAGTAAAGAACGATTTCATAGTTCGCTACAATTATGAACGATATATGAAAAGGATCTCTTACTATTAAAAGACAGAACATTGCCCTGATTATTTTTTTTAGAAATGGAAGGCAGGAAAAGTAGTATTTTATAGAAAGGAGGATATAGATGAATGAGTTAAACAAAAATATTGGAGAAAATATATACGTTAAATTAATCGGTGAAAAAAGATTTAAAGGTGTATTAATTGATGTAGGAAATGATATTGTAGTTCTTTACAATGGACAAGACTATGTATATATATCTTTATACCATATCCAGTATTATAAATTTTTAAGAGAGCATGATGAAGAAATATTAAGGCCTGGTGTGGACTCTGTAATTAAGAGGGAATCACCTTCAATTTCTTTGAGAAAAGTATTAATCACATCTAAAGGGATTTTTACAGAAATTTATGTGGCAGGAAATGTTCCGATACACGGTTATGTTACAAGTGTGATGAACGATTATATTGTTTTTTATAGCCCTGTTTACAAAACTGTATATATATCTTTAAAGCATTTGAAGTGGTTAATTCCTTATAAAGAGAACCAAGTGCCTTATTCCCTCAATAAAAATGAACTCCCCGTAAATCCATTAAATATTACTCTAGCTAGAACTTTTGAAGAACAGCTTATTAAAATGTCAGGGAAAATTATGGTGTTTGATTTAGGCGAGGAATCTAATAAAATCGGAAAGATGACGAAAATTGATGAAGGGCATATTGAAATATTAAAAGCACGTGACGCAAAAATGTACGTGAATATTCAACATGTGAAATCTGTCCATTGTCCGTAGGCTAGTTGAAAGGGCTGGCTTTTTCTTTTATATATAGGGAAGAAAAGGTCGAGCCTATTTGTTTAATTCGATTTGGATATGAGGGGGAAATGAATTGAATATCATATAGGTATGTTAGTGTGATCTTTGAAGGGGCAATCTTGTACTAAAGGTGTACGAGCTACCTTTTTGTGTATTCAACTCACTTTTGAGGAAGTGCTGCTCAACTACTTTATTAAAGGGGTTTTGTTTGTGGAGCAGTTTCCAGATTCGTTTTCGATTACATTACTTGGCAGTGCTGGTGGAGCAGCAAAAGCAGTGTTAGCAATTTTGAATCAAGCGGTAGTAAATGAAAAAGATCCAATTTATGAAGTGATAAAGAATGTGAACTTCCATTTGGTGGATATAAAACAAAAAGATAAAAGTTATTATGATGAGTTGTTTCCAAATTTGAAAGAGCAATTTTTTTTATATGAAATAAACCTTCAAGATGTAGTCAAATTTAAACATCATTTAAAGGAAAAAAGAACGAAGGTTGTTATTGATGTTTCAGGTGCAGATACAATTAGGGTACTGAGTTGTTGTAATGACCTTGGCATTTGTTATATTAATTCGGCTTTGGAAAATGAGGCAGTAGATCAAGACGATAGTTTACTTGGTTTTCAGCTTACGGAAAGGTATACGAGGTTTGAGAAGGAGAAAGAAACATTTACAAATACAAGAGCGATTATAGGCTCAGGTATGAATCCTGGTGTTGTTCAATGGATGGTTGTTGAGCTTATGAAAGAACGTCCAAATGAAAAGCCGCGAGCATGCTATATTGTAGAACATGATACTTCATTTTTGAATGATAAAGAGCTTATAAAACCTCATACACTTTATGCATCGTGGGCAGTTGAGCGTTTTCTGGATGAAGCGATATGGAGTTATCCTATGTATATGAGTCATCATCGTCCACTTTACTTTTATGAGGATGTATATGCTTCAGAGTATAAAGTAAAGTTAGGTGAAAAAGAATTTTATGGTTGCTTAATGCCACATGAAGAAGTTTTAATTTTAGGGAAATCTTTTAATATGGAAGTGGGTTTTCTTTATCGGATCAATGAGTATACAACAAACTTAATTAGACAGAACTTAGATGAAGTGGAAGATTTATGGAATTGGAATCGTAAAGTATTTAATCCAGCAGAAGATGATATTATAGGAGAAGATTTAGTCGGTGTGTTGCTCGTTTATGAACATAATGAGACATACATGTATAATGTAATGAATAGTAGCCAAGTTTTTCAAAAATATAAAACAAATGCGACGTACTTCCAAGTAGGGTGTGGAATTTATGCTGGCTTATGTAGTTTACTGTTAGATACTTTTGGACAAGGCGCTTATTATGTAGAAGAATTATTATTAAATACTGAAAGTAAGTATGGGGAATATTTAAATTTATATATGAAGGATTTTGTAGTAGGACATAATAATTTTACAGATGGATTGCTAAATGATAGGGTAAGATGGATATAAATTGTAACTGAAAAGGAAGGAGCTGTATCTCCTTCCTTTTAGTATTAGAAGGTTACATGTTGCCCTGAAAGCAATTTCATAATTATAATTTAAAGAGATAACACTTGAAATGTTTTTTTGTATTGATCAAGAGGAGTTTTTATATGAACAAATACAAGAGCTTGATTTATGAAGAAAGAGAAGCTTTAAAAGTATTTATATTATTATTCTATATTATATTCTTTTTATATGACGTTATCTATTATTTTGTTTATCCCGCTATGAATATTAATGAAGCAAGGGTAGGGTGGCCAGAAGGTGGTATGGGAATAGGTGTATATATATTAGTAATATCTTTATTTCCTATTTCAATATATCTTCAAAAACAAGGTTATGTATATTTTGTGAAATACTTATTTTTAATTGGGTATATGCTTATTGATCTTATTAATAACTTAATGATTTATTTACACAGTGATCGTGTTTTTGAAAATGGAAATATGGTTGAAATATTTTTAATTCTATTTGCACCGATTTTCGTGAACAGAAAATATTTTTATTTCGTTTCCTGTAGTGTAATTGGAAAATATGTATTTTTTACTTTGATATTACAAGATGTAAAAGTTGTGATTCCGCTTGTATTATGTATATTCTTTTTCATCATTTCGCATTCTTTATTAAAGAGATTTCAATCTTATGTAAGGACAGTTGTTGAGATGATGAACAGTATGAAAGAGACAGAAAATTTAGCGGTTATTGGGACTATGTCTACAACAATCGCTCATGAAATTCGAAATCCATTAACAGCTTTAAAAGGATTTACACAAATTCAAAAAGAAAGAAATCCTGAAGATACGATGAGCTATGAGATTATGCTGCAAGAAATTGAGAGAATTAATGGGTTTGTTAGTGAATTGATGTTATTAGGAAAACCGAAACCAACAAATTATGAATGGTGTAATATAGGGGAAATCCTTTTATATGTTGTACAGTTAATGGAAAGCTATGCAACTCAATATAAAGTGAAATTTAATTTGCAAGTAGATGGAAATTTACCCGTTATAAATGGTGATGATAAGCAATTAAAACAAGTGTTGTTAAACATCATCAAAAATGGAATTGAATCGATGCCAGGAGGCGGGAATATTCAGATTCTGGCATATGAAAAAGCTGGAGAGAACTTGTGTATTTCTGTTGAAGATCAAGGTCTTGGGATAGAAAATGAGAAAATAGAAAAGATCGGAAAAGCTTTTTATACAACAAAAGAGAATGGTACAGGTCTTGGATTAATGATTACATATAAAATTATTGAAGAACATCAAGGGAGTATCGCGATTGAAAGTAGTATGGGGATAGGAACGAAAGTGGAAATTTATTTACCAACAGTGTAGTGCATTAGACGAAATTACTTTTCAGAAAAGTGTTCTTGTTGTGTAAATATAAACATTTTATAAAATGTTTCAAGAAGGGTTTTTTTTATAAAAAACTTCGTTTATAATGGAGGAAAATATCGACATAGAGCTTTTAGCTCATGTAACGGTTCAGTAGTGTTATGAAAAGAAAAGAAGGGGTGCACGCGCATCCTTTTTTCTATGCGGATATGATGAAAGGGGTGGTATGATGGAATTAACATTAAATTCGACTGTATGTTTACACACGATTCAATTTCGAAAAGAGCAAAAGAACTATATTGTAAAAGATACGATTACAGGAGAGACATATGAAATGCCGCCACTTTGGATTGATGCACTAGCAATGATGCGTGACGGTTTTTTATTGGGAGAAATTGAGGAGAAATTAAAAGAAGA
This sequence comes from Bacillus sp. FSL E2-8887, assembly GCF_038007205.1. Taxonomy (NCBI): domain Bacteria; kingdom Bacillati; phylum Bacillota; class Bacilli; order Caryophanales; family Bacillaceae; genus Bacillus; species Bacillus sp. FSL E2-8887. The sequence continues at coordinate 138,695 of NZ_JBBOWS010000001.1, forward strand.
ATATCCAGCAGAAGAAGTAAATATGGTAGCATTTACGAGGCAACTGTTAGAGCTAGAACTTGTCGAAATGGTAGATGGAGAAGAGATAGCTTGTACAAAGAAGAAAGATAAAGATTATTTAGCTTGGATACGCCCAAGGGTGGAGCAATTCTTTTTTAACTTAAATAAAAAATATAAAAGCAAAGGTCAAAAGTGATCTTTGCTTTTTTTGTAGAACATGTTTAAAAAATAACAGCGAATGCCCTTGCGAAAGCACCGTCACTATTTTTAATTTTTAAAGGTGCTGCTGAGAAAAAGAATCGTTTCGCTTTAATGGCATCTAAGTTTGTTAAGTTTTCAATTAAGTAAATATTATTTCCTAACAGTATGTGATGAATCGGTGATGTTTCTGTCGTTACCTCATCAGGAGAAATAAAATCTAAACCGACAGATTTTACTTTTAATTGAACTAGTTCTTCAGCTAATTCTTCGGAAAGATAAAACGCTTCTTTCTCATAAGCTTCGGTATTCCATTTATTAGATAGATTGGAATGGAAAATGACAATATCGCCTTCTTTTATGTCGACAGTATGTAATACTTCCTTAGGTAATTTTCGCTCTTGAACATGAGTCACATCGATAAGAACAGCTTCGCCTACAAATTGATTTAGGGGTAATTGATCAATAGTGGTTGCGCCTGAAATGAAATGAGCAGGCGCATCACAATGCGTACCAACATGAACGACAGAATGAAAATTCGTAACTTGATAACCTGTTTCTTCAACGCTTGTAATGGCTTCTAGTTGGATTTTTGGTGTTCCAGGAAATTGAGACATATTATTTTCAAACGTTTGTGATAGATCAATTACTTTCATTTTACATACCTCCAATATATTTTTTTCAAATAATAAAAAGCCCATCCTTCATAATCAAGAAAGATGAGCTTTACATACTAGTTGAGTTTTATCTTCCAAAATGCAATGCATTTTGCAGGAATTAGCACCTATTCAGTTTGCATAAACTGAGGTTGCTGGGCTTCAAAGGACCGGTCCCTCTGCCTCTCTTGATAAAGGTTTATTCGGTTTTAAATTCGGAATATTTGTGATATTTAAATTGTAATTCATTTCCTTTTTTCGTGCAATACAAATTAGGTGTTCACCCAAATAAAGTTGCTCGCATATTGTAGCTTATGTAAGTAGACTGTTGCGAAGGAGTGAGTGCAGTGACAGGGAATGTATTAAATTATTATGCTGGTGGCAATACAGCTAGAGGATTTCATAATTTATACGAAGAGAATTTAAAAGGGCTAGATAGGTTGTTTATTTTAAAGGGTGGTCCAGGAACGGGAAAATCTTCTTTAATTAAGGCAATAGGTCGTGAATGGGTTGAAAAAGGATATGATATTGAACTTTTGCATTGTTCTTCTGATAATAAGTCAGTTGATGGAGTGATTATTCCGAAATTAAAAGTAGGAATTGTTGATGGAACATCACCGCATGTTATTGAGCCGAAAATGCCAGGAGTTATTGAAGAGTATATAAATTTAGGAGTTGCTTGGGACTCAGATAAATTAAGAAAGCAGAAGTTAGAAATTGAACGGTTTGTATTAGAAGCGGGCAAGGCTTTCAAATCTGCTTACGGATGTTTTAAAGAGGCGTTAGTTATACATGATGAGTGGGAGAAAATATATATTAATAACATTGATTTTAATAAAGCAAATGAACTAACAGAACAGCTAATTCAGAAATTATTTGCAGATAAAAAGGGAAAACAATCGATTGTGAAACATCGTTTTTTAGGAGCTGCTACACCGAAAGGAGCAGTTGATTTTGTTCCTAATTTAACAGAAGGATTACCACATCGTTATTTTATAAAAGGACGCCCGGGTTCTGGAAAATCAACAATGCTTAAAAAGTTATCGAAGGCAGCAGAAGAAAAAGGTTTTGACGTTGAAGTATATCATTGCGGATTTGACCCGAATAGTCTTGATATGGTTATCGTAAGAGAATTAGGATTTGCAATTTTTGATAGTACCGCACCACATGAATATTTTCCAAGTCGCGAAGGTGATGAGATTATAGATATGTATACTCTTATTGTTAAACCAGGGACGGATGAGAAGTATGCTACAGAAATTCGTGACGTTTCCATTCAATATAAAGCAAAAATGAATGAGGCAATGTCTTTCTTAGCAAAAGCAAAATCAGTTCGTGATAAATTAGAACGAATTTATATTGCTGCTATGGATTTTTCAAAAGTGGATGCATATAAAGAGGAAATTCAAAAAGAGTTTGAACGAATTACTGCTACTGTAATGGAAAAGAAAAAATAGGTGCTTTATTGAGCTGTCAGAAATTTTCTGACAGCTGTTTTGGTATATAGTAAAATTAGTCGTATATTTGTCGAATTACCAGGGAAATAATCAAAAAATGGAGATGGTATGAAATGAGAGAGAAAATTGAATTAGAACTAGAACGAATTGAAAAAGAGAATGATGTGAAAATTTTATTTGCAGTGGAATCAGGGAGTCGTGCTTGGGGATTCCCATCGAAAGATAGCGATTATGATGTTAGGTTTGTTTATATACATCCAGTAGAATGGTATTTATCAATTCATGATAAGCGTGATGTAATCGAATATCCAATTAGTGATGATTTAGACATAAGTGGTTGGGATATTAAAAAGGCATTGCAACTGTTTGCAAAGTCAAATCCAGCGTTACTCGAATGGATTCGATCGCCGATTTTTTATTCGAAAAACTCGAACCTTCCAGAACAGCTTCAGCAAATGAGTGAAAAGGATTTTAATCCGAAATCAACGATATATCATTACTTACATATGGCTTCAAAAAACTATCGTGAATTTTTACAAGGTGAAAATGTAAAGTTGAAAAAGTACTTTTACGTATTACGTCCTATTTTAGCTTGTAAATGGTTAGAAGAGAAAGGGACATTGCCCCCAGTAGAATTTGACCGGTTAATTATGGAACTATCAGTAGAGCCTAGTGTATTAGATGAAATTGAAAAGTTGTTAATAAAGAAAAAAGCAGGTACGGAATTAGATGTTGGATTGAAAATTGAGGTGTTAAATCAATTTTTAGAAGAACAAATTGATTATTATGAGCAATACGTGAAAGGGATTGAAAAGGGATTAGGGATTGATATTGAGAGTTTGAATACATTATTTCGAAATATGTTGTTTGAAGTATATGAAAAAGAGCACAAGTGAGTTTGTGCTCTTTTTGTGTTTTAGGAATAAAGAAAACGGTGCTAGTTACGATTATTCTTACAAAAGGGAGTAAATGAAAACTCACGCTGAATCTGTAATTATTCGTTATCAACTCGCTTTAATGGTTGATCTGCTGGACCTTCCATAACATCCCCATCAATTGAAAAACGGGAACCGTGACAAGGGCAATCCCAAGTACAATCACCGCTATTCCATTCAACTTCACAGCCGAGGTGTGTGCAAGTTGTATCGACGATATGTAATTTTCCTTCTTTATCTTTATAAGCACCTGCTCGTTTACCGTTGACATGTACAACAGAACCCTCGCCAACTTCAAGATTTTCTGGCTTACGTAATGCGGTTTCAATTTTTCCTTCAATTAAGTGTTTAGCAACATCAATGTTTTGAGAGAGGAAAGTTTTTATATCCGGGTTTGCATGAAAGCGTGATGGTGCAAACAGTTCTTTATATGGACTGTGGACTTTTAGAATGGAGTCCTTCAGTAAATGAGCTGCTGCAGTTCCAGTCGTCATTCCCCATTTACGATATCCAGTTGCCACAAATATATTTGGATTCCTTTCGTTAATATGTCCGATATAAGGGAGTTTATCTAGCGTGATTAAATCTTGCGCTGACCATCTATAAGGAATTTCATCTACTCCAAAAGTAGATTCAGCAAAGGAATATAGTGCATCATAATGAAGCATCGTATTAATTCCTTGGCCTGTTTTATGGCTCTCTCCGCCAATAAATATCAACTTTTCTCCATTGCTTGTCGTATAACGTATGGAGCGTTTTGGATCATCGATACTTAAATACATGCCCCCTGGATAATCCGTTTTTGCTTTTATTGCGAGGGCATAGGAGCGTTCTGCGTACATTCGCGTAAAGAAAAAGCTATTAGCATCATAAAAAGGAAAATGTGAACAAGAGACAATATATTTACAAGTGATGCGATGGTCACCCTTTGTAATAACTTGTGGATAATCTCCTTTTTCCACATCAATGGCTGTTGTTTGCTCATAAACTTTTCCGCCCATTTCCACAAACTTTTCTAAAATTGTTTTTAAATAAAGGAGGGGATGGAATTGCGCTTGATTTTTCATCACAAGTGCAGATTGTACGGGAATAGGAATCGACAGGGATTGAACATAGTCACAAGGAATATTTAATTTTTGATAGGCTTCATATTCTTTCGTTAAATTTCGCAGGCCATTATTGGTAGTTGTATATAAATACGAATCTTCATTTGTGAAATTACAGTCGATTTTATATGTTTGTACAGTCTCGCTTATGAATTGTAGAGCTTTACTATTTGATTCGTAGTAAAGCCTGGCTTTTTCAACACCAAAATTGTTTATTAATTCATCATAAATAAGATCATGTTGAGCTGTTACTTTTGCGGTTGTGTGCCCAGTTGTTCCATTTAAAACAGAACCAGAATCAATTAAAACGACTTTCATTCCTTCTTTAGCGAGTAAATAGGCGGTGGTAATGCCTGTAATACCAGCTCCGATAACAGCAACTTCTGTCTTTATATTTTCGGATAAATGAGGAAAAGTAGGTAATTGAGTAGATTCAATCCAATAGGATGATGGTAACTGCGGAAATGTGTCATCTGTCATTTTGAAAACCTCCAAATTAGAACAATTTTCCTTTTAATATTTCCATATTATATGGAATTCATGTATGTTGTTTTCGTAGCGTTTTATTTTTACTAAACGAAAGAAAAAATATTTTAATATAATTATTTTATTGGGGCAGTATGAAGAAGTAGGATTTATATAAAGCTAAATTCAAGTGATTCCATTTGTTGATTACATAGATAGTTCTTGAATAAGATAGAGTCTATATTGTTTAAGTGGATATGTATATATACCTGATAAAGCCTTATGAAATCTATGCTTTTTCTTTAGTGAAATAAAGTATAATTATAAAAATATAACCAACTTTTATTACTAGGTCATAAAAGTTGTTGACAATATAGAAATTCTATTGTTATGATTCATCATGTGGAAAGGTTGATAGAGAGTAAAAAGAGAAATGTTTTTCATTGATAATAAAAGCGAAAATTAAGTGACGATAGAGTGAGTATATTTTCCTTATGATAAATGCTTTTTGGATCACGTAGTAAAATCAATCTGGAAGCAAGAATTGATATATGCAAGTTGCGCGGGGCGCGGCATAAGAAAGGGGCAAAAGGATGAAGGAGCTTCATACGTTTGGGTGGTATGCAGCACGTGTAGCACCACATTTGCCGAAAAAAGCATTTAAACCAGTTCCTAATCGATTATTTGGTGGACTGGCTTATTTACTTGTGGCATTGGCTGGTTTAATAACGATCGGTGTATTTGAATTGAATGTGTGGGCAAATCTAGGAATTGCAATTGTTCTTGGATTATGTTTTGCTTCACTTGGATTTTTAGGACATGAAATTTTACATGGAACAGTTGTAAGAAAGGCATGGCTTCGTGATTTTTTAGGTGCGATAGCATTTATGCCATTATCAACTGGCCCAAAACTTTGGAGAAAGTGGCATAATGCAACGCATCATGTTCACACACAGCATGAAGAGAATGATCCAGATGCATGGCCGACATTTGAGAAACTGAAAAAGAGTAAGTTTTTGAGTTGGGTATATCGCATGCCTCTTCATGTACGTTCATTCTTTAGTTTCCTGTCACTAACAATTCAATTTACGTTACATTCGACTCGAATGTTCTTTCATTTTATAAAAGAATTTAAGTCATCCAATCAAAAATCTGTATGGCTTCAACTTCTTTTGCCCTGGACAGTTTGGATTAGTTTATTGTTTATTATGGGACCTACAAAGTGGTTCTTTGCATACGTGATTCCGTTGTTAATTGCTAACTTTATTGTAATGGCGTATATCGCAACAAATCACCGCTTAAATCCTATTGTTCCAGTAAATGATCCTTTAGCAAACTGTTTATCAGTAACAGTACCGCGCTGGGTAGACGTTTTACATTTCAATTTCTCATACCATACAGAACATCATCTGTTTCCTGCTATGAGTTCTAAATACTATCCATTAGTAAAAGATAAAATTAAAGAAATGTGGCCGGAACGCTATCACGAAATGCCGATGACAAAAGCTTTGGCAGCACTTTGGAATACACCACGTGTGTATTATCACGGAAGTGAATTGGTTGATCCGCATAGGGAGCATTTCTATGGTTCTTTAGGAAATGGATTGGATCCTCATAATATTTCATATCGTGAGGAACATATAGAGGAAAAAGAGACTATAAAAAAAGTAAATCAATAATAGACATATTTTACGATGAAAAAGCAAGCTCTCTTAGAGCTTGCTTTTTGTTATAAAGAGACTTCTTTCTTGTTCTTCGTCTTGACCTGGACAGAGTTATTTTCTTTTCGTTGTAGTCGTTTTTCTAGAAGACTAACAAGATAAGTAAATAGAAGAACTAGTGCGAGATAGTATACACCAACAATGATATATGTATCTAATTGCTGGAAGTTACCTGCGGCAATTGATAAACCGGATCCCCATAATTCGGACATTCCTACATAAGCGACAAGTGAAGAATCTTTTAATCCAATAATAAATTGGTTCCCTAGAGGGGGAAGAGACAGACGAAATGCTTGTGGTAATATAATCCGGCGCATCGCTAAAGGGTAAGGCATCCCTAAAGAGCGAGCAGCTTCCAATTGTCCACGGTCAACGGACTGAATGGATCCGCGGAAAATTTCAGTAATATATGCACCGTTATGAATTGCTAAAGCAATTGCTCCTGCCCAAAAAGGGGTAAAAACAACAACGGATGTAATCCCAAAATAGAGAATCGCGATTTGAACAATTAAAGGTGTACCACGAATAATGGCGATGTATACATGAGCAATACTATTTAAAACCTTATTGTTAGAGATTCGAAAGAAAGCGACTAGTAATCCAATTAGTGAACCGAGTAATAGGGATGTTAATGTTAATTGTAATGTGACAATAGTAGCCTTTAAGAGTGTGGGATAGGTAGAGATAAAAATTTCAAACATATGTGTCACCTCATATTGTATGGATTTTAGTAGTGAATGAAGTGCCCCACATACAAAGTGGGGCATGATTTATGAAATCTCTAAATGGCTAACTTACTTTGTTTTTGCCTCGTCTCCAAGAATATTACGCCCAAACCATTTTTTACTGATTTTTTCATACGTACCATCTTTAATGATTTCATCTAAAGCTTTATTTACTTTCTCAACCATTTCTTTATCATCTTTACGAATAGCAATTCCCATTTCATCAAGATTTAATGGTTTTCCAGCTTCTTTTATATTTGATTTACCTTCTTTGATCATACGTAAACCGACCATTTGATCAGTGATTACTGCATCAATACGTCCAGGCTCTAAGTCCATAAGTGCAGTAATATCGCTATCATATTCTGTGATTTGATCTGTATGTTTTGCAACAAGGTCTTTAAAGGTACTAGCTTTTACAACACCAATTTTCTTACCTTTCAAATCTTCTGGAGAAGAGATAGATGTATTCTTTTTAGCCACAAAAATTTGAGCACCAGAGCGATAATAAGGATTGGAGAAACTAACAGCTTTTAAGCGTTCTTCTGTAATTGCCATACTGCCCAATATAGCATCATATTTTTTCGATTGTAGACCTTGAATTAGCGTTTCCCATGGATTTGTAATAGGAGTGGGTTTCATATTCATTTTTTTCGCAAGTGCCTCACCAATTTCCACATCAAAACCGGCAAGCTTTCCGTCATTTTCTTTATAGTTAAAAGGTTTATATAAGCCACTCATCGCATAACGAAATTCTTTTTCACCATTTGAAGAAGTAGTAGCACTTTCCTTACTACAGGCTCCTAGTATGAAGGATGTACATAATGTAATACTCGCAACAATGGTTAATAGTTTTCTTTTCATAAAACCCCTCCTATATATTGATCATACGGATGGTTTTAAGTATGTTACTGAGATATTTTATTTGGACAATTAGTTGTGCACCGTATGGATGTATTTCTTTTCATTTGAAACAGAAGTTATATTATAAAACGTTGCGTAAAAATTGTTTTGCTCGTTCATGTGATGGAGCTGAAAAGAATTGTGCTGGCGGAGCGTCCTCTACAATCTTTCCGTCATCCATAAATATGACGCGATCAGCTACATCTCTTGCGAAATTCATTTCATGAGTAACAATAATCATGGTCATTCCTTCTTCAGCAAGTTCTTTCATAACTTGCAATACTTCTCCAACAAGTTCAGGGTCTAAGGCTGAGGTAGGTTCATCAAATAGCATAATTTTAGGATTCATAGCAAGAGCTCGTGCAATCGCAACGCGTTGTTTTTGACCACCTGACAGGAGGTGAGGAGTTACATCCGCCTTATCTTGTAGGCCGACTTTTTGTAGGAGTTGATTCCCAACATCCTTCGCGTCTGCTGTCTCCAATTTTTTTACGTGAATAGGTGCTTCTATGATGTTTTCTAGTGAGGTCATATGAGGAAAGAGGTTAAAGTGTTGAAAAACCATACCGACATTTTCACGGACTTTGTTTAAATTTGAATGCTTCGGATCAATTCGTTCACCTTGTAAGTGAATTTCACCTTCATCGTACATTTCTAAAAAGTTAAGACAGCGAAGTAATGTACTTTTACCGGAACCACTGGCACCAATTAAAACAACAACTTCTTTTTCTGTTATTTCTAAATCAATTCCTTTTAAAACATCAAGCGAGCCGAATGATTTTACTAGATTTCGAACCTGAATCATACAAAACCCCCAGTCAAAAATATATTTTACAAATGTTTCCCCTTATTTCTGTTATTAGTCACAAATTGTCAGAATCCTTTATTTTTTTGACGGAATTTGATATTCAAGGGAATTATGATTTTTAAAATCTCTATATCTTTGTATGACGAAAATATGGATAATAATATATAGGTAGCACTTATATTGCTTATAAGAAGGGGGAAAGAAGAGATGGAAAAAGAAAGGAAGACATTTTCCTTTGGCTTACGTACACAACTTATGCTATTCACTACAGTTTTAGCTTTAATTACATATTCAACAAGTTTATTTTTTATTTACGTTATATATGATTATTTTCAAAGTTATGTAAGTCAAACTGTTTATAATATTATCGTTATGTTATTAGGTGTAGTATGGTCTGGAATTTTAGCGTATGGGGCAGCAATATTTTTAATTAAACCACTTCGAAAGTTGGAAGAAGCAGCAAGGAAAGCGGCTGATGGTGATATTCGTGAAGATGTCCCGTTGCCAAAAGTAGATGATGAGATTAAATCTTTAAGTGTTGCATTTAATATGATGCTCGAGAACTTAAGAGGTATGGTGAAAAATATTGATACTACATTTTCGTATACAAATAATCAAGTTCAGCAAATTAGAAGACAAACAGGGGAAGCGACAAAGCAAGCACGCGGTGTGTCTGAAACTCTTGCAGAGATTTCTTCTGGCGCCGAGCAATCAGCAGCTTCCATTCAGGCGATTGTTTCAACTGTCGATACAACAACCTCTATTGCGAGTGAAGTAGAAGAAAAAGCAAAAAAGTCCGACGAATTGTCTTTAGAAATGGTTCAAGCTTTAGGACAAAGTACACGTGTCTTTACTTCTTTAATTCAAGGCATTCAAACATTGGCAAAAGAGAATGAAGCTTCGATGCAAAATGTACAGAAGTTAGAAGAACGAATGAAACAAGTAGAACATATTGTTTCTGTTGTGAGTGAGATTGCTAGTCAAACGAATTTATTAGCATTAAATGCTTCTATTGAGGCAGCTCGTGCTGGAGAGCATGGAAGGGGCTTTGCAGTTGTAGCTGAAGAAGTACGTAAACTTGCTGATGAAAGCGATCATTCTGCAAGAAATATATCGCAGTTATTACGAAATATGCAAGAGGAAGTGCAACAAGTCGCATTGAAAATGACGGAGCAAGTGAAAACAGCTAAAGAAGAGGCAAAACGAGGAGAAGCTACTGAATTAATTTTAAAAGAAATGTCATCGAGTATTATGGAAGTTGCCGATGCAACTAAGCAAATTAGTAGCTATATGAACGAACAAGTGAGTCACATTCATCAAACAGGAGCACAGACGAAGGCTGTAGCAGCAATTGCTGAGGAAACATCAGCTGGTTCACAAGAAGTGGCACGTGTGACGTTGCAACAATCTAAAAATATGGTAGTAATCGATCAATTATTAAAGGATTTAGAGAAGCAAGCAGCGGACTTGAAACAAACCATTGAACGATTTTCAATGTAAAAAGGAAGAACAGAATTCTGTTCTTCCTTTTTACGTATGGAAAGGAGGAATGCTTTGTTGAAAACGAAAAACATTACAAGGGTCATATACTGTCTTCACTTTACGCAACCTTTGAAAATTAGAGCCATAATAACTAGTTTGCCAATTTTTTATGTCGATATCGGGCCAATTTACATAGTCTCCCAGCGTGTAAGGGTCTAAGCTTTCCCGTAAATCTTTAACCCAGCGTATATTTCGATTTTCTTCATCGTTGCATTTCCAAGAAGTAATATATTCTTGAGCAATAATTGCCTTGCGGTGGAAATAAGCTGTTTCATTAGGCGAAATGTTTTCTACAGCACCTACGAGTGATTGGTGCCAAATACTCGCATCTTTATTTGGTGCATGAGAAAGAAAATATTGTAAGATTTGAATACCTTTAAGAGGGATAGGTTTATATACGTAGGAACCAGAGCGTTTGAATTTTTCAGGAATATTGCCGCTATTAAAGAATTGAACAGCCTTTATATACGGGACTTCATCTATAAAGAGAGAAGGATTACCAGTTTCAAGAAGAGGAGATAATAGAGGATAGAGTTCAGAAGGAGAGCCGACAAATTCACCTTTCACCTCGATTTTATTTCGTTGTTTAGAGAATAATTCAATTGATGAAGTGAGACGTTCATCTATATAAGGTGCCCAGTTTTGCCAAGCTTGAAATGCAGCAATAAAGTCTTTCCATTCCCATGTAAGTGAGAAAATTGATACGTTTTTAATAGGGTGGACTCGAAAGGTTAAGGAAGTAATAATCCCGAAATTTCCACCGCCACCGCCACGGCATGCCCAAAATAGGTTAGGGTTTTCTTGTTCATTTGCACGAATGATTTTTGCACCAAATTTTCCGCACGCTTGTACCATTTCGACTTCTACTAATTGATCACATGTTAGTCCAAATAAGCGTGAAAGCATGCCAATGCCACCGCCGAGTGTTAACCCCACAATTCCGACACTTGCACTTGTGCCAGCTGGTATTGTAACACCATATTTCCAAAGTTCTTTATACACAGTGCCAAGATTTGCACCCGCTTCAATTGTTGCTGTTAATTTTCCTGTACTAACCGTAATTTGCTTCATTTCACTCACATCAATAATAAGCCCGCCATTTAAAAGAGAGAAATTTTCGTAGCTATGTCGTCCACTTCTTAAGCGAAATGGTATATGACGCTCACGTGCCCATTTTAAGGCGTTACACACATCATTTTTATTTCGACAAAAAACAATAATACAAGGAAATTTTGGAATGCTTAAATTTAAATTTATTCGGGCTATGTCATACCCAGGATCCGAGGGAACGACGATACGACCAGTTAATTTTGTTTGTTTCAATTTATATCTCCTTTCTGAAATAATATGAGCTTGTATTAGTATATGAAGAGTGTATTTAACACGCATGGACGAGAAGAAGAGAAGGGTTAGATTTATCCCGTTATTTGCGAGCAGTAAGACAATCCGGCTGAAACAAAGAAGATAGGGCTGCTCGTAAAAGCTCGATTGGTAAGGGCTAATAATCAGCGGGGAATGGACATCTCCTTAACGATTAAAGTTTCACTTTATCTTTGTGAGAAATAAATAAGGCATAAGAATAAGGAAACTACATAGAGTTCAATGAAAACAGTTGCAAACTATTCATATTTTGTTATGATAGTGTTACGAAAACGTTTGCATAAAAAAATCCGATGGGATGCAAAAGGAGAGAATTAGTATGAATAAGACATGGTGGAAAGAAGCTGTCGCTTATCAAATTTATCCACGTAGCTTTATGGATTCAAATGGTGATGGTATTGGAGATTTACAGGGGATTATTGCAAAGCTGGATTATTTAAAAGATTTAGGTATAGATGTAATTTGGATTTGTCCAATGTATAAATCACCTAATGACGATAATGGTTATGATATTAGTGACTATCAAGATATTATGGATGAATTTGGTACGATGGAAGATTTTGATATGCTACTAGATGAAGTTCATAAGCGTGACATGAAGCTTATTATTGATTTAGTTATTAATCATACAAGTGATGAACATCCATGGTTTATTGAATCAAGTTCTTCTAAAGACAATCCGAAGCGTGATTGGTATATTTGGCAGGATGGTAAAGACGGCGCGGAACCAAACAATTGGGAAAGTATCTTTAATGGTTCTGCATGGGAATATGATGAAGTGACAGAGCAATATTATTTACATTTATTCTCGCGTAAACAACCAGATTTGAACTGGGAGAATAAAGAAGTTCGTGAAGTTTTATATGATACTGTTAATTGGTGGCTTGATAAAGGTATTGATGGTTTCCGCGTCGATGCGATTAGTCATATAAAAAAAGAAGATGGCCTCAAGGATATGCCAAACCCAAAAGGGTTAAAGTATGTGCCTTCTTTTGACAAACATATGAATGTAAATGGTATTCAGCCATTACTAGAAGAATTAAAAGAAAACACATTTGCTAAATACGATATTATGACTGTTGGAGAAGCAAATGGTGTGAAAGTTGAAGATGCTGATCTTTGGGTTGGAGAAGAGAATGGTAAATTCAATATGGTATTCCAATTTGAGCATTTAAGCTTATGGGATGCAGAAAAGAAGAAAGATCTTGATGTTGTTGAGTTGAAAAAAGTATTAACAAAGTGGCAAAAAGGTTTAGAAAATAAGGGATGGAATGCTTTATATATTGAAAATCATGATAAGCCACGTATTGTGTCTACTTGGGGAAATGATAAAGAATATTGGCGTGAAAGTGCAACGGCTTTAGGAGCGATGTATTTCTTTATGCACGGCACACCGTTTATTTATCAAGGACAAGAAATTGGTATGACAAATGTTCAGTTCCCAAATATTGAAGATTACGATGATGTAGCAATTAAAAATTTATATCGTGAGAAAATTGCAGAGGGCGTATCACATCAAGATATGATGGAAATTATATGGGCTTCTTGCCGCGATAATTCACGTACACCTATGCAGTGGAATGATGAAATGAATGCTGGCTTCACAACAAGTACACCTTGGTTTAGCATGAATCCAAATTACAAAGAAATTAATGTTGAAAAGCAAAAAAATGAAGAAAAGTCTATTTTCAATTTCTATAAGAAAATGATTGCCTTGAAAAAAGAGCACGATGTACTGAACTACGGTACGTACGATTTACTATTAGAAGACGATCCACAAATTTATGCATATACACGTACGCTACAGGATGAAAAAGTCATTGTAATTAGTAATATCTCAAAAGAGGAAGCTGTGCATAATGAGAGTTTATTCGCATTAGAACGCAAACGTTTGCTTTTAAATAACTATGAAGTTGCGGAACATGAACAAATAACTACAATCACGTTGAAACCTTATGAAACAAGGGTTTATCGCATTTTATAATGAAAAAGGATGCTCCTTGAGCATCTTTTTTTATGAAAAAAAATAAATTTCTATTGCAATGTGAAAACGCTTTTATTAAAATAGATTTATGAAAACGGTTGCGTAAAGAGAAAAAGAAACATAAGGAATCGTTTTCATAAGAGAAACAGAAATTATAATTTAAATCATTATGTTGTTATAAATAAAGGGGAGGAAAAACAGATGAAAATTACGTCTTTTGATTTTTGGCAAAAGTTCGGGAAAGCGTTACTAGTTGTTGTAGCTGTAATGCCAGCAGCTGGTTTAATGATTTCCATCGGTAAGTTAATTGGGATGTCTGCTGGGGATGTTAACGCAGTTCATACCATTGCTCGAGTAATGGAAGACATCGGTTGGGCAATTATTACAAATCTACACATCTTATTCGCAGTAGCAATTGGGGGATCTTGGGCGAAGGATCGAGCAGGTGGTGCATTTGCAGCACTATTAGCATTCGTTTTAACAAACAGAATTACAGGAGCTATATTTGGCGTAAACGCTCAAATGTTAACGGATTCAAAAGCGACAGTTTCTTCATTTTTAGCAGGAGATTTACTTGTAAAAGATTACTTTACTTCTGTACTTGGTGCACCAGCATTAAACATGGGAGTTTTCGTAGGGATTATCACAGGTTTCTTAGGAGCTACTTTATATAACAAATACTACAATTATAATAAACTGCCACAGGCATTAGCATTCTTTAATGGAAAACGATTCGTACCATTCGTTGTAATTGTTTGGTCTACAGTCACTGCGATTGTATTATCACTTGTATGGCCATTTATCCAAAGTGGATTAAATGAATTTGGTCGCTGGATTGCAGCATCTAAAGATAGTGCACCAGTTATTGCACCGTTTGTATATGGAACGTTAGAACGTTTATTATTACCATTTGGATTACATCATATGTTAACAATTCCGATGAACTACACAGAGCTAGGCGGAACATATACGATGTTAACTGGCTCAAAGGTTGGACAAATTGTAGCGGGACAAGATCCGTTATGGCTTGCATGGATTACAGATTTAAATAACTTATTAGCAAATGGAGATACGAAAGCATATAACGATTTATTAAATAACGTTGTACCAGCTCGTTTCAAAGCTGGACAAGTTATCGGCTCAACGGCAGCGTTAATGGGGATTGCGTTTGCGATGTTCCGTAATGTCGATAAAGAAAAACGTGCAAAATATAAACCAATGTTCTTATCAGCTGCATTAGCAGTATTCTTAACAGGTGTAACAGAACCAATTGAATTCATGTTCATGTTTATTGCACCAGTATTATATGTTGTGTATGCAATTACAACAGGACTTGCATTCGCATTAGCGGATTTAATTAATTTACGTGTTCATGCATTTGGATTTATTGAGTTAATTACACGTACACCAATGATGATCAATGCAGGTTTAACGAGAGATTTAATCAACTTTGTCATTGTTTCATTAGTGTTCTTCGGCCTTAACTTTACGTTATTCAACTTCTTAATTAAAAAATTCAATTTACCAACGCCAGGGCGTGCAGGAAACTATATTGATAATGAAGATGAGTCAACAGAAGGAACAGGAAATGTACAAGATGGTTCATTAGCAACAAAAGTTATTGATTTATTGGGCGGAAAAGATAATATTGCTGACGTAGATGCTTGTATGACACGTTTACGTGTAACAGTAAAAGATTTAGATGCCGTTGCACCAGAAGCAAAATGGAAACAAAATGGTGCTTTAGGACTTATTGTAAAAGATAAAGGTGTACAAGCAGTATATGGCCCGAAAGCTGACGTATTAAAGTCAGATATTCAAGATATGTTAGGTGCGTAATAATATGAAATTGCTAACTTTAAATTGTCACTCTTGGCAAGAAGAGAATCAAATTGAAAAAATAAAGTATCTTGCTAAAGCAATTCAAGAAGAAGATTATGATGTGATCGCATTGCAAGAAGTAAGTCAGTCTATACAAGCTGAAAATGTATGCGGTAACAAGAAAAAAGATAATTTTGGGCTTTTACTGCTAGAAGAGTTAAGAGCACTAAATGTAAAAGAATACAATATTATTTGGGATTTCTCTCATATTGGATATGATGTGTACGAAGAAGGATTAGCAATTGTAACAAAGCACAACATTGTAAAGGAAGATACGTTCTTTGTCTCAGAAAATAAGGATACAACGTATTGGAAAACACGCAAAATTGTAAGTGCAACAATTGCTTATAATGATAAGAATATAACGTTTTATTCTTGCCATCTCGGTTGGTGGAATGATGAAGAAGAATCATTCAAAGACCAAGTTGATCGTTTAATGGAGCGTGTAAATAGCAATGAACTTTCCTTCTTAATGGGTGATTTTAATAACAATGCTCGTTTGGAAGGAGAGGGTTATGAGTATATGATGCAAAAAGGTTTATATGACACATATGAACTAGCGATAGAGAAGGATGAAGGAACAACTGTCCAAGGAGAGATTGCTGGTTGGGATGAAAATAAACAAAACTTACGAATCGACCTAATATTAAGCAATCAAAGTAAAACAGTTACTTCTTCAAAAGTCATTTTTAATGGAACAAATCAAAATGTAATTTCTGACCATTTCGGTGTAGAAGTACAATTAGATATATAATAGAAGAAACCCTCACAGATAATGAAAAGCTGGGAGGGTTTTTTGATAAATACAAATATTCCCAAGAGAAAATACTTGTATTTTTTATGACATTTCCTATATATTTGTTATTATTGAATGTAAAACTAATTTGGTCATTTTGTATGCATACTTTTTTTACTTCGTTATATAATGAAGTAAGTGAAATATTTAATGGGAAAAATAGTATGTTTTCGTTTAATCCACGATGTAGAAAGTGATATAATTACAAAATGTATGTATCATTTTCTAAAGAAGGAAAAATATATAATTAGGTGATAACTTTTATGAAACAAATTTGGCGTATTTATAAGACAGATTTACGGAATGTAGCCAAACATTGGGCTGCAATTGTTATTGTTTTAGGGTTAATGATTTTACCATCGTTATATGCATGGTTTAACATTAAAGCTTCTTGGGATCCTTACGGAAATACGAAAGGAATCCAAATTGCAGTTTCTAACCAAGATGTTGGATCAAATTTAAGAGGGAAAGATATTAACATCGGGGAAGAAATTGTAGATTCACTTAAGAAGGACAAAAATTTCGGGTGGAAGTTTGTTGATGAAAAGCAAGCAATTTATGGAGTAGAGCGTGGAGATTATTCCGCAAGTATTACTATTCCAAAAGATTTTTCTGAAAAGATTGCAACGGTCTTGAATGAAAATCCACAGAAACCAGAACTTGATTACTATGTAAATGAAAAAGTAAATGCGATTGCACCGAAAATTACAGCTAAAGGTGCATCGGGTCTTACAGAAGAGGTTAGTAAAAACTTTGTTAAAACAGCAAACGGTGAGATTTTTAAAATCTTCAATGACCTTGGAATCGATTTAGAAACTAACTTACCAAGTATTGAGAAGGTCAAGGATCTCGTATTTAAGTTAGAAGCACAGTTCCCAGAAATGAATACACTTGTGGATAAGGCATTAGATGATGCGACTCGGGCAGAAGATGTTGTGAAAGTAGCGCAAAAAGAGTTGCCAGTTGTAGAAAGTGTTATGAATGATGGGCAGGAAGCGTTAGGGAATTTAGATAAATTCTTTGCGAGAAATGATGAAACATTGAAGCGTGCACCTGGAACAATTAAGAATAATTTAATTGTAATGCAACAAGGTTTAGATAGTGCGGCAGCAATTACGGATTTCTTAAAAAATCCATCATTTGATTCTAATCTGACACTTCCAGATCCGGCTAAATTCCCAGTGTTGCCTAATATAACTATTCCGCAAGTACCACAAATACCAGAAATTCCAGCGTTACCGCAAGTGAATGGTGAGGGGTATAAAAATATTGCTAAAAATATTGATCAAACTGTAAATAATGTTTTTAGTTCGATACGTGTCGGAACAACTTATGCACAAGGTGTTATAAACGGGTTGCAAAATGGTAATTTGGATCCGGAAAAAGCGAAACAAGATCTTAATAAGGTTTCTGAGACGCTGCAAGGTCGAGCAGATAGTGTTTCATATTTAATTGATGTCTTTACTAAATTTAAAGAGTCTGCATCAACTGATTTTGGAAAAGAATTCTTCCAAAAGAGAATAGAAAAATTAACAAACCTTAAATCAGCTATTGAAAATGCAAATGGTGGCGTTAAAGATATTGCCAATATTATTGGTACAGGGCAAGAAGTGAAACAAGATGTAAGAGACGCTACTAATAAAAAATTAGATGCAATAAATAACTTGGTAAATCAAGCAGAAGCAGATTATAATGCTACGTTTGTAGCAGATTTCGAAAAAGCAGTAAGCACAGCTGAGCAATTGAAAAACAAAGCTGAAAATGTAAAAGAAGATGCTCAGCAGTTAAGAGGGAATTTAAATCAAGATATAAAAGCAGCAAATGATTTAGTAAACCAAACAAATGAAGCATTAGACAATGGTAGAGAAAAATATGATAAGGCTGTAAATGATTACAGCAGATTAAAAACGGAGCTTGAAAAAGCAAGAGAAGACTTAAGTAACAAAGGTGTTAATGGATTAGATTCTACAAAAGTAGCCTTAAATGATTTAAATGGACAGTTCAAAGCAGGATGGAATTTAGTTAATGATATGATTCCGGTTATGGAAAGTACAAATAAAGTTTTGGGCGATGTGAATAGTGATAAAAATCTTAATGGCACAATTGCTAAGTTAAATAAAGCAAAAGATGGTTTGCAAAAAGGAATCGATTTAACTGATAAAGGAATTGACGCTATTAATAAAGGTCAAAAACCAGCAGCAGATGTTATTGAAAGTATTAATCAAGTGTCTAAAAATGTTTCGGGCCAAATTGGTGACATTTTAGCTAAATATGACTCAGAAATCGTTCCAAACTTTAACGCAGCAATTGCTCGTACAAAAGAGATGTCTAAAAATACATCTCAAATTTTAGGTGAGGCAGATAAGAAGCTTCCAGATGTGAAAAAATTACTTGAAGATTCATCAAAAGGCTTAGTAGATGGTCAAAAGAAAATTGCAGATATTAAAGCTGAAATGCCAGCTACTGAGAAAAAGATTAAAGAATTAGCAGATAAAATTCGTGATTTTGAATCTGAAGAGGATATAAAAGACATCATACGCTTATTAAAGAATGATGTTGAAAAGCAAAGTGACTACTTTGCAAATCCAGTAAATTTAAAAGAGAATAAATTATTTGCAATGCCGAACTACGGTTCAGCAATGTCACCATTCTATACAGTGCTTGCATTATGGGTAGGCGCATTATTAATGGTTTCATTATTAACGGTAGAAGTACACGAAGAGGGCGCGAATTATAAGAGCCATGAAGTTTACTTCGGACGTTTATTAACATTCTTAACGATAGGTCTTTCACAAGCGTTTATCGTATCAATGGGAGATATATTCTTACTCGGTACGTACGTAGTCGATAAGTTCTGGTTTGTGTTATTTAGTTTATTTATTGGGGGAGTATTTGTTTGTATCGTGTACTCACTCGTTTCTATTTTCGGAAACGTTGGGAAATCGATGGCGATCATTTTACTTGTACTGCAAGTAGCAGGATCAGGCGGAACATTCCCAATTCAAATGACACCACCGTTCTTCCAAGCGATTTATCCGTTCTTACCATTCACATATGCAATTAGTGCAATTCGTGAAACAGTTGGCGGAATGCTTTGGGATATAGTAACTAGAGATTTACTTGTGTTAAGTGTTTTCGTAGTAGTTATGATTGTTGCTGCGTTATTACTGAAAACACCAATTAACAAATCAAGTGAAAAATTCGTTGAGAATGCAAAAGGAAGTAAAATCATTCATTAATAAAAAGGTTCCTACCGATAGAGGTAGGAACCTTTTTATTTAATCAAATTTTAATTTCTTTAATGCTTCTGCGAATGGATTGTTTAATGGTTCTTCCTCTTTGTTCTGTTGTTTCATATATTTTTGGACGTCACGTTTATCAGCTTTGCTGCCGGATTCTTTTTTACGTCTCTCTTGGAATGTAGAAAGTTTCTCACGATAGCCACATTTACATGCGAAAATTTGGCCCGCTCCTTCACCACGAAGTTCTAGTTTCTTTTTACACTGAGGACAGCGTGCGTTTGTAGTGCGGGATACATTTTTACGGTGACCACATTCGCGATCTTGGCATACAAGCATTTTACCTTTTTTACCGTTTACTTCTAACATCGGTTTACCACAGTCTGGACAAGACTTCGTTGAAATGTTGTCATGTTTATATTTTTTATCACTCGATTTAATTTCAGCAACAATTTCTTTCGTATAGTTCTTCATTTCTGAAATGAATACTTCTTTCTTTAATTTTCCTTTAGCGATAGCTTCTAACTTTTGCTCCCATTCACCAGTTAGTGTAGGAGATTTCAGTTCTTCTGGCACTAAATCAAGTAACTGACGGCCTTTTGAAGTAATATGAATATCTTTACCACGTTTTTCAAGCAAGAACGAATTGAATAACTTGTCGATAATATCAGCTCGTGTAGCTACAGTACCTAATCCACCAGTTGACTTTAACGTGTCAGCAAGTTGTTTGTTTTGCGTATCCATGTATTTTGTTGGGTTTTCCATTGCTGAAAGTAATGTTGCTTCATTAAAGCGTGCAGGTGCTTTTGTTTGACCTGATGTTTGGACAATTAGTTTTATGTTTAATGTATCGCCTTTTTCGATGCGAGGTAAGATTTGTTCTTTTACATCATCGTTTGCATCATCATCTTCAAACCGATTTGCATAAACCTCTTTCCAACCAGCATGTAAAATCGTTTTTCCGCGTGCGATGAACGTTTCGTCACCAATTTTCGTGCGCAATGTTAGTTGTTCATATTCAAAGGCCGGGAATAAAACAGCTAAGAAACGTTTTACAACTAAGTCATAAATTTTACGTTCTTTATCTGTGAAAGCTGAGAAGTTTACATAGCTCTCTGTTGGAATAATTGCGTGATGATCACTTACTTTACTATCATCAACAAATGATTTATTAGATTTTACAGGTTTCTGCAATACTTTATGTGCTAAAGGACGGTATTCTCCAACTCCGCAAGCCTTCAGACGCTCTGGAAGTGTTCCGACAATATCAGATGAAATATAGCGTGAATCTGTACGAGGGTACGTTAAAACTTTATGCTGTTCATATAATTTTTGCATAATGTTTAATGTTTCTTTCGCAGAGTAACCAAATATTTTATTCGCATCACGTTGTAGTTCAGTTAAATCGTAAAGACCAGGAGCGAACGATTTCTTTTGTTTTTTATCAATGTCTACAACAGTAGCATTTTGTTTACTAATTTTGTTCACGATTGCATCAGTTTTTTCTTTATTAAAGCTACGGCCATTTCCTTTTGTATCTTGCCAAGTTAGCTTTAATCTCTCAGCTGTTTGAGCTTCGATACCATAGTAAGTTTGAGCTTTGAAATGTTTGATTTCATCTTCACGGCTTGCAATCATGGCTACAGTAGGTGTTTGAACACGACCACAATTTAGTTGGGCATTAAAGCGAGTAGTTAATGCTCGAGTCGCATTAAGTCCGATATACCAGTCAGCCTCTGAACGTGCGACAGCTGAAGCGTATAGATTGTCATATGCTTTTCCTGGTTTTAAATTTGCGAAGCCATCTTTAATTGCTTTATCGGTAACAGATGAAATCCATAGACGTTTAATCGGTTTCTGCATTTTAACTTTATCGATAATCCAGCGTGCGACCAACTCTCCCTCACGACCGGCGTCAGTAGCTATAATGATTTCATTTACATCTTTTCTAAGAAGCTGACTTTTTACAGCGTTAAACTGTTTCCCTGTTTGTTTAATAACGGTTAGTTTTAAACGCTCCGGTAGCATTGGTAAATCTTCTAAATTCCACTGTTTATATTTCACATCATAGCTTTCTGGATCAGCTAATGTAACGAGATGACCTAAAGCCCAAGTAACAATATATTTACTACCTTCAAGATAGCCGTTCCCTTTTTTATCACATTTCAGTACACGTGCGATATCACGTGCAACAGAAGGTTTTTCAGCAATTACAATACTTTTTGCCATATTTAAAAACATCCTTTCAAATTTCCATACGTTAAATATAGCATACATCTTTGTTCTATTCAGTCTTGCTGACGGTTTGAGTTATTTGTGGTGAAATATACGTGTGAGAGTTTTACTTATATAAAGGCGAAGAATGGTTGAACCAGGAGAGTTCTGATCTCTATCATTCTATAAAAGTAAAGAACTTGTTATTTTACTAGAATAAGAGTAGACTTTGAAGTAGATGAATAATAAACACATGGGAGTTTGTGGATGCAAACTGAGAGTATGACTAATCCGTCATTGACCATTTGAACCTGTTGGATAATGCCAGCGTAGGGAGAGTGTAAAAGCACATGTTCAGGCACTTTGCGTACGCGCAAAGTGCCTTTTTGTGTATCTCCCATCATTAAAGTTAGGAGATGAATAGAATGAATGTACAAGGAATTAGTAAAATAGTGGAATTGGTGAGAGGGTCTAATCCACTCGTGCATAATATTACAAATGTTGTTGTAACAAATTTTACAGCAAACGGTTTGTTAGCATTAGGAGCATCACCTGTAATGGCGTATGCAAAAGAAGAAGTAGCTGAAATGGCTAGCATTGCGGGAGCCCTTGTTTTAAATATGGGTACACTTCGTCCTGAAGAGGTAGAAGCGATGTTACTTGCTGGTAAATCAGCAAATAAGAATGATGTACCAGTATTGTTTGATCCAGTTGGGGCAGGAGCAACTTCTTATCGAACAGAAGTTGCGAGATATATTCCAGCTGAAATCGATTTAGCTGTTATCCGCGGAAATGCAGCTGAAATAGCTAACGTTATTAATGAGAAATGGGAAATTAAAGGTGTAGATGCTGGTACTGGAAACGGTAATGTTGTAAATATTGCAAAACAGGCAGCGGATGAATTAAATACAGTTGCGATAATTACTGGACAAGAAGATGTTGTTACAGATGGAGAGCGAACTATTCTTATTCGAAATGGCCATCCTATTTTAACGAAAGTTACTGGAACAGGTTGTTTACTAACTTCTGTAATAGGAGCATTTGTAGCGGTAGAAAAGGATTATGTAAAGGCAGCAGTAGCCGCATTAACATTCTATGGAGTAGCAGCAGAAATAGCGGCTTCGAAAACAGTAGAGAGTGGACCAGGAAGCTTTCAAATTGAATTTTTAAATCAGTTAGCGAATACAACTTCAGATGATATTGAGAAGTATGGAAAGATTGAGGTTATACAGTAAGGAGGGGAACTAGATGTCGCGCATTACAATGGATGAAATGTCTAGGGTATTACCAGTATATTTTATTATGGGAAGTAACAATTGTACGAAGGAGCCACTACAAGTATTGAGAGATGCACTAGAAGGTGGTATAACAATTTTTCAACTTCGTGAAAAGGGAGAAGGGGCTTTAACGGGAGAGAAACGTATTGATTTTGCGAAAGAACTACAAGCGCTTTGCAAGGAGTACGGTGTACCATTCATCGTAAATGATGATGTGGAACTAGCCCTCGAGTTAGATGCAGATGGCGTGCATGTTGGACAAGATGATGAAGGAATTACATCTGTTCGTAAAAAAATGGGAGATAAAATTATTGGAGTATCTACACATACAATTGAAGAAGCACGCTGGGCGATTGAAAATGGAGCCGATTATTTAGGAGTTGGTCCAATTTTCCCGACGAGTACGAAAAAAGATACAAAAGCGGTTCAAGGAACGAAAGGTCTAAAGTATTTTAGGGAACAAGAGATTACAATACCGATCGTTGGGATTGGTGGGATTACAATTGAAAATACAGCTTCTGTTATAGAAGCGGGTGCGGATGGTGTTTCAGTTATTTCAGCGATTAGCTTAGCGGAATCTGCGTATGAAAGTACGAAGAAATTAGTTGAAGAAGTAAATAAGAGTTTGTAGAAAAAGCCCATGTAATATTTTAAATGCTATATGGAGGAATAGACTGCCAAAAAAGTTTAAACAAACGTTTGATTAAAAAAGCACAAACCTTTTTAAATAAAGGTTTGTGCTTTTTCTTTAAAACATAATTGAAATTAAGAGCATTCCAATTCCGATAGAAATGAATGTTGCGATTAGGCCAGGAATCATAAAGCTATGATTTAAAACATATTTACCAATTCCTGTTGTACCAGTACGGTCAAAGTTAATTGCAGCAACGATTGTCCCGTAGTTTGGAATGAAGAAATATCCATTTACTGCAGGGAACATAGCAATAAGTAATGCCGGCGGAATACCAAGTGATAGTCCAAGTGGCACTAAAGCACGAACTGTTGCTGCTTGGCTATACAGTAAAATAGATAGAATGAATAGTGCAATAGCAAATAGCCATGGTGCACTTGTCACTAAGTGTTGAATTGATCCTTGAATTATATTTAAGTTTCCGTTGAAGAAAGTATCTCCCATCCAAGCGATACCAAAAATAGCAACAACTGCTGTTGCGCCTGCTTTAAAGACGTTACCAGTTACAATGCTTTCCACATTTGGTTTACAGAAAATAATAATAAGAGCAGCAATGGTTAACATGACCATTTCAATTGTGTTTGGCATGGAAAGACGAGCTAACTTCCCGTCAACCATCCATCCCGGACGAAGGGCTTCAAATGAACCAAGAAGTACGACAAGGAAAGTTCCTACTAGGAAAAGGATAACTGATAATTTAGCGCCTTTTACACCCGCAAATTCTTTTTTCTCTTCAAGTTTAGGGATCATTCCCTCTTTTAATCGCTTCAAGTATTCAGGGTCTTCATTTAATTCTTTTCCCATTTTACTAGCAACGAATGCAGCTACCATACAAGCAATAAAAGTAGA
This sequence comes from Bacillus sp. FSL E2-8887, assembly GCF_038007205.1. Taxonomy (NCBI): domain Bacteria; kingdom Bacillati; phylum Bacillota; class Bacilli; order Caryophanales; family Bacillaceae; genus Bacillus; species Bacillus sp. FSL E2-8887. Next base: position 163,522 of record NZ_JBBOWS010000001.1, read on the forward strand.
AGGGATACTGACTTTTAAAATATCTAACAAGGTGATTTTATAGTCGGCTAACATTGCTAAAAGTGCAACTGTTGCAGCCGATATTGGACTAGCTGTAATTGCCTGCTGGGAAGCGATAACGGCAATTGACATTGGTCGTTCAGGTCTAATTCCTGATTCACGAGATACTTCGGCGATAACGGGAAGTACAGAATAAGCGACATGACCAGTTCCCGCGCATAGCGTGAATAAATAAGTAACAATAGGAGCAAAAAATGTAATGCGCTTTGGATTTTTTCGTAATGCTTTCTCAGCAAGGTAGACAAGGTAATCCATTCCTCCAGCAGCTTGCAAAGCACCGGCAGCTGTAATTACTGCTAAAATCATAAGCATTACATCAATAGGAGGGGCTGTAGGTTGTAAGTGGAAGACGAAAACAAGTATTGCCATACCAACGCCACCCATTACTCCTAGACCAACTCCGCCTAGGCGTGCGCCAATAAAAATGCAGAGTAGTAACGTAAGAAATTGTAGCCAAAACATGATAAACTACCTCCGAAATTCGTAAGTTAAGATATATTCGAATAATTTAATTTGAATGAAAATTAAATAGATATCCGTGATAATCCTTATTTTATATACATTTTTTATTATATAACACAAGAAATGTAACATTCACGTACTTTGTTAAATTATTTCGAAAAAATAATCCGTTAAAACTTTATATTTATATGTACAAATGGGTGGACATTTTAATTTTTATGTTGTAATCTTTGAAAGAGAATATTGTAATTCTCATAGAACTCCCATATCGTTCAACTCGTTCAGCGAGAAAGGCAAACTGATGGAAACATGAGGACGCAAAACTACAGGAGCTAAGGTCGAAAGGCTATGCTAGCCAGTTACCGGACGGATAGGGTTGGTCTTGGCCAATGCTTTTACATTGGTCTTTTTTTATTCTCGAACATATTGAGAATCATTTCTAAACAAAATATTCGTATATTTTGTTTTTTTGTTTTTAATTTTGATAATTAAGGAAGGTGAATATTAGTGAAAAAGTATTGGCATAAGTTATCATTTCTTCAAAAGAACGTCTTATTAACTGTCTTAGTTATTTTGACGCTTGTTGGAAGTATGGGTGCATTAAGCTTCAACATGTTTCAAAATAGTATGATGTCTTTATTTGAAAGACAGTCTATTGAAACGGGAGAGATAGTGCTAAAAAAACTGGATGTAGAATTAGTTAGAGACATGACGAAAGATCCTACAGCCGAAAGAGTGAAAAAAGAAAAGTTAACAGGGCAATTAGATGAAGTGTCAAAAGAATTGAAAAGTGTTGGACAAACGTATGTTACAGGAGCAAAAGCGAATGAAAAGCGAGAGTTACAACTCATTGGTTTGACTACAGAGTTAACAAATGCAGTCCCTGTAAAGCCGGGAGATTATTATGAACAACCCGCTCATTGGATGAATGCATACGATAAAGTGATGGATACGAAAAAGGCTCAGATGACAGAAGTATATGAAGATGAATTAGGTTCGTGGGTGACAATATTAGAGCCAATTACAGATGGAGAAAACAATATTGTTGCAATTGTTGCGGCTGACTTAGATGCTTCTATCGTTCCTAGTACAAAGAAGAATTTTGTGATACAGGGTATACTCTTTATTATTATTTCATTAGCAATGGCAACTATTACTCAATTCTTTATCGTACGTCACTCGTTAGCTCCATTAAAAGATTTACGAGAGGGATTACGTAAGATTGGTGAAGGTGATTTAAGTATTAAATTAAAAGAAAGACCAGATGATATTGGAATTATTAATATATATTTCAATAACACGATTGATAAATTTAAAGGGATTATAGATAAAGTAAGACAGACTGCTGAGCAAGTTTCTTCTTCTTCACAAGAATTGTCGGCAAGTACAGAGGAAAACAGTATGGCAGTTCAAGAGATTGCAAGTTCTATTGAAGGTTTAAGAGTAGGAGCGCAATCTCAAGAAACTTCAGTACAACAATGCCTAGGAATTGTACATGGAATGGAAAATAAGGTAGAAGAGATAACTGGGGCTGCGAAACAAGTTGCAGTTGCTTCAGAAGGTATGGAGCAACATTCAATTGAAGGTAATGAAGTCATTGGACAAATCATTAATCAAATGAGTTTAATCCAAAATGCAGTACAAGATTTATCTTCTATCATCTATTCGTTAGAAACAAGGTCAAAAGAAATTAGTGATATTGTAACTGTAATTACAGGTATTTCAAATCAAACAAATTTATTAGCCTTAAACGCTTCTATTGAAGCTTCACGTGCTGGAGCAGCTGGAAGAGGGTTTGCAGTTGTTGCTGATGAAGTGCGCAAATTAGCAGAACAAACTGAAACGTCAGCGAAAGATATAGCGAAATTAATTAGTGAAACGCAGACTGAAACAGAAGAGGCTGTAGTTTCAATGCAGAAAGGTTCAAAAGAAGTAGAATCTGGAATTACTCTTGTTCAAAGTAGTGGTGCGTTCTTCGAGAAAATTTCAAAGTCAGCACAGTCTGTTACAGATCAAGTTAGGGCTGTTTCTAGCAACTCAGGTGATATTTTACAAAATAGCCAGAATATCGTTCAAGTCGTAAATGAATTATCACATATCGCGAATACTTATGCGAATAGCAGTAGTAATGTTGAAGAAAGTATGAAGGAGCAAGAAATATCAGTACAAGATATTGCAGAATTAGCTACATCTTTAAGTTGGCTTTCACAGGAGTTACAAGAGTTGATTGGAGAATTTAAAAGTTAATAAAAAATATAAGGTGTAGATATAATCTGCACCTTTATTTCTTTAATTAATAGTCTAATATCTAAATTTAAGGATGTTAGAAGTAAAACTTTAATCAGTGGGGGATGAACACCCCTACTGATTAAAGTTTTACTTTATTTTATGGAGAGCGAGAGGATTCAGTATGAGTATTTTCTTAAAACGTTCATATGTGGAGAGATATGAACAATTTTTGCAACAAAATTATGAATCACTTATGATACCGAAGGATTTTCAAGTAAACGAATATAAGCAGATGAAAATTGAGGATATACAAGCGATCGAACATAGTAAGTTAGATATAATAGTCGCTACTTTTGTATGGTTGCATCATGTTAGTAATGAAAAATGTATAGTGATTCCTCATTATATGGAACAGAGTAGTTATCCGTTATGTATTACGATTTCAGAGGAACTTTCTTATGAAGAGCTAAAAGTAGAAATTAATAATCAAATTGTGCAGTTAGAAAACATGGAAGAAGTACAAAAAGTATTATTACAATATGATGAAGGAAAATGGGGGAAACCTGCAGTTACAGTAGGAAAAGAGAATAGAAATAGTCAGTTGAACTTTATTGAATTAAAGAATAATTACTTTGAGGTTTCTTATAATAAAATGCAATTGGAAGAAAAAACAGCGACTCGTTATATAGAGCAAATTGAGTATGTATTACAGCAAGGAATTACAAACGAGAAGCAATGTATTGTAGCTATGGATATTATTCCAGAAGAGGAGTTAGCAATATATAAAGAGATAAATCATACAGAAGTACCATATCCGAATAAGAGTATTTCCGATATGTTTTATGAAACAGTAAGGAAGTTTTCAAATCGTATAGCTTTATCTTCGTTAGAAGGAACATTAACATATGAACAATTAAATAAAAAAAGTAACCAAATCACTCATATGTTATTACATAATGGAGTGAAACAAGGCGATTATGTTGGTATCTTTATGAAGCGAAGTATTGATACGGTAGTAAGTTTATTAGCGGTTTTAAAAGCAGGCGCTGCGTATATTCCAATCGATCCAGATTATCCTGCCAATCGGGTGCAGTATATTATTGAGGATAGCCAATCGGAATTAGTGCTAACAAAAGAAACAAAAATTCCGTATGAAGGCATTCGAGAGTTGTCTCTTTATAATCTTGAAAAATTTTCAGATGCAGATGTGAAATTGTCAATTCATCTTGATGATATTGCATATATGATTTACACATCAGGTTCTACAGGAAATCCGAAAGGAACAATGCTTGCGCACCGCGGGGTAGTTAATTTATGTACATGGATGCAAAGACATTATGGATTAACTGAAGAAGATGTTTTTGCACAGTTTCCATCATTTAGTTTCGATGCGTCTATTTGGGAGTTATTTGCTTCATTATTCTGTGGTGGAAATGTATATGTTTTATTAGATGAGCAAAGACTTTCAGTCGATGCTTTTGCAAATGCAATTTATAAAGAAAAGGCAACATCTATCTTAGGATTAGCTACAATTTTCTTACAACAAGTAGCAACATACCTTCCAGATGAAAGTAAATATAAGTTGGATTCATTAAAGAGAATTGCAGTTGGTGGAGAAATGCTTACTGCTGAAGTAGTGAAATTATGGCGACAGAGAATTGGTACTCATGTTCAATTGAATAATGCATATGGTCCGACGGAATGTACAATTACAACAACTACTTATCCAATTCCAGCGGAGTTAAATGATAAATTTGCTAGTATTCCAATTGGGAAGCCAGCGGATAATTATAAAGTTTGGATATTAAATGACAATATGAAAGTTTGTCCAATTGGTATTCCAGGAGAATTATATATAGAATCAGTAGGTATCGCGAAAGGTTACTTTAATAAGCCAGAGAAAACAGAAGAAGTGTTTATTCCACACCCCTTAAATTACGATAGTAGGATATACAAAACAGGTGATGTTGTTAAAATATTGGAAGATGGAAATATTGAATTTCTACACCGTAAAGACAATCAAGTGAAAATTAGAGGGCACCGAATTGAACTAGGTGAAATCCAAAATACAATTGCAAAATATGAAATGATAAAAGATGCCGTTGTATTTACGAAGAAAAGTGAAGAAGGTAGTCATTATTTAGTTGCTTTCTATACAACTGTTAATGAAGTTGCTATGGAAACCTTAATACACGATTTAAGAGAACAATTACCAGATTATATGGTGCCATCTAAGTTAATTTATATTAATGAACTGCCACTTACACCAAATAAAAAGGTTGATGTGAAGCGATTAGCACAACTGGAAGAAGAGTATGAGCCAGTTCGTTCACAAGAATATATCGCACCATCTACTGAAGCGGAAGCAAAAATAGCAAAAGCTTGGATTGATGTATTAGGCGTCTCGAAAGTTAGTGTCCATGACGACTTCTTTACAGTTGGTGGGCATTCGTTAAAGGTATTACGAGTTTTAACTCTATTGAAAGAGGATTTCCCGCATTTAACAATTCAAGACTTTTTCCAGGAACGCACAATATATAGGTTATCGCAAATTCAAAGGGAATTAAAAGTAGAGGAAGAAGAAGTATTCCGTGAATATAAAGTAATTCATGAGCCAGCAACAATTTCACATATAAAAGAAGTGAAAAGCGGTAAAGTTTCAAATATCTTTTTAACAGGAGCTACTGGTTATTTAGGTTCTCACATATTGCATGAATTACTAAAAGATACAACAGCACATATTTATTGCTTAGTAAGACCAACGCAAGATATACAACAAAGAATTGTTAATACATTAACAAATTACTTTAAAAATATAAAAAAAGAATGGCTACAACGTATAACAGCAGTACCTGGTGATCTTGGGGCAGAGAATCTTGGTATGAGTGAGGAAGAATTTAAAGTCATTCGTTCCAAGGTTGATACTGTAATTCATTGTGGTGCAGATGTAAGACATTTTGGAGATGTGGATCAGTTTGAAAATGTGAATGTGCAAGGAACGGGTCGTATGCTAGCGTTAACTGAAGAAGGAGCGACATTCCACTTTGTTTCAACAATTGGTATTCCGATAGAATTAGCGATGGATCAATGGGATAGATATGAAAAAACAGGTGATTTTAACTACGATGTGTTGTTGGAGAATGTGTATTCTAATAGTAAACTACAGGCAGAAAACCTTGTTCGTGAAGCGATAAAAGATGGTGTACGAGGAAATATTTATCGTGCGGGTAACTTAGCTTGTCATTCAGAAACAGGAAGGTTCCAACAAAATATTGAAGGAAATGCATTTTATCGTCTGATTAAAGCGATGTTACTTATTGGACAAGCTCCGAATGTAAAGTGGAAAATTGATTTTACACCAATTGATTTTGCTAGTAAATCGATTGTAACATATGTACAAGATTCAAAAATAGCTGGAGAAATGTTACACATCTGTCACCCATATCAAATTGAATTTGAACATTTTATAAAGCTAATTGAGGAATGTGGATACAATCTTGAAATGGTTCCACTTTCGGAATATGTAAATACCGGGCTTGAATTAGCGAAGGGAAATGAAGTAATAGCAGAGCTAATTGCTTCTCAAGTTGCAGGAGATGGAGCACAGCAATCTGAAATTGTAATGGGTACTCGTAGAACGAATGAATGGATTAAGAAAAAAGAACTGGTAGTGCCAGCGATTAATAAAGAATTTATTCAGCAATTATTAGCTCATGGTGAAGAAGTTGGATATTTTCCAAAAATAATGAAATGATATGTACGCTTTTGTTTGTTCAATAAAATAAATCATGCTACAATGAAAACGAATTAAGAACCGGGGAGCCAATTGGCTGAGAGGATGTAAGTATACATCGACCCTCAACCTGATCTGGATAATGCCAGCGTAGGGAGTTACTTTAAAGTGATGTAGCATAAGTTATTATAGAATAACTTGTATACAAGGCTTTCCTACATGGTAGGAAAGCCTTTTCTTTTTTGGGAACCATATTTTGTAAGGGGGATTTGATTATGTCACAACAAGTTACAATTTCATTTTCAGTAGTACCACAAGCGAAGAACAAAGATGTGTATTCCGTTGTTGATAAAGCAATTGAAGTTGTACAACAGTCGGGAGTTCGTTATGAAGTAGGGGCAATGGAAACAACGTTGGAAGGAGAATTAGATGTACTTCTTGACGTCATTAAACGCGCACAACAAGCTTGCGTCGATGCTGGAGCAGAAGAAGTAATCACTTCTATTAAAATTCACTATCGTCCAAGTACGGGCGTAACGATTGACGAAAAAGTTTGGAAGTACCGTGATGAATATGCAAAACCAGAAGCGATCTAAAATAATCACAACAATTTGGCTTATCCTTCTCATTGCTATATGGGAAGGATCTGTTTCATTATTTAAAATTGAGCCGTGGATTTTACCGAAGCCTTCTGCAATTGTGCAAGAGTTAATTGGAATGAAAGATTTACTATTACCGAATACAGTGCAAACGTTACAGGAAGTAATAATTGGGTTGTTTTTTGCAATTTTACTTGGGACGAGTATTGCTATCATTATGGATGTCATTCCTTTATTTCGGATTTTAATGAATCCATTGCTCGTTATTTCGCAAACAATTCCAATCGTTGTGCTCGCACCATTATTTATTATTTGGTTTGGATACGGAATGTTGCCAAAAGTAATGGTTGTTATTCTTGTTTGTTTCTTCCCAATTGCGCTTAGCATTTTAGAAGGTTTCCAAACGGTAGATAAAAATATGCTGAAACTGTTACAAACAATGAAGGCAACGAAATGGCAAGTTTACCAGAAAGTAAAGTTTCCAGCAGTACTCCCATACTTTTTCTCAGGTTTAAAAATTGCTGTTACATATAGTGTGATGGGGGCGATTATTGGGGAATGGCTTGGTGCCAGCGAAGGATTAGGAGTTATGCTTACAAGAGCAACAAAATCCTTTTTAACGGCTCGAGTATTTGGTGTTGCAGCGATTATCGTCATGGTGACATTATGTCTGTACTTTATTGTTGAATTTATGGCAAGAATAACAGCACCATGGATATACAGAAAGGGCGGCAGAAAATGAAAAAAGGTTTAAAAATTATGTTAGCTGCATTATTAGCAGTAACTGTTGCCGGATGTAATCCGGCGAAGAAAGAAGAAAGTTCAAGTAAAGATAAAAAAGTAAAAGTCGTTTTAGATTGGTTTCCAAATACGAATCATACTGGCTTATATGTAGCGCAAACGAAAGATTATTACAAAAAGCAAGGGCTTGATGTAGAAATTATCCAACCTGGTGATAATGTAACGGCAGAGCAGATGATTGCTTCTGGGAAAGCAGACTTTGCGATAAGCGCACAAGAAAATGTAACATTAGCTCGTGTTGAAGGAATCCCAGTTGTTTCTGTTGGGGCAATTATTCAGCATAATACCTCTGCTTTTGCATCTCTAAAAAAAGATAATATGACGTCACCGAAAGGTTTTGAAGGTAAACGTTATGGCGGCTGGGGGGGACCAGCAGAAGAAGCGACGTTAAAGACGATTATGGAGAAACATCAAGCTGATTTTAATAAAGTTGAAAAAATTATTCTTGGACAAACAGATTTCTTTAAATCAATCGGTCGTGATGCAGACTTTGAATGGATTTATTATGGATGGGATGGAATTGAAGCGAAGCGTCAAGGAAAAGAGTTAAATACAATTATGGTAAAAGACTTAGATCCAGCGCTTGATTTCTATAGTCCTGTTATTATTACAAGTGAAAAACATACGAAGCAAGATAAAGATTTTGTGAAAAAATTTATGACGGCAACGACAGAAGGTTATGATTTTGCAATTAAAGAACCGAAAGAAGCTGCGGATATTTTAATTAAAGCTGTTCCAGATGTGAATAAAGAATTAGTACAAGAAAGCCAAAAGTGGTTAAGTACAAAGTATCAAGATGATGCAAAAGCGTGGGGAGTACAGAAGGAAGAGATTTGGACAAATTACATGAATTTCTTATATGACAACAAAGTTATTAAAAAGAAAATCGATGTAAAAGATGCCTTTACAAATGAATTCCTTCCAAGTGAAAAATGAGTGGATTACAAATAAAAGATATTGTAAAAGCTTTCGATGGAAAGAATGTATTAGCAAATATTAGTGCTTCTATACAAGAGGGAGAGTTTGTCTCTTTTGTAGGTCCGAGTGGTTGTGGAAAAAGTACATTATTAAATATGATTGCAAGTGTTGAAGAGCCAACGAGCGGAGAAGTGTTTTATAACGAAGAGTATGTAAAAAAACAAGATGTTGTTAGTTATATGCCGCAACAAGATTTATTACTACCGTGGCGATCGGCTTTGCAAAATATCGTTCTTCCATTGGAAATTGAAGGAAAGCCTAAAAAACAAAGGCTGACAGAAGGAATGGAAGCATTAAAGCAGTTTGAGCTAGATGAATATGCGGACCATTATCCAGATGAGTTGTCAGGTGGAATGCGTCAAAGAATTAGTTTCCTTCGCACGTATTTATGTGAAAAGCCAATTATGCTACTTGATGAGCCTTTTGGAAAATTAGATGCATTTACAAAAATGGAAGTACATAGTTGGCTCTTAAATTCTTGGCATCAAGAAAAGCAGACAATTGTTATGGTTACACATGACTTAGATGAGGCAATTTTACTTTCTGATCGCGTATTTATTTTATCTCAAAGACCAGCATCAATAGTTGGCGAGGTCCAAGTGGAATTACCTAGGCCGCGAACGATGGATATGTTAACATCTCTTGAGTTAAAGAAGGATAAGGAAGAAATTTTAAGAGTATTGGCTCCTTATATGAAAAAATAGAAAAAAGTCTTTTAACAGTTTTTTGTATAATTGCTGTTAAGAGGCTTTTTTCTATTGAAGGAGAAAAATGAAATCTATAGGGGAAATAGTGGATTCATTAACATCGGATAAATTGGAAGAAGGAACAAAAGAAAAAGTAGAGAATAGAATATAACAGAGTGGTTTATACTCTTAATATAACAAATGTTAAAGGAGTGAAAGGATAAAATGACTTTATCAACTGTTCTTCAAATGGTTTTAGCTTGATACGGGAGAAGTCTGCCCATTTTTAACAAATAAGCTAAATTGAAGACAGCAGGTAAAGAACCTTAATCCTTTCTTACGATAATATGTAATGGGTAAGGTGTATTCACCTTACCCATTTTTATATGTATAACTAAATAAGGCTTTATACTGTTGTTCTCTCTATTTAGCTTATGGATCATAAGAAAAGGAGAGAAAAAAGATGAGTATATTAACAGTAGAAAATGTAAGTCATTCATATGGTGAGAAAACCATTTTATATAATGCGTGCTTTCGATTATTAAAGGGCGAACATGTTGGGCTAGTAGGGAAAAATGGAATTGGAAAATCCACATTATTACGCTTGTTAACAGGAGAACTTATACATGATGATGGAAACATTGAATGGTTTCCACATGTGAAGATTGGCTTTTTACAACAGCATATAGATTTACAAGAAGGCATAACAATTGAAGAATACTTGCAAAGTGCGTTTTCTAACCTGTATGAGTTGGAACGTGACATGTTAAAACTTACAGAAGAGATGGCTGGAGCAGGAGAAGTAGCGAAATTGTTAGTAAGGTATGGAGAGTTACAAACTATATTGGAGAATTCTAATTTTTATCAAATTCATACAGAAATTGAGGAAGTAGCAACAGGCTTAGGCTTGTTTGAGATAGGATTGGAAAAGGATGTTTCAAAGTTAAGTGGTGGTCAGCGGACAAAGTTGTTACTGGGGAAACTCCTTTTAGAAAAAGCGGATGTTTTATTATTAGATGAGCCAACTAACTATTTAGATACAGCACATATAGAATGGTTGCAATCATATTTACAAATGTATGAAAAAGCTTATATTATCATTTCGCATGATGAAATATTTTTGAACAATATTACGAATGTTATTTATCATCTAGAAGAACGAGAGGTTAAGCGCTATGCGGGAGATTATGAAACCTTTTTGCAAAGTTATCAATTACAAAGGAAACAATTACAAGCGGCGTATGCGAAACAACAAAAAGAAATTGCACATTTAGAGGGTTTTATTCAAAAAAATAAAATTCGTAAAGCGAAACAAGCGAAAAGTCGTGAAAAAGTATTAGAGAAAATGAAAAAGGTTGAAAAGGTTAACGATGTACCTCGCGCCCGTTTTGATTTTAATGTTTATACTGAGCCAGTGAGTCGTATATTACAGGTAGAGAAACTGAAAATTGGTTATGGTGAACCGTTATTTCCAGAATTGGATTTTCAAGTGAAAAAAGGGGAAAAGATTGCGATTATTGGTCATAATGGGATTGGAAAAACAACAATGTTAAAAACATTACTAGGACAAATAAAACCGTTAGGCGGCTCAGTTTCTGTTGGGGAACGAGTAAAACCCGCTTATTTTGCACAAGAGGAATTTTCCTCAGAAATAACTGCACTAGAAAGAGTATGGGCAGGGAGACCAGATATGACAAGAAAAGAAATCCGACAAGCATTAGCAAAGTGCGGATTGAAAGAAGAACATGTATTAAAACCTATCCAGTTATTAAGTGGAGGAGAACAAACAAAAGTACGATTATGCGAACTTATCGTAACTAAAAGCAATGTTTTAATTTTAGATGAACCAACTAACCATTTGGATACAGAGACTAAGACGGATTTACAGGAAGCGTTAAAACAATATAAAGGTACAGTTTTAATTATTTCACATGAGCCCTCTTTCTATGAAGCATGGATAACGAAAATATGGAATATCGAAAAATGGAACGTTTAACAATAATCACAAAGAAAAGGCGTTAGCTTTTATGAGCTAATGCCTTTTCTTTGTGATTAACATGATTCTCGAGAACTCTCAAATGAGAATTGTAAGAAAAAGAACTCTTATGGTGCGCTTATAAGCGCACCATAAGAGTTCTTTTTCTTTGGTTATATTTATAATAATACTAGATGCCTTTCCCTAATAGGCTACTATCTTTTATATATATATAGATAGTTTGAAATGGAATGGAAATGATTCCTATATGTAAAGGATAATGTGATTAGTATGGGAAGACAATAGAACTTAAAGGAAATTCATGTAAAATTCAGATGAACTTCACGTGAACTTCATATTAGAAACTAAATATAATTATAATAGGTTATTATAATATAAATTGTGATTTTTCATAAAATTAAAAGTTTGAATTTAGGATAGAGCACTCAAACCTAAATTCAAACTTTAGTGAAATAATTAATGGAGGTTACGTTTAGTTTTCATTAATGGATGCATTTACAAGTTCGGCGGGATTGCCTGTTCCTGCCCCTCCGATTGTAACTGATCCACCAGGAGGAATTTCACCATTCCATCCTGCATTCGTAATTACGTAATGATTATTTATTTTACTACTAATTTTAGAATCCCAAACTTGTGTTAAATTGCCGTTATAATCAAATTCTAATTTCCAGTTTTTAATAGGGGTCGTTCCGCTATTTTTAATTATAATTGAGAAGTTGTAACCACTTCCCCAATTTGAAGTGACTGAAAAGGTAGCATTGCCATTTCCACCAGGAGGTGTTGTGTTAGCATCATCTGTTTTTATAAGAATAGAAGTAGGTTGTGATTTGTTACCAGCAGCATCTTTTGCTAATACTGAAAATGTGTATTCTGTATTAGGTTTCAAGTTTTTAATTGTAATGCTATTTGTTGTTGTACTCCATTTCTCTTCTCCGGCAGTAATTTCATATTCAGTAACGCCTACGTTATCAGTAGATGCAGTCCAGTTTAATTGAACTGAGTTTGAATTTTTATTTGTAACAGCAATATTTTTTACGTTTGTTGGTGGTTCAGTATCTTTTTGAGTAATAGGTCCACCAAGTAATTCTTTTACTAGCGTATCAAGTAATTTTGGTCCACTACAACTATATTTTGGACTTGTACGGCAATCCCCGCTTAGTTCCCAAAACATTGCGCCACTTAAACCCTTTGTCTTTATATAGTCTGTTTTATATTTCATAGATTCATTGTCATCATAGCTAATAAAGGTTCCTGTAGTCGCATTATATAAATAAGGTACTTTCGCTACATCGTTCCATCCGCGAACAAAACCATTTTTATTCACATAATTAGATGCTAAATCACCATAATCGTACACACCTGTGTCACCGGTAGAATAATCATCCCAAGTGCCTTTAGAAGCGAGCTTTCCGTCACTACCTGGTTTACAAGGTTGGTATTGCCCATTATTTTCTTTTCCGCAACTTTTCCATCCACGTCCGTAAAAAGGTACACCTAATACGAGTTTATCCGCTGGAACCCCTTCATTTGTATAAATGTCTATCGCACCATCTACGTAAAATTTCGTATCCGCTGCGGGGTCATTTGGATCTTTGTATAGTGCAGCATTATGGTTAGAAGTAGCTTCCCACCCACCGTGGAAATCGTATGTCATAATATTAATCCAATCCAGTATTTGAGAAATCTTCTTTAGCTCTGTATGATCCGCATAACGTTGGCTTGCACCTGACGCGATTGTTAGTAAATATTGTTTACCATCTTCTGCACCAGCTTTCGTTAATGCATTTCGAACATCTTGAAGCAGAAGGGTGAAGTTTTGTTTATCTTCAGGACGATAACTACCACCAGGAATCGTTTCAACACCCGGGTATTCCCAGTCTAAATCAACGCCGTCAAATCCATATTCGCGAAGAAAAGCTACTGTAGATTCAGCGAATACTTTTCTTGTTTTTTCATCAGCGGCCATATCAGAAAAGCGGTTAGACCAAGTCCAGCCACCAACTGAAATAATTGTTTTTAAGTGAGGATACTTAGCTTTTAATCGTTTCAGTTCTCCGAAATTTCCACAGCGGGCATATTTATCACAATCTTCCCAAGTTGTACCCGATCCCGGATAAGATTTTGTGACATCAGCCCATGGTTCACCGAGTACGAGAGTGCCATTAGGGATCTCTTTATTTTGCAGTGGTACACCAGATTCTTTACAGTTCCACGTTTGTTTATTTGGATTATCGGGGTGAGTAGAAGGGTTTCCATGTTTTCCATTCCAGCAAATATCAGCGAAAGCATAGTTTAAATGAGTTAGCTTTGATGCATCAATGTCTGCAACTTGATAATTACGTCCGTAAACGCCCCATGAAGGAAAATACCCAACAATTTTTTGACCTTGCTTTGGTGAATCTGCTAATGCGAAATTTGGAGTAATAAAGTTTGTGAGAAAAAGAGGTAAGAAAAGTAGTAGGGATAGTAATAGTAGCGTGAATTTTTTTGATCTCATAGTCATTTCTCCTTTCAAAATAAAAGATATATTTAAAGGCATGCGCCAATAAACCAAAGTGAATCTAGACGTATGAAACGTCTAGATAAAAATGATCAGACATCACGAGGTCTATACAAGGGAGCAGGGGGTGATTAAATCGTAGCAAATGCAAGATTTGGTGTAAACGCTTTATTTGATTCACAAAGATTTTCTCAATATAAAATGGCTCTAATACAGACTATACATGAAAATAAAATATTGATTAGGGAGGAAAAGGCTCCTTGTAATTAAATTTGAGAAAAAATTGTATAAAGTCAATTTGTAATAGCGTAGCAAGATGAGAAAATATCATGTAAAATAATAGTAAAAATATGTAAAGGAGCGAATGGTGTGGATGTCTTTTTGAACATTGCTGAAGAAAAAATTCGACAAGCAATACGGAATGGTGATCTCGATCATATTCCGGGGAAAGGAAAACCACTACAATTAGAAGACCTTTCAATGGTACCTCCAGAACTTAGAATGAGTTATAAAATCTTGAAAAATGCAGGTATGATTCCACCAGAAATGGAACTACAAAAAGATATATTAAAAATAGAAGACTTAATTGCGTGCTGTTATGATGAAGTAGAGAGAAAAGAATTACAAGAAGAGTTAACAGCAAAAACGCTACGTTTTCAGCAGGTAATGGAAAAGAGAAAGATTAAAGATAGTTCAGCTTTTCGTATGTATCAGGGTAAAGTATTTCGTAAATTACGCTAAGAGGGATAAGATGAATACATTTGAAACGATAGAAGAATTAGCGACATATATTGAAGGACAACAATTAGTACTGCTGTTTATTAAAACGGAAAATTGTGGTGTTTGTGATGTTATGTTAAGAAAAGTAAATTGCGTATTAGAGAATTATGATTACGTAGAGAAAGTAGAAATATTACTACAAGACATGCAAGAGATTGCGGGGCGATATGCAGTATTTACAGGGCCAACAGTTTTATTATTTTATAATGGAAAAGAGATCCTTCGTGAATCACGCTTCATTTCGCTTGAAAATCTAGAGAGAACCATTCAATTATTCGAGAATTAGGGAGGTTTTTATATGGGGTTTGTTATAGCGGCATTACTATTTTGTGTTTTAATTTGGATGATTGCAGCATCAGTTAAATCAAATAAACGAAGAGTAAGTCTTACTAAAAAGAGTAATACACATAGTACGTCTAACAGTTCATCACCACTATTTTTCTTTGCTGGATCGGATAATGATAGCTCGCACGATGGAGGTTCACATGATTGCGTAGGTTCTTTTGGTGGAGATAGTGGAGGTAGCTGCGGTGGTGGAGGCGGCGGTGATTGATGAGAATACGCCTTATAGGGGGCGTATTTCTTTTTAAACAAACGTTTGATTAGTTGGCTTACATATGCATAAAAACAGTTAAACAAACGTTTGATTAAATATTTTTAACATGCTAGGGGAAATGAAAAGGGAACCGTATTTCTTACTAAATTAGGATTTAAATTTGGAATAATACATATGATTCGAATGTGGTTTGAAAGTACGTTTTCTTAAATAAGGAGTATAGCCTCTTGCGATAGAGGTTTTTTATTTGTTATTATTAGACTGAACGGTCGGTTTAAAGAGGTGTGAATATGAGAAGAAGCGCAGAAGAGATAAAGAAAGAAATTGCCTATAAAGCAGAAAGTCTGTTTTCACAGAAGGGCTATGCAGCTACATCTATGGAAGAGATTTGTGAAATTACAGAGAGAAGTAAAGGAAGCATTTATTATCACTTTAAAAGTAAAGAAGAATTATTTTTATTTGTAGTGAAACAGCATACGTATGATTGGCTTGAAAAATGGAATGAAAAAGAGAAGTTGTATAGTACTAGTACTGAAAAACTATATGGTCTCGCGGAATATTATGTAGAGGACATACAGCAACCCATTTCAAATGCAATAGAGGAATTCTCTATGAGCCAAGTTGTAAGTAAAGAAATTCTGGATGAACTGTTAGCTTTAACTAGAGAATCATATGTTATGGTTGAGAAATTAATTGAAGCAGGTATACAGTCTGGAGAGTTTCAAGAAGATGATACGCGTGATCTTATGTATATTGTGAATGGATTATTATCGGGGCTTGGAGTACTTTACTACGAGTTAGATTATAAAGAGCTGAAACGTATTTATAAAAAGGCAATAGATGTATTGTTAAAAGGAATGGCAGCTGAATAATAGGTCAGTTGCTTTTCTTACAAAATAAATTAGACCGAACGGTCGGTTTATGAAAGGGGAATGAAAATGAACGCTTTATTTAAAAACCGAGCATTTATGCTCGTTATGGCATCTGATATTTTACAACAATTTGCAATTTGGATCAGAAATATGGCTCTTTTGTATTTCATAATGGAGCGAACGAATAATGATCCAGTTTCAGTTTCTTTGTTATCGGTTATGGAATATGCACCTATTTTTATGTTCTCGTTTATCGGTGGGGCGCTAGCTGATCGCTGGAATCCGAAAAGAACGATGGTTGCTGGAGATGTATTAAGTGTACTGTCTATTGTAGGAATTGTCTTGTTGTTAAAGCTGGATTATTGGCAGGCTATATTTTTTGCAACACTCATTTCCGCGATTGTAGGTCAGTTTTCTCAGCCATCATCTTCGCGTATATTTAAACGCTATGTAAAAGAAGAACAGGTAGCAAATGCGATTGCATTTAATCAAACATTACAGTCGCTATTTATGATTTTTGGACCAGTGGTAGGATCGCTTGTGTACACACAACTTGGTTTATTTACGTCACTATATAGCTTAATTATTTTATTTTTGTTATCTGCTATCGCTCTTTCATTTTTACCAAAATGGGTGGAACAAGAGCAAGTGGCGAGAGGTTCATTAAAAAATGATATAAAAGAAGGGTGGAAATACGTTCTTCATACGAAAAATTTACGTATGATTACGATCACTTTCACCATTATGGGCTTAGCTGTTGGACTAACGAATCCATTAGAAGTGTTTCTTGTAATAGAACGGCTTGGAATGGAAAAAGAAGCCGTTCAATATTTAGCCGCAGCTGATGGAATCGGTATGTTAATTGGTGGTATTGTTGCTGCAGTTTTTGCTTCAAAAGTGAATCCGAAAAAGATGTTTGTATTCGGTATGAGCATATTAGCGATATCATTTTTAGTAGAAGGGTTATCTACATCATTTTGGATTACTAGTTTCATGAGATTTGGAACAGGTATTTGTTTAGCTTGTGTTAATATCGTTGTCGGTACGCTTATGATTCAACTTGTACCAGAAAATATGATTGGCAGAGTAAATGGAACGATTTTACCACTGTTCATGGGGGCAATGTTAATTGGAACTTCACTAGCTGGAGGATTGAAGGAGATGACCTCACTAGTTACTGTATTTTGTATAGCAATGGCACTTATTTTATTTGCGATAGGTCCGGTTTTACGTATGCAAATAAAGAAAGAAGATATTGTGAATCGAGAGGAAATGACGAATTGATTAGTTTCGAAATAGCTATTGTAAGGGAGCAGAATTGCTCCCTTTTCTTGTGGCAATCTTTTGACAATGACATGCCCCAACTATATACTGATGATGTAAAAACGATTTTACAGGTTAGGAGAAACGGTGTGAAAAATCAAATCTATGAATTGCGCACTGCAAATAATATTTCACAAGGTGCATTAGCAGATAAGTGTAACGTATCAAGACAGACGATAAATGCAATTGAGAATAATAAATATGATCCAAGCTTAGCACTAGCATTCCGGTTAGCAGGAGTATTAGGAACAACTGTCGATAAACTATTTTTGTACAAGCTTTAGAGTTTTTAATTGTGGGGCGTTATCGTTAACAATATAAGAAAAAGATCCCCTTCTTGTGTGAAGGGGATCTTTTTCTTATATTGTTTTAGTTTTCGGATTAGGTGGTGTAACGGACGTATCATTTTCGGGTACTCTAGTTAATAAGAATCCACCGATAATAAATAAGACAATAATACTAAGGACACCAGCGTTTGTTTTTCCTGTTAATTGTGTTGTGACACCAACTAATACCGGACCCATAATTGCCGCGAATTTACCAAAGATATTATAAAATCCGAAGAATTCATTTGCAGATTCTTTCGGTACTAGTTTTGCGAAATAAGAACGGCTAAGTGCTTGAATACCGCCCTGAGAAGTAGCAACTAACATTGCTAAAATCCAGAAATCAAACGTCGTTTTTAAGAAATAAGCATATGTGCAAATAATGATATAAATGATAATGCCGACATATAGCATTTTTTTACCGGTAAATGTTTCCGATAGTTTTCCATATAATAAAGCAAATGGACAAGCGACAATTTGTGTTACAAATAAGATGATTAATAGATTGGTTGCACTAATACCGAGATCTGTTCCGTAAGCAGTAGACATAGTGATAATTGTATCTACCCCATCAATGTAGAAAAAGTAAGCTATTAGGAACATAAATACAGTTTTATATTCTTTAATATTTTTAAACGTATTAGCAAGGCGCTTGAAGCTCATTGCAATTGGTCTTGGATGACGTTCAATATAGTGTGTTTGCTCTACATTTTTTAGCATTGGTATCGTAAATAGTCCCCACCAAAGAGCTGTTATTGCAAAGGAAATTTGACTAGCAATTCCGACTGATAAGGGGATAGTTCCTTTTTGAGCAAGAATAATAAGAGCAATACAACCGATAAAAGGAATTGTGCTCCCAATGTAACCTAATGCAAAACCTCGCGTAGAAATTCGGTCCATTCTATCTCCAGAGGTAACATCTACTAGAAATGCATCATAAAAAATATTTGCTCCAGCAAAGCCAACTAATGCGAGCATATAGCATCCTAGTAATAAGTACCACTGAGATGTTGGAACAATTGCTAGCATACTTGTAAATACGATACCGAGTCCAAAGAAGAATGTGAAAAATCGTTTTTTAAATCCCTTATAATCAGCAACTGTGCCGAGAATAGGAGCGAGTATAGAAATTAAAAGTGTAGCGAACGAGTTTGCATATCCCCAATAGGCTGTTGAAGTTGCGCCAGATAGTCCAGCTTCTTTTGCAGCTGCTTTAAAGTAAATTGGAAATAATGCAGTTGTAATGACGAGCGAATATACCGAGTTCGCCCAATCGTACAATATCCAGCTTTTTTCTTGTCTGGACATTTTTTTCATATAATGTTCCCCCTTAAATTTGTTCTACTAACAGTGTACAAAAATAAAAATTATAAAAAGAGAAACAGTGATGATTTTTACATAACTTTTACATATATACACAGTTCTTTACAATTGAAGTAAATCCTCTACAATTGCGCCGTCTGTTTCACCTAAGTGCAAACCGAGTAACCTAGCGATAGTCGGACCTTCATCAATCAGTCTCATATACGGAATTGTAACGCCGCTTTGAATGCCTTTCCCAGCAGCCATAAAAATTGTTTCATAGTTAGGTTTTGTTGGGGAATATCCATGTGTTCCAAATGTATATTTCTTACTAGAATTAACATCTTCTTTATTAATTTCTTTTATGAAATCACCTGTATAATTTTCAATGAAGTAATAACCTTCCATGGCCTCTAGCATAAATAAGCAATTACCATCAGCGCCACGTTCTTTTGCATCTTCATCGTGCAGAATAAATTCAATTCCATTTTGTTTATCCTGAAGAAGCTCTTCAAGAAGAAGTTGAATCTCTTTAATCGTTTCAGTATCATTTTTATCCTTTACATGTACGTAGGCAGATCCATCACAGCTTTGGCAATAAGCTTTCCAATCTAGTAACTTTCCACTGTTATTTACGGATATAAGTCCTTTTTGACGAAATAGGACATTTAATTGGATTGCTTTGTTTTCACTTAAAGCGCTATGATCGCCAAGTGCAATAATTGTACTTTCTTCGTATATCCCGCTTTCTTTTAATGCATGAATAATTTTTCCAAGGCGTTCGTCGTGTCTATGGATTGCAGCTACTGTTTCCTCGGACTCGAAGCCATGGTAATGTCTTTGAGTGTCTAAATCAGTAAAATGTACAAACATAACATTAGGCTTTTTCGTATGGATTGTATGTACGGCAGAAGCAAGGACGAAATCATCAAGCTCAGGCTGTGATAATCCATTTCGTATATGGCCGAAACGACGATTTAAATCTAATTGATATAGCGGGCTACCGCTAAATAATGAAACTAAAATTTGATTTTGCCATGGTCTATTTGGAAAAATTTCTGGTAAATTGTAATCGATATTTGCTCTTCCAGTAACAGGCCATAGAAGGGCTGCTGTCGTTAAATTTGCTTTGCGTGCTTCATCATATAAAGTTGTCCCGTTAATGGACTTTCGGTACCAATGCCAATCTGGTGACTCACGTCCTGGTTGAAGTAATGTATTGCTGACAACGCCATGCTTATTAGGATAATTACCGGTTACGATTGTTGAGTGGCTTGGATATGTTACAGAAGGATAAATTGGCTCCACTTTTTTCGCAATCGCGCCCCTTTTTATTAAAGTTCGGAAATTAGGTAGTTTTTGTAATATAGGAAAATCTAAAGCTGATAAGCAGTCGAAAGATAAAATAATGACGCGATTTGTTAATGCTTTATCCATAAAGTTTCCCTCCTGATTATATAAAACCTATTCTTATATATTACTATTAATACCTGGTAATAAAAATATATTTTCGAATAAAATTTTGTTATTTATTTTCAGAAAAATTAAACATATAATAAGTATAAGGGAATGAATGGAAGGAGGGAATACTATGGATTGGCTAGATGGATTTGGTATCTTTTACATCATTGGTGGAGTCACCGTTCTCCTTGTGTTTTTTATGTCATATTTACTAAAGAAACGTTTTCCAGACAAACAGTTTGATATTATATTTGCACTTAGTTTAGTACTTCTTTGTTTAGCTTTCTTTCCTGTAACAATGATCGCTATTGGTGGTTGGGAAGGAATGGGATACGGATTTATTTGTTTCTTCGTTTTAATTGGTACACTAATTGGTATGGTTGCTCATCAACTTGTAAAAATAGTTCGGAAAAGTTACGTATAAAACAGTGATAATTGAAAATAATGTATAAAAATAAGAAAATTGGCTCTTGTTTTGAAATGAAATTTATATTATGATATTCAACAAATTTATTTTGTTATAACGATGAAAAAGGAATAGTACATGTCTTACCTTTTTGCAGAGAGAGAATCCTTTTGGCTGGAAGATTCTTAAAGAGGCGATATGGAACCTACCTTTGAGTTCTGCATATGCAGCGGGAAATTCCCGTTATCAAAAAGAGAGCATACTCAATTTTTTTGTGTATGAATCAGGGTGGTAACGCCGACAAAGCTCGGTCCCTATTTGGGGACGCGGGCTTTTTCTATTTTCTAAAGGAGGAAGAATAACTATGGTAAAAGAACAAGTACAAGCCATTACGAAGATGGAAGAAGACTTTGCTCAGTGGTATACCGATATTGTAAAAAAAGCGGAGCTTGTTGATTATTCAAGTGTGAAAGGTTGTATGATTTTACGTCCATACGGTTATGCATTATGGGAAAATATGCAGAAAGTAATGGATGAAAAATTAAAAGAATCTGGTCATGAAAATGTGTACATGCCAATGTTTATTCCAGAGAGTTTATTACAAAAAGAGAAAGATCATGTTGAAGGATTTGCTCCTGAAGTAGCATGGGTTACTCATGGCGGGGATGAGAAATTGGCGGAAAGACTTTGTATACGCCCTACATCTGAAACTTTATTTTGTGAGCATTTTTCAAAAATTGTTCAATCATATAATGATTTACCAAAGTTATATAACCAGTGGTGTTCAGTAGTTCGTTGGGAGAAGACGACGAGACCATTCCTTCGTACAACTGAATTTTTATGGCAAGAAGGTCATACGATTCATGAAACGGCAGAAGAATCTCAAATTGAAACATTAAATATTTTAAATCTATATGCTGCTTTTTGTGAAGAGTATTTAGCGATTCCGGTTATTAAAGGGCAAAAAACAGAAAAAGAAAAGTTTGCAGGAGCGAAGGCAACTTATACGATTGAAAGTTTAATGCATGATGGAAAAGCACTTCAAACAGGAACATCTCATAACTTTGGAACGAATTTCTCTGAAGCATTTGATATTAAGTTTTTAGACCGTAACGGTAAATGGCAATACGTACATCAAACATCTTGGGGTGTATCAACAAGAATGATAGGTGGACTTATTATGGTTCATAGCGATAATAACGGACTTGTAATGCCGCCAAAAGTTGCACCATTACAAGTTGTTATCGTACCTATTGCTCAGCATAAAGAAGGAGTTTTAGAAAAAGCAACAGAGTTACAAGGGCGTATTCAAAAGGTTGCGAGAGTAAAAATAGATGCTAGTAATAAAACACCTGGCTGGAAATTTAATGAGTATGAAATGAAGGGTGTTCCAATTAGATTAGAAGTTGGTCCAAAGGATATTGAAAAGAATCAAGTTGTACTTGTAAGGCGAGATACGAAAGAAAAAGAGTTTATAGCAATGGATCAATTAGAAGAGCGCATCCCATCATTACTTGAGGAGATTCATCATTCTTTATTTAGTAAAGCAAAAGTATTTAGAGATGAGAGTACTTATAGTGTGACGAATTTCGGAGAGATGAAAAAAATAGCTGATGAAAAGCAAGGGTTTATTAAGGCAATGTGGTGCGGAGAATTAGCTTGTGAAGAGAAACTAAAAGAAGAAGTTGGAGTATCTTCACGCTGTATGCCTTTTGAGCAAGAGCATTTAGCTGACGAATGTATTTGCTGTGGTAAAGAAGCTAAGCAAATGGTGTATTGGGGAAAAGCGTATTAATGCTTTTTTGATAGATGATGAAAAGGACTTTGAGCTGCATAATAAAATGCAATCCAAAGTCCTTTTTAGTTTTACAATTTGTTTCATGTATTTTTTAGATGGAAGGATGTTGTTTTTTATTTTGCGTTTTTACGGCGAATAAATAGTAACATACCAATTAGGAATGTTGAAAGTCCCATTAAAATAGATGCAGGATAATGTGTTGCAGTATTAGGTAACTTATCGCCTTGTTTTACTGAATTATCTTTTGCTTTGCCATTTTGAGAGCCATTATCACCTTGAGAACTGCTGTCGCCTTTAACACGGTTGCCGCCCTGAGAGCCATTGCCACCTTGAGAACTGCTATCGCCTTTAACACGGTTGCCGCCCTGAGAGCCACTGCCACCAGAACCACTGCCACCAGAACCATTGCCACCAGAGCCACTGCCGCCAGAACCGTTGCCACCAGAGCCATTGCCACCAGAGCCATTGTCACCAGAACCACTGCCACCAGAGCCGTTACCGCCAGAACCACTGCCACCAGAGCCACTGCCACCAGAACCATTGCCGTCAGAAACACTGCCGCCAGAACCACTGCCGCCAGAACCACTGCCACCAGAACCATTGCCACCAGAGCCACTGCCGCCAGAACCGTTGCCGTC
Organism: Bacillus sp. FSL E2-8887; assembly: GCF_038007205.1. Taxonomy (NCBI): domain Bacteria; kingdom Bacillati; phylum Bacillota; class Bacilli; order Caryophanales; family Bacillaceae; genus Bacillus; species Bacillus sp. FSL E2-8887. Next base: position 187,028 of record NZ_JBBOWS010000001.1, read on the forward strand.
AGAACCACTGCCGCCAGAACCACTGCCACCAGAACCGTTGCCGTCAGAACCACTGCCACCAGAACCATTGCCGCCAGAACCGTTGCCACCAGAACCATTGCCGCCAGAACCGTTGCCACCAGAACCATTGCCGCCAGAACCATTGCCACCAGAACCGTTGCCGCCAGAACCGTTGCCGTCAGAACCACTGCCACCAGAACCATTGCCGCCAGAACCGTTGCCGTCAGAACCACTGCCACCAGAACCACTGCCACCAGAACCATTGCCACCAGAACCATTGCCGCCAGAACCACTGCCACCAGAACCACTGCCACCAGAACCACTGCCACCAGAACCATTGCCGCCAGAACCGTTGCCACCAGAGCCATTGTCACCAGAACCACTGCCACCAGAACCACTGCCGCCAGAACCACTGCCGTCAGAACCACTGCCACCAGAACCATTGCCACCAGAACCACTATCGTCCTGAGAACCATTGTTTCCTGGAGGTTTATTATTATCTTTTGAATTACCTTCTGCTAAAGTATCGTTATTTTGTACAATAGCGTTTGTTATTGGATGGAAGTTTTCAGTTGCAGCATTACCAATATTTAAGCCGCTAAAAAAGGATAAAGAAAGTGTTGATGCTAAAATGAAGATTTTTGTCATTGTTTTCCTCCTGAAGAAAAAATTATTGTTCCATCTAAAATACACCCCTTTGTAATATTTCATAGGAAAAAGAGTTTTATGCAAAAAAAACTATATATAGAAAAAGGTGGTGTATTTCTAAAGGGAGAAAAGAGTTAATGTAAATTCCTTGCAAATAGTAGAGTGTTGGAGAATTTACACTCATAACAGTAGAGGAAGTGGCAACGGATGAAAGAATATATTGCATTTGATATTGGTGGTACGCAAATTAAATATGGAATTGTTTCAGAAATAGGGGTAGTACTAATACATAAAAAGGTCCCAACAGAAATTCACTTGGGCGGGGAACAAATTGTTCAAAAACTTATATGTTTATCAAAAAAGTTAATGACTGAACATACTATTTCCGGAATTGGTATTAGTACAGCGGGAATTGTTGATATTGATAAAGGAGTTATAACGGGAGGTGTGGATCATATTCCACGTTATGCTAATATTTCTATTGTTGAGAGATTACAAGAAGTATTAAAAGTTCCTGTATCTATTGAAAATGATGTTAATTGTGCAGCCTTAGGCGAGAAATGGAAAGGTACAGGGAGGGGAGAAAGTGATTTCATTATGCTTACGCTTGGAACGGGCATTGGTGGAGCAATTGTTATAAATGGAGAGTTATACCGTGGACATTCGTTTGGCGCTGGGGAATGGGGGAACATGTTAATAGAAGGGAAAACTTTTGAGGAAGTTGCCTCAATTTCAGGATTAATTCATCTCGTACGAAAATATAAAGATAAAAAGGAGTGGGATGGTAAAACAATTTTCGAATTATATGATAAGGGTGATAGCGGTGTTACTCAAGCCGTGAAGATTTTCTTTAAACATTTGGCGATTGGTATTAGCAATCTTGCTTATATTTTTAATCCGAAAATGATTATTATTGGTGGGGGAATTACTGAAAGAGGAGATGATTTCTTAAATGAAGTGAAGGAAGAGATAGGAACATACTTAAATCAAGAGATTTATAGTAATTGTGAGATTAAACTTGCGCAAAGCGGTAATTGTGCAGGAATGATTGGCTCTATTTACCACTTATTACATCAGTATAAATAAATATAGTATCTGTTTTCATATAATTGAGAATTTATCCTTTTTCTCATTAGATAAATAATGCTACAATATAAGAGAAGAATACAATGTTTTCCGAGTTGGAAAATGCTTTGTAGAAAGGAAGAAACTTCATGCCTATTATTTTAGAAAAAGGACAAAAGATTGATTTAACGAAAGGACAACCGAGAGTAGCGAAACTACAGGTTGGCTTAGGCTGGGATCCAATTGGGCAATCAGGTGGGTTTCTGTCTTCTTTATTTGGAAGTAAACCAAGTGTAGATTGTGATGCATCTGTCGTTATGTTAGAAGGGGATCGTTTTTTAAACAAAAATGATCTAGTTTACTTCGGCAACAAACTTTCTACTTGTGGTAGTATTATTCATTCAGGAGATAATTTAACAGGTGAAGGCGCTGGTGACGACGAAACAATTTTCGTAGAATTACATAAAGTTCCGAGCCGTATTAATCGTTTAGTATTCGTTGTAAATATTTATGACTGTGTAAATCGTCGTCAAGACTTTGGGATGATTCGCAATGCATATATTCGTATTCAAAACCCACAAACAGGTGAAGAATTAGCGCGTTATAACTTGTCAGATAATTATGCTGGCAAAATGACTTTAATTGCAGGTGAAATGTACCGACACGGAAACGAATGGAAGTTTTCAGCAGTGGGAGAAGGAACACAAGATAAAAACTTAAGTGAGATTGTATCACGTTACCAATAAAATAAACCAAGGAGGAATAGTATAATATGGCATCTATTTCATTGAAAAAAGGACAAAAGGTAGACTTAACAAAAACAAATCCAGGTCTTTCGAAAGTTCTTGTAGGACTTGGTTGGGATACGAATCGTTATGACGGACAAAATGATTTCGATTTAGATGTTAGTATCTTCTTAGTAGGTGCTAACGGTAAAGTTTCAGGTGCAGAGGATTTCGTCTTCTATAATAATCCAAAAGGTGCGAATGGTGCTGTAGAGCATTTAGGAGATAACCGTACAGGTGAAGGTGAAGGCGACGATGAAACAATTAAAATAGACTTAAAAAATGTTCCTGCTAACATTGAGCGTATTTGTTTCACAATTACAATTTATGATGGAGAAGGCCGCAGCCAAAACTTCGGACAAGTTTCTAATTCTTTCGTACGTATTATGGATGAAGAAAAGAATGCAGAATTAATTCGTTACGATTTAGGAGAAGATTTCTCTATTGAAACAGCTGTAGTAGTGAGCGAATTATACCGTCACGCAGGTGAATGGAAATTCAATGCAATCGGAAGTGGATTCCAAGGTGGATTAGGTTCTCTATGTAATAACTTTGGTTTAGATGTAGAGTAATAGATTTATATATCCATCAGTGAAACGCGTAATTACTGATGGATATATTTTTAAAAATTAAAATATAGAGGTGAATATATATGGTTATTCAATTGCAAAAAGGACAGAAAATTGATTTAGCTAAAACAAGCCCAGGTTTATCAAGAGCAGTAATTGGTCTTGGATGGGATATTAAATCTTATGATGGTGGATCTGATTTCGATTTAGATGCATCTGCCTTTTTATTAGATGCGAACGGGAAATGTACGAAGGAAACTGATTTTATTTTCTATAATAATTTACAGTCTCCTTGTGAATCAGTTTTACATACAGGAGATAACCGTACAGGTGCAGGTGACGGTGATGATGAGCAACTTGTTGTCGATTTGAAAAAGGTTCCAGCAGATGTTCATAAAATTGCTATTACAGTTACAATTTATGATGGTGAAGGCCGTAATCAAAACTTTGGACAGGTTGCAAATGCATTCGTTCGTTTAGCAAATGAAGAAACAAACGAAGAAGTTCTTCGTTTTGATTTAGGGGAAGATTTCTCCATTGAAACAGCAGTTGTCTTTTGTGAATTATATCGTCATAATGGACAGTGGAAGTTTAGTGCAGTAGGAAGTGGATTCCAAGGTGGATTAGGTGCGCTTGTAAGAGCGTATGGCTTGGATGCATAAGAAGGGAAACGGTATTCGTTTCCTTTTTTTGACCTTTCTATAAATCTAGCAAAGAATAGGGGATAAAGGTAAGATGAGTATTTTGCAAGGAATCCTTGATACGTATGCTCAGTTTTTCGACTTGGACATGTGGATTAAAGTGTTACAAGATCCAGTATCTTGGGGGTTAATAGGTACACTTGTTGTACTTGAAGGGTTATTATCTGCTGACAATGCACTTGTGTTAGCGGTAATGGTAAAACATCTTCCAGAAGAAAAACGAAAAAAAGCATTATTCTATGGACTTATTGGAGCTTATGTATTTCGTTTTATTGCAATTGGAATCGGAATGTTCTTAATTAAATTAGCATGGGTAAAAGTGTTAGGTGCACTTTACTTAGCTTGGCTATCAATTAAATACTTCATTGATAAACGAAAAGGTAATGCAGAAGAAGAGGAAGCTCATGGTATGAACCAAAATAGTATTCTCTTCAGAATGTTTGGTGTCTTCTGGGGAACGGTTGCGATGGTTGAGTTAATGGATATTGCGTTCTCTGTAGATAGTGTACTTGCTGCATTTGGTGTATCGAATGAAGTTTGGATTTTACTATTAGGTGGAATGCTCGGTATTTTAATGATGCGCGGTATCGCTGGCGTATTCTTAAAATTGTTAGAGCGTATTCCAGAACTTGAAACGACAGCATATATTTTAATCTTAATTATTGCAGCAAAAATGCTACTGTCTGTCGTTCATATTGAAGTAAGTCATATGCTGTTCTTTATTATTTTAGTTATAGCGTTTGGAGCAACATTTATACTTCACTACATGAAGAATTCTGGACAAGCTAAAGAAGAAGTTGCAGCTACTAAAAATGAACATAAATAATTGAAATGGGTTTGCTCGTTATGCGAGCGCCCATTTTTTATAACTAAAAATAGTTTATAATAGAAGAGAGACTTTATAAAAAACGTAAATGTTTTTGGAGGTGAACTGTTGTGTTTTCACGTTTTACACTTCAACCATGTGCATTAAAAGATGAATCAGATTTAAAGCAATTTGAAGCGCTTTTAGAAAAACGCCCACAATATGAACTGACAGTGAATGAGATGAAATTTAGTTATATAGCAAGTCGCATTCTTGGTGTTCCGAATGATGTAGATGAATATTTCAATGAACTATTTGATTATAGTGAAGCAAAAGGGATCGAGGTTTTGCATGAACAAAATTTAAATAAGGTGATTGATCCCGAAAAACTGCGCCATATTCAAGAGGTTTTTACATTACATCAAGAAGCGCCGAATGGACTTACAGTAAATAGGCTTGTAGCACATTTGTCTGGAAAACAACTATTACCGCAAGTAGACAATCCTGATTTACAGCATTATATACATACGACGTTTATTTCTGTATTGAAATTGTATGAGAAACAACATAATCAATCTTTAAAAACAGAAGGATTCCGGCGTTTCTTAATCGATATGATTAAATTAAGTGAAAATTACGTAGCGAAGTGGTTCTCTACGATTAATTATAAGAAACAAATGCCACGTATCGTTTGGTACGGTGATGCGACGGAGAGTCGTATATATTTCTTATACTTTCTTATTATGCTCGGCTGTGATGTGCTTTATTATCACCCAGAAGGAAAAGATGGATTTGAGAGTGTAGATGAGGAAGGAAAGACCTTTGTCGTATCTCATTCAGGACGTATTTCATTGGAACCATTTCCTGATCGGCGTCGTGAACGCGTCGCAACAGTAGCTTATCAAGCTTCAAAAGAAATCGAGCAAGTACTTCACCACGATAATTCATTATTATACAAACCGTGGCAATTCCGTTCGTATACACCTGTAGCCCGTACGCTCAAAACAACGTACGATGAACTCTTTTTAATTACGAAAGAAAAGGCATTTGTACGTCCAACATTCTTTGTTGAAAATAAGCATATTTATATTCCTTCTTTATTTGCAAAAATATCAGGTGTTTCAAAGAATGATAAAGAATATTTTCAGCGATTAAAGGCTGTTACATCATTTGATAACAGTTTCTTGATTAATACATTCCCGTTTACGAAAGAACAAAAAGCGAATTTCCAATATCATTATCGAGATGCATTGGACCGCGCAGGGAAGTTACATCCGGATTTAATTATGAACAGCCATTGGTGGCCACATAAGCGTTTACCAGAAGGATTACAACATGGTATTGCAGAAGCAATCATCCATACGTGTGAAAGTGAAATGTGTAAACCAATTGCGAAAGAGACGAAACAAGATGTAGCACTTTATGTTTTCGCACAACTCTCTCAAATACCACCGAACATTTTAGAGCAGCTTGAGAAATTTGATTATTCGCAAGAAGTACCGAAAATTGTTATATTTAATAATGAGAAGAGCGGAGAATTAAGTCGTTCTGATGCTGTGTTATTACTATTTTTAAATCAAATTGGAGTAGATGTATTTCATTTTAATCCAACGGGGAGAAACGATATTGAACCGTATATTGAATCAGGAGCATTTGATTCACATTGGCTTGAAGAAGTTAATTTCGATCTTGAATTTCATGGTTCATCAGCCTATAAAAATTTATCACAAACAATAAAAGGACTATTTCGTCCATTTTTATAAGGAAAGGGAGAATACCATATGAATAACCCAGTCGTACTAGATTCGAAAACAGAATTGAATGAGCAAACCGCACAAGATGTTCGCTTACAACTTAGGCAAGATGCTGAAGTGCAACGTATTTATAATACAGTAGACATTAAAGACCAATTAGAATTAATCGAGCTTGGAAAAGAGCCTTCTATGGAGATTTCACGTTTCGCTGATCAAATTTTACATACAATGTCTTTATCAAAAATAGAAGACTCTGGTGAATTATTAAAACAGCTCGGTAAAATTATGGACAGATTTGATAGTAAAGACTTTGCGGAAGAGAAAAGTGGTTTCTTCTCACGTATGTTCAAAAAAGCAGATAAAATGATTGAACAAATCTTTAGTAAGTATCAGACGATGGGTCGCGAAATGGATAAAGTATACGTAGAAATTACGAAGTATCAAGATGAAATGAAAAAATCAATTGGTACGTTAGATGGTTTATATGAGCAAAACTTAAAGTATTATTTAGACTTAGAAAAATACGTAGTAGCAGGGGAAATGTTATTAGAGCGTTTAAATACAGAGTTAGTTCCGATGTACGAAGAGCGCATACGTAATAATGATCAGTTGGCGGGTATTGAATTAGAATCGCTTAAAAACTCTGTTGAAATTTTAGAACAACGTATTGATGATTTAGAAAAAGCTCGTATGGTTGCTCTATTAACAGCACCACAAATTCGTATGATTCAACGCGGTAACAATAAATTAATCGGTAAAATCAATACGGCATTTATTACAACGATTCCTATCTTTAAAAATGGTATCATTCAAGCGGTAAATGCGAAACGTCAAAAGCTTGTTGCGGACTCTATGGCTGAACTTGATCGCCGTACAAATGAATTACTTAAGAAAAATGCACAAAATATCGCAACTCAAAGTGTGGAAGTAGCGAGATTATCAGGTTCTTCTAGTATTAAGATGGAAACACTTGAGGAAACTTGGAACATTATTTCAAGAGGTATGCAAGAAACACAACAAATTGAAGAGCAAAATAAACGTGAGCGTGAAGAAAGTCGCAAGCGTATGGCTACATTAACAGAGAATATCAAAAAAGAATTACAAGGATAAAGTGAAACTTTAATCAGTGGGAGATGTTCATCTCCCGCCTAACTTCTTTGCTCCAGCCGAATTTTGAGGTGGGAGTCTTACTGCACGGCAAATAGCGGGATAAACAAAAAGGCAATGAGGAATATTCCTCATTGCCTTTTATTTTCTCTTAAATAATTTAATGATTTCATTCACAACAAGCGGAATGATACTTAACAAGAGAACAAATCCCCAATCTCGCATTGTTAATGCATGCACACCGAATATATTGGCAAGAGGTGGGATGGAGATAATACACACTTGCATAAGAACACCGATTAGAAGTGAGAAGACTAAATATTTATTTGTAAATATCCCAATTGAAAAAATTGATTTTGTTCTTGAACGTAAGTTAAATGAATGAACGAGTTGAGAGAAACTAAGAACGACAAATGCCATCGTTTGAGCGTGTAATAGCGCGTCTTCATCAATTTGCTCTGGGAAGAGAGGAAATAAATTTGTATCTCCTGTATAGAGCTTTGCCCCAACGATAAAGGCTGTTAAAGTAAGAAGTCCAATTACAACCCCATTGAAAATAAGAAAAGGAACGCTGCCGCTAAATAAGCTTTCTTTCGCATGTCGTGGTTTTTCCTTCATCACATCTGAATCTTCAGGATCAACACCGAGTGATAATGCAGGCAGTGTATCTGTAATTAAATTTACCCACAAAATGTGAATAGGGCGTAGTGGTGTTGCCCAGCCGAGTAAAATAGCTAAAAAGAGAGCTATAATTTCGCCGAAGTTACAAGAAAGTAGGAAGAGAATAGACTTTTTAATATTACGATAAATATTTCTTCCTTCTTCAACAGCTTTCACAATAGATGAGAAGTTATCATCTGTTAAAACTACATCTGCTGCGCCTTTTGCGACATCTGTTCCTGTAATTCCCATTGCTACTCCAACATCTGCTTGTTTTAAAGATGGAGCATCATTTACACCGTCACCAGTCATGGAAACGATATTTCCTTTAGCACGTAATGCTTTTATAATCTTCACTTTATGTTCTGGAGAGACCCTAGCGAATACATTTAAGTGATTAATTTTACTTGCTAGTTCTGTATCTGGAATGTTATCTAATTCAGTTCCAATCATGATTTCAGATATTTCTTCAGCAATGCCAAGTTCTTTGGCAATTGCAAAGGCGGTATCCTTATGATCACCCGTAATCATAACTGTGCGAATACCAGCCTTTTTACATTCTGTAATTGAATCTTTTACTTCTGTACGTGGTGGATCAATCATACCGACAAGACCGATAAAGATGAGATTTTCTTCGAGATGATTTATATCCATATCGTTTAAATCGTATCGTTTATATGCGAATGAAAGTACTCTTAAGGCTTCTTGCGACATTGACTCGGCAGCTTCTAATATTTGATTTTTATCAGAATCTGTTAAGACCTCAAGTTTATTATTTATAAAGATATGGGTACAGTGAGGTAAAAGTTTATCAATAGCACCTTTCGTCATGCTATAGTAGCCTTCATCGTACGTATGTACAGTTGACATCATTTTACGATCAGAATCGAAAGGCAATTCGTTAACACGTTCATGTTTATTTTCTAAATGATCTTTTTGAATGTTAAAAGAGCTTCCGGCAACAAGAAGGGCAATTTCTGTAGGATCCCCTGTTTGTGAGTCGGCACCGTAAGAGGCATCGTTGCATAAAACCATATTTTCTAATAATAGACGGTGTGCATCATTATTTACATTCAAATTTTCTAGCTGGTCGTATGTGCGATCACTATAAAAGTGAGTAACGGTCATTTTATTTTGAGTTAATGTACCTGTTTTATCTGAACAAATAATTGTGACAGAACCGAGAGCTTCAACAGCGGGTAGTTTACGAATGATAACGTTTTGTTTAATCATACGCTGAACACCAATTGCAAGAACGATGGAAACGATAGCTGGTAAGCCTTCTGGAATGGCTGCAACAGCTAAACTAATTGCGGTCATAAACATTTCTAACGTATCCCGGCCCTGTAAAAAACCGATGAGAAACATAGTAGTGCAAATAGCTACAGCGACAAATCCTAAATATTTTCCTACTTGTGCTAAGCTTTTTTGAAGTGGTGTCATATCATCGTCTGCTTCATGTAAAAGGGTAGCGATCTTGCCAATTTGTGAATGCATCCCAGTTTCAACAGCAACACCGATGCCACGTCCGTATGTTACTAACGTCGACATAAAGGCCATGTTTTTTTGATCACCTAATGGTACTTGCTCATCATTTTGCATGGAAGGGTGGTAGACTGCATCTTTATCGACAGGGACAGATTCACCAGTTAGAGCAGATTCTTCAATTTTTAAATTCGCAGTTTCGATAAGTCGTAAATCGCAGGGGATATACCGCCCAGCATCAAGCATAACGATATCACCTGGAACGACGTGCTCAGATGGAATCTCTTTTAGTTCACCATCTCGCTTTACGATAGCTTTAGGTGTTGCCATCTTTTTCAATGCTTCTAAAGCCTGTTCCGCTTTCGATTCTTGGATTACACCGATAACAGCATTTAAAACTACAACGAGCGCGATAATACTTGCATCAGCCCATTCACCTACAAAGGCGGAAATAAGGGACGCGATAATAAGGACATATACGAGGACGTCATTAATTTGGGCGAAAACGCGCTGCCATAAAGTACGTTTTTGTTTGGTAGCTAATTCATTATAACCATATTGCTTTAAACGTTCATTTACGATTTTATCTGTTAAACCGTGTTGTTCATTTGTTTCTAGGTCGATTAATGTTTGATTTTTCGTCTTACTGTACCAATTGCTCATAAGTAAGCACCTCCAGTAAAAACAGTTAGCAATGGTAGTGTTTCAATTTTTTTAGAGTAGTATGTATGGGGAAAAAATCTAAGGTGAGGTTCTACTTTCATTGTACAGTAATTTAGAATGAGAGGAGGAAAAGAGAAGAGTTGTCATGAATTTGTTGAAATTAAAAGAGCCTCGAATACGTGAGGCTCTTTGTTATTTTTTAATTAATGTACCTAATTCCTCAGTAATAGCTTGCATTTCACTAATACTGAATGTTTCACGTTTCATAACGTGCTCATAAATGTCACGTAAGTCCTCGTACATTTCTTCGTTAAAACTAGCAGCTCTCATTGCTCCAGCATTAACCATGCGTAATTTTTCTTTAATAGCTTCTACCATATATTCAACGTTTGCTTCTGATTTTACGGATAAATCCACCGAAGTGTCCCCCTTTAAAATAACATAAGGTTATCTTAACATTTTTTTATCATTTTCGTTAATGAAACTTTTCAATCCTATTAAATTAGTAGGGATTTCCTTTATAATTAATAATTGGTTGTTTATACTATATAAGTATATAGTAAGAAATGCACCAAGAAGGGAAGAAACAAAAATATGGTCCGAGTATTGTTTGTTTGTCTTGGGAACATTTGTCGTTCTCCAATGGCAGAAGCAATTTTTCGGGATCTTGTCGTAAAAGAGGGACTCGAAGAGAAAATTGTCATTGATTCTGCAGGAACTGGAGATTGGCATATTGGTCATCCGCCACATAAAGGAACAAAAAAAATTTTAAAAGAAAATGAAGTCTCTTTTGAAGGAATTAAAGCACGGCAAGTAGAAAAAGAAGACTTAACAAAGTTTGATTATATTATTGCCATGGACAACAAGAATATAGCGGATTTAAAAAGTTTTGGTAAAACTGAAGGCTATATTGGTAGACTGTCCGATTTTGTTCCAGACGGTGGCTGGACAGACGTTCCTGACCCTTACTTTACAGGGAACTTCCAAGAAGTGTATGACCTTGTAACAGAAGGGTGTGCAAAGCTAGTAGCTTTCATTCGAAATGAACAAGGAATATGAGGAAGCTTAGAAAGTAATACTTTCTAATATAAGAAATGAAAGGGTGAAGGAATATGGCAAAGAAAAATAATATTGCTCGAAACATTGCGATTGGTGTAGCTGCAGGTGTAGCTGTATCTATGTTAAAGAAAGAAAACCGTGAAAAAGTAAAAAACACGGCAGAAAAAGCAAAAACAAAGATGATTGAAATTGGTGAAAATTCGAAGATAAAAGAAAAAGTGCAAACTGTTACAGATAAAGGACGCGAACTTGCTGATTTCAATGTAGTAAAAGCGAAAGTAGCAGAAATCAAAAAATTGACGCCGTCTGTTGTAGAAACGTTAAAAGAGACGAAAGAAATTTTTAGTAAGAGAAAAGTTGTGCCAGTAGAAAAGCCGGAAACGATTGAAATTGAAGCTGTATCTCCAAAGGTAGATGAGCTTAAAGCAGAAGAAGAGCCAGTAGTAGCTGAAGATGGTGGTATGAAAGAAGCGCGTGAATTATTTATGAAGGACTCAAATGCAGAGGAAAAAAAAACTGAAGCATACATTGAGCTAAAGCAAAATAAAGAAGAGAAGAAAAGCGTCTAAAAAATATGAGGAAATTTCTAGAAAAAGCAAAAAGAAATCGCACCTTTTCGTTTGGGAAAGATTTATATGACCGGACGATGCGCGATGATGTAGCGGGCTTAGCAGCACAGCTCGCTTATTTCTTCTTGCTTGCGATTTTCCCTGGGCTTGTTTTCTTAATTACGCTTCTTGGCTTTATTGACCTTCAAACAGAAAGTGTGCTCAATTTATTAGAACCGTACGTACCAGAAGATGCGATGAACTTAATTGAAGTAAACGTAGATAAAGTTGTAAACGAACAAAATGGTGGTTTATTATCATTCGGTTTACTATCGATGTTATGGTTTGCTTCAAACGGGGTGAATGCGGTTATGAACGCTTTTAACCGCGCTTATGATGTAACAGAAACCCGTTCCTTTATTAAAACAAGAGCTTTATCTATCGTGTTCACGTTAGCGATAATTTTTATGATTGTGTTTGCACTAATCGTCCCAGTATTTGGACAAGTGATTGGGGCAGCCGTGTTTAAAGCAATTGGTTTATCGGATAGTTTTTCTTATGTTTGGAGTATTACGCGTTTAGTAGCAAGTTTCTTTGTCTTAATCGCTTTGTTTAGCTTTTTATATACATTTGCGCCTGATCGGAAATTAAAGCGAAGAGAAGTCATATCGGGAGCAATATTTGCTACTGTAGGATGGATTGTGGTATCGTACTCATTTGCCTATTATGTAGATAAATTTGCAAATTACGCTAATACATATGGTGGTCTCGGTGGTATCATTATTTTAATGTTATGGTTTTACTTAACTGCGTGGGTAATTTTACTTGGCGGTGAAATTAATGGTTTACTCCATCATTATAGAACGGGTGACAATAATTCCCGTAATGAAAAATGAGCTCTTGTTCCATAATAAAAGGGAACAGGGGGGATATTTCATGAGTAATAATAAAAAGAACCACAATAATAAAAGTAATAATAAACAAAAGAGCAGTTCGCATCCAAAGCATAAAACGAGCAGTAGTGCGAACGGTCACAATAGCTACCATTAAAAAAAACGGGTCCTTTATCAGGGACCCGTTACTTATTTCCTTTTAATAATCGTAAGCCATTCAAGATTACAAGAATGGTACTTCCTTCATGTCCAATAACACCGAATGGAAGAGCTAAAAACTGCAAGAAATTAGAACAAATCAGCATTGCAATAACAGCTAAAGAGAAGATAACGTTTTGCTTCACAATACGGTTCATTCGTTTTGATAAACGGATTGCTTGAGAGAGACGAGATAATTCGTTTTTCATAAGAACAACGTCTGCAGTCTCTAATGCTACGTCTGTTCCTTCACCCATTGCAACACCAATACTAGAAGTAGCGAGTGCAGGTGCATCGTTTATACCATCTCCAACCATGGCGACTATGCCGTACTTTTCTTTTAACTGCTTTATCGTTTCAACTTTTGTTTCCGGTAAACATGATGCGTAATATTCTTTTATATTACTTTCATTGGCAATTGCTTTTGCTGTTTCTTCATTATCACCAGTAATCATGATTGCTTCGACACCAATGCTTTGCAAATCACGAATAGCCGCTATCGTTTCTTGGCGAAGGGTATCTTTTAAAGCGATCAGTCCAAGAATACCATCCTCATCACTAATATAAACGACAGTTTTCCCCTCTTTTTCAAGTGAAGCAGAAATGCCATTATGAAATGTCTTTGTTTCTTCTCCAATAAAATCAGCTTTACCAATTTTATAAGATTTGTTTTCTAATATTCCTTTTAATCCAAAACCAGTTACATCTTCAACGTTTTCTGGTTTTTTTATCGTAATGTCGTAAGCATGTTTTGCATATTTAACAATCGCTTCTGCTAAAGGATGTGTAGAGTGACTTTCAATCGCTGCTGTAATAGAAAGTACTTCACTTTCTGCTATGCCTTCTCGAACATATACATCTGTTACAGTAGGTTTTCCTTGTGTTAATGTTCCTGTTTTATCAAAGGCAATCGCCTTTACTGAAGCTAGACGTTCTAAATGAATACCACCTTTAAAGAGAATACCGTTTCTCGCTCCGTTTGAAATTGCTGATAAAGTTGCCGGTGTAATGGCTGCAACTAGCGCACAAGGAGAAGCGACTACAAGTAAAATCATCGCGCGATAAAACGTTTCATTCCAACTCCAATCAAGTAAGAAATGAGGAACAAACATCATAAGAGCAACAACAAGTAGTACACCTTTTACGTATGTTCCTTCAAATTTTTCGATGAATAGTTGTGATGGGGATTTTTCGCTTTGTGCACTTTGAACGAGACGAATAATCTTTTGGAATAATGTTTGATCGCTCGGCTTCGTAATTTTAACTTCAATAGCACCACGTAAATTTACAGTGCCGGCAAATACTTCATCGCCGAATTTTTTCTCATTCGGAATGGGTTCTCCTGTAATAGCAGCTTCATCAATATTTGTTTCACCAGTATGAATTGTGCCATCAGCAGGAACTCGCTCACCTGGCTTAATTAAAATAATATCGTTAATTTGTAATTGTTCAACTGGAACACGTTCCTCAATTCCGTTTGAAATACGTAATGCTTCTTCAGGTTGTAGATCAAGAAGTGCTGAAATTTCTTTTTGGCTTTTACTTAATGTATAAGATTCCATTGCTCCGCTTAATGCAAAGATGAAGATTAAAATAGCACCCTCTGCCCAGTAACCAATAACTGCGGCACCGATAGCTGCAAAAATCATGAGCATTTCAACATTTAGCTCTTTCTCTTCAATTGTGTCTTCAATACCTTCTTTCGCTTTTGCAAATCCTCCAATTACATAAGCAAGGATATATAAAGTAATACCTGCACTTATTACATCATTTTTTGTGAATAACCAACCAGCTAAAATAAAAATACCAGATGCGATTGCAAATATAAGTTCATAATGTTTCTTTAATGTATCCCATAAAGAGGGATTAGAAATATCTTTTTGTGCTTGTAATGTTTTTACTTCTGCGTTCATTAATACTCGCTCCTTCCGAATTCTTATTGAGAAAAAGAATCAAAATCGAAACCCCTATAAAACGACGAAAGCTGCCATCCATAATGGATAGCAGCATTTCTGTTGAATCTGATTTTAATAGTTATTATGTTGTAATTATTCTATAGTATAGCATATGTTTTTCTTAGATGATATGTTTTTGTTTTAGTATAAAGTGAAACTTTAATTAGTGGTGGTTTTGTTCATCCCACGCTGATTATTAGCCCTCGCCAATCGGGATTTTACGGGCAACAGGGCTCCCACCTAACTTCTTTGCCCCAGCCGAATTTGGAGGTGGGAGTTTTACTGCCCGGCGAATAGCGGGATAAACTGAAAACTTGTGTTTTCGCATTTCCTTTGGTATATATGAATATTGTTCATAAAAAGGTCGGAAAGGAAGACATCAAGTTGAAGACAGAGAAATTTTTTACCCATCCGATTGGCGTGTTTATTGCTGCAATAGTAGCAACATTTTTATGGGGAAGCGCATTTCCCTTTATTAAATTAAGCTATGCTGAACTTGGAATTCAGCCGCAAGAAGTCGGGGAACAAATATTATTTGCTGGCTATCGCTTTTTCTTATCTGGTGTAATGCTCTTATTATTTTTTAAAGCGTTAGGAAAAGATATGAAGTTCAAAAAAGGAACAGGAAAGCAGTTAGTTCAAATTGGCTTGTTTCAAACTTTTCTTCAATATATATGTTTTTATATTGGAATGAGTTACAGCTCAGGAATTGAAGGAGCGATTATTTCAGGAACATCATCATTCTTTCAAATTTTACTCGCACACTTTTTATATAAAGATGATGCTCTAAATAGGCGAAAAATAATTGGAGTAGCTATCGGTTTTTGCGGTGTGATTTTAGTGAATGTACCGAGTGATGGAAGTTTATCATTTCATTTTGGAATAGGTAGCTTATTACTTCTTGGGGCAGCCATGATGTATTCGTATGGAAACATATTAGCGAAAGAAGGTAGTAAAACATTAGATATTGGGTATATGACAGCATATCAGATGATTTTCGGATCAATTGGGTTACTATGTATAGGTGCATTTCAAGTTGGAATGATGCCATTCACATTTAATCTACATGCAATACTTATGCTCATATATTTATCGTTCTTATCAGCGGCCGGATTCTGTATATGGAATACAATTATGAAGTATAACAAAGTAGGGAAAGTCTCGATGTATATGTTCTTTATACCAGTGTTTGGTGTGCTACTATCAAGTCTAATTTTAGGGGAAGCAATCCATTCCTTTGTACTATTTGGTTTAGCATGTGTCGCAGCGGGAATTATTGTAGTAAATCGTAACCCGGTTAAAAAGAAAGTTGAGCAAGAAAAACAAGTAGCATAGAGAACAGAAAAACGATTAAAATGGAAGAACAGTATTGTTCTTCTTTTTTTACATAGAAAAAGGAGAACGTGATATATGTAACGAAAAAAGATAGAATAAAGCATTTATTGAGGAGAACATATTATGAATGTACTTTACATTGTGTTAGTCGGGCAAATTATTCTTTTTTTAATGGGAGCAATTTATGCAATAGGACAGACGAAGAGAACGAGAAATAATATGCCGTTACCTTTAGCAGTTCGTCTTATTCTTAGTTTTTCTTTAACAGGAAGTGCAATTTGGATATGGTTACAAGATCCATCGGCTGAGTACAGTACGTGGGTTGCACTCGGTATGACTTTATCAACTGTAGGGGATTTATTTATGGCAGGATTAATTCCAATTGGTCATCGATTAATTGGAGGAATGGTTACTTTCGCTCTTGCACATTGTTTCTATGTGAAAGCATTTTTACAAACAGGTATTTCATGGAATGGTTTTTGGATCGGTTTATTCGTATACGGACTCTTTCTAATTATAGGGTGGTTTTTCTTTATTCGAAATGAAAAACAAGACAAACTTTTTACAATAGGCGCTCTAATTTACGGTTTGTGGGTTGGAGGAATGGCATGTTTTGCATTCGCCTTATATTACGAGAATATAGGAATATGGTGGATACCAGCACTTGGTGGTTTACTGTTTGTGATTTCTGATTTTATTATCGGCGTGACAGATATCGGAGGGCGCAAACTGAAGTATGAACCGCTTTGGATTTGGTTTACATATGTCGCAGCGCAGATGTGTATTGTATATGTAGGATTATAAAAAGATACTCTCAAAAATAGTTGATAGACTATTTTGAGAGTATCTTTTTTATTGCTATGCTATTATATTTGTTTGTTTAATTTGTGCAGTATCTTATACTTTCTAAGCATAAATTTCATAGGAAAAGTCCTGTTTGATAGATGGAAAACATAGTATATAAAAATAGTGAATTTATAGGGATTATTATTTTTATATTTGTAATATTCTAATGTTATAATTCAGAATTTTGTGGAAATTAACCAGTCGGAGTACTTATAATAAAAATAAAAAGATGATGAGATGGTGGAATGATGCAAAAGAAAAAACGTTTGCGTGAATTCTTTGAAATAATTGCAATTGCATGTTTATTAGTGTTTTTGGCAAAAATCTTTTTGTTTTTCCCTACGACTGTAAAAGGAGCATCGATGAGGCCGACGTTACAAGATGGAGATAAAGTAATAATTAATAAACTTGCAAAGAGATTTGAAAGTTATGAGAGAGAGGATATTATTGTCGTGAAGACAGATAATTTCTATGTGAAGAGAGTTATTGGATTACCAGGAGATGTAATTGAGATGAAGAATGATCAATTATATGTTAATCATCAAGTGAAAAATGAAGAATATTTAAAGAATAATAAAAAACAGGCAGAAAAATTACTTATCAATTTAACTGAAGATTTTGGACCGATTACAATTCCTAAAAATAAAATTTTTGTGATGGGAGATAATCGTTTAGTTAGTAGGGATAGTAGGAACGGCTTAGGGCTCATTGATAGAACAGAAGTATTAGGAAAGTTCATGGCGATATATTATCCATTTGAACATGTGAAAATTGTAGATTAAAAATAAGAAAAACCAAGCGAATTAGTTGCTTGGTTTTTCTTATTTAAACAGTCGGTGTTTTATTTATTGTTGCTTGTGAAGCAATATGTTCATTATTTTGGTCGATATTTAACATGAATTTTCGTTGTAACAATTGCAATTTAAAGAGTGTTAAAGGATCATGATAAGTTTCTGGGTTTGTTCTTAGCTTTGTTAATGTTTGCTCATCTTCTTGTATTTCAAGTTGGGCCGCTTCTACGGTTTGTTTCAATATGCTAAGAGGGTCTTTAAAGAACATCATGATATCCCGTTCTAGCGCACCTTCAAATACTTCAAATTGAAGGAAGAATTGTTTTGAAATCATCTGAGCAACTTCTGTATAATCTTCTGTTTCAATATATTGTTTATATTTATTTGATAGCATAGATTGATTTTTTTGCATATTACCGAATAATTTCCCTGCACTCTTTAAGAAAAATTGTGTCGGTGTAAAGCGTAATAAAATATTGATGTTAGCTACTGTAATTCTATTCGTCATTCTTGCAACATCTCTATCCCAGTCATCTAGTAATTTGAAATCACAAGGAAGTTTAATACGCTCTTCCTCATAGAGCTTATTAAAGGTATCGCTCATTTCATCTAAATAAGCCTGAGCTTGAATGAATTCATTATGAGCAGTTTCAATCCATTCTTGAATAGACCCAGTAAATTTAGGAAGAAGCACTTGCTGTACATGTTTTTGAATTCTTTCATTCATTGCTACATTTAGTTCTTCATGGACCAGTTTGAAATCACTATCTTCTTGAACGAGGTCAGAGCAACTCTGCAACAATTCAGGAATTTGAGAATGTATATCCTGCGTAATCTCTTCTTTCGTTAAGAGATAAGATTCTGTAATAGAACGAATTTTATCTTTTTGAATGGCAGTAAGATTATTAATAAAACCATCAAGTTTTACTAAAATATGTTTATTCCAGCGAACGGATTTCACTAACGTATTTTCTAATTCCACACGTTCATTTACAAGGTATGCAATTGTTTTTTGGATAAACCATAATAATTTTTCAATGCGTTCTTTTTCCACGTTACGCTTAGTAAGGTTAGAAAGAATAGAGTCTGTTACGTTACCTAGCTGTTCACTACTCTCTTGTGAAGGAGAGTAAGGGAAAAAGTGTGCTTCTGGGAAATGTACGAGTATTTTCTTTTTAATGCTGTTCGTGATATTTTCACTAGTATTCGTATCAATTGTTTGTAAGACGAATTTAATTTGTAAATTTGGTACTTGCTCACGAATATATAATAATGTATCGAGTTCTTCATCATGTAATGGTGAAGCTGAATTTAGGACATAGATGAGACTATCTGCTGCCTGTAAGTATTCAAAGTGAGAGCTGTTTTTGTCAAGTTGTCCATGCACAGTAGGTGTGACAAGGAATGAAAACTTATTTTTTCGTAAAAATCTACTTGGTAATTTAACTTCAATACATTTTCTTTCTAGTTTTGACTGAGAAGGTACCGCTAGTATGTTATGAAGTTCGTCAAAGTTTGGTATATTTCGTATATCTAGTTCTGTAAGCTCAGTTATTTCAGTTTGACTATCATCTTTAAATGTAATTGAAGTTGTTATAGCCTCATTTAATATATTTTCTCCTAGTATAGAGTTAATAAAGGCTGATTTATCATAATCGCTAGCGCCTGCTACTAGAAGTTGTGTAACAGTTAAATCGTATAACTCACGAACAAGTAGTGTGAATTGATGACCTAAATCTACATCATTCTTCTCAGCCCATACAGCAATCGTTTCAAATAATGCTGATACGTCTGCCATATCAACATTTGCATGAGCTGATGCACTTGAAAGTAAGGCACCTGCGCTTTTTACGAGTAATGATTCTAGAGTTGTCGGTGAAACTTCATTCCATGCTAATACTGCTGCGGAGACAAGTAAAGAATCTTCCGCTCTCATTAAACTAAACCAATTTGTTAATAAATCTGGTACAAGTCCTTGTAATTCGTGCATGAAATGTTGTCCAGTAATCAATTCGAAGTACGTCTCTTGATAGCGAGTAGAAATTTCATTCCAATCGTCATGAGCATCTACTTCAACATGTAAGAATAGGTGATTTATTGTTTGAATCCAAGGGAGATGGAATAATTCATTTTCATAGCTGTTCCAAAGTGAGATAACAAGCTCTTTAAATTGAACTTGATCAATTGTATATAAGGCTTTTAAAGATTCATAGAAATACTCAGGTTTAATTTTTTTAGTAAAGCCTCTGTTCACATAATTGATTAAAGTATCGAACCAGTGTAATGATTTTGTTCGAATTCCTTCTTGAACAGCGAGTTCAATAGCATTATTCCAATCTTCTTGTTTTTCATAGAACGATCGAGCGATTGCAGTAATATTTGGATAGTCTGGTTGAAATGCAACAGCCTCGCTAATCGTCTTAAATGCTAGTCCTAAACGATTTTGCTCTATATAAAGGGAAAGAAGTTGTAGGGAAACTTCCATTGTAAGAGTTGTATCTTCTGTTTGGATAGATGTATAAATTTCTTCTGCTTTTGGCAAGAAATCTAATTCGAAATAAGCATCTGCAATATTCTTCATAGCCCAGAGAGCAAGTTCATTATTTACTTTCTCCCATTTGAATATAGCGGCTTCAAAGTCGTTAGTTTGAAAATAAACTTCACCTTGTGCAAAGCGAATATTAGATATATTGGAGAATTCATTTTTTGATTCATTTATATATGCTTCACCGAGTACTTCCGCTACCGGAATGGAAGAGTCTTCTGTTAAAAATGTTTTATAGTAAATCTTTTGGATAAATTGTTTTTCAATGGTCATGTTCGTTCCCCCTGTATAATTTAGAAAAATGATGTTGTATGTAAAAGGGTGCATGTTACTCTAATAGGTAGAAGTTGCATTATATAGACCAAACTATGTTTTTGCTAGATATATCATTTTTCTTGAGAGTTAAACCGTTGCAAAAAGTAACTTCCCTTTATTGTAACAAAAAAATAAGCCTATGAATTTTTATTTTTTTATCTCGCTATTTATAGGCAGTAAGACTCCTACTCCAAAATTGAGCGAATGCAAGGAATTTAAGTGGGAGCCCTGCTGCCCGTAAAATCCCGATTGGTTCAGGCTAATAATCAGTGGGAATGGATAAAAAACCACTGATTAAATCTCTATTTAAGGAATGGAATAGAAGTAGAGTTCATTATAAAAACAATGTATAGTGAATATGTATACCATGTTTGTCTTAAAGATAGAATGGGCACAATATGGGATAACGATCGTGTATAGGATGTGTCTTCCGAATGGAACAACATATTGGCGAGTTAATCGCACATTATGGATATTTTGGAATTATTATAGCTTTAGCTGGCGGGATTGTTGGATTACCTATACCGGATGAGTTTTTATTGACTTTTATTGGATATAACATTTCAAAAGGAGTTATGTCAGGAACAGCTGCTTTTTTAAGTGGAATGGCAGGTGCAATGCTGGGCATTACATTAAGTTACATATTAGGTTTAAAACTTGGGCTCCCTGTTTTAAAAAAATATGGTCCGAAAGTTAGAATTAAGGAACATCATATTGAAAAAACACATATTTTATTTGAAAAATACGGTCCATTTCTTTTAATGATTGGCTACTTTATACCGGGAGTACGTCATTTAACAGCATATTTTGCTGGAGTTTCAAATTTAACATTGTGGCGATTTTGTTTGTATGCTTACGGTGGTGCACTAATTTGGATAAGTGTTTTTATTGGCTTAGGTTGGAAACTGGGAGAGAAGTGGCGCTTTGTTGAATATAGTTTACATCATTATGGAATATGGATTTTATTAGTTTCGGCAATTGTAATATTGATTGTGTGGATTTACATAAGGAAAAGAAAAAACCGCTAATAATAGCGGTTTTTTTAGCTGAAAGCGATAAATAATACACCAGCTGTAATAAAGACTACACCAATACCGGTCATAAAGTTTAACTTTTCACCTAATATAATCATCGCGAGAATAATGGAAAATACTACACTTAATTTATCGATAGGTGCTACTTGTGAAACTTTTCCTGTTTTTAACGCAAGAAAATAAAATAGCCATGACGAAGCACCAGCGATTCCACTTAATGTGATAAATAGCAGTGCTTTTTTATTTAGGAGGACATCACCGATATTTTGAAATTTACCTTGTATAATAATAACTCCTACCATAAATAATGCCATAATAATAGAGCGAACCGTTGTTGCGACGTTGGCATCGATTCCATCTAAGCCAATCTTTCCGAAAATAGATACGAGGGCAGCAGCAATTGCTGATAATAGTGCGAATAATAGCCATGAACTCATAGTGAAACTCCTCCAATCTTACATTATTATACATGAAAATCATTCTCATGTATAAAAACGAAATAAACCCCCGCCCTATATTTTTAATAAGGTGGGGGTTTATTATACTACTCTGCTATTTCTTCATATAAAAAGTACGTTACATTATAAATATGCTCTACTTCATCATCCGTCATAAATAATAATTCGTCACGTTCAATCCCTTTTTTCTTTTCAATAAACTCAATCATGTTTTTTCGTTCTTCTCTTTTCATCAATTTTAATTTCTCCCCTCAATCTGTTTTAATACAGTTTATTTAAGTTACTGCTATTATATAACAGAATCTTTAGAAAGTTCCACCTATTTTATTGTTTTTTTCAGAAGAACCTTTCGACAAAACAAGCCCACCTAAGGGGGGCTTGTTTTTATTTTATAGTCGTAAAAACTCGGGCTCGGTCGTACCAGCACTATCGATGTAATAAATTGTATCGGGATTGATTTTTATTAGTACGTAATTAGGGTCTTCCGCACCGAGTAACCAGCGTTTTAAGCTATTAGTCCAAAATTTGTTTTTTAATGTTTGATCTTCTTCGATGGAAGCTATGCCTTCAACTTCAATGTAATCCTCATCTAATTTCTTTCCTTCACGTCCAAGTAGTAGATGTACATTGGGGTTTTTTTCAATATCTGTTATCTTTTTTGAATTTCGATCTGTTGCAACATATAGTACAAAATCTTCGTGGAAAAACATCATAAAGGCGCTATGTGGCTTATCGTGACGTACAGTAGATAATACACCAGTGCGTTGACCTTGAATAATAGTTGCGATTTTTTCTTTTAAGTGCATATTTTTAGCCTCTTTTCATAATTCATAATTTTTTCTGTCTGGACAAGATAATTTAAATATCTTTCATACTGTTTTCTTCAATCCGATTTTTTAAACGTAATTGTGATGAAATCGGACAAGTTAGGAGATGAATAATAATAATATCGAGGAGAAATACATACGATGGAAGGATGAAAAGCATGTTTAATAAAATATTTCTCATAGTAGCGCTTATAGGTGTACCACTTTCTGTAATCGGAAAAACACTTCATTGGCCACAAACTATTATGTTTGCTGTATACTGCATTACTATTATTGCATTAGCTGGTTTTATGGGGAGGGCGACAGAAAGTTTAGCAATTGTTTCTGGGCCTCGGATAGGTGGTTTATTAAATGCAACTTTCGGTAATGCCGTGGAACTTATCATTTCAATTTTTGCACTCCAGGCAGGATTAACAGAAGTTGTTTTAGCTTCCTTAACTGGTTCTGTACTTGGAAACTTATTACTGGTAGGAGGGTTATCCTTCTTTATAGGTGGCCTTAAGTATAAAAGACAAAGTTTCAATGTTTATGATGCAAGACATAATTCAGCTTTATTAATATTTGCTGTTGTCGTAGCCTTTGTTATTCCAGAGATTTTTTCAATGAAGATGGATGCTGGAAAGACGTATCAATTAAGTATTGGTGTTTCTATTATCATGATCATTATGTACCTTGCTGCATTGCTATTTAAGTTAGTTACGCACCGCGGTGTATATCAACATAAGAGCGATGAAGAAGTACATGAGGAGGAGCCTGAGTGGTCGAAAGGTAAAGCGCTACTCGTTTTAGCGATAGCAACACTTGCAGTTGCTTATGTGTCAGAGGCACTCGTACATACTTTTGAAACGGTCGCAAAGTCGTTTGGCTGGTCAGAGTTATTTATAGGGGTTATTATCGTTGCAATTGTTGGTAATGCAGCAGAACATGCATCTGCGATTATTATGGCATATAAAAATAAAGTAAATATCGCAGTAGAAATTGCAGTAGGTTCTACATTACAAATCGCCATGTTTGTTGCTCCTGTTTTAGTACTTCTTTCGATGTTTTTTGCACAAAAGATGCCGTTAGTATTTACAATACCAGAGCTTGTTTCCATGATTACAGCTGTTTTCTTAACTATTGCTATTTCAAATGATGGGGATACAAACTGGTTTGAAGGAGGCACTTTATTAGCTGCGTATGTCATTATGGGAATTGGTTTTTATTTATTATGAAAAATAGGGATAACAATGCGTCAGAGGGAAAACACTAAATACAGTAATTTATATACCTTTACATAGGAAGGAGCCAGACAGGTGAAACGAGTATACAGCATATGTCTTTCAACCATGGTCTCGTTTATTTTATTATTTCCTAACAGTAGTTTTGCAAAGACAACGGTAGAAGTAAAAATGCCTTCATCTGTTTTAAATATTTCAAAGGATAATACATTTCCAAATGATGCACAAGATTTACCGCGTTTACAGCCAAGTAAGTTTGCGCAAGAACTATTGAAAACAGCAAATATCAAAATTGAAAACCCAGATTTAATTCGAATGTTTAATGAAACGACAATTTCGAATGCACCGCTTGCAGTAGGGTACCGAGCGAAAATTTATTTAGGGCAATGGGCATTAAATTATGAGTCAATAGACACATCGATTAATTGGGAATATAAGCAAGTAAATCGAAATGTATATGATAATCGCGGAGGGGATCGCTTATACCCACTTCGCTATAAGCAAGAAACCCAAAAGACAATCGAAGGTGATTTAACAGCAGATATGAAAGATACTACAGATGTGAAAAAAATGATGCTTCTAAAAGCGCTTGAAAAAGTACAATTGCCACTTTCATTTAAAACAACCATTGGTTATGGTACCGGACATGAGCGTGTTTATAATATTAGTCCAAGTCAACTTGGATATTTATATGCGTATACACCAGCAGTAAATGAAAAAGGAAAAGTAACATTTGGAGAAGTCTACCTTGTGTTAAAAGGGAATCAAAAAAAGCTTGTCGTGAAAAATATTACATCACAAGGAATCGGAGCCGCTATTCCAATTCATGATCATTTATTTTTTAAATTTGTTTCTTCATCGCATGCACAATGAAATAAAAAACGTCAGCCTATAAGCTGACGTTTTTTATTTATCCCGCTATTTGCGGGCAGTAAAACTCCCACCTCAAAATTCGGCTGGAGCAAAGAAGTTAGGTGGGAGGCCCTGCTGCCCGTAAACTCCCGATTGGTGTGGGCTAATAATCAGTGGGGGATGAACAAAACCCCCACTGATTAAAGTTTCACTTTATAACATAATGTTTGATGTTTTTGATAAGAAATCTTCTTTTGGATAGTAGCTATTTTTTACAAGAACATTTGGTCCAAGGCATTTCACGGCAGGACAATGGCAACTTAATGATTTTGCTGTTTTTGAGTCACACCATTTGTCGTAAGCTTCTTGTAGTGTATTTGTTTGTACATTACCTAGAAGCGGGACATCACCGAAGTCGGTCACGATAATATTTCCATCAAAAATATTTACGTTCAAACGAGAACGACCATCTGGATCATTGCGGACAGTTACATTTTTACTTTCATGTAATTTCTTTAGTGTAGCTAAATCGTGTTCATTATCACTACATGCATAGAAAGGTAATGTTCCGAATAACATCCACACATTTTCATCACGGATCTCTAATAAATGTTCAACTGCATTTCGAATTTCTTCTTTTGTTAAAATTTCAAGTGTGCTAGCGAAGTCACTCGGATACATCGGGTGAACTTCATGACGTTTACAGCCCATTTCTTCAACGATTTGACGGTGAATATGTTCAATATGTGGTAGAGTTCGTTTGTTTAACATAGTTTCGGCTGATACGAGTACACCTGCCTCTGATAGGGCTTTACTATTTGTAATCATTCTTTCAAATAATTTAGCGCGCTGTTCATAAGTAGGCTTACGCTCCATCATTGCAAATCCGCCTTCAACGAAGTCATCGATTGTTCCCCAATTATGTGAAATGTGCAATACATCTAAGTAGGGAATAATTTGTTCGTAACGTGCTAAATCTATAGTTAAGTTTGAGTTGATTTGAGTGCGAACGCCTCGTTCATGGGCGTATTTTAAGAGTGGTGTTACATAGTTGTCGACGGATTTTTTTGAAAGCATAGGTTCTCCGCCTGTAATACTTAAAGAACGTAAATGAGGAATCTCATCTAATCGTTTTAATAAAAGCTCCATCGGAAGCGGGTTTGGATCTTTCGGCTGTAATGTGTAACCAACAGCGCAATGCTCGCAACGCATATTGCATAACGTCGTCGTTGTAAACTCAACGTTTGTTAATAGTAGTTTGCCGTACTCTTCAAGGTCCATATACGCTTCCCATGGATCGTAAGAAGGAGTAATCGGCTTCATTATTTGTGATATCGTCATATGAAATACTCCTTTGACTATTGAAATAACAATTTGTCCATTCTCTATAATAGAAGAATATGTGCTTTTTATAAAGTGAAACTTTTTTGTGAAAAAAGAGAGAGGGCTTACATTATAATGAATTACTGTGACGAAATTGATGAAATTACATGCCCATAGCAATCATTTTTGCGGTATAATAAAAGCAACTCGAATTAAAAGGAGAGTGCCTTCATGGGAAAAGCAATTCAAGGTAAAGATTCACAACTAGTATATTTGAAAGAACGTTTAAATATGTTCATTGAAGTAATTGATACGATTGAACCAGAAGAGGTAGAATTAGAGGATGTAGATCGTCTTCTTGCAATGTTAGATGAATTAGAACTGAAATGTGAGCAATTTAAAAAAGACGAATAATATATTAAAAAGGCTGCCACTACAAAATTGGCAGCCTTTTTCTGTACGGATAATAGAAGGAATATAGAAAAAAAGGTATAATCAAGTTGTGAAAAATTTCATTTAACCTTTAATGGCGTGAAATAAATAAACAGCTGAAGAGTATAACAATGGAATTTTCATTTCATAACGTTTTGGTAGCGTTCACAATTGAGGGGGAAGTAACAATGGAAAAGCTTCAAGAAAGCATGTATCAACTAATTGTTGAAACGTCAACGAACTTACCGAAAGATGTTCGTCGCGCAATTCAACAAGCGAAAGAACGAGAAAATGCAGGAACTCGTTCGGCGATGGCACTTGGCACAATTACGAATAACATTAAAATGGCAGATGATAATATCTCGCCAATTTGCCAAGATACAGGGATGCCAACGTTTAAAATTTATACACCAGTTGGTGTGAATCAATTAAAACTGAAGGAAGCTATCTATAGTGCGCTTGAGCGGGCGACAAAAGATGGTAAACTTCGTCCAAACTCTGTTGATTCTCTTTTTGGAGACAATAGCGGAAACAATTTAGGACCAGGTACACCTGTTATTAAGTTTGAACAATGGGAAAAAGATTACATTGATGCACGTTTAATTTTAAAGGGCGGCGGTTGTGAGAATAAAAATATTCAATATAGCCTGCCTTGTGAAATAGAAGGACTTGGACGAGCTGGGCGTGATTTAGAAGGAATTCGTAAATGCCTTCTTCATGCAGTATATCAAGCGCAAGGTCAAGGGTGTAGCGCAGGAGTAATCGGCGTCGGTATCGGGGGAGACCGCACATCAGGTTACGAATTAGCAAAAAATCAATTATTCCATACATTAGATGATGTAAATCCAGTCCCAGAATTACACAAACTTGAAGAGTACGTGTTAGAGAATGCGAATAAGCTTGGCATTGGTACGATGGGATTTGGCGGAGAAACAACTTTATTAGGTTGCAAAGTTGGAGTATATAATCGTTTGCCAGCGAGCTTCTACGTATCTGTTGCGTATAATTGTTGGGCATATCGTCGTCTTGGTGTAACAATTCATCCTGAAACAGGTGAAATTATGGATTGGTTGTACCAGGAAGGTGAAGATACACTTCAGCAAGATGCTGCGCAAGAACAAGCAGAGCAGCGTGAAATCGTATTACAAGCTCCAATTACAGAAGAGCAAATTCGTGAACTTCGTGTTGGTGATGTTGTTACAATTAACGGCATGATGTATACAGGACGTGATGCGATTCATAAACATTTAATGGATAACGATTGTCCAGTAGATTTAAAGGGACAAATTATTTATCATTGTGGTCCAGTTGTAGTGAAAGATGAAAATGATAATTGGCAAATTAAAGCGGCAGGTCCAACGACAAGTATTCGTGAAGAGCCATATCAAGGCGATATTATGAAAAAGTTCGGTATTCGTGCTGTAATTGGTAAAGGTGGTATGGGTGCTAAAACATTAGCAGCTTTAGAAGAACACGGTGGTGTGTACTTAAATGCAATTGGTGGTGCAGCGCAATATTATGCTGAATGTATTAAAGAAGTGAAAGATGTTGATTTCTTACAATTCGGTATCCCAGAGGCAATGTGGCATTTACGTATCGATGGTTTTAAAGCAGTTGTAACGATGGATTCTCATGGTAAAAGTCTACATGCTGATGTTGATAAAACATCACTTGAAAAATTGGCGAGCTTTAAAGAACCTGTATTTAAGTAAAGAGAAGTGCATCTCGAATTATTCGAGGTGCATTTTTTTGGTATATATAGAAAAACATGTTCAGCATGAAAGAAAGCAGGGAAACAGAAACTACAGGTACGATTATATATGGAAAGGAGACTATTTATGAAATATAAATGGTTATATATAGGTCTCATTTTTTCAATTATGATGGCACTTGTTCCAGTTTCAACATTTGCTTATACGAATACACCACATAACTGGGGAATCCCACGTCCTAAAAATGAAACGGTGCCAGATGCAGGGAAACTATATACAGAATTACTACAAAAAAATGGTGGGTTTTATTTAGGAGATACGAAGAAAAAAGATATTTATTTAACATTTGATAATGGATACGAAAATGGATATACAGGAAAGATTTTAGATGTACTGAAGGAGAAAAAAGTACCAGCAACTTTCTTTGTGACGGGACATTATATAAAAACACAAAAAGATTTATTATTAAGAATGAAAAATGAAGGACATATTATTGGTAATCATTCTTGGAGTCATCCAGATTTTACAACAGTAAATGATGCAAAACTTCGTGAAGAATTAACGAGCGTAACGGAAGAGATTAAAAAAGTTACTGGGCAAAAAGAAGTGAAATATGTACGCCCTCCACGAGGCGTGTTTAGTGAAAGAACGCTAGCGCTTACGAAAGACATGGGATATTATAACGTGTTTTGGTCGCTTGCATTTCTTGATTGGAAAGTAGATCAGCAAAGAGGATGGCAATACGCTCATAATAATGTAATGACTATGATTCATCCAGGATCTGTTTTGTTACTTCATGCAATATCAAAAGATAATGCAGAAGCACTTGCGAAAATCATTGATGATTTGCGCGAGAAAGGGTATCATTTTAAAAGCCTAGATGATTTAGTAAAAAGCAATCAACCGTAAGCATGTATGCTTGCGGTTTTCTCATGCTATAATGATGTGTAAAAAGGATGGGGAAACGTATGTGGAGCGAACATGTTACGTTAGAATATCCGTACCATTTTGAGGAAGTACTAAAGCGTTTATCTTTCGACCCGTTAAACGTTATTCAATTAGACGAGAAAGTAATTTATGTCCCGGTTTTTATAGACGAAGAACAGATTGTTGTTCGTTTGCAAGGGATTGGTACTGTTCAAAATCCACAGTTTTGGATCTCTAGTCAGGCAGGAGATCAAGAGAAAGTAATGAAACGAATGAGATCCATTTTTCACTGGAATGAACCGTTTCAAAATATACAAAATCATTTTTTAAACACATCATTACGTCCACTATTTGAAACATATGCTTATACTCCAATTATTTTAGAATTTGATTATTTCGCTTGTCTTCTTCGCTGTATTATTCATCAACAAATAAATTTGAAATTTGCTACTGTGCTAACAGATCAATTTGTAAAACGATATGGGACAGAGAAGAACGGCGTTTTCTTTTTCCCAACACCAGAAAGAGTAGCAAACATTTCAATAGAAGAATTGGGAGAGCAGAAGTTTAGTCAGCGAAAAGCCGAATATATAGTAGGATTAGCAAAACATATTGTAGGCGGTAAATTAGATTTAGTAAGGATACAAAACGAAACAGAAGAAGAAGTATCGGCACAATTGTTACCAATAAGGGGTATTGGAGCATGGACAGTGCAAAACTTTTTAATGTTTGGGCTTGGTCGGAAAAATATGTTTCCAAAAGCAGACATTGGAATTCAGCGCGCAGTGCAAGGTGTATTTCAATTAGATAATAAGCCTGATGATGCATTTTTAGAAAAAGTGAAACAAGAGTGTGAACCATATTGCAGTTATGCAGCGTTATATTTATGGAAAAGTATAGAGTAGAGGTGTAATAATGATACAAAAGCAACAAGAGAGTAAGTTGGAAGTTGGTCAAACGTTTCCTGTGACAATTAAACGTCTTGGGATTAACGGAGAAGGCGTTGGTTATTTTAAGAGACAAGTTGTTTTCATTCCAGGGGCATTACCAGGAGAAGAAGTTGTTGCTGAAGCAACGAAAATTCAGCGTGGCTTCGCTGAAGCGAAAGTGAAAAAAGTTCGTAAATCCTCACCACATCGTGTGAAAGCACCATGTTCAGTATATGAGGAGTGTGGTGGCTGTCAATTGCAGCATTTAGATTATAAAGAACAATTAAATCAAAAGCGTGATATCGTTGTACAAGCATTTGAGAAGTACATGAATAACAGTCTGGAAGAGAAAATTCGTCCGACGCTTGGTATGGAAAATCCATGGCATTATCGTAATAAAAGTCAATTGCAAGTGGGGCGTAAAGACGAAAAGGTTATTACAGGGTTATATAAGCAAAACTCACATCAGTTAATTGATATTTCTCATTGCATGATTCAGCATAAAGCAACGAATGAAGCGACAAAAGTTGTAAGACGTATATTAGAAAAATTAAATGTTTCTATTTACAATGAGAAAAAACAAAAAGGTTTAGTACGTACAATTGTGACACGTACTGCAGTTCAAACAGGGGAAGTGCAAGTCACACTTATTACAACAAAAGAAGAATTACCAAATAAAGATCAATTTATCGCAGAAGTGCAAAAACAAATGCCAAGTGTTAAATCAATTATGCAAAACGTAAACTGGCGTAAAACATCTGTTATTTTCGGTGATAAAACATTTAAATTAGCTGGAAAAGAAGTAATTCAAGAAACACTAGGTGATTTATCATTTGAATTATCAGCACGCGCATTCTTCCAATTAAATCCAGAACAAACAGTTGTTTTATACGATGAAGCGAAAAAAGCAGCTGCTTTAACAGGAAACGAGAAGATTGTGGATGCGTATTGTGGTGTCGGTACGATTGGACTTTGGCTTGCGAATGATGCAGCGGAAGTACGTGGTATGGATGTAATTCCAGAAGCGATTGAAGATGCAAAGAAAAATGCAAAACGCCACGGATTCACAAATGCAAAGTATGAAGCTGGTAAAGCGGAACAATGGTTACCAAAGTGGGTAAAAGAAGGCTGGCGTCCAGATGTCATTGTTGTCGACCCACCGCGTACAGGTTGTGATGATAAATTACTTGAAACGATTTTAAAAGTGAAACCGAAACAAGTTGTTTACGTGTCTTGTAACCCTTCCTCATTAGCACGTGATGTGGAAACATTAATGGAGAGCTATGAAGTGGAGTATGTACAACCAGTTGATATGTTCCCGCATACTGCGCATGTAGAAAATGTAGTGAAACTTGTTAGAAAGTAACATTCAATAAGGATATGTCCCTCACAAAGCAGGAGCTATGTGAGGGTATATTTTATTTAGCGAATGGAAGTAAGGAGAATATAATGAACAATTATAAATTGACGATTCAATATGATGGTGCGCGTTATAAAGGGTGGCAACGTCTTGGTAATAATGACAATACGATTCAGGGGAAAATCGAAAGTATAATATCTGAAATGGTCGGAAAAGAAATTGAAATTATCGGCTGTAGTAGAACGGATGCTGGTGTACACGCTTTGAATCAAGTAGCTAACTTTCAAAGTGATGAGAAGTTAGTAGAACATAAAGTAAAAAAGTATTTAAATCAATATTTACCAAATGATATTAGTATTACGAGTGTAGAAGAAGTACCAGATCGTTTCCATGCTCGTTACAATTCTAAAGCAAAAACATATCTTTATAAAATTTGGAATGAAGAGCATACGAACCCATTTATGCGTAAATACAGCATGCACGTGAATAAACAATTAAATGTGAAAAGCATGAAAGAAGCTGCGAAACATTTAGTTGGTTCACATGACTTCACTGCCTTTTCAAATGCAAAGTCTAAGAAAAAATCTATGGTTCGAGAAGTGTATACACTTGATGTTTCCGAAGAATCAGGATTTGTACAAATTAGAGTAAGTGGTAACGGATTCCTTCATAACATGGTGCGGAAAATTGTTGGAGCATTAATTGAAGTTGGATTAGGGCAATTAGAGGCGGACGCAATTCCAAACATTTTAGAGGAAAAACAACGTAATCAAATTAATTGTCTTGCTGAGGCGAGTGGATTGTATTTGGAGAATGTTGAATTTTAATAATAAGTAAAAAAATCGAGCTGATAAGGCTCGATTTTTTTGCACTCTGAAATTAAGAAGATTTCTCTTTCTTCATACGTAGCTTCAAATTCCAAAAAGCAGCAAGCATAATAGCTGCAAAGGAGCCGCTAATTGTGCCTAAGAGCTTTGCATGAGGAAAGCTGCTCATATCAATGAATAGCATTATACATAGAATGGTAGGGAAAAGACCTAAGTAGTGTAATAACTTCAACTTCTTATCATTACTCATATACATTGCCCCTTTCTAGCATATTATACGTTTATTATAACATATTTTACCAGTTTCTTTACACTTGGAGAAAGATTCATTTCATATGTGCAAGTGCAATTTTTTAATTCGATATTGTAAGTTTTGTCTACTCAATCCTAAAAATTTTGCGGCTTGTGAGATATTACCTTTATTTTCTTTAAGAATTTGATGGATATATTTCTTTTCCATTTCTTCGATTATACGTTTTAAAGTTTGTGGCGTATCAGTATTGTGACTAGTTAGCAGAGTCTGCATATTCAGTTCCTTTTTTGCTAGTTCGCGAAAGTGCGTTGGCATATGGAACGCTGTAATGATATCTTCATCTTCTATTAAGTTCATGGAGCCTTCAATTATATGTTCTAGTTCTCTCACATTACCAGGCCAATCGTATTTATAGAAGAAGTTATTTACGTTTAAATCTACATCTTTTACGCTAAGATCAAATTGGATATTGTATTTTTCAATAAAGTGTTGAACAAGATATGCAATATCTTCTTTTCGTTCCCGTAAAGGTGGAAGACATAAAGTAACAACGCTTAATCGGTAATATAAGTCTTGTCTTAATCGATTGTGTGCTATGGCTTCAAGAGGATCTTCATTAATAGTTGCTATAATACGAACATCAATTTCTTTTTCTTGCGCCCCCCCAATTCTTCGTATTGTTTTCTCTTGTATAGCACGCAATAATTTAGCTTGAAGTGCTGGGCTTAATGAGTTGATTTCATCTAATAACAAAGTTCCCCCATTTGCCTCTTCAAATAAACCAGGTTTATCTATTGCTCCTGTAAAAGCACCTCGATTTGTACCAAATAGTAAACTTTCCATTAAGGTTTCTGGTATAGCGGCACAGTTTTGCGAAATAAATGGTTTTGTTGAACGCTGGCTTTCATTATGGATGCTTTGCGCAAATAGCTCTTTACCGGTCCCTGTTTCCCCGATTATAAGTATGGAGGATGGCGTACGTATTACTCTCTTTGCTTCTGTAATGACCGATTGAATGGCTCTAGAATCACCAATTATGTGATCAAAGGTAAACTTAGTATTTTGTTTTCGAGAAAGGTTCGTTTTCATTGTTTGTTTTAAATGACTAATCTCTTTTGAAATTTCAATAGCGCCTTTAATTTTTCCATTTTCTATTATAGGAAAAGTATCGTTAATCGTCGTAATCTCTTGTCCTTTATTGTTAAAATACGTTTGTTTTATATTTTTGTTTGTTTTTCCAAGTTTTAAAGCCTCTATAAGAGTACTATTTTTATTTTCCTCAAATGCAAATACTTCTAAAGGATTTTTATCTAGCACATCTAAGCGATCCATTGATTCAATTTCCATCATTTTACGGTTATAGATAATCGTTTTACTTTCCTCATTAATAATATGGATCCCAATATCTAGTTCATTGAGTAAAGTTTCGTATAGCACATTCATTTCAATAATCTTTTTAAAATTGATTTCTTCTGTATGCATGTATTATCTTCTCCTCGTTATACCCTATGAAGACTGACTTTTTATAATTTTATTAAAATTCTTATAAAATCGCAAAATTTTTTTGCTATTTTCTCTTAAAAATTTTCAAATGATAGAAAATTTTTGCGGTTATGCAGATTTTTTTCGTAAGAAATCCTAATTTTACATAGGTATTGAGGTTGGTACGTATTTTGCATGAATAGTAGTTAAGATCTCTAAATTTAAAGAGTAGGGGGATTATGAATCTTTATAGTGTATGCAACGTTTCAGTTTCAATTAATAAGAGGGAGGAATTTATAAAGTGAAGACGGTTATAGAACGCGTGTATAGTCCTTGTTACGGGAAAGTAGAGAAATTATTTGTTACTGAAAGTTCTTACGTATATGAGTGGGAAAAATTAGCGTTAATTGAAACAATAGATAAGCAGCAGGTGGAAATTAAAGTGGGAATCAGTGGTTATATCGAATCATTAGAAGTGGTAGAAGGACAAGCTATCGCTGATCAAAAACTATTAATAACAGTGAGGGATGACCTTTTAATAACAGGTAGTGATTAATAGTAGTAATATGTATTTTGCTCTTTTAAATAATTATTTTTACTATGAAGAATTTTAAAAACGCTTACATTAAATGGGTTTGCAAAGTGAAAAGGGGGGATTTATATGATGGATCAAAACCAGGGATTAAAAAGAGAATTGAAAAGTCGGCACATATTTATGATTGCACTCGGAGGGGTTATTGGTACTGGGCTTTTTTTAGGATCCAGTTATACAATTCATGAAGCTGGACCTGGAGGAGCGATTGTAGCGTATCTTGTCGGTGGATTTGTTATGTATTTAACGATGCTCTGTCTTGGAGAGTTAGCGGTTGCGATGCCTGATGCAGGATCGTATCAAACATATGCTACAAAACATATTTCACCTGCAGCGGGTTATGTAGTGGGATGGATGTCGTGGCTAAACTGGACGGCTACGATAGGCATTGAATTAATTGCAGTTAGTATATTAATGAAACGTTGGTTTCCAGATGTATCATCATGGATTTGGTGCGTAGTGTTTGCCGTATTGCTCTTTGTTATTAATGCGTTATCTTCAAGAAGTTTTGCGGAGGTTGAATTCTGGTTTGCAAGTATTAAAGTAATTACAATTATTGCATTTATCATTTTGGGCGGGGCAGCAATGTTTGGTTTTCTAGATATGAAAGGAAATGAACCAGCGCCGATGTTTTCTAGCTTTACTGATTATGGTGGATTGTTCCCAAATGGGTTATCAGCCATTTTAATTACGATGATTGCAGTTAATTTTTCCTTCCAAGGAACAGAACTAGTTGGTATTGCAGCTGGTGAGAGTGAAAATCCAGAGAAAACTATCCCGAAGGCAATTAATAATACAGTTTGGCGCATACTTATTTTCTTTGTACTATCTATTTTTATTCTTGCGGGACTATTTCCTTGGCAGCAAGCAGGAGTGATAGAAAGTCCATTCGTAGTTGTATTTGATAAAATTGGTATTCCTTATGCGGCTGATATTATAAATTTTGTTATTATTACAGCTGTACTATCAGTTGCGAATTCAGGATTATATGCAACTTCCCGTATGCTATGGTCTATGTCTAATCAAGGAATGATTAGCCCGATTTTTGGTAAGTTATCTAAAAACGGTGTTCCTATTTATGCATTGATTGTAAGTACGTTTGTAGGGTGTCTCTCATTACTATCAGGTATTTATGCGGAAGATACAGTTTATTTATGGCTTCTTTCAATTGCAGGGTTCGGAGCAATATTAGTTTGGGCATCTATTGCTCTTTCAAATTTATTGGCTAGAAGGACATATTTGAAGCAAGGCGGGGATATTAAGGACTTAAAATTTAAAACACCACTGTATCCATTTGTTCCAATTCTTGCTTTAGTATTAAATTTAACAGTAATTGTAGCTATGGCTTTTATTCCAGAACAAAGAATGGCATTATATTGTGGTATTCCATTTATGATTGTTTGTTTACTGTTTTATCGTGCTACTAGAAATAAGAGAAGTAAAGTAGAACATATTGAAAAGACAAATACAACCGAATTAGAAAGTTTATAATAGTGATTAATTTGGAGACTGTAAGATTGTAAACAGTCTCTTTTTTTGTGAAAATAAATTTGGAAACATACTACGTATGCAAAGGGGAATTAGCAATGAATCAAGAAGTTTCACAGCTATTAGAACAGATTGATTTACGAAAAGAGGAGCTACTAGAACTTACAAAAACTTTAATTCGTTTTGAAACACCAGCACCACCAGCAAGAAATACAAATGAGGCGCAAGAATTTGTTGCGGAGTTTCTAAAAAAACGAAATTTTAGTATTGATAAGTGGGATGTATATCCAAATGATCCGAATGTTGTTGGAGTGAAAAAGGGGACAGCAAGTGAGTCACATAAAAGTCTCATTATTAATGGACATATAGATGTTGCAGAAGTATCAAAGGACGAACCGTGGGAAACAAAGCCGTTTGAGCCGTTTATAAAAGATGGTTGGTTAGTTGGGAGAGGCGCGGCAGATATGAAAGGTGGACTAGCTGGAGCCTTATTTGCTATTCAGCTTTTAGAAGAAGTGGGGATTGAATTACCTGGAGATTTAATTTTTCAATCGGTAATTGGCGAAGAAGTAGGAGAAGCAGGGACACTTCAATGTTGTAAGCGTGGTTATGATGCTGATTTTGCAGTAGTAGTTGATACAAGTAATTTACATATGCAAGGGCAGGGCGGCGTAATTACTGGATGGATTACAGTGAAAAGCCCGCAAACGTTTCATGATGCAACACGTAGACAAATGATCCATGCTGGAGGACGTCTATTTGGAGCGAGTGCGATTGAGAAAATGATGAAGATTGTCCAAAGCTTACAAGAATTAGAGCGTCATTGGGCAGTCATGAAAACATATGAAGGCTATCCATCTGGAACAACAACAATTAATCCAGCTGTTATTGAAGGAGGACGTCATGCGGCATTTATTGCGGATGAGTGCCGATTGTGGATAACCGTACATTTTTATCCAAATGAAACGCATGAACAAATAATAGAAGAAATAGAAGAGTATTTAGGAAAAGTGGCAGCAGCAGATCCATGGTTAAGAGAGAACCCACCACAATTTAAGTGGGGCGGAGAATCGATGATTGTGGATCGTGGCGAAATTTTTCCTTCTTTAGAAGTAGATAGCGAACATGTTGCTGTCAAAACGCTAAGTTCAGTACATGAATCTATTTTATCTAAAAATGCAATTTTAGATATGTCAGCAACGGTAACTGATGGCGGATGGTTTAGTGAGTTTAACATTCCAGCTGTTATTTACGGACCAGGTACATTAGAAGAAGCTCATTCAATAAATGAGAAAGTTGAAGTTGAGCAGTTAATTGAATTTACAAAAGTAATAACAGCGTTCATATATGAATGGTGTCATACAAAAAAATAGATTAGTATATTGAAATTGTACAGGTATGTACTTGTACGCTTTTTTAGTGAACTATTTCAGAGTTGAACATAAACAACTGAAATAGTTCTTTATTTTTCTATGTTTTTCGTTTTATTTCAATTAATTTCTCTTTAGCTAATTCAACGGCAATCGCATCATCTAAATAGCCGATTGGAAAAAGATAATCGGGGATAATGTCTGTTGATAAAATGAAATATAGTAAGGCACCCCCAATAATTGCACGCTCTTCGGTTGAAATGGTTTCTGTACAAAATTGTTGGTACATATTTGTTAATTGCTCAATGAAAGGACCAGCACTATCAATTTGTTCTATTTTACTTTTGAAACTCTCGTGAATACGTTTTTCGCCTTCAGTAGTTTGAGCATAGCGCTCGTAATTTTCAAGTTCTTGTTTTACACGAGTTGTTGTGTATTCGAAGTCGAATAGGTTAGAGGATTGTAATGTTTGTTGAATTGTATCGAGAGATGTGTACATATCTGCTTTTTCCTTATTTATGTGTGGAGAGTTAGGGTACATTTCATCAAGTAATAATTGCGGTGGAACTTGTAGACAGTTTGCGAATTTTTGTAAATGGTTTTGCTTCGGTTGTTGTTTGCCATTAATTATTCTTGAAATTGTTGCAGGATCAATATTTGTAAGTGTTCCTAGTTGGCGCATAGATAGAGCGCGCTCCTTTAACAGTTTCTTTATTAATTTACCGAGCCGCTCATTTGGATTTCCATTGGGCATAATGTAGGCACTCCTTTTCTATTGTCTATCGTTGAAAAAATGTTGAGCATTTATTACAAGTATATGAAACAGACAGGCACAGTTGCTCAACATTTTCATAATATGCAACGAAAAGTGAGAAAAGGGGTGACTGTACGATGAGTACGGCAGGTTTATTTTCAATTTTTTTAATCGGGATTGCGTCTAATTTAGATAATGCAGGTGTTGGGATTGCATATGGCATTCGTAAAATTCGAATTTCGTGGCTTAACAATTTTATCATCGCATTTTTTGGATTTTTATTTACTTTACTAGCTGGATTTTTTGGGAATTGGATCGCATTATTTATTTCAGAGTTCACAGCAAACATTATTGGAGCAGTCGTTTTAGGAATAATCGGGGTGTTTATTTTATGTCAGCCTTTCTTGAGTCAAAAAGATACCGTAGAATCTAAAGATAGTAGTGTACTTATGGGGGTTTTACGTAATCCAGAAAAAGCAGATTTTGATGGTTCTAAAACAATTAGTTTTTCTGAAGCAATTGTTTTAGGAGTTGCATTGTCCATAAACAATATTGCAGGTGGATTTGATGCTGGAGTAACAAATTTAAATCTTTGGCTTACGGCATGTATTTCTGGAGTTTTTAGTTTTATTTGTATTAGTGGTTTTACGTATGTTGGTAAAAGATTTTTAGCTGAATACTTAGGGAAATGGGCAACTATAATTGCAGGTGTGTTATTAATTCTTATTGGAATTGATCAATTGTTGTAAGAAGGATAGGGAAAACAGTATTCGAGTATTTCCTTGGAAATACACTAAAAAATTGCATATATCGACGTGAAATCTTTTCACGGTAATGAAAGATTGTAAGTATTATACAAATTTTTGGTGTAAAAAGGTTTAAAAAAGTAAAAGCACCTGTATAGGTGCTTTTTAGCGTATATCTTCAATTAGTTGTGCACATTCTTCATCATGCATACTGTACTCACTTAAAACTTGAATACAAAGCCATTTCAGTTCTTCAATACTATGCTCAAGTTCTTCGGGAAGTACATGGTAAATGTCTTCAAGTCCCATTCCGAAATGAATAAGTTCTAATACTTGATCATCGATGTTCCGATCCATTAATAGTTCAAGCACTTCTAAATTGAATATGTATCGGTGAGATTCATCGAGTGAAACAACTTTTAGTTTCAAACTTTCTACAATACTCAATATAAAAAGAAGAATTGTTTTTTCGAGAACAGGTTGTTTCTCCATTTGAAATATGAGTTTCATCTTTTACACCTCCACATACAGCGCTAGGTTGTACTATATTATTCAGGAGGGGGGAGCAAATATGCATAATAAAGAGAACTTTTATTACTGTTTTTTTGAATTGTGTTGATGCCTAGTAGAACGGATTTTTTGTGAAATAAAAAAATCCTGCCAATATAGCAGGATAACTTCTAAATTAAAACATACTCCAACCTTCTTGGGCAGAAAGTAATTCAAGAATTTTAAAACCAGCGATACTATTTCCGTTTGCATCTAAAGCTGGTCCGAAAATACCGATTCCCATTTCGCCTTTTACGCAGCCGAAAATGCCGCCCGCTACACCACTTTTTGCAGGGATTCCAACACGAATTGCAAATTCACCAGATTCATTATACATCCCGCAAGTAACCATAAATGTTTTACAAATTTTCGTAATATGTTTAGGGATGATCTGTTTCTTTTTATAAGGATCATATCCATCCATTGCAAAGATTAAACCAATACGTGCTAGGTCGATACAGTTAACCTCAATTGCACATTGACGCGTATATAAATCCATAAGTTCTTCAATATCGTTATCGATGATGCCATTTTGTTTCATATAGTAACAAAGAGAACGGTTTAAGTAAGCTGTTTCTAATTCAGAAGTGGCAACTTTAGAAGAATAACTAATAGTAGGATTGTCTGTTATATCACGCACAAATTGAAGAATGCGTTCCATCTTCTCCTCGTTATCATTACCAGCTAGCATACTTGTAATAGCTAATGCACCCGCATTAATCATTGGATTAAGAGGCTTGGAAGAACTTGTTGTTTCAAGCTTAATAATAGAATTAAATGGGTCACCAGTTGGTTCCATTCCAACTTTAGAAAATACATATTCTTCACCACGGTCTAAAAGGGCAAGAGCAAGTGTAATTACTTTAGAAATACTTTGAAGAGTAAATAGTGTTTGTGAGTTACCAGCATGGATATATTCTGTTTCTTTATGGAAAATGGCAATCCCTAGATCATTTGGATTTGCATTTCCTAGTTCGGGGATATAAGTAGCAAGTTTTCCTTTTTTCGTATATGGTTTTACTTGTTCTAACAACTGCTGTAAGTTGTTTGTTTCAATGCACTGCATAGTACCAACGCTCCTATTTCGAATTAACTAAGTTTACTTTTCCCGATATGCTCGGAAATAAATAATAACATGAAAAAGTGGAATGATAAAACGAAAGTTGAATGTTCTATA
The DNA here is from genome assembly GCF_038007205.1 of Bacillus sp. FSL E2-8887. NCBI lineage: Bacteria > Bacillati > Bacillota > Bacilli > Caryophanales > Bacillaceae > Bacillus > Bacillus sp. FSL E2-8887. The sequence goes on from NZ_JBBOWS010000001.1 coordinate 228,067, forward strand.
GTGAGTCTTCAGTTTCGATTATTCCGTGATATAAAAGGAAAATTCCCCTTTTATATAACAGTTTGGAAATAGGAGATTTATCCATAAAAAGTTCGGAAATAAAAACTACACATCTATACAACTATATGTTATTATGGTTATGTAAATAGAAAGCGTTTTCTAAAGCGTACTTATAATGATAACGATTTCATAAATTTGATAGGGGGAATTAAGATGTTGCAGTTTTTACAACGTATTGGTAAAGCGTTAATGCTTCCAATCGCAGTACTACCAGCAGCAGGATTATTGCTTCGTTTAGGGCAACCAGATGTATTTGATATTCCTGTTATGGCACAGGCCGGCGCAGCGGTTTTTGATAATTTAGCACTTATTTTTGCAATTGGTATTGCAATAGGTCTTTCAGTTGATGGTAGTGGTGCAGCAGGTCTTGCAGGTGCAATTGGTTATCTAGTTATGAAAAACAGTATTGATGCACTTAGTAAGGGATATTCTACTGCAGAATTACAAGATAAATTAGGTAAAGTCCAAGATTTAATAGGAAATAGCGCAAATGTAGATCCATCTAAGCTTGCAGATACAATGACACAAGTATCTAAGGCAGCCGAATTATCGACTAAAGTGGATATGAAAGTTTTAGGTGGTATTATTGTCGGTGTTCTAGCAGGATTCCTTTATAATAAATTCCATAAAATTAAACTTCCAGAATGGTTAGGTTTCTTTGCTGGAAAACGTTTCGTTCCGATTGTTACATCGGTTGTAATGCTAATATTAGGAATTCTATTCGCACAAATTTGGCCAGCAATTCAAAATGGTATCGATGCATTAGCTCATGGAATTGTTAATTTAGGTGCAGTTGGTTCAGGTCTATTTGGTTTATTAAACCGTCTATTAATCCCAATTGGTTTACACCATGTAATGAACACATATTTCTGGTTCGTATTTGGTGACTTTACAAATGCAGCAGGTAATGTTGTAAATGGTGATATCGCTCGCTTCCTTGCAGGGGATAAAACAGCAGGTATGTTTATGACTGGTTTCTTCCCAGTTATGATGTTCGGTTTACCAGCAGCATGTTTTGCAATGATTGCAGCTGCTAAACCAGAAAAACGTAAAATGGTTACAGGTATGTTAGGTGGCCTAGCATTAACTTCATTCTTAACTGGTATTACAGAACCTATTGAATTCTCATTCATGTTCTTATCACCATTATTATATGGTATTCATGCCGTGTTAACAGGTATATCTTTATTCGTAACAACATCACTTGGCATTCACGATGGTTTCACATTTAGTGCCGGTGCAATTGATTACTTCTTAAACTTTGGTATTGCAACAAAACCAGTGTTACTAGCAGGAATCGGTTTAATTTACGCAGCAATTTACTTCGTAGTATTCTACTTCTTAATTAAGAAGTTCGACTTGAAAACTCCTGGTCGTGAAGATGACGATGAGTTAGCTGAAGAGGGTGATGCACCAGTTGCAGGTTCAATTGGTGAAACTTACGTAGCAGCTTTAGGCGGAAAAGAAAACTTAACAGTTATTGATAACTGTGCAACGCGTTTACGCTTACAAGTGAAAGATGCAGGTTTAGTAAATGAACCAGCATTAAAACGCGCAGGTGCAAAAGGCGTTATGAAATTAAGTAACACAAGTGTACAAGTTATCGTAGGTACAAATGTTGAATCTGTTGCCGATGATATGAAAAAACACGTATAAATAGTTAGATAAGAGGATATCCAAAAAGACTGATAACACCAGTCTTTTACAGGATATCCTCTTTTATTATGTTGAAATTTTAAAGGGAATCTTACTTTTGTAAATTTTCTTTTTCTTTTTTATACATATAGGTTGGTAATATGTTCAGCGCATGATAAAGTAGGGATGACATAGAATGGAATGTCTATAATCTACTGAAATGATTTGGAGAAAGTCTTGTGTAGATGAATTAAATTATCGGTAAATAAGGGGAAAAAGGTAATCATGGATCAGGAAAAAAATACTGTTAATGGGAAAGTACGTCGTCCGATTGTATATATAAAAAGAATAATCATTCTCGTCCTACTATTTTCACTTGTATATTTCATGTATACAAAAATTGTTGCGCATAATAAAAAAGAAGAAACTTTAAAAGCAGCAGCAGAAATGAAGAAGCGAGAAGAGATAAAAAAGATAGAAGAAGTGAAAAGGCAAGAAGCTGAAAAACAAAGAAAACAAAAAGAACAGGAAGAACAGATAAAACAGGCGCAAGTTATAGAGAAACCTGCTGAGGGACCGCCTCAAGAAATTAATGAAAACGCTCAATTGGATCAATATTTACAGAGCATGGGATTTAGTGGGACAGCTGTTATTGTGAAAAATGGGAAAGTTCTTGTGAATAAAGGATACGGCATGGCTAATAAAGAGAAGCAAGTGCCGAATAATTCAGAGACGACCTTTTATATTGGTTCTATTTCAAAAGCATTTGTGGCGACTGCTATTATGCAACTCAAAGATCAAAATAAGTTACAAGTAGAGGATACAGTTGCAAAGTATATTCCAGACTTTCCTCAAGGTAATAGCATTCAGTTAAAACATCTATTAACACATACATCAGGCATTCCGGAATATGAGCAGGGAAAAGAGGATATTTCTCGTGAAGAACTGATAAAGCGGATAGGAAATCAAAAGCGTATCGGGAGTCCAGGAGAGAAATGGAAGTATTCCGATTCGAACTACTCTATACTTGCTTACATTGCTGAGAAGGTAAGTGGACAGTCGCTCGAAGAATATATAAAACAACATATTTTTGCGACTGCGGGTATGAAACAATCTGGTTTCGGTACAGCGTTGGAACAAACAAGATTCCCATCAACGGGTTATAAAATAGTGAATAACAATATGACAACACCTAATATTCCGAGCATGTCACAACTATATGGTTGTGGTGATATATATACGAGCGCGCATGATTTATATTTATTTAATGAAGCACTCTTTTCAGGAAAATTAATTTCAAAAGAGAGTTATGATCAAATGTTTACAGCTGTGAAAAAGGATTACGGATTTGGCTGGTATGTAGATCCAGGAAGCTATTCAAATCACGGTGTAATGCCAGGTTGGAATTGCTTAAATGGTTTTAGTAAAAATGGTAGTGTATATGTGGTTTTATTATCTAACATTCAAAATAACATTAAATCATTTGGTAAAGTGAATAACGACATTTATACGATGTTGCGGAATATTGAAGTGTAAGAGGCTATCCTTTTGGATAGTCTTTTTTGTATTGAGGAAATATATGTGCGGTTCGATGATGAAATAAATGGAAAATGGGAGGTTTATGAGTATACATAAGCATCATGCACGCAATGCGAAACGAATTTTGTGTATTACGGCGTAGCTGCCATTGTAACAATTGAAAATTAATATATATATAAAGACAGATGGGAAACTATCTATCTTTTTTTATGCCCTGAAACAATTATTTCTTTTAGAAAATGTATGCCTTACCTATCACAAAAAAAGTCTGCTTTGTATAAATTAAGATGTATGGATGTAAATTTTTATACTTTAAAAATAATAGGAGGAGAAGCATATGTGTCTGTTCAGAAAATATTGGCATAAATTATCCAGACTGTTTAATAGACAATTAGGCTATTTTTTAGATGACAAGTTACTGCCTGCTGTGGAACGACTTTTATTTTCACAAAACTTTGCGAGATTTATTCAAAGAAATTCTAAGCAAGCTACGGAAGAGTTTATAGAATCAAGTCAATTTCAATCTATTATTTGTAACATTTTAAAAGAATGCAATACATCACCTTTTAAGGAAATTGCAAAGCAATATTTAGGTAAAAACGTAGAAATTACTGTGACAGTTGGACAGTTAATAGGTGTTATTGTAGCAGTTGGTGACGATTTCTTAACGCTGCAAGAAGGAATAGGAACTGAAGTTTTATTACCATTTACAAGTATTATATCAATGAAAGAAGTGTAAGAAAGGAGACTTATATATGTTATTTACTGATGAATTGCGTAACCATGTTGGTGAATTAGTGCAAGTTGTGACAGCTGTTGAAATTGTTGCAGGTATTCTTTTATCTGTTACGGACGGGGCAGTAAGTGTTCGTACATCTCCTTCTTATGGACCACCTGAAGATGTACTTGTGCGTATTCCTATTATTGCTTATGTTCGCTTGGAAGGGTAAGAGTGATACAAGTATGAGAATATCAGTTGTTATTCCAGCGCATAATGAAGCAAGTACTTTATCACAAGTTTTAGTAGAAGTGGAGAAGCTGAAGCCATATGAAATTATTGTAGTAGATAATGGATCGACAGATGGAACGAATGAAGTCGCATTACAGCATAGTTGCCATGTAATTTATTATAAACATTCTCTTGGTAATGATGTAGGAAGGGCAATTGGAGCTAGAGAAGCAAAAGGTGAAATTGTATTGTTTTTAGATGGTGACATCGTTATTGAGAGTAAAGAGCTACAACGTTTCGTGAAAGGAGTTCAGCAAGGGCATCAAATTGTTGTGAATAATTTAACATGGTCTGTTTATTTAAAGATGAGACCACACTATACGACAGTTGGAAAATTCATGTTGAATCGTTATTTGAATAAAAAAGAGCTTGTTGTTGGTTCTTTAATCGCAATTCCACATGCGATGAATCGGGATGTTATTGAGAATCTTGGGTGGTGGAATTTAGCAGATCCAGCACTATTTCAAGCGATGGCGATGTCTAGAGGAGTAGATATTGCCGATATGGCTTCGGTCGATGTAATTCACACGAATAAGGTTCGTCCTGTGCATACGGGTACATCACCTGGTTCTCCTTATCCGAAGGCGACTAGTCGTATTATGGGTGATCATTTGTGTGCTTTGCAATACGTAATCGAAACATATGGTAAACGTGGCGGTTTTTCGGAGGGAAACAGGGATAGAGAGTTTATAGGGAAGTATAAACCAGTTTTATTACAAAAGGAAAAAGCGAAATACAGTGCTATTATACCCGTATCAGAAGAAAAAATGACTATAAGATCTGTCATACAGGAAGTGAAAAAGGCAGGTGTAGATGAAATTATAGTTGTTGCGAATGGAGCAGATGCCGAGACAATTAAACAAGCAAAGCTAGAGAATGTTATTGTAGTTGAATTCGCGAAGGCACTTGGACATAATGTAGCACGAGCGATAGGGGCTATGCATGCTACGGCAGATATTTGTTTATTTGTTGATGGTGATTTTGCTATTCCGGCAAAAAAGCTAATTCCATTTTTGCATGCTATTGAAGACGGAAATGATGTGGCGTTAAATGATTTGCAATGTTTGTTAGATATGTTTCACCCGGCAGATCCAATTAGTATGGGGAAATATTTCGTGAATTTGGTAGCGAAACGACCAGATTTATGGAACAACTCATTAACGGCAGTGCCACATGCTATGCATAAAAAGGTAATAGAGAAAATTGGATATGATTCTCTTATCATTCCACCATTAGCTCAAATGAAAGCTATTTTAGAAGAATGCTCTATTACAGCAGTGGAATTTGTAGATGTTATAAAAACAAATCGAGTACGTCCAGAGCAACATGGGTTTGTAAATGGAAGAATTCCTGCATTCGATCGTATTTTCGGTGATCAGCTTGAGGCGATTGCTTATTTATTACAACATACGAATGGGCGCGGGAGTTTTACAGACGGAGAAAGGGATAGAGATATAATACTACAATTGAGAAGGGAAGAAGAGAATATAGATGAATGCTAGTAGTAAAGTAACCATTATTGGATTAGGATATGTTGGCCTTCCTTTAGCGGTCCTTTTTGCAGAAAGAGGACATGCTGTACTTGGATTAGATAAAGATACTAGGAAGATAGAATCAATAATTAAAGGAGAAAGTTATATTCCTGATGTTTCTTCTAACGTATTACAAAATTTATTGAACGAGAGAAAATTAATAGTAAATACACCAGATAAAGGTGTTGCGGAGTTCCAAAATAGTGAGTATGTTATTGTGACTGTGCCAACGCCAATTAATGAGAATAAAGAACCCGATTTAAGTGCACTCGTTTCAGCCTCCCATTATATACAACAACACCTTCAAGAAGGACAAACCTTCATTTTTGAAAGCTCCACATATCCAGGTACACTGGAGGAAGTTATCATTCCGATTATTTCTCAAACAGGTAAAAAGGTAGGAGAAGATTATTATATTGGGTATTCTCCAGAGCGAATTGATCCAGCGAATAGCCAGTATTCAGTTGAAACAATTCCAAAAGTTATTAGTGGACAAACCGAGCAGTGTAAACAAAAAGTACAGGATTTGTATAGCACTATATTTGATGTAGTCGTTCCAGTTAGCTCTCCGAAAGTGGCCGAGATGTGTAAGCTATTTGAAAATATTCAGCGCTTAGTTAATATTTCATTAGTAAATGAGTTAAATATACTTTGTGAAAGTTTGGATATTAATTTTTATGAGGTGCTTGAAGCGGCATCTACAAAACCGTTTGGATTTACTCCGTATTGGCCAGGACCAGGAATAGGAGGACACTGTATTCCGGTAGATCCTTTATATTTTCAATGGAGAATAAGAAAGGCTGGAGCAATTAGTCAATTAATTGAGGCAGCACATGTAATTAATGAAGAAATGCCAGCGAAAATAATCGGGAAAGTAAAAGGTGTGGTGCAATCACCCGCAACGGTTTTAATAGTAGGGATTGCATATAAGAAAGATGTGAATGATTTGAGAGAATCACCGGCGTTGCCAATTATTCAATTATTAATAAAAGAAGGATACAAGATAGAATATCATGATCCGTATATTTCTACAGCGAAAATTGGAGATACACTATATCAATCTGTTCCATTAGATGAACAAAGAATTAAACAAGCAAATTGTATTTTAATTGTAACGGATCACTCTAGCATCGATTGGAATCTTTTTAAAGGGATTGAGCGATTAATAGATACACGTGGAATCGTAAAGAAGGTGAGTGTATGAGTGAAAAATGTTTAATTACAGGTGGAGCAGGATTTATTGGTTCGCATTTAGCTGAAGAGTTGGTGAAAAGAGGTTATGAAGTTACTATTGTGGATAACTTCTATAAAGAAAAAAATAAATATCATAATGAGTTAATGAAAGAGCTCCGGGTTATTCCAATAAGCGTTTTAGATAAAAATTCAATTTATGAATTAGTGAATCAACATGATGTGGTGTTTCATTTAGCTGCAATTTTGGGAGTCAAAACTACAATGGAAAAAAGTGTAGAGCTTATTGAAACAAATTTCGATGGAACGAGAAATATTTTACAAGCAGCGTTAAAAGGGAAGAAGAAAGTAGTATTTGCATCTACTTCTGAAGTATATGGAAAGGGAGAGCCGCCATTCTCTGAAGAAGGAGATCGTTTATACGGTGCAACTTCCAAAATACGTTGGAGTTATGCAATTTGTAAAACGTTAGAGGAAACATTATGTTTAGGGTACGCATTAGAAGGTTTACCTGTAACGATTGTTCGTTATTTTAATATTTATGGTCCAAGAGCGAAAGATGGTCCGTACGCAGGAGTAATTCCACGATTTATTCGTGCGGCTTTGCAAGGTGACGATATTCTCGTGTATGGAGATGGAAAGCAGACACGCTGCTTTACGTATGTAAGTGATGCGGTCGAGGCAACAATTCGTGCAATGGATGAGAAGGTAAATGGTGAAATTATTAATATAGGTTCTGAGAATGAAAAAAATATAAAGATAGTAGCGGAAGATATAAAAAAATTAACGAAGTCTATTTCCAAAATTGTGCACGTTCCATTTGAGGAAGTATATCCACATGGATTTGAAGAGATTCCAAATAGAAGACCAGACGTAACGAAATTAAGAGAACTCGTTCAGTTTCAAGCGAAAGTAACGTGGGAACAAGGATTGAAAGAAACTATTAAATGGTTTCGTGAAGAAAACAATGGCTAAGTCGTTATCAGTTATTATTCCCGTATGTAATGAAGTGGATACGATTTCAGATGTGGTTCAATCGGTAAAACCATTGAATCCAGTAGAGATTATTGTAGTAGCAAATGGTTGTAATGATGGTACAGAAGCGATTGCTGAGAGCTTAGGATGTACAGTAATCCAGCATAAAGAGTCACTTGGTAACGACGTTGGACGCGCAGTTGGTGCAAAACATGCGATAGGTGATGTATTACTGTTTGTAGATGGAGATTTTGCTATTCAAACTTCAAAATTACAATTATTCCTTAATCCGATTTTACATGATCAGGCGGACATCGTTTTAAATAATTTGGACGCATTATTTTTAAAGAAACAAAAACCGCACTCCGTGACAGTATGGCGCCAAATATTAAATGCAATGTTAGAGCGTGAAGAATTAAAAATTGATTCTTTATTATCTGTACCTCATGCGCTGACGAAGGAAGTTGTGCAAAGTATTGGAGACGAATGTTTTGTTAATCCTATTGTGGCTCATCTACGCCTAGCACAAAGTAAATGGAGAATTAGTCGTCATTGTGCAATTGACGTTATTACGCCAAATAAATTTCGTCCATTCGAGCATGCTGCATATGGCACGGATCTTTCTCAATCTGAAAAACGAATGATAGGTGATCATATAGAAGCTGTAGCAGAGCGGATATTAGGCAGCGATGGGCGCGGAGGATATTATGATGGAAATAGGAAAAGAGAGAGTGTCTATCATACTCTAAATTTTGAAGATTTTTATCAAGGATGGGGCGTTACATCTAATTTGTATAAAGGAGAGCAATTATCGGTAATTATTCCTGTGCAAAATGAAGAGAAAACAATTGGAAACGTTATAGAAGAGCTTCGCAAAATTGAACCTTTTGAAATCATCGTTGTTGTAAATGGTTCGTCCGATAAAACGGCAACAATTGCAAAAGACAAGGGAGCAACAACAATTGTGTATAAAGAAGCACTTGGAAACGATGTGGGGCGTTCGCTTGGAACTTATTTTGCAAAAGGAGAAATTGTTTTATTTATAGACGGTGATTTTGTTATTCCAGCTAGTGAGCTATATCCCTTTGCAAAAGCTATTGCAGATGGAACGGATGTCGCATTAAATGATTTAAATCATTATTTAGATTTGAGAGTACCACTTCATCTTGTAACAGCATTTAAATATGCATTAAATTTAGCTTGTGATAGAAAAGATTTAGGAGTAGGCTCTCTTATTGCTGTACCTAATGCGTTTAGTCGTACTTGTTTGAAGGAAATAGGGTATAAATCATTATTGTCACCTTGTGTAGCACAAGTGAAAGCTGTACTTTCAGGTTTTGAAATCGCTTGTGTAAGTCGTGTCGATGTTGATAAGATGAACCGTATTCGTCCCAGTGAACATTTCGCAAAAATAGGTCATCCTCCAGCTGTCCTTCGAATTATTGGTGATCATATAGAAGGATTAGAGCAATTAATTGCATTAACAAACAGTCGTGGTGGATTTTACGATGGAAATAGACAAAGAGATGTTTTATAGTGGTAACAAAAAAAGTGTACAACGTATGTACACTTTTTTGCTCTGTTATAAAAACTATAACAGATTAGGAGATAAGAGTATTACAGCTCTACAATGGGTATCGTTCTTATATTACAAAATAGGACTCGTATATAAGAATACCAAAAAAATACAATTAAAGAAAGGGTTAATTCTAAAGAGTTTTATGTGAGGTTAACACTATGTATGTAGTGGTTTGCTCAACGTTTCACAAACATGTCACAACTATTTCGTCCACTTCCGAAAAAAAGTAGTATTCTAAGTGTGTAAGCTGTTATATAAAAAAACGTAGTCCTGTACTAATCAAAAATGGAGGAGATTAGGATGACTCAAGTATTAGAAAATGTAAAAAGTGCGTGGGAAAACTTTAAAGGTGAAAAATGGAAAGCAGAGATTGATGTTCGCGATTTCATTTTAAATAATGTAAACGTTTACGAGGGGGAAGACTCTTTCTTAGCGGAAGCAACTGAAGCAACGAAACAACTTTGGGATCAAGTAATGGATTTAACAACAAAGGAACGTGAAAACGGTGGCGTTCTTGATATGGATACAAAAATTGTTTCTTCTATTACATCACATGAACCAGGATATTTAAATAAAGATATTGAAAAAGTGGTCGGTTTCCAAACTGATAAACCATTTAAACGTTCTTTACAACCATATGGTGGTATTCGTATGGCAGAACAAGCTTGTGAAGCGTATGGATATGAAATGGATAAAGAACTTAGCAAGATTTTCAGAGACTGGCGTAAAACTCATAATCAAGGTGTATTTGATGCATACACACCAGAAATGAAAGCGGCTCGTAAATCAGGTGTTATTACTGGTCTTCCAGATGCGTATGGACGTGGACGTATTATCGGTGACTATCGCCGCGTAGCGCTATATGGTATAGATCATTTAATTGAAGCGAAAAAAGCGGATTATAATTTAACTGGCGGTGTAATGAGCGAAGATACAATGCGTTTACGTGAAGAATTATCTGAGCAAATGCGTGCACTTCAAGAGTTAAAACAGATGGCTGCTTCTCATGGATTCGATATTTCTAAGCCAGCTACAAATGCACAAGAGGCCTTCCAATGGTTATACTTTGCTTATCTTGCAGCAATTAAAGAGCAAAACGGGGCAGCAATGAGCCTTGGACGTACCTCTACATTCTTAGATGTTTACATTGAAAGAGATTTAGCAAATGGTACTTTAACAGAAGAAAAAGCACAAGAAATTGTTGACCATTTCATTATGAAATTACGTCTTGTGAAATTTGCAAGAACACCTGATTATAATGAACTATTCTCTGGAGACCCAACTTGGGTAACTGAATCTATCGGTGGTATGGCGTTAGACGGTCGTCCGTTAGTAACAAAAAACTCATTCCGTTTCTTGCATACATTAGATAATTTAGGACCAGCACCAGAACCAAACTTAACAGTTCTTTGGTCTAAACAATTACCAGAGAACTTTAAAAACTACTGTGCAAAAATGTCTATTAAAACATCAGCAATTCAATACGAAAATGATGACATTATGCGTGCTGACTACGGTGATGACTACGGTATTGCTTGTTGTGTATCAGCAATGAGAATTGGTAAACAAATGCAGTTCTTCGGAGCACGTGCAAACTTAGCGAAAGCATTACTATATGCGGTTAACGGTGGTAAAGATGAAAAGTCAAAAGCACAAGTTGGTCCTGAATACGCACCAATTACTTCTGAAGTATTAGATTATGAAGAAGTTATGCGTAAATTCGATATGACAATGGAATGGTTAGCTGGTCTATACTTAAATACATTAAATGTAATTCACTATATGCACGATAAATATAGCTATGAACGTATTGAAATGGCACTTCACGATACAAATGTTCTTCGTACAATGGCAACAGGTATCGCTGGATTATCTGTAGTAGCAGACTCTTTAAGTGCAATTAAATATGCACAAGTAAAACCAATTCGTGATGAAAATGGTATTGCAGTTGATTTCGAAATTGAGGGAGATTTCCCTAAATACGGTAACAATGATGATCGTGTAGATGAAATCGCAGTAAATCTTGTGAAAACATTTATGAACAAGATTCGCAAACATAAAACATACCGTAATTCTGTTCATACAATGTCAATCTTAACAATCACATCTAACGTTGTATACGGTAAGAAAACTGGTAACACTCCAGATGGACGTCGTACTGGAGAACCATTTGCACCGGGCGCAAACCCAATGCATGGCCGTGATACAAAAGGTGCATTAGCATCATTATTATCTGTAGCTAAATTACCATATGAAGATGCACAAGATGGTATTTCAAATACATTCTCTATTATTCCAAAAGCACTTGGTAAAGAAGATGATGTACAAGTACGCAACTTAGTATCTATGCTTGATGGATATGCAATAAAAGAAGGACACCACTTAAATATTAACGTATTTAACCGTGAAACATTAATGGATGCAATGGAGCATCCTGAAAAATATCCACAATTAACAATTCGTGTATCTGGTTACGCTGTTAACTTTATTAAATTAACTCGTGAACAACAAATTGATGTAATAAACCGTACAATGCATGAAAGCATGTAAGTGAAAAAAGTGTCCCTCTGCTTTTAATATATAGCGGAGGGAGGCTGTTTCAATAAAGGAGGAAGTAACATGGTAAAAGGAAGAATACATTCTGTAGAGTCTTGTGGTACTGTTGATGGCCCAGGGATTCGTTATGTCATATTTACACAAGGGTGTTTATTACGTTGTCAATATTGTCATAATGCTGATACATGGGAAATCGGTAAAGGTAAAGAAATAACAGTTGAAGAAGTGATGCAGGATGTGACATGTTACCTTCCATTTATTGAAGCTTCTGGAGGCGGTATAACAGTTAGCGGTGGAGAGCCACTATTACAGCTAGACTTCTTAACCCAGTTGTTTAAAAAGTGCAAAGAAGCTGGTATCCATACAACAATCGATTCTTCTGGCGGTTGTTATTCTGAAGAACCAGAATTCCAAAATAAGCTAGATATTTTAATGGAGTATACAGATTTAGTTTTATTGGATTTGAAGCATATTGATTCAAAGAAACATCGTAAATTAACAGGGAAACCAAATGAACACATTTTACAATTTGCTCGTTATTTATCGGATATAAAGAAACCAATTTGGGTAAGACATGTATTGGTTCCCGGTGTTCCCGGTGTTACCGATGGTGAAGAGGATTTGCAAAAATTATCAAACTTTATTCAAAGTCTATCTAATGTTAAGAAAGTGGAAGTGCTGCCATATCATAAGCTCGGTGTTTATAAATGGGAGGCACTTGGACATAAGTATCCACTTGCGGATGTGAATCCACCGACAGAAGAAAATGTTGAACATGCAAAACATATTTTACAAGCAGTCTAACCTAAACATTTGGTTAGGCTTTTTGTTTCTTCATAATAAAATCTAGAGTATATATTTAGAAAAGAGTATACTGAAAAGGGAATACCCATATTTTTGTAAAGAATAAGCGGAGAAATTTACATAATTGTAAAGGGAAATCAAAATAGTAAAAAGAATTAAGAAGTAAAAGAGTGAGTATTATGGAATATAGAACATTTGTAAGTTATTGCGAAAGCTCTTATAGGAAAGTATAATGTAAAGATATGAGCACAGATAGGATTAAGGGGTCAATCTTATATGCTTTGCATATCCACGACAGATACATAGCTAACAGGAAAGTATTAGAATCCGAGTATGTAGTTTTTAAGGAAAATGTTTTTCCTATTGTCGTATATGCAATATGGAGAAACAAAAAGCTAGGAGTGGATTTGTTTGATAAAAAACCCCAAGGTTTTAATATTAACTGCACATTACGGTAACGGTCATGTGCAAGTGGCAAAAACATTAGAACAAACATTTCGCCAAAAAGGAATCGAAGATGTAATTGTATGCGACTTGTTTGGAGAATCACATCCAGTTATAACCGATATTACAAAATATTTATATTTAAAAAGCTATACGGTAGGAAAAGAATTATATCGTTTGTTTTATTATGGTGTAGAGAAAATTTATGATAAAAAAATAGCATCTTGGTATGCGAATTTTGGGAGAAAGCGTTTGAAGACGCTATTACAGGTGGAGAAACCGGATATTGTTATTAATACCTTTCCAATCATCGCTGTACCAGAATTGAAAAAGCAAATAGGTATTTCTATTCCTGTTTATAACGTATTAACGGATTTTTGCGTGCATAAAATATGGATCCATCGAGAAGTAGATCGTTATTTTGTAGCAACCGATCATGTGAAAAAAGTGATGGTTGATATCGGTGTATCTGCAGAACAAATTGTTGAAACAGGGATTCCGATTCGTAGCAGTTTTGAGCTAAAGATAAATCCAGCAATTATATATAATAAATATCAGTTATGTAAGGATAAAAAGATGTTACTAATTGTAGCAGGTGCTCATGGTGTGCTAGGGAGTGTAAAAGAGCTATGCCAGTCATTTATGTCAGTACCAAACTTACAAGTAGTTGTCGTTTGTGGGAAAAACGAAGCTTTAAAGCAAGATTTAATGGAACTACAGGAACAAAGTTCTGATGCTTTAAAAGTATTTGGTTATGTTGAAAACATTGATGAATTGTTCCGTGTTACTTCTTGTATGATTACGAAGCCAGGTGGTATTACATTAAGCGAAGCAGCAGCATTACAAGTACCTGTCATTTTATATAAACCTGTCCCAGGACAAGAGAATGAAAATGCGTTGTATTTTGAAAAAAAAGGGGCTGCAGTTGTAATTCGTGATGATAGTGAAGTTTTTGCAAAAACAGAGGCGTTATTACAAGATGATATGAAGCTTCTTCAGATGAAAGAAGCAATGAAAAGTATTTATCGTCCTGAGCCAGCTGGTCATATTGTGGATACAATTTTGGCAGAAAATCATGCAGAGCCGAATCATATACCTATTAAATCACCAGTTCTTGCCGAATCTTTTACTTAATATGAAACCCTCTTTTAAGCATTTAAAGAGGGTTTTTTTTATTGTTGTAAAAAAATAAACGTGAATTATTAACTTATCCCGCAAAAGCCCGATTGGTGAGGGCTAATAATCAGTGGGGATAAACAAAACTCCCACTGATTAAAGTTTCACTTTATCCACAAGGGATTACGCCTTCATTAGACAGTAAAATCGGAATATTAACAGCTATATCCACATAATCCACAATTTTTAGAAAATTATCCACAATTCTCACGTTACGAATTCATTTAAATAAATGAATTCGTAAAATACTTTTGTAATTTATGCACAATTCTACGTTTTTTGTGGATAAGGTTGTCCACAAAAAAGGTTCCTTATAAATAAGGAACCTTTTTTACTAATTCATTGGAAAATCTTATGTAATGAAACTGAATAATTAGGGGGGAAACCTTCTAATTATTCAGTTTCACTTTAAATACTTTTTGAGCGATAGCCCGCTGCACGATCTGCTTTTCGAAATTCTCGCTGATAGAGAACTTCTTGTGTACTAGATAATGTGTTTTTTGCTTTATCACGTTTCCTTTTATCCATTACAAATCACCTCGTGTCCTAAAGTCACTATCTATCGTTTCCAAAGACATGGGGTGATATACATATATGTCAAACTAGTAATGATTAATTATCATTTCTGAATTTTTAGATTACGCTTCTTTTAATTGGTGTGCTTCTTGGAATGTTGTATCTCGCATTGTTGCAAGTGTATACTGATCTTTTGGAATTTCATATAAATTATATACTTCTTCATGCGCGTTAATTTCATCATAAACGGCTTTTCTTGTTTCGTTTGCTAGATTTACATATTGTAGTTTTTCGGCAGCTTTAATAGACCGAATATTTATTTTACGAATACGCATAAAAATCGTTTCAATATCTAATTCATAGAAAAGTTCGCTAAAAAATGAATCTTTCGCCAATTTATTATATCCTTTACCATGATATGGTTTGCCAAGCCAAGTTCCGAGGAATCCAGCTTTTTCTTGCACATCAAATAAAGTAATTGTGCCGATGGGGTTACCCCATTCATCTAAAATTGTGCGTGAGATTAATTCTCCACGCTCTTCGGCTTCGATTGTTTGTTTCGTTAAAAATAAATATTCTTCATAAGAATAGGCCTTTTGACGCACAAAAGGGAAGACAGCAGGATCCACCATTAATTCGTATAGAACGTGGCTGTCGTGTAAGTCGCGTTTTTTCAACACACTAACTCCTCCTCACACGAGGGTAGCATGACGAAAAAGCACCCACCCTCGAAATTTTTATATCAATCTTTAAAAAATTTCGGGGTGGGAATCGAACCCACTAGAACCAGTTTCTAACGCTGGTGGCGCACCATTTGCCTTCCCCATTCATCAATTTGAAAATGATAATCACGACACAAATTGATTATGGTTTCATTCAGTTTATAATCGTATAATACTGTATCTAGTCAAAAAAATAAACTAGTTTTTTTTATTTTTTTTGTAAATTATTTTTCCGTCAATCATAGTGAGTACAGGCTTGGCTAAATAATGGAAAGGATGATGTGTCCATAACACGAGGTCAGCATCTTTTCCAACATCAATGCTTCCAATTCTATCCTCCAAACGTAAATTTCGAGCTGGGAAAATAGTGATTCCTTCCAACGCTGTTTTCTCATCTAATCCTTCTCTTACTGCAATGGCAGCGCAAACATTTAAATATTGAATTGGTGTATAAGGGTGGTCGGTTGTAATAGAAACTTCTACTCCATTTTTCGATAAAATATGATAAGTATCCCACGTTTTGTTTTTTAATTCAATTTTCGAACGTCGCGTAAGAGTAGGTCCAACTGAAACTTTTAGATTGTGTTTCGAAAGCTCTTCAACAATAAAGTGTCCTTCTGTACAATGTTCAATACGTAAATCAAGATTGAATTCTGTCGCAAAGCGTAAAGCTGAAGTGATATCATCTGCGCGGTGAGCGTGGATACGTACCGGTATTTCTCGGCGGAGTGCTTTTAAAATAGGTAGCATTCGAAAATCAGCTTCATGCCCGTAGTGTTGTGCGTCATAGAATGATTCACGAAGTAACCCCATAATTCCCATACGTGTTATTGATTCTTTTGTGCCGTTGCTATGGAACTTTTTAGGGTTTTCTCCAAAGGCAATTTTTAAACCAGCAGGTTCCTGAATAATCATATGATCAATACAAGTTCCAGCAGTTTTTATTACGCAAGTAGTACCGCCGATAATGTTTTGGCTTCCGGGCATCACGTGAACAGTCGTAACACCATTTTGTACAGCGTCTTGAAATGCAATATCAAAAGGATGAATCCCGTCTAAAGAACGGATATGTGGTGTTGAAACTTCGGATGTTTCATTTGCATCATTACCAGCCCAACCAGTACCTTCATCGTAGAGGCCAAGGTGAGTATGAACATCAATAAATCCAGGCAAGAGATGAAGAGCTCGTGCATCTATAACGGTCATATCCTGAGTAGTATCAATATGAGGTTTGACCGCGGCAATGCGTTCTCCTATAACGAGTACATCTCCTTGAAACTTTTGGGATGTAATAGGATATACAATGGCTTGTTTGAGCAATATTTTCATAGAGACCTCATTTCCGTCACCTTGTAATGTGTAGAATAGGTTTAGACAAAGTAACTGAAAGGTTTTTCGTGTAGTAATGCTCCGGTGTTTAAAAAGTAAGAAGTCTTGGAGGAGATAGACTACCCGTAAAACTGTATTTTAAAAGTACTACATTGTATGCAAGAGGATATTTTGTAATGCATGGTTAACTGTTGGAAATGTGTATTGATATCCATGTTTAATAGCTTTATTGGGTAATACATGTTGCCCTTCTAATACAAGTATACTCATCTCACCGAGTAAAGCGCGAAGTACAAATGAAGGAACAGGTAGCCAATGAGGTCGCCTAGTTATAGTGGCAATAATTTCACCGAACTCTTTCATCCGTATTGGCGTTGGCGCTGTAATATTAAAAGGTCCGTCAATTTCTTTTTTGTGAATGATGAAATCAATCATGCGAACGACATCGTCTATATGAATCCATGATAACCATTGGTTTCCAGATCCAAGTGTACCGCCGATATATAATTGATAGGGAAGTAGCATTTTTGGAAGAGCTCCTCCATCTGCGCCCAATACGACTCCAAATCTTGTGTAGACAGTTCTTATTCCAATGGAGCGGGCTTTAGATGCTTCTTGCTCCCACAAATATACTGTGTTTGCTAAAAAGTCATCTCCTGGAGTCTCTTGCTGTTCTGTAAAAGATTCGGTTTCAGATGTCCCATAGTATCCAATGGCACTTGCATTAATAAATGTGTGTGGCTTTGTTTCAAGGGTTTGTAATTGTTTAATGAGTCCTTTTGTTGTTTGAATTCTACTGTTTAAAATTGATTCTTTTTGTTTTTTTGTCCATCTACTATTAATAGATTCTCCAGCTAGATTAATAACTACATCAATAGAGGAGAGAGGGAAGGTCTGTAAATCCGGTGTCCACTGTACGTATTGAAGGTTAGTGTGTGAAGTTTCAGCAATTTTTTTTCGAGTAAGAATGTAAACAGTAAATCCCTTTTGAATAAAAAAACTAGAAAGGGATTTGCCTATAAAGCCAGAGCCACCAGAAATTGCGATTTTCACAATTATTTCCTCCTCATTATATATATTCTTGAAAAGAAAAAACGTTCCTTGACTATGTTAAAATAATAGAGAGGTGAGAGTATGACTGTCATTACAAAAATAGAAGTGCAAAAACGATCGAAAGAACGATTTAATATTTATATTGATAAAGGTCAAGGCGAAGAGTACGGGTTTAGTGTGAATCAATCAATCTTAATGAAACATGGGTTACAAAAAGGCTTAGAAATTGATGAAGTAGCGTTAGGGAATATTTTGTACAATGAAGAGGTACAAAAAGCATATTTACAAGCGATTTCCTATTTATCCTATCAAATGAGAACAAAACAAGAAATAGAAGATTTCTTACGAAAAAAAGAAGTGGGACAGGCCATCATCTCTGAAGTCGTTTCGAAATTATTACATGATCGATATATTAATGATAAAGAGTACGCTATTTCATACGTGCGAACGCAAAGTAATGTGAATCAAAAAGGTCCAACTGTTATTAGGAGAGGGCTATTAAGTAAAGGTGTTCAGGATTTAATCATTACACATAGTTTACAAGAGTATCCAAAGGAGAAGCAAATGGAGAATGCTTTGTTTCTTATAGAAAAGAAGAAAAAATCTTATCAAAAGCATTCATTTTTACAAATGAAGCTAAAGTTAGATGAAATGCTTGTTCGTAAAGGATATTCTAGAGATGTGATTCAAATTTGCTTGGAAGAATTGAAAGACGAAAAAGATGACGAACAGCAACAAGAAGCGTTACACTATCATGGGAATAAATATTATGAGAAATATAAGAAGTATGATGGTTGGACATTCGAAAATAAGGTGAAGCAAGCGTTATATCGAAAAGGATTCTCTATTGATGAGATAGATATATTTTTACAAATGAAACGTGAAGAGGGATGAGGAAATAAGATGGGTACGCCAAAACGCTACAGTGAAATGACACCACATGAGTTAAGGGAAGAAATTGGGGTTTTGAAGGAGCAAGCAGTAAAGGCTGAGCAACTTGGAATTGTAAATGAATTCGATGTATTAATGAGAAAAATGGCTATGGCTCGTGCTTATATGATAGATATAAATAAATTCCATATTGGTGAGACATATGAATTAGTAGAAGAACCTGGTGTGGTATTTAAAATTACGTATTTCAATGGGGTATTTGCTTGGGGATATAAGCAAAATGATAATGAAGAGATTGGAATACCAATTTCCTTGCTGCAGGAAAAATAAAAACCAGAGAGTGAATATCTCTCTGGTTTTCATCTTTGGTAGGCGTTAAAGGAGATAGGAGATTCTAAAATTGGCGTTTTTTACATTCGTTTGCCAGTATAATGAGAGACTGGGTTTGTTGCGTCTGTCCATTAACTTGCGCTTTCGCATGTTTTGGACGAGTCCACGTATGGTTAAATAATTCAGAACGACGATCTAAATGGTCACGGTAGCTCATCTTTATCACCTCGTGTAGGAATTTAATTTGTACTACTCTTCCTGCTGATTTGCAGCACGCATACGCTCTTGTGGGTGCGTGTTAATTGTGCCGTTAGGTCGTTTCGAAGCGAAGCGTGATTTCGCTTTCGGTTGACCGTCGATTTTGCTGTTGTTTTTTGACTCAGACCAAAATTCGGCTTGTCTACCCATTAAGAACGCCCCCTCACTATCAGTCGATACCCCTTTAAGAAGTATCACTTATAGAATGTGCAAAATAGAAGAAACTATCCTTTAGAAATTAAGGGAATAAATAGGTAAAAGGAGAATAGAACATGAATGATATTTATGAAACATTAACGAAAGAATTATTAGATAAAAATGACAACCTTTCTTACGCACAAGCTCGTGCATGGGTTGAATTATTGTGGGAAGACTTCCGAACAACTTATGCTAAATCAGGTCGTTACCAAGGTGAGGAAATGACTGAACAAGTGGTACGAACATGGGTTAATAATCATGGAGGGCGCCTTCATGAAATGCGTACAAATAATCCGAAGTATAGCCATTTAATCAATCAAGAAGATCATTTGAAACATTAAAAAAAGCGACGTAGGTCGCTTTTTTTAATGTGGAAGCAATTCCAGTTTCTTTCGAAGTTTCTCTTCGCTGAAAATCCATCCTGTATATGAACTAATAATATTTAAATTTTGATCGAGCTGAACGATTGCGACGAATGGATAATAATCTTTACTTCGATACCGCAAATCAATAAATCGAACTTCATAATAGTTATCATAATCGAAAATATCCCAGCGATATACAGGCGAGAAAGATAAGAAAGCAGATATATTTTCATCTCGCACAGCGGCTTGCATAATGGCGGTATTCGGGAACAGTACGCGATCGAATTTATCGTATACAAGGATGTTACCGCGGTGCCATCTTGCGACGTAGTAATGTTCAGTTGTAACGACGGCTAAATGATAATGATAAAATTTGTAAGAAGGAGAAATAATTACTTTCTCTACATTTTTGAAACGTTTGTATACTACACTTTTAATATTTCGATGCATCATAATGCGGCCGATATAGTAAACAAACATTAATATATACGCTGCTAAAGCAGTATAGCCTTTATGTGCTCCGACAAGCATACAGGCGATAGCAAGTATATGGATAAAGAAAATGACAGTATCAAACGTATTAATTATGCCGAGCGCTACCCATTTTTTTGTGAAGGGCCTTAATGCCTGTGTACCATAGGCATTGAAAATATCCACAAAGACATGAAGAAAGACGGCAATAAATGACCAAAGTAGTAGATGCAGATAGGGAGCGTCTGAAAAGAAGGCGAAAGAGATGCCACTTATAAGGAGTGACCAAAGGATCACTGCAGGGATGGAATGAGTAATCCCGCGATGATTTCTTATATATTTAGCGTTATTACGCAATTTTAAAACTGTATCGATGTCAGGAATATTGGAACCGGCAATTGTTGCAAGCATCACTGCTTGTGGCCCAATATCACTTTGTGCTATAGCTGGATCTAATGTTGCCAAACTGCCTAGAGTAACGCCCATAACAAGGTGAGTGGCTGTGTCCATAGAAATCCACCTCCGTTTTTTATTAATGTAACTCTTTTTATTCGATACCTCAAGTCCTTTGCCTTCTATTTCCTATGTCATCTTACTTAAATTTTTTCCTAAAATCTTTATAATAGTACGTATATGCAAAAAAATGAGGGGGATCAAGTTTGACACTTGAAATATTAAATGAGTTTAACATAGAACAGTTTCAAAATGATTTAATTGGTTGGTTTGAAAAAGAACAACGTGATTTACCGTGGCGAAAAAATAAAGATCCATACCGTGTTTGGGTTTCAGAAATTATGTTACAGCAAACAAGGGTAGAGGCTGTAAAACCATATTACGCAAATTTTATGGGGAAGTTTCCTACGCTTGAAGCGCTAGCAACTGCCGATGATGAAGAAGTATTAAAAGCATGGGAAGGCTTAGGTTATTATTCTAGAGCACGAAATTTACATGCTGCAGTAAAAGAGGTAAAAGAAGTATACGGCGGGACAGTACCGAGCGATGTAAAGAAAATTGAAAAATTAAAAGGAGTGGGACCATATACAAAAGGTGCCATTTTAAGTATTGCATATGGCATACCAGAGCCAGCGGTTGATGGAAATGTTATGCGCGTATTATCTCGTATTTTATCAGTGTGGGATGATATTGCAAAACCGAAAACGAGAAAAGTTTTTGAAGAGATTGTGCGTGAAATTATTTCTATAGAAAATCCATCTTATTTTAACCAAGGTTTGATGGAATTAGGGGCATTAATTTGTATACCGAAAAATCCATCTTGTTTACTTTGTCCTGTACGTGAACATTGCAGAGGGTATGCTGAAGGTGTTCAAAAAGAACTACCAGTGAAGAGTAAAGCGAAAGCACCTACAATGGTACCGCTCGTTGCGGGAGTACTTCAAACTGAAGATGGCCGTTACGTAATTAATAAACGCCCAAGTACGGGATTACTGGCTAATATGTGGGAGTTCCCGAATATTGAACTAAGTGAAGGTATTCGTAATCAAAAACAACAGCTTACGGATTATATGAAGGAGAGCTTTGATCTCTCTGTTTCTATTGATGAATACGCGATGAATGTACAACATACTTTTACACATCGTACTTGGGATATCTTCATATTTTACGGAAAAGTAACAGGTAATATTGTCGAAACGGATACATTAAAGTTTGTATCGAAAGAAGCGTTTGAACAGTTACCTTTCTCGAAATCACATCGTACAATTTACGAAAAGTGTGTTGAGAAAATTACAATGCAGTAAAGTGAAACTTTAATCAGTGGGGGTTTTCTTCATCCCCCACTGATTATTAGCCCTCACCAATCGGGCTTTTATGGGCAGCCCGACCCCAACCTAACTTCTTTGCTTTCGCTGCATTTTGAGGTGGGGTCTTACTGCCCGGCAAATAGCGGGATAAATAATAAAAAACGTGTTCCAGAACTTTGGAACACGTTTTTTTATATTGAAAATAAATTTGTATTTTGAGGTTGAAAATCCACGCGTTTATAATCCGCCCCGTGACTCGATTTCTTTCACAACTTCTTTATAAATCGTTTGTCCCTCTACATTTAGATAAGGCATAATTTGCTGAAATGAATGATGAAAATAAGCTAATTCATCCTCTTTCCATTCATTTTTGGAAATCATAGTTAGCTCAGTCATATCACGTCCAGTATACATATTCCCACCTCCATCATATGTAGTTTGAATGAGTGATAAGAGATATATACGTGAATTTTTAAAAAGAAAATTAGGGATAACTTCTAAGTGAATTGGTTACATTATTGATTGTGGAGGTGAGAAAGATGAGTAAAAAACAACAAGGTTATAATAAGGCAACTTCTGGTGCTAGCATTCAAAGTACAAATGCTAGCTATGGTACAGAGTTTGCAACTGAAACGAATGTACAAGCAGTAAAACAAGCGAACGCACAATCAGAGGCACAGAAAGCACAAGCTTCTGCTGCTCAAAGTGCAAATGCTAGTTATGGTACAGAGTTTGCAACTGAAACAGATGTGCATGCAGTGAAAAAACAAAATGCACAATCAGCTGCAAAACAATCACAATCTTCTAGTTCAAACGAGTAATGAAAGAAAAACACTTCTCCAATTCGAGAGAAGTGTTTTCTTTGTGTGCGTGTCACTGTAATGAAAATAAAGGGAACGACATAACTTCTAATAAGTCAACAAATATAGTCAAAGGAGAAAGAAGTTCACGATTAGAAAATATGTAATAGGAATTATAACTGGCGAATGAATCAAAAAGGGGGTAAGTGATGAACGATTTTGATAAGTTGGTAGGAGAGCAGTTGGAAACGATGGATGAGCTTTTAAAGTTACAATCACATTTAGAGAAGTATCAGCAAATTGAAATGAGTGGAAGGGATACGTGCGATAAAAAAGAATTGCATTTTATCCGTCAAGAAATATACAGAACAGAAATAGCATTAAAACTTTTGCATGAAAAATTTGAACAGCAAACGAATAATGTGATTCAATCTTTTGAAACCGAAAAAATAATTTCAAATTAAGGGTGAGATATGTTGTTGATTTTAGGTGAGAAGTCCTTTCTTAAACAGAGGTGAGGGGGCTTTTCTTTTTGTTATATCTTCGTTTAATCTTCTAAAATACGTATTGCTAATTCATAGGAAATGTTCCTTCGTTAAAAGGGTTAGTGATGTGGTATTCAATAATACAAACTTCATTATATTCCTCATGAAAACAAGTGTCCTATCGCTTTAGTTTTAAAATTTTGACAAAAAAGTTATAATAGAAAAAAAGTGAATGCAGTTCAAGGGGTAGTTAAGACAACTTAAGAAAAGCATTTGCGGTTGAAAGAAGGGAGCATATATGGGATTTCCCAAAGAAGGAGAAAAGGTACAAATACATAGTTATAAACATAATGGCTCCATTCATAGAATGTGGGAAGAGACAACAATTTTAAAAGGGACGCAGAGCCTTGTGATCGGAGCAAATGATCGTACAGTAGTTACGGAATCAGATGGTCGAACATGGGTTACTCGCGAACCTGCGATTTGTTACTTCCATGCTAATTATTGGTTTAATGTAATTGGAATGCTGAGAGAAGAAGGAGTATATTATTATTGTAATTTAAGTTCTCCTTTTGCATATGACTCTGAAGCATTAAAGTATATTGATTACGACTTAGACATTAAAGTGTATCCAGATATGACATATACACTTTTGGATGAAGATGAGTATGAAAAGCATAGTCAAATCATGCAGTATCCACCTGTTATTGATACAATTTTAAAACGAAATGTAGCACATTTAACACAGTGGATTCATCAAAGAAAAGGTCCATTCGCACCGGATTTCGTAGATATGTGGTACGAAAGATATTTAATGTACAGAAATTAAAACAAACCTGCAGGGAATTTCCCGGCAGGTTTGTCCTATTAGAGGGGGGATTATGTGCAAGGTATAAAAAGATATTTACAATTTGTTAAACCATATCGATGGCTTATTGCTATTACAATTATTATTGGTCTTGTGAAGTTCGGTATCCCGCTTATTATGCCATGGTTATTAAAGTATATTATTGATGATGTTATTCAAGGCACGGGATCGCTTCAAGAAAAAACGTCTCAATTAATAACCGCAATTGGGATTGCTTTTTTTATTTTTGCAGTAGTAAGACCGCCGATAGAATATTATCGTCAATATTTCGCGCAGCGCATTGCCAATACAATACTATACGATTTACGAAAATACATTTTTGGGCACTTGCAAAAATTGAGCTTACGTTATTATTCGAACACAAAAACAGGGGAGCTTATTTCACGTGTAATCCATGATGTAGAACAAACGAAGGACTTTGTAATTACTGGTCTTATGAATGTCTGGTTAGATACTGCAACAATTGTTATTGCCATTATCGTTATGTTTTCTATGAATATAAAATTAACCTTTGTTGCTTTATTAATCTTACCTATTTATGTAGTTGCAGTGAAATATTTTTTCGGGCGCCTTCGAAAATTGACGAAAGAGCGCTCGCAAGCGTTAGCAACTATGCAAGGGTATTTACATGAACGTATTCAAGGGATGCAAGTGACACGTAGTTTTGCATTAGAAGAGTATGAAAGAGGACAGTTTGAAAAGAGAAATAATGAATTTTTAACGAAAGCACTAACTCATACGAGTTGGACGGCGAGAACGTTTTCGGTAGTGAATACGTTAACGGATTTAGGGCCGTTACTTGTTATTGGTTTTGCGGCATATGAGGTAATTCAAGGGTCGTTAACACTGGGTACGATGGTTGCTTTTGTTGGATATATGGATAGTTTATATAGTCCGCTTCGTCGCCTTGTTAATTCATCTACAACATTAACACAGTCTTTCGCCTCGATGGATCGAGTGTTTGAATTGTTGGATGAAAAATACGATATTGTTAATGTGCCAAATGCGGTGCAAACGAAAAGGCTAGATGGGGAAGTTATATTTGATAATGTTTCTTTTCGTTATAATGCGGATGAAAAAGAAATATTGCATAATCTGTCATTAACTATGCGCCCGGGAGAGAAGGTTGCGCTTGTAGGGGCAAGTGGAGGAGGAAAGTCATCTCTTGCTAGTTTAATTCCGCGTTTTTACGATGTTTCTGAAGGTGCAGTTTATATAGACGGGGTAGATGTAAGAAAGTATAATATGAGAAATTTACGTAGTCATATTGGAATTGTGCTACAAGATAATTTATTATTTAGCGATACAATCGGGGCTAATATTTTATATGGCAATCCGAAAGCTACAGAGGCGGAAGTGATTTCAGCTGCCAAAGCTGCACAAATTCATAATTTTATTACAGAGTTGCCAGAGGGCTATGATACTGTCGTTGGGGAACGTGGTGTGAAATTATCTGGTGGACAAAGACAGCGTGTAGCAATCGCACGGGTTTTTCTAAAGAATCCGTCTTTACTTATATTAGATGAAGCAACTTCCGCTTTAGATTTAGAAAATGAACGATATATTCAAGAGGCACTGCAAACGTTAGCTGCAGATCGGACAACAATTATTATTGCACATCGATTAGCGACGATTACGCATGTTGATACAATTATTTATGTTGAAGATGGTGTAATAAAAGAAAAGGGTTCTCATGAAGAGTTAATGAAAAAGAGGGGATTTTATTACAATCTATATCAACTTCAGCATATAACAGAAACAGCTCCTTTAGCGTAAAAGGAGCTGTTTTTTATTCGTCTTCTTTTTTATCTTCGATTTGGAGTTCGCTTTCTGGTTTATGGTATGTGTAGAAGCTATCCACAAGTAAATCTAAATGCTCTACTTCCTCACTGTAGTTAATAATTGAAGAAATAAGAGGGAAAAGGTGTAACCATATTTTATATGCTTCCTCATCGTCTTTATTTTGATAATCCATAAAGATATCAATCAATTCTTGTTTACCGGTTTCAACTTCATCAAGCATCTCAACGGATTGTTGTTTCTTTGCTTTACCAATAAATTTTAATAACACTTGTTCGTGATAATGCGTTAATGAATCAAGTTCGTTTTGAATAGATTCCTGAAACTCTTCTGGCATATAGCGCAGTTCATTTTCGGTGCGATGTAATGATTTTAACGTGCTTAAAGCGCGGCTTGTTGTCGCTAACATTTGTCTGAATAAAACGAGCTTACGAATTTTCGCGAATTGTATTTTTTTCGTATAGCTTCTTTCTTCTTTATACAGCAAATAGTAATGATTTAGTTTAATCATTTTTTCTTTCATGCGATCAATATCGGTTTTTAGCGTTGTAAAATCAGAAGCTTGCCTACTGTTCATACGAATCCATTTAACAATTTCCTCTGTATTATCAACGATGCGATGGTAAAGTTTTGTTTCATATTTTGGCGGCATAAATACTAAATTTACAAGCGAAGCCGCAATAATTCCAATCATAATCGTCGCGAATCGAAGTAAGGCAAAATTAAAGAAATCTTCGCCTTGATACTCCATAATGGCGATAACTGTTACTAAAGCGAGTGATATTGTTTTTTCTAAGCGTAATTGTAAAGTAAGAGCAATTACTAATATACACGTTAATCCAATAATAAAAGGATTATGTCCAAAAGCAGTAGCAAATACGATAGCGAATACAGCACCAATTACGTTTGCTTGAATTTGCTCAAGAGCAGTTAAATACGAGCGGTATACAGACGGTTGAACAGCAAAGATAGCTGAGATTCCCGCAAATACAGGACTCGGTAATTGAAGTAAAATACAAGCAAATAAAGCTAATGTAATGGCAATACCCGTTTTTAAAATGCGAGCACCAAGTTTCATACCCTTATTGATATCCTTTCTCTTGTCATAATGAATGTACAACATGATACTATACATTCATTACAATATGTTAGCAAGTGATATTTTAGTGACGTTAAAAAGTTTAATAAATAAATTACAATCAATTTATAATTTCTCCAAATTCTCTTTAAACATCTATTCTTTAATAAAAAAACCTGCTGAATTTCAGCAGGTTTCAAATTGTTATTCTAGATTACTATGCGATGCTCGCTTCGTCAATTTTTTTATGAAAATAAATATTGTACATATCATTCAGTTGAAATAGATGGATCCGCCTGTTCTTTTTT
This sequence comes from Bacillus sp. FSL E2-8887, assembly GCF_038007205.1. Classification (NCBI taxonomy): domain Bacteria; kingdom Bacillati; phylum Bacillota; class Bacilli; order Caryophanales; family Bacillaceae; genus Bacillus; species Bacillus sp. FSL E2-8887. The sequence goes on from NZ_JBBOWS010000001.1 coordinate 255,799, forward strand.
CGGGATAATTTCATAGAAGTGAAGCTGGATATCATCTAATAATGGTGTTAACAAAGCAACTTCTTCATATTGTTCGTGCTCATTTAATACACGAATGTAGTCTAATAATAATTCATTCACATCTTGCAAACCATTTTTACTAATTGGCTGCAATGTTACATTTGCACCTTTAGCAATTCTTCTTTTTAAAGCGTGCTCTGTTAAACCTAAGTTTGGCTCATGATGTAAATAAACAACACCACCAGTCATGCCGGCACAAATCCATGGACCAGGATCTCCTAAAACAAGAGCGCGACCATTTGTCATATATTCAAAAGCAAATCCTTTTATATTAGAATATACTCCGATATTTCCTTGTTCTTTTTCGCGGAGTGGTTTTGTAATTCTGCCTCCAATTATCATATCTGCTCCAGAAAGGCGAATGCCAGCACGAGCATCAGCGTTACCTTGCACGTATAATGCACCTTTTTGAGCACCGTATCCAAATCCTTTTCCGACAGAACCGTTATAATATGTTCCATCTGTTCCTTTTGCTTTCGTTATATAAATGCCACCGCCAAATGAAGTTTTTCCAATTCCATCTTGCGCGCCACCATTTACGTGTATAAATAAGTTCTCGCTATTGTACGCGCCTAATCCGTTTCCGGGAACAGATCCGTTTGTATACTTTAATGTAAGTGGTTCAAGATGAGTGTTTTCATATAATTTGCTACGAATACGATAACAGGATTCTAGACCGCCCATTACGCGTTGCTCTACGCCGACGCTTACTAATTCTTTTGACTGGAGAGAATTTGTTGTTTCAAATTGTTTTTCTTGTACAGATGCCGTTATTTTCACAGATGAATCTTCTATCGTTTGTATTAAATTACGTAAGTCTAATAAGTCCTTGCCTCGAGTTTGTTCTAATAAATCCGATCGTCCGATAATATCTTGTAAGTTTGTGTAACCAAGCTGCCCTGTTAAACGTTTCAATTCTGTACCGAAAGTAGTGAATAGGCTTAATAGCCCTGTAACTGCGCTTTCTAATTCACGTGGAACGAAACGGCGCAGTCCATGTTCTTTCGCTTGAGCTTCAGATTCAATTTGTGTTGCAATTCCGACGTGGCACGTATCAAGATGACAACCACGGCAAGTTGTACAGCCAATTGCAATCATTGATAATGTGCCAAATCCGATCCGGTTTGCTCCGAGGAGCATGATTTTTAAGGCGTCATTTACACTTCGAATACCGCCATCTGCCCAAATCTCTACTTTATGTCTCATATTTGCTTCTAGTAACGCATTGTGAGCAGCTTTAACACCAATCTCTACAGGAAGACCAACATGTTGCAATGCGTGAATACGCGCAGCACCTGTTCCGCCATCAAATCCACTAATGTTAATAAAGTCAGCGCCAGCTTTTGCGATACCGACAGCAATTGTTCCGATGTTAGGAACGACAGGAACTTTTACAGCTACTTTTGCAAGATGATTAGCCGTTTTAATTTCTGTAATCATTTGAGCCAAGTCTTCAATTGAATAAATATCATGGTTGTTAGAAGGTGAAATTAAATCCGAACCAATTGTAGCATTACGTGCTTCCGCAATTTTGGCAGTCACTTTTGAGCCAGGCAAATGTCCACCTTCACCAGGCTTTGCTCCTTGACCTATTTTAATTTCAATTAAATTTGATGAATTTAGTAGTTCAGCGTTTACTCCAAATCGGCCAGATGCAACTTGTTGTCCGCGTGTATGTGGGTACTTACCAATCATATCTTTAATTTCGCCGCCTTCACCGTTCAAACTAATCATATTTAGCTGATCGGCAGCTTCTGCATACGCGCGAAAGGCAATTTCATTTTGAGAACCAAATGACATGGAACTAATAATAAATGGTAAATCATGATTGTGAATGCCGATGGACACTTCTTCAGTCGGAACTACATGCTGTGCTTGTTTTGTTTGAACAAGGTGCCTGATTGCGATGGGAGTGTTTTCTTCTAATTCACTTAACTTGTCGCGGTAATCATCATAAGAGTTTCCTTTTGCAACATCACCAATTGCTTTCCAAATCCGCGGGAATATATGAAATGATTTTCGCATTCTAACTTTTGGATTGTTAAAATCCTCAGCTCGAATTTTTGCATCTTCAGCAAGTGATTCAAGTGAAAAAGCTAAATTATTTGAACCGCAGAAGTTTGTAATTTGTAATATATTTGTGATTTCCTCATGTAATCCAATAGAGGAGAAGAGGCGACCGTAACCGCGTAATTCATGAATTCCAATCGTTGAAATTACTTTCTCTAGTCCTTTATTAAGTGCGGTATACAAATTAGTAATTGGTACTTTTGTTTCATCATTTACCGTTGCGAACAATAAATATGGATTAATACTATCTGCCCCTAATCCGTATAGCGTGACGATATCGTGTAAGGAGCGAAGGGCACCGGAACGTATAACGAGAGAGCATTTCCGGCGTAATTTATTTTCAGTTAATGCTTGATGTACTTTAGCAGTAACTAAATGTGGGTCAATCCATAACAGTTCATTTTGATGAGATTTAGCGTCATCTAATAATAGTAGGGAAGCACCATTTTTAACGGCTGCTATCGCTTCGGAACTAATTCGATTTAATGCGATTTGTAGAGTTTCTGATGGACTAAATGTAACAGAAATTGTAGAGACAGAGCTATGAGTAATGAATAGCTGTATAAGTTGTTCGTACGTAATCGTGTGTAAGTCTGCCGCGATAGATTGAGCTAAATTCCCTTCTAAAATAATGGGTGAAAGCATCTCGATTACAAATGGTTGTTTAGAGTTATCTAATAAACCCGGACGCTCTCCGAGTACAGTACGTGTGGAGAAGTGTTCAACTTCGCGATCGCGATCGATTGCTGGATTTGTAACAACGGCTACACTTTCCTTAATGAAATCAGCAATATTTCGTCTATCTGTATCAAGTGCGGCAAGTGGTGAGTCATGCCCAAGTGACCGAATTGGTTCGACGCCTTTTGTCGCCATTTGTTCAAGGAGCTGAATATGTTCTCGATCCCAGCCGAAAGCGACGTATTGATTCATTTCAACTTGAACCGAATCACATAATCCCTCAGCTTCTTTCGTTTCAGGGATAGATAAGTTTACATGATAATTGGTAACATCGATTCGTTTCTTAAAACGGTTATATACTTCAATTTGATAATTGTCGTATTCATAGAGAACCAGCTCATCTTGTTGATTCCATTTTAATCCAACTTTTTCTCCAGGAGCGAGTGGTTTCGGCTCTGCTACATATTCAGTTGGTGATACAACGCCAGGTTCAGAAGAGAAAATATAGGAGCTCTCTGTCTCTACTTTCCAAACTGGGCGTAATCCAAGGGAATCGACACTGAAAACAGCTTCATCTTTATAACGTGAAATAATACCAGCTGGACCTTGTGCGAAATGCCCCCAAGCCTCACGTATATAAGTGTATAAGTTTTGTAAGTTTGTTTCGTAAAGTTTTATTTCATTAATAATTGGTGGAAATAATATATCCATTGCTTCAAATAAACTGTAGTTATACTGAACGAGAAGGGTTTCTAAGGTGCGGTTTAAATCTTGGGAATCACTGCCCCCGGCAGTAAGTGGTACATTAATCATTTCAGCTTGATCGCGTAATTTTGCAATCGTGTTAATTTCGCCATTATGTCCGAGAATGCTAAATGGTTGTACACGAAAAAAATTAGATAACGTATTAGTAGAATAGCGATTATGTCCTAGTGTCATAGTTGAAGCGATAAGTGGGTGTTGTAAATCATTGTAATAAGCAACGAGTGTATCGCCAGCACCGAGAACTTTATATACAACATGTTCATGACTTAATGAGGCAACATGAATTGATTCATTTTCTTCGATTTTTATTGTTACAGAAAATAATGTTTGTTCAATATTTTCAACTTCACTTTCGGCGATAAGGGCAATTTGCCAAAATAAAGGTTCTTCTTGTTTACCAAGAGGACCGAGTGCATCTGAGTTTATTACATCATCATTTTCGAGAACAATTGTAAAGCTTTCATTGTTTAGTTGCGTACGAATGTAATCTTTTAACTCAGCAATGTTTTCTTTTTTGTTTAGAAAAAAATGTCCAACGATAAAGTGGGGATGATCCACAATCGTTGGATTATATCCGCTACTTTTCAGTTTTTCATTCCAAAGTGCTTTTGGCATGTCGATATGAATTCCGATACCATCTCCTTCGCCATTAATGAAACCAGCTCTATGATTCATTTTGACTAGCGATTGTATACAAAGATCGATGTTTTCTTTTGTAGGAATTCTTCGTTTTTCCATAACGGAAACGATTCCACACGCATCGTGTTCTGCATTTTTATAATTTCGAAATAAAGACGGTGTCCATTTATTTTTTTTGTTGAGCATCCGTCAATCCCCCCTCTGGAAAATGAATTTTGAATAATCTTACTATTTGAGGCGTGAACTGCCTTGTATACATGGATAGTAAGGATATAAAAGAATATAAAACAGATAATTATGAATAATTATACTATTAATGAGGGATTTATGAAATAGAAAAAAGGAAAAAAGAAAGATGGGCTTTCTTTTTTCCTTTTGTAATAAAGAGATTATTTATTGTTCGCTAGGGTAGAAAATGCTCTGCCAACAGCTTCAATTGTATATTCAATATCTTCTTTTGTATGTTCTGTCGTTAAGAACCATGCTTCATATTTAGAAGGTGCTAAATTAATACCTTCTTGAAGCATCAGCTTGAAGAATCTACCGAACATTTCACCATCTGTATTTTTGGCTGCATCGTAATCTTCAATTGTATTTGTTGTGAAGTATACAGTTAATGCACCCTTTAGACGGTTTACTGTAATATCGATGTTATGTTTTGTAGCTTGATCTAAAATTCCTTTTTCAAGCATTGCGCCAAGTGCATCTAATTTCTCGTATACGCCTTTTTGTTGAAGTACTTCTAGACAGGCAATCCCTGATGCCATAGAAGCAGGGTTCCCAGCCATTGTACCAGCTTGGTATGCAGGGCCGAGCGGTGCAACTTGTTCCATAATTTCTTTCTTACCACCGTAAGCACCAATTGGAAGTCCGCCGCCGATAACTTTACCAAGTGCTGTTAAATCTGGGGTTACGCCAAGTAAGTCTTGAGCGCCGCCATACATAAAGCGGAAAGCAGTAATAACTTCATCATAAATTACTAGTGCACCAGCTTCGTGAACAAGTTCATTAACTTTTTCAAGGAAGCCAGGTTTTGGCTCAACAATACCGAAGTTTCCAACGATTGGCTCTACAAGGATAGCTGCTACTTCATGTCCCCATTTATCTAACGCTTCTTTTAAAGTTTCTACATTATTAAATGGAACAGTAATAACTTCTTGAGCGATACTTTGTGGCACACCCGCTGAATCAGGAATTCCAAGAGTAGAAGGACCAGAGCCAGCTGCTACAAGTACTAAATCGGAATGACCGTGGTAACAACCAGCGAATTTCATAATTTTTGTGCGGCCAGTGTAAGCACGGGCAACACGAATGGTTGTCATAACGGATTCTGTACCAGAGTTCACGAAGCGAACTTTATCTAAAGCGGGCATTGCTTCTTTTAACATTTTTGCGAATTTTACTTCTAATGCTGTTGGAGTACCGTATAGTACGCCGTTTTCAGCCGCTGTTTTAATTGCTTCTGTCACGTGTGGGTGAGCATGTCCAGTAATAATAGGGCCATACGCTGCTAAATAATCGATATATTTATTTCCATCTACATCCCAGAAATAAGCACCTTTTCCGCGTTCCATTGCAACAGGAGAACCGCCTCCAACTGCTTTAAAAGAACGGGAAGGACTATTAACACCACCAACGATATGTTCTAAAGCTTCTTTATGTAACGCTTCTGATTTTGTGAAATTCACTACAATTCATCTCCTTACAAAAATCTATGTATTATTCTAACATGTTTTTTGAAAAGACGTATTGTTTGTGATAGAAGGAGCAGTTGGGTAAACTATTCGTTGTGACATTTAGGAAGGGGGTCCGATTATGAAATCGGTAATTGAGGTACAAGGGTTACGTAAAGAGTTTACAGCTTATTCAAGTCGTCCGGGATTAAAGGGTGCATTTCGCGATTTATTAAATCGTAATTATAAAATAGTACCAGCAGTAAATGATGTTTCTTTTACTGTAAAGCAAGGTGAAATGGTTGGTTATATTGGTGAGAATGGTGCTGGTAAATCAACGACGATTAAAATGCTTACAGGGATTTTGACTCCGACATCAGGACAAATTACAGTGAATGGAATGAATCCACACAAACAGAGAGAAGAATTTGTAAGAACAATCGGCGTTGTGTTTGGTCAGCGTTCCCAGCTTTGGTGGGATATTGCTGTACAAGAATCATTTCGTTTATTGAAGAAAGTGTACGGTGTATCAGACGCTCAGTATAAGGAACATATGGAACATGTTATTGAAACGTTAGATATCGGTCCTTTATTAGATAAACCGGTACGGAAATTATCTCTTGGTCAAAGAATGCGTTGTGAATTGGCAGCGGCGTTAATTCATAATCCGCCGTTATTATTTTTAGATGAGCCAACAATTGGACTAGATGTTCTTGTGAAATTGAAAATACGAGAATTCTTAAAAGAGATGAATGAACGTTATAAAACAACAATTTTATTAACGACACATGATATTACTGATATTGAAGCTTTATGTGAACGCGTCATCATGCTTGATGAAGGGAATATTATGTATGACGGATCTTTAGATAATCTTCGTACGCAGTGGGGAGTAGAGAAGGAAATACATTTTCAGTTTGTTGCCCCAGTTTCATACCAGGAGTTATCAATGGTTATGCCGGATAGTCATGTTGTTTGGTCAAAAACGAAAGAAGAAAACGCATGGGTTGCAAAAATACCGAATGAAGAAGTTATCATTTCTATGTTGATTTCTAAAGTAGTACAAGCCTTTCAAATTAAAGATTTGAAAATTAACGAAGTGTCTACAGAGGAAATTATTCGTAACATTTATGAAGAAGGTATTATGCATGGGTAAGTATATTGAAATGATTCGGATTCGCTTTTTAATGATGCTTGCTTATCGTACAAATTATTACAGCGGGATTTTAATTTATACGATTAACATTGGTGCGTATTATTTTTTATGGCAAGCAATTTATAGCGGGAAAGAGAATATTGAAAGTTTATCTATTTCGCAAATGACTACGTATATTGCGATCGCATGGATGGCACGCGCTTTTTATTTCAATAATATAGATAGAGAAATTGCGATGGAAATTCAAGAAGGACGTGTGGCGGTAGAGCTAATTCGTCCATATAACTATTTAGGTATGAAAGTTATGCAAGGGCTTGGAGAAGGGATATTTCGTTTTGCTTTCTTTTCAATTCCGGGTATGGTTATTGTTACGTTATTATTTTCATTACAAATTACAACAAATTTTCAAACGTGGTTATATTTCTTCTTATCTTTAATATTTAGTTTTATCATTAATACACAAATAAATTTAATGACAGGAATGCTTACATTCTTCTTATTTAATAATAGTGGAATTATGTATGCGAAACGTGTTGTTATCGATTTATTTTCTGGTTTATTATTACCGATTAGTTTTTATCCGTTATGGGCCCAAAAAGCAATGGTGTTTTTACCGTTTCAAGCAATTAGTTATATTCCGAGTATGATTTTCTCTGAAGGTATACAAGGAAATAAGTTATATGAAGCTTTATTATTTCAAGTGATTTGGGCAATTATACTTATTATTCCAATTGTACTGATGTGGAAAACGGCGAGAAAACGTCTAATCGTACAAGGGGGATGACGAGATGATATATATAAAATTATTTTTGCAATATGCAAGTCAATATATAAAAACAAAATTGGAGTATCGTGGCGATTTTATCGTCGGATTACTTTCAGATTTATCACTACAAGCTGTTAATTTAATCTTCATTCTCGTTGTGTTTGGGCATACCCAAGCACTAAAAGGGTGGAGCCGAGAAGAAGTAATCTTTATTTATGGGTTCTTTTTAGTACCGTTTGCCATTTTTTCAGCTTTCTTTAATATATGGGACTTTAATGATCGTTACATTATTAAAGGAGAAATGGACCGTATATTAACGAGACCGATTCATAGTTTATTTCAAATTATATTAGAAAGAATGGAACTTGAATCTTTAATTGGAGCTATTACGGGGATTATTGTGATGGGTTATGCAGCAATGGAGCTGCAATTATCTTTTTACTGGTATGATTTCTTCTTATTCCTACTCATGGTAGGGGGAGGAGCACTTGTGTACGGCGGGATATTCGTTACGCTTGCAAGTTTTGGCTTTTGGTCGGATGCGAAAAGTTCCATTATGCCGCTTATGTATAACATAGGGAATTATGGACGCTACCCTGTTGATATTTATAACCGTGTTATTCGCTTTGTTTTAACGTTTGTTTTACCGTTTGCATTTGTTGGGGTATATCCAGCAGCATACTTTTTAAGAAAAACAGAGTGGAATAGCTATGCTTTCGCAACTCCAATTGTTGGTGTTATCTGTTTTACTATTGCAATTACCCTCTGGAATCAAGGGGTTAAACGATATCGTGGTGCAGGAAATTAATTATAGAAGCTTGTTCGTTTCTAAGGGATAAATCAGCTACAGTCCTCATACATATAAAACGAGGTGGAGGACATGTTATGGGGATTTATTCTATTAATTGCAGCAATCGCTATTTTGAGAAGTGTCCAATTATTATGGAGTTCATATTCAAATTCCAATCGTTTCTTTTCGCTGTACAATTTAGCTACGTTGTTTTTGATTTATACAACGGTACTGATTGCGTTTGGATTAAGTTATGTTGTGCTAGAGGAAATGGGTTTTGCAGTTTTGAAAGAAGATGGGGATAGGCTAAGTGCTCATTCCTTTCAGCTCGTTGAAATATGTTTATATTTTAGCGCGGTTACTTTATTGTCCGTTGGATATGGTGATATAGCTCCGATTGGAATCGGAAGATGGATTGCAATTGGAGAAGCGCTAATTGGATATACATTACCGTTTGCCTTTGTGATGAGATCTGTAATAGACAATGAAAAATAAGGTCGCATTTGATATAGTAAAAGAAAAGAGAAGGAGTGATAACAATGATTACAGTAGGAGAAATGGCACCAGAATTTACATTAGAAGGAAGTAACGGAGAACAAATTCGCTTAGCTGACTTTCGCGGTAAAAATGTAGTCCTATATTTTTATCCGAAAGATATGACTCCGGGATGTACAACTGAAGCATGTGATTTTCGTGATGCATATGGATTATTTCAAGAGAAGGATACGGTTATACTTGGTGTAAGTCCAGATTCAGCAAATAGACATATGAAATTCATTGAGAAGCATGAGCTTCCATTTGTACTTTTAGTAGACGAAGATCATAAAGTAGCAGAATTGTACGATGTTTGGAAGTTGAAAAAGAACTTTGGAAAAGAGTACATGGGAATTGAGCGTTCTACATTCCTTATTAATAAAGACGGTGAGCTTGTAAATGAGTGGCTTAAAGTGAAAGTGAAAGGGCATATTGAGGATGTTCTTTCTTATATAAAATAAATCTATATTAATGAGGAGAAAAAATACATATGTAAGGCATGCGTCTATACATATTTTCTTGCGATACATAAAGTGAAAGTGTAGGGCATACCTCCTCAGATGATAGTATTCCAAGTGCGATTATGTCGCACTTTTTTCTATGTAAATGTATAGGGAATGGGGGAAGATACATAAGAATAAGGCTATATACGAAAATAAACCACATACTTATAGTAGAAATATTGACGATTTATAAGAAAAAGAGTACACTCTTTATAAGAATTATAAAATAATAATCCGTATAGAATCGGGGTGCATGACGGTGGTCAAAGAAGAATTAAAAGAAGCGCTAGAAATGCTAAAAAATACGGGTGTACGCATTACTCCACAGCGTCATGCTATTTTAGAGTACCTTGTGGAATCTATGACGCACCCAACAGCGGATGACATTTATAAAGCATTAGAAGGTAAGTTTCCAAATATGAGTGTTGCAACTGTCTATAATAACTTACGTGTGTTTAAAGAAGTTGGACTTGTAAAGGAATTAACTTATGGGGATGCTTCAAGTAGATTTGATTATGTTACAAGTCAACATTATCATGTGATTTGCGAAAAATGTGGTAAGATTGTTGATTTTCCTTATGGAGGATTGGAACAGCTTGAAGAGGAAGCTGCAAAAACGACAGGCTTCGTTATTAATAGTCATCGCTTAGAAATTTATGGCGTTTGTCCAGAGTGTCATAAGGCGTAATATATAATAAAGAAAGAGGTTGACGGCTATACGTCGACCTCTTTCTTTATTATATATGGGAATCGTGTTAGACTCATGAGGATTTAAAATGTTAAGTGAAGAATCAAATTTAATAAGAACAAATACAAGAGGTGATTTCTTAGTTAAGAAATCACCTTTTTAATGAGATGAAACTTCTTTAGTTTTGTAAGCTCCATATACCTATGATTTATAACTCTTCTTATTATATTTCTCATCAAATTCTTTTCCTTCTAGATTTCGATCAAGTGTTAAAGGTTGATTGCAATGCATACATGCGTCGACACGACCGAGCATTTTTGTTGGTTTATCGCAGCTTGGACAAATAATTTGTATCGTTTTTGTAGATAACATACCAATCCAAAAGTAAACAACAGTGCTAGCGATGACAGCTAAAAAACCAACCATCATAAAGGTTGTCATAATGATGATGTTTTCGCGAAAAAAGACACCTAAGTATGCAATGAAGAGGCCGATAAATACTAAACTCAATGCAAAGGTTCGGATTTTATTAATTTTGTTCGAATATTTAATACCCATTCCCACCACACTCCTATAGGAATAATATAACACACAATTTAGAATATTTTACGAAAACGAAGGTGATGATTAAATTTATCACTTATTAAAGAACAGTAGTGTTTTCTTTTAAGATGCAATACAGAAAGAGATTAGGTGGAAGGAGCATGTCTATAAAAGAGGAGTAGTAATTTTTTTCTATAGTTAATTTAGTTTTTTAACGGGATGTGAAATTTTTTCGGAAAAAGTATTGACCCTATATATACTGCGTGATATATTAATAAACGTCGCTGATGCGGAAACGCAGTAAACGACAAAAAAGAAATTTGAAAAACTTAGTTGACATCGAAAAACGAAGATGTTAACATAAGGAAGTCGCAATTGAGCGGCGAAGTAGTTCTTTGAAAACTGAACGAAACAAACAACGTGAACGTCAATTTTTATTTTTAGATGCTAGACAAACTAACTTTATTGGAGAGTTTGATCCTGGCTCAGGATGAACGCTGGCGGCGTGCCTAATACATGCAAGTCGAGCGAATGGATTAAGAGCTTGCTCTTATGAAGTTAGCGGCGGACGGGTGAGTAACACGTGGGTAACCTACCCATAAGACTGGGATAACTCCGGGAAACCGGGGCTAATACCGGATAATATTTTGAACTGCATAGTTCGAAATTGAAAGGCGGCTTCGGCTGTCACTTATGGATGGACCCGCGTCGCATTAGCTAGTTGGTGAGGTAACGGCTCACCAAGGCGACGATGCGTAGCCGACCTGAGAGGGTGATCGGCCACACTGGGACTGAGACACGGCCCAGACTCCTACGGGAGGCAGCAGTAGGGAATCTTCCGCAATGGACGAAAGTCTGACGGAGCAACGCCGCGTGAGTGATGAAGGCTTTCGGGTCGTAAAACTCTGTTGTTAGGGAAGAACAAGTGCTAGTTGAATAAGCTGGCACCTTGACGGTACCTAACCAGAAAGCCACGGCTAACTACGTGCCAGCAGCCGCGGTAATACGTAGGTGGCAAGCGTTATCCGGAATTATTGGGCGTAAAGCGCGCGCAGGTGGTTTCTTAAGTCTGATGTGAAAGCCCACGGCTCAACCGTGGAGGGTCATTGGAAACTGGGAGACTTGAGTGCAGAAGAGGAAAGTGGAATTCCATGTGTAGCGGTGAAATGCGTAGAGATATGGAGGAACACCAGTGGCGAAGGCGACTTTCTGGTCTGTAACTGACACTGAGGCGCGAAAGCGTGGGGAGCAAACAGGATTAGATACCCTGGTAGTCCACGCCGTAAACGATGAGTGCTAAGTGTTAGAGGGTTTCCGCCCTTTAGTGCTGAAGTTAACGCATTAAGCACTCCGCCTGGGGAGTACGGCCGCAAGGCTGAAACTCAAAGGAATTGACGGGGGCCCGCACAAGCGGTGGAGCATGTGGTTTAATTCGAAGCAACGCGAAGAACCTTACCAGGTCTTGACATCCTCTGAAAACTCTAGAGATAGAGCTTCTCCTTCGGGAGCAGAGTGACAGGTGGTGCATGGTTGTCGTCAGCTCGTGTCGTGAGATGTTGGGTTAAGTCCCGCAACGAGCGCAACCCTTGATCTTAGTTGCCATCATTAAGTTGGGCACTCTAAGGTGACTGCCGGTGACAAACCGGAGGAAGGTGGGGATGACGTCAAATCATCATGCCCCTTATGACCTGGGCTACACACGTGCTACAATGGACGGTACAAAGAGCTGCAAGACCGCGAGGTGGAGCTAATCTCATAAAACCGTTCTCAGTTCGGATTGTAGGCTGCAACTCGCCTACATGAAGCTGGAATCGCTAGTAATCGCGGATCAGCATGCCGCGGTGAATACGTTCCCGGGCCTTGTACACACCGCCCGTCACACCACGAGAGTTTGTAACACCCGAAGTCGGTGGGGTAACCTTTATGGAGCCAGCCGCCTAAGGTGGGACAGATGATTGGGGTGAAGTCGTAACAAGGTAGCCGTATCGGAAGGTGCGGCTGGATCACCTCCTTTCTATGGAGAATTGATGAACGCAGTTCATCAATAAACGTTGACTTGTTTTGTTTCGTTCAGTTTTGAGAGAACTATCTCTCAAGTTTAAATGTATGTTCTTTGAAAACTAGATAACAGTGTAGCTCATGTTTTTTTAATTTTAGTTTGGTTAAGTTAGAAAGGGCGCACGGTGGATGCCTTGACACTAGGAGTCGATGAAGGACGGGACTAACGCCGATATGCTTCGGGGAGCTGTAAGTAAGCTTTGATCCGAAGATTTCCGAATGGGGAAACCCACTATACGTAATGGTATGGTATCCTTACCTGAATACATAGGGTATGGAAGACAGACCCAGGGAACTGAAACATCTAAGTACCTGGAGGAAGAGAAAGCAAATGCGATTTCCTGAGTAGCGGCGAGCGAAACGGAATCTAGCCCAAACCAAGAGGCTTGCCTCTTGGGGTTGTAGGACATTCTATACGGAGTTACAAAGGAACGAGGTAGACGAAGCGACCTGGAAAGGTCCGTCACAGAGGGTAATAACCCCGTAGTCGAAACTTCGTTCTCTCTTGAATGTATCCTGAGTACGGCGGAACACGTGAAATTCCGTCGGAATCTGGGAGGACCATCTCCCAAGGCTAAATACTCCCTAGTGATCGATAGTGAACCAGTACCGTGAGGGAAAGGTGAAAAGCACCCCGGAAGGGGAGTGAAAGAGATCCTGAAACCGTGTGCCTACAAATAGTCAGAGCCCGTTAATGGGTGATGGCGTGCCTTTTGTAGAATGAACCGGCGAGTTACGATCCCGTGCGAGGTTAAGCTGAAGAGGCGGAGCCGCAGCGAAAGCGAGTCTGAATAGGGCGTTTAGTACGTGGTCGTAGACCCGAAACCAGGTGATCTACCCATGTCCAGGGTGAAGTTCAGGTAACACTGAATGGAGGCCCGAACCCACGCACGTTGAAAAGTGCGGGGATGAGGTGTGGGTAGCGGAGAAATTCCAATCGAACCTGGAGATAGCTGGTTCTCCCCGAAATAGCTTTAGGGCTAGCCTTAAGTGTAAGAGTCTTGGAGGTAGAGCACTGATTGAACTAGGGGTCCTCATCGGATTACCGAATTCAGTCAAACTCCGAATGCCAATGACTTATCCTTAGGAGTCAGACTGCGAGTGATAAGATCCGTAGTCAAGAGGGAAACAGCCCAGATCGCCAGCTAAGGTCCCAAAGTGTGTATTAAGTGGAAAAGGATGTGGAGTTGCTTAGACAACTAGGATGTTGGCTCAGAAGCAGCCACCATTTAAAGAGTGCGTAATAGCTCACTAGTCGAGTGACTCTGCGCCGAAAATGTACCGGGGCTAAATACACCACCGAAGCTGCGAATTGATACCAATGGTATCAGTGGTAGGGGAGCGTTCTAAGTGCAGTGAAGTCAGACCGGAAGGACTGGTGGAGCGCTTAGAAGTGAGAATGCCGGTATGAGTAGCGAAAGACGGGTGAGAATCCCGTCCACCGAATGCCTAAGGTTTCCTGAGGAAGGCTCGTCCGCTCAGGGTTAGTCAGGACCTAAGCCGAGGCCGACAGGCGTAGGCGATGGACAACAGGTTGATATTCCTGTACCACCTCTTTATCGTTTGAGCAATGGAGGGACGCAGAAGGATAGAAGAAGCGTGCGATTGGTTGTGCACGTCCAAGCAGTTAGGCTGATAAGTAGGCAAATCCGCTTATCGTGAAGGCTGAGCTGTGATGGGGAAGCTCCTTATGGAGCGAAGTCTTTGATTCCCCGCTGCCAAGAAAAGCTTCTAGCGAGATAAAAGGTGCCTGTACCGCAAACCGACACAGGTAGGCGAGGAGAGAATCCTAAGGTGTGCGAGAGAACTCTGGTTAAGGAACTCGGCAAAATGACCCCGTAACTTCGGGAGAAGGGGTGCTTTCTTAACGGAAAGCCGCAGTGAATAGGCCCAAGCGACTGTTTAGCAAAAACACAGGTCTCTGCGAAGCCGTAAGGCGAAGTATAGGGGCTGACACCTGCCCGGTGCTGGAAGGTTAAGGAGAGGGGTTAGCGTAAGCGAAGCTCTGAACTGAAGCCCCAGTAAACGGCGGCCGTAACTATAACGGTCCTAAGGTAGCGAAATTCCTTGTCGGGTAAGTTCCGACCCGCACGAAAGGTGTAACGATTTGGGCACTGTCTCAACCAGAGACTCGGTGAAATTATAGTACCTGTGAAGATGCAGGTTACCCGCGACAGGACGGAAAGACCCCGTGGAGCTTTACTGTAGCCTGATATTGAATTTTGGTACAGTTTGTACAGGATAGGCGGGAGCCATTGAAACCGGAGCGCTAGCTTCGGTGGAGGCGCTGGTGGGATACCGCCCTGACTGTATTGAAATTCTAACCTACGGGTCTCATCGACCCGGGAGACAGTGTCAGGTGGGCAGTTTGACTGGGGCGGTCGCCTCCTAAAGTGTAACGGAGGCGCCCAAAGGTTCCCTCAGAATGGTTGGAAATCATTCGTAGAGTGCAAAGGCATAAGGGAGCTTGACTGCGAGACCTACAAGTCGAGCAGGGACGAAAGTCGGGCTTAGTGATCCGGTGGTTCCGCATGGAAGGGCCATCGCTCAACGGATAAAAGCTACCCCGGGGATAACAGGCTTATCTCCCCCAAGAGTCCACATCGACGGGGAGGTTTGGCACCTCGATGTCGGCTCATCGCATCCTGGGGCTGTAGTCGGTCCCAAGGGTTGGGCTGTTCGCCCATTAAAGCGGTACGCGAGCTGGGTTCAGAACGTCGTGAGACAGTTCGGTCCCTATCCGTCGTGGGCGCAGGAAATTTGAGAGGAGCTGTCCTTAGTACGAGAGGACCGGGATGGACGCACCGCTGGTGTACCAGTTGTTCTGCCAAGGGCATAGCTGGGTAGCTATGTGCGGAAGGGATAAGTGCTGAAAGCATCTAAGCATGAAGCCCCCTCAAGATGAGATTTCCCATAGCGTAAGCTAGTAAGATCCCTGAAAGATGATCAGGTTGATAGGTTCGAGGTGGAAGCATGGTGACATGTGGAGCTGACGAATACTAATAGATCGAGGACTTAACCATATAATATGAAGCAACGTTATCTAGTTTTGAGAGAATATAAAAAACTTATTGACTTTCAGAGTGAATAAGTTATAATAATGATTGTCTCAAAAGAATAATGTCTGGTAATGATGGCAGAGAGGTCACACCCGTTCCCATACCGAACACGGAAGTTAAGCTCTCTAGCGCCGATGGTAGTTGGGACCTTGTCCCTGTGAGAGTAGGACGTTGCCAGGCAATATTATTCCGCAGTAGCTCAGCGGTAGAGCTATCGGCTGTTAACCGATCGGTCGTAGGTTCGATTCCTACCTGCGGAGCCATTGGAGAGCTGTCCGAGTTGGCCGAAGGAGCACGATTGGAAATCGTGTATACGTCACAAGCGTATCAAGGGTTCGAATCCCTTGCTCTCCGCCATAAGGAATTTATAATATTTGGCCCGTTGGTCAAGTGGTTAAGACACCGCCCTTTCACGGCGGTAACACGGGTTCGAATCCCGTACGGGTCACCACTTTTGGAGGATTAGCTCAGCTGGGAGAGCACCTGCCTTACAAGCAGGGGGTCGGCGGTTCGATCCCGTCATCCTCCACCATATAAATTATATGAATAATATTGTCGCGGGGTGGAGCAGTACGGTAGCTCGTCGGGCTCATAACCCGAAGGTCGCAGGTTCAAATCCTGTCCCCGCAACCAAATGGTCCCGTGGTGTAGTGGTTAACATGCCTGCCTGTCACGCAGGAGATCGCCGGTTCGACCCCGGTCGGGACCGCCATTTTAATAAGGCTCGGTAGCTCAGTCGGTAGAGCAGAGGACTGAAAATCCTCGTGTCGGCGGTTCGATTCCGTCCCGAGCCACCATTTTAATAAAATATGCCGGCTTAGCTCAATTGGTAGAGCAACTGACTTGTAATCAGTAGGTTGGGGGTTCAAGTCCTCTAGCCGGCACCATGTAAGTTTCGGAGGGGTAGCGAAGTGGCTAAACGCGGCGGACTGTAAATCCGCTCCTTCGGGTTCGGCAGTTCGAATCTGCCCCCCTCCACCATTTTACATAGGGGCATAGTTTAAAGGTAGAACTGAGGTCTCCAAAACCTCCAGTGTGGGTTCAATTCCTACTGCCCCTGCCAAATATATAAACACAACATGGCGGTTGTGGCGAAGTGGTTAACGCACCGGATTGTGGCTCCGGCATTCGTGGGTTCAATTCCCATCAGTCGCCCCATTTTTATTTTTTAAAAATTACAAATAAATTAATGGATACTTACATATAATTAAGTAAAACTTCGGTGGGCTATAGCCAAGCGGTAAGGCAACGGACTTTGACTCCGTCATGCGCTGGTTCGAATCCAGCTAGCCCAGCCATTTTTGCGGAAGTAGTTCAGTGGTAGAATACAACCTTGCCAAGGTTGGGGTCGCGGGTTCGAATCCCGTCTTCCGCTCCATTTTAACTTCATATGGCGGCATAGCCAAGTGGTAAGGCAGAGGTCTGCAAAACCTTTACCACCGGTTCAAATCCGGTTGCCGCCTTTCTTTTATGCCGATGTGGCGGAATTGGCAGACGCGCACGACTCAAAATCGTGTTCCTTCGGGAGTGTCGGTTCGACCCCGACCATCGGTATCATGAACGGCGTAACATCAAGGCTCTACACTAATTGTGTAGAGTTTTTTTGTGTTTTCTTCACACTACAAAATAAGCACTAATAGTGCGTTGGGGTAGTGTGCGGTGAGTAAGTGACGAACTTTAGATACAGTTGGAAGAAACTATGAAGTATTAAAAGGATAAAATTTCAGTAGAATATTACATATACAAGAATTTTTTCGAGCACTCTAGAGAGAATCTCTCCACCCTGGTGACATGAAGTTAAATCCGATACCACCAGTTGAAATTACCACATTATCAGCTGGTAATTTCGTAATTTCGAAAAACTTCTTTTCAAACTCTTCTCTGTTGTACTTGTACATAGTTGAGTGACACGACCATATTTGCGTTGAAGTACTCAACCAGTCCCCTAATTCCTTTAATTTAGGGAACGAATCAAAGTGAATTGGACCATCCAATTTTATGAATCTCACTTGATAGATAGTTGGGTTTAACTTCTCTCCTATTCCTTTAAAACCATGTGATTTTTTCTCATTTGAATGTGTCATAATTCTCCCCCTATCTTTTCTTCAAATTTTTTCCTATTTTAATTATACAGCAATAGAAAGTAATTAAGGAAATATTATGGGATTAGTAGAGGAATGAAAAGGAATAACTTTAGTTTGATAATGAATAGTTCATAACATACTACATAACAAATCTTTAAAAGGACATGGCAGCTTTGCCCTGTTTCTTATTGTTTAGCGAGAAATAATAAAATAAATCATCACAGTAATAAATGAAATATGATAAATTTAATCAAGGGAGAGAAATGAAAATAAAAGGTGTCAGTTATTTAATATGATTCCATTTTGGCTCCGTTTCATTTTAATTTATCATGTTTAAAGAAGCTCAAAATTTTTAAAATGCTTTAAAATAAAGGATTTTAAGGGTAGCACTCTATATAAATGTCACCTAAAAAGACCCTAACAGAAATGTTAGGTTTTTTTTGTTAAATTATGCTATGTGATTCTAAAATTCGTAATAAACTTAGGAATTCATGTATAATATAACTTGTCGAAAGAACAAAATGATAGTGATTTATATTATGTCTGTAATATGAATCAAAAATGAACTTTTTATATTTCTTTTAAAAATGTGTTGAATACACATTATATTTCATATTAATATTTTTATGTAGATTTAAAATGGGAAAGAGAGTGGAAAGTATGGGCCGTAAATGGAACAATATTAAAGAAAAAAAAGCATCAAAAGATGCAAATACAAGCCGTATATACGCGAAATTTGGACGTGAAATTTATGTGGCAGCAAAACAAGGCGAGCCAGATCCAGAATCAAACCAAACGTTAAGAGTTGTATTAGAACGTGCGAAAACATACAACGTGCCAAGAACAATTATTGACCGTGCGATTGAAAAGGCAAAAGGCGGTTCAGAAGAAAACTATGACGAGCTTCGTTATGAAGGCTTTGGACCAAACGGATCTATGGTAATTGTAGATACACTGACAAATAACGTAAACCGTACTGCAGCAGATGTACGAGCTGCATTTAGCAAAAACAGTGGTAACATGGGTGTAAACGGTTCTGTCGCTTACATGTTTGATGCGACAGCTGTTATCGGTCTTGAAGGTAAAACATCAGATGAAGTTCTTGAAATCTTAATGGAAGCAGATGTAGATGCACGTGACATTCTAGAAGAAGAAGATTCTGTTATCGTTTATGCTGAACCTGATCAGTTCCATTCAGTACAATCTGCACTTAAAGGTGCTGGTGTTGAAGAATTTACAGTTGCAGAATTAACAATGCTTGCACAAAGTGATGTGGAACTTCCTGAAGATGCTCAAGTACAATTTGAAAAAATGGTTGATGCATTAGAAGATTTAGAAGATGTACAGCAAGTTTACCACAACGTAGACTTAGGGGAATAATATAAGACAGAAGACCCTTTCCTTTAACGGATAGGGTCTTTTTTTATGGAGTTAATTAAGGTGGTAAAGTATTAAAGGTATTTTGTAGCTGCTAGGGAATATGGTTATAGGTTTGTATTTTAAATAATCATATTTCTAGGAGGTATTTCTGTGGAGCATAAAACACCAAAGCATATTGTTGCCGTAGCAGGTTATTTAACAAATGAAAAGAATGAGGTGCTTTTAACGAAAGTGCACTGGCGAGCAGATACGTGGGAAATGCCTGGAGGACAGGTAGAAGAAGGGGAAGCGCTCGATCGAGCTGTTTGCAGAGAAATAATGGAGGAAACAGGATTAACTGTGAAGCCTATCGGAGTTACAGGGATTTATTATAATGCTTCTATGCATATTGTAGCTGTTGTTTTTAAAGTAGCATATGTTAGTGGTGAAATAAAAATTCAATCTGAAGAAATACAAGAGGCTAAATTTGTTGCTTTAAACGAAGAGAACATTGATGAGTATATAACGCGTCCTCATATGAAATCAAGGACACTTGATGCGATGAAAGCAATGCATTTTATTCCATACGAAACATGGGAAGTTCAGCCATATAATCTTATAGGAAGGTTGTAAAGAAAAGGTTAGTTATTTGAGGACAGCTCAAATTGCTAACCTTTTCTTTATGTATACTGTTTCAGAAAAAGGTCACAATAATAAAGTGTAGGCTAATAATTGGCGGAGGAAGCAGGAATACCACCTAATTTCCTAGCTTTAGCCAAGTTTTGAGGGAGAATTCTTACTGCACACAAATAGCGAGATAATCCGAAAGCTAGTATTGATTTACAGAACGTTCGTTCTGTATAATGGTGATATATCGTATATAATTAGATTGCTAGATGTTTAAAAGTATAAATGTATAAACTGATATAATAAAAGAATAAAGTGAAATTAAGGAGAGTCCTACTTCCTATAAATAGTGTGATAAATAAATGTATATTCAATATTTCATATGAATAGTAGATAAAAAGGGACTGTGATACAATACATTTTTACACCTTACAATGTTGTAAGGTAGGTGTAAGAGAAATCGATGGGATATTCTTTTATAACAAGGTATTCTTAAATTAAGAGTTATATGCTGTGTGGAAAAGAGGTGTTCGAGATGAAAGAACGAGTATTATCTAGAGTGAACTATCATCAAAAAGTTGCATTAAATCCATTAACTAAATTTCTTTATAAAGCCATTATATTATTATTATTGTTAAGTTTTGCATTATTATTCGTTGGAAATGTAATGATTGAGCGAAGTGATATTAGTAAATTGCATGTACCTGCTAATTTAGAGGTGCCAGAATCATTAACACACGCATTTATTGCGACGGAAGATAAAAGATTTTATCATCATAACGGTTTAGACTATATAGCGATTATCAGGGCGTCTATTGAGAATATAAAAGCTGGTGGTGTTGTGCAAGGAGGAAGCACGATTACACAGCAGTTATCTAAAAATGCTTTCTTATCTAATGAACGTACATTTTCCCGTAAGTGGAAAGAAATTTTTTATACGAAAAAGATTGAACGTACATTCACAAAGGATGAGATATTAAAATTGTATGTAAGTAATATTTACTACGGAGAAGGCGCATGGGGGATTGAAAAAGCAGCAAACCTTTACTTCGGTAAAAAAGTGGATCAATTAACACTGGCTGAAAGTGCAATGATGGCTGCTATAGTAAAAGCACCGGCTTATTACTCACCTGCACAAAATTATGATAAAGCAGTTGAGAGACGGAATGTAGTTTTAAGGCTAATGGAGAAAGAAGGGTATATAAATCATGATGAATATGTGCAAGCAGTTAGTGAGAAATTAGTAATTCGCCATGATATAAAAACAGAGCAATCCATGTTAAAAAATGCCCGTGAAAAAGCAGTAAGTTAAAAGAAGTTCCTACATAGGAACTTCTTTTTTTAATAATTTGTGACAAAAGGCGACACAATATTGTCACAAACGTTGTATTTTTGTAATTTATGTGAGCGTGTTCATTGCGTGACCTATGTAAGTATTGATATTATGTGTATTGTGTACAATGATGTATACAGAATATGAAATTAAAGAGGAATGTATATGAAATCATCAAACAAACTCATGGCTCTTGGTATAGTTTTTTCTATCGCAGTATTGATTGTAATCGGGACGATTGTGTATAGCATCATAAATGACAAGAAAGATAAAGGGAATGAGATGTTTGCTTATTCTACGCAACAATCTTTAGGAAAAGATGATGCTCCAGTTAAGGTAGTTGAATTTGGAGACTTTAAATGTCCAGCTTGTCGTACTTGGGATGTAACAGTATTACCACGATTAAAAGAAGAGTATATTGATAAAGGTAAAGTGCAGTTATATTTTATTAACTTCCCGTTTATCGGAAAAGACTCTGATTTAGGTGCAGCTGCCGGTGAAGCAATTTATAAACAAGATCAAGATTCATTCTGGATTTTCTATGATGAGATTTATCAAAATCAAAAGAAAGATACGGAAGAATGGATTACAGAAGAATTACTTCTTAATATTGTGAAAGAAAAGCTTCCGAAAATTAATGTAGAACAGTTTAAAAAAGATTTACACAGTAAAGAAATGAAAGACAAAGTACGTAAAGATTCAGATCGTGCTCAAAAATTAAAAGTTCAAGGTGCTCCTTCAGTATATATAAATGGGAATCTTGCAAACCCTGATTTCGATAGTATGAAGAAGGCGATTGATAAAGAATTGAAAAAGTGATGAGGTATCTCATCACTTTTTCGACTTTTTTCGATAAATTTCTTGCTTCGATTTTTTTTACATGCTATACTACTTTACATAAGTTATTTCAATATCTTATATTTTTTTCATATTTGCGGGTGTAGTTTAGTGGTAAAACAAGAGCCTTCCAAGCTCTGGTCGAGAGTTCGATTCTCTTCACCCGCTCCAAATTTTATTTAATGTTTTTCTAATAAATTGTGATCAACGCAGTGTTTCGTTTCTAAGATAAACGAAGCATTGCGTTTTTTAATGTTTGAAAATCATAATTGTATGCGAAAATAGAAGTGAAGAATATTATTCCAAAAGTGAATTGATAACCAGTATAGTCGTTACATAAGGGATGGATTCATCGGTGGAGGCGATTGAAAATGGACTTTGAACAATTAAAGCAAGATGTAATTGCGTATAGTAAAACGATTGGTATAGATAAAATAGGTTTTGCCAGTGCTTCACCATTTGAGGAATTAAAGCAGCGCCTAATCCAGCAACAACAATTGAATTATCAGTCTGGATTCGAAGAGCCTGATATAGAGAAGAGAACGAATCCACAGCTATTGTTACCTGGTGCGAGATCAATTATTGCGATTGCTTTAGCATACCCTTCAAAATTAAAAAATGCACCATTAAGTAAACGAGGGGAACGACGTGGGATTTTTTGCCGTGCTTCTTGGGGCCAAGATTATCACCTTGTTCTACGAGATCGTTTGCAAAAGTTAGAGGCGTATTTAATCGAAAAGCTGCCGGATATAGAAGTGAAATCAATGGTTGATACAGGGGAGCTAAGTGATCGAGCTGTTTCAGAGCGTGCCGGTATTGGATGGAGTGGTAAGAACTGCGCTATTATTACGCCGGAATTTGGTTCGTATGTATACTTAGGAGAAATGATTACGAATGTTCCATTCCCTCCTGATCGGCCAATAGAAGATCAATGTGGAAGTTGTACGAAATGTATTGATATTTGTCCTACAGGTGCTTTAGTACAAGGCGGGCAGTTGGACTCGAAGAAATGTATTGCATTTTTAACACAGACAAAAGGGTTTCTGCCTGAAGAATATCGCGATAAAATAGGAAACCGTATATATGGATGTGATACGTGTCAGACTGTTTGTCCGAAAAATAAAGGAATGGATTTTCATAACCATTCTGAAATGGAGCCTGACCCTGAGTTAGTTAAACCGTTATTAACACCACTTTTAACAATTAGTAATCGTGATTTTAAAGAGAAGTATGGAATTATGTCTGGTTCATGGAGAGGTAAAAAACCATTGCAACGAAATGCTATTTTAGCACTTGCGCATTTTAAAGAAACAGCAGCAATTCCTGATTTAATCGGTGTTATGAAAGATGATCCAAGACCAGTCCTTCGGGGAACAGCAGCATGGGCACTTGGGAAAATTGGTGGAGATGG
This sequence comes from Bacillus sp. FSL E2-8887, assembly GCF_038007205.1. NCBI lineage: Bacteria > Bacillati > Bacillota > Bacilli > Caryophanales > Bacillaceae > Bacillus > Bacillus sp. FSL E2-8887. The sequence continues at coordinate 279,432 of NZ_JBBOWS010000001.1, forward strand.
AGTAGGAGAAGCGATTGAAAAAGCGATGGAACGTGAGAAAGATGAAGAGGTTCTTCATGAAATGAATCGTGGACTTGAATTGTTAGCACAGAAAAAAGAGTAGATAATATCTCCCTTTTTCATATTGTAATATGGGAGGGAGACGAAATGGTTGTAAAAGCGAATATTGAAAAGCAAGTGCAACAGTTTTTAGCATATATAACAGAGAAACGAACAGATGTAGATGGTATTGCAGTAGATTTGTTACAAATGGTACAGAGAAAGAAACAATTGTTTCAAAAGCGTAGTGCACATATAGTGAAAGCAACTGCAGATATTTCTTTCGTTAGACAATTAAATAGTAATGAGCATCAAGAAATTGATTATCAAATACACTTGAAATATTTAATTAAGCATAAAGAATTATTTTATATCGAAGAGGAACAATTAAAACGACGAGTTTGTTTAAAAAATAGTTGTATAATAGATGATTATGCTCTCGAAGTGTCAGAAGAAATAGGAATAGGTGAAACGTTAGAACGGGAAGTCACGAAAGAAAAATACGGTTCATATCAATATAATCGTTTAGAGGCAGTGAAATATGCAGAGCGTTGGTGGGATGATCGCAATTCTGCATACCGTAATTTTCCGGATAATTGTACAAATTTCATTTCACAATGTCTGCATACTGGAGAAGTACCAATGAATGGACATCCTAACATTCGTAAAGGGTGGTGGCAAAGGGGAAACCAGTGGAGTTGGAGCTGGGCTGTAGCACACTCTTTTTATTGGTATTTGTCAGGTGCTACAACAGGACTTCGAGCAGAAGCAGTAGAAAGGCCAGAAGACCTTATTCTTGGCGATGTAATTGCGTATGATTTTGAGGATGATGGTAGGTGGAATCATACGACAATTGTAGTAGCAAAAGACGCAGATGGTATGCCGCTTGTAAATGCACATTCAGCGAATAGCCGCAGGCGTTATTGGAACTATGAAGATTCTAGTAAATATACACCACAAATGAAATATAAATTCTTTCATATTATTAATGGGTAGAGATTTTTCGTTCAAGTGGTATAATACGTAGTAGATAAAAAATAGAGGTGAATATCGCGTGGGAGTACATGTTGTTTTATATCAACCAGAAATTCCAGCAAATACAGGAAATATTGCACGTACTTGTGCAGCAACTGGAACAGAATTACATTTGATTAGACCGCTTGGATTTTCAACGGATGACAAAATGTTAAAGCGTGCAGGATTAGATTATTGGCAGCACGTAAAAGTTACGTATTATGATTCAATCGAAGAATTTTATGAGAAAAATAAAGATGGTGAATTCTTTTATTTAACAAAGTATGGCGAGAAAGCTCATACAGCATTTAATTATAGCAAACGTGAGAAGGATTACTATTTCGTATTTGGAAGAGAAACAAATGGATTACCAGCTAATGTAATTGAAGAAAACTTCGATCATTGTTTACGTATTCCAATGACGGATAAAGTACGTTCATTAAATTTATCTAATACAGCAGCAATTTTAATTTATGAAGCGTTCCGTCAACAAAATTATCCAGGATTAGATTTAGAAATCGTGTATTAAAAGTCGCCATTTGGCGACTTTTTTATTTTTTAAAAAAATATGTAATCATACATTTTAAAAAAGGTACATATTCATATAGAATGAGATATATGAATAAAAATAGATAAGACGGGTTGAGATAAATATGAAGGAACAATATAATAATCAAAATACCTTTTTAAGTATGATAGATATGGATTTAGTAAGACAGGGATTGTTACATGCTATTCAAGATTTAGTGTTTATTGTGAAAGTTATTGATGATGAAACTTTTAAATATATTTATGTGAATAAAATAGGAATGAATCACGCCAGGCTAGGGAAAGAATGTTATGGGAAAACTTTTGCAGAAGTATTACCAGAAGATACGGCAAGGTTATTGCAAGGACACTATGCAAAAGTAATGAGAGAAGCGAGAGCAATTACATTTTGTGATGTAATTAGTTTGCCAACTGGTGATATACATTATGAATCTTCACTTAATCCAGTATGCGATGTAAATGGAACATGTCAGTTTATTATTTGTATTACTAGAGATATTACAGCACAGGTTAAGAAAAAAGTGGAAATAGAAGAAAAACAAATGTTATTTAAGTCATTACTAGAATATAATAATGATTCCATTATATCTGTAGATTCTATTGGAAGAATTACATATGCAAATCCAGCGACTTATGAAATTTTTGGGTATCGATATGAAGAGTTAAAGGACCAATTTATTTTTCAGTTTATAAATAAAGAATATGAAAAAACTTTTCAAATTATATTTAAAAATGCTTTACAGGGAAGAGCAAAACAAATTGTTGCAAAGAAATATATTCATAAAGAAGGATATGAACTTTATATTTCCGTGAGGACAATCCCCATTATTGTGAATAGTGAAATCGTCGGGGTGTACATTGTTACGAGGGATGTTACGAGGCAAGTATTAAATGAGATGAAAACAGAATATTTGGCTTACTTTGATCAGTTAACGGGGTTAATGAATAGAATATCATGTACAAATAAGCTAAATGAATTTTTAGCTGAGAATAAAGAATTCGCATTGGTTTTTATAGATTTGGATGAATTTCACCTTATTAATGATACATTTGGTCATAAAGAAGGGGATCAAGTCTTAAAAAAAGTTACTGAATGCTTACGAGACCTAAAAATAGAAGATATGCATTTATTTAGAGAACATGATGATCAATTTGTTATGTTAATAGAAAATATAACGAGAGAATACGTAGAGGAAGTTGCACAAACAATATTAAAGAAAATTAGTGGGCATTTTGTAATAGAAGAAGAGGATGTTTATTTGAGTGCATCAATTGGGATTGTAATGGCCCCAGAAGATGGAATGGATGAAAAAATGCTTTTCCAAAGAGTCGACGCAGCTTTGGAAAAAGCAAAGGAAAAAGGAAAAGGGTATTATCATTTTTATTGTAGTGGATTAGATTGTGAACGTGAACAAAGGTTTATAATAGAAAATCAGTTACATCGTGCTATAGAGAAAAATGAATTTTCCCTCTATTATCAACCTCAAATTAATATTGAAACGGGAAAGATGGCCAGTATGGAAGCCTTAATAAGGTGGGAGAATAAGGAGCTAGGTTTTGTCTCGCCAAATCAATTTATCCCACTTGCTGAAAGAACAGGGTTTATTATTAAACTTGATGAATGGGTAGTACATCAAGTTTGTGAACAGATACGTGAATGGTTAAATAAAGGATATGAGGTTGTACCAATCGCAGTTAATATTTCAGCTAGACATTTTCGTTCTATTACATTAATAGAGATGATTACACGTGCTTTAAATAAGTACAACGTTCCCCCTCATTTATTAGCAATAGAAGTTACAGAAGGGGCTCTTATACATAAAGATGTATCAAAAAGAGTGTTATTGCAGTTAAAAGAACAAAATTTAAAGATTCATTTAGATGACTTTGGAACGGGATATTCATCTTTAAGTTATTTAAAAACATATCCGATTGATACGTTAAAAATTGATCGTTCTTTTATGGAAGGTATATATAAAGATGAAAGAGATACGAATATTACGGCTGCAATTATTCATTTAGCACATACTCTAGGGTTAAATGTAATTGCAGAAGGAGTAGAAAAGGCAGAACAAATACAGTTCTTAAAGGAAAAGAATGTAAAAATCGTACAAGGTTATTTTTATAATCGCCCTTTATCGATATACGATGTGGAAAATATTTATTTTAAATAGTGTATAAAAAACAAGAAAAAAAGTGATGTGCTGAAAAGCACATCATTTTTTTTGTGTACCTGGCTTATCGTTATAACCAGATGTGAAAATAGCTGTAAGAAATGTGAGTGATACACCTAAAATTAATAATAACTTCATACTAATTTCCCCCTTACTTTTTCGGTTTACGAATCCTATTTGTGAATCGAAATGTATGTAAGGTTCCCAGAAGAAAAGAATTTATTTACAATGAATAGCAGCGTGAAAACTTTAATACCTTTATTATACAGAATTTTCTTTGAATTTTGGAGAGAATTTTATCGCGCTATTATATATTTCGTTTTGATTTAAAGAATGTTTAAGGACATCCTAGCATACCTTTTATAATAATCCGATTGAACAAGGAGATGGGGGAGGAGCTATAATGGATATTCTAAAGAAAATTGAACAATATCGGGAAGCAGAAGAACGTTTACAATGGGAAGGTACGTTTGCGGAGTATTTGGAGCTTGTGAAAGAAAGACCATGGGTGGCTCAAACAGCACACTCTCGCATTTACAATATGATAAAAGATGCTGGAATTGAAGAAGTTGATGGTAGAAGAAAATATAACTTCTTTAGTAATCAGCTATTTGGATTAGAGGATGCTTTAGAACGCCTTGTGGAAGAATATTTTCATCCATCTGCAAAACGATTAGATGTTAGGAAACGTATTTTGTTATTAATGGGGCCTGTTAGTGGGGGGAAATCAACATTAGTTACGATGTTGAAACGAGGATTAGAAACATATTCACGAACAGATCGTGGAGCGATTTTTGCAATAAAAGGATGCCCAATGCATGAAGATCCACTTCATTTAATTCCGCAACATTTACGGAATGATTTCTTTGATGAATATGGAGTAAGGATTGAAGGGAATTTATCACCATTAAATGTTATGCGTCTAGAGCAAGAATATGGGTCAAGAATTGAGGATGTAGTTGTAGAGCGTATTTTCTTCTCTGAAGATCGCCGTACAGGAATTGGTACATTTAGTCCTTCCGATCCAAAATCACAAGATATTGCCGATTTAACAGGTAGTCTAGACTTTTCTACAATTGCAGAATACGGTTCGGAATCAGATCCTCGTGCATATCGATTTGATGGAGAATTAAATAAGGCGAACCGCGGCATGATGGAATTCCAAGAGATGTTAAAATGTGATGAGAAATTTTTATGGCATTTACTATCGCTTACACAAGAAGGGAATTTTAAAGCAGGAAGATTTGCGCTTATTTCAGCAGATGAATTAATTGTAGCGCATACAAATGAAACAGAGTATCGTTCCTTCATAGCAAATAAGAAAAATGAAGCATTGCATTCACGAATTATTGTAATGCCGGTTCCATATAATTTACGGGTTAGTGAAGAAGAACATATTTATGAAAAAATGATTCGTGAAAGTGATGTGTCCAATGTTCATATTGCACCGCATACACTTCGCGTTGCAGCAATGTTCACTATTTTAACTCGTTTAAAAGATCCGAAGCGTCCAGATATTGATTTAATTAAAAAGATGCGTTTATATGATGGAGAAACGGTAGAAGGATATAATACGATTGATGTAGAGGAACTGCAACGCGAATATCAAGATGAAGGTATGAAGGGGATTGACCCTCGTTATGTCATTAACCGAATTTCTTCTACAATTATTCGAAAAGAGGTACCATCTATTAATGCACTAGATGTACTGAGATCGTTAAAAGACGGATTGGATCAGCACCCGTCAATTAGTAGTGAGGACCGAGAGCGCTATATGAATTTCATCTCATTAGCGAGAAAAGAATACGATGAAATTGCTAAGAAAGAAGTACAAAAAGCATTTGTTTATTCATACGAAGAATCAGCTAAGACACTTATGGATAATTACTTAGATAACGTCGAAGCATACTGCAATAAATCAAAATTACGTGATCCGTTAACTGGTGAAGAAATGAGCCCAGATGAAAAACTTATGCGTTCGATTGAAGAGCAAATTGGAATTTCAGAAAATGCTAAAAAGGCATTCCGTGAAGAAATTTTAATTCGCATTTCTGCTTATGCACGTAAAGGAAAACGCTTTGATTATAATTCACACGAACGTCTTCGTGAAGCGATTCAGAAAAAACTATTTGCCGATTTAAAAGATATAGTGAAAATTACAACATCAACGAAAACACCAGACGAAAATCAGCTTAAGAAAATCAATGATGTTGTTGCACGCTTAATTGATGAGCATGGCTATAATTCTTCATCTGCGAATGAATTGTTACGATATGTAGGTAGTTTGTTAAATCGATAGTTTGATAACAAAACGCTGTCTCTTATTCTTGGGGCGGCGTTTTGTTATCTATTGATATTTGTAAAAAATGTCATAGCTTGTCCGAATATAATAAATTAAGATGCGATTTTATGAATTTCTTGTCAATTATTTTTACAATATGCATATGATAGAGTAACCAACCATTCATACAAAAAAGCCAACACAATACAATATGTTGCAAAACGAAAATGTGTGCAACAATGCATTGTGTTTCTTTCTTATCAACGGCTGAATGTTTCTTTCTTATTATGTGAGTGGCAAAATTTTGTTTAGGATGCTCGGAGTATTGTATGAAAAACGCTATATATGTTTATGGGATGATTTTCGATGAACAGTTATTTTTCAAATATTCTAGTTACGCACACTAGAAAACAAAATTATAGATTGCTGTTCATAGGGGAAGACAATTACAGTAAGGAGGGAAAGGAATGAGCGAAGAAAACCAACCAAATTACACGATTTCACAGGAAAACTGGTCCCTCCATCGCAAAGGATATGACGACCAACAACGCCATCAAGAAAAAGTGCAGGAGGCAATCAAAAATAATTTACCAGACCTTGTAACAGAAGAAAGTATAGTTATGTCTAATGGCAAGGATGTTGTGAAAATACCGATTCGTTCTTTAGATGAATATAAGATTAGATACAATTATGATAAAAACAAACACGTTGGGCAAGGAAACGGTGACAGCAAAGTTGGTGATGTTGTTGCAAGAGATGGATCAGGTGGTCAAAAGCAGAAGGGACCAGGAAAAGGGCAAGGGGCAGGAGATGCAGCTGGAGAAGATTATTATGAAGCAGAAGTCTCAATTTTAGAATTGGAGCAAGCGTTTTTCAAAGAGTTAGAGCTGCCTAATTTAAAGAGAAAAGAAATAGATGAAAACCGGATTGAACATATTGAATTTAATGATATTAGAAAAACAGGATTATGGGGAAATATTGATAAGAAACGGACGATGATATCTGCATATAAACGAAATGCAATGCGTGGTAAAGCATCTTTCCATCCAATTCACCAAGAAGATTTAAAGTTCCGTACTTGGAATGAAGTGTTAAAGCCAGATTCAAAAGCTGTTGTATTAGCGATGATGGATACGAGTGGATCGATGGGGATATGGGAGAAGTATATGGCACGTAGCTTCTTTTTCTGGATGACAAGATTTTTACGCACAAAGTATGAAACCGTAGACATTGAGTTTATTGCTCACCATACGGAAGCGAAGGTCGTCACAGAAGAAGAGTTTTTCTCAAAAGGGGAAAGTGGCGGAACGATCTGTTCTTCCGTATACAAAAAAGCACTTGAGTTAATCGATAATAAATATTCACCAGACCGTTATAATATTTATCCATTCCATTTTTCAGACGGTGATAATTTAACTTCGGATAATGCTAGATGCGTAAAGCTTGTGGAAGAGTTGATGAAGAAGTGTAATATGTTTGGGTATGGGGAAGTGAATCAGTACAACCGCCACAGTACGCTTATGTCAGCATATAAAAATATTAAAGACGAGAATTTCAGATATTATATTTTAAAGCAAAAAGCAGATGTATTTCATGCGATGAAGAGCTTTTTTAAAGAAGAATCAGGAGAAAAAATGGCATAACCCCTTGTAAAGGGGTTATTTTTTTGTAAACTTTTTATTTTTTTAGTTGACAATGATAATGAAAATCATTATCATTTATTCGAGAAATGATTACATTTCGATTTATATATTTTGGAGGAGATGTAAAGTTGAAAAAAACTAAAAGAAAACATATAAATGCGATGATTATCGCTGCGGCGTTATCGCTTCCATTTGCTACGTATTCAACGCCTGCTTTAGCAGCTGTAGCAATTGAGGCGAACAAAACTGGACATGCTTTAGAAGATGGTACATATGATGCTGTTATTAAAGCGTATAAAGATAAAACGAATGAAGAGTCTATGGCAGCTGTTTATATAAAAGATCCTAAATTAACTATTGAGAATGGGAAGAAAATTGTAACGGCAACGTTAAGTGATAGTGATTTCTTCGAATACTTGAAAACAGAGGATATTGATACTCCTGGTGTATTCCATGATGTAAAAGTCATATCAGAGGATAAAAAGAAAAATGGGACGAAGGTTATTCAATTTGAAGTTGGAGAATTAGGAAAAAGATATAATATGCAAATGCATATTTATATTCCGACAATGGCCTATGATAATAAGTACCAGGTGCAGTTTGAAGTAAATGCGTTAAATCTAGAAAACAATGTTTCAGAAGAACAAAAGGAAAATAAAGAGGATAAAGTGGATCAACAAGATGAAAGTGCAAATGTAATAGTTGATAAGAAATTACAACAGCATATTAATAAAAATAATTTAGAGAGAAAAAATATAAATGAACCTATAACGAAGGAAGATTTATTACAAATTAAAACATTATCCATATACTCAGGTGAGGGGATAAATGAAATAGCTGGTTTAGAATATATGACAAACTTAGAGAAGTTGACATTAAGAGAGTCTAATGTAACAGACATATCTGTTATCTCGGGATTGAGACATTTGAAATATTTAGATTTATCCTCTAATCCAATTGAAAGCATTCAACCCGTTTCTAAGCTAGAGAATCTTGACATGCTCTTTTTAAGAGATAACAAAATTGCAGATCTTACACCGTTAAGTCAAATGAAAAAGATTAAAATATTAGATTTAATTGGTAATAATATAAAGGATCTTACACCATTATTTACAGTGTTATCGTTAGAAGAAGTATACTTAGCAAATAATCAAATTAGTAATCTTTCGGGTATTGAGAAGTTAAAGAATGTGAATCTATTATGGATAGGAAATAATAAAATTAGTGATGTTGAGCCTATTAGTAAAATGAGTAATCTTATTGAACTAGAAATTGCTGATAGTGAAATAAAAGATATATCATCATTATCTAAATTAGTAAAAATACAAGTATTGAATTTAGAAGAGAATTATATCTCTGATATATCGCCACTGAGTAATTTAACAAATTTACATGAGATAAATCTTGGAGCGAATGAAATTTCTGACATAAAGTCTGTTGAGGAATTGGGTAAGCGAACTTCAATAGATATTCAAAGACAAAAAATCTTTTTAGATGAAGCAAGCGTAGATGAAGAAATAAAAATTCCAGTATACAATTTTAAAGGAGAGCCACTTCAAAATATTAAATTGAAAAGTGAGGGGGCTACGCTGAATAACGGGTTTATAAAATGGAATAGTCCTGGAGAAAAAATATATGAATTTAAACTAGATACGAATTCTGCTGAAAGTAAAATAAGATTTAATGGGACGGTTATACAAAGTATAGTTGAAAAACAAACAGAAAATAAAAATGTAATTCTTGATAAAAATTTACAACAACATATTAATAAAAAGAATTTTGGTAGAGAGAATCTAAATGCCCCTATAACAAAAGAAGATTTATTACAGATTAAAACATTAGAGATACTTAAAGAAAAAGGAAAAGAGATAAAAGATCTAACTGGTTTAGAATACATGACGAACTTAGAAAACCTCACTTTAGAAGGAGTAGGGTTGAAAAATATTGAGTTCATTTCAAACTTGAAACAATTGAAAGACGTGAATGTATCTCATAATAAAATTGAAGATATAACGCCGTTATCTTCACTGGAAAATTTACAGTGGTTAAACCTTGCGGATAATCATATTAAAGATGTATCAGTTCTTGGTTCAATGTTAGACCTACTCAGTTTAAAATTAGCTGGAAATGAGATTCGTGATGTAAGGCCGTTAATACAATTAGGTCAATGGTTTTCAATTGATGCCGGAAGACAAAAAATCATTTTAAATGAAGCGAAAGTAAATGAAGAAATTCAAGTTCCGGTATATGACTTAGAAGGAGAAACTATTGAGAATATTAAACTAACAAGTGAGGGTGGAACGTTTAATAACGGAGTAATGAAATGGAGTACTCCAGGTGAAAAGGTATATAAATTTGATTTAGATTCGGATGAAACTAGTATAAGCTTTAACGGAACAGTTATCCAGAATATAGTTGAAAAAGAAGAAGTGACAGAACCAACAAAAGAAGTTGAAGAAATAAAAGAAGAAGTAAAAGAGCCGATAAAAGAAGTTGAAGAAACAAAAGAAGAAGTAAAAGAGCCGGTAAAAGAAATTGAAGAAACAAAAGAAGAAGTAAAAGAGCCGGCGAAAGAAGTTGCAGGTACAAAAGAAGAAGTGAAAGAACCGGCGAAAGAAGTTGCAGGTACAAAAGAACAGGTAAAAGAATCAGCAACTGGATTGGATCAAGAGCCGAAAGGGAATAATCAAGTTGGTCCAGTAAAAGTGGTAGGACAAGAGAGTGCGAAAGAAAAAGATTCAAATAAACAACATGCTAATAAGCAAGAGGAAAATCAGAAGTCTTTAGCAGCAACTGGTGGTCAAGCTAACACACCGACCTTACTTTCTGGATTAGCACTTGTTCTTTCAGCATTAAGTATGTTTGTATTTAGAAAGAGATTATTTAAGAAATAAATAACGTTTTATCTTATTATTATATAAAATGATTATATAAGTTTTTGAGAAGCCCTTATTATAGCAATTTCATGTTGAAATATGCTTATGATAAGGGCTTTTTGAATAGGGGAAGGATATTAATACGAGGATGTTTCGATTGCTTAAATAATGGAGCAACTGTAGTGGAAACTGTAAGTCCCTTTCGTTCACTATATGTTCAAAATGTATGAAGAAATAATATGAAATATTGCATTTTATATCATTTCATCCAGATAATATGTTAATTTCTTGAATGGAATATATAAATAGGGGGCAATAATATGAACAAGCAATCAAAGATCAATAAAGTGTTGCTTAGTATTAGTACAATGGCGCTATCGCTCGGAGCAATTCAAACGAATGTATCAGCAGAAGAAAAGGTACCGTATAATGTATTGCATTCGAAACCAGTTGGAATTGAAAAACCAGTAGATGAGATCGGACACGCTTCTAAAGCCGAGGAAACATTATCATTTCAAGAACGTTTAAAAGTAGGAGATTTTTCACAGCGACCAGCATCTATTACGAAGAACTCGGCAGTAAAGCAAGCTAAAGAAAGCTATTCAATGGCTGATTTAAACAAAATGAATGATCAAGAATTAATTGAAACGTTAGGCAGTATTAAGTGGCACCAAATTACAGACTTATTCCAGTTTAATGAAGATGCAAAAGCCTTTTATAAAGATAACGGAAAAATGCAAGTAATTATAGACGAATTAGCTCATAGAGGTAGTACATTTACGAAAGATGATTCAAAAGGAATTCAAACGTTTACTGAAGTGTTACGTTCAGCTTTTTATCTTGCATTTTATAATAATGAATTAAGCGACTTAAATGAAAGAAGCTTCCAGGACAAATGTTTACCAGCGTTAAAAGCTATTGCGAAAAATCCCAACTTTAAGCTTGGAACAAATGAGCAAGATACAGTCGTATCTGCATACGGAAAATTAATTAGTAATGCATCAAGTGATGTTGAAACGGTGCAATACGCATCGAATATTTTAAAACAATATAATGATAATTTTAATGCATATGTAGACGATCGTATGAAAGGACAAGCTGTATACGATATGATGCAAGGCATTGATTATGATATACAGTCTTACTTAAATGAGGCTCGTAAAGAAGCGAATGAAACGATGTGGTATGGAAAAGTAGATGGGTTTATTAATGAAATAAATCGTATTGCTCTTCTAAATGAAGTAACGCCAGAAAATAAATGGCTCGTTAATAATGGAATTTATTTTGCTAGTCGTTTAGGTAAGTTTCATAGTAATCCAAATAAAGGATTAGAGGTTGTTACACAGGCAATGCATATGTACCCGCGTTTAAGTGAGCCGTATTTTGTTGCAGTAGAACAAATTACAACAAACTATAATGGGAAAGATTATAGCGGGAATACGGTAGATTTAGAGAAGATACGTAAAGAAGGAAAAGAGCAATACTTACCAAAAACGTATACATTCGATGATGGATCTATTGTATTTAAAACTGGGGATAAAGTGTCAGAAGAAAAAATCAAGAGATTATATTGGGCTGCGAAGGAAGTAAAAGCGCAATATCACCGTGTGATCGGAAATGACAAAGCTTTAGAACAAGGTAATGCAGACGACGTATTAACGATAGTAATCTATAATACTCCAGACGAATACCAGTTAAATAGACAATTGTATGGATATGAAACAAACAACGGTGGAATTTATATTGAAGAGACAGGGACATTCTTTACATATGAGCGTACGCCAGAGCAAAGTATTTATAGTTTAGAAGAGTTATTCCGTCATGAGTTTACTCATTATCTTCAAGGGAGATATGAAGTTCCCGGTTTATTTGGAAGAGGAGATATGTATCAAAATGAAAGATTAACTTGGTTCCAAGAAGGGAATGCAGAATTTTTCGCAGGATCTACTCGTACAAATAACGTTGTACCAAGAAAGAGCATCATTAGTGGATTATCATCTGATCCTGCAAGCCGTTATACAGCAGAGCGTACACTATTTGCTAAATATGGTTCTTGGGATTTCTATAACTACTCGTTCGCATTGCAGTCTTACTTATATACTCATCAATTTGAAACGTTTGATAAAATTCAAGATTTAATTCGTGCGAATGATGTGGGAAATTATGATACGTATCGTGAGACTTTAAGTAAAGATTCTAAGTTAAATAAAGAGTATCAAGAGTATATGCAGCAGTTAATTGATAATCAAGATAAGTACAATGTGCCGGAAGTAGCAGATGATTATTTAGCTGAACATGCATCAAAAGCACTAACAGAAGTGAAGAAAGAAATTAGTGAAACGTTGTCTATGAAAGATACAAAAATGACAAAGCATACATCTCAATTCTTTAATACATTTACATTAGAAGGCACGTTTACAGGTAGTGTAACAAAAGGTGAGTCAGAAGACTGGAAAGCAATGAGTAAAAGAGTAAATGAGGCTTTAGAACAATTGACGCAAAAAGAATGGAGTGGCTACAAAACGGTTACAGCATATTTCGTCAATTACCGTGTGAATAGCTCTAATCAATTTGAATATGATGTAGTCTTCCACGGTATCGCAAAAGATGACGGAGAAAATAAAGCTCCGACGGTTAATGTAAACGGACCTTATAACGGGCTTGTAAAAGAAGGAATTCAATTCAAAAGTGATGGGTCAAACGATGAAGATGGAAAAATCGTTTCTTATTTATGGGACTTCGGGGATGGAAGTACAAGTACAGAAGTTAATCCAGTACATGCATATGAAAGAGAAGGAACTTATAAAGTAGCGTTAAGAGTAAAAGATGATAAAGGTAAAGAGAGCAGAAATGAAACAACTGTTACGATTAAAGATGGGAGTTTAACAGAATCTGAACCAAATAATCGTTCAGAGGAAGCAAATCGTATTGGGTTAAACACTACTATAAAAGGTAGCCTTATCGGTGGGGATCATACCGATGTTTATACATTTAATGTCGCATCAGCGAAAGATATCGATATTTCTGTTTTAAATGAGTATGGAATCGGGATGACATGGGTACTTCACCATGAATCAGATATGCAAAATTACGCAGCTTATGGTCAAGCTAATGGAAATCATATAGAAGCAAAATTTAATGCAAAACCAGGTAAGTATTACTTGTATGTATATAAATATGATAATGGCGATGGATCGTACGCATTATCAGTAAAATAAGTGCTTTTCCAATGTATGTTTAACTTTACTTTTTGTGGAAAATAGTATATTATATAGATATACAATATATCGGTTATTTACTAGGAGGAGCCTGTCACAATAGGTTTCTCCTGTTCTTTTTTAGAGGCCTGTCTTACAGGCTTTTCTTTAAAGGATAAATAACTGAAAATTAAGAACGATAATCTTTGAAAGAGGTGGGGCATACATATAACAAAAAAAGGGATTGTTTAAGAAAGGGGGATAAGAAATGGTGTTGTTTGGTTATCCGCTTGAAACAATTTATTTATATGGATTTATTATTGCTACTATACTCACTGTTATTTATATTTTCTTTGGAGATATATTTGAATCAATATTTAGTTTTGGGGGCGGATCTGTATCCGTTGTAACTTTATTACTTAGTTTTTTTGCAATGTTATGTGGATTTAGTTATATAGGAGAATATTTATTTTCCTTTAATAGCATTATTATTTTTGGTGGCTCATTTGCTATATCCTTTATCGGTGTTTTCATAATGAAAATATTAATTTTAAAACCGATTGCAGAGGCAGAGCAAAATACAATGCACCGCATGGATGAATTTATTGGACGAAAAGGAGAAGTAATTATATCGATTCCGAAAGAAGGATTTGGAGAAGTATTAATCTCATCCCAATTTGGAAGTAATGCAATACCAGCGAAAACAATTGGGAAAAAAGATATTTCACAAGGAACCGAGGTCATTATTGAAGGAGTTCAAGATGGTGTTTTGCTTGTACAAAACATCGCTTATTCTTTAAAGAAACCAAAATTATAAGGGGGAATTTACATGACGATTCCATTAATTATCGGTGGAGTTTTACTCGCAATTTTACTTCTACTCATTTTAGTATTCATTACGAAGTATCGTACAGTTGGTCCAGATGAAGCATTAATTGTAACAGGGAACTGGCTTGGTGGTGGAAAGAATGTTGTTATCACTGATGATGGAAAGAAGATTAAGATTATCCGCGGTGGCGGTACTTTCGTTGTTCCAATTATGCAACGAGCAGAACTTCTTAGCTTATTAAACTACAAATTAGAAGTTGGAACACGTGATACGTATACGAAACAAGGTGTACCAATTACAGTAAACGGTGTTTCTATTATTAAAGTAGGATCGACAATTGAAGAAGTTTCTACAGCAGCTGAACAATATTTAGGAAAAGAAACGGAAGAGTTAAAAGTAGAAGCAAAAGAAGTTTTAGAAGGGCATCTACGTGCTATTTTATCTTCCATGACCGTAGAAGATGCTTATAGTAATAGAGAGCAATTCGCACAAAAGGTGCATGAAGTGGCTTCTACTGATTTGAAGAAGATGGGACTTCGCATCGTTTCCTTTACAATTAAAGAAATAATGGATAAAAACGGCTACTTAGATGCACTTGGTCAGCCGCAAATTGCAATGGTTAAGCGTGATGCAACAGTTGCAAATGCAGAGCGTGAAAAAGAAGCGCGAATTGAAAAAGCTCGTGCTGAGAAAGAAGCAAAAGAAGCAGAATATCAACGTGATGCACAAATTGCTGAAGCTGAAAAGCATAAGGAATTAAAAGTACAATCTTATAAGAGAGACCAAGAACAAGCTCGCGCAGATGCAGATCTTTCTTATGAATTACAACAAGCGAAAGCGCAACAAGGTGTTACAGAAGAGCAAATGCGAGTTAAAATCATTGAGCGTGAAAAGCAAATTGAGTTAGAAGAAAAAGAGATTGCGCGTCGTGAAAAGCAATACGATGCAGAAGTAAAGAAAAAGGCAGATGCAGATCGCTATGCTGTTGAACAATCAGCCGAAGCGGAAAAAGTAAAACAAATGAAAAAAGCAGATGCGGATCAATATAAAATTGAAGCAGAAGCAAGAGCACGTGCAGAAGAAGTACGTGTAGAAGGTTTAGCAAAAGCAGAAATTGAAAAAGCGCAAGGTCAAGCGAAAGCGGAAGTACAAAAAGCGCAAGGTACAGCGGAAGCAGATGTTATTAGGTTAAAAGGTTTAGCAGAAGCAGAAGCGAAACAAAAAATTGCAGAAGCATTTGAATTATATGGACAAGCCGCGATTATGGATATGGTTCTTAAAATGCTTCCGAGTTATGCGAAAGAAATTGCGAGTCCGCTTAGCAACATTGATAAAATTACAGTCGTTGATACAGGCGGTGGTGGTAAGAATAGCGGTGCCGGGAAGGTTGCAGGCTATGCGACTGATTTAATGGCAACAATGCAAGAAACGTTAAAAGCTTCTTCTGGTATTGATTTAAAAGAATTACTAGAAGGATTCGCTGGAAAAGGTGCCGTGCAACAACTATCAAATGATAAACCTGTAGTATCAGTAGTAGAAGATGAGAAGAAAGAAATAAACAAAGATAAAGAATAGCAAGATGAAAAGAACCTCTAGTAAATGGGATACTAGAGGTTCTTTCGTGAAATGTAATATTTCGAATAATGTACATTTTTATATATTGTTTTAATTATTTAAATTCTATAGAATGAAAAAGGTATGTAACAATACTTTAAATGTAGAGAAAGATGAGGGAAAAGAGAAAGAGGCTCTCATCAATACATTTAAATCGTATAATTTGTATAAAGAGATTAAATGTAAAATAATTGCATTTAAAACGGTATGGAGGGGTAGGAATATGTTTCAAGGAAAATTAAGGAGTAGAAGCTTAAAAACAAAGTTACTTGTATCATTTATTATTATTTTAATTGCACCAAGTATTGTAATTGGTTGGACGTCTTATCAGCAGGCGAAGACAAATTTTAATGAAACAATTTTGCAATCAGCAAAAGATAACGTGAAGGTTTTAAATAATGTAATTAATAAAGAGTTAGATAGTAAGAAAGTAGACGCAGCATATTTTACAAAATTATTCACTGGAGCGAGCTATCAAGCAGATCAGCTTCAAAACGTGCAAAATAAATTAGAAGAATATAATAAATTACATCCAGAAATGGAAGCAATCTATACTGGATCTAGTAATGGACAATTTATTCAATCACCGGTACTTCAAATGCCAGAAGGGTATAATCCTACAGAAAGAGATTGGTATAAAGAGGCAGTGAAAAAAAGTGGTGAAGTAATTATCACAGCTCCATATAAATCAAAAACGACAGGAAATATTGTTGTTACAATAGCAAAACAAAATGAAGATAAAAGTGGCGTTCTCGGTATTGATTTAATTATTAATGATATTGTAAATACTTCAAAAATGGTTAATATCGGTAAAGAAGGGTATGTTGCAATTTTTGATCAAGATAAAAATGTAGTAGCACATCCAGCGTTAAAGCCGGGGGAGAAGGTAGAAGAGAAACTTGAAAAAGAGCTGTACAAGCAGGAAATAGGTGATTTTAAATTCTCATTAGATGGTGAGGATCGTAATATTACCTTTAAAACAAATAAGCAAACTGGATGGAAAATAGCAGGAATTATGCCTTCAAAAGAAATAATTGAAGCGGCTGAACCTATTTTCTATAAAACATTAACTGTTATTGGTATCTCGTTAATAATTGGTGGAATTATAATTTACTTCATAATCGCTTCTATTATTAAACCGTTAAAGCAACTTGTTATATCAGCGAGGAAAATTAGCGAAGGTGACTTAACGGAATCAATTGCTGTTCGTTCGAGGGATGAAATTGGACAGTTAGGTGAAAGTTTTAATGAGATGGCGGCATCATTACATGATGTAATTTCAAATATTAATACTTCAGCTGGTCATGTAGCAGCTTCTTCGGAAGAATTAACGGCTAGTATGAAGCAAGCAAGTGAAGCGACGGAACAAATTACAAGGGCGATGGAACAAGTATCGAGTGGGGCAGAAATACAAACGCGGGAAGTTGAAGAAGGAGCGACTCTGTTAGAAGAAGTTACAGAAGGAATTCAGCGTGTTGCGGATAGCTCTTCATTAGTATCCACAGCCTCTATGTATACGAAGCAAAAAGCTGAAGATGGTGGAAAGTTAGTTGAACAAACTGTGAATCAAATGCAATTAATTCATGAGTCTGTGTCACAGTCAGACGAAGTCATTTCTTTATTAGATGATAAGTCGAAGCAAATTGGAGCTATTCTAGAAGTGATTCAACATATTGCACAGCAGACAAACTTATTAGCATTAAATGCTGCAATTGAGGCTGCAAGAGCTGGAGAGCAAGGAAGAGGTTTTGCAATTGTAGCAGATGAAGTACGTAAACTAGCGGAACAATCGGGACAGTCTTCTACGGAAATTGGAAAGTTAGTGAAAGAGATACAATTTGATATAAAAGAAACTGTAAGTTCTATGAATCAAGTTGGGACAGAGGTACAATCAGGGCTTGTAGTTGCAAATGAGGCGAAGCAAAGCTTTGTAGAAATATTGAAATCTACAAATGATACAGTTGTACAAATTGATAGTATGGTAGATGTAGCGAAGCGAATGACGATAGATACAAAACAAGTAAGTGCATCTATTAATGAAATTGCAGCAACGATTGAAGAAAATGCCGCAAGCGTTCAAAATATTGCTGGCTCCTCTGAAGAACAAGTAGCTTCAGTAGAAGAAATAAATTCAGCAGCAGTTCACTTATCGCGAATGGCTGAAGAATTACAAGAGATGATTGGTAAATTTAAAGTGTAATAACAAGCATTAAGAAACGAGGTAGTAATTTTACTTCGTTTCTTTTTTTATCCCGCTATTTGTGGGCAGTAAAACTCCCACCTCATAATTCGGCTGGAGCAAAGAAGTTAGGTGGGAGTCGGGCGGCCCGTAGATGCCCGATTGGTGAAGGCTAATAATCAGTGAGGGATGAACAAAACCCCCACTGATTAAAGTTTCACTTTATGAAGATAAAGATAAAGAAATATATAGTAACCGTGTTATGATAAAAGGTGATAATTAAAAAAACTGTATTTTCTTTAAATTCTATCTTTAGCCATGTTAGGGGAATGATTTTGAAATTGAAGAAATTGAAACTGCAACCGAGAATTACATTAACTATTAGTACACTTATTCTTGTTGTACTGCTGTTAACGAGTTATTTATTTTACTACATATTATCTGAAACAGTAGAAGACCAAATCGGAAAAAGAGCGCTGTATGTTGCGAAAACAGTTGCTGCTATACCTGAAATCGGGGAAGCTTTTCAAAAAGAAAATCCAGCTTCTATTATTCAGCCAATTGCAGAAAAAATTCGAATCGAAACAGATGCTGATTTTATTGTAGTTGGAAATAAAGATGGTATTCGTTATGCGCATCCTAAGCGAGATAAAATAGGAGAGAGAATGGTTGGCGGAGATAATGAAGGGGTTCTATTAGAAGGGGAATCTTATGTTTCGAAAGCAACGGGATCATTAGGACCTTCACTACGCGGAAAAGTCCCAATTCGTAATCAGGATAATGAAATTATTGGTGTAGTATCTGTTGGTTTTTCCATGGATGATATTCATGGAGCGATAGAAGTGTATGGAAAGCGTGTGTTCTGGATTACAATAACAGGTCTGTTAATTGGGATAATTGGCTCTGTATATTTAGCTAAAAGTATTAAGCGGATGATGTTTGGAATGGAGCCAGAAGAAATTTCATCTTTATACGAGGAGCATAGTACAGTTATTCAATCTGTACGTGAAGGAATTGTAGTAATCGATAAAAATGGTATGGTTAGTTTAGTAAATCAAGCGGCATACGATATCCTTTCTTTAGATAAACAACAAAATATAATAGGGAAATTTATTTTAGATGTTATTCCTAATTCATCGATACTGGATGTACTTCAAACCGGAGAAGAACAATTTGATCGCCAATTAAATATAAAGGGGCAGGATGTTATTGCTAATCGTCTACCTATTAAAGTTAATCATAAAGTAACTGGTGTAGTATCCAGCTTGCGCTTGAAATCTGAGATGGATCAATTAACAGCGGAATTATCTCAAACACGGCAATATACAGAGGCACTGCGGGCACAAACGCATGAATATAACAATTTATTGTATACGCTTTCGGGTCTTATCCAATTAGAGTCGTATGAAGATGCTTTAGAGCTTATTCATAAGGAAACAGCAGTATATCAAGAGTTCGTTCAATTTATTATGAAACGAATTCAAAATCCATGGTTAGGTGGGATTTTAATTGGATTTTATAATAGGGCGCGAGAGTTGAAGATTGATTTTATGTTAGATCGGGAAAGTAGTTTAGAAGAGTTAAGTCCGCATATTGAGAGTAATTACGTTGTTTCTATTTTAGGGAATTTGATTACGAATGCATTTGAAGCAATTGAAAGAAATCAAGATCATGATAAGAAAGTAAGAATGTTTGTAACAGACATTGGGGAAGAAATATTAATTGAAGTAGAAGATTCAGGACAAGGTGTTCATGATGAAATAATTACAAGTATATTCTATAAAGGTTTTTCGACGAAAGTGGGCGAAAAACGTGGATATGGATTAGCGAAAGTGAAAGAGTTAGTGGAAGACTTAAATGGAAGTATTGCGATTGAAAAAGGGGATTTAGGTGGTGCTTTATTTATCATTGCATTACCGAAAGAGAGAGGCGAATTGTAATGAATGAGGGGATTGAAGTATTGATTGTAGAAGATGATATTCGGATTGCGGAAATTCATCGTCGTTTTACTGAAAAAATTGAAGGGTTTAAAGTAATTGGAACAGCAACGACTGGGGAACAGGCGAAAGAATGGTTAGAGTTTGTAAAGCCACAACTCGTTTTATTAGATGTATATTTACCTGACATGCAAGGGACTGAACTCGTCACATATATTAGGCATAATTTGCATGATACAGATATTATTATGATTACAGCCGCATCAGAGACGGATGTAGTGTGGCATGCTTTACGAGGCGGAGTAACAGATTATATTGTAAAGCCACTTACATTTGATCGGTTTAAAACAAGTTTAGAAAGTTATCAAAAGAAGATTACGAAGTTAAAGAAAAATATTCAATTATCTTCAGAACAGATTGAACATCTATGGTCCCAAAGAGGGGTGCAGGCAAATCAAATAGAATATGCGCCAAAAGGAATCGACCCTTTAACGTTAGCAAAAATAAAAAAGCATATGCTAACTATTAATGAAGAGGGAATTACTGCAGAGATACTAAGTTCAATGGTAGGTGTAAGCCGATCAACTGCTAGGCGCTATTTAGAGTATTTGATCTCTGGAAAGAAAGTGCATGCGGAGCTTATATATGGAAGTGTGGGAAGGCCAGAAAGAAGGTATTTCCGCGTTTCTTCATAGGGGATTTTTACAACAATAAAAACAGTAGAGGATTACTACATTTCCTCTACTGTTTTTTCCAGTTTCATCTTATATTGGAATAATTCCAATTACAATTCCAGTAATCAACATAACCATTGTCGTTCCAACAGCCCAAAGTAAAGTGAATCGTTGGTGTTCACCAAAATCAACCTTGGCCATTCCGACTAATAAATAAGTGGAAGCCACGAGGGGACTCAGTAAGTGAACAGGTTGACCGAGTAACGAAGCACGTCCCATTTCTGCTGCACTAATTCCGTAAGCGGCAGCAGCTTTCGTTAAAATAGGTAATACACCGAAGTAAAAGGCATCATTAGACATGAAAAATGTGAACGGCATACTTAGTAAAGCTGTAATAATTGGAAGTTGGGGGCCAAGTGCATCTGGTATAAGAGTAACAACACTTTGAGCCATTGCATCTACCATTTTTGTTCCAGATAGAATACCTGTGAAAATTCCAGCAGCAAAGACGAGAGAAACAACCGCTAATACGTTTCCAGCGTGAGACGCAATACGCTCTTTTTGCTGTTCTAAGTTTGGATAGTTAATCATAACAGCAATAGCAAAAGCGACTGTAAATAAAACAGGTAACGGCATAATCTCTAGTATGAGACAAACGAGGAGGGAAGCAGTTAATAAAAAGTTAATCCATAGCAGTTTCGGGCGTTTATGCACGGCAGCTTCGACTGTCGCAGCTTGCTCATCCATTGTTTGCATGTGTTTTAAATATTGGACATCCATAATTCCTAAACGTTTTCTTTCTTTTTTTCCAAGATAGTAGGCAACGAAAACTACCCAAATTGCACCAGCAATCATTCCTGGTATAAGTGGTGTGAAGAGCTCTGATGCATCAAGTCCAAGAGCACTCATAACCCGAGCAGTTGGTCCACCCCAAGGTGTAAGATTTGTAACACCTGCCCCTAACATAACAACCCCAGCTAATATAAGTGGATTCATTCCAAGACGTTTATATAGTGGATACATTGCGGAAACTGTAATCATATATGTTGTTGTTCCGTCACCATCTAATGAAACGATAATAGTAAGAATAGCTGTACCAACAACAATTTTTAAAGGATCACCTTTTACAAATTTTAAAATTTTACTAATAACAGGATCGAATAAACCGCTATCAATCATAATTCCGAAATATAAAATGGCGAACATAAGCATAATACCAGTAGGTGCTAGCTTTTGAATTCCTTCTAACATCATCGGGCCCATATTGGCATAAAAGCCACCAATTAATGCGAAAATAATTGGAACTAATATTAATGCTACTAAGGCTGACATACGTTTAGTCATAATCAAAAACATAAAGACGAATACCATTGCAAATCCAAGTAATGCTACCATGTAATCTCCCCCTCAAAAAATGATTGCGCTTTCAATATAAAAAGAAAATTCAGATAAAAGGTTTTTTATTTATAATAAAAGGTTCAATTCGAATGGTAAATAATTAAAGAAATAACATCATTAGAAACATAATCTTTATTTTGATCATTTTGTTCATGAGGTAATTTTGAATTTTTAAAAAGATAAATACCTTCGTACAAGAATGGTAGAATAAGGTGAAAACGAGAAGCGCGTGAAGTAGGGAGTAGATTTTGAATGGAAACAAGAATAGAAGAGATTTATAGTTCATGTAAAGGAAAAGTAGAGGAGATTTTTATTAATGAATCCTCTTACGTATATGAATGGGAGAAATTAATGATGATCCGAAAAAATGATGGTGAGCTTGAGAAAATCGGGATAGGGATCAGTGGAAATATAAGATTAGTAAATGTAGAAGTTGGACAGGAAATTGATACGGATACATTATTAGTTAAGCTGGAAGATGATTTATTAATTACTGGTTGTGAATGATGAGGGATGTGTAGAAGTAACTGCACATCTCTTTTTTGTTCCATATATTACAAAAAAAACATTGTTTTTTCACAAATCTCACACAACCTTCTGCTATTCTTTTCGTGGAGTATACGGTTTTTAGGGAGGAATATTAATGAGGGTAAAATATGTCGTACTTGTTATATGTGTATGTTTCATCTTTATGGCAGTAGGATGTGGAAAACAGGAAATAAAAGCTGTGGCAATTAATGAGAAACATGATAAATGTGATATTTGCCAAATCGGGGTAATGGATAATCAATTTGCAACAGAAATCATTTTAGAAAGTGGAAAAGCGTTAAAGTTTGATGATATCGGTTGTATGTATAAATGGATGGAGATCAATTCAGGTGAAAAGACGAAAGAAAAATTTGTTCGAGATTATGATTCGAAAGATTGGGTTTCGTTAGAAGATGCTACTTACGTATATGATAAAACAATAACGACACCGATGGCTTATAATGTCATTTCATTTAAAAATAAAAAAGATGCAGAGAGTTTTGTATCTAACTATAAGGGGAAAGTTCTTTCGTATAAAGAGCTATCAGAGCATAAATGGGAAATGAATAAAGAGATGATGGGGAAACCGAAAACAGGGAATCACGGTGGGCATCATTAATAATAGAAAAAGACAACTATATAGTTGTCTTTTTCTATTATTACTCAGGTGCAAATATAGAAAAGGTGTAAAAATTTTAGAAGAACGGTTACAATGGAATATAGTAACCTAAAGCAATCATTTATGTACTTTTTAGAAATATATACAAATGCGGTAAAAACGTGCTAAACTAATTGCTTCATAATGTTAATGATGAGGCCATCAGGCGTATCATTCCAATAGGTTGAGAAACATAGTATAAGTTTAAGATAATCCGATTAAAGAAGGAATCTAAAGGGCTTATGGATAAATGTACTCAAGAAGAGTTATTGTATGTGATGGAGGAATGGTTAAGAAAACATTATCTTTCATAGGAGCTGTAGTTGTGAGAAAACAAAAAATTTTATTATGTATGTTATTAGGACTTTTAATGACGGTAGTGGCTTGCGATAAGCAAGAGGAGCCAGAATCAAAACCGGTTCATGTGAAAAACGAAAAGAAAAAAGAAAAGCATAAAGAACAGGAAGAATCTAAAGAAGAAAAAAGTATAAATTTAATGGACAAACAGTTGCTACTTTCTGCGACGCTTGGAGACACAGAAACAGCTATGAAGCTGATCCAAGATGGAGCGAATATCAATGTAGAAGGTGACAACGGAGAAACGCCTGTCCTTGCAGCGACGTATCAAAATCATGTAGAGACAGTTAAAGCATTAATTGATGCGGGTGCTGATATTGAAATTCAAGACGAAAAACAAAGTAATCCATTTCTTTATGCAAGTAGAGAAGGATATACGGATATTGTAAAAGTATTAATTAATGCAGGAGTTAATACGAAGGAAACGACTAAGTCAGGTGGAACAGCACTTATTTCTGCATCTGAGCGTGGCCATGTAGAGGTTGTTAAAGAATTATTAGAGCATACAGATATTGATGTGAATTATAAGAATGAACGTGGTGGAACAGCTTTATTAGAAGCAATTGTATTAGGAAATGGTAGTGAAAGTCATAAGAAAGTAATTCAAATGCTTATTGACCACGGGGCAGATGTAAATATGGCCAATAAGGAAAATATTACGCCGCTGCAATATGCTGAAAAAAGAGGTTTTAAAGATATTGCGAATATGTTGAGGATAGCTGGAGCGAATGAAGTAGTACAGCCGCAACCACAACTGGCAGAATAACAAGCTGAAGAAATAAAAAGCACGAGATAATCCCATTTAGATAGACAGAATGAAGAAGTCATTTTAGTATGATGGATTCAGTAATGTGTATTTAAATGGGATTTTTGTTTTGAAAAAATGGATGGATGCTATATCGAGAAGGCTACAAATAGTAATTAAGGAGGGTATAAATGCGATTTTCAGAACTTGAGTTAATAGCAATTCAGGCAGAAGTTTTATTTGTTCATAATCAAGTAGGAAGAATAAAGTGTGTAAATGAAAATGGAAATCTGAAAGCACCACGTTTTTTTCTTAGCAGAACTCGTGAAGGGAATATAACGAGGTATCATTATAAACTGCATGGTGAAATGATAAGTAAGATTGAGAAATTAATTCGAGAATGCTCAAATCACATTGAGATAGCAAAGATCATTAAAGTATTAAATGAAGAGAGAACGGTGGAGAATATTTGGGTGGGTCCTGCTTTCATGTTCCCTAATAATTTACATAAGCCAACTAGAACAATACAAATAACAGAGAAGAATAAAGAGCTTTTGCGAGAAAAATTTTCTAATCTAATAGAACAGATGGAATGGAGGCGACCTTATTTTGCAATTGTAAAAAATGAAAAGGTAGTTTCTATATGTTGCAGTGCCAGAAGTACGCCCGTAGCTGCTGAGGCAAGTGTAGAAACTTTAGTGGAGTTTCAAGGGAATGGATATGGTGCTGATGTCGTTACAGCCTGGGCACTATCAATACAAGAGGAAAAGCGCATTCCGTTTTATAGTACTTCTTGGGATAACTTTGCTTCGCAAGCAGTGGCGAGAAAACTAAAACTCATTAACTATGGAATGAATTTACACATTGATTGAATTTTAAACATTGTTGTGTTCTGTTGGGGTTTATTCGTATATCTAGATTATTGTAAAAGTAATATGGTGAATATTAACATTCGATTAACATCTAATTAACAATTTATCAAAACTGACTTAATAAATGCGTAATATAGTAAAGGTAACAAAATAACTAGGGTAGAGAACATTTGAGAACACCCGCTTACATATAACGTGCCGCTTTCTTAAGTGTGCTCTATTCCCTAGAGTTCAAATAAGGAGAAAGGTGTTCTATGTAAGTAGGTGTTTTTAGTTTGGATAAAAATAGAAAAGCTAGGTGGAATAAATGTTTAAAGAACCTTATATTGCGATGATAAAGGATTGGAAAGGGTACAAAACATACAAAAAATTACCGAAAACAGTTTTTCTTATGACTGGTTCAATGCTGGAGTTACCAGAGCGTGTATATGAACTACAGAAACATGGACACGATGTATTTCTTCATTGTGATTTTATACAAGGCTTAAATACGAACACAGAGGAAGCACTTTTATATATTCAAGATGTTATCGGAGCACAAGGTATTATTTCGACAAAGGGATCGACAATTCGAAATGCCAATAAAATTGGATTGAAAACGATTCAACGCATTTTTATTGTTGATACTTTATCTCTTACAAAATCAATTGAAAATTGTAAAACGACTAAACCGAATGCAGTAGAGATTATGCCTGGCATTATGCCTTCTATTATTAAACAGCTAGCGGAGGAAATAAAATTCCCTATTATTGCAGGTGGGCTGATTCAAACGCGAGAGGATGCAGAAATCGCAATTCGTGCAGGAGCAAGTGCAATTTCAACGAGTCATTATGAAGTGTGGATACAAGAAGAAAAAAGGAGTGCAACCTTGTGATTGAATTGAAAAATGTTTCAAAGGTATATAAAAATGCGGAAGAGACAGCAGTTAAAGACGTATCAGTTCATATCAAAAGAGGAGAATTTTTTGTTTTAGTTGGACCTTCAGGATGTGGAAAAAGTACATTATTACGAATGCTGGCTGGTTTAGAAGAAATTTCTTCGGGAGATTTAATTATTAATGAACATGTTGCAAATGATTTAGAGCCGAAAGACCGTAATCTATCAATGGTATTTCAAAATTATGCATTATATCCACACCTAACTGTAGAAGAAAATATTTTATTTGGACTTAAGGTAAGGAAGGTACAAAAAGAAGAGCGACAAAAGCGATTAATGGAAGCTATTGAAATGGTAGGACTGAAAGAGTATGTGAAAATGAAACCGGGCCAATTATCAGGCGGGCAAAGACAGCGTGTTGCACTTGCTAGGGCCATCGTCAGTCAAGCACCGATTTGTTTAATGGATGAACCACTTTCGAATTTAGATGCGAAATTACGTGCACAGATGAGGATTGAAATTAGAGAAATTCAGCAACGATTAGGAATTACGATGATTTACGTTACTCACGATCAAATAGAAGCAATGACTATGGGAGATCGTATTATGGTTTTAAATAAAGGAAGTATACAACAAGTTGGAACACCGCTTGATATATATAACGAACCAGCAAACGAATTTGTTGCAAGTTTTATAGGTTCTCCTTCTATGAATATAAATGATGGGGAAGTGGATAAAGAAAAAGGCATATTACATATAGGGCAATTGCAAATCCCATTATCTATTGGACAGCTAAAGCAATTACCAGAAGGAACTATTCGAATAGGTATGCGTCCTGAGCATATTGCACTGTCTGAGGAAGGACAAGAAGTGACGCTGCAATCTGTAGAAGTATTAGGGAATGAATCTATATTAAACTTTGCGGTAAATGGAACAACTTGGGGTGCGAAAGTCATCGGACAGTTACTCCTGAACAAAGGTGACAAAGTAAAATTATTATTCTCGCAAGAAAAACTATGCTTCTTTCACCAAAATACGAATGAACGATTAAAAGTGGTGGCTGAAGAAGAGTTGAAAGTGGTGGCGAAATAATGATTGAAGTAGGTAAGTTACCAGTTCAAACAACAGTGTCAAAAAAGAAGAGTTTATGGGGCAGAACGAAAGATTTAAGAATAGGATTATTGTTTTTGGCGCCATCTATTTTGTTATTTTCAATTTTTCTTTTCTATCCATTGTTTAGGACGATCTACTATAGCTTTTATTTAACAGATATACACGGAGAAGCTAATCTTTTCGTTGGCTTAGAAAATTATCAATATTTATTTTCGGATCCTGCTTTCTACAAAAGTATAAAGTCAACTTTATTATTTGTTTTATATACAGTTCCTACTAGCATTGTATTCGCCTTATTTCTTGCATTAATTGCAAATGAAAAAGTAAGAGGGATCGGGTTATTCCGAGTACTGTTTTCTTCAACGATGGGAATATCAGTAGCTGCTAGTGCAGTGATTTGGCTATTTTTATTTCATCCAAGTGTAGGGTTATTTAATAATATATTAGCCTCTATGAATCTTCCTGCAATCGCATGGTTAACGAGTCCAGAATGGGCACTGTTTTCTGTATCGGTTACAACGGTTTGGGTGAATACAGGATTTGCATTTTTAGTTATATTAGGTGGTTTACAAAATATTGATACGTCTTTATATGAGAGTGCATCTATAGATGGTGCTAGTTATTTATATAAGCTTCGCCGCGTTACATTACCGATGCTATCACCAACTTTATTTTTTATCGTGACAGTAACGTTAATTAGTGCATTCCAAAGCTTTGGACAAATTGATATTTTAACGCACGGTGGACCGAATGATGCAACGAATTTAATTGTGTACTCGATTTATAAAGAGGCATTTGTGAATCATCAATTTGGAACAGCAAGTGCACAAGCGATGGTATTATTTATTTTCATTTTTATTGCTACATTGATTCAATTTAAGTTTGCTGAGAGAAAGGTGCATTATAAATGATCGTTAAACAGTGGAAACAAAATTTCCTATTATACATGCTGCTCATTATTAGTGCAGTAATGGTGTTTTTTCCTGTACTGTATGCGTTTTTAATAAGCTTTATGACACCAGACGATATTCAAATGAGAAGGTTATTTCCAACTCAATTTACTTTTGATAATTTCATTAATATTTTTCAAAAAGTACCTCTTTTTACATACTTATATAACAGTTTAATTGTATCGACAGTTGTTATGCTTGGACAACTTATCGTATCCAGTTTAGCAGCTTATGCTTTTGTTTTTCTTCAGTTTAAAGGCAGAAACTTAATTTTCTTCTTGTTTATTTCAACAATGCTTATTCCGTGGGAAGCAACGATGGTACCGAACTTTTTAACGATTCAAAACTTCGGATGGATTAATAGTTTTGCTGGGATAACGGTGCCATTTTTTGCAACAGCTTTCGGTATTTTCTTACTACGTCAACATTTTATGACACTTCCGAATGAACTGAAAGAAGCTGCTTTTATTGAAGGGATTGGAAATGTAAGGTTTTTATTCAGTGTTGTAATTCCGTATTGTAAAACGAGTTTTATTACGCTTGGAGTATATAGCTTTTTAACAACGTGGAATATGTATTTGTGGCCGCTCTTAGTAACCACTGATGAAAAAGTAAGAACGGTTCAAATTGGTGTAAAGCAGCTTCAATCTCAAGAAGTTGCAACTGATTGGGGCAGTGTAATGGCCGGTGTTACGGTTATCGTCATTCCAACGTTGATTTTACTATTTTTAGGGCAAAAGCAATTACAAAAAGGATTAACAAAAGGTGCAATTAAATAAGCATACATAGGAAAAGGTGGGATTGAGATGAGTTTATTGAAAAAAAGTGCTGCTCTTTTAATGGCAGCCACAATGGCATTAACCGGCGCAGCTTGTTCAAATAGTAAAACAGAGGGGAAACCTGAAGCACAGGCAAAAGTAGCTCCAGTTGAAAAGAATGGTGATAAAACTGTAATTCGTTTCTGGCATGCAATGGGTGGAAAAACACAAGGTGTACTAGATGGGCTTGTTGCAGACTATAATAAGTCGCAGAATAAATACGAGATAAAGGCAGAGTTCCAAGGAACATACGAAGAGTCTTTAACGAAATTTAAAACGATGTCTGCAACGAAAGAAGCGCCAGCTCTTGTTCAATCGAGTGAAATTACAACGAAGTATATGATTGATAGCAAAAAGATTACGCCTATCGATAGCTGGATTAAAAAAGATAAGTACGATACATCAAAATTAGAAAAAGCAATTACGAACTATTATTCAGTTGATGAAAAAATGTATTCTATGCCGTTTAATTCATCTACACCAGTATTAATTTATAATAAGGATGCTTTCGCGAAGGCTGGATTAGATCCAGAGAAAGCTCCGCAAACATATGATGAGTTAAAAGAAGCGGCGAAAAAGTTAACGATTAAAGAAGGCGGAAATGTAAAGCAGTATGGATTTTCAATGCTGAATTATGGTTGGTTCTTTGAAGAGTTGTTAGCGACACAAGGTGCTTTATATGTAGACAACGAAAACGGCCGTAAAGATGCTGCAAAGAAAGCGGTATTTAACGGAAAAGAAGGTCAAAAAGTATTTGGGATGTTAGATGAATTAAATAAAGCTGGTGCACTTGGAAAGTATGGAGCAAGTTGGGATGATATTCGTGCTGCGTTCCAGTCTGGACAAGTTGCTATGTATTTAGATTCTTCAGCTGGTGTTCGTGATTTAATTGATGCATCTAAGTTTAATGTAGGCGTTTCGTATATTCCGTATCCAGAAGATTCGAAACAAAATGGTGTTGTTATTGGCGGTGCATCATTATGGATGACGAATATGGTTTCAGAAGAAACGCAGCAAGGTGCTTGGGACTTTATGAAATATTTAACGAAGCCAGATGTACAAGCAAAATGGCATACTGCAACAGGATATTTCTCAATTAATCCAGATGCATATAATGAGCCGTTAGTAAAAGAGCAGTATGAAAAGTATCCGCAGTTAAAAGTAACGGTAGAGCAATTACAAGCAACGAAGCAATCTCCAGCAACTCAAGGGGCATTAATTAGTGTATTCCCAGAATCAAGAGATGCAGTTGTAAAAGCATTAGAAGCAATGTATGACGGAAAGAATAGTAAAGGAGCTTTAGATGAAGCTGCAAAAGCAACAGATAGAGCAATTAGTATTTCAGCTCGTACGAGTCAAAAATAAGAGAACGCCGCATCCTTTTTCAGGATGCGGCTTTCTTTATTGGGAGATAAGGGATCAAAGAAATGATGAAGTCTTATCTCGTTTATATGAGTAAAGGGTCTAGAATGAATTTTGTCTTTTTCATTATTTGTTTAACTCCATTGCAACTTGTTTCCCATTTACAAAAACCTCTGCCACCGCTACTACAACTTCCATCACTTTTTTCATATCTCATCTCTCCTTGTTTTTTGTTTCATTTCTTACTTTTAGTATAAGGAAATGCAGTAATTGCAACCATCGAATTGGATGACAAGAGACTTACATTGTTGTAAGGATAATAGTTTTAGTTTGTAATAAATGTGATTCAGAAGTTTCTGTCGTTTTGAATTATAATTAGAAAGAGAATGGTTTAGAAAGAAGGGGATAATATGAAAAGAATTCTTGTTATTAGTGATATTCATGGAGAAATAGAAAAGTTCGAACAATTATTGGAAGAAGCTCACTACGATGCAAAACAGGATCAACTAATTTTGTTGGGGGATTATGTAGATCGTGGTCCAAATGCGCGTGCAGTAATTGAAAAGGTAAAAGAGTTAAAAGAAGCGGGAGCCCTCGTTCTAAAGGGCAATCATGAAGATATGATGATTAAGGCGTTAACGACTGATGAGGAACGTTCATGGAACCATTGGGTAAAAAGGAATGGTGGAGATAAAACGTTATATAGCTATGGATTTGTAGAAGAAGACATTGCGGTTAATGAGGAAAACTTCCAAAAACCGATTTTACAATCTCATATATTAGAGGAACATGTAACGTTTATTCAAGAATTAGATCATTACATTGAAACAGAAGAGTATATCTTTGTACATGCTGGTGTTGAGCCGATGAACCGAGTTTCTGAATCTGAACCATATACGTTAATGTGGATCCGTAATGAATTTCATAATGGATATAGCGGCGAAAAGGTTGTTGTATTTGGCCATACGGAAACAAAAACGCTTCATGGTAGTGAGAATTGCGGAGTGTATTTTGGTAGTAATCGTATTATTGGAATTGATGGCGGTGCGGTTTATGGTGGTCAGTTAAATTGTTTAGAATTGCCGAGTAAAAAGGTGTATGTAGTAAAAAATTGAAAGAGATAAGGGTAATCTTATTTCTTTCAATTTTTTATTAAGCAAAATTTAAGAAAGAGCCTTTATAATAAAGGTTCAAAATTTTATATCGAGCAAAACTTTAGAAGGAAATAGTTGAAAATGAAATTACATAATATGATTACATTATTTCGTTATGAAGAGAAGAGATGCAATAATAAAGAGAGTTGAAATAGATTGTGGAAGGTGAGAATATGCGCTTACTTGTAGTAGAAGATAATGCCTCGTTATTAGAGTCTATCGTACAAATTTTACGTGATGAATTTGAAGTGGATACGGCAATGAATGGGGAAGACGGCTTGTTTTTGGCGCTGCAAAACATTTATGATGCAATTTTGCTTGATGTGATGATGCCAGAAATGGACGGATTTGAAGTGATTCAAAAAATACGTGATGAAAAGATTGAAACGCCAGTCCTGTTTTTGACAGCGAGAGATTCTTTAGAAGATCGAGTGAAAGGATTGGACTTTGGTGGAGATGATTATATTGTTAAACCGTTTCAGGCCCCTGAATTAAAAGCGAGAATTCGTGCATTACTACGCAGAAGTGGTAGTTTAACAACACAGCAGACCATTCGCTATAAAGGGATTGAATTGTTCGGAAAAGATAAAGACATTCAAGTAGATGGACAAGGTATTAAGCTGACATTAAAACAATATGAGCTACTAGAGTATCTCATTCAAAATAGCGGGAAGATTTTAATGCGTGAACAAATTTTTGATCGTGTTTGGGGATTTGATTCTGATACGACAGTAGCAATTGTAGAAGTGTATGTACATCATTTACGTAAAAAATTAGAACCATTCGGTTATCAGAAAGATATTCAAACCGTTCGTGGTATTGGATATATATTAAAAGAACAATGAGAAAGGGAAGCATGTTTCAAAAGACACGTATTCGTCTAACTATATTGAATTCGTTAGTATTTATCCTATTAATAGGTGTATTAGGTAGTATTATTTATTCGTACACATACAAGCGTACTTATAATGAAGTGGATCAATCTATAAAAATGATAACTCAGTATAGAGAAAAATTTGATGTTAAAATGCCACCACCAAGAAAACGTATAGAGAATATCAAAATTCGAGACCCACGGATAACTATAATAACTTGGAATGGAAAAATAGTGGAGATAGAAGGCGATAACCATAAATTTCGCTCTAACTTTGAAGGGGATTTGGAAAAGTTTTCTCCAAAAAAGGTAGGGGATTTGCAAGATATTGAAGTGCAAGGACGATATTTTAGAACGTTTGCGTTTCAAGAAGATGGAAAAATAGTTCAAATTGTACGTGATACAACAGCTGAAGAAGAGATGCTAAATACTTTATTTTTAATTCTCATAATAGGTTGTAGCATAGGCAGTCTATGTGCAATAGGTATCGGTTTTTTCCTAGCTGGCAGGGCACTCATACCTATTCAAAATTCATGGGAGAAACAGCAGCAATTCGTTTCCGATGCATCACATGAATTAAGAACACCGCTTGCAGTTATTCAATCAAAAACGGATGTATTATTCCAGTCGCCATCCGCTACGATAGAAGAAAAAGCCGTGGATATCTCTACAATTTCAAAAGAATGTAGGCGGCTATCGAAACTCGTTAGCAATTTATTGTTGTTAGCACGTTCGGATTCTAATCAAATTGAGATGGATAAGAAAACATTTGAACTGGATAAGTTGTTAGAAGAAATTATAAATCCATATAAAGAAATTGCCTCTTATCAAGAAAAAGCGATGATATTAAAAGTAGAACGTGATATAACGTTTATGGGTGATAGAGAGAGAATCCATCAAATGATGGTCATATTGTTAGATAATGCGATGAAGTATACGAATGAAGATGGGCATATTCAAATTGATTGCACACAAACGAGTAATTCAATTTGTATACGGGTGAAAGATAATGGGATAGGAGTTAAAGAAGAAGATATTCCAAATTTATTTGATCGTTTTTATCAAGGAGACAAAGCAAGAAGTATGTCAGAAGGAGCTGGGTTAGGTCTTTCAATCGCTAATTGGATTGTAGAAAAGCATTATGGAAAAATATCGGTAGAGAGCAAATGGGGAGAAGGAACTTGTTTTGAAGTGATTTTCCCAAAAAATCAAAGATTATAAGTGAGAAGACGACCTTGTTTTTACAAGGTCGTCTTTTTTAAGGGAAAGTTAAGGAATAACTTGTAGCATGTATTACATAATGGAAACTTGTGATGGAAAGAAAAGATGTAAGGTTTTTTTGAATGAACTGGATAAATCATAAGGTTATTTCTAACAGAGATGAAGTTTATGTATAGTATAAAAAAAATTATGGGAAAGCTGGAAAAAGAAAGCGTGAGAGGGAGGAAGAAGTCTTGAAAAAGAAAATGATGACGGTATTCACTATTGGAGTAATGAGTTTAAGTATATTAGGGGGTGCCTCCCCTTCTGGAATGACAAAAGGAAAGACAGATTACACGCAGCGTAGTAAAGAACAATTAAATGATGGGAAAATACATGCAATGCATACGGAAGAAAAAGCGGAAAAGTTAGGCATTGAAACGGATGGGAAAGAACAAATTACGTTAGAAAAAGAAATTCATGAGACGGAAGTAGGAAGAGAAGCTAATCAATTAGGTATCTCGGCAGAAGGAAAAGATGTTGGAATTCTTTCAGAAGAAATTTATGAAACAAAAGTGAGGAAAGAAGCGTTGAAACTAGGAATATCTATAGAGAATACGTCGATTGTAAGTTTAATTGATCAAATTAATAAGATTAAAATTAATAATGAAGCAGAAAAGCTTGGTGTTTCAACTGAAGGAAAAGAAATAGAAGAGATTGAGGAAGAAATCTACGGAACGAAAGTTAGAGAAGAAGCAGAAAAGCTAGGTATTGCTCAACAAGGAAAAGAGATGGAAGAGTTAGCAGGGGAAGTGTACGAACAAAAAGTACAGGAAGAAGCAAAAAAATATCATATTGATTTATATGGCAAAGATATATATCAAGTATTAAGAGAAATAAATGAGCAAAAGGTAATAGAAATAGCAGATGAGCTAGGTATGGATAGAACGAATTTGAAGATTCAAGATTTAGCGGAGAAGATAAATCTTGAACAACCTGAAAAGGGAAAAGAGCTTAAGTTTGTTCCTATGGTTCAAACAGATGCTAATGCGTTTTATTCGTATTTAACGAATTAAAAAGGGCGTGAGAGTGATACGAAAATGGAAGTGGTATATATGTATGGCCTTACTATGTATAGGGGTATGGGGTGCATATACAAATGGAATTACAAAGTATGTGGAGAAAGTAAAGGGGTTACTATTTTCAAGTGTACAAAGTCAAAAACGAATAGAGTTTAGTAATAACGATGAAAAAGTCATGTTATCAAATGTGCCTTTAATTCAGCAATTACCAGAGTTAGATAGAGGCTGCGAAGTAACAAGTTTAGCGATGATGTTACAATACGCAGGTGTTTCTGTAGATAAGATGAAATTAGCAAATGAAATAAAAAAAGTTAATTTTATGGAAGATGGTGTACGTGGGAATCCGAATGAAGGATTTGTAGGGAATATTTATACCTTTTCTGAATCCGGATACGGTGTATATCACGGACCACTTTTTCAATTAGCAAAAAAATATTTACCGAATAAAGCTGTGGACTTAACAGGGAAGAGTATAGAAGAAATTTATAAGAGTGTAAAAGCAGGGCACCCGGTAGTCATGATTACGAATGCAACATATGCTCCTTTAGATGAAGATGAATTTACTACATGGGAAACAAATAGTGGGGATGTTTCTATTACGTATAATGAACATTGTGTTGTACTTGTTGGGTACGATAAGGAATCTGTATATATTCGAGATCCCCTCGATGATAGCTTAGATGTAAAAGTGCCAAGAGGAAAATTTGAACAGGCATGGGTGCAGATGGGGAGTCAGGCAATTAGCTATGTAAATAACTCCAAATAAATTAGGAAGAAGAGCATGAACTATATAACTATAAGGTGAAGGATAAAGATTTAAGGAATTGTAAGAGAAGTTTTGCAGATTTTTTTGAAGAGAAGCTGTTAAAAAACAAGAGAACTTTAGCTTATTATATATGCTAAAGTTCTCTTGTTTTTTAGGATTAAAATGTTTAGGAGAAGTGGATATGTAAAAATGCATAATTGACGAAAAAATTACATGTTATCATTATATATTGTTTTATACATGTTGATTGTATAAAATTACACAAGTGTTCTATTACATAAAGGAGGATTATTATGCAAAAAATATTTAACTGGGTTAAATGTATGAGTATCAATAAAAAATTAATCATTTCATTTTTTATTATTTTAACTATACCAGGACTTATTATCGGTGGTGTTTCATATCAAACTGCCAAAACAAATTTTGAACAACAAATTACAGGTAAAGCAAAGGAAAATATTTCAGTTTTAAATACTGTTATTTCTCAAAATATAGAAGAGAAATTTGT
This sequence comes from Bacillus sp. FSL E2-8887, assembly GCF_038007205.1. Taxonomy (NCBI): domain Bacteria; kingdom Bacillati; phylum Bacillota; class Bacilli; order Caryophanales; family Bacillaceae; genus Bacillus; species Bacillus sp. FSL E2-8887. The sequence continues at coordinate 315,699 of NZ_JBBOWS010000001.1, forward strand.
TGATGCGGCGTACTTTGCAGACATTTTAACAGAGGATACATATCCAAACGGACAAGAAGAAATAGTAAGAACGAAGTTAGCACAATATATAAAGCTTCATCCAGAAGTAGAAGGTATTTATATTGGAACGCAGACGGGGAAGTTTATAAGAGAACCATTTATTCAAATGTCTGATGGCTATAACCCAACAGATAGATCTTGGTATAAAGAAGCGCATGAAAATAAAGGAAAGGTAATTGTTACTGCACCATATCAATCAGCATCTACTAAAAATATGGTAGTGACAATTGCTAAAGAAGTAAAAGATGGTAAAGGTGTTATAGGAATTAACTTAAATTTAGATAACATCTTAAAAATTTCCAAAATGATTAACATTGGTGAAAAAGGTTATGCAGTTATTCTAGATCAAAATAAGCAAATTGTTAGTCATCCATCTAGAAAACCAGGTGCAAAAGTTACTGATCCGTGGATTAAACCAATTTATGAAGAAAAACAAGGAAATGTGTCTTATACAGAACAAGGTGATAAAAAGAATTTAATCTTTGCAACAAATGAGAAAACAGGATGGAAAGTAGTTGGAGTTATGTTCGACGAAGAAATTACCCAAGCTGCGAATCCAGTGTTTTATAAGACTTTGATTGTCATTGCTATCGCTATTGTATTTGGTAGTGTATTAATTTATTTCATTACAAAGTCTATTACAAGACCATTAAGAAAAATAGCTGACTCGGCACATAAAATTAGTAAGGGAGATTTGACAGAGAAAATTACAATCCATTCCAAGGATGATATAGGGAAATTAGGGAATTCATTTAATGAAATGTCTGCCTCTTTACAAGATGTGATTACTCAAATTAGTTTTTCAGCAGAACATGTCGCTGCATCGGCTGAAGAGTTAACAGCGAGCGTACAGCAAGCAAATGATGCGACAGATCAAATTACAATTGCAATAGAACAAGTATCAGGTGGGGCTGAATCACAAAGTCAAGGTGTTGAAGAAGGTGCGGCTACATTACAACAAGTAAATACAGCAATTCAAGATGTAACTGGAAGCGCAGAGTCAATTTCTATTTCCTCATTACATGCGCGAGAAAGAGCTGAAGAGGGAGAAGATTTAGTTGAACAAACCGCAAAACAAATGCAGTCTATTTCTAAATCGGTATCCGAGTCAGATGCTATTATTAAACTTCTTGATGAGAAATCAAAGCAGGTAGGAGCTATTTCTGAAGCAATTCAAAACATTGCTACTCAAACGAACTTATTAGCTTTAAATGCAGCTATTGAAGCGGCAAGAGCAGGTGAGCAGGGAAGAGGATTTGCTATTGTAGCTGATGAAGTTAGAAAATTAGCAGAGCAATCAGGAGAATCATCTGGAGAGATTGCAAATTTAATTGCAGAAATTAAGGCTGATATTGAACATACTGTTAAGGCAATGGGTAATGTGAGTGGGGAAGTTCAACAAGGCTTAGATGTTGTAACAAAAACGAAAGTAAGTTTTACAGAAATTTTAAGTTCTACTACTCATATTGTTTCTCAAGTTAATCAAATGGTAGAAACAACGAAGAGAATCGCTGGAGATGCAAATGAAGTGACAAACGCTATTGATGAAATTGCAGCGGCTGCAGAAGAAAATACAGCTAGTATGCAAAGTGTTGCAGCTTCAACAGAAGAACAAGTAAATTCGATGGAAGAAATTAGTTCGGCTTCGCAAAACTTAGCTGAGATGGCCGAAGAACTACAAGCAATGACTAGTAAATTTAAAGTATAATAACAGCAAATAAGTAAGGTGAAAATAATATCACCTTACTTATTTTTATATTCAGTAATTAGGGGAGTCATTAACGGGATGAAAAAAAGAAAAAGACTATGGAATTTATGGAAAACGATTACATTGTTAGTTTGTACAGTTGTAATTTTTTCTTTACTTGTTACAGATATATTAATTAGTCATAATGTAGAGCGGACAACGGAGGATAGCCAGGCAGAGAAAGCGAAAACAATTGCACATATTGTGGCGAATGATTCGATTGTAATTGATGGTTTGATTGGGAAAGCAGGTACTTCTGCAATTCAAACGTATACAAATAGAATATTAAAAAACACAGGTGTTCAATTTATTGTAGTTATGGACATGAATGGAATAAGAAAATCACATCCAGATCCTCAAAAAATAGGTCATCATTTTATTGGGGGAGATGAAGGGCCTGCATTGAAAGGAAAGGAACATGTATCGCTAGCAGAAGGAACTTTAGGTATTTCAATGCGAGTGTTTGTACCTATATTTTCTGAAACAGGTGAACAACTTGGCGCGGTGGCCGTTGGTATCTCGGCAGATAATGTAAAAGAGAGAGTTAAGGAAAGTAGACATATTATTTATATCGGTGTCGGAGTTGGAGTACTAGTCGGACTTATAGGAGCAATATTGCTAGCTAGACATATAAAGAAAAGTTTATTCGGTCTTGAGCCGCACAGGATAGCGAAAATTCTTGAAGAAAGAAATACGATGTTACAATCTGTAAAAGAAGGCATTATTGCTGTAGATAAAGAGGCGAGAGTAACGTTAATTAATAATGAAGCGAAACGGCTATTTAAAAAAAGTGGACTGGAAGAAGATTTTATTGGTAAAGATGTTGAGTTGTATATGCCAAATTCACGTATAAAAGAAGTGTTGCAAACAGGCGAGGTACAATTAAACGAAGAACAAAATATTTACGGAATTACGATTGTCACAAATCGTGTTCCTTTATATGTAAAAGGAGAAATAGTTGGCGCGATCGCAACATTTCGTGATAAAACAGAAATTAGAAAATTAGCAGAAGAACTAACTGGTATTAGGCTATATGCGGAAGCGTTACGGGCACAATCTCATGAATTTATGAATAAAATGCATGTCGTATTAGGGCTAACACATATGAAACAGTATGAAGAATTGCAGAAATATGTAAGTAGTATGGTATCAGAGCATCAATATGAAATTGGCGGGATTATGAAAAAAATTCAAAGCCCAGTATTTGCTGGATTTTTACTAGGTAAACTTAGTTATGCTAGAGAGAAAAATATAAAGTTAGTTATAAAAGAGGATTCTTACTTACCAGAAATATATGATGAACGTATCATTCATGAACTGATTACCATTGTCGGAAATTTAATTAATAATGCATTAGACGCAGTGACGAATTGTGAGAAGAAGCAGGTTGAAGTTGGAATACAATATGGGGATACATTAATAATTACAGTACAAGATACGGGGAAAGGCATACAAGAAGATAAAATTGATGCATTATTTATAAAAGGTTATTCTACAAAGGGTGATAATCGGGGGTATGGTTTGCATCTTGTAAAGGAAAGCATACAGCGAATAGATGGGGAAATTTATGTTCATTCATCGTTAGGAACCGGAACGACAATAACGATTGAAATACCTAAAAGTAGGGATGAGAGATAAGATGATCAAAGTTTTGATTGTAGAAGATGATCCGATGGTTGCGATGTTAAATAAGCATTATTTAGAGCAAGTGGGAGGGTTTGAACTTGTCCATGCAGTTAACTCAGTTAAAGAAGCGATAGAAGTGATAGAGAGGTCACGAGTAGACTTCATATTACTTGATATTTTTATGCCTGAGGAGACTGGATTTGAGCTTTTAATGTATATTCGAAATCAAGAAAAAGAAATTGATATTATGATGATTTCAGCTGTACATGATATGGGAAGTATTAAAAAAGCATTACAATATGGAGTTGTAGACTATCTAATTAAACCATTTACATTTGAACGCTTTAAGGAAGCATTAACGGTGTATCGAGAAAAATTTACTTTCATGAAAGAACAACAAAAAATTAGTCAATCGGAATTAGATTCGTTAATTTTACAAAAAGAAAAAAGAGAGTCCTTTGACTATAAAGAGCTTCCGAAAGGATTAACAAAGCAAACATTGCAACTCATTTGGAAGAAAATCGAATCACTTAATGGACAAGCATTTACAACTGATGAAATGGCACAATTAGTAGGGGTTTCGAGAGTTTCTATTCGAAAGTATGTAATGTTTTTGACTGAAATCGGAGTATTAGAGAATGAAATGGTGTATCAAAATGTGGGAAGACCGGTGAGTAAATTAAGGTGTATTGACCAAAATAAAATAGACTTTTACGTATAAGCGACTTATTATAGGTCGCTTATACTTTTTTTAATTACAAAAGTAGTTACAAAACTTACAAAAACTATTTTTACTATTGAAAGCGTTTTAATATTGTTATTAAGAAAACAAGGGGGTGCCATATGGGAATTCAAAAGAATGTGGAAGCGGTATCATTTTCTGAAGGCAATGAATTGAAAAGTGAATCTTTCGCTTCTAAAATTATGAACGTTAAAATCGGTGTTATACCTTTACCGTTATATGTAGTATTGGCTGCTATTATTTATGGAGCATCTGTATATAATAAATTAACAGCAGATATGATTGGTGGTTTTGCAGTTATTATGATCATGGGTATTTTCTTAGGTGACATTGGGATGAGAATTCCAATATTAAAAAATATCGGTGGTCCAGCAATTCTCTCATTATTTATTCCATCGTTACTTGTATTTTTTAACTGGATGAATCCAGCTTCAATGGAAGCTGCGACCATGTTAATGAAAAAATCGAACTTTTTATATTTATATATTTCTTGTTTAGTAGTTGGAAGTATTTTAGGAATGAACCGTAAAGTATTAGTACAAGGTTTCGTTCGTATGTTTATTCCTTTAGTAGTAGGGACGTTAGCTTCTGTAGCAGTAGGCTTATTAGTCGGTTCACTATTTGGATTTGAAATGAAGCAGACATTCTTCTTTATCATCGTACCAATTGTGAGTGGTGGTATCGGAGAAGGGATTTTACCATTGTCGCTAGCTTATAGTGATATTTTAAATGAATCATCAGCAACATTTGTATCACAGCTTATTCCGGCAGCTATTATTGGAAATATGTTTGCAATCGTGAGTGCAGGGTATATGAAGCGTTTAGGTGAGAAGAAACCGGAGCTTAGTGGGAATGGTGTATTAGTAAAAACAGACAATCAAGCAGATTTATTAAAGGAGCAAAATACAGAAAAACCAATTGATTTCTCATTAATGGGAGCAGGATTATTGATTGCATGTACATTCTTTATTTTCGGAGGATTCGCTTCTAAGTTTATCGGTATTCCAGGAGCAATCATTATGATTTTTTCAGCGGCAATTGTGAAGTACTTTAATCTAATGCCAGCAAAAATGGAGCAAGGAGCATTCCATTTATATAAATTCATTTCAAAGAATTTAACATGGCCATTAATGGTCGGTTTAGGATTGCTATATATTCCTTTAAAAGACGTAGCAGCAGTTCTTTCGGTAGGATATGTTGTTGTATGCGCATCGGTTGTTCTTACAATGGTAGCGTCAGGTTTTCTTGTAGGGAAAGTGATGAAAATGTATCCAGTTGAATCAGCGATTGTAACTGGATGTCATAGTGGTTTAGGTGGAACTGGAGATGTTGCTATTTTATCAGCTTCAAATCGTATGGAATTAATGCCGTTCGCACAAATTTCAACGCGTTTAGGCGGGGCAGCAATGGTCGTAACAGCGACAATTTTATTAAAAATGTTTTCATGATCAAACAAGCTAGCTATATTCATATAGCTAGCTTGTCAAATTAAGGGGAGATTATAAGTATGTTAGAAAAACAAATTAATGAAAGATCATTGTTATTGCATAAAGAATTAGTAGGGAAAATTGAAATTACAAGTAAAGTAGAAGTGAATACAGCGGACGATTTAAGTTTGACTTATACACCGGGGGTAGCAGAGTCTTGTAAAGCAATTGCGGCAGATGAGGAAACAGCCTATGACTATACAGCACGTGGTAATATGGTTGCAGTTGTTTCAGATGGAACTGCAGTACTTGGTTTAGGGAACATTGGACCGAAAGCAGCTATGCCTGTTATGGAAGGGAAAAGTATTTTATTTAAGAATTTTGCGAATGTAGATGCTTTCCCGCTATGTTTAGGTACGACTGATGTGGATGAAATCGTTACCCTTGTGAAAAATCTAGAGCCTACATTTGCAGGAATTAATTTAGAAGATATTGCAGCACCACGTTGCTTTGAAATTGAAAGACGATTAAAAGAAGAAACGAATATTCCTGTATTTCATGATGATCAGCATGGGACGGCTATTGTCGTTTTAGCAGCTGTTATTAATGCACTAAAAGTTGTAAGTAAACAAATGAATGATGTGAAAATTGTTATTAACGGTGCGGGCTCGGCAGGAATTGCAATTGGAAAATTGTTATTAAAAGCTGGTGCAAAGCACATTACGTTAGTTAGCTTAGAAGGTATTGTTTGTGAAGGTGAAACATGGATGAATGGAGCACAAATCGAAGTTTCAAAGAAGACAAATCGAGAATACGTACGTGGAACATTAAAGGAAGCAATTCATCAGGCTGATATTTTCATTGGTGTATCGGCGCCTAACGTATTAACGAAAGAACTTGTACAGACGATGAATGAGAAAGCGATTGTGTTTGCAATGGCGAATCCAATTCCAGAAATATTCCCAGAAGATGCATTAGAAGCTGGAGCTGCTGTAGTTGGAACTGGTCGTTCTGATTATTCAAATCAAGTAAATAATGTATTAGCGTTCCCTGGTATATTCCGTGGTGCATTAGACGTACGCGCGACTGATATTACAGAAGAGATGAAATTAGCAGCAGCATATGGGATCGCTAATATAATTACGGACGAAGAGCGTAATGCGAATTATGTAATTCCAAATCCATTAGATAAAAGAGTTGTTCCAAGTGTTGCAGAAGTAGTAGCGAAAGCAGCCATTGATTCAGGTGTGGCACAGATTACGAAAATGCCAAGTTATAAATAGTCAAAAGCAGCGCCTTAAAAAGGCACTGCTTTTTTTGAGATAAGAAATCAAAATAATGAAGAAGTGTAAATTTATTCAAGCCCCTTTCATTATTTATTTAACTCCATTGCAACTTGTTTACCATTTATTAAAACCTCAGTTACTGCTACGATCACTTCTATCATTTTTTTCATCTCTCCTCGCGTCATTTCTTACTTTAAGTATAAGAGAAGAGAGATAATCCACCTATCGAAGTACGTGACGTAGAAATTACATTGTTGTAAGGAAGTGTTTCAGTTTTGTCACTTTATTCGGCATTGATTACAAATTGATCATAATATCTTTCATTCACATATATGTTTAATACCCATAATCCAGATGAAGGTAGTGACATTACGAGAGGGAGTTCCTTTACGGTTGTATCGACTGTATTTGAAGTAGTCCAAGTTTGTTTGGAGGTTTCTTTTTGAAAGAGTACTGGTGTTGGAGTTGTAGTTCCTTGTTTTAACGCGATAATAGATAGTTTTCCAGTTGGCATTTCAGGATCCAGGAAGAACCACATTATTTCATTTTGCTCATTTGCGATAATAGAGCTATCAGCCATTGCAATTTTTCTTTCAATGCCTTTTAACGGTATTTTTCCTTCTACGAATGATGGTGCTTCTTCCCAATTTACATCTTTTAAGACACTAAGGTGAAAAAAGGAAGGTGCGTTAATTTGAGAGGATGACGTTTCTATTACTTCTTTTTTAGGTGCTGTTGAATCGGGTTGCGATTGCGCGCAGCCAGTAATGAGGAAGGAGAAAAGTAGCATAGTTCCGATTTTTTTCATGGTGCCACACTCCTAATTTTTATTGTTAGTGTAATTGTATTTGCTAGAAGACGAGACAATTCCTTTAAATCATAAAAAGAGGTCGTAAGTTTTGTACGACCTCTTTTGACATTTTCTATCCCAATTGGTGAGGGCTAATAATCAGTGGGGGATGGAACCCCTCACTGATTAAAGTTTCACTTTATATTTGTTCAGTTGAAAAGGTTGGTTCTCTCTCTTTTTGAGGCATTGTTAAGAAAATAACAGAAAGGACGATACATACTCCGCCTAATAATTGATATGCTCCAAAAGATTCATTAAGCCAAGCGATTGAAACGATGGCAGCTACAAGTGGTTCAATGCTAGATAAAATACTTGTTTCTGTTGCTGCTAAATATTTAAGACTCCCGATATAAAGAAGGAAAGAAAGAGTGCCACTTATAATGATAAGAATAAGCATAGAAAAAGTTTGAAGTGTGAAAGTCTGCGAAATCTGATTCCACCCAAAAGAACGATTACAAATAAGCAGTGCAATCCCTCCAATTAACATCCCCCAGCCAATTACTATAGTTGTTCCGCATTCTTTAATAAGGGAAGCCGGATGAAGGGTATAAAACGCAAAACCAATCGCTGTTAATAGACCGAAAGTAATAGCTGCTTTAGATAAAACAATATTTTCAATTGAACCGTTTGTAATAATAAAGTATGTCCCTGTTAGAGCAGTTATAATTGCGAGTATTTGCATAGAAGCAGGGAATTTCTTTTGCTCAAACGCAACGTAAATGGTAATAAGAACAGGGCCTAGAAATTGAAATAGCGTTGCCGTTACGGCATTACTAATATGAACTGTTTCGATAAAAGCGTACTGCGCACCAAGCATGCCAAGAATAGAGAAAATAATAAGCTGTATAGAATGTCTAGGGTGTCTCCAAATTTGAAATATGTTTTGTTTCTTTATTAGTAAGAAAGACAAAATAAATACTCCTGCAAGCAACAAGCGAATTGTTAAAAAATCAATTGATGATACGTTCGTATGTTGAAATAGCCATTGAATCATCGGTCCAGATAATCCCCATAATGTGGCTCCTGTAATAATCATAATGAGTCCGATACGTCTACTTTTGTTCATGATCATGCATCTCCTCTTTAGTATTTGATTTTTTATGTGTGACATGATAAAAGGAATTATATATAAAATCTGGTACTGTAAAAAGTATCAGATTTTAGTTTTATTAAGGGGTCAGATATTATGTTAGAATTAACGCCTAATTTAAATATGAATAGTAAGAAGGCATTGTATGTGCAGTTGTATGAGTATATAAAAAAAGAAATTAAAGATGGAACGATTCTATCTTTTACGAAATTACCGGCTAAGAGGAAGCTAGCAACATATTTACAAGTAAGTAAAAATACAGTAGAGGCGGCTTATGAGCAACTTCTTGCCGAAGGATATATTGAGTCGATTTCTAGAAAAGGTTATTTTGTATGTGAAATCGAGCAAATGATTCATGCGGAAGGTAGCGAAGAGGTAATAGAGGAAGTACCTTTTCAAGAGCAGGTGTATAAATTTGACTTCACTCAAACGGGTGTGGATACTAGCACTTTTCCGTTTCATGTATATCGAAAAATTACGAACGAGGTATGGCAATTTGAAAATAAAGATTTACTTTTTATTGGACATCCGCAAGGGGAGGTAAGTTTACGAGAAGCAATCGCGAGCTATTTGTATGAATCTAGAGGTGTGCGATGTTCGGCTAGTCAAATTGTAATCGGAGCTGGTACGCAAATATTAGTGAAGTTGTTATTTCAATTGTTAAAAGGAAGTGGTTATGCAGTTGAAAATCCAGGCTACCACCGAAAGATGGTTGTTTTTGAACAGGGTGAACAAAATGTTCAAATGTTATCTTTAGATAAAGATGGTATTTGTATTTCAGAGTTAGAAAATAGTTCAGCTAATATTGTGTTTGTTACACCTTCTCATCAGTTTCCATATGGGATGATTATGCCTATCACGAGAAGGATGCAGCTTTTACAATGGGCGAAGAAAGAAGAAGGTAGGTATATTGTTGAAGATGATTACGATAGTGAATTTCGTTATTCGGGAAAACCTATACCGGCACTGCAAGGGTTAGATACAGACGGGAAAGTTATTTATATGGGGACGCTATCTAAAGCATTGTTGCCATCATTACGGATGAGCTATATGGTGTTACCAAAGAAATTGATTAAAAAGTATCAACAACAATATTTATTTTACACACAAAGCGTTTCAAGAATGGATCAAGAGATCATTAGGAAATTTTTAAATGACGGGCATTGGGAAAAACATATTCATAAAATGCGTGTTGTGTACCGAAAGAAGAGAGACCGTCTTGTTTCGGTATTAGAAAAATATTTTTCTAATCGCATTGAAGTAATAGGGGAAGATTCCGGCCTACATATTTTATTAAAAGTGCATAATGGGATGGAAGAGAAAGAATTAATGGAAGCTGCAGCTGAAAGGAGTATTAAAGTGTATCCTGCTTCGATATATTATAAGGAAGGGACTTCTCCCAAAAGTACAGTATTGCTTGGATTTGCGACTTTATTAGAGGAAGAAATTGAAGAGGCCATTCAATTATTATATACAGCATGGTTTACAGGAAAGTAAAAAAACATCCTCATAAATGGAGGATGTTTTTTTATTATTTTTCTTCATCTAGGAAAAGAACCATATGCTCTTCATCCCAATATTGTCCGTTATATTTTAATGAACGTTCTTGCACGCCAAATGTTTTAAAGCCTAATGACTCATAAAGTTTTTTTGCACCATCGTTTCCGACAACAACATCAAGCATAACTTGCTCTACTTCTAAAGATTTAGCAAGCTCAAGACATTCTTTAATAAGTGCTTTTCCCGCTCCAAGTCCGCGTGCTTTTGGAGACACGTATACTGAACCGATTTTTGCTTTATGTTCTTGTTTTACATATGGTTTCGTTTCCAGTGTTGCAACTCCGATTAAAGTGCCATCTTTAAATGCACCTAGTGTATAGTTCTCATCTTGTGCTAATTTTTGGGCTTTATATTCAATAGCACACTCTTTATTAATAATATCTTCATAAGAAGAGCTGAAAGCTTCCGGATTTTGTTTTAATCCTTCTACTCGAAGTTCTAAGTAAATTTCTGCTTCGTCTTTTGTTAATACATGGATATCCAATTGTATCACCCTCCAAATCTTTGACAGTTATACCTATATTTTATATTGAAATAAGAATAATTTCAAAAGCTTAGCTTATAATAGTTGGTTTTATAAATAAAATAGCACCAGTAGTGTTGACTACTACTGGTGATTTCACGCATATATTATACAAATGGCAATTCAATTATAAATTCTGTTCCGACTTCTAATTCGCTTTTAACTTCAATAGAACCATTATGAAGTTCTACAATTTCTTTTGCAACAGCCAGTCCGATACCTTTTCCACCTGTAGCTCGTGTTCTGGATTTATCGACACGGTAAAAGCGATCAAAAACATGTGGGATATCTTCTTTTGGAATACCTTCACCTTCATCTTGTACACTTATTGTAAAAGTATTCGCACTGGTTAGTACACGTATTATTATAGAAGTGTTTTCTGGTGAATGTTGATAAGCATTGTGTAATAAATTTAACATAACTTGTTCCATACGTCTTTCGTCTATGCAAACTTCTAAATCATCTTTGCAATGTACATGGAGTTGCATTTGTTTGTTTGTTAATGTTGTTTTTGTTTTTTCAACCATTCGTTCTAAAAATGGTTTAAGAATTACTTTTTGTTTTTTTATAACAAACTGGTGTTGCTCTAATTGTACAAGCATAAATAAATCTTGTACGAGATCGGTTACACTATCCGTTTCGTCTTCAATGATTTGTAAGTATTCTTCACGTTCTTCTTTCGTTAGAGAATCTCTTTTTGCTACCTTTGCATAACCTTTCATATAGGTTAATGGAGTTAGTAATTCATGCGCTACACTAGCGAGAAATTCGTTTCGTTCTTTTTTCATATACGTAAGTTCACTAGATAAATCTTCAATCGTTTTTGCTAAGCTTCCAAGTTCATCATTTCGTTTAATTCCTAATTGAATCGGCTTATTTAATTTTGACATTTTTTCTGTCGCCCGCTTCATTTTTATAAGCGGTTCTGTAATAACACGAGAAAAAACAAAGACAGAAATAGTAGTTAAAATAATTGTCAAAACACTAATGATAAGAAATTGATTCATGAGTTTAAGTAACATATTTTCTAAGAAAGATGTCTTTAATAACATATATAACTTACCTTGAAATCCTTGAATTTCCAGCGGGCTTACTGTTGAGATGAATTTTGATTTTTTCCAGTTTTTTTCAACGATTAATCCACCTTCTGGGATAGTCTCAGTTTTACAAGTAAGTTGTTTTTGCATTTCTTTCGTTACGGGTTCTGAGGTAGAAATAATTTTGCCGTTATTGTCTGTTATAATGATAGCTATATCAGAGTTAGCAATTAATTCTGATTCAACTAAGTGTTCAGCCTCAGTGTTGATATCAAACTCGGGGTACACAGCACGTTTAGGTCGTTTACTGTGTTCAGCGCTTTCTGTGAGTTGCCTTTCTTTAGAATATGCACCCCACTTCGCGCGGTTTTTAATCATTTTACTATAGCGATTTCCTTTCTCTAAAAGAGCAAGAGTTTCCTCTTCAATGCGTATGTTTGAAAGGTTCTTATAAAAAGATACGAAGGCAATTGTTTCAATACATAAAGCTAATATTAAAAAGTATGTCCCAACTTTAAGGGAAAGTTTGCTCATTTTCTCACCATACCTTATTTCATATAGAGTGAAACTTTAATCAGTGGGGTTTTATCCATCCCCACTGATTAAAGTAATTATTCACTTTTCCATTTATATCCGACTTTATAGACGGTTTCTAAGTAATCTTCAACTGGAAATTCTTTTTTGCGTAATTTATCACGGATATTACGAATATGTGAATCGATAGTTCTGTATTCGATGTCTGTTTGATAGCCCCAAATTTTTTCAATTAAATCATCACGGCTGTAAGCACGGTTTGTATTTTGTAAAAAGAGTCCAAGTAACGAGAATTCAATAGGAGTTAGTGAGATTCTTTCACCATAAACTGTAACAGTATGTTTCGTTTTATCCCACTCAATACCATTGAAGCTAACAAAGCCATCTTTCTTCGTACGGCGTAATATAGCCTCGATTCGCGCGACTAATACATGCTCATCGAATGGTTTTGTAATGTAGTCATCTGCTCCCATAGTCAGACCTTTGACCATATCATAATTTTGGTTGCGAGCTGTTAGCATAATAATTGGAACGTTGGAAATTTGACGGATTTGATAGCAAGTATCCCACCCATCCATATTCGGCATCATAACATCTAATAAAATAATATCGAAGTCCTTTTGTTCGATTAATTCTAGCGCTTCAAGGCCAGAAGTAGCTTTCATACAAAAATAGCCACGAGGGCTTAAGAACAGATCTAACAATCTCAACATACGTTCTTCATCGTCTACTAATAAAATTTTCACCATAATCTTGTGCACCCCAAACTATTCATTCTACTTGTATAGTTTACATGAAAATAATAAAAAACTCTTTTTATGTGATTGAATGGAGGGCTGATTTTTTCAATCAGGGCAATTGACATAAAAAATGCACTAGTTTTGCACAACTATTTTTTATAATAGAAAACGTAGCGACACAAATACCCTATGTTGCGACATAACGTCATGTCATTTTATTTATAAAATGACAATTCCATTCTATTGTGTATGTGAGATAGAGAGGGTTTTCGTATTCACCTCGCATCGGATAAGAAAAATTTCCTATCTCACACTTTTTTTAATATAAAGGGGATTGTACACATGAGTAAAAAAGTAGAACGTTTACAAAAAGAAAAGCAAGATCGTAATGCGATTGTAATGTGTGTTGCGGTATCTATGCTTATTATGATAAGTTGTGTAAATAAATTTTTCGGGATTTTATAATAGAAAAAAAGCTTATTGCTTCTTAAGAAGCAATAAGCTTTTTTAATGTGTTCTATATAATAAACCAGGGTAGAATTGCCAGTCCAGAAGTTACAATTGCTGTAGCAAATATTAAAAAGATAGCTTGTTTTTTTTGTTTCATGTTACATTCTCCTCTACATATCAATTGCATGCTATACGTTCATTTAATAATTAGCGGGAGACGGATCCTCCTCGCTGAGTGAAGTTTCACTTTATATTTTTAGTATAACGAATGGAAAGGATTGGAACGATCGATAAAGGTGACATGAAGATTACATTGTTGTAATGAAAAAAGCATCTTAATTAATAAGAAGATGCTTTTGAAAAATTATATTAAAATGTTAATTATTTAAGAATAAAACCATATGCTCTTCGTCCCAATATTGGCCATTATGTTTTAAGGACCGTTCTTGCACACCGTAAGTTTGGAAGCCGAGGGACTCATATAATTTTTTTGCAGCAGTGTTATCAGCGACAACATCAAGCATAAGCTGTTCTACATGTAATTTATCGGCATTTTCAATAATCGCTTTAATTAAAGCTCGTCCTGCACCGAGGCCACGCGCTTTTGGAGAAACAAAAACTGAGCCGATTTTTGCCTTATGCTCTTGCTTAATAAATGGCTTTGTTTCTAGAGTAGCAATACCGATTAAATCATTATCTTTGAAGACACCTAGAGTATACTTATCCGGATTGCTTAATCGCTTTGCCATAGCAGCGACAGGGTTTTCCTGTTTAAGAACATCTTCATAAGAAGAGCTAAAAGCCTCAGGGTTTTTCATTAAACCTTCCATACACACTTTCAAATAAATTTCTGCATCCTCTGTTGTTAATAAGCGAATTTCCATAGTTGTAACCTCCTAGATTGATTCAAATTTAATTCATTAACTTTGTAAGATTAAGTTTAGTTAAATGTATTCTGTGACTATTCTTTCTTAATTTGTAAAAGAATGAAAAGATTATGCTACTATGTTTTCATTTTATTTATCCCGCTATTTGTGGGCAGTAAAACTCCTACCTCAAAATTCGGCTGGAGCAAAGAAGTTAGGTGGGAGCCCTGCTGCCCGTAAAAGCCCGATTGGTGAAGGCTAATAATCAGTGGGGGATGAACACCTCCCACTGATTATAGTTTCACTTTATGTAATGAAATTATATATTAACTTTATTAACTATTCAAGGTTTTAATATGTTACATTTTTATAACTAAAATTCCCGCTTTGTAAAGGAGTCATTTTTATCCAAATATTCGTGGGAGTCGGATTGCCCGTAAAAGCCCGATTGGTTGGGCTAATAATCAGTGAGGAGGGAAAAAACCTCCACTGATTAAATTTTCACTTTCTTTTACGTATTCAATCGTTTATTTTGTAGCCATCGATTCGTTCTGGATGTGTATAAATATTGCAAGATCCATTTCGAATAAATCCTACTACGGTAATACCTAAATCGTGGGCGAGTTGCAGAGCTAGTTTAGTTGGAGCTGATTTAGATAGAACAATTTCGCAACCTATTTTTGAAACCTTTAACAAAATTTCAGATGAGATGCGTCCGCTAAACGCAATGATTTTCCCTTGAACAGAGATATTGTTTCGTAAACAATGACCGTATATTTTATCTAGCGCATTATGTCTTCCGATATCCATTCTTGATAAAAGAATGTTATTTCGATCACATAAAGCGGTATTATGCACACCACCCGTTTGGCGAAATGTAGTTGAAGATTGTTGTAAGGAAGTCATTAGGTGAAAACATTCTTCCGGAGTAATAGTTATATGTATATCATGTAACTTTTTTGCTTTTGCTGCATCGTTGACGAAAACAAAACCTTGTCTACTTTTCCCGCAACAAGAAGTTACGTACCGTTTATTATATAAAGTTTGATAGAGCGGATTAATTTTTGATGATTTTACATGGACAATTCCGTTTTCTTTTTGGATCCATAATTCTTCAATATCTTTATAAGAAGAAATAATTCCTTCAGAAATTAAAAAACCGGTTACCATATCTTCAATGTAATTAGGAGTGCATACAACTGTTACGTATTCTTCGCTATTTAATTTAATTGTAATGGGAGATTCCGTAACAACCTCATCGGTTTGTTTTGAAAATGTACCAGATTGATAACGTACAATTGTATATGTTTCTTGAATAGGCCCCATATTAAATTCCCCTTTATATGTATTTTTCTCCATATTTATCATAAAACATCGAAAAAACAAAAGCATCTACTAACAAGAAGATGGCAGATTATTTTGGTTATTATTGTATATGTACGATATAATAGATTTGTAGAATAGCGACATTTTCAAGCTTTCGTAGTTATACCTTATAACATCTAGAATCGACTTCCAAAGGAAAGTATTTCAACAGGGCGCTTCAAAAATATGTACAACACAATTATGAAAACGGATTCATAATTGTGTTGTACAGTTAGTTGTAAGGAGAGGGGAAACTATGACAGAACAGACAGCCCGTGTAACCGTTGATGGTAAAGAATTTTTCGTATCAGGTGAAAAGACGATACTCCAATTGTTTAACGAAAGTAATTTAGAACATCCTCAAATTTGTCATGTACCAGAGGTAGATCCTATTCAAACTTGTGATACATGTATTGTAGAAGTGAATGGAAGTTTATTACGTGCCTGTTCGACGAAGTTGGAAGATGGCATGCATATTGAGAGGCAATCGGAACGTGCAAAGGAAGCACAAACTGAAGCGATGGATCGAATATTAGAGAATCATTTATTGTATTGTACAGTATGTGATAACAATAATGGTAACTGTAAAGTCCATAATACAGTACATATGATGGAGATTGAAGAACAGAAATATCCATATGAACCGAAAGTAAGTGCATGCGAAGTGGATACATCGCATCCATTCTATCGATACGATCCAAATCAATGTATTGCTTGTGGGCAGTGTGTAGAAGTATGCCAAAATTTACAAGTAAATGAAACTTTATCGATTGATTGGAGTTTAGACCGTCCACGTGTTATTTGGGACAATGGTGTGAGTATAAATGACTCGTCTTGTGTTAGCTGTGGGCAATGTGTAACAGTTTGTCCTTGTAATGCATTAATGGAAAAAACGATGCTAGGAGAAGCTGGATTTATGACTGGTTTAAAACCAGATGTGCTTAATCCAATGATTGATTTTGTAAAAGATGTAGAGCCTGGATATAGCAGTATTTTAGCAGTTTCAGAAGTAGAGTCCGCGATGCGTAAGACGAAAATTAATAAGACAAAAACAGTTTGTACATTTTGTGGTGTAGGTTGTTCATTTGAAGTATGGACGAAAGATCGTCAAATTTTAAAAGTGCAACCTGTTTCAGATGCACCGGTTAATGGTATTTCCACATGTGTAAAAGGAAAATTCGGATGGGACTTTGTGAACAGTGAAGAGCGTATTACAAAGCCGTTAATTCGCCAAGGGGATATGTTTGTTGAGGCTTCATGGGAAGAGGCTCTTGAAGTTGTTGCATCCAATATGCAACATATTAAATCAGAGTATGGTAGCGATGCGTTTGGGTTTATTTCTTCTTCGAAAGTAACAAATGAAGAAAACTATCTTATGCAAAAACTAGCTCGTCAAATATATGGAACAAATAATGTAGATAACTGTTCCCGTTATTGCCAATCTCCAGCAACAGACGGTTTATTTAAAACTGTCGGTATGGGCGGAGATGCTGGAACAGTGAAAGATATTGCTGAGGCAGGTCTTGTTATTATTGTTGGGGCAAATCCAACAGAAGGACATCCTGTACTTGCAACTAGAGTGAAGCGTGCTCATAAATTACATGAACAAAAACTAATTGTCGCAGACCTTCGTAAACATGAAATGGCGGAGCGTGCTGATATATTTGTTCACCCGAGTCAAGGGACGGATTATGTATGGCTTGCTGGGATAACGAAATACATTATCGATCAAGATTGGCACGATAAAAAGTTCATAGCTGAAAATGTAAAGAATTTTGATGAATATAGCAAAATGCTAGAAAAATATACGCTTGATTATACTGAGGGAATTACAGGGATTTCTAAAGCTCAGTTAAAAGAAATGGCTCGTATGGTATATGAAGCAGATGGTACTTGTGTACTTTGGGGAATGGGGGTAACTCAAAATACAGGAGGAAGTACAACGTCAGCAGCAATTTCAAATTTACTTCTCGTTACAGGTAACTACCGTCGTCCTGGTGCCGGTGCGTATCCGTTACGCGGGCATAATAACGTACAAGGTGCTTGTGATATGGCGACATTACCGAACTGGCTTCCGGGTTACCAAGCTGTTTCAGATGATGTGCATCGTGCGAAATTTGAAAAAGCATACGGTACTACGATTCCGAAAGAACCGGGATTAAATAATATCGCAATGTTACTTGCGGCCGAAGAAGGAAAACTGCGTGGTATGTATGTTATGGGAGAAGAAATGGCTTTAGTAGATTCAAATGCCAACCATGTACAACATATTTTAGCGAATTTAGACTTCCTTGTTGTTCAAGATATGTTCTTATCGAAAACAGCTCGTTTCGCCGATGTTATTTTACCAGCAGCACCAAGCTTAGAAAAAGAAGGAACGTTTACGAATACAGAGCGCCGTATTCAAAGATTATACGAAGTATTGAAACCGCTTGGTGATTCAAAACCAGATTGGTGGATTTTACAAAAAGTAGCTCGTGCACTGGGCGGAGACTGGAATTATGGAAGTCCAAGTGAAATTATGGACGAAATTGCATCGCTTGCACCGTTATACTCTCAAGCGACGTACGACCGTCTAGAAGGCTGGAATAGTTTATGTTGGGGTAGCCATGATGGTAGTGATACACCATTATTATATGTAGATGGATTTAACTTCCCAGACAAACTAGCACGTTTATCACTAGATGAATGGGTTCCGCCAGTTATAGCACCAGATGAGTATGATTTACTATTAAATAATGGCCGTATGCTAGAGCATTTCCATGAAGGGAATATGACGAATAAGTCGGCTGGTATTTTATCTAAAGTGTCTGAAGTATTTGTTGAAATTTCACCTGAACTTGCTAAAGAACGCAATGTGAAAGATGGTGGTCTTGTAGAGTTAGCATCACCATTTGGAAAAATCAAAGTACAAGCGCTTGTTACAGATCGTGTAACTGGAAATGAGTTGTATTTGCCGATGCATGCGACAGTAAATGAAGAGGCAATCAATATTTTAACAGGAACAGCAACAGACATTTATACGTGTACACCAGCTTATAAACAAACAATGGTGAAACTGCGCGTATTACGTGAAAAAGGAAATCGTCCGTTACCATCTTCAAACCCGAGAGATAAAAAACGTCATCCGCAAAATGGTGTTGAAATCGAGCGAAAGTGGCAAAGAAAACAATACGTATCACTTGTGGACCAGAATTAGGGGGCGGAGATAATGGCAAAAGAGATTACTTTAATTAAAAAGAAGATTGTAACAGAAGAAGAAAAAAAACAGCAAGTAACAGATGAGTTGTTAAATGATCTAGCTGAGAATAGAGAAGCAGTAGAAGAGACGATGCAGCTATTAGCGCAGTTGCAAAAAGCAGGAATTTTAGATGCAGCAATTAGTTTACTTGCTGCAAAAGAAGATGTTTCCAAAATAGCTGTTGAACAATTGAATCGTGAACCAGTAAAAAACGCATTAAACAATATGATGGGGGCAGGAGAGGCATTATCTTCAGTGGACCCAGAAATAACGAAACAAATAACATCTAGTTTAGTCACTGGATTACAATTTGCAACAGAGGAATTAAATAGTGGTAAAAAAACAAAAGTGATGGATTTCTTTAAAGTGTTAAAAGATCCAGATATCAATAGAGCAATTACATTCGGTTTTAGCTTCTTGAAAGCATTTGGTCAAGGGTTAGAGAAAAAATAGAGTAAATGAAAAAGTGATGGCAAGTAGCCATCACTTTTTCATTGTATGTATAAGAGTGTTCATGTTAAGCGGAATATATTATTATTAAAAAGATGGATTGGAAATGGAAATATGGAATCCATCTCAAATATCGTTTTAGAATGTGGAGGAATATATGCAACACCGTAAAAGACTATCTATACCAGGGGTAATGGGACATTCCTTTCAAACAGTTAGATTTGCTTTTTGGAATGTATTAACCTTTCAACTTGCTTATAAATTATTAGCAGCGATTGTATTTGTCCCGCTATTTGGGATCATTTTTAATAAGTTATTGTATTTTGGTGGTTATGCAAATGCGACGAATGATGAATTATTAGCGTTTTTAAAGACACCATACGGCATTTTGGCAATCGTAATTTTATCATTGTTAGCACTGTTTCTTATCTTTACGGAATTTGCGGTGCTTATTATCATTTCGTACTTCGCTCATAAAAGACAAAAGGTGAAATTACGTCCGATTTTATATAAAACCGTAACGTATTTACCTACTCTTTTCACATATTGCTTACCAGGATTTATTTTATATGCTGTCGTATTGTTACCTCTTTTAAATCTTGGATATGAAACGGCATTAATTCCGCAAATTCAAATTCCTAACTTTATTACAGGAGAACTGTTTAAGACAACGATGGGACAAGTTGGTTATTACACGTTCTTTGCTGTAGTTGCGTATTTGAACCTTCGCTGGATTTTTGTTCTACCTATTGTTGTTTTAGAGCAAAAGCCGTTTCGCACAGCAGCACGTAAAAGTGCAATGTTAGTAAAAGAAAGTTTTTTTAAAGTACTATTCTTTTTAGTAGGATTTTTTATTTCAATAGGGATTGTGTACGGTGTATTTTTTGGAATGTATTTATTGTGTCTATGGGGCATGTATGAATTTACAAATCCACAGGGAACATTTGCATTATTAGCAGAATCAACAATGTCTGTATTTTTAACGAGTACATTGTATTTATTTAGTTTTATCGTGACACCATTTTATATTATGGCAATAACACGATTGTATTTACAAAAGGTTCCGGTTGAAGATGTTTTATTAGAAGAAGGATTAGATTATTCGAAAACAAAAGCAGATAAATGTTTCTTCCAAAAACATCGTTGGAAATTTATTGGTGTATATATTGTAGGAATTATTACTGCCGGAATGGTCGTTGCCTTCATTGTAACGTTTATTTCAAATTCATATAAAGAACCAATTATTATGGCTCATCGTGGTTATATTTCAAAAGGTGTAGAGAATACGAAAGAAGCTCTGCAGGGGGCTATTGATGCCAAAGCAGACTACGCTGAAATTGATGTACTGCAAACAAAAGACGGTGAACTAGCAGTTATACATGATTTGAAGCTAAAACGTCTTGCGAATGCTAATGTTCACGTGTCAGATTTAACGATGGAGGAGTTAAGACAGCTTACCCTTAGTCAAGATGGGTTTTCAGGACAAATAAGTACACTTGATGAGATCATTAAGCTGGCAAAAGGAAAAATCAAACTTAATATTGAAGTGAAGCTTCATGGTGGCGAAAAAGATTTCGTAAACAAAGTATTAAAAGCGATTAAAGATAATGAATTTGAGAAGCAATGTGTCATTCAAACGTTACACTATCCGCTTATTAAAGAGTTTAAACGTGCAAATCCAAATATAAAAGTAGGATACATACTGTATGCGAGTAGAGCTAACTTAAAGAATGTGAAGGCTGATTTTTATGTAGCAGAAGAATACATGTTAAATAAGAAATTAGTAAAAGAAGCAAGGAAGCTAAACAAGCCAATTTACGTATGGACAGTAAATGATATGGAAAGTTTAAAGGCATATTATAAGTTAAACGTGGATGGTATCATTACCGATTATCCTGAAGACGCACGTGAAACAATTAAGATGTTAAAAGAGCAAGAAGATCGTGAAAGTGATATGTTTGATAAAATTAGTGAGACGACAGAAGATCTATTTTCAAAGTTATTTATAAGTTATCCAGCTGCTGGCTAAATGCTAGTAGCTGTTTTTTTTATGGAAAGAATATATTTCTAAAGTATTGTACAAAGTAATAAGTGTATATGTATACGTAACTACTTAGTTTTTTTGCATTGTTACATTATTGTCAAATAATAAATAATTACTATGCGTTTTGAATGGATATAATGTAAATAGAGTGATAGATAATGAGATGGTACAAATAACCCAATAGAATCAACGTTTCGTATATTTACACTATTCTAAATATATAAACTTTTAAAAAATGGTATGTTAGCGTTTTCATAATTTTTAAGTTATGCTAGAATAAGGACATAAGTTATTAATTATTACAAAAAGAAAAAAGAATTCCTTTTTTCTGTTAATTATAAGGGGGCATTTCATTATGCGTATTGGGGTACCAGCAGAAATTAAAAACAACGAAAACCGTGTGGCAATGACACCAGCAGGTGTTGTACATTTAGTTCGTAACAATCACGAAGTATTCATTCAAAAGGATGCAGGTGTAGGATCTGGTTTCACAGATGCTCAGTATGTTGAAGCGGGAGCAAAAATTGTTGATACAGCTGAAGAAGCTTGGAACATGGAAATGGTTATGAAAGTTAAGGAACCAGTTGAAAGCGAATACAAACACTTCAGCGAAGGTTTAATCTTATTCACATACTTACACTTAGCTCCAGAACCAGAATTAACAAAAGCGTTAATCGAGAAGAAAGTTGTTGCTATCGCATATGAAACAGTACAATTAGAAAACCGTTCATTACCATTACTTGCACCTATGAGTGAAGTAGCTGGTCGTATGGCTGCACAAATCGGTGCGCAATTCCTTGAGAAAAACAAAGGCGGTAAAGGTATCTTACTTGCAGGTGTTCCAGGAGTTAAACGTGGTAAAGTAACAATTATCGGTGGTGGACAAGCTGGTACAAATGCTGCTAAAATTGCAGTTGGACTAGGTGCGGATGTAACAATCATCGACTTAAGTGCAGAACGTCTTCGTCAATTAGATGACATTTTCGGAAACCAAGTAAAAACTTTAATGTCTAATCCTTACAATATTGCAGAAGCTGTAAAAGAGTCTGATCTTGTAATCGGTGCAGTATTAATCCCAGGTGCAAAAGCGCCAAAACTTGTAACAGAAGAAATGATTAAATCAATGGAACAAGGTTCTGTTGTTGTAGATATCGCGATTGACCAAGGTGGTATTTTCGAAACAACTGACCGTATTACAACTCATGATAACCCAACTTATGAAAAACACGGCGTTGTTCACTATGCAGTTGCAAACATGCCAGGTGCGGTTCCACGTACATCAACTCTTGCATTAACAAACGTAACAGTACCATATGCAGTACAAATTGCTAACAAAGGCTACAAAGAAGCTTGCCTAGGCAACACTGCATTATTAAAAGGTATTAATACATTAGAAGGCTATGTAACATTCGAAGCAGTTGCAGAAGCTCACGGTGTAGAGTACAAAGGTGCTAAAGAATTATTAGAAGCAGAAACAGTATCTTGCTAATAGAAGCATTATACAAAACAAAATCGAACAATATATAAAACAACATGATAAGAGCTAAGAGATAATACCTCTTAGCTCTTCTTGGTAAAAGGGGGCATTCATCGTGGCCAACCTATTTAAAAAGAAATCCGTTACGCAATTGTTAGGGGAAAGTAAAAGTAAAACTTTGACGAAAACGCTAGGGGCATTTGACCTAACAATGCTAGGGATTGGTGCGATAATTGGTACAGGAGTTCTAGTATTAACTGGATTAGTAGCAGCAAGAGATGCTGGTCCAGCAGTTATTTTTTCATTTATGATTGCAGCAATTGTTTGTGGATTTGCAGCTTTATGTTATGCAGAGGTTGCATCTGCACTTCCTGTTTCAGGTAGTGTGTACACATATTCATATGCAACAATTGGTGAGTTTGTTGCCCATTTAATGGGATGGACATTGCTATCCGTATATGTCGTAACGACTGCCGCAGTAGCTGGCGGATGGACAGGTTATTTCAATAATTTAGTGAGTGGATTGGGACTTGAAATTCCTAAAGCATTGTTAACGATTCCATCGCAAGGTGGTATGGTGAACTTACCCGCAGTTATCATTACGTTGGTGATAACTTGGTTATTATCACGAGGTACAAAAGAAAGTAAGCGTGTGAATAACATAATGGTATTAATTAAAATTGGTATTGTTGTTTTATTCATTGCAGTTGGTGTATTCTACGTGAAACCAGAAAACTGGATACCATTTGCACCGTACGGCTTAAGTGGAGTCTTTGCCGGAGGAGCAGCAGTATTCTTCGCTTTCTTAGGATTTGATGCATTAGCAACTTCTGCTGAAGAAGTAAAAAATCCGCAACGTGATCTACCGATTGGTATTATTGCTTCATTAGTCATTTGTACAATCATTTATGTTGTAGTTTGTCTCGTTATGACAGGTATGGTTTCTTACAAGGAATTAGATGTACCTGAAGCGATGGCCTATGTACTAGAAGTTGTAGGACAAGATAAAGTGGCTGGTGTAATTGCTATTGGAGCTGTAATTGGTATTATGGCTGTAATTTTCGCATACATCTACGCTACGACACGTGTATTCTTCGCGATGAGCCGTGACGGTTTATTGCCAAAATCTTTTGCGAAAATTAACAAGAAGACAGAAGCACCAACATTTTCAGTTTGGTTAACAGGAATTGGTAGTGCTTTAATTGCTGGATTTATCGATTTAAAAGAATTGTCAAATTTAGCGAATATTGGAGCGTTATTAACATTCGCGATGGTTGGTGTAACTGTCATCATTCTTCGTAAAACGCATCCGAAATTACAACGTGGATTTATGGTACCATTTGTACCAATCTTACCGATTATTTCAGTTGCATGCTGTCTATTCTTAATGGTAAATCTACCGTTAAAAACATGGATATACTTCGGTGTTTGGTTGGCAATAGGAGTAGTTGTATACTTTGTATATTCGAAAAAGCACAGTCATCTAAAAGAAGATGGAAGTTCGCAAGATAGTTTAGAAAAAGCTAATTAAAGGGATATAACATAGTAAGCCTTGTGTGTCTAGGGAGCGCGCAAGGTTTTTTCTTTTGGGGAAATAAAGGGGGTCAATGTTACTTTGTCGAACTTTTTATGTCGGAATATGAAAAAAGAGGTGGAAAGATGGAGACGAAAGTTGTCGTTGGAGCAGAGGGATATAACAATAATCCAGGTTGGTTACATACGAATGAAGAAGAATTAAATTTATTAAAAAGAGAAACGTGGATTAATAAATTTCCGTCTAATTCTTTATCAGTAATTTTGGCTGAGCACGTATGGGAGCATTTATCGTATGAAGAAGGTATAGAAGCAGCTAAAGTTTGTTATGAGTTTTTAGAAGATAGTGGATATATTCGCTGCGCAGTGCCGGATGCATTTTTCCCAAATGAAGAGTATCAGCGTGGTGTGCAAGTGGGAGGACCTGGCCCGTTAGATCATCCAGCTGCAAGCCATAAAATTGTACATAACTACAAAACGATTATATCTATGTTTGAAGCAGCAGGTTTTCAAGTAAAGCTTTTAGAATACTGTGATGAGAATGGCCAGTTTCATTATAGTGATTGGGAAGAGAACGGTGGATTTATTTATCGATCGAAACGTTTTGATCATAGAAATCAAGAGGGTAAATTAGGATTCGCTTCGTTAATTGTGGATGCAGTGAAAGTTAATAAAGTGAAACTTTAATCAGTGGGGGGCTTCATCCCCCACTGATTATTAGCCCTCACCAATCGGGCTTTTACGGGCAGTTAATCTCCCACCTAACTTCTTTGTTCCAGCTGCATTTTGAGGTGGGAGTCTTACTGCCCGTTAATGCGGGATAAATAAGAAGGGATGCACGGTAGTTTTCGTGCATCCTTTTTGTATGAAGATCATGATAGATGCTGAAAATATTTATAGGTGTATTTTGAAATGTGAACGAAATGTTCAAAAAAATGTATGGAAATTCATTGACACATATGAATGGACGCTCATATAATAAAGGTATAAGACATATGAATAGTTGTTCATATGTTCAAATAAAGAGGTGAGCTGTGATGGCTGAAAATAAAGTAGAAACGCAACAGGAAGCATGTTCTCAAACGGTAATTCACGAGGAAATCGTGGATCAAGTAAAACAAACAATTCCGACTGATGAAAGTTTAAGCAAAGTGGCAGAATTATTTAAAGTATTAGGTGACCGTACACGTACGAGAATATTACATGCATTATTTGAAGCTGAAATGTGTGTTTGTGATTTAGCTTATTTATTAGGAATGACGCAATCTTCAATCTCACATCAGCTTCGTGTATTAAAGCAAGCAAAGCTTGTAAAGAACCGTAAAGAAGGAAAGGTAGTTTATTACTCATTAGCTGATCAACACGTAATTCATATCTTCGAGCAAGCGTTTGAACACGTAAACGAGGAAGAATAAAAAAGCGAGGAGGGAGAACGATGGCAGAAGCATTAGTGAAAAAGAAACTTATGCTAGAAGGTTTAGATTGTGCAAATTGTGCAATGAAAATTGAAAAAGGTGTTGGGAATATAGAAGGGGTAACATCTTGTTCCGTAAACTTTGCAACAAAAACGATGCTTTTAGAAACACCGCAAAATAAAGAAAATCAAGTTGTTACGGAAGCGAAGCAACTTGTTACAAAATTAGAGCCACATATTAAAGTGCAAGAAGAGCAAAAAACAAAATCAGTAAAAGAAGTATTTGTATTAGAAGGCTTAGACTGTGCAAATTGTGCAATGAAGATTGAAAATAAGGTAAAAGAAATGCCAACAGTTTCAGAAGCGACTGTTGATTTCGTATCAAAGAAATTAAGAGTAGAAGTTGCAAATAAACGAGAACTTGAATCGACTGTACAAAATATAAAAAATGTTGTTCAAAAGTTAGAGCCTGATGTAAAAGTTGTTCGTGAAGAGGAAAAAGGACACGACCATGACCATGATCATGGTGATGGAAATGTGAAAAAGATGATAGGAAGATTAGTAGTCGGTGGAATTTTGACAGGAATTGCTGCGTTAGCCGGATTACCGCAAATGATAACAATTCCATTATTCGTCCTTGCTTATTTATTAATAGGTGGAGATATCGTTTGGAGAGCGGTAAGAAACATAACTCGCGGCCAAGTGTTCGATGAAAACTTTTTAATGGCAATTGCAACTTTAGGAGCTTTCGCGATTCAACAATATCCAGAAGCGGTAGCAGTTATGCTATTTTACCAAGTAGGGGAACTGTTCCAAAGTATTGCAGTAAATCGTTCTCGGAAATCAATTACGTCATTAATGGATATTCGTCCTGACTATGCGAATGTGAAAGTTGGAAACGAAACGAAACAAGTATCACCAGAAGATGTGCAAATTGGTGAGTATATTATCGTAAAACCAGGTGAAAAAGTACCGTTAGACGGGAAAGTAGTTGAGGGAACATCAATGATGGATACTTCAGCGTTAACAGGTGAGTCTGTACCGAGGGAAGTAGAAGTTGGTAATGACGTATTAAGTGGTTTTGTAAACCAAAATGGTGTATTAATTGTCGAAGTTACAAAAGAGTTCGGTGAATCCACTGTATCGAAAATTTTAGACTTAGTACAAAATGCAAGTAGCAAAAAAGCGCCAACAGAAAACTTTATTACAAAGTTTGCACGTTATTATACTCCTGTTGTAGTTATAACAGCAGCAATAATGGCATTTATTCCACCACTTATTTTAGAGGGTGCTACATTCTCCGATTGGATTTATAGAGCTTTAGTGTTCTTAGTAATCTCTTGTCCATGTGCGCTCGTTGTATCGATTCCTCTTGGATTCTTTGGCGGTATTGGTGGGGCATCTAAAAGTGGTATTTTAGTAAAAGGAAGTAACTATTTAGAAGCATTGAATGATGTGAAATATATCGTTTTTGATAAAACAGGAACATTAACAAAAGGTGTCTTTAAAGTTACGAAGATGGAGCCTAGTGAAGGTATCACAGCTGAAGAGCTATTAGAATATGCAGCATTTGCAGAAGTATATTCAAATCATCCGATTGCACAATCTATTCGAAATGCATATGGAAAATCAATCGATGAAAATGCTATTGAAGACTATAGTGAAATTTCTGGTCATGGTACGGTTGTAAAAGTACAAGGAAAAGAAATTTTCGCAGGTAATGCTAAATTAATGAGCAAAGAAAACATTACATTTAAGCAACCAAATACAGTAGGTACACTAGTTCATGTTGCTGTAGATGGTAAATATGCAGGTTATATTGTTATCTCTGATGAGGTAAAAGAGGATTCAAAACAAGCAATTCAAAAGTTAAAAGAACTAGGTATTAAGAAGACAGTCATGTTAACTGGTGATGCAAAATCAGTCGGGGAAGCTGTTGGTAAAGAATTAGGTTTAGATGAAGTTCATGCCGAATTATTACCACACCAAAAAGTAGAAGAAATCGAAAAAATTGATGCAGCAAAACGCGGTAAAGAAAAGATTGCATTCGTCGGTGATGGTATTAATGATACGCCAGTACTAGCAAGGGCAGACGTTGGTATTGCGATGGGAGGCTTAGGGTCAGATGCAGCAATTGAAGCTGCTGACATCGTTATTATGACTGATGAGCCTTCAAAAATTGTGACAGCAGTAAAAATTGCAAAACGTACACGTAGCATCGTATGGCAAAATATTATATTTGCATTAGGGGTAAAAGGGTTAGTGTTATTACTCGGCGCCTTTGGTATTGCAACAATGTGGGAAGCAGTCTTCTCAGATGTTGGTGTGACGTTACTTGCAGTATTAAATGCAATGCGTGTACTACGAGTAAAAGATTTATAAAAAAGAGGACGCAATTGCGTCCTCTTTTTTATTGGTTATTTTGTTGAAATTGACTCAAGAAAATAATATCAAATATTATTTTGTTTTTAAATAATTTAATATATAAATTTACAAAAATATAATATTCTTCTTATTATTTTAATATATTTTTTACAAATATCCATATAGTATTGAAAAATGGAGAAGTGGGGGAGGGACAAAACCCCACTGATTAAAGCTTCACTTTATTTTTGTATATTTTTTTCAACCTGTTCTCGAACAGTTTGAATATAATTCATTTTATGATCCCAACATTCTTGGCTTAAATCGACAGGGTACTCTTCTGGGTTTAAAGTTCGCATATACTCTTCCCAAAATAGTGAGAGGCTGCGTTCATTATACTTTTGAATATCTAATATATTAGGTAATTCATACGCTCTTTTACCGTTAATGAAAATATCTTGATGTAGTTCGCGTGCTTCAAAGCTTGTTACGAATTTACTTATATATGTATGAACTGGATGAAACATTTTTAAACGCTCTTCTTTTCCGGGTTCTTCTGACTCTAAAGCAATATAATCGCCCTCTGCATGATCGTTAACACGGTTAATAATACGATAAACTCGTTTAAGTCCTGGGGTTGTAATTTTTTCAGGATTAGATGAAATCTTAATCGTATCATTTAATTTTCCGTCAGTATCTTCAATAGCGACTAGTTTATAAACAGCCCCTAATGCTGGCTGCTCAAAGGATGTAATCAGCTTTGTACCAACACCCCATACATCAATTTTTGCCCCTTGAGATTTCAAGTGCATAATCGTATATTCATCTAAATCGCTAGAAGCGATAATTTTTGTGTTTGTAAATCCAGCTGCATCAAGTTGTTTTCTGGCCTCCTTTGATAAATATGCCATATCACCACTATCAAGGCGAATGCCATAAAAATCGATACGATCCCCGAACTCTTTTGCAACACGAATCGCATTTGGAACACCAGATTTTAATGTGTCGTATGTATCGACAAGAAATACACATTTTTTATGTGTTTCAGCATATTTTTTAAATGCAACATATTCATCGCGATATGCTTGAACGAAAGAATGGGCATGTGTGCCAGCTACAGGGATGCCAAATCGTTTCCCTGCGCGAACGTTACTTGTAGATGAAAAACCACCAATAAAGGCAGCTCGTGTTCCCCAAAGGGCAGCATCAAACTCATGAGCGCGTCTTGTACCGAACTCTAAAAGCTCATCATTATTTGCAGCGTGCTTCATACGTGCAGCTTTTGTAGCAATTAATGTTTGGTAATTTACAATATTTAAGAGGGCGGTTTCAATTATTTGTGCCTCGCCAAGCGGTGCATCAACACGTAATAATGGTTCGTTATTAAAAACAACTTCGCCTTCTTGCATACTACGAATCGTGCCAGTAAATTTCATGTTTTGTAAATAATGAAGGAAGTCTTCTTCAAATTGCAGCTCTGCTAAATAAGCGATGTCACTTTCGGTAAAGCTGAAATTTTCTATGTACTCTACAATTTTTTCAAGACCAGCAAAAACAGCATAGCCGTTTTCGAATGGAAGCTTTCGAAAGTATAGATCAAAAACAGAACGGCGAGTATGAATACCATCTTTCCAATATGTATAAGCCATGTTGATTTGATATAAATCTGTATGTAAGGCGTAACTATCGTCTTTATAATGATTCATTGCGAAAACACCTCCGTAATTTGGTTATAGTATACCAATTTTTCCCCTTTCGTAGCAAAGAAGTAATAGGGGATTGAAGTCAAGAGAGAAAAAAATGAAATAATGCATATTTTTTAGAAAATTTACATTTATCAATTTATATTTCTCTAGATTTTATGTATTATTAGAGTAGTGGGGGTAATGAGAATGGAGGAGGACAATGCAACAAACATTAGAAAAAATAGGCAAGCAAGTTTTTTATAAACGGCTACAGCAAAAAATGACACAAGAAGAATTATGTCAGGGCATTTGTTCTGTCTCATACTTAAGTAAGATCGAAAATGGAAAGATTGAAGCATCAGAAGAAATTCTACAATTGCTCTGCACAAGACTAGAAATTGCTGTGACGGATTTGAGAGATGTAGAAGAAGATGTGAAAGTGAAGTTGGACGAGTGGTTGAATGCATTAGTTCATTTGGACAAGCAACAAGTAGAGCGCATATACGAAGAGTTGCAAGGTGAAATGAAGCATGTGTTGGATTTTGAAATTATAAATTATTATAAACTGCTGTATACACGTTATTTAATTATGAAAAGGGATTTTCCTGCTGTCGAAGAAGAGTTAGAGAGCTTAAAGAAGATGTATAAAAAGTATTCACCATTCCAGAAATTATTATATACGTATAGCAAGGGATTATATTATTTCTTACAACATAAATATAAGACGGCATTGGAGTACTTGGCTCGAACAGAAGTAATGGCGAAGGAGCAAGGGTATCACGAAAATGGAATATACTTTAATTTAGCTCTTGTTTACAATGAATTAGAAGTTGAACATATGACTTTACATTTTGCTAATGTAGCAATGGAAGGATTTAAGAATGAATATAAGTTTCGGTATGTAATAAATTGTCAATTACTTATTGCGTTGAGTTACATACAGAAAAGGCAATATGATGAAGCGCTTTCTATTTATAATAATATTTTGAGAGAGGCGAATTCTTTTGCTGATAAAGAAAGCATAACAGCTATTGCTTTAAATAACTTAGGATTTTTGTACTATAACTTAAAAGATTATGCAAAGGCTAAAGATTATTATTTGCAATGCTTAAAGTATAAGAAGGAAGAGGATTTAAATTATATTGATGCAGTATATGAGATTGCTTTACAGTGTATAGAATTAAAAGAATTTGAAGAAGCAAAAGAGTGGATCAGTAAAGGGGTAGATGTCGCGAAGAGGGATGAAAAGTATAAAAGTATGCTATATATACTTTTAGTGCTTAAGCATAAATACTTTGAAACTAAAGATGTTTATAAAAAATTTTTAGAAGTTGAGGCGATCCCATTTTATAGAAGTGAAGAGAATAAAAAGGAATTAAAAATGGTGTATTTAGAACTAGCAGCGTATCATGAAGAACTATTAGAGTTTCGAGAAAGTAATAACTATTATAAATTAGCAATTAATTTATTGGAAGAAAAGGGAGGAAAATAATATGAAGAAAATAATTATTGGTGCTTTGGCTTTGGTAGCTGTATTAGTGGTATTGGAACCTCAGTATGCTTGGACATCGGATATCTATGGTCAAGGAGAGAATGTAGTTGAAGTGGTAAACTCTTAATAAAAACCCCCTTTCCAAACGGAAAGGGGGTTTTTATTTTTCAATATTTGTTCCTCAAAATTCTACAACACTTGAGAAAGAAATTAATTGAATTTTTAGTATATTAATAGTGGAAACATAATGATAATATGAAACTACTCTTTTTCAAAAATTTTTTATTAGGGGGAATGTTAGATGAAAAAGAAGAGTTTAGCGTTAGTGTTAGCGGCAGGAATGGCAGTTACTACGTTCGGAGGGACAGGCTCTGCATTTGCGGATTCTAAAAATGTACTCTCTACTAAGAAGTACAATGAGACGGTACAGTCACCTGAGTTTATTTCTGGTGATCTAACTGGAGCGACTGGTAAGAAAGCGGAATCTGTGGTGTTTGATTACTTAAACGCAGCAAAAGGTGATTATAAGCTAGGGGAAAAGAGTGCACAAGATTCTTTCAAAGTGAAACAAGTGAAAAAAGATGCTGTAACTGATTCAACAGTAGTACGTATGCAACAAGTTTACGAGGGAGTACCTGTATGGGGGTCTACTCAAGTAGCTCACGTAAGTAAAGATGGTTCTTTAAAAGTATTGTCTGGAACAGTTGCGCCTGATTTAGACAAGAAGGAAAAGTTAAAAAACAAAAATAAGATTGAAGGCGCAAAAGCAATTGAAATTGCGCAACAAGATTTAGGAGTAACACCTAAATACGAAGTAGATCCAAAAGCGGATTTATATGTATATCAAAATGGTGAAGAAACGACATATGCATACGTTGTGAATTTAAACTTCTTAGAGCCAAATCCAGGAAACTATTACTATTTCATTGAAGCGGAAAGCGGTAAAGTGTTAAATAAATATAATAAACTTGATCATGTAACGAATGATGATAAGTCACCAGTTAAGCAAGATGCTCCTAAACAGGAAGCGAAAGCGGTTGTAAAGCCTGTAACAGGGACGAATAAAGTTGGAACTGGTAAAGGTGTATTAGGAGATACGAAATCGCTTAATACAACGTTATCTGGATCATCTTACTATTTACAAGATAATACGCGCGGAGCAACAATTTTCACATATGATGCGAAAAACCGCTCAACATTACCAGGAACATTATGGGCAGATGCAGATAATGTTTTCAATGCAGCGTATGATGCAGCGGCAGTAGATGCTCATTACTATGCAGGTAAAACATATGATTACTATAAAGCTACATTTAACAGAAACTCTATTAATGATGCAGGAGCACCATTAAAATCAACAGTTCATTACGGAAGTAAGTATAATAATGCATTCTGGAACGGCTCACAAATGGTATACGGAGATGGTGATGGTGTAACATTCACTTCATTATCTGGTGGCATTGATGTAATTGGCCATGAATTAACACATGCTGTTACGGAAAATAGCTCGGATTTAATTTATCAAAATGAATCAGGAGCGTTAAATGAAGCAATTTCTGATATTTTTGGTACTTTAGTAGAATTCTATGATAACCGTAACCCAGATTGGGAGATTGGTGAAGATATTTATACACCTAGTAAGGCGGGAGATGCACTTCGTTCTATGAGTGATCCAGCGAAATATGGTGACCCAGACCATTATTCTAAGCGTTACACTGGTTCAAGTGATAACGGTGGCGTTCATACAAACAGTGGTATTATTAACAAACAAGCTTATTTATTAGCAAATGGTGGTACGCATTCTGGTGTAACTGTAACTGGTATCGGTAAAGATAAATTAGGTGCGATTTACTACCGTGCAAATACACAGTATTTCACGCAATCTACTACATTTAGTCAAGCACGTGCTGGTGCAGTACAAGCTGCAGCTGATTTATATGGTGCTAGCTCTGCAGAAGTAGCAGCAGTTAAGCAATCATTTAGTGCTGTTGGTGTAAACTAAGGCTTTAAGGGATAGTTATTAATAAAATACCTCAAAAATAAAGAAGGAGCATAGGCTCCTTCTTTATTTTTTTCTCCATTTTTTCCACAAATAAAATAATCCAACACAACCTGCGATTGTAATAATCCATTTCGCTTCATTTGTTCCGTTAATGACATGATATGCAGAATATACTTCAATCAATAAAGCCGGTATTTTCCCTATTGTGCTGGCAATACTGAAAGAGAGTAATGACATTTTGCCTAGAGCTGCAAATAAAGTAACGATACTTGATGGGATGAAAGGTATGAATCGAAACGATAGAACGAGTAGAAAGGCCTCTCTACCTTCTACATAAAGTAGGCGTTCTACCTTTGGATACTTATTTACTTTGTTGTGAGTGAATTTCTGAAGGCCTATACGATAAATATAAAACGAGATAATAGCCCCTAATGCCTCACCTGCGATCGAAATAATGGTTCCGTTTGTTACACCGAAGAGTTGTATGTTAATAGCGGTCAAAAAAATACTAGGGATAAAACCTAAAAGACTGATGATGATGTTAATTAAGATACTAAGTGGAATTGCGATTGAATAATAGTCTGTTAAGAAGTTTTGAATTGTTTCAGCCATTGTTTAAAATCCTTTATCTTTTTTTGCATTACACCATATTTCTATTGTGTAGGCAAGTGCAAATTTACATAATGTAGGAAACTGTTGATAGAAAGTGGTTTGTATACCTCATATAGGTATTGAGTATATGAAAGTATGGGTATATTTAGTTTGTTTAAAAACACTCCATAAATCCTGTATTTAAAGGGTTTGTGGAGTATTTCGATTGGTGTTTTCATCTGGGAAATAATTATAAAAACATGGGGGTATATTTTAAAAAGGGCGAAAAACAGTGATTTGATGAAAGGGGGGTGGAAAATATAGCAAAATGAATGAGGATTTTAAAACTGTATACATTTTTTCTTTGTGAAATTGACTTTTAGTGGAGTTACGATAATAATCATGGAAGAGGTGATACGATGAAACGATTAAGTAGTCTTTTCTTGAGTAGTTTATTGGCACTAATGCTGATTTTAAGTGGATGTGCAGGAAAAGAACAAAAAACAGAAAAACCAAAAGAGGATCATTCTACATCAGTAGAAAAAATTAGTGATAATATTTTAGATGAAATGGAAGGGCCACCTAAAAATGGTCATACGATTGAAAGGCATGTAGGTAAATCAGAAGAGGATTTGAAGAATCGTTTGAAGACAGATAAAGTTTCAGCGGCAAGTACATACTATGATAAGGAAACAGCGACAAAGGCTGTGAAAGATAGTTTAAAACAACATGATAAAGAAATTCAGGATTGGTTGAAAAACTCTAAAGAGGCTCGTCTTGTATTGAATACAACTCATTCATTCCCAGTTGGAAAAACAGTAATAAAGAAAAATATGAATGTAAAAGACAAACTAGTAAAGACTGTTACTGTTTTAGCGAGAGATAAATCAGGAAATCTAGGATTTAAGATTATTACTTCTTATCCATCAGATAAATAAAGGGGGGAGTATATATGTATCCAACATTACAATACTTTCTTAAATCGTACTGTACGTTAAGTATTCATGAGGATGAAATAGTAAGCGTGATGGAAGAGTTTATAGAGCAAGAGGACGAAGAGATTGTTTTGAAATTACGCGATGAATTAGTAAATATGAAGAAAAAGAACGCGTGGGAAGAAGCGTGCGTATTAGCTGCGAAGCAAGGCAATCGTGTGTGGTCTTTAGAAGAAACGAAAGATCATCTGGGGATTTTTTTACTATTATTGCAAAAGAAAAAGGCGTGAGTAGATCACGCCTTTTTGTATACGCTTTTTGAAATTTGTCCGTTTGATATTATCTCATTGTTTTGGGGCACTTTTATATACGCTTTTTGAAATTTGTCCATTTGAGAGTACTTCACCGTTTTGTGTTACTTTTTTATACGTAACCGCTGTTATTTTATCACCAGTATTACTAATTACTTGAGAAGAAACTTCAACATTTTTACCAGTATTTGTACCGAAAATACGTGTAGTAATACTACCGCCATTTGAAAATGCTTGAATGTAAATATGCTTACCTGTATTGTTTTTAAATTTTAAATCCGGACCATAATCTGCCACTGCTGCATCCTGCCCAAGTGGTAAATAATTTACGGGCATAGAATGATTGCTTCGAGAAACAATTCCTAAATCTGCCCTTAAAGCTGCGCTGTATAAAGTACTACTTACTTGGCAAACGCCTCCGCCTGCACTTTGTATAACTTTACCTTGTGAATATACTGCTGCGGATTTATAACCATGTGCAGCATCAGTTACGCCAACACGGCCATTAAAACTAAACGTTTCATCAGGTGCTACAATAACTCCACTTAAAGTATTAGCTGACTTATTTACGTTATAGGATTGATTTCCATTACGGCCAGCCATTGGGGTAGAGTATTCAGCAATCACTTCTTTAATCCCCATTTGTTGTATATCTTCTGTAGAACGTTCAGGTTTTATTAGTGTAACTGGTAATACAACATCGGGTGTGCCAGAAGTAATAGCTGCGCTTGTTAAATCGGTTAATTTTCCTTTATCAATTTTTTCTCCATTTTGACTTTGGCTAATATTTACTGTAGAGCCTTCAACACTTAATTCGGCGTTGACAGGATTCTTTAATGTT
The DNA here is from genome assembly GCF_038007205.1 of Bacillus sp. FSL E2-8887. Taxonomy (NCBI): domain Bacteria; kingdom Bacillati; phylum Bacillota; class Bacilli; order Caryophanales; family Bacillaceae; genus Bacillus; species Bacillus sp. FSL E2-8887. The sequence goes on from NZ_JBBOWS010000001.1 coordinate 351,982, forward strand.
TCATTATATTTATCCTTTATAAAGGTTTCATAAGTTGTTGTATTTAATTGTGGTGTTAATTTATAGTCACGTTTTACTTCACCGTTTTCAGCTTGCTTACGCATGTTGTAACGATTCATTACGTTCCCTTCTTGTTCTTTAAAGATATTGTCGACAATATCCTTCTCTTTATAATCTACTCCTAAATCTTTCCACGTGTAATTTTGCTTATCATTTTGGAATACGTAGTTAAGAGATTTTTGATTTAATTCATTCATCTTTTGATTAACAAGGGCTTGAATATCTGCTTTATTTTTTCCATCAAGAGAAATACCTTCAAATGTAGTGTTTGGTAGTGCAGTTGTATTTAGTTGATTATTTAATTTGGATACATATTGATATCCACCAATACCACCAACACAAAGTAATATGCCACCAGCAATAGCGGAACCGATCAGTATTTTGCTTAGCTTCATTTATTTCCCCCCAGAAAAATTTGTATAAATATATGTATTACATTTTTTGTATAAAAATGATGAAAATAACATTATGTACGTCCTAGTATACTATTATTTTCACTACGTGTGTAATGTTTTCATAAAAAATGTTACACTGCTGTAATAATTGTCTCTTTTTGTCACAATATGCATGAGAAATATGTTGAAAATTATAATAAAAAGGCTGCTTAGAAAAATCTAGCAGCCTTTTTATTATAATTTTTTATGCTCATTTTTATTCGTAACACCGAGATGTTCTTGAAGTGTTGTCGATATATCATTAACACTCTTTTCGTTTGGAACGTAATAATAAATACCACCTATATATTTATCAGTACCTTCCACTTGCAATTTATCCATTTTTAAATTTGAATCCATTGAATTTTTTGCAATAGTCATCATATCATCAAAAGTTAAATTTGTTTTTAAGTCTGTATCGACAGCATCTAATAGGCTTCCGATTTTATTAATGGAATTGAGAGATAGGGCTTTTTCAGCAATAGCTTCTAAAACAAGTTGTTGTCGTTGACCGCGCATATAATCACTGTCAATATGGCGAGTTCTAGCTAGTGCAAGTGCTTCTTCTCCATTTAAATGTTGACGCCCTTTTTTTAGGTGAATTGCATCTGCTTCGTCGCTACTATTTTGTTCTGTGAACTCAACTGGAACGTCGACAGTTATACCACCTAGAGAATCAACAATCTTGATAAAGGATTTGAAATTAAATTTTACATAGTAATCAACTGGTACATCTAAAAATTTTTCTACTGTATCAATTGTGCTGTCTACACCACCAAATACATGTGCATGTGTAATTTTATCATATTTATCACGTGATTTAATGAAGACGCGTGAATCACGTGGAATGCTGACTAGTTTAACAGATTTATCATTTTTATTAATTGTTGCAAGTAGTAATGCATCTGTACGAGTCGCTTTTCCGTAACCTTTTTCCCTGATATCACTTTCATCAACACCCATGATCAGGACAGAAATATTATCAGTCATAGGTTTAACAGCTTTTTCACGTTTGCTGGATTTATCTCCTCGGCCGAGTTCAGAATAAGCGTTGCTTAAGACGGATTTTGCTTTACTGTATATATGGAAGGAATAGCCTCCTGCTCCCATTGCTACAATAAGTAATGGAATAAGAATGAACCAAAGTAGGCGCTTTTTCTTTGAGCGTCCTTTTTTGGCTCGAGTTTCGTTGTTAATGTCGGATTTCATCATTTTTTCTCCTTTAAAACAATCAAAGTGTATACATCTAGAAGCGTATTAAAACACATAAAAAATATTTTACGCTAAATAAAAGGTATTGTACATGTATAAAAAATAGATGTATTGATTATTTATCCCGCATTAACGGGCAGTAAAACTCCCACCTCAAAGTCCAGCGAATGCAAGGAAGTTAGGTGGGAGATAACTGCCCGTAAATGCCCGATTGGTTCAACTAATAATCAGTGGGGGATAGCCCCCTCTGATTAAAGTTTCACTTTATAAGACATCTATTCGTTATTGTATACAAAAGACAGGGATAAGAAAATGATAAAATTTTACCTAATTAAAGCATAATACTTACAATAATCGCAGATAAAATACTAACAAGAGTAGCGCCGTATAGTAATTTTAGGCCGAAGCGGGCAACAACATTTCCTTGTTCTTCGTTTAACCCTTTTACCGCACCGGAAATAATTCCAATGGAAGAAAAGTTGGCAAAAGAAACGAGGAAGACAGAAATAATACCAACTGTACGGATAGAGAGAGTGCTGGAAATTTTGCTAAGATCCATCATTGCTACAAACTCATTTGTTACAAGCTTTGTTGCCATAATGCTACCAGCTGTGACAATCTCAGAACTTGGTACGCCGATAAGAAATGCAATAGGGGCGAATACATAGCCTATTAATTGTTGGAAAGTAATGCCGAATATAATGAGGAATAGGTCATTAATGCAACTCATTAATGCGACGAATCCAATGAGCATAGCACCGACGACAATTGCTACACGAAAACCATCAAGAATGTATTCTCCAAGCATTTCAAAGAAACTTTGTTTTTCCCCTTTTATTACCAAAATGTCTTCATCATCGTTAACGTCGTAAGGGTTAATAATGAGTACGATAATAAAACCACTAAATAAATTGAGAACGAGTGCGGTTACTACATATTTTGGTTCAATCATTGTCATATAGGCACCGACAATGGACATAGATACTGTTGACATAGCAGAGGCGCAAAGTGTATATAGTCGATGTTTTGGAATTTGGGCTAATTGTTTTTTAACCGTAATAAAAACTTCTGATTGGCCGACAATAGCGGAAGCGATGGCGTTGTAAGATTCTAATTTCCCAAGACCGTTTATTTTACTAAGAAAGAAACCAATCCAACGAATAAAGAATGGTAGTATTTTGAAATGTTGTAATATACCAATTAAGACGGAGATAAAGACAATCGGTAATAATACGTTAAGGAAAAATGGCATTTCCCCTTTATTTGCAAGACCGCCAAATACAAAGTTTATACCACTGGCAGCATACTCAAGTAGCCTCGTAAACAGGCCAGAAATTACCGTAATAAGTATGAGACCAATTTCTGTATTTAATAATAAATAGGTTAAAATTAATTGTATAATAAGCATGATGAAAATTGGTTTAAATTTAATATGTTTTTTATTGTTGCTAGCAATATAAGCAAGGAAGAAAACAACGATAAGTCCCACGAAAAAAGTAATAAATTTCATAGTAAGCCCCCTAAAAGAGATATTCTGCTATATATGTTTTTCATTTCAAGGGAGAATATGCATCTTTGGTAAAGAAAGGAATAGAGAGAGCATGAATATATGTAGAGTGCACCACGTTGCAATTATTTGTTCGAATTATGAACTGTCAAAGGATTTTTATACTCGGATATTAGGTTTTAAAGCGATAAATGAAGTATATAGAAAAGAACGAGATTCTTATAAGTTAGATTTATGTGTAGGGGAAGAGTATCAAATTGAATTATTTTCATTTCCTAGTCCACCTGAGCGCCCAAGTTTTCCAGAAGCAGCTGGACTTAGACATTTAGCATTTGCTGTTACAAATATAGAAGAAGCTGTAAACCATTTAAAACAATGCGGTGTGGAGACTGAAGCGATACGTATGGATGAAATTACGGATAAAAAATTTGTCTTTTTCCAAGATCCTGATGGCTTGCCTTTAGAATTGTATGAGGCTTGAAATTGGTGAATTTTATATAGGGTTGCTTTCAAATAAATGAAGAAACTAAAGTGAAACTTCTTTTTTAAAGGAGGTGTAACTTTAGCTAAGAAAGCTAAAGGACATATGTGGATATTTTAAAATTACTGATGGTAGCCATCCTTATTGCGTTAACAGCATTTTTTGTGGCTGTTGAGTTTGCAATTATTAAGGTGCGTAGCAGTCGTATTGATCAACTCGTTAGTGAAAAACGACGAGGAGCATTGGCAGCTAAAAAAGTAACTTCGAATTTAGATGAGTATTTATCAGCATGTCAGTTAGGTATTACAATTACTGCTTTAGGGCTTGGGTGGTTAGGAGAGCCCACTATAAAACATATACTCGAGCCGTTGTTTTTAAAACTACACCTATCTCCTGCAATTGCAAGTACAGTTTCATTTATTATTGCCTTTGCAGTTATTACGTTTTTACATGTTGTCATTGGTGAACTTGCTCCGAAGACGCTCGCTATACAAAGGGCAGAGCAAGTTAGCTTATTATTATCGAAGCCAATTATTTACTTTTACCGAGTAATGTATCCGTTTATTTGGGCTTTAAATGGTTCTGCAAGGCTTGTAACAGGGTTATTCGGATTACATCCGGCTTCTGAGCATGAAGTAGCTCATTCGGAGGAAGAATTACGATTAATCTTATCTGAGAGTTATGAGAGTGGAGAGATTAATCAAAGGGAATTTAAATATGTAAATAATATTTTTGAATTCGATAATAGAGTCGCAAAGGAAATTATGGTACCTCGTACGGAAGTTGTAGGTTTATATGAGGACGAACCATTTGAAACACATATTAAAATAATCGCACAAGAAAAGTACACGAGATATCCCGTATTTGGTGAAGATAAAGATGAAATTATTGGGATGGTTAATGTAAAGGATTTATTTATTCGTTATATGGATGGTAATCGAGACGAGGGGTGCTCGATTACGCCATATACAAGACCAGTTATTGAAGTGTTAGAAAATATCCCTATTCATGATTTGCTATTACAAATGCAAAGAAAACGAATTCCATTAGCTGTATTATATGATGAATATGGTGGTACAGCGGGGATCGTTACACTAGAAGATATTTTAGAAGAAATTGTTGGAGAAATCCGAGATGAATACGATGAAGATGAACACCCGCCTATAGAGCATATAAGTGAAGGGTGTAAAATCGTAGAGGGAAAAGTGCTTATTAGTGAAGTAAATGATTTATTTGGCATACACTTAATCGCTGATGATGTAGATACAATTGGTGGCTGGATTATGGTACAAAAGCAAATCGTTGCTGAAGGAGATATTATTGAAAAACACGGCTTTTCTTTTAAAGTTCTTGAAAAGGATATGCATCAAATTAAGCGAGTTGAAATAAAGAAAGTAGAAGAATGAATGGATTTTCTATTATATAAACTTTAATAAAAAGTATATATAGAAAAATAAATGTTTGCGCTTTCAAAAAAGGTGCTATATAGTGAAAGTGGATACTGAAGAATTCATTTAATGATACTCGTATTTTATAGGGCGAATTCTTTAGATAAGGATTTAGAATGAAAAGTATAGGTGATGAAAAATGATAGCAACGAAGGATATACGTATAGAAAAAGATTTTTTAGGTGAAAAGGAAGTACCGAGTGTAGCTTATTATGGTGTACAAACATTACGTGCCGTAGAAAACTTTCCTATTACAGGATACCGCATTCATCCGTCACTCATTACGGCAATGGCAATTGTAAAAAAAGCGGCAGCGCTTGCGAATATAGATACAGGTTACTTAGCTAAAGATATCGGACAAGAAATTGCAGAAGCGGCACAAGAGATTGTTGATGGAAAGTTCCATGATCAATTTATCGTAGACCCGATTCAAGGCGGAGCAGGTACTTCAATTAATATGAATACTAATGAAGTAATTGCAAATAGAGCCTTGGAACGTATGGGATACGAAAAAGGTGAATATGCGAAAATTAGCCCAAACACTCATGTGAACATGGCTCAATCAACAAATGATGCGTTCCCAACTGGGATTCATATAGCAACTCTTATGATGCTGAAAGAACTTCTTGTTACAATGGAAGAACTTCACTCTGCTTTTCATGATAAAGCAAAAGAGTTTGATCACGTTATTAAAATGGGGCGTACGCATTTGCAAGATGCAGTTCCAATTCGCCTTGGGCAAGAATTTGAAGCATATAGCAGAGTGCTAGAGCGTGATATAAAAAGAATTAAACAGTCTCGTCAACATTTATACGAAGTTAATATGGGTGCGACAGCTGTCGGTACGGGATTAAATGCAAACCCTACTTATATAGAACAAGTTGTGAAGCATTTACGAACTTTTAGTGGTTTCCCTCTTGTTGGTGCAGAGCACTTAGTTGATGCGACGCAAAACACAGATGCATATACAGAAGTATCTGCAGCACTAAAAGTATGTATGATGAATATGTCTAAAATTGCAAATGACCTTCGTATTATGGCGTCTGGTCCACGTGTTGGGTTGGCGGAAATTCAATTACCAGCTCGTCAACCAGGTTCATCTATTATGCCGGGTAAAGTAAATCCAGTTATGGCAGAAGTAATTAACCAAGTTGCTTTCCAAGTAATTGGAAATGACCATACAATTTGCTTAGCGTCAGAAGCTGGACAATTAGAGTTAAATGTAATGGAGCCGGTATTAGTATTTAATTTAATTCAATCCATCAGTATTATGAATAACGGTTTCCGTGTATTCCGTGAATACTGTATAAAGGGAATTACAGCGAATGAAGAGTTGCTTAAGCAATATGTTGAAAAAAGTGTTGGAGTTATTACAGCAGTGAATCCTCATATTGGTTATGAAGCAGCTTCTCGCATTGCACGTGAAGCAATTGCGACAGGAAAATCTGTTAGGGAGCTATGTTTAGAACATGGTGTACTTACAGCAGAAGAGCTTGATATTATTTTGGATCCATACGAAATGACGCATCCTGAAATTGCTGGTGCTTCTTTATTAAAGACTAAAAAAATGTAATGTAAAAAGCACCGATCCATTTGGATCGGTGCTTTTTTTTAGAAGATATTAAATACAGAGTTAAGTTGAAGTAAGCTAATAATAGCTAAGAAGATTAAACTATATTTCATTACTATTTTAAATAGAGCAGATTCTTGACCAACTAGTCCAACTGCTGCACAAGCAACTGCTACAGATTGTGGTGAAACCATTTTTGCGATTGTACCACCAACTACGTTTAATGAAACGAGAGTAGATGGTACGATGTTTAACTGATCGGCAGTTACTGCTTGAAGTGGTGCGAATAATGAACCACTTGATACGACTGAACCTGTAATGAATACGCCAATCCATCCTAAGATTGGAGAAAGAACTGGGAATGCATTTCCTGTAGAAGAGAATGCAAGTCCAAGTGTAGATGACATACCAGAGTAGTTTTCTACGTAAGCTAAAGCGATAACGCTACAAATTGTATATACTGGAACTTTTAGTTCTTTTATTGTTTCGATCATTAATTCTTTAATCATTTTGCCGTTTACACGGTAGACGATAAGTGAAACGATGATTGCTAATACAATTGCAGTAGTTGTAGAAGAGAATACATCTAGTTTGAAAATCGCTGCGAAAGGTGTATCAGCCTTTGTAATTGGTGCAGTTTTCATAACCGCATTATGAAGACCAGGGAATTGAATGTTAAATACTAAGTTTGCCAATGGACCATCCGGAGCAAATAAAGCTTTAATTGGTTTTAAATTAAAGATTGTTACAAATGCAGTTAAGAATACGAATGGGGACCAAGCATATAAAATTTGATTGAATGTATGAGATTCTTTTTCTTCTTGTTTTTCTTCTTTAGCAGAAGATTTTGGTTGCCAAACACGTAAGAATAATGTAAGAGCGACCATACTTACGACTGCTGCGAAAATATTAGTAAGTTCAGCGCCTAAGAAGTAAGTCACAAGGAACTGAGTAATTGCGAAAGAAACACCACTTACAAGAATACCTTGCCAAGTTTCTTTAATGCCTTTAAATCCATCTACCATTGAAACAAGTAAGAACGGTAAAACAATGCTAATGAATGGCAAAATGTAAACAGCTTGACGACCGACAGTTAATGCATCTAGCCCAGTTAATTGTGCAGGTACTGTAACTGGAATACCCATAGCACCCATAGCACCACCAGCGATATTAGCTACTAAGCAAATACCTGCTGCTTTTAATGGATTAAAGCCCATACCTACAAGTAATGCAGCTGTAATAGCAACTGGAACACCGAAACCAGCTGCACCTTCTAAGAAAGCACCGAAAGAATAAGCGATTAATAATACTTGTAAACGCTGATCATTTGTAATACTTGAAATGCTATCACGAATGACATTGAATTGTTCTGTTTTAACAGTTAATTTGTAAAGGAAGATAGCTGCGATAACGATAGTACAAATTGGATAAAATCCAGATAAAACACCGAATCCGGCAGATGCTACAGCTACAGTTGCGGGCATTTTATAAACAAATATAGCAAGAACAATAGCGACGATCACACTATAAAGCCCAGCCATGTAACCTTTCATTTTGAATCCCACTAAACAAATAATGAAGCAAAAAATTGGGAGTGCTGCGATTAGTGCAGATAACCAAATATTGTTTAATGGGTCATAAATTTGTGTCCAAGTACTCATAATAATGACAACTCCTATCTATTATATGTGAAGAAATTCACATTATTTGTGAAACTATTCACAATCAACTTACATGCTTAGTATATTCTCCTTCAACACTATTGTCAACGTGAAAAAGTATAATTATTCCATAATAGTATTAAAAGTAACATTTTGTTCATAAAGTAGACAAAAAGCGTAATCAAATTGATTTGATTACGCTTCTATAAATTATTTACATATTCTTTCATTTTTTCATATGTCATTGGTCCTACATGCTTATATTGAATGACACCGTTTGTATCGATGACAAAAGATGTTGGAATGCTGATGATTTGATATGCGGCACTTGCCTGGCCTTTCTGATCTAATAGGACGGGGAAGGTATATTTGTTTTCTTCAAGAAATTGTTTTACATTATTCGGGTCTTTTTCAGTAGCTGTCGCATTTATAGCGACAATTTCAATCCCCATATCTTTAGTATCGTGATAAAACTTTTCCATATCAGGCATTTCTATTTTGCATGGACCACACCAGCTTGCCCAAAAATTCAATATTACTTTTTTTCCTTTATAGTCTGTAAGGCGAACTTCTTGACCAGTGGTTGTTTCCAGAAGGAAATCGAGTGCAGCATTGCCAACTTCAGTTCCAATGGGGATGTTTGATTTTGAAGCTATATCTTCTTTTTTGTCTAATAGGAAGTGATTGATAATAGTCCAGCCAACCGCAATGCTAATTAACGCAAAAATAAACCATTTTTTAATATTACATCATCCTCCTTACTTAAATTTCCTTTTTATCGTAACAAAGTGGTTAAATATGGTCAAATTACTTTACGATAGGTTATCAATTATGGACGATATTTTACAATATCATTACTGTACATTTCAGTAAGGTGAAAATATAACAAAAAGCCTGATAAAACAACGTTTGTAAGCAAAGTATTGCTAGCCCTTTGTTTTGCTTTTTTATTGTATCATATAGTATAATATTCAAAATCAGGTGGGATTTTTTCTTGAACTGTGTGCTGATAAAAGTCGGAAAATTTTCTCAGCATTATAGGTTGATAAAGTTATGTCGTAACAGGAAATATAAGAACAGATATATAAATAAATAAAGAGAAAATAAAAAATGAAAATGAGGGGAATTTTATGAACCAAAACCAATTTGACTGTCGTATTTCAGAAGAAGACGTACAGATGTTAAGAGCATTAGCTCATCCATTGCGTCTACGTTTAGTAATGGAACTGATGCAGCGTGGAACATGTAATGTAACACAATTACAAGAGGTATTAGAAATTCCGCAATCAACTGTTTCGCAGCATTTAACGAAATTAAAACAAAATAAAGTAGTACGCTTTGAGAGACGCGGGTTAGAAGTGTACTATCAAATTCATAACGATAAAGTAAGTGAAGTAGTAAAAACATTATTTTCTTAATTTTTGAATATTATGGAAAGAAGACGTGTGAAATATACGTCTTTTTTTATTTGGAAAGGATCTAATAATAGGAAGATTTGAGAGCGTATATATTAGCGCGTTAGAAAGAAACAAACTATCGGTTGAAGTGCTAAATTGACGGAATATATTCTGAAGGGATATGAAAAGATAGAAAGGAGTGTTGTAAGCCAAAGGAGGAATAATATAATGGATGTAAAACGTGTGAAACAGATATTATCTTCTTCAAGTAGAATTGATGTTACATACGAGGGAGTCCCCGTATGGATTGAGAGTTGTGATGAGCAGAAGGGTAGTGCTCAAGTGTATGACGTATCCAACCCAGGAGAGAGCGTTCACGTGGATGTCACGGCTTTAGAAGAGATGTAATAGAAAAGACGCTTCTAATTGTAGAAGCGTCTTTTTTATTTACTATTCCATCATATGTGCAATTTTCTTAGAGAACATAAGAAGTACTAATCCTAGCACGATTACGATAACACCGATGCTTGCGAATACTTCTAAATATCCTAAAGATTGAGTGAAAGCAGCTAATTGTCCTGCTAATAAGTTTGCAAAGCCAGTACCAGCTAACCATACACCCATTAATAAAGATGCTAATTTAAGAGGTGCGATTGCACTTACCATAGATAATCCAATTGGTGATAAGAATAATTCACCGATTGTGTGGAACATGTAAGTGAATACAATGAATAGTAAGTTTGCTTTCATTGTAATGTTACCTTCATCGCTACCAGTTTTTAGAACGGCTAAAGTTAAAACTAAGTACCCGATTCCTAGTAAAATCATACCAAAAGCCATTTTTGTAGGGATTTTTAAATCACCATTTTTTGTTTTTGAAAGTTTAATCCATAATGCAGAAACTGGTAATGCTAGTAAGATAATGAATAGTGGGTTTACAGATTGGAACCAAGGTGTTGGAATTGTAAATCCACCAATTGTACGATCCACGAACTTATCTGTGTAAAGTGTTAAAGAACTACCAGCTTGTTCAAATCCTGCCCAGAAGAATACAACGAAACAAGTTAAAATTAAAATTGCAGTTGTACGCTTTTTCTCTTGTGTTGTTAAAGGTTTTTTCTCAATAGGTTTTGCATTTTGTTCTTTAGATTTTTTACCGACAACAGTTGTTCCAGCTGATCCTAAGTAACGAGGTGCTAATAAGTTAAATGCAATCTGTCCAATGATCATACCGATACAAGCTGTTAAGAAACCGTATCTATAATCTGTGAAATAACCGCAAATGAATGGAGCGATAAGAGCTCCTAAGTTAATTCCCATATAGAAGATAGTGAAGGCACTATCACGACGAGAATCGTTGTTGCTATATAATTGACCTAATAAAGTCGAAATATTTGGTTTGAAGAATCCGTTACCGATAACTAATAATCCTAATCCTAAAAATAGTCCAGTTTTCGTGTTCATTGAAAATAGTACGAAGTTACCAAGTGCCATAATGATACCGCCGATGGTAATGGCGTGTCGTTTCGTAATGAAATGGTCAGTTAGCCAACCACCAATAATAGGTGTGAAGTATACTAACATTGTGAAAATACCGTAAATCTGTACAGCAACTGCTTTATCAAAGCCTAAACCGCCACTTACTAAGCTCGTTGTTAAATAAAGAACTAATAAGCCACGCATTCCGTAATAACTAAATCTTTCCCATGCCTCTGTAAAGAACAACAAATATAATCCTGGTGGATGTTTTTTTGGTGATTGTTGCTCTCCAGCTTTGTCTAATTTTAAAGCTGCATCCATGTTTGTTTCCCCCTAATCCTGTATAACGGATATTTATGTAATTATTTTAATTCACAAAATATTTAGAAGTCAATAGAATTATATGGAAATAGCAAGAAAATTTATGAAAAAATCTATTTTTCTTCAACCGTTATTATATTTTTCCCTGAAAACAAGATAATAAGCGTTTTCAAATGTAGTAATTGAATTCTAAAATAAAGTAAAATAGTGATAAATCAGAAAATTTAGATTAAAATATTTATTCTGATATAGAGAAAATATACTATATTTACTTTTATAATATAACATATCGGGAATAAAAATACAAAATGAAATAATGTGACACTTCAGTGAAATGAAAAAACCAGCTCCATAAAAGAGGGAGCTGGTTACAATGAAATTATTTAACAAAGCGTTTTTCAATGTCGTCTAGTAGTAAGTTAGCAGCCATTACACCGCCAGCTGTATTCCAAATAACGTCGTCAACTTTGTATGCTTTTCCGTTCTTTACTGCATTTAAGTTTTTAAAGAGAGGGTCGTTTATATATTCTTTTTCTAGTTCAGAACCTTTTTTCTCATTGCCTTTATCGAATGTGAAGTAGAATAATACATCGCCATCCATTGCCGAAATACGCTCTTTAGATACGTTACGTTCTGCGAAATCATCTTTGTTTTGATCTCCAGGACGTTTAAATCCAAGTTCTTTTAAAATAACACCAGAGAATGTATCGCCATGATAAATACGAACATCACCAGGCATAAAGCGTACCATAGAAATTTCTTGATTTACTGTATCACCAAGTTTGCCTTTTAAATCTTCCATACGTTTTCCGTAATCAGCTAAAACTTTTTGACCTTCTTTTTCCTTATTTAAAGCTTTTGCATAAAATTTGAAGTTATCTTTCCATTCACCACGTAATGTTTCCGAGAAAACAGTAGGTGCAATAGCTTTTAATTGCTCATACACTTTTTCGTGGCGCATTTTGTTACCGATAATTAAGTCTGGTTTTAAAGAAGCGATAGTTTCAACGTTAACTTGTCCTTCATCGCCAACAACTTTTACATCTTTCATTTTATCCTTAATATGCGGATACCATGGGTCACCCGTCCAAGACTTTACAGCCCCAACTGGTTTTACACCTAATTCGAGTAAAGCTTCAGTTCCTTCATTAGTTAAAATAACTACACGTTTTGGATTGGCAGGAACTTCTGTTTTACCCATTGCGTGCTCAACCGTAATCATTTCTTTTTTATTATCTTCTTTTGTTGATTCTTCTTTGTTATTTGATTTTCCACAAGCACTTAAAAGAAGTGAAAAAGCTAGTAAAAATACAAATACTGTAAACGATTTCTTTTGCATGAAATTCATTATGTACCCCCTACATGTTGAGAATATTTTTCAATAGCAAGCATGATGTTAAGCCTTTATCTTTGGATTGTCAATATATATTACTGAAAATAGTTCTCATTATCGTTGACAATGAGAATTAAGTTGAAATACACTTACAACGTATCATTATACATTGAAGGGGAAACGCTGCATGTTATTAAAAACAAATCAAGCAAAATGGATTGGATTACTTGTTGGAATCATTGCAGTCGTTATTTGTATTTGGGGAAGCATTATTTTCGGATATACAAATACGAGCTGGAAATTAGCTTTAGATGCTTTTTTCCATTTTAATGGTTCAAATGAGCATATTATTATTCAAAATGTGCGTCTACCAAGGGCGTTAATTGCAGCAAGTGTTGGTGCTAGTTTAGCCATTGCAGGTTGTTTAATGCAAACTTTAACAAAGAATCCGCTTGCTTCTCCAGATTTTATTGGATTAAATTCAGGCGCTGCGTTTTTTATAGTTGTAGCAATTGTACTCTTTTCCGTGACATCATTATCAGCTTTCACATGGATTGCCTTTTTAGGAGCGGCAGTTGCAGCAGTACTTGTATTTGCCTCTAGTTCTTTAGGAAAAGAAGGGACAACGCCTCTTAAGTTAACATTAGCAGGTGTAGCGATAAGCGCTTTATTTTCATCATTAACACAAGGGTTACTTGTATTAAATGAAAAAGCATTTGAAGAAGTGTTATTTTGGCTTGCCGGATCTGTGCAAGGAAGAAAGTTAGAGATTTTACAATCAGTATTCCCGTATTTATTAATAGGCTGGATTGCATCTTTTATGATGGCAGGGAAAGTAAATACATTAATGATGGGGGAAGATGTTGCAAAGGGGCTCGGACAACGAACGATTTTAATGAAATCATTCGTGTTACTTATTATTGTACTGTTGTCTGGTGGTTCAGTTGCGGTTGCTGGTCCAATTGGATTTATTGGCATCGTTACTCCTCATTTCGCAAGAGCTCTTGTTGGGGTAGATCACAGATGGAGAGTACCCTATAGCGGATTGTTAGGTGCAATACTATTAATCTTGGCTGATATAGCAGCAAGATATGTCATTATGCCACAAGAAGTACCAGTAGGGGTTATGACAGCATTTATCGGGGCCCCATTCTTTATTTATATTGCACGTAAGAGAGGGCTTAGCAAATGAAGAAGTATATTCCGTTTCGTATTGGAAAAGGCGAGCTCTCGTTTTTAATGTATAAACGAGCTTGTCTCGTCTTATTGAGTTTACTAGTTGTTTTAATAGGATTATTTTTTGCGAGTGCAGGTATGGGGGATATGAAAATTGCTCCTTATGACGTATGGCAAGCGATTACCGGAAATGGTGATGCGATGTCAAATATGGTTGTAAATAAATTTCGTATGCCGCGTATTTTAATTGCTATCCTCGTAGGAATTGCGCTTGCGGTAGCGGGCTGTATTTTACAAGGGCTCGTTCGAAACCCACTTGCTTCTCCTGATATCATCGGAATTACGGGCGGGGCAAGTGTTGCAGTTGTACTCTTTTTAGCTATATTTAGTGATAAAAACAATGCGTTAACAGTAAGCATTCATTATATGCCGCTAGCAGCTTTTGCTGGGGCAACAATTGTAGCGTTTTTTGTATATTTATTTGCCTGGAAAAATGATGGATTATCACCGATTAGTCTTGTTTTAATTGGTGTTGGATTTTGGGCATTAACGAAAGCAGCAACAACTTTATTTATGTTGTTAGCACCAATTTATCAAGCAAGTCAAGCGAATGTATGGATCACAGGTACTGTTTATGGCTCTTCGTGGCAAAATGTTATGGTACTTGCGCCGTGGGTTCTCATTTTAACGACAATATCATTTATCGCTGCGAGACATTTAAATGCACAAGAGCTAGGGGATGATATAGCAGTGGGACTTGGTGTTCCTTTAACGAAGTCGCGTGTATTTATGTTGTTACTTAGTACAGCTTTAATTGGCGGGGCAGTTGCCTTTGCAGGAGGAATTGGATTTGTTGGTTTAATGGCACCTCATATTTCGCGAAGATTAGTTGGTTCTTTCTACGGTGCATTGCTCCCAGTTGCGGCGATTATCGGTGCAATTCTAGTACTCGCTGCAGATTTAATTGGGCGTACAGTTTTCACACCACTTGAAATTCCAGCAGGGGTATTTACATCAGCAATTGGTGCACCTTATTTTATTTATTTACTTTATAAAAGTCGGAATTCATAAAGGGAGATGAATATGCAAAAAGCATTGGAGACGAAACGCTTGACGCTGTCGTATGGTGAAACGATTATTATTGATGAGCTGAATTTAGAAATTCCAAAAGGGGAAATTACAATCTTCATCGGTTCTAACGGTTGTGGGAAATCAACTTTATTACGTTCACTAGCTAGATTATTAAAGCCAACAACCGGTGACATTTTGTTAGATAATCAAGCAATTCAAAGTATGCAAACGAAGCAAATCGCTCGTCAAATGGCGATTTTACCGCAAGGGCCACAAGCACCGGAAGGACTTACGGTATTACAACTTGTAAAGCAAGGACGTTATCCATATCAAACATGGCTGAAGCAATGGTCCGAAAAAGATGAGGAAATGGTACAAAAAGCGCTTGCTGCAACGGGTATGACAGAATTTGCTGAGCGTGATGTTCATGCCCTTTCAGGTGGACAACGTCAACGTGCTTGGATTGCAATGACCCTTGCACAAGATACAGATATTATTTTGCTTGATGAGCCGACTACATATTTAGATATGACGCACCAAATTGAAGTGTTAGATTTATTATTCGAATTAAATGAAACAGAGAAAAGAACGATTGTTATGGTATTGCACGATTTAAATTTGGCATGTCGTTATGCAGACAACATTGTAGCTATTCAAGATAAACAAATATATGCGCAAGGTAAACCAGAAGAAGTTATTGACCAGAAGTTAGTTCGGGATGTATTCCGTATGGAGTGTCAAATAAGCGCTGATCCGTTATTTGGGACACCGCTCTGTATCCCGCATGGAAGAGGAAGACGTGTATTTAAAGAGGCTGTTCAGGCGATGAGATAACGAAAAAAGACGATGAGGATTCATCGTCTTTTTTATTTTCGGCAAGAAAATAATAGAAAAAGGGGAATACGTAAACGTCGTTCATATTCTTCTTCATCTTGAAAACAGTTTCGATTTGGTGTAGCTTCTTTTAAGCTTGTAATCGTAAATCCGGCTTGTTGTAATAATGTAAAATATTCTTCCGTAGTCCGGTGATATTTAATAACTTCTTGATCAATCCATGGCTCAACTCGTTTTCCTGTTTCGAAATAATCATCGACGAGCCAACTAGTTCTTTTACCACTCATTTGCAAGCTTTCAAATGAAGAGGTAATAACGGGATGTTGAACGCTAAAGGTGAAGGTTCCGTTTGTTTTTAAAGTTTGAAACACATTTTGAAAAATGATATCAAGGTGTTCAATATAATGTAAGGCGAGTCTAGATGTTACTAAATCAAAAGTAGAAGGAGGGTATGTGTAGTCTTTGAGGTTTAAAAAATGAACGGTGCCATTTTTATTTTCTAGTTGTTTTTTAGCTTTTTCATACATAAGCTCGGAGCCTTCAATACCAGTGTAAGAGTGGCATCCATGTTCTAATAATTCTTCGCCGAATTTAGCATCACCACAACCTAAATCGAGGATTTGTTTTCCTGTTACATTGCCAATGAGCTGAAAGAATGCTGGTTTTTCAAGGGATTCGTTTGGACTATTTTCTCGATATCTTCGCTGCATATATTGCTCTAAAAACGATTCGTTATTATATACATCAGATTCAGTAAATGCCATTTTAAAAGCCTCCTAAATATTTTTTTAATTCTATCAAATATGAAAAGTAAATGATAGATTTCTTGTAATGAATCATATATAATCTAAAATTGTAAGCGGTTTCTTTAAACTATTTTTCTATAATAAATTCTGAAAACGTGTTAAGCTAGTAGAGGGATTATTAGAACTATTAAGATAATAATCCGCTTACATGAACGATGGGAGGCTTCACGATGTCTAGTAAAACACTTGCAAATTTTTTAGAAGAAAATTTAGAGGATTTAAAATCAAAGGGGCTTTATAACGTAATTGATCCGCTTGAAAGTCCAAATGGGCCGATTATTACAATTGGCGGAAAAGAATATATTAACTTATCTTCAAACAACTACCTTGGATTAGCGACTGATAATCGCTTACAAGAAGCAGCAATTGGTGCAATTCATAAGTACGGCGTTGGAGCAGGAGCTGTTCGTACAATTAACGGTACTTTAGATTTGCATATTAAATTAGAAGAAACAATTGCAAAGTTTAAACATACAGAAGCAGCAATTGCTTATCAATCAGGATTTAACTGTAATATGGCAGCGATTTCAGCTGTTATGGATAAAAATGATGCGATTCTTTCAGATGAATTAAACCATGCATCTATTATTGATGGTAGTCGTCTATCAAGAGCGAAAATCATCGTTTATAAGCATTCTGATATGGAAGATTTACGCAAAAAAGCAATCGAGGCAAAAGAATCAGGTCTTTATAATAAATTAATGGTTATTACAGACGGTGTTTTCTCAATGGATGGAGATATTGCAAAATTACCAGAGATTGTTGAAATTGCAGAAGAGCTGGATTTAATGACATATGTAGATGATGCACACGGTTCAGGTGTACTTGGCAAAGGTGCAGGTACTGTAAAACATTTCGGCCTTTCTGATAAAGTTGATTTCCAAATTGGTACATTATCAAAAGCAATTGGGGTAATTGGTGGATATGTAGCTGGGAAACAAAACTTAATCGATTGGTTAAAAGTGCGTTCACGTCCATTCTTATTCTCAACAGCTTTAACACCAGCTGATGCAGCTGCTTGTATGAGATCAATTGAAATTCTAATGGAAAGCACAGAGTTACACGATCGTTTATGGGAAAATGGTCGCTATTTAAAACAAGGGTTAAAAGAACTTGGATTTAATATTGGAGAAAGTGAGACACCAATTACGCCTTGTATTATTGGTGATGAAGTATTAACACAAGAATTTAGTAAACGTCTAAATGAAGAAGGCGTATACGCAAAATCTATCGTATTCCCAACCGTAGCAAAAGGAATGGGACGCGTTCGTAATATGCCTACAGCAGCTCATACGAAAGAAATGCTAGATGAAGCAATTCGTAAGTATGAAAAAGTAGGGAAAGAAATGGGTATCATTTAAGTAACGACATCTTTTGAATAGCTTGCAAATGGGGAGTGGGAAAAATGAAAAAAATTCTAGTAACCGGTTCTTTAGGGCAAATTGGTTCTGAACTAGTAATGAAACTTCGTGATGTATACGGCGCATCAAATGTTATTGCAACAGATATTCGTGAAACAGACAGTGAAGTAGTAACGTCTGGTCCATTTGAAACGTTAGATGTAACGGATGGACAAAAATTACATGATATTGCAAAGCGTAATGAAGTAGATACAATTATTCATTTAGCGGCTTTACTTTCAGCAACTGCAGAAAAAAATCCGTTATTTGCTTGGAATTTAAATATGGGCGGACTTGTAAATGCATTAGAAGCAGCACGTGAATTAAACTGTAAGTTTTTCACGCCAAGTTCTATCGGTGCATTTGGTCCATCAACGCCAAAAGATAATACACCACAAGATACAATTCAGCGTCCTACTACGATGTATGGGGTAAACAAAGTAGCAGGAGAATTACTATGTGATTATTATCATCAAAAGTTTGGCGTTGATACGCGCGGTGTACGTTTCCCAGGCTTAATTTCTTACGTAGCTCCTCCAGGAGGCGGAACAACTGACTATGCAGTTGAAATTTATTATGAGGCGATTAAAAAAGGTACATACACCTCATACATTGCAGAAGGAACATACATGGACATGATGTATATGCCAGATGCTTTACAAGCAATCATCTCATTAATGGAAGCTGATCCAAATAAACTAGTTCATAGAAATGCGTTTAACATTACAGCAATGAGCTTTGAACCAGAGCAAATTGCAGCATCAATCCGTAAACACATTCCGAACTTTACAATGGATTACGCAGTAGATCCAGCTCGTCAAACAATCGCTGATAGCTGGCCGAACTCTATTGATGCAACAGCAGCAATGAAAGAGTGGGGCTTTAAAGCAGAATATGATTTAGACAAAATGACAACTGATATGCTGGCTAAGTTAAAAAAAAAGCTCGCATCTGAGTTAGTAATGAATTAATAAGAAGAGCCGATTCTTAGGAATTGGCTCTTAATTATTTTAGGAAGGGAGAAAAGCAACATGCAAAGAGTTGATGTTGTATATGCATTAATACACGATAGCGAAAAAGATAAAATATTAATGGTACATAATATAGAACAAAACGTTTGGTCATTGCCAGGCGGGGCTGTTGAAAAAGGTGAAATATTAGAGGAAGCACTAGTAAGAGAAGTGAAAGAAGAGACAGGTTTAACTGCTGCGGCAGGTGGACTTGTTGCGATCAATGAAAAATTCTTTGAAGAACTAGGGAATCATGCGTTATTTTTTACATTCCGAGCAAATGTTGTAACAGGTGAACTTGGTGCAGAAGATGAAGAAGAAATTTCCGCAATCGAGTGGGTAGATAGAAAAATTGCGAATGAGCGATTCCCATACTACGATGGAGGGTTCGAATTATTATTAGAAGTTTCCATTCCATACAAGTTTCAACCAGAAACAAAGTAAGTTAACGAAGAAAAACAGGAGCCTCGGGGCTCCTGTTTTTCTATTCAATCGTCTTCAGTAATAGTTTCTTCAACAATGGTTTAATCTTCAGGCGTAAATCTTCAGCATGATTTGCAACTAAGAAGTGATGGTTATAAATGTTTTTCATTAGTTGATAAGTCGCTTCTTTCGCTTCGCCTTCTTCGATAAAGATTCCGATTACTTCCATACCACTTTTACGAGCAAGTTTGACTGCTTCGTGCGTATCTAAAATTCCGTCTTGTTGATAGTCTAGTGCAGAAGGTTCACCGTCTGTAAAGACAAGTAAGAATTTATGTTTTTCTGGTCTTTTCGCAAGCTTTTCGGAAACGATACGAATAATATACCCGTCGCGGTTATCTTCTTCTTCGCGAAGTTGCATAATTTCTGGACCGACGTTTGGTAACGTTGAGTTTTTATACGTAACAACTTCATGGATAACGTTCGGTTTATCTTCAGGTTTAGCACTAGAAGCATCTTCCCAAAATCCACTAATAGCGTGCGGAATTTTTAAAGATTTTAAAGCTTCATGGAATAGGACCACACTCTTCTTCGTTTCTTCCATTTTGTTATACATAGAACCAGAGCAATCCACTAATAGTTGGAATGCAACGTCGAGCTCTTGTGATTCTTGTCCTTTTTTATAAAACATACGCGGCTGCTTTTCAGTATAAATACGAAGGAATTTCTTACGAAGCCTTCCGTAATATTTATCACTGTTTGCATTCGTTTTGTTTTCAATTGTTTTTTCGATAATTTTCTTTAATTCTTTTACATCTTTATTAACGACTGATTTGATAGCTTGGTAATCTTTTTTCTCATCAGGATTCGATTTGCGAGCTTCTTTAAATGTATGAGAAGCTCCCACATTATACTTGCCGTATGCACCGTCGTTTTGGCTAGAAGCATGAGACGCTCTTGCTTCCTCTGTATCAGCACCATCAAAGTTAGATTGTGTACTTTTTTGGGAAGTACCTTGTACAGAACCAAGTGCTTGGTCACCATCTTCTGATTCACGAGCAGTATCACCCATCATATTTGTTTTTGTTCCGCTTTCTAAATCAAAGCGTAAAAAGTTCTCGTTTTCATTGTTTTTATTTTCACGGTGCCATGTCGAGAAGCTTTCATCCATTTTGTTTTTGTTATCATCGTCATCTAGGAGCTGCGTATCATCATTTGCTAATTTTTCAGCGCGACTGTCTTTCTCATCTGCAATCACAGATAAATAAAGCGGTGCATGTCCGAAATAATTATTAAGCATATCACTTTCAAGAAGTCCTTCTAAACGATAGCGAATTTTCTCAACAATATA
The DNA here is from genome assembly GCF_038007205.1 of Bacillus sp. FSL E2-8887. Classification (NCBI taxonomy): domain Bacteria; kingdom Bacillati; phylum Bacillota; class Bacilli; order Caryophanales; family Bacillaceae; genus Bacillus; species Bacillus sp. FSL E2-8887. The sequence continues at coordinate 372,956 of NZ_JBBOWS010000001.1, forward strand.
CATAATATCTTCCGTATTACGAGCTTGGAATGTTTCATGCAAAATTGATTCAATTTGCTCGAAATATTCATTATTAAACATTTCATATTTATCACTCGTTAATGAAAGATAGCATAGACAAAATAGACGATCACCGTGATAGTTACGAACACGATTTATTTCATTTTGTGAGCCAAAGTAATTGCGATACATTTCTTTTCGGCGTTTAAAAATATGTTTTGTGCCAGGACGTAAATTTTTGACGATTTCCTCAACACGTAAATCTTCTAATAGAACAAATAATTGTGTTAAAAACTTTTTTAGAGGCGATTCTTGTAACTCAATCGCATAAGAACGAATTAAAGTCATGTCCGAGTAATGTTTATTACCAAGTGCCTTTAAGAACACTTCGCTTTTTAATCCGATTACTGTATCCTCTTCTTTTCGATCATCCCAAAAGTGACTAATGACAACCTTTTTTTCAATTTCGTCGTAGTATGCTTTATAGCCATACTCAAGATAGGCATCGTCTTCTTTTAGAAGAGCATACATTAAGTTTTCCATTTGTAGAAACAGCGACGCATCAATTTTTTTGTCACTAAAAATTTGTCTCATGAATTATCCCTCAAAGAAATAACTTTCTGCTAATTCACGGACAGTCATTTGTTCTGTTTCATCGTTTAATTTTGCGATAATACTACGTTCAATTGCACGCATAACAGGAATATATACACCTAAATCACATGCATCGATAATGCCACGAATACTAGCTGCTTCTTCACTTACGCGCCCATCACGAGCTAAAGGCATAAGATCGCTTGCGAATGCAACGAACTTTTCAATTGTTGCAACATCATTTAATTTTGATTCAGATAGTAATAGTTCTTTTAATGTATCACCTTGAATGTAAGGAACTTCAATAATAACGAAACGGTTTTTTAACGCTTCGTTTAGTTCACTTGTCCCAACATAACCTTCGTTAATCGCAGCAATTACGCGATATTCGTCATCACCGTATACAACTTCTTGTGTAAATGGGTTTGTAATCATTTTACGGTAATCTAACGCACCATGAAGAAGTGGTAACGTTTCAGGTTTTGCCATATTGATTTCATCGATATAAAGGAAATGACCGTTTTTCATTGCCTTCATAAGAGGACCGTTAACGAACGTAACTTCAGATGCGCCGTCTTTCGTTTGTAATGTGTTGTATCCTAAAATACCTTCTACATCTAAGTCGACAGAACAGTTAATGCTATGCATTGGTTTTTGGAATAAAGAAGAAAGAGTTTCCGCTAGTACTGTTTTACCACTACCAGTTGGTCCTTTTAATAGAATGTTTTTACCAAGTAAAAGTGCTGTAATGGCATCTTCAATAATGCTGTTATCAGATGCTTTATATATTTTCTTGCCAATTAAATGTGCATTTTCACCAGCTTCTTGTTTATTCTTTTCATGAATTGTAGAAAGCTGCTGTTTTAAATCAGAATGTATATGAAATTGTTCTAACATGTATTTCCCACCTAACATTATTTTCATAAAGTAATACATCTTATGATAACTTGTTTTAATATGGTATGCAAAGAAAAGGAGAAGGGGGAAATATAAAAGAAAAAGCAATCAATATCACATTGATTGCTTATAGTAAAGGAGAAATGAGTCGCATAAAGGACTCTAATATTCGTTTTTTGATACTTCTTTTTTGGAACGAGTTCCATTTAATTTCAGTGGAGTGTTTAAAGTCTTCTTCAAAATCGCGTTTAATATCATGAACGGTTTCTGATTCATATAGTACGCTAATAATTTCATAATTCAATTCAAAGCTACGTACATCCATATTTGCTGTTCCGATTGTTGCAATTTTATCGTCAACGAGTACAATCTTTGCGTGCATAAATCCATCTTTATAACTGTAAATAGAAGCACCAGCTTTTAAAAGTGGAGTGAAATAGGATTGAGATGCTTGATCGCTAATAATACTATCACTCTTACCAGGATATAAAATGCGTACATCTATGCCAGATATTGCACTTAAGCGTAATAATGTTAAAGTTTCTTGATCCGGAATAAAGTATGGTGTAGCGATCCAAATAGATTTTTTGGCTGAGCCCATAACAGCTAGTAATGTATTACGAATACTTTTATCATCTGAGCTTGGTCCACTTGCTACAATTTGCACCGCACCTTCTGCATCCGGAATTTCTTTTCCTGGGAAGTAGTGTCTATTCATAAATTGATCCCAAGAATAAGTATTCAATCCACTAGACGCATAAAGCCAATCTTCTAGAAAGATGGCTTGTAATTTATACAATGCTTTTCCTTCTATTTTTAAATGACTATCACGCCAAACAGGGAATTTTTTTGAGCGACCAAGATATTCATCACCGACGTTGAGCCCTCCGGTAAAACCAATTTCTCCATCTACAATGACGATTTTACGGTGATTACGATAATTAACGGTCTCGAGTAACCAAGCTGAAAAAATAGGGTCAAATTCGACAATTTCAATTCCAGCTTTTTTCATAGGTTGTAAAAATCGTCGTCTTAACGTATTACTTCCGAGTCCATCATAAAGGAAGCGTACAATAACACCATCTTTTGCTTTTTGTATTAAAGCATCTCGTACTTTTGTACCAATCTCATCAGATTTATAAATATAGTATTGAATATGTATGTGATGTTTTGCATTCTCGATTGCGTTCAAAATTTCTGAAAAGGTTTGATCACCGTTTGTTAAAAGTTTTGTTGTCGTTCTATCTGCGGCAGGCCCGCCTCCGAATTTTTGTACGACTTCTGTTAAATGTATAGAACGTTCATGTAATGGGACTGTGAGTGATAATTCTAGTCGTCTTCCTTCTAATATTTCGCGGAATAACTTTCTTTGTTCTTCTGAACGATGAAGATGTTTTTTTCTTCTCCAACGGCTACGCCCGAAAATAGAGTATAAAAGTACACCTACAACAGGAAGAAGTGCTAATACTAAAAACCACGCTAAGGTACTTTGGGGTGATCTATTTTCGATAAAAATAACGAATGAAATTCCTACGATTGTGATGGACCATAGAGCACCAACAAACGTATATAACGAAATAACCGATGTATTTAATAGAAAAAGAACGATAGATACGATTGTAAATATTAATAATAATTGAACGATAGGTTTCTTCATTTCTATAAAATTCCTCAAATCTTTCTTAAATATAGACTTCTTATATAAAAGGTGTAATCTGACATTCTTATTATAAAGTGTTTTGTTTTTTTTACAAAATATAGACATTTTCCCCATGCTTTCCGCATTTGTCCTACATACAGTATATTATTACATTTTTATATAGAAAAGGGGATGAATAAAATGTACGATCTTCCATTTGGTGGATTTGTACATTCTCCATTTTTAGGAGGAGGATTCTTTCCTAGAAGGGGCTTTACTTAGTCCTGCGTTTGGTTATGGCGGATATTGCTATCCATACTATACGGATTATTAACAGTATCCTTACTATTCATACAACACATATTAAAGTAGGGAAATTGAAAAGGAGAGGAAGAAAAATGAACTATATGCTAAATCACGGAGGATATTATCGTAATCATCATGGTGGGGGAGGGCATAATCACCATGGAGGACACAATCATTATGATCATCATCATCACGGTGGTGGATGGGGCTGGGGTGGCGGCTCGTGGGGCGGAGGATTTTTCCCAGGAAGTTTTGCTGGAGGCATGTTAGGTGGGCTTACAGCTGGCGCATTAACGGGTGCGGCAGGTGGAGGCTACTATCCAGCACCGTACCCAGTAACATACCCAGCACCATATCCAATGCCATACCCGGGTTATCAGCAAATACCATATCAGTATTAAACTAAAAAAGAGGATATCCTCTTTTTTAGTTTAATAATTTATTTATAAAATATTTCCAAAAACAAGGTGAAAATATGTTAATATTTTGTTATTATAATTCAATATGTTAAATGCAAATTTTGGCTTTATCCCGCTATTTGTGGGCAGTAAAACCCCCACCTCAAAATTCAGCTGGAACAAAGAAGTTAGGTGGAAGCCCTGCTACCCGTAAAAGCCCGATTGGTGATCAGTTGGGATGAACAAACCCCCCACTGATTAAAGTTTCACTTTATATTATTATTCGTGAATCGTTGCATTTTGTATATTAATCTCTATTTCATTATGTATCGGCAGTTAGATTTACATCTTAACATTTAATGAAATAAAAGAGGTTAGGTGTGAGGTCGTATTAGTAGGGAGCAGAGGCTAATAGTGATGAAATTGTCACTTTACAAATTCAAAGAATGTAAGAGAATACTGTATAATAAGCTTAGATAAGTAGAGAGATGAGAAGCTTCTACTATAATTAAAACAGCACCATATTGCTTTTTTTTATAAATAATATTATGTTATTTTAATCGGCCTATTTAGAAAAAAATTGTGATTTATCCCGCATTAACGGGCAGTAAGACTCCCACCTCAAAATTCGGTGAATGTGAGGAAGTTAGGTGGGAGATAAAAGCCCGATTGGTGAAGGCTAATAATCAGTGGGGGATGGACAATCCCCCCCCACTGATTAAAGTTTCATTTTATGTAAAAGCGTATTGTTAGAAAATGAAATATCTCTATTTCTATGAAGAGAAACGAGTTGTGTTTTAGTCAGATAGGAAGCAAGGAGAGGTGCGCATGCTAGAACAAAGAGGTCATGCATTATATGACTCTTCATTGCAAGATTTAAAATTAGCATTAGATGAGTCTTCAATTGTTGCTATTACAGACCGAAATGGTCTTATTACATATGTGAATGATAAATTTTGTAAAATCTCAAAATATAAAAGAGAAGAGTTAATAGGAAAAGATCACCGTATTTTAAATTCCGGATATCATCCGAAAGCATTTTTTCAAATCCTATGGAAGCGTATTTTGAGTGGAAAAGTCTGGACAGGGGAAATTCGAAATCAAGCAAAAGATGGTACGTATTATTGGGTTAAAACAACAATTGTTCCATTTTTAAATGAAAAGGGAGAACCTTATCAATTTATTGCAATTCGAAATGATATAAGTAGTAGGAAAGAAGCAGAACAAAGATTACGATTAAGCGAAAGTCGTTATAGGGAACTTGCTTATCATGATGCGTTAACAAGTTTACCGAACCGTTTACAGTTAATTACGACTGTAAATAAGATGATTGCAGAGAAAATAGAGTTTGGCATGATTTACTTTGATTTAGATCGTTTTAAATTAGTGAATGATACGTTAGGTCATATGATAGGAGATTTACTTTTAAGCGAAGTTGCTTCACGGTTGCATTATGTGCTAGGAGAGAAAGATGTTCTGGCTAGGCTTGGTGGCGACGAATTTGTGCTGTTAACAAAAACTCATACACATGATGAGATGAGGCAGTTAGCGACATCCGTGTTATCATGCTTTCAAGCGCCATTTATGCTTGAAGGTCATGAAGTATATATTTCAGCTAGTCTAGGACTTTGTTCCTATCCGCAAGATGGAAAAGACGTTGAAACGTTATTAAAAAATTCGGATTTAGCCATGTATAGTGCGAAAGAGCAAGGAAGAAATGCGGCGTGCTTCTTTACAGATGAATTACGTGCGAAAATAAACCGTAGAATGAAAATAGAATTTGCTTTGCAAAAAGCGATTCGTGACGAAGAATTAAAAGTGGCATTACAACCCATTATTGATTTGAAAACAAAGAAATGTACTGGTATTGAGGCTTTAGTACGATGTAAGACAGAAGAAGGTCCTATTTCACCAAGTGAATTTATCCCTGTAGCTGAAGAGTGTGGACTTATTATAAAACTAGGAGACTGGGTACTAGAAAAGTCATGTCGACTGTTTAAAACTTTACCAGATTATCAAGAGGGACTGAAGTTATCTGTTAATTTATCAATACAACAATTGATGCAAAAGCGATTTATTTTATCTGTTCGTAGTATATTGAAGCGAACAGGGTTTCCGCCAAATCGTTTAATATTAGAAATAACAGAAAGTATAGCTGTACGTCATTTTGATTATATTATTGCTACATTACAAGAATTAAGAAGTATGGGAATTTTAATCGCTTTAGACGATTTCGGAACAGGGTATTCCTCATTATATTATTTAAAACAACTACCACTTGATATTGTGAAAATTGATCGTAATTTTATTCGTGAGTTTCATTATGATCATGCACAACCAGAGCGAACGATTGTAAAATCGGTTATTGAAATCGCCCATAGTTTAAATTTATTAGTGGTTGCTGAAGGGGTAGAAACGGTAGAACAAGAAAGTTTATTAAAATCAATGAGTTGCGACTTTGTACAAGGTTTTTATTATGCGAAACCGTTAGATATAGGGGAACTAAAAGAAAAGTTATTAACTGATTTTTAATAAAAAAAGAGAAGCGAAAAGCTTCTCTTTTTTATTGTTTTTTTTGTGAATCTTTCATTAAAACTGGATAAAGAATAAGACCTAATACAAACAAACCAATGCCTAAGAAGAATGTTTTTAAATCAGCAGTTCCCGTTTTAATAACCCATATAGAATATAAAAATGCTAATGCAGTAATGATTCCATCTTTTATTCGAGATCCCGGCATTATATCATACGTTTCCCCCGTAATAACTAATTTTAACTGATACAAGGTAGAAACAAGGTACGGGATTAAATATGCTAATGTCGCTACAACAATAGCGAAATTATATGCTTCTGAAACAGTACCAGAAATCGTTGAGAATAAGAAAATTTGCGTCATCACATTTGTAATAAATAATGATTTTGAAGGACTACCTTTTTTATTTGTTTTACTGAAAAACTTAGGGAAAAGGCCATTTTTAGCAGCCTGGTAAGGTACTTCTGAGCTAACAACGATCCATCCTACAGTAGAGCCGAATAAAGATACGAGTGCAAGTAAGGCCATTATATAAGCACCTTTAGTACCAATTGCTAAATTTAATGCATCTACTAATGGTTTTTGAGACTCTTTTAAAGCGTCTTGTGGAAGAGCGCCCATTGTTAGTAGAGTAATTGCCATGTAAATAAGAAGAGCGATGATTAATCCGAAAATCGTAGCTTTCTTAACATCGTGCTGAGATTTTGCACGGTTAGAGAGCATAACTGCTGACTCAATACCGATAAACGCCCAAAGTGTTGCAATAGCAGCGGAATTTATTTGTCCACCCAACGAAATAGGTTGTCCAGCTTCATTCATAAATGTTTGACCGTCCCCGAAATTAGAGGCATTGAAAATGAATAATGTGATTACAATAAACATTGTAAATCCGATGATTTTAGCGATTGTTGCCAGAAGGTTCATATTTCCGGCTCTATCAATATTTTGAGAAAGAATATATTGAATTCCCCATAGCATCATACTACATACTATGAAGGTTAAAGCTTTTCCAAGTTCTAATGAAAATCCGTTTGTTGAAAAGAGAATTTGCTTACTTTGTAAAACTGGGAAGAATGTTGATAAATATCCTGCAAAGGAAATAATTACAGATGCTGTAGCAGCCCAGTTAGCAGCCCAGTATCCCCAAGCCATACTATATCCTGCAACTTTACCTGTCTTTTGAGAAGTAAACATTGCTTGGGCGTAACTTTGTGGTCCTGCTTTTAATTCTGGTTTACGAATTGCTAAATTTCCAAATACGAGTGCAATCATAAATACACCAAGTCCTGTAATACTCCATGCCAGTGTAGATCCCATTGGACCTGATACGTGTGCTAAATTTGCTGGGAGCATAAATACGCCACCGCCAACCATATTCCCGATAACAAAAGCTGTTAAAATCCATAATCCCCATTTTTTCGTTTCCATTTTTGTTAACTCCTTTGTAGTAAGTTTTGCTTAAACATCATTTTTTACTAGCATTTTTGGCAATAAAAAAAGAGCCATGTAGATAAAAAATACCTACATGGCTCTTTGCCAAAGCGTAGGTACAACGGGAATAACCCTTGTACCTACGCGTAATTTTTCCGCTAGGTTTCAAGGGTTAAGTATGATGATGATGTTTTTGTGCAAATGTAACTACAGTTGTATAAGTAAGCATAGTTCCTTGCTCCCTTTCTCCTCTGATTTTGAAGTTAGTATACTACATGTTTTTTTGAATGAAAAGAAAAATTTATAAAAATACGTTTTAGAGACTAAATATTTACCTATAGTTTTCTTGTACTGGAAAATAAGTGAGAGATTGGCAGAAGAGTATAGCGTGGTATAATATATATAGAACTAGAAGGTGACAAGGGGCTATTGTAGATGATGAGTAAGTATGAACAAATTTATACAGAAATCAGCAAGTCTATTGATAATAAACAATTAAAAGAAGGATGTAAAATCCCATCAGAAACGGAATTAATGAAGCAGTATGAGGCAAGTAGGGGTACTGTAAGAAAAGCTGTAGATTTATTGCAAGAGCGTGGATATGTTCAAAAAATACACGGAAAAGGTGTTTTTGTATTAAAGCGCAAAAACATTGAATTTAACTTTGGTGGTATTGTAAGTTTTCAAGAAGAAAATGAACGTTTAGGACGTCATTGTATTACAGAAGTCGTGGAAATAGAGAAAATGAAAGCGACACAAGATATAGCAAAGCTATTAAACGTGAAAGAAAAAACGGAAATAAATCATATTAAACGTGTACGAAATATTGATGGAGAAAAAGTAATTTTAGATATAAACCATTTTGTATCGGAATATATTCCAGGATTAACGAGAGAAATTGCAACTGCATCGATTTATAAATACATTGAGAAAGAATTAGGGCTACATATTAGCTATTCACAGCGGGTAATTGAAGTGCAACCATGTACAGAGGATGACCGAAAGTATTTGGATTTAAATGGAACAGACTATGTTGTCGTTGTAAAAAACTTTACTCATTTATACGATGGGAGTCAGTTCGAATATACGGAATCACGTCACCGTTTAGATATTTTTCACTTTTCGGATGTGGCGCGAAGAAAATAAAGAGATGGAGCGAAATAATCGTTCCATCTCTTTATTTATCCCGCTATTTGTGGGCAGTAAAACTCCCACCTCAAAATTCAGCTGGAGCAAAGAAGTTAGGTGGGAGATCAACTGCCTGTAAATGCCCGATTGGTGAAGGCTAATAATCAGTGGGGGATGAACAAAACCCCCACTGATTAAAGTTTCACTTTATAAAAAAATCACCAACTTATATATACGAGTGTTGACTAACTTATATATACGAGTTAATATGTAAGTGTAAACGGTATCAAAAAAAGAAAAGAGGGACGGGAATATGGGGAAAGACTATCGTAAAACAGCAAAAGAAGTGTTGCAGTATATTGGTGGGAAAGACAATATTGAACAAGCTGCGCACTGTGTAACGAGGCTACGTATCGCTTTAAAAGATGAAAATAAAATAGATAATGATAAATTACAGTCTGTTTCATTAGTAAAGGGAGCGTTTCATAACGCTGGGGTATTTCAAATTGTAATTGGTCCAGGTGATGTCGATCGAGTATACGCTGAATTGATAACGCTTGCAGGTATGGAAGAATCGACGGTAGCTGACGTAAAAGGTTCAGGGGATAAAAAATTAAATCCAGTTCAAAAGTTTGTAAAAGTATTTTCAGATGTATTTATGCCGATTTTGCCAGCAATTATTACGGCAGGTTTACTAATGGGGATTAATAACCTGTTAGGGGCAAAGGACTTATTTTTTGATGGGAAAAATTTATTAGAAGTATATCCGAACTTAGGTGGGCTTTGGGATTTAATTAATATGATGGCCAATACAGCATTCGTATTCTTACCGGCACTTGTTGGTTGGTCAGCAACGAAGCGCTTTGGTGGTAGTCCAATACTAGGGATTGTTATGGGATTAATGCTTGTGCATCCGGCCTTATTAAACGCGTGGGATTATGGAAAAGCAGCGACTGGTTTAGAGGGACAAAAGATTGAGTACTTCGATATTTTAGGGCTATTCCAAATTGAAAAGGTAGGGTATCAAGGTCAAATTTTACCCATTTTAGTAGCAGCATTCGTATTAAGTAAAGTTGAAATCTTCTTAAAGAAACATGTGCCAAACGCAATTCAATTATTAGTTGTACCAATTACAACAATCGTTGTAACGGGTGTGTTAGCGTTAGGAATTATCGGTCCAGTTACACGTCATATTGGCGATTTATTAACGGCTGGATTAGTTGGCGTATATGAAACGGTACCAGTACTTGGAGCAGTATTATTTGGAGCATTATATGCACCGCTCGTAATTACAGGAATGCATCATATGTTTATTGCAATTGATTTACAGCTAATTGCACAGCACGGCGGTACATTTATTTGGCCGATGATTGCTCTTTCTAACATTGCACAAGGTAGTGCGGCACTAGCGATGTTCTGGATTTCTAAAAATCAAAATGATAAAAGTATGGCATCAACATCAGCAATCTCAGCGTACTTCGGTATTACAGAGCCAGCGATGTTCGGTGTGAATTTAAGAAATAAATTCCCGTTCTATGCAGCGATTATTGGGTCTGCTATAGCAGCGATATTTATTACATTAAATGGTGTATTAGCACCAGCAATCGGAATTGGCGGATTGCCAGCATTTATTTCTATCATTCCGAAATCGATTCCGATGTTTATTGTAGGGATGATAATCGCAGTAGTAATTCCATTTACATTAACATGGTTATTTGCGAAACGAGTAAAACAGAAGTAGGAGGAAATTAAGCATGAAAGATTGGCATAAAAGTGTAGTCTATCAAATTTATCCGAAGAGCTTTAATAGTTACTATAATAAAGAAACCGGTGATATAAAGGGAGTTACAGAGAAATTAGATTATTTAAAGGAACTTGGAGTGGATTATATTTGGTTAACACCGATATACCGATCACCACAAAATGACAATGGATACGATGTAAGTGATTATTACAGCATTGATCCATCTTACGGGACGATGGAAGAGTTTGAAGAGCTTTTAAAAGAAGCGAAAGTACGTGACATTGAAATCATGCTTGATATCGTTGTAAATCATAGTTCAACGGAGCATAAGTGGTTTAAAGAAGCAAAAGAAGATAAGAATAGTCCGTATCGAAATTATTATATTTGGCTTGATGAAAAGAATAATTGGCAGTCTAAATTTGGAGGATCTGCTTGGAAATATGATGAGAAAACAGGGCAATATTTTTTACATCTATTTGATGAGACGCAAGCTGATTTAAACTGGGAAAATGAAAAGCTTCGTGAAGAAGTGTACGATATGATGCGCTTTTGGTTGGAGAAAGGTGTAAAAGGATTCCGCCTTGATGTTATTAACTTAATTTCAAAAGATCAAAGATTTTTAAGTGATGAAGGCACCACTGCTACAAGTGATGGGCGTAAATATTACACAGATGGTCCACGCGTCCATGAATATTTACAAGAGATGAGCCAAAATGTTTTTGAAGGGAAAGATGTAATTACAGTTGGAGAAATGTCATCTACGACAATTGATAATTGTATTAAATATTCGAATCCTGAGCGCAATGAACTAAGCATGACGTTTAGTTTCCATCATTTAAAAGTAGATTATCCGAATGGTGATAAGTGGACGAAAGCTGATTTTGATTTCATTAAATTAAAAGAAATTATGTCTAATTGGCAAATTGAAATGCAAAAGGGCGGAGGATGGAATGCGTTATTCTGGTGTAATCATGACCAGCCTCGTATCGTTTCACGGTTTGGTGATGATGAGAAGTACCGAAATGAATCTGCGAAAATGTTAGCGACAGCTATGCATATGTTGCAAGGAACGCCTTACATTTACCAAGGTGAAGAAATCGGTATGACGAATCCTAAATTCGAGTCCATCGAGCAATATCGTGATGTAGAATCGTTAAATATATATGATATAAAGCTAGAAGAAGGATTATCAAAAAAAGAGATTATCGGGATTTTAAAACAAAAATCTCGTGACAATTCCCGTACTCCGATGCAGTGGAATGAAGAGGTGAACAGTGGTTTTACAACAAGTACACCTTGGATTTCTGTGGCTGAAAATTTTAAAGAAATAAACGTAGAGAAGGCATTAGAAGATAGAGAATCTGTATTTTATCATTATAAAAAGCTAATTGAACTTAGAAAAAAATACGATGTCCTTACAGAAGGGAAATATGCTATTTTAGATGGAAATCATCCTAGCATTTGGGCGTATACACGTACTGTAAATAATGAAGTATTACTTGTTATAAATAACTTCTATGGTGAAGAAATAGTGTATTCTGCACCAGTTCATGTCCAATTAGAGGGAATGAGGCAAGAAGTATTATTATCAAATTATAAAGATTCAGGTAGGGATATTACAAGTCTTAGCTTAAGACCGTATGAGTCAATTGTATATCGATATACGAAATAAAAAGATTGTATGCCTGAGTGGCATACAATCTTTTTATTTTAAGACACCACTATATAAAATACTTACTTCTACTTCGGGCTTAAATTTCACTTTTGCATAATCTTTATTCCAATTTTTTTTCTTCCATAACTCTGGATGATAAGCGATAAGATTTCTACCAATACCGAAAGCATCACAATTTGCTTTTTGTAGCTTTTTCGTTATTTGTTTTGCTTCTTTTGTGAGTTGTTTAGATAATTTTTCATTTAATTTTTTCCTTTCTTCCATTTTGTAAATATTATCTCTTGGAGCCTCAAGTACTATCACTTTTAGTTGGAGCTTAATGTGAGCATAAACATGCCCTTTTTTATCTGTTGTTATTTTTAAGTCTCGTTTTAATTTCCGATTGCTTACTTCCATTGTTAAATAGTCAGATGTCGTCTCTGATTCATCACTAGTAAGTTTTTGAGTTATACGGGCACTTGTTCCCATTTTTTCGGTTAATAACACGAATAAAACAGCTTGTTTCAAGGGTAAATGTCCAGTTAATTTATCTTTATCAAATAAAGCTAACCCGTTTGTAATAACTTCTTTTCCTTTTATTTTTATAGAAGGGAGGGTGAAATCTTTACCCGGATCTAACATTTTTGTAGCAGCTGTTTCTAGAGTTTCTTTTGGAAATACACTCATATCTTCTAAGCTTTTCACTTTTTTCTTTAGGAAATCTCCAATCAGTAAATTCCCTATTTTCTTTTTTTCGAGTATCTCGGATGTGTCACCCTCTACTGAAATAAGTTTTACTAAAGCAGTTGGATTTGTTGGGTCTCGAAAGCTGACATCTAAATAGGGAAGTATACCCTTTTTTTGAATTTTTGTTCCTAATAATTGAACACCATATTTAAAATATCGAATATTACCAGTTACATTTTTTTTCAGTGCATCGCTTGTGTCCCTTATGTTATGTCCGGTTGCCGAATGTATTTCATTTTCAAATGAAGATTGTTCTCCACTTGAACTTTTTACGAGTTCAATCGTTTGCTGAAGTTTATTCTCTTCCGTAATATCATATCCAATACTATAAGCTAATCTGGCTTCTCTTAATGGTTCTTGATCCCAACAGCCAGAAAGGAATGAACTAGTACATAATATAAAAAGTAATTTAACTTTTTTTTTGAACATACTGTTCTCCTTTCTTATTTCTTATTACTGAATAAAGTAGAAATAAAAGAGGGAGGACAACGATGAAAATATAGGTGAACTTATCAGTGAAAGTTGCAATTACTTTTAATTCTTCGGGTGTATCTATAAATAAGGCTACACTAAAAGCAATAATACCAACGATTGGAACAGCTTTTTTATGATTAGCAAGATTGAATATATGTCCAATTCCGATTGAAGCAGCACAATAATAACTAGCAATAGAAGCCACAACTGTTATCATCCATATTGGTATGAATAGTAAATCAGTCCGGTCTATAATCCCGATATGCAAGGAGCGTAGTAAGTAAGCAACTGGCTCTGGAATAAGTTCAACTTGTTTCGGACTAAATACGATAAAGCAAATCCAAACAGTAAAAGTATAAAAAAGAGTTACAAATCCGTTAGCGATAGAAATTGCCTTTAGTTTTGCCACAGGACTCCCATTTACTTTTGGGAAAGCAATAAGAATAATTTCAAAACCATACATGGCTGTAATTGTTTCTTTTGATCCTTGAATAATATTCCACCATCCGGCTTCTGTAAGTGGAAAAATATAAGAAAAATCAGCTCGCGTGAGTCCTAGTGCAATTAAAAGGGCCATTGGAAAAATGAGAATAGAAGCCATGACATAAAATCGTACAATAACTTTAAATGTGTTATAGGCTATATAGCAACAAGTTATTGTAAATAGTAAGAGAATTGCGTACCAAGGAGTTGCTTGCAAAATCCATACTTTAATGACATTACAAGCATTTAACATAACGGTCATACCGATAAGGGTAAAATAAAAAACATAAGCAAAACCTAACAGTTTTCCAAACTTATTACCAAATAGCATACAAACACTTTCATACATATCAGCATCAGGAAATCGTTTTAAGAAAAGCCACATAAGTAAAATAATAAGTTGAATCGCAAGCCCAGCGATGAGAGCGGAAATCCACCCACCACCTTTCGCTATTGGGTGAAGACGGTTTGGGAGAGAAAGGATACCAACTCCAATTTGGCATTGAATAACGAAAAAGGTAAATTGAGCAAGTGAAATTTTACTTTGCGTGTTTGTCACCGTTCTCATCCTCTCTCGTTACATGTTGGCGCTGCATTTTTTTCGGTTTTGGATCATGTGGCCGTTCCCAAAATGACCAAATTGGTAGCCTTACAAAAGAATCTTTCATATCTTTTATCCGCATCGGGGCAACAGGAGAAAGATATGGTGTATGAAATGAATGTAGCTGACATAAATGAACGAAAGTTATAATTAGACCGAATGATATTCCTACATATCCGAATATGGCAGCAAGAAGCATTAATGGAAAACGAAGAATCCGAACTGCTGAACTCATATCGTTTGATGGAACAAGAAAAGATGAGATTGCAGTTAAAGCTACAACGATAATCATTGTATAAGAAACGAGTCCGGCTTTTACGATCGCATCACCAATTACTAAACCACCTACAATACCGATTGTTTGTCCAACTCGGCTTGGTAGACGAATACCGGCTTCTCGTAATAATTCGAAAATCAACTCCATTAAGAGAGCTTCAAAAATAGGAGGGAGCGGTACTTTCTCTAATGAAGCCTTAATTGTATAAACGAGTTCGAGCGGCAACACATCAGGATGAAAAGCGACGGTTGCAATATATATAGCTGGTAAGAGAAAGGCAATTAAAAAACTTACTAAGCGAATCATTCGCACGAAAGAACCGACAATCCAGCGATTATTATAGTCATCAGGTGATTGATAAAAAGCAAATAATGTGACGGGAACGATAAGTGCTGTTGGATCTCCATCAGATAAGATAGCGACTCGTCCCTCCATTAAATTAGCGGCGGTTCTATCTGGGCGCTCTGTATTTAATTGCTGCGGGAATGGTGAGAAAGATGTATCTTCTATAAATTCCTGTATGTAGCCTGGTGGCATGAGTGCGTCTGTCTTAATCATTTCTAATCTTCTTTTTACTTCTGCAACGAGATCGTCATTAGCTATATTTTGCATATAAACAATTGCTATTTTCGTGTGCATCTCTTCACCAAGGATAAAATATTTAACGACTAAATTTGGACTCTTAATTAGTTTCCGTACGGAAGCTAAATTCGTAACTAAATCTTCAACAAAACCAGAATGTGGTCCACGTACAACCCCTTCATTATCAGGCTCTGTTATATCTCTTTTTAAAGATAAAGCCGTTTCAAAAATACAAAAGCTCTCGACATGCTCATGGAAATATAAAGATTTACCTTGTAATAAAAGTTGCACACCATAATTTAAATTTGTTTCTTTTTTCATATTCAATGTAGAAAAAGCTTTTTCTAAAGACAAATCAGATCGAGTTAATAATGGTTCAAGAGCTAATTGATGAATTAAATTTGGGTCTGCTAAAGATTCGATATATAAGATTGTTCCTTTTCCATTTTGAAAAGGAACATCTAATTTTTTTATATCATCAGAATGGCAGAGCTTATTTTCAATGTAATTAACATTTTCCGAAAGTGATGGAAACATATGCTTCGTTTTATTTTTTTGTTGGTTATTGCTTTGCTCTGTCATAAGGCCCACCCTTTTAGAATTGAATTATCACTGTTAATTTTTGCTTTTTATGAAAAAATTATGCTTATATTCTTTTTAAAAAAGTAGCTTGAAAGTTACGTTACGTCATCTTTTATACTAAAGAAAATAGGATATAGGGGGATGGAAAGAAAGCGTATATTAGATTAGCGATATTAATATATATCTTTTGTACTATAGAGGATAAGCCTAGCGGTATGCATAATTACATCGTTTGATGAATAGGAAATTTATGAGAATCGATTTATACTAATATTGTGTCTTGCCTTTTTAGGTGTAGTACACAGCCGGTGATTGGCTAGTGGAGGTTTTTCCATTTTGCCAGTGCCGGTTTTTTGTTGGATAATAGAGAAAATGAAGTTTTATAAAGAAAGAAGGGGTTGTTTTGAAGGATGTAAATTCTATCTTTATGAGAGAAAAGATTGCTAGTTCTTATCTTTATTTTATTTCTTTTCTTGGCTTGATTACTATAACCATATCTTTACTTGATATTAAAATCCCTTCTTATCCAACGATATTAATATTGTTATTAATATTTATGGGGATTGCAGAGTATTTTCCTGTACGATTTTGGAGAGGAACTAGCTCGCTTACCTTTCCGATAATTTACGCTATGAGTTGGCAGTTTGGAATCCATATGACTATTATTGCTATTGTACTCGTAACGCTAATTATTCACCTGCATCGTCGTTCACCGATACAAAGAATGTTATTTAATAGTACTCAGCATGCACTTAGTTTGATCTTGGCCAAATGGTTTTCAAATAAATGTATGTCTTTATTAATTAACAAGATAGATATGTCAGTTCTATATGAAAATTTAATATCTTTGTTGTTATTTTGCGTGTTTTTTGGCTTCTTCAACAACCGCTTTTACGATTTGTTAATGATAATTCTTCCGCAGCCATATTCAATCTATCAGTGGTATACAAAAACTGTAACGGTATTTCTTTGCGAAACTTTTGGTTTCTCTTATGCGGCCCTGATGCATGTATTAATTAGTACATATAGTGTGGAAATAAACGAGATTACAGTACTGTTTTTCTTTTTTCCACTTGTAGCAATTTCAGTTATTAGTTCTTTTTCTGTACGGATAAGGATGGAGAAGGAACGATTATATGAGCTGTTTCTTATTACGACAGAAATTAGTCGTGGACTAACCGGAGGAAACTTGAAACATATTAAACAAGCGCTTAAAGGCTTTTTTGGCATACAAGCATATGTAATATGGACAAAAGATGATGGGAACTGGAATCTTCTATTAAAAGATGGGAAAGTTCGTCTGGATATTTCTGATCATTCAGAAATATCCAAGGCGTTTGAGGGAATCTCTAAAAATCTTGTGTTTCATGATTGGAAAACTGGTACGGCTCCTGGAGATGAAATATTTGATAGCGTCATACGCTCGCTTGTATATTTTCCTCTTATTGTAAATGATGAACTAGTCGGAATGTTTGTTGCAGGGAAAAGTAGAACTGCGGGTTTTTTTCCGGAAGATGTACAGTCGTTAGCTACGTTTTCTAACCAATTAGCTAACGTAGTTAAAACAAGAATATTGATTTCTGAACAGGAAAAAAGAATGATTTTAGAAGAAAGAAATAGAATCGCACGCGAAATTCACGATGGTATTGCACAAACATTGGCCGGGGTGATATACCAACTAGAATCCGCGCAGAAAAAATACCGTGATAAACCAATAGATATGCAGCAAATAGTAGAGAAAAGTATAAAAGATTTAAGAAGAAGCCTAGGAGAAGTTCGTTATTCTATTTATGCTTTAAAACCATATCCGACACAACAATTAGGGCTTAAGCAGGCGATAGCAAGTAAAATAAAATCTTTAAAACAAGAATATGAACTAGATATTACATATCATGAAAGAGGTCATGCACGTGCACTCAGCTTTTCAAAAGAAAGAGTTATTTTTGATACATTACAAGAGAGTTTGCAAAACATTGTAAAACATGCACAAGCAGAAAAGACTGATGTTTTACTTAGCTATCAAAGTGAGCACGTGCTTTTAAGGGTTAAGGATAATGGAGTCGGCTTTTCACTATTTGAGTCTATGGTTAAAACGAAGAATGAGCCACATTATGGTATATTACATATGAATGAACAAGCTGAACAATTAGGGGCTACTTTACAGATTGATAGTTCTGTAGGGAAAGGGACAGAAATTACACTATTAATTCCAGATTCACAAACAAGGGGTGCGTAAAATGATTAAAATATTAGTAGTGGATGATCATGCTTTTTTACGAGACGCAATTCGGAGCATACTAGAGGATGAATCTGATATGAAAGTGGTTGGAGAAGCTAGCTCTGGGGACGGAGTATTGGGAAAAGTAGAAGAATGCAGACCAGATTGTATTTTGATGGATATTAATCTTCCAGGGAAAAATGGGATTGAAGCCACAGAGTTAGTAAAAAAAAATTATCCAAATTGCCGAGTGCTTGTGTTTACAATGTATGAACATGATGAGTATTTAATGGATGCACTCCAGGCTGGTGCTGATGGTTATTTATTGAAGGATTCATCATCGGAGCAGGTAATAGCAGCAATTCGAATGTTATATCGAGGCGATTCAGTTATTCATCCGCGTATGACTAAAAAATTAATTACATATCATCAGCAAAAAATGAAATTAGAATCAAATGAAAATGAACTGACGGAACGTGAAAAGGAAATTCTTTTTGAATTAGTAAAAGGACTTAGTAATAAAGAAATTGCTGAAGCTCTATATATTAGTGATAAAACAGTTAAAATTCACATCAATAAAATTTTTAAAAAACTAAATGTAAAAAGTCGATCGCAAGCGGTGATTTATGCTGTTCGAAATCAATTGGTTCCGTTGGATTAAATAAGAGATGTTTAAAAGAACTATCGTGTTTCTTTATTCTATATTACAAAGAATAAAGGGCAAGGTAGTTCTTTTGTACTATTTGGGCATAGAATCATTAGAAAAAAATTACTCCTTTTGTTCAATATTCAGAAAAATCAAAATGTGAAATAATAAAAATAGAATTATTGCTTAACGCTACTAATAATTCATGTTGTAAATCATTGTAGTTGGAAACAATTTATGGGGGCTTTTATAGAAAGAAGATTAGAAGTGTGGGGATGGCGGTAGTAGTGTTGGAGATTCTCGATTATTTTAAATAGATTCAAGGTTGATAGAATTGCCAATGCTAAATAGGAGCTCAGAGGATTTATTTTAGAAAAATAAATTTAATAATAAGGAGATGCGCTATGAAGAAGGGGAAATTCGGAAAAATACTTATTGGAACGCTAACTGTTGGTATGTTAATGTCTCAAGGAATTCCATATAACGTATTGGCAGAAGAGGTAAATACAACTACTTTAACTGGGATTGATGATGCAAACGCTATATTGAAAGGTCTTACAAAGGAACAACGTAATGCCTTAAAAACGTTAAATACAAAACCAGGTTTTGTTATTTCACCAGGCATCAATACAGCAAGTCCTGATAATGTGAATGTGATTGTAGAGTTTAAGCAAGCACCTAGCAAAATCGAGATGTTAAAACAAGCAGCTAAAGGGAAAAAAATAGCTCTTTCAACTGCGGAACAAAAGGTAGAAGCATCTCATAAAGAATTTAAATCAGAGTTTGAACAGCTTCAAAAGAATAAAGATAAAGGGACGAATTTTAAATCTGCCAAAATAACAAGAGAATATAAGAATGCTTTTAATGGTGTAGCGATTTCGTTACCTGCGAATATGATTGAAGACTTAGTTCGCACTGGTATTGTTAAGCGCGTATGGGAAGATAGTGAGGTCAAAATTGATTTGCCGAAAGAAACAGCTAAGACTGCTGCTGAACCCAAAATGGCAGATAGTGTACCGCAAATTGGTGTGGACAAGCTGCATGATGAAAAAATAACAGGTAAAGGAATTAAGGTAGGTGTACTGGACACAGGTATTGATTACAACCACCCGGATTTGAAAGATGCATATAAAGGATATCGTGCAAAGCAAGGTGAAGATCCAAGCAAAATAGATCCGAACTCAATAAAAGGATGGGACTTTGTTAATAATGATGCTGATCCAATGGAGACAACGTATAAGGATTGGCAAAATTCTGGAGGATATCCTGAAATTTATGATGGAAGTGCATATTATACATCCCATGGCACTCATGTAGCTGGGACAATTGCTGCAGACAAAAAGAATAATGTGGATTATGCGGTTAAGGGAGTCGCTCCAGATGTAGATTTATATTCATATCGTGTATTAGGACCATATGGAAGTGGACAAACAAGCGGTATTCTTGCTGCGATTGATAAAGCAGTGAAAGACGATATGGATGTTATCAATTTATCATTAGGTGCAGCTATTAATGATCCTTTATATCCAACTTCTGTGGCAGTGAACAATGCCATGTTAGCTGGTGTTGTTACAGTAGTAGCGGCAGGTAATAGTGGTCCTGGAGAAGGTACTATTGGATCACCTAGTGCGGCGGCACTTCCAATTACAGTTGGAGCAAGTGATGCTGCGATGTCTATCCCGACATTTTCTGCCGATGCAGGTGATTTACATGTCGATAAGATGATGCTACTTGGAAAGAGCTTTACTGATAAGCTTGAAGACTTAAAAGGTCAATCCTTATCGGTTGTATATGCAGGACTTGGGAAATTAGATGATTTTAAGGGGAAAGACGTAAAAGGAAAATTAGCGCTCATCCAACGCGGTGAGATTACATTTGATGAAAAGATTAAGAATGCGAAAGAAGCAGGTGCAAAGGCCGTAATTGTATATAACAATGTTGATGGTGAAATCACAAGTTATCTTGGAGAAAGTACGTCATCTATTCCATCGTTCCGCTTAGCGAAAGTAGATGGTGAGAAATTACAAGTAAAAGCTGCACAAGGAGATGTGTCTTTAGCGTTTGGAGAAATTAGTAATATAAAAACAGAGGGAGATCATTTAGCCGATTTTAGCTCTCGTGGTCCTGCAACTAAAACAGATGATATTAAGCCGGACATTGTAGCGCCAGGTGTGTCTATTTTCTCTACTGTTCCTGAATATATTAACGATCCAAAGGATGGAGAAAATTATCCGGTAGCGTATGGACGTATGTCAGGTACATCTATGGCAACTCCTCATACAGCGGGGGTGGCAGCACTCATTTTGCAAGAACATCCAAACTATAGTCCGTTTGAAGTAAAAGAAGCGCTTATGAATACTGCAGTTGACTTAAAAGAAGAGCGCTCTGTATTTGAGGTGGGATCAGGCCGAATTGATGCGTATCGTGCAGTTCATGCAGACGCATCTATCGAGGTTATCGATAAAACATCAAACGTTGTAAATGATGAAGAAGTAGAAATCGAAGAAAAAACAGGTTCAATTGCATTCGGGTATAAAAACCAATTAGGAAATGGACCAATTAAAGATAGTCGAAAAGTCTTAATTAAGAACAACAGTAAAACAGATGGAAAAGAGTTCAAATTAGAAGTAGAGTTTTCACCAACAAGTGTAGGTGTGCAGGATGCAGTAAAGAATGGTGTGAAGCTGAACGTACAAGATTCTATTAAAGTGGCTTCTGGTACATCAGGGGAAATTAGCCCTGAAATTATCATTCCAGAAAACGCAGAATTCGGTAGGTATGAGGGGTATATTCATATTTCAAATAAAAACAATGAAAAAGAAGTATATCGAGTACCGTTTGCAGTTAAATTCACAGAAAAAGGGATTGAGTCTGTAGATTTGCTGAGAGACGCAATGGCAACAGATGCATCAAAATTCCATCCATTTATGGAAAGACCAAGTTCGCCGTTGGCATTTAAATTGAATAGCCCTCTTGAAACTATTGATGCGGTTGTGAAGGATCGAAAAACAGGAAAGGCATTAGGAATCGTTGGTACACTTAATGCAAGTAGTCTAACACCGAATGTTGAATATATGATGTTTTCTGGTATGGGAGGATATGTATTTCCGTTCACAGGAGATCCTGCCCATCCAATTGGGGATAAACCTGTTATGTTGCCTGATGGAGATTACGAATTGAACTTCGTTGGATATGATAAAGAAGGGAAATCTTATACAAAAGGCGATAGCATTATCATTGATAATGTCATACCTGAAATGAAATTTACGGATGTACAACCTGGTATTCATGAAGTAAATGATTCTATGTTCAAAGAAGAAGATGGCCAGCGGGCATTATGGGTGCATGGTAATGTTTATGATTCTACAGTGGATGCATTAAAGGCAAAAGGCCTGCAGTATGACCAAAAAGCTAATCAAATTGTATATTATCAGAACTCGGCCTTTCCATCAGGTTGGCTGAATACAATTCAGGCCAATGGTGACTTTAAATTTGGAGTACTTCCAGAAGAAATAAATGAACCGTTAAATTTAAAATTATTTGGATATGACCTCGCAACTGCAGGGAATATGGCAACTGGATATAAAGATTACGTCTTTGTAAAAGAAGGGACAGAATACTCTGTTCCAAGTTATGACAAAGATAAAATAAAATTAGGAGAAAAAATTACGTTAACTTTAAATCTCAATAATGTAAAACAACTTATGTCAGGTACATTTGAAATTCCTTATTACAAGCAGCTATTTAAATTTACAGATGTGAAACCCAATCCAGCACTTACGGAATATGTAAAACAACATGGACTGAACCTTAAATTAGAAGATCCGAAGATAAGTGAAGAAGGATCTTGGGAAAACAAGGTGAAAGTTGGCGCATCATTGGAAGGAAAAGAATTTAAAGGATTAGATGGAGATACACCATTTTTAGATGTTACATTCGAAATGACTAGCGATGAATATTTTAATGATTTAATTGCATTTGGAGCGGATAAGTTTTCTTATACAAAAGCTGGTGCATCAGACGGCATTGAGATTCCTGTGTTTAAAGATAAGTCTTTTGCTATTGTTTCGAAACATTCAACAGTTACAGGATATATTGGTCCGGAAGCTTTCTTGAATGAAGAGGGGTATTTAGGTAAGAATGATTACACAAAACTAGGAGCAAAAGTGTACGCAGTTGGCAAGGATGGAAAGAAATATACAGGAACGATTAATGATAATGGGCAATTTGAAATTCATAGTGTTCCTGTAAGCGATAAAGAATATGATATTTTCGTAGAAATGCCGGGTCATTTAAATAGTAAATTAACTACAAAAATAGGGAAAATGCAAGATGGAGAATTAGTGGGACAAAACTTTAGAGCCGATATGGATGACAACCTTGCAGGTGATGTAAACGGCGATAAAATGGTGGATATTCAAGATGCTAGAATAGCAGCTCTTTCATATGAAAAAGGAAAAGTGGCTACAAAAGATGGAGATGTCAATCAAGATGGTGTTGTAAATGAAACAGATATTCGTTTTATCGAGAAGAATTTCTTGAAAAAGGGTCGAGATGCTAAAGAAAATCAGAAGCCGAAAGAAAATGTAGGGCCAGTGACGTTAGATAAAATCTTACGCTCTATTGGTTTAGAACCAAAAAAATAAGTGGACAAACTTCTAGAGTAAATAAAGCAATAGGACAATGAATATAAAATTAAATGAGATTGGCTAACAAATAACCGGTAATGATTTACGGTAACATTACTGGTTATTTTAAAGGTAATAATCGCTTGGGTACATGAAGTAACTAGTTTAAAGTTAGTTCGCTTTCGTTGTGGGACAAGGTAGTTGCTTAATTATTATTGTTTGTGGGATGGAAATAAGGTTTGTAGTTTAAACTTTAAAAATAGGGGGACTTGTGAAATGAGTATTAAGAAAAAACTTGGTATGGGTGTTGTAACTGCAGCGCTTGGCTTATCTTTAATTAGCGGGGGAACATATGCGTATTTTAGTGATAAGGAAGTATCACAAAACACGTTTGCAGCGGGTACTTTAGATTTGAGTGTTAATCCTGAAGTTGTTATTAATGTCGACAATATTAAACCAGGTGATGAAATGGAACGTGGTTTTCAATTAGTAAACAAAGGAACCTTAGCAATAGGGGATGTGAAACTTCTGACAGATTACAGTGTAATCGATGCTAAAGGAGATAATGGAAATGCTGATTTTGGTGATCATATCCGTGTTGATTTCTTGTGGAATTTGGATAAAAATGAGGTTCCAATTTGGTCTACTACATTATCTGAATTAAAGGTAGCTACGCAAAACGGAAGTATTCCTGATCTTGTACAAAAAGGTGTTGTAGACCGAGAAGGAAATGGACTTGCTCCTGGTGATGATGATACTTTCTACGTAATGTTCACATTTGTAGATAACGATGAAGAGCAAAATGTATTTCAAGGAGATTCATTGAAGTTAAATTGGACCTTCAACTCAATGCAGACAAAAGGTGAAGAGAAATAAAGATAAATATTATATATGAGAATGAATTGATGAGGAATTGAAGAATAGAATTTTTAATAGTGTAAAGGTTGATTGAGTGAATCAACCTTTTTTTATTTTGTGAGAAAATTATGCTTAGATTATTTGAAAAAAAGTAGCTTGAAAGTTACGTTACGTCATCTTTTATACTAAAGAAAATAGGATATAGGGGGATGGTGTAGATGACTTTAAAATGTATGTGGGGATGGAAAGAAATTTTATATTTATTTGTTTTCGTATTTCTGATTGTACCAGTAATGATTGAATCTCTTTTTTTTGATTATGCTTTAAAAATACTAGGGAACTCATTATATGCTGGAGTATTAATGGGACTTATAATGGCAGTGATATTTACGTTTGTAGTTTATCTTTTTTGCATAAAAAGATATAAACTGTCGTGGAAAGATATTGGAATTCGGAAGCTTTCATGGAAAGATTTATTGTGGACATTTGTAGCGGTTATTTCTTTGATTGTAGTTAGTATTGGTGTATTAATGATAATGGAGAAACTGGGGATTTCTTTTGAAAATAGTAAAACGGAGACGATCCAAAATGATAAATCAATATATGCGTTCTGTATCGCGGTAATTGGAGCAGCAGTTATATCACCAATCTATGAAGAAATTTTATATCGAGGTGTTTTTTATACGTTTTTTCGTGATAGATATGGCATATGGGGCGGGGTGATTATAAGTTCAATAATATTTACCGTTGTTCATATTCCAACATATAACACATTACCGGTGAATTTTTTAAGCGGTGTAGTATTCGCGTGGTTATATGAAAAAACAAATTCTATTTTATCGGCTATGATTGCACACGCACTATTTAATTTCATAGCAGTACTTCTTACATTTATGTCGAATTAAGAAGATATATAGGAGGGATACAAATGGAAATAGCGGTAGAACGTGTTTTTACGAATGAAATTTTAGCAAGAGCAGCAAAGGCATATCATGTAACGGTGGAAGAAAAGCCACTTGGTGATTTTGAAAATTATATTTTTAAGGCGAAGGGTAAAAATAATGAAGATTACGTATTACGCTTAACTCATTCTTCTCATCGTTCTAAAAAAGAGGTAGAGGCCGAACTAGATTTTTTACGGTATGTTGCGGAGCATGGGGCGAAAGTGGCGGGACCTCTTAATTCAATATCTCAAAATCTTGTAGAAGAAATTGGAGCGGAAGATGGCACTTTCTTTTTCGCGTCTTTATTTACATATGCAAAAGGTGAGCAAGTAAAAGGAGAAGAATCGCCTTATTGGGGAGATGCTTACTTTGAAGCGTGGGGAAAAGCGATTGGACAACTGCACCGCCTTACAATGGATTATCCTAAAACAGACTACCGTGATACGTGGGAAGAGGATGAAAGTAGCATTGTTAATGGATTAGAAGATGAGAAGGTGAAAGGGATTGCCACTGTATTAATGGATGAAATAAAGGCTCTTCCAATTGAAAGAGAAACGTTTGGCCTTATGCATGGCGATATTCATCCAGGTAATTTTCATTATGATGGAAAAGGGCTAACAATCTTTGATTTTGATGACGCTGCCTATAATTACTTCATTCATGATTTGGCAATGGTTCTTTATTACTCTGTTCTTTTTACACCGTGGACTACAGAAGAGAGGAAAGAATTTGCTTGCAAACAGTTACAAGTGTTACGAAAAGGTTATGAATATGAGCACAGACTGGCGGATAGTTGGTATGAATCGTTACCGTTATTTTTGCGTCTACGTGATATTGGTTTATACGGTACGCTTCAAAAGAAGTTTAAAGGGAAAGATATGCCAAAGGATTTTCAAAAGTTATCAGATGAGTTGTATGAAAGAATTATAAAGCAAGAGGCAATAGTGAATATATAATACAGATATAAGGGAACAAAGTATATAAAATAAATATATACTTTGTTTTTTTATACAAAAATATGTTTACTTTATTAAAATAATATTGTTATAGATTCGGTATACACTTATAATTTTATATATATTCTGAATATTCTTTATAAAGGAGGAGGGGGAAAGTTGGAAGCTATCGTAAGTTGGATAAATAATATTGTTTGGAGTCCAGCACTTGTCTATTTATGTTTAGGAGTAGGTCTATATTTTTCCATTCGAACAAGGTTTTTACAAGTAAGACATGTAGGGGAAATGGTGAAGCTTACATTTAAGGGAGAAAAGTCTGATGCGGGTGTTTCTTCGTTCCAAGCGTTAGCACTTTCGTTATCAGGGCGCGTTGGAACCGGAAATATTGCCGGTGTTGCAACGGCTGTTGCCTTTGGTGGTCCAGGCGCTGTATTTTGGATGTGGGCGGTAGCCTTTCTAGGAGCTGGTTCTGCATATGTAGAATCGACGCTTGCACAAATATATAAGACGAAGCATCAAGGGCAATTCCGCGGTGGTCCTGCTTATTACATTGAAAAAGGACTAGGTGTTAAATGGTACGCATTAGTGTTCGTCGCAGCGACAATTCTTGCAACAGGAATGCTGCTTCCAGGTGTTCAAGCGAATAGTATTGCTGTAAGTCTAGAAACAGCTTTTGGTATTAATACTTCTGTATCCGGGGCGGTATTAGTAGCGGCATTAGCACTTATTATTTTTGGTGGAGTTAAGCGAATTGTTAACGTAGCGCAAGTTGTAGTACCGTTTATGGCGCTTGGCTATATTTTAGTAGCTTGTGTAATTGTAGGTATGAATATCGAAAAACTACCAGACGCTTTCATGTTAATTTTAAAAAGTGCATTTGCATTAGAAGCAGCTTTTGGCGGGATTATTGGTTTAGCAATTTCTTGGGGTGTAAAACGTGGTATTTATTCAAACGAAGCAGGGCAAGGAACTGGGGCCCATGCAGCAGCTGCTGCTGAAGTATCGCATCCAGCTAAACAAGGGTTAGTACAAGCATTTTCCGTTTACATTGATACATTATTTGTTTGTTCAGCAACAGCATTTATGATGATTATTACAGGCATGTATAACGTATTTGATGCAAGCGGAAAAAACTTTATCGTCAATAAATTAAATGGTGCACAGCCAGGTCCTGGTTATACACAGGCAGCAGTAGAATCTGTTTTCCCTGGATTTGGAAACGGTTTCGTAGCAATCTCTTTACTATTCTTCGCATTTACAACAATTATGGCTTATTACTACATTGCAGAAACGAATATAGCTTACTTAAATCGTGATAAAGACCGTCCTTGGATGTCTATCGTACTAAAGTTTGTATTCTTAGGAGTTGTATTCTACGGTTGTGTAAAAACAGCAGAAACAGCATGGGCTTTAGGGGATATTGGTGTAGGAATTATGGCATGGGTTAACATTATTGCGATTCTATTATTACAAAAACCGGCATTGATCGCATTAAAGGATTATGAAAAGCAGAAAAAAGAAGGAAAAGATCCAGTGTTCGATCCGCAGAAACTAGGAATTAAAAATGCTGATTTCTGGGAGCATGAATACGGGAAAGACAAGAAAGAAGAAGTATCTTAAGAGAATAGAAATGAAGGAGCAAAGGGAGATCCCTTTGCTCTTTTTTATGGACAAAATGAAGATGAAAGTTATTTTTTTGCCTATTTTTGAATATAAAAAGAATGTACATGCTTTGTTTAGGGGAGGGGGGAGTATGGTGATAGAGTTTCGTAATGTAAATAAATATTATGGTAACTTCCAAGTTTTGAAGAATATTAATATGCAAGTGAAAAAAGGTGAAGTGGTAGTAGTTGTTGGTCCTTCAGGATCAGGAAAAAGTACATTGCTTCGGTGTATAAATCAGTTAGAGGCGATTACTGATGGAGAGTTAATCGTACAAAATACAGACGTACACAATAAAAAAACAGATATGAATGAATTACGCCGAAATATTGGTATGGTCTTCCAGCATTTTTACTTATACCCACATAAAACAGTTCTGCAAAATATTACACTAGCACCAATTAAAGTAAATAAAACTTCAAAAGAAGAAGCAGAAAAAACAGCGATGGTTTATTTAGAGAAAGTAGGAATCCCGGAGAAGGCAGGTGTATATCCTCATCAATTATCCGGAGGTCAACAGCAAAGGGTAGCGATCGCTAGAGGGCTCGCGATGCAACCGAAAATTATGCTATTCGATGAGCCTACCTCTGCTCTTGATCCGGAGATGATTGGGGAAGTACTTGATGTTATGAAAACACTAGCTAAAGAAGGAATGACAATGGTCGTTGTCACGCATGAAATGGGATTTGCGCGAGAAGTAGCAGATCGGATCTTATTTATGGATGATGGTCAAATTATTGAAGATACGACACCAACACAATTTTTTGCAAATCCTGAACAGGAAAGAGCGCGTCTATTTTTAAGAAGAGTGTTAAATCATTAAAGGAGGAATTTTATGCTTAAAATGAAAAAGTTGTTTACCTTAATCGTATTCTCATGTTTATTCGTACTTGTCGTTGCCGGGTGCGGAAGTAAAAAAGATGAGGCGAAAGAAACGAATACGAAGCAAGACGGGGCTGTTGAGCAAATTAAAAAGCGCGGGAAACTAGTAGTTGGGGTGAAGAATGATACGAACTTATTTGGCTTGAAAAATCCTTCGACAGGACAGGTAGAAGGGTTTGATGTTGATATCGCAAAGGCGCTTGCGAAAAAAATCCTTGGAGATGAAAAGAAATTAGAATTAAAAGAAGTAACGTCTAAAACGCGTATTCCACTACTGAAAAATGGTGATATTGATGCAATTATCGCGACAATGACAATTACAGAAGAGCGTAAAAAAGAAGTAGATTTTTCAGATGTATATTTTAAAGCAGGGCAATCGTTACTTGTGAAAAAAGGAAGCGATATTAAAAGTATTGATGATGTGAAAAAGGGTGTGAAAGTGTTAGCGGTAAAAGGTTCAACGTCTACAAATAATATTCGTCAAAAATCACCAGAATCGACTGTATTAGAATTTGAAAATTACAGTGAGGCATTTACAGCGTTAAAAGCAGGGAAAGGCGATGTTTTAACTACAGATAATGCGATTCTTTACGGAATGGCAAAACAAGATTCTAATTATGAAGTTGTAGGGAAAATTTTCACGGATGAACCGTATGGAATTGCAGTACAAAAAGGTGCAGACGATTTAACGAAAGAGATTAATAGTTTATTAAAAGATATGAAAGCGAATGGAGAATACGATAAATTGTATGAAAAATGGATTGGTCAAAAACAAGAGAAGTAAAATGAAACTTTATTTCTCGTGATAAATAGTAAGAGTGAGAGGATGAGAGTACTCATCCTCTTCTTGTAAAGAAAGAGGGGAGAATATGTGCCTGATATTTCTATATTAACGAATAACATTGATATGTATTTAGAAGGATTTAAATATACGGTTATGTCTAGTGTAGTTGCGCTAATAGGAAGTTTTGTTTTAGGAATTGTTATGGCAGTGATGCGAATTTCACCTATTCGTATTTTGAATTGGATTGGCTCTGCCTATGTAGAGTTTGTTAGAAATATTCCACTCGTATTAATTGCATTCATTTTCTATTTTGCTTTGCCTGTAATAGGAATTACTTTCAACGGTTTTGTAGCAGGGACAGTTGCGCTTACAGTTTATACAGCGGCTTTTATTGCGGAAGTAATTCGTGCTGGTATTTTATCAGTCGCGAAAGGTCAAATGGAAGCAGCACGTTCTTCAGGATTAACTTATACGCAAGCGATGTATCATGTCGTCTTACCT
Organism: Bacillus sp. FSL E2-8887; assembly: GCF_038007205.1. Classification (NCBI taxonomy): domain Bacteria; kingdom Bacillati; phylum Bacillota; class Bacilli; order Caryophanales; family Bacillaceae; genus Bacillus; species Bacillus sp. FSL E2-8887. The sequence continues at coordinate 403,105 of NZ_JBBOWS010000001.1, forward strand.
CAAGCGATGAAAATCGTCATTCCTCCTCTAGGAAATCAATTTCTCAATTTAGTAAAAAACTCTTCAATACTCGGAATTATTGCTGGAACGGATTTAATGTATCAAGGAGACTTAATTTCAACGAAGACGTTCGTTACGTTTGATGTATATATATTTGTCGGGATGTTTTATTTAGTATTAACAATACCGCTAAGTATGCTAGTGCGTTATTTAGAAAAACGCTTGGCAAAGGAGGCGGTATAAATGGATTTTAAAGGAGCGATAACAGGTGATCATATCCTCTTTTTATTAAAAGGATTACTCATAACGTTAGAGGTAGCGCTCGTAGCAATTGTACTTAGCTTTATTATTGGTAGTGTAATAGGGATATTGCGCTACATGAAAATACCTGTCGTCTCACAAGTATTAGGAATTATCGTTGAAGTGATTCGAAACTTACCACTACTTTTAATTATATTTTTCACATATTTTGCGCTTCCAGAAGCAGGCTTGAAATTAGAGATTATAACAGCTGTAATTGTTGCTTTAACAATATTTGAAGCAGCAATGATATCTGAAATTGTTCGAAGTGGTTTATTATCGATTGAAAAAGGACAGATTGAGGCCGCAAGATCTTCAGGATTAACGTATGTTCAAGCACTGTGGCATATCATTTTACCACAAGCATTAAGAAGAATGGTCCCGCCGCTTGTCAGTCAGTTTATTTCATTGCTGAAAGATACATCATTAGCAGTTGGTATATCACTGCCAGAGCTTATGCATAATGCTCAAATTATTAGCGGGCAGAATGTAAATTATATGATTCCAACGTTTATAGTAGTAGCTTGTATGTATTTTGTTGTAAACTACGGTTTATCAATTTTATCTAGAAGATTAGAAATACGTTAACTCTTACAAAAAATGTAAGAGTTTTTTCCTTATAAATCCTTTTTTGCCTCAAATTAGTATCGTGAGCTCTTAATAGTTGAATTTTTATATTGTTTTATCAGAAAAGTTTTAATTTTATATAGAAATTGTAATCGCTTTCGTGTATATTTTTATTATCAGAAAATTTTAAAAAGAGATAGGGGTACTTGTAGGGGGAGGATTAAGATGCAGCAAACAACGAATGAGCAATTACATCGTACGATGAAGAGTAGACATTTATTTATGATCGCACTAGGTGGTGTAATCGGAACTGGTTTTTTTCTAGGTTCAGGTTACACCATTAATCAGGCTGGACCAGGGGGAGCCATCCTTTCATATTTAGTGGGCGGATTTATTATGTATTTAACAATGCTTTGTCTTGGAGAGCTAACGGTAGCAATGCCAGTTTCAGGATCTTTCCAAAAGTATGCGACGAAGTTTATTGGACCAGGAACTGGATTTATGATCGGTTGGCTATACTGGATTGGATGGGCAGTAACGGTAGGATTAGAATTAACATCGATCGGTTTAATGATGAAAAGATGGTTTCCGAATGTTGATGTTTGGGTATGGTGTCTCGTATTCGGAGTTATTTTATATGCTTCAAATGCAATATCAGCGAAGAGTTATGCTGAATTAGAGTTTTGGTTCTCTAGTATTAAAGTAGTTACAATTATTGCATTCATTCTACTTGGTGGTAGCGCATTACTAGGATTCTTACCATACGATGGAAAAGAAGCAGCGCCTCTTTTCTCTAACTTTGTAAGTGATGGTGGGCTATTCCCAAATGGACTAGCTGCAGTGCTTCTTACGATGATTACAGTTAACTTTTCCTTCCAAGGAACAGAGTTAATCGGGATTGCAGCAGGAGAGAGTCAGAATCCTGAAAAAACAATTCCACGTGCGATTCGTAATACAGTATGGCGCATTATGTTATTCTTCATTTTAACAATGACAATTTTAGTAGGGTTAATTTCTTGGAAAGAAGCAGGGATAATTGAAAGCCCATTCGTAGTTGTATTTGATAAAATCGGTATTCCATATGCAGCTGATATTATGAACTTCGTTATTATTACAGCTCTTCTATCTGTAGCGAACTCAGGGTTATATGCAGCAACGCGTATACTATGGTCACTTGCAAATGAAGGAATGGCACCAACTTCTTTCAAGAAAGTAAATAAACGTGGTATTCCGATTACAGCGTTAGTCGTAACGATTGCTGTAGCGGCGTTATCTTTATTAACAAGTTTCCTTGCAGAAGATACAGTATATATGTACTTATTATCTATAGCTGGTTTATCGGCTGTTTCAAGTTGGATCATTATTGCTTTATCACAACTTCGCTTTAGAAGTCAGTATTTAAAAGGCGGAGGAAAATTAGAGGACTTAAAGTATAGAACACCACTATACCCGCTTGTTCCAATTTTAGCTTTAATTACAAATAGCATCGTTGTTATTAGTCTAGCGTTTATTCCAGAACAACGAATGGCGTTATATTGTGGTATTCCATTTATCATTTTCTGCTATATATATTATTATATGAGTAAGAAACGGAAGAAGCCGATGAAAGTGGAGATGGAAGCGAAGTATGAAAATAAAAATTAAGCATGATGATATAGAGGCAGATTTATCGTATGGTCCATTAGCGATTGGAAAAGAAAATGGGTATTCACCGTTACAATTACTCATTTCTTCTATCGCAGGATGTAGTGCAATTGTCTTTCAAACAATTTTAGAAAAGAAACGTATTACATACGATACGTTTACAATTGAAACTGAAATTGGTAGAAGTGAAGCTTTATCAAAACCAGTTGAAAGTGTTCATTTGCACTATAAAATTAAAGCGCAAAACATTACAGAAGAACAATTAGACAAGGCACTGCAACTTGCGGTGAAAAATTGCACAATTGTTCAATCTGTAAAGGATAGTATAAAAGTTACAGAAACAATTGAATTAGTAAAGTGAAACATAAAAACGTGAGAATAGGGCGCTCACGTTTTTATGTTTTTGGCAGAGGGGGAAGAATGATGGAATGTTTAGGTTGTAAATTAGCAAATGAAGAAGAAATTATATATAAAGTGTATGAAGATGATTATGTAACTTGTTTTTTAGATCATGCGCCTTTCTATACAGGGCATACTTTAATCGTTCCAAAGCAGCATGTTGTAGAAGTGGACGAATTAGATGATTGTGTAGCAAAAGCGATTATGGATGCTTCTAAGCTTATTTCAAAGGCTATTAAATTACTGTATAAACCAGATGGAATTACAATTTGCCCCGCATTAACGGGCAGTAAGATTCCCTACCTCAAAATTCAGTGAAAACAAAGAAGTTAGTTGGGGATCCAACTGCCCGTAAAAGCCCGATTGGTTCAACTAATAATCAGTGGGGGATGAACAAAACCCCCACTGATTAAAGTTTCACTTTATCAAAATGGTGGAATCTTTAACGAGTTAACTCATTATCACATGCATATTGTACCGAGATATAAAGAGCGTTCGTTTGCTGAGTTTTATACGGTGCAGCCAGGAGAACAGCAGAATCATAACTTTGAAGAGACAAAGAATTTATTAAAAGAAGTAATAGAGAAAATAATACATAGCGAAAAGGCGTAAGAGGGGTTTTCTTAAGGGGACAGTCAGGAAAATTCTAATATTAAAAAGCCCAATTTCTCAGTTAAAATAGAGAAATTGGGCTTTTCTTTATTCTATTATTCAATTTTCTCTATTAAAGAATTCTGCAGTGTCACAAAGTATATCGCTCATTCGTTATATAGAATGAGAGGAGGAATTATATGAAAGTTACAAACAAAGATTACGAAAAGATGGAAGAGCTATACGAGTTGTATGAACAAAAAATTTATTATGTAGCTTATTCTATTTTAAATAATATTCAGCAGGCTGAAGATGCAGTTCAAGAGACGTTTATTACTCTTTATAAAAATTTGAAAAAGCTTCATAGTTTGAACACTGAAGAGCTTAAACGGTATATTTTGAGGATTGCGAAAAACAAAGCGATTGATAGCTACCGGAAAAATAAACGACATGAAACATTTTTAGAAGAATATCAACGAGAATCAACAGAGGTGGTAGATGAAAATATTGAAGAGTGGGAAAAACGTATAATGTCTGAGGTTCAGATTGATACATTGCTAAAAGAGCTAAATGAATCTAATAGACAAGTGTTTAAGTACAAAGTCTTCTATAACTTAACGTATCAAGAAATTTCAAGTGTAATGGGGATAACAGAGGCTAATGTCCGCAAGCAATTTGAGCGCGCTCGAAAACGAGTACAAAGTATTATAGGAGGTATACAAAATGACGAATTCAAAGAACTCCAAAGAAATGTATGATCTTGCTGAAAAAATTGCTTTAGATGATTTTGATAAACTGGATGAACAACATGAATTTTCACATACATATACGCACAAAAAGAAATTGTTTATGGAGGAAATGAAGCTGAAAGGCGAGCAACCACAGACAAAGCGTAAAAGACATCGTATGTTAATCGCTGCGGCCTGTTTATTGATTGGTATGCCGACAACTGTTTTTGGTGCAGTAAAAGTCTATAATATGATTGTTCAAAAACAAAATTACGAAGTAAATGTTTCAGTAACGAATAAGGAATCGAAAAATATTGATAAGTGGTATAAGTTGAAGGTTGGTAAATTACCAGAAAATATGGAAGCAATCGATGACTCGGCTATGAAATATTCATTTAAAGATAACGACGCAATGGGTGGATTTTCATTCGCTCTTTGGAGAGTAGGGGGAAATGCGGACTTTCAAACTTTATATTCAAAAAGCTATGAAGAAAAAGAGATAAATGGCAGGAAAGCAGTAATTGTTCATAAAGAAACTGGAAACAACAATGTAATGTTTGATAGGAAGGTCTTTCTCTTTTTTGAGAAAGAAGGGATTATGTTAGAAAGTTTTATTGGATCAGATGTAAATGAAGAACAAATGATGGATGTGTTAGGGAACATTTCACTTGAGCCTACGTCAAAAGAAAAGGCAGCACATATAACAGATTATGATAAAAAGTATTTTAGTGAAGCGGATGAACCTAAAAAAACTAAGGTGATTCCTTTGAAAAAAGATAGTAAACGACTATTTCACATAGGACAAAAGGTTCCAGTAACGATATCTATGGATAACAGCCAAATTGAATATGTGATAGAAAAAGTTGAAGTTTTTGATTCGATTAAAGATTTTAAACAAGAGAACTTTAATGAACTTGGCTTAGGGATATTAAGCAAGAAGAAGGCTTTAGATCAGACGGGAAAATTGCTATCGTACAGACGGGATGTATATAAATTAGGGAATGGTAAAGATTCAATTGATACATTAGTAGATTCGAAATTAGTTAATGTTAAATTTGTCTACTTGACAACAACAGTGAAAAATATAGGTAAACAGGTGACAGAAGAAATCTATATGCATCCATCTATAAAACAGCTTAAATTTGAAGGGAATGCATGGAACTACGCTAAAGAAGAGGGAATGGACGCAACGCGTATTATGACGGGCGAAGTTGATTACTTGGAACCTCACGGAGACGGGAAAAGCTTTTATAATATTGGTAGTATTACACCAGGACAAACGGTAAAGGTTAATTTAGGTTATTTTGTAGATGAGGATAAACTAGATTCAATCTTTCTTGATGCTTTCCATTACAGGGGGAATGGGGGCACTGAAAATATGAATGCGGAATATCGTTGGTGGTTCGATATTCGTCAATAGTAAACATAATAGGAACAACTAGACTAAAAAGCTGCTTATATTTAGCAGCTTTTTTCGTCTTCATACATATGTAAAATTTCTTTCGCACGTATACGTAAACCATCTATTAATTCTTTCGGTTCTAAAACTCGTGCATCTTTTCCAAGTCTATAAAATAAAGGGGTAATAAAGTTAATTTCACCTTTATCAATTGTTGAATGTATATAACCTGTCCCGTCTTCGTTTACTACCACGAATTCTTCAAGGTAAGGAACGCTTTTACATTGGCGCACGCCTTCTGTCGTTAGTAAAACATGTAACTGAGTAGGAATGTTTATTACGTTAGAGTTAGAGGCGAACCATTCTTCTAAATTCATAAACTTATCTTTATTTTCTTCGGTCGATAATATGGAAAGAATACGATCCACGCGATACAGTAATACTTTGTTTCGACTATAGTCATAGGATGGCAAGTACCATAAACCATCGTGGGCATATACACCGATAGGATGAACATGTTTTGTTTTAATCCCCGATTTAGACTCGTATTGAAAGTGTAAGTTTTTATTTTCAATAGCAGCAGTTAACACTTCGTTTAATAGAGGTGTATCAATTGTTCTCTTCGGATTCCAAAAAGCGATATAAGAACGTATTTTATCAACTTTAGCTTTCGCATCATTTTGTAGAGAGCTATACAGTTTATGAGTAACAGAATTGATTTCTGTATTAAAAGGCAAGTTACGATAGTAGCTTAAAGATTGGAAAGCAAAAAAGATGGAGACCGCTTCTTCTTCGGTAAATAAAATGGGGGGAAGCATGCTGCTTGTTAATACTTTATATCCTCCATTACGACCTTGTTCAGCGTAAATGGGTAATCCCATATCACTTAAATCTAAAATATATCTATGGACCGTACGAACGGAAATATTAAATTCATCAGCTATTTCTTGAGCTGTAAATGTTTTTTTTGCAGAAGCAAATATAAGAATGTCTAGTAAACGTTTTGCTTTTGACAAGGATATCACCTTTTTCTTTTTTAACATGACATAAGTTGTCATGTTTTATGGTTAGTATAGTGCTTATAAGATGATTTTATCAATAGAAGCTGTAAGGAGGAAAAGATATGTCACGTGAAATTGTTTTATTTATTGCAGCGAGCTTAGATGGATTTATCGCGAAAGAAGATGATGATTTAGAGTGGTTAATGGAAACAGAAGGTGAGGGAGACAACGGTTATACAGAAATGTACGAAACAATTGATACGATAATTATGGGAAAGAGAACGTACGATTATGTGGTAGAGCATACGGAAACATTCCCGTACCTAGATAAAAAATGTTATGTTTTTTCTAATTCAGAAAAAGGTTCAAACGAACATGTAGAGTTTGTAAATGAAGATGTATTAGAGTTTACAAAAAGGTTGAAAGAGCAGGAAGGACCTAAAATATGGATGGTCGGTGGAGGGAGTCTACTGAGAGAGTTCTTTAAGAATAATTTAATTGATGAATATGTTGTTACGATTACACCTCACATATTAGGTTCTGGAGTTCCGTTATTTAAAGAAAAGAACCCGGAAATTCATTTAACTTTAACGGATACGAAACGTTTTGGGCAATTCGTAAATTTATATTATAAAGTAAAGTCCTAAAGGATAAGAAAACACGACTATTGATGATAGTCGTGTTTCTATATAGATGGCAATGAAATTGTAAAGCAAGATCCGTGATCAATTTCACTTGTGACAGTAATATTCCCGCCGTGTAGTTCTACGATTTCTTTTACGATGGAGAGCCCTAAACCAGTGCCTCCTGTAGCTCTAGAGCGCGCTTTATCAACACGGTAAAAGCGATCGAAAATGTGAGGGAGGTCTTCAGGCGGAATACCTTCTCCCTTGTCCTTAATTTTGATGGAAATATGTTTATGTTCTTCTGTAACAGAAATATTAATATGAGAATGTTCTTTTGAATGTCTATACGCGTTATTTAAAATGTTAGCCATAACTTGTTCAAAGCGTTGCTCATCTAGCTTTACTAAGAGTGAGGAAGGACATGTGAAAACAACTTTAATTTGTTTTTCTCCGTACATCACATTTATTTTTTCAGTGATGCGAGTAAGGAAGGTGTGTAAATGCACTTCCTGTACTTGAATGAAAAAGTTATGCTTTTCCATTTGAGCGAGTGAAAATAAATCTTGAACTAAGTTTGTAATATAATCAGACTCGTCTTTTATAATGGATAAGTATCGTAAACGTTGCTCTGGGGGTGTGTTTTCTTTTAATGCAATGTCAGCATAACCTCTTACGTACGTTAATGGTGTTCGTAATTCGTGAGCAACACTTGCTAGAAATTCACTTCGCTCTGTTTTCATGTAATGTAAATCATTTGCGAGAGTTTGGATAGATTGTGCTAGTTCACCAATTTCGTCATTTCGAGTAGTTGTTAATGAAACGGATAAATCGCCCTTACTCATTTTTTCAGTCGCTTGTTTCATGTGTAACAATGGTTTTGTTAACAAACGTGATAATAGAAAAATGGTGATGGCTGTTAATAGGAAAGTAATGACTCCAGCGATAATGAATTGCCGTGTGAGCCCGTTAACCATTTCTTCGATTGATTCCGTCCCGAGAAACATATATACATAGCCTTCCGTTTTTCCTGCCACTACAATTGGGCTAACTGTACATATATAATTAGATGTTTTCCAATGATTCTCTATAATTGCTCCATCATGATCTGTTCGTGTTTGCATTCCTTCAATATGTTTTTTTATAGTAGTATTTATTTCATTGGATTTAGCTAGTATTTCCTTATTTGCATTTGTAATAATAACAGTTGTTTCAGCTTCGGATTCCATTAAAGCAACATGGGAGATTGTTTGCCTGTCAAAATATTTTTCAAGGACATCTCGGTGACTATTTCCACGCTTTAATAAAGCGGTCATTTCTTCATTCACTCTATTGTTTACAAGGCTATAATAGAGCAAGACAAATAGAACACTTTCGATTAAAAGTGTAACAATTAGAAAATAAAATCCGAGTTGAATAGAAATTCGCTTCATCGTTTTGCTCCTTAGTTTTCAATATCAATCCATCGATATCCTACTCCGTAAACAGTTTTTAAATGGTGATCAATGGGGAAATTTACTTTTCGTAATTTATCACGTAAATTACGAATATGTGAATCGACTGTTCTATCTTCTGTATTTGTATTTAATCCCCAAATTCGTTCAATGAGCTGATCACGGCTTAATACGTAGTTCACATGACGTAAAAATAATCCGAGTAAAGAGAATTCGATTGGGGTGAGAAGAAGTTCTTCATTATGGACAGAAATGAAATGCTTGGCCTCATCCCATAAAATGCCGTGATATTGGATTTGTGCATGTTGATTGGTTCGGCGTAAAACAGCTTCAATTCTTGCGAAGAGCTCCTCTTCGTGGAAGGGTTTCGTCACGTAATCATCTGCTCCAAGTTTTAACCCTTGAACGACATCTACCGTTTGATCACGAGCAGTTACCATAATGATAGGAACGTTACTAAATGATCGAATTCTTTTGCAAGTTTCCCACCCATCCATCTTTGGCATCATAATATCGAGTAAAACAAATTTGAAGTTTCGATTTTCTATATGTGAAATAGCTTCTTCTCCGGATACTGCACATACGCAGTTATATCCGATTGGAGTAAGATAAAGCGTTAATAATTCAAGCATTCTCGGTTCATCATCTACGAGTAGTATATCGATCATAGAGTACCTCCGCATTTGTAGTTATTACTTAAATTGTAAGTCAAAATCATGAAGAAATGGTGCAGATTATAATGCATCTGCATAATTTCTTCAGAATTGCTTGTTATTGTAAAGTTGAAATTCCATTTTAGGTAATAATATTGGCTCGAAAACGAATAATACGGAGGCGATATAGTGAAAAAGATGACCCGAATTTTGGGGATAACAATAATTGCAGCAGTCGGTCTTGCGGCATGCGGACAAACGAGTACAGATCATAAAAATCATGAATCTACAGAAGAGAAGAAAACAGAGCAAAAGGAAATGAAAATGAATCAGGAGGTAATTGCGCCGAAAGAAATGAATCAAGGTGCATCGAATGATTTATTAACGACAAGTTTAAAAAATGTAACGAGATTAAATACAAATGATCCTCTGCAAATGGCAGTATTAACTTCGCAAACGATATGGCCAGCAACGCATAAAGAGAATCAGCCAGGCGCTATTATTTTAGTGCCAGTGAACGAGTGGCAATTAGGTATTGCAAGTGCGGATCTTATTCATCACCCGAATAACGGACCGATTTTATTTATAGAAAAAGAAAAGGTACCCGAAATGACGTTAAAAGAAATAAAACGATTAAATCCGCTCGGAACGAAAGATGGAACGCAAATTATGGTGATGGGGGATATAGGGGCATCTAGCCTAGAGCAATTAAAAGAATATAAAGTAAAGCAAATAAAAGAAACGGACCCAGCTAAATTTGCTAAAGATGTTGATAAAGAATATGCCGATATAACAGGAAATTATCCAAATAGCGTTATTATCGGTTCGTCTGAAGAAGAAGGACGTTTATATACAACACCAGCTGTAAATTGGATTTCTCATATGCCAGAACCTCTTCTATATACTGAAAAAAATAAAGTGCCAGAAGCGACAATAGAGGCATTAAAGACGAGAAAAGATAAAGCGAATATATATGTGTTAGGACCAGAAAAAATCGTTTCGAAAGAAGTAGAAAAAGAGTTAAGTAAATACGGGAAAGTAACGCGTATTAGTGGGGAGACTCCAACAGAAAATTCGGTTGCATTTGCGAAATTTAAAGATGAAAAAACGAAATTTGGCTGGGGATTCACAAAACCAGGTCACGGTTTGTCATTTGTTTCAAGCAAAACACCAGACTTAGCAATTGCGGGAGCACCGTTTTCACATATGGGTAAACATGCCCCTGTTGTTTTGCTTGAGGAAGGAAAAGCTTCACAACCAGTTTATGACTTCCTTGCTACTATTCAGCCGAAGTTTAAAGATGATCCAACACTTGGACCATATAACCATGGTTTCCTATTAGGAAGTAGTAGTGATGTTTCATTTGAAACACAAGGTATATTGGATGAGAGGTTAGAAATTGTTCAGGAAAGTGGTCAAGGTCACGGTGGACATTAATGAAATGAGAAAAGACGCTGCTAAGGTAGCGTCTTTTCTTTAGGAAACTTTTACATAGCACAACATCCTTTGCTCGTTATATAATAGCCTTCGTGCAGTCGGCCTTGATTTTCTTATGGAGAAAATCAAATGATAAAAGAGTGGAGGAGTGTTACTTTGTTTCAAACTATAAAAAATGAATGGTTCTCAAATATGAGAGGGGATGTGCTGTCAGGAATTGTTGTTGCTTTAGCGTTAATTCCTGAAGCGATTGCTTTCTCTGTTATTGCAGGTGTAGATCCGACCGTTGGGTTATACGCCGCTTTTTGTATTGCGGTTACAATTTCGTTTGTCGGCGGAAGACCAGGGATGATCTCGGCGGCAACGGGTGCGATGGCATTATTAATGGTGACGCTCGTTAAGGATCATGGTTTGCAATATTTATTTGCTGTGACAATAGTAACAGGTATTGTTCAAATTATTTTTGGAGTGTTCAAGCTGAGCTCATTTATGAAGTTTGTTCCTAAATCCGTTATGAGTGGTTTTTTAAATTCACTTGGAATTTTAGTTTTTACAGCGCAATTGCCGCATTTTAAAAATGCAACTTGGCAAATGTATGCACTTGTCGCATTAGGACTTGCAATTATATATTTATTTCCACGTATTACGACGGCTGTTCCGTCTACACTTATTTCAATTATTATTGTGACAAGCATTGCACTTATGAGCGGATTACAGTTGAAAACAGTAGGGGATATGGGAAGCTTACCGAAAGAATTACCGTTCTTTAGTATTCCTGATGTTCCATTTACACTTGAGACATTAGCAATTATTTTACCGTATTCAGTTATGCTAGCGGTTATAGGTTTACTAGAGTCATTATTAACGGCGTCGGTTTTAGACGATATGACACATACGGAAAGTAATAAGCATAAAGAGGCACGTGGACAAGGGATTGCGAACGTTGTTGCTGGTTTCTTCGGAGGAATGGCAGGATGTGCAATGATTGGACAATCTGTTATTAACATTAAATCAGGTGGTCGCGGGAGATTATCGACGTTTGTAGCCGGTGGTTTTTTAATCGTATTGCTATTTGTTTTAGGTGATTACGTTGTTCATATTCCGATGGCAGCTTTAGTTGCAGTTATGATTATGGTTTCGATTGGGACGTTTGATTGGAACTCTGTAGCGACGATTCATAAAGTACCAAAAGGAAACGCATTTGTTATGATCGTAACAGTTGTGATTGTCCTAATTACACATAATTTAGGATTAGGTGTAATTATCGGAACGATAATTAGTGCAGTTTTATTTGCATTCAATATGGCAAAGATTCACGTGAAACATTTGTATATTGAAAATAAGAAAATATACGAAATTCACGGCCAACTATTCTTCGCATCTACGGCAGAGTATATAAATGCTTTTTCATACAATGAAAATGTGAAAGAAATTGAGATGAACTTTACTAACGCACACGTATGGGATGATTCAGCAGTAGCGGCAATTGATAAGGTTATCATGAAATATGAACAGAACGGTGTGAAAGTAAGGATCACAGGGTTAAATGAACGTAGCTCGAAGCTCGTTGCGAATTTAGCTACTTATAATAAGAGAATTGCTAGTTAGAAGCCTCCTTTTTAGGGGGCTTTATTATATAATACGGGTAGGATAACGAAAAGGGGATTCAGCATATGTACAAACAAATTTTATTAGCATGCGATGGTTCTGAACATGCACTTCGAGCAGCCGAGCATGCAACATATATTGCGAAATTTAACGAAGAAACACATGTTGAAGTTGTGTACGTAGTAGATAATAGAACGGCAAAGTCAGATATTATACAAGGACAAACGGATTTAGAAACAATATCAGCTAGTCGAAAAGATAAATTAAAAGAGATTGAGGGTTTATTAAAGAAAGAGAACATTTCCTACAAAATTACGATTCTACATGGCGATCCAGGAGATACGATTGTTCAATATGTAAATACAGGAGATATAGATCTTATTATTGCTGGGAGTAGAGGGCTAAATACACTGCAAGAGATGGTGCTTGGTAGTGTAAGTCATAAAATAGCAAAGCGTGTGAAATGCCCGGTTATGATTATAAAGTGAAGCTTTAATCAGTGGGGGTTTTGTTCATCCACCACCTAACTTCTTTGCTTTCACTGAATTTTGAGGTGGGGGTCTTACTGCCCGGCGAATAGCAGGATAAAATAAGTTGAGTGAGATATTATGTAGTGTAAGCAAGACCTTGATATAATTTGAGGTCTTTTTTTGCGTATAAAGAGGGAGAGTGCGGACATACTAGATATATAAGTTTAAAGGGAAATCGTTAACTTACAAATTTGTAAGTTTGTTGTCAGAAAAATCGATGTTATGAAATTTTTCCCATTGGTAAAATAAGAGTATCAAAGGGGAGATAGGGAGGATGGAAGTAATGAAATTATTGCAAAATTTATCATATAGCCAAGGGGTAAGCTTAATTTGTTTAGGCGGATTTACTGCATCTGTTACGTTAGCTATTTTAATAAAGATGGTTCATCAAATCTTTTAATTTTAGAGTAGGGAAGGAATTGGTTGTTATTAATAGCAAGAGAAGTATTATAAATAAAAAATAGCTCCTAGCATGTATCTTAGTGCTAGGAGCTATTTTCTTATTTCTCTGTTTCTGCTTTATCGCTTGTTACGCTAACTTTACCCCACTTGTATTGATCTTCTGGTGTATATTTATAATCTTTTACGCGATTATTTACACCTTTTAAGTCAAATTTATAATGAAGTGGAATTAATGGTACTTCGTCATGAACTAATTTTTGCCATTTATCGTAGACATCTTTACGGTACTTTTCATCAGCAGCTTCTGGAGAAATACCTTGTTTTAATAATTCTGTGTTTTTGTCAGTAGCCCAACGTGGGTAATTGAACGCTGCATCTTTAGCCCAAATACCAGAAGGATCTGGGTCAGATCCAGTTCCCCAAGCTGCCGCGAAAAGATCAACTTTTGGATCATCTTTTTTAATCATATCGTAGAATGAGTTAAATTCATGTAAGCGACCATCAAGAAGCTCTACTTTTAGGCCGATGTCTTTCCAAGATTGAATAAAGAATTTTGCAAGTGGTTCACTTACATCGCTACCACTCATTGATAAGAAATTAGCTTTAAATTCTTTACCATTCGGATCTTCACGGAATCCATCTCCGTTCGTATCTTTATAGCCAGCTTCATCTAATAATTTTTTAGCTTTCTCTATATCTTTATCATAGGCACCAGCTTTATTGTTATGATATTTTGGTAGAGATGGTGGGATTGGTGAGTTAGCCGGATAACGTAGGCCGTGATATAATTTTTCACCAATTTCTTTTCGATCGATAGCATACGCCATTGCTTGACGTACACGAACATCTTTAAATTTCTCCTTATCCATTACTACTTCTTCTTTTTCTTTATCCATATGGCCTAATTTAAAACCGATATAGCTATAGTATAAATCAGTTTTACCGACTAATTGTGCATTTTTTAATGTACTTACATTTGGATACTGATCTGCACTTACTTCAGCAATGTCAATATCACCATTTTTTAAGGACGCGTTAACAACGGAAGGGTTAACAACTTTTAAAACCATACTTTTTAGTTTTGGTTTTCCGCCATAATAATCATCAAAACGTTCAAATTCAACAGCTTCACCTGGCGTAATTTTCTTCACTTTAAAAGGTCCGAAACCAATTGGGTTTTTACGGATTTTATCAGATTCTGCTAATTTATCGATTGGTACATCTCCTAAGTATTTCTTATGAAGAGGGTATGTCCAAAGCCCAGTTTTCACTGAAGGATTCGGTTCTTTAAACGTAATCGAAATTGTTTTTGGATCCGTTACCTTTATACCTGAAATTTTTTCGGCTTTTCCATTATGGTAATCTTCCATACCTTCAATCATTTGCATTTGAGTGTCATAGCGAGAACCGGCATATTGTTTGTTACCAATCACTAGATAAGAGTATTCTAAATCCTCAGCAGTAACAGGGTTTCCATCATGCCATTTTACATTATCTTTAATTTTAAGTGTAATTGTCTTTTTATCTTTAGAAATTTCATATGTAGCAGCACCATCATTCGTGTATTCCCAGTTTTCGTCATTTGATAATAAAGATTCATCGAAAATTGTAATGACCTGGTTATCAGGATCTCCTTCATATACAGCGAAGTTCAAAAGTCCTTCAAATGGTGTGTTAGAAACAAGACCATATGTTAATGAACCATCTTTAATTTCCTTTTTATCATTTTTAACAGATGCACTAAATTTATTTGTATCTACTTTTTTTGTGCTGCTCGTTTTTTCACTACCACCACTGCCCCCACATGCTGAAAGTAGTAATGTTGAAACCGCAAGTGTACTTAATACTTTGAAAAATTTTGGCTTATTTGTCATTTCTTCCACCCCTTATCCTTTTCTTTGTCTTGCGTCGGCCGAACGACGTAGCGCTTGACCAATAAAATTTATACACAGCATCAATGCTAAAATCATGATTGATGCGGGTAACCAAATCCACCATTTCTCTTGTAATACATCTGGATTTCTAGCATAACTAACAAGTGTACCAAGGCTTGGTGTACTTTCTGGTAGACCAAATCCTAAGAAAGTTAGACCAGATTCAATACCGATGTTTCCAGCAAGATTTAATGTAACACTAACAATGATAATTGAGCTTAAGTTAGGTAGTACTTGGAAAAGAATGATTTTCCAGTTTGGTGTTCCTAAAGTTTTAGATGCAGAGACATAATCTAGTTCTTTTTCAGTTAATACTTTTGAGCGAATTAATCTGGCCTTTCCTGTCCATAAGAACACGCTCATAATTAAAATGAAAGTAAAGATATTGAATGTAGGAACAAGTGTAATAAATACAATTACAAGCATTAAAAATGGTAAAACCATAACAAAGTCGATAATGCGCATAATGATATTATCAATAGCTCCTCCAAAATACCCGGCAATTAATCCAATTGAAAGACCAATTAAACAAGAAAGAATAGTAATTGCTAATCCAATTGTAAAGGAGTTACGTGTACCAATAATAAGTTGGCCGAAAATGTCGCGTCCTCCGTAATCTGTTCCTAACCAATGTTCAGCAGAGGGAGGAGCATAAATAGCGAATAAATCAACTCGTACAATATCTTCTTGTTTCATAATAAAAGATGTTGCGTAGACTGCTACTAATAAGATTGCTAGGAAAATAAGTGAAAACATTGCTAATTTATCTTTACGAAGTTCTCGCCACATAATAGAGAAACCAGAAGGGCTTTTTTCGTAATGAATAACTTCAGTTTGTTTTTCAGGGTTTGCTAACATAACGTCATCTCCTTTCTTTAATCAATACGAATACGTGGATCGACGATGCTTAGAATAATATCTGAAAGGAGAGTTCCAAGTAACGTTGCAAATCCAGTAAACATAACGAGTGTAGTTATTACACTAAAATCACGTTGAGAGATAGATTGTATAAATAGTTGTCCAATTCCTGGATAGCTAAAAATACTTTCTAAAAAGATGGCACCGCCAACTAATCCTGTAATTTCATAGCCTAAGAAGGCTGCAATTGGTAAGAATGAATTTCGTAAAATATGTCTAGAATAGATTTTTGATTCTGGAACACCTTTTGCTCTTACTGTACGAACAAAATCTTTATGTTTCGTATCAATAATTTCGCTTCGTAAATATTGAACAGTACCAACTGTTGCGATTAATGCCCCGGATAAAGCTGGTAGTAGCATGTGATTCAATTTGCTTAAATAGTAAGCAAATGTACCTGTTGCAACTTGAGGATCTACGCTACCGCCGGTTGGGAATATTGCAAACTTAAATCCGAATAGGAAGAGCATAACTAGTGCAAATATAAATAGTGGTGTAGCAAAACCTAGATAGTTGTAAAGGGTAATGAGTCGATCAGCCCAGGTATCATTCCAACGCCCACTTATAACTCCGAGTGGTATTGCAATTAAATAAGTAAGAATAAGAATGACAAGTGCTAAAGATACTGTGTTTCCAAGTCGTTCTCCAATTAAATCGGTTACTTTCATTTTATGTGCATAGGAAATACCAAAGTCACCTTGGGCTGCATTTTTAATCCAGCGAACATATTGTGTTGTAACTGGGTCATTTAATCCAAGCTTTTCTCGCTGTTCTTCAATCACTTTTGGATCCGCTTTTGGATTCATTGCTTTGCCAGTTAAGGCATCGCCTGGCATTGCCTTAGCTAGTAGAAAGACAAGTACACTTAACACGAATAATTGCGGGATCATCACTAAAAATCTCCGTAATATAAACTTCCACATGTTTTATCACTCCCTTATGGTAATGCCACCCGGTGCGTTGGCGAGATTGCTTTTAAGTCATAAGCCCGACCGTTTTCATTGAAATAATTTTCGTATGATTTCTCGTATTCAGAGCTTACTTGTTGACGGAGCTTACGCTGTCTCTCTCTGTTTTCAGGACGAATATCAGGAATTGCAGATATTAGGCGCTTCGTATAAATATGTTGCGGATTACTATAAATTTCTGCACTAGTTGCTTCTTCGACAATGCGCCCTCGATACATTACACCGATGCGATCACACATATGACGAATTACGCCTAAATCGTGACTTATGAATAGGTACGTTAATCCAAGTTCAGATTGTAAATCTTGTAAGAAGTTTAAAACTTGCGCTTGTACCGACACGTCAAGTGCAGATACTGGTTCATCAGCAATAATAAGCTTCGGTTTTAATGTAAGAGCGCGTGCAATACCAATTCGCTGTCTCTGCCCACCGGAAAATTCATGTGGGTATTTATAAATAGACTCTGGATTTAACCCAACTTTATCAAGGTATTCTTGAACTGCTCGACGCTCTTCATCGGGTGAGAGCTTTTCAAAATTCCGAAGTGGTTCGGCAATAATATCGATAACACGTTTCTTCGGATTTAATGATGAATACGGATCTTGGAAAATCATTTGGATATCTTTTCGTTGTTCACGTAGCTCCGAGCGACTTAATTTCGTTAAATCTCTATTATTAAAATGAATGTTACCGCCTGTAGCTTTCGTTAAGTGCATAATTGCTTTACCAGTTGTTGATTTGCCGCTACCTGATTCACCAACGATTCCATATGTTTCACCAGGTTGTAATTCAAAGCTTACGCCATCGACAGCTCGTACATAATCTAATGTACGTCCGAAGAAACCGCCTTTAATTGGAAAGTGTACTTTTAAATCTTCTACTTTAAGCAGTGCCATGAGTTACGTCATCTCCTTTCTTATGTTGGAAGTTGAAGTGCTTATAGCAAGTACAACGTACCCAATGGTCTGGTTTTACTTCATGTAAAACAGGATTTTCCTCATGTTGATCTGGTCTAACCCAAGGGATTCGGGCTTGGAATCGACATCCAGTGCGAGGAAGCTTCGCTAACGAAGGAACCACGCCTTGAATTACATGCAATTTTTCTTTTTCACCATACGCAGATGGAATGGAGTTTAATAGAGAACGAGTATATGGGTGAAGCGGGTTATTAAAAATCTCTTCTACTGTTCCTGTTTCTACAACTTGTCCTGCATACATAACGACAATACGATCAGCTGTTTCGGCAACAACGCTTAAATCATGTGTAATTAAAATGATGCCCATTTTCGTTTGTTCTTGAATAGATTTTAGTAAGTCTAAAATTTGTGCTTGGATGGTTACGTCAAGAGCCGTTGTTGGCTCATCCGCAATAATGAGTGCTGGGTTACAAGCAATCGCAATCGCGATAACAATTCTTTGTCTCATTCCGCCAGATAATTCGTGAGGGTATTGTTTATATGTAAGTTCTGGTTTTGGAATACCAACTTGATGGAGTAGTTCTAAGGTGCGTTCTTTCTTTTCTGCTTTCGAAAGGTTTGTGTGGTAGTCTAAGTTTTCTTCGATTTGTTTTCCAACTGTCATAAGAGGATCGAGTGCTGTAAGAGGTTCCTGGAAAATCATACCGATGTTTGATCCGCGTACTTTATTCATCTCTGCGGCTGACATAGTTAGTAAATCCTTATCTCTATAGTTAAGCTGCCCTTGTAATTTTGTATTTGCTTCATTATGCAATCGCATAATAGAAAGGGCAAGTGCACTTTTTCCGCAACCTGATTCACCAACTATCGCGACAATTTCATTTTCATGGACAGTTAACGAAACGTTATCAACTGCTGCATGATATTGATCTTGTATGCGAAAGGAAGTCTGTAAGTTTTCAATGCGAAGAAGTGGATTCTTCATGGTTATCCCTCCATCTTTTCTGAAAAGACTAAATATTTAGTATGTTGTTGCTATTTTAATATAAAGTGACAATGTTTGACAAGAGTAAATATTCAAAAATCTTTTTATATAGAGATGAGATGCAGTAATATAAGGATAAAAACCCTTTTAAAACGCTCACAATTATGGGTTGGATTGATAAATTATTTGTAATAAAAAAGTACTATATGTAGAAAAAAGAGAGGCGTTCTGGGAAGAACTGTCTCTCTTTTTTTTGTAAGTATAATATTAGTGTTTAAGCTTGTTTTTGTTTTGTAGATCCTGTATTTAAAGTAAGAGCAAGGAAGAACATTGCAAGCACACAAGAAGCAAGGAGCAAAATGAATCCGCCGTCCCATCCGAATCCATCTACAATAAAGCCCATAGCTGCGCTAGCAAAAGTAGCTCCCCCTAGGTAACCGAAGAACCCAGTTAACCCAGCGGCAGTTCCAGCAGCTTTCTTTGGTGCTAAGTCAAGAGCGTGTAGGCCAATTAACATAACAGGTCCGTAAATTAAAAATCCAATTGCGACAAGTGCGATGCTATCAACCATTGGATTACCAGGAGGGTTTAGCCAGTAAACAAGAACTGCGATAAATACACCGACCATAAATAAAATACCAGCAGGTGCACGGCGTCCTTTAAATAGTTTATCACTCATCCATCCGCAAAGAAGCGTACCTGGAATACCGGCCCATTCATATAGAGCATAAGCTGTACGTGAGCTACTATGAGTAAAGCTTTTTTCTTCAACTAAATAAGTAGGAGCCCAGTCTACAACGCCGTAACGAACGAAATAAACAAAAACGTTAGCGATAGCGATGTACCATAAAAACTTATTGTTTAATACGTATTTAAATAAAATTTCCTTTACCGAAAGTTCGCGTTCACGGTCCGCTACTTTTTCATCTGATGGATATTCCCCAGTATGTTCTTCAATAGAAGGTAATCCGCAAGATTGAGGTGTATCTCTCATCGTAATTAATACATAAATCCCCACTAAAATTGAAAGAATACCTGGGAAGTAAAATATACTTTTCCAGTCATTTGCAAAGAAATATAAGCCTAATGTAACGAGAGAAGGCATAAGCGCGCCGCCGACATTATGAGCGACGTTCCAAATAGACATTTTTGTACCACGTTCACTAACGGAGAACCAGTGAACCATCGTACGACCACAAGGAGGCCATCCCATACCTTGTACCCATCCATTTAAAAACTGAAGTACAAACATAAGTATAATGCTCGTTGTAATGAAAGAAAATGAGCCGAAAATAATATTAATGATACCGGATAAAAATAGCCCAGCTGCTAAAAAGTAGCGAGGATTACAACGATCGGATACGATACCCATAAGAAATTTACTTAATCCGTAAGCGATAGATACTGCTGAAAGGATAACCCCAAGTTCCCCTTTACTAAAGCCTTGTTCGATTAAGTATGGCATTGCGAGTGAAAAGTTTTTTCGAACAAAGTAGTAACCCGCATAACCGATGAAGATGCCTAAGAATACTTGCAAACGCAATTTGCGGTATTCGCTATCAGTGCGATCAGCTGGTAAGCGTTCTGCGTGGGGCGCAGGTTTAAATAATTGTGTGAAAAACATAAAATGAAAATCCTCCCCTAATTAATTGGAAGCGTTTTAAGACAGAGAGAATACAAAAAGGCTATGAAATATAAAAAAGTTCCCTTTTTTATGATTCATAGCCATATACTCCGATTCTCCGTGACTGTCAATATTAACTTCGACGAAAATTATACAACTTTGTGACAAAAATGTAAACGTTTTTATAAAGAAAGTTGTTGACGTATTTTGTTTGTGGGATTAATATTTAAATACGTTAAATATTTTATTGCTTAAATAAGAGGTGGATAACATGCCAAATGATATGACTCATATTGATAAGATTCAAGCTCTTACATTCGCTATAGGAAAGAAAATGCAAACAGAGCTATTAGAACAAATGCAAGCATCAGGACTTACACCACCGCAGTTTTATATTTTAAAGATTTTAGATCATTACGGAGCTTCAAGAGCGACACAATTGGCGGAGAAAATGTACGTGAAACCGAGTGCGATTACAGTAATGACTGATCGTTTAATTGATCATGGGTTAGTAGAGCGCTATCACGACGATAATGATCGCCGCGTTGTTGTCATTGAGCTAACGAAGAAGGGGAAAGCTACAGTAGAAGAAGCGATGGCGGCTCGTAATGAGCATATTGCAAAGTACTTCTCACACTTAGAATTACAAGAGAGGGAAGATTTGTTACGCCTCTTTGAAAAGCTAGAAACAATTATTTGCGGGAAACCAGAGAAAAAAGAGAAAAAAGAGAAAAAAGAGAAAAAAGAGAAAAACTAAGAGGAATTGAGGAGATTACATGGAACAACAAGAAAATCAGAATAGAAAGTTGTTGTTAATCGGTTTAGTAATCGCAATGCTATTTGCTGCATTGGACGGAACAATCGTTGGTACAGCAATGCCGCGTATCGTCGGTGAACTAGGTGGATTAAGTTTAATGACATGGTTAACAACAGCTTACATGTTAACATCAACAACGGTTGTACCGATTGCAGGTAAATTAGCGGATTTACTTGGGCGTCGTAACGTATATATAGCAGGATTAATTATTTTTATGGTTGGTTCAGCGTTATGTGGTATGGCAAACGGTATGACAGAATTAATTATTTTCCGTGGTATTCAAGGTCTTGGTGGCGGTATTATGATGCCAATGGCTATGATTATTATCGGAGATATGTTCACGGGAAAAGAACGTGCTAAATGGCAAGGGATTTTTGGCGCTTTATACGGTCTTGCTTCTGTAATTGGACCACAAGTTGGTGGTTGGATTGTAGACGCAGTGAACTGGAGATGGGTATTCTATATTAACTTACCAGTTGGTATTTTAGCGACAATCTTTATTGCAATGGGATTAAAAGCACATAAACAAACAGGACCAATTAAAATTGATATCGCTGGAATCTTCACGATGATTCTCGGTGTTGTAAGTTTATTACTTGCGTTAACGTTTGGCGGGAAAGATTATGCATGGGGATCTTGGCAAATTATCGGGTTATTTGCACTAGCTGCCATTGGTATTGTTAGCTTTATTATCGTTGAAACGAAGGCTGAAGAACCAATTTTACCGATGCACTTCTTTAAAAACCGCACATTTACACTACTGAATGCGATCGGTTTCTTTATGAGTATCGGAATGTTTGGAGCAATTATGTTCGTACCGTTCTTTATGCAAGGAATTGTAGGCGTAAGTGCTGCTGAATCAGGAACGATTATGACACCGATGATGATTACAATGATCGTTATGAGTATTATTGGTGGTCAGCTTGTATTAAAAATTGGTGTGAAACCACAAATTATTACAGGGATGCTTATTATGGCTGGTGGTTTCTGGCTATTAACAACGATGGATATGCATACAACTAAGCTTACCGCTACTTCTTATATGATGGTTATCGGTTTAGGAATGGGTCTTGTTATGCCGATATTAACATTAGCATTACAAGAAAGCTTCCCGAAAAAAGATCTTGGCGTTGTAACATCATCAAGTCAATTCTTCCGTCAAATCGGTGGAACTTTTGGGATTACAATTTTAGGATCAATTATGAATAACACTTCAGGTACAACGTTAACAAATAAATTAGTACCTGTATTAGACACATTCCCAAAAGAAGCGGGACAAATGGTAACAAAATTTAAAGATATGATTCATACAGATCCACAAAGTTTATATTCTATGCTATTTAGTCCAGAGGCATTAAAACAAATGCCAGAAGCATTTTCTAATAGCATCGTACCAATTTTGAAAAGCTCTTTAGTGGACTCACTTCATACTGTATTCTTAACAGGATTGGTATTTATCGTAGTAGGTGCTATCTTTACGATTTTCTTACAGAAAATTAAACTGTCTGATCGTAAAAAAGATGCTGAAGAGCCTGCTGTAGAAGAAAAGGAAAAAACTGTATCATATTCGTAATAAAAAAGCATCGCCTTATGGCGATGCTTTTTTTGAGTATAACCTTAAAAGCTTTTTAGTTAGAAATGATTGACGTATTTTTATAAATGCGTTATATTATTTTCTGTAAACGGTTACATGAAATGAGGAGAAAAGAGAATGAGTACGATTAAAGACGTTGCAAAATTAGCAGGGGTATCTGTTGCGACCGTTTCCAGAGTGTTAAATAAAAATGGATATGTCCATGAGGATACATTAAAGAAAGTAGAGCGAGCAATTGAAATGCTAGATTATAAGCCTAGTACAGTAGCGCGTTCTTTATATAATAAAAAGTCTCGTTTAATTGGCTTAGTTGTTCCAAATATCGTGAATCCATTCTTTCCGGAAGTTGCACGTGCTGTAGAAGATGTAGCACATAAGCAAGGATACACAGTTGTACTTTGTAACTCTGATGAAAATTTAGAAAAAGAGAAGCAATACATTGATGTGCTTAGACAAAATAATGTGGACGGATTTATTGTAGCAACGAATCCACAAAATAGTGTTAATTACATGAATTTGTCTATTCCAGTTGTTGCGATTGACCGTATGTTTAATGAGCGCATTCCTACTGTATATGCAGATAACTATGCAGGGAGCCAGGCGGCGACAAAGTTATTAATAGACAAAGGGTGTAAACATATTGCACATATTCGTGGACCGCGTGATGTGAGCACAGCTAATGAACGTTTTGAAGGTTTTGTAGACGTTATTACGCAAAATAATCTTTCTTATATGATTGCAGAGAGTACATTCGATCCAGCTAATAGTGAACAGGTAGCGGTGGAATTATTAGAAGAATATCCGCATATTGATGGAATTGTTGCTGGGAATGATTTAATTGCAATTGGTATTGTAAAGGCTGCACTTCAAAAGGGAATTTCTATTCCAAACGATTTACAAATTATTGGATTCGATGGAATTTCTTTAACTGAAATGATGTATCCATCTATTACGACTGTTGCACAGCCAATTTATGAAATGGGGAAAATTGCAACAGAATTGTTGTTAGAGCAGATGGAAGGAAATCCATTAGAAGAAAAACACTATCGTTTACCAATTGAAATTATAGAACGAAATACAACGAAGTAAGGAGATGAGACAGATGCCAAATATTGCAGTAGTAGGTAGCATTTCAATGGACTTAGTGGCTGTTTCAAAAATACGGCCGAAAGCAGGAGAAACAGTAATTGGTGAAGCGTTTCATACGATACCAGGAGGAAAAGGGGCCAACCAAGCAGTTGCTGCAGCTAGATTAGGAGCAAATGTAGCGATGGTTGGTGCAGTAGGAAATGATGATTACGGAACAGTAGTTAGAAAAAATTTGGAGAACGAACGCATTTTTATCGACTATGTGGTACCGGTTACAGATAGGACGACAGGAATCGCTCATATCGTTTTAGCAGAAGAGGATAACAGTATTGTTGTCGTACAAGGAGCAAATGCTCTTGTAAATGAGTCGATTGTAGATCGTTCAAAAGACCTTCTTGTAAAAGCAGATATGGTTGTTCTTCAACTAGAGATTCCGCTTGAAACAGTAAAATACGTTCTGGCTATTTGTGAGGAGCATAACATTCCAGTTATGTTGAATCCGGCTCCAGCACAAATCTTATCAGAAGATATTTTAGAAAAAGCGACTTATATTACGCCGAATGAACATGAATGTCGCATCGTATTAAATGATTTCACATCACCAATTGAAGAGTTACTTGCGAAATATCCAAATAAGCTATTGATGACGGAAGGGTCTAACGGTGTT
This sequence comes from Bacillus sp. FSL E2-8887, assembly GCF_038007205.1. Classification (NCBI taxonomy): domain Bacteria; kingdom Bacillati; phylum Bacillota; class Bacilli; order Caryophanales; family Bacillaceae; genus Bacillus; species Bacillus sp. FSL E2-8887. The sequence continues at coordinate 427,954 of NZ_JBBOWS010000001.1, forward strand.
CGTTTCCATAACGGAACGGAAGTTGTTCAAGTTCCAAGTATTGCTGTAGACGTAGTGGATACGACTGGAGCTGGTGATACATTTAACGGCGCGCTAGCAGTTGCACTTTCTGAAGGAGAAATACTTCAAAAAGCAATTCGTTTTGCGAACATTGCTGGTGGTCTTTCTGTAACGAAACTTGGGGCACAGGGCGGTATGCCAACAAGAGATAGAGTACGTGAAGTGCAGGTGATTGTCGGATGAAGAAACACGGTGTATTAAATAGTGAAATTGCGGCGGTCCTTGCTTCACTTGGACATACAGATACGATTGTAATTGCTGATTGCGGGTTACCTATTCCTGATGGAGTAAAACGAATTGATTTAGCAGTTGAAATCGGAAAACCTAGTTTTTTAGACGTATTACAAGTAGTTGCTGATGATATGGCAATTGAAAAAGTGATGTTAGCAGAAGAAGTTATTATAAATAATGCAGAGGTAAATAAAGAAGTTGAGATGCGATTAATAGAGCCAGCATTTGAATATGTGTCTCATAAGGAATTTAAAGAGCATACAAAGAGAGCGAAGGCGATTATTCGTACAGGAGAAGCAACGCCTTATGCGAATGTTATTTTACATGCAGGCGTGATTTTTTAATAAAGGGATGTGATGAGAATGCATATTGAAATGAAGAACATTTCAAAAGCGTTCAGTGGTAATCCTGTTCTAAAAAACGCACAGTTTATGATTGAAACAGGAGAAGTTCATGCATTGATGGGGGAAAATGGAGCGGGGAAATCGACGCTCATGAAGATTTTAACAGGTGTATATAAAAAAGACAGTGGAACAGTCATGATTGATGGGAAAGAACGAACTTTTAAAAATGCGAAAGAAGCTGAAGAGTATGGTATTGCATTTATCCATCAAGAGTTGAACATATTACCGAATTTAACGGTAGCTGAAAATATGTTTCTTGGAAAAGAGTTAATGTATGGGAAAACGGGCATTTTACGTACGCGTCAAATGAATGCGATTGCCCAGCAACAATTAGCAGATCTTGGCCTACATGTGAGAGGTGCTATGCTAGCAGGTGAATTATCAGTTGGACAACAGCAAATTATTGAAATTGCTAAAGCATTAATGACAAAGGCGAGCGTTATTATTATGGATGAACCTACAGCAGCATTAACAGATCGCGAAATTGAAACGCTGTTTATTGTTATTAATAAATTACGTAAAGAGGGCGTTTCATTCGTTTATATTTCACACCGGATGGAAGAAATTTTTTCAATATGTGATGCTATTACGATTTTGCGTGATGGAGAATATGTAGGGAAGAGATTAATTCCAGAAACATCATTTGATGAAGTAGTTAGCATGATGGTGGGGCGCAGTATTGGTGAACGTTATCCAGAACGAAATAGTCAAATTGGCGAAGTGATTTTTGAAATGCGAAACGGAACGAAAAAGGGGAAATTTGAAAATGTTTCGTTTCAAGTTAGAAAAGGTGAAATCCTTGGTGTTGCGGGCTTGATGGGAGCTGGTCGCACGGATATTATGAAAGCAATATTTGGATATGAACCGCTCGATTCAGGAAAAATTTTCATGAATGGACAAGAAGTAAAAATTGATAGTCCAATTGATGCGATTAGACAACGAATTGCCTTTATTACAGAGGATAGAAAATCTGAAGGGCTTGTGTTAGATTTTTCGATTCGTGAAAATTTAGCTTTACCAAATTTAGAAAGTCTTTCAAAGGGAAGCGTTGTTAATAAAGGTTTAGAACAGCAATTTACTGAGGATATGATGAAGCTTCTTAATGTGAAAGCAGCAAACGGAGAGCAAGCTGTAAAATCTCTTTCTGGTGGAAATCAGCAAAAGATTGTAATTGCAAAATGGTTAGGTATTCATCCGCAGTTACTCATTTTAGATGAACCAACGAGAGGTGTAGATGTTGGGGCTAAAAAAGAAATTTACTCTATTATGAATAAGCTTACCGAGCAAGGAGATGCCGTTATTATGGTATCGTCTGAGCTTCCAGAAGTTTTAGGAATGAGTGATCGAGTTCTCGTCATTCATGAAGGGAAAATCGGTGGTATTTTAGAGAAAGATCAGGCATCGCAAGAGTCTATTATGGCACTAGCTACAGGGGGAGAGTAAGATATGGCTAAGAAGGGGAATGTATTACAACAACTTGGTTCTTTAATTGGATTAGTATTAATTATCGTAGTAATTACAGCTTTAAATCCAGCATTTATTGAAATTCCAAATTTATTTAATATACTGCGCCAAGTATCGATTAATGCACTCATTGCATTTGGAATGACCTTCGTTATTTTAACAGGGGGTATTGACTTATCGGTAGGTTCTATTTTAGCATTATCAAGTGCACTTGTTGCCGGAATGATGGCAAGTGGCATGGATCCGTTCCTTGCAATGGTAGTTGGATTATTAGCAGGTCTTGCAATGGGGATTGTAAACGGTATCATTATTGCGAAGGGAAAAGTAGCTCCGTTTATTGCAACTTTAGCAACAATGACTATTTTTCGCGGGTTGACGCTTGTTTATATGGACGGACGTCCGATCACTGGTCTTGGTGATCATTTAATGTTCCAAATGTTTGGCCGTGGTTATTTCCTTGGTATTCCTGTGCCAGCCGTTACAATGATGATCGCTTTTGCAGTACTGTACTTTATTTTAAAGAAAACAACGTTTGGTCGCCGTACGTTTGCGATTGGTGGAAATGAAGAAACGGCAGCTTTATCAGGTATTAATGTTACGAGAATTAAAGTAATGATTTACGGTCTTTCCGGAATTTTGGCAGCGCTTGCAGGTATTGTCTTAACATCAAGGTTAGATTCTGCACAGCCGACTGCTGGTACTTCTTACGAATTGGATGCAATTGCTGCAGTTGTGTTAGGAGGAACGAGTCTTTCAGGTGGAAGAGGATGGATTGTTGGTACATTCATCGGTGTGCTTATTATTGGTGTACTAAATAACGGTTTAAATTTATTAGGTGTATCTTCTTTCTTCCAACAAGTTGTAAAAGGACTTGTAATCTTACTAGCTGTACTAATTGATCGTCGAAAAGAAGCGTAATGGAGGGGCAATTCATGAAAAAATGGTTACTGATACTCGTTGCATGCATCATGGTAGTTACTGCTGGTTGTTCAATGGAACCACCAGAATGGGCAAAGGATTCTAGCGATAAAGGTCGAAATAAAACTATTAAAGTTGGATTTTCTGTTTCAACTTTAAATAATCCATTTTTCGTCACGTTGAAAAAAGGTGCAGAAAAGAAAGCAAAAGATAGCGGCATTGAATTAATTGCTGTTGATGCACAAAATGATGCAGCGAAGCAAACAAACGATGTTGAAGATTTAATTCAAAAAGGTGTCGATGTAATTGTTATTAATCCAACCGACTCAGATGCTGTTGCTTCAGCGGTAAGTGCAGCCAATGCAGCCAATGTTCCTGTTATTACAGTAGACCGAGTTGCAAATTCAGGTAAAGTTGTTTCTCACATAGCTTCCAACAATGTAGAAGGTGGTCAAATGGCTAGTGATTACATTCGGGAAGTAGTTGGTGAAGGAACAAATGTCGCTGAGTTAGAAGGAATACCTGGATCGTCTGCTGCTCGTGAGCGTGGGAAAGGATTCCATAACGTAGCTGATAAGTCTTTAAAAGTAGTAGCAAAACAAGCAGCTGATTTCGATCGTGCAAAAGGGTTATCTGTTATGGAAAATATTTTGCAAGCAAATAGCGATATTAAAGCGGTATTTGCTCATAATGATGAAATGGCATTAGGCGCAATTGAGGCATTAAAATCTGCTGGTAAAACGGATGTAGTCGTTGTTGGATTTGATGCAACGGATGATGCTGTAAAAGCGGTTAAAGATGGGCGTATAGCAGCAACAGTCGCTCAAAAACCGGAATTAATCGGAGAGAAGGCGATGGAAACAGCAAAAGAGATAACACAAGGTAAAAAAGTGGACAAATTTATTCCGATTGAATTAGAGCTTATTAAGAAAAAATAAATAAATATAAAATGAAAATTAGGAAGGAAGAATAACAAATGAAATTTTTTATTGATACAGCAAACATTAACGAAATTAAAGAGGCAAATGCATTAGGCGTAGTAGCTGGAGTAACGACAAACCCATCACTTGTAGCAAAAGAAGGCGTAGATTTCCATGAGCGTATTCGTGAAATTTGCAGCTTTATTGAAGGACCTGTAAGCGCAGAAGTAATTAGCTTAGAAGCTGACAAAATGATTGAAGAAGGAAAAGAGTTAGCAAAAATCGCTCCAAATGTTGTTGTAAAAGTTCCAATGACAACAGAAGGCTTAAAAGCAGTAAAAGCATTCTCAGATTTAGGAATTCGTACAAACGTTACATTAGTATTCTCAGCAGTGCAAGCATTACTTGCAGCTCGCGCTGGTGCGACATACGTTTCACCGTTCTTAGGTCGCCTAGATGATATCGGTCATAACGGTATGGACTTAATTCGCCAAATCGCAGAAATCTTTGCAATTCACGGCATTGAAACAGAAATCATTGCAGCATCTGTACGTCATAGTGTTCACGTAACAGAAGCAGCATTAAACGGTTCACATATTGCAACAATCCCAGCAAACGTAATCGCTTCATTAGTGAAGCACCCATTAACAGATCAAGGAATTGAGAAATTCTTAGCTGATTGGGAAAAAACACAAGAGAAATAATACGAAATGGAGAACCCAAGTTTAATTAACTTGGGTTCTTTTTTTGTTTGAAAGAATTTTCATGCAATTGTGCATATTGTCTTTTAAATTTTTAATATAAGCTATTTAATATATACAAATCACTCTTTATTTTTCACATTTCGACATAAAAAGATAGAGGGTCTGACCAGAAAACTGGAGGGCATGATTCTATAACAGAAAGCTTATTTCTTATAGAATCATGTCTTTTATTATACAAGGGAGGATAGATTACATATTTTTATCTGAAGTTTAAGATTGATACAAGGGGATGATTAAAATGAGAAAAAAAGCGCCATTTAAAGTGTTGTCATCATTAACGATCGCAACACTCATCGGATGCTCAGCTGTAATGAGTGCTCCGTTAGCATATGCAGAAACGTCAGCAAAAGAAGGTGTGTCTACAACGCCAATTGATCATAACTTAATTCAAGAAGATCGTTTAGCGGAAGCGCTGAAAGAAAGAGGAACAATTAATCCAGCATCGTCTAAAGAAGAGACAAAAAAGGCCGTAGAGCAATATATTGAAAAGAAACAAGGGGATCAGGCGAATAAAGAAATTCTTCCCGATGCGAATCAAGAAGCATCTGATTTCGTGAAAAAGGTAAAAGAGAAGAAGATGGAAGAAAAGGAAAAAGTAAAGAAAGCTGAAAAAAATGTTAGCCCTGAGCAAAAGCCAGAGCCAAATAAAAAGCAATTAGATGGGAAAGTTCCAACTTCTAAGGCGAAACAAGCTCCATATAGTGGACCTGTCCGCAATGATAAAGTGTTAGTGTTACTCGTTGAATTTAGTGATTATAAACATAATAATATTGAGCAAACACCAGGTTATATGTATTCGAAAGACTTTAGTAGAGAACATTATCAAAAAATGTTATTTGGTAATGAGCCTTACACATTATTTGATGGTTCGAAAGTAAAAACATTTAAGCAATATTATGAAGAACAGTCTGGCGGTAGTTATACGACGGATGGATATGTAACAGAGTGGTTAACTGTTCCAGGTAAAGCCGCTGATTATGGTGCTGATGGTAGTAGCGGTCACGATAATAAAGGACCAAAAGGTGCGCGTGATTTAGTGAAAGAAGCATTAAAAGCTGCAGCGGATAAAGGATTAGATTTATCTCAATTTGATCAATTTGACAGATATGATACAAATGGTGATGGTAATCAAGATGAATCTGACGGTGTAATTGATCATTTAATGGTAATCCATGCTGGTGTTGGTCAAGAAGCTGGTGGCGGTAAATTAGGTGATGATGCGATTTGGTCACATCGTTCAAAATTAGCAACAGATCCAGTAGCGATTGAAGGTACAAAATCAAAGGTAGATTACTTTGGTGGAAAAGTAGCGGCTCATGATTACACAATTGAACCAGAAGACGGTGCAGTAGGTGTATTTGCGCATGAATTTGGACATGACCTTGGCTTACCGGATGAATATGACACGAAATATACTGGAACTGGTTCACCTGTTGAAGCGTGGTCATTAATGAGTGGAGGTAGCTGGACAGGAAAAATCGCAGGAACAGAGCCAACTAGTTTTTCACCACAAAATAAAGACTTCTTACAAAAGAATATGGGTGGAAACTGGGCGAAAATTTTAGAAGTAGATTACGATAAAATTAAGAGTGGTGTAGGCGTTCCTACATATATTGATCAAAGTGTTACGAAATCCAATCGTCCAGGCGTTGTACGTGTTAACTTACCAGGTAAAAGTGTTGAAACAATTAAACCGGAGTTTGGAAAGCATGCATATTATAGTACAAGAGGAGATGATATGCATACGACATTAGAAACACCATTCTTTGATTTAACAAAAGGAACAAATGCGAAATTTGATTATAAAGCGAATTATGAACTAGAAGCAGAGTGTGATTTCATCGAAGTACATGCTGTAACTGAAGATGGAACGAAAACATTAATTGATAGATTGGGAGAAAACATAGTCCAAGAAGATAAAGATACAACAGATGGAAAATGGATTGATAAATCATACGATTTAAGTCAATTTAAAGGGAAGAAAGTTAAACTACAATTCGACTATATTACAGATCCAGCTTTAACATATAAAGGTTTCGCAATGGATAATGTAAATGTAACAGTTGATGGACAAGTAGTATTTTCAGATGACGCAGAAGGACAGTCTAAAATGAAGTTAAATGGATTCGTTGTTTCTGATGGGACAGAACAGAAACCCCATTATTATTATCTAGAGTGGAGAAACTATGCTGGGTCAGATAATGGATTAAAAGCAGGAAAAGGTCCGGTGTATAATACTGGTCTTGTCGTTTGGTATGCAGATGATAGTTTCAAAGATAACTGGGTTGGGGTACATCCAGGTGAAGGCTTCCTTGGTGTTGTAGACTCTCATCCAGAAGCGTTTGTTGGTAATTTAAACGGGAAACCAGCGTATGGTAATACAGGCATGCAAATTGCAGACGCTGCCTTTTCATTTGATCAAACACCCGCATGGAGTGCAAATTCATTAACACGTGGACAGTTTAACTATTCTGGATTACAAGGTGTTACAACTTTTGATGATTCAAAAGTATATAGTAACAAACAAATTGCAGACGCGGGAAGAAAAGTTCCAAACCTTGGACTTAAATTCCAAGTTGTTGGACAGGCAGATGATAAGTCTGCAGGTGCTGTTTGGATTAAACGTTAATAACATAAAAGCACATTCTTCATATGAAGAGTGTGCTTTTTAATTTGTACATTAAGTTATTATTTTAGCTTATGTAATACAATTGTCTGTTCATATGTAGTGTATCAAATTATGTGGGTAAAGGAAATATTTCCGAGGAAATTGTCGAAGTATCGTCGGTATTTATAGACTTTCTTTTTTAAAGGAAGAATGTAGTATTGCTTTTATATGTAAGTTTATTTACAGTATTACTTGGTTATATGCAAAAGTAATATATATTAGGCAATAAAAAGAGTTCTATTTAATAGAACTCTTTTTTGATGAGTAGAAAGGAGGGGGACAAATGAAAGAAACAATTGCATGTCCACAATGTGAAGAGAATATTACTGCACAACATATTATCGACATCCCACATCCTTTTTCATTAAGGTGTCCGCATTGTAAGGTGAAGCTGAAAGAAATGAGGATAACACCATGTTTAATATTAGCGGCAATCTGTGTTATCCCACTGTTTATTATTATTGGAGAGAGTATTAAAGAATTGCTAGTAAAACATTTTTCTATTATAGACAATGTACCAACCGTACTTATTTTCTTCTTATTTTGTTATCCGTTGTATTATTTCTATGAAAAATATAATGCCATATTATTCATTAAATATGGTTTATTGAAAGTTAAAAGTTAAAAGTTAAAAGTTAAAAGTTGAAAGTTGAATTGAATAGGAGATTATCATTATGTTGTGGAAAATTTATTTGGTAATTGTAGCGATATTAGCTATTACTTCGCTAGTGAGAGGGATGTTTCAAACACCGATTCAAAAGTTTGATTTTGTAGTGTCTATTATTACATGGATAGGACTATTTGGATTTGTTTTTGATGTACAAATATTGACGCCGATCGTTTGGCAATGCATCTTCGTATTTAGCATCATTTGGACTTTAACTGCAGTTTTTGTTTTACGTTTATATGAAGAGAAGGATGACCCGCTACCTTTTATATTCAAATTAATTGGTATTATCCCAACGCTGCCATTATATTACGGGTTATATCAATATGCATTTTAAAAAAGACAATGATGGAATTAACCCATCATTGTCTTTTTTACTTTGCTTCTTACAAAAATCATTCCAGCAAATGTTAACAAGAATGCAGTTCCGATAACGAAGCTAGCGCTAGGTGATGCTCCGATTGCTCCGACTGTAAAGGAGCCAGCAACAACTCCTAACGAGAAGAATGCATAAAACAATCCGAATGCTTTCCCTCGGTTACTATCTGTTGTATTTTCAACAAGTAAAGCATTAATTGCTGGGAAGAGGATAGCGAATCCAATTCCATAAATTATCATAACGATAAAGAGCATGCCTTTTGTTGCAAATAATCCGAGTAAAGATAACGCTAGTGCCATTACTGCAATCCCGATTAGCATTAGTTTGGAACGATTAAATCGATCGTAAATGCGATTTGTTGGCAGTAAGAAGAAGAGGATAGCGGTAATTCCGAATACACTTAACATCATGCCTGTTGTAGATGCTTTAAGTGCTAATGCCTCAACTTTTACTGGTAACATATAAGTGACAATCCCTTGTGAAAACATTAGTGTGAAAGCACCAATATATGCTTGTAATAACGGTTCTGATTTCAATAGTTCAATCATATCTTCTTTGTTCATCATTTGTGTTCTTGATGTATCTTTTCTTGATACGTTATTTGGTAAGAAGAATAGAGATACGATTGTACCAAGGACCATTAAAATAGAAATAGTAATGAACACCCACTCTATACCAGCTGTTGCTTTCATAATGCCGCTGAAAGCAGGTCCTACGATTGCAGCTGTTCCAACAGCGGCACCAGATAGAGCCATTGCTTTACCTTGCCTTGCTGAATTCGTTTGCTTTGATAAAAACGTAAAGGCAGCAGGAATTAAAAATCCGTCACTAAAACCGTGCATAAAGCGCACAACTAATAGTTGTTCACCACTTTGAACAACGGTGTATAACAAGACTATGAAACTCGTAATTCCCATGCTTATATAAAGGATTTTTTTTGCACCAAATTTATCGACAGCGGCTCCAGCGATAATATTACCGATCATATTAGCGAATGAGTACATACCGATAACTAGCCCGATAACAAGAGGGGTTCCTCCAAGACTTTGAGCGAAAGTACTCATAATAGGTAATTGTGAAAATGTATCTAAAAACGCTACGATAACAATAAAGTAAATAAAATATTTCAAGCGATATTCACCTCTCCTATGCTATTATGGCATAATGCTAATTTCAACCGCAATGAAATTAGCATTAACAGATGTGGAAAAAAGTACAAAGTGACAAAATATTGAACGTTATTTGTTAAAATTTAGTGGAAATGAGATTGTTTTTTTGAAATATATGGATGGAAGTATTATAATAGATTTGTAAACTTCACCAGGTTAAGTATATACGTAGAGAGGGATGGATAAAATGAAAGCACTACTTTGGCATAATCAACGTGATGTACGAGTAGAAGAAGTACCAGAACCAACTGTAAGACCAGGAGCAGTTAAGATTAAAGTTAAATGGTGTGGTATCTGCGGAACAGACTTGCATGAATATTTAGCAGGACCTATTTTTATTCCAACAGAAGAGCACCCATTAACACACGTAAAAGCACCGGTTATTTTAGGTCATGAGTTTAGTGGTGAGGTAGTTGAAATCGGTGAAGGCGTTACTTCTCATAAAGTGGGAGATCGCGTCGTTGTAGAACCAATTTATTCTTGTGGTAAATGTGAAGCTTGTAAACACGGACATTACAATGTTTGTGAACAACTTGTTTTCCACGGTCTTGGCGGAGAAGGCGGCGGTTTCTCTGAATATACAGTAGTACCAGAAGATATGGTCCACCATATTCCTGATGAAATGACGTATGAACAAGGTGCACTTGTAGAACCAGCAGCAGTAGCAGTTCATGCAGTACGTCAAAGTAAATTAAAAGAGGGGGAAGCTGTAGCGGTATTTGGTTGTGGTCCGATTGGGCTTCTTGTAATCCAAGCAGCAAAAGCAGCAGGAGCAACTCCTGTTATCGCAGTGGAACTTTCTAAAGAACGTCAAGAGCTAGCTAAATTAGCAGGTGCTGATTACGTATTAAATCCAGCAACTCAAGATGTACTAGCAGAAATTCGTAACTTAACAAATGGTTTAGGTGTAAATGTGAGCTTTGAAGTAGCAGGTGTCGAAGTAGTACTTCGTCAAGCGATTGAAAGTACAAGCTTTGAAGGACAAACTGTAATTGTTAGTGTGTGGGAAAAAGATGCGACAATTACGCCAAACAATCTTGTACTAAAAGAAAAAGAAGTTATTGGTATTCTTGGATACCGTCATATCTTCCCAGCTGTTATTAAATTAATTAGCTCTGGCCAAATTCAAGCAGAGAAATTAATTACGAAAAAAATCACAGTAGATCAAGTTGTTGAAGAAGGATTTGAAGCACTTGTAAAAGATAAAACACAAGTGAAAATTCTTGTTTCACCTAAATAATAGAGAATAGTAAAAAGTAGCCCTTTTCTAGAAATAGAAGAGGGCTACTTTTTTTCTATACAGAAAGGTGATAGACTTTCCTTTAACTACAGGTATTTTGTTTGGAAGGGGAAGTCTAATGCTTTCATTTATGTTGACATTGAAACGGATGCTAAAAGCTTGTTTACGAGCGTGGAAAGATAAAGAATTTCAAGTATTATTCGTATTAACATTTTTAACATTAACATCAGGTACGATTTTTTATAGTACAGTTGAAGGATTACGTCCTCTTGACGCCCTATATTTTAGTGTGGTCACGTTGACGACTGTCGGTGATGGGAATTTTAGTCCGCAAACTGATTTCGGAAAGGTATTTACGATCTTATACATATTTATCGGGATTGGATTAGTGTTTGGATTTATTCATAAGTTGGCAGTTAATGTACAGCTGCCAAGTATATTATCGAAAAGAAAAAAAGAGTAAAGCATGTGGATGCTTTACTCTTTTTTTACATTAGTTTAGACAATCATTTGCAGTAGCTTAACAATACTTTATTACAATGTAAGTGTATTCATTCATTATATTCACTATGTATAAAGTTATAATGATATGAACATTTGCATATTTTAATTTATTGATAGAAATTTCATGAAAGGTGGGATATTCTAGTCATAGGTTAACCAGACGATATCATAGGATCCTAACAAAAAGTTTACAATAATTCAATTAAAAAATGGAGGATTTTATATGAAAAAGAAAGTACTTGCTTTAGCAGCGGCTATTACATTAGTAGCTCCGTTACAAAGTGTTGCATTTGCTCATGAAAATGATGGGGGAAGTAGAATAAATATAGTTCACCGCTGGTCTGCTGAAGATAAGCATAAAGAAGGCGTAAACTCTCATTTATGGATTGTAAACCGTGCAATGGATATTATGTCTCGTAATACAACACTTGTAAAACAAGATCAGGTTGCACTATTAAATGAATGGCGTACGGAGTTAGAGAACGGTATTTATGCTGCTGACTATGAAAATCCTTATTATGATAATAGCACATTTGCTTCACACTTCTATGACCCTGACAATGGAAAAACTTATATTCCATTTGCAAAGCAGGCAAAGGAAACTGGAGCTAAATATTTTAAATTAGCAGGTGAGTCATACAAAAATAAAGATATGAAACAAGCATTCTTCTATTTGGGGTTATCTCTTCATTATTTAGGGGATGTAAATCAACCGATGCATGCGGCAAACTTTACAAATCTTTCTTATCCACAAGGGTTCCATTCTAAATATGAAAACTTTGTAGATACGATAAAAGATAATTATAAAGTAACGGATGGAAATGGATATTGGAACTGGAAAGGTACAAATCCAGAAGATTGGATTCATGGAGCGGCAGTAGCTGCGAAACAAGATTATTCTGGCATTGTAAATGATAATACGAAAGATTGGTTCGTGAAAGCAGCTGTATCACAAGAATATGCAGATAAATGGCGCGCTGAAGTTACACCAATGACAGGTACGCGATTAATGGATGCACAACGTGTTACTGCTGGGTACATCCAGCTTTGGTTTGATACGTACGGAAATCGTTAAATATTTGAAAAAGGTCAAATCTCAGAATAGAGTATTTGGCCTTTTTATCACTACACAGTACATGGAGGTATGAAACGTGAAAGGTAAATTGCTAAAAGGTGTACTAAGCTTTGGGATTGGTCTAGCAGCTTTATATAGCGGATCTTCCGTTCAAGCAGAAATGTCCACAAATCAAAATGATACGTTAAAAGTTATGACGCATAATGTATACATGCTATCAACAAACCTATATCCCAACTGGGGACAAAATGAGCGTGCTGATTTAATTGGAGCAGCAGATTATATAAAGAATCAAGATGTTGTTATATTAAATGAAGTGTTTGATAATAGTGCTTCAAATCGCTTATTAGGAAATTTGAAGAAAGAATATCCAAATCAAACGGCAGTATTAGGTCGTAGTAGTGGAAGCGAGTGGGATAAGACGTTAGGAAACTATTCATCTTCGACTCCTGAAGATGGAGGTGTAGCGATTGTGAGTAAATGGCCAATTGTTGAAAAGATTCAATATGTATTCGAAAAAGGCTGTGGACCAGATAACTTATCAAATAAAGGATTTGTATACACAAAAGTTAAGAAAAATGATCGTTTTGTACATGTGATTGGGACTCATTTACAAGCTGAAGATAGTATGTGTGGAAATACTTCGCCAGCATCTGTACGTACAAAACAGCTACAAGAAATTCAAGAGTTTATTAAAAATAAAAATATACCAAATAACGAGTATGTGTTAATTGGTGGTGATATGAATGTAAATAAAATAAATGCTGAGAATAATAGCAATTCAGAGTATGCATCGATGTTTAAAACATTACATGCGTCTGTTCCATCTTATACAGGACATACAGCAACTTGGGATGCGACGACAAACAGTATTGCGAAATACAATTATCCAGATGCACCTGCTGAACATTTAGATTATATTATTGCGAGTAAAGATCATGCGAATCCATCATTCGTAGAGAATAACGTATTACAAGTGAAATCTCCAAAGTGGTCTGTTACATCATGGTTCAAAAAATATACGTATGATGATTATTCTGATCATTATCCAGTAGAGGCGACTATTTCTATGAAGTAGAGTAGTCTTAAAAAAGTTTCTTCGTGAAGAAGAAACTTTTTTTATTTGAAAACAGGAAAATCATTTTTTCTTTCCAATATGTATAAGACATATATAGAAGAGGAGAGAAAAATGTGGATAGAGGAATTTTTAAGGAAGTTCCATTACCGTGTGCATTTTTAGATGAAGTGGCTTTAGAGAGGAATATTCAATCGATTATAGAGTTAAGTGGAGATAAGAAAATTCGTATAGCGAGTAAATCATTACGCTCTGTTCCAATTATGAAAAAGATTTTAGCTGCAAATAATCGGTTTCAAGGTATTATGTGTTTTTCTCCTAGAGAAGCTTTGTTTTTAATTGAACAAGGGTTTAATGATTTATTGCTCGGATATCCTGTTTATGATGAAAGAGCTTTACATGAAATTAGTTTGCTAACAAAGCAAGGGCACATTATAACTTGTATGGTAGATTGTGAAGACCATATTACTTATTTAGAAAAGATTGCTGAGAAGTCTAAAGGGTGTTTTCGCGTTTGTTTGGATATTGATATGAGTAGTCGTTTTTTGAAATTTCATTTTGGTGTAAAAAGATCCCCGGTAAAAGATGTGCAGAGCGCTTTGAAAATAGTAGAAAAGGTGAAGGGCTCATCATATTTAATACTAGATGGTGTAATGGGATATGAAGCTCAAATTGCCGGGGTGGGGGATCATATACCGAATCAATGGATGAAAAGTAAAGCTGTTTCGTATTTAAAGAAGAAATCAGTGTTAGAGGTTAAAGAAAGAAGAGAACGTATCGTAAAAGAAATACAAAACCTTGGTATTGAACTAAGATTTGTAAATGGGGGAGGAACAGGAAGTATAAAAACAACTGAGCAAGATAACTCAGTTTCAGAGATTACTGTAGGATCCGCCTTTTACTCTCCTAAACTGTTTGACTATTATAAAGAAGTAAAATTTCAGCCAGCTGCCGGATTTGCTTTACCAGTTGTACGTAAACCGGATCCTTTTATTTATACTTGCCTAGGTGGCGGATATATTGCCTCAGGTGCAGTTGGTAAAGATAAAGAGCCTGAGGTTTGGATGCCGCATGGTGCAAAACTATTAGCTTTAGAAGGTGCTGGTGAAGTGCAAACACCAATTTTTTATAACGGCGAGGAACGAGTGGATATAGGAGATTCTATCTTGTTTCGCCATAGTAAAGCTGGGGAGTTATGTGAGCGTTTTCCTATTTTGTATCGCATTAAACAAGGGGAAATTGTTGGAGAGTATTCAACATATCGGGGGGATGGACAATGCTTTCTATAAAGGGACAAAAATGGAGAAATTGGACAGGGAATGTAGAAGGAACGCCGCATTATACGATGTATCCAAAAAGTATACAAGATGTAGTAGAAGTTGTGGGGCTTGCACGAAAAAAAGGAAAGAAAATTCGTGTTGTCGGTTCAGGTCATTCGTTTACACCTCTTGTGCAAACGGAAGAAATTTTAGTTTCTTTAGATGAATTGAAGGGCATTGTGAATATTGATGCAGAGAAGATGGTTGCCGAAGTATGGGCGGGAACAAAGTTACATGATTTAGGGAAGTTACTTCAGGAAAAAGGTTATGCGCAAGAAAATTTAGGGGATATTGATTCACAATCTATTGCAGGAGCGATTAGTACGGGGACTCATGGGACGGGTGTTACATTTGGGAGTTTATCAACACAAGTTATAGAGATCACGGCAGTTTTATCAACAGGTGAGAGTATAGTTTGTTCAGAAGCCGAGAACGCCGAATATTGGAAAGCATTTCAGTTGTCACTTGGAATGCTAGGTATCATTGTAAAGATAAAATTGAAGGTTATCCCAGCGTATTCGCTTGTTTATGAAAGTGAAAAACAATCATTGTCTACTGTAATGAACAAACTAGAAGAATATAAGAAGAATCGTCATTTTGAATTTTTCGTTTTTCCTTATTCAGATGAAGTGCAAGTGAAATTTACAAACGAAACAACGAGTAAAGAAAGTGATTTGAAATGGCATAAACTAAAGGTGGAGTTACTTGAAAATAGGATGTTCTCTTTATTATCTAAAGGGTGTAAATGGTTTCCTTCTATAAGTAAAGGAGTAAGCCGATTATCAGCTAAGGCTGTACCGAACACGAAAATAATTGGATCAAGCTATGAAGTATTCGCTACATCACGTACAGTTCCATTTTATGAAATGGAGTACAGTGTCCCTTCAAAGTATATGAGGGCTGTTGTAGAAGAAATTTCAAATCTTATTGAAAAGAAAAAGTATAAGGTGCACTTCCCGATTGAATGCCGCTACGTGAGAGGTGATGATATATGGCTCAGTCCAGCATATGGAAGAGATTCAGCGTATATAGCTGTTCATATGTATAAAGGTATGAAGTATGCCGCTTATTTTGGTGAAGTGGAGAAAATTTTTCTAAAGTATGAAGGGCGCCCACATTGGGGGAAAATGCATACGTTAACGTACGAAAAATTGCAAAATATATATCCAGAATTGCATTCGTTTCTAAAAGTGAGGAAGTCACTAGATGAAACAGGAATATTTTTAAGCCCTTATACAGAAAAGTTATTTACGATTATGAAAAAAAGCTGACAAATTAGTATTTGTCAGCTTTTTTAAGTGTAATTGCATTTCTTGTATGACTAATACGCTCGTAAAATAGTAATTTATCACTACTAAATAAATGTAATAAAACATGAATAATAAATAGCCCGTTAATTACAAATTGGAATAACAGTATAACTAGTAATACTAAAGGCTCTGTATGATTTAAAATAGAGCTACTAGAAAGAATGTAATTGATTCCACCTAAAATGAAATAGAATATACCGTAACGAATGAATAATTCTTTTAGTGTAATACGCTCTGCTTGTCCTTTAATGTAAATACGAAGCAACGCTTTCCCTATTGTTCTTCCATTTGTAAAGTATGGGATGATAATAAAGTAAATTAAGATTGAACATGCGATGAAAAGGAGTTCGTATACATTTGTATAAGATTGGATGTTAGAAATAAATAGTGAGTTTCCTTTGTTTTTAATGAAAGGTACAACGATAGATAAGAAGATCCAATCAATTTGCATAGCGATGAGACGACGAACGAATCCGACTGGTTTCGTTTCCAAATCAATATGACTATCTAATTCGCTTGTTTTTGGCAGGAAGTACGTAAATATTGGTGCAATGATAAAACCGATTACGCCGCCTAGTGTGTTTAAAAACAGATCGTCGATATCGAATAAGCGATATGCACAATTATAAATACCATATAATCCAGTTACTTGTGTTAATTCAAAGAACAGTGAAAGGCAAAAAGAAATGCACACTGTTTGGAAGAAACTACGTCGGAAATAATAACGTAAGTAAATACCGAATGGAACGGTTAATAGAACGTTAAAAGCAACTTGTAAAAATGCAGATTCTTTTAATAACAAGAAATAAGTAGTAGGTTTCGTTAAAATTGCCGATGTATGATTACTAATCTCTTGTATGAAATAAAATGGTGAGAGTTGCATATGCTGTGTATTAGCGGGTTGTAGGCTACAAGTATCATACGTTTGTGGTAACGGCAAAATAACAAGAAAATAGGCATTTAATAAGTAAAGTAATAATGAGTATAAAATAAATGAGCGCCATTTATTTAAATAACCGTATTTTCGATAATTAAATATTAAAAAAGGAATTAATAGAAACATTGCTAAAATAGGAAATAAAATAAAAGCTGTTTTTACTGGAAATAAATATGCAGTCAAAATGAAGCTCCTTTCAATGAAATTTCGTTTATCATTATAGCGCTTAAAAGAATGTAAAACAAAGTTGAAATAGCTCGAAATAGAAAAAATTACAAATTTAAAATAGATTAAGTTATAATAAGTTTAATATAAAGATATTATGATTATACAAGTTGAAAGAGGGTACATGATATGCAATATGAGCTTTTTTCGGTAAGCGGGGATCATATTACAACTTTTGAAAGCACATGGCGTTTTCAAGAGGGGGAACAGATTTTTGTTCAAGATGATAATACAAAACGAAATTTTATTATTATTCGCTTAACACATGATTTATTTCAAAAAAATACACATGTTATTCGCTTGTATTGTCAGGAAAAGAAAGTTTATGCATAAGGAAAACCCACTTACTGTATGAGGGCAGTAAGTGGGTTTTTATCACGCTATTTGTGGGCAGTAAAACTCCCACCTCAAAATTCAGGTGGAGCAAAGAAGTTAGGCAGCAGGGGGGATGAACAAAACCCTCACTGATTAAAGTTTCATTTTATAAGAAAATGATAGTTAGCACACCTACGATAATACAGTAGAAAGAGAAGTATTTTAAATTTCCTTTTGCCATAATGTTCATAAACCATTTTAATGAAATATATGTCATGACAAATGTTGCGATGAAAGCAACAATATAAGGTACAAATAATGTATCTAAATTTGGATCGTTTGCAATGTCTGTAATACTTAACAATAAACCACCTAAGCTAACAGGAATGTATAGTAAGAATGAGAAGCGAAGAGCTGTTTCTTGCTTCATACCAAGTAACATTGCTGCCACGATTGTAGCACCTGATCTGCTTATACCAGGAATTAGTGCGCAAGCTTGTGCTAGACCAATAATGATTGCATCTTTCATAGAAAGGTCGCCATCATTTTTACGTCCACGCAAGTTTCGAATAATCCAAAGGCCGATAGCAGTAATAAGAAGGGAAATCCCAACCATTTTAACACCTTTTAAATAGTGGTCGATATAATCTTTAAATAAAACTCCAATTACACCTGCTGGAATGGTTGCAATAACAAGGTAAATAATAAAGAAGAAATCTGATTTTGCATCTTCTGCTCTTGTGAATATATAAGATAGACCATTCTTTGTTAGACGAATTAAATCATTTCTATAAATAAGTAATACAGCTAATAATGAAGCTGAATTAACAAGTAGCTCAAAGCTAAACCCTTCTATTTTTAGTCCTAGCAAATGCTGTGCTAAAACGAGGTGACCGCTTGAAGAAATCGGAATTGGCTCTGTTAGCCCTTGGAACAGACCAAGAATTAAATATTTTAAAATGTAGTAAAATTGTTCCATAATAACCTCCTTGTTTATTAGTCGAAAGAAACAACTTTTCCATTATAGCAAAAGAGAGGATGAATATTGAGAAGAAATAAATATTCGAAATATAATAAAAATCCCTTATAGCGATATAAGGGATTTTTATTATTAATGAGAAGCTACTGTTTCTTGAAGACTTTTTGATAATTGAACATCGACTTTTTCAGCATCATGAATATGATTCATAATAGTAGTATTTAATTTTTGGAACATTTGCTGTGTATTTGCAAATTCTCGTAATATATCATCATTACAAGATTTTTGGTTTTCGATAGCTTTAATAACATTTGTAGCGCCACTTTGTAATGTTTGAATCATTATTAAAATATTTTCAATTCTAGCGTTAGTATCGGCGCTCATTTCTACACCTTCATCAACTAAATGTAAATTATCTTTTGTATTTTCGTACGCTTTTTCAATTTCCTCTTGAATTTTTTTCGTTAAGTTACCGATGTTTTTTGTACTTTCAGCTGTACTTTCAGCTAGTTTTCTTACTTCATTAGCAACAACAGCAAATCCTTTACCGTGTTCTCCAGCACGTGCAGCTTCAATACTTGCATTCAACGCTAGTAAATTTGTTTGTGCTGCAATGTTTTGAATCACTTCTACAATTTGTTCAATTTCTTTAGAGCGTTCGCTTAAATGATTCATACTATTAGAAGTACGTTGAGATTGTTCACCTAATCTATTAATTACAATGAGTAAGCGATGAACGGATTCTTTTCCTTCATTAGAGCAATCGATAATTTCTTCAATAGATTGAATTAAGTTTTGCTCTTTTTGTAGCATTTCGTTATTTAATTCGTTGGAATGTGTAGTACGCGTAGAAACATTTTCAAAGCATGCGTTCAATTGTTGAATTAAGTTTTGGAGTGTATGATGTTGGCTATTTACAAGTTCGTGCTCTTGCATAACGCTTTTTACACGATTATGGATAGAAGATATAATTTCTTGTTTTTCCACATCTTTTTGTTTTAATTCTGCTTCTAGTTCATGTATATGAGTTTCTAGTTGATCAATTTTATGTTGGAGTGATTTCTTTTGAGTAAACATTTTATTTAATTCAACCGCCTTTAGGATTTTTAATTTCTCTATATTTGGATTTTAGCATCTTTTATAATTTTTAAATATAGGAATTGTTAAATATTTAAGAATCTATTACATTTTGTTCACAATTCTCTTTTTTTGTCATGAAAAATAAACTGTATTTAATGGTTCTGTAAACAAACTGTAAAATAAATCATGTATAACTGTATAAGAAGGGAGTCGGATTATGAACTATTTTAAGCGAATCAGTAGTCTAGTATTAGCAGGAATTATCGTTCTTTCTAGTACAGTCGCTGTAAAAGCAGAGTCAAACGACGAGAAACTTAACAACATGCAACAGCAATTGCAGCAAAACGATGCAGATATGCAGAAGAAAGAGCAAGAGAAGCAAGCTGTTAGTAAAGAAATTCAAGGTATCGAAAATGAACTACATAATTTAAATAATACAATTGCAAAAAATAAAGAGGATCAAGCTGCTATTCAACGTAAAATCGATGAAACACATAAGCAGATTGAACAAAAAAAGAACGAAATTGTCGTTTTAGAAGATAAAGTCCTTGCTCGTAAGGATATTATGAAAAAACGTATGGTTTCTGTTCAAAATAGCTCAAATACGAGTTTAGTAGTAGAAGTTGTTGTAGAATCAAAAAACTTTGCAGATTTCATACAACGTATGAACGCAGTTACGACTATTCTAGAAGCAGATAAAGAAATTTTACGTCTACAAGAACAAGATCTTCGTCAAATTGAAGAAGATAAAAAAGAGATTGATGAAAAAGAAGCATCTTTAGTAGTAGATAAACAAAAATTAGCAAAAGCACAAGCTGATTTGCAAGATAACTTGAAAAAACGTCAAGATAACTTACAAACAGTTCAAGCTAAATATAATCAGGTTGCAAGCCAACTTAATTTAGCAGCGGAAGAGAAAGCAAAAGTTGAAGCAAATATGAAAGCAGTACAAGAAACAATTGCTCGTGAACAAGAAGCAGCAAGAATTGCAGCAGAAGAGCGCGCAAAAGCTGAAGCAGCTGCAAAGGCTGAGCAAGAAGCTTTAGCGAAAGCGCAAGCGGAATTTGCTGAAAAGCAAGAAAAAGCTAATAAACCAGCTGAACCAGTTGCTAATAAACCAGCTGAACCAGTTGCTAATAATAGTTCGAAAGTAGAGCCTGAACAGCCTAAAGTAACTGCTGGCGGAAAAGAAATGTATGTACACGCAACAGCTTATACAGCAGATCCATCTGAAAATGGTTATGCAGCAGGTCAACAAGTATATTCTGCATGGGGACCGGGTGGTAAGCCTTATAACTTAACTGCAAACCCAGGAATGAAATTAATTGCGGTGGATCCATCTGTTATTCCATTAGGATCTACTGTAAATGTTGAAGGCTATGGAATTGCAATTGCAGCAGATACTGGTGGCGCGATTAAAGGTCACAAAATCGATGTTTTAATGCCGGATAAAGCCTCGTCTAGTAATTGGGGCAGAAAAAATGTTAAAGTTACAATTTTAAACTAAAACGTAATCCAACTTTACAAAACGTAAAGTTGGATTTTTTTGTAAAAATAATGTTAAGTTGAGTTTACATTTTGTTAAGGACAGCATACAATGATGGTAAGAGGTGGTAAATTTGACCATTTGCAATAAGGTGAAGGAATTAAGAGCTCGCTTTAATTTTACGCAAAGTGTATTAGCAGAAAAGGTTGGGGTGACGAGACAAACGATCGCTGCAATTGAAAAAGGGGATTACGTTCCTTCATTATTACTAGCATTGACGATTTGTGATGTATTCGAGTTAAAGATGGAAGATGTATTTGTTTTAAATAAGGAGGGGGAAGAGGATGAATAGAATTGGGGTTTCTTATATCTTAAATGTGCTGAGATTTGTGATAGCTTTTTGGGCGTTTATTGAGCTCTATTATGCTTGGATAGAGCTGGCAAATATTATTGAAACTGAGAAATTACCGTTTGAAGTAACAATCAACATGATGCCATTAGGATTGTTAACAATTGTAGCTATTATAACGACGATTTTTTATAAAGTTCAAAAGAAGAAACATAAAGCTCTTTCTTATTGGATGTACCCGTTATTATTTCCACAAGAAGACGAGCGGGAAAAAGCAATTACACAAAAGGCATGCCGGACAACATTTATTTCATTTTGGTATGGAATAGTTATTGCTATTGGATTTTTAACACTTTCTCCTGTAGCTAATTTATATATTCCTGGATATCCATTATATATTTTATTTTTCATGCTTTTTATTCAAATGACAGTCTTTTACGTATCCCTGTACAGAAATAAATTAGTCTAAAAAAAACCTTCTTGCTGATGCAAGAAGGTTTCTTTTTTAGCTTACACTTGTACATATAGCAATATTGTCTTATCATTTTATATAGAGTAAGATTTTGTAACGGAAAGGAATTGTATATGAATAAGCAAAGAATTTATAGTATAGTAGCAATCCTTCTATTTGTTGTAGGTGGTGTATTAATCGGAAAGCCATTTTATGATGGATATAATGCAGAGAAGAAGCAGACAGCGAATGTACAAGCTGTTCAAAAGATGGAATATGAAAAGCATGATACAGAATTTGTAGATGCTTCAAAAATTAATCAACCAGACTTGGCAGAAGTAGCGAGTGCATCGTTAGATAAAAAACAAGTAATCGGTCGTATTTCAATTCCGGGCATCTCATTAGAACTTCCTGTTTTAAAAGCGTCGACTGAAAAGAATTTATTATCGGGTGCGGCAACTGTAAGAGAAAATCAAGTAATGGGACAAGGGAATTATGCACTTGCAGGGCATAATATGTCAAAAAAAGGTGTTTTATTTAGTGATGTATCAACTTTAAAGAAGAACGATAAAATTTATTTGTATGACAATGCAAATGAGTATGAGTATACTGTTACCGGTGTATCTGAAGTGACCCCTGATAAATGGGAAGTTGTAGAGGATCATGGGAAAGATGAGATAACACTTATTACATGTGTATCTGTTAAGGATAATTCTAAGCGTTTTGTTATTACGGGTGATTTAGTAGGAACAAAGGCTAAGAAATAAAGAAAAAAGAAGGTTCACTCTTTAAAGAGTGAACCTTCTTTTTTTATCCAATGTTGAGAAATAAAAGAATATTTTAGTTGGTATTTAAATATTTTTCTATTTTTATATAATAAAGTAATGATTCTAGATTTTGGGAGGAACAAAAGTGAAACAGCAAGTAAAAAGACTTCTTTTAACAACAAGTGTAGCGTTATTGGTAGCGCCAATTTCTGCTTATGCACATCCAGGACGTACAGATGCTAATGGTGGACATACGTGTCGTACAAATTGTGAAAAATGGGGATTGCAGTACGGGGAATATCATTATCACAATAAACCAGCTTCTAGCGGCGGAACAACAAGCCCTGCGCCTAGTCAAAATAATAATGGTGCTGTAGAAGCTGAAAGACAAGCAGAAGCGCAGCGCAATGCTGAGGCTGAAAAACAACGTGCTGCAGAAGCACAGCGTAAAGCAGAGGAAGAGAGACAGCGTGCTGCAGAAGAACAACGCAAAGCTGAAGAAGAGAGACAACGTGTAGCCGAAGAGCAAAGAAAAGCAGAAGAGGCACGTAAGCAAGAGGAAGCCCAGCGTCAAGCTGACATGGAAAAAGGGCAGCTTGAAGGTCAAAAAAGTGGAGAGACAGATTTTAAAGCAGGAAAGAATAATGCAGAAGGACATGTAGCTGGAAAGTCAGACGCATATAAACAAGCATTTACAACTGCGTATGCTGCGGCATGGTCTTTAGAAGAACAGAAAAAAGCACATTTTGAAAAAGGTAAAGAGCAAGGGTTAACACAAGAAGCAATGGACGATAGTCAAATTACTCCTGAGTTTAAGGTGAACTTTGCAGAAGGTTTCCAAGTAGGTAATAAAGAGAGAACCGAAAAGATTGAAAAAGAACAAGCGGAACTTGGTGAAAAGGCTGGTAAAGAATTAGCTGAAAAGAAACCTGGAAATACTGAAAAGGATACATATGTGAAAGTATATGAAACCGCGTATGAAAAGGGATATAAGGCTGCTAAAAAGGCAGCGGAAAAAGCTGGATATACATATGCATTTGAAAACTACGACTTAAAAGTTCCTGCTAAGTATGAAAAGAATGAAACATTAAAGAAATGGTTTACTGAAGGATTTAAATCAAATAAAAAGGCAGCGGAAATTCGAGAAGAAGGATATAAAAAAGGAGACAGCTGGCTTTCGTTCTTCTATAAGAGTTTCGTGCCAAGTGAATATAAAGAACATAAAGGCTTGTATGAACAAGCAATAGAAAAGGGAAAGAAAGCGTAAAAAAAGATGAGGAATTTTCCTCATCTTTTTTTAATCCATCCATTTCACTAATTTCTTAGAAATTGATAATAAAACACAACCTAAAACAATCGCCACAGCGCCAATAACTGTGAATACTTCAGCATATCCAAGTGAAGTTGTGAAGCTTGCAAGCTGTCCGCCTAAAATATTAGCAATACCTGAGCTTGCTAACCATACGCCCATTAATAAAGAGGCTAGTTTTACTGGAGCGAGAGCACTAACCATTGATAGCCCGACAGGTGATAAGAATAGCTCACCTAACGTATGGAAAAGATACGTAAAGACGATAAATAGTAAGTTTGCTTTTTCTGTAATGTTATGTTCGTCACTGCCTGTTTTTAATGTAGCGATAACAAGAACAATATAACCGATACCGAGTAAGATCATACCAAGTCCCATTTTTGTTGGGATTTTCATGTCACCATTTTTCCTAGTTGCCAGTTTCGCCCATAATGCTGAAATAGCTGGTGCAAGTAAAATAATAAATAACGGATTGACCGATTGGAACCAAGATGTTGGAACTTCCCATCCGAACACAGAGCGGTCTACAAATTTGTTTGTATATAATGTTAACGAACTACCAGCTTGTTCAAATCCAGCCCAGAAGAAGACAACAAAGCATGTTAAAATGACGATAACTGTTGTACGTTGTTTTTCTTTTTTTGTTAACGGTGTATTTCCTATTGTTTGTTGTCCAGCATCCGTTTGCAAATCGCGAGTTGGTTTTTTACCGATATCACCAAGGAAGCGATTTGATAGTGTTGTAAATAAAATTTGTCCAATGATCATTCCGATTGAAGCGGCTAAGAAACCGTAACGGAATCCGAAATGAGCAACGCCATCTATTGTTGTTTTGAATAAATTTTCTGATAAAAACCCGCAAACGAGTGGAGCTAAAAATGAACCGACGTTAATACCCATATAGAAAATTGTAAATGCACTATCACGTTTTGGATCATTTTCTTCGTATAATTCTCCAACAAGTGTAGAGATATTCGGTTTGAAGAATCCATTACCGATAATAATAAGCGCTAATCCGAGGTATAGACCGACTTGGTTTTGCAAGGCGAATAGTGTAAGGTTACCGATTGCCATTGTTATACCACCAATTGTGATGGCTTTTCGTTTGCCTAGAAAACGGTCCGTTAAGTATCCACCGATCAATGGTGTGAAATAACAAGCACCAGTATAAAATCCGTAAATAGAGAGTGCCCAAGCGGGACTAAACCCAAGACCACCACTTACTAAAGCTGTTGTTAAATATAATGTTAATAATCCTCGTAATCCATAGTAACTAAATCTTTCCCACATTTCTGTAAAGAAGAGTAAGTATAAACCTGGAGGATGTTTCTTTTTTCTTTGTTGTTCTCTTTCTAGTTGTATCGCTGATTCCATAATATTTTCCTCCTGACACAAGCAAAAAACAAAGTTAATAGTATTGTATGATTAATATTTTACCTTATTAACTATTATAAGTCAATAAAGGTTGATTTTTCAGAAGAAATTTGAAAAGGGAAATAGCTATAGAATGGGTGTTTCTTTTGTGATAGACTATGGACTATGTTTTCTTTGTAAGGAAGCGGATTACCGCATTTTTTTATTTGTGGAATTGATTTCATGTAAGGTGAAATTGAAGAAGGAGAAAGAAATGAAATTGTTACAGAAAAAAGAAATTTTGCTTATTAGTCTTATGTTATTCTCTATGTTCTTTGGGGCCGGAAATCTTATATTTCCACCTTTCCTTGGATATGAAGCAGGAGAACATGTATGGATTGCATTGTTAGGTTTTATTATATCAGCAACAGGGCTTCCTATATTAGGTGTTATCGCTATTGCGAAAGCAGGGAGTTTTCAAACGTTAGCGGGCAGGGTTCATTCTTCATTTGCAATTATTTTTCCGTGTATTGTGTACTTATTTATTGGACCAGGTCTTGGTATACCACGTGCAGGAAGTTTAGCTTTTGAAATGGGGCCAGGCCAGTTGTTCCCAGAAGCGGGTAGCGTAGTTTTGTTATTGTACACGGCTATTTTTTTTAGTATTGTTTACTGGTTAAGTTTATCACCGTCTAAATTAATGGGCTTGTTTGGAAAGGTGTTAACGCCTTTATTATTATGTATGATTGCTATTATATTTATAAAAAGTATGTTTACATCAGTAGGCAGTGTGAAAGAGCCTGCAGGAAATTATGGACAAGCTCCTATGTTCCAAGGATTTTTAGATGGATATTTAACGATGGATGCGTTAGCAGCTTTAATATTTGGGATTGTTATTGCAAATGCTCTGCGTGCAAAGGGTGTAGCGGATGATAAAGGTTTAGCGAAATATATGAGTATTGCTGGTATTGGAGCAGGGCTTTTATTATCTATTATTTATGTCATTCTTGGATATGTTGGCTCAATTAGTGGTTCATTGGGTACATTTGATAACGGTGCGAAAGTGTTAGCACAAGTTATGACGACATTATTCGGACAAGGTGGGTTAGTTTTATTAGGTCTTATTTTTACTGTCGCTTGTCTATGCGTTTCCATCGGACTTGTTACGTCTTGTAGTCAATTTTTCACAAGTGTATTTCCGAAAGTATCTTATAAAGTTTGGGCATTTATATTAAGTTTTGTTAGTATGGTTTTAGCTAATTTAGGATTAACGCAAATTTTAAAAGTATCGGTACCGATTCTTGGATTTATTTATCCAGTTGCACTAACGCTTATTATTTTAGGGTTATTCCATAAGTATATTGGAAAGTATGTATACGTATATTCGGTAACGATTGGACTCGTAGCGGTATTTAGTGCGATTGATATTTTAAACAAAAGTGTACTGATGAATAAATGGACACCACTACTAAAAATGCTTCCGTTTTATTCAGAAGGTGTAGGTTGGATCGTTCCGGCATTTGTAGGTGTCTGCCTCGGTGTAATTGTTAGTATTGCTATAAATAAGAATAAATAAGTAAGAGGTGTTTTCCTATTTCGGAAAACACCTTTCTTTTTTGGAAAAATAGTATTGAAAATGAATAGACTAAGAGTATGATAAAGGTAATTGGTAATATATAGGTTTTACATGAATGATGAGGGGGGAGCGTATGAAGGAGGATTTGAATAAGAAAATAGAAGCACTCGAAACGGCAATTGAAACGATGCAAGAGGCACTTTATGAATTGAAAGCGAAACAAAGAAAAATAGAAGTAGATAAAGTTCAACAAAATGTTAATAAGGAAAAGAAAGAATATATTGAAGCGGTAAGTAATGAAAAGTTACAAGAAGATGTAGTTAAGACGAGGAAGTCCATGCAAGAGCCAGAGGTGAAACAAGTAGATATATCTGCATTTAAACCAGAACCATTTAATATTATAAGGTTTTGTCAAACGTGGTTACCACGCATATTTGTCGGTATTATGCTACTTGGCGTTATTTGGTTATTCAAAGCAGGGGTAGATGCCGGATTATTGACACCAGCGATACGGGTTGTGTTTGGTATAGTACTATCTGCCGGTTTGTATTACGTAGGAGATATACAAATTAAAAGAGAGCGGCAAGCGTTAGGGTTAGTATTAGCTGGAGGAAGTATTACGGGAATTGTTTTAACAACGTTTGCGGCACATTATTTATATGAGTTTATTCCTGCAAGTATTGCGTTTATCTGTAATATTGTATGGGTTATTTTAGGGATTTATTTAGCGAAAAGATATAGATCGGAATATCTCGCTATTTTCGTGGCGGTGGGAGCATTTTTTGTTCCTTTCTTGTTAAATAGTACGACTCCTAATACGTATATTTTCTTTAGTTATGAGACGATATTAACAATTAGCCTATTATGGTATGCATTGAGAAACCTTTATAAGTACTTGTATATGATTTCTTATGTTGTTGCGGCAATTGTCCTATTTGTCTTCTTTGTTGTTATGTCAATATTAGTAGAGAATGTGCAAGTACAGTTAACAGTTGTATACGGTGCAATTCATTTACTATTATTCTGGCATATGTTTTCGGAGAGAAGTTTTATACAAGAAGCACGATTGGCGATATTTAGTGCGAATGCAGTTTTCTTTATTTTAGCCATTTCTCAAATTCCTGAATTTACAACGTGGGGATTAGTTATAAGTGCATTTGTGCATGCTGTTATGTTTGTACTTGAATATAGGAAGAATAAACATTCTGTATTTTCAAATCTAATATTTGGCTTTGCAATGGGATCATTTAGTTTAGCGATTTTATACGAGTATAGTTTGGTGAATGCAGCGATCGTATTATTGTTACAAGGTTTCCTCGGTATGGTTACTGCTATTAAAGTAAAGCAAAATATTAAGTTGTATGTAGGTGCAACGATTTATGCGATTGGAATGGTACAGACGATTTTTAGCCCGTTTGATGAGTTCATTTCAGCAGGATTTGTCGCTCATATTATTTTAATAGGAACGTTCTATTATTGCATGAGACAAGCGAAAGAAGTGTTAGCGAGTTTAGGTAAATATGTTTATTCTATAGCGCTCTACTCGTTAATGGTTATTGTATTTATTACAATTACTAGGATCGGTGAAGTTCTTTCTACAGATGGAAGTATAATTAGCGTATCTGTATCATTATTATGGATGGTATATGCTTTATTTGCAGTTTGGTTTGGCCGTTATAGACAGATGAACGAAATATTATATGCTGGATTAGTCGTATTAGTAGTAACAGTAGGGAAGTTATTCCTTCTCGACCTACCAGAGGTGTCGATGATGATTAGAGCGGTGTTATTCTTAATCGTAGGTAGTATAGGTATCGTTATTTCAAGAATGTTTTTCTCAAAAGAAGAGAAGTGAGAAAAAGGCAATCCCTTTACGGATTGCCTTTTCTTTTACTTTACTTCTTACCAATCGTTACAGCCTCATTATATTTAGCTGTTGTGTTTTGTCTTAGGCGAAGTGTTGCTTGTCCAGTTGTATTTGGATTAAGTTGTACGTTCACAATTTTTTCAGCAGATCCTTGGCTATTTGTTATGAAAGAGAATGTACTGCTATATCCGAAAGAAGATGGCCAAGTGCCATTTGTATTTTGAACTTTTGCCACCTGTGTTCCGCCAGTTGTGAAGATACCTAAAGAATAATTATTGTATGTTGTATTTGGTAATAAGTTATTTACTTGAATCTTCATTTGGAACACTTCATTGTTTGGTAGAATGCTAGGGTGCGTAATTACGTAATCACTCGTTGTCACTGCACCGTTATAGCCGTATGAACCTGGTTTGAAAGTATTTGTATTGAACCACTGGTAACCTTGAGTTGGTGCGCTCCAAGGTTCTGGTTGTGGTTCTGTTGATAAACTTGGTTGTTCAAATGTTTGTAGAGCTGTAGGGGCATCAAGCTGTAAACCACTCACTTGATCTAAGCTTGTAAATGTTTCTTGTTTCGCTAACCAATTCACGATGTTTTCTAATAGAACAGCATCGTTTTCTTCTTTATAACCATCATAAGTTTTCTTTGTTTGACCTGAGTCTTCGCGAACATATTTTGGCGTAGCATCTTCAACAGGAGAAGAATCACCAATAAAGGCAGCTTTTCCAAGACCAACTTTCGAAATAGCAGCATAAGGCCCCTCGGCAACGCCACCACCGTTATAAACGCCGCTATCAACAGCGTTATTCCATTTTGATGGATTTTCTGGAAGATATACAAGGCCTTTCGCTAGTTTTGGATTTGTAATCGCAAGGGTAGAGCCGGCATGCATTGCTACAGATGAAACGCCAGTTGTAATTCCGAATGATTGCGCAGGTGAGACAATATTTTTAGCTGAAACATCACCAAGTGCATTGTAACGGAAGCGAATACCGAAATTATCGGATAGCCAATCAGAGCTTTCTACTCCTTGCATAGCTTGTGAAGTTGTTTCTTCATTAGACATTCCCTTTGCTGGATTATCCCATGCCCCGCGTCTATATCCATTGAACACTTCTGAGGAGTCCCAGCGGTTTTTATTACGATCTGCATTATAATGATCGGCAATGAAGAAAATACTGCCGCCATTTTTTACGTATTGTAACATTGCGTCTTGTTCAGATTTTTTGTAAGGAATATTTGCCTCTGGAACGATAAACACATTGTAGTTTTTTAAATCTTCGTATGTAATAGGTGCTGATTTACGAAGTTCTTTTACATGATATCCGTTTTGGGCAATGCCATTTCCGAAATCAGAAAAGCCGCCATCAATAACCCAGTCAGCTGTCCCTGCAGTTTGACCGTGCGTATTATCGAATAATACTTTCTTCCCATTGTTTTGATTTACAATTTTTGCAGCAATTTCAGGAGCTGGATCTACAGAGCTTTCGGCATAAGTAGATGGAACATAAGCACTTCCTAAACTGATTGTAATTGCTGTTGCTAAAGAAAATTGAATCCATTTTTTATTCTTCATAGAAGAATCCCCCTAATAATAAATATATGTGCTTTAATAATGTAATTTATTTTTCTGTAAAAATAAAGATAGAAAATATTAAATAGTGTAAAGATAACGTTAATTCGATTGAGAAATATTTGTGTGAATAATGAAAAAATCTCTCCCTAGTAAATTAGGAAGAGACCATAGGTTTAACTAATTTTTGAATTAGGTGTTTCATCGATCTTATGAAACCCTTTCATGTAATACACGATAGCTAAGCCGATAAGCCAAATTGGGCCAATGATTAATGCAATTCGTGTATCTTCTGAATAAGCCATAATACCTAGTACAAGTGCGAGGAAGCCAAGTGAGAAGTAAGAGCTTAATGGATGTAAAGGCATTTTATACGTTAGCTTGTCTTTTTTCTCAGTTGATAATCCTTTACGGAATTTAATTTGAGCGACTAATATTATACCCCAAGTCCAAATTGCCCCGAAAGTTGAAATACTAGTTAGCCATGTAAACACTTTTGCAGGAACGAGATAGTTTAATATAACGCCAACGAGTAAAACAATCGCAGTTGCTATAATACCTTGACTTGGAATGCCATTTTTATTTAAACGTCCAAATCGTTCAGGTGCTTTCTTTTGTTGTGCTAGTGTAAATAGCATACGCCCTGTACTAAATAAACCACCGTTACAAGAAGAAAGTGCAGCTGTTAATACAACAAAGTTAATAATACCTGCTGCTTTTGCAATGCCGATTTGTTGGAATGTTAATACGAATGGACTTCCTTTCTCGCCAAGTTCGTTCCATGGATAAATTGCCATCATAACGAATAATGCCCCGACGTAAAAGATTAGGATTCTCCAAAATACGTTATCGATAGCTTTTGCGAGTGTTTTCTTCGGGTTTTGAGCTTCACCAGCTGTAACACCAATTAGTTCAACGCCTAAATAAGCGAATAATACCATTTGTAAGGAAAGCAATAATCCAGAGAAGCCATTTGGGAACCAGCCCCCATGTTCCCAAAGATTTGAAATACCAGTTGCAACGCCGCCATTTCCAAATCCGAATAGAATAATACCAAAGCCAATCACTATCATACAGATAATTGTGACAATTTTAATGAGAGCAAACCAAAACTCAAGTTCTCCAAATACTTTTACTGATAAGAAGTTGAAAGCGCTCATTAATAATAGAGCGAGTAGTGCCCAAGTCCAGCGCGGGATATCTGGGAACCAGTACTGCATGTAAATTCCAGCCGCCGTAATTTCAGCCATACAAGTAACAACCCATAAGAACCAGTAGTTCCAACCAGTAATATAGCCAGCAAGTGGGCCGATATAATCATTAGCATATTTACTAAAAGAGCCGGCAACCGGTTGTTCAATTGCCATTTCTCCGAGCGCTCGCATAATGAAAAAAATAACGAGTCCAGCGATCATATAACCTAGTAAGATGGAAGGACCAGCTAGTTTAATAGCAGAAGCAGATCCTAAAAATAGCCCAACGCCAATAGCCGAACCGAGTGACATTAAAGTAATATGTCGTTCTTTTAAACCTCGATTTAAAGTTCCAGATTTGTTTGTGTGCTGCATAAGAAGAATCCCCCTTGTAGAATGAGCTACCTAAATATTTAACTATTTCAAATTATAAAACATTTCTATCTGTTATGCTACAAAAATAATCAAAATGAACTGTACTACATCTGAACTTGTCAGACTTAAACTTAAAATTCTCACTATTAGAGAATATATTGACTCTTCTTTTTATTGATTGTTAAGATTAAGTATTATATTTTCTCACATACTAGTAAGAAAAGAATGTGTGATAATAATTCAGGTGTAGGAAGGGTACATAGCCATGTTTCAATTACAAAAATATAATACTTCTGTGAAGCAAGAGCTTTTAGCGGGCATCACAACTTTTTTTACATTTGCGTATATTCTTGTCATCAATCCGAAAATATTATCTGATGCAGGTGTACCATTTGATCAAGCGTTTACGGCAACTATTATTGCGACAGTTATTGGGACGCTATGTATGGCGTTTTTAGCTAACTATCCAATTGTTATTGCTCCAGCTATGGGGATGAATGCATATTTTGCTTACTCTGTTGTTCAACAGGCAGAGGGGATTACATATGTCATTGCGTTTTCAGCAGTATTTGTAACAGGTATCATTTTTCTTTTATTATCTTTCACTTCATTTAGGCAAAAGTTAATTATCGCAATTCCTGACAGTTTAAAACATGCAATTGCAGGTGGAATTGGACTATTTATTGCTTTTATTGGATTACGTCTATCTGGAATTATCGTGGATCATCCATCTAACTTAGTTACGATTGGTGATTTTCATTCTCCAGCCGTTATTTTAACTTTAATTGGTTTAATTTTAGCGGCAGTATTAATGGTATTACGTGTGAGTGGTGCATTATTTATTAGTATGATTGTGACAGGAATTATCGCCTTCTTTACGGGGCAACTGAAGTTTGAGGATAAAATTGTAGCGATGCCTCATTTACCAGAGGGTATTATCGTTTCAAATCCAATCAATGCTTTTTCAGATGTAATTCAGTATGGATTATATGGTGTTGTATTTTCATTTTTACTTGTACTTTTATTTGATACGACAGGTGCATTACTCGGTTTAATTAAACAAGCTGGTTTAATTACAGATAATACAGAGAAACGTTTTGGCAAAGCGTTTATTGCAGATGCGATTGGCGGAACGACAGGTTCTATCTTCGGAACAAGCCCAACAGCAGCAACGATTGAATCGTCAGCTGGTATTGCTGCAGGTGGTAAAACTGGATTAACAGGTATTGTAGTTGTTGGTCTAACGATTATAACGGCATTTTTCAGCCCTGTTATCGCGTCTTTATCAAGTGTAGCTGCTATTACAGCTCCTTCATTAATTATTGTAGGTAGTTTAATGGCACAAAGCATTCGTGATATTAATTGGAATGAATTTGAAGATGCATTACCAGCATTTTTAATTTTCGTTGGTATTCCGTTAACGTCTAGTATTGCAAATGGAATTGCAATTGGATTTTTAGTGTATCCAGTATTAAAAATTGTGAAGGGGAAAGGGATGGAAGTACATCCGTTACTATATTTATTTACAATTTTATTTGGATGTCATTTATTCTTATAGTATAGAGATAGGAAAGGGGGCTTCTTATGAGAGGCTCCTTTTTTGTGTATAATAAAGTGAAAAAAATAAATCAATTACGTAAAATATAAATTACTTAATGGAATATATATGTTACAATAAAGGCGGAGGAGGAACATGAATGGCTGTAAGTAAAATAAAAGTCGCACGTGTTCAGTTAGATTTAACACAACAACAATTAGCAGAAAAAGTAGGCGTCACAAGGCAAACAATTAGTTTAATTGAGAAGGGGAAATACAATCCATCTTTAGATTTATGTTTGAAAATTTGTTATGCAGTAGATAAAACATTGAATGATTTGTTTTGGGAGGAAAAGGAGTGATAGGGTGAAAATCGTGAAAGATGAACGTTTAATGATTGAGGGATTAAAACATATTAGATTGGCTTTCATCTTACAAAATGTCGTCATACTAGGCATTGTTTTTTACCGTTACGTCTTGCAAGGGGCAGGGTATGAAAGTGTTTCGGATTTATTAATGGTATTTATGGGCGGGATAATAGTTATTAACTTTTTAAACTTAAAAAATTCGGTGGAAGTGTATGAGCATACAGGGGGAGTATCTCGTAGTTATTTCATGAAACTATTATTAATTCCAGTAGGGATTGTTATTGGACTGTTAGCTATTTGTATCATTGTAACACCGGATATTTCGATAAAGGAAATTGGTATAACAGGAGTTATTATGTTTGTTTGCTTTTTAATTCCTAGTTTGTTTATATACATATATATGAAAAAAATAAAAAGTGAAAATGAAATATAAGAAAAGCTTTCTGCATATTGCAGAAAGCTTTTCTTATATTTCTTTATACATTACTTTATGTAGTCCTATTGGATCAATCTCGAAGATTTCACCATGCTCATGGAAGCCTAATCGTTTGTAATAATCCGCTACGGTAATTCGGGCATTACACCATAGAATATTTGCTTCGCGTTCTTGGAGGACTTGTTCAGCTTTACGGATTAAGGAGCTGCCAGCATGCTGGTTTCGGAAATTAGGTAATGTTGCCATTCCTCGTAGACGATAGTGGGTACCAGCTTGTAAATCAGGATGTATTTCTTTAGAGAAAGAGGCGATACTAACAAGTTCATCATATAAAAATGCACCTAAATGAAAGGCGTCTGTTTCGTAATCTGAATCGTATTTACAATCTTCTAATGATTGATTGGGACGCAAAACCTTTTGACGTAATAAGTATGTTTCAGATGCATCAATATGTTTCACTGTAATCATAATATCATCCTTTCTTATAAGCCTTTTTCTATAAGTTGTAAGAAGAAATATGCGGGTGCAACGAGAAGTCCTAGTATGCTAGCTGTTCCGAGAAGGAGTGAAATTAAGAGACAAAAGTACTTAATTCCATTCGATTTTTTCCATCCATAACTACAAATTTCAATGCTAATACCGATGAGAATAATGGCGACGAGTACTTCTGCTAATAATAAGAGAGCTAAAGTTGAAATAGACATAATGTGATTCATCCCCATAATATGTGATAGTAACATTTTACCATATGAAATTGAAAAAATGCCCCTCATTTATGTGAGGGGCATTTTCTATTCTAATATGTTTTTCATTGTATCAATATGTTCTTTTGAACCCGTTACAAGTAAAGTATCGCCATGCTGTAACTTCGTATCACCATGTGGTATTAATGCTTTATTACCACGGTAAATTTGAATGACAAGTACATCACCTAGAAACGGAAGGCGACGAAGTGCTAAGCCGTTATATTTATTACTTCGTAGTTCAACCTCACGCACCGTTTCATTTGCTGTTGTAATCAAGCGAACGAGACTCGGTTTATCAATAAGTGCACGTAATAAAATACGTGTAGAGTTAATAGTCGAGAATACAGCGATATGTTCTTGAGTTGCTTTTTCTTGTAGAAGGGGATCTTCTACACTTGCGATGACGTGTTCAACACCTAATTCTTTTGCGTGTTCTGCTAATAATAAGTTTTGTTCATCGTCACTTGTCGCAACAACAACACGGTCTGCTTCGAAAGCTTTTTGCTCCATTAAAGATGGAATAGTAATCTCATCTAATTTTACAATAGGGAAGTCATGAGATTTCGCTTCCTCATCATTTATTTTATTTTGACGTATCATATATAGTGTTACGTCATAATCTTCACGTTTTAAATCAAGTGATAACGGAAGGGTAATTCTGCTTGCACCAATAATAGATACTTTCGGTTTTGGTGTTTCCACTTTTGGAAACATCTTTTTAAATAATATAGGTGCAAAAATACAAGTAATAACTGCACTTAAAATAAGAGATGCTGATAAACTTGGGCTAATGATGCCTAGCTTTTCACCAATTTGTGCAGCCGCAATAACTAAAGAAAGTGTTGATGTTAACAAAATAGCACTTCCGAGTACGATATTGCGTGGGTACCATTTTCGTAAGACGAGTGATGGTAACAGTTTTGAAATAAAGAGTCCCACAATTAGAATTGGGATCATTAGCATACTAGAAGGCTCTTTAAAAATAGACCATACTTCTAGATTTACACCAACCATTACGAAGAAAATAGGAATGAAGAAGCCATATCCAATGGAATCAAGTTTTTCAACCATATCTTCATTTGGTGATAATAAAGATACGAGTACACCTGCTAAAAAGGCTCCCAAAATATTTTCTGCCCCAACAGATTCAGATAATCCAACTAATATTAAGATGAGTGCAAAAACAGCTCGTGTATCAATTTGTACACTGCCGGCTTTTAAGCTTTCTAGGTATGGAATATTTTTAAAACGTCTTGCGACAAAGTAAATTACAATACCAGCACCGAATAGAAGAAGTAGAAGCCACATACTTTGGCCACTTTCGGAATTTAATCCGACGAATACAGCGAGTAAAATCATTGTAACTAAGTCAGCAATAACAGCGACTAATAAAATGATTTGCCCGATTGCGGTTTTTCCTAAGTTATTTTCTTTCAATGTTGGTACGACAACACCTAAAGAAATAGTTGAAATAATTAAAGTCATGAACATTGCATTGTCTACGAATCCTAGCCATACGAATAGTAATGATAGGGCATAAGATAAAATGAAAATAAACAAGAAGATAATGCTTGCTGCTTGGAATGTGTTCGGTTCGTTTGTCGTATTCTTTTTCCCTTTTTGTTTAAAGATCGAAAAGTCAATTTCTAAACCACTTAAAAACATTAGGAAGATAAACCCTAGTGTTGATAAGACTTGAAGCCACATGTCTGGCTCAATGATGTTAAATCCACTTTTACCTACAAAGATTCCTGCGATAATTTCTGCAACAACGACAGGAAGTGCTTTTAATTTAAAGCGCTGTAACAAAAGGGGAACGAAAAACGCGATTGCGACGACAACCATAAGTGATAGAACAGAAGAATGATGTCCCATTGCGTTCTCTCCCTTCAAATAAATATAGTAACTATTTAGCCATATAATAGGAAGAAAAGCAACGGATATGGTTTCGATTTCGTAAAGAAAGAGTTTTCTTAACATTTGTCATAATAAGTATATTTCGCATGATTTTGTTGTTAATTCCGTAATGTGGATGTAATAGGGGAGGGGATAAAGTGAAACTTTAATCAGTGGGGGTCTTACTGCTCGTTAATGGGGGATAAAAAAAGACTGCTGAGGAATCCCAGCAGTCTTTTCATGCAAATTACATTGAGAAGAAGATCCATACAGTAAGACCAACTGTTGCAGCTGCAACGAAGAAACTGTATATCATTGTAAGAACTTGAATTCTTCCTTCTCCTTCTTTTAAGTGCATGAACATAATTAATTGTAATAACGCTTGCGCAACTGCCATTATGATGATAGTTGTTAATATCGTTGAAAGTGGCAGGTTTGTGTAAAGTGCCACGTATAACGCTAGAAACGTTAGTGCAAGCGATAAAATAAATCCGAAAACGTGTGACCATGGGAATCCGCTATGCCCATGCCCGTTTGCTTGGTTGTTATTTTGACCCATTTACGCCACCATCCCGTTCAAGTAAACTAGTGTGTAAATAAAGACCCAAACAAGATCAAGGAAATGCCAGTATAAGCTGATAATAAATACTTTACGAGCTGTAACTGGTGTTAAACCTCGTTTTAAAATTTGGATAATAACACAAGTTGCCCAGATGATACCACCTGTTACGTGGGCACCATGCGTTCCAAGAAGAACGAAGAATGCCGATAAGAAAGCACTTGTTTGAATCGTTGCACCTTCACCAACGTACAAAATGAATTCTTCAATTTCAAAGAATAGGAAGCCTGCACCTAAAAGTAAAGTCAGGATAAACCAAGCTAACATTCCTTTTTGATTGTGTTTACGCATTTCGTGAATTGCGATCCCACATGTAAAGCTACTTGTTAAAAGTAACAGTGTTTGAATTAAAAGTGTTTTAACTTCAAACAATTGCGCTGGTGTTGGGCCATCAGCCGTACGACCAGCAAGGACTAGATAAGAGGCGAAAAGTGTTGCGAACAGCATAATTTCAGCCCCAAGAAAAATCCAGAATCCTAGGATATTCAATCTGCTTTGCTCGGATTGATATTCCAAAGGTAAGCTTTTATCTAAAGCCGCCATGTCATTTCACCTCTCATGCTATATGTTCTGTTTCTTTAATTTCATCAACGCTTACGTAGTAGCCATCATCATAATCGAATGAACGATAGATTAAGCAACCTAAAATACCAATACCACCGATTGCTGCAATCCAGAACCAGCTAAATACTAATGCAAAACCTGCAAGACCGAAGAATAAAGACGCAATAATAGGCACACCAGAATTACTTGGCATGTGAATTGGTTTTAATTCATCTGCTGTTGGTGTAATTGTTTCTCCACGTTTTTTCATGAACCAGAAAGCATCAGCTTCTTTAATTTCAGGAAGTTTCGCGAAGTTGTAATGTTGTACAGGAGATTGAGTTGCCCATTCAAGTGTACGGCCGTCCCATGGATCTCCAGTTGTGTCACGCTCACCGTGACGTGCACTCCAAATTACGTTATAGCAAAGGATTAGGAAGCCAATAGCCATCATTACAGCACCAACAGATGCGATTTGGTTTAGCCAGCCCCATCCAAGACTTTCAGAGTAAGTGTACATACGACGAGTCATACCGTCTAAACCTAAGAAGTACATTGGGAAGAAACAGATGTTAAATCCGCTCATAAAGATCCAGAATGTCCATTTACCTAGGCGTTCATTTAACATATGACCTGTCATTTTTGGATACCAGTATGTGAATCCAGCAAGCATAGCGAATACTGTACCTGCGATTAATACGTAGTGGAAGTGAGCAATTAGGAAGTAGCTGTTATGGTATTGATAATCAGCTGCTGCCATTCCAAGCATAACCCCTGTAACTCCACCAACTACGAAGTTTGGAATAAATGCCAATGACCAAAGCATTGGAACTGTAAAACGAATACGTCCTTTATACAGTGTAAACAACCAGTTAAAGATCTTAACACCGGTTGGAATCGAAATCGCCATTGTCGAAATCGAGAAGAATGAGTTAACCGCTGGACCTGCACCCATAGTGAAGAAATGGTGAAGCCATACGACGAAACTTAGTAAAGAAATTGCAACCATCGAGTACACCATCGCACTGTAACCGAATAGACGTTTACGTGAGAATGTACTAATGATTTCAGAGAAAATACCGAATGCCGGTAAAATAACAATATATACTTCAGGGTGACCCCATACCCAGAATAGGTTGGCCCATAACATTGGCATACCGCCGCTCGCCATCGTAAAGAAGTGAGCATCGAATAGACGGTCAAATGTCATTAATGCAAGAGCAACTGTTAATACTGGGAAAGCGAAAATAATGATAATTGTTGTAATTAAGATTGACCAAGTAAACATTGGCATTCTCATTAATTTCATACCAGGTGTACGCATTTTTAAGATAGTAACAAGGAAGTTAATACCCGTCATCAGCGTACCGAGACCTGAAATCTGTAATGCAATTGCGTAGTAGTTATTTCCTACACCAGAAGTAAACTCTGTACCTGCCATTGGGAAGTAAGAAGTCCACCCAGCGTCTGGAGAACCACCGATTACGAAAGCGATGTTGAATAACATTGCTCCGACAAAGAATAACCAGAAACTTAAAGCATTTAAGAACGGATATGCAACGTCACGAGCACCAATTTGTAATGGTACTACAAGGTTCATTAATCCCATAACGAATGGCATTGCCATGAAAAGAATCATTACCGTACCATGTGTTGTAAAGATTCCGTTATAGTGTTCAGCGTTTAAATAAGTTGTTTCCGGGAATGTTAACTGGGCACGAATCATTAAACCATCCATACCACCACGGAATAACATTATAACGGCAGAGATAATGTACATGGTCCCTATTTTTTTATGGTCAACAGTTGTCAACCACTCATCCCAAAGCCATCTCCATTTTTTGTACTTTGTTAGTACGAAAAGAATCGCTAATGTCACAAGAACGATAGAAGCGTCAGCTCCGTAAATAATCGGGTCACCTGTGACAAAAAATTCATCAAGCTTCACTGTGTTCACTCCAATCTGTTGGAATAATAGCTATTATTTTTTGTTTTTGTAGTAGTTGTAATCACAATATTCAAGTGATTTTGGATCTACATAACTTAAGTGGTGACTAGAGAACGTCATACGCCCCACTACACCAGGTTTAATAATTTCGTTATATTTCTTTTCTGATAATTTAGGGGCAGTTTCTTGTACTTCTTTTACCCACTTATCATATTTCTCTTTAGTTTTTGCTTCAACTTCGAATTCCATGTGAGTAAATCCTTCACCAGAGAAGTTCGAGCTACGACCTAGGTAAGAACCTGGTTTGTCAGCTTGTAAATATAAGTCCATGATCATGCCATCCATTGTATACTTCATACCACCAAGTTCTGGTACCCAGAAAGCATTCATTGGACCTACAGAAGTCAGTTTAAATTGAATTGGTACACCAGCTGGGATGTTTAAATAGTTAACGGTTTCAATTTTTTCCTCCGGGTAACTAAATAACCATTTCCAGTTTGCAGATGTAACATAAATTTCAACTGGTTTAATATGTTTGGACTCTTGCGGAACCTCTTCCGAAGCATAAGTTGCTTTAACTGTTGGAATCGATAATGCGATAACGATAATAACAGGAATAATTGTCCAAATGATTTCTAATAATGTGTTACCATGTTGATCAGGTGGCTCATAGTCCATATTCTCTGGTTTTTCACGATAACGAATCAAGATGACTGTAAACAAGATGAATACAATTGCGATAATTAATGACATAAGCAAGAATGACCAAACAATTAAATCATACTGTGCTTTTGCAACAGGTCCTTGCGGATTTAATACTGCGAGTTTTTTATCACAGCCACCGAGGAACAGAAGTAATGATAACGGAAGAAGCGAAGCCAACTTCCAAAATGCTTTCTTTAGTTGCACGATTGAAAATCTCCTTTCTCCTTGGATTGAAACTATGCCAATAAAACAATATAAACCTATTAAT
The DNA here is from genome assembly GCF_038007205.1 of Bacillus sp. FSL E2-8887. NCBI lineage: Bacteria > Bacillati > Bacillota > Bacilli > Caryophanales > Bacillaceae > Bacillus > Bacillus sp. FSL E2-8887. The sequence goes on from NZ_JBBOWS010000001.1 coordinate 469,021, forward strand.
TTATAGATGGCAATAGTTTTTGTTATATTGTTAAAAAATAGACACAAATGCACGCTTTTTAAGGTGAATATCATTTGTAACTTGATAACATTGTAAACTATTTTCCAGATAAAAACGTGATTGTGGGAATTTTAAGATAAATAAAGTTATACCAACATACCCAATAAATAGAAAAAAATTATCTTATCATAAGGAAAGATACTGAATTTTTAATATATTCAGTTTGTTACCTAAGTTATATTTCTTTTTTGCTCAAATGTGACAACTTTCCGAAACTTTAACTCGGTATAAAATGTAACAAATGATCATAAATGGAACCCAGCAATAAAGAGCAATTCTCTGATCTGGAATGAAAGCTAAACTAACAAATGTAAGGAAATTGAGTGAGAAAGCTACGATTGGAACTATTGGATAAAGTGGTGTGCGGTATTTTAATTCTGTTTGTTCTACTTGTTGATTCATATGTCCCTCCCCCCATATTTTTTTGTATGTTTTAACTAGATTTTATTCGGTGCTTTTAATCATTAGTGGGGGTGAAAAACATACTTGGTTTATTTTGTTGTGAACTGAGTATGTAAAGGAAAAACTAACTATGACTAAATACCTTAGAATGTTTATTAACCTAGTGAAGGAAACGTGATTCTTTCACTAGGTTAATAATTTTGTTTTTTAGTTAAAAATTCTGAAAAATTATAATTTTTTCTTTCTATTTCAAACAATCGGAATTTTAAAAAGTATTTGTGAATAATGATTCACAGAATCTTTCTAGCAAACTAGTAAGAAGAAAGGTACAATGATAGGAGTTGTGCCTTTAAAATAATTGATATAATGGAGTTTGGTTTATGATGAAAAAGTTAAAATATATTTTTATTTTCGGTATTATATTTGCTGTCGTGTTCTTTTTCGAGAAAGATAAAATTATGAAAAAGGCACAAGAATTTCGGTTAGACCTTTTCTCTGAGATGAAAGAAAGTGCAATGATTACAGAGGTTCCGTTTATTAGACAGTTACCTGAATTACCTAGAGGTTGTGAAGTGACAAGTTTAACTATGCTACTACAACATAAAGGTGTACAAGTAGATAAGATGCAACTTGCTAGTGAAATTCATCGCGTTCCATTTAAACAAGATGGTTTGCATGGAAATCCGTATGAGGGATTCGTTGGAAATATTTACACGAAAGCTGAGCCGGGATACGGTGTATATAATCAACCGATTTTTAATTTAGCAGAAAAGTATGTTCCTGAAAAAGTAATTAATTTAACAGGTAGAGACGTGCAAGATCTATATAAAGTAATTAGTTCTGGTTCTCCAGTATGGGTAATTATTAATACAACGTTTAAACCATTAGCCGAAAGTAGTTTTGAAACATGGAATACGAGTTCAGGTGAAGTGAAAATTACATATTATGAGCATAGTGTTGTAGTAATTGGATATGATCAAAACTTTGTATACGTAAATGATCCTCTTGCAAACAATCCACGAAAAGCTGTTCCTCGTGCTGAATTTGAAAAGGCATGGGAGCAAATGGGGAAACAAGCAATTACTATTTTATAAAGTGAAACTATAATCAGTGGGGGTTTTGTTCATCCCCACTGATTATTAGTTGAACCAATCGGGCGTTTACGGGCAGTTAATCTCCCACCTAACTTCTTTGCTCCAGCCGAATTTTGAGGTGGGAGTTTTACTGCCCACAAATAGCGGGATAAAATGAAAAGTCATCTTGAGATGGCTTTTTCTTTTTGAATATTCATTATAGAAAATTCTGAAAATTCTTTCAGAAGTTAACGATTCACGCTATAATAACATTTAACTTGGTAAAGAAGGGGAGAAGAGAAATGGATGTCGCAAAGGAACTTGTTTTATCAAAGAATCAGTTGATTGAGTGGAGAAGGCATTTTCATAAGTATCCAGAGTTATCTTTTCAAGAGGAAAAAACATCTCAATTTGTATTCGACATACTTCGGGAAATCCCGTATTTAGAAGTCTCAAGGCCTACTAAATATAGTGTAATGGCAAGGTTAATTGGTAGGCAGCCTGGTAAAACTATCGCGGTTCGTGCTGATATGGATGCTCTTCCTATTCATGAAGAAAATAAGTTTGATTTTATTTCTATATATCCAGGTGTGATGCATGCGTGTGGTCACGATGGTCACATGGCAATATTGCTTGGTGTAGTACATAAGTTGGTAGAGGAAAGAGAGAAAGTTAAAGGAGAGATTCGCTTTTTATTTCAACATGCAGAAGAAAACTTTCCGGGCGGTGCAGAGGAAATGGTCGCAGCGGGAGTGATGACAGGTGTGGATTACATTATTGGTGCTCATCTTTGGGCGTCATTAGAGGTTGGAAAAGTAGGTGTAATTTATGGTCCTGCGATGGCGGCGCCGGACGTTTTTAAAATTACGATAGAGGGAAAAGGTGGGCATGCTGGAATTCCGCATGAAACAGTTGATAGTATCGCCATTGGTGCGCAAGTAGTTTCGCAAATTCAGCAAATTGTATCTCGCCTCACGAATCCGTTAGATTCTCTCGTAGTATCTGTTACGCAATTTCATTCTGGGACAACTCATAATGTTATCCCGGAACAAGCGGAGATTGAAGGGACAGTGAGAAGTTTAAGGCATGAATTAAGAGAAGAAACAAAGAAGAAGCTTGAAAGGATTGTAAAACATATTACAGAATCCTATGGTGCTAAGTATACATTTTCTTATGAATATGGATATCGCCCAGTTGTGAACGATTATGAAGTTACAGAGCTTATTGAACATACAGCATTACAGCTGTATGGAAGAGAAAGAGTTGTTCGTTTACAGCCAACGATGGCAGGGGAAGATTTTTCAGCATTTTTACAAAAGGCACCAGGGACGTTCTTTTTTATAGGGGCAGGAAATGAAGAGAAGGGAATTATATATCCGCATCATCACCCTCGTTTTACAATTGACGAAGACGCATTACCAATTGGAGTGGAAGTCTTTGTATCATCTATTATGAATTTTATAAGTAAAGGAGAATGAGATGAAAAAAATACACGTGCTAGCACTTATTCCAGTTCTTTGTTTAGTAGTTGGACCAGTATTTGCAAATTCGGTCACTCCTTACGTATGGGGGATGCCATTTTTATTATTTTGGGTACTATTATCAGTGCTCATTACGTCTCTTTGTATGGGGCTTGTGTACGTATTCGATCCTGCTAATAAGGGGGACGTAAAATGACTGCATTATTTATCATTATTATATTTTTGTTTCTCGCACTATTTTTAGGAATTCGGGCACAACATGGAAAAGATATGAATTTAGAACAATGGTCAGTTGGAGGAAGAGGATTTGGAACTATTTTCGTTTTTCTCCTTATGGCAGGGGAAATTTATACGACGTTCACATTTTTAGGAGGAAGTGGCTGGGCTTATAGTAAAGGAGCTCCTACATTTTATATTTTAGGGTATGGTGCATTAGCTTATATTTTATCGTATTTCTTATTGCCTCCAATTTGGAAGTATGCAAAAGAACATAACCTCATTTCACAATCAGATTTCTTTGCGAAGAAATACAGGAGTAAGACGCTTGGGGTAATTGTTTCAATTATTGGTGTTATTTCGATTATCCCGTATCTTGTTTTGCAATTAAAGGGATTAGGAATTATCGTTTCGGAAGCTTCCTATGGAAGAGTGACACCTGTTATTGCGGTATGGATTGGTGCTATTGTTATAACTATTTATGTAATGGTTTCAGGTATACATGGATCGGCTTGGACAGCTGCTTTGAAGGACATTATGATACTATTTATCGTTATGTTTTTAGGTATATATTTACCGTATCACTATTACGGAGGATTTCAACCGATGTTTGAAGCTGTAGAAGCTGCAAAACCAGGTTTTTTATCTTTACCTGAAAAGGGAATGAGTATTTCTTGGTTTGTTTCTACTATTATATTAACGGCTCTCGGTTTTTATATGTGGCCTCATACATTTGCCTCAGCTTTCTCAGCGAAAAGTGAAAAAGTATTTAGGAAAAATGCAGCAATTATGCCTCTCTATTCTTTAGTTTTGCTTTTTGTGTTCTTTGCAGGTTTTGCTGCTATTTTACAAGTTCCAGGGTTAAAGGGAGCGGATGTAGACCTTTCATTATTCCGTCTTGCTCTTCAAACTTTTGATCCATGGTTTATTGGGATTATTGGTAGTGCAGGAGTGTTAACGGCATTAGTTCCAGGTTCCATGCTTGTTATGGCGGCATCTACGTTGTTAGCAAAAAATATTTACCGAACAATGGTGCCATCTGCTTCAGATAGACAAGTTGCAAAAGCAGCTAAGCTATTTGTACCTGTCGTGACGCTTATTGCCGTATTATTTACCTTTAAAGGGGGAGAAACGATAGGGGCTCTTCTTTTAATGGGGTACAGTATAGTTACGCAACTTTTCCCTGCACTTGTATGTAGTTTGTTTCCACGTCAAATTATTACGAAGCAAGGAGCGATTGCGGGAATGGGGATTGGGTTGTTAATTGTCGCATATATTACCTTATCTGGTTCAACTATAGCTACGATGTTTCCGAGTTTTCCGCAATATATAAAAGATTTAAATGTAGGTATAGTCGCATTGTTAATGAATATGATTGTGATGTTTATCGTTAGTGGATTCACAAGAAATGTATCTGTAAAGACCGACAATATAATAGTAGAAAAGTAATTCGTATGTTAGAGCTATCTTCGAAAAGAGATAGCTCTTTTTTGTATATATTTTCTTCTATTAGCGGAATCTAACTAAAAACTTGTTGAAAAGGAAGTTAGGTGGGGAAATTGTTAGAGCTAAAAGGTAACTTGTTTGAAGTTATGAAGGAAATTAGAGATGAGTTAGGTTCACCTAATGATTTAACAATTAGAGAAGTTGCTCTTGCTGGTAGTTTAACCCGCTGTGCTGTTATTTTTTTATGTGGGTTAACAGATAAGGATAATGTTTATAAATATGTAGTTCGTACGCTTCAATATGAAGAAATACAAAAAGAAGCAGCTATTGTTCAAACATTATTGGATCGTTTTATTTCTATTGCAGAAGTCGGTATGAAGACGACTTTTCCAGATATTATAAATGCGGTTTTAGCAGGAGATACAGTCATATTAATTGATAATATTCAAACGGCTATTGTTGTTAATAGTAGGGCTTGGGAGAAAAGAAGTCTAGAACCGCCAGTGACAGAAGATTTAATTCGTGGACCGAGGGTTGGGTTAAATGAAGATATTAATGTGAATAAAATGTTAATTCGCCGTGGTTTACGTGATCCGAAGTTACGGTTTCAATCTTATATTATGGGGAAGCGATCGCAGAAAGAAGTAACCCTAGTATATATAGAGGATATTATTAACCCTTACATCGTAAACGAGCTAGATCGGCGTCTTCAATCAATAGTGACAGATGTCATTTTTGAGACAGGAACGATTGAGCAATTAATTCAAGATAATAATTTATCGCCGTTTCCGCAGTTTTTAAATACAGAAAGACCAGATAATATAGTGGCTGCATTGGCGAAAGGGAAAGCGGCCATTTTAGTAGATGGGTCACCGTTTGCTCTTATAGCTCCACTAGTGTTTGTTGATATTTTTCAATCTGTAGAAGATCATTATGAGCGTTGGGTAATTGGAACGTTATTAAGAATATTACGTATGGGATCAGGTATCGCTGCTGTTTTATTACCTGCCATGTACGTAGCGCTTGTATCGTATCATCAAGGGCTTATTCCATCTAAACTAGCTTATTCCATTGCGGGAGCGAGAGAAGGGGTACCGTTTCCTGCGTATATTGAAACGTTAATGATGGCATTAACGATGGAGTTAATACGAGAAGCAGGAATTAGATTGCCAAAACCAATGGGCCAAACAATTGGCATCGTAGGCGGTCTTGTAATTGGAGAAGCCGCGGTGAATGCAGGGATTGTAAATCCGTTCTTAGTTATTATTATTGCAGTTACTGCAATTGCTACGTTTTCACTGCCTGTATATAGCATTACGATTACGTTTCGAATTTTACTTTTTGTTTTTGTATTAGCAGCAACTGCTTTTGGATTGTACGGAATCATTTTAGCTCTTATTTCACTTGCGATTCATATTACGAATTTAAAGAGTGTGGGTATTCCTTATACAACGCCTATTGCTCCTGCATTTTATAAAGATTGGAAAGAAGAACTTATTCGTATGCCAAAATCGATGTTGAAAGAGAGACCGGAATATTTACAAACGAAAGACTCTACACTACGTCCAAAGGAGCGAGAGTAATTGAAACCATTTGAATATGGGGATGAAGAAATTGGATCTCGGGAACTTGGGTTTGCGGTATCGTCAACCATTATTGGTATAGGGGCATTGTCTATGCCGAGAGATATTGCTGATCAAACTTTATTTTCGGACGGTTGGATTATTTTACTTTTGGGTGGATTGATATGTGCGGTTTTAGGTTGGTTTGTAACGAGGGTAGCTATTTTATTCCCAAAACAAAACTTTGTTCAATATACGAGTGCACATTTGACGAAGCCTGTTGCATACACAATCAGTAGCATTTTAGTATTAACGTTTGCAGCTTTGACAGCATATGAATCGCGAATGATTGCGGTTATTTCACAAACATATTTATTTAGTGATACACCAATACAGCTATTGTCTTTCTTCTTCTTATTAGTTGTTATTTATGGAGTAGCAGGATCGAGAGCGGCTTTATTAAGGTTAAATGTTCTATTCTTACCAATCGTTTTAATTGCGATAGTGCTTCTTTCTTTATTGAATGTGAACTTAATGGAAATAGATAATTTACTACCGGTTTTTCAAACGAATGTCAGTCAGTATGCTGTAGGAGTTAAAAATTCTATTTTTACATTCATCGGATTTGAGGTAGCTCTGTTTTATGCTGTGTTGTTGAATGATAAGACAGCGAAAAAAGCGCCAATGGCAGTTGCAAAAGCGGTGATCGTAAACGTGTTGTCATACATTTTAATTTATGTAACTTGTATTAGTGTTTTTACGTATATGACAACACGTGGATTGACATATCCAACAATTGAATTAGGGAAAGAAATTGAAATTGGTGGAGGTTTTTTAGAAAGATTTGATGCGATTTTTTTTACTACTTGGATTATTACTATTTATAACACTACAGCAATGTATTATGACGTCGCATCTTTATTATTTTGTGCTATGTTTCCGAAAGTGAAGAAACATATTTTCATTTTTGTAAGTGCCCCGATTATTTTTATGGTGAATATGATACCTAGTAATTTGAAAGAATTGTCAAGTTATGGGACTTATTTAGCCTGGATAGATATGGGGTTTGTCGTGTTAGCGCCTGTGTTAGTTTTTATTGTATATAAAATAAAAAGAAGGAATGGTAGAAATGAAACACCTTCTTAAAATAATAATGGTTATGGTTTTAGCTGGATCTATAAGTGGGTGCTCTGAGCTAGAAGAAATAGAAGAAAGAGGATTTGTAGTAGGTGCAGCCTATGATATTGTGAAAAAAAAGAAATCGAATCCAATTATGAAAGGGACGTATCAGATGGTACTTCCCAGTAAGCTAGCACAGCAAGGTGGACAAGGTGGTGGAGATAGCGAAAATTATATTAATGTTAGTGCAAAAGCAGATAGTGTCTTTGAGCAAATACGAATTATTGCTAAAAAAATTAGTCGTTCATTATTCTTTCCGCATATACAAGTGATAATTTTTTCTAAAGATTTACTAGCGAATCCATATGTTTTACAAAATACGTTAGATGTATATATTCGCGATCACGAGATGAGAAGAAATATTCGTTTGTTCGTTTCTGAGAAAAATGCAGAAGCTATTTTAAAGCAGAGTGCCAAGCCTGAAAATTTACCGGCGCAGTATATTGATATGTTAGCTGAACATCCTCCGAAAAATGCTCAAATGATTGAAGCTGCAAGAATTGGTGAAGTACAGGAAAAGATGATTTCTAACCAAAGTTTCGTATTACCTATTCTCGAACTAACAAAACAAGGGGTGCAAATGAACGGGGCAGCGTTGTTTCGTGGGAAGGATAATAAGTGTGTAGGCAGTTTGAATGGAGAAGAAACATTAGGAATGAATTATGTAATAGGTAAAAAAATTGGAGGGTTCTATACTATCCGTAAACAAGGTCAGCTTGTTACATACGAAATTCATAAGATGCACCGAAAGATTAAAGTATCTACGGAAAATGCTACAAAACCGAAGTTTGATATCCATTTATCTTTGGAAGGGACCTTAGCAGAGTTGCATTTTAGTGATCATAAACAAATTATGAATGAAAAGCGATTAAAGAAAACCATTGCGGAGGAAATGGAGAAGCGTATCCAAAAATCGATTAAGCTTGTTCAAAAAAAATATAAGGTAGATGTATTAGCGTTAGGAGAAGTATATAAGCGGCATAATTATAAAGAATGGAAGAAGATAGATAAGAATTGGGATCAAGGTGAAAATTATTTTAGTAATGCTGAGGTTACTGTTCATGTTCATCCGACAATTGAGCATTCAGGTTCAGCTTTACCGAAGAGAGTGAAATAAGGTGATTTAAGTTGTTTACTGGACTAGGAATTAGTTGCACGATATTAATGGCGATTCTTCCGGGAGCCATATACTCCATTCATAAAAAAATCACAACGTATGGAGCTCAGCCGTGGAAAGAAAAAAAGAAACCTGAATAATTTCAGGTTTCTTTCGCGCAAAGCATATGTGAAGGGGGATACCTTCTATGTATGCTTTGTTTTTTATACAAGTCCTAACCAATGTACCAATTGTGTAGAGAGGAATGTAACAACAATGGCAATAACAGTAGGGATTGCAAACGATAAAAATGTCCATTTTGCACTTTTTGTTTCTTTATATATGTTAACTAGTGTTGTTCCACAAGGGAAATGAAGGAGTGAGAACAACATTGTATTTAACGCTGTTAACCAAGTCCAACCATTTTCTAAGAATAGGTTTTTAATTTGATTAAAATCATCTATTTCAGTTAAAGCGCCAGTTGATAAGTAAGACATTAATAAAATCGGAATAACAATTTCATTAGCTGGTAGTCCAAGAATAAAAGCTGCTAGAATAAATCCGTCAAGTCCTAACATTTTAGCAAATGGATCTAGGAAGTTTACAAAATACATAAGTAAGCTTGTGTCACCGATGAAAATATTAGCAAGTAACCAAGTTAATGCAGCTGCAGGGGCAGCTACAACTACAGCTCGTTTTAAAACATATATTGATTTATCGAGTGTTGCGCGTACAATTGTATTCCAAACTTTTGGCTTACGGTACGGTGGTAACTCAAGTGTGTAGTGAGTCGGAACACCTTTTAAAGCTGTTTTTGATAGTACCCAAGAAACGGTTAATGTCATAATGACACCAATTACAACCATTCCAACTACAACGCCAGCAGTAACAAGTGTTTGCATACTACCTGTATAACCAGCAGCCATAAATAGTGAAGCCATTAAAATTAACATAGGCCAGCGCCCATTACATGGAACGAAGTTGTTTGTTAAGATTGCAAGCATACGTTCACGTGGTGATTCAATAATACGTGTTGACATAATGGCAGCTGCATTACAACCGAATCCCATTGCCATTGTTAAAGATTGCTTGCCATGTGCACCAGATCGTTTGAATAAACGGTCCATGTTAAATGCGACACGTGGTAAATATCCGTAGTTTTCTAATAGTGCGAACATAGGGAAAAAGATTGCCATAGGTGGTAACATAACGCTTATAACAGCACTGGTACCACGGAATAAACCAAGTATTAAAATGCCATGTAACCATTCAGGTGCATGCATTGCTTGGAACCAAGATGTTAAATATCCTTCTACCCAGCCAAAGAACTTAGCGATCATATCAGAAGGTACGTTAGCGCCTGCAATTGTAAGATAAAAAATAATAGATAAAATACCGAGCATAATTGGGAATCCCCAGATTGGAGATGTGAAAATTTCATCTAGCTTTTCGGAACGATACAATTTATCGGTATTTGTATATTGGACAGCTTCTTTACATATACTTGCGGAGGTTCGATAAATATCTCCGACAATATCATCTCGTATATCTTCTTTTGAAAGTGTTTGTGCATGTTGAACAATATAGTCCAGCGGAAGAGCTTTACTGGCTGAGTGAGATTCCATTTATTATGACCTCCCTTACAAGTGGTTCGTTATGATGTTTTTGAAGTGCAGTTAAGAAATTTTTATCTCCATCTAAAATACGTAACGCAATCCAACGTGCTGGATACGTATTGCCGAACACTTTATAAATTTGTGGTTCTAATTCTTGAATCATATTTTCGATTTTTTCATTATAAGTAATTTTAATTGGTGTTGGAATGAGTTTTTTATTTGCTACTTTAGCGATGACATTTAGCAAATGACCAATGCCTACTCGGTTGCGAGCAGAAATCTTCACTACAGGTACACCGAGTGATTTTGCTAATTTCTTTTCTTCAATAATGATTCCTTTTTTCTCCGCTTCATCAATTAAGTTAATACAAATGACCACATCGTTTGTCATTTCCATCACTTGGAGTGCTAAATTTAAATTTCTCTCCATTGCAGTTGCATCTATAACAACTACAGTTACTTCTGGTTTTTCAAATATAATATAATCTCGTGCTACTTCTTCATCTGCCGAATTTGAATACAGTGAGTAAGTTCCAGGTAAATCTATTATTGTATATATATTTCCGCCATGCTTATATTCCCCTTCAGCCTTTAAAACAGTTTTCCCCGTCCAGTTTCCAGTATGTTGTTTTAAGCCTGTTAAAGTATTAAATAATGTACTTTTTCCGGTATTCGGGTTACCAGCTAACGCAATGCGATGGTTACTCATCTGAAATCATCTCCTATTAATACCCCGAAAATAAGGGAGCTTTCTTCACTACGCAGTGCAATAGTTGTGTTGCTTACTTGATAAGCGACTGGGTCTCCAAGTGGGCTGCGTTGTAATACTTTAATTGTCGCTCCAGGAAAAAAGCCTAAATCTAATAAACGTCGTTTCATAGTTCCTTCTAATTGTATCTTCTCAATTTGTACAAATTCCCCTGTTCTGAATTCGGAAAGGGGTTTAGTATTAGCCGATACCATAAAAGTTACCTCATCTCTATATTTTTAGTTTTAGTTTAAAAAGTTTCCTTAGGTAAACTTTTTGATACTAATATAGTAGACTACATTTAATGATGCTGTCAATTAGTACTTTAAAAATATTCAAATATTTTTAGAATTGTTCCAATTTATTTAGTTGTACCGAAAAATATTACTGGAATTCTTCTTAAAGTAAGAGTGTAAAAGCTTAAAAATATAGGGGAATTGTAAATGTAGTTTTAACCTAAAGGGAAAAATACAGAAAAACATTTACATTGAATTTACATTGTTAAGATTAAATTTACAATACTACGTGTTTAGTGTGGGTTTTGTTGGCTTTTTCAACTGTAAATGTTGGAATGTCTAGCTTTTAGGGGATGTTATCTCTATTTACTTAAACTTAAAAATTGCTTAACACTCACATAATATTGTTGTCCTACAATGAATTTGTGTTCGAAAGAAGATGAATTCGAAAAGTGATAATCCAAATGGGGGTACAAGACATGGTTATGAAAAAGGGTATTAAATTTTCTTTAGCGGCTTTAGTTGTTGCAGGTGCATTAGTTGGATGTGGAAAAGCAGAAAGTACGGATAATAAGGAAGCTGCTAAAGGTAGCGATGCAAAACAAGAATTATCAGGTACGATTGCAGCGGCTGGCTCTACAGCTCTTCAACCTCTTGCGGAGGAAGCTGGAAAGAAATTCATGGAGAAAAATTCAAAAGTTTCTATTCAAGTTCAAGGTGGCGGTAGTGGAACTGGGATTAACCAAGTAGCATCTGGTGCAGTACAAATTGGTAACTCAGATGTTCCAGCTGGAGATAAAATAAAAGATGCTGAAAAAGCAAAAGAATTAGTAGATAACAAAGTTGCGGGTATCGCATTCGCACTTGTCGTAAATAAAGATGTAAAAGTTGATAACTTAACAGTAAAACAAGTGCAAGATATCTTCACTGGAAAAGTAACGAACTGGAAAGAAGTAGGCGGAAAAGATGAAAAAATCAATGTAATTAACCGACCAGCTTCATCTGGTACACGTGCTACTTTTGAAAAGACAGTGATGAAAGACGCGAAGATTAATGATGGAACTGGTACAACACAAGATTCTAATGGTGCTGTAGAGCAAGCGATTAACTCTACTCCAGGTTCAGTTAGTTACTTAGCAATGTCTTACATGGTTGGTGAGAAAAAAGGTGCGTTACAAACGGTTAAAATTGATGGATCTGAACCGAAAGTTGAAAATATTTCTGCTGGTAAATATCCATTCTGGTCTTACGAGTACATGGTAACTAAAGGTGAGGCAAAAGAAGCGACAAAAGCTTACATTGATTATGTAAAAGGTAAAGATTTCGAAAAACAAGTAGAAGATATGGGTTACATCCCAATGTCTAAATTAAATAAGTAATAAAATTTTATGGGGCTGGCTGCAAGGCCAGTCCTGTTCAATGCAATCTATGAAGTGGGGTCTGTCCTGTGATGAAGGGGAAAAAACAAATTAATTACGTAAAGAGTGAATATATAGGTAGATCACTTGTTACGTTTTGCGGTATCTTTATTGTTTTTATTACATTAGCTATTATTGCGTTTATTTGCGGCAAAGGAATTCAATCTTTCACGCAAAGTGGTATCTCATTTTCTGAGGTGTTAACTTCGACAAACTGGAATCCAAATGCTGATCAAGGTACGTATGGTGCTGTCATCTTTATTGTCGGTTCGACGCTTGTGTCGTTAGGTGCTGTTGTCATTAGTGCACCAATTGCTATAGCTCTTGCTATATTCATGAATTTAATTTCGCCGAAGTTTGGGAATAAAGTATTAAAGCCTGTTTTAGAATTATTAGTTGGTATTCCATCAGTTGTATACGGATTATTAGGGGTTACGATCTTGGTTCCTCTATTACGGGATTCGTTCGGTGGAGTGGGATTTAGTTTAATTGCGGGTATTATTGTCCTGAGTATTATGATTTTACCTACTATTGCTAGTATTGCCTCTGATGCAATACGCTCTGTTCCGTTTGATTACTTGGAAGCTTCTTACGGTCTAGGATCGACGAAATGGCAAGCGATTAGCCGAGTTATTGTTCCTGCTGCAAAACAAGGAATTTTAACAGGTATAGTTTTAGGGTTAGCGCGTGCTTTTGGTGAAGCGTTAGCGGTTCAAATGGTAATCGGGAACACGATTAAATTACCGGAAGGAATATATAGTCCAACAGCAACGTTAACAGGTATTCTGACAATGGATATGACGAATACATTGAACGGAACAGCTTGGAACAATGCGCTATGGACGTTAGCAATGATTTTACTTGTTATTTCATTCCTGTTTATTTTAGTAATTCGAGCGATTGGTCAAAGAGGTGAGCGATAATAATGAATGCAAGAACGGTAAATAAAGTTTGGACAGGTATCTTTTATGGGGTTGCAGCTTTAGTTGTAGCTTTGCTGGCTTTTTTAATGTACGAAATTCTGCAAAAGGGATGGGGATTTTGGGATCCTAGTTTCTTATTCGGAGAACCAAGCAATACAAGAGCTGGTGGGGGAATTGGTCCACAGTTATTCAATTCTTTCTACATGCTTGTTATAACACTTATTATATCTATTCCTCTTGGACTAGGGGCTGGAATATATTTAGCGGAGTATGCAAAACAAGGTCGTTTTTTAAGTTTTGTTCGTTTATGTATTGAAACAATGGCGTCTTTACCTTCTATTGTTGTTGGACTATTTGGCTTATTAGTATTTGTTACCATGACAGGATGGGGATATACAGTAATGGGTGGAGCTCTTGCTTTAACTATTTTGAATTTACCTGGTTTAACACGTGTTTGTGAAAATGCGATTTCTGAAGTTCCTCATAATGTAAAAGAGGCGAGTCTTGGACTAGGTGCAACGAAATGGCAAACAATTGCCCGCATCATTATCCCGTCTTCGTTACCACAAATCATTACAGGTATTATTTTAGCGGCAGGCCGTATATTCGGTGAAGCTGCGGCGTTAATTTATACAGCGGGTTTAACATCACCTATTTTAAATTCAGCAGCGGACTTCTCGAGCCCCTCGCATCCTTTAAATCCATTTAGACCAGCTGAAACGTTAGCTGTTCACATTTGGAAATTAAACTCTGAAGGGATTATCCCGGATGCGAAGTTAATTGCAACAAAATCTGCAGCTGTATTAATTATTATGGTATTACTCTTTAATATCATTTCTCGTTTCGTAGCATCTGTATTACACAAGCGTTTTACAGGAGCGAAAAAAAGTCGTAAAACGACGAAGAAGGTAAAAGCGGCATAAGTTGAAGATGAAAACTCTCTGTTTATAAAACAGGGAGTTTTTTTACGGTCATTTTGTTACTGGAAGGAAAAGAAGGAGAGTTGTTGAATAGGTAATTTGATATGTGGATATTCGGATGAAAATAGGGAGGGGTTTGAAGGTGTTTTTTCTGCAAATGTCGGGATTTCCTGGATCAGGGAAGTCGACTCTTTCTAAGTATATCGCTAAGTTAACAGGTGCTGTTATTGTAGATCATGACGTCGTGAAATCAGCTTTATTAAAATCATTAAAGGCAAAAGGTGTTGAACCAACAGTGGTTGGGGGATCTCCTATGATATTGAGTGGGAACTGATCGATTTTTTGTTGGAGCAAGAGCACAGTGTGATATTAGATAGTCCATGTCTCTATGAAGGGATGGTTAAAAAAAGAATAGATTTATGTCAGAAACATGGTGCTACATATAAATATATTGAATGTTATCTTAATAATATAGAAGAAATTAATCGTAGGTTACAAACGCGTGAACGTAAGATAAGTCAAATTACAAAAGTAGAATCAGAGGTAGCATTTAAAAAATGTCTGGCTGGCAGTAAAAGGCCTTTACATGGTGAATATCTTATTGTGGATTCTGGAGAGCCGCTAGAGAAGTATGGTAAAAAAGTGATGGATTATATTATGGATAGATAGAGGGATAAAAAAGGCGTTATCTTCATAATTGAAGATAACGCCTTTTGGTTTAAATATCAGGTGTTTCTGTAGAAGTGCTTATTTTTCTGCGGGAGCGTCTTTTTCTCCCGATTTTATCTAATAGTTCATACATAACGGGAACGACTACTAATGTAAGAACGGTTGAGACTGCCAAACCACCGATTACAACGACGGCCAGACTTTTCGATACCATACTTCCTGCTTGAGATTGCCCGAAGAGGAGTGGTAGCATAGCGACGATTGTTGTTATAGCTGTCATAATAATTGGGCGTAATCTAGTAGATCCTGCTTCTAGTAAGGCTTCTCTAGTTTCCATACCGTTTTCCCGATTTTGTTGCACTCTTTCTATTAATACAATAGCATTTGTAACGACAATCCCGATTAACATTAATGCGCCGATTAATGAATTTACGTCAACAGGTGTTCTGGAAATGATTAATCCTAAAATACCGCCGACAGCAGCTAATGGTAAAGAGAATAAAATTGCGAAAGGAGCGCGTGCTTGCCCGAATGTGATAACCATAATTAAATATACAATCCCGATTGCGATCCCCATAATTTTGAATAAATCTGTGAAGTTCTCTTGCATAGATTCAGTAGCACCTGCGATATTTACTTTTGCTCCGGTAGGTAAATCTAAGTCGGCTATAGCTTTGTTTACTTCTGCGCTTACTTTACTTAAATCTTCACTTGAAGCTTCTGCAGTAATTTGAATCGTTTCTTTCCCGTCTTTATGGAAGATTTCCGTTTGAAGTTGTTTTTCTGAAATAGTTGCAATGTCTTTTAAAGGAATTGGTCCTTTAATAGGTGATAGTATGTTTGTGTTTAAAATATCTTCTTGTTTGTTAACGGATGCCTTTTTATGTTCTATCATAATAGTTGTTTTTTCATTATTGATTGAGATTTCCCCAATAGGAGATTTCTTCATAAGGAATGATACTTGTTGTGCTGCTAATTCTGGTGCTAAACCTAGTTGCTCAGCCTTTGTTTGATCGATATGAATTTGCCATTCTTTTTTAGATTCTTCTATATTTGTTTTTACTTTAGAGAGATCGTCCATACCTTTTAGTTTTGTTTCGACGATGTTAGCGGCCTTTTTTAAATTTGTTTCGTTAGTAGCGGTTACGTTAAATTGTAAGTTGTTTCCGCCTCCGGAATCAGAGTAACTCGTCTTTATATAATCAAGTTCAGCTGGTTCGAAAGCTGTATGATCCTTTTTTAATTCTTTAATATATTGGTCGATGTCAGATCCTTTTTTAAAGACTACAAATATAGTTGCAAGATTGTTTTGAGTTGTCTGTCCCCATTGTGCATCTTCTGCGCTAGATCCCATTCGCAAAATAACATCTGTTACATCAGAATTAGAGAGGAGTTTCTTTTCGAAATCAAAGGCTTTTTGTTTTTTAGCTTCAGAATCATAATCACCTGGAAATGTCATGTTAACGGAAAGCATTGTATCGTCCTCAGACTTTATGTTCGCTTTCGGAAGTAGTATGTAGGCTGCAATTGATCCTGCAAATAATAAAAAAGAAGTGAGTAGAATGATAAACTTATGAGAAAGAGCCCACTTTAATGTAGCGACATATCGCGGTGAAGAATGTGAATTGCGACGTTTTGTTTTTTTGAGCAGTAAAAAAGCCATAAGTGGAACGACTGTTAATGCCACAATTAAGGAAGAAAGTATAGAATACACAACTGCTAACACCATAGGTAACATTAGTTTTCCAATTACTCCCGATACGAGACCGATAGGTAAAAAAACGGCGACTGTCGTTAAAGTAGAAGAGGTAATTGCGACGGCGACCTCTTTTGTTGCATCGAGAATAATATCTTTAGAGAAAGATTCTTTTTGTAAACGACGGAAAATATTCTCGATGACAACGATACTATCATCGACGAGACGTCCAACTGCAACGGCTAAGCCACCAAGAGTTAGAATGTTAAGTGTGATGTTAGATTGATGGAGTAAAAATAGTGTTAATAAAATAGATAATGGAATACTAACGACAGCGATGAGTGTTGTTCGGAAGCTGCGTAAAAAGATTAAGATAATGAGAGTTGCAGCAATTGCCCCAAGGATTACTTCTTTTCCCATACTAGTAACAGCATTTTCAACTTGCTCATGAGTTGAAGCTAAAAGTTTAATAGAGAATTGATCTTTATATTGCTTGCTTATATCTTTAATCTTTTTATCAATCTCTTTTCCGATTGCAACCGCATTTTTACTCGGCTCTTTCATGATGATTAATCCTGTTCCTTCTTCCCCGTTTATGTGCGAGATTGTATCGTAATGTTGTTTTAATTCAATTTGAGCAACATCTTGTAATTTTACTTGAGGTGTAACGGTGATGTTTTTTATGTCATTTACATTTTTTATATCCCCGATGACACGAAGATTGTATTCTGTCTTATTAACGGTAATTGCTCCGGCTGGAGTGGAAGTTTCTTTTCCTTGTAAAACTGTTAATACTTGCTGTGATGATATGTTTTTATCTTTTAGTTGGTTAGGATCAAGTACGATGGATAATTCGGAAGTTGATTTTCCGAAAAACATAACATTGGCAACACCATCAATGCTTTCGAGTTGTGGTACGATTTCTTTCTCAATTTGTTTTTCGTCAGCTTTTGAAAATCCGTTTTGCTTCTGGATGGTAATTTGAGCGAGTGGAATCATAGAAGTGTTTAATTGGCTAACAACAGGTTTAGTTACATCTTTAGGTAATTTAATCGTATTAATTGTTTTTTCGACTTCGCGTGCCGCGTCTTTCATATTTGCCTTGGATGTATATGCAATGTCGATGCGTGATAATCCTTCATGTGTGGAAGAAGTGATGCCATCGATATGTTCTAAATTACGAAATTGTTTTTCAAGGGGATCAGTTACGTCCTTGGTCATCGTTTCAGCATCGAGCCCTTGAGATAATGTCGTAACAGTTATTGCAGGGTTATCGATGCTTGGTAAAAATTCCATAGGTAATTTAGAGCCGGAATAAACACCGAGTATGGAAATGAGAAAAACCATGATAATAATAGCGGCTCGGTTTTTTAATGAAAATTTTGTTAACCTATCCATAAAATAATTCCTCCATTAGTTTATTTATAGTTTTGTGGGCACTTTCTTACTATATAACAAAAAATGGATATCTTTCATTAATTAAATGTAAAAAAATTCTAACAATAATCTTAAGTTAATATTTCGAGGGGAAGTTTGTTATTTGTGGAAGCAAAATTCCTGATTGGAGAGAAAAATCAGGAATTAAAGTTTTGCTCTAGTATAGTGGCCACGTTTTTTATTACTCTACATTTAAATGATTATTTGTCCTTCTTAAGTAGAACTATGGTAATTATAAAATTAAAAAAGGAGAAGACTAAAGGTTAGGAAGTTATTGTGAAATGATAGTGTATAGTAACTTGTATACAATCAAAATGAATGTTTTTAGTAGAAAGGATAAGGGTTCTTTCTATAGAAGAAAGTAGGATAGATAACTTTTTGTATTTTTTTATAAAAAATACTTGTTATTTAAAAACCATGATGGTATATTAATAAACGTCGCTGATGCGGAAACGCAGAAAACGACAAAAAAGAAATTCAAAAACATAGTTGACATCGAAAAATGAAGATGTTAATATGATGAAGTCGCTTTTGAAGCGGCAGACAAGTTCTTTGAAAACTGAACGAAACAAACAACGTGAACGTCAATTTTTATTTTTAGATGCTAGACAAACTAACTTTATTGGAGAGTTTGATCCTGGCTCAGGATGAACGCTGGCGGCGTGCCTAATACATGCAAGTCGAGCGAATGGATTAAGAGCTTGCTCTTATGAAGTTAGCGGCGGACGGGTGAGTAACACGTGGGTAACCTACCCATAAGACTGGGATAACTCCGGGAAACCGGGGCTAATACCGGATAATATTTTGAACTGCATAGTTCGAAATTGAAAGGCGGCTTCGGCTGTCACTTATGGATGGACCCGCGTCGCATTAGCTAGTTGGTGAGGTAACGGCTCACCAAGGCGACGATGCGTAGCCGACCTGAGAGGGTGATCGGCCACACTGGGACTGAGACACGGCCCAGACTCCTACGGGAGGCAGCAGTAGGGAATCTTCCGCAATGGACGAAAGTCTGACGGAGCAACGCCGCGTGAGTGATGAAGGCTTTCGGGTCGTAAAACTCTGTTGTTAGGGAAGAACAAGTGCTAGTTGAATAAGCTGGCACCTTGACGGTACCTAACCAGAAAGCCACGGCTAACTACGTGCCAGCAGCCGCGGTAATACGTAGGTGGCAAGCGTTATCCGGAATTATTGGGCGTAAAGCGCGCGCAGGTGGTTTCTTAAGTCTGATGTGAAAGCCCACGGCTCAACCGTGGAGGGTCATTGGAAACTGGGAGACTTGAGTGCAGAAGAGGAAAGTGGAATTCCATGTGTAGCGGTGAAATGCGTAGAGATATGGAGGAACACCAGTGGCGAAGGCGACTTTCTGGTCTGTAACTGACACTGAGGCGCGAAAGCGTGGGGAGCAAACAGGATTAGATACCCTGGTAGTCCACGCCGTAAACGATGAGTGCTAAGTGTTAGAGGGTTTCCGCCCTTTAGTGCTGAAGTTAACGCATTAAGCACTCCGCCTGGGGAGTACGGCCGCAAGGCTGAAACTCAAAGGAATTGACGGGGGCCCGCACAAGCGGTGGAGCATGTGGTTTAATTCGAAGCAACGCGAAGAACCTTACCAGGTCTTGACATCCTCTGAAAACTCTAGAGATAGAGCTTCTCCTTCGGGAGCAGAGTGACAGGTGGTGCATGGTTGTCGTCAGCTCGTGTCGTGAGATGTTGGGTTAAGTCCCGCAACGAGCGCAACCCTTGATCTTAGTTGCCATCATTAAGTTGGGCACTCTAAGGTGACTGCCGGTGACAAACCGGAGGAAGGTGGGGATGACGTCAAATCATCATGCCCCTTATGACCTGGGCTACACACGTGCTACAATGGACGGTACAAAGAGCTGCAAGACCGCGAGGTGGAGCTAATCTCATAAAACCGTTCTCAGTTCGGATTGTAGGCTGCAACTCGCCTACATGAAGCTGGAATCGCTAGTAATCGCGGATCAGCATGCCGCGGTGAATACGTTCCCGGGCCTTGTACACACCGCCCGTCACACCACGAGAGTTTGTAACACCCGAAGTCGGTGGGGTAACCTTTATGGAGCCAGCCGCCTAAGGTGGGACAGATGATTGGGGTGAAGTCGTAACAAGGTAGCCGTATCGGAAGGTGCGGCTGGATCACCTCCTTTCTATGGAGAATTGATGAACGCAGTTCATCAATAAACGTTGACTTGTTTTGTTTCGTTCAGTTTTGAGAGAACTATCTCTCAAGTTTAAATGTATGTTCTTTGAAAACTAGATAACAGTGTAGCTCATATTTTTTTAATTTTAGTTTGGTTAAGTTAGAAAGGGCGCACGGTGGATGCCTTGACACTAGGAGTCGATGAAGGACGGGACTAACGCCGATATGCTTCGGGGAGCTGTAAGTAAGCTTTGATCCGAAGATTTCCGAATGGGGAAACCCACTATACGTAATGGTATGGTATCCTTACCTGAATACATAGGGTATGGAAGACAGACCCAGGGAACTGAAACATCTAAGTACCTGGAGGAAGAGAAAGCAAATGCGATTTCCTGAGTAGCGGCGAGCGAAACGGAATCTAGCCCAAACCAAGAGGCTTGCCTCTTGGGGTTGTAGGACATTCTATACGGAGTTACAAAGGAACGAGGTAGACGAAGCGACCTGGAAAGGTCCGTCACAGAGGGTAATAACCCCGTAGTCGAAACTTCGTTCTCTCTTGAATGTATCCTGAGTACGGCGGAACACGTGAAATTCCGTCGGAATCTGGGAGGACCATCTCCCAAGGCTAAATACTCCCTAGTGATCGATAGTGAACCAGTACCGTGAGGGAAAGGTGAAAAGCACCCCGGAAGGGGAGTGAAAGAGATCCTGAAACCGTGTGCCTACAAATAGTCAGAGCCCGTTAATGGGTGATGGCGTGCCTTTTGTAGAATGAACCGGCGAGTTACGATCCCGTGCGAGGTTAAGCTGAAGAGGCGGAGCCGCAGCGAAAGCGAGTCTGAATAGGGCGTTTAGTACGTGGTCGTAGACCCGAAACCAGGTGATCTACCCATGTCCAGGGTGAAGTTCAGGTAACACTGAATGGAGGCCCGAACCCACGCACGTTGAAAAGTGCGGGGATGAGGTGTGGGTAGCGGAGAAATTCCAATCGAACCTGGAGATAGCTGGTTCTCCCCGAAATAGCTTTAGGGCTAGCCTTAAGTGTAAGAGTCTTGGAGGTAGAGCACTGATTGAACTAGGGGTCCTCATCGGATTACCGAATTCAGTCAAACTCCGAATGCCAATGACTTATCCTTAGGAGTCAGACTGCGAGTGATAAGATCCGTAGTCAAGAGGGAAACAGCCCAGATCGCCAGCTAAGGTCCCAAAGTGTGTATTAAGTGGAAAAGGATGTGGAGTTGCTTAGACAACTAGGATGTTGGCTCAGAAGCAGCCACCATTTAAAGAGTGCGTAATAGCTCACTAGTCGAGTGACTCTGCGCCGAAAATGTACCGGGGCTAAATACACCACCGAAGCTGCGAATTGATACCAATGGTATCAGTGGTAGGGGAGCGTTCTAAGTGCAGTGAAGTCAGACCGGAAGGACTGGTGGAGCGCTTAGAAGTGAGAATGCCGGTATGAGTAGCGAAAGACGGGTGAGAATCCCGTCCACCGAATGCCTAAGGTTTCCTGAGGAAGGCTCGTCCGCTCAGGGTTAGTCAGGACCTAAGCCGAGGCCGACAGGCGTAGGCGATGGACAACAGGTTGATATTCCTGTACCACCTCTTTATCGTTTGAGCAATGGAGGGACGCAGAAGGATAGAAGAAGCGTGCGATTGGTTGTGCACGTCCAAGCAGTTAGGCTGATAAGTAGGCAAATCCGCTTATCGTGAAGGCTGAGCTGTGATGGGGAAGCTCCTTATGGAGCGAAGTCTTTGATTCCCCGCTGCCAAGAAAAGCTTCTAGCGAGATAAAAGGTGCCTGTACCGCAAACCGACACAGGTAGGCGAGGAGAGAATCCTAAGGTGTGCGAGAGAACTCTGGTTAAGGAACTCGGCAAAATGACCCCGTAACTTCGGGAGAAGGGGTGCTTTCTTAACGGAAAGCCGCAGTGAATAGGCCCAAGCGACTGTTTAGCAAAAACACAGGTCTCTGCGAAGCCGTAAGGCGAAGTATAGGGGCTGACACCTGCCCGGTGCTGGAAGGTTAAGGAGAGGGGTTAGCGTAAGCGAAGCTCTGAACTGAAGCCCCAGTAAACGGCGGCCGTAACTATAACGGTCCTAAGGTAGCGAAATTCCTTGTCGGGTAAGTTCCGACCCGCACGAAAGGTGTAACGATTTGGGCACTGTCTCAACCAGAGACTCGGTGAAATTATAGTACCTGTGAAGATGCAGGTTACCCGCGACAGGACGGAAAGACCCCGTGGAGCTTTACTGTAGCCTGATATTGAATTTTGGTACAGTTTGTACAGGATAGGCGGGAGCCATTGAAACCGGAGCGCTAGCTTCGGTGGAGGCGCTGGTGGGATACCGCCCTGACTGTATTGAAATTCTAACCTACGGGTCTTATCGACCCGGGAGACAGTGTCAGGTGGGCAGTTTGACTGGGGCGGTCGCCTCCTAAAGTGTAACGGAGGCGCCCAAAGGTTCCCTCAGAATGGTTGGAAATCATTCGTAGAGTGCAAAGGCATAAGGGAGCTTGACTGCGAGACCTACAAGTCGAGCAGGGACGAAAGTCGGGCTTAGTGATCCGGTGGTTCCGCATGGAAGGGCCATCGCTCAACGGATAAAAGCTACCCCGGGGATAACAGGCTTATCTCCCCCAAGAGTCCACATCGACGGGGAGGTTTGGCACCTCGATGTCGGCTCATCGCATCCTGGGGCTGTAGTCGGTCCCAAGGGTTGGGCTGTTCGCCCATTAAAGCGGTACGCGAGCTGGGTTCAGAACGTCGTGAGACAGTTCGGTCCCTATCCGTCGTGGGCGCAGGAAATTTGAGAGGAGCTGTCCTTAGTACGAGAGGACCGGGATGGACGCACCGCTGGTGTACCAGTTGTTCTGCCAAGGGCATAGCTGGGTAGCTATGTGCGGAAGGGATAAGTGCTGAAAGCATCTAAGCATGAAGCCCCCCTCAAGATGAGATTTCCCATAGCGTAAGCTAGTAAGATCCCTGAAAGATGATCAGGTTGATAGGTTCGAGGTGGAAGCATGGTGACATGTGGAGCTGACGAATACTAATAGATCGAGGACTTAACCATATAATATGAAGCACTGTTATCTAGTTTTGAAAGAATATAAAAAACTTATTGACTTTTAAAAGTAAATAAGTTATAATAATTCTTGTCTTAAATGAATACAGTCTGGTAATGATGGCAGAGAGGCCACACCCGTTCCCATACCGAACACGGAAGTTAAGCTCTCTAGCGCCGATGGTAGTTGGGACCTTGTCCCTGTGAGAGTAGGACGTTGCCAGGCAATTCGGAGGATTAGCTCAGCTGGGAGAGCACCTGCCTTACAAGCAGGGGGTCGGCGGTTCGATCCCGTCATCCTCCACCATTTAGCCGACTTAGCTCAATTGGTAGAGCAACTGACTTGTAATCAGTAGGTTGGGGGTTCAAGTCCTCTAGTCGGCACCAGTTTTTATTGCAAGAGCCATTAGCTCAGTTGGTAGAGCATCTGACTTTTAATCAGAGGGTCGAAGGTTCGAATCCTTCATGGCTCACCATTTTAATGAAATATGCGGGTGTGGCGGAATTGGCAGACGCACTAGACTTAGGATCTAGCGCCTTTGGCGTGGGGGTTCGACTCCCTTCACCCGCACTTTTAATAAAATAACTCAAACATGTCTTGCGGAAGTAGTTCAGTGGTAGAATACAACCTTGCCAAGGTTGGGGTCGCGGGTTCGAATCCCGTCTTCCGCTCCAATTTTCAGTATGACATGCCGGGGTGGCGGAACAGGCAGACGCACAGGACTTAAAATCCTGCGGTGGGTGACCACCGTGCGGGTTCGACCCCCGCCCTCGGCACCATATGCGCCCGTAGCTCAATTGGATAGAGCGTTTGACTACGGATCAAGAGGTTAGGGGTTCGACTCCTCTCGGGCGCGCTTTTATTAACGGGAAGTGGCTCAGCTTGGTAGAGCACCTGGTTTGGGACCAGGGGGTCGCAGGTTCAAATCCTGTCTTCCCGATTTTCCCAAAAACATGGGGCCTTAGCTCAGCTGGGAGAGCGCCTGCCTTGCACGCAGGAGGTCAGCGGTTCGATCCCGCTAGGCTCCACTTTATTTTTTATATGTCGGAGGTATACCCAAGTTCGGCTGAAGGGATCGGTCTTGAAAACCGACAGGCGGCGAGAGTCGCGCGGGGGTTCGAATCCCTCTACCTCCTCCATTTTTTTTAAAAGTGGTTTAGTTACATATAAAAATGAATAAGATATTAATTTTTCCTTCATGGAGGTATACCCAAGTTCGGCTGAAGGGATCGGTCTTGAAAACCGACAGGCGGCGAGAGTCGCGCGGGGGTTCGAATCCCTCTACCTCCTCCATTTATTTTTAAAACATAATATCGTCGCGGGGTGGAGCAGTACGGTAGCTCGTCGGGCTCATAATCCGAAGGTCGCAGGTTCAAATCCTGTCCCCGCAACCAATGGTCCCGTGGTGTAGTGGTTAACATGCCTGCCTGTCACGCAGGAGATCGCCGGTTCGACCCCGGTCGGGACCGCCATTTTATGTTGGCTCGGTAGCTCAGTCGGTAGAGCAGAGGACTGAAAATCCTCGTGTCGGCGGTTCGATTCCGTCCCGAGCCACCATTTTTTTGTTTTTTTTTATGCCGGCTTAGCTCAATTGGTAGAGCAACTGACTTGTAATCAGTAGGTTGGGGGTTCAAGTCCTCTAGCCGGCACCATTTAGGGGCATAGTTTAAAGGTAGAACTGAGGTCTCCAAAACCTCCAGTGTGGGTTCAATTCCTACTGCCCCTGTAAAGTATATGGGCCTATAGCTCAGCTGGTTAGAGCGCACGCCTGATAAGCGTGAGGTCGATGGTTCGAGTCCATTTAGGCCCACCATATATATTCCGCAGTAGCTCAGTGGTAGAGCTATCGGCTGTTAACCGATCGGTCGTAGGTTCGAGTCCTACCTGCGGAGCCATGGCCCGTTGGTCAAGTGGTTAAGACACCGCCCTTTCACGGCGGTAACACGGGTTCGAATCCCGTACGGGTCATAAAAAAAGAGTCAGCATATTGCTGACTCTTTTTTATTATGTATAAGCCTCTTTTTATCACCTTATTTTCCTGAAATAAATAAAGGGATTTAGGAAAAGCTATGGTATGTATTAAAAGGAGGAGATGAAAAATGACGCAAGTTAGAGAACTTATGAGTACTCATATCGTACATTGTACACCATTAGACAATGTATATGAGGCAGCTGTAAAAATGAAGGAAGAATCGGTTGGATTGATTCCTGTTATTGAAAATAAACAAGTTGTTGGGCTTGTTACTGATCGAGACTTAGTTGTTCGTGGGATTGCTGAAAAACATCCTGGATCTAATCAAATTACAAATGTAATGACAACAAACATTGTTTCAGTTTCTCCAGACGATTCTATTGAAAAAGCTACAGAATTAATGGCACAATATCAAATTAGACGGTTACCGGTTGTTGAGAGCGGTCAACTTGTTGGGATGCTAGCACTAGGTGATTTAGCTATAAGAAAATCAGCAGATGATCAAGCAGGGTTTGCTTTAAGTGAAATCTCAGAGCATATGGAATAAATTATGTATAAAGATCAGATACATTATTCTAGTATATACGGATTAAACTAATATGTTAGCGTGATGTATCTGAGACATTATATAATAAGTATAGAGTCAATATTTTTGACAGTTTTTTTAAATTTGTCATTCCTAATTTTTAATAAGAGAAAAAATGATATACTGAGAGATATAAGTGTTATTATAGATTTTGAATATAACAATATTCGTTGTTAATGATGTAATAATGAATTAATATTTCCTACGTAGATAAAGTGAAACTTTAATTATTGGGGGGTGTCCATCCCCCAATAATTATTAGTTGAACCAATCGGGCTTTTAGGGGCAGTTTTATCTCCCACCTAACTTCCTCGCATTCGCAGAATTTTGAGGTGGGAGTCTTACTGCCCGCAAATAGCGGGATAAAAAGGGAAGGGGAATTATATGAGGGCTGTACAGGGCGATCCAAATTGGAATTTGGTTACAGATACATATATAGAACCAAATAATTTCGCTGAGTTATTTTCTTTGCTTGTACCTTGTCATCCAAAAGGTGAAAGGAAAGAGCGAACTATATTAGTATGGAAAGAAAAAGAATTTTATAAAGAAGAAAATTTAGCGGCATTTATCGTATATGGCATGAATAAAGTAAAGAATTTACCGCAGTTTCATAAAGATGAAATTCCAACTCTAGTACGTATTCTTCGTTTATGTCAAGAGATTGGTTGGTATGAAGAGGCAAATGCTTTTATGATAACCCAAGGGCTAGATGAATTTGTCCGAACTTCATTGGAGTATGAAACATGGGATCTTTTGACGAAAGCAGTTGCTTTAAACTATTTAATTATTAAATATCGTATTGGTGAATTAACAGCTGAGGATGTAGAAATTTGGGAGCGAGTTAAATTTAGTGAGAAATGTATAACAGATTGCAAACATCTATTATCTCATAAAGAAGTATTGGAATTTACATTCTTTTATATGTGTAAGCGAGCTAAAACACTGTCAAAAGAGCAATTAAATAGTGATATGATGAGTCTGGCAATGTATTGTAATACTTTTGTATATGATTTATATACACATGACTTATTACGAAAGTATCGTAAGTGTACAGACTTCCTATCATATTATGGACCTAGTCAAGCAGTTTTAGCTTGTCAAAGAGCTGTACTTTCACAAATTTCCGATCGATTAGACCCTTTAAAGACAACTCATGTAGATGATTATTTATATGTGATGAAAGAAATGATGGAGCATATGACGATAGGGGTAATGGATCGGTATGGTCATTTTATTGGAAAGCTACTATCATATGTACCATTTTTCGAAATGATCCAAGTTCCACAGCATGCATATTATTGTGAAGAATTACTGTATATTTGTAAGGGAATTGAATACAAAGAAGAAATACTACGCAATTATATATTTATACAATTACATGATTGTTTACCATCATTCTTTAAACTATTTCTTAAAAATAAGCGTTATGCAACGATTCATGATATTCTTTTCTATTGGTGCGACGATGAACAAAGAATGAGCTTAGAGAAAAAATATAATCTTAGTTTCATTTATGAAAAATATGCTTGTGGATAAACCATATTTTACATATTAAAAATTAATATAAATTAAAAAGGATCTCAAGTTTATGTGAGATCCTTTTTTTTGTTAGTAAAGTAAGGAGAAAGTAACTAAGATAAGAAATAACATTCCATAAAGGAGAAATTGTGCAGTATAACTTCCTTGTATACCAAAAAAAGTATTCATTTTTTCATATAAATTCAATATATATTTCATTGGATTATCTTTGAAAGATTGGTACACAGTGTCTCCTCTTTCTAAGCTTCTTGTTCATGTTTTTGGTTATTAGGAACATGAACGTATCTAGCTATGAATAATAAAACACCTATAAAGAATACAGGAAGTACGGTAGATAAATAAAAACCATTACTAATTATATTTGTTATAAGAGCACTTAAAAGAAAAATTACATTATAAATATGGGCAATTTTTTGTTTTAACCGCATTTGTAATGCTTCCATAATGATTTCTAAAGCAACAAAAGCAATAATAATAGATAAAAATACAGTGTTCGTATTATAAATGATTAAACAACAGATTAAACCTAAAAAGGCCAGGTATTCAATAAAGAGAGGTATATTGCGTGGCATATAATTTACCTAACTAAATATGGCAGTGGGTTTACTGCATTTGTTTTTTCAAAATTCCATTCCCCATTATGTAATTCAAAATGGAGATGTTGCCCGTATGAATGACCTGTGTTTCCCATATGACCTACTAATTGTCCAGTTTGTACTTGATCACCAGCTTGTACAGTGCGATCCTTCATATGAGCATAAACTGTTGTATATAATTTCCCATTTATTTGATGGGCGATGAACACGACATTGCCGTAGCTAGCCGAATAATAAGATTTCACAACCTTACCTGCAGCAGCAGCTTGAATAGAGACATTTCCTTGTGCTGCTATATCTATACCATAATGCATTTGCTCCCAGCGCATATCAAAAGTGGAGCTGATTTTCCCTTGAGTAGGGAATTTGAAAACTGCTGGAATTGATGCAGGTTGAGCTGTTTTAGCTTGTGCTTGATTTTGATTTTGCACTACATAGTGTTTTGCTACATATCCGTATCCTGTGCCAAAACGAATTTTATACCAAGTACCTACCGTTTCTACTACTTGTACTTGTGTACCATTTTGTAATGAGCCAAGTAGAGTGCCACTTGTGCTAGCATTGCTACGTACATTTAATTTTGGTGTTGCAACAGTATAAGAAGGAGAACCTTGTACTGTTACACCTTTTACTAGAGGTGTGGATCCATTAGATACAAATGTTTTTTGTACGTAACCAATTTGACCGTTATGTAATATTTTGTACCAATCTCCTTGTTCACCTTGAATGGTAATGAATTGACCATTTGGTAATATATCTAGAATAGAAGACTCTGTATTAGGTTCAGAACGAACGTTTAATGCGTTTGCATTTACGATATATTGAGACTTTGGTTGAACATTTTTTTTGAATTGAATTGCATCTTTTTTCATATAGCCTGTTTTGTTGTTAACAGATACTTTATACCAATCTTGAACTGTTTCAAGAATAGTAACCGGGCTATTAAATCGAATGGTATCAACTATTGCACTGTCTGTATGGCTATTTTGATGTAGTGCAACGTTGTCAATTTTTACATATCCAGTTTTTACTGTAGATGGTTGCTTAGCAGCCGCTGTTTGTATATCGGATTCTCCCATAGAAGGAAGTAAAGAAGCAATTGCGATAGTAGTTGCTGTTAAAGCTGTGGCTTTCATATTCATGTAATAAAGACCTCCTCTAGTTGTATAGTTGTAATTTTATTATAGTATAAAGATATAATATATTGGTCGTATTCACATAAATGTAATATGAAATCAATAAAAATAATGTCAGAAGAGAGATTCGTATATAAATATTGTATATATCATTTGTGAGGTCGCATTTATATTTGTTTAACACGTTAAGATTTAATTCGCAATTAAGAAAATTAAAACAGTTGATGATGTCTTATGGCGATGTTATACTGACAGTGATAATTTTATAGTTTGCTAGGAGGGCTGGTGTTGCCAGCTGAGAGTAGGGCCGTAAGCCTTTGATCCTTTTTATTACCTGATCTAGATTATGCTAGCGTAGGGAAGCAATTCGGACATTAACAATGAGTCCCCGTTTCTTTGCGTATAGAAACGGGGCTTTTTTATTTGAAAATTTCATATTAACACCACTAGGGGTGCTTTTCGTGCTGAGAGAGGAATAATCCTTAACCCTTACAACACCTGATCTAGATAATACTAGCGAAGGGAAGTGGAACAACGAATAAATTATAATTTTATTTGCTGTAACCACTTCTTATATACAGAAGTGGTTTTTTTATTGAGATAAATAGATATATAGGAAGGGGAATTATTAATGAAATTTTGTGAAAGATTATTTGATACGGTGCAGCCTGTTTGGGAGAAAAGTCATAATCATCCGTTTGTAGTAGGTATGGGGGATGGTACGTTGGAAAAAGACAAATTCCAGTACTATATTATTCAAGATTATTTATATTTGTTAGAGTATGCAAAGCTATATGCAATTGGGGTTGTAAAGGCAACGAATCCACAAGTTATGGCAAAATTTGCAGAGCAAATTGATGGGATTTTAAATGGAGAAATGACGATTCATAAACAGTATGCAAAAAGACTTGGCATTTCTGTACAAGAGATGGAATCTGCAAAACCATCTGCTAAAAATTTAGCATATACAAATTACATGATGTCTGTATCTCAAAATGGCACAATTGCTGAATTAATATCAGCTTTACTTCCATGTATGTGGAGTTATTGGGAGATTGGAAAGCGTTTAAATGATATTCCTGGAGCAAGAGATCATGAGTTCTTTGGAGAGTGGATTCAAGGATATAGTTCTGAAGAATACGGTAACCTTTGTATTTGGTTAATAGATTTATTAAATGAAATGGCAGTTGGAAAGTCAGAGAAAGAGCTAGACCGATTAGAGGAGATTTTCTTATATTCCAGCCGATTTGAATATTTATTCTGGGATATGGCTTATCGTAAGGAGATGTGGGGTTTTGAGGAGCAAGAACATACTACAGTTTAATAATGTTTCCTTTCATTATGATGAAAAACCAATCATCAATGAATTAAATGCTTCTATACAAGATAAAGAGTTTGTAAGTATTATCGGACCGAGTGGATGCGGGAAAAGTACTTTATTTCGCCTTATTACAGGCTTAGAAGAGGCAAGTACTGGACAGATAGAGCTGACAGAAACAAAGAAGAGTCATTCTGTAGGGTATATGCCCCAAAAAGATATGCTCTTGCCGTGGAGGACGATTATTGAGAATGCGGCTCTGCCGCTAGAGTGCCAAGGTGTGCAGAAGAAAGAAGCGCAAGTAAAAGCGAAAGAACTGTTACATAAATTTGGTTTACAAGGGTACGAGAAAAAATATCCGAAAGATTTATCTGGTGGTATGAGGCAACGCGTATCTTTTATCCGAACTTTATTAACAGGAGGGGAGATATTATTGTTAGATGAACCGTTTAGCGCATTGGACGCTTTAACGAAGGCATCTTTGCAAGAATGGTTGTTTGAACAATGGAAAGAGTGGGAAAAAACAATTTTATTTATCACTCATGATGTTGAAGAAGCATTGTTTCTTTCTAATCGAATTTTGGTTGTAGAAAATCAACCGATAGCAACTTTAACTGAGCGAATTGTGCCGCTTGATCGTAACCGAACAAGAAAAGATTTATATAAGCCTGAAGTGTTAGCGCTTAAAGAAGAGCTCCTTAGTATGTTACAAAGGCAGGTACTCGTATGATGAATCGCTTGAAGGAGTTATTACCTGCCCTTATATTAAGTGGAATTTTACTTGCTCTGTGGGAAGTAGGAGCAAGAATTGTAGATGAGATGTACATTTTGCCATCACCTTCTGCAATTGTAATGAAGATATGGGCGCTGAAAGATATATTATTTACGGTTCATTTACCTGCAACGTTATACGTCGTTTTAATAGGCGTTGTTATTTCTATCGTACTGGGCGTAGGGCTAGCAATGTTAATGAATGCGAGTACGTGGATGGAAAGAGCATTTTATCCGTTATTAGTTGCTTCACAAACAATCCCGATTACTGCGCTTGCGCCGCTCTTCGTTTTATGGTTTGGATATACCATCTGGAGTAAGGTTGTTGTTACCGTTTTAATTACGTTTTTCCCAATTGCGGTCAATACGTATGATGGACTGCGCAGTACGAAAAAAGAATGGGAGGAGCTATTAGTTACATATGGTGCAACGAAAAAAGATGTTTTTTTAAAGCTAAAGTTGCCATCTGCTCTTCCTTACTTTTTTTCAGCGTTAAAAATTGCGGTACCACTTAGCGTTATTGGGGCAGCGATTGGTGAATGGCTCGGTGCACAAGCTGGGCTTGGATATTTCAGTAAAAGAATGATGACGCAGTTAGACGGAGCTGGTGTATTTGCACCAATTGTATTGTTATCATTATTAGCTATTTTCTTCGTCATACTTATTTCTATATTGGAAAATAAATTTATTAGTTGGAGGAAACATTCATGAAATTATTAAAACGCATCTTTGTGTTTACATTATTAGTTGCAATGATTGCAGGATGTTCGAGTAACTCGGCATCAGATAAGAATAAATCAGAAAAAGAAATAACAGTAATGCTTGATTGGTACCCGAATGCGGTACATAGCTTTATTTATACGGCAATTGAAAAAGGATACTTTAAAGAAGAAGGAGTCAAGGTGAATATTAAATTCCCTTCTAATCCGACTGATCCATTAACGCTAGCGGCAGCAGGGAAAGTGACAGTTGGTTTGTATTATCAACCAGATGTTGTCATGGCAAAAGCAAATGAACAAATTCCAGTGAAATCAATTGGAGCTGTCGTACGTTCACCGTTAAATCATGTTGTATCACTGAAGTCAGCAGGCATTCAATCGCCAAAAGATTTAGAGGGGAAAACAGTTGGATATTCTGGAACACCTTTAAGTGAGATGTATTTAAAAACGATGGTAAAAGAAGCTGGTGGTAATCCAGATACAGTGAAAGTAGTCGATGTTGGCTTTGATTTAGTACCAGCATTAATTACGAAAAAAGTGGATGCGGTAACAGGGGCATACATTAACCATGAAGTACCTGTTATGCGTCATGAAGGTCATGAACCAGCATACTTTAATCCAGCAGATTATGGTGTACCAAACTATCATGAGCTTGTGTTTGTAACGGGTGATAAAACGTTGAAAAAAGATAAAGAAGCATTGCAAGCCTTTTTACGTGGGGCACAAAAAGGGTATGACTTTATGAAGAAAAACCCCGATGAAGCATTAAATATTTTATTAGATCATCAAGAAAAAGAAAACTTCCCACTTGTACCAGAAGTTGAAAAAGAAAGTATGAAAATTTTATTAGAGAAGATGGAAACGAAAGATGAGCCATTCTTATCGGATTCAAAAGAGTCATGGGAGAAACAAAATAAATGGTTGAAAGACAAAGGAATGACGAAAGAAATCGTTCCAGCCGATGAATTATTTGAAAACATTTTAAAGTAGGCGAATGAATATGAAAAATGAGCTCCATGTAATCTCAAATGGCCATATGCCATTCGAAGAGTTAGTGAATGTAGCGATGCAAATTGAGAGTGAGATCGATTATTTGCATATTCGTGAGCGTGAAAAAAGTACGAAGGAATTGTATGAAGGTGTGGAAAGTCTTTTGGGGAAAGGCTTTCCAGCATCGAAGATAGTGATAAATGATCGAATTGATATTGCTATTCTATTAAATATTCCGCGTGTTCAGCTAGGATATCGAAGCGCAGATGTAAGGTTAGTAAAAGAAAAGTTTTCTTATTTGCATGTCGGTTATTCAGTACATTCGTTAGATGAAGCGATAGTAGCATTTAAAAATGGAGCAGATTCACTCGTTTATGGTCATGTATTTCCGACAGATTGTAAAAAAGGTGTGCCAGCGAGAGGATTAGAAGAAATTGCTCATATGGCAAGTTGTTTATCCATACCAATAACTGCAATTGGTGGGATTACCCATGAAAATACAGGTGATGTTCTTGCAAATGGTGTAAGTGGCATTGCTGTTATGTCCGGGATTATAAGCAGTAGTAATCCGTATAGCAAGGCGAAATCTTATAAGGAATCAATAAGAAAGTGGGCGGAAAAACATGTGTAAGAAGTATGATGTAGCGATTATTGGCGGAGGTGTAATTGGTAGTTCAGTTGCACACTTTCTAGCAGAAAGAGGGCATAAAGTAGCGATTGTAGAGAAGCAAAGAATCGCATCTGAAGCTTCGAAAGCAGCTGCTGGTTTGCTCGGTGTTCAGGCAGAATGGGATGCATATGATCCGTTGTTTGAGCTTGCTAGAGAAAGCCGTGCTATATTTCCACAACTTGCAGCAGTTTTACGTGAAAAAACAGGCATCGATATTGGGTATGAAGAAAAGGGCATTTATCGCATCGCTCAAAATGAAGATGAGAAGAAAAGAATTCTTCATATTATGGATTGGCAGCAGAAAACAGGTGAAGATTCCCGATTTCTAACGGGGGACCATTTACGGGAAAAAGAGCCGTTTCTTTCCGAGTCAATTATAGGGGCGGTATATTATCCGAAAGATGGTCAAGTTATTGCACCAGAGCTTACGAAAGCATTCGCACATTCTGCAGCAATTTCCGGTGCTGATATATATGAACAAACAGAAGTGTTTGATATTCGTATTGAAAATAATAAAGTGACTGGAATTGTTACGAGTGAAGGTGTAATCACATGTGAAAAAGTCGTTATCGCTGGAGGCTCATGGAGTACGAAATTACTACATTATTTCCATAGTGACTGGGGCACGTATCCTGTGAAGGGTGAAGTTGTTGCAGTAAGAAGCAAGAAACCGCTCTTGAAAGCCCCTATTTTCCAAGAACGTTTTTATATTACACCGAAACGTGGTGGCCGTTACGTAATTGGGGCAACAATGAAGCCTCATACGTTTAATAAGTCTGTACAACCAGAAAGTATTACTTCCATATTAGAGCGTGCCTACACAATATTGCCTGCTTTAAAAGAAGCAGAATGGGAAAGTACGTGGGCTGGGTTAAGACCGCAGTCTAATCATGAAGCTCCTTATATGGGAGAGCATGAAGAAATAAAAGGTTTATATGCTTGTACGGGCCATTATCGAAACGGCATTTTATTAAGTCCTGTTTCTGGTCAGTATATGGCTGATTTAATAGAAGGAAAGCAGGAGAATCACTTGCTAGATTCATTGCTTTCTAAAACGGTTTAGAAAGGGGATGGAAGTTTGAATTTAAAAATTAATGGTAACCAAATTGAAGTACCAGAGAGTGTGAAAACAGTAGCTGGGCTACTTACACATTTAGAGTTAGATAACAGAATTGTTGTAGTAGAACGTAATAAAGATATTTTACAAAAAGATGATCATAACGATACATCTGTTTTTGATGGGGACCAAATTGAGATTGTAACTTTCGTAGGAGGCGGTTGATTATGTTAAACATTGGACAATTTTCATTTCATTCTAGACTTTTATTAGGAACAGGGAAATTCCCTGATTTTGATGTGCAGCAAAAGGCAATTGATGTTTCTGAGGCTGAGATTTTAACATTCGCAGTACGTCGTATGGATATATTTGATGCGAAGCAGCCTAATTTATTAGAGAAACTTGATGTGAAAAAATATACGTTATTACCGAATACAGCAGGAGCAAAAAATGCTGAAGAAGCTGTTCGTATTGCAAAATTAGCAAAAGCTTCTGGACTTTGTGACATGATAAAAGTAGAAGTTATTGGTGATGATAGAACGTTATTACCTGATCCAGTAGAAACGTTAAAGGCATCTGAAATGTTACTAGAAGAAGGATTTATCGTTCTACCATACACATCTGATGATGTTGTATTAGCTCGTAAATTACAAGAACTTGGTGTACACGCGATTATGCCAGGAGCATCACCGATTGGTTCAGGGCTTGGTATTGTAAATCCATTAAATTTAAGTTTCATTATTGAACAAGCGACAGTACCAGTTATCGTTGACGCAGGTATTGGTAGCCCAGCTGATGCGGCATTTGCGATGGAATTAGGAGCGGATGGTGTGTTATTGAATACTGCAGTATCTGGAGCGAACGATCCTATTAAAATGGCATACGCAATGAAATTAAGTATTGAGGCAGGACGATTAGGGTTTGAAGCAGGTCGTATTGCACGTAAACGTTGTGCAACAGCAAGTAGTCCTTTAGAAGGAATGAGCGTAGTTGAATAATCGATATTCTCGCCAAGAACTATTTTCTCCAATTGGGGAAGAAGGGCAACAAAAGCTAGGAGAAAAGCATGTACTTATTATCGGTGCAGGTGCATTAGGTAGTGCAAATGCAGAGATGTTTGTAAGAGCAGGCGTTGGTCAAGTAACAATTGTTGACCGTGATTATGTCGATTGGAGTAATTTGCAAAGACAACAATTGTATGCAGAGAGTGATGTAGAGAATAATCTTCCGAAGGCTGTAGCGGCAAAAAAACGTCTAGAAGAGGTTAATAGTGAAGTAAGAGTAGAAGCTCTCGTTCAGGATGTAACGGCTGAAGAGTTAGAAGAACTCGTTACAAATGTTGATGTAATCATCGATGCGACTGACAATTTCGAAACACGTTTCATTGTGAATGATATATCGCAAAAATATTCTATTCCATGGGTTTACGGGGCATGTGTAGGGAGTTACGGTCTTTCTTATACTATTCTTCCAGGAAAAACGCCATGTTTATCTTGTTTATTACAATCGATTCCACTTGGCGGAGCGACATGTGATACGGCGGGTATTATATCACCTGCTGTATCTCTTGTCGTTTCTCATCAAGTAACGGAAACGCTTAAACTGTTAGTAGAAGATTATGACTCGCTTCGAGATGGGCTTGTGTCATTTGATGTATGGAAAAATGAGTATTCATGTATGAATGTGCAAAAGCTTCGTAAACATAATTGTCTATCGTGTGGTGAGCAAGCATTATATCCGTATTTAAATAAGGAAAATACTTCAAAGACAGCGGTGTTATGCGGGAGAAATACAGTTCAAATTAGACCACCTCATAAAGAGAAAATGGATTTTGAACAATATAAAAGATTGCTGAATGATCGTGTGACTGATTTGAATGTAAATCCATATTTATTATCCTTTTCTGTTGGAGAAAAGAGATTAGTTGCCTTCAAAGATGGTCGTGTACTTGTGCATGGAACGAAAGATATAAGTGAAGCGAAAACAATTTATCATCGCTATTTTGGATAGAAAAGGATGAGTGAGATGAAAGTAAATAAAGCTTTAACGATTGCAGGATCTGATAGCGGAGGCGGCGCTGGAATTCAAGCAGATTTAAAAACTTTCCAAGAGCTTGGTGTGTATGGAATGACGGCTATTACAGCAATTACTGCTCAAAATACGCTTGGCGTTCAAGGGGTATATCCTGTTTCTTTAGAAGGGATTACGGAGCAGCTGAATTCAATTGGTACGGATTTAACGCCAGATGCTGTGAAACTGGGAATGTTATTTAGTAGTGAAATTATTCAAATTGTGGCAGAGCATATTAAGAAATTTGGCTGGAATAATATTGTGCTAGATCCTGTTATGATTGCTAAAGGCGGTGCGTCATTATTACAACTAGAAGCAGTACAAGCGTTAAAAGAATATTTATTGCCAGTAGCAACTGTTGTCACACCGAATGTTCCTGAAGCAGAAGTGTTAACTGGAATGGAGATTCATAATGTAGAAGATAGTAAGGAAGCTGCAAAAGTATTGCATGAATTAGGGGCTAAATATGTGCTTATGAAGGGCGGACATGCAGAATATCAAGGTAATGAAGTAATTGATTTACTCTTTGATGGTGAGCAGTTTATTGAATTTAGAAGTGAACGAATTCCTTCGAAGCAAACGCACGGAAGTGGGTGTACATTTGCTTCAGCGGTTACAGCAGGACTTGCGAAAGGCTACTTGATGGAAGAGGCAGTTCAAGAAGCAAAACGATTTATTAGTATAGCGATTGAAGAGCCATT
The DNA here is from genome assembly GCF_038007205.1 of Bacillus sp. FSL E2-8887. Taxonomy (NCBI): domain Bacteria; kingdom Bacillati; phylum Bacillota; class Bacilli; order Caryophanales; family Bacillaceae; genus Bacillus; species Bacillus sp. FSL E2-8887. Next base: position 506,555 of record NZ_JBBOWS010000001.1, read on the forward strand.
GAATATTGGAAGTGGTCATGGGCCGACGAATCATTTTGCATATAAATTGAATAAGACGCATGTATAAAGATACGAGAAGCCAGTTTGTTAACTGGCTTTTTTTGTGTTTACTTTTTCCAAATTCAGGAGTAATATATCAGCCAGAATCTGTTTTTCATTCCGTATTATATGGGGGAAATAGATTATTTTGTAATACGCTGAATTCAAATTTATGGAGCGGAGGAACCAATTTGTGCGTCGTCACTAGGGGTGAATCTTTCAATGTTGAAAGTAGGGCTACTCTCAAAGTCCGAATCCGACAGCTAACTTCGTAAGCGTCTTGAGAGAGGACGGTGCCATGATGGATACATCACTTCATCGGTCTGATTAGTATAGGAGAATATCAATATATGTTTGAGTTCTTTTATGCTAAGGAGGATGAGGTACATGGAACTAACACTTATTTGTGTTGGAGAAAAAAACAAGGTAAAGAGTTTAAGAGAGCTAGTAGCATTTCAGCATGAGTTAATTATTTTTACAGCAAATGAAGAGATTGCAGATCAAGTTAGAAATTGTGGATTTGATTGGACTTATAGCTGTACTAAGGAGCAGGATTTTACTAGTATTTGCGAGCATATTAAGAAGGTGATTTTACTAGGAGATGAGCTTCCGATAGTTAGTTTCTTCACAGAACGCATTCGTTTTTCTTTTCAAGCGCCTATTACTGTTGTTACAAAGAATAAACGCTATCCGGCCAGGCTCTATGAAACAATTGGAGCTAAATTTGTAGTGTTTACGAACTGTGATAATATTTCTTTTTTATTTTTTGAATAAGGTGGGGGAAATGAAGATGAAAGTGTTGTTACTAGGAGATATAGCGAATCGTTGGGCGATATCGGTAGAGAGAGTTCACGAATTGGTAGTGCTCGATCCTCTTTTTCCAGGTCCATATATTATATTACCATCAAAAGATGTTTTGTATTTAGAGGCGGATATTACCGAATATGAGCAGTTACATGCGGAATTATCACAAGTTTATATTCGAGGGAGAAATTTGCGTGCTTTTTTGCGTGGAGAATAAAGGTTGAATGAAAAAAGAGCGAATGCTGAGTGCAACAAGCTATGCACTTCATGTAATTCGCTCTTTTTATTTCGTATTTAAAAGATCATTTCTGTGAAAAAGAAAGGAAAGACGAGAAAACAGATGAAAAAATATTAATAACAACTAATGTAAACGCTTAAATAGATGGATATTTTCTTATTTTCAGTAATTTACCCCTTTACAAGTTAAATTTAGAGGAGTATATTTACTCTCATAAATCATTCGTGAAATTTCCAAAAAAAACCTAAAATCGCTGAGTTCCAGAAATGGAGCGGGGGAACCAATTTTGTGCATTGTCACTTGGGGTGAATCTTTCAATTTTGAAAGTAGGGCTACTCTTTAGGCCCGAATCCGACAGCTAACCTCGTAAGCGTTTAGAGAGGAGGTTTACTTTGTGTTGTTCGTTTCGAACACTAAGTAGAGCTTAGTGTTCTTTTTTTGATAACTAGATGGTAAATTTTAACAAAAGTGAGGGGTAGTTATGTTAGATGTTGTAATGATCGGTATTTTTGTTGGGTTAGTCGCATCGATGGCAAGTCTTGCAAGTTGGTCAGATAAAGTTGTGAAAGAAGGGAAGCAATCATGATGATTGTCTTATCGGTTATTGTTGCAGCGATTACGGTGTACTTAGTGTACGCATTATTAAATCCAGAAAAGTTTTAATTAGGGGGAATCATTCATTATGATTTGGGTTGCAGTCGTTATTACAATGCTCTTGTTTATTCTAGTAGCAAAGCCAACGGGGATTTATTTAGAAAAAGCTTTTCAAGGTAGCAAAAGGCTAGATAAAGTATTCGGGCCTTTTGAAAAACTTATTTTTAAAATTACGGGTGTAAAAGAATACAATCAAACGTGGAAACAGTACGCATTATCACTCGTTTTACTCAACGGATTTATGATTGTTGTTGTATATTTCATTTTCAGATTACAAGGTGTGCTGCCGCTAAATCCAGCGCATATCGAGGGAATGGAGCCTACGCTTGCTTTTAATACAGCAATTAGTTTTATGGCTGATACAAATTTACAGCATTATAGCGGTGAAAATGGTTTGTCTTATTTATCACAATTAATCGGGATTACATTTTTAATGTTTGCAGCACCAGCAACGACGTTAGCGCTCGTTATGGCATTTATAAGAGGACTCGCTGGAAAAGAACTTGGTAACTTTTTCGTTGATTTTACGAGAGCTTTAACGAGAGTATTTCTTCCTATTGCGTTTGTTGCAGCGCTAATCTTTGTCGCACTTGGTGTACCACAAACGTTAGACGGGGCAGTTACAGCACAAACAATCGATGGGGCAAAGCAAAGTATATTACGTGGGCCTGTTGCATCATTCGTGTCCATTAAGGAACTCGGAAATAACGGCGGTGGATTTTTCGGAGCAAACTCTACACATCCTTTCGAAAATCCAGGGCAAATGAGTAATATTTTGCAAATGATGCTTATGATGTTATTGCCAACAGCACTTCCATTTACGTACGGACGAATGGTAGGAAATAAAAAACAAGGTCGTATCCTTTTCGTTTCACTATTCATGGTATTTTTACTAGGATTTATAACGATTACTACATCTGAATTACATGGGAATCCAGCGTTAAATGGAATGGGTATCGAACATGTACAAGGAAGTACAGAAGGAAAAGAAGTCCGATTTGGAACAGTATTTTCTTCCCTTTATGCGACAGTAACGACAGCTGCGGAAACGGGGGCCGTTAATACGATGCATGATACGTTAACACCAGTTGGTGGTCTAGTTCCACTCGTAAATATGATGTTAAATACAGTATACGGCGGTGTTGGAGCAGGTTTTGTGAACATTATTATGTATGCAATTATTGCAGTCTTTATATCTGGTTTAATGGTTGGACGGACACCGGAGTTTTTAGGTAAGAAAATTGAAGGTAAGGAAATGAAATTGATTGCGGTAACGATTTTATTTCATCCATTGCTTATTTTAGGGTTTTCAGCATTAGCTCTTTCAACAAGCTTAGGAACGGATGCAATTTCTCATTCAGGTTTCCACGGTTTAACGCAAGTTGTATATGAGTACACATCGTCAGCTGCGAATAACGGATCTGGATTTGAAGGTTTAGCAGACAATACACCGTTTTGGAATATTACGACTGGTTTAGTTATGTTTTTAGGACGCTATTTCAGTTTAATTACGATGCTAGCTGTTGCAGCTTCACTGAAAGAGAAGACGGTAGTACCAGAAACAGTCGGGACATTCCGTACGGATAATGGTTTATTTGGAGGGATCTTTATCGGAACAATTGTAATTGTTGGTGCGTTAACATTCTTCCCGATGTTAGTACTTGGCCCAATTGCAGAATTTCTTACATTGAAGTAATGGAGGGTAAATGATGAGACCGGTAGTAGTAAAAGAAAAAAGAGTAAATGAATCACAAATACATGCTGTAGAAGATGAGGTTAGACAAGCAAAAACGATGGATCGTGATATCGTGACACATGCAATGAAACAATCCTTTGCGAAATTGAATCCGAAAGTAATGATAAAGAATCCGATTATGTTCGTTGTGGAAATTGGATTTATCATTACGTTAATTTTATCCTTTCTTCCAAGTAGTTCTAGTAGTGTACCAGGGTGGTTTAATATAACAGTTTCTCTCATTCTATTATTTACAGTTTTATTTGCTAACTTTGCAGAAGCTTTAGCTGAAGGGCGTGGTAAAGCGCAAGCCGATTCTTTAAAACAATCGAAGAAAGATGTGTTTGCAAATGTTGTAAAAGAAAATGGAGATATTGTTCAAGTTTCAGCAACTGATCTGAGAAAAGGTGACGTTGTTATTGTAAAACAAGGAGAAATGATTCCAAATGATGGTGAAGTGATTAAAGGTTTAGCGTCTGTCGATGAATCTGCAATTACAGGGGAATCAGCTCCTGTAATAAAAGAGGCGGGTGGCGATTTTTGTTCAGTGACAGGCGGTACGATGGTCGTAAGTGATGAGATTACGATTGTAATTACGAGTAATCCTGGCGAATCATTTATTGATAAAATGATTTCTTTAGTAGAAGGAGCTGCGCGTCAAAAAACGCCGAATGAAATTGCCTTAAATACAGTATTAACGAGTTTAACTCTAATTTTCTTAATCGTCGTTGTGACGTTGCCGATTTTTACAAACTATTTAGGGTTTCAAATTGATACAGCTGTACTTGTAGCATTGTTAGTTTGTTTAATTCCAACGACAATTGGTGGGTTATTATCAGCAATTGGTATTGCTGGGATGGACCGCGTAACAAAGTTTAATGTATTAGCGATGTCAGGGAAAGCAGTAGAAGCTGCGGGTGATATTAATACAATTATTTTAGATAAAACAGGTACGATTACTTTCGGGAACCGGATGGCACATACACTGCTACCAGTAGGAAATGAAACGATTGAGCAAGTAGGAAAATGGGCTGCGATTAGCTCAGTTTTAGATGAAACACCAGAAGGTCGATCTGTTATAGAATATGTACAAACGAAATCTATATCATATAATAGAGAAATTGCAGAACAAGGTGAATTTGTTCCATTTAAAGCAGAAACAAGAATGAGCGGTGTTGATTTACAGGATGGAACGAAAGTGAGAAAAGGTGCTGTCGGTGCCGTGATTGAATGGGTTCAATCACAAGGCGGAACGATTCCGAAAGATGTGAATCAAAAAGCAGATTTAATTTCAAAAGAAGGCGGAACACCACTTTTAGTTGCAGTGGATGATCGTATTTACGGTTTAATTTATTTAAAGGATACAGTAAAACCTGGTATGCGTGAGCGTTTTGAACAATTGCGCCAAATGGGGATTAAAACGGTTATGTGTACAGGGGATAACCCATTAACAGCAGCAACAATTGCAAAAGAAGCAGGGGTAGATGAATTCGTTGCTGAGTGTAAACCAGAAGATAAAATTGCAGTTATTAAAGCAGAGCAAGATAAAGGGAAACTTGTAGCGATGACAGGTGATGGTACAAATGATGCTCCGGCATTAGCACAGGCTGACGTTGGATTAGCAATGAATAGTGGGACGACAGCTGCGAAAGAAGCAGCAAATATGATTGATTTAGATTCGAATCCAACGAAAATTATTGAGGTTGTAGGAATCGGTAAGCAATTGTTAATGACACGTGGTGCGTTAACGACGTTTAGTATTGCGAACGATATTGCAAAATACTTTGCAATCATTCCAGCAATGTTTACACTTGCGATTCCGCAAATGGAAGCATTAAACATTATGAAATTAACATCACCGCTTTCAGCAATCTTATCAGCATTAATATTTAATGCAGTTATTATTCCACTACTAATTCCGTTAGCGATGAAAGGTATTGCATATAAACCGATGAGTTCTAATGCATTGCTTAGCCGAAACTTACTCATTTATGGGCTTGGTGGAGTTATCGTTCCATTCATTGGAATTAAAGTAATTGATATGATTGTCGGCTTGTTCATATAAGGAAGAGGGGAAAAAAGATGGCGAAAAAACAAAGTATACTTTCACCAATTATTCGTATTACTTTTACATTTCTAGTTTTGTGCGGCCTTGTATACCCGCTTATTGTAACTGGTATTGCGCAAGCGGTAATGAAGGATAATGCGGATGGAAGTCTTATATATAATGATAAAGATGAAGTAGTTGGTTCAAATTTAATCGGTCAAAATTTCACAGATCCACGTTATTTTCATGGACGTGTCTCTAGTATAGAATATAAAGCAGAAGCATCTGGTTCAAATAACTATGCACCGTCTAATCCAGATTTAGCAAAACGAGTTGAGAAAAGTATTGCAGAGTGGAAGGAACAAAATCCAACCATTCCAGTTACAGAAGTACCGATAGATTTAGTGACGAATTCAGGTTCAGGGCTTGATCCTGACATTAGTCCGAAGGCGGCTTCTGTGCAGGTAGATCGCATCTCAAAATTAACGAATATTCCGAAAGAAAAGCTAGATCAATTGATTAAGGATCAAACAGAAGGAGCTGCACTCGGTTTATTTGGAGAGGATCGTGTAAACGTCTTAAAGCTAAATTTAGAATTGCAGAAATTAATGAAATAGTAACAGTGCTACCTCAATCTAACGGATTGAGGTAGCGTTGTTTCGAAAGAAAGGTTGTGAGTGTTTTGTATGCGGATGACTATAAACCGACGTTTCAAAGGCGAACGCCAGAAGAGTATTTAGAATATATTCGGCAGCAAAATCGCGGAAAGCTAAAGCTATACGTAGGGGCTGCACCTGGAGTTGGGAAAAGTTATAAAATGCTATTTGATGCAAGAGAGATGAAAAAAGACGGTATTGATATTGTAGTTGGTTTAATTGAAACACACGGTAGAAAAGAGACGGAAGAAGCAATTGCTGATTTAGAAAAAGTTCCTTTAAAAGAAATAGATTATAAAGGGAAAGTATTTTATGAACTTGATGTAGAAGGAATTATAAAGCGGGCACCACAAATTGTTGTTGTGGATGAACTTGCGCATAGTAATATTCCCGGGTCGAAAAATAAGAAACGTTACATGGATGTGCAGGAATTGTTAGATGCCGGTATATCTGTATTATCAGCGTTTAATATTCAACATTTAGAAAGCGTTCATGATATTGTAGCTCAAATTACGAATGTCAAAGTACGAGAGCGTATTCCAGACTTTATTTTACAAAAAGCAAATGAAATTCAGCTTGTTGATGCAACACCTGAGGTACTACGGAAGAGATTAATAGATGGAAAGATATATAAGGAAGAAAAAATAGAGCAAAGCTTACAAAACTTCTTTACGATAAATAATTTAGGGGCATTAAGAGAGTTATCACTTCGAGAAGTTGCAGATGATATGGATGAGAAAATTAGCCAAACAGTAATAGAACCGATCGGTGTGAAAGAAAAAATTCTCGTTTGTGTACAATACAGTTCAACAGCAGAGAAATTAATACGGAGAGGTTGGCGCATGGCTGATCGGCTAAATGCTGAATTGTATGTGTTAAACGTTGAAAGAGAAAATATAGATTCTATTTCAGCAGGCAAAAAGCAAACGATTGAAGAATGGAAATCGCTAACGAATCAATTTGATGCGAGCTTTGTATTAGAAGAAGCAAAGGGAAGAAAGCCCGCTGATGTTATTATTGAAGTTGCAAAAAGACTACAGGTGACACAAGTTTTACTCGGGCAATCGGCGAGAACACGGTGGGAAGAAATACGAAAAGGTTCTATTGTAAATGAAATTATGAGACAAACGAAGTATATTGATATTCATATCGTTGCTGATCAAAGAGCTTAAAATAGAGACCGGGTTGTTGAGGAGTCTCTATTTTTCTTTTTTTCAAGCCTTTTGAATATAATTTCTGAAAGAACTCATATATAATAGAAAAAGATACTTAACATAGTGAATAATTAAAGAGTCAATATATATAAAGAGGAGAGAATAACATGCTTGAAAATACGGGGTTAGTATTAGAAGGCGGCGGTATGCGTGGTGTATATACGGGCGGGATATTAGAATATTTTATGGAACAAGATTTATATTTTCCATATGTAATTGGTGTATCAGCTGGTGCTTGTCATGCAGCGTCGTATCTTTCCAGACAAAGAAATAGAAATAAAACAGTAAATATTGATTATGCATCACATCCGCAGTATTTATCGTATAAAAACTTGTGGAAAAAACGTCAGCTATTTGATATGGAATTCATTTTTCATGAAATTCCAGAAAAGCATGTACCGTTTGATTTTGAAACATACTTTAATAGTCCAGAGCGTTTCCTTGTAGGAACAACTGATTGTGAAACAGGACAGTCTGTTTATTTTGAAAAAGAGGGAACGAATGATGATGCACTAAATTTATTGCAAGCATCTAGTTCATTACCTTTCATTGCACCGGCAGTAAACTACCGAGGTAAGCAATTGTTAGATGGCGGGATTTCAGATCCGATTCCAGTTCGTAAAGCACAGGAAGATGGATTTAAAAAATCAGTCGTTATTTTGACGAGAAATCATGGTTACGCGAAGAAAAAATCAAAATTTGGTTGGATTGCAGCAAAGGCTTATAAGAAGTATCCAAACCTTGTAAATACGATGCTGAATCGTTATGAAGTGTATAATGAAACACTTCACTACATTGAAAAAGAAGAGCAAGCAGGTAATTTATTTGTTATTCGCCCAGAAGTGCCGCTTCAAGTAGATCGTATGGAAAAGGATACGGCTAAATTACAAAGTTTATATGAGCAAGGCTATGAAGATGCAAAGAGACAATTTGCAGATTTGCAGACGTTTTTGCAAAAATAATAATTAGGCTGTGGAGAAGGAGTTCTCTGCAGCCTTTTTTATTTATGAAAAAATCCCTCTTTACGAGGGATTTTAATGTGGTAAGAAAACTAATTGATAAGCGAACAAGATCCCGAATAAATACACAAGTGGGTGAACAGCACGGAATTGTCCTTTTGCCACTTTCATAAGTGGGTATGAAATAAATCCAAGTGCAATACCTGTTGAGATACTTGATGTAAGTGGCATGCTTAAGATTACTAAAAATGCTGGGAATGCTTCATCGAATGTATCCCAATCGATGTGGCGAACTGAGCCCATCATAAGACTACCAACGATAATTAGTGATGGTGCTGTAATAGCTGAAACGCCAGAAACAGCGCTCACTAACGGTCCGAAGAATGCTGCTAATGCAAATAGAACAGCTACTGTAACAGTTGTTAAACCAGTACGACCACCAGCTGCAACACCAGCAGATGATTCAATGTAAGCTGTTGATGGTGTTGTTCCGAACATAGCTCCAATTGTTGCTGAGAATGAGTCAGATAGAAGAGCTCGTCCTGCTTTTGGAAGCTTTCCATCTTTCATAAATCCACCTTGTTGTGCTACACCAAGTAATGTTCCAGTTGTATCAAATAGTGTAACAAGGAAGAATGAGAACACAACGCCGTATAATCCGTAGTTAATTACATCAGATACAGCAGTAATTGGATTTGAAACGATAATTCCTTCTGGTAATCCAGGCATTGATGTAACGCCGCTTGAGAATGTTAATTGACCTGTGAAGTAAGCAATAATACCAGTTAATAACATTCCGATAAATAGTGCCCCGTTTATATTTAAAGACATAAGGATAATTGTAATTCCAAGGCCAGCTAATGCTAGTAGAACTGGAGCAGAGTGAAGGTCGCCAAGCCCAACTAAGTTTGCATCATTTTTTGTAACAATTCCCGTTAAGCGCAAACCGATAAAAGCAATAAAAAGACCGATACCAGCAGTAAGTGCATGTTTTAAGTTCTCAGGAATTACTTCCATTAATTTCGTACGGAAAGATGTGAATGATAACAAAATTAAAATCATACCTGCTACGAATACAGCAGAGAATGCAATTGCGAAAGTCATGCCTTCATGGGCTTTTACAACAGAATAAGAGAAGTAAGCATTTAATCCCATACCTGGTGCAATTGCGATTGGTAAATTAGTAAAGATCGCCATAAATAATGTTCCGACAACAGCAGCGATAATTGTAGCTGTAAATGCTTGTTCAAACGGAACACCTGCATCCCCAAGGATGACAGGGTTTACGACAATGATATATGCCATTGTTAAAAAGGTAATAATACCTGCCATAATTTCAGTTTTAATAGAAGTTTTATGTTTTGAAAGGTTAAACATATAAACATCCTTTCTTTTTACGAATAATTTTCACAACAGTTATATATAATATTCGTTTTTTAACTATTTTGCAATAGTTTTGCATAAAAACTTTAGAACAACTCATATTTTATGTCGTAAATTCGAATATTAATCGTAAAACTGTGTGTGCATCGCGGTTCTTTAATGTGTAAGTAGTTTTTTTTATTGTGCGCATTATAAGGGGAAAGGAGTTGAAGGAAGTTATGCCGCAGCAAAAAAACTTTTTAACAATGCCAGCACAACATCAAAATAAACAACCTGGTATTGAATCGTTAATGAATCCTCTTCCAAAGTTTGAAGATCCAAATTATAAAGGAAGTGAAAAGTTAAAAGGAAAGAATGTATTAATTACAGGAGGAGATAGCGGGATTGGAAGAGCTGTTTCTATCGCTTTTGCAAAAGAGGGAGCAAATATTGCGATTGCTTATTTAGATGAGGACGAAGATGCAACTGAGACGAAACAACTTGTGGAAAAAGAAGGCGTGAATTGTGTATTATTGCCGGGAGATTTGAGTAATGAACAACATTGTAAAGAGATTGTAGAAGAGACCGCCCAGCAGCTAGGGGGGCTAAATGTTCTTGTGAATAACGTCGCACAGCAATATCCGCAGCAAGGACTAGAGTATATTACAGCGGAACAGCTAGAAAAAACGTTCCGTATTAATATTTTTTCTTATTTTCATGTTACAAAAGCAGCCCTCTCTCATTTAAAGCAAGGGGATGTAATTATAAACACGGCATCTATCGTTGCGTATGAAGGAAATGAAACGTTGATTGATTATTCTGCAACGAAAGGAGCGATTGTCGCTTTTACAAGATCGCTATCTCAGTCGTTAGTACAAAAGGGAATTCGTGTAAATGGTGTTGCACCAGGCCCAATTTGGACACCGCTTATTCCATCCAGTTTTGATGAGAAAAAAGTATCACAGTTTGGGAGTAATGTTCCTATGCAAAGGCCTGGTCAGCCGTATGAATTAGCGCCTGCATATGTATATTTAGCGTCTAGTGATTCGGCATATGTAACGGGACAGATGATGCATGTAAATGGTGGAGTAATTGTGAATGGATAGTTTTCATTTATAAGAGCAAAGTAAAGTTAATTGTATTTATCCCGCTATTTGCGGGCAGTAAGACTCCTACCTAACAATTCGGTGAATACAAGGAAGTTAGGTGGGAGATAAATGTCCGTAAATGCTCGATTGGTGAAGGCTAATCCTCAGTGGGGATGGACAAAATCCCCCAACGAGTAAAGTTTCACTTTATTATGATGTTAGTGCTAGGGAGGATTTAGATGAAGAAAGTATGGTTTATCGTAATCCTATTTTTCTGCCTGCCAGCTAGCGTTTTTGCTAATACAGATCATTTAATATTAGTTAACCTTACGACGAATCAGCTGTCTTTTTTTGAAGATGGAAACTATACTAAGACATTTCCGATAACGACAGGAAAAGACAGGACCCCGACGCCTGAGGGTAATTTTTGTATTATAACTAAATATAAAAATAAAGAATACCATCGTAAAAAAATAGCTGGGGGTGCTCCGAATAACCCTCTCGGTACGAGGTGGTTAGGTCTAGATAAAAAGGAATATGCAATTCATGGAACAAATCGGGAATGGACGATTGGAAGCAGGGAGTCGAATGGTTGTATTCGCATGCACGATCGGGACATACAATGGTTATACGACCGGGTACAATTACAGACGAAAGTAATTATTTCTCGTTTTCATACGAGTCCCGAATATGAAGCGTATAAGCTTGGTTATCGGGTTGTGAGTTGGAATGGTCGTAAAGTAGAAGAAGAACAAATTGGAATGCTTACGTTAGTAGATCGTGTAAATATATATTGGCAAGAACCAAATGGACAATTGACGAAAGTAAAAACGGTATTGCCAAATGAAAAATATACAGTGTATTCAAAACGAAAAGATGGAACCTATTATATAGGAAACAATTTGTATATTGTAGATGTAACGGGAGAAAAAATTCGTTATGAGCAATTACCTTATTCGATTTTAAGTAACATATATAAAAGGAAATATAATGTTCCATAATAGCTACCGTGTATAGGCGGTAGCTTATTTGTGATGAAGTTTAGTTGGTTTTAATGATTTCATACCAATCGCGCGCCTGTAAATAGTGAGATAAAAAAATTGAAACAGCAACTATTATGTTTTGCTGAATATAATACAGTACAGACTGGGGGGCGGTCACATTATGAAAAGTGAATTTGCATTTAAAATTTTCTTAATCACGACTTGTTTATTTATCGTGTATTTATATGCGTTACTCGTCTTCTCCTTTTATGTTCCATATATTGATTTAATATTGTTCGTTGGATTTATTTGGGCATTTGTTAAAGCGAGGGAAGGGGAGAAGAGTGTATATCGGCGCATTACTTTATGCGGGACGGTCCTTCTCGTTATTTTGTACTTTTTTATGATGCATGATGTTTGGAGAGGAATGTAAAAAAGCATACGACTAATCGTATGCTTTTACGTTTAATATTTCGGTTTAAATGTATGACAACACGTTTCTACACTCGTTGTTACAGAACTTTCAAGCGTCTCGTTTGTTAAAGTAGCGTTTGTATATGAACTGTTTTCAATTTGACCTGCTTCTTGTGCATCAGGTTGAACAACGATTGCACTTGCTTGACAAAGGTTACCTTGTCCCCAAAATGAGCAATTGGAAACAGAGCATTTCACTTCTGGCATAAAACCCCCTCCTCATACATTAGTGTGGGATTTTACGCCCATTTCATGTATAGAAGGAGTTTCCTTTTCTTATTATTTTTTCGTTTGCTCAAGCCACTCTTTTAATTTGTCTTCCGGTTGTTCGCCGCTAATACGGCTCACTTCTTTACCGTCTTTAAAATGAATGATTGTTGGAGTTCCTTTAATTTTATATTCATCCCAAGGAGCATCTAATTTTTCAATATCCATAACTTTCATATCAACATTCAAGTCTTTAGCCATTGGTACTACGATAGGAGATAATTTTTGGCAATGAACGCAAGATGTTTGATAAAAGTATACTGTTTCTTCTTTTTTCTCTTTTAAATTCTTTTGGAGATCTGAAAGAGAGATTTTATTTGTGTAGTAGTCAGAACCATCTGTTTGACTAGTAGCATTATCAATTTTTTGGCTTGTTGAAGCATTTTTTTCTTCCATTTGTGTTACAGCGAAAATTGCTGCAAACAAGGCGATAATAATACCGCCAAATATAAGCATTTTTTTCATTCTTTCATCTCCTTATTTGTTTTTAATTACGATGAAGCTACAAACAGCGATTGTGATAAAGCCGATAAGTGCTAAAAACGGGATTGTCACAAAGCCGAACCAGTTTATGTATTCTCCCGTACAAGGTACGCGGCCGCAAGCTGCCCCAGCAGCTGAAAATGCTGCGATTTTTTGAATTGCATAGTGATATAAAGAAATACAAGCACCAATACTTGCGATTGGTAAAGAATAACTTGCAATGCGATAGTCTTTCTTTACTACAGCGATACCGAGCCATAAAACAAATGGATACATAAAAATACGTTGATACCAACAAAGGACACAAGGCTCAAATTTCATAATTTCGGAAAAGTATAGACTTCCTAATGTAGCAATAAACGAAGCTCCCCATGCAGCAAATAAAGCATACTCTTGCTTTTTTTCTCGTCCCATATTTTATACCTCACTTATAATAGTTACATACTAAATTATAGTATGAAGTGGTAGGGAAAAGAAAGAAAAAATATGTTTATCAATAAAAGTTTTATAAGGAGAAACTTTTATTGATATAAACATTTTAAAAAAGCGCTATTCTCATAAAGAGAATAGCGCTATATTTTACATTTGAATTTGCTCTACTTCTTCTACATGTGACTTTTGGGATGCGTGGTCAATATATTGAAATAGGAGCTGCAATTGTTTATCAACTTCTGGTAGTTCTTTACTGTATTGATAAGCGTGTAAAAAATGCTCAATACGCTTAGAAAATAATTGATCGTTCGTTTGAACCATGAGAACGAGTAATTTATCCCAATTACAGCAATACGTGTAATAGAGAGCTTTATCATAGTCGTTATATGTTTGCACTGTGTACCCTCCTTACCGAGGAGTTATATATAGTGTGTGACAAGTAAGGAGAAATACACTTGAAAGAATTTGTTAAGAAAAAAGGTGAATGAAAAGAGAAAAACGAGGGATTTCCTCGTTTTTATGCTTTTGGCATTGGCGTAGGTGTTGGCTTGCCATACCCTTCTTTGTATTTATTGTCGATATAGTTACGAATTTCGAGCGTTGATTTTCCTTTTTGTTTCATGGAAGCCGATTCAACCGCGATTTCTAGGCAGTTGACACAAGTTGTTGCGTGGGAATCCCAAACAACTTCACCATTCTTTTTAATTTCACGAATAAAGCAGTTTTTATTGTTTTTATGTCCTACACTCTCACCGCAACCGCAGTAACATGGAATCCAATCTAATAGCTCTGCATTTTGTCCAGCGACAGTGTAGATATCTTTCATTTGCGGATCAAGCTTGTCTAGGAAGGTAGGGAGTGTGTCGACTCCTTTTGTCTTTTCTTGAATATCAGCTTGCTGAGTATGTGATGCGTGGTCATGCTCTTCTTTTGATTCAGAAGATTTTTTTTCATTTGTACCAGTACTCCCGCATCCAGCAAGAATTAAGCTTAGTACTACAAGTAAAGAAAATACATACTTTTTCATTCGCTTGTCCCCTTTACAAATGTATTAACCAAATTGTATCAAATATCATGGTGTGTCGGGTGAAGATTTTTTCGACTGATTTTTGAAGCGCCATCGTAGTGAATGGAATAGAAATAAAATTGGGATATAAGCGTATACAATATATAAACCAGCTTGAGACAGTACTGTATTTAATGTATTGATACTTTCACGGTTTGTGAAAAATAAGGATGAAATAAATATAGCTGCAATAAAAAATGGAAGTGTAATTTTAAATGGTACGTGAAAAGACCTTTTACTAATGCAACAAGAAGACCAAATTGTTAAACAAAGATTAGGTAAAATAATAAGATACCACATGAAAATAATGATGTACTCAAACCTTTGGATAAAAGGAATCTTTATGATTTTTAGCATTGTTAATGTTGGCCAAATTGTATGATGTAGTTGTCCTTGGCTATAGTACATAAGGGAAACAATGGCTAGTATTACGTATAGAATTGTTGTAAAAGCAATACCACCGTGCGCCCATTTATTTAATGATTTTTCTTTTTTTATAAATGGATAAAAAACAAGAATTGCTTCAAATCCAAGAAATTCTAATGCAGATGATTTCGCTGCAGTTAGAATTTCTAAAGGTGAATGAGTTAGAATTGGGAGAATGTTACGGACATGCGCGTATTTCATTGGGAAAACTAAGAAAAATAGGACGAAAATCGGTATTACGACGCCCCAAAAACATATTCCTGTTACAGAGCGAAAACCACCTTTAATTACGTAGTAAGTCACAAGTAAAAATAATAAAGTTAATTTCCACGGTTTAATTGTAGGGAAGACCCAAACTTGAATGACTTCAATATATGTACGAAGGACAGTAAGGCAAAATAATAGAAGGTATGCAGCAAAGCATACGGACAAAAATGTTCCAATCCACTTTCCGAAACATGTCGTATGAATATTCATTAAATCATTATCTTTTTCTAACATTTTAAGCATGCAAAATAGCACGATATGAGTTGCAATGCCCGCAACAATAAGAGAAATCCAAGAATCATAACCGGCATATTGCGCAATAATCCTTTGGTATCCTAACACACCTACTCCAATTTGAAGGGAGTGTAATAGAAGAAATGTGAAATAAGGGGAAACAGTATGTGTTTTATCTTGTCCAGCCATTACAGCACCTCACTATTCTCCGATACCAGATTGCACGACATTGATTTGCACATGAACAGCAACGTCTACATTAGGGTACATTTCTTGAATTTGTTTTATAGTCCATTTTCTTGAATGACTACGAATTTCTTCTTGTATACCTATCGGATCGATTTCTTTTTCTTGGAATTGTTTTATTAATTCGTTTAAATGCTTCTCAAGCGTTTTTTCTACATGTTTTTTTACGTAAGTTATATTTTCGTGCTTTGCTAAATCGAGCCAGTCGGGAGCATTTTTTATAAGTCCGTTTAACTTTAAGTGGATGTTAACTTTCGGAATGTCACCGTTTTGGGAAAGAGAACAAAAACTTTTCCCGGATAAGTTTTGAGTAGCGATCAATCCTTTATGCTTACCTTGACGTATCGGAACTTCGTAACGACCATTTTTAGTTGGATTAATGAGTAGTTTTAATAAAAAAGATCCTTTTTTATCTGTGTACATAACCACTTTATCCTTTTTTAAAAAAGCAATTCCTTTAATGGAAGCAGACTTGTCTTCATCAACTTTAATATAAGGAAGAAATGGATCGCATCCAGATGAATAAAAGTTATATAAAAAAATATTTAAAGCTGTCCGAGGGATTGTCTCGGTTTCTATATTTTGCTCCAGTAAATCAGATAGATATAGCGATCCATTCGTTTTGACATGTTTAAGTAATTCTTCTGTTGAACCATCTACAAGCGCTAGTTGCACATCTCGGCCAATATTAGGATCACGTTGTAAGTTGTTAATAACATCCCCAATTCCACGTTCACCAAATGATTTTCCAAATAGGACAACACGCATTTGACCTACAGCGATCGTATGTGGTGATTTGGCGTTTAGAAGTGAAGAAATTGTTTCAATTGTATCTGCGGTAGTTGACTGAGTTTCTGGTTTTGATTGAACGCCTTTTGTGTAATCGGGATATAAGATTGTCCCGCGAAATTTTTTATCTTTCGTTATATCAAATCCACCTATATGAATCATTCGCTGTGTGTCTACTATATTCGGTTGTGTACAGCCGGATTGGAAAATTAAAATGATAATGGAAAAGCATAATAAAGTATTTTTCATTTCTCTTCACCATCATGTTTTTCTTTCGCTTTGTTTGGATCATAGCGCCATTTCTTTTTTGGTCTTAGAAAAGAGGCACGTCCTGCAGTTTGACTAAATGGCAAGCGAAAGAGACCTTCTGCCGTTCCTAAACCGCGAAATGGATATAGAGGTAATAAATAAGGTGATCCAAGTGATTTTAAGCGAATTAAATGAGCTAATATGAGTACGAATCCTACAATGAGACCTAAGCCCCCAAATGCACCAGCTAAAAGAATAAGTGGAAATCGTAGTATCCGGATAGTAGAAGACATTTTTACAGTTGGTGTTGTAAAAGAAGCGAGTGCTGATAAAGCAACTGCAATTAATAAAATGGTACTCGTTAAAGCAGCCTGAACAGATGCTTGGCCAATTACAATCCCGCCAACGATGCCGATTGTTTGTCCAACTTTTGTAGGTAATCGTGCTCCAGCTTCACGGAGCAATTCGATTGTGATTTCTAAAAAAAGTGCTTCTAAAATGGGCGGAAAGGGTACATTAGCTCTTGAAAAAATAATCGGACCTAGTAAATCCGCAGGAATCATTTGATAGTGATACGTTAATACAGCTGTATAAATAGCTGATGAAAATAGCGAGAATGCTGCTCCGAAAAAGCGAACCATTCGAAGAAATGAGCCTGCTATCCATGGTAAATAATAATCTTCTGGAGATACGAAGAAATCGAGTAATGTCGCCGGTCCAGCTAATGCGTATGGTGAACCATCTGTTAAAATGACAACACCACCATTAATGAGTGCATAAACAGAACGATCTAAGCGCTCTGTAGGTAGTAAAACAGGGAAGGGAGAGTTACTATTATCGCTAATAAATTGTTCGATCATAGTCGCATCGAAAGGAACATCAAAGTCAATGCCTTGTAGGCGCTGCATTGCAGTATTGACGTGCTGATCATTTGTAATGCCTTCGATGTAAGCAACTACGACCTTTGTTTTTGATATAGAACCAACTATAACTTCTTTGAAAACTAATTGTTCTGTTACGATATTTCGTCGAAGTAAGTGTATATTTGTATCGATATTCTCAACGAAGCCGACTTTTGGACCGATGACACTATATTCATTCTCTGTATCGTTATATAACCTTGTACCTAAAACTGAACTTTCAGCACGAATAAGTGCATATTCTGCTGAGTGAGAATCATTTTTTAGCTGAATAAGTACATACCCACTTAATAATTTTTCACGAATATCATCAATAGAAGGGTCGGTGATGATGTCCTCGAGTGTGACGATATTTGCTATATCACTTATATTTTCAATGTGATCTAATTCTCTTTTAATAGGTGTTAAAATGAATCGATTAATGAGGAGGGATTCAGCTGTAGATTTATAATAAAACAAACACAATGTTCCATCGTCTACTACGTTATAAGACACGAAATCACTGGATTCTTTCATAGTGTGGATAAACTCCGGAATAGAACAGAGTGCTTTTTTCTTCTTTTTAGATGATACACGGAACATTTCCTCACCCCTTACACACATCATTTACTTGTGTTAGTTTTTGGGAAAGACGGGAATTTATACTTGAAAATTGAAAGTTCATAAAGTGAAGGCTAATAATCGGGATTTTACGGGCAGCACGACTCCCACCTAACTTCTTTGCTCCAGCCGAATTTTGAGGTGGGAGTTTTACTACCCAGAAATAGCGGGATAAAGAAAAGGAAGAGTATTGAATATCTCTTCCTTTTTGACAGGCTAATTTGTTTTCTTTTCTTTAATAGACTTCACTAATTTAATCATTTCTGCCCGTATATCTTCTTTTTTAACATTTAATTTTTCCGCAATTTGTTTAATATCCATCCCATCTTTTTTCATTTTTAGTACATCGTCAAGAGGGGTATTACTTTTTTGAGAGATGATTGTTAACACGGTAAGTTGGCGTAAGCCGATGTTATATTCTTTCATTTTTTGTTTCAGTCCATCTGGTGTGGACTTTTGCATATTTGCTAATTTTTGCAGTAGTGCTTTTTTCGTTTCTTTATTCATATGATGCTTTTTCAATTTACTTGGGTCTACACCGAAATGCTCGGCTGTTTTCTCCCAAGATTTATTTTGCTTATAGTAAGCTAAAACGTCCTTAATTTCTTTTTTACTTATTCTTGCAATGTGGGCAGCTTTCCAAATTTCATGTTTATTATAGCCGAGTTTTTCGAGCGACTGCATTTCTTCTTCTGAAATAGGCTTATGATGGTGCATTGTTACTTCTTTTGGCGTGGCAGCGGAAGCAGAAGCAGGAAAGACAGATATCCCGCACAATAATGCTGCCATAGTCATACTTACTGCGATTTTCTTGTACATATAAACTCCTCCTAGATGGGTAATGTGGAAAACTTACACATATCATTTCCATAAAATGTGAAAAACTTGTGAACAAGTTAAGTTTTTTTATTCACAGTATAAAAAGAAGTTTTTCATGGTTTTCCAACATAAAACATTGATTAATAGTGAAAAACTAGGTTATAATCGAAATTGAAAATCAATATCAATGACGGATTTATACATATAGATAAAAATAAGGGAGAGAAAAATATGACTACATATACTTCCATCGCAAATGTTATTAAAGAAAGACGCTCTGTTCGTACATTTACAAATAAAGCAGTAGAAAAAGAGCTATTAATTGAACTATTAAACGACGCAATATGGGCACCGAATCATAAACATCGTGAGCCATGGAATTGTAAATTATATATTGGAGAAGGCCGTCAGAAATTAGTAGACGCAGTATTAAACTCTTTCACAGAAGAAGAAAGAGCAAAACGCGGCAAAACTTTATCTGATCGTTTCTTAAGCACACCTGCACAAATCGTTGTTTACATTAATGAAGATCCGCGTCAAATTCAACGTGACGAAGATTACGCTGCAACATGTGCATTTATGCAAAACTTCCAATTACTTGCTTGGGAACGCGGCTTAGGGTGCGTTTGGAAATCAGGTGGATTAAACTACAATCCACTATTTATAGAAGGAATTGGTTTAACAAGAGGTCAACGCATCATTGGAATTCTTCATATCGGCTATTTCGATAAAGCACCAGAAGGAAAAGCTCGTACACCGATTACGGAGAAGATGGAGATCATTGAAGGTTAATTAGAAAGAGGCATTCTCGTTTTTTTAGAGGGTGTCTTTTTATTATGCAATCAATCCTCATGAAAGCTTGTTTCTCATCATACACTTTCTTAAGGGAAAGTGTAAGGAGGGAAAATAATGAGAGCAAGTGATGATAAAGCACTACAATATGCGATTGCTGAAATTACGGAAATTGCGACTGGATTTGGTCTTGATTTTTATCCGATGCGCTATGAAGTATGTCCAGCGGAAATTATCTATACATTTGGTGCATATGGGATGCCGACGAGGTTTTCGCATTGGAGTTTTGGAAAGCAATTTTTCAGAATGAAATTACAATACGATTTAGGACTTAGTAAAATTTATGAACTCGTTATTAACTCTAATCCATGTTACGCCTTTTTATTAGATACGAATTCTTTAATTCAAAATAAATTAATCGTGGCGCACGTTTTAGCACATTGTGATTTCTTCAAAAATAATATTCGTTTTTCTAATACGAAGCGCGATATGGTGGAGAGTATGGCAGCGACAGCAGATCGTGTGAAGGCGTATGAACATAAGTATGGAAGAGAAGAGGTAGAAACATTTTTAGATGCCGTACTTGCCATTCAAGAACATATTGATCCATCGCTTATGCGTCCGAAACTTGCATGGAGTATTGAAGATTTAGAAGAGGATGTAGAAAAGAAAAAGATATCACAGTACGATGATTTATGGAATTTAGATGATCGAAACAAAAAGAGAGAACGACCTAATATGCATAAAAAGAAGAAAATCCCACCGCAGCCAGAAAAAGATTTACTCCTCTTTATTGAAGAATATAGCCGTGAGCTAGAAGAGTGGCAGCGCGACATATTAACGATGATGCGTGAAGAAATGTTATACTTCTGGCCACAGCTTGAAACGAAGATTATGAATGAAGGTTGGGCTTCCTTCTGGCATCAACGCATACTTCGTGAAATGGACTTAACATCTGGTGAAGCAATTGAATTTGCGAAATTAAATGCAGGTGTCGTACAGCCATCAAAAACAAGTATTAATCCATACTACCTCGGTATTAAAATGTTCGAAGATATTGAAGAGCGCTATAACAACCCGACAGAAGAAATGAAACGACGCGGTGTGAAACCTGGTTCTGGTCGTGACAAAATCTTTGAAGTACGGGAAATTGAATGGGATGTATCGTTCCTAAGAAACTATTTAAATAAAAAACTTGTAATGAGAGAAGATATGTACTTATTCCAGCGCCAAGGAAAAGAATATAAAGTAATTGATAAAGAATGGGAGCATGTACGCGATCAACTCGTAAATATGCGCACAAATGGAGGTTTCCCGTACTTAGTAGTAGAAGATGGAGACTACTTAAAGAATGGGGAATTGTACATTAAACATAGCTATGAAGGAATTGAGTTAGATTTAAAATACTTAGAAAAAGTATTACCGTATCTTCATCAGCTATGGGGAAGAACAGTGCATATGGAATCGATTGTGGAGAGTAAGGGCGTTGTGTTTTCTTATGATGGGAAGATGGTGCATCGGAAGTATGTGTGATGGAAAGAACGGACATAGAATTTCTTGTCCGTTCTTTTTTATTATATGGAGTTTTTGTTTACCAAACAGGTCGTATGCTCGATGATAATTTTCCTGTATTTTCTTTAGTAACGAATGTTGTTAAATCCTCTTTAAGCATTTGCATTCGTTCTGCACCTATGTTTGCAATCCATCGTTGTTCTATTTCAGCTACTATTTCTTCTTTTGCTTTCATTACTGCTAAACCACGCTCGGTTAAAACAATAATTTTACCTCTTTTATCAGTAGGATGCGTTTGGCGCGTGACATAACCACTGTTCTCAAGAGAATCTACCATTTTACTTATGGCTTGTTTTGAAACCCCTAAATATTCAGCTAGTTCTATACCGGTTGCTCCATTAGGAAGGATGCGTTTGAACATAAAACCGTGCGCTGGCCTAATATCTTCAAATCCTAATTCACTTAATCTATCATGTAGTTCAGTAATTAATGTGCTGAAAGATAGTGATAAAAGTGATGTAAGATCTAGTTCGTTAAGTGTTTGATGAGTCATGTATATAACCTCCTTACTTATAGTCAATTAAATTGACTATAAGTAGAATCTATTGTACTATACAGGATATAGTCAATCAAATTGACTATATAATAGTAATAGAACAAATAATGATTTATCTAAATAATATTAATGAATTATGGAGGTTTCACATGGTTAATATCGTTAAAATTAGAGGGAGTGTATTTGCACCGTATGCTTTGCTGAAACCTATTCAGGATCCTGCGACGGGAAGAGTGTTTGAATATGCCGGAGATGCACGTGAATTTACACCATACGCTGTGAACACAAAGCGTTCAAGATTAGAACAAGAAGTGGTTGTTGATTTTTATAAAAGAGAAATTTTCACATATGCAGATGCTTGTATCGTTACTGTGAAAATTACAAATCCAGATGGCTCAATTGAGTATCAAAAAGGAGAAACAAGTACAGAAAACATTGCATGTACAAATATTGTATGGAGTGAAGATGAAGTTTCATTTGAAATGAGAGCAAGTGCAAGTAATCCGTTAAACGCGGCAGCACCTGCAGCTGATTATTTTTTGACTATACGAGTTAATGAAAGTGGTACTGCGCATGTTGAAGGTTTACATGATGGTTTTCCTTGCTATGAATTTTATAAACAAATCGACTTTGGTTCATTTGAATTAATATATACACATGATTTCAGGAAAACGGATGATACCCCAGCAGCACTAGCTGGAGAAATGGAATATAGCTTTAAAACGAAAATCTAGATATAAATATAGTGCTATTTTTTAGAAGGAAGTAGCAAACGTAAAAGAGAAAGCTATTGGTTCTAGGATTGAAATTGTGGTCTATTTTATTCAATAGTATGCAGTATATAAAATTAGAATTACAGGGGTGTTTCTTATGACGAATATCGTTAAAATTAGAGCCAGTGTATTTATTCCAATGTCTTGGACAGAACCGCGGAAGGATGCACAAACAGGGAAAGTAATCCAGTTCGAAGGTGATTCACGTGAATTTACACCACATGCGGTAAATACTATGCGCTCTAGAGTTGAGCAAGAGGTAGTAGTGGACTTTTATAAAGAAGAAGTGTTTTCATATGCAAACACGGGTATTACGACAGAGAAGGTCACGAATCCAGATGGTTCTGTGAATAAAAGAACAGGAAAAGCGAGTACTGAAAATATTGTGTGTACGGATATTTCATGGAATTCTGATGGTGTGCAATTCAAAATGAGTGCAAGCGCTAGTAATCCGTTAAATGTGTATGCCCCTCCTGTGGACTATTTATTAACTGTATGTGTGAACAAGGATGGTAGTATCGATATTCAAGGAGAACATGATGGATTCCCTTGTTTCGAATTTTATAAGCAAGTAGATTTCGGTTCATTTGAACAAATTTATACACATGATTTTAGAGAAACTGGTGATACACCTGAAGCGTTAGGTGGAGAAATGGATTATAGTTTTACAAAGAGATTATAAGAAGTAGGATAATAAAACGGTTGATTCCTTGATTCGTAAATGAAATGAATTAGTTGGACTACCAAGCAGTGTAGTTGAGAAATGCAAAAGCCAATGAAATCAGTGGCTTTTGCATTTTTACTATACTCTAGGAGATTTCAAAAAAATAAACCACTTTACAATATACCCTTAAGGGTATATGATATTATACAAAGTTACAAAGTAATGTATAATATAGTTATAATTACGGAGGTGATCTACAGTGGAATATAATCAAGATATGAAAAATAGATTGAAACGTATTGAAGGTCAAGTTCGTGGTGTGCTTCGCATGATGGAAGAGGGAAAAGATTGCCGAGATGTTATTACACAGTTAACTGCATCCCGTTCTGCACTTGATCGTACAATTGGACTCGTTGTTGGAACAAATTTAGAGCAATGTTTGCGCGAGCAGTTTGAAACAGGTAATGGTTCAAATGAAGAGTTAATTAAAGAAGCCGTTCAATTACTTGTAAAAAGCCGATAATCTGTCAAACGTATGTGTTGACAGATTTTCAAAAACATTTTATTATACCCCTATAGGTATATGTATGCTAATTAGGGAGGAAATGATTATGAGTATAAAAGTTGATATGAATTTAGACTGTAAAGGCTTGGCTTGCCCGATGCCAATTGTGAAGACAAAAAAGGCGATGGAAGGGTTGGCATCAGGGCAAGTTATTGAAATAGAGGCGACAGATAAAGGTTCTATGCTAGATATTCAAAGTTGGTCAAGTAAAGTAGGGCATCAATATATCGGAACGAAACAAGAGGGAGATATATTAAAGCATTATGTACGAAAATCCCATGAACATGAAGTAAATGAAGTTGTGAAGTATACTCATACAATTACGAATGGGGAATTGCAAGATCTATTATTAAGTGGTGAAGAGTGTATTGTAGTAGATGTTCGTGAAGCGGCGGAATTTGCCTTTGGTCATATTCCATCTGCCATTTCGGTTCCATTAGGTGAAATAGATAGTGCTATGTTAGACAGTGCGAAACCAATTTATGTTGTTTGCCGAACTGGTAACCGTAGTGATGTAGCTTGCCAAGTGTTGAAAGAGAGAGGTTTTTCAAACGTGAAAAATGTCATTCCAGGTATGTTAGAGTGGCAAGGAAATATAGAAAAATAAAATTTTTTAAATATAAATATACCTCAGGGGGTAATTGAATGAGTGTTAAACTGTTACAAGCAAAAGATGTCGCAGAGAAAGTTTTATTCGGAGAATTGTTTATTTTAGATGTTCGTAATGAAACGGACTATGAAGATTGGAAAATTGAAGGGAAACAAGTTTCTTCTATAAATAAACCGTATTTTGACTTATTAGATGGTGTAGATCATATTGTAGATGAATTGCCGAGGGAGAAAGAAATTTTAGTCGTATGTGCGAAAGAAGGTTCTTCGCAGTTTGTCGCAGAGCAATTGTTACATGCCGGATTCAATGATGTTTATTATTTAGCTGGTGGTATGAAAGCTTGGAGTGAATATGTAAAGCCGTTAAAAGTAGGAGATGTACAGGGCGGAGGAAGTGTATATCAATTTAACCGTCTTGGAAAAGGCTGTTTATCTTATATGATCGTCTCAAACGGTGAAGCAGCAGTTATTGATGCAATCAGAACGGTTGAAGCATATGAAGATTTTGCGGAAGAGCATGGTGTTACTATTACGAATGTCATGGATACACATTTACATGCAGACCATATTTCTGGAGGACGTAGGTTAGCTGAAAAAGTAGGGGGTACGTATTGGTTACCTCCAAAGGATGCGGAGGAAGTCGTTTTCTCATATAAACCGCTTGTTGAAGGATCTGTTATTACGGTGGGGGGTACCAAAATTGAAATTGACGCATTATACTCACCGGGGCATACGATTGGAAGTACATCATTTATTGTAGATGATTCCTATTTATTATCAGGCGATATTTTATTTGTAGATTCAATCGGGCGTCCAGATCTTGCTGGGAAGGCGGAAGACTGGGTAGGGGATTTACGAAATACTTTATATAAACGTTATAAGGAATTATCTCAAGGTTTAATTGTTTTACCAGCTCATTATTCAAAAATAAGTGAAATGGACGACAGAGGCATTGTGAGTGCGCATTTACAAGATTTATTTAAGGAGAATGTAGGGTTAAATATTGCCGATGAGGTAGAGTTTCGTAAAACTGTGACAGAGAACTTACCGCCGCAGCCGAATGCTTATGAAGAAATTCGTCAAACGAATATGGGTAAGATTTATCCGAGTGTGGAAGAAGAGCGTGAAATGGAGATTGGTCCAAATCGCTGTGCAGTTCATGATTCATTATAAAATAACAAACTGGAGGAATAGATGATGAATGTAAAACAAGTATTAGATGCGAAAGGTTTAGCATGTCCAATGCCGATCGTAAGAACGAAGAGAGCGATGGATACTTTACAAACTGGAGAAGTGTTAGAAGTACATGTAACGGATAAAGGATCAGTAAAAGATATTCCAGCATGGTCAAAAACAGGCGGTCATGAAATAGTAAAGCATAATATAGAAGACGATGTGCTGAAGTTTTGGATTAAGAAGGCGTAGTGAAGAACTAGTTTTGTAAAGGCGGAGAGGTTGGTTATATGAATACAATATTAAGTACGCTTTTCATTGTAATTGCTGTATGGTTTGTTATTTCACGTTTTTTACCGGTGAAAGGTGTTCAAAATATAAATGGAAAAGAATTAAAGAGTATAGTGGGAAAACAGGGAAAGCAGTTTATCGATGTTCGTACAGTAGGTGAATATAGAGGAAATCATATGAAGGGATTTCAGAATATCCCGCTAAATGAGTTAGCTAGTAGAGCAAATCAATTAGATAAAAATAAGGAAATAATCGTTATTTGTCAGAGCGGGATGAGGAGTAAGCAAGCAGCAAAAGTATTAAAAAAATTAGGGTTTCAGCGCGTTATCAATGTTTCAGGTGGCATGAACGTTTTGTAAGGAGAAAGTAGGATCAGGTGTAGCTAGATAATTTGAGCCTTTTTACAATTTTTAAAATACCCCTACAGGTAATTAGGAGGAGAACAACATGGAACAACAGAAGAAAACAACAATTGTTTTATTTAGCGGAGATTATGATAAAGCGATGGCTGCTTATATTATTGCAAATGGTGCAGCGGCGTATGATCAAGAGGTGACTATTTTTCATACTTTTTGGGGATTAAATGCTTTAAGGAAAGATGAGCATGTGAAAGTAAAGAAAACGTTCATAGAAAAAGTATTTGGAAAAATGATGCCGCGCGGCGCTGATAAGATGGGATTATCAAAAATGAATTTTGCTGGTATGGGGCCAAAAATGATTAAAGGTATTATGAAAAAACATAATGCGATGCCTTTACCAGATTTAATTGATTTGGCGAAAGAACAGGGAGTTAAACTTGTAGCTTGTCAAATGACAGTAGATTTATTAGGGTTAAAAGAGGAAGAGATTATGGAAGGGGTAGAGTTTGCAGGAGTAGGTGCATATTTAGCAGATGCTTCGGATGGGAATGTGAATTTATTTATTTAAATCACCTTCTTTTTAGAAGGCGGGGGATACAATATGAGTTTAACAGTACTGCTTTTTATTATTGGGTTTATAGGGTCGTTTATATCAGGAATGGTTGGGATTGGCGGGGCAATTATTAATTACCCGATGATCTTATACATTCCAGTATTGCTAGGATTTGCTGGATATACATCACATGAAGTGAGCGGTATTACAGCGATTCAAGTATTCTTTGCAACTTTTGCAGGCGCGTGGGCGTATAGGAAAAGTAACGATATGGATAAAACTTTAGTTGTGTATATGGGAGCTAGTATATTAATAGGAAGCTTTGTAGGTAGCTTTAGTGCGAATCTATTAAATGAGCATGCTGTAAACGTTGTTTACACATTACTAGCTACTATTGCGGCTATTATGATGTTTATACCGAAGCGAAGCAATCGTAAGGGGACAGAAGGAATTACGTACAATAAGTGGCTCGCTAGTTTGCTAGCGTTTATTGTAGGAAGTGTTTCCGGCATTATTGGGGCTGGTGGTGCATTTCTTTTAGTACCGATTATGCTAGTTGTTTTAAAACTACCGATACGTACAACAATAGCAACATCTATCGCTATTACTTTTATTTCCTCGATAGGAATTACTACTGGGAAAGTGATTACTGGACAAATAGTTGTTATTCCGGCTCTTATCGTTGCGATAGCAAGTTTATTTGCCGCTCCTCTTGGAGTGAGAGTAGGGAAGAGAGTGAATCAAAAAGTTTTGCAATACGTATTGTCTACTTTAATTGTAGGAACTGCGATAAAGATGTGGGTTGATATGATATCGAAATAAAAAGATGGTGCTCTTGTAGCACCATCTTTTTATTTACGCCCAAATCACTTTCATTAAGTTCTTATATTCATCGTTTGCCAGTTTATATAGCATTCTCGTATGTTCAAAGACAAGTGCGGGATTAAAGTTTGGTTCTGAGAATGCAAGAGATGTTGAAATATCAATTGCATTTTGTTTGTTTAGCGTGAATTTTGCAAATCGATAAGATGTGTTTAATTCATTGATGACATGTAAAATATCATTTGTTGATGTTGAATCAGGTACAAGAGCAACATTGAAGCAGTATATATCCACAGCAGGATGTTCGCTTTGGAAAGCAGCGATAAGTTGAATTTTTGCGCCAGCTTCTGTTTCTAATCCTACTGAAAAATGTACCGAACCATCATTTTCATCTATATTTTCTTCCATGTATATATCGTTTGATTTTAAGTACTCTTTAAAATCTGAAATGTTATGTTTTACTGCAGCTTTCATATGTGTGGGCCCCCTGATAATTGGAATAGATTACTATTATTTATTATAATTTAAAAATATTAAAAAAGATAGTTGGAAAGTTCTGATTTTTTTGTTTTGAAAGCATTAAAAAGAAGCAGTGCTCTACCTCCATAGAGCACTGCTTCACTTTATTCATTGTCATTAGACGATGTTTCTGTATCTTCACTGTTATTCTTATTTTGAGTTTCATCGTTACTTGATTCGCGTTCACTCGTATTTTCAGACTTAGATTCTTTTGTTTTCTCTGAGCTTGTTTTTTTCGAATCAGAATCAGATTTTGTATAGGCAGGTAGTCCAAGGTGACTACGAAGTTCGTTTGTAACATTAGCTAATTCTTTTTTATCTGGATTGTAGTAGTAAGTTCGGCCACCACCAGATGACTTACTACATGTATCATCACCTTTTGCCATGTAACAATCTTCACCTTCAATTTGTAATTTCTCAATTGAAGAATCTGCTCCATATTTATAGAATGAAAGCATATCATCGAATGTTAAGTTTGTAACGAATTGTCCGTTAATATCATCAATGATGTTACCAACTTTTGTTACGGATCCAACGCTTGTTAGTTTCTTTAAAATTGCTTCAATAACGAGTTGCTGACGTTGTCCACGCATCGCATCACTATCAACGTGTCGTGTTCTAGCAAGAGCAAGAGCTTCTTCACTATTTAACTTTTGAACACCTTTTTTCAGGTGAATTGCATCGGCGTTATCATTACTATCTTGTTCAGTAAATTCAACTGGTACGTCAACTTCAATGCCGCCTAAATCATCAACGATTTTCATGAATGATTTAAAGTTGAATTTTACAAAGTAATCGACGGGAACATTCATTAATTTTTCAACTGCATCAATACTAGCTTGTGGTCCACCATCTTTTCCGTTTTTAGTAGAACCAAATGCATGAGCGTGTGTAATTTTATCTTTTTTCTTTTCTACTGGAATATAAGTATACGTGTCACGTGGAATACTTAATAGCTTTACAGTTTTGCTATCTTTATTAAACGTTGCAAGTAATAGTGCATCCGTTCTTATAGCTTCACCATATTCTTTCCCACGGACATCGCTTTCATCAACACCCATTATTAAGACAGAGACGTTATTTGTAATAGGTTTTACAGCTTTATCACGTAAATCAGATTTATCACCGCGCGCTAAATCGTGAGCGGCATTTCGAACAGCAGAAGATGCTTTATTTACTAAAAACCATGTATAACCGCCACCTACTATTAAAAAGAATAGAATGACGCTTATAATAATTTTTGTTTTTTTCTTACTTTTTTTCGGTTTATTGCGTGTATTTTCTTGCAAAGATGGGTTTTGCTCCATTTCTTGTACTCCTTCATTTGAATTGAAATACGACACTCATATCCACTTATTATAATGAAATTTAGCGAAAAAAAACATTACAAATCATTTACATTTCGTAAAAATTCAATTTATTTATAAAAAGTCAGATTTTCTATATTTTATTTTTAAGATGTAGAACAAGTATAATGTGTTTTAGTAGAAATGAAAATATGTATTGTGAGAAAGTGATAGAGAAGTAAGATTTGTTGAAATATAGCCAAGAAGATGTGATTAGCTGTATATATACTTCTTATATAATAAAGAAAGATTTTACGGATGAAGGAGAGAGCATAATGAATCATACATCATTCCGAGCAATTGTCGTGAACGAAAAAGAAAATAATCAATTTGAAAGAAATCTTGTTGAGAGAGAAATTAATAGTTTACCTGAAGGAGACGTATTAATACGTGTTTATTATTCTTCATTAAATTATAAAGATGCCCTTTCAGCTACTGGTAATAAAGGTGTAACGAGAACATATCCTCATACACCTGGCATAGATGCAGCGGGAGAGGTAGTTAATAGTGAAAATAACGCCTTTCAGGAAGGCGATCAAGTTATTGTAACTGGATATGATTTAGGTATGAATACTTCTGGTGGTTTCGGGGAATATATTCGCGTGCCATCATCTTGGGTTGTTCATTTACCAAAAGAAATGACTTTGAAGGAAAGTATGATGTACGGGACAGCAGGTTTTACAGCTGCCCTATCGGTATATAAGCTTATTAGGGCGGGAATTACGCCTAGTATGGGAGATGTTTTAGTAACGGGTGCTACGGGCGGAGTAGGCAGTGTAGCAGTTAGCATTTTAGCGAAGCTAGGATATAACGTAGTAGGATCAACTGGGAAAATGGAAGAGGAACAGATGCTGCTACGTTTAGGTGCAAAAAAGATGATTCATCGCGCGGAGTTGAGTGATGAATCAGGAAGACCGATGCTTAAAGGAATATACGCTGGAGTTGTCGATACCGTAGGCGGAAGCATGTTAGAAAGTTCTTTAAAGGTAGTTAAGTATGGAGGCTGTGTAACAACGTGTGGTAACGTAGCAGGGCATGAATTAAATACAACTGTATACCCATTCATATTACGAGGGATTAGCCTTTTAGGAATAGATTCAGTTCAATGTCCAGTAGATGTGAGAAGAGACGTGTGGGCATTGCTAGCAGGTGAGTGGAAAAATTCAGAGCTATTATCTTATACAGAAGAATGTACATTAAAAGAATTAGATGAGAAGTTTACACTTATACTGCAAGGAAAGTTAAAAGGAAGAACGGTTGTAAAGATGAAATGAAAAAAGAGACGCTTAAATTAGCGTCTCTTTCCTATTATAATGATTGTTTTAAATTTACTTTTCCTTGTTCACCTAAAACACCATCAGCGATATTTACAGCGTGATCACCGATACGCTCTAAGTTACTTACCATATCAACGTAGATGATGCTTGCATCACCTGAACAGCTACGTTCGTTCAGACGTAACACATGGCGTTTACGTAAAACACGTTCCATTTGGTCAATTTTACGTTCTTTTGCAATAACAGTTTGAGCTAGTTCAGTGTCAAAGTTTGTTAAAGCATTGATTGCATCTTGTAATGTTGAAATTGTTAATTCAAGCATTTCATTTAATTCAGCTAGTGCTTCATCTGATAGTGAAACGCGGTTTGAAATTTGGAAATCTACAAGTTCTACAAGGTTTTCTACATGATCACCGACACGTTCAATATCTCCAACAACACCTGCTAAAACGGAATGTTTTTCAGAGTCTGTAGGTGAAAGTGGTTTTTCTGATAGTAAAACTAAATACTCAATAATTTTTTTATCTAAATTGTTAATAGCTCCTTCTAATTGAGTAGCCATGTCAGCATGTTTTTTATCTTGTGTATTTAAAAATTGGTTTGCTTCTTTTAATCCATGTAATGAAAACTCAGCCATACGAATGATTTCTTTTTGAGCTTCTGTTAAAGCGATAGCTGGAGATTGCTCAATAAAGATTGGATTTAAATGTTGCGGTTTGAAGTTAATAGATGCATCTTCACCACGAATAATTTTTGTTACAATCCAGGCTAATACTGCAATGAATGGGAACTGAATGATTGTATTCGTTACGTTAAACGTCCCGTGTGCAAATGCAATTGTCATTTCTGGATTTAAGTTTAATGACGTTTGGAAATATTGAATTAAACTTGTAAATGGTATTAATATAATCGTAAAGATAATGGTACCGATAATATTAAAGATAACGTGAACTAATGCTGCACGTCTTGCTGCAATTGAAGTACCGATTGCTGCTAATACAGCTGTAATTGTCGTACCGATGTTATCACCGAACAATACAGGAAGAGCAGCTTGTAAATCGATTGCACCTTGACCGAATAGTTCTTGCAAAATACCGATTGTCGCACTTGAACTTTGTACAATTAAAGTGAAGACTGTGCCAACAACAATTCCTAAAATTGGATTATCACTCATGCTAACCATTAACTCTTGGAATGACTCTAAAGCACGAAGAGGTTTCATACCTGCGCTCATTAATTCTAAACCGAAGAATAACATACCAAAACCGAATACAACTTGACCTACAGAATGTACTTTTTTATTTTTAAAGAAGAATAGTAAGATTGCTCCAACTGCCATAATTGGGAGAGCGTATTCTCCGATTTTAATCCCGATAATAAATGCAGTAACTGTCGTACCGATGTTCGCACCCATAATAACACCAATTGCTTGTCTTAATGTCATAAATCCGGCACTTACAAGTCCGACTGTTAAAGCGGTTGTTCCTGAACTTGATTGAATTAATACTGTAACTAACATACCTGCTAGTACACCCATAAGAGGGTTTGTTGTAAAACGATCTAGAATATCACGAAGACGATCTCCAGCTGCTTGTTGCAGTCCATCGCCCATGTATTTAATCCCGAATAAGAAAATACCTAATCCACCAATGAACTGGAAGATCATATCTTGAATATTGTATTCCACGCATTCCACTCCTTAAATTTCATGTACGATGTAATTATTAACTAAACCTTGAGGCACTGTAAACGGTTTATCAGTAAAATTTACACTAAATTTACAAAGGGATAAAAAGTTTACAAATCTTTAAAGAAACACCTGGATTTAATTGGTTTTTCAGATGATATATCTGATCGGTTTGTAAAGAAGTCACATTTATCACACTATTTGCGGATAGTAAAAATAGGTGAAGGGAAACTACCCAACTGGGTATGTGGATTGGAATTTTATTTTGTTATGATGATGGTTCTTTGCATATTTTTTGATTAAAGTTAGAAAAATATGTAGGGAAACGGGGGAGGTTTGAAATGGATTTATTTAATGAGAGTAAAAAACGATTAAATTATTTTAAACTGTTTTCTTTTGAGATGCTCGCAACAATAAAAAAGAGCAATTCGCATATGAATTTGCTCTGCTTTTTTATGTTAAAAACTTTCGGTGCTTTGCATTTTAACAATTATGCAAAGTGTTTTTTCTTTATTTAGAATCGTCATTATGCTCCATAGTTATGACGACATTTCCCTTCTTATGTCCTTTTTCAACATATATGTGAGCCTCAATAATTTCCTCAAAAGTGTATTGCCTATCAATGACCACTTTTATTTTACCGTTCTCAACAAGTTTTTTAAGGAAATTTAATGCTTCGGAAGTTTCAGGTGCGTTTTGACTTAATATGAGTTTCACGCGACTTGTCAATTTAGTCCAGAGCATTTGAGCACTTGGTAACGGTTCAACGATATTTATATAGGTACCATCTTCTTTTAACATTTTAATACACTCTGAAAAGGAGCTCCTGTTTACCGCTTCAAAGATAACATCATAAGTTTCGTCTGTAGTAGAAAAATTTTTTGTGGTGTAATCAATTACTTCGTCAGCGCCTAGAGATTTGACCAATTCTAAATTTGAGCTACTGCACACACCTGTAACTGTTGCGCCGAAATACTTGGAAATTTGTACTGCATAACTTCCGACACTTCCAGAAGCTCCGTAAATAAGAATGTTTTGACCGCTTTGAACGTTAGCTTTCCTAAGGGAAAACAAAGCTGTACGTGCTCCAATTGGGATGGCTGCGGCTTCTTCATAGGATATATTGGAGGGCTTCATGCACACTGCTCCACCTTCAGGTAGACAAATATACTCAGCATAAGAACCAAAATTTACTTGGGTAGCTGCAAAAACTTGGTCTCCTTTTTTAAATCGTGTGACGTCTTTTCCTACCGCTTCAACTTCACCAGCCAATTCCATTCCGAGTATTTGTTTTTTCGGTTGCTTAAAGCCAAGTGCGATTCGAGCGGGTAGCCAAACAGAAGAGGGAACCGTAAAACTTCGTGAGCGAATATCTCCTGCTGTTACGGTTGTCGCTTTTATTTTTACTAGTATTTCATTGTCCTTAGGAGTAGGTTTTTCTATCTCTTTCAGTTGAAGAACGTCGGGGAGACCGTATTTTGTGTACACTATTGCTTTCATTAATATTTCCTCCAATTCGTTCTATATATATTAATATCATACGAACAACATGAATAAATAGAACAGCGGTTCACTCTTCAATACAATGCAAAAAGCAGTGTGATTTTTTTAGGAATCCACTGCTTTTTACAAATGTGTATACATGATTTTTTGGTCTAAGTACTTCGAAAAAGAACCAACTAGCCATTACCCAACGGCTTTTTCTTTTGTTTTATCCCCCTGTTTTTGCTTCCGTAAGCTTGTGATGTAAATGAAAAGAAAAGCGATAAGTAATAGAGAGGAATATCGATATACAGTTGCATAGTTGGTAAAGTGTGCAATGAATCCAAAAATAATCGCTCCAGCACCAATTCCAAGATCAAATGCTGAGAAGAATGTTGCTGTTGCTACTCCTCTCCGGTGCGGTGCTACTCGGTCAATCATCCATGCTTGTAGTGCCGGTTGAATTGCTCCGAAACCACTGCCGTAGCACGCTGCGGCAATAATTAAACTCGGAATTGTAGTTGTATACGACAGCAAGATAATACCTGTAAACGTAATAATAACTCCTGGAATGATGACGAATGTATGGCCTTTCGTATCATATAATCTTCCAGAAAACGGACGAGTTACAGCGATTGCAAGTGCGTTAAATAAAAAGAAGAGACTGATATCAGCAATCCCGACTTCCGTAGCAAATAATGTGATAAAGCTCCCAATTCCCCCGTACATTAATGTAATACATAATATTAATAATGAAGGAAGTAAAGCTTTACGCTCAATAAATCCATCGAGAAAGGTACCAGATGCCTGCTGTGGTGGTTGCGGCGATTTTTTGATTTGAAGTAGTTTCGTTAATATTAATGAAACTATTGTGCATGAAAGTGCACATAAAAAAAGAATCGTGAAGTTATATGCTTGCATAAGCCAAAGTCCGATAAGCGGACCGAGCGCCATGGCGATAGTTCCAGAAAGACCGAAATACCCCATGCCTTCACCGCGGCGAGCTTGCGGAATTAAATCTGAAACGACAGTTCCGTATGTAGTCGTTGTAATACCAAAACCAGCTCCGTGTAAAATTCGAACGGCAAGCAATAGGAAAACGGTTGAAGCGAAAAGATAACTGCCCATAGCGAGTAAACAAATAGCGGTACCGATCATTAAAATGATTTTTTTGTTGAATTTCTGCAAGGCATTTCCAGTTAGCGGCCTAATAAAAAGTGCTGCAACGGTAAACATGCCGACAACGAATCCGATATTTGAACTTGTGCCCCCAATTTCTTTCACATAAACAGGTAAAGTTGGAATTAACATTTGAAATCCTAAAAACATACATAAGTTTGCTAGAATTAGCGCAATAAACTCTTTCGTCCATAACGGTTCTCGTTTTACGAGTACTGCCTCTCCCATATATTCATCCCCTATATAAAAGTTTTCTCTATTCTTTCGAGTATATGTATTGGTCAACGTAACAGTCAAGGAAGGTGCCTTGAAAACGTATAACAATTTTCGAGGCGAAAAAACTGACAAATTTGTGTAAAAG
This sequence comes from Bacillus sp. FSL E2-8887, assembly GCF_038007205.1. Lineage (NCBI taxonomy): Bacteria > Bacillati > Bacillota > Bacilli > Caryophanales > Bacillaceae > Bacillus > Bacillus sp. FSL E2-8887. The sequence goes on from NZ_JBBOWS010000001.1 coordinate 542,126, forward strand.
CTACACAACTATGAAAAAAAGATGTAAAGTATAGATGTATAGACTAGTAGTTGTTATGAATGATAGAAATTGTTTTTTCTTTAAAGAAAGCGGATTCAAATTGTAGTGGAAGAAAAGGGGATACATACTTTTTCGCTACATATATTTGAAAAGGTTTACAATATGATGAAGAAAGAGGCGTGTACATATGAGACGATTAGGTATTTCTATTTATCCAGAACATTCGACAGTAGAGAAAGATAAAGAGTATGTAACATTAGCGAGTAAATACGGATTTACACGTGTATTCACATGTTTATTATCTGTAGATGGCGAAAAAGAGAAAATTATAGAAGAGTTTAAAGAAACGATCTCTCATGCAAATGCATTAGGGTTCCAAGTATTAGTTGATATTAGTCCGTCTGTCTTTACACAATTAGGTATTTCATATAATGATTTATCGTTCTTCCATGAGTTAGGAGCGTACGGTATCCGTTTAGATGTTGGATTCTCTGGTTTAGAAGAATCGATTATGACTTACAATCCATACGGCTTAAAAATTGAAATTAATATGAGTAACGGTACGAAATATGTAGATAACATTATGAGCCATAGACCAAATCGTGAAAATTTAATTGGTTGCCATAATTTTTATCCACATCGTTATTCAGGATTATCATACGATCATTTCATTAAATGCTCGAAACAATTTAAAGATTACGGTATGAGAACAGCTGCTTTTATTTCATCATTCGATGCAACGTACGGGCCTTGGCCAGTAACAGAAGGGTTATGTACGTTAGAGCAGCATCGCGAATTACCGATGACAACACAGGCGAAGCATTTGTTTGCAACAGAATTAATTGATGATGTTATTATTGCGAATGCTTATGCTTCAGAAGAAGAATTACAAGCACTAGGTGCGTTAAATAAAGAGAAACAAACATTTGATATAGAACTATACGATACAACAACAGATTTAGAAAGAATTATCGTATTAGAAGAACCTCATTTTTATCGCGGGGATGTATCTGAATATATGATTCGTTCTACACAAAGTCGTGTGAAATATAAAAAAGAAGAGTTTAAACCGCATAATACGCGTGAAATTAAGCGTGGCGATCTTTTAATTGATAATGAGCAATATGGCCAATATAAAGGTGAATTGCAAATTGCTTTAAAAGATATGGTGAATACAGGAAAAACAAATGTAGTTGGCCGAATTATAGAGGAAGAAATCTTCTTATTAGATTATTTACAAGCTTGGGATAAGTTTGGATTTACGCTAAAGAAATAATGAACGCGGGATAAAAGGGGAAAAACTACTGATTTCAGTGGCTTTTTCCCTTTTATATAAAGAGCGAGAGGAAGAGCTATGACAAAAGTGCATCAGCGATTAATTTCCATTTTAGAGGAGTTTTTAGAAGAGAAATCGATGTTAAATCGAGCTTTTTTAGCGAGCCGTTTACACGTATCAACGAAGACGATTCAAAAGGATATAAAATTATTAAATGATATATTGGAAGAACACGGAGCGAAAATTGAATCACAAAGAGGGAATGGGTACGAACTAGAAATTATACAAACTAAGAAGTTTGAAGATTTTTGCGTAAATGTATTTCAAAAACAGACAGAAAAGATTCCAACTTCTTATGAAGAAAGAGTAGCCTATATTTTACACCGTATTTTAACGACAGATGGGTATGTGAAGCTTTCACAGCTAGCGGAAGAGATTTATGTGAGTAAATCTACTGTAAACTTAATTATGAAAGATGTTACGGATATTTGTAGTCGCTATGAGTTACAAATTGAAAAAAGACCATATTATGGTATACGTATTGTAGGAGAAGAATTTAATATTCGTTCTTGTTTATCACAATATGGTTTGCCACGTTATGACCATACTCCGTTTCATGAGAACTATGAGCAGACGGACACATATTTATCGTTACCCCATATTTCTCTCATCCGCTCAGTTATACTAAAGTATATCGAGGGAGGAACGATATATTTATCAGATATAGAAATTGATAATTTATCAATTCATATTGCGATTGCCTTAAAGAGATGCAGGGATGATCATTACATTCAAGCACTGCATGTAGAGGAATCTGAACTTATAATAAAGAAAGAATATAAAATTGCGAAACAGATTTTAGGGAATTTAGGGGAAGAGCTAAAACTTCAATTTCCAGAAGAAGAAATTTTATATGTGACGATGCATTTATTAAGTACTGCTGTTACAGCGAGAGATCGCTATGAAAATGTGGAAGAGCTATTAGGGAAAGACGTATATGCATTCATGCAGCATATTCTTTTCAAAGTAGCGGAAGAACGGAATCTTACTTTTTATTATGATGAAGAATTATTATTTGGTTTTGGTGTTCATTTAAAAACGTTATTAAATCGTTTGAAGTATAAGTTAAATACGCGAAATCCTCTTTTGGCAGAAGTGAAAAAAAATTATCCATATGCTTTTGAAATTGCAGTTCTCGTTGGAGATATAATTGGTGAATATACGGGTGAATCCATTCCAGAGAGTGAGATTGGTTATATTGCCATTCACTTTGGTGGGGCGATGAGCCGCTTGCAGGAAAATAATCAAAAGAAAAGATGTTTATTAGTTTGTGCAACTGGTCAAGGGAGTGCACAACTACTGAAATATAAAATTCTATCACATTTCCGAGATAAACTAGAGATTGTAGGTATTACAGGGTACTATCAATTGAAAGTGGAAGATCTTTATAAAGATAAAATAGATTGTATTATTAGTACGATTCATATACCGAGTGGTTTGCCTGTTCCGGTTATAAAGGTAAACTCAATATTTGATGATAAAGAGATTAAATCAATTGGTAAGCAGTTATTTACACATGTGAATGATAGTATGCAGCAATATATTAAGGAAGATTTGATCTTCTTAAATCGTAGTGCTTCTACGAAAGAGGAGGTTATTCAGTTTTTATGTGAGAAAGCTGCTGAGAAAAACTATGTACCCGCAAACTTTTATGCTTCTGTTATGGAGAGAGAGAACACATCTCCTACAGCGGTTGGAAACTTAGTGGCAATTCCGCATCCGATGCAATTATTAAGCGATACGACATTTTTGATGTTTTGTACACTCGATAAGGCGATTGACTGGGGAGATAAAAAAGTACAAGTTATTATTTTATTTAGTGTGAAGCGCAATAATAATGAAGATTTACAAAAGCTTTATGATTTTTTATATGATATTATGTCTAATCAAACTATAATAGAAAAATTGCATCAGGCTCAAGCTGTTGATGATTTTCAAGAAATCTTACTATCATTATGAAAAAGTATATTAAAACTTCCGTTACATAACGGAAGTTTTTTATGTTTAATTGTATGCGTTTTCATAATAAGATGAAAATATAGAAAAAACATAGCTTGGAGGAATTTAAAATGACTGATATGCAAACTCCATTTGCGTTAATTTTACATGGCGGCAACGCGAGAAGCGCGGCACTTGAAGCAATCGCTTTTGCAAGACAAGGAGATTTTGAGAATGCGAGTGAAAAGATGACACTTGCTAGTGAAGAAATTTCAGCAGCTCATCGCATTCAAACAGACTTAATTCAAGAAGAAGCAAGAGGCAATCATGCAGAAATAAGTTTATTATTAGTGCATGCACAAGATCATTTAATGAATGCCATTACAGTGAAAGAACTTGCTGAGGAATTTATTACTCTTCATAAACGAGTGGAAGAGAAAGTGACAGTGTAATATGTACATTTTATTATGTTGTGCAGCAGGCATGTCAACGAGTATGGTTGTAAGAAAAATGCAAGAAGAGGCAAAGAAACAAGGGAAGGATTATAAAATTAAAGCAGTTGATTCGGAACTTGTGAAACTGGAAATGAAAAATGCTGATGTTGTTTTAATTGGACCACAGGTGAAGTATTTGTTTCCAGTGGTAGAGTTTCTTGCAAAGTCATACGATATACCAGTTGCAATTATAGAGCAGCGAGATTATGGTATGTGTGATGGTTTGAAAGTACTTAAGCAAGCTGAACAATTAGTTTTAGCGTAATTATATTTTTTTAAATATAAACATTATAATGTTATAACTTTTACTTTTGTCAGATTGAACATAGGGAGGGTTATCGATGAATGGTTTTATGAGTTTTATGGAACAGAAGATTATGCCAACAACGCAAAAGATTGCGGGGCAACGACATTTATTAGCAATTCGAAATGGAGTTATTTCTACATTACCGTTAACGATTGTCGGGTCATTTTTCGTTATCTTTTTAAACTTACCAATTGATGCATATATGGAGTGGATTGCACCGTTTCGTCATATTTTAGATATTCCATTCCGATTTACAGTAGGCTTAATGGCTTTATACGCAGCATTTGGGGTAGGGGCCTCACTCGCGAACTTTTATCAGCTCAATCAATTAAGTGCAGGATTATTATCTGTACTCGCCTTTTTACTAGCATCAGTTGAACCAATTCAAATAACAAAAGCTGTACCAGGTGTTATTGATGCAGGAAGATATATTTCAGTAGGGACATTAAGTGCAACTTCTTTATTCGGAGCAATTGTTACAGCATTAATTGCAGTAGAAATTTATCACTTTATGATTAAGCATAATATCTCGATTAAATTACCAGATAGTGTACCACCAGCAGTTGCAAACTCGTTTGCAGCATTAATTCCAACTCTAGTAGTTATTCTTTTATTCTGGGGTATTCGTTACGGTTTGAAATTTGATGTAAACACAACAATCACATATTTAATCGCACCATTAAAATCAGTATTAGTAGGAAATAATTTATTCGGCGGTTTATTAACAGTATTCTTAATCGTGTTCTTCTGGTCGTTCGGTATACATGGCCCAGCGATTTTAGGACCAATCATCCGTCCGATGTGGGATTCAGCAATTCTTGAAAATATGGAAGTGTTCACGGCTACAGGAAATGCACATCAGTTACCAAACTTATTTACAGAGCAATTTATTCAATGGTTCGTATGGATCGGTGGATCAGGCTCAACGTTAGCTTTAGTAATTATGTTTATGTTCTCTAAATCTAAGTTCTTAAAAGAGTTAGGTAGATTATCATTCGTACCAGGATTATTCAATATTAACGAGCCAATTATTTTCGGGGCACCAATTGTAATGAACCCGATCTTAATTATTCCATTCGTTATTACACCGCTAGTTACAACGACAGTATCATATTTCGCAGTTGTTTCAGGTGTGATTCCGCTCATGATGGCGAAGCTGCCATTTACGATGTTAGCGCCAATTGCAGCGATTATTAGTACGGACTGGACAATTATGGCCGGTGTACTTGTACTTGTTAACTTTGTTATCTCATTCGTTATTTACTATCCATTCTTCAAAATGTATGAGAAGCAACAATTAGCAGGAGAGGAGAAAACAGAATGCTCGGAGCAATTATCATCTTAATTACATTCGTGGCGGGGCAGTGTATTGCACATTATTCAAAGTGGGTACAAAGTAAATCGCTATTAGTTTTACTACTTGTGTCGATATTATTTATTGGATGTTCAATGGGAGTTTATGTGGTATTTAGTTTAGAATCACCGTACTTTATCATCGTACCAACGATTTTATGTGCAACATGTTTATCTGCAAAATATAGATTTACGAGCATGGCATTAATACAACGTGTGAAGGAGATGCAAAAGCATGGAGCGTAAATTAGGAATTTCACTTTATCCAGAGCATTCAACGAAAGAACAAGATATGGCATACATTTCGGCAGCGGCACGCCACGGTTTTTCAAGAATATTCACTTGTTTACTGTCTGTTAATCGTCCGAAAGAAGAAATTGTAGCTGAATTTAAAGAAATTATTAATCATGCAAAAGATAACAATATGGAAGTTATTTTAGATGTAGCTCCAGCTGTATTCGATCAACTTGGTGTTAGTTATAGTGATCTATCATTCTTTGCAGAGCTAGGCGCGGATGGAATTCGTTTAGATGTAGGGTTTGACGGGTTAACAGAAGCGAAAATGACGAATAATCCATATGGCTTAAAAATTGAGCTGAATGTAAGTAATGATATTGCCTATTTAGAAAATATCCTTTCGCATCAAGCGAATAAATCAGCTTTAATTGGTTGTCACAATTTTTATCCGCAAAAATTTACTGGTCTTCCGTATGATTATTTCATTCGCTGTAGTGAACGCTTCAAAAAGCATGGTATTCGCAGTGCAGCCTTTATTACATCGCATGTAGCTGACATAGGTCCATGGGATATTAATGACGGATTATGTACGTTAGAACAACATCGTAACTTACCAATTGAAGTACAAGCGAAACATTTATGGGCAACAGGGCTTATTGATGATGTTATTATCGGAAATGCTTATGCGAGTGAAGAAGAGTTAGAGAAACTAGGAAACTTAAATCGTTACATGTTACAGCTAAAGGTACAATTTGTAGACGAAGCGACTGAAGTAGAGAAGAGAGCGACACTGCAAGAATTACACGTAAGACGCGGTGACATAACAGAGTATATGGTACGTTCTACAGAAGTACGTAAAAAGTACAAAGACTATGACTTCCCAGTGCGCGAAAGTGTACGACAGGAAAGAGGGCAAGTTGTAATTGGTAATAACCTATTCGGAAAGTATAAAGGTGAACTACAAATCATTCTGAAAGAAATGCCAATAGATGAACGGAAAAATATTGTCGGTACAATTGCAGAAGAAGAGTTATTCTTACTAGATTATGTAGGAGCTTGGACACAGTTTACTTGTGTGGAATAGGGAAGGTAAGAGAGGATGCTATAGCATCCTCTTTTTTCTGTTGAAATAGTAGTCTATCGTATATAGAATTCAAAGGGATAGATTTAACTTGGACGGGGGAGAAGGAGAAAGAATATAAGAATCATAAAAAAAGAGTCAGTCTCAACGTTGAGACTGACTCTTTTTTATATAGTAATTAGTTTAAAACTTTCACTGTAACTGTTTTACGTCCCCAGTTACTTGATGTACCTTTATCTGGCATTAAAACGTCAATTTTATTTCCTTTAATAGCTCCACCAGTATCACCAGCGATTGCTACTCCGTAACCTTCAACCCATACTTTTGAACCTAATGGAATGACACTTGGATCAACTGCAATTAGTTTCATGTTTGGATTAGCTGTTAAGTTATGACCCATAGCTGATTTTACTTGGTCTCCTGCTTTGTAACCATTTTCAAGTGGATCCGCTGTGTAAGCTGTTGCTTGAACTCTTAATTCACGAGAAGAAGATGGTGCACTTGTTTCAGTTTCTTTTGCAACAGGTTGTTGTGTAGCTGGTTTTTGAGCTTTAGCCGCTTCACGAGCTTTAGCTGCCTCTTGAGCCTTAGCAGCTTCACGAGCTTCAGCTGCTTCTTGAGCCTTAGCTTCTGCTTGAGCTTTAGCCGCTTCACGAGCCTTAGCTGCTTCTTGAGCTTTAGCTTCTGCTTGAGCTTCAGCTGCTGCCTGAGCTTTAGCTGCTTCACGAGCTTTAGCTGCTTCTTGAGCCTTAGCTTCTGCTTGAGCTTTAGCTGCTTCAGTTGCTTCTTGAGCTTTAGCTGCTTCACGAGCTTTAGCCGCTTCTTGAGCCTTAGCTTCAGCTTGAGTTTCAGCTGCTTCACGAGCTTTAGTTGCTTCTTGAGCCTTAGCTTTTGCTTGAGTTTCAGCTACTTCACGAGCTTTAGTTGCTTCTTGAGCCTTAGCTTTTGCTTGAGTTTCAGCTACTTCCCCGGCTTTAACTGCTTCACGAACTTTAGCTGTATCTTGAACGTTAGTTACTTTTTCAGCTTTAACTACTGGCTGAACTTTAACTGGTGCTTTTCCTGTTAAGTAAGGAATGTGTACATAAGCTGTTTGACCGTTATATTCAAATTGGATCCAATCATTTTGTACTTGGTGTGTTGTTTCGATTACATCATCTTTTTTCAATTTACCAAGAATCGCTGAATCTGTATTCGCTCCAGCACGTACGTTTAATACGTTTGCTGTTACGTAGTAAGTATCTTTTGTGTAGTCAGCGCTTATGAAAGCCTCTTTACCACTATTTAATTTAACTTTTGACCATCCGTTTTCTGTATGTAAAACGTTAACTTTATATCCATCTAATAACTTTCCGACAACTTGTGATTCAGTAGTTGGGTTTTCTCGTACATTTAGTACATCAGTCGTTACGATTGTTTCTGCTTTAGCAGATGTTGTGAAAATCCCAAGACCAAAAACCGCTGCTGTTGCTATACCCATAAATTTTTTCATAATAGCCTCCATTGCATTTGTTTTCGTTGACCTCATTATAGCAACCATTATTTTCTTATTTGCGGAAAACACAAAACTACAAAGCATTCGTAACGAGGCATTAATATTCTGTAATAATTCCATTAATATCCTGATAGCGTTTTCTTTGCGTTTTTGAGGGGATTAGAACATACGATTCATAAAATCAACACTTTTTTAATTACTAATAGATTAATAATGTATCAGTGGTGTTACTCAGATGTTTCTGTAACGTTACAAAAAAGGGGTATTTAACTATTTGAATCGCAATGTAGTTATGAAAATATAATCTTCTTGTGTGTGAAGTCGTATATATAGGGGGGATTTTAATGAAATAAAGATATAATTGTTACAAAATAAGTTGTAGTATGGAAAAAATTACGCCTTGAATTTGTTCTTTTACATATTATTTTTGCAATAATAGGATTGCTTGATAGCTTTCGTGAGAAATGAAAGTTTAAATGATAAAAAGATAATCGCAACATGAAACATATATAATAGAAGAAACATGATTTAAAGGGATGATATCGTTATGAATTGGTTCGCGAGTTGCAGTAGAATTATCCCGCTATTTGTGGGCAGTAAAACCCTCACCTCAAAATTCGGCTGAAGCAAAGAAGTTAGGTGGGAGATTAACTGCCCGTAAAAGCCCGATTGGTGAAGGCTAATAATCAGTGGGGGATGAACAAAACCCCCACTGATTATAGTTTCACTTTATATAATAGAAGTTAGAGGTTCTTATTTTTGTCAAAACGTCGATGAAATTACATTTGCCTTCAACAAAATAAAAAACGTAGGAGTGTAAACTCCTACGTTTTTTATTTACTCATATCGTAAACATTCAATTGGATCAAGTTTAGCAGCTTTGTTTGCTGGTAGTAAACCGAATGCAATACCGATTAGCATTGAGATACCTACTGAAAGAAGTCCAAGTTCTTTTGAGATAACGAGTGGCCATCCGGCAAAGATTGAGACGATCCAAGCGAAGAAAATACCAAGCATGAATCCGATGAAACCACCGAGTCCTGTTAAAATACAAGATTCAATTAAGAATTGTGTTAATACTTTACCGCGCGTTGCACCAAGTGCTTTACGAATACCGATTTCACGTGTACGTTCTGTTACAGATACAAGCATGATGTTCATTACACCGATACCACCAACAAGTAAGGAGATAGCGGCAATGCCACCGAATACCATTTTCATCATACCGATGGATTCGTCTAATTGCTTCGTAAATTCACCTAAGTCCTGTGCTTCGAATTTGTGCTCGAATTTAGGAGCTTTCATGTCGTTTAAAACAGAAACAGCTTGTTTTTCTACACTTTTACGTTCTGTTGGAGAGGTCATTGTTAATTTTACAGAGTCATACTCATTTACTCCTGAAATGACAGGCGCGTTTTCAAGAGATGTATAACCTTCAGGCATAGCCATTCCAAATTCGTTTTTCGTTTCGTATACACCGACTATTTTATACGGCTTTCCTTTTACATCTGTGTATAAATTGGATTCCCAACCACTAAATAATTTGTTGAAAGCTTCTTCATTTAATATAACAGCAGGGATTGCTTGGTTTAATTCGCTGTCGTTTAATTCACGACCGTGAACTAATTTTATTTTCGAATCTGTCATAAAGGCGCCTGTTCCACCTTTTAAATCAAGAGAGACATCTTTTGAACCAGAAGATGCTTTTACTTTCATACTTACATCTGGATAAACATCTTTAACGCCTGGTACAGTTTGAAGACGTTTTAGCATATCAGGTGTGATTTTGGCACTATCAGTTCCATAATCAGGGTTGTTGTAGTAAATCGTTACTTCAGTATCTTTTCCTTGGCCTAACTCTTTTTTAAACTTTGCATTTGTACCATCACCCATTGAAATGATAGTAATAATGGCGCTAATACCGATAATAATACCTAGCATTGTTAATATAGAACGCATTTTATGAGCAAAGATAGAGGAAAGGGCCATGCGTATATTTTCACTCGTGTTCAAAATTAACCTCTCCAATCTTGGACGATATTTCCGTCACGAATTACAATTTGACGTGCTGCCGCTTCCCCAATTTCACGATCGTGGGTAATCATAATGATTGTTGAGCCTTGTTTGTTTAATTCGTAAAAGAGATCCATAATTTGTGTACTTGTTTTCGTATCAAGTGCACCCGTCGGTTCATCTGCTAAGAGAAATTTCGGGTTATTTACGATTGCACGTGCGACTGCGACACGCTGCTTTTGTCCACCTGACAATTCATTTGGTAAGTGAGTAGCACGATCAGCTAAACTGACTTTTGTTAAAGCTGCTAATGAGCGCTCACGTCTTTCTTTTTTATCGACTCCAGCGTAAATAAGAGGTAGTTCTACATTTTGAAGTGCTGTAAGTCTCGGTAATAACATAAAGTTTTGGAATATGAATCCGATCTCTTTATTACGAACATGTGCAAGTTCTGTTTCAGACATGTTTGAAATGTTTTGACCAGCTAGTTCGTACGCACCTGTCGTTGGCTTATCTAAGCAACCGATAATGTTCATTAATGTTGATTTACCAGAACCAGATGGTCCCATAATAGAAGTGAATTCTCCTTGGTTTAGTGTTACATCAATTCCGTGTAATATTTGAACGGACTCTGCACCATTTTGGAAAGATTTCGTGATGCCTTTTAAGTTAATCATTGAGTGACAACCTCCATACCGTCTTTTAAGTCTTTTTCAGGTTTAGAGATAATTTCCTCTCCTTTTTTCACTCCAGAAACTTTTGCTTCGCTATCTGTCTCGAATTCAACAGTAACTGCTTGTTCTTTCGCTTTACCGTCTTTTACAACGAAGACAACATTTTTGTCACCTTTTTTCACAATGCTGCTTTTCGGAACAATCGTACCAGTTGCTTCGCCAGATTTACTTGTTACGTAAACATGGAAGCCGTTTTGTAATTCTTCACTATTATCTAATGTGACAGTGAATTGATAATTAGAAACAGTTTTATTTTCGTCCATGCTCTTTAATGGTGTAGAACCGATTTCTGTTACTTTTCCTGTCCAAGTCTTACCAGCGACAGTTTTTGATGAAACAGTTACTTCTTGCCCAACTTTCATACTAGCAAGTTCATATTCAGAAAGTTGACCTTTTACTTTAAATTGACCAGCGTGACGAAGTGTAATGCCACTCATACCTGTTTTTTCATCAGCAGTTTTTACGATATCATCAATTACACCGTCGGTTGGACTCGTTACAGAAAGTGTGTTTACTTTCTCTTTTGCTGCTTTAATCATTTCATCAGCTTTTTCTACTTCAAACTTTTTCATTTCAAGTTGTGATTCTAATTGTTGCACTTCGACTTCCGATGCCTTTAATGCTTCCTGAGGAAGACCTGCATTTTTATCTTTTTGTAATTTTTGTTTCGCTGCATCAATTTGTTTTTGATATAATGTCACTTCTTTTTGTGCAATTTTCTTTTGCATTTCTGCTTCTGTTACACCTTGTTTAGCAGTAGGGTCATTATATTTAAATAGAAGCTGCCCTTTTTTCACTTCGTCACCTTTTTTAACAGCTAATTCATACGTACCTTTTGTTGGATCAAATGAAATTGTTTCGATGCCGTTTGGAATGACTTCACCGCCAAATTTTTGCGCGTTTTCAATTTGTTTTTCTGTTACTTTATATCCGCTATATGCCATTGCTACTTCTGAACTACCGCCAGCTAAAGCAAAATATGATCCAGCTGCAATTCCGATCGCTACTACACTAGTAATTAACACTTTATTTTTCTTCTTCATCTATTTATCACCTTTTCGTTCGTTTTAGTATCTACATTAAGTATAGAAGAGGTGAAGAATCTTACAAATCGTTTTAGCTTACAATAACCTTACAGTTTTGTAAGGTATAAATATGTAAATGTAAGGTGGAGGTTGTCCTAGTTTAAGCAAATGAATTGACTCGTCGTTTCTTTCTAACAATAATATTGTATGAAGGAGAGGAGGAAGGAAGATGGAAGCTTATTTTAGTGCGCATCCATTAAAACCATTTATTCCGTACTCGAGGCAACATGTCATTATATTATTTATTATGTTGGTGGGGATATTTTTTCTGTATCAATACCAAGATTTATTGCGTCAAAGTGAGTGGAATATAACGGTTCGATATGCGATTGCATTTCTATTTATAGGAAGTGAGATTGGACTTCATATGTGGGAATGGAAAGCCGGTATTTTTGAGCTAGGCACTTCATTACCATTTGAGTTATGTACGATTAGTTTATTATTAGCATCGATTATGATTGTAACGAAAAGCTATCGAATATATGAGATTGTGTTTTTTACAGGAATTATCGGTGCATCGCAAGCCATTTTAACGCCGAACGTGCAATACGCTTTTCCGCATTTTCGCTTTATAGAATTCTTCATTGCACATGTATTACTCATTTGGGCACCGCTCTTTATGACGTGGGTAGAAGGATATAGACCTACCTTGCAATCGATTAAGCGTACGATGATATTTTTAAACATAGTAATTCCAATCGTTTCGTTTGTTAATTATAAAACGGGTGGCAATTATATGTTTTTAGCTCATAAGCCAGAAACTGCTTCATTACTCGATATGTTAGGGCCGCATCCCTACTATATTATTTCATTAGAAATAGCTGCGCTTATGGGATGTTTCATTTTGTATATACCGTTTGCGAAAAGAGAAGGGCATGCGCATAAAGAATCACTAGGGTCATAACCTAGTGATTTTTCTTTATAAATATTTATAATTCAGAAAATTAAGAATAAAATTAGAGGGTAAATTATATATAGAGAGAAGGGAAAACGTGGTCAAAAAAGTTTTTCTGAATGGGATGGAAGTGACGGTTCAATTTATTATTTCGATTTTGGGTATTATTTGTTTAGGGGCATTACCGAAATTATTTTACGGATTTGAGTTGCATGCATCAAAGTACATACAGAGTTTAAAAGAAGTGTTTGTGAACTTAATGGATATCTCCAATTTTCAATATGTGAGAGGTAAATTTTTATTTCCGCAGTTGTTCGTCCATTATAAAGAAACGATTGTGATTTTTTTGGCGGCTTTTTTCATTTCATTATTTGTAGCATTTTGTATTGTTTATGTCATTATGAATAGTTCACCGCGTATACAGCATCGCATTAAATCATTTCTCATCTTCCTAGAATCTATTCCAGACATTCTACTTATTTTAGTATCACAAATTTTGGTTATATGGTTTTTTAAAAGAACAGGCTTTTTACCTTTTCAAATTGCGTCAATTGGAGGCGAGTCGATTAGAGGATTGCCGATATTTTGTTTGAGTATACCGACTACGATTCTGTTCGTAAAAATGTTAGTGCTTCGTTTTGAAAATGAGCTAGAAAAAGATTATGTACTATTTGCTAAGGCGAAAGGGCTGAATCGTTTTCATATTTTAAATCGTCATGTTTTACGAAATGTGTTGCTTAGTACACTTTACTTTGCGAAAACGAATATCTTTTTTATGTTATCTAATTTATATATTATAGAATGGATTTTTAATACGGGTGGTATTTTTATGTTTTTGAAATCGTATGAGAGTATTAGGGTTGAGGTTTTCATCGTTAGTGTGCTGCTTATTTATATTCCGATTTTTATTTTGTTTAAATTGTTTCATTATCTCATTCCAGCTGCGATGAAGGAGAGACTATAATATGTGGACGTATATAAAACGCGATAAAAGATTTTGGATAAGCATTGGGTTTCTTCTCATATTAGTTCTTTTGAGCATCGGAAATACGATATGGAATGATGGACATATTAGACAAGTTACATTGCAATATGATGCGGATGAAAATCCACAAGTGCCACCGTTTTCACCTTCATTACAATTTTTACTTGGGACAGACCGGAAAGGATACGACCTGTTACATTTAGTCATTGAAGGTGCGAAGTGGACGATTGGTATATCTATTTTAATTGCGGCACTTAGAATGGTGATAGGTGTGTTTTTTGGTGTTGTGCTTGGAACATATGTAAAAAGAGGGTTTTCAAAAATCGAGGCTTTTTTTGATAGTTTTACAGTTATTCCAACAGTTATGATTGCGTATTTTTTTCTTCACCTTGCAAATGCATTTGGGAGTGGGGAGGAAACAACAACCTTTTTTGAAAGAGCTTCGTTTCAAGTGGTATTACTCGTAATGCTTGTGATGCCAGTTATTGCACTGTATGTTGCGAAGGAAGTTCGTAAATTACAAACGGAAGAATTTATTGATGCCGCGCGCATATTAGGCGGATCGAGAAGACGTATTGTTATAAAACATCTTTTTCCGCATCTCTATATGACGTTTATACTCGTATTTCTTCAACAGTTTACGCAGACTCTTACTATTTTACTGCACTTAGGGTTACTGGAGGTATTCTTTGGTGAAACAGTTAACTTTATGGGGCCGGTGGAAGAAGTGGAATCTTATACGCATGAATGGTCAGGTTTAATTGGAGTATACTTTAGGTCATTAACAGTGCATCCATGGATTCCTCTCGTCCCAATTACATTTTTCGGGCTTACTATTTTTTCAGGAAATATGATTGTGAAAAGTATAGAAGAGGCGATGTTGAAAGTAAGATTAGGAGGAGAGAGAAAGAGGAAATATGTAGAAGAGGAACAGCCTGCTGTGCAGTCAAAAGAAGAGTTATTTACTTTTAAACATACGATGTGAAGAGCCTAGGAAACTAGGTTCTTTTATTTTGTTATATTACAATATCGTAAGAGAGGTGTAATGAAAATCGATAGGGAGGAAGTTTTTTTTCGTATACACTGCATGTATAGAGACATGCGAGAGCGGATGGAGGTATACGATGGATTTTTTAGAAGTATCAAAGCGTAGTATAAAACGAAATATTAAAGATTATTTTCTATACTTTATTTCTTTAGTAGGCAGCATTATTATTTATTTTACATTCGTATCGATTAAACGAAATGAAAGTGTAGTAGCGCTTTTGAAAGAGTCGGATAAGGTGGAAACGACATTTACGTTTGCACAAATATTATTGATTATCTTTTTGACGATATTTATTTTTTATTGTAATAGCTTCTTTTTGCGAAAGAAGAAAAAAGAAATTGCGCTATACAGTTTACTAGGTATCCGTAAAGAAGAAATTGCGAAGTTACTCTTTTATGAAACATTACTAGTTGGTGCTGCGGCAAGTGTATTAGGTATTATTTCTGGTTTATTTATAGCGAATATATGTGCAGGGCTTCTTGTGAAGCTAATGGGAAGTGCGTTTACTTTTACATTTACGATTTCATTTTTGTCTATAGTAGAAGTTCTTATAACGATAGGTGCGATTTTTTTTATTGCATCATGGAAAAGTAAAAAGTTAATTTATGAGTATCGTTTAGTTGAATTACTATATGGTGAAAATCAGAAAGAAGAGGCACCTACGTATTCAAGTAAGAAGGCAAAACGAGCGATTGTTTTATTAATTACAGGTTATATAATTGCGTTACTCACACAAGTTTTTGGGTTTGGAGCAATTTTTATTACAGGTCTAATTATTTTTGGGTGTATTGTAAAAGGTACGTTTTTACTATTCGAGCAGTATACAGTGAAATCACTCCATAAAATAAAGGGAGATAAAACGAAATATTGGAATGGAACGAACATTTTATCGATTTCTTCACTGTTCTTTAGAATAAAAGGGAACGTAAAGATGCTTGCGTTATTATCTTTATTAAGTGCAGTGACGTTATGTACAATTGGGATTAGTTCTAGTATGTATTATGGGGCTCAGAAAACGGCGACATTAATGAATCCAGTTAGTTATGAGTATGTAACAACTGGAAAGGAATTAGATAAGAAAGTTAGAGAAGAAATTCAAAAACATGAGTTAGGAATAAAAAATGAAACGTCCGTAGCTTTACTTTCTATGCAAGGAAAGATAGAGGGAGAACAAATATTAACTGGGTATTTAATAGGTAATGGTAATGTACAAGTTATAAAAGAGTCGGATTTTAATAAATCAGCTTCTATGTTAGGGAATAAAAAAGCTGTGCTTCATTCGGAAAAGGAAGCAATTTTATTAGATCCGTATAAATCATATAACATTGAAAAGAATTCGCTTGAAGGAAACAACGTGTCCTTTGAAGGGATGAAGAATGGTATAACAATTGTTGAGCATCGTGAGGAAACAATTGTTAGTGCGAAACTTGCGCCAGTTGGACTTGTTGTTCAAGACTCGTTATTTAATAAGTTGCAGCAAGGAAATGCTGTTTCAAAGGTAAGTGGATTTATCGTTGAAGGAAACGGTAGTAGAGAGCTAACGAAAGAGCTAGAGACTATTCTTTTTAAGGAAGCGAAATTCCAATCATTTGAACAGGCGAGTCAAGCTGAGTTGCAAGATGGTGCAGTGTTGTTATTTGCAAGTGTATTTTTAGGGATTGTTTTTATTCTGGCTACTGGCTGTATTTTATACTTTAAACAAATAACAGAAGCGCTGGCAGAGCGACCAGCATATGGAATGTTAAAGAAAATCGGACTAACGAAAAGAGAAGCAACAGAGTCTGTAAGAAAACAAGTAGGAGCGATTTTCGTAGTACCATTACTGCTTGCGATTTGTCATACATTCTTTGCATTTTTAAGTTTGATGGGCTTTACAGGGATGTTTGAATATAGTCTTCCTTTACTAGGTAGTATAGGAGTGTATATCATGATTTACTTAGGCTACTATATGTTAACTGTTCGCTCATATACAAATACTGTATTCAGCGATAGAAAATAAAAAGAAGCAAGCATGGATTTCATGCTTGCTTTTTTTCTTTATTTTGTAGAAACTTCACCTGCAGCTTCTGTTTGCGGAATACAGTATCCGATTATACCACCGATTATTGCTGGAACGATCCAGCCGATTCCTAAGTTATAAAAAGGAATTGTGTGTACGATATTAGCGATAAAACTTGGTATCATTCCCACATTATCAAGTGCATGAATACAGCTAATAATGAATGCTGCGATCATCGCTCCGATATAGACAGAAGGTTTACGTTTCGTATATTTATCGATAAATGATACGAAAATTAAAATGATTGTAATTGGATATAAAATAATTAATACGGGTAATGTAATTTTGATTAATAAACTTAATCCTAAGTTTGAAATAACGAAGCTAAAAATACAAACGTATAGTACAAGCTTCTTATATGAAACATTTGTTAATACTGTTGTGAAATAGTTGGCGAATGCACTTACAACACCGATTGCAGTCGTTAAACAAGCAGCTATAATTGCGATACTTAATAAAACATTACCGCTTGTCCCAAAAAATTGATACATAATAGTTGCTAATAGTTGACCGCCATTTTCAAATTGTCCTAAGTTTCCGTTTGAAGCGCCGATATAACCTAGTAAGAAGTAAACAATTGTTAAGAAAAGAGCCGCAATGCTTCCGCAAATAATTGTATATTTCGCAATGGATTTCTTATCTTGTATACCGTTTTGGCGAATTGCATTTACAACAATTGTTGATAATACGAGAGCTCCGATTGCATCTAATGTTAAAAAGCCTTCGAGAAATCCTTTGAAAAATGGGATTTCTTTATAGTCACCAACAGGTTCTGCGAACGATACTGGTGAAAGAATCGCCTTTGTTGCCATAATTGCAATAATTCCAAGCAAAATTGGCGTTAATATTTTTCCGATATGATCTACTAATTTGGATGGATTTAACGATAAGAAGTAGACGACTATAAAGAAAATCGCACTAAAAACTAACATAGAGTACCATTGATCTGGGAAAAGTGGTGCAATCCCAATTTCATAAGATACAGTTCCAGTTCGTGGAATAACAAATAGTGGGCCGATGGAAAGATAAATAATGATAGCGAATACTGCTGCGAATTTTGGGTGAACACGGCTCGCTAAAGTATTAAAACTACCACCAGCAAGGGCAACAGCGACGATAGCTAGTAAAGATAAACCGACATCTGTAATAATAAATCCTGTAATGGAAACCCACATATTTTCTCCGGAAGAAAGACCGAGAAGGGGCGGGAAAATCATATTACCAGCACCGAAGAAAACTGCGAATAGTAATAAACTAATCGAAAGTATTTGCGCTGGTTTTAAAGTTGTACGCATATAAAGAAAAGCCTCCTAATGAGCGTTTTTTTGTCGAAAATTCAAATAATTTGTCGATTAACTGTTATTATTTTAAAGGTCTGATGACTAGAAAGCAAGAGGGAATTTTAAAAATATTTTAAAATAATGCGTAAAATTGAATAAATATACTATTTATATGTTAATGCAGGAAGAATTTCACTTTTAACGTAAAAAAACACATATCGCTAGGATATGTGTATTAAAAATAAATTTGCCTATCACGTTCTTCTTTTAAAATTTCTACAGCCTCTCGGAAACGTTGAGAATGGACAATTTCTCGTTCGCGTAAAAAGCGTAAGCTATCATTTATATCGGGATCGTCTGATAAATCAATTAGCCATTGATAAGTCGCTCGTGCTTTTTCTTCAGCTGCAATATCCTCGTATAAATCTGCGATAGGATCTCCTTTCGCTTGAATGTAAGTGGCAGTAAAAGGAACACCACCTGCATTATGGTAAAACAAGGCGCTATCATGATTCGCATAATGCGCGTCTAATCCGGCAGCTTTCATTTGTTCAGGTGTTGCATCTTTTGTTAATTTATAAATCATTGTAGCAATCATTTCTAAATGTGCGAACTCTTCTGTACCAATATCAGTTAGTAAGCCAACGACTTTGTCAGGAATAGTATAACGCTGATTTAAGTAGCGCAGAGCAGCAGCTAGTTCGCCGTCCGCACCACCGTACTGTTCAACTAATAATCTTGCGAGTGCTGGATTACAAGTACTCACCTTAACAGGATACTGTAATTTTTTTTCATAAATCCACATAGTTTCTCTCCTTTATCCCGCTATTTGAGGGCAGTAAGACTCCCACCTCAAAATTCGGCTGAGGCAAAAAAGTTAGGTGGGAGCCCTGCTGCCCGTAAACGCCCGATTGGTGAAGGCTAATAATCAGTGGGGGATGAACAAAACCCCAACTGATTAAAGTTTCACTTTATATTTGCCATGGCCACGGTCCTTTGCTCCATTCCCAGGGAGTGTTAGAATAACTATTTCCAAACTGCTGAAGTGGTCCGTATTTTTCTTCAATTTTTTGTTTTAATACTCTTCGTTTATAAGAAAAATCGTTGAATTGATTTATAGCTGCAGTATCGTCGGGGTGCGTATCTAAATAGAGGGTAAGTTCAACTAATACAAAGTCTAGTTCTTGTAGTTCTTCAATCCATTTGTAATATTCATCAGGCAATGTTTGTGTCACGTTTTTATTCACCGTCCTTTTTTGTGAGGATTTTCATAAAAATCATAAAAAGCAGGCCATAAAGTCCCTTTTCTTAAAGCTTCGTTTGGTGGGAATTGGGGTAAGTTAGGTGGTTGAAAGCCCATAAATAGGTGTGGGGGAGTTGAGTAGTATTTCTTTCCAATTGGAGGGCAAGGATCATTTGGACCGTGATAAGGTATGTAAGATTTCATGAATTTATCCATGTTACACGCCTCCTTTATAAATGAAATATTCATCACTATGTATTGTATTCGTACATAATTGCAAATTATGACTCATATAGAAAACTAAAAGGGGCAGGGGGAGTGCGGATGGAAAGTGTTACAACATGTATTGTCTTAGAATCTAAAAACTTAAAGGAAACATTATATTTTTATGAAGGAATTCTAGGGTTTAAACCGAGCAAGGAGAGGCCACAAATACGTGTAACAGGTGTGTGGTATGATATCGGTTCAACGAGAATTTGTTTTGTTGTAAACAGGGGACTGGGAGAGCATAGAGAGACTGTTATGTCATCAGTGAAGGAACTATTGTTAAAAGCTACAAATATCGAGCGTTTAAAGAAAAAGTTAGCGTTTTATCAAATATCATTTGTAGAAAAGCGCCGCGGTGAAGAAGTTAGAATAATATTTCATGATCCAGATGGTTATACACTCCAATTTATTTCAATAGAGAACATGGAAGAGAGTCTTTTACAATGTAATAATCTGAATGGTGAATGAAAAAAATATTGACAAGCTTAGGTAAATATTTTAATGTGATTGTATAAAACTGTGTATATAAAGGGGAGTAACTTATTACAGTAAAGTCGTCATTACAGGGAGAAACCCTCGGCTTTATTGGCAACGTTTCGTTGTTAGTGAGACCTTTACCAGCAATGGTAAAGGCCCCTTCTTGTCTTTTTTAGGACCCTTACCATATTTGGTAGGGTCCTTTTTGTATACAAAGAGAGGAGAAATAAAAATGAAAAAACTTATAAGTAGATTAAGAGTTGTATTTCATGTCCGCCGTTTTGTTCCATTCCTATTTGACTTTTTTACTTCAAAAGAGGTTTCAATAAAGAAGAAAATTTTATCTATTGCTTTTTTAGTTGGTTATGTAGCGATGCCGCTCGATTTAATTCCAGACTTCCTACCGTTCATTGGTATTTTAGATGATATT
Source organism: Bacillus sp. FSL E2-8887 (assembly GCF_038007205.1). NCBI lineage: Bacteria > Bacillati > Bacillota > Bacilli > Caryophanales > Bacillaceae > Bacillus > Bacillus sp. FSL E2-8887. The sequence continues at coordinate 562,883 of NZ_JBBOWS010000001.1, forward strand.
GGAATTGTGTTATTTATTTTGAACCGAATTGTAAAGATGGCGCCAGTTCAATTACAAGAAAAGCATAACGTAAACGTAGGATAGGAGTTGAAAATATGGAGCAAATTATTTTAGATATAATCGAGTTTTTAAAGCAGTTTTCTTATTTTGGAGTTGTGTTAGCATTAACGTTTGAATTTATTCCAGCAGAAGTAGTTTTGCCCATGGTTGGGTATTGGGTATATGAGGGGGATATGAATTTTTGGCTAGCTGTATTAGCTGGAACGCTTGGCGGAACGACAGGACCTTTAACGTTATATGCGCTCGGGTATTACGGTGGTCGTCCTCTATTAATAAAATACGGGAAATACTTCTTTATTAAAGAAGAACAAATTCAAAAAGCAGATGATTTCTTCGAGAAGTATGGGCCAGTTGTAGCATTTTTAGGACGCTTCATCCCGGGAGTTCGAACGCTTATTTCCGTTCCATGTGGTATGGCGAAAATGAACATATGGAAATTTAGCATATATACATTTGTAGCAATGTTCCCGTTAACGACTTTGTATATTTATTTTGGAATGAAATTAGGTCCGCATTGGGAAAAAGCAGCGGGTGTTGTTGGACAATATATGTTACCTATATTAGTGGTTGTTCTTATTGTTATAGGTAGTATCTTTATCTATAAATTTATGAAAAAACGAAACAAAACTGAATCTATTTAGTTAGTAGTATTAGGGTGGGATTATTTTTTGAAAATGGATGAATAGTACAGGCAAAAGACTCTGAAGGACATACACATATAGGGAATATAAAAGAGAGAGGGGAAACAACTATGTCTTGTGAGTGCTCAGGGTCAGCATTAACTTGCTGTCCAGATAAAAATTATGTGCAAGATAAAGTGTGTAGTCCGTGGTCTGCTACTGTAGTTGCAACAGCAATTGATAATGTTCTTTATACAAATAATATTAACCAAAATGTAGTTGGTACTGGTTTTGTTAAATATGATGTTGGTCCAGGTCCAATTACTGTAGAAGCGCTTGATTCTGCTGGGGCTACAATTGATACACAAACATTAAACCCAGGAACGAGTATCGCTTTTACGTATCGCCGCTTTGCTAGTATACAAGTTGTGTTACCTGCAACACCTGGTGGAACGTATCAGGGAGAATTTTGTATTACAACACGTTATCCACTTTCATAGTAGAATTGGAGAGGATCGAAATGGGAATGAGAAGTTCCGGTTTGTCTTGTTGTTCTAATAAAACACTTGTGCAAGATCAAGTATGTACAGACTGGTCTATTACAGGTGCTGGTACTCAAATTGTATATACGAATAATATTACACAAGAAGTATATGGTTCAGGTTATGTGAAATATGATGTAGGCGCGAATCCCATTACAGTTGATTTTTTAGTCGGTGCTACAGTAGTTGATACAATTACTGTACAACCACAAAGTAGTGGTACTTTTACTGTACGATATTTTACTACTGTCCGAATTACTACGACAGGAACAACTGTTAATCAAGGCGAGTTTTGTATTACAGTACGTTATCCAATTTCATAAAAAAAGCATACCGTAAATGGTATGCTTTTTTTAAATTGAGGAAGTAATAAAATTGGTATTCTATAAGCAACATGTAAATTGGCAACAGTACTTGCCTTCTAAATATAGTGAAGGATTATTTTGTATATTAATAATACTAACGGATTTTAAATCTTTACCTGTGTAAGATATTGTATTGCCAGGAAACACAGTGAAAATATTGGTTACTGCTCCAATGATTTGAATTGTAATTGCTTCAGTGCTGCTAGTACTATTGTAAACCGAGACAGTACCTGATATAAGTAGTATCCCATCACTTTGCCACAGTATCATTGATTGTAGTGCATCTTTGGTAGAGGGAATGGTGTTGTTAGTTATGAGGAAATTCCCTGCAAATTCATTTGTTACTCGCTCACAACTTGGATTTGGAGGAGGGGGCGGTGGACAAGGGTCTGGACAAATGATAGATAAAGGAGCGAAACAGCCAATATTTTTTTTGTTCTTCAATACAACCCCTCCTTTTTAAGTTGTCTTTTACTACTATTAAATGTAGAAGCATGGCCGATGTGTTAAGAAAAGAAGAAAATTTTTAAAATTAAGATTGTCTAATAGGCTTACAGCTTAACTTATCATTAATGTTATAGAAAAGATTATATGTGAATAGACATGGGAAAAGAAGGATCAGACTCTTTTAGACAAAAGGTGGTTGTATACAATAGTACGAGTAATGTTGGACTTAACACTTAATTAACTGTATATTTACAAAAATCTAATAAAATTCATTTGTTATTTAAACGATATTAATATGTTTAAGATAAAATAGCCCTTGTAATGAATCAATTATTATGAGGAGGATTCACGTGGAAAGAACTGCTTTACGAAAAGTAAAAGGTCTTATTGGATTATTAATGGTGTTTGTATTGGCATTTGTATCATTACCATGGAGTACGTCGGTTAAAGCGGAAGAGAAAAAGCAAGAAAAGGCACCAAGTGAGAAGAAAATCGTTTTCCCAGTTGTAAGTGATGTGCATATTAAAGATAGTGGAACAGATGATACGTTCCGCTGGAAAAGAGCGATTGAGCAATTTAATACGCTTGCACCAAAGCAAGATGCGTTTGTCATTGTAGGTGATTTTACTGATTCGGGTTCAGTAAAGCAATATGATCGTTTCATGCAAGTGTATAACGAAAATGCAAATAAAGATGCGGTACGAATGAATTCTCTAGGTAATCATGATTATTGGAACGGCTTATCTGTAGAGGGAGCACAGAAGCGTTTCTTAGAAAAGACAGGAATGGAATCGGTTTATTATCATAAGGTGGTAAAAGGGTATCATTTCCTTGTTATGTCTCCAGAGGATGGGACAACACATGGCTATTATTCGGACAAGCAAATTAATTGGTTAAAAGAAGAAATGGCAAAGGCACAAAAAGATGATCCAGAAAAACCGATTTTTGTGTTTTTACATCAACATATTAAAGATACAGTGTACGGTAGCCAAGAATGGGGGACGAAAGATAGTGCGAAAATTAATGCGGTATTAAAAGAATATCCACAAGTAATTACGTTTTCAGGTCATTCACATTATCCGTTAGATGATCCAAGATCGATTCATCAAAAAGATTTTACGTCTGTTGGAACATCTTCTGTAAGCTATATGGAAGTTGAAGGCGGTAAAGTACAAGGGAATATCCCGCCAGGAGCTAGCACATTAAGCCAAGGGTTATTAGTAGAAGTGGATGATAAAGAAGTAACGATTAATCGCCGTGATTTCCATACAAATTCTTGGACAGGCGAGCCATGGAAAATTCAGTTGCCATCAAAGAAAGAAACATTTACGCATGTAGAAGATCGTGATAAAGAAAAGCCATCTTTTGCGAAAGATGCGAAATTGTCAGTATCAAATGTAACGGAAAATGCGGCAACAGTAACATTCCCGCAAGCATTGGACAACCTGTTTGTTCATTCTTATCGCTTGCAAGCAAAGGATAAACAAACAGGTGAGATTAAAAATAAGCTATTAGCATTCTCAGAGTTTTATCGAGATCCAGTGCCGAAAGAACTGACATTTACACTTGCAGGACTAGATGGCGGGAAAACATATACACTTGAAGTTGTTGCGATTGATTCATTCGGCAATGAAAGTGTACAACCATTAACGGCAGAAATTACTACGAAAAAAGATAATATTGACCCGAATGTGAAAGTACCAAAGGCAGATATTTTTGATGTAAACTTTGCAGATGGTACATTTAAAGACAGTTCATCATTTGGTACAAAAGGTGATGTTAAGGGCAATGTGACTATTGAATATGATAAAGCATTGAAAAAGAATGTTATGCAGTTAAACGGAAAAGCAAATACATTTGGATACCTTCCATTTTCAGCAGCACAAAAAGAAAAAGTAGCAAATTCATTTACGTTAGAAACTGTATTTTCAATGAATGAAATTCGCGGACAAGGTATTTTGCAAAATACAGAGAGCGGTGGAATTGGTTTTGAGTCTACAGGAAGTGGCTATGTAGAATTATGGGCTCATATTGGTGGAAGCTATAAACGTGTTGGCGTTCAATTAGAAGCAAACAAAACGTATCATTTAACAGGAACGTATAATGGAAGTGAAGTAGCAATTTATGTAGATGGTAAAAAAGTAAATAGTCAGCCAGCTCAAGGGAAAGTATATCATCCGAACGTACCATTCGCACTTGGTGCAGATCCAGATAGCAACGGAAATGGCGGTATTCCGTTAAATGGACAAATTGCATTAGCAAAATTATATAGTAAAGCATTAAGTTCTTCAGAAGTAGTAGCAGCGTATAACGAGTTTTCTAATCGTACAAAATTAGAGCAAGTAAATGCGTTATATGAAGAGATTGGAAAAGTGAAAGAAGTATTGGCAGGTACTTATGAATTTGGTGAAAAACCAGGTCAGTATTCCCAAGCAGCTTTTAACGAATTACAAAGAAGTTATGACAATGCAACGAAAGTGTTTGAGAATATAGCAAGTACAGGAGAACAAATTGTTCAAACGTATAATGAATTAAAAACAGCAAATCAAACATTTGTACAATCAAAGGTAGCAGAAGAACAGCCAAAAACACCGAAAGAAAAATTACAAGTGAATATTGAATCTGCAAAAGCAGTAGTGAAAAAAGCACAAGCTACAAATGTAACGGACGGTTCAGTGAGATCATTGAGTCAAAAAATTACAGTTGCAGAAGCTGTAGTAAAAGATGTGAAAGTAAAAGATGCACAGGTAGAAACGATGAATCGTACGTTAGAGTACGCTATTTCACTGGTTGAAAAAAGCATCAACAAATAAGGTATAAGAAAAAGAAGCTTATCATGATAGGCTTTTTTTTTGTTATACTAAAAGTAGTATAGAAAAAGGGAGCGAATAATTTGGAAGAGAAAAAGCTAAAAAGAATTCTTGAATATGTATGGATCGCCGTTGTGCTCCTTGTAGGATATTATTTATTAAAAGATAAAAGTATATGGATTCTATTTTTAATGACATTTTTATTAGCGGGATTAGGAACGCTATTTATTAACTTTTTCTTTGATAGTGTAAACGCGTGGAGAAAGAAAAAGAAAGAGACGAAGTAAGGGAGAATAAAGTGAAACTTTAATCAGTGGGAGTCTTACTGCCCGGCAAATAGCGGGATAAGTATACAAAAGTTGATCGGTATATTTTTCGTTTTACAATCGTTAATGAAAATAGCTCGCCTTTATTATAGGCGAGCTATTTTTTTATACTTCTTTTTTCTCATCATTTGTTTTTTTAGTAGCTAAATGACTATGTTTTCTAGAGTAGAAGAAGTATACGCATAAACCGACTATAAGCCAAAATGAAAAGCTGATCCATGTCGTTTTGGACAAATTAGTCATTAAATATAAACAACAAAGAATAGCGACAACCGGTAGTACAGGTACGAGTGGTGTGCGGAAGCCTCGTTTTAAATCAGGATGAGTTTTCCGTAAAATAAGTACAGCAAAGCAAACGAATGTGAAGGCTGTTAACGTACCGATGTTTACTAAATTCGCTAGTAAATGTAGGTCTAAAAGTCCTGCTAATAAAGCTGCAAATACTCCAGTAATCCATGTGTTTAATAAAGGGATTTTTACTTTTTTATTTACGCGTGATAAAGCTTTTGGGAGTAAGCCGTCTCGGCTCATTGCATAAGAAACACGAACTTGTCCATACATAACGACTAAAAGAACGGTTGTCATTCCTGTCATCGCACCTACTGCAAGTAGCCCCGCAATAGTATCTTCACCAACGAAATGTAGTGCAAATGCAACTGGATCAGAAACGTCTAATTGCGTATAAGGAACCATGCCTGTTAAAACGAAAGATACGATCATGTATAAAACTGTACAAATAAGAAGGGAACCGATAATGCCAATTGGTAAATCACGCTGCGGTTTTTTCGTTTCCTCTGCCGCGGTTGCGATTGCATCAAAACCTAAAAAGGCGAAGAAGACAGTGGCAGCTCCGGTAATAATACCGTCGTACCCGAATGGAATGAACGGTGTCCAATTTTCAGGCTTTACATATTTTGCACCTGCTACGATAAAGGCGATAATAACTGCTAATTTGATAAGGACCATAACATTATTAATGCGTGCGCTTTCGCGTATACCAAAACTTAAAAGCCCAGTAATGAGAAGTAAAATACAAACAGCTGGTAAATCAATGAGACCACCTTTTCCTGTACCAGGGGCCGAGGAAATAATGGTGGGAAGGTGTATATTGAACCCTTGAAGCAATGATTGTAAGTATCCAGACCAGCCAACAGCTACCGCTGCAACAGCGAGTAAATATTCGAGCATTAAACACCAACCAACGATAAAGGCGACGACTTCCCCGACTGTCATGTATGCGTAAGTATACACACTTCCTGAGACAGGAATAGAAGAAGCAAATTCGGCATAACAAAAGGCTACACAAGCACAAGTAAATGCAGCAATAAGGAATGATAGCATAATACCAGGGCCAGAATGTTTTGCCGCTACGATACCTGTTAATACAAAAATCCCTGTCCCAATTACGGCGCCGATTCCTAAAAACGTTAAATCAAGTGCCGTTAATGTTCGATCTAGCTGTCGTGGTGATTCAGTACTAAGCGCTTTTTTTCGTAATAATGACTTCACTTTGAACTCTCCTCCTTTAGTTTTCATTTCCATAACTGCGAATATAGTACGAGCCCATTGGAAAAGAGTATGTAAGTGAATGAAAATACAGTTATGGTATGTAGTTTTTTAAAATTTCTGGGTTAATCTTATTATAATTCAGAATATTTTGTCAAATAAAATTTTAACAAATAAAAAGCCGGTTGTAAGGAGAAACTATGTGCAGAAATAGATGCAGGTTAACAATCAGTAGAGATGAAGAATAATCCACTGATTAAAGTTTTACTTTATTATAGTAGGAGAAGATGTTATGTTATTTTATTTTGAACTTGTCGTCATTTTACTTTGTACGAAATTAGCTGGTGATATTAGCGTAAGACTCGGCCAGCCCTCTGTACTTGGTAAATTAATCGTTGGTATTATTATCGGTCCGGCTTTGCTAGGTATTATTAATAGTTCAGAACTTATTGATGAGCTTAGCGAAATCGGTGTTTTGCTACTTATGTTTATGGCAGGACTCGAAACTGATTTAGAAGAGTTAAATCGTAATTTAAAATCTGCATTCGCAGTAGCGATGGGAGGAATTATTTTCCCATTCCTTGGTGGGTATTTAGCAGGGCTTGCTTTTGGAATGTTACAGTCGCATGCTATCTTTTTAGGGTTATTACTTTGTGCCACATCGGTTAGTATTTCTGTTCAAACGCTAAGAGATTTAGGGAAAATGAATACGAGAGAAAGTACGACGATTTTAGGTGCAGCTGTATTTGATGATGTAATTGTCGTTATTTTATTAGCGTTTGTCATGAGTTTTTTAGGCACACAAGATGTAAATGTAACGCTAGTCATTGCAAAGAAAATTATCTTTTTTGTAAGTATTGTTTTCATCGCTTGGAAAGTTGTTCCGTGGATTATGAAAATGCTCGTACCACTTCGCGTAACAGAAGCGTTAATTAGTGCTGCACTTATTATTTGTTTCTCTTTTTCGTATTACAGTGAAATGATGGGAATCGCAGGTATTATTGGGGCATTTGCAGCAGGAATTGCGATTTCGCAAACAGAGTATAAGCATGAAGTGGAACATAAAATTGAACCGATTGCTTACGCGATATTCGTACCGGTTTTCTTCGTAAGTATTGGAATGGAAATTACATTTCAAGGTATCGGAAGCCAACTTTGGTTCATTATCATTATGACGCTCATCGCAATTTTCACAAAGTTAATCGGATCAGGTTTAGGAGCAAGATTAACAGGGTTTAACTTACAATCTTCTATTAGTATTGGTGCGGGAATGGTGTCGCGCGGGGAAGTAGCGCTTATCATTGCAGCAAATGGACTTGCGGCGAATTTGTTAGCGAAAGAAAATTTCACAGCGATTGTCATTGTTGTTATATTGACGACAATTATTACGCCGCCGCTTTTGAAGAAGTATTTTGTATAGAGAGGAAGGGCTTATCTGATGTAGGTAAGCTCTTTTTTTATTGCAAAATGCAGTGGTCATGTAGCATGAATGGATTGTAATTATGATAAAATCTATGTATGTGATATGACAAGGAGAGGGAAGTGTGAAGATTACAAAGGGGAAAGTTATAGGTGTAATCATACTTATTGCACTATGTATACCATTTACTGCATGGAAAGAGTCAAAAGTGAAAAATTTTCCAGTTTCTATTTTTTCTTCCTATGTAGAAGACGAAAACCCGAAAGACTATAAGTACACTGCTTTTGTACCTGACTTTGCAATTTGGATACATGGATGGGAAAAACAGCGATCTGAAGGTGAAATAACGTCATATAAAAAAGAGGATCGAACTGTAATTGTTCACCATCCACCTGGCAATGATGGTTTTTATCTATATGATACAAATGATATTAGAGAATATACGCAACCGTAAGAAGTGGAGGTTAAATAGTGAAAGCTTCAACATTACTATTTAAAATTGAAAGTAATATGGATCAATTTTCACCAGCTGAAAAGAAGGTTGCCATGTACATAATGGAGAATGCTGAGATTGTTCCGAATTTAACGACGAAAGAAGTGTCAACGAATGCAGGTGCAAGTGAGGCGAGTGTTGTTCGCTTTTGTAAATCGATTGGAATCGGAAGCTTTAAAGCATTTAAGATAGCGCTCGTTCGTGAATTAACGATTGCTGATTATAATATTAATGATTTTTCAGTGATGAATACGGAAGATGGACCGTACGATTTGTTTAATAAAGTTACATATGTGAATAAAGCTGCAATTGAGGCGAGCGTTACTGCGATAAATAAAAAGGAACTTGAGAAAGCTGCAGATCGTATTGTAAATGCGGATAAAATTATATTTTACGGAGTAGGCGGATCGGCTACTCCGGCGATGGACGGGGCTTATAAATTTACAAGGCTTGGATTTACTGCAATGATGCTATCTGATTTTCATATGATGTTGCCACTCGTCACGAATTTAAAAGAGGGAGATATATTTGTTGCGATTTCAACTTCTGGTCGTACGAAAGATGTACTTGAAATGGCGCAATATGCGAAGAAGCGAGGGGCTACAGTTATTGCGATTACGAAGCTAGACCAATCATCTCCGTTATATAAAGCGGCAGACATTCGCCTTTGTATGCCAGATGTAGAGCAAGACCATCGCATTGCGAGTATTGCTTCGAGAATGACGCAACTGAATATGATTGATGCTTTATATGTGATTACTTTCAATCGAATTGGTAATAAAGTATTAGATCAATTTATGGAGACGAGAGAAGAAGCATTACGGTTACGGAAATTGAAGTAGAAGAAAAGATGGGGAGACTCATCTTTTTTATTATCTTTGACACAAATATGTCATGTTGTGAAATTTTATTTCATAAAATAAGAAAGAGTTATTGATTTTTAGTTTCTTAAAGTTATAATAAAAGTGTGAAATATAATTTCGAAGAGGGTGGCAATATGTTAGAGAATTTATCGACAGAACACCGTAATGAGAAAACGATGAATCTAGATGAGATGAGTATAAAAGAAGTTTTACAAAGTATGAATGAAGAAGATCGAACTGTTGCGTTAGCAGTTGAAAATGAAATAGAAGAAATTGAAAAGGTTGTACAAATTGTTACTAAGTCTTTTGAAGAAGAAGGCCGTTTAATTTATATTGGGGCTGGTACGAGTGGCCGTTTAGGCATTTTAGACGCAGTGGAATGTCCCCCGACATTTGGAACAGATGATAAAATGGTTCAAGGATTTATAGCAGGTGGATTGAAAGCGTTTACTAAGGCGGTGGAAGGTGCCGAAGATCGTGAAGAGTTAGCAAAAGAAGATTTAAAAAGTGTTGGATTAAACGAGAAAGATACGGTTATTGGAATTGCAGCAAGTGGTAGAACACCCTATGTAATTGGCGGATTGAAATATGCAAGTAGCGTGGGAGCAAGTACAGCTAGTATTTCCTGTAATAAAAATGCTGAAATAAGTAAATATGCAAAACTAAATGTGGAAGTGGAAACAGGCGCAGAAATATTAACAGGCTCAACACGGTTGAAGGCTGGCACAGCGCAAAAATTAGTACTCAATATGATTTCTACAGCGTCTATGATTGGTGTAGGGAAAGTATATAAAAACTTAATGGTAGATGTTCAATCTACAAATGAAAAATTGGTAGAACGCTCAAAACGAATTATTGTTGAAGCGACAGGCGCTAGTTATGAAGTAGCTACAGAGTGTTATGAGAAAGCAGATCGTAATGTGAAAGCTGCGATTGTTATGGTATTGCTACAGTGTGAGTATGGGGAAGCACTGGAGAAATTAAAAGAAGCGAAAGGATTTGTGAAGAAGGCACTATAACATATAGGGAGGGGGAATCTGTTATGAAGAAAGAAGTGAGAATGGCAAGTGAGATTACGGAGCAACTTGGGGGAGTAAAAAATATTCGTGGCATTGCTCATTGTATGACGAGACTGCGATTAACGCTTCATGATGAAAGTAAAGTGAATATGGACCTTTTGAAAAAGGTTGAAGGGGTTATGGGCGTTATTGAAGATGAGACGCTTCAAGTTGTTGTTGGACCAGGGACAGTAAATAAAGTAGCAGCTGAGATGGAAGGTTTAACGGGACTGCGAATTGGTGAGGTGGCAGATCACCACCTTGAAGATCTTGGGCAAGAGATGAAGTCAGAGATTAAGAAGAAAAATAATACACCAGTGAAAAACTTTTTAAGAAAAATAGGAAGTATTTTCATTCCGCTAATTCCGGGGCTTGTTGCGTCAGGAATTATAAATGGGGTTGCTAACTTTGCGAAAAACGCAGGTGCTGATCCGAATGCAACGTGGCTACAAATGCTACTACTTATTGGCGGCGGTATCTTTACATTCTTAGGAATTTTAGTCGGTTGGAATACAGCGAAAGAATTTGGCGGGACACCAGTTCTTGGGGCAATTGCAGGTATTTTAATTTTCAACCCAGCGATGGCGAACGTAAAATTATTTGGTGAAGCACTCGTACCTGGACGGGGCGGATTATTTGCAGTTATTTTTGCAGCATGGCTTATGGTTGTAGTTGAGAGACGAGTACGAAAAGCGGTGCCAAATGCAGTTGATATTATCGTAACACCACTCATTACTGTATTAGCTGTAAGTATAGTAACGATGTTAGCGATTCAGCCAGTAGCAGGCTTCTTATCTGATGGTATTACAAGCGGTATTAATGCAATTTTAAATGTTGGCGGAGCATTTGCTGGAGCTGTGCTTGCCGGAACATTTTTACCTCTCGTAATGGTCGGATTACATCACGGTTTAACACCGATTCATATGGAATTTATTAATCAAACGCACGTAACGCCTTTATTACCAGTACTCGCAATGGCTGGCGCTGGGCAAGTAGGAGCAGCAATTGCGATTTATGTGAAAACAAAAAATAAACGCCTTCGTAATGTGATTAAAGGTGGATTACCAGTAGGATTTTTAGGAATTGGCGAACCACTATTATACGGGGTTACATTGCCACTTGGGAAACCGTTTATTACTGCTTGTTTAGGAGCGGCTGTCGGTGGTGCATTCCAAGCTGTTATGAAAACGGCTTCACTCGGAATAGGTGTATCAGGATTATCATTAATTCCGTTAATTGCTGATAATAAATATTTATTATATTTCCTTGGATTAGTAGTGGCATATACGTTCGGATTCATCTTTACGTACTTCTTCGGCTTTAAAGAAGAAATGGCAGAAAACATATAGAGAAAGGGATTCCTTTCTCTTTTTTTTATATTAATAGAAGGAGAGATTCATATGATAGGAGTTTCAATTTATCTTTCAAAAGAGCGAGTAGAGAAACAAGAAGCATGGTTAAAACTAGCGAAAGAAAACGGATTTTCATCTATTTTTACATCTCTTCACATTCCAGAAGATGATCCGAATACGTATAAGGAGTTAATTCAAATACTTGGGAAACAAGCTCTCGAAAATGAAATGGAATTAATGGTTGATGTCTCTCCAAAATCGTTAAACCATTTAGGGATGACGTATGAAAATGTGGAAGAGTTATTAGACTTTGGCATTACTGGTTTACGAATGGATTACGGTATTACGCCAAAAGAAATCGCACGTGTATCTCATAAGATGAAGGTAGCTTTAAATGCGAGTACGATTACAGAATCATTTTGGAAAGAGTTACTTGCGGAAAATATACGAGTAGATCGAGTAGAAGCGTGGCATAATTTTTATCCGCGTCCAGAAACAGGATTAGCAAAGTCGTTTTTGCAAAAACAAAATAAGTATTTACATGAGTGCGGAATAAAAACGATGGCGTTTATTCCGGGAGATGGTGAAAAACGCGGTCCGTTATATGAGGGTTTACCAACTTTAGAAAAGCACCGCTATATGCGGCCACTTGAAGCGTATTTAGAACTTGTTCAAGAGTGTGACATTGATAAAGTGTTAATTGGAGACATAAGTGGGAGCCTAGAAAGTGTACAAGAAATCTCGAGTGCGAGTGGTGGGATTATTCCAGTGCGATATGAGTCATTTATAAATGCAAGTGAAGTATTAAAAGTGGTAGAGCAAGTGCATATAAATAGGTTAGATCCGGCTCGTGACGTAATTCGCTCTGTAGAATCAAGAGAAGAAAATAAAGTTGCATTACAACCGATGAATACAATTTCAAGAAAACGAGGCAGTATTACAATTGATAATGAATTGTACGGTAGATATGGTGGGGAGATGCAAGTTGTTGTAAATGATTTACCTGTAGATGAGAAAGTGAATGTTGTCGGAATGGTTGTGGAAGAGGACGTACCGTTATTGCCTTATATTGGTGCTGGAAAAAAGTTTCAACTTTTTCTGTGTGATAGAGTAAAAGCTTGAATTAGCGCTATTTTATAAAAGACATTATTCGTAAAACGGATAATGTCTTTTGTTTTCTTTAAAAAAAGCATTTGACGAATGAAAAGAAATACCGTATTGTTTTGTCTTGTGAATAAATGTTCACCATAACAAAACAAAGAAGGAGAGTTCAAAATGAATCAATATATTGGGAATTTAATTATTCGTATCGTGTTAGGAGTGACATTCTTTGCACACGGTTTAGCGAAGTTTCAATCAGGTATCGATAACGTAGCAGGGTGGTTTACAAGCATCGGCTTACCAGGTGGTCTTGCATATGGCGTAGCAACAGTTGAATTAGTTGGTGGTATATTATTGATTATCGGTTTAGGCGTGAGGTATGTAGGATTATTATTCGCTCTTATTTTGGCTGGAGCTATCGTAAAGGTAAATGGAGCAGCAGGCTTATTAGGAGATGGAAAGAATCCGGGATATGAATTAGATCTTGCATTATTATCAATGGGTGCGTATTTATTCGTTGTAAAAGCAGAAGGATATGTAGATCGTTTCTTAAAAGAGAAAGTAATGAAAACGAAGTAAATTTTATTTTTTTAGTGTTGACTTGACGACTTGGTGTAACTATAATGATTACATCAAGTCGATTAGTAATAAAATGATTCGTATATTTTTTTATTCTAGTTGTAACTAACTTAGTTACAACTAGAATAAAGCTTAAAGAATAAAGGAATATAAAAGAGTAAATAAAAAGTGGAGGAAATAACATGTCAAAATTACATTTAGAGGTTTTTACAGGATCTGAGCAAGCATTTCAAGTTACATCCACAATTGTATACGGAGAAAAAGATGCAATTCTTATCGATGCACAATTTTTATTAAGTGATGCGCACCGTTTAGCAGCTCAAATTATTGAAACAGGAAAGAATTTAACTCATATTTATGTGACTCATTTCCATCCAGATCACTATTTTGGATTAAATGTATTACATGAAGCATTTCCAGAAGCGAAGATTGTTGCGTTACGGAATACTGTTGAAGATATTCGTAATACATTTGAGAAGAAAGTGGAACAGTGGAAACCATCTATTGGGCATAATGTTCCTCATCAACCAATTGTTCCAGATGAATTAACAGAAGAGAAATTGATTTTAGAGGGAAATGATTTAATCATTAAAGGTGGTTTGCAAGGTGATACACCGAATAATAGTTATGTATGGATTCCATCATTAAAAGCCGTTGTTACAGGCGATATCGTTTATAACAATACTTTCGTATGGACGTTAGAAACAGATGCTGAAGCTCGTCATAAATGGTTAGAAACATTAAGTGAACTTGAAAATCTTCATCCTGAAATTGTTGTAGCGGGTCATCGTGATTATGACGTACCAAATACAGCAGACGCGATTAAACATACTCGTAAATATTTAGTTGCATTTGATGAAGTTCTTGCAGGAAATCCTTCAAGTGAAGAAATTCAAACGGCAATAAAGGAGCGGTTCCCGCACGTTAAAGCGTTAGAAATTGGACTTGTTTTAGCGGCAAACGCGTTTGGGGTGAAAAAATAATGAAGCAAAAAACAAATTTAGAAATTATTCAAAGCACGTATGAAGGATCAGCTTCTTCGAATGCAAAACATTTAGCAGAAGCATTTTCTGAAAAAGTGGAATGGACAGAGGCAGAAGGTTTTCCGTACGGCGGAACGTATATAGGTGCAGAAGCTATAATGGAAAATGTATTTAGTCGTTTAGGATCAGAATGGGATGATTATAAAGCGAGTGTAAAGACGTACCATGAAGTAAACGGAAAAGATGTGATTATTGCTGAAGGTGTTTACTCAGGGGTTTATAAAGAGACGGGAAAATCATTTGAGGCGGAATTTGTTCATGTATGGCAGCTTAAAAATGGAAAAATCGTGAAATTTAAGCAATATGTGGACAGTTACATTGTACGAGAAGCGATGAAGGCTTAAAATGAAATAAGGAAACAAATGGAATCGACTATGTGCAGGCGATTCCATTTGTTTATGTAATTATTAGGGGGAATGGGGAGTACATAATATGAAAAAATGGATAATAGGGACAATTACAATGATTGTAATTGCGGTAGGAGCTGTATTCGGTGTTACTAAACTTCTTAATTATATAGAGGAGGAGGAGAAGAGTCTTAAAACACAAAAAGTGATGAGCCAACGGGACAAGAAAGTTGCGGAAGAGAAGCCACAATTTAGTGAGGATGAAATTATTTCTACAATGCATAGGATGGTACATCAAAAAGTGAAATCATCTGATAAATGGGGATTTATCGAAATGACAAATAAGGAAATTCGTAGTGCGAAGAACGCAGTAGAAAGCAGTACAAATTTTAAATATAAAGCAAAGCTACTTTCTACTTTGGAGCGTTGGGAGAAAGGAGACTTTTCACAAACGGTTGAGGATCATAACTTTTTGTGGGAAATTCAAGGTGGTGATACCGGAAAGGCAACAGAACGTTTATCGCCAGAAGAAGAAAAGCAGTATGTGAAAGAAATGAAAGGTAAATAAAAACATCGCCACTCTGGTGGCGATGCTTTTTCATTAAGAATGCTTTCGTACTAAAGCTCTAGTCGTCTGAGGAGAAACAGTTTTAAAATGAGAGAATAAATAGCACCCTGTAACGACGATAATTGTCCCGAAAATTTGAATCCATGTTAATTCTTCTCCAAGGAAAAGGAATGCTAAAATAGCTGTGAAAATTGGATTGAAATTTAGAAAAATCCCCGATGTAGTAGCGCCTAATTTCTGTACACCAATATTCCAAAACACCATACAAAGTACTGTTGAAATGAGTCCTGTATATAAAAGTGATGTTATGAAGGAAGAGTTGATATTGGAAACAGTGAAGCTACCTATGTTAAATGGAAGCAATAAAATGACACCAAAAATGCCAGAATATAATGTAGCCATTAGGGGTGTAACTGTTTTTGTCGCCCATTTACTACAAACAGAATAAATGCCCCAAATACAAACTGCTGCAATCATCCATAAATCCCCGCTATTAAAATGTAGTGAAAATAAAAGAGCAAAATTTCCTTTTAAAAGGACGAGCATAACCCCGAAAAATGAAAGAATCATAGAAAGAATTTGAAGTGTATTTACTTTTTCTTTTAGAAATAGCACAGAAAATAATGCAATTGAAATAGCGTTCAATGTAGAAATAAGACCTACATTCGTTGCGGATGTTTTTTCTAGTGCTAAAAATTGAAAAATGTTGAAAAGGGCGACGCCTGTAATTCCCATAATTACTAACGGGATTATAGCAGCACGCGGTGGAATAATTTTCTTCTCTTTAAACCATACGAGTGGTAATAAACAAACAATCGCAATCATCCATCTTAAACTTGTCAGTGTCATCGGAGACGCATGATCGACAAGTGATTTCCCAACGACAAAATTTCCTCCCCATAATAAGCTTGTTAATAATAGTAAAAAGACGTAAAAATAAGGCATACTAAAAACCCCTTTGTTGAAATAAGAATGAACTGTAAATAATTTTAGCATTTTTCTTTATTATCTAATATATTCTTTTGTATAATGGTAAAAACTCGATAAAATGTTTCGTTAGAAATCTTATTTACAGAAAAACATTCAGTTTTATATAAGTTATGAGATGTTTCTTCGAATAATCGTCGGTAAGAAAAAAGGGGGAATTTTGATGGAGTCATCTGTTATTAAAGTGCTTGATGATTTGGATGTGAAAATTTTAGATATATTGCAGAAAGAATCACAAGTAAGTAATGCAGAGCTTGCACGCCGTGTTAATTTATCTCCAGCTGCGATGCATGCACGAATAAAAAGGTTAGATGGGGAAGGTTTTATTGATAAGCAAGTAGCAATTTTAAATCAAGAAAAGCTTGGATTTGATTTATTATGTTTCATTTTTATGAGTACGAATATTCATCAGTATGAAAAGCTGGAAGTGTTAGAACGAGAATTAGAATCTATGCCTGAAGTGTTAGAATGTCACTGTTTAACAGGAGAGTATGATTATTTATTAAAAGTTGCGAATCGTGATCGTAAAGAACTGGAGCAGTTTATTAGAAAGTTGAACAAGCTTGGTATTACACGGATACAGACGAGTTTAGCACTTCGTGAAATTAAATATTCGACGGTATTGCCGATACGAAATGAGGAACCGAGCATCGATTAAGTTGCTTGGTTTTTTGTTTGTGTAAAGTGAAACTTTAATCAGTGGGGGTTTTGTTCATCCACCACTGATTATTAGCCTTCACCAATCGGGCGTTTAGGGGCAGTTGATCTCCCACCTACCTTCTTTGCTTCAGCCGAATTTTGAGGTGGGAGTCTTACTGCCCGTTAATGCGGGATAAAATTCAGAAAAGTGATTGACGGAGAGAAAAGAGAGATGTATTATTATATGAAATTATGAATTAAAATTCATATAATGTTATAAATATTAACACTGGGGCAAGGGGATATAATATGAAAATCTTTAATGCGGTTACAAGTGATGTGAAAGAAATTTATAATCTCATTGAAATGTATGCAAAAGAAGGAGTTGTTTTGCCGCGTTCTCTTTTGTCTCTCTATCAATATTTACAATGTTTATATGTTATGAAAGAAGGAGAGGAAGTCGTTGGAGTTGCTGGTTTACATGTGTTAGGAGAGGACCTTGCAGAAGTACGATCGTTAGTAGTTTCGCATACATATGCAGGAAAAGGGATAGGGCGTATGCTCGTGAGTCATGTGATGGAGGAAGCGACGAAAATAAATGTAAAAAGAGTGATTTCTTTAACGTATGAAAGAGTATTTTTTCAAAAGTGTGGATTTGATTTTGTAAATAAAGAATTGCTGCCAGAGAAAGTATGGGTTGATTGTAGACATTGTCCAAAAGTCAATTATTGTGATGAGGTGGCGATGATACGGTATGTTGGATGAAATTTTTAGAGAGAAAAAAGGCCCACTATTATTTAAGAAATAGTGGGTATCTATATTTTAATACAAAATGAGATGGTATTAGGAATTTGAATTCGTTTTTCTCACGGCAAAATTATAAAGTGGATCTCTAAGTTCATAGTTATACGTAGAACCATCGACAAGCCCTACAACTTTATCGCTATCATAAAGGTCGAGCATAAATTGTGCCATTTGTTTTGCAGTGTGGAATTTCGGTACAACATTATCGTATTGGAACTCATCAATATCAAATGAACGTTTTGCGAATTCTGTTTCAGTTGCAGCAGGAGCTAAAACTTTTGCTTGTAGTTTTGCACCTTGTTCTTTCAGTTCGTGAGATAGTCCTTCTGTAAATGCACTTACATAAAATTTCGTAGCGCAATACGTAACAGCATCAGCAACAATCGTGTATCCACCGCCTGATGAAACGTTAATAAGCTGTGTTCCTGCGGTCATTGAATAATCTCGAACGAAAAGGGAAGATAGTATTGTTAGTGCTTCTATATTTACATGCAACATCGTTTCTATCTTGTTTAAATTTTGTTCAGCAATTGAGGCGAAATTACCAAAACCTGCGTTGTTAATCCACGTTTCAATTTGAAAACTTTGTAGACTTTCATAAAATTTATAAACTTCTTCAGTGACTGATAAATCAGTTCTTCGAATGACAACATCCAATTCCGGATGCATTTCGTTAATTTTCAATTTTAATTCTTCTAATTCTGCTTGTCTTCGAGCTACAAGTATTAAGTTTTTTCCGCGAGATGCAAAGGCTAAAGCGGATTCATAGCCAATTCCTGAACTAGCACCAGTAATAACAGTATATTTCATATAAAAGCCTCCTAAATTCAAATTAATTTATCATGGTTAGATTGTATTTGTTAGAGTATACTCTAAGTCAAATGTTTTTTATAATTTGGATAAGGCAGTAAAATATATGAGAGTAAATGGCGTGCGGAGGGAGAATGGTTATGTACACAATTAGCGAGGTAGCTAAATTATTAGGAGTGAGCACACATACATTACGTTATTATGAAAAGGAGAACATATTAATTGCAAATCGCGATGCAAATGGGAATAGATTGTATGAAGAGTCACATATAAAGTGGTTGCAGTTTGTAATGAAATTAAAACAAACACAAATGCCGATAGCGAAAATAAGAGAATATGCTAGATTATATTTAGAAGGGGAGCATACAACCGAAGCTCGTTTACAGCTCTTAGAAGATCATAGGAAATCTATTCAGATTCAAAGAGAAAATTTAGAAGTTACAGAGAAGATGCTCGAAAATAAAATTATTGCATACAAAGACTCGTTGAAAAGTAAATAGCGTACAAAATATTTCGTTCTTTGTTGCATGTTGAAAAGGGAGTACAGGTTTTTGTTTTGGAATTTATCTATGAGTATTTTATTATAATGTGCCGATAAATTAAAAAAGAGCAGTTAGCTAAAAGCAACTGCTCGATTCAAAGGGATCTCCAAGGGGGGGAATGGAGAAAATATTATGTTACTACCATTATTGACAGATTATTAAGAAATATTCATGTGGATTTAAGAAATTTAAAATATTTTTTGGTTAATAGAATCCGGGTGTTGACACTTTATCAATTGGTCATGTAGAATGTTTATGAATGACATTCAGTCATTTTTTTCTGTGAAAGGGTGTAGATAAGCAACTTTTATATGTAGTTAGCTTAATAACGGAACAAATATAAGGATAAATGAGGATGATATTGGTTTTTTAAATAGTAGTTAGAGTGAGATTATATTTTTTAAATTAAAAATGACTGACGGTCAGTCAGTGAATAATAGAAGGTGAGAGATATGAAAAATAAAGCTTGGTTATATGTCATATTAACATGTATTTTTGAAGTCTTTTGGGTGTTTGGTTTTAATACAGCTCATACTTGGTGGCATTGGGTCATTATTGTAGGAGTTATCGCTGTTGATTTTTACTTCCTATCGAAAGCGTGCGAACATCTTGCAACAGGGACTGTATATGCTGTGTTTGCCGGAGCTGGTACGGTAGGTACTTTCCTAATGGATGTATTCCTTTTCGGCGGCAGTTTCAGTGTAGGAAAACTATTCTTTATCGTGATGGTTGTAGCGGGCGTTATCGGTTTAAAATTGGCTGATAATAAAGAAGAAACCGCGGAAGAAATTGTGAAAGGAGCTGCTTAAAAATGGGTTGGTTTTTCGTATTTTGTGCTGCAATTAGTGAAATAGTCGGTGTGATAGGCCTTAAAATGTATAGTAAAGATAAGACGTTAACAAATGGAGCGATTTATATAGGTGGATTTGCAACTTCCTTTGCATTCTTATACACATCTTTCTTGTTCTTACAAGTAAGTGTAGCTTATGCGGTTTGGATTGGCATTGGAACAGCAGGAGCTGTTTTATTAAATATGTTTCTGTTTGGTGAATCGAAAAGTAAGGCACGTTTGATTAGTGTAGCTCTTATCGTATGTGGAGTTACGGGATTAAAGGCTCTTTCATAAGAAAAGGATATTAAAGTTAAATCTCCTAACGATTTGTTGGGAGATTTTTATTATGAAAAGTGCACGATGATTGACAGTACAGCTAGTTATTTTATAAAATGAGTGACAGTCATTCAATACGCGTGTGAAAGGGTTTAGATGATGAATAAAAAAGAAAAAATTGTCTATGCAGCTATTGAAGTGTTTCAGGAAAAGGGCGTTGAAAAAACGAAGATTTCTGATATCGTGAAATTGGCTGGCATTGCACAAGGAACTTTCTATTTATATTTTCCTTCTAAGTTATCTGTTATGCCTGCAATAGCAGAAGTGATGGTTGAGAAGATGATACTTGCAGTGAAAGAAAAAGTACAGAACGATTCACCTTTTTCAAGTAAAGTTGAGCAAGTAATAGATGCAGTATTTACCTTTATAGCTGAATATCGTGAACTACAAGCATTAATGTATGCGGGCCTTGCATCAACTGAACATATAAAAGAATGGGAAGCTGTGTATGAGCCTCTTTATATATGGCTAAGTGACTTTTTAAGTGAGGCAAAAGAATCAGGTGAAATTCGTGATTCGGTTCACGCAGAGCGAACAGCGAAGTTATTTATCGCTCTTGTTGAATCAGCAGCGGAACAAGTTTATTTATATGATCATAAAGATGATGAGCAAGTCGAGCTACAAAAGGCAGAAGTACTAGATTTTTTAACACATGCACTACATATAAAGAAGTAGTAAGATGAACCTGTCTGAAAAGGTAGGTTCATTTCTGCGGGAAACTGAATGATAGTCATTCACCCTGTGTTTATGTATGTGTGGAAGGATAGAGTGAAATTCTAATGAGTGGGGACATCTTTACTCAGTATGAGCCCACAAATAGCAGGATAAAGAAAAAGCTTCTTGGGCATTATTTTTGAGAGGAACTACGGGAAGAGGTGTTAAAAATTGAAGAAACCGATAAAAGAACAAAAGATGGTATTGATCATTCTTTTGAGTAATATATTTATCGCTTTTTTAGGGATTGGATTAATCATTCCGGTTATGCCGTCCTTTATGAATGATATGAATTTAACAGGAAAGACGATGGGTTATCTCGTTGCAGTGTTTGCAATGGCGCAGCTTATTACTTCACCTATTACGGGTCGTTGGGTCGACATTTACGGTAGGAAGAAAATGATAATCATTGGATTATTTATTTTTGGTGTTTCAGAGCTTCTTTTTGGATTAGGTACAGATGTGTGGATGCTTTATGCAGCGAGGGTGTTAGGCGGAATTAGTGCCGCGTTTATTATGCCGGGTGTTACGGCATATGTTGCTGATATTACTTCTATTCAAGAACGTCCAAAGGCGATGGGCTATCTTTCAGCCGCTATTAGTACCGGATTTATTATAGGGCCTGGAATTGGAGGGTTTATTGCAGAATACGGTATACGTGTGCCGTTCTTTGTGGCAGCAGTGATTGCCTTTGTTGCATGCGTGATTTCTATATTTATTTTGAAAGAGCCGTTAACGAAAGAAGAACTTGCAGAGATTTCTGCTAATACGAAAGAATCCAGCTTTATCGGAGATTTAAAGAAATCATTAAATCCAATGTATGCAATCGCATTTATTATTGTATTTGTACTCGCATTTGGATTATCAGCATATGAAACTGTGTTTAGCCTGTTCTCTGATCATAAGTTTGGTTTCACACCGAAAGATATTGCTGCAATTATTACGATTAGCTCCATCTTTGGGGTAGTTGTGCAAGTATTTATGTTTGGCAAATTGGTTGACATGTTCGGTGAGAAAGTATTAATTCAAATATGTTTAATTGTAGGTGCAGTATTAGCATTCGTCTCAACTGTAGTCTTTAATTATTGGATTGTACTTCTCGTTACTTGCTTTATTTTCCTAGCATTTGATTTGCTTCGTCCAGCTTTAACGACGTTTTTATCAAAAGCAGCTGGAAAAGAGCAAGGATTCGTTGCTGGTATGAACTCAACGTATACGAGTTTAGGAAATATCGCAGGACCAGCGATGGGCGGAATATTATTTGATATAAACATTAATTATCCATATGCATTTTCAGGTGTTGTTTTAATCGTTGGTCTCGGCATTACATTTATGTGGAGAGAGAAACAGCTAGCTCAAAGTTTTGCGAAGTAATGTAGTGAATAACGAAAAGCCTCTTACTATTTTTATGGTAAGGGGCTTTTCGTTTATAAACTTAATCCAAACCGCTTTAATTCAATAAATATCCCCTCTAATTGCTTTCCTTTATCCGTTAACGTGTACTCTACGCGAGGTGGAACTTCTGGATATACTTTTCTCGTTATAATCCCTTGTGCTTCCAATTCTTTTAGGCGAAGTGATAATGTTTTCGGACTAATCCCGTCCATTGATTTTTGTAAATCGCTAAATCTTAATGTTCCTTCGATAAGAAGATCGCGAATGATTAAAAACGTCCATTTTGTACTAATTACGTCAAGAGTTTTAGCGATAGGACAAGGTATACCAGGTAAACCTTTCGTTAATACAACTGGATCTATATTGCTCATGGAAATAGCCTCCATAAAAATTTTTTTAATGAATTTGCCTTATCATATCACAAAACTATCTTTTTGGTAACTATATGAAAAAAATATCACTACTTCCATAAAGGAAGTTAGTGCATATACAATAGAAATAAGAAATACAAAGGGTTTGTATGAAGAGGAGGTGATTTCCATGGTTATGAAAAAGCTGTTTATGTTACTTAGTTTTTTTGTCATTTGTATTGTGCTTGTAGCATGTAGTGGTGAGCAAAAAACTGAAATCCAATTATTGAAGGAAATGCCGAAGCCAAAAACAATGACAATCGATCCTTCATTAAGTAAAAAGGAAGCGACAGAAATCGTGCATGCAGCGCAGCGCTTTTATGCATTTTGGGATACAGGTAGAGAGGAACTTATTCCGCAGACGGTTACTGAAAATTTTTTCGATAACACACTGCCGAAAGGTCGACCACAAGGCACTGAAGGATTAAAGCTTGCAGCACAAAATTTTCGCAAAGTCGTTCCTGATATACATTGCGAGATTGAAGATTTATTAGTCGTTGGTGATAAAGTAACAGCTCGTCTTTCTTTTACAGGAACTCATAATGATAAGAAAATCAATTTTTTTGCAATTGATATTTTGCATGTGAAAGACGGAAAGATAACGGAAGATTGGCATTTAGAAGATAATCTTACGCTGAAGCAGCAACTCGGCTTAATAGCTGAAGAGTAAAATAAGGGAGAGAAAAGTGATGGAAAATATATTCATTATAAATGGGCATGAAAAATACGGTACGAAAGAAGGACGATTAAATAGAACGTTAGTTGATTATATGGTAACTGTATTAAGTGAGAATCATCATGTGAAAACAACAACGATTCAAGATGGATACAGTATTAAGGAAGAGCAAGAAAAGTTTTTATGGGCTGATGTTGTAATTTATCAAACACCTATTTACTGGTTTAGTGTACCGGGATTATTTAAAACGTATATGGATGAAGTGTATGAATACGGTTTGTTCTTTAAAGGTGCAGATGAATACGGAACAGGTGGTTTATTAAAAGAGAAGCAGTATATGTTTTCTACAACTTGGAATGCACCTGAAAAAGCATTCGGAGATAAGACGAAGTTCTTTGAAGGAGAAAGTTTAGAATCAGCACTTAGTCATTTACATCGTGTGCAGAAGTTTCTTGGTATGAGTCCGTTAAAGAGTTTTGCTTGTTATGATGTGGTGAAAAATCCTACTGTTGAGAAGTATTTAGAGAACTTGAAGAACCATTTAGAAGAAGTCATTCAATAATTACAGTCATAATATGTAGGCTTATTCATTTACACAATTGGATTTACAATACTCGGAACGAGCAATAGTTTATGGATCTTATTAATTGCAGGGCTTTTCCAAACTGTAGGAGAGATGATGTATGTGCCGGTTCGTCAATCTATAATGGCGGATATGGTGCCGGATGAGGCAAGAGGTTCATATATGGCGATTAACGGAATGGTCTTTCAAGTGGCAAAAATGAATGGGGCATTAGGTGTTATGCTAGGCTCGTTTATTGCATCTTGGGGCATGAGCGCTCTATATTTCATCGTTGGTATGAGCAGTATTTTATTATTTATGAAGGCGATAGGGAAAGAGAAGTATCAGAATGAAGGAAATGTTTCTCAGATTGGATGAAACTATATAAAAGCGAACCAGTTATACTGGGACTCGCTTTTTATATAATTTTTAAAACGGATCAACTTCAGCTAAATCAGGATTGGCGTTAGGGTTTGTTAATAAGGTTTTCAGCTCACCTACTTCTGAGAGAGCGACGAGGATATAACCACTAATAAGGACGATGAGTCCGATGACTCGTAATGTTTGCAATTTAATGTCACGGCTATTTTCTTCTGAGTTGTTTTGGGGCGTTGCAGGCGGATTGTTGTTCATAATAGAGCTCCTATCTTTTTTATTTATATGTGCGAAATCATTATTTAACTTATGGATAGGAATTGTATAGTCATTTTCACTATATGAGAACTGCCTATGAAAAGTGATTAGAAATTTTGGGACGAGAAAAGAGGCTGTCTCAAAAAATCATTAAAGATGAAGAAATGTTTCATATGGTGTTAATCTTGTTTTTTACAAATAAAAAGGTTAACCAAAGTAGTTATTTAGCTACTTTGGTTAACCTATAATAACTATCCTAATATATGCAATGATTCTTCAATAAACATTGGGATGTCCTCCGGTTGTCTACTTGTTACTAGCTGATTTTGGCATACAACCACTTCTTTATCATGAAAATTTCCACCGGCATTTTTCAAATCGACCTCAATGGATTTATATCCAGTCACATCGCGTCCTTCAAGTGCTTGTGCAGTGATGAGTAATTGGGGGCCGTGACAAATAGCAAAAACAGGTTTTTTCGCATCCATAAATGCTTTGCTAAAGCGAACAAAACGTTCATCTGCACGAAGTATATCTGGAGAAAATCCGCCTGGTATAAAGAGGGCATCAAAGTTCTCTGGAGAAACATCATCAATACTTTTATCAATTACGACTTCACTTTTTCCTTGTTTACCGTGTACCTTTTTACCTTTTTCCATTTCAATAGTTGTTAATTCGTATCCCTTTTGATTAAAAGCTTCTACTGGCTCTGTGTATTCTGTGTCCTCGAAATAATCCGTTATTAAAATAGCAATTTTTTTACTCATTGCAATCAGCTCCTTATATTATATAATCGGTTCCAGAATCGTCCTTGAGCAACGCCTTTTATAAAGTGAAACTTTAATTCATATTTTTTCATTCCCTCCAGTTCCTTTGCCCTGTTAATTTAATAACTACCCTTTTTATTAGGACGTAAACATGTATTATCGTTTTTGTATGTAAAAATCATAAAATATCGGTTGTTTCAGTGATTCTTGTTTGAGGAAGAAAAATAAAAAAGCCAAGGAGATAATTTATTTTCTCCTTGGCTTTTAAGATAATTCTTTTCGTTAAAATGAAGAAATTCGTTTCTTTGTTTTTGGAACAATAATAAATTTTATCCAAAGTACTCCGATTACCATAATAATTAAAGCATGTAGTAATTGCCCTGTAGCAATGAGTATAACACTTGAAAATACAATGAGTTGAATACTTAGCAATATGAAAATTAAGCGGAGAAATTGATTCATTCGTTTTTCAGTATCAATTGGATATAATGCTACAATAATATTTCCTGAAAAATATTTCCACAGAGAACGAAGCTGCATAGAAATCATATATAGGACGATATAAGCGATAGCACCTTTTACATATATATTCGGAATGAAATATAGAGCGAAAGCACCGATCAACCCTAAGCGAATATATATACCGAAATAATCATTACCGCGTAAAAATGCTAGTGTATGTAAATAGAAGAAAGTTGCTCGTTTTTTATGTAATAAAGGTTCAATCCAATTTGTAAGCCATTTTCTTTTATTTACTTGCTTATTCAGTTGCGGAACATCGGTGAAAATGCTAGCAAATTGATAGAAACGAACGTCCATTTTTTCTTCTTGTTCGATTATGTAATCCCACGGTATTCGTTTTGTAGGTTGTTTCTTCGTGTATAGAAGCAGGAAAGCAAGAAGTAAGAGTAGTCCGCCTAACACGATCACATTTGCAGTATAAAACAGCATGTAAATGATCAGGGCGTTACAAGCAATACGAATGATAAACCATATGCTTTTTTCATAACTATCACGCCACATCCAATGTATGTATATGTTCCAGCCCTTTAGAATCATTAAAATTATAAAGATTGTACATAAGAAAGGTACGGTTAGTTGTAATGATTGCATGGCAAGCGGTACGATAACAAGGAACGTAAATATAAGCGGGAAAAGCTGAATGATGTAATTATATAGAAGAGATTTTTTAAAATAAGATGTTAATTTCTCTTCTAATGCAAGTAAATAGACAGCGTCCGGTTTTTGAATAAATGTGCGAACTTGGCATCTCGTTACAATGAGTGTAAGTACGATCGTGATGAGTAATAAAGATATTCCTTTAGAAGGATCCGTTTTAAGAAACTTAGCGTAATAATATGCACCTACACATGAGACGAAGATGAAGCTATATAGTAAACCGTTAATCATACGTGCAAAGTATGTGATGGCATTTTGAATATGTTGTTGAAAGCGAGAGCTCCATAGTGATTCGATTGACATGTTTTTCACCTCTTTTTTCTATTATATATGTTTTATAAAGTAAAAAACGAGCAAATTGCGTTACGCAACTTGCTCGTTTTTCTTTTCTTTATTTTTTTTCTGATCACGATTCATTAATGGATAGAAGGCAAAGCCAATCCCGAATAAACCAATTCCGAGAAGAAATGTTTTTATATCGGATGCGCCGGTTTTAATAACCCATAGTGCATAGCAAAGTGCGATAACTGCAACTACACCATCCATAATTCTTGAACCCATTTCATTCTTATATGTTTCACCAGTTGCGACTAGTTTTAACTGGAATATTGGTGAAACGAGATATGGAATGAGGTAGGCCAGTGTTGATACGGTAATAACGAATGTATAAGCTTCCGCAATTGTTCCTGATAATGTTGAGAATAAGAACACTTGCGACATAATGTTTGTTAATCGTAGTGAATGAATTGGACTTCCTTTTTTATTCGTTTTTGCGAAGAAGGAAGGGAAGAAACCTTCTTTTGCTGCTTGATAAGGTACTTCTGAGCTTAATAAAATCCAGCCTAATATTGAACCGAATAGGGAAGTAAGAGCAAGTAATGCCATAAGTTTCCCGCCGCCGTGACCCATTGCAGCGTTTAATGCATCTGCTAATGGACGTTCAGAAGCTTGTAATTTATCAACGTGAAGTACACCCATTGTTAAAATTGTAATTCCTAAATAAATTGCAACTGTGATAAGTAATCCTGCAACAGTTGCCCGTTTTACCGTTTTGGGAGAAGTAGCTCGGTTTGATAAAAGAACGGCTGATTCAATCCCGATAAATGCCCAAAGTGTTGTAAGAGCCGCTAAATTTACTTGTGAAAGGAGGCCGTGTGATACGCCTTCTTTATCGATCATTGGTGTGTACCATTGTCCAAACTTTGAAGCTTCGAACGCAAATAACGTAACGACGATGAATAGAAGGAATCCAGTCACTTTCGTTGTTGTTGCTAAGAAGTTTAGCTTCCCAGCTCCGCTTACACCGTTTGTTAAAATTAAATGTGTTCCCCAAAGTAAGATGGAACAAATAGTAAATGTAATTAGTTTTCCAACTTCTATATTGAAAGAGCCAATTGAAAATAGTAGTCGTGTATCTTTCATAATTGGGAAGAAGAGCGATAAATATCCCGCGAAAGATGTAATAATGGCAACGTTACTTGCCCAGTTTGCAACCCAATATCCCCATACCATGCTGAAACCAGCCATTTTCTTTCTTTTTGGTGTTGAGAATAAAGCATATGCATGACTTTGTGGTCCTGTCGTTAAATCAGGACGACGAATTGCTAAATTACCGAAAACAAGAGCTAGCATTAAAACACCAAACCCTGTTGTTAACCAAGCTAAAGTGACACCGAGTGGGCTTGCTGTTTGTGCTAACGTACTTGGCACCATGAAAATACCAGCGCCAACCATGTTACCGACAACGAAAGCTGTTAGTACCCAAAAGCCCCATTTTTTTTGTTGCATAGAAAATACCTCCAAAGTTAGTATAACCAAGTCAAGCGAGGAGATATGTATGTCTTCCTGATAAGGAAGAGAAGGTCCAAACAAAACAAAAAAAGCACGTAATTTGCCGCTACATGCTTTCTATCTTATAAGAAACCCACGACATACCTCTCGATAGCTCTCCACAAACGAAACGTTTGTGACAGTTCTGCACTTATTAAATGCAGACCCAGCAAGCGTGCATGGTGGACACGACTTACTTCGGCAATCATTCCTTTCTCATTTCTTCATCAATGCCACTACATCTCCTGAAATGATACTCTTAATGACTGCAACCTCTACCTCACCGAGATACGAATGAGGATTTATGTATTAAATTAACATGTTTAAGAGTAACAAATGTATTTTTATACGTCAATGGATATAGTAATAATCAGATTATAGAGAAGAATTTGTTATTAAGTCCCGGAGGATTTTAACTAAAAAGCAGCTGACCTAAATATTAGATCAGCTGCTACATATAAGATTAAACTAAGTTTAATACAGTTACTTTTTGACGAGTCATAGACTCAAGGCTCTTACGAATACCTTGTGCGCCCATACCTGAACCTTTTACACCGATGAATGGGAAGTGGTCAGGGCCGCGCTCTGTGCGTCCGTTAATTTGAACAGAACCAGTGTCGATTTTGTTAGCAATTGCAAATGCTTTGTTAATGTCTTTTGTGAAGACACTTGCTTGCAGACCGAACTCTGATTTGTTAGCAATTTCAATCGCTTGTTCGTCAGAAGAAACACGGATGATTGGAAGGATTGGGCCAAATGGCTCTTCCCAAGCAACTTTCATTTCTTCTGTTACGTTGTCGATTAATGTTGGATAAATTAGGTTGCGCTCACGTTTGTTACCGATAACGATTGTTGCACCTTTTTCAGCAGCATCGTCAATTAAACCTTGAACGAAGTCAGCAGATTTGTCGTCGATTAATGGAACGATTGTGCTGTTTTGTTCTGGAGATCCAACTGATAGTTCAGCTACTTGCTCTTTTAATAAGCCAGCTAGTTCGTCTGCTACATTTTCATGTACAAGTACACGCTTAATAGCTGTACAACGTTGACCTGAGTAAGAGAATGCACCGCTTACGATATGCTTTGCAGCTTCTTGTAAGTCTGCATCTTCACAAACGATACCAGGATCTTTACCACCAAGTTCTAATACAAGTGGAATCATCGCAGCTTTTTTCGCTAAATGTTTACCTGTATTTGTACCACCTGTGAACGATACCATATTTACGCCAGGATGTTCTACTAAGTAGTCACCAATTACAGAACCGCGTCCTGTAGCTACGTTTACAAGACCTTTTGGAAGGCCAGCTTTATGAAGTGCTTCAACCATTTTAACACCGCTAATTGCACCTTGAGTTGCTGGTTTGAAGATAACAGCGTTACCCATAATAAGTGCTGGTGCAAGTTTTGCAGCAGATAAGTTTACTGGGTAGTTAAATGGTGCAATTGCTAATACAACACCAAGTGGTGCGCGCTGAATAATCGCAAGTTTAGATTTAGATCCACCAGGGAAGCTATCACCCATCATGCTTTCACCGTGCATGTGAAGTGCTTCGTCAACTGTGTAACGAATTAAGTCAGCTGTACGAACGACTTCTTTTTGCGCATCTTTATAGCCTTTACCGACTTCTTTCATAATGATATCGGCAATTTCATCTTGCATATTTACGAGCTCATCAGCCCA
The DNA here is from genome assembly GCF_038007205.1 of Bacillus sp. FSL E2-8887. Lineage (NCBI taxonomy): Bacteria > Bacillati > Bacillota > Bacilli > Caryophanales > Bacillaceae > Bacillus > Bacillus sp. FSL E2-8887. The sequence continues at coordinate 593,180 of NZ_JBBOWS010000001.1, forward strand.
TTTATATAAATATTTTGCGCGATCTTGTAGAGAAGCTTCAGCCCATGATTTTTGAGCTTCTTTTGCAGATGCAATTGCTTCATCTACTTCTCCTTGAGTAATTGCTTGTACTTGCCCAATTACTTCGTGTAAGTATGGAGATGGAATTTCGATTGTTTGACCAGAAGAGCTTTCTCTCCATTCTCCGTTTAAATAAAATTTGTACGTATTGCTAGTTGTCATGATTAGTCCTCCTAAAATAGCAACTTGTAAGAGTGAGTATAAGGTGATTGTAGGTGGTTTGATAATATTTTTCAAATGAAATGTTTGTGAAAACGATTTCTTACTATTTTTTTATTTTGTATGCCCTTTCTTACAGAAGATTCTCTTATTTCAAACTGAATTATAAGCAGAATGCATCACTTTTATTTTTTGTGATAAAAGATTATTTTATTCTAAAGCGAAAAAAATAATTGACAGAATACTCAATAAAGTTGTAAGATTATAAATGGAAAATAAATGAAGGGGGTGTGCGTAATGATTGTAATCGTAAATGTAATGGGCTTAGCTCTATTAAATGGCGGAAAATATTCATATCATTACGCAACCCGTGCGGATATATAGGACCTTTTTGTCTTATGAGAAGCGTACGTTGCGTATATCGTAACGTACGCTTTTATGCATTCTATTGCATATCGTCAAGCGGCGGTATGCTTTTTTTTGTTTATTTTCCTTGTTACTATAAAAAATCAGAATTTGGAAGGTGGAAAAATGTGATGAAATTGTATGGCTTACGAAATGTAAATGTGATGGGTTTGGATAGCGGATAAAGAAATGTGAATCAAACGGGAACGAGAAAGGAGAGGTTATATTGTTTTCAGTATTACTAAAGTTAAGCTGGTTTTTTAGAGAGCATTGGAAAAGGTATAGTATTGCAATTGGGGTACTTTTAATTGTAAACGTGATAGAGGTAATTCCACCGAAAGTGTTAGGAATTACAATTGATAATATTAAAACGGGAGCCTTAACGAATGAGGCGATTATGCAATATATTCTTATTTTACTTGGGGTAACGATTGTTGGGTATGTACTTACTTTCATTTGGCAGCACCAACTATTTGGCGGTGCGTTCGTACTTGAGAAAACGATGCGTTCAAAATTTATGGGGCATTTACTTAAGATGACACCGACGTTTTATCAAAAAAATCGTACTGGCGATTTAATGGCGAGAGCGACAAATGATTTAAAAGCAATCTCCATGACAGCTGGTTTTGGTATATTAACGCTCGTTGATTCTAGTCTATATATGCTTACAATCGTTTGTATGATGGGCTTTTCAATTAGTTGGCAGTTAACATTTGCTGCGCTTATACCGCTTCCGATTATGGCGTATGCGATGAATAGATACGGAAAGAAGTTGCATGAAAGATTTACAGTCGCGCAAGATGCGTTCGGGGATATGAACGATAAAGTACTTGAATCAATTGCGGGTGTACGCGTTATTCGTGCGTATGTACAGGAGAATGCTGATCAAGAAAGGTTTCATCATTTAGGAGATGACGTATACGAGAAAAATATGAGAGTAGCAAGAATCGATGCATTATTCCAGCCAACTGTAAAAATGCTCGTCGGTCTTAGTTATTTAATTGGTTTAGTGTACGGTGCATATCTCGTATTCCAATCAAAGGTGACACTTGGTGAGCTCGTTTCTTTTAACGTCTATTTAGGGATGATGATTTGGCCGATGTTTGCAATTGGTGAATTGATTAATGTTATGCAAAGAGGAAATGCGTCGCTCGACCGTGTAAATGAAACGTTAGCTTATGAACCGGATGTAAAGAATCCGAAAGATCCAAAGGTTGTACAAGAGCCAGATTACATTGAATTTGATAATGTTACTTTTTCATATCCTTCATCAATTGAAACAAATTTAAAAAATGTTTCGTTCTCATTAAAACAAGGAGAGACACTTGGCGTTGTTGGGAAAACAGGAAGCGGGAAAACGACGCTCGTTCGTCAGTTTCTTCGTCAATATCCACTTGGGGAAGGGGATATTGCGGTTTCTGATGTGAAGCTAGATAAAATTACGAATGATAACGTACTTGGCTGGATTGGGTATGTACCTCAGGAACACATTTTGTTCTCAAAAACAGCGAAGGAAAATATTTTATTCGGAAACAGAGAAGCGACTGAAGAAGAACTTGAAAAAGCGATTGAAATAGCTGCGTTTAAAAAGGATTTAGAGTTTTTACCGGAAGGTTTAGAAACGCTTGTTGGAGAGAAAGGAGTTTCTTTATCAGGTGGGCAAAAGCAAAGGATTTCGATTGCGAGGGCTGTTATTCAAAATCCGGAAATTTTAATTTTGGACGATTCTTTATCAGCTGTTGATGCTCGTACTGAAGCGGCAATTATTGAAAACATACGAACAGAAAGAAGCGGGAAGACGACGATTATAACGACGCATCGTTTGTCAGCAGTGCAGCATGCTGATTGGATTCTCGTTATGGATAACGGTGAGGTTATTGAAGAAGGCTCGCATGAAGCGCTCGTTCGAAATGGGGGCTGGTATGCAGAGCAGTTCGAAAGACAACAAGGTGAAAGTGAAAGTACGGATAGTGGGGTGAAAATATGAGTGTTTCAAAACGATTGTTTCAATACGCGATGAAAGTAAAAGGGCCGATTTTTGCAGCGATGGCGATGCTATTTGTTTTCGTTATTGCAGAACTCGCGGGTCCTTTCGTCGCAAAAACGATGATCGATGAGCATATCGTTGGAATAGAGAGACCCTGGTATGAAACAGAAAAGAGTGAGGATGCTGTTTCATATAATGGCGCCTTTTATAAGCGAAGTGATCGCTTTGAACAAGGTGAGCAAAAAGGGAAAGAAGTCCGAGTGATTCAAGTTGGTTTTCAGTACTATTTTGTACCGAATAAAATAACGCTTGAAGGAACTCGTTCTGTTAAGGGTGATGTGCTTACAGTGCAAAGTGGTAAGGCAGTGCAAGTGTATAAATCGAAAGCCTTAACGAAAGAAGAAGTATTTGCGTTTTATAAACCAGAAATAAATAGGTTATTACTACTTGGCGGTGGATATTTCGCTTTATTAGTAGTCGTATCATTATTTGCATACGGAAAGCAGTTCTTCTTACAGAAGGCGGCAAACAAAATTATTCAAATTATGAGGGAAGACGTCTTTTCCCATATTCAAACGTTGCCAATTCGTTATTTTGACCATTTACCAGCAGGGAAAATTGTATCGCGTGTAACGAATGATACAGAAGCGATTCGTGATTTATATGTAACAGTGCTTGCGACATTCGTCTCTAGTATCATCTATATTATCGGGATTTTCGCTGCGCTATTTTTACTTGATGTAAAACTGGCGGCACTATGCTTACTCATCATCCCAATTTTAATTGTTTGGGCGATTATGTATAGAAAGTATGCGTCTGTATACAATCATAAAATGCGTTCGCGTTTATCGGATATTAACGGAACAGTGAATGAATCAATTCAAGGGATGCCAATTATTCAAGCATTTCGTCAAGAACATGAAACGAAGAAGGAATTTGAAGAGTTAAATGGTGATTATTTTAAATATCAAAATAAAATTTTAAATTTAAATGCAGCAACTTCGCATAATTTAGTGTCTGTATTAAGAAACATCGCTTTTACAGGTGTAATTTGGTATTTCGGTGGTGCTTCATTAAGTGCTTCTGGCCTCCTTTCTCTAGGGATACTGTATGCTTTCGTCGATTACTTAACGAGATTGTTCTCGCCAATTACGAACATGGTGAACCAACTTGCTAACTTAGAGCAATCGCGTGTTGCATCAGAGCGCGTCTTTGAATTGCTAGAGGAAAAGGGAGAGGCAGTAGAAGAAGAACGTATGCCTCGCTTAACCGGAAATGTGAAATTCGATAATGTTTCGTTTTCTTACAATGGAAAAGATGAAGTATTAAAAAATATTTCTTTTGAAGCGAAACAAGGGGAGACAGTGGCACTTGTCGGTCATACTGGATCAGGAAAAAGTTCCATTATGAATGTGCTCTTTCAGTTTTATGAATTTCAAAAAGGGAAGCTTACGATTGATGGTCACGATGTAACAGAGATGCCGAAACAAGCAACACGTGAACATATGGGAATTGTATTGCAAGATCCGTTTTTATTTAGCGGGACAGTGGCATCCAATGTAAGCTTAGAAAATGAAAAAATTTCAAAAGATCGCATCGTAAAGGCGTTACGTGATGTTGGTGCGGAAAGGTTTGCGAACAATATAGATGAAAAAATTACGGAGAAAGGAAGTACACTTTCAACCGGAGAACGTCAGCTTATATCGTTTGCTAGGGCACTTGCTTTTGATCCTGCTATTTTAATTTTAGATGAAGCGACTTCCAGTATTGATACAGAAACAGAAGCGATGATTCAACAAGCGCTAGAAGTTGTGAAAAAAGGACGAACGACGTTTATTATCGCTCATCGTCTTTCAACAATTAAGAGCGCTGATCAAATTATTGTGCTTGATAGAGGAACGATTTTGGAAAAAGGTTCCCATGATGAATTAATGAAAAAGCGCGGGCGTTATTACGATATGTATAAAACGCAAATGGAAGGAAACCAGAGTGCTTAATTTTTAGAAGAACTTGCGATTTTCGCAAGTTCTTTTTTGATAGGATTGTCCGCTTAGAAGTTAATATATTTCACCGGCTGAAAAACTTATAAATAAGTAGGTATTGTTTTACCTTTTTCTTTATAAATGCTATATTAAAAAATGTTACTTATTTTTTGTATGTAGCGCTATTTTTCCATTTTGTTTGATTATGAAGAAAAAGGTTAAACTAAATAAGAACATTTTCATTGAAAAATTGTTCGAAATTGCATACAATCAATATAGTTTTTAAATTCCTATCAGAATACTTGGAGGACTACTATCATGAAAAAATTATTTTCAGTGCTTGCAGTAACTACATTAGCGATTGGGATTGTAGCGGGCTGCGGTAAAGAAGAGAAAAAAGATACAGCTAATCAAGATGCATTACAGAAGATAAAACAAAGCGGTGAGCTTGTAATTGGTACAGAAGGTACATATCCACCATTTACGTTCCACGATACAAACGATAAATTAACTGGGTTTGACGTTGAATTAGCAGAAGAAGTTGCAAAACGTTTAGGTGTAAAGCCTGTATTTAAAGAAACACAATGGGATAGCTTACTTGCAGGAATAGATGCAAAACGTTTCGACATGGTTGCGAACGAAGTTGGTATTCGTGAAGATCGCCAAAAGAAATATGACTTCTCTAGTCCATATATTTCTTCTTCAGCAGCATTAGTTATTGCGAAAGATAAAGATAAACCTGCTACATTTGCTGACGTAAAAGGATTAAAAGCAGCACAATCTTTAACAAGTAACTACGCAGATATTGCTAAGAAAAATGGTGCGGAAATCACAGGTGTAGAAGGATTTAGCCAAGCAGCAGAATTATTAAGTTCTGGCCGCGTTGATTTCACAATCAATGATAAATTATCAGTGTTAAACTATTTAGAAACGAAAAAAGATGCAAAAATTAAAATTGTAGATACAGAAAAAGAAGCGTCACAAAGTGGATTCTTATTCCGTAAAGGTAGCGACAAACTTGTACAAGAAGTAAATAAAGCGTTAGAGGATATGAAAAAAGATGGTACGTACGATAAAATAACGAAAAAATGGTTCGGTGAAAATGTATCTAAGTAGCGCATTGATGTCAGATCGATTGTCTACTTGGATAGATATTATGCAGACTTCCTTCGCGCCTATGCTGAAGGAAGCTGTCTTTACGACAATTCCGTTAACGCTTATTACATTTATTATCGGTATTATACTTGCGACGTTAACAGCGCTCGCACGTATTTCAGGTAGTCGTATTTTACAATGGATTGCTCGTATCTATGTATCTATCATTCGCGGAACGCCACTTCTTGTACAGTTATTTATTATTTTCTATGGTCTTCCAACTCTTAATATTGAGGTTGAGCCATATACAGCAGCAGTTATTGGATTTTCATTAAATGTAGGTGCATATGCATCTGAAATTATTCGTGCTTCTATCCTTTCAATCCCGAAAGGACAGTGGGAAGCAGCTTACACAATTGGGATGACATACCCGCAAGCATTAAAACGTGTTATTTTACCACAAGCAACACGCGTATCAATTCCGCCGCTTTCTAATACATTTATTAGTTTAGTGAAGGATACGTCATTAGCGTCGTTAATTTTAGTAACAGAAATGTTCCGAAAAGCGCAGGAAATTGCGGCAATGAACTATGAGTTTTTAATTGTTTATTTTGAAGCAGGTCTAATTTATTGGGTAATTTGCTTCTTATTATCTATCGTGCAACAAATATTAGAAAAACGTTCAGAACGTTATACTCTAAAATAACCCTTTCATAAAAGGAGTTTTTGTTTTTATGATTTCAATTCAACATTTACAAAAAAGTTTCGGAGATAATACCGTATTAAAACATATAGACCTATCAGTTGAGAAGGGCGAAGTGGTTGTTATTATCGGGCCATCTGGATCTGGTAAAACGACATTCTTACGTTGTCTCAACGTGTTAGAAACGCCGAACGCTGGTAACATTCGCATCGGCAATAAAGAGCTCGATTTCTCTCAAAAAGTATCGAAGAAAGATATTGTAAATCTTCGTACGCAAACAGGTATGGTATTCCAACACCATAATCTATTTCCTCATTTAACAGCAATTCACAATGTAATGGAAGGGCTCGTTACAGTGAAAAAGATGGGGAAAGAAGAAGCGAAGAAAAAAGCAAACTATTTCCTTGAAAAAGTTGGTCTTGCGGATAAAGTAGACTTATATCCGTTCCAATTATCAGGTGGACAACAACAGCGCGTTGGAATCGCTCGTGCGCTTGCGATGGAGCCGGAAGTTTTACTATTTGATGAGCCAACGTCAGCACTTGATCCTGAGCTAGTCCAAGAAGTTTTAAAGGTTATGAAAGAACTTGCTAAAGAAGGAATGACGATGGTCATTGTAACGCATGAAATGCGCTTTGCTCATCAAATTGCGAACCGTGTTATTTTCATGGATGGCGGTGTCGTTGTCGAACAAGGTACACCGGAAGATGTATTTACAAATCCAAAAGAAGAACGAACGAAGAAGTTTTTACAAATGTTGCAATAAATTAAGGAAGGTCTCAAGGCATATGCCTTGAGACCTTTTTGCCATATATATTTATTTTTGGAATCCGCCAAGGCTTTGCTCAGCCATTGCAACTAGACGTTTTGTAATTTCTCCACCAACAGAACCGTTAGCGCGAGCCGTAGAATCTGCTCCTAATTGTACACCAAATTCTTGAGCGATTTCGTACTTCATTTGATCGATTGCTGCTGTTGCACCTGGTACTACTAATTGATTGTAAGAACTTTGGTTTGCCATAGGAATATATCCTCCTTAGAGTTATAAAAATTTTTTTGGTTGGACTAGCTGGATTTGAACCAGATTATCGCCCCGTTTGGCGCTAATCCATCGGTAATTAAGTTTGTACTCATAGTATGGATGTTACCTAGAAAGATATACAACAAAATAATTTGTAAATTTTGTAAAAAATATTTCATCATTTCGTAAATTATGAAATAAGAGTAATCGTTGTATTTTTAAGAAAGAAGGCTAAACTAAGAGCGAAATCATATGCGTTTTTTTCCTTGTATAACCAGCTTGGCTTACTTAACTTATGATTTGTTAAAGTGAGACAAATTCCAGTTTAGTAAAATGAAAATTAAATCGGGAGCAACTACATAGTTCTGTTTTAACCCAGGATGGGGCAGAAAAAGGAACTGACCGCGTCTATGCACGGCTAGATGCTCTCTTCAATCTAAAAAAAGGGCTTTTTAATTGTTTTTAAACGATAACGTATGGAGGAATCATGATGGGAATTTGCCCGCTTTGCAACGCGCTAGAATCACAAACATATTCTTGTCAAAATTGCCAAGGTATACTCCAAGATTATGGGAAAACTGTAGATTACATAGACGATTACAGTGCATATATGGATCAAGAATTATTAAGTGCAGTAGACGGTTTAACACATAATAATTCACAGGAGTATTGCAATCATGTTTTTTATTGCAGAGTATGTAATGTGGAAACAGAAGTTGTAGTGAAGCTCGTTTAAATAAAAAACTTCCACCTTATGAAGGAGGTGGAAGTTTTTGTTTTTGTATTTGTGAGTTAATCATAGGGGAAGGGATGTTTTCGGTATGTGACGAAGGATCTGATTTTATTTGTGACATTTTTTCTTTCTTGTCGCGCAAAGAGTGTTCAGTTAAATAGATGGCATATTCATAAAATAATTGGCGCGTAAGTTCACTTTGTTCTTTTAACTTTTCATCTTGGAATACAGTTCGCCCCGGTTTAGAATTTGCTTCAAATAGCCACGGGTTTTCCGTGGTGTCTAAACCAATGTCAAAACCAATTTCTCCGATGTTCCCGGTTACTTGCCCATCAAGTGCATAACTGATTTGTAAGGCTGTTTGTTTTAGTTTATTTTCAATTTGAACTTGCTTTGTTGAATCAGGAAATAGTTCCTGAAGTAATTTCGTATCACCGCCGCTATTTACATGAGTTGTTAAGCTACCTTTGCCGGCGATTTTAGCGACGATTGCACTGACTACCCAATTACCAAAATGGTTTTTATTTGTATGAATGCGAAAATCGACGGGTTGCCCTTCGAAGCGAAGCAGTGAGATACCTTGTTGTACGATAAACTTTTTTAAATCATGTCCTTTTAACACATGGTTAAGAAGGGCTTCTAATGATTGATACTTTCTTAGTTTGTTTTGTTCATTTTCACGGTAACGACAATAGTAGCAATTATCAGTTTGAGAATAGAGTATTTGATGAATATTTCTTCCGAAGCTACCGTGTATTGGTTTCATATAAATGTACTTATGCGTACCGAGAAGTCGTTCTACTTGTTCAAAATGTTGAAATACTTCTGTATTTGGTAAGAATGGTTTAATTGAATCTTCTTTCATTAAAAGTTGATGCACTTCCCATTTATTGAAAAATCCCGGATTAAACCACGGAATCGCATAGTCGCTTTCTAAACGTTTTTTTGCTCTTACGATAGGTTTGTAATTTTCTGCTTGCCGATTTGGTAATCGGTCGTAAATGACATTTGGTAAAGGGACTTTGTTTTTTACCCATTTTCCTTCTTGAAAGAAGTACCCTTCAATTGTTTCCTCTTCCCAGTTTATATGTTGAATGCCAAAGACAAATACAAATGGCTGCAATGTGAATGGTGGTGTTAATAACTCACTGAGAGAGATGGAACGACTTCCTAAAGGAGAATTAGAATCATCGTTAAAGCCAGTTGTGAAAATCCCGATTAATGGGCCGAAAACAATGGTTTGATTGTGTAAGAAGGCATGGATTGTTGCTGAATGCGGTAGTAAAAGATCGGCTGCAATCTGTTCGCCAATAATAATTTCTCGCGTGAATGAATAATGAATTTTAATATTCTCACATGTAATATAACGTAAGCCAAAGAAAAAGGATGTAATTGGTGGTGTAATAGAAAAAACGTAAGGTAAAGTAATACTATTTGGATGCTCATCTGAAATACTTAATGTATATATGTGCTCTTTCAACAGGGATTTCCTCCTTTCATTATGGTGTAAATCGGCTAAACTTTAATGGACCATGAAAAATTTGTTCAGCCAGTTCGTCGTTGTACCTAGTATAAACATCGTAAGAAGGCATCGTATTGACGTACATAAGCCAAATGGCACCTTTTTGATCCATAATGGTAGAAAGCTCTAGTTCAAATAATGAAGAATAGGACTGATCGAGTGTTTTAAACACTTCATTTACAACATCATGTAAAGCATCTTTTAATAATTGAACGCCAGTTGGAGAAAGTAAATATTTAATTTTAGAAAATGGATGTAACATAGAACGTTCTGTTGCTGAAAGTAAAAATTGTGCTGGGAATGAAGATTTTTGTATAAATTGACCGAGCACTTGCCAATTCTGTTCTTTATTTTTTTGCATAATGGTTCGAATATGAATCGGATATGATAGTTGATTTGGAGGTTGTAACATTGGATGAATCATATAACGGAATGAGTGTATGTTCGATTTGCACCATGATATAAATTTATCTGTTCGTTTGAATTGAGTAGAAGTATGATGTTGTTCATTTATTGTATCGATATGAAATGTTTTATTTTTGTAAGTGGCCCGATATAAATTTTCATTGGAGTGTATATTGATTGGTCTTATAATAATATCTCTTGTTTCTAGTAGTAATTTAAAAATTCCTTGTACTGTTCCTTTTATTATTTTTGGTACGTAAGGGGAAAGACGTTTATTAGTAAGAAAAAGATTGTGTAAATCGCTTGGGTTAATAAGTGTGTTGTTTAAAAAAGTAGTGGAAGAACGTTTGTGTAATGAATGAATAATCGCATTTGCTTGTTGGAATTCCTCATCCTCTTTGAAATGACAACGATCATATATATATGAAGGAATGGGAAAGGTTTGATCTATCCAATTTCCTGTATCTGTATCGTAAATAAGACCAGAAACAAGATCTGTCTTTGAATCAATGCTAAACGGTGTGAATTGGGCAACGACGTTATGATAAAGACGAGCTCGCTTAGCGATTTCGGTGTAATACGTTTGCTCGTGATGGAGCCCGGAAGTTAAAAGACCAAGAACCAACGAAATCACTCCTTTAGTAATAAGATGTTTGCATTATAGGCGAAGCTATATATTGCAAATACGTTTTTATACCATTATACTTTTGTCCGTATGATGATATGCTATAGTTTTGGAGAAGTGAAAGGTTGATTGTGATGAATATATGGTTAAATATGTTAATAACGACAGGGCTCGGGGCAATTATTGGAGGATACACAAATCATTTAGCGATAAAAATGTTATTTCGTCCTCATCGTCCGATTTATATTGGGAAGTTTCAAGTTCCATTTACGCCAGGGTTAATTCCGAAACGCCGCGATGAGCTTGCTGTTCAATTAGGTAAAATGGTTGTAGACCATTTGTTAACACCAGAAGGAATCGGAAAAAAACTAACAAATAAAGAGTTTCAAACCAGTTTAATTCGCTGGACACGAGTGGAAGTTGATAAAGTAATTACAAATGAACAGTCGTTACGGGATATGTTAGAAAAATGGAATTTAGAACATGTAGAAGAAGAGGCGATCGGGAAAATCGAACATGTTATTACAGAAAAAATTCATGCATTTTTAGCAGAGTACTATACATATACATGGGAACAGGCGTTACCTCATTCTGTTCATGAAAAAGTAGAGAATGCGATTCCGAATGTAGCATCTTTTATTTTAAAAAGAGGAATTAGCTTTTTGGAAAGTGAAGAAGGAAAGGAACGCCTTTCAAAAATGATTGATGACTTTTTCGCTTCCAGGGGAACGCTGCTTAACTTAGTTGGTATGTTTTTAGGGAATGTAAGTTTAGTTGATCGCGTGCAGCCGGAAGTCATTAAGTTTTTAGGACAAGATGGAACAGAGCGTCTGTTAACTGATGTACTGCAAAAAGAGTGGGAAAAGTTAAAAGGAAGAGACGTAAAAGAATTAGAAACGTTCGTAGAGAAAGAAATGATTGTGAACTCCATATTGTCAGCGGTTAAAGTAGAGGAAACAGTGAGTAGATTTTTAAATCAGTCTGTTCAGCAAGTATGTGAGCCAGTTCGAGAAACAATCGTTGAAAAAGTGGTCCCTAGCGCAGTAGAGAAAGGCTTGAAGTGGGGGACAGAAAATGTGGGAAGTATATTGGGAAATCTACAGCTTGCGGAAATTGTCCAGCAGGAAGTATCTACATTTTCAACAGAGAGACTAGAAGATCTCGTATTGTCCATTACAAAAAATGAGTTAAAAATGATTACATATTTAGGGGCGTTATTAGGAGGAACAATTGGATTTATTCAAGGGTTGTTACTCTTGTTCCTTAAGTAATAAAGATGGGTGCATAGAAATAAAAGTGAAATTTCTTCCCATCTCTTGCATAGTTTGATATGGTAGGAAGAGGTGCGTATGTAAATGCACTTAAAAGGCAGTGCGAGCGAAAAGCGCTAGCCTTCTAAAGGAGGAAAAATAAAATGACAAAAAACATTCATGATGTTGCATATGAATTACAAAAAACAATCGCTGAAAACGAAGATTTCCAAACACTAAAAGCAAGCTACGCAGCAGTACAAGGAGATGCAGAGTCAAAGAACTTATTCGAAGAGTTCCGCGCGATGCAACTTGGCTTACAACAAAAAATGATGCAAGGCCAAGAAATAACTGAAGAAGACAACCAAAAAGCACAAGAAGTTGTAGCTCGCATTCAACAAGATGCAAAAATTACAAAGTTAATGGAAACTGAGCAACGTTTAAACATCGTTATCACTGACGTTAACAAAATCATCATGAAGCCACTTGAAGAATTATATAGCGCGCAACAAGCGTAATGATAGAAGACGCTCCTAGTATGGGGGCGTTTTTTTTGTGTAGGAAATTTGATAGTCCTTCCACAAAAAAAACCCTTTCAAAATAGCCATGTGTTAGTGACTGTTTTGAAGGGGATATATGATGTATCTTTCAATTTCTCTTTTACATATATAATTACTTGTTGAAATACTCAGTTCTAATATTTTTTTCTTTCAAAAACTTTTCAATTTCTTTTTGCTTCCTACCATTAACTTTCTCAAAGCGTTTTGTAAAAGAAAAATCGGTTTTGAATAAGTTACCATCTTGCGCGATTTTGTCTAATTCGTGCTCTAGTTCTACTGAAAGTGCCGTAGATGCTGAAATGAATTCATACATTTCTTTCGAAGGTTTTTTGTAATCATCAGGGATCGTATTGTTACTAATAAAATCATGGAAATTCGCATCATTTTGTTGCGCTAAATCTACTAGTTGCTTTAATTTCTCTCGGTCGGATTCCGTGACATTCTCGTCAGACATAGATGATGAAAGTGGAACGATGTTTTCGTCTAACTCTCCGCTATAATCTAAATAAATTTTTATATTTTGTTTCATTTCGTCTTCGTTAATCGTTTCATTCTTTTTTGAGGAAGTGAATATAGTTTCTGGAATTTTTATCGTTACATCTTTAATAGATTGCACATCGTTTTCTTCCTTAGGTTGTGCACTGTTTGAACAAGCTGATAGAAATAAAATTGTAAGTAACATGAGTAGATATAAAGTATACTTCTTCATTTTAATCTCCTTTTATATTCATTATTATCTTTGTAAAATAGCTATATTCCATTTCAAATACTTTACTAAAGTTGCGTATAGATGTTTTACCATTTGGTAAGATATGACGGATATGAGTAAACCGCTGCAAAAAGCGATGAACACATTGTAAACATCGGAATAACTGATTTGATGAAACCCTTTAAAAAATCCTAACCCTATTAATAAAATAGGTGAGATGATTAATAGTGGAGTAGCAATGATAAGTGCTAGAAGAATCGGTAATAAAAAGAGTAGTACGAAAAAGGCGATAATGATAAAGGTAAAGTTTAAAACACTTAAACTCATAACAGAAAATAGTGCGGTTATCATATTTTTAAAGCTTCGTTTATTATCAGCGTTATGTATTGTATAGGAGACATTAAGCTCTTTCGCGATCGTTTTAGGGTTTCCTAGTTTTCTAGCAATTTCTTCTTCACATTTCCCATCTTGTTTACCACTGATAAAATGAGTTTCGTACTCTGAGATAATATCTTTCTTTTCTACATTAGGCATATTCCGCAGGGAAGAACTAAGTTGTTCCAAAAATTCATTTTTCTTCATAACAATCACTTTCCTTTATAAAATGATGAATTACAGCTGAGAATCCTATCTTTTGAAAAGGGGGATACGAATTATAAGGTGCGTTCCAATTATTGGGTATTCCAATATTTACAAATATATCATTTAGTAATGTTCTTTGCAAGGTACTATAATCTTATTAATACTGTGATTAGATGGAATTTTTTCGTGCATTTTTAGAGGAGATATAAAAATGTTATTTTAGGATAAACAAAGGTTTGTAAGCGCATTCCTTAGAGGTTGTCAAAATACTGTCAAATTTATATCGTTGGAAAAATAATGCATTTGTAATATAATGATAAACAATACTTCACCACATTAATTAACTAGGTGAAATTAAAAATCTTTATTACACACATTATGAAATAAAGGGATGATTAGTTTGAGTACAGGTGTAAAAGCAAACGACGTGAAAACAAAAACAAAAGGAGCAGATCTTGTTGTTGATTGTTTAATTAAACAAGGTGTTACACATGTTTTCGGTATTCCAGGAGCGAAGATTGACTCTGTATTTGATGTACTGCAAGAAAGAGGACCAGAGTTAATTGTTTGTCGTCATGAACAAAATGCAGCATTTATGGCAGCTGCTATTGGTAGATTAACAGGGAAACCGGGCGTATGTCTTGTAACTTCAGGACCAGGGACATCAAATTTAGCGACAGGTCTTGTTACTGCGAATGCGGAGAGTGATCCCGTTGTTGCTTTAGCTGGTGCAGTTCCGCGTACAGATCGATTAAAACGTACGCATCAATCTATGGATAATGCTGCATTATTCGAACCAATCACTAAATATAGCGTAGAAGTCGAGCATCCTGATAATGTACCAGAAGCACTTACTAATGCATTTCGAAGTGCTACTTCTACAAATCCAGGAGCAACACTTGTAAGTCTTCCGCAAGACGTTATGACTGCGGAAACGACAGTAGAATCTATAGGTGCGCTTTCTAAGCCACAGCTTGGAATCGCTCCCACAAATGAAATTACATATGTAGTAGAAAAAATAAAATCAGCGAAATTACCAGTTATTTTACTCGGTATGAGAGCAAGCACCAATGAAGTAACGAAAGCAGTTCGTGAGTTAATTGCTGGTACAGAACTTCCTGTTGTTGAAACATATCAAGCAGCTGGTGCAATTTCGCGTGAGTTAGAAGATCATTTCTTCGGCCGTGTTGGATTATTCCGTAACCAACCAGGTGATATTTTACTAGAAGAAGCAGACCTTGTTATTTCGATCGGTTATGACCCAATTGAGTATGATCCGAAATTCTGGAATAAACTTGGCGATAGAACAATTATTCACCTTGATGATCACCAAGCAGATATCGACCATGATTACCAACCAGAGCGTGAATTAATTGGCGATATCGCTTTAACTGTAAATAGCATTGCGGAGAAATTACCGAAGCTTGTATTAAATACGAAATCAGAAGCAGTTTTAGAACGATTACGCTCGAAATTATCAGAGCAAGCAGAAGTTCCAAATCGTGCTTCAGAAGGTGTTACGCATCCACTTCAAGTCATTCGTACACTTCGTTCTTTAATTAGTGACGATACAACCGTTACATGCGACATCGGTTCCCATTCTATTTGGATGGCAAGATGTTTCCGTTCTTATGAACCACGTAGACTATTATTTAGTAACGGTATGCAAACGTTAGGTGTTGCACTTCCTTGGGCAATTGCAGCTACTTTAGTTGAACCGGGCAAGAAAGTTGTTTCCGTGTCAGGTGATGGTGGTTTCTTATTCTCTTCGATGGAATTAGAAACAGCGGTACGTTTAAATGCGCCTGTTGTCCATCTCGTTTGGAGAGATGGTACATATGATATGGTTGCGTTCCAACAAATGATGAAATACGGTAGAACATCAGCTACAGAGTTTGGCGATGTTGATCTTGTGAAATATGCAGAAAGTTTCGGAGCAATAGGTCTTCGTGTCAATACACCAGACGAATTAGAAGGTGTATTGAGAGAAGCGTTAGAAGCAGAAGGTCCTGTCATTATTGATATTCCAATTGACTACCGTGACAACATTAAATTAAGCGAAAAATTATTACCAAACCAATTAAACTGATGGGGGCATGAGTGAGATGATTGTTGCGCAATTAATTGATATTGATGCAAAAAGAACGAAAATGAGTAATGAAGTATATCAAACATCTACAATGCTTGCGCTATTAGATGGTATATACGATGGTGTTATTAACTTTGAGGAACTGAAAGAACGTGGTGATTTTGGCATCGGTACATTTGATCAATTAGATGGTGAAATGATTGCGTTTGATAATGAGTTTTATCATTTACGTTCAGACGGTTCAGCGGAAAAAGTAGAACCGGAAGAAACAACACCGTTTGCGACTGTAACGTTTTTTGAAAAAGAAATGAGTTATACGGTAGAGCGTCCGATGAATCGTGAAGAAGTGGAAGCATTATTACATGAGTTAATGCCAAGTAAAAACTTATTTTATGGTATTCGAATGGATGGAACGTTCCGTGAAGTAAGAACGAGAACTGTTCCAAGACAAGAAAAACCGTATACGCCGCTCGTTGAAGTGACGAAATCACAACCGATCTTTTCATTTAAAGATACAGAAGGTACGCTAGCTGGATTTTGGACACCAGATTACGCGCAAGGTATTGGTGTAGCTGGTTTCCACTTACATTATATTGATGATGAAAGAAGCGGTGGCGGACATGTTTTCGACTATGTTGTAGAAAACTGTACGATCCAAATTTGTCAAAAAGCTCATATGCATTTAGCACTTCCTGAAACAGCTGATTTTATGGCGGCGGAATTATCAAGAGAAAACTTAGAGAATGATATTGCGACCGCGGAAGGTGCGGAGTAAAAAGGAATCGAAATTATGTATTCTCTATATAAAGAACCGAAGTCTTGTTCAGGCTTCGGTTTTTTTCATTGATTTGCAATCTTCGAGTGAAATTCCCCTATCCAATTTCACTGCACCGCCTCATTATGTTTCTTTTGTAAAATGAAAACTCAATTTTGAAGCAAAAGAAATATAAATTTCTCTCCAAACATATACATCAAAAGGATAGGGGGGATATGATGGAAAACTCCATTACTATTAGTTTATGCATGATTGTAAAAGATGAAGAACAAACTATATCAAAATGCTTAGAATCGGTTAAAAGTGTTGTGGATGAAATTATTATTGTAGATACAGGTTCAACAGATGGTACAAAAGAAATTGTGAAGAAGTACGACGCGAAAGTTTATGATTTTCAATGGATTGAAGATTTTTCAGCGGCACGAAATTTTGCGTTTTCTAAAGCTACAAAAGAATATATTCTTTGGCTAGACGCAGATGACATAATAGATACGGAAGATATAAAGAAATTGTTGCAGTTAAAACATACGTTAGATCGTAGTGCGGATGCAGTATCTATGAAATATTATTTAACTTTTGATATAGAAGGAAATCCAACACATTCTTTAAGGAGATATCGATTAGTCAACAGAAGTAGAAATTTTCAATGGTATGGATTTGTTCATGAATATTTAGAGGTGTATGGAAATCTTATAAATAGTGACGTAGGGGTAAGTCATAAAAAAGAAAAAGCATATACTAATCGTAATTTGAAAATATATGAAAAACATCTTGAGAGTGGAAAAGAGTTTAGCCCCCGCGATGTGTACTATTATGCAAATGAATGTAAGGATCACAGATTATTTGATAAGGCTGTTAAGGGGTATTCTAGGTTTTTAGATGAAGAAAAGGGTTGGGTTGAAGATAACATTCAAGCTTGTTTAAAAAGAGCCGAATGTTATTTAGAATTGGGGGACTTAAAAAAATCTATACAGTCTTGTTTGCAATCATTTACGTATGACACGCCTAGAGGAGAACTTTGTTGCCACTTAGGACGTGTATTTTTGCAACAAGGAGAATATTCTAAAGCGATATATTGGTACCATGCAGCAATTGACGGGCCACGACCAAAGGATTCTCCGTTTGTCCGAGAAGAGTGTCATACATGGTTGCCGCATATTCAACTATGTATTTGTTATGATCGAATAAAAGAATATGAAAAGGCAATTTATCATAACGAACAAGCTGCACAGTTCATACCTAATAATCCAAGCATTGAATATAATAGAAAATATTTTGATAGTTTATCGGAAAAATAATATTTAATAATACTAGATAATCATTTTGGCTGCTGAGAGGAGTTTGATTCATGCTCACAAGTATAATTATATTGACTCATAATCAATTACAATATACAAAAGAATGCATCCAAAGTATTAGAACTTATACAGTGGAACAAGAGTATGAGTTAATAGTTGTGGATAATGCATCAACAGATGGTACTGTAGAATGGTTACAAAAACAATCGGATATTATGCTAGTGGAAAATGCGGAGAATATGGGTTTTCCAAAGGGATGCAATCAGGGAATTAAAGAGGCAAAAGGTGACAATATTCTATTATTGAATAATGATGTGGTCGTAACTGAAAATTGGCTAAGCAACTTAATTCGGTGTTTATATGAAAGTAAGGATGCTGGAGCGGTAGGGCCCGTAACTAATAATGCCGCTTACTATACTGCTATACAAACTTTTTATAAAGATATTGAAGGAATGCAGAAGTTTGCAACTTTATATAATCAAAGTGATAAAGATAAATGGGAAGAACGTATGAAATTAATCGGATTCTGTATGCTTATAAAAAAATCAGTGTTAGATGAAGTTGGATTATTAGATGAACGATTTACACCGGGGAATTATGAAGATGATGATTTGTCACTAAGAATGTTTGAAAAAGGATATAAACTGTATTTATGTAAAGATACATTTATTCATCACTACGGAAGTGTCTCATGGAAAGAAGATAGTATGAAATTTTCTGTAGTTTTACATGCAAATAATATAAAATTGTATGAAAAATGGGGATTTTATGGTGAAAGTTTATACATTCATTATGATTTACTAGCAATTGTAGATCGATTTGCGCCTGATCAAGTGAATATTCTTCATATAGGAGCTGGATGTGGTGCAACTTTATTAGAAATGAAAAGGCGTTATCGAGCAGTTCCCATATTTGGAGCAGAAATTAATGAAAAAGCAGCAGCTCTTGCAAATAGGGTAGCTCCTACAACTTCTGCTGAGTATGACAAGTTACATGAGGTATTTACAGATGAAAAATTCCAGTACATTTTGTTATCACATCCTATTGAGTTAGCTCAATTACCTCAGGTCATACAATCTATGTCACAACTTTTAACGCCAACAGGAACTTTCATTATGTCGAAATTCAATTTAGATAATTATTATGCATTAAAAAAATAATGCTTTTAAGATTTTCTCTTTGGAGATGAGCTGTATTTGGCAATGTTGGAGGAACAACGGTTTCTTTTATAGAAACAAAACCGAAATCCGAGCCCGGATTTCGGCTTTTCGACGTGTGATGAATTACGAAAAAAGAGCTATCCTATAAGTTGGTTTCACTTACTTATAGGATAGCTTCTTTATTTTGAAACAAACGGATGCTTTTCATAATAAAACCGCCATGGATAGTGAACGGCTTCTTCTGCATAATCAATATTAATACGAGCGCCAGCTATTATGTTATGTGTGGATGATAAATGGTCTTCTTCAGGAACTAATTCAATATGTAACGTATCACTTTGAAGTGATACGCCGCGCTCTTCTAAAGTGATTCCGAGCGCGCGGCATAGTTTTCCGGGGCCATTTGTTAAGTTTTTATACTGAGCTTTCGTAATGTCAGTTTTGTTGTAGCGCGCTAGTTTCATGTCTTCGATTCCATCTACAGGTTCAAGAGCACGAATGAGAACTCCTTGCGGGATGCCGATTGGTGCTGTAATTACGTTAAAGCAATGATACATGCCGTAAATTAAATATACGTAAGCATGTCCTGGTGCGCCGAACATTACTTCTGTTCGATCAGTCCGTCTGCCTCCGTAACTATGAGCGGCCTTATCATCTGGACCTTTGTATGCTTCTACTTCTACAATAATTCCGCTCCGCTTTATGCCGTCTACAATATGAACGAGTTTATGTCCGAGTAACTTCTTTGCGACCTCTAACGTATCGCCTTCATAAAAAGAAGGAGGTGCCTGCATTGTACTATCTCCTTTGCCAGTTGTATATGTATATAGTAAACCAAATTTTCAGTAGTAATTCTAACTCGTTCTATTTACTACATTTATTTCATAAATTATGGATAGAGTACAACAGCGAAGAGGGGGAGTGCGACATGATTTATCGCTTACTAGCTCTTAATATAGATGGGACACTACTATACAACAACGGAAAAATCGCAAAAGGGATACGAGAAACAATTGACTTTGTGAAAAGAAAAGATGTATACGTTACATTATTTACGAATCGTAATTTTCAATCTGCTCATAAAATAGCGAAGGCGTTAAAATTAGATTCTATATTAGTTACGCATGGCGGTGCTTTCGTTTCAGCATCGTTAGATAAGCCGTTCGCTCAAAGGAGATTATCTGAAGAGAAAACCTTTAATATTGTGCAAGTGTTAGAGCATTTTGATTGTAATGTTCGCATTTCTCATGAACGATATTCAATTGGGAATCGTGAGAGAAATACACCAAACTTAATTGCGCGTACTGTATTATCAAGCGCAGATCCGTTATTTTATCCAGTTCAATTTGTAGATTCGCTAGGGGATGCACTGCGTGATCATCCAGTAGCTGCGCCAAAAATTGATATTGTTTTCCATACGAAAGGTGAAAAAGAAAGAGGGATGAATACGTTAAAAAAGGCATTTCAAGATGTAGAGTACGTCGAGTGTGATGAAAGACATATAGAAATTCTCCCTCAAAATGTATCAAAACTACGTGGTTTACAATTACTTGGGGAGCATTTAAATATTAACCTTAGTGAAATGGTTGCGATTGGAGATAGCATAGAAGACTTAGAGGTAATTGAAAATGTTGGGCTCGGGGTAGCAATGGGGAACGCCCCTGTAGAATTAAAGCAGGCGGCGGACTGGATTACACGTTCTAATACTGAGAACGGCGTAGAGTACATGATTAAAGAGCATTTTCGTAAGCAATTCCCGCTTCCTTTTTTAAAGAATCATAAACATACACCGAAACGATGAAAGAAAAACGTAGCTTTTTGGCTACGTTTTTTTGTTGAACTTATTAAAATGAATGAAAACGTTTTAGATTGTGAATTGTGTATGGAATCTATACAATTTACTTGAATACTCTAGGAAACTGTTGTAAAGTGGATGATGTTGCCAAAGTAGTTACACCATATGAAATATTCTCCAGGTTAATTTTGTTGAGCTCCAAACGCAAAAAACACTTCCGCATGTTAGTTTAGTTCACGTATTATCTCAAAAATGGATTGTAGTAATTTTATTAATGAGTTGTAGAGTTTCTTTGTTTTATTTAAATGGATTATTTTAAGTTAATGTGAGTAAGACTTGGTACATACGAAATGTACTTCTTTTTGTGGTTTTAGGAAGTTTAAAAGGGGGAATGAATTTCTTGAGGAAATCATTTAATCAAAAATTTAAAAAAGTAAGTAGTAGTTTTATAGTTGTATTACTAATATGTATGAATTTTTTAATCCATTTACCATTTAAAGCAGAGGCAGCTACAACAGAATTAAAAGGTTTAGGTGATGTATCTTATTACAACGCCATCATTTTTGGAGATCATAGTGCAACGAGTGCGGATATTGAGGGTGCAATGGCTGTTCAAAAGAACATGAACGCATCAAGTTATACAGTCGTAGCGGCTGCAACTGGAGCAAACAACTTAGCTGGAGCAACATGGAAAGATGAAGGATATCCATCATTATTACTAGGTGGTCAATTTACGAAAGCGGGAACAGGACAAGTAATTATCCAAGATGGAACAGTGGCGATGACAAAAGATGGCGACCCAGAAGGTGCAATGAAATCATCTTATGACCGTATCTCTTATAAAGAGCAAGCAGAGATTGATGCCAAGTTCAAAGAATTTAGAAAAGACGTTGATGGTGTAATTGGAGATGCGAGTCAATTACATACTGATAAACCAAAACCTAATATGAGCTTTGGAATCGGTGAAGATGTAAACAACCCTAATATTTACGTTTCTTCAGGCTTAACAGGAAAGAAAATATTTGATGTAAAAGATGTTTATCTTCCGAATGTAAATAACAAAGACTTTATTGTTATTTATTCAGACGCAGAAGAAGTGAATTTTGGTAGCGGTGCAATTTTGTACGATACGAGAAATACTGGGATGGCAACAGACTTAATTAATACATCTCAAGCATATGACCCTAATTCAGCTTTTACTGAGTTAGCTAGTAAAGTCATTTGGGTGTTCCCTAATGCTACAAAGATAACAACTAAAGGTTATGGTGTAGTAGGTAGTGTGTTTGCGCCTAATGCTGTTGTAGAGACAAAAGGTGGTTCTATTAACGGACAAGCCTATGTTGGAGGATTACACCAAAGAGATGGATTTGAGGTTCATAACTTTAAATTTAATTGGCCAAAGTGGAATAAGCCAGTAGTTGAAAAAGGAAACTTACAAATTAAAAAAGTTGATGCAAATGATGAAAATATTGTTTTAAAAGACGCAAAGTTTGATGTTATAGACAAAGATAATAATGTTGTGGCTACTGTTACAACGAATGAAAAGGGTATTGCTGAAATCAAGGATTTACCACTTGGTGACTATTTTGTAAAAGAAATAAGTGCACCAGAAGGATATATAAAAGTTGATACACCAGTAAAAGTAACAATTGATAGTACAAACGTAATTGAAATTGTTATGAAGAATACGAAAAAAGTAGAGAATGGCCAATTTAAATTATTGAAAAAAGATAGTGAATCTGGTCAACTTCTACCAGGTGCAAAATTTGATGTTATAGATAAAGATGGAAATGTTGTTGAAACAATTATTACAGATGGTAAAGGTGCAGCTTTATCAAAACAACTTCCAGTTGGAACATATACATTAAAAGAAGTTGAAGCACCAAAAGGTTATGAACTATCATCTAGCTCAGTTCGTGTTGATGTAGCTGCTAATAAAACAGTGACTGTAGATGTGTTGAATAAAAAAATCGCTGAAAAAGCTACAGGCCAATTTGAAATCGTAAAAGTAGATGCGAATGATAAAACGAAGCTATTATCGGACGCAGAGTTTGAAGTGTATAAAGATGGTGAAAAGGTAGATACGTTACGAACAGATAAAACAGGTAAAGTCATCTCTGGAAAATTAGAACCAGGAAAATACACGTTAAAAGAAACGAAAGCACCAAAAGGATATAAATTACTAAAAGAAGAAATTGAAGTCGTTGTGGAAGCAAACAAAGTAGTACAAGTACAAGTAGAAAATGCGAAAGAACTAGGAAGCTTACAAGTAATCAAAAAGGATGCAGAGAGTGGAAAAGTTCTAGAAGGCGCAGAATTCAGACTGAAAAACGAAAATGGTCAAGTAGTTGGAGAAGCGAAAACAACGAATAAAGATGGTGTTGTGACATTCGAAAACTTAGTGCCAGGTAAGTACACGCTAGAAGAAACGAAAGCGCCAGAAGGCTACAAAGCGGTAGAATTAAAAGTGGAAGTAAATGTTGTAGCAAATGAAGTAGTAAAACAGGAAGTAATGAACGAAAAAGTTCTGGGTCAATTTGAAATCGTAAAAGTAGATGCGAATGATAAAACGAAGCTATTATCAGATGCAGAATTTACTGTGTATAAAGATGGTAAAAAGGTAGCAGAGTTGAAAACTGATGAGAGTGGAAAAGCGATGTTACCGAAATTACCATTAGGTGAATACACAGTGAAAGAAACGAAAGCACCAGCAGGTTACAAGATTTCAAATAAAGAATGGAAAGTAACAATTCAAAATGAGAAAGAAGTAGTAAAAGTAGAGGCAGAAAATGAAAAACTCTTGGGCTCTCTACAAATTATTAAAACAGATGATAAAGATCAAGCGGAACGTTTAGCAGGCGCAGTATTTACATTGAAAGATGCTAAAGGAAATGTTGTAAAAGAAAAAATTACAACAGATAAGTCTGGAACGGTTAAAGTAGAAGGACTAGTACCGGGTGAGTATACGTTAGAAGAAACAAAAGCACCAGAAGGTTATGAGTTAACAAAACAAGTAATTCATGTAACAGTCGACGGTGAAAAAGTTGTTGATGTAAAAGTAACGAATAGTAAGAGCCTTGGTCAATTTGAAATCGTAAAAGTAGATGCAAACGATAAAACGAAGCTTTTATCAGACGCAGAATTTGAAGTGTATAAAGATGGTAAGAAAGTAGAGATGTTACGAACAGATAAAACAGGTAAAGTAATATCTACGAAATTAGAACCAGGAAAGTATACATTAAAAGAAACGAAAGCACCACAAGGATATAAGTTGTTAAAAGAAGAAATTGAAGTCGTTGTGGAAGCAAACAAAGTAGTACAAGTACAAGTAGAAAATGCGAAAGAACTAGGAAGCTTACAAGTAATCAAAAAGGATGCAGAGAGTGGAAAAGTTCTAGAAGGCGCAGAATTCAGACTGAAAAACGAAACTGGTCAAGTAGTTGGAGAAGCGAAAACAACGAATAAAGATGGTGTTGTGACATTCGAAAACTTAGTGCCAGGTAAGTACACGTTAGAAGAAACGAAAGCGCCGGAAGGCTACAAAGCGGTAGAATTAAAAGTGGAAGTAAATGTTGTAGCAAATGAAGTAGTAAAACAAGAAGTATTGAATGAAAAAGTGAAAGAAAAAATCACAGGTCAAGTAGAAATTACAAAGATAGATGCTAATGATACAGAGAAAAAATTAGAAAGTGCAGTGTTTGAAATTCTGAAAGATGGAATAAAAATAGACACATTAACATCAGATAAAAATGGTAAAGCAACTTCGAAGAAACTGGAACCAGGAGATTACGTTTTAAAAGAAGTCCAGGCTCCAGAAGGATATAATTTATCTGATAAGGGAATTGAATTTACGATTTCTAATGAGAAAGTAGAAGTTATAAAGCTTCAAATTACCAATGAAAAAGAAACAGGAAAAGGTCCAGAGAAACCAGGTGGAGAGACAGAGAAACCAGGTGGAGAGACAGAAACACCAGGTGGAGAGACAGAAACACCAGGTGGAGAGACAGAAACACCAGGTGGAGAGACAGAAACACCAGGTGGAGAGACAGAAACACCAGGTGGAGAGACAGAAACACCAGGTGGAGAGACAGAAACACCAGGTGGAGAGACAGAAACACCAGGTGGAGAGACAGAAACACCAGGTGGAGAGACAGAAACACCAGGTGGAGAGACAGAAACACCAGGTGGAGAGACAGAAACACCAGGTGGAGAGACAGAAACACCAGGTGGAGAGACAGAAACACCAGGTGGAGAGACAGAAACACCAGGTGGAGAGACAGAAACACCAGGTGGAGAGACAGAAACACCAGGTGGAGAGACAGAAACACCAGGTGGAGAGACAGAAACACCAGGTGGAGAGACAGAAACATCAGGTGGAGAGACAGAAAAGCCAGGTGAAGGAACAGAAAAGCCAGGTGAAGGAACAGAAACACCAGGTGAAGGAACAGAAACACCAGGTGGAGAAACAGAAACACCTGGTGAAGGAACAGAAACACCAGGTGGAGGAATAGAAAAACCAGGTGGGGAAACAGGAACACCAGGTGAAGGAATAGAAAAGCCAGGTGAAGGAACAGAAAGCCCAGGCGAAGAAGTAGAAAAGCCTAACTTACCAGAAAAAGAACAAGGCGGTTCTAACAATCAAAAACTTCCAGCTACAGGGCATGATATGAATTATCTTCCATTCTTCGGTGTTGTTCTTCTATTATTAGGAATACGTTTAAAATTTATGACTAAAAATAGTTAATAGATGTATAAAAGGCAAAAGAGATAATATTATCTCTTTTGCCTTTTAGGTTAATACAGAAGGATTAAAGTAAAAACATCTATATTTAGTTATAAATGTTTTTAAGCTTCAATCACGTTAAGCATTCTGTTTATAAATGCAGCTGCGTGAGCACGTTGTGATGGTCCTTTTGGTACGAATTGATTAAATTCGTTACCTTTTACAATTCCATATCCATACACTCTTTGTACTTCTTCTTTAGCGTAAATTAAGTTTTGGTCTACGAATGGTAGTTCAACTGGTTTTGCGAAAATACCAGCGTGTTTTAGAGAACGATCAATCATAATAACAGCTTCTTCGCGTGTAATTGTAGTATTTGGATCAAAGGTATTATCACCACGTCCGCGGATTATGCCTGCGCTTGCTGCACGATTAATACCGTCTCTTAAAGATGGATGTACTTGTTCTAAGTCTGTGAAATTAGCATTTCCACTTGGTAATTGTAAAGCACGAGTAATTAATGTAGCAAATTCAGCACGCGTTACAAGACGTTCTGGGAAGTACTTGCCGTTCCCTTCTCCTTGCATAATGCCTCTAGCTGCTAATTGACGAATGTCTTGTTCATACCATCCACCTGTAATGTCATCAGTTACTGGATCTTTTCGGTTTTCCTTATAGTATGTTTCAGTTCCTTTTAAGAAAGCATCCCATTGTCCGCGTTGAATCATATACGCAGGGCAATTTTTTCCTGACCAAAATTGGTGTTTTTGGACCTTATCTAGAGAAATATTTAATTCGTTCATTAAATAAGCTGCTAATTTACGGGCATTCTCTACCGCTTTTTCATAGTTTCCATCTTGATTAACGGCAATTTCAATTCCGATAGATTCATAGTTTCCAGTTTTATTTCCAGCATGCCATCCAACTTCATTTACTGGAAGATGTTGATAAATTTCTTTATCATCTACTGTGAAATGCCAAGATGCGGCGCGATCAGCTGTTCCGCGTGCTTGACTATCTAAGAATTTTGCGTGATTTAGAGCATTGGCACCTTTCGCTGGATTAGCCGTTTCGTGAATCGTAATATATTTAGGGACCATCGCGTAGCCAGGGCGAATATCGTCATTTCCTTTTGGGACAATCATTTCTTTAAATGTAACGCCATAAATATTGTTTGTTTGTAGAGTAGCTGGAGCTCTCAATAAACTACTTTTAGCAGAACGACCGTTTTTTAATAATGAAGCTTTTGTACCTTCAAATGTAGCAGAAGGTGCATAAATCCATTTTGATGTTTCATTTATTTGGACTTTAAACCAATTTCCTGCTTGTTCAGTAGGAATAATTACTTGAGGCTGTAGTTTACCCTCTTCTTTAAACGTTTGGAATGGTAATGAATGTATGGAAGCTTCTTCTTTCACAATTAATTTTTGATTAGATAGTTTATGAATCTCTTGAACTTCTAAGCTATTATCATTGTTATTTATCCACCCAGCGCCAGCTGGAGTTGTTATGTAGTATGCATTCCCTTTTTTCTTTGTCGCCGTTACGACTTGTTCTGTAATCTCGATATTCGATTTGTTTTTTAAATCATTCGCGGTATATAATGAATGTTTTTTTGATGTGTATAGTAGGAATTGGCCAGTAACCTCGATATCTTCTTCATGAGTACTATGCTCTTTCACATGCTCTTTGATACTTTTAAAAACTTGATCCTCCGTATATACTTCGGCGGATTTTTCAGCACTCTCTGCAAATGAATAAGTAGGTGCAAGAACAGTTTGTAATGCAAGAGAGAGAGTTAAAACACTATAAAATTTCTTTTTCATATTTTTTTTAACACATTAGATTATGGAATCTAGTGTTAACATTCCTCCTTTATATATTGTATTTTCACTATGTATAGATTTTCGTACTAATAAATTTTAACAAGAGAAAATCATGATGTCTATATACATGAGCGATATTCATAAAAAGAATTATTTGAAAAAATGTAAGAGAAACAGGTAAAACCTTCTGTATTGACCTTCAAACGCCCTTCAAGTAAACTAAAGAGAGTTTGCAAATGAAAAGGTGATAATGTTGTTAATTTCAATTAAAACGTTACAAGATGATCGTTTTTTACGTCCGCTACAAAATATTGGCGGTTTATTTTTTGAAGAGAGCACGATAGGGTTTGAGAAAGAAGAAGCAAATCTTATCGTTGATATACAGATAGAAGGTAATGTGACAGCAACGGCTCGTTTAACAGATGTTGCAACCGGAAATGTATATGAAGAAACATTCGCAAAAGATTTATCTGCTTTCACAGAAGAAAAAGAACGTATGAAGCAAGTGAAACATGTTGTTTCTTACGTATATCTTTCTGTACTTCAACAGCTAACTGGACTTGAACAGAGCTGGGGAATATTAACTGGGGTACGCCCAACGAAACTTCTTCACAAACTGCTTCAAAATGGTATGTCAAAAGAAGAAGCGCATAAAGAACTTCGTGAAAGTTATTTAATTCATGAAGAGAAAATTGAACTTCTTCAGCGTATTGTTGATTGCCAATTAGCGGTTGTTCCGGATTTATACCGTTTGAAAGAAGAAGTAAGTATTTACATCGGTATTCCGTTTTGTCCTACAAAATGTGCGTACTGTACGTTCCCGGCTTATGCAATTAACGGACGCCAAGGATCAGTTGATTCGTTCTTAGGCGGGTTACATTATGAAGTTCGTGAAATTGGTAAGTTTTTAAAAGAAAAAGGTGTTACAGTTACGACGATTTATTACGGCGGCGGTACACCGACGAGTATTACAGCAGAAGAAATGGATATGTTGTATGAAGAAATGTACCAAGCTTTCCCTGATGTGAAAGATGTACGTGAAGTAACAGTTGAGGCAGGTCGCCCAGATACGATCACACCAGCAAAGCTAGAAGTGTTAAATAAATGGAATATTGACCGTATTAGTATTAATCCGCAGTCATACCACCAAGAAACACTAAAAGCAATTGGACGTCATCACACTGTAGAAGAAACGATTGAGAAGTATCATTTAGCACGTGAAATGGGAATGAACAATATTAATATGGATTTAATTATTGGTCTTCCTGGTGAAGGATTAGACATCTTTAAGCATACGTTAGATGAAACAGAAAAGTTAATGCCAGAATCGTTAACAGTTCATACGTTATCATTTAAACGTGCTTCTGAAATGACGCAAAACAAACGTAAATATAAAGTAGCAGGTCGCGAAGAAATTACTGCGATGATGCATGAGGCGGAAGAGTGGACGAAGAACCATAATTACGTACCATACTATTTATATCGTCAAAAAAATATTTTAGGTAACTTAGAAAACGTTGGGTATGCAATACCGACGCAAGAAAGTATCTACAATATTGTTATTATGGAAGAAGTACAATCGATTATCGGACTTGGTTGCGGGGCATCAAGTAAATTTGTTCACCCACAAACAGGAGCAATTACACACTTTGCGAATCCGAAAGATCCAAAATCATATAACGATGGCTTCGTGAAATATACAGAAGATAAACTGAAAATTTTAGAAGAGCTATTCGTGTAAGAAGAAGGGGGTTGTTCCGGTTTGGAACAGCCTCTTTTTATATTGTCAGTTTTTGTCGGTAAGTCGATATATTCGAAACATAGCTGATATAAATTGAGTTGCGTTCGATATATTCAAAAAATCGCCGATATAATTTCATTTACCATCAAACGGTCTATATGTAAAACTATGTCGATAATAATCAGAAAAATTAGTCAGATTATTAGAGGACAATGTCTACTTATAGACGAAATGATAGATTTATGAAAGAGAAAAGGGGGAAATTGTTGGCATGTACATGACGATAGGGAGAATTTTTGATTTGGCAGTTGGCAAATATCCGAATAAAGAGGCGTTAGTAGAACCAGAAAAAAATATTCGTTGGACATATAAACAGTGGGATGAGCAAATAAATAAAACGGCGCAAGCTCTATTGAAAGAAGGAGTAAGAAAGGGAGATTGTGTATCTGTTTACCTATATAACTGTCGTGAATTTGTAAACGTTTACTTAGCCTGTGCGAAAATTGGCGCGATCTTCAATCCAATTAATTTCCGCTTAAAAGCAAAAGAATTATCGTATATCCTCCAAGATGCAGCCTCGAAAGTAGTTGTCTTTGAAAAAGCAGTCGAATCAACAGTTACTATGATTGAACGAGATTTTCCAAATTCGTCTTTTTGGTACGTGGAAGACGATGCACCTTCCTATGCTAGTTCTTACCATGAAAAAGTAAATGAAGCATCAGCTGAGAAAGTAGATATTGTAGTCGATGAAATGGATTTTTGTTCTATGCTTTATACGAGCGGAACGACTGGTTATCCGAAAGGCGTACTACATCGCCATCGTGATATGGCTGAGCATAGTATGATTTGTACGTATTTCATAAAATATAACAGGGATAGCGCCGGGCTTGTGGTAGCACCTTTATATCATTGCGGCGAGTTAAATGCTGGAATCATACCGCGCATTCAAGTTGGCGGAAAGAATGTTATTTTACATCATTTTGATACGGATAGAGTATTACATACCATTCAAGAAGAGAAGATTACGACGTTTTTTGCAGCACCGACGATGTGGAATATGTTACTGCAAAAAGACCTAACTAAGTATGATTTAACTTCAATGAAAATCGGTGTATACGGCGGAGCTGCAATGGCACCGGCGCTAGTGAAGGAATGTAAAGAGCGCCTTTATATTGATCTTGTCCAAATTTACGGAATGACAGAAATGGGACCAGTTGTTGCGTTTCTCGTAGAAGAGGATCAAATTACGAAAGCTGGTTCAGCAGGAACACCGTGCTTTAGCCATGAAATTCGAATTGTGAAACCGAACGAAGATGGACCAGCAGAGCCAGATGATATGTTGCCTCCTTATGAAGTAGGGGAAATTATTTTGCGCGGTCCAACTATGATGGCTGGATATCATAACCGAGAAGAAGCAAATGCAAAATCGATGTATAAAGGCTGGTATCATTCTGGTGATTTAGGATACTTCGATAAAGACGGCTATTTATTCGTTGCAGACCGCGTTGATGATATGGTAATTAGCGGTGGCGTAAATATTTATCCTCGCGAAATTGAAGATTTTCTTCATAGTCACCCTGGTGTATTAGATGTTGCAGTACTTGGTGAGCCAGATGAACTATGGGGAGAGCGTGTCGTGGCTGTTGTTGTAAAGAAAGATGAAGCGATTACAGAAGAAGATTTAGAAATATATTGTAAAGAAAGTGATGAATTAGCAGACTATAAACGTCCACGTCACTATTTATTTGTGGATGAACTGCCTCGTAATGCGAGTGGAAAATTACAAAAATTTGTCCTGAGAGAGTCGTTAAAAGGCGCAAAACAATAGAGAGTAGAGCAGTTGTCTATACGAATAAAGCTATCTTTTTTAATAAGAAAAGATAGCTTTATTTTTTTGGAAATGATTGAAAAAATGGTGTGTATCTTCTATTTAAACTCTCCTTTATTCTTATATAAAAATATCTTTTAGGAGATTGCATTTTGCTTATAAATGTATGTAATCCGCTTTAAATAAGGGTTTTGTGAACTTTTTAGGTGGATTTTATAGATGTTAAAATAATAAATTTAGTAAGAGTGGAATAAATTTATTAGAGGAGAATTATCGCTGAAAGATAAAGAAAGTCAGTCATCAGATGACCGTATGAATGAAGTGGTCATTTAGTATATTTTGGTAGCATGAATATAGTAACAAATTAATATGTAAATGAACAGTCTTGTAATGTGTTTTTATTAGTACTAATATTTATTGTTGGCTGCGGAAAACAAGAAGTAGAAAGGAACAATATGGTTAATGAATCGTGTTGTTTACTGCTTTGTTTTGCATGATTAAAGATAGTTTGATGCTGCAAATATTCTTTAGTTGTAACCTTTTTTAAGGTGGGAAAGATTCCACAACAGAAAAATGTGAGAATTAGAATTGGAGGCTTTATGAGTACATATTTAAAAAGAATATCTGTAATCTGTTTTATTTTTACTGTTATTATTGGACAAGTTTTTACACCTATCATAGGGCATGCACAAGAATTAAACACAACAGGATTTGTTGATAGTTTTACATTCAACAAAACGGAATTAAATTATGGAGAACGATCGGGAATAAGAGTAGATTTTAGTGATAAATCTGGAAATCAAATGAAGGCTGGAGACACAGTAACATTAACGCTACCGGCAGAATTAGCAGGATATAGTAAAAAGATTGATTTACAGAATGATACAGGTGTTAGCTTTGGTACTTGCCAAGTAACATCAAAGAATGTGGTATGTGCATTTAATGATATGGTTGAGAAACTTCAAAATATTAGAGGTTATTTGTATTTTGAATTTAAAGCAACTAGTAATGTAGGAATGAATCAAACCATACCAGTTGATACAAATTTAGGCACAAGTTTAGCAACTCAAAGGGTAACAATTAAAGGACCCACAGAATCGACGGGTCCGTCATCATTTATCTACAAAACAGGTGAAATTTACCCAGACGCTCCCAATGAGGTGAAATGGGAGTTGAATGTAAACACTAGTAGTAACAAGGAACAGTTAGGTGCTGATATTGTTTTGACTGATACTTTACAATCAGGTCAAACGCTGAAGCAGGAAGGATTTATTATAATAGTCGGAAATACGGGTGTAACTCCGCAACAATTTATCGATCAAGGTTATGGTACGATTACGCTTAACGGTAACTCTTTTTCCCTTAGAGGTTATAAGGATCAGGTAAATGGTAAGGATATCAGTATTCGATATAGCTCGATTATAACTGATAGCGGAATGAATCAAGATGAGTTTTATAATGATTATACAATTGATTACCAGATTTTAAATCAGCCGCCAGTAACTGTTTCAAAGAATGCATGGGTTAAAAATATAAACGCAGGTGGCGGTGCACAAGGTGATTTACCACCTAAAGGTACGCTAAGAATTGTGAAGCACATTGAAGGAGATAATACAAAATTCATCCCAGATGTTACGTTTAAGTTGTATAAGGAATCGGGTGAACAAATTGGCGATACGTATACAACGGGTGCAGAAGGTATTGTTGAAATTTCTAATTTAGAACCAGGAAATTACTATGTAACAGAGATTAAAGCTCCAAAATATGTGGATTTTGATCCTCAAAAAAAATTCGACTTTACAGTTGATGCAACTGCTCAAAAAGGTGTAAAGTTGATGATTCCAAATAAGGTGAAAACGACATCCATTTCAGGAACGAAGACTTGGAATGATAACAATGCAACAGATCGTCCGAGCACGATTCAAGTAGACTTACTGAAAAATGGTGACGTAATCCAGACACAAGACGTGACAGCGGCAAAAGGTTGGAATTATACATTTGCAAATATACCTGCATATGATAATGACGGTAATGTCTATACGTACACAGTAAACGAGCATCCAGTAGCGGGATATCAATCGAAAGTTAATGGATATGATATTACGAATATAAAGATACAGGAAGCAACAGAAGTAGAAGAAGAAGGTAAGTTGGAAACAACAGAAGACTTGAAAGAAGAAAAACCGGAAGAACCAAAGGTGACAGAGGAGCCAAATGTGCTTGAAAAGCCAGAGGTGAAAGAAAAGCCGGAAGTGTCGATAAAACCAACAGAAGAGCAAGAACAAGTTGAAACAACAGAAGACTTGAAAGAAGAAAAACCAGAAGAACCAAAGGTGACAGAGGAGCCAAATGTGCTTGAAAAGCCAGAGGTGAAAGAAAAGCCGGAAGTGTCGGTGAAACCAACAGAAGAGCAAGAACAAGTTGAAACAACAGAAGACTTGAAAGAAGAAAAACCGGAAGAACCAAAGGTGACAGAGGAGCCGAATGTGCTTGAAAAGCCAGAGGTGAAAGAAAAGCCGGAAGTGTCGGTGAAACCAACAGAAGAGCAAGAACAAGTTGAAACAACAGAAGACTTGAAAGAAGAAAAACCGGAAGAACCAAAGGTGACAGAGGAGCCGAATGTGCTTGAAAAGCCAGAGGTGAAAGAAAAGCCGGAAGTGTCGGTGAAACCAACAGAAGAGCAAGAACAAGTTGAAACAACAGAAGACTTGAAAGAAGAAAAACCGGAAGAACCAAAGGTGGCAGAGGAGCCGAATGTGCTTGAAAAGCCAGAGGTGAAAGAAAAGCCGGAAGTGTCGGTGAAACCAACAGAAGAGCAAGAACAAGTTGAAACAACAGAAGACTTGAAAGAAGAAAAGCCAGAAGAACCAAAGGTGACAGAGGAGCCAAATGTATTAGAGAAACCAGAGGTAACAGACAAACCGGAGATCTTAGTAACACCAGAAGAAGAAAATAAAGAAGAAACAACAGAAGAAATAGAAGAGTCATTAAAACCGGAAACACCAAAGGTGACAGAGGAGCCAAATGTATTAGAGAAACCAGAGGTAACAGACAAACCGGAGATCTTAGTAACACCAGAAGAAGAAAATAAAGAAGAAACAACAGAAGAAATAGAAGAGTCATTAAAACCGGAAACACCAAAGGTGACAGAGGAGCCAAATGTATTAGAGAAACCAGAGGTAACAGACAAACCGGAAATCTTAGTAACACCAGAAGAAGAAAATAAAGAAGAAACAACAGAAGAAATAGAAGAGTCATTAAAACCGGAAACACCAAAGGTGACAGAGGAACCAAATGTATTAGAGAAGCCAGAGGTAACAGACAAACCGGAGATCTTAGTAACACCAGAGGAAGAAGAAAATAAAGAAGAAACAACAGAAGAAATAGAAGAGTCATTAAAACCGGAAACACCAAAGGTGACAGAGGAACCAAATGTATTAGAGAAACCAGAGGTAACAGACAAACCGGAAACACCAAAGGTACAAGATGTACAAGATAAAGTAGAAGTACAAAGTAAACAAGATGTACAAAATAAATCTGAAGTACCAACTAGTAAAGAAAATAATAAGCAATCAAAATTACTTCCTCAAACAGGGGGAGCATCAACTGAAGCTACTTCTATTATTGCAGGTATGTTCGCATTAATTTTTGGAGCGATGTTATTTAGACGTAAAAAAAATTAATGAGCCTGAGAGTTAGTTCGGAAACAATATGTATGTAAAAAAGCGGAGACTATGGGTCTCCGCTTTTTTTATCCCGCATTAACGGGCAGTAAGACTCCCACCTCGAAATTCGGCGAGTGTGAGGAAGTTAGGTGGGAGATAACTGCCCGTAACCCCCTACTGATTAAAGTTTTACTTTATTATTTGCGTAATCAGCTAAGCTGGATAATGTTTATGGATGAACGATTTTAATAACATGCTGCACGTTTAATTTAGATTTTTTATAAACACATGCTTTATTTTTTTACGAAATCGGGTGATTAGCGTAATGATAATAATACCGAAGATAATTTTCCAAATGTGTTGTTCAAGTACGATGAATATATCTTCTAAGTTTTCCCCTAACCAGTAACCACCGATTAGGAAGAAGGATACCCAAAATAGGGCACCTGAATAAATTGTCATCGCAAAGCGGCGAAACGGTAAGTTGATAATTCCTGCAAAGTATCCTGTAAAGTGGCGGACGCCTGGAATGAAAAAGGCGATAAAGATTAGAAAATACCCGTATTTATCAAACCACATTTTCGTTAAATTAATTTTTCGTTCTGTTAAAAATACATATTTCCCGTATTTCTGAATGAAAGGCATGCCAAGTTTATTTCCTAAAAAGTATTGGAATGTCATACCTACGCTTGTCCCAATAAAGGATAAAATAATTAAAATTGGTAAACTTAAATCACCTTGATGTGATAAAAATCCTGCATAGGCTAATGTTGGCTCTCCTGGAAACGGAAGAGCAATATATTCTAAAAGTAATCCAATAAGTACTACATAATACCCATATTGCTGAAATAATTCGTGAATCCATTCCATGTTGTGCGCTCCTTTTTAAATTGAAGTTGTTACACATCTTCCTCTTTTTCACGCTAATCGAACTGAAACAATAGTAGTAGAAGAGTTTGGCTGGAGGATTTAAGCTAGTATGATTTTTTGACAACCACTCGTGAGTGATATCATACTTAATATAGCTCTTTGCTAATTAGCAAAGAGCATTGAAGTGTAAATGTTACTATTAGTTAAAGTTATAGCGGTACAAAAATACGTTGAAATCTTCTTCTTTTGGTCCAAAATTAACTGCTTTTTCTTGTATACGTTGGAAGTTTTGTCTGTCATAAAATTCATAGTTGCATTCATTATCTGTATATAAATATAAAGATGTCACTTCTTCTTTTGTCATGTATTGGAATAAGTGATTTAATAAAGATTTCCCAACTCCAAGACCTCTAGATTCTTCGGATACGATGAATAATTGTATACAGCCTTGAAAATGATCTTCTTTTCCTTGAATTAGTTCTTTATATGTTTTTTGAACCTTTATAAATGCTTTTAAAAACTCTCTATTCTCTTTATTCGTCATGAATAGTTTCAGCGTGTTAAAGGCAAAGCTAACAGTATTATGGAATCTCTTTAAACGGTTTTTATCTTTTTTGGAATCGCCTAAAATGACACCGATAATTTTATTATCTTTTTCAGCTACCTTACTAAAGGAGCTTCCTAAAATGCAACTGTGTAGGTAGAAGTTTAATATTGAATTTAAAAACTTTTTATCTGTAATGAATTCATTAAATCCAAATGCCTCACCAATTAAATGTTTTATAGGCTCATAGTCTTCTTTGACAAGACTTCTATATTTTACTGTGTTCATAATTGTATACTCCCTTTATTAATGTAAATGACTTATTATAAATAGTAATGTCTCCTCTAAGGGGAGAGTCAATAGTTGCATGCGAAAAAATAAAAAGGAAGAGATTCAGGTGAAAACATTATTTTCTATTGGAGAAGTTGCAAAAATAAAGGATATTACGATAAAAGCGTTAAGGTACTATCATAAGATGGGGATTCTTATTCCAAAACATGTTGATGAATCAACAGGATATAGATATTATTCTATAGATCAATTCATTCACATTGATATTATAAAAAGCTGTAGAGAGTTGAATACTAGTATAGTAGAACTTCAAGAGATTTTTAAGGAATGTAATACGGACAAGTTACTGCAATTTTTACAATTAAAGAGAGATGAAGCAGAAGAACATATAAGGAAAATGAAAGAGGTAATGGAAACGATTGATGTTTTAAATGCGAAAGTAGGGAGTTCAAAGGATATATTAAAGAATGATGAAATATCTATTAAGTTCTTTGAGCAGCGTTATGTAATAGTAGCACCTTGTAAAGAAGTGGGGAGTTTACAAGAGTTACTTTATTATTCTGATTTAGAGAAAATTATTCAAGATTATGAAGAGAAAATGTCAATGGAAATGGGTATTCTATACAATGTCAATGAAAAGTGGGATGTAGAACCAAAGTATGTTTTTAATAAAGTACAAGATCATGTACATATGGAAGAGATGCCAAATATAAAAGTATTACCGGGCGGGAAATATGTAACATTAGCGTATAGTAAAGAAAATGAAGAAGAACGTCGAAATACCACAATTAAATATATAAAAGAAAATAATATAGAAGTGGCGAGTTTTATTGAAGTAGAGTTAGTTAATGATTTTTTTAATACTGAGTCTTATAGTTGTCAAATTCAAATTTTTATAGGGGATAGTGAAAATAAGAAGTTTTGATTCCATAATTTTATGGATGGGACTGCCCAAAAAGCCTAATTTCGAAATGGATTTATGTTCTTATTGGGTTAAATTGCAACAGTGCATGAAATTATATCGAACGCAACTCTACATATATCGACGTTTCGACAAAGGATATCGGCTTAACTACAAAATAAGACAATGATAGCCTACCTATTAATAAAAAGAGGGCCATCCCCAAAAAAACTGGGACGGCCCTCTTTAGTAGTAAGGAACGTATTATTTGCGTGAGAAACCTTCTTCATCAAGGTATTCCGCAGCTTCTGGATAAGAGTTGAATGTACCGTCTAAGTTTACGCCAGCGTAAACGTTCCACATGTCATCCTCTTGAATAAGAGTTAGGATATGACCGTCTTCGTTACGCCATTCCTCTTCGGCAGCAGGTTCTATTGGTGCTACAATTTCCTCTTGCTCCTGTGATAGACGTTCAATTACTTTTTCAATTAATGAACGCAGTTCTTCTTCTGAAAACTCGCGGATGTTAATCATGCCTTTATCATCTGTTCTATAACCTTTAATGAAGTTTGCATATACAAATCCGTTTCCATTTGGGTGTAAATGATATACAACGTTCTTTTTATCTAAACGACTTTCTTCAAAGTGAAAGTTTACGCGTTTTAATGATACGTTCTTTCTTTCTAATTCCGGGAAAGATTCAATAATCGATAATTTTTCTTCAAAAGTTAGCATAGTGCCTCCAAGTATATAGTAAAAGATTTAATTTGTTCATTATAGCATAGTTGTAATTGTTTCCAAAGGTAAGGGGGAAACTTTTATTTGGATGCGTTTACTTCACGATACTGTAAAAAGTGGGCTAACGAATGTATTCTTTTAGGTGTACAATGGAACGTGGACTTAATGTGAAGGTGGTTATTTATATGTTTCAAAAAATAGCAAAGGAATGTTTAGCAGGGTTTACTGTTGCGATTGTTGCTTTGCCGCTAGCAATTGCATTTGGTATTGCTGCAACGGGAACGTCTGAGGGAGCACTTGTCGGATTGTATGGCGCAATTTTTGCAGGTTTGTTTGCGGCGTTATTTGGCGGTACACCGGGGCAAGTAACGGGTCCTACTGGGCCGATTACAGTAATTGCAACGGGCGTTATTGCAACTCACGGATTAGAAGCAAGTTTTATTGCATTTATGATGGCGGGGTTATTTCAAATTTTATTTGGTGTATGTAAGCTCGGCTCTTACGTTCGTTACATTCCGTATCCTGTTGTTTCAGGGTTTATGAATGGGATTGCACTGATTATTATTTTAGGTGAAATGAAGCACGTACAAAATAGCTTTCTGCTTGTGTTATTAACGATCATTGTAATGATTGTTTCTGGAAAATGGATTAAGGCCATTCCGTCTAGTTTAGTAGCACTAGTCGGTGTGACAGCTTTGCTTCCTTTATTTTCTTCTCTACTCGAAGGACTTACAGTAAAGTTACCGATTATCGGAAATCTTTCATTAAATAAAGTAATTGAAAAGATTGGAACCATTCCAGAAGCGATGCCTACGCTTCATATTCCATCTTTAAGTGGAACAGGAATAGCAACACTTATTTTACCAGCGCTTAGTATTGCTTTATTAGGATCGATTGACTCGTTGTTAACATCGGTCGTAATGGATAATGTGACAGGTACACGTCATAAAAGTAATAAAGAGCTCATTGGACAAGGTATCGGTAATATGATGAGCGGATTGTTTGGCGGATTAGCAGGTGCAGGTGCGACTGTAAGGTCTATCGTGAATATAAGAAGTGGTGGTAAAACAGCACTTTCGGCATGTATGCATAGTGTTATATTATTTATTTTTATTATGGGTCTTGGTTCGGTCGTACAATACATTCCGCTTGCTGTATTATCAGGTATTTTAATTTTAACTGGTATTGGAATGTTCGATTGGGAAAGCATGAAAAAGATGCATGTCGCTCCTAAAGGTGATGTCGTTGTTATGCTCGTAACGATGATTGTAACGGTGAAGTTCGATTTAATGATTGCTGTTGCATTCGGTATTATTCTTTCGTTCATCATATATATGGTGAAGTGTAAAGAACGTAAAACTTCTATCGTAAAAGAAAGAGAAGAAACGTACACGATTCAAGGGCCGCTCTCTTTCCTATCAGTAGATCGTATTTTCTCTACTTTACAAGATGTGAAGTCACCGGTTGTTTTACGTATGAAAGATGTGCGTTATATGGATGTATCAGGAGCTATGGCATTATTAAATTTTGTTGAGCAATCAAATAAAGTAGGAGCAAGTGTAAAGCTTGAGCAAGTACATCCGAGTATTGAAAAAACAATCGTAGTAATGGCGAACGATGAACAGAAAGAGCAATTGAAAATCTTAAGTGTTTAGATGGTAATTAGAATATCTCACAATCTTACATACATTATAATGTAGAGTTGTGGGATATTCTTATAATGTTTTTAGTAATATGTATCGCATCGATAGAGAAGAAGAGCTTTTTTGAGTAACAGAAACAGTGATAATATGTACATATATAATGGAAGGAATTAGAAAAATAATTGTGAAGAAATAGGCGTGAACTGGTTCTCTTTTCTATTTTGAAAAAAAAACCAAGTATTCAACCTATAATAAATTTGTTATGATAATCAATGGGATAAAGTGAATCCCTATCGTTTAAAACAATATGTTTGAGAGTATATGTATAAAAGAAAAGAGAAAAAATATGAATAAAACATTTGTAAAAGGAGCAGCAATTTTAACCATTACAACTTTTTTGTCGAAATTGCTTGGTAGTTT
The DNA here is from genome assembly GCF_038007205.1 of Bacillus sp. FSL E2-8887. NCBI lineage: Bacteria > Bacillati > Bacillota > Bacilli > Caryophanales > Bacillaceae > Bacillus > Bacillus sp. FSL E2-8887. Next base: position 633,285 of record NZ_JBBOWS010000001.1, read on the forward strand.
TTTTCAAATTCCATTACAAAATATTGCAGGAGATGAAGTGCTCGGTATTTTCCGCCTTGTTTTTCCTGTATATATGATTGCTCTTACATTATCGGTAGCCGGAGTTCCGCTTGCAATTTCGAAATTAATTGCAGAGTTGAACGAAAAAAATAAGCAAAAGGAAATTGCGAAATTATTTAAATCAGCGTCAATTATAGGGATAGCATTTGGCGTTTTCGGCTGTTTAGTCATTGTATTATTTTCTATTGAAATTGCAAATATGCTTGGTGGACAAGAAACTAGAATGCCGTTGCTTATTACTTCATTAGCATTACTCATTGCGCCATACATGGCGGTTTATAGAGGGTATTTTCAAGGTTTCGGTGATATGAAACCAACAGGGGTATCACAAGTCATTGAGCAATTTGTACGTGTGTTTTTTATGCTAATAATTGCTTACATACTAGTATCATGGGATAAGAGTAATACTGTTATTACTAGTGGTGCGATGGTTGGCTCTTTTCTTGGAGTCATTAGTTCGCTTATATATTTGCGTATAAAATATAATAGAAGTCCATACTACAATAAAAGCAATTCCTATTCGCTCCGAGATTTAAGAGAAAACGGCAAAAAGATATTGCGGGTATCGATCCCAATCGCTATCGGAGCTTTATCAATGCCACTTTTAAATTTAGTAGACTCGCTTACAATACCGCATGTATTACAAGGATCATCAACAGAAATTCAAGAACAATTTGGAATATACAGTCGCGGTTTTGCATTCACGCAAATAATTGTTATTTTTGCAAGTGCAATTGTATTTCCGTTAATACCACTCTTAACTTCCGCATTGGCCAAAAGAGATATAAATTTGGCGAAAATAACAATTCAAAATACAAATCGACTAGCGCATGTTTTGACAGCACCGTTAACAATATGGTTGATGGCATTAACAGTACCGTTAAATATCGGATTGTTCACAGACGTAAAAGGCAGTAGTATGTTAACAGTTATGATTGGCAGTTCGTATTTTACTGCGGTTATGGTATTATCAATAGGTGTTTTACAGGGGATTAATCGTTCTGCACAAGCTGCATGGATTGTTATTGGCGCGAGTTGTGTGAAAGTCGTGTTAAACATGATGTTAGTGCAGGAGTTTGGCATAGATGGAGCGGCGTATAGTACATTAATTACTTACGTATTGATTTGTATTGTAAATTATTTGTATATTCGAAGCTACATTGCCTATTCTATTCATTTAAAAAGCTTTTTTGGTGTGCTAGGAATAGCATGTATTTTGGGACTAGGATTGTATGAACTATGTAATGTGATAGATGTTACATCTTCAAGAATTATGACGTTATTATTCAGTGGTATAGCATTAAGTATTACAACCATTTTGTATGGTGTATGTGCTTTGAAATTAAAATGGATATCAATAAAAAAAATACCATTTTTGAAAAGATAAATATAGAAATTTAATTTTTTATTAAAATTCATATGAGCTGATAAAGAGGAAACTATGTAGGGTATCAAGTGTTTAGGTAAGGAATGGGTACCAGTTTATGTTAAATGAAATAAACGGTTACCTAGTTTTGGAGGAGATTTAGGGTGCGTTTAGTCTTATCAGGATATTATGGTTTTTATAATGTTGGAGACGAGGCGATTCTACAATCAATTATTGAATCGTTAAGTAAAGAGAACCCGGATATAGAACTAGTAGTACTATCAAATGATTCTAAATATACAAAGGAAATGTATGGTGTAGAATCGGTAGATCGCTGGAATATAAAAGCTGTTTATCATGCGATAAAAAACAGTGATGGAGTTATTAGCGGTGGCGGGAGCCTTCTTCAAGATCAGACAAGTACGAAGAGTATTCTATATTATACGGGTATTATGGGACTCGCTCGATTATTAAAAAAGCCGTATTATATTTATTCACAAGGAATAGGGCCAATTACAAAAGGATATAATCGTCTATTAGTAAAATGGAACTTGTCAAAAGCTTCCTATGTATCAGTTCGAGATGAGGATTCGTTTTTATATTTAAAAGGACTTGGTATAAAAAACGATATTGAAATTGTTCCAGACCCTGTTTTAACATGGAAACGAACAAAACAATCGGATTGGTTGCAAAAGCATTCTATACATGGAAAAGTAATCGCGGTTAGTGTACGTTATTGGCATGCAAAAGAAGATTATATAAAAAAATTAGCTATGGCATTAAAAAAATTAAAGCAAGAAGGATACCAAATTTTATTTGTTCCAATGCATGAGCCATTTGATCAAAAAGCTTCGCGTGAAGTAATAGAATTAATGGGAGAAGAGACGTATATGCTTCCATATAAAATGGATATCGACGAGAAAATATTCATTTTATCACAATGTTCATTACTAATTGGTATGCGTCTTCATGCACTTGTTTTTTCTGCAGTAGCCAAAACTCCAATGGTCGGGATTTCGTACGATCCGAAAATTGATTCGTTTTTAAGTCAAGTGAATCAGCCAGTTATAGGAAGTGTGGATGGCGAATGGAGTGCTGAGTATTTATATGAACTTGCAAAAAAGCAATTAATGCAACAAGGAACTGTGCAGCAAGAGTTACAATTAACAATAGATGAACTTCGGTTGCAAGGCAAACAGGCAACAAAGAAACTCATTGATCATATGGAAAAAGACACTTTATTAAAAAAGTAAAGTGTCTTTTATTTTGTTTTTCAATTTAATGAAAATTCTAATTACAAAAACGTTTTATGTTAATTTCTATTTATTATGCTAAAATGATTGCGATTATTATATAATCAAATTTGTGATAATAAATTCGTAGATTACGAGGAGGACAACCGTGAAGACTTTTTCAAAAGGTATAACAGCAGTGGCATTAACGGGTTCATTACTTTTAACTCCTATTTCAAGTTATGCGGCAAATGATGATATTACAGGTCATATGTTTGAGACGCATATGCGTTCACTTATTACTAAAGGAGTTTTAATGGGGTATGGTGAGAATGTATATGCGCCTGATAAGTTAGTAACAAGAGCAGAGTTTGCTACATTCATAGCAAGGGCTTTAAATTTACCGAAAGCTGATTCGAATTTCGAGGATGTGCCGAAGACTTACGGTTTATATGATGGTGTAAGTAGAGCATATGGAGCGAAAATTATTAATGGTCGTACTAACGAGACATTCTCACCAAATGATGTGATTACACGTGAAGAAATGTCGATAATGGTAAAGCGAGCGTTAGACTATAAAAATATTAAAATAGCTGTAAGTCCGCTTACCTTTACTGATAAAGATAGTATTAACTATAAAGAGCATGTACAAGTTATGGTGGCTACTCAAATTATTAAGGGGTATCCAGAAGATAATACATTTAGACCACATTTATCAGCTACAAGAGGTATGGCTTCAGCTATGTTGGATCGCATGCTTCAGACAATTGAAAAAAACGGAAATAGCAATCCTGTAGAAACTAAGAAATATGTCGTGATAAATGTAAGAGAAAACGGAACAGAGCAAGAAGTAGAGCGCTATAATACATATAAAGAAGCAGTTACAGCTGCGCAAAATAAAGGTATTAATGCAGTGAAGTATGAAAATGAATTCTTATGGATTAAAGATGGATTTGCAAGTGCGAAGCGAGTAGAAGGACAAAATATAATTAATGTTTATGGTAACGATTTACAAACAGTTTATACTTATGTTCAGTATGGAACGGAATTTAAAGTGCTAGAAGTTGGAGAAGATCGTGTGAAAGTTCAACTTTCTGATTTAACAGGTTATGTGAAGAAAAATGAAATCACTTTAATTCCTACAAATGAAATGAAGAACTCATCTTATTATGTGAAATCAGATGGATATTTATACCATAGATATTATACATATAATACAAGTTCACCTGGATATACAGAATTTAGATATGGAGCGGCACCTTCTTTCATGAAGCAAGGACAGCAAATGTATAGTGTAGATGGAAAGACGTTTGGAAATGAAACTTTCTATCAATATTTCAATTATTTATCATTGCGTTCTAAAACAGACTATACAGCTGAACAATTAGATAGTTACATAAAATCGGTTAAACCAGATTCTCCACTAATCGGTTTAGGAAAGAAATTTAAAGAAGTAGAAAGTAAGTATAATGTAAATGCATTATTCCTATATTCATTAGCAGTTCATGAGAGCTATTATGGAACAAGCGCTCTTGCAAAAGATAAAAATAACTTGTTTGGTTTAAAAGCAACAGACGATAGTCCATATGGTAACGGAGAATCTTTCAATTCAAAAGAAGATTGTATTGAACATGCTGCAAAAGTATACATGAATGAAGGATATTTAAATCCGGGACATTGGCGTTATACAGCAACATATACAGGTGATAAAGCTACCGGTTTAAATATGAAATATGCATCTGATGCGAACTGGGGCAAAAAAGTAGCAGGGCATATGTACCGTTTTGATTCTTATTTAGGTAAAAAAGAATACAACAAGTATAAACTTGCTCGTGTGAAGAATGATGTGGAAGTGAAAAAGGATCCTCATAGATCAAATGAACGACTTTATCGCTTAACTACAAATAAAGTTGTAACAGTTACAGGTGAAGAAACGATAAATGGACAAGTGTGGGTTAAAATTATTTCTGATAATCCTGCTGTAAATGAAGCATATATCGCAAAAGAAAACTTAGAATACGTAAAACACTAATTAAATATAAAAGAGAAAAACTGATTATTTAGATGCATTTTAAAAAAAGGTGCTCAAAAAGCCAGAATAACTGACTTTTTTGAGCACCTTCTTTTTTATTATTCAATTTCAAAATCAACAATTAAGTAAGCGAGTATAACGACGAAGAAAATACTAACGGACGGCGCTGTTAATACGTGGCCGGACATAAAGCCGATTCCGATTGATAGTACAACGGTGCTAGCTAATAGCATATATTTCACAGTTAATATTTTCTTGAAGTTTGTCATGATACGAATGAATAATTTAATACCGAAGTATAGAAATGGTATTAAGTAAATAAGGAAACCGACGATTCCGAATGCAAAGAATAGGTCATGGAAATCCATTTCGATTAACTTAATTTTATCAGTATAGTTACCAGCATAGCCCATTCCGAATAGTTTTTGTGATAGTGGTGCGTCTTTATAGTATTGTTTGTATACTTTTAAAAATTTATCGCGATCACTGTAAATTAAACTTTTCATTTCAGAGTCTGTTAGTTCACCCTGCTCATGTTTTTCTTCTGTAATTACTTTTCCTTCTTTTCTATCCTTTTCTTCTTGTACTGATTTTTTGTATTCGTATATTTGCATGTGGATGCCCATATTTTTTGCGATAGGAGTATGTGGTGTAAGTACAATTAAACCTCCTAGTACAATAGCGGCAACAACTGTATTTACGAGATATGTGAATCCTGTTCCTTCTTTTTTGCGATGAATCATATATTCAATGAATGAGAATAAAAGTGCCACGCCAAGCGTTAGAACAATTGCACCATATCCTACTTTCGTTCCGACCATAATACTTGCATACATCGCAAGCATTGTTGGAATCCAGTAATAGATTTTCGAGAAAGAAGTTGTTTTATGAATCGAATAGAGCACTACGATTGGGAACATAATTGCAAAAATAGAACTTAAATCATTTCCAGCAAAGAACCAACCTCTTGAGCCAATCTTTGAGTGAGGGTAGCTTGGGAAATCTGTACCAGTTTGCATTGCAACAATCAGTGTGATGCTTAAAATTAAAGTTGCATATAAGAAATATGTAATGATTTTATGCAACGTATATTCTTTATTTTTCAACTCTTTAAAGACGATGATATATCCAAACAGTAGCACAATTGGATATATGCTCTTTAAAATAAATTTTACTTCTTCGCCAAATGAAACTGGAGATTTAATCATCATATTATTTGCAAGACCAATTGCTAGTACGATCCCGAGTAGGCATAAATAGAGAATGTACTTTTTCGCTCCAGGTTGTTCTCTATGAAGAAGTAGATAACCTAATGCAAGAAGCATAAAGGCGAAACGGACTACGATTCCAACTGTTGCGCTCATGTGTAATACATAGATTGAAAAAGACGTTAATAAATCTAAAATTGGTTGAAACACAATGAATAGCAATAGGAAATGCGGGAAGTAGTTATCCGTTTGTTTCAACTTATTAACCATATATTCCTCCATTTCTTCATTCCTTTAGTTCAATACCCAAGAGATGGGGATAAAAGCCTTATTTACATAATAAGGCGAATGAATTTCAATATTTATTTTTTTGCATCAAAATTAAGAATACACCATTTCATTGTAATGGTAAATAGATGAAAAATATTGATAAACCGACTTTAATTTCTATATTTTTTAACGAAATTGGATGTTTTATACGGAGATATATACAAATTACGAGAAAATTAGACAGAAAATTAAGAAAAAAAGAAGGATTTTTAATATGCTTTCTATAATTATATAAGTATAATCTTTAAGTGGAAAAGAGGGGTATATATAATGGAAGTAACAAGTAAAACAGAATCTGTTGTTGTGAAATATGAAGGGCGCGTAGCAACGGTTATGGTCAATCGCCCAGAGGTTTTAAATGCATTAGATGAACCAACGTTAAAAGAGTTATTACAAAAGTTGAAAGAAGTAGCGGAAAGCTCTGTTCACGTTGTTGTGTTATGCGGAAGTGGCCGTGGTTTTTCTGCGGGTGGAGATATTAAATCAATGCTTTCAAGTAATGATGAAAGTAAGTTTGAAGGCATCATGAATACAATTTCTGAAATCGTTGTGACGTTATATACGATGCCAAAGCTTGTTATTAGTGCAATTCACGGGCCAACTGCTGGACTTGGATTAAGTATTGCATTAACAGCTGATTATGTAATGGCAGATATATCATCAGTTATTGCGATGAATTTTATTGGAATCGCTTTAATTCCAGATGGTGGTGGCCATTTCTTCCTTCAAAAGCGCGTCGGTGAAAATATGACGAAGAAAATCATTTGGGAAGGGAAGAAATTATCAGCGACAGAAGCGCTAGATATCGGTTTAATTGATGAAGTAATCGGTGAGGATTTCCAAACGGCTGTGAAGCAAAAAATTAATGAATGGTTACAAAAACCAATCAAGGCGATGATTCAAACGAAACAAATTTTATGTGAAGTAAATCGTTCTAATTTAGAACAAACGCTTCAGCTCGAAAAGCGTGGTCAATATGCGATGAGGCAAACAGCGGACCATAAAGAAGGTATTGCTGCTTTTCTAGAAAAACGTTTACCAGCATTTAAAGGGGAATAAAGTGAAGCTGTAATCCGTGGGGATTTGTTTATCCCCCGCGGATTATTAGTTTTACTGCCCGTTAATTCGAGATAAAGGGAAGAAAGTGCTAACACATTTTAGTATAATTGTGTTAGCACTTTTTTTAGGAGTAATAAATGAAGAAAATTAGCGGTGTTATCGTTATGATTTTACTTGTATATTACACCATCTCTTGCGGTACGGACTGCATTATTCTTTGAAGGACATCCAACTGTTGCTTTCTCTGGTGAAGTGAAGAAAGAACGGGATGTGAAAAAAGAGTGGTTTTTCTATAAAGTGAAACTTTAATCAGTGGGGGTTTTGTTCATCCCCACTGATTTAGCCTTCACCAATCGGGTGTTATTAAAAATAGGAGGATAAGTGATGTCAACTTATAACAGGTTAGTAAGAGACCGTGTCCCGGAGAAAATCTTAATGTCTGGAAAAACATATACAGCACAAAAATTAACAGGACAAGCTTACATACAAGCGTTAGCGAAAATTGGTACAGAAGAAATTCGTGAATTTGCTTCGATGAAAGATCGTGAGCATGCGTTAGATTCACTTGCAGATGCACTTGAAGTTATTGTCTCATTAGCTGGTGCAGAAGGTGCAACAATTGAAGAGGTAGAGCGTATTCGTAAGCAGAAAGAAGAAGAGCGCGGCGGGTTTACAAGAGGGATTTATTTAATGGACGTTTCGGAAGAGTAATTTTATAGAAAAAGCACAGCGTTAATGCTGTGCTTTTTTGTCATTAAGATTAGGGTAAAGTGAATTTTATTACAATTTAGAAAATTAAACTATATTAGTAGAGGTTTTATAGTAAATTTTGTATACTGAATAGTAGAGAGAATGAGGAGGAAACGACAATGGCACATCATGCAAAAGAAACGATGGAATTAATTAAAGAGCTTGTCTCTATTCCAAGTCCATCTGGAAATACGGCGAAAATTATTAATTTTATTGAAAACTATGTAAGCGAGTGGAATGTAGAGACGAAGCGTAATAATAAAGGCGCTCTTATTTTAACGGTTAAAGGAAAGAATGATGAGCAGCATCGTTTATTAACTGCACACGTTGATACGTTAGGTGCAATGGTGAAAGAGATTAAGCCTGACGGTCGTCTTCGTCTATCTATGATTGGTGGATTTCGCTGGAACTCTGTAGAAGGGGAATATTGCGAAATTGAAACGTCAAGCGGTAAGGCGTATACAGGTACAATTTTAATGCATCAAACTTCTGTCCATGTGTACAAAGATGCAGGGGAAGCGAAGCGCGATGAGAAAAATATTGAAGTGCGTATTGATGAGCGTGTCTTTTCAGCAGATGCAGTACGTGAGTTAGGAATTGAAGTAGGAGACTTCGTTTCATTTGATCCACGCGTACAAATTACAGAGAGTGGATACATAAAATCACGTCATTTAGACGATAAAGTAAGTGTAGCAATTCTATTAAAACTAATTAAAAGATTGCAAGATGAAAAGGTAACATTACCATATACAACACATTTCTTAATTTCTAATAATGAAGAAATTGGATACGGTGGAAACTCAAATATCCCAGAGGAAACGGTAGAATATTTAGCAGTTGATATGGGAGCGTTAGGTGATGGACAAGCATCTGATGAATATACAGTATCCATTTGTGCGAAGGACTCTAGCGGTCCATACCATTACGCTTTACGTAAACATTTAGTTGAACTGGCGAAAGCGAACGCTATTGAATATAAAGTGGATATTTATCCATACTACGGATCAGATGCATCAGCTGCGATTCGCGCCGGATTTGATGTGAAACATGCGTTAATTGGAGCGGGTATTGATTCTTCTCACGCATTTGAGCGTACGCATGAAAGCTCGATTGCACATACGGAAGCGCTTGTTTATGCATATGTAATGTCTAATTTAATTGAAGAATAATTTCATAGCAAATAGAGAGGGCTGATTGAAAATATTATTTTTAATCAGCTTTTCATTAGCGCAAGTTTTTTATATTCATAAAGGAAAAGTACTCGAAGTGAAAATTGGCGAAGGTGACCTAGGTATTGCAGGAACTTGTTTTAAAGCTTTAGATAAAGGGAAGTTCCTTATAGGGAATTATGATAATGGAGAAGGAATATGGTATTTCTCGACTTTCCAAACAAATCTTGAGACGGGAAAAGCAGAAAGGATCGATCAGGTAAAGCTTTCTTTGGAGGAAGGGAATATATATTAAAGAAAATTTTAAATAATACATTAGGAAAAGCGATTAGAGTACTATGTACTAATCGCTTTTTTATATACATTCATTATCAGTTATATATATACGATTTTTGTTATGTGAAGGGAAAACGTATTTACTATAGATATATAATGTTATAAACTATGAAAGGATTAATTATTAGTTAATACTTTATAGTTAGTTTAATGGGAGAAATTGTATAAATATGAAGTTTCGAGAGGAGATTTATTTTTCATGAAGTACAAAGCAATAGCCGCAGGTATATTAGCAGCAAATTTACTAGCACATCCAATTAGTAGTTTAGCAGAAACGAAGAAATTTCCTGATGTTTCAGACGATGCGTGGTCGAAAGACGCGATTTATTATTTAGTAGAGAGAAATGTAATTAATGGTATGCCAGATGGTAACTTTATGCCACAAGGAAATTTAACACGTGCTCAGGCGGCAAAGATTATCGCAACAGCAATTGGCGTTAAAGTGGATCCAAACGCGAAGCCATCTTTTAATGATTCAAAAAATCATTGGGCAGCTCAATATATTGCAGCGATTGAAAAAAAGGATATTATTAAAGGCCGAGGACCGGGAGTATTTGATCCTGAAGGACAAGTAACTCGTGCTGAAATGGCGGCTATGCTTGTAAGGGCATATGAATTGAAAAGCCAAGTAACCGGAACAGCGCCTACAAAATTTGCTGATTTAGAAAATCATTGGGGTAAAGAAGAAGTAAATATTTTAGTAGAATTAAAACTTTCTTTAGGTACAGGTGACGGCTGGAAACCAGATAATTCTATTACACGTGAACAGGCAGCTCAGCTTACTGCTCAAACAGATAAATTTGGAAAGAATAGTAATCGTCCAGTAGAAACAAAGAAAATATATATGGATAGAAAATTCATTACATATCACGGACCATCATTAACATCTGGGATTAGTGCAAATCAGCATGATCCACAAATGGTTGAAGTAAAAGAAGAGCGAGATGGATGGATCAAAATTGCAACAAGTAACGGTGATAAATGGACACCTTTAGTAGAGAAAACAGAAGCTATTAAGGAAGGATTCACTACATATGCAGGGACTACCCATACTTTTAAAGTACTAGGTACATATGGAGCACAACAAGTAACTGTTATTGAAGAAAGCGGCAGCTGGATTCGCATCCGTACAACTAGTGGTTTCCAATGGGTTGATAAAAACCAATTGAACCCAGCGAAACAAGGGAACTTCTTAGAAGGAAAAGCGATTATTATTGATCCGGGGCATGGCGGGGTTGATCCAGGGCATTCTGGTGTGAAAATGGATGAAAGTGCTATCGTATTAGATACATCTTTACGCGTACAAAAACTATTTGAACAAAAGACACCATTTACTGTTTTATTAACACGTAATGATGATACACGTCCAGGAAATACCTCTGGTGAATCTTTGAAAAAACGTATAGAATTTGCGCAAGAAAATAAAGGTGATATTTTTGTGAGTGTTCATGCAAACGGGTTTAATGAACAAGTAGAAGGAACAGAAACGTTCTACTACAGATCAGCATCAAATCCAAATTCAGAAGAGAGCCGTGTACTAGCAGAAAAAGTACAAAAACGTTTAGTACAAGCACTTCAATCAAATGATAGAGGTGTAAAAACAGAAGACTTCTATGTAGTGAAATACAATACAATGCCTGCTATTTTAGCTGAACTAGGTTTCATCGATGCTAAAGGCGAAGGTGAAAAACTAGCTACTGAACAATGGAGACAACGTGCAGCAGAAGCAATTTATTCTGGTATTCTAGATTACTATGAATGGCAAGGTAACGATGTATCTTCTTATCGTTAATAATAGAAAAAATTATGGAAGAGATTGCCGAGAGGCAGTCTCTTTTTATTTATAAAACAAATTATAAAGGTTTCTCTTTATTTCGGGCATATGATATCATTTAATTTTATATGAAAAAGTATTTGAGTAATTTTGATCATAACAATTTTAAACGATAAAGGATGATAATAGATTGAGTAATCATAGTAAAACACCTGCATGTATATATACGTATGCATTTCGCGAAGAGGAGCGTGCTTTATGTTACTTGGAAATGCGCTCGTTCTTTGGAATGGAGTCTCACGTTAATATTTTAAAAAGTGAAGTCAAGATTGCTCCGAGTAGAAGTCCGTTTATTAAAGAGCGCGTCGAGGTTATGTATGAAGGGGACGACTTAGAAAGCATTTTAGAACAAGTGGAACAAATTGATTTAGCGGGAGCGACATTCAAAGTTATCTTCGTTAAAATCAATGATCTTGGTAAAGAAAATAAAATTGAATATGGAGAAAGACGCCTTATTGAACGAGACCTCGGTATGCATATTGAAGGAGAAGCGGATGTTCGTAATCCAGAGCGTGTATTCGGGATTGTTCCTCTTGGAGGACGCTGGTACTTCGGACACTATGTAGAAAGTGATCCGGTTTGGTATCATCACATAAAAAAACCGCATAGCTATTCGACATCATTGAGCACACGTGTTGCTAGAGCTGTCGCAAATATCGCTGTACCAAACCCAGAGGGAGTACGAGCGATTGACCCGTGCTGCGGAATTGGAACAGTAGTAGTAGAAGCACTTTCTATGGGAATTAACATCGTTGGTAGAGATATAAATCCACTTGTGGTTCTTGGAACGAGAAAAAACATCGCACATTTCGGGTTTGAAGGAACAGTAACAAAAGGACCGATTGAAGAACTGACTGAGAACTACGACGTTGCAATTATCGATATGCCGTACGATCTATTTACGCACGCAACGCCAGAAGATCAACTCTCAATTCTTTCAAGTGCGCGCCGCATTGCAAAAAAGGTAGTCGTTGTCACGATGGAAACAATGGACGACATGATCCATGAAGCAGGATTTGAAATTACAGATCGCTGTATCACAAGAAAAGGATCATTTTCTAGACAAATTCTTGTTTGTGAATAGGAAAGGTCACCCGTTTATTAAATTAATAAATTACAGGATAGTTAGTCCATTATGAGGCTGATTATCCTTTTTTATTTAACAACAAATACAAAAACTCCATTTTGAATAAAGATTGATCAAAATGGAGTTACTCTTTTTAGCTAAGTATGAGATTTTTATAAAAAAGTTTGATTATTTTACTGAGCCTTAATGAATAACATTTCAAGAATACCAATAAAAAGCATAATCAGTCATAACTGAAGAATCACCCAACTGATGTAACATAGCTGAAATATTCCCTCTATGATAGGTTCCGTGATTCACAACGTGTAAGACCATTTCAGATATACTTGTTTCTCTTAATCCTGCCCATGGATTATCCAACATTATTCTCTTTTCCATATCTTCCTGTCTGTTCAAAAAGGTTTTAAACCGGGATGTTAAAGTGTGAAATTCCGTTTCTAAGTCTTCAATGGGCAGTTTCTCAATCTTTTCTTGAATTTGAAATGAAGATTGCATTGCTTCATTCATACTCTGACCCTCAAGGGTATGAAGCCATCCATATTCCACCAAATAGAGATGAGATAAAACCTTTGAAACAGAAGAAAAGACACTTTTCATTTCCTTTTGATATTTCTCAGGAGAAAGTGTCTTAAGATGATCAATAATCCGTTGATTTGCCCATACATGATAGTTATATAGATTTTCTACATGATTTGCCATACAATCGCCTCCTTATCATCACGTTTTTTAATGTTCTTTATCAGAATGAATTATTCCTTTAAATATCATTACTTATTTGATGAGATCTTCAACTAAATGGCCCAATTGTTGAACAAAGGTCAAAGCAATCTTCAACTAACCTGCCCCGTTAGTTGAAGTACATTTCTTCACAATGTTTATTGTTAGATTAACATAAATATCCAACAAGAAAACATCAAACCTCTAAGAAATCTATAGAGGTTTGATGTTTTTAATCAATCTTTTTTACAAAGCTACACTTGTGACAAAAAAGCTTATTTTTTCATTTTGTGGTGATTCTGAATTCTTAAGTTGATGGGCATGCCTGTGTAGGTGATCTTTTTTGGGTTTGTATCAATGTGTGATTAGTTGGTAGTTTAGATGGGAGATTTGACGGGATTTGTTGAATAGACGATATATCTCGAGAGTTGTTTTGTTAGTAAATTACTCTTCTTTCGTCTTCTCTTGTTGTGCGATTAATAAATTGCGTAATACGTGTGCGCGGTAACTTTCTAGTTTTCGTCCTTCATGATAGCGAACACCTAATTTTTTTAGCTCAGCTACGTACCAGCCTTTCGTTCCGTAATACATGAGACCACTTCCTTTTTTCTTTTGAACAGTATATGTGCCTGGGTGAGAGAATTTTCTTTTTTTATTCATGAAATTTGCGGAGTTTAATATTGAATATTCAGTTTATTTTTATTATGATTAACTTATTATCGGATGACAGTGATTAGCCTCGCTGTAAGCCCAGATTTATGTTTGAAAATGAAGAGAGTAACTTCTTTCCACTTGAGCTTCTTTAGCAAAAGTACGAGCTATAAGGATAAGGGTAGTAAAATTCAATGCAAATGTGTACATTGTTTTTCTGGCTCTTAACATAGTAATGGAGGATGAAATATGCGTAAAGGGACTTTTTTTATGGCAGGGCATTCGAGACTTCCGAAAGGGATGGCTGTTCGCAGTATGTACGAGACACTAACAATTACAATTGAGGCAGATCATAAATATCATGTCATTATTGAAGCGTCATGTACGCTTGCGACAGAGCATGGTAGAGACTTCGTCGCTCAAATGTTGAGAGGACATAGTTTGCAAGATGGTATTGAGGAAATCGTTCAAGATATTACGGACCATTATCAAGGAAAAGCGCAAAATGCTATCGTCAGTGCGGTGAAAGATTTACATCGCCAATATGTAAGTTATTTAAATGATGAACAGCCCAGGGGAGAGTACGAGGAAACAACACCATAAAAACTATCTAGTTTACAACCATAAACGAGAGCCAGTTGTATTTCTTTTAAAGAGATATGACTGGCTTATTTTATTGAGGAGGCAAGAACTATGAAAAAGTTAAATGAAGTGTAAGTTGTAAAACAAGAGATGAAAAAAAGAGGGTGCGTAGAAAGTAAGGGGATTTTTAAAACGTATAAAGTATGTAGAGAAAATAATAAAAAACGAATTGACAGTTAGAATATTTTGAATTATTATTTAATTAATAAGATCCATACGAGAAATTAGCCTTCTCTATATTCGATCTTGCTTTCCTGTTTTACAAATATTTTCATACAAACTGTCTATTATTATTGTACTTTAAGAGATTAAAGAACACTCGTAATTATGAGCCAGTTGTACGTTTCTACGATTTTATGTCGTGGATGCGTATGACTGGCTTTTTCGATGTTAGGGCAGTAAGACCGAATCTCAGCATAAGAAGATAAGGATAACTGTCTGTAAAAAACGTCAATAAGTTCTTCATATTTAAATTAGGGAGGAATTGAAATGTCGATTATTACAGAACAAAGTACGAAGATGAAATTTGCAAAGAAATATGAGGGGTATGAAATTGCTCCTCATCCAGAGCATAAGCGTTTATACCATATTGTGTTAAATCAGCAATTGCTTAAGCAGTTTTTTAAAGAGGTAAAAGAGCATTCAGAGCAGTCATTACAATACATTCCTTATTCTCGGTTTAATCTTGCGGATGGAATGAGAAAGATTTTTGGGCAATCATTTATGGATAACATTCGCGGCATTGTTCATGACCGTGAAACGGGCGGATTTACAATTGGGGTACAAGGTGAAACGTCAGATCCAGCAGACTACGTGAAATTTGCAACAGCATTAACACATTTAATCGGGGAGCCAAACTTTGATGCAATGACAGGAACGTATTATGCTAGATTTAATGTGAAAGATACGGATAGTAGTGATTCTTACCTTCGTCAAGCGTACCGATTGTTTACACTTCATACAGACGGTACATTCGTTGATGAACCGACAGATTGGCTTCTTATGATGAAAATTGAAGAGCAAAATGCAGTAGGAGGAGAATCCCGTTTACTACATTTAGACGATTGGGAAGATCTTCATAAATTTAGAAATCATTCGCTCGCATCTGTTAAGGTTACGTATAAAGCACCACCAAGTAAAAATGCGCAAGAAATCGTCTATCGTGAAACATTTTTTGATGTGAATAACGCACCATGTATTTGCTTTATTGATCAGTTCGCTTATCCAGATAATATTGAACAAGCAAACTATCTGAAAGACTTATCATATTCTGTTGAAAACTCACCAGCAACGCATGCATTGAAATTACCAATTGGTGACTTAGTTCTTTTAAACAACTTATTTTGGATGCACGGAAGAGCTGCATTTGAGAAAAATAAAGATTTATATAGAGAACTAATGCGTCAACGTGGTTGTTTTTCTAAATAAGTTTGTATGGCGGGTCTTAAAAAAGGCCTGCCTTTCATCATATTAAGGGGGAAGTAGGATGTATGACTTTATAATTATTGGCGGAGGAATTGTGGGGCTTTCGACGGGAATGGCTTTAGCGAAAAAATTCCCTCGTGCGAAAATCGCGATCATTGAAAAAGAAAAGGAACTTGCACATCATCAAACTGGACATAATAGCGGAGTAATTCACTCTGGAATTTATTATAAACCAGGGAGTTATAAAGCGAAGTTTGCCAAAGAAGGAAACGCAGCTATGGTTCAATTTTGTAAAGAAAATGACATCGCTTATGACATGTGCGGAAAAGTAATTGTCGCTACAGAAAAGGACGAACTTCCTCTTTTACATAACTTATATGAAAGAGGCTTACAAAACGATTTACATATTCTAAAAATAGATAAGGAAGAATTAGCTGAAATTGAACCGCATGTAAAGGGACTTGGCGCAATCCGTGTTCCTTCTTGTGGGATTGCTGATTATAAAGGAGTAAGTTATGCATTTGCTCGCTTAATTCAAGAAAGCGGGGGAGAAGTACATTTAGGAACAGCCGCAGAGCGTATTACGGAGAAAAAAGACGCCGTAACAATTGAGACAAACAAAGGCACATTTAAAACGAAATTTCTCATTAACTGCGCCGGCTTACATAGTGATCGCATTGCGAAAAAGACAGGGATATTAACGGATATGAAAATTGTTCCGTTTCGTGGTGAATATTATGAACTTGTCCCAGAAAAACGCCATCTTGTAAAACATTTAATCTATCCAGTTCCAAATCCTGAATTTCCGTTTTTAGGTGTTCATTTCACAAGAATGATAAACGGAGACGTACATGCAGGACCGAATGCAGTAGTAAGCTTTAAGCGAGAAGGTTATACGAAAACGGACTTCGATATAAAAGACTTCATGGAAACAATGACATACACAGGCTTTTGGAAAATGGCGATGCCAAATATGAAAGAAGGCATAAAAGAAATGGTGCGCTCATTTAGTAAACAATCATTCCTAAAAAGCTTACAGCGCCTAATACCAGAACTTACAGAAAAAGATATCGTGCCAACTCATGCAGGTGTAAGGGCACAAGCCATTTTATCAAACGGAAATATGGTTGATGACTTTTGTATTATCCCTGGCATCAATTCTCTGCATATTTGTAATGCGCCATCTCCAGCGGCAACGGCTAGTATAAAGATTGGTGAGGAGATTGCTAAGCAAGTGCCGGATGTGGTGGCGGTTAGGGTTTGATGGGTCCCCTGAGGTTTTTGGGGGATTTTTTTAGGTTTGGATGCCCGGGTGTTCTCGGGTAGACCGGTTGTGGGATTGGTTGTAGGTTAACCGGTGTGAGAATGCGGAATTTGTCGGTAAGTCGATAAGTTGTGTCGAATCGCCGATATATTCGGAGTTGCGGTCGATATAATTAGATAATCGCTGATATATTTTTGCGGAGTGTGGGGTTGGTTGTAGCTTAATGGTCGCCAACTGTCTACTGTATAAAAAAGTAGACAGTAGTGTATGTTTTTTTGAAAAATGTATACAGATTTATCCCGCTATTTGTGGGTCTGGCTGCCCGTAAAAGTCCGATTGGTGTGGGCTAATAATCAGTGGGGGATGAAGCCCCCCACTGATTAAAGTTTCACTTTATACTCTATGCGTTGGCATGATACTTGCAATGAAAATAGTATTAACATATAGGGGAGAGATAGAAATGAAGGTTAGTAAAGTGTACACGACAATTGATGCTCACGTAGCTGGGGAACCACTTCGAATCATTACGGGCGGAGTGCCAGAGATAAAGGGAGAAACGCAATTAGAAAGACGCGCATACTGCATGGAACATTTGGATCATCTTCGCGAGGTTCTTATGTATGAACCGAGAGGACATCACGGAATGTACGGTTGTATCATTACTCCGCCTGCAAGTCCTCATGCTGATTTTGGCGTATTATTTATGCACAATGAAGGCTGGAGTACGATGTGTGGTCACGGAATTATCGCTGTTATTACAGTTGGAATTGAAACAGGTATGTTTGAAGTGACAGGTGAAAAACAAAAATTCATTATCGATAGCCCTGCTGGGGAAGTTATTGCGTACGCAACATTTAACGGGAGCGAAGTAGAGTCAGTATCATTTGAAAACGTTCCTTCGTTCGTATACAAAAAAGACGTTCCTATCAAAATAGATGACTATGAATTTCAAGTAGATATTGCGTTTGGCGGAGCATTCTACGCTGTAGTGGATAGTAAAGAGTTTGGTTTGAAAGTCGATTTTAAAGATTTAGCTGCAATTCAAACGTGGGGCGGTAAAATTAAACACTACATTGAAAGTCAAATGGAAGTAAAACATCCACTTGAAGAAGATTTAAAAGGAATATACGGAGTTATTTTCTCAGATGAACCGAAAGGAAAAGACGCTACTTTACGAAATGTAACGATCTTTGCTGATGGGCAAGTGGACCGTTCTCCTTGCGGTACAGGAACTTCCGCAAGAATCGCAACTCTTTTTGAAAAAGATGCGTTACAAAAAAGAGAGATGTTCATCCACGAATGCATTACTGACGGCCAATTTGAGGGAGAAGTATTGTCGGTAACAGCGGTAGATACATATGAAGCTGTCGTTCCGAAAGTAACGGGGAATGCATTTATTACAGGATTTCATCAGTTCGTTGTAGACCCGAGAGATGATTTGAATCGGGGATTTTTGTTAGAGTAGAAGGAGGAGGTGGAAAGATATGCTAGTCATAAGCGCGAACGAACAACGAAACTTAGTAAATATGAAGGAAGTCATTGAATACGCGGCGCTTGCTTTAAAAGAATTTTCAGCAGAAAGAACGATCACACCAATTCGCGGTTCATTACCATTTGCGAACGAGCAAAATACCGCATTAATTATGCCTTCAGTAGCGGAAGGACTCGAAGCGCTCGGTTTAAAAGTAGTAACGGTAGCTCCGCATAATAAAAAGATAGGAAAGAAAACGATAAACGGAATTGTTATGCTATCAGACTTTCAAACGGGAGAACCGCTTGCGCTTTTAGAAGGATCGTACTTAACGATGATTCGAACAGGCGCCTTATCAGGTGTAGCGACAAAACATTTAGCTCGTCATAACGCAAAAACTTTATGCATCATCGGCACCGGTGAACAGGCGAAAGGAATCGCTGAAGCTGTACTCGCTGTTAGGGGCATCGAAAAAATCAATTTATACAACCGAACAGAAGAAAAAGCGTATGCATTTGCGCAATATATACAAGAAAAATTCAGCAAACCAGCGTACGTCTACAGAGATCCAAATGAAGCAATAAGCGAAGCGGACATCATCGTCACAACAACGAATGCATCCACACCAGTCTTCTCAGAAAAACTACAAAAAGGCGTCCACATAAACGCCGTCGGTTCATTCAGACCGAGCATGCAAGAACTACCATCTCACGCCATCGCTAACGCAAACAAAGTAGTAGTCGAATCAAAAGAAGCAGCACTAGAAGAAACGGGTGACCTTCAAGTTCCTATAAAAGAAGGATTATTTGAAGCGAGCGACATCCACGCCGAACTTGGTCAGATTATAAGCGGAGAAAAAGCTGGTAGAGAGAATGATGAAGAGATTACTATTTTCAAATCAGTAGGTTTGGCGGTAGTGGATATTATCGTCGCGAAGTATTTGTATGAGAAAGCGGTGGAGTGTGGAGTGGGTACTATGATTCAGTTGTGAGAGACTGCCTTTTGGTGGTCTTTTTTTGGTGGGGTGTGGCGCCGCTTTGGGATTGGTTGCGGGCGAATTACAGATTTATTTTATTTAAAATGTATATATATAAATTACAAAAGGCGTTATATAATCTATAAGGATGAAAACGGTTTATGAAACAATTAAGAAAGGAGTATAAAGTATGGAGGAATGGATTGCAAGTCAGAAAGAAACCAACCATCATAAAATAGCGATAACATTATTTCCTATCATTTTATTTTTAGGATATATCCATCCAGGATTATTTGGTTTTGGACTATTTTTATTTTTTATTATTACATCATTTAAGTTATTGAAGAAAATGTTATTTTTCATGCTCATATTAGGCATAATAGCGGCAATTCTTCCGTTTTTAGCACCAATTATTTTTATTGTTATGCTCGTTCTCTTTTTTATGAGAATTCAGTTTGTGCTAAAAAATTGGAGGCCTTTCTTAGCTGGATTGCTTGTATATGGAATTGCGGCTATTTTATTAGCCAGAATGAGTTTCGATCCTACTAGTGCGTCTTTAGCCTACGATTCTTCACCTAGTAAAGTAATGGAGTCTATTATCGTTTCGGCGTTAGGCTTTATTGGTATAAGAGCAACGTTAATTTGGTTGTATGGACATAGTTATAGTAGTTATGCAGCTCTTGGAATTATGGGAAGTGTACCTCTTATTATTATTTCTTTCATTTTGCCATTTTTAAAAATGCATGTTGGTGGAGATGTGTATGTCGCAGAACCAGGAGTGGTTGATGGACACGCTGTGACAGGAGAAACAGTTGTACATTCTTCAGAGGCGCATATAGCTAAGGGAACGAATGTGCAACCATATGTAAGAACGGCGCCAGATGGAGACGTAACGAATAACTTATCGTATCACGGCCCCGATGCAAAGCCTGTGAATACAGAAATGGTAGCAGTGAAAGGCCATGTAAGAACGGCACCAGATGGAGACGTAACGAATAACTTATCGTATCATGGTCCGGATGCAAAGCCTGTGAATACAGAAATGGTAGCAGTGAAAGGCCATGTAAGAACAGTGCCAGATGGAGATGTAACGAATAACTTATCGTATCATGGTCCGGATGCAAAGCCGGTGAATACAGAAATGGTAGCAGTGAAAGGCCATGTAAGAACGGTGCCAGACGGAGATGTAACGAATAATTTATCGTATCACGGCTCAGATGCGGAATCGGTGAATGTAGAAGCGCACGACTATGCAAAAACTAGTTTGGATGGAGATACGGCTAAAGCTAAAGACTCTTCACAGTGGGGGAGCATGACCCCAGAACAGAAAGAAACCGCTTTGAATGCATTTAATGGAACATTAGTTGGACAAGGCATGATAGATAAATTGTTAAAACGTGTGAATCCAGACAAAGGGCGAAATCGTTTTTGCGGACATTGTGGTAAGGAAAGGTCTGGAAGAGAAAGGTTTTGTGTCGCATGTGGCAGTAATCTTGAAAATGATGAGCTAGCTCCAAAACAAGCGGATAGTAAAAAAGAAAAGGATTTCGTGTTGTTAGGCATTACGGGAGTAATCGGTGTAGCAGTTGCGCTGCTTACGGTGAAAATGTTATTTTTCTCAGGTGATGATAAAATCACAACTCCGGTGGAAACTAGCGAAAATATGGAAGCGCAAACTACACAACTAAGCACCGCATCATTAGCGGATATAGATGGTTATTGGGTAGATACAAGTGATCCTAGTTATGTAGGGATTAATGTAACTGGAGATAAAAAAGGCGAAATAACACTCTATAACGGTGAAAAAAACGTTACATACTTATTTAAAGAACAAAATATTGATGAGAAGAAAATTAGTTTACGCATTTATGAGGTGAAATCTAATTTAGAAACATTCACACCATTTAATGTTCAGGTGAATGTAGTAGATGACGAGGAGATTGAGTTAATAAGACTAGGGCATCAAGAAGAAAACCTCTCGCTAAAACGAATGACGAAAGAAGAGTTTATGAACAATTATGAGCCTGTTGATGAGAAAAAAACGTATACAGGACAAAATGATAAACGTGAACAATCTAATCGCACGAAAACAACGATACCATTCACACAGGTAGAAGGTGACTGGATCAATACTACCGGTGGGGATGGCATAACTTTTGTATTAAGTGAAGGAGATAAAAGCGGTGAATTAATTATCGCAAAGGAACAGCCAGGCGGCCGTCTTCCACAACATAAATTCTATATAAGCTCTGAACCGAAGAGTGGGGATAATACATATATCATCTCGGTCAAACAAAACTCAGGTGAATACAAAAAAGTAGAGTTAACGTTGGCGGAAGATCGATTACGAATGAAGGTGGATGGGCAGGAGAGTGTTTATCGGAGAGGATAGAAACGGTTTTGTCTCAAAAGGTGTAAATTAGTTTTTACTATAATATATAAGAGAATCGTTTTTTTATTTAATTTTGTTGTGGTGACTCTTATATGTACAACGAAATTTAAAAGGCATTACGAGGAGAAGTCGAAATAGACGAAGGACTGTAAGAATGGTTAGGGAAATTTGATTTAGAAGATGTTAATGATATGTTGGAACACGTAAATTCTGTGCGGACATCAAATCATTAATTCAATTGGCGTATGAAAAAAGCTGCACCTCTAATAATTAGAGGTGCAGCTTTTTTACCATTCCCGCCATTCTTCTGTTATATCTTCTTCGGATTCTAAGCCAGCTATTCGTGCTGCCGCATCGATAAATTCATAGAGATCTTCTCTTTCCATTGTTTCGATAAAATGGTCATGTTCGATATTTAGTTCATTTAGTTTAATAACTACCTCTTTAACAACTTGCATTACTTCGACTTCGGTTGGAGTCTCGCCTAATTGCTCTAGATGGTTAATGTAAGTGTCAAGAACCTTATTTGTTGCACTTATATTTTCTTCAGTGAAAAATTCCCCATCTTCATCATGCTCAACCCATGGGGTTGTTGGTTTGTTTTTTTTCAATTCATCAAACGTCATGATAACCTCCTAAAAATGTTTTTTTATCTTTAATCCCATTCTACATTTTCAATTATATATAACAACCATTTCAGAGAAACTTTCTGTAGGCTGCTAGTTTTTCAACGCATTTTACGAGGCCACCTATTCGTGGTCTTTTTATTTTACCCCCCCGCATAAATATATTTTATCGCAAGAATTCATTAATAGATTTCAAACTGTCTATCTTTGCGAAAAAGTTTGACAATACATACGGGTAGTGGTAATTTAAAACCTATAAGAAAACTCGGTATTAATTCCGAGTTTTCTTATAGGTGTAAATAGTCGAGAGGGGTCGAAATATGAAGAAGAAGTTGTTTGCATTACCATTTGTCCTACTATTACTTATTGCATTAGCGGCTTGCTCAGGGGAGAAAGATTCTTCGAAGCAAGCAGGAACTAGTACGTCAGGGACTCCGAAAGATGGAGGAACGTTAACAGTTGGTGTTAGTGATAATCCCGATACGATGAATCCGCTTTATGCGAATGATCGTGTGTCATTGACGATACAGCAAGCTTTATATGCACCGCTGTATCATATGGAAGACGGTAAGAAAAAGTTTGTTCTCGCTGAGAGCTTTACGCCTTCAGAAGATCAATTAACATGGACTTTAAAACTAAAGGATAATTTGAAATGGCATGATGGTAAGAAAATTACATCAGACGATATAGTATTTACATTCCAATCTATTTTAGATGAGAAGCAAAATAGTTCAAGCCGTGAAAACTTTATTTTTAAAGGAAAGCCGCTTGAGGTGAAAAAAGTGGATGAGCTAACGACTCAATTTGTATTACCGCAAGTAAGTGCATCTTTCGAAGGGGTTATGAATGATTTCTTCCCAATTCCGAAACATGTATTTGAAGGTGAAGCGGATTTAGTGAAGAGTAAGAAAAACCTACAACCTGTAGGATCAGGTCCATTTAAATTAAAAGAGTTTAAATCAGATGAATATGTTGCGCTAGAGCGATTCGATGATTATTTTGCTGGTAAAGCGAAATTAGATTCTATCGTGTACCGTGTTGTAAAAGACCGTAATACAGCAAACGTTTCACTACAAAATGGTCAAATTAATATGAAGATGATTGAGCCGCAAGACTTTAAGAAATTAGATAGCACTGGGAACTTCTCAATGGTCACATTCCCTGAAGGTAGATTATTCTACTTAGCTTATAACTTTAATACAGACCTTATGAAGAAAAAAGAAGTGCGCCAAGCAATTGCGCATGCATTAGATAAGAAAGAAATGATTAACTCAGCGTTCGTTTCTAGTCAATTTGCAGAACCGGCAAATTCAATCTTAACACCAGACGCTATGTATTATGCGAAAGATATTAAAGAGTATAAGTATGATCAAAAAGAAGCGAAAGATTTATTAGCAAAAGCTGGTGTGAAAGATAAAGAAAAAATCCGCGTTATGTATGTAACGAATAATAAAATCATGGAAAGTCTAGCACTTTATACACAGCAAAAATTACAAGAAGTTGGCTTACAAGTTGAACTGAATGCATTAGATGCTAGTGCAGCAAGTGAAAAAGGCTTAGATAAAGAGAATAAAGAATATGACATTACATTCGGTGGTTACATAATGGGACCAGAGCCAGATTCATATAAGAGCCTGTACTTAAGTAATGCGGAATACAATTATGCACGTTATAAAAATGCTGACTTCGATAAGTTATGGGAAGAAGCTGCGGTTGAAACAGATAAAACAAAACGCGCAGAGCTATACCACAAAATCCAAGATACAGCTAGAGAAGACTTACCTTATCTTCCAATCGCATATCCGAAAGCAGTTATTGCAGTAGATAAAAAGTTTGATGGATTAAAAGAAGCAAAAGCAATTCCAGTTACAATGTTTGAAGATCTATCGAAGATTTATGAAGTGAAATAAGAAACTGTAAAGAAGCTGGTGAAAATCAGCTTCTTTATCCCGCTTTAATGGGCAGTAAGACTCCCACCTCAAAATCCGGCGAATGCGAGGAAGTTAGGCGGGAGTAGGGCTGATTAAAGTTTCACTTTATCCCGCATTAACGGGCAGTAAGACTCCCACCTCGAAAGTCAACTGAGGCAAAGAAGTGAGGTGGGAGATCAACTGCCTGTAAATGCCCGATTGGTTCAACTAATAATCAGTGGGGATGGACAAAACCCCCACTGATTAAAGTTTCACTTTATCTTGAGGGGGGAAGTTTGTGTATAAAGTAATTGCAAAGAGGCTTTTAAATGCGATTCCGCTTTTATTTGTTATTTCTATTATTTCTTTTCTATTAATAAAACTAGCGCCGGGCGATCCTGTTCGAAACTTTGTAACGCCGAATATGAGTCCGATTGATGTCGAGCGTATTCGCAAAAGTTTAGGACTAGATCAGCCGATTTACGTGCAATATTTTTTATGGTTAAAAAATATTTTAACAGGGAATTTTGGATACTCACTTCAAAACCATCGTCCTGTTTTAGAACTTATTACAGAAAGATTACCCGCAACAATTGGGTTAATGGGATCATCTTTACTCGTCTCATTTGTAATCGCAATACCGCTTGGATTATTTACAGGTGTGAAAAAGAACTCGTTCTTTGACCGCATTGTGAACTTCATCTCCTATGTGGGAATCTCAATGCCAGTCTTTTGGTTCGCGTTACTATTAATCTACTTATTCTCTTTAAAGTTGAACATGCTTCCGAGTATGGGTATGCGCACAGTCGGTCAAGATTCCTTCTGGGATATTGTCCAGCACGGTATTTTACCTTGCATGGTGCTAGCGTTCCAAAACATCTCTGTCTATATGAGATATATTCGCTCAAGTACCATCCAGCAATTAGAGGAAGATTACGTACAAATTCAATATGCGTACGGTGCTTCACAGAAAACAGTTTTATTTAATCACGTACTTCGAAACGTATTAATACCGATCATTACAATTTTCGGATTATCCATTCCAAGTTTAGTAGGCGGAGCGTTCATTACGGAAACAGTATTCTCATGGCCGGGACTTGGTTCACTCGGGGTAAATGCTATTTTTAGATTTGATTATCCAATTATTATGGCAATCACATTATTATCATCGTTCATGTTAATTCTCGGTAATTTAATTGCTGATATTTTATATGGCGTAGTAGATCCGCGCATTCGAATGAGGGGGTGATTTGGAATGAACAATAGGAGATTTCAAACGATAAAAAATAGTTTTACAAAAAATAAGTTTGTAGTAATGGGAGTTATTATACTGGGTGTTTTAACAATCGCGTCTCTTTTCGCATTCGTATCACCGTACGATCCTAGTAAAATGTCGATTCCAGATCGTTTACAAGAACCGAGTATGAGTCATCCGTTCGGCACGGATGATTACGGAAGGGATTATTTAACGAGAGCGTTATATGGCGGACGAGTTTCCCTTGCGGTTGGTTTTCTAGCGATGGTTGTTTCCATTACAATCGGGACCGCAGTAGGAACAATTAGCGGATATTTTGGCGGAAAGTTAGACAACTTCTTAATGCGAATTGTTGAAGTTCTTATGTCGATTCCATCATTCTTTTTAATGCTACTATTAAATGCTTATTTAAAACCAGGAATTACAACGCTTGTTCTTATCATCGGACTATTAACGTGGATGGATACCGCGCGTATCGTAAGGGCAGAAACGTTATCTGTGAAAGAGCGTGAGTACGTTTTATATGCAAAAGTATCTGGACAAAAATCATTGATGATTATTGTAAGACACATCATTCCTAACATTTTATCGACCATTATAATCGCAGCGACATTAACAATTGCGACATCGATTTTAATGGAATCATCACTTAGCTTCTTAGGATTAGGTATTAGAGAACCAGATTCTTCTTGGGGCAGCATGCTAAATAATGCGCAAGGATACATAGGTGAAGCTTGGTATTTAACACTCTTCCCAGGGTTCCTTATTCTATTAACTGTACTAAGTTTTAACGTAATCGGTGAAGCGTTGAAAAAAGCTTTCGCACCAAAAGGGGCTCATCATGAGAACTAATGTTTTAAGTGAGGGGGAGTGAAAAGCGTGTCTGAAAAACTATTAGAAGTGAAAAACTTAAAGACTTCTTTTTTCATAGAAGACGGCGAAGTAGAAGCGGTTCGCGGCGTTTCATTTAGCTTGAAAAAGGGTGAAGTCGTTGGGATTGTTGGCGAATCGGGAAGCGGAAAGAGCGTTATGGCGAAATCCGTTATGGCCCTCGTTACGTCGCCAGGGAAAGTGAAAGAAGGAGAGATTCTTTTTCAAAATGAAAACGTGCTTTCTAAATCGGAGAAAGAATTGCGTTCTATTAGAGGAAATCAAATTTCACTCATATCTCAAGATCCAATGTCGGCATTAAACCCAGTTGTGAAAATTGGTAAGCAAATGACGGAAGTAATTATTCGGCATCAAAAAGTGAAAAAGAAAGAAGCACAAAATATCGCGGTCAACTTACTAAAACAAGTCGGTCTTTCTTCACCGGAAGAAAGGGTAAAACAATATCCGCATGAACTAAGCGGCGGTATGAAGCAGCGGGTTATGATCGCAATGGCAATGTCTTGTAACCCAGACCTTCTCATTGCGGATGAACCGACGACTGCGCTTGATGTAACGATACAAGCACAAATACTAGATTTAATGAAAAACTTAAAAAACGAAACGAATATGTCATTACTTCTTATTACACATGATCTTGGAATTGTTGCGCAAAACTGTACACGCGTCATCGTTATGTACGGCGGGCTTATTATGGAAGAAGGACATGTACTTGATATTTTTCAATCGCCGAATCATCCATACACGAAAGGCTTAT
This sequence comes from Bacillus sp. FSL E2-8887, assembly GCF_038007205.1. Lineage (NCBI taxonomy): Bacteria > Bacillati > Bacillota > Bacilli > Caryophanales > Bacillaceae > Bacillus > Bacillus sp. FSL E2-8887. The sequence continues at coordinate 660,722 of NZ_JBBOWS010000001.1, forward strand.
TAAACTCTCTGCCAAAAATATCGAACGGCGTAAAAGAAAGACTAGCGCCAATTCAAGGTGTAACGCCAAACTTACTACACCCGCCGAAAGGGTGCCCATTCGCAGAGCGTTGCCCGCATAAAATGGACATTTGTGAAAAAGAACGTCCACCATATTTTGAAATCGGAAACGGAAGACGCTCTATGTGCTGGTTAAACGATAGGGCGGTAGGTGATTCCCATGCATGAAGAAAACTTAATTGAAGTTCGGAACTTAAAAAAGTATTTTCCTATTAAAAAAGGACTATTCGGCAGAAAAACAGAGCAATTAAAAGCAGTCGATGACCTAAGCTTCACAATTAAAAAGGGTGAAACATTCGGACTAGTAGGGGAATCCGGCTGCGGAAAATCAACGACAGGAAGAAGTATCATTCGTTTACACGACGTGACTTCAGGTAACATCCTATTCGATGGAAAAGATATCGCGGACCTAAAGGAAAGTGAACTAAAAGAATACAGAAAACGAATGCAAATCATTTTCCAAGACCCATACGCATCATTAAACCCGACAATGAACGTATTCCAAATTATTAGCGAACCGATGAACATTCATGGCTCTTACACAGCCGAAGAAAGAAAAGAAATCATTCTAGACCTTCTCAAAAAAGTAGGACTAAAAGAAGAACACCTATATCGCTACCCGCACGAATTTAGCGGAGGCCAAAGACAGCGCATTAGCATCGCACGCGCACTATCTGTAAAACCGGACTTCATCCTATGTGACGAACCAATCTCAGCACTAGATGTCTCAGTCCAAGCACAAGTCGTAAACATGCTGCAAGATATTCAAGAAGAAACAGGGGTCACATACTTATTCATCGCCCATGACCTATCCATGGTAAGACACATATCAGATAGAATCGGAGTCATGTACTTAGGAAACATAGTAGAAATTGCCGACAGCGAAGACCTATACACAAAACCGGCACATCCATACACACAAGCACTACTCTCATCCATGCCAGAACCAGATCCAACAAACACAGGCAAAGAACGGATCATTCTGCAAGGGGAAGTACCAAGCCCACTCAACTCACCATCCGGCTGCAAATTCAGAACGCGCTGCAAATTCGCCACTGAAAAATGCGCGCAGGAAGTACCGAAGATGGTGGAGATTGCGAAGGGGCATCAAGTGGCTTGTCATTTGTTTTAGAGGAGAAAGCATTGGGGGGACCTGGTGGTATTTCAGTTGGTAATATGATAGCTGGTATGGCTTGTAGCGTTAAATAATTTATATAATAAACAATAAACATAAAAAAGAGCTAAGGTTCTCATACAGCCTTAGCTCTTTTTTATGTTTATTAAACAATTGATCATCTATTTTTCTTTACATAATCTCCAGATACAGTCCATATCAACTATAGATTCTTGTCTTATGCTAAATGTAATCAAAAAGCAAGTAGATAAAGATAATGACTAAAACATTAACTTTAGATACTTTTTTGATGAATATTACAAATAAACAGGAGGTAATGAAAAATGATTAAAACATTATTAGCGGGAGCACTTTTAAGTACAGGATTGGTAGCGGGAGGTGCAGTAGGTGCAGATGATGCGAAAATGGACAATTTAAAGTCAAATGAAAATAGTTCCAATCAAGTAATTACACAGAGTGCAGATGGAACAACGTCTTTCTCACAAAACTTTGATTTACCTAAAGATGCAGTGCCAGCAACTCCTAAAGGAGACGCAAAAACTGTTGAAAGAACAGAAGGTACAGGTTCTCAAGAAGGAAAAATGGTGCCAACAAAAGAAGGTACAGATTCTCAACCTGGATTTGAAATGGGAGCCCCTGAAAAATCAGAACATGCAAAAACTGTTGAAAGAACAGAGGGTACAGGTTCTCAAGAAGGAAAAATGGTACCAGCAAAAGAAGGTACAGATTCTCAATCTGGATTTGAAATGGGAGCCCCTGAAAAACCAGAACATGCAAAAACTGTTGAAAGAACAGAGGGCACAGACTCTCAAGAAGGAAAAATGGTACCAACAAAAGAAGGGAATTAAATAATATATAGTTATGACGAAGAGCATCCAAAAAGTGGTGCTCTTTTTATATTATAGGGATTAACTAGTTTTACTGAATATAGAACTGTAGGAGGAATTGAGGCTAGAACATGAGGGACTATCTCTTCAAATCATGGTGTTTGAAGCACTAGTTTTGGTGGTAACGTTACGTTACAACATAAACATTTTATTAGAGATTTTTTAAATTTACATACACTCTAGATAGACTACATATCAACTTCAGATACTTGTTTTATGATACAAGTAATCAAACAAAAGGAGGGCAATACAAAATGATTACAACAGTATTAACAGGGCACTCTTTTAAGTACAGGAGATTATTAACAGGTGGAGAAAATGTTGAAGATGTACAGACAGATAAACATATTCCATATGAACAAAATGAATTACAGCAAACTCTAGAAAAGTACGATTCGAAGAAATTTGAGTTATAAAAAGAAAATAGATAAATTGACAAGAGAAAAGCACTTTGTGTATATCACAGGTGCTTTTTATTTTCACTTTGATATAGGGCTTGAATTAAATTTTTACACTAAAATTTATACGGCAAAAAGGGGGGAGTTCATTGCACAAAGTTATTTATGGAATATTAATTTTAATTTATACTTTGTATTCATTTTTTGTAAGTGATGGAAGTGAAGTAAGGTTTATTATGGTGTTAACTATAGTACTTATCTTTTCTGTAGTTTTAGAAAAAGGAAATGCAAACAAAACGACTGATTGAAGGTCTTTTTGTTTGCATTTTTTAAATTGGCTATTACAGTCCAGATGTTTTAGGGATAGCACCAAATCACCATCAAGCTTAAAGAACGATTTATCCCCAAACAATAAAAATGAGCTTTTTATTACAAGTTAGCACCAAATTTCGTTTTTGGGACACTATTAAATTTTTAGTTGATGAAAACACCCGCCTAAAATAGAAAACTTTTAACCTATTATCATTTATTCCGTAGCTTTTAAGGTATTTAACACGACTTTGGTTGCGTCTGCAATAAGTTTATCATCGTATTTAGCATCTTCTTTATCATGATTAGAAAGTATAGCAAGAACAATCGGCTTTTTATTTGGTGGCCAAATAATTGCGATATCATTTCTTGTTCCGTAAGATCCCGCGCCTGTTTTATCAGCTACTTCCCATCCTTTTGGTACGCCCGCACGAATCAATTTATCTCCAGTTGTATTTCTCTTCATCCAATCTACTAATAGTTCGCGTTTTTCTATTGGAAGTGCAGTTCCTAATGTAAATGATTGAAGTGTCTTAGCTATCGCTTCTGGTGTACTGGTATCATGTGTTTCTCCTGGATGCACTTCATTTAATTCAGGTTCAAATCGTTCTGAAGTAGTAACAGTATCTCCCATTTCTCTCAAGATTTTTTCAAATTCAGAGGGCCCTCCTAACTGTTTAAGAATCAAATTATGTGCTGTGCTGTCACTATATCGAACTGAAGCATCTGCAAGTTCTTTTAACGTCATGCCTGTATCAACATGCTTTTCAGTAATTGGATTATAATTAGAAAGATCTTCATGAGTATACGTAATCCTTTGATCAAGAGCTTCTAATGAGTTCTTGCGTAAAAGAGCGCCCACAGCTAATGATTTAGATGTAGATGCAAATGCAAAACGATCATCTGAATGATAAGCAACAGTTTGATTTGTACCTGTGTCCAGTGCATAAATACCAAGCTTAGCATCATATTCTTTTTCAAGTTTAGCGAAAGATTGATTACCTGTATTTTCTTGTTTAATTTGATTAGCTTGATTCGTTTGTTTAGGTGGTTCAGATTGAGTGTTACTATTGGAACAACCTATAAGTGATACACATGAAAGTAATACTACAGGCACAATCTTTTTGTAATGTAAAATGTTAAAGAACTTGTTTAAAACGAACATAAATTTTCAACCTCTTTCAAGAATATATGGATTTTGTCTAGGTATTCTAAATACCAATGCAATTAAAGATGGCATAGGGTAACAATACTACTGCAGCTAAAATTTTACAGGTTAAAGGACATCCAAAACGTTTATATGATTGATAAGTCACGGTTTGGGCTGTTTCTTTTTTGTTTCCACTTGTAATTGTTCACCTGTGAAAGTATTAAACTTGTAATACTTAACCGTAGTATTACAATACATATTTTTTACTTTTGGGAATAATAAGTCCTTTCTTTTTTTTTGTAATACATAAAAATAGATGTCAAACGGGATATGTTGTATCCAATCTGGACAACTAATATTAGAAATACACTTATTAGACACTCTAAGTAATAAATTTGTTCCACTTTAAGATGAGGAAGAATTTGGGGTTTGTAAAATAACAATGGAACTACGTGTTTTTTCGTCATACAAAAACCTCTACATATAAGTAGAGGTTTTTAAATTGTATATTAATGAATTATGCTTTTTTAGATAAAGAAAATCGAGTTCAGGTAAACGAAGAACATAGAAGAAACGTTGTTTGATAAACTTAAAGATACTGTTGAAAATAACGTAGAAGCGATGGATCAGTTGTACGAAAAATTTATTCGCCAGATAGAAAATACTCCTATTATCGGGCAATATCATAACTACAAAAAAGGGAAAAATGAAGCGGTGTTAGATGAACCTAAAGGAATATTAAACACAATTTTACATCCAATAGATAGTGTTGAGGGAGAAGTTAAAATACCGTTACCTTTTATTGATGATTGGAAACTAGTTGTTGGCGGAGATGTAGCTTATGGTAGTATAGGTGGAGAGGCAAAAGTTGGATTAAAAAATGAATTAAGTGTTGGTCTTGGACCTGTTGGTTTAGGAATAAAATTTGGAGTAGAAAAGTAGAAAAGAGTTAGAATGTTATATTTATGAGGGGGAAGTTTTTTTGTTTTCATTGCAAGTGTTTAAAAAGATTTTAATTATTTTTGTTTTTATTGCTGTTCCTTCTAGTTTATTAGCCGTTTGGCTTGCAGCAGATGCTACTTTTAAAGAGAAAATGATATTATCTCTAATTTTTGGCATAGTGATGCCGCTAGCTTTTTTTATTTTTTATAAAATCACATCTTTATTTTTAAAGTAGTAATTAGTTTATTTAGGAGGAGTTTTGTATGGAAAATATAAATATACCAAAATTACCAATAGGAAGCGAATTATTACCAATTGGTTCTGTAGTTCTTGTAGAAGAAATTAATCAACTCCTTATGATTTATGGTAGAAAGCAACAACAAGATGATAATAAATTATGGGATTATGTTTCTTGTCCATATCCTCATGGTAATTTATCAAAAGAATATAATGTATTTTTTAATCATAATCAAATTGCTCATTTATTATTTAAGGGTTTTGAAACAGAGGGTGAATTAGAATTAAGAAGTAAATTATCTGAGTTTTAGTGGAAATGGAGAAAATATAATATGATTTTAGGAATTTCATATTTTGATATTTTTTGTATCATAATTATTGCTTTGTTTTTTTTCACTTTCTGGAGATTGAATGCTCGGTATAATAAGAAACATAATGTTCCTAAGGTTTTTCAATGGTTTCCTAGAAGATGGGGGAAAAGAAAAATTTCAGAGCATTTATCTCAACTAAATAAAAAGTTAGAAGCTGAAGGGAAAGGTATTTGGGTTACAATCTATGCTATAGATTTGTACATCGTAACTATCCCTTGTACAGTAAAAAAATATAAATCTTAATATATATGTTTGTAGAAGAGACCTTTTAATTTAAAATAAAAGATCTTTCTTTATAAATTTCCACTATTTTTTATGACAGTTGAAATAGTAATTTTAAGTAAATTAAATTTGAAATGTATCAAGAATATTATCTTTTTCTTCTTTATTGATTCCAATATATTTGAGTGTAATCTTTGGTGTGCTGTGGTTTAATATCTCTTGCAACATAGCAACATCTTTAGTTTGTTTATAGAACCAATAGCCGAAGGTTTTGCGCATAGTGTGAGTCCCAATAGATTCGATACCAGCAAAATCTTTGGCTTTTTGAAATTTTTGATAAGCCTAGATCTTATTAATGGGGTGATCTTCTTTTCGAGAAGGGAATAATATTTCACAGAAGGTGTAAAATGGGATGTTGATTTAGATGGTGATGGTGAAGATGATAGTATTAAGGATATGGTGAAAACGGGTGCGAAAAAAACTTGGTCAACAGTAGCAGGGTGGTTTAATTAACATGAAAAAAAATACAGATTTTCATAAAAAAGTTTTTGAATATTATATGGCTCTTTATGCTGTAAATGATATAAGGTCGACTATAATTACTCTTGTGATTGGGATAGCAGATATATTTGTGCTTTTACCTGCTTTTGCGAATCCTTTTCAACCAATATATATGTACATAATAGTTCCACCAGTTGCTTTTTTAAATGTATGGGCAATATGGATTGTTATAAATCCTAGGAAGCGGCAATTACAATACACTCTATTTCGTGGGGTATTTGGCATCGTATGTTCAGTAGGATTATTAGTTATAATCCAAAAGTTTGCATATGGAATGTTAGGATTACAAACTCCCATCTATTTTATTTTTTCGGTTGGTTTGTATATTTTTGCTTTGAATCATTATTATAAAAATCATATTAAAAAACTTCAGGAACCAATCAAAAAATCAAAATCATCGAAAAAAAACTCTGCTTTCGGAGTAGTGGCTTTTATAGGATTGGGTCAACTCATTGCTAATATCAGTCTTGGTTTTGCAACACAAAAGATGGTAGCAATTGTATTAATGTGTGTATACTCCATGCTTTCGTTTATTTTGTTTCATTTCATTATGGAACTCCATAGGTATTATTATTTAAGGAAGCATATAGAAGGTGGAGGTAGAACACATGAAACCTTTTAAAGAGTTTTATTGAATTTTAAGTATTGTGATTTATGGAAGGAAAAAAAACTTATGGTTAAAGAACCTGTGATGTATGACTATATTGGCTGTTTTTATCCAGAAGGAGGAAAGCTGATATGCAAGCATTGAATTATTTGGCTATTATTAGTCAAATATCCTGGAATATTTTGATTCTTAAAATGTTTATTATTATACCAATCCTCAAAAGCTGCCATTATCGCTTCTTGAGGATTAATATCCGATGTCACGAAAATAGGACTTTCTTCAAACATTGGTGGATCCTTAAGAGTCCTCCCAATACCTCTAGTTTTGATTGTACGATTTATAACATCAGCAATTTCAACTTCTTTAGTTGAAATTGCTTCAGGTACTTCCCTAAAGTTTATGCCATAACGTAAAAGCTTAGCATCTGGAATTTCTCCTTTTTGCATTGTTCTCATAACTTCTAATATTAGTTCAACTCTTTCATTTTTTTCAGCTTCCGATAATTTGCTTAAATCAATACTATTAATGTTTAACTCATAGTGTTTAGCTTTTGTCATCTGTAATGGAACAGTATTTTGAAATGATATTGATAAATCTTCATCTAGGAATTCATCAATTAAATTTTTCACCATGAATCCGATTTTGAAAATCATATTACTCTTTAATTTTGCTATAACATCAGGAACAATAACTTTATTAAATTGCTGAATAATCCACTGTCTAACTTTCGAATTGATATTAGAATATTTGAAATCTCTCAAAATATTGTCTATTATTTCCACTCTGAATGAACTTATAAACTTCGTTCTACACATCAACCACATTTTATCTCTCATATCAAAAATATCAATTACAGTTTCTTCATTTATTGGAGTTTTTCTAAAATCTCTCTCGAGATTAACGAATTTCCCACCTAGACATAACTGACAATCCAAGTCTTTACTTACATTATCCATATACTTCTCATCAGACTTTAGAAAGTTGTATCGCTTTATGTTAAATTCAGCAAATGTTTCTGCCATTGATAACACCGCTTTTTGAGATTCGATATCTATATTATCTAAACCTCGATATAAGTCTGAATCAGTAGTTAAATCTTTAATACGAATTAATCTAAATAATTTTGTAAAAAGCCATTCTAAAGTTTCTTCAAATTCTTCTGAACTTCCGAAAATAATCTCTTCTGGAGCTTTATCAAATACATTTGTATAATCAAAAAGCACCGTTTCCGTAATGAAATTAACACTTTTAGGAACCACTCCTTTTTCGATACGACTTATCGATGCTTTGTCAGACATTCTTTCCATAGGAAAACCTATATTCATCCGTAATATTTTGCAACGCTCTGCAATTTTTGGAATCAAGTATGCTTCTAAATCAATCATATTTATACCAACTTTCTTTAGGTGTTAATCCACAAATCAGTAAGCTTGATATCATCACTAGCTGGACGAAGTGATTTCTCTTTATCAATCTTTAAATCTGGATCTATTCCTAGTTGATTAATTATACTTGAAATAAATATTTTTTAACATTGGATGTTATTAATGGTTTATATTGAGCGATTTTGTCCTGTGCAGTTAGGGAGACTTATCATCTGACACCATGGTCCAATGTTTACCATCATAGTACAATGAATTTAATAATAAGAATAAATGATATTTTGGGAGGTAATTCTATGACAATGACACGTCCATTAGTAATCAATGAAGTTGTAAATAATCAGGAGATTTGTGAAGTGTTTTTATGTGCACCGCAGGGGGGAATGCGTAAATCGAATCGTACGAATACGTTAACGCTTATTTCGGATAAGACGAAGCTTTATGATGACAAGGTTGTAGATGATATTTATCATTACACAGGTATGGGCCAGAGTGGTGATCAGAAGATGAGTGGGAAAATGAACTAATGGCACAAATTGAGAGCTATAAAGAAGATGGTCTAATTATTCAAGAGAAAAAAACGGAGCTACGTTTATATAGAGATAAAATAATTTATAATGAAAATATGAAAATTAGTCCATTAGATTATTTAGGCTTTGTCGTGGAAAAAAATATCATCCGAATATGCGAGAGAAGTTTGTTCAAATATTACTCCCGCGTATATAAAAAGCTCAAACAAGTAAGCGAATAGCTTATGCTACAAGCCGACCAGGTCCTAAAAGGGAGCTATATGATTTGTATACGTATCTTGGTCACAAATATATGGGATACGGTAATTTTAATGCATATACTAAAAAAGTGCATAAGCAAATGAGTAAATTACCTTGTCGGTCACATATTAAAAAACAAACGAAGCGGCATTGGCGGAAAATACATAGGCAACTAAAAGGGGAATTTTAAAAGGAGAGAAGGAAATGACTTTCGGCAAAACAATTAAAATGTTTTTAATAGACGGAGATCCAAGTGGACGATTAACATGTGAGTTATCAAATTGGACGGGATTGGCATACAGAATTCCTCGTACAGAGGTTAAAAAGTGTGCGGATCGTCCGAATTTAAATTCAACAGGTGTGTATATGTTATTCGGTCGTAATGAGGATGATAAAGAGGCGGTTTACATAGGTGAAGCAGAAGAAGTTTATAAACGCTTGCAAGATCATTTACGCGAAAAGGACTTTTGGAATGAGGTCATTGTATTTATCAGTAAAGACGAGAATTTAAATAAAGCTCATATTAAATATATTGAAAATAAGCTGTATGAAAAAGCGAAAGCGACTAATCGCTCTTTCGTAATGAACGGTAACATTCCTCCAATACCATCAATATCAGAACCAGATCGCGCGGAAATGGACGAATATATAAGTAATCTTATGATGATGGTGAATACGCTAGGACATAAGCTATTCGAAGAGATTAAAGATAGTACAGAAATCAATGAGAATGACATTTTCTATATTGAAGCTGCTCGTGGTGCAAAAGCAAAAGGGGTTCAGACACAAGAAGGTTTTGTTGTATTAAAGGGATCTAAAATTGCTACTGATTATGTAAATTCTTATGGAGAGCGTTCAATTGCCAAGCGAAATGAGCTAATACAGTCAGAAAAAATAGCTGTCATTAATAATGAATTTATTGTGATGGAAGATCTGTTGTTTTCGAGTCCTTCGGCAGCAGCTGATATTGTCATGGGGCGAAGTGCAAATGGATTGACGGAGTGGAAGGATAGTAATAGGAGGAGTTTGAAAGATTTGGTTTAATCGACTATGAGAAGCGTCATTATAGGTTGGAGTGAATGATGAAAAAAATCAAACGTTTTTTATACTATAAAGAAATGAATTCTAGTGACTTTGCTTTTTGTTTTTTACTAATCCTAGCACCTATATTTATAATAATAAGTCCTTTACAGACGACAGTTATAATCATAATTACGACATTAATACTTTATGGAGTCTGTCTACTTGCAAATCGATTGTTTTTGGAAATTAGTCCGGAACGTTACGACAGTTTGCCTAAGGATTATAAATATTATGTAGCATTAATTATTTTTACGCTCATTGGGTGTTGCATCTTTATGTTAGCTGTAGTGAATAATTTAAATGAAATGAGTGAGTATTCTTAATTTGAAGTAGTGATGTTTGCAGTAACTTTACTAGCGTATCTTTATTCTATTCTAATAATTATGAAGACAATCATTACATCTATGTATTATTGGGTACTAAAAATGTTTTTTATTAATGAGGATTTAACTGAAGAACCTTTTATTTCAAGGGATATTTTATCTCAGTATATTACTCTCAATGATCAAATTAAATTCTTTAATACAGTGATTGTAAATTTGATTTTTTACTTTGGTTTGATTGGATATATGTTTTTATGGATTGTGACACTTATAAAAAGTGATGAAGCGATAATAAAAGCTCTTGTAGACTTTGCTGAAAAATAAAGTATTGCAAGTTTTGGAAATACTGTTGGATTAATTTCTTTAATAATCACAATCTACACGGTAACATATTCAATCCAGGGCAAGATTTATGAAAAAGCTGTAGTGGCATATAAAGAAAAAATTGATGATTAAGTTGAAAGACGGTTATCAATTATTTTCCGACAAATTTAACATCCAGAAGGACGATTTGATTCAGTTCGTAATAGAAGAGACGATGAGTATAGTTTTTTCGTTGCGATTTTAGTAGGTTTAAAAGCAGTACACTTTGCTAATAATTTTCTTGGTTACTCGTTAGTGGTTCGATCAATTAATACCTCTACTCCCGGAAAAAGATGCTCATATAAATCTAAAAATAAATTTGTGGATCAAGAATTCTTCCCAGCAACACGGATATAAATCGTTGCTTTTTCTTTACCACTTAAAATTTCCTTTATACGATTCCATTCTATTCGCGCAACTTCGTATGTATGTATGTATGTATGTATGTAAAAATAAAACCTTTCAACATATTTCTAAATGCATTTATATGGTTATTTTAAAATACAGCATGCTATTACTTATACAGATTTATCTTAGAGGTTACAAGATTAAGTTCAGACCTCCCAAGCTACCTAACAAAATAAATTGTCTAAATTTTTGCGGTCACTTCGTTTTCAAACACATGCTTAGTCATATTATCTTCATTTTTTTGTTTTAAATTAAATTTAAATTATGACAACACTTAAATACTAACTCAATGACAATTTCAGAATGGTATTGGAACATTTAAATTTCAACATACCATTTTCCTAATATAATACTTTCATGGTATATTATAGTGTAATAAATTCAAGTGGGTAATTTAAACTATTTTAGAGTGAAATTATTAATATCACCTAAATTATACTTTATATATTTTCTGTTATTTAAAAGTAATAAAATGGAGGGATTTATTATGAGTAATGATGCTAACATTAAACGTAAAGCAAGATATAATGAGGAGAGACAAATGCGGCATGAGGCAGCACAAGAATATGAACAGCCCAGTGTAGAACTTGTAGTGAAGTTAATTAATCAAAAAAGTACAAATCAAATTGCTAATTTCACAAGATATGATGAAGAATGGTTCGAAAAATATGACATAAATGAAAAAGTCAATGAATGGGTAAAAGGTGCATCAGATTATTTAGTAAATATAAATGTATTAGGAAACGATCAAGTCCATAATTCTTATGTAGAAATTAAATATAAAACACAAACTTTCCGAAAAACAAATGGTGGGGGGATTACACATTCTGGGTCAGTTATACCTAATTACGGATGTGAAAGCTACTATCTGGATGTTGTTCCTGTATGGAAAAATATTTGTGATTTTATTAATAGAAATGATATTCCGGCTAACAGTTTTTGGGTAGCATTTGTTAATGAAGATATTAGTGATGTACGTTTAATTACTGCAGCTAAAATATCTGCAATTCTCAAAAATGGATGGAAGGGTCAATTAATTGGTGAATATGGTGAAGGGTATGGCCGAATAGCTTATTTAATACCGGAAGACGCTACAATTAGATTGGCAGATTTAACACTTAATGATGTTTTACATAATACAACGCTATTAAGAGCAAGACCATAAATAAGAGTAAATTTAGAGAGAAAAACTTTTCTATTTTTAATTTTATATAAAGGAGATTAAATGAATGCCTAGGATATTTGATAATATTGATCAAAAGCTGGTTGAAGCCTTATCTACAACGTTAGAAACCTCTTATAAAGCCGATTTTTGTATAGGGTATTTTAATTTAAGAGGATGGAAGCAAATAGATAAATATATTGAGAATATGCAAGGTACTGCTAATAATCAATGTAGACTATTAATAGGGATGCAAAAATTACCTGAAGAAGAATTAATGGAATTATTTTCAGATAGTACAGATAGCTATCTTGATCGAAAAACAACGTTAGAAATTAAAAATAGACTGATGGATAACTTTAAGAAACAATTAATTATTGGTGCTCCCTCAAACAGTGATGAAGCTGGCTTGAAAAAATTGGTTAGTCAACTAAAAGAAGGAAAAGTACGTGTGAAATTATATTTACGTACAAGTTTACATGCTAAGTTATACTTAATGTATAGAAAAGATCCTATTAGTCCAACTGTAGGATATTTAGGAAGTAGTAATCTAACGTTTTCAGGACTTAGAGGCCAAGGCGAGTTGAATGTAGATGTTTTAGACTACGATGCTTGTAATAAGTTATCAAAATGGTTTTCAGATCGTTGGGAAGATAGATATTCTTTAGATATTACTGAAGATTTAATTAAGATTCTAAGCGAAAGTTGGGCGCGTGAAGAGGAAATTATGCCCTATAACATTTATATGAAAATGATTTATCATTTGTCAGAAGAGGCGCAGCAAGGTGTTAGAGATGTATCGATTCCAGATGTAATTCAAAATGAATTATTAGAATTTCAAGAAACCGCATTAAAAATTGCAGTTCAGCACATTCAAAAAAGAAATGGTGTAGTGATAGGTGACGTAGTCGGGCTTGGTAAGACAATATTAGCGACTTCAATTGCGAGATTGTATCAGGAAAATTACTTTGTTGAAACCTTAATTCTCTGTCCAGCGAAGTTAGTGCCTATGTGGGAAGATTATTGTAAACGCTACTATTTAAATGCAAAAGTTATATCTTTCGGAACAGTAATTGAAGATTTAGATAAATTAAAAACTAGATATGGACTGGTTATTCTTGATGAAAGCCATAATTTACGTAATAAAGATGGCAAGCGTTATAAAGCTGTTCAAAATTATATAAATAGAAGTGAATCGAAAGTGGTCTTATTGACAGCAACTCCTTATAATAAGACTTACTACGATTTATCTAATCAATTACGCTTATTTATTCCTGAAAGCTATCAGTTCAGTATAAGGCCAGAAAGGTTAATTGAAGAAATGGGTGAAACAGAATTTTTAAGACAATATCAATGTTCTTTTAACTCATTAGAAGCTTTCGAACATAGCCCATATGCAGAAGATTGGCAGGAATTAATGCGGTTATACATGGTAAGAAGAACGAGAAGTTTTATTCTAGAGAATTATTCTAAAATGGATAATGGTGATAGTAGAAAACATATTAAGTTTAAAAATGGTAATAAGGCTTATTTTCCTCAAAGAACCCCAAAGACGCTTACCTATGAATCAACTGGACAATCATCTTACAGTAAACTTTATTCGGTAGATGTTTTAGACAAAATCAACTCATTAAAATTACCAAGATACCTTTTAGCAGATTATATTAGTATTCAGAAGAAAGAGGGATTAACTAGTGTTGAATCTCAATTGGTTGAGAATTTAGGATCTGCGAGATATCTAATTGGCTTTTACAGAACGAATGTTTTTAAAAGATTGGAGAGTAGTGGGCAGGCATTTCTAATATCTATTTATAGACATTTGTATAGAGATGGTGTTCTTTTATATGCATTAAAAAATCAATTACCAGTACCAATTGGCGCTCAAAGTTCGGAATTGCTTGAAATAGAAGAAGATTTTCTTTTAGAAGATGAAGTTTATGCCATAGAGGAAAAAGCACAATGTCAGAAAACACTTGCAGATATTGAAGTACAATCACGAAAAATTTATGAAAAAATCAAATATAAATATAGCAATAAATTTAAATGGATTTCGCCAGCTGTTTTTAGTGAAAATTTAGTAGGACATTTAGAATCAGATAGCGAAATTCTATTGCAGATAGCCTCGAATGTAGATTATCGATGGAGCGCAGAAAAAGATGAGAAATTTTTAAAACTCTTAGAGTTATTGACAGTGCAACATTCAAAACAAAAAGTGTTGATATTTTCACAGTTTGCAGATACAGTAGAATACTTGTTCGAAAATCTGAAAAATCATGGTGTAACCGATTTAGAGCGAGTAACAGGTTCTCGTGAAAATTCAACAGAAATAGTGTGGAAATTTAGTCCTAAGAGTAATCATCAAAAGGTAGATAAAGAGATTAGAATATTAATTGCGACAGATGCTTTAAGTGAAGGTCAAAATCTACAAGATTCATCAATTGTAATTAATTATGATCTGCCGTGGGCAATTATTAGGTTGATCCAAAGAGCTGGGCGTGTAGATAGAATTGGCCAACAAGCTGCAGAAATATTATGCTATAGCTTTATGCCAGTAGAAGGTATAGAAAATATTATTAATTTAAGAAATAGATTATTAAATCGTTTATCAGAAAACGCAGAAGTAGTTGGAACTGATGAAACATTCTTTGAAGACCAGGGGGATATTGAAGTTTTACGTGATCTATATAATGAAAAATCGACTGTATTAGAAGAACAAGACTTTTTTAATGAAGTTGATTTATCATCATATGCATATGAGATATGGAAACGAGAGTCGGAACAATATCCAGATTTAGAGAAAATCATTAGAGAATTACCTCACGTAGTCTATTCAAGTAAGAAGAATCAGGATTTTACTGCTGATAATTCAGTAATTGTTTATTTACGAAATAAAGTAGGTAATGATGCGTTAATATGGATGAATGAATATGGGGAGAAAATTAGGGCATCTCAATATGGAATTATTAAAGCTATCGAATGTCAGAGGGAAACTCCTTTTGATAAAAAGGGCGCGAATCATCATGAAATAGTTGCTAAAGCTTTAAAAGATTTTAAATCCGAACAGAAAAATATTGGTGGTCAATTAGGAAAAGCAACAGGGGCTCGATTTAGGGTTTATGAAATCTTAAAAAATTATACTATAGAGATCAGAAATTCAATATTCGCGGATGAACTAGATAATTTAAATGATATACTAAATTTAATATATAAGTATCCTCTAACGAGATATGCAGCGGACATTTTAAATGCAAAATTACGTTCAAGTGTTGATGTTAGAGAGTTAATAGACACATTATATTCAATTCAACTTGAAAATAGACTATGTCATGTTTCAGAAGATCGACAGCAGTTGGAACCAGTAATATTGTGTTCTATGGGACTAAACTAAAAGGAGATAATATGAAGTATCCAGTAAATGAAATAAGAAATAACATAAATAGTTTTGATTTTAAGCGATTATTTATTGAAGATTTAGGTTGGAACAATTGTAACCTTCAAGATATTAAGGTAGAAGTGAACGAAGGAGTATTTTGGCTACATCCGATAGCTGAAATTGCAGGAATGCCTGCTTTGACAATTGTTGATGAAAATAACATAGCTATCTCAAACTTTTCTGTACGTAAGAAAATTGAACGTGAATTATCAAAAAGCTATCGTGAACATATTATTATTTATATCGATGCTGCAAAAACGCGGCAAATATGGCAATGGGTTCGAAGAGTCAAAGATGAACCATTAAGTATTAAAGAATATAATTTTTATGAAGGCCAGACAGGAGAGGCAATCATTCAAAAATTAAGATCTATCTATTTTGGCTTTGAAGATTTTGAACATGGAAATGTCAACATCATGGAAGTTGCTACTCGAGCAAGTTCAGCATTCGACCTAGAAAAAGTAACGAAGAAATTTTTTGATCAGTTTAATAAAGAACGTAAGCAATTTATCAAATATATTGATGGAATAGATGATAAACATTTAAGAGAGTGGTATGTATCGGTAATATTAAATCGGTTAATGTTTACTTATTTTATTCAAAAGAAGGGCTTTTTAAATAGTGATGTTAATTATTTAAGAAATAATCTGAATAGAATTGGTGAAAAATATACATCAGGAGATCGTTTTTTCTCAGAATTTTTAAGTGTTTTATTCTTTAAAGGTTTTGCACTAGTTCCTGGAAAACGATCTTCTCATACTGTGGATGTTATCGGAGAAATTCCATATTTAAACGGTGGTTTATTTGTAAGACACCATATTGAAGAAGTTTATCCAGATATAGTTATCCAAGATGAAGCATTTGAAAAGATTTTTGATTTCTTTGAGAAATATAATTGGCATTTAGATGATAGGCCCAATAAAAAGGATAATGAAATTAACCCAGATGTCTTAGGGTATTTATTCGAAAAATACATTAATCAAAAACAAATGGGCGCATATTATACAAAAGAAGATATTACTAACTACATTAGTAAAAATTCAATTATTCCATATTTATTTGGGAATTTGTTGAAGAATAAAGATAAAAAAGTTAATGTTAGCAGGCTTTTACAAGATATCTTATCAAGGGACCCAGATCGATATATTTATGGTTCAACAAAAAAAGGAATTGAATCACAGGCTGATTTTAATTTATTAAACGTGATGGTGAACGGAGATATAGGATTGCCTACAGAGACATGGAATGATTTTAATCTTCGTATTGCTAATTACCGTGAAATATTTAAGAAAATGAAGAATGGTGAAATCTTTGAAATAGAAGATTTGGTTACGAGTAATTTAGACGTAAGGCAAATCATGCAGGATTTCATAGAAGAATGTGAAGATCCAGATATTATAGTTGAACTATATAAAGAAGTTAGAGAAATCAAAGTATTAGATCCTACTTGTGGGTCAGGAGCCTTTTTATTCGAAGCTTTGAATATCTTAGAAGCTATTTATCATAGTTTAATTATTCGAATGACAGCATGGTTAAATGAACCTAATGTTTTAGCTCATCACTATGAAAAAGTAAATAAAGAGTTGAGTAAAATACAAAGACATAATAATCAAGACTATTTCATTTTAAAAACCATCATGATTAATAATTTGTATGGTGTAGATATTATGGAAGAAGCTGTAGAAATTTGTAAATTACGTTTGTTTTTAAAACTTATTTCACAAATCAATTCAATTGAAGAATTAGAACCATTACCTGATATTGATTTTAATATTAGATCTGGAAATACTTTGGTCGGCTTTGAAAGTATAGAGAGAGCGCGTGAAATAGTTGAAAGTACACTGGATTATGATGGGTTTACTACTACTTTAAATGTAAAGATTGATTTAATTAAAAATTTATTTGCAAAATATAAAGATGAACAAATAGATAATGGCAGTACAACTTATAACATAAAGCAAGAATTAAATACAGAGTTGTTCTCATTAAAGAGAGAGCTAAATAGGTATTTGAAAAATGTTCATGCGGAGCAAGCCGACTATACAGAGTGGGTAGAGAAAAATTTACCATTCCATTGGTTTGTTGATTTCTACGCTATTATGGAACAAGGTGGGTTTGATGTTTTAATAGGTAATCCACCTTATGTGGAATATGGAAAAATAAAATCTGAGTATGAGCTGTATGATTATAAAACGATTAAGACAAACAATCTTTATGCTTATGTTTTAGAAAGATGTAATTATCTTTTAAAGGAAAACGGTATGATGGGAATGATTATTCCACACTCAGCTTTCTGTACAGATAGAATGGCCCCACTTATGGAGCTATACAAAGATGATAAAATGCTATGGATTTCAACATATTCGATAAGGCCTTCTAAGCTTTTTGTTGGTGTAGATCAACGTTTAGCAATTATGCTATATCAGCCATGTGAAAACACAAATAAGGTCTTTACAACTAAATATCATCATTGGATGGAGCCATATAGACCATTCCTATTTGAAAACTTAATGTATGTAGAACATAACCAGGGAATTGCATATAAAAATTCTATTCCTAAATTGAGTAATAAAATAGAAGCTGACATTTGGTATAAAATTAATGCTAAGAAGCCTTTAGCTAACGATTTAGGTATTAAAAGTGATGTTTCTACGATTTATTATCATAATGCACCGAGATATTGGCTAAGAGCAATGAACTTCATTCCATATTTTTGGAACGAAAAAGAAGGTCATAAAATTTCTTCACATGTAAAACCTCTGTATGTGAAAAGTAAAGAGGATGGTGATGTTGTTTCGGCGGCCATCAATAGTTCATTGTTTTTCTGGTGGTTCATTTTATTATCTAACTGTAGAGATTTGTCTACTAGAGAAATAAAGAACTTTCCATTAGGATTAAGCACGATGAGCGAGGAGATGAGATCACGCTTTGTTGATTTAAACCATGATTTAATGGAAGATTATCAAAAAAATGCACAACGAAAAGAAGCTAATTATGCTACAGGTAAAGTCGTATACGATGAATTCTACCCAAGATATTCAAAACATATTATTGACCGTGTAGATACTATGTTGGCTGAATACTATGGATTAACGGAGCTCGAATTGCAATATATTATTAACTTCGAAATTAAAGTAAGATTAGGTGCAGATGATGATTAATAGTATTAAGTAATTATTAAATATAAAAGTAAAATGCCTCCCGGTTGATATGGGGGGCATTTTTATAGTTTACTCAGAAAGCCAATTGTTTTGATACATCTTAATCAGTCTTTCTTCGGCATCATTAGCTTTTATTTGACAAATAGTCATAAAGGCTCCAAATGAATTTAAAATATCAGGTTTAAAAACTTTTTTTGGAACATTCGTTGAAAACCAGTGAACATCACGATAATGATAAAATGGGTTATTTGCATTTACATCAAATTGGTATTCGCTCTTAATTTCGTCAAAATGAACTGTTTTATTGATTTTGCTAGGTAGAACTATCCAATATCCAATTTGCATTGAGTTGGCCATTGGATATAATTGTGAAGCCCAATTATAAGCAGTTCTTTTTTTTGTAATCCGTATTTTTCAATCAAATACGGATACAACTCCTCTTTATTTTTAAATGATATTAAGTTAATATTCAAGGAATCCCAAGTTAGATGAATTCGATACCTACATGAGCACGGAAACTTCCATGCAATTCAAAATATCACGCGTGCCGAAATGGCGGCAGTAGCGGTGAACTATAAATAGATTTCTGTAGAGCAAGGTGTAGCCAACACGTAACACGTGTGTAAGCCGTTGTGATGATGAACCACATATTTGAAAGTGGTCCGTTAAATGGTGTGACAAAACCGAGCTTCACAGATGTGAAAGCAACATACTGGGCATTCAAAGAAATTGAGGAAGCAGCAAAATCACATTCATACGTAATCGACGAAGATGATAATGAGCAACTTTCAAAATAAGACTTAGAAAGGCAGGCTAGGGGAAACCCTTAGCCTGTTTTTTTCAATGATAATTCTTTTCCGAATCTTTCCCCTACAATTTTTTATAACTCGTAGTCAAAAATGTAGTCAAAATAATCTATTCCCCCGCAAGCCTTGATATAATAACATTCTGAGAAGGTTGGTTCGACTCCCGTAAGTAGTACGTTTAGTACACAAGGGTTGAATATGGAGTGGACAACTTCTATTCAAGCAATTACAGAAGAGAGGGCACGTCAAGATGCCAATTCAATTGAAGAAGGTGAAATGTGTGGTAAGCTACCTGAAAAATCTACTGGTGAAAAAATTTGGGACGGCATTGTAGATGGTACGGGACAAGCAGTTAGCGATACAATAGACGGAATAAAAGCTTTAGGAGATTGGGAAACGTGGGAAAACATGGGGAACGCTGCTTTGCACCCTATTGATACCCTTAGTACGATGTATAATGTATTATCGGATTCATTTATTAATGATGTAATAAATGGAGACGCAGAAAGTCGGGCAAAGTGGGGAAGTTATGCTTTAACTCAAATTGGGATAGGTCTCATTGGTGATAAAGGATTAAGTAAAGTATCGAAGGTAGCAACTACTGCAAATCTAACAAAATTCTCAGAAGGTATTTCGTCTGTTTCGAATCATTTACCATTGAAAGAACGATTTGCATTCGCAGGTACTAGTGGCTTTGGTAGCAATCAGATAAAAACTTTTGAAGCTTTACAAGAAGCCCGTGATACATTTATGTTTTCTGAAACTGGTGGAAGAAGTAGAGTTAAAGGTGTACAAGAAGTAATAAAAGATTATGCGGATAAAGTTCTTGATAGAGTTGAAGTGAAAATACGTATAGGCTTTTAAAGAGGATTTGTTGCATTTCAAGTATATAATCGCATTCTTCTTATGGAAGCCATTCACAAGGCTTATAGCAATAAAAGATGTATAGGTGGAAGATTATATTCTGGTAAAACATCTGAAGGAATGGAAATTAGGTTTGTTCTTATTAATGATAAGATTATAACTGTTTATTCAATGTATTAAAGAATGTGAGGTACTCAAAAATGAAAGTAACTACTTAGCCCATAGTTAAAAATGCAAGACAATATAGAGGTAATTGCTAAGAAGCACTACCCCTAAGTTCCAGATGAAATTAAATGATTGAATATTTACATTTAAATAACCGACTATTTATGCTTTAATATTTATATGTACATAATTGGGATAATTAGGAATTTATATTTAATATCTTTTAAGAAAGGGGAGTGTTTTTTATATGGAAACTCCAGAAAATCAATTTAAACGTGCACTTAATCCTTGGTTCTCCATTTGGACAAAACCACGTGATACAATGAAAGAAATTTTTATATCCAAACCTAAGAATGTGTTTTTACTCATTTTATTAGGCTCATTCGTACAGACTTTAGATCGAGCATCTTCTAAAAATATGGCGGATTCAATAAGTAGTCCATTTTCAATAATCTCAATAGTTATATTCGGTACCTTCGTTGCTTTCTTAATTTATTATTTTTTGCTACCAGCGTTATTCAATTGGGTGGCAAAAAAACTTGGTGGACAAGGTACCTTTGAAAAAACACGTTACTCAGTTGCCTATTCTTATATCCCTTACGTTTACTCTCTTATATTAGTTTGGGTGCCTTCATTTTTCTTGTTTGGGATAGAAAACTTTACGAGTGAGACACCGGAAATGGATAGTAGCATAACTTTAACGATTTTGTTTCTTATTTTTGCCATAATTGATATAGTTATTGGAATTTGGACAATCATTATTTCCTTAAAATGTTTAGGAGAAGCACACCAATTTTCAGCATGGAAAGCATTATTAACAATAATAGTGTCCTTTATGATTATCATTCTTCCTTTGGTAATAATAGTATTTCTTATAGTAGGGGTTACAACCCTTTAATAATTTATTTGCTTCTTATTTATCCAAACGTTTTCTACGCGCTGTTAGTAATTGTTACAGGCTGAACAACCACATGATTCGGATGTTCCACTTGGCGAAGCGTATGACCTTTATGATCAAATTGATCGCCCGTTTTACGGCCTGTTTTTCTTATTATCAGTGTTAACAGGAATTTGTGAAGGCAAACTTGAAAATCAAAATATTAAACCATTAAAACCTTAGGGTAGCTGAGTAGTTACAAATGAAATATATATAAAGTGACAAAAAATGAAGACCTAGATTCTTTAAAAATAGAATTACCAAAAGAACTAGAAATTGTAGCAACATTTTTAGAAAACGATATCCAAGGGATTCCAGTTAAATGGTGGTTACAAAAAATTGATGAAGTATTAAATAATTTAAAAGAATATAATGAATTTCAAGGTACATTATGTGCAATTCAAGTAAAAAAGGATGAAACTATACTTGTAGATTTATATTCTATCCATGATCCTAATATATGTAAGATTGAAACAACTGAACTTAGAAATTTAATTGAAGTTTGGGGACAAGAACAAATAATGTATAAAAATAATAACTAAAAAATTAACTTTTATAAAAACATTTAAATTAAAATTCTTCTTAAGCGTGAGCCCAATAGCTCACGCCTTTTATTTTGATTGACTATAACATTTATTTTTAAAATTTATAATCATACTATTTGTTACGAACAAACTTTCAAAGAATCCATTGGTGTTACAGCTAATTGAAGGTGCTTTTATCTTTTGCGCGGGAAGGAGTGGGGTGGCTTGTGTGGGATTGTTCTGGTTGCCCGTTCAAAAAGTATTTAAAAGTAAAAAAAGGTCGTCAAACTCACCACAATCGGTATCTTAAGAATTAAAAGAAAAAGCAAAACATGGGGTTTGCTCGGAAGAAAGATTATAAATCTAGACCGAGTGAAAATTGAAAAATAACACCCCTCAAAGAGAAAAAATTCTCTTTGAGGGGTGTTATATAAAGAAGTCATCCTGTTCAAGATGATCTTCTATACTTTATTATTTTGAACTAGTACCATTCTTCAAGCTATCTCCACTACCAAGCTCCGCCTCAATCTGCGAAGTCTTCGATGACTCATCCATACGCCAATACGTAATAAAGCTTATCGCGATACATCCAGCTACGTAGAAGTAGAATAGTGATTCCATACCGATACTTTTTAGCCATAATGCGATGAACTCGGCTGTTCCGCCAAATATCGCAACGGTTAGTGCATATGGTAAACCTACGCCTAGTGCACGAATTTCAGTTGGGAACAGTTCGGCTTTTACAATTGCGTTAATGGAAGTGTAACCAGTAACGATAATGAGACCGACCATCATGAGTAAAAATGCTACGATTGGTTCTGTCGTTTTTTCCATAAAGAAGAAGATTGGTGCTGTTAGTAACGTTCCGAGAATACCGAAAGCCATTAATAGTGGGCGGCGTCCAATTTTATCGGATAATAGCCCCGCAATTGGTTGAAGTACGACGAAAATAAGTAGTGCGACAAAGTTAATCCAGCTTACAACTTCTTTCGGAAGACCGACTGTGTTTACCATGAATTTTTGTAAATATGTTGTGTACGTATAGAATGCAACAGTGCCTCCTAGTGTTAGGCCGACTACTGTTAATACTGCTTTCGGGTGTTTCATAAGAGCGCGAACGGTTCCTGCGCTTTCGCGGTTTTTCGATTCCATATTTGAGAACTGCTCTGATTCATCCATTGTACGTCGAAGCCACAATACAGCTACTGCTCCCATCGCACCAATAATGAATGGAATACGCCATCCCCAAGCTTTCATATCTGGTTCGCTTAGTAATTGCTGAAGAACAATTTGAACACCTAACGCAACCATCTGTCCAGCAACGAGTGTTACATATTGAAAACTTGAATAAAAACCACGGCGTCCACTACTAGCCATCTCAGATAAATATGTTGCGGAAGTTCCATACTCTCCGCCAAGTGATAACCCTTGAAGTAAACGAGCAAGAACTAAAATAATTGGCGCCATAATACCGATGCTTTCGTAACTAGGTGTACAGGCGATAATTAAAGAACCACCGGCCATAACCGTAATGGAAAGCGTTAATGCTGCCCGGCGGCCGTGCCGATCTGCATAGCGTCCCATTAATAAACTTCCGATAGGGCGCATTAAAAATCCAACTGCGAAAATAGCTGCTGTGTTCAATAACTGACTCGTTGGATCTCCTTTAGGAAAGAACTCTGCTGAAAAATAAACAGCAAAAGCAGAGTAAACGTACCAGTCGTACCATTCAATTAAATTGCCGACGGAACCTTTAAAGATATTGCCGGCGACTCGGTTAGATTTTGCTTGAGCCATAATAATTCCTCCTCTTGCTTAGAAATAAAAGTTATATATGAAAGCGTGTTCAATGTAGTTGAATTGTACTGTCTTCGGGGTGGAATCTCAATATTATGACAATTTTATTCTTTTTGTACTTTATGTACATGGAGAGTTTTAATAGTTGCTTCATTATTAGTTTTGTCATAATAATAGAAAAAGGAGATTGATAGTTTTGAATATTTTATCAAAGGATATGGAGTATGAAGAAATCACGCAAAGTGTCATTACAAACGAAAATAGTAAGCTTAATTATTACGTTAATTTTATTTGTCGTTCTCCTGTTAGCGGGAATATTTGTTTACATTCAGTCCGTTGATACGAAGCGCCAAGTAGAGCAGCTAGCACTGCAAACGGCTAAATCTTTGTCTTTTATGCCAGCTATAAAAGATGCTTTTCAATATAACGAGCATAAAAGTACCATTCAATCTATTGCGGAACAAGTTCGCGAGCAAGCTGGTGCAGATTATGTAATTATAGAAGATCGCTATGGGGTTATGTATTCCCATTCTAATTCGGAGTTAATTGGCACAAAGAGTAACAATCCATATAACTATGAAGCACTCACTTTTGGTGGCTATTATACGCTTGAAGGAAATGGTGAAAGTGGTCCTGCTTTAATGGCGAAGGCGCCCATTATTGTTCATAACGGAGACTACGATCAAGTTGTAGGTGTTGTGACAGTAGAGTTTTTAATAAAAGGGATTGAATCTAACATACTGAGCAGAACGAAAGAAATTATACTCTTTTCCTTAGCTGTATTATTAGCAGGCATTGTTGGTGGCATTCTTTTAGCACGTAGTATACGTAAAGATACACTCGGTTTAGAGCCGAATGAAATTGCAGCGCTATACCGGGAACGAAGCGCAATACTACTATCTATAAAAGAAGGAATTATCGCTATCGATCAAAACGGTTTTATTACGATGATGAACACCTCGGCAGAAGAGATGCTACATGTAAATGATGATTATATGCAGCAACACATTTCAAAAGTTTTACCGGAATTTAATATGGAGAGAGTGTTAGAAAGCGATCAAGAAATCGCGTTTCAAGATAAAGTGTTTATTTTAAACATGACACCGATACTCGAAAATAACAGTACGGTAGGCGTTGTATGTAGTTTTAGAGATAAAACAGAACTGCAAAACTTAGTGAATACGATATCTGAAGTAAGAAAGTATTCAGAGGACTTACGTGCTCAAACACATGAATTTACAAATAAACTTTTCGTCTTATCCGGATTACTTCAGTTAGGACATTACAAAGAAGCGATTGAGTTTATCCAACAAGAATCTAACATTCATCAAAGCCAAAATCATATTTTATTCCATCAAATTCATGATGCAAAAGTACAGGCTATTTTATTAGGAAAAATCGGAACAGCGTCTGAGAAGAAAATTGATTTTCATATTGAAGGCGATAGTGCGCTTCATCCGTTACCAGACCATATAAAAGTTTCGCACCTTATTACGATTCTTGGAAACATAATCGACAATGCGTTTGATGCGGTGAGTGAACGAGGGGAGAAGAATGTTTCTTTCTTTGTTACGGATATTGGGCACGACATTGTGTTTGAAGTGATAGATAGTGGAACAGGGATACCGGCAGAAAAAATTACGACCATTTTTCAAAAAGGATTTTCAACGAAAGGAAATGATCGTGGTTACGGACTAGCAAACGTGAAAGAAATGGTAGATGTACTAGGGGGAACAATTGAGATTCAAAACGAGAAAAATGGGGGAGCTATTTTTACAATTTACCTTCCGAAAACATTGAGAGAAAGTACATGACAAACAGGGGGATGGGCATATGTTGAAGGTTGCAATTGCAGAAGATGATTTCCGCGTCGCGCAAATTCAGGAAGAGTTTTTATCAAAAATAAAGGACGTAAAAGTGATTGGAAAAGCATTGAACACAAAAGAAACGATGGAACTACTACAAAGAGAAGAAATCGATTTACTTCTATTAGATAATTATTTACCAGACGGAATCGGAACAGACTTATTGCCGAAAATTCATGCTGATTTTCCAAACGTTGACGTCATTATGGTTACTGCGGCAAATGAAAACCATATGCTAGAAAAAGCAATTCGAAATGGCGTAAGCAACTACCTTATAAAACCGGTCACGCTAGAAAAATTTGTTCGCACAATTGAAGACTATAAAAGAAAGAAGCATTTATTACATAGTAACAATGAAGTGAATCAAGTACTCATCGATAATTTTTTCGGCATTTCGGAAACACAAGATATAAAAAACTTACCGACAGGTGTAGATCCGTTAACACTGCAAAAAGTGAAAGGGATTATAAAAGGATTCGAAGCGGGCATTACAATAGAAGAAATGGGAGAACAAATGGGTGCCTCCAGAACAACCGCAAGAAGATATTTAGAATACTTAGTAGCGACAAATGAATGCACAGTAGAGTACACATACGGCATTATCGGACGACCAGAACGAAAATATCGAATAGGACGAGGACTATGAAAAAACGATTATTACTATGTATATGGATTATGACAGGAGTAATAGTTGGTTGTTCTTCGGAAAAATCCCATACGAATAAAGTGAACATCGACAAATTAGAAATCGTTGCGCCAAACGTTCAAGGAGCAGGTTGGGACTTAACGGCACGAGCGATGCAAAAAACACTAACAGAAGAAAAAATCTTCACAAAACCAATCACTGTTACAAACAAAGTAGGTGGCAGCGGTGATGTCGGATGGAAATATACGAAACAAAAAGGCGGTCACGTACTGGCGATTAACTCAAGCTTACTCATAACGAACAACCTACTAGGCCACAGTAAACTAACATATAAAGACTTCACACCACTCGCGACACTCGCATCAGACTGGGAAGTCGTTGTCGTATCAAAAGATTCAAACATAGAAACTGCAAAACAACTAATGGAACAACTAAAACAAGACAAGAAAAACTTCAAAATCGGCGTTGCCCCAGGCCTAGGAAACGACGATCACCTATCCTTCGTGCAAGTAAGCAAAGCATTCGGCATCAACCCTGCCGAACTACAATTCTTCGTCTACGAAAACAAAGAAAAAATCATAAACGCCCTAACGAACAAACAAATAGGCGTCGCAACAATGACCCTATCCGAAGCCGAAAAACAATACAAAGCCGGCAAAATAAAAATACTAGCCGTATCCGCACCAAAACGACTAGACCGACTACCAGAAATCCCAACGTGGAAAGAACAAGGAATCGACGTCATCTTCCAGCACTGGAAAGGTATTATGGGCCCGAAAGATATGACGGAGGAAGAGGTTGCTTATTGGGATAGTATTATTAAGAAGATGGTTGAGAGTGATAGTTGGAAGGGGATTTTGAGGGAGAGGGGTTGGGAGAGTTTTTATAAGGGGAGTGGGGAGAGTAAGAGTTTTTTGGAGGAGAGTAGTCAGGAGTATGGGGAGTTAGTGGGGAATAATAGAAATTATTAAATCATACGGTATGGCGTATGATTTTTCTTTTATACATAGTTTGGTAAAATAGTAGTAATTGTAATTTATTGTAACGGTGGGGATAAAAATGTTGGATCAACTCATAATTGAATTGGCTAAATCAAAGAAACAGGTTGAAGATATAAAAGGTAATAAATCTTATTTGATTATAAATAAGGATGATGAAGGGTTATACGTTGAAACTAAACTTTCACTTGAGCAATATGAAAAGGGCGAGACAGCAATATCTTATTTTAAAGTGAGTTTTGAAATTCTTAAGAATGCTTGGGAAAAACTTATTGATGTTCGTAAGGTAAAGCATGAGGATTTTGGGCAAGCGGGAGAATGTAATGCTTTCTTGGTAGCTTTTTTTTCTCAGTTTCCATTTGTGAATGTGACTGGATCGCGAGCTATTACATTTAAAGAGTTCCAAACTGATAATTTGCCATGTGAGCAGTATCATAAAGTTGTCGGATTTTTAGAAGAGGTAATAAATAATACATACGATCCAAAAAATTTAAGTGAGCAAACCAATGGTAATTTGTATAGAGTTAAATCTAAAGGAAGACAAGATTTAAGATTACTGGGATTTTTAAAGGATAATCATAATATTAATACGTCTTTATTAACTGAATATATTGAGGCAAAAAGTAAGAATGATGTTATTCGAAAGTTAGTTTTAAAGCAGGAATACTTTCACATTGTTATGTTTGTACTTAATCTTTTAAGAGCGTATCCAAGAAGGGAAAAGAAAGAAGCTTTAGCACATTTAGCGATGACGATTGTCCGGAACTCTAGAGGGGATAATTTAATGCTAGAATCATTAGCAAAAGAGCGTACGCATAATCTCTTAATGTGGTCTGAGAAATTGGAAATAATTAATGCTGAATGGATTCCGGCCGAACAATACATAAAAAAGAATGAAGAAAAGGGCGGTAATATGAGTAGTAGTTTACGTGAAGGCTTTTTAAAGATAATGAAAGAATATTTGGATGCAAAAACAGAAAAATTTGCAGGACATAAATTAGGATTAACAGTCCGAAATGATATGGCAACAGAGATCATTCGGTTACCATTTATAAATGAGAAGCAGTACAGTGTGATAGGATCGGTTGGAAAAGGGAATTGGGCAACAGTTCCGTGGATTGCCCTAATGCATAGAGATATTACAACATCGACACAGAGAGGCTATTATATCGTCTATTTATTTAGCGAAGATATGCAACGATTATATTTGACCATTGGACAAGGTGTAACAGAAACAACTAAAGAAGAGATGCAAAAAATTAAAGAAGAGATTCGTGAACAAATACATATGTCTCAAAAGGTGAAAAAAGATGATGAGATCTTCCTAGGGACAAGTCCAAAAGCAAAAGGATATGCAAATTCAACAGCGGCTTATATTGCGTACGATGCTAATAAAATGCCAAGTGAAAAAGAGTTAGTAGAGGACCTAGAAGAAATGCTTCGCTATTATGAGGGATTCATAGCTTATAAAGAGGAAGGAACGAAATATGAAATGATTTATGAGAGGAAAGAAGTGTATTTAGATCAGCAATCAATTATCGATCATGTGTCTTCTTATATTCAAAGTAAAGGTTTCTATTATGAGAAAAAGGATCTTATTAATTTCTTCCTTTCATTAAAGACGAAGCCATTTGTTATTTTATCAGGTATTTCAGGTACAGGGAAAACGAAAATTGTACAGTGGTTTGCGGAGAGTTTAGGTGCTACGGAAGAGAATGGGCAGTTTACGCTTATTCCGGTTCGACCTGATTGGAGTGATAGTTCTGATTTGCTTGGTTATGTAAATCTGCAAGGGGAATTTCAAGAAAGACCGTTAATTAAAGTTCTTGAAGATGCAGACAATAATCCAAATCGACCTTATTTTGTAGTGTTGGACGAGATGAATTTAGCTCGAGTGGAATACTACTTTAGTGACTTTTTAAGTGTAATTGAAAGTCGTAAATGGAAAGATGGAAAAATTGTTACGTCACCAGTTCTTCCAGAGTCAATTACGAATAAGCGCATTATAATTCCATCAAATGTATATATTATCGGAACGGTAAATATGGATGAAACGACACATCCGTTAAGTAAAAAAGTATTAGATCGTGCGAATACAATTGAATTTAATACCGTTAACTTAGATTATTTTAATTTCTTAATGGATATAGAGGAGAAAGAAGCTGAAATTGTTTCTAATCGCTCTTTAGCAACCGAGTATCTTCATCTAAAAGAATGTTTTAAAGAAAATGAAGATCTTGTGAGAAATATATCGACCACTTTAATAGAAATAAATAAAACACTTGAATCAGTTGGAGCTCAAGTTGGGTATCGTATACGAGATGAAATTTGTTTCTATATGGCATACAACGAACAAGGAAAGTTATTGTCATTCGATGAAGCACTTGATTATCAAATATATCAAAAGATTTTACCGCGTCTTGCAGGGAGCGATGGCAGAACAGAAGAGGTATTAAAGCAGTTGTATGTATTATGTGCAAATGAAGAATATGATAGCGGCAATAATGACACTTCATATGCTAAGTATCCTCGTTCAGCTAACAAGTTGTCTCATATGTTAAGGAGGTTCGAGTATGATGGTTTCACCTCTTTCTGGATCTAATAATGAAATAGAGCTAGTTAAGATTGAAACAGAGGAGCTATCATTGACGATTAAAGGAAATCCTTATCATGAAAAATACGAGAGTTTAAAAGAATATCACGCTATGAACGCAGATGAAATGATGTATTTTCATGTAGATGGGAAGGCTGAATCCGTTTCTGTATTTGATGCGAGATTGCAGAGGCTAGATGAATGGAACGAACACCCGCCAATCTTTTTTGAAAATAGAAGTTATCAGCTTGTTGTTGTTCCGAAAAATAACAGGCAGCTGTCTTTTTATCATGAACATCCGGGTTTTCGAAAGCGAGTTAGTTCTATTCAAATGGGGTCACTTCATGTGTTAATGGGGAACCTTTCATTTCCGAATGAGGTAGGAAATACAACGTTTGAAATTAAAGATGACCAAGATACTTTATTAACTGTTACATTTGAAGTTTTCCCGGCAAAACTTGATTATAAGAATGATTACAGAGCCTTATTAGATGAAGTAAATGATGAAATTTATAATTTAGCATTTCATTTACTAAAAAGAACTTACTTAGGAGCATCTGCAATTTACGCTACAAATCCATCGAAGAGTGAGTTTTATCGTATTTTAAATGATTCCTTTGAGCGATTTATGAAGTCGATCTCTCATATAAAAAGACAACCGCATCATATACTTATGACTAGGCATAAACTAGTACGAGGAGAAAAAATTCGTAAATTGGATTCTATCGGAATGAACTATTTGCGAAAGCGACCACACTTGCTGCAAGGAGAAAACAGTATACCAACTAAAGGTATTACAGCTTATAAGGAAGTGTCTTATGATACGCTGGAAAATCGATTTGTTAAATGGATGATTCAAAGAATTGTACATAAAATAGACGATCTACTTAAGGCGCTAGAGTCAAAATCTAGATATACACGTGGTGTAACTGATGAAGATTTGCTAGAGTGTGTAAAAAATATGAAGTATCGAATGAAAAACGAATTGAACGATCCATTTTGGAGAGGGATCGGAAAATTAGATCGCTCAGTCTTTTCGCTCGTTATCCAAATGGCAGCAGGCTATCGAGATGCGTATCAAATCTTCTTAATGCTATCGCGCGGTTTAACATTACGAGGACAAATTTTCAAAGTGTCGGTAAAAGATGTCGCAAGGTTATACGAATACTGGACGTATTTAAAACTTGGACAAATTTTATCTAAAAAATATATACCGCTTCATCAAGACGTTATTCAAGTTAAACAAGATGGTTTATACGTAACGCTAGATGAAAGTAAAACTGCAAAAAGAACGTTCAAACATCCAGAAACAGACGAGGTAATAGAACTTTACTTCCAGAAAAGAAACAGTGGGTTACCAACAGTTACACAAAAGCCAGATACGATGCTCGCTATTGAGAAAAAGGGAAAGAACTATCAATATCAATACATTTTTGATGCGAAATATCGAATTGATTTTGCTGAAAGCTCTCATTATAAAAGGAAGTATGGCGCCCCTGGCCCGATGGAAGAAGACATTAACACAATGCATCGTTACAGAGATGCACTAGTAGTAGAACAAGAAGGACCATTTGAACGAACTGCTTACGGGGCGTACGTACTGTTCCCATGGAACCAAGAGGAAGCATATGAGAATCATCCATTTTATAAAAGTATAGAAAAAGTAAATATCGGTGGCTTCCCGTTCTTACCAAATGCAACAAGACTAGTCGAACAATTTCTAGACCATCTCATTGAAAAAAGCCCAGAAGAAATTATAAGAGAAGGCATCCTTCCAAGAGGCACAAAAGAAGAATGGCACTCCTCGCTAGAAGAAAAAGTATTAGTGGGCAGCGTGAAAACTGAAGCCGACTATGAAGTATATAGAAAAGAAGGCTTATACCAGTTACCGGTCACACAGTTAAAACCAGGATGGCAAGAAGCGAAGTACATAGCATTATATGCACCGAAAAAATGGTATGGAGAAAAAGGCGGAATTCAATACGTCGCCAAAATCAAACACATTCAAATGCAGCAAAACGATGAGGATGTAAATTTCGAACTAGAGCCATGGAAAAAACTAGACCACCTCATTCGCCCAGTAGGATATGGAATTCAAACATACACAATAACAACTATGTCGTTATTAAAAGAAGTACAAGAACTCCCAGAACTCTTCATGAAATCAAAAGAAGAACGAGCGCTTTGGAAAACGCTGCGTCGTTTTACGAAGCAAGTTAAGGTTGAGTTGGATCATAACAACTTAGATGAGGCTTCTGCTATTAAGAGTTATTATGTGCAGGATGTTCAGATTTGGGTTAATTATGAGAATGGGGTTGTTATGGTGGGGAGAGATGGGCGAGTTAAAGAGGTTCCTTTGGAGTTGGTTATTGGGAGAGGCTCGGTGTTGTTTAAGGAAGTTTTAGAGGTACTAAATGTTAGGGAGTGATATTTAGATACAAAGGGGATTAGATAATGGATAAGAGACCAAATTTATTTTCACATGGAACAAGTGAATTGTCGCAAGATGCTTTTATTTGTTGGCTAGCAGAGTGGGCGAAACCAATCTATAAAGAAACCGATAAATGCTTACATGAAGCTGGTATAGATTTTATTAGAAGAATATATGACTTACATAAAAAGAACTTTCCAGCCGCTATTAAAGAAATTAAGATTACTAAACAATTCAAAGGTTTAGATATACTCATTGAAATTAACGGTAATCAGGCTATTTTAATTGAAGATAAAACATATACAAAAGAGCATTCTAATCAATTGAAGCGTTATTATGAAGAAGTGGTTAAATTAGAAAAATACAAAGAGAGCGACCTATTACCCATCTACTATAAAATAGGTAATCAAAGTGATTATTCAGCAGTGATTGATGCAAAGTATATGTTGTTTACAAGAAAACAAATGCTTGAATTTATACAAGGAAATATAGATAGAGGCGTTCAAAATCAAATATTTTTAGATTACTATTTTTATTTAAGAGAAATAGATCAAAAATATGATTCATATAAGACACTCCCGTTAAGCGAGTGGAAAGGTGAAGCTTGGGAAGGGTTTTATGAGGAGTTAAAGCAATGTGGGATCAAAGGTCAATATGGATATGTTGCTAATCCGAATGGTGGATTCTATGCGTTATGGTGGAGTGAACAAGAGGATAATGATTGCAGGCAGTATTTGCAGTTAGAAGAAGGACGTTTATGTTTTAAGATACATGTTGTTGATAAGGATAGAAGAAAAGAACTTAGGGATAAGTGGAGTAAAGTGCTAATCGAACGAAGTCATAATTATTCTTTTAATGTGGAGAAACCTAGGTTTGGAAATGGGCGATATATGACGGTTGCTGTGGTGAGGGATTATAGAGTGGAAGATGGAAAAGGGAGAATTGATATTCCTGGAACGATGGGAGTTTTAGGTGAAGTGGAGAAATTGTTAAAAATGATGGATGTAATTGTGAAATAGATTAGATAAATATTAGTCGGATAAATTGTATTATTAGCTATGGGAAGAAGAGCATATGAGATATATGCTCTTCTTTCTATTTGTAAATAACGTGGATGTGAAATTTTAAATGATGACCTCCATCCTGTCAAGGTAAAGGTCTTATTTATACTAGCATTACTAAATTTTTTCTATCCAATCCCCTTGCACCTCCCCCAACGTCACCCCCTAACCTAAGAGAGACAAATCAAAAAAGGGGGGACCAAACAACTCATGAAAACCACTACAAAAGAAAAAAGAAACACCATCATCATGCTACTACTCTCAGCCGCAATAGGAATCTTTTCACCACTACTAATGTACATCACGCTGGCACGTAAAAATGCGGTGTACAAATATCATTGCCGAAAGGCGTTCAATTTTCATTTGTTAATCTTTCTTCTATTTAATATTAGTTCGCGCATTAGTGATGTTTTGTTTTGGATTGTGTTTGCTTTTGAGGTTGTTCAAGTGATCATTGTTGCGTGGAAAGTAATACGCGACGAGCCATATCGTTATTTTATTCGAATTCCGTTATTTAAAGAAGATAAGTACGAGGTGGAAGGAGAATAGGTGATGAAACAAGAAGTGGAGGTAAGGGGAAAGCGAATTTTTATTATGGTCGCAGTGTTGTTTATTGCGATTTATATTGTTTTACGAAAAAGAAAATATGAGTACTTTTATGATGGTATTAGTGAGTATG
The DNA here is from genome assembly GCF_038007205.1 of Bacillus sp. FSL E2-8887. Lineage (NCBI taxonomy): Bacteria > Bacillati > Bacillota > Bacilli > Caryophanales > Bacillaceae > Bacillus > Bacillus sp. FSL E2-8887. The sequence continues at coordinate 695,051 of NZ_JBBOWS010000001.1, forward strand.
AACATCGTTATAGAGGGAATGTTCCTTTTTTATTACTTGTTGTAGGTTTGTTTCAATATTATCGGCAGAATGAGATGAGTTTTTCTCATATGCTTCAGTATGTAAAAGAGAAGTTAGCGAAGTAGGTGATGATATGGCGTGGATGATTAGCGAGTTTGCAAGTGTTGGGGATGTTACGGTGCGGACGCTTCGTTATTATGACAAGATTAATTTATTAAAGCCGAGCGATTATACTGAGGGTGGGCATCGGTTATATACGAAAGATGATTTGTATGTGTTGCAGCAAATTCAATCGTTTAAGCATCTTGGTTTTTCGCTTGGTGAAATTCAAAATATTATATTGCAGCGTGATGTAGAGACTGAAGATTTTTTAAGACAAATGCATTTTCAAAGAGAAGTGCTTTTGGCAGAGCAAGAAAGAATTGTGAAGGTGCTTTCGCATATGGATGAGATGACGAAGAAGTTTCAAAAGGAAGAACGAGTAGATATTGCTTTGTTTTCTTCATTTCTTCAAACTTTCATATGGGAGAAAGAAAATAAAGAATGGTTAGAGGAACATTTTTCAAAGGAGAGTGTTCAATCGTTTTATAATAATAAAGAATTAAAAGAAAAGTTTGATTGGCGATTTATGGATGTGATCGGGAAGTTGAAAAAGTATAAAGAAGAAGAGCAGGACCCGAGTCATCATGAAGTTCAAGTTACCTTGAAGGAATTTTTCAATGTAATAGAAGAGGTAACGAACTATCTTGATACACCTCAAAGTGATATAGAGGACATAATTAATCATTCAAACCTCCCACTATCCGAATTCCCAACCCTCTTCACAATAGAAGAAGAAAACTATATAAAAGAAGCAATGAAGCAGTTTAGCATCTAGTTAAACTGCTTTTCCATTACAATAGAAGAAAAACCAAACGGAGGAAGATCCCATGCCAACCTACAACAAACTAATCCGAAACAAAATCCCGCAAATAATAAAATCTAACGGAAAAACACCCACAACAAGAATCCTAAACGAAGATGAATACATAAAAGAAATCTGTAAAAAAACAGAAGAAGAACTAAACGAATACCTAGAAGCAACAACAAAAGAAAATAAACTAGAAGAACTCTCCAACCTCCCAGAACCAATAAACGACCTAGCCGAACACGAAGGCACAACACTAGAAGAAATCAACAACATCCGTAAAAAGAAAGCAGAAGAACGAGGTAGCTTTTCAGATAGAGTCTTCCTAATCGAAGTAGCCGATAACTAGCCCTTCATAAGCCCCTTGCAAGCCCCTACCAAGTAATAAATCACTAAGAAAAAACATAACAAAACAAAAACACCAACAAACACTGTAGTAGTAGTCAAAAAAAATTTGAAATAACACGCCAAAAACCCACCCCTCCTTCCTATATATAGTACAAAGAAGAATTTTTTACTTTTGAATCGGGACAGGAGGAATTAGGATGGCGGTGTATCGTAATGTGCAGGTGAATTTTTGGCAGGATGATTTTGTTTTGGATTTGACGCCGGAGGAGCGGTATTTTTATGTTTATTTGTTAACTTGTTCGAAGACGACGCAGTGCGGGATTTTTCCGTTTCCGAAGCGGTTAGCTGAGATGGAAACGGGTTATAACAGGGAGACTGTTGATAAGTTGGTGCAGCGCTTTATTGATTATGGAAAGATTCTTTATGATGCGGAGACGCGAGAGTTATTTATTTTAAATTGGCTTCGTTATAATCCTGTGACGAATACGAATGTGGAGAAGTGTGTGCTTCGTGAGCTGAAGAGTGTGAAGAATAAGGAGTTTGTACATATGTTTCTTCAGAAGTGCGTAGAGGAGGAGCTGAATGTTCCGATGCTTTTAGCGCATTTCGGTATGCCGAGTGATTTGGCTGTGGATGATGTTGAGCCAGTTTGTGAGGAGACAGAGGCGGAAGAAGAGGTTATAGAGGACGAAACGGGAAGTCGCGTGTTTTCTTTTTATGAGCAACATTTCGGTAGTTTGTCTCCGCATACTGTGGAGGAATTGAGTGCGTGGATGGTTGATTTGTCAGAGGAGCTTGTGCTGAAGGCTCTTCAAATTGCGTATGAGAATAATAAGCGGACGGTTGCTTATGTGAAGGGGATTTTGAGGGGCTGGCACGGGAAAGGATTTACGAAAGTTTCTGAGGTTGAGGCGGATACGGCTCAGTTTAGGAAGAAAGAGTCGTCTGTGAGTAGTGGGGAGACGGAGGAGTTTTTGACGAGGTGCGAGGAGTGGGAGAAGAATGCGCCGTCAGAGGAAGAGTTGCAGCGCTTTTTAGCGGAACGCGGGTGGCGTCCATGAGTATTCAAAATGTGGAGGCGGAAAAGACGGTATTAGGTTCTCTTTTAATTGATGGAGAGCTTATTAAGGAGTGCCGTTTGACGGAGCATTATTTTTCTATGCCGGTGCATAAGTCTATATTTCGGTTAATGCGAAAAATTGAAGATGAAGGGCAACCCATTGATCTTGTGACGCTCGTTTCTCGGATGAATCCAAATTTTTTGGAGAATATCGGGGGGATGGAGTATTTTATAGCGTTAATAGAGGGTGTGCCTACAACTGCCAACTTCTCTTATTATGAGGGGCTTGTTCGAGGTGCTTGGAAAATGTATCAGGCCGGTGTTCTCGGGCACAAGATGGGAGAGCGTCTTATTGCGGAGAAGGACGAGAAGATTATTGGTGAGACGATTATGGAACTTTGTGAGTTAGAGGAAAAGGACTGTGTATGTGAGTTTGATTTGAAGGATGCGTTAGTTGGTTTGTATGAGGAGCTTCATCAAGATACGAAAGAGAATACTGGTATTGAGACTGGTTATACATCGTTAAATAAGATGACGTGCGGATTGCAGGAAGGGGATTTTGTCGTCCTTGGAGCGCGTCCTTCTATGGGGAAAACTGCGTTTGCATTAAATGTTGGACTGCATGCGGCGAAGTCTGGAGCGGCGGTTGGATTATTTTCATTAGAGATGAGTAGTAAGCAATTATTAAAAAGGATGGCGTCGTGCGCGGGCGAAGTGTCAGGAGGAAGGCTGAAAAATCCGAAGCATCGTTTTACGATAGAAGACTGGGAAAAGGTGAGTAAGGCGTTTGCGGAGATTGGTGAGTTGCCACTTGAAATTTATGATAAGGCCGGTGTTACAATGCAAGATATTTGGATGCAGACTCGTAAGTTAAAGAGGAAGCATGGGGATAAAAAGCTGTTAGTTATTGTAGATTATTTACAGCTTATTACGGGCGATCCGAAGCATAAGGGCAATCGATTTCAAGAGATTAGCGAAATTTCTCGTAAGCTTAAGTTATTAGCGCGCGATTTAAATGTTTGTATAGTAGCATTGTCGCAATTGTCTCGTTCCGTAGAGTCACGTCAAGATAAGCGTCCGCTTTTATCAGATTTAAGAGAGACAGGGCAAATTGAGCAAGATGCGGATGTCATTATGCTTATGTATCGTGAGGATTATTATGATAAGGAAACGATGCAGAAAGAGATGACGGAGATCCATGTGGCGAAGCATCGGAATGGGCCTGTGGGTAGTTTTAAGCTGAGGTTTTTGAAGGAGTTTGGGCGGTTTGAGGAAGGGAAATAGTTAAAAGACTGGAGTATCACTTTGCAAATAAAATAAAGCATAAGTGTTCCATTTCATTAACTTATGCTTTATTCTTTGATTCTTTGAATATGTTTCTTATTTTTCCATAAAGAAGGATTTTCTCTCTGTAGTAATCCATTGCTCCAAATCATCTTGGCTACGTTGTACAAGTCGATTCACTAAAACATCATGCCATACATAATCCTCTAATAGGTATATATGAACGGGATCATCTGTATAAAAAGCAATATTACGCTCCTCAAGTGATGGTCCATAAATCATCTCTTTAGAATCTATTGATAAAATAAACCAATGTTCTGTAGACAGAGTTTCTGTATAAGGTGTTATACGATGGGCTTCTAGATTTTTAATGGGATTTTCCACATGCAGGGTAATGCCTTGTACTGTAACTTTATCAGCTACCTCAGATAGATCCTCTTTTAACGCTTCATACATCTCATCCCACATTGAAATGACAATACGTTGTTCTGCTTTTTTTATTAATGCCTGACAATAGCTAATGATTGTTTTATTGTCTTTTAAAGTAATCACTCGATTATCCGTTTTTTCCTCGGAAGTTTCTAGTTTTTTTAATGAATCACTGATTACTTCATAAGTAGACTGCCATTCTGATTGAGCCTTCTGTAAAAAGACTTCAACCGGTAGAGGTGAATAGCGAGTGGTGTCATTTATTTCTTCCTTCATGACAATTCCTTTTTCTACAAGGTTACCCAAAATCTCATAAATTCGCGCTCTTGGGATACCCGAATCCTTACTCACTTGGTAGGCTGTGACAGGCCCCTGTTTAACAAGAGATACATAAGATTTAGCTTCATATTCATTAAAACCAATTTTTTTAAGCTGTTGCACTATGTAGTCCACTTTTTTCGTCCTCCGATGTTTGCTTTTATATTTCAACGTTACAATAACTGTTTACATTTAGCAAATTATTAGTTACTATTCTGATAGTGACTAAAGGGGAGGCTAATAGTATGGATTTTTATTTAGACCCATCAGTATTAATTATTTTGATTGCTTTTGGATTTTTAGCTGCATTTATTGATTCAGTTGTAGGTGGTGGAGGACTCATTGCCTTACCCGCTTTATTATTTACAGGACTGAATCCAGCAAGTGCAGTAGCTACGAATAAACTAGCGTCGACAATGGGGTGTGCAACTAGTAATATTGTGTTTTATCGTTCTGGTAATCTTGATTTGAAATCGGCGTTTAAATTATTTCCACTCACTTTCATAGGTTCCATAATAGGGGCATGGACCGTTCATTTAATGAACCCAGAAGTACTGAAGCCATTGATGCTGATCATGCTTGGTGCGGTTGCTATTTATACGATATTCAAAAAGGATTGGGGTAGTATTTCCACTCATAAAAAATTGTCTGGTCGACACGTCATTATCTTTACTTTTTTTGTTTTTGCTATTGGTTTTTATGATGGATTTCTAGGTCCTGGCACAGGTTCGTTTTTAATGTTTTCTCTTTTATTTATTGGGTATGATTTTTTAAAAGCAGCAGGTAATGCGAAGCTTCTTAATTTAGGAAGTAATGTTGGTGCATTGTTGATGTTTATGTATGTAGGGCAAGTAAACTATGTGTATGGTTTTATAATGGGGATTGCTCAAATTGCTGGAGGGATTGTTGGCTCCAAATTTGCTATAAAAAAAGGAAGCGGGTATGTTCGTGCTCTTTTCATTACAGTAACTTGTTTATTGTTAGCGAAAAATCTGTATGACTATATTCAGTAAATAATTTTGAACATCTTCACTTCAAAGAACGTAGAAAAGGTCAAATATGAAGGCTACATAAAATATAAGAAGATACTAGGGGCAAATTTCTTTTAACATTTTTTAGATGCTACCTTATTCGAAGATAGCATCTAAAAAAGTCTCATTTAAAAGAAAATCTAAGTGAAGAGAATGATATAAACTCATATTTTTTCTGGGGTATGTTTATTGATCATAGTGAAATGTTTACTCTATATTCTTCCTATAATTAGGCCGCAACAAACTCTTAAAATCTATCTCAGCAATCAACACACTTAACAATATAAGCGTCGCCCCTAAATAGCCTTTCCCTGTGAGCGTTTCGCCTGTGAAAACAAAGGCAAAGCCTGCTGAAAAGACAGGTTCTAATGAAAAGATAAGTCCCGTATGTGTTGGCGTCGTGTATTGCTGGGCGATAACTTGTACGATGAATGCGACCGCGGTACAAAATATGCTTAAGGCTAAGATGATTAGCCATGAGTTGATCGTGCTAGGAAGTTTTGGGGTTTCCATCACTAATGAAAAAATAAGACTAAATAGGCCGACGAAACCGAGTTGTACTACCCCAAGTGCAATTGAATTCACATGTTTTGTTACGTTTCCAGTAATGATGACGTGAATCGCATAAAATAAGGCAGACAATATGCAAAATATATCGCCGTTACCGATCTTGAATTCACTAGTTAATGTTAATAAGCCAATTCCTATTATCGTTAACACAATTCCTAATATAACTTTCTTTTCAGGAATGTGTTTTAAAAATATAGCTGATAATATCGGAATAAAAATGACTGTGAGACATAGTAAGAAACCAGCATTAGACACACTTGTATACTTTGTACCGAATGTCGCGAAAATATAGACGATAAATAAAACGGAAGCTAGTATAAAAGCATATTTTACAGTTTTAAAATCGACTTTGAATAAATGTTTGTAAAATATTAAACCTGATAAAAGAAAGGCAATAATAAATCGTAATGCGATTAAATTATATTCTTCTATGCCATCAAGTCCAAGCTTTGTAAGTAGGATGGATGCACCCCAAAAAAAATGTAACTAGTAGTAGCATTAAATCAGCTTTTAATTGAATTTTCATTTCTATTCCCTCGTTATGTATAATTTATGATTCCATACCCCTATCCCCATTGTTTATTTTAATATTAATTCTGAATATTTGGAACGAAAATTTATCGACGTTTTTAGTTACGTACGAATTAACGTTATCTACCGCAAAAACATTAGCGAAGTTAAATCCAAACATGACATTCATTTACGTATCCGGTAGCGGAACAGATAGTACAGAATCAGGACGTACGATATGGGCGAGAACGGAAAATGAGTTATTACGTTTACCTTTCAAATCTGCGTATATGTTTAGACCAGGATTGATCATTCCGGCAAATGGTGTGAAATCAAAAACGAAATCATATCAATTGATGTATGATGTGATGAAGTCCTTTAATCCTCTGTTGAAGCGATTCGGCAGTGTGATAACTTCTGAGCAGTTGGGAAGAGCTATGGTGCGAGTTGGGAAAGATGGATATTCTCATTCAATTATAGAAAGTTCGGATTTGAAGAAAATCGGTAAGTAATAGTATGTAAAAAACGCCTATTTCATATAGGCGTTTTTTTGATGGTGAAGTTATTCTTCTTCAAACTGAAAAATATTCCGGTTAATAAGTTGGTGGAGATACCTATCCATTTCAGCAGCAGAAACGCTTCTTTCATTTTTAAACCACCATGCACTTAATGAGGTGATTGCCCCTGAATAAAATTCAATGATTAAATCATTTGGCATCGTATGGTTTTTGCAAAGTTGATTTAACGCTTCTATTTCTTGTTTTCTCGTTTCGTGACTTAAATACTGTGTACGGCTAATAAATTGTTCATCAGACATTTGCGTCTCTAATATTTTACCGATTTCTTCATGGTGTAGAAATTGTTCCATCACTTGAAATGGTTTACTTAATCGATCTGAAATCGGTATTTCAGCAATCATCTTGCTGTAGCGTTTAAATCCAAATGCTAATAAAGCATCTTTATCTTCAAAGTGTTTATAAAAAGTTGTTCGGTGTACCATTGCACGATCACAAATTTGGTTAATCGTGATAGTACTATATTTCTGTTTTGATTGCGTCATTAATTCAAATAAGGAATCCCATAGTAATTTATGTGTACGTCTAATACGTAAATCAAGTTGTTTTTCATTATCATTCATCTACAATTCTCCTTTTTTGTAGATTAAATATACAATGGCTGAAAATTGATTCTCCCTTTTTAATCTACATATGTATATTATATTACATGTGTTCCGGTGTATTTAAAGCTTTTTAAGTAAGAAACAGGAGGAGAATTTGTAAATGAATATAACAACTAAGAGCCCTGCAAGTGGCAAAGTTGATACTTCTAATATGAAACATACCCCGATTTTAATTGCATTACTTTTAGGGGCAATGGTTGCATTATTAAACGAAACATTACTTGGTAATGCGTTAACTGTATTAATGAAAGAATTCGACGTAACAGCTTCAACGATTCAATGGCTTTCTACAGCATACATGTTAGTAGTTGGTGTTTTAGTCCCGATTACAGCGTTACTTCAGCAATGGCTCACAACGAGACAAATGTTTTTGATCGCTATGGTAACATTTTTAGTCGGTACATTAATTGCGGGATTCGCACCGACATTTTCCGTTTTATTAATCGGCCGTATCGTCCAAGCTGTAGCGACGGGGTTAATTTCACCGTTATTAATGAATACGATTTTACTTATTTGTCCACCTGAAAAACGTGGTGCCACGATGGGATTAATCGCACTTGTAATGATGGCAGCTCCAGCAATTGGTCCTACATTATCTGGAGTAATTGTGGATTCATTAAATTGGCGCTGGTTATTCTATATTGTTATTCCTATCGTGATCATTTCAATTATGATTGGGATGAAATACATTCAAAATGTTTCAGAGTTAACAAGGCCAAAAGTAGATTATCCATCTATCCTTTTATCGACATTAGGATTTGGCGGGCTTGTGTATAGCTTTAGTGCATCAGGTGATTTAGGATGGTCCGATCCGAAAGTGTATGGCGCCTTAATTGTTGGGCTTATATCACTATGTATTTTTGTAGTGCGACAATTAAAAATCGAGAATCCAATTTTAGAATTACGTGCATTTAAAGTTCCGATGTTTACAATATCAGTTGGATTAATCGTCATTGTGATGATGTCGTTATTTTCAACGATGACTTTATTACCGATGTTCCTACAAACAGTTTTACTCGTTACAGCATTTAAATCAGGACTAATAATGCTTCCAGGAAGTATTATTAGCGCCATAATGGGACCAATCGCAGGTAAACTATTTGATAAATTTAGCCCGAAAGTTGTTATCGTTCCCGGTATTGTGTTAGTAGGTATTGCAATGTTCTTATTTAAAGGCATTACTCCTGATACATCAATGGTACAAATTATTGTCATGCATAGCGTATTAATGGTCGGACTCATGTTTGTAATGACAGCACAAACATATGGATTAAATCAATTAACACCAGATTTATATCCGCACGGAACAGCACTGTTTAATACGTTACAGCAAGTAGCTGGCGCAATTGGTACGGCTATCTTTATTTCGAAAATGTCTTCAGGAACAACTAAGTATATGGAAAGCTCCGCAAATCCAATGGATCCAGTAGAGAAGTTAAATGGTTTAACATCTGGATTCCAGGGTGCATTTACACTAGGGTTAATCTTTATCGTTATTGCTTTTATCGTATCGTTGTTCTTAAAAGAAGAGAAAAAGGAAGTAAAGGCAGCGAGGGTTTTACAGAACGAAAATTAAGGTTCATATTAAAAAGACATCTTTACAAGATAAAGATGTCTTTTTACATTTCTTTCGTAATATCATACTGCAACAACTGCCGTTGATCATAAAACTTCTCAAAAACGATGCCCATTACGTAGAAGAACAACAGACCGAAGCAAATGTGAATGAGCGTAAAGGTAGCTCCGAATGAAGAAAATTCATACACCATAATCGGTAATTTCGCAGTTGTCCAAACACCTAAGAAAAATACGATGTACCTAATGCTGGCACCTTTTTTTAATAGTAGTGCTGCAATCGGAAAGGCAACATAGAGGGGACCAGCTGCAATGCCGCCTAATAATAGGGAGAATAATATTCCATATATGCCGGACTTTTCTCCCATGTATTTCATTAGCGTTTCTTTCTTCACCCACTGATCAAGTAACCCTACAAATATTAGGACAGGGGGGAGTAGAAACAACATATCTAAAATGCTATTCCCTGTTAATTGTAATGCGCTCCATCCTAAAGATTGGTTTATAAAAGTTAGAATGATAAGTCCAATCAGCAAAATGAAAAAGAAGCGATATCTTTTTAGTTCCTTCATACCATCACCACCCAAATGATATATGAGAATAGGAGTGACATGAGTAATGCAGATGCATTACGAGCGTAAGCAAAGCTTCGTCCGAATATCTTTTGTTCCATCGGCAAGGTTGTAATTCCTACTGACATTAGTGTAGACATGAGTGCCGCAACTTGAGGAAGACCTGCGCCGTGCTGTACTAACGTATTACCAAGTGGGAACACGACAAAGCTTGGAATGAGTGCAACGGAGCCGAGTATTGCTGAATAAATAATACCTATGAACCCGGACTGTTCTCCAATGATGGAAGAGATGAAGGACGGCGTTAAGATAGAAAGTGATAGTCCAACGAAAAGCATAATGGAGAGCATGGCAGGGAGGAGGTTTTGAAATATTTTCCATGATTTTAATAGGGCAGCTTTCGTTTTATTCCGATCCTTCATAAAAGAAATCCCCGTAAGAATAATGGCTAAAGTGTAAAGGATAGCGCCATTAATCATGATTAGATTCCTTTAAGTCTTTATATTTGTCTAAGAAAAATGATAAGTTTTTCATTTTTTCCTCAATATCCATTTGAAAATCCGCTAATTGTTCTTTTCCGGCTGTAGTAATTTTGTACATCTTTCTCGGCTTATCTGGAACGGATGTACTTACATAAGATTCAATAGCACCTTCATTTTCTAATTTCTTCAGCGTGCGGTAAAGGATGGCACTATCGATTGGATTGACCGGAAGTTCTTCGTCACATTTCTGAAGTAGCTGCCCGCCATAGTTATCACCTTCTGCTAAAAATAACAAAAGAAATGCACCTGTATGTCTTCCTGTATGTTTCATGAATATACCTCCTAGAATGAATTAGAATGTATACTGTTAATGACAGTATACTGTTGTTAACAGTATATGGTGCATGAAGTGCTATGTCAATTTAAAAATGTTACTGAGGGGAAATGGCAATTCATGTTTTAATCTTGTTAAATAACAAAATAAAAGCCTACTGTTTTCTTGTGACAGTGGCTTTCATAGTTGGTAAACTACTATATTACGCTTAGGGAATCTCGCCTTTTGATAGTAACACATATATGTTAGCCCTATATTGAGAAATAAAAAAAAGACACTCTCAAGAGTGCCTCTTATTAGCAGCCGAATCCGCCGCCCCAACAGCTAGCTCCAACGATGATTAATAAGATAAAGAGCACAACAAGTAAGGCGAATCCACCGCCAAAACCACAGCCTCCACCACAACTACCACCATAGCCTCCACAACTACCACCATAGCCCATATTAACTCCTCCTTCCATAAAGTCCATATATTAATGGATTTATATCACTTTATGTTTTTACGGATAAACTTGAGCAGGTCCTTTTGAAAAAATAAAAGTACTCGGTATTTTAAAAGAGTTGACGAACTTATTTTTGTCACGAGTATTCCGCTTATTACATATGGTATTTTATTCTGTGCATTGGGGGAAAGGAGATCGTTATGGCTAATTCTGAGATGATATTACGTTTACTTACGGATTTAAAGATTGAGCAGCAAGCTTTAAAAGAACAGCTGGAGAAAATGCAAACAGCTTTGAGTATTCTTGAAGAAAAACCAACTATTCCTGAAGAGAAATCAACTACTCTTCAAGAGAAACCAGTTGTTACAAAGCAACGTGGACATTCTGGGTTTCCAACATCTTTTCGTGATTGGAGAGCATCTTCTCAAAAGAACTAAGGAATCCTATTATAGTGAGTTATACAAAATCACAAATGAAAAAGTACAGTCTACTGTAGTTAATACAGAGGCTGTACTTTTTGTTATGTTAGTATAAGTTGTGATAGGCGGTTTATCTATTTTGTAGAAAAGCCACGTTTACATTTTCTTTTGACTATTCCACCTTTAACTCGATCCCTTTATCCAGCATATCTCCATTAATTTTTAACGTTAATCCTTGCGTATTTTTCGGAACATCGAATACAATGTTCCCTTCCGAATTTTCATTAGGATTAAGAACACCAAATTTAAATGTAGCAGTATTTGCAGCTTTAAGTACTAATTGAGATTCATTAGAAATGTGATATTCTCTTCCGGCTCCGTCAATTAATTTAAAGTTATTGCTATTTAGTGTAATGGGTTCCTCTTGACGATTATAAACTGCGACGTCTAATACTTTAAATACACCTTGTGCTTTAACTTCTCCATTACAGCCCTTTCCGAACGAGAAAGCCCATTGCCTTTAGGCATGGGATGAAAGTGAGGTTGGATACGGAGTACCACTAAAAATCGTAAGGTTCGTGGTACTTTAAGTATCCAAAGAATAGGTAGTTTCTTTGGGTCTGTTTGTTGTAATTTTTAGAAAATAAATGATACATTGTAACTATGATAAATGATTATAGAAGAATGTTTCAAAGTGTTGGTTGAAGAGATATGTAACGATCTTGATATTGTTAGTATCGCAATGGAATAGGATACCAAACACGTTCATTTGTTTTTAAATACACTGTCAACACTTAGTCCTGCTGATACAAGGGCAAAAATAAAAGGAGTGACATCAAAGTGTTTGAGAGAAGAATTCCCTCATCACAAGCACTTGCAAAGTTTATAGACGCGTTCCCATTTTGTTTCTACTGCTGGAAGTGTATCAAATGAGACAATAAAATAGTATGTTGAGAATCAAAAAACAAAGGGGTGAAACGTATGTCACAGACCCTAACAGTGAAAGTGAAATTGCTTCCCACAAAAGAACAAATTCGTTTATTGGAACAAAGTAGCCGAGAGTACATTAAACTCATAAATACACTTATATCTGAAATGGTTGAAACAAAGGAAAGTACGAAAAAAAGTACGAAAGATATTGAAGCGAATATACCAAGTGCGGTGAAGAATCAAGCAATTAAAGACGCGAAAGGCTTATTTGCTACAAAAGTAAAGAAAAGCAAGTATAAAATCATTCCGATTTTAAAGAGACCTGTTTGTGTATGGAACAATCAAAATTATTCATTTGACTCCACTCATATTTCAATCCCGTTTAAGGTAAAAGGAAAGTCAACTCGTTTAAAGGTCCGTGCTTTATTAATCGATAAAAAAAATCGCAATTTGGATTTGTTAAAACATAAGTTGGGTACACTTCGTATCACAAAGAAATCGAATAAGTGGATGGCCCAAATATCTGTCACACTTCCTACAAATGAAAGAGCAGGGACGAAAATTTTAGGAGTAGACCTAGGTCTCAAAGTCCCCGCGGTAGCAATCACAGACGATGACAAGGTTCGTTTCTTTGGGAATGGTAGGCAAAATAAATATAGGAAGCGTAAGTTTCGTAGTGTTCGTAAGAAGTTAGGAAAAGACAAAAAAGTGAATGCGATTCGGCGATTTGATGATAAAGAACAAAGATGGATGCAAGATAAAGATCATAAAATAAGTCGTGAAATCATTGATTTTGCAATTGCTAATCATATTTCTGTCATTCGTTTAGAGCAACTAACGAATATAAGACAGACGGCAAGAACAAGCCGTAAAAACGAAAAAAACCTACACGCTTGGTCATTCTATCGTTTGTCACGATTTATTGCGTATAAAGCAACATTAGTTGGTATTCAGGTTGAATATGTAAATCCGGCTTATACAAGTCAAAGCTGTCCGAAATGCGCTGAAAAGAATAAGGCACAAGACAGAAAATACAAGTGTCCATGTGGGTTTGGGACACATCGTGATATCGTTGGGGCGATGAATATTCGCTACGCAACTGTGATTGATGGTAACAGTCAATCAGCCTAAGCACCTATATGGTCTGGTTTAGGAGGGGCAATGAGATGCCCTCATCTTGAAGGCTGTTTAAAACAGAAATGGACTGCGAACGTTTAGTCATTCAAGAATCCCACCCGTAAATCCGTAAGGATTCGGGCTTGCGACTTTAGTCGTGGGAGTCTCAACTATAACATCTAATGAATCGGCAGAGCGTATTGATATGTATACATCAGAAGAATCTCCATGGGTGGGAAGTTCTTTTTGAGAATCCTTGTTGATAAGTTCATCATTTTTTGTTTCTTTAGAAGTCTCCTGTTCGTTTTTCGTGTTACTGCTAGATGTATCATGTGAACTGCAAGCTGATAATCCAAATAAGAATATGCTACATAATAATGATGTTACTAACTTTTTGTTCATAGTTTGTTCCTCCGAAATAAAAGTACTTTCATGGGTGCCATAATGATTTAATAAATCTATATTTTTCTTTATATGTATTAAATGTTACATTTTATTATATTTATTTTGGAATAAAAAGGAAATTTGATACAAATAAACAAGACACTTTGCAGTGTCTTGTTTATTTAAGTTATGCGCATTACTTAATAAGACGTTAGTTGCTCATCCTGAACATGAGTAACTATGTAGGATGGTTTAATTATAACATTTTAACCAGTAATGGGTCTATATGGAATTTAAATAATGGGTACGTTTTGTTATTTGGAATGCGAGATGTTGTATATTATGTTGGGATTTGATCCATTAAAAGCAGTAGACAAGGTAAATGAGCATACCTTATTTCATAATTTACACAAATTGTGTAGAAAAGTATGGAGCTATATTTCCCTTTACACGAACATAAAGGTATAATATAGTTTAGTTAAGTTAACTAAACTATATTACGAAACGAAATAACAGCATGACTGGAGGAAGAATGCTATGACTAGATCGTATAAAGAAGTAATTAATGAAATGAATCGAGCCTACAATGACTTCTACATTTTACTATTTCAGGAGTTAAAGGATGAGTTCGGTCTTACAGGGCAGCAAGAGAGTATGCTATTTTATATCAATTTAAATGAAAACACGACAGCAAATAACATTGCGAGTACTTTTAATATATCGAAAAGTGCTGTGAGCCAAGTTTTATCGAAATTGGAAAAACAGAAGATGATTTCGAAACAAGTAAACCCTAATAATAAACGGGAGTATTTCCTTACACTTGGTCCAAATGGTAGTAAGTATATAGATCGGTTATCTGAATTAGATGATGTACTAATTGAGAAATATTTTTCTAAAATTGATATCGAAGCCTTAGAGCAAATGACTGAGACGTTAACGAAAATAAATAAAGTTATATTGGAAGAAAAACAGAAGGACATTAATCCGAATGAGTAAGAAAATCTATATGAAGTGGATGGGTGAGAGGAGGAGAAGCGTGTTATGAGTTACATACCAAATATGATTACGATAGCAAATTTTGTATGTGGGCTTTTGGCCATTTTCGCTATCCTCGTTCACGATATGTATTTGGGAGCAGTTTTTATTATTACAGGAATGCTATTTGATTTTTTTGATGGCATGGTCGCTCGGAAACTTGATTCTGTTTCGGAAATAGGTGGAGAGTTAGACTCATTTGCGGATTTAGTTACCTTTGGTGTGGCACCGTCTATTCTTGCATATAGTGTCTCTTTAAAAGATTTACAGTTTATCGGGATGTTATGTGCGCTTGCTTACAGTATTTGCGGAATGCTGCGGCTTGCTAGATTTAACACACAACAAAGCAAACTCCCAACGTTTATCGGAATGCCCATTCCATTTGCGGCAATGTGTCTTCTCATTTTATGCTTTTTGAATAATCCAGTTTCCGTGGCGTTTGGTACATGCATACTCGCTTATTTAATGGTAAGTAGAATCAAATTTCCTCATTTTAAAAAAGATATATCGGAAAAATTGGAGTCTGAAAGATGGAATTAGTACAGCAGGTTATAACAGACTATGGTTACCTCGCTATTTTTTTGATGCTTCTTCTTGGAATTGTAGGATTACCAATCCCTGATGAAGTCATAATGACAGTAGTAGGTTACTTTACGAATATTAATGTTTTAAATTATGAACTTGCCATTTTGGTCAGCTTTGTAGGAGCGTTGTTGGGTACGGTGATCAGTTACATGATCGGCAAAAAAGCAGGGCGTCCTTTTATTGATAAGTATGGAAAATGGATTGGTTTGAAGGAAAAGAGAATGAACAAAGTTGCAAAATGGATGGAGAAATATGGTCCCTATTCTCTTGTTTTTGGGTATTTCATTCCAGGCATTAGACATATAACGTGTTACCTTTCAGGCGTTAGCAGAATGAATTTAAAAACGTATATATTGTTCGCTGCGATTGGTGCATTTTTATGGTGCTTCACTTTTATTACTATCGGCAGAGGTGTAGGAATTATCCGTGAATAAGAAGACGTTGAATGATCGAAAAGATTCTAACTGGAAAAATTAACTTTAAAATGATTCAAGACAGTTTTGACAACATGGAACGGATTACTTGTAAGTTAGGGTTCTCAAAAACTCCCCCGTGTTATTGGGGAGAGGGATAAAAGATGAATAGTAGCAGACATAATTGATGATACGTAAATACAATGAGAGAGGTAAAGGAGTATGACATGATTCGTATGGCACTAAGGTCATTTAACATACAAATATATTGTTTGCTAGGCGTGATGTTATTGGGCTGGTTTATGATACCTTCCTCGGCCCATTTTGTAGGGATAAGCATTGGCCTTCTAGTTAGTATGTACTGCGCTTGGATTTTAGGAAGGCGTATTGAAAAGTTCGGAAATAGCATTGTAAAAAAAGAAAAAGTACCGATGCTTGGAATGATGAATCGGTTTGCAGCCGCGATACTCGGTGCGATTATTATGTATGAAATTGAACACCATGATTTCATGTGGACATTTGCTGCTGGAATTATGGGTGGTTATTTCTTAATTATTATTAATTTAGGATATTACAGCATGAAAGATGTGAAGAAATAAAGTGCTGTGTAAATAACTAATTTGGATGACTTGAATGTATAAACCTAAAAACCTTCCTTTATAGAAAGCTTTTTATTACAAAGAAAAGACACCCATATAAGAGTGTCTTTTCCAATAGTTTTTTAGCAGAAGCAAGAAGCTCCAACAATGATCAATAAAATAAACAATACAACTAGTAAAGCAAAGCCGCCGCCACAACTACTACAACTACCACCAAATCCCATAATAGTTCCTCCTTTAATAAGAGGGGAAAACAAGGGGTCACTCATGTATTTTAACGGATTCAATTTACTTTATGTTTTTTACGCAATAATTGAGCAGGTCCTTTTGAAAATAAAGAAAAGACACCCTAAGGTGCCTTTCTCCGACTTGAACCATCTTAATTTTAATAATATTGGACTCCCGTCCAAATATTATTTTACCATGTTAAGTTGTTTTTGGAAATATGCCATATCGATAATTACAATACACGTTTTAGTTTTTAAATTATTTATCTTTCTAAAAGTTGAAATTAATAAGAACCCCATAAATGATAAACCATTCCACTAACGAAAAATACTAATCCTAAAAACAAAACAATTAAAGCAAGTACTCCATTTTGATTATGTTCCATAAAATTAGCTCCTTTTAGATTTATTTTTATCCCGCTATTTGTGGGCAGTAAAACTCCCACCTCAAAATTCAGCTGGAGCCCTGCTGCCCGTAAACGCCCGATTGGTGAAGGCTAATACTCAGTGGGGGATGAACAAAACCCCCCACTGAGTAAAGTTTCACTTTATATACAAAAAAGCCTTTAGTCGTAATTATGGCTAAAGGCTTTGATCATTATACTTTTTAGTTTATAAAATTTGAAACTGAAAATGTACTAACTTGATAATGAAGCCTGGCTATTAGAATTGAAAAATTTTAGTTTTATTATAATTAATAAAAATGAGAGTAGTGTGAAAATGAATCCGCTCCAAATAAGTTGGTGAATACCTAAGTTTGAAATGAACCAGCCTCCAATAGTTGTTCCTAAAGTAATTCCGAGATTTGAGAATGAAACGAATAGGCTATTACCAAATTCAGGCGCTTCTTTTGCTTCGCTTATTAACCATGTTTGACCAACAATTAATCCACCAGCATGTACGATTCCCCAAATGAATACGATAAAAATCATTGGAACAAGGTAGGAACCTAAATAATAAACCAATATGTAAACAATAGAATATAGGATAGGGAATAATATTACTGTATTTACTATACTTTTTTGCAGGAGACTACCAAATAAATGATTGCCTAAAATCATAACTATGCCAAATATGAATAGCATGATACTGATGAGAGATCCATTCATGGAAGTTACTTTTGCAAGGTACTCGGCGAAGTAGCTGTATACGGAAAACATGGCTGCAAAAAGGAATGTGACGGTTAAAATATTTAACCATAATCCTGGTTTGCCGAGTATACGAATTTGTTTGCCGAAAGACATTTTTTCTTTAACAGGCATAGAAGGAAGTAGGATTAGTATTCCAATGAATGCAAGAGTGTTAACAAGCGCTCCGAATAAGAAAGCAATTTCGAGTGAAAATTGGTCTGCAAGGTAAGAGGTTAGTGGTACACCTAAAGCAAAGCCAACAGTAATTCCCATGAAAACTTTTGTAACCGCTTGACCGCTCTTTTCTGGAGGGACAAGTTTAGCAGCTGTTACAAGAGCGATTGAAAAGAAGAGTGGATGAAGTGCTGCCGGTAAAATACGAAAAATAAGCATGATTTCAAATTGTGTTGTATAAGCGTAGATTATATTTGAAATAACAAATGCAAAAATTGCTGTTAATAAAATTATTTTGCGATTAATACTAGAGACGAGCAGAATTAAAAACGGACCAGAAATAGCAACAACTAGTGCAAATATACTTACTAAAAATCCAGCTTGTGTAGTTGAAATTCCGAATTTTTGAGTGATTTGTGGTAATACGCCGACAATACCCATCTCGGTAGTAATAATTCCGAACACACCTATTGCGAGTGTCAGAATAAGTAAAGGATTTACTTTTTTCATTTATAAAACTCTCCATTCGTATCGGTATTTTGAAAGTAAATTCATTAACAAAGAAGCATTATTACAAGTATGATTGGATGCCAATATTATCTGGACTATGTAATTTCAAATACAATAACAGATATCTAAATAACTAGATATGATATATTAAAAAAATTTCTCCTTTCTATGTTTCTTGCTTTTATAGGTAGTGCAATCTTATAAAAAGTAATTGGATACCTGTAAAAAAGCAGAATGTGTGAAAGCTAATAATCAATTGATATGTAGATTGATTATTAGCTTTCATTTTATAATTCGTTTTGAACGTATTCAGAAAACTCTCGTATTGTTTTTTCATTTCGGCGATAGTATGTCCATTTTCCAATTCGGTCAGAGTCTAGTAATCCTGCCTTTTTCATTGTTAATAAATAACTAGAAATAACCGATTGGGCTAAGCCAGTTTTAAGCTGGATATCTCCTACGCACACTCCAACTTGAAAGCTAAGGCCTTGCTCTAGATAAGGTTTTTCATCGAAATGGTTTTCTGGATTTTTCAACCATGATAAAATTTGACATCTTGTTTCATTTGACAATGCTTTATAAATTAATAAAGGTTCCATAAGGATATTATATCTACTTTTATAGATTTGTAAATGGGTTTTGGTGATTTTAAGGGGAGAAGGTATACGTGAGCCCCTTAAATAGGAATGAGGTGCTCTTGATCTGTACCTTTTGTAAAGGACATTCTAAAAAAAGTTAGGCAACCTAAAAAAGATGATTTCGGTATGCAAACAGGAGTCATCTTCTTTAAATTCTATTGATAGCAAGAGTGATTATAGTACATCATATATTTCTTAATTTCATGTTTTAACTGAACAAACGATTCACATGATTTTATATATGCTTCATCGGTTAAAGTACTACGAGGATTACGTGCAAAAATGATAATATTGTTAGGTTTAAGCATGTTGTTGCCTAGCTATCAATGGCGGATTCCTAAGAAGAGTAATAATAAAACCCAACTGAAGATTTAAGAAAAATTTTATGTTTACCCCATTTTTTATTTTAAAAGTTTTTCCTATCCTATAAATGAGTTACATCAAGAAGGATACTAAAAACGATAAAGTCATAGATGAAAATGTAAAGTTAGGGGATTCTGCATGCATACAGAAGTTTTGATGAGTTATTTGTATACTTATTTCTTTACTATTATTTTTTGTATTGTGTTTCAAATTGGGTTTTATTTTAAAGCGAAAAGAAATATATCTATACTGCATTTTCTATGGGTATATGTTTTTCTATTCTACCTTTCGCTAGTATATGGGGTGACGCAAATCGCGACTGTATGGGATATAAGTAGATATGAAACGTGGATTCGTGTAAATCAAATTAACTTGACTCTATTTGATACGGCAGGTAGTACGACGTATCTTTTGAACATTTTGCTGTTTATGCCGTTAGGTTTTTTATTACCGACTATTTGGCCACAGTTTAGAAAAATGACAAACACAGTATGTGCGGGATTCTTGTTTTCATTGGCAATTGAGTTAAATCAATTACTAAATAATAGAATTACAGATATTGATGATTTATTTACGAATACCCTCGGGGCAATTGTTGGGTATATAATATATAGAGTTTTATTTAAAATGTTTAAAATGATATGTAAAAGAGAGGGGAAAAAGCTTGATACGAACTCTTCTTTAGTCATAAAATACGAAGCTATTTTTTGTTTAGTTTGTTCATTTGTAGGTGCGATGTTAATTTATTATCCTGGAGACCTGTAAGCTTCCAATGAGATACGATCTCGTTTATAAAATGAGTCTAGTATTTCTTCCAATCAGCACAAGATTCTCTCTATACGTTATTAAGTTATTCAGCGGACTGTAAGATTATCAGCAATAATACTGGGGAGATTGGATTAAAGGCTGACAGTTTCTATCCAAGCTTTTCATTTATGTATGATGCGCAAGAATTATTTATTATTGGTGGAGAAGAGAAATGGTCAGATATCCATTATATAAAAAGATTTTTTCATCTTGAGCAGATTACAGATGAGCTAACTATTGATGTAAGAAAATGAATTTAATGATGATGTGTGTGTTAATTATATAAGTTTTGGATCTAAGGAATTAAAGTTAGTTGAGCAACTTTATGTAGGGGAAGGATTATTTGTATGTCACACTAAAGACCGAAAGTGATAAGGTGCTGTATAAATAACTAATTTGGATGACTTGAATGTATAAACTTAAAAACTTTCCTTTATGGAGAGTTTTTTAGTACAAAGAAAAGACACCCATATAAGAGTGTCTTTTCCGATAGTTTGTTTAGCAGAAGCAAGAAGCTCCAACTATGATTAATAAAATAAACAATACTACTAATAAAGCAAAGCCGCCAGAAAATCCACAGCCGCCACAACTACCACCAAATCCCATAATAGTTCCTCCTTTAATAAGAGGGGAAAACAAGGGGTCACTCATGTATTTTAACGGATTCAATTTACTTTATGTTTTTCACGCAATAATTGAGCAGGTCCTTTTGAAAATAAAAAAAAGAAACATTAAGGTGCCTTTCTCCGACTGGATAACCGCATTTCGAAACTGGTGGATAACTTGCAAATAGTATGTATGCTTCGATTTATTTACAGATACCTAAGATTTATACATTCTTCATATAAGTCAGTACCTTTGATTACTAAACGTTCAATCATCATAAGGTTTAGTTTATTGTTACCAACCACTCGCTCTAACATCCGCCTTCAACCACTTCACCCAATCCGAATCTTCTATTTTAAGCAAACTGAGCGAAACACCTTTCATATCTAAAGAAGTGAGAAGGGTACCAACCTTTACGAACTTCACATGTAAGCCTTCCAGCTCACATAAACGGCGAATGTCGTTTGCGAAAATGTATTGTTCCATTAATGGTGTTGCACCGAGTCCGTTAATGAGGATGGCGAAGTTGTCACCTTTTCTCCAGCGATAAATGCTTTTTAGTTTGTTCATAAGTTCGATCGCTAATATTTCAGAAGAGGATAGTGCTTCTTTACGGTAACCTTTTTCGCCATGGATACCAACGCCGTAAAACACTTCATCGTCGTTTAATGTGAA
This sequence comes from Bacillus sp. FSL E2-8887, assembly GCF_038007205.1. Classification (NCBI taxonomy): domain Bacteria; kingdom Bacillati; phylum Bacillota; class Bacilli; order Caryophanales; family Bacillaceae; genus Bacillus; species Bacillus sp. FSL E2-8887. Next base: position 716,705 of record NZ_JBBOWS010000001.1, read on the forward strand.
GGAAGCTTTTCCTTGTACTGGATCATTTGCAGGTGAAAGGGCGACTCCTAATGTGTGTAAGTTTTCGGTGATAGAACGGCCGAGTGCTGTTAGTTCGTCTAAAGAGTGATCTTCAAGAGCGGCCGCACCAAGTATTTTTTGAACGAAAACAGTGCCAGCAACGCCGCGTCTTCTTTTGTTAAAAGAAGCATCATCTTCAATTGAAACGTCGTCATTTACGATGATGTGGTCAATTTGTCTTCCTTCTTCTTTTGCGATTTGTTCTGCCGCTAAAAAGTTTTCTACGTCATCTTTAAAGTTTTTTATGATGAATAAAATACTTTTATCTTTTGGCATTAAGCGAGTTGCCGCCACAATTTGTTCGACTGTAGGGGGAGTGAAGATACTGCCGTTTACTGCCGCCGTAAGCATTCCGTTTCCTACATAGCCAATATCAGCTGGTTCGTGTCCGCTACCACCGCCGCTTATAATAGCGACGTCTTGCTTCAGTTTTTCGATATCTTTTACATAAATGATGTTATTTGTTTCGTCGTAATTCACTTTGTCGTTATGTTCAAAATAAAAGCCATGCAGCATATCTTGAACGATATTTTGTACATCATTCATAATCTTTTTCATTGCTTTTACCACCCTTTAATTACTTTGCTGATTGCTCCAGTAATAGTAGTAATTGATTGTTTATCATATTTTTCATGAGAGAAGACATAATGGAAGGATCTACTTCGCACTTGCTTTCAATCCAATCTTTTATCGTTCCAACGAAGCCGTGACTATAAAAGGAGGCAATCGTATTTTTTGTCTCATCAGAAAGGCTGAATCCACAGCTCATCGATAGTTCATCAATAATCTTCATATATAAGTTTTTCGTATGCTCAAATAAATAGTGATTAAACGAGTTTTGCTCAATGACTTTAAATGCATTTCGGTAAAATTTTTGATTTTCGTAAAAGTAATCAAATAATAAATCGAAAATATTTTCCCATGTTTCATAGTCGAGAAAGTCGATAATGTTTTCTTTCGTTTCTTCTCTATAAATCCAGCTTAATAGTTCGAATTTATCTTTAAAATGATAATAAAAAGTTTGCCTACGCATTTGACAGTGTAACATAATATCGCTCACTGATATTTTATGAAACGACTCTGTTTCCATTAAATACTTCAATGAATTCGCGATTATCTTTTTAGAAATTATAGAAGAGGTCATCTGAATCATCCCTAGAATGTTAGTAATATGAAAATCCTACCTACAAATGAGAGCGGTGTCTTTAGACAGATTGTCCATTTTGTCCGTTTACTATAAAACGCTTTCATTTTAACATGAGTAGTAAGAAGAAGATTTCAAATATATCACAATATATTAAAGGAATTGAGGGAGAATCACAATGAAAAAGATTATAAATAAACCAGAAACATTAGTAATGGAAATGTGCAACGGAATGGTGATGGCTCATCCAGAGCTTGAGTTTTTGAAAAAATATAAAGTCATTAAGAAGAAAGAAATGAATGAAAATAAAGTAACGTTAATTAGTGGCGGCGGTAGTGGTCATGAGCCAGCGCATGCAGGTCTAGTCGGAAAAGGAATGCTGGATGCAGCAGTGTGCGGAGATGTGTTTGCTTCTCCTTCGCAAATTCAGGTCTATCAAGCAATTAAAGAGACAGCTAGTAAAAAAGGTACGTTATTAATTATTAAAAATTATAGCGGCGATATTATGAATTTCAAAAACGGTGCACATTTAGCGACTGAAGATGGAATTGAAGTCGACTACGTAAAAGTAGACGATGATATTGCGGTAGAAGATAGCCTGTATACAGTAGGACGCCGCGGTGTTGCGGGAGTTATTTTAGTGCATAAAATTGCCGGCGCAGCAGCGGAAGCAGGAATGGATTTAGGAGCGGTGAAAGCTGTAGCGGAAAAAGCAGCGGCTAACGTGCGTACAATCGGTTTAGCTTTAACTTCTTGTACAGTACCAGCGAGCGGATCACCTACTTTTGCACTTGAAGAAGATGAAATGGAATACGGCGTAGGTATTCACGGTGAACCAGGTATTAAACGTGAAAAAACGATGTCAGCAGATGAATTAGCTAACCGTATGACAAATGATTTAATAAAAGATTTAGGAGTAAAAGATGGTGAGGAAATCGCGCTTCTTGTAAATGGTTTTGGCGGCACACCACTGCAAGAACTATACTTATTTAACAACGCAGTTACGAGAGAATTAGCTGCTAGAAACATTAAAATTAATAGAGTATTCGTCGGTAATTATATGACGAGTATCGATATGGCTGGTATGTCTTTAACAGTGATGAAGTTAGATGACGAGTTAAAAACGTTGTTATCGAAAGAGTGTAATACACCAGCGTTTAAAGTAGATGGACCTGTTGAAAGTGTAGAGTACGTGAATGTGCTTGAAGATGTAGAAGAGAAGGAAGTTTCATTTGAACTAGAAACAGCGGAAGAGCACGCTGTTATTAAAGATAATGTCATTACATTAAATAACATGATTTATCTTGTTGATAAAATGAGTGACATTATTATTAAAAATGAAGTACCGTTCTGTGAGTTAGATACACATGCAGGTGACGGCGACTTCGGAATGAGTGTTGCAAAAGGATTTAAGCAATTAAAGCGTGAGTGGCATTCTATTTTAGGACAAGAGAATGTAACGATCGGATCATTCCTTGACGGTTGTTCAATGATTATTATGGAACATTGCGGCGGCGCTTCTGGTCCAATTTGGGGCGGAGCATTCCGCGCAGCTAGTAAAGCAGCAGGCGAAAAACGTGAGTTAACAGCCAAAGAGTTCGCTGAAATATTGCAAGCGGCACTTCAAGGCATACAATCTATCGGTGAAAGATCGTTCGGTAGAGGAGCGGTAGTTGGTGATAAAACACTTGTTGACGCACTTGCTCCATGTGTAGACTCTTGGTTAAATAGCGCTTCAAACGAATCAGACATGAAAACTGCCTTTGAAAAAGGAGCAGAAGCAGCGGTTAAAGGAGCAGAGTATACGAAAGAAATCGTAGCTCGCATGGGCCGCGCCGGTACAGTTGGTGAAAGAAGTTTAGGCTATCCTGATGCAGGTGCGCATGCACTTGGGGTGATCTTCACGGAGATTGCGGGTAGTTTGAAATAGAAATTAAAAGATCCCCTCTGCCTTAAGGTGGAGGGGATCTTTAATTATAACCATCATTCTTCCAGTGAAAAAATTTATTTGTTAGCCAATCTAGAAGCTGCTTCTTCAACTTCTTTATATGCATTTTGTAATACTTCATTTGGATCTAGTACTGCTGTTCCTTGTGCACGAACGATTTGATAATCTTCAATACCTAGGAAATTAAACATTGCTTTTAAATATTTATGAGAGTATTCCACTTCTGTATACCAATCATCATTTGTATAGATTCCTCCACTTGCTTGTATAACAAGCATTCTTCTTCCATCTTTAAGTAATCCCACTGATCCAGTTTCAGTATATTTAAATGTTTCACGTGCAATCATGATATTGTCCATGTAATCTTTTAACTTTGATGGAATATTAAAGTTGTGCAAAGGTAATACGATAACATACGTATTTGCACTTTTAAATTGTTGTAAAATTTCGGACATACGCTCTGTTACTTTTTGTTCTTCATCAGTTAACTTCTGTCCATTTCCTTGCTTTTCCCATGCGCTTAAAACAGTTTTATCTATCATTGGTACTACATCATCGTATAAATTAATCTGTTCAATCGTTTCATTATTAGGAATTAATTCTTTATAAGATACTAAAAAGTGGTTAAGAACCTTAATGCTGACTGATGATGTATCATCCACTTTCGGATGTGCGTTTATGATAAGTGTTTTGTTCATTTGTATTTCCCCTTTTTAAAAGTTTTTACGTTTTAATTATCGACTAAATTAATCGTCGATTAGTTTGGTCTTTAATATAAACTCTGAAATTATTTTTGTCAAATGAAATACATACTATTCTAAAAGAGCCTTTTTTTATTTGACTAAAATTCTAAATGGTCCTAAGATACAATTTGATAACCCTTAAAATAAAAAGCAGGTGATTTGTATATGCAATATAGTGTTGGGGTTGAATATGCCTTGCATTGCCTAGTTTATTTAATTAATACTCCTTCCAAGGAAAGTGTTGGAATAAAAGATTTGGCAGAGTTTCAAGGACTTTCTGAAACATTTCTTTCAAAAGTTTTCGGTAAATTATCTAAAGCTGACATTGTGAATTCTGTCCCAGGTGTAAAGGGAGGATATAGGTTAGCTAAGTCTCCAGAAGATATCTCTTTTTGGGATGTAATAGAAGCTGTCGAAGGTCCAAAACCTATTTTTCAATGTAAAAATATTGTGCAGAATGGCTTACTATATCGAGACGAGGCTTGTAATTCTTGTGAACCTAGCAATTCTTCTTGTACAATTAACTTAGTAATGCTTGAAGCAGAAGAACACATGCGTGAGTTTCTCCGTAAAAAGACTCTTGCATGGTTAGATAAAGAACTTGACATTGTTTTACCTGAAAAAATAAGGGTAGATACTCGTGAATACTTCAAACAAAAAAACTCTAACTAAATCGCCATGACGAATTAGTTAGAGTTTTTTTGTTTTTTAACATTAATTCCATCATGTGAGTACTTCATCATAAATTCCTTCTTTAAATATCACATTTAATTAACTCATAAAGTTTCAAATTGATTAACATTAAAATTCTAAAAAATACAATTTTATTTTCGTAAAAAGCAAATGAATTTATGTTTTCAGATATTTTAAACATAGTGAAAATCGCCTTTGAAAAAGGAGCAGAGTATACGAAAGAAATCGTAGCTCGTATGGGTCGCGCTGGTACAGTTGGTGAAAGAAGCTTAGGCTATCCAGATGCAGGTGCGCATGCAATTGGGGTTATCTTTACGGAGATTGCGGGTAGTTTGAAATAGGAATTAGAAAGTCCCTCTGCCTTAAGGCGGAGGGACTTTTATATATTCTTCATTTGTATCTATATCAAATTTTTCATTGCTTTTTGCTTATTTGAGACTTAGTTTTTTTGTGATTGCAGCTTATCGATTTTCCAGTGTGCTTCTAGAGATTCTAAAGAGCTTTCAATATAAAACATATATTCATCTGCGGTACTTGTTACTTCAAAAGCTATTTTTAATTCTACCGTTTCATTTGGTTTAACTTGTATATCAGAAGGGTTTTGGTCAAGCACCTTGCCTTCATAGGCCTTTCCGTCTTTTTCATCTTTTAAGTTATATTTTAATTCTGATAGTCCAATCATTTGACCTCGTACATTTTTTACAGAGACATTAACAACGACGGAATCGTTACTAGCATTTAAATATGCATTTTGAACGGTGGCCAAGTAATAGCCTCCCTTAACACTCTCACCAACTAATAAAATACCTTGTTCCAAGCGGCTCATATCTTCTTTTTCTTCAAAATTTATTAATTCTTCATTTTCATTTTTTGCGGTTGGTTCTTCTATTGGACCATTTTCAACGGCACTATCTTTTTTATCTTGTGTACAAGCAGCCGTAACACTGACTAATACTAGAATTAAAGTAAGTAATATGAATGATTTTCTCATAAAATTGATCTGTCTCCTTAAGTTTCTCAATTTTGTGCAACTATACATATAAGATTAACATAATGTCTCATTATTGGCTCAAAATAGGGAATCTTTTAGACACCTTATTCTTTTTCCTTTTAATATACATTCGATTGGTTCTCACGATATTTTTTAATCTTTTAAATCATTGTCTTAGTAATACCAAGGGTTATTATAGATATATTAATCATATAATTTGTCCCTATCAAAATGAACGTTTCTTGCATCTAATATATTGTAAATATATTTTATTTTGAAAGGATGTGATTATATGGCTCATAAATCTACTGGAGTGTTTCGAGTTCCAGTTTCTGAAAATGGGATTATTCCAACTGCTCTCAACATTATGTTAAACAATGATTCACGCTGTCATACTAGTAATGTAACGATAAGTGTTAAGAGAAGTCGAAACATTTCTTTCCCGACTCAAAATGAGTTAGTTGAAATCTCTCGTACGTTTGTTTCTTTAGAACCAAACAGAACAACTAAGATTGTGTTGTTTACGCCAGAATTCGAAATAGAAGATTTTCTTGATGTCATCGTTAGTGGAAATAAAGATGATGTTAAGGATGTTCTTGTATATTCTTTCTTAGCAGATTCAGCAGGTCACAATCTGCCATCTACTGTTTTCAGAAATGCAGAATACACTTTTGCATGCTGATACCGTGATGATGTATTCTTTACTGTCATATATCTGAAGGAAAATGTTAAATAGGAGTTGATTTAACTTTTATTTGGGTTCTCCAAAGAAGTCTGCTTTAGCCAAATAAACAAGGAATCGACTAATAGGTTCCTTGTTTTTTTATTAATATGATTGGTGTATTTACTCTAGTTGTAGCGAAATCGTCCGTTGTTATCATTCCTACTGTATCATTAATAAACATCTGCATAATATGTAATTAGTATTATTTTATTCTTTAAATATCTCCGGTTTTTCAACTCTAAATGATTGCACCTCACCGCACTCTAAACAAAATGTGGTTAATAGTTTGGAACGTTTCCCTCCTGAAAAGAATCTACTAGATTCATCCTCACAAACATATGCATGATAAGCAGATCCAACCCTTCCTTCTTTAAATGTAGTAGAACCACAATTCTCGCATCGTTTATTTCTCATGTTACTAACACCTCATTTGATTGATATTTATTTTTCTGTGTTTTTAAGACAGAAGTAAAGCAACTTGGTTATAAATGATGTTTTCGACATGATACAACATACCCCTTTATATATTCGCAAGTAAAACAACACAATACCCTTATAAACCTCTATAACAATATGGTTTTTCATATATCATTTAATGTTTATCGGAAAAATAAGTATTAAAGTATTGAGTTTTATTATTCTGATGATTATAATAAATAGAAATCAAACAATTCTTATGTTGAGAAGTGGAGGGACGGGCCCTATGAAACTTCGGCAACCTCGTTTTAGACGAAAGGTGCCAAATCCTGCAGGTGAAAAAACACCTGAAAGATAAGAGCGGTTCACTTAGTCAAGAAGGCTACTCTTATTTCGATAAGAGTAGATTTTTTTATGGCTAAAAGATAAAGGGGGAATATGTAGTGGAGTATGGTTTTTGGTTGCCGATTTTTGGGGGATGGCTTCGAAATGTAGATGATGAATCTATGCCGCCTACGTTTGAGTATGCAAAACAAACAGCGCAAGCGGCAGAACAATTAGGTTTTTCAACAACCCTTATTGCGGAATTAAACTTAAATGATATAAAAGGTGTTTCAGCACCAAGTTTGGAAGCATGGACAACTGCGGCAGCACTTGCTGCGGTAACAGATCGATTAGAGATTATGACAGCTGTAAGACCTGGTTTTCACAATCCAGCAGTTACAGCGAAAATGGCAGCGAATATTGATCAATTAAGTAATGGCCGTTTTACATTGAATGTAGTTTCAGCATGGTGGGAAGAAGAAGCGAGACAGTACGGCGGGGTATTTACCGCACATGATGAACGATATGATCGCACAGAGGAATTTGTAACAGTTTTGAAAGAGCTTTGGAAAGAAGAAGAGTTTTCTTATAAAGGGAACTTTTATGAGCTTCATCATACACATTTAAGTCCAAAACCTGTGCAGAAACAAGGCATTAAGATCTATGCAGGTGGTGAGAGTGAGCGAGGAAAAGAAGTAATTGTAAATCACGCGGATGCATATGTAATGCATGGCGGAACAGTGGAAGAAGTATTTGTGAAAATAGAAGATATGAAGAATCGTAGAAAGAAAGTCACAGAGGAGCCATTGCAGTCATTCGGGCTTGCGGCTTACGTCATTTGTCGTGATACAGAAGAAGAGGCGTTAGAGGAATGGGGACGCATAACGGATGTGAAAGACGATGCTTTAGGTTACGCGGGTTATCAAGACTTTATTAGTAAATCGCATTTGGAACAGCAAGTGAAGCTCAATGATTATTCCGTATCTAATCGCGGGTTACGTCCTAATTTAATCGGAACACCAGAACAAATTGCAGAAAGGATACTTGCTTTTGAAAAAGTGGGTGTTACGTTATTACTTTTACAATTTTCACCGCAGCTTGAAGAGATGAAACGATTTTCTGAAAAAGTGATGCCATTAGTTGAAGCAAAAAGAAAGGAATTGATTACAAATGAGTAAAATTTACATATTACATGAGAATAAGGAATGGACGAATCATTTGGTGAAAAGGTTGGAAGAATTAGAGTTACCTTATGAGGAATGGTTTTTGGATGAAGGAACTGTTTCGTTAGAACAAGAACCTCCCCAAGGTGTTTTTTATAGCCGCATGAGTGCTTCTTCACATACGAGAGGGCATCGATATGCACCTGAATTGACTGAAGGGGTTCTTGCTTGGCTAGAGGGATACGGGCGAACAGTATTTAATGGATCTCGTGCATTACGCCTTGAAGTAAGTAAATTGAATCAATATGCAGCATTAAGAAAATTTGGGATACAAGTGCCGAAAACAATTGGTACTGTTGGCCGTGATAATATAGTAAAAGCAGCAAGGGAGTTAGGGGAAGTACCGTTCATTACAAAGCATAACCGTGCAGGTAAAGGCCTTGGTGTTCAACTTTTTCATTCTATTGATGCTTTAGAACAATATTTGGATGGTCCGACATTTGAAGAACCTATTGATGGAATTACTTTAATCCAGCAATATATTGAAGCGCCAGAACCATATATTACACGTTGTGAGTTTGTAGGCGGTCAGTTTGTATATGCAGTTAAAGTAGATACATCAGAAGGATTTGAGCTTTGCCCGGCAGATGCATGCTCGATTCAAGATGCTTTTTGCCCAGTAGGAGAAGAGAGTAAGAAAGAGTCGTCAACAAAATTTGAAATTATATCGGACTTCCAAGAGCCAATTATTGAACAATACAAAGAATTTTTGAAAGAAAATGAAATTACTGTCGCTGGTATTGAATTTATCCGCAGTTCGGATGGAACAATTTATACGTATGATATTAATACAAACACAAACTATAATTCTGACGCAGAGTCTGTAGCGAATCAATTTGGTATGCTTGAGCTTGCTAAATTCCTTGGAATAGAATTAGAAAAACAAGTAGAGTCAGTTAAATAATGTTGATTAAAAAATAAGGTTCTGGTGCAAACCTTTGCTAAATTAATAGTATCAGTATGTCCAAGTTTAAGAGCGTACTTACAAGGTTTTTAGAGTTTTTGCACCAGCAAGAAAAGTATCAGTTTTTATGTTGTATTTTTTTTCCTTTCCTAGCACTACTCCATCGCATCAAGATAAAAGAACGAGTGATTCCATTGTATGGTTATGTGCAAAACATAAACTAGTAGAAGTTTTGTATTTTTTATCCTACGCATCCCCACCCTGCACAAAAAAATATTTCTCAACATTTAATTTGTTGAAAAAGATTGAATATTCTCTATAAAGAGAATATTATGTTTCTATCGGCAAAAAAACGATAATTCGCAGACACTGGGGAGGAAATGCATTGAAAAAGAATAAGAAGTTAAAACCATTATCAGTTTTAGCAACAGCGGCAGTACTAAGTAGTAGTTTTGCTTTTGGAAGTCATGCGGCGTATGCTGATTCGCCATCATCTCTACCAATAGATGAGCATTTAATACCGGAGGAGCGTTTGGCAGAAGCGCTAAAACAACGGGGCGTAATTGATCAATCTGCATCACAAGCTGAGACGTCAAAGGCTGTCGAGAAATATGTTGAGAAAAAGAAAGGGGAAAACCCTGGTAAAGAAATCTTGACAGGAGATAGTCTTACGCAAGAAGCTTCTGATTTTATGAAAAAAGTAAAAGATGCAAAAATGAAGGAAAATGAACAGGCGCAGCAGCCAACAGTAGGGCCAGTAGCTGGACAAGGTGCAGGATTGAATTCTAGTAAATTAAATGGAAAAGTACCTACTGCACCAGCGAAGCAAGAAGAGTACAACGGTGCTGTTCGAAAAGATAAAGTACTTGTTTTACTTGTAGAATTTAGCGATTTTAAGCATAACAATATTGATCAAGAGCCAGGATACATGTATTCTAAGGACTTCAATCGTGAACATTATCAAAAAATGTTATTTGGTGATGAACCATTTACGTTATTTGATGGATCGAAGATTAATACATTTAAACAATATTATGAAGAACAATCTGGCGGCAGCTACACAGTTGATGGAACTGTAACGGAATGGCTTACTGTTCCAGGGAAAGCTTCAGATTACGGTTCGGATGCAGGAACTGGCCATGATAATAAGGGTCCTTTAGGGCCACGTGATTTTGTGAAAGAAGCATTAAAAGCAGCGGTAGCAAAAGGAATTAATTTAGCAGATTATGATCAATTTGATCAATACGATCAAAATGGTGATGGAAATAAAAACGAGCCAGATGGCATTATTGATCATTTAATGGTTGTACATGCGGGCGTTGGTCAAGAAGCTGGCGGCGGTAAATTGAAAGATGATGCGATTTGGTCTCATCGTTCAAAACTTGGGTCAAAACCATATGCGATTGATGGCACAAAATCTTCTGTTTCAAATTGGGGCGGAAAGATGGCTGCATACGATTATACAATCGAGCCTGAAGATGGAGCGGTTGGTGTGTTTGCGCATGAGTATGGTCATGATTTAGGCTTACCAGATGAGTACGATACAAAGTATTCAGGACAAGGTGAACCTGTTGAGTCATGGTCTATTATGAGCGGCGGCAGCTGGGCTGGAAAAATTGCAGGAACAGAGCCAACAAGTTTCTCACCACAAAATAAAGAGTTTTTCCAAAAGAATATGAAGGGTAACTGGGCGAATATCGTTGAGGTAGATTATGATAAACTTCGCACGGGAGTCGGTGTTGCAACATATTTAGATCAAAGTGTTACAAAATCAAAACGACCAGGAATCGTTCGTGTTAACTTACCAGACAAAGATATTAAAAATATCGAGTCAGCATTTGGTAAGAAGTTTTATTACAGTACAAAAGGAAATGACATTCATACAACACTTGAGACACCAGTATTTGACTTAACAAATGCCACGAATGCTAAGTTCGATTATAAGGCATTCTACGAACTTGAAGCGAAGTATGATTTCCTTGACGTATATGCGATTGCAGAAGATGGAACGAAGACACGTATTGATAGAATGGGCGAAAAAGATGTAAAAGGTGGCGTGGATACAACTGATGGTAAGTGGGTTGATAAAACTTACGATTTAAGCCAATTTAAAGGGAAAAAAGTAAAACTGCAATTTGAGTATTTAACAGATATTGCAGTAGCTTATAAAGGATTTGCGTTAGATAATGCTGCATTAACTGTAGATGGCAAAGTTGTTTTCTCAGATGATGCAGAAGGCGGGCCAGCAATGACGTTAAAAGGATTTACGGTGTCTAACGGATTGGAACAGAAAAAAAATAACTACTATGTAGAGTGGAGAAATTACGCTGGTTCTGACACGGCGTTACAACATGCGCGTGGTCCAGTGTTTAATACAGGAATGGTTGTATGGTATGCGGATCAAAGCTTTACAGATAACTGGGTAGGCGTTCATCCAGGTGAAGGATTCTTAGGAGTAGTAGATTCTCATCCAGAGGCAATCGTAGGAACATTAAACGGACAACCGACTGTGAAGAGCAGTACGCGTTATCAAATTGCCGATGCGGCATTCTCATTTGATCAAGCGCCAGCATGGAGAGTAGACTCGCCAACTCGCGGTATCTTTGACTATAAAGGATTACCAGGAGTTGCAAAATTTGATGATTCTAAGCAGTACATCAACAGCGCTATTCCAGATGCAGGACGTAAGTTGCCGAAACTAGGATTGAAGTTTGAAGTAGTAGGTCAAGCTGAAGACAAATCTGCAGGTGCAGTTTGGATTCATCGATAGAATAAGGTGAAACTATGAGAGCTGTCCATAAGTTGGTGAAACTGACTTATGGACAGCTCTATTTTTATTGTGGAAACCATAATGAAAATATGAATTTTTGCATATTTTGAAATTCAGTATATCCTCCGAAAAGTTTTGATTGTATAATGTGTTTTGTCATATTATTTTAGGTTTTTCGACAAAAAACAACAAAAAATAGAAGACGTATTGGGAGAAGGCATTATGTACACAAAACTATTAAAATCAATTACATCATTATCACTTATTGGTGGTGCGTTATTATATACAAATGGCAGTGATGTGAAAGCTGCGGAAGCGGGCGTTTTTTCTGATGTACCAACATCGCACTGGTCATATCCTGCGATTAAAGACTTAGCGAGCAAAAATATTATTTCAGGTTATGGAAATGGGATGTTTGGTTTTGGTGATGTTGCGACGAGGGAGCAAGTTGCAGCTTTAATTTATCGTGTGTTAGTACCGAATAAGCAAGGCGGTACGTTTAGTAATGATGGTGCTCGTTATGTATTACAAGATGGGTCTACTTTAAATAATCCGTATCGTGATATTCGCTCAGGTTCTACAATGTTTCCGGAAGAGGTTTTAACGTTAACGAAATTGGGGATTTTTAAAGGTGATGGAAATGGCGGTTTTAGACCGAAAGATTCTGTTAGCCGCGCAGAAATGGCGCAAATTATTAAAAATGCGTTCCAAGTTTCAGCTAAACAAAAACATACATTTAATGATGTTCCAAATGGATTTTGGGCAGAAAATGCGATTAGTGCGGTGCAGTCAAACGGGATTGCATCTGGTACAGGAGACGGGAAATTTGAACCAGCTAAAACGGTAACGCGTGAACAGTATGCACAGTTTTTATATAATGCATTGAAATATAAAAAGCCTGAGGTTGCGGTGCAAGATACAGGAGATGCGGCATTATTAGCAGCATTCAAAAATGAAGTACAAACGCGTATTAATACGTATGAAACGAATATTACACTTCCATATAAAACGAAAAACAGTAATACAAAAGAAGTGATGAATACACTTTTCACCGCATATAAAGAAGTCGCAAGTAAAAATGAGTATACAAATTATAATAGATCGAATGTTTCATACTCACTATCTGGATCGCCAGGGAATTATACGTTTACGCTAAATATTACATATCGTGAAACGAAAGAACAAACAGAATATGTGATGAAACAAGCGAAAGCGATCGTTTCTTCTATTATTCAAGTCGGGATGGATGATCATGAAAAAGTGAAGGCGATTCATGATTATGTTGTAAAACATGTTTCTTACGATACGTCTTATAAAGCGTATACAGCATATGAGGCACTCGCGAATCGTTCTGCCGTTTGCCAAGGTTACACACTATTAACCTATCAATTATTAAAAGAAGCTGGAATTGAGAATCATTTTGTAGTAGGAACTGGAGACGGTCAGCCTCATGCTTGGAATTTAGTTAAAATCGATAACAAGTGGTACCATCTTGATACAACATTTGATGATCCAGTGCCAGATGAACAAGGCCGCGTAACATATTCTTATTTCAACTTATCTGACGAGCAAATTGCAAGAAATCATGAGTGGAACCGCGAGGACTATCCGCAAGCTACAACAAACTATTATAGTACATTAACAAATAAAATTGCGACAGGTGGTACGAAAGCACCTACATATCAGCAAATATTGAAAGATACAAAATTAAATTATTTAGCAAATGAATACATCGCCAATAACTATACTGAGTTGAAAAATAAAATGCAGCAGCGTTATAGCGAAAAACCAGAAAAGATTGAAGTTCTTTATAAGCAATCAATGGACGGTTCACTGCAAGATGTGAAAAAAGTAATTGGAGAAATCGGTTATCCGCAAGGAGCGAACCGTGTTTCTTATAAAGCTGAGCCGTATAATGTGAAAGAAGGATATTCTTTAGTGACGATTACGTTTATGTAAAAAAGAAACCTAGATCCTATGAGATCTAGGTTTCTTTTTTGTACCTAAATTTGACATATACAGTCAGACTGTATAAAATAAAACTATACAGTTCGACTATATAGTTTAGCTATATATTAATCGTTACATTGGAGGTCTTTATGAATAGAGATAAAAATTTACCATTAACGGAAACAACGTATTACGTTCTTTTAGCTTTATTAGAGCCAGCTCATGGATATTTAATTATGCAAAAGGTGGAGGAACTTAGTAATCATCAAGTGAAAATCGCAGCGGGTACATTGTATGGTGCGGTTGAAAATTTATTAAAGCAACAATTAATAGAATCTGTAAAAAGTGAAGATAAACGAAGAAAAGTGTATGTCATTACTGAACGCGGGAAAGAAGTATTACATTTAGACTTTATGAGAATGCAGCACATTATTGGGGTTACAAAAAGCTTATTAAATGTATAGTTAGGGGGAAGCAAAGATGTGGAGATTGAAATTCTTTTTAGACTTTGAGAAAGAAGAGAAATGGTTAGAAGAGATGGCTTGGAAAGGCTATCAACTAAAAAGTAATACATTCGGTTATAAATTTAAAATCGCAGAACCAGAGGATGCGACAATTAAAATAGATTATAGAATATTTTATAGACGAAGTGATTTTATTAATTATTGTACGTTATTTGAAGATAGCGGCTGGAAGCATATAGCCGGTAAATGGTGGGCAGGCACGCAATATTTTAAAAAGATAGATGAGGAAAGTGAAGATGACATTTTTTCAGATCAAATGTCACGAGCAGGGAAGTATAAACGTTTATCTAAGACATTTTTAGAATTAGCAATATGCTATTTGCCGCTGTTAATCCTATTTATGTTTAATAATACAATTGATTTAGGAGTGATTTTAAATCCGAAAGGCCTATACTATACACCAGGATTATGGGATATGCACGGTGCAGCATTTTTAGGATCATTATTATTTGAAACGCCATTTGCATTAATGAGAGGTATTTCATGGTTGTTTATCCCAGCTGCGATTGGTATGTTTTTCTTTTTCTCATATAAAGCAAATCGATTGTATGAAGAGAGAAGATACTAGGAGGACCCCCTTAAAGTTGATGCTTTGAGGGGGATTCTTTTGAATTTGTAAATGGTGTACTTGGTTAGCTTGATGGGCATGTGGTACTACCCCAAATAACAATAAAATCCTTTGAAAATTAATATAGTTTTTTAAAAATAGAGATGATATGATGGATAATCATACCATTTTTTTCGCTTCATGTATGATTTTACAGTAGGATAACTCTATATTAAGATAATATAAATAAGGGAATGTATTAGTAACAGGGGGAGAATAATGAAAAAGTTATTACAAGAAATTATAAATTGGATCAGTATGACCGATGAACAGATTGTTATTGGCATTTCAGGACACGGTGCTGCCGGAAAAACAACGTTCGCCAATAAGCTCATAAACCAATTAAATCAAAATAAAGTGAGTTATATTAATACAGATCCATACATTGTTAGTTCAAATGTACGAAAGTATACAAATATCCATTATACATATCAGAATGAAAATCATTATGATAAAATGACAGCTTGTCATCCATCAGCCCATCATTTGTCTGCGTTAGAAAGAGATGTTCAAATGGTAAGAGCTGGTTTAGATTTTTATACAATGGATACACATTATATAAAAAGTGAGTTAATTTCTTCGAAAAATAAGGTGACGATTGTAGAAGGAATGAGTGTCGCATTTATTAATCCAAATTTATTTGATTTGAAAATTTACTTCTATACAGATGGAGAAACAGAATTAATGAGAAGGTCTAGCCGTGATATTATTGAAAGAGGAGCCGATATTAATTACTTAAGGAAGTCTCATGAAGAACGTCGGATTCAGTATGAAGTGTTTATGCATCAGTATAGTCAACGTTTTGATATTATTATCAAAAATTCCAATGAAACAATATGTTTAGAAAAAAATACATTTGAGTTTTATAAAGTTTAAATACAAATACTTTATTTAATAAAATAGCAAGTTAGTGAATAAATTTTTCATATTTTTTCGGAAGGATGTTAAGCAATGAGAGCACCGTATCAAGTATTGATATTTCCTTATATAAAAACTGACGATTCCATTCAATATGCCATTTTTAATCGAAGTGATTATGGTTATTGGCAAGGAATAGCTGGTGGTGGAGAAGATGGTGAGACTCCTATTGAATCAGCAAAACGAGAAGCGTTTGAAGAGGCTGGTATTACAAGAGAAAGTCCATATATAAAACTAGATTCTGTGTCTTCACTACCAGTAGAGGATGTAGTTGGTGAATTTCTTTGGGGCGAAGATGTTTATGTAATAAAAGAATTTTCTTTTGGAGTTAAAGTTCCTACAAAAAATATTAAATTATCTAAAGAACACTTCAATTATAAATGGCTGTGCTTTGAGGAAGCCGTAACGCTTTTAAAATGGGATAGTAACAAAACGGCTTTGTGGGAATTAAACAAAAGGCTGTTAAAATAATTAAAGTGTTAGTTAACAAAGCCGATAGTGGAGCGAGAATTAAACAACTTAAAAAAGCTTTGCTACATTACTTATGTAGCAAGGCTTTTTTCTTAGCGTACGAAATCGCGTTTTGTTGGCGGCACCCCATGCCCATCAAGCTAAGATTATATAAGTTTATTCTCACGTGAGATTATTTCTTTTTTCTAAAGGTCCAGTGTAAGTTCTTTAAATATTTGCATACTAAATAAACCCTATCGGGTTATAATTTTTTTAGATTACGCTACTTGATTGTGGGACATAGAAAAGTTGTATACGACGCCTAAGATATCAAAGACTGTTTTCTTCTCATACCTATGGGATTTTCGCCCATTTTTCTGTAGAAGATTGAATAAACGAATTAGTATCTTTGATATCTCTTGAGTGTCTTTTTGTAAAGCTTGATAAAGAAGTGGAAAATAATCTTTGATGATATAAATCGCTTTATATTCACTCAACTCTCGTTTCTTCTTGGTGAGGAGTAATTGGCGCATTTGAAACATAGTGGAGGAACAAAGGAGGATACTAATTAACTGTCCGTATAAATGACACTCTAATCGTTCTAATTTTACAGAATTACAGTGATGAATACGAAAAAATGATTTCCATGTTTTAAAGATAAGTTCAATTTGCCACCGTAAAGAGTAAAAATCGTATACTTGTTCTTTTGGTAGGTATTCCGAAGGGATATTTGTAATGTAAAAGTTAATCGCACTAAGCCGTTTACTGCGTTCTTTATAGGTAATTTGCTTTTTGTGTTCTTTAGATGCTAAATCCTTTTGTCTACGTTTCATTTGCGTTTCAGTTAATTTATACAAAACTAGTCTTGCAGGAAGCTTTTGATACATTCCAATATAAATCTCAGGAATTTCATATGTTTCACCTGACTGTAATTGGTCAATGAATTGCTCCATATCTAATTGGATGTACTCAGAGTGCTTTTTTATTGTTCCATTTTGAAAGTATTCAGGCTCTTTATTCTTCTGATATATACGTGTATTGAGCTTTAATCTTGAAATAAAATAAGCATTACACTCTTTTATCGTATGTAAGTCTTTTAAATCGAAGTATCCTAAATCACGTATACATACATCGTTCGGTTGAAGGGACGTTAAACAAGTAGAACCATACGTTTTATCATTGTGCTTTCCTGATCCTACATGAACATGTAGAAACTGACCACTTAGTAAATCATACTCTAGTTGAATTTTCACGCCAGCATTTTGACCACTACCACCTGAACCTTGATATGTAGAAGTGAATTTATCTGGAATCTGAAAATGTGTAGAATCCAATACACGAATACGTCGAAAATAGTTTGTATACAAAGTTGGAATCTTGCTAGAAGAACCAACTTGTTGGTGAAGTAAATATGCTAAGAGCTGTTGTAAAAACAGAACAGCCTGGGAATTAAAACGTTGATTGAGTCCTTCTGGACTCATAGAAATGCCTGTGTTAGCTTCTAACTGACTACATAATTGTGTCAATGAAGTATGGGCTATGTTTCGACTTAACCAAATACATAGGGCCACTAAATCTTGTGCGCGGTATTTACTTTTTCGTTTCACAAATCCTACATTTTTAGCTAATTGCTCTAAAGCATCAGGTGACATATATCGCTGCAACTCTTTAGAAAACAATTCTAGTTCATTAGAAATAGATAAGTTCATATCAAAAACGCCATCCTTTCCTATGATTCTACAGAAAGAATAACGTTTTTTTCGTTTTATGGATACAATTTCTCTTTAGCTTGATGGTGATGGGGGATACCCCTATTTAATCAAGTTATCTAGTAAATTAGCTCCTTACCTTATTAAGTGAAACGAAAGTAGAATAAATAAAACATTTAGGAAATTTTTTTAAATAATAGTTTTAATAGATAACTGATGTACTTCTTCTATAAACTATAAAAGGGGGGTCTTCCACATCACTATCAAACTAAGACTTAGGAAATTTTCAGGGGAGTGGTGTAGATTATTTAAGAATTTACATACATCATAAATCCTAATGGGGTTTGTTTTTTTCAATTAAGCCGCTCGATCTTTAGAAATGGTACAATTGTAATTGACACCTAATATATCAAAGACTGTTTTTTCTCTTATTGATGAAATCAAATTGGTTGAAAGCGCAGGTTACCTATTAGAAAAGGAAAAAAGGATCATATAAGGAATTGTTGTACTGCACTGATAAATTATACCTGTTTTTTAAAAGAACATAGAATTTATGCTTAAATTATTAAAGAGCGCAAATGTCGAGCTGCTCTATAAAAGTTATATTGCAAATGGCTCTTCATAGTAAAGGAGGATTAATAAATGAGAAAAATAACGAAAGTATCATTGATTTTAATTTTTTGTATAGCGATCGGTGTTTTAACAGGTTTTAAAGTTGGGGATTACCTCGGGAATCACAAAGAGGAGGAAATGATCAACTCGGTTAAAGGGGAAAAAGTCGAAGTGGCAGTGGAAGCTGAAAAACGCATAAATGATACAATGCTCAAAATGACTAATCAAAAGGTGTTATCCGATAAGAAAGAGGGCTTTATCAAAATGAGTGCCGAGAATATTCAAGAAGTAAAAGAGGCAATCACTAAAAGCACTCCAATGTATGTAAAGCATTTAGGAGAGTATCGTATGATCATCGATCGATGGGAACACGGGGATTTTTCTCAAATAGTTAAAGAGCATAATATGTTGAGTAAGTGGAAAGATGGGAACGATGGTAAAGCATATAAAGAGGCTACGCCAGAGCAAGAAAAGGAGTATCTCTTGAAACAAGCAAAAGCTGAATTAAATAAATAATCTACAACAAACAAAGGGTGAAAAAATCGCTCTTTGTTTGTTTTTAGTGTTTATAGGTGAAATGTTGCAAATTTCATTTTCGTTTGAACTTTATTTAAAATATAAGCTGTCCATATACCAAATTCTTAGAGATTACAAGAGGAACATTAGTTGTTCCTCTTTTTATTTTAAACAACAAGAAAGCAGAATAGCCAATGACAAACACAAATAGAGAGATAGGTCGGATTTAATATTTTATATTTATACACATTTATATGTATATTTTATTTGTATAGATTATAAACCAATAAAAATATATACCTTTCTGTAAGAATCCCCCATTCTTCTATATTAACCAATACTTATATTTTTTAAGAATTTATTATTAAATATATATTGATTTAAAGTTTTTTATTCAAAATATCCATTGGAATTTTCAGGTTCCTTAGACCGTTGTTTGTTCTCTTTATAAATTCACATAATTTTCAAGTATAAAAAGCACATCTGTTAATAAAAATAGAAACCTATCTGCGGATAGGTTTCTTGTTTATACTTATCGTATCAATTTAAATATTTCCCCAGAGTGGACCCTCACACTTTGAATCGTTTCCGTACCCCTTGAAAGGAATCAAAACCATTCATGGCTATATATAAGAAAAAACCACAGTTTGTGGCCAAACTGTGGTTTTTCAACGTACAATGAATTACGAAAGTTACTAACAATTGCATGAGATTTAATTGTACTCAACCTAAGTATGTATTTGTTAAGAAAATTTGCAATAGAACCTGTCATTTTGATTAAGTAAACACAATTATCAACTATGCTCTTGCTCACATGCGACTTCTAGCAAAAATGACTCAAGATCTTTCAATAAAATATTATTTTTTTCAACAATTGATTTAATTACATCAATCCCAATTTTCTTTGAAAATTTGGGATTATCTTCTTTGATAAAGCTCTCCGATTCATTCATATACAATTGTTTTAACCTAAGGATTAAGTAACCATATAAATACAATAACAGAAAAGTTGCATCATCCATGCTATCCATTATTCTTAATTTTAATGATGCATTACAACTTATTACAACAGTAGAATTTTCATTAACCATACAAGTAATATCTACATCTGTGTCTCTAACTCTAAGTGTTATCTTTTTTAGTTCTCCACCATTACTTATAAACGCTTTGGTCGCTATTAGTTCTGTCGTCTGGTAAGATGCTCCTGTAAAAACATTGGCGTCATCAGTTACATTTCCTACAAAACCACTAATATTTTCTAATTTTGTTTCGGCGTTTAATATTCCATCACGTTCCGTATAAACATAAAATAACCAGTTAAACATATCAGGTTCAAGAGAGTATTCAGTATTTGTGAGGGAAATATTGTGTTCACCAATCAGTTTTTTAAATCTACTAATATTGTAATCATTTGACGTAATAATAAGGGTTCTGGTGCAAAAAATCTATAAACCTTGGACATACTGATACTATTACTCTAATAAGGTGTGTGATTAGTATGGAAAAGAGAAATTTGTTCAAATGGAAGCACTATCAGCCTGATATTATCTTATTAACAGTAAGATGGTACCTACGGTACAATCTCAGTTTTCGTAATTTAGTGGAAATGATGGAGGAACGGATCCGACGTTACCTCAAACAAACAAATGACTCTTGGA
Source organism: Bacillus sp. FSL E2-8887 (assembly GCF_038007205.1). Classification (NCBI taxonomy): domain Bacteria; kingdom Bacillati; phylum Bacillota; class Bacilli; order Caryophanales; family Bacillaceae; genus Bacillus; species Bacillus sp. FSL E2-8887. Next base: position 737,590 of record NZ_JBBOWS010000001.1, read on the forward strand.
GAGTCGATGAAACATATATCAAAGTAAAAGGGCAATGGATGTACCTGTATCGTGCTGTTGATTCGACAGGAAGCACAATCGATTTTTGCCTAAGCAAAACAAGAGATCAGAAGGCTGCAAAGCGCTTTTTCAAGAAAGCTTTGCGGTCTTTTCATGTTTCAAAGCCTCGTGTTATAACAGTCGACAAGAATCCAGCTTATCCTATAGCAATTGAACAGTTGAAAAAAGCATACCTAACGGTATGCGACTTAGACAACAAAAGTACTTGAATAATATAGTAGAACAAGATCATCGCTTTATCAAGAAACGAATCCGTTCTATGCTAGGGTTCAAATGCTTTGACACAGCTACATCCATTCTTTCTGGAGTAGAAGCTATGCATATGATTAAAAAAGAACAGATTGATTTACGGGACCAGTCTGTCCAAAATCAGAAAGAATTCATCCATCAATTGTTTGAACTTGTAGTATAAAATACAATTCTGTTAGGAACATATGCATTTTATTGGTTTTCATTTTATCTTTGCACCAGAACCTTATATACTAATACACACTGAGAAATATTTAGGGCTATAATTAAAAACAGATCTTTTCCTTTATTTTCTAAATACTATTATATACTAAAGGGTTAAGTTAGGTACATTCCAAATTTGATTTCCCAATATATAGGGCAAGTTCTGTAATAGGAGGCGGTTTCGTAAGATGGTTTTATAAATCATGAAAAAGTTATATACAGACAGTCAAAATAATAAAATATCCTTTTTTATTACAAGAAATCCTAAAAATTTCGTTCTAGGGGTTGCAATAAATCTTTAGCTTGATAGCGATGTGGCGGCACCCCATGCCCATCAAGCTAAGATTTTAAAGTACCACCTAAATGGAATTTTTTTATAGCACCGAAGTTCATTTTATGATTTTTGGGGAAGAATGTGCTTCTTAACTTGATACCGCAAAAAAACAAACAGGAATGACTATTAAGTCATTCCTGTTCCTTAAAGAAACCTTCTATGGTACTAGTAACTTCCTTGAATGCTTCACCTTGGACACTAGAAATTGATAATCCTCCAATTATATTTTTCCACTGTGAATTTACACTATCCTAGTTATCATCCCAATTTTCAGTAATATGCTTATAAGCTTTAAAAGGTTTATCACGACTTGGTGAAACATATTTTAAAGCATCTATCAACTCTACAAACTCCAAAACACTTCAGGCCCTTCTTTTAGAATTGGAGTTACCTCTTCGTTTCGAGATAAAACTTCCATTTAGGTGGTGCTATTAAATTTAAAAAGCTAAAACAAGCATAACCCCGTTCTAAATTTAGGACGGGGTTAAAATATAGTTGTTTAATTTCCGATATAAGATACTTCACTGTACTCAAAAATATAACAATAAAGTCGATTGATAATCTAAGGTTTATTCCGCAATAGCGCCCGATTGCGGAAGACCAAGAAAATGATTATGATTGCTGCTTATAGCTTGTTGAACTAACGCACACGTTACTTTAAGTGAATTGATTCACAATCTTACTGGGAATTTACCTAAAAAAGCTGAATTAACTTAATAAAAAAAGGACTCCCTTTTTGGGAATCCAATTCATTCAGTGTCACTTTGGTTAAAGTCTAATCTTCTCGGTTCGCAACACTGTCATTAGCCTCATCGGCACCTTCGCCGACTTTGTTACCCATCGCTCCTCCTGCAACAGCTCCTGCAACGGTACCAAGTGGACCAAGAACAGAACCCAAAGCAGCTCCAGCGACAGCACCGACACCAGTTCCTACCGCTTCGCCAGTATCATTATCAACACGGTTACGTTCGTTTTTATCAGCCACTCATCTCACTCCTTATTTAGAATAGGCAAGTGCATTCCAGCACAATACCTTACATATTTTGACCTATAAGGACAGATTTATGCGAAGTGTTAGAATCCTGAGGATCTAGCAAACCGGCGCTTTACATAGCGATGATCTTGTTCTATGTAATTATTGAAATGTTTGATTGTAGAATGAGTAGTACTTTTATAAAAGTTATTCACCTTTAATTTTTTGAGTGAACAAAGTAAAGAAAGGGCCTTATCTGTTGTCAGAACCGTTGGTTTTCCAAAAGTTTGAACGAGTCGTTTCATAAAAGCATACGCAGATTGTGTATTCCGTTTCTTAAGTTGATGGGCATATGGCGATACCCTTTAATCGTAATCAGCATTATGATAATCGTTATTTAAGCTGGGCACTCTTCCATGGGGACGATATTCTATGTGAAAGGTATTATGTTATTACTTATACTGAGGCTCTTCATGTTCAATTTGTTGAAGACGAGGATTTAAAGATTCAATAATTTCTTGAGTTTGTTGTGCTGCACCTTTATATAATTGTTTTGCTTGCTTGTTATCAGTATCAAGAACAAATCCTTCTAGGCATGCTTGAGCACTCTTTAATCCAGCGATAGTTTGTTTAAGTTTAGTACTTACTGTCATGTAGTATTCCTCCTTGTAAATGTACTTCAAAATATAGAATGCCTATTTTGTTATCATAGTACGATTTCCAATTTTAGGGATATGCGAATGAGAAATTTTATAGTTAATCATTCAAAGGAGAATTTTTTAGCTAATAGATGTATGGAATAGTTTTGTCCCAATAACAAAAACTAACAGAAATAAAACGATAATATATAAAGGAGATTAAATATGCTGAAAAAGATAGGAAGAGTTTTCCGAGTATTCCTCTTTTTATTTATCGGTGGATGTTTAGTTCTGTTTGTTTGGGGGGAAATTGACAGAACAATAGCCGAAAAAAATGGGGTATTTAGCCAGAATTCTAGTCAATACCCTATGCGTCAAAGTGATATTACTATGTATACAGATGGGAAACAGTTAAACAATCAATTATTCTCAGATATAGAGAAAGCAAAGCATTACGTGCATATTAACTTTTTTTCTATTGCTGATGATAAAGTAAGTCATCAGTTTCTAGAGCTATTGCGGAAAAAAAGTCAGGAAGGTGTAGAAGTATACTATGCAGTGGACAGGTTAGGTGGAATTTTACTAAAGAAAAAGGAAAGAGAATTATTAGTTAAAAAAGGAGTTCATTTTACATATTACAATAAACCTGTTTTCCCTTATCTTTTTTCTTCTTTGGATCATCGGAATCATCGTCGTATTTCAGTTATTGATGGAAAGGTTGGTTACATTGGCGGATTCAACATTGGAAAGAAGTATTTGGGGGAAAAAGAAAAACTTGGTTATTGGAGAGATTATCATCTTCAAATACGAGGAGAAGGAGTTCAAGATTTAGAACACCAATTTGTATTAGACTGGAATAAAAACTCAGAGAAACCGATTCCGATACACAATGCGGTAAAGGAAAAGGGAGCAACCTCGCAACGATTTACTGCATATTATAGTGGAGAAAAACTTGGGCAAGATTATGCAATGCTGTTTCAACAAGCAAAAGAATCCATCATTATATTAACACCTTATTTTATACCAAAAGACAGAACTATTTGGAACGCATTAGTAGATGCAAGAAAGAGGGGAGTCAGTGTCAAAATTCTATTCTCACCTCATTCGGATGCACTATTAGTTAAAGAAGCAGCATATCCATATATCCGAAAAGCATTAAAACAGGGGATGGAAGTATATGGTTATAAAAATGGGGTGTTACACGGTAAAGTATTTTTGATTGATGAAAAAGTATTGATGGTTGGGACCGTGAATTTTGATTCACGCTCGTTTCATTTAAATGAAGAAATGAACTGTTATATTCATGACCCTATCTATATTTCGAGAATAAAACCAGTGATTAATGCAGACTTACAAAATTCAAAGAGGGTAACATCCTCTGACGTCAATCAATTATCTATAAAAGAAAAAATGAAAGAAAAGGTTGCAAAAATGTTTGAGTATTATTTGTAAAGACAAAGTATTTTTATATTAGGGATAGTTTCACATTGCCATCAAGATAAGAAATGCAAATACCCCATATCCATCAAGCTAACAAGGACGAGTTACCCCAAAACGATAAAAACGATCAACATGCATCAAAAAAACCACGCTAAGCAAAAATACAATGAGCTGTCCATATGGACAGCTCATTTACATAATTACCGTTATTGGTAGTTGTATCCGAATACCGTAAAAATTGCTAATCCATTAGGAAAATCTAAATCTCCAGCACCAAAATCTCGAACATGTATAGGAACTGTAGGATTGGTAATATTATAAATTTCTACTGTGTTATCTCCAGTATTTGCGACATAAAGAGTAGTATCTGTAATAGCCAATACAGCAGGAGCATTTAAATCTCCAGCGCCGAACTCTCCTACACGAACAGGGGTTGTAGGATTGGTAATATTATAAATTTCTATCGTGTTATCTCCAACATTTGCGACATAAAGAGTGGTACCTTTAGTAGCTAATCCGGCAGGGACATTTAAATTTCCAGCGTTAAATTGCCCGACACGCACAGGAACCATAGGATTAGTAATATTATAAATTTCTACTGTGTTATCTCCAGTATTTGCGACATAAAGAGTGGAATCTGTAGTAGTCATGCCGGAAGGGAAATTTAAATCTCCAGCGCCGAACTCTCCTACACGAACAGGGGTCGTAGGATTGGTAATATTATAAATTTCCACCGTGTTATTACCACCATTTGAGACATAAAGAGTGGTACCTGTAATAGTTAATTGATCAGGAACATTTAAATCTGCTGTACCAAATTCTCCTATGCGTATAGGGGCTATAGGGTTATTGATATTGTAAATTTCTACACCATCTCCTAAATTCGCGATATAAAGAATAGTATCTGTAATAGCCAATCCCGCAGGAGCTAAATTAGTTACTGATGTAAACTCTCCTACACGTATAGGAGCCGTAGGATTGATAATATTATAAATTTCTATCGTGTCATCATCGATACCGCCGTCAGAACTAGATACATAAAGAAATTTAGCTTTCACAATAATAGGAGGGGCAGCAGGTGGAAAAGCAGGAAAAAGTCTATGACAGCATTTTTTTTGTTTTGAAAAATATGAGTTCAAAACAGTTCACCTCTTTTTTTGAAATTGAATATAATTATTTATATTCAAATCGGATAATTAAGCTTGTATGCTTATCTAATAAAATTGACGATGTATATTCTATTCATATGAGGTTAACATAACGTCCTATTATCAGTAGCAAGAATAAGGAGGAACCCTAATCTCATAAGTAAATCTCCTTTTTTGTTCTATGGATCTATGCATTTTTTTATACATTCCTATCCTGGCATGGTTTTTAGGTTACTGGATTAGCAGAAAAACTGTATAAAATCTTGCATACTCTTAGCCTGTTTTTTTTCCGAAATGCTGGCGGTACCCCATGGCTATCAACCTAAAATTTTATAGTACCCCCAAAACGAGAAAATTGGCATCTCCAGGTGAAAATATACATTTTTTGTTTTGGGGCAACTAGTTTCATTAGCTTGTTGGGCATATTGGTGGAACCCCGAAATGGACATTTGAATAGATAATGCCTTCCTTAAAATAACCTTAATTAAAACATAGTTTTGATAATATATGGAAAATAAATGGTGCAATTTTCTGGTATAGCCTAAATAAAATTTATTTTAGAAAAGGGGTAGAAGGGAAATGTTCCAGAAGTTCAAGTTTTATTTAATGAGCATTGTAATTAGTTCAATGTTAGGCGGAATTATTATAGGTGCTAATTTCTTGGTCCATAACATATATAATTTAGTTGCAGGTAAAGAATATCATTTTAATATGTGGTCTTCTATTATTATATTTAGTGTTGTATTTATTTCGGGTTTCTCGTACGCGTTGAAGAAGGGGCCAGATATATTTGTTAATGATTAAACCAATAGCAATTATTGTAGGCGCTGCCGTGATCTGGGTGGCGTCTTGTTTGTTGTTAAGGAAAGATAACAAAACTAAATTTCCTTAAAATGAAAAAAAACGCTATTCTTTCTGTAGAATCATAGGAAAGGATGGCGTTTTTTTATGTCTGTTTCTGTGTCTGACGAATTACAACTATTTGCTCAAGAGATTCAAAGTTTTTTATCTCCAAATGCCTTACGGGATCTTGCTAGAGATGTTGGTTTTGTACAACGAACCAGTAAGTACCAAGCAAAAGATTTAGTAGCTTTATGTGTATGGGTGAGCCAAAATGTAGCTATGACTTCTTTAACTCAGTTATCTAGCTGTTTAGAAGCATCAACAGAAGTACTCATCAGTCCTGAGGGACTGAATCAACGGTTTAATAAGTCGGCCGTCCTACTCTTACAACAGCTACTAGCCGAACTACTAAGCAAAAAATTGGCCGCATCTATGCCGATTTCTTCTCCATACACTTCTGTTTTCAAGCGTATTCGTATTTTAGATTCAACTGCATTTCAACTCCCGGATGTATTTTCATCGGTTTATCCAGGTGCAGGAGGATGTAGCCATACTGCTGGGATAAAAATTCAACTTGAGTATGATTTGTTAAGCGGACAGTTCTTACATATTCATACAGGTCCAGGTAAACAACATGATCGTACTTACGGCTCTCTGTGTGCCCCAACTGTGACGGCAAATGATTTATGTATCCGAGATTTAGGTTATTTTCATTTAAAAGACCTTCAATATATACAAGATAAAGAGGCCCACTATATCTCTCGTATCAAGTCGAATACACGTATGTATCAAAAAAATCCTAACCCTGATTATTTTCAAGATGGAAGAATTAAGAAAGGTACAGAGTATATACAGTTAGATATGGAGATATTTGTCCTTTTTAAAAGAAACCGTACAGGATAAACGTATTGTTCTTCTCGGTGAAAGTACACATGGTGCCAAAGAAATAAACCAATCTAAAGTACGGATCATTAAGTATTTGCATGAAGAAATGGGATATGATGTACTGGCATTTGAATCTGGATTTGCAGAAGCAAATGCTGTTAACCAAAAACTGGACCGATTAACTGCTACTCAAGCCATGAAACAATCTTTAGAAACCGTATGGCATACAGAAGAAATTGAGGAACTGTTTCATTATCTAAAAGAGCAAAAAGAAAAAGGGACTCCACTGATTTTAACTGGATTTGATACTCAAATTTGGTGGGAATCATCTTTCCCACAATTTGCAAAAGAATGGTTAGAGAAAATTAGTCCTGAAATTGCTAATGATGTTGAATTAGCTGATAAAGAATTGGTCGATATAGAGCGGACATTTACCCCAAAAGATAATCAGTATCCGTATGAACAATATAAAAAGGAGATTCAGCCAGTAATAGACAAATACGAAAAAATCAAAGCATTTATTCAAGAGCATAAAACTGAATTACTCGAGGTCGCACCAATTAATACATATGATGTAAATCTGTTAGAGAAAGCCATTAGTATACGAATTGATACGATTAAAACACATCAAGATGCTAAAGTAAAAGAAAAAAACTTAATATTCTCACCGAATCCAAAAGCGTCTGAGTTCTCACTTTATATTCGAGATCAGAAAATGGGACAAACTTTAGCATGGTTAAGTGATATTCAATACAAAAACAAAAAAATCATCGTATGGGGACATAACTATCATATTCGAAAAAAAAATTCAAAGATGATACTCGATTTTACTGATATACAAAAATATAACTTTGTAGCACCGAATATGATTGATTACATGCCTAAACGTATTAAAGATCAAATGTACATGGTCGGTGTGTACGCTTATAGTGGAAGCAGCTGGAATAGCGGTATTAATGAAATAGTTCCTGTAGAAACTGATCACACGGAACAGAGTATTGAAAAAATATTAAGTGCTGCACAATCCCCACATATATTTGTCAATTTAAAAGGTGAAAAAAACCGTCCAGAAACCTCTTGGATGTTCTCTCCTACTGCGGGAAGATACTGGGGTCTGAAGGAATCTGAAGAAATTATGAATCCAATTGAACAATATGATGGTATTCTATGGCTAGACCATATTACACCATCGCAAATGAAATAAATAATTGAAGTAGGTCACAATTACTTTGTTATGGAAAACAAACAATCAGATGAAACAATAAATGTACAATATGACTTAACATAGTAAAATAATATTTGGATGGGAGTCCAATACATATTATTAAAATTAAAGTGGTTCAAGTCGGAGGAAGGCACCTTAGGGTGTCTTTTCTTTATTACTTCAATTTGTAAATTAATAAAAAAAGACTAGCAGCATATACTAGTCATTCTAAATGAGGTATCGCCACACCGCTATCAAGTTAAGAAATACATTCTTCCCCAAAACGAAAAACACGAACTAAATTTCTATGGACAACTAGAAAAGAGGAAATTTTCGTTTTGGGGATACTTCAAAATCTTAGGTTGATGGGCATGGGGTAACGCCACATGCCCATCAACTTAAGAATTTAGAACTCCCCCAAAAAATTATGAGTTTTTTGTTACAAGTTATCACAAAATTTTCGTTTTTTGGGTAGTTTTATTTTCTTAGCTTGATTGCGATGAGCGGTACCCCATAAAGGCCCCTGATACATAATTGATGTTCTGCCATTTGTAGAAAACAATCCACTTATACCATTTTAACAAGAAGAAATATCTCGTCCATGTTGTAATATTGGCTTACGTTAAGCTTGTGAAAAAAACATATTCATGTATAATACAATTGATGTATGATACATTAGTTGTAGGAGGGTGACCTTTTTGAAAAGAGAAGATGCCTTAAAACTAAGAACAGATATTAAGAAAATGATTATAATAACTGGGGTTTTTGAATCTCAAAATTTGCCCAATGGACCATTTGAAAAACCTTTACCAACTTCTCAAATGATGGCGTTAGAGGAACTAGAGGTGGAAAAATTAACTGTTTGGCAACTATCCAATAAACTTAGATTAGAGACTTCAACTGTAAGTAGATTGGTAGATAAGTTAGTAAAAAAGGGGCTTATTTATCGTGAAGTAAATGAAAAAAATAGAAGAGAACTTTTTCTGCACCTCACAGAAAAAGGTCACATAACTGTTAATTGCTTAAGAGAGCAATCCATTACATTTTATCAAAGTATTCTCAATAATTTATCAGAATCAGAACAAAAAATAGTTGTGGATGGTTTTGAATTATTTATTGATTCTATTTCTAAGCCTTTTGATTAGAGTGAGGTAAATCATAACATTTGGAGGGTAAAATGAGTTTGGATTTTGAACGTCCTATTATTGAATTAAAAGAGAAATTTGATGAATTAAAGAAAATTATGAAAGAAAATAATGTAGATTTATCGCCAGAAATTCATGTATTAGAAAAACGTTTAAATAAAATGCAAGATAAAATTTATTCTAATATTACACCTTTTCAACGAGTTCAAATTGCAAGGCTACGTAACCGGCCCACGACATTGGACTATATACCTTTATTGTTTACAAACTTTCTCGAACTTCATGGTGATCGATTATATGGTGATGATAAAGCAATGATAGGTGGTATTGCAAAATTTAAAGGGATGCCCGTTACGGTTATTGGTCATCAAAGAGGTAGAAATACAAAGGAAAATATAGAAAGAAATTTTGGAATGGCACATCCAGAAGGTTATAGAAAAGCGCTAAGACTTATGAAACAAGCTGATAAATTTAATCGCCCTATTATTACATTTATTGATACAATAGGCGCCTATCCAGGGAAAGGGTCTGAAGAACGTGGAATTTCTGAAGCGATAGCTCGAAATCTATTTGAAATGGCTACACTTAAAGTGCCAATTGTTTGTATTGTAATTGGAGAGGCATCAAGTGGTGGAGCTCTTGGCATTAGTGTCGGTAACCATATCCATATGTTAGAGTATTCATGGTACTCGGTAATTTCGCCAGAAGGAGCAGCATCTATCCTATGGAAGGACGCTAAGTATGCTCCAGAAGCTGCTGAACATATGAAAATTTCAGCAAAAGATTTAAAACATTTAGGAATTATTGATGAAATCATTCCTGAAATTAAAGGTGGAGCACAAAATGATATAAAATCACAGGCAAAAGTGATTGAATCTGTAATCGAATCATCTCTAAAAAAATTGATACTATTATCCTCGGAAGAGCTTGTACAACAGCGGTATGAAAAGTATAGACAAATAGAGAATTATAAATGAAAATATTTAAAGTCCATATTACATTTCGGAGGATTCTCGCAAAAAAATTCTAAATATTTTGTAAGTAACCTCTTAAACTGGGATATGCTGATACTATTACTCTACAAAAGGTGTGTGATCGGTATGGAAAAGGAAAATTTGTTCAAATGGAAGCATTATCACATACCCATCAACTTAAGAAATTGATTGTTCCCCAAAACGAAAAAATGAGCTGAATTCTCATAAATAACTGTAAAAAGGTGAAAATTTCGTTATGGGGGGTATCTCAAAAGCTTAGGTTGATGGCAATGTGGTGCTCCCCCTGTTAGTAGTAATTTTAATATCACTATGGATAAATTACTTTTAAAACTTTACTTCCGAGAACGATAATTATGTAAATAAGCTGTCCATATGGGCAGCTTATTTTATTTTTTGTTTAGCACGGGGATCTTTTCCGATAGTTTTTTAGCAGAAGCAAGCAGCTCCAACGATGATTAATAAAATAAACAATACAACTAATAAAGCAAATCCTCCAGCGAAGCCCCAGCCGCCACAACTACCACCAAAGCCCATAACAGTTCCTCCTTTAGATAGGAGGGGGAAGACAAAGGTTCACTCATGTGTTTTAACGGATTCAATTTACTTTATGCATTTATGAATGGAGCAGGTCCTTTTGAAAATAAAGAAAAGACACCTTATAAGGTGTCTTTCTTCGATTTGAAACATTTTAAGTTTAATAATATACGGTCTCGCCACTGACCTATTAGGCTGGAATTTTATAGTGTTTCTGAACAAAATTTTGTGCTAATTTTGAATTCTTAAGTTGATGGGGATCCTTTTACGTTTTATCATTTTTAAAAAAATCCTTCATTATCTTAGCGCCTTTAATATTCACCGTCACAGCTTCTACTTTATCTTTCTTCTCATCTTTAGCAATCGTAATTTGTTCCTTATTATCAACCCACACAAGAAACTCTTCTTTTGAGTCATCTTTATATGTAACGGTTATAGTAGAATGCGCAGATTGTTTCTTTTTTTGATCTAGTGTGATTGTTTTCGGTGTTCCTTTTTGGACTGCTGAAGCGATTGATTGTATCATTTCCTCGTTATCTGTTTGAGATTTGGAACTAGTATTACTTGTTGTTCTAAGCATCTCAATGTTGGTAATGTCTGCAGAGTTTAATTGAATGGCATTTTTCGTATTTTCTTGCTTAGTTGTTGGAGTATTATTTGTAGTAGAAGTGCTTGTACAGCCTATTAAAGTGAAAGATAGAGCGGTTAGAGCGCATATAGATATGATTTTTTTCATAGTATCCCTCCTTACGTTTAATTATAACAATTTTCTGTTATTTTAAGTAGTTATTGTAAGGAGATAATTTTGTAAATCATAGGGAGACATGTTTACTAGTTTTAATGATGTTCGTATGAATAATATGAAGCGTATATATGAAAAATATGCGGTTCATTCACTATCAAAATCAAAATTCACATAATTTTTTTCATATTTTATGTTTAACATTTCGAAAATGGGTGTATTACATATAATATAACAAATAATTCATTTTAGAGGAGGAAGTTAAAGATGGAAACGAAGTATAGTAAACCTTTTGTATATGAATTTATTACGGAGAAAGAGGTCATGAATGCAGCGAATGATCTAGTGAAGAAAGGAATCGACCAAAAAGATATTTACGTATTAACACATGAGAAAGAAAGGACAGATAGAATCGCAGACAATGCAGACGTGAATACAATTGGAATAAAAGAAGAGGGACTTGGGACAAGTATTATTAATGTTTTTCAAAAAACAGGAGATCAGTTAAGAAATAAGATGCAAGAATTAGGACTTAATGAGGAAGAAGCTAACTTTTATGAAGAAAAACTGGATGAAGGGAAAATCTTGTTATTCGTTAAGGATTTAGAAAGAGTCGGTGAATGGTTACAAGAAAGAAGATGCACGTATTCTATTTAAATTCATACTCTTTAAATCTACAAATCTATTACGAAAAGGAGATTGGAAATATGAGTGAGAGCGGGCTAAAAGAACAAATTACTGGTAAAGTTGAAAAGAAAAAGGGGCAAGTAAAAGAAGGAATTGGTGAAGTTACAGAAGATAGAGAGTTGAAAAATGAAGGGAAGTGGGAGAAGACGAAGGGAACTGTAAAAGAAAAAGTCGGAAAAGTGAAACAAAAGATAAGTGATGGATTGGATAACAAAGAATAATACATGTTTATCAAGCTTTGGTTAAACGCCAAAGCTTGATAAATCCATTATAAAAATATATAGGAGGTCTAATTGTGGGACTTATTATTACGTGTATTGTAGGTGGACTTATTGGTATGTTAGCTGGAATGATTACAGGAAAAGACTTTCCTTTAGGTATAGTTGGTAATGTTATTGCTGGATTAATCGGATCTTGGGTAGGTAGTGCCTTATTTGGTCACTGGGGCCCTGAATGGGGAGGCATCTTTATTCTTCCAGCTTTATTAGGTGCAATCGTCTTTATTTTAATCGTTACATTCTTTTCTAGAATGCTACGGAAAGCGTAAGTATGATAATGAATAGTAATCTTAAGTTTATTATATGTAGCTATAAAGTTAATAAACTGATAAAAATACATAAAAAAGCATCCAATTAAAATAATTTGGATGCTTTTTTAATGTATTTTACATAGGAATCAGTGAGGATGGCCCCACTGATTGAGATTACATATTAAGCTATCGTTACTTTTTTACAATTATTTATTCTTACGACCTGCCTCGGTTCTATATGAGATAAGTCCTCGCTATTACCTATATCAACTACAATTGTATTCGTTAGTATGTTAATAATGGAACCAATTAATTTTGTAGCATGATCGTGTCGATAAGAAAATTGAACAAAATCTCCCTTTTTAAAGCTGTGCTCTTCCATAGATAGATCCCCCTAAAAATAATGTTTATACATTATACATACACAAATTTATAAGGTTTAAACATTTGGTAGTATTTTTTTTAGTGTTAAGCTGAGAAAGGTGTAGAAAATTTATTTATAATTAAAATGAAAAAATATGTTTAAAACTAATTTTTATGGGTAATTAAATAGTAGTAGTTTGAGATAAGGGGGCGGAAATGATGAATTTGGCAATAAATATTTTGCAAAATGATTTAGGTTATACAGTACAACTTAATGGTGAGATTGATGCGTATACGGCATCAGATTTAAAAAATAAGGTAATGCCTATTGCAAGCGAGAAAGAGGTTTATATAGTAGTAGATTTTACTAAGGTAGAGTATATGGATAGTACAGGGTTAGGTGTTTTTATAGCTCTATTAAAAGCAATTAAGAAAAATGATGGAAAACTAGAGTTTATTGGTGTATCTAAAAGACTAAAAAGATTATTTGATATTACAGGGTTAACAGAAATATTAAATTTGAATTCCGATTTTGAAAAAGTAGAAAGAAGGTGACTAGGGATGATGGAGAAATTTGAAACAATAGAAATGAAAATTCCTGCAAAAGCAGAATATGTGGCTATTATTCGCTTAACAATGGCTGGTGTTGCGAATCGAATGGGCTTTGCTTATGACGATATAGAAGATATGAAAATTGCTATTAGTGAAGCATGTACAAATATTGTACAACATGCATATAAAGAAGACGTTGGAGAAATTACAATTGTCTTTGGTCTATATGAAAATCGATTAGAAATTATGGTTGCGGATAATGGGGTTAGCTTTGATTTTAGCACCTTAAAAAGTAAAGTTGGTCCGTATGATATTAATAAACCAGTAGAACATTTGCCGGAAAATGGTTTAGGTTTATATTTAATAAATACGTTAATGGATGATATACAAATTATGCATGATGAGGGCATGACAGTTTTAATGACAAAATATATACAAAGAGAGCAGGTGGAGAATGATGGAAATCCAATCTCAACCTACAAATCTTACTAAAGAAGACGTTATTAAACTAATTGCAGAATTCCAACAAAACCAATGTGATGAAGCGCAGGAAAGGTTGGTTAATCACTATAAAAATCTCGTATATTCCATTGCATACCGCTATTCAAAAGGTGGGCCGATGCATGAGGATATTATACAAGTAGGGATGTTAGGGCTCTTAGGCGCAATAAGAAGGTATGATTATTCGATAGGGAATGCTTTTGAACCGTTTGCAATACCTACGATAGTGGGGGAAATAAAGAAGTATTTACGTGATAAAACTTGGGGCGTTCATGTTCCAAGGCGAATTAAAGATTTAGGCGGGAAAATTAAACTTGCGATAGAGGAGCTAACAGATCACCTACAACGTTCACCGAAGATTATAGAGATTGCAGATCATTTAGGACTATCCGAAGAGGAAGTTCTAGAAATTATGGATGCTAAAAATAATTATCAAGTATCTTCCTTAGATGATGTAGTTGAAAATTCATCTGATGGAAGTTCGGTAGCGAGAATTGAATCTGTAGGTGAAGTAGAGCAAGGATATGAACAGACAGAAAGACGTCTCGTTTTAGATGATATTTTTAACGTATTAAATGATACGGAAAAGAGTGTTATTCATTATATATTTGGAGAAAATTTAAATCAAAAGGATACAGGAGAGCGGTTAGGTATTTCACAAATGCACGTTTCTCGTATTAAAAGACAAGCGATAAGTAAATTGAAGCAAGCCGCGTTTTTAGATACATAAAAAATTAAAAATAATTATGTTTAAAACATGAAAAAAGGGGTAGTTATTAAGTATAGGAGGAGATATTAAAATGTCACACGATGTGAAAGAACTAATCGAAGGATTGAATGAAGATTTAGCAGGAGAATACTCGGCAATTATTATGTATAACCATAATGCAGCTACGGTTTCTGGTATATATAGACAAGTGTTAAAACCTTTCTTTGAATCTGAAATTAGTGATGAACAAGGACATGCCCTATATTTAGCGGAGAAAATTAAGACGCTAGGTGGTACACCTACTACGATCCCTTTACCAGTGAAACAAGTAGAAGATGTTAGAGAAATGTTAGAAGCAGCTAGACAATCAGAATATGAAACAATTAAGCGTTATGAAACGAGAAAAGAACAGGCAGCGAAATTAAATATGACAGAGTTAGTTGTAAAGTTAGAAGATATGATCGCAGATGAAACAAATCATATGGAAGAATTAGATCGCCTTTTAAATGACAAAGCAATGGTGTTAAATTAAAAGTGGAAATTTACCCCACTTTAATGGGCAGTAAGACCCCCACCTCAAAATGCAGCGAAAGCAAAGAATTTAGGTGGGGGATCAACTGCCCATAAAAGTCCGATTGGTTCAACTAATAATCAGTGGGGGGATGAAGAAAACCCCCACTGATTAAAGTTTCACTTTATAGAGTGAAAGAACAAACTCTCATTTCTAGGGGGTTTGTTCTTTTGCTGTATAAATACGTATGAGTAGGAAATTTTTATTTTATAACTGAGTATGCAATACTAGAAAAATAGAGAATGATAATAGATTTACATTTTAAATAAGAAAAGGGGAAATAACTTGTGTCCATTTTAATTGTCGATGATAATCCGGTTAACATCTTTGTAATTGAAAAAATTTTAAAACAAGCCGGATATCAGGATCTTGTATCGCTTAATTCTGCACAAGAGCTTTTCGAATACACCCATTTTGGAAAAGATTCTTCCAGGCATAATGAAATTGATTTAATACTATTAGATATCATGATGCCTGAGATTGATGGACTTGAAGTTTGTAGGCGATTACAAAACGAGGAGAAGTTTAAAGATATTCCTATTATTTTTGTAACAGCTTTAGAAGATGCGAATAAATTAGCTGAAGCGCTTGATATAGGCGCAATGGATTATATTACGAAACCTATAAATAAAGTTGAATTGTTAGCGCGTATGCGTGTAGCATTACGCTTGAAATCGGAATTAAATTGGCATAAAGAACAAGAAGAAAACCTTCGTAATGAATTAGATTTAGCTACACAAGTACAAAGAAACTTATTAAGTAGCCCATTAAGAGAAGATCATATAAAAATTGAAGCAAGTTACTTACCTTCATTCAAACTAGCTGGAGATATGTATTATTGGTATAAAATCGATGAAAACCGCTACGGTATTATATTATTAGATGTGATGGGACATGGTGTATCTGCTTCATTAGTTTGTATGTTTATTTCGTCTGTATTACGTGAATCGATTAAATGTTTAATCGATCCGGAACTTGTCATTAAAGACTTAAATAAATATATGACTCTTTTACATAATGAGAATGACAATATTCCATATTATTTTACAGCGATATACTTAGTAGTTGATACAGAAAAGAGAACAATTGAATATGTAAATGCAGGACATCCTTCTGGATACGTTTTAGTTGATGAAGAGAATGTAGTAGAACTAAATCGCGGGAGTTGTGCGGTAGGATTTTTTGATGAAATAAAAGTCGAGAAGACAGTCATACCTTTTGAGAAGAACGCTCAAATTGTATTATTTACAGATGGTGTTCTTGAATCAATTGCAAATGATGAATTTGAGTCTGAAGAGAAATTACGTGCTTTTACAGAAAGAAAATGGGGAGATTTAGAAGAAGAGATAGAAGGGTTTTATAAGGAAGAACAGAAGAAAACACAATCAGATGATATGTGTCTAATTATGATACAAACGAATGCGAAATAAAAAGCGTATGAAATCCAAACATAGGATTTCATACGCTTTTTATTGTATTTTTTGATAGATTTGTTCGTTAGGATTAAATTGGATATAATGCGGCATTATATGTGAAAAACGAAGAGTTTCTTTATTTCCTAAACATAGGAATCCATTGTGGCCTAAACTTTCATAAAATAGTTGCTGTACTTGGTTTTGAAGTTTACTCGTAAAGTAAATTAAAACGTTACGGCAAAGTATAATATGAAATTCGTTAAAAGACTGATCAGTTACTAAATTATGTTGCGCAAAAATAATGTTTTGTAAAAGGGATGGATTAAAATAAGCAAAACGATTATCTGTTGAATAATAGTTAGAAAATGCTTGTGTACCGCCAGCTTGTAAATAGTTTTTCGTATAAGTTTGCATTTTATTTAACGGAAGGATGCCTTGTTTTGCTTTTTCTAACACATTTGTATTCATATCTGTTGCGTAAATAACAGCTTTTTCACTTAATCCTTCTTCGTGAAGTAAGATGGACATTGATAACACTTCTTCACCAGTTGCACATCCAGCATGCCAAATTCTAATTTCAGGATACTTTTTTAATTCAGGAATAACATGCTCTCTTAACGCTTTAAAAAAAGTAGGGTTACGGAACATTTCAGTTACATTAATGGAGAAATCATTTAATAACTGTTCTAAAAACCCTTCCTCATGAATTACTTTTTCAATTAATTTTGAAATGGTAGGGATATTAGAGAGCTGCATTCTATTACAAATTCTTCTATAAATAGATGTGCGAGCATATTGGCGAAAATCAAATCCTGACAGTTTAAATACCGCTTCCAATAGTAATTCAATTTCTAAGTTCGTACGCTTATCCATATCTACGGATGGATCAAAATTATAATACTTATTTTCCACTTAAACTAAACCTCACTTATTTTATTAACCATACACTCATTACCGAATAGAGTTGATGTAAATTTAATGGTTTACTTATATAATCTGAAGCGCCAGCAGATAAACATTTTTCTTTATCATTTGGCATTGCTTTAGCAGTTAATGCGATAATAGGTATTTCATGTAACCCTAAATTCATTCGGATATGTTCCATCGTTTCATAACCGTCCATATTCGGCATCATAATATCCATTAAAATAAGGTCAATATTTGTATTGTTTTTTAGTATTTCTAAACACTCTATGCCGTTTTGTGCAGTAATAATGTTGGCATGTTGTTTTTCTAATGCGTTTTGTAATGCAAATATATTTCGATGATCATCATCGACAATTAAAATAGTTTTCTCTTGGAAGACGTTATTTGTTTCTGGCGTCACGATAGTTTCCTCAATAACTTCAGCAGGAATAACATCTTCTATCGTTGCTGCGACTTCTAATTTGGATAACTGTATATCATTTAACCCATTTGGAAGGTTAGGAATATATACTGTGAAAGTACTGCCTTCTCCTAAATTACTCTCTAACGTAATCCAACCACCCAATAATCTAGCAAACTCTTTACAAATAGATAATCCTAAGCCTGTACCACCATATTTCCGAATCGTTGCTCCATCTGCCTGTTGAAAGGCTTCGAAAATAAGTTGATGCTGTTCTTTAGAGATACCAATACCAGTATCTTTTACTGAAATTGTAATCCAATCATTACTTATAGACTGCATTTCATTACTCAAATTGGTTGTTTCTATCGAATCGAAATGTAAAGAGACGGATCCTTTTTCCGTGAATTTAAATGCATTGGATAATAAGTTTTTAATAATTTGTTCAATCCGTTTTGCATCTGTATAAAATAAATCAGGAATAATATCACTGTCTTCAATAGTAAATTCGACATTTTTTTGTGCAGCTATATGTAAAAAGTTTTGATGCATATTTGCTGCCATGTCACTTATGTTCGTTGCTTCAAAAATGACGTCTAGTTTTCCGGCTTCTACTTTAGATAAATCTAGTATGTCATTAATTAGAGTAAGTAAATCTTTTCCTGATGAATGAATGACGGTTGCTAATTCAATTTCATCATCGGATAAATGATTATCATGATTTTCTCTTAACATTTCAGATAATAGTAAAATACTATTTAACGGTGTGCGTAATTCATGTGACATATTTGCTAGGAATTCTGATTTGTATTTTGAGCTACGTAATATTTCACTTGCTTTTTCTTCTAATTCTGATTTAGTAATTTGTAAGTCAGCTGTCTTTTGCTCGGCCTCTTCAGTTCTAGACTCTAGTTGTTCATTCGTTGTTCGTAACTCTTCGGCTTGCATTTGTAGTTCTTCAGCTTGCGTTTGCAATTCTTCTGATTGAACTTGCAACTCTTCTGTCATTGCTTGTGATTCATGTAAAAGAGTTTGAATTCGCATACGTCCCATAATACTATGGATGGTTAGACCTAGGTTATCAACGGTTTGTTGAATTAAATCTTGATGTAAGTCTGAAATCTCAGTTACACTTACTAACTCCATTACTGCGATCACTTCATCTTCAAATAAGATAGGGACGACTAGTAGGTTTTGAGGGCGTATTTCTAATAAGCCGCTAGTGACATAACGAAATTCTTCTGGTATTTCTCGAAGAATAAAGCTTTGTTTTTCTAAAGCACATTGCCCAATTAAACCTTCACCCATTTTAATGGATTGTTTTCCAACATCAGAACCTTGATCGGCGAAAGAAGCTTTCTTCACATAGTAGACAGTTTCTTCAATTTCTTCACGTACATAGAATGCACCGCAAGAGGTTTGCGTTTTTTGTATAACTCCACTAAGAATTTTTTTACCTAACATCTCAATAGAAGGTACACCTTGATACATTAAAATTAATTCTGCAAGCTCGGTTTGTAACCACTCTCTTTTAGATATTTCGTCTAGTAGGTGGTTCGTTGTATGAGCAAGATCTTTTATTTCATCCCGCGTGTTTACATGAATTCTTTCAGTAATTTTTTCTTTAGAAGAAATGGATTTAATAGCTTGAATTACGTTTTTAATCGTTTTTGTAATGGAATTCGAAATATAGAGTGAAATGATAATAGAAATACAAGAAAGTAAGAACAATAAACTGTATAACCAAATCTCTAATTTATTATTTTCAGTATCTAATTGTGCAGCTCTTTTTTTCGTTAGTTGCTCCTCTACACCACGGAAGTTAGTTATCTGCGATTGTAATGACTGAATTTGAGTCGTGTCGATTGCTTGTATGTTATTACTATTGTGATTTGTAATTAATGGGTGAATCTCTTTATTAATCCAACTATTGATGTTTTCATTAATCTGTTTTAATTTTTCTTGCTGAGAGGGGTTATCCTCTAATAGAGCAAAAAGATCTTGATAATGTTTTTCGTAATCCTTTTCCGCAGTGTTAAGGGATTGCACGTAATTTGCATTATTAGAAGTAATAAATCCTTTCGCTTTATTTTCAATTGTTAGCAATTCTTTCTCCACTTGATTCGTTAAATTAAGAACTTTAAAATCGTGATCAATAATAAAATTACGAGATTTTTGTAAATTGGAAATCTCATTGTTTAACATAATGAAAGAAATAAGTAAGAACAAAATCATAACTAAATAACCAGCCATAATTTTGTAGCGAATACTAAATTTTGCTTTCGATTTCATTAAAAATTCCTACCTTCAAGGTTATTAAAAGTTTTCTATTGTAAAGAATGAAAAACGTAATATATATTATATCAGTTTTCATAAGGGCAAACTAGAAATCCCCCTATTGTATAAGGGGGTCTCGTTTTGAATAGAGGAAATCATTTTGAAATATAAACATATATGAAAAGTAACGATCGAGGGAATAGGGGGATAATAAAACTTTTAAGAAGGAAAGAGTGTGCTTAAAGCTTTTTTTGCATCTATTCCTTCAAAGATAAATAATACAAGCTCTCTCTTTTTTACAGTAAGGAAAAAGGATATTAATGTGCTTAAGCTTTTAATAGAAGTAAGTGTTCCATGTTTACTTATAAATAAATTAGTTTGAAATGTTGTCATTAAAGCATAAAAATGATGAATCTGCGTTATTGTAGGTGTTTCATTATAAAGAATAGTAGTAGATTGGATTGCATTCATCGAAATATTCCTTTCCATATAGTAAGCATAACAATATAAACATACCCGTTTTAAAAAATGTTAAACATATAAATAAGAAAAAATATAATTATAGTTTTTTAGGTTTAGAAAGGGTTACGAAGGGTATACATATACTACAAAGAGATTGACTGAAGATGAATTGTAAGATTTCTAGTCTATAAAAATATACTTTTACTTTAAATAAAAAGGAGTCTGGTATACATGAATGAAATGATGATTGATATTACATTTGATTTAATTTACTTGTTAAGTAGTTCGCTTGTAATGCTGTTACTATTCGCTTTTTTCGTAAATGGTTATGTTAATAAGAAGGTTAGTGTATACAGAAATGAAGAAAGATAAAGATACATTATATAAAACTTTAGGAGATTAATAGTTATGGATGTAGATAGAAAAATAGTAGGTATTTTTAGAACAATTGATGATGCGGCATTCGTTATTAATGAATTAAAAGATAAAGGATACTCGGCGGGTAACATTTCAGCTATTGCGAAGGATCAAAAGGAAATTGAACATCTGGAAGAAAAATCGGGTGAAAAAGTGAATAGTGAAACGGCACATAAAGCGGATATCTTTTCAGCGACAGGGCTTGTGGCAGGAGGAGTAGCAGGTGGACTTGGTGGTTTATTAACAGGTCTTGGTATACTTGCTGTTTCTGGAATGGGTCCAATCGTAGCAGCGGGACCTATCGCAGCAGCTATTGGAGGAGCCGGTATTGGCGGAGGAGCTGGAAGTTTAATAGGCGCATTTATCGGATTAGGAATTCCCGAAGAACATGCTAAGAAATATGAAGAATACATTTACGATGGAAATATATTAATTTTAGTAGATGCAAAATTAGATGATAAGTTAGAAATCTATAAAATATTTGATAAGCATAATGCTTATAACTCCGATTTCTTTAAATAATATTTACTTCACATATCAATGATGAAAAATGTAAACATAGTGAATATCGTTTTTGATCTTACAACTTTGGCGCGGCCGAGGAGTCGTATGACTATAAGAGAGGAAGGGCTTATAGTAAAAGATCAAGTTCTATTATGATATTAAAAAGGGAAGGGTGTCTTTTCGTGATTGTAAAAATAGTAAAGGATAGTAGTAATAGTTTTCTTTGTACAGTTCAAAATAAAAATGGAGATCAGTATGTGAAGAAATGGTTTCGTAAACAGAAAAACAAGGAAGAAGTAGGGCGACCAACTTTTAAAGAAGTAGAAAAGGACTGGAAAGAAAATAGAGAATCGTTTATGTATCCGAATGTAAAGGCGCTTTATTAAAAATAATAGGCGTTTCATTCTTACAAAATTGTCACACTCCTGTAAGGTAATTCAATAGATTAGATACTTTTTCCATGTCATAATAAAGACATAAGAAAGCTAATCAAAAAACTATAAGTTATTAGGAGAGTGTCAGTCATGATTGTAACAACAACGTCTGGAATTCAAGGTAAAGAAATTATTGAGTATATCGATATTGTAAATGGTGAAGCTATTATGGGTGCAAATATTGTCCGCGACTTATTCGCTTCCGTTCGTGATGTTGTCGGTGGTCGTGCTGGTTCTTACGAAAGCAAGCTAAAAGAAGCTCGTGATATCGCAATGGATGAAATGAAAGAACTTGCAAAACAAAAAGGTGCGAACGCTATCGTTGGTATTGACGTAGATTATGAAGTTGTTCGTGATGGAATGTTAATGGTTGCTGTAAGTGGTACAGCTGTACGTATATAAGTAAGTAAAAATACAGGCTCACCCCTTGAAGCTTATGCTTTGAGGGGATTTTTTTGTTTCGTGATTAAAGTTAAAATGAAGAAGAGTGGACGGATTTTTATAAGTGGAAAAAATAAGATGAGGGCGGATGTACTAGCTCACTCAAATGATATAACGGTTTAAGTGATAAAGTTGAAAAGAAACTATAATTTACATATGTTTAAAGTGCCAAAACTTTTTCGTCAAACGTTATTGTAAAAAATGCTAGGATTTCTCCTAGCATTTCGTGAGGGGGTATTGCACGGGAATTTAGATAATAAGCAGACGTACCCGCTTATTTCAAATGTAGTATATATTGTTTTCAAGGAGAAAAGTAAGAAATACAACAATCTTTATATATGTTTAACGAGAGTGTTAACTTTATGATAAATAATAAAATTGTTATTTGAGATAAGGAGAGGGAAATCAATACAAAAGGTGTATAGGATATGAAAGGGAAGGTGATAGTGTTGATGCAAAAATAAAGGACAGTACATATTGTATATGGCTACTATGTACTGTCCTCACTTATTTCTTTTGGATTATGAAAAATCATTACCTGTCTTGCTATAAATTTCATAGGCGAAATAACCAAATAAATAGCCTATTCCAGATCCTAAACTAATGGAAAGTAGTGAGGAATCCGGAAAAAACATACCGAAAATCAAACCAATCATACAGCCAACAAGCATTCCCATAGGTATTAAACTATCTAATAACAGTTGAGCTTTTTGAGATTTTTTCTTACCTAATTTTCCGTTCTTATATTTATGTTCCAATCTTTTAATTACAAATACTACAATTCCACCAACTATTACAACAGGCGCGATTGCCGAAATGAACCACATGTTAGAAGCTCCTTTCGTTTTTAATTAAATTATACCATATATTAACATTTTGAATTTAAGCTGAGACAAGATCTTCTGCATTTCTTTTCCTTTTCTTCATGACTAAAGTTAATAGGAATAAAATGAAGCTTAAAAGTGCCATTATAATAAAAACTTGCGTATAACCATCAAAATAATCACGAGCGATTCCTGCTAGGACAGGAATGAATCCGCCCATAATATATCCTCCTGACTGCATCATAGCAGTCCATGCACTCGCATCTTCTGAAGTTTTTGTTTCATATAGCGGTAGCATAAGAGCGAGTGGAAATACGCCGCCGAGCCCGATACCTAGTAAAATAGAAGGGATCCATGGTGTAGTTAGTGGATAAATCATAAGCGATAAACCTGCGAGTACGAAGCATATACTCCCTAATAACCAAAGTGCGCGGTTTTTATAAATATCCGCTAATGTTGGAATTAAAAAGCTGCATATCATTTGAATCACTGTAAAAACAGTTATAAGAGTACCCGCTTGTTCGCTACTCACACCCATACTTTGATTTGCCGGCGCAAGCCAAGTCGTAATGGAATAAAAGATTCCTGATTGTAGTCCGAAAAAGATTGTGAACAACCATGCTTTTTTATTTCTTAAAGGTAAACTATTATTCTTTTTATCTTGTGTGCTCGTATTCTTTTTTCGTTTCATAACCGGATACCAAAATATAATAGCGATTATAGTAAGTACACCCCAAAAAGCGAGTGCCATATTCCAATCGTCTTTTAATACATGTTGTAAAGGAATCGTTAATCCTGCACTTAAAGAAGCGCCAGTTCCCATGCCTACTGAATATATTCCAATCATTAAGCCGATTTTCGTAGGGAATTTTTCTTTAATAAAACCTGATAGTAACGGACCTGCAAGTGCAATTCCAATGCCGATAAATAAAGAGCTCGTGAATAATGTGGAAATGGAAGAGGTAAAAGCCCTCATACATGTAGCAAAGCCAATTAAAATAAGACAAGCCATAATTGATTTTTCTGCCCCGTATTTCCTAATTACCTTCCCAGTCAGTAAGGCGAATGTCCCCATACAAAAAACAGGAATAGCTGTTAAAAAACTAACGGAAAAATTGCTTATATTTAAGTCTTGTCGGATGGTTTCTAATAAAGGTGAAATAGATGTAATTCCGATACGTAAATTAATGGAAACAAAAAATAGTGCTAGTATATACAAATAAGTTCGTCCTTGATGTTTCAATTTGATTTTCTCCTCTCATAAACATCAGATGTTATTGAGTATATCATCTGATGTTTAAGTGTAATATATAAGGAGCTTATTTCAGCTCCAAATTTTGAACGGCGTATGTTCGTGCCTCTTCGGCATTTTGTTTTAAAATAGCTTGGAATAATTTTTCATGAATTTCAGAGTTATCTTCATAGTTCACTGTATTTAATATTAATTGGCTTAAAATGTGGCGAAGGGCAGGTACGAAAGATTGATACAAATCAAGTAGAACTTCGTTTTTGCTCGCCTTTGCAATTGCTAGATGAAACTGAATGTCTGCATCTATGTATGCTACATAATTTCCTTCTTGAAGGGCATTTTTTCGTTTATTCAAATGTCCTTTTAAATATAAAAGATCCTCTTCACTTCGGCGCTGTGCCGCTAACATAGCTACTTCTTTATCTAACATATTTCTTGCTTCATACACATGATTAATATTAGCTGCTTGCAATCGTTTTTCAAATGAATCTTGTGTTGTATTTAGTGAGACAATACGAGTACCTTGTCCTTGTCGAACTTCTAATATGCCGGCATGTACTAATATCTTTATACTTTCTCGCAGCGTCGAACGCCCTACACCTAACTCTTCCATTAATTGCGGCTCTGTAGGGAGGCGATCACCAACTTCATACTCGCCAGAAAAGATTTTTTCTTGTAAACGTTCCAACACCTCATCGACTAATTTCCGCCGAGAAACTTTTGAAAAAGATTTCTTTTCGTTTATATTCATCTGCTCATCTCCTGTTATATTCGCTTTTATGATAACCAATTTAAGTTCTGTTGACAATGTTATTTTTTAGGTAGTTGAAGCCGTGATACTAAAATAGGGTTTATAAGACATAAAAAAATCTATTTTGAAAAAATCAATCAAAATAGATCTTTCAATAGCATTTAATAACTCGTCAAAAATACTTTCCCCTTCGTTTTCTCAGCAGACTGCACAATATCAACCGCACTTTTCACATCTGCTAAGTCATATGTAGAATGGACTGTCATGAAACGTAATTGCTCATTTTCCACTAGGCGAATTAAGTGACGAAACGTTTCTTGCCATTTATATGGTGATACTTCTTTATTCCAATGTCGTAAATGAAATATATTCGCGTGCACCTTTGCTTTCGTGACAATCTCTGCCCAGTTAACTTGTATTCCTGATAGAAGGCCGATCGTTAAAAAGCGCCCATTTGGACGTAAGGAGAAAGCTAATTCATTTCCATCCGATCCCCCGATAGAATCAATCGCTGCATCTGCACCAAGCCCGTTTGTTAACTCCATAACTGTTTCATAAAGCGGGGCAGTGGAAGTATCTATTACATATTCGGCACCGAGGCGCAGTAATTCTTCTGTATGCTTATTATTTCTCGTAACTGCAATTAATCGGAAGTTTAAAATTTGTGATAACTGAGCAAAAAGATGACCAATAGCGGATCCACAAGCATTTACTAATAAAATATCATTCTGTTTTAAGTTTAGCGTTTCTGTGCATGTGACCCACGCCGTAAGGGGATTAATATACATTTGTGCCGCTGTAAAATCATCGATGGAATCAGGGATAGGGACTACAAAATCAGCTGATGTCTTCACATATTCTTGCCAAGTACCTTCCCCGCGTAACGGTAAAACACGTTTACCGATAAGGTCTCTAGTAACGCCCGCGCCAACATCTTCTACAATGCCGACACCTTCATAACCAGGTATGTTAGGTAAAGGAATTCTATGAGCGTACGCTCCGGTTATTGGAATTAAGTCAGATGGATTAATCGGCCTAACTAACATACGAACGAAAACTTCATTATCTATTAATGGTTCTATATTTTTATATTCAATTTGTAATACATCTTTTGGGTTACCAAACTCATGAAATTGAATGTGTTTTCCGTGCAAGATAGTTGTTCCCCCTTAGTTTGATTGGGTTTATTATAGCATTTTCAGTTTAAATGATTATTTCATTAGCACTAAATAAAAGGGAACAGAAAGTCGTCGTTTATACTTTGAGGAGATTTTGATTGTGCAAACTTTTAAAATATACATTAATTATGTAGCATTGTATGGATTGCTGAATAATAATCTTACATAAACATCAATGCATTTCGATATACAATATTTCATATTTGTATTTGGTAATGAGGATGAAGAGGAATAAGTAACTTATCCCGCTATTTGTGGGAGTCGGGCTGTATGTAAAAGCCTTCACTTTATCAAAATGTAAGTTGCATCTTGTATAATGTAATGGTGGAGGTCAGATATGAAAAAAATAAGTTTAAATATAGATTTGGATACAAATGTATTGGAAGTGGTATTTATTCCAAGAAGGTTTATTATTTTATGGATTACACTCGTATATATAGCTTCAGTACTTTTAGAATTTCGTAATAATATTTTCTCTATGGATAGTTTTTTCTTTACAATAGTCATTGTTATTCATACTATTTTTCATTGGTATGCGAGTTCATTAAAAAATAGGCAATTGTTGTACTTCTTTTTTGTACAACTTTTCATTGTGTTTTTGGCTGCGTTTATTGCAACAAATGCTTCGATAGCGATTTTTGTTGGATTAACTCCTATTTTAATCGCCCAAAGTTTATATGTTTATAACAATATATTTAAAGTAATGGCAGTTTTTACTCTTATGTATGCAATATTTTGTGCTGCAATTAGTATCAATTATGGTGTGAATAAATTAGCTATTCTTATCTCTATGTTTCTTTTAGTGTTAGCAATTATTATTCCTTTTTCTTATATTAATAAGCAGCAATTTGATGCACGTAATCGTATACAGAGCTATATTCAAGAGTTAGAGTCTGCATATATGAGAGTGGAAGAATTGACATTAGCTAATGAAAGGCAGCGTATGGCAAGAGATTTACATGATACGTTAGCGCAAGGTTTAGCAAGCTTAATTATGCAATTGGAAGCGATAGATGCCCATATGCAAAAAGGGAATACAGGACGATCTCAAGAGATTATGAAACAAACTATGATAAGAGCGAGACAAACTTTATATTGATGATTTGCGTCATACTACTAATTCATTTAATGGAGCAGTAAAAGAAGAGATTCAACGTTTTTCTGAAGCTACGTCTATAAATGTGAGATTTACTATCCAAAGTCCACCGTATATTTCAAGCGTAGTAAAAGAGCACTGCTTATATGTAATTAGTGAATGTTTAACGAATATCGCAAAACATTCACAGGCAGCAGATGTAAATTTAAATGTTGAATATATCGATGATCTTGAAAAACTTACTATTGAAGTTGAAGATAATGGAATTGGTTTTGACACTAGATATATCGGTAAGAATCCTGGACATTATGGTTTAATTGGTCTAAATGAGCGTGTTCGATTGATTAAGGGAGAAATACATATATTGAGTGAAAAGATGAAAGGTACGAAAGTGTATATTCAAGTGCCTATAAATAAAGAAGGAGATAGCCATGAAACATAACGTATTAATTGTAGATGATCATTTCGTTGTAAGAGAAGGTCTGAAATTAATAATAGAAACGAGTGATTCATTTCAAATTATAGGTGAGGCTGCAAACGGAGAAGAAGCTCTTTCTTTCATAGAAAAAAAGAAACCTGATGTCATTTTAATGGATTTAAATATGCCTAAAATGAGTGGCTTAGAAACAATTGAGGCTTTAAATAAAAAACAAAATCATACGCCGATTATTATATTAACTACTTATAACGAAGATGAATTAATGTTAAAGGGAATTGAGTTAGGGGCAAAAGGATATTTGCTAAAAGATACGGATCGAGAGAATTTGTTTCGAACATTGGAAGCGGCTATTCGAGGTGAGATTTTACTACAACCAAATATTATGGAAAAGATAGTGAAGTATAAAAGGAAAGAAGTACATGCTGATAAGGTTGCAGAAAATAACTTAACGGTTAAAGAATTGTTTGTGCTGAAAGCTATTGCGCGCGGATATAAGAATAAAGAAATTGCATTTGATATGGGAATAGCTGAGCGAACGGTAAAAGCATATTTAACAAATATATACAATAAATTAGGTGTTAATTCACGGTCAGAAGCAGTAGCTGTATCTATTGAAAGGAAGTTAATTCATTTTTAAAACATTATATATGCCCAATCGTACATTATAGGCTTGCCCTTTTGTACGATTTTTTTATTTCTTTCTCATGTTATGCTTCAGAAAGTATGAGAGATTTAAGAACAATCTAATTGCATTACAATTATAGACGTTTCTAATGTAGGAAAGGAAGAAGAATAATTAAATGGAAACTTTGCTTTTAATTCCTGTATTAATTTTCTTTATTTGGCTGCAAAGCAAACAAAGAAAATTAAACTGGATAGATATTATAACTTTTCTCATGATGATAGGGATTATTACTTATACGGCGCCGCAACAAATGACTAGGGATTTACAAGCAGAGTTACTGGCAGTTACGCTTATTTCTTTCGCTATTGGTGTTTGGCAAGGTGGGGGAATTACAGTCTGTTATGAGGATGGAATTTTATATATTACAAATGGAAAACAGTATTCCATTTCATGGATTCTCTTAATAATTGGCAACATAATTATTATTAATATATTTGAAGGTGGATTTACATTTAATGGATCGTGGTTTCTTTTGTGTGGTGTTGTCATTACATCTGGGGTGAAAAACAGTATGCTATGTGTTCTGTACAAATTAACAGTGCGAAATTGAATGGAAAACCAAAGCTATTTTCTTTTACCTCAACATAAAACGTATTGCTGTAAGTTCATTAAAAGACCGTAGTTGATAAAAAATGAGATGGAAGTATTGGAAGAATGGGGGAGTTAACGTAGATGTTTCTACTTATTACTACATTTGATAGGTTTAGTTGGCTGGGGAATGTTGCTTTCTCTTCAGAAAAGACTAGTAGGAATCGAGCGCTATCGAGGGCTGAAGAAAGCAATGTTAATTTGTGTGAAAATAAATGTAGAGATTCAGTTAATAATATTCATCAAAAAATAAATGTGGATGCTTTGGACTATAGTAATAATCGTATATTGGGCCGTGCAGAACCCCATTCAACAATTGTCATAACAAGTAGTGATATGTATGTTGGAAGCGGACGAGTTAATAAGTATGGAGAATTTAAAATATATACAAATGATTATCTGGAAGAGTATTTGGTACTAGAAATTCAGTTGATAATGGGCGGTTTCTATCAAGGAAGTATAACGGTAAAGTTAAGGTATGATGATTTCCTTTTTATTTAGTAAATAAAAAGGAAGCAACCGTAGTCGCTTCCTACATCTATTAAGCCGAAGCTTTCTTCATTCTCTCAAGTAAACTAGATAAAATATGTGTACGATAAGATTCTAGTTTTTTACCTTCGTAAGTACGAATCCCTAATTTTTTAAGTTCTTTTACATACCAACCTTTGCTTCCGAAATACATGTGATCGCTCCCCTTCAACTTTGTTTATTTGTCCTGATTGTACTTGGAGGTACGGGTAATATAATGAAGGAAATGAATTTCGCGCGAAAATGGTTAACTTTGTTGCAAAAGACATATATACTAAGGGTAGTATATAACGAGGTGGGCAAGACGTGATTATAGAGAAGCACGAAATTCAAATTGACCAAATTACGAGCGGTAAAGTGAATATCTTTACTTTCTATAGAAATAGAAAGCAAGTGGATGATCATTTTTTACGATTGCAAGAACCATCGCTTACAGCAAACTACTTCTTCCATTTTCATTTTGATGCAGAGAGCTTGCATCTTCTGCAGGAAGAGTTTCCAGGCGTATATCCGTACGACCGTAGTGACACGATTCACGACTGGACGGAAAAGATGAAAGCGGAATTGCAACATCAGATCCAAACAGGAAAATGGAATAAGCGCGTACGTATCGGTAATCGTATTCTAGATGTGGCGTTTACGTGGTGTGACGAAGATATAGTAGAGTGAAAAAGAAGCGGATGACGCTTCTTTTTTTAGCGCTGGAATAAAACGAGCTTACCTGCAGAAGATGTGCAACGATGTGTTTTTTCGTACAATCCTTTTTCTTGTAAAATAGATTCACCTTTTGCTTTCGCTTCTTTTTCAGTTGCTGCCTCGAATGATTCGTCTAATGCTTTTGAACCATCTTTTTCAAAGACTGTTAGAACGTATACTCCCATGAAAATTCCCTCCAATAATTAAAATCAGAATCTTATAACTATTTTGTCATAAATCACTAGAATATGCAAAGAAATATATGACATTGCGTGTTACAATAAAGTGAAACTTTAACTAGTGGGGAGTCTTTTCATCCCCACTAGTTATTAGTTGAACCAATCGGGTATTTATGGGCAGTTTACTTTCAGATTGGCTCCTTTGCCTACTGCCCGTTAATACGGGGTAAAGTGAAACTTTAACTAGTGGGGAGTCTTTTCATCCCCACTAGTTATTAGTTGAACCAATCGGGTATTTATGGGCAGTTTACTTTCAGATTGGCTTCTTTGCCTACTGCCCGTTAATACGGGGTAAAGTGAAACTTTAATTAGTGGGGGGTTTTTTATTTCCTGCTTATTACTAGTTTTCAACAATTGAGCATTTATTGTTTGTGTTCATGCGGATAAGATGAAACTTTTGAACTATAGAAAGGATCGTTATTTGTGAAACAAGTGAAGTTTATACATGCGGCTGATTTGCATTTGGATAGTCCGTTTAAAGGGATGGAGATGAATGTTGCACAGTCTGTTTGGGAGAGAATGAAGCAGAGTACGTTTGAATCGTTCGAGCGTATTGTTGATAAAGCTATTCAAGAGCGCGTTGATTTCGTATTGCTAGCCGGGGATTTGTATGATGCGGAGACGAGAAGTTTGAGAGCGCAAGTGTTTGTGCGTGAGCAAATGAAGAGACTTTCGCAGTATGATATCCCTGTTTTTATTATTCACGGTAACCATGATCATTTAGGGGGAAGCTGGGCAGCAATTGAGTTTCCGGAAAATGTTCACGTGTTTACGGAGCCTTATGTGGAAGAGAAGTCATTTTATAAAAATGGTGAGCTTGTAGCTTCTATTTACGGGTTTAGTTATTTGCAGCAAGCGGTAACGGATAATATGACAGCGCAGTATACGAAAATGAGTGATGCGCCTTTCCATATTGGAATGCTTCACGGAAGTGTGGAAGGGGATGCAGAGCATAATCGTTATGCACCGTTTCAAATTCGTGAGCTGAAAGAAAAGCAGTTTGATTATTGGGCTCTTGGTCATATACATAAACGTGAAATTTTATCAGAAGAGCCGTGCATTATTTATCCGGGTAATATACAAGGGCGTCATCGTAAGGAAACAGGGGAGAAAGGTGCGTACCTGATTGAACTTACGAAACAAGGAACGCATTGTTCATTTTTCCATACGGCGGATGTTGTGTGGGATGAGATTGAAGTTAGTATCGATGGACTTGAAACTGTTGATGATCTTATGACGAGCGCGTCAAGTGCGATGAATGAATGCAGAAGAGAAGAGGAAGGCACGCTTTTAACTGTCGTATTTACAGGGCAGGGACCACTTTCTCCTTATTTACGTGAAGACAAGCGTGTGGAAGAGATTTTTCATATTGTAGCAGCTGGCGAAGAGCGAAAAGACTTTGTGTATGCGATGAAGTGGAAAAATGAGACGGTTTCTTTTGCGGAAATTGAACGTTTGAAAGAAGAAAATCATTTCGTCGGTAGTGTGCTGAAAGAGTTAGAAGCTTTCACAAATATGGACGGAGTATTGCGCACCATTTGGACATCTCCTGTAGCACGTAATAGCATTGAAGCTTTTACGGAAGAAGAGAAGAAAGAGATTCAAAAGGAAGCGGAAAATATTATTTTAGAGCAATTATTCCAGCAAGAGAGGGATAAAAAATGAGAATTGAAAAACTCCATATTTATGGCTATGGAAAACTAGAAAATGTGGAAATGGATCTGTCAATGCTGACGGTGTTGTACGGTGAAAATGAAGCGGGAAAATCGACAATTCGCTCGTTTATGAAAAGTATTTTATTCGGTTTTCCGACGAGAGGACAGCGCCGTTATGAGCCGAAAGAAGGCGGGAAGTATGGCGGAGCAGTTACTGTTCAAACAGAAAAGTACGGCCGTTTGAAAATTGAACGATTGCCAAAGACGGCAGTAGGCGCGGTGACCGTTTATTTTGAAGGCGGGAAAACTGGCGGCGAAGATATTTTAAACGATATATTAAGCGGTGTGAATGAAAGCTTATTTGATTCTGTTTTTTCATTTGATATGCATGGTTTGCAAAATATTCATCAGCTCGGCGAAGCGGATATCGGCAATTATTTATTTTCGGCCAGCGCAGTCGGAAGTGATGCGTTATTGCAGTTAGATAAAAAATTAGAAAAAGAAATGAATCAGCGTTTTAAGCCAAGTGGTCGTAATCCTGAAATTAACGTGTCACTGCAAGAGATGAAGAAAATTGAGGAAAAGATGAAAGAGTGGCAAGGGAAAATTGGCACGTATGAAAAACAGGTCGAGCAGTTAAAAGAAAGTGAAGAGAAACTTACTTTTGTTCGTGCGGAAAAAGAGTCAGCCGAAAGACGAAAGCAAGACTATGAAATATTAGCAGCGCTTGAACCTCTCGTTATTGAAAAGAGTGCGCACGAGAAAGTGTTAGAAAACGAGCACGGGCAGTTTCCTGTAAACGGGATGGCGCGCTATGAAGCGGTAAAGGCAAAGATGGAGCCGCTGCAAGTACAAGTAGATTCACTTCAAAAAAAGATAGAAACAGTGCAATCAGAAATTGATTCCACAGAAATAGATGAAGCATTTTTACAAAAAGAAAGTTATGTAGAAGAACTTCGTATGCAGCATATGTCTTATGAAAATGCACGCCAAGAAATGCGTGATATGACGGGAAGTATTGCGAATATAAAAGAAGAAATCGCAGAATTAGAGCAACAAATTGGCGCTACTTTTGAACAAGAGACTGTTCTTTCATTTGATATAAGTTTAGCGACGAAAGAATTAATTACGCAAACTGTGCAAAAGGCGAGAGAGTTAGAAACGCAAAAAGCACAACTAGATGAACGTTTTAAAACGGCTCAAGAGCAATTAGAAGAGCAAGAAGAAAACATAAGACAAATAAGTCAGCAAATGTTAGCTGATGAAGAACGAAATACGTTAGTTGAGAAAGAAAAATCATTTCAAGATGCTGCATTTTTAGGTATGGGCGCAGAAAGAATGAAGCGCAAGTATGAGGAAAAAGCAGGAGCGGCTATGCAAAAGAAAAAACAGTGGCAAAGAGTTTGTCTTCTGTTACTTCTTATTAACACGCTTGTTTTATTCACGAGTCTATTTATAGATAACCGCGTGCTGTTATTTATTAGTGTGATTGTTTTTGTAGGGATTGTCCTTGCTCTTGTTTTATATAAAGATCCATCAGGTGGATTACAAGAAGAGCTTCTTACTCTTCAGCAAAGTGCTGGCGGACGTCAAAGTGAAGAAGTGATGTCGGTTCGCTATAGGTTAGAAAAGGATGAAGAGATTCGAAAATTATTTGAGCGAGAGTCGTATAAATTACAGCAAATGGAACGTACATATGATAAAGTCGTTTCATCTTATGAGGAATGGGAGAGAGAAACGTTCCAAATAGGAGAACAAGTAGATGCGTATAAAACGCGCTATATGTTCCCAGAATTTTATACGTATGCGCACATATTGCCAGCGTTTGAGCGTATTGAAAAAATGCAGCAATTATATCGTGATTTAGAGAAGCAAAGTAAGCGGAAATCTTCATTGTATGAAATGATTTCGCACTTTGAGCATAAACTAGAAACTGTTATCGGTAGCACGGAGTATAGCAATTTGCATGAGGCGCAAAGTCGTATGCAAAATGAAAAAGAGAAGCGCCAAACTTGTAAGCAGCTGAAAGAGAAGCTGGCGGAATGGCAAGAAGAATATGAGTTCATGCAAGAGCAATTAAAACAACTACTAGTAGAGCGAGATGGGTTATGGCATATCGCAGAATCTACAGATGAAGAGATGTTTTTAGAAGCAGGAAAATTGGCAGAGAAACGTGAAGACGCGGATAAGCAAGTGGGGCGTTTATTACCTCAAATTGATTTGTTAGAACAGCGCTTAACGAGTTTGTCATTAGCTGAGCATTATGAGGCTGACGGTTATGATGAAAAATTAAAGCAAGAAATTACAGCCGCGCAAAGCTGTCTGGCGCAAGAGAAAGAACTGACAGAGCGTATTGCGAAGCATCGAATAGAAATTGCGAATTTAGAAGAAGGCAGTACGTATGGTGATTTACTACATGAGTGGGAAATGAAAAAAGCGCAAGTGCGTGAACAAGTGAAGAAGTGGGCTGCATATGCGGCCGCAAAGACAGTATTAACGAAAACGAAGCAGTATTATCATGAAGTGCATCTTCCGCGTATTTTACAAAAATCCGAAGAGTATTTCGTGTATTTAACAGGCGGGAGATATAGTAAAATATTCTCACCGTCAGAAGCGGAACCTTTCATTGTCGAACGTAACGATGGTATGCGTTTTTACAGTCATGAACTAAGCCAAGCGACAGCGGAGCAGTTATATTTATCATTGCGATTCGCGCTAGCGAAAACGTTTGAGCATGATTATCCATTTATTATTGATGATAGCTTCGTACATTTTGACGCGGTAAGGACGAATCGAACGATTGAACTTATAAAAGAAATTGCGAAAGATAGACAAGTTATCTTCTTTACATGCCATGCGCATTTATTAACGTATTTTACAGAAAATGAGATTATAAAATTAACACGTAAGCGTAAAGAAAATGAGTTGTAGTATGCTATACTAAAAGTAACTGATTTGGTGGAGGAATTCGAATGAAAAAGAAAATTGTAGAATATGAAGTTGGTGAACAAGTCGATGTTTTCTTGTTAATTAAAACAGCGACAAAAGGTCTCGCAAGCAATGGCAAGCCGTTTTTAACAGTAATCTTACAAGATCCAAGTGGAGATATTGAAGCAAAGCTATGGGACGTGTCGCCAGAAGTTGAGAAACAATATGTAGCGGAAACAATCGTTAAAGTAGCTGGAGATATTCTAAACTATAAAGGACGTATTCAATTACGTGTGAAACAAATTCGTGTTGCGAATGAAAATGAAGTAACAGACATCTCAGACTTTGTAGAAAAAGCTCCAATAAAAAAAGAAGATATGGTTGAGAAAATTACGCAATACATATTTGAAATGAGAAACCCGAACATACAGCGTCTAACAAGACATTTGTTAAATAAGCATCAAAACGAATTTTTAGAATATCCAGCAGCGACGAAAAATCATCATGAGTTCGTATCTGGACTAGCTTACCATGTTGTATCAATGTTAGATTTAGCGAAAGCTATCTCGGCTCTGTATCCATCGTTAGATAAAGACTTACTATATGCGGGCGTTATTTTACACGATCTTGGTAAAGTATTTGAGCTATCTGGACCAATTTCTACGACGTATACGTTAGAAGGAAATTTACTAGGCCACATTTCTATCATGGTGAACGAAATTGGTAAAGCAGCAGAGGAACTACAAATCGATGCAGAGGAAGTATTAATCCTTCAGCACATCGTCCTTTCCCATCACGGAAAAGCAGAATGGGGTAGCCCAAAACCACCATTAGTGAAAGAAGCAGAAATTCTGCACTACATCGATAACTTAGATGCAAAAATGAACATGATGGACCGCGCATTAGGACGCACAAAACCAGGTGAATACACTGAGCGTGTCTTTGCGCTTGATAACCGTTCGTTCTATAAGCCGACGTTCCATAATTAAGATTGTGAATAGAATGGCCTCATTAAGTGTTAATAAGCTTAGTGGGGCTGTTTTTTTATTAAAAATGAAATGAAATAGTTAAAAGGAAATAATTGAAGAAGAATTATTGAAAAGGGTAGGTTCTAAACATGCGAAAAAATGAGTTAGAACAGAAATTATTACAAGAAGAGGTGCCAAAGGATTTATATAGTTTAAAGGGTGGATTACCAAACGAATCGTATTGTTTAAATGAACAGAATAGAGTATGGGAAGTATATTATAGTGAGCGAGGAACAAAGAGTAATCTTAAGACATTTAATTCTGAGACAGAAGCATGTGAATACTTCTATACTAGTTTAATTGATATGTTAAAAGAAATGGATGTAATTTAAACCTGAAATAAAAGGGCATTTCCGTTTGGGGATGCTCTTTTATTTTATTAACTTTATTTCACATACACATAGGTTCTATTTGCAATTAAGCAGATTTTATTTTACATACACATTATTATACTAATCTAAAGTTTCTGTATTTACATTTTTTCTTTTTATCTCATAATTTTAATTGGGAGAGGGAGGAAAGAAATGGTTCAAATCAAAGTGACACCTGAAATGCTAGAAGAAGTTGCTAATCGTGCAAGTAATACCCGAATCGCATTAGAATCTATACATAATAATTTATGTAATGAAATTGATCATTTGTGTTTTCAGTGGATTGGTGCCTCTAATCAACAATTCGTTCAAATGTTCAATGATGCGAGACCAAAAGCTTTTACATCTATCAATTCGATTATAAAAGTAGAAGAAGATTTGAAACGAATTGCCGAAAAATTCCGTAACACAGATAATCAAGATGTTACAATGGAAGAAGGGGCAATGTGTGGTAAACCTTCTTCGGAGGAAAAAGGATTTGATGGTGGAAAATTAGCCAGGGATATAGCTGGAGAAATAAGTGGTGAGTATGATGTTCGTCGTGTTTGGGATGGTATTGATCCATCTACTGGCGAAAAACTTTCGGGGTGGGAACGTGCTGGGGCAGGTGTCATGGCTGTAGCCGGCCTTACACCCTTTGGAAAGATAGCTAAAGTAGGAAAAGGAGTTAAAATGACTGCTAAGGCTACTGAGGCTGTAAATACAGCTAAAAAAGTTAAGGGTTCAGATAAAGCTTTAGAAAATGGTCCCTATATTAAAAACGGAAAGCCTAATGGTAGACCACAGTTATCTGGTAAAAAGAAATATGAATTTGAAAAAGATGTTTTTGATAAACAGATAGACCCAGATGGGATTTTACGGGATCCTAATACTAGTGAGGTACTTGACTGGAAACCTGGACAGGCACGAAAAAATAAAGTAGATTTTGGTCATACAGAAGGAAATACTTATAAGAATATGTTTGAGAAATATAAAAATCGTGAGATTACTCTTAAAGAGTTAAAAGAATTTCAGTTTAATTCGGATAATTTCAGATTAGAAAAGCCCTCTGTAAATAGAAGTCATAAATATGAGTAGTTAGGAAGATGATGGAATGAAAATATTAAATGTTTTTGATGCAGTTAGAGAAGGAACTTTTGAAGATTTCAAAAAATTTTATGATGGTGATATTAATCAAATTGATAGTGATTTAGATATTAATTTATTGTGCATGGCTATGACTAATAATAAAAATTCTAGTGAAAAACTTAAAATTATAAAATTTTTACTAGAAGAGGGTATTGATATTAATTACACTACAGCTAAAGATAAAAGGAATGCATTGCATATGTTTTATTTTTGTGTTTTACGCCCAACAATAGAATATGAATTAGAGATAACAAGATTACTTATTGATAATGAAATTAATATAAATGCTTTGGATAAATATAATGCTATTCCTTTGAAGTATGCTATTACGATAAATAAATTGTCTACAGAAGACAATAAAGACATGTATAAATTACTTATTAAAAATGGTTCAAACTATAATTTGAAAGATCAATCTGGAAAATCATGTGTAGATTATGCTAAAGAGTATTCTTGGAGAAATGATTTATTAACTATTATTGAGGAGTGTTAATATGAAAGTAAATAATTCTGATTACGGGGGCTTTATTGTTTCTAAAAATGTTGTAGCTGGAAAATCAATACGTTATACATTTAGGGAAAAATCAGAAATTCCTCAATTAAATGGGTGGACTATTTATTCTTCGGAAGATGATGATGAATATGTAAATGATTCTAGTAATTTTCAAGTATTAGGAGCAAGCTCTATATTAGAAATAGCTCCAGTTATGTTAGAAATTTTTGATGCTCCTTATGGT
Source organism: Bacillus sp. FSL E2-8887 (assembly GCF_038007205.1). Classification (NCBI taxonomy): domain Bacteria; kingdom Bacillati; phylum Bacillota; class Bacilli; order Caryophanales; family Bacillaceae; genus Bacillus; species Bacillus sp. FSL E2-8887. The sequence continues at coordinate 776,293 of NZ_JBBOWS010000001.1, forward strand.
ACTGATTTATGTTGGTTGTATGAAGAAGATATTCATGTAGGATTTTATGATTTAATAAGTGAAAATGAGAAAGAGATTGATCAAATTTTAAAAGGAAATTGATATTATTTTTTAAGTTGAGAGGGCAATTCCGAAAGGGATATGCTCTTTTTGTTTTATCTAGATGTATAGAAGACATATAGGGTGTTTTATGAAGATTTATGTTTGAGAACAGGGGTGAAATGAAAATTGGAACTAAAATCGGAAATGTATACACCGAAAATTATTGCGGATCATTTAGGGGTGACTCTCGATTTGCTTAAAGTATGGTCAAACAGAGCGAAGTCAGGAAGGATATCCGAGATACTCGAAGGAAAATATAGAAGAATTAAAAGCTATAAGAGAAAAAATACAGGTGCAAAAATGGTCTTATGATCAAGTTCGAGATGGTGTAATAGAGAAATTGATTCGTTTCTTTCAAAAGAAGAAAAATCGCAAATAGAAAAGAAATTGGATGAAGTATTAGAAAAGTTATATAATTTGTGGTTTTCTCAACCAAACTTAGATTTAACTTCTAAAGATAGTACAGGATTTTCAGCTATTGAATACGCTAGAAAATTCCCATATGGAGCAAGTTTAATTGAAAGGATGGAAAAATATGAATAAAAAAGAGCCTATTGAATTTATTGAAAAAGCTGGGGCCTGTATTGTTTCAAAAAATATAATAAATGAAACAGGAAAATTGAAATGGATATTGAGAGAGCAATCAATAGATGCGGTAGATAATGGTTGGAGATTCTTTTCAGAAATTGATGATGATGATTATATTAATAATCCTGATAATTTAGTAGTATGTGATTTTAATACTGTAGCAAATATTGAACCGGCCATTCTGGGAATATACGAACTACCAATAGGTAGTGATTTACAATTAGTTTCTGAAAATGGAAAAATAAGATTTGTTGATAATTTAACTGGTAAAGAAGTTTGATGAGAATACGAAAATCTAAAGACAACAAGGTAAAATGGTTCGAGGAGATGTAAATTTACCAAGTGTGATTTCATTAAATATCTTCGAAAAGAATATAAAATATTATAGTGAGCGAGGAACAAAGAGTAATCTTAAGACATTTAATTCTGAGACAGAAGCATGTGAATACTTCTATACTAGTTTAATTGAGATGTTAAAAGGAATGGGTGTAATTTAAACCTGAAATAAAAGGGCATTTCCGTTTGGGGATGCTCTTTTATTTTATTAACTTTATTTCACATACACATAGGTTCTATTTGCAATTAAGCAGATTTTATTTTACATACACATTATTATACTAATCTAAAGTTTCTGTATTTACATTTTTTTCTTTTTATCTCATGATTTTAATTGGGGAAAGGGAGGAAAGAAATGGTTCAAATCAAAGTGACACCTGAAATGCTAGAAGAAGTTGCTAATCGTGCAAGTAATACCCGAATCGCATTAGAATCTATACATAATAATTTATGTAATGAAATTGATCATTTGTGTTTTCAATGGATTGGTGCCTCTAATCAATAATTCGTTCAAATGTTCAATGATGCGAGACCAAAAGCTTTTACATCTGTCAATTCAATTATACAAGTAGAAGAAGATCTGAAACGAATTGCCGAAAAATTCCGTAATGCAGATAATCAAGATGTTACATTGGAAGAAGGCGCAATGTGTGGTAGATCTTCCTCGGAAAAAAAGAATTTGATGGTGGAAAATTAGCTCGTGATATAGCCGGAGAATTGACGGGTGAATACGATATTAAACGTGCTTGGGACGGTATTGACCCCTCTACTGGAGAAAAACTCTCCACTTGGGATAGAATCTTCGAAGGAGGAATGGCAGTAGCTGGAATCACACCTCTTGGAAAACTCGCTAAGGTTGGAAAAGGTGTGAAAATGACTGCAGATGCAGCTCAAGCTACTAAAGCTGCTAAAACTGCTAGGGCTACTGAAAATTATAAAGCTCATCTTGAGAGACAGGACAAATTATTAACTAGTAATGGCGCATATCGTAAAGCTAGACGTAACGCTGGAATCCCCAACTCTACTCCACGCCAAAAACCTACTCAAATCTTTGATGGAACTAGTGAACATAGGTGGGTAGAAGAATATTCTAATATCAAGAATGAAAAAGGAAGCCCACTGGAAAAAGGAAGATATAATCAACACCCTGGACATTATCCGGAAGATTTTGAAGGATACAAGAAAAAAGGAAAAAAATAAGAAACTAAAGGTGTGAACATTTTTGAGTAATATGAATAAAAGCCGAATCGAAATTCTAAAAATGAAAGCAAAAAGAAATACTAGTAGAAAAGAACTTATAGACGAACTTTCTAATATTGTTACGATTTCTATGGACTCATTTATGGATGCAGAATCTAATGATTTATTTTGTAAAGAACTATTTAATATGCTAGAACAAAATTCAAACATAAAAAATTTTGGTAGCACTGATTATGAAGAAAACAGAAGACTATCAATAGCACTGTTAAAAGAAACAGCTAAAACTATTAAATTTCCAGTTAATCAAGGGAGACTCTTTTTCTCTAAGGGTGGTAAAATTGAAGCAGTTAAGCTGAACATTGCTGAAGTATTTGATAATTTAGAAGAGTTATCAACCATATCAAGATTTCTAACTGGTTATACGGATTTTGTATTAGTTGGTGATGATTTAGAATTCGGCGTATGTATTGAGAGAACGGAATATTATTACGAATTCAGTATGTGGGGATTAACGAAAATCTAAAGTATGAAAATAAACAAAGCCACCTTTTTGATAGGTGGTTTTGTTTACTATTTCACATAAAAATTGGCTTTATTTGTTGTTAGACAGGTTTTATTTTATATAAATGCCCCTCGATATAATCTGAATTGTATATATTTACATTTTTTTATCTCATAATTTCAATTGGGAAAGGGAGGAAAAAACATGAAATATATAGCGTATGTAGAAAAAACCAATAAGCTAATCGAAGAGGAAGTTACAATAAATATTAACGGTGTAGTATTTACGGGTTTCTCCACTGTTTGTCCATATAAAATTGAAGAAGGAAAAAATTATCCTGTTATTCTCGACATTACAGTTTTTGATAATATTGAAATAAATGAAGGAATAGATGGAGTGAAAAATTTAAAGAGAGTGGATAATTCTTTCAAGTATCGTATCAGTGGGATATTAAATCATGAGTTTATTGATGCAGGGATTATTATTACAGACGAAGATGAAATATTCCCGGAACACAGTGAATACTTTAACAAGTATGTTGAAATTGAAGTTGATAGAATCAACATTGAATTTTTAAAAGAAGGCTAGTCATTTTCAACAACTTCAAACTAGAAATCAGGAAATTATTTTTCTCAGACAACTCCAAACATGAAATTCAATATAAATAAAGGGGGTCTTATTTATGGCAATATGTTTATTAATGACTAAAGAATTTGAGGATGAAGAGATAGTTGTTTATCAATACTATCCTTCTGAATCACCCGCTAAAATAGGTAAGATGCACTATAATAAAAAGGAACGAATGTTTTATGACCTAGAGCAAGCTCCAGTGGATTCATTAAATATGAGAGAACATTATTTTAATTGTGCGTGTACTAGGATTGTACGATGTCTTAGAAAGAACGAAGAATTTCCAGATAGCATGGCGTATGAAGCATAATTAAACGAACATAAAAAAAGTCGTCGAACATGACAGCTGGTATTTTACTTAACCTCATATCACCAACCACTACGATCAAGGTACCCTTTCATTTCATTAATTTGCCCATCTGATATTTCATAGGTGAGAAAGCTCCTGGCTTGATGATGTTTTGCTGATGACGTTGCAACTTTAATCAAGATTGACGGTTCTTTTCTCCACTAATGTTTTTTATATTTACCAAACCATTCTCTAGCCAAAAATGTTATTCAACTAAAAAATATCTCAAATTCGAGATTTTTCACTTGCTTTCTAATCACTTGAGGTGTAAAGTGATAGTAACGAAAGCGATTGAGTCATATGAAAAACATACACTCAGTTGCTTTCGGTATACAAAACAAAGTAATTTATAAATGGATTCAGTGCAGCTTATTCAGTAAAAAAATACGACTAAGCTATAAAAACATAATGAGCATAAATTGAAAAGTTAATAACCATATTATTTGTTGGAAATATTATTTTTTATGTATCACTTGACTAGTAAAATGAAACGGAGGAATTATCAATGTATGAAATTAAAGGGCATCATCACATTTCAATGGTTACAAAAAACGGAAGTGAGAATAATCATTTTTATAAAAACGTACTTGGTTTACGCCGTGTGAAAATGACGGTAAACCAAGATGATCCGTCAATGTATCACTTATTTTATGGAGATAAAACAGGAAGTCCAGGTACGGAGCTATCGTTTTTCGAAATTCCTTTAGTAGGAAAAACATACCGTGGTACGAATGCAATTACGCGAATCGGATTACTCGTTCCTTCAGAGGAAAGCTTACATTACTGGAAAGAACGATTTGAGAAATTTGATGTGAAACATAGTGAAATGACAACATATGCAAATCGTCCTGCTTTGCAATTTGAGGATGCGGAAGGTCTTCGTCTCGTGCTACTCGTTTCAAACGGAGAAAAAGTGGAGCACTGGGAAACGTGGGAGAAATCCGAAGTTCCAGCTGAACATCAAATTCAAGGAATGGGTTCAGTGGAAATGACAGTGCGTAGACTTGATAAACTGGCGAATACATTAACAGATATATTTGGTTATACAGAAGTTAGCCGAAGCGACGAAGAAGCGATTTTCCAGTCCATTAAAGGAGAAGCCTTCGGAGAAATCGTTGTGAAATATTTAGATGGTCCTACTGAAAAGCCAGGCCGCGGTAGCATCCATCATTTAGCAATTCGTGTAAAGAACGATGCAGAGCTTGCTTACTGGGAAGAACAGGTGATACAAAAAGGTTTCCATTCTTCAGGCATTATCGACCGTTTCTACTTTAAAAGCTTATACTTCCGTGAATCAAACGGAATCCTATTTGAAATTGCGACAGATGGACCAGGATTTACAGTTGATGGAGATGTAGAGCATTTAGGAGAAAAACTTGATTTACCGCCGTTCTTAGAAGAACAGCGAGCAGAAATTGAAGCGAAATTAGCACCTATTGAAGAGAAATAATAGAAGAGAAAATATAAAATTTAAAACCATTGGAGGAATATAAAATGAACCAATTAAAAGGAATACACCACGTTACAGCAATTACAAGTAGTGCAGAAAAGAACTATGAATTTTTCACTCACGTTTTAGGAATGCGTTTAGTTAAAAAAACAGTAAACCAAGATGATATTCAAACGTATCATTTATTCTTTGCAGATGATAAAGGTAGTGCAGGAACAGATATGACATTCTTTGACTTCCCAGGTGTTCCAAAAGGAGTACACGGTACAAATGAAATTTCAAAAACTTCATTCCGCGTTCCGACTGACGCAGCACTAGAGTATTGGGTGAAACGTTTTGACCGTCTTGAAGTAGAACATACAGGAATTAAAGAGCAATTTGGTAAGAAAACTCTTTCTTTCGCTGATTTTGATGATCAACACTATCAATTAATCTCAGATGAATTTGATAAAGGGGTGGAATCAGGTACACCTTGGCAAGACGGGCCAGTTCCATTAGAATATGCAATTACTGGCTTAGGACCTGTATTTATCCGTATCGCGAATTTCAGTTATTTCAAAGAAGTACTAGAAAAAGTTCTATTATTTAAAGAGATTGCTCAAGAAGGAGAATTCTACTTGTTTGAAGTAAACGAAGGTGGAAATGGTGCCTCAGTCATTGTAGAACATAATACAGTTCTTCCAGAAGCGCAACAAGGTTTTGGTACAGTGCATCATGCAGCATTCCGTGTAGAGGATCGCGCTGTATTAGAAGAGTGGATTGAGCGACTAAGTCGAGTTGGACTCCCTTCATCTGGTTATGTAAATCGTCACTTCTTTGAGTCATTATATGCAAGAGTTGCGCCGCAAATTTTATTCGAGTTTGCAACAGATGGCCCTGGTTTTATGGGAGATGAGCCTTATGAAACGCTTGGAGAGAAATTATCTTTACCTCCGTTCTTAGAGCCAAAGCGTGAAGAAATCGAAAAATTAGTTCGTCCGATTGATACAGTGAGAAGTACGAAGGAATTTATTAAAGAGTAAAGGTAGAAATAATAAGTAGAAGAGCAAGTAGTTTTAGTTGATAGCTGGAATTGCTTGCTTTTTTTATTTGGTTTATAAAGTTTTCTGAAAAATGTTTCTCAAGTTTTTAAAATAGAAATATTTGGTATAATTCATTTAAATTATAAATTTTCTGACAATTATTTTTCAATACATAGAAAAGAGGTGGTAATATACAATTTGGATAATTGTATAAAAATTCTAATTTTTTGAATTTGGAGAAAAGGGGATGCGAAGGTATGGGAACAGATGTAGTAACGAAGGAGCAAATGAAACATTCTTTAGATAATTGGTATCGTGTAATGTTGCAGCAAAACATAGAGAAAGCAACGGAAATGAAAGAAGAAATTGATAGTACGATTAGTGGGTTGGACGTGGATCAGGAATTATCTTTGTATTTTACGTTATTAGATTTTAGATATAAAATGCTGACGGATTGGTTAAATATAAAAGAAAATAGTTTTGAAAGAATAGAATCTTTTGAAGTTCCAACTGAAGGATTTTTAGCATATTATTATCATTTTTTTAAAGGGATATATTGTACTTCAATGTCTAAATATAATGATGCAAAGGAAAGTTATGAAAAGGCAAATATACTACTGAAATACGTTTCGCACTCTTTAGAGAATGCTGAGTTTGATTATCGTATGGGTAATTTTTACTATCAGACGTATCAACAAGTTAATGCAATTGATTATTTGAGAAAAGCAAAAGAGGAGTTCAAAAAACATATAGGTTGCGAAATAAATATAGCGCTATGTGAAAATGCTTTTGGTCTGTGTTGTATTGATTTGAAAAATTACGAACTCGCGGAAGAAAGCTTTAATGCTGCTATGGATATTTTCCAAAAGGTAAATTATGAAAAATATATTTTAATGGTGCGTCATAATTTAGCCTTTTTGTATGCCAGTCAAGATTTATCGGAACTTGCAGTTCGTCATGCATCCGAAGTTACAAAAAAACAGCCGAAATTCTTTAAAGCGCTATTTGTTGAAGCTCGTGAATGTTATAAATTAGGACAATATCAATTGGTGGCAGATTTGATTGAAAAAGGTTTGGATATTTGTAAAGAGTTAAATAAGGAAGAGTTTCAATATCGTTTTATGATTTTGAAAAGTGTAAATGACAAATCACCTACATTAAGCTTAGAGCAAGTAGTTTTAGAAGGTATTTCTTATTTTGAAAAAGAAGAGCTATGGGAGTGTATACAGGAATACGCTGAAATGTTAGCCTTAAGGTTTTATAAAGAAGAGAATCACGATAAAGCAAGTCATTATTTTTACATGAGTCATAAAGCTCAAAAAAAATTATTAAAAAAAGGGGCGCTAAAATAATGAAAAAGATTCACTTTGGAATGTTGGGGATTGCATTAGTAGGTGCGTTATCAATTGGAGCTAATAGTTCATTTACAAATCAAGCATTAAATATAGGAGAAACAGGCGGAGCACCAGCAAGACCAGACTACGTTAATATAGGGGACACGGGAGGAGCACCAGCAAGACCAGACTACGTTAATATTGGTGATACAGGTGGAGCACCTGCAGATAATAAAGGCGACGGCGGAGTAAGCCAACTCTAATAACAAAGAAAGGGACTTCATGTTGAAGTCCCTTTCTTTGTTATTAGGACATGTAGAGAAAAGAATTGACTTACTTTAAATGTGTAACTATAATAGTTACAAAGTAACAGTTAATAATGGCAGTGAGTAATATTTTTTTAACATAATTGTAACTGTATTGGTTACAATTAAAAACAATCATAAAACAACCAAAAAATGTAAAAACTTTAAATAGCAACAAGAGAAAGGAGACGGGAATTTTGAAACGGTTTAAATTTTATTTCATTAGCGGTATTGTGCTCGTTTTGTTAATCGTATGTAACTTTGTTGATAAGCCGATTGCGAAGGTTGGAGAAGTGAAAGATACTGTGATGATGAGGATGAATACGAAAGAGAGTATGGCGCAGATTGATGGGCAGACGATTTATTTTAAGCAAATTGGTGAGGGGAAACCGCCTTTACTTATGCTTCACGGGTTCGGTGGTTCTTCAGATGGGTTTAATGATATTTATCCGGAACTTGTAAAGGATCATACGATTATTGCGGTTGATATTTTAGGGTTTGGGCGTTCTTCTAAACCAATTGATTTTCAGTATTCGTTTCCCACGCAAGTGAATTTATATTATAAGTTAATGAAGAAACTCGGATACGATCAATTCGCAGTACTTGGTCATTCGATGGGCGGAGAGATGTCTCTAAATTTAGCATATTTATATCCGGATGCAGTAACGCATCTCGTTTTAGCGGATTCTACAGGAATAGAGTCTTTCCAGCAAAAAGAAAGTTATGAAGTGCCGCCACTATCGACAGACTTACAAACTGTAACAGAGATTACGGATTATAATAAAAATGAAGTGAAAAATAGTCGCGATGATAAAGAGCATTATGATCAGCTTACGAAAATGAGAGAGCGCCGCATTGCGATGGAAGCCGATAAAATTAAGGTACCGACTTTAATTATATGGGGACGACACGACAAGAGTGTTTCTTGGAAAAATGGTGAACTGTATCACGAGCTATTTGCAAATAGTACGTTCCATATCATTGAAAAAGGATACCACGCACCGTTTCGCCAGGAACCAATAGAGTTTATGGAATATGTACAAGCGTTCTTCGCGAAGAATCCACAATAAAATTTTAAGCATAAATCCACTTCTTTCCTCATAAAGTGAAACTAATAAGGCTTGTCTAAGGAAAGGGATGAACGAAAGTGGAAACTTTACCATGGTGGATTTATCTTGTAATCATTGGGATCGTATTGAGTGGCTACATGGTTTTATATACTTCGAAAAAAGAGCAAGAGATGGATAATGATTTTATCGAAAAAGAAGGCGAAGTATATATGAAGCGTTTAGAAGAAGAGCGAGAGAAACGGAATCAGGATAGTGATAAAGATTCGGTATTGCTTTAATAGAAATTTTGACAGGCTACCAACTAGTAGAACTTTACATCTAGCTGGTAGCCTTTTTTGCTGGAGGAGCAGTATATGTTCATCAAGCTAAGCTTATACAAGTTGAATTTTACATGTATACAATATTCATCATGAACTTTTATTGATGGTATTTATATATATTTTTACTCATAAGAATGGAACTAGCGCAGTATTTACTGGGGGGGATTAACAATGCATAGGGATGAAACATCATTACATCCTGATACAGGTGTTACATCTGTAATGTTTGTTGAGCGTTCATTAAATGAAATTCGTTTTTGGTCTAGAATCATGAAGGAGCATTCTTTTTTTCTTCGCTTAGGGTTTAGATGTGAGGATACTCAACTAATTGAAGAGGCTAATCAATTTTATCGATTGTTTGAACATATCGAACAAATAGCGCATTCCTATACAAATGAAACAGATCCTGAGCAAATAAAAAGATTTAATTCAGAAGTACAACAAGCCGCAACTAATATTTGGGGATTTAAACGAAAAATTTTAGGATTAATTCTCACATGTAAATTGCCAGGACAAAATAACTTTCCGCTTTTAGTTGACCATACAAGTAGGGAAGCTGATTATTTTAGAAAACGTTTAATACAATTAAATGAAGGTAAATTAGATGCTCTTCCTGATGCTATTATTAAAGAAAATGTTTTCTTTTTAAGGATTATGGCAGACCATGCTAAATTTATTGGTCATCTTCTTGATCCATCGGAAAGAAAGCTTGTAGACACAGCACGGAATTTTAGCAATGATTTTGATGAATTGATGTATCAAGCAATTGACTTAGAATCTATGAAACCACAATCCCAAACAGTCCCTCTTTTAGATCAATTTTTAGATCAAAATCGTGTGTCGGTTACATCTCTTCGGGATTTTAAGAAAACAGCACGTGATTTAATTGAGCAATGTAAAATAAAGAGTATCATTCATCCATTATTAGCAGACCATGTTTTCCGTGAAGCTGATAGATTTCTTGAAATAATTGATATGTTTGATGTTCATCTTACAAATATTCAATCCCAACCTAGATATTAGAAGATAAGGAAAGATAATATTTTACTTTCAGCTGAGAAGTTAACAATTTATTGTTAGCTTCTTTTCTTTGTGAATAAAATTTCTTTTCATTTAGTAAATTTCCCTTCAAAGACTACATAAATCCCTTTGACCAAATATGTAATTCTCTGTAAAATGATATATATGGAAAGATTATGAATATACAGGAAATCTATGGATAGTAGATTCTAATAAATTATTCGGGGGGATTTATTAGTTAAGTATATTAACTTGTTTGCACTGAATTTTACACATAAAGGGGTATTAGTAATCATGAAAGCAAAGAAATTAGTAAGTTTAGCGTTACCAGTTATGTTATTGAGTGGTTGTATTACAATTGAAACTGATGGTAAGAAAGCTGAACCAAAGAAAGAAGAAACGCAAAAGGTAGAGAGAGAGAGTAAGGCTGCTGAAAAAGAGAGTAAGTCAACGGATAGCAAGAAAGAGGATAGCTTATCTGTAGCGAAAGGTGAAGATACAAACAGTAGTTCATCAAGTAGTCAACAAAGTTCTTCTTCAAATAATTCTACTTCTTCTAATTCTTCAACTGGTAAGGTAACTGGTTCAGATGTTGAAAGGTACAAGGCAGATATTATAAACAGTGCCACTCAAATTGAAGATACAATGAAATTAATTGAAGGAATAGCAGATTCAGACGTAAAATCATACAAACAAAAGAAAAGTGAAGTACAACTGAGTTTAGGTGGAGCAAAGGCAACCGCAACGAAATTGAAGAATCTACAAGCACCTCCTGAGTTACAAGGAGAACAGGCGAAGATAAAGCAGTCGATGGAACTGTATGCGGATTGTTTTCAACTTCTCTTTGATGCATTAGACCAAGAAGACGAGAGTAAAATGCATCAATCATTAAGTAAAGCACAAGAAGGCTCAAAACTGTTTGAAGAAGCAGCGAAGAGTATCGGTAGCAAAACTAACTAAGAATAAATTACTTAAAGGGGTATGAGGTATGAAAGTGAAAAAACTAATAGCTGCTGCAGTTCCAGTTGCCATATTATTAAGTGGTTGTGTTACAGTAAAAGATTCGGAAAATAAAGAAGAAAATAAAGAAGAAAAGACAGAAGAAACAAGTAAATCTAAGGCTGCTGAAACGAAAGAAAAATCAACTAATTCGAAAGAAGAAAGTAAAGATGTTCAAAAGGTTCGAGTTTTAGATGAAGATTATGCACAATATTTATTAGATATTGAACAGGATATGTTAAGACGATTTGATTACTATGATGCTTCTGTAAGAGATTTGAGAAATGGAAGTAAATCAAAAGCTGAGGTATTAGATAGTATTAAAGACATCTATAAAGTATTTGATAAGATAGAGAAGATTTACGCACCGCAAAAACATAAAGAAGAACAAAAAGAGATTGAAAAAGCGACAGGTAAACTAAGAGAAACATTCGGTGAAATAGAGAAGTTATTCAACGATAAAGGCTTCAGCTTAGAGACCGATAAGGAAATCTTAAATAAAGCAAATGCAAAACTAGAGGAAGCAAAACGTATTTGGAAACCTACATTCGATAAGTTAAGATCCGAGATAAAAGGTGATACAGCCACAGAAAAATCTACTAGTACAACAAGTAGTTCTATATCGACAAACCCAACTACTGATAGTCAGGCTCAAACAGATAAAAGCCAAGCTAAAACGGGGGTATTTGTAGGTACAGTTGGTACAAGTGAAGAGTTAGGAATTAGTTATGGAAACATGGAGAAGAACATCAAAGATGGGACTGAGATTATTGGTAACTGGGGTATTGATTACGGTAGTGGCATAAAAACTACGTTAGTACTAAAAGGTGATAAAACATTTGAGTCCTATGCGAACGGTTCTTATCCGAATAAAGATAACTACTTAACAGGAACATATGCGGTAGATGTTCCATCATTCCAGTTATCTTTAAAAGTAACAAAAGCAGTTAAAGACGGTCAAGAAGTAAAGCTAACAAATGATAGTATGATGTATAAATTACAAAACTATGATGGAAACACATTACAAATTTATCATATGGACGATAACGTTCGTATTCGTTATGCAAAACAATAAATAGTTGGCAAAAAACTCTGTAATAAATTTTACAGGGTTTTTTGTTAGTTCTAATTGTATTTCTTCATTAATTTCCCTGGCGCTATCCATATTAGTATAAGTTGAGAAATCAACAAAACGATTTTCTTTTTGGAGAATGATAAGGATTCGGTTTTATTATAATTAGGGGAGAGTGGATAACGTATTGTTATCCACTTTTTTTATTTCCTAAAATATATCAACGATTTTTTCAATATATCGACTTACTGACACAAAGCGACAATGTTAAGAAGCACGATTATTGTTCGGGAAATTATTATAGAAGAAAAGCATATGAAATCGACATGATACATAGCGTCATTTTTAGATGTAACGCACAAGTTGCACAACCTATGCAACGATAACTAGCTTTACTCTTCATCATTTATTTGACCATACTAGACATAGAGAGGTGATAAACACAGTATGATTTTTAGTGAACGTTTAAAAGAAGAAAGGGAAAAAAGAAATTGGTCGCAAAATGATTTGGCTGAAAAAATTCATGTAAGTAGGCAGTCTGTTTCGAAATGGGAGACGGGAAAGAACTATCCGAGCATTGAAATTATTATTCATTTAAGTGATCTGTTCGGTATTACAATTGATGAGTTATTGAGGAGTGATGAAGAGTTGACGCAAAAAGTAATTGAGGATAGTAAGCAATTAGCGTATCCGAAATGGAAGGTGTTTTTCGATAGTCTATTTATGATGGGCGTATTTTTATTTATTACAAAAATCGTTGTATGGGCGTTAAATAAGTTTGCAGGAGCAAGCATTACAATTGTCGCAGATGCACCATATGTAATGAATTTTTTACCGCTCCTATTAATGATTATAGGTGGTACGGTTTCTGATAAGTTGAAGAAAATATATAGATAAGAGAAAGATTTGTAAGAAATCCCCTACACTAGCTGTTCTTTTCACCCAAATTGTGTACTATAAAGGATAGATAGGAAGGGGACGTTTAGAATGGAATTTCATGAGCAAAAGATTTTGCCGGCAGTGAGGCAAATTAAAGATTTGGAGAAGCTATTACATAGTTCGTATGAGTATATTGTTATTTTAGATATTCATGTCGGTCAATTGAAGAGTGTTGTGTCGCTCGCGAAGCAGCATAATAAAAAAGTATTTTTACATGTGGATTTGATCCATGGATTACAAAGTGATGGGCATGCGACGGAGTTTTTATGCCAAGAATATAAACCGTACGGGTTATTATCGACAAAGGCGAGCGTAATTATGAAGGCGAAGCAAAAAGGTGTCGTCTCCATTCAACGCATCTTTTTAATTGATTCTAGCGCAATGGAAAAGAGCTGTAATTTGCTAGAAAAGACGAAGCCGGATTATATAGAGGTGCTTCCTGGTGCGTTAACGGGTGTCATTGCTGAGGTGAAAGAGCGTACAGGTGTACCAATTTTAGCAGGTGGTTTTATTCGAACGGTAGAAGACGTTGAAAGAGCGTTAAATGCTGGTGCGACAGCAATTACGACATCGAAAAAAGAACTATGGAAACATTACCAAAAAAAGTGACGAAAATGTGAAAAAATTCTGTTGACACCGCTTTCATTAAGGGTTAACATTATAGACAAGTTAATAAACGTGACGGAGAAAAGAAGAGATCCACATTTTATTGTTTCTATATATATTATATAGAAGCATGTAAGCTGTGGATCTTTTTCTTTTGAAAAAAACGAATGGCCATTCATTTTACCTCTATCACTTTTCGAAAGCATTTAAATTGATTGTGGAGGGATTTTATGTCAGCATTTTTAGGGGAATTAATAGGGACTGCATTGTTAATCTTACTTGGTGGCGGTGTTTGCGCTGGTGTAAGTTTAAAGAAATCGTTTGCGAAAGATTCTGGTTGGATTGTAATTACAATGGGTTGGGGTCTAGCGGTTGCTATGGCAGCGTATGCAGTTGGATCAATTAGTGGGGCACATTTGAATCCGGCTTTAACGATAGGACTTGCGTTTAAGGGAGCGTTCCCATGGAGTGATGTACCTATGTATATCGCAGCACAAATGATTGGGGCAATTATCGGGGCAGTTCTTGTATATTTACATTACTTACCACACTGGAAAGAAACAGAAGATCCAGGAACAAAGTTAGGTGTATTTGCAACAGGTCCAGCAATTCCGAACACATTTACAAACCTTTTAAGTGAAATGATTGGAACATTCGTTTTAGTATTTGGTATATTAGCAATTGGAGCAAATAAATTTGCAGATGGTTTAAATCCATTTATCGTTGGTTTCTTAATTGTAAGTATTGGTTTATCATTAGGTGGAACAACAGGATACGCAATCAACCCAGCTCGTGATTTAGGTCCGCGTATTGCACACTTCTTCCTTCCGATTGCAGGAAAGGGCGGTTCAAACTGGAAGTATGCATGGATCCCAGTAGTTGGTCCAATTTTAGGTGGATCACTTGCAGGATTATTCCATCAAGTTGTATTTGAAGGAAAACAAAATTCAGCACTTATTTATGTGATTATTACAACTGTGATTGTACTAGCAATCTCTTATATGACAAGTAAAAAAAGTGAAGCTACTACAAATAGTAGAAAAGTAGCATAGGGGGAAACTGATATGAAAAAATATATTCTTTCATTAGACCAAGGAACAACAAGCTCACGCGCAATTCTTTTCAATAAAGAAGGAAAAATCGTTCATTCAGCTCAAAAAGAGTTTACACAACATTTTCCAAAGCCAGGCTGGGTTGAGCATAATGCACAAGAAATTTGGGGATCTATTTTAGCAGTTATCGCAACTTGCTTAAGCGAAGCAGATGTGAAGCCAGAACAAATCGCTGGTATCGGTATTACGAACCAACGTGAAACAGCGGTTGTATGGGATAAAACGACTGGAAAACCAATTTATAACGCAATCGTATGGCAATCTCGTCAAACAGTTGAAATTTGTGATGAGTTAAAAGAAAAAGGTTATAGCGAGATGGTTCGCGAAAAAACAGGTCTTTTAATTGATGCATACTTCTCTGGTACGAAAGTAAAATGGATTTTAGATAACGTTGAAGGTGCAAGAGAAAAAGCAGAAAACGGCGAGTTATTATTCGGAACAATTGATACATGGCTTGTATGGAAATTGTCTGGCGGGAAAGCACACATAACAGATTACTCAAATGCATCACGCACATTAATGTTTAACATTCACGACTTACAGTGGGATGATGAGCTTCTAGACATGTTAACAGTACCAAAGAGCATGCTTCCAGAAGTACGTCAATCATCTGAAATATATGGAGAAACAATTGATTATCACTTCTTCGGTCAAAATGTACCGATCGCAGGTGTAGCTGGTGACCAGCAAGCAGCATTATTTGGACAAGCTTGTTTCGGTGAAGGTATGGCGAAGAACACTTACGGAACTGGTTGTTTCATGTTAATGAACACAGGCGAAAAAGCAGTAGCTTCTGAGCATGGCCTATTAACAACAATTGCATGGGGTTTAGATGGTAAAGTGAATTACGCATTAGAAGGAAGTATTTTCGTAGCTGGTTCTGCAATTCAGTGGTTACGTGACGGACTGCGTATGTTTAAAGATGCGAGCGAGAGCGAAGTGTACGCTAGCCGTGTTGAATCAACTGAAGGTGTATACATAGTACCGGCATTCGTAGGACTAGGTACACCGTATTGGGATAGTGAAGTACGCGGCGCTATGTTTGGTGTAACACGCGGTACGACGAAAGAGCATTTCATTCGTGCAACGCTAGAATCTTTAGCATACCAAACGAAAGATGTACTATGCGCAATGGAAGCAGATTCAGGTATTGAACTAAATACATTACGCGTTGATGGCGGGGCAGTTAAGAATAACTTCTTAATGAAGTTCCAAAGTGATATTTTAGACGTTCCTGTAGAGCGTCCAGTGATCAATGAAACGACAGCTTTAGGTGCAGCATACTTAGCTGGTCTTGCGGTTGGATACTGGAAAAACCAAGATGAAATTAAAGCACAGTGGCATATGGACAAACGCTTTGAACCAACGATGGAAGCGGAAACAAGCGAAGAGCTATATGCTGGATGGAAAAAAGCAATTGAAGCAACTAAAGCTTTCAAATAATCATAAACAGTGTTATAATGATGACAAGTTAATAATTCGGTAGGAGATTTGGAGAGACCACAACACGCTATAGAGGCGAAATCTATAGCGGAGCTTGTGGTCTCTTTTTTCGTTATCAAAGGGAGGAATTACCATGAAATTTTCAAGTAAACAACGTAAAGACGTATTAAATGGAGTAAATAAACAAGAGTTAGATGTGATCGTAATTGGTGGAGGTATTACTGGTTCTGGTATTGCATTAGATGGGGCAACACGCGGTTTATCAACGATTGTGTTTGAAATGCAGGACTTTGCAGCAGGTACATCAAGTCGTTCAACGAAACTTGTACACGGTGGTTTACGTTATTTAAAACAACTTGAAGTGAAAATGGTAGCAGAGGTGGGGAAAGAGCGTGCGATCGTATATGAGAACGGTCCCCATGTAACAACACCGGAGTGGATGTTACTTCCGTTCCATACAGGCGGCACGTTCGGGTCATTCAGTACATCAATTGGTCTTCGTGTATACGACTTTCTAGCAGGTGTAAAACGAAGCGAGCGCAGAAAGATGTTTAACCGTGAAGAAACGCTAAATAAAGAGCCTCTTGTAAAACAAGAAGGATTAAAAGGCGGCGGTTACTACGTAGAATATCGTACAGACGATGCGCGTCTTACAATTGAAGTAATGAAAGAAGCGATTGAACATGGTGCGAAAGCTGTTAACTACGCAAAAGTAGACAGTTTCTTATATAAAGATGGAAAAGTATGCGGTGTACGTGTAATCGATTTACTAGACGGAGAAGTGTATGAAGTTTACGGTAAGAAAATTGTAAACGCAGCTGGTCCTTGGGTAGATACACTTCGTGAAAAAGATAACTCTAAAAAAGGGAAAGTACTTCAGTTATCAAAAGGTGTGCATTTAGTAATTGACCAAAAACGTTTCCCATTAGGGCAAGCAATTTACTTTGATACACCAGATAAACGTATGGTGTTCGCGATTCCTCGCGAAGGAAAAACGTACGTAGGTACAACAGATACGTTCTATGATAAAGACGCAGCTGTACCGCACATGACAACAGAAGATCGCACATATATCATTAATGCGATTAATTACATGTTCCCAAGCGTGAAAATTACAGAAAAAGATGTGGAATCAAGCTGGGCGGGTGTACGTCCGCTAATTTATGAAGAAGGTAAGAATGCATCTGAAATTTCTCGTAAAGATGAAATTTGGACTTCTGAATCTGGTTTAATTACAATCGCGGGCGGTAAATTAACAGGATACCGCAAAATGGCTGAAATGGTAGTAGACTACGTAACGAATCTATTACAAAAAGAAGGCCATAGCGCATATAAGAAGAGCGATACGAAACATATGCCAATCTCTGGTGGTCATGTAAGTGGTTCACACGGATTCCCAGCATTTGTTGCGAAAAAAGCAGGCGAAGGTACGAAATATGGTTTAACGACAGCACAAGCGGAAAAATTCGCGAAATTCTACGGCTCTAACGTTGACGTACTGTTTGACTTAGCGAAAAAACATAAAGACGAAGCGAAAGAATACAACATGCCGCTAGACGTTCTAATCCCGCTTGTATACGCAATGGATTACGAAATGACAGCGAAACCAGTTGACTTCTTCGTACGCCGCAGAGGCGCTGTATTCTTCAACATCCACTGGGTATATGAGTGGAAAGAAGCAGTAATCAACTACATGGCTGCGAAACTAGGCTGGAGCAAAGAAGAGCAAATGAAATACACAGCTGAATTAGAAAAAGCATTAACAGACGCTGTAATTCCTGTAGATCAACAAGAGCAGGCAGCTGCGTTAGCTTAAAAATAAACCGCGTGAGGGAGAGCCCTCGTGCGGTTTTTTGTTTTATTATATTTGTATAGAGTGTACTGAAATTAACTGAGTGTAGATTTTTGTTGCTTAACAGGATATGAATACGAAAGGTATAATAAGTATTATTATACCGTTTGAATAACTTAACAATTGTAGTAGTGTATTGGAGTTGAAATGAATCAATTTATTAATTTGCTTCTACAGTTAGGATTTATTGAGCAGGATTAATTTAAAGAGGTGAATGGAATGAATACTAATGTTCAAAAAGAGTTAAATCAATTAGTAGATAAAATGACTTCCTCTCTTTCTGATGTTAATAAAATTATTTTATTTGGGTCTCATGCTTACGGTATGCCTAATGAGGATAGTGATTTTGATTTGTGTGTAGTGGTTGATGGTATTGGTAAGAGGAAAAGAGAAGCCTTAAAGAAATTGAATTTAAGTATATTCGATGTAATGAAAACACCAGTCGATTTACTTGTTTACGGTTCTGAAGAATTTAATGAGCGTTCTGGTAATCCTGTAACAATGGAATACAAGATTGCTGAAGAAGGTAAGGTATTGTATGAAAAATTTCAGTGAGGCAAATTTATGGTTTGAAATTGCAGATTCAGATCTTAGAGCTTCTAATCATTTATTGTCTTTAATACCTATTAATTTTGCAATTATCTGTTATCATTGTCAACAGTGTGCTGAGAAATATCTAAAGGGGTATTTAACGTTTAAAGGAACTCATCCGTCTAAAACGCATAATTCATTGCTGTTAGTAAAGGAATGTGCTGAATTTAATATGGAGTTCAATGATTTAATAGATGATTGTGCAGAGTTAAATAGTTATGCGATTGAAGTCAGATATCCTTATTTTGAAGAACTTAATAAAACAGACGTATCGCAAGCTATAAAAAGTGCGGGGAATATTAAAAGTTTTGTTTTAGAAAAAATTAAATAGTAGAGGATGAACAAAACGGTATGGACATTTCCAACCGTTTTTTTTATGAATTTATAAAACTTTTCCATACAGTGCGTCGTCTAATAAATGGGAAGGAGGAAATGATGTGGATGAATTAACGGTAGAAGCGTTTGAAATAGAAGATAAGGAACTCCTTATCGATGAAATAATGAACAAGTATGGACAAGAAGTCTTACAGCTTGTGTATTCATATGTGAATAATAAAGAAGTCGCTGAGGATTTAACGCAAGATATATTTGTGAAATGTTATAAATCTCTTCATACATACAAAGGGAAATCGAATGTGAAAACGTGGTTATGGAGAATTGCGATTAATCAATGTAAGGACCACATAAAAAGTTGGTATAACAAAAAGGTGATCGTGACAGAGGATGAAGCTGCTTATATTAGGGTTCAAAATGATAGTGTCGAACAAACTGTTATTCAAAATGCGAAGGACCGTGAACTGGCTTCTGCAGTAATGAATTTACCGATAAAATATCGAGAAGTCATTTATCTATTTTATTATGAAGAACTATCAATTAAAGAGATTGCTATTGTAATAGAAGTGAAAGAAAACACGATAAAAACGAGACTGAAAAAAGCGAAGGAGCTTTTGAAGAAAGGATTGGAGGAATAATCAAATGGAAGATCAATTAAAAGGCCTGCGAAAATCAATGGAGAATACAACGTTTAAACATTTGAGTTTTTCTGATCAACATCGAAAGCAGGTGCGAGAAAAAATCAATGCTTCAAACGAAAAGGAAGAGGACATCTCTTTAGCGATTTTACAACTCCTCAGTCATGAAAAAACAGGATACGAATTGTCACAGTTACTAAGAGGGAGAGGGATTCGGAAATTCGAAGGAAATGAAGGGTTTTTATATACCGTATTACATCGTCTAGAACAGAATCGTTTTATCCAATCAAGTTGGGATCATTCTGGAGCGAAATATTATCAATTAAATGATAAGGGAAGAAAGATGCTGCGAAAGGCAGAAAAAAATGCTACGAAGGTACAATTTATATTAAAAGGCTTAGTACAGGAGTGAGGCGAAATTGAATAAAAAAGGGGAGCGTTTTGTAAGCGAAGTTACGAATCATATTAAATCAAAAGAAGCAAAGAGCTTTGTAGCAACTGAACTAGACTTTCACTTAAAACAGGCGAAGAACACATGGACAGAAAAAGGATTAAGTGAGGAAGTTGCTGAAAATAAGGCTGTTGAACAAATGGGAAGTCCGATCAAGCTTGGCAGGGAACTTAACAAACTTCATAAGCCGAAGATTGATTGGTTCATTATTAGTTTATTAGTGATTGCTATGGGATTAGGGTTTTTGCCACTAGTAGCTCTTGGACATACGAATGATTTACTAATAAAAAAGGTGATTTTTGTTATTCTCGGCATTGCAACAGCTTTTGGGATGATGCTGATTGATTATCGGAAATTAGAGAGACTTGGATGGCTGTTTTATACAATCGGAGCACTTATTCTGTTAATGATAAAATGTTTTCCGAATGCTTTCATGAATGGAGAAGCGTTAATACAAATTGGTCCCATCAAAATTGGATGTTTAATGGCAGTACCATTCTTTCTGTTAGCTTGGGCTTCTTTTTTTAATAACAGTAGATTAAAGGTAAGGCACCTTCTGATTTTGTACTTATTTTCTTTGTATTTATTTTTAACTGTATCGGTTCTTGCGCCAATTTTCATCTATGTCACGATGGTATTCGTTATGCTTTGGTGGAGTAAGTTAGGAAAGAAAAAGGCATTGATTATTACAATTGTACCAATTTGTTTATTTATTATCAGAGTATTCTATTCCTGGTCCTCAGTAAAAGAATACCGGATGGCCAGAATTTTAGGGTATTTAAGTCCAGAGCGTAATGCGGATGGTCCAGGATTTATGTATATGCGTTTAAAAGAGGTAATGTCGTCAGCAGGTTGGTTTGGTACATATGGAAATGTAAAGTCTATCCCTGCTGCACATACTGATTTTGTATTTGCTAGTTTGACTTATTATTATGGATATGTGCTTGCGCTAATCCTTGTCTTGATTCTTTCTCTTTTTGTAGCAAGGATAATGGTCATATCTTATAAAATAAATGATGGTTATGGTAAATTGCTTCTCGTTGGCGGAGTGACTCTTTTTGTAGTCCAGTTCATTTATAACGTTGGCATGATCATAGGATTATTACCGATTGCTTCTATATCATTACCTTTTATTAGTTATGGATTAACACCAACTTTATTTCATGCGCTTTTAATGGGGATTGTGCTGAGTGTATATCGACGTAAAGATATGTCATTTAGAATGAAAAAAACACCTTGATGATGATCAAGGTGTTTTCGTTACAAGTTCAAAACTTTCCGAAGCAGCCCCTGTTACAAAAGGACTAACCTCACCAACGCTATAAAGCTGTAAATCATGCATCGCGCGCGTACAAGCAGTGTAGAACAATCTACGTAGGCTTTCATCACTGTACACATCTTTAGAAGCATCGTAAATAATGACAGCATCAAATTCGATACCCTTTGCTAAATAAGCAGGGATAACGACGATGCCTTGCTCGTACTCGGCTGAGTTACTTTTCACAAGTTTAATATTCTCGATATGACTGAGTGCCTCGTATGCAGCGGCACTTTCAGCTGCGGATTTACATATAATTGCGATCGTATTGTGCTGTTGTTTTTGTAGTTCAGCAACTTTAGAAGTGATACGATCATGCAGTTCGCTGTAATCAGAAACTTTAGTCACTGTAGGTTTCTCGCCGTCACGTTCAAAGGCGTTAATATTCTTTCCTTCCGGTACGAGATAGCGTGTGAATTCAATAATCGGTTTTGTTGAGCGATAGCTACGAGTTAAGTTGATGCCGTTTGTTTCATCTGGTCCGTATAAGCTAGTAAGTGTATTGAAATTCACTGCTTCACTCGCATGGGCAAATATTGCTTGGTTAAAGTCTCCGAGCACTGTCATTTTTGCGGCAGGGAAGAGACGTTTTAAAAACTCGAACTGAAACGGAGAATAATCTTGTGCTTCGTCTACGAGTACGTGTTTAATTGATCTGTTCGTTTGGAAGCCTTCAATTAATTCTTTTAAAAGTAAAAATGGAGTCGCATCCTCGTAATGTAGCTTTCCTTCATCAAGCATGTTCACAGTTAATGAGCAAATTTCGTCCCATTCTTTAGGCTTTTCTCCAGTAACCCATGATGCATCTGTGAAGAGTTGTTTATATATGCCTGTAAAATTGATAAAACGTAGTGTTTGAACGCCTTTACGTAACGGTTTTAATTTTTTACGGACAATCATACGACCGAGTACTTTCGTTTCTTTTTCATAATCATTAAAGGAGTTGTCATCAAACTCGCCTTTTTTCTGTAAGTATTTATAAGCTTTTTGATACTCATCTTTACTAAGTAGTTCAATTTCTTCTTCTACCCAAGGCTTTTTCAGTTCTGTTTTTTCAATTGTGTCTATTTGTTTATTTAGCCAATCCGTTAACTTCTCGATTCTATTATGGAAGCGGAGGGAGGAATCAGTATTATAAAATTGCTCTGTAATTTCTTTAGCAGAGGCAATCAGTTTTCCTCTAAATTTCATTCCTCTAAATAGCATGCCTGAAGATTCAAGAGATTGTCTGTACGCTCTAATCATCTCGAAAAATTGAGTAGATGCTTTAAATCGAATGCTCGCATTTCGAGTTTTATAATTTGCGCTATTCGTTTCAGTTAGCATATATTCTAATTGCTCGTAAGGATCCTCAACGTCAAATGACTTACTTAGTCTATGGTTTAAATATTCTTGGAATGTAACTTGCTGCATATTCTCTTCACCGAGTTCTGGCAGTACGTTAGATACGTAGCTGTTGAACATGGAGTTAGGGGAGAAGAGAATGATTTGATCTGCTTTTAGCCATTCGCGATATTTATATAGTAAGTAGGCGATTCGCTGCAGGGCAGCTGACGTTTTACCGCTACCAGCAGCTCCTTGAACGATAAGTAGTCGCCCTTCATCGTGACGGATAATTTCATTTTGCTCGCGCTGAATAGTAGCAACGATACTTTGCATATGTTTGTTTGTTCCTTTTCCGAGCGCTTGTTGCAGAATTTCATCGCCAATTGTGAGGCTCGTATCGAACATTGAATCAATCTCGCCATTCTGAATTATATATTGTAATTTCTTCTCCACATTACCGCAGATTACGCCTCCTGGTGTGCTGTATTCAGCCGGTCCTGGTGGATAATCGTAGTAAACACTTGAAATTGGTGCGCGCCAATCGTATATAAGAAAGTTTTCTCCGCTTGCATCGGTAAGTGTAGCAACGCCGATATAAATTTGTTCTGCACCAATTTCTCCTTCTTCTTTGAAATCAATTCGTCCGAAGTAAGGTGCTTTATGCATACGGCGTAGTGCGGCAAGTCGATTAAAGGTGTGCTTATGGGTAATTTGTGTTACGGCTAGTGACTGAGCTTGTTGTCTTAAGTTGATAACTGTTTCAAGATAATCGTCAAAAGTATCAGTATTAACTTTTACATCATCCCAAAAGTGTTTACGAATGTTAATTACTTCTGCCCGGCGTCTGCCAGTTTCGCTTTCCAGTTTATCAATTTGCTCCGTAATCGTTTCTATTACGTTATCCAATCGTTTTTGCTCTTGATCAAGTTTTTTGTTCATACGTAAGCACTCCTTTAAAAGTGAAAAATAGAGGTTGACTGAAGATGTGTTTTGGTGTACAATTAAGATACGGATAAATACATTCTTTTATTTTTAGCGAATGCGTTTCTGTACTAATTTAACATAGTTTTTTAATTTAATCAATGATAATAAGATAAACCTTGGTTTCGTGCTGTACGAAATCAAGGTTTTTTTGTGTTGAATGGAGTAAGATGGGGGAGTATATCGATTTATCGGTAAAAAACTACTACAAAATAAAAAAGCTTGGGGCTACCCAAGCTTTTTTCACTTCATTATTTCTTTTCGTCTTTTTTAGCGTCAGCTTTTGGCTCTTCGAAAAGATCTTTCAAATCTTTATCGTCAACTTTTACGTCAGCTTTTTTGATTTCTTTCATCATAAGATCATTCATAAATTGAGCATCTTGTGTTTTTTCTTGAACTACTTCTTTTTTGATGTCAGCTTTTGCTTTATCGAAAGTTGCGTCAGCATGAGTCTCAGTTACTTTAATGATATGGTAACCATGCTGTGTTTTTACTGGTTCACTTACTTCATCTTTTTTCAGCTTACGAGCAGCTTCATCGAATTCTTTTACCATTTTATCTGGTCCGAAGAATCCTAAGTCGCCACCTTTTTCTTTTGAACCTGGATCTTCAGAGTACTTTTTCGCTAACTCTTCGAAAGATTTACCTTGTGCAAGTTCTTCTTTCACTTTTTTAGCAGTCTCTTCATCTTTTACAAGAATATGGCTTGCTTTAATTTCTTGCTTATAGTCCTCAAATTTTGCTTTTAAGTCTTTATCAGTAATTGCTTTTTCAATCGCTTGTTCTTGAGCTAATGAAGCGCGAACGCCATTTTTAACTGTTTCTTCTTTAAGGCCTTGTTGTTTCATTAGTGTATCGAATTGGTCACCGACTTGCTTTTTCATTTCATCGAACTTTTTGTCTACTTCTTTTTCATCGACTTTGTAGTTTTTAATAAGTACTTTTTCCATAACCATGTTATTTAGTACTTGTTTACCAGCTTGTGTCTTCATTTGATTGTAGAACTCTTCTTTAGTGATGTCACCAGCTTTAGATGTAACAATTTTGTCTGATGATGATGTTCCACATGCTGATAATGCGATTACACTTGTTGCGGCTAAGGCAAGCATAGCTTTCTTCATTCAATAAACACTCCTACTATTATGTATTTTTAATTTATCCCATACGAATGAAGAAACGCCTTATGATAGGTTATTTTCGTTCATAAGAACCTGATTAAGTCTCACTGATGTCTTTGCTTTTTTTATATGTAAAAGCACGCTTAACAGGGCTTACCGAGGCTTTAGGATAAAGTTTAGATGCGTGTCGTTTATTTCATAGTATAAGCAATATGTACAAAATTTAATATATCATATTTCGACGGGTTTTCCTATTGATAAAGAAATTTTAACCAGTTTGTGTCAGATTTTGAAAGGGTACCATATTGGGCGGATGTCGCATATACAGAAAAGAGGAGGGGATGGGGGATGAATTCAAAACTTATTTTATTACTTGTACTGTTTATTTTATTAGTTATAGTAGGTATAATTTGCTTATAGAGGAAAAAAATGAGGAAGGGGCTTCCTTCCTCACTTTCCATGAAATATAATTTCTACATAACTAGAAATTAATAGAATGGTAATACATACATTAATAACTCGAAAGACACCGGGCTGGCGGCTCGCAGATATTTGTTTTCGCTCACACAGTGTATGTGTCATGAAATTCGTGTAAAATATAACAAGAAGTGCGAATGCAACAAAAACAACGGTTATAAGAGTCATGAGGCGAGACCTCCTTTTGGCTAAAATACATATACTTTATATATTGTATCATACGATATTTTGTTCGTGTTACAAAATTCAGAAATAGAAGACTTTGTGTTAGGAAGCGAGGGAGAAAATGGACGTTGTAAGAAGACTA
Organism: Bacillus sp. FSL E2-8887; assembly: GCF_038007205.1. NCBI lineage: Bacteria > Bacillati > Bacillota > Bacilli > Caryophanales > Bacillaceae > Bacillus > Bacillus sp. FSL E2-8887. Next base: position 802,084 of record NZ_JBBOWS010000001.1, read on the forward strand.
GAACAAGCTGAATACTACGTAGACCTACTATTTAAAATGATTGATGAAGAAAAGTGTCCATTTTATTCTTTAATCATAAAGAAAAAAGCTCGTAAAAAAGACATTGAACGTATACTAAAACTTTGTGAAAAGCTGAACGAACAATATGTAGTGGAGAAAGCAGAAGGCCTTCTATTGTTTGATGCGCTATTAGATCAATTTGAAAAAGCGCTTCCACATCAGCTCGAAGTACACGAAACTGCGGAAGCGCTAGCAAAACAAGGTTTATTTAAGCCACTTATGAATGAATTCTTACGCATGATTGCGAAAAAATAAATAGATTATTTCTTAACTAACTTTTGATCGGATTCCGTAAAGTTCTCCTCGATATCTTCTAATGATTTCTCAAAAATATCGATGAAGTCTTGTCCGTAAATATTACGCAGGATTGCAATCAGTTCGATATTTTCTGGGAACTTACCGTAAAAATTACGAAGTTCAAGTGCCCCATTAAAAACAGAATTATTTTCAGGATCATACTCCTCCATTAAGCGAAGTAGTAATTCTTCCCCTTTGTCTGTAATTTCAATGTACGTATTTCGTTTATCATCTTCTTTTTTTGAGAATACAAGATAGCCGCGTTCTTCAAGCTTTTTAGAGAAGTTAAACGCCGTTGATACGTGCATGACTCCAAACTTAGCAATCTCAGAAATAGAAGCCCCTTTTAAATGATAAGCGATGGTTAAAATGTGATGCTCGTTAATGTTTAAATCGTAAGGTTTAATCCACTGTTGCCAATCTTTCTCTACGCATTTCCATAACGCTTTCGATAATTGAGCAATACGTTGGCTGAAAATCATCGCTTCTTTTACCGAGTAATTTTTTTCTCCACTTTTCATTTACTCACCCACTTTAACATTCTTTTTTCATTATTATCTATTATGCCAGTAAAATAAAAATTAATAAAGTCTTTTTGTGAGAATTGTGAAAATTTTTCGGAAAAACAACATTCTATACAAATCATGCATAACTATGGAAGCGTTTTATGAGTCAAGAATACATGTGTTGTCTTTACATGTTAAGGGATAACATATATTGTAAATGCATAAAAACACGGCATATCTATGTGATATGCCGTGTTAAGGTCAATTCGTATGAAAAATATTTGTTATATGCAAAAAACTAAGCAGGAATATGTTTACGCTTTTTCTGGAACGGCTTCTTGTAGTTTCTCAATTGACTTTTGAATGTCTAAAATTTCTTTTTCAATATGTCGTTTGTTTTGAGAAATATCTTGTTTCCAGTTAGAAAGCGTGTCATGCATATCGTCTTTTAGTTCTTGGAATACTTCTTTACCTTCTGAAGCAGTTTCAACGATTTGACGCTTTAATAACTTTGTATCAGCTGTAATATCAGCTAAAGTCTTTTTTATATCAGTCCCTTTTTCTTTCAGCTTACCGCGCATAGCTTTACCAGAAGAAGGAGTTGAGAAAAGAACGGCTAGTCCAGCAACTGCTCCGCCGCAAAGTACACCTGTAATAAAGGATTTAGCTTTTGACATAAAAGGAAACCTCCTTATTTTTCGTTCGTATTCATGATGTATAAAAGTGTGCATATCTTTAAGACAAGGGGAAGAAAAGTGAGCTTTTCTCTCTTGTACATGCTATGCACAAAAAATCATACCCCCGGCATTTTTTGTGAAGAAAGAAGCCATACAATAAATGCCAGAGGAATCGGCTTATTATGTATTACTTCTTATTATAGTGGCACTATTTCACACTATTTGCAATTGTACTTGCGATGTTTTGTAAATTTTCCATTGTGTATTCATTTTGGTGTGATTTCCAAACAGCACCGAAACCATCGTTTTCACCGTAGCGTGGAATTAAATGAAGGTGGAAGTGGAATACAGTTTGTCCAGCTTTCTCGCCGTTATTGTTAAGTAGGTTGAAACCAACTGGATTAAATTCTGCTTTCATTGCATTTGCGATTTTTGGAACGACCGCAAAAATATGTGATGCGATTTCTGGCGTTAACGCAAAAATGTCTTGTTTGTGAACTTTCGGAATAACAAGAGTATGTCCTTTTGTTACTTGACTAATATCTAAAAATGCAAGTACATGTTCATCTTCGTATACTTTTGAGCAAGGAATTTGCCCGTCAATGATTTTACAAAAAATACAATTGTCCGCTGTATGATTCATCGATCTCATCCTTTCAAATAGTCTTAGCCGTATTTTACCATAATTACATAGGAGAACAAACACGAAAAACAGGAAGCTGACTCAGCTTCCTGTTTTCTGAAGAGGGATTGAAAAAGCATTTTTTATAATTTACGGTTCGCAGACACCTCATTTATTTAAGAAATGCACGGTAAATCGGCTAAAGTTTCTGCCGTAGACACCCCATTTTCAAGTGAAATGAATTGCAATCTTTTTTTAAAATGAAATTGTTTATTTTTTAAAACAGTATATGCTCTTTCGGAGACACCCCGTTTCGAAAATGAAACAAATTATCTGGTTATGTGTAAATTTCATTGTCCAACTTGGACACCCCATTTCATGATGACTTCACTATGTTGTTGTACTCATCAATTGGTGGTTGCTTTTTCAATGTGTTCCTTCTTCACTAATTATGATGTCCGCTTTCGTAAAAATATATGCCAAGAAATTTAAAATTTTTTTTGAAGGCATCGATACTATGTAGTGCACCATGATTTTTGGTAAGATGAATATATACATTTCTTACAAAAGTGAATGAATATAAATGAAGAAAGTGGTGTCGTATGAGCGAGTTATTGCGTGTAGAAAATGTTACAGGAGGATATACGAAACGACCTGTACTGCAAAATGTTTCGTTCTCTGTTAATAAAGGCGAACTTGTTGGCTTGATCGGTTTAAATGGAGCCGGGAAAAGTACGACAATTAAACATATCATCGGTTTAATGGAGCCGAAAAAAGGAACTGTCACAATTAATGGGAAAACAATTCGTGATGATATGACAGCGTACCGTTCTAGTTTCTCCTTCATTCCAGAAACGCCAGTATTATATGATGAGTTAACGTTAGAAGAGCATTTGAAATTAACAGCGATGGCGTACGGTGTAGATGAAAAACAATATGAAGAACGCGTAGGACAACTATTACAAGAGTTTCGCATGAAAAATCGTTTGAAATGGTTTCCGTCTCATTTCTCAAAAGGGATGAAACAAAAAGTGATGATTATGAGTGCATTTTTAGTTGAACCATCACTTTACATTGTGGACGAACCTTTCGTTGGGCTTGATCCGTTAGCGATTCAATCACTTCTTCAAATGATGGATCAAATGAAAAAGAGTGGTGCGGGCATCTTAATGAGTACACATATTTTAGCGACAGCAGAGCGCTATTGTGATTCATTCATTATTTTGCATCAAGGTGAAGTGAGAGCGATGGGAACATTATCAGAACTTCAATCCGGGTTTAATATGCCTGGTGCAACGCTTGATGATATTTATATTGCGTTAACGAAGGAAGAAGATTATGAATAGCACAGCGTTATGGAAAGAACGATTTCGGCACTTTCTAAAAGAAGTTCGTACATATAGTAAATACGTATTTAATGATCATTTGAAATTTATTTTCGTATTTATCATCGGCGCAGGAGCGTATTATTACCAGCAATGGTTACAAACGTTAACACCTTCGTTTCCGACAGCGTTTGTTATGGCAGTCTTACTTGGCCTCGTATTAACAGCTGGGTCCATCCAAACGTTATTAAAAGAAGCGGATCTCGTGTATTTGCTTCCAGTTGAAGAAAAGTTAAAGCCTTACTTTACGAAGGCATTTCTCTTTACGTTTATGATTCAGTTATACATAATCGCAATGGTAGCAGCTGCGCTTGCCCCGTTATATTTCCAGCAAATGAAACAAACAGGTGCCAATTACATATGGATTGTGATCGCGTTTGTCATTGTAAAAGCGTGGAATTTATTCGTAGCGTGGGAAAAATCATTTTTAACAGATCAAAGCGTTCAAAAAGCAGATTGGTTCATTCGCTTTATTTTAAACGGCTTATTTGTGTACGTCCTTGTAGAACGTACTTCATTCATTTTTACCGGTGTAATTGTCTTTCTTATGGCACTATACCTTGCTGTTATGCATCAAAAGGTGAAAGGAAAGCCGCTAAACTGGGAGTATTTAATTTCTGAAGAAGGTAAAAAAATGATGCTGCTGTACCGCATTGCGAATATGTTCGTTGATGTACCAGCGTTAAAAGAGAGAGTATCACGTAGGAAATGGCTTGATTTCATTCTTTCGATGATTGGTGAGAAACGTACATATTTATACTTATATACGAGAACATTTTTAAGATCGGGTAACTATTTCGGATTATATATGCGTTTACTCGTTCTTGGGGGAATTATTCTTTACTTTATCCCATTTTTATATGGACGTTTTATCGTAAGCCTTGTTTTCTTATACTTAATCGGCTACCAGCTCTTAACCCTTTGGAAACATCACCGTATGAAAGTTTGGCTTGATTTATATCCGGTAGGGGGAGGCGAGAAGAAGAGAGATTTCCTTACTTTATTAAATGCGATTCTTATTATCGGCAGCGTTGTATTTACAGTTATATTTGCACTTGCGACGAAAGATTTCATAATGACCGGCATTTTATTTGTAGTAAGCATATTATTTAGTATTGGTTTCGTTTATCAATACGGTGCAAAGCGCATTGAGCGTTTAAACTGAAAGGAATGAACCTATGATTACATATGAAGAGAAGGTTATAAAAGAATTGGAGCAGTGGAAAGCTACATTCATGAAAGATTCTTCTATGATGACACGGTTCTCTAAAAAAGTGCAGGTGAAAGTGCAACAACTAGTGCCCGCGAAAGTGCAAAAGGTACTAACAGAAACGATTCGGATGATGGTGCAAACAATTAGTGCTGGATCAAACTTCATAAAACCGAAGCTAAAAGAAACGAACTGGTCACTGCAAAGACGAGACGATGAAGTACGTAAAAAAATGGATGAGTACAAAAAAGTCGCAGCGGCAGAAGGGGCAGGAACAGGAGCAGGTGGTATTCTCCTTGGCCTTGCCGATTTCCCGTTATTACTTACTATTAAAATAAAATTTTTATTTGATGCAGCAACATTGTACGGATTTGATACGAGTAAAAAAGAAGAGCGCCTTTTTATTCTTCACGTTTTCCAACTTGCTTTTTCAAGTGACGATCACCGAAAAGAAGTATGGAAAGCGATTGAAACGTGGGATACAGAAGAAGAAAATCATATGGACTGGGAAAAGTTCCAAACAGAATACCGAGACTATATCGATTTAGCAAAAATGCTCCAGCTCGTCCCGATCATCGGTGCCCCGGTCGGCGCATATGCGAATTATCAATTATTGCAAAGGCTTGGAGAAGTGACGATGAATTGTTATCGTATGCGCTTGCTTAATAGAAATTAATTTGTTTTACAAAAAGTATCCTAAATTACACATTTAGGATACTTTTTTTTATTTTTATCCATATTTTTATTTTTTTACCAATAATATACAGATAAAGTTACTTGAGCTTACTTTACTGTATTTAGGGGTGCAAAATATGAAAGTATCAATATTTATTACTTGTGTTGCAGATATTTTTTATCCAGAAGTAGGGAAAGATGTTGTGGAAATTCTTGAAGATTTAGAGTGTGAAGTTGATTTTCCAAAAACTCAAACTTGCTGCGGACAACCTGCTTATAATAGCGGGTATGTGAAAGAAACAAAAACAGCTGCAAAACATATGATTGAAGCCTTTGCCAGTTCAGAATATGTTGTGGCACCATCGGGGTCTTGCGCTATGATGGTTCACGAGTTTTCTAGCTTATTTTCTGAAAGCGAAGCAGATTGGAAGAAAAAAGCTACTGAACTTGGAAATAAAACATATGAATTCACACAATTTCTTGTGGAAGTATTAGGGAAAGAAGACTTAGGTGCAGAGCTTCATAAAAAAGCAACGGTTCATACATCTTGTCATATGAGCCGATTAATGGGGATTAAGGAACCACCGCAAAAACTATTAAAGTGTGTAAAGGGACTGGAGGTTGTTTCATTGCCGCATAATTATGATTGTTGCGGATTTGGAGGGACATTCTCGGTGAAAATGCCAGAAATCTCTGAGCAAATGGTTGAAGAAAAAGTAAAGCATATTATGGAAACCGGTGCGGAATTGTTAATTGGGATGGATTGTAGCTGCTTAATGAATATAAAAGGACGTTTAACACGTAATGGTTATCCAATTGATGTAAAACATATTGCTCAAGTATTAAATGAAGATCGAAAACAAGGGGGGATATAGAGATGGGAATGAAAATTGGGAACGATCCCTTTCATAAGCGTACTGCAACAGGTATTGGGGATCAATTTATGCGACAGGCTGTCAGGAAAGCGCAAGATGGTCTGAGAGTCAAGAAATTAAAAGCTACTGAGAGTCTTGGGAACTGGGAAGAATGGCGAGCTTTAGGAGAAGAAATTCGAAAGCATACATTAGAAAACCTTGATTATTATTTATATGAGCTGAGTGAAAATATTGAGAAAAACGGTGGTTTCGTTTATTTCGCAAAGACTGCAGAAGACGCAAGGGAATATGTAAAAGAGATTGTAAAAAAGAAAAACGCGAAAAAAATTGTGAAATCAAAATCGATGGTAACGGAAGAGATTAGTTTAAATGAAGCGATTGAAGAAGCTGGAGCGGAAGTGTTAGAAACAGATCTTGCTGAATTTATTCTACAAGTGAACGACCACGATCCTCCATCACATATTGTTGTTCCGTGTCTTCACAAAGATAAAGAACACATTTGTGAAATATTTAAAACAAAGTTAAATTACACTGGAACATCTGATCCTACGGAAATGGCGAGGTTTGTAAGATCGTATTTACGTGATGATTTTTTTGCAGCGGATATAGGGGTGACTGGATGTAACTTTGCTGTTGCAGAGTCTGGGTCAATTTCTATCGTAGCAAACGAAGGAAATGCAAGACTTACTACGACACTTCCAAAAACGTTGATTACAGTTATGGGGATGGAGCGTATTGTTCCGACGTGGGAAGAGCTTGATGTTTTAGTAACACTTCTATGCCGAAGTTCTGTAGGACAAAAGTTAACAAGTTATATTACAGGGTTAACTGAGCCTGGCGGGGAAGATGGACCTGAGGAATTTCATTTAGTCATTGTTGATAATGGCCGTTCCGATATTGTAGGAACAGAATTCCAAAATGTCCTTCAGTGCATTCGTTGCGCGGCATGTATTAATGTGTGTCCTGTATACAGGCATATTGGTGGACATGCATATGGCTCAATTTATCCAGGACCAATTGGAGCTGTGTTGACACCGCTTTTAGGGGGATATGATGAATATAAGGATTTACCTTACGCATCTAGCCTGTGTGGTGCTTGTACAGAAGCGTGTCCAGTGAAAATCCCGTTACATGACTTATTAATTAAACATCGTAGCCGCATTGTAGAAGAAAAACAATCACCTGTAGCTTGGAACGTGGCTATGAAAGGTTTTGAAAAAGCGGTGAAGAGTCCTAGACTATTTTCTTTTGCAGCGAAGAGCGCTCCATATGCATTAAAACCTCTTGCAAAAGGGGATAAGATCGAGCGTGGAATTGGGCCGTTAAAAGCTTGGACGGATGCGAGAGATTTTCCAGTTCCGAAAAAACAACCGTTTCGAGAGTGGTTTGAAAAACACGAAAAGGAGAACGATGATGGCCATCCAAAATCGTGAGGAATTTTTACTCCAGTTATCAGAAAAGCTTGGTAGGAAACGTCCAGAAGCAGTGAAAAAACCGAACTGGTCTTTTTCCCCGCAGTGGACTGTTTTTGACGGACTGGCGCAAGACGAACTTGTATTAAAGTTAATAGAGCACTGCGAAGTCATTCATACAGAAGTAAAGCGAACAACAAAGGAAAATCTTGTTGAAACATTGGGGTCTTTTATAAAAGAATGGAATATCAAATCTGTTATATGTTCGAATGATGAGCGCTTTAATGAGTATGGTCTTACGCCATGTTTCAGCAATAAAGGTACAACACATTTTCGTACATGGGGATTAGAACATAAAGAAGAGGACATAAAATTTGCGAAAGCTGCTGACCTTGGCATTACGTTCAGTGATATGACTCTGGCAGAATCAGGAACCGTTGTGCTATTTAATGATGGGTTAAAAGGAAGACATGTGAGTCTTCTTCCGGAGTCATATATTGCAATCGTTCCTAAAAGTACGATTGTACCAAGATTAACCCAAGCTACAAAACTGATCCATAATCAAAATAAAGCGGGAGAAAACTTGCCGGCTTGTGTGAACTTCGTTTCTGGTCCGTCAAATAGCGCGGATATTGAAATGAACCTTGTCGTAGGTGTACATGGGCCAATTAGAACAGCGTATATTATTGTGGATGATCAATAATGATTTACGTGTGCGAGTTGGAAATATAGATGAAGCATTATAAGAATACTGAAAATAGAAAGCGCTGGCTGTTAAATATAACCGGGGCTTTCTATTTTGTGTGCCCTTACTGGTGAAGAAACCTTAAGAAGGAAAATTTTAATCTCTGTTTCAGTTTTCTACGCTACTATAACTAACTGAATTGTGTCTTTTCTTAGAAGCTAAACACACTATAACTAGCTCCAATTATAATGAATACGATAAAGAGCAGAATGAGTAATAAAAGCCCACTACTACCGCTCTTACCATCTTTGCCATCTTCACCGCCGCCGCTACCACCTTTACCGCCAGATCCCATATGAAAATCCTCCTTATCGTTATACATTGTTTTTACTTTATATTTTTCTAGGTTCATCAAGAAGTTCCTTTTAAAACTCTAATTAACTTGCAAATCATTCATTTTCATTTTACAATTTACTTACCGACCGGTAAGTAAAAATAGAAGAGGTACAGTATGACAAAAAATTTACAAACATCGCAGCACATTGTAGATGCATCATTTAAACTAATGGCAGAGCATGGCATTGAGAAGATGAGTCTTTCAATGATTGCGAAAGAAGTAGGCATATCAAAGCCAGCTATTTATTATCATTTTCCGTCTAAAGAAGCACTAGTTGATTTTTTATTTGAAGAGATTTTTTCTGGATATTATTTCGTGGGTTACTTCGATAAGGAACAATATACGAAAGAAAACTTTGCAGAAAAGTTAATCGCAGATGGTTTACATATGTTATCGGAGTATAGAGGTCAAGAAGGCATATTACGCGTTATAAATGAATTCATCGTAACTGCGACGCGAAATGAAAAGTACCAGAAACGCTTATTTGAAATACAAGAAGATTTCTTAAATGGATTCCACGATTTATTAAAGAAAGGTGTGGAACTTGGTGTTGTGTCACAACATGCAACTGAAGAAAACGCGCATACGTTAGCGCTCGTTATTGATAATATGAGTAATTACATATTAATAGGATTCCAGTTAAAATATAAAGAAATTTGGATTCGAAATGTGAAAAACGTAATGAAGGAGGGGGAATAAAAATGAAAATGCAGAAAAACTGGTGGCTCGGTTTCCTTGGATTTGTGGGAGTGTATAAAATTCCAGGTATGATTGAAGCTTTCCAAGCGGATAAAGGTTGGCTCGCATTAATTAGTTTAGTTTGGCTCCTTTGGTTCGGATATTTTATTCCTGAGAAAAAAACGGATAAATAATAAATTTTCAATTTTATGTAAAGTTATGTAAAATATAGATTGAGACAATTCATATATTAGATTAATAGATTTGGAGTGGTTACATGGATCCATTGAAAAATGAAATTCATCCTGACATGGTCAAGGTGTGGAAAGTTCGTGCTGTAATTGAAGAAGGGATCGGTATTCTCGTCATTTTAGCTTACCTGTTCCTTATGATAAAGTTTGATTGGTGGGCGTGGATTTTGTATGTGATGGTTGGGTTAACAGTTGCGCTAGCACCATTTTCGTACTTTGTATTCCCGAAACTACGTCAGCGTTATTATAGCTATCAATTAAATGAAGAAGAGCTTGAAATTCAGCACGGTCTTTTCGTAGTAAAGCGCGTATTAGTACCGATGATTCGTGTACAGCACGTGACAATTGAACAAGGGCCAATTATGAGAAAACATGGATTAGCAGAATTACATATTTCAACAGCAGCAACTTCTCATAGTATTCCAGGCTTAACGATGTATGAAGCAGAAATGCTGAAAACGAGAATCGCAGAATTAGCGAAAGTGAGTGATGAGGATGTATAAGAGGCAGCATCCCATTACGATGTTATTAGAATTAAAAATAACAGATTTTATACCATTACTTATTTTCATGTTTAGTTTAAATGGAAAGTTCCCATTTTGGTATTTAATTCCCGCTGGATTCGGTTTACTTACTATTTTTTCAGCGTTTGAAAAATGGTATTACACAACATACTGGGTTGAAAATAACGTATTACATGTTAAACAAGGGCTCTTTGTGAAGAAGGAGAGCTACTTAAATAAAGAACGTGTTCAAACGATTAATACAAGTTCAAACGTGTTATATCAAATGCTCGGTTTAAAGAAAATTCAAATCGAAACAGCTGGCGGAGGCGATGATGCCGAAGTAAGCCTAGCTGGTATTACAGAAGATGAGGCGAAGGAGCTTATTTCCTTACTAAATGAGCCAACTCCAGAAGTAAAAGCAGAAGAAACATCAGAAGAAGTAGTAGAAAAAGAAGTTATGACAGAGGAAAAGCAAGCGACAGAGTACAAATTAACTTTGAAAGAAATTTTATTAGCATCTGTTACATCCGGTCAATTTGGATTATTATTCTCATTAATCTTTTTCGTGTATCACCAAGTAGATGAGTACATTCCGAAATGGATAAAAAATAGCGTAGAGTCGTATGTAATGGATCATGATATATACGGCTGGATTTACATGGTAGCTATTTTACTCGTCCTTTCGTGGATTATATCTACAATTGGTTACGCGTTAAAACATGGTAATTTCACAGTAAATCGAAAAAACGATGAAGTGCGTATTTCTCAAGGATTACTTGAAAGGAAAGAACTTGTACTAAAGTTACACCGCATTCAAGGGATTACGATAAAAGAAGGTATTTTCCGTCAGATGTTCGGTTATTGTGCTGTGCAAGTCGAAGTCATTCAAAGTAAGGGATTGGGAGAAGAGAAAGACAAAGTTACGCTGCATCCGATTATTCGAAAAGATCGTGTGCAAGAGTTACTCGCTCATTTACAATTGCCATATGAACTGAATACAAACATTATTTCATTACCAAAAGCAGCCTTGCGCCGTTACTTAATTGATAGTTTTATATTCTTCGCAATGCTAGCAATCCCGCTTACTGGAATAAGTATATACTTTGAAAAGTATTACATCATGTGGGCGTTGATTCCACTCGCGATCCTTATCTTTACACTTGGATACGGAACGTTTAAAACAAATGGTTACAGTGTAAATGGGGAGCAAATTACAATTGTGCATCGTAGCATTGGAAAACATACAGGACTTGTCAAAAGAAGACACGTCCAATCAATGGAAAAAACACAATCATATTTCCAGCGCCGAGCGGATTTATGTACGTATACGTTTTCTAGTGCATCATCGAATTATAAACTAGAGCATACGAGAGTAGAAGATGCGGAGAGAATGCAGGATTGGTATAAGAAGAGAATAAGTGAGGATTAAATGAAATGGCTTGCCTATATGAAAGGCAGGCTTTTTTGTTATGGAGAAATGAGTAGTTTGATTCATATATGGGTGCAAATACAGCTCACATTTCTCAATACGTATCAGAAAAAAAGGTAGTACCTTTCTATTTCAGGGAAATTCGTGAAATTTTTGATATAAATGGTATACTAATATAGAAATAATATTAGGAGGTTATATATGATAAGTCAGTTGAAAAGAGAAGCACTTGATGCATTAAAAGGAAAATGGGGATTAGCGGTAGGGGCAACCTTATTACTTGGAATCCTTATTGGAGCTGTTGAACTTCTAATTACAGGTGTTTTCTCGATGTTTTGGGGTTGGGAAGAAGCAAGTGATTCGCTTACAGTAAGTATTATTGCAATGCTTGTTATTGGTCCGTTAACAATAGGCGCCTACTATCTTGTTTTAAATGTAATCCGTGAGACTAGTGCTCGCATTGGTGATTTATTTAGATGGTTTAGCGATGGAAGTAAGCTTATGAAGTCGTTTTTAACATATTTACTAATGTATGTATACTTGATGCTATGGACATTACTTCTTATTATTCCGGGTATTATTAAATCATTTTCTTATTCTATGACGTATTTTATTTTGAATGATCGTCCAGAATACACAGCGAATCAAGCGATTACCGAAAGTCGCCATATGATGAATGGACATAAAATGGATTACTTTTTACTATGCTTAAGTTTCCTTGGCTGGTTCATTTTAAGTATTCTTACTTTAGGAATCGGTTTCTTATGGTCTGCACCTTATTTCTACGCGACATCGGCAGCATTTTATGAAGAGATTTCAAAAGAATATTATAAAAAAGAAGGTACTACCTTCTAATAAAACACCTAAACCACTTGTCCCCTAAAGAATATAGGGAACAGACGGTTTAGGTGTTTTGATATGTGTTCTGTTTTCGGGTTCACTTCAGGATAAGGTATAGGTTTTTATATAGAAATTATTCCCTCTATGTTTTATCATAGAGGGTTATTTTTTCATGTAAAAATGATAGAAAATAATGAATAATATATGTGAAGGGAAAAGTGAGGTGAGCATGATTGAGGAAATTTTTAATTCCGTATTCCCATTCTTTATTAAGCTTATTTATTTCAATGACGATAGTTCAAATATACGATGAGAAGGGGATTTTCGAAGGAGGGCTATTTTCTATTTTTACGAATCTTTTTATTGCTATGGCCAACATGTTGGCTGCTACTTTGATAATTGGAATCCCTGTTGTTTTAGTTGGCTGTCTTCTTGGGGAGATATTGTTTAGGTGTGTTATTTTACCTGTAAAGCTACATTTTATTCCATCCTTAATTTTATATATTCTCTTAGCTATAAGTATTGTTTTTGGTTATGAAGTTATATCTGACGGGTTCCCTACAATATATGAAAATACGCGTATTGTTGTAATGATGTACTTTATGGGACTAACTGTCATTTGCTCTATTACATTTTTAGTAAGCAGGACTACATATGAAGAGAAATAAGGTGATTATATGAAATACACTTGTCCATGCTGCGGATATAAAACGTTAGAAGAAGAACCACCAGGTACATATGAAATCTGTAACATATGTTATTGGGAAGATGATCCTGTTCAGTTTAACGATCATGACTTTGAAGGCGGAGCAAATGAGCCCTCGTTAAGACAAGCGCAGAGAAATTTCATTGCGTTTGGTGCTTGCGAGGAATGTTTCGTTGGATCAGTTAGAAAGCAGACTAGTGAAGATATGAAGGATGCTAGTTGGAGAGAAATTTGTTAAGTGGTTTATAGGTAGAAAATGTTATTACTTATAGAAAGAGAAGTAATAACATTTTTTATTTAGTGATTAAAGAATTGGCACCGTCTTATAAAATAAAACAATAAAGCTGATAGGGTGGTAGGAAGACCAGCGTCGAAAAATGCTTGAAAACTAAAGGATAGGAAATCGACTCGTTAAAATTGCATTTCACATTCATGGGAATATTAGGAATTTATATAAATGTATAGATGTATAGTCTACGGAGTGTATTTAATGTTATCATATTGGATGATATGGAAATTTTTAATAGAAGAAGCAACTAACAATTCAAATGTAATGAAGCCTATATTGAATAAAAAATATCTAGTAGTATTCAACAATATTAAAAATAAAATACGTATTTAGATAGAATTAGTAGAAATGAGGGTTTAAAAAGGAATGAACACGAGCATAACACGGCAAAAAATTTTAGCCGCCGCTTCTCAAATTGTTCAATTTAAAGGAGTGGCTAAGTTAACTTTAGAAGCAGTAGCAAAAGAGGCAGGTGTAAGTAAAGGTGGGTTATTGTATCACTTTTCAAATAAAGAAGCTTTAATAGAAGGCATGATACTTAAAGGGACAGAGGAGTATCATGGTGCTATTCATAATAAGGTAACGGAAGACACAGAGAAGAAAGGAAGGTGGGTTCGTTCTTTTGTAGAGGAAAGATTAAGTAATGAGAAAAGAACAGAAGAGTTGTGTAGTAGTATGATGGTAGCATTAATGCTAAAACCTGAATTACTTGAGCCATTACAACAAGCATTTCAGCAATTGCAAACTAAAATAGAAAATGATGGAATGGATTCTGTTTGTGCCACAATTATTAGATTAGCAGCTGATGGATTATGGTATTCGGAATATTTAGGGATCGGAAGACTAAGCCCTGAATTAAGAGAAAAAGTGATTCAAGCCCTTATTAATGCTTCCTATAAATAGAATATATAAACTATAGAATAAAAAATAATTCCCCATTGGTGTATTTAATCCGGCGAGGAATTATTTTTTTTATTAGAATAATAGAACAATTGTATAGGTGTTGAATTATAACCGTCCAGACGGTATAGTAATATTTGGTACAAGTGGAAAATGAAACAAAAAAAGAATAAAACATATTTTTAGCACACTATTCGAAAGGATAGGCCGCAAAGCTTAGAGTCTACGGTAATATATATTGGTTACTAAGATCGTCTGGTTGCACTTTTTGATGCAACCGGACGATCTTTTTTATTATATAAATATAATATTCAAGGAGGAAAATATGCAAGTGAAAATTACTAAAAGGCACATTTCAATGATTTCATTAGTTTTTCTAGTATTATTTTCAGTGCTGAATGTGTGGGCTCCAGTTATTCAAGCTGCTGTGATGAAAAGTCCAGTGGATGATATTAGCATTTCCCGTACTGATGGCACGACATCTGAACCATATCAGGCCTCAGATGGTATGAAAGTAGAAGTGAAGTGGTCAGCTAAAGAACAGATAAAGAGTGGAGATCAATTCACAATTGATATGCCAAAAGAATTTCGAAAAGATCTTATGAATCTGAGTTTTCCTTTAAAAGATGCTGAAGGAAAAATAGTTGGTACATGTGATATGAAAAATGGTCTATTGACGTGTACTATGGGTGATTATGTAGATGGAAAGAATAACATTAAAGGTTCTTTATTCGTAGAATTCTACTTTAATCTAGAAGCATATGATGGTGTCGAAAAAATCCCATTAGAATTTAACGTTGATGGTCAAATCGTAAATAAAGAAGTAAGTGTAAGTAATACGACAGAGAGACCGCAGCCGCAGCCCAATACAGATAATCTATTGAAATGGGGTTCTTATAATCAAGAAGATCCTTCAATTGCAGACTGGACGGTATATGTAAATGCAACTGGAACAGAAATGCAAGATCTTAAATTAACAGACACATTAGGACTTGGGCATGAATTAATTACAAATAGCTTAGTATTAGAAGAGGCTGTATTTGAAGATGGCTATGCACCAACAAATGCTAAGCCAGCAGATTTATCTAAAATTAAAATTAATGCAACGAAGACTGGATTTACAATTGAATTTCCAGACAGTTCAAAAGGTTATATTTTAAGATATAAAACAAAGATTACCAATCCCGCTGCAAAGCCTCATAAAAATACAGTGAAATTAGAAGGCAAAAATATTAAAACTGAAGAAAAAGTAGGAGAAGTATTCGTAAGTGGTGGGGGAGGAACCGGTTCAAGCGAAGATAATCCACCTAGTATTGAAAAGAATATAGTTGATGAGAATGGTAAGCTTGTAGAGAATCAGCAGTTAGCGCAAATGGATCAACCTATTCAATATCAAGTTGGTACACATATACCAAACGATCCTCCTAAATACACATCTATGGTAATTAGTGATGATTTAGAAGATGTATTAGAAGTATTAGAGGCAAAAGTGTATGATCAAAATGGCCAAGATATTACTTCTAAAGGAACACTAAAGATAGATAAACAAAAAAGTGAAGTAACATTTACGTTCGGTGAGAGTTTTGACTATAAGTCATATGAAGACCAGATAATTAACTTGAATATTAAGGCGAAAATTAAAGCTGATGCAGACTTATCTTCTTACGTAGATAAGAAGATTCCTAATAAAGCAGAATTACATTTTGATGATAAGAAATTAACATCAAATGAAGTAACGGTTACGCCGCCTGAACCTCCAAAAGACGGTACAGTAGCTATTCATAAAATAGATGCTGAGGATCCGACTAAAGAGTTAACAGGTGCCGAATTTGAAGTTCGAGATAGTGAGGATAAGGTTGTTGCAGTACTGAAAACAGGCGAAAAAGGTTTTTCAGCACCTCAAACTTTAGCTCCTGGGACGTATAAAGTTTATGAAAAAGTAGCACCTGAGGGATATCAAAAATTAACAAGTCCGGTAGAGGTTACGCTTCAAGCTGGAGAAACAAAAACAATTGAAATTAAAAATACCATGCAAAAGGGTCAAATTGAATTAAAGAAAATTGATTCGGAAAATGGTGGTAAAGCGTTAGCAAATGCAGAGTTTGATGTAGTAAAAGACGGTGTAGTAGTTGAACATATTATTACAGATAAAGACGGTAAGGCAATTTCTAAACCGTTAGCACCAGGAAAATATATTTTAAAAGAAACGAAAGCGCCCGAAGGATACCAATTAAAAGAAAAAGAGTTCGAAGTAAATGTAACAGGGGACGGCATATTCCCAATAACAGTAGAAAATGCAATGGTAGACAAAGGTAATGTAGAAATTACAAAAGTGGACAAAGAAAGCGGCGCAGTATTAGCGGGTGTCGAATTTGAAGTCCAAGATGAGAAAGATAAAGTGGTAAGAAAAGTAGTAACAGATAAAGATGGAAAAGCAAACGTTTCAGATCTATCAGTAGGAAAGTACAAATTAGTAGAGACGAAAAGCTTACCAGGTTACAAGAAACTAACAGAATCAGTATCATTTGAAATTAAAAAAGGTATGACAGAAGTTTTATCATTGAAAGTAGAAAATGAGCAGTTAGACAAAGGCTCATTAGAAATTACAAAAGTAGATAAAGACAGCCAAAAAGCATTAGCAGGCGTAGTCTTCGAAGTGCAAGATGAAAAAGGAAAAGTGGTAAAAAAAGTAACGACAGATAAAGATGGAAAAGCGAATGTCTCAGACTTATCAGTAGGAAAATACAAATTAGTAGAGACGGAAAGCTTACCAGGTTACAAAAAATTAACAGAGCCAGTATCATTCGAAATTAAAAAAGGTATGACAGAAGTCTTATCACTGAAAGTAGAAAATGAGCAGTTAGATAAAGGCTCAGTAGAAATTATAAAAGTAGATAAAGACAGCCAAAAAGCATTAGAAGGTGTAGTCTTCGAAGTGCAAGATGAAGCTGGAAAAGTAATAAAGAAATTAACAACAGATAAAAGTGGAAAAGCAAAAATTGCAGACCTATCAGTAGGAAAGTACAAACTAGTAGAAGTAGAAAGTTTACCAGGCTATAAGAAACTAACAGAGCCAGTATCATTTGAAATCAAAAAAGGCATGATCGAGGTACTATCATTAAAAATAGAAAATGAAATGGTAGATACGGGAAATGTAGAGATAACGAAGATAGATAAAGATAATAAGGCGCCGTTAGCGGGAGTAGCGTTTGTTGTCCAAGATGAAAAGGGCAATGAGGTGAAAAAAGTAACGACAGATAAAGATGGAAAAGCAAATGTTTCAGATTTACCTGTAGGAAAGTATGAATTAGTAGAGGTAGAAAGTTTACCTGGTTATAAAAAGTTGGAAAAGCCAGTGTCATTTGAAATTAAAAAAGGTATGACGAAGTCTTTAACATTTACTGTAGAAAATGAAATGGTAGATACAGGGAATGTAGAAATCACAAAGATAGACAAAGATAGTAAAGCACCATTAGAAGGTGTTGTGTTTGAAGTACGTGATTCAAAAGGGAAAGTAGTTACTAAAGTAACAACGGATAAAGATGGAAAAGCAAATGCTTCAGATTTATCTATTGGAAAGTATGAGTTGGTGGAGGTAGAAACACCAGCCGGATACAAACCACTAGAAAAACCAATTTCATTCGAAATTGAAAAAGGTAGAGTTACAGCATTACAATTAACTGTCGAAAATGAATTAGTGGATACAGGAAATGTAGAAATTACAAAAGTAGACAAAGAAAATAAAGATGCTTTAGCTGATGCCGTATTTGAGATTCAAGACGAAGCAGGACAAGTAGTCGCTAAAATAACGACAGATAAAAAAGGGCACGCACAGGTTACTAATTTATCAGTTGGAACATACAAGTTGGTAGAAGTAAAAGCACCAAAAGGATATAAGCAATTAGTAGATCCTATTACTTTCCAAATTGAAAAAGGTATGACAAAATCTCTTGCTTTAACAGTAGAAAACGAAATGTTAGACAAGGGTAATGTAGAAATTACAAAAGTAGATAAAGAAGGCCAAAAAGCATTAGCGGGCGTAGTCTTTGAAGTACAAGATGAAGCAGGCAAAGTAGTAACAGAAGTAACGACAGATAAAGATGGAAAAGCAAACGTCTCAGACTTATCTGTAGGCAAGTACAAATTAGTAGAAAAAGCAGGCTTACCGGGATACAAAAAACTAACAGAGCCAGTATCGTTCGAAATTAAAAAAGGTATGACGAAAGTTTTATCATTGAAAGTAGAGAACGAACTGTTAGATAAAGGTTCAGTAGAAATTACAAAAGTGGACAAAGAAAGTGGCGCAGTATTAGCGGGCGTAACCTTCGAAGTGCAAGATGAAAAAGATAAAGTAGTAACAAAAGTAACAACAGATAAAGATGGAAAAGCAACAATTTCAGATTTATCAGTAGGGAAATATAAGCTAGTAGAGGTAGAAAGCTTACCAGGATACAAAAAACTAGCGAAACCAGTATCGTTCGAAATTAAAAAAGGTATGACAGAAGTCCTATCATTGAAAGTAGAGAACGAAAAGTTAGATAAAGGTTCAGTAGAAATTACAAAAGTAGATAAAGACAGTCAAAAAGTATTAGAAGGCGTAGTCTTCGAAGTACAAGATGAGCAAGGAAAAGTAGTAACAGAAGTAATGACAGATAAAGAAGGAAAAGCAAAAATCTCAGACTTATCTGTAGGCAAGTACAAATTAGTAGAAAAAGCAGGCTTACCAGGATACAAAAAATTAACAGAACCAGTATCATTCGAAATTAAAAAAGGTATGACGACAGTCCTATCAATGAAAGTAGAAAATGAGCAGTTAGATAAAGGCTCAGTAGAAATTACAAAAGTAGATAAAGACAGCCAAAAAGTATTAGCAGGCGTAGTCTTTGAAGTACAAGATGAGCAAGGCAAAGTAGTAACAGAAGTAACGACAGATAAAAGTGGAAAAGCAAACGTCTCAGACTTATCTGTAGGCAAGTACAAATTAGTAGAAAAAGCAGGCTTACCAGGTTACAAGAAGTTAGCAGAACCAGTATCATTTGAAATTACAAAAGGTATGACAGAAATTCTATCATTAAAAATAGAAAATGAAATGGTAGATACGGGAAATGTAGAGATAACGAAGATAGATAAAGATAATAAGGTATCGTTAGCAGGTGTAGTCTTCGAAGTTCAAGACGAAACTGGCAAAGTAGTAACAAAAGTAACAACAGATAAGGAAGGAAAAGCAAACGTTTCAGACTTATCTGTAGGAAAGTACAAGCTGGTAGAAGTAGAGAGCTTACCAGGATACAAAAAATTAGAAAAGCCGGTACCATTTGAAATTACAAAAGGTATGACAAAATCTCTAGCGTTCACTGTAGAAAACGAAATGGTGGATACGGGGAATGTTGAAATCACAAAAATAGACAAAGATAGTAAAGCACCATTAGAAGGTATTGTATTTGAAGTACGTGATTCAAAAGGGAAAGTAGTAACAAAAGTAAAAACGGATAAAGATGGAAAGGCAAACGTTTCAGATTTATCTATTGGAAAGTATGAGTTGGTGGAGGTAGAAACACCAGCCGGATACAAACCACTAGAAAAACCAATTTTATTCGAAATTGAAAAAGGTAGAGTTACAGCATTACAATTAACTGTCGAAAATGAATTAGTGGATACAGGAAATGTAGAAATTACAAAAGTAGACAAAGAAAATAAAGATGCTTTAGCTGATGCCGTATTTGAGATTCAAGACGAAGCAGGACAAGTAGTCGCTAAAATAACGACAGATAAAAAAGGACACGCACAAGTTACTAATTTATCAGTTGGAACATACAAGTTGGTAGAAGTAAAAGCACCAAAAGGATATAAGCAATTAGTAGATCCGATTACTTTCCAAATTGAAAAAGGTATGACAAAATCTCTTACTTTAACAGTAGAAAACGAAATGTTAGACAAGGGAAATGTAGAAATTACAAAAGTAGATAAAGAGAGCCAAAAAGCATTAGCGGGCGTAATTTTCGAAGTGCAAGATGAGCAAGGAAAAGTAGTAACAGAAGTAACGACAGATAAAGAAGGAAAAGCAACAATTTCAGATTTATCTGTAGGAAAGTACAAATTAGTAGAGAAAGAAAGCTTACCAGGATACAAAAAATTAACAGAACCAGTATCATTTGAAATTACAAAAGGTATGACAGAAGTTTTATCAATAAAAGTAGAGAATGAATTATTAGATAAAGGTTCAGTAGAAATTACAAAAGTAGATAAAGAGAGCCAAAAAGCATTAGCGGGCGTAGTCTTTGAAGTACAAGATGAAGCAGGCAAAGTAGTAACAGAAGTAACGACAGATAAAGATGGAAAAGCAAAAGTCTCAGACTTATCTGTAGGAAAGTACAAATTAGTAGAAAAAGCAGGCTTACCAGGTTACAAGAAGTTAACAGAACCAGTATCATTTGAAATCAAAAAAGGTATGACGAAAGTTTTATCATTGAAAGTAGAGAATGAACAGTTAGATAAAGGTTCAGTGGAAATTACAAAAATGGCTGCTGAAAGCAAGAATATATTATCAGGAGCTGTGTTTGAAGTTCATGATGAAAAAGGTAAAGTAGTAGCGAGAGTAACAACAGATAAAGAAGGAAAAGCAAAAGTCTCAGATCTATCTGTAGGTAACTACACACTTGTAGAAGTAGAAGCACCAAAAGGATATGAAAAATTAACTAATCCAATTCCATTTGAAATCACAAAAGGAATGATAAATTCAGTTCAATTAGAAGTATTAAACGAATTGAGTCATTTAGCACCACCAGGTCCAGAAAAACCAGATCCAGAGAAACCGGAAAAACCAGATCCAGAAAAACCGGAAAAACCAGATCCAGAGAAGCCTGGAACAACAGATCCAGAGAAGCCTGGAACAACAGATCCAGAAAAACCGGAAACAACAGATCCAGAGAAGCCTGGAACAACAGATCCAGAGAAGCCTGGAACAACAGATCCAGAGAAGCCTGGAACAACAGATCCAGAAAAACCGGAAACAATAGATCCAGAGAAGCCTGGAACAACAGATCCAGAAAAACCGGAAACAACAGATCCAGAGAAGCCTGGAACAATGAATCCAGAGAAGCCTGGAACAACGAACCCAGAGAAGCCTGGAACAATGAATCCAGAGAAACCTGAAAAAGAATTACCGAAGACAGGGCAGAAAATGCCTGTGGAACCATATATGGGAGCACTTCTTGTAATGATGAGTTTTGGATTACTCGTATTAGGTAGAAAACAGCAAAGATAATAAAAGTGAAAAGGTATCCTCAAAGTATTTGAGGATACCTTTTTTATCTTTATTTGGCATAAAAAAAGCATCTAGCAAAAGAATTAGCTGCAAATAAAAAACACAAGGGAAGATAAATGTCTTCCCGCTTCACGAATGTGCTTATTTCAAAAAAAGTATAAAAACTAGCTTTATTATATATATTTGATGTGTAAAGGTATGGAAGGAAAAGGTTATACGTTTTCGTAGTGTTTTGTTGAAAAAAGAGCAATCTATGTAATTAATTTTAATGATTTAGGAAATAAGTCCCGTTCTTAAAGCGTTTGAAGAGCGATAGTCCAATAGTAGGTGGGAGATGAAATTAGGGTTGGAATCTTATTGGATCTTAAAATGTAGAGGGGAAAATAATGTAAAAAAAACTATTGTATGTTTAAAACCTTTATGTTACATTTGCGTTACAAGAGAGTTACAAATCGTGACTTTTGTTACGGTTTGTTTTCTGTTGCTTTTCGGTATGTTACAGATTATAGTTTGTATTCCAATTAGCTGAGAATGTTTAAAGCTGAAGAAATAGCAAACTATAAACGAAAAATGATTTTTCTATGTGTATAAGAGTGTGTGTAGTAAAGATTCTGAGTAAGGGCTTTATTAAAATTCCTTTCTGTCTTAAAAGAAAAAAACCAACTACCAACTATTTAGGAGTTTTAAGTAATGATAGTAAATGAAATGTACAGTACATATTTACTTTCAGTCTAATTACTACACAGACTTTTATACATATGATGTTATTGTTTTAGGTATATATAGGGGGAGAGAAAATGAGAAAGTTATTAACGGTAATTGGACTTACGTTTTTAATGCTAGCTGGATGTAGTAATGGGGATTTTGACAAAGCAATGGATGAAGGGAAGACCGCGTTAACGAATAAAGAATATAAAAATGCTTTATCATCATTTGAACGAGCATTAGATGAGAAAAAAGATGATTCAGATGCAACAGTGCTTGTAGAACAAACGAAAGTAATGATTGAAGCAGTGAAGTTAAAAGAAGAAACAAAGGTAGAAGAATCAATCAAGTCATTTGGAAAAGTAGAGAACATGAAGAATGGAAATAATACGCTTATAAAACAAGCCAAGGAAGAACGAACAGCATTAGTAGCGATCTTAGAACAAAAAAAGAAGTATGAAGAGCAACTGGTGAAAAGCGAAGAGTTAATAAGTAAGAAAAATTATGCAGAAGCGAAAGAGATGTTAAATAAGGTAGTTTCAGAAACAAAAGATAACAAGAACCTTGAAGAATATAATAAAAAGGCTTTAGGATTAATCACTAAAATTGGTGAAGAGGAAAAAACTGCAAAGAGTGTAACGACAGCAGCGAAGGCACAAAAAAATGATGCAGTAACGAGTCAAAAGGTAGCGACAGAAAAGAACCAAAAAGCAGAGACAGAAAAAAATCAAAAGGCAGTAACAGAAAAGAACCAAAAAACAGAGACAGAAAAAAATCAAAAGGTAGTAACAGAAAAGAACCAAAAAACAGAGACAGAAAAGAATCAGAAGGTAGTAACAGAAAAGGACCAAAAAGTAGAGACAGGGAAGAATCAAGATGCATTTACTTTTGAGAAAGCTAAAGAATATATCAAAAATGAATATAAAGAAGAATATAATTACACGCTAGAGGATACGCAAGTAGAAAATGGAAAGAAATATTATCAAATTAGAGTGCGTACGACATATAAAATAGAAGGCGCAGCTGGAGCAGGATTTACTGGCGTATTCAAAGTATTCGAAGATGGTACAATTATTGAAATGCACTAAATTGATGAAAAAGGTATCCTCAAAGTATATGAGGGTACCTTTTTAGCATAAAAAAAGGCATCTAGCAAAAGTACTAGATGCAAATAAAAACACAAGGGAAGACAAAATTCTTCCCGTTTCCCGTAAGTAATTATATCAAAAAAATTATAAAAAACTAGCTTTATTTTTAATATAATGAATGTGTGAGGCTATGATGTTGTAGAATTACATTGTTTTCATAGTGTTTTTTATTAAAAGGAGTGAATTATAGTGCTCAAAGTAAAATTTTATGATTGGAAAAAACAACGTCCTAAAAAACATTATTTGCGTGTGCATGAAATTAGGATTTTTGAGTTAATTTTCTCAAAGAAAATTAACGAGTTTGAAATGGGATTAGGAGAGATTGAGCAAGTTACTGTCTATTGTTTAGCTAATGAAAATACTGATATTTCATATAAAGTGAATAGAGCTTTAGGTGAAATTTGTGTATATGTTCCTTACGATTTTATGGAATTTTTAACACGTGATTCAGTTGAAGAGAAATACAATGAGTTTTGTAAATTAGTACATCAATATGTTATCCCCGGACTTGAAGAAAACTCTACTCTCTCACCATCTATTGTTAGAGAGTATGTCGAGGAGTCTTTGGGAGAAATTGTGAAACAAAACTATGAAGGGATATTTTTAGTAGGGAAGACACCCAAAAAAAGCCCAAGCCGTAAGAAGATAGCGATATTAAAAGGAATTCATCGTGTTAAAGGTTTCCAACTACGATGTGAGGTGTACGATGAAAAGGGTTTAAAGATTCGCGATCAATTATTGGTGGAAGAGGTAGGTAACGAAATGGTGTATTCAAGATTTTTAGGCACATTAAAATGGGAAAGTGAAAATTTAATTGTGTTCAAATCAAAATCTAGTAGTTGGAAAGAAGAAATTTATATTTAATAATAAAGCTATTATAGAAGAAATGATTTGTAGAAAGAAGAGATGCTATTGCTTCTTCTTTCTTTATGTGTATTCGATTAATGAAGGGAATTTTAAAGAAATGCTCGACACAATGTAAGGAACTATAATTTTACAAAACTGTATATAACAACTAATATATAATTAATAAATTCATATAATTGGAGTGATGAGATGCAGCCGTTAGAGAGGGAGATTCATTCTAATATGCTGAAAGTGTGGAGAATTCATGCTTTAATTGGGGCGGCGGTTATACTAGCAGTCGTAATTGCGTATTTCTTTTTTATGATTAACTTTAACTGGTGGGGCTGGTTGTTTGGATTGTTAGTGACAGGAGCAGTTCTATACATTCCACTTGACTATTTTGTATTTCCAAATTTACGTCAACGTTATTATAGTTACAGATTAAATGAAGAAGAGATTGAGATTCAAAAGGGAATGTTCGTTGTAAAACGCGTACTTATTCCGATGATTCGCGTGCAGCACGTAACGATTGAGCAAGGGCCAATTATGAGAAAGTATAATTTAGCAGAATTACATATTTCAACAGCGGCAACTTCTCATAGTATTCCAGGTTTAACGAAAGAAGAAGCAGAGCAGTTGAAAAGACAAATTGGAGAGCTTGCGAAGGTGAGTGATGAGGGTGTATAAGAGGCAACATCCGATTACGATATTGTTAGGTATTAGAATTGCGACTTTGTTGCCTTTTATTTTTCTTGTTTTATTTCGTTCAGATGGTGAAGTAAAACCTTGGTATTTCTTACATCTTGTTCTTTTGGCCATATTATTTATTATGGCAATTTTCTCAGCTATAAAATGGTATTTCAAAGTGTACTGGGTTGAAAATAATATTGTACATATTAAACACGGTGTTTTTGTGAAGAAGGAAAGTTATTTAAATAAAGATCGTGTGCAAAACATTAGTACATCTTCTAATGTCATTTATCAAATGCTTGGGCTTACGAAATTAAATATAGAAGTAGCGGGCGGCGGTAGTGAGCCGGAAGTGATGTTAGCTGGTATTAAAGAAGATGAAGCGAAGGAACTAATTTCCTTATTAAATAAAAAAAGAAGCGCTGCGAGTGAAGAAGTACCCATGGCAGAAGAAAGTAAGACGATTTATCAGTTAACGATGAAAGAGATTTTAGTAGCTTCCATTACGTCTGGTAGATTCGGATTAGTGTTTTCTGGATTACTTCTTATTTACACAGAGTTTAATCAATTTCTTCCAGAATGGCTCATTAATAAAGTAGAAGCGTATGTGATGGATAATGGTGTATATGAATTAATCGTTATGGCCGCGATTTTAATGGCGGTTTCGTGGGTCGTTTCGACAGCTGGTTATGCGCTAAAATATGCGAACTTTAAAATAGAGCGAAACGGGAATGAAATTCGTATTGTGCAAGGGTTATTTGATAAGAAAGAGTTTGTCTTAAAGCTCCACCGCATTCAAGCAATTACTGTGAAAGAAGGAATTCTCCGCCAGCCTTTCGGTTATTGCTCTGTCGAAGTGGAAGTCATTCAAAGTATAGAAGCGGCAGGGAATGAAGTGATGTTACATCCTTTTATGAAGAAAAAAGATGTACAGCAGCTACTTGCCTATTTACAGTTGCCATATGAAATAGAAGAGGAAATCGTTCATTTACCGAAGGCTGCATTACGCCGTTACGTCGTAATGGGCTGGATTACAAGTGCTGTGCTCGCTATGCCAATCGCTGGTGCGAGTATATATTTTAAACAACATACTGCGTTGTTCGTTCTTATACCGCTATTTATTGTATTTACAATACTTGCATACGCTAGATATAAAAGTGGTGGATATATGATACGAGACAATCAGTTAGTAATGGTGCACCGAGGTCTCGCGAAATATACAGGGATCATGCGAAGAAGGCATATTCAAGTGGTCGGATACAATCAATCTTATTTTCAAAAGAAAGACGAGTTATGTACAGCTGCTGTAGCGGTGGCGGGACATGGTTATGAAGTGAAGCATATGCGAAAAGAAGACGCGCTTCGCATATATAATTGGTACAAAGAAAAAGGAAACACCAGTGTGTAATGGTGTTTCCTTTTTGTGTGTCGTCATTTGTCGATAAGTCGATATATTCGAAAAATCGCTAATATAATTTCATGTACCGAGGTCTCTAAACTCAGAAACTTAAACTAACACATCAAAAGTAGTCACGAACGACGGGCGCGAGAAAATACTTTTTTGCTGTTCTGCATGTGGATGCGCCTGAGCCTGAGCTTGTCCCTCTGCTTGTGCAGGGCGTTTTTTATGAGCGTTTTCGAATGAACGTGATTCTGTCCAGTCTTTAAAGTTTTGCTCAGTTTCCCACATCGTTAAGATGACATATGTATCATTACTTAATGGGCGAAGAACACGGATTGCTTGGAAGCCAGGCTCATTTTCGATTAGACCAGCACGGTTTTTAAAACGGTTTTCAAATACAGGGCGACCTTCGTCTGTTACAGAAATATTGTTACAAACGATGTAGCCAGATTGTCCTTTAAATTCTCCAACAGCGTCTAATACGTCATACTGAAGTGTCGATTCTACAGATTCTTCAGTATTTTCTTTATAAAACATATCTTTTTCGTTATTTTTTGCAGTGAAATGTGCTTGTTCTAGAGGTGTTTCGTATGAAATAATAGCCTTCATTTTAATGCCCCCTTTATGGTTTGTCTCTATTATATCAATTCTCTTAAAAAACTTCGAAGATTATATACATAAAGATACTTCTTTTTCAAATAATAAATGTACCATCATTTGGAAAGAAGGCCGATGTATGAAGAAAGCAAAGTGGACTTTATTAGGCGGGGTAGCAACGTTCGTAGTAGCGATTGTACTCTATAAACTTATTGTGTTAACTGGTGGCTATATGATGGATGAAAAGCAGCTTGTTTTCCACTCTTCATCACGTATCGTTGACCAGAAAGGAAAAGAAATTACGAAGTTATATGTAGAAAATAGAGAGCTCGTGCCGATTGAAGAAATTCCAAAGTACGTGCAGCAAGCATTTATTGCTGTGGAAGATTCTCGTTTTTATGAGCATCAAGGAATTGATTACCCTTCTATATTTCGGGCGCTTTATAAAGACGCGTTAGCTGGAGAGAAGGTAGAAGGCGGTAGTACGATTACGCAGCAACTGGCTAAAAACGTCTTTTTAACTCGCGAAAAAACATTTACGCGCAAATTGAAAGAGGTCGCAATTTCTCTTCAATTAGAGCAAAAATATACGAAGCAGCAAATTCTTGAAATGTATATGAACCATATTTATTTCGGTCATGGGGCATATGGTATTCAAGCGGCAGCAAAGTTGTATTTTAATAAAAATGTAGAAGATTTAACAGTGGAAGAGGGAGCTATGCTTGCAGGGCTTCCGAAAGCGCCAAATGGCTATTCACCGTACTTATCCCTAGAAAAGAGTAAAGGGCGCCGTGATCTTGTTTTGTCACTTATGCATAAACAAGGCTATTTAACAGCGGAAGATAGTGTTCGTTACCAAGGGAAAACAATCGCTCTTTATAAAAATTCAGATGAACGTGAACTCGCATATATGCCGTATATCGATATGGTTATAGATGAAGCGGCGCGTTTATATGGTTTATCGCATCAAGAAGTACTGCGCGGAGGATATACGTTTGTCGTACCGATGGATGAAAAAGTTCAAAAGGTAGCATATAACCAGTTTCAAGATGCGAGAAATTTCCCTGGTAAAGAAAACGGGGCGCAAGGTGCATTTTTATTAATGGATAATCAGACTGGCGGAATTAAAGCCGCGATTGGCGGAAGAGAATATGTTCCGAGAGGGCTTAATCGCGTTTTTGCAAAGCGGCAGCCTGGTTCTGTTTTAAAGCCGCTTATCGTATATGGACCTGCACTTGAGACGAAGAAATATAATCCATATTCTTTATTAACGAATGAAAAAAGTTCGTTTGAAGGTTATGAACCTCGAAATTATAACCATGAGTATACGAAAGAGATGACGATGTACGATGCGGTATTAGAATCAGCAAATGTGCCAGCTGTATCTTTATTAAATGAATTAGGGGTAGATGAGGGAAAGCAATATTTAGAGAAAGGGAATGTTCATATTGCAGACTCAGGTTTAAGCACAGCACTTGGCGGGCTGAAAAATGGTGTGTCTCCATTTGATCTTGTCAAAATGTACCGATCTTTTTTAGCAAACGGGAATATTATTGAACCGCACGTTATCGATAAAGTATTAAATAGACACGGGGCGGTCATTGGAGAATCATCAAAAGCTGAAACGAAAGTCTTTTCGAAGCAAACGGCATGGTATATGACAAAGATGCTTGAAGGAGTTGTGAAAGAAGGTACGGCGAAAGCTGGCGTATATAATGGAGCTTTAGCTGGAAAAACAGGCACAACTTCATTGCCGAATGATGACAATGGTGCGCGTGATATGTGGTTCGTTGGATATACACCGAATTTAGTAGGTGCAGTTTGGATTGGCTATGACCGCACCGATAAAGAGCATCAATTACAAGATGGAAATGCATCTGCAACGATGTTATTTAAAAAGATTTTAACGAAAGCAAACATACAAGATAAAGCGAGTTTTCATAGGCCAAAAGGTGTTGAAACAATTGGACTGCCAATTCGTTTAGATAAGATTCAAAACGTGGAAGCAAAACTAGCATTTAGTCCTTTCGGTTTATTTGCAATGAAACTAAGCTGGACGCCGCTTCCTGATGAGCGAATTATGTATCGGATTTATAAAGTTGAAAAAGGAATTCATACTCACGTTGGAACGGCAAAAGGAACGGGGAAATATGAGGAGAAGTTTATTAATATATTCTCAAAACCAAGTTTTTACGTTGTACCATATAACACACAAACGAACCGTGAAGGAGAAAAGTCAAAAGTAGCTAAACCGTAGTTTTTCTCTGTGCTATAATAAGAATGTTGTGAAAATAGTAAACGTTTTTACGAACGTTTGTGTCAATTTAATGAACAACGTACATAATGTTATGCATTTTGTTTTTACAAGCTGTATAGTAAAAAAAGATAAATATCGGAATAGAGCATATTTAAAGAAAAAGCATTGGTAAGGAAGGGAGCTAGGGTCTTGGTAAGAACTATAAATGAGACATTTTTAAAAGCATGTAGGGGGGAACGTACAGAGTATGTACCAGCATGGTATATGCGTCAAGCAGGTCGTTCACAGCCGGAATATAGAAAGATAAAAGAGAAATATTCTTTATTTGAAATTACACATAATCCAGAGTTGTGCGCTTACGTTACAAAGTTGCCAGTTGATCAATATAACGTAGACGCAGCAATTCTTTATAAAGATATTATGTCACCACTACCTGCAATTGGTGTTGATGTGGAAATTAAATCTGGCATTGGTCCAGTTATCGATAGTCCAATCCGTTCTTTACAAGACGTAGAAAAATTAGGGGAAATCAATCCAGAAGATGATGTACCTTACATACTAGATACAATTCGTTTATTAACGACAGAAATGTTAGATGTACCGTTAATCGGTTTTTCAGGAGCTCCATTTACGTTAGCGAGCTATATGATTGAAGGCGGTCCTTCTCGTAACTATCATAATACGAAAGCGTTTATGTATGCAGAGCCGAAAGCTTGGTTCGCTTTAATGGATAAGCTTGCAGATATGGTTATTACATATTTAAAAGCGCAAATTAACGCAGGAGTAAAAGCGGTTCAAATTTTCGATTCTTGGGTTGGAGCAGTAAATGTAGCGGATTACCGTATATTTATTAAACCAGCGATGGAGCGTATTTTTGCAGAAGTTCGCCCGATGGGTGTTCCAATGATTATGCACGGCGTAGGTGCTGCACATTTAGTGAATGAATGGCACGACTTACCGCTTGATGTAGTAGGTTTAGATTGGCGCTTACCGATTGAAGAAGCACGCGCACGTGGTGTTCACAAGGCGGTACAAGGAAATATGGATCCTTCATTCTTATTAGCACCTTGGCCTGTTATTGAAGAACATGTAAAAGGTATTTTAGATCAAGGGATGAAGCAGCCAGGTTATATCTTTAACTTAGGTCACGGCGTATTCCCAGAAGTAAATCCAGATACATTAAAACGCTTAACTACATTTATTCATGAGTACTCTAAAGAACAGTTAGCGAAGTAAAGGAGATTGTCTGTATGAAAAAGAAAATTGGTTTGCTTGTAATGGCATACGGAACGCCATATAAAGAAGAAGATATTGAACGTTACTATACACATATTCGCAGAGGAAGAAAGCCAAGTCCTGAAATGCTAGAAGATTTAACAGAGCGTTACCGTGCAATTGGTGGTATTTCTCCTTTAGCTACTATTACATTAGAGCAAGCTAAAAAGTTAGAGACACGTTTAAATGAAATACAAGATGAAGTAGAGTACCACATGTATCTTGGTTTAAAACATATTGAACCGTTCATTGAAGATGCAGTACAAGCTATGCATAAAGATGGAATAGAAGATGCAATTGCACTCGTTCTTGCCCCTCACTATTCTACTTTTAGCGTGAAGTCGTATGTAGGACGAGCGCAAGAAGAAGCAGGAAAACTTGGAAACTTAACAATTCACGGCATCGATAGCTGGTATAAAGAACCGAAATTTATTCAGTATTGGGTCGATGTAGTGAAAGGTATATATAACGGTATGTCAGAAGCAGAACGTGAAAAAGCAGTGTTAATCGTATCTGCACATAGTTTACCAGAAAAAATTATCGCACTCGGCGATCCATACCCGGATCAATTAAACGAAACAGCTGACTATATTGCACGTGGTGCTGAAGTAGCAAATTATGCAGTAGGTTGGCAAAGTGCCGGAAATACACCAGATCCTTGGATTGGTCCAGATGTACAAGATTTAACGAGAGAACTAAATGAAAAATACGGCTACAGTTCATTCGTATATGCACCAGTTGGATTTGTTGCGGAACATTTAGAAGTTTTATATGACAATGACTTTGAGTGTAAAGTGGTAACGGATGAAATTGGCGCGAAATATTATCGTCCAGAAATGCCAAACGCATCGGACGCATTTATCGACTGTTTAGCAGATGTTGTATTAAAGAAAAAAGAATCTGTAATGTAAGTAGAAAGGGGGAGCTTACTTGAGGAAAAAAGTTGTGATCATCGGCGGTGGCATCACAGGATTGACAACAATGTATAACTTACAAAAAGAAATTCGTGAAAAAAACTTGCCGATAGATGCATTGCTTATAGAAGCGTCTGGTAAACTTGGCGGGAAAATTCAAACCGTTCAAAAAGATGGATTTACAATTGAACGCGGTCCTGATTCTTTCTTAGCAAGAAAAGAGAGCGCAGCTAAATTAGTGAAAGAATTAGGACTTGATGCTGAACTTGTAAATAATAAGGCTGGTCAATCGTTCGTTCTCGTAAACAATCGGTTACATAAAATGCCGAGCGGTTCAATGATGGGAATTCCAACGCAAATTACGCCGTTTCTATTTTCCGGATTGTTCTCCCCAATTGGTAAACTAAGAGCTGGTTTTGACTTATTAATGCCTAGATCAAAACCAGTTTCTGATCAATCACTCGGGCAGTTTTTCAGGCATCGCCTTGGAAATGAAGTCGTTGAAAATTTAATTGAGCCATTATTATCTGGTATTTATGCAGGGGATATTGATGAAATGAGTTTAATGTCAACATTCCCTCAAATTTATCAAATTGAACAGGAGCACCGTAGTATTTCACTCGGTATGCGTACGCTCGCTCCAAAGCAAGAGAAGGCTGAATTGAAAAAAGGAATATTTAAAACTGTGAAAACCGGTTTAGAATCTATAGTAGAATCTCTTGAAACGAAGATTCCTAATGATATGGTAATGAAGGGAACTCGTATCGAAAAGGTTGCAAAACTTGGTGATAGTTATACGATTACGCTTAGTAACGGAAAAGAAATGGAAGCAGACGCGATTGTAGTTGCGACGCCGCATAAAGTATTGCCATCTATGTTTGCGCAGTATAAGCAGTTTCGTTTCTTCCGTAACATTCCGTCTACATCAGTTGCAAACGTGGCACTTGCTTTCCCAAAGTCTGCAATTCAGCGTGATATTGATGGTACCGGATTTGTCGTATCAAGAAATAGTGATTATACAATTACAGCGTGTACGTGGACACATAAAAAATGGCCACATACAACGCCAGAGGGAAAAACGCTTCTTCGCTGTTACGTCGGACGCCCAGGTGATGAAGCGATTGTTGAACAAACTGACGAAGAAATTGTACAGCTCGTATTAGAGGACTTACAAAAGACAATGGATATTACAGAGGATCCAGAGTTTACAATTGTAAGCCGCTGGAAAGAAGCCATGCCTCAATATACAGTAGGCCATAAAGAGCGAATGAAAAAGCTCACAACATTTATGGAGGAAGAATTGCCAGGTGTGTATTTGGCAGGTAGTTCTTACGCTGGTTCTGGTCTTCCGGCTTGTATTGAGCAAGGTGAGTTAGCGGCGAAACGTGTGTTATTTCATTTAGAGAAAGTAATGGAGACTAAATTAGTCGCACATTAAAATATTTCAAACAAAACGCCTTCAATTATATTGAAGGCGTTTTGTTTATTGGATAAAATACCTTTAGTCAATAAACCTATATAAGTTATTTTGTATTATAGTTTGAAAACTTGTAAATTAAATAAATTTTGTGTAAAACTTGTCGAAATATAGTTCTATATAACGAATCATTTGATATGATAGAAATGTTGAGAAAATATGAAATAGGGAGAGGGAGAGGGAGATGGCTGTGAAGAAATTGTTAAGTGTCTTTTTATCATTAATGTTATTGCTTTCATTTACTGGAACTTTAGCGCAGGCGGAAGAAACTACTTCTATGTCAGTAGAAAAAGCAATTCAAGTATTTAAGCAGCAAGGGAAAACGAAGGGGATAGTGGAAGGATATATCGTTGGGTATACGCAAAGTCCTTCTAAATACACGAAAGATCCGGCTAAGTTTGACGACACAAACGTGGCAATTGCCGATTCGCCAAACGAAACAAATCCAGACAAGATCATGCCTGTTCAATTACCAAAAGGTGATGTGAGGACGGCTGTAAACGTGAAAGATCATCCTGAAAATATCGGGAAGAAAGTTAGGTTGACAGGGACGCTTGAGTTATATTTCGGTAGCCCAGGTTTAAAATCAGTAACAGCTCATAAGTTTCAAGGAGAAGAACAAAACCGCGTTAGCGATGTAGTGGCATCACCAAATGGTGGGGAAGTTGCAAAAGGAACAGCAGTAACATTAACAACGAATACAGAAGGAGCAACAATCTACTATACGTTAGATGGCTCTAACCCTACAAACAAGAGTGTTCGTTATAACGGACAAATTGTAGTGAATGAAAATAGTGTGATTAAAGCAATTGCAGAGAAAGAAGGGCTTACTTCTTCAGCAGTTTCGACATTTTCATTTATAATCGTAACAAATGAACCAGTTCGTATTCATGATATTCAAGGGAAATCACATATTTCTCCTTACAATGGGAAGAAAGCAAACAGTGTGGAGGGCGTTGTCACAGCGCTTGATAAAAATGGTTTTTATATAGAAGATAATCAGCCGGATAATGATCCAGCTACTTCTGAAGGTATTTACGTATACAAAAAAGATGCGAATGTAGCAGTAGGAGATCTTGTCCAAGTTGATGGAGAAGTAGAAGAATATGTTGGACCTGGATATGCAGAGCGATTTGAAACAGACTTAACGACGACGGAAATTAAGGCGAGTCGCGTTGCTGTAATCGCAAAAGATCAACCTTTACCAGCGCCGATTGTATTAGGAGAAAACGGTGTAAAAATCCCTGATCAAATTATCGATAATGATGCATTCGGTCTATTTGATCCAAATGAAGATGCAATCGACTTTTATGAAAGTGTAGAAGGTATGCGCGTTACGATGCCAACACCAAAAATTATCGCTCCGCAGAAAAACGGTAATTTATATGTAAAAGTAAAAAATGGCGGAGATAAAGTAGTAACGAAGTATGGTACACCTTTATTAGATAAAGAGCAATTAAATCCAGAGCGCCTTTCTGTAAAAGTACCTCGTGATTATGTCGCGAAAGTAGGCGATACGTTCACTGGAGATATAACAGGCGTAGTAGGATATGACTACGGTTCGTTCCGCATTTCGCCAGTAACGGAATTACCATCTGTAGTGGACGGCGGATTTAAGCAAGTAGGGGCAAATATTCAGCCGCGTCTTGATAAGTTAACAGTTGCTACATATAACATTGAAAACTTCTCAGCGAACAAAAAAGAAACAACAGATGAAAAAGTGAAAGCGTTAGCTTATTCTATTAAATATAATTTAAAAATGCCTGATATTATCGGTGTACAAGAGATGCAAGATAATAATGGAGCAATCAATGACGGTACGACTGATGCATCTTTAAGCGCAAAACGTATCATTGATGCTGTATTAGAAATTCGTGGACCGAAGTATGAGTATGTAGAAATTGCGCCGAACAACAATCAAGACGGCGGGGCACCTGGAGCGAATATTCGCGTCGGTTTCTTCTATAACCCATCTCGTGTGAAATTAGCGACAGTACCGAAGTTACTAGATAAAAATGTAGTTCGTATTGGAGACGAAAATCCTTTATTTGAAAGTACACGTAAACCGTTAGCGGCAGAATTTACATTCCAAGGACAAAACGTTGTTGTCATTTCAAATCACTTAAACTCAAAACTAGGAGATGCAACGCCATTTGGAAAAGTGCAGCCGCTCGTATTAAAGAGTGAAGAAAAACGAGTTCAATTAGCACAAGAAGTGAATCATGTCGTACAAGGTATTCAAGAAAAGAATACAAATGCACCAGTTGTTGTATTAGGTGATATGAATGACTTTGAATTCTCTAAACCTTTAGAAGCACTAGAGGGAACGATATTAAAAGATATGTTAAACACAGTGCCGAAAGAGAACCGCTACACGTACATTCATGAAGGTAACGCACAAGTGCTAGATCATATTTTAGTAACAAATAACATCGCACCGCACACAATTGTAGACCCTGTACACTTAAACTCAAACATTATGAAAGAACATGGACGTGTAAGTGACCACGATCCAGTACTTGTTCAAATTGATTTGAAGAAGGCTTCTTAAATAGTCGAGAAAGAACGCTTAGAAATATACTAAGCGTTCTTTTACATTATTAGGAATTCTCATGATAAAATAGATTGAATATTCATTCTTTAATACAGGGAGGTGTAGACATATGGTATCCCGAATAAACGGGAAATTAATGAATCAGCTTGCAATTTTTTTTAGCATGATCGTCATGCTTCAGTTTGTAGCCGATATAACAGGGCTTACACAGAATCTAGATAGTATGTATTACTTAATAAATACCGCAACTTCCTATATAACGTTTAGTTTGGCGGTTATTTTTACTTTAATCGGTGCAAGAAGAGAATTAAGTAAATATGCAATTATTGCATTATGTTTAGTGGTAGCTATTAAAGCCATTTATTTTGCGACTGTTGTTATTTTGTGGGGATTGGCTGGTACGCCGTAAATGAATAAAAAAACCTAATTTCCAAGATAACGTGAGGAAATTAGGTTTTTATCCCGCTATTCGCCGGGCAGTAAAACTCCCACCTCAAAATTCAGTTGGAGCAAAGAAGTTAGGCGGGAGATAACTGCCCGTAAAAGCCCGATTGGTGAAGGCTAATAATCAGTGGGGGATGGATAAAACCCCCACTGATTAAAGTTTCACTTTATAATGGCTGAAAAGCCTTTCTACATCGATCTCGTTTTTGAAGTCTTCTCATATATCTTTTTTTGTCCCGTTGTAATCCTTTTATGTACATAAATAAGCTGACAAGGAAGAAAAATGTACATTGTAAAATGTATGGTGACATCCCGTGTAATGGTTGTTTTGGATCATATAAGTGAATAGGTGCTCCGCCTATTGTAGGGAATATTGTATTTAGCAGGACGAAGGGAATGGAAGTAACTGCCAATGGGAATAGAAGTGCCATGTAATCCTTTTGTGACCATGTGGACGCTGCTAAACCTAAGAGGGCCATTAAACCAGCGAATAAAAAATTAATCCCAATATATAGATAAATATAAGTGATGGGAGAAGAGAAATATAACTCTGCGAACATTCCGTTGCCATTTATCATGCTAGTACCGACGGTTGGATCTCCATTTGGAATTGTTAATTTGCAAAGTAATAAAGAAAGAATGAACGGTAAAGTATAAAGAAATCCACCGCAGAAAAATGTAACGATATACTTTGTAAAGGAATACGAGAATAGGGAAATTTCCTTACTTATAAAAGTTTTGAAACCATCGGATTTATCGGAATTATAACTCGTACTAAATGGTAAACTTGCAATAACAGGCATTAATAATAAATAAATATCCATTTCATTATTACGAAACCCGATCCATTTAAATGCAGTTGCTATAGCCCCATTCGTTGCGTCTCCTAAATAACGAATTACATAATAATAATGATAAATAGAAATAAGAGCTAATCCACTAAACATAATAATTAAAGAAACACGATTACAAAAAGCTTGCCTTATATTTAAACGAAGCGCACGCATCATGACTGAAAAAGCCTCCACTATTTTTATAAATCTGTCTACTTTCTATATTACTATTAAATGTAAGGATTTTCTTGTTTTTTTATTTGTTTATTAGAAAAAGAGAAATTTAAGTGTTGTCAGGTAAGGTTTCAATACAAGACTTACAAAAGTTGTTTTTTCTAAAATATGGTTGACAATTAAGTATTACATTTGTAATCTTAAAAGTAGATTACAAATGTAATACGAGGGGTGGAAAACAATATGACAAATAAATTACCTAAAATATCTGAAGCAGAATTAGAAATTATGAAAGTGTTGTGGTCGAATTCTCCACAAACAGCGAATGAAATTATAGAAGAACTGGAAGATACAATGGACTGGAAACCGAAAACCATCCGTACATTAATTAACCGGTTAGTACAAAAGGAAGCCGTTTCTTACCATCAAGATAAAGGGCGCATGTATGCTTATTTTCCGCTAGTATCACAAAATAATTATTTACAAGTAGAAACGAAATCTTTGCTACAGCGTTTTTGCGGTGCTGCATTTAAACCGTTACTTGTAAATTTCTTGAAAGAAGAAAAATTGTCTTCAGAAGATATTAATGAACTGAAACGTATTTTAGACGAGAAGACAGAGGAGAATAAGAGGAAGGATAGATAAAAATGATAGATATGTTTATAAATATATACCTTCCTCGAATCTTTGATTGGCTTATAGAAACGTCACTTATGGCTAGTATATTAGTTGGATTTATCTTATGTATAAAAGTTCTATTTAGAAATAAGTTAACGCCCCGATGGCAATATATGTTGTGGATCGTATT
Source organism: Bacillus sp. FSL E2-8887 (assembly GCF_038007205.1). Taxonomy (NCBI): domain Bacteria; kingdom Bacillati; phylum Bacillota; class Bacilli; order Caryophanales; family Bacillaceae; genus Bacillus; species Bacillus sp. FSL E2-8887. The sequence continues at coordinate 839,872 of NZ_JBBOWS010000001.1, forward strand.
AATGATAAGACTTCTTTTACCATGGTCACCAGATAGCTCTTATAGTATTTATTCATTACTTTCCTATAGTTCTAGTGTATCGGAAGTTATTCCAAAAAATATGCCGTCTACTGAGAGTATAGTGAACATAGAAACCAATAATACAGTGGAATTGGAATCAAATTCTGAAACTGTGACAAAAAATGGTGAACCTGAAGTAAACGCGAGTGCGGAACAACAGACTACATTTTCTTTATACAAACTTGCTCTATATGTTTGGCTAGCTGGGGTAATCGTATTAGCAGTCATAACGTTTATTACAAATAGACGTTTATATTCTTACATAAAGAAACAAGCGGATATTACGGATGAACAGGTCGTTACAGTGTTTAATCGCTGTAAGCAGTCTATGAAAATGAAGAAGGCAGTTTCATTACGTCTAGCAGGAAAGATTGCGAGCCCAACTGTTTTCAGTTTCTTTCGTCCGAAAGTATTACTATCAAAAAAACATATGAAAGTATTAAATGAGCAACAATTACAATATGTCTTTTACCATGAGTTAGCTCATATTAAGAGAAACGACGTAGCTGTAAATTGGATTATGTACAGTTTGCTCCTATTAAATTGGTTCAATCCGATTCTTTGGTACGCCTATTTCTGTATGCGAGAAGATCAAGAATTAGCCTGTGATGCATATGCGCTTACTTTTATAGATAAAGAGGAGCAAATTGCATACGGTCATACAATTATTACTCTTTTAGAACATTATTCCTATCAAGCACCAAGCCTAGCAAATTTAAGTAGAAATAAACGAACACTGAAAAGGAGAATCGTTATGATTAAAAAGTTCCAAAAGAAATCTTATCGTCTTTCTTTACTTGGAATCATTGCTATAGCAGCTATAGCAGGCGGATTCTTATTAAATGCAAGGGTAATTGAGGGGGATGAAAGACAGAAAGAAAAAGTTGTAGAAAAAAAGCAATCTAAAGCGGCTTTTGAAAAAGCGATAGAAACAGTATTAGGTACACCGGAGAATGCAAGTAGAGAATGGGGGATGTCAATAAAGTCATATAAAAGGAATACAGATTTTTTGTATTTGGCAGAAAAGAATTTTACAAAAGAAGAATTTGAGCAGTATGTTCAATTATTTAAGGAAGCGCAAGAAATTCATAAAAAAGCAATGGTTAAGAAAAATGTGCCTGAGAATTATGATGGAGATACAAAGGAATATAAACCTGAACGCTTGAAGAAAGCTGATCAAGAAAGACTAGCTACTATTGAGAAGACATTAAAACCGCTTGGAGATAAGCTGGAGAAGTCTTTAACATATACTATAGAAGAAGCGAAAGATCATGTACCATTTCAAATTAAGCAGCCGACTTATATGACTGAAGGTTATGAGTTAAAAAGAGAATGGGCTGATTCATATTTTGGAAGAGATGTAGAATTAGTTATTAAATCAGAATATACAAAAGGGAAATATGGTTTTACAATTTATCAGTCAAGAATGTATGTAGGTGGTAATAAGGATCCACTACACTACATGATGCCTGGAGAAGAGAATCTAGAAAGTTATAGTTTAGATGGGAAAGGAATGGTATATAATAAATCTTCTCATGGAGAGGGTAAGTTAAGAGGCCTCAAAATGTTTGTACCAGCACAAGGTAAGAATAGTGAGTATCAAATTGTCATAGTGAATGATATTTTTACAAGAGATACAAAGATATACGAAGAGATAATCGATGATGAGCTAACTAAGAAAGAGATGGAGAAAATATTACTTTCTATGTCAAAATAAAAGACAGTGTTCTTAAACTTTTGGTTTTAAGAACACTGTCTATTTAATTAGATTTCTAGTGTGATCTAGCCAGCAATTATTATGAATATATTCTTGCTTTCCATACAAGTATACTTTTTGATACACTATGGACAGTATGGTATAACTTGACTGGAATTTTTTATACTGGAAATAATAAAAAAGAGAACTTGTATAGAATGTAAGCGTGTGGTAATATCAAAGATGTACTGATTGACTATATTATCCAATTGGTCATTTTTGGAGGTGACGATGTGGCGATAGATCGAAAACGTTCTATTATTGAAGCTGCAACAAAGTCTTTTTCAGCGTTCGGTTATAAGGCGACGACGATGGATCAAGTTGCGAAGTTAGCGAATGTAGGAAAAGGAACGATTTATACTTTTTTCAAAAATAAAGAAGAGCTATTTGGTGAAATTATTTCTAATTTAATTACAGAGATGAAGCAAGTTGCAGAAAATGCGATTCGTTCAGATATTTCATTTTTTGAAAATGTACATAGAGCATTATATAGCATATTAGAATTTAGAAAAGAACATCAGCTCATGATTAAATTAATTCAAGAAGAGCGCGATATGGGAACGAAAGAAGTACAAGAAGTGATGCAACAAGTAGATGTGGAAATCGTTTCTGTTATTCAATCGTATTTAGAAATTGCGATTGAAAAGGGTGAAATTAGCAAATGTGATCCAGAAATTACAGCGTTTATTATGCTTCGCCTATACGTATCACTTATTTTTGATTGGGAAAAAAATCATGAACCGTTAGAAAAAGAAAAAATATCGGAATTATTCGAACTTTATTTACTAAAAGGATTGTCAAATTAAGATAATCCTTTTAATATTATAAAAAATGACTAATTGAACAAATTGGTCAATCGTGTAAGGAGGATGGTTAAATATAATCATGTAGATGAAAATGTGCATAGTATAAATTCGGGGATAAGGCATATGTATGAACAGATATAGCCTTTTTATTTGGGTAAAAATGACCGTAAATCAATTTTGGTCATTTTTAAAAAGGGGGATAAATTATGAAATGGCATAAGTTGCTTAGTAAAGAATTTGCAGAGATTATAAAAAGTAAAAAAATATTAATTCCAATTATCGCGGTTTTATTCGTACCGATTTTATATGCGGGTATGTTTTTATGGGCCTTTTGGGATCCGTATGAACAGCTAGATGACTTGCCAGTTGCGGTAGTCAATTTAGATAAAGGTGCAGAACTTGATGGGAAACCAATTGAGGTCGGGAAAGGGCTCGTTGATAACTTAAAAGATAATAAAAGTTTTAAATGGGAATTTGTAAGTGAAAAAGAAGCGAAAGAGGGAATGGAAGGCAGAAAGTATTACATGTTAGTACGTATTCCAGATGACTTCTCAAGTAACGCTACAACGTTATTAAAAGACGATCCGAAACCATTAAACTTAGAATACATTCCAAATGAAAGTTTAAACTTCTTATCTTCACAAATTGGCGGAACAGCCATTGAAAAAATTAAAGGTGAAGTATCAAGTACGTTAACGAAAACATATGCAGAGAAAATGTTTGATTCCATTAAAGACGTCTCAAAAGGATTAGCAGATGGAGCGGAAGGAGCAAATAAACTACACGATGGATCAAGTGAGTTGCATGATGGTTCAAGTAAAGTGACGGATGGCCTTCATACACTTCAAGGGAAGTCTGGGGAGATGAAGGATGGAGTTCAGAAATTAGCAGATGGATCTAATAAATTGCAAGATGGGTCCGGAAAAGTAACAGATGGTTTAAATACGCTAAATAGCAAAACAGGTGAAATGCAGATAGGTGTCGGGAAAGTATTAGACGGCTCCGGCAAAGTAACGAACGGTTTAAATACGTTAAATAGTAAAACAGGTGAGATGCAGACAGGTATCGGAAAATTAATAGATGGCTCCGGAAAAGTAACAGACGGTTTAAATACGTTAAATAGCAAAACGGGTGAAATGCAAAAAGGAATTGGTGAATTAAAAACAGGAACAACTGATCTATCAAATGGTATGGAACAACTGGTTGGGGGACAAAGACAATTAGAGGAAGCTTCTCAAAAAATTGAAAAGGGTTTGCAAGATTTAAATAGTAAAGTGAAAAGTTCTGCTGCAGGTTTAGAGGAAATGCAGTCAAAAGGCCCTTCTATATTGAATACAGTAAATGAGAAAATAGATGGAGCTGGGGCGAATGTAAAGCAGTTAAATGAACTTACGCAATCAACAGCAGGAGATGCAAAAAATGCAGCGCAAGATGTAGCGAATTTACAAAAGCAAATTGAAAGTTTACCAAAAGAATATCAAGAGCAGTTACAACCATTCATAACAAGTGCTGTAAAAAATACAGCGACAGTTCAGCAAAAAGCTGCTGGAGTAGCGGGTGGAACAAATAAATTAAATGAAGAAGTAAAACAATTAAAAGGTGAAATAAATCAAAAAACAAGTGATACGCAAAACAAACTACCGAACACAGAGAAATTGGACTCTTTAACAGATAGTATTGAGAAATTAGCCAGTATACAAAAAGGATTTGTTGGAAATTTCCAAGGGTTTGGTAAGAATTTAAATGCAGCAAAAGAAGGCGCAAATAAATTTAAAAACGAATCTGGTCAATTAATTGATGCGATAAATCAATTAGAAGATGGCTCTGGAAAAGTAACAGGTGGTTTAGGTGCATTATCTGCAGGGGCAAATCAAATGGCAGGTGGTGTAAATCAATTAGCAAATGGCTCAAGCCAAGTAACAGGCGGTTTAGGAACATTATCTGCAGGAGCAAACCAAATGGCAGGTGGAGTAAATCAATTAGCAGATGGCTCAAGCCAAGTGACAGGCGGTTTAGGAACATTATCTGTAGGAGCAAATCAAATGGCAGGTGGAGTAAATCAATTAGAAGATGGATCGGGTCAAGTAACAACTGGCTTAGGTACTCTAAATGGTGGTCTAAATAACATGGCAACTGGCTCAACCCAGCTAATCGATGGAGTAAATAAACTAACAGACGGATCCGGAAAAGTGACAGATGGCCTCGTAAAAGTAAACGATGGTTCAGGTGAACTTGCTGAGAAACTTGGTGAAGGTGCAGAAAAAACAGGAGAAGTAAAAGGAACGGATAAAACGTATGATATGTTTGCAAGCCCAGTAAAAGTGAAGGTAGAGAAAATGGCGGAAGTTCCAAACTACGGAACAGGATTCACACCGTATTTCTTATCGCTCGGTTTATTCGTTGGGGCATTACTATTATCTATCGTATACCCATTACGCGATACAGTCGGCGTTCCAAAATCAGGATTTAGTTGGTTTATTAGTAAGTTTGGTGTTTTATTATCAGTCGGTATTATTCAAGCAATAGTAGCAGATGTCATATTACTGTTTGGATTAGGTGTAGAAGTACAAAGCATTCCATACTTCATACTCTTTAGCATCGTTACAAGTCTAGCATTCATCGCATTAATTCAATGTTTAGTAACAGCATTCGGTGATGCGGGCCGTTTCATTGCGATCTTAACATTAATTATACAGCTTACAACTAGCGCTGGAACATTCCCGTTAGAATTGATTCCTAAGTTTTTACAACCATTTAATGCTTGGCTACCGATGACATACTCTGTATCAGGATTTAAAGCAGTCGTATCAAGCGGTGATTTTAACTTCATGTGGCAAAATATAGGGATATTAATGATCTTTATCGTTGTATTATCACTTGGAACAATTGCTTCATTAACTTGGATGCACAAACGACAGTTTAAAAATATTGCTGAGAATCAATCGGTTGAAGCTTAAATAAGACCAATAAAAAAAGGCACCGAAATGGTGCCTTTTTTATTGGTCTTGTTTTATTGGTTGAGAAAGTTCATTTGTTTTTCTATTTTTACGGAACAAGTATATAACAATACTTATAAGAATAATTGTTGCTACAATCCAAACAAATGGACCATATCTTTCAGCAAAAGTATATAGTTTCATGTTGCTGGAAATGTCCTCTTTTGTTTTTCCTATTAGAATTTCAGAGCCACTATAACCTTCAAGTGTATCTCCTTTTTTTATACCAAAAATAAGAGTGTCTGATTTGTTTTCTATTCCTGTGTATCGGTATCCTTTACCTTTAATTGTTAATTGAGTATCATCTTTTTTTAGTGTGTAGTCTTCGGCGGAAATATCTTTTCCTGACAGTGTAATTGGTTCCATTGAGAAGCGGATTTCTTTTAATGCAGGAAGAGCCTCATTGTTTAGTAAGAGCTGCTTTGCAATATGCTGCTCGGTATCAATGTTTTTCCAATTTGCCTTTCGTCGTTTATATGTATTAATTTCAAGAAGTGCAAATTCTTTATTTTGAAGTTTTTCCTCTGTAATAGGTTGTGTAGTAGTTAATGTTCCTTTTAATAAAATCACACCGTCTTTTGCAGATTGAAATGAAGAGACTTCCTTCGTTTCTTTTAATGTATTGATAGCACCTCTATAATCTTCTTTTCCTAAAAGAACAGCTCCTGTATGTACAGTTAAAATAAGATATAGGATGCTTAATACTATAATAGCTTTTTTCACTATGTACCCTCCAAAGTATGTATAAATGGATTGTAACATAATTTACCATATGGAATTGTTAATTTGAATAATAAGTTACAAATATAAGGGTGATAAATAAATTAAAAAAGTGTGGATGAGAGGAGTAAAAGTGAAAAGGAATTACAACAATTTACAGAGAAAACTAGAATAGAGGAGTTGATATGATGAAAGGAAATCTTACTTATTATTTTATCGTAAATCCGCTAATCATCTTTCTTGTTTACGCCCTTTCACCTATCTTGTTTCATAAAGAAAAATATATAAATATGAAAGATGCACTAGGAATACTTTTATTCTACTATGTGCTAATTAGTGGGTATTACTTTATGGATGTTGTAAGTAAAAGAATGAAGAAAAATAGTAAGGACAAACAATAAAATTTTATTACATAAAAACTGATGGAGGACAACAAAATGACCGAAAGCGAAATGAAATTTAGGGATACGACCATTCGTAACTTTTTTGATAAAGAGAATCGTTTAAAATCGATTCCAGGTCAAAAGAAGAAAAAGTTAGTGTTATTAGAACATTTGATTAGCAAATTAAACGCTGAAAATCAGTATACGGAAAAAGAAATTAATACATTCATAAAACAATATCATGATGATTTTTGTACGATTAGACGAGAGTTTATCGTGCATGGATTTATGGATCGGGAGGATAATGTGTACCGTGTAAATGGGAGAGAAGTATGGAGGAAGTGGGAAGAGTTATAAATGTAATGAGGAAGGGGGATTTTCTTGCAAGCTAGTAGTCTTATGCATGAAGAGATTTCTGGAAAACCATCGATTTTTGGGATATTCACTTCGCCAACACTACAATTCAAAAGGATGAAGAATCAAAGAAATATATTCTTTCCACTAGCCCTTTTAATTGTGCTTATTATAATTTCAAGTGCCTTAATGTCTTGGAATTCTTTAAATAATCCTGCACTCAGTATGTTTCATGATAAAACGGGATTTACTGTTCCGAAATACATAACTTTCTTTACTACATTTGGATTTTCAGCAGTCAGTGGAATCGTAGCTATACTTTTTGCGCCTATATTCTATAAGAACATTATGATTTTCTTTGGAGTTGATATTAACTATAAAGAAACATTCCCGATAATCATTTATGCTTCGTTTGTATTAAGATTAGGGATGATTTTAAACGGATTAATTGCATTTTCTCTAAGTGGGTATGAGATATCTTATACAGGTTTAGGTGCAATAGCGACAGATAATATGATCTTGCATACAATCGCTCAAAGAATAGATATATTTAACATTTGGTATTACGTTTTATTAGGAATAGGTTTAAAAACGATAACGAATTTAAATAAAGACAAACTTATCCCTCTTATTATTGTACTTTTCGTTTTCACTAGTTTATTAGCGAGCATGGCTGGGTTTATGCAGGAAATAGCTAAACCGTAAGGATAGGTGGGAAGTATAATTGTAAACTTGTATGAAAAAGGTGATTTGGATATGGACAAACCACCTTTTATCCCGCTATTTTCCGGGCAGTAAAACTCCCACCTCAAAATGCGGCTGGAGCAAAGAAGCTAGGTGGGAGATCAACAGCCCGTAAATGCCCGATTAGTAGCCCGCGCTAGTCTTGCATTTTTCTTTGTAGTAAGTCTATGAATTCTTCAATATTTGAACTTGTAATGTATCCCACCGTTATATATTCATCTTCATAATAAAATATTATTTTTTTGTCAAAAATTCTTCTCTTCGTTTCTATAGATACAATTTTTTCATACTCAAATTCGGCAATTAATGTATTTTTATATTGGCTAAAAAAGAGAAGTCTTCTATTAGTAGCAAGTAGCATGCCTGGATATGGGACTTTATGCGTATTTATATAGTCAGTAAGTGAACATTTTAAAGTAGATAAAATCTTTTCTTCTTTATGTAGTAGTTGTTTTGCGGCTGTTAAAATTGGATTCATTGTATACATTCCTTTTATATAGATGTAAGGATATTGTATCAAAAGTGAAAAGATTCTCAATATGTAATGTTGCATATTGAGCGTTTTAGAGATTCTTAGTTTGATAGTTCCAATATTATTTTTAAAAGAAAAAGGTACGAGGTGATTCGGTGATACGATTAGCAAAAGAGGTTGATGCGGAATCAATTATGGATATTAGAAAAGAAATTATATTATCAGAAACTACTACAAAGTTTTTTATATCATCTCCAAATGAATTACCAAATGATATTGATGCAGAAAGAGAAAAGATACAGACAAGTAGTGAAAAAGGCAACCTTTATATAGTTTACGAGGTAGATAGTAAGGTGGTTGGCTTTCTGGTTTTCAAACGATATGAACTAGAACGGTTACGACATGCAGGCACAATGGGAATGGGGATTAGGGAGGCGTATTGTAATCAGGGCATTGGTACGAAGCTAATTGAATTTCTTATTAGCTGGGCTAAAGGGCAGAAAGGTTTAGAGAAAATTTGCTTAGGTGTAGTTTCTATTAATGATAGGGCAATTAAAGTGTATAAACGAACTGGCTTTGTAGAAGAAGGAAGGCAAAGAAAGCAAATTAAATATGAAGATGGATCATATGGAGACGACGTATTGATGGGTTTTTATATTGAATAGAATTCTTATTAATTAAGAAGGTGTATATACGTTATGGTATGTAAATCTTTTTTCATATGCATATTGTGAAATTCTAAAAGTAGTGTGTAATTCCCTGCCATTAACAGACTTTTCCCTATGTATAATATTAATATAGTAAAATCATAAGAACCTATATTGCAGTTTCCAATAATATACTATATAATCAGGATAAGAAAACGTTTTCATGCAAAGGGGGAAATTTCGTGTCGACTATCGAGGACGTGGCGAAATTAGCGGGGTTATCAAGGACAACGGTTTCTAGGGTGATCAATAATCATCCATATGTTTCAGATGAGAAGAAGAAAAGGGTTCAATTAGCAATGAAGCATTTAGGCTTCGTTCCTAATTCTGCGGCGAGAAGGCTTCGTAAACAAAAAACAGAAACAATTGCGGTGCTTGTTCCAAGGATTACAAATCCTTTTTTTAGTAGATTTATTGAAGCAATCGAGATTGCTGCTTCTGAACATAAATATAAACTGATTATTTGTCAAACAAGATATTTACCGGAAAAAGAGATGGAGTATTTACAATTATTATCTACGAAACAAGTAGATGGGATTATTCTATGTTCACTAGAAAATCCATGGGAGAATGTGGAGCCATACTTGCAACACGGTCCAATCGTGTTATGTAATGAATATATTGAGGAAGCAAATGTTCCAACAGTGAAGTTCGATCATGCACAGGGTGCATACATAGCTGCCAATCATGTATTAGAACAAGGCTATCGTAATCTGATTTTTTGTCGTGGCAACGAAACGAAAGTAGTGAGCCAACAGCGAAAAATGGGCTTTTTACGCGCTATTACTGAAAAGAGTAGAGAAGTGGAAGCGATCGATTTTCTTGAAAACGCTTTCTCTTGGGATGATGGAAAACGAATATTCAATGAAGTATTAAAGGACAAAAAAAATCCTACCGCGATTTTGGCAGGAGGCGACGAGGTTGCAGCTGGAATTATCTCAGAGGCGAAACGCCATGGTTGGAGTATTCCAGAAGATCTCGCTGTGATCGGTTTTGATAATCAAATTTTGGCGCAGATTACAGAGCCAGGTATTACGACAATTGAACAACCAATCGACGAGATGGCCCGAAAAGTTGTCGACTTAATGATGGATAAAATCCATACGAAAAATTATCGACAAAAAGAATTGTATGAGTTTGAACTGGAGCTCTTGGTGAAAGGTTCAACGATGAAGGATACGATGTTATTAGCCTAGTAGACTATGTCTGCTAGGTTTTTTTATGTTTACAAACTACTATTCTTCGTGAACGCAATCGTCACATTTGTTATGGTATGCTTCGTGCTGCTCATCAATTTCCTTCCCGCAATGAGCACAAGTTTTCGTCGGTAAATTTCGGAAAAACTCCATTGGTTGATCGATCATGTCAATCCCTCCATTTCCATTTCTTACTATCATTGTATTAGTACAAATAATAAAAGTCAACAACTGTTTTATAACAAAAGTGAAAATTAATGAAAAAGTTTAGGAAATGGATTATAGTTAACAATGTAGGATGTAAGTAAAAAACTTTCTCAAGTACGGAAAAAAACGGCATTCCTACGCGGTTTTAGAAAGGATGGATACATATGAAGATGACTGTTGTCGGCTTTTGGGGCGGCTTTCCAGAAGCGGGAGAAGCAACGTCGGGGTATTTGTTTGAACACGATGGTTTTCGTTTACTTGTAGACTGTGGCAGTGGTGTACTAGCACAGCTTCAAAAATATATAACACCATCTCATATAGATGCAGTTGTACTGTCACACTATCATCATGATCATGTTGCAGACATTGGGGTGCTGCAATATGCAAGATTAATTACGAGTGTGACAAAAGGACAACTACCGGAGTTACCAATATACGGTCATTCGTTTGATGAGAATGGATTCCATTCTTTAACGCATGAACCGCATACGAAAGGAATCGCGTACAATCCAGAAGAAACACTTCAAATTGGACCGTTCTCCATTTCATTCTTAAAAACTGTTCATCCTGTTACATGCTTTGCGATGCGTATTATAGCTGGCGATGATGTTGTTGTATACAGTGCAGATTCAAGTTATATTCCTGAATTTATTCCGTTCACAAAAGATGCTGATCTTTTCATTTGTGAATGTAATATGTATGCACATCAAGAGGCTGCAAAAGCAGGGCATATGAATAGTACAGAAGTAGCAAGTATTGCGAAAGATGCAAATGTAAAAGAACTTTTATTAACGCACTTACCGCATACAGGCAACCTATCTGATTTAGTAACAGAAGCAAAACAAATTTTCAGTGGCCATACTACGCTAGCGCATAGTGGTTACGTATGGAATTCATGAGGTGATACGATGTTATTTATTGATAATAAAGGGATTACAGATCCTAGAATAAACTTAGCAATTGAAGAATATTGTGTGAAGAATTTAGATATTAACGAAACATATTTACTGTTCTACATTAACAAACCTTCGATTATCATTGGTAAAAACCAAAACACAGTAGAAGAAATTAATGCAGATTACGTAAAAGAACAAGGTATTCATGTCGTTCGTCGTCTATCAGGCGGAGGCGCAGTATATCATGATTTAGGAAACTTAAACTTCAGCTTTATTACGAAAGATGATGGAGATAGTTTCAGCAACTTCAAAAAGTTCACAGAGCCTGTAACGAAAGCGCTTGGTAAATTAGGCGTAAATGCAGAACTAAGTGGTCGTAACGATATTTTAGCTGAAGGTAGAAAAATTTCAGGTAACGCGCAGTTCTCAACGAAAGGTCGTATGTTCAGTCACGGTACGTTACTATTTGACTCTGAAATCGATCACGTCGTATCAGCACTAAAAGTGAAAATGGATAAAATTCAATCAAAAGGAATTAAATCAATCCGTAGCCGCGTTGCGAATATTACAGAGTTCTTAAACGAAAAAATGACGACAGAAGAGTTTAGACAACTTCTTCTAGAAACAATTTTCGAAGGAGAAACAGAAATTCCAACGTATGAATTAACAGAAAATGATTGGAAAGAAATCCATAAACTTTCTGAAGAGCGCTACCAAAATTGGGATTGGAACTACGGAAAATCTCCGAAGTTCAACTTACAACATTCACACCGCTTCCCAGTTGGACAAGTTGACGTTCGTCTTGAAGTGAAAAAAGGGACAGTAACAGAATGTAAAATTTACGGTGACTTCTTCGGCTCACTAGATGTGCATGACATTGAAGAGCGTCTAACAGGTGTACAATTTGATAAAGATGCATTCACTGTAGCTTTAGAAGGCGTAGATATCGTACGCTATTTCGGTAATATTACAACAGAAGATTTCTTGCATTTATTCTTCTAAAAATAAGGGAGGCTGCCGTAACGGGCAGCCTCTTTTTTGCGTAGATTGTCACGTTTTATCGGTAAGTCGATATATTTTAAAAATCGCTTATATAATTTCATTCACCATAAAATCACAGGGAATTTGCCCCTCATAAAGGAATATATATATTCAAAAGGAGGCGAATTGAAATGAAAAGGATAATGTACGTTGTATTACTGCTCAGCTTCGTCATCGGAATGACAGCCTGTAACGATGAAACGTCCTCAAGTCGCACACTTTTATCTATTGGAAAGCCAGGGAGGGATAATGTCATATATTTTACGCATACGGATAACAAACGAAAGATAGATGATATACAAACTATGTTTCAAAATAAGAAATGGAAAAGAAATGAAGCTTTTAGTACGATGAATAAAACGCCAGATCTTGTTTTGTCAATAGATGAGGCCAATACCGGGTTACTGACATTATATGTAACATTGTTTTTTCATGAAAACGGAGCGGATGCAATCAACTTGTATGGGGAGCATACGAGCTTGAATAAAGAGGAACTAGAAAAACTTAGTGAAAAGATGAGTGCATATTATCTTGAAATGATTTTAGCCTTTGGTTCATCATTTGCTAACGAATGAAATTTCCGTATCCTTCCAAAGAGAGTCAACAGGAGGTGATCGTTGTATATGCAGTTAATGGAATATCACTTGCTACTTTAATTTTCTTTTAATATAATTAATTTAGAATTTTTAAATATTCTAAATTTTATAAAGGTGGGGTTTGTGTGAATCTCGTTCAATCTTTGGCTGAAACGGCAAAAAAGAAGGGGGATAAACCGGCGTACATATTTATGGATCAGTCGGTCTCTTATGACCAATTAAACAAAGTGGTCACTAGGTTTTCTAGTAATTTAGCAAAAATGGGCGTTGGAAAAGGGGACAATGTCGCATTAGCTGTAGGCAATTCACCACATTTTTTAGTAGGTTTATACGGAACGATGAAAGCCGGAGCAACTGTCATTCCGATTAATCCAATTTATACAGCAGACGAAATACATTACATATTACAAAATGGAGATGTAAAAACAATCATTGTACTCGACGTCCTTCTACCTGTTATACAATCTCTTACAACAAGACTTCCTTCACTTGAAAATATCATCATATGCGAAACCTCATCAGATTTTACTCATACAGAAACGGAAAAAATGAAAACGTTTACTAGTTTTATAGGAACTGGAGACATAACTTACGAAGGTCCTGAACTAGATGAAGAAGATGTAGCTGTTATTTTATACACTTCAGGTACAACCGGAAAGCCAAAAGGCGCTATGTTAACACATAAAAACCTATATAGTAACGCAAGCGATGTTGCGTCATATTTACAATATACTGCGGATGATCGCGTCGTTGCGGCATTGCCGATGTTCCATGTGTTCTGTTTAACAGTTGCAGTAAATGCGCCGATTGTGAACGGGGCAACGATTTTAATGGTACCGAGGTTTAGTCCGAAAGAAGTATTCCGTATTTGTCGTACGTATGAACCAACGATTTTTGCAGGTGTGCCGACGATGTACAATTACTTATATTTATTTGAAGAAGCAAGCGCAGAAGATGTAAAGACGCTTCGTCTCTGTATTTCAGGTGGTGCGTCAATGCCTGTTGCCCTTCTGCAAAACTTTGAAAAACGTTTTGATGTGATTGTTTCAGAAGGATACGGCTTATCAGAAGCATCACCAGTTACTTGTTTTAATCCGTTAGATCGTCCTCGTAAACCAGGTTCGATTGGTACAAATATTTGGCATGTAGAAAATAAAATTGTGAATGAACTTGGGGAAGAAGTACCTGTCGGTGCAGTTGGGGAGCTAATTGTTCGCGGACCTAACGTTATGAAGGGTTACTATAATGCGCCAGAAGATACAGCTGCGACACTTAAAGACGGCTGGCTATATACAGGTGACTTAGCGAAAATGGATGAAGAAGGTTACTTCTATATCGTCGATCGCAAAAAAGATATCGTCCTAGTTGGTGGTTATAACGTATACCCTCGTGAAGTAGAAGAAGTATTATATACTCACGAATCTGTGGCTGAAGTTGTCGTAATTGGTGTACCGGATGAAAACTTAGGAGAAGCAGTGCGAGCTTACGTCGTTCTGAAGCAAACGAACGTAACAGAAGAGGAGCTTACGCATTACTGCACGCTGCATTTAGCGAAATACAAAGTGCCAAAGAGCATTGAGTTTTTAACAGAATTGCCGAAGAATACAACTGGTAAGTTGTTACGAAGAGCTTTGAGAGAGAAGGCATTGCAAGTATAAAAATAAAGATATCCATCACTATGACTACATGTATAGAGATGGATATCTTTTTGTCCCAAAAAAGCTGGATTAGTTTGGATGGACAAAATTCCTACTGATTAAAGTTTCGCGTTATTTTTTAGAATTGGTTAAGCTATAAGCCCATATATTTAAAACGTAATATTGCTAATAAGGAGGAGATATACGTGGAGCAGAAGGAATTACGCTTACGGAAAGTGCAATATCTTATTTGTGACATTATGGATGAAATGAATATGGAGAGGGAAAAGAAGAACTTAGAAACATTGCAAAAGGTAATTGATCACCTTTCAGGGGCGATTGGGGATTTAGTGGATCCATCAAGCTCGTATTCTATTGATTATTTGGAAAGAAAAGTTCACACGGCGCATTATTTGCTTTTTAAAAATGAGCGGAAGGCGTACTTATGTAGGAAATAGTATTATTAATTTTATTTGACATTGATAATGATTAAGAAAAAATATGTTAATGCGTTCGTTATAGCAGCAACTTTAGCAGTTCCATTCAGTGGTATTATGGCACCGATTGCGAAAGCAGATGCAGCGGTTGAAATGAAAGCAAATAGCAAACTTGCAGATGGTACATATGACGTTATTTTAAAAACTTATAAAGATCAAACGAATGAAACATCGGTTGTTTCAACATATTTAAAAAATGCAAAAGTAACAATACAAGGCGATAAAAAAATTGTGACGTTAACAGTGCAAGATAGTAGCTATTTCCAGTATCTTAGAGTAGAAGATCAGAATCAATTAGGGACATTCCATGATGTAAAAGTAATTTCTGAAGATAAAGCGAATAATGGTACGAAAGTTGTTCAATTTGAAATCGATGAGTTCTCGAAAAAATATAATATGCAAATGCATATATTAATTCCAGCAATTAAATATGACCATAAATATCAAGTGCAGTTTGAAATCGATGCGAGTGCAATTGAAAAGAAATCTAAGTTCTCAGATGTACCGACTTGGGCACAAGAGTCAGTTCAATATTTAGTAGACAAAGAGGCAGTACACGGTAAGCCAGATGGTACATTTGCACCAGCTGAAAATATCGATCGTGGTTCAGCAGCAAAAATATTAGCTACTGTTTTAGGATTGGAAATTAATAAAGATGCGAAGCCATCATTCCGCGATGCTCAAAATCATTGGGCTACACCTTACATCGCAGCAGTTGAAAAAGCTGGCATTGTAAAAGGTGATGATAAGGGTAACTTTAATCCGAGCAGGCTAATTAACCGTGCATCAATGGCTTCTATGCTTGTGAATGCATATAAATTAGAAAGAAATGAAAATATTAAACTACCAAAAGAATTTGCTGATTTAAAAGATCATTGGGGTACGAAGTATGCGAACATTTTAATCCAAGAAAATATTTCAGTTGGAACAGATAATGGATGGGCTCCAGATAAAGCGGTAAGCCGCGCAGAAGCAGCTCAATTTATTGCGAAGACAGATAAGTTAAAGAAATAAATCGAAACTAAAATCAGTGGGATTCTATTCCCGCTGATTTTTAGCTTGTATGAAGTTTCTTATATAATAATTCCGAATTCCAAGTTGACACATGTGAATTACGGAATTAAAATGGAAAGAAATCAAACAGAATACAATAGAAGCTCATCAGAGAAACTGAAGGCGCACAACGTTCACTTTTGTGAATAGATTGTGTGCCTTTTTCTATTGTACAAACTAAGGGGGCTTTATATATGAAACAGTGGGGTAAGACAGCGTTTATGAAAAGTACAGGTGTCTTATTGTCAGCATTTGTTCTTTTATCAGGGTGTGGTTCGGCAACATCCACTAGTAATTCTGAAGGAGGCGGAGACAAGAAGACGGTTGAACTTTTAAATGTTTCATATGACCCGACGCGTGAGTTGTATCAAGATTTTAATAAAGACTTTGCGAAGTATTGGAAAGAGAAACATGGTCAGACAGTAAATGTAAAGCAATCACACGGGGGATCAGGAAGTCAGGCACGCTCCGTTATTGACGGCTTAGAAGCAGACGTTGTAACGCTAGCGCTCGCTTATGATATTGACGCGATTAGTAAGAAGAAACAACTAGCAGAAGATTGGCAGAAGCGACTTGCGGATAATTCTACTCCGTACACATCAACGATTGTATTTCTTGTGAGGAAAGGAAACCCGAAAGGAATTAAAGATTGGGATGATTTAACGAAAAAAGGTGTGTCTGTCATTACACCGAATCCAAAAACATCTGGGGGAGCACGGTGGAACTATTTAGGGGCGTGGGGATATGCACTGAAGAAATATAAGAATAGTGAAGATAAAGCGAAAGAGTTTGTCGGTCAAATTTATAAAAACGTGGAAGTACTAGATTCAGGAGCACGCGGGGCAACAACAACTTTCGTTGAAAAAGGAATTGGTGATGTGTTAATCGCTTGGGAAAATGAAGCGTTATTATCACAAAAAGAACTTGGAAAAGATAAATTCGAAATTGTAACACCTTCGATTAGTATACTTGCCGAGCCGCCAGTAGCAGTTGTAGACAAAGTCGTTGATAAAAAGGGAACGAAAAAAGTAGCAGAAGGATATCTTGAATATTTGTATTCAGAAAAAGGGCAAGAAATTGCGGCGAAAAACTTTTATCGCCCTCGTAATGAAAAAGTAGCAGAAAAGTACGCATCACAATTTCCGAAAGTTCAATTATTTACAGTTGATGAACTATTTGGAGGATGGAAAAAAGCACAAGAAAAGCATTTTAATGATGGCGGCGTATTCGATCAAATGTATAAAAAATAAGGGGGGATGAGGTGACGTTATATGAGGAAGAAGCGTGTCTTACCAGGGTTTGGATTATCTCTTGGATTTACAATGCTATATATGAGTTTATTCGTACTTATACCACTTTCTATCGTATTTATTCAAACATCGCAGCTAGGTTGGAAGAAGTTTGCTGGGGTTATAACGAGTGAGCGCGTGCTGCATTCGTATCAAGTAAGTTTCACAACTTCACTTGCAGCGGCAATCGTAAATGCCATTTTTGGTTTATTAATTGCTTGGGTACTCGTTCGCTACACATTTCCAGGGAAGCGGTTATTAGACGGACTAATCGATTTACCATTCGCTCTTCCGACTGCTGTAGCTGGTATTACACTTACGACGCTTTATGCGGAAAATGGTTGGATCGGAAAAATATTTAATCTGTTTCATATAAAAGTAGCTTTTACCCAGCTCGGCATTATTGTGGCGCTTACGTTTATTGGTTTGCCCTTTGTCGTTCGGATGGTGCAACCAGTGCTGCAAAGTATTGATAAAGAAGTAGAAGAAGCAGCTTCTAGTTTAGGGGCATCACGCTTCCAAATATTTTTGAAAATTATTTTGCCAGAAATATTCCCGGCCTTGCTTGCTGGTTTTTCACTCGCCTTTGCGCGGGCGTTAGGGGAATATGGATCTGTCGTGTTCATTGCAGGTAATATGCCAATGAAAACAGAAATTGCACCGCTTATGATTATGACGAAACTCGAACAATATGATTATGCAGGAGCAACAGCTGTAGCGGCTGTGATGCTTATTATTTCTCTCCTTTTCCTACTACTTATTAATATGATTCAAACTTGGAGCAGAAGGCATGAACTGAAAAGCGAATAGGAGAGGAGAAAATGGAACCAACATTATTAGAAAAGAAAATAGTAAAAAGCGTATCAGTTAAAAAAGAATCTAAGTTTGTACCCATTCTATTCATTACGATAACAGTTTTATTTTTATCTCTCTTTCTATTACTGCCGCTCGTGACAATTTTTATGAAAGCATTCGAACGAGGAATTGATGTATATATTGCCGCAGTAACAGATCAAGAAGCATTTTGGGCAATTAGGTTAACACTTCTCGTTGCTTTAATCGTTGTGCCGCTGAATACGATATTCGGAATAGCAGCAGCTTGGCTTATTACGAAGTTTCAGTTTAAAGGAAAGCAACTATTATTATCTCTTATTGAACTGCCGTTTGCTGTATCACCAGTCATTGCAGGATTAGTATTCGTTTTACTTTTCACACCTCGTGCTGCTTTTGGCGGATGGTTAATGGAACACGGGATAAAGCTCATCTTCTCTGTCCCTGGCATTATCATTGCGACGATATTTGTTACGTTTCCGTTTGTTGCGCGTGAATTAATCCCAGTTATGCAGGCGCAAGGAAAGAGTGAAGAAGAAGCGGCTCTATCACTTGGCGCAAGCGGCTGGAAAATGTTTTGGCGCGTCACATTGCCAAATATAAAATGGGGCCTTTTATACGGCATGATTTTATGTAATGCCCGGGCCATTGGTGAATTCGGAGCGGTTTCCGTTGTGTCTGGTCACGTGCGCGGCGTTACAAATACGATGCCGCTTCATATTGAAATTTTGTACAATGAATATCAATTTTCAGCAGCGTTCGCTGTGGCGACTTTAATGTCACTCATCGCAGTTTTTACGCTCGTTATAAAAAACTGGATTGAATGGAGAATGGAAAAACGACAATAAGGAGTGAGTGCGGTGAGTATTCAAATTCAAAATGTATCAAAACAATATGGTACATTTCAAGCGCTGACAGACATTCATTTGGATATTCCAAAAGGTGAACTGGTCGCTTTATTAGGCCCATCAGGTTCTGGGAAGACGACGTTATTACGAATTATTGCAGGACTAGAAGAAGCGGATGGAGGCTCCATTTCATTTGATGGAGAAGATTTAACTGATATTCACGTGAAAAACAGGCAAGTCGGTTTCGTCTTCCAGCACTATGCACTTTTTAAACATATGAATGTATTTGAAAATGTCGCTTTCGGTTTAAAAGTAAGAAGGAAAAGTGCAAGACCTTCAGCTGAAGTAATAAAAGAAAAAGTAACAGAACTATTGAAACTAGTAAAAATGGATGGTTTCGCAAAACGTTATCCAGCGCAATTATCTGGCGGACAACGCCAACGTATCGCACTAGCCCGGGCACTTGCAGTCGAACCGAAAATTTTATTGCTAGATGAACCGTTCGGTGCACTTGATGCAAAAGTACGGAAAGAATTGCGAAGATGGCTCCGGAAACTACATGACGAATTTCAAATTACGAGCGTATTCGTAACGCATGATCAAGAAGAAGCGTTAGACGTTGCGGACCGCATCGTTGTAATGAATGAAGGACGCATTGAACAAATGGGAACGCCGGAAGAAGTATATGAAAAACCAGCAAGTCCGTTCGTATATGACTTTTTAGGAAACGTGAATTTATTTCACGGCCGCGTTCATAAAGGTAAGCTAAATGTAGGATCAGTGGAGCTAGAAGCACCAGAGCATAAGCACGTTTCAAACGTAGACGGAGTGGGATACGTAAGACCACATCACTTATCAATCGATCGTACGAAACAAAGTATAGATGCCATCCCTGCGAAAGTAACATACTCACATGCAGTTGGCCCTGTCGTATATGTAGAATTGAAGCGCGACGGAACAGATGAGTATCTAGAAGCAGAAATTAGTAAAGAACAGTTTAGACAGCTAGGCATTCAAACGGGTGAGTTTGTATACGTACATCCGAGAGAAGTGAAGGTGTTTATTCCGGAGGATTTTGTTATTTAAGAGAGTTAAAATCAGCAATCTATTAATAAGAGGAAGCCTCCTAAAATATATTTTGGGAGGCTTCCTCTTTGTTTGTAGTGATAACCTTTTCTCATATGAAATATAGTTGGAAAAGCTGTAGATATAACAAGGAGAGGGGGCGTGTTCAAACAGTTATTAAGGAATATATTCTGATTATCTTCTATAAATAAAGGTATTACAGTTAAGGGAAGCACATTTACACCAGGAATATGAAGCTCAGTGTATTAGCTTTATTGAATACTAGAACAAAATCGAAAGTGAAAATAAAAGGTTAGTTGAATGATGTTCATATCATGTCGCTAGCGAACAATAATAGATAAGATTATTGTTAATCTTCAAATATATAACAAAAAAAGTTATCTGTAATTAAATTTATAAAATTGTTGTTAAATTGTCGGATTTTATGCATAAAATCTTCAAAACTTTAAAACTATATTTACTTTACTCTTTCGTTTATTTAGATTGGGATATGTAACATTATTATGTTAAAAATATTTCAGCGAGGTGAGTTTATGAAAGAAAAGAAACAAAAGAATTGGTATAGGTACTTAATCCAACTTATGGTAGTTGCATTAATTATTACCTCTATACCGCTGAATGGATTGGCGGAAACTGCACCACCGTTTACACCATCTCCAAATTCAGAACAAAGTCCAGAAGTAGAAAAGAAAGAGGAAAAGGAGTTACCAGCTCCACATCCAGATCAGTTAAAGAAGGATAAGGCTAAAGCACAGGCAAATCCGACTGAGATTGTAGAAGAAAGAACGGAAACAGAGAAAGTTTTCGATAATAATGATGGTACTTATACGAAAAAGGTATATACGGAACCGATTCATATTGAGAAAGATGGAAAGTTAGAAGAGGTTTCACCGAAATTAGTAGAAGCACCAAATGCAAAAATTGTAACGGAAAATACAAAATTAGAACCAGAATTTGAGAAAACAGCACAAGATGGAAAGTACGTTCAATTTAAAGTGAAAGATCATAATATTCAGTACAAATTAATGAGTGCAAATGGTGAAAAAGGTGAAGTGAAGCCGTCACCAGTTACTGCAACACATGAAAATAATACAGTCTGGTATAAAGGGATCTTCCCGAATATTGATTTAAAGAGTACGACGTTTAATGAAAATGTAAAAGAAGACTTTGTATTGCGTGAGTATACAGGACATCATATTTTTACGTTTGCATTAGAAACAGATTTAACACCGAATATACAGGAAGATGGTTCAATCGACTTCCAAAATGAGAAAAAAGAAAAAGTCTTCACATTACCGAAACCGTATATGAACGATTCAAATGTAGATCAACAATCAGGTGAGGCTGTAACGTCAGATGCGGTTCGTTACAATATTGAGAAGACAGATGAAAAAACATATACGTTAACTGTTACAGCGGATCCAAAGTGGTTACAAGCGCCGGAACGAAAATATCCGGTATATGTAGACCCTTCAATTGAACTGGATAACTTTGAAAATGCTTATGCTTCAAGCGCGTATCCAACTGTCAATTATTCAGGAGGAAAGCTTTGGGATGCTGGTCAAAATGCTTATACATTAAAAGTAGGTTATTATGACGGGGCCTCTGGGACAAACTTTTCATTCATTAAACCAGACGTTTCAAATTTAAAAGGTGCAAAGATTGAAAGTGCAACATTCCATGCCTATGCAGTTTGGCATTATTATGGAAATCAACCAAATGGTGTTTGGTTAGATGAAGTTACAGGTGGATGGAATGTCGGAGGTATTAACTGGAATAATAAACCAGGTTCTAACAACATTGCACACGCTGATGTAGGCCGCGGAAAATGGGCTCAGTTCAATGTAACGAATACAGTGAAAGCATGGGTAGAAGGTGCGAGACCAAACAACGGTTTTAAGCTACATGCAAATGGAAATGGTCAGAATCATTGGAAAAAGTTTATTGCAGCTGAAAACGGAGAAAATGCACCGTACTTAGAAGTTAAGTATTCGTATGCAAAACCGAATACACCGAGAGTACAAGCTTACTCGAATGGGAGTGGAAGTAGTTCAGGTCACTTTAATGTACAATGGGATCCAGTTCCAGGAGCAACAGAGTATAAAGTAGCTATTTTTAATGGATATGACTATGAATATATTTCAGTTGGTAATGTGACAAGTTGGACAACGAAGGATAAAAAAATATTCCCAACGCCAGAAGAAATTGCACAAGGGCGTTACTGGATACATGATGACGGACAAGGTGCAGAAGCACCTACTGACCCAGGACAAATATATAAAAATGCTTATCAAGCAGGAGGTCCATACGGGGATTATAGCGGAAGAAGTAGCTACTGGATTCGTATTGTGGCAGAGTATCCATTTGGTGATAGTCCGCTTTCTGATGGAGTAGTTCCATTTATTCCACTAGAACAAGTGAAAAAGCCAGATGGCTCTGCATATATTAATGCGACAGATCAGCAAACTGGTTATGTAACGCTGAAGTGGGACTCAGTTCCAGCAGCAACAGGTTATAAAGTTTGGATTTATAACGGAAAAGATTACGAAGCGTTCGATGTAGGAAATAAAACAAATTGGACAACGCAAAATGAGAAGATTTGGCCAACAAAAGATGAAATAACGAAAGGCCAATATTTACTTCATCACGATAAAAAAGGTGCAGAATTAGCAGTTGATCCATCACCTGTGTATAAGAATTCTGGTGGAATCTATGCAGGTTCGAAAAACTACTGGTTCCGTGTAACAGCGTATAGTAAAGCTGGGCATGCTGAAAGTGAAATTTCGCATGAGTTTGTTCTTAAATTCTCCCAAGATTTTGGATTTATAGGGATGTTTGATTACTGGGCATCAGTTCCGGTGTTAAATGGTAAAGTAAATGCTACAAATGGTAACTTTATCATGAGTGAGAAAGATATTACATTATCAGGGCGCGGGCCGGATGTATCAGTAGAAAGAACTTATAATAGCCAAAGTAAAAAGATAGGTTTATTTGGTACGGGTTGGTCTAGTGGATTAGAAGAAAGAATTTGGGCCGATGGAAATGGAAACTTACTTTTAATTTCTGCTGACGGTGCGAATATTACCTTTACTAGAACAGGAGATAATACGTATCAAGCTCCTACTGGTATATATTTAGAAATTAAGCAAGTATCAGGTGGGTATGAAATAAAAGATAAAGACCAAACTGTTACTTTCTATAAATCTGGCGATGCACAGGGGCGTATTGAGTATACAAAAGATAAATATGGAAACACGACGACATATGAGTATGATGGTGAATCCCGTTTATCAAAAGTAAAGAACGCTTCTGGTAAAGAGTTATTAGTACAATATGATGGAAATAATAAAAAAGCCGCAAGAGTAATCGGTCCAGATAACAAGACGATTACATTTAAGTATGATGGTGATTTACTAGTTTCTTCTACAACACCAGAAGGAAAAGTATATAAATACGGATATGATAATGGTTTATTAACATCTATTTATGACCCGCAACATACAGATGCAAAACCGTATAAAACATCGTATGCATACGAGAATAATAGATTAGTAAAAGTGACAGACCCATTAGGGAAAGCAACAACATTAGCATATAATACGGATGCGAAAGAAGTTACGTTAACGAATCCAAAAGGGCGTAAGACTGTTTATACGTATAACGATGCTGGAAATCCAGTGAAAATAGTCGAAGATTCTGGGCGTCTGAATTTAACAACGGCGTATGAATATAATGCAAATAATTTAGTGAAAACTACGACTCCTAAAAATCAAACAGAAACTGCGACCTATGACGGTAATGGGAATGTTACGTCTGTTACCGATGAAATGGGGACAGAAAAGTTTGAGTACAATAAAGACAATGGGATTATAAAAGCGACAGATAACGAAAATCGTGAAACAACTGTTGCTTATAAATCAGCAAACACAGAAGTATCTGCAACAGACCAATCAGCACATACTTCTTCCGTTACTCAACATGATAAATACGGCAATCCGACTGAAACAAGTAAAGAGTTAGGAACAGGGGAAAACCTGATTCAAAATCCGAGCTTTGAGATAAATGGCACGGATAAATGGGCACCAGTAAATAACAATAATTCCGGTTCTATCGCAAAAGATGCAACACCAGCACCAGGTGGTCTTGGTGGAGATTCGTCATTAAAGATTACAACAAAAGCGACGAATAATGATTGGGGCTATATTGCCGCAATCCAAGAAGTAACGTTAGAGCCAAATACAACGTATACATTAAGTGGTATGATCAAAACCGATTTATCTGCGGGAGCAGCTTTCTTCAATGTACAGTCATTAAATGAACATGGTACAGATATAGAGGGTGGTTGGCATGATACCCGTTATAATAAAGTACAAGGGAAAAGGGACTGGGTTAATCGCCAAGTAACCTTTAAAACAACAGAGCAAACAAGAAAAGTAAAAATCTATTTACAAGTAGAAAATGATGGTTCTACTACAGATGGTTCCGTATGGTTTGATAAATTACAGCTTGAAAAAGGAGAAGTTTCTTCTAGTTTCAATTCTATTACAAATAGTAGTGTAGAGAATGTAACCGAACAAGGATGTATTCCTGGATGGATTCGAGGAGACGGAACAAGTTGTGATCCGAAAGATGTTTCTCATCAGGAAAGTTTTACAGGACATTCGTCTATTGTATTAGAGCGTAGCCAATATGGCGGTTCAAATGTAGGGTATGGTCATCATATAAACTTAAATCAGAAAAAAGCAGAACCAATCACATTAACAGGAATGTCTAAATCTGAAAATGTAGAAAATGATGCGCCAGATAAACTATCACGAGATTATTCAATTTGGGCAGATGTTTACTATCAAGATGGTAGTGGAGAGAATTATCAAGCAAAATTCCCAAGTGGGACAAATGATTGGAACCGTAGTGCGGTTGTCATTCCAGCTAAGAAACCAATTAAGCAGATTCAAGTATATCTGTTATTTAGAAACAATAATAAAGGAAAAGTCTGGTTTGATGATATTCGTTTACTAGAAGGAAATGCTCTTATTAAAAACGAGTATGACAACGATGGAAATGTCATCGCAGCGTATGATGAAGAGGGGCAAAAAAACACCTTTGCATACGATGCATCAGGAAACAAAAAGAGCGAGACAGATGAAAAAGGAAATACAAAATTATATGATTACAATAAAGATAATCTATTAACAAAGGTTACCTTGAAAAATGGTACTTCTGTAAATTATCTTTATGATCATAATGGAAACACAACAGAGAAATCTGTCATGTTTGGTGGGAAAACACAAACACACAAATATGAATATGATGTAGATAATAAAAATACAGTGTACATCGATGCGTTAAACCGTCGTATTGAACACACATATGATGAAAATGCAAACAAGATTAAAACAAAAATGCCAAACGGCTCGATTCTAGAATCTGTATATGATACAGCAGATCGCGCGATTGGTGAAAAACGAAACGGAAAAGATTCGTTCACATTCGAACGTGATCAAAATGGACAAGTTACGAAAGTAAAAGACCATGTCAACGGCGTAGAACGTACAAAAATATACGATAAGGCTGACCGTGTCACAAGTGCAACGGATAGCCGAGGCGGAAAAGTTGACTGGGCATACCATGACAAAGCAAACAGTAAGACAGAAAAATTAAAAGAACAAACCGTAACACAAGGCGGATACACAAATAAAGTATCGTATGACTACAACACGTTAGATCAAAACATACGTGTGACAGATGGCTCGCAAACATATCGATTTGATTATGACGATCAAGGAAATGTTCGTACGTATACAGCTGGAAATGGTTCAGGCTCTACCTTCAACTATGACCATGCGAACAAAATTAAAGATTTAGTAGTAGGTACGTCAAACAGCATTCTTCTTTCTGAACGATATGAATATGACCAAGCGGGTAACCGTACGAAGATTAAGCATGAAGGTGCGGGCGAAAAAGTAACAGAAACAAACTTTGTATATGACCCGATTAACCAATTATTAAACGAGGTATTACCAAACGGAACAAGTAAATCGTACACATATGATGGATTTGGAAACCGTACGAGTGTGAAAGTTGTAGAGAATGGAAAAGAAACAAAATCTATAGCGGCAACATTCAATGAAGGAAATCAACTTGTAAAATTCGGAAACGAATCGTTAACGTATGATGCGAATGGAAATCGTACATCTGATGGTAAGTATAAGTATACATGGAATGAAGACGATCAAATTGTAGCAATTACGAAACAAGGTGAAAGTAATGCCTTCGCAACATATAAGTATGATGATGATAATCGTCGTATTGAAAAAAGTGTAAATGGAAAAGTGACACGTTACTTCTATGACGGGGATAGTATTAATCCATTATATGAGACAGATGGTAGTGGGAATGTATTGCGTCAATATGTATATTCAGTAGATGGTGCACGTTTGGCTATGAAATCGAATGGGCAAACGGTATACTATCACTATAACCCTCGTGGTGATGTAGTTGCGATGACAGATCAAAATAAAGAAGTTGTAGCAACGTATGAATATGACTCGTGGGGTAACGTATTAAAGAGCGACGCAAAAGGTATCGCAGCAGAGAATCCATTTGGATATGCGGGATACATGTATGATAAAGAAATTGGCATGTATTATTTGATTGCTCGTTACTATAATCCGGAGCATGGTGTGTTCTTATCGGTGGATCCAGATCCGGGTGATAGTGATGATCCTGTGACGCAGAATGGGTATACGTATGCGGATAACAATCCAGTAATGAATGTGGATCCAGATGGGCATAAAGCATGGAAAAGTAAAGGGAAACAGATTTGGTATGCAACAAAATCTGGGGGGAAGGCTGTTTGGAAATCTTATGTTGGAAATCCAGCTACATTTATCCCACATGTTACTTCATTTGGCGCTGGGTATCGTTTAGGGGCAAGAAACTATAAGCTTGCAAATACACCTTCATTCAATAAAAAACAGTTAAAACAGGGAATGCGAAAAGCTGGAACGAAATTAGGATTAAAAACTTTAGGGTTTATAGGCTTTATTCCTGACGGTTACACATTTTATCAAGGGTTCAAATCGGGATATAAAGAATATGATAAGAAACACAATAAAAAAAGTAATAAAAAAAGAAGGTAAAATATAAGTATGGGGTCGAATGTATGTATATTTTTAAGATGGTTTTGGGAATAGGAATTTCCATATATTTAATGTATACATTGCTGAGAGAAAGGCATTACCTTTCAGCTTTGATTGCTGGCATGTTATTTGTTAGCGGGATTTTGGCAATAACTACAAGTATTCTAAATGATATTTCATTTTTCTTTCAATTAATAGTAGCTATTAGTTTAGGTTTGGGATTTGTATTAGCATATACGTATGAGTTAGCAAAGGAAGATAGAGAATAATTGGTTCTGAATAAATCTTATAATTCCTTGTACGTTGAAAAAGAGAAGTCTGGAATGTGACTTCTCTTTTGTTTGTATATAGCATGAATCGTTTCAATGCCTTTCAAGGTACGTGAAGCATGACGAATACTTTGAAATCCCGTGGGTTTGTATATAATAAGGATAATGGGATTATTAAAGAAATAGATAATGAAGGTCGTGAATCGACTATTGCGTATAAAGCAGCTAACACAGAAGTATCTGAAACGAATCAAGCAGCAGACAATCCATTTGGATATGCGGGATACATGTACGATAAAGAAATTGGGATGTATTACTTGATTGCGAGATACTATAATCCAGAGCATGGTGTGTTCTTATCGGTGGATCCTGATCCGGGTGATGAAGATGATCCGATTACGATGAATGGGTATACTTATGCGGATAATAATCCAGTGATGATGGTGGATCCGGACGGACATTGGGCATGGATGGCAGCTGGTGCTGCTTTTGGTGGTGTATCAAGTTATTATTCTGCTAAAAAAAGCGGAGCTAGAGGTTGGAAACTGGCTGGGGCAGTAGCTGGTGGAGCAGCACTTGGTGCTATCGGTGGTGTAGGCGGTGGTTCTTATAGAGCCCTTAATGTAGCAAGAAAAGCATATAACAAAATGCCAGGTCTACCTTTTAAAAAGGGACAGGCTGCTCATAAGGCATGGGGGAAAGCAATGAAGAATGTAGTTCCGGGCGGAAAATACGAAAAGCAAATTAGAGGGGATAGAAGTACAAAAGCAACTAAGAAAATGATTTTTAATAATAAGAAAAGACGCTAGAAAATCATATAAGGTATATAAAATGTTCAAGGAGGATTAATGGCTAACATATTATATTTGAAGCCATAGACTAATGAATGTTTAGTTTTTTATTAGGATTAATTAGTGGGATTTTAGAATCTAGTGGATTAGATTCAGGTTTAAACACTAGAAAAATTGATAGAAATATAAAATGTCTTCAAAATTATGAATGGTTTCAGCAAATATATAATGATACTAAATATAGGAAGTTGTTTTTTACCAATTACAAAGTACGTTCATATTTACAAAGCACGATTAGAGTTAAACTAATAATAAGGAATGAGAAAAATAGACAGAAGTTTTATGCTGTACTGGACAACCAAATAAAGAGAGATAAAAAGTAGTTAATGGGTTAAAGATATACTGTTGGGTGTTCATTCGAAGAAGGAGAGTTGATAGGGACTCTTCTTTCTTTATATATGGAACAGTGTGATGTCATTGCGATGACAGATCAAAATAAAGAAGTTGTAGCAGCGTATGAATATGATGCATGGGGTGTTCTTATCGGTGAATCCGGGTGGTCATTTTGCGCAGTTTATTCCTATTACAATAATAGGTGGATATAGAGTATACAAAGGATATAAAACTTATAAAAGGTAAAGTTTCCTTTAAACAAATCAATATTACTTGGGAATCTTGCAGTAAAGGAGCGTGTGATAATTGGCAATGACGGATGAACAATTCGAGAATTATCTTGTTATGTGTTATGACAAATTAGAAAGTAAACAGCAAAAATTCATTTCGGATTATAATATCTATAACTTTGATGAGTATTGGTATGATCAAGATCAATGTATATTACAGTTTAAAAATAATGGTCAAGTGTTACTTGAATTTAGTGTTGTTTTTATAGGTTCTTGGTCTGGAAAGAGTAACAGTTGGATGTGGTCTTGGGCTAATGAGAATGTGGCTGATTATGCAAGAAGTAAGTCTAACTGTTTGAAAGATTTACAAAAGATTACAGGAAGTGAGGTTTTTATAAATTCACTTTTTGAATGCGATCAAGAAATGGCGCATGAGCTAGCAGCCTTTTCCATTGAATATTTAGATGCAGAAGGAATATATATAGCACCAGGTGAGAGAAGTGATTTGTTTATGGCTGTTATGTTACCTGATGCATTGTAAGTAGAGCCTACTAAAAATATAGATAAGGTAAGTTCTTCCTATTATCTGGTGGAAGTGAGAGCATTCCGACTGAATTAGAGTATTATCAATTCATTGGAGGTCTGTTAGTTATGAAAAAACTAGTATTTAATAAGCGGATGGATTTTTCATGTGTAGAAGGGGAAATTCTCTGTATTGCAACGGGAAATAAACAAGATATTATAATTTTAGTATTGGATAAAAAGGTTACAGACATTTATTATTATAAAATTATACACTCGTTGAAATCTGGCGTTTTGAAACAATATACTATAGAAAATAATCAATATTTTAACTTCATTCAACCTTTAGGAGAAAATTGGATTTTGGTTAAAAGTTTCGTTGAGAAAAAGGAAGATACAACGGCTACAATTTTTGATAAAAAAGGAAACATCGTTGCTTCATATTACTTAGGAAATGGAATAAAGTATTTTCAAGTTGATGAAGAAGAACATTTATTGGTTGGGTATAGTGAAGAAGGTATATTTACTTCTGTAGAGGAATTGTTTATTTCAGATGAAGAGTTTGATTCGATAGATTGGGAAAATATATATGATATTAATAAATTTGAAAAGAGCGGATTAGCTATTTTTTCTAAGAATGGCGATTTAATTACTAATGAATTTAATAATTCAATAAAGAGATCTGTCTGTGATTGTACAGCAATACATATACAGAAGACAGGTGATATTTTAATGTCTTACTATAACGAGCAAGGAACGTATTCATTCACACAGATTAATAAAGAACGATGCGAACAAGTTATTCTGTATGAAACAACATTGAATCATACATCACTATATTTAAAAGTACAAAATAATATTATCTTTGGTGTAGATAACAATCAAATACATGCATATTCACTTGTAAATAAAAAATTAGCAACTCTGTTAACAGTAGATAGCGATGGAAATCCTATTCAATTTGAGTATATTTTTTCAAGGGATCAAACAATATATGCTGTTAAAGGGAAACGAATATTTTGTTGGGAGCAATATGGGATTTTAGAAGAGGGAGAATAAATAGAGAAGTGGTTGATAGAGAGAGAGAAAAGCTGATGTAGATTTTTCTCTCTTTTGTACACATTAATTTTTGTTGGCTATAAAAACATAAGGATAAACGCTATACTATCATTATAATTCTAAAGCAAAAAAAGGTCAGACACCTTCATTACCAATAAGAGATTAGATGAACTTATAAATATAAATTTTCCACAATTATACTTTAGATTAGTTATTTATTAGCCAAGCTGTTATACGTATTATAGGGAGGTATAAATAATGGAATGTTTTCATATAGGCGAGCAGGATGATAATTTCATCAAGATTGTTATAACTGACTTCTCAGGTGAAGGAGATAGCACGCTAAGTTGTTATATATATGAATTCTATGAATATATACTTAGTATTAAAAGTCAGCTTTCTTCATTTTTAAATACTTTTAAATTCAATGGAAATGAGTCTTGAAGGTTTTTCTGCCGCACCAATCTGGGATTAGGATTAGGAGAATGAAAGGGCAGTATTTAAAATAATAATTGAGAGTAAGCGTCAAACTTATTAAAATTATAGAAGTTTGACGCTTATTTTTTATGTTTAGAATCAATGAGAGGATTTTCATCTATATGAAAGATATCGCATGTAAAGAGTTAGTAAGTTTTAAGGATATTGTTGAAGCTTATCAGTTAAAAAAAGTGAGTTTGGATTATAAACAAAATGTGATTTTACTAGTACAAGATAATACGAATCAACCTTGTATTATTTATTTGGATAAAAATAATGTGAATATAAGTAAATTCAATTTAAACGTAGATATCGATGTTGAATCTGTGCGATGTATGCAACGAATTGGAGAGAGATGGTTACTTATATTTAATTATGAAGATGATAATACGGTTATTTACAATTCGGACGGAAGTGAACATTGTAAGTTTTATGCCGGAGAAGGGATTCAAGATTGTCAGGTTGATGTGAATGAAGATATATGGGTTAGTTATTGTGATGAAGGGGTTTTCGGAGAGTGCCCAATTGGAGTAAATGGTATAGTTGCTTTTGATTCTACAGGTAAATTGATTTTTAATAATTATGATCAATATGTAGAAAGGTTTAATGTACCTCCTATAGATGATTGTTATGCAATGAACGTTATAGATGGAGACGTTTGGCTCTATTATTATTCAGAATTTCCTTTAGTTCAAATGAAAGATAAAAATTTTCATATGTTGTGGAATGAAATAAATTTAATTAGGGAAATATGGTCGGAAAGTTTTGCGGTTGTTCAAGGTAAAGTAGTATTCATTACTCGAGATAAAAAGTTGGTTGTTTATGATTTAAATAATAATCATGTGCATGATATGAATCTTTGTAATGAACTAGGAGAACCGATTCAATTTGTTACTTATTATAGCCGCGGATCTGTTATGTATTTTCAGACGGATGATACGCTGTATTATGTTGAGTTACTTAATACATGAGGGGATAATGGAACGGATACAAGATGAAGATGATGACCCATCATATGAGATTTGTCTATGTTGCGGTTTTCAATTTGGTTATGATGATTGTGATCAAGGCTATACATTTATTGAGTATAGAAAAGAATGGTTGGAAAAAGGTGCAATTTGGTTTCGTAGTGAAAAAAACAGCTAGATGGTCATTAGAAAAACAACTAAGAAACATCGGTTAATTTCATGAAATAAAGGGTTAAATAGAGAATCAATTGAAATTACGCTTATATGTAAAAGAGTTTGAAGTAATTCAAGCTCTTTTTTATCATTGAAATAGCCTCTTATTATTAATCAAAATATTTCACTATCTGTGATGTTAAATCAAAATAAAGAAGTTGTCCCAACATATTCAATATCATTATCAATTTCGTCTAATACGTAAGATTCTAAAATGCCCATTACAGCCGTTCCTAAAAACTTTAAAACGATGTGTTTATCAATGTTTTTATTGTGAAGATTGATGTGCTTAATATTTACGTTAAACGTGCATAACAAGATATAATAGAAGAAATCAATAAGGAGGCTAGCAGTGAAAAATTTTCGTTATTTCAATATATTCACTATTTTAATTGTATACACACTACTCATGTTTTACATCGGCTGGAACGGATGGGTTTGGCTCAGTACGGTGTTCGGCTGGGAATCTTGGGGATATTACGCTTTCGTAGTTGGCTTCATTTCATATGCGTATATTCTCGTACAAGTGTTTAAATTCCTTCCTTTCCTGCGAACGGTCGGTTCAATTTGGTTTGCGGTTATACAATACGCGCTTATGTTATTGCCGTTAGCCGATATTACAGTTTTCCTTCTACAGTTTTCAGTGGAGAAAGAGACGGCAATTATTTGGACAGGGGCAGTCACTTTACTCGTATTTTTCTTTATCTTCGCATACGGGGTATTTAATGCGTATAGCCCGGTTGTAAGAAAGTATGATGTACATATACCGAAAAAAGTAGAAGGGCGTAAAAGTTTACGCATTGCGATGGCTTCTGATATGCACTTCGGTAAACTGTCTGGAGTTGCTCATTTAAAGAGACTCGTTCGTCATGTAAATGAAATGAAACCCGATATTATTTTACTGCCGGGTGATATTATCGATGATCATCCAGGTGTGTTCATTCAGAAAAATATGGGACCAATCATGAAACAGATGAAAGCTCCATTAGGCGTATATGGTGTGTTAGGAAACCATGAATATTACGGCCGAGCTGTTCCTGAGTTTTTACAAGAGATGGATAAGATTGATATTCGTATTCTTTTAGATGAAGTCATTACAATTGAAGATGATTTTTATCTCGTTGGAAGAAGGGATAAAACAGAGCGAGATCGTCAAAGCTTTGAAAATCTAATGAGTACGGTAGATAAATCGCTTCCTGTTATCGCAATGGATCACCAACCATTTGAATTAAAACAAGCAGCGGACGCCGGCGTTGATTTATTATTATCCGGTCACACGCATCGCGGACAAATGGCGCCGAACCATATTGTGACGAGAAGAATGTACGAACTAGACTGGGGATACGCACAAAAAGGTGCATTCCACGCAATTGTTTCTTCTGGATTTGGATTCTGGGGACCACCGCTTAGACTGGGAAGTAGATCTGAGATTGTGCAGGTTGAAGTTACATTTGAATAGGATTGTGAAATAGAGAGCTGAGTGCTCTCTATTTTTAAAAATAAAAAAAGGCTCCATATAAGGAGCGCTCAATAAAAATAAATGAATTAAAACAAATAACAGACATTTATAATATACATATAAAAAACGTAAAATCAATATATTTTTAATTGTAGATATATAAGTGCGGAATGTCCGTATTTACTCTCCTTGGAAAAAGAGATACTATAAGAAGACTCTGCTTGAAAAGGGGGATTTTAAGTGATCATATTAGATGTCATATACGGTGAGTTTAAAGTAGATAAAGTGTTAGAAGAATTAATTTTAAGTAAACCTGTGCAAAGGCTGAAAGGGGTTCATCAGGCCGGAGCAAGTTACTTAATGAATGAGAAATGGAATGTAACGCGCTTTGATCATTCAGTTGGTGCTATGTTGTTAATTAAAAAACTTGGTGGTTCAGTAGAAGAACAGATTGCTGGTTTACTGCATGATGTATCGCATACTGCTTTTTCCCATGTGATCGATTACGTTTTTGATAGCGAAAATGAAAGTTATCATGAAGAAATATTTAGTTCTGTCGTGAAAAACTCGGAAATCCCGGCGATTCTTTCAAAACATGGTTATAACTATGAAGATATTTTGTTAGATGATTCGAAGTGGACATTACTTGAAAAATCTGCGCCAGAATTATGTGCAGACCGAGTGGATTACACATTACGGGATATGTTTACATATGGATATATTTCTTTAGAAGAAGTTCATAGTTTTTTAGAGGATTTAATCGAAGTAGATGGGAAAATGGTTCTTCAAAATATTGAAATTGCAGAATGGTTTACGAAGACGTATTACAAAGAAGTAATTGATTTCTTTATGAAACCAATGAATATTTATGGAAACGATATGTTAGCTAAAACGTTAAAATTAGCTCTTCATAAAAAGATAATCAATCCAGATGATTTTCTTCTTGAAGATCATGAGCTTATTACGAAATTGCGGCTATGTAAAGATCAAGAAGTAGATGCTTTATTAAGAAAAGTTCATCCAAGTATAGAAGTAAAAGAAGATAGAAATGAGTATGATCTACATCAGAAAAATAAAGTGCGTCTTATTGATCCTCCATTACTTCGTGAAGGTGAAGTTGTTCGATCGTCTGTTGTATCGGAAAAAATAAGACAGATGAGCGATATCGCTTATGAAAAGGCGATAAGAGGGATGTATGTGAAAGTGATTTCTAATTAGTTTATTTGTAATAGGAAAAGGTGTCATCAATTATGATGACACCTTTTCGCTTTAAAGGGTTGTTCGTATGGAAATGTGTTACATTTTTACGAGACTATAATATTTTACCAGAGAAATACCTTTTATAGTAAAAAATAAATTTTATAAAGTTTTCCATCAAAAATAATTTGTGAAAAAAGTACTAATTTTTAATGTGACAAAATAATATATTTTTCAATAATCGCTTTAGAATCTTTCGTTCTTTATATATGGATTGTTATATTTTTTAAGGTAATTTAAAGGTTTTTGTCGTTTTTTTTTGTAATTTTCATATTATGATAAACATAATGTTCGGAATCAGCCATTATAACAGAAAAATTTTTAAAAAACAGAATTGAATCATATTGTTTATTTTAATATAATTTATTTGTTAATTAATAACATATTTAGGGTATGATTCTTTATTGCGGTGAGAATTCTTTTTAGCATAGGAGGATTTACAGAATGGTTAAAACGGCAAAACCTGAAATGATGAATGAATTAAAAGAAACAGTTTACAAATTCTTTCCGAAAAATATTGTGAAAGAAAAAGGATTGTACGAGGAGTCCAAAGAGCATAAAAAGTTTGTAGACTTGAAAGAGAGTTTTATAAAAAACGAAAGCTCTCAAAAGGAAATTTTGTCTTTAATCGAGTCAACATTTTGTGATTATCACGTGTCAGACTATACAGATTTAAACCTATATAATTGTCTAGAATATAATGTGTTACTAAATGGAAAAGAACCGATGTTAAATGATGATATTGATTGGATACGAAAATCAAGAGGCGAGCGCCTTGATTTAGGGGTTTTTGTTAGCTTACAGAATTTACGATACGGGAAAGCCCACGCAGGACTTTAGTCCGTCTTTAGACGTGGGATGAAAGCATCGTTTTTGCATAGCAAAACATGGTATACTTTATTCATAGTCATGCAAAAGACTCTAAAACGATTGTTCTCTGAAAACAGAATACATATGAGGTTGGGGTAGCAAATTCTTCTACTCCGTAAAATGTATTAAGTCGTCATGCAAAAGACGTAAAAACATTTGAGAATGAACAATCTGTACGGTATGGTCACAGTACCGTAGCCCACGAACCTATATGGTCTGTTGTGGGAGTGGTGATGGCACACCGCAATCTTGCACGTCAGCGATACCAGAAATGGACTTCGCCTTTGGTAGCAAGAATCCCACTGACGTTAGTCAGCTGGCCCCTTTAGGGGTGGGAGTGTCAATACGTATTAAAAACAACATATGATGAAGATGTAAGGGAATGGACTTTTGAAACAATCGATGTAGAAATGGATACCATTTGTGAATTTGATAAACTAATGAATACAAAAGGATTTGTAAGAGTAGAACGAGAGGTTGCTAGAACTGCAATTCCTGATATAGAAACGGAATGTTTACGTATGGGGGAAGTTAACGTATTCCACGCTTTATTCACAGATTCTGTTAGTGAAATATAGGTTTTAAATTATTAAAAAGGTTGTGTAGAAAATAGCTGCTATTTTCTACACAACCTTTTCATTTTCACTAATCAAACCAATTCCAAACCTCAATATCTCCAAGAGTCGCATAACGTACGTGCGGGGAGTTTTGTAATTTTAATAATTCTTTCGACGGCCCAGTAATGACAATGCCGTATACTTTTACGCCGTTATCTTTTACATATTTATAACGTTTATCTAAGTTCAGCTGCCCCTCAGGAAGCATGGCAACTTTATTTACAGTTTTTTCATGCGTAGAAAGAATACGCATCATTTCAATTACTTTAGCCTCTTGCGTTTTCAGATTTTCTCTTTCATCATCAAGGAATCCTATATGTTCTGGAAATCCTATAAATTCGCCCCCAGGTAGGATGAAATCTTCTTCGTTTATTCTTTCTTGTCCTGTATCTAAAGCGTACCATACAGGAGTTGGAGGGAGTTCTTGTGCTTCGAATATGCTATATAAAAGCGGTTCTAATTCTTTTAAAGTGTAAGTTTTATCAAAAGAAATTGCTACTTCTGCAACGGTTCCATCATGTACTTTTGCAAGTGTATCCCATACTTTTTTTGAGGAATCCTTTAAATAATCACCCTGCTTTGTTTTGGGATGAACAAAGCAGAGTTTTGGTTGATAGAACGGATTCATCCAAGTTTGTTTCGTGACATCTACAGATGATAAGAAGCTTTTTGTTTCTACTGTACCGAGTGGCATTTCTTTTTTACCGACGGTTCTTACTAAATCGAAGCTGCTGTTCGTACGGAAAAAAGCTTCTACACTTGTTCCGCCCCCCATAACACGGCTATTTGGGATAGTTGCTTCAAGTGCAAGCGAAGGAACTTCTCTAATTTCTTCTAGCCTTTTATCATTATTAGCTTGAAAATAAAAGGCTGATAATACCCCACCGATTATATATATAACGATGCAAATGGATAATATAAAACCAAACGTTTGTAACCGATGTTTCCACTTAATTCTCCAAAAAGGAACTTTAAGATCTTTTGGCGGTAATTTTTTCTTTACGGGTTCACTCTTCGCAAGTAAGTCATCTAAATGAGCTTCACATTCTGCACAAGTTTCTATATGACTTTCTAACTGTTCTTGTTCGTCATGTGTGAGCGTTCCTTTTTCGTATTTCGTCCACAGTTTTTTAAACTCTGCACAACCCATCTGTATCACTCCTTTATGCTTTTCGTTTCTTTTCGTCCTCGGTGTAATTCAATTTTTACTTTTGCTAACGAGAGACCAGTCATTTCTGCTATTTCCTTATAAGAGAATCCGTAGTAATCTCGTAGTAGTAACACATTTCGTCTTTCGAGCGGAAGAGAGGATATACTTTGTAACCAACTAGCAATCTCATGTTTTACGAAATAAGAGTGTTCTGTACTTGGCACGTTTGGTAAATGGAATTCTTCAATTTGCGTTGTTTTATACTTCTTTTCTTTTCGGTACCAATCGATAAAGGCGTTGTAGGCGATTGTAAATAACCACGGCCTAATTTCTTCTCCTTTATAATAGTCAATATGGACGAGCATTCGGTAAAATGTTTCTTGCATGAGATCTTCAGCACTATGAGAATCTCCGGTTAGGGAGAGAAGATAGCGAAATAAATCTTGCATATGCTCGGAGTAAATTTCTTCTAATGATTGTTTGCGTTTCACTACATTTCCCTCCCTTCATACATAACAACGAAATACATATAAAAAAGTTACAATTTTTATGGAATTATAGTAAAAAACGTCAAGAATTGGATAGGATTCTCTTTTATCATAATACATATAAGGCGGGTGAACAGAGATGGAAAGCTATGAAACACAAATTCAAAGGTCAATTGATTATATTGAGGAAGATGTAATGGAAAAACAAACGCTGCGTAATTTAGCACGTGTTGCAGGTTTTTCTGAGTCGCATTTTCATCGTGTATTCCAGGCGTTAGTAGGCGATACAGTAATGGAGTATGTTCGAAAGAGGAGGTTAGCCCGGGCAGCTTATCAACTTTCTCATACGGATGAAAAAGTTATTGATATCGCATTTGAGCATGGCTTTCAATCTCACGAAACGTTCACGAGAGCCTTTAAAAAATTATTTCAAATGACACCAAGTGAATATCGAAAACAAGAAATCGAAACACCAATGTATTATAGAGTGAATGTAAAGCAAAGAAAATTAAATCCATATTTAGGGGGCATACAAATGGAATATCGTATTGTAAATAAACCAGAATTTTTAATGGCGGGTTATGAGCTGAAGACTACAAGTAAAGAAGGAAAAAACCATCAAGACATTCCAGCATTTTGGCAAGAATATTTACAAAAAGATCTTGGAACGACGATTCCGAATCGTAAAGATACGAGCCAATGGGTAGAACTTGGCTTATGTACTGATTTTAATTTAGAAACAGGGGACTTCACTTATATTATCGGAATGGAAGTTACAGACTTTGAAAATGTACCAAATGCAGTTGCAAAGCGTACATTCCCATCCGCAACGTATGCAGTATTTACAACGCCGAAAGTTCCTCATGAAGAAATGGTATCGTCTATTCACCAAACGTGGAATGCAGTATTCTCAGAATGGTTCCCGCATTCAGGATACGAACATTGCGGCGTTAATGAGTTTGAGCTATACGATGAACGTTCCCATGCAGACAAAAGTGAGTTCGCTCAAATTGAACTTTGGATACCGGTGAAGAAGAAATAATAGAAAGAAAGACCGTTCAAAAGGTATTTTTGGACGGTCTTCTTTTATTAATAGGTTGCTACTATTGTTGTATTTTATAGTTAAGTCGATATAATTTCATTTACTAGCGCGCTGTTCCGAAAAGAGAAAGGTGCTTTATAAAAGCACCTTTTCCTACGAACTAAATGGAAACACAAGTATAATCGTCGTTCCTTTTCCAACTTCACTATCAATGAAAATCGTTCCGTTATGGGCATGAACGAGCTGTTTTGTAATGGCGAGACCAAGTCCAGTTCCGATGTTGCTTTCTTCTGTATTCGTTCCTCTGTAATATCGCTCGAATAGAAGTTCTTTCGTTTTATCATCCATACCTTTTCCATTATCTGAAATAGATAGTGTAAATGAATTTGCATTTTGCGAAAGCTTTACGATTACGTTTGTCGTTTCATTATTATGTTTTACAGCGTTTGCGAGTAAGTTTTCGATAATACGTTGGAACCATTTTTCTTCAATAAAATATTGGATTTTGCTTGAACTTGGCACGAATTCAATGTTTTGATTTTGTAGTGTCGGGTTATTAATAAATTGTAATAGTACTTTTCGGACGAACTGATTAATTTCAACATTTACGTGTTGCGCAGGAAGAGTATCATTTTTTAATTGATATGTTAAGCTTAAGTCGTCAATTAATGTAGTCATATATTGAGATTTTTCTTTCATTACAAGGCCAAATTGTTGAATGTCTTGATCCGTCCAATTATATTGCTTCGATTCTAGTAATAATGCATAGCCGTATATAGAGCTAAGCGGTGTTTTTAGATCATGCGTCAGGCCGGTAATCCACTCTTCACGTGTTTGTTGCAGTACTTTTCTCATTGCATCGTTCTTTTTCAAAGTAATAGAAAGGTGCTCTAGTGAGTTTGTAACGTCTTTGAATATACGGAACGACCATTTTTCTTTACCGGAGCGCCGGAACCGAACAGGTTTGCCTTTTTTACTAACAGGTTCTTCATATTTTCCTCCGGCTATGTTTTTAAGCCAGCGCATCGTGTGTAATAAAGGCTTTCCAAACTTATTTCCATACCAAATTGAAAGAATGACTAAATAAACAAACACAATAAGGAGGATTAAGCTGCATCCGATTAGAAGTTTTTTGGTAAATATATCATCTAATTCATCATCTGGATAATAATGAGCGTTTGGGGCGGATACAACAACGAGATGACCGCTATTTGAATCGTAAAAACTAGATGTATTTTCTTTATAATTCCACGGTTCTTTTTCATTAAGAGCTGTTTTTATAGCCGAAAATGTTTTTTTCTTCCCAGTTGGATAGGAAAAAACTTCTTCGCCATTGTTATTAAATATTTGCAGTGTTGCTTTTTCTTTAGAAAGTAATTGTTTTTCTTGTTCAGTTAATGCAAATTCATTTAATGATAAAGAAGGGTGTCCTTGTTGTATCGTTTTTAGTAATGCATTACTTTTTAGTTTGGCACCGTAAATAACGATCACTGGTTTCTTTTCTAATTTAATTTCCCAATAGTTAAATTTATAAATATTGTTGTTACTATTCTGTAAATACGTAAGTAAGGATGTCTTTGTGTAAGAGGTCGGAACATCGTTAGGCGTATTAAAGTTGTAAAGGACCTTTCCATCTTCATCTACAATTTGAAGCCAATCACTCTTTTCTGTTATTAAATCTTTTACCTCAGATTTTAAAGTAATGTTATTGTCTTCAGAAGAAATATATTCGGAGATTGTAAAGGTATCATAATCAGAAATATTAGGTTCATATAAAGTACTATTAAGAAGAAAAATTAAATAAGAAAAAGAAGCAATTACTGCGATAAGTAACGTAACTAAGACAAAAACGTGTTGTAAAATAAACTGGATTATAAGTCGTTTATTAAAATTCATATCTTTAACCTACTTTGTAATGAACTTATAGCCAAGTCCACGAACTGTTTTTATGTATTCTGGTTTACTTGGATCTTGTTCAATTTTTTCACGTAGTTTTCGAATGTGAACCATAACAGTATTATCATCTCCATTATAGGCAGGTGCTCCCCAAACTTTTTCATATAATTCTTCCTTCGAAAATACGTAGTTCGGATTCTCACAAAAGAATAGTAGTAGTTGAAAGAGTTGAGCGGAACATTCGACAACGTTTCCATCTACTGTTAGTTCCGCAGAATGTTGATCAATTTCAAATCTCCCAAAAGAAAAGGAGTATATTCTTTGTTCTTGTATGTTTTGTTTCATATGTCTTCGGAGTTGAGCTTTCATACGAGCGACTACTTCTAGTGGATTAAATGGTTTCGTAATGTAATCATCCGCACCGTATGAAAATCCGGAAATTTTATCTACCTCAGATGTTTTTGCTGTTAGGAAGAAGATAGGGCAATCCGTTTTTTGGCGAATGATTGGACAAATGTCAAAACCGGATTGTCCAGGAAGCATTACATCTAAAATAATTAAATCATAATTGTTTTGCTCGGTGAGAGATAAGGCTATTTCCGCAGATGTTGCAGTTGTAATATGAGAAAAACCTTCTTTTTCAAGAATGGTAGTTAGTAATTGTAAAATTGCTGTTTCATCATCAATGAGTAGAATATTTGCGTGATACATATGAATCCCTCCTAATTTCCTCGAATATCATATCATCTTTTTGTAACTTATGGAATTTTTAAGGAAATTTTAAGGTTTTCTTTCACAAAAAATTAAGATTCAAATGATATGATAAAAGTAACATGGGGAGGAGATGAATGTGAATCCGTTTCAAACGATGCGAGCTAGATATTTTTTAATTGTATTTGCACTATTAATTTTAATAGCACGAAGCAGTAATGAATTGCTAGAAAGTACATTTCATATACAAAATTCATCTTTTATAAATATGCTTATATTTTATATCCTTCCAATAATATGGCTTTTTTACGGATATAGAAAGCATCGTGTTTCATTTTCATTATTTATTAATAGAAACGAAACATTTAACCTAGTGCAAGTTTTGTACATCGCGATTATACTTTGTATGTTTAGTTACGGCTATCTTATTTTATATATGTACAGCTTTGCATGGATTACACCAGATTTTATTATGAATGCCTTGCATGAACCGATTATAGATAGTACCGGGGGATATGTATTTCAATTTATTAGGGTTGTATTTATCGCGCCTATTGTCGGAGAGTTTGTTTTTCGAGGGTTTTTACTGCAGCGTTTTGCATCAAAATGGGGTACTAGTATAGCAATGGTCGTTGTAGCACTTTTATTTGCTTGCTTACATGTTGATTTCCTTGGTGCAGTTGTGTTTAGCATCGTACTATCAATTGTATATATTCGTACGAAAAGCTTACTCATGCCAATT
Source organism: Bacillus sp. FSL E2-8887 (assembly GCF_038007205.1). Taxonomy (NCBI): domain Bacteria; kingdom Bacillati; phylum Bacillota; class Bacilli; order Caryophanales; family Bacillaceae; genus Bacillus; species Bacillus sp. FSL E2-8887. Next base: position 882,343 of record NZ_JBBOWS010000001.1, read on the forward strand.
GCTATTCATATGTTAAACAATGCGCTTGTGCTTAGTTCTTCTTTTTTAGTAAGTAGAGAAAAGATAATGAGTTTTGCCGATTTTTCGAACTATACGACATTCTTTCCAGGATTAATTATTTTTATGACAGGATTAAACTTAGTACTCATCTTTTTATTTGTGAATCGCAAATATTGGAGTAAAGAAGTGCCTGTTATATATGCGGAGAGGGAGAAGAACTTTTCAAGTATAATAGGAGATAAATAAGGTAGAGAAGACGTTTGAGAAAATATTGAAGGAAATGATAGATTATTGTACTTCTATTAGATATAAGTACTTTTCCGTCAATAATGATACAGGAAATATTATTTTTCTTTTTATCGTGTTAGGGACATTAATAATAGTCAGCTTTATTATAGAAGAAATGATGAAGCGCATCTTCAGACAATATGTAGAAATGAAGTGAATTATGTTAGGGCTTATAAAATGTTGGAGAAAGTGATGGGGACTTTGATTTTATCCCGCTATTTGCGGGTAGTAAAACTCCTACCTCAAAATTCGACTGGAGCAAAGAAGTTAGGTGGGAGATTAACTGTCCGTAAACGCCCGATTGGTTCAACTAATAATCAGTGGGGATGAACAAAACCCCACTGATTAAAGTTTCACTTTATGAAAACTAAATCATTATTAATTCGAAATTTGAAAGGGATGTATAAAATTATATGAATGAAACAATATCGTCAAATAAGTTTTTTTATTTGATTGTACTGAGTTTAGTATTGATTACGACAGTAAATGTTGTTCTTCGCTGGGAGGAAGCTTACTTTTTTATGTATTTAGCGCTCCATTTATTAGGGATTTTATGCATAACGGGCGGAGTAGTTGCTGAGAAAAAGCATGAAGAAAGTATTAATTATATGTGTGTGATGGGTCTTATTTTACTTCTAACTGTACAAGGTATTATGAAATATAGTTCTTTTTCTTTGCAAGATTTTAGTTTATTAGTGGATGTACTTCCTTAAGGGGGCGCGTCATATTTCAAGACTATGAATATATACGCTATATAAAAGGCGCTGGTTTAATATGTTGGGTTGTAAGTACGTTTCTTATTCCAGATTATGAACCGAATAAAGTGTCTAAAGGTAGGTGGAACTCTTCTTATGTAGAAGAGTTTTTTTATGTAAGTAGAAGGCTCTCGAGCAATTCTCATAATAAGCTTGTTCTAATTTAGCATGTACGAACTTACAATAATAATAGACAGGCAGCATAGAGGAGGGAATAGCGTGAGGAAAGTTATTGGGTGGTCGTTTTTTTTGTACGTTGGGTTTGCGTTACTTATATATTGGTATTTATTTGGATGGAATCATGAACTCATTCCGGACATGTATAAAGGAACGAGTGCAGATCCAGAGACTTTTATGAATGCGAGGGAGCTTACGCTAAGCCAAGATTATTCGCGCGTGAAAAACTTACTGTTCTTTTTAGCGACGCCTCTTGAATGGATTATTTTATTATTTGTACTCGTGCTCGGTATTTCAAAAAAGTTTGAGAAATGGTCGAAGGAAACGACCAAAATAAATGTCTTACAAGTTGCGATTTATTTCTTTTATTTATCACTACTAACAACAGTTCTTGCATTACCGATGCAATGGATCGGGCGTAAAGTGTCCGTTGATTACGGAATATCTACGCAAAGCACACAAAGCTGGGTAAAAGATCACGTTATCGATTTTTGGGTGAATTACGCGACTATGTTACTTATCGTTACTGTTCTTTTATGGCTTATCCGTAAATTCCCGAAGAGATGGTGGCTAGCAGGATGGGCACTCTCTGTTCCGTTTACGATTTTTTTAACGTTCGTGCAACCTGTTATTATTGATCCACTTTACAATGATTTCTCGACGCTAAAAAATAAAGAATTAGAAACGAAAATTTTGACAATGGCAGATAAAGCTGATATTCCAGCTAAACACGTATATGAAGTAAATATGTCGGAAAAAACGAATTCGTTAAATGCGTACGTAACGGGAATTGGCCTTAACTCTCGCATTGTAATGTGGGATACGACGCTTAAGCAATTAAAAGATAAAGAGATTTTATTTATCATGGCTCATGAAATGGGACATTACGTAATGAAACATATATATTGGGGCGTTGCGAGCTATGTGTTGCTATCGTTTATAGGTATGTATTTAATTAGTTGTATTTTAAATATGTGTATTCGAAAATGGGGAGATACATTGCAAATTTCAAAATTAGCGTGTTTCTCAATTTTACCTTTATTCTTCTTAATTTCTTCTATACTATCTTTTGCTGCAAGTCCTGCATCAAATTACGTATCACGCATAGAAGAACGGGCGGCAGATCAATACGCTCTAGACATGACGAAAGATGGGGAATCAGGTGTGAAAACTTTTCAATATTTATCAAAAACGAGCTTAAGCCAAGTGAATCCGCCTGCGTTAGTGAAGTTTTTCTTATATACACATCCACCAATTTTTGAAAGAATTCATACGTTTGAACAATATGAAAAACAGAAAAAATAAAGAAAGAAGTAGCGATTATGCTACTTTTTTCTTTTTATAAAAATATAAGTTTGAGAATGGGAATATTTATCATTGCTTTTTATTGTGATTTTGTAAATAATAAGCTATAAAATTCTAAAAATCTATATATAAAGGAATAAAGGTGGAAAAATGTATTTTTTACAAAATTTAAAAGTGAAATATAAATTGTTCTCGCTTATCTCATTAGCAGTTTTGGGAATGATAACTATGAGTTGTGTAGCAGTTAATTCAATTAATCAGATTAAGTATGATACGGAAATTGTCGTAGATGATTATCAAAATTCAGCAATTTTATTAGAAGGGATGCTTCGTACACAAAATTCACTAGAATATAACTTACTAGAATTAATTACAGTGTCACAAAATGAGGGGACAAATAAAGAGGGGATTATTGGTAATGTTGAAAAGGATCTAAAGAAATATGATTCTTTATTAAAAGAATATGATGATGGCGTTAATTTAAGTAAGCAAGAGGATGAACTGTTTCAGAAGATGAAGAAATCTTTGCCAAGTTATATGGATACATATAAAAAGTTGTTTGAAAAAGCGAAGGTGACAAACGAACCCCAGCTGGTAAACGAATTTCATAAGGAATTAAAACCAAAGGGAGTAGAGTTAGCTAGTTATGCGGTAGATCTAGAAGCATATGTTTCAAACTTAGCTGATCAAGTATTTAAAGATTCTCAAAAAATGATAGATCAGTCCGTTATTACTTTTATCATTCTTGCAGTAGTTACTACAATCGTTATATGTATAGTAAGTTATATTATTAGCAAGCTTATAGTTGCTCCTTTACAAACGGTTAGTCGTATGATGGAAAGAGCAAAAGAAGGAGATCTAACTGTATATGGTGATTATAATGCTAAAGATGAATTGGGCTTATTAGTAAGTGATTTTAACGAGATGATTGCAGGGCTAAGAGCAAATATGCAAGAAGTAGATAATAATATTCAGCTTTTATTCCAACATGCAGACGGAGTAGTATCTGCATCGGAAGTATCTAGTGGTGCAGCGAAGAAAATCACTATAGATATTGAAGAAGTTGCAAATGGTGCAGAGAGTCAAATGCAAGCAATGGAGCAAACTGCGGGTGCGATGGAAGAGTTGACACAAGGAATGCAGAGTATAGTGAATACATCATCCTCTGTAAATGAATTGTCTGCTCAATCAGCATTAGATGCAGAGAGTGGTAACAAATTAATGAAACAAATGATTCAACAGATGGATACGATCCAAAATTCAGTACATAGCGGTGTCAAACAAGTTGAGACTATGAAGGAACAATCAGAAGAGATTGTTAAAATTATTGATGTTATGCAAGGTATTACCTCTCAGATTAACTTATTAGCATTAAATGCCGCAATTGAGGCTGCACGTGCTGGAGAAAGTGGTAGAGGATTTGCAATTGTGGCAGATGAAGTAAGAAAATTAGCAGAACAATCTAGTGATTCTGCAAAACAAATTGAGAAACTTATTATTCAAGTTATGGGAACAACGAACCATACGGTAGACATGATGGGGAAAGTAGATAATGAGGTACAGGCAGGTACACAAGTAGTGATGAATACAGAAAAAGTATTTGGAAAAATCACTGAAAAAGTGCAGCAAGTATCTAATCAAATTCAAACTGTATCTATGTCTACAGATGAAATTGCAGCGAGTAGTGAGGAGATTTCTGCTTCTGCAGAAGACATGGCTCAAATTTCTCAAAGATCATCTGATCGAACTGATAGGGTAAAAGAGTCTATTCATCAGCAAGAAAAATCGGTTCAAGAAATCTCGGTTTCAATTGAGCATCTGCATAGCGTAGCAGGAGGATTAAAGCAGATTGTTTCACAATTTACTCTTCAAAAATAGTATATTTAAGTTTATATATAGTGAAATTCCTCTGAATAAATAATAGAAAAATCATCCTTTATAAGAAATAAAGGATGATTTTTCTATTATGAAGATTTGGTGTGAATTCTACTTTTTACATTCTATTTTTTTACAGTTTTTCAATTGTGATATATAATGATATGTAATGTTTTTAGAATTTTTAGTTTATAAAGAGATGATTGTAGGGGGAGGAGAAAATTGTTTCATTCAAAATCAATGCCGGCTATAAAAATGATCCTTTCGATGTCTATTTTCGGATCGATTGGATTTTTTTCTGTCCAAACGGGTTTACCATCTTTTGAATTAGTATTTATTCGGTGTATTTGTGCGACTTTATTTTTAACGCTATGTTGGTTTGCAACAGGACAATATAAAAATGAGAAATGGAATAAAAAAGAAATTGTACAAATATTAGCGTGTGGCGTATTTCTCGTTTTTAACTGGGTGTTTTTATTTAAAGCGTTTGAACTTATGTCGATTACAATTGCGATTTCTGTATATCATCTTGCACCGATCATCGTATTAATGATTGGTAGTATTGTATTTAAAGAGAGGTTAACAGCATTTGCGGTTCTGTCCATTACCATATGTTTCATCGGTACAGTTTTAGTAGCTGGGGTAGATGGAAGTATGTCGCTTGAGAAACTTATGTCGTCTGGAATGGTGTGGGCGCTTCTTGCAGCTTTATTTTATGCATTTACAACGTTGCTCGGAAAAGGAATTAAGCATGCGAGTGCATATGCGATGACATTTTTACAAACTTTTTTGGGTATATTTTTATTGCTACCATTCGTAGATTTCGGGAAATTTCAAGGATTAACAGAGATGAACTGGATAATGATCACAGCGACAGGACTTATACATACGGGATTTGTATATTACTTATTTTTTGACAGTTTAAGAGATTTATCGACGAGATTAATTTCGGTATTAGTGTTTTTAGATCCTGCGGTTGCAATACTATTAGATACAGTCTTTACCGGATTTAGACCGACTAGTATGCAAGTAGTGGGGATTATCCTTATATTTGTAGGAATGGCATTTACTTTCTGGAAGCCGAGGGATGAAAGAGTGAAAGTGTACTCAGAAGCATAATATTTACCGGGATTAAAAGTAGCTACGTCATTAACGTTAATAGGTGGAATGTTTTTTAGTGCAAATGGACAATATTTGCACTTTTTTTGTCTGAAAAATGAAGTTTTTATAAGCAAAGGATTTAATGAAAATCTTATAGAATATGTTAGTGTACAACATTGTAAATCCTTTGAAACTGAAGAAGGATTTACAGAGTATACGTCATAATAATTTGTCTATGATTCGGTATACCAATTGAAATGAGGACGGATTTGCTTCCCTTTAGTAGTAATCTTCAAAATAATAGATGTTAAAAATGAATGTATTACATGAGATTTGCAAATACAGCATATGTAATATGGAAAAAGAATGTAGTCTATTATTTTCCATTTTAATAAAATGGAAATGAAGGAGAGAGGGCAATGAAGAAAAGAATGTTGCGTATAATGACGGTAGCGACTATTATGGGTGGTTTATTATTAAATGTAAATGTTCCTAATATAAAAGCAGAAGAGTATCCAGAAATGATTGTATTTGATGATGTTCCAGTAGGCTATTGGGCATATGAATATATTATAGAGGTTGCATATAATAAAGTTATGCTAGGTTATGGAAATGGGAAATTTGGTGTTGGCGATAATGTAACGCGAGAACAAGTGGCGGCAGTACTGTATCGCGCACTTAATATAAAACATGAAGGACCGTTACATAATCCGTATAAAGATATTTCTGAAAGATCAACAATGTTTCCAAAGGAAATTTTAGCATTAACAGAACATGGTATTTTTAAAGGCGATGAGAAGGGGAATTTCAGACCGGGGGAAACGATAACACGTGCAGAAGTAGCACAAGTCCTTACACGAGCATTTTCATTTGAAGTGAAGAAGAAACATACATTTGCAGATGTACCAAATAATTATTGGGCAAAAAATGCAATTAGTGCATTGCAATCTAATAATGTCATAATAGGAACAGGGAATGGAAAATTTGAACCAAATAAATTTGTAACACGTGAGCAATATGCAGCATTTTTATATAAGGCTATTATTAATTTTCATTTGAAAGATGAGAAGTATTAAGCGGAAATTCAAAAGTTGTTTAATAGAAAGGTGAAAATATTTTAATTATAGTAATATGTTATTTTGAAAAAAGTGCAAAAGTTTTGCGCTTTTTTTATTTAATTCATGTATATTTATTCACTTTAATACAAAACATGAATTTACCAAAAATGAAAAAAACAGGTGTGTTAAAGTGACAATTCATAAGAAAAAGATATTATTTAGTAACTTTATTATCAACGAAGTGTAAAGGAAAGTATGTGAAAAGATGTTCACAAATTAGACAAAACTTATATAAATAAGTATATTGATACGTTTTTATTAATTCTTTATAGTAGAAAAAAAGTATGTTTTTAGGGGGAAAATGCGGTGAAGAAAAAGTTTTTAAAAATAGCAATGGCTTTAACAATTATGGGTGGAGTTGTATTAAGTGCAGAAGGTACTAAAGTAAATGCTGAAGTAGTTGTGAAGCAACAACAACAAGCAAATTCTGTTGTATTTAAAGATGTACCAAAAGGTCATTGGTCTTTTGAAGCTATTCATACTCTAGCAGGCTGGGGAATTATTAATGGTTATGGAGATGGGAAGTTTGGTTTTGGTGATGATGTAACACGTGAGCAAGTAGCGGCTTTAATTTATCGTACGATTGATTTTAGCGAAGTGTTTGAGGAAGGCGACGTACTTGAGAATCCATACAAAGATATTAATGAAAACTCAACAATGTTCATAGAAGAAATTTTAGTATTAACAGAAGTAGGTATCTTAAAAGGTGATGGAACTGGGAACTTTAGACCGAAGGATACGCTAACACGTGCGGAAATGGCACAGGTTCTTACGAATGCTTTTGAATTAGAAGCAAAGGGACCTCATACTTTTAATGATGTTCTAACAGATTCATGGGCAAACAATGCAATTAGCGCAATACAAACAAATAATATTACAATTGGAATAGGAGAAAATAAATTTGGTCCGTCTATGAGCGTAAAGCGCGAACAATACGCACAGTTTTTATATAGAGCCATTTCGAATGATATGGCACAGCAATAAAAAATAATACATAAAGGCCACTGTTGTATAGCAGTGGCCTTTTTTTGCGCGAAAGAAAGGCGGTTTGAAAAAAAACGAAGTGAATTTTCAAAAAAAACTTCCTTTTCTGAAGATTTGTTATATAATATAAAACATAAAATCAAATCTGTTATAAGACAGTTTAAGAAGGGGATGCTAATATGTCGACGCAAACTTCACGGGTTACACTGGCCGGAGAAATGTTACCAGCGTACAACGAAATATTGACACCTGAGGCGCTTAGTTTTTTAAAGGAACTGCATGAAAATTTCAATGAACGCCGCACGGAACTTTTAAAAAAGCGTGTGGAGAAACAAAAAAGAATTGATGCAGGGGAGTTTCCTACGTTTTTAGAAGAAACAAAGCATATACGTGAAGGGGATTGGACAATTGCCCAGCTTCCGAAAGATTTAGAGGATCGCCGCGTGGAGATTACTGGGCCGGTGGATAGAAAGATGGTCATTAACGCTTTAAATTCAGGAGCACATCTTTTTATGGCAGACTTTGAAGATTCGAATGCACCAACTTGGAGAAATGCTGTCGAAGGTCAAATTAACTTACGAGATGCGAGTAAGGGAACGATTTCACATGAAAATGAAAACGGAAAAGAATATCGTTTAAATAGTAAAACAGCTGTATTAATTGTGCGTCCGAGAGGGTGGCATTTAGAAGAAAAACATATGCAAGTTGACGGCAAGAACATGTCTGGCAGTTTAGTAGATTTTGGTTTGTACTTTTTCCATAATGCGAAGACGCTTTTAGCAAAAGGAAGTGGCCCGTACTTTTACTTACCGAAAATGGAAAGTTACTTAGAGGCAAGATTATGGAATGACGTTTTCATATTCGCTCAAAAGTATATCGGCATTCCGAACGGAACGATTAAAGCGACTGTGTTAATAGAAACGATTCACGCTTCATTTGAAATGGATGAAATTTTGTATGAATTAAGAGATCATTCTGCTGGTTTAAACTGCGGACGATGGGATTATATATTTAGTTTCTTAAAGAGCTTCCGTAATCATAATGAATTTTTACTTCCGGATAGAGCGCAAGTCACGATGACAGCGCCGTTTATGCGCGCGTATTCTTTGAAAGTTATTCAAACGTGTCATCGCCGTAATGCGCCAGCAATCGGAGGGATGGCAGCGCAAATCCCAATTAAAAATGATCCAGAAGCAAATGAGGCAGCTTTCGAGAAAGTGCGTGCTGATAAGGAGCGCGAAGCTTTAGACGGTCATGACGGGACTTGGGTTGCCCACCCGGGACTTGTACCGGTTGCAATGGAAGTATTTAATCACATAATGAAAACGCCAAATCAAATTTTTAGAAAGCGTGAAGAAATACGTGTAACAGAAAAGGACTTATTAGAAGTGCCGATGGGAACGATTACAGAAGGTGGCCTTCGCACGAATATTAACGTCGGTATTCAGTATATTGCATCTTGGTTAAGCGGGAGAGGAGCAGCTCCAATTTATAACTTAATGGAAGATGCGGCAACAGCGGAAATATCAAGAGCACAAGTATGGCAGTGGATTCGTCATGAGGGTGGAAAGTTAAGTGATGGCCGTAATATCACTTTTAAATTGATGGAAGAATTGAAAGAAGAAGAACTAGCAAAAATAGAAAGAGAGATTGGTAAGGAAGCATTTAATAAGGGGAGATTTGAAGAAGCAACAAAACTGTTTACAAACCTTGTTCGTAATAACGAGTTCATGCCGTTTTTAACATTACCGGGTTATGAAATTTTATAAGAAACAAGAAAAGGGGATGGAACATATGAAAAACGAAAGAATTGATAAATTGCAGGAAAGCTGGGAACTAGATACGCGCTGGAAAGGGATCACACGTCCATATACAGCTGAAGATGTAATTCGTCTGCGCGGATCGATTGATATTGAACATACGTTAGCGCGCTGTGGTGCAGAGAAGCTTTGGAAATCACTTCATACAGAAGATTATATTAATGCACTTGGGGCATTAACAGGAAACCAAGCGATGCAACAAGTGAAGGCTGGATTAAAAGCAATTTATTTAAGCGGTTGGCAAGTAGCGGCAGATGCGAACCTTTCTGGACATATGTATCCTGACCAAAGCTTATACCCAGCGAACAGTGTGCCAGCTGTTGTAAAACGAATTAACCAAACACTTCAACGTGCTGATCAAATTCAGCATATGGAAGGTAACGGTGATACGGATTATTTCGTCCCAATTGTGGCGGATGCTGAAGCTGGGTTTGGTGGACAGTTAAACGTATTTGAATTAATGAAAGGGATGATTGAAGCGGGTGCATCTGGCGTGCACTTTGAAGACCAATTATCTTCAGAGAAAAAATGCGGGCATTTAGGCGGAAAAGTATTATTACCGACGCAAACAGCGGTGCGTAATTTAATTTCGGCACGTCTTGCTGCGGATGTAATGGGTGTACCAACAATTATCGTCGCAAGAACAGATGCAGATGCGGCAGATTTAATTACGAGCGATATCGATCCAGTTGATCAAGAGTTTATTACAGGTGAAAGAACGCCAGAAGGGTTTTATCATACGAAAGCAGGTCTTGATCAAGCAATTGCACGTGGTTTAGCGTATGCGCCGTATGCAGATCTCGTTTGGTGTGAAACGTCGGAGCCAAACTTAGAAGATGCAAAACGCTTTGCGGACGCAATTCATAAGAAATATCCAGGGAAGCTGCTTGCTTACAACTGTTCCCCTTCTTTTAACTGGAAACAAAAATTAGATGAAAAAACGATTGCAAGCTTCCAAAAAGAAATTGCATCGTACGGTTATAAATTCCAGTTCGTAACGCTTGCTGGATTCCATTCATTAAATTACGGCATGTTTGAATTAGCGCGTGGTTATAAAGAGCGCGGCATGGCAGCGTACTCTGAATTACAACAAGCAGAGTTCGCAGCAGAGAAATACGGTTACTCTGCAACGCGCCATCAACGCGAAGTAGGAACAGGATACTTTGATGAAGTAGCACAAGTGATTACAGGCGGTACTTCATCAACGACTGCTCTAAAAGGATCCACAGAAGAAGAACAGTTTACGAAATAAAGGTATAAGTAGGTGCCCCAAAAAATATTTTTGGGGCACTTTTCTTATTTGTTATTACGTCGCTGACATTGTTAAACTTTGTCGGAAAGTTGATGTAATTTTATTTGTCGTCGTATTGTGGGACGTTCACTTCTATTTAAAATATCCAATCTAATATAGTGAATATACCAACGATAGCAGTAAAAAGAAGGAATGCGAATAATGATAGACAGCCCCATGTAAATAGTTTGTCTTTCCATGTTTCTTCATAATCATCAATTAGTTCCTCTATCACTTTTTTCTGCAATGGCTGTAAGGGACGTTCGGTGTGTAGTCCTGTAATAATGTTACGATCTCCTTTGAATTTTAAAGCACGTACAATATGATAAGAGTCGTTTCCCATCGATTTTTCAAATTGTAGACATGCCGCGTGCATAACATCTGTTTTCTCTTTTTCAAGATACCAATACCGTCCGGCCATTTCTGGGTATTGTAATGTAAAGTAAATGTCACCGAGTTTTTTCCTAAGTGCTAATTCATTCGGATAAGTAGTGATTAATCCGTGTAATCTATCTCTTGCTTTTCCAAGGTTGTTATTTTCAATATCTTTTTCAATTCTCTTTAATGTTTTTTTAGGGATTATTTCTGTCATACACGCCTCCTTATTAGAATAGGTATGGTTATATTTTATAAGAAATACTAAAATTTAGAAATTTTATTTTTAAAAAGATTGTACATTCTATTTTAAGTGTGTTATGATAATACCAGTTGAATAATTAAATTAAGCAATCCATATATTATCAAATGCCGAAAACAAACGGGAAAAAGTATGTGAGAACTAGTTTATGTTTCGAATTTGATAATGTGTGGATTCTTTTTTTATACATGAAGACTAAATAAAATGTATTTTCGTAGGAGGAAATAATTATGACAGTTACAGGACAAGTAAAATGGTTTAACAACGAAAAAGGCTTCGGTTTCATCGAAGTTCCAGGCGAAAACGATGTATTCGTACATTTCTCTGCAATCGAAACTGATGGTTTCAAATCTTTAGAAGAAGGCCAAAAAGTTAGCTTCGAAATCGAAGATGGCAACCGTGGACCTCAAGCTAAAAACGTAATCAAACTATAATTTTATAGTTTATTATAGAAAAAAGGATGGCTTATGCCATCCTTTTTTTTTGTTGTTGAGATATACGATATTTATATTAGTAATAAAGACAGCCTAAAAAGTACGATTGAAGAAATAAAGGCGTACTCGAAAACTTATGAAAATGATAAAGTGACGGTAATTGATTTGAGGAAGTCTCATTCTCGGTATTTAGATCAAGAACCATATATAATCATAGTACAGGTTGAAAGAGATACAGAGAATCTTGGAAGGAAAAATAGTAGTTTTTTTGAGGATGAAGAAGAATGAAGGAAATGGCAATCAGTATGTAAAAAGGGCTTTCCGTAAAGGAAGGCCTTTTAGTGTTCTTTCACAGCTTTTTTCTTTTCACGTTTCTTGCATTCTGGACATCTAGATTTACGAAAAGGCTTCGCGAAGAACAGTAAAATAAAAAATAAACCGAATATAATACTCGCTGAATTTTTTACGATAACAATGCTACTATTTTTCATTTGAATTGTTGGATGATCTTGCTTTTCTTCCATGAGAGACCTCCGTATATTTGATTTATATTTTAATTATAGCAAAATTAATTGCTGTAATTATATGAAAAGGGGAATGTGTTAAATATATTACAAATGATATAAATTCTTTTTTCGTATATAGAATCCTCTTTTTATACAGATTATTCTTTTGATATCCATATATTTTTATTAACATATTTGTATTATATTTGATTTATTATAAGTATTTGTAAAGAATCGCAGAATGTAAACCATTTCCTTTTCGTAGGTGCTACTATAAAAGGGAAATGAAGAAGGGAAATTAAATAGCAATCGAAAATTTAAAAAAGAGAGGTGAAAAATCTGTTACTAACAAAAGAGCGAGTATAGATAAAAATATTCTTAGCGTGCAAAAACTACATACTCTAAGGATATACATTTGCCTATATTTGTAGTAGCAGACAGTAGACTATGGAAAGTAAAGTAGAACGTTATGTCGAAAACTATGTTGTAAGCAAAAATACAATGGCCTTACTTCCTGTTGTTCTAGGAGAAAAGAAAGTTGTTACGCGAATTGTAGAAATGGAAGATTCTTTTTTCGTATTTCAAAAGCCTCTTGATATTATAGAGAGAAGTTGCCGGAAGCATGGTTCTAGTTTCTTTGGAAGAAAAGAAGGAACGAAGGAGTTAACTCGTATTACACATAAAGCTCCTATCGCAATTAGCCCGACAGATCAACTTTATTTTTTTCCTACGTATTCTTATTCTCGAAAAGAGTGTGCGTGGTTATCTCATTTTCATATTGAAGATAATAAAGAATTAAAAGATGGAAATCTTATTATTAGATTTATAAATGGTTTCGCTGTGAAACTAGAAATGTCAAAAAGTAGCTTTGAAAATCAGCAAAATCGTACAGCGAAATTACGGACAGAGTATGAAGATCGTAAGAAAAAACAAGGAAATCCTTGCTTTAAAGAGATTGATAAAAATGAAGAATCTAAATTAACACCAGCATATGAGAAAGTGTATTTTGTGAAGGAAGGCGAAGTGTGAGAGGGAAAGGGAAAGGATGGGGAGACTCATCCTTTTTGATTTTGTTATATATACTATTTGCACGGTAAGATTCATAAATAAAACAAGGTTAATTTCCTGAATTTTCGTTCTCTAATAACTTAAGGTGATATGTAATTACAATATAAGGGTTATTTTCCTAAATATACTTAATGTAGTGTGATTATATATCGTTTTATATTCGCGGTATACAGGATAGTTCTTTCCTTATTATATAAAAAAGGGGGCTGTTATGTTGAAAAGGACCATGTTATTTTGGGCGCAATATATTCTTGTTTTGCCTATATTATTTCTTACCTTTATGTTTACTGGTTTCGTTGGCAGTCAGTTAATGATAGGTGCTGATAAAACAACATTTTATTTTTACGCCTCAAAATGCAACAGAATATAGTCAAATTAGTGAAATTGATAAATTGCTATTTGCTATTTGCTTTTTCAATTCAACCAGTTGTCACCATAGTATTTCTTCTATCGATTGTGTACGTACTGACACTTATTGTCTTTCAAATTATTGAATGTAAGAAGGAAAAAAAGATATTACATAGTTTACAATATATGGTTCTCATACCGATTTTTCTTTACTTGTGGTTAGGAATAATGCAATTTTCCGCAGTTGATTTAACTTGGATAGATAATTGGCAAGAGCACCTTATATTCACTCCTACTACTATAACGAATGAGCAAGATATATATATGATTGATAAGTTTTTATACAAATTTCGAATGTTACCTATTCCAAGTACAGTATTAATACTATCTTTCTTATATTTATTAATACTTATCGTGATTGATAGTATACGCTTACTAAAAAAGTTTCTTGTAAGAACTAGTCATTAGAAAAGGAGAATTGTTTGAAGGTATAACAATTATTTGTCATTACTCATTTCCATACAGGTAGAAATAACCTTACGCGTAGTAAGGTTTTTTTTGAAACTACAGATTGACACTTTCTGTAGTTTCTTTTTTTTATAATATGTAACCGTTAAGTTATAATCTGTGCGTGGTGTCTAAATTATTCTCATGTCTTGTCGAATATTGAAAGATTATCATAGCATAATAATGAAGGAATTCTAGCGAATGATATGGAAACTTTAATAAATACATCTCCATATGTCGTATCTACCATTTCCTCTTTCATTTAAGCGATGATACAGTAGAGGTAGTAATTAGAGTAAAGGGGTAAAGTGTAGAATGGATTTTCAAACGATCAAAGAGTATTTTTCACCAGAAAATATGGATCATATTGTTGAAAGTTATCGTGCGTTCGGGCCGCTTCTCGGTATTGGCTTACCGATGATTGAGGCGCTTATTCCGGCATTGCCACTCATTGTGTTTGTGTTGGCGAATGCTGTTGCATTTGGTTTTTGGTTCGGTTTTCTTTATTCATGGATTGGGTCAGTAATTGGTGCAATGCTTGTATTTTTCATTATTCGTAGCTTTGGAAGAAGTCGTTTCTTTTCTTTTGTAAATAAGCATGAGAGAGTGCGAAAAGCGATGGGATGGATTGAAAGAAAAGGGTTCGCGCCAATCTTTGTTATATTTTGTTTTCCGTTCACACCATCTGCGCTTATAAATGTTGTAGCTGGTTTGTCTCGCATTAGCGTAAAACAGTTTGGACTAGCATTAGCATTTGGAAAGCTTGTTATGATCTTTATTTTAACGTATATCGGTCATGATTTAGTCTCATTTATTCATAAGCCGGTGAAATCGGTTATTGTGGGCGTTGTTATTTTTATTTTATGGTATGTTGGTAAAAAAATTGAAGTAAAGTTAGAACTACATTAGGAAAAGTCTTCTTTGTAAAGATAAGCTTCATCATTAAAGGGCGAGGGGAGAAGCGAATGAAGAAAACTTTGAAAAAAGAAGGGCTAGAGTGGGTAAGAACAATTTTAATTGGTGTACTATTAGCTGTATTTTTTCGAACGTTTTTCTTTTCAACGTACGTTGTAGAGGGGAAGTCAATGATGCCGACATTGCAAGATGGAAATATGCTCGTTGTAAATAAGGTGAGTTATCAAGTAGGGGACTTGAATCGATTTGATGTCGTCGTTTTTCATGCGAATAAAAAAGAGGACTATGTAAAGCGAATTATCGGTTTACCTGGGGATCATATCGAATATAAGCATGATAAATTATATATAAACGGACAATTCGTGGATGAACCTTATTTAGAGACGTATAAGAAAGAGACAAATGGACGGCAATTAACAGGCGATTTTAAACTAGAAGAGTTAACGAAAGAAAAGTTTGTACCACCCGGTTCTATTTTTGTAGTTGGTGACAACCGCCTTGGTAGCTGGGATAGTAGGCACTTCGGCTTTGTGAAAGCTGATACAGTTGTCGGTAAAGTTGATTTACGATATTGGCCGATTCAAGAGGTACAAACGAATTTTTCAAAAGGTTGATATAATAAAATGAAGTATAAGGAAAAGACAAACGAGTATGTTTGTCTTTTTTATCGTCCTATAATACAATTATGGTAGCAAACTAACGTTCGTTATGTAAGTGAAAGGTGGGGTTACATGTCACTTCGATTTGTGATTGGTAGAGCTGGAAGTGGAAAAAGTACACTTTGTTTACACGAAGTGCAAGAAGAGTTAAAGCAGCGCCCAAGAGGGAAAACAATATTATATCTTGTGCCAGAACAGATGACATTCCAAACGCAGCAGGCGTTAATTGGGAGTGAAGAGGTAAGAGGTTCTATTCGGGCACAAGTTTTTAGTTTCTCGCGATTAGCGTGGAAGGTGCTGCAAGAAGTTGGCGGAGCGAGTCGTCTTCATATTGATGAAGCCGGTGTACATATGTTACTTCGTAAAATTGTAGAATCTCGTAAAGATGGATTATCGGTGTTTCAAAAAGCAGCGGAGCAAAACGGTTTCTTTGAACATCTTGGTAGTATGATTGCGGAGTTTAAACGTTATAATGTGACGCCATCTAACGTATATGAAATGTGGCAACAATTAGATGCGCATAGTAGTAGTGCAGAGCAAAAGCTGCTAGCGAATAAAGTGTATGATTTACAGTTATTATATGATGATTTCGAACGTGCTTTAATCGGAAAATATTTAGATTCAGAAGACTACTTACAATTATTAATTGAGAAGCTTTCAGACTCTGAGTATGTAAAAGGCGCGGAAATTTATATAGATGGATTCCATTCATTTTCCCCTCAAGAGCTAGAAATTGTTAGAGGGTTAATGAAATTAGGAACTAGAGTAACAATAACATTAACGATAGATGAAAAAACGTTAGCGCAGCCAGTGAATGAACTAGATTTATTTTATGAAACGACGTTAACGTATGAACGAATAAAACAAGTAGCGCGTGAAGAGAAAATAGAAATTGAAAAAACAATTCCGCTGATGGAACAGCCGCGTTTTCATTCGCAAGCATTAGCACATTTAGAAACGCACTACGAAACACGTCCAAATGAAAAATTTCATGGTGAAGCGAGTGTGACAATCAGTACAGCAGCTAATTTACGAGCTGAAGTAGAAGGTGTAGCTCGTGAAATTAGAAGACTTGTGGCGGATGAAGACTATCGTTACCGAGATATCGCAGTCCTTCTTCGTAACGGAGAAAGTTATTACGACGTAATGCGAACGTTATTTACGGATTATAATATCCCGCATTTCATCGATGAAAAACGCCCAATGTCACATCATCCGCTAGTAGAATGTATTCGTTCTGCACTCGAGATTATTAGCGGGAATTGGCGTTATGATGCAGTATTTCGCTGCGTGAAAACAGAGCTTTTATATCCATTAGATGTAAGAAAAGAAGCGATGCGCGAAGAGATGGATGAGTTTGAAAACTACTGTTTAGCGTACGGTGTACAAGGGAAGAGATGGACTTCTGAAGATCCGTGGATGTATCGTCGTTATCGTTCTCTTGATGATGCGAGCGAAATGATAACAGACAGTGAGCGTGAAATGGAAGAGAAAATAAATCGACTTCGCGACGTTGTAAGAACGCCAGTTATTCGTATGCAAAAAAGACTGAAGCGTGCTGGAACAGTTATGCAAATGTGCGAAGCGGTATATTTATTTTTAGAGGAGCTTGACGTTCCGAAAAAACTAGAAGAATTACGTGTTCGTGCAGAAGAAAATGGAGATTTCTTATTTGCGACAGACCATGAGCAAGTATGGGAAGAAGTGATGAATCTTCTTGATACGTTCGTTGAGATGCTTGGCGAAGAGAAGATGTCCCTTTCAATGTTTACGGAGGTTATGTCGACAGGTCTTGAAGCACTTCAATTTGCGAACATTCCGCCATCACTAGATCAAGTGTTAGTTGCTAACATTGATCATTCTAGATTATCAGATATTAAAGCGACGTTCATTATTGGAGTAAATGAAGGAGTGATTCCAGCAGCGCCTATGGATGAAGGTATGCTTTCTGATGAGGAAAGAAATGTTCTCACCGCTGCAGGTATCGAATTAGCACCAACGACGAGACAAACTTTATTAGAAGAACAGTTCGTTATGTATCAAATGGTGACGAGAGCATCTGAGAAGTTATACATTTCCTGTCCGCTTGCGGATGAAGAAGGAAAGACGTTACTTGCTTCTAGTTTTATTAAGAAAATAAAAAGAATGTTCCCTGATGTGAAAGAATCGTTTATTACGAATGATGTAAATGACTTATCGCGTTCGGAACAAATCTCATATGTAGCAACGCCAGAAGTAACGTTGTCTTATGTCATGCAGCAACTGCAAACGTGGAAGCGATACGGATTTGAAGGCAATTTAGACTTTTGGTGGGACGTATATAACTTCTACGTTACTTCAGATGAATGGAAGCAAAAAAGTAGCCGTGTGTTATCAAGTTTATTCTACCGAAATCGTGCACAGAAACTAAGTACAGATGTAAGTAGGGATTTATATGGAGATACAATTAAGGGAAGTGTTTCTCGTATGGAACTATTTAATCGCTGTGCGTACGCTCATTTTGCTCAGCACGGTTTATCGCTAAGAGAGCGTGATATTTTCAAACTTGATGCGCCAGATATCGGTGAATTATTCCATGCAGCGCTGAAGAGAATTGCAGACAAGCTATTACGTGAAAATCGGACTTGGGCGGATTTATCAATAAAAGAGTGTGAACACCTTTCTGCTTTAGTAATAGAAGAAATTGCACCGTTATTACAAAGACAAATTTTATTAAGTTCGAACCGTCATTTCTATTTAAAGCAAAAACTACAACAAATCATTTTCCGTACGTCACTTATTCTTCGTGAACATGCGAAGTCGAGTGGATTTGTACCAGTTGATTTAGAAGTACCGTTCGGTATGGGCGGGACTGGATCTCTTCCGCCAATGGAATTTGCGTTGCCAAATGGTGTGAAGATGGAAGTAGTTGGCCGTATTGACCGTGTTGATAAGGCGGAAGATGAGAGTGGTACGTTCCTTCGTATTATTGATTATAAATCAAGTTCGAAAGCGTTAGATTTAACAGAAGTGTATTACGGACTCGCACTTCAAATGTTAACGTATTTAGATGTTGTTACTTCAAATGCACATACGTGGATGAAAAAGGGCAGTACTGCATCACCGGCGGGTGTATTGTATTTCCATATTCATAACCCGATTGTTGAGATGAAAGGCGATGCATCTGAAGAAGAAATTGAGAAAGAAATTTTAAAGAAATTTAAAATGAAAGGTCTCGTACTAGGAGATGCTGACGTTGTGCGTTTAATGGATAATAAACTTTCAACAGGAAGCTCTGATATTATTTCTGCTGGTCTGAAAAAAGATGGTAGTTTTAGTGCGCGTTCTAGCATTGCAAGTGAACAAGAGTTTAACGTACTTCAAAAATATGTACACCACTCGTTTGAAAATATCGGAAAAGACATTACAGAAGGTGTTATCGATATTGCTCCTTACAAAAAGGGGAATAAAGCGGCATGTACGTTCTGTAACTTCAAATCTGTTTGTCAATTTGATGAATCACTTGAAGATAACCAATTCCGTACGTTAAAAGATATGAAAGATAGCGAAGCGATGGAGAAAATTAGAGAGGAGGTTGGCGGAGAATGATAGAAAATTGGCCTCAGAAACCAGAAGGTAGTCAATGGACAGATGACCAGTGGAAAGCGGTTGTAGCGAACGGACGTGATATTTTAGTCGCAGCGGCAGCTGGATCAGGGAAAACAGCGGTATTAGTTGAACGTATTATTAAAAAGATTATAAGTGAGGAAAATCCAGTCGATGTCGACCGCCTGCTCGTTGTAACATTTACGAATGCAGCAGCGCAAGAAATGAAAAATCGAATTGGGGAAGCGTTAGAAAAAGTATTAATTGATGGGCCAGGTTCACAGCATATAAGAAAGCAGCTTAGCTTATTAAATAAAGCTTCCATTTCAACAATTCATTCATTTTGTTTACAAGTTATTAGAGGATATTATTACATGCTTGATGTCGATCCTCGTTTTCGTATTGCGAACCAAACAGAAAATGAGTTATTAAAAGAAGAAGTGCTAGATGACATATTAGAAGAAGAATATGGAATCGAAGATAATAGTATTTTCTTTGAACTAGTTGATCGTTATACGAGTGACCGTAGTGACGATGACTTACAACGAATGATTTTAGCGCTTCATACAGAATCAAGAGCGCATCCAAACCCGGAGAAGTGGCTTGATAAATTAGTAGAAGCATACGACGTTGAAGGAAAGACGATTGAAGATTTAGTGTACGCTTCTTACTTATTAGAAGATGTAAAATTCCAGCTTGAAACAGCGGAAAAGTATATTCGTAAGGCGACTGAATTCGCAATGCTTCCTGATGGTCCAGCGCCTCGCGTTGAAACTTTACAAGCGGATTTAGCTTTACTTGGAACGTTATCCTCAGCAGCTCGTGGATCGTGGACAAGCGTTTATGAAGCGATGCAAAATGTATCGTGGCAAACGTTAAAGCGTATTAAAAAAAGTGATTACAACGAAGATGTTGTAAAACAATTAGATTCTCTTCGTAATAAAGCGAAAGATGAAGTGAAGAAATTACAAGAAGAGCTATTTAGCCGCAGACCTGAAAGTTTCTTACGAGATTTTCAAGATATGCATCCTGTATTAGAAAAACTCGTGAAGCTTGTAAAAGTATTTACAGAGCGTTTCCAAGCGATTAAGCGAGATAAAGGAATGGTCGATTTCACAGATTTAGAGCATTTCTGTTTGCAAATTTTAAGCGAGCAAAGTGAAGGCGGTGAAATGAAGCCGTCAGCAGTAGCACTTCAATATCGTAATAAATTTGCTGAAGTACTAGTTGATGAATATCAAGATACGAACTTCGTACAGGAATCAATTATTAAATTCGTAACGAAAGATTCTGAGAGTGAAGGAAACTTGTTCATGGTTGGTGACGTAAAACAGTCGATTTACCGTTTCCGACTAGCAGAGCCTGGTTTATTCTTAGGAAAATATAAACGTTTCACACAAGAAGGATCGGGCGGCGGAATGAAGATTGACTTAGCGAAAAACTTCCGTAGCCGTCATGAAGTGCTAGCAGGTACGAATTTTATTTTCAAACAAATTATGGGCGAAGAAGTCGGCGAAATCGATTATGATGCTGACGCTGAATTAAAGCTAGGTGCTAGCTATCCAGAAGGTGAAGATGTAGCGGCAGAGCTATTATGTATTCAGCAAACTGAGGAAGAAGTGCAAGACGGTGAAGAAGGTGCCGAAGTAGAAAAAGCGCAGCTTGAAGCTCGTCTTATGGCGCAGCGTATTAAAGCAATGGTCGATTCAGGCTATGAAGTGTATGATCGTAAAACTGATAGTATGCGCCCAGTGCAATATCGTGATTTCGTTATTTTACTTCGCTCCATGCCATGGGCGCCGCAAATTATGGAAGAGTTAAAACTACAAGGAATTCCGGTATATGCTGACCTTGCGACTGGTTACTTTGAAGCGACAGAAGTAAATATTATGATGAACGTATTCCGCGTCATTGATAACCCGATGCAAGATATTCCGCTTGCAGCTGTACTTCGTTCACCGATCGTTGGACTAAATGACGAAGAACTTGCGACGCTTCGTGCTCATGGAAAGAAAGGCTCGTTTTATGAAGTGATGAGCTCATTCTTAAAGGGAGCGCCGCTTGAAGAAGAACAAGAACTGCATGATAAATTAGAGTGGTTTTATAACTTACTGCAAGGGTGGCGTGAATTTGCGCGTCAACAATCTCTTTCTGATTTAATTTGGAAAGTGTACGGTGAGACGGGCTATTACGACTTTGTCGGCGGTTTACCAGCCGGAAAGCAAAGGCAGGCAAACTTACGCGTACTATATGACCGCGCAAGACAATATGAAGCAACATCGTTTAGAGGATTATTCCGCTTCTTGCGCTTTATTGAGCGTATTTTAGAACGCGGAGATGATATGGGAACGGCGAGAGCCCTCGGAGAACAAGAAGATGTTGTTCGCATTATGACGATTCATAAAAGTAAAGGGCTAGAGTTCCCAGTCGTATTTGTAGCTGGACTTGGTCGCCGTTTTAATACACAAGATTTAATGAAGCGTTTCTTACTTCATAAAGATTTCGGTTTTGGTTCACAATTTATCGATCCTCGTAAACGAATTAAATATACGACATTATCGCAACTAGCGATTAAGCGTAAAATGAAGATGGAATTAATTGCGGAAGAAATGCGCGTACTATACGTAGCGTTAACACGTGCAAAAGAGAAGTTAATTTTAATTGGAACAGTTAAAGATGCCAATAAAGAAATGGAAAAATGGCTCGATGCAAGAGAGCATAGTGAATGGTTATTACCAGACCATATACGTGCCGGAGCGTCTTGTTATTTAGACTGGATTGCACCTTCATTATATAGACATCGTGATAGTGAAATGCTTCTTGAATTAGGACAAGGAAATATTCCAGGCGAAATTTATGAATATAGTGCTAGCTGGAAAGTAGAAGTTGTTGAAGGAAAAGATTTACTTGCACCAGAACCAGTTCAAGAAGAGAAACAAGAGTTATTAGAAGCGCTTCGTGATAAAAAAGCTGTTCCGTTAGAAAGTGAACGGAAAGAAGAAGTGTACGACAGATTGATGTGGGAATACGGGTATGCGGACGCGACATCTCACCGTGCGAAGCAGTCTGTTACAGAAATAAAGAGAAATTATCAATCTGAAGAAGGTAGCGATAACGCCTTTATTAAAAAACTTCGTGCACCAATTAAAACACGTCCGCGCTTTATGGAGAAAAAAGGGCTAACATATGCAGAGCGAGGGACAGCAGTCCATGCCGTTATGCAGCATGTAGATTTGAAGAAACCAATTACGATTGAAGTTCTTCAAGAACAAATTGCAAGCATGGTAAATAAAGAACTATTAACATTTGAACAAGCTGAAGAAATAGCGATTGAAAAGGTAATTTCATTCTTTGACAGTGACTTAGGTAAAAGGGTATTAGCAGCAAAAAGTGTTGAGCGCGAAGTACCATTTACGATGATGCTTTCAGCAGAAGAAGCGTATCAAGATTGGCAAGGGAAGAAAGGCGAATCAATACTTGTCCAAGGGGTTATCGACTGCATGATCGAAGAGGAAGACGGAATTACTTTAATCGACTTTAAAACAGATACGATTGAAGGAAAGTTCCCAGGCGGATTTGATCAAGCGAAACCAATTTTAGAAGACCGATACAAAGTACAGCTTTCACTATATGCAAAAGCACTCGAGAAAAGCTTAAAACATCCTGTGAAAGAGAAATGTTTATATTTCTTTGATGGAAATCATGTTGTAAATATTGACAAATAGAGCTTAGAAAGGGGTTATGGATTATGGCGACGTTAAGAACTTGTGATCAAGGACACGAGTACTACAAAAATAGCGATTGTCCAACTTGCCCAACCTGTGAGAAAGAGAGAAAGCCAAAAGAAGGCTTTCTTTCTCTTCTTTCAGCACCAGCAAGGCGAGCGTTAGAGCACCATGGAATAACGACTGAAGCAGAACTTTCAAAGTATAGTGAAAAAGAAATTTTGAAACTGCACGGTATAGGGCCAGCATCTTTACCTAAATTGAGAGCGGCTTTAGAAGATAAGGGATTATCATTTAAATAAAAAAACTAATCATTAGCGGGGAGTAGCATCTTCATTAATGATTAGTTTTTATAATCGGTATTAATTAGCTAGATAAACGCGTATAACGAAATCCCATTTTGAAAATCATAAATCGATGGACAAAACGCTTTAAAAGATGGAGTTATGAAGTATAGAGAACTTGATAAAGAAGATAAGCGAATTGATTATAATAGTAAGGAAGGAAGTGCAACACGATGGATTTTGAAACAGTAATGCAAGAGCTTGAAATTCTCGGCAAGGAACGAACTAAAAAAATATACATATCTAATGGTGCAAAGGAGCCACTTTTTGGCGTAGCTACAGGTGCTATGAAACCAATCGCGAAGAAAATAAAAATCAATCAAAGTTTAGCTGAAGAGCTTTATGCTACAGGTAACTATGATGCGATGTACTTTGCAGGCATTATTGCAGATCCAAAAACTATGAAAGAATCGGATTTTGATCGTTGGATGGATGGGGCGTACTTTTATATGCTGTCCGATTATGTGGTAGCAGTAACTTTATCAGAGTCAGATTTTGCACAAGACGTTGCTGATAAATGGATTGCAAGTGGTGACGAACTAAGAATGTCAGCGGGATGGAGTTGCTACTGCTGGCTTTTAGGGAATCGAAAAGACCATGAATTTTCCGAAAGTAAGATTACCAATATGCTAGAAGTTGTGAAAAATACAATTCACGATGCGCCAGAACGAACGAAATCCGCTATGAATAATTTTCTAAACACTGTGGGGATTTCATATGTGCCGCTACATGAAAAGGCAGTTGAAACTGCAAAGGAAGTAGGCATAGTGGAGCTAAAACGGGACAACAAGAAAAGCAGTTTTCTAAACGCTTACGAAAGTATTCATAAAGGACTTGATAGAGGAAGACTGGGGTTCAAACGTAAATATGTAAGGTGTTAAAAAACAGAAGGAAAAGCATTAGCTCTATACAAGAAGAGCTAATGCTTTTTTTACGCTGTTCCAATTTGATCTTGGTCTGCAACGTCCGAATCGAATGTATTTGTTGCACTAACGCCGCTAAAAGTGTTAACGACAAATCCGACATTGGAAGCCCCAGATCCGTTATAAGCTTTCGTATTTTCTTTCGGAGACACGTTATAAAAATCTCCTAAGTTGAAAGAGCCGTTACTGTTTTGAACGACGAGATTTCCTACAATCGAAGGCATACCATCCACCTACTTTACTAAGCTTTTTAATTACTATATGAATTATTTAGAGGAAGGTTCATCAGTAATAAATTGGCGGATTTGTAGCGTACGAGAATTATTAAAAACATAGTCAACATTGCCGATTTGGAAGCACGCGGAATTTAAAAGGGTTCGCAAGTGAACATCATTTACTTCAATAAAAGGGCACTCATTTACAATATTCATTTTTACATCTGTTGTTCGCTTTGGAATTGTAATGTATTCATCTGTAAAGATTTCAAACGCATCAAAACGACCTTCACCTTTTATATAACAAGGGATTTCTCGATGAACGATAAGTGCTCTATTTTTTAATTCTATTTGATTAGAATCCCCGGCCTGGAAGACAGCTGCAACCCCCATAGAAACGATAGAAACATTTTGTACAATTGAAGTATGACGGAGCATAATTTTTCCTCTCCTCAACCTGGAGTCGGAGGGACATCTGTTACTAATGGTACAAATGGCCCCTCTGTAACAGATTCGAATGGCGTATCAAGAATAGAAGAAAGGATGAGAAGGTTTGCATCCCCAATTAAAAATAATGCGGAAGAAGAAACCCCGTTCATTTTAATCTGGCCTACTTTTAACTCGCGGTTTACAACATTTAAATTCATGCATACTCACTCCTTTCGGAAATTGCCCGGTATGTGTTGAATAAAGGAAAGGAACGCCTTGTCAATATCTTGTTTCATCGCTTGAATAATGATGTCTCGTAAATAATCGGGATCTGTGGAAATACCCTCATACGATTGAACTTGTGATAAATAATATGGAAGTCTATGTTCCATCTGTTTTTTTATGTCATCCACCATCATTTGTCGATACATCTCATCAAGCGGCGTTCTCTCTTCTTGTTCAAAATGGAGAATTCGACTATATGCTTCTTCATCTAAATAGCGATGCATTTCTTGGAGGATACCTTGATAAAAGTCTGGATTTGTTTCTGTTTCAGGATTTACTTTTAATGTTTCTGTATCCACTTGAAAATCTTCAATTTGTTGCCCTTTTGTTGAAAATGGATTCAAGCCAATATTTAAAGTGCCGTTTAAATTTTCTACTTTTAATTGATCGAATTTATATTCCACTTTTCCTATAGAAGAGGAGGGACGACTTTTTAACTCATTAAGCTCTTCTTGTAGTAGGCGAACTTGCTCTTCAAGGTTTAGAATAGTTTGCTGCTGTATTTGGAGAGCTTGTTGAAGTTGGTGTAGGTAAGTATATATATCTTGATTCATTTGTGAAACCTCCTTTTCAATAGGGAGGGGAAATATATTCCTGCTATATATTTATGACAAGGATACCTTAAGAAGAACTAGTTGATGGTTTGATGGAAATAATTTGTCCTTTCGCATGTAAAGGGCGAAGCGGTTCTGTAAATCCGCCAGAATTTGAGAATTTAGAAAGAGCCTTAATACTACCTGCAGTTCCAATTTGAAAAACGGAAGAGGTCGTAATGCTATCGATTTTAATGCTGTTAATGATGATACTTTGGTTCACATAAAAATTCAATGCAATCGCCCCCTTTAGTTCGAACCAATTATTGCTTGATCAATTACATCTGAATCATTGACGGTCGTTGAGCTTTGATAATTGTAGACAGAGACGTTATCCCCAACATTAAATGAACCGGCTCCCGCAAAAGCGCGTGAATAACTAATAGGCCTAATCGCAAATACATCTCCAATATGAAAAATACCACTTGATCCAATGTTAACGATACGAATATGTCCGACCATAGCTGGCATACAAAACACCTTTCGTTTTTAAAATTTTCTTTTCTACTATTGTATGGGCGTTTTCAATAAAATGTGTATTTTTTCGAAATAAAAGAAACACATACGTTATTGCGTATGTGTTTCGAACATTTGAGTATGTGTGCAATCTGTATGTATAGGCCAAACAACATTTAAGAGCCTGTCCAATTCCTGGCTACAATCTACTGTTTTTTGAGAAGTCATTCCGTAGCGTTCAGCAAAATAGATCATTTTTTCGCGTTTTTTTTCGATAGCTTGCTCAAACATTGAAATCGGCTCCATCTCTCAATAAATTTTATGTATATATGTAGTACATATTATACAAAAATCCCATAAAAAAGAAACATCTTCGCTAAAAAAAGTATAATTTCTACATTTTATGTCAAATAACGGATGAGGAACAAATATAATAACGGTTGAATATTGTAAAAATTAGCGTGTATAAGAAGGTTTTTTTCTTAAGGATGCGAATACAATTAAAGGGTATGAGTTTTAGGATGGAGAGTGGAAGTATTGCGTTTTGTAACGGCTAAGAAAGAAGAAAAAGTATTTGTAGGTATTGTGGATGAAGAGGAAGAAAAGGTATTACATTTAAGAGAAGCGCAAAGACAAAAAGGGGAAAAGGTTACTATCCCAATTACCATGTTAGAGTGTATTGAAAGAGGAAGCGAATGTCTTGAGAAAGTGTACGATATTGTAAATTGGGCGAAGGAAAATGCGGGATCGGCGTATTATCCGTTAGCAGAGGTGAAAATATTAGCACCGATTCCAAGGCCGAGAAAAAATATTCTTTGTGTTGGAAAGAACTATCGTGAGCATGCGGTAGAAATGGGCGGAGTAGAGTCTATCCCTGAAAATATAATGATTTTTACAAAGGCGCCAACAACAGTGATTGGAATTGATGAGCAAATTAATGGTCACCCTCACGCGACGAATGAACTTGATTACGAAGGTGAACTAGCAATCGTTATCGGTAAGCGAGGGAAACAAATAAAAATAGAAAAAGCTCTTGATCATGTTTTTGGATATACAGTTATAAATGATGTAACTGCTCGAGATATTCAAAGAAAACATAAACAATTTTTCCTAGGGAAAAGTTTCGATACATTTTGTCCGATGGGACCGTATTTAATTCATAAATCGATGGTTAGAACGCCAAATGCATTACACATTGAAACAGTGGTAAATGGAGAAGTAAGGCAAACTTCAAATACGAGAGAAATGATTTTTTCAGTAGAAGAAATTATTTCAACTATAAGTAAAGGCATGACATTAGAGCCAGGAGATATCATTGCAACAGGGACACCAGCTGGTGTTGGTAAAGGTTTTACACCACCGAAGTTTTTACATGCTGGTGATGAAGTTGTTATTACAGTAGAGGGAATTGGTACGCTTAGAAATATTGTGAAATGAAAAAAGAGCTATCTTGTGAAAAGATAGCTCTTTTCTATGGGCGTGGATTAACGGAGTAATCTATGATGGCGAAAATATACAATCCGATTAATGCTAAAGTACAAATTCCAATTAGCATAACTGCAAGTGCGCTTCTCTCACGGCCAAAACCGATAATTGTAAGGAAAACAGCAGCCCAAAATGATGTTTTGAGTAGTGTGAATGTATTAGGAGTTGAATAATGACTGAGTAAAGTTGTAGATAATATGAAGCCGATGAATGTCATAGAAATAAAAATTGTAGCTAAATTATTAATGTGTTTACCGTATTTCAATAGCATACAGTTACCCCCTTTTTAATAAAAACAGAATATTCAATTTTATTTTACGGTAAACTACTAAAAAAAGAAAGAGGTTGTCCTATATTTAGGACAACCTCACTATGATTAAGATAGTACAGCTTTAATTTTTTGGAACGCCCACTCTAAATCTTCTTCAGAGATTACTAGAGGTGGTGCAATACGAATTACGTTTTCGTGTGTTTCTTTACATAATAGACCAGCTGCTTTTAGTTGTTCACAGTAAGGACGAGCTGGCTCGTTTAATTCGATACCGATGAATAAACCTTTACCGCGAATGTCAGTAATCATTGGGTTATCAATTTCTTTTAATTGCCCAACTAGTTTTTCTCCTAATTGAAGAGAACGCTCTGTTAATTTTTCTTCTTCTAATACTTCAAGAGCTGCAATAGAAACAGCACATGCAAGTGGGTTACCACCGAATGTAGAACCGTGAGAACCTGGCTCGAATACACCTAAAATGTCGCTGTTTGCTGCAACACAAGAGATTGGGAATACGCCGCCGCCAAGTGCTTTACCAAGTATGTACATGTCAGGAGTTACATTGTCCCAGTCGCAAGCAAATACTTTACCCGTACGGCCTAAGCCTGTTTGGATTTCATCTGCTACGAATAAAACGTTTTCTTTTTTACATACTTCAAAAGCTTCTTGTAAGAAACCAGCTGGTGGAATGTTAATTCCTGCTTCACCTTGGATTGGCTCTAAAATGAATGCAGCTGTATTTGGTGTAATCGCAGCTTTTAACGCTTCTAAATCACCATAAGGAATTACAATAATGCCAGGAAGCATTGGACCGAAGCCGCGCTTGTACTCTTCGTTTGATGACATAGAAACAGCACCCATTGTACGTCCGTGGAAGTTATCTTCACAAACGATGATTTCTGCACGGTTTGCTTCTACCTTTTTCACATCATAAGCCCAGCGACGAGCTGTTTTAATTGCAGTTTCAACAGCCTCTGCACCTGTATTCATAGGAAGTACCATATTTTTATTTGTTAGTTTCGCAACTTTTTCGTACCAAGGACCTAATTGATCGCTATGGAAAGCACGAGAAGTTAACGTCACTCGATTAGCTTGGTCAATTAAAGCGTTAATGATTTTTGGATGACGATGACCTTGGTTTACTGCAGAATATGCACTTAATAAGTCCATATAGCGGTTTCCTTCAGGATCTTCTACCCAAACGCCTTCTGCTTTAGAAATAACGATTGGAAGTGGATGGTAGTTATTTGCCCCGTATGTGTCTGTAAGTTCGATAATATCCTTAGTTTGAATCATGATTGTTCCCCCTTTTGTTATTACAAGAAGTTTGTAAATACTCTAAATATTATAGCATTTAAATATAAAAAAGCGAAACATTTCCTGAAAATATATGAACATGTTATCATATAGAGTGAAAAAGTGTGAAAAAGAGGAGGCAGGGATACGATGGTACATATGCATATTACAGCATGGGCGTTAGGATTAATTTTATTCTTCGTTGCGTATTCACTTTATTCAGCAGGAAGAAAAGGTAAAGGTGTACATATGGGGCTTCGCCTTATGTATATCATCATTATTGTGACAGGTTTCATGTTGTACATGAGTATTGTGAAGACGGCAACAGGTAGCATGCACATGTGGTACGGCATGAAAATGCTAGCTGGTATATTAGTAATCGCTGGAATGGAAATGGTTCTTGTGAAAATGAGCAAAAACAAACCAACAGGGGCGGTTTGGGGCTTATTTATTGTCGCGCTAGTAGCGGTATTATACTTAGGACTAAAATTACCGCTTGGCTGGTACGTATTCAAATAAAAATAAAACCACCTTATGATCTCAAATATTTGGGAGATAAGGTGGTTTTTATTTTATGTCGCATCAATATGCAACTCTTCTCCGTTTACTTTCGTAAATCGCAAAATATTTTTATTAGAGGAAGAGTGGCGTACAAAATGATGCTGCAATGTACAAATCATTTCGTCGTTATCGAATAAAAGAATATTTACTCCTTCGCATGCTTCCTCTTTTGGCAAGAAGGATAAATAATTATGACAATACATGCAATCATATAAAGAGTAATTAAGTGATTGCAATGATTCGGTTAATAATGTAAAGACAGAGTCAGGTAATTCCTCAAGCCATTCATTATAGCTAAGAAGTAATTTTTTTCGAATTCGTATCATTTCCCCGTTTTGGAGAGAATGTTGTTCATTTGCAATTTGTAATATGTCTTGTTCATAAAAACGAGCTGGTAGCCAATTGTTGTTATATAAAATTTCAAAACCATCTTCAGCAATATCTTCTAATAGAAAAGCCTCATCATTTTCATCATCAAAGAATACCCATTCTTTGTTTATATATTCTACATTACCGACTGTATGAGCGCGCGGTTGGTTATACAAAATGTGTTTGCGTTGTATCATAGTTCATTTCTCCTTTTATAGAAATAGTTATTCTTGTTATGGACAGTTCGTACGTTCTTTATAACTAGACACACCTAAAGATAGATGGGCATACAATAAAACACGCTTTACACTGTGAAACTGCTATTCCATATGTGGATAGTTAGTTATCGTCAAGTTTGTTGTTTTTATGTATCCGCACTCATAGGGTGGGGATTACTGCACGTTCAGAAACAGATATTAGATTAGGAAGGATGATTCTTATGTGCGGGATTACAGGATGGGTGGATTATAAACGCTCATTAGAAGGGGAAAGGGACATCGTGACGAAGATGGCGGAAACGCTAGCGAAACGCGGTCCAGATGATAATAAAGTTTGGATTAAAGGGAACGTCGCATTTGGGCATAAACGGTTAATCGTTGTAGATCCTGAAGGTGGTAAACAACCCATGACTTGTTTAAAAGACGAAACGAGTTATGCGATTTGCTATAACGGAGAGCTCTACAATACAGAAGATATTCGCAAAGAGTTATTAAGAAGAGGTTATACATTTAAAGGGCATTCCGATACAGAAGTACTATTGGCATCTTATATTGAATGGAAAGAAGAATGTGTCGATCATTTAAACGGTATATATGCGTTTGCAGTATGGGATGAGAAAAATGAACGAGTCTTTATTGCTAGAGATAGATTAGGTGTAAAACCGCTTTTTTATAAATATGATAGCGGACGATTATTATTTGGTTCAGAGTTAAAAGCGATACTAGCGCATCCAGATGTGAAGGCGGAAGTAACGTTAGAAGGGTTGTCAGAAATATTTGGCCTCGGACCATCTAGAACGCCTGGTCACGGTGTATATGCTGGTATTCAAGAACTGCGTCCGGGTCATGCAATGACGTTCTCAAAAGACGGTTTATGTATATGGAGATATTGGAATGTAGAAAGTAAAAAACATGAAGATTCATTTGAAGAAACAGTAGAGAAAACTCGTTTTTTATTACAAGATGCGATTACGAGACAATTAGTTTCTGACGTACCACTATGCACTTTTTTATCAGGAGGTGTAGATTCAAGTGCTATCACAGCAATTGCTGCGAAAGAGTATGAAAGATCAGGGAAAGGTCAATTGCACACGTATTCTGTTGACTATGAAGATAACGACAAATATTTTAAAGCGAATGCGTTTCAGCCGAATTCAGATGCACCATTTATTAATTTAATGACAGAGACATTTCAAACAATTCATCATCGCTGCGTCATTTCTAATGAACAACTAGCACAGTATTTAACAGAAGCAGTACTCGTTCGCGATTTGCCTGGTATGGCAGATATTGATTCTTCATTATTATGGTTTTGCCGTGAAATAAAACAAGATTTTGTCGTCGGTTTATCTGGAGAATGTGCAGATGAAATATTCGGCGGTTATCCGTGGTTTTATAGAGAAGATGATTTACAATCAAGTGCATTTCCGTGGATGCGTTCTACAGAAGCGCGTGAACAACTTCTGAAGAAAGAATGGAGAAATAAATTAAATTTACAACAATATGTACAACAACGCTATGAAGAATCCATTCAAGAAGTTCCTATTTTAGAGGGAGAAAGCCCATTAGAAGCGAAGAGACGACAATTATTTTATTTAAACATGGTATGGTTTATGACAACATTATTAGACAGAAAAGACCGTATGAGTATGGGGGCAAGCTTAGAAGTACGCGTTCCATTTGCGGACCACCGACTTGTCGAATATGCGTGGAATATTCCTTGGGAAATGAAAATGTATAAAAACCGCGAAAAAGGTCTATTGCGTAAGGCTTTAGAAGGATTACTTCCAAATGATATATTGTATAGAAAGAAAAGTCCGTATCCGAAAACGCATAACCCGCACTATACGAAAGCAGTCACAGTATGGCTCCAAGATTTATTAACGGATAAAGGCTCAATTTTGCATGAATTGTTCGATAAGGAGCAATTGAGCGGATTGATCCAGTCTGGCGGCAGTGCATTTCAAAAACCGTGGTTTGGTCAATTAATGACAGGGCCGCAGCTTTTAGCTCATTTAGCGCAAATTCATGTTTGGTTTAAAGAGTATGGGGTAAATATTAAGGAATAGGGAAAGAGCGGCTTATATTTATGTGAGCCGCTCTTTTTCTTAAATAAATTGTCATATAAAATTCGAAATCATATTAGAAACAATACTTATTTAGAATTATTATTTTGACGTACTTATTATTGCTTGTTATAATTGGAAACAAATGTTCTTGAAAAAGATTCTCATTTCCAAAATTGAGGTGCTATATAGATGACGAAGAAAATAGGTTTGCTTGTGATGGTGTATGGAACGCCGGAGTCATTAGATGATGTATACTCGCATTCGTCACGGGCGTAAGCCGTCTGAAGAAGCGCTCCAAAATTTAATCGAACGGTATAAAGCAATTGGTGGAATTTCACCGCTTGGGAAAATAATGAAAGAGCAGGCGCATAAATTAACAGATTCAATGAATAAAATGTTTACAGAGTATGAATTTTTTTGTTACTTAGGTTTAAAACACATTGCTCGATTTAGGAGTTTTATATGACACCGATTATGAATGTAAAGTTGTAACTGATGAATTAAATGCCGCATATTTTAGACTAAATATGCCCAATTTACAATCTGTATTTATTGCTTGTTTAGCTGAAATTGTTTCCAAAAAAATGAAGGAAATAGTTGACAAGGATTTAATTTTGAATAATAATTAGTTTATAATAATTTTAAATAAATAATAATTACTATGAAGGAAAGAGGAGGATCACCCTTGATGAATCCAAATAAGCGCTTAACAACAAACCAAGGTGCTCCAGTTGGAGATAACCAAAACTCTCGTACAGCTGGTCGCCGTGGACCGGTATTGTTAGAAGACTATCATTTAGTAGAAAAACTTGCTCACTTTGATCGTGAACGTATTCCTGAGCGTGTTGTGCATGCACGTGGTGCAGGTGCTCACGGTGTATTCGTAACGAAAAACAGCATGCAGCAATATACGAAAGCAGCGTTTTTACAAAATGAAGGAACTGAAACACCTGTATTCGTTCGTTTCTCAACGGTTATTCATGGTCAAGGTTCTCCAGAGACAGCTCGTGATCCCCGTGGGTTCGCTGTTAAATTTTATACAGAAGAAGGAAACTATGATATCGTAGGTAACCATTTACCGGTTTTCTTCATTCGTGACGCAATTAAATTCCCTGACATGGTGCATTCTTTAAAGCCAGCACCTGATACAAATGTTCAAACACCAGATCGTTACTGGGATTTCATGACGTTAAGTCCGGAATCTACACATATGATGACGTGGGTATTTTCTGATTACGGTACACCGGCAAGCTACCGTGAAATGGAAGGATTCGGCGTACATTCATTTAAATGGATTAATGCAGAAGGTAAAATCGTCTACATTAAATATCACTGGAAACCACAGCAAGGTGTACGTAATTTAAGTGCGAAAGAAGTGCAAGAAGTGCAAGGGAAAGACTTCAATCATGCAACTCGTGACTTGTTCGATGCAATCGAAAAAGGAAACTATCCGAAATGGGATTTACACGTACAAGTAATGCAACTAGAAGAAACGGATTCTTTAGATTTCGATCCGTTAGATCCGACGAAAGTATGGCCGGAAGATCGCTTCCCATTAATTGAAGTAGGGACAATGACGTTAAATCGTAACCCGAAAAACTTCTTTGCGGAAGTAGAACAAGCGGCGTTTACTCCAAGTGCAACTGTAAATGGTATTGAACCATCTGAAGATAAATTATTACAAGGTCGTTTATTCTCTTACCCAGATACGCAGCGTTATCGCCTTGGTGCAAACTATTTACAAATTCCTGTAAACTGCCCATACGCAGCTGTTCGTAATCAACAACGTGATGGTGCGATGCAAGTGGATCAAAACCCATCTACAATAAACTACGAACCGAGCCGTCATACTGAAAATCCAGTTGAGGACCCAACTTACCGCGATTCAACTATGAAAGTAGAAGGCTACGTATCTCGTGAAAAAATTGACAAACCAAATGATTTCAAGCAAGCGGGTGAGCGTTACCGTTCATTCTCTAAAGAAGAGCAAGACAACTTAATTGCGAACTTAACAAACGACTTAAAAGGCGTAAATGAGCAAACGAAATTACTAGCTATTTGCAACTTCTTCCGCGCAGATCATGACTACGGAATGCGTTTAGCAGGGGCGTTAAATGTTGATATTACGCAGTATGTAGGGAATGTTCCGAAGTAAATAGGAAAAGACGACTGTTAAACGGTCGTCTTTTTTGTGTAAAATCATGCAGGGTATTTTGCGTTTTAGCTATGTCGGAATTCGTCGGTAAATCGATATATTGAAAGAAACGATCGATATATTTATGGAAATACAGGATGGGGTGTGCTAATCAGTGCGATAAAAGAGATGCAATCTACTATTAATAGATTGCATCTCTTTTTTAATTTACTCGCTCAGTATACTCATAAGCTTTCTCCCCATGCATCGAAATATCAAGCCCCATTTGTTCTTCGTGCTCATCGACGCGAACAGGAAGGAAGAAGTTAATAGCCTTAATAATGGCGTACGTCATTATGATTGTGAATGCATATGTTGCTCCGATTGCTACAAGTTGTTTGAAAAGGAGAGTGGCGTTTCCGTAAAATAATCCGTTAGCACCATCGCTATTTATAGTAGTAGTAGCAAATAGTCCAGTTGCAATACCGCCCCAAGTTCCTCCAATGCCGTGGCATCCAAATGCATCGAGTGTATCGTCGTATCCGAATTTGTTTTTTAAGAAGAAGACAGCTCCGAAGCATAATATACCGCCAATTGCTCCGATAAGAAGAGCGGAGAAAGGTGTAACGAATCCACAAGCCGGCGTAATTGCGACTAAACCAGAAACAACCCCGGAAGCAGCTCCCATCGCAGTCGGTTTTGATTGGAAGAACCATTCAGAAAGCATCCAAGTTAGAGCTGAGGCAGCGGCGGCTATATTTGTATTAATAAATACAGTTAAAGCTACGTCATTTAAAGATAATGCACTACCGACGTTGAAACCGAACCAGCCGAACCAGAGTAAGCCTGCGCCTAACATTGTAAATGGTAAATGATGAGGGGAGGTGCCGCTTATGTTTTTTCGTTTTCCAAGAAAAATAGCTAATACAAGACCAGCAACGCCAGATGTGATATGAACGACATTACCACCAGCGAAGTCTAACGCGCCGAGTTCTCTCAGCCATCCGCCAACGCCCCATACCCAATGAGCGACAGGATTGTAAACGATTGTTGTCCAAAGAAGGATAAAAATAAGAAAGGCAGAAAATCGCATTCTTTCGGCGAATGCCCCTGAAATTAAAGCGGGAGTTAAAATAGCGAACATGAGTTGGAACATCATAAATAAATTGTGAGGAATAGTAGATGAGTAGTCTGGGTTTGGTGCGTAGGTAACTCCGTTTAGACCGAACCAATCGAGATTGCCGATAAGTCCGTGCCAATCTGGCCCGAATGATAAAGAATAACCGATAACAATCCATTGAATCGAAACGATAGCCATTGCGCTATAACTGTGCATTGTCGTGCTGAGTACGTTTTTACTGCGAACCATACCCCCATAAAAAAGTGCCAATCCTGGTGTCATCAACATGACCATTACTGTCGTTACAAAAATAAAAACTGTATCTCCCGTATTCATTCTCTCTCCTCCTATGATGTTAGAAAAAATAACATATATATGTTATGTTTCATATCATATTCGAAATAAAAAGAAAAATCAACTAAAAATCCAGAAAACTTTTTAGATGATGTCAGAAAACCTAACATGATGTATTTTTGGGGGATAAAATCAACGTATGCGATTTGCTCTAAAAATTGGTATAATATTCTTACAATTGGAAGTTTGGGGGATGCGTGTGAAAAAAATATGGACTAAGGAACTATTCATTTGTTTTTGTTTAGCTGTTATTTTGTTTGTACCAGTACATACTTTTGCGGAAGAAAAAAGGGAATGGCGAGATGAAGTTATATATTCCATTATGATTGATCGCTTTAATAACGGAGAATCGAAAAATGACAAACAGTTAGACGTTGGTAATTTAGAAGGGTATCAGGGCGGAGATATACGTGGGATTATAAAAAGATTGGACTACATAAAAGAAATGGGATTTACTACTATTATGCTTTCGCCGCTTTTTGAAAGTGAAAAGTATGACGGATTAAGCGTTCGAAATTTTCAAAAAGTAAATGAACATTTCGGAACAGAAAATGATGTGAAAGAACTTGTAAATGAGGCTCACAAAAAAGGAATGAAAGTTGTCTTTCAATTTCCGTATGAAGAAAATGAACAACAATTAATAGACTCGATGAAATGGTGGATAAAAGAAGTCGATTTAGACGGAAGTTATGTGATACATAGTGAAAAAAAGCCGCGTGCTTTTTGGGATGAAGTGCAAAAGGATTTGCAGAAGGTAAAGAAAGATTTTCACATTATGACAAAGGAAGATAATGAGTACTATAAAAAAATAGTAGAGTCATTTTCAAAAGCAGATATGTCTGTGAAACCTTTATATGATGTGAGTGGAAAAGAAGAGGAATTCGCTACGTTTTTAGATAATCAAGAAACAAAGCGATTTGCACGTATTGCAAAAGAAAATATGTATTACCCGCCGTCTCGTTTAAAACTAGCGATCACTTACTTATTAACATCCCCGGGGATACCGAATTTTTATTACGGAACTGAAATCGCATTAGATGGGGGAGATGCTCCAGATAATAGACGATTAATGGATTTCAAATCTGATGAAAAGTTTATGCAGCACATAACGAAGCTAGGTGAACTTAGACAAGCGAGACCATCTTTACGACGTGGTACGTTTGAACTTCTATATGATAAAGATGGAATGAGTATATTAAAACGAAAGTATAAAGATGAAGTAACACTAGTAGCGATTAATAATACGAAAGAAACGCAAAAGGTTTCCTTACCTGTAAGTGCAATTGGTGAAAAACAAGAGTTAAGAGGATTGTTAGAAGACGAAATTATAAGAGAAGAAAACGGAAAGTTTTATCTTGTTTTAAAGCGCGAAGAGTCGAATGTGTATAAAGTTAGCGAAGAAACAGGTGTGAATTGGTTGTTTATCTCCTTAATAGTCGGTGTGAACGTATTATTTATTGCTTTTTTAATTGCGGTTAAAAAGAAAAGATCCTCTGTATAGATAGAGGATCTTTTTTTCTTAGCGGTAGTTAATGAACTGTACGTCGATTGGTAAGTCGACGCTGCGAACGGCTGCGATTACTGCTTGTAAGTCATCACGGCTTTTCGCTGTTACGCGTACTTGGTCATCTTGTACTTGCGTTTTTACTTTTAATTTCATTTCTTTAATGATGTTGTTAATTTTTTTCGCGTTATCTTTATCGATACCTTGTTGCAGAGTTGCACGTTGGCGAACAGTATTACCAGATGCAGTTTCAACTTTTCCGTAGTCCAAGTTTTTAATTGGAACGTTACGTTTTACAAGTTTAGAAATTAGAACGTCTTTTACTTGGTCTAATTTGAACTCGTCCTCAGAAGTTAAAACAAGTACTTCTTTTTCTAATTTAATATCACTTTTACTACCTTTAAAGTCATATCGGTTTTGGATTTCCTTTAATGCGATGTTAATTGCGTTTGTTACTTCAGGTAATTCTACTTTCGAAACGATGTCAAAAGAACTCTCTTTTGCCATAGTTAGCACCTCCAAATAAATTTCTATCTTTTCATGCACCTAAATAGGCTATGTAATATACATATTAAAGTATAGCGGAAAGTACATCGATTAGATAGAGTTGTTGCAACTTAAGTGTTTTGACGGATCATCCGTAGGGGAATATAGTCCTATAGATACAGTCTTTATTTAATTATAGTGAATTTTGGGCAGTTGGACAAATAAAGGAAAAATCGTGTTATAATTAACTTTTGTTTGGAATGATAAAAAAGATAACTTTATATATAGAGAAGGGAATTAAAAAATATGTATTTGCAATTAGGATCGATTGAACAGGTAACTGTTTTACGCGAAACGGAAATCGGATATATGGTTGGAAACGAAGAGGAAGAAATCTTCCTACATAAAAACGAATTAGCTGGAGAAATTGCAGAAGGCGATACGATTGATGTATTCTTATACCTTGATCACCAAAATCGTATTTCAGCAACAATGAAGGAACCAATTATTACAACGCATGATTGGAATTGGGTAAAGGTTGTAGAAGTTATTCCTAGTTTAGGTGTGTTTGTTGATATTGGTGTATCAAAAGATATACTAATTCCACTTGATGAGTTTCCAATTTATATGCCAGTATGGCCTCAGGAAGGCGACGAATTATATTGTACGTTAAAATTAACGAATCGTGATCGTTTAATTGCTCTTCCGGCAAGAGACAGTGATATGCAAGAAATTATCGTAGATGCAACGCCATCTATGCGTAATAAAAACGTAAATGGACGTGTGTATCGCTCACTTCAAGTTGGTTCATTCATACTAACTGACGAGCATTTCCGTGCTTTCTTACACCATACAGAAAGAAAAGAACAAGTCCGCATCGGTGAGCGCGTAACAGGTCGTATTATTGACGTGAAAGACGACGGTACAATTAACATTTCACTTCTTCCTCGTAAAGAAGAAGGAATGGAAGATGATGCAGCAGTACTTTATGCATATATGGAAGAACGAGGCGGAGCAATGCCGTTTTGGGATAAGAGTAACCCAGAAGACATTAAAGAACGTTTCAATATGAGTAAGGCTGCATTTAAGCGTGCACTTGGTAAACTGATGAAAGAAGAAAAGATTTACCAAGAAGAAGGTTGGACTTACTTTAAGAAATAAAGTGAATGAAAAAGATCTATTTTTCTCTAGTTTGTTAGGGAATGGGTCTTTTTTGTTTTGCCATTTTCTAAAAAATACGATAAATTAATTGAATATTCATGTTATTATTTATTATTATTGTTATTGTTGATGTTTAAAATGTTAGGGGATTATTTTTTTAAGGAAATACAACAGAGAAATCTGTCATGTTTGGTGGGAAAACGCAAACACACAAATACGAATATGATGTAGATAATAAAAATACAGTGTATGTCGATGCGTTAAACCGTCGTATTGAACATACGTATGATGAGAATGCGAACGAAATTCAGACAAAAATGCCAAACGGCTCAATTTTAGAATCTGTTTATGATTCAGCAGACCGCGTCATTGGCGAAAAGCGCAATGGAAAAGATTCATTTACATTTGAACGTGATGAGAATGGACAAGTTACGAAAGTCAAAGACCATGTTAATGGTGTAGAACGTATGAAAACATACGATAAGGCAGATCGCGCCACAAGTGCAACGGATAGCCGAGGTGGAAAAATTGACTGGGCGTATCATGACAAAGCAAACAGTAAGACAGAAAAATTAAAAGAACAAACAGTAACGCAAGGCGGATACACAAATAAAGTATCGTATGACTACAACACGTTAGATCAAAACATATGTGTGACAGACGGTTCTCAAACGTATCGATTTGATTACGACGATCAAGGAAATGTTCGTACGTATACAGCTGGAAATGGTTCAGGTTCTACCTTCAACTATGACCATGCGAACAAGATTAAAGATTTAGTAGTAGGTACATCAAACAGTATTCTACTTTCTGAACGATATGAATATGATCAAGCGGGGAACCGTACGAAGATAAAGCATGAAAGTACAGGCGGAAAAGTAACAGAAACAAACTTTATATATGACCCAATTAACCAACTACTAAACGAGACATTACCAAACGGAACAAGTAAATCATACACATATGATGGATTTGGAAACCGTACGAGTGTTAAAGTTGTAGAGAATGGAGCGGAAACAAAGTCTATAGCCGCAACGTTCAATGAAGGAAATCAACTTGTAAAATTCGGAAACGAATCGTTAACGTATGATGCGAATGGCAACCGTACATCTGATGGAAAGTATAAGTATGCATGGAATGAAGATGACCAGATTGTAGCGACTACGAAACAGGGTGAGAGTAATCCATTTGCAACATATAAGTATGATGAAGATAATCGTCGTATTGAAAAGAATGTAGGTGGAACAGTAACACGCTACTTCTATGATGGAGACAGTATCAATCCATTGTATGAAACAGATGGAAGTGGAACTGTACTTCGTCAATATGTATACTCAACAAGTGGCGTACGACTAGCAATGAAATCGCAAGGACAAACAGTATACTACCACTATAACCCTCGTGGTGATGTCGTTGCGATGACAAATCAAAATAGAGAAGTTGTCGCAACGTATGAATATGATTCGTGGGGTAATGTATTAAAGAGTGATACGAAAGGTATCGCAGCAGATAATCCGTTTGGATATGCAGGATACATGTATTACTTAACGGCTCGTTACTATAACCCAGATCACGGTGTGTTCTTATCGGTGGATCCTGATCCGGGTGATGAGGATGATCCGGTTACAATGAATGGGTATACGTATGGTGATAATAATCCGGTGATGATGGTGGATCCGGATGGGCATTTAGCGTGGTTTGTTCCACTTGCTATACATGGGGCTAGAATGGCTGCTCCACATGTAGGACGTTTTGTAAGTAAACAATTGGCTAAGCGTGCTGTAAAGCAAACAGTGAAATATAAAGGGAAAATTGGGGCGCCGAAGAGAAAGGTAGTATTTGATCAGCGGACAATACCAACAGATGGTGCAAAGAAAAATAGTGTGACATATCACTTTAAAAACGGAAAGTTAGATAAAAAGCGATATTTTAAATGGAGAAATGGAAAATCACAGCATACTACGTGGTATCCTTTAAGAAAGAAGTGGTGATACTATGAGATTTTATGTAGCAGATGATTCAGGATATATAAATGAAATGCTTTCATTTATATTTGAGGATATGAGCAAGTATGATTGGATATTTGCAGATATGGTGCCGCATGTATATAAAGGCGGAGTGGAAGTGATGGATACCATATTTGAGCAAGAAAAATTTTATATTTCAGGTGAAGATCTTTATAGCTTTTTGAAAGAGTATAAAGTTTTACTTATATTTGGAGTGGTGATTGCTGTGGAGAAAGGAAATGAAAAACTCCTTGAAAATATTCCAGACACTCCAATTATTTTAGAAAACAGAGAGTATTGGAAAGATGAGTACAATTTAACGTTGCCAGGATCAGTAATGGAGTTTGGTTTTTTTGATACATCAATTTTAATGTTTGCAAGTGATGATGACTATAACATAGAGAAATTTAAAAGCAATTTTCAAAATGTAGTATTTTATGTAGAAGATGAATTGTAAAAGCGTTAGTGAAATTTGAAAGGGCAACAGGTAACGGTTACGTATGTTAAGAAGAACAGGAAGATATATATATCAAATGGGTGGGTAAAACAATGAATAATTTGTTGAAAAATGCAATTTATCGAGGAGACATTGGAAATGCGATAGCACATGCAAATAAAATAAGTATTGAGGAATTAGAGGATTTTTTAATAGAATGGTCTTTTAATGAACCCAATATTATTGTATACACTTTCTTGACTAGTTATTTAGAGAGTCGAAATGATGCTAGATTACATGCACTAGCATCAGAAATTTTATGTCATCCACTATGTCATTTAGAGGGGGCATATCTAGCTGCTTTTTATCATGCAAAGAAGTGTATCGAATTGGAGCCTAATGATATG
Organism: Bacillus sp. FSL E2-8887; assembly: GCF_038007205.1. NCBI lineage: Bacteria > Bacillati > Bacillota > Bacilli > Caryophanales > Bacillaceae > Bacillus > Bacillus sp. FSL E2-8887. Next base: position 924,563 of record NZ_JBBOWS010000001.1, read on the forward strand.
CAATATAGGGAGTTTTTATTGTTTTTTGCTAATGTTCCAGATGATGTTTTTGAAGAAAAAGCAGCTATGAATTGGGCAAAGGATATATTAAAAGATGACCCAAACAATGAGGTAGCTAAAAATTATATAGAAGAAAATTTATGAAAAATGGATGGTAAGTTCGTTATTTGAATTGGAAAATGAATGTTTGCTATATGATGCAGAAGAAATGAAAGCAGAATAATAAACAGAGAAGTAATTGAAAGAGGGAAGAGCTGATGTGATGTAGACTCTTCTCTCTTTTTGGATACATTAATTTTTGTTGATTATAAAATCATAAGAAGAAGCGTTATACTATAACCCTCGTGGTGACGTAGTCGCGATGACAGACCCGGATGGGCATTTGGCGTGGATGGTATTAAACGCAGGTTTTGCGGCTTATGATGGGTATCAAGCGTATAAAAAGAATGGTTGGAAAGCAGCTGCAGTAGCTGTTGGTGTCGGATTAGTTGGTGGAGCAGCTTTCAAAGCTGGAAAAATAGCTTATAAATCTGCTAAGAATTGGTATACTACGACACGCCATTGGAGTAAGGGAACATTTAAAAGTAAATCAAAATCTCTGGAATATCATCATAAAAAGCATGTAACTTGGAAAGGAAAATCTTATGGACAAAAAAGATATACAGATATGGCTAGATCGTTTTATCGATCAAATAAACATTTAAGAGAAGAAGTAGTTTTATCAAATGGGAAAAAGGGGTATAAAATTAAGAATGGGAAAAAAGGTGGCTATTATACTAAAAATGGTAAGATAATTACTTACTGGAACAATGGGTGGAAAAAGAAAAAGCGCTAAGAATTTAATATAAGTGAATGGATTGTGAATATTACTATGGCAAAAATTAATTTAGAATTATTGCAAGAGATAAAGAGTGCTAAAATGCAATTAGAAATTCCATATCCTTCAGATGATATTGAGCGCATCGAATTAGATTATAATCTAGATTGTTTTGCTGAAGACTATTACAGTTATTGTTCGATAATTGAAGGAAGTTTGAGTTATGTTTTATCTCAAACAAAAATTCCTATTTATCAAAGAAGATTATTGTATAAAAATTTTTATCAAACATATCCCCGATATATGTTCTTATTTAGGGAAAAGTCAAAATATCAAGAATTGCATCAGCAATTAAATGTTTATGAATTTACTCGGAAGTTATTAATTAAAATAGTTGAAACATATTAGTCAAGAGTTTACAGTAAAGAAGTTTAGTGCAAATAAAAGAGATGTTCCACATAAAAAAAGGATTCCGATAGGAATCCTTTTTTATACTGTTAAGCATATACTGTGGTGCCGCATAAACAGTATTGGAATTGGGAAAAGAATACGCAGGATACATGTATGATAAAGAGATTGGCATGTATTATCGGATGGCCCGTTATTATAATCCAGATCATGGTGTGTTTTTATCAGTAGATCCTGAGCCAGGTGATGAGGATGATCCGGTTACAATGAATGGGTATACGTATGGTGATAATAATCCGGTGATGATGGTGGATCCAGATGGGCATGTAGCTTGGTGGGTTGGTAGTGCGGCTATAAGTGCTGGTTTTGAAGTAGGAAAGTATCTATATAAAAATAAGGGATACACATGGAAAGGAGGACTTAAAGCAGCGGGATATGGAGCGGTAAAAGGTGTGGCTTTTGGTGGGCTAGGAAGGACCTTTGGCTTTATTAGTCCTCTTAAGGGCTTGGGAAGAGGAGTTTTTCAAAAAAGAAGTTTCACACCTGCAATTAGGCAAGGAATAAGCAATACAAAACGATTGATGAATAATCCTAGAAAACATATCCAAAGGAATCCAGGAGTTCGGCTAGATGGAATGAAGAGGGCGAAAAAACAAAGGGAAAAAGCGTTTAAAAATTCAACGACAGCAAAACTTATGAAAATTTCTAATGCTGTAGGAAAACGTAGATAGAGAAAAGAAGGGATGCACAGTGTGGATAGATTTTTTAGAGTTTATAATAGTTTTGAGTTTAAGTTTAATATTAATATTGATTGTTTTATTTCAAGAAGGTTGTGTAATTAATATTAAAGAAAGTATTAATAATAGTAGGATTTTGTTTATTATTCAAGGCATACGTATGTTCCTAGGAATGTGGACAGTATTTGTGACAGAAACTACTATAATTGCTATATCAAAAGTGACGGCAATCCAATTGCTAATTTTGCTTACTATTTGGACATGCTCGAAGTATGTACAAAAAAATGGTGAAAATTGGCTAATTACTATAGTTGCTTTTGTTATTTATGGTGTTGGTACTTACATGTATATTCAGTTTGCTTTTAGAGGCTATTAATATATCAACAGAAAAATTAGTGGTTAGAAAGATTCATTTGTTAAATGTGTGTAAATGAAAAGTTACCATATGATGTAGAAGGGGATGAAGAATAAATAGAGAAATGATTTGGGGAAGGAAGAGCGAATATAGGCTCTTCTTTCTTTATATATGTCACAGTGATGTAGTAGCGATGACAGATCAAAATAGAGAAGTTGTCGCAACGTATGAATATGATGCTATTACTCTAAGGTATTGTTCGCAGAAGGATAAACAATGGAAGAAGGTCATATGGTGGAAAGAAGAAAAGAACTTGAGATGGTATTTTTAGGGGGCGAAAAAAAGATAACCATTGCATCATTTGGATCTTTGTATCCAAATGATGATGAGTTGTATTTACGTGATGTACAACTGAATTTCTTAGCTGTATCCTCAAATAATGTCCATTATGAGTATAAAGGGCCAATGTTTTTGATGAGTGAAATAATTGGATTTGGTAAAAAACTAGAAGCATTACTGCGAAAAGAAATTAAGGAAGCTGTATTGAGTGCCGATGAAGAGGAAATGGAGCTTAAAGTGAAGCTCAAAAGAAATCGATTTTTCGTATACTTTACTTTTTCTAAAAATGATTTAAAGAGTGAAAAATGGGAGTATGAAGTATCATTTGAAGCGGATGTAAAAAGTATAGAAGAGGTATGTTATAACATCAAAAAGTTATAGGATTAACTATTCTATACTTTTTAGAAGGTAGGAAAGTTTTAGTATTAAAACTAAAAATGGTGAAAAATTAGGGGAGCCAATCAAATAATCGAAATGAACCTTCATTCTTTAGGAAATATGAAGTAATGAGGCTGATAATATGCATATTTGGACGCTGACGAATTGGGAAGAATATTATAATTTAGAAGAGGAGAGTCACCGTACTGGATTACGATTGAAATTTGATACAGATGTTGATCCTGAAGTAAGAAGAGCCATTAAGGAATTTTGTAAATGGCTGCGCCAAGAATACTTTTTCCCAATTAGAGTACCTATTTATGTGAAAACTTCATATAAAATAAAGACAATGGATGGAGAGCTAGTCTATGGTACTTTCTTTGGGCCGTTTGATCGAAATGTTGAGCCGTATATTCGTATTTCGACAGGGGATTATTATGATACGGTGCAGAAAAATGGAAAAGATAACGCTTTAGGGTGCTATCTGGTTACTATTGCGCATGAGCTAACGCATTATTTCCAATGGATTAATGATATAAAACTAACGAGAATTGGATATGAGAGGCAGGCTACTGCTTATTCAGGATATATTATTGATGAGTATAAAGAAACTAGAGAGCATCCGTAAAGTAGAAACTGTATAGCTAACCGGAAGTATGAGGATTCCACATTTGTAATGAATGTTTAGTAACCCTTTGAAAAGGAGATATGCATATGAAATTTTATAACGCTGGATACCTCATAATTTCCTACGATAGGGAACTTATCTATAAAGAATGCAATATTGAGGGACTATCACAAACGATTTTAACGATATGTAATGAGAGTCGGCCTACATTTCCGGATTATTGGTTTTTCCCTTGGTGTAATTCAAATAAAAATGATCCTATTGCTCAGATGATAAATGGAAGGTTGAAGATTAGTAAAGAGGAACATGAAAGTGGACAATCTTTTTTAGATACACTAATGGAAGAAGAAAAGTTCTCGTGGCCGAATGCTTTTAAAAATTTAGAAGATGCGAGATTCTTTAAGCGAAATTATTTAAAAGGGATAGAAAATTTAGAGATTATTAGTTTGCATCTTTCAGAAGAGTATCGGACGGATTTCTTAATGAATGAGCGAGAAGAAAATGATTTTGAAGTTTCTATATATGATTTTATCGAAAGTGCATTACCTGCTGATGTTGAGAACGATGAAATATTAGGATTTGATATATGTGGTTTTAGTAACAATAATTTTTATTCTTTTATTCATAATAATTTACAAGAGGATTTTGGTAAGAAATTAAATGAATTATCACTTGTTGATAAGTATGAAGATGCAAAGCAGATTATCCATTTAATTGATGATGGGGAAATTGAGGCAGAAGAGGTATTGTGGTATCCGTGGTTAATTTTGAAATGCGTATAACTTGTTAGAGAAAGAGGTATAAGCATCGAATTAAAATGGAGGTAGAATTAGATCATATCACTTGGAATTATAAAATCTTGAAGAAAAAGTTAAAAATGTTGATAGAAGATTAAAAAAGCACGATCTTATTTTTTCAATAAGATCGTGCTTTATTTTAGTTCCCTTTCCCAAAAAGATGAGAAAATGTATCTTTCAAGTCACTATCGTTTATTTTAATATCTGCCTTTTTTAATTCATCTTGTAATAATTTTTGACCGAAGGAAGGGTCGGCAAGACGTTCTTCTTCTAAGTCTTTACGTATAGAGTCTTTCACTTTATCGTAAGGTTGTAAATCTTTTTTATCAGTTAGTTTAATAATGTGATAGCCGTTTGGTGATTTTACGGGATTGCTAATTTGGCCGGGCTTTAATTTGTAGGCAGCTTTTTCAAATTCAGGTGTCATTTTTCCTGCCCCGAAGTATCCGAGGTCTCCGCCATTATCTTTTGATGCTAAATCTTGAGATTCTTGTTTTGCTAATTCTTCAAATGAAGTGCCGGTATCTAATTTCTTCTTTATCTCTTTCGCTTCATTTTCGTTACTTACTAAAATGTGACTAGCTTTAATTTCTGGTTTATAGTGGTCTTTCACATCTTTTTCTGTAACGCTTTGTTTAATCGCTTCATTCAATGCAAGTTTGAATTTAATTTGATTTTTGAAATCTTCTTCATCTTTTAAACGATTATTTTCTAGTGTTGCTTTGAATTGTTCTCCATATTGATCTTTTGCTTTTTCTACTTCTTTATCTACTGCATCATCAGATACTTTATATTTTTTAGTAATAACATCTTGTGCTACCATTTCGTATAGCGTGTCTTTTCCGTATCGATCTTTCAATTGTTTTTCGAAATCGCTCTTTGTAATTGTTGAGTTTGTTGTTGTAGCGATTATGGCCGAGTCATTTTTTTGTCCGCAAGCAGATAGCATTAATATACTTATTAGTGCAGTGATAATGAATGTACTTTTTCCTTTCATGCTAACACCTCATCCGAATATGTTATCGCTATTGTAGAATATAGAAGTGAACATGAAGTGAATTTTTAATGTTTTTTCCCTGTAAAATGTAAAAAAAGTACATCAACATTAACGTTGATGTACGATGTAATCAAAGGTGATCGGTTTTCTTAGAATATGCACGTTTTCCTTGCTGAATATTTTTTTGCTCTTGTTCATTTTTTTGAGTGCGCTTTGCATTATTGTCGCGTGCTTTTTTGTCGTTATCGCTAGTATGTGGCATATGTATCAACTCCATTTCTAAACGTTGTATGTTTATCATTTCCTTTTTCGTAAAGACTATGTATAGCGGTGCATTCATGAATACTAAAGGTGGATTAGAAATGGATTTGAAGCTGAATTATACTGAACTTATTAAGAAGTTAGTCGTTGTAATTATTGCGGGTTTATTAAATGCGATTGGGATGAATTTATTTTTAACACCAGCGAAAGTGTATGCGAGTGGTTTTGCTGGATTGTCTCAATTATTGTCACAAATATTAGGTGACTTTTTATCTATTCATATATCTACGGGGGTATTGTTTAGTTTATTTAATATTCCTGTCGTTATTTTAGCGTGGAAAAAGGTTGGGAAGGCCTTTACATTTTTTAGTTTTCTTTGTGTTGTATTTATGACTTTGTTTTTAGAAATTATCCCAGTTAGAGCGGTTTCGCACGATATTATATTGAATGCGATTTTTGGTGGGATTATTTCAGCGATTGGGGTAGGGGTTGCTTTAAAGTGGGGGGCTTCTACAGGTGGTCTAGATATTATTGCTATGATTTTATCAAAAATAAAAGATAAGCCTGTCGGCACGTATTTTTTCTTCTTTAATGCACTTATCATTATCGCTGCTGGCTACGTATATGGATGGGAAAAGGCATTATATACTTTAGTCACTTTGTATGTATCAACGAGAATTATTGATGCGATTCATACCCGTCATGTGAAGATTACGGCATTAATTGTTACAAAGAACGGGGCAGATGTGCGAAAAGCGATTCACTCTCGCTTAGTGAGGGGGATTACAACTATACCAGCAACAGGTGCTTATACAAATGAAAATAAAGAAATGTTAATGATTGTTATTACTCGTTACGAGTTGTATGAATTAGAGAGGGTTATTAAACAAGTGGACCCAGGTGCATTTACAAATATACTGCAAACGGTCGGTGTGTTTGGATTGTTTAGAAAAGATTAAAGAGGACCAAAACTGGTCCTCCTTTTTTAATGCGAATTCGTAATGTTTTGCAATTGCTCCTGCATTTCACGTAGCTGAACTTTTTCAGCAGTTGAAGAGTTTGCATAAGCAGAGTGCAAAGAGTTTTTTGCTCTATAAACGAGTTCCTGTTGTTCAGCGCCACTTGAACAAGAAACGGCACTTGAAACAGCGTCTCTAGCTTGTTGGAATAGTAAGTTCCCCATTTAAACCCCTCCAAATGAAGAGTTACTTCTCGCTTTTTCTGCCTCAGCTAATGTACCTCTGTACGGGAATCTTGCATCATGCTTCATAACAGCATCGGCTCCTTGCTGGATAAAACGTTTTGATTTGTTCTTTTTACCCATTCGAAAAACCCCCTTTATTTAGCTGAAAACAATTGACGCGCTGACTTTTGCGTCTAATAATAGTATGAGCGTTTAGCGAGAAACTATAAGCAGGGAATTTTTAGATTACAATCCAAGAACCTCTTCTAAATATAGAGCGATACCATCTTCTTCATTCGTTAATGTCGTATGATTTGCAAGTGATTTTAATTCAGGAATCGCATTACCCATTGCGATTCCATGACCAGCAAATTCGATCATTTCAAAGTCGTTATCCTCATCACCAAAAGCGATAATTCGCTCTTTAGGAATGTTATAATGGCCTGAAATTTTTTGTAATCCGACAGCTTTATTTAATCCGCTTTTTACAATTTCAATAATTGGCCAAGGTGCACCCCATTTTCTATGGTCGATGACTTCAGCATGCATATCTGTTAAATGTTGGCGAATTGCAGCAGAATGCTCGTCATGTGCATCGATTAATAAGCAAGTTGGATGGTCGTTTAAAATATTTAATAAATCTCCTGTGAAAATCTTTGGAGAACCGAATTCAAAAATATGTTTTTTATCTTCATCAATTTCACGGACATACACATCATCGATGACTTCAGCATAGACATTTTTCACGCCGAAATCAAAGCAAGCTCGGACGATTTCTTGCGCTGTTGAAAGTTCAAGAGGAGAGTGATGTGTTCCCCAACTTGAATCAAGAGGGTGATGCACGTAAGCTCCATTAAAGTTTACGATTGGTGTGTTAAGGCTAAGTTCTTTATAATAATCGTAACTAGCGCGGAATGGACGCCCTGTTGAAATAACGACAATATGTCCTTGTTCTTTTGCTTTTGCAATTGTGTTTTTCGTTCTTGGAGAAATTATTTTGTTGTCTGTTAATAAAGTTCCGTCTAAGTCTAATGCGATTAAATGTTGTTTGTTCATAATTTCACCTCTTATAATAAATTTTTTGATTCTATCTGTATTTCCGTTTTTAATATGCAGAAATAAGAGGTTAGACTGGGTGAAACTACTGTAGATGAAAGTTTCACTATATATCCATCTTACGTCGCGAAGCGCTGTGGTGTCTACTATTTCTCGTTGGAAATTAGGAAAAGTCAATATCTTTTTAGAAAGTTCAAATAATGTTTTTTTCATTATGTACAAATTGTGAAAAGGGTTACATTGCTCGTATGATGAGGCTTATAATGAACATGTAATCTTCTCGTATATGTTTGACTCTCCTTTGAAACTGGCCTAAACTTTGGTTGGTTTCTTTTTTTTCAACAAATATGCCAATAATTCCTGCTTAAGGTTGTGTAATTATATATATGTACATGGGTAAACGGTAGTACTTGTTTCCTAAACATGACAGAAAAGCTTTCTTTTAAAATGGATATACTAATGAGGCAAGACGTCATGGAAGGAGAATGGAAATGGGACAAAATCGCAGGTTTCGTTCAGGGCAAAAAGCGCCAAATGATGGCATTTACGTAGAAATTGGTGAAACGGGAAGTATGGTGAAAAATCCGCAAATGGTACAATTAACTGCCGGTGAAAAGTTTCCAGAGAACGCAAATCATAACCGTCAGTGGACATATAAAAGAAAACCGTAACAGAAGCCGCAATCGTTATTGCGGCTTTTTTGATTAGGAAAATGAATGTTACTTTTTTCTTTTTCCAATAATAAGTTTGAAAATACATAAGCAAAATTATTGTATAAAAAAGTCAGTTGGCGTATAATCAAATCAAAGGTCAAAGAAAGTCAAACATTTGGAGGACTGTAAAGATGGACTTAAATCAAATGACAACGAAAACACAGGAAGCGATTATGAGTGCTCAATCTTTAGCGGTATCTCATCATCATCAAGAAGTAGATACTGTTCATCTATTGCTTACGTTATTAGAGCAGCAAGACGGATTAACGGTACGTATTTTTCAAAAAATGAATGTCGATATAGAAGCGTTAAAAACAGATGTAGAAAGTTTAATTAAGAAAAAGCCTTCTGTAACTGGAAGCGGGGCAGAGGCAGGGAAATTATATGTAACAGGTGCTTTGCAACAACTGCTTGTAAGAGCAGGAAAAGAAGCGGAGAAATTGCAAGATGACTACATTTCAATCGAACATGTATTACTTGCTTTTTCTGAAGAAAAAGGCGATATAAGTCAATTATTCGCAAAATTTTATATTACGAAAGACAACTTATTACAGTCTTTAATGACAGTTCGGGGGAATCAAAGAGTGACTAGTCAAAATCCAGAAGCAACTTATGAAGCGTTAGAAAAATATGGCCGTGATTTAGTGGCTGAAGTAAGAGCAGGGAAAATTGATCCTGTAATTGGCAGAGATAGTGAAATTCGCCGCGTGATCCGCATTCTTTCACGCAAAACGAAAAATAACCCCGTTTTAATCGGAGAGCCAGGTGTTGGTAAAACAGCAATCGTTGAAGGATTAGCGCAGCGTATTGTGAAAAAAGATGTCCCAGAAGGATTAAAAGATAGAACAATTTTCGCTTTAGATATGAGTGCACTTGTGGCCGGAGCAAAATTCCGCGGTGAGTTTGAAGAACGTCTGCAAGCTGTATTAAATGAAATTAAAAAGAGTGAAGGTCGCATTTTATTATTCATTGATGAACTTCATACAATCGTCGGCGCTGGTAAAACAGAAGGAGCGATGGATGCGGGAAATATGTTAAAACCGATGTTAGCGCGTGGTGAACTGCATTGTATCGGGGCAACGACATTAGATGAATACCGTAAATATATTGAGAAAGATCCAGCGTTAGAAAGACGTTTCCAACAAGTGTTAGCAGAAGAGCCAACTGTTGAGGATACAATTTCCATTTTACGTGGTTTAAAAGAGCGTTTTGAAATTTATCACGGTGTAAATATTCATGACCGCGCGATTGTAGCAGCATCTGTTTTATCAGATCGATACATTTCGGATCGCTTCTTACCTGATAAAGCGATTGATCTAGTTGATGAAGCTTGTGCAACAATTCGAACAGAAATTGATTCTATGCCAACAGAACTAGATGAAGTAACGCGCCGCATTATGCAGCTGGAAATTGAAGAAGCTGCTCTTGGGAAAGAAAAGGACTTAGGTAGTCAAGAGCGCCTAAAAACATTGCAACGTGAATTATCGGATTTAAAAGAAGTTGCAAGTAGTATGAGAGCGAAATGGGAGAAAGAAAAAGAAGACATTCATAAAGTGCGTGACTTACGTGAGCATTTAGAGCGCTTGCGCCGTGAGTTAGAAGAAGCAGAAGGAAATTACGATTTAAATAAAGCAGCTGAGCTTCGCCACGGGAAAATTCCAGCTATCGAAAAAGAGTTAAAAGAAGCAGAAGAGATGGGTGCACATAATAAACAAGAGAATCGCTTATTACGCGAGGAAGTAAGTGAAGAAGAAATTGCAGACATTGTTTCAAGGTGGACTGGTATTCCTGTCGCAAAACTCGTTGAAGGTGAACGTGAGAAATTATTACGTCTTGAACAAATTTTATCAGAGCGTGTTATCGGTCAAGAGGAAGCGGTAAGCCTTGTATCAGACGCAGTACTTCGTGCTCGCGCTGGCATTAAAGATCCGAATCGTCCAATTGGTTCATTTATTTTCTTAGGCCCTACGGGTGTTGGTAAAACTGAGCTTGCAAAAACGTTAGCGCAAACACTATTTGACAGTGAAGAGCAAATGATTCGTATCGATATGTCTGAGTATATGGAGAAACACGCAGTGTCACGCTTAATTGGAGCGCCTCCTGGATATGTTGGATATGAAGAAGGTGGTCAATTAACAGAAGCAGTAAGACGTAAACCATATTCTGTTATTTTGTTAGATGAAATCGAAAAAGCACATCCAGAAGTATTCAACATTTTATTACAAATGTTAGACGATGGCCGCATTACAGATTCACAAGGACGTACAGTAGACTTTAAAAATACGGTTATTATTATGACTTCAAATATTGGATCTGCTCACTTATTAGAAGGGCTAGAAGAAGATGGTTCTATTAAAGAAGAGTCAAGAGAACTTGTAATGGGACAATTAAGAGGACATTTCCGACCAGAATTCTTAAACCGTGTCGATGAAATTATTTTATTCAAACCTCTTACAAGGAATGAAATTAAAGGTATTGTTGATAAGATTGTACAAGAATTACAAGGGCGTTTAGCAGATCGCCACATATCATTAGAATTGACGGAATCTGCAAAAGAATTTGTTGTAGAAGCTGGATTCGATCCGCTGTACGGAGCTCGTCCGTTAAAACGATACGTACAGCGTCAAGTTGAGACGAAATTAGCGAGAGAATTAATTGCAGGAGCGATTACTGACAATAGTCACGTAGTGGTTGATGTAGAAAATAACGAATTAGTCGTGCGTATGAAGTAAAAAAAGAGTTCGGATAAAATCCGGACTCTTTTTTTAGTGTTGTTCTACTGGCTCGTTTGGAATCGCAGCTGCAATCGCTAATACTAATACCGCAAGAACAACTGAGAAAATAGACGCTTGGTTAAAATCGTATGTACCGCCAGTCATAGAGCCGATTACGTAGCTCATCATATGTACAAGCGCGAACGACCAAATTAATGCCCAAATGAAACGCATATTTTACACCTCTATTCGTTCAATCTGTCCTTATTGTAACACAATTGAAAAAAGAATATAGAAAAATATTTGTAGATTTTTCAACGCAAATTTGCATTCTGTTCATACATTATAAAAGAGTACTTTTATACGTTTAGAAAATAAGGCGGGGGAAAAATGAGTATTACAGAACGTTTTTTTTACTTAGAAAAAGAACCATGTGTAATTTATTTACCGGAAAAGCCAAATGGATTTTCTGTTATGCTCCTAGGAGATTATAACTATTTTATTGAGAATGGTACAAGTTTATGGACACAGCATGCAGGGAGAGCTTATTTTTTACAGGGCCTTATTGAAAAAGGTTATACAGTCTTTTCATCTAACTTATACGGAAGGCATTGGGGGAACGACCGAGCTGTTCGTCTTGCAAAACGTTTGTATGATGTCGTTCTAAGAAAAGAGACATTGAATGCGAAAATGCACATTATGGCAGATGGTATGGGAGCGCTTGTAGCACTGGAGATGATGAACAAGTACCCGGAATGTATACGTTCTGTCGTTATGTTAAATCCGTGTTTAGATTTACCAGAATATGTGGAGTTTGAGAAAGAGCATAAGTTTTTTTACAAAAGATTAGTGAAGGAATTAAGTTTGGCGTATGATTCCAAAGAAGAAGAATTAGAATCAAAAATAAATAAGAAATCATTTGCGCTTCTGCCGTCTTGTGTACCTGTTAAAATTTTTGTCTCAACACAGGAAAAAAGAGGAAGAAAACAATTGTTACGTAAATACGAGAAAATGAGGCAATTCAATCAATGCGATACTTCTGTTTTATTCCATCTGCAAGATGTGAAATATAAAATGGTTAGACAAACGACTGATTTCTTTAAAAAATATGAAGAAGAATTGTGAAGCTCCCATATACATAAATGAGGAGCTATTTGTTTCAAGGGGAAAGGGTTGGTGGTATGAAACGCGTGCTGATTATAGGTGCACTTACGTTTGTAGGTTATCACCTTGTGAATAAAATGATTGCAGAAGAAGTAGAAGTATATGGTCTTGATTTTGATGAATTTGATAGTATGACAAAAATTAATGAAGAGAAATTATTGTTGATTGGGCGGAATGCGTTATTTACGTACTATTCTATAAGGGATGAAGACGGATGGCGATCGGTAGAGGAAGAGAGTTTCGATACAGTTTATTTTTGCTTGTATGAGCCGAATCAGCAAAGTGGATTTCGGAATGAAAGGGTCATATTACAATATTTAAAACGAATCGTAAGGATGTGTGAAAAAAATAAAGTAAAGTTAAATTTAATTTCTTCTATTGAAATAGGAAGCACTGAAGAATCCGAAAACAAACATCTATTTTCGAAAGTGGAAGAAGGGTTGAAAAAAGGCGAATTACAATATAGTGCATATCGAGTTCCTACATTATATGGGCCGTGGCAACCGTCGTTTATGATGTATCATCAGCTTATTTTATCAGAACTTGATGAAAAAGAGTGCCGTTGTATAAATGGAGAAAAAGGAAGTGATTTACTTTACGTTGAAGATGTATGTGAATATTTATGGGAAAATGGAATGAATGTAAAACACCTCGGTATATATAATTTACTTAGTGGAAAAGAAGAGTTATGGGAAAAGGGTATGAGTCTTTTACATGCAGATGATAAAGTAAATAACAAAAATGTGGAAGTAAGAGATGAAGCTGTAGAGGTTATTTCTATTCAAAAAAATACACCAGTAGAATTCGGTTTAAATAAACAATTGGCACATATGAAAAAATATAAAGAGTTATACGAAGGGTAGCATGCGTGTTACACTATTGTATGGATAATTGATTGAAAAGCTTTAATGGAGAGGAAGAGATTACATGAACGAAAAAAGTATGCAATTTTTACAAATCGCAATGAAGCATTTACCAGAAGCAAAGGCAATTTTAGATTCTAATGGAATTGCACTTGATATGGAGAAAGCACAGCCGGTGTTAGAGCTATTGATGAAAGTAATGGGCGAAGCATATGAGCTTGGGAAAGCAGATAAAGAATAAAACCAAACCCTTCTTTTTTGATGGAAGAGAGGCTCGAGCCGTGGATAGAAGCGGTTGGGGCCTTTTTTTGTTTCGAGTGGAGTGAAACCTGAGGGATGATGAGGCTAAAGGGGAAGGTTATGAGGAGAAGGTCTTAGTTTTGAAGGGAAAGCAGATAAAGAATAAAACCAAACCCTTCTTTTTTGATGGGAGAGAGGCTCGAGCTGTGGATAGAAGCGGAAAGGGCTTTTTTTGTTTCGAGCGGAGTAAGGTCAAAAGTATTGGGAAGTTTATCTTTTGAAAGGATAGGAATTTTTCTGTTTCTTTTAATGAAAAATAAAGTTAGTAATACGCTGTCTTATTTTTTTAGCTGAAATATATTCTAGACAAAAGTACATTTATGTTTTAAAATTAGTACCAAGTCATAATAATTGATATAAAACGGAGGGCTGCGATGTGAACGTGGGCATTTTAGGGATCGGAAGATATGTGCCAGAAAAAGTAGTCACAAATCACGATTTAGAGAAAATCGTAGATACATCTGATGAATGGATTCGTACGAGAACGGGAATTGCAGAAAGACGCATTGCCGATGATACAATAGATACTTCATATATGGCGGTAGAGGCTTCTAAAAAAGCACTTGAAGATGCCGGGATTAGCGGAGAGGATATCGATCTTATTTTAGTGGCAACAGTAACGCCAGATCGCGCATTCCCAGCAGTAGCTTGTGTAATCCAAGAAGCAATTGGCGCAAAACACGCAGCCGCAATGGATTTAAGTGCAGCGTGTGCTGGCTTTATGTACGGAATGATTACAGCGCAGCAATTTATTCAAACGGGAACTTATAAAAATGTATTAGTAGTTGGTAGTGACAAACTATCTAAAATTGTAGACTGGAACGATCGAAATACAGCAGTACTATTTGGGGACGGAGCAGGTGCTATCGTAATGGGAGCTGTTTCGGAAGGGAAAGGTGTACTTTCTTTTGAATTAGGAGCGGACGGAAGTGGCGGTAAGCATCTTTATCAAGACGAGTATGTTATGATGAACGGCAGAGAAGTCTTTAAATTTGCTGTTCGCCAACTTGGTGATTCCTGTCTTCGCGTGTTAGAAAAAGCGGGACTTACGAAAGAGGATGTGGACTTCTTAGTACCACATCAAGCGAATATTCGTATTATGGAATCTGCAAGAGAAAGATTAAATTTACCGAAAGAAAAAATGAGTATGACAATTGAAAAGTTCGGTAATACATCGGCTTCTTCAATTCCAATTGCAATGGTAGAGGAATTGCAAAATGGACGTATTCAAGATGGTGATTTAATTATACTAGTCGGTTTTGGCGGCGGGTTAACATGGGGAGCAGTAGCTCTTCGTTGGGGTAAATAAGGACTGAGAGAAAAAAAGGAGTGTATTTTGTATGGAAAAAAAGAGGGTCGTAATTACAGGGCTAGGAGCTGTTACACCGATCGGAACAGATGTTGAAACAGCTTGGGAAAACATTAAAAACGGTGTATCCGGAATCGGACGACTTACAAGAATAGATTCAGAACAAATTCCTGCAAAAGTAGCAGCAGAAATTAACGACTTTGAAGTCGAAAAATATATAGATAAAAAAGAAGCGCGCCGTATGGACCGCTTTACGCAATATGCAGTAGCAGCAGCGAAAATGGCAGTTGCAGATGCGAAGCTTGAAATTACAGAAGAAAATGCACCACGCATTGGTGTATGGGTTGGTTCTGGTATTGGTGGTATGGAAACATACGAAGAACAATTTAAGATTTTTGCTGAAAAAGGTCCGCGCCGCGTGAGCCCATTCTTCGTACCAATGATGATTCCAGATATGGCAGCAGGTCAAGTGTCAATCGCTACAGGAGCGAAAGGAATTAATACTTGCTCTGTAACAGCTTGTGCATCTGGAGCAAACTCAATTGGTGATGCGTTTAAAGTAATCCAGCGCGGTGATGCTGATGCGATGATAACAGGCGGAGCAGAAGCGCCATTAACAAGTATGGCATTCGCTGGGTTTAGCTCAGCGAAAGCATTAACATTCAATGAAGATCCAGCAACGGCTTGCCGCCCATTCGATAAAAATCGTAGCGGTTTCGTAATGGGTGAAGGATCAGGAATTCTTATTCTTGAAGAATTAGAGCACGCATTAGCACGTGGTGCTCACATTTATGCGGAAATTGCTGGTTATGGTGCAACTGGTGATGCGTTCCATATTACAATGCCTGCTCCTGGCGGTGAAGGCGGAGTTCGTGCGATGCGTCAAGCTTTAGCTGATGCAGGTCTAGAGCCAAAAGATATTGATTACATTAATGCACATGGTACAAGTACAGATGCAAATGAAAAGTATGAAACAATGGCAATTAAAGAAACTTTCGGTGAGCATGCATATAAAGTAGCGATTAGCTCAACGAAATCAATGACAGGTCATTTATTAGGAGCAGCTGGTGCTGTTGAAGCGATCTTCTCTATTAAATCAATTACAGACGGAGTAATTCCTCCGACGATTAACTATGAAACACCAGATCCAGAATGTGATTTAGATTACGTACCAAATACAGCGAGGCATCAAGAAGTGCGAGCTGTATTAAGTAATTCATTAGGATTCGGTGGTCATAACGCAGTATTAGTATTTAAAGCATATAAATAATCTGTACCATAAGGTGTCTTTTCGTAAAGTATTACGAAAAGACACCTTATTTATTTTTTATCACCTTTACGTTCTTTTCTTTTTTGCATATACATAAGAAAAGGAGGGATGAAGGTTGGGGGTTGTTGAAACGGCAGAATGGTTACATCTGTATTATGGACGTCCAGAGAAGCTTTGTGAGAAATTTACAAAGTATATTCCATTGCCAAAAGAGAGACTGTATCGCTTTTTAATCTCTAAAGGTATGTATCGCCCAGTAATGCGGGGGGAGCAGGAAATTAAAGAGTTAGAGAAGAAAGAAATTTGGAAAGAACTTAGCATGGAGTATGAAAAATTGAAAGGTTGGCTAAAAGGTCCAGATGTCCCTATCTTTATTTTATTATCAGATTCATACAATCGAACTGTACAAGAGGAATATAACGGGAAGGCTGGCTTATCTATGCGTCACGTTATTTTCTTATTCGTATGTGGACGTAATTCAGTAGAGGAACTAAAAGCTTTATTAACGCATGAATACCATCATATATGTAGGTTACATCAAATTGAGACGAAAGAAACAGAGTATACATTACTTGATACGATGATTATGGAAGGGTTAGCTGAGCAAGCTGTGTATGAAAGGTATACAGAAAAAAGATGTGCACCGTGGACTACTTACATTTCAAAAGAAGATGCTATTTATTATTGGAGGAATTCAATACAAGAACGAATAGGTGTAAAGAGAGGTACGAGGGAGCATGATGTTTTATTAAATGGACTGCACTCGTATCCGAAAATGCTTGGCTATGCACTTGGATTTCATATTGTGAAAGATTGTGTAGCATTTGAAGGAGAAAATACACTTTCTTTATTATCTATAGATGCGAAAGAAATATTGAATAAAGCAAATACATTTCATGTTTCATGAAAAACAGGGGAGCTATCTCCTGTTTTTTTTATATTATAGAAGAAAAAATAATAATTAGAATATATTTCCTCAAGTGGAATAAAGTTAAGCGAAACTGAACATAATGATTGGTACAAACAGTAGTGAAGTGAGGGGTAGTGAATGTTATATCTACATGATGTATGGGTAAATTGGTTTGAAGGTGAAGAGAATGGGTATAACGTTTGTCATTTTTACGAATGGCGGAAAGATGATACGATTGAGCTATTAGATCAAGTGCCATTATTAAAAGTAGATGCCACATTATATCATTACATCGAGAACGAATTATTAGAGCTTCCGCAAAAATTATTGGAAGACGTATATCATAAGGCTTATATTCGTAAAAATCACGAACGTTTGCAACAAGAATATTGTTTTGTAGTTACAGATGGAAAAGGAATTATTGCGATTGATTCAATCGGCTATAATGTGCCAATTAGAAAAAGTAGGCTTATACCGCGTCAAGAACAGATGGTATATGAGATGGTAGAGAATGTGCAAGCAGAAAAGTATGAGTTCCAAGTGGAAGAGATTGAAAAAGAACATCATATTTTATCACCGTCGCCTTTCATTATGAACGGCCTAACTCGTAAAGAAAGACAGTTAAAACAATTATTATTTATGGCATTAGATCAATTACATACAACGAAAAATCCAGCTGAAATTCGCTATTGGTTCACAGAGTGGGATCCATCAGCGTACGGAATGGTCCAACATATGGAGTTTGAAGATGTTTGGGCTAAACTTTATGATGAAGCGAAAACTGGATGGTCTGAGAAGCACGAGCAATTATGTGAGCGCCTTGTAAAAGGACAGCCGTTTTTTGAAAAGTTATGGGAAATGGAAAATGAGCAGAAGGTAAATTAAAAAAACCGCCAATTGGCGGTTTTTTTTATGGAGGTGACAAGAATGTTCGGTGGCTTCGCGCCTTCCTGCGAGGCAAAAAGCGCCTCTACGTCAGGAGCTCCATCCCCCTCACATTCTGAGCGAGCAGCTTCCGCTTTATAAGAAATCCAGCTCCGGATCCTAGCCCTTCGCGTCTAAGGTTCTTTCCCACGAGAAGGTAAAAAGCACCTTCTGTGGGAAAGAACCTTAGACGTCAGGGCTGAGCAGTCGCCTCCGCTTTATAAGTTACCTACGTTTTCTACTTAATCCCATTGCGTTTTCTACTTTGCGTAGTTGTTTGAATGCAACGTGGTTCGCTTTTTCGGCACCTTTGTCTAGAATTTCGTCTAGTTCTGGTGAGTTGATTAGTTCGTTATATTTGTCTTGGATTGGACGAATTGCTTCTACGACTACGTGTGCTAGGTCGCCTTTGAAATCGCCGTATCCTTTTCCTTCGTACATTGCTTCTATTTCTTCAACTGTCTTTCCAGAGAATGAAGAGTAGATTGTTAATAAGTTAGAGATTCCAGGTTTGTTTTCTTTATCAAATTTCACGATACCTTCTGAATCAGTTACAGCACTTTTAATTTTCTTTTCAATTGTTTTTGGTTCATCAAGCATACTGATCATTGCTTTTGGATTCGGATCAGATTTACTCATTTTTTTCGTAGGTTCTGTTAATGACATAACGCGAGCTCCTACTTTTGGAATACGAATTTCAGGAACAGTGAACACTTCACGGAAGCGTTTGTTGAAACGCTCTGCTAGGTCGCGTGTTAATTCCATATGTTGTTTTTGATCATCACCAACAGGTACGATTTCAGTGTTGTAAAGTAAAATATCAGCAGCCATTAATGGTGGATACGTTAGTAATCCAGCTGGAACTGAATCTCTACCAGAAGATTTATCTTTATATTGCGTCATACGCTCCAATTCTCCAACGTAAGCAACTGATTGCATAATCCATCCTAGTTGAGCGTGTGCTGGTACTTCTGATTGTACAAATAAAGTAGCTTTTTCAGGATCGATGCCGCATGCTACATAAAGTGCAGCAAGACTGCGAATGTTTTTACGAAGTTGTACGGGATCTTGAGGTACTGTAATCGCATGTTGGTTTACAATACAGAAATAACAGTCGTGTTCATTTTGAAGCTCTGTAAATTGCTTCATAGCTCCTAAATAGTTTCCAAGTGTAATTGTTCCGCTTGGCTGAATACCAGAAAAGATAACTGACATAAGTAATTCCTCCTAAAATTGAATGTGCGATGGGGAAGAGAAGGCATACAAAAAAGCCCATTCATCCCAAATTACATAGGGACGAATGGACCGCGGTACCACCCTAATTATTTCACAGCTGTGAAATCTCTCAAGATCCATAATAACGTCTGGATATAACGCCAAAGCCTACTACTTTCGGTTCGGTTTGGTGCTCAAAAGCCCATTCCATACTGTACAATTACTTGTTCACACCAGCCACAAGCTCTCTGAAATTGCCCCAATATGTACTCTTCTTTATCATCGCATACATATAAATTTATTTATTGTTACCTAAGCTCTTTTAATATGAAAGAACTAAAGTTTTATAACAAAATGTTTTGCTGATTATTATATCATATGGGATAGTGTTTGCAAACTACATCAAAATAGTAAAGCTAATGAGGATCGAGAACAATCCAAGTACGATACCGGTAATACAAATCGGATACGTCCATTTGAATGAATATGTTTTATAAATACGTTCTTTCTTATCGATAGGTTCCTCTGCTTCTTCAATTAAAGAGTCAATTTTTTTATTCGTACCAAATACTCTTTGGAATGCGTAAATTGTTACGTTAAAAAATCCGTTTTGAAATATGAATAAAAAACCACCTATAAGAATAAAAACCAATGCAATATAGAATGAGATGTTGACAAAATTCAACAAAAAATGAGATGAAACGAGGAATGCGCCCACACTAGAAGCGATTATCGCAACCAAAAATAGTATACAAGTATGAAAAAAAACTTTATTCAAAATATTCCCCTCCGTCAAAATATTACTAGAATTATTATACTATAAAAGTTATAATAAGTAATATAAATAATTTTTTGAAAATTATACGCAATTGAGGTTCTAATTTCAAGATGATGGTAGCAATGTTAACGTATCCCTTTACGAAAAATTAAAAATATAAACATTTTATTAAAAATTTTAACAAAAAAACAAAAAACTATATTCACAATCGTCATATTATATGTATAATGAAAATTGTAGAAACTTGGAGATTATTCTTTCAATTCTACTTTTCTACAAGTGAGGGTACAGTAAGTGCAATTAGGGGAGGCAACACAACATGAAGAAAAAGATACCGTTATTACTTGCATCAACTTTAACGGCAAGTATGTTGCTTGGCGCGTGTAGCTACCAGAAAGAGGACGCTAAAGCAAAAGAAAACACTACTAGTAGTAGTAACGGAAAACAGATTCTTAATTTAACAGAGTTATCTGAAATTCCATCAATGGATGCATCGTTAGCATCAGATTCTGCATCTTCAACAGCATTAAATAATACGATGGAAGGTTTATATCGTACTGGCAAAGATCAAAAGAGAATGCCTGGGATTGCTGAAGATGTCCAAAAGCTAGATGATGGGAAGAAATACATATTTAAGTTAAGAAAAGATGCGAAATGGTCGAATGGGGAACCTGTAACAGCGAAAGACTTTGTGTATTCATGGAAAAGAGCAGTAAATCCAGATACAAAAGCGACGTATTCATACATTATGTTCGATATTAAAAATGCAGAAAAAATTCATAAAAAAGAATTACCTGCTGACCAATTAGGTGTAAAGGCGATTGATGATTATACATTAGAAGTGGAATTAGACAATCCCGTTCCTTACTTTATTGATTTAACGGTTTATCCAGTGTTCTACCCACTAAATGAGAACTTTGTGAAATCACAAGGTGATAAGTTTGGTTTAGAGGCAAATACAACATTATATAACGGGCCATTCGTTATGAGTGATTGGAAACATGAACAAAGCTTCCAATTTAAGAAGAACCCATCATATTGGGATAACAAGACGGTTAAAATCGAAGAAATAAATTTCAATATTGTGAAAAATACATCGACTGATGTAAATTTATATGAGACAAATTCGATTGATCGTGCGGCTCTAACATCGGAATTTGTTGATAAATTTAGACAAACTCCAGAGTTCCAAACACGAAAAGAAGCTGGAGTTGCCTACTTAAGATTTAATCAAAATAATAAGTATTTGAGTAATAAAAACTTAAGAAAAGCAATTTCAATGTCCTTTGACCGTGATAACATTGCAAAAGTTATTTTAAACAACGGCGCAATCGGTGCTTACGGATTTGTTGGAAAAGATTTCGCTGAAGGTCCGAATAAAAAAGACTTCCGTGCTGAAAATGGAAATCTAGTTGAAACGGATTCAAAAGAAGCGAAAAAACTTTGGGAAACAGCAAAGAAAGAGCTTGGCACTGATAAAATTGAACTAGAATTCTTAAGCTTTGATAATGAAGATGCGAAAAAAATTGGCGAATTCTTAAAAGGTGAGATGGAAAAGAACTTACCTGGTTTAACGATCAAAATTAAACAGCAGCCATTCGCACAAAAAAATAAGTTAGAAGACTCTCAAGAATATGATATGGCGTTTGGTATTTGGGGTCCAGACTTCCCAGATCCAGTTTCATATTTAGATATGTTTGTTACGAATGGTTCACAAAATAAAACAGGATATTCTAATCCGAAATATGATGAGCTAATTCTAAAAGCAAAAACAGATACAAAAGATTTACAAGCTCGCTGGAACAACCTTTTAGAAGTAGAGAAAATATTAATTAAAGAGGATGCAGTTATTACTCCGATCTTCCAAAAAGGTTCAGCATATGTGGTAAAAGGTGCCGTAAAAGATATTATCCCAATTAACTATGGTGGTAGATTAACTTACAAATGGGCATCTGTTGAACAAAAATAATCTTTTTTCCATCGTTTACAAGGGTATATGCCTATGATGGGCATATGCTCTTATTTTAAAAAAATAAAAGTAAGAATATTTTAAACTATCTTATTGCTTTTGAGAAAAACGGGGAGGTGCTTGACTATGGGACGTTATGTATTAAAACGTTTCGTGTACATGGCTTTGACATTATTTTTAATTACTACACTGACTTTCTTTTTGATGAAATTACTACCGGGTTCTCCGCTTAAAAACCAGGAGAAGCTATCACCGGCACAAAAAGAAATCATTCTTGAAAAATATGGATTAAATGATCCAGTACCAGTTCAATATGCACGTTACTTAGGTAACTTAGCAAAAGGTGATTTAGGGGTATCATTCCAATATGATAACCGCCCAGTAACAGATATGATTGTGGATCGTATTGGACCATCAGCACAACTTGGTTTACAAGCGATTATATTAGGAACATTTATCGGTTTAATTTTAGGAATCGTTGCGGCGCTTCGTAACAATACGTGGGTCGATTATGGGGCGACAATTATTTCCGTACTCGGGATGTCGGTGCCCTCATTCGTATTCGCCGCATTACTACAATATTTCGTAGGGGTAAAACTTGGTTGGTTCCCAGTAGCATTCTGGAAAGGACCGGAGTTTACAGTAATGCCTACAATTGCCTTATCGATGGCAGTTATCGCAACAATCGCACGTTTCGCTCGTGCAGAGTTAATTGAGGTTATGCAAGCAGACTACATTTTAACAGCGAAAGCGAAAGGAATTAGCCAAGGCGTTATCATTATCAAGCACGCACTGCGTAACGCATTAATTCCAGTTGTAACAATTTTAGGACCAATGGTTGCAGGATTAATTACAGGGACACTAGTTATTGAGCAAATTTACGCTGTACCTGGACTTGGGGAACAATTCGTTAAATCGATTACAGTGAATGACTATACAGTTATTATGGGAACTACAATTTTCTATAGTGCGATCTTCATCTTAGTTATTTTCATTGTCGATATTTTATACGGAATTATTGATCCTCGTATTCGTTTAGCGGGAGGGAAAAAATGATGAAAGATGTACAAAAATTATCTCCAGATTTATTTCAACCAGCCAATCAGAGTAATGTTGATAATGAAGTCATTGCCCGTCCAAGCTTAACGTTTTGGCAAGATGTAAGAAGACGTTTGTTCCAACATAAAGGTGCAATGTTTGGTTTCGTATTATTAATGCTTATTGTACTACTAGCAATTTTAGGACC
This sequence comes from Bacillus sp. FSL E2-8887, assembly GCF_038007205.1. NCBI lineage: Bacteria > Bacillati > Bacillota > Bacilli > Caryophanales > Bacillaceae > Bacillus > Bacillus sp. FSL E2-8887. Next base: position 947,894 of record NZ_JBBOWS010000001.1, read on the forward strand.
GATGGTAAGTAAGCATTCTTATAAAGAGCAGGATTTAGGTCGTGCGAAAATGCCACCGAAAATTCCAGTGATTGAAAATGTTCATTGGCTACCATTTGACGGTACAGATCAATATGGTGTTGACCAATATGAAAAACGTGATATTAAAGAGTACTTCTGGTTTGGTACAGATGATCTTGGCCGTGATTTATGGACAAGAACATGGGAAGGTACACGAGTATCATTATATATCGCTCTTTTAGCAGCAGCGATTGACTTAGTAATTGGGGTTGCATACGGAGGTATTTCAGCCTTCTATGGCGGCAGAGTAGATAATATTATGCAACGTATTATGGAGATCATTAACGGTATTCCATACTTAATCATCGTTATTTTAATGGTAATCATTATGGGATCAGGTATTTGGTCAATTACACTTGCGATGGCAATTACAGGTTGGATAGGGATGTCGCGTATCGTTCGTGGACAGATCCTAAAATTAAAAAACCAAGAATATGTATTAGCATCTCGTACATTAGGGGCAACGAATACACAGTTAATTGTGAAGCACTTAATTCCGAACGTAATGGGACCAATTATCGTAATGACAATGTTTACAATTCCAACAGCGGTATTTGGTGAAGCATTCTTAAGCTTCATCGGACTAGGTATTCAGCCACCATTCGCATCACTTGGTTCTCTTGTAAATGATGGTTATAAATCAATTCAAACGTATCCACATATGATGTTCATCCCAGCGGTTGTCATCAGTATGTTAATCTTAGCATTCAACTTAATTGCAGACGGATTACGCGACGCGTTAGATCCAAAAATGCGTAAGTAAAAGAGGGGAGAAGTAAAAATGAAAACATTGCTAGAGGTAAAAGATTTGCAAGTCTCCTTTGATACACATGCAGGTGAAGTACAAGCTGTACGCGGTGTTACTTTTGATTTGAAAAAAGGAGAAACATTAGCGATTGTAGGAGAATCTGGTTCTGGTAAATCAGTTACTTCTAAAGCGTTAATGGGATTAATTCCGAATCCTCCAGGACGTATTAAAAACGGTGAAATCGTATTTGAAGGTCGTGACTTAACGAAACTAACAGAAAAAGAAATGCAGCAAGTACGCGGTAAAGATATTGCGATGATTTTCCAAGATCCAATGACATCATTAAATCCAACGATGACAATTGGAAATCAAATTATGGAAGGCCTTATTAAACACCAAGGGATGAGTAAAGCAGATGCACGTAAAGTTGCTTTAGAATTAATCGACCTTGTAGGTATTCCAAATCCAGAAGCACGCTTAAAACAATATCCTCACCAATTCTCAGGTGGTATGAGACAACGTGTAGTTATTGCGATGGCGTTAGCTTGTAATCCGAAATTATTAATTGCCGATGAGCCGACAACAGCGCTAGACGTTACAATTCAGGCGCAAATTTTAGAACTTATGAAGGACATTCAGCAAAAAACAGAAGCAGCAATCATTTTCATTACGCATGACTTAGGTGTAGTGGCAAACGTTGCAGACCGAGTTGCGGTTATGTACGCTGGTAAAGTTGTTGAAATTGGAACTGTTGATGAAATTTTCTACAATCCAAAACATCCATACACATGGGGCTTAATCGCATCTATGCCAAGCTTAGATGGTGCAGAGGACGAGCTATATGCGATTCCAGGAACGCCTCCAGACTTATTAAAACCGCCAAAGGGTGATGCTTTTGCACCACGTAACCCGCAGGCGTTGAAAATTGATTTTGAAATGGACCCACCTTTATTTAAAGTAAGTGATACACATTATGCGGCAACTTGGTTACTTCACGAGCAAGCTCCAGAAGTAAAACCACCGGCAGTCGTTGAAAAACGCATTCTTCAAATGAAAGCAGGTGAACAACATGACTAAACAACGTGAGAAATTAATTGAAGTAAAAAATGTAAAGCAGCACTTCGACGTGAGTGGTGGTGTTGTCAAAGCGGTTAATGATATTTCATTTGATATTTACCGCGGAGAAACATTTGGTCTTGTAGGAGAATCAGGTTGTGGTAAATCGACAACTGGAAGAACGATTATTCGTTTATATGATGCAACTGCTGGTGAAGTGTTGTTCGATGGTGAAAATGTACATGGTAAAAAATCACGTGCAGAGCTGAAGAAGTTCAACCGTAAAATGCAAATGATTTTCCAAGATCCATATGCATCATTAAATCCTCGTATGACAGTAGGGGATATTATCGCAGAAGGTATTGATATTCACGGACTAGCAAAAGGCAAAAAAGAGCGTATGGACCGTGTTCATGAATTATTAAATACAGTTGGTTTAAATAAAGAGCACGCAAACCGTTTCCCGCATGAATTCTCAGGCGGACAACGTCAACGTATCGGTATCGCTCGTGCGCTAGCTGTAGAACCTGAATTTATCATTGCTGATGAACCAATCTCAGCACTTGACGTATCGATTCAGGCGCAAGTTGTAAACTTGCTGAAACAGTTACAAAGAGAAAAAGGTTTAACATACTTATTCATCGCCCATGATTTATCAATGGTAAAATACATTAGTGATCGCATTGGTGTAATGTACCGTGGTCAAATCGTTGAGTTGACAACAAGTGAAGAGTTATATGCGAATCCAATGCATCCATATACAAAATCACTACTATCTGCAATTCCGCTTCCAGATCCAGATTATGAGCGCAATCGTAAACGTATCGTATACGATCCATCTCAACATCAATATGGTGAGGAAGCACCAACAATGCGTGAAATTCGCCCAGGACATTTTGTATTATGTTCTGAAGCAGAGTATAAGAAATATAAAGAAATCTATCAATAATAAAGTAGAGCCATTCTTCTATTACAGAAGGATGGCTCTATTTTTTATACTAATTAAACTTAATTTAGTATAAAGAGATTTTATCCAAGTTCTTTTTCTGTTTAAAGACAGCAAATTAAGAGTTTCCAAGAATGAAGAAAAGGCGACTGAAATCCAGCCGCCTTTTTCTTCATTTAGAAACACTTTTATTTTACTGCGCCTGAACAGAAACACTCTCATCTTGCTCATTTGGTTTAACAAGTGCATAATTTTCCCACGATCTACTTCTCCAGCGGAAGAACATAATAATTGCTCGCGTCCATTCGTCGATAGCAATCGCTAGCCAAATACCAACGAGCCCCATGTCTAAATGGAAGGCGAAAAAGTAACCGAGTGGTAAGCTCATTAACACCATGGAGAATGCGCCGATTAAAACAGGATATTTTGCATCGCCAGCTGCACGAAGTGAATTAATGATGACGATGTTCATCGTCCGTCCTGTTTCAAGTAGTACACTTAGTAAAAGAACGCTTGCCCCTAGAGCGATAATATGAGGATTATCTGTAAATAGTCCCATTAATTGTGTGCGGAATGTAACAACGAGCATGACCATAAATAAAGTTACGCCAATCGCCCATTGTACACTTTTCCATACGCGTGTGTAAGCTTCATCCTTTTCATTTCCGCCAACTAGGCGTCCAACGATAATAGCTGTTCCCATACCGATAGCAATGGCGAATAAATAAGTGAACATGGAAATGTTAGTAGCGTATTGTCTTGCAGCTAACGATTCCGTACCTAAGTATGTTGCGTAATATAAGAAGACAATTTGACAAGCTTGATACATGACTTGTTCGAATGCAGATGGAATGCCGATCTTCAAAATTTTGCCAACGTATTCTTTTGATAAAGTGAAGTAATATTGTAATTTCACACGGTATTCCATAACGCGGTACAGTAACCAGAAGAAAACGATAAGTGCGATTAACCGGCTGACAGCGGAAGAAATCGCGGCTCCTTGCACACCAAGTTCAGGGAAACCGAATTTCCCGAAAATAAGTACGTAGTTTCCGGCGATATGAATAATATTCATTCCAAGCGAAACAAACATTGCTTGCTTTGTAAAGCCGTGAACGCGGATAATTGCGGCTAATGAGTTAATAATAGCTTGAAGGAAAATAGCTCCTCCGACGATGGATAGATAGCTTTGTGCATACGTTAGTACATCGCCTTGTAAATTCATTGCCATCATCATATGTTTTGAAAATAAAAGAAAACCAGCGCTTATAATGAGTCCGACCACTAAATTTAATGTGACGGCTAATGCTGATATTTTTGATGCTTCCATAAAGCGTTTAGAACCGAGGTATTGGGATACAACGATAGCTGCACCATTCCCTATGACTTCTAGTACTAAAATCGCGATATGAAGGTATTGATTCGCTGCACCAACCCCAGATACAGCATCGTCTGATAATGCACTTAACATGAAAGTATCAGCGATCCCCATCAGCATAAAAAGAAAAACTTCTAGAAAAATAGGCCATGTTAATAAGAATAAACTTAATTTCTCTGTTGGCCCGTTTTTTGAGCGAATTGCTGTCATGTCCGTCCCCTCTTTACCGATATCTATTTTTAGCAAAGTGTATCGTAACACACTTTCATATCCTTTGCACTTATTTTAGCCTACATATTTTCAATATGAATAAACCTTCATTTTATGACAAAAAGGGAGGAATAATTATGCGTAAGATATTATAGAATATAAAATTTATTTTTCCCTGATAATTTAGAAAAGTATAAAAATGGTCATTTTTAACACTTTAGTTCAATAAAAACGCAGTATGAAACGTTTACAAATGCACGTGGTGTTAACAGAAAATTTTAACAAAATAGAAATATAAATATACAAAGAATATATTTATGTGTATAATATGAATTATTAGAACATATATATATTTCTTTCTGTTTGAAAATAAAAGGGCTAACATTTTTTTTGGAGGGTGGAAGTATGAAAAAAAAGATACCAGTTTTTGTAGCATCAACAGTAGCAATGAGTATGATTTTAGGGGCATGTGGCTACCAAAAAGATGAACCGCAAGCGAACGCAAAAGGGGATAGCGGGAAAAGCGGTGCGAAGCAAGTTATTAACTTAATTGAAACACAAGAAATTCCAACGATGGACCCAGCGTTATCAGCTGATGCAGTTTCTTCAAAAGTAATGAACAATACGATGGAAGGCCTATACCGCCTTGGGAAAGACGATAAATTAGTTCCAGGTGTAGCGAAGGAATTCCAAAAGTCAGAAGACGGTAAAAAGTATACATTTAAATTACGTGAAGATGCAAAATGGTCAAATGGTGAACCTGTAACGGCGAAAGATTTCGTGTATGCATGGCAAAGAGCAATTAATCCAGATACAGCTGCGAAATCGGCGTACATTATGTACGATATAAAAAATGCTGAGAAAATTAATAAAAAAGAGATGAGTCCAGACCAATTAGGTGTAAAAGCGATTGATGATCATACACTAGAAGTAGAATTAGATAATTCTATTCCATATCTTGTTGATTTAATGGTCTATCCGATCTTCTATCCTGTTAATGAAAAGTATGTGAAAGAGCAAGGGACGAAGTTTGGTTTAGAAGCAAATACAACACTTTATAACGGACCATTTACATTAAGTGATTGGCAACATGAACGTAGCTTCAAAATGACAAAGAGCTCATCATATTGGGACAATAAAGAAGTGAAGCTTGAGGAAGTGAACTTTAATATTGTAAAAGATACGTCTACGCCAATTAATTTATATGAAACAAACGCAGTCGATCGAGCGACGTTATTAGCAGAGTTCATCGATAAATATAAAGGAAAACCAGATTTCAAAACGGTAGAAGATACATCTGTATTCTTCCTTCGCTTAAATCAAAAAGACCCAGCTTTAGCAAATAAAAATATTCGTAAAGCAATTTCTCTTGGTTTTGACCGTAAACCATTCGTTGATACATTATTAAATAACGGTTCTAAGCCAGCGACGGGATTAATTCCTGACAATTTCATTAAAGGACCGGATAAAAAAGATTTCCGTGTTGAAAATGGAGATATTGTAAAACCAAATGTAAAAGAAGCGAAAAAGTATTGGGAAGCTGGTAAAAAAGAGCTTGGTAAAAACGAAATTGAATTAGAGCTATTAAATGAAGACGTTGAATTATCGAAGAAAACTGGTGAATATTTAAAAGGTGAGTTAGAAAAGAATTTACCAGGTTTAACAGTGAAAATTAAACAACAACCATTCGCGCAAAAACTAAAATTAGAAGATGCGGGCGACTTTGTAATGTCATTCTCTGGATGGAGTGCAGACTTCCCAGATCCAGTTACATATCTTGATATGTTCGTAACTGATGGGGCACAAAATAAAATGAAGTATTCTAATCCGAAGTACGATGAGATTATTATGAAAGCGAAGAAAGATGGAAGCGACGTAAATGCTCGTTGGAAAAACTTACTTGAAGCAGAAAAAATGTTACTTGATGACGCTGCGATTGTTCCAGTATATCAACGTGGTAGAGCATATTTACAAAGAGAAACAATTAAAGATATGTACAACCATAAGTATGGTGGCGAAGTAAGCTTCAAATGGGCATCAGTAGGAAAATAACAAAAAAAGCAGGTGATTACCTGCTTTTTTTAGTACGTACGTTTTTTATAAATGCCTTTTCCGCCAACTTGGTTCCAGCCAGATTGTACATCTAAACTTTTATTAACAAACTTCATTTTTTCTTTCCCACCAAAGAGTTTTTCACCGATGCTATTTGTAATGACACCAATCAATGCTGTTATTCCGATGATGAGGGTAGCAACAATGATAAAATCAGTAAAAAAAGCGATCATATGTAAATTCCCCCTTTGTCTGTCTGTATTTTTATTGTATGAGATAAATGGTAAAAAAGAAAGAAATGTCAGAAAAATATTCGATTTACTTTAGAAAGCATATAGACATGAGCGGAGAGATTTGTTAAAATAAGAACGAATGTTCCTTTTTGTTTCTAACCTTTAGAGTCTTACATTTCTCAATTGTTTTGTCGGGAAAAGGTAAGAAAACGCTCTCTTTTTAATGGGGAAGATTATGAAACTGTAATTGTATATCAAGTGAAGATTATTGTAGAAAGTAAGTATCAAAAGGGTTGAAGACCGTTGTTAAAGGACAGTTTTACTGAGTATAATCATGTTGCATAGCAGTGGAGTACACGGAGAAATTTTCTCAACTAGCAGTAAATTCACTGTATATTTCTTGCAAAAACTATTGTATAATGATTATAGAAGTTACTTATTAAAAGTAATTATTGTTGCTTACATGAATTGCGATTTTTTACTTTGCTATAAGACAAGTTATCGCGAAAAATTGCGGAAGTTAGAAATTTAAACTGTAATTAGTACAGAATTTGTACTCTTTAAGGAGAGTGAGCTTTGTATGGTAACATTATATAGTTCTCCAAGCTGTACGTCTTGTAGAAAGGCGAAATTATGGCTAGAGGAAAATCATATTCCTTATACAGAACGTAATATTTTCTCAGATCCATTAACGATTGATGAGATTAAAGAGATTTTACGTATGACAGAAAGCGGAACGGATGAGATTATTTCTACTCGTTCAAAAGTTTTCCAAGAATTGAATGTGAACTTAGAGTCTTTACCACTTCAAGATTTATATAAGATGATTCGTGACTATCCAGGTATTTTACGTCGTCCAATTATGATTGACGAAAAACGCCTTCAAGTAGGTTACAACGAAGATGAAATCCGTCGTTTCTTACCACGTACAGTAAGAACGTTCCAATTACGTGAAGCACAGCGTCTTGTAAATTAATTATAATAATATGAAAACCTTCTACCTATTATAGAGTAGAAGGTTTTTTTTTACTGTTTAACATTACGTAATCGCACTTGTTGAACGATAAAGCCTATGCATAAAATGGTGAAAATGAACAAATAAGGGATACTTGTGGAAAAACTAGGATTATGATGAAAAAACGTTGCAAGTCTGTCTTCATGTGTAATCATTTTTCCTGCTGTATAGGCGAGAACTGCTGCTCCGCAATAAATGAGAAATGGAAAGCGTTCCATGAATATTAAAATAAGTTTGCTTCCCCAAATGATAATCGGGATAGAAATGAATAAACCGATAATTACGAGTGAAAGCCTTCCGTGAGCTGCTCCTGCAATGGCAATAACATTGTCAAACCCCATAACGAGATCCGCGAATACAATTGTACGCACAGCTTGGAATAAAGTCGTTTTTCCTTTGATAGAAGAAAGATCGTTGTTATTATCAGTGAGTAAATTGACCGCAATTAATGTAAGTAAAATTCCGCCGGTGAGTTGTAAAAATGGGATATCAAGTAAATAGACAGCTAGTATCGTGAGGAGAATTCGTAGCACAATTGCTAACATAGTACCAATCAAAATGGCTTTATTTCGTTTTGCTTCAGGTAAATTTCGGCTAGCTAGTGCGATGACAATTGCGTTATCGCCACCTAGTACAACATCGATACCGACAATCATTAGTACAGATGTTAAAAACTCTAAGTCCATTCGTCTGCCTCCATTTATGATGTTTTAATAAGCGAAATATATGTATGTGGTGAAGAAAGTTTGTCTAGTTTTGATCCCGTGCTCCCAGGGACAAAATAATCACCTCTAATAGAAGTTTCACTTTATTACAGTGTACGAGGGAATATGGGAATGTATGTCCAAATTTTTTGCGAGCAGTGAATTGGTATAATGGTATATTTATTCCGATTGGTGCGAGCTAATAATCAGTGGAGGATGAAAAAAATACTGATTATTGTTTCACTTTATGTAAAAAGTCGAATACAGATAGGTATATAACTATTTTTGTAAAATAAATCGATTTTATTTCCCTTCTGGAGAATCTTATCATAAAATGAGAGTACAAGAATCTATTGTTTTGTCATATGAGTGGGGAATCCCTTCATAACAATTCTAAGCAGGAAGGGAGCGTTGTATTTTGGATATTGAAAGAATTAATGACCATACGATGAAATTTTTTATTACGTACATTGATATAGAGGATAGAGGGTTTAATCGTGAAGAAATTTGGTATGATCGAGAACGAAGTGAAGAGCTCTTTTGGGAGATGATGGACGAAGCTCGTGATCATGATGATTTCTTTATCGATGGGCCGTTATGGATCCAAGTGCAAGCAGTCGATAAAGGGATTGAAGTACTTGTAACGAAAGCGGAGCTTTCAAAGGATGGACAAAAGCTGGAACTACCAATAGGTGTAGACAAAATTATAGACATTCCTCTAGATGAAGGCATCGAATCATTATTCCAGCAAGAATTAGTGGAAGAGGTAGAAGAACAAGTAGGAACAAACTTTAATGAAGATGGTACGTTTGGCTTTTTAATTAAGTTTAATGATTTTGAAGATGTTATTTCATTAAGTCATCGTCTTATCTTTGAAGATATAAAAGATGAATTACATTCATTTGAGGACCGATATTATGTATATGTGGAATTCGATGAAGTGCTACATGATGAAGAAGAAATTGATCGTATTTTAAGTATTGTTTTAGAATATGGAGAAGAATCTACTTTAACGATTCACCGTGTAAGTGAGTATGGGAAACAGGTTGTGAAAGAGCGTGCGCTTGAGACAATTCGCAACAATTTCCCTCCTAAAATGTAGGCCGATTTCTATAGTATGAAATCGGCTTTTTTTATGAAGAATAGGAAGGCTTTCTTAGTAAGGAGGTAAGAGATGAAAAACACGTTAAAACTACTTTTCTTTTTTCTACTAGTGTTCGCATTATTTGTTTCATTACGCATGTTTATTGATGTAGCATTTTATTCGGATGTCATTGGGATAAAGGATGTTTCTATTTTAGGTATTATTAGTATTTTATTTACGGTTTCCGCATTTTTAATTGGATGTGTTATTTTCTTAGAAAACCGCCATCCGTCTAAAACACTTACGTGGTTAATCGTACTAGGTATTTTTCCGGTGTTCGGTTTCTTTGCTTATCTTTTATTTGGACAAAATTTTCGTAGAAAAAGAATGTTCCAAAAGAAGGCATTACTCGATGAACAGGCGTTTTTACAATATAAGGGACACGAAGATTACGAAGAACGGATTTTACGAAATCATAAGCATCAAGAATTGTTATTTCGTTTAGCAGATCGACTAGGTGCTTTAAATATTTCATTTCAAACTGAAACGAGGACATTAACAAATGGAGACGAAACGTTTCAAGCAATTTTAGATGGGTTAAATCGAGCGAAACACCACATTCATATGGAGTATTACATTGTGCGTGATGACAAGCTCGGTACAGAAATTAAAGATATTTTAATAAAAAAATCAAAAGAAGGCGTTGTCGTTCGTTTTTTATACGACGCGGTTGGAAGCTTTAAATTATCAAATTCGTATATTGAAGAATTGAATGATGCAGGAGTAGAAATGATTCCATTTTTCCCTGTGCGCTTTCCAATTTTAAACGATAAAATTAATTATCGAAACCACCGAAAAATCGTTATTATAGATGGAAATGAAGGGTTTGTAGGTGGATTAAATATTGGTGATGAGTATTTAGGGAAGGATAAATATTTCGGTTTTTGGCGAGACACGCATTTATATTTACGCGGTGAAGCAGTTCAAAGTTTACAGCTGATTTTCCTTCAAGACTGGTTTTATATGACTGGTGAGGCGGTATTAGCACCTGAATATTTACAAGCGGAAGCAGTTGAGGGTGATCATTGGGGCGGAGTCCAACTTGTTGGAGGTGGACCGGATAATAAATGGGAAACAATTAAACATTTATATTTTGCAATGATTGCTTCAGCTAGGAAATCGATTTGGATTGCAACACCATACTTTATCCCAGATGATGATATTTTATCTGCATTAAAAGTAGCTGCACTTGCTGGTATTGATGTTCGTTTGTTAATGCCAAGTAAGCCAGATAAGCGGACTGTCTTTTATGCATCAAGATCGTACTTTCCGGAGTTATTAGATGCAGGAGTAAAAATATATGAATATGAAAAAGGTTTTCTTCATAGTAAAGTTGTCATCGTGGATTCTGATCTCGCATCAATTGGGACAGCTAATATGGATATGAGAAGTTTTCATTTAAACTTTGAAGTAAATGCCTTTTTATATGATACAGGTAGCATTCGAAAGCTCGTTCAAGATTTTAAAGACGATTTAGAAGAATCCAGTGAAATTCATGTTGACCGATTTCATAAGAGACGTCTTCATAGGCGGATTGTTGAATCGACGTATCGGTTATTATCACCTTTATTATAGAAAGAGATGTCCTAATTTAGGACATCTCTTTTTTTGAGAGGAATTTGTAGTAAATTGTAGAATACAAGAAGTTGAAAGGGTGTGATGGTGGATGTTTATTGCAAGGAGAGAAAACGGAGAGAAAATTCATCTATTATATAACCGGGATGAAGAACGTTTACGCGAAATGCGTAAACGAGAAAAATTCTTTTGTACAGCTTGCGGAAAAGAAGTGCAAATGAAATTAGGAACACAAAAGAGCTGGCATTTTGCTCATAAGAAAGTGGATTCATGTCTTACCTTTTATGAAGCAGAATCTATGTATCATATGCACGGTAAAGAATTGTTATATAGATGGTTGAAACGTCAAAATTTTCATGTGGATATAGAGCATTACCTTCCAAAAATCCAGCAAAGACCAGATGTTTTCGTAGAGAGAGCAGGTAGGGAAATTGCGATTGAATATCAATGCGCCAATCTCTCCATAGAACAGCTTTCTAAACGAACATACTCGTATTGGCAAGCTGGTATACAGGTCATCTGGATCATTGGTGGAAATCAATTAAAAAAGCAATCTGCATATTGGATGAAATTTTCCTCACTTCTGGCTTTCTCCTTACAATCTTATCCTCAGCCATTTCTTATTTTCTTCTGTCCGAAACAAAAATCGTTTATGAAATGCGCATTTATCACTCCGTTTTCTACAAATGTCTCTTTCTCACATACTATTTATTTACCAACTGATACGACTACTGTTGACATGCTCTTTTCCTCTGTTCCTTTCCAAAAAGAGGTATTAGGACAAGAATGGGAGAGAAAAAAGAACCATTTTCGGCAAAACGCTCTATCTATCTGGAATTATAATCATAAGTCACTACTCCGCCTCTTATATCAATATAAATGTACCCCAGCGAGCTTTCCTTCTGAAATCGGTGTTCCGCTCCCATCCGCGTTTGCTTTTCAAACAAATCCATTTACATGGCAAGCTTTTCTATACATGAAGTGTATAGGTGAGCTTGCGGTAGGGAATTGTATTTCCCTTCAATATGTGTGTAGTTATGTAAAAAAAAATACGAAAATGCGCTTACTTCCGTACTTTTCACAACATATATGGAAAGTAGCGGTTACTGAATATATGACTTTTTTATGTTTTGTAGGCGTGTTGCATAAAGTAGGGACTTATACGTACCGAAAAATGAGGAATATAGTTATGTTACAGGCGGAGGAGGAAGTTAGGAAATATGATGAAATTTGCTTAGCGCACGCACTATCTCTATTTGAGACAAAGTTCAACATGAGAGAAGAAAAAGGGGATATAATAAAGAATGAACGTGAAGGAATTACATAAGAAAAACAGAATTGTACTTAAGTAGAGATATTTAAAGGAGGGCTTACAGAATGTCTGAACAAAATAAAGCAAAATCATTACCAAATCGCAATGAGATTGAAGAAGCAAGCACATGGCGATTAGAAGATATTTTCCAAACAGATGCAGAATGGGAAAAAGAATTCCAAGCTATTAAAGAGCTATTGCCAAAGTTAACTGAATTTAAAGGGAAGCTTGGCGACTCTGCAGACAATTTGCTTGAGGCATTGCAATATGAAGATGAAATTTCAATGCGATTAGGTAAGCTATATACATATGCACATATGCGTTACGATCAAGATACAACAAACTCTGTGTATCAAGCACTGAATGATCGCGCAACAAATTTATACTCACAAGTATCTAGTAGCACAGCGTATATCGTACCTGAAATTTTATCTATTTCAGAAGATACATTGCAAACATTCTTACAAGAAAATCGAGAACTAAGTGTATATGAGCATGCATTAGAAGAAATTACACGTCAACGCCCGCACGTATTATCTGAGGCAGAGGAAGCGTTATTAGCAGAAGCATCTGAAGTGATGAGTGCATCAAGTAATACATTCGGTATGTTGAATAATGCGGATTTGAAATTCCCATCTATTAAAGGTGAGGATGGAGAAGAGGTAGAAATAACACATGGCCGTTACATTCAGTTTTTAGAAAGTGATGATCGTCGTGTTCGCGAAGATGCATTCAAAGCTGTATTTGAAACGTATGGGGAATTTAAGAACACATTTGCAAGTACGTTAAGCGGGGCAGTGAAACGTAATAATTTCAATGCACGTATTCGTAAATATGACTCTGCTCGCCAAGCAGCATTAAGCAATAATAATATTCCTGAAGCAGTATACGATCAACTCGTTGAAACGGTAAATGACAACTTACATTTATTACACCGTTACATTGATATTCGTAAGCGTGCACTAGGACTTGATGAGCTTCATATGTACGATTTATATACACCACTTGTACAAGAAGTGAAAATGAATGTGAAGTATGAAGAAGCGCAAGACCTGTTATTAAAATCTTTAAACGTACTTGGTGATGAATATGTTGAAATTTTAAAAGAAGCATATGAAAATCGCTGGGTAGATGTGTACGAGAATAAAGGCAAACGAAGCGGAGCATATTCATCTGGTGCATACGGAACAAATCCGTATATTTTAATGAACTGGCATGATAATGTAAATAATTTATATACACTTGCTCATGAGTTTGGTCATTCGGTGCATAGTTATTACACAAGAAAGACACAGCCACACGTATACGGTGATTATTCAATCTTCGTTGCAGAGGTAGCATCAACTTGTAATGAAGCGCTTCTAAATGATTATTTATTAAAAACGACAGAAGATAAAAAAGAGCGTCTATATTTATTAAATCATTATTTAGAAGGATTCCGTGGTACTGTATTCCGTCAAACAATGTTTGCAGAGTTCGAGCATATCATTCATAAAAAAGTACAAGAAGGACATGCGGTTACGCCAGATATGTTAACGGAGATCTACTACGATTTAAATAAGAAATATTTCGGGGATGCTTTAGTAATCGATAAAGAAATCGGTTTAGAATGGTCTCGTATTCCGCACTTCTATTACAACTATTACGTATATCAATACGCAACAGGATTTAGTGCAGCGACTGCGTTATCTAAACAAATTTTAGAAGAAGGGCAACCAGCAGTAGAACGTTACATTAACGAATTCTTAAAAGCGGGAAGCTCCGATTATCCAATTGAAGTGTTGAAAAAAGCAGGAGTTGATATGGCATCTCCTGAACCAGTGAAAGAGGCACTTCAAGTATTTGAAGAGAAATTAAATGAATTAGAAGCGTTATTATTTGAAGAAAAGTAATGAGAAAAGACGAGGGATTTTATCCTCGTCTTTTTTGTTTGAAAATGTTTTTGTCGATATTTGTCGAAAAAATAAGGGGGATTTCCTTACTTTTTCTAAATTAGAAGGCAGTTTTACAGTTGATTTTTGTAATTAAAATCCTTTAAATCGTTTTCTATAGTTGAAATAAGAGACAGCGATGACGATAACTCCGAATAAAAGAGGAAAGGCAATAATTTTAGGGAAAGCTTGTAATAGAGAGAGGATATACAAGAAAAAAGAAACAATAACACATAGAAAGATAAGAAAAATATGAGATTTTTTCATAAGGAAACCTCCTAAATTGCTTTTTTTATAGCTTATTCAAGAATGAAAACGTTTAGAATGTGACAAAAATGTGAAATTCGACAAAAGGGGTTGTCATCTGACGTCGAATCTTGTAATATAATAAGCGTGAACGAATTCACATACAAACATATACCCCTTTGTTTGAACGTGAAAATTTCTCCCATCCCCTTTAATATTTTTATAAGCCGTAAAGAAAAAGACCTGGTGTTTACACCAGGTCTTTTTCTGTTGCTATCCATTTCCAATAACGCTCGCACTTCACTTCAATCATTTGTACTTTTCGTTTTAGTTGTAATTTTTTTAGTTCACGCTCTATTTCTTGCTGAGGGCAGTCATATATAAATGAGATTTCCTTTGAAGAAATAAATTGTGTTGCTTCTAGTAATGCTTCTAAAGGAGGTAATGGTTCTGGCTCAATTTCGCATTTTACCAGTTCTTTTAATAGCTGTACGTATACATCATAGGAATAAATCCCTGTGATTTTAATACCTTCCTCATCTGAATTTGCATGAAAAAATAGGAGGGAAGGTATTTCTGTAATATGCATCTCATTTGTGAATTTTAGGTCGCATTGGAAAGCTTTTTTTGCGCTAACTGAGTGTAGGTCTTTTTTAAATTCCTCTACATCAATGCCACTATCTTTAGCACATGTAAGCAATAATTCACAGTCAGGGTTTGATACATTTTCAAGAAAAATGTATTCTTGGAGTTTTCGCAAAAACTTCGAACCTGCTTTTCGGCCTTGCAACTCCGCCGCCTTAATTGCCATCGAAACTAAATACGGTGTTGACGACGCCTCTTGCATATGTACTTTTCCATCACATGAAAAACCTTGTAAACTTGTTGTCTTTTCCCACACAAATCGAATATTAGCAGGTTTATTCCATTTGTGTGAGGAAGCGTTTGCCCCGTCCACTTTTCCTGTTACTATATGACGAATAGAGAAGTATTTCCCATACTCAAGCCATAGTTTAATAATAAATGGCTCGATATCCCAGCAATCTTTACAAAGTGGATCAATAAATAAATATGCTTCTACAGATTTATGCTCGCATGTGGAAGGAGAAGGCATATTTATATGCTTTGCTTCCTGCTTATCCATTACACTTCACCTGTTTCATTTGGAGTATTGACCATATGTTGAGCAGTTAATGCTAAACGTTCAAAAACAAACTCTCTTATATGACCGTGCACTCCTGTATCATCCATTGCTTGCTCCATACATGACAGCCAAGCTTCTGCGCGTTTTGGAGTAATCTCAAACGGAAGATGGCGTGCTCTTAGCATAGGATGCCCATGTTCTTCAGTGTATAAATTAGGACCACCTAAATATTGTGTTAAAAATTGTTTCTGCTTCCTAGCAGTTTCTGTTAAATTATCCGGGAAGATCGGAGATAAGTCAGGGTGTTCACTGACATAGGAATAAAATGTATCCACTAATGTTGCAATGCATTGTTCACCGCCGATTGCTTCAAATGGTGTCATCGGTTGCTTGCTCATCCTTTATAAACCCCTTTTTCCATGAAATGTATATCTATTGTAGCAATGGAATGTTATGAAGAGCAACTAAACAGCCTTCATAACATTCTTTGCTTATTCTATATGTTGCTAATAAATCTTTTACTTTTCAAAAAGGTGAAATGTAGCCGTAAGTACAGCTCTTCTTGACTGATGGAAATTTTACTTTAGCGCTCTTCGTTTTGTTTGGCAAGGAAAAAGCGTTTTACTTTGTTGTTTGTATGACGAACTGGTACGTTATGTTGCTTTAATAACCTTATAAATGCTGCTTTACCGGTCTTTTCATCTTGCACTTCGTATTCAATTTCATAATCATCGTGATTGTAATAGAAACTATGATCAAAGACAAGCGTTCCGCCTTCAAATAATATTTCAGCTCTTTCTGTTGTTAAACTACCCATATAAGTTAAAGCGGAAACGGGAATTTGTAATTTGTGTAGCTGATCCATTACAGTTCCTTGAATGATTGTGTTTGTTTCCATCATAAGTTGTGCTTCTTTTTCTGTTACAGACTGATGAGTTTCTAATAAACCAATTTCAGCAGGTTGTTTTAATGTTAATGTATAAGTTCCATCTTTATGACGAATACGAAGTGCAGAGCCCGTATCTTTTAAAGAGAAGTGAGGCGTTTCAAAGTAGTGATTTACTTGTTTTGTAAATGCTTCAATAGAAAAAGATTTGCATAATGTTTGGAATTCTTCCTCTGTAACCATATTTTTAAATTCAATTTCAATTTCTTGTGTCATTGTATGCGCTCCTTTTGAAAAATAATTCTTTCCACATTATCGCTTTTTCGCAAATTTGGTTCAATGTTTTATTTGTTTGCGTCCATGTTATGATACAATAATACTGTTAAGTAAGACAGGAAGTTGAGATGGAGGAGTTCGAGTATGCAAAATAAAATTCAAGTTAAGAGCGTAGAAACGAGAGAGAATGCGCTTATTTTTTGTGCGGAAAATACTGAAATAGAGGTAAAGGAGTTAAGTGCGCGTAATCACGTACTTGTAGACTCAGACAATTTATCATTTTTATATATCTTAGAAAATGAATCATCTTTCATTTATGTAAGTATTCCGCATACATGCTGGGAAGCAGTGCATGAAGCGATGAATAAAGATACAGCGATGTTTATTCGCGTGAATGATGTTGAAATAGAATTAGAAGGATTAAAAGAAGAAGTAGAATATTTAGTTGAAAATATTGAAGGTAATGCAAATTACGGAGAAGAACTAGTAACTGCTGTAGAAAAAGTGTTTCTATAAGCAAATGGATTGATTTTGGTGGTGGTTGAAATGAATCGTAATTGGGAAGAATTTTTAGCACCGTATCACCAAGCGGTGGCGGAGCTGAAAGTGAAACTAAAAGGAATGCGTACTCAATTTGCAATGTTAACGGAGCATTCTCCAATTGAGTTTGTAACAGGAAGGGTAAAGTCGGTTGCAAGTATTATTGATAAAGCGGAGAAGAGAAATGTACCGCTAGACCGAATTAGAGAAGATATGCAGGACATCGCGGGCCTTCGAATGATGTGTCAATTCGTAGATGAGATTAAGCCTGTTGTAGAATATCTTCGAAAACGAAATGATTTTGACATTGTAGAAGAACGTGATTATGTAACGCAAAAGAAAGATAGCGGCTATCGCTCTTACCACGTTGTCATTAGTTATCCTGTTCAAACGATACAGGGGGAGAAAAAAGTGTTAGTTGAAATTCAAATTCGCACGTTAGCAATGAATTTTTGGGCAACGATTGAGCATTCTTTAAATTACAAATATAGTGGACGTTTTCCTGAAGATATTAAAATACGCTTACAACGTGCAGCGGAAGCGGCGTTTTTATTAGATGAAGAAATGTCTTCCATTCGTCTTGAAATTCAAGAAGCGCAAAAGGTCTTTTCACGAAAGCAGGAAACGAAAGATTCTGAATCATAAACTAAAGGGTGTTGGGCGATGAAATTTACAATTATGTCAAAGGGAGATCAATCATCAGATACACTAGCAAGTACGATGAAAGAATACTTGTTAGATTTTGGGTTTACAATGGATGAAAAGGAACCTGATATTGTAATTTCTGTTGGGGGAGATGGAACGCTTTTATATGCATTCCATCGTTACTATAATCGATTAGATGAAACCGCATTTGTTGGTGTACATACAGGGCATTTAGGTTTCTATGCAGATTGGTTACCGACGGAAGTAGAGAAGTTGGTGATTGCAATCGCTAAAACACCGTTCCAAGTGGTTGAATATCCACTTTTAGAAGTGATTATTCGCTATGTGAATGGTAGTAAAGAGTCGCAGTATTTGGCGATGAATGAAGCGACTGTAAAAAGTGCAGAAGGTACATTAGTAACAGAAGTGGAAATACGCGGAGAGTATTTCGAAACGTTTCGCGGAGATGGTCTTTGTATTTCTACTCCTTCAGGAAGTACCGCGTATAATAAGGCGCTTGGCGGAGCAATTATTCACCCTTCTATTGAAGCGATTCAAATTGCAGAAATGGCATCTATCAACAATCGTGTATTTCGTACGGTAGGTTCGCCGCTCGTACTGCCGAAGCATCATACATGCGTTTTAAAGCCGGCTGCAGGAATGAACATGCAAATTACCGTGGATCATTTGACGATGGTTCATCAAGATGTGAAATCAATTCAGTATCGCGTTGCAAACGAGAAAGTACGATTTGTTCGTTTCCGTCCGTTCCCATTCTGGAAACGTGTTCGTGACTCGTTTGTTGCAGATAAATAGAGAGGGTTTATATATTTGAACAGATTTACATTGAAATGGGATATAGGGCTGGCTGAAGAGGGAACTTTAGTTAGAGAATTTTTGAAAACAAAAGGGATTTCGAAAGCTGCTTTAACGGATATAAAGTTCCGCGGGGGAGCAATTGAAGTAAACGGTCAACACACAAGTGTTCGTCACAAGTTACAAGCTGGTGAAGAGTTACAAATCTTTTTTCCAGTGGAGGAAAGAAGTGAAGGGATGGAAGTGGAAGAGATCCCTTTATGTATCGTATATGAAGATGATGCGGTTCTTGTTATAAATAAAGAAGCAAATATGTCGACGATTCCGTCTAGGGAGCACCCGTCAGGAAGTATTGCAAACGCTCTTTTATATCATTATGATAAACAAAATCTTGCAAGTACGGTGCACATTGTGACGAGGTTAGATCGTGATACTTCAGGGCTTATGCTAATTGCGAAAAATAGATTCGTTCACCACCTTTTATCGAAGCAGCATCAACAAAAAGGGGTGAAACGAACGTATGAGGCAATCGTTCATGGGACTATTTTAGAAGAAGTAGGAACGATTGACGCGCCAATCGGACGAAAAGCGGATAGTATTATCGAGCGAACTGTCTGTGAAGATGGTCAAAGAGCTGTTACTCATTTTAGAGTGATGGAGAGTTCTTTCGATAAGACGCATGTAGCGCTTGAGCTCGAGACGGGAAGAACACATCAAATTCGTGTACATATGGCATATATAGGACATCCGCTACTTGGGGATGATCTATACGGTGGCCGAAGAGATGTGATAAAACGTCAAGCGCTGCATAGTACATCTTTGACGTTTTATCATCCTATTTTAGAAAAGGGAATGACTTTTACCGTAAGTATCCCAGAGGATATGCAATACGCTTTACATAACAATTAAAAGGGAACAAAATTCTTATCATAAAAAGAATTTTGTTCCCTTTTTTTAGCGGAATAATATTAAAATTTGATTTTCACCAGTACGTTTTATAACGAAAAAGCCACTTTCAGCTTTCGTGGCAATGCCGTCATCATTCGGACGACAATATCCGTGTGTTTCACAAGTGCCGTCATCACGTACTAACATTTGTCCAATTAATCCGACAGGAAGCCACTCAGTACGGTCTCTTCTTGATATATACTTACAAGCTGGATCCCATTCTGTATTTAAAAGAGGTCGTATTTCTTGCGTATCCGTACGCGTATATTGACGTTTTCCGAAGCTGTCTGTTTTATAGCGTTTTTGCCAACTTAAAGCACCGCTATTTCCTATGAGAGCGGGGGTAGCGCTAGATATTCCTAATATGAATGAATCATTTGAAGTAGCTTTTCGAATTTTTTCTTCGCTACTAAATGTAATGAAATAGCCGATATCAATAGGGCTATGATCTGCTGCCTCAAACATTTGTGCAAAATCAGTACCACCTGCATTGTAAGAAGCACCATCGATATACATTTCTCCGTTATGGGCAAGCCATTTGGCACCTATATTATAATCAGTGTCATTTGTCCCATTTGCGATAAACCAGGAATAAGCTTCTTCTGCTGTACCAAATTTACCCATAATATGGCTGCCTGCAAAATTAGCTGTTGATGTATGATTTCCTTCCGCATGAGATGAGAATCCGTTAGCGATAGTTGCGGTTCCTTCTGCATGTGCTGCTTCGCCCAAAGCAATTGCATGTTTTCCTTCTGCATGAGAATAAGAGCCGCCTGCTGTCGTTTCACTTCCTTCGCTATGCGAACTATGTCCAGTTGCCTTTGTTTTTGTCCCTTCTGCATGAGAAAAGGGACCCGTTGCATGTGTAAGAAGCCCTTCTGCATGTGAAGCGATTCCATCAGCTTTAGAGTGAAGTCCTTCTTTATATGCGTGACGAGCTCCTTTGTTATTTTCTTTTTTTATAGGTGTAGGTACAGGAGCCTGAATAGGGGCGGATCTTTCTATTTGTACATCGTTGCCCGAGATTAATGCTTCTTTTATTTTTTTTACTTGATTTATAATAGTAGCTGGAATTTCTGGTTGTACTTTTTCCTTTATTGCTGCAGGAATGTTTTCTTCTATATTTTCTTGTATCTTTTCCGAATTAAGCACAGGTTCATCATTATTAGAAGCGAGCTTCTTTTTTTGTTTTGCTTTTATTTTCCTGCTATCTATAATTCGCCTCATAACAGCATTTTCTAAAGAGATATATTTTTCTCTCGGTTTGCTTTTTTTTGATGACTCTTGTTCTTCTATTTCTTCTATAGCTGCCGCTCGAATACTGCACCAGTTGTTAATTCCATACATGGGATGGTATAAAGGGTGGAATTTTCTTTTTTGTTTAGAAGATTTTTTCTTCATTCCGTCACCTCCTGCGACAGTATATGCCGTGCAATTAAAAAAAGATGCACTTTATTGCATCTTTTTTTAATTGCTTTATCTAGTTTTAGTGTGGAATATGTCTAGAAAACACCATGATCCTCTGCAAATCGTGAATTGTATTAAGTAGAGGTATTTATCCCGATTGGTGCGGGCTAATAATCAGTGGGGGATGAACAAAACCCCCACTGATTAAAGTTTCACTTTATGAAATTGGGCGGAACTTTTCAGGGACAAAAGGTAGGGAAGAAGGGACAGAAACGGTCTCCAACTCAGGGTAACGTAGTCCAGTTAGTTTACCACCAAATACAGCACCAGTATCAATATTGACTGTATGATTCACAAAGCGAGGTTCATTGACAGGTGTATGTCCATAAACAATCCATGTTTCACCCTTATACTCTTTCGCCCAATCTTGGCGGACAGGTGAGCCGTCAGGGTGTTTTTCGCCTGTAATATCACCATATAATACAAAGGTTTGTACTTTTTTATCTTGTCTTCCTATGTAATCTTGCCGAATACCAGCGTGACAGACGGTTAATTTTTTTTCATCCAGTATGTGATATAGCGGTGATTGTTCGTAAAGAGTAATGAATTTTTCTTTTATTATTTGTTGCTTATTAGAAGGCAATGCTTCATATTCTGCAACAGTTGTTTCGAGCCCATGAGCGATTGTAACATTACGTCCAAGGAAGAAACGATACAGTTTATTACAGTGATTCCCTGGAGCATAATAAGCATCTTTTCTATTTATTACGAGCTCCCATACAATTTCAATCATCCGTAATGAATGAGGACCTCGGTCTGTAATATCACCAACGAATGCAAGCCTTCGTTTTGCGTTATGAATTGGGATACCACTATCCCAGCTATACCCTAGTTTCGTTGTTAAATCTTGAAACTCTTGGAAGCATCCGTGAATATCACCTATAATGTCATATTTCATATTTAAACCTCCAGCTCATTTTTTCATTAGTATATCTAAAATGGACATAGAAAAAAACCATACCGTTTTTCGATATGGTTCATTTAAACATAAAGATTTTAGTTCTTGAGCGTACGTTTAAAATAAATCCAATAGCAACCATATATGTGAGCAGTGAACTCCCGCCGTAGCTCATAAGCGGTAACGTTATTCCTGTAATAGGGAGTAAACCAATTGTCATCCCAATATTTTGGAATACTTGGAACGTAAACATTCCAATTGTACCAGCGCAAATATAACTACCGAAAGGTTCATTGCTTTCTAAAGCGATATGGATCATTCGGTAAATGAGTAAGAAAAAAAATGAAATAATAACACTTGCTCCTAAAAAACCGAATTGTTCAGCGATATTTGTAAAAATAAAATCTGTATGTGGCTCTGGAAAATATACTTGTCTATTTTCCCATCCTTTTCCTTGCATCTCTCCTGATCCAGTAGCTAAAAATGCTTGTCTTAATTGGTATCCTTGTGCGTCATATTCATAAGGTGCAAGCCAACCATAGAAGCGATTTAATTGATATTCTTTTAGAATGTGCTCTTTAAAGAACTCTGTATGCGTGAAATAAATATATGTTAAAGTAGAGCCTATGGCGAAAATACCGGAGGTTAATCCGAGGATAAAGCGCCAACGTATACCAGAAACTAAAACCATTGTTGCAAGCATCGCTGAAATGACCATTGTGTTTCCTAAATCAGGTTCTTTTGCGATTAGAAGTAGTGGAGGTAAACTAGCTGCAAATATTTTTAAAAGTAAAATGAAATCTTCACGAGTTGTCCGAAAAAGGTATTTTTCATTATGATTCGCTATAATTCGTCCAACGACGATAATCAAAAATAATTTCATAATTTCAGAAGGCTGAAAGTTTCCGATGCCTGGAAGTCTGTACCACGCGGTAGCCCCTTTAATTGTAACGGCGCCAGGAACTTGAAGTTCTAGGCCAATTAGAAGTATGAGTGCAAAGCTATATAAATACCAAGCAATTTGTTTATAGCGATCGAAATCAATAACCATAATAACACCAATGGCGATAAATCCAATGGCATACCATTGGATTTGTTTTAATACAAAATTTACGTTTTGTAAAAATGGTGGTAAAGAAGCTTGTGCACTTGCGATAGCAAAGCAGCTAACAATCCCAATGGCAAATAAAATGAATATTAATATGTAGTCTATTTGATATTGAGTGTTCGGATCTTTCACTGTATGAATTCCTTTCTACTGCTCTCTATATTAGTGGGTTTTAGTTGGTGCATCACATAGTTTAAAAAGAATGTATGAACTATACGCATTATTCACGTAAAGCTCACACATTTTATTTTCGCAGAATAGACTAATGATGTAGCTCTTTTATAATTATGTCCAAACAATGGGAAAGACGTACATGTGCATCTGGAATGAGGTTTGGTAGCTGGCTATAATATTCTAAGGAACCTTTACACCATTTATAAGCGCTAATTAGACCTAGTCTATAATCTGTATTATCTTGTAAAAATCCGTATTCTTTTGAAGTTATAACGAGGTGCGTAAAATCCTCAGATCCTTCAAGGAGCTTGCTGTGTATTTGTTGCCCAGTATGGTAGCGAAATTGGCTTAAAGGTTCGGATATGTATACTGCGTCTCCTTTAGAAAGTAAGGAAATCCATGATGCCATATCGACACTACAAGAATAGTGCCTTCCTTTTAGCGTGCCGAAAGGTTCAGTGAGTAACTGTTTTCTAAACAGAATAGTTGTAGGCTCACCGATAATGTTATGTCCACCTTTTAACATCCAGTCGCCTAAAAATATTCCGTTTAATTGAATGTCTTCGCTATATAATCTTTGTGTTGGATGAGCATCTCCAATTAAATTCCCGTGATCATCAATACGTACTCGATAAGAAGTTATAAGAGCGAGATTTTTATTTGTGTCTTGCTCAAAATAAGCCATCATTTTTTGTATTTTATGATTATAAAACACATCATCGTCCATTAAAAAATTTATATACTCCCCATTAGATTTCTCTAAGAGCATAAGATCGTTATGAAATTGTCCTAAAGTAGTGGTATTTCGAATGTATGTTATGTTTTTATAATTAGGTAAATACTGTTCATTTATTAAGATTTCTGTTTCATCATTTGTACTATCGTCTCCT
Organism: Bacillus sp. FSL E2-8887; assembly: GCF_038007205.1. Classification (NCBI taxonomy): domain Bacteria; kingdom Bacillati; phylum Bacillota; class Bacilli; order Caryophanales; family Bacillaceae; genus Bacillus; species Bacillus sp. FSL E2-8887. The sequence continues at coordinate 972,296 of NZ_JBBOWS010000001.1, forward strand.
ATAATAATTTCAATGTTTGGATAAGTTTGTGCTAATGCACTTTCTAGAGCAATTTTGAAATAATGTGGTCGATTATAAGTGGGAATAAGGATGGAAACGAGAGGTGACTTTTTTTTATTATTCATACGAAACTACCTTTCAGAAGCTTTTTTTGTAAGAATGATATCTTGATAACTTGTATAATCATTTCTGCCGCACCATAAACCATAATGCGGTTTATTAATTACCTCTAAGCCATGTTTATTTAATAAGGTGCGGATATCTTCTTCAGGATAGGCAACTGCGAAATTAGGAATATCTTTATTCACAACATAACAATTTTCAATTTGATGATAAAAACCTAATGTACTTAGCCCAGAATTTAAGTAATAGGATGATTCAGGGTTAATGAGAAAGAAGGTAATAAAACATCTCCCATCTTTTTTTAGAACACGTACAATCTCAGATACGTAATGTTCTAATTCTTTCGGAAGGAGATGGGTAAATACAGAAGTTAAAAAAATAAAATCGAATGAATCGTCTTCATATGGAAATTTGTATTGAGAAGCATCTTCTTCTCCTTCTGGGTTGTAGAATTGATTATATATATCAACGTGTTCAAAATGGAAATTGCTACGGGCAGTTGAAATATTATTTTTGCACCATGTAATGCCATCTTTAAATAAATCAAATCCATAATAAGCTCCATCATCACCTAAGTAATTCATTAATGGAACCGCCATTCGACCGACACCACAACCTACATCTAACACTGTTTCATTGGATTTTAAACTGCCAATTTGAATAAAATGCTTTATGAATTCTTTTCCAACCTTTTGAAAGTCGCCACCTACATATTGGACGAGTTCGGGAGGTGGGATTAATACGATTTTTTTTTCAAGCTCGCTCATAATTTCACTCCTTCCTTGTAGTAAATAGGGAACCAACATTTTTAATATGCAGCTAACATTTTATAGTGGGAGGGGAAACGATATTAGAACTGTTGCGATATGTAAAAAGCTCCCTAGAACAACTGGAAATAGTAATGGGAGCTTTTGTTTTTATTTATCATGCTATTGGCGAAGGCTAATAATTAGTGTGAGATGGAGAAACCCTAACTGAATAAAGTTTCGCCCTATTCTTTTCTCCAATAAACACCAAATACATCAATTTTAGTAATAGGAGCTTTTAAGTTTCTTTGATTTCTAAAGTCTGTCACGGCCTCTGCGCAAGCTGGTAGTCCATAGTCATCGATAATAATATAGCCACCCTTAGAAACTTTATCGTATAAGTTCACGAGACCATCCATTGTGGATTCGTACATATCACCGTCAAGGCGTGCAATTGCAATTTTTTCTATTGGTGCTGTTGGTAAAGTATCTTTAAACCAGCCTTTTAAAAATTTTACTTGATCATTTAATAAATCATATTTTCTAAAATTCTCTTGTACTTGTTCTAAAGAAACGCGTAAGTAATCGAAAGAGTGTAAATAATCTCCGTAATCTTTCGGATAGTGTTCTAAATTCGGTGTTGGCAAACCTTCAAATGAATCTGCAACCCACACATTACGATCAGTAATGTTATTTGCCTGTAAAAAACCATTCATAAAAATGCACGATCCCCCGCGCCACACACCTGTTTCAATAAAATCACCTTCTATATTTTCACGGACAACTGTTTCTAGTGCTTCATGTAATTGATTCATTCGTTCCCGGCCGATCATACTGTGTGCTGCTCTTGGCCAATCCATCCCATCTTGACGTTCACTTTTTAAAACATCTGGTTTCACAATTTTCAAGTTATGGTTTTCAGCATATTGCTTAATGAATAAAGGAAGTGGTACGGTAACTGGTTCATATGGAAGTTCCTTAGAAATATGTAATGAAGCAGGTAAATATGGCTCATACTCTAGCCATATTTCAAATAAAATTGTTTTCTTTAACAACTCGAGATAAAGCTGAACAGCAAATTTATTTTCCATATTTGTGCCTCCTGCAAAATGTCATACAACAATATGATTATGTAGATAGTGAAAGTTTCATGCTTGAATTCATAATTGAAAAAGCAGTAAAACTGATATCAGTTTTACTGCTAAGTAAAAAAATTAAGCGATTTTTTCAATAATAATGGATGCACTTGTACCAAGAGCTAGAGATAATCCAAGTCCTGTAACAACAGCTTCAACCATTGATGGCGTTATTGTAATTTGTGTAATTGCCTGGATAACGAGAGGCGCTCCAAGTGAGATTAAACTTGTTCCAGCGCCAGGTATATTAACGCCGTTCACTTGAATTGCAAGGCTACCTAATATACTTACTGCTGCAGTATATGCGATAACAGTAATTTTATAGAATCCAGTTTCACTTATGATGAAAGTATCAGCGTCTAATTGAGAAATTGCTGTACCAAACTGAGATCCAACCGTGTTAAACGGTACAGGATCATTAATTCCAAGAGCTAAAGAAATTGTAGCAGAGTTAAATGCATACAATCCTGCTGGAAGTCCTAATCCAGATGGCCCAGTAGGCCCAGTCGGTCCAGTAGGCCCAGTCGCACCAGTGTCTCCAGTAGGCCCAGTAGGCCCAGTCGGTCCAGTTGCGCCAGTGTCTCCAGTCGGCCCGGTAGGTCCAGTTGCGCCAGTGTCTCCAGTCGGTCCAGTTGCACCAGTGTCTCCAGTCGGCCCAGTTGCGCCAGTGTCTCCAGTCGCGCCAGTTGTACCAGTGTCTCCAGTCGGCCCAGTCGGCCCAGTCGGCCCAGTCGGTCCAGTAGGCCCAGTCGGTCCAGTCGGTCCAGTCGGTCCAGTCGGTCCAGTAGGCCCAGTTGGCCCAGTAGGTACGGTAGGTCCAGTAGGTCCAGTCGGTCCAGTCGGTCCAGTAGGCCCGGTTGGAAGTGTAAACGGTGGTATTGGTGGTAAAGTTGGACCTACAAGATTAGGATCAAATGCACTAGCTGATAAGAATTCATCAGGATTTAAGCCATCTGAATAATTATTATTTGACATAAATTCACCTCCATAAAGCTTTCATTATATAGTAGATGCAAAATCACAAGAAAATGACACGGACATTTGAATTATTAAAAAGAAATCTAAAATAGCTTGAACAAGTTAAAAAAATGGAAAGTTTGTTGTATGTATAACATATGATTGAGTTGGAAGAGGGTGATTATGTTGAACAAGCAAGGAATTACAATTAGTCTATGTATGATTGTTCGCGATGAGGAAAATACAATAGATCGATGTTTGGACGCGGTAGAAAAAATTGTTGATGAAATTATTGTAGTTGATACAGGATCCATTGATCGAACGAAGGAAATTGTAGCAAAATACACTTCTAACATACACGATTTTCCGTGGATTGATGATTTTGCGGCAGCTAGAAATTTTGCGTTTTCAAAAGCAACGCAAGAATATATATTATGGTTAGATGCGGATGATGTGTTATTAGAGGAAGCTCAAGAATCACTGAAAACATTAAAACGAGAGTTAGATGGTAAAGTTGACGCTGTTTCTATGCCTTATTATCTTGTAATGGATTCTAATGGGAAACCTTTATATTGCACAAGAAGATATCGACTTGTAAAGCGTGAAAAACAATTTCAATGGTTTGGAAAGGTGCATGAGTATTTAGCTGTTTCTGGTGAGATTTACAATAGTAATGTCGCCATTACACATAAGAAAGAAAAAGAAATAACGAATCGTAATTTAAAAATTTTTCAGAATGCTGTAGCAGCTGGAGAAGAATTAAGCCCGAGAGATTTATTTTATTACGGTAATGAATCTATGGATAATCAAAAATACGACGATGCGGTTCTTCTGTATGAAACATTTCTTAATCAAGAGGAAGGATGGCATGAAGAGAAAATTTATGCATGTGGTAAGTTAGGAGATTGTTATGCGAAGTTAGGAGACTGGGAGAAGGCAGTTGAAACTTGTACGAAGTCGTTTCGTTATGGTATTCCTAGAGGAGAGAATTGTACAAGAATAGGATATATATATATGGAACAACAAAAGTATAATGAAGCGATATTTTGGTTTAAGCTAGCAACTGAAGTGCCGCTAGCAGAGGATAGTCCTTTTCACAGTCCGGCTAGTTATACGTGGATTCCATATTTACAAATGTGTATTTGTTATAGCAGATTAGGAGATCAAGATAAAGCTTATTATTATAATGAATTGGCAGCTTCTTATGTTCCGAATAATGCTGCGATTGAATATAACCGTAAATATTTTAGAGGCATCTATGATAAACAATATAAAATGTAATTTGTTCTATTTTTAGGAAATGACTTGTCGCTATTCTAATGATAGTAGAATGGCTATATATTAGATTATCGGTAATGCAACCAATAGAGATGGCATCCTTTGTAGAATATCTTTTGTTTATATTTCAAATTCAATTTGCATAAGGAGTGTGTGAAATGAATCGGGAGAAAAGTTCTTTATACGAAGAAAAATCTGAACATTATTATAATGCGATAAATCCTAATTTATTCAAGCATATAAAAAAGGAATGGCAAGAAGTTCTTGATATTGGTTGCTCGAGCGGTGCATTAGGAGCCGCTATAAAAGAAAATGGAGCACGTGTATCAGGAATTGAGGCGTTCCCAGAGGCTGCCGAAAAGGCGAAAGAAAAACTAGATCATGTTATTTTAGGTGATATAGAAACAATGGATCTTCCTTATGAGAAGGAACAATTTGATTGTGTCATATTCGGGGATGTATTAGAGCATTTATTTGATCCGTGGGCTGTTATAAAGAAAGTAAAGCCATATATAAAAGAAAATGGTGTGATTTTAGCTAGCATACCAAACGTTGCGCACATTTCAGTATTAGCTCCCTTACTCGCTGGAAATTGGACGTATACAGAATATGGATTATTAGATAAAACGCATATTCGTTTCTTTACTTTTAATGAAATGCTAAGAATGTTTTTAAAAGCAGGATATTCTATTAGTAAAGTAGATCGTGTATATGTTGATCATAAAATATATGAGCCACTTATTGAAGAGTTATATGGAATTTGTAAAAAGTATCGTCTTGGAAGTGGCTTCATGGCTGAGACAGTTGTATTTCAATATATTATTGAAGCAGAAAAATCACAATTATGAGTGCTGCAGAAAAAACAATACTATTTGTTACATGTATAAATGATCGGAAATTGTATGCACAATGTGCGCGACATATATTGAAATTGGCAGTACCTCCTGGGTATACTATACAATTTATGCCGATTCGAAATGCAAAAAGTATGACGAGCGGATACAATCAAGCCATTTCACATCCAGCGAAGTATAAAGTGTATTTACACCAAGATGTCTTTATTATAAATGGAGCCTTTCTATATGGATTAATTCAATTATTTGAGGAGCATGAACATCTTGGGATGATTGGGATGGTTGGATCCCAATATGTTCCTCCAAATGGTGTATGGAACGAAGGGCGTGGGATTGTCGGGAAAGTCATTGGTTATATGAACGATTTGTTTTATATGGCAAGTTTAGAGCAACCATTTCATGAATCGAAAACATTTATTCCTGTGGAATGTATTGACGGTTTATTGATGGCGACACAATATGATATTCCGTGGCGAGAGGACTTATTTGATGGGTTTGATTTTTATGATGTATCCCAATCTTTTGAATTTAAAAAAGCTGGGTATACAGTCGGTGTCCCTGTGCAGCGTGATGCTTGGTGTATTCATTATCATTTCGATGTAAATATGACGAACTATGAAAAGTATAGAAAAGTATTTGTAGAGAACTATATGTCAGATGTGAATAAGGAAGAATAGAGGGCTACAAAATGAAAGATCATACAATATTAGTCGTTGTTTGTGTAAATAATGAAGAACTTTTCGAGCAATGCGAAAGGCAAATAAGAAACATTGTTGTTCCCCCTGGCTATGGAGTGCAAATTTTTCCGATACGAGATGCGAAAAGTATGGCAAGTGCGTACAATCGAGCACTTTCATATCCGGCGAAATATAAAGTATATATACATCAAGATACTTACCTTATTAATCGTGATATGTTTTGTACCCTCATTTCTCTTTTTAAAGAAAATGAAAAGCTTGGTTTAATTGGAGTAGCTGGTGCTCAGTTTTTACCGAGTAACGGGATATGGTGGGAAGGGAAAAATTTAGTAGGGAAAGTGATTGAGTACAGAAGACAGAATTATCAATTATTAAATTTGGATCAGGGGTTTTATGGAAATCAATCTTTTATGTCAGTGCAAGCAATCGATGGTTTACTCATGGCAACGCAGTATGATATTCCGTGGCGAGAGGATTTGTTTCAAGGATTCCATTTCTATGATGTGTCACAGTCTTTAGAATTTCAAAAGGCTGGATATTTAATTGGTATCCCTAATCAAGCAAATCTATGGTGTATTCATTACAACGGAGATGAGTTTGATGCGGATACATATGAGAAATACCGGGGAATTTTTGTGGAACATTATAAAGAGGTGCTATCTCCATCATAAGGGAGAGATGAAGGATGAAAGGGATTATTTTAGCAGGCGGGACAGGATCGAGATTATATCCAATAACGAAAGTAACGAATAAACATTTACTTCCCGTTGGGCGGTATCCGATGATTTATCATGCGGTATATAAGCTGAAGCGATGTGAAATTACAGATATTATGATTATTACCGGTAAAGAGCATATGGGAGATGTTGTGAGCTTTCTAGGAAGTGGTCAAGAGTTTGGTGTATCCTTTACGTATCGTGTGCAGGATAAGGCGGGTGGGATTGCGCAGGCGCTAGGACTTTGTGAAGATTTCGTAGGAAATGATCGGATGGTAGTTATATTAGGAGATAATATCTTTTCAGATGATATTTGCCCGTATGTTAAAGAGTTTGCAAGTCAAAAAGAAGGGGCTAAAGTGCTGCTTCAATCTGTAGAAGATCCCGAGCGATTTGGTGTAGCGCATATTAAAGGCCGAAAAATAATTGAAATTGAAGAAAAGCCGAATGAGCCGAAAAGTTCTTATGCTGTTACGGGAATTTATTTGTATGATTCGAAAGTCTTTTCTTATATAAAAGAATTAAAACCTTCCGCAAGGGGGGAACTTGAAATTACAGATATAAATAATTGGTATTTAAAACGAGGAGTACTTACTTATAATGAAATGAGTGGCTGGTGGACTGATGCGGGAACGCATGCTTCTCTTCAAAGAGCGAATACGTTAGCGCGGGATATAAACTTTGGGAAACAGTTTAATGGAGAATAGGTGAAAATATGAAAGTTGTAGAAACAAATTTTACCGATGCGAAATTGTTAGAACCGAGATTGTTTGAAGACGAGCGAGGTTTTTTTACTGAAAGTTATAATAAGAAGATGCTAGAATCGTTAGGGATTACGCATTTATTTCTGCAAGATAACGTATCTTATTCAGCGCATTCGGGGACGATTCGAGGGCTACACTTTCAAAAAAATCCGAAAGCACAAACGAAACTCATTCAAGTTATGCAAGGTGCAATATATGATGTTATCGTTGATTTGCGAAAAGATTCACCTACATTTAAAAAGTGGAGAGGTTATATTTTAAGTGCGGATAATCATAGGCAATTATTAGTGCCGAAAGGATTTGCTCATGGTTTTTGTACACTTGTACCTCATACAATTGTTATGTATAAAGTAGATGAGTATTATAGTGCTGATCACGATTCCGGTTTGCTTTGGGAAGATAAAGAATTATCAATTCCATGGCCGGTAACAAATCCTATCTTGTCCGATAAGGATCGAATATTACCATTACTTCAGGAATATGAAGATAGTTTTTAAGTAGGAGAGTTGTTTATGAATATATTAGTTACAGGTGGAGCTGGATTTATTGGAAGTAATTTCATTCACTATATGTTAAAAAACTATGAAACATATAAAATCATTAATTACGATGCATTAACATATAGCGGGAATTTAAATAATGTAAAGTCTATTCAAGAAAATCCTAACTACTCATTTGTAAAAGGGAAAATCCAAAATGGAGAGCTGCTGGAACATGTTGTTAAGGAATGTGACGTGCAAGTAATTGTAAATTTCGCAGCTGAATCACATGTGGATCGTAGTATTGAAAACCCAATTCCTTTTTATGATACGAATGTAATAGGTACAGTCACGCTGTTAGAGTTAGTGAAAAAATATTCACATATTAAACTCGTGCAAGTATCAACAGATGAAGTATACGGTTCTTTAGGGAAAACCGGGAAATTTATAGAGGAAACCCCGCTAGCTCCTAATAGTCCATATTCTTCAAGTAAAGCGAGTAGCGACATGATAGCCTTATCTTATTATGAAACGTATCAATTACCAGTTATTATAACGCGTTGTTCTAATAACTACGGACCGTACCAATATCCTGAGAAATTAATTCCGTTAATGGTTACGAATGCGCTTGAAGGAAAGAAACTACCATTATATGGTGATGGATTGAATGTAAGGGATTGGCTGCATGTAACGGATCATTGTAGTGCAATTGACACCGTTTTGCATAAGGGATGTGTAGGAGAGGTGTATAATATCGGCGGAAATAACGAAAAAACAAATGTAGATGTTGTGGAACAAATTATAAAACTTTTAGGAAAAACGAAAAAAGATATTGAATTTGTAACAGACCGTTTAGGTCACGACCGTCGTTATGCGATTGATGCACAAAAAATGAAGAATGAGTTTGAATGGGAACCGAAGTATACGTTCGAACAAGGATTAAAAGAAACGGTGGAATGGTATAAAAACAATGTGGACTGGTGGAAACCACTAAAAGAAAAGTAAGGGGCATGTAGATGAAAGAACGGATTATCATAACGGGAGCGAACGGTCAGCTAGGGAAGCAACTACAAGAAGAGTTGAATTCTGAGGAATATGACATATATCCATTTGATAAAAAGTTATTAGATGTAACAAATATATCCCGAATTAAGCAAGTGGTACAAGAAATAAAGCCACATACAATTGTTCATTGTGCAGCGTATACGAAGGTAGATGGTGCTGAGAAAGAACAGGATCTTGCTTACTTAATAAATGCGATTGGAGCTCGAAATGTAGCGGTTGCTTCACAATTAGTAGGGGCTAAGTTAGTGTATGTCAGTACCGATTATGTATTTCCAGGTGACAAACCGGATGGCTATCATGAATTTCATAATCCAGCACCGATAAATATATATGGAGCTTCTAAATTTGCAGGAGAGCAGTTCGTAAAAGAGTTACATAATAAATATTTTATAGTTCGTACATCGTGGTTGTATGGTAAGTATGGAAATAATTTTGTGAAAACGATGCTACGATTAGGAAAAGAGAGAGAAAACATATCTGTTGTAGCGGATCAAATTGGCTCTCCTACGTACGTGGCAGATTTAAATATGATGATTAATAAGCTCATTCACACTTCTTTATACGGTACGTATCACGTATCCAATAGAGGATCATGTTCTTGGTTTGAATTTGCCCAAAAAATATTTTCGTATGCAAATATGAAAGTGAATGTATTACCTGTTTCAACTGAAGAATTCGGATCGGCGGCTGCGAGACCAAAATATTCTATTTTTCAACATAACATGCTACGATTAAATGGTTTTTTACAAATGCCTACTTGGGAAGAAGGATTAGAAAGGTTTTTTATAGAAACAAAAAGTCATTAACAAATTTATGTTAGTGACTTTTTTGTTTGCCTTTAAGAGGTTTTATGGTACTATAATTATAGTATCAGGTACTAATAACAAGTATAAGTATTTCTGGGAGGATATATCATGGAACTATTACAAGGGAAAACATTTGTTGTTATGGGCGTTGCGAACCAAAGAAGTATTGCATGGGGAATTGCTCGCTCTTTGCATAATGCAGGTGCAAAATTAATATTCACATATGCAGGAGAGCGTTTAGAAAGAAACGTTCGTGAACTAGCGGAAACATTAGAAGGACAAGAATCACTTGTATTACCTTGTGATGTAACGAATGATGAAGAACTTACAGCTTGCTTTGAAACTATTAAGCAAGAAGTTGGTACAATTCACGGTGTTGCACACTGTATTGCTTTTGCAAATCGTGATGATTTAAAAGGCGAATTTGTAGATACTTCTCGCGATGGATTTTTACTTGCACAAAATATTAGTGCATTCTCTTTAACAGCTGTAGCAAGAGAAGCGAAGAAAGTGATGACAGAAGGCGGAAATATTTTAACTTTAACATACCTTGGCGGCGAGCGCGTTGTGAAAAACTATAACGTTATGGGTGTTGCGAAAGCGTCGTTAGAAGCTAGCGTGAAATATTTAGCGAACGATTTAGGACAACATGGCATTCGCGTTAACGCTATTTCTGCAGGACCAATTCGTACGTTATCTGCGAAAGGTGTAGGCGACTTTAACTCAATCTTAAAAGAAATTGAGGAACGCGCACCACTTCGTCGTGCGACGACTCCAGAAGAAGTTGGAGATACAGCAGTATTCTTATTCAGTGATTTAGCACGCGGAGTAACAGGTGAAAACATTCATGTTGATTCAGGATATCATATTTTAGGATAAATATAATAGGAATTAAAGTTTAAAAAGGACAGTCTCTAAACGTTGAGACTGTCCTTTTTAATTGTTCCCAGAAAGAACGATTTTTAACGAAAGTTCTAGCCACGTTATGAATATAACTATAATAGTACACGATTTATCCAGCTACGTATGGAAGTGGGAGGGACGAGTGTGAAGAATAAAAATAAAAGTTCAACAGTTGGAAAACCGTTGTTATATATTGCACAAGTAAATTTAGAACTCGCTGCACCGAAAATAAAAAGAATTATTTTAACGAATTTTGAAGATGAGGATCAAAAAGAGCAAAGTAATAGAAATGAAAATATTGTAAGTAGTGCTGTGGAAGAAGTGGTAGAACAAGAGAAACAAGAACCACGAGAGGAGCCTCAAGTGGAGGTGGAAGAAAAAGTAGAGGAAGAGGAAGAGCAAGTGAGAACGGTCCCTTACAATAAATCCTTTAAGGATATGAATAATGAAGAAAAAATTCATTTTTTATTAAATCGTCCTCATTACATTCCAAAAATAAGATGTAGAATAAGAACGACGACCGTCTCATATATAGGATCGATTATATCTTACCGTAATGGCATTGTATCCATTATGCCACCAAATAGTATGAGAGATATTCGATTATCTATAGAAGACATCAAATCGATTGATATGGCCGGCTTTTAAATATGTAAAGGTGGTAGAAAGCTTCTACCACCCCAATAGTTTTTTAGTTTACTTAACTATAGAAACGTCGCGTAAGCACTGAATAGCACAGAAGCAGCTTAAATCAACAGTAATGCAAGTAGATGTCGAGATTAATCTTGCATTTGGTATAGCTAAAAACGTACAAATTGGATCGTCGCCAGGTGGTACAGGAGACCCATCACCTAATACTACAGTTAACACACGTAGGACAGCACAGCTATCGTCATCTACGCTTTCAACACGGAAAATTGGAGATTGGCAGCTAGTAAGGCTTGCAGATGGTGCAAATGCTTCAAATGGCGTTCCAGCTTTTGTGTATAAAATAAAAGGGCGTGTATTTGCTACTGCTGCTGTATTGTGTGCTCCTAAAAATGGAATTTCACAACCAGAACCACATGTTGAACTAGAGCAATCTTGTAGTTCATTGATGAATTTTACGACGTCAACTACGCAGTGAGAAGAGCTATGGTGTTTATTTTCGTTACAACTCATTAATGTCACTCCTTATCTTCTTGTTTGTATTTACATTAATAAGATATTGGAGTGGGGGAGATTTGGTCACAATCTTAAGACCTTTTTTTTTAAATAGGCTAAAGAGGATAGGGAAGGTGGAATTATGTTATTTACAAGCTGGCTTTTATTTTTTATTTTTGCGCTAGCTGCATTTAGGTTAACTCGTCTTATTGTTTATGATAAAATTACAGCTTTTTTGCGAAGACCGTTTATTGATGAGTTAGAGATTACAGAGCCTGATGGAAGTGTATCGACTTTTACAAAGGTGAAAGGGAAAGGATTAAGAAAGTGGATGGGAGAATTATTAAGCTGCTATTGGTGTACAGGTGTGTGGGTTAGTGCTTTTTTATTAGTTTTATATAAATGGATTCCTATTGTTGCAGAGCCTGTACTAGCATTATTAGCCATTGCAGGTGCAGCAGCGATCATTGAAACAATTACAGGATATTTTATGGGAGAATAATAAAGTGAAAATTTAATCAGTGTGGGGCATCCCCCGCTAATTATCAGCCCGCACCAATCGGGATAAATCTTCATGATGTTAGAAAAAGCGGAGTTTAAGAGGATGCGGGAACGGAAATAAAGAGTTGTTCATATAGTAAATAGACAGAATTGACAGTAGAGGAGATGTTTGCTGTGAGCAATAATCCAAGGCAAAATTCATATGATCTACAGCAGTGGTATAACATACAGCAACAGCAACAAGCACACCAACAGGCATATCAAGAACAGTTACAGCAACAAGGGTTTGTGAAAAAAAAGGGATGCAACTGTGGGAAAAAGAAAAATACAATAAAACAATATGAAGAATGAAACACTCATGTTACGGTGAGTGTTTTTTATTGTAAAAATAAAAAGCGGTATTTCAATTAAGAAATACCGCTTTTTACTAGCTAATTTGTGCAACTGTTAATGCTGCAGCACGGATGTCTACAGTTCCAAGCAGTTCAACTGGTACAATTTGAATTAAGTCACCAGGGTTTAAGTTAATAAGAATAACACCACTGGATACGTCTACTTCACCAGTACCAATAACGTTAGAGCGAACCGCTGTACCTGATCCAGGAATAATGTTAGCTGGTGTACCTAATGATAAGAAGAAACGACCAGCTTCTGGTGCAGTAGGAACGTTATCAAGACTGATCGTTAATGTATAACTGATTTGATAAATACCAGCTACTTGAATTCGAATACCGTCTCCGACACTTACTGTATTATTTATTACAGGAACAGTAATATTTGGGTTTGGACTTACGCTAGGTAATAGTAGTGGTGTGAATAGTGAAGCGAACTGAGGTGCAGAAGCGTTGAAAGCAAAACCGAAGGCAGGTAGTGTACTAGCTGGTTTCGCCTCACAATCAATGTTATTAAATTCGCAATCAGAAGAGAACATGTTTTTCACTCCTTTATCTGTTTCTACTTTTAGTTAATGAAAAGGACAGGTTCTATGTTCTAGACAAGTTCCCAATTTTATAAAAAATACATAATAATACCTTTTAAGCATGGATTGGGTGGCAGAATCATCTGCCACCCAATCCATGCTTAAATTAGTATTCAGTTTTATATAGAAACATCGCGTAAGCATTGAATAGCGCAGAAGCAACTTAAATCAACAGTAATACAAGAGGAGGTTGATACTAATCTTGCATTTGGTACAGCTAAAAATGTACAGATTGGATCGTCACCAGGTGGTACAGAGGTACCATCACCTAAAACTACAGTTAATACACGCAATACAGCACAGTCATCATCATCTATACTCTCTACACGGAAAATTGGAGATTGGCAGCTAGTAAGGCTTGCAGATGGTGCAAATGCTTCAAAAGGTGTTCCAGCTTTTGTGTATAAAATAAAAGGACGTGTATTCGCTACTGATGCAGTGTTATGTGCTCCTAAAAATGGAACTTCGCAACCAGATCCACATGTTGTGGTTGCACATTCTTGTAGTTCATGTATAAAACGAACGACATTAGATACACAGTTGAAATCACAATCATGGTGTTGATGATCTTCATTACAATTGCAGCTCATTATGTTCACTCCTTATCGTGAGTTCTGACATACACTATTACAATATGAACGGGATATGGTTGATATTACGTTAATTCTCAGGATAGAAACAGGGAATTTATATAGAGGGGATGTACATATCGTGATATGGAAAAAGACACCCATTATTTAATGGATGTCTTTTCAGGTAAATCTTTTTGCGTAGTGTATAGAAAACGAGATATATCTAGTTTCTTTCCTCTGAAAAATTGCGGGGAGGAAATGTAAAGTTCTTCTTTTGCGCGTGTAATGGCGACATAGAGTAATCGTCGTTCTTCTTCTAATGCTTCAGAAGTCTCCGTCACACGGTCATTTGCATCTTTTAAAGAAGAAGTATGCGGCAATATACCATCGCTTGCTCCGAGTAAAAAGACGCATGGAAACTCAAGGCCTTTCGCGTTATGAATTGACATAAGCGATACAGCATCTTTTTGAGGCATTGTTTTTAATGCTTCCATTTCTTTTTGACCTTGAATGGCCTCGTTAATAAATTGTAAGTAAGCTGGAATATCCGTAAAGCGAGTTGCTGATTCCATTAATTCTTCTAACATTTCTTCTTGTATGTCCTTATGCATCGTAAAGGAAGAACGATCATTACTTTGTAAGTACTCTAAATACTTTCCTTTACCATGAATAATTTCTTTCAATGCTTTTTTCGGTTCAAGTTCTTTTATAAACTTAATAAAATCGATTCGCTCATTTACTTTTTTAACTTGAAAAGGTTTCAAGCTTGGGTTTAGTAATAGAAAATGAAGAAGAGAAGGGAAACGGCCCTCACCATATTTCCATTGTTCACGTTCAATAAATGAAATGCACTCATCACGGCCAATATACATTGTTGGTAATATATTTGAAAGTGATTCGAGGCGGAACGGTTCAAGCACGAGTCGTAAGTGATCTAATACGGGCCTAATTAAAGAATGTTCGTAGAACGATTGGCTCGCTCCATGTTTAATAAATGGAATCTTATGAATTGTAAGCTGATCAAGTAAAGAACGGCTTACAGAATGTGTACGATATAATAAACAAAAATCTTTATAATTTCGTTCACCACTATCTACTTTTTCCTGAATGAGTTGCAAAATTTGATTTGCTTCATCAAGAGTTGTCACAGGTCGTGCATAAAACGGCTGTATGCCATCGTTACGAACAGAATATAGCTCTTTATCAAAACGTTCTTGATTGAGCTTAATAACTTCATTTCCAAGTCCTACGATAAATGGATTAGATCGATAATTCGTATTAAGTGCGATAATCGTAGTATTATCAAATTCCTTTGGAAAAGATAAAATAATTTGGTGACTTGCCCCTCGCCAGCCGTAAATCGCTTGATCGTCATCACCTGCGATAAATAAATTATTTCTCGGCGTGGCTAACAATTTTACAATTTCATATTGTGCATACGACGTATCTTGAAACTCATCTACTTCAATGTAATGAAAACGCTCTTGTAATTGAGTAAGCAGGGGAGCGTTATTTTCTAACATATAATACATTTCTAATAAGATGTCGTCAAAATCGATATAATTGTGTCGTTGTTTTACCTCTTCGAAACGTTCGTATACTTCTTTGAACTCTTGTTCAACCGGTGTTTTCGCTTTTACATCTTTCGGACGATTCAAGTTGTTTTTCTCAAGTGAAATCATAGCGAGTATCGTTTCGGCATCATAATCGTCTTTTAAGCGCAATTCTTTCAAAATTTTCTTTATCATAATTTGTTTATGTTTTTCATTTGCTAAAATTTGCTGATTATATCCTTGACTACGAAGCAATTTTAAAAAGACAGAGTGGAATGTACCAGCAACGACATAGCTACTTGCGGCATGATTCATACCAGGTAAATTCGCTACACGGCTTCGAATTTCTTCAGCTGCTTTTTGTGTAAACGTCAGCAGCAAAATATTTCGCGGATGGACATGTTTTACATTAACTAAATAACCAACGCGAGTTGTTAAAACAGATGTTTTACCACTTCCAGCACCAGCTAGTGTAAGGACAGGTCCTTCTGTCGTTTGCACTGCTTCTAACTGTTTTTCATTTAAATAAACACCTTGCTGTTCTAAAGCGCGGAAATACGCCGCATCTGCATCTTCTTCCATAATTAAATGGGTAGATGTTTTCGGAATATGATACGCCGCTTGCGGAATGCCAGCGTGTGTTAACGGTTTTTGTGAAAATTTTTCTTGTGTCATATATTCACCTTCAAAACTATAGCATCAACATTTAACTTTAGCGGAAGAAAAAGAAAATAGCAATGTAAAAAACAGGAGGGGCTACCTCCTGCTACAAAATTATAATTCTTTTATCATTACGATGTGTGGGATATTTGCTTCCATAAACACATCAGAAGCCGTCACGTATCCTAGCTTTTTATAGAAAAATTCAGCATGTGTTTGAGCATGGAGTTTCAATTTCGGTAGAGACTCTTCCTTCGCATACGCTTCAAGTGCATCCATAATGATTTTACCAATGCCTTTTTTACGATGTGAAGCTAGTACGCAAATGCGCTCCATTTTTCCTATTCCATCAACGATGCGGAAGCGACCAGCACCAACTGGAACATCATTATCATATATAACAACGTGTGTTGAAATCTTTTCAAACTCATCATACTCTTCTTCTGCAGAAACACGTTGCTCATTTACAAATACTTGCTTACGTACAGAGAATGCATCTCTTAGTTGTTCGTCCGTTTGTACGATTTGTGCGTGCAAATTAGTTGTTCTCCTTTCCAAGGTGGAATGTTTCATGTACAGTCCACGTTCCATTTTCTAATTGGTATAGAAGGTGGAAACGATCGATTGGTTGCTCATAATAGAAATCTTTCATACGTAATCGACCTAATACATCAGCGTGCTCTGCGTCTGATAAGTCTTGACCGATTGTTAAATGAGGTACGAAAGAGTACTCGCGCTCTTGTGTAAAGAAACCATTATGCATTTCTTCATTTAAGAAAGTAAGTTCAGGTGTTTTTTCTACTTTAAAATAAAGAACATTATTAACAGGTGCGAATGAACCGACTTTCCCAACATGAAGGGTGAAAGGGTTCGTTTTATTTGCGATTGTATGTAACTCATTCACAATCGATTCTAATTGTTCATCTTGCGTCTCAAAGGGTGTTTTCAATGTAATATGTGGCGGAACTAATGCGTAATGCGGATCATAACGTTTACGTAATCCGTTCGCTTTATCTTGAATCATTTTTGATGGGAAAATTACAATTCCTAATTTCATGTTCCAATTCCTCCCTTTGCAAGTCTAGTTAGATTTTGAGAATAAATCTCTTTATCTATTATATCAAATTATTCTGAATACCGCTCTCTATTATTTCATTGATAGAATATGAGAAAATGCTTTTGGTAAATCTGCTTGCCAATATTTCCATGTGTGATTCCCTTCAAACTCTTCATAATGCGTGATGAAATTTCTATCTGTAAGTAGTTTATTTAACTCGCGATTCGGTTCTACGAAATCAGATACTTGTCCGTCTGTACGCTTGACAGCTGTTTCTTCGGTCCCAATTACGTGATAAAGATCTAGCGCCCCCGGATTTTTGAAATCTTTTGCTAAGTTCATGACTGTTTCATCAACAAATGGTGATTGCATAACGACCTTACCAAATGTATGCGGATACATAAGTGCGGTCATGAAGGAAACTGTACCGCCGAGAGAATCTCCAATTAAAACGCGTCCTTTACCCATTTGATACGTTGGATAATTTGCATCAATATATGGAGCAAGCTCGTGAGCAAGGAAGCGAATGTAAGCAGCATTCTTTACATCATTTGGGAAATATTTTTCCTTACGATCGTGTACATTTTTATATGGAATACCGACAATAATTGTGCGGTCGATTTCTTCAGTTTCACGAAGACGCTCAATTACACGGTGCGCTTTACCAAGCTGAAAATAATCTCTACCATCTTGTGCAATAACAACCGTATGCTTATGGAGAGGTGTGTAATTTACTGGTAAATAAACAAGAAGTGTAAGCTCCTCTTGAAGTGATGTACTAAAAAATGAAATTTCTTCAATTCTCCCTATTGTTTGATTCATGTATATCCCCCTAAATAAAAATTTACTGTAATGATTGTAAGAGCAACGCTTGTAGTGAAAAGGAAAGAAATAATCACTAATAGGTGCCTTAATTTCTATTTTACCATAATGGTACGAAGAATCTAAAAAATTAGTATTTAAGTTGTGAAAGAAAACGGATATAATGAAGTGGGATTTTTTACAGGTGAGAGGGGAGACAGGATTTGAAACAAGAAAGATCAATCGCACTACCACTAGCAATTTCCATTATAGCAATTTCATTCGCAGCTGTTTTTGCAAAGATGTCCTCAGCACCATCTTCCGTTTTAAGTATGTATCGATTATGGATTATCGTACTTATTATGCTGCCGATCGTTTGGAAAAAACGGGAAGAGTTTAGTAGGATTCAAATAAAAGATTGGGGATTTTTAATTGGATCTGGTTTCTTTTTAGCTCTTCATTTTCTTCTATGGTTTGAATCCTTAAAGCATACGACAGTTGCTAGTTCGACGATTATTTTAGCACTTCAACCGATCGTATCTTTAGTGGGAGGTTTTTTCTTATTTAAAGAAAGAACAACCTATTCAGCAATTGCGACGATGGGAATTGCGATACTAGGCGTAATGTGTATTGGCTGGGGAGATTTAGGGCTAAGTGAGCAAGCAATTTATGGGGATATATTATCCTTTTTAAGTGTAATTGCAGTTGTCGGTTATTTATTTATCGGACAAACGACAGTAAAGAAAGTATCTCATTGGATTTATAGTTTCACTGTATTTGCCTTCGCTGGTATATTTATAGCGATTTATAACGTTATACTTCAAGTGCCATTTACAGGCTATACGAAGTGGGATTGGAGTATTTTTCTTTTACTTGCGATTGTACCGACAGTGTCACACGTCATTAATAATTGGTTATTAAATTACGTAAATGCAACAACGATTTCAATGAGCATTTTAGGAGAACCAGTTGGGGCATCTATACTAGCGTTCTTCTTACTTGGAGAAAAATTAAATGCAATGCAAATTATCGGTAGCATGCTCGTATTGTTTGGTGTATCTGTTTTCTTACTACAGCAACAAAAGCGAACAGCAAAAAATGTGGTGAACGAACCGGCTTATACACAGGAATTATAGCGAGTTTATTCTAATATACGAAAAGAGAAGTTATTGGTAACTTCTCTTTTTTTGTTCCATGCAGAAAATAAAACAGATTAATAGGGGGAATTCCCGCCATGTAGCATGAAAAAAGATAATATATAGTGGAGTTACATCATACGTTTCTCATACAAATATAGAGGGGGAAGGAGAGACCAAATGAAAGAGATTTTAATGAAATACATGACAAATCTTACAACATTAAGTGAAGAGCAGCAGCGCATGATCGTAGAAGGATTACAAATTGAAGAGTATAAAAAAGGAACAGTGCTCCTAGGGCAAGGAGATGTTCCGTCTAAATGTTATTTTGTATTAAAAGGATGCGTGAGGCAACATTGTATAGATGAATCTGGAAAAGAAGTTACATCAAATTTTTATACAGAAGAACAAGCAATCGCAAATTTCAATCATCATAAACAAGATAAATTATCCCCACATACGTTAACGTGCCTAGAAGATTGTCTAGTTGTAGTTGGCGATCTGTATAGTGAAAAGGACATGTATAAGAAATATTCACAGTTAGAAGAAATGACGCGCCAAATGATTGAATACAATTTTGGTGAAGTACAAGAAGAACTTACATTATTTATTACATCGACACCAGAAGAGCGCTACAAATCATTATTACAAAAACGACCTCATTTAATCGATCGTGTTCCTCAATATCAATTGGCAAGTTATCTAGGTATTACGCCAGAATCATTAAGCAGAATTAAGAAACGACTCAAACAGTAGTGTTTTTTCCACCTCTAAGCAATAGCCATATACTAAATCCTAGTTCACCTGTGATCATCGGTAGTTGAAAGAAAACGTTAAGAATGGAAATAATCGCATCATATTGTGAAAATATCGTATTCATTACGTTAATGATGATATAGCCGATTGCAGCAATGAGCAGTAATATACTAATAGTCTTCGGTATGTTTTTAGATTGAAAGGTTACGTACCCTAAGGTGAGAAGATGTAAGCCGAAAATGATTAATCCTACAGACCAAATGTATTCAAAAGCTTCTAGAAATAACATTGTATATGCTTCTGAATTAGCAACTGTGCTTTTTGAAAGAAGTAATACAAATGTTAAATTGAATATAGCAATACCAAGTATAGCTGTATACATAAGACGAAGACAGGTAGCTAGCAATGAGAGGCTAGTATGGATAGGTTTTAGAAAGAAATAAAGAGCCCACGAGGCGATAATATCCGTAATAAAAATGATAATCCATCCGAAAATTTCTGCTTTGAAAAGTGAACTTGAAGTTTGAATATTATGGAGTGTCGTGCTCGCATTACTTGGTACAACGAGATTTCCGTGAACAAAACCGTAAGAAAAAAATGCAGTGAATGCCATGATAAGAAGAGAAGTGCCTGCAAATAAGGCAAAATTTCGCTCAGTCATAATACGTCCTCCTATTCTAATGTTGTTTTCATTGTAATAGGGAAGAGGAGGAGATTCATTGACTTAAATCAAGGGAGAGGAAGTTTAGTGGAATTTCCATCAAAAAAAGATGTATGGTTATATCCAATTCTTTGTATTGTTGTAGGTGTCTGTTTTGCTCCGATATTTGCAGGGAGCGAATATTTTCTTTTATTTTTTACAATTCCTTTAGCCATACTATTTATTTGGAGTTGGTTTTCAACAAAATATATTGTTGGGGAAGAAACAATTACAATTAGATCAGGTTTCGTTAAAAAACGCATATTTATACGAGATATAAAACAAATTTCAAATACGAAAAATCCAATAGCTGCTCATGCATTATCATTTGATCGACTTGAAATTATTTATGGATCACATCAAACAGAAATTATTTCTCCTAAAGATAAAGAACAATTCATCAATCTCGTTACAAGTAAAAATTCACACATTGAAACAAAGTAAAAGAGTGGCTACGAAGCCACTCTTTTACTTTGGATTTGTCATATAAGGTTGTACATGAATAATGCATAGGTCACGGAACTTTCCTTCAGCAGTTGTGACAATTACGACTGCTCTTCCGGCACTTTTTCCAGTAATCGTTACCGTATCACCTTTTGGATACATTGTGATAACATCAGCATTCATATTTGTCCAAATAAGTTCTGTATTCGTTGCTTGCACTGGCAAAACGGAAGCTGATAACTCAGTGCTTTGTCCAGTTCTTACTTTCAGCTTATTTTTTTTTATATGAACACCAATGACTGAAATAACAGAAGGAGCGATTGAAATTTTAGGTGGATTAGGTTGTATGTTCAAACAAGACGTAGAAGTATTTGTGATGGGTGAAAATTTTCGTGTTTGTTGTTGCTGGAAAGCTGCTAACATGTTGGAGTCCCCTTTCTGTATAAGTGCTGATACTCATACTATAAAGGAGTAGTGTTATGTTAAATTTAACGAAACATAAAGAATTTGTTAAATTTGAGAAGAAGATTGTCGAACTGTAAAGAAAGCTCTGCTGTTATCATAACAGCAGAGCTTTCTTTTTATAGATTATGACTATGTTGTTTTTCGAAATCCTCAAATTGCTCTTCAACTTCTTTTGAAGGTTGTGTTAGTAAACTAACAATTACGATTACTAGTAAACTAATAGTGAAACCAGGAATCATTTCATATAAGAATTCTTTTAAGAATTTGAACTGAGTCCAAATAATTACTGTAGCGGCACCAGAGATCATACCAGCAAGTGCGCCCCACTTCGTCATACGTTTCCAATATAAGCTTAATAAAATAGCAGGTCCGAATGAAGAACCAAATCCAGCCCAAGCGTATCCAACAAGAGCTAAAATTGTATCATTTTGTTTAAGTGCTAATGCACATCCAATTAAAGCGATAACAAGAACAGCCATACGACCGACAAATACAAGTTCTTTATCAGAAGCAGAACGTTTAAAGAATGTACGATATAAATCTTCTGTTATAGCACTCGAAGTAACGAGTAACTGAGATGAAATTGTACTCATAACCGCTGCTAAAATAGCTGCTAATAAAAATCCAGTAATAAGTGGATGGAATAAAATAGTGCCAAGTTCAACGAAAATCGTTTCTGGATCAGAAAGTTTTAAACCTGCTTTTGAATAGTACGCAATACCGATAAGGCCAGTAAACATAGCTCCGACAACAGAAAAAATCATCCAGCTCATACCAATACGTCGTGCGCTTTTAATTTCTTTTACAGAAGAAATTGCCATAAAGCGTACGATAATATGTGGTTGTCCAACATAACCAAGGCCCCATGCGAATAATGAAATAATTCCTAATACAGAAGTACCTTTAAAAATATCTAATAATGCCGGATCGATAGATTTAATTGTTTCAAATGCTGGACCAAGTCCATTTACGTGCATAATTGTTACGACTGGAACAAGAATAAGAGCGACTACCATAATGATTCCTTGCACGAAGTCTGTCCAACTTACAGCTAAAAACCCACCAAATAATGTGTAAGCTACGACAACTCCACCAACGATAAGAAGACCAACATGGTAATTGAGTCCAAATGAATTTTCGAATAATACAGCGCCAGAGACAAATCCTGAAGCTACATAAAACGTGAAAAATATCATAATAACAAGTCCAGATACTAGGCGTAGCATATGGGATTTGTCGTGGAAACGGTGTTCCAAAAATTCTGGGATAGTAATAGAGTTGTTTGCAATTTCAGAGTAGGTACGTAAGCGAGGAGCGACATAGATCCAGTTTGCGTATGCGCCTAATGTTAGGCCGATCGCAATCCAACTACTACTTAATCCAACGCTAAACATTGCACCGGGTAAGCCCATTAAAAGCCAACCACTCATATCAGCTGCTCCAGCACTTAATGCTGTTACTGCGGGGCCTAGTGTACGCCCGCCAAGCATATAATCTGTTAAGTTGGATGTTCGTTTGTAGGCGAAATAGCCAATTACTAACATCCCGAGCATGTAAATAGAGATAGAAGTTAAAGTTAACATCTGCGTACTCATGTAGTTCCCCTTCCTTTTGTCATGTCTTTTGATGCGTTATGCATATTTATAATCTATCATGATTATTCTGAAAAATCCATACAGAAATACGAATTTTCAGAAATGTAAGCGTTTTTTGACATCATTTTAATTTTTTAATATATAAATTTCAGACGAAAAAACCTTAATTTTAATAGAGTATTTATTATATTTACATAAAAACACGTTGTTTTGTCAATATAATATTGAAAGAAGGGAGAAATATTTTTTTGAAAAAAGTATTGACTTGTGAAAAAAGTTAGGTCTATAATGAGTGCAACTTAAAAAAATGCAAGCGTTGATGAAGAAGAGTACACATGATGAACATGTCAGAGAGCTGATGGTTGGTGCGAATCAGTATGGGATTGATGTGGAATGGGCTTCGGAGCTTCCAAACCGAAACGAAAGAAGTAGGCTTTGGCGACATGATCTCATCGATACAAGAGACACGTATTATTTTTTGATACGGCAAAGTGCGTTACATTCGTAACGAATTAAGGTGGCACCACGGGAGTACCCGTCCTTTCTATAGGATGAGTACTCCCTTTTTGTGTACAAAAAATTAAATATGTTAAATCGTTTAAGTAAGAAGAGTACGTATATTGGAGACGTTTCAGAGAGCCGGGGACAGGTGGGAGCCCGGTGCGGTGCCATATACGGAATGGGCTTACGAGAGGTATGCTGAACAATTATTTTCAGTAGGCAACCCGGGTTCCGCCGTTACAAGGATAAGGTATATATTTTGTACCTGAATAAAGCGGGATGCTTTTGCGTCCAACCTGAGGTGGTACCACGGTAAATTTATCGTCCTCTACATATTTCGATATGTAGGGGACTTTTTTATTTTTCAGAGTGAGGTGAAAGGCATGATGACAAAAGAGGAATTTATGAAGCAAAAAGAACAAAGAAACACATTTTTAGTAATTGCTGAAGAAGAAGGAGATAGCATTACGCCAATTTCTTTATATAGACGTATGAAGGGAAAGAAAAAGTTTTTATTAGAAAGTTCGCAGCTTCATCAAGATAAAGGGCGCTATTCTTACTTAGGGTGTAATCCTTATGGAGAAGTGAAAAGCGTTGGTATAGAAGTAGAGCGAATGATGTATGGGAAAAAAGAAAAGCTGCAGGGTAACGTACTGCAAATGCTAGAAGAGGTAATCGCACCAGCGCAAGTAGACAGTCCATTTCCGTTTTGCGGGGGAGCAGTTGGATATATTGGCTATGACGTCATTCGGCAGTATGAAAACATTGGAGCAGATTTACACGATCCATTAAATATTCCAGAAGTACACCTTTTACTATATCGTGAGTTTACCGTTTACGATCATTTACGCCAAAAGTTGTCATTTGTATATGTATGCAGGGAAGACGATTCAGCTTCTTATGAAGAAGTATACGAAAGATTGCAAGTATACAAAGAGGAAGTGCTAAAGGGAGAAGAAGCGGAAGTAAGTGAAATACAATCAATATTATCATTCACTTCTTCAATAACTGAAAAAGAATTTTGTGAAATGGTAGAAACAGCGAAAGAATACATTCGGGCCGGAGATATTTTCCAAGTTGTATTATCCCAGCGTTTGCAAAGTGAATGTATTGGAGATCCATTTGCATTATACCGGAAACTTCGAATTGCAAATCCATCACCATATATGTTCTATATCGATTTTCAAGATTATGTTGTACTTGGCTCTTCGCCGGAAAGTTTGTTATCAGTAAGAGAGGATAAAGTGATGACAAACCCAATTGCTGGTACGAGGCCGAGAGGGAAAACGAAGCAGGAAGATGAGGAAATCGAAAAAGAACTGTTAGGAAATGAGAAAGAGCGAGCAGAGCATATGATGCTTGTGGACCTAGGACGAAATGATATTGGCAGAGTAAGTGAAATTGGCTCTGTGACGATAGATAAATATATGAAAGTAGAAAAATACTCTCACGTTATGCACATTGTATCTGAAGTTTACGGAATATTGCGAAAACAAACGAGTGGATTTGATGCATTAGCGTATTGTTTACCAGCTGGTACAGTATCAGGTGCTCCGAAAATAAGGGCGATGGAAATTATTAATACGTTAGAGCATGAAAAAAGAAATGTATATGCCGGAGCGGTTGGATATATTTCATTCTCAGGAAACCTTGATATGGCGCTAGCAATTCGAACGATGGTTGTAAAAGACGAGAAAGCGTACGTTCAGGCAGGAGCGGGTATCGTCTACGATTCAGACCCGGTTGCTGAATATGAAGAAACATTAAATAAAGCGAGAGCGCTTTTGGAGGTTATGAAATGATTGTACTTATCGATAATTATGATTCGTTCACATATAACTTGTATCAACTATTAGGCGAGTACGAGAAAGAAATTGTTGTCGTAAGAAATGATCAAATAACAATTGAACAATTAGAGGAGATGAAGCCGAAAGGAATTGTGCTCTCGCCAGGACCTGGGAAACCAGAAGATGCTGGAATTTGTATCGATGTTATTCGTCATTTTTATCAGAACGTTCCCATCTTAGGGATTTGCCTTGGCCATCAAGCGATCATATCCGCATTTGGAGGAGAAATTGTTAGAGCAGAGCGCATTAAACACGGAAAAACATCGCGTGTGAAACATAACGGAACGTCAATCTTTTCGTACGTAACGCAGCCGTTAACAGCGATGCGTTACCATTCACTCGTCGCAGTGCAAAATAGTTTGCCGCAGTGTTTTGACATACTTGCGACAGCGATGGATGACGGAGAAATCATGGCAGTTCGTCACAACTATTATCCGCTCTTCGGATTACAGTTTCACCCAGAATCAATTGCAACAGAAGAAGGCGGAAAGTTAATACGTGCCTTTTTAGCAGAAGTGAAAGAGGAGGAGAGAGTATGAACAGTTATCTTCGAAAATTAGTAGAGGGACAACATTTAACAGAAGAAGAAATGTATGAAGCGGGACTTCTTTTATTAAGTGACAACATATTGGAAAGTGAAGTTGCAGCTTTCTTAGTATTGCTGAAAGCGAAAGGCGAAACAGCAGAAGAAATATACGGTCTCGTTCGTGCTCTTCGCGAAAAGGCATTACCGTTTTCAAATCATATAAAAGGCGCGATGGACAATTGCGGAACGGGTGGTGACGGTGCGCAAACATTCAATATTAGTACAACATCGGCATTTGTACTTGCCGGAGCTGGTGTAAAGGTTGCGAAACATGGAAACCGCGCTGTTTCTAGTAAAACAGGAAGTGCCGATT
The DNA here is from genome assembly GCF_038007205.1 of Bacillus sp. FSL E2-8887. Classification (NCBI taxonomy): domain Bacteria; kingdom Bacillati; phylum Bacillota; class Bacilli; order Caryophanales; family Bacillaceae; genus Bacillus; species Bacillus sp. FSL E2-8887. Next base: position 998,430 of record NZ_JBBOWS010000001.1, read on the forward strand.
TATTAGAAGAACTCGGTGTAAACATAAGCTGTACGCCGGGTGAGATTGACTATTTATTAGAGAATGTAGGTATTGCCTTCTTATTCGCACCAGCGATGCATCCAGCATTAAGACGCATTATGAAAATAAGAAAAGAATTAAACGTTCCGACGATCTTTAACTTAATTGGACCGTTGACGAATCCGGTTAATTTAGAAACACAATTTGTCGGTATTTATAAGCGAGATATGTTATTGCCGGTAGCGGAAGTATTGCAGAAACTTGGCAGAAAACAAGCGCTCGTCGTAAACGGAAGTGGCTTTTTAGATGAAGCATCATTACAGGGAGAAAATCATGTCGTCGTTTTAAAAGATAATGAAATAGTAGAAATGAGTATTGATCCAGAAAAGTATGGTTTTTCAAGAGTGAAAAATGAAGAAATTAGAGGTGGGAATTCAAAAGAAAATGCAAAGATTACGCTCGGAGTATTAAGCGGAGAAAAGAGTGTCTATCGCGATACTGTTTTATTAAATGCAGGTCTAGCCCTTTTCGCAAATGGAAGAGCAGAAACGATTGAAGAAGGAATTACACTAGCGGCACATAGCATTGACTCTGGAAAAGCATTAGCCAAACTAAACTTATTAATTGCAGCAAGCCATGAAAAATTAGAAAGGGTGAATTAAAATGGGGACGATTTTAGACAAAATTGTAGAGCAAAAGAAAGTAGAAGTTGCGGAGTTATATGAAACATATTCACCAGTGAAAGAAAAAAGGAAAACACACTCACTTGTAAAAGCTTTAGAGCGGTTTACTGTAATAGCAGAGGTAAAGCGAGCGTCTCCATCAAAAGGCGATATTAATTTACACGTTGATGTGCCAAAACAAGTGAAAACATATGAAGAATGCGGTGCTGGAGCAGTTTCGGTTTTAACAGACGGTCAATTTTTTAAAGGGTCGTTTCACGACTTACAAACGGCAAGAGCAGAAAGTAACATTCCGCTTTTATGTAAAGATTTTATAATCGATAAAATCCAAATTGATAGAGCGTATGAAGCTGGTGCAGATCTTATTTTATTAATTGTTGCAGCATTGTCAAAAGAGAAATTAAACGAGCTTTATAACTACGTGCTAGAAAAAGGATTAGAAGCGATTGTTGAAGTTCATGATGAACAGGAATTAGAAATTGCAATCCGATTAAATCCGCACGTTATCGGTATTAACAACCGTAATTTAAAAACATTTGAAGTAGATTTAAGCCAAACTGAAAAGCTCGGAAAACGACTGAATGAGGAAAACCTACTTTGGATTAGTGAAAGCGGCATTCATTCAAAAGAAGATATTATTCGCGTCAAACGAGCTGGTGCAAAAGGTGTATTAGTTGGAGAAGCACTTATGACATCATCTTCTATAAGTAACTTTTTCGAAGACTGTAAGGTGAACATATGAAAGTGAAAATTTGCGGCATCACTGATGTTGAAACAGCAAAACATGCTTGCGAATACGGAGCAGATGCAATTGGATTTGTTTTTGCAGAAAGTAAGCGGAAAATCACTCCAGGACAAGCGAAAGAAATTATTGGGGAAATTCCAGCCCACGTTTTCAAGGTAGGTGTTTTCGTAAATGAATCAGTCGAAGTGATCCAGAAAATTGCAGAGGAGTGCGGGTTAACGCATGTGCAACTACATGGGGATGAAGACAATCATCAAATTAGGAGATTGAATATTCCGTCTATAAAAGCGGTAGGAGTAGCTTTAGAGAAAGATATTGAATATGCGAAAAAATACGATACAGATTATCTGTTATTTGATAGCCCGAAAGAAAAGTTCCACGGAGGAAACGGAAAGACATTCTCATGGGAGTTACTCGCACATATGCCAAACGAGTTGCGAGAGAAAACGATATTAGCTGGCGGATTAAACATCCTTAATATAGAAGAAGCAATTCGAACCGTTCAGCCATATATGATCGATGTGAGCAGCGGAGTAGAGACAGAAGGAAAGAAAGATCTAAAGAAAATAAAACAATTTATTAAAAAAGCGAAGGAGTGTTCAAAATGAACTACGCATATCCAGATGAAAAAGGTCATTACGGTATATACGGAGGACGATACGTTCCAGAAACATTAATGCAATCCGTATTAGAACTAGAAGAAGCATATAAAGAAGCGATGCAAGATGAAGCGTTTCAAAAGGAATTAGATCATTATTTACAAACGTATGTTGGAAGAGAAACACCGCTTTATTTTGCGGAAAATATGACGAAGTATTGCGGCGGAGCAAAGATTTATTTAAAGCGTGAAGATTTGAATCATACGGGAGCTCATAAAATTAACAATACAATTGGTCAGGCACTTCTTGCGGTAAGAATGGGTAAGAAAAAAGTTGTCGCTGAAACAGGAGCAGGACAACACGGAGTTGCAACAGCTACTGTATGTGCACTTTTCGGTTTAGAATGCGTCATCTTCATGGGAGAAGAAGATGTGAGACGACAAAAATTAAACGTGTTCCGAATGGAATTACTCGGAGCGAAAGTAGAAAGCGTAGCGGCAGGTAGCGGCACGTTGAAAGATGCGGTAAACGAGGCGCTTCGTTACTGGGTTTCACATGTACACGATACGCACTACATTATGGGATCAGTTCTCGGGCCACATCCATTCCCGCAAATTGTTCGTGATTTCCAAAGTGTAATTGGGAAAGAAACGAAAAAGCAATACGAAGCGTTAGAAGGAAAATTACCAGAAGCAGTCGTTGCTTGTATTGGCGGTGGTAGTAACGCAATGGGAATGTTTTATCCGTTCGTACACGATGAAGAAGTTGCTCTTTACGGTGTTGAAGCAGCTGGGAAAGGTGTTCACACAGAAAAGCACGCAGCCACTTTAACGAAAGGAAGTGTCGGTGTTTTACACGGATCGATGATGTACCTTCTGCAAAATGAAGAAGGGCAAATTCAAGAAGCGCACTCTATTTCGGCAGGGCTGGATTACCCGGGTGTTGGGCCAGAACATAGCTTGCTAAAAGATATTGGCCGCGTTTCTTATCATTCCATTACAGATGAAGAAGCGTTAGAAGCATTTCAATTATTAACGAAAAAAGAAGGGATTATCCCGGCATTAGAAAGTTCACATGCTGTTGCATACGCTTTAAAACTAGCGCCGCAAATGAAGAAAGACGAAGGACTTGTCATTTGTTTATCCGGCCGCGGTGATAAAGATGTAGAGAGTATAAAACGTTATATGGAAGAGGTGTAAAAAATGGGAGTAGAAAAAATTATAGCAGCGTTTGAAAATGGCAAGAAAGCATTTATTCCGTATGTAATGGGCGGAGATGGTGGACTTGAAAAGTTAAAAGAAAGAATTCGTTTTCTTGATGAAGCAGGAGCAAGCATCGTTGAAATCGGTATTCCGTTCTCAGATCCAGTCGCAGACGGTCCAACTATTCAAAGGGCAGGAAAAAGAGCATTAGATAGCGGTGTAACATTGAAAGGTATTTTTCAAGCATTAATAGAGGTGAGGCAAGAAGTTCAAATTCCATTTGTACTTATGACATATTTAAATCCAGTACTCGCATTCGGAAAGGAACGTTTCATTGAGAGCTGTCTTGAAGCAGGGGTGGACGGTATTATCGTTCCAGACTTACCGTATGAAGAACAAGACATTATTGCACCGCTCCTTCGCGTGGCGAATATCGCTTTAATTCCACTCGTTACCGTAACGAGCCCTATTGAACGAATCGAAAAAATTACGAGTGAATCACAAGGATTCGTCTACGCCGTTACAGTAGCGGGCGTAACGGGAGTACGTCAAAACTTTAAAGATGAGATTCGTAGTTACTTAGAAAAAGTAAAAGCACACGTCCACTTACCAGTAGTCGCAGGATTCGGTATTTCAACACGAGAACAAATTGAAGAAATGATTACAATATGTGACGGCGTTGTCGTTGGAAGTAAAGTCATTGAGCTGTTAGAAAATGAAAAGCGAGAAGAAATTTGTGAGTTAATACATGCAGTAAAAGAAACAGAAGAGGCTTAAGTCTCTTCTGTTTCTTTTGTGTAATAAATGTTAAAATATACAGAAAATACTTATAACTTAGAGGGTGAGAAGGCATGCTAAGACGTAAACTATTATATCTTCTTTTAACTGTACCATTATACGCTTGGCTCATTAGCATGACGAAAATAGAGTTGATGGCTCTGTTTTTAGGATATGTATTCATCTTTTCCCAATTAAATCGAATACAAGAGCAATCTATTTTAGAAGTATGTATATTTTCGGTTAGTATAGAACTATTTAGTATCGTTTCGATTGTATTATTAAGTGAATTATTCCAATGGATCCATTCATTTGAATTAATAAAACTTGGGAATATTGTATTGCAAGTAATATGTGCTTATATTGTGTTTGTTGTACTAGAAAAAATGATTGGACAGCAGACGGTTTTTCAGGATAAAAGATAAAATATTAGTTATTCAAAAAAGGAGCCAAGCAGCTCCTTTTTTAAATCTGTTATAAAAATAATTGAAAATCATAACATCTGTTATATAATAGTTAAAAATTGCAATTTTTACGAAAAGAGATGATAGCATGGCCATATTGTTGGCACTTATCCCGATTATGATGATTTTTATTTGTTTGTTTTTGTTTAAACAAACGTCATTAAGAGCCTCATTAATCTCTTATGCCGTTTCTGTTGGAATCGTTTTACTTTCGCCAACGTTTCAATTAGGGATAAGTGAAACTGTACACGCAACAATTAAAGGGTGGTTAATTTGTTTTATTGTCGGATACGTTTTATTTTTCGGTATTTTTTTATTTCACCTCATGAACAAAATGGGATACATCGATCAAGTAGCGCGTTTTCTAGAAGAAGTTACGCACGATCGCTTACTACAAATGCTTCTTATGTGTTTTGGTATTTGTCCACTTATTGAATCAGTGAGTGGATTCGGAATTGGTTTTATGGTCGCAGCACCTATTTTTCTTTCGCTCGGTTATAAACCGTTTCAAGCTGTGCTACTATCGTTTATCGGTTTACTTGCAAGTTCATGGGGCGCGATGGCAACGGGTACGATTATCGGTTCTCAGCTTATTAACATGCCGCTCACAACTCTTGGTACAAATACAGCATTATTAAGCATCCCGATTTTCGCATATTTTATCTTCCTTTCTTTATACGTTGTTGGTGGCTGGCAGGCAGTTATAGAAAAGTGGAAGGAAGGGATAGGATTCTTTCTATTATTTTCTCTCGGAATCTATCTTTCTAACGCATACGTAAGTGTGGAACTAGCAGGGATATTAAGTTCTATCGTTACCATTACATTTGGCTTTCTAATCATTAAATTAAAAGGGAAAAGTGAGCAAAACTTTATAACAGAACATGCTGCGGCTGTAGAGAGAGAAGTATCTATTATAAAAATTATTAGCCCTTATATATTCTTAACAGTTTGTATTTTACTTTCTCGCCTCGTTCCAGCATTACATGATTTTCTTAGGTCATATGCAGTTCTCGATTTAAAATCATACTCTTACAAACTAGAGTTACTATATTCGCCAGGGTTTTGGCTCGCCATGACTTGTTTATTTACAATTATTTTCTTCCGCATTCCATCTAATATTATGAAACAATCACTCTCGCAAACGATAAGACAATGGATTCCATTCGCAATTACAACGACGATGTTCATCGCCATTTCAGAACTAATGGGTGCATCTGGTATGCATTCATTACTCGCAAAAACAGCTGGTGAAACATTTGGGACATTTTTCGTTTTCGTTGCTCCGTTTATTGGGGGAATCGGCGGCTTTTTAACAGGTAGTAACGCAGGATCAAATGCGATGTTTATAAAGCTACAAATGCAAACAGCCCAAAACGTAGCACTTCCGTGGCAATACGTCACAACACTACAAAACACCGCATCATCAGTAGCGACAATCGCTTGTCCATCACGGATTACACTAGGTGCGTACTTATGTAATATCCCGTATCGTGAAAATGAACTATTAAAGAAGACGACGTTTATGATCTTTGGTGCGGTGTTACTTGTAGTGGTAGAGGTTATTGTTTGGTATATGTTGAGAAATTAAAAATCCTCCTAGCATAGGAGGATTTTTTTTATGATTGGATAATGTTTTAAATATGAAAAGCTTCTACTAAATGAATAGGAGATGAAATGTATGCCCCTAAAAAACTACGGCGTGTTAAAAGGTACAGTTGTACAATCTAAGATTGGAAAAGGGAAAACACCTCATTATCAAGTTCATTTACAAGGCGAAGCAGAAGTAGATTATCGTATTGCAATTAACGTAAAGTCGCAAAGTTATCCGTCAGAAGTTTTATATTTTGCAAGCGAACATATTGATTCGGAAGCTATTCACATTTTACCGACATTACCGTTTGGGTTTACAGAAGTGAAAAACAATGAGCCGAAAGTAGCTTTAGATTATGTAAGAGGTAATTTATTTGATTCAAAGCAAATGATTCCTTTACCTGCTGAAAAATCGGGATCTGATAATGATTTAAATGAGAAAATAGAACGTTATATAAAACGAGCAATAGATGAGAAAGCAATTATTTATGCGTTTGGTGAAAGGTGGGGACCAGAAGAAAAGGTTCCGGATTCGTATTTTCATTTTACACCTGGAAACGGTATACACGATATTCATATGAATCAAGGGAATGTAGAGAAATGGCAAGGTGATGATGGCAAATGGCAAGACGGTGGGATATTGATTCACTTTGAGAAGAAGGAAGAGTGGATTGGTATTTTTCTTGCCTTTCAGTCACAGTCATGGTGTACGGATGAAGAAGGGCATGCTCGTGTTCCGGTTGAGCATTGTGATTATAAGAGAAATAACTGATGAGAAGAGCTAGTTCAAAATGGACTAGCTCTTCTCATTGTATACAAGATATATAGTGATGAAATTATGTTTGTAATATTAAAAAATGGTGATAGGGTTATTGATTTTTATTCGTATTAGAAAGTAGGTACCCAATTAGCAGGACAAGGAGGTCTACCTTTGAAGATAACGGAAGAAAATGTTGTGCAACAAATTAAAAAGCGTAATGAGAAAAGCGTTACGTTTATTATTCAAACATACGGCGGTTTACTAAGCGTGATTATTAAAAGATATGTACAGAGTAATCAGCAAGATTATGAAGAATGCTTAGATGATGTATTATTAGCCATTTGGTTTCATATCGATTCATTTGATTCAAGTAAAAATACGTTTAAACAATGGATAGCAGCCATTGCTAAATATCGGGCAATTGATTATCAGCGGAAAAATGCGAGAAATCAGCAACAAACTGTCTGTACAGAGATTAATGATCGTCTGTATCAAGAACAAAGAAAACAAAATGACTTCTTAGACGTACAGGAATTGCTTAGTGAGTTGTCAGCAACAGAGCGGAACATTTTTGAAAAGTATTATTTAGAAGGTGTACCGTCTCGTGAAATTGCTTCCCATCTTAACGTGAAAGAATCATGGATTCATAACAAACTGTCACGCGGACGAAAAAAGCTCAAACAGATTTTTATTTTTAAAAATGGAGTGTGAGGGCATGTCTATTTATAAAGAGTTAAATGATATTCAGCTAGATATCACAGAGTTTGAGGAGACTCCCTTAACCAAAATAGAGGAAAAGCAGTGGGAAAAACGTGTGAAAAATAAGCTACGCAAAAATAAAAAAACAAAAAAATGGTTCGGGGTCGCAGCAGCTTGCATGTTAATTGTCAGTATTACAGTGCCACTTGGACAAACATCTTTAGCAAATATGCCATTTATTGCGGGATTGATTGAAAAATATATTGATAAACAGCAACCACTTGACTATTCTCCCTATAAAATGGCTATTGGGAAAACTGCTGAAAATAAATACGGTAAACTGACGTTAAATGAGGTATTAGTGGATGACAATAAATTATTCATCAGTTCAACATTTGAGCCAGCGAAGGGTGTGAAATTTGATTATCAAACATATTTAATTCCACAGGTACGAATAAATGGGCGTGACTTTTCTAATACAAAGGATGCACAATCAATTGAAGTAAATGATTCTATGTTTACAATTTACGGTGGTATCGAGTTAAGTGAAATGCCACAAACTGATGAACTTCAAATCGAAATTACTTATGATACATTCAACAGAGATACTGTAATTGAGCAACCATGGATATTTGCTATTGAAGTATCACAAGCTCAGTTGATGAAAGAGAAGCGGACGTTTGATTTAAATGAAACAATTGCTTTATACGATGGCAATAAAGTAACTGTTAACAAAGTAGTTTCTACGCCGATTTCCACAACGATTTATTATGATGTGCCACAAAGTACAAATGAAGATATTTATTTTAAAATCGAATCAGAATCTGGGGAAGCACATACATTTAAAGAGGTGGTTATATCGAATGAAGATGGCGGTATTTCTTTTAGTAGATTTGATGGAATAAATGTAGCGGTGGGAAAATATTCACTTGTACCGTATTCGGGGAAAGAAAACAAAAAAATTGGACCACCTATTCCGATTCAATAACTTATTAAAGCTGATAAATAATTATTTAAGGAGAGAAGAGGACGTTCACAATGAACGCCCTCTTCTCATTTTATAAAACCCAAAACTAACAAGTGTAGAAATACAAGAGAAAAGAAGCGCTACACTAGAAAATGCAATGAGATACATATTATACTTCATCATTTTACCGATTAGTTGGTTACTATCGTACTGAAACAGTCCCGCTATTATATTGAATAAAAATAATAAGATAAACATGACGATGACGCCGTCTATTGATCCTTTAATGTCTGGTTTACTTAAAGCGATATGTGCGGAAATACAAATAGCGATAAATAAAAATAACCAAAATGAAGGAGTCAATAAATTGCTCATTGTAAATAGACTTTTTAATAAAAAGAATGTTGATAAAAACATGTTTTGGATCATGTCTAAGTTAATAGAAGTCGATGCAACAGTTGTTTCGAGATTCGTATTAAATAAAGAATATGACGCTGGTACGAAATAGCGCATTAAAAGTATTAAGGCAGTAATACCAGAAATAATAGGACCGATGCCGATAAAGAAATTACCGATTCGTTGGTATATACTTTTTTGATTGTATTGATGTTGTACGTAACCTAAAGCTCCCTGACTTGTATCTGTTGGGAAAAACTGCGTTGCTACAATTTTATGACGAAATAATAGACACATAATTGCATGTCCAAGCTCATGAACGGGAACACCAATCCACGCGGTTAAAAGAAAGCCTTTCCTACCAAAAGCTCTCGACCAATACGTTCGTGTGAGAGATTCTAAATAACCTAATATAAATCCAATTACAATGATGACACCAATTAAAGAAAATAATTGGATCACACTTGTAAGGAGTGTTTGAAAAATCGAGTTTACAAATTCCACTGTCTTCATCCAATCTGTTTAAAGTTTCACTTTATTTGCTCTGTTTCATAATAACATTATTTTTCTATATTACTAGCACACATAGTTTCGTTTAAAAGAAGGATTTCATATTCTTTTTCTTGTAGTCATGTTTTATGTACAAAGTCATATATTGAATTTGTAACACCCTATAAGGTATATGCTTAAGGAGGGATGAGAGAATGAAATGTCCGGCATGTAATACTGAAAATGCAGCGGAAGCAAGGTTTTGCGGAAATTGTGGACATTCGTTAACGGAAGAAGTGGTAGCGAGTGGTGGGCAGGAAGAAGGGCAGCTATCGCGCCCGGCACGAGTAAAGGAAACTCGTCCGAATGAAACGGTAGAGCAAGTGAAACAATTTGCAAGTGGCTATTTTCAGTTCTTTAAAAATGCTTTTAAATCACCATCGGCCATTATGGAAAGTGGAAATATTGAAGTGCGAAATGGAATTGTAAGTCTTGTGCTTATTTGCTTTTTAGGAGCATGTATTTTTTATAGAATGATGAGCGCAGCGGCGACTGTTACAAGGACATTAGTGCCAGATATAGCTACTCCTACTTTCTTTGGAGAATCTGTAATGGTCTTTTTCTTTTTATTAATTTTAACTTTATTTGTCGGATTTATTATTTTTGTAAGTGGTAAGATGATGAAATCATCTTTTTCTTTTCTTGAAGCATTCGGTATATGGGGGACGATAGCGACGCCAGCTATTGCTATACTAGTTCTTTCTTTTCTATTTAGTTTCCTATTGATCTTTTTTTTACCAATCTTATTAGGGCTGGCTACAACATATATGGGAATTAGTATAATTGTAGCTATATTAAAACTAGACAACGGCGGAGTAGATCCTGTTTACACACTTATTATCGCAAATGTTTTAATCGGAATTGCAACGTTTATCGTGTTTTGGTCTTACATTAAAACGATAATCCAAACCTTTATCGGGGGATTAACAGGCTTCTAACGAAAAGGTGGTTGAATGGATGAATGTATGTACAAAGTGCGGGACTCATTTTGAAGACAGTGTGCAATTTTGTCAAAACTGCGGGACGAAGAGGCGGGATCCTGTAGTAAAGAAGCAGAAAATGAGCAAAGGGACAATAATTGGAATTACACTTTTAACATTTTTTATTATAGTATGGGGCGGATTATATGCGTATGGATCTTCATATTACTCACAATCATCGCAAGTAGAGAGAATTATTACTGTTTTACAAGAGAGGGACGGGGAGAAATTAGCTGAGATCGTCACGACAGATGATCCAGCCGTTATTGTAACGAGAGAGAGTTTAACGCCTCTATTTTCATATATAAAAGAAAATCCATCTTATGTGAATGAATTGAAAGAATATTTGAGGCAAGGTGAAAAACAAGGGGATGGAATAGAAAGAGCAGATTTTTCTTTAACGAAAGATGGGAAACATTTCTTTTTATTTGATCGGTATAAATTGAAAGCAAAGACGTATTATACGACTCTGCTTACAAATGAAAAAGGTACATCTTTAAAATTGAACGGAAAAGAAATTGATAAGACAAATGACAAAAAGTTTGAGAAGCAATATGGACCGTTTCTTCCTGGAACTCAAGTATTTCAATCTGAATATAAAAATGACTATGTAAAACTATCACGTGAGGAAAAGGTTGTACTTATGAAACAAAGTCAAAATAATGTAACGGTAGATTTAACGTTGCAAGGGCAATATATTACAGTTCAAACGAATGAATCTGGTGCGACATTATACGTGAATCAAAAGCCAGTTACAGCGTTGACCGGAGAAGAAATTATGTGGGGACCGATAGCGACTGATGGAAGTGCGGCGATTTATTTAGAACGAAATGGAGAAAACGGCAGGGAAACGACAAAGGTAGAAACGGTAACGGCACTGTCGGCTTATAATCTTCCATTCCAAAAGAAAAGTATAGAAAAAACAGTTGTTTACAATGTTACTCCGCCTACGACTGGGTATGTATATAATGGTTTCATCTTCCCTGATAGTGATATTCGAAAATTAACGAGTACGGACTTAACATATTTATCGAAAGAACAATTGAAAATAGCAAGAAACGAAATATACGCAAGACATGGACATATGTTTCAAACGAAAGATATGCAAGCGTATTTTTCAAAACAGTCTTGGTATAGAGAAAATCCGTATTTTACAGGAAAGCTAACAGATATTGAAACTTATAATGTTGAATTGATCAAATCAAGAGAATAAACACGTGAAAAAGGTACAGTGCATAGCTGTACCTTTTCTATGGTTATTTAGCTGGACCAGGATCCCTTGAGAAAAAGATATGAAAGAGGAATGTGACTTTGCTTGCTCCTCCTGATGTACTTGCTTGCACATCAGATAATGCACTAGATGTTAAAACACCTTCAGAATGAGGCGGTACGACTATTTTGAGAGTATCATCTTTTTCTGATGATGCAGTAACTGTTATTGTATCATCAGATAAGTTCAAAATTTTAACAGTACCGATTGGTAAGATGGACTTGCCAGCGTGTGATGCTGAAGCAAAGCGAGAGCCTTTCCAAATCGTTTGTGCGAAAGTCTCATCATTAGATAACCAAGCACGAGCGCTGTATAATGTTGCGTTAATAGAAAATTCTTGATCAAGTGGCATGGCGGCTTTCGGTTCTTGCGGTTCCTCTGGAGTTTGAGCGAGAAGGCCGGCGCACATGTATGTTTCACCTACTTTCAATAGTTACTGTTATAGCATATTAAACATCTTGTTTATAAGACACGACGGATACCTATTCATGCATAGGTTTGTGCACCAAATTTGTAGATAGAATTCTATTTCTTTACAATGGAAGTAGGTGTTATTTCTATAAAATATGGAAATCGTAAAGAGTATGTAAAAAAGAAGGAGTGGTAAAGTGAACTATGTCATTATTGGCGGAGATGCAGCAGGTATGAGTGCAGCAATGCAAATTGTTAGAAACGATGAAACTGCAAATGTTGTAACGTTAGAAAAAGGTGAAATCTATTCATACGCTCAGTGCGGATTACCGTATGTGATTAGTGGTGTTATTGCTTCTACTGAAAAGTTAATTGCACGCGATGTAAAGACGTTTCGTGATAAATATGGAATTGATGCGAAAGTACGTCATGAAGTAACGAAAGTAGATACGGAAAAGAAAATGGTGTACGCAGAGCATACGGAGACGAAAGATGTTTTTGAATTTCCGTATGACCGTTTATTAATTGCGACTGGAGTGCGTCCTGTTATGCCAGAATGGGAAGGGCGAGATTTGCAAGGCGTTCATCTTTTAAAAACAATTCCGGATGCTGAGCGCATATTAAAAACGCTAGAAACGAATAAAGTTGAGGATGTAACTATTATTGGCGGCGGTGCAATTGGACTAGAGATGGCAGAAACATTCGTCGAACTTGGTAAGAAAGTAAGAATGATTGAGCGAAATGATCATATCGGTACGATTTATGATGCAGATATGGCTGAATATATACATAAAGAAGCAGATAAACACAATATTGAAATTTTAACGAATGAAAATGTGAAAGCATTTAAAGGAAAAGAAAGAGTGGAACAAATTGAAACAGATAAAGGTACGTATAAAACAGATCTCGTTTTAGTATCTGTCGGTGTACAGCCAAATACTGATTTTCTTGAAGGGACAAATATACGTAAAACTCATAAAGGTGCAATTGAAGTAAATGCTTATATGCAAACGAATGTACAAGACGTATACGCTGCTGGTGATTGTGCAACGCATTACCATGTTATAAAGGAAACTCATGATCATATCCCGCTCGGAACGACTGCGAATAAACAAGGGCGACTTGCCGGACTCAATATGGTTGATAAACGAAGAGCATTTAAAGGTACGTTAGGTACGGGCATTATTAAATTTATGAATCTGACGCTCGCAAGAACAGGCTTAAATGAAAAAGAAGCGAAAGGGCTAAACATCCCGTATAAGACGGTCAAAGTAGATTCAACAAATATGGCAGGCTATTATCCGAGTGCTTCGCCACTTCACTTGAAATTACTATATCACGCCGATACGAAACAATTATTAGGCGGTCAAGTAATTGGAGAAGAGGGCGTAGATAAACGTATTGATGTTATCGCGATGGCACTTTTCAATAAAATGAGTATTCACGATTTAGAAGATGTCGACTTAAGTTACGCTCCACCATATAACAGCGTTTGGGATCCAATTCAACAAGCAGCAAGGAGAGCGGAATAGCACTTTTTTAAGTGCTATTTTTTTTGCAAAGGTAGGTAAACTTTTTTAGCGAATAATAAAGAGGGAGAAACAGTTACATATAGGGAAGGGGATTATTAAAAATGTTTGTAACACTTCAAACAGTTCAAGAATCAGAAAAAGAAATATTACGTAATTTGTACGCACTATATCTTCATGACCTCTCTACATTCACTCCTAATATAAAGATTGGAGCAAATGGATTTTTTGAATACGAAGATTTGCATATGTTTTGGGTAAATGATGGAATCACTCCGTATTTTATTAAAAGTGACAATGATATTGTAGGATTTTTATTACTACTGGAACGTCCATACTTGAAAAAAGAAAATGACTTTAGCATAAATGACATTTTTATATTGAATCAGTACAAGGGGAAAGGAATCGGTAAACAAGTTATTGAGAATGTACTAAAAGAGAAACGAGGACAATATTTCGTTATCGAACTTGTGAAAAATGTACCAGCTGTTTCTTTTTGGAAGAAAGTATATAGGGAGCTAAACATCGAATTTGATGAAAAAACACAGTTAATCGATGATGAAGAATGTCTCGTTCAAACGTTCAAAATATAATAAAATCGGTGCCCCTAGTAGATTACTTTGAAATTTAACTTTATCCCGCTATTTGCGGGCAGTAAGAGCCCGATTAGTGAGGGCTGATAATCAGTGGGGGATGAAGAAAACCTCCACTAATTAAAGTTTCACTTTATTGTGAATATACCGTTCGCCCTTGAAAACATAGTACGTATCGCTTATATTGTCATATAGTATTTATTTTTTAATAAAGCAATAAACGAACCAGGGGGCACAGTATGGCAATTAACATGAATACAATCGAAGAATGGATTGCTGAATCAAATGCAAGAAACGAAGAAGACTTAGGAAGCGTTGTTGAAGAGATGAAAGAAGTATGTGTCGGACTTGATAACGCGACATTAATTTATACGAAAAACGTATTTTGTTTCGGTAAGAAAGTAGAAGTATTCTTCTTCTTCCAAGATCACGTCGTTATCGGAGAAGAGAAGGAAGAGTATATTGAGATTGAAAAATTAAAGTATGATGACATTACAAATAGCAACTTAAAAACAAATGACAAAAATACAACGTTAGAACTAAAGTTTTCTAACGGGAAAGCTATTAATTTAGATAGTCTAAATGATAACTACGGTACGAAAAACTGGTTATTTGCAAGACAAATTAAGAGTATTTTTAAAGTAATCTAGTAAAAAAGGCAGACCTTGAAAGGTCTGCTTTTTTACTTATTTCCTATTAAACAAAGGCACCCTCTTTCTTCGTAACATTTCACGCTTGTAAATCCCGTCTCATAAAAAAGGTTTACTAATTCTTCGGTCGTCTTAAATTTATCCATATGATATTGGATTTTGAAAGTTTCAGCGACTAGTAAAAAGGATCCATTCGGTTTTAAGACGCGAAATACTTCTTTCATATCATTCTCAACATCAGGCCAAAAGTAGTGGGTTTGAAAAGCGGTAATGAGATCAAAGAAGTCCGGATGATATGGAATAGAGGAGACGCTTGCTTGATGAATAATTACTTTCGCTGCTTTGACATCCTTCATATTTGCTTTCTTTGAGTTTTCAACAGCTTGATTGGAGTAGTCGATCCCGTATATTTTCCCAAGCGGAGTTCGTTTTGAAAGAGTCTGTATGGTTTTACCACCCCCACAACCAATATCTAAAATAACTGCATTTTCACGTATATGTATTTTTTGTAAAGCCCAATTTGTTAGTCTCGTATGCGCAGCATTCATAATGCAAAGCATAGAGGAACCAATTGTCCCGTGAGGATTTTTCGCTTGCTCGATTAACCTTTGTAAAATACTCAATTCAAACTCTCCTTTTATATAAGAATATGTATTTATTTCGCTTTTAATAATTTAACTCCTTTAAAAAAAGCACGCCATTAATCGGCGTGCTTCTAATTATGCAAGGACCCTTTTAGCCAATTTCGCGCTCGATACGCCCCAACCGGAATTTGAATGAGTGAAGTTTCATTTCCGGCATCAATCCCGTACAATTGATCGCATGAATTTGTATCAAAACTTAGTAACGGATGCCCGCCCATCCCCATAGCGGTCGCAGCTAAAACGAGTTTATGAACGAGCATGCCAGCTTCCATTTGATGAATTCGATATCCTCTATAACCTAATTTATTTTTATAGTAATCTTTATTTCCGATTACATGTAGACAAAGTGGTACTTGAAAAAGGTTTACGTTATCCATCGTCATACTAGATTGCAGAGAATAACGAAGGTCTCCGTACCGAATTGGCTGTATGGAATGTGTCCTACTGTTATAAGCGTAAGCGCCGTTTTCTATGTCTTTTACGTTATAAAAACATCCATATAGTGAGACTCGTGCGTTTTCATTTAAATATTTGCCATCAAGGTCGTTGTAATAAGGGAAGGAGAGGCTCGCTTCTTGTAGTAAAGTAGCGAGCTCGGCTGCATCCCATTTCGTTAAAATGAAGTCAGAATCAGGTGAATATCGTTTTTTACAAAGTTGTAAAAAATCATATGATAAACGTTCCACTTTAGGTAGCTGCATAGCGTGTGCACTATATTGTTGTCGTTCTTCACGGGTAAATGTTTGGAAGTGTTCTGTTGATTCAATCATAGAAGCCGCGTTTATTTTTTTTATCATCGGATATTCATCTACATATTTTGAGCGAACGAAATGCTCATGTGTTAACGGCGGGATTTGCTGCAACAAGTCATGAGAAGTAACGGTTTTATTTTTACGATGATCATCATGAAACCAATCTGTATTCGGTTCTGTACTTAAAGGAATAACAGCATACACACTTTCTTCACCTTCTGACAGTCCAAGTAAATGATTCATTGCCCGATCTAGAAACTGAAAATATACACCATTTGTATAACCAAATTGTTTTGCGCATTCAAGTAATTGCCCGATGAGAACACCGCTATCTAATCCTTGAAGACGATACGAAAAGTTATTGTATTTAAAGAAGTTTTTCCAAAACATAGTGGATACAAATGCAGCACCAAAACAAGAATGTATGTTACAACGATTGCCGAGTGCTTCTGTAAGATAAGAATCAAAATTTCCTTCACGAAGTAAGATAAGACGGTGGTGCGCGGCGTCGTAATGGTAAATGCCGTCTGGATAATGATCAATTTTTAAATACATATATAATTCATTTGGATATAAAGCACCCCCAGAAGGGATGAATCTTCGAAATAGAGTCGTTGTTTTATTATTTTCTAGGTTAGTAGTAGGCTGACATAATTGTGTTAAACCAAATGAGTACCAAAGATAATGACCGATTTCCTCTAAGTTAGGTTTAGTAGAAGAATTCCGCAAAGTTAATGGGATTTCTAAAGAGAGAGGGATTACTGGTAAATTTCGATATAATTTATAAGAAAGTGGTGCGTCTTCCCAGTCAATCTCTTTATCGGACGACATAATTTCATTAATAGAAAAATGGAGATGATGTAAAAAAGTATCAGGTTGCATCAAATTTCCCCCTCACTATGAATTATGGAAACGGATGCGGATGTGGATTTAAACTTTCATTCGTTAAAGGCTCAGCCCAATATCCAAGTGTCATCGGTACGGTATACACTCTATCCAGTCCTGTAACCCGAGTGAGATGGTGACCGAACGTCATCGGTAACATGCCTGGAATAATTACTTTTACACAATGTAAGCCGTTCTTTTTTATAAGGGGGACCGTTTGATCTACAACAATTACTTCAAGTCCAGATTGATGTAACCTGTTTAAAAGTTGATGAAGATCAGATGTTAAATCCATATCAAATGATTGTAATGCATTCATTTCTTGGAACGTTTGCACTGGAGCATCATCACGTAAAAGGAAGTGAAGACGTTCTTCCGCTTCTTTCAATCCGTACAACATACTATGGTCTTCCATTTGCGAAACAAGATATGGATCTTGTAAACAGTTTTCATATTTCTCTCTTTTTTGTTCAAGCTCTTCATCTGTTATAAGTAACATGCCCGCTATTTCATGAATTGCATTTTTTACAGCTCGAATTGGTTCCATATGTGCGCCGCCAGCACAGACGAGATTCATACCATCTTGCCTTGTATTTTTCGCAATGACCCATATGCTCGGAATACCATGTTCCATCGTCGCGTTGAAAACGTATAATTCATATCCAGTAATTGTGCGTAAGCGTTCCAACATTAGTTGCAATTCAGTATCATTGGCTGAACTAAGATCGAGACGGGGAAGAGGTAATTCGGCATACCAAGTGAGCAAAAAGGCGTCACGCTCTACAATTTCTAAAATGCCGTGAAAAATTGCTTCTTCTAAACTACCACCAATTGCACATCCATTTGATGTTTCATACACGAAAGCATCTCTATGACCAAGGCTATAATAAGCGATTGATTCTGGAACTAGAAGTGGTCGGTTTTGTAATAAAGAATATCCCCATACCCAGTTTTGCTCATAATCAGGATCAAACGGCTTAAATGGAAAACTATCACGATTGTAATGTTCATTTGTATGCACACCAAGTGTGAGGGGGTTCAGTGCAATATCTTCTAGCTCACGAAAACTGCCATGTACATTTGTTTTTTTTCCACGAGGCGACATACCGCAATAGCGTTCTAATCCTTCTAAAATAGCAGTTGCTTCACTAAGTGCAAATGAATGAGTCCGGCCCGCGACACCTTCATTTCCAAACAGTAACGGCATGTTTATAATGACATCAGCAAACGGTAATAAAGAATGTTGCATTTGGCCGTTTAAAATACCAGTCCGGTAATCTAAATAGTCTCTCGTTAAAAATGTGTTTAGCTCATGAATGGAACGACAGCGATACGTTTCAGTACTCGTTTTCAAACTTGGTTGTAAAGAAATTTGCGCTGCATCTGCTGTATCGTCAGGCAAATTGCTGCATACCGGACAGAGAGGGTCTGGAAGAAACGAATTCCGGGTACATTGTAACGTTTGTAAGTCCAGTAAAATGAGTTCGCTTTCTAAAGAAGAATATCCATGAGCTAATATTTTCTCTGTTTCAGCATGAATGAGCTGGCACATTTGTAACATTCCATTTTGGGTGGCGCGTACATCACGCCTCGTCACGTTCTCTGCTTTTAATGCATATTTTCGTTGTAGTTCCCACATTTCTTTTTGATCAAAGCCAGCTATAAACCGGCGTCCATCAGCGCAGTGGGAACATCCAGTTGTAAGAGGCTTCACGTAAGGACCGATAATACCTTCACCAAACGAAGTAAACGCGCGAAGCCACGGAATATTATTTGAGCGAAAGATAAGCTCAGCATCACGATGTACGGAAGAAGGAGACCCGTCATGTAAAACGAGAGCAAGATGAATGTTTTCAGGGAGAGCTTCTGTAATTGTATGCTGGCGGATGAGTGAATATTGCTTACACAATTGTTCATGTACATAGTCTGTGAGTAGGCCATCTCCTATAAGTAGTATGTTTTGAGTCATTGGTCATCCTCCTTTGCAATTAATACCCCATATACACCGTCTAAGTTGTCTCTTAAAAATGACTCAATAGCTAAATCAAAAACGAATGGATACAAGTTGTTTTCCGTTAAATTTTGCAAAGCAACTTGTAAAGACTGTACGCCTGGAATTTCTTCCTCTTCTTGTATTGCTACTCTAACAGGATCCGTACTATATAAAACAATGGATGATTCCGGTAACATATTAGCTTTATAAGGAATCTCTTCATTTTGAATATGAAGGAGTGCTTGTTGCAGAGCATTTCTTAATGCGAGTGTTATATTAATATTTGCTGCACCATACCATCTATCATTAATACCGATCCAAACGACAGGAAAACCAAGTAACTCCTCACTCATTCCTACTTTAGGTATTTCATGAATTGTAGAGAGAGCATCGTAGTAAAACCTACAATGTTTATCATGAATTTCGGTTAAATCAAGCTCTGTAATCTCTTCTAGCATATGTGATTGGCGTTCATATAACTTATTATTTAAATGTTTTTGGAGTGCTCGGTATACACCTTCTGTCATCGTTTCCCCAGCACCAATACCGATATCAGTATGTTCGGGGATAAGACGATGAATCATTTCAGCTACATATGTTTCAACTCCTGTTAAACCAGCTTCGCGGCGTGCTTCATTATGAGTTAATCCACCGCAAGTTATAGTAGGAAGTGGAGAGGTAGGTCCGTCTGATAATGGATTTGCAACTTGAATATTGCACTGTGATAAAGGCAATTGGTGTAAATCTTGTTCATCCCACATGTGGAATATACCAGCTTCTTTAGAAGTTAACGTATCAAAAAAACGAAAAAGTTCAGTTGAAGTATATTGTCCGGAACGTTGGGCAAGGTTTTCTTGAAGATTTTGCACCGTATCAATTGTAAAGATTTCATCGGTTGCGAGAAGATGTTTTATGAAAGGGTGCCACTTTCCTTCAAGTGTTTCCAAGTTTAATAAAAAGAATTGAGGATTATGCTGCCTATGTGAACCTTCAGCCACATGTTTAAATAACTCAAAAACGATAACATTTGCTAACATTGCAGATGCAATTGGTGAGAAAAGTTCAGGTGGACTTTCACTTTGTAAAGTAGTTTCGTGTAGACGATGCCAAGCTGATTCCCAGCATTCTTCACGGTCTGCGGTTACGACGGGTCCAGCTAAACCAATTCTTGATAAGCAAATAGCTGGTATGAAATTTTTCTTAAACTCTCTACAAATAGTATGGATTGCTCTTAAACTTTCAATATCTCCATTTTGGGAAACGTATAAAATCCAGTCGAAAGGCTCGAATACTTCATGTAAAGGGCGATCAATTGTAATATCTATTTCTTGAATAAGTACATTGTCATCATTTGCATATGCACGTTCGCTTAGTTCGTGAATTCGATCGTAGTTTGTTTCAGCACGATCTGTAACAAGATAATGGAATGTAGGTAAACCAGATTCTAATAAAGAAGAAACTAGGGAAGTAAGCATATCGCCAGAACCAATTATAAGCACATTTGCTGCGCGGTACGTTTCGAATTTTAAAGCGCCTGAATGGGAATCAGCTTCTAAAAACTCAATTTGCGAAGCGTATCTGTCGAGTAATGCACTGTTTAATTCGTGGGGAGCATCTTGGCTTACATCACGAATGAAACCATTTTCATATAAAATCTCTCCAATTTCAAATACACGATTTTGATAGGGGAGAGGGAGACCATCGGTTATTTCTGTCAAAGAATGATTACCGTTAAACATAGGCATTAATTTCTCAATCCAGTCATAAATTCCATCACCATCCATACGGAATGAACTGGAGTTATTTCGAAAGTAAACACCCCCGTTTGAATCGGGGAGGAAGAAAGTATCCTTATTTGCTTTAAGTTTTGCATGAACTGGAAGGTTATTCATGTTTATCCCCCTTACGTTTTAGGCATACATTATTAGTCTATGTATTGTGATTTGTCCCGTATGAACATAATAAAAAAAGGCTGTAGAATGATTCATTCTACAGCCTTTAATAGATTAATAATCTATCAACCTTCTAATAATAATGATTTTGGATCTTCAAGCATATCTTTAACAGCAACAAGGAAGCTAACTGCTTCTTTACCATCAACAATACGGTGATCGTAAGATAGTGCAAGGTACATCATTGGACGGTTTTCCATACGCTCTGCATCAATTGCAACTGGACGTACTTGGATTTTATGCATCCCTAGAATACCTACTTGTGGACTATTTAGGATTGGTGTCGACATTAGAGAACCGAACACACCACCATTTGTAATTGTAAATGTACCACCTTGTAGCTCTTTTAATGAAAGTTTATTATCGCGTGCTTTCAGACCTAAATTACGAATCTCGCTTTCAATTTCAGCGAAGTTCAATTGGTTAGCATCGCGTACAACTGGAACAACTAATCCATCTGGAGCTGCTACTGCAATACCGATATCATAGAATTTTTTAATGATAAGCTCATCGCCTTGAATTTCAGCATTTAATAATGGGAACTGTTTTAATGCTGCAACAACTGCTTTTGTGAAGAATGACATAAAGCCAAGACGTACATCATGTTTTTTCTCGAAAGCATCTTTGCGTTCTTTACGTAATTCCATGATTGCACTCATATCAACTTCGTTAAATGTAGTTAACATTGCAGATGTTTGTTGAACTTCTACAAGACGTTTTGCAATTGTTTGACGGCGGCGGGACATTTTCACACGCTCAACTGGTTTTTCAAATTCAGTTTTTGCAACTGGAGCCGGACTTTGTTTTGGAGCAGCTGGTGCTTCTTTTGGCGCTGCAGCGTGAGCTTGTACATCATGTGGTCTCACACGTCCAAGTGGATCTGTGCTACGTACTTCGTTTAAATCGATTCCTAATTCACGAGCCATTTTGCGAGCAGCTGGTGATGCGATAGGACGATTTGTATTTGGTAAACCTTGCAACGCTTTATTTTGTTCAGCACTTGGAGCTGCTGCTTTTGGTGCTTCAGTAGTTTCTTGTTTTGGTTGCTCATTAGCCGGAGCAGGTGTGCTTACTTCAACCGCTGCGCCGTTTGCATCTAAAATTGCGATAGTAGCACCAACTTCAACTGTATCTCCAGGTTCGCCTAGTAACTTCGATACAATACCTGAATCCTCTGCAATGATTTCTACATTGACTTTGTCAGTCTCAAGCTCAACAACGCTGCCACCTTTCTCAACTTTGTCGCCTACGTTGATAAGCCATTGTGAAATAGTTCCTTCTGAAATAGATTCTGCAAGCTCAGGTACTTTAATTTCGATCATTTTAAATGTCCTCCCCTTATTTGCCTAACGGTGTGTTTTATCTTCTTTAATCTTCGGTAATCTCCATTTGTTAGCCTGGCTGTGGCAGACTATCTGCCACAGCCAAGCCTGAAAAACTCATTGTTACTTTCAGTTGCTGAAAACTTCAATTTCTTGTTTATCTTGACGGAAGTTGTACTTCACATCTAAAGCGTGTGCAACGATTAATTCTTGCTCAGCTTTGTGAGCGAATGGATCGCCACCAGATGGGCTAGAACGATCCGGGCGTCCAATGTAACCTGTTTTCACTTTATCCCCAGCTAGTTCGAACAGAATTGGAGCCATGTAATGCCATGCGCCCATATTACGAGGTTCTTCTTGAACCCAAATGATTTCTTCTAAGTTTTTAAAGCGTTTAATAATAGATTGAACTTTTTCAGCAGGGAATGGATACAACTGCTCGATACGAACCATATGAACTTCATCTAGGCTGTACTCATGCTTACCACTTTCGATTTCTGCTGCTAAGTCAATTGCCATTTTACCTGTACTTAAAACAAGACGTTTTACTTTGTTTGGTTTCGCACCAAGGTTTTCTTGTTCTAAAGCAGGTTGGAAACGTCCTTCGCTTAACTGACTAGCAGTTGAAAGCGTAAGTGGGTGACGTAATAAACTCTTTGGCGTCATAAGCACTAACGGTCGAACAGCTTCTGTTCCTAAGATAGATGCTTGACGACGTAAAATATGGAAGTATTGTGCCGCGCTCGTTAAGTTTGCAACTGTCCAGTTGTTCTCAGCAGCTAATTGTAAGAAACGCTCTGGACGTGCACTAGAGTGTTCTGGCCCTTGACCTTCATAACCGTGTGGTAATAGAAGAACTAAACCAGATTTTTGACCCCATTTTGCTCTTCCTGCTGAAACATATTGATCAAATAATGCTTGCGCAGTATTTGAGAAGTCACCGTATTGAGCTTCCCACATCACAAGAGTTTCTGGAGCAAATACGTTGTAACCATATTCGTAACCAACAACAGCAGCTTCTGATAACGGACTGTTATGAACAGAGAATGATGCGTTAATGTTCGGTAAACGGTGTAATGGTGAATATGTTTCGTTTGTATCAGTATCGTGTAATACGATATGACGGTGCGCGAATGTACCACGCTGTGAATCTTGACCAGTTAAACGAATTGGCGTACCTTCTTGCAAAATAGAAGCGAATGCTAACGATTCAGCAAGTGCCCATTCAATTTTACCGTTCTCTTCAAGAGCATCTTTACGGCGCTCAAGAATTTTCTTCACTTTTGGATATACGTTAAAGCCTTCAGGCCAAGATAATAGTCCTTCATTAATTGCACGAAGTGATTCAATTGAAACACCAGTGTCAATCGGCTGGATTCCTTTTGCAACAACCTCTGGAACTTTAACGTGAATTGTTGCAGCACTCGTATCAGCTGGTGGCACTTGTGCGTATTCAGCCTTTAATTCCTCTTGTATAAACTGAGTAATTGTTTCAACCTCATCTGCATTCAGAACGCCAGCAGATTGTAATTGATCTGCATAAATTGCTCTTACAGTTGGGTGATTTTTAATTTTTTTGTACACTTGTGGTTGCGTAACTGCTGGATCATCCATTTCGTTATGACCATATCGGCGGTAACCGATTAAATCGATTAAGAAGTCCTTTTTGAACAGCGTACGATATTGGATCGCAAGGTTTGCAGCAGCAAGACAAGCTTCCGGATCATCAGCATTCACGTGAACAATCGGAATATCGAAACCTTTTGCAAGGTCGCTTGAATATTTAGTAGAACGAGAATCATAGCTATCAGTCGTAAAGCCGACTGCATTATTTGCGATAACATGGATCGTTCCGCCAGTTTGGTATGCATTCAATCTACTTAAGTTGAGTGTCTCAGACACCACACCTTGACCAGGGAATGCAGCATCACCATGAACTAAAATTACGAATGATTTTGTAGTATCTTGTTCTGGAAGACCAGATTTTTTACGATTCTCTTGAGCTGCACGTGCGAAACCTTCAACAACAGGGTTAACGAACTCAAGATGACTCGGATTATTTGCTAATGTAACACGAGTGCTAACCTCTTCATTACCAACGACTTGTTCTCTACCTAAATGGTATTTCACGTCGCCAGTCCAGCCAGCATTTGCCACTGCACCTTCTATTTTTGCATGTTTGAATTCTGCAAACATGTGATTATATGGCTTTTCTAATACGTGAGCGAGTACGCTTAGACGACCACGGTGAGCCATACCAATCATGACATCTTCAACGCCGCCTTTAGCACCTTCTGAAACAATTTCATCTAGTACAGGTACAAGCATATCAACGCCCTCTATTGAGAAACGTTTTTGACCAACGAATGTTTTATGCAAGAATTGCTCGAAACCTTCAACAGCAGTTAAACGTTTTAAAAGAGCAGTTCGTTTTTTATTTGATAATGGTTGACGCAATGAATTTGATTCCACCATTTGATGCAACCACGCGCGTTCTTCACTATCTTGTATATGTGAGAATTCATAAGCTAAAGATTTTGTATAAACGTCTTTTAATCTATGAATTACATCAAGTGCAGTGTGAATGCCCTCTGGTGCATCTTGCCATACTGTTTTTGCTGGAATCGCTTTCAAGTCAGCATCGCTCAGTTCGTTCATTGTTTTCTCTATAAGAGATTGTCCGTTTGCAGCATCTTCCATCGGATTAATGTGAGCCAATGTATGCCCGAAAGAACGGATCTGTTCAACAAGTTGAACGACTTTAAGAATCTTTTCAATGTTCCCTGTGTTTTGAGGAGAAAAATGTGTTGCTGTGTTGTCCCCTGTTACGACATCATCTTGAAACGAAGGAGCTCCAAAAATTTCAAAAAGCTCTTGTAATTCCGGATCAACAGAACCTGCTCCAGTTACGTAAAGATCATACTGCTCAATAACATAACCAAGGTTCGGACCATGGAACTTGGCCCAAGGGTTTGTCGTTGTATTCTTCCTCGTCATTTGTTTAAACCTCCCAATGCATATAATCCTTTTTCCATACAAAAAGGTGCATTTTGCTCTTTTCAATAATTGATGAACCAATAATCAATGTAAATGTTTTTCTTTACTCTTATGTTATTACAATAATTTACATAATACCAAACACTATTACTTATCTGTTTTGTAAAAAAACATTCACAATAACTTATCACCCAAGTTAATCTTTCATGTTATAAAGTAATTTCACGGGAAAACGGGGTGGATATATTTGGTATACCTACATTAATAACTATAATTGTTGCATTTAAATATAAGTATAACTATCAGAATGTTTCGATAAAGTTTAGTTCGAATTATGTATATTGGAATAATAAGCGCTTTCATTGATATTATACAACAATATAACGGAATATAGTATAAAAAATAAAAAATTATGAATTTACCATAAACTTCATATCGATAGTGTTAAATATCGAAAGGAAAATGAAGGATTTCTACAAAAAAAGTGGCTAAACATAAAAAATGCTTCATAAATCGTTAGTTTCTATAAATATGGCGAAAAACAACGTAAAAACAATAGCGCATTTCACCCGATAAAGAGCAGAATGAAACATTTTAAAAGGATAAAACAAATATGGAGATATTAAATTTTCATAAAAACGGAGAGGAGATATAGTAACGGCTATATACATTGTTCCATGTTTCATTTCAAAATAGACGTGCTGAATTTGAAACAGTTTCTTCTATATAAATAGAATGAAAAATAGACGGAATGAATGTAAAGGAAACTTGACGTAAAGTTTCCTTTACATATATACTCGGTATAAGGAAGGAGGGAGAAATTTCCTTGGAAAATAAAATGGTTGAATACCGAAAAAAATTTGGACTATCTCAAGAAAAATTGGCTGAGAAACTTGGAGTTTCCAGACAAACCATCATTTCAATTGAAAAAGGAAAATACGATCCATCACTTCCATTAGCATTTGAAATTGCAAAAGCATTTCAGACAACGATAGAACATGTATTTATTTATGAAGGAAAAGAAGAGGGGGAGAAAGGATGAATTATTCACAAAAGTACTTTGTAATTATGGGGATTATCTTTTCAATTATGAGCGGAACTATGATATTAGCAGGTATAATGACGCATTCTGCACCGCCAATTCCAACCTATACAGTACTTGCAATGATGATCATGTGTTTTTGCCTAAGCTACTTGCACCCGCAATTTAAAGAAAAAGATGAGCGAATGAAACTCATTCGTTATAAAGGAATGTTCTTCAGCTTTTTTGCATTAACCGCATACTATCTTCTTTTCTCTATTGGCTTAAACTTAAAAGTAATTACGCTATCTGCTACTGAACTATTGAACATACTTATGGCACTTACGATGAGTACAGTTTTTATATCGTTTGTTGTTTTATCGAAAAGATATTAAGATGTAAAAGAGAAAGGAAGATTAACATATGCAAATGATGTACGCTTTTGGCATGGGGCTTGTTTTATTTTTAGCGGTATTCTTATTTATTCGTAAAGACGTTCAGGGCGGAACGTTAACGAAACGAGGATTTTATAAAATGATCGGCTGCTTAGTTGTTATGTTTATAGCGATTATCGTAATGCTCGTTTTAATAAATCAGTCACTATAGAATTTAAAAATGGAACCTTACTTTTGTAAGGTTTTTCTTTTTGAAAATAAAACAAAAATTACCATAAAATCCATTTACTATATATTTTGTGTATTATATAATCCAATAAAATGATAGGTAAGGAGAATAGTATATGAATAAAAAAGCTATCTTCTTTTTATTAACATGTTTACTACTTGTAGCTAGTATTACTTATATAATATGTAACAAACGAGAACAAGTGCCACCTATGTTAGTATGGGAGAACGAAGAATACTACGTTACGAATGAACCTGCCAAAGCAGAAGAAATCGGACAAAGACTTGGTGAAGTAACAAAGAAAATTGAAACGAGCAAACATCCTACTAAAGATAGTGAATCCAACATATTAGAAGAAAAAACAGAAGTATTTGAAATGATTTTAGAAGAAGAGGATGAAAGGCTGCCCATACTCGTAAAAGAGCCTCATAGTGAAGAATGTAGAGTAGTAAGGCCGATGTTAAAGTAAGTACTATAATAATGAAGAAACAAATTTTTAATAGAGAGTAGTGAGCGTTATGAGATGGAAAGCAGGAACTTTTGAAAAAATAGAAACGAATGATTTATCTATTGAGCAGCTTAAATGTGCCTATAAGTTGTTTTAAAGTACATAACGAAAATTTTTTCAAAGAAATACTTTATAAAAATATTAAAATATGCAAAATTGCATATTGGTTATTCTAAATCTTATGCTAACCTTATAATGAAAAATATAACATTTGTTGGTAATGAATGATTTTTGAAGGAAATAAGTTGTTGAAAAAAATACTATATAGGGAAATTGTTAGAAGTTCAGATGTTACAAACGTCATCTTATTTTCAATGTCTGATAAAAGTGATGCCATTAGAGGGCAAAATATTGTGGTTGACTATGGATATACAATTGTATAAATAAATCATCTTGGGAATTAAGGGTGTGGATAATGAGTTTACTAATTAAAGATTTAACAAAGAAATTTGACGAGCATGTTGCAGTGAATAATTTGAATATTGAGATACCGAAAGGTGAAATATTTGGATTCTTGGGCGGGAATGGAGCAGGTAAAACAACTACATTTCGAATGATACTTGGACTTTTATCGAAATCAAGCGGGACCATTTCATGGAATGGTAAACCTATAAATTATGGTGTTACGGATAAGATTGGGTATTTACCAGAAGAACGTGGTCTTTATGCGAAAATGACTGTCAAAGAACAAGTTAATTTTTTTGCAAAACTAAAGAACATGAAAAGTAAAGATGCAGAAAAAGAACTTCACTATTGGCTGGAGCGTTTTAATATAACTGAGCATCTGAACAAGAAGGTAGGAGAACTTTCTAAAGGGAATCAGCAAAAAATCCAGCTGATAACAGCGATTATACATAAGCCTGAACTCTTAATTTTAGATGAACCATTTAGTGGTTTAGACCCAGTAAATGTTGAAATGTTAAAAGACGCTGTTCTTGATATGCAAAAACAAGGGTCGTCGATTCTTTTTAGTTCACATCGTATGGAACATGTGGAAGAGTTATGCCAACACATTTGTATCATGCACAAAGGAGTACCTGTTGTTCAGGGTGACATTGCCAAAATTAAAAGTGATTTTGGTAAAAAGAACGTTGTAATCGTTGGCGATCATGACTTTGAACATTTGAAAGAAATAAAAGGTGTAGAAAGTATGAAGAAACGTAAAAATGCAGTTACCCTTAAAATTTCATATGAAGAAGTTTCGCATGTTTTATTTAAAGAGATAACGAAATTAGGTTATGTTAAAAAGTTTGCAGTAGAAGAGCCTACATTAAATGATATCTTTATTGCGAAAGTAGGTGCACAGCATGAATAGTTTCTGGACAATTTTTTTACAAAACTATAGATCTAAGGTGAAATCAAAATCATATTTTGCTATTACAATAATAATTTCTATGTTAATTATAGGATTGATGAATTTTGACAAGATTTATAACTATTTTGCAGGTAACGAGGACGATCAAGTTGTTGTTGTTACAGAAAAAGAAGAATTATATACAACTATTAATCAAGTGTTTAAAAATGTCGATAGTAAGATACATGTTAAGCGTAGTACGGATAAACCAAAAGCAGAATCAGGTGTTAAAAATGGTGATTATACATATGCAATCGTTGTAGAGGAATTGGATAATAAACAACTAAAGGCTACGTATATAACTGAGACAGATGTAAATCAGCAAGATGTTAGCAAGGTTCAAACTATTTTATCTCAAATACAATCTTCTAATTTCGCTCAGCAATTGAATCTATCGCAAGATGAATTAAAGGTGTTAACAACGCCAGTAGAAATACAAACCAAAACTGTTTCAGATAAGGTTAAAGATGGAGAACATACAGAGGGTGTAGGAATTTTAATTAATACCTTTATCATGCTAAATTATGTAATGATATTAATGTATGCTGCACAATTAGCTACAGATGTTGCAACAGAAAAATCTTCTCGTGTAATGGAGTTAGTTGTTTCAAGTATTTCGCCTACAAAACATTTATATGCGAAGCTCTTCTCAACATTGTTGGCAGGTATTACACAAATAATAATTTGGGGCTTGGTTGCAACTGTAGGGTATAAAACAGCAATTAATGAATCGAAAAATGATATTTTAAATAGTATTGATTTAAATTCTGTTGCTCCTACTCTAGTGTTTTATGGGATTCTATTCTTCACATTAGGATTCTTATTATATGGCTCATTATCTTGTCTACTCGGCTCTATTATTAGTCGTATAGAGGAATCTTCTCAAGCTGTTATGCCGCTGACATTTATGTTAATTGCTGCTTTGTATATCGCACTTTATGGAATGTCAAATCCAAGCAGCGCGGTTGTTACCATTACTAGCTATATACCTTTCTTTACTCCTATTGTTATGCTCGTACGAATTGGATTCCTCAATATCCCAGTATGGGAGATTGCGCTTGCATTAGCGATTCTATTAGCAACAATATGTATGATGATTGGTTTAACGAGTCGTGTTTACCGCGGTGGCGTATTATTATATGGTAAAGGTGCATTCAGTAATATAAAAAAGGCAATCAAGTTAGGGAAAAAATAAGATTGGCCTATTCATATTTAAAAAGACTACATAGTTAATCTATGTAGTTCTTTGTTGTTACGAAATATATATAAATAAATATAAAAATTATTGTATTAGGCTATTTTTCAAAGAAAACTTTAAAAAGCTCCCAAGAAGAGAGTGAAGAATTGAGTTCTGGTGAACAACGCAGAGCTATGAGTGATATAATTTATGTCTTTCTCAAAAATTGAGGAAAAGAAGTAGGGGAAATGGTATAAATATAATATTAGCGATTGATGAACTGGAAGTTTCACAGAATCTTACGCAATGTTTCAATCGAAATAAATATAAGTTGAAAGAAGTGGATATATTTATTGCTTTTTGAAGACATGTTGAATATTACAAGTTTAGAATCGCACTTTGCTATATCACGGTGAACGATATTACAAATAGCAGTAAATCAAATAAAATAAAGCTAGCTAAGATTGAACTTTTTTGTCTAAAATATTGACTCAAATCTAATAAGAGATTTAAAATCATAAGTTTATTTTCATATGAAAAATTAATCGTTAACCAAAAGAGAGCTATCGACCAAATCTTGACCAGTAGATAAAAAATTTATTCTTAAAAAAGTATATTGATTTGCTACATAAAGAAAGCCCCGTGACTATCAAGGGGTTTCTCATATGATCCCGACTGGCCTCGAACCAGCGACCTCCACCCTGTCAAGGTGGCGCTCTCCCTGCTGAGCTACGGGATCTTAAAAAATGCTTATGTAATAGCATCTTTAATCATTATGCTAAAGCAATTATATATAATTAACTGAAATTTTACAATATTTTCATGGTAATCTTTTAAAGGTAAAGTATTTGGAATCACGCTAGTAGCGTATTAAGGAATATATAAGAAGAGCATTTAATTGAAAGTGGATTTTGAATAAACCGGGTATATTATGATTTCCGATACCAATCCAAAGGACCTTCATCACTTAAATCAACAAGAAAAGGGAATAAGAAATGTAAAGGTAAGCTTATAAGTTCTGGCATAGCGTTCAATGTTTTCTTTGATAGATATTGTCTTCCGAAACAATACGGACAATCTTTTTCAAATGTCACGAGTATCGACCATACATCTTTTACTTTCCACTTCGTTTTACAATATGTACAACGCGCCATGGAGTTCCTCCTCATTTTAAGGTGTTTTCTAATATATTCTATTTGATCGTACTAAAGTCAAGTGTAGTTAGTGTGATAGAATATAAGTTGGTTTGTTTTTTTATATGGATGTATTCCGTAATTTATGACTAAATGAATGTAGTGTGAGGGTTATATAATAAGAGATTTTCATTTTTAATATGCAAATTGGCCAATATATCCTTTTTACAATTTTCAAGAAATCATGTATAAAAGAAGTACAAGATATTTATAAATATTCAGAAGTAGAGGGAGAATTATTGTAATGGTAAGAAAAACGTTCAAGATGCGCGTATCTAGAAATAGGACGATTTCGATTAATGGCTCAATTCTTGATGTGGATGTTACACATGATGAGTTTTTACAAGAGTTTGTTGAGTGGGTCGATTCTAAAGGTTGGTCGTTTATGGGGATGACAGATGAGATTACACCTGAGGAAGCTAGTCAAAATTTAATAGACTCATTGATTGATGAGAAGGATAAGAAAGAGTAATTCCTTCTTATTTTTTGTTGTATATTTATGTTCCTAATCGTAAAAGTGTGATATAGTAAAAAAAGTGAATATTCTTCCAAATTAATACAAATTACATATAGGTTGGTAGAGGTATTTTATAGAATGTGAAAGTAAAGGGAAAAGGGAGAGTCATATGGTAAATTTTAAGAAAATTTCGGTTTTTGTTATGGTTATTTGTTTATTTTTTTTGACACCTATGACGTTATATGCTGAGACGAATATTGGAGTAAATCCGGAGCAAGTGGCACCTCCACCTGCGGAAGGGCCGAATGTTTTTAGTCAGTTTGCGACTACTATTGATGCGAAAACAGGAGATATGTTGTACGACAAAAATGCACATCATCGTGCGTTCCCTGCTAGTATGACGAAAGTGTTAACGGCGATTTTACTGATGGAGCATACGAAGCCAGAGGATCAATTTACGTTTTCACAATTAGCATTAGATCAAGAGAAGAGTAATTATCAAATTGAGTTTCACCCTGGTGAGACTATTAATAGAAATACTGCACTTATGATTTTAATGGTGCTGAGTGCGAATGATGTGTCGTATGCGATTGCGGAGCGTATTGGAGGAAGTGTTGAAAACTTCGCCAATATGATGAATGAAAGGGCGAAGCAATTAGGGGCTAAAGATAGTCATTTTGTAACGCCAAATGGATTGCATGATCCAAATCATTATACGACGCCATATGATATGGCGATGATTACGAGAGGTGTGCAAAAGTATCCTGAAATTTTACAAGCGATGAATACGAAAAGAACGACGGTTACGACATCTACGCAAACAGTTTCTATTTTTAATAAGTCTACTTATTTTGAAAATCCATATAGCATTGGTGGTAAGACAGGATTTACGAATGAAGCGCGCAATACGCTCGTTTTATTAAATGAGAAGGATGGAAATCGTATTATAAATGTAGTAATGGCTTCTCAAAGACCTGAAATTTATGAAGATTTGAAGCAGATGGCGGAATATTCTTTTGGGCAATTTACGAAGCAAACTGTACTAGATAAACATAGTTGGCACCAAAAGGCAAAGTATTTAAATAAAGATGTTGATTCTGAGCTGGAAAAAAGTGCAGAGCTTATGCTAAAGAAAGATGAAGGGAAAAATATAAAAACGGCTTTTCGGGTTAATACAGTGGATAAAGAATCTTTGTATCAAAAAGGAATTCATCGCGGTGAAGTAGTTGGTGCGGTAGATATTATAAAGAATAATCAAACGATTGAGACTATAAATGTTCTTTCAAAAGAAGATGTTACTTTTGCGATGCCTAAAAAAGATACAGTTGCACCTGAAGTAAAGGAATCGAATGTGAAAGTGATAAGTGTTGGAATAGGAGCGATTTTATTATTTGGAGCGATTTTATATGTAGTGCTGCGCCGAAATAACCAAGGGATGAAATCAGAAGAAAAATAAATTGATAGTAGACCGTGATGAGATTTTGTCACGGTCTTTTTTGTATGCATTTCAAAAAAGATTTAACTAATAATTGTAAATTTTCTTATTGCATTTCCAAATCGTTCGTTATATTATTTACTTGTGTTCTTGTTGGAGAACGTAAATGGATATTGTATACTTCAAATAACATAAAACAACGGAGAGGGAGAGAGACGATGAAATTAATTTGGAAGGTGATTAGCAACGTTATCTCATTTGTTTTATTTGCGGTAATGGTTTGTTTAGCTTTTGTAGTTATTTCTTCAAAAGCGAGTGGCGGGGATCCAACAGTGATGGGATATCAATTTAAGAGCGTTCTTTCAGGATCGATGGAACCAACATTTTTAACAGGATCAATCATTGCGATAGAGCCAACGAAAGATGGTTCTAAATATAAAAAAGGTGATGTTATTACGTTTAAAGAGAAAGATGACAAAATTATCACTCACCGTATTATCGGTGTGAAAGATACAAATGGAAAAGTAATGTATGAAACAAAAGGGGATAACAACAACGGACCAGATTTAGCACCAGTACTTGCAGAGAATTTAATTGGAAAGTATGCAGATATTACAGTTCCATACGTTGGTTATGGACTGAATTATGCGAGTTCAAAAGCGGGAGCAGCATTACTTCTCATTATTCCTGGAGTCTTTTTACTTGGCTATTCCGCAATTTCTATTTTTGGCGCTATTCGTAGCATTGACGGAGAAAAGAAAGATAAAAAAGTAGAACAATCCGTCTAGTTCGTTTGGTTATACTTTCCGTTTAGGAAGTTAACAAATATATATATATTAAGGGGATATGGACATGACTTTAAAGAAAAAATTAGGAATGGGTATCGCATCAGCAGTATTAGGAGCAGCATTAGTTGGTGGAGGAACATTTGCATACTTTAGCGATAAAGAAGTGTCAAATAATACATTTGCGGCTGGTACACTTGATTTATCATTAAATCCATCAACAGTTGTTAATGTATCGAATTTAAAACCTGGTGATACAATTGAAAAAGAATTTAAACTAGAAAATAAAGGCTCTTTAGATATTAAAAAGGTTCTATTAAAAACAGACTATAATGTAGAAGATACGAAGAAAGATAATAAAGATGATTTTGGTAAACATATTAAAGTAACATTCTTAAAAAATGTAGATAAGCATGAGACGATTGTGAAAGAAACTACATTAGATAAATTGAAGGGTGATACACTTACAGCAGTAAATAATGATTTAGCTGCTTGGTTCTGGGATGAAAAAGGTATTTCTGCAGGTAAATCTGATAAATTTAAAGTGAAATTTGAATTCGTTGATAATAAAAAAGATCAAAATGAATTCCAAGGCGATAAGTTACAATTAACTTGGACGTTTGATGCACAGCAAGGCGATGGTGAAACGAAATAATAATGACAACAAAAAGAGACTATCAAAAGTGGTAGTCTCTTTTTGTGTTAAAAGAGAAATGTAAAAAGAAACATAATTTTTATATCATTTTGTAATTCGCTTTATTATAATAAGATTATAGTTCTTGATAAAGAACAAGATGTTCGATAGGAGAGATTAAAATGCTGAAGACACCTCGCAAATTCAAAAAGATGCTTATATTGCCATGTTTGTGCTCTATTACTTTTTATTTAGGCTCTCAAATGATGACTTATACAGAGGCAACTTTCATTCATGAGACGAAAGTGCAGGCTACTATTTCGACAGCAAGTATTTTTCCAAAAACAGTTGATCAGTTGACAGAACAAGCTAAGCAACATAAGGAAGTTATTTTGCATGAGTCTGAAGAGATGAAATCGAAAGTAACTTTCACTTCCACTCAAGAGTTAGAACAGGTGCTTGTTACGTGGAAGCAAGGGCGTGAGAAAATAGCTGCTGAGAGAGAGTTGTTACAAAAAGTATATGAATCAATAGAAAATCCCTATAACAAAGTGAAAGAAGAGTTAACTGGAGATAAAAGTGAATCTAATAAGCAAGTATTCTCGTATGTGAATGCTGGTTTTCATATAGTTAAAGAATACTGCGAGTATGTTGATAAAGAGGTTAATTTACAGGGGATTGATAAACAAATTCAAGCTTTTGAAAAATTATTAGTAGATGAAACAGCAAAGCAAGTGAGTGAGGATGAGAAGCAAAAGAAATTAGAAGAGAGTAAGAAGCAAGAAGAAGCGAAAAAACTAGAAGAGAGCAAGAAACAAGAAGAGGCGAAAAAGCTAGAAGAGAGTAAGAAGCAAGAAGAAGCGAAAAAGTTAGAAGAGAGTAAGAAGCAAGAAGAAGCGAAAAAGCTAGAAGAGAGTAAGAAGCAAGAAGAAGCGAAAAAGCTAGAAGAGAGCAAGAAACAAGAAGAGGCGAAAAAGCTAGAAGAGAGTAAGAAGCAGGAAGAGGCGAAAAAACTAGAAGAGAGTAAGAAGCAAGAAGAAAAGAAGGAATAGTAAGTAAAATACAGCAGCATTTCGGAAGGAATAAATACAATGATAAGACAAATAGGTGAGAGAGCCCTACGACTCACCTATTTGCTTTGTTTTTCTTATTTCACTATTCGTGGGTATAAGGTCTTCACCTAAAAATTTAACGAATGCGAGGAAGTTAGTTGGCAGCACCGCTTGGTGAAGGTTAATGATCAGTGGGGATGGACAGAAAAACACTGATTAAGGTTTCACTTTATTTCTCAATACTTTTCTGAAAAAAAGGAAAAAATGTTGAGAAATAAAAATAATCAAAATATATATTGTATTTATATAGTCTTGTTCGTTATAATGAACTTAAGGTTTTAAAAAAAGAACAAATATTAGCTAAGCTAATATAGTTTTAGTTACACCTCTTATTTTGAAATAAGAGATAAAAATACAAAAAACAGCTAGGGGGAATTGATTGTGAGTCTGAAAAAGAAATTAGGTATGGGAGTTGCATCAGCAGCATTGGGGTTATCTTTAATTGGTGGAGGAACATTCGCTTACTTTAGCGATAAAGAAGTATCAAACAATACATTTGCAGCTGGGACGTTAGATCTTACATTAAACCCTAAAACGCTTGTAGATATTAAAGATTTAAAACCAGGGGATTCTGTTAAGAAAGAGTTCTTATTAAAGAACGACGGTACTTTAGCAATTAAAGATGTTAAATTAGCGACAAAGTATACTGTGAAAGATGCAAAGGGCGATAATGCTGGTGAAGATTTTGGTAAGCACATTAAAGTGAAATTCCTTTGGAACTGGGATAAACAAAGTGAGCCTGTATATGAAACAACTTTAGCAGATTTACAAAATGTGGATCCAGATGTTTTAGCTAAAGACATCTTTGCTCCTGAGTGGGGAGAAAAAGGTGGCTTAGAAGCTGGTACAGAGGACTATCTATGGGTACAATTTGTATTCGAAGAGAATGGTCAAGATCAAAACAAATTCCAAGGCGATTCATTGAACTTAGAATGGACATTCAATGCTAACCAAACAGATGGAGAAGAAAAATAATAAATAAAAAAAGCGGGGGATTCCCCGCTTTTTTTTATAAAGAAAAAAAGAAGTGCCCGTTTTAAGCACTCTTTTATATGTATTATTGTTGATTTTTCTTCCATTGTGTAAATTCGAGAAATTCACGAAACTGTTCTTTTGAGACACCAGAGCTCATCGCATCTTTAACGAGCTGTGTCCATTCGGAGTCTAGGTGACCCTCCGTTGTTGTTTCATCGTGAAGTAAAGTATCAACTGGAATTTGTAGAACAGCTGCAATTTTTTCAAGAAACTGAATAGAAGGGTTTTTTTGTAAATTCCGTTCTATAGAACTAATGTAAGATTTAGCTACACCAGCTTTTTCGGCGAGTTCTGTTAATGAAATGCCTTTTTGTAAACGAAGGCGTTTTATACGTTCTCCTATCATATTTGCGCACCTTTCTATCAATATGTAGTCGTCTTATGATGTGATTATTATAACATAAACTTCGTTAAAAAGAACGAGGCTATTGAGCCTGGCTCGTATGCTTCATACGTTGAAAAAAGTGTTCAATATCTTGCAGGGCAATGCCAGCATCTAGAGCTTCAAGTATTAAATCAATCCATTCTTGATCTAGTGAGTCAGCCTTATCTTTGTACAAATGTAATTCCTCCCTAATTAGTGGTCATAATTGCTGCTACAGAATATATGATAATGCAATCAGATTTTGTATTTTATATAGTGAATTATCAAATATTTTGTAGATGAAACAAAGATAAAATCCCCATTAAATTCCCTCTATGGCGATTATAAAGTTTCTGACAAATATTTTCAATATTTTCTGAAAACATTGTTGAATTGTGATATATTCGTATACTAACTATGAAATTTTTACAAATATATTAAAAAAATTACATAATATAACTAAATATTGAAAATATATTGAATTTTTAATAATATAAAGTATGTAATACATATTTTATATTAGGGGAGGCAATAAGGGATGAAAAAGAAACCATTTAAAGTGTTATCATCAATTGCTTTGACAGCTGTTCTAGGCTTGTCGTTTGGTGCTGGAAGCCAGTCTGTATACGCTGAAACGCCGGAGAACAAGACAGCTACAAGTCCAGTTGATGATCACTTAATCCCAGAAGAGAGATTAGCAAATGCGCTAAAAAATCGTGGGGTAATTGATTCGTCAGCTTCAGAGACAGAAACAAAGAAAGCTGTCGAAAAGTATGTAGAGAAGAAGAAGGGTGAAAATCCTGGGAAAGAAGCGACAAATGGGGACCAACTTACGAAAGATGCATCTGACTTTTTAAAGAAAGTGAAAGATGCGAAAGCAGAAACGAAAGAAAAGTTAGACAAACCGGCAACAGGGACACCTGCAGCGACAGGCCCAGTTAAAGGCGGTCTAAATGGTAAAGTACCAACTTCTCCAGCAAAGCAAAAAGAATATAACGGTGAAGTTCGAAAGGATAAAGTACTCGTTTTACTTGTAGAGTATGCTGATTTCAAGCATAACAATATTGATAAAGAACCTGGCTACATGTATTCTAACGATTTTAACAAAGAACACTATGAAAAAATGTTATTCGGTGATGAGCCATTCGCGTTAGATGATGGAAGCAAAATCGAAACGTTTAAACAATATTACGAAGAGCAATCTGGTGGTAGTTACACTGTTGATGGAACAGTTACAAAATGGTTAACAGTTCCTGGTAAAGCTGCTGATTACGGTGCTGATGCTGCAACAGGTCATGATAATAAAGGACCAAAAGGACCACGTGATCTAGTAAAAGATGCATTAAAAGCAGCTGTAGATAGCGGTCTTGATTTATCACAGTTTGATCAGTTCGATCAATACGATGTAAATGGTGATGGAAATCAAAATCAACCAGACGGTTTAATCGATCACTTAATGATTATTCATGCGGGTGTTGGACAAGAAGCTGGCGGTGGTAAATTAGGTGATGATGCAATTTGGTCACATCGCTGGACAGTTGGACCAAAACCATTCGCAATTGAAGGTACACAAGCGAAAGTTCCATATTGGGGCGGAAATATGGCAGCATTCGACTACACAATTGAACCAGAAGATGGCGCGGTTGGTGTATTCGCACATGAATATGGTCATGATTTAGGTCTTCCAGATGAGTATGATACAGACTATACCGGTCATGGTGAACCAATTCAAGCTTGGTCTGTTATGAGTGGCGGAAGCTGGGCTGGTAAGATCGCAGGAACAACGCCAACAAGTTTCTCACCACAAAATAAAGAGTTTTTCCAAAAAACAATCGGTGGTAACTGGGCAAATATCGTAGAAGTAGATTACGAGAAATTAAATAAAGGTGTCGGTCTAGCAACATATTTAGACCAAAGTGTTACGAAATCTAGCCGACCAGGTATGATTCGTGTTAACTTACCAGATAAGGATGTAAAAACAATTGCTCCAGCATTTGGTAAACAGTATTACTACAGCACAAAAGGTGACAATCTTCACACAAAAATGGAAACACCACTGTTTGATTTGACAAATGCAACGAATGCGAAATTCGATTTCAAATCATTATATGAGATTGAAGCTGAGTATGATTTCCTTGAAGTACACGCTGTAACAGAAGATGGTCAACAAACGTTAATTGAAAGAATTGGTGAGAAAGCAAATAGTGGAAATGCAGCTACGACAAATGGGAAATGGATTGACAAATCATATGATTTAAGTCAATTCAAAGGTAAGAAAGTAAAATTAACATTTGAGTACATTACAGATGGTGGTTTAGCATTAAATGGTTTCCTACTTGATAATGCGTCATTAACAGTAGATGGTAAAGTTGCATTCTCAGATGATGCAGAAGGTACATCACAATTTAAATTAGATGGTTTCGTTGTTTCTAGCGGAACAGAGAAGAAAAAACATAACTACTATGTAGAGTGGAGAAACCATACTGGATCAGATAGCGCATTGAAATTTGCTCGCGGTCCAGAATATAACTCAGGTATGGTTGTATGGTATGCAGACTCAGCTTACTCAGATAACTGGGTTGGTTTACATCCAGGACACGGTTTCCTTGGTGTAGTTGATTCTCATCCAGAAGCAATTGTAGGAACTTTAAATGGTAAGCCGACAATTGACAGTAGTACACGATTCCAGATTGCTGATGCGGCGTTCTCATTCGACAAAACGCCAGCTTGGAAAGTTGTATCTCCAACGCGTGGAACGTATACGTATAATGGCTTAGCTGGTGTACCGAAGTTTGATGATTCGAAAACGTATATTAATCAACAGATTCCAGATGCAGGACGTATTTTACCGAAGCTTGGTCTGAAGTTTGAAGTAGTAGGACAAGCTGATGATAATTCTGCAGGTGCTGTTCGTTTATACCGTTAATACAGTAAAACTACCGGGAGATTTTCTTTCGGTAGTTTTTTGTGAGCAATGAATTTTATATAAAGGGAAAAGTTATATATAATGTAACTTTAAGAATAGAAATTTGTTACATATGAAGTCTATATAAATAATGAAAGAATTGGATAAAAATAGTGGGAGAAGGTGAGTGCATGAGTATTTCCTCTATTGTAAATAAACAAAAGGAATATTTTCACAAAGGACATACGAGAAGTCTAGAGACGAGAAAGAAGAATTTGCAGAAGCTTTATGAAGGAATTCAGCGTTTTGAAGGTGAGATTTTTCAAGCGTTGAAATTAGATTTGAATAAATCAGTTCACGAATCATTTACAACAGAAATTGGATATGTACTAAAAGAGATTTCTTTTCAAATGAAGCATATTTCATCTTGGAGTAAACCAAAGCGTGTTCGCACAGCTCTTACTCATTTTGGATCGAAGGGGAAAGTGGTGCCAGAACCGTATGGTGTGACGCTTATTATCGCACCGTGGAACTATCCGTTTCAATTAGCAATTGCGCCACTCGTAGGAGCATTGGCAGCTGGCAATACAGTCGTTTTAAAGCCGTCAGAGTTAACGCCAAACGTTTCAAAAGTGCTTACGAGAATGTTAGGTGAATTATTCCCAGAAGAGCTTGTATCGGTAGTAGAAGGCGGCGCTCAGGAAAGCACTGCACTTTTAAAGGAACCGTTTGACTATATTTTCTTTACAGGTAGTGTTGGTGTTGGAAAAGTTGTGATGGAAGCAGCGGCGAAAAAATTAACGCCTCTTACGTTAGAGCTTGGCGGGAAAAGCCCATGTATTGTACATAAAGATGCAAAGCTAGATGTAACCGCAAGACGTATCGTTTGGGGCAAGTTTTTGAATGCTGGGCAGACGTGTGTAGCGCCTGATTATATGTACGTTCATTCTTCAGTGAAAGAGCAGTTAATCGAGGCATTACGACATGAAATCGCAGAGCAATATGGAAAAGATGCTTTGCAAAATGACAATTATGTGCGAATTGTAAGTGAGCGTCATTTTGAACGTCTATGTACATTTTTACAAAACGGTAAACCTGTGATTGGCGGGAATTATACGAAAGAAACATTACACATCGAGCCGACAGTATTAACGAATGTTACATGGCACAGTGCTGTTATGGAAGATGAAATTTTTGGACCTATTTTACCAATTATAGAATATGACAAAATAGAAGAGGTAATTGAAACGATTCAGCACCATCCAAAGCCGTTAGCACTATATGTATTTTCTGAAGATAGAAAAGTGCAAGAGAAAGTGACGAGTAATATTTCATATGGCGGAGGATGTATAAATGATGTCGTATATCATCTTGCAACGCCATATTTACCTTTTGGGGGCGTTGGAAGTAGTGGATTAGGCAGCTATCATGGTGAACAAAGTTTTCGGACTTTTTCCCATTATAAAAGCATTTTGTCCCAATCTACAGCATTCGACATGAAAATTCGTTACTCTTCTACAAAAAGTGCTTTAAAATTCATACGAAAGTTGTTAAAATGATGATGGTGTTTATCAGTAGGCGTAGCCGTATGATAAAAACCCCTTCGCAACTGAAGGGGTTTTTCTGTTCGACATATGTATCATGCGAAAATGAATCAAACATACTACATAAAGAATAGAAGAGAACGCTGCTAAACAACCATTTTTGTTTGGATCGAAACAAAAAAATAGTCTATAGAACATAAATATTTATTCATGAATATAAAAATTAAAATTTAAGGTAGATAGGACGGGAAAATGAAAAAGATTATTAAAGTTGAAGCAGTAGAAAAACATTTTGGAAATCAAGTGATTATCCCCCCTCTTTCTTTAGATATTAAAGAAGGAGAATTTTTAACAATTTTAGGACCGAGTGGTTGCGGGAAAACGACTTTACTTCGTATGATCGCAGGATTTGAAACCCCAACTAAAGGGAATCTTTTATTAGATGATGAAAAGATTAACGATTTGCCGCCATACAAGCGTCATATGAATTTAGTGTTCCAACATTACGCACTATTCCCACATATGAATGTTGAAAAAAATATTTGTTTCGGTATGAAAATGCAAAAAGTATCAGCAGCAGAACAGAAAGAACGTGCGGAAGAGGCAATGCGTTTAACGCAGTTACTTGAGTTCCGTAATCGTAAACCTTCGAAGCTTTCTGGTGGACAGCAGCAGCGTGTAGCAATTGCAAGAGCAATTGTAAACAACCCACGTGTATTACTATTAGATGAGCCACTTGGAGCGCTTGACTTTAAGTTAAGAAAAGATTTGCAACGTGAATTGAAAAACTTACAACGTAATTTAGGAATTACGTTCATATATGTAACGCACGATCAAGAAGAAGCGATGAGTATGAGTGATCGTATTGTCGTTATGAATAAAGGGCATATCGAACAAGTCGGCACGCCTAAGGAAATTTACAATAAGCCGAAAACATTGTTTGTTGCGACGTTCATCGGTGAAAATAATATCGTGAAAAATGGGGAAAACTACGTAGCAGTTCGCCCTGAAAATGTAAAAGTTCGCTCGGTTGAAGAGCCAATTTTAAAAGAATACCATCTTGGACATATTGAAGATATTGAATTTGTTGGAAATATGGAAAAGCTATATGTACGTGAGGAGAAAACAGCGGAATTACTAATGGCATATCAAACTGCTGAAGAAGCAACGCAGTGGAGCATTGGAGATAATGTATATGTAGGCTGGGAGCAAGAGGACGAGGTGACCTTAAATTGAAGAAAGGGAAATTACTCGCATTACCTACAGTCGTATGGCTGTTACTCTTCTTCCTAATTCCACTTCTGTTCGTATTAGCATTTGCCTTCATGCAGCGCGGAGCATACGGGACAGTGGAAATGAAATTTACATTAGATAACATAGCACGTGTGTTTGATCCATTATATATGGGGACGTTATGGGAAACAGTGAAGATAGCTGTTATTACGACAGTACTATGTTTATTAATCGGTTATCCATTCGCCTATACAATTACAATTGTTGATCGTAAATATCGTTCTATCCTTCTATTATTGGCAACGATTCCGTTCTGGATTAACTTTCTTGTTCGTTCATACGCATGGATTGTTATTTTACGTTCACAAGGTCTTGTAAACACATTGCTATTGAAACTAGGTATTATTAGTGAACCTTTAAATCTGCTATATAATACGCCTTCTGTAATACTCGGAATGGTATATTCTTTATTACCATTTATGATTTTACCAGTGTATGCAGCAATTGAGCAGCTTGATAAGCGTAAGCTAGAGGCGGCTTATGATTTAGGTGCAACACCAGTAAAGGCATTTTGGAATGTAACAGTACCGATGACGATGTCAGGGATTACAACTGGTTCTATTTTAGTATTCGTTTCTTCTATCGGAATGTTTGTTGTATCAGACGTTATGGGTGGATCGAAAGTAGCATTAATCGGAAACGTAATTCAAAACCAATTCTTAGGTTCACGTGACTGGCCGTTTGGTTCCGCGTTATCTATGATTGTTGTTCTATTCTCTGTTCTGTTAATTTACTTATATTATCGTGCAACGAAAGTATATAAATATGATGGAAACGGAGGGGAATAGGCAAAAATGAAGAAGTTTTTAGTTTCTTATTCTTGGTTAATCTTATTGTTTTTGTATTTTCCAATGATGGTTTTAATGGTATATTCCTTCAACGATTCTCGCATTAATGCGGAATGGGAGGGCTTTACACTCCATTGGTATACAGATTTATTTCAAAAACAAGATGTTATTGATGCGTTTGTAAATAGTATGACGATTGCTGTTATAACGACAATTGTGACGACAGTTCTTGGTGTGATTTTTGCTATTGCATTACACCGTTACAAATATCGTTTTGAAGGGGCCATTAACGGTCTTGTATATTTACCAATTTTAATTCCTGATATTTTAATGGGATTATCTTTACTTATCCTATTTAGTCAATTAGGTATGGAACTTGGAAAAACAACAATTATTATTGCACACATTACATTCAGTATTTCATTTGTTGTTGTTATTTTAGCGGCACGTCTTTCTGGTATGGGACGTGATTTAGAAGAGGCTGCAAACGATTTAGGAGCAACGCCGTGGCAAACGTTTCGTTATGTAACGTTTCCAGCAATTGCACCAGGAGTTATTTCAGCCGCATTATTAACATTCACATTATCGATTGATGATTTTGTAATTAGTTTCTTCGTATCAGGACCAGGATCAACAACATTGCCATTATACATTTATAGTATGGTTAAGCGTGGAGTATCACCTGAAATTAATGCTCTTTCTACAATATTAATTGTTGTAATTGTAGGATTAATGGTGCTATCGGAAATTTTCCGTAATAAAGGTGCAGACGGTGAAGAGAA
This sequence comes from Bacillus sp. FSL E2-8887, assembly GCF_038007205.1. Taxonomy (NCBI): domain Bacteria; kingdom Bacillati; phylum Bacillota; class Bacilli; order Caryophanales; family Bacillaceae; genus Bacillus; species Bacillus sp. FSL E2-8887. The sequence goes on from NZ_JBBOWS010000001.1 coordinate 1,042,850, forward strand.
CTCTGGAGGACACCTTCCTTTATAATACGAATGATATAGAAAGAACGAGGAGGTAATAAACCGATGAAATTAGTGAAGAGATTAGCTGGTATAGCAATTAGCTTCAGTCTTGCTGCAGGTGTACTTGCTGGTTGTGGTGAGAAAAAAGAAGAATTAAACATTTATAGCTGGGCTGACAATTTTGATGAGCAAGTTTTAAAAGATTTTGAAAAGAAATATAACGTGAAAATTAACTACGATAAATATGCAAGTAATGAAGAAATGCTTGCGAAATTACAAGCTGGTGGCGCGACATATGATTTAATTCAGCCATCTGATTACATGGTGAAAACGATGGCGAAGATGGACTTATTAGCGCCTTTAGATAAGAAGAATATCCCGAACATCGAGAACCTTGTTTCTAACTTTAAAACACCTGCGTTTGATCCAGAGAATAAGTATTCTCTAGTATATACTTGGGGTGTAACAGGAATTGCATACAATAAAAAGTATGTGAAAGAAACACCTACAAGCTGGAATGATTTATGGAACGAGAAATATAAAGGACATGTTACTTTATTAAACGATTCTCGTGAAGTATTAGGAATGGGACTTAAGAAAAACGGTTTCTCTAATAGCACGAAAGAGGATGCACAGTTAAAGACAGCGTCTGCTGATTTACAGAAGCTACTTCCAAACTTATTAGCATTCGATACAGATAACATTAAACAAAAATTCATTACAGAAGATGCTTGGATCGGGACAGTTTGGTCTGGAGACGCAGCATTCATTGCGAAAGACAATAAAGATGTAGGATACGTTGTCCCAAAAGAAGGTGGCACAATTTGGGCTGATACGTTAGCAATTCCAAAAGGTGCGAAAAATAAAGAACTTGCAGAGAAGTTTATGAACTACTTATTAGATGAAAAAGTAAGTGTGAAAAACTACGAGTCAATTGGTTACAGTAATCCAAATGAAAAAGCTCATCCTCTTCATAGTAAAGAATATCGTGATAATCACATGATCTTCTTAACAAAAGAAGAATTAGATCGTACAGAGTGGCTTGTTGATGTAGACGATAAGTTAAAAGACTACGATCGCTACTGGACAGAGCTGAAAACAAAAGGTAAATAAGTAAGAAAATGCGGTTTCTAAAGTAGAAATCGCATTTTTTCATAGTAGGAGGAAATCGATTGAAGAAAAAGTTACATCAGTATGAGTTAATGTGTATCATTGTATTGTTTGTTCTATTTAGCATCATCGCTTGGAGGGTACATGTAGGTGGTGTTACAATGATGGATACATACGTACGTGATATGGTAAAAGGATTACAAACGGAAAGCTCACTTACATTCTTCTCATACTTTACAAAGCTAGGATCTGCAATTGGAGTTATAACGACACTAATTATAAGCTTGCTCGTTTTTTGGAAAAAGCGTTATTATGCTGCTATGATTGTGTATCCAATGGCTATATTAACGACACACCTTGTTAATAAGGGAATAAAAGAAATTGCAAAAAGAGACCGCCCATCATTAAATGAGGCACTTGACGCACTTGGGTATAGCTTCCCAAGCGGACATGCAATGCTATCTATTATAACATTCGGTTTTCTTGCCTATATCATTGCTGCCAATTTGAAGAGTGTAGCTGGAAAATGTGGTATTACGATTTCGATGGGCATATTAATTATATTGATTGGATTAAGTAGAGTTATTTTAAATGTTCATTACCCGACTGATATTTTAGCTGGTTACTGTGCAGGTGGCATTTTGTTAATCATCGCAATTTATTGTCATCGTTTACTTACCGAGAGATTGGGACTTAATAACGAGAGATAAAAAAACGTCTAGAAAAACTAGTATTATAGTTTTTCTAGACGTTTTTTGTTTATGGGAAGATGTGATAAAGTATAAATGACAAGTGAATTATATAAAGTAGGTGAAACTGTGTGAAGACAAATGTACATAAAATTGATAAGTGGGGGAAGTTAGGAACTTTTTTGTATCAATTTCGTTATACAGTAATTGTAGCATTACTACTACTTGCGATAGTGCTCGGAATTTTTGCTCCAAAACTTCCAGGAGTATTGGGCGGTGATGGTTTCCAAACAGAAGGGGATTATCAAAAGACGAAAGAAATTTTAGATAAAGATTTTAAGCAGTCTCAAGATACACTTTTACTCGTTTTTGAGAAGGAAAAGGATACTTCGCATGAGGATTTCCAAAAGCGTATAGAGGGGATAATAAATCAAATTGAAGAGAAAGAAAAATACGAATCTTTCCATCATCCAATGCAAAATAAAGAGATGCTACAAGATGATATCGGTTATGCGACGATTTTATTTTCCGGGAAAACAAATAAAGAACGAATGGAAAAGACATTACAATTTGCCGGAAAAATCGAGAAGGAAAGTAATAGCGTATTAAAAGTAACACCGACAGGATATCCGAAAATTAATCAAGAGATTAATGAAAGAACGCAAAATGATTTAAAAGTAGCAGAGATGATTGGATTACCTATTGCTTTTCTCGTACTATTATTCTCATTTGGTAGTCTGATTGCGTCTATTTTACCGATTGTAAATGGCGCGCTTAGTGTCATTAGTACGATGGGGATTTTATATTTTATAGGTAGTGATAAAGAGCTATCTATTTTCGTGTTAAATGTTGCGCCGATGATTGGGCTCGCATTATCAATTGATTTCGCACTGTTATTTGTAAATCGTTTCCGAGAGGAAGTTGCGAAGAGAACAGTGAAAGAAGCGATAGCGATTACGTATCAAACGGCAGGGCGTGCTATCGTATTTTCAGGGTTATGTGTATTCGTCGGTTTATCAGGCTTATTTTTCTTTAAGATAGATTATATTCAGTCTGTTGCTATTAGCGGGATGATTGTCGTTATTATGAGCATTTTGTTTTCGCTAACACTTCTTCCGGCGCTATTATCTTTAATTGGTAAAAGGATATTAAAAAAGAATCAGGCGGCGCCTACGCCATCAAATGTATGGCGTAAATTTGCACAGTTTGTAATGAAACATCCAATCGTCATGATTATTGTTGTTACAACATTTATTGTTATTTGTTTATTACCGCTGCGTACAGCTAACTTGCAGTTTCCTGGTGTTGAAGCGTTACCTGAAAAGAGTGATACGAGAGTTGCATTTGAGAAGTATGAAGAAGCCTTTAATAAAACTGTCCAAACACACGCTGATGTTACATTAGTAGTAGAGACGAAGAAAGATATAACAGAAAAAGAAAGTTTACAAAAGATAGAAGCTGTTGTTCAAAAGTTAAAAGACGATAAGCAAGTATATAAGGTGAAAAGTGTATATGACGGGCTAAATGGAATGAAAGCAGATCAAGTTGCTGGAATGTTACAGTCGCCAGAAGCTGCGAAAATAGCTCCTGTATTTGAAGCGTATACGAAAGGGAATAAAACAACAATGGAAGTCTTTTTGGATACTAAGCCAAGTACAGAAACCGCAAAACAATGGGTTCGTGATTTCAAAAAGAATTATAAAGAAAATGATGTTACTTATTATTTGGGCGGTATGACGACGTTCCAGCAAGAGTTAGAAGATGAAATTAAAGATAAAGTTGCAATTGGTATGTCTGTTATATTTGGATCAACCTTTGTCATTTTATTATTCGCATTCCGCTCTATACTCATTCCAATTAAAGCTATTATTATGAACGTACTTAGTTTAAGTGCAACAATTGGAATTGTTATTTGGTTATTTGAAGGTGGTCATTTCGGATTAGAAGAGAGTTCAGTTTTATTTGTATTACCAATCTTTATTTTCGGCCTCGTATTTGGGCTTAGCATGGATTATGAAGTATTTCTTATTTCACGTATTCATGAGCTTTATGAAGAAACAGGAGATAACGACCAAGCAACGTTAGAAGGACTTGTTTCGACAAGTAGAATTATTACGTCCGCCGCTTTAATTATGATTGTTGTTACCGGTGCGTTCGCCTTTACTGATATTTTACCAGTAAAGCAGATGGGGCTTGGGGTTGCACTAGCAATATTTCTTGATGCAACAATTATCCGTCTTATGCTCGTACCAAGTTTAATGAAATTGTTTGGGGATTGGAACTGGTGGCTACCATTTCGAAAGAAAAGAGGAAAATCATCATAAAAAAAACTCATCTTATAGATGAGTTTTTTTTATGAATAGCAGGGCCCATATTTTGCGCATAGTATGTGATAAGAACATTACATACAAGTAGGTGAAGGCAATGTTTCGTTATTTTAAGTTTAAGCTAAATGATACAGTACAGTTTGCTGAAAACGATGGGCATATGTATCGCATTGTCGGTTATCGGTTGGAAAAAGGGTTTTACCCAAAAGATGAATGGACTCATATTATTTATGAACTGCTTAGAGACTTTGACGGGTATACGATGGATGCGGAAGAAGAGGAACTTGTAAAAGTCATTCAAGTAGAGGATGAGTATTACAAAATACAAGAAGTATCGGGGTATCGCTATCCAGTAAAAATGAAGCAAAAGCAACAAGTTATGAAAGGAGAGAAAATAGACGACTTATTAGATACGTACAACGACTATAAACGATTGGCGGATTTCTTTAAAGATTTATTGTATGAACAAAAAGCTGAAGAAGTGTTGCAGGAAATGAAAAGGCTTAGAGCGTGAGGGGACAGTCGATTATAAGGCTGTCCTCTATTTTTGACGGTGCATCAAATTATGTTTTCCGTTACAATGAGAGAATCAATAGAAATAAGGTGATTATAGTATGGAAACAAAGAAAAAGGGCGAATGGTGCGAAATTACGGTTCCAGCGACGTGGAATGGTATAAGTATTGAGTCGTTGTTAAAAGTAGAATGGGAAGTACCAAAAAAGTTATTACATCAGCTTCGTATGGAAAAAGGTGTTACGGTTAACGGAGAACAAAGGAGATGGAATGAACTTTTAAAAGAAGGAGATAAGTTACAAGTTCATATGTTTATGGAGGAGGAGTACGGCGTAGAGCCGGAATATGGTGAATTAAATGTAGTGTTTGAAGACGATCACGTACTCATTGTAAATAAGCAGGGGCAAATGGATACACATCCTTCTGAAAAAAATGGGACGGGAACACTTGCCAATCTTGTTGCTTTTCATTTTCAAATGCAAGGTTTAGAGACGAAGGTTCGGCATATCCATAGATTAGATAAAGATACGACAGGTGGTGTTGTATTCGCAAAACATAGAATTGCGGGTGCAATTATGGATCGTTTATTAATGGAACGGAAAATCAAAAGAACGTATATGGCACTTGTTGAAGGAAAAGTAAAAAAGAAGCAAGGGACAATTGACGCGGCCATCGGAAGAGATCGACATCATGCTACAAGGCGCCGTGTTTCTCCAAAGGGAGACCAAGCTATAACGTACTATAAAGTAGAGAAATATTTTAAAAAACAAAATGCGACACTCGTAACGTTACAGTTAGAAACCGGTAGAACACATCAAATTCGCGTTCATATGAGCTATAATGGAAATCCATTAGTTGGGGATGTATTATATGGTGGGCAAACAACATATATGTCCGGGCAAGCGTTACATGCGATGAAGATTAATTTTTTGCATCCGATTACGAAAGAAGAGATCGTTGTTGACGTACCTTTCCCTACAAATTTAAACGATACAATGAAAAAATTTGAAAGAGAAAATAGGTAAAGTGTAAGTTTAAAGTTGAAAAAGGTGGATTTTTGCAGGGATTTCTCTGAAAGAGGCGAAGCCGTTAAGAGAAAAGAGAGGTGAGAATTACTTGATCAAATATAAATATATGCTAGGGATATTTTTCGCTTGTCTTTTACTTACTCTATGTATTTATCCATATTTACCAACTCGTATGGCAGTGCATTGGAACGAGAATGGTGGAGCGAACGAGTTTATGAGTAAACAAGTTGTCGTATTATTTATCCCTGTCCTTATTATTATTTTACATGGATTAGTATATGTTATTTTACATAATATATATAAGTTTAATGAAGGGGAATATTTCATTATAAATGGATTTATAAAGAGTATTACTTTATTTATGATGTTTGTCCACCTACTAATTCTCTTTATTAATTTGGGAAGTATTATATCCTTTCAGACAGGACTAACGATTGGAATTAGTATGTTTCTTTTTATGTTTAGTAAAGTGTTTAAAAAGGTGAAGGATAGAGAGAAAGAACCGATCAAATTACAAAAAATCCGTTTAGTTAGTAGGCGAATCTTTCAAGTGATGGCATGTGGCATATTATTTTCGTTGCTTTTGAGCCTGAAGTGGGGATTTTACTTGTTAATTAGTGTAATAAGCTGCGGGTCTATTTTGTTTATGTTCTACATTTTATACGCATACATATTAGAAAGCTATGAAACATAAAAAAAGAGTCTTCTCCTAGAAGACTCTCTTTTTATTTACTTCGTAATAAATTGTTGTGTCCAGTAGTTGCCGCTTTCTACATAGCCAACACCGATATGAGTGAAGCCACTATTTAAGATGTTTGCACGGTGTCCAGCACTGTTCATCCAAGCTTGTACAACTTCTTCTGGAGTACGTTGTCCTTGGGCGATGTTTTCACCTGCAGATTTATAAGAAATACCAAATTTCTTCATCATGTCAAACGGAGACCCGTATGTAGGGCTGTTATGATCAAAGTAGTTGTTTTTTTGCATATCTTCAGACTTAATGCGTGCTACTTTGCTTAATTCAGTATCGATTTGTAATGCTGATAAGCCTTGTTTTGTACGCTCTGCGTTTGTTAATTCAACAACGCGTTGTTCGAATTCGCTTAAAGATTTTGCTTCTTCAGCAGGCTTTTGCTCAGCTGGTTTTTGTGTTTCGTTTTGAGTATTGTTGTTTTCAGCTGGTTTTTGAGCTTCTGGTTTAGCAACTTCTTCAGCAGGCTTTTGTTCAGCTGGTTTTTGAGTTTCCTCAGCAGGCTTTTGAGCTTCTGGCTTAGCTGTTGGTTGCTCAGTAACAACATTTTCAGTAGGCTGTTGACCAGGAATGAAGCAATCTTGTTGGAATTGTCCTTGGTTCCATTGTGCTAATGATTCAACTCCCATAGATTGTAAGAATGCTTGTAATTCTTGTTGGCTCATTTGCTTCATCATCATTTTTGAATGCTGAATATTTTGAACCTTTATGTTAGATGGTTGTACTGTTGCAGCTTGTGCATCTAAAGAAGATACTCCTAAAGTAAGAGCTGTTGCAGCAGCTACAGATAATAAAACACGCTTTTTCATGATGTGTGTCCCCCTATATAAAGTTTTAATTTGTTTTCACACGATTTGTTTTTGACAGCCTGTCTGACTGACCAATTCATCGTAGCATACAATTTGCGAGAAAAAAGATGGAAAAAAATTCATAGACTTAAAATTTTCCTAATTTATCCTAAGAGGAGGAAAGGGATGAAATAAGAGAAACATAGAGTATAAAAGGAATTTTCAGCATTTTTATACTTGGTTTTAAGAGGGGGTTTTTGGATAAATGTACCTATATTAAAAATGAAGAATCCTATTGTATCAATGATTTTAGCATTTTTTTGAGGAATATACTGGATGTATTTTTACAAAACTGTAATGTTTCTGTTGTTCTTTTTTATAATAAAGTAACATATTTTTAATGTTGTAGCGGACAAAAAAGCGGCTATCTCTTTACATAGACGAAGGAGATAGCCGTTTTCCTATTATTACGTATGTTACGAGTTATTACGAGTTGGTTTCAATTGCTTCTAATAATAGATCAACAATGTGAATTCCTCTCATTTTATGAGAAAGACCTTCACGTTCAATACCTAGTTTCATTTGTAATAGACATCCAGGGTTTGCAGTAACAATTGTCGCTGCATCTGTTTCATGTACACGGTCCATTTTGTAATCTAGAAATTCCATTGATAACTCCGAATGGACAATATTATAAATACCAGCGGAACCACAGCAACGGTCCGCATCTTTCATTTCGCGGTATGTTGCGCCTTGAATGGCCTCTAGTAACATACGAGGTTCCGAAGATGTTCGCATAACATTACGTAAATGACAAGAGTCTTGATACGTAATGTTTTGCGGCGTGAGTCGTAAGTCATTACGTTTATGGAAATCTAGTTCTACTAGTATAGCAGTAATATCTTTAATTTTAGAAACAAATTGCTTTGCGCATTCAGCCCATTTGGGATCATCTTTTAACAGATAATCATAGTCTACGAGGTAAGCTCCGCAACCACCTGCATTCGTAATAATATAGTCGATGTTTAAATCTTCGAATGCTTCTATATTTCGTTTTGCTAATTCTTTTGCTCCACTCTTTTCACCAGCATGCCCATGTAATGCCCCGCAGCAACTTTGTGTTTTCGGAATAACGATATCACAACCAGCTAACTGAAGAAGTTTCATCGTTGCGTTATTTGTTTCTAAAAACATCGTATCCATTAAACAGCCTGTGAAGAATGCAACTTGTTTCTTCTTTGCCACCTCAGCAGGTAAAAATTCAGGACGATCTTTCATTGCTTTCATTTTAGGGACTTTTGGCAAAACGAGGTCCATCGTTGCAAGTGTTTCAGGGAATAACTTCATAATACCTGTTTTATGTGTTAGCGTTTGTAAACCAGAACGCTGGTAAAATCCGATTAGTCCTGTTAATGTTCGCATTCGGTTTTGATGCGGGAATAGTCCTTCAAAAACAACTTTACGAACAGCTCTCACGGGCATGGAGAACTTTTTATTTTGATTAATAATATCACGAGCTTCTTCTAATAAATGTCCATAATTCACACCAGATGGACAAACAGGTTCACAAGCGCGGCAGCCAAGGCAAACATTTAATGTATCTTCAACATCTTCATCCGGCTCAATTAAACCATCAACGACGGCTTTCATTAAGGCGATACGTCCGCGTGGGGAATGTGATTCTTTATACCCAGATTGAATGTAAGTAGGGCAAGTTGGTAAACAAAAGCCGCATCGCATACAGTTTAGTAGTTCATCTTCACTTAATCGTTCTTTAAATTCCTTTTGAATGTTTTCTTTATTTAATGTGGTCATCGCTCAACCACCACTCTTTTACGAGAGTCTTTCGCGAACATCTTTCCAGGATTCATAATGTTGTTTGGGTCGAAGGCTTGTTTAATCCCTTGCATAGCAGCAATACCTTCTTTACCTAATTTCATTTCTAAATACGGAGCTTTCATTGCGCCAACACCATGTTCGCCGGTAATCGTACCACCAAGCTCAATCGCTTTCGCAAATATTTCAGCAAAAGCCTGTTCGGCACGATGCATTTCTTCTTCATTACGGGCATCTGTCATACAAGTCGGATGCAAATTACCATCACCAGCATGACCAAAAGTACAAATAGGCATATTATATTTCTTTGCAATTGCATTAATTGCTTCAACCATTGGAGCGATTTGTGAACGTGGTACAGTTGCATCTTCTAATATTGTTGTCGGTTTTAGTCTTGCAAGTGCTGATAGTGCACTACGGCGTGCTGTACGAAGCGCATCTGCTTCCGCTTCATCTTTTGCAACGCGAACATCGACCGCATTCATAGCACGGCAAACGTTAGCCATTTTTTCGATATCTCGATTGACAACCTCGGGCGGGCCATCTTGTTCAATTAATAAAATTGCTTTAACGTCAGTTGGTAAACCGATTTGTGCAAACTCTTCTACAACTTCAATTGTTGGTTGGTCTAAAAACTCAAGTGTCGCCGGAATAATTTTATTTGCAATAATAGCAGAAACAGCTCGAGCAGCTTCGTTAATATCTTCATATAGCGCAAGCATCGTTTTCTTCGTTTCAGGCATAGGGACAAGTTTTAATATAGCTTCCGTAACAACACCAAGTGTTCCTTCAGAACCAATAAATAAACGAGTTAAATCATAACCAGCGACATCTTTTGCTAATTTACCACCAGTACGAATGATATCGCCGTTCGGTAAGACAAGTTCAAGCCCCATTACATAATCACGTGTTACGCCATATTTTAAACCACGTAATCCGCCGGAGTTTTCATTAATGTTACCGCCGATTGTAGAAATTTTCATAGAGCTTGGATCTGGTGGATAAAATAAACCTTTTTCTTCTACTGCTTTAATAATATCAAGTGTAATAACACCAGCTTGTACAGTAATTGTTAAATTCTCTTCGTCAATTTCTAAAATATTGTTCATATGACGGAAAATAAGGACGATACCACCTTCAAGTGGACACGTTCCAGCGCAAAGATTTGTTCCAGACCCGCGAACGTATACGGGGATTTTATGAGTGTTACACACTTTTAACACGTCTGCTATTTCATTTGTATTACGAGGAGCAATGACTGCATCAGGCATCGCTTGGAAGTTTGGAGTGGCATCATAACTATAAGTTAAACGCCCCATATTGGATGTATCTACATTATCTTCGCCAACAATAGATACGAATGAATCAATAATTTGCTTTTCTAACATTGGAAATCCCCCTCAAACTGTTAACGTATTTCGTCATAATAAAAAACGTTGTAACAGTGCTTTCATTATAATGATAAAAAAGTTGGAGGATTCTTTCTATGTACAATCATCTAAAGATTAATCAATTTTATCGTTATTTTTTGTATGATTATCTAATAAGAGGAGTGCGAAGTATAAAACATTTAAATCTTTGAATTGTTTCGGGTCAAGTCCTGTATGTTCTTCAATCTTTTTTAGCCTGTAATGCAATGTGTTAATGTGTATATGTAATTGCTCAGCTGTCTGCTTATAAGATTGGTTATAATCGATAAATAAACGTAAAGTGTGCATAAGCTCAGGAGATGATACTAAGTTTTCAATGGTACGCTCTAGAAACTGTTCTCGAGTTTCAGTAGAAATATCTTGTAAGCACATTTCTAAACGTAAATCTTCATTAAATACAATTTTTTTCGTTTCAAGTGATACTGAAAGGGCGCGTAATGCTTGTTCGTACGATAAGTTCATATTGCTTGGCGTAACTGTTTGTCCAATCCCGATATATAAAGTAATAGAAAATAAAGTTTCACAGTCTTGTTTTAACCGTTTTAAAAATTGAAAGGTTTGCTCTTTGGATTGGATTGTTGTAAACAAAATAAACCGATCATTTCCCCAGCGAACAAATAAATTTTCTTTTGCTAAAATGTTGCGCATATGTTGCCAAATTTTACGCTGGAGCATCGTATTATCTTGGGCGATTGATAATAAAATAAGTTGTTTCTTCTTATATAAATCAATGCCAAGCGTTTTTGCACGATCGAGAAAACTTGGAGACCAGTCTGTATTTTGAAGCCAATCAAAGACAAATGCTTCATAAGAACGGTGCTCAAGTTCTAGTTGTTCTAAAAAGTAGTTTTCATGAATTAATAATTCGGTCATCTTACGTAATATTTCTCCGTATTGTGAAATATTTTCAGGTTCTCCTGTAATTCCAATCACGCCGATTACTTCGTCATGGAATAGTAAAGGAAGGTTCATCCCAGCTTTTACACCTTGCAGTCGTCGTTCATCGTCTTTTGTAATAATGACAGTTTTCTTTTGTTTCGCACAGCGGAGTGCACCTTCATGAAATTGACCGATTCTTTCCGCATCTGTACTTGCGATAATAACGCCTTGTATATTAATAATAATAATGTTTTCAGTAATTAATCTGCGTACTTCACGTGCAATTTTATTCGCTAAATCAGGAAAAAGCATAATTTACACACCTCAAATTCTATTTGTTGTACATTATATATGTAAGTTTATTAATAAAGGAAGATTTCACATTTTCCACACATTTATTTGTTATTTTACAATTATAACGAAATCATCCGAAGATGGAGGGAATCTTTTGAGAAAGTATGTTTTTCTTCTCTGTTTTTTATTTCTATTAGTAGGGTGTCAAGGAAGTTCGTATACACCGATTGCTAAAGATAAAAGTGTTATTATAACAACGAATATAAAGGAAGGTAGTATTAGTTTTATTGATAAAAAAACAAAGAAGCTATTAACAACATGGGAATTAAATGAGCCGATTGCGGGGGTTACGCTACTTCCAAATGGTGAGGAAATACTTGTTTATGGTAAGCAATTAGAATATATGTATGTATATTCACTAGCAGAAGGAAGACAAGTGGACAAATATAAGACTGGAAAAGGAATTGCTAATGTTATCGCATCAGATGATGGAACACAATTATTTGCTGCCGATCAAAATGAACAAAAGGTAAGGTTCTTTGCGATAAAAGGAAAAGAGACAGGGAGTGTTTCAACAGGAAAAGGGCCGATAACGATGGTAGAGCATCATAACCAGTTATCTGTACTCAACTTTTATGATACAAAACTAACGACCATTGATACAAAGAAAAAAGAAGTGATACAGTCCTTTATGATTCCACCAGCATCAACAGGAGCAACGGTTAGCGCTGATGGGAAAGAAATATGGATTGGTGGACATGGTGATGGAAGTCAAGTGAATGAGAAAGTATTAGTGTATTCTTTACAGAGCGGAGAGATGATGCGTTCTTTACATGCTCCGTTTATGCCTGTGAATATAACAAAGGATGATAAGTATGTATATGCGCTAAGTCACGGTTCAAATACGCTTAGAAAGTTTGATGCAAGTACGTATCAAGAGGTAGGATTTGTAGAAGTAGGATCTAATCCATTTGCATTTTTGAAAAGCGGTGCAGAAGGATATGTAGCTAGTTATGATAGCGATGAAGTATGCGTAATGGATATGAAGAATATGAAAATAAAACAAACAATTAAAGTCGGAAAAGGACCGTTTCAACTCATAGAGAGAGAAGGGGAAGGACAATGAGTAAATATAACGTGCTAGTCGTAGATGACGAAAGTGATATGAGGCAACTTGTCGGAATGTACTTAGATAACTTCGGATACGAGTGGGGAGAAGCTGAAAATGGAAAAGAGGCACTTCGAAAATTAGATACGGATCATTACGATTTCGTTGTACTAGATATTATGATGCCTGAGATGGATGGGCTTTCAGTTTGTAAAGAGATTCGAAAAACGTCGGATGTACCTATTATATTTTTAACAGCAAAAGGTGAAGAGTGGAATAGGGTGAACGGCTTACGTATGGGAGCAGATGATTATATTGTAAAACCATTTAGTCCCGGGGAACTAATTGCTCGTATGGAAGCTGTTTTAAGACGATATACAAAGCAAGAACAGCAAGAAGAGATTCAATTTGGACCGATTCTTATTAATGAAAAAAGTAGGAGGGTCGAGACGAATGGTGAGACGATTCCTCTTACGGTAAAAGAGTTCGATTTACTATATTTTCTTTGCCAACATAATGGACAAGTATTTAGCCGGGAACAATTGCTTGAAAAGGTGTGGGGATATGATTATGCAGGAAGTACAAGAACGGTAGATACGCATGTGAAAACGATGCGTCTAAAGCTAGGAGAAAGTGGAAACTACATTCAAACCGTTTGGGGTGTAGGTTATAAATTTGAGGTGTAACGTATGTTTACGATGGTACAAAAGCTTTGGCTTACAGTAGTATGTGCAGTATGTGTAACAGTTTCCTTTCTTTATTTTGTATCTTTATACTCATATGAAAAGTTATACGTTGATAATTTAAAAGATTCATTAGTAATGGAAGGGAAACGTCTTGCCACGCAATATGATAAACGTGAAGGAGTATCCACTTTTGAAGAGAAAGTAAGGGCATATGATCAAATATCTAGTTCAGATGTCCTTTTCGTATACAATCCGCGTGATTTAAGCGCATGTTTGCCTTTTGATGTTCACCATCATTCTCTTATAAGTGAAGGGGATAGACAGGCGCTATTAGATGGGAAAACAGTGACAAAGATAGGGTATGAAGAACATTTTGATCGCAATATTATGGGTGTTGTCATCCCTGTTTTAGATAATAAAAAATTAGTTGGTATTGTATACTCTTATATTCCTTTAAAAAGTATAAAAGACTTAATATTTGATATGGGTCTTATTTTAGCGCCGTTAGCACTTGCAATGATTTTAATTACAATATGGATTGGTAGAAAAATTATTATCGCCATTACGAGACCGCTTTCGCAAATGGAACGAGTTGCAAATCATTTGGCTACTGGAGATTTCTCAGAGCGGATTACAATTTCTTCAGAAGATGAGATTGGACGATTGGGAAAAGCCTTTAATAAAATGGCAAATTCCTTAGAAACAGAAGATGTAAAGCGTAAGGAATTTTTAGCTAATGTTTCGCATGAACTTAGAACACCGCTTAGTTATATTAAAGGATATAGTGAAGCTATTTTAGACGGTGTAGCGAAGGGGCCGCAGCAGGAAAAAGTAACGCAACTTATTCATAAAGAAGCAGGTCGCATGCAGCGCCTCGTTCATGATTTATTAGATCTAGCGCAGCTAGAAGGTGAACACTTTCCCTTAAAGAAACAACCTATCGTTTTTTCACAGCTTATTGAAGATGTACTAAATACGTACGAGTTACAGTTTGTAGAAAAAAACCTTCGTATTTCAACGAATTTAAATCCTGAAATTATCGTAATGATTGATGAGGATCGTATGCAACAAGTACTTCATAATGTATTAGATAATGCGATACGTTATACAAATCAAAACGGGGATATCATAATAACATTAAAGCAAATCGATGATTATTGTGAATTGCACATAAAAGATACAGGAATAGGTATTGATAGAGAGCATTTAGAAAATCTGGGGGAACGCTTTTACCGAGTAGATAAAGCGAGAAGTCGTCAACACGGTGGAACAGGTTTAGGTCTTGCAATTGTAAGGCAAATTGTTCATATACATGACGGTGAGTGGAGAATAGAAAGTGAAAAAGGTAAGGGCACGACAGTTAGTATTAAATTAAAAGCACAAGATGAGGAGAGCATATTCTAACTTTTGGAATATGCTCTTCATATTGAAGGTAAATAGTTACGCGTAAATGTATTAATTAATATCAAACAAATATCAAAAATTTGACTATTTTATGAACAAAACATTTGTACTTCTTACTAATTCGTTCTAAAATAGTTATGGATGCTAAGTTCTTATAAAACGTTACAATTGTTGTTTGGAAGATACTGAGGTGATTTAACTGGAGTACAAATCTATTAAACCGAAAAAAATTTACGAAGAAGTATCTGAAGCTATTTTAACAATGATTAAAAATGGTACGTTAAAACCTGGTGACAAACTACTTCCTGTTCATCAATTAGCTGAGCAGTTTCAAGTTGGCAGATCTGCTGTTCGTGAAGCGCTAAGTGCGCTAAGAGCAATGGGCTTAATTGAAATGAAACAAGGAGAAGGTACATATGTAAGGAATTTCGATCCTTCTTCATTAACAAAATCACTAAATAACAAGTTATTAATGAAGAAAGAGGATATTTTGAATTTATTAGAAGTACGGAAGGTGCTCGAAGTGGGGGCAGTTCGAGCGGCAGCGGCAAAACGTACGGAAGCTAATTTGCAAAATATGAAGCAGTGGTTAGATGAAATGGCAAAGAGCATTGGAGATGAGAAGGCTGGCGAAAAAGCAGACTTTCATTTTCACATGGGAATTGCAGAATCTTCGCATAATAACATCTTGCTTGAGCTCATGAATCATGTTTCAGAGATGATTGCTGAAACGATTGGTGAATCAAGACGCATTATTTTATATGGTGAACAAACAACATCAGAACGACTTTTAGAAGAGCATCAATCTATATATGATGCGGTGTTAAAGCAAGATGTGGAATTAGCGCAGCAAGCGATGCTAGATCATTTAACAAATGTAGAATATATTGTCACAGGTAAAAGCGATATAAATTCGTAATTTAATCTTTTAAAAATCTAATTTTCTGATAAAATAGAGAGAGATTAAGTAAGCGTTTTCTTTAGAAGAGGGAGAGGATAGGCTATGGTTGAGCCTACTTCTTCTAATCTTAGTCATCTGATGACCATATGATTTTTGGCGGAGTTGTAATGAGGGGGAATTATAGTTATGAAAGTTACTTTATTTGTTACTTGTTTAGTCGATATGTTTGAAACAAACGTCGGTAAAGCAACAGTTGAAGTATTGGAGCGTTTAGGTTGTGAAATTGAATTTCCAGAAGCACAAGTTTGTTGTGGTCAGCCTGCTTATAATAGCGGCCATGTAGAAGCAGCAAAAGAAGCGATGAAACATATGATTGAAACTTTCGAAGATGCAGAATATATCGTTACGCCATCTGGATCTTGTGCGACAATGTTTCATGAGTATCCGCATGTTTTTAAAGATGATCCGAAGTGGGCTAAACGTGCACAAAAGGTTGCTGATAAAACATATGAATTTACACAATTTATTGTAGATGTTTTAAAAGTTACAGATGTTGGTGCAAGTTTACCAGGGATAGCTACTATTCATAAATCTTGTCATATGACACGCCTGCTTGGAGTAAAAGAGGCACCAGGAATTTTATTATCAAGCGTAAAAGGATTAATTGTGAGAGAACTGCCGAACGTGCAAAATTGTTGTGGGTTTGGGGGAACGTTTTCAGTTAAGATGACTCCAATTTCTGAGCAAATGGTAGATGAAAAAGTAGATAGTGTAATGGAAACAGGTGCTGATTATTTAATCGGTGCAGATTGTGGGTGTTTGTTAAACATTGGCGGACGTATTGAGCGTTTAGGAAAAGAAGTAAAAGTAATGCATATTGCTGAGGTCTTGAATAGTCGCTCATGAAGGGGGAACATAAGCTATGTCTATGAAAATCAGTGAGAAAAAATTTAATGATCGCGTTGGCGATGGAATTCAAGATTCGTTTATGCGCGGAGCGGTATCTTCTGCACAAACGCGTTTATATACAAATCGATTAAAAGCAGCTGACGAGTTGGGAAACTGGGAAGAGTGGCGTGAACTAGGTGAACAAATTCGTCAACATACGTTAGAAAATCTTGATTATTATTTAATGCAGTTAAGTGAAAATGTATCAAAAAGAGGCGGTCACGTTTACTTTGCGAAAACGAAAGAGGATGCAGCAAAGTATATTCAAGACGTTGCAAAAAAGAAACAAGCGAAGAAAGTTGTAAAATCAAAATCAATGGTAACTGAAGAAATTAGTATGAATCATGCCCTTGAAGAGATTGGTTGTGAAGTGTTAGAGAGTGACTTAGGAGAGTATATCTTGCAAGTAGATAACGATCCACCATCACATATTATTGCGCCTGCACTTCATAAAAACAGAACGCAAATTCGTGATGTATTTAAAGAAAAACTTGGATATGAAAATTCTGATGATCCATACGAAATGACAAAGTTTGTTCGTAAACAACTTCGTGAGAAATTTATGGATGCAGAAATTGGTGTGACAGGTTGTAACTTCGCTGTTGCAAATACTGGCTCTCTTTGCTTAGTGACGAACGAAGGTAATGCCGATCTTGTCATGTCGATTCCGAAAACACAAATTGCAGTAATGGGTATGGAACGTATGGTTCCGACAATGGAAGAATTAGATGTTTTAGTTGGTTTACTATGTCGTAGTGCGGTAGGTCAAAAATTAACAAGTTATGTAACAGTAGCAGGACCAATTCAAGAGGAAGAGGTAGATGGACCAGAAGAGTTTCATTTAGTCGTTGTTGATAATGGCCGCTCTCAAATTCTTGGATCGGAATTCCGTTCAATATTGCAATGTATTCGTTGTGCCGCTTGTGTTAACGTATGTCCCGTATATCGTCACGTTGGTGGACATTCGTATGGATCTATTTATTCAGGACCAATCGGTGCGGTATTAACACCACTTTTAGGTGGGTATGACGATTACAAAGAGCTTCCTTATGCATCTAGTTTATGCGGAGCATGTACAGAAGCTTGTCCAGTAAAAATTCCATTACATGATTTATTATTAAAACATCGTCAAGTCATCGTTGAGCAAGAAGGTCGTGCCCCACTTGCAGAAAAATTAGCAATGAAAATGTTTAGTATGGGTGCTTCTTCAGCAGCTTTATATAAAATGGGATCGAAAATGGCACCGGCAGCAATGAGTCCATTTACATCTGGTAACCGTGTATCAAAAGGTGTTGGACCACTTAAAAACTGGACGGATATTCGTGAATTCCCAGCTCCAAGTAAAGAACGATTCCGTGATTGGTATAAAGATCATAAGAAAGGCGGGGACAAATAATGACAGGATTAATTCAAAACCGTGAGTCCTTTCTAGATAATATCGCAAAAGAACTTGGGCGCGCGCGTAAAACAGAAGGCGTAGAACGTCCAGCATGGAAAAGTAATGTGAATGTAGAAACGTTAAAAGATTATTCACAAGAAGAATTGTTAGAAGTATTTAAAAAGCAATGTACAAACATTCATACAACTGTTGTGGAAACGACAAACGACCGCTTACGTGAAGATATTCAAAAAGTAATCGTTGAAAACGGCGGAGGACCTATTATATTATCAGCAGATGAACGTTTTGATTCCTATGGATTGACTTCTTTATTTAAAGAAGAGCTTCCAAAGCAAAATGTTGAGGTAAATGTATGGGATCCTGAGAAAAAAGAAGAGAATATGCGTATAGCGGAAAAAGCGAATATCGGTATTGCATTTAGTGATTATACTTTAGCTGAATCTGGTACGATTGTTGTACAAAGTCATAAAGGACAAGGGCGTTCTTTACACTTTTTACCGACTGTATACTTTGCTATTATTCCACGTGAAACACTTGTACCTCGTATTACGCAAGCAGTTCAGGATATGAACTCACGTGTGGAAAAAGGTGAAGCAGTCGCATCTTGTATTAACTTTATTACAGGACCAAGTAACTCTGCGGATATTGAAATGAATCTTGTTGTCGGAGTACACGGGCCGTTAAAAGCAGTATATTTCATCGTATAAAATAGGGGAAAGCAGGCCGGAAAACGGCCTGCTTTTTTAATAGAATAAAGATAATATGAAGTAGAAGTTCTCTCCTTTTTTTGTTATGTTCTTTTGGAAAGGAGAGGAAGGGATGTTCACTTATTTATATGCATTGTTAATAGGTATGGTGTTTGGTTCTTTTTTTATGGTGATTGCGATGAGAGTTCCAGTAGGGGAATCTATTATTACACCGCGTTCGTACTGTCATTACTGCAAGTATACGTTACAGCCGAAAGAACTTATTCCAATCATTTCATTTTGTATACAAAAAGGGCGTTGTACGAATTGTAAGAGCAAAATCTCAAGTTTGTACATAGTATTTGAATTTGTTACAGGCAGTTTATTTTTTCTTACTGTATATGTAATTGGAATGGAAAGAGAGCTCATCATCATTTTATCGCTTTTTTCGTTACTTCTAATTATTTCAGTTACAGATTTAGTATATATGCTAATACCTAATCGTATTTTAATTTGGTTTGCGCTTTTGCTTATTTTAGAATGTATTTTTGTACCGTTAGTCACTTGGACAGATAGTATAGTTGGTAGTGGCGTTATATTCATTTTGTTATATTGCATGCAAAAGATATATCCAGAAGGGCTTGGTGGAGGGGATATAAAATTACTTTCGCTGCTTGGATTTATAGTGGGACTGAAAGGGATTTTTATGATTTTATTTTTAGCATCTTGCTTTAGTCTTTGTTTCTTTGGAGCTGGTATAGTATTAAAACGTATGAAAATGAGGAGCCAAATTCCGTTTGGTCCTTTTATTAGTCTTGGAGCAATATGTTACATGCTGGTCACGTATACAAAATAGAGAGGAGATAGAAAATGAATGTATATATGGATGATCAAAGAAGTTGCCCATACGGATATGTTTTGGCAACTACAGTAGAATCTGCCTTGCAAATTGTTAGGGATAATGAGGTGAATATTATTTCCCTCGATTATAATAAGGGATGGCGACAAAAAAGTGGGTTAGATTTCGTAGAAGCTTTCTGCAACGAAGGTTTATATGTTAATGAAATTCACCTTCATACAAATGATGTCATCGGTATGCATCAGATGAAAAAGAGCATAGAGAGAGGGAAGGAAAACGGGGAAATTAATCCTTATATTGCCTTGAAATATGTAGGGAGCTAAAAACTCCAAAGTAAAACTTTGGAGTTTTTAATGTTTCATATGTGCTTGTAAAGGAATAATTTCCTCCGTTTGAGCTCCAACTAATTGAGTTTTCTCTTGTTCAACAACAGGTGCTTTCTTTGTTAAGTAATGATATACCATACCGACAAATACGGATCCGCCAATAATGTTACCGATTGTAACTGGAATTAAGTTATGAATAGCGCCCGCAAAAGAAATTGTCTCAGGATGTGGTGATACTAAAGATAAAGCAAACAGTGATAAGTTTGCAATGCTATGCTCATAACCAGATAAAAAGAAAGTGAAAACGAGCATCATCATCATTAATATTTTTGCTGTGTCACCTTTCACTTGAGAAGGTAAGAAGCAGGCAAGACATACGAGCCAGTTACATAAAATCGCTTTAAAGAATAATTGCATTGTAGGTGTATTCATCTTTCCTTCAACAACTTTATTCATTAAATGACTGTGATCAATTGCTTCGAAAATTCCAGTTGCGTAAAATAGTAAGGCAAAGAATAAAGCGCCAGCTAAGTTACCTGCATAACAAGCAACCCAGTTACGAAGTGTATCAGAAATCGTTGTTTCTTTTCTTAAAGTTGCCACTGTGAAGTACATCGTATTGCCAGTAAATAATTCAGCGCCGCCATATATAATAAGTACGAGAGCAATTCCGAAAAACATGGAGGAAGCTAAATATGTTGCTGGTGAATCTGCAATATGAAAAAAGTTACCTAATTTAAAACATAGTACAATAATAAAACCGATATAAATGCCCGCAAGTGCAGCACGAATGAAATATTGCATTGGATTTATATCTAGCATTTGTTTTTTGCTCTTAGCCAGTTTTACAACGTAATCTAATCCTTGTTCTAGCATGAGTAATACGCTCCTTTAATACATCGTCTATAAATACTCCTTATATGAATAAGGTACATGGATTTGTTCATAGTTTCAATAAGTTTGTGCAATATTTCACAAAAAGGACATACATCTACAAAGGAAGCGTTTACAAAAGGTAGTATAATGGAATTTTTTCTAAAAATAGAGAGGGGAATTGAAACGAGAAAAAAGAAAAAGTGCTGTAATTACAGCGCTTTTTCGTCTAAATTCTTTTCTACTTTTACTTCTACTTCTTTCGAGAAGAACCAACCGCAAACTGCGATTCCAACTAATACAATCCAGAATGTAAGCTTCCACGGAGTGGATTCTGGGAATGAATGCGGAAGGACATTTAAAGCAGGGTGTGCTAACGTATAAACTGTTAATTTCACACCAACCCAACCTACAATTAAAAATGCTGCAGTTTCAAGTCCTGGTTTACGTTTTAATATTTGTACGAAAGCAGTTGCTGCAAATCGCATTATAACTAATCCGATAAGTCCACCTGTAAAGATAACGATAAATTGACCTGTATCAAGACTACCAATCGTACCTAATCCTGTTTTCGGTAAAGTCACTGCTAATGCAACAGCAGCTAAAATTGAATCAACTGCGAAGGCGATATCAGCAACTTCGACTTTAAATACAGTCCACCAAAAGTTCTCTTGTTTTTTCTTTGCTTCTTTTTCTTCTGTTTCTTCATGTGTATTCTTTTTAACATACGTTTTAAATAAGTGATTCCCCGCGATAAACATAAGATAAATCGCACCAATTGCTTGCACTTGCCATACATCTACTAGGAACGAAATCATAAATAGTGATCCGAAGCGGAAAACGAACGCTCCTGCTAATCCATAAAATAGTGCTTTCTTTCGTTTTTCTTCTGGTAAATGTTTTACCATAATTGCGAGAACGAGAGCGTTATCAGCCGCTAAAATCCCCTCTAGTGCAATTAGGATGAGTAATACCCAACCATACTCCAATAATAATGATACATCCATGTACATTCTCCTCTCATTTCTATAAAGACTAAACAAGTGAAGAAGTTCCCCACTGTTTAGTTTCCCCATACTCCTGCGTATCAACGGTGGAAGGAATTTGAAAACAAAAAAGACCTCTGCCGTTGATAGGCAAAGGTCTTGCTAGACATATGTAATGAAAATGCCAACAAAGCCGGAAGAACTAAGTTCTACGTAATGACGACTTTGTTTCCAAGAAATAGTTCTTGGACGCTACTCCCCTTTGGAGATATGCTATTGTACTCTCATTATATGGATAATTTATACGGTTGTCAACCTGTTAAAATATCTTCGTTGGGATATTTTATTTTTCTTTGTTTTTTACGTGCAAATGAAAAGGCTAATGTTAAAGGCCCCATCTTTCCAAAAAACATCATAAAGATAATAATTGTTTTGCCGATAATTGTTAAGTGTGGTGTCAAATTCATGCTAAGGCCGACAGTTCCAAATGCTGAAAATACTTCAAAAGCACTCATTAATAAAGGAACCTTCTCAGTGATGCTTAAAATTAAAATGGAAAGAAAAATAAACGAAATTGAAATAATAGTAATCGTTAATGATTTGACAATGAGCGTATCTTTAATGGATTTTTTAAACACGACAATATCATCTTGTTCTTGCAAAAATTTAAATACGCCGAAAAACATAATCAAAAAAGTCGTTAATTTAATCCCACCACCAGTTGAAGCACTGCCAGCACCAATAAACATAAGAAGCATCATTAATAAAAGTGAAGGTTTTGATAATGCAGAGATATCAACAGTATTAAACCCGGCAGTACGTGTTGAAACCGCTTGAAAATAAGCAGCCATACCTTCTTCAAATGGTGTAAAACCTCTCATGGAAATTGAATTATGGAACTCAAATATAAAGATAAAAGCTGTAGCAATAATATTGACGATTAGAGTAGAAGAGAGCATAAGCTTTGAGTGCAAAGTAAGGTTTTTAAAGTTTTTCTTTCTTTTTATATCTACGATAACCGTAAAACCAATCCCACCTAAAATAATGAGGGAAGAAATAACGAGATTGACGAGAATGCTATGGGAGTGCGACATTAAATTATCGCTCCACACAGAAAACCCAGCATTGTTAAAGGCTGAGATAGAATGAAAAAAGCTATAATATATACCTTTGGCAACCCCGTATTTTGGTACCCATTCAAAAGAGAGAAGTAAAGTAGCGATACATTCTACAGTAAAAGAAAATAAAAATAATGCTTTTGCAAGACGAATGATTCCGCCGACATTTGTTTGATTTAATGCTTGTTGTAATAAAATCCGGTTTTGAAGGCCGATTTTTCTACCGAGCATAATTGCGATTAAAACAGCAAAGCTCATAATGCCAAGCCCGCCAACTTGTATAAGTGTTAAAATGACACATTGGCCAAATAAGGTAAATACTTTACCAGTGTCCACAACACCAAGCCCTGTAACCGTACAAGCAGAAACCGTTGTAAATAAAGCATCGAGCCATGAAATAGACGTTGTTGTAGCAATTGGCAATTTCAATAGGCATGTACCGATAATTGATAGCATAATAAAAGATACAGTAAGAACACGGGGAGGACTCATGCTAATGTTAATCCGTTTCATTTCACATATCGTTCCTTTCGATTTGCTCTTACTAGTATGTGAAGAAGCACTATTATGTATGTTAAAAAAGAAAGAGGCAGAGAATATCTGCCTCTAAGCCATAGGTTATATAGTTATCCGCGTAATTGTTGTTGAGCTAAAGCAACAAGACGTTTCGTTACTTCACCGCCAACTGATCCGTTAGAACGAGATGCTGTATTAGATCCTAAGCTTACACCGAATTCTTGTGCGATTTCATATTTGAATTGTTCAAGTGCTTGCTCTGCACCCGGAACTAGTAATTTGTTTGTTTTCACCATGTTGATACACATCCTTAAAGAGTAATCCAGTTTAGCTAAGTGCTATCTGGTAATGTTATTTTATGTGTAAACGACGTACTCATACACGGAAGTAAACGGTGTGATTAGAAGTTCTTGGATAGAAAAAAGAGTAGCAAATTTGCTACTCTTTTTTCAGTATTGTCGCTGTACCTTCTACGACAATATCATCAGATTGATTATATATGTTTGTTTGCAATGTGATAATTTTTTTATCGTCCCGTTTTTTAATAACTTCTGCCACAACGCGAAGTGTATCACCGATTTTGACAGGAGCACGGAATGAAACGTTTTGTGATAAATAAATCGTATTTTTGCCAGGAAGTTTCGTTCCAAGAATGGTAGAAATAAAACTTGAAACGAGCATGCCATGGGCAATACGTTCTTTGAACATTGTCGTTTTTGCAAAAGAGTCTAGAATGTGAATAGGATTTACATCTCCAGTCAATTTTGCAAAATTGATAACGTCCTCATCCGTAATTTTTTTTGTAAGTGATGCTTGATCACCGACTTGAATCTCATCGTAACGAAGCTCCGGAACAGTTTGTGCTTCTTGAAATGGATTCATTTTGTCCTCCTTCTTTTCCATATCGAAAAATGTAAGCCATCTTGATGTAGTAGGAGGAAGAAAGAGTTTTGTTTGTGCTGCAGTTAGTTGCCACATTTTTCTTACTTGATGGAAGTAAATAGATTTTTTGAGTTTTCCTCGAACTGCTTTGCGAGTTCTAGTTGTTTGGACTTGAACTCTCCCAAAAAAACTTCTAACTGTTTTTGAACCTCTTCACGTTGCGACTGTTGTTGTTCGATAAAGTGTTTTGTTGTTTCTTCAAATTGGCCGCTAGTTTGAGTAAGAATAGACAAAGATGTTTTCGTAGGCGAAACAGTAAGTTGGTGCATTTGATTAGAAAGCTCATTCCACTTTTCTTGCCACTCGTTAATTTGATCATTTAAGGAGTTTCCAGTTAATTGCTTCACATAGTCTGTATATTGGTTATTGAACTGAGCAGTGAATTGGTGTAGTTCTTTTTCTAGTTCATCTACTCCTGATGTTAATTTATGCAAAGCGTCTTGTTGTTGTTTTAACGTTTCTAAAGTAAGTTGCTCTAATTGTTTCCCAGCTGAAGAGAAGAGGGAAAGAGATTGAGACCAGTTTTTCCAAAATGCATCGACTAATTCGTATGGCTTAGTTTCCATTGTTTGACCTCCAAATGTTTTTTTGCATATTGTGAACGCAGATTACTCTGCTGTACCACCAGGTGAAGATGAAGAATCCTTTTCATCCTTTTCTGGAGAAGTAGAAAATGGAAAGAATGCATTGGTGTATAACGTGAAAAACGTCCGCAACATATTTTGATAATGTTCAAAAGAAGTCGCACATGTTGTTAAATATTGCTCTCCATATTCTGTTAAAGAATAAATTCGTTTCGCTGGCCCGCCTTCGCTTGTATCCCAAGTAGAAGAAATAAGATTTTCTTTTTCTAATTTGCGTAGTGTCCTATACACATTACCTTGGTCAACAGAAGAAAAGCCGATGTCCATTAGCATTTGAATAAGTTTGTAACCATGAAGACTCCAGTCTTTTAGACAGAGAAGTAAGAAAGGAACTAAGAAGTTTTTTGGCATGGAGTTTGGTTGTTTCGCTTGGTTTTTTTCCAAACTTTCTGGGTGTTCTGGTTCATTATGTAGCATGATTGTACATCACCTCATGAATCAGTTAGATGGAATTTTTTGCTTATAAGTGCAATTTACACCTATCTGTTTTTAATGTCAATACATTTGTTAGAAAATAAAGAAAAATAAAATATATACTTGAAGTTTTATTCGGAATATTAGAAAATAGTGAATAGGTTGAATTGTTTCAAAAACGAAAAAGGGAGTGTAGTCGAAGTGATTGATCAAAAATTCGATCCATTGCAAGCATGGAAAAATGCTTATGAACAAACCGAAACATTTTGGGGAAAAGCGCTCAATGAAACAATTAAAACAGAAGAATATTCTGCTTGGATGGGCAGCGTTCTAGATTTGAATTTGTTTTATCAAAAAGCATTAAATGATACGACAAAAAATTATTTAGAACAGGTGAATGTGCCGACGAGAGAGGATATCGCTAGAGTAGCTACGCTTGTTATTAACTTAGAAAATAAAGTTGATAACATCGAGGAAATTCTAGAAGAGAAAGTGGATTCATTAGGACAAGCTCCTACATTAAAGCGTGATGTTACGAAAGTAAAACAAGATATGCGCACGTTAGAAACGAAAGTTGATCAAATTTTAGAATTGCTAGAAAAGCAAAATGCAGTACTAGCTAAACTACAAGTACCTGTAAAAGAAGAAGTAAAGCCTGTAAATAAGCCAGAAAATAAAAAATGATAATGGCGTTTGTTTATAACGTGTAAAAGAGGGAGGGAGAATCTCTTTTCATGTATAAACAACGAAACATAATTAATATATGGACTCAATTAGTATGAGTACCAAAATGATTCATAACAATCGTTCACAAATTCATTTAAGGGGGAAAAGAAATGGTTCAATTAAATGGCAAAGTAGCAATCGTAACAGGTGGGGCAAAAGGAATTGGAAAAGCAATCACAGTAGCATTAGCACAAGAGGGAGCAAAAGTAGTTATTAACTATAACAGCAGTAAAGAAGCAGCTGAAAACTTAGTAAATGAATTAGGAAAAGAAGGACATGACGTTTATGCAGTTCAAGCGGATGTTTCTAAAGTAGAAGATGCGAACAGACTTGTAGAAGAAGCTGTGAATCATTTTGGTCAAGTTGATATTCTTGTTAATAATGCTGGTATTACAAGAGATCGTACATTCAAGAAGTTAAATCGTGAAGATTGGGAGCGCGTAATTGACGTGAACTTAAGCAGTGTATTTAATACGACAAGCGCGGTACTTCCATACATATCGGAAGCAGAAGAAGGAAGAATCATTAGTATTTCTTCTATTATTGGCCAAGCTGGTGGATTTGGACAAACAAACTACTCAGCAGCAAAAGCAGGTATGCTAGGATTTACAAAATCATTAGCGTTAGAACTTGCAAGAACAAATGTAACTGTAAACGCAATTTGCCCAGGATTTATTGATACTGAAATGGTAGCAGAAGTACCAGAAGAAGTGCGTCAAAAAATCGTTGCGAAAATCCCGAAAAAACGTTTTGGTCAAGCTGATGAAATTGCAAAAGGTGTAGTATATCTATGCCGTGACGGTGCGTATATCACAGGTCAGCAATTAAACATTAACGGCGGATTATACATGTAATGAAGTAAGAAAAAAGTGCATATCCATAGCAGGAATGCACTTCTTTTTTTAGAAAGAAATTGACCAAAAAGGAGATAGGAAAAATGACTACATTCGTAACGGAATGGGAAAAGCAATTGGAGTTGTACCCAGAAGAATATCGTAAAGCATATCGCCGTGTGAAAAGAGCGAGCGAAGTTTTATTACGCGAACCAGAACCACAAGTTGGTTTAACACCGAAAGAGGTTATTTGGACGAAGAATAAAACGAAGCTGTATCGTTACATTCCAAAACAAGAAAAAACACAGAGAGTTCCAATCTTATTAATATACGCTCTTATTAATAAACCGTATATTATGGATTTAACTCCAGGAAATAGTTTAGTGGAATATTTAGTAGATCGTGGTTTTGATGTGTATATGCTTGATTGGGGCACATTCGGTTTAGAAGATAGTCATTTGAAGTTTGATGATTTCGTGTTCGATTATATTGCAAAAGCAGTGAAAAAAGTAATGAGAACTGCAAAATCGGACGAGATTTCTTTACTTGGTTATTGCATGGGTGGAACGTTAACATCTATTTATGCAGCGCTTCATCCGGACATGCCAATTCGTAACTTGATTTTTATGACAAGTCCTTTTGATTTCTCTGAAACAGGATTATACGGTCCTTTATTAGATGAGAAATATTTCAATTTAGATAAAGCGGTTGATACATTCGGAAATATTCCGCCAGAAATGATTGATTTCGGAAATAAGATGTTAAAACCAATTACAAACTTTGTCGGTCCATATGTTGCTTTAGTCGATCGTTCAGAAAATGAGCGCTTCGTCGAAAGTTGGAAATTAGTTCAAAAGTGGGTAGGCGATGGTATTCCGTTCCCAGGTGAATCGTATAGACAATGGATTCGTGATTTTTATCAAAATAATAAATTAGTGAAGGGTGAACTCGTTATTCGCGGACAAAAGGTAGACCTTGCAAATATTAAGGCGAATGTCTTAAATATTTCTGCGAAACGTGATCACATTGCTCTGCCATGTCAAGTAGAAGCTTTACTTGATCATATTTCTAGCACAGATAAACAGTATGTATGTTTACCGACAGGACATATGTCTATCGTGTATGGTGGAACGGCTGTAAAGCAAACATATCCGACGGTTGGAAATTGGCTGGAAGAGCGTTCTAATTAAAGAGAAGAAATCCAACTAGCGTATGTTAGTTGGATTTTTTTATGGAAAATGACGAAACATAGAAAGGAGAAAATTACATTGTAGGAGTATAATTATGAAGCTTATGACTGGTAAGTTGTTTTGGAATGCTGGAGTTTCTGTACCTTGTTATCCAACGTTAGAAAATGATATGATATGTGATGTACTAGTAATTGGAAGTGGAGAAGCAGGTGCTCATATAGCGTATTCGTTAGCTAAAATTGGAATGCGTGTTATGCTCATTGAAAAAAGAGCAATTGCATGTGGTAGCACAGCTGCAAATACAGGATTATTACAATTTGTTCATGATAAATCGTTAACCTCTCTTATTCATACATTTGGTGAAGAGAAAGGGGTACGAGCATATAGACTTTGTTATGAAGCGCTGCAAACAATGGAGAAGGTTGTGCCAACTCTCGATATTGATCCCCATTTTATTCCGCGAAATAGTTTGTATTATGCAAGTAGAGATGAGGATGTTTCATTTTTACAAGAAGAATATAATACGTTACGCCATTATGGATTTCCGGTTGAATATTTTACAGAGTCTGATATTAAGAAACGTTATTCATTTGCAAAACAAGCAGCGTTATATACAAGCGGTGATGCAGAAGTGAATCCGTATTTATTAGCGCATAGTCTTTTGCATAAAGCGAAACAAATGGGCGCTACTATATACGAACATACAGAGGCATTACATATTAAACAAATCCAAAATGATTTAATTTGTTACACGAATACAGGAAATAAAATAGTAGCAAAGAATATTATTATGGCGACAGGTTATGAAGCAATTTTTGGAAAGAAAGAAAAAAATACAACAGTAGAAACGTCTTATGCCGTTGTGACAAATAAGATAGATTATTTTGAAGGCTGGCATGAGCAATCGTTAATTTGGGAAACAGCACGTCCGTATTTGTATAGTCGAACGTATCAAAACCGCATTGTTATAGGCGGATTAGATGAGGCGCTGAAAATTCAAAAAATCGGCGATACGAAATTATTGCATAAGCGTGATCTTCTTATTAACACTGTAAAAGAAATGTTCCCGCAGTATAAAAATATACGGGCAGAGTACTATTGGGCAGCAGCATTTGGTGGCAGTCATGACGGTCTTCCTATTTTAAAAGAAGATAAAAAAATACATAATTTATATTACGCACTGCCGTATGGGGGAAATGGAACTGTATACGGAATGGTATTTGCGAAACTATTTCAGCAGTTATTTACAAATGAAGAAAGTGATGATTTTTCTTTATTTAATCGATAGAAAAAAGGTAGCGAAGTGATGGAATGAGAGATATAAAAAAGTTTTTACAAAAGTTACGTCCCGTACAACTTATCGTTGTATTTTATTTACTAGCAGTAGTCGTATCGGTAATTTTGCTTAGTTTACCATTTGTTACGAAGCCTGAAGTGAAATGGACATTTATCGATGCACTATTTACATCTGTTAGTGCGGTAAGTGTTACGGGACTGTCTGTTGTTACGATTTCAGATACGTTTACAACGGCAGGAATTATTGTTTTAGCCCTTATTTTACAATTAGGCGGATTAGGAATTATGGCGCTTGGTACATTCGTCTGGATTATAACGGGGAAAAAGATTGGTTTGCAAAGAAGAAGATTAATTATGGCAGACCATAACCAAGGGAATTTATCGGGCCTTGTAGAATTGATGCGTTCTATTTTAATTGTAATTATTTCGATAGAACTCATTGGAGCAATACTGTTAGGTACAAGGTTCTTACTATATTTCCCGACTTGGCAAGAAGCTTATTTTCACGGTTTCTTTGCCGCTGTGAGTGCAACAACGAACGGAGGATTTGATTTAACAGGACAATCACTTATTCCGTACAAAAAAGATTATATTGTTCAAATGATTCATATGTTGCTTATTATTTTAGGAGCTATCGGTTTCCCAGTGTTAATGGAAGTAAAACAATTCCTTAGTAAAAGACGACAACAACTATTTCGCTTTTCGTTATTTACAAAATTGACGACAACGACATTTTTTGTACTCGTTATTGTTGGAACAATTATGATTTTTCTATTGGAACGAAATCATTTTTTAGTAGGAAAGTCATGGCATGAAACTGTATTTTATACATTATTCCAATCTGTGACGACGCGAAGTGGAGGACTGGCTACAATGGACATACGTGAATTATCACAACCAACGCTTTTATTTATGAGTATATTAATGTTCATTGGGGCATCTCCAAGTTCAGTTGGGGGCGGAATACGTACAACAACATTTGCAGTTAGTATATTATCGTTATATACATTTGCAAGAGGCGGGAGAACAGTCCGAGTTTTCAAACGTCAGCTACATGAAGAGGACGTGTTGAAAGCATCTGTCGTTATGACGATGGGGATTTTATTATGTGCCTCAGCGCTATTCATTTTATCTATTACGGAAAATGTACCGCTTATGAGCTTAATCGTTGAAGTTTGTTCTGCTTTCGGGACGACGGGACTATCAACAGGTGTTACTCCTGATTTAACAACTGTTGGTAAACTTGTACTTATTGTACTTATGTTTATCGGACGCGTCGGTATTTTGACATTTATTTTAGCTAGTGGCGGAAGAGAGCAACCGCCTCGCTATAAATATCCGAAAGAGAGAATTATTATTGGATAGTATGAAACCATTCTACCTGCGTTAGGTAGAATGGTTTTTTAGTCGTTAATTCCGAATTGGGGATGCATAAAAGCATCATTTTTATTATCAACTTCGTTTTTAAGTAATTCTTGATTTTCTTCTGCAATCCATCCGATATCATTTGTAGGATGGATCCATTCTTCCCCAGCCATAATAGCAGGATCTACCTCATCACTCCAATTATTAAGAGGACTGTTAGTGGAATCGTATTTACTGTCTCCAATTACAACATCATATTGATTTATAAAAGGTTGTTGCATCTTTTTGCCTGTGCCTTTAAAAGAAGGAAAGTTCATTTGATGAGGGAGCGTCTCGTCTAAAATTGGCGATTGTATCGTTTCTTTTTCTTTCAAAGTAATCGCTCCTTTTTGTAATGGCTTGTTCGTATGTAGTATTTCCATCTATAAGCTCTTATGTACTTGTTAACACTTCCCAGTAATAATTACTGTAAGTTGTTTCAAACTAGAATAGAAAGTTATTTCGTGAGAGCAGGTGAATATGTTGGTAAAAAGAAAAGTAAAACAAAATGCAGCAATTAATAATAATAAAACTCCGAAAGAAAGCTTACCAGATGCAGAATTTGCATTAGAGTATGAAGGAGAAAATAGTGCGAAGTATGCAAATCGTAATTCAAAAAAAGGTAAACAAAAATGAGGCGTTTTTTACAAACGCCTCATTTTTTTGTGGGATTATAAAGGTTTTTTTAATTATTTGTAAATTTCACGTTTGATATTAGCAGAAAAATGCGAAAAAACATAGAAGTAGCAACGTATTACACAAAAACAAACAACAAACAAAAGATTAATGTTGGTTTAATACTGCTTTTACACTAGTTGTTTATATTAGAGTTGTATATAAGATTTGTAAAAGGAGAGAGAGACAGTGAAAAAAACAATCTTTAAAGCTGTAGCAACTGGAATGGTATTTTCGTTATTAATGGGGTGTGGTGCAAAGAAAGAAGAAAGTGCTGGAGCAAAAGTAAAAGATGATAAATTATCTGGATCATTAACTGTTTACACAGCGATTGAAGAAGAGCTTGTACCGATTTATCTTGATTCTTTTAAACAGAAGTACCCAGACGTGAAGTTGAACATTGTTCGTGATTCAACAGGAGTTATTACAGCGAAATTGCTAGCTGAAGGAAAAAATACACAAGCAGATGTTGTATGGGGAACTGCAGCGTCTAGTCTATTAGCTTTAGAGAAAAAAGATATGTTAAAAGGATACTCTCCAAAAGGAGCAGATCGTGTCCTTTCGCAATTTAAAGACGATAAGAAACCAGAAAAATGGGTAGGAAATACTGCATTTATGACGGGGATTGCTGTAAATAAAGAAGAATTGAAGAAGAAAAATTTACCGATGCCAGAATCATATGAAGATTTAACGAAACCAGAATATAAAGGAACGCTAGTTATGCCGCATCCGGCTTCTTCTGGAACAGGATTTTTAACAGTTTCTGCATGGCTACAAATTATGGGAGAAGATAAGGGCTGGGATTACATGAAGAAACTTCATGATAATATGGCAACTTATACTCATTCAGGTTCAAAACCAGCGAAATTAGCAGGCGCAGGTGAATATCCAGTTGGTGTATCAATGGTTTATAGTGCTTTGAAAGAGAAACAAAAAGGTGCACCAGTTGAAGTTGTACTGCCGAAAGAAGGATTAGGCTGGGAAGTAGAAGCGAACGCACTTATTAAAAAAGATAATGCTAAAAATGATAAATTAGCGCAAGCATTTTTAGATTGGGCAATTACAGATGATGTAATGAAGTTATACTTCGAGAAAAATGGATTTGCGACAATTAAAAATGATTATAAACTTCCAGATGGATTCCCTAAAGATGTGACAGAAAAGTTATATAAAAAGAATGACTTTAAATGGGCAGCAGAAAATCGTGACAAAATTTTAGAAAAATGGGAAAAAGAGTTTGGCCAAAAAGCAGAACCGAAAAAGTAAGTGAGTGGGAGAGAGAAAAATGAGCGAATATTTATCAATTCAACACATCCAAAAACAGTTTGATGCATTTACAGCGTTAAAGGATATTTCTTTTACTGTGAAAAAAAATGAGTTTGTTTATTAGGCCCAAGTGGTTGTGGGAAAACGACATTGCTCCGAATTTTAGCGGGGCTAGAAGAGGCAACAACAGGTAGTATTGCTGTGAATGGAAAAGATATTACAGCATTACCACCTGGAAAGAGGAACTTCGGAATGGTTTTTCAATCGTATGCATTATTTCCGAATTTAACTGCACTTGAAAACATTGAATACGGCTTAAAAACAAAAAAATATGGAAAAGCAGAAGTAAAAGAAAAAGCGCTATCGGCGTTAGAACTTGTTGATTTGCTGAATGTAAAAGATAAATATCCTGCTCAAATGTCTGGTGGACAACAGCAGCGAGTAGCACTTGCACGTGCGCTCGCTCTGTCTCCCGATATTTTGTTACTTGATGAGCCGTTATCTGCTTTAGATGCAAAAGTGCGTGAAAAGTTGCGCAGAGAAATGCGTGATTTGCAAGAAAAAGTGGGAGTAACAACTATTATGGTAACGCATGATCAAGAAGAGGCATTAACGATGGCTGATAAAATTGTTGTAATGAATCATGCGGAAATTATGCAGATTGGAACACCAGAGGAGATTTATCAAAGACCAGCCAATCCGTTTGTGGCAGATTTTATTGGTTCTATTAATTTCTTTTCGAAAAATAACGAAGAACATGCGATTCGTCCTGAACATGTAACAGTTGTACAAAATAATGGTATTAAAACAGTTGTAGAAAGCATGGAATTTCGCGGTTCTGTATACCGGACGGAAGTGCGGGTCATAGAAGAGAAAACACACCTTTATAATGAGAAAATTGTAGTGGATATATTGGCATCAGAAGTAGAGGAAACTGCTATTAGAAAAGGAAAGCCAATTCAAATCTCTTTCTCAGAAAATCATATGTTGTCATATGGAAAGAAGGTCATTGTATAGATGGAGATGTTAGAAAATTTTAAGGCAGAAAGTACAAAAAAAAAGATTAAGAGACGTATCGGTAAAGAAGAGTGGATACAAAGACTATTAATTATTGGTATGCTTCTCGCGTTTTTTATCATGCTTGTATTGCCTTTATTACAACTGTTTACACAAGCCTTTTATGATAAAGATGGAGCTTTTGTTGGTGTTGCGAATTTCAGTAAATATTTCACAACACCAACGCTAGTTCAATCACTACAAAATACGATATGGATTTCGGGCGCTACAACAATTATTTCGGTTACACTCGCTTTCGCTTACGCATATGCGATCGCTCGTACAAATGTTTTTGGAAAGCGCGTATTTCAATACATAGCATTATTACCATTATTCGCACCAACGATGATGCACGGTATTGCGCTTACATATTTATTTGGTAATCAAGGGTTAATAACAAAAGGAATGTTTGGTTTATTTGAAGGAATACAAATACCGTTATACGGACCAGTAGGAATTGTAATGGCTGAAGTTATGTATACATTTCCGCAAGCATTCCTTATTTTATTAATTGCTCTCCAAGGTTCTGATTATCGTTTATATGAAGCTTCTAATATGCTGGGTGCAAGTAAAGTGAAACAGTTTCTTACGGTTACTTTACCTAGTGTGAAATACGGATTAATTAGTGCGATGTTCGTTGTATTTACACTTAGTTTCACTGATTTTGGGGCACCTAAAATTGTTGGAGGACAATATAACGTACTTGCTACTGACGTATATAAGCAAGTAATTGGACAGCAAAATATGTCCATGGGCGCAACTGTTGGAATGATTTTATTGATCCCAGCTATTTTCGCATTTGCAGTTGATCGTATTACGCAAAGAAAACAGGCGAATCTCTTATCTTCAAAAGCAGTACCTTACAGAATAATAAATAATAAGAAAAGAGATGTTATTTCATTCGTATATTGTAGCGTAGTCACGTTTATGATCATTCTTTTATTTGTGGCAGTTGGTATTGCTGCAAGTGTGAAAGTATGGCCATATAATATGAGTTTTACACTTGAGCATTTTAATTTTTCAAGTTTGACAGGAGACGGAATTGAAGCATTTAAAAATAGTGTAATTGTCTCAGCTATTACGGCAGTTATCGGGGCGATTTTAACATTTGTGTTCGCTTATGCGATTGAAAAAATAGAACAGCTACAGTTTTTCAGAAAAGTAGGCTACTTTTTCTCTATTGTACCGTTAGCGATTCCTGGATTAGTACTTGGATTAGGATATGTCTTTTTCTTTAGTCAACCAACAATTCAAATTCTAGGACTTTCAGTAACAAATCCGTTTCATTCCTTATATGGCACAATTGCTGTTTTAGTATTAGTAAATATCATTCATTTTTACTCTGTAACGTTTGTTACCGCAACGACTGCTTTAAAGAAACTGGACCGAGAGTTTGAACTTGTTTCACAGTCGATGAGCGTACCGTTTTATAAAACTTTCTTTCGAGTAACAGTACCGATGTGTTTACCAGCTATTTTAGAAATGGTTATGTACTATTTCGTAAATTCAATGGTGACTGTATCGGCAGTAGTGTTCTTATATGCGGCTGATTTTAAACTAGCTGCTGTATCAATTGTAAATATGGACGATGCAGGAAATGTAGCACCAGCAGCTGCAATGAGTGTACTTATTGTTGTTACAAATATTGTAGTGAGGGTTGTATATGAATGGGGAACGAAAGCACTTCGTAACCGAACGTCACAATGGCAAAAAAGATAAGTAAGAAGGGTGATGGATAGAATGAAAATTGAAGCAGTTATTTTTGATTGGGCAGGTACGACAGTTGATTACGGATGTTTTGCACCATTAGAAGTATTCATGAAGATTTTTCATAAACGCGGTGTTGAAATTACAGCAGAAGAAGCTCGTAAACCAATGGGGTTATTGAAGATTGATCATGTTAGGGTATTAACGGAAATGCCCCGTATTTCGAATGAGTGGAAGCGTGTATTCGGACAATTACCAACAGAAGAAGATATTCATGAGATGTATGAAGAGTTTGAAGAAATTCTCTTTGCTATTTTACCGTACTATGCCACGCCAATTGATGGGGTAAAAGAAGTGGTTTCTTCACTACGTGAAAGAGGTATTAAAATTGGATCAACAACTGGTTATACGAGAGAAATGATGGACATTGTTGCAAAAGAAGCAGAAATACAAGGGTATAAACCTGATTTTCTTGTGACGCCAAATGATGTTCCAGCAGGTCGTCCATATCCGTGGATGTGTTATAAAAATGCGATGGAACTCTGTGTATACCCAATGAATCATATGATAAAAATTGGAGACACCGTGTCAGATATGAAAGAGGGCAGAAATGCTGGAATGTGGACAGTTGGTGTAATCCTCGGTAGTAGTGAGCTCGGTTTAACGGAAGAGGAAGTTGAGAATATGGATCCGTTAGATCTTCGTGAAAAAATAGAAGTAGTTCGTAATCGTTTCGTTGAAAATGGGGCTCATTTTACAATTGAAACGATGCAGGAGCTCGAAAACGTAATTGAACATATCGAGAAACAAGAACTTATTATTTCATAAAGGGGGGCACACGATCATGAATGAAAATCACTATTTATTATTAACACCAGGACCATTAACGACAACAAAAACTGTAAAAGAAGTTATGTTATACGATTGGTGTACGTGGGATGTTGAATATAACACGATGGTGCAAGATGTAAGAAATAGGCTTGTATCGTTAGCGACAAAGGAAGAAGAAAAGTACACAACAGTTTTAATGCAAGGAAGCGGTACGTTTGCGGTTGAAGCAGTAATTGGTTCTGTTATTCCTAGAAACGGAAAGCTGCTAGTTTGTACAAATGGTGCGTATGGTAAGCGTATGGTACAAATGGCAGAGATGTTACATATAGATGTGGTGGTCAGTCAAACAGAAGAGTGGGAGCCTACTAATATTGCAGAAGTAGAACAGTTATTACAACAAGATAAAGAGATTACGCATATTGTAGTTGTTCATTGTGAAACAACTACAGGTATTATTAATCCAATTGTAGACGTATGTAAATTGGGAAAACAATATGGAAAAGTTACACTGGTTGACGCAATGAGTAGTTTCGGTGGTATTGAAATAGATATCGCTGAGTTGCAAATTGACTTTCTGATTAGTAGTGCGAATAAATGTATTCAAGGTGTTCCCGGATTCGGTTTTGTCATCGCAAATCGTGATGAACTATTGAAATGTAAAGGACAAGCTCGTTCTTTATCATTAGATTTATATGATCAGTGGGAAACGATGGAAGAGCAAAATGGGAAATGGCGCTTTACTTCACCTACACATGTTGTACATGCTTTTTATCAGGCATTGCTTGAATTAGAAGAAGAAGGCGGGGTAAGAGCCCGTTACAATCGATATTATAGCAATCAAAAACTACTAGTGCACAAAATGAAAGAAATAGGCTTTAAGCCATTAGTAGATGAAAAATATCAATCTCCTATTATTACATCTTTCATTTATCCAGAAGCAGGATTTGAATTTTTGCAGCTATATAATGAATTAAAGCGATATGGATTTGTTATTTATCCAGGTAAAATTTCGAAAGTAGATACGTTCCGCATTGGAAATATCGGTGATGTACATGAAGACGATATTAATCGCTTAGTTGATAGTATTGCTAAAGGGGTTGTTATAGGATGAAAGTATTTTGCTTAGGTGGAGCAGGTAAAATTTGTCGTGAAGCAATTTTAGATTTAGTTCAATTTTCATCTTTTGAGACGATTACGGTAGCCGATTTTAATGAAGAGGAAGGCCGAAAAGTAGTAGAGTGGTTAAATGATCCTCGTGTTGATTTTGTGAAAGTCGATGTGACAAATCATGAGGATACGGTCGCAAAAATGAAGGGCTATAACATTGTAATGGATGGTACGACGATAAAGTTAAATGGATTGTCTACTCGCTGTATCGCAGATGCCGGTTGTCACGGTGTGAACTTAAATGGATTTGGTGAAGAAAATGAATCCCACTCTAAATTTGTTCAACATGGAACAACATGTTTACCTGGGTTTGGTATGACACCAGGTGTAACGCAAATGATGGCCATGTATGCAGCAAATCAGTTAGATACTGTAGAGTCAGTTCGAGTAAGTCATGGCTCGTATCGTCCAATTGCTTTTTCTGCATCAATTACAGAGACAACGACATATGAATATGATCCACATTTGCCGACGCGTACAGTGTATGAGGAAGGTGAATTTAAGCAAGTATCTCCGTTTGCGCGCCCGAGAGAAATTGAATTACCAGCACCTTACGGAAAAACAATGCAGTATATAATCCCGCATTCAGAAACGATTACGTTAGCGAAGGCACTGGAAGATAAAGGTGTACAACTTATTGAAACAAGAGGAACTTGGCCAGAGCAAAATATGCAGCTCGTTCGTGCTTTATATGATTATGGTATATTGCGTAATGATCAAATTGAAATAAACGGTAAAGAAATTGGTATTATGGATTGTATTTCGAAGTATCTATTAAAATCGAAAGAAGGACAAGCAACAGAGCTTTATGGTTATGCACTTCATGTAGAAGTAGTAGGTATGAAAAATAATCAAAAACAAAGGCATGTGTTATACCATACGCATCCGCTATCTGACGGTTCTGTAGTAGGTTGGGAGAAATTAAGGGCCTATACAAGAAATGTTGGTATCCCATTTGGAATCGCTACAGAGTTAATTGCAAAAGGAGTAGTTAATAAAGTCGGTGTTATTACTCCTGAAGAAGCTTTCGAAAATCCACAAATTATTTTTGACGAACTAGAAAAGCGCGGTATTTATATTCATGAAGAGATTTTCATTGAAAAAGAAAATTATAACTTTGTATAAGTAAGACAGTTTATGAGGTAGATATAAATGGGGTGAGGCTATGTCTGTAGTAGGTGAAGAGAGAAAGAGGACAATTCTTGAGAAGGTAGAGTTTAAAGGGAAAGTAAAAGTTTCAGAATTAGCGAGAGAGTTCGCAGTATCAACAGAGACGATTCGTCGGTATTTAGAAGAATTAGATCGTGAAAAAAAATTGAAGAAAGTGTACGGTGGAGCCGTTCAACTTCCGGGAGCTGGGATAGAGGCACCGATGTTAGAACGAGAGATGCTGCATATAGAAGAGAAGAAAAGAATTGGGTATAAAGCAGCAACGTTTGTGGAAGATGGAGATGTTATTGCGATTGATGATGGAAGTACACCACTTCAAATGGTGCCATATCTTGTTCATCGTAAAAATTTAACGATTGTAACAAGTTCATTTCCAGTAGCAACACAATTAATTTCTTCTATTAATAAAAAGATGTTTCACGGTGAAGTTTTATTTATAGGCGGGAAAGTATCTCCAAAACATTCACGTGTGTCGGGGTCTATTTCACAGCAAGTAATTCATCAATTTCATTTTCATAAAGCATTCGTTTCGATTGATGGGTTGTTGCAAGGTTTTGGGGTTTCTAGCTTTGAATTAGAAAAGGCGAAACTGTCAGAAGCGATGATGAAATTAGCTGAGAAAACGTATATTTTATGCGATCATACAAAGGTAGGCGTAAAAGGGAACTACCGAATAGCAGGATTTTCTCGTATTCAACATATTATTTGTGATAAGAAAATGCCCTATAGTTTTGAAGAAGAAGTCAAAAAGCATAATATTCAATGGACAGTTTGCTAAATGAATTGAATACGTTAAAACTCCCACCTAATTTTTAGGTGGGAGTTTTACTATCAGCAAGTAAAAAAATAAAAGCTTTGTATTTATGCAAAAAGTGGACACATTTTCTCATCTCGTTCATATAATTTACCAATACAAAAAAAGTTGGTCGAAGGAAAGAAGGGAAAGTATGTCGGAACGGATATATAATAAACTTGTATTGTATGCAAACATTTTGCAAAAAATTGGTGTTATTAATGAAAAAGAAAAAAGTGAAATCCTTCATACGATAGGCAAA
This sequence comes from Bacillus sp. FSL E2-8887, assembly GCF_038007205.1. Taxonomy (NCBI): domain Bacteria; kingdom Bacillati; phylum Bacillota; class Bacilli; order Caryophanales; family Bacillaceae; genus Bacillus; species Bacillus sp. FSL E2-8887. The sequence continues at coordinate 1,082,681 of NZ_JBBOWS010000001.1, forward strand.
AAAGCCCTTTGAGTAAAGGGTTTTTTATTTTTTATCTATGGAAATATAAACTTAATGTAATATTCTTGTTGACAATGATAATGAGATTCATTATCATTTATTATGTTAGCGATTGATAGTAATTATCAATTGGAATATATATATAAGATAAGGGGATATTATTTTGAAAAAAAGTTATATTAAAGCTCTAGTAGTAGCAACAACATTAGCTATTCCATTTGCTGCGTATTCTACTCCAGCGTTAGCAGCAATAAAAATTGAAGCAAACCAGTCGGTAGCAGCAGCCAGTGATCGCACGTATGATACTGAGATTAAAATATATAAGGATCAAAAAGATGAGCCATCTATGGTTTCTCAGTACATAAAAAATCCTAAAGTAGCAATTGAAGATGGGAAAAAAATCGTTACTGTAACAATACAAGATAGCGATTATTTTCAATATCTTAGAATAGAAGATAGAAATCAACCTGGTGTATTTCATGATGTGAAAGTTCTGTCAGAAGATAAAAGAAAAAATGGAACGAAAGTAGTCCAATTTGAAATTGGCGAATTTGAGCAGAAGCACAATATGCAAATGCATATATTTATTCCGGCTATTGGATATGATCACAAATATCAAGTTCAATTTGAAATTAAAGATCCAACTGTAGGTGAAAAAGAAACAGAGAAACCAGATGATAACTCTAATTCAGGCAATACGGAAACAGATAATCCAGTTGATAATCAAAATATGATAACAGATAACAAATTAAGAGAACTTGTTAATAAAAAAGTATTTAATAGAAAAGATTTAAATACACCAATTACGAAAGAAGAGTTATTACAAGTAAAGGACTTGTTTTTAAACACGAATGAGATTCTGGATTATAGTGCATTAAAATATATGCCAAATTTAAAATCTTTAACAGTTGCGAATGCGAAGATAACAGATCCGTCGTTCTTTGCGAATTTAAAGCAATTAAATCATTTAGCTTTGCGAGGTAATGAATTTTCAGATGTAACACCACTTGTTAAGATGGAAAATTTAGAATCTCTTGATTTGAGTAATAATAAAATTACAAACGTTGCACCACTAATTGAAATGAAAAATGTAAAAAGTTTATATCTATCAGGCAACCAAATAGAAGATGTAACAGCATTAGCGAAAATGGAACAACTAGATTACTTGAATTTAGCAAATAATAAAATTACGGATGTTGCTCCATTAAGCGCATTGAAAAATGTAACATACTTAACTTTAGCAGGTAATCAAATTGAAGATATTAAACCGTTATATTCATTACCTTTAAAGGACTTAGTATTAACGCGTAATAAGGTTAAAGATTTATCGGGTATTGATCAAATGAATCAATTAAATAAATTATTTATCGGTAAAAATCAAATTGAAGATGTGACACCACTTGCTAAAATGACTCAGCTTACAGAATTAGATTTACCTAATAATGAGTTAAAGGATATTACTCCATTATCAAATCTAGTAAACTTACAAAAACTTGATTTAGAAGCAAATTATATTTCAGACTTATCGCCAGTTAGTAAGTTGAATAAGTTAGTATATTTAAGTTTTGTTGCAAATGAAATCCGCGATGTGAGACCAGTTGTGGAACTAAGTAAGACAGCTTACATTAATGTTCAAAATCAAAAAGTCTTTTTAGCGGACACAGAAGTAAATAAAGAAGTGAAAGTACCTGTATACGAAAAAGATGGTAAAATCTCTACAAAAATTCGTTTGAAGAGTGAAGGTGGTATGTATAGTAACGATGTAGTTAAGTGGAGTACACCAGGTGAGAAAGTATATGAATTTGGTGTGAAAGATCCATTTGCGGATACAGGAATCTTCTTCACAGGGTCTGTTATTCAAAATGTTGTAAATGAAAAAGTAGCGGAAGAAGTAATTGAATTTAAAGATGTGCCAAAGGGTCATTGGTCAGAAGAAGCAATTAACTATTTAGCGAAAGAAAAGTTATTTATAGGCTATGGAAATGGGCAATTTGGATTTGGTGACAACATTACTCGCGGGCAAGTAGCACTTCTAATACAAAGGTATTTAAAATTAGACACTGATTTAGAACAAAAAACGATGTTTACAGATACGAAAGGAAATATGTATGAAAAGGCTATTGATGCAGTGGTACAAGCTGGAATTATGACAGGATACGGTAATGATAAGTTCCGTCCAGATGGAGTATTAACTCGTTATGAAATGGCAGTGGTATTACAAAGAGTATTCCAGTTAAAGGAAAATGAAAATAATGTAGAGAGCTTTAAAGATGTGCCATCTGGTCATTGGGCGGAAGGATATGTGAAAGCTTTAGTGGATAATAAAGTATCAAAAGGTGACGGCAAAGGTAATTTTTCAGGTGATGATTTCGTAACACGTGAACAATACGCACAATTTTTATATAACGCAATAATTAAATAACAAATGAGAAAAATACGTTATTCTTTAATAAGAAGAATAACGTATTTTTTATATGTACAAAATCAAGTACGAAATAGACAGGAGTGCTTACATGTGATATGCCTATTTTTCCGATAGGTGCTGAAACCATATTGACAAAAAGGCATTCTCGTGTGATAATTCAATTAAATTTTTAGAATAATCAAAAAACATTCCTTTTATATAGAAAGGATTTGAATATTATATTAATATTACGCCGGGGGTGACGAAATGTTATTTTTTCTGAAAAAATGGAACGAATTAAAAGATGTGAAAGCAGAATTGGCACTTCGCGATTGGTTTTATGGTACGAAAATTAGTTTATCGATGTGTACGTCAAAAGAGCCATTAACATTTTTAGTGAATGTAGAGGGAAGAGATAAAGGGGTATTTTCTGAAGAAGATTTTATTGTCGTAAATTGCATGTGTGAGCCAGTATTTGAAAACGAAGAAAAACCAGCTATAGAGTCATTTATGCATGCGGATATTTATAAAAAAAGTAGTGCAGAATGCATTTTACAAGTACAGACTGTAGATAGTCATTTAATGTCAGAGCTATATGGGAAAGAAGGAGAAGTAACATTCGAAAAACGTAGTGTGGAACGTGTTTTTGGAAAAGACGGTATTACAGAAATGACAATTCCAATTGTAGAAGATGAAAAGAAATTCGCTAATTTATTAGAAAATAATGTTCCGAATTTTATTGAAGGTGGAGGAGTAGTCCTTGTTCATAATTACGGAATGATCGTGTGGGGGAAAACTCCAGAAGAAGCGAAAAAATGGTTGGAAGGTATAGAGTATTTAATGAACTATCACGTAAAGCTTTTAATGATAAAAGGGGCAAAAAGTTCTGTTATATAAAGATGTATTCACAGAGATTATCATCCCTTAAAAATGAAAGCGTTTTAAAAAGAAATTTTACTCATAAAATATAGGTCTCCTTATTATATATAGATTACATGTTGACATGTAAGGAGGAACATATTTTGCGAGTTAAATATCATTTTCTGCCAAAACAGCAGGTGACATTTTGCAAAACGAATGATTCTGGTGAAAAGGCGCTACAAATTATGAATGAAACGGGATTTCGCGCAATTCCTGTATTAGCAGAAAATGAGAAGGAATTCACGGGGATTATTTATAAAGTAGATCTTTTAGAAAAGAAGTGTAATAGCAGATTAGAGGATGTAAGTACAGAAGATGTACTGGAAAGTCCAAATTCGTTTATTTTTGAAAAGGATTCTTTTTTTAGAGCTTTTTATGTTATTCGTCGTCTCCCGTTTTTAGCGGTTTTAAATGAGTATAATGAATTTGTCGGCATTTTAACACATTCTAATGTATTTGATGTCATTGAGGATTCGTTCGGTATGCGGACGGGTGGTTATATATTAACAATTGCAACACAAGATTGTAAGGGAACAATTAAAGAGCTTGGGACATTATTAAAAGCATATAATATCGGTGGACTGTTTACGCTTGATAACGGTGATCAATATATTCGCCGTGTTATCGTAAATATATCGGATGAGTTAAATGAAAAAAAATTAAAGCAATTAATTGAAAAGATAGAGAAAAAGGGATTCAGGGTGAGTCATGTAGATTATATTTAAGTTGAAAAGGAAAGGTACCTATCTGCTATGTGTAGATAGGTATCTTTTTTAGTACGAGAAATGAATTTTATTTTGAAACAGAAGGTGGAGATAATGCTAAATCAGATAAAAAAATAAAGTCTGCATGCTCACGAATTTTAGGAATAGAAGTTTCGATAATACGTGATGTAATTTCACCTGGAGCCCCAACGTGTCCGATAGCTACCATAATGGGTTTGTCTTGGATTTTTTTTATGAGTAATTGTGCTTGTTTTGAAATGTGACTTACCGTATATACATCATCAAAAAATAATTGGTTTTCAATAATAGGAACGCCTAATTCTTTACCGATTTTTGGGACAACACTATTAGGGTTTGTTTTACTATCTAAATAAAATAAACCGTGCTTTTTACAGGCAGAAAGTATAAGACGTACAATCCTTTCATCAGCGGTTACTTTTGATCCCATATGATTGTTCATTCCTATTGCATGAGGTATTTCTTGAATTGCTTGTTCGAGTCGGTTGTTTATTTCTTCATCGCTTAAATCTGTTGTAATCGCTTTTGGTCCAAGCCACTCTTTTTTTCCTTTAATTGGTTCCATTGGCATATGTATAATAACTTCATGCCCTTTTTTATGGGCAGCTATTGCATCTTGTTTAGTAGAAGGAAGAAATGGCATAACAGCAACAGTGAGTGGAATAGGAAGTGATAACATCTTATCTGTGCCTTTCATATTATTGCCGAAATCATCGATGACAATAGCAACTTTATTCGTATGAGCGTTTGCTTGAATAGGAAAGAGGAAGAATGGTATGAACAGGGTGAAGATGAGAACTGTAATAGTATATTTGCGCATATAAATATTTCCTTTCTATTTTATCCCGCTATTTGCGGGCAGTAAGACTCCCACCTCAAAATTTGGCTGGAGTAAAGAAGTTAGGTGGAAAATCCACTGCCCGTAAACGCCCGATTGGTGAAGGCTAATAATTAGTGGGGGATGGACAAAACCCCCACTGATTAAAGTTCACTTTATCAATCATCATTATGTTTTGCGTTTTTACATAAATTAAACAAAAAATGTCGAAGAAAAGTAAATTGAAAATAGAGAATCCACTGTTTACTGAGTATTTACAAAAAAGAAGATGAAAAAAATGTCTATTATTGCGAATGTATTTACAAAGATAGAATAATTTGTAATAATTCTCAAAGTGAGGGTAAAGATTTGTAAATTACAGGGGAAAAATGTTAAATTTTCTGATTCTTCAATTTTAAATAGAATTAAGTGTTTAAAGGGCTAAAGTAGATGAGGCGTTGAGAGTATGGAAGAAAAATAAGGGGGATATGGATGTTTACTGTAAAAAGGAAGTACACATTAGAAAAGCTTTCGCATGATATTCATATGAAACGTGAAGAAATGATTCATTTAGGATTAACAAGTGGGTTAAATAGTATGGAGACAATTCAAGTTAGTCAAGAATTGGACAAGCTTATCGTACAGTATCAGCGTTACAAAGAAAAACAAACACCGAAATGGTTTTCAATTATAAAGGTTCCTATTTTTCAAATTGAGTATGAAGGGAAATCAAACAATTTTTGGAGAATGTTTGTAGCTGGTTTTATGAAATAAGTATAATTACCCTTTTAGGATAAGGATAATTATACTATGTGTAATGGAATCTCTATATGAACTGTCGTTCCTTTGTTTTCTTTACTATCAATAAATATATGCCCATTGTACATCTCTACAATTCGTTTACATATAACAAGCCCAAGACCTGTTCCAGTATCTTTATTAGTAAAGAACGGATGAAAGAGGTGTTTTTGAATATGTTTAGGAATCCCTTTTCCAGTATCAATAATTTGCAAGTGTGCGTGTTTTTCGTTGTTTGTTACTACAATGGTTAATGTATCACCAGAAGCCATGGCTTCAATTGCATTTTTTGTAATGTTTAAAACCACTTGTTTCATATGGTCTTTTGAGCAACGTATATGAACAGGATGGTCTGGCAAATGTAAATGAAATACAATGTTATGTAGATTCGATTCAGATTGGATAATTAATGCTACCTCATTAAGAATCGTTCTTACATCATATGTTTGTTCAATGATGGCAGTTGGTTTTCCAAGAATAAGAAATTCGCTTACAATTTCATTAATCCGCTCTATTTCTTGCTCGATTACGGAAAAGTAGAACTGATCCTGTTCATCTTTATATTTCTCTTTTAACAGAGCAACGAGTCCTTTAATTCCAGTAAGAGGGTTACGGATTTCATGAGCTGTACTAGCTGCAAAAGTTCCAACCAATTCAATTTTTTGTAGTTCATTTTGTTGTCTTTCTAGTTTTGTTTGACGTTTTAATAACATATATTGAGCAAGTAAAAATAAAATAGACATTAAAAATAAAGTAGCTATACACTCTATTGAAACTAACTGGTATAAAGTTTGTTGATGAATAGGTAACGGAGAAACAGAGACTTTCCAATTTAATCTTTGGAGTGGGGTAGTAAGCATGTTAGAATGCCCATCGCTTGTTTCGTTATTATCATCGGTTAGAAAAACTACATCATGTTTATCAGTCACTTCGAAATGATATTGTGGTTTAATAGCATTTAAAGAGGCTGAAATGTAGTCAAAGCGTAAACTTGCTAATAATAAGCCTGAGAGTTCCTTTTGTCTATTAAATATTGGAGACGCAATCATAATAGCTTGATGTCCAAGAACGCGATCTGTAATAACTGATGATACAGTTGTTTTCTTAGATTGCAACGCATCTTGGATGTATTGGCGGTCAGAAACGTCAATAGGCGGCGAATCGCCTTGGGATGCGAGTGTAATCATCCCATCTGTCGTAGCGTAATATAGACCGGAAAAACGTTCATCATTTCCATCGGTATCATGTACAATCTGTTTAATCCCATTGATGTTTCCAGTTTCGGTCCCTACGACTTTTGCGAGCATTTCTAAGGCAGATATAGCTTCACCAAGGTGATGGTCTAAATAGTCTCTATATAAAAAGAGAACAGTGTGAGCAGATAGTTTGTTTGCCTGTTTCATTTGATAAGTGTGATATGAAAAAAATGTGGCACCAATCCCTATCGTTGGCAGTATAACAAGCAGTATGTAAAAAACTATGCTTTGTAATTTGACTTTCAAATTTGGTACTCCTTCTTTTTTTATTATCATTATATATAAACTATGTTAAAATTGTCATGTTTTTATTCAAGAATCATTTGCATTACATTAGGGAAAGGAAAAGGAATGAGTGAACATTCATTCGGAAGTTGTAATGAAGTGCTACGTTGCTTTTCTTTTTGTTGCGGAGAATTTAAGTGAAGGGTTGAAATGGTATGACATCAAATAATGAGCGAGAAGACATTTCTCAATCTTTAAAAGTATTTATTGCATTATCCCGTGTACATCGTTCTGTTATGGATACTACAAATAAATCCATACAAAGTAACGGATTAAATCCAACTGAGTTTGCTGTATTAGAATTACTATATCATAAAGGAGGCCAACCACTTCAGCAAATCGGTGAGCGTATTTTAATAGCTAGTGGCAGCATTACATACGTTGTAGATAAGCTAGAGAAAAAAGGGCTTGTAAAACGAATTCCATGTCCAAATGATAGGCGTGTTATTTATGCACAATTAACGGAGGCTGGAGAGAGCTTTATTGCTTCTATTTTTCCAGGTCATGAGCAAGTTATATATCAGTCTTTTGAAATGTTAACGAAGGATGAGAAGGATGAATTACTCGAGCTATTGAAAAAAATTGGAAAGTATGAAAAATGATGATATGTTCCAAAGGAGCTTTGGATAAAGAAATCCAAGGCTTTTTTGTGTGCATGTATTTATGACATCATCTACCGCATTTTGCTGAAGAATAAGAGGAGATTTGTAAGTAAGAATTGAATTATAATAATGATGCATATAATGGAGAGGGGGCTCGTTCATGTCATTTAAAGACTATGAATATAAACGGCCAAATATTGAAGAATTAAAAGGGAAATTTACTGTTGCTTTAGAGAAGTTTGATAACACAAAAACTGTAGAAGAACAAAAACAAGTTATCAATTCAATTAACGAAATTCGTAATGACTTTGGTACAATGGGGAACCTTTGTTACATTCGTCATTCTGTTGATACGACAGATGCCTTTTATAAGGATGAGCAGGATTTCTTTGATGAATTCTCTCCAGTTGTACAAGGGTATGGTACAAAGTATTATAATGCGTTAATTCATTCTCCATTCCGCGAAGAATTAGAAGCGTATTATGGAAAGCAATTATTTGCTCTAGCTGAATGTGATTTAAAAACATATTCAGATGAAGTAGTGAAAGATTTACAATTAGAGAATAAATTGTCTTCGCAATATACACAGTTATTAGCATCTGCAAAGATTGACTTTGCAGGAGAAGAAAGAACGTTATCGCAACTTATTCCGTTTATGCAAGGAAAAGAAAGAAGTGAACGCAAAGCAGCAAGTGAAGCATACTACGGATTTTTAGCTGAGAACGAGGAAGAGTTAGATCGTATTTATGATGAGCTTGTTAAAGTGAGAACGAAAATCGCAAAAACACTTGGTTTTAAAAACTTTGTTGAATTAGGATATGCAAGAATGTATCGTACAGATTATAATGCTGAAATGGTAGCGAACTATCGTCAGCAAGTATTAGATTATATCGTTCCAGTTGCAACCGAGTTAAGAAATAGACAAAAAGCACGCATTGGTGTAGAAAAGCTCGCTTATTATGATGAAAACTTTGAGTTTGCTACAGGTAATCCAACTCCAAAAGGCGATGCCGATTGGATTATTAATCACGGGAAAACGATGTATAAAGAATTATCAGCTGAAACAGATGAGTTTTTTAATTTCATGCTCGATAATGATTTATTAGATTTAGTTGCGAAAAAAGGAAAAGCTGGTGGTGGATATTGTACATATATCGAGAATTATAAAGCGCCATTCATCTTCTCAAACTTTAATGGAACGTCTGGGGACATTGATGTATTAACACATGAAGCTGGTCATGCTTTCCAAGTATATGAAAGTCGTAAGTATGAAATTCCAGAATATAATTGGCCAACATATGAAGCATGTGAAATCCATTCAATGAGTATGGAATTCTTTACATGGCCATGGATGAAGTTATTCTTTGAAGAAGATGCGGATAAATATTATTTCTCACACTTAAGTTCAGCACTTCTATTTTTACCGTACGGTGTATCTGTAGATGAATATCAACATTATGTATATGAAAATCCAGAAGCATCGCCAGCAGAACGTAAGTCAGCATGGCGTAACATAGAGAAGAAGTATTTACCACATCGTGATTATGAAGATAATGATTATTTAGAGCGTGGTGGTTTCTGGCAACGTCAAGGTCATATTTATAGCTCACCTTTCTATTATATTGACTACACGTTAGCTCAAATTTGTGCACTGCAATTTTGGAAACGTGCAAGAGATAATAGACAAGAGGCTTGGGAAGATTATGTGAATCTTTGTCAACAAGGTGGAAGTAAATCATTCTTAGAATTAGTAGAAGTTGCAAATTTAACATCACCATTCGCTGAAGGGTGTGTAAAAAGTGTAATTACAGAAATTGAAGCGTGGTTACGTGCTGTTGACGACACAAAATTGTAAAAAACATGCACTTTTTTCCTATGTTTAACATCGACATAATAGAAAAATGATGAGATAATAAAAGAAAATTCAGAATTATTTTAGGGGTGTTTCTAATGGGGAGCGCCCCTTTTCACCAACAAAAGGGGGGAAAGAACTATGCTTCAATCTAATATGGATGTTAGTTTAGAAACTTTAGTCCACTCATTACAGTCTACACGAAGCACGCTGTTATCAGAAATTGAAATGTTAAATGATACGGAGGTGAATGTAAAGCCACGCCGTGATAAATGGAGTATTATTCAAATTTTGCATCATTTGCATTTAGTTGAACAGTCTGTCACATCTGCCCTTGTATATGCTTTGCAAAAAAAAGAAAGAAAAATTGCTCCATTTAAAGACCTCCAACTTACGCTTGATCGCACACATAAAAGGGAAGCTCCTCAACAAATGAAACCAACAGAAACATTAATGAAAAAACTGCAAGGAATTCAATTACTAGAACATTCACGACAAGAATTATTACATGCCCTTCATAGTGTAATAGATGAAAAAGAATTATTTGAAAATGGATTAAAACATCCTATTTTTAATGATTTGAATTTATATCAATGGGTTCAATTTCTAGATTTACACGAACAAAGACATCTTACACAGCTAAAAGAAGCGAAACATGCAATTTTACAGCGTTAAAATGAAAGAAGTGGGGAACCGCTTCTTTTCTTTTTTACTCATGCATAGTTTTCTTTCTCATTTTGGAATACTACATGGAGAAAAGAAAAGAAGGAGTTGAAAAGCATGTCAAAGAAAAAGAGAGAAGAAGAGCGCGCCTGGAAAGCTCGGAAAGAAAATCAAAAGCCGCATGGGAAAGTGAAAGCTTTTGCAGAATTAGTTGAAGGAACAGAAAAAACGTGATGAAGTTCATCACGTTTTTTGTATGAGTGGGAAAGTTAATAAGAAAGTTGTACCTGTACCTTTTTCGCTCATAATATCAATCTTTCCATCCATTGCTTGAATGACGCTGAAGACGACCATCATTCCGAGTCCGGTACCTTTTTCTTTCGTTGAGTAGAAAGGTGATCCAAGGCGTTTTATTTGTTCTTGATCCATACCAACTCCTGTATCTTTTATATATAATTGTATATGTTTATGGTCTGGAACTAATGTAAGAATAAGGTCGCCACCTGTAGGCATAGCCTCAATACAATTTTTAAAAATATTTAATAAACATTGGTTCAGTTTTTGCTTTTCGCCAGCGATAAAGAAAGATGTACTTTGTTTTATATAATTTATACGAACATTTGCTAAATTGGCGAGAGGTGTGATCAAAGACAACGCATGAAGTAATTCTTCCTCTACTTGTAATTTTTGTTCTTTTTCAATACTCGGTTTTGCAAAAGTTAAGTAGTCTGTAAGAACGTGATTTGCTTGTTCGATACCATTAATGGCTATGTCGATATATAATTTTCGTTCTTTCTCAGAACATGCATCTGACTGTAAAAGTTGTAAAAAACCTTTCGTTGCAGTTAAAGGATTACGAATTTCATGAGAGATAGAAGCTGCCATTTCGCCGATTAAATGAAATTTCTCAGCGTTCATAAGTTCATTTTGGAGACGAACTTGCATTTGTAATATGTGTAGTAAATATAAAATAAGGATCGTACCAATCATCGTACATAGTTCGTACACAATGATATGTGGTATATAATCTGCCTCATTTGTAACACTTGCAAGGAAAAATGGTATCCAACCAAATCCATAAGTAAGACTGTAAAAAATAGCAAGTGTTATTTTTATATGATTAGAACTTCGATTGAAAAATTTGTATGTTAATAGTAGAACAATAAATAGGAGAATAGAAGCGATAAAGGATGGAAACGCACCTATTCCTCCCAATAAAAAGCGATAAATGTTTAATACAGCTAAAATAGAACCACCAGCAATAGGCCCTCCCGTTAACGTGCCGACAATTAATACGATATGTCGCATGTCGAACTGAAAACCATTATTTGTTTTTGCTGCGAAAGTGATACATAGTATGGTAGCGAGGCAACACAATACAATAAATATGGCTGAATTTAATTTAGGAGATCGTTTCCCTTTCTGATTCCAAAATAAATGATATACGAGCATTGTAACGAGAATAGATAATATATTTAAAAAGAGGTAAATAATAAAGAGTTCCAGTGGGATGCCTCCTCTCTTTTAACATTAAATTAATCATACTATAAAATGAAATAAATGAAATGCGAAATAGCGGAAAAAATCAGAAATTTTTTCTGGTAGTATACAATATGTTACAATAATCTTTGTCAATGAAAGAAGAAATTCCGTGCACTGCATGGGAGAGGTTCGCGAACTCCCTCTATAAAAAACTATGGAAACAACAATATCATTAGGTATTGTTTTGTTTTTTTATTGTGACAGTTCAAGAACGTTCTTTCTTCTTATTCGTAGTAGAGAAGGAGAATGAGTGAAATGAAAAAAGAAAAAGCAGTTGTTGTTTTTAGTGGTGGACAAGATAGTACAACATGTTTATTTTGGGCGATACAGCAGTTTGAAGAAGTGGAAGCTGTAACATTTAACTACAATCAACGTCATAAATTAGAAATTGATTGTGCAGCGGAAATTGCGAAAGAGCTAGGAATTAAACATACGATACTAGATATGAGCCTATTAAATCAACTTGCTCCAAATGCGTTAACGAGAACGGATATGGAGATTACACATGAAGAAGGTGAATTGCCATCAACATTTGTAGATGGACGAAATTTACTATTTTTATCATTTGCGGCTGTATTAGCAAAACAAGTTGGAGCACGTCATATTGTAACGGGTGTATGTGAAACTGATTTCAGTGGTTATCCAGATTGTCGTGACGTGTTTGTGAAATCATTAAACGTTACATTAAATTTATCTATGGATTATCCGTTTATTATTCATACACCACTTATGTGGATTGATAAAGCAGAGACATGGAAATTATCTGATGAACTTGGAGCATTTGAGTTTGTTAGAGAAAAAACATTAACATGTTATAACGGAATCATTGGTGATGGTTGCGGTGAATGTCCAGCATGTCAACTTCGTAAAGCGGGATTAGATACGTATCTACAAGAACGCGAAGGAGCGAGCAACTAATGGATAACTTTTTTGGATTTCGCATCGTAGAAAATTTGCAAAAAATGGACAAGGATATTCAGCGTGAACAACTCAAATATCATAATAAAAGAGTAATGGTCAGCAAGGAATTTACATTTGACGCAGCGCACCATTTACACTGCTATGAAGGGAAATGTAAAAATTTACATGGACACACATATAAAGTCGTATTTGGAATTAGCGGATATGTAAATGAAATAGGCCTTGCAATTGACTTTGGAGATATAAAAGAGATTTGGAAAAATGAAATAGAAATTTATTTAGATCATCGTTATTTAAACGAAACATTGCCAGAAATGAATACGACTGCTGAAAATATGGTCGTTTGGATTTATGAAAAGATGGCAGAAGCATTAACGAAAGATAATCGTGCGAACGAATATAAGGGAGCTCGTGTTGAATTTGTTCGTCTTTTTGAGACGCCGACTAGTTATGCGGAAGTAAGACGGGAGTGGATGCTCGATGAGTAAAATCCCCGTCTTAGAAATATTTGGTCCAACCATTCAAGGAGAAGGAATGGTTGTAGGACAAAAGACAATGTTTATCCGTACAGCGGGCTGTGATTATAGCTGTGCTTGGTGTGATTCTGCTTTTACATGGGATGGATCGGCCAAAGATCAAATTAAACAAATGACACCGGAAGACATTTGGAATGAGCTTATAGAAATTGGTGGAGAAAATTTTTCTCATGTTACGATTTCGGGTGGAAATCCTGTTTTGCTGAAAAATATGCAATTTCTTCTTTCTATATTAAAGGAGAATGGAATGCGAACAGCGGTAGAAACGCAAGGGAGTAAATGGCAAGATTGGTTGCTTCAAATTGATGAGGTAACGATTTCTCCAAAACCACCAAGTTCAACTATGAAAACAGATTTTCAGATGTTAGATTCTGTTATTCATAAACTAGCAGGGAAAGATTTTAGTTTAAAAGTAGTAGTATTCGATGATCAAGATTTTGAATATGCAGTTAAGATGCACGAGCGTTATCCGAATGTACCATTTTTCTTACAAGTAGGGAATGATGATACGAAAACAGTGGATGATGCGGTGCTTATAAAAAAACTATTAGAAAAATATGAGTGGCTTATTGAAAAAGCTGTGAATTGTAAAGAAATGAATGATGCGAAAGTACTGCCTCAGCTTCATGCGTTAGTATGGGGAAATAAACGAGGGGTATAATGAGAAGGGATGTTTAAAATGGCAGGAAGATTAGATGAAGATTTAAAAGATGTAACATTATTAGGAAATCAAAATACAAAATATGTATTTGAATATAGCCCGGAAATTTTAGAGGTATTTGATAATAACCATCCAAACCGTGATTACTTTGTAAAATTCAATTGTCCTGAATTTACAAGTTTATGTCCGAAAACAGGACAACCAGATTTTGCAACAATTTATATTAGCTACATTCCAGAACAAAGAATGGTAGAGAGTAAATCTTTAAAGCTATATTTATTTAGCTTCCGAAATCATGGTGACTTCCACGAAGATTGCATGAACGTTATTATGAATGATTTAATTAAATTAATGGATCCACGCTATATTGAGGTATGGGGGAAATTTACACCACGTGGTGGTATTTCAATCGATCCTTACTGTAACTACGGCCGCCCAGGAACTAAGTATGAGAAAATGGCAGACTACCGCATGATGAATCACGATTTATATCCAGAAAAGATCGATAATCGTTAATATAGAAAGAAAGGATCTGTATGATATACAGATCCTTTCTTTCTATTATATTATGCATGTTGATTAATGACAGTATAGTTTTTATGGCTTACAACTGTAAGAGGTTCCATATCTAGTTCTCTAAAATTCTCCATAATTGTTATATCAACAATAACGGAGTTTTGATTTACCTTTTGAACACGGCCTTGCATTCCACCTTTAAATTCAATGATATCTCCAGTTTCTGCGATCTGCATAAGCAACTCTCCTTGTTCCAGTTTTCCCAAAAAAAGAATAATTTGGGCTTTTTTATTTCTTCTTATTTTGAACTATATTTACTACTTTGTAAATGTTTCCAAAGTAAAAATTCGAAAAATATTCACTTTTTGTAAGGAAATATGTAAAAAATATTGTTTAGGAGAAGAATGATGAAAATGCATACATCTTTATACGGGAGTATAATAAAAGATACAATGACCTACTAAAGTGGGAGAAATTAGGGGCTGGAAAATGATGTTTGAAATTGTGGGGAGCTTTATAGCGATTTTATTATTTTTATTTTCATATATACAGTTGAAAAAAGTGCGTCATCATGAAACAACTACATATTTTGATGGACTGGATGGTGTGCACACTTCGATAACACATGATAGTGGTGGGGATATATAACTTTCTTTTTATGCATGGTATGATGGCAAGAAGAAATAGTACGTAATATAGTTCGTAAGTGATGAATGGGGAGTGGAAAGAATGCGAATTTCTTTTATTCGTCATGGTCGTTTGGACAGTACTATAGAGCCAATGACAATTATTTCATTTCGTGAATGGATGAAGCAATATGATTTAGGGACTACAGTAAAAGAAACTCCTATACCAATTGAAACAATTGAGGCGATTGAATCAGCGAAACTGGTTGTAACGAGTGATCAAAGGCGCGCTGTACAGTCAGCGGCTGAGTTATTGGATTCCCTATCTTTTGTGCAAAATCCTCTTTTTAGGGAAGCTGAAGTTCCAACGAGTTTTTATGCTCCAAAATGGTTGAAATGTAAACCGAATGTATGGATGTTTATTGGACGTACACGATGGATAGTTGGTTATAGTAAAGAGGTTGAGTCTTATAAGGAAGTACGAGAAAGAGCAAGGCAAGCCGCTAATATGTTGCACCGCTATGGGCTCGTACATGGACATATTGCCCTTGTAGGTCATAGTTATTTTAATGCGATGATTGGGACTGAACTGAGGGCAATGGGGTGGTCTGGTTCGCCTATTTTCCATAGGAAGCCATGGGGATGTACAACGTATACATTTCATGAGGCGATGGATGGAAATGTATTAAATACAAAATTAATTTAAAAGAGGCTGTCCCTTTGGCAGCCTCTTTCTCTGCATAACAAGTAAAAAAGAATTGTCCTTTTAAGATATAGAAACCAATGACCGTAATGGTTTTATTAGATGGGCATACGGTTCACCGACGAGCATAACGGTTTTATCTTCTTTGAAACCAAGTTTTTCATATAGTGAAAAAGCGCGTTTGTTTTCTAAATTAACAAGTAAGGCGATTTTTTCATGCCCTTTTTCAGTTGCATGAAGTTCAGCTGCATCGATTAATTTAGAGCCAATACCACGTCCACTGTACATACTTGAAACTGACAACGTGTCAATATAATACTCATCAAGTTCAGCTTCTTTTTCTAACGTAATGGATTCGTCTTCATGTAGTTCTCTTAAGTAGTGTATGATTGGTGCATCAAGTTGTTCAGCGTCACTACCGTGATAAACGACAATAACCCCAACTACCTTTCCACCTTGTTCAGCCACTAAACAGTTTTCATAGCTCAATCGATTATTTTCTTTTACGAACCATGTTTCAAGTCCTAGTATTACTTTTGCTTCAACTGTGCTACCTGTGATTTTTTCAGCAATTTCGTGCAGAGCGTTATACAATAAAGGTGCTACTTCTACCGCATCTGTCTTTTTTGCTTTCCGAATCATAGTATCCCTCCTAGTTCTAAATGTATATTGTAGCATAAAATAAAATATCAAACAGTGATTTGGAACTTTGTTATACAGGGCATCAAAAAGTTTGATATAGAGAAGTAGCTATGTTAGTATATGATATTTAGTGCGAATATAATAAAGTGATATAGATATAAAAATAATGAAAGTGAATTACATAATAGTAACGGGATAATTTTACCGTTGTGGACCTATAGAAGATGCGATAGAATAAAATATTGCAGAGAGGTGAAATACATGGATAAACAATTAGCAAATACAATTTTGGATCAGCTGAAAAATGATGAAATAAAGGAGTATGTTGCGAAGAAAGATGTATTTTATACGTTCAGAGAAGTTGTTGTGAATCGAGAAGATTTTAAACATATTATCGGGAACGCACAGCGCGGTGGACAGGTAATTTATACATATTCAGAAACACCACGTTCATAAATAGAAGATAAAGGAGAGGAGAATTATGGGGGATTTTAAACAAGGCATATTGCCACATTGGGATTATATGTGGAAAGATAGAGCTGGGAATAGGTTTATGGGAATGGTTATGTATCCAGAAAAACGAAAATGTTCAGCAAAAATGCTTCAGAAAATAAAAAGGGCGTATGAACAAGCAGTAGAAATTAAAGTAACGGTACAAGTTCAACATACATATCAGTACGTAGAAGGAATGATCGTATACTTTGATGAAGAAGCTCCTATATGTACAATGCTCGATAAAGATGAGAATCCACATCATATATTTGTAAGAGATATTTTGCGTATTGAGCACCCTGAATAATTTTTTTCATAAATAAATTGAAGTTCCATAATAATAATCTTTTTCTATAATAGTTATCTTTTAGTATGTAACGAGGAACGAAAGAATATGTATAATATTTAATAAAGTAAAATTGATAAATGTAATCGTTTGTTAGAACAGATTATCGTTTAATATCTGTTCTTTTTTGCGTGATGCTGGAGAAATATATTACTCCAGCATTTACTGTTTTATGACAAAAAATATTGGTAACTTTTTTAAAAATAAGGTTAAATTCGTTGACAACTTTTTTGAAAAGCACTTTATTGACATGAGTTTTAGAATGTTGTTTCATAGTCTTTGTATTGAAAAAAATCGACGGTCATGTCGAAAAGTAAAAGTTAAAAAAAGAAAGAATTTATACATATATCTTGTGTCTTATTTTGAAACGTAATACAATATATAGAGAAATCAAGAAACGACATACAGAGAATATAGATTGGAGAGGGAGGGTCGGAAATGTTAGTTGCATATGATTCTATGACAGGAAACGTGAAGCGTTTCATTCACAAATTAAATATGCCGGCCGTTCAAATTGATGAAGCTCTAGTATTAGATGAAGACTTTATTCTTATTACGTATACAACAGGTTTTGGAAATGTACCGGAACGTGTTTTAGACTTTTTAGAACGCAATAATGAAAAATTAAAAGGCGTATCTGCAAGTGGCAATCGTAATTGGGGAGACATGTTTGGTGCAAGTGCTGACAAAATCTCTACTAAATATGAAGTGCCTATTGTATCAAAATTTGAGTTATCTGGAACAAATAATGATGTAGAATATTTTAAAGAAAGGGTGCGGGAGATTGCGACACATTGAACTGAATAATGAAATCACGCAAATGCAGGACGGTTTTTATCAGCTTCATAAAGATAAAGAGGCATTAGAAGTCTTTATGGAAGAAGCTAGAGAGAATACCGTTCATTTTAATAGCGTGGCAGAGCGAATGGAGTATATGAAAGAACATGATTACTATTACAACGTTCTGGACGAGTATAGCTTGGAGGAAGTAGAAGGAGTTTATAACATCGCTTATGGTGAAAACTTCGAGTTCCAATCTTATATGGCAGCATCTAAGTTCTATAAAGATTATGCGTTAAAAACGAATGATCAAAAACAATACTTAGAAAGCTATGAAGATCGTGTAGCAATTGTGTCATTATACTTAGGACGCGGTGATGTTGCGAAGGCAAAACACTTCGCAAGCATGATTGTAAAACAAAACTACCAACCAGCGACACCAACCTTTTTAAATGCGGGACGAAGCAGAAGAGGAGAAATGGTGTCTTGTTTCTTGTTAGAAATGGATGATAGCTTAAATTCAATCGGCTTTAACATTAATACTGCAATGCAATTATCGAAAATCGGTGGTGGAGTAGCTTTAAACTTATCTAAGCTACGTGCACGTGGTGAGCAAATTAAAGGTATTGATAACGCCGCAAGTGGTGTAGTACCTGTTATGAAATTACTTGAAGATTCGTTTTCGTATGCGAATCAGTTGGGTTAACTTTATGGCTCAACTATAAAACCAGGTCAATTGCTGGAACGCCTGAGTATATCAAGGTAGGATACTACGAAGAAATTACGTAGCGAACCCTGAAAATCCAAGATTGCAGGAAATCAGCAGCCGAGCTCCTAAATTTATTAGATAAGGAGAAGGTTCAACGACCAAGTGGCTATGTAGGTGACTAAGTAGCTCGAACCTGGCTTCTCAAAACAACCAAATTCAAAGGGTGTATACATTTATTATAGTTTATGCCATATTCATGTGCATCAAACATATGATAAATGGTTAAATGAAGAATTTGGCGAGAAGAAGATATGGTCTGAACTCTATAGCGATATAGAGAGGATAGCAGAAATGACTATCCCCCATACGTTTTGACGATATGGAGTAACAATATGCAACGAAAAGGTGCAGGTGCAGTATACTTAAACATTTTCCATTGGGATATTATTGAATTCCTTGATACCAAAAAAATAAATGCCGATGAGAAGAGCCGTATTCAGTCTCTATCAATCGGAATTATCGTTCCAAGTAAGTTCTTTGAGCTTGCTGAGAAAAACGAACCTTTCCATGTTTTCGCGCCTTATACAGTATTTAAAGAGTACGGAAAACATTTAGATGATATAGATATCGACGAAATGTACGATGAATTAATGAGCAATCCGAAAGTGAAGAAGAAGCCACTAGATATTAGTGCGCGTGATATGCTTATTAAAATTGCTATGATTCAGCTTGAGTCTGGTTACCCATACTTAATGTTTAAATCAAATGCAAATAACCAGCATCCACTGAAGGATATTGGAACTGTGAAGATGTCGAACTTATGTACAGAAATCTTCCAGCTACAAGAAACTTCTGAAATAAATGATTACGGTACAGAAGACATTATCCGCCGTGATATTAACTGTAACTTAGGATCGTTAAATATCGTAAACGTAATGGAAAATAAAGAAATTCGTGAAGCAGTTCATGCGGGAATGGAAGCTTTAACAGCTGTTTCTGATATGACGATCATTCCGAATGCCCCAACTGTGAAAAAAGCAAATGATGAGCTTCATTCAGTTGGACTTGGAGCAATGAACTTACATGGATATTTAGCAAAAAATAAAATCGCTTATGAAAGTGCTGAAGCGAAAGAATTCGCTCGTACATTCTTTATGATGTTAAATTACTACTCGATTGAGAAAAGTATGGAGATCGCTAAAGAAAAAGGCGAAACATTTAAAGACTTCGATAAGTCTGATTATGCAAACGGCACATACTTTGAAAAGTATGAAACGACAGATTACAGCCCAGTAACTGAAAAAATTCAGCAATTATTTGAAGGAATTCATATTCCAACAAAAGAAGATTGGACAAGTTTAAAAGAGCAAGTACAGAAGAATGGTTTATACAACTCATATCGTCTTGCAATCGCTCCGACACAATCGATCAGTTACGTTCAAAATGCAACTTCAAGCGTAATGCCAATCGTAAGTCAAATTGAATCAAGAACGTATGCGAATGCGACAACATATTATCCAATGCCGTATTTATCAAAAGATACGTTCTGGTACTATAAATCTTCTTATGATATGAATCAGTTTAAATTAATTGATTTAATCGCAGAAGTTCAAGAACATATTGACCAAGGAATTAGTACAATTCTTTATGTTAATAGTGATATTTCAACACGTGAGTTAGCACGTTACTACATTTATGCACATAAAAAAGGCTTGAAGAGTCTTTATTATACGAGAACACGTAAATTAAGCGTGGAAGAGTGCGTGGCTTGTACCGTTTAATATAAAAAGTGAGACATTATGAGCAGGGTTTTTCTGAACCCTGCTCATGCTTAGTTATCAATTTTTTATGTTTATTTAGAGAAGGGGCGATTTAATGCGTGCGGTAAACTGGAACAAAAAAGAAGATGATTTTAGTTTAATGTTTTGGAAGCAAAACATCGCTCAGTTTTGGACAGAAGAAGAAATCGCAGTGTCTTCTGACAAAAATACTTGGGCACAATTATCAAAAGAAGAGCAAATTGCTTATAAGCGTGTATTAGGTGGTTTAACACTTTTAGATACGAAACAAGGTGGCGAAGGGATGCCACTTGTACTTGTTCATCTTGAAAATTTACAAGCGAAAAGTGTATTAGCTTTCATGGGCGCTATGGAAGAAGTACATGCGAAGAGTTACAGCCATATTTTCACAACGTTAGCTACTGAAGAAGAAATTGATGATATTTTTGAATGGGTAGATAACCATCCATTACTTGAGAAAAAAGCTGGTATTGTTACTAGTTACTATCGTCGCTTATTAAAGCCTGAAGTAACGAAAAAAGAGTTATACATGGCAATGGTAGCAAGTGTGTTCTTAGAAAGTTACTTATTCTATAGTGGATTCTTCTATCCACTTTACTTAGCGGGTCAAGGTAAATTGACGGCAAGTGGTGAGATTATTAACTTAATAATTCGTGACGAGTCAATTCACGGCGTATTCGTTGGTATTTTAGCACAACAAATCTTCACAGAACTTTCTGCAGAAGAGCAACAAGAAGTACAAGCGGAAACGCAAGAGTTATTAATGGAACTGTATGAAATTGAATTGGCATATACAGAAGAAATTTACACTTCTATCGGTCTTGTAGAGGATGTAAATCGTTTCGTTCGTTACAATGCGAATAAAGGACTTATGAACTTAGGACTTGAGCCGAAGTTTGAGGAAGAAGAAATTAACCCAATCGTTTTAAATGGTTTACGTACAGATACGAAAAACCATGACTTCTTCTCTGTAAAAGGAAATGGTTACGTAAAAGCAACGAATGTTGAAAAGTTAGCAGACGATGACTTCGTATTCAATTTTTAATATAGTGTTATAGAAAAAGCTGTCTTTATAGAAAAGACAGCTTTTTTGCTATGAATAGTTTACATAATGTTATTATTTCATGGGAATATTTTAATCTTGTAAAAGCCCAATTTTTGAGGAAGTGGGAATGAAAAAACAAGGATTAAAGTTTTATTTTTCATATTTAGTCGTATGAGAGATTGAATAACTTATGTCAAAATGAATAAAAAATGAGAAGAAATGAGGACCAACTCCACCTATACGTTCTTTTTAGTATTGAATTTTCAAATGCTAGAAATTTTGGCTTAAAAATTGCATGAATATTTAAAAAGTAACAAAAAGGGAGGTAATATGCGGTGTGATATATAGTCGTTTGAAAACGCTTCCTTTTAACTGTCGATTTTTAAATGGAAATTAGATAGAGAAAGTAGGAGGAATGATAGGTGGGAAAAGTAGTTGGTTTAAAACGTTCATTAGGGCTTTGGTCAATTGTTATGCTAGGGGTCGGGTATATGACACCGATGGTTGGGTTTGATACATTTGGAATCGTTTCTGAAAAAACGGGTGGTCATGTTCCAGGAGCTTATCTTATTGCATTAGCAGGGATGTTGTTTACCGCTGCAAGCTACGGCAAAATGGTAAAGGTTTTTCCTACGGCAGGATCTGCTTATACGTATACACAGAAGACAATTAGTGCAAGGCTTGGGTTTCTTGTTGGATGGTCCGCATTATTGGATTATTTGTTTCTACCAATGGTGAACGCACTATTAACGAGAATTTATATGTCAGCATTTTTCCCAAGTGTTCCTAATTGGGTATGGGTCATTGGCTTTGTTCTCCTGATTACATTAATAAACATGATTAGCGTAAATGCTACTGCTAATTTCAATACTTTCTTAGTAATATTTCAGGTGTTAGTAATGGCCGTGTTTGTTTTTCTAGTTATAAAAGGTTTATTATCGGGAGAGGGAACAGGAGAAATCTTTTCCATTCAGCCGTTTTTTCAATCAGATATACAAATATCACCGTTAGTTGCAGGTGCGACAATTCTTTGTTTCTCGTTTTTAGGTTTTGATGCAGTAACTACATTTTCAGAAGAGACACCAAACGCGAAGAAAACAATTCCTCGAGCTATTTTTCTTACTGCTTTAATCGGCGGAGTTTTATTCATTACTACTACGTATTTTACACAATCTATGTTTCCAGATACATCTGTATTTAAAAATCAAGAATCAGCATCTCCAGAAATTGCACTATATGTTGGCGGGAAATTATTTCAAGCTTTCTTTTTAGTAGGAACCCTTATGGGGACACTTGCGTCCGGTTTAGCTTCTCATACAAGTGTATCTCGATTATTATACGTAATGGGGCGAGATAATGTAATTCCGAAGAAAATATTCGGATACATTCATCCTCGCTGGAGAACCCCAGTATATAATATTATTTTTGTAGGAATTATTTCGCTCTTCGCTATATTCATTGATTTAGAAACAGCAGCATCTCTTATTAACTTTGGAGCGCTTATTGCATTTACATTTGTTAATTTGTCTGTAATTTCTTACTATATAATCAAGCAAAAAAGATATAAGACGATAAAAGATTTCTTAAATTACTTAGTTATGCCTATTTTGGGTGCTGCTACTGTAGCCGTACTGTGGTTTAATCTCAATATCCATTCACTTATTTTGGGACTTTGCTGGGCTGCTATTGGAATTGGGTACCTTCTATATGTTACAAATATGTTCCGTTCAGCTCCTCCGCAAATGCATTTTGAAGAAGCACAGGAAATATAAAGTGAAACTATAATCAGTGGGGGGGTGTTCATCCCCCTCCGATTATTAGCCCTCACCAATCGGGCGTTTACGGGCAGCGGGGCTCCCACCTAACTTCTTTGCTCCAGCCGAATTTTGAGGTGGGAGTTTTACTGCCCACAAATAGCGGGATAAAAAAGAAAAAGACATCGGGAATGGATCCGATGTTTTTTTCTTTGAAGATTGGGCAACCATGCAGTATTGCATAATTCATTCAACGGTTCATAAGGAAGAGAGGCAAGTCTAGGGAGTATGGCTGATAAATGATGATCAATATAGTATTTTCATTTGGCACAATTATTGCTTTGTACAATTAGTAAAAATATAAAAGCGGGGTGTTTTCAGTCACAAAGGTTAGAAGAACAATATTAATAGAATAAAAGAAAGGGATGATTGATTATGTATTATGATATTATTACGAGTCCGTGTTATGGAATAATTGAAAAAGTGTCTATCGATAAGGATTCTCGAATTTATGAATGGGAGCCATTATTCGCTATTAAAGATATGAATGGTAAACTGGAAGTAATTAAGATGGGATGTAGTGGAGAAGTTCAATCTTTAGAAGTAGAAGCGGGAGATAAAGTAATTCCAGGTATGGTATTAGCTTATATTCAAGAAGACCTTTTCGTTAGTGGTAGTGATTAATGATAGAACAATGAGGAAGATGGAGGCGTTCATCTTCCTTTTTTTATTAAGTAAAGAAAAAAACGTTTTATTTTCAGATTAATTAAAAAAATCTGTATTTAATGATACAATACAAATTATATAGTTCAAAGGAGGAATAGCAGCATGTTTTCCATTGCTCATAAAAAAATTAGACCTATTGTTTCTCTACCTATCGATCAATCTGAAAAGGAATGGAATATAGATGTTGAAAATATAAAAGAATCTTTTCTATTTTTAAAAAGAGAAGAGAAATTATTTGCATACGTTCATGTGAAGGATCTGCTATCAAATAGTAAGGGATTAACTGCTAAGGTATTGCTTTCAAATGCTGTTTCACTAGATACAATATGTCATCTTAGTAAAGATATTTCTTTAACAGCTCTTTTTCAAATTATTGGAGCGCCGATTGCAATAGTAAAAAATGAAATGGATGAGCTAACAGGATATATAAGAAGAGAGGATGTTTTTGCAGAACTATTTAAACAAGAAAATCAGAGTGTTGATATATTAAAAATTATTTTAACGTCTATTCCAATGGGGATTTTTGTAGTAGATCGTGAAAAGAAAATTGTAAATTGCAATGAGTCTGGTTTGAAGATGATTAAATCGACTCCTGAAAAAGTTATGAATGTACCAGCAAAACTGATTTTTAACGAAGAGCACATTAATAACGTATTTACAACGGGAAAAACGATCTTGAATCAATTACAAATCACAAATGAGATGGGTGTATTAGTTGACTATAGTCCAATTCCAAACTTTGATCAAAGTATTGAAGGAATGGTTATTATTGTGCAAGATTTGCCGATGGTCGAGGACATGGCGATGGAAATTGAATATATAAAGGATTTAAATGAAGATTTACATGCAATCTTGTCTAGTATTTATGATGAAATATTAGTTGTTAATCATAAAGGGGAATTAATTCGTTATAGTGAAACTGTTATCAATGATTTTTGGGGGAGTAGTTTGAAAGACCTTTTAGGAAAAAATCTTTTAGAATTAGAAAATAAAGGATTATTCAGTCCTTCTGTTACGCGATTAGTGTTGGAAAAACAAAAAAAGGTATCAGTTGTACAAGAAACAAAAAGCGGAAGAAAAATATTAGCAGTTGGAAACCCTGTATTTAATGAAAACGGAGAGCTTCATCGTATTATTATTGCCTCAAGGGATATTACCGAAGCAACGAGATTGAAGACGGAATTACATGAAATAAAGAAGATATCAGAGCAATATAAGAAGGAGTTAGATGACTTTAAAAATAAAGATCGTTTTCTTAAGAAGCTTATTTACTGTAGTCCGAAAATGGAGCAAATTATTAACCAAGCTAAAAAAATAGCAGATTTTTCTTCCAATGTTCTTATTTCTGGAGAATCTGGCGTCGGAAAAGAAGTAATTGCTCAGGCAATTCATCAACTTGGAAACCGATCTTCAAAGCCATTTTTAAAATTAAATTGTGGTGCAATTCCAGAAACTTTGTTAGAAAGTGAACTATTTGGTTATACGAAAGGTGCTTTTACAGGAGCCGATAAAAATGGAAAAGAAGGATATTTTAAGCGGGCGGATCAAGGTATTTTATTTTTAGATGAAATTGGAGAAATGCCTTTACATTTGCAAGTGAAATTGCTTAGAGTCCTACAGGAACAAGAAGTAATTCCTATTGGAAGTACAATCCCTACGAAAATAAATGTACAAATTATTGCTGCTACAAATAAGAGCCTTGAAAAGATGGTCGAATCTGGAACATTCCGTGAAGATTTGTTTTATCGGCTAAATGTAATTCCACTGCGAGTTCCTTCTTTACGAGAGCGAATGGAAGATGTTCCGGTACTTGCCTTTCATTTCTTACAACAGTTAAATGAAAAATATAATAAAAATTATCATTTAACTCCAGATGCGCTTAGCTTACTAGAGTTTTACTCATGGCCAGGAAATGTACGTGAATTACAAAATATGATTGAACGTTTAGTAGTATCAGCAGACGATCCAGTAATTGAAGCGGAGTTTGTTAGTAAGTTTTTAACAACTGGTTATGACTTTAAAAAATCAAAACCAGCTATTACAAGAGTATTACCATTACAAGAAGCACTACATTCTGTAGAAGAACAATTGATTTTACTTGCAATGAAGCAGTACAAAACAACGACTAAGGCTGCAAAAGCTCTTGGAATCAGCCAATCTTCAGTGAGTCGTAAATATCAAAAAATTGTTAGTGAAAAAGGGATAGCGGCTGATATCATCTCTTATTCCTAAAAAAGGAGAAGGTCACATAGACTTCTCCTTTTTGTGTGCGCTCAGCATGTACATATTCTCTAGGAGTCAAGTCCCGAGTGGTGAAGGCGGTAGCGGAAATGATTAACATTCCGTTTTATGCAAAATGGAATAGTGTATGCGAGAGTGCATAAATTGTTTATTGTTTTTAAGAAAATAGTCAGTTTATGTATGATTCCTTTGGATTTTAAAGATTGGCATGAAAATTGCTTATAAATATATAAATGATCGATGAAGGGGGATTCAATATAGTGCTAGATTTAAAAATGTATGTAAACGGTGAATGGAGAGACTCTAGTGATCAAGAAAAAAGAACGATTATTAACCCTGCGAATGGCAAGGGTATAGCATATGCACCTGAGGGAACGATTGAGGATGCAAAATACGCGATAGAAGTGGCAAGAACGGCTTTCGATAGCGGAATTTGGTCAGCAACATCCACTGCTGAAAGGGCATCATATTTATTTAAAATAGCAGATGAAATTGATAAAAATATGGAAGAATTAGTATACCTTGAAACAATGGATAATGGAAAAACGTACCGTGAGGCAGAAGGAGATATTGGAGATGCAGCGGCTTGTTTTCGCTATTATGCCGGATTGATTACAAAGCCAGATGGTCAAACATATCATGTAGCCGATCCGATGCAAGCGATGGTTGTAAGAGAGCCAGTTGGTGTTTGTGGATTAATTGTTCCATGGAATTATCCGCTATTGATGAGTGTATGGAAAATTGCACCTGCTTTAGCAGCTGGAAATACCATTGTGTTTAAACCTTCTGAAGTGACACCAATCACTGCAACAAAGCTATTCGAAATCCTTGAAAAAGTAGGGCTACCAAAAGGTGTTGCCAATATGGTAATGGGGGCCGGTCCAATAGTAGGAAATGAAATTGCAGCGAGTAATAAAGTGGACATGATTTCCTTTACAGGTGGAACAAAAACAGGTAAGCACATTATGAGAACAGCGGCAGATAATATGAAAAAGATTTCGTTAGAACTTGGAGGGAAATCTCCAAATATTATTTTTGCAGATGCAGATTTTGAGACCGCTATTGATTATGCTCTATTCGGTATTTATGCAGGTAGCGGACAAGTATGTTCAGCAGGATCAAGAATCCTTGTAGAAGAAAAGATTTATGATAAATTTGTTAATAGTTTTGTAGAGCGAGCACAGCAAATTAACGTTGGACCTGGTGATAATCCAGAATCAGAAATGGGGCCACTTGTAAGTCAAGAACATATGGAAAAAGTATTACGCTATATTGAAATTGGGAAAGACGAAGGTGCAAACGTTGCTTGCGGAGGTAGACGAATAATGGAGGATGGAAAAGGTGATGGTTTCTTTATTGAACCAACAGTCTTTGTCAATGTAAAACCTGATATGCGCATTGTCCAGGAAGAAATCTTCGGTCCTGTTGTAGTAATTCAAAAGTTTAAAGACGAACAGGAAGCAATTGAGTTGGCAAATGGTACAGACTATGGTTTGGCTGGAGGAGTATTTACAGTCGATGGTGCAAAAGCAATGCGTGTGATTCGCAAACTTCGCGCAGGAATTACGTGGATTAATAGTTATCATCCAACATACAATGAGGCGCCTTGGGGCGGATATAAGCAAAGTGGTATAGGTCGTAGTCTAGGAACGTTTGGGTTAGAAGAATTTCAAGAAATTAAGCAGATTAATATAAATCTAGAAGTAGAACCTATTGGTTGGTTTACAAATAAAAAAAATGTAGGAGTGAATTAGATGGAAACGAACGTGAAAAATAAATTGAATGAGAAAGAATCAAATGTAAATGAGTATATTACGAAAGTACTACAGTTAATTGAAAAAGAAAAGGTTACTGAAGAAGAGGCAAACTGGATTCAAAAAGAAACAGTAGATGGATTTAGAGAGCATGTAAACCCTGGTTTTCTTGCTTATAGAAAAACAGTAACAAAAGATGGACAATTTGCAGCAGTAGAGTGGTCAGATGAAGGATCTTGTTTCATGGATATTAACGGTAAAAGATATATTGACTGTTTAGGTGGATTTGGAATTTATAATGTTGGTCACCGTAATCCGAAAGTGGTAAAAGCTGTGACAGATCAATTAAAACGTCAAGCATTGCACAGTCAGGATTTACTGGATCCACTTCGAGCAATGCTTGCAAAGATTTTAGCGGATATTACACCTGGTGATTTGAAATACGCCTTCTTTACAAACAGTGGTACAGAAAGTGTGGAGGCAGCACTAAAACTAGCAAAAATGTATAGTGAACGAACAACGTTCATTGCTACAACGCGTGCTTTCCATGGTAAGAGCCTTGGTGCTTTATCTGGGACGGCAAAAGGAATGTTCCGTAAGCCATTTTTACCATTAATTCCGGGTTTCCGTCATGTTCCGTTTGGCGATATTGATATGATGAGAAAAACATTTGAGACATGTGCATTAGTGGGAGAAGATGTTGCAGCAGTTATTTTAGAACCAATTCAAGGAGAGGGCGGTATTATTTTACCTCCAGAAAATTATTTGAAACAAGTACGAGAGCTTTGTGATGAGTTTGGATCACTCCTTATCTTTGATGAAGTACAAACTGGAATGGGACGTACAGGAAAAATGTTTGCTGCAGAATTATATGATGTCGTGCCGGATATTATTTGTCTTGCGAAGGCGTTTGGTGGAGGTGTAATGCCAGCGGGAGCTATTGTTGCGAAAGAAACAGTATTCAAAAGTTGGTTTGAAAATCCATTTATGCACACAACAACATTTGGAGGAAATCCACTTGCATGTGCTGCTGCAATTGCAACAATCCATGTTTTATTGGAAGAGAAATTACCGGAACGAGCTATGGAAGTTGGGGAGTATTTCTTAAAAGGATTGAAACAAGCAGCAGAAGGACACGAAGATAAAATCTTTGAAATTCGTGGTCAAGGTTTAATGATTGGGATTGAATTCCATAAAGACGAGATTGGTTATGAAGTGTCAAAGGCGATGTTTGATCAAGGAATTCTTGTTGCGGGAACATTAATTAATTCAAAAACTATTCGTATTGAACCATCCCTTACAATTAGTTATGAAGAAGTAGATACAGTTATTAATACGTTTAAATCTGTGCTAACTCAAGTAAAAGTAAAATAAATTTTGTATAAGGTTATATGTGAATTCAAACGATTGAAACTATAATTAGAATAGATTTACCTGTATGTTATTACAGGAAGGCAGTGTAACGAAAAGTTACACTGCCTTTTTATTACATTTTTTATTGTAAGTATTTACATATAATTTGTCTTAGTGTACTATTTAACTAACACACTAAGACAGGAGGGGAGAAATGAAAATCGAGTTTTCTCCAAATACACCAATTTACATTCAGGTAATGGAATACATAAAGAAAGAAATTGTAACGGGTCATTTATTGCCTGGCGATAAAATTCCCTCCGTACGTGAATTAGCGAGTGAATTACAAGTAAATCCAAATACGATTCAACGTACATTTCAAGAGTTAGAGAGGGATGGAGTTGTTGTAACACGTAGAGGAATGGGGCGATATGTAACGAATGAAGGGGAGAAAATTATGGAGCTGCGAAAAGATATGGCGAAAGAATTACTTCATTCTTTTATAGATGGAATGGACAATTTAGGTTTTTCAGAAGAAGAAATTCTTACAATCCTTCGTTCTTCATTACATGAGAAAAGGGAGGAGAGCGAATGACAGAGTTATTAAAAATAGAAAATCTATGGAAGCGGTACGGATTAAAAGCAGTGATCCGTGAGTTAAACATAGAGATTACAGAAGGAAAAATCGTTGGGCTTGTTGGAGATAACGGAAGCGGGAAAACGACGTTATTAAAAATGATTGCAGGCCTACAACACCCTTCTGAAGGCAGCATAGTAATTAACGGTAAAAAAGTAGGGTTAGAGACGAAAGAAATCGTTTCATTTATGTCTGATAAGCCAGTCTTTGATGATTGGATGACGGTAAAAGATTCTTTATTTTTCTATCGAGATTTTTATAAAGACTTCGACATTCAAAAAGCGGTAGATACGATTGCGGAATTTAAAATACCGTTAGAAGAAAAAATTACAGCTTTATCAAAAGGTATGGTTGAAAAGCTACAAATTATTTTAACATTTTCGAGGAAAGCGAAGTTATACGTACTAGATGAACCACTGGGCGGAATTGATCTCGTTTCTAGAGAACACGTATTAGAACTTATTTTACAGTTTTATCGCGAAGATTGTACCATTTTAATTGCAACACATTTAATTGGAGAAGTGGAAAATATTTTTGACGAAGTAATCTTTTTAAAAGATGGTGAAAGTGTACTGCATGAAAATGTAGAGGAATTACGTTTCCAACGAGGAAAAGCTGTTACGGATTTGTTTAAGGAGGTGTTTAGTAGATGAAGGCCAGTTTAATATATATGTACAATGCGAATAAAAAACAAATTATTATTTCATTATTATCATTTATATTCGTTGTAGCTGTCGCTTTCGTAAGCTTGGGAAATTATATTAAGCAAGAATCAGGAGAGGTAAGGCAAATAATTATAGTTTCCTTAGTCATCTTAGTATATATAATTTTTATAGCATTGATATTTATTCAGGCGATATCTGCATTTGGAAAAATGACTGAAAGTACATTATTTCGGTTAACACCGACATCAGGTAAAAAGATTGTTTTAGCAATATTGTTATATACTGCAATTAGTTTACTTATTTTTGAAGTAATAGGTTCTATTTTTTTATATAGTATTTCTATGAAAATAATAAAGGGTACAGAGCTCTATGAAGTGTTATTTACCCAAAGTGTATTCAATCCATTAAAGCACCTCTTTAGTACTATGTTATATGTATTTAAATTATCTAGCATATTGCTTGTATTACTTTTTGCAGTAGCTAGCGTTAAAGTTTTTTCTTTGAAAAAGAAGAAGCTAGAATATACGATTATATTTTTGTTGTTTTTATTAGTAACAAAAGTGATGAGCGTTATATATGAAATGTTGGGTGGGCTTGCTCCTATAGTGCCCTTAATAAGAAATTTAATTTATATAGATGAATCGTCAGATGGAGATATAATGTTATTCCCGGAAAAGCTTATGAATTTATATAGCCTTAGTTTTTCTATAGGAATATTTATCCTACTTGTTTATATAACAGGGCGCATCATCGACAAAAAACTAGAAGTTTAAAGGAGGAATCATCATTGGGAAATGTAGTAGTGAAATTAGAAAATGTCCGAAAAAAAATCGGTAGAACAGAAATTATTCGGGGCTTATCATTTGAGGTTCGTGAAGGAGAGGTATACGGATTCCTTGGACCGAACGGTAGCGGTAAGACGACGACAATTCGTATGATGACAGGTCTTATTTCGATGACAGAAGGCGATATTACAATTTGTGGTCATAGTATTCGCACAGAGCGTGAAAAGGCGCTAGAGCAAATTGGAGCGATTGTAGAAAATCCCGAGCTATATGATTATATGACTGGAATGCAAAATTTAAAGCATTTTGCGAACATGGCGATTACCCCAATTAGTAAAGAGCGCATCGCTGAAATTGTAAAGCTTGTTGAATTAGAGCATGCGATTCATAAAAAGGTGAAAACATACTCACTTGGTATGAAACAGCGTTTAGGAATTGCGCAGGCGTTACTTCATCAGCCGAAAATCTTAATTTTAGATGAACCGACAAATGGATTAGATCCAGCTGGTATTCGCCAAATTCGTGATTATTTACAACGATTAGCGAAAGAAGAAAATATTGCAGTCATTGTATCAAGTCATTTATTAAGTGAAATTGAATTAATGTGTGATCGCGTAGTTATTATAAAGCAAGGTGAGTTTGTACAAGAGTATAACTTACATGAACAAGCGAAGCATGATGAAACAGTTGTAGTTGCATTTGAAGTAGATCAAGTTCAAAAAGCGAACGAAATTATTAAAGGTAAAGTACAAGGAAATGTAGCTGTGGCATCTGTAATGAAAGAAGAGATTCCGCAAATTGTAAAACAGTTAGTGAATGCTGATGTACTCGTATACGGTGTTACTGTTCAAAATAAAACGTTAGAGGATGAGTTCTTAGCGATTACAGGGGGAGTGAAAGCGTAATGTTTAAATTAATTCAAAATGAATTTTTAAAGTTACATGCGAAAAAAGGTATGTACATTTTAATAGGTGTAATTGCAGCATTGGAGATTTTGGGAGTTTTAGCGATGCTGAAATGGGGAGGAGGAAATGAGTTTAAAGGATCATATTTAGATTTTGTAAGTTCAGAGATTGGTTTAATTACCTTATTTGCAACAATTTTTGGAATTACGATTGCGTCTCGTACAATTACTGATGAGTTCCAAAAAGGTACAATTAAGCAGTTATTAATCCGTCCGAGAAAACGAATTACAGTTTTGTTCTCTAAATATATTACAGTGTTACTTACTATATTATTTATCATATTTGCTAGCACGTTAATCGCAATGATTATTGGCGGGATTGTAATGGACGGTAGTAAAACAGGAGTAACGTTAGGAATCGTAATGAAGTCCATTTTATATCAAGTACTTTCACCGTTCTTCTTTGCAACTCTTTCATTTTGCTTAGCTAATGTATTTAGAAATTCTGTATTACCATTAATTATTTCGTTGTTCTTATTCTTCTTACAAAGTGCAATTACAATGGTGCTTATGATGTTTGCTAAAGGTGTTGCAAAGTTTGTTGTATTCTCGCATTTAAATTTAAGTGTGTACGACAGCAATAAATTAGTAAGTGGCGGAGTAGAACCACCATTTACAGAATTTACGTTTACAACTTCATTATTACTTGTAGTTGCATACTTTGCTGTATTACTTGTAGCATCAAGTGTATTATTCCAAAAACGTGACGTATTATAGTAGAAAAATCCCCGTGTTAACGGGGATTTTTATTAACCAGCTTTTTTGATTTATGTAGCTTTTAAGTGTGGCAGATACATATTTACTTAGGAACATAATTGTAACTAAGTTGAAGAACATTGATATGGTATATCAAATAGGATTGTTATTATGTAATTTAATACGTATATTATTCGGAATAAAGTGAGAAAAATAGGAAGATTTTCAACTATATTCATATTATAATTTAGTTATCCGGCCATTTGTGGAGAAGGGCTACCCATAAAATACTGATTAAAGTTTCACTTTATATCATCTCTGGAGGTGTTCAATATGCAACATGCATTTTCACGTATAAGGCTACGTAGTTTTTTTGGATGGATGATTATAGGGATGTTCCTGACGATGATTCCATTAAGTTTATCAGGTGCTTCTGACAATACGATAGAGTTGCTGTCACAAATATCAATATTTTTTGCATTTCCACTATTGTGGCTATATTTAAAAACAAGTAAAAATAATGTTGTTTTTAAAAGTTTTTTTGATAAGCCCGGACGTTTACATTGGGGGTTAATTGTATTAGCAACGATCATGGGAATGATTTTTGCAGTCGGTATATCCCAAATTCAATTTTATATTTTAGCACATACTTTACCTAATTTCTTAGTTACCATGTTAGAAGATGGAAATGTAATTAATACGAGTAACATATACATGACGATATTTACTTTCATTTCAGCATGTGTATTAGCCCCAATAATGGAAGAGGTTATTTTTAGAGGTTTTTTCTTGCAGCGAATGGCTTACAAATGGGGGATTAAACGAGCGGTTATTATATCCTCTCTTATTTTTGGACTAGGACATTTTGATGTTATCGGTGCTTTCATGTTCGGTGTTATTATGTGCCTTCTATACATAAAGACAAAAAATATATGGACGAATATTGCTGTGCATGCTCTAAATAATTTGATTGCAACGAGTATGCAATTTGTAGGTGGAGATGGAAGTGACGCAATCTCGATTACTGAATTACAAGCACAAAGTAATTTATGGATCGGCATTGGTCTTGTGATTATCGGTTTATTATGGTTCATTCCTTTTACTTGGAACCAATGGCGTACAGTAAAAGAAGTTGGTGTGCCACCGATTCGTTTCATAAATGAAGAAAAAGTAGTGAATACATCAGAAGAAAATGAAATATATAGCCAAGTGATAGTAACAGATAGATTGATGGCTGTAGAATTACCTGATGAAGCTGTAAATAAGCTTCGGTTAGAAGAAAATGATTATGTAACAGTTTCTGTAGAAGAAGATAAAATTGTTATAAAGAAAGCGCATAATAGATAATTAAAAAGTAGCTCCTAAAGAGCTACTTTTTAATTTGTAATAATCTCTACACGAAAATTATTACCGTTCTTTACATATTTAATATCTGTAACGATCCGAACGGTTTTTAGAAGTTCAACTTTTTCACCAATTCGAGGGATGGTCGGAACATTGTCCCAAATACCAAGCAAGTCATCTAATTGTGCCGTTTTTTCATAAAACCAGATTTTCAATGTAAAGCCCCTTTCTCGAACTTTATGTATTTTAATACATGATATATCATTTTTATTCTTAATGTAAGGGGTTTTTACTCTTTTTGTGAATAAAGATGAATTAAACTTCTGGGAATATATGTTCAATGTCCGGAGTAAGAGCTACTTCTGATAATACGATATGAGAAACTGTCGTTGCATATGAAGAAACATCATTGATAAATTCTTCAAGTTCAACGAGTGAAGGAACAGAGATTTTTACAATGTAGCATAAGCTTCCTGTTACTCGGTAACAAAAACTTGCAGATGGATAAGACTGAATAAACTGTTGCATACGTGTTGTATCACCATTTTTTAAAGTGATTTCTAAAATACAATCTAAAACAAGTCCTGCTTTTTTATAATTGATATCGATTGTGTATTTTTGAATAATCCCCTCACTTTCAAGTTTACGTACACGTTCTGTAGTAGACGGAGCCGATAAGTTTACTCGTTTTGCTAATTCACGCATCGAAAGGCGGCTATCATTATATAATTCATTTAAAATTTTTCGATCAACACGGTCTAATTGCATTTGTAAATATACCTCCAGTAAAATGATAATTTTTGTAAAGAAAAATTTAAAATTAAGATTCATATGAAATGTAAAATGAACTTTATTTATTTTACAATAAAAAAGAAGGAAATAGGAGGGGAAATGATGGAGAGAATTACATTATCAAATGTAGGAGATACAAAGTTTCAAAAATTATTAGGTCATAATCCAGATATATTAAATTCGTGGAGTACGTTAGAGAATACACTGTATAGTACAGGGGCCCTTTCCGTAGAGTTAAAGGAGCAAGTAAGAAGAACATTAGCGTTTGGGAATGAATGTCCGTACTGTATGGCAAAGGGAAAGCCGGATGATATACAAAAAATAGAAGAAATTAGCGTAGCCGTTACTTTTGCGCATGCATTTGTTCATGACCAAAAGGCGATAGATGATAATATGTTTCATATATTAAAACAATATTGGACTGAAAAAGAAATTGTAGAGCTTTGTGCCTATATTTGTTTTATTACTGCTTCGCAGCAACTTGGTTTTCTGTTTCAATTACAGCCCAATTAATTAGGAGGATATTATGCTTAATCAAGCAGCACTTATAATCATTGATGTACAGGAAGCATTCAACTTACCATACTGGGGCGTGAGGAATAACCTTTTGGCGGAAGAAAATATGAAAAGTTTGTTAGAAGAATGGAGAAAAAGAAAACTACCAGTTTTTCATATTCAACATGTAAATAAAGAAAATGTTCAATCGATGTTTTATCAACATGCGGAAACGGTAAACTTTAAAGAAGAAGTGCAACCAATGCCAGATGAAATAATTATCCAGAAATCCGTTAATAGCGCGTTCATTGGCACAAATTTGGAAGAACAATTAAGAGAACAAAATTGTAATACGGTAGTGATTGTAGGATTAACAACAAATCATTGTGTGGAGACTACAACACGGATGGCAGGTAATTTAGGGCTTACAACGTATTTAGTGAGCGATGCGACGGCTACATTCAATCGTAAAGGTCTGGACGGGACAGAGTATAGTGCAGAGGACATTCACAATATGACACTTGTAAACTTACATGATGAATTTGCCAAAATCGTTACGACTGAAGGTGTTTTAAAATTATTTTAAGAAAATAATTGTGGAATTATGTAGAAAAAAATAAGAATATTTCGTATAATCTAAGTATAATCATTTTGAAAATAGGGGTGGCATCATATGGAGCAAATTCCAGTAAAGAAAATAGAAGAAGTACTCGTTTTAGCAGGAGATGATAAACAAAAGCAAAAGGAATTTTATGAATTGCTCTTAACAACGGAGTTTTATGTTGCTGGTTCACTTGAAGCAGAAGACGGGGCAACGGAAGGAACACTTCGTTTGCGTCATTTCCAAGGAGAGGGTAGATGGATCGTTCCGTTCTTTACACAATTGAAATTTGTAAAAGATGTGTTGCCAGAAGGTACACCCCTTATTACGATACGTGGAAAAGAATTATTGGGTAGCATCGAGAAAGATGCGACAGCTGTATTAAATGTTGGAACAGATATGAGTAAAACATTTATTCCAGAAGAAATTGCAGAGATAGCATCAGGACGAATCTTTAATTATTATAAGTAAAAGGAAAAGCTTAGCAGCTTTTCCTTTTTAATTTGAACATGGAGTGGCTATACCAGAAGAAATAGAAACAGTTTTGTTAGTTGTATTTATTGTTGCTGTAGCTCCGAGGGGAATACCGATATTTGGACTTATATGTCCAATCGGTAAACCGAATAACACAGGTATATTATATGGCGTGAAATATTCATATAATATTGTTTGCAATGATTGAGATGGCTTAGAAGGGTTGCAGTCGTGACAACTTGTAAAAATAACGCCGCTGCATTCATTAAACTGTCCAGATAAAAGTAGTTGATTTAACATCCGGTCAATGCGGTACGGTTCTTCACCAATATCTTCAAGCAATAAAAGTTTATTTGACGTATTTATCTCATAGGGCGAGCCAATTATACTTGTTAACACAGTTAAATTCCCTCCAACTAATGTGCCTGTAACTGTACATGGAGAGGTAGGTACGATACATTCTGATGCATATAAGATAGATGAATACGGATGGAATAGTTGATTGAAAGAAGATAAGGAGAGAGAATCTATACCTTTTCCTAATTCTTCAATCATTGGACCATGAAAAGTAACCAGCTCCGCATAACGTGAAAAGGCAGTATGTAAAGCCGTAATATCGCTATATCCCCAAAAAATCTTTGGATTCCGTTGAATGATTTCATATTGAATGTAAGGGAGGAGACGAGCGCTGCCGTAACCACCTCGTGCACAAAAGACTGCTTTGACCTCAGTATTTGTAAATGCTTCATGTATATCATCAAGACGAACTTGATCACTTCCAGCTAAATATCCATATTTTTCATAAACACTCTTTCCAATTATTACGGATAATCCCATCTCTTGTAATACGTTCACACCTTTTAATATATTCTCAAGTGTTGGTGGGCCAGACGGTGCAATAACCATTACTGTATCACCTTTTTGCAACGCATTTGGATAAATCATTGTTCTCAGCCTCCTTCTCTTTCAATATATTCGCTTGAGCGAAAGTTCAATCCTTGTAAAAGAAGGGGAAAGCATGTCATATAAAGAAGGTATAGGGAAAGTAGGAGGGAAAATGATGTTTACAAGTCGAGTAATAGATATATTACAAATTAAGTATCCGATCATTCAAGCAGGTATGGCAGGAGCGATTACAACGTCAGAACTTGTTGCAGCTGTGAGTAATAGCGGAGGATTAGGTACGCTTGGAGCAGGGTATATGAGCCCAGAACAAATCCGTGAAGCGATTTATAAAATAAGGGAACTAACAAATAAGCCTTTCGGTGTTAATTTACTTTTAACGAAAGAGATACAGATAGAAGAAGAGAAGGTAAACGAGGCGAAAGTATTGCTTAGTGGAGTGAATAGAGAATTAGGTATAGAGGAAGAAAAGACTTTAAAACTTCCAAAAAGCTATAAAGAACAATTACAAGTATTATTAGAGGAAAAGGTACCAGTCGTTAGTTTTGCATTTCAAACGTTAGAAAAAGAAGAAATAGATGATTTGAAAAAGGAAGGGATAAAAGTTATCGGAACAGCTACCCATGTAGCGGAAGCGAAAGCACTTGCTAAGTTAGGGGTAGATATTATTGTCGGGCAAGGTAGCGAGGCAGGAGGGCATAGAGGAACGTTTATTGGGAAAGAACAAGATGCGATGATTGGTACATTTGCATTAATCCCGCAATTAGTAGCGGAAGTACCTCATATCCCGATTGTTGCAGCAGGTGGTGTAATGAATGGGCAAGGACTTGTTGCGGCATTTGCGTTAGGGGCAGAGGCTGTTCAAATGGGATCAGCCTTTTTAACGAGTGAAGAAAGTATTACGCATGACGTGTATAAAGAGGCGATTTTACATAGTACAGATACGAGTACAACGGTAACCCGTGCGTTTTCCGGGAAATATGCACGGGGTATTCGTAATGAATTTATAGAGAAACATGAAGGAAGAGAAGAGAATTTACCGATGTATCCAGTGCAAAACGTATTAACTTCAAAAATACGTCAAGAAGCAGCGAAGCAAAATAAGGAAGAGTATATGTCGCTTTGGGCGGGACAAGCATCATCATTAGCACGAACGGAATCAGCTCAGCACGTAGTGAAACGTGTCATGAAAGAAGCAGAGAACGTAATTGAACAATTACAAGATGTATATAAAAAAAGACCACTTGAATAATTCAAGCGGTCTTTCCGTTAGTTTGCTTTATAAAATTGTTGGATAGCTTCGTCGATGTAAACCCAGCCTTTCCAACCTAAGTGCATATGATCTTTTAAGAAGTACTTATCATATTCATGATTTGAGAAATCAGCAATTGGATAGCCAGCTTGCTTAATTTGCTCATGAACTTTATTGTAGTATAATTCGCGTTTTTCTTTCGGGAAGCCAGCGTAATCATACCAAGGACCTTTTACAGGAACAGAAATGAAGAGCGGTTTTGCGCCAGATTGTTTTAATAAATCAAGTACAATTTGTAAATCTTCATATTCTGGTGATTGGTCATAAGCATCATTTTTTAAGTAACCTTCACGTTGTTTTAATTTCTTCTTAATTTTGCTATTGAAGTAATCATCTTCGATGCCATATTCGTTAGAGCTTGATTCTACTGCACCTGTTTGATCAGCATGCTTACGAGCTTCTTCCCAGTTCATTTGTTTCAATGATGGATCAAGCTGTTCTTTATGCGGCTTAATATTAAACATAACTGTAAATAAATCTTTACGATCTAGAATGTTACGATAAATATAAGCGAAAGGTTTAGCAGCAAGTGCTTTTACTTTATACTTTGTATCATCGTAGGCGATACCTTCAAGCGAAATTTTTAATAAAGTTTCTTTTTTAACAATCTCAAAGTTTAATAAGCGTTTTGCAATTTGTTTTTTCATTTCAGGTTTTAAATCATCGTTGAAAATGAAGTGGTAACCCTGTTGTTTTGAAAAGTTAGGTGCAAAGTGTGTCTCATCAATACCTTGTGGTACAAACCATTGCGGAGAAAGAACGAATATCATTTTCTTATCTTTCAATTGATCCATTGTAGATGTGAAGTTTAATACATGTACAAGGTCTTGTGTTCCACCGCGCCCAAGTAGGAATGGTGTGAATCCTTCAGGCTTTACTTTGAAATAATTCGATGGATGGAAAGCATCCATACGTGCGAATTCCGATGAACCGTACATCGGAAGATATTTCGGGTCTGCTAACATCTTTTGCTGTAAAATCATACTTTGAATCTTTTCTTCTTTTAAAGAAGTCGCAGCTTGTTCTACTTTCTCATCACTTAAAAGTGGGAGTAGGAAGCGCGTAGGAATAAGTAAGAATACAGCAAAAAGGGCCAATGCTAAAAGCATCGGACCAAATTTCACTTTGTTCATCGGATTTCTTCTAACTTTTTAATAACCATATTTGGTGTAGCCCACTCATCGCGGTCAAAATCAGAAATAGAAACTTCAATCTCTAAACGCTCTTGGAATTCTACTAATAAAGATACTACAGCGAAAGAATCAAGAATACCTTCTTCAAATAATTGAACATCTAAGTTTTCTTTCACAATATCGTTTTCACATACTTCTTCTAAAATATCTAATACTTGCTCTTTGAATTCTGCCATTTTTAAAATCTCCTTTATATCCGAAATATATTATATGTGCAACTTCTTAATAGTATAAGAAGGGTGCATTAAAAGTATCTGTTAAGGTGTCCAGAGAAGATCAGGAAACCGAAACATACAACGTGGAACGTAATTACAATCGCAAGGACGTGTGTAAATTTATTGTTTGGCCAAAACTTATGCTTCTTGTTTTTTCGTTCGAAAATATCGAATAAAATAAACAGTGCGGCATGATATAGACCATAAATAACATACTGCGCAACAGCGCTTCCTTGGATGTGCCAAATTCCCATAATGAAAAAGTTTAAAAATGCACCGATATACGAAATTGTGTAACGGTTCTTAATTAACTTTTTCTTCGTTGCAAAAAAGACGAAACGCATGTAAATAAAATCACGGAACCAGAATGATAAACTCATATGCCAGCGGTTCCAGAAGTCTTTAATGTTACGA
Organism: Bacillus sp. FSL E2-8887; assembly: GCF_038007205.1. Classification (NCBI taxonomy): domain Bacteria; kingdom Bacillati; phylum Bacillota; class Bacilli; order Caryophanales; family Bacillaceae; genus Bacillus; species Bacillus sp. FSL E2-8887. Next base: position 1,123,658 of record NZ_JBBOWS010000001.1, read on the forward strand.
CTAAGGAATGGCTTATTAAAGTTTTCTGGAGTTTTAATTCCCATCATGTAACTGATACCAATTACGAATGCACTATAACCTGCAAAGTCAAAGAATAACTGCATGCTAGTAGCGTACATAAAAATCACATTAGATAAAAGTGTATCTTGATTGGCGAATACTGCCTTTACAAGATATGTTGTTATCAAGTGCGCGATTATAAATTTATACAGAAAACCTTGGAAAATACGGTTAATCCCTGTATATAGTAACTTTTGATATTCCTCAGCACTAGGCGGCTTTTGAATATCTTTTTGGAATCTACGGTAACGATCGATAGGTCCACTTGAAATCGCAGGGAAGAATAAAACGAATTCCCAGAAATTAAAGAAGGAAAGTTCTTTAATTAAATTATCACGAACTTCAAAGACCATCTGTACAGCTCTAAATGTTACGTAAGACATACCTGCGAAAACAATAAAATGCAATTCAGGTACAAACGGTGCGATTTTTGCCAAAATAAGCGGTAAAATCGATAAAATAACAGCTATACAAAACGTGAATGTACTATTATTTTGTTTTCTTAACATTAAATAGCCTTTAATAAGGGTATATTGCCAAATAATAAATGCGGCTAACATGATTGCTTGCTTCGGTTTATCAGAGAAGATAATAACGAGCATTACTAATGTTAAAACGGCATTATATTTACGCAACATTTTACCTTTTAATCCAGCTATGATAGTAGGTATTAATAAAATGCCTACTATAGCGAAAAAATAAAATGATCCATATGCGGTCATGCTGTAACCTCACTCAATAATTTTTTGCGATCTACCTTTCCATTTGGTGTCATTGGAATAGAAGAGTGATACATGAATTTACGTGGAATCATGTAATTTGGTAATCGCTCATTGAGTTCTTTTTTGATTGCAGATGTTAATTTGAATTCTTTTTCAAACGAATGCTCTCCAGGAACAACAACCGCTAATAAGTAATCATATTTTTCACCTTTTTTAATTGGAACAACAACTGCACCTTCTACGTAAGAACACGCGCGAAGATGATGTTCGATTTCTTCTAATTCCATTCGATAACCATGAAGCTTAATTTGGAAATCAAGACGACCATTATAGAATAGAAGACCATTTTCTACATAGCCAGCATCACCTGTTTTATAGGCACGCTCACCATCAATCATGGTAAATACTTTTTCTGTTAATTCAGGGCTTCCTAAATAGCCAACGCTTACGCTTGGACCGACAATTACGATTTCACCTTTTTCACCGTCAGGTGCAATTGTACCATCTTCTTTCATAATAAGAAGGCGACAGTCTGATTTACAGTAGCCAACTGGAAGTGATTTGTATTGATCAAGCACTTCTTCTGTAACGTGAATGCCTGTTACAGCAACAGTAGCTTCTGTTGGACCGTACGTATTCATAATTGCTGCTTTCGGGAAACGCTCAATTAATTTTCTAGCTACTTCATTTGGTAACACTTCACCGCAGAATAAGAATGTTTTCATGTTTGGTAGCATACTTTCAGAGAAAGAGGCTTCCATTAAACACATTTCTGCGAAAGATGGTGTCGAAGTCCATACTTGTATATCCGATTGCTCTAAAGAAGCAAACAAGTCTTTTGGACGTGCAATCATGTCTTTATCGATTGCCCAAAGTGTACCACCCGTTACTAATGATGGGTAAATATCCATTACAGATAAATCGAATGAGAAAGGTGCTTGGTTTAAGAATACTTGCCCTGTTTGTAAGTTGAAATCTTCTACAGCCCATTTTGTAAAGCTAACAAGACAGTTATAAGTAATCTGAACCCCTTTCGGATTACCTGTACTTCCTGATGTGTAAATAATGTAGAAGTTCTCATCACCTTTTACCGCATGTTCAGGATTTGGAATGTTCCCTTTATGAGTAAAGAAAATATCTTTTAAGTTGTCTTCACTTACGATACGAACTGGTAAATCAGTTACAGTTACTTCAGTTCCTGATAAAAGTAATTTCGCATCAGAATTTTCAGCGATACGTTGTACGCGATCAGCTGGGATAGATAAATCTACAGGAATGTAAGCATGTCCAGCTTTTACACAACCTAAAAAGTTAATAATCATTTCAGGTTGCATATGGCCATAAACCATAATTGGTGAACGATCATCTGGATACTCAGAAGAAATCCAATGTGCTAACGCATCAGAATCTTCCTTTAATTGTTTGTACGTAATTTTCGCATCTCGCCAAACAAAAGCGGTTTGATCAGGCGTTTCTACAGCCCACTTTTCAATTTGTTCTAATAACTTCATAACGTTCCCACCCTAGAATTCATTGTAAATAAATGTACTTGTGTTTGTATCATGGAATCCATACAACCAAAGTAATGCAAATAAAATTGCAAGGTAATAAACCGTCTTTGCAACCCATTGTGTGAGTGGTTGAGACCATATCTCTTTTAATCTTTCCATGTCTTTCCCTCGCTTAATGAAATAATAGCTCTTTGTAGGTATCATGTCCTACATTATTGTGAAAAAAACAAAATCCCACATTTTAGGTAAAAATAAGTCAAAAGGCTCTTTTCTGATATTAGCACTAAATACTAAAAAAGAAAATCCCTAACTTAGCAATTATATTACATTCAGCATGAATTTGTAATGGGTTTGACATGTAAATAGGAAGTGGATTGTGTGAATGTATAAAAGTGGATTGTGAGAAGGCGGGAAAATATAATATTTGTTTTGTTATTCCTGAATTGGAGTGGGTTAATAATCACTGGGTACTTAGTACATTTTCAAGGTATAGAGCCTTTTAAAAGGAGGTAATTATTATGAAAAGAGAGTGGAGGAGTTTTATTTCAGAGGAAAATATCATTAAATGGAGACGGCATTTCCATAAGTATCCGGAATTATCGTTTCATGAAAAAGAAACTTCGCAATTTATATATGAAACATTATGCTCATTTTCTTCTTTTGAAGTAACGAGACCAACGCAGTACAGTGTGCTAGCAATTAAAAGAGGAAGGCAACAAGGAAAAGTAGTTGCGATTCGAGCTGATATAGATGCTTTACCAATCCAAGAGGAGACAAGGAAACCTTATACGTCTGTGCATAAAGGAATAATGCATGCATGCGGGCATGATGCTCACGCAGCTATTTTATTAAGTACAGCAGAGACGATAGCAAATATGAAGGAAGATTTTGCAGGCGAAATCCGTCTGTTCTTTCAGCACGCAGAGGAAGTGTATCCCGGTGGTGGACAAGAAATGGTGGAGGCCGGTGTTATGGACGGCGTCGATTATGTAGTAGGTTTGCACGTTATGTCTGGATTAGAAAGTGGAAAGATAGGAATTGTATATGGCCCTATGATGGCAGCACCAGACGTATTTACAATTGAAATTTTAGGAAAGGGTGGTCACGCGGCACGACCAGAAGAAACGATAGATCCTATTGCTATCGGAGCACAAATTATTACAAATTTACAACATATCGTATCAAGAAATACAAGTGCTTTTATGCATAGAGTAGTGTCAGTTACACAATTTCATGGGGGGATGGCCGATAATATCATTCCTAGTGCAGCAGCTTTAATGGGAACTGTTCGATCTTTTAATCAAACATTAAGAGAGGAAGCAAAAGAGAAAATTGAGCAAATTGTAAAAGGAATTACAGAAGCACATGGGGGAGATTATACATATACGTATCGTTACGGATATGATCCAGTTGTTAATAATGAGTACATTACGAAAATAGTAGAAAAAAGTGCGATAAAATTGTTCGGAAATCAGCGTATTGTGCATCTTGAACCTTCTATGGGAGGAGAAGATTTTTCAGCGTATTTAAGAAAAGCACCTGGTTGTTTCATTAAATTAGGAACAGGGAATAAAAATATTGATACTTGTTATCCACATCATCATCCGAAATTTGATGTGGATGAATCGGCTTTAATTAATGGAGTGGAACTATTTTTAGAGACAACTATAAGACTACTAGAAACTGATAAAGCATAAAAAAAGGCAACTGCACTCTATTGCAGTTGCTTTTATTTCTTCCGTCAGAGAGGGCTGAGAAAGAACTATGCTCATTTATAGTATATGAATAGCTAACCGACAAGCTTGTACATTTTAACTATTTTTTAAAAAATAGTTATTGACTTTGATAATCAATTTCAATTAATCTAATGGTATAATTGAAATTGATAATTATTATCAATGAAATAGATGAGGAACCTTAATGAGAAAAACATTTCACCTTTTACGAAGGGGATTAAAAAATAAAGATGTTGATAAGCATATTGAATGGCAACGAAATGTAATTCGTTCTGAATATGTAGATGAGAAGAGTACGCTTCAAACAGAAAAAGAGATACAAGGTAAAAGGAGAGGTTCAGTTGAGTAAGTTAGTAATGATTTTTGCAAGTATGAGTGGAAATACAGAGGAAATGGCTGACCATATTGCGGGTGCGATTCGTGAAACAGAAAATGAGATTGAAGTAATTGATATTATGGATACACCAGAAGCTTCTATATTAGAGCAATATGACGGGATTATTTTAGGCGCTTATACTTGGGGAGATGGTGATCTTCCTGATGATTTTTTAGATTTTTATGATGCAATGGATTCTATTAACTTAACTGGTAAAAAAGCAGCTGCATTCGGTTCTTGTGATTCGGCTTATCCGAAATACGGGGTAGCGGTTGATATTTTAATAGAAAAGCTGCAGGAGCGCGGGGCAGCAGTTGTGTTAGAAGGATTGAAAGTAGAATTAACGCCAGAAGATGAAGATGTAGAAAAATGTTTACAGTTTGGAGCTGAATTCGTAAAACACCTTTCTTAATGGCAGAAGGGAGATGAAGAGCAATTGCATGAGAAAATCTCAATCAAAACGATGACAGATTACCATTTGTATGATTTTATGCGTTGTCCGCATAAATTTTATTTCCGTCATATAAAAAGAAGAGAACCTTCTTCATTTGAATGGCAACAAATAGCGCAAATGATTGTGAATCAAATTATTAATGAATATTACACGCTACCTGCGGGCCAACAAACGAAAATTGTACTTTTAATATTAATAGAAAAGTATTGGAAAAAAGTAAGGATTAATATGTTTGCTTCAAAGGCGGAGTACTATATTGTTTTAGCGAAGCTAACTGATCACTTATTACAGTTTGTTGAAAGGGATGATAGTCAGGCACCGCCGTTATTTTTATATGAGAAGTTTCAAACATATATGGAAGAGTTAGGTGTCCACATGTCATTGACATTTGAAGTTGGTGAGTGGAGTGCTGAATCGTTTGTAATTAAAAAGTATGTTGTCGATGCGGATGAGGAAATGCTTGCTCTTTGTCAGAAGCTAATGACAGTATTCAGTTATAAAGCTTTCGGTATTCTTCCGGGGAAAATTGAAGTTATTAATTTAATAGAAGGAACTAAGTATGAGTACATTCCAAAGCAGGAAGATATTATAACTGGAATGGATGATTTATTTAGAATGAAAGAAATGTTGCAGCAACCTGAGCACTATACAGAGCGTCATTTTCGTTCTGAGTGTATGAGTTGTGCGTTTCGTAGTGAATGCCAAAGGGAAGAAGTAAAGAAAGAAGCGAAGCAGAAGAAAAATATAGTACATTAAAGGATGCAATTTTGCATCCTTTTTATTATTGACATGAAAAGCTTTTCATCATTTACGGTATATGAGTAGCAGATTTTAATAAGAGGAGGAATAATCAATGAAAGATGAAACGGCAGTATTTCAATGGTTAAAAGAACAGAATGCTCCTTTTGGAATTCAACTGCAAATTTTACAGGCGTTTCAATTGTATAAAGTTATTGTTGAAATGGATAAAAAGTTAATGATGTATGAGGAGAGAGAGTATAGGGAGAGAATTTAATCTCGTCCCTGTAGTATTGCTTTAAGCTGTTCTTCATTCTTCTTTAATATTATTTCGTTGTTTGTTTCAATGTTATAAATAAGGTTATGTAGTAAAGGGCTGTATTGATAAAAGGTAGTGATGCGGTGAATGAGTAATGGATCGCGGTGAGAAATAAGTGCACTGTATTGTTCATATACAGATGTAGTAAACTCACGACCGAAATCATAATATAGCCCAGCAAAATCAAAAGCGGGATCGCCAATTTGAGCATCTCCAAAATCGATAACACCTGAAATGTTTTTGTGCAGGTTGTTAAATAAAATGTGATGATGTGTAAAGTCAGCATGAATGATTGCATTTTGAAAGGTAGATTTAGTTATACAGGTAAAGAAATTTTCGAATAAACGATTTAAGGCTGATTTCTGTAATGAAGTAAGACTGTTAGTAAAATATTGATTTAATTTTGTTTGTAGTTCTTTCCAGTAGGTAAGTGTTTTTTCGATAGGGAACCCTAGCGTTTCAGTACGTTTTAAAGGAATACTATGTAAAGTCGCAAGGAAAGTGGCTAATTGTGTAATAATTACTTCAAGTTCTTTTTTCTCTAGCTTTGCAACTAGTTCACTTGTTAACGGTTCACCATGAATGAGAGGATAATAGCTGCAAAATGGAACAGTATTACAATCATTCTTATACAATAAATGATACTTAGGAATCTCGATTTCTTGTAATGAATGAGAAAGAATTGTGCACAGTTCTTTTTCTAACGGAATTCGGTTTGCATATTCAAGTTTTCGTGGGAAACGAAATAGTAGTTCATCATTTATAATAACCGTTATATTATCCCACCCTTCTTCATTTTGCATATATGAATGTATAGAAAGATCTGGTAGAGCTTCTTTTATATATTGTTTGTAAGAGTCCATAATTGTTCCTCGTTTCTAAGTTAAAGGTAGGTTATTCCACTTTATGATATCAGAATTTTCTTTCTATATGTTAAAATATAACTATCATTATGGAGGAGGGTGGGGTGCATTACGAAGAAAAGAATATTAATCATTTCTCTATGTATCGCTTTTGGATTGTTTTGGCCATATAAAGAGGAGGTTTTTGCTACCTTTAAACCGATAGATCGCTACGAGTTAAATAAGGAATTAAAGAACAAAAGTATAGAAACTTTAACTGATAAAGAAATGAAAATGATAGGAGAACACTTTGTGACAGTGCAACTATCAGTGTTTGAGTTTAATAATAAAGAAGATGTGAAACGAAAAGGTGAAGAAATATTTGTAAATAGAGGGTATGAACAGTTAATAGAAAATTATTACCCAAACCGTTTTCGGGATTTAGAGTATAAATTTACAAACGAAGAGATACGTGAAGAGACAGATGAGAGTTTTCGCTATCATGCTGTAGCGTACGTTGCTGGTATTGAAAATGGTAAGAGAAGTGAAATGAAATTAAATTATGACATGAAAATTGTAAAGGTTAATAATATATTTATGGTGTTAGATCAAAAACAGTACGTACAATAAAAAACCCTCTAGAAGCAGAGGGACTTTAAAGATTTTCATTTTGTTGACCAAGTTCTTTTTGAGCAATGTATAAATTTCCTTGCTCAACTTGTTTCAGTGTATGAACAGAATCTCCTGCATATCCTTTTTCTGTTTTAACAGTTCTTTTTGAACGATTTGAATCTTGTTTCTTCATATAATAGACCACCCTTCCTTAAAAATAGACGAAAATGATGAGCACGAGTAATACAGCTGCGAAAATGGTAATGCCCATTAAAAAAGAAGTATTTTTATATTTAGGTGGCTTATGTACATCTTGCCGATATCCAGGTGAAATTTCAGGGGCGAATTCTTCATCGAATGATTGTTTCTTTTGTTTTTCGTCCATATGTATCCACCTTTCTTTTTCATTATGTTACACGTTACAAGAAAAAATATGCATGAAGAAAACAGCCGCTATATCATTAGCGGCTGCTTTGCGTTGTATATTTTCTTTGTACTTGAAAGAGACGGATAAGCAGGAAGATTGCTCCAAATGCTAGACCGATAATAAGACCGATCCAATAACCTTTTGCTGCCCAGTCAGTATAAGTTGCTAACATGTAGCCAAGAGGTAGACCTATTACCCAATAAGCTATTAATGTCATAATTAAGGCAACATTTACGTCTTTATAACCACGAAGTGCTCCTTGTACTGGAGTTGCAATCGCATCTGAAATTTGAAATAAAATCGCGAATATAAGAAATTCTTTAGCTAAATGATGGACATTTGCATTTGTCGTATAAATAGAAGCAATTTCATCATCAAAGAAATAAAGAAGGATTGAATATAAAAGAGCGAAAGCAAGGGCTAACCCAATTCCGATAAACCCATATTGTTTCGCATTATTGTATCGTTTTGCTCCAACTTCAAATCCAACGGCTATCGTCATTGCCATTGCTAAACTTAAAGGAGTCATATATAACAAGGAAGCAAAGTTCATAGCTGCTTGATGTGCTGCTATTGTTGTCGTACTAAAATTACTCATCATAAGTGTTACCGCAGCGAAAATACTCGTCTCAAAAAAGATAGCAAATCCGATAGGGACGCCAAGTTTCAGGAATTCCTTCCAGATTGTAAAGGAAGGGCGGTATAACTGTTTAAAGATATTGAAAGAAGCGAAAGGCTCTTTCGTACGAATAATAATAACCGTAATAATTAAAATACACCAATAGGTTGCTGCAGAAGCGATTGCCGCACCAACACCACCGAGTTTTGGAAAGCCAAAGTGACCAAAAATTAATAAGTAATTTAATACTACATTAATTGGTAATGATAGTAATGTAATAATCATCGTTGTTCGAGTTTTTCCTAATGCATCAATAAACCCGCGTAAAACAGTGTAAGTAAATAAAGGGATAATTCCAATTGCAATAATAATTAAAAATTGTGCTGCAATACGTTCCACGGGTTCTTCTAATTGCATGCCATTTAAAATAGGTGAAACAGCGAAGAATCCGATAAGGATAACAACGAAACTAGCACAAATTGCTAAATATACTGCTTGAATGACAATGTGGGGAACGTCCTCCTTTTTCTTTGATCCAACGAGCTGTGCAACAATAGGAGTAGTAGCCATTAAAATTCCTGTTAAGCCGGTACTAACGGGAAGCCATATACTTGTTCCGATAGCAACACCCGCTAAATCAATAGGACTCGCATGTCCTGACATTGTCGTATCAAAAAAGCTCATCGCAAATAATGACATTTGCGTTACAAAAATCGGGAAAAAGAGTAATAAAAATTGCTTTAACTTTTGTGAGAATGAAGTAGTTTCTTTCATAAAATCCCCTTTCAACGTAAAAAACAAACTCTTATTATCATACAATTTAATCAGAAAATAGAAAAGAAATAAGCGTATACAACAAATGAAATCAATAAAAAAAGGATGCACTTTGAAAAGGGATAAGGTATTATGATAAGGTGTGAAAAATTACATATTCGTTATTAAGGAGGCACTACTTGTGGCTGATTGGTTAATTGGATTAATCATGGGTGCTGTTGAAGGTTTAACAGAGTTTTTACCAGTATCATCAACAGGACATATGATTTTAACAGGACACTTAATTGGATTTGAAGACGATAGAGCGAAAGTTTTCGAAGTTGTTATTCAGTTGGGATCGATTTTAGCAGTTGTTGTTATATTTTGGAAACGTTTATGGTCATTAGTTGGAATAGGGAAAGTAACTGATGGACCATCTTTAAATTTATTACATATTATTATCGGGATGATTCCTGCCGGCATACTCGGCGTACTATTCCATAGCGCAATTAAAGAAGTTTTATTCGGTCCAGGACCGGTTGTTATTAGTTTAGTAGCTGGTGGTATTTTAATGATTGTTGCTGAGAAGTTTTCAAAACCAAGTACAGCAAGAACGTTAGATGAAATCACATATAAGCAAGCATTTACAATCGGAATGTTCCAATGTTTAGCACTTTGGCCAGGATTTTCTCGTTCTGGATCAACAATAAGTGGTGGTTTATTAGCACGTGTTTCGCATACAGCGGCAGCGGAATATACATTTATTCTAGCGGTGCCAATGATGGTAGCTGCAAGTGCCTTAGATTTAATTAAAAGCTGGGATATATTAAGCGTGGCTGATATACCGTTATTTGCAACTGGATTTATTACAGCATTCGTTGTTGCGATGCTTGCAATTGTTTCATTCTTAAAATTATTAGGTCGTGTAAAACTAACACCGTTCGCTTACTACCGTTTCATTTTAGCTGCGGTATTCTATTTCTTCATTATGTAAGTATAAAATATCAGCAATACCCTATAGAATAGACACTTGAAAAAAAAGTCTACTCTGTAGGGTATTTTTTTATAGAGAGAGAAAAATGAAACTTTTACCTTCAATTACTTGTATTTCACCATGTGAAATATGCCATAATGATTTCGTTATAATAATTTTAAGGAAATCGATAGGGTATTTGAGAGGAGCAATTTAGTGAGTTTTGCAATAGAAATAGTAATTCCAGCACCAATTGATGTTGTATTTGATTATGTACACAATGACGAGAAAATACTAGAATGGAGTACCTTTATGGTAGAAAATAGGTATCCTTCAAATATAGATGTTGAAAACCCTCGTGAAGGTGACAAATATATATCTGTGCAAAAGATGGGGAAGAAAATATATGAATTTGAGGCGGAAATTTTAGAGTATGATGAACCGTATATCGTTTCAGTTGGATGTGAGATGAAGCAAGGTTATACAGCTGCAACTTATATGTTAGAAGAGGATGAAGGAGGTACATCTCTTACTTTAATCGTAGAATTTGAACCGAAGAATTTTTTATATAAGATTATGTACAAGTTGACTGGGTGGATGACACGTGGAATATACATGGGTGAAATGGAACGTTTAGCAGCGTGCGTAGATGCTGTATATTCTCAGAAAAAAGGATTATAATTTAGTAAAATAAAAAACCTGCCGAAATCGGCAGGTTTTTTATTTTACTACTTTCTCAATCATGCTTTCCATTACATGTTCCCAAAGAGAAGTATCATCAGCTAATGTAGCACGAAAATTAGCATACATTTCTTTTTGTTTCTCTTCGAATGTTGGATCTTCTTTTTCAGGTAATGTAGCGCGCATTGAAGTTACTAATTCTTGTACTTTTGGAGCGCGTGGTCCAAAGACGGCTTGTTCATTTCCGTCTTTATCAATGAAAATAAAGATTGGAATCGCACGTGCTGTTCCGTTTGTTAAGTATTGATCCATTAACTCTAAGTTTTCATCGCGAATTAATAAACGCATATCAATATTTGCAACTTCAGAAATTCGTTTCATAACAGGTACACATAAAAGAGCGTCGCCGCACCAGTCAGCTGTTAATACGATAACGCGCCAGCCATCATTTTGACGTTCTTCTAAAACTGGAAGTAATTCATTTGGAATTAAAAAGTTATTGTAAATGTGTAGTAGCTCGTATTGGTTTACTTTCATTTCATTCACATATGTATCAAAGGACATGCCTTTATCAGCCCATTGTAGTAAGTTCATAAGTAACACCTCTTTAGTATGATTTATTTTTATTGTACCAATTTTTATATAGAAAAGCTTGTATTCTTACTCTTTCTTATCACTAAATAATTTATTTAGTGTGTAAAGGAATAGTGTGACACATAATTCAGCTATGTTGGGCATTTGTACACTCTCTATCCAGTCATCGGCGGTATGTATGACAAACCAATCTAACGTAATTTCAATTATAGAGAGCAGAGCAATTGAGAGCCAATTGGGCATACTTGTCATCATTGGATGTAGGAGCACTTTAAAGAAAATGAATATAAAATATGTAATACCGTCTAATAAAAGAATGAGTAAAAAAAAGAGTAGTAGAGCTGTTCTTGATGAATATTCTATACCTGTAATATGAAAGATTCCTACATATACAAAAAATATAAATGCAAAGAATATAATGAGAATAAGAATAACAACACTAATAATAATAGTCTTATCTTTTAGACTGAGATTAGAAAGTTTGTCTTCTTCACTCATTGCCCCAACTCCTTTTTCTGGAAAATCAATTTCATTGTACCATGAAATATCTATTAAAAAACTACGAATTATGGGGAAATAAGGTGACAAAAAGTAAGATTTCGTGTAAAATTATTAATAAGGTTTTTATTTAACTAAATTAAATAAAAGGGGCTGTCAAAGTTGTCTCAAAATCGAGAACAATTAATGGAAGAACTATCGACAAATGTTTTTGCAATGTTTCGCACGTTGCGTAATGATATTGGAAAAATATTTGGTGGTTACATACCGTGGAATGAGTTCATTGTCCTTAGAATATTGAACCGTACGAATAAAGAAATGGTCTCACGTGTAGCTAATGAGTTAAATGTGTCGAATAGTCATATTACAGCTGTTACAGAAAAATTAATTAATAAAGGCTTTGTAACTCGTTCACGTTCTACATCAGATCGCCGAGTTGTATATTTAGAGATTACAGAACAAGGGAAAGAGTTAGTTGCGAAAATGGAAGGTGAGAAAAAGAAATATTTACAAGAAAGATTTTCCGCACTTTCAGAAGATGAAATGGATATAATGATATCTATTTCTAAAAAACTTATTTAAATAATTACAAATAAGAAAACGCTTACCTAATTAAAAAGAAGACCTTCCTCATATATGGAAGGTCTTCTTCTGTGTGTAATAGATGATAAAAAATAAAATGTGTATGAAAAAAGATAGAGCGCCATACTACTAATAAAGGAAGGAGGGAGAAATATGACGAATCGTAATGGTAGTCAAGGAAGTGGAAATCAAGGTTCACCAAAATCAGGGCAATTCCAGCAGGAGTTTAGTACTGAATTTGAAACGGGAAATGATAATAAAGGAAAAGAATATCGTTCGAAAAAAGGAAGTAAATCAAAAAAGGAGTGAAATGATTCACTCCTTTTTTGATTTAAGATGCTGCAGATTGATCCGTATTATATTTTTCTTCTGATTTTGCAACAATCATTGCACAAATTGCATCACCGGAAATATTTACAGCAGTTCTAGACATATCTAGAATGCGGTCAATACCGATAATTAAAGCAATGCCTTCTACTGGTAGATTTACTTGATTTAAAACCATCGTAAGCATTACTAGTCCAACACCTGGTACACCTGCAGTACCGATACTAGCTAGTACAGCAGTTAATACGACCATAGCTAATTGTGGTAATGTAAGTTCAACGCCGTATACTTGAGCGATAAATACAGTTGCTACCCCTTGCATAATAGCAGTACCATCCATATTAATCGTTGCACCTAGTGGTTGTACAAAAGAGCTTATCGCTTTTGGAACTCCAAGTTTTTCTTGGGCGGTTTTCATGGCAAATGGAAGGGACGCATTAGAGCTAGATGTACTAAACCCAATTGCCATTACCGGACCGAAATGTTTAAAGAAACGAATAATACTTTCTTTGGCTAGTACCTTTAATAAGCCGCCGTATACGAAGACACCGTGAATAATGAGTACCAACATAACGACAATCATATACTTGAACATCGCAGCGACGCCTGCAAGACCCATTTTACCAACGGACGAAGCGAGCAACCCGAATGTTCCGATTGGAGCTAATTTCATGACGAGATTAACAAGATACATCATTAATTCGTTGCCCTGTTCAAGTAATGAATGGACACCTTGAACTCGTTTTCCTAAAACAGCTAAACCGAGTCCGATCAATGCGGCAAAGGCAATAATTTGTAGCATGTTCCCATCAGCCATCGCTTTTGCTGGATTATCTGGCACAATATTCAGCAATGTATCAACGAAAGATGTTTCAGTTTTTGCACCTTCATACTTAAGCCCATCTGTTTTAAAGTTACCGCCAGCTCCTGGTTTTATGATAAGTGCAAATGTAACTGCAATAGAGATAGCGACAGCTGTTGTTACGAGAAAGAATGAAATTGATTTTAAACCAATTCTTCCAAGTTGTTTCGGATCTCCAAGACCAGCAGCCCCAAGTACGATAGAAATGAACACAACAGGAACAACTAGCATTTTAATAAGTCGAATAAACAGTTGACCAAGTGGATTGAACGCATATTGATTCAATGGCTCAAAAATTGATGGAGCAGCTAAATTTAAAGTGAGTCCGACAACTAGACCGAGAAATAATGCAATTAAGATTGCCTTTGTTTGTTTCAATAAAAACCCCCCCTTTGTTTTTGTAAAATTGCTTTCTAAATTAATTATACCGAAAAAATACCTAATTTGACAATATTTTCTGAATATTTAGTATAAAACTGTCTGTTTCAATGTATATAGTCCAGCTTTGCTGAAATATGTGGAAAGAATACATTTATGTATTTGGAAAAAAAATAGACCATCACATGATGGCCTAGGGAAGGGGACAATTTATATCAATTTAATTAGGGATGGAAGCTATTCAAAGACACTGGGGAATGTCTTATAAATTAGGGAGGAACAGCTTCGATACATATACTATAAAAGATAGATGTGAACATAGAGTGAAAGAGAGAGGGAGTTTTAAGTAAGAAGAAAGAGAGAATAAAAAAATAAGACCATCACATATAGGATGGTCAAAGGAAGGGGACAATTTATGTCAATTTAATTAGGGATGGAAAGCTGTTCAAGACACTGGGGAATGTCTTATAAATTAGGGAGGAACAGCTCCGATACGTATACTATAAAAGGTAGATGTGATCCTCGTGTGAACATGGAGTGAAAGAGAGAGGGAGTTTCAAATAAAAGATAGAAAGAATAAAAAAATAAGACCATCACATATAGGATGGTCAAGGGAAGGGGACAATTTATGTCAATTTAATTAGGGATGGAAGCTATTCAAAGACACTGGGGAATGTCTTATAAATTAGGGAGGAACAGCTTCGATACATATACTATAAAAGGTGGATGTGATCCTCGTGTGAACATGGAGTGAAAGAGAGAGGGAGTTTCAAATAAAAGATAGAAAGAATAAAAAAAATAAGACCATCACATATAGGATGGTCAAGGAAGGGGACAATTTAATTAGGGATGGAAAGCTGTTCAAGACACTGGGGAATGTCTTATAAATTAGGGAGGAACAGCTCCGATACATATACTATAAAAGGTAGATGTGACCCTCGTGTGAACTTGGAGTGAAAGATATGGGAATTTGAAAAGGGATAAAATAGTTGTTGTAAGAGTTATAGTATAAGTGGAGATATAATAGAAAATATTCTTTTGTAAAACGATAGGAGTCTGAATATAAATAAAAGTTGAAATCTATGAAAAAAAGGATTATGCTCAACTATATTATGAGAATATAAGGTTTATCCCGCTACTTGTAGGCTCTTAAAGAGTCTTTATTTATGAGGGGATAAAAGCTTCACTTGATAAAGGGAGTTAGTGATATGGAAGTAGCAAAAAAACAAGGGTTGTATAATCGTTTTATACGATTGAATCCACCACAAATTTTAGCATTAGGCTTTTTTTGTTTAATTGTGGTCGGAGGGTTGTTATTAAAGTTACCGTTTGCAACGAAAGTACATATTAGTTGGGTAGATGCTTTCTTTACAGCTACGTCGGCAGCGACTGTAACCGGTTTAGGTGTTGTAGATACTGCGAGTACGTTTACGATGTTTGGTGAAATTGTTATTATGTTTTTAATTCAAACGGGTGGTCTCGGTCTTATGACGATAGCCATTTTAATTGTTTGGGTATTAGGGAAAAAAATTGGTTTACGCCACCGATTATTAATTGGAGAAGCATTTAATCAAACAAATATTGGTGGTCTTGTGAAATTAGTAAAACGTGTTTTTATTTTTTCTATTTGTATTGAGCTAATTGGAGTTATCTTTTTATCGATTCGCTTTATTCCAGAGTTTGGTTTTGGAAAAGGTTTATACTATAGTATTTTTCACGTTATTGCGTCATATAATAATGCCGGCTTTGCGCTTTGGCCAGATAATTTAACAAGATACGTAGGAGATCCTATTATTAATATTGGGATTTGTTCTTTAATTGTAATAGGAGGGTTAGGATTTACGGTATTAATTGATATATGGTATAGCCGTAGTTTCCGAAAATTATCACTGCACTCCAAAATCATGATTGTTGGAACGATAGCACTTAATGTTATTGCGATGATTGTGATTTTTGTATTGGAATATAATAATGTGAAGACTTTGGGGCACTTATCTTTAAATGAAAAATTATGGGCTTCGTTCTTCCAAGGAATTACACCTCGTACAGCTGGTTTTAACACGGTAGATTATGGGGGGATGGAAGAGTCATCGATACTATTTACAATGGTATTAATGTTTATTGGTGCGGGAAGTGTATCGACAGGCGGTGGAATTAAGTTAACGACATTCGTTATTTTAATTACATCAGTTCTTTCTTTCTTTAGAAAGAAAGAGGATTTTGTTTTATTTCAGCGTACGATTAAAATGTCGACAGTAACGAGAGCGTTAGCAATTGTCGTTGCTAGTCAAATACTTATTTTTACAGCGGTATTTGTATTAATGCTTACAGAAGACTTCAGTTTTATTCAGTTATTATTTGAGACAATTTCAGCGTTTGGTACAGTAGGGTTAACAATGGGGATTACTGCGAAGCTATCGGCGTTTGGAAAATGTATTATTATGTTTGTTATGTTTTGTGGATTAATCGGACCGTTAACACTTGTGTTCTCTTTGGCACGACCAGCAAAACAAAAAATTAAATATCCATCAGAAGATGTATTTACAGGATAAGGTATCCCGCATAAAGCGAGATACCTTTTTCTTTTTAAAAAAGAGAGAACAATAAACCAATAAGCGCCACTCGGAATAAAATCGCAATGAGTGCAGCGATACCACCCACAATGGCAGCGGTACCGCCAGTTACAGTAGCCCCGCGATTATAAGCGTAAATACCAAGTAGAACAGACACAAGACCAAATAGTGTTGGGAATGTGAATAATGATAATATTGCTAAGGCAAGAGCAATGAAACCAGCAGTCGATCCAGCTGCAGACGATCTTACATCATCGTTATCTTTATCATCATAATCGATACGCTGTGGTGCAACTTCAGCTGCGTATTCTTCTTTATAATCACTATCTATTCGATCTCTTTTTTTATATTCATCAAATTTCTCAGTCAAAGTAAGGACTCCTTTCATAACAAGGTTCAATAGTAGTATGTATCTCTTTTTCCTTTTTATCCGAGCATGTACAGGGAGTAATATCCAATTGGAAAGTGGAAAATGTTTTTTCAAAATAGGAAAACTTAGTATGACTTCCTCTATTTTGGAAAGTATAAAAAAGAATAATGAGGAAAGGGTGTAGTACATAATGGAACATCCAATTGAAAATTTAATGAAAACAGCAATGACAAATTTAAAAGAGATGGTAGATGTAAATACGATTGTTGGAAGTCCGGTTTCAACAGCTGACGGAAATGTAGTATTAACAGTATCTCAAGTGGCTTTTGGTTTTGGAGCTGGTGGAAGTGACTTTAAAGGTGATTTTATTTCCGAAAAACATAACGGCGGACAAGGGCAGCATAAAGAGAACAAGCAAAGTCATCCATTCGGAGGCGGAAGCGGGGCTGGGGTTTCTATTAGCCCAGTTGCTTTTTTAGTAGTTGGTTCTAACGGTGTGCAAGTGTTGCATCTCAATAGTAGTACACATTTAATTGAAAAAGCGTTAAATACTGTGCCAAGCACTGTGGATAAATTTGTGAATGGTCGCCAAAAGTGAACTTGCATTTTTTAGGAATTATGATATATTAGAAAAAGTGCGCTTTATGACGATCGGAATAATTGAACTGTAAATATATATGATGTGTGGAATAAGGGAGAGGAATTTATGATTAATATCAAAAACTTAGTAGTTGGCTTATGTATGTTAGTAAGCGGTTTTGTTGTATATGTAATAAAAGAAAAAGCTCCATTCTAAAACAGACAAACCGTTAATGTCTGTTTTTAATTTGTAAAAAATGTTGACAAGTTATTGTATTGGTGTTAGAATTTTAATTCGTGTCTCGGTTAAAGCTAGTGTAAAGTAAATAAATCTTATGAATATAATACGAAAAGTTTGCGAAAGATCGGGTAGTCTTACCAACAACTTTTGTGAACAAACCCTATAAATTGTATATGTAAGCTTTATATGTATACTAGTGAATCAAGGAGCGGTCAGTGGAACCGTAATGATGAGAGAGAGGTAGGGCTTTCATCCAGTATATGTTACTTTCCCGTTAGGTGAATATAAAAAAGAGGGCTCCTTTTGAAAAGGAGCCCTTTTTCTATAAATAAATTGAAACTATAATCAGTGGGACCATTCCATTCCCTTTACATGTTAGCTCACAAATAATGTGATAAAAATGATTAAGTGCGGTTTTCAACTTGCTGACAAATTTCATCTGTTGTTAAACCATGTGCTTTAATTACAGATCCTTTTATCGATGTATCTGCAATGCCCATCATATTAGAATCTTGCCCGGTTACAACGCAACAATCACACCCATGTGCATCATTTTCAGAGTTAAGTGAAACGACTTCATGTCCTTGTTGCTGAAGAGCTTGTTGAACATCTGTTAAAGAGTTCTCAACACCAATTCTAGCCATAATTTTCACCTCCTACCATCTAGTTGCTAGTATGCTCAAGTCCATAGCATATATTTATGAAAAAATGGTAGGAAGAGAATATTTGTTTAGTCGTTATATACACCAGTAAGCATTTGACTAACGAATTGATCATTTAATGTATCTTGTGCTGAGCTGTTATTAGACTGAATATCGATTGAAGCTGTGTAGTTGTTATGTTTCCTACTATTTGGTTCTACTTCAACGTAATTATTGAATTTACAAAATCCTTTCGTATCCATTAGATCAAATAGTTGTAGCATTTCTACTACCTCTTGTCTCGTTCCTTTAATTTGTACACACGCCATTGTTATTTCCTCCTTCAATTTGACAAATTGTTTTTTAAAAATAGGATTATGATTACTAAATGAAAAATATGAATGTTATTTTTAGACAGCGTTATTTTTGTTATTTTCCCCCTTTTTCACCAAAAGTCGTTGTATATTCCCGGATTTATAAAATCGGACGTCCGTTTATTGAATACAATAGATTCGTATCAATTGGCGAAAACCCTTCTTTTAAACAAATATTTTTTTAGTAGAATTTGACGAAAAAATTTTTTTGACTTTTTGTAAACGTTAACAATGTTATTAAATCAATATAAACAAAGATGTACGTACGATTAAAAATTAAAAATTTTCTAAAAATTCACTTGATTTATTTGAAAAGGAGAGTAGACTAGGAAACAATAAAAAACTCATAGAACATAGGGGGCGCTTTCAAGTGAACGAGCAGTGGATTTTCTTAAATGGAGAATTTGTTCCAAAAGACGAAGCAAAGGTTTCAGTATATGATCATGGCTATTTATATGGCGATGGAGTGTTCGAAGGAATTAGGGTATATAGCGGTAATGTTTTCCGTTTGAGAGAGCATCTTGTCCGGTTATATGAATCAGCGAAATCCATCATGTTAGAAATTCCATATACGTTAGAAGAAGCAACGAAAATCGTTGTTGAAACGATTCGACAAAACAAACTATCTAATGGATATATCCGCCTCGTTGTATCAAGAGGACCTGGGAACTTGGGATTAGATCCCGATTCTTGTACGAAACCAAATGTAGTAGTAATTGCAGAGCAATTATCTTTATTTCCACAAGAATATTATGAAAAAGGGATTCCGATTATAACAGTTGCAACGCGTCGCAATCGCCCCGATGTTTTATCGCCTCAAGTAAAATCTTTAAATTACTTAAATAATATTTTAGTTCGCATTGAGGCGAAATTAGCTGGAGTACAAGAAGCACTTATGTTAAATGACCAAGGATATGTAGCTGAAGGCTCTGGAGATAATGTATTTATTGTGAAGGGAAATAAATTAATTACACCACCAAGTTCTGCTGGAGCGTTAGAAGGTATTACACGAAACGCGATTTTAGAAATCGGCGAAAAACTTGGATATGACGTAAGAGAAGAATTATTTACAAGGCATGATGTATATGTAGCTGATGAAGTGTTTTTAACAGGAACAGCTGCTGAAGTAATTGCTGTTACGACAGTAGATGGAAGAACGATTGGTTTAGGTAGAACAGGGCCACATACGAATCGTTTATTAGAAGAATTCCGTAAATTAGTTGTAGAAGATGGAGAGAAAATTTACGAAGAAAATAAAGTTGGATAATAGCTCTTATGACATGATAAAGCGTTGATAGGGAGGAGTAGTTGACTGTGAAGCCTCACAGAGAGTCGGTGGTTGCTGGAAACCGATGGTTCACGTCGACGAACATCACCCTTGAGTGCTAAGCTGAAACGTTTGTTTAGGCTTAGACGGTAGCTCCGTTATTAGCTAGACTCATATCCCGAGTCACTGAGGCAAGAGTAATCTTGCAAAGAAGGGTGGTACCGCGAAATCTTTCGTCCCTTCAGCACATAGCTGGAGTGTGGACGTAGGATTTTTTTATTTTATAAATGTTTTAAAAAAGGGGGCTTATAAGAAAAATGTCTTCAAAAACGGAAGAGAAACTGGCAACTGGTGCACAGCTATTGTTAGAAGCGCTAGAAAAGGAAGGAGTAGAGGTGATTTTTGGTTATCCAGGTGGTGCGGTTTTACCTCTATATGATGCGCTTTATGATTGTGAAATTCCGCATATTTTAACGAGGCATGAGCAAGGTGCAATTCATGCTGCTGAAGGATATGCAAGAATTACAGGAAATCCAGGAGTGGTAATTGCAACAAGTGGACCGGGTGCTACAAATGTTATTACTGGTCTAGCTGACGCGATGATTGATTCATTGCCACTTGTTGTATTTACAGGGCAAGTAGCAACAACGTTAATCGGGAGTGATGCTTTCCAAGAAGCTGATATTATGGGGCTTACGATGCCGGTGACAAAACATAATTATCAAGTACGAAAAGCATCGGATTTACCCCGAATTATTAAAGAAGCATTTCATATCGCTAGAACAGGAAGACCAGGTCCAGTCGTAATTGACCTTCCGAAAGATATGGTAGTAGAGAAAGGTGAGCGATGTAGTGATGTACAAATGGATTTACCAGGATACCAGCCTAATTACGAACCGAATCTACTACAAATAAACAAATTATTACAAGCGATTGCGACTTCAAAAAAACCGTTAATTTTAGCTGGAGCAGGTGTATTGCATGCGAAAGCATCGAAAGAATTAACAAGTTTTGCTCGCAAATATCATATTCCAGTTGTTCATACATTACTTGGTCTTGGTGGGTTTCCGCCAGATGATGAACTATTTCTAGGGATGGGAGGAATGCACGGTTCATACACCGCAAATATGGCGTTATACGAATGTGACTTACTTATTAATATAGGTGCAAGGTTTGATGATCGTCTTACTGGAAATTTAGCTTATTTTGCTAAAGAGGCGATTGTCGCACATATAGATATTGATCCAGCGGAAATTGGGAAAAATGTGCCGACTGAAATCCCTATTGTTGCGAGTGCAAAGCAAGCATTAGAAGCTATACTCAACTTTAAGGAAGGGGAAGTAAATCACAATGATTGGCTCTCATTATTGAATAGTAGAAAAGAAAAATACCCTCTTTCTTACAAAGAACATGCAGAGCGTATTAAACCTCAATATGCAATTGATATGCTATACGAAATTACGAAAGGAGAAGCGATTGTAACAACAGATGTTGGGCAACATCAAATGTGGGCAGCTCAATATTATCCGCTGAAAAACCCAGATAGATGGGTAACCTCTGGAGGCTTAGGAACAATGGGCTTCGGATTTCCAGCAGCAATAGGTGCACAAATCGCAAAGCCTGAAGAACTAGTTATTGCAATTGTCGGTGATGCTGGATTTCAAATGACCCTGCAAGAACTTAGTGTGTTAAAAGAGCATTCTTTACCAGTTAAAGTTTTTATTTTAAATAATGAAGCTTTAGGGATGGTAAGACAATGGCAAGAGGAATTTTATAATGGGCGATATTCGCACTCCTTACTTTCATGCCAACCAGATTTTGTTGCGCTTGCCAATGCTTATGGCATAAAAGGTGTTCGTATTGAAGACCCACTTCTTGCAAAGCAACAATTACAGTATGCAATTGAGTTAAGAGAGCCTGTTGTAATTGATTGCCGCGTACTTCAATCCGAAAAGGTAATGCCGATGGTTGCCCCAGGAAAAGGCGTTCATCAAATGGAGGGAGTGGAGAAAAGGTGAAGAGAATTGTAACAGCGACAGTTCGAAATCAAAGCGGTGTGTTAAATCGAATTACAGGTGTTATGACACGTAGACATTTTAATATTGAAAGTATTTCAGTAGGTCATACGGAATCATCGGATATTTCGAGAATGACGATTGTTGTACACGTTGAAAATGAACAGCAAGTTGAGCAGTTAATTAAACAACTTCATAAGCAAATCGATGTACTGAAAGTATCAGATATTACAGAAGAAGCGATGATCGCTAGAGAACTTGCACTTATTAAAGTAGCAACGTCTGTAGCAAGAGCAGAATTATATAGTTTAATTGAACCGTTCCGAGCCGCTGTAATAGACGTTGGGAAGGATTCCATAGTGGTGCAAGTAACAGGTACCCAGGAGAAAGTAGAAGCGTTAATTGAATTACTTCGTCCATATGGTTTGAAAGAAATTGCTAGAACAGGTGTAACAGCATTTACACGTAGTATGAAAAAACAAGATAAACAAGTTATGTTAATTCAATAATTATTTAAAAAATAGGGGGAAATGAAAATGGCGAAAGTTTATTATGAAAAAGACGTAACGGTAAATGTATTAAAGGAAAAGAAAGTAGCAATCATCGGATATGGATCGCAAGGCCATGCGCATGCGCAAAACTTACGTGATAACGGATTTGATGTGGTAGTAGGACTGAGGAAAGGGAAGTCATGGGATAAGGCGAAAGAAGACGGTTTTTCTGTATATACAGTAGCGGAAGCAGCAGAAAAAGCAGATGTAGTAATGATTCTACTACCTGATGAATTACAGCCGGAAGTATATGAAGCTGAAATTGCACCAAACTTACAAGGCGGCAATTCTCTCGTTTTCGCGCATGGATTTAATGTTCACTTTGATCAAGTAAAACCGCCAGCTAATGTAGATGTATTTCTAGTAGCACCGAAAGGTCCAGGACATCTAGTACGTCGTACGTTTGCGGAAGGGGGAGCTGTTCCTGCATTATTTGCAGTATATCAAGATGCAACAGGAGTTGCGACTGAAAAGGCACTTTCATATGCAGATGGAATTGGGGCGACGAGAGCAGGTGTATTAGAAACAACGTTTAAAGAAGAAACAGAAACAGATTTATTTGGAGAGCAAGCTGTACTTTGCGGCGGAGTGACTGCACTAGTAAAAGCTGGGTTTGAAACGTTAGTTGATGCTGGTTATCAACCGGAAGTTGCATATTTTGAATGTTTACATGAACTAAAACTAATCGTTGACCTTATGTATGAAGGCGGACTTGAAAATATGAGATATTCAGTTTCAGATACAGCGCAGTGGGGCGACTTCGTATCAGGACCACGCGTTGTAACGGAAGATACGAAGAAAGCGATGGGTGCAGTGCTAGCAGAAATTCAAGATGGTACATTTGCAAGAGGCTGGATTGCAGAGCATAAAGCAGGAAAACCAAATTTCCATGCGACAAATGAAAAAGAAAATGAACATGAAATCGAAGTAGTTGGACGTAAATTACGTGAAATGATGCCTTTCGTACAGCCCCGAGTAAAGGCAGGGGTCAAATAATATGAAGCAAATTTTGTTCATGGATACGACGCTACGTGATGGCGAACAATCACCAGGAGTTAATTTAAATGAACAAGAGAAATTACAGATTGCGAGGCAACTAGAGAGACTTGGTATTAATGTAATGGAAGCTGGATTCGCAGCAGCTTCTGAAGGTGATTTTCAATCGGTAAAACGTATCGCAAATACCATTCAAAATGCTACGGTTATGAGTTTAGCTAGAGCGAAAGAAAGTGATATTCGAAGAGCCTATGAAGCTGTGAAAGGCGCTGTCTCTCCTCGTTTACACGTATTTTTAGCTACGAGTGACATTCATATGAAATATAAGCTTTGTATGTCAAAAGAAGATGTATTAGATAGCATACATCGCTCGGTTACGCTCGGGAAATCACTATTTCCAACAGTTCAATTTTCAGCAGAAGATGCAACAAGAACATCGAGAGCATTTTTAGCGGAAGCAGTAGAAGTCGCGATTCGCGCAGGAGCGAATGTAATCAATATTCCTGATACAGTTGGATATACGAATCCAGAAGAATATTATTCTCTTTTTAAATACTTACAAGAATCCGTTCCGTCGTATGAAAAAGCAATTTTCTCTTGTCATTGTCACGATGATCTTGGGATGGCAGTAGCGAATTCGTTAGCTGCGGTTGAAGGCGGAGCGTTACAAGTAGAAGGAACGATTAATGGAATTGGAGAAAGAGCGGGGAATGCGGCGCTAGAAGAAGTCGCGGTTGCTCTCCATATTAGAAAAGATTTCTATGAAGCAGAATCCTCTATGACATTAAAAGAAATTAAAGCGACGAGTACGTTAGTAAGTCGGTTAACCGGTATGGTTGTACCGAAAAATAAGGCGATTGTTGGAGCAAATGCTTTTGCTCACGAATCAGGTATTCATCAAGACGGTGTATTAAAAGAAGTAACGACGTATGAAATTATTGAACCATCACTGATTGGAGAGTCACAAAATTTATTTGTATTAGGAAAGCATTCCGGGCGCCATGCGTTTACTGAAAAAATGAAAGAACTTGGTTATGAGTTTACAAAAGAAGAACGAGATGTGGTGTTTGAAGCATTTAAAAACTTGGCTGACCGTAAAAAAGAAATTACAGAAGAAGATTTACGTGCGCTTATGCTTGGTGAAGCAGCATTTGCGGCCCAGCAATATAGCATTACTCAATTGCAAGTACATTTCGTATCAAATAGTACACAGTGTGCAACGGTTGTACTAAAAGATGAGGAAGGAAATATGTACGAAGATGCAGCAACTGGTTCTGGAAGTATTGAAGCGATCTATAATGCAATTCAAAGAATTTTAGGATTAGAATGTGACTTAGCGGATTATCGCATACAATCTATAACGCAAGGTCAAGATGCACTTGCACATGTTCATGTTGAATTAAAAGAAGGAACTCATCAAGTATCAGGTTTTGGTGTTGCGCAAGACGTATTAGAAGCATCGGCGAGAGCGTATGTTCATGCGGCCGGAAAATTAAAATCTTTTATTACTCTTGTGAAGTAACTGTTTGATAAGTGAGGGGATCGTCCCTTACTTATCAAAATATATTTCTGAAAATTCAGATAAAAAGGAGTGTTTTAATTGGAAAAACGTATCGTTTGTTTAGCGGGTGATGGTGTTGGTCCGGAAATTATGGAAAGCGCGAAGGAAGTATTGCATATGGTAGAGAGGCTATATGGACATCACTTTCATTTACAAGATGAGTACTTTGGCGGAGCGGCTATCGATTTAAATGGGCAACCATTACCACAGCGAACACTTGCCGCTTGTTTAGCGAGTGATGCGGTTTTACTTGGAGCGGTTGGTGGACCGCGGTGGGATGATGCGAAAGAAAGGCCAGAGAAAGGATTATTAGCTTTAAGAAAAGGACTTGGTGTATTTGCGAACGTTCGTCCTGTAACAGTAGAAAGCGCAACTGCACATTTATCGCCATTAAAAAACGCAGATGAAATTGACTTCGTTGTCGTTCGTGAACTAACAGGCGGTATTTATTTCTCTTATCCGAAAGAAAGAACGGAAGAATCGGCAACTGATACACTTACGTACCATCGTCATGAAATTGAACGTATCGTGTCGTATGCTTTTCAATTAGCGAGTAAGAGAGAGAAAAAAGTAACCTCTATTGATAAAGCGAATGTTTTAGAATCTAGTAAATTGTGGAGAGCTGTTACGGAAGAAGTAGCTCTTCGTTATCCTAATGTTGAATTAGAGCACATTTTAGTAGATGCAGCTGCTATGGAGTTAATTCGAAACCCAAGGAGATTTGACGTTATCGTAACAGAAAATTTATTTGGTGATATTTTGAGCGACGAGGCTTCTGTATTAGCAGGGTCATTAGGAATGCTTCCATCAGCGAGCCATGCGGAAAACGGGCCGTCTTTATATGAGCCTATTCACGGATCAGCGCCAGATATTGCAGGTAAAAATAAAGCGAATCCAATTGCGATGATGCGTTCAGTAGCGATGATGCTTGGGCAATCATTTGGATTAACGAGAGAAGGGTATGCGATTGAAGAGGCAATTTCTGCAGTTCTTCAATCTGGGAAATGTACAGCTGATATTGGGGGAAATGAGACGACAACTTCATTTACGAGGGCAGTTATTCAAGAAATGGAAGAGCAGGCACTAGTAGGGAGAGGAAGATAATGGGGAAAAGGTTACTAGATAAGCTTTGGGAAAGACATGTAGTTGTAACGAATGAAAATGGATTGGATTTATTATATATCGATCTTCATCTCGTTCATGAAGTAACGTCACCGCAAGCCTTTGAAGGCTTGCGGCTTGCAAATCGAACTGTTCGGAGACCGGAATTAACGTTTGCAACGATGGATCATAATATTCCAACGAAAGATGTTTGGAATATTACCGATCGCATTGCGAAGCAGCAATTGGATACACTTCGTGACAATTGTAAACAATTTAAGGTGCGATTAGCCGATATTGGTGATGAAGAGCAAGGAATCGTTCACGTTATAGGACCAGAACTTGGGCTCACACAACCGGGGAAAACGATTGTATGCGGTGATAGCCATACAGCAACCCACGGTGCTTTCGGTGCTTTAGCGTTTGGTATTGGTACGAGTGAAGTAGAACATGTATTAGCAACTCAAACGCTGTGGCAACGAAAACCGAAAGCGATGGGGATTGAATTAAAAGGAAAGTTACCGAAAGGCGTTTATGCAAAGGATATTATTTTGCATCTTCTCTCAAAGTACGGTGTAGCGGTTGGAACGGGGCATGTAATGGAATTCTACGGAGAGACGATTCGTGATATGGGTATGGAAGAGAGAATGACACTTTGCAATATGGCAATTGAAGGGGGAGCGAAAGCTGGCATCATTGCACCAGATGAGAAAACATTTTCTTATGTAAAAGGGCGTGAATATGCACCGAAAGACTATGAAACGTTTACGGGGAAATGGTCGGAGCTTTATACAGATTCAGATGCAATTTATGATTTACATATTTCGGTAGATGTTACGGATTTAGCACCGTATGTCACTTGGGGAACAAATCCTAGTATGGGTGTTCCTATTGATGAAAAATTACCAGAGAAGCATAACGAAAATGATGAAAGAGCATTTTCATATATGGGATTGAGCCCTGGGCAAAGTACGTTTGAAATTCCTGTTAAGCATGTCTTCATTGGTTCTTGTACAAATTCACGTTTATCTGACTTAGAAATTGCTGCATCTGTTGTAAAAGGGAAAAAGGTAAAAGAAGGTGTGCGAGCACTCGTTGTACCAGGATCAAAAAGTGTGAGAGAGCGGGCGATGCAAAAAGGCTTACATCGCATATTTGAAGAAGCGGGATTTGAATGGAGAGAGCCTGGATGTTCAATGTGTCTTGGGATGAATCCAGATCAAGTACCTGAAGGAGAACATTGTGCTTCTACTTCAAATCGTAATTTTGAAGGAAGGCAAGGGAAAGGAGCACGAACACATTTAGTAAGTCCAGCTATGGCTGCAGCAGCTGCGTTATATGGTCATTTTGTTGATATTAGAAAGGAGAGTTACGATGGAACCATTTCATATTCATAAAGGTATTGCCGCAGTACTTATGAATGATAACATTGATACAGATCAAATTATTCCGAAGCAATATTTGAAGAGAATTGAAAGGACGGGATTTGGAAAATATTTATTTGATGAGTGGCGTTACGATAATGAGCGCCATGAAAATCCTAATTTCTCCCTTAATGCACAAGAACGAAAAGGAGCAAGTATATTAATTACAGGTGATAATTTTGGATGTGGTTCTTCAAGAGAACATGCTCCGTGGGCGCTTGCGGATTATGGTTTCCGCGTTATTATCGCCGGAGGATTTGCAGATATTTTTTATATGAATTGTATGAAGAATGGTATGTTACCGATTGTAATGGATAAAGAGATGCGTGAACAACTTGCCCAAACGAATGCAAGAGATCAAATGGAAGTTGATTTAGAGAATGAAGTAATTATTACGAATACGCACAGGTTTCATTTTACAATCGAGAAAATGTGGAAAGAAAAATTATTAAATGGTCTAGATGAAATCAGCATTACAATGCAATATGAACAAGAAATTGAAGAGTATGAAAGAAAAGTAGCTTCACATTAACTAAAAGTAGAATATTCTAAATGTATTTACATTCAGAATTAACTGTTATATAATATGTAAAAAATCAGAGGAGAAAGGGAGTAAGTATTATGAATATCGTGCAATCTATTAAAATGCTTACAAAACTACATCATCATACATGAAACCCTTGAACCTAACGTGAAAACGTGTAGGCACAAGGGTTATTCCCGTTGTACCTACACTCTACTAAAGAGCCTTGTAGGTATTTTGTCTACAAGGCTCTTTTTATTTTCGGTTTGGGTGGATGGAATGGCATAAATTAAAGAGGGAAGGGTGTGTGAATTCAGATGACAAAGTGGAAACGGGCAAATCCGAATGGAACGAGAGATTACTTATTCGAAGAATGTACGTTAATTGAAGAAGTGGAACAAAAATTAAGACGGACCTTTTTAGAGAGAGGTTATGAAGAAATAAGGACACCTACAATTGAATTTTATGATGTTTTTGCATTTCAAAACAGGCCGATAGATGAAGAAAAGATGTATAAATTTTTCGATGAAAAAGGACGGATTATCGTTTTACGCCCAGATATGACAATTCCTTTAGCAAGAGTAATTGGAACACAGAGAGGAGATATTCCTCTTAAAGTAACTTATAGCGGGAATGTATTTCGGGCGAATGAGTCCCTTACTGGGAAATATAATGAAATAGTGCAAAGTGGTATTGAAATTATCGGGATTGAAAATGTAAGGGCTGAAATTGAATGTGTGATAAGCGTAATTCAAGCACTTCAAAAATTAAAGGTGCAATCTTTCACAATTGAGATTGGGCAAGTGCAGTTATATAAATGTATCGTAAAAAAGCTCCCCATTAATGATGAAGAAGAGAAGTTACTTAGAACGTATATTGAAAGTAAAAATTATGCCGCACTCTCACACTTTATAGAAGAAAAGAAATTAAATCGGTGTGATGAAACAGTAAGGTTACTTGAGAAACTACCAAGGTTATTCGGGAGTTTAGATGTTGTTGAGGAAGCAGAAAAACTCGCCTCAAGTAATGAAATGAAAATGGCCATTGCGAGAGTGAAAGAAATATATGAAACAATTGAACAGTTAGGATATGGCTCTTACATATCAATTGATTTAGGTATGGTTCAACATTTGGATTATTATACGGGTGTTATTTTCAAAGGGTATATATATGAAATTGGAGAAGAGATTGTTAGTGGCGGAAGATATGATGAGTTAATTGGAAATTTTGGAGAGATGATGCCAGCGGTTGGGCTCGCGGTGCAAGTAAATCAAATAGTTAAGGCACTTCAAGAGCAGCAAGAACCATATAAACGAAAGAGAATAGATATTATGATTCATTATGAGTTAAATAGATTAGCAGAAGCGGAAAGGTTACGAAATTTACTTCAAAAGGACGGGAAGAATGCCCAGTTATCTTTATTCTCTAATTTAAACGATACTTTTCAATTTGCAAACAAGAATAAAATAATGACAGTCGTTGAGGCGAAGAGTGAGTCACTAGTGGAATATGTATGGAGAGAGAAATGGATCATCCAGAAAGAAGGGGAGGCTTCATGCGTAACATTCAAATTGCGTTAACGAAAGGAAGATTAGAAAAGCATGTTATTCCACTGTTTGAAAAAATTGGAATTGATTGTTCAGAGCTCAAAGATAAAGGAAGAAAACTTGTGTTTAAAAGTAAAAACACAAACATTTCATTTATTTTAGTGAAAGCGGTAGATGTTGCTACTTATGTAGAACATGGTGTAGCTGATATTGGAGTCGTTGGAAAAGATATATTAATGGAATTTGAGAAAGATATATATGAGATGGTCGATTTAGGAGTGGGCGTGTGTAAATTTTGTGTCGCTTCTATTCCTACGTATAATCCGAAGAGTTATCGAAAAAAACGAATTGCTACGAAATATCCGCACATTACTTCTACATATTTTCATGATAAAGGGGAGGATGTAGAAATTATTAAAATAGAAGGATCTGTAGAGATTGCTCCACTTCTAGGTTTGGCAGATGCCATTGTTGATATTGTTGAAACAGGAAAAACATTACAAGAAAACGGGTTAATTGTATTTGAGGAAATGTGCTCTATATCAGCTCGAATGATTGTGAATAAGGCTGCATTGAAAACTAAAAAAGACGAAATATTCTGTATTATAAATATGATGGAACAAGAAATTTTGTCAGGGAAATAGGGGGACTTTAAATGGAGATAGTTTTTGAAGATTTCCAAGAGGCTTTATCGAAAATAAAATCGCTACGAGAAAGCGCTAATATAATAGAAGAAACTGTTCAAAGAAGTGTAAGTGAAATTGTTCAAAACGTAAGGAAGAGTAAAGATGAGGCTTTATCGTTCTATACAAAAAAGTTTGATGGTGTAGAGACAAAAGATTTTCGTGTAAGTGAGGAAGAAATAAAACAAGCAAGTAAGTTTGTAGAACAAGCTTTTTTAGAAGCGTTAAAAGAGGCGAAGAAAAATATTATCTCGTATCACGAAAAGCAAAAAAGACAATCTATGTTTGATTGCGTGAGTGAAGGGGTAATTAGAGGGCAGCTTATTCGTCCGTTAGAAAATGTAGGTGTATATGTGCCGGGCGGGACTGCTTCGTATCCTTCATCAGTATTAATGAATGTATTGCCAGCAAAACTCGCAGGAGTGAAAAAAATTGTAATGGTAACACCGCCGAAGCAAGGAGGAATTGATCCGCATATTTTAGCTGCTGCAAGTCTTGCAGGTGTAGATGAAATATATATGGCCGGTGGTGCTCAAGTAATTGCTGCTCTAGCATATGGAACGGAATCGATTCCTAAAGTAGATAAAATAGTTGGGCCAGGGAATTTATATGTCGCGCTAGCGAAGAGAGAAGTATATGGGATAGTCAATATCGATATGATTGCTGGACCATCAGAAATTGTAGTTATCGCAGATGAAACAGGAAATGCCGAATATATTGCTGCTGATTTATTATCACAGGCAGAACATGACGAGAGGGCAACAGCTATTTGTATTACAACAAATATAAAGCTTGCTAAAGAAGTAGAAAGAGAAATAGAAAGGCAGCTAGAGACGTTGCCTAGAAGTGAAATCGCTCGTGAATCCATAAAAAGAAATGGAGCAATTTTTATTGTCCCTTCTTTAGAAGAGGCGTTTCATTTATCAAATGAAATCGCTCCAGAACATTTAGAGTTACACATAAAAGAGCCAATGAATGCTCTAGCTTATGTAAAGCATGCTGGATCAATTTTTCTTGGTCCATATGCACCTGAACCGCTCGGAGATTATTTGGCGGGGCCGAATCACGTATTACCGACAAGTGGAACGGCAAGATTTTTTTCTCCGTTATCCGTCGATGATTTCGTAAAAAAATCAAGCTTCGTTTCGTATACGGAAGAAGCGTTAAGAAGTGTACAGCATCATATTGTAGAACTTGCAAATAAAGAAGGTTTACATGCACACGCAAGAGCAATCCAAATTAGGTTTAAGGAGGAAGAATAATGCGCGAGTCTAGTCAAGTACGTGAGACGACGGAAACAAAAATTAAATTAAGTTTGCAACTTGATGAAAGTACGAATGTTTCTGTGCAAACAGGAGTTGGATTTTTTGATCATATGCTAACTTTATTTGCTAGACACGGAAGATTTGGTTTGCAAATTGAAGCTGAAGGTGATGTATTCGTTGATGCTCATCATACGGTTGAAGATGTTGGAATTGTACTCGGAACTTGCTTGAAAGAATCATTGCAAAATAAAGAAGGGATTAACCGTTACGGCTCAGCGTATGTACCGATGGATGAATCTTTAGGATTTGTCGCGATTGATATAAGCGGGCGCTCATATATTGTATTTCAAGGTGAATTAACAAATCCGAAGCTAGGGGATTTTGACACAGAATTAA
This sequence comes from Bacillus sp. FSL E2-8887, assembly GCF_038007205.1. Taxonomy (NCBI): domain Bacteria; kingdom Bacillati; phylum Bacillota; class Bacilli; order Caryophanales; family Bacillaceae; genus Bacillus; species Bacillus sp. FSL E2-8887. The sequence goes on from NZ_JBBOWS010000001.1 coordinate 1,155,829, forward strand.
CGGAAGAATTTTTTAGAGCAGTTGCTCATGCTGCAAATATTACGTTACATGCTCGCATTTTATACGGAAGCAATACACATCACAAAATTGAAGCTTTATTTAAAGCGTTCGGTCGAGCGCTTAGAGAGGCAGTCGATAAAAATGCCAATATTAATGGTGTAAATTCAACGAAAGGGATGTTGTAATTGATTGCAATTATAGATTATGGAATGGGAAATATTCGTAGTGTGGAACAAGCATTAAAATATATTGGAACAGAGTACATCATAACGGATGATAAAAAAGAAATATTGAGAAGTGATGGAGTTATTTTACCAGGAGTAGGCACATTTCCGAAAGCGATGGGCGTTTTAGAAGAAAAAGATTTAGTGTGTGTGCTAAAAGAAGTTGGGAGCTTAGGAAAACCGCTTCTGGGTATTTGCTTAGGAATGCAGCTTTTATTTGAAAAAAGTGAGGAACTACAAAATTGTAACGGATTAAATTTATTGCCAGGTGTTATTCGAAAGTTAAAAGTTCCTTATAAAATTCCACATATGGGGTGGAATGAATTAAAAAAAGAAGGAGAAATATCGCTTTGGAATGGAGTAGAGGACGGTTCTTTCGTATATTATGTCCACTCTTATTATGCAGATTGTCCGAATGAAATTGTGTATGGGGCAAGTGAATATGGAGTGAAAGTACCTGGTTTTGTAGCAAAAGGAAATATATTTGGCGCACAGTTTCATCCTGAAAAAAGTGGGGAAATTGGGATGCGAATGTTAAAAAATTTCAAAGGGGTGGTAGAAGCATGGAAATCTTCCCAGCTATCGATTTAAAAGAAGGACGATGCGTCAGGCTTTATCAAGGAGAGTTTAGTAAAGAAACGGTGATGAATGAAGATCCAGTCGCACAAGCAATCATATTTGAAAAACTTGGAGCGAAAATACTACACGTTGTTGATTTAGATGGAGCAATTGTTGGGGAGTCAGTAAATTTACCTGTCATTGAAAAAATATGCAAGGCGGTACGTATTCCGGTGCAAATTGGAGGAGGAGTTCGGTCACTCGCGGCAGTGGAGAAGTTGTTGTCAGTAGGTGTAGAAAAAGTGATATTAGGAACGGCTGCCCTTTACGATAAATCATTTTTAGAAGAAGCGGTTCGTCTATATAAGGAGCAAATCATAGTTGGAATTGATGCGAAAAATGGTTTCGTAGCAACGAGGGGCTGGTTAGATGTGTCTGAAATTTCGTACATCGATTTAGCGAAGCAAATGGAAAGTGTAGGTGTTCAAACGATTGTGTTTACGGACATTTCAAAAGATGGGACACTTGCAGGACCAAATTTTGAGCAATTAGAGTTACTGCAAAAAAGCGTGGGTATTCGTGTGATTGCATCTGGAGGTGTCGCATCTATTCAAGATGTGAAAAGATTAAATGATATGAACATATATGGCGTCATTATTGGGAAGGCACTTTACGAGAAAACGATTGATTTAGAAAAAGTGTTACAGGTAACAAAACTATGTTAGCAAAACGAATTATTCCATGTCTAGATGTGAAAGAAGGGCGGGTAGTAAAGGGTGTGAATTTTATAGGGTTACAAGACGTCGGTAATCCTGTTGAAATAGCCGCATTATATAATGATGCGGGAGCAGATGAAATCGTATTTTTAGACATCACTGCGACGCATGAAGGGCGAAAGACGATTATAGATGTTGTAGAACAAACAGCCTCAAAGGTGTTTATTCCTCTTACAGTTGGCGGGGGGATTTCAAGTGTTAAAGATATGTACAATTTACTAAGAGCTGGAGCAGATAAAGTTTCAATAAACTCAGCGGCAGTGAGAAATCCGAAGTTAATCCAGGAAGGTGCGGAACATTTTGGCTCACAATGTATTGTCGTAGCAATTGATGCTAGAAAAGTAGAGGAAGATAAATGGAATGTATACGTGAACGGCGGAAGAGTCGATACAGGGATGGATGCAATCGAATGGGCGAAGCGCGTTGTTAAGCTCGGGGCAGGAGAAATTTTGTTGACGAGTATGGATGCAGATGGAATGAAAAACGGATATGATCTTCGTTTAACAGGAGCAATTTCAAACAGCGTTTCTGTTCCAGTAATCGCATCAGGTGGATGTGGTCATGTGGATCACATTATAGAAGTATTTCAAAAGACAACAGTTGATGCAGCATTAGCGGCATCAATCTTTCATTATGGTGAAGCGACTGTACAAGATGTAAAGAGAAAATTAAGAGAAGCAAACGTTGAGGTGCGGTTATGAAACCTAATTTTGCAAAAGGATTGATACCAGCTGTTGTTATCGAGGAAGATACGAAAGAAGTTTTAATGTTAGCTTATATGAATGAAGAAGCGTATGACAAGACGCTGGAAACGAAAAGAACATGGTTTTATTCCCGTTCGAGACAATCGTTATGGAATAAAGGCGGTACATCGGGAAATGTCCAATATGTGCAATCACTTTATTTAGACTGTGATCAAGATGCAATCGTTGTTGTCGTAAAGCAAGTAGGGCCTGCTTGCCATACGGGAGAAAAAACGTGTTTTCACTACAAAATTATATAGGGGGATACATATGGAAGATATCCTTAAGTTATTATTTGAAACAATTGAAGAACGAAAGAAAAATCCACTCTCTGAATCATATACGAATTATTTATTTTCAAAAGGTGAAGATAAAATTTTAAAGAAAATTGGTGAGGAGTGCACCGAAGTAATTATTGCGTCTAAAAATAATGATAAAGAAGAAATAGTAAAAGAAATGGTTGATGTGTTCTATCACTGTTTTGTTCTATTAGCCGAAAAAAATATTCCATTAGAAGATGTCATGCAAGAAGTGAAAGAAAGAAATGGAAAGCTTTCGCGAGTAGGGGACAGAAGAGAAATAGATACATTATAAGGGGGAATATGGATGAAAGTGGACTATCACATTCATTTAGAAGAAGGACCATATTCAATAGGGTGGCTAGCTAAAATAAATGATGCGCTACAATATTTTGAACCGCTTAAAGAAGAAAAACATTCTATGGAATGGCTTATGAAAACACAAGAACGCCTGCAAAGACGTGTGAAGGAAGGTCCATTTACAGCGAAATGGATTGATTTATATTTAGAAGAAGCTGTGCGAAAAGGTATAAAAGAAGTTGGTATTGTCGATCATTTATATCGTTTTCATGAAGCGAAAGGATATTATGAAAAGTATGTAGATATTAGTGATTCTAAGCTTGGTCGCCTGCAAAAAGAATGGTTAGATCAAGTAAGAGTAACGTCTATTTATGATTTTACAAAGGCGATTGAAGAGGCAAAAGAGCGATGGAGTAAACGAGGGATAACGCTCAAACTTGGAATTGAAGCGGATTATTTTATCGAGGGTGAACAAGAGTTAAAAGGTTTACTAGCATTAGGAGACTTTGATTATGTAATCGGTTCGGTCCATTTTATAGATGGATGGGGATTTGATAATCCAGATACGAAAGAGTATTTTGGTACGCATGAGTTACATACTTTATATCACACGTTTTTCGCTACAGTTGAAAGTGCTGTTCGTTCCGAGCTTTTTGATATTATAGCTCACCTTGATAACATAAAAGTATTTAATTACCGGTTAGATGAGAATGAACAGCTTTCTTATTATAAGGAAATTGCTCGTGCGTTAGTGGAAACAAATACAGCAACAGAAATAAATGCGGGATTGTACTATCGATATCCTGTGCGCGAAATGTGCCCAAGTCCGCTTTATTTACAAGTATTAGCTAAGCATGGAGTTCCGATTACTCTATCCTCAGATGCCCATTATCCGAATGATTTAGGAAAGTATGTGGAAGAGAATATAAAGACATTACGCAATCATGATATTTCTCACATAGCTACATTTACGAAACGAGTAAGAACGATGAGATTGCTTGAAGAAGAAGTAATAATTTCAAAATGAAACACGATTTTTTGATGAAAATCACCCTTTTTGTTCAAAATAAGAAAGAATGAAAAGGAGGATGAAAAATGGTGAAACAACAAAATAAACAAAACGTACAAGCGGCAGATCAAGCCTATACTTCTGAAACAAATAATACTGCTAACTCAGTTATTGAGGAACAAATTAGCGATACAGTTGCAGAAGGAACAATCGATGCGAAGCTTGGGAAAGAATCGCAAGAAAAAGCGTAAAAAGAGGGGAGAGTTGCATCTCCTCTTTTTTTATGGAAAAGTGTCGATTTTCAAAACTATAATCAAATTCCTTGGTTTTTATATGTAGATTTCTTACAATGAAATATAAGAGATATCATATTTTGTATAGAAGAGGTGTTAGTAGTGGCGAAAATATTAGTAGCAGGGAAAATTCCAGAAATCGGATTAGAATTATTGAAAAATCATGATGTAGAAATGTACAATAAAGAAGAATTAATTAGTGTAGAAGAGTTAGCAGAACGTGTAAAAGATAAAGATGCACTTTTAAGCTTACTTTCTACGAAGGTATCGAAAGAGGTTATTGACGCAGCACCAAACTTAAAAATTATCGCAAATTATGGTGCTGGTTACGATAATATTGATTACACATATGCTGGAGAAAAGGGTATTGCTGTTACAAATACGCCGAAAGTATCAACTGAAGCGACAGCAGAATTAACGTTTGCACTGCTTTTAGCAGCGGCACGTAGAATTCCTGAAGGTGATACGTTATGTCGTACAACTGGATTTAACGGATGGGCACCGTTATTCTTCTTGGGCCGCGAAGTACACGGTAAGACAATCGGAATTATTGGCCTTGGAGAAATCGGGAAGGCAGTTGCAAAGCGTGCGAGAGCATTTGGAATGAATGTTTTATATACAGGACCAAATCGAAAGCCTGAAGCTGAAAGTGAACTGGAAGCGACATACGTAACGTTGGAAGAATTATTACAAACAGCGGACTTTATTACAATTAACTGTGCTTATAATCCGAAATTACATCATATGATTGATGAAGAACAGTTTAAAATGATGAAGAAAACAGCATATATTATAAATGCTTCACGTGGACCAATTATGAATGAATCAGCACTTGCTCATGCACTAAAAACGAATGAAATTGAAGGTGCAGCTCTTGACGTATTTGAATTTGAACCGAAAATTACAGCAGAGCTAAAAGGATTAAAGAATGTAGTACTTGCTCCTCACGTAGGAAATGCAACATTCGAAACACGTGATGCAATGGCTGAAATGGCAGTAAGAAATATTTTAGCTGTATTAAATGGTGAAGAACCTGTAACACCTGTAAATCAAAAAGTATTAGTTACAAAATAAAAAAGAAACCTTCCGAAATACGGAAGGTTTTTTTATTTTTCTTTATTCGCTTTTTTAGAAGGTCTTTGTCTAATAAATTGAGATAACATATACAAAATGTATAGTGGAATGGCAATGAATAAGAAAACAGAAATGTTGCCAAAACTTGTTTGGTACATTGTGATAATAATTCCAACTAAAAATAGTGTAATAATTATGCTATATCGTGGAATTGGTACATCTTTTAAACTTGGGATACGAACACGGCTCACCATTAAAAATGCGAACGTTACAAATACGGTAATGAGAACAATTTTTGGAATGGTATGTGAAAATAATGTTAAGAAAGCAACAAGCCCTCCTGCTGCAGTAATCGGAACTCCAGTGAAATATTTCATAGAAGTAGAAGATGGTGTTACATTAAATCGTGCTAAGCGATATGCTCCGAACAGAGGGAATAATCCCGCTATGTATAGTCCAATGATTCCATAGTTGGAAAAAGATGTGTAATACATTAAAACAGCAGGTGCTGCGCCAAATGTTACAACATCCGCTAGTGAATCAAGCTCTTTTCCCATTTGTGAATCAACGCGTAATAAACGAGCGACACGACCATCAAGACTATCTAACATCATCCCGATCAGTACTAAAATAGCAGCTGATTTATAATATCCTAAAGATGCATAGCCGATTGACAAAAATCCGCTATATAAATTCCCGAGCGTAAATAAGTTTGGAATAGCTGCTCTATACAAAATCTGATCCCTTGCTTTCTGTTATAAATTCTTAATTAGTGTATGAAAGTTTACTTATTTTATCATACCATAAATTTCTTTCTCATACGAAAAAAATTCCCAATTTGTGAAAGATTGTATAGAAGAGAAATTTGAAAAATAAGTAAAAAAAGGAAGCAACTTTTGTAAAGTTGCTTCCTACACTATTCAAATTTCGTTGTCATCGTTCCGGTTTTATATCGATTGTTAGGATCAAATCTTAATAAATCTCCATAAATGAGTTTGTCGGATAATTTTAATTCTGTTTTTGCTTTTTCAATATAAGGCTGACATAGTGTTAAATCAGCTTCTTCACCTGTGCTTCTTTTATAGCACATATTTTTTGTATAAACATAATCTTCCGAAACAAAACTGCCGTCCCGCATTACCATAAGAGGGTCTTTTTCTTTCGTAAATAAGTCTGTTCCAAATTCTACGGATTGATTTGTTTTAATACCAAGTAAATGAAGTAACGTTGGTTTAATATCAATTTGACCAGATACTTTAGAGATGACTTTTCCTTCTTGGCCAGGCACATGAATAATGAGAGGGACGCGTTGTAATTGCATAGAATCAAACGGTGTAATAGCGTCTTTCCCAAGGAACTGAGCCATAGCTGCATTATGGTTTTCAGAAATGCCGTAATGATCACCATAAATGACAATAACGGAATTATCATATAGTCCTTCGTCTTTCAATTGTTTAATAAATAATTTAAGAGCTTCATCCGTGTAACGAACGGTTGGGAAGTAGCGATTTAAAACACCACTTTCGGAATTAAATTCATCAACATATTGATCTTCTGGATTTAGAAGAAATGGAAAATGGTTTGTTAACGTAATAAATTTTGTATAGAACGGTTGTGGTAAAGATTTTAACTTTGGAATAGATTGCTCAAAGAACTCTTTATCTTTTAATCCCCAACCGACAGACATTTGTTCCGTTCCTACGTAATCATTTAAATTAAAGTAACGATCATATCCAAGCGCAGGATACATTACGTCACGATTCCAAAACGTTTTATCGTTTGAATGGAAGACAGCAGAAGAATATCCGTATTTCTTTAATTGTTCTGGTGTGGCAGTGTATTCATTTGTTGCATGAGTAAAGAATACAGAACCACGGTCTAACGGATAAAGGGAATTTTCAACGATAAATTCAGCATCAGAAGTTTTACCTTGTCCCGTTTGATGATAGAAGTTATCGAAATAAAAACTATCTTTAATAAACTCATTTAAAAATGGAGTAATCTCTTTTCCATTTATTTTTTTATTAATAACAAAACTTTGTGTAGATTCCATTGAAATTAAAATTACATTTTTACCCTTTGCAGCTCCAAATAAGTTTTTATCAACTTGTTTATCTTTTGAGTCTGTATAGTTTTTAATTTCAGAGAACCCGTCTCCACTTGCAAATACACGCTCAGCTGAAGACTTAGATTGAAGTGTAATATCAAATAGATGATATGTGTATAACCCTAAATTTTTCACGACAGTTTGACGATCAAATGAGCGTGAGAACATTTGTGGTTTATATATAACTGAAACAACAATTTGTAGTGCTAATAATACTGTTACACCGCTAAAGAAAGTTCGCTTCTCAGAGCGAGAAAGGGGTGTTTTATCACCAAATGATGGGAATTTACGCAAAATAAACATTAAAATAATTGCGTCTGCAAATAAAAGTAATGTTTTATACGTAAAGAGTTCTTTTATACTCGTCCCTAAGTCAGCCATATTATTTGTTTGGAATAAAACAGGGAAAGTAACAAAATCGTTATAGAACCCGTAAAACATTGCATTTCCAAATAAAATAAATGACAGTATAAAACTAATTACAATAATAATTCGGTTTCGGTACTTAGATGCCAGTAAAGCGAAACCAAAAAATAAAAGTAACGAAGCTAGTGGGTTAATAAAAAGCATAAACTCTTCAAAGAAGTTATCAATTCTAATATCAAATGCTAGCTTGTACACAATATATGTTTTTATCCATAATAAAACGACTGCAACTAGTGCAAATCGCAGTTTTGGAAACAGATTTTGTAGCATAATATACTCCTCTCCTAAAAGCATGACGGTTCTTGTGAGCCGGTTTGATTAGCGCCTCATTTTATATATACGAACAGTCCTTTGTTATTATGTTTATTATACTATGAGTATCATTATACGAAAATAAAAGAGAGTTGTGGGCTTTTTTATAATAATTGAGTAGAAAAAGGGCAGTGGGAGACAATAAAACGGAGTTTCTATGTATGATAATTATCGTGCGCAAAAAGAATCGAGTAATAAAACGGAGGTTATAATGCGAAAATTATTATATTTTATAGTATGCAGTAGTGTTATACTTTTTGCTTCACCGAGTGTATCGGTAGCACAATATGATGCACCCCTTATGGAAGATGCCCTTTATTCTGTTTTATTTCCAAAAATAAATAAGGCAATTGAAAAACAATATGGGAGCTTGAAGCCTTATCAATGTCCTAAAATTATTAGTTTAAAAAAAGTGTATAGTGGTACATATTTATTTCAAGCGAGTATTGAAGTAACGAAGTATGAACAGGTTGGTGGGAAAATTGTTCCACCATTTGAGAAGGTAACGGTTACATTTAATAACGAAGAGGGCGAATGGGAAGTGACAAAGGTTTCAGTAAAGCGCTTACCAAATGATACAAAATTAAACTGTAAAAAAACAATATAAAAAATTGTTTGACAAATAAAATGGTCCTTTGGTATTGTTAATAGCAACAATTAGATGTTTGAAAATTAAATAGACTTACCTCATCTACTCTCAAAGGTAGAGGCCGCGATAGGAAAGAGTAAGCTATGGGAGATTTAATGGAATCTGTGATCATAGGTTGAAAGGGACTATTGCCGAAATATAAGAATAACCATCTTATTCATATATTGGGACTGCATTGAATAAATGTAGTACTGTCATAAGATTTATTTTATGAAGAGCTATTTGGAGATGTTGATGCGGTTTCTTATTTTGAGGAGATAACAACTCGTTTATTTTTTCAATATATATTTTTCCTAATAAGAAACGCGTGTGAACATTGTTCCGCGCGTTTTTTGTCTATCTAAAAGCGTGCTGCAATGAATAGAAGATTGGGGTTATGAGTTTTAGAGGAAATAAGGGAGGAATTCAAATGTATTTACACGGCACAAGCCGAATCAATGGGCAAGGACACTTAGAAATTGGTGGGTGCGATACGACGCAGCTAGCAAAACAATACGGAACACCACTTTATGTATACGATGAAGAGTCTATTCGAGGAAAGTGCCGCGCGTTTCATCGTGCTTTTAAAGAAAGTGGTTTCTCTTATCAAGTAGCATATGCAAGCAAGGCGTTCTTGTGCATGGAGATGTGCCGAGTAGCTCGTGAAGAGAATATGTCTTTAGATGTTGTTTCTGGAGGAGAATTATATACTGCGCTCCAAGCTGGTTTTCCGGCATCGCGTATTCATTTTCACGGAAATAATAAAACAGAAGAAGAAATGATTATGGCTCTTCAGGCGAATATCGGTTGTTTTGTAGTAGATAATTTCTTAGAATTAGAAATTTTACATGATTTAGCAATGCAACATGGGAAATTTGTGAACATATTAATCCGTGTAACGCCTGGAGTAGAGGCACATACACACGAATATATAACAACAGGTCAAGAGGATTCGAAATTTGGATTTGGTGTTTCAAATGGTCAAGCGATGCAAGCAATTGAGCTTGCCTTGCAAAAATCAAATTATAATGTGCTAGGAATTCACTCGCACATCGGATCACAAATATTTGAAACGGCTGGATTTGTTCGAGCAATTGAAGTACTCCGCCAATTTTTAGAAGAAGTGAGAGAGCGAACACATTATGTGATGAAAGTATTAAATGTGGGCGGAGGTTTCGGTATACGTTATACGGATTCAGATACACCGTTAACACTTGAAACGTATGTGCATGCTGTAACAAGTACGATAAGAGAACAATTTACATTATGTGAATATCCGCTTCCAGAAATATGGATTGAACCAGGTCGTAGTATTGTAGGTGATGCTGGAACAACACTTTATACAGTCGGAGCGGTGAAAGAGATTCCTGGCATTCGGAAATATGTTTCAGTCGATGGTGGAATGACAGATAATTTAAGACCAGCGCTATACGGAGCCCGTTATGAGGCGATGTTGGCGAATCGAGGGAATGATGAGAATGAGGAACTCGTTTCGATTGCTGGGAAATGCTGTGAAAGTGGAGATATGCTGATTTGGGATATTAACTTACCGCAAGTTGCTTCTTCTGATTTACTAGCAATTTCTTGTACGGGGGCATATGGGTACTCGATGGCGAATAATTATAATCGTATTCGTAGACCAGCTGTCGTCTTTGCAAAAGGCGGGACGTCACAAATTGTCGTAGAACGTGAAACATATGAAAATATCATTGGGAACGATCGCATACGTATTAAAGAGCTGGTGTGAATGAGAAAGAAGGAGTTGTCTAGTAAAGGCAACTCCTTTTAAAAAAAGAAAAATAATTAAATATATCGGAAAACTAGGATTGAAAAAAATCAGAATTGTGATAAAATACAAATACAAAGCTTATCAAGAGAAGCTGAGGGAACTGGCCCTACGAAGCTCGGCAACCTGCTTATAGAAAGCAAGGTGCTAAATCCAGCAAAATGGAATCCATTTTGAAAGATAAGGTAAAATATATTACCGAACAGTCTTTTCGAAATGGGAAAGATTTTTTTTATGAATAAAAAGGGGGGCTGTTTGCGTGAGCGTACGGGAGCATTTTGATGAAGTATCTGAGAAAATTCAAGCGATGCTTGCTGATATGAAATATGGTTCCATTACAATTGTTGTGCAAGATGGAAAAGTGATTCAATTAGAAAAAAGTGAAAAGGTTCGTTTAAAGTAAAAAGCGCTGACTAGAAAAACTAGAGGCGGTTTTAATCTATTTTTAATAGGTTAAAGCCGTCTTTTTGCTTTTACAGGGGGAAAAAACATGTTGACGTACGAAACGTGGAAAGAAAATAGTGTTTCATTTTCTGAAGAAGATGAAACGAAAGGCGCGCTATCAGTATTAAGTTGGGCTTATAACGAATATAAAGATGAAATTGTATATGCATGTAGCTTTGGGGTGGAGGGAATGGTTTTATTGCATCTTATAAACCAAGTAAATCCATCTGCTAAAGTTGTATTTTTGGATACAAATGTTCATTTTCAAGAAACGTACGAATTAATTAAGAAGGTACGCGAGAGATTTCCTTCATTAAATATTATAGAAAAACAGCCAGAACTTACACTCGATGAACAAGCGAAGCTTCATGGAGAGAAGTTATGGGAAAGTAATCCGAATCTTTGCTGTAGTATTAGAAAAATTTTACCGTTAGAAAAATCATTAGCAGCGGAAAAAGCGTGGATATCAGGCTTAAGAAGGGAACAATCAGAAACGCGTAAGCATACACAGTTTATAAATCAAGATCGTCGTTTTCAATCTATTAAAGTTTGTCCGCTCATTCATTGGACTTGGAAAGAAGTTTGGCGATATGTATATAAACATAGTTTGCCGTATAACCCATTGCATGATGTTGGCTATCCGAGTATTGGGTGTGAGAAATGTACATTACCTGTAGGTGATGGTGGCAACTCAAGAGATGGAAGATGGGCTGGGAAAATGAAGACGGAATGTGGCCTTCACTTTCAATGAGATAGATTTTGAAATAAAGCTAAGAAGGGATATAAGAAGATGAGTACAACAAATGAATTAGTAAACCGCATTGATGAAACATATGAAATATCGAACATTGTAAAGGAAATCGAGATAGACAAAATTGCACTTAGTGATTTAGAACTTTTGGCGACAGGAGGATATAGCCCTCTTACAGGATTTTTAGGGAAGAGAGATTATGATTCAGTAGTAGAAACGCTTCGTTTAGCAAATGGTAGCGTATGGAGTATACCGATTACACTACCGGTAACAGAAGAAGTAGCCGAGAAACTGCAGGCTGGAGAGGAAGTAAAACTTGTCAACGCCGGAAATGTATATGGTGTTATTCAAATAGAAGATATTTTTGTACCAGATAAAGAAAAAGAAGCGTTACTTGTATATAAAACGACGGATGAAGCACATCCAGGTGTGAAAAAATTATATGAACGACCAAACGTTTACGTTGGAGGAGCTATTATTCTTACAAAACGCTTTGGAAATAATCCGTTTCCTTCTTATCATTTAGATCCAATTGAAACGAGAGAAGAATTTAAAAAACGCGGTTGGAAAACAGTAGTTGGATTTCAAACGAGAAACCCAGTACATCGTGCCCATGAGTATATTCAAAAATCTGCCCTTGAAATTGTAGATGGTCTCTTTTTAAATCCGCTCGTTGGGGAAACGAAGTCAGATGATATTCCTGCTGATGTAAGGATGGAAAGCTATGAAGTATTACTTCAAAACTATTATCCGAAAGATCGTGTCTTTTTAGGTGTATTTCCTGCAGCAATGCGTTACGCAGGACCAAGGGAAGCGATATTTCATGCACTAGTAAGAAAGAATTTTGGTTGTACCCACTTTATTGTAGGGCGTGATCATGCTGGGGTAGGGGACTATTACGGAACATATGAAGCGCAGGAAATCTTTACGAATTTTACAGTAGAAGAGTTAGGGATTACGCCGTTATTTTTTGAACATAGTTTTTACTGCACGAAATGTGAAGCAATGGCTTCAACGAAAACATGTCCGCATGGAAAAGAAGACCGTGTCATTTTATCGGGTACGAAAGTAAGAGAAATGTTAAGGAATGGTGAGATTCCGCCAAGTACATTTAGTCGTAAAGAAGTAGTGGAAGTGCTAATTAAAGGTTTGAAAAAAGAAGTAGTAACAGAATAGGGAGAGAATGAGATGGATACGAATATTACTTGGCATACAGCTTCTGTTTCAAAAGATGAGAGAAGAGTGAAGAATGGGCATCACAGTTTTGTAGTTTGGTTTACTGGTTTATCAGCTTCGGGCAAATCTACAGTAGCGAATGCGGTTGCTCGTAAACTATTTGAAAAGAATATAGGAAATTATGTGCTAGATGGGGATAACATTCGGCACGGTTTAAATAAAGACTTAGGTTTTTCTGAAAGTGATCGTATAGAAAATATAAGACGTATTGGCGAAGTGGCGAAGCTATTTGTAGATCAAGGTACTGTTGTCCTTACAGCGTTTATTTCACCATTTCAAGTAGATCGAAAACAAGTTAGGGATTTATTAGCGGCAGATGAGTTTATAGAAGTGTTTGTAAAATGTCCAATTGAAGAGTGTGAAAAACGTGATCCAAAAGGGTTATACAAAAAAGCGAGACAAGGTGATATTAAAGAGTTTACTGGTGTTGATTCACCGTATGAGGAACCAAAACAAGCAGAATTAATTGTAGAAACGCACAAGTATTCTATTGAAGAATGTGCAGAACAAATCGTGAAATACTTACAAGAGCGTAGTTTTATATAGGGGGATTAAAAATGACTTATGAAAAAGTATGGGCAAATAATGAAAAATTGAATCCGTCCGAGAAAAAGAAATTAGAAAAAGATGGATTAGAAATCTTTAATGATATTCCTTACTATGCGGAGAATGGATTTGAATCTATTCCGAAAGAAGAGTGGGACGCTTTTAAATGGGCAGGATTGTATTTGCAAAGACCAAAAGAAGCGGGCTATTTTATGATGCGTGTCAACATTCCTTCTGGAATTATTACAAATGCGCAGGCAGAGGTGCTGGCTTCCATCGCTGAAGATTATGGGCGTGATGTGTTAGATATTACGACAAGACAGGCGATTCAGTTTCATTGGTTAGAAATTGGGCAAATTCCGGATATTTTTAAGAGGTTAGCTAGAGTTGGTTTATCTTCAGCGGGGGCATGCGGTGATATTACGCGTAATATCACAGGAAATCCACTTGCTGGAATTGATGCGAATGAACTATTTGATACAACATCGATTGTTAAAGAAATATACGATTACTTCCAACATAATGAAGAGTTTTCTAATCTACCACGTAAATTCAAAATGTCTATTAGTTCTAACATTTATAATTCAGCAAATGCAGAGATTAACTGTGTGGCGTTTACACCTGCTACGAAAGAAATAAATGGTGAGGAAAAGGTTGGGTTTCATATAAAAATAGGTGGAGGATTATCAGCTCGTCCATACTTAGCGGAAGAATTAGATGTATTCGTTTTACCAGAAGAAGTGAAGGCAGTGTCGATTGCAATTGCTACTATATTCCGTGATTTTGGATATCGTGAAAAACGCCACTTAGCACGTTTGAAATTTCTTGTCGCTGACTGGGGCGCTGAGAAATTTAAAGAGAAACTAGTAGAATACACAGGCCCATTGCAAAGTAAAGGGGAAAGTGCTCTCAAAGGCTGGAATGCAGGATACTTTTATGGCGTTCAAGATCAAAAACAAGCAGGATTAAAGTATGTCGGCTTTAATGTACCAGTAGGGCGTTTACACGCAAAGGAAATGTTTGAGATTGCAAGAATTGCAAAGCAATATGGAAACGGGCAAATTCGAACTTGTAACTCACAAAACTTCATTATTCCGAATGTTCTGCCAGAAAATGTTGCAGGATTATTAAGTGAACCGTTGTTTGAAGCAATTTCAGCAAATCCGAAATCGTTTATCGGTCATGCGGTTTCATGTACTGGCATTGAGTATTGCAATCTTGCGTTAGTAGAAACGAAAGAAAGATTACGTAAAATCGCAGAGTACTTAGATACACAAATTGCACTCGATGTTCCAGTTCGAATTCATATGGTAGGATGCCCGAACTCATGTGGTCAACGTCAAATTGCTGATATTGGTTTGCAAGGGATAAAACTGAAAACGAAGGAAAAGGGAATCGTTGAGGCGTTTGAAATATATGTGGGCGGAACACTATTAGACGGAGGAGCATATAACGAAAAGTTAAAAGGGAAAATAGATGGAGAAGATTTGCCGGATGTTCTCGTGTCCTTTTTAAGTTATTTCCAAAAGAATAAATTACTAGCCGAAACGTTTTATGATTTCGTAGGACGTGTTGGAGTGGAAGAATTACAAATTGTACTAAATCGTGTATTAGAAGAAGTAATAGCATCTTAGGAGGGGCAATATGGACTTATATCGATTTGAAGCTGTATTAGTAAATAGTATTGTTCCAATTGTTGTCGTTGCTCAGAGTGAAGAACAGGCATTTAAGCTTGCGGAAATTGAGCTTGAAAAACATTTTTTACCGTTACCAGAAGTGAAAGAGATTTCTTTGTTTGAAAAAAAGAAGATTCGAAAAGGGGCGGCATTTGTTATTCATGAGTAGAGAACATGTAATACGAAATAATAGTAACTTCCATTCGTGATTAAGAGTGGAAGTTTCATTTTATAGTAGAAATGAGGAGAGATTATGGGGAAGGTTTATATCGTCGGGGCGGGTCCTGGTGATCCGGATTTAATTACTGTTAAAGGGTTGAGATGCATCGAGAAGGCTGATGTTATATTGTACGACCGTCTCGTAAATAAAGAATTGCTTTCTCATGCAAAGCCTGAAGCGGATTTAATTTATTGCGGGAAACTCCCAAATTATCACACGATGAAGCAAGAGACAATTAACACATTTCTTATTAAATATGCGAAAAAAGGAAAAGTTGTAACGAGACTTAAGGGCGGAGATCCATTTGTATTTGGAAGAGGTGGAGAAGAAGCTGAAGCGTTAGCGAAGCAAAGTATCCCATTTGAAATTATTCCTGGTATTTCAGCTGGTATAGCTGCTCCTGCTTATGCTGGAATTCCAGTAACGCATCGCGATGCAAGTGCAAGTTTTGCTGTTGTGACAGGGCACCGGAAAGAAGGGGCTGAAGAGGAAGTGAAGTGGGAAAGTTTAGCGAAAGGTGTAGATACATTAGCGGTCTATATGGGGGTTAGTAATTTACCTTACATATGTGAACAACTAATAAAACATGGAAAAGATCAAAGTACACCTGCCGCTATCATTGAGTGGGGAACGACATCTATGCAACGTACTGTTACAGCGACGTTAGGAACAATTGTAGATGTTGCCAAAAAAGAACGAATTCAGAATCCGAGTATGATTGTTATTGGAGAAGTTGTCCGTTTTAGAGAAAAGATACATTGGTTTGAGAAACAAACGGAAAATGCATATCAAGTAAGCGGAGTATTGTAAAATGAAGGCTGTTATATATATATGTCATGGAAGCCGTTTGAAAGCAGCAAAAGAAGAAGCGGTTGCATTTATTACGTCATGTATGAACCGTGTAGAGGCAAATATTCAAGAAATTTGTTTTTTAGAGCTAGCGAATCCTTCTATTGAAGAAGGATTTCGTACATGTGTGAAGCGTGGTGCTACAGAGATTGTCGCTATTCCTGTTTTTTTATTAGCGGCAGGACATGTAAAGAAAGATATTCCGTTTGAATTACGAAAGTTAAACGAGGAATATCCGGATATCAAAATAGTGTATGGTAATCCATTTGGTGTATCAGAAGTGCTTGTAAAAGCGGTATATAACGGAAGTGGTATTAAAGACTATAAAGAAGAAGTAACACTTTTGCTCGTTGCAAGAGGGAGTAGTGATCCGGAAACTTTACAAGACATAAAGTGGATTTCTTCTTTATTTCAAAAAGAAGAGAACATTAAAGAGGTGGAAGTTTGTTATTTAGCAGCCGCGGAGCCGAAGTTTGATGAGAGGTTGAAAGAAATTGTAGAACAAAAAGAACGGAACATTGTTGTGTTACCTTACTTATTATTTACAGGCTTACTCATGAAACATGTTGAGAAAGAAGTGCGTCAATATGAGTCGGAAGAGATAAAAATAAGTCCCTATTTAGGAAAGAATGTAGCGTTTCGAGAGATGTTAATTCAGAAAACAGAGGAAATATTGAAGGGAGATCAATATGTATCCACTTACAGTGCGAGTTGATAAGAAACGTGTTGTTGTCATTGGTGGAGGGAAAGTAGCGGGGTTTAAAATTATTCCTTTACTAAAACAAGGTGCGGATATTGTTGTAGTAAGTACAGAATTAGATGCAAATTTAGTGAAACTTGTAGAAGAAAAGCAAATTCGTTGGTATCAAAGAGAGTATGAGAAAAGTGATATTAAAGATGCTTTTTTAGTAGTTGCAGCGACTAGTAATTCGGTACTAAATGAACAAATTGCTGAAGATGCCGCAGTGAATCAATTGGTAAATGTTATTACGAATCCGGAAAGTGGAAATGTTCATTTTCCGGCGGCAATTCATCGTGGATTGCTTAATGTAGCTGTTTCTACTGGAGGGGCAAGTCCGAAACTTGCAAAAAAAATTCGTGATGATATCGCAAATAAATATGATGAGAAGTATGAATCGTATCTTGATTTTTTATATGAAGTTAGACTAAAAGTGAAAGAATTACAAGTAGAGAAAAGGCAAAAAAATATATTGTTACAAGAAGTATTAAAGTCGATATATGTTCAAAGTGAACAAAAAAGAGAGCTTTTTTTACAAGAATTAGAGAGGGGAATTTATATAGGATAGTGAGCGAATTGTGCTTTACAAATATAAAAATATAATTTATAATCACAAGTAACTTCAAAAGATGAAATCGATGAGCAAGAAGAGTACGTATATTTGATGCGTTCAGAGAGCTGGGGTAAGGTGTGAGCCCGGTACGATAAAATATACAGAATGGGCTTGCGAGAGGTATGCTGAACATTGCAGTAGGCAACCCGGGTTCCGCCGTTAAAAGGATAGGGTATCGGAATTTTCCTGTACCTGAACAAGTGGGATTTATTGATCCAATTGAGGTGGTACCACGGTATTCTATTACATATATCGTCCTCTACATGCATATTTGCGTGTAGGGGACTTTTTTATTTTCTAAAGGAGGTGTGCGAGTATGAAATGAAAGTGTATAATTGATAAAAGTTATAATATTCAGAAAAGGAGAATTTATGATGAAAGAAACACAGCAATGGACGTCGAAAATTGGCTTTGTACTCGCAGCAGCCGGAGCCGCAGTAGGTCTTGGTGCAATATGGAAGTTTCCATATGTTGCAGGTAATGGTGGGGGAGGCGCATTCTTCCTTGTATTCTTACTATTAACTTTATTTATTGGTATGCCTCTTCTTTTAGCTGAATTTGTTATTGGCCGTAGTACTCAAAAAGAGGCCGTTACAGCTTATAAAGTATTAGTACCGAATAGCAAGTTATATCCTTGGATTGGTCGTATGGGGGTTGTTACTTGTTTTAGCGTACTATCTTTTTATAGTGTTGTAGGTGGATGGATTTTACTTTATTTATACTATAGTGTCACAGGTAGTTTCTGGAACGGAGTAGTCGATTATGGACAATTGTTTGCTGAAACAATTTCAAATCCAGTAAGTGCGATTGGGGCGCAATTCATCTTTATGCTTTGTACCATTTTTGTTGTTAGTAAAGGTGTGGAAAAAGGCATAGAAAAAGCAAGTAAGTACATGATGCCGTTATTATTCATTTTATTTATTGCTATCATTATTCGTGCGTTAACACTTGATGGTGCTATGGCTGGGGTAGAGTTCTTCTTAAAACCAGATTTTTCAAAGCTTACAGCAGATACGATTTTATATGCGATGGGACAATCTTTCTTCTCACTAACGGTAGGTGCCTCGGTAATGGTAACGTATAGTTCGTATTTAAAGAAAGAAGAGCATTTAGCTAAATCAGCAACATCTATTGTAAGTTTAACTGTATTTATTACAGTACTTGCAGGATTAGCGATTTTCCCAGCGATTTTCGCATTAGGAGTTAAACCGACAGAAGGACCAGGGCTACTGTTTATCGTTCTTCCTGCTGTCTTTGCAAAAATTCCATTTGGACAATTTTTCTTCATTATGTTTTTAGTTTTATTCTTCTTTGCGACTTTAACATCTGCGATTTCAATGCTTGAAATTGTAGTAGCATCTGTTGCGAAAGATAATGAGAAGAAGCGTCCGTCAGCTTCTTTATTAATTGGTATTCTTATTTTTGCAGTTGGTATTCCATCAGCGTTATCGTTTGGAATTATGAGTGATGTAAAAATATTTGGTAAGACATTCTTTGATTTCGTCGATTTTTCGGTAAGTAATGTATTACTGCCACTCGGAGTGCTAGCCATTTCGCTATTCGTACCAAATAAAATGAGTAAAGAGTTATTAATGAAAGAATTAGAAGTTACGGAAACGAAAGGGAAAACATTATTTAACATTTGGTTCTTCTTACTTCGTTATGTTATTCCGGTAACTGTAATTATCGTATTTTTAAATGCGATAGGCGTATTTAAAATGTTTGCATAATAAAAAGACGGAGATGTGGATTCTCCGTCTTTTTATTGTGTTGTAGAAGTATTTAATAAGCGATTATATGCTTTATAAGCTGTGACAACTGCGATAAATGATCCAATTAAAAATAACGCTGAGCCGCCGAATGTAAATAGCCGGCCAATGTATGTTTCTCTAGCTTCTTCTATTTCTTCTTGTAATTGTGTATTCATATTTATCACCCCGCAAAATATAGGCATTTAGTTGTAGTTTATGTAAAACGCCTAAAAAGTGTGAAGTAGTAAAAAAAACTCGGTATGCACCGAGTTTTTTATAATCCGATATAAGGAGACGGATCAACTGCGTTTGTCTTACCAACATTCCATTCCCCAAGGTGAAGTTCGAAGTGTAAATGTTGTCCGTATGATTGGCCAGTGTTCCCCATAAAGCCAAGTTGAGTGCCTTGTTTTACAGTTTGTCCATTAGATACAGAACGGCTACTCATATGTGCATATACAGTTGTATATGTTTTTCCGTTTATACGGTGAGATAAGTATACAACATTTCCGTAACTAGATGATAATTCTGAACGGATAACGACGCCATCTGCAGCGGCAATAATTGGCACTGTTCCTGAAGCTGCGATATCGATTCCTTTATGGTTATCTAAAGAACGTGTACCAAATCCTGAAGTTTTCGATCCAGCGGCAGGTTTAATAAATCCACCTTTGTTCGTATCTTGCGGTGTTGGTGCGGATTGTGTGCTTTCTTTAGCAGAAGCGGCGGCTTGTTTTTTTGCTTCCTCAGCCTTACGTGCCTCTTCAGCTTTACGCGCTTCTTCTGCACGTTTTTCTTCTTCAATTGCTTTTTGAACAGCTTGACGCTGGTTTTCTAAAATGCCTTTTGATTCTTCTAACCCTTCAATCTCTGAATCTACTTTTGCTACTTTCGTATGTAGATCGTTAATAAAAGTTTGTTGCTGTTGTTGGTTACTTTGTAATTCTTGCTGTTTTTGTTCTAATTTTTGCTCAGATGCTTTCAGTTGTTGCTCTTTTTTCTCAACAGCCTCTTTTTCTGTCGTCACAGCATTTTGATCGCTTGTTTGTTTTTTCACAATATCTGTATCGTTATTTAAAATTAAACTTACAGAATACATATTATCAACAAGATCGGCAATATTTGCAGAACTTGTTATTACTTCTGTAATGATACTCGTACGAGGCTTTTCTTGCATAGATTGTAGTCGTTGTTTAATAACTTCCTGCCGTGTATCTATGTTCGTTTGTAATTGCTCTATATGTTTCTTTTTTTCAGTAATAACTTGCTGTGTGTTGCTAATTTCTTTTTTTGTATCGTTTAATTCAGCTTCGTTTTTATTAATAGAAGTAGTTAATTCGTCGATTTTCTTTTGTAATTCCTGGATTTCTTTTTCTATTTGTTCTTTCTCAGCTGATTTATTTTGTAAGTCATTTTGTTTGCCTTCTAATTCGGATTGAATATTAGATAATTTATTCTCATTCGTTTCAGCGTATACGGGTGAAAGTAACGGGGAAACGAAAATCGTTCCAGCTGCTAAAACACTAAATGCTGCAAATTTCTTTTTCATGGTTGTCTTGCTCCTTTCCCTATGAATGTTATATATCATAAGAAGAAGAGTGTCTATCGTTGTAATCATAATGTAAAGAAAATTTTATAATTTTGCTAAGTTTTGTCGGAATTTAGTATCTTTTCGTAGTGTTTGTCATAAAGTTAAAATTCTTGAATGTATAGAAAAAGATATCAATTTCTATATTTTTTAAAAAAACATGGGAAATGATGGAGTTTTCCATAATGAAACAGTATTTTAAAAACCTATCAATCACTAGTAAGGAATCGATTTCATGTGAGGTTTTCTGACATGGAGTTTGTTTTTGTCAAGAAAATTATTTGCATTCGTGCAAACTTATTTTGTTGTCAGATTTTAAATTTTGATTTATGATTTTCAACAGGGACAAAATGTAGTGAATTGTCGAATAATATGTAATACTCTTAATTTCAAGTTTTATAGAGATAGAATGAGAGATAGAGTGACACATCGAAGAGGGGGTTACCACAAGTATGAAAAGAATAGGACTTGCATGGCAAATTTTAATAGGACTTGCGCTTGGTATTACAGTTGGGGCGATTTTCTTTGGCAATCAGGAAGTGGTGAAGTACTTACAACCAATTGGTGATATTTTCATCCGATTAATTAAGATGATTGTTGTACCGATTGTTGTAGCGAGTATTGTTGTTGGGGTTGCTGGTGTTGGCGATATTAAAAAGTTAGGTCGACTAGGCGGAAAAACAATTATTTACTTTGAAATTATTACAACACTTGCAATTGTTGTTGGTTTATTAATAGCAAACATTTTCCAACCTGGAAAAGGCGTTGATATGGATAAGTTAACAAAAACAGATATTTCTAAATATACACATACGACAGAGCAAGTACAAAGTCATTCGTTCGCGGATACGTTTGTAAATATTGTTCCGACGAACATTATGAAATCATTAGCTGAAGGTGATATGCTTGCTATTATCTTCTTCTCGGTATTATTTGGTTTAGGTGTAGCAGCAATTGGTGAGCGTGGTAAACCAGTTCTACAATTTTTCCAAGGTGTAGCAGATGCAATGTTTTATGTAACGAACCAAGTTATGAAGTTTGCACCATTTGGTGTATTCGCATTAATTGGTGTTACAGTTTCTACATTCGGATTAGCTTCATTAATTCCATTAGGGAAATTACTCATTGTAGTATACGGAGCAATGATCTTCTTCGTTGTAGTTGTATTAGGACTTACAGCGAAAATATTTGGAATAAACATTTTCCAATTCTTTAAGATTTTAAAAGACGAGCTGATCTTAGCGTATTCTACAGCAAGTTCAGAAACGGTTTTACCGAGAATTATGGAGAAAATGGAGAAATTCGGTTGTCCGAAAGCAATTACATCTTTCGTTATTCCAACAGGTTATTCATTTAACTTAGATGGATCAACTTTATATCAAGCAATTGCGGCAATTTTCTTAGCGCAAATGTACGGTATTGAATTATCCATTACACAACAAATTACGTTATTACTTGTATTAATGGTTACATCAAAAGGTATCGCGGGTGTACCGGGCGTATCATTCGTTGTATTATTAGCAACACTTGGTACAGTAGGTATTCCAGCTGAAGGTTTAGCGTTTATTGCAGGTATTGACCGTATTCTTGATATGGCTCGTACAGCAGTTAACGTTGTAGGTAACTCTTTAGCGGCTGTAGTTATGTCTAAGTGGGAAGGTCAATATGACGCTGAAAAAGGACAAGCCTATTTAAAAGAGATATCTGAAAAGGGTCAAGCAGCTTAATTATAATATGAACAAGCTCTCACATAATATGTGGGGGCTTTTCTATATATAGAAGAGGAGCGGACGTAATGAAACGTAAATATGGTGACGGTTCTTCGTGGAAGCGACTAATAGAGAAGGATTATAGGGTTAAGCAAGTAGAGGATGGAATGTTAGGAATACTGGACATAAAAAAAGTGAGAGAACCTAGTTATAAAGAATACAATGGTAAACAGCTTTGCATTGCAGGTGATGGGTATACATGGATGCAATATTTTATAAACGGGGAAAACTTTGCAATTACAGCTATGTTAGACAATCAAAAACAATTAGTACAATATTATATCGACGTGACGAAAGAATATAAAATAGACGAGCGTGGTTTACCTTATTTTGATGATTTATATTTAGATGTAGTATTGTTACCGAACGGTGAGATCTATGTACTGGATGAAGACGAGTTAGAGGATGCCTATAAAATTGGTGATGTTACAAAAGAAGAATATGAGTTAGCATGGAATACAACAAAATGGATTATCGCGACGATAAAAAATAGAAAATTTTATTGGATCTCAATATTGGATAAAGAAATCGAAAAGTTAAAATGATTGGTTTATTCATATTTTCGCATAATTACCAAAAAAATCTATACAAAAAATAATTGACTTTTGTTTTGTAAGCGAGTAAAGTTAGGAAAGAAATTATTATTAAAAAATAAATATGAAACCTTCTTATAAAGAGAGGCGGAGGGACTGGCCCTACGATGCCTCGGCAGCGGACTCGATTTCAGAGTGCTGTGCCAAATCCAGCAAGCGTGTGCTTGAAAAATGAGAAGAGTGTTTCTTATAGATGTATAAGACCTCTTCTCGTCGGAAGAGGTCTTTTGTTGTTAATTAGAAAAGGTTGAAAACTAGGGAGAGATGATACTTTGAAAGAAACGAGAGGAAATGGTTTAGCTTTATTACCACTTGGAATATTTTTGGCGCTATTTATTGGTTCTGGGATTATTACAGGTGATTTTTATAAATTGCCGATACTCGTAGCGATTATGATTGCTGTAGGAATTGCTTTAGTGATGAATCGTAAGGAAAGCTTTAATGTGAAAGTAGAACGATTTGCTAAAGGTGCAGGAAACCCTGATATTATGATTATGGTATTAATTTTTGTACTTGCAGGGGCGTTTTCTGAAACAGCAAAAGGAATGGGCGGAGTTGATTCCACTGTTAACTTAGCGTTATCTATTTTACCCCAAGGATTTATCGTTGCTGGAATTTTTGTTATAGGGGCATTTATTTCATTAGCGATGGGAACTTCAATGGGAACAATTGCTGCATTAGCACCGATTGCTGTAGGTATTAGTGGGCAAACAGATATCTCAATTGCGCTTACGATGGCTACTGTTGTGGGTGGAGCGATGTTTGGTGATAATTTATCATTTATTTCTGATACGACAATTGCTGCTGTTCGTTCGCAAGGAACAGAAATGAAAGATAAGTTTAAAACGAATTTTTTAATTGTATTGCCAGCTGCAGTCATTACAATTGTAATATTAGTAATGATTACTTTAGGTAATGATACAGAAATTAAAGCTCATACATTTGATTGGGTGAAGATTTTACCATATGCAGGTGTACTTGTTACAGCGCTACTTGGCTGGAATGTACTTATTGTATTAACCGGTGGAACGGTACTATCTGGTGTTATCGGTCTTATAGATGGAAGTTATACGTTAGAGAGTTTCTTTAAAAGTGTAACGACTGGAATGGGCGGTATGATGGAGTTAGTGTTACTTGCCATTTTAATCGGTGGTATGGTTGAACTTATCCAGTATAATGGTGGCATTCAATATTTAATGAATCTTTTAACACGTAATATTCGTTCGAAAAAAGGAGCGGAGTTTGGTATTGCTGGCTTAGTGAGTATGACGAATGTGTGTACAGCAAACAATACAATCTCTATCATTTTTACAGGTCCGCTTGCGAAAAAAATTGCGGATCAGTATGAAATTGATCCCCGTAAATCAGCGAGTGTACTGGATCTTTTCTCTTGCTGTGTACAGGGGTTAATCCCATATGGTGCTCAAATGTTAACAGCGGCAGGATTTGCTGCGTTATCTCCGGTCGAATTGTTACCATATGCATTTTATCCAATTTTAGTTGGAGTATGTGGAATCATTTCTATATTAATTGGTTTCCCGAGATTTTCTAAAGTGGCGGAAAAAAAAGAGTATCATAAAACTGCATAACATAAAGAGACATTTATTATTAGCAGTTGAAAACGCTCGGAGAACATTCTCTGAGCGTTTTTTATTATTTATAAATCCTTTTTCAAATAGTAGTGTTTATAATCTCTTCCTACATTATCGAGGATACCATACTCTTTATAACCATATTTTTTATAGAAATCTAATGCTTGAAAGCTTAAAGTGTCAACTTTTATAAAATCACAATTTCTTTCTGAAGCGATTTTTTCTACTTCTAATAACAGTTTAGTTCCATACCCTAATGCACGTATATCTTCATCGATGATAAAAGAGTGAATCTCTAACCAATTCCAACAGACTTCACCTAATATTCCCCCGCATATTTTACCATTTTCATCTTTAAGAAATAAATGAATCTCTAAGTATCTGTCTCTTAAATCAGATGGAAAGTGCTTTAAATTATATTCATAAAGCTGATTGTTTATATAGTTTTTAGCGGCGGTATTGATTTCTTTCGTAATGTGTAAATTCATGATATATCCCCTTTAATTTAAATGTAGCCTTCTGATTTATTTTAACATAATTTTCTTAATAATATATTTAATGTAATTTAATAAACGTTTGTATGTATTGCTAATTTTTTGGACGCGCAAGTTGAGATTTTCATCCGTTATTGAATAAGAATTTTTCTGTATCTATACGCATCGCATACATGTTCGTTTTGCAAAAGGCTGAATTTAACTCAGTCTTAAGTCTGAGTTAAAAACGGTTCTTAAGCTCGTTATGAAAAAATGAAAAAATAGTTAAGATAAGAGTATCAAATCGAAGGGAGGCAAGCACAAGATGAAACAATTTCTAGCGTTTATCGCAGCCGGTATTTTGGCTTTAATTGCTCTTGGTAGTCTTGCTGGTATTGTAGGATTCGCCATTGGAGCAGGAGTTGTGTACTGGAGCTATAAATCATTTGTGCGAGCTAAATCATTCTTTGGAAAGTTAGCTTGGGGTATTGTTGGTTTAATCGGTTTGTCCATTGCACTTTCTCATTCCCCAGCATTAATCGGTATCGCAGCATTAGTAGTTTTATACTACGGATACCGTGAGTGGAAAAAAGGAAAAAATGTAGTTGTTGATTCTGCTCCAGAAAGTGCTAAACCATATAGCAACTTTGAAGATGAGTGGAACAAGTTAATGAAAAACTAATATAAAATAAATCAAATTATAAAGTAGAAGAGAGGAAGATTATAATGAAACAATCTTTATTCGGACGTGTACGCGATGCAATTTTAGCTGATTTTCATAATGTGTTAGATGAGAAAGAAAGAAAAAATCCAATTGCTATGTTAAACCAATATTTACGCGATAGTGAGCGTGAAATAACAAAAATTGAGAAGTTAATTCAGCGTCATAAAACATTAAAATCTAACTTCGCTCGTGAGCTTGAGCAAGCACGTTATTTCGTTAATAAAAGATCAAAGCAAGCTATCATCGCACAAGAAGCAGGCGAATTGCAATTGCATGAACGTGCATTAGAAGAAGTAGCGTATTATGAAGGGCAAGTAACTCGCTTAGAAGAAATGTATGCTGGTGTTGTAGAGCAAATTGATGAGTTAGAGCGTCGTCTTTCAGAAATGAAAAATAAATTAAAAGAAATGAACGCAAAGCGTATGGAATTAATGGCACGTGAAAATATGGCGCATGCAAACCGCCGTATGAATACTGCTATGCATAAAATGGATGAAAATAATCCGTTCTTACGATTCGAAGAAATTGAAGATCACATTCGTGACATAGAGCTTCGTATAAATGAAGAGCATGAGCGTGATACATTTGATATGAAAATTGCAAAACTAGAGAGTGAAATGAAAGAGAAAAATGAAGTATCGTTAACGAAAGAAGTAACAAAATAATTGTAGTATATAATAAAACAGGCTTATGATATAGTGATAGGAGAAAAGGTGTTGGAAAGCAATGCCTTTTCTTCTATGTATATGTGACAAGGAGGGGGGAGCTGAAATGAAGAAGCAATTTTCAAAAACACAATTTATGGGGATGCTCCTCATCATATTTGGATTCGGTCTTTTTCTTGATATGATACTTGGACATTTTGAACCAGGTGGTCTAATATTTGCATTTATTATGATTATGTTTGGAAGACATTATCGAAAGAAGAACCGTTATGTAAGAGGGAATGTATTTTTATTTGTCGGTGGTATTGTCTTCTTATTCTTCTTATTTTCATCAGCGGCATTCGTACTTGTTGTGTTTGCTTGTTTAGCTTTAATTGGTTATCAACTTATTCAACAAGGACATCGGCAAAAAGCGATGAAAGTTGAAATTAAAGAAAAGGGATATATAAATGAAGAAAAACAAATATATCGTACAGAACCGTATATAAAAAATATGTTTGTAGGTAATGTACGAATGATGGATCATATTTATGAAATAGAGGATATTAACGTCCAATATGGTGCTTGTGACGTCGAGATTGATTTAACAACTGCTATGATTCCAGAGGGAGAAACAGTTATTGTGATTCGGGGCGTCATTGGTAATATTCGCTTATATGTACCATATGATATTGAATTGTCTTTAAATCATTCTGTTATTGTTGGGCGAGTGCTCCTGCCAGGACACGAAGAAACTGGATTTAACCGTAATGTTACGTTTAGAACAGAACAGTATAAAGAAGCCCCTCGTCGTATTAAAATTATTTCTTCGCTTGTCGTAGGCGATACGGAAGTGAGGAAAGTATAATGAAAAAACAAAGGAATATTTCGTGGATGTATATTCGTTATTCTATGTTGTCCTCTGTGAGTATCGCACTTATTTGTACAATTGTATATGTATGGAAAAGCGAGCAACAAGTTTATGATTTACTCTGGAAAGAATCCATTGCTTCTGTTCCAATTGGCTTGTTTATTATGAGTACGAGTCTTCTTATCGGAGGAATTGTAGGATATGCAATCGGTTATTATATAGAACAGCGTATACAAGGATTAAATACTTTTCTATTTGAAGTAGAGCGAGGGAATTTTCCGAGTGATGTTTCATTTACTGCGGACGATGAATTTCATGAAGTGGAACGAAAAGTAATTGGTCTTGCTCGTCGCTTAGAGGAGCAAGCTGGGCTATTTCAAAAAGTAACGAATGAACGAGCCCATTGGAATGAAGAGATGAGACAAGAAGCGATTTCTCAAGAAAGGCACCGATTAGCGAGAGAGCTGCACGATTCTGTAAGTCAGCAGCTTTTTGCAATGTCGATGATGATGTCAGCCATTAATGAGCAAGCAGCTGAAATTCCAGATACGACGAAAAAACAGTTGCAGCTTGTTGAGAATATGGTTGTAAATGCACAATCAGAAATGAGAGCATTACTCCTTCATTTACGCCCAGTGCAGTTAGAAGGTAAGAAACTAACAGAGGGTATAGAAGAATTATTAACAGAACTGTCTAGAAAGCAACATATGAAAATTGAATGGTTAATTGAACCGATTCAATTAAAAAAAGGTGTAGAGGATCATTTATTCCGTATTGTACAAGAGGCGCTGTCTAATACTTTACGGCATGCGAAGGCAAAGAAAACCGAAGTACGCCTTCGGAAAATTGATCAATATGCGATTTTGAAAATTATTGATGACGGTGTTGGGTTTAAAGTTGGTGTTAATAAGGCTGGTTCATATGGTTTAAGGTCAATGCAAGAGCGAGTTCATGAAATTGGTGGTACATTAAAAGTTCTTAGTTTTCCGAATAAAGGTACGCAAATAGAAGTGAAAGTACCTATTATGATTGAGAGAGGGGGAGAATCATGATAAAAGTATTACTAGTTGATGATCATGAAATGGTTCGAATGGGTGTATCAGCATATTTATCAACGCAGCCAGATATTGAAGTAGTTGGAGAAGCTGAAAATGGAAGAAAAGGTTCAGAGTTAGCGTTGCAATTAAGACCGGATATTATTTTAATGGACCTTGTTATGGATGAGATGGATGGGGTTGAAGCGACACGTGCTATTATTCAAGAATGGCCAGAAGCGAAAATTGTAGTTGTCACGAGCTTTTTAGATGATGAAAAGTTATATCCTGTTATTGAGGCGGGGGCGACAAGTTATTTATTAAAAACATCAAGAGCGAGTGATATTGCAGATGCTGTAAGAGCTACTTATGATGGGGAAACGGTATTAGAGCCGAAAGTTACTGGCAAAATGATGTCTCGTATGCGTCAGAAGAAAGAACAACCTTTGCATGAGGAGTTAACAGAAAGAGAGTCTGAAATTTTGTTATTAATTGCAGAGGGGAAAAGTAATCAAGAGATTGCAGATGAGTTGTTTATTGCCCTTAAAACAGTAAAGACACATGTGAGTAATATATTAAATAAGCTAAATGTAAGTGACCGGACACAGGCGGTTATTTATGCGTTTAGACACCAATTGACGAAATAAGAAGGAAGCTTTGACTATATATGGTCAAAGCTTTTTATTGACGGTTATTAATGTAAGCGTTATCATTAAGGTGTTAACAGTACATACAAAGGGGAGAGAGTGTATGTTAGTTCAAACGATATTTGGAATGGATGAAACGAAAAAATTAGGCAACTATGTGAATGCGTTGCAAGCACTTTGTGAACAATATGATATTGAAACAGATCGTATTGCAATTATTGAGGCAACAGAAGAATATTATTTATTTCTAGTGAAGCAAGAAGATTGCTATGATGTTGTAAAAGTAGAAACAGTGGATACGAATATTGATTACTATACGAAAGCTTATAAAGTAAGTAGCTTTAATCATACTTCTTATCAAATGTAAAAAACTCCCGAAATGGGAGTTTTTTTATGATACTTTCGATTCAGATGAATGATCCGTTAATGGTACTGCTTTGGCGCCACTTAATTTTGCGATAGCAAAACCGATAATAGCCCCAACTAATGCTGGTACTAACCAGCCGATTCCTTCATTATATAATGGAATAAACTCGAAATAAGATGTGATAGATGAAACAGGAATATTCCCTTGTTTTAATCCATCAAATACGCTCACAACTGCAGAACCAATTAACGCACCTACATAAACAGAACGATATCCACCGAAATATTTATGAAGTAATGATAGTAATACGAGTACAATCGCAATTGGATATACAACAAGTAAAATAGGAACAGAGATTGCGATAATTTTTGTTAAACCTAAGTTGGCAACTAATAATCCTAATGTGCAAATGACACTTGCTAACGTTGTGTATGAAAATTTTGTTAATAATGTTGAGAAGTATTGACTGCATGCAGATACAAGTCCAATACATGTTGTTAAGCAAGCGAGTGTAACGATAAGAGATAATAGAATTAGACCATATGGACCGAGTAATTGTTGTACGATAATGGTAAGTAGCTGTCCGCCGTTTGTTGCGTATCCGAGAGAGACACTAGTTGTACCGAGCCAGCCAAGTGCACCATATACAAGTACGA
The DNA here is from genome assembly GCF_038007205.1 of Bacillus sp. FSL E2-8887. Lineage (NCBI taxonomy): Bacteria > Bacillati > Bacillota > Bacilli > Caryophanales > Bacillaceae > Bacillus > Bacillus sp. FSL E2-8887. The sequence continues at coordinate 1,186,147 of NZ_JBBOWS010000001.1, forward strand.
GACCAGTAGCGGCAATAAGTCCTGCTTTTGTTGTTGCGATGGCAATTGATTTGCGGTCATTCACACCTTTTGAGCGAATTGCATTTACAACGATAATTCCAAATGCAAGCGCTGAAATGGTATCCATCGTTAAGTATCCTTCCATAAAACCTTTGAAAACTGGAGAAGTTTGATACTCTTGCATTGCTGGTCCTGATTGCCCAAGTGGTGAAAATACACTCTTAAAGAATAATAAGAAAATAGAGAGTAATAAAATAGGTGTTAATACGCTTCCGATACGATCGACGAGTTTAGAAGGATTTAAACTAAGCCAAAATACGATAGCAAAGAAGATGACTGTGTATAAAAATAGCGTTAGGCTGCTAGAGCGAATAGTTTCTGGTAAGAAAGAACTAATTCCCATTTCATAAGCGACATTAGCAACACGTGGGATGCCCATAGATGGACCGATTGCAATGTATACAACTACCGTAAAGAATATTCCGAATAATGGGTGAACATGACTCGCAAGTTGTTGCATTCCATTTCCTGATAGAGAAATAGCGATAACAGTAAGTAGTGGTAAGCCGACTCCTGTTAGTAAAAAACCAATCATTGCTGGCCAAAAGTTTTCACCAGCATTTTGTCCAAGCATTGGAGGGAAAATTAAATTTCCTGCTCCAAAAAATAAAGAAAACAGCATAAGACCTGTGAAAAAAACATGTTTTTTTGATACAGTGTTCATTGTTTTTTTTCTCCTTTTTTGTAAATTCATTGTAAGAACACAAAAAACTCGTCCCTTAAGAAAGGGACGAGTTATATTTACCCGCGATACCACCCTAATTTATACATGTAGAAATATATCTATATGTATACGGCTTTACAACGTACAACATGATACGTGTTCCTTGTAACGGGGGACGACCGGTAAGAACTTACTTTAGCATTCGGTTCTACTTCTCGGAGATGATTTTCGGTTACGAACTGAGCGTTGGCTTTCAGCAAAATACCAACTCTCTGGGGAACAGCTCTATAACATACTCGTTCTCGTCAATGAATTTTTATTCAAGTATTCTGACAACATTTTTACATGTTTTTTTTAGAAAGTCAACATATTTTTTGAGAAATACACTTTCCTGTAGAAATATAGCTGAGAATATAAGGGTTAATACTATTTGTAAAAATGCTGTAAAACATTATAGAGAATTGTAAAGTTTATGGAGAAAATCGATATTTATAGGAGTAAGGAAGGAATTGTTTGAATTTGCAGAGAATAATACAACAATCCACTTGCTGGAAAGAACAAACCAAAAGAGGTGACTGAAATGCTTGCGATGGGAGTATTATTTGGCATTATTGCTATAATTGGTTTTATGTGGTTATATTATTCGCGTTCGTTTAAACAAGCAGAAGTTTTACTCTTTCAAAAAGGTAGTTTGTTGACAAATCAGTCTAGATATTTAGTATGTCCGAAGTGTGGAAGTGCACAGGCCAGGAGTGGAGGATATCAAGAGTGTTGCAAAATTAGATTATGAAAGAAGGAAGCCTCACATTATTTTGTGAGGCTTCCTTCCTTACAATTTTTTCGCGCTCCAAATTGTCCAACGATCTCTTTCGATGATAGGAGAGACGTTTTGTAATGCCGTTTGGATATGATGTAGAAGCTGAGAAAGTTCATTATCTGTTAGTTCATATAGAATGGATCGGCCTGTTCGAGGAGATAAATCTTGTAGCAAAGCCTCTACAGAATCATGTACTTTTCGTACTTCCCATTGTGTTTGAATAGGGAGAGCTTGAAGAGGATATGTTTGTAATAATTGCTGTATAGTAGTGGTTTTTGGTCTTCTTTGCGCTTCTGTTTCAATGAGTTTTGGAAAGACCGAGAAAAAATATCCACGAAGGTGTTCAGGACTTCCTGGGATTATACAATCTTCAATGGTCCGGTCTTGTAAAATAAGTAGACCGTCTTTTTTTAATATACGAGAAGCCTCTCGTATAAATGTGGGAATATCATGCAAATGATGAATGACTGCACGAGAAATGACAAGGTCGAATGTTTCATTAGGGAATGAGATATTATGTGCATCACCGTGAATGAATGAAATGTTTGGGAAGGTATTACAATTTTCTTTTGCAGCTTGTAATATTTCTTTTGAAAAATCAAGCCCAACAACATTTTTGGCTCCCATAAGAGCAAGTTCTTTCGTATAAATGCCTCCACCACAACCTATATCAATTATTTGTTTGTTTTGTACATCTACAATATTGTTTATTGTTTCCTGCCATGAAATATGTGCGTTACGATTTGCATACGTATACTTATTATTTGCATCATGAAAATTAATGGACATTGTAAAATCCTCCCTTCAGTTTATAGTATAGCTCATTCTATATAATGTAACGTTTTTGTTTTATGCATGAGGATTATAAGGATTTCTTATTGGAAAAGGAGAATCGATTTGAAAGGGAAATATTTAATGTTTTTATGTGTTATTTTACTCGCGTCGTGTGGTCAATCCGAGCAAAAGAAAGAACCGAAACAAGTAGAGGAGACAGTGAATGAAATGAGAGAACCATTACAAGTAACTGTTATGCAAAAAGGTAAAGAAGAAAAAAATTTAAAGAAAATGGATGCGGAGTTGGTGGTGGATATTATAAACAAAGCGGAAAAACAAGAAGTAACGGGTAGTTTTGGTGAACCGGAATATGAAATACAAATTAGTAGTGATGGAAAAAAAGAAACATATTATGCATGGTTAAGAGGAGAAGATCGCCGAGGATGGATTCAATATAAGAAAGATATGTATATGCTTAACGAAAAAGATACGGAAAAGCTTTTGGCTATCTTTCCAAAGATTCCAGAACAAAAAGAAGATGAGATGCAGGTAGGTACTTTAACGGAAGTAACAAAAAAAGACATGCAGATTACTGCGTTTCATATTAAAGCAGGTGATCAAAAAATGAATTATACAGTACGTTATACGATTTCACAATCACTATATAATAAGTTAGCAAAGGAACAAGAATATTATTTGCAATTAATTTTCCCGGAAAAGGTTCAAAAATTAATTGGCGCAAAAGAGAGTGAGATAATTTCAGCTGAAAAAGTAAAGGAAGGGTATAAACAGTATGAGTTGAATGTTACTGTTCCGATAAAAGATGCTTCAGAATCACAATTAAAATCACTAGAAACCTATTATGATAATCACGATTTACAAATATTAAATAGTAAGAAAGAAAAAGTAGGAGCATTTCAAAACATTATTCAAATTGTTAAAGAGTATGGTGAAAAAATGAATTTACAAAGATAAAGTGAAATTTTAATCAGCGGGGGCATCCCCCGCTGATTATTAGCACGACTCCTACCTAAATTCTTTGCTCCAGCCGAATTTTGAGGTGGGATTCCTTACTGCCCGTAAATAGCGGGCAGTAAGAATCATAAAGTCTATATGGCCTTTCCTAGGAAATGATAATAGAGGGGAAAGATCCCCTCTATTATTTTGCTTTTGCAGATGGCTCATTCATTGATTTTCGTGTAATTAGAAAGGAAATCATAAGAGCAGAAAGAATAATAAGGGCTATAAATAAGTGATTTGGCAACCAATCTAATAATAATACGTAGCTGACGGTATAAAAAATAAGAGTTGAAGCTAAAAACGATAGAGCGCCTATCATAAGAGATTGTAATTTCATTTGTATTTACCTCCTTTTATTTTTATTTTTGGCTAAAAATGGATGGAATAAACATTATTTCTAACAATAGAAAAAAATATGTCATAATAGAGAAAAAGAATAAGTTTTGATGAGTGTATATGGCTCAATAAAGCGAGATAAAGGAGAGGAATATGAAAAATAATAAAAAAGGATTATGGGGAGTTATCGTTGCAATAGGGTTATTTTTACTATCTAAGTTAAAATGGGTATTTGCAATTTTTAAGTTAGCAAAATTTTCAACAGTATTTAGTATGTTTTTATCGCTTGGTGCATACGCAGTCATATATGGTTGGAAGTTTGGGGTAGCACTCGTATATTTATTGTTTGTACATGAGATGGGGCATTTATGGGCAGCGAGAAAGAAAGGGATACCAACATCGCCAGCAATCTTCATACCATTTATGGGAGCTCTTATTGGGATGAAAGAGATGCCGAAAAATGCAAAAGATGAAGCTTACATTGCATATATGGGACCTCTTTTCGGGTTGCTTTCATTTTTACCCGCGATCCCACTGTATATAATCACGAAAGAGCCGTTTTGGGCGCTTATTATTTTACTTGGAAGTATGATTAATTTCTTTAACTTAATTCCAGTTTCTCCATTAGATGGTGGACGAATAATTTCAGTTGTAAGCACGAAAATTTGGGGAGCAGGGCTAGTTTTACTACTCGGCTATTCTATTTACTTCAAAAGTATTTTAGGAGGATTTATTTTTATTATCGGCTGTATGGAACTATATAGAGTAATAAAGAGAGATGAGCCGATTAAGGAATTAGGATATAAAATCGATGGAATGAAAGAATATGCTGCTAGGCTTGAAGAGGAATTAAAAGAAACTGGTGCGGTGCATCGAACGATTTATATGATTCACCATGAAATGAATGTATTAAGACAAAGAGAACGTGAAAAAGAATTAAAAACAGGAGAACTTCAAAAGATTGAAGTGCTAGAGTACCTTTTACCAAAATTTGAGCCACTTGATTATGTCCCATATGAAGATGAAAAAGAAATGCATACAATTGATATAAGAGAAGCATTTGAAATGTCAGAAAGAAAATTAAATGAATGGGAAACAGAAAAGGAACAACAAGAAAATTATTATAAAGTCGATACGAAAACGAAATGGACAGTATTTGCTTGTTATATCGGATTAATGGCTATACTCGGTTATACAGCTTATGAAGGTTATGTTGTTTTACAAGAGCATTTACCAAGGAGAAGTTTGTAGAAAAATAGTGTCGAAATGAAAAGGAGGATTTAAACAGGAATTACATTTCTACGAGAGAATGTTACAAGTGTAACAGTACATTGTAATATTCATAGTAGAAAAGGGGTTCTGTATATGAAGAAATTGTTAAGTGTATTGGTAACTATTACTGTGATGGCAATAGCGAGCTATAGTCTTATGAAAGTACTATTATATTATGCGAATAAGTCTGCTGGAGTAAATACAGTAGCACAAATAGAAGAGGTGCAAGAGAAGAAGAAGACACTCGATTTTGTTCGTACGACACATGAAAGTTATAATAATTTCTTGAATTATGGCAAGGCAGAGAAATATACAGATGGGGATTGGAAACATTTTAAACAATGGTTTCAAGAGCAAGAAGCCTCTTTAAAAAATATACATAAAGAAATAAAAAATGAAAAAATAAAACGCGATGTGAATAGAAGTTATGAAATTGTAAAAAAAGGTGTGGAGCTTCAGAATATGGAGTATGTAATCTATGCTCATCGCGTATATCATGACTTGGATATACTTGTAAATAAATATAAAGGTGAGACGAATGTATGGGGGTATACCGAGTTTGGAGATGGGCAGAATATACAAGTAATTGAACAAGCAATACAAACGAAGTAGTAGGCTAGCTAGAATTCTAGTTAGCTTTTTTTTGAGCACTATTAATGATGGCTAATTAAAATTTACTTAATATGTGCATTGTTCATATATTTTTCACAAAAACACCATGTTAATAGTGATTAAAATCACAATATGAATTATACAATTCAGTTAAACTAAAAACAGTTAAGGAAATAGAGGAGTGGGATACAATGTTAAGTGCAAAAACAATTGAAATCGTAAAGTCAACAGTACCGTTATTACAAGAAAAAGGCGTTGAGATTACAACGAGATTTTATCAAATTTTATTTTCGGAACATCCGGAGTTATTGAATATTTTCAACCATACGAACCAGAAAAAAGGAAGACAACAACAAGCATTAGCAAATGCTGTTTATGCAGCTGCAATGTACATTGATAATTTAGAAGCTATTATTCCAGTTGTAAAACAAATCGGTCATAAGCATAGAAGTTTAGGTATTAAAGCAGAGCATTATCCAATAGTAGGTACATGCTTACTACGAGCGATTAAAGAGGTCGCAGGCGCACCTGATGAAGTTTTAAATGCATGGGGAGAAGCGTATGGCGTCATTGCTGATGCATTCATTAGCATTGAAGCGGGTATGTATGAAGAAGCTGCACATAAAGAAGGTGGATGGAAAGATTTCCGCAACTTTGTGATTGTTAAAAAAGTGAAGGAAAGCGACGTTATTACATCATTTTATTTAAAACCTGAAGATGGCGGGAAAGTTTCTTCATTCATCCCAGGACAATATGTAACGATTCAAATAAATATTAAAGGTGAGACATATACACATAATCGTCAATATAGCTTGTCTGATGCTCCAGGAAAAGAATATTATCGTATTAGTGTAAAGAAAGAAAAAGGTGTAGATACACCAGATGGTAAAGTATCTAATTACTTACATGATCATGTAGGGGAAGGGGATGTCTTACCAGTAAGTGCACCAGCGGGAGATTTCGTATTAAATATGGAGTCAACATTACCTGTTGTACTAATTAGTGGTGGAGTAGGTATTACACCGATGATGAGTATGTTAAATACGTTAATTGAACAAGAATCAAAGCGTAATGTATGCTTTGTTCATGCGGCGATAAATAGTAATACACATGCGATGAAAGAGCATGTTGAGACAGTAGAAAAAGAGTATGAACAAGTTAAAGCATATACTTGCTATTCTTCACCGACAGAGCAAGATGTGGAAATGAAGAATTTTGATCAAGAAGGATTCATTGAACGTGAATGGTTACAAACTATTATTCCAACGACTGAAGCAGAATTTTATTTCTGTGGTCCAGTACCATTTATGAAGCATATAAATGCTGCATTAATTGATTTGGGTGTTAAACAAGAGAACATTCATTATGAATTTTTCGGTCCCGCAGCAAGCTTACAATAGATTAATGTTGCCAAGCAAAAAACGAGGTATTATTTTACCTCGTTTTTTGCTTGTTCTCTTAATAAGCGATTAACTGTTTCGCGGCGTACACCTATGAGCTGACCAATTTCAGTTTGTGTTAATATTTCATAAATAGGGATGTCACCTAAATATAAGGTGAACCACTCTTGTAAACGATGAAGGCGCTCTTTAGGAGAGACAGTTGTCAATTGATCGATACGCTGTTGCATCATTCTTAACTTCGATTGTAATTGTATAGCGATATTTTCATATGATGCAGGATTTGCCTGAAGTTTGTCGTACCATTCATTGCTAATTATAGGCTCCACTTCTGTTTTCATTAAAGCGATAGCTGTACCGTGATATTCCTTCGGTGAAATTAAAGAATGGTGAGGTATCGTTTCACCAGGAACGATAATATTAAATAAAAATGGTGTTCCGTCTTCTTCTAACCGAATAACTTTTAATAAACCTGTTTTTATAAAATATAATGGACCGTCCTCACCTTGACGGAATAATACATCTCCCTTATGTAGAATCAATGTTAGCCCCCCATTAAAACATTTCTATTTCTTATATTTTAGCGTATATGTATAAAGACAATATGCTTTTTAAACAGCAATTTCATTGACGAAATGTATGCTATTACAGTAGTATACTATTTAGTGTGTAATAGTACTAGCAATGAATACGCTGTAGGGGGTTTAGTATATTGTTAGATGCGATGAAGATGACGGATATGAGAATTCCGGCGAATGCTATCATTCATGTGGAAGAGATGAAAGGTGGAGTCGTTTTATCCGTTGAAATAGACGGCCAAATTATTTATACGATGGCTTATGATGAAGAAACAGATAGTTATGCTGAATTATATGATCGAAACGATAAGAGGGCGTGCCAGGTACATGAAGACTTTATGGGATGGTCACTTCTTCACTAAAAAGATGTCAATATGACATCTTTTTTTATTGAATCGATAGATTATACAAAGAAATGAAATATAAGGATAAAATTTGTAATAAATGATTTTGCATTGTTAGCGCTTTGTAACTGTAAGATAAGTGTTTTTTCGCTATCATAAAGATAACAGTCATAGCTATAGGAGTGATCTACTTGAAGAAATTACATATTTCAAATTTTATGCTATTAAGTGTTTGTTTAGTTTTATTTGTTCTCCTAGGAGCCTTTTTATATTCATGTGTATAAGAAAAAACGCATTCTAGAAAGAACGCGTTATAAAAATGAAGTAATGATTAATCTAGTTCCAAGAATAATTAATGTGATACGTAATAAATTAATTACTGCATTACCGCTTAATTTTGTGTTAATATAAGCCCCGATTTTTCCGCCAATCCATGCACCAGGAATAAGAATTAATGCATAAGCCCAGCTGACATTTCCTAGAGAGATGTGAGTTAAAGAACTTACAATTGCTGAGAGAAATACGATAAACATTGAAGTGGCTACAGCAATGTGTGCTGGGAACGCAAAAAGGAGCATCATCGCTGGCACAAGTAAGGCACCACCACCGATTCCAAATAATCCGGATATAAATCCAACTATAAAGGCAATAAAGATAGCGAGAAATGGTGGGAATTGATAGTCTACAGTATTTCCTTCGTTATCTGTAAAAGATCGCTTAATTACAGTCATATTTGATAGGGAAAGAGGTTTCAATTTGTCTCGTAGTATAAGAAGAATGGAGACGAATATAAGAAAAATCCCAAAGTATAAAGAAAATGTATCTTGGTTTAAAAATTTGTTTGCCCATGATCCGATAATACCACCAGGGCCACTCCCGATAAATAAAATAAGTCCACTTTTATAATCTACCCGTTTATGTTTCATATAAGTAAGGGTAGAAGCCAGCCCTGTAAAAACGACTGTTACCATAGAAGTTCCTACTGCGAGTTGTGGTGATAAACTGTGTAATCCAATTAATAACGGAACGATAATAATTCCGCCTCCAAGTCCGACTAGGCTCCCGACTGTCCCGGCGATTAATCCGATGAAAAGTAACATGATGTATTCCAAAATTGCCAACTCCTCTATATAACTTATCCATCAATCATTATACACGCTTTTTAATAAGAAATAGGCTTGTTCACAAAAAAGTCGTCTTCCTAGAAAAATAAGGAAGACGACTTTTGATTAAAAGATTAAGTGTAATAAGTAGTAAAATAATGCAGCTAAAGAAGCTGAAATAGGAAGTGTAATAACCCATGTAATTAACATGCGTTTTGCAGTTCCCCATTTTACACCTTTCACGCGATGTGAAGCACCAACTCCTAAAATAGAAGAAGAGATAACGTGCGTCGTACTAACCGGTAAGTGAATAAATGTTGCGCCGAAAATAACAAGTGATGATGATAAATCGGCAGCTACACCATTTACAGGACGAATTTTCATAATTTGTCCACCGACAGTTTTAATAATTTTCCAACCACCGACAGAAGTACCAAGACCCATTGCGATTGCACAAGATAATTGTACCCAGAAAGGGATATCGCCAGAAGTATGATAGTTATTGGCCATAAGAGCCATCGTAATGATTCCCATTGCTTTTTGTGCATCATTCGTACCGTGCGTATAAGCTTGCAATGCAGCGGTGAAAATCTGGAATATACGGAAGTTCTTGTTCGTTTTCGTTAAGTTAAAGTTTTTAAATACCACTTTAAAAATACTATATACGATGTAACCAATAACAAAAGCGATGATCGGTGAAATGATTAAAGCTTCAAGAATTTTTATAAACCCTTTATAGTTTAATGCGCTAATACCAGCAGCAGCAATTGCTGCACCAGCGATTGCGCCAATGATTGCATGCGAAGAACTACTTGGAATGCCATAGTACCAAGTGATCAAATTCCAGACTATTGCCGCAAGCAAAGCAGCTAAAATTACAAGAGAACCATTTTGCAAAGCAAACGGGTCAACAATATCTTTTGTAATCGTTTTTGCTACACCTGTAAATGTCATCGCACCTAAAAAGTTCATAATAGCTGCCATAACAATTGCATGTCTAGGCTTTAGAGCTTTCGTTGAAACAGCCGTTGCAATAGCGTTTGCTGTATCGTGAAATCCATTGATAAAGTCAAAAGCTAAAGCGCAAATGACTACTAAAACGGTCAGTATCAAGAGTGTATCCATGATCAAACTCCTTACGCGTTCTTCATAATGATTGTTTCTAATACGTTTGCAACGCTTTGACAGCTATCAGCTACTTCTTCAAGCTCTTCGTAAATCTCTTTAAATTGAATAATCTTAATCGGATCTTTCTCACGAGAGAATAAGTGTTTAATCGCATGACGGCGAATATCATCACATTGTGACTCGTAATCCTTAATCTTGATCGCATTTGTACGAATATCGACTAATTTCTTTTTAGAAAGTAGTTCAACAGAATTTGCAATCTCAATCGCACATTGATTAATTGCTTCAACGAATTTAATCATGTATTCATCAGCTTCTGTAATAGAATACATTTCGAATAGACCAGCACTGTGATCTAATCCGTCTAATACATCATCCATACTCATTGCAAGTTGTAGGATGTCTTCACGTTCAATAGGAGTAATAAACGCTTTGTTTAGCTCCATAATGATTTCGTGAATGAATGAGTCACCTTTTGACTCATACTCTTTCATGCGCATAGAAAACTCTTTTAAATCGCTAGCATTTTTAATTTTATACTCCACGAAAAACTGCGCGCCTTCTTTTAAATTTTCGGAAACGTTCATAAGCATTTCAGAAAATTTATCTTTTTTTGATTTAAAGACCATTATTGTTACCCCCACAAAAGTAATATATGTAAAATATATTGGCTAATCAATTCTAACAAAAAACTGTCGTTTTTTAAAACATTTTATCGAAAAGTTTACAAAAACTTAACAAAACTCTCATTGTTGTATTAATAATATTAATACTCAACAATGAATATCTTACTTGTAGAATGTCCTTTTCTTGCAAAAAGTATGAATGTGAAAGAAAAGCTTTACACTATAGGAACGACTACGTTATTATAATAAATTTAAAAGGAGGTATATTCTTCCTTTTAAAAAAAAGAGTGTAAACAAATGAAGGAAGTGAACCAATGAAATTGAAGAACACTCACTTTAAAAAAACGCTTGAGTGGTTCAATAAGAGGAAGAAACTACGCAATTCATTAATTGTATTGGGAAGTTTACTTGCTACTCTATTTATTGTTGTAAATATAATAATTTCCATTCAAGATATATCTGAATTAAAACAAGCTGTTCCACAACCGACTTTAATTTATGATGCAAATAATGAAGTTGCGACTAAATTAGCTTCTTCTAAAACAGAAGGGGTCAAAAGGAAAGATATTCCTGATATTATGGTTCAAGCAATTGTTGCAGTAGAAGATAAGGAATTTTTTAGTCATCATGGTATTTACTATAGTGGAATTATAAGTGCTGTATTTAAGAACATTACAGCCGGTGAAGTTGTGGCAGGTGGTAGTACAATTACACAACAACTTGCGAAAAATGTATTTTTAACGCAAGACCGTACATTCTCGCGTAAAATAAAGGAATACTTTCTAACGAAAAAAATAGAACGTACTTATACGAAAGATGAAATTGTTGAAATGTATATGAATCAAATTTATTTTGGTGAAGGTGCTTGGGGGATAAAAAGAGCAGCTAAATCTTATTTTGATAAAGAAGTAAAAGACTTAACGATTTCAGAAGCTGCAACGATTGCAGGATTAATTAAAGCGCCATCTGCGTATTCGCCGTATAAAAACTTTAATAAATCAATTGAAAGACGTAATGTCGTATTAGGTTTAATGAAGGAGCAAGGATATATTTCTGAAGAACAATATAATCAGGAGAAAGAATCAGGTCTTGTATTACGACGTGGTGTTGACGATAAATATAAGGGAAAATATTCTCAATACGTAGATTATATTGTTAGAGAAGCGATGGACAAGTATGAATTAACACAAAATGAAATTTTAGCAGGTGGCTATCGTATTTATACGGAACTTGACTCGAAAAAACAACAAGCGGTTGAAGATGTTGTGAATAATGATAGTTATTTTAAAGATAGTGGCTCAGATCAGCTTATGCAAACTGGAGTGGTCCTTATGAATCCAAAAACTGGCGGTGTTCCGGCTTTAGTTGGAGGCAGAGGTCCTTATCAATTTTTACAGTTTAATCATGCAACACAATTAAAAAGACAGCCAGGTTCAACGTTAAAGCCTCTTGCAGTGTATGTACCAGCGTTAGAACAAGGATATGAAGTATACGATGTCTTAAAAGATGAACCGTTTAATATTAAAGAATATGCACCACAAAATAGTGATCATACGTTCCATGGTAATGTGACGATGTATGAAGCGGTGGCAAAGTCATATAATGTTTCAGCAGTTTGGCTATTAGAGAAAATTGGATTAGATAAAGGATTGAAATCTTTAGAGCGGTTTGGTATTCCATTAGAGCCTGAAGACCATACGTATCCGATTGCTTTAGGAGGTATGCATGTAGGGACTTCACCATTTGTAATGGCTCAAGCGTATAGCGCACTTGCAAATGATGGTGTCCAAGTAGAAGCTCATGCCATTAGAGAAATCCAAAATGCTGAAGGGGAAACAATTGGAAAATGGTATAAGAAAGAAACTCGTGTGACGAACGAGAAAGTTGCCCAAAAGATGACATACTTATTAAAAGGTGTTATTGAAAGGGGAACAGGTGAAAAAGCGAAAGTTAATAATATCGATACCGCAGGCAAGACAGGGACTACCCAGCTTGTAAATGGACCAAGCACTGGTGCGAAGGATTCGTGGTTTGTTGGATACACACCGGATTTAGTAGGTGCGATTTGGGTAGGGTATGATAAAACGGATAGTGAGCATTATGTGCCAGGAGGCAGCCAAATTACAACGACAATGTTCCGGGATATTATGAAGAAAGCGAATGGAAATCCAGCTCAAAAGGCATTTCAGTTATCACTAATACCTGAGGCGGATTATACAAAGCAATTAAAAATGATTGAGGAAGAAAAACGAAGAAAAGAAGAAGAGAAAAAACGAAAAGAAGAGGAACAACAAAGAAAAGAACAGCAAAATGAATGGATAGATAAAGTGAAAGAGTGGATTCCATTTTGGTAAAAAAAGAGGCGAATAACGAGTTCGCCTCTTTTTTATGAGAAATGAGCGGTTTTATCTCGGTTCAAAATGTGGCAACAGAAAAGAAGTTAGGTGAGAATCGAGCTGCCTATAAAAATTTGATGGGTTTAACTTAATAATCCGTGGGGATGGGAAAAGCGCCACGGATTAAAGCTTCAGTTTATTTATTTAGCGTAACATTGGTCCTACCGAAGGATTGAGAATCATACGTGACGGTTATTATTCCTTTACTAATAGGTTCATATGGCAATTCCTCTTCAAAATTTCCAGTATTTTCATTATGGATAGAGAGTGTTATTTCATCAACGTCTTTATTTTTATATTGATCTGTAATCGTTTCAGCGATTTGAAGTAGGTTTTCATAACTAGAAGCTTCTGTAATAAGCATTCCTTTTATAACTTTTTTTTCATTTTGTGTGGAAGAGGAATACGGGATGTTGTTTTGTTTTGTATACAGAAGTTCGTATGGAAGTGTTTTTCTTTCTGCTTTTGAAACATTTGAATAGTTTAGAGTTAAAAGAAACCCTATACATAAAATTATGCATACCATAAGAACAAACCAAAAACGTGTCAGTGATATAATTCGCATTGTCATCCCTCTTTCATGTCTTTGTCTTCACTATTCATCATACAAAAAGAGGATTAAGCTAGAGTAAATTTGAAGTAAAGAAACGTAAAGAAGGAGCACTTATCCTCCAAAATAAGTGCTCCTTTTTATTAAAAGAAAGATTTAACATACAATCAAAATAATACAAATTACTATAAATCAAACATTCTTGGTCGTTCAAAAATAAAATGAAAACTAAAATTAGTAAATTCGGAAGACTGATAGTGTAGCTGTTGTGTCACCAGTGTTAGGGATGGAAATAGTATTTACTGTAGGTTGTACAGAGATTGTTGTACCAACTGTTAAAGTAACAATTGTGGAGAAAGAAACCGCACTACCGATAACGTTAGTTGAAAAATTACGAGTAGGTGGTTGACCGTTGAATGAAATACCGAATCCAAATGGTGAAGAACCCGGGAAGGTTGTAGATGCTGAGAAACTAATATCGTATACTCCTGTTTCTAAAATAGTTAAAGTATCTGAAGTGTCATTAAAAATGAGATTATTTAGTTCGAAAACTTGATTAAATTGGATATTCGTTCCAGGTGATATAGTTTGTGGATTAGAATTTCCTATTGCTGCTATAGTTACATGGAGTGGTTTGCCCGATGGTCCAGTAGCCCCACGAAGTCCTTGAGGTCCAGTAGCGCCGGTAGCGCCAGTAACGCCACGAAGTCCTTGAGGTCCAGTAGCGCCGGTAGCACCAGTAGCACCTCCACCAAGGCAACCAGAGCCATATTTAACTAAAATGGTTTGGATTTCTATAATCAGCTTAATAAGTTTGTCTATAGTACAGCAATTAACTTTAAATAACTTAGCGATATACAGTAAAAAATTAAGCAGGCTTTGCAGTTCAACGTATAATGCTCCGCACGAGAAAGGTTTTGTTTTTAGAATAGTTAATAGGTGAGTAATAATAGAAGTTCCGATTTTTTCTTGTGCAGGTGATAAGTCTAAACATTTGAGGGATTTTTGTAGATTATCTAGGGTAGCTATAAGTTTATCAATATTACTTTGAGAAGGATTTTGGAATATATCTTTAATATTTTGTCCAAGAGCTTGAAGGATTTTAATAAATTCTTTAAGTTCAGATTTAGAGATGTTAATAAAACTACAAGCCCGGACTTCGCAACAATCGTTACCGAAGAATACTTTCCCTCTATTTTTATTGTTCATCTTTTCATTCCTTTCTTTTATAGAATAAATAGTCTCAATATAATAAAATGAAAATAAAACTAAATTCGTGATGGACAAACTACTATTTCAAAAAAAATAAGGGTTTTACCTACTTAGTAAGGGGAATTAAAGAGATTGAAAGATTTCTATCTAGCAAAAGGCTGATTAGTTAGGGTTAATAAGCAGTAGGAGATGCAAAAAACGCTGATTAAAGTTTCATTTTGTATAGTTTTTTAGGAAAATGATGAGTTAAACAAAAACAGTGGGGGCAGTTAAAAACTGCCCCCACTGTTTTTGTTTATCGACACTTTAACTATCTCTTTTGGGCAACGATGGGATAGATATTGTAAAAGTTGTCCCACTGTGATTACTAGTAACTTTTAATGTACCGTTATGATTTTGAATAATTTTCTTCGTTACTGACAAGCCCAGTCCTGTTCCTGAATCTTTTGTTGAGAAGAATGGATCAAAGATATATTCTTGAATAGCTGGAGGAACCCCAGTTCCGTTATCTGTGAAAGTAATCCGAACAAAGTTATCTAGGCGATAACTAGAGATTTGAATGGAAAGAGGTCTTTCGCCTCGAGCATCGATAGCATTTTGAAATAAATTTAAAAAAACTTGCACAAGTTCATGACGATCGATATTGACAAGTACACCATCTAATTCCGTAGAAAATTCATAGTCAATAGAAATATTGTGTAAAAAAACTTCACTAGCAAGTAGTTGTTGAATATATTCGCGTAAAAACGTATTGATGGGAAAAGGTTCTCTAGTAAATTCACGTGTTTTTGAAATGGCTAAAAATTTTGTGATAATACTATTTGCACGATCTAGTTCAGGAATGAGTAGACTTTTAAACAATTCTTTATTGGATGGAGAAACGTTATCTTGTAGAAATTGCAAGTATCCACGTACCGTTGTAAGGGGATTTCGTACTTCATGAGCAATCCCAGCTGCGATTCGTCCTGCTAATGAAAATTTTTCTGCATCACGTTCTGTGTTTAAATAATGGAAGACACTAATAACTCTAAAAATCTCTCCGTTATAATCCCGAATAATTCGATTGTTTAAAATACCATAGTTTTTGTCTAACACTTCTTCATTATATATTTCTGTTCCTGTTCTTAATGTTTCAATCGCTTTAATTTGTTCTTCTGGCAAGTTTAGTAATTGTTGAATTGGCTTTCCAATTATATCATTTCGTACTACACCAAAATCATCTGCTGCAGCTTGATTACATAAAGTTATATTTCCTTTACTATCAACAAAGGTGACATGATGTGAAAAAGCATCAAAAATATGAACAAAGTATGTTTCAAGTTGTTCAAATAAAAATAATGAATCGCAAGTAAGTTGAAAATCAGCCTTTTTATTCTCTTTTTGTATGTTTTGAATGGAGTGAGTCGTTCTCGTTTTCTTTATTTGTAAACCAATATGTGGATTTTTGTATGTGAAATGATGTGGTAATTGATTCACAAGCTCTTCATATAACCGCACTTTATTTTCTAGTTCTTCTATTCGTTTTTCATGAGATACAATATCATCGTTTGGAAGCATAAATAAATAACCCCTCAATTTAAAAATTCTTCCATTTAGTATATCATATTTTTATACGGATACTCTTAAAGAAGGGGCTACTTAATGAAATTGATTAGCTGAAATGTCCGGGAAGTGAGTAGAATGGATAGAAGGTGAAGTTAAAAAGGGAGGGATATATTTGCTTTTCATTGGAGTGACAGGGTGGGGAGATCATGATTCTTTATATATAAATCCCTATGAAAATAGAAAAAAATTGCGAACTTATAGTGAACATTTTCCCATTGTGGAAGTAGATAGTTCATTTTATGCGATACAACCTGCGCGGAATTATACAAAATGGGCGATGGAAACGCCGAAAGATTTTTCTTTTATAGTAAAAGCCTATCAAGGAATGACAGGACATATGAAAGGGGAAATCCCTTTTTCTACGTTCGATGAGATGTTTGATGTGTATAAACAATCCATTCTTCCTTTAATAGAAACAAATAAATTAAAAATGATTTTATTTCAATATCCACCATGGTTTGATTGTAAAGTGAAAAATGTAGATTTACTTCGATACACGAAAGAAAAAATGGAAGATTTACCATGTGCAATAGAATTTCGAAATCAAACATGGTTTTATCCAGAAATGAGAGATAAGACGTTACAGTTTTTAGAAAAAGAAAACTGGATTCATACAATTTGCGATGAGCCTCAGGCTGGAATAGGATCAGTACCGCTTATATTAGATGCAACAAACTCGGACATGGCGTTAATACGTTTTCATGGCCGAAATGTTCATGGTTGGCTGGATAAAGGAGAAAATTGGAGATCGGTTCGCTGTTTATATCGTTATAATAGTAAAGAATTGGCGGAATGGGTAGAACGATTAGAGCGATTGAAAAAGAAGACGAAGGATATATTTGTATTGTTTAATAATAATTCGGGTGGAGATGCAGCGGATAATGCGAAACAGCTTATGAAAATGATGGACATTACATATGGTGAGCCGAAGCCTGAGCAATTAAATTTGTTTGAATGATGATAAACAAGAAAGGCACTGTACAAACAGGGGGAATGTACAGTGCCTTTCTATATGAAAAAGAGGGGTAACAATGTTACTGAGCGTTTGGTTGATTCATCAATTGTTGGCTTCATAATAAATGATAATGGTTATCATTATCATTGTCAATGGTTTTTCGGAAAATAAGTAAAAAACTTTTTATCCCGCTATTTGCGGCAGTAAGACCCCCACTGATTAAAGTTTCATTTTATATTTTAAATAGTAATAAAAAAAGAACAGCAATTACTGCTGTTCTTTTCCATTGATGATTTGTTGTAAATCAAAAGGAGTTATCGCTTGGATAAATTCCTTTGAGATAAGTGTTTGAACGAGAGTGCTTTCAGAAATTGTAGCACCTGTTTTCTTTTCATAAGATTTCTTTAATAAATCAAGTTTTTCAGCCGTTTCTTTCGGTAATTCAATTGTTAATGTGTTCATAATTTCTCCCCCTTACTATTAGAGTACCACTACAGTATAGGAGAGACAAGACAAGAAAAGAGAATATGAAACATAAAAAAGGTTACCAAATTTACAAATGGTAACCTTTTTATGTATAAGAGTTATTAAGCAATACCGATATACTTTAAAGTTTTGGATGGAGTACTGTGATCAAAGAAGTGTTGTAAAAATGCAATATCAACACCTGATTTGTATGCACAATAGCCCCAAGTTTTTCGAAGTGTATGTGAGCTAATCCCTTCTAATCCAACTTCTTTTGCAGCTTTGTTTAAAATGTACCATGCATGTTGTCTCGTAATAGACTTTGTTCCTTTTTGAGACTTTAATAATGGTTCATTACGTTTCCAAGTTTTACGTTCTTTCATGTAGTCTTCGATTGCGTGCTGTAAGTCTTCATTTACAGCAAACCATTTATGTTTCTTTACTTTTTCATTGTAAAATAAAATGGAATGGCGAACATTTTCGTCTTCATCGATTACATCACTAACTTTTAATTGTAAGATTTCACTTACTTTTAAGCCAGAATTTACAGCTAATACGAATAATAAGCCATCACGTTTCGAAGATTGTAAAAGTATATTTTTGATAGTTTCTAATTGTTTTTCATTTTGAATAGGTTGTCCTGCTTGTTTCATTTCACGCACTCTCCTCTTTTATATGTGTAAAGGAAAGGATTAACTTGTTTCTTACTATAAAGGGAGAGTGTGAATTTCATGTGAACTCCTAGTGAAATTAAGACAAATTATTTGACTTCTTTTACTTTTTGTAAATTAAAATAAAATACAACGCTATTAGTGGTATTATACACGCCGTATTCAGCGTGATGGAGATCTAAAATGTTTTTCACAATGGATAACCCAAGGCCAGTACCTCCAGTATGACGGCTACGAGAAGCGTCTAAACGGTAGAAGCGATCCCAAATTTTTTCAAGGCTTTCTTCTGGAATAGGATTACCTGTGTTTTCAATTTTGATTTTCACTGTATCTTCCGTTTCTATAATAGAGACGTGTATTTTTTTACCATCTGGAGTATATCGAATTGCATTGCTAAGTAAGTTTACAACGACTTGCTCAATACGGCTACGATTTGCTTTAACAAATAGAGAAGAGTCAGCATGGATGTCCACTTGTAAATGTTTTTCCTCCATGCTAAATAATAATTTTGTATAGACTTGTTGAATTAATTCACCGATCGAGAATGTCGACATTTCTAGTTTGTACGTACCTGATTCTAGTTTTGCTAATTCTAACATTTCAACAATGAGCCTGTTCATATTATCTGTCTCTTCCAAAATAACATTTGTATAATATGTCGTATCTTTACTTACGCCATCTTGAATACCTTCAGCGAAGCTACGAATAACACTAAGTGGTGTTTTTAATTCATGAGATACACCAGAAATGAATTCTTTTCTCGTTTTTTCCAATTGACGTTCGCGTTCAATATCTTGTTGTAATTTTGTATTAGCAACATTTAATCGGTCGATTCGATCTTTTAAATTTACAGAGAGTGTATTAATACCACTTGATAACCCGCCAATTTCATCGTCTGCTGTAACAGGTAACTTCTCGCTAAAATCAAAGTTGGCCATTTTTTTTGTAACACGATTTATCTTAATTAATGGTTTAACAATGATTTTTGAGTAGTAGAAGGATAACAAAATAATAACGAGAAACACGATAATTAAGGCATAGACATAATAATCTTTTAAAACGAGCATTGCTTCATTCACAGGTTGTAAAGATGCTATCACAAAAGCGTACTCCTTAGTTTTTCCGTTTTCCATAATAGGCTTTACAAAGACACTGTTTTTTATATTTTCCCCACTATCTAAAATATACGTGTTTAATTGATTTGAATTAGAAGTACCTTGTCTAATAGTGCTTGCAAAATATTCAACAGCTTGTAATGTTTCAAAATCATTTGCAAGGCGAACCTCAGATTTGGAAGGGATATGTAATTTAGATATCACACCGGTAAAACTGATCTGAGACGTAGTTTTATATCGATTTGTGAGTCTATTTTTAGAGGGGTTACCACTAATTGTTTGAAAATCCGAATTGACATTTTCATTTCGCCATCGATTATAATTAGTCGTCAGTTCTAGTGGCGTTATTATATTATCTTGTAAAAATCCCTCTACGTGAATCATGCCCTCTTTTTTTAAGCCTAAATTTTCGAATTTATTATATTCTTCGGGTGTTAAAAGATTATTAAGTGGGATGGAATAGGTTTTATTGTTATTAGGGTTAATTACCTCAATGTAGTAATTGTTTTCACTTTTAATAATGCCGTTAGAATCTAAAAATTGCATTTCAGCATTCGTTTTATCGTGAAATTCTTGTTTTAGCTTTCTGATTTCCTCAAAACTTTTGTCGCTTTTTTCATAATTATCTACGAATTTTTCAAAAGCCGTTTGAACGGTTTTTACTTTTTTATTAATATAAAACTTCTCTAAAAATAGAGATTGTCCAAGGAAAAAAAGGAGAAATATGATTGTAAATAAAGTTGATGTTAATAAAAATAGTTTAAAGACGATGCTTCTGTTCTTCACTGTTTCACCTCGTATGAAAAATACTGTAATATAAATGATTTCTTAATTATAACAAAGGTTACAAAAAAGTAGAGGGGATAAATCTGTCTCTCTCTAAAGTAGTTTTTTATAGAAAGTCACATAAAGAGACGGTACAGTGACTATAGAAGTATTTTAGCATAAAAAAGAACTCGCCAGACGTATGACGAGTTCTTTAGTGTACTATTGCTGAATTGCTGCATCTAAAGCGATTTCAATCATTTCGTTAAATGTAGTTTGACGCTCTTCAGATGTTGTTTCTTCACCAGTGAAGATATGGTCGCTTACTGTTAATACAGATAATGCATTTACACCATATTTAGCTGCTAATGTGTAAAGAGCAGTCGTCTCCATCTCTACTGCTAATACACCGTAATCTCCAAGTTTTTTAACCATGTCCATGCTCTCACGATAAAATACATCTGCTGTTAATACGTTACCAACACGAACGTGTAATCCTTTTTCTGTTCCAGCATCGTAAGCTTTCTTTAAAAGATCAAAGTTTGCAGCAGGAGCAAAATCAAAACCCGGGAATGTTAAGCGATTCATATTAGAATCTGTACAAGCCGTCATCGCAATAATAACGTCACGTACCTTAACATCTTTTTGAATTGCACCACATGTCCCAACACGAATTAAATTTTTCACTCCGTAGCTTTGAATTAATTCGTTTACATAAATAGAAATAGAAGGAACACCCATACCTGTACCTTGAACAGATACACGCTTTCCTTTGTAAGTTCCAGTAAAACCTAACATGCCACGCACGTTATTATAACAAGTAACATCCTCTAAAAATGTTTCAGCAATATATTTTGCACGTAATGGATCACCAGGTAATAGAATAGATTCAGCAATTTCGCCTTGTTTTGCTTCAATATGTACACTCATGAAAAATCCTCCTTATAATGTATTGATAGAAATCAATATCATTTGCATTATACACTACGACTCCTTTCAATTAAAATCTTTTTTATTTGTAATATGTGCAAAAGAGGAGGATTTCATAAATCATAATCTAGAATATATATTTAAGAGGTTTTGCATGGATAAAGACAATAAAAATGGTAGGTGATATTTTGAAAAATCTTGTCATTGGGCTTATTGCACTAGTACTTATTGTGGCAGGAGGATTTTACATAAAAAAATATCAAGAAACTGTAGAAACGACCGGAGATGTTCAAGAAGTGAAATGGGATGTGAAAAATAAAGAAGGAAATGAAAAAGTCGATATTTCGTTTCAATTGCTAAATAAAATGAATAATGAAGTTCGTGGTGTGAACGATCAAATTCGAGCAGTGATAGTGGATGGGAATTTGAAAAACATACAACAAACGAAGCCTATATTTGCTGGAAATGGATCGTATAAGCTATCTTCAGATGTAGCAAAAGGTGAAGGGTACACGATATTTTTGTATGAAAATGAAAACAAGTCCGTGGAATCATTTGCTAAGAAAGATTTTGGTGAAGAAAAAAAGGAGACAAACAAGGACAAGAATAAAAAGAAACTACCTGTCGATACTGTACTTACAAAAAATATAGGAGAGCATCAAGTGTCTCTTTTATTTGGTGCATTACATCCGAATGAGGCAACGACATTAACATTTCAGTTTCAAGCGAAAAAGGGAGAAAAGCTGAAATTAAATTCAGGGAGAGGCGAAGTCAACGCGCTATATATCGTTGATGAAACGAGGGGACATTTTTTATATGCCATTCCTGTTGATACGGATGAGCAATTACAATATCGTATTACATTTCCAGAAGAAGGAACATATAAAATATGGGGGGATTTCTATATAAATGGTAAGAAGTATGAAAAGGAGTTTAGTATACAAGTGCAAAAACGAAAAAACAGCTAAGTACTTAGCTGTTTTTTCGTTTTCCTATTAATTTTGTTACAGAGAGCATTGTAATTGGTAAAGAATGATTCTTTCGAAATGCTAAATACTTTCCACTCCATGCAGGTTTGTATTTTTCTTTAAAATGTCGTAAACCGCTGAAGCTATATGTGTAACGAACGTTATTAAATATTGCAGCAGCAACTCGTTCAGACCAGAACGATTGCGTTGATAAACCGACATTTGAGAGTGGTGCCATACCAATATTAAAGGAATGGTATTCATTTTCTTTTGCCCAGTGGAATAAGTGGATAAAAATTGCATCCATAATTCCGCTAGGGGCATCTGGATAATAACGCATTAAATCAACAGATAATATGCCACTTTGATATACTGGCATAAAGGTTGTGAATGCAATGATTTTTCCTTCTGCATCAGATAATGTAGCGATAGGGGCACGACTAATATACTCACGATCGAAGTACCCAAGTGAAAATCCTTTCTCTTTTTTTCCGCCGAGCCAAGCATCAGAAACTTTCTGTAATTCCTCGTATAATTCGTCTGAGAATGGTGGCTGATGAATAGAGAATGTATAACCTTCTCGTTCAAAACGGTTGAAAGTGGCTCGCATACCAGCACGTTTCTTTCCTGTTATTGTAAACGTATTTAAATCAACGACAGCCTCTTCACCAAGTTTAAAGAAGTTGTAGCCAAAATCGTGGTATAAGCTCATCCATTTGCTTTCAATTTGATAGAATACGCAAATATACCCAAATCGATCAGCTTCAGTTAAAAATTCTTGCAACACAGTGCGGTAGGAGGATGGATCACCAATTGGATCACCTAGTACAACAAGACGTTTTCCAGTAATTGAAAAGAGAAGAAGTGCTTTTCCGTCACTACTGAAGAAGAACTGTTTATCTCCTAAAAAACCTAAATGACTAAGTACATTCCCGCCATGTTCATCTAAGAAGTTTTCTAACCTTTTATCATTAGCTGGTTGCCCGGGAAATTGACTACGGTAACGATTGGCAATTAGTGAGCCGATAAGTAAAAAAGTAGGAACGAAAAAGGCTGCTGCTAATGCACTTCGTTTAACTTGTGTAATATTTCGAACGACAAAATCAGGTTGGAACGCTTCTTTTGCACCCGCAAATAAAATACCTAAGTTTTTATATAAATATAGCGTAAGTAATAAGAAGATAAATACTTTTACGATATCAGAAAGTGAGACTTCCATTTTCTCGCGTATAAATCTTTTACGAAGCATATACAACACAGCAAGTACGATTAATAAAATAAAGGTTTCTTCAATGTCAATTCCTTTTAGGGTATTAAAGATTGCTGCTCCAATTAAAGAAACAATCGTCATATAGTAAGAACGCTTTGTTCCATAATATATGCCTCGCGAAAGAATCAGGAGGAGAATACCGAATGTTAATGATAAGCTAAAAGAAAATTGAATAAGGTGCTTTGGAGCTAAAATATGTAAGGCGTGAGCTCGATTTATACTAGTCGGTAAAATTGTTGATAGAATAACCATTAAGCCAGCGAATACTGTTAAAGCGGCGGATGCCCATGAACCTAATTTCCCTAAAAAATCACGTTGTAAAGTCCAAATTACACCAGTTGTTTCTAACGCAGGTGCAATAAATGGTTTATCTTCAATTTTTTTTATGGCAGCTCCTGTCATTTCAAAGGCTGCAAAAATGAGACCTAGGCAGAATGGTAAGATGTAATAGACAAGTCGGTATAATAACATAGCAGGTAGTAATACGCCTGTATCAACGCCGTATTGTCCTAGTCCAGTTAAGAAAACAAGGTCAAATGAACCAAGGCCACCAGGAACAAGACTTACGACACCAGCTAAAGCAGCAATTACGTAAACACCTAAAAACTTTTGAAATTCGATATCAATTCCAAACAATATTAAAATGACGTACATAACGATACCGGCAGATACCCACTCGACTAATGAAACTAATGAATATAAAACAGTTGGATTTTTCTCTTCTTCTTCTTCCTCTTGTCCGTCTAGCTGTTTTGTTTTTCTATTTTTAATTTTAGAAAACCCAATATATATAGGAACGAAAAGAGCAAAGAAGATAAGAACAGGCCATAACCACGGTTTTTCGTGCAGAATAAAACTAGTGTCTAATATTCCAATAAGGCCGAGGAATGACAGAATGGCTAATCCGTTAATAAAAGCGGTTGTCATCCAAGCAATACTTTTAATAAGTTTTCCATTATCTTTTATATGCGGACGATATAGCATTGTACGTACACCGGCACCAACAAGACCACCAAAACCGATAAATCCATTTAAAGTGTTGGCAATCCATGAGATGCGGAAGATCTTTTGTACAGGTATATCTGCTTTTAAGTAACGAAGCATAACAAAGTCATAAAAGAACATAGTTGAAACGGCAAATGCACCGAGTGTAATCGCTAAAAATACCCCACCAGTTGGAATGTTTTTAATTGTTTCAATTGCTTCTAAAAAAGAAATGCCTGCTAATTCTTTTTTAGCTTGAAAGAAAACAATTGTTAAGACAACAAATGGGAAGATTATTTTCCCGATTTGTAAGAAACGTTTCCATGAAAACGACATAAATACAACTCTCCTTGTGTAAGAAAACTGAGACAATAATATTATTATGACAAACTTCAAGAAAAATAAAAAGGTAAATTCCTGTATAGGGAAGCTATTTTTTATATAGGTTATATTTAAAAGAATATTTCGTTTATTAGAAAATTGAGTTAAGATAAGGTGAAAGAAGGAAGAGAGGGGAAGTAGATGATTATAATAGGTTATGCAGGATATGAGTTAGAAAAAGCAAAACCGAATACATCAGAAGATTTTTTTAATAGATCTGAAGTAACATATATATTAAATAATCAAGAGAAAACCTTTTCTGTCTTATATGTTCGATATTTTGAAGGAATTTTACAAGAAATTATCCCTTTTGAAGGAAATCCAGTTTATAAAGTAGAAGAACAAGACGTATATTTACGAGATATTGTAGCGATCGCTTGTTTAGTGAAAGATAAAGAGCTACGCGCGCAGAAGCGCTTGTATCTCAATGAAGTAACAGACTTTCAACGATACTTTGATGAGGGAACAGTGGTGAAAGTACAAGAAATATTAGCTGAATTACATAAAAATAAAAGAGTAGAAATAGCGTAAAACGGCAAAGGAGAGAGAAGCCATGTCTAATTTGATGGTTGAAAATCAAACAGAACAAGTTTCTATATTTTTAGAAGATGTAATTTCCTTGATAACTAATTATGTGAATTATCATACGTTACCTTCTTTATTGGAGGAGACACCAACAGGAAACGAGCAATACTATAAAGGGATATTAGCATCAATAAGAAGACTTCTTGTTTTTTGTGAAGAAGGACTTGATGCATGTTTTGTTTTGTTGAATAGCCAACCATTTCGAAAGACCGCAGCTGAAACAGTTTTATATAAGATTTACCATCAAGTAATTGCAGAGTTTTTTTCGCCAAAGAATGATCAGTGGTATGAAAATAGTCGTTCTGCTTATACAGGGAAAAATTCTATTGTTTTTCAGCAAATCCCCCCTGGATCTATAGAACGAATGATGAAGGATTTAGAAGGGAAATTTCAATTGATGCGTGAAGAACTAGAATATTATGAGACAGATTACCAAACAAAAATGTTGCACAAATATTAATTAAGGAAAAGAAGCTAAGGATACTTAGCTTCTTTTCCTTTTGTCCAGTTATATAAGGGATTTTAATTGAATATAGTTAAAGTGGATAGCATCAAGGAGGTGTGACATGAGTCAGCAAGGTGTATTTACAGATTACTTTCATGAAGTAGAAAGCTGGTGTGAAAGTGTTCTTCAAGTATTAGATAGCCGTGCAATGGAAGTGTATGATGTCCATATGCTTGCTTATAAAATTCAAACGTTATTAGAGCGTATGAAAGAGCATGAATACGACACAGATGCCGAGTTTATGTATGAAATAAGTGATGATGTAGAACATATTCAACACCATTTACAGGAAGTATTTATGCAAGAAGGAGAGGAATATGAACTATGTGAAAGAGGGGATAGCGAACGAGCTGTTCCGATTGGGGGGCATACCCTTCCGCCATTACCTTATCCATATAATGCGCTAGAACCGTACATTTCACGAGAAATTATGATGTTACACCATGATAAACACCATCGTAGTTACGTGGAAGGATTAAATAAAGCAGAGAAGATGATGGAAGAAGCGAGAAAAACAAATCAATTTGATTTAATTAAGCATTGGGAAAGAGAAGCGGCTTTTCATGGATCAGGTCATTACTTACACACGATATTTTGGAATAACATGAAAAAAGATGGGGGTGGAAGTCCGAGAGGGGCTTTTTCACAACAAATTGAGCAAGATTTCGGAAGTTTTTTACGTTTTCAAAAGCATTTCACGGAAGCCGCTTCTAAAGTGGAAGGTTCAGGATGGGCAATTCTTGTATGGGTACCCCGTTCAGGAAGGTTAGAAATTTTGCAAAGCACGCTTCATCAATTGTTTACACAGTGGGATACGATACCACTCCTTGTACTGGATGTATGGGAACATGCGTATTATTTACAATATCAAAATCGAAAAGATGAATATATTAAAAATTGGTGGAATGTTGTAAATTGGCCAGATGTAGAAAAGAGATTTGAAAGTGCGAAGCAAATTGAATGGACACCGTATTAGACGCATATCTCATGCGTCTTTTTTAGTGGAGGTGGAAGGAAGATTTCGTTCATATTTTAAAAGGCCAAGCATACACTTGTACAAAAAGTGCCAAAAGGACGTGGGGGGGAAATATGAGACGAATTTGTATAATAATTACGCTAATTATAATGTACGCAAGCGTTATGCCAATTCCTGCATATGCAAAAATGAACGGTGGTGTCAGTGCTCGTAACGCAGTCTTAATGGAACAACAATCCGGTCGTGTGCTATATGGGAAATTAGAACATGAGCCACAAAAAATTGCTAGTATAACAAAAATTATGACAGCATTGTTAGCTGCTGAATCAGGAAAAATGAAAGAGTTAGTATCGGTTAGTAATGAAGCGGTACGAGTAGAAGGATCGGCAATTTATTTAAAACCTGGACAAAAAGTTAAGTTAGAAGATTTAGTTTACGGATTAATGCTTAGATCTGGTAATGATGCAGCACAAGTAATTGCTGAAAATGTGGGAGGGAGTATAGAAGGATTTGTATATTTAATGAATGAAAAGGCGAAAGAAATCGGAATGAAAGATACGCATTTCTCAAACCCGCATGGCTTGGATGGGGATGGATCGCATTATTCGTCGGCTTATGACATGGCATTATTAACGAAATATGCAATGGGGAACGAGACCTTTAAGAAAATTTTTGGAACAAAAACGTATAAATCAGATTCTTGGGATTATCCGTGGAAAAATAAACATAAGCTTGTGACATCTTATTATGAATTTGCAACAGGGGGAAAGACAGGTTTTACGAAGAAAGCAGGACGGACGCTTGTCACAACAGCTTCAAAAGATGGACTAGATTTAATTGTCGTAACTTTGAGTGCTTCTAGTGACTGGGATGATCATATGAATTTGTTTGATAAAGGCTTTGAACGCTATAAGCAAGCGAAAGTTTTAGGACAAGGCGCACTCGCTGAAATAAATGAAAAGAAATATGCCAATCATGTTTATACGAAAAATAGTTTTTCTGTACCTTTAACTGAAGAGGAAAGAAAGAGCGTGTTATTGAAAGTTGAGCTCGATAAAAGTGCAAAACTTACGGATGGAGTAAAGATTGGGAAGACAGAAATTTATGTAGGGAACGAGAAAGTTGGAGAACGAAATTTGTTTTACAGTAAACGAAAGTTAGTAGCTACAACGGGAATGTATTGGAATAACGTAAAAGAAATCTTCTCTTACATGATAGGTGTTGGGATAGATGGTTAATCTCGTATGGGCAGCGATGGCAGTTATAGGGATTGTGTATGCCATGATAAATGGAACGATGGAAGAAGTGACCAAAGCAGTGTTTGAAGGGTCAAAAGATGCTGTAACGATTTGTATTGGACTTATTAGTGTTTTAGTATTTTGGCTCGGTTTAATGAAAATTGCTGAGGAAGCTGGATTGTTAAAGAAGTTAGTATCACTTTTTATGCCGATAGTAAAAAGATTATTTCCAGAAATACCGAAGGATCACCCGTCAATGGGATTCATTTTATCAAATATGATGGCGAACTTTTTTGGGTTAGGTAATGCAGCAACACCTTTAGGTATTAAAGCAATGGAACAATTGAAAGAGTTAAATGGTGGAAAGGATTCAGCAAGTCGTTCTATGGTGACGTTTCTAGCATTAAATACTTCAGCGATTACATTAATTCCGACTACTGTCATTTCGATTCGAATGACTTATGAATCAGCAAACCCTACTGAAATCGTTGGCGTAACATTTATAGCACAAGTGTTATCGATGATTGGAGCGATTTGGATTGACCGCTATTTTTACCGGAGAAGGAGTAGAAAGGGGCGGAAAAAATGAGTATTGTAAATACAATTTCATTATGGGTAATTCCTTGTGTAATTGGTTTTATCCTTTTGTATGGCACGATAAAGAAAGTTCCAACGTACGAATCGTTCGTTGAGGGCGGAAAAGAAGGGATTCAAATTGCGGTTTCCATTTTGCCGTTTATGGTTGGAATGCTTGTATCTATTTCTATTTTCCGGGCATCAGGTGCTTTAGATGCGATGATATCGGTAATGAAGCCGATGTTAGACTTTATTCATGTACCAGCCGAAATCGTTCCACTTGCACTTATACGTCCGATTTCGGGATCTGCTGGTTTAAGTATTACGACCGACTTAATCGCTACATATGGGCCAGACTCGTTTATTGGTAGGTTAGCTTCAACGATGCAAGGTAGCACAGATACGACTTTTTATATATTAACAGTATACTTTGGGGCTGTCGGTATTAGAAAAATGGGAGATGCATTAAAGGTAGGACTTTTTGCAGATTTAATCGGAATTATTTGTTCAATTGTGTTTGTTTCCCTATTGTTTCGGTAATGCTATTCATTTTTTGCGCTATTTAGCTTATAATACGTATACGACCACTATTAACGTGTAGTTTAATAGTGGTTTTTTTATGCGGTGTTTTTGACAAAATGATGAACTTTTATCGTGGACAACATGAAAAAGTGTAAACAATAATAAAGGGTGAAAACGTGATATGCCTTTAGACGTTTATCATCATTGCTATGTTGTTAAAGATAGGCGAAGTAAATGGCATAAAGCTTAGGCGGTTGCCAAGTCTTTCTAATGTAAGGTAAGATAAATTTGAGGTGAAAAAAAGAAATGGAACGATTACAAAAAGTGATTGCGCAAGCAGGTATTGCATCGAGAAGAAAGGCTGAGGAATTAATTCAGCAAGGGAAAGTGAAAGTTAATGGGAAAATAGTGAAGGAGTTAGGAACAAAAGTAACTCCTCAAGATAAAGTGGAAGTAAATAACATCCCTCTTGAAAAAGAAGAACCTGTTTATTTTTTACTATATAAACCAACTGGTGTAATTTCAAGTGTATCAGATGATAAAGGAAGAAATGTTGTAACAGACTTTTTCCCTGAAATTAGACAACGTTTATTCCCAATCGGACGCTTAGATTATGATACGTCTGGCGTATTATTGATGACAAATGATGGTGAATTTGCAAATGTATTAATGCATCCGAGATATAAAGTTGAAAAAACGTATGTTGCGAAAATTAAAGGGCCATTAACAGGTGAGAAAATTCGCATGTTAGAACGAGGTGTTGCATTAGAAGATGGGAAAACAGCACCAGCACAAGCGAAAATTATTTCTTGGGACAAGCGTAAAGAGATGGCAATTGTACAATTAACGATTCATGAAGGACGTAATCGTCAAGTACGCCGCATGTTTGAAGCGTTAGATTGTAAAGTAGTGAAACTAAAGCGTGAACGCTACGCCTTTTTAGAAGTAGGTAGCTTGCGACCTGGTGATGCAAGAGAATTGACACCACATGAGGTGAAACAATTACGTGCATTGGCTTCTACAAAGCCGCGCTAATCGATAGTGTGAAACTTTCACCAGTGGAATGCTCCGCTGGTGATTTATTAAAAAATACATATATTCATCACTCGTCGAAGAGAGGGGAGACAATATGAAAAAAAATCGCTTATTATTTCGTGTTATTATTCTACTCATTTTATGCGGTGCTGTAGGATTTACACTTTATCAAGGATTTTTTGCTGATAAAGAGAAAATGCAAATTGGAAAAGAAGCACCTAACTTTGTTGTGACAGATTTAGAAGGAAAGAAAATTGAACTGAAAGATTTAAAGGGAAAAGGTGTATTTTTAAATTTTTGGGGCACTTGGTGTAAACCGTGTGAAAAAGAAATGCCTTATATGAACGAATTATATCCAAAGTATAAAGAAAAAGGCGTTGAAATTATTGCGTTAGATGCAGATGAAACAGATATTGCTGTTAAGAACTTTGTGAAACAATATGATTTGAAATTCCCAGTTGCTATTGATAAAGGAACAAAAATCATAAGCACATATGGGGTAGGACCATTACCGACAAGCTTTTTGATTGATAAAGATGGAATAGTAGTCGAACAAATTATAGGTGAACAAACGAAAGAACAGTTAGAAGGATATTTAAAGAAAATTACTCCGTAATAAAGAAAGCCTTTACATATGAGGTGCATCCTTATAGTGCCTCTGATTTAAAAATTCTGAGTATTGCGGTAACTTGAGGTTAGAATATACAATAGTACATATAGATATAGGGGCGGTGAGAGTGTTGAAAGAAATTAAGTGTGAATGTGGACATGTTAATCCGATAGGAACCATTTTTTGTGAAGCATGTGGGAAACCATTTGAAAGTAATGAAAATATAAAATTATTGGATATGAGATATGAGGGGAGTGCTCGGAGATCTCTCACACATACAAAAACGATAGTCGATAAAATTTGGAGTTTTTTCTCTTCTGTAAAAGTAGGTGTATGGTTAATCGTAATAACTTTAGCTGCATCGGCAATAGGAACTATCTTTCCCCAAGAAATGTACATAACTCCAGGAATCGAACCAGCTGAATATTATAAGACCGAGTATGGATTTTTAGGACAATTATACTATCAATTAGGATTTAATAATTTATATGGATCATGGTGGTACATGATTTTAATTGCTTCCATTGGTATTTCACTTGTTATATGTAGTTTAGACCGTGTCATTCCTCTTTATAAAGCTTTAAAAAAACAAGGGGTGAAAAGACACCAAAGTTTTTTGAAAAGACAGAGAGTGCACGGGACTGGTACGCCGCATGAAGGTGACTTAGAACGAGTTCAAATTAATTTAAAGAAACGTAATTATAATGTGAAAGTGGAAGACGGTAACATTTTAGCTGAAAAGGGACGGTTTTCACGCTGGGGTCCATATGTGAATCATATTGGTCTCATTATCTTTTTATTCGGTGCAATGCTCCGTTTTTTACCGAGTATGTACGTAGACGAAGCCCTTTGGTTACGTGACGGTGAAACGAAAGAAATACCAGGAACGGATGGTCAATACTATTTAAAAAACGAGAAATTTATTAAGGAAGTTTATGATAAAAGTAAGGACAAGGAAGTTTTTGATGAAGCGATTGATCGTGTAGGCGATAAAATGATTGCGAAAAACTTCCAAACGAATGCTGTATTATATAAAGCGGTCGGCGAAAATATAGCAGGACAAAAACCGAAATTAGAAAAAGTAAAAGAAGCGGAAATTCGAGTGAATGAACCGCTGAAATTTGATCAATTTGCTGTATATCAAGTGGATTACAAAGAAAGTGAATTTAAAAGCATGTCATTCCATTTGCAAAACAAAGAAAATAATCAAAAGTGGGGACCGATTAAAGTAGATTTAACGAATCCTACAGAAAAATTTGATTTAGGAAATGGTTATTCTTTAGAACTATTAAGCTATTTTCCAGATTTTTATTTTGACGAGAATGGAAGACCAAATACGAAAACGAAATTACCAAACAACCCTGCATTTGTGTTTAAAATGTTTACGCCTGAAACACCAGATGGTGAAGTGAGTTTTGTCGGTATTCAGCAAAATATAGAACCAGATGGGAATAACAAATATAAAATGTCCTTTGCAGGTGTGGAAATGCAAAATGCAACAGCACTTACTGTAAGGAAAGATTTAACGCTTTGGATTCTCGGTATTGGAGGATTTATATTTATGGTTGGTGTGATTCAAGGGATGTATTGGAATCATCGCCGTATTTGGATACAACGCGTTAATGATGAATGGTGGATTGCAGGACATACGAATAAAAATTGGTTCGGTTTAAAGAAAGATATTGAAAGAGTACTAGAAGGTACAGCAATTCCGCAGCCAAGCGATAAAGTAGTGGATAAAAAAATTAGTTAAGGTGGGGAAACGATATGGTGCAAATAAGTAGTAACTTTCTCTTTACCGCATTTATTTTATATTTAATTGCAACTCTATTTTTCGGGGGAGCAATTAAAGAAAAAGGTCATAAATGGGCAAATATAGGAATAACGATTACAATTTTAGGGTTTATTGCACAAACAGTATATTTTGTTACAAGATGGATTGCATCAGGACATGCACCAGTTAGTAACTTTTTTGAATTCGGTACGTTTTTCGGCATGATGCTTGTTGGAGCATTTATTGTCATGTATTTTATGTACCGCGTAAGTATAATTGGACTCTTTGCATTACCAGTTGCGCTTTTATTAATTGCATATGCGAGTATGTTTCCGAGGGAAATATCTCCGCTTATTCCATCTTTAAAAAGTAATTGGTTACATATTCACGTGACGACTGCAGCAGCAGGACAAGCAATTTTAGCAATTAGTTTTATTACGGGCGTTATGTATTTATTGAAGAATGTAGATCAATCAACGAGAAGCAAACGTACATTTTGGTTAGAGACAGTAGTTTTCACACTTGTTTGTACAGTTGGGTTTATTGGAATAACAACGGTATTTTCTAGTATGAAATACGAAGCGAAGTTTCAATGGATTGATAAAAATGAACAACAAGTTGAAATGAAGTATAATCTCCCTGCTTTAGTTGGACCGCATGAAGGGAAGTTAATGACAGAAAATAAATTAGAGCCAACAGTTGAAGTTCCAGCGATTGTAAATGCGAAAAAATTAAATACTGTTATTTGGTCAGTGTTAGTGGGAACGCTACTTTATATTGTATTAAGACTTGTTTTACGTAAGCGAGTGTCAGCGGCACTTCAGCCGTTAGTAAAGAATACGAATAGTGATTTATTAGATGAAATCGGATATCGTTCTATTGCGATAGGATTCCCGGTGTTTACATTAGGAGCATTAATCTTTGCAATGATCTGGGCTCAAATCGCTTGGACGCGCTTTTGGGGTTGGGATCCAAAAGAAGTTTGGGCGCTTATTACTTGGCTCTTTTATGCTGCGGTATTACATTTACGTTTATCTAAAGGATGGCATGGAGAAAAATCCGCCTGGCTTGCAGTGATTGGTTTTGCAATCATTATGTTTAACTTTATTGTAGTAAACTTAATTATCGCGGGTTTACATTCATATGCATAGAGAAATAAAATAGGAAAGTGTATGTCACTTTCCTATTTTATTTTTGTCAAATTTTCTTCTTTTTTGAGAAAAACATGACAAAGTAGCGGTTGATTCTGTAAAATGATGTCGAGGACCAAATATACTGTTCAAAAAAAATACATAGTTTTGGAAAAAAAATGAACAAACTTTATTATTCTTGTGAAGCATAATATGGGAAGTGGAACGTTAAAAAATGCTTAATTAAACGAGGATAGGTGCAACATTATATTGTAGAAGGGTAGGTGTAAACCGTTGTGGTAAAAGTACGCAGCGGGTAGAAATGGAAAATGAATCAAGAATTTTAATTGTAGACGATGAGGATCGTATTCGTCGTTTATTAAAGATGTATTTAGAAAGAGAGCAATACACAATTGAAGAAGCGGATAATGGTGATACAGCTTTAGAAATGGCGTTACAAAATGATTATGATTTAATCCTACTGGATATTATGATGCCTGGTAAAGATGGTATCGAAGTGTGTAAAGGGATTCGTGAGAAGAAAGCGACGCCAATTATTATGCTGACAGCAAAAGGTGAAGAAGTAAATAGGGTACAAGGGTTTGAAGTTGGAACTGATGATTATATTGTAAAGCCGTTTAGCCCGCGTGAAGTAGTACTTCGTGTGAAAGCGGTATTACGCCGCGCTGTACCAACGACATTCTTTACACAAGATACAACGACGAAAGATGTTACTGTTTTCCCTCATTTAACAATTGATAATGATGCGCACCGCGTTACAGCGGATGGTAATGAAGTAAACTTAACACCGAAAGAATATGAATTACTATTATTCTTAGCGAAATCCCCGGATAAAGTTTTTGACCGTGAGCAATTGTTAAAAGAAGTATGGCAATATGAGTTCTTCGGAGATTTACGTACAGTTGATACGCATGTAAAGCGTTTACGTGAAAAGTTAAGTAAACAATCACCAGATGCAGCGAAAATGATTGTTACCGTTTGGGGCGTAGGTTACAAGTTTGAGGTTGTGAACGACTGATGCTTTGGAGAAGTGTAGTAGGGAAGTTATGGATGACCATATTACTTCTCGTTTCGTTTGTTCTTGGATTTGTTGCTATTTTACTTTCACAGTTTTTTAGAACGTATTATGTTGATATGAGTGAAGCTAGGCTTCAGAAAGTTGCAACAAGTGTCACGGAATTAATTGAAGAAGGTGCCGATGTAAAAACGATTGAGGATATTGCTTACAAATTTTCTGATCCACTTTCAAGGATTATCATTGTAGAAGACGGTAAGGAAATTTCTTCTTCGCCGAAACAAGAAGGATTAGTTACTCTTACAATAGATGATTTGAAAAATGATAAAGAATTAGCAGCTGTTTTTACAGATAAAAAGGATATTAAGAATAATATTAGAAAAGCTTCTAATAGTAGGAAGAATAAAAATACTGAAAATGATATTATGATCGTCGGGAAGCCAGTACAGTCAAAAAATCAAAGTGCAGTGTTTGTATATGAATCATTGCAAGTTCCAATACAAGGTATGGAGAGAACGACTGATTTTATTTTCTTATCAGCCGGGATTGCGATTATTTTAACGACTTTCTTTGCATTTTTCTTATCTACTCGAATTACGGCACCACTTCGTAAAATGCGTGAGGTTGCATTTGAGGTAGCGCGCGGGAAATTTGATACGAAAGCCCCTATGGTGTCGCAGGACGAAATTGGTGAGCTTGCAACTGCTTTAAATCAAATGGGAAAACAGTTGAAGTTTAATATGAATGCCCTGCAGCAAGAAAAAGAGCAGTTAGCTAGCATTTTGAGTAGTATGGCAGATGGTGTTGTTACGTTAAATCAAGAAGGTGAAGTCGTTGTTATCAACCCACCGGCAGAACACTTCTTACAAGTTTGGCAAGAAGAAAAAGAAGTAGAGTTAATTAAAAAACTGCCTTCTGAACTTGTTGAACTATTCCATCTCGTTGTAGAAAGTGAGCAACAACAAGTTGTTGAAATTAATTTGCAAAAAGGTAACTACGTAGTTCTTATGACACCGCTTTACAATCAAACAAAAATTCGTGGAGCTGTAGCAGTATTGCGAGATATGACGGAGGAGCGTCGTCTTGAGAAAATGCGTCAAGACTTTATTGCGAATGTATCACATGAACTTCGTACACCGATGGTAATGCTTCAAGGATATAGTGAAGCAATTTTAGATGATATTGTGCAAACGAAAGAAGAAATTAATGAGTTTGTTCAAATTATTTATGATGAATCTGTTCGTTTAGGTAAACTTGTAAATGAGTTATTAGATTTAGCCCGTATGGAAAGTGGACATGTAGAGTTACATATAGGTGAAGTAGATATTCATCCATTTGTCGAAAAAATTGGCCGTAAATTCCAGGGGATTGCAAAGGATAAAGAAGTCCAATTAACAGTGGATTTCCAAAGTCCAATTGAACAATATCCGTTTGATGCAGACCGTATGGAACAGGTACTGACGAATTTAATTGATAATGCAATCCGTCATACAAATGCAGGTGGACATGTTACACTTGTAATTAATACGAAAAATAGTGGCCTTACTTTCGAAGTGCAAGATTCAGGTGCTGGTATTCCAGAAGAAGATATTCCGTTCTTGTTCGATCGATTCTATAAAGCTGATAAAGCGAGAACTCGCGGAAAAAAAATTGGAACAGGACTCGGGCTTGCGATTGCTAAAAATATTGTTCAAGGTCATGACGGGAAGATTTTTGTATCAAGTGTCGTTGGAGAAGGAACTACATTCTCTGTATATTTACCAAATCGTATAATTTAGATATATATGTTTTTTAAAAGTTGATTATGAATAAAAGCTTTACTGTTTTTTTATTTTTTTGTAAGTGCAATTAAATAAAGAATGGTAGAGTTTTTTTCTTTAATAATCAGAATGAAAATAAAAAGAGAGGTGTCATAATGAAATGAAACTTTATACAAAAACAGGTGATAAAGGGGAAACGAGTGTCATAGGTGGCCGAGTGGATAAAGATCATATACGTGTAGAAGCTTATGGAACAATTGATGAGGCAAATTCTCATATCGGATATGCCATGTCTAAATTACAAGAGGAATGTTTTCGTAACATTTATAACGAACTTGAAAATATTCAACATGAACTATTTGATTGTGGAGGGGATTTAGCAATAGTAGAGAAGAAAATCCCTTATAAAGTAACGATAGAGATGGTCGAGTATTTAGAGAGACGAATTGATTCGTATACAGAAGAAGCGCCGCCTTTAGAGCGTTTTATTTTACCAGGCGGTAGCGAGATATCGGCTGCACTACACATTGCACGTACAGTTATAAGAAGAGCAGAACGTTGTATAGTGTCATTGCAAAAAGAAGGAGAAACCAATGAAATTGTTCTAAAGTATGTAAATAGGTTATCTGATTATTTATTTGCGCTTGCTAGAGTAATAAATGCGCGTTTACAAGTGAAAGATGTGGAGTATAACCGCAGTGCACTTGTTTTTCGTAATAAAGAAGAGAAGGAAGTGGAGTAATACACTTTCTTTTTTTTGTATACTTTTTTCTGTAATATCCCACAATAGAGAAGGTATGACGGCTATTAGAAAACGGAGGATGTATATGAAAGCGTTAAAATGTGGCGTGGTGATATTGAGTGTATTATTTTTATCTCAATTACATGTTTACGCTGAAGGGAATCAGTGGATATGGCCTGTTGATGGGCAGATAAGTGATTATTTTGGGACAAGACATGGGAAACACTATGGTATTGATATAGCTGCGCCTATTGGAACGCCTGTTGCAGCTATTCAAAATGGTAAGGTGACAAAGTCTTATTTTTCAAGTAGTTATGGAAATGTTGTGTTTATTAAACATGGAGAATATGAGGCTGTTTATGCGCATTTAAATAAGAGATATGTAGTTCAAGGTGATAACATTTCAAAAGGAGAGCTAATTGGAGAGGTAGGGAATACAGGAGAATCGCGAGGAGCGCATTTACATTTAGAAGTGCATCAAGGGAGATGGACGATGGAGAAAAGGAATGCGATGAATCCGTTGCTTGTTTTAAATGAACAAAAAAATCAAGTTGTGTCATCATCACTATATATTGTACAAAAAGGTGATACTTTAGTTGGTATTGCCCGGAAATTTAGTATGACAGTTGAGGAAATTAAAGTGAGGAATGGATTGCGACAAGAGCAAATCTATCCGAACCAACAACTATACGTCAAGTAAAGGCAACGTCCCAAAAGCATAACTTTTGAATAAATTTATTTTTTTCTTATTTAAGATTGCGATAGTAAATGAAATTATATCGACGCAAATTTATATCGAACATAGCTATTA
Source organism: Bacillus sp. FSL E2-8887 (assembly GCF_038007205.1). Classification (NCBI taxonomy): domain Bacteria; kingdom Bacillati; phylum Bacillota; class Bacilli; order Caryophanales; family Bacillaceae; genus Bacillus; species Bacillus sp. FSL E2-8887. The sequence continues at coordinate 1,224,448 of NZ_JBBOWS010000001.1, forward strand.
TTATATCGACATTTCGACAAGAAATGTCGACTAACAATAAAATGCGACAGTAAGAGCAACCTATTCCTAACGAAAAACCGTCCCAAAAGATCTTTTGGGACGGCTTCTTTTACCAAAAAATAAAGACACATATAAATCCAGTAATAGCTAAGTAGCTATATAAGTAAAAGACTTTTGTTCTTGTTTTTTCTTTTGTCCGAAATAGTACGATAGTTGGTTCGATTAGACCAATTGTAAGACAAAGTAAACCAAGAAGCATAAAGCCAATTGAAAGAGAATACAGGGCGATTTGTGGTGCTTGAAATGGAATCATCCATTTTAATAAAAATGCAATAAGTGCAGTGTAACAAATGCAACCGATGTATTTATTCAATGGTGTATCAGAACGGAAACCAGGAAGTTTCTTGGAAAACGGACGGGAAACAACTTCCGTTTGTAAAGATGTATGTTCTTCAATTATTTTTTGAGCTTCTTTTCCTTTTTGGAAAAGGGATAAAATCCAGTTTCGCTCACCTTGGAAAATAAATTGAGAAGTTGTTAAATAGTGATCAACTTTTACCTTATTCCAACTCTTCCATGGATGACGCTCACACAATTTTAATTTACTTTCTGTTTTTTTATCATACTGATAAATACTTATGCCATCTTGGTCAAAAGTAGCGTAGTATGTCTCTCTTGAGAATGTGCCTAGATCAATTGGACAGTAGAAAAGTAATTCTTTTTTCAAATAAAAGTATTCTTTTCTTAAGTTCTTTTTCATTGCTTCTCGAATAGAGTGTCTTTTATCTTTCTTCATGACATTTCCTCCATAACTCAGAAAATGTTCTTATCTTAACAATTCAACATCTTATCACTTTTGACGACATATGACTAGGGGGATTCATAAGAGAAATACCGAATTATAAAAAATATGGGTTGTATTGTAAAATATAGTGATCGTTTCTTTAATTATATAAAATTAATAACTTATTTTTAGTAAGTTACACTTTTTTTGTTCACAATCCGATCATGTTGTTGTATAATGAAGTGGAAAATAGAATATCGGTCTATCTTCGGGGCAGGGTGAAAATCCCGACCGGCGGTGATGAACATTTAATAATTTCGTTCTAAGCCCGCGAGCCGTTAAGGCAGGATTTGGTGTGATTCCAAAGCCGACAGTACAGTCTGGATGGGAGAAGATGGAGGTTCAAGCGTTCAAAAAAGATAAGTATTTGAACGTCTGTTTGATGTGCCTTAAAATTCTCCCTTTGTGTAAATCACAAAGGGTTTTTTCGTTCTATGAAAAAATAGGCATAGCAGAACCTTTCCACTTTCCATGAGAAGATCGATGGAAAAGGAGAGAGAAAGATGAAACAAAAAAACAGTGTAGTGCAGATGGTGAGTGTAGCGATGCTAAGTAGTATTGCGTATTTACTAATGATGTTGGATTTTCCATTCCCAGGGCTTCCACCATTTTTAAAAATTGATTTTAGTGATGTGCCAGCTTTAATTGCGGCGATAATTTTTAGTCCAATTGCAGGTGTAATTGTAGAAGCGATAAAAAATATTTTGCATTACGGAATTCAAGGAAGTTTAACGGGAGTACCAGTAGGAGAAGTAGCAAACTTTATAGCGGGATGTTTATTTATTGGTCCAGCAGCATTCTTATTCCGAAAGTATCGCACAGTAAAAAGTTTAACGACAGGATTAATGCTAGGTACAATTACTATGACAGTTATTATGAGTGTGTTAAACTACTTTATTATTTTACCAGCGTACACTTGGTTTTTAAATTCACCAGCTATGTCTAGTGATATTATGCGACAAACTATTGTAACGGCGATATTACCGTTTAATGTAATTAAAGGAATTGTTGTAACAATTGTATTTGTAGCACTATTTTCACGCTTGAAAGTATGGGTATTTGCAAAAATGAAAAATGCTTAAAAATATTAAACCATTGGCAGCGTAACTGCTAATGGTTTTTTTGTTAGTGAGAATGAAAAAGAGTTCAAAAAATCCCCCTCATAAGTATGAGGGGGATTTTTTGAAGTTAATAAAAGACTATTCGAATTTTAAAGAGTCGCCATCAAATGATTCGTCAGCAACTTTAATTGAGTCAGTTGGACAACCTTCGAATGCATCCATCATATCTTCAATTAATACATCTGGAATTTCAACGATACCTTGGTTATCGTCTAATGTTACAAATGCAATGCCTTCATCATCATAGTCATAAATGTCTGGTGCAGCAGCACCACAAGCACCGCATGCAATACAAGTATCTTTGTCAACGATTGTATATTTTGCCATATTTTTTCCCTCCTGATAATATGTATGTGAAAAGTTCGCCAAAAAATTATAATCTTATTGTAAAACGGTTTTAAAAACTTTTCAACATAAAATTATAATGATAATGCTTATCAATTAGAGTGTCAACTTATTTTTGAATTATTTCATAAGATTTTCAAAATACTTAAATGTTATTTCGTTTGATACAATAGAATATATACAAGCATGTAGTGTGAATATGATAAGTTCAATGAATAGCAGTTAATGTGCAATCGTATTGAAAAAGGAATGAAGTTAGACTGAGAGGTGGAAGCGGTAATGCAGCTACAATATACTTTATTATATTGTTTAAAACAATTGAATGGTGAAAGAACCGTTTCTTCGATTTATTATTTATTAAAAGGAAAGAGATCGTCGCAAACATTACAAGATGGGAATATGTTTCAAATTTCTTTTTTGTTTGGGATTTATAAGTCATTAAATAGAGCTGATTATAATCAAGAAGTTGCAAAGTTGTTACAAACGGATTTAGTTCAAGGTATACATGATAATACATATGTGTTAACGACTGCTGGTAACGTGCAATTAAACAAATGGGAAGGTGACTTTGCCTTTCCGACATATTTAAATGGTTTACACTATGGTGAAATAGGTGAAACGTTTTGGAAGAGATTATCATTGATCGTTCAAACCATTTCGAATTTACAACAGGCGAATACGAAATTTATTCCAATTCAACAGGATACAGAAATAATGATGTGGGTGAAACGTTTTCTCACTGGAATACCGTATATGAGAAGTGAATTGGCTAAAAGATTATGGAAGGAAATGCATACTCTTTTACAAAAAAATAATCCAGTAGAGGCGACAATCGTAATATATCGGTTAACTGGGTATAAACGTATTGGGTGTACTTTACAACAATTAGCGGAAATTACGAAACAAGATATATTTCGAGTGTATTTTTTATTTTGGGGTACAATTCATTTCCTTATTCAAGAAGTTCGCAATAAAGAAAATGAGTTTCCATTATTAGCTGAAATTATATCTTATCCAAATGAGAAAGCTGATTTATTTAGTTTATCAACGAAAAAAACATATAATCTTTGGAGACAAGGACGCTCTTTAGAAGAAATAGCAACAATTCGGAATTTGAAGGTTGCCACGATAGAAGACCATTTTGTAGAAATTGCTTTACGAGAAAAAGAATTTTCTATTGAAATGTTTATGGAAAAAGAAAAAATGGAAAAAGTAACAAAAGTAATTGAAGCATTACAAACACGTAAATTGCGTGTGTTGAAGCAAGCGGTTGGAGAGGAAATCTCTTATTTTGAAGTACGTCTTGTATTGGCACGGATGGAGGGTATAAATGAAGCTTGAGGAATATTTATATAAGTGGTTTGGATATTCTGAATTTCGTCCGGGGCAAAAAGGAGTTATTACGGACTTATTGGAAGGAAAAGATGTTGTAGCAATGCTTCCGACTGGAAGGGGAAAGTCAATGTGTTATCAACTTCCGGGGCTTCTGCAAGAGGGTACGGTGCTTGTTGTATCACCATTATTATCTTTAATGGAAGACCAAGTTACGCAATTAAAGTATGTCGTGAAAAATCGAGTTATTGCATTGAATAGTTTTCGGACGTTAATTGAAAAAAGAGAAGCAATGAAAAAGCTATCTTTTTATAAATTTGTTTTCGTATCGCCAGAGATGTTGCAGTCGGAACTTCTAATAAGAGAATTGAAAAAAATTCATATTTCATTATTTGTCGTAGATGAAGCGCATTGTATTTCACAATGGGGCTATGATTTTCGGCCAGATTATAAAAAATTAGATAAAGTAATTGAGAGTATCGGATCTCCGACAGTACTAGCATTAACAGCAACTGCGACAAAGGATGTACTGCGAGATATAGCGGAAAGTTTAAATCTAAAAAATATTGCTGAGCATGTGTACTCAATTGATCGTCCAAATATTGCGATGGAAGTGCAATTTGTGGAAACAATAGAAGAAAAAAAAGAGGCGCTTTTTGAGCATGTAATGTATTTGCAAGGGCCTGGTATTGTTTATTGTTCAAGTAGGGCCTGGACAGAGCGTTTAACCGAGTATTTAAGAGGAAAAGGAATTACAGGTGTAGCTTTTTATCATGGTGGTATGGAACATGAAGAGCGTATGTTAATTCAACAACAGTTTATGAATGACCAGTTGCAAATTGTAATATGTACAAGTGCTTTTGGGATGGGGGTAAATAAGGCGAATACAAGATATATTATTCATTTTCAATATCCGACAAATGTAGCTTCCTATTTACAAGAAATTGGAAGAGCCGGAAGAGATGGAGAATTGAGTATAGCCATTTTATTATGTAGTCCATTGGATCACGATTTGCCAATTTCAATCATTGAAGATGAATTACCAAGTAAATCGCAAATACAATTTTTATTTTCGTTACTACAAGAAAGAATGTTTCAAACGAAAGTATTACCATTAGAAGATGTAGAAGAAATTTGTTATAATGCAGCAAGATTTAATGAACAGTATTGGCGCTTTACACGTTATCATCTCGAACATCTTGGAATCATACAACAGCGGAATCTCATGCTAGAGAGCTTGTCAGATGAAATAATGCACAGATTAATAGCGGAAGTGGAAGTGAGAATGCGTAATAAATATAGTGAGTTAGAAAATATGAAGTCATGGATACAAGTTCAAGGATGTAGACGTGAATATTTATTACAACAATTCGGTTATAGAAAAGAAAAAGAGATAGAAAACTGTTGTGATTACTGTGGTATTACAAAAACGGATTATAAAAAAAGACGAGCGCAACAGTTAGTTTTCGACTATAATTGGGAAACAGAGTTACAAAAGCTTTTCGGCCTAAGAAAGATGGAGGAATGATGAACATTCAAAGGCATAATGTTGAAGATATGAGTCCGAGAGAAATAAGACTGAATCTCTACATAACACAACTAATCATTATTGGTATCGGTTGTTTACTAGCATATATATTATTTCAAGATAAAAGAGAAGTTTATAGTTTATGGAAATGGGAACCGGTTTCTATACTTTTAATAGGTAGCTTGTTAGCGATTTGTATTGTGTTATTAGATTATGTTGCAATGCGAGTGTTTCCAGAATCTTGGTTTGATGATGGTGGCATTAACGATAGAATGTTTCAAGGGATTTCTGTCATGCATTTACTCGTTATTACGTTTATTATTGGCTTTGCGGAAGAGTTTTTATTTAGAGGTGTAGTGCAGACTCATTTCGGAATTGTAATAGCGAGTTTAATTTTTGCTGTGTTACATATTCGGTATATAACGAAGCCTTTTTTGTTTTGTTTCGTCTGCTTTATTAGTTTTGTTTTTGGTTATGTATTCGAGTGGACAGGAAATTTGTTTATAACAATCTTTGCACACTTTCTTGTTGATTTTATAATGGGGCTCCAATTAAGAAAATAAATGGAAGGTGGTGGTGAACAACATGAGAAAACGAATTCCTGATTTTGAAGAGGAGTTAGAAGTTGAGCAAGTGGAAGAAGATGAAAGTTTACCGCCGCGTAGTGAAATTCATAGAAATAAAGAGAACAAACCAAAGTTTAAAATGAATCACATTTTCGTCCGAGTGCTAACATTTTTGTTCATATTGTTACCTATTAGTATCCTATGGTATACGGATAAGTATATACAGGTAAAAAGTGATAGTAATAATGCTGAGAAAAGTGCGTTTGAAGTAATTTTCTTTGATTCCGCTAAGACTGAATCAAAGAAGCAGTCTGAGAAAGTAGCAACTCATGTTGTGAAAGATGGAGAAACTTTAGAAAGTATAGCGAAGCAATATTTCTCAGATGAAGATGGGATAGAAATAATAAAAAAGTATAATGATTTACAAGAAGACGAAGTGAAGGTAGGACAAGAATTGAAAATTCCTATAAAAGATAAGTCCACGAAGTATGAGAGCTAGCTAAATGAGTGATATATAGCTCCACATAAAATTAAGGACTATACTTTACGAGGAGGGAGAGTAAAAAATATATGTCATGGATTATATTATTATGTACTCTCATATGCATTGGTTTTGTATGTCTTTTTGGAATGTATAAAGAAGCGATGCGTAATACAGTGTTGGAACATACTTTAGTGTTCGAAGAATTTCCGGAAAGTTTTCAAAAAGTTAAAGTTTTTTTTATTTCGGATATTCATAGAAGGATCATTTCTAGCTCGCTAATTGAACGAGTGAAAGGAAAAGCAGATATCGTAATTATTGGCGGTGATTTAGCTGAAAAAGGAGTACCTTTATCGCAAATCTCTTTAAATATTCAAAAGTTAAGAGAAATAGCCCCTGTATATTTTGTATGGGGAAATAATGACTATGAAATTGAATATCACGAATTAGATGCTTTATTAATAGAAAATAATGTGAAGGTATTAGATAATACAAGAGTTGTATTTGAGTCTGAATTAGGAGAGAAAATTTGCTTACTCGGTATCGATGATGTTGGATTAGAACGAGATCGTTTAGATTTAGCGTTGTCTGATTGTAAAGAAGAAGGTTTTCGCATTTTAATTAGTCACAACCCAGATATAATAAAGAAAATGTCTGGTAATGAACAAATTTCGCTCGTATTAAGTGGACATACACATGGAGGCCAGATTCGGTTGTTTCCATCTGAAAAGTATTTAAAGGGTGGCGTATATAAGCATTCTAATACGACTCTCTTTGTTAGTAATGGGTATGGAACAACATTGTTCCCTCTTCGTTTTCGGGCACCTTCCCAAACACATATCATTACGTTATGCGGAGGGAAATAATGCCGAATTCAAATGGAAAATATAATATAAAAGCTGTCTCAAATATACTCGAAATTCAACCGAGTACACTTCGCGCATGGGAAAGACGCTATCATATTATTGCCCCAAAGAGAAATCGTGCGGGGCATCGTTTATATACAGAAGAGCATATTCATATTTTGAAATGGTTAATGAACAAAGTTTCTGAGGGGATGATGATTGGACAAGCAGTTCAGTTATTAGAAGGGAATCGGTTGCAGAACAACGTTCAAAAAGAAAAAATTACTGATACAGAAGTTGTTTTAGTGGACGATATACTACAAGCTTTGTTAGAATTTGATGAAATTACAATTTCTGCATTATTAAACGAGGTTTTTAGTATATATTCAACGGAAAAGGTTGTTGCAAGCATCATTCTTCAAGTGGCAAACAAGTTGTTAACTTTAAAAAGTAATAATGAGATTACAATGTCGCAATTCAAATATGTTGTATCATTCTTACAAACACGTTTAGGAATGATCTATCATAATGCGTCGGTGTATTCTTCCGTTAACAAAGTTTTCGTTTTAGAAAATAATATATTAAAAGGATTTATTTTCGCGACGTATTTACGACTAAAAGGATATCAAACAATGTATATGGGGACAAGTTTAGATGAAGAAGGTATTTTACTAGCTATTGAACAATTACAACCTAAATATTTGTTTATATCTTTTGATGATGAACGAGAACTTGAAGAGGCAGTAGAATTTATTGACTTGTTGCAAGAAAAAAATGAAAACATCTCTGGTGGTTTTATAGGAAGAAAAGGCATTGGAGATCAATTAAATCTTCAAAATATCCTAATTGGTAACACGAAAGAAGAATGGGATGGATGGTTAAAGATGTCGGAATAGTCGTTCGAAAAGAACCATCTATTTTCTATTTCATATAATAAAAATTAGATGCAATGGTTACGTAGGGAGGGTATGAGATGAGACTGGAACGTTTAAATTATAATAAGATTAAAATTTTCCTAACATTTGATGATTTATCTGAACGAGGATTAACGAAAGAAGATTTGTGGAGAAATGCACCGAAAGTACAGCAACTATTCCGTGATATGATGCAAGAAGCAAATACAGAATTAGGGTTTGAAGCGGATGGACCGATTGCTGTTGAAGTATTTTCTCTACAAGCTCAAGGTATGGTTGTAATTGTAACAAAAGAAAATCACGAAGTGGACACAGAAGATGAGTTCCGTGACGAGTTTATTGAAATGCAAGTGACTCTTGATGAAAGTGAACATATACTTTACGAGTTTGCTACATTAGATGATGTAATCAATTTGTCAAATCGCTTATATAACCTTGGTGTAACTGATGGGAAGTTGTATACGTGGGATGATCGTTTTTATCTTTGGATAGAAGAAGAAGAGCAATTTCAATTATTGAAGGCGGATTTTATAGCTATTTTAGCGGAGTACGGTAATCCGTCAACAGCAACAATTTACCGCGTAATGGAATATGGTAAAGAATTAATGGATTCTCAAGCGATTGAACAAATATACAATTACTTTGTGAAAAAACAAAACCTCAGCTAATGTAACGTAGCTTGAGGTTTTATTTTTATTCAGCTGAAAATCTAAAATCTATAAAACGAAGTGTAGGTAACAAGACTAGCCGATCTGTATGTTAAAATGTAATCAGTATTTCTTGATGAAATAATGGTTTTATCGAATGTATTTTGATGAAAATAAAAAATATTTAAATATTTAAGTATTTTACTTTTCTAAAAGCAATAAAAGGACTATAATAATAGTGAAAACGCTTGCAATACAAAATAGTTTGTATATATTTGTTAGCGTTTTCTATTGCATTCCAAATTTAACGGTGTATACTAGGCAATGAAGGTTTACTAAACAAGTGAAATTACAGGGGGTTTACTTACTATGGTAGCCGAAAAGGGAACTCAAACGAAAACACAACAACAAGGGGAACAACATTTTGAATTGTTAAATTCAACACAAATTGTAATTAATGAAGCATTAGAAAAATTGGGTTATCCAAACGAAGTATATGAATTATTGAAAGAACCAATTCGTATGATGACAGTGAAAATTCCAGTTCGTATGGATGACGGGACTGTTAAAATATTTACAGGATATCGTGCACAACATAATGATGCTGTTGGTCCAACGAAAGGTGGAATTCGCTTCCATCCAAACGTAACAGAAAATGAAGTGAAAGCACTTTCTATTTGGATGAGTTTAAAATGTGGTATTGTTGATTTACCATATGGTGGAGGTAAAGGTGGAATCATTTGTGACCCACGTGAGATGTCTTTCCGTGAATTAGAAAGATTAAGCCGCGGTTATGTACGAGCAATTAGCCAAATTGTTGGTCCGACAAAAGATATTCCGGCTCCAGATGTATTTACAAACTCACAAATTATGGCATGGATGATGGATGAGTATAGCCGTATCGATGAATTTAATTCACCAGGATTTATTACAGGTAAACCACTTGTATTAGGTGGATCACACGGACGTGAAACAGCGACTGCAAAAGGTGTAACAATTTGTATTCGTGAAGCTGCGAAAAAACGTGACATTGATATTAAAGGTGCACGCGTTGTTGTTCAAGGATTTGGTAATGCGGGTAGCTTCTTAGCTAAATTTATGCATGATGCAGGCGCGAAAGTAATTGCAATTTCAGATGCTTACGGTGCATTACATGATCCGAATGGATTAGATATTGACTACTTACTAGATCGTCGCGATAGCTTTGGTACTGTAACAAAACTATTTAATAATACAATTTCAAATACAGAACTGTTAGAACTTGATTGCGACATTTTAGTTCCTGCTGCAATTGAGAACCAAATTACAGAAGAAAATGCTGATAAGATTAAAGCGAAAATTGTGGTTGAAGCTGCAAATGGTCCAACTACATTAGAAGCAACAAAAATCTTAACAGATCGTGGTATCTTACTTGTTCCAGACGTATTAGCAAGTGCTGGTGGCGTTACGGTATCTTACTTTGAGTGGGTACAAAATAACCAAGGTTACTACTGGACTGAAGAAGAAGTAGAACAACGTTTAGAAAAAGTAATGGTAAAATCATTCGATTCAATTTATGAAACATCACAAGTTCGTAAAGTGAACATGCGCTTAGCTGCATACATGATTGGTGTTCGTAAAATGGCTGAGGCTAGTCGCTTCAGAGGTTGGGTATAATATATAATGTTTTGAGAAAACGTGATTTCCTTTCGAGGGAATCGCGTTTTTTTGTTGAAGTATTAAATGAGGTGTTGTATATGGGGAATGAAATAATGGAACGAGTAGACCAATTAGAAGAAAAGGTTAAGGTGTTAGAGGGTGAACTTGCAAGAGCTAAGAGAGCCCGAAAAACAAGTGTCGTTCGGGTGTTCGGCGAAGGATTATTATTTTTAATATTTGGTGCAGTTGTAGTTGGACCAATTATCGCGTTTATATTCACAATTATTACTTGGTTTGGTGAAAAATAGAATAAAAAATAAAAAAGAACGCTTGTTCTACACGAACAAACGTGCTATACTTTCCTTAGATAAGCAAAACGGAAATGATTTTAAGGAGAGATAAATGATGAAAATGACAGTAGACCAAAGATTTATGATGCCAGCAGATGTTGTAGAACGAGTGGAAGTATTACGAAACAAACAAAGCAAGCGTGGCACATTATTACAATCGGTAAATAAATTTTTCGGTTTAGATACGAAAGAAGATTGTATTTGGTTTTACGGTTTTTACGGAGTGGCTGTAAGTATTGTATTATTTATGGTATTCACATCAAATATTTTCGATGTTCTCTTCGCATAAGAAATATGCCATAAGGACATTGCCACCGAATACATATATAAGGAAGTAAGGTAATTTTTTAGAGCGGGAGTTGGTAGTAATGGCGATGTTCCCTATAGAGCGTAACTATATTGGGTATGGAAATTCACGACCAGGAATTCCTCTTTCAAAAGTAAGATTTATTGTAAGTCATGACACGGGGAACCCTGGTAGCAATGCGATAGGAAATCGGGATTACTTTAATGAAATACAACCGAAAGCTTCAGCGCATACATTTATTGATGATAAAACAATATTAGAAATTGTCCCTATAAATGAAGTTGCGTACCATGTTCGATACAATGTGCCAACGGATAATGAGTTATTCGGTTATGATGCGAATAAGGCTGCAATTGGGGTTGAACTTTGCTATGGTGGCGACGTAAACTTTTGGGAGGCGTATACTCGTTTTACGTGGTATCACGCTTATTTATGTCAAAATTTCGGTTTAAATCCTAAAAAGGCTATTGTGTCACACAAAACGTTGGATCCTACTCGGAAAATCGATCCTGAGAATGTATTAGGGCAACAAGGAATTAAATTTCAGCAGTTTTTAGCAGATGTCTATCGGATGTATGTTTCGTTTAGATGACAAATATATGAAAAATGAATACAATAAAGATAGATGCCTACTGCTGTAAGTAGGTTTTTTCTTGTTTATATAAATAGAGCAGAGGTAGAAGACTAGGAGTGAACTAAGTATGCAAAAAGAAACAGTTATTATTATCGGAGGCGGTCCATGCGGATTAGCAGCGGCGATTTCGTTGCAAAAAGTGGGGTTAAATCCGTTAGTAATCGAAAAAGGAAACATTGTAAATGCAATTTATAATTATCCAACTCATCAAACATTTTTCTCCTCTAGTGAAAAATTAGAAATTGGTGAAGTTGCTTTTATTACAGAAAATCGTAAGCCATTTCGTAATCAGGCGCTTGCGTATTATCGTGAAGTAGTAAAGCGTAAATCTATACGTGTAAATGCATTTGAACGAGTGGAACAAGTTCAAAAAGATGGTGATGTTTTTAAAGTTGAAACGACGAAGCGTGACGGAAACAAAGAAATATATGTTGCGAAATATATTGTTGTCGCAACTGGATATTATGATAATCCAAATTATATGAATGTACCTGGTGAGAAACTTGAGAAAGTAGCTCATTATTTCAAAGAAGGACACCCTTATTTTGATCGAGATGTCGTTGTAATAGGTGGTAAAAATTCAAGTATAGATGCAGCGTTAGAGCTTGTTAAATCGGGTGCACGTGTAACAGTTCTATACCGTGGTGGGGAATACTCGCCAAGTATTAAGCCGTGGATTTTGCCGGAATTTGAGGCGTTAGTACGAAATGGGACAATTCAAATGCATTTCCATGCGCATGTAAAAGAAATTACTGAGCATACGTTGACGTATACAGTAGATGGTGAGGCAAATACAATTCAAAACGATTTTGTATTTGCTATGACGGGTTACCATCCAGACCACAGCTTCTTAACAAAAATGGGAGTTCGGATTGATGAAGAAACAGGGCGCCCGATTTATATAGAGGGTAGTATGGAAACAAACGCTGAAAATATTTTTATTGCAGGTGTAATTGCTGCGGGGAATAACGCAAATGAAATATTTATCGAGAACGGTAGATTCCATGGAGATGCGATTGCGCAAACCATTGCATCAAGAGAAGAATAAAAAGAAGCTGTCGAAATCTTCGACAGCTTCTTTTTTAATCGTGCATAAACATATGTTGGATTGTTTCGTGAGAGTTTGTGTTTTCTAGTGCGACTAGTAATTTAATTCGCGCCTTTTGAGCGTTTAAACCGTAGGTGAAAACAATGCCCATATCTTTTAATTGTTTTCCGCCACCTTCATAAGAGTATACGTCTTGAACGATACCGTTAAAGCAGCGTGAAACTAATACAATTGGAATGCCTTTTTCTATTAATCGCCTTAGACTAGGAAGTGTTCTTGGAGGTAAATTACCTTGTCCAAGTGCTTCAATAACAATTCCGTCTACTGGTAGTGTTTCGATTGCTGATAATAATGTATCATCCATACCTGCGTATGCTTTTAGAACGACAACGTTTTTAGAAATCTGTCGTACTGTGCATGTTTCGTGATGCACTAAAGCATGATGGAAAACAACACCACGTTTTGTTACCATGCCAATTGGTCCGTACTGTGGACTTTGGAATGTCGCGACATTACTTGTGTGCGTTTTTGTTACATTTGTAGCACAATGTATTTCGTCATTTAATACGACTAGAACACCTTTTTCAGCAGCTTCATTACTACTAGCAACTTTTACAGCTGATAAGAAATTATATAGACCATCGGCACCTAATTCATTACTAGAACGCATTGCCCCTGTCACAACGATTGGGATAGTTGCTTGAACTGTTAAATCAAGAAAATAAGCTGTCTCTTCTAATGTATCGGTACCATGCGTGATGACTACGCCGTGAATATCGTCTTGTTTTACTCTTTCGTCAATGATGACTTGCAATTGTAGCATTTCGCTAGGAGTCATGTGAGGAGATGGAAGATGGAACACATCTTCGACAATTAAATCAACATCGCCTTCTAAATCAGGAATGAATTTTAAAAGAGGATTCTTTTTACCTGGTTGTACGACCCCAGTTTCTTTATCTTCCTCCATTGCAATTGTTCCACCTGTGTGTAAAACTAGGATTCTTTTCAATGCTTATACCCCTTTCAAGTTGAAAAATACATTTAGAACATAACATGTTTTGAGTAAATTCGACAATGAAAATGTATAAAAGTATGCTTAGAAAATGACAATAAAATAAATTACTTTAAGTGTGCTCCGGTAAGTGGTTATTAGGTTAGGTTTTGTTTATGGAAATTTATGAGAGTGGATGTGTAAGTGTAGAGAGGGAAGGAGTGAGTTTTTTTGAAAAAAGTGGAGAAAATTATAATTCGTATATTACTGATTCAATTTATTTTTCTTTCTGTCGTCCAACTGCTTTTTATACATAAATCTTCAGTGAAATATTTATCGAAAATTGTTTATTACGAAGGTGTCGTCACGAAAAATAAGGCGGAAATCTTACAGGTGAATAAGTAGTTTTCATTTTCTTCTATGATGGATTATGCTACAATTATTGAGGATTTAATGACGTGAGGCAAATGAGAAGAAGCAGGGGGAAAATACCTGCTTTTCGTTTTGTTTTATAAGTGAAAAATGAGGTGTTACAATGGATAAACGAATTTCGATTGCTATAGATGGTCCAGCGGCTGCTGGGAAAAGTACAGTGGCAAAAGTTGTTGCAAAAAAACTTTCATATGTTTACATTGATACAGGCGCAATGTACCGTACTATTACATATGCAGCCCTTGAACAAAAAGTGGATATTGAAAATGAAGAAAAGTTAATGGAAGTTGTAAAAAATGTAAATATTGAATTTCAGCAAGGGGAAAATACACAACTTGTATTTTTAAATGGACAAGATGTTTCTGAAGTGATTCGTACGCCAGATGTGACGAATCGTGTATCTATTGTAGCGAAGCATCGTCTTGTTCGTGAAGAAATGGTACGTCGTCAACAAGGATTAGCTAAAAAAGGCGGCGTAGTAATGGATGGCCGTGATATTGGTACACATGTACTACCGGATGCTGAAGTGAAAATCTTTATGCTTGCTTCTGTAGAAGAAAGAGCGGAAAGAAGACATTTAGAAAATATGAATAAAGATTTCGATTCTAATTTAGAGCAGTTAAGAGAAGAAATTGCTAGGCGTGATAAATTAGATTCAGAACGCGAAGTTTCTCCTTTGAAAAAAGCTGATGATGCATTGGAATTAGATACAACTTCTTTATCAATTGAAGAAGTTGTCCAAAAAATTATGGGTATTGTTTCAGGAGTATTTGCGAAATAAAGAAAGAGGACTATCCTCTTTCTTTTTTTTTTGAATTGTAAAGGATAAGTGAATTATAAGTCTCTTTTCTTGACAAATGGGCTAATTTGTAAGAAGTTAGTTACAGAGGAAAAAAACTGTCAGAATATATTCGCTATTATATTTCAAATCATACTTTCTTCAAGATGATTTTGCTGTATACTATTTATATAGATTTAATATAGTTTCTTGTGAGCTGTATTGAAACAGAATATGTGATGATAAATTCTTAAACATGCAAATGAAAACATTTGTTTTCATTTCGTATATACATAAAAATGCTTTGTCAATTCTGTAGGGAGGTATTTCCATGGTAGAGAAAATGAATGAAGAAGTTATGAATTCAAAAGAATTACAAGTTGGTGACGTTGTTACAGGTTCTGTAACGAAAGTTGAAGAGAAACAAGTTCTTGTAAATGTTGGATACAAAACAGATGGCGTAATTCCGATTAGTGAATTAGCTAACGTTCATATTGAAAAAGCAAGCGATGTTGTAGAATTAGATCAAACACTTGAATTGAAAATTATTAAATTAGAAGATGATGATCTTGTTTTATCTAAGAGAGCTGTTGACGCAGAAAAAGCGTGGGTAGAATTACAAGAAAAATTTAATTCTGGTCATGTATTTGATGTTATTGTAAAAGATATCGTGAATGGTGGGTTAGTTGTGGACCTTGGTGTTCGTGGTTTTATCCCAGCTTCACTTGTAGAAGTACATTATGTAGAAGACTTTGCTGACTATAAAGGAAAAACATTAGCGGTGAAAATTGTTGAATTAGACCGTGAAAAAAATCGTGTTATTCTTTCACATAAAGCGGTAGTAGAACTAGAACTAGATTCTAAGAAAAAAGAAGCAATCTCTTCGTTAAAAGAAGGGGATATTGTTGAAGGAACAGTACAACGATTAACGGATTTTGGTGCTTTCGTTAACGTTGGTGGTGTGGACGGTTTAGTTCACATTTCACAAATTTCACACGAACGTGTAGAGCAACCTTCTGAGGTATTAGAGCAAGGTCAAAAGGTAAAGGTAAAAGTGTTATCTGTTGATGCTGATACGCAACGTATTTCTTTATCAATTAAAGCAGCTCAGCCAGGACCTTGGGAAAATGTTGCTGGCGAAATAAAAGCTGGAGATATTCGTGAGGGAGTAGTAAAACGCCTTGTTACATTCGGTGCATTTGTTGAAATTTTACCTGGTGTTGAAGGGCTTGTACATGTATCTCAAATTGCAAATCGTCACGTGAAAAATCCAAATGAAGTATTGGAAATGGGACAAGAAGTAAAAGTGAAAGTACTTGAAGTCCATGTAGCAGAAAAACGTATTTCTTTAAGCATAAAAGAAACGCTTGAAGAAAATAATGTAACAGAAGATTATAGCCAATATGAGCCAAATGCTGATTCGGCTACTTTCCAGTTAAGTGATATTATTGGTGAACAACTGAAAAAATTAAAGAAATAAAGAGGGGTACAAGTGGTAAGGGCAAAACGTAAATTAGATCATATTGAATATGCTCTTTCTACTGGTCAGTCTCGTACGCATGGCTTTCATGATATTGATTTTGTGCATCAAAGCTTGCCAAATTCAAGTTATGACACTATAACATGTGAAACAAAAATCGGCGAACTTTCACTAAGTTCGCCGATTTTTATCAATGCGATGACTGGTGGTGGAGGAGAGCAAACATTACATATTAATGAGCAATTAGCATATGTAGCGAAACATCATAACCTTGCTATGGCTGTAGGTTCGCAAATGGCAGCTTTAAAAGATGAAAGTGAAGCGGCTTCGTATAAAGTTGTTAGGAAAGTAAATCCGAATGGGATTTTTTTCGCAAACTTAGGAAGTGAGGCAACTGTCGAACAGGCAGAGCGTGCCGTTGATATGATTGAAGCGAATGCACTGCAAATTCATTTAAATGTCATACAGGAGTTAACGATGCCAGAAGGAGACCGTGATTTTACTGGTGTATTTCAGCGGATTGAGAAAATAGTTTTAAAAAGTAAAGTACCTGTCATCGTAAAAGAAGTCGGTTTTGGAATGAGTAAGGAAACAGTACAACAGTTAGCGAATATAGGTATAACAGCAATTGATATTGGCGGACAAGGTGGTACGAATTTTGCTGCTGTTGAAAATGAAAGAAGACAGCGAATACTTTCTTATTTTAATAACTGGGGCATACAAACAGCTACCTCGATTATTGAAGCAACCTCTACAAATAATAACCTCTCTTTTATTGCATCTGGGGGTATACAAACAGCACTTGACGTGGCGAAGGCAATCGCATTAGGGGCGAATACAACTGCGTTTGCTGGATACTTTTTACGTATTTTAATGCAAGATGGTGTTGAGGATTTAGTGGATGAAATTGATCTTTTACATACAGATTTAAAATTTATTATGACAGCTCTTGGCGTGAAGACGATAGAAGAGTTACAATCTGTACCTCTTGTTGTAAAAGGTGAAACGTACCATTGGTTAGCGCAGCGAGGGATTGACACTGCACATTATAGTAGGCGATAAAAAATCAACCATCCGGTTGATTTTTTTGCGTTTTATTTTCGTAAAATGAAGAGGGAGGGCGAGAAGTTATCATTCTATATAATTCTATAAATGGAAAAAAGAGAGAATTTACATTATAATAAAAGTATATATAAATATCGTGCGAAAAAATATGGTAAAAGTAAGAAAGTATTCTTCTCTATATAGCTGGTTAGCGATAAAACAAGATAAGAGATTGCTATTTAAGAGTCAAAAGAAACAAGGAAAAATTTACGATAATTTAGGGGATGAGGATGTTAATAAAAAAGGAGATAATGTATCTTCAAATAGTAAAAATACAATAGGACGCATTACATATAATAGTGAAGATGTTAACATCCATGCACGAAATATAAGAGAAGATACAGCGGTTTCTGGATATAATAAAAAGGTTGAAATTTCATTAACTTCAAATGTAAGAGAAGGAGATTCTAGTTCAACAACAGCACAATCAGCAATTAAAACGGCGAATATTACAATCGCAGTCGGGAATAAATTGTATAGGAATCCAACGGTGAATGCAGGAAGTGGAATAGAAGCACTAATTTTGCCAAGGGAATTAGGAGAAGACAAAAATCCATCGGAAGATTCGTATGCAAATTATTATTTTAATATACCAAATGAAGTGAGTTTAAGTAATTCTGAAGTAGTATTACTTTCTGATCAAGGATATACCATTGTGAGTAGGGAAATTAAAGGAGAAAAAGAATATATTGTAGGTGCGAAAAAAGAGGTTGAGCGAAAGTTAAATGAGATAGGAGAGACAGATTATGTACGTGTAGAGGTAAAAAGAGTAAAAATCCTTCTCTACATACGTATTATGTTATTACATATTCTAAAAAACCAACAGGTGTAGTTACGATTGATGCCTCGTTGAGTGATAGGGTTTATAATGCGAAAACAAAAGAATTATATTACGAGTAGAAATAAATAAAATAATTGTGTGAAAAGACGGTTTCGTACAATATCGAAACCGTCTTTTTGTATTGCCTATTTGAGGGCAACTTGATTGGTGTGAGCTAATAATCAGTGGGGATGGATACCCCCCCACTGAGGTTTCACTTTATTTAATGCTGATTCTGCTTTCGAGCTTGCTCCGGTGTATCAAGACTTGTTGCACCGGGATATTGAAGTGATTGGTCGCGATCAGATTCAACGCGGCGTGATTCTCTTAGCTTTCGTTCTTGGCGATCTTTACCCATTGTGAGTTACACCTCCTTATTAAAAGTTTTGCTGTTATGAGAAAAACTATGCACAAAGAAAAGGAGGATTAACTTTCATAAAAAGTTCCCATAATGGAAATCATAGGAGGTGAAATGATGGATGGGAGTACTTTTTATTTTGTTGCTTGGATAGGGTGGATTGTCGTGACCTTTTTTATGAAAAAGGAATCTATTCGTTGGAAGATAAGTGCTTGTATATTAATTTTTATTATTTGTTCTCCGTTAAATGTGACGATTGCTTCTTTCACGATATCGGTAAATGCCCTTTTGCTTTGTATTATTTCTTTTGTAGGTATCGCGTTATATTCTATTTGGAAAAAATTATATACCTTACTTTCGGCACTTATTATTGCAATGTTATATACAAGCTTTCATTTGTTAGAAGTATATGATCCAATTTGGATTGTGGTTGATAGGTTGTTGCTGTTAAGTGGTGCACTTGTGTATGCATCGGTTTTATTGCACGGGGATCGCATATTACGATTATGCTCCTTATATATAGGGATGTTACAAGGAGAATTATTGGTGACGCTGATTTTTCGTAAATTACATTTTCCTTATGAATACGGCAGTTTAGCTTTTTTAGATGTTGCTGCTGTTTCCACTTTATTTATGGCGATTTTACTTTGGATTACAAAGGCATCGGTATATATGGAACAATTTAAGAGGAAAACACGTAAAAGAAAGGCGAGGGTAATACATGACTGAATATACACCAGCTATTTTATGTGGCGTAATTGCAGGTACAATAACTAGGTTGTTAATGCTTCGTACCGATACGAGGCAATATCCGACGAGGCTTCACGGGAAAATTATTCATATCGCGATGGGATTAATTGCGGCTGCCTTAGGAGCAATTGCGATTCCGTCTGTTTTGAAAAAAGATTTCTCTGCAATTACATTTCTTACGTTAGCAGCGACGCAATTTCGTGATGTGCGCAATATGGAAAGAAATACGCTTCAACAATTAGATGGATATGAGCTCGTACCACGTGGTAATACATACATTGAAGGAATTGCATTAGTATTTGAAAGTCGTAACTACTTGGCGATGTTAACGTCGTTTGTAACAACGTTTGCGTATATAGGATTCGATTCATGGATTGCCGGGGTAATTACTGGTATAGTAAGTTTTTTCATTGCGAAAAAATTAATGTCAGGTAAAAGACTTCATGACCTTGTAGAAATAGAGCACGTTCCACTTCGTTTTGAAGGAGCGGGACTTTATATTGATAATATTTACATTATGAATATTGGATTGCCAGCAAGGCAAGAAGAAATTATGAAATATGGAATGGGGTTTATTTTAAAACCGAAATCGATAGATGCGATGGTTACAATCTCAAACTTAGGACAACGGCAAGCTATTTTACATGATGTTTCGGTTGCTTTAGGAATATATAGAGATTCTGGAACGCCGGCACTTGTACCGTTAGCGAAGCGTGATTTAGAGGATGGGAGAGTTGGGATTTTTGTTCTGCCGCAAGATCAAGATGCAGAAAAAGCGATAGGGGTAATCGGAAATGTACCAACATTAGAGAGTGCTGTTCATATGTCATCAGAAGCTCCGAAAGGAAGGGGAGATAAGAGATGATGTTAGAAAGTGTTATTCTCGCAGTCATTACAACAACGCCAGAGAAATTTGCAGGTGGTGCCCCTTTATTTATTTGCGAGTCGACAGAGGAACTGGAATTTGTTGCAAATAATTTAGAGGCTATTTTAGATGGTATTGCACATCGCTTACAAGATAATGTATATATTATTGTGAAACATTAGTAACGTGTGGTATAATGTGAGGTGTTTTGATACGTTGAGAAATATTCTGGAATGCAAATCCCTTCTTGCACAAAGAAGGGTTTTTTACATAATAAACAGAAGCAAGTTGAAAGGATGAAAGTATATGCCGAAACCAGTAATAGCGATAGTAGGCCGCCCGAACGTAGGGAAATCTACTATTTTCAATAGAATTGTTGGAGAAAGAGTTTCAATCGTAGAAGATATACCAGGTATAACGCGAGACCGTATTTATAGTGCGGGAGAATGGTTAAATCATGAGTTTAACATTATTGATACAGGTGGAATTGATATTGGAGACGAGCCGTTCTTGACACAAATTCGTCAACAGGCGGAAGTAGCGATTGATGAAGCAGATGTTATCATTTTTATGACGAATGGTCGCGATGGTGTAACTGCAGCAGATGAAGAAGTTGCTAAAATTTTATACCGTTCTAAAAAACCAATTGTACTTGCGGTAAATAAGGTTGATAATCCAGACATGCGTAGTGATATTTATGATTTTTATGCATTAGGATTTGGCGAGCCATTCCCGATTTCAGGTACACACGGTTTAGGACTTGGTGATTTGTTAGATGAAGCAGCAAATCATTTTCCAAAGATTGAAGAAGAAGCGTATGACGATGAAACAATCCGTTTCTCTTTAATTGGACGTCCAAACGTAGGGAAATCATCACTTGTAAATGCACTTCTTGGTCAAGAACGTGTAATTGTAAGTAATATAGCGGGAACGACACGTGATGCTGTTGATACACCATATAGTAAAGATGATCAAGATTATGTAATCATCGATACAGCTGGTATGCGTAAAAAAGGGAAAGTATACGAAAGTACAGAAAAGTATAGTGTACTTCGTGCACTTAGAGCGATTGAACGTTCTGACGTTGTTTTAGTCGTTTTAGACGGAGAAGAAGGAATTATTGAGCAAGATAAAAAAATCGCTGGATATGCTCATGATTCAGGACGAGCTGTTATTATCGTTGTAAACAAATGGGATGCAGTGAAAAAAGATGAAAAAACAATGAAAGCATTTGAAGAAAACATCCGTGCTCATTTCCAATTTTTAGAGTATGCACCGATTGTATTCTTATCTGCGAAAACGAAAAAGCGTACACAAACGTTATTACCGGTTATCAATGAGGTAAATGAAAGCCATAGCATCCGTGTACAAACGAATGTATTAAATGATGTAATTATGGATGCGGTAGCGATGAATCCAACGCCGACACATAATGGTAGCCGTCTGAAAATCTTCTATGCGACACAGGTTGCGGTAAAACCACCAACATTTGTTATATTTGTAAACGATACAGAATTAATGCACTTTTCATATGAGCGCTTCTTAAAGAACCGTTTACGTGAAGCGTTCGGTTTTGTAGGAACGCCGATTCACATTATCGCTAGAGCAAGAGACTAATGGAGAGGATGTGATTTTATGACAAAAATCACAGTAATAGGAGCAGGTAGCTGGGGAACAGCGTTAGCGATGGTATTAGCTGACAATGGGCATGATGTACGTATTTGGGGAAACCGTCCTGAACTCATGAATGAAATTAATACGAAGCGTGAGAACAGTAGATATCTTCCAGGGATTACATTGCCAAGCACAATCGTAGCCTATTCTTCTTTAGAAGAAGCATTAGTAGATGTAAATACAGTACTGCTAGTAGTACCGACGAAAGCGTACCGAGACGTATTGCAAGAGATGAAAGAAATTGTTACAGAGCCAATTACTTGGATTCATGCAAGTAAAGGAATCGAACCAGGTACGTCAAAACGTATTTCGGAAGTGATTGAGGAAGAAATTCCAGAGAGCTTGATTAAGGATGTTGTTGTACTATCTGGGCCGAGTCACGCTGAAGAAGTTGGATTGCGTCAAGCGACAACTGTTACGTCTGCAGCAAAGCGTATGGAAGCGGCTGAGGGAGTACAAGATTTGTTTATGAATAGCTATTTCCGTGTATATACAAACCCAGATATCGTTGGAGTTGAACTTGGTGGTGCTTTAAAAAATATTATTGCACTAGCTGCGGGGATATCTGACGGGCTTGGATTAGGTGATAATGCGAAAGCGGCATTAATGACACGTGGTTTAACAGAGATTGCTCGTTTAGGAAGAAAAATGGGCGGAAATCCGTTAACGTTTGCTGGTCTAACTGGTATGGGAGACTTAATTGTAACTTGTACAAGTGTGCATAGCCGAAATTGGCGCGCTGGGAATATGCTTGGAAAAGGGCACTCTTTAGAAGAAGTGCTAGAAAGTATGGGTATGGTTGTAGAAGGTGTAAGAACAACGAAAGCTGCTCATGAATTGGCAGAGAAAATGGAAGTTGAAATGCCGATTACAGCTGCTTTATATGACGTGCTGTTCAATGGGAATAATGTGAAAGACGCAGTAGGCTCATTGATGGGACGTGTTCGAAAACATGAAGTTGAAGCGATACCTGATTTGTTATAAAGAAAGCGGTAGAAGTACATTTCGTACTTCTACCGTTTTTTATTTTTTATGGGTCTTTTCACCAATTTTTCATCTCTGCATAGGATGAAGAGTAACTTGAGGAGAGGGTGAAAAGAATGGATAACAACATTTTTAATAACATTGAAAAAGAAGCGAAAGTGAACAAAGAAGATATTTTTAAATTAGCGTCGTCTGTTCAAAATGCGAACTTACGTGATGAGACAGTGCTTCGCCAATTGATTCATCAAGTTGCTCTAATGGCAGGACGCGAAGTGCCGAAAGAGCAAGAGGATCAAATTGTAAAAGCGATTATTAACAATAATATGCCGGCGGATTTTGGTTCGTTAAGTAAAATGTTTAAAAAATAAATTATGAGAAACAAAGAGTTTAGAGAATGCATATGATAGTTATGAAAGAATGGGAATAGAGCTGTTAAGGGCATATTTGGTCAACCGAAGCGCATCATTTCGTGCTTCGGTTTTATTATTTTAAATAAAAATCATCAATTCACGGAAAAATGATGATTTTTATTTGTTTAAAGATTTTAATTTGTTAAAATAGTATAAAAATAGATTGAAAGTAAAGGGGTGTATATATGTCGGAAGGACTTATGAAAATGTGGTTTGCTTTAGGGGCAATTGGATTTATGTTTCTTGCAGTAAGTTTTATTTTATTGAGTAGGCATAAAATGAAGAATAAATTTTTGAAAGGGATTACAGCTTTAGTAGCGTACACCCTCATGATTGTATCGGGAATTGTTATTTTCCTTGTTGTATTTAGTGGCCCTATTGAGCAATAAAGGATGTGTAGTCGGTAAATGTTACAAAAGCAACAGTCCATACTAGCATGAAAAGGTGATTGTCAGTGAAAAAAATCCATATTATTTTAATATTTTGTTGCATGAGCATTTTAACAGGGTGTATGTATCCAAGAGAAAATATGAAACAAAGTGCTATTCCTTATGAAGACCAGTTGCAAGTTGTACAAAAAGCCATTAATACATATAAGGAGCAAACGGATGGTTTATTACCAATTAAGACGCGTGATATGAGTACGCCGATTTATCAGAAGTATCCAATTGATTTTCAAAAAATTGCTCCAAGGTACATACAAGAGGCACCAGGGAATGCGTATGAAAGTGGTGGAGTATATCAATATGTATTAATAGATGTTGAAAAAAATCCGACAGTAAAGTTAATTGATGTGAGAATGGCGGAACAAATTCAAGAAGTGGCATTGAAGCTAAGAATGTATCGTGATGAACATCAATATCCACCTTTTAAAAAAGTGATCACAGATGGTGTTTATGAATTAGACTTCAAAAAACTAGGATATAAAGATGTACCACAAGTGACAAGTCCGTACTCAGGAAAAGGTCTCCCTCTTGTAATTAATGAAAAAGGAGAATTGTTTGTTGATTATAGAATCGACTTATATGAAGCGTTGAAAAAAAATGAAGGACAATTTAAAGAAGGTGAAGATATCCGGAGTATACTATCGAAGGATTCTCCGTTTGTTCCTGCATACTCTTTGCCGTATACAGTAAAAAATGGAGAACCAATTTTTTTGAAATCATAAGTCATGAACCTTTCTTTTAGTGAATAAGTTCTAGAAGAAAGGTTTTTTATGTTATACAACTTGCGATGCAAACAAAAGGTATTTTTAAATAGTCATATGAAATTGGACAAAATTATATGATATATTGTCCGAACTTCTAGAATACCATTATATTATATCAGATATTATAGGCAACATTAGAGAAGGTATTAGTTGACTATAAACGTGGAATTATTCCCAAAAATATTGAGGGAGGGAATCACTTGGAAAAGGTAGATATTTTTAAAGATATTGCGGAACGCACAGGCGGTGATATTTATTTTGGAGTTGTAGGAGCTGTTCGAACAGGGAAATCAACATTTATTAAAAAATTTATGGAACTTGTTGTTATTCCTAATATTGAAAATGAGTCAGACCGTCAAAGAGCGCAGGATGAACTGCCTCAAAGTGCTGCTGGTCGTACAATAATGACGACGGAACCGAAGTTTGTTCCAAACCAAGCGGTTTCTATCGAAGTAGATGAAGGTCTTGAAGTGAATATTCGATTAGTAGATTGTGTTGGATATACGGTTCCAGGAGCAAAAGGCTATGAAGATGAGAATGGTCCGCGCATGATTAATACTCCTTGGTATGAAGAGCCTATTCCATTCCATGAAGCTGCAGAAATCGGAACACGTAAAGTAATTCAAGAGCATTCAACAATTGGTGTCGTTATTACAACAGATGGAACAATTGGTGAAATTCCAAGAAGAGATTATATAGAGGCAGAAGAACGCGTTGTAAATGAGTTAAAAGAAGTAGGAAAGCCTTTCATTATGATTATCAATACTGTACAGCCATACCATCCAGATACGGAGCAGTTACGTCAAAGTTTATCAGAAGAATATGATATCCCAGTAATTGCGATGAGTGTAGAGAGTTTAAGAGAAACAGATGTGTATAACGTACTGCGAGAAGCATTATTCGAGTTCCCGGTTTTAGAAGTGAATGTAAACCTTCCGAGCTGGGTAATGGTACTAAATGAAGGGCATTGGTTACGCCAAAGTTATCAGGAAGCGGTTCAAGAGACTGTAAAGGATATAAAACGTCTTCGTGATGTGGACCGTGTCGTTTGGCAGTTTAGTCAATATGAATTTATTGATCGAGCGAGTCTAGCTGGCATCGATATGGGGCAAGGTGTGGCAGAGATTGATTTATATGCGCCAGATGAATTGTATGATCAAATTTTAAAAGAAGTAGTAGGAGTAGAGATTCGAGGGAAAGATCATTTATTAAAGCTTATGCTCGATTTATCTCATGCGAAAACAGAATATGACCAAGTGGCGGATGCCTTGCGGATGGTAAAACAAACCGGATATGGAGTAGCAGCGCCTGCATTAGCTGATATGAGCTTAGATGAACCGGAAATTATTCGTCACGGCTCAAGGTTCGGTGTTAAATTAAAAGCGGTTGCGCCGTCTATTCATATGATTAAAGTGGATGTAGAATCAACATTTGAACCAATTATCGGTACTGAAAAACAAAGTGAAGAACTAGTTCGTTACTTGATGCAAGATTTTGAAGATGACCCGCTATCAATTTGGAATTCTGATATATTTGGGCGCTCTCTTAGCTCTATTGTTAGAGAAGGAATTCAAGCGAAGTTATCTCTAATGCCAGAAAACGCTCGTTATAAATTAAAAGAAACGCTAGAAAGAATTATTAATGAAGGATCTGGCGGATTAATTGCGATTATATTATAAGAAAAAAATCCCTCTAATTGCAGAGGGATTTTTTTCTTTTTGAGTACGTAATAGAAAAATAAACAGTCATTATCTAATATTTTGTTGTAAATTGTCAAGTTTCATCAGAATTTCACATTTTTAGAGTAACAATTTCCTTAAAAATATTGAATTATAAAGGAGAATCGTATAATATAGGCGTTGATAATGATTTATCTACATCTTTGTAGTATAGAATTTGTAAAAATTGCCTACAAATGAAAGTAAGACTCATTTTATGATCATTATACAGTCTTATCTTTGGGAGGAGGTGAATGGCATGAACAAGACAGATTTAATCAATGCTGTTGCAGAAGCAAGTTCCCTTTCTAAAAAGGACGCAACAAAAGCAGTGGACGCTGTTTTTGATTCTATCTTAGAAGCTTTAAAACAAGGTGATAAAGTACAACTAATCGGATTCGGTAACTTCGAAGTTCGTGAGCGTGCGGCTCGTAAAGGTCGTAACCCACAAACAGGTGAGGAGATTGAAATCGCTGCAAGTAAAGTACCTGCATTCAAACCTGGTAAAGCGTTAAAAGATGCGGTTAAATAATCCTTACATATTAACAGGGAAGAAGAGTTTCCTTTTTGGAAACTCTTCTTTTTGCTTTTAAAAACATAAATATGCTAGAATGTGTTCGTATCACTTTTAGGTTTTTCGGGAGGGCTAGCGGATGGCAAAAGTTAATTTAGAACAAATTGAACATGCAGTACGTCTTATTTTAGAGGCAATCGGAGATGACCCAAATCGCGAGGGAGTACTTGATACACCGAAACGTGTTGCGAAAATGTACGCAGAAGTATTCTCAGGAATGCATGAGGATCCGAAAGAGCATTTACACAAAGTATTCGGAGAAGACCACGAAGAGCTTGTGCTAGTAAAAGATATACCATTCTATTCGATGTGTGAGCATCATCTTGTTCCGTTTTATGGAGTTGCTCACGTTGCATATATTCCGCAAGGTGGAAAAGTAACGGGACTAAGTAAATTAGCTCGTACTGTAGACACAATTGCGCGTCGTCCGCAACTACAAGAACGTATTACATCAACAGTAGCTAACTCTATTATGGAAGTACTAGAGCCGCATGGTGTAATGGTAGTAGTAGAAGCAGAGCATATGTGTATGACGATGCGTGGTGTGAAAAAGCCTGGTGCGAAAACAGTAACGACTGCAGTGCGCGGCGTGTTAGAAAATGATGCAGCAGCACGTAGTGAAATTTTATCGTTTATTAAGACGAATTAAAGAAGAGCGGGAAACTGCTTTTCTTTTTTTTATATACAAAAAAATGATATAGTTTTAATGTTAAAGAGCAAGAATATAAAGGTTGAAAATTACTTCTGTCTTTTGTGTAAATGAATGTTTGTAGTTGTTAGAGACGAAGATAACTTGTATGAATAAAAGTTGAGGCTTTATTCGGTGGCAGTTTGGCAGAAGTAGCCAAGTTTTGATTATAGAAAATAGAATGTATGTGTTATAATAAATTTTATGAATTAGAAAACAAGGGTGATTTTTTGTGTGTGACATCTACGGAGGGTATGCGGGTATTAAAGAGAAATTGATGGAGAAATTACGCCATCCTTATTTTATAAACTATATTGAAGAACCATTTATTGATGAAGAAAAAATAGCGCTGTTATACGGTGCATTAAAAAGTGCAAATATACATAAAGAACAAATTGATCATTATGTCGTAACGATTATGCTTGTACAAATTGCTCTTGATACACATGAAAAAGTATCAAATAAAGCAAACGAAGAGACGAGTGGATTCCATAAGCGTCGTCAATTGACAGTTCTTGCAGGGGATTATTATAGTGGTCTATACTATTACTTATTGTCAATGAATTGTGATATTATCTTAATTCGTGCACTTGCTGAAGGAATTAAGGAGATTAATGAACATAAAATTATGCTGTATCAAAAAGCACATGTGACGATTCAAGACATAATGGAAAGTGTAGTAATAATTGAATCTGCGCTTTTGCAAAAAACATGTGATCATTTTCAGTTATCTAATTGGAAACCATATATAACTTATGTGTTAGGAAAAAATCGTCTTCAAAAAGAGTGTCAATTGTATGCTGATAAACAAAATTCACCTGTTTTTCAAGCAGTCCAAAAAATCTCATTGGATGATGATGAAAATTTGGAAACAGTTATTAATGAATGGCTTATGGAAATGAGAAAGCAAGAAGAAAATTTTTTAGAGAATCATACAGAAGTTAATGAGATAATTTCTATGTTAAGAGATAAATCAAGGACATAAGCAACTTTACATTGGAAGAAGGTACGAGCATGCAACAATCAAAAGAAGAAAGAGTACATGACGTATTTGAGAAAATTTCTGATAAATACGATGTGATGAATTCTGTAATTAGTTTTCAAAGGCATAAGGCATGGCGCAAAGAAACGATGCGAATTATGGATGTGAAACCCGGGAGTAAGGCACTTGACGTGTGCTGCGGGACGGCAGATTGGACAATTGCACTAGCGGGAGCTGTAGGTGAAGATGGGAAGGTTTACGGTTTAGACTTTAGCGAAAATATGCTAGCTGTCGGTAAACAAAAGGTAGAAGCTTTAGAATTAAAGCAAGTAGAACTTATGCATGGAAATGCAATGGAACTTCCTTATGAAGATAATACGTTTGATTATGTAACGATTGGTTTTGGGTTACGTAACGTTCCGGATTACATGCAAGTATTAAAAGAAATGACGCGTGTAGTAAAGCCTGGTGGAAAAGTAATTTGCCTGGAAACATCTCAACCAACGATGATAGGTTTTCGTCAAGGATATGTCTTATACTTTAAATATATCATGCCGTTATTTGGAAAGATGTTTGCGAAAAGTTATAAAGAATATTCATGGCTTCAGGAATCTGCTAGTACATTCCCTGGGATGAAAGAGTTAGCACGTATGTTTGAAGAAGCTGGGCTTAAGAATGTGCAAGTGAAACCATTTACATTTGGTGTAGCAGCTATGCATTTAGGTATTAAACCAGAATCAAAATAGAAAATAGAAAAAAGACGTTTTAGGTTAAGGTGAACAATATGAAGTTACAACTTATGTACTCTTTTTTACGATCGGATATTAATGTTATAGAAAAAGAATTGAAGAAGACAGTTGCTTCGGAGCAGCCGTTAGTAGAAGAAGCGGCATTACAGCTTATTGAAGCAGGTGGGAAGCGGATTCGCCCTGTTTTTGTTTTGCTTGCAGGGAAATTTGGGGATTATAAGTTAGATGCAATTAAGCATGTTGCGGTTGCATTAGAACTAATTCATATGGCTTCGCTTGTTCACGATGATGTCATTGATGCTGCGTTTTTACGACGCGGTAGCGCAACAGTGAATGCGAAATGGGGAGATCGTATTGCAATGTATACAGGAGACTACTTGTTTGCGAAGTCTCTTGAATGTATAACAAATATAGAAATTCCAGATGCACATCAAGCGTTGTCTCATACAATTTTAGAAGTTTGTAAAGGTGAAATCGAACAAATTAAAGATAAGTATAACTATGATCAAAATTTAAGAACGTATTTAAGAAGGATAAAACGAAAAACAGCATTGTTAATCGCCGCAAGTTGTCAGTTGGGAGCGATTGCTGCTGGTGCTAATCGTGATACTGTAAATCGTCTATTTTGGTACGGATATTTTGTTGGTATGTCTTATCAAATTATTGATGATATTTTAGATTTCGTATCGACAGAAGAGAAGCTTGGAAAGCCTGCTGGTGGTGATTTATTACAAGGTAACATTACATTACCTGTTTTGTATGCCATGGAAGATCCAGTTCTTCGTCAAAAAATTACATCTGTGCATGAAAATACAACAGCAAGTGAAATGAAAGAAATTATTGATGATATTAAAGCGAGCGAAGCTATTGATAAAGCATTTTCGTTTAGTGAACGTTATTTACATAAAGCATTAGAAATAATAAAACCACTCCCTCGTGGACAGGCGAAGTATGCGTTGCAAAATGTCGCAAAGTATATTGGAAAACGAAAATTTTAGTGTTTTGTCTAAAAAATAAAATAATCTCTCTATTTCAAAACTATTGCGCAATTGTGATAAGGGTGTTAATATGTGTGTGGGGATATACAATTACATACATAATTCAGAAGTGGAGAGATTTTTTATGGAAAAAACATTTCTAATGGTAAAACCAGACGGTGTACAACGTGCCTTCATTGGGGAAATTGTAGCTCGTTTTGAGAAAAAGGGCTTTCAATTAGTTGGTGCAAAATTAATGCAAGTTACTCCGGAAATTGCTGAACAACACTACGGTGAGCATAAAGAAAGACCTTTCTTTGGTGAATTAGTAGACTTTATTACATCTGGTCCTGTATTCGCAATGGTATGGCAAGGTGAAGGTGTAGTAGATACAGCACGCAATATGATGGGTAAAACACGACCACATGAAGCTGCTCCTGGAACAATTCGTGGAGATTTCGGTGTAACTGTTGCGAAAAACATTATCCACGGTTCGGATTCTTTAGAAAGTGCAGAACGCGAGATTGCTATTTTCTTTAAGGAAGAAGAATTAGTAGACTACTCAAAATTAATGAATCAATGGATTTACTAATTATTTTGAAATAATTTGTAAACGCTTTAATAACTGTGATAATAGTAAAAAGTGTGAGAAGAATAGGGGTATTCTTCTTGCACTTTTTTTATTTCGATCAGTTACGAAGTTAGGGCTGTTATGATATATTGGTATGTAAAGTAAAAGGTTTACTATTATGAAAATAATCGAACAATTACAAGTAGGGAAAGCAAACATTCGATTTACTATATAATTTCTTTGTATTTTAAAGAGTGATGGAAGATAATATAGCTGCTTTATGTAGCGGGATAAATACATATGCGAAAAGAGGAATAACGTATGCGATATATTACAGCTGGTGAATCCCACGGTCCGCAACTTACGACAATTTTAGAAGGTGTTCCGGCAGGGGTATCTTTAGTAGCGAATGATATAAATGAAGAATTAGCTAGAAGACAAAAAGGATATGGACGCGGTAGACGCATGCAAATTGAGAAAGACCAAGTGCAAATTGTAAGTGGTGTTAGGCATGGGAAGACGATGGGGTCACCGATTGCACTTGTTGTTGAAAATCGTGATTTTACACATTGGACAAAGGTTATGGGCGCAGAGCCGTTA
This sequence comes from Bacillus sp. FSL E2-8887, assembly GCF_038007205.1. Classification (NCBI taxonomy): domain Bacteria; kingdom Bacillati; phylum Bacillota; class Bacilli; order Caryophanales; family Bacillaceae; genus Bacillus; species Bacillus sp. FSL E2-8887. Next base: position 1,255,763 of record NZ_JBBOWS010000001.1, read on the forward strand.
ACTGAGCAGGAAGAGAAAGAAATGAAAAGGCAAGTTACGAAACCTAGACCTGGACACGCAGATTTAAATGGTGCGATTAAATATGGTCATAGAGATATGAGGAATGTATTAGAGCGTTCTTCAGCACGTGAAACGACAGTTCGTGTTGCAGCTGGTGCAGTTGCAAAAAAAATATTAGCGGAATTAGGTATACAAGTAGCGGGACATGTTATCGAGATTAGTGGTGTACAGGCAGCAAATATTAAATATAACTCTATTGTGGAATTACAAAGTACTACAGAAGCATCTCCTGTACGTTGTTTAGATGAAGAGGCCGGTAAAAAGATGATGCAAGCAATTGATGATGCGAAGGCAAATGGTGATTCTATCGGTGGTATTGTTGAAGTAGTTGTAGAAGGAATGCCAATTGGAGTAGGTAGCTATGTACATTATGATAGAAAATTAGATGCAAAATTAGCAGCGGCAATTATGAGTATTAACGCTTTTAAAGGTGTTGAAATTGGAATTGGTTTTGAAGCAGCACATAGACCTGGAAGTGAAGTGCATGATGAAATCCTTTGGGATGAAGTGCAGGGGTACAGAAGAAAAACGAACAATGCAGGTGGATTAGAAGGTGGCATGACAACTGGTATGCCGGTTGTTGTGCGCGGTGTTATGAAACCGATACCGACATTATATAAACCGCTTCAAAGTGTTGATATTGATACGAAAGAACCTTTTACAGCGAGTATTGAACGTTCAGATAGTTGTGCAGTGCCAGCAGCTAGCGTTGTGGCTGAAGCTGTTGTGGCTTGGGAGCTCGCAACAGCTTTAATTGAACAATTTGGATTAGATCGTATCGATCTTATACGTGAAAATATTGAGAAACATAATGAATATGCGAGGGGATTTTAATGGAGAACATACATATTCAAACGAAATCAAAAGAATATGATGTACATGTTGGAAGGGAGGCGTTGTCACACTTAACAACGCTTATTCAAAAAATGAATCCTGCAGTATCTAACATAATGATCATTTCTGATGAAGCTGTTGCATCACTGCATTTACAGACAGTTGTTGATGCATTGCAAGTAGAGCAAAAAGTATTTTCGTTTGTTGTACCGAGTGGCGAAAAAGAGAAGTCTTTTGAAAATTTCTATGAGGCTCACACTTCGGCTCTTGAAAATAAATTAGATAGAAATTCTTTAATCATCGCACTTGGAGGCGGAATGATTGGAGATTTGGCTGGATTTGTTGCCGCGTCGTTTATGCGTGGTATTCGCTTTGTCCAAGTTCCAACGACTTTATTAGCTCACGATAGCGCAGTAGGCGGGAAAGTAGCAATTAACCATCCACTAGGAAAAAATATGATTGGAGCGTTTCATCAGCCAGAAGCTGTTGTATATCATACGCCATTTTTACATTCACTTCCTGAAAAAGAGTGGCGATCAGGTTATGCAGAAGTGATAAAGCATGCTCTTATTGGTGATGTAGAGCTATATCATTGGTTAAAAGAAGAAGTACAAACGTTAACGGATCTTCGTGATGAAAAGTTAATTCATATATTAACGAAGGCGATTCCTGTGAAAGCGAATATTGTGTCGCAAGACGAAACAGAAAAAGGTGTACGTGCCCATTTGAATTTTGGGCATACGTTAGGACATGCTCTTGAAAAAGAGTTAGGATATGGGAATATTACTCACGGTGATGGAGTAGCGGTTGGCATGCTATTTGCTATGTTTTTAAGTGAGCAAGTGTACAAAGTTGATCTTTCTTATAAAGAAATAAAGCAGTGGTTCTTGAAATACGGTTATCCAAAAATGCCAAGTGACTTGAATGTAGAACGTCTCGTTCAGTTGATGAAACAAGATAAAAAAGCAAATGCTGGAACAATTCATATGGTGCTTATGCAGGAATATGGGGGAGTGAATGTCGTATCTATTTCAGATGAGACTGTTCATATTGCGTTAGAAGCATTTCAAAAGGATATGGTGTAAAAAGTCATAGAGCAGGTATGAAATGCATATTTAAAGGTATTCTCGTAATGGTAACGGTTATGATTAAAGATGACAGTAAGACATTATAAATCATATCAATGACTGGGGGAAGAAAAGTGAGAGTAAAAGAGCAATTGTTAACTTTGAGAGCATATGTACCTGGGAAAAATATTGAGGAAGTAAAAAGAGAATACGGATTGTCAAAAATTGTAAAATTAGCATCGAATGAAAATCCGTTTGGCTGCTCTGCGCGTGTGACAGAAGCATTAACTTCGTTAGCTAATCAATATGCACTCTATCCGGACGGGGCGGCATTTGAGCTTCGTGAGAAAGTAGCAGAGCATTTAGGTGTAAAAGCGGAACAGCTTTTATTTGGTAGTGGGCTAGATGAAGTCATTCAAATGATTAGTCGTGCTTTGCTACATAATGGAACAAATGTTGTAATGGCGAACCCTACGTTCTCGCAATACCATCACCATGCTGTTATTGAAGGAGCAGAAGTTCGTGAAGTACCACTTAAAGATGGCATTCACGATTTAGATGCAATGTTACAACAAGTAGATGAGAAAACGAAGATTGTATGGATTTGTAATCCGAATAATCCGACAGGTACATATGTAGAAAAACAAAAATTACTTTCATTTTTAGAATCAGTTCCAAAGTCAGCGCTCGTTATTATGGACGAAGCATATTATGAATATGCTGGGGCAGAAGATTATCCGCAAACATTACCTCTTCTTGAAAAGTACGAAAATCTTATGGTGTTACGCACATTCTCAAAAGCATATGGATTAGCTGCTTTTCGTATTGGATATGCGATTGGTGATGCAAAGCTTATTGGGCAGCTAGAGGTAGCAAGACTACCATTTAACACATCAACTATCGCCCAAGCGGTAGCATTAGCGGCAATAGAGGATCAACAGTTTTTACAAGAGTGTGTGAAGAAAAATGCCGGAGGATTAAATCAATATTATGCATTTTGTAAGGAATATAACGTATTCTACTATCCATCTCAAACGAATTTTATTTTCTTGAAACTTGGTATACCTGGTAATGAAGCTTTCGAACGATTAATGAAAAAAGGATATATCGTTCGTTCTGGTGCAGCATTTGGTATGCATGATGGTATTCGTATTACTGTTGGATTAAAAGAAGAAAATGATGAGATTATTGAATTACTTACGGAACTTGTAAAAGAACAAGTGAAGAAAGAAGAAACGTATTCTTAAGAAATGGTGGAGGCTCCTGTTACAGGAGCCTTTTTCATTTGAACTGCAATAAGGGGAGTTGTTTGCACGTTCAAGAAAGAAAACGTTACAATAGAAGTAGACGTATAAGAAGAACTATTGTACATATAACTTATTTAAAATGTGAGGAGGATACAGTTTGAAACTAGTAGGACGAAAAAATAGTTTGAATGGGAAAATTGTTGTTCCAGGAGATAAATCTATTTCGCATCGCTCTGTTATGTTTGGAGCGATAGCGGAAGGGACGACGAAAGTATCAAATTTTTTATTAGGAGAAGATTGTTTAAGTACAATTGCATGTTTTCAAAAACTAGGTGTCCAGATTGAACAGTTTGGTAACGATGTCACGATTTACGGTAAAGGATTACATAATTTACAAGAACCGAAAGAAGTATTAGATGTGGGGAATTCAGGGACGACTATTCGTCTTATGCTTGGGATTTTAGCAAATACGCCGTTCCATAGTACGATAATTGGTGATGCATCAATTGGAAAACGTCCTATGAAACGTGTTACAGACCCGCTTAGTAAGATGAATGCTCAAATTGATGGTAGAGAAAACGGACAATATACACCTTTATCTATTCGCGGTGGTAAGGTAAAAGGTATGCATTACCATTCACCAGTAGCAAGCGCACAAGTGAAGTCAGCAGTTTTACTTGCGGGTTTGCAAGGGGAAGGGATTACTACGGTAACAGAGCCTATGCAATCTCGTGATCATACGGAAAGAATGTTGCGTGCATTCGGTTGTACCGTAGATGTTAATGGACGGACTGTTTCATTACAAGGTGGACAACAACTTAAAGGTGCAGACATAGAAGTTCCAGGAGATATTTCTTCGGCGGCGTTTTTCTTAGTAGCTGGTGCAATTGTCCAAAATAGTAAGCTTGTATTGGAAAACGTTGGTTTAAATCCGACGAGAACAGGGGTTTTAGATGTATTAACAAAGATGGGTGCACTTATTTCTATCGATCATATTAGAAATGAAGAGTTTGAACCGTGCGGGGATATTACGATTGAAACATCTAAACTAAAAGGAATAGAAATTGGTGGAACTCTTATTCCAAGATTAATTGATGAAATTCCTGTAATTGCTTTATTGGCAACGCAGGCAGAAGGAATTACTGTTATTAAAAACGCTGAGGAGTTAAAAGTAAAAGAAACAAATCGTATCGATACGGTTGTAGATGAATTAGGCAAATTAGGTGCGAAGATTGAAGCTACACCAGATGGTATGATTATATATGGTAAACAAAGTTTAAAAGGCAATACTGTTAATAGTCATGGCGATCATCGTATTGGGATGATGCTTGCAATCGCATCGTGTATTATAGATGGAGAAGTGAAAATAGAGAATAGTGATGCGGTCGCTGTATCGTATCCGGAATTTTTCGAACAATTAGCTGCGCTATGAGAGAAAGTATAGGAAGAGGTAGCTCACTCAAAAGGTTGCGTTCTTACACCTAGTTGCTTATGATAAATGAACAGAAGAGAATATTTTTTGAATTAAAGGAGACGTTTATGCAAAAGTTTGAACAGGCTGTTTCTTATATTGAAAACGGTGAAGCAGAAAAAGGATTACAATTATTAAAAGAACAACTACGAGTTGCTAATGATGAAGAGAAGTATGATATCGCTCGTTACTATCATACACTTGGGTTTATGGATGAGGCGTTAGCAATTACTGAAGACTTACGCTTGCTATATCCGGAAGAAAGTGAATTTACGGTATTTTTAGCAGAATTATATATTGATTTAGATAAAGAAGATGAAGCGATTGAAGTGCTTCATGATATTCCAGAAAACGATGATTTATATGTTCAATCGTTATTACTTGTAGCGGATTTATTCCAAATGCAAGGTTTTGATGATGTAGCAGAACAAAAACTATTAAAGGCGAAAGAAATGATGCCAGACGAACCTGTTATTACGTTTGGGTTAGCAGAATTATATAGTAGTAAAGGTGAAGAGCAAAAGGCGATCACTTATTATGAATCGTTACTAGCAGAACATGAAGCTATGGGTGGTGTTGTCATTGCGCTTCGTCTAGCAGAAACTTTAAGTGCTATTGGAAACTGGGAAGAGGCAATCTCTTACTATGAAGCGGGGTTAGAAGAGCAAAAAGATATTCACTCATTATTTGGATATGCCTTCACATTATACCAAGGAGAAGAATATCAAAGAGCAATTGGTGCTTGGCAAGAATTAAAAGAATTAGATCCTGAATACGCATCGTTATACATGTATTTAGCGAAAAGCTATGAAAAAGAAGGCATGCTTCAAGAAAGCTATGAAACACTTCAAGAAGGAATTAAAGTAGATGAGCTGTCTGTTCCTTTCTATGTAGAATTAGCGAATATTGCGGCGAAATTAGGTAAAATAGCGGAGGCAGAAGAAGTGCTTCAAAAAGCACTGGAGCTAGATCCGGGACATTTAGGTGCGATATTAAAATATGCGTATATTTTAAAAGAACAAGAGAAATACGAAGAGCTAATTGCAGTTGTAGAGCGTGCAATTGACAGTGGAGAACCAGATACACAACTACTTTGGGATCTTGCATTTGCAAAAAAACAATTAGAAATGTATTCGGATGCATTAAAACACTATGAAAGTGCATATACTTCTTTTAAGAATCATCCAGATTTCTTGGAAGAGTACGGTTATTTCTTATTAGAAGAAGGAATGCGAAAAGAGGCGAAAGAAGTATTTACGCAGTTAATACAACTAGACCCGACACAAATTCATATTGAAGAATTGTTATATAATTTAGAGGATTTTTCATAAGTTGGAAGGAAACTGAATGCCGCTTCTTGAATCTAAAAAGAAAAGAGAAAGACAGAGGAGGGACTTAATCGCTATGAATACCCCTGTTTCTGTAAACGAGAAGAAGGATTTTGTAAAATGGTTTTTGAATAATTACCAACTGAAACAGCGTGAATGTGTATGGATTTTGAATTATTTAATGAGTCACGATCAATTAATGCATAAAGTCCACTTCGTAGAACATGCAAAATATTGTCCGCGTGGCTTAGTAATGTCAGCAAATTGTGTGAAAGACACACCGTTTCACTTTTTCAAACAAAATGTAATGACAACAGATGCAGAAAAATCGTTTCATGATATTCGTTTGAATCGAGATGAGGATATTTATATTCAGCTTAATTTTAAATCATCGTTCCAAAATGCAAACTATGTAGCTGTATTAGAAGAAAACCCATATTTGCCAAAGCATATTGAAGTGAATGAAAAAGATCGATTGCTTGCAGAACGATTTTTAGAAGAAAGTGTATTCTCATTTAGAAGAGAACGTCTTTTGAAACAAATTGATGAAGCTTTGGATAAGCAAGATAAGGAAGCATTTCATAGGTTAACAGCAGAGTTGAAAATTTTATAGAATTCATTTTGATTATGTAATCTTTACGAAATTCAGACTTTTTAAGAAAAACTACTTAATAATAGGTAGTTTTTCTTTTTTTACCTCTTTTAGTATGGTTTAATATATATAAAGTGAAAGTTCTGTTATTTCGAATGGAGGAGGGGAGAAAAGGTGAAATGGATTGTAAAAGATGTAGAACAGTTTGAGCAAGCGAGGGAGTATGTAGATACAGGGATTATACCCCTTTTGTCTATTTCGGCAGCAAAAGGGATGAAAATGGTTGTAGAGCAAGGTGAATTTATTGAGGCTTTGAGTATGGAGTTGGAAAGGGAGTATAAAGGAAGAGTGCTTTTACTGCCCGCATTTACGTATTTGGTAGAGAGCCAAAAGAATGAAAAAGACCGTTTGCAAGAATGGACAGATCATTTAAAAAGGCAAGGTTTTAAGCATATTGCCTATGTGACAAGTGACTTTTCATGGAAAGAAGATATGAGAGATGTGCAGGGTGATTTATTTTGGTTTCCATCGTTATCATTAGAGCAATTTAGTGACCAAGCGAAAAGGGAAGTTATTCGTGCACACATAAAAAATATTATGGAAATGTTGGAAGAAAGATGGATAAAATAACAATAAACAGAAAGTTCTTATTATTATGAGTAGTATGATATTGACCTATGCAAGAGGGTATTATATCATGATAGTGTCCTAGTTTTTATTTTTTATATAATTTTTTCACGAGGGGACAATTTCTGATAGAGGGGGGAAATTTTCGTGAGCGAGAAAGAACATCGTGTGTCAAGAAGACAGTTTTTAAATTACACACTTACAGGGGTAGGAGGCTTTATGGCGGCGGGTATTTTAATGCCGATGACGAGGTTTGCGCTTGATCCGGTGTTAAGAAAAGAAGTGGGAACAGATATGGTTGCTGTTGGACAAGTAAAGGATATTACAACAGAGCCGAAGCGCTTCGATTTTAAGGTGAAGCAGGTTGACGGATGGTACAAGTCTGAAGAGCCAAAATCTGCTTGGGTGCATAAAGATGAAAGCGGAGACATTGTTGCATTTTCTCCAGTGTGTAAACATTTAGGTTGCACAGTGAACTGGAATTCGGACAAAGCACATCCTAATCAATTCTTTTGCCCATGTCACGGGGGACGTTACACAAAAGATGGGATGAACATTAAAGGCACACCGCCTCTTGCTCCGCTTGATGTGTACGAGTCTAAAGTGAAAGATGGAACGCTGTATTTAGGAAAAGCGAAGCCAAGAGGGGGTGCAAAGTAGATGTTAAATAAAATTTATGATTGGGTGGACGAACGTTTAGATATTACACCGATATGGCGTGATATCGCTGATCATGAAGTACCTGAGCATGTTAACCCGGCACATCACTTTTCTGCATTCGTCTATTGCTTTGGAGGACTTACCTTTTTCGTTACAGTAATTCAAATTTTGTCCGGAATGTTTTTGACGATGTATTATGTGCCGGATATTAAAAATGCTTGGGAGTCGGTTTATTATTTACAAAATGAAGTAGCTTACGGGCAAATTGTTCGTGGTATGCATCACTGGGGTGCTAGTCTCGTAATTGTAATGATGTTTTTACATACACTCAGAGTTTTCTTCCAAGGTGCGTATAAAAAGCCTCGTGAGTTAAACTGGATTGTTGGTGTTCTTATTTTCTTTGTTATGTTAGGTCTTGGTTTTACCGGATATTTATTACCGTGGGATATGAAAGCGTTATTTGCTACGAAAGTAGGGATTCAAATTGCAGAGCAAACGCCGCTCATTGGTCCTTATATTAAAACATTACTCGCTGGTCATTCCGAAATCGTTGGCGCTCAAACATTAACTCGCTTCTTTGCTATTCACGTCTTCTTCTTACCAGCAGCACTTCTAGGTTTAATGGCCTTCCACTTCATCATGATTCGCAAACAAGGTATTTCCGGTCCGCTATAAGAGATTGCTAAATTAAAGGGGAAAGAACAAAAGGAGGGAGATTATGCATCGCGGCAAAGGGATGAAGTTTGTAGGAGATTCTCGGGTACCAGTAGCCCGGAAACCAAATATTCCAAAAGATTATTCTGAATATCCAGGGAAAACAGAAGCGTTTTGGCCGAATTTCTTGTTAAAAGAATGGATGGTTGGTGCAGTTTTTTTAGTCGGTTATTTATGTTTAACAGTGGCGCATCCGTCACCGCTTGAGAGAATGGCGGATCCTACAGATGCAGGATATATACCACTTCCAGATTGGTATTTCTTATTCTTGTATCAGTTATTAAAGTATTCGTATGCTTCAGGCTCATTTACTGTAATTGGTGCGTTTATTATGCCGGGGATTGCGTTTGGAGCGTTACTATTAGCTCCGTTTCTAGATCGAGGCCCAGAAAGAGCACCATTGAAGCGTCCTGTAGCAACGGGGTTTATGCTTTTAGCAATTGCATCGATTATTTTTTTAACTTGGGAATCTGTAGCACACCACGATTGGGAAGCTGCAAAAAAACAAGGAGCAATTGTAAAAACAGCACCAGTTGATAAAAATGATGACGGCTACAAGTTGATGCAAAAAAATACTTGTTTAACATGTCATGGTGACAATTTACAGGGCGGAGCGGCAGCACCGGCTTTACAAAACTTAACTTTAAAACCAGAAGAGATCGCTAAAATTGCGAAAGATGGAAAAGGTTCAATGCCTAAAGGTGTATTTAAAGGTACAGATGAGGAACTGAAAAAGCTTTCGGAATTCGTTGCAAAGTATAATAAAAAATAATAGAAAAGCTGACTACAAAATCTGTAGTCAGCTTTTTATTTTGCGTGCCCAGCTAAGCTGGGCACTGTTTGATGGTGAAAGGTTTAAATAGAATTCTACAAGGATTCAAAAATTATTATAGCCTATCTTCAATTGGACAGAAGTGGCTCGGTAAAATAGATTGGTACGTCTTAGAACGGCTTAACCTTTTTTGGAATAAGAAAAGAAATGTTCGAAAGAAACATGGTCGTATCAAGGACTTGATGAAGAAAATAACATACACACTCGTGAAAGTAGGAAGCTAGAACAAACTGAAAGCTAAAGAAGGAAGAGCATCGGAAAGCCGTATGAGGGAAAACCTCACGTACGGTTTGATGAGGGGAAGCTGAAACAGAAAAGGGATAGCAAAGCCATCCCTAAAGAAAATTTAATCTGTTTCAGTTTTCTACTCTACGATGACGGAAAGTTTGCTATATAATAGAGTAGAGTTCGATGAAAGAATTACTTTGTTTGAAAGGTGTTGGACATACAGATTGGCTTACTTGTATGCAATGTTAAGGCAACGTTCGGTACTATTATTTTTATTGGTTGTTAACATATTAGGTACAATTTACGGATTCATATGGTATGGAAATCAATTAAAAGAAACCTCACCTATATTTTGGCCGTTTGTACCAGATAGCCCTATGGCGACTCTCTTTTTTGTCTTTGTTTTAATTGCTTTTTTGATGAAGAAGAACTGGGGGTTAATAGAAGCGCTAGCGATAGTTACTTTAATAAAATATGGTGTTTGGGCTGTTGTTGTAAATGCAATTATGATTTATGTAAAAGGCCCTATTGGCCTTATGGGATATATGTTAATGTTATCTCATTTTGCGATGGCAGTGCAGGGAATGTTATATGCTCCGTTTTATCGGATAAAAAAATGGCACTTCACTGTAGCTGGCATATGGACATTACATAATGATGCAATTGATTATTTATTTTGGCAAATGCCGAGATATGGGATTATGCATTTATTTGTAGAGAAAATTGGTTATTTTACGTTTTGGTTAAGTATTGCTGTACTGTGTATTACATATTATTATTGCTTACGTGAGAACCGAAAACAGTTTTCTTTATGATGGTGAGGACATTTAGGGGGAGAAAATGAAGAAAAATAAGAGCGGTATAAACATATTGGATCGATTGATCACTTTAGTAGTTTCCTATAGCATAGCATTTTCTGTTTTCGCTCTCGCGACAACGGTAGTTGTATATGGAAAATGGTTGTATTATTTTGAAATTGATTTTTTAAATATTCCAGATTTAGCGGATATGACGAAAGATGAAATTAAGAGAAACTATGATGTGCTTATTACATATTTATCGCCGTTTTATGAAGGTGCATTACAATTGCCGACATTAGATATGTCCACAAATGGACGCATTCATTTTGTAGATGTTAAAAATATTTTAGTAAAGATTCAATATATAATGTATGGAACGATTGTAATTGTTGTATTAGGAGGAGCGTATTTATTAAAAAAGAAAAAAGAAAAGTTTTTACTTCATGGAGCGATTCTTACAATTATTTTTCCAATAGCTCTTACGTTACCAATTGCTATTAATTTTGAAAAGAGTTTCGTATTATTTCATAAGCTTTTATTTAGCAATGATTATTGGATGTTTGATATTGAAACAGATCCGGTTATTTTAATGTTACCGGAAGAATTCTTTATGCATGCTGCATGTATTATTTTATTATTGATTTTAGGTGGTAGCATGCTTTGCTACGGTGTGTATAAATATTTAGTGAAAAAGAAAAGGGTTTCAAAGAAAAAATTCTCTGTTTAAAGAGAATTTTTTTGTTTTCATAGAGATAATATATTTTTTGGTTTTGTTCTGTTCTATTCTTGTCCAATTCCACATATTTTGTACTAGTAGTTATAGGGGGGACCGGGATGAAGAGAACATTAATTGGACTGATAGCATTTCTAATTATAATGTTTCCAGTACGTATATATGCTGAAGAGTGGAGTGAACTAACTGGATTGCTAGATGACTCTTTGCAGTTAGTGAAGAAAAAAGAAGATGAAAAGGCAATACAAGTACTGTACCATTTCTCAGAGCAATTTCTATCAAAGGAGAATGAAAATAATTCAAAAGTAACTCCGGGACAAATTAGAGTCGTTTCTTTAGCATACGATAAGGCGAAACAATCTCTCGCGGAAGATTCAGATAGGCAAGTTAAAGTGGATAATATGTTAGCGTTACAACTTGCTGTTGATGCACAAGTATCTAAATATCAGCCACTTTGGATGGAAAGAGAAAGAAAGATAATGAATGCTTTTTCTCAAGTAGAAAAGGCGATGGAAAAAGAAGATGATGGACAGTTCCAACAGACGCTAAATACATTTTTAAATGAATTTAATATTATTTATCCTAGTTTAATGATTGCTCTGCCAGAAAACGAAGCGCAGCGTGTAAATGCACATTTATCTTATTTGGATGAATTTCGTAACGTTATGTTAAAAACGAAAGGTGGACAAATGCAACTAGGGATTATTAAAGGTGATTTGCAAAAAATATTTCATACAGTAAAAAAAGATGAGATTGCTCCATCTCTCATTTGGTTTATGACAATTACTGGAGGACTTATTTTGTTCACTTTAACGTATGTTGGATGGAGAAAGTATAAAGGGGAGAGAGAGAAGCGGAGAAGCAACTTGCATTCTAAAGATAGATAATACGCATAAATAAAGATACGGATTGTAAGGTTTATTTATTGACAACGGTGGAAGAAAAAAATAGAATGAGAAGTACTATAATTAAAACTTCAATGGAGGTTTATGATGTTTTATTTAATTTACTTCGCGATCATTTTGATCATACCGTTGTATGCACAGTCAAAAGTACGTAGTGCCTATAGCAAGTATTCACAAGTTTATTCAACATCAGGTATGACAGGAGCGGAAGTGGCTCGAAAAATTTTAGATGAAAATGGATTGTACAATGTAGCCGTAGAAGAAACGCCAGGTCATTTGTCAGATCATTATGACCCGCGTGTAAAGACGGTTAGATTATCGACAGATAACTATTATGGTCATTCAGTTGCTGGTACAGCTGTAGCAGCACATGAAGTAGGACACGCAATTCAAGATGCGAAAGATTATAACTTTATGCGTGTACGCCATTCGTTAGTGCCAGTTGCTAATTTTGGTTCAAACATGTCATGGGTTTTTGTCCTAATTGGTGTATTTGCACAAATGTCTGGTTTGTTGTTACTAGGAATTATTTTAATGGCAGCAGGTGTTATTTTCCAACTTGTTACATTACCAGTTGAGTTTGATGCATCAAAACGCGCAATGCAACAAATTGAAGCACTTGGTATCGTATCAACAGATGAGTACGGTCAAGCTCGTAAAGTATTAAATGCGGCAGCATTAACATATGTAGCAGCAGCTGCTGTAGCAGTATTTGAATTATTACGTCTCGTATTAATTTATACTGGTATGCAGCGTAGCGACGATTAAAGACTATCAATTTTGATAGTCTTTTTTTGTTTTGTGGATTGAATCTTATAATATGTTACAAATGGAAATAATAGAGAGAATATGGGGTATAGAACTAGTTAAAATAAAGATAAGTATGGAATGATGAAAGAAGGTGACGGACATAGAATATCCATATTATTTAGTTAAACAAGTGAAGGAGCGTAGTGCTACATACCAATTAGAAGGTTTTTTAAGTGGACAGGGCCCTAAAAACCCGAAATTAATGCTTGTTGGAGAAGCACCTGGTGAAACAGAAATTCATAATGGGATTCCATTTAGTGGGAGATCGGGAAAACATTTAATGGAATTTTTAGAACGTATTCACGTTACAAGGGAAGAAGTATATATTACGAGTGCGGTCCGGAGTAGACCTTATAAATGGAGAGAGAAAAGGGAACGAAATGGCGAAATAATACAGAAGAAGTACAATAGAACACCGAATCAAGGTGAGATACTTGCCCATGCACCTTTGCTAGATTATGAACTGGAATTTATACAGCAGCCGGTTATTGTCACACTTGGTAATATTGCATTACAGCGTTTAGTTGGTAAAAATAATAAAATTACGGATGTTCATGGAGAATTGTTAAAGCAACCTGTGCAGCGATTGAAAGATAGCAGCAGTACAGAATTTATTTGGTCAGAAAAAGAATATCATATTTTTCCGACCTTTCATCCAGCTTCTATTTTCTATAATCGGAGTTTGTTGGAGCTTATTTATGAGGATTTGGAGAAACTTAAAAGATTTATAATAAAAAACTAGAAAAGCTACAGAGCTTTTCTAGCTGAATTTAATTATGTAACGGTTTTTTATTTTCATCTAATGTAAATCCTTCACCAACAACATCGTGTACATCACTTACAGCGACAAAGGCATGTGGATCTACTGAAATAATGATATTTTTTAATTTTACGATTTCATTTTTAGCAACAACACAATATAGTACATTACGTTCTATTTTTGTATAGGATCCAACTGCTTTTAAAAAGGTTGCTCCGCGCTCCATTTCTGATAAAATTTTTGAAGCAATTTCATCGTTTTTATCAGAAATAATAGTTGCTCCTTTTGCTGCATAAGCACCTTCTTGCATGAAATCAATAACCTTAGCCCCGATAAAAACAGCAACTAACGTATACATGCCCTCGCGATATGATAAATATGTAAGAATAGAGATAATGATAACGACCGCATCAAACATAAACATCGTTTTTCCCATACTCCAGCCAACATATTTGTGAGCTAGCCTTGCGATAATATCAACACCGCCAGTAGTCCCGCCGTATTTGAATATAATTCCAAGTCCTATGCCGATAAATGCCCCAGCGAATAAAGCAGCCAGTGTCATATCATTTTGCAAGTTTAAATGTAAGTTGAGAACCTCGTAGCGCTGAAACACCCAAAGGAATAAAGAGACGCTAAATGTACCGATTAATGTGTATAAAAATGTTGTTCGGCCGAGTAATTTCCAGCCAATAAAAAATAGAGGGACGTTTAAAATTAAGTTTGTATAGGAAGGATCAAGTGAAAATTTAAAATATAATAATAGCGTAATGCCGGTAAATCCACCCTCTGCAAGATGGTTTTCAATATTGATATTCACAATACCGAAAGAAAAAATAGCGGAACCGATTAAAATAAAAATGATATTCCGAATCTTCAAATTTGATGTCATTTAGAAATCCCCCTAATTATGTAATGATTGCATTGCTCCTCTTAAACGATAGAACATAATAATAAGTTATTTCTAGTTGATAGTAAAAATAGAGAATGGTATAAGAGCTTAATTAGTTCAGCCTGATATTGTGCGGAAAAACTGCAAAAGAAAGTTTCACTTTATCCCGTCCCAACGGCTGGTAGAGGGAAAAGCAAAGAAGAAAAGGTCGAACCAGCCGCAGGGACCCGATTGGTTCAGGCTGATCTTTTGCAAAAATCACGCAAAAGAAGTTTCACTTTACCCCGCTCTAACGGCTGGTAGAGGGTAAAACAGTGAAGAAAGGTCGAACCAGCCGTAAGAGCCCGATTGGTTCAGGCTGATTTTTTGTAAAAATCACGCAAAAGAAGTTTCACTTTATTATAGTCTATCCTAAAAAGAGTCGTAAATAGTGATATGAGGGAATAATATTTGTCAAATCGCGATGAATTGGCTAACATGAAAGAGGAAGGAATAAGAGGTGACTAGTATGGAAGCAAAAACGATGAAAGATATGCAGAAAGAAGTAGATGCATATATCGGTCAATTTAAAGAAGGTTATTTTAGTCCGCTTGCAATGATGGCTCGTTTAACTGAAGAAATGGGAGAGCTTGCAAGAGAGGTTAATCATTATTATGGTGAGAAACCAAAGAAAACGACTGAGAAAGAACGAAGTGTTGAGGAAGAGCTTGGAGATGTTTTATTTGTTATGATTTGTATGGCAAATAGTTTAAATATTGATTTAGAAACAGCGCATAACATTGTAATGAATAAATTTAATACACGTGATAAAGATCGTTGGACACGTATTGATGAGGGAGAGAAAGACGCATGAAAGAAATTAAAGTAATTATCGCTGGACCACGAGGACGCATGGGATATGAAGCAGTCCTTCTTATGGAAAGAACAGCGCATTTCAATTTAGTAGCAGCAATTGATTATAAGCATGGCGGAGAAAAAATTTCTGATGTACCGGGAATGCCAGCGCTAGATGCACCTATTTACGCGGATTTACATACTTGTTTAGATGAAGTAGAAGCAGATGTATTGTTAGATTTAACAACACCAGAAATTGGAAAGAAACATGTGACACTTGCAGTTGAACGTGGACTTCGATCAGTTATTGGTACAACTGGATTTACTGAAGAAGAACTAAAGCAATTAACAGAAAATGCAAAAGAAAAAGAAGTAGGAACAATTATCGCTCCAAATTTTGCGATTGGTGCAGTTCTTATGATGAAATTTTCACAAATGGCAGCGAAGTACTTCCAAGATGTTGAAGTAATTGAATTACACCATGATCAAAAATTAGACGCACCATCTGGTACAGCTGTAAAAACAGTAGAATTAATCCGCCAAAATCGTGTACCAAAAGAGCAAGGGCATCCTAATGAAACGGAACAATTAGAAGGGGCACGTGGTGCAAATGTAGACGGTATTCACATTCATAGCGTACGTCTACCAGGGCTTATTGCACACCAAGAAGTAATGTTCGGCGGAGATGGACAAATGTTAACAGTTCGTCATGATTCATTCAACCGTGCATCATTTATGTCAGGTGTAAAACTATCAATTGAAACAGTAATGAACCTTGATCATCTTGTGTACGGTTTAGAAAATATTATCGACTAAAGGGGAGACAACGGATGAAAATTGCCTTAATCGCACATGACAAAAAGAAAGATGATATGGTTTCGTTCGCATACGCATATAAACCAATTTTTGAAAAACATGAACTTTTTGCAACAGGAACGACAGGACTTCGTATTATGGAGGCAACTGGTTTAGTTGTAACAAGATATCAATCCGGTCCTCTTGGTGGAGATCAAGAAATTGGTGCAATGATTGCAAAAAATGAGATGGATATGGTGATTTTTTTCCGGGATCCACTAACAGCCCAGCCGCATGAACCAGATGTTAATGCGTTACTTCGTTTATGTGATGTATACGCCATCCCATTAGCAACAAATATGGCAAGTGCTGAAATGCTAATGCATGCATTAGAGCGGGGAGATTTAGATTACCGAAAGTTAAGAAAATGAGGGGAACAATTATGAGTGGATTACATATATTAGCGTTTGGTGCTCATGCCGATGATGTTGAAATCGGCATGGCAGGTACCATTGCAAAGTATACGAAGCAAGGATATGAAGTAGGCATTTGCGATTTAACAGAAGCTGATCTTTCTTCAAATGGAACGGTAGAACTAAGAAAAGAAGAAGCAAAGGCTGCAGCTCGTATTATGGGAGTAAAAACGAGAATTAATTTAGCAATGCCAGATCGTGGTTTGTATATGAAAGAAGAATATATACGTGAAATTGTAAAGATTATTCGTACATATAAACCAGCACTAATTTTCGCACCATATTACGAAGATCGTCATCCAGACCATGCTAATTGCGCGAAACTTGTGGAAGAAGCTATCTTTTCAGCGGGAATTCGTAAATATATGCCTGAACTTTCGCCGCACCGTGTAGAGTCGTTTTATAATTATATGATTAATGGTTTTCATAAACCGAATTTTTGTATAGATATTAGTGAATACCTTTCTAAAAAGGTGGAAGCGTTAGAAGCGTATGAAAGTCAGTTTTCAACAGGGAGTGATGGTGTTAAGACGCCATTAACCGAAGGATACGTTGAAACTGTAATCGCTAGGGAGAAGATGTTTGGGAAAGAAGTTGGAGTGCTGTATGCCGAAGGATTTATGAGTAAGAAACCGGTTTTATTACATGCTGATTTAATAGGGGGATGTAAATGAAATTGAAAATAGGTATTACATGTTATCCTTCTGTAGGTGGTTCTGGGGTTGTTGGGACAGAGTTAGGAAAGCAATTGGCGGAACGCGGGCATGAAATTCATTTTATTACATCGGGTGTACCATTTCGGTTGAATAAAGTGTACCCGAACATTTATTTTCACGAAGTAACAGTAAATCAATATTCTGTTTTTCAATATCCACCTTACGATTTAGCATTAGCGAGTAAAATGGCAGAGGTTGCTCAAAGAGAAAACCTTGATATTTTACATGTGCATTATGCAATCCCTCATGCTATTTGTGCATATTTAGCAAAACAAATGATTGGGGAGCGTATTAAAATTGTTACGACCTTACATGGAACGGATATTACTGTGTTAGGTTCCGACCCTTCGTTAAATAATTTAATTCGCTTTGGTATTGAACAATCTGATGTTGTTACAGCTGTGTCACATTCGTTAATTGAAGAAACAAATGAACTTGTAAAACCAGATAAAGAAATTGAGACGGTATACAATTTTGTAGATGAACGTGTTTATTTCAAACGTGATATGTCTCAATTAAAAAAAGAATATGGTATACGAGAAAATGAAAAAGTGTTGATTCATATTTCAAATTTCCGAAAGGTTAAGCGTGTACAGGATGTTGTGCAGTCATTTGCCAAAATTGTAAAGGAAGTAGATGCGAAATTGCTTCTTGTTGGTGATGGACCAGAGTTCTGTACTATTTTACAATTGGTGAAAAGTTTACATATTGAGGAACGTGTCTTATTCCTAGGAAAGCAAGATAATGTTGCAGAGCTTCTTGCGATGAGTGATTTAATGCTACTTTTATCAGAAAAGGAAAGTTTTGGTCTTGTTATATTAGAAGCGATGGCGTGTGGTGTGCCTAGTATCGGAACGAGGGTTGGGGGTATTCCAGAGGTCATTCAACATGGTGAAACAGGATATATATGTGAAGTTGGAGATACAGACGGAATAGCTAAGCAAGCAATTCAGCTACTAGAAAATGAAGAACTTCACCGTAATATGGGAGAGCGAGCGATGAAATCTGTATATGAGCAGTTTCGTTCGGAAAAAATCGTTTCACAGTATGAGGCGATTTATTATGACATACTAAGGGATGACAAGAATGGAAAGATTTAAAAAAGCTAGTTCAATTATTGAGATGTTAAAACAGCACGGACATGAGGCGTACTTCGTTGGTGGAAGTGTACGCGATCTAATTATCGATAGACCGATTGGAGATATCGATATCGCAACATCTGCTTTACCAGAAGAAGTAATGGCTATTTTCCCAAGACATGTTCCGGTTGGTCTTGAGCATGGAACTGTAATTGTTGTAGAAAATGGTGAACCGTATGAGGTAACTACTTTTCGAACAGAAAGCGAATATGAAGATTTTCGAAGACCTAGTAGTGTTCAATTTGTCCGTTCATTAGAAGAGGATTTAAAACGACGTGATTTCACGATGAATGCAATTGCAATGACAGAGGAAGGCGAAATGGTTGATTTATTTGCTGGGAAAGAAGCGATTCGTCTGAAGGAAATTACAACGGTTGGAGATGCTGCAGACCGTTTTCAAGAAGATGCACTGCGAATGATGCGTGGTATTCGGTTCGTAAGTACGTTAGGTTTCTCTTTGGAAATAAAGACGAAACAAGCAATTGAAACGTATGGGCATTTGCTCGAACATATAGCGATTGAAAGAATTACAGTTGAATTTGAAAAATTGTTGACCGGTACATATTGTGTGAATGGTCTTCAAGAGTTAGTAGAAACTAAGCTATTTTCTCATCTGCCATATTTGCAAATGTCAGAAGAAAGACTCTTGAAAGCTACGCAGTATAAATGGGATTCTTTCGAAACAGACGTTGAGGCGTGGGCATTTTTCCTATATTGTATCGGAGAAGAGCATCCATCTGTCTTTCTGCGTCAATGGAAGTTCTCGAATAAAAAGATTAAAGATATCGTAGCGGTTTTATTAGCAATTCGTTCTAGAAAGGAGAAGGAGTGGGATACAATCCTTCTTTATAAAACTGGGATTCGCATCGCTGAGATGGCGGAAAGAGTATATGAAGCGATAATAGAAAGTTATAATAGTGCGTCTGTTAAGCAAGTACAATCATTATTTCATGCATTGCCGATAAAAAATCGTCAAGAAATGAATGTGACTGGTAATGATTTATTAAGCTGGACAGATAAAAAGCCAGGTCCGTGGGTTGCCGAAATGCTTCAAAATATTGAAGAAGCAATCGTACAAGGAGATTTAGTTAATAAGAAAGAGGATATAAGGGAGTGGCTACAAAGATGCAATCTACTATAAGAAAGCAGTTATTACAAGTTTTTTCTGAAGCAGATGGTGCATTTGTATCTGGTCAAATACTTAGTGACAAACTTGGCTGTTCGAGAACCGCTGTATGGAAGCATATGGAGGACCTTCGTAATGAAGGGTATGAACTAGAAGCTGTACGCCGCTTAGGGTACCGAATTGCTAGTAAACCAGATAAAGTAACTGCGAATGAGATTCAATTAGGATTACAAACAGAGCGTATCGGTAGAACGGTTTATTTTGAAGAATCGGTTGAGTCTACTCAGCATATTGCAGCGAGACTTGCTTATGAAGGTGCAGAAGAGGGAACAATTGTCGTTGCTGAAGAACAAACAGCAGGTAGAGGACGTTTAAGTAGAAAATGGTATTCCCCAAAAGGAACAGGAATTTGGATGAGTATTATTTTGCGTCCCTCGATTCCAGTTCATCATGCACCACAGCTTACTTTATTAGCAGCTGTTAGCGTAGCGCAAGCAATTGAAAAATGTACCGGTGTAAACGTAGGGATTAAGTGGCCGAATGATATTTTAATTCAAGGTAAAAAAGCTGTCGGTATATTAACGGAGATGCAAGCTGATCCAGATAAAATTAATGCGGTTATTATGGGAATTGGCATTAATGCAAATCAGAAACAAGAACATTTTGATGAGGAAATTCAGCAAATTGCAACTTCATTAGCAATTGAATCGGGTAAGCCGATTGTTCGTGCGGAACTTATGCAACAAATTTTCTTGCAACTAGAGAAATTGTATGAAGAGTATTTAAAAAATGGCTTCTCTGTTATTAAAATTCTTTGGGAAAGTTACGCAGTAAGTATCGGAAAAGAAATTACAGCTCGAACAATGAAGGAAACTATTAATGGGCTAGCAAAAGGAATTACGGAGGATGGTGTATTGTTACTTGAGGATCATCAAGGACAAGTGCACCACATTCATTCTGCTGATATAGAAATTAAGTAAAAGAAGTTCCTATTTTGGAGCTTCTTTTTGTCATTTAGATACTAATAAATTTCACATACCGTAATAGGGATAAAAAATTATTTTTTCGAAAAAATGTAGCAATTCCTTTTCAGAGTTTGCTATAATTAGTTCGAATATGGGCAGTATCAAAGCGAACTGCACCATTATTTTACGCAGTATGAAAAAATAATAATTTGGATTCTGCCTTGATCCAATAATGGACTGGGACAGAGGGATGAATAATGCCGACTAACACACAACCCTTCTGCCCTTTTATGGCCAGAGGGGTTTTTTATATGATTTCGGCCATCTCCTCTCTCCTGCATAAAGGAGGAGTAGTTTTTGAAAACAAAAACAGATTTTTTGAAAATGAAAGAGCAAGGTGAGCCGATTACAATGCTAACGGCGTATGATTATCCATCTGCTAAATTAGCAGAAGAAGCTAAAGTCGATATGATTTTAGTGGGTGATTCTCTAGGAATGGTTGTACTTGGGTATGATTCAACAGTTCCAGTAACAGTAGAGGATATGATTCATCATACGAAAGCTGTACGCCGCGGAGCGAAAGAGACGTTTATTGTAACTGATATGCCATTTATGTCTTATCATGTCTCATTGCAAGATACGATGATTAATGCACGTCGCATTGTTCAAGAGAGCGGGGCACATGCATTAAAGGTAGAAGGTGCTGGAGAAGTTATATCAACTATTCACTACTTAACGAATGCGGGAATTCCCGTTGTGGCGCATTTAGGTTTAACTCCTCAATCTGTAGGAGTGCTAGGTGGGTATAAAGTACAAGGGAAAGATGCTGAAAGTGCAAAAAAATTAATAGAAGATGCAAAGAAATGTGAGGAAGCTGGTGCGATAGCACTTGTGCTAGAATGTGTGCCAATGCAATTAGCAGAACTTATTTCAGAGCAGTTAACAATTCCTACAATTGGAATTGGAGCAGGACAAAAAGTAGATGGGCAAGTTCTTGTATACCACGATCTTATCTCGTACGGCGTAAATCGTGTTCCGAAATTTGTGAAGCAATATACGTCTGTTCAAGAGGAGATTGTGCGAGGGATTTCGCAATACGTTACTGAAGTAAAGACAGGGCAATTTCCTGAAGAAAAACATTCATTTACAATGAAAGAGGAAGAGTGCTTAGCGTTATACGGAGGAAAACAATAATGAAAATCATAACTACAGTGCAAGAGATGCAGCAAATTACAAACGAACTGCATGCAAGTGGAAAAAGTATCGGTTTTGTTCCAACGATGGGGTATTTACACGAAGGGCATGCTACGTTACTACGTAAGGCAAGGGAAGAAAATGAAATTGTAGTTTTAAGTGTATTTGTAAATCCACTACAATTTGGACCAAATGAAGATTTAGATCGATACCCACGTGATATTGTTAGAGATGAAAATGTAGCAAAAGAAAATGGTGTTGATTATTTATTTTATCCGAGTGTAGAAGAGATGTATCCAGCAGAACAAACGACAACAGTAGAAGTTGTGAAGCGTACCGACGTATTATGTGGCAAACAAAGACCTGGTCATTTCGCTGGTGTGGCGACTGTACTAATGAAACTATTTAATATTACATTGCCAACGCGTGCTTATTTCGGTATGAAAGATGCACAGCAAGTAGCTGTAATTGAAGGATTCGTAACTGATTTTAATATTCCCGTTACGATCGTACCAGTTGATATTGTAAGGGAAGAAGATGGATTAGCGAAAAGTTCTCGTAATGTGTATTTATCATTAGAAGAACGTGAAGAGGCTCCTCATTTATACGGCAGTCTATGTATAGCGAAAGAACGAATTGAGGCAGGCGAACGTAATCCGGAAATCATTATGAATCTTGTGAAAGAGCATATTGAGAAGTATACGAAAGGCACTGTAGATTATGCTGATTTATATGCATATCCTTCATTAAAAGCAATAAATAAAATTGAAGGAAGAATCATTTTAGCGATTGCGGTTAAGTTTGAAAATGTACGATTAATTGACAATATAACATTAATGGGGAAATAAGGGGGAGCATCTATGTTTCGCACAATGATGAGAGCGAAGTTACATCGTGCAACTGTAACAGAAGCAAATTTAAATTATGTAGGTAGTATTACAATTGATGAAGATTTAATGGATGCGGTAAATATTGTAGAAAATGAAAAAGTACAAATTGTAAATAACAACAATGGAGCACGCTTAGAGACATATGTTATTAAAGGAGAGCGCGGTAGCGGTGTTGTGTGTTTAAATGGTGCAGCTGCAAGGCTTGTACAACCGGGTGATAAAGTTATTATTATTTGCTATGGTTTAGTGGCAGAAGAAAATATTCATAAACAAGAGCCGAAAATTGCAGTATTAGACGATGATAATCAAATTATTGAAATGTTAGGTGCTGAAAAAGCTGGCACGATATTATAAGTAGGAAGGCTATCTCTAATTAAGGAGATAGCTTTTTTGTGCATCTTTTCATTAAGATGAGGTAAAACGTGGTATAGTAACATTATATAATTTTTGTGTTTGATAGGTAAGAAATTGAGGTGTTACATATATGAGTAAGCGTTATGTCGTTGTTGATTTAGAGACGACAGGGAACTCCTGGAAGGATGGGAAGGATAAAATCACCCAAATTGCAGCTGTTGTAGTGGAAGATGGAGAGATATTAGAGATTTTTTCATCTTTTATTAATCCGAAGAGAGAGATTCCCCTATTTATTACAGAATTAACTGGGATTGATGAAGATCTTGTAAAACAAGCCCCGTTATTTCGAGATGTAGCCCCGATGATTGTTGAGCTATTACAAGGTGCGGCTTTTGTTGCACATAACGTTCACTTTGATTGGAATTTTTTAAATGAAGAATTAAGGCAAGCTGGATATACAGAAGTACATTGTCCTAAAATTGATACAGTTGAATTGGCGCAAATTCTTTTGCCGACAGCTGATAGTTATAAATTACGTGATTTAGCTAAGCAGCATGAACTAGAGCACGATCAACCACATCGTGCGGATAGTGATGCTCTTGCAACAGCGGAGTTGTTTTTACAATTTTTAAGTGAAATTGAAAAGTTACCACTTGTCACATTACAATCGCTTTATGAATTAAGTGATGTTTTCCAAAGTGATATAGCTGATGTACTTTCTGAAAATATTTTAAAGAAAATGATGCATGGTAAAGAAGAGGCAGAGGAGTGTGAGGTGTATCGAAATATTGCGCTTCGAAAGCGGAATTATTCTTTAAGCCTCAGTGAAACATACTCATCTAAATTTGATGCTTTCTTACATAAGACAATCGATAAACTTGAATTGAATATGCCAAAGTTTGAAAAAAGAGAAAGCCAACAGATTATGATGAAGGAAATATATACAGCGCTAAGAGATTCTAGGTTTTCACTGATTGAAGCAGGAACAGGTACGGGGAAGACGCTTGCATATTTACTTCCAAGTATTTATTTCGCAAAGAAAAAAGAAGAACCTGTCATTATAAGTACACAAACTGTACAATTGCAACAACAAATACTAGAAAAAGAAATTCCTTTATTAAAGAAAATAATGCCATTTTCATTTGAAGTAGCTCTTCTGAAAGGAAGAAAGCATTACCTTTGTCTACACAAATTTGAATATGCTTTGCAAGAGGAAGAGAAAAATTATGATATGGCGCTCACAAAGGCAAAAATTTTAGTGTGGTTATTGCAAACGGAAACTGGCGATCGTGATGAATTGAATATTCCTGAGGGCGGCAAGTTACTTTGGAACCGTATTTGTAGTGATGTACATAGTCCAGGCGGGATGCAAAGTAACTGGTATAGTCGTTGTTTTTATCAAAGAGCAAAGAATAAAGCATTATTTGCAGATATCGTTATTACAAATCATGCGTTATTATTTCAAGATTTTTCAAGTGAAGAACCACTATTTGCTTCATGTGAACATATTATTTTTGATGAAGCTCATCATATCGAGGAAGCGGCGAGTAGAACATTAGGTGAACAGTTCTCATGCATGTATTTTCAATTAGCTTTATCTCGTCTTGGTACGCTAGAAACAGATGATGTACTTTCTAAAGTATATAAAATGATGAAAAAATCAGAGCAAGCATCGCGTTCGACTTTCCGTATGGTGAGTCATAGTTTGAAGGAATTGAAATTTGATGCGGATGAACTATTTCAAATGTTACGGACTTTCGTATTTAAACAAACAAAGCAGGAACAAGGGATGAGCAATATGCCACTCATTTATCGATATAACACGGAAGTAGAGAAAGGTAAGTTATGGGATAGCATTACCGAGTTAACAAATCGATTTGTGTATGATGTAAGAAAGTTATTGACTACACTTGAGAAGCAAGCTGAAATATTGCAAAGTAAATTAGAATGGGAGATGCATGTCGTTACAGGTGAATATATGCATTTAATTGAGTTGTTGAGAAAGATGGCACAATCTTTACAATTACTCATTTTAGAAAAAAATTCATACGTGACATGGATGGAGACTGAAACGAAGGGAACGATTCATTCAACAGTTCTATATGCGCAGCCTGTTCATATTGGTGAAAGATTTGCTGATGAATTTTTAACCCAGAAAAAGAGTGTTATTTTCACATCAGCAACGTTAACAGTTAATGATTCATTCGACTATATAAAAGAGGAGCTAGGTTTACATGATTTTGCTCCCAATACATTAAAGGTTCCATCACCATTCCGTTTTGAAGAGCAAATGAAATTAATGGTTTCAACGGATGTACCTTTTATTAAGAAAGCAAGTAATGAAGAATATATTGAGTCTATATCGGCACATATTGCGAAAATAGCGAAAGCTACAAAAGGTAGAATGCTCGTTTTATTCACTTCGTATGAAATGTTGAAAGAAGCGTATACGAATTTGAAAAATGATGAGACATTAGAAGGATATTTATTATTAACGCAAAGTGTGAATAATAAGAGCCGAAGTCGTCTAATCCGCAAATTCCAGGAGTTCGACAAATCGATTTTGTTAGGAACAAGTAGTTTTTGGGAAGGGATAGATATACCTGGAGATGCTCTGAGTTGTCTTGTCATTGTCCGTCTGCCTTTTACCCCTCCTCATCAGCCGATGATGGAAGCAAAAGGAGAGTGGTTAAAAAATCAAGGAGAAGACGTATTTGATAAGTTGGCGCTCCCACAAGCAATCTTACGTTTCAAACAAGGGTTTGGTCGTCTTATTAGAACAAATACAGATACGGGAACTGTATTTGTATTAGATCGTCGTTTGACAAGTTCTTCCTATGGAAAACGATTTTTACAATCAATCCCAACTGTACCGCTCTATGAAGGACCGTTAGAAGAATTGTTAGTACAGTTAGAAGAATCGTCAAATGAATAAAATTGGAAGAAAAATACGCCTGAAGTACATTTAAACTTCAGGCGTAAAAAATGTGGGTAGGAGGAATTTTATTTTTCTTACTTCTTGTATACAAAATATATTGCTTTTCGATTTGAAACCTTTTTTTGCTGTACATGTCCTGCTATAATAGATGGGTGATGAAGCAGGGGTTGTAAAGAATGTACTCTTATTGTAACCGCATTGCGTTCTTCTATAATTAGAAATTTTTGTGTAACGGAGGAGTTTTTTCATGGATAAGAAAATCGAAGTCCTATCAACGACGCGTATTAAATATTCGTCTGACTTGTATAAAATTGTTGATGGTTTGAATCGTACGTTAAAAGAGCAGGACCTCATGTTCGGATTAGCATTAGACGAAAAAGATAAAGAAACAGCTGTATTTACGATTTACAGAACGTAGTGATACAATGAAAAAGTGGATCTTTACAATCATTATCGTTATCGTTGCTAGCGGAATATATGGGGCATATGTTTATAATAAAGCGATGGAAAAGAAAATTCCAAAAGAGTCAAAGTCTGTAGAAATTGCGAAAGAAAAGGCAAAGCTTACAAAGGTAAATACTGTTGATTATTATAATGGGAAATCTTCATATACAGTCGTACAAGGTACAGATGAAAAAGGAGAACAACTTATCGTTTGGGTGCCTGATAAAAAAGGAAATGTCCTTGTGAAGAAAAAGAGCGAAGGTATTTCTAAAAAAGAAGCTTTGCAAAAATTGGCTGAACAAGCTACAGGAGAAGGTGCTGAGCCGAAGCCGAAACCAAAAGAAATTATAAAAGTAAAATTAGGTGCTCAAAACGATATTCCATTGTGGGAAATTACATATATTGATCAGGAAGATCGTTATACGTATTACTATTTAGAGTTTCAAAATGGGGTTTATGCTGGACACTACAGCATTGAAAAATAGATGTAGGGGGAACTACAAATGAAATTAGCAAAGCGAGTAGCTGCTTTAACACCATCTGCAACTTTAGAAATTACAGCAAAGGCACAAGCATTAAAAGCAGAAGGTCATGATGTAATTGGATTAGGAGCAGGAGAACCTGACTTTAATACGCCAAAACATATTATGGATGCTGCGCATAAAGCGATGTTAGAAGGACATACGAAATATACACCAACAGGTGGATTACAAGCGTTAAAACAAGAAATTGTGAAGAAGTTTACTCGTGATCAAGGAATTGCGTATGATCCATCTGAAATTATTGTATGTAATGGTGCCAAGCATGCATTATATACATTATTCCAAGTGTTACTTGATGAAGGAGATGAAGTTATCATCCCAACTCCTTATTGGGTAAGTTATCCTGAGCAAGTAAAGCTTGCTGGTGGTAAGCCAGTTTATGTAGAAGGTCTAGAAGGCAATGAGTACAAAATTACAGCAAAGCAGCTGCGTGAGGCAATTACAGAGAAAACGAAAGCTGTTATTATTAATTCACCGAGCAATCCAACAGGGATGATTTACAGCAAAGAAGAATTACAACAGCTTGGAGAAGTATGTTTAGAGCATGATATCTTAATCGTTTCAGATGAGATTTATGAAAAATTAATTTATGGTGACGCGGAATATACTTCAATTGCCCAGCTTTCTAATGTATTAAAAGAACAAACACTTATTATTAATGGTGTATCTAAATCACATTCTATGACAGGTTGGCGTATTGGATATGCAGCAGGAAATAAGCAGCTTATTAAAGCGATGACGAACTTAGCGAGTCATAGTACGTCAAACCCTACTTCAATTGCTCAATACGGTGCAATTGCTGCGTATGCAGGCTCACAAGAACCTGTAGAAACAATGCGTCAAGCGTTTGAAGAAAGATTGAACATTATTTATGATAAATTAATTCAAATTCCTGGTTTCACTTGCATTAAGCCACAAGGTGCTTTTTACTTATTCCCAAATGTAAAAGAAGCCGTAGCGTTAGCTGGGTATGATACAGTTGATGAGTGGGCAAAAGCATTATTAGAAGAAGAAAAGGTGGCTCTTGTTCCAGGTACAGGATTTGGTGCACCAAATAACGTTCGATTATCGTATGCGACATCTCTTGAGCAAGTTGAGAAAGCATTAGAACGAATTCATACGTTCATGAAAAGTAAAGTACAGGCTTAATCGTCTGTTTCTTGTAGTAAATGGCAAAAAACCTCCCTA
This sequence comes from Bacillus sp. FSL E2-8887, assembly GCF_038007205.1. Lineage (NCBI taxonomy): Bacteria > Bacillati > Bacillota > Bacilli > Caryophanales > Bacillaceae > Bacillus > Bacillus sp. FSL E2-8887. The sequence goes on from NZ_JBBOWS010000001.1 coordinate 1,283,921, forward strand.
TATATAGGGAGGTTTTTTTGACGAATTGTGGCAAAAAGAAATGGCTAAAGGTGTGTTATACTAGAGAACGAGGTGTTTGGTGATGAAAAAGAAAATGATGTTACAATGGTTTGAACAGGGAAGCATAGCGATTCCTAAATTGCTTATGATGCATTATAAAAAGCTAGGTTTAAATGAGACGGAATTTATGGTAGTACTTCATGTACACACATTTTTAGAATCAGGTAATTCGTTCCCGACTCCTTCAGAGATTTCAGAACGGATGACGATAACAGAAATGAAATGCATGGAAGTGATTCAGACTTTAATCCAAAAAGGTTTTTTAGCACTAGAAGGTGGACGAAGATCTGAAGCGATGATGTGTGAAAGTTATTCTTTACAACCACTGTGGGAAAAAATATTGCACTTTTTAATGAATGAATCTATAGAGGAAGAGCAAAAAGAACAAAAACAAATTCAAGTAAATTTATATACAGTATTTGAAAAAGAATTCGGAAGACCACTTTCGCCATTTGAATGTGAAACATTAGGGATGTGGGAAGATCAAGATCAACACCATCCGAATTTAATTCAAGCGGCTCTTCGTGAAGCTGTTATGAGTGGTAAACTTAATTTCCGGTATATTGATCGTATTTTGTTTGAGTGGAAAAAGAACGGAATTAAAACGGTAGATCAAGCGCAAAATCAAGGCCAGAAATTTAGAGCGAATCAACAACGCACACAACAAACGACAAAACAAGAGACGAAATTTACTGGGAAAGTGCCTTTTTATAATTGGTTGGAGCAGTAGTGTAGGAGGAAAGATATGTTGAACAAAACGCAAATTCGTTATTGTTTAGATACAATGGCGGATATGTATCCAGAAGCGCATTGTGAATTAATTCATGATAATCCATTTGAACTTGTAATCGCAGTGGCATTATCTGCGCAATGTACAGATGCACTTGTGAATAAAGTGACGAAAAACTTATTTCAAAAATATAAAACACCAGAAGATTATTTAAGTGTGTCTTTAGAAGAATTACAACAAGATATACGTTCCATTGGATTGTTTAGAAATAAGGCGAAAAATATTCAAAAATTGTGCCGGATGTTACTAGATGATTATAACGGGAAAGTTCCAGAAGACCGTGATGAGCTGACGAAATTACCAGGAGTAGGGAGAAAGACAGCGAATGTAGTTGTTTCGGTAGCGTTTGGGATTCCAGCGATTGCTGTTGATACGCATGTAGAGAGAGTGAGTAAACGGTTAGCAATTTGTAGATGGAAAGATTCTGTGTTAGAAGTGGAAAAGACATTGATGAAGAAAATTCCAATGGATGAGTGGGGAGTTACACACCACCGTATGATTTTCTTCGGACGTTATTACTGTAAGGCGCAGCGACCACAATGTGAAGAGTGTCGATTACTAGAAATATGTCGCGAAGGAAAGAAACGAATGAAGGGGAAATAAAGGATGGAGCGAGTTATAGAAATACCGAAAGAGTTTCGGTGCGTACCATTTTTTAAAGAGAGTGCAAATTCGATTACGTATCACACAGACCAATCTTTTGAAGAGATAATACAAAATACTTACTTTATATTTGATATTGAAAGAAAATATGAGCCATGGAATGAAATTGAAACAAGTATTCCAGCGGTGTTAAATATATGGAAAAGCAAGCATGAAGAAATTGCTATACTATTTCGGAACAGAAAAAAACAAGAAGCTGAGGGTCCGATGATTCTTTTTGCAGCGCACTTTCTATCGGTTATATATTGGTTAAATGAGCAGCCTGTTCATAGTTTGAATGAGATGCAAGTAAATACGAATAAATTGGAAGTACAACCTGTTAATTTTATGGAGCGATATTCATTTATTATAAAGAAACCGAGTAATTACCATTCGTATATTCAATTAGTACAGTTGTATATCGAAATAGAAAAGCTATATGTAAAGAAAATGATAACAAAAAAGAAGTCGATTTCTCATTAAGAGAAACCGACTTCTTTTTTTGTTTATTAAGACTCTGTTGTAACAACATTTCCGTCCGCGTGAGGTATATCTCCTCCGGTATTTTGTTGCTGTTGTTGCTCTTCAGCTTTTTTTCTAGCTTCTTCGTCAGCTTTTCTTTTAGCTTCTTCGTCGGCTTTTCTCTTAGCTTCTTCGTCAGCTTTCTTCTTAGCCTCTTCGTCAGCGGCTTTCTTTTGAGCTTCTTCTTGCTGTTTACGTTGTTGTTCTTGTTGCTGCTGTTGTTCTTGTTGTTTACGTTGTTGTTCTTGTTGCTGTTGCTGTTGCTGTTGCTGTTGCTGTTGCTGTTGTTCTTGCTGTTTACGCTGATCTTCATCAGCTTTTTTCTTAGCTTCTTCTTGTTTTAGTTTATCTTCATTGGTCTTTTTCAGGGCTTCTTCGTCAGCTTTTTTCTTAGCTTCTTCGTCAGCTTTTTTCGCATCTGGAGTTCCGCCAGGGGCAGTGAAGGATGCACCAACTGCAGGGCTTGTTCCAGTACCCTTTTTCGCTACTACAGAGAAACTGTAAGTAATACCTGGTTTAATACCACCAAGAGTAGCTGTCGTACCGCTTACTGATAAGCTACCACTAGAACCGTCAGTAGCTTTATAGCTTGCTGCGTATGCATCAACATTTGATGATGGTCCAGACCAGTTCAGTGTCACTGTGCTAGCGCCATCGAAAGCGACATTAAGGCCACTAGGTGGATCTACTTTAATTTCTTTAACTGCATCTTTTTTCGCACCTTTAATGTACAGTTCTCCATTTAATTCTTGTACAGAAGAAGGGCGCTCGAAACGAGATTTATCCGTAGCAAATTTGCTCATCATTGCTTGGAACATTTGCTGAGCAATTCTAGTAGAACGATCGCTAATGTAATTTTCTGGGCTATCTTTTTCATAACCAGTCCATACAGCCATTGTATATTGTGGTGTATATCCTGCGAACCAACTATCTCTGTTGGCATCTGCTGGAATACCGTATTTTTTAATAACAGATTTATCAAAGTTTTGTGTTCCTGTTTTACCAGCAACGTCGAATCCAGAAACATATGCTGTTGGACCTGTACCGCCAGAACCAGGTTTTACTACGTCACGAAGAACGTCAGTAACCATGTAAGCTGTATAGTCATGCATTGCGCGTTGTTCTTTCGGTTTAAAGCTTTTCTTTTTTCCATCTGGGAAAATAACTTCTTTAACGAAATGAGGTTTATTGTATACACCGTCATTTCCAAATGCTGCATAAGCTCCAGCGACATCTAACGGAGAGCCTTCATTACTACCGATTGCAGTAGATTCATATGCTTTCCCATCTTTAAACGTCATTCCTAAACCTTCAGCAAACTCTTGTGCCTTAGGAATACCGACTGTTTGAGCTGTTTTTAAAGCCGGGATGTTTAATGACTTCTTCAATGCTTCACGAAGTGAAACGTCACCTTTAAAATTACCCGTAGCATTTTTAATCTTTGTGCCATCAGAGTAAGTATATTCAGAGTCATTTAATTGATGATAAGTAGACCATTGAAGGTTTTCAATTGCAGGACCATAGTCGAAAATTGGTTTCATTGTTGAACCAACTTGGCGTTTTAAATCAACTGCCATATTATGACCTTTGAAAGTAGATTTACTTTCTTTACGACCAGCGCCGATTGCTCGAACTTCTCCAGACTGAGTATCCATAAATACGAATGATCCTTGGAATTGATCGTTTGGATACTTGATGAGATTCCCATCCATAATTTTTTCAGCGTAATCCTGAGCATCTTGATCAAGTGTTGTATGAATCGTTAAACCATCTGAACCGATATTTACATCAGGGTATTCTTTTTCAACTTCCTTTACAGCAGCATCTATAAATGCTTGATACTTCATTTCAGTCACTTCTGAAGATGGAAGAAGTCCTTGTGTTACAGAGATTTGCATTGCGTCATTCATTTCTTGTTTCGTTATATACCCGTGTCGGTTCATTAATGTTAATACGATATTACGACGTTTCGTTGCTCTATCAACGTTATCTGGTTTTGTTGGATCATAAATGTTAGGACCTTGGGGTAAACCAGCGAGCATTGCAGCTTCGTGTAGTTGTATGTCTTTTAAATCTTTGCCGTAATATTTTTTGGCAGCTGTGGAAATACCATAAGAGCGATTACCTAAGTTAATCTTATTTAAGTACATTTCTAAAATTTCATGTTTTGAGTACTGTTGCTCTAACTTATAAGATAAGTACCATTCCTGCACTTTTCTTTTTGCAGTTTTGTCCATCGTTAGAAAATAGTTTTTAACTACTTGCTGTGTAATCGTACTACCACCTTGTGATCCAAAACCACCAGTGACATTTTCCATGACTGCCATTCCAGTACGTCTAAAATCAATTCCATTATGATCGTAGAAACGAGCATCCTCAGTCGCAAGGAATGCACTTTCAATTACTTTTGGAATTTGATCGTATGTAACATGGGTTCGTTTTTCAGCACCGTATTCATAGAAGAAATTCCCGTTTTTATCAAGGAATTTTGTTGATAAAGGATTGACTAGCTTTGATTTGTCTAGTTTTGGAGCGTCCTTTACCATAACAAAGAAGGCCGAAACGCCAGCTACGAGACCCACGATACCAAGAAGTAGACAACCTATAAGAAATCTCTTGAAAAAGGAACCTTTTTTCTTTGGTTTTTCTTCTTTATTATTTGTTTCTTTCGTTTGATTTTTTACATGATTTCGTTCTGTACGAGAACGATAATTATCTGACATTATACTTTCTCCTACCTTTCATTCTCTCCCCCAAAAGTCGAAAAAAGAGCCTTAGTGATGACTCTATCACGAAAAATAAACCGTGTCTAGTACGCGGATATAATCAATTCGAGGGTGATAACCGCATGATAATAAAGACCCATGCTCTTCTATTTCTTGTTTTGTAATCGATTTACGTCCACCAGTATTTTGACGATTCCAAAATGCAATAATATGTTTTGCATCTAATAAATAAAATTCATCAAAAAGTGTAAATTTAATAATAACAAATGCAATTCCATTATGAGCGACTACTTGCTTCATATGTTCAATTTGATGAAGGTGGAAGTTTTGAAGTGGAAAACTGGTTTTATTTTTAGTTTCTTTCGCTTCAAAATCGATGTATTTCCCTTTGTATACACCGTTGTAATCTGTTGTAGAAGGTTGTTTGAAATACGCTTCTTTTACCACTGCAGCACTTCGAGCGGGGTAATCTACTTTTACAATTTGAAGAGGTGTAGGTTTTTTATGTACGCATGCAATATTATGGGTTAAGTAATATTGATTGGTGTCATTCAATTCCTCTTCAAGGGACATACCTCTATTACTGTAAGTATGTTTTTTTATTGGTGTTTTATGAGGTTGTGAAGCTTGATCGTACCTTTTTCCATTTGGGTAACGAATGGTCATATTTTGTCCACTCCCAACTTGATAAGATTTACTTACAAAGGTGATTATATCAAAAAATGAAAAAAGATGTGACCTTTTTCAAGAAAGGTATGGTGACTTACTCATGTTTCGATGGAATGATTACGAAAAAATTAAACAGACCCGTAATGATATTTTTTGTACAGAAGAGGAAAAAGCTATAGTTCTTAATATTAAGGAGAGCACGGATGTAGCTAACGTAGATAATATTTCACGTACACAATCTTACCAAGAATATTATTTGAGAAATAGAGAAATTAGATGGTCTTTTTTAGCAAGCATGGTTTCAAGGAATGGGGGATGGAACATGACAGATTTAGAAGGAGAATATTATTCTAATCTTTTATCTCAAACAGTTAAGAGACGATTATTTCATTTGTATGAGAAAGCCAATTGGCTCATTTTTTTAGATGCATTTCCTCAACTATTACTGTATGAGGAAAGTAAAAAGAGATGTGCGCCGCTCTTTCATTTGTTACAATTTTTCAACATATCAATTTTTATGGAAAAAGAATGGGTCGCGTTTTGGGAGAAAAAAGATATAAATAGGCTTATGACGGCACTTATTATTAATGAACAAAATAAAATTCAAAAACCAGTAATTGAGAATGCATACTTTCAAAAACATGTATTTGATACTGCACTATTCAAATTTCAAGAAATATTTCACGTTAGTGCAGTTATTTTTCCAATGGTGGAAGGGGGAATGTATGGATTTTCAGTTTATCAATTTGAAACGTTGCAAAAACGTATAGAACTGGGGAAGCAATTAGCTTGGTTATTATTTCATTCAAAGTATAAGGCTTCTTTTTATAAATTTGCAGTGCAAACTAGGCATACAGGATCAAGGATGGATTATGAATGTAATATAAGGGGAATTAGAAAATCATGTACGCCGGCTCTTCGGGATGTGTATTCTATTGTCACTCATGAAAAATTAATTGAAAAAGATTGGTTTAGTGAAGGGTTGGAAATAGATTCATTATTTTTACTTGAAAAACCTAAGGGGGAAATTAATATAACAGAATGGTATAGAAAGAAGAGGGAGCAAATACATACTCTTTCTATATTAAGTAGTTTTGTTAAAAGAATGGATGAGTTCATGATATAATAAAGAAGTCCCGCCTTCTTAAATGAGGGCGGGACTTCTTTATTAAAAGTAATATGCTCTACAACAAGTTACTTTCTAATCGGCTATTTGCCGGCAGTACGACTTTAACTTCAACACTTATCGAAAGCGAAGAGGTAAGGTAGACTAGAAAATAGTTGTTTGTAAAAGCCACTTTGGTTAAAGTGTCATTTTATCCCGCTATTTGCGGACAGTAAAACTCCCACCTCAAAATTTGGCTGGAGCAAAGAAGGTAGGTGGAAGCCCTGCTGTCCGTAAACACCCGATTGGTGCGGGCTAATAATCAGTGGGGGATGAATAAAACCCCACTGATTAAAGTTTCACTTTATGTAGCGGGGAAATTTGGACCATCAAGCTTTGGATTACCAGTCTCAGGTTTGTTTTGTTGTTTGTTTTGCTTTTTCTTTTTTTCGTTTTTATTTTTTGCCATCGTAATACACCTCCTTTTTGTATTGTTACCATTTCTAATAATGGCATACTAAATGATTTCTTTGACGAATATCAACTAGTTTTGTCATGTGAGAAGGAGTAATTAATCAATCGGCGAAATTACATGACAAAGGAAAGGCAAAGAAGGGGGCGTTTTAAATATGGCGATGGTTCAGAAGGAAGATGTTATGAAAAAAATGGATCAAATGTTAAGTTCTCTCGATTTGCTGGAAATGAAGATTGGGATTAGAATGAATCATGCATTGAAGGATAAAGGTGAAAAAATACGCAATAAGATAGAAATAACAGAAATGCATATAGAACATATGGAAAATAAATTAGTGCATCACGAAGAAAAAGGGAGCTGGGTAAAGACATTTCAAAACGTCGTAGTGAGTGCATAATAAGGTGGGAACAAAATGGGACATGAAGCATTAATCCAGTCTTCGGAGAAGTTAATGCAGTATAATGATGAAGCGAATGTGAAAAAAAGAGAGATGGCTGAATATGATTTTTATAAGGATATGAAGCCATTTGTTGATATTGTAGATGCGGAGTTAGAGATGTGGAAAGAATTAGCTTATAGGTGGATAAAGGAAGAACGACCTAAGTATATACATGTACAACAAATTGATCAAGTGTATGATAATTTACAAACTAATGTGCTACAATGTTTTGTTAATAAGGGAAAAGGCAAACGTTTCTTTGAAACTCATCAAGCTATTTCGTACACTTTGCAAAATATCGTAGATCAATGTAAATAACAAGAGGGAAAACCCTCTTGTTTTTTTATGCCTCTGTCACTGTTGTAGGTTTTGTTGCACCGTTTATTTCTAACTCTCGTATTAATGTTCGGTAATCTGATATGCATACTTTTCCTTCAAGATAACAATGTCTTGCAAAGTCTAACAGTTCATTCGAATTTTCTGTGTAATACCCCTTTTTTTGAGAAAACGCTTGTTTTAAATCCCCTAATACCATGTTGATTCCTCCCCCATGAGAATCTTCTTCCTTATTATCATAGCATGGAAGGGTTTACTTTCTAATTTTTTTAAAAATTTAAACTTCCGACAAAAACAGACAGGTACTCCGTCACACATTTTATTTTATAGGTACATATTCTATATGTAGAAACTTATGCCAAGGAGGAGAGAATGCATGTTTCAACAACCTAATGTATATCAGCAAGCAAATTCATATGCACAGCAAAATATGTACCAATATAATGAGGATACATATTTACGATATAATATGTATCCTTTCGAGCCTCATTATGGAAACCAAAATTATTATCAACCATTTGAAGTGTCGTTTGGGAATCAACCGCAGCAAGCGCATATGAATCAGCCGCAACAACCGCACATGAATCAGTCGCAACAAGCGTATACGAATCAACCACAGCAAGCGCATATGAATCAACCGCAACAACCGCACATGAATCAGTCGCAACAAGCGTATATGAATCAACCGCAACAACCGCACATGGATCAGTCGCAACAACCGCATATGAATCAGCCGCAGCAAATGTATACGAATCAACCACAGCAAGCGTATATGAATTCACAAAACTACATGTCGCCAGCTCAATATGTAAATCAACAAGCTATGTTTTATCCACCAAAACAACCATATCCAACGATGAATAAACAAAAGCAACAGCAACAGCAACCAAGTCAGTTTTCTAGTTTTGTTTCACAATTTAAATCATCAGATGGTAACTACGATGTAAATAAAATGATGAACACGGCTGGACAAATGATGAACGCGATGAATCAAGTAACAGGGATTGTTAAGCAAGTCGGGGGCTTTTTTGGTAAATAATAGTAGGGGGTTGTCTATAATAGGTATTACGTATGAAATTGGATACTAGACAAATTTCCATGAAATAAATGGGTATATATAACAAGCGGCTTTAGCCCCTCGCTCATATTGTAAAGTGTAGTCAGATTTTTTTAATGAGAGAGGAGAGAAAAAACTATGCATCATTGTCATCCTTGCTTTGGAGGGCATAAGCCTGTAGGACCTATTTGTACGACAGCTCCTGTCATTCACCCAACGAAACAATGCGTAACACATTCTTTTTCAACAACGGTGGTGCCACACATTTTTCCAACTCATACAACGCATGTTCATCATCAACAAATTAAAAATCAAAGCTTCTTCCCACAAACAAACTCGAACGTAAACGTTGTAGACCCTGGTGATCCAGGATCTGTTGGTGGATTTGGCGGCGGATGTGGACCATGTGGTCATGGCCATCATCACCATGGGCATCAAATATCACCATTTGGACCAGGACCGAATGTGTCACCATTTGGACCAGGACCGAACGTATCACCATTTGGACCAGGACCGAATGTATCACCATTTGGACCAAATATCGGACCAAACGTTGGTGGAATGTTTAAAAAGTAAATGATATGTTAGAACTAGCGAAATGCTAGTTCTTTTTTTGTAATTGGAGTGTTGATATGAAGGTTGTTGCTGTAACAGGATATAAGCCGTTTGAACTTGGAATATTTAAAAATGATCATCCAGGAGTAGAGTGTATAAAAAAGGCGCTGCGTCGTAAATTAACTGTTTTTGTAGAAGAAGGTTTGGAGTGGGTTATTATAAGTGGTCAGTTAGGAGTAGAGCTATGGGCTGCTGAAGTTGTTTTTGAAATTCAAGTAGAATATCCAAATTTAAAATTAGCTGTATTTACTCCTTTTTTAGAACAAGAGGAAAATTGGAAGGAAGATAACCGTGAATATTACGAATTTATTCTTTCACAAGCAGATCATATTGATAGTATTACGAAACGGAAGTACGAAAGCCCAGAGCAATTTAAATTAAAGAATCAATTTTTTATTGAAAAAAGCGATGCACTTTTAGCTGTATATGATGAAGAAAAGTCTGGGAGCCCTAAATATATTGTAGAAGCAGCTAAGAAAAAAGGAGAAATAGAAAATTATCACAGTTATTTCATTCTTTTTTCTGATTTACAAGATATAATGGAAGAGGAACAGTGGAATAATGCAGAGTAATATGTAATATAGTACTCGTATATTTGATTGACAAAAGGCGTTGTTTCTGAAAAAATTTAGTTAATGAAAGCTTTGGCAAAAATTTGAGGTGAAGAAAATGATTTCGGATAAAATTAAATTAACAGCGAAAGATATTTTAGAAAAAGAATTTAAAACAGGTATGAGAGGTTATCAACAAGAAGAAGTAGATAAGTTTCTTGATATGATTATTAAAGATTATGAAGCTTTTCATAAGGAATTTGATCAATTAAAACAACAAAATGCTCGTTTGAAACGTGAATTAGAAGAACAAAAAGTAGCGGCAACACAAGTTCCGCAACAACCGGTACAAACACCAGTTGCACAACCAGTGTATAACAATACGAATACGGATATTTTAAAACGTCTATCTAATTTAGAAAAAGCTGTATTTGGAAGTAAGTTATACGAATAAATTAAGGTAACAAAAAGGTTAAAGCATTTTACATAGAAAAAAACATTGCAAAATCTTTTTGTTTCCACTATACTAATGTTTGTCATAACGTTTGGGTAATCGCTGCAACGCCAACGTTGTAGAGGAAAGTCCATGCTCGCACGGCCTGAGATGGCTGTAGTGTTCGTGCCTAGTCAAGTCATAAGCTAGGGTATTCTGGCTGCAAGGCTGGTTTAACGGCAGGGAAAAAACCTAAGTCCTTTCGGATATGGTTTGACTACCTTTAAAGTGCCACAGTGACGAAGTCCTTGAAGAAATGATAGGAGTGGAACGAGGTAAACCCCACGAGCGAGAAACCCAAATAATGGTAGGGGAATCTTTTCCAAGGAAATGAACGACGGAAAAGGACAGGTTTTCGTAACCTGTAGATAGATGATTACCACCGGAGTACGAGGCGTGGGCCGTTTGCAGTACAAAGGAACAGAACATGGCTTACAGAACGTTATGAACCAACTATGAAATAACTCAGCTCTCCTTTGTTAGAGGAGGGCTTTTTATTTGTATGAAGTTATAAGTTGTGAGTTAAAATGGTAAGTGAGAATATTCTTCGTAATATGTGATAATTAATAGGACAACATGTTATTAATTATTGTTTGATTATACATAAGAGGTGAATGCAAATGGGAAAAGTTACTTTAATTGCAACAGCGGCAATGGGTATTGAAGCGTTAGTTGCCCGAGAAGTTCGCGATCTTGGTTATGAATGTGAAGTGGAAAACGGGAAGGTAACGTTTGAAGCGGATGAAAAAGCGATTTGTCGTACGAATTTATGGTTACGTACTGCAGACCGTGTGAAAATTAAAGTCGGCGAATTTAAAGCAACAACATTCGATGAGTTATTTGAAAAAACAAAAGCGTTAAACTGGGGAGATTATATTCCAGAGAACGGAGAATTTCCTGTTATTGGGAAATCTTTGAAATCAACATTATTTAGCGTTTCAGACTGCCAACGTATCGTTAAAAAGGCTGTTGTTGAGAAATTAAAAACAACGTATAGACGCACAACTTGGTTTGAAGAAGATGGACCGTTATTCCGTATTGAAATTGCAATGCTCAAGGATATTGCGACGTTAACAATCGATGCAAGTGGTGTAGGTCTTCATAAACGTGGATACCGTCTTGAGCAAGGTGAAGCGCCTTTAAAAGAAACATTAGCTGCGTCTTTAATTAAGTTAACAAACTGGAAGGCGGATCGTCCTTTCGTTGATCCTTTCTGTGGATCTGGTACAATTCCAATTGAAGCTGCATTAATTGGACAAAATATCGCACCAGGATTTAACCGAGGCTTTGCATCGGATGAATGGGGCTGGGTTGGTAAACAAAATTGGCGCGAAGCTCGTCAAGAAGCTGAAGATTTAGCTAATTATAATCAACCATTGCAAATCATTGGATCAGATATCGATCACCGTATGATAAGAGTTGCCCAAGATAACGCAGAAGAAGTTGGATTAGGGGATCTTATATCATTTAAACAAATGCAAGTAAAAGATTTCACGACAAAAGAGGAATATGGCTATGTTGTAACGAATCCTCCATACGGAGAACGTTTAAGTGAAAGAGCGCTTGTTGAAAAATTATATAAAGAAATGGGAGAGGTATTCCGCCCATTAGATACGTGGTCAATGTATTTATTAACAAGTTATGAAGCATTTGAGAAATGTTATGGGAAAGATGCATCGAAAAAGCGTAAACTGTTTAACGGATTTATCCGTACAGATTACTATCAATACTTTGGAAAGCGTCCACCGCGTAATTCATAGTATAAAACTCCTCCAGCACGCATATACTGGCTATTATGTAATGCGTAAAGGAGGAAGTGATATGGATAGTTTCCAATTATCGATGATTCAAAAAGCTATTCACCGTACGTATGATGAGCTCGGAAAAGAAGTGGATAGTCAAGGTGCAATTGTAGATGGAATACAAAAAGCGCAGGAAGAATATTTGTCAGCTCTTTCACATGAAACAGCGATTGATAAACGTTATTTAAGGTCATTAATATAGAAAAAAATTTTCCTTTTTCGAAAGGAAAATTTTTTTTCGTGTATTTCTATGTATTGTAACAGGGGAAAGTGGCTGCGCACATGTGAGTAGCAGTTGCTATATCTTTTTATAGAAAAACTGTTTGGTTGGAGGCTAAGGATGTTTACTGAGAATAGGTTACCATTTGAAGTAGGAAAACAAGATAATTTTTATGATAAGTTGAATGAGTGGATTGGAGATGTGTTTTACGACATTCTTCCGGAAAAGGGCTTTGAAGAGCGTGATGAACAGATTTTTATGGCGTTTCAGTTAGAGCGCGCTTTCCAAGAGAAGAAAGTTATGTTTGCAGAAGCGGGTGTAGGAACAGGGAAAACAATTGTATATCTTCTATATGCAATTTGTTATGCACGTTATACAGGGAAGCCGGCTATTATCGCTTGTGCAGATGAAACGTTAATTGAGCAGCTTGTGAAAGAAGAAGGAGACATTGCTAAGTTATCTGAAGCATTAGGGCTATCTGTTGATGTTAGACTTGCGAAGTCAATGGATAATTATTTATGTTTACGTAAACTTGAAGATGTTATGAGTGGACGAGCTCCAGAAGTAATTGAAGATGTATATTACGAATTACCTCAGTTCGTATTCGATCATGGTACGATGCAGAACTTTACTCACTATGGTGATCGAAAAGAATTTCCGCTGTTAAATGACGAGGAATGGTCAAAGGTAAACTGGGATTACTTCCAAGATTGCTTCACTTGTGATTCTCGTCATCGTTGTGGTCAAACTCTTTCGCGCGAGCATTATCGTAAAGCGGCAGATTTAATCATTTGTTCTCAAGATTTCTATATGGATCATATTTGGACGTACGAAGCTCGCAAACGTGAAGGACAAATTCCGTTATTACCAGAAAGTAGCTGCGTTGTATTCGATGAAGGGCATCTTGTAGAATATGCAGCTCAAAAAGCTTTAACGTACCGTTTAAAACAAACGATGATGGAGCAACTTTTAACGAGATTATTACAAAATGATATTCGTGAAGAGTTCGCACATTTAGTAGAAGAAACAATTTGGCAAACTGAACAATTCTTTGGGGTACTACAAGAGAATAAAAAGGAAATTGAAGGTTCTGATCGTTTAGAAATTACTGTGACAGAAAAGGTAACTGCAGAAGCGAAAAGACTTTATGCGAAAATCGGTGAAGTCGGTGATGCATTAGTATTTGAAAGTGAAATGCATACAGTAAACACATACGATTTAAATATTGTTGATGAGCATTTAGATGTGTTAGAGCATTCACTTCGTCTTTTCATGCACGAGAAAAATGTAATTACGTGGGGTGAAGAAGGCGATGGTGCTTTCACGTTAGTTATTATGCCGCGTGCAGTTGAAGAAGTGTTACAAGAAAAAGTATTCTCGAAGAAGATTCCATATATTTTCTCTTCTGCGACATTATCTGACAATGATTCGTTCGCATTTACTGCAAATAGTCTAGGGGTAAAAGATTACTTATCATTCTCAGTTGCTTCGCCGTTTGATTATGAAGAGCAAATGACAGTAAACTTACTTCCGTATACGAAAGAAAATGAATGGGAAAGAAAGTGTCAATATACACTTGAAAATATACAAAAAACAAATGGACGTACACTCGTATTATTCCGTACAACGCAAGAACTTGCAGCGTTTAAAGAATATGTAAGTAAAGAGCAAATGTCAGTTCCGTTCCTATATGAAGGAGATCAAGAAATTAGTCAGCTCGTTTCTCGTTTCCAAAATGAAGAAGAGACTGTACTTTGTGCCGTTCATTTATGGGAAGGTTTAGACATTCCAGGTTCATCATTATCACATGTTATTATTTGGTCATTACCATTCCCTCCAAACGATCCTGTGTTTGAGGCGAAGCGTAAACATGTGAATGATCCATTCTGGGACGTAGATGTGCCTTATATGATTTTACGTCTTCGCCAAGGAATTGGACGTTTAATTCGTACAAGTGAAGATAAAGGTGCTATATCATTATTCTTATCAGATAATGAAGATGAAAAAGTGATAGAAGCAGTGAAGAAAGTACTTCCGGTAGAAGGAAAAGTACTTTAAGCGAAAAAATGTTGTAGGGAAAAGTTTGGCATTTGCCAAGCTTTTTTTCTATTAGAAAAGGAATTTATGTTTCAGTGTCGAAATAAGTTTGAGGTAGAAAAAGGAGGTTTTTTATACTATGACAGTTGCTACATATGAAGTGGAAAAACAATTTTTAACATATGTCAAGAAGATAGAGAATTACGGAGAGGCATTAAGCTTAATGTTTTGGGATTTAAGAACAGGTGCACCAAAGCAAGGAGTAGACCAGCGTTCAGAAGTAATTGGAATGCTTTCATCCGAAGTGTTTGCGATGTCGACTTCAGATGAGATGGGGAACTATTTAACTGAACTAGAATCTTTAATTGTTGAAAATAAACTTTCTGAAACGACAAAGAAAATGGTTGAAGAGTGTCGTAAAGAATATGATAGAAATAAGAAAATTCCACAAGCGGAATATGAAGCGTATGTGAAATTAGAAGCGAAAGCGGAAAGTGTATGGGAAGAAGCTCGCGAAAAATCTGACTTCGAAATGTTCCGTCCGTATTTAGAAAAAATTGTTGAATTCAAAAAGAAGTTTATTACATATTGGGGTTACGAAACGTACAAATATAACACGCTATTAGACATGTATGAGCCGGGAATCACAGTAGAAGTGTTAGATCATGTATTTGGTCAACTACGTGAACGTATCGTTCCGCTTGTGAAAGAAATTTCTGAGTCTAAAAAAGAATTAAAAACAAATGCTTTAGCTGAACATTTTTCAAAAGAAAAACAAAAGAATTTTACTTTAGAGTTATTAAAACAATTGAACTATAACTTTGAAGCGGGTCGTCTTGATGAAACGGTACATCCTTTTGAAATTACATTAAATAGAGGGGATGTTCGTATTACGACTCGTTACGATGAAAAAGATTTCCGTATGGCAGTGTTTGGAACAATTCATGAATGTGGCCATGCTGTATATGAACAAAATATTGCGGAGGAATTTGAAGGTACACCGCTATGTAGTGGAACTTCTATGGGTATTCATGAGTCACAATCATTATTCTTTGAGAACTTTATCGGTCGTAATAAATCATTCTGGAAGAAAAATTATGATTTATTAAAAGAGTATAGCGATGGTCAATTCAATGATATATCAGTAGATGAGTTTTATGATGCGATTAACGAATCGAAGCCATCGTTTATTCGTATAGAAGCAGATGAGCTTACATATCCGCTTCACGTCATGGTTCGTTATGAACTTGAGAAAGAATTATTTGATGGTACATTACAAGTGAAGGATTTGCCAGCGGCTTGGAATGATAAGATGGAAGCATATTTAGGAATTCGTCCGGAAAACGATGCACAAGGTGTATTGCAAGATGTTCACTGGGCTGGTGGTTCATTTGGATACTTCCCATCTTATGCGCTTGGTTATATGTATGCAGCGCAATTTAAACATAGGATGCTAAAGGATATTCCAAACTTTGATGCATTATTAGAAGAAGGAAACGTGACACCAATTCGTGAATGGTTAACAGAAAATATTCACCAATATGGCAAAACGAAAAAACCACTTGAAATTTTAAAAGATGTGACAGGTGAAGGTTTAAATGCAAACTACTTAGCTGATTATTTAGAAGCTAAATATAAAGAGATTTATGAGTTATAAAACAGGAGCTGCTTAATTGCAGCTTTTTTTTATGAGGGAGTGAGAGAAATGGGTTATATGTTTACAGTAATGTCGCAAGCGGAAGCAGAAGAAATTGCATATAACTGGCATTATGAAGGGGAGTATTCCTTTTATGATATAGAGGCAGATGAAGAAGATTTAGCTGAGTTTTTAGAGGATGAGAGTAGAGGGAATCATACATTTTCTGTGAAGGGAAATGGTACTCTCATTGGTTTCTTTAGTTTTAGTAACATAAATAATCAAACGGTTGATATAGGTCTCGGAATGAGACCTGATATAACTGGGAATGGATTTGGTCTACAGTTCGTAAAAGCTGGACTAGCTTTTAGTAAAGAAAAATACGGATGCAATTATATAACGCTATCAGTAGCGACATTTAATGAAAGAGCGATTAACGTGTATAAAAGAGCAGGATTCGAAGCTGTTGGAACGTTTATACAGAAAACAAATGGTAGTTGTTTTGAGTTTTTGAAAATGAATTATATATGTAAAAATGATTAAAAAACAGAGGAGAGCTTCTGTTTTTTTATTTTGATGTAGAAATAAATGATGTTTGTTTTTGTACTTGTTGTAATTAGAAGTTTTGAAATTTTGGAAGAGGATGTGTATGATTGAAGTTTAGTAGCAAATAGCAAGTTTAGTAAGGAGAGGTAGTATGATTACAATTAAAACGAAAAATGAAATAGATTTGATGCATGAATCTGGGAAGTTACTAGCTTCTTGTCATAGGGAAATTGCCAAAATGATGAAACCAGGAATAACGACACAAGAAATTGATACGTTTGTTGAAGCGTATTTAGAAAAGTATGGTGCAATATCTGAACAGAAAGGTTACAACGGGTATCCATATGCGATATGTGCATCTGTAAACGATGAAATGTGTCACGGTTTCCCTAGTGATGTACCTTTACAGGAAGGAGATATTGTGACAATTGACATGGTAGTAAACTTAAATGGTGCGCTCTCGGATTCTGCATGGACGTATATAGTTGGAGATATTTCTGATGAAGCAAAAAGGTTATTGTTAGTAGCTGAGAATGCTTTGTATAAAGGGATTGATCAGGCGGTAATCGGTAATCATGTAGGAGACATTGGCTATGCAATTGAAAGTTATGTAGCAAATGAAGGTTTTTCTGTCGCAAGAGACTTTACGGGACACGGGATCGGTAAAGAGATTCATGAAGAACCAGCGATTTTTCATTTTGGTAAACAAGGACAAGGGCCTAAGTTACAAGAAGGAATGGTAATTACAATTGAGCCCATAGTAAATGTAGGTATGCGATATTCTAAAGTAGATTTAAATGGGTGGACTGCAAGAACGATGGACGGTAAATTATCAGCTCAATATGAGCATACAATTGCGATTACAAAAGATGGTCCAATCATTTTAACGACGCTTAAATATGAAATGTAAGAGTTTGCAAAAGTCGAACGAAAATAGTATTTTCATAAAATTCGTACGTGTTTTTTTAATAAATACTTTCCAAAATTTAAAAAGTGCGTTATAATCCTTCTATAAAATAAATAGTTAGCTACACTCATATAATCGCGGGGATATGGCCTGCAAGTTTCTACCGAAGTACCGTAAATACTTTGACTATGAGTGAGGACGAATATATTTGCTTGTTTAGCATTCTTTTTTGCGAAACTCCAAAAGCGCGTCTCTCACTTGTAACGAGTGGTGGCGGCTTTTGGAGTTTTTTATTGCATAAGAGGGGGAACAAACATGAAAGTATTACAAGAAAAGATTTTGAACGAAGGAAAGGTTTTATCTGGTGACGTATTAAAGGTAGATGCATTTTTAAATCATCAAATTGACCCAGTACTTATGCAAGAGGTCGGAAAAGAATTTGCTAAACGTTTTAAAGAAGAGAACATTACAAAAATCGTGACGATTGAATCTTCAGGCATTGCACCAGCAGTTATGGCTGCATTAGAGCTTGGTGTAAAAGTAATCTTTGCAAGAAAACGTAAATCGTTAACGTTACAAGATAATATGTACGTTGCAAACGTATACTCATTTACGAAACAAGAAACGAATGAAATTTCATTATCTCGAAATCATATCGATGAAAATGATCATGTATTAATTATCGATGACTTTTTAGCAAACGGTCAGGCTGCTTTAGGTTTAATGAGTTTAGTAGAGCAATCTGGAGCAAGTATTGCCGGAATTGGTATTGTTATTGAAAAAGCATTTCAAGATGGAGGAAAGAAGCTGCGTGAACAGGGTGTTCGTGTTGAATCACTAGCAGAAATTGCATCACTTGATAACGGCACAGTTACATTTGTACAGCAAGAAACTGCGGAGGTGAACTAACGATGAAGCAGCACCCATTTAAAATCGCATCGCTTGGTATTCAGCACATGCTTGCCATGTACGCTGGCGCAATTATTGTTCCTCTTATTGTCGGCGGGGGACTGGGTTTAAATCAACAAGAATTAACGTATTTAGTATCGATTGACTTATTAATGTGCGGCGTTGCGACAATTTTACAAGCATTATCAAATCGCTTTTTCGGTATTGGACTTCCAGTTGTACTTGGTTGTACATTTACAGCGGTTGGACCGATGATTGCAATTGGTAAACAATACGGCGTGTCCTCTATATATGGAGCAATTATTGCTGCGGGATTATTTGTTGTTATTTTCGCGAAATTATTTGGGAAGCTTGTAAAACTGTTTCCTCCTGTTGTAACAGGATCTGTCGTTACAGTTATTGGGGTTACACTTGTTCCAGCAGCTATTAATGATATGGCTGGAGGAGTTGGAAGTAAAGATTTCGGAAGTCTAGAAAATTTAGCGTTAGCATTTGGTGTTTTATTATTTATCATTATTATGTATCGTTTCTTTGATGGATTTATCCGTTCAATCTCTATATTACTAGGTCTATTGTTCGGTACAATCGTTGCAGCATTTATGGGGAAAGTAAGTTTGCAAGCGGTTGGAGAAGCGGATTGGTTCCACGGTATTCAGCCATTTTACTTCGGTACACCAACATTTGAATTAACGCCAATTATTACGATGATTTTAGTTGCTTGCGTAGGGATTGTAGAAGCAACAGGTGTATATTTCGCATTATCTGATATTTGCAATAAAAAGATCGGTGAAAAAGAATTAACAAAAGGCTATCGCGCAGAAGGATTAGCGATGGTTCTAGGTGGTATTTTTAACGCATTTCCATACACAACATATTCTCAAAACGTAGGACTTGTTCAATTAACTGGAGTAAGAAATCGCGTCATTATCTATACTTGTGGTGGTATGTTAATTGCTCTTGGGTTTAT
Organism: Bacillus sp. FSL E2-8887; assembly: GCF_038007205.1. NCBI lineage: Bacteria > Bacillati > Bacillota > Bacilli > Caryophanales > Bacillaceae > Bacillus > Bacillus sp. FSL E2-8887. The sequence goes on from NZ_JBBOWS010000001.1 coordinate 1,303,425, forward strand.
TCCTAAAATCGCAGCCATTACAACAATTATTCCGAAATCAGTACTTGGCGGTGCAATGCTAGCAATGTTCGGCATGGTAATGGCGTATGGCATTAAAATGTTAAGCAGTGTTGATTTTGGAAAACAAGAAAATTTATTAATTGTTGCATGTTCTGTCGGAATCGGACTTGGAGTTACAGTCGTTCCAACGTTATTCTCACAGCTTCCGGAAAACATCCGTATTTTAACAGATAACGGAATTGTACTTGGAAGTGCGTCAGCAGTACTATTAAATATCGTATTTAATATGGTGCCACAGCGTAAAGTAAAAGAAGAGCCAGTGTCTATGCAAAGTGCAGTAAGAGAAGCGTAAAAAAGCAAGGTCTCATTATGAGACCTTGCTTTTCTTTTTAAGTGGCATCATTTTCCCGTACGTACCAAGACGCCAAATGTACTCAAGTGGCCCATATTGATAACGTGACAGCCACCAGCGGCTAATAAAGATTTGTAACGTATAAAAGCCGATGCAAAATAGTGGTCCCACCCATAATGGAGCGGGATAATAATTTTTGAAAAATAGGCCGAATACAAGTAACGTAACAATCGTATGCGTGATGTAATTTGTTAACGCCATTCGTCCGACATATTGGAACGGACGTAATAATGTTTGCCATCTTTCTTTTTGTAATAAGCGCATGAGTGTGAAAATGTAGAAGATGAATAATGTTTTTCCGCTAAACATTGTAAAGGCACTCATGTAAATCGGATCATAAGGTTGTTTTGACAAGAAATAACGAACCATAAAGAACCACATTGGTAATGTTAAAACGAACATAATAATTTGCCATTTTTTTAGTTTTGGATCTAATTCTTTTGAGCGGCGGAAAATATCTTTTTTGCCAGCATATAAACCAAGCAAAAATAATCCAACTGTTTCTGGAAGCATGAATGCACTTAGCCCAATTGCTTCAGAATAAAACGCATGGAAACGATTTTGTATTTGTAACATCCAGTCCTCTAATGGCATGATTGGTAAGGAGAGTCCTAGCTCATCTCTTGGCATTAAGGCAATTCCAATGCTAGTAATTAGCATTAAAAATTGAAAAATGCTTAGTAAAACTAATGCCCAAATCAAAATAGTACGAGGTTCTCTCTTATAAAATAACAATAAGAAAAATCCAGCGATTGCATAACTATGTAAAATGTCCCCGTCCCATAAAAGAACGTAATGCAAGAACCCAAATAATAATAAAATGAGCAAGCGGCGAACAAATAAAGTTTTCGGATGATCTGTTTTCGCCTCAGCACGACTCATAAAGATATAAAAACCTAATCCGAATAAAAATGAAAAAATAGTATAAAATTTTGTTTGAATAAACATGTCATAAAACAAGCGAATATAGCTGTCTAATCCATCATAAACGCCGGAAATGTCTCGAGAATCAACACCAGCGATAACTGGCCAGTTAACAAGAAAAATACCTAGTACAGCTATTCCTCTAATGATATCGATGGAATGTATCCTCTCGCCTTGTGAAATATTTTGTGTCATTATTTTCCTCCTTGTTAAGTAATTCCCTTTTATCCCGCATTAACAAGCAGTAAGACTCCCACCTCAAAATTCAGTGAATACGAGGAAGTTAGGTGGGAGATCGACTGCTTGTAAAAGCCCGATTGGTTCAACTAATAATTAGTGGGTATGGGAAATATCCCCACTAATTACAGTTTCACTCTATTATACAAAATGTAAAGAGGAGGGTATATAGGTAATTTCCAATTTTTAAAACTGCTAAGATGTGCATTATGAGATATAATAAGAGTGCACAGCAAGTTTTAAACTTCTTTAAAACAGGCAGTAAAGCTCCTTTTCCCGAAGGAGCTTTCTTTTTTTAGAAATTTGTTGATAATGATTCTCTTTAATGATAAAATGTATTCAAAAGTGATAATCATTATCAAAAAAGGTTGGTGTGTTAATATGGTGTATGCACTTGTTGTAGGAACGATTGCTATATATGTTGGTGTTACAAAGTATGTATTAAATGGAGTAGGAACAACAAAATGAATAATATTACATAAAATCCCTTTCATTTGTAAAAAGAATGAAAGGGATTTTTTATTTTTGATGTGAATATGCTGAAAATTTAGTATGATAATAAAGTGAAACTTTAATCAGCGGGGAGGTCTATCCCTCACTGATTAATAGCCTGCACGAAACGGGTTTTTACTGCCCACAAATAGCGGGATAAAGTATATACATCTTGGATAAAGGGGAACAAGGGGATGACAAACATAGTACAGACAAACGGTATGAAAAAACTTGTTTGTTTTTATGAAGAGTGGCAAAAAAACGGCGATGTAGAGAATAGTTTGAAGTTGTTTGAAGTGATTCAAAAATATAAACAAGAGCAGCTTATGCTAGCTTTTTGTGGTCATTTTTCTGCTGGGAAATCGACAATGATGAATCACCTATATAAAGCGCAATTATTACCGACAAGTCCGATTCCAACGAGTGCTAACGTTGTTAAAATTGAAAGAGGATCTGATCGTGTTGTTGTAACGATTAAGTCTGGAGAACAGTACGAATATGACGGCGCATATTCAGCAGAAGAATTAAAACAAATATGTAAAGACGGTGATGAAGTAATTGGTGTTCATATTTATCGAAATGATGCGCCAATTCCTGATGGGGTTATGTTAGTTGATACGCCCGGAATTGATTCTACGGATGATGCCCACCAATTAGCGACGGAATCAACACTGCATCTAGCAGATGTTATTTTCTATATGATGGATTATAACCATGTCCAATCAGAGGTTAACTTACAGTTTGTTAAAGAATTGAAACAACGTAATAAAACGGTTTATCTCGTTGTAAACCAAATAGATAAACATAAAGCAAATGAGTTATCGTTTGAAGAGTATAGAGATAGTGTAAAACAGTCTTTTTCTAACTGGGATATTGAAGTAGATGGTATTTTCTATACATCATTGCGAATGATGAATCATCCATACAATGAAATTCAAAGTTTAGAAGCATTAATCTTTTCTATCATGAAAGAAAAAGAGCAGTATGTAAGAAAGGGAATGGAGCGAGAAACAGAATATTTACTGCAAGAACATTGTTCGTTTATTCTTTCTGAAAATGAAAAACATCTCATGAAATATGAAGAAGAATTAACATCACCACTGTCACTTTCAGAGATAGTTGAAAAAAAGGAAGAGTTAACTGAAAATAAAAATCGGGTGGCTAGTAAAGAATCTGATGTGAGAAATGAATTTATAAAAGGTTTACAAGCCATATTAGATAACGCGTATTTAATGCCATTTGAAATGAGAGAATTGGCAAATAAATATTTAGAAACGAAATTAACGAAGTTTAAAGTTGGCTTGTTATTTGCGAAAGGAAAAACGGAGCAAGAAAAACAGAGACGTGTAGATGCTTTTTATTCTGCTCTTCAAAAGACTGTTGAAACGCAACTTGATTTTCATGTGAAAGAATTTATTGTAGCCTTCTTAAAAGAAGAAGGGTTATTTACAGAGGAAATAGGGAAAGACATATATGCGTTAGAAATTGCTTTCGGACCGGAAGTGTTGGCTGAAACAATTAAACAGGGGGCTGGATTTACCGGTGATTACTTACTTCTTTATACTGCTGACGTTGCAAATGAGTTAAAGAAAAGATACTTTATGAAATCTCAGCAAATCTTTGGAAAAAGTACGGGTATATTGCAGAAGAAAGTGAAGATAGAGATTGCTCGTATTGAAGAAGAAATTGAAAAATATACGATGTTACAAACAGCAAAAGAAACAAAATTACAGTACATTAAGACGTATGAGGAATATGAGAGCTATTTAGGAGATATTTGGAATGAAAATGTTTCTATACCAGATGGATTGCAAATAGACGAAATATTACAAAGTGAAAAACAAGTTGTTAGTGAGAAGTTTACACTACAAGAGCAAGAAATTGTAAATGATAACGTAGCGGCTAGTGAAGAAGAGATTAAAGGAACGAAAGCTTTAAATATTCAGCGTATATTAGAAAAAGTGAAGAAAGCTGAAACGATATTAGATCCATTGCCTACACTGAAACATCTACAGCAAGAAGTAGTTGGAAAAAGACAGCGTGTAGAAACGAAGCAATTTACAGTAGCGTTATTTGGAGCTTTTAGTGCTGGGAAATCATCATTTGCTAACGCATTGCTCGGTGAAAAGGTACTTCCTGTATCGCCAAACCCAACGACAGCAACAATAAATCAAATTTTGCCAGTTACAGAAGATAAACAACATGGAACGGTAATTGTCCAGTTTAAATCAGAGCAAGCGCTGTTAGAAGATATGAAAGCTGTTTATAAAATGTTTCACTATGAAATTGCTACATTGGAAGAAGCGTTAACGAAAATTGATCAAATTATGAAATACCCTTCACCAAGCGGGAAGCAAAAAACAACATTTAGCTTTTTGCGAGCGGTACAAAAAGGATATGAGGCAGTTGCTAATCATTTAGGGGAACAATTACAAGTTACGTTAGAGGAGTTCTCTGATTATGTAGCTAATGAAGAAAAATCATGCTTTGTTGAGTATATGGAGCTTTATTATGATTGTGCTTTAACAAGGCAAGGAGTAGCTCTTGTAGATACACCAGGGGCGGATTCTATTAACGCGCGTCATACGGATGTTGCATTCCAGTATATTAAAAACGCAGATGCTATTTTATTCGTAACATACTATAATCATGTTTTCTCTCGTGCAGATCGTGAGTTTTTAATTCAGCTCGGTCGTGTAAAGGATACATTTGCACTTGATAAAATGTTCTTCTTAATAAATGCTGCCGATTTAGCGCAATCTGAAGAAGAACTTGAAATGGTAAAAGGTTATATTGCGGATCAGCTCCTGCAATACGGTATTAGAAATCCACGTTTATTTGCAATTTCAAGTTTATGTGCGCTTGAAGAAAAGCAAGGGAAAAGTATTGATAAAGAAAAGTATGGTATTTTACAAAACTCCGGGATTACTAAGTTTGAAGAATCATTTACGTCCTTTATGATGAGGGATTTAATGCTTGTATCTGTGCATGCTTTATATGGTGCATTGCAAGGAGCGAATCAGCTTCTTGTAAATATGATAAATGGCGCAAAGCAGGGAAATGATGAGAAAGAGAAGCAAACAAAAAAATATGAAGCAGAGCGTAATCAGCTACTTCATATTATTTCATCATATAGTGTACTTGCTGAAGAGCAAGCAATGCAAAATGAAGTGAAAGAATTGCTTTATTATGTACACCAACGTCTATTTTTACGCTATAACGATGTGTTTACTGAATTTATTAATCCGGCGTCGTTACGAACAGATGGGAATGTGAAAATGCAGTTGCAGCAATGTGTAATGGAATTAGTTTCATTTATTCAACATGATTTATTACAAGAAATGCGTGCGACATCATTACGTCTTGAAAAATGGATAGATGAAGCGATGAAGCGTGCAAAGGATGAAATTGTTGTGAATTGCAAAGTGGAAAATGAATCGATTTCTATGGGTGGAACAGTGGATTATGAATATAAAATTATTACACATAAAGAGCCGTTTCCTTCAATAGAAATAAAAGATTTTAAAAAGGCACTAGCACATTTTAAAAATGAGAAAAGCTTTTTTGAAAAAAATGATAAAGCTTTTATGCAAGAAGACGCTAAAGGAGTGTTAGAACCTTTCGTATCAAACTATGTAGTTGATGAAGAAGATTTATTCGTTCATCATTATAAGCAAGAATGGGATGCAAAATGGAACCTATTCCAAAAGGTGATGCAGCAAGATGTTGAGAATTATTATGAAAGTATATTATTCGCTTTAGCTGAAACAATTGATGTATCACTATACGAACAAAGTAAAGAAGAGCTACAAAAGCAGTTAGTAGAAATTGAAAAAGAAATTTATATTAAATAGCTGTTATGAAAAAAAGATTCGTTCAATTTTCTTTTGTAGTACAGTATCTAAAGATTTTACAAACCCTGCAAACTCATCAGTAGAAATCATATGGGTAAGAACTAAGCGTCTGCCGTCTGGTGTTTCACCGCATAAGACGAATGAAGAAAACTCATACGTTTTGTTTTCTACTACTAATTTTGGATAGGAATATGTGTCGCTCTTCTTTTTCTTTCCATCAATAGAGATGACGTTGCATTTTTTCTCATTGTTGTCCATGGTGAATCCCTCCTTTCTATTATCTATGGTAGACAAGGGGGGTTTAGAACAATAGAGGAGGGGGAATTTTTATGTCTGTTGTCATAGAGCGTATTTCGAAAGAAGCTATACCGAAATCTTTATTACTCCTTGCTGATCCAAGTGAAAGCCAAATTGATGCATATGTACAGAGTGGGTTTACGTATATAGCTAAACAAGAAGAAAGAATCATCGGTGTATATGTGCTTTTGGAAACAAGACCAAGGACAATGGAAATTATGAATATTGCGGTTGTAGAGCATTTGCAAGGAAAAGGGATTGGAAAGCAGCTATTAAGTCATGCCGTAGAAACTGCTAAAGGATATGGTATGTCAAAACTTGAAGTTGGTACAGGCAATTCTAGTGTTTCACAACTTGCTTTATATCAAAAATGTGGATTTCGTATTTTTTCTATTGATTTTGATTACTTTTCAAAGCATTATGAAGAAGAGATTATTGAAAATGGGATTGTATGTCGTGATATGATTCGGCTTGCAATGGAATTGAATAAGAACGTATAACTTATTTAGGGGGAAGAGAAGATGGAAGTACATAAAGCAATTACAGCACATTCTCGTAAACAAAATGAAAGTGTAAAAGCATGTTTACAATTAGATGCGCAGCGTGAAGCAGCTATTGAAGCAGCCGTATCTCTTGCGTCAAAGGGGAAAGAATTTTCGGTTGATATCATTAATGTTGTAACAAAGCAAATTAATGATCTTGCAAAAAATGGTGTTACACTGCAGCGTAAACTTGTTACAAAAGATATGGTTATGGAGTATGTAGGTCGTTTGCAAGAGAAAGAAGGTCGTTAAAGATGGTTGTTACAGTCGAATGGTTACGTGAGCATATAGAAGATGAGAATGTCCGTATAATCGATTGTCGATTTGATTTAGCGAATCCTAATTGGGGTAGAGAGAAGTATGAGGAAGAACATATTCCTCATGCGTTATATTTTGATTTAAATTTAGATTTATCAAGTCCTGTAGCAGAACATGGTGGCCGCCATCCGTTGCCAAATATTGAGGAGTTTGCAGACAAGCTTTCACAGGCCGGAATTGATGAACATATGACAGTGATTGCGTATGACAGTCAAGCTGGTGCAATGGCTTCTCGTTTATGGTGGTTATTAAACTATGTAGGACATGAGAAAGTGTATATATTAGACGGTGGATTTCCAGCTTGGAAAGAGAATGGATTACACACAACGCCGAATATCCCAGTTATTGCACGAAAACCTTTTATACCGGAAATACAAGAAAATATGCTTGTAACGATGGAAGATGTGAGAGGGAAAATTCGTGCAGGTGCAAATATGACATTAATTGATTCTAGGGAACCAAAACGTTATGCTGGTGCGGAAGAGCTTGTTGATTCGAAGGCAGGGCATATTCCGACGGCAGTAAACTATTTTTGGAAAGATGGGATTTTAGAATCGGGACACTTTAAAAACGAAGAGGAACAGCAAGGGCGTTTCCAAAATCTTGATAAGGAGAAGGAAACAATCGTATATTGTGGTTCTGGTGTTACAGCGTGTCCGAACATAGTTGCATTAAAATTAGCTGGTTTTCAAAATGTTAAATTGTATACAGGTAGCTGGAGCGATTGGATTTCTTATCCAGAAAATCAAATTGCAAAAGAAGAAGATTAATCACTTGCATGCAAAAATAATTTGTATTAAAATAAGGTCACAAGCAAGAGATTGCTTCAAAAAAATTATATTTTACACATTGGAAACAATGTGATAATATAACGACAAGTAAATAATACATCCTGCGGTGTGCGTAACTTATTTATGTCTAAAACCGATGTTAGTTTTACGGAAGCTCAATATTTAGTGACCATTATCAAGCCTTCCTTGTGGAGGAAGATATACGGTAACTGTGAGGGCATCCACCTGCGAGTAGCGGGTTTTTGGACATTTACGAGAGACGGCACTTGCGGGGGTCTTATTTCAACTAATAGTATATAAAATTCCTACGGTGTACGTAGCTTGTGTATGTCTTAAACCAATAAGTATAATGCGGAAGTTCAATATTTAAATGTAGATAGCAGGCCATCTTTTTAAGAAGGAAGTTACAAACATTTGTGAGAACATCCACCTGTGAGAGCAGGTTTATGGACATCTATAGATAACGGCATATGTGGGACTATATAAAAAACCTTACGTTTTATACGTAAGGTTTTTTTGTTGAATAAATATACTCATGTTATCTCGATTTACCTGTAAAGTTCCCATAATAAATATAGCACTTGCGGTCTTCATCAATTTCTCTTGAATCGAGGGTGAATTCCAAATGTATTCCATCCCGTTGAATATATATAATATCTGAATGGAGAGAGGGTAAGATATCCTCGTAATTCCAAATATCTTTACTTTCTATCATAATTGAGCAGGTTTCCTTTAGTTCTCTAATTTCAAAACCTATGTGCGAGTATGTAGGATCTGAAGGGTCGTTGGAAAAAACTTCTTTTTGTATATATAACACTGCTGTTCCGTCTGGATCTACTGAAGTTGCAGTAACGATATATGTATTTCCATCTTTTATAAAATATTCACAAGTCATGCGCGCGACAATTTCAGAATTAGAAATATTTGCGTAGTTCCATAAAGCTGGATACCCGTTTGTTTCATCATTGAGCCGATATTCCAATCGCATTTTATCCCTCTTCTTCCTTTTTCTTCTACTTTATCATGACATCTTATATAATAGAAATATAATTTAAAAAGGGGAGTGCAAAGGTGACAAAAACGAAATGGCTAGTAGGTGGTGTCCTAACATCTTTAATGACGGGCACTTTATTTGGCTGCGCGCAAGATATTCCCCCCGAACCGAATGATAATAGTTGTTCTGATTGGGATTGGGATGATGAGCTTGGTGTTTGGCAGTGTGATGATAGTAGTTCAGGTTATCGTGGACATTACTTTTATGGTGGTACATACTATCAAAATAAATCCACCTTCAAAAATTCATCAGAGTTTAAAACTTATCAATCTTCGGCCGAATTTAAAGGTGGAATTGGAAGCGGTTCAAAGGGAGGATTTGGGGGCTAACATATGTCGCAATACATAAGGGATCGAAAAGAGTTTTATTCGAAATATCCGAATTTTTGGTCGGATTTATATGAATGTGAGTATAGTTTGTTTCATGTTTTCCCGATAACAGAGCAAACGATGAAACAATTACAAGTAGCAACTGAACGAATGGGGAAAATATTTTTTAAGACTGCTAGAATTCTTCGGAATTTATCTAATGAACAGCTTCTTGAACTCGGTTTTCCAACTGCAAGCTTGCCTTTTATTAGACTGAAAGGGATGTATCCTGAATCTGTTATTTCACGATTTGATTTTGCTTTAACAGAGGATAATCGTATTAAAATGCTTGAGTTTAATAGTGATACTCCAACTTTTATTGTGGAATGCTTTCAAATGAATGGAAAAGTTTGTGAAGAACTTGACTATGATGATCCAAATGCAAATCAAGAGCGCTTACTTTCTTCTGGTATTACAAAAGCCGTAATGGAGTTTACAAAAGGAATGGAAGATCCAAATGTTGTTTTCACAGCTCATCCTGAACATATAGAAGATTGGAATACGACTATGTATTTGAGTAGGCTATGTCATGTTGAAAATAAAGTAATGCCAATGACAGAACTTAGAATTACAGATGATGCTTTAGTAGATAGAGATGGTGTACCAATTGATGTTTTGTATCGCCAAACATATCCAATTGAAGACTTAATTGAAGATCAAGATCCCGAAACGGGGGATTTGGTGGGAGTAGAACTTTTGCAACTTGTAAAAGAAGGAAAGCTTTTTATTATAAATCCTTTGTCGGCCTTTTTACTTCAGCCGAAATCAATTCAATGTCTTATTTGGGGATTAGCAGAAGAAGGTGCTTTTTACACAGGTGAGGAACAAAAGTGGATTAAAGAATATATGCTTCCTACATATTTAGAGCCAGATTTATTTTTTGGGAAAAGTCCGTTCGTTCAAAAACCTTCGTTCGGTAGGGAAGGTGACACGATTACGATTCGTGATAAGGATACAAATATTATGATTCGAAATGCACATGAAACGTATAAATCGTCACTGCCTATATTTCAGAAATATACAGAGCTTCCAGTTGTATTTTTGGAAACTGAAAAAGGAATTGAGAAGCTGTCGTACGTGTTTGGGGCTTTTTTAATTGCTGGAAAAGCGAGCAGCATCGGTATACGTGCCGGAGAAAAAATTACGGGAAATGAATCGTATTATTTACCGGTAGGTATTAAGAAGGAGGAAAATAAATGATTAATTTTTTACTATATTTAGCAGTATCACTTGTACTTTTGTGTATCGGTCTTTTTCTTATGGAAGTGACAACGAAAGTTAAGGAATTTAAGTTAATGGCTCAAGGGAATAAAGCGGTAAGCTATGTACTTGGAGGAAGACTACTTGGTCTTGCTATCGTTTTATATTCAACGGCTGCTAATTCTATTTCAATTCTTGATATGGTTTCATGGGGAGCTGTTGGGATTTTAGCTCAAATTATTGTCTTTTATTTAGCGGAATGGCTTACACCACGTTTTAATATTAATAAAAGTCTTGAAGAAGATAATCAAGCAGTTGGTCTTTTCCTTATGTTTTTATCACTTTCCATCGGAATTGTAATTGCTGGTTGTGTAACGTATTAAAACCCTTACATTTTAACGTAAGGGTTTTATTTTTCATTTGCTAATTTTTTGCAATATGTGTTCAATTAATTTATGTAGCCGAACGCTGAGCAGGATGCGTATTAGTGTACTAAACTCGAGATAGTTATTGTAATAAGGACAAGTTTCCATACAAAGTGTTGACATCTATTTTAAATAAGAGTAACATTTTCTATGTAATTATAATAAGTCTCTGTTAGGTGAGGCTCCTGTATAGAGAAATGCTACTGCCCAAAAATGTCGAGAGACGCCAATGGGTCAACAGGAATGATCGAATTAAGGTTTTTCTTAACGTAGCTGGTAATGAACCTATGCTATACAGTGCTAAAACTCGGCGAGGGAGAGGTCCATAGATTTCTAATTGTATTATATTAGGAATCGCTTATTTGTGTATGCAAAGACCTTTGCTCTCTTATGAGTAAGGGTCTTTTTTGTTAGCAAACTATGAGTAATTTCATAGTATAGATTATAACTAAAAAATTAAAGAGGAGGTGAGGAGCATGTCAAATTCTGACTCGGTTCCGTTACCCATATACTTCAAATCAAAAATATATGATGTAGGCAGGAAACGACTTGTTCCTCCCTCTATATTTATCATAATGTAGCGTTTATTCGAGTATTTAAGCGCTAGACACTTTCACAGTAAAGTGGATAAATTGAGAAACAAAGCGTTTCTTCCTATGTTGTAAAGGAGGAGACGATAATATGTTATATGTAAATAAAAGTGTGGGTGACACTTCGTATAAATTAAGTAAAAAAGCAATGAAAGAACAAACAATGCTTCAAAAAAATAAAGATTTATTAATTGAAATCGCAACAAGAGATGTAAAATCTGTATTTGCGTATTTTAAAACAACAAGAGACGGACTATCTATGAAAGAGGCACAAAAGCGTATTCAAGTATACGGACGAAATGAATTAACTTCAAAAAGAGCGCGTATTGCGGAAGTAATGATGAAGCTAAGTGGAATGATCCCAGGTCTTTCAAAACAAAATATGGGTGATGAATTACAATGTGAAACAGTTACTGTTTCTAGAGTAGCTGGCTGTAGCGTAACAGGGCTAAACAGTGAACTAAAAATGATGAAATTACCAGTACAAGAGCTTGTACCTGGAGATATGATTTTTCTTGCAGAGGGCGATACAGTGCCAGCAGATGTACGTATTATTTATGCAAATGATTTATTAGTAAATGAATCTATGCTGACAGGAAACGGTGCTAGTATTGAGAAATTTGAAAGTTGCTATCATCTTGAACGTAAACGATTTATTCCATTAAAACGGATGAAAGACTATAATCCACTTGAACTTGAAAATGTATGTTTCAAAGGTACGTATATTGTTGACGGAAATGCAAAGGCTGTAGTTGTTTCGACAGGTAAAAATACGTATTCAGGAATACTTCATACTTGTTGCGGTAGAATGTCTTAATGTGTTAATGATGCTAAATATACAAAAACAATGTATAATAGACAAAGTTGAACAAAAACGTAGAATGGTAATCTATATATAACCTTACGTGATAACGTGAGGTTATTATTTTTTGTTAGTAGGAGAGGAATTATGAAAAAAGTATTATTAGTTGATGGTATGGCACTATTATTTCGTGCTTTTTACGCAACAAGTGTATATGGACAATTTATGAAACGACAAGATGGTACCCCGACGAATGGGATTCATGGTTATATGAAGCATTTATTAACAGCAACACAAGCAATCGAACCAACGCACATTGTAACGTGCTGGGATATGGGAAGTACGACATTTAGAACGGAATCTTTCTCGAATTATAAAGCAAATCGTGCAGCACCGCCGGAAGAATTAATTCCGCAATTTGATTTAGTGCAAGAAATGACTGCGAAATTATCTATGCCTGTAATCGGTATGAAAGGTTATGAAGCGGATGATTGTATCGGTACGCTTGCAAAACAATATTGCAATGAAGCGGAAGTTTATATTTTGACAGGTGATACAGATTTACTTCAACTTGTTGATACGAATGTTACAGTTATGCTTCTTCGTAAAGGAATTGGAAATTACGAGTATTACACACCGGAAAAAATCATGGAAGAGAAAGGTGTAGAACCTTGGCAAATTGTTCATGCGAAAGCTTTCATGGGAGATACAAGTGATAATTATCCGGGTGTAAAAGGTATTGGTGAAAAAACAGCGTATAAGCTGATTCAAGAATACGGGACAGTATCGGCAGTGCTAGAAAATATAGCATCATTAACGAAAGCGCAGCGCACAAAAATTGAAAGTGATTTAGAAAATTTAAATATCTCTTTACAATTAGCGCAAATTCATTGTGAAGTTCCAATTTCATGCTTATTAGAAGAAGGGTTACACACAATGGACGAAGAAAAACTACGCTTTGTTTGTAACGAAATGAATTGGGGAAGACCTGAAATATTAATTAATATGCTTTAAAGAGCATGGAAAGGTTGATCAAATATATTTTTGATTAACCTTTCTTTTTTTTGTTCACAAAGTTGTCAGAAAATAAACGGAATTTTCATCTGAAGTTCAAATGGAATTCACAACAATCAATTATTATAAGGACACACAGATAAATCCTTATCCCACATTAACGGGAGATAGGACTTCTATCTCAGTATTATAGCTGAATAAAGAGTGATGATGGAAGAGTAACTCCCTGTAAAAGCCCGATTGATGTAGGCTAATAATTAGTGAGGGTAAATCCTCTCATTGATTAAAGTTTCAAGTTATCTTTTATATAAACCATCCCCCAAGGAGGAAAATAAACATGCGAAAAAAAGTGAGAAAATCCTTTAAACAATTATTAATAGAAAATAAACAATCCCTACTAACTAATAAAGAGAATATGAAAGAAATTGAAGAACGGATTGAGAAACGACATGTAGCATATAGTGCTGCTAGCAATTGATAATTTTGTTTATGAAAAAAGCTTGTAGTTTGGATATTATCCGAATTACAAGCTTTTTCTTTTTTGATTAACGCCACCAAATCCAAGTCCAAAAGTAATTTCGTATATTTCGAGGAGTAATGCGTATGAAACGTTCACCGTCAAAGAAACAATTTAAATTTGGAAGTGTTTCATCTGGATTTTCTGGAATAAAGGTGACGATGTTTTCGTTACTTGTAATGGTTACTGTGATTGGTGGATCAGTAGGAGAGACTTGAAGTTGTAAAGAAACGTTTGCCGTGTTTTTAAATTCATTATTAATAGGTGGACTTATCACTTGTACTGTGAATAACACGATAATTGTTTCGTTCGGTTCCAAATTAGTAGCGACTAGGAAACCGATATTCGGATTCGCTAGTGGAGAGCGTTCCCCATTAATGAAGACCGTACCGTTCATAAATTGTAAACCTACTGGAATGGTGTCTTGTAATGAAATATTTGAAAGTGAAATCTCGGAAGTATTCGTAATACGCACTGTATAATCAAAATATTGGTTTAAATAAGCAGAGCTGACGGAAGCATTTTTTATCACTGCTGCCGTTATAAATTGAACTGGTATACGAACAATATTCGAATTGACAATGAAAATAATAATTGGATCCTGTGGTGTCAATTGGAAAGCAGCTGTAACTGTTGCGGAATTGATAATTGTACTGTTTGAAGGGATAGAAGTTACGAGAACTTTAAATGTTATAGTTGCTACTCCATCTGCCGATAAGGAACCAATGTTAATACCAGTGTCTGGTCGAATATTTGGAACCGGAGTACCGTTAATTGTTACACTGTTTTCTATAAATGTTGTACCAGCTGGAATCATATCTAAAACGGAAGTACTTACTGTAGGAATTGGGGAATGATTAAATACCTCTAATGTGAATGTAATAATATCTCCTATAACGACAGAAGATTTGTCAGCGTTTTTCTCAATGCGCACCATTGGATCAACGATCGTTGTTGTAACGGTATTTGTTTGCTTTGTAATTGTAATAGGTGGTTCATTCGGATCAATGGTAACAGTATAGGAAACAGAAGCGTCGTTATTGATTGCAGTTTGAAGAGTCGAAGAAGATATTGTTACTTGGAACGTAATGACAACAGATTCATTAGGAGCAAGGTTTCCTAATGGAATACCATTTTCAGGATTCGCATTAGGCTGATTGATCCCGTTAATCGTAACACTGCCAGTAATGAAAATTGTATCTACTGGTACGGTGTCTATGGCAAGAAGGTCTTCAATCGTTACATTACCGCTATTAGTAATTGTAATTGTATACGTTAAAGTTTGACTAGGTAATGCATTCGTGGCATTAACAGATTTTATGGCAACGACATTATCATTTTGGACAGTTGTTGTGACAGTATTTGTTGTAGTCGTATTTGTAACAGGTAAGTTATTCGGGTTGACTATATAGTTAAAAGTAGTAATTGCTTTGTTGCTGAGTTCATTTGGTGTTGGAATAGAAGTTACAGTTACTTGGAAGGAAGCGATGGCATCTCCACCTACAATTATAGTACCAATTGGTATGCCGCTTACTGGATTAACTCCCGGAACAGTTTCTCCGTTTACAATGACACTATTTTCTATAAACGTTGTACCTTGAGGAATAATATCTTGAATGACTACATCATCTGCTGAAACATTACCAGTTTGATTTAGTGTAATCGTATACGTTAACGTATCACCGACCGTTGCAAATGCAAGGTCAACAGTTTTATTGCTATTTAAATTCGCGTGATGAATTTCTGTTACGGCAGCTGATGAAATAATAGTTGCGGTAATAGGTGGCCTATCTGGTACCGTGTATTCATATTCAATTGTACTCGTGTTAGAGATTGGATTTGTTTGCGGAATGGAAGTAACCCGGACTTGGAATAGAATAGTTGCTGTCGTATTAGGCGGAATGTTATCAATTTGTATACCGCTAAGTGGATTGTCATTTGGACGAGCGGTGCCATTCACAATAACACTGTTCTCTATAAAGCTCGTATTTGCTGGGATGATATCAGTAACGATAATGTTTTCTACTTGTATATTCCCATTGTTTGTGATGGAAATTGTGTAAGGGATGATAGTTTGTAGGTCAGCATATTGGATAGGCGTTGTTTTTGTTGCAATTACATTAGCAGAAATAACTTCAGTGAAGGTAATATTACTAGTCGATATTTGTTCTTCACCATTAATTGTATAACGAGAAGTGGATTGATTTTGAATACGACCGCTAGCTGGAAGAGCTAATACAGTAACGGAAAACGTGACTGGGATAGAAACGTTAGGTGCAATCGTTCCTACAAGTATACCAGTACTTGGATTCGCGTTAAGCTGAGGAATATTATTTACTAAAACGCTACCGTCTATAAAGGTTGTTCCATCAGGTATGTTGTCTGTAAATACAACAGCAGTAGCATCTGTATTTCCTATATTCGTTAAAGTTGTTGTATAAGTTAAAATGTCGCCAATCGTTACAGAAGTCGAATTAACAGTTTTCAGTGAAACGATATCGGCATCATTAATTTGGACGAAAGTAGTATTGGAAGTAGTAGATTTTTGAATTGGTGCAAAGTCAGGATTGAAAATAAAGTCGTAGACGATGTTTGCAGTATTAGGCGTTGGATTTAAAGCTGGTAAATTCGTAACGGAAACTTGGAACGTTATTGTAGTCGCTTGCCCTGACGCAATATTAGGAATGAAAAAGCCGATATTCGGATCTGCTGCAGGAAGTACAGTGTTGTTAACTGTTACACTTCCCGGAATAAATACTGTTCCATCTTCTATAGTATCTGTAAAAAAGATGGAGTTAGTTGTAGTAGATCCGTTATTTTGAATGAATACTGTATATTCAATGGTGTCATCAATGTTAGCTAATACTTTATTAGCGGATTTTGTAGCGATAAGAATAGCATCAATAAATTGTATATTTGTAGTATTGGAAGAGGTCGTTTCTGAAATTGGTGGTGCGCTTGGTTCCGGTTGATATTCATAGTGTATAACAGCGATATTATTAATAGTATTTTGTGCAGGTATAGAGACTACATTTACTTGGAACGTAACAATAATCGTATTATTTGGAAGGATAATACCAAGATTGATACCGGTAATTGGATTTTCGTTAGGTCTTGGTATGCCATCTACAAGGATGCTATTTGGAACGAATGTGGTGCCAGCAGCAATTGCGTCAATTAGGAGAGTATTTGTAATAGGTACTGTACCAGCGTTTGTAACGGCGACTGTATATGTGATGATTTGACCGATGCGTGTAATGGATCTATTGGCGGATTTAATTGCACTAACATTTGCCGTCCGCACTTCCGTGTTTACTGCATTTGATAACGATCTACGCTGAATAATCGGAGAGCTAGGGTCAATTTGGTATTCGTACGAAGTGTCTGAAATATTAATGACTGTATTGCCGGACGGTATATTTGTAAGTTGTACTTGGAATGAAATAGTGACTGTTTCATTTGGTTGTATCGTGCTGAGAGTTACTCCGTTTTCAGGATTCGCGCCAGGCTGAATCACATTGTTTATTGATAAGCTATCTTCAATGAATATAGTACCTTCTGGAATGTTATCAATAAACACGGTATTGTTAGCTGGAATGGTTCCTATATTTTGTAGTGTATTTGTGTAGGTAATAATTTGCCCAATTGATACGAAAGTTACATCCGCGCTTTTAACAGAAATAATATTTGCATTTTGAAGTGATGTTGTAACAATGTTAGAATTTGCAGAGCGATTCACCGGTGGAGCTGTAGGAATACTTACATATTGGTAATTTGCAGAAGATTGATTTACAATTTCGGTTTCAGTAGGTGGATTGTTTGTTTGCACTTGAAATAGTATCGTTTTGGAACTGTTTGCTGGAATTGTTCCAAGTGGTATTCCGTTTTCTGGATTTACACCTGGCTGCAGGACACCGTTAATTGTGACACTATCGGAAACGAATGTAGTCCCAGTTGGAATAGAATCTGTAAAAATAATATTTATTGCGTCAACATTGCCGATATTTTTCACTTCAGAAATATAAAGTATAGTTCCGCCAATATCTACAGTTATTGGATTGGACGTTTTTGTAATTGTCAATTGTGCTTGCACGAAATTTGTAATGACAATATTACTTGTAGATGTTTCAGTAATAGGCGGCTGGCTTGGATCTGGTTGAATTGAATATGTTGTATTGGATTGATTTGTAATCGATTCTTGCGAGAATGAATCGTTAATAAGAATTTGGAACGAAATAAGGTGAGTAGCGTTTGCTACTAGGTTAGGCAAAGCAACCCCTACATTTGGATTTGCACCAAGTATAGCTGTTCCATTAAGTGTAAAACTATTTTCTACGAATGTAGTCCCTTCTGGAAGCGTATCTGAAAATATGAGATTAGTAGCTGGAATATTTCCGGTATTTTCTAGCGTTATCGTATAGGTCAAAATGTCACCGGTTGTTGCTTGTTGTACATTGACAGCTTTTAAAGAAAGAACATTCGCATCCGAAATTTGTGTGAAAGCTGGATTAGAAGTAATTGTACGAGAGATGATAGGAGAGGTTGGATCGGCGATAAAAGTATAGTCAATACGGGCTGTATTAGAAATTGGATTCACGCTTGGAATGGATTGAACGATAACTTGGAATGTGACGGTGACGATTTCTGACGGCGCGATGGCGTTTAATGGTATTCCTACGTTTGGATCGGCACCTGGAACGGAAACGCTATTAATGGTCACGCTATTAGGAATAAATGCAGTTCCTTCAGGGACCAAATCTGTTAAATTAACTGTATTTGCAGTTGTATTTCCGTTATTTTGAACGACTACTGTGTAAGTGATTGTACCGTTAGTAGATTGTACGAGAGAATCTGTATTTTTAATTACGGATAACGATGCATCAACGACAGCTGTATTAACCGTATTAGATGAGGATGTTGCTGTAACTGGAGGTTGACTTGGATCGACAATATACGTGTAACTTGTAATGGCTTGATTTATAATCGCCCCTTGCGGTGGAATAGAACTTGCAAGAAATTGGAACGTAATAGTAGCAGAATCACCTGGTGCGATAATACCAACTGGAATACCGAGAGTTGGACTTGCATCTGGAAGTGAAATCCCGTTAAGCGTGACACTATTTGGAACAAATAATGCCCCTTCAGGAACTCCGTTAATGAGTAATACAGAATTTGCAGGGAAGTTTCCAGTATTCGTTAATGTTGCTGTATACGTAATTATATCTCCGATAGATACGATTGTACGATTTGCTTCTAAAACAGTTGTAACAGTCGCGTTATTAATTTGTGTGGAAGCACTATTAGAAGTTATTGTGCCTGTAACAGGAGGAGCTGCCGGATCAACAATGAATGCGTATTGAATAGATGCAACGTTTGTAATTGGGTTTGAAGGTGGAGTAGATGTGACTATGACTTGGAAAGTAACAGTTAAGGAACTGTTCGTACTAACGGTTCCGATATTAACTCCGTTATTTGGATTTGCACCTGGAATGGTACTTCCATTTACAGCGAAACTATTTTCAACAAAGGTCGTTCCAGCTGGAATAAGATCTGAGAAATTTAAATTCGTAGCGGTTGTATTGCCGCTGTTTTGAATCAAAACTGTATAAGTGATTGTGTCTCCGATATTCGCAAAGGCTGTATTAGCAGTTTTTACAGCTGAAAGTATTGCTGAATTAATAGAAGTAACGAAGACGTTCGTCTCCACATTGCCAGGCTGAGCCTGTAATGAATTGCCTACGTTATATTGGAAGTTAACAAATCCTAAGTTTTGGAGTTCAGGTGTGAAGGTTGTTGGATTGCTTATTATTTGGACTTGGAACATAATTGTTACGATTTGATTTGGAGTTATCGTATTTATGCCAACACCGTCAATGATAGAAGCGGATGGTAATGAAGTGCCATCAACAATGACTGATCCTGCAACAAATTGTGTCCATGTCGGTATAGGGTCTGAGAAAACAACGTTGTTAGCAGAGATATTTCCTGTATTCGTAATAGTGGTTGTATACGTAATCGTATCACCGATCGTTGCAAAAGCTTTATCTCCTATTTTAATAGTGTTTAAAATAGCACTTTCAATTTTTGTTGTAACGCTATTAGAAGTAATATTTTTTGAAACAGGTGGATTAGCCGGATTAACGATATGCTGGAAGCTAACGCTAGCTTGATTGGTAATTGGATTTATAGGTGGAATTTCATTGGCATTAATATGAAATGCTACGATGACAGATTCGTTTGGCGCGATATCACCAATTGGAACGCCTGTAATGATATCTGCATTTGGGATGCTAATTCCGTTAAGTGTAAGACTATTCGGTTCAAAGGAAGTTCCGGCTGGAATAAGGTCGGTAAAAATAACATTCGTCGCACTAACATTTCCGCTATTTGTAATCGTAACTGAGTAGACAATATCTTGCCCAATATCTACTGTTTCCACATTTGAATTTTTTTGTGCAGTAAGGATAGCGCTATTAACTTGTGTTGTCGTTGTATTAGATTGATTAGAGGTTGAAATGAACGGCTGATCTGGATCAACAATATAACGGTAAGTGGTAAGAGCCGAATTAGAAATAGGATTGTTGATTGGGAGGGTTGAAACGATGGCTTGGAATGTGACGATTGATGTGTTTCCACCATTAATTGAACCGATATTTACACCAGTAGATAAATCAGCGTTTGGAATGGTTTGCCCATTAACTGTGAAACTGTTTGGGACGAAACTTAAATTGCTATCAAGTATATCGATAACGGTAACATCAGTAGCAGCCACATTCCCGGTATTAGGAAGGTTAAGTGTAAATGTTATTGTATTACCAACATCCGCAAAAGTAAGATTTGCTGTTTTTGTGCTAATAATATTTGCGTTGTTTATTTGAAGAAGTGTAGTGTTGGAGCTAGCTGTATTCGATACCGGCGGATTACTTGGATCAACAGTAAACTCATATGTCGTTGATGCTGTATTCGGTGCTGGATTAATAGGTGGAATGCTGTTCACTGTAACTTGAAAGACGATACTATATATTTCATTTGGTGGAAGTGCTGCAAGTAATACACCTGTATTTGGATCCGCATTAGGTTGTAAAATGCCATCGACAGTTAATGTGTTAGGAACAAATGTGAGTCCACTTGGTAATACATCTGTGAATACAATATTAGTTGCATCCGTATTGCCTATATTGGCAATAGAAGTAGTGTAAAAAGCAGTTTGTCCGACATCTGCAAAGGATAGACTTTCATTTTTCGTCATAGATAATATAGCTTCTCTAATTTGTGTTGAAACAGGATTACTAATTGAAGTTTCTGTATCAGGCGGTGAGACTAATTGATACGATGTTGATGAGAAATTTACAATTGGGTTTTCGGTTGGTAATGACGCCACGTTTACTTGGAATGAAACAGTTACTGTAGACCCAGCTGTTATAGGCCCAATATTTACACCGTTCGATGGGTCCGCACCACTTTGAGAAACCCCGTTAATAGAAAATGAGTTTGCAATAAATGTAGTTCCGCTCGGCATTGTATCTGAGAAAATAACATTTTGTGCGGATGAGTTTCCATTGTTTGTTAAAGTAACAGTATAGGTGAGTGTGTCTCCAACACGACTAAAGGATTTATCGACTTGTTTTAATGAAAGAATGGTAGCTGTGTTAATTGTAGTGAACACTGTGTTTGAAGTAACATTCCTTGAAACAATAGGGGCATTAGGGTCAGCGATAAATGTGTAAGAAGCACTAGCCGAATTGGCAATAGGATTTTGAACGGGAGTAGAAGTAGCGGTAACTTGAAATGCTATTGATATTGAGTTGTTAGGAGCTATTGCTCCAATCGTTATACCTGTATTAGGATTAAGACCAATTTGCGTGATGCCATCTATTGTAACGCTATCAGTAATAAATGTTGTACCATCTGGTATAAGGTCAGTGAAAGTAATATTAGTTGCGTTTGTATTACCACTATTCGTTAAAATTGTCGTATAGGTAATGGTATCACCTAGCGTTACAAGTGTTTGATCGACTGATTTAATCATCGTAATCATAGCATCTAATACAGGGTTTGTAACAATATTCGTTGAAGTAGAAGTTGTAGTAGGAGTTCCGCTTGGATCAACAGTATAAGAATATAAAATTGTGTCATTATCCATAATCGAGCTTGAAGGGGGAATAGAAATAACATTTACTTGGAAAGTAACGGTTACTGTCGCGCCAGGAGCGATATTTGGTAAATTTACTCCAAGTGCTGGTTGCGCACCAGGTTGCTGAACTCCATTTACTGTAACTGAATTTGGTATGAATGTAGTGCTAGCTGGAATAGCGCTTGTGAATGTTATATTCGTTGCTGCTGTATTCCCTGTATTTGTAATAGTAGTGGTATACGTAATCGTATCTCCAACTGAAACTATAGATTTATCAGCACTTTTTTGGGTTGTTAAAATTGCACTATTAATAGTTGTCGAAACCGCATTAGATACATTCGTTTGTGATACGGCAGGTTGGCTAGGATCGACCACATGTGCAAATTGTACAGAACTAAAATTAGAAATTGGATTTATACTTGGAATGTTTGTAACAAGTACGTTGAGAGTAATAATGGCCGTTCCACCTGGATTTATATTTTCAATCTGTATCCCGCTAGCTGGATTTCCAATTTGCTGTGTACCAGAATCGCTTGTAAGAGTCCCGGAAATAAATGTCGTTCCGTCAGGTAAAATATCTGTGAAAATTATATTTTGTGAAGTGACATTTCCAGGGTTATTTAATGTAATTGTATAAGAAATGGTATCGCCGATCGTTGCGAAATTTTTATCCGCGGATTTAACCGCTACAATTTCCCCGGAATTTATTTGTGTCGAAACAGAATTGGATGTTGTACTTCGTGAAACGAGTGGTAAATTAGGTCCTGTCATAAATTGGTAATTAATAGAAGCACCGTTTACAACCGGTGAGTTTGGTCCCCCAGGCCCAATTGTGAAAATTGGATTTGGAATACTAACTACTTGCACGCGGAAGGTGACGTTTATAAAATCTCCTGCAATAATATCTCCAATTGGTATCCCATTCGCTGGATTTACTCCAGGTAATAAAACCCCACCTACTCGAACGCTATCTTCTATAAATACTGTATTATTTGGAATCGGATCTGTAAAAATGATATTAGTAGCAGTCGTGTTCCCTATATTTTCTAATAAAACAGTATACGTTAAAAATGAATTTCCAGGTGCTACGTCAGAAAAGATACGATCCACACTTTTCGTTGCTTGAATGATTGCTTCATTTATTTGAACTAAGACCGGATTACTAGTAGCCGTTTCTGTAACAGGCGGCTCGGTAGGATCAATAATAATAGAGTATGTTGTGCTAGATTGGTTCATCGTAGGGTTTGAAGCTGGTATTGAACCGACAATGGCTTGGAAAGTAATGGTTGTCGTTCCTCCAACTGGAATTGGGTCTAAAGGAACCCCGTTATCTGGCCTAAATCCAAGTTGTGGGATGGTATTAATTTGTACGCTATCAGGCACGAATGAAAGTTCAGGTGGTAATATATCTATAAAAACAGGTGTGTTTGCAGTTGTATTTCCGCTATTGGTAAGGGTTGTTGTATACGTAATTGTATCTCCAACAGCAGCAAATGCACTACTCGCAGTTTTTGTTGCGATAACGGAAGCAGTATTTACTTGTGTAAAAGTTTTATTGGATTTAACTGTTCGTGAAACAGGTGGTTCATTAATATCTACAATAAAACTATATTGAACCGATGATTTATTAGGGATTGGATTAGGATTGGGAATCGTTGCAATGTTTACTTGAAAGCTGAGTATAACTGATGCATTTGAATTTATGTTACCGATATTGATACCATTTTGTGGATTTGCATTAGGAATGGTTGTTCCATTTACTGTAAAACTATTTGGAATAAACGTTGTGCCATCTGGAATTAAATCTGTAAAAATAACATTGTTTGCGGTAGTGTTACCGGAATTAGTAATGGTGGAAGTGAAAGTAAGTGTATCTCCAATAGTAGCGAATGTTGAATTGACAGTTTTATTTATAGATAGAGTAGCATCAATGATTGGAGTAACTGTTGTGTTTGTAATTGTACTACCAACAGCAGGTGATTGGTTTGGATTCACTGTATATTCATAATTTACAAGGGCGTTATTTGTTAATGTGCCACTAGGCGGTATCGCTAAAATTTGTGCTTGAAAAGAAATAAATACAGTATTACCTGGTGGAATATCTGCTAAGTGAATACCAAGTGATGGATCTAATCCTGGTTGTGGAACATTATTGATAGTTACGGAGTTTTGGATAAATGAAGCTCCTGCGCCAAGCCCATCCGTTAAAACATTTGCACTAGCAGGGATATTTCCAGTGTTTGTAACTGCAATCGTATAGGTAACGATATCTCCAATTGCAGCTGTCGGTGTATTCACTGATTTAGTAGCGACGATCGTAGCATTATTAATTTGAGTTGTTATTACGTTACTTAACGCATTGGCGGATGCTGGAGGTAAGTTAGGATTTACGAAATATTGGTACGTTGTATTACTTTGGTTCGGGATTGGATTTGGACTAGGGATGGAATTTACTATTACTTGAAATGAGATTGTTGTATTTGTATTGGGGTTTATTGGATCAATTGCTACGCCATTTGCTGGATTTATATTAGGGAGTGTAGTACCATTTACTGTTACACTATTTGGAATAAATGAAGTCCCACTTGGAATGGCATCTGTAAATACTATATTTGATGCAAGTGTATTCCCGCTATTTGTTAAAGTAGTCGTGTACGTAATAATATCATTTACGTTAGCAAACTGTTTATCTGCAGATTTTGTAGCGGCAATTGAGGCGTTATTAATAGTTGTCTGTACCGTGTTAGAAGCCACCATCTGCATTACAGCTGGTTTGGATGGATCGTACGTATATTGGAATGTTGTGCCTGATTGATTCGTAATCGGATTTACAGCAGGGATAGTTGGTACAAGAACCTGGAATGCAACGGTTCGTGATGAATTCGCTCCTATCGTACCGATAAAAATACCGTTAGCAGGATTTGCATTTGCTATAGGGACATTGTTAATCGTTACAGTATTAGGAATGAACAGGGTACCCGCTGGAATGATATCTGTAAACGTTACATTAGGAGCAGGGATATTCCCGTTATTTGTTAAAATAGTCGCATATAATATGACATCACCAACATCAGCGAAATTTGTGCTCGTTAGTTTTGTAGCAACAATATTAGCAGTATTAATTTGTGTAGTTACTATATTACTAGTAGCGTTTTTCACAACAACAGGTAAATTTGGATCAGCGATAAAGTTATATTGAAGTGAAGCGCTATTTTGAATTGGATTTGGTGAAGGTAGCCCATTTGCACTTATTTGAAAAACAATCGTTGTAAAACCACCTGCAGGAATGGAGCCGACTTGAAGGCCGGTACTTGGGTCTGCACCTAGCTGTAAAGCGCCACCTATAAAAATACTATTTGGTACGATAGTGGTGCCGGGAGGGATTATATCGGTAACAACAACATTGTTTGCTGTAGTATTCCCAAGGTTAGCTAAGGAAATTGTATATGTGATTGGTTGCCCGACATCGGCAATAGTTAAATCTACCTCTTTGACAATAACTACATTTGCTAAATTAATTTGTGTACTTACAGTATTACTTAAAGATGTTTCTATAATTGGTGGATCACCTGGATTTAGAACGAAACTATACTGTGTACTCGATGAATTAGTTGTTGGATTTTGGGCTGGTAAAGCAGTGACAGTTACTTGATAAGAAACGGTAATTAATCCGCTAGCAGGAATAGAAGGTAACAGGACACCGATATTTGGATCTGCATTGTTTTGCAAAACGCCATTAATAAGAAAAGTATTTGGAATAAAGGTAGTACCATCTGGATTTATATCTATGAAAGTAGGATTATCAGCAGAAACGCTTCCTGCATTCGTTAAAATAACGGTATAAGTTAATATATCTCCAACAGTAGCGAACTCTCGATCCACTGATTTTGCCGAAATTACATTTGCATCATTAACTTGGATAAATGTAGTGTTTGTAGTTGTGTTTGTACTTACAGGAGAAGCGTTTGGATCAACGATAAAGTTATAGGAGATGGAAGCGCTATTCAAAATAGGATTAGGATTTGGAATACTAGTTATTAATATTTGGAATGAAGCTGTAATTGTAGTATTAGCATTGATGCTACCAATATTGATGCTAGCTGGTGTTGCGCCCGGCTGAGTAACACCGTTAACTATAACACTGTTCGGTACAAAGGAAGTGCCATTCGCAATGGAATCGGATAGTAATACATTGTTCGCTGTAACATTTCCATCGTTTGTAAGAGCAAAGGTGTAAGTTAATACATCTCCAACTTCCGCAAACGTTTGACTTACAGATTTATTAGCATGAAGATTTGCTAGTCTAATTGTTGATGTAACAGAATTAGAATTTGCTGTTTTTGAAGTTGGTGGCAGGCTTGGATTTACAGTGTAAATATAAGAGGAGAAAGCGTTATTAATGATAGGGTTTTGTGCAGTAATGTTAATGACTGTTACTTGGAAGGATAAGGTGAAAGTAGCTCCACCAGGAATTGTGCCGATAGGTAAAGCAACGAGAGAATCTACATTTTGCAAAACGCCGTTGAGCGTTACAGAACCTAATGTTAATATCGTTCCGTTTGGAAGTGGATCTGTTAGTTGAACGTTATTAGCGGGCGTATTTCCACTGTTTGTAATAAGGATTGTATAACTTATCGTTTCGCCAATTGTGGCAAATTGTTTATTTGTAGATTTTGTTAATGATAAATTCGCATTATTAATTTGAGTAGAAACGAGATTAGAAGAAATGTTTTTCGTAACGGGCGATTGGCTAGGGTTGACGGTGTACTGATAAGAAGCGCTTGATCCGTTAGATACGACATTTGACGCGGGTATTGTATTAACTACTACTTGAAATGAAACGTTTTTGGTTGTGCCAGTTGCGATGGATCCTATATTCACACCGTTAGCCGGATTTGCTCCAACTTGTGTCGTACCATCTATTGTTAAACTGTTTAGGACAAAAGTTGTTCCTGTAGGAATGACATCTGTAAAAATAACATTGTTCGCATTCGTATTACCTGTTCCTGTAAAGGCAACAGTGTAAGTCAGTGTATCGCCAATATCTGCATAGTTTTTATCTACTGCTTTCGTCATTGTTACAGTAGCATTATTCACTTGCGTGGAGACAATATTCGTCGTGTCAGTCCCGCTTACTGCCGGCTGGTTTGGTACAGGAATGTATTGATATGTTGTTGTACCACTATTTAATATTGGATTTGTTTGTGGGATAGAAGGAACGAATACTTGAAAGGAAATAGTAGTAGTAGAATTTGCAGCAATAGATCCAATTGATATACCATTAGCGGGATTTGCTCCCCCTTGAGTAACTCCGTTAACAGTTACACTCCCTGGAATGAAAGTAGTCCCGCTAGGAATCGGATCTGTATATATAACATTAGTTGCAGCGATATTTCCTATATTAGCTAAGGCAATACTGTAAGTTAACGTTTCACCAATATCGGTAAAAAGTTTGTTAACTGATTTTGTGCCATTAATATCTGCGAGGTTAATTTGTGTTCCTGCAGAGTTACTTGTTGCAAGACCGTTAAAAGTCGTTCCTCCGGCAATCGGTGTATATTGAAATGTAATATTAGCAGTGTTAGAGATAGGATTTTGACTTGGAAGAGAAACGACAGTCGCTTGGAAAGCTACTGTACGAGAAGAGCCATTATTAATTGTCCCCAGAGATATACCGGCGACCGGATTTGCGTTTGTTTGTTTGTGGTACGTTATCTATCGTTACGCTTCCAGGTATAAAGGAAGTACCGTTAGGGAGAACATCTGTAAAAGTAACGTTATTTGCAGGAAGAAGCCCGGTGTTAGGAACAGTAACTGTATAGGTTAGAATATCTCCAATTGTAGCGACACTTTTATTCACGCTTTTAGTTGCTTGTATATTAGGTGAGTTTATATTGATTTGTAAACCGACTGTATTTAACATATATGCATCCCCGTTAGTAGTTAAACGAATTGCGGCAGATACTTGGGAATTTGTTAAATAAGGAGAAATATCAATGGAAGTAATGTCCCATCCTTGTCTTCCAGCGGAGATATTTGTACTTGTAGAGGCACTCTGGTTTCGCGTTCCAAATGTACCAGTTGTATCTAAGTTCCCTGCAGCATTATTAATTTGAGAACCGAAGAAATTATTAACAGCATTATTTGGCCCAGATAATGCATTTAATGAACTGAAATTTGGTCCAAATAAAGCTTGATCCCCAGTTAAATCAGCATCCCCTTCAGTAGAACTTAAAAATAATCTCCCGCTTACAGGTCCCCCGGCAGGTGTTAAAAACCCTGAGACAGATACATCTGCACTACCGGTTTCTACAGAAACACGGTTACCAGCTACGTAAATTGTTAAATTTCTTGCGGGTAATGAACCGTTTTGATAAGCGACAATAAGCGTCCATCCTGCAGAATTAATGGCTCCATTAGAAGCGTCTAAAGGATCTACAAGTCCAGGAACAGAACCTGTTGTATAAGATCCAGATCCAGCAGCTTGAACGAGTGATGTTACATCCGCTGATCGTGTATAAAATCCAAATGTGACAGATCCAGAAACGAATGTTTGATTTGAAGCTGTAACAGCTGAAGGGGTAATCGAGTATGTTGACACAGGTGTTGTAAAAGAAACTGGGTTTCCTAATACACTCGTAATGTTTTGATCACGAGATAAATAGTTTCCACCCCAAACGAGTTCTGCGTAAAGAATAGTGCTACCAGCAGGGATATTTAAAAGAGCGGTAGAACTATTTTGTGTATAGTTTAACGTTGTACCAGCAGGAAAAGTAGGTACTTGTAAAGCAGTATTCGTAGTTACGAATGCACCAATTGCCCCGATTGTACCAGCACGGTTTAGATTACTAATTTTACTTAAGCCTAGTGTATTTCCTGTAATAGCGAGTGCGCCGTTAGTGGTGGTAGAAAATCGATTCGTAATGGGCATGTTGTCACCTCATTTACAATATAGTCTTGGTCAAAATAGGATATGTGTGTGAGTGATAAAGGGAAACATGTACAAGTTGATTCATGCAGAATGGTTCAAACGTCTAAAGAAGGAGATGGGGAATGATTGAAGTGGAGATTAGGGTGGAGCGTCTTAGGAAAGGGAAAATAGAGGATATTGTAGCATTATCTTCTCATATTGGCTGGGATTACAACAGAGAGGAAATTGAGATGATTTTGAATACGGGTATAGTATATGGTGTAGTAAATGAGAGAGAAGAGCTTATTGCTAGCGCAGCAATTATACTATACGGGGAGACATTAGCCTCAATTGGAATGGTAATTGTACATCCAGATTATAAAGGAAGAGGGATTGGAAAGATAATAACGGATTTATGTGTTAAAAGCGTATTAACTCAAACCCCCATTATGCTTATTGCCACGGATGAGGGAAAAATTTTATATGAAAAACTAGGATTCAGGGCTGTTAGTTATGTTTCTAAATACATATGTAACTCGTACAATGCGAACTACCATTGTGTAGGAAATGAAGAGTATATTGTGAATTATGAAGAACGTGATTTAGAAGAAATAATACAAATAGATAAAGATGCATTTGGAACAAATAGAGAAGAGTTTTTAAAGTATCGAATTATTCAAAGTGAACAATGTATTGTTACAAAGGATGCACAACAAAATGTATTAGGTTACGGTTTAAGTATACAAACGCCAGAAAATAAAATAATAGGACCGGTCGTTGCTAAAAATGATGCGATGGCAATGAGAATGGTACATTATTTAGCAAGAGAGCATCATGGTAAATTAAGAATTGATGTACCAGAAGGAAAGAAAGGTTTCATGAAAGAATTAGAGATTACTGGTTTTCAAAAGGTTAATACCCCACCAATTATGATAAAAAATAGTGATCAATTTTTGAAAAGAAATGGAGAACTATACAGTATTGCAGCGCAAATTTTTGGATAAAAAAGAATCCTTTTGTGAAAAGGATTCTTTTTCGTTAATCACGATATTGGTCGTGAGTTGGCTGAAAGAGGTCTTCCTCGACATCTCTCACCATAGAAAAATGATCAACATTATAATGACCGTGTAGAGTTTTATTATGATGACCAATAATTTGCTCTGCAGACAATACGTCAGAATCAGTTGTGGAATGACCATTTTTAATTAATGTAACGTCAAATCCTTGTACAGTAGCTGTTCTAACTGCGGTGTCAATGCAATGTTCTGTTTTACATCCACCTATAACAATATGATTAATTTTTTCTTCTTTTAAAAGTTCAAGTAAAGAAGTGCCATAGAATGAGTTTGTTGCTGCTTTATTAATAAGGATTGCAGACTGAGGTACTTTAATTTGATTATGTACTTCAAATCCTTCTCCGCTACCAGAAGCAACATCGATATCTCTTACGAAAACAGTAAGGGCATTTGCATCTATTGCTTTCTGTACGGCTGTATTTAGTGTAGATAATAGCTCGGTTTTACGAAAAACTTCATTTTCTTGTTCATTTCCATCCATTAATTCTTGCTGAGCATCGATAATTAATAGTGCTTGTTTCATTCGATATCCCCTTTAATATAAAATAAATTCCACTTTACATATTCTTTTATATTGTAAGGAACTCCTTTTTTTTCTAAGAAGTAGACGATAGATTTACAAAGTTGTCAAATAAATTTCATTCTCATAGAGTATAAAAACATGTATGATAGGAAGTGGAGAATTTTTGAGTAGGTGGGAATATCATGCAAACAGTAGAAGATTATCTTTCATTCTTACATACGAAAGGATTTAAATTATCAGAGGAAGCACAAGGATTTATTATGTTCGGACAAGGATATACTGGTGCATCTGATGGGATTGTGAACGTAGCAATAGAAGCGACGATTAAACATCAATTACAGTTTGATGGCAGTTATTTTGTTGCGTTATTAGAACGATTGAAAGAAGAAGAAATTACAGATAAAAAAAGCGCTAAGGCTTTTATGCGGAAGTTACAAGCATAACTTCACGCAGCCTGCGCTTCTTTTTTTGTTTTGGAAGGTAATTCAACAAAAACCATACCTAGGAAAATACATAGACATCCAATAATAGCAGAAATAGAAAGCTGTTCATTTGCAACTAGAACGCCTGTTAATGCAGCAAAAACGGGCTCCATTGCGAAAATAATTGCTACTCTTGTTGGAGAAGTATGTTTTTGTGCCGATGTTTGAATGAAAAAAGCAATGGATGTCGCAAATAGGGAAGTTAGAAATAGAGCGAATAAAAAGGATTGATTCGTCCATAGTGAAACTGAAAATAATTTTTCCCAATCTTCAAACAAAAAAGCGCAAATAGAAGAAAATATACCGACAGCTAATACTTGAGAGGTGCTTAGTAATAAAGGTGATATTTTCTTAGAAAAGAAACCGTTAACAAGAATATGGGCAGCAAAAGCAACTGCACAACCGAGAACGAGTATATCTCCAATGTTTAATTGAAAAGAATCACCAGCCGTTAATAAGTATAAACCTGCTGTTGCTACAGCAATGCCAAGTACGATGAAAATGGTAGCTTTTTGTTTTAAAAAGATAAAAGCCAAAATTGGTACCATAACGATACTAAGCCCTGTTAAGAAACCAGCTTTTGAAGAAGTTGTATAAAGTAAGCCGAATGTTTGTAATACATAGCCAACACATAAAAAGAATCCAACAATCAATCCAGCGAGACTACTCTGTTTTATATCTTGTTTTGAAGCTTTTTTTGAGAAAATCATTTGAACGAATAATAAAATAATTCCAGCGAATAAAAAGCGAATCCCATTAAAAGTAAATGGACCAACGAAAGACATAGCATTTTGGACGACAACAAACGTAGCTCCCCAAATAAAAGAGACAAATAATAAAGCAAGAGGAGCAATCCAATCCTTTTTCACACTCATACCCCCGTTAATTTTGTAAGATAGCTTTCCTAGCCAATTCATCAGCAACTTTATTTTGACTACTTGGAATCCACTTAATAAAAAAGAGATCGAAACTTTTTATGTACTGCAATGCTTCCTCTAATAGTGGTGCAAACATTTTATTTTTTGCGTATTCTTTTTCGACAGCTCGCTCGACAAGCTGCGAATCGGTACGAAAAGAGACAATGTTATAATTATGCTCCGTGCAATATTTTAATGCCGCAAGTAAAGCGTGGTATTCTGCTTCATGATTGGACATTGTCCCAAGGGGCAATGATAACTGTACAGCTGGTTGCACCCCTTTAATAAACACTCCAGCACCAGAAGGACCAGGATTTCCTTTTGATGCACCATCAATATATACTTCAATCAAAATGAGAAACCTCCAAATTATAAGATGATCCCCTACTTATATGTTTCTTTGAAGTAGGGGATAGAGTACTTTAGCCGATTGTAATACTATAACGACATGTAAATGTTTCATTCGCTTGTAAAGATTGAATTCCTTTTTTTTCCTTGAAATCTTTTGCCGGATTTACTTCATCAGCAATACCGTACCAAGGTTCAATACATAAGAAAGGTGCGTTTTCGCCTGGTGTCCATACGCCGACAAATGGGAATCCGTCAAATTCTACTTTTACAAATTTATTATGTTTATGAGAACGAATAGAGATTTCATCCGTATTCATATTTTCAAAAATAAGCGCATCATTTTTGAATAAATCGTATGTAAGTGGTAATTCATTCGTATTTTCAGCAATTAATTGTTTTTTACTTGAAAGATAAGGTCCTTCTAATACGCTTGTTTCTAAGCGTTCAGAACCATTAAATGCTAAATGATAATCAGTAAATGATTCGCCCTCTAATAAGGGGAAGTTGAAACCAGGATGTGCTCCGATTGAGAAGAACATCTCTTTTGAAGCAGGATTATTTACTTCATATGTTACATGAACGATTTGTCCGTCTAGCTCATAAGAAACGAGTAATTCGAATTCGTATGGGTATTTTTTTAATGTTTCTTCATTACTAGTTACAATATAAGTGATTTTCGTTTCACTTTGTTCTTGTACAGAGAATGTAAGATCACGAGCAAAGCCGTGTTGTGTTAAAGAATACGGTTTACCATCTACGTAGTATGTATTATCTACTAATCGGCCGACAATTGGGAATAAAATTGGTGCGCGGCGCCCCCAATAAGTAGAATCGCCTTGCCATAAGTATTCAGTGTTATCTTCTTTTAAGCGAACGCTTTGTAATTCTGCACCTTTGTCAGAAATGGAAACGATCACTTTTTCATTTTGAATTGTTGCTGTCATGAAGTGAAACCTCCTAAAACTTTCATATGTTTTATTATACGTTTTCTAAAAGAAAAAAGGTAGTTAATGATAGGAATCTATTGACGAGAGAGTGTCTATTGCGTAGAATATATTCTTGTTGCTTAAAAAACGAATAACGTGGTTCGAAACCATCCCACGTAAAAAAACTAAGGAGATTTTGTCATGAATATAAGGACATTAGTCGGTAATGGTATTTTAGCGGCATTATATATTGCTGTTTCTATGCTTATTCAGCCATTTGGCTTTACCAGTGTACAGTTTCGTATTTCAGAGATGTTTAATCATCTTGTTGTATTCAATAAGAAAGCAATTTACGGGATTGTATTAGGTGTATTTTTAACGAATCTCTTTTTCTCACCTATGATCGCTTATGATTTAGTATTTGGAGTAGGGCAATCCATTCTTGCATTACTTGCAACTATTATTTCTATGCGCTTCATTAAAGGTGTTTGGGCTCGTATGATTTTTAATACAGTTATTTTTACAGTCACAATGTTTATGATTGCAATTGAACTTCATCTTGCGTTTGATCTGCCATTTTTATTGACATGGCTAACTTGTGCAGTTGGTGAATTTGTTGTAATGGCAATTGGTATGCCTGTAATGTACTGGATTAATAAGCGAGTGCAATTTGAAAGATTTATGCAATAGATGAAAGAGCTGTCCTTACTTAGGATGGCTCTTTTTGTATGTGATTAAATTGTATATAATACTGTGACTCTTGATAAAATATAATAAAATAAATATAAGAAGTCTTATAAAAGGGGAATCTAGTATGAAATATAAAATACATTGGTTGTATAAAACGAAGCGTGGTTTACAGACTGAATTAACAACAGATTATATGAACATAGAAGAAGTACTTCAATTTGCGGAGGATTTTGAGAAAACAGGTAGGGTGAAAGAACTTTTATTTTTCGATGAAATGGACGCGGAATGGTCATTAAAAGAAATGAAAAAACTGAGTAAGCAAGTGGAGGAAGATCCGCAAGAAATTCAAGTTTATTTTGATGGCGGTTATGATGTACAGACGAAAGAAGCTGGGGTTGGTATATGTGTATACTATAAAAAAGGAAATACAAATTATCGAATTCGTCGCAATGCATACATAGAAGGCATATATGATAATAACGAAGCGGAGTATGCAGCATTATTATACGGGATGAATACACTCGGGGAATTAGGAATTAAATATGAAGCAGTTACACTTCGTGGAGATTCTCAAGTTGTACTGCAGCAATTAGCTGGTGAATGGCCTTGCTATGATGAACATTTAAATCATTACTTAGATCAAATTGAACAAAAAGCGAAGCAAATGAAATTAAAGCTTATTTGTGAACCGATATCTAGAAAACAAAATAAAGAGGCACATCAATTAGCAGCGCAAGCATTAGAAGGGACGACAATTGATAGTCATAAAGAAATAACCGAATAGAGAGGTGCACACGTGAAGAAGAAGCAACTCATTACAGAGGTAAATGACTTATTAGAAACGTATTGCGGAGGGTGTTTCCTGCAGGAACATAATCGGAAAAATCATAGTAAATACTATGCCCATTCTTTTTGTATACGGCAATGTACGGTTGGAGAGAAGTTGAAAAAGTATGGGGAGCAATTGTCATAAAAAAACATCCAGAGAATTTTCTCTGGATGTTTTTTAGTGCTTCGCTTCATGTAATTGATGCTCGCATTTACTTAATTTTTTTTCTTCATTCATTAGAAATGGCTCATCTAAATCCGTTGCAACGGATTTCATGATTTCAAGCTGAGAACGAGCCGATTCTACTGCAGTAGTGGCATGCTCTAATGTGTCTGGATCCATTGAAATTGTTGCAGAACCTACCATTTTTTGTGCAGTTTCTACACGGAATTTTACCTCTTCAAAATCATTTACATGTGACCCCATTGTTATTGCCT
Source organism: Bacillus sp. FSL E2-8887 (assembly GCF_038007205.1). Lineage (NCBI taxonomy): Bacteria > Bacillati > Bacillota > Bacilli > Caryophanales > Bacillaceae > Bacillus > Bacillus sp. FSL E2-8887. Next base: position 1,338,537 of record NZ_JBBOWS010000001.1, read on the forward strand.
CCTTTGTATTTTGCGCATTTCACATAGTTTTTGCTCTGGAAAACGGAAATATACAAAGGAATAACAAAGGAGGTTACCAAGTAAGGTAACCTCCTGTCATATGTGGGATTAAAGTTTTGCTACGTTAGCAGCTTGAGGTCCACGGTTTCCTTCAGTAATGTCGAAAGATACTTCTTGACCTTCCTCTAAAGCTTTGTAGCCGTCGCTTTGAATAGCAGAGAAATGTACGAATACATCTTCAGAGCCTTCCATTTCGATAAATCCAAAACCTTTTTCATTGTTAAACCATTTTACTTTTCCTTGCATGTCACAATTCCTCCTAAAAACGATTCCTTTTTTCATTTAGTGAAATTCATTAAAAAATAATAAAAATAAAAAATGCTATATTATCGAATATTCTGCTAAATGATTAATTTAAATATACATGAATTGGTAGAATTTAGTCAAGTAAGCGTTTTTAAAATTTTGTATTTTGAATTAATTTTTCTCGAATTTTTAAAAAGGTATAGGACAAGCCGAGTATGTAATATTCTTAAGTGAATGCTGTACATAATGAGGTGAAAGAATGGATAAGTCTTATTTATTAGATAATGAAGGGATGAAAAATAGAGTCGACATACCGAATTGGGTTGCAAAAGAATTTCATGATTTTTCGAGTGTCGTGTTAGAACCAACCTTCCCGTGTTATTTCGGTTTAACAGCTTTGAAGAAGAATGAACTTCGTTATTCATTTCTCTCTCATAATGATTGGAGTCATTTGCCCAATACAATGTTAACTTTTTTGGAGCTAATGAAAGAGCGGCCGATTGTAAGAAGAGGATTTTTTCTTTTTGTGGAACCGGAATGTGAAGAAAAATCAATCGAATATTATCGAGATTATTTTTGGAAAGTACTACAATATTTGCATGAACAAGATAATCAATTATGGCCAAAGCAAATCCCGAAAAATCCAGACCATCATTTATGGGAATTTTCATTTGGTGGTGAACCAATATTTGCATTTGGGAATGCGCCAGCTTATAAACAGCGAAAGACTAGGCATTTAGGAAATTCTCTCGTTATTGGATTTCAGCCACGAACTATTTTCGATGGATTAGAAGGAGATCGTCCTAAAGGGTCGTATTCAAGACAAATGGTCCGTGAACGAGTTGAAAAGTGGGATCAGTTGCCGAAGCATCCTAACATTAGTCACTACGGCGATCCTAATCATCGTGAATGGAAACAATATTTCATAGGGGATGATATTGAGCCGATTAAAGGTAAATGTCCTTTTCATCATAGAGTAGAGAAATAAGAGCCATCAATTGGATGGCTCTTTTGCATATTTTGGATAAAAAAGGGTATTGTATTAGTGAATAATTTTTATGAAAGCTAGTCTATTTTCTTTATTTGCATCATTACTTAATAGTAAAAGAAGTAGAAAGGATAGAGCGATGTTTGGAGCAATTATACAACAAATAGTATTAGGTATTTCATTAGCTGCGCCTGTAGGTCCGATTAATATTGAAATGTTAAAACGAGGAATTGAACGTGGATTTTGGCATGCGTGGATTGTTGGAATCGGAGGAATGACTGCTGATATTTTGTTTATGCTGCTTATTTATTTTGGTTTATCTTCTGTGTTTATGTATACATATGTACAAGCTTTTATGTATTGCGCTGGTTTTTTCTTGTTGTTTTATTTAGGGTTTCAAAGTGTAAAACAAGGAATTTCTCACTCTAATATGGAATATAAACAAGAAGAGATAGGTGGACTTAAACAATCTTTTATGGCAGGATTTCTAATTGCGATATCCAATCCATTAAATCTCGTTTTTTGGTTTGGTATATATGGAAGTACACTTAGCTCGTTGCTTACAAAGGTAACGAAACAAGAAGCTTTTTTGTACAGTCTTTGTATTATTGTTGGTATTATTTTGTGGAATTTAAATATTGCTTTTTCTGTACATTTTGGAAGAACTTTATTAAAGAAAAAAGCACTTGGTTATATTACAGCCGGAGCAGGTATTATTTTAGTAGGATATTCTATCCATTTTGCATACAAAGCTTTACAGTTGTTCATATAAGATTGAAGGGGAGATTTTTATGTATCGAACCACTATTGACGGAAAAGAAATTATCATCACTTTAGCACCAAAAATCCGAAAAGAAATTACTGATAGGAATCCACTATATGAAGCGGTATTTAAAAATGCAGCAAGGTTACTGCAAACGAAACAACCAACGTTTGCGGTAAATCATGAAGTATTTGGTCTCATTATTGGAGAAGTACAAAGAGGAGAAGTAACAGTGTTTGCAGTAGAACACATTATCCCAAAGCAAAATATATTTGGTCCGAACACTTTTTTCTCGACAATAGAACAGCGGGCAAATTTGTAAAGTGAATAGAATAAGAATAAAATAGAAAAAAATGGTCGTAACGATATGTTGCGGCTGTTTTTGTGGAAAAGGGGGAAGTAAGATGAAGAGAGTGGTGAAAGAGTTTTTTTTACAACATGATATTGTTATTATGTATAGTGTTCTATTAATTTTTATTATTATTTTAAAAATGCAATTTTTCACATGGGTTGGTATGTTAGCGTGTATGTTTGGGATTGTTTTTTATACGTTTAACGAATATATGACACACCGTTTTTTATTCCATTTAAAGCCGCCTAAAAACGCATTTTTATTAAAAATGTTAAGAAGATTACATTATGATCATCACGTATATCCAGATGATTTAAAACTTTTATTTTTGCCTGTATGGTTTAGTATACCTAGCTTTACTATATATTTACTTATAACGTATGGTATTACAAAAAGTGTTACTGTTACACTTTCATTCGGAATCGGAATGATTATCATGCTCCTCGTTTATGAATGGAAACATTATATTGCACATAAACCGATTCGTCCCTTCACTAAGTTTGGAAGATGGTTAAAAAAACAGCACATATTACACCATTATAAAAATGAAAAGTTTTGGTTCGGAGTTTCAAATCCAGTATTCGATTTTATATTTGGAACACTTAAAGATGGAAAAGACGTTGAATTAAGTGAAACAGCTCGTAATTTAGAAAAGGAGACAAAGACGGAAGTAGTGCGATAAGCACTACTTTTTTATTCTATTAATGGGAATAAAAGTTTAATCGAATCAATCAAATTTTATGTTAAAAAAGTATATTGAAAATTTAGGAGAAAATGACGAAAAATGTCTATCGAAAAATCTTTGCAGGAATGTACGGATTGTCTAAAATGAAAATAAGTTTCTGAATATTTATAAAATTTAGTCTTTACGTATGCAAGGTGAATTGTATTTTAAGTTAAGAGAGGGGACCAGAGAATGAAACGAGATGATACGTCAGCACGTAAGTTAAAAAATGAGGTGAATTATACAGAAGTTGTTCAGTCTGAAGAGTTTCAATTGTTATTAAATACGAAAAAGAAGTTTATCATTCCGATGAGTATTTTCTTTTTAAGTTTTTTTATAGCACTACCTATTTTAACATCGTATTCAAAGGTGCTTAATACACCGGCGTTTGGTGATGTGACATGGGCATGGGTATTTGCTTTTGCGCAATTTATTATGACATGGTCATTATGTATGATTTACAGCAAGAAAGCCGAATCCTTTGATGAAATTTCGCAAAAAATTCTGCAAGATATGCAAAAAGGGAGGGGCTGAATTTGAATACTACTGCGTTTGCACTATTTTTAATTATTGTCCTTGGTACGCTCGTCATAACCTATTTTGCATCAAAAAAAACGAAAAATGCGAGTGAATTTTATACGGCTGGAGGGGGATTAACTGGCTGGCAAAATGGTCTGGCTATTGCTGGGGATTACATGTCTGCTGCGTCATTTCTTGGTATAGCCGGAGCGATAGCATTAACTGGGTTTGATGGGTTCTTTTATAGTATCGGCTTTTTAGTTGCTTATTTAGTTGTTCTATATCTTGTCGCAGAACCGCTTAGAAATTTAGGGAAGTACACGTTAGCGGATATGATTGCGGCACGTTTTGATGCGAAAAAAGTTCGTGGTATAGCAGCGCTTAATACGATGACGATTTCAATTTTTTATATGATTGCACAATTAGTTGGTGCGGGTGCACTTATTAAACTATTATTAGGTATTGAATATACAACATCTGTATTAATCGTAGGTACACTTATGACTGTGTATGTTATTTTTGGAGGAATGACAGCTACGAGCTGGGTTCAAATTGTAAAGGCTGTACTACTTATGGCAGGGACATTTATTATTTCTGTTATCGTTTTCTCCAAATTTAATTTCAGTGTGACTGAAATGTTCGCTCACATGAAAACAGCTACTCCATTAAAAGATTCGTTTTTAAATCCAGGAGTAAAGTATAAGGATGGTCTTGATACACTTTCTTTAAATTTAGGACTAGTCCTTGGTACAGCGGGATTACCACATATTCTTGTCCGCTTTTTTACAGTACGTGACGCAAAAACTGCACGTCAATCTGTTGTATATGCGACGTGGTTAATTGGCGCGTTTTATATTATGACAATTTTCTTAGGGTTTGGGGCAGCAGCGTTTGTAGGAAATGAGGCGATTATTAAAGCAAACCCTGCTGGTAATATGGCAGCACCTTTATTAGCAAAAGCATTAGGCGGAGATTTCTTATTTGCTTTCGTATCAGCAATTGCTTTTGCAACTATTTTAGCTGTAGTAGCAGGACTGGTGTTAACAGCAGCATCAGCATTCGCGCATGATTTTTATAATGAGATTATCCGTAAAGGAAAATCAACGGAAAAAGAGCAAGTGTCAATGGCTCGTTATGCGTCTATTGGAGTAGCGATAGTATCTATTATACTTGCTTTATTTGCTCAGACATTAAACGTAGCATTTTTAGTATCACTAGCATTTGCGGTTGCAGCGAGTGCAAATTTACCGGTTATATTATTTACAATCTATTGGAAGCGTTTTAATACAACAGGAGCAATTTCTGGTATGATTGTTGGTCTTGTATCAGCGATTGTTCTTGTAGCGTTAAGTCCAAATGTTTGGAACCCAGTAGCTGGAAAAGCTATTTTTGTTGGAGAAGCGATATTCCCATATACGACACCTGGAATTATTTCGATCCCGCTCGGGTTTCTTGCAGCATATTTAGGAACTGTTTTCTCTAGTAAGAAAGAAGATGCAGCGAAATTTGATGAAATTCTTGTGAAATCTAATACTGGTCATGGTATTAGTGATGCATCTTCGCATTAAAAAAAGAGGAGCTTTTCGAAATATAAGAAAAGCTCCTCTTTCTTTTGACATTTTCTTATAAATATTACTTTAATTTTGGTAGGATTTGTCTTGTATTTGTGGAATGAAAATAGGCAGGGAGAAATTTAACTCATCATGGCACCAGCGCAGCTTTGTGAAAAATAAGTTGTTATGGAAGGTGGAAGAAATGATGAAGACAAAACAAACCGATGAATTATTAGCAAAAGATGAGCAATATGTGTGGCACGGAATGCGTCCCTTTAGTCCAAGTAGTACAATGGTAGGGGCAAAAGCAGAAGGGTGCTGGGTTGAAGATATACAAGGAAAAAGATACTTAGATGGTATGAGTGGTCTTTGGTGTGTAAATAGCGGATATGGAAGAAAAGAGCTTGCAGAGGCAGCTTATAAGCAATTGCAAACATTATCATATTTTCCGATGTCACAATCACATGAACCAGCAATTAAGCTCGCTGAAAAGTTAAACGAGTGGCTTGGTGGAGAGTATGTTATTTTCTTCTCTAATAGTGGATCAGAAGCGAATGAAACCGCTTTTAAAATAGCAAGACAATATTATGCTCAAAAAGGTGAACCGCATCGTTACAAATTTATGTCACGTTATCGTGGTTATCACGGAAACACAATGGCAACGATGGCGGCAACTGGCCAAGCACAACGTAGATACCAATATGAGCCATTTGCTTCAGGGTTTTTACATGTAACGCCTCCAGATTGTTACCGCATGCCAGAAATGGAATCACAAAATATTTATGATGTAGAATGCGTAAAAGAAGTAGATCGTGTTATGACATGGGAATTAAGTGAAACGATAGCAGCATTTATTATGGAGCCAATTATTACAGGCGGAGGTATTTTAATGCCACCACAAGACTATATGAAAGCAATTCACGAAACATGTCAAAAACACGGAGCACTACTTATAAGTGATGAAGTTATTTGTGGTTTCGGGCGTACAGGAAAAGCATTTGGGTTTATGAACTATGACGTTAAGCCTGATATCGTTACGATGGCAAAAGGTATTACGAGCGCATATTTACCATTATCAGCAACAGCTGTAAAAAAAGAAATTTATGAGGCATTTAAAGGAACAGGAGAATATGAATTCTTCCGCCATATTAATACATTTGGTGGAAATCCAGCGGCTTGTGCATTAGCGCTTAAAAACTTAGAGATTATGGAAAATGAAAATTTAATTGAGCGCTCTGCACAAATGGGTTCGCTTTTATTAAATCAATTAAAAGAAGAAATTGGGGCACATCCGCTTGTTGGAAATATTAGAGGGAAAGGGTTATTAGTTGGAATCGAACTAGTAAATGATAAAGCGACGAAAGAACCAATTGATAATGACAAAATTGCAAGTGTTGTAAATGCTTGTAAAGAAAAAGGGCTCATTATTGGGCGTAACGGTATGACAACAGCAGGATATAATAATGTCTTAACATTGGCACCGCCGCTCGTTATATCAAGTGAAGAAATTGCTTTCGTTGTTGGTACGTTGAAGACGGCGATGGAGCGTATTTAATTAATTGAGCGAGCTGTAATATACAGCTCGCTTTTGTTTATTACGTGAAATAGGATAGCTTTTTAAAGGAAGGGATATTAATGGAGAAATATGACCCTAGTAAACATTATCACATCGGATATTATGAAGATGGATATGATTTAGAAGTGACAGCGTATAAAAGAATAAATGAACCAATTTGGGATGCCTATATTCCACACTATGAGGTAGATGATTTTTACAAAAAAGTGGAGGAAATGAAGCTAGGTGAATATATAGATGATTATGGCATTAAGGTGTATTCATTTAGTAATGATATCGATGATGAAGAAGCGCGAACTATGTTTGAAAACTGGTTAAAAATGAATGGAATTGTTTAAAGATAAAATGAAAAAGGAGATTGCTATCTTATAAGATAGCAATCTCCTTTTATTATATGAAACTTATTTACTTGCTTTCATTGCTTTATCTTTTGCACCAAAAGTGTATTTTAACATTGGTGGTGTAACCATTGTAGTTAAAATAACGACAATAACGATAGCTGTAAAGTAATCTTGTGCTAATAGGCCAGAAGAAAGTCCTGTACCTGCGAGAATAAGAGCAACCTCACCACGAGAAACCATACCTGCGCCGATAATTGCAGAAGACTTTGCATCAAATCCAGTCATTCGTGCACCGAATCCACAACCGATTAGTTTTGTGAATACAGCGATTACTGTTAATGCTAAAATGAACCAAATTTGATCACCAATACCATCAAATGTAATATTCATACCGATACTTACGAAGAATATTGGCACGAACATAGCGTAAGCGATTGGTTCTACTTTCTTTTCTACTTCATGTTTGTAATTCGTTTGAGAAATAGCGATACCAGCTGCAAAAGCACCGATAATACCAGCAATTCCTAATCGTTCGCCGAAATATGCGAATGAGAAACAGATAATAAGTGCTGCACTAACGATAGACTCAGATACGCGTAGTGGTGATAACCAACGCATAATCGCTGGAACACCTTTCCATCCGATTAAAATAATAGAAGCAAAGAATACTACTTTCTTCAAGATAACCATTGTTAAATTTACATCATCTGTACCTAAGAAGCTCATTGCAAATGCTAATAAAATAACAACAAGAATGTCATCAAATACAGCGGCTCCAAGCATCGTCGTACTTTCACGTGTTTTCATTTTACCTAAATCACGAAGTGTTTGAACGGAAATACTAACACTTGTTGCACATAGAAGTAATCCTAAAAAGACAGCATTCCCTTGTTCCATACCGACAACAAGACCGGCAATGTAACCACCTACGAATGGAAGAACGATACCTCCAAGTGCAACAGCTAAAGAAGAATTACGATTTGCGTTTAATTCTTCTAAGTCTGTTTCAAGTCCAGCCATAAACATTAAAAGAATAACTCCGACATTACTTAATTGTGTTAGAAGCTCTGAATTTTCAATCCAACCTAATAAAGCTGGACCGATAACGATACCAACAATTAATTTACCGAGTACAGAAGGTTGACCTAATCTAACACTAAGGTCACCAGCGAGCTTTGTACTTAATAAAATAAGTGCAATCTGAAAGAAAAATTCGAATTCCATTTGATCCTCTCCTCATCATTTTTTATTTTTATCAAACGATTTCTCGGAATTTGCCTAATGATAATATGTAAAGATCCATTAAACAAAGGGTCTCATTACGAGTTCTTTTGAACTTGTAATTTGAACCTGTAATTAATATATAATAAAATTTATTAAAAATCAATGAAAAAATAGCAGATTTTCATGAGAGGATTCGTTTTAGAAACGGGGGATATAGATATATAATAGGAAGTAATAAAGTTTACATATAATGAATGGAGAAAGAAAAATGTTATTAAATCAACGTTTTACAATTGGGGAAATGGCGAAAATGCATAATATAGCGGAATCTAGATTACGTTATTATGATGAAAAAGGGATTTTTCATCCGTCAATTGTTGACCCTCAAACCAATTATCGTTATTACACAATTGATCAGTTTTCACTATTAGATACGATTAAATTTTTACGCCAATTGAACATCCCGTTAAAGGAAATAAAGAAATATATTGATGAACGAAATCCATCTTATGCACTGAATTTACTTGAAAAACAACAAGAAATGATGCTGAAAAAACAAAGAGAAATCGAGTATGCTTTGGCAAAAATGGAACATAAAATCCATTTAATGAAGAAAGCGACGAAATCTGAAGCAAATCAAATTATTTATAAAAAGATACCGAAACGAAAAATTACAGCAATTGCAGTTGCACCAAATACAACGGATGATATGTTTGAATATTATATCCATTCGTTGCAAAAAAATATGAAGCAAATTGATAATAGTTTATTTTCAGGTGATATCGGTGTAACAGTTTCAAAAAAAGCATTAATGCAAAATGAGTTTCAAGCATATAACAGTGTGTTTATTTTATTGGATTACATGCCTTTTGAAGCGCATACTTCAGATGAAATAAAAGAAGGGATATTTGCCTGTTCTTATCACCATGGACCATATGAAGAAACAGACGCAACGTATACGGAATTATTAAAGCACATTGATAACGAAGGATATGAAGTGTGCGGAGATGCGCTTGAGCTTGCGTTAATTGATTGGTCTGTAACAGAAAACCCGAAGGAGCAAGTAACGGAAATTCAAATACCTGTTGTTAAAAAATAGGCTTATATATTTTTCGATTCTCTATTGACCTTCAAGTAACTTGAAGGTTTAAACTGTGAACAGAGCATTGAAAAAGGAGCATTTATATGATGGAAACAACAGAAAAATTAAGAGAAAAACCAATTAAAAGTTTATTTATTACGTATTTAATACCAGCTGTTCTTGGGATGGTATTAATGTCGGTTAATATTGTGATTGATGCAGTCATGATTAGTAGAGGAGTTGGAGCGAACGGTTTAGCCGGAGTAAACGTAGCTATTCCAGCATTTTCAATTTTCTTCTCTATTTCATTATGGATTGGAATGGGCGGAGCAACGCTATATTCCATTGCACTAGGTGAAAATAAACTGGAAAGAGCAAGGTCTATCTTTACTCAATCTATGACAGTAGCAGTTGTTATCGTTGGCGTTTTAGCGGCTATTTGCTTATGGAGAATAGAAGATTTAGCATATTTATTTGGTGCGAATGAAGTGATTTTACCATACGCATTAGACTATTTACAGGTGTTATTAACATTTGGAATGATATACGTTTTAGAAAATATTTTAAGTACATTTATACGAAATGACGGAAATCCTAATTTAGCAATGGCAGGTCTTGTTGTAACGGCTGTATTAAATATAGTGTTCGACTATATTTTTATTTTCATCGTTGGATGGGGTGTAACTGGTGCTGCTTCAGCTACTATTCTTTCAGCGGCAATTGGTTTCCTTGTATTATTAACTCACTTCTTTAGAAAAAGTAGTATTTTAAAATGGACGAAATTCCATTTTGAATGGGATACGGTTAAACAAATTATGGTGATCGGTTTCCCAAGCTTTACAGCAGAAAGTACAGTTGCAATCGTAACGATCGGTTTTAACATTGCATTCGTTCAATATGCAGGAGAACTAGGTGTAGCTTCTTATGCGATGGTGAATAGTATTCATGCAATGACATTACTATTATTCTTCGGTGTTGGTGCAGCGTTACAACCAATCGCTAGTTTCCATTACGGTGCAAACTTATCAGAAAGATTGCGTGAAGGATTACAGTTTGCTGTGAAAATTGCGCTTGTACTCGGAGGCATTGCGATTGTTGTCGGTTTATTCTTCGGGAAATATATTATAGGTTTATTTAATGTTCAATCGCCAGAACTATTGGAGTTAACGTTAACAGGTATTAGTTTATTCTTTATTCAATATGTATTTTTAGGCTATAACATTGTGTATGGAGAGTATTTCCAATCAGTGCGACAAACGAAAAAATCAGTACTTATAATAATGAGCCGAGGTTTACTATTTGTTATCCCATTGTTATGGATTATGCCAAAAGTATTTGGTATAAACGGAATTTGGCTCGTTATGCCAGTAGCGGAAGTATTGACAGCAATTATCGTATTTACGATGAATCGTATGAAACATCCTGTTCCGTTAAACATGGCGAGAGAGAAAAAAGCAATAGTGAAGAAAATCCCCTTGAACAAGTAAGGGGATTTTTTTTCATTCTTTTAAACTAATTGCAAAAGATCCATCTGTCTCCTGCACAGAAGCGAAAGCCACATTTTTAATATTTGTAACGCCTTTCTCCATTAACTCTGCATGTAACCACTTTTCATTTTTATGGATTAATTTTAAGTTATCGTATTGAATTTGTGAATCAACGATAAGAGCAATTGGTAAGCCTGCATACTTAACATTTATATTCAAATCTTTTGGAGTCAGAGGCACAAGTTCTCTTTTTGGTAAAATACTAATAGCTCCATTCGCTTCTAATATCGCATACTCAATTTCATGAACACTTGGATATCCTGCGACGCGAAGGTTAGAAAGCAATTCAGGGATCGGATATCTACTTTTTTGTAAGTTCTCAAAAATAATATCACCATGTTTAATTAAAATAATGGGGTGTCCGAGAATAAAACGATTTAGTTTGTTGAGTAGGCTTAATTTTGTAAGAAGCAAATGCAAACATGTAATAACGACCATACCGAGAAATGCTTGTAAAGCACCAGCGACTGGTATGGCTTGAAAAGCTAAATAAGATAAAAAGATAATAGCCCCAAAATCATGAGGAGTTAGTTGTGCTAATGCAGATTTACCAAGTAGCTTAAGTGATAGTAAAAATAAGATGAAAAAGAATGATACGTTACATAAAAAGAGAAGCAATAGGGACACTCCTTCGTGCGAAGTTGTACTTACTATTCCCGAAATTAATAGAAATATTACCTTTTGGAGGATAAATTAGGCTTAATTGGAATTTGTCTGTATACAAACGAATAAATGGATATTATGATGAAGGAAGTAAAGGGAATAGGGGTATATGGATATGAGAAAGAAGAAAATAATCAAGTATATTTTAGTTGTTATAATGATTTGCGCCGTATATGCGGGGTTTTTACAATATAACATTTATAAGCATGGGCATATGAATGCAATTGATGATGCGGATTATATAATTGTACTAGGATCGAAAGTAAATGGAACGAAACCTTCTTATTCATTGCAATATCGTATTGATAAAGCAGCTGAGTATTTAAAATTACATGATAAAACAATTGCTATTGTATCTGGAGGCCAAGGAAAAGGTGAAGATATTACAGAAGCATTAGCGATGAAACAAGGATTAATGAAACAAAATATTGCAGAAGACCGCATTATAATGGAAGATAAGTCGACGAGCACAGATGAAAATATTAAATTTTCAAAACCGTTAATTCCAGCCAATATGAAAAAAGGTATGATCGTAACAAACGATTTCCATATGTTTAGAGCGAAAAAAATAGCTGCAAAACAAGGTTTGCAATTAGAAGGGCTTCCGGCCAAAACACCGAAGCCAATTATCATTCCATCGAATGTACGAGAATATTTAGCGATTACGCAATATTGGTTTATGAATCGAATATAGTTAAAGTAATCCCGCCCGAAATTTGAGGCGGGATTTATTTCGAGGAAAATCTTACAAAAATGTCATGTTCATGAAAGGTAAAGCGATAGTTTCTGGAAAGGTTTCCTGACATAATGAAGGTAACAAAAAACTTTAGAGGTGAATCGTATGAAAGGAAATAATATTTTATCCTCGCTATGTTATTTTAGTATCTTTTTTGCACCATTTTTACTACCAATTATCGTTTACTTCGTTGCGGAAGATGAAGTGAAATATCATGCGAAAAAAGCATTTTGGTCACATGTTTTCCCATATGCAATTTTATTTGGAGGGTTAGCTTTATCAGGAGTATACGGTTTAAGTTTCAATCAGTCTGAGAGCGTTGGAATTGGGATGGTTATAACGTATGCAGTGTTTATTCTTGTAGGGATTTACTACTTCATTTGGAATATTGTTAAAGGTATTAAAGTATTGAAAGCAGCTTAACGTTGTCGTTATGTGTGTAAAGTCGATATAATTTCATTTACCATATTAATATGTATTTAAAAAAGAGCAACTCACAAAGGAGTGCTCTTTTTTTGCTTATAAGTTGTGAATAATGAAAAAGATATGTTAATTTTTTATTATGAAGAGAAAAAAGGAGTGGTTTTTATGAATGAGATGATACATAAAATGGAGCAACACGTTTCAGTTCGTAAATATAAAGAAGAACCAATTTCAAAAGAGATAGTAGAAAGAATGGTGCAAGCTGCGCAGCATGCAGCTTCCTCACATTTTGTACAGGCGTATTCTCTTATATATGTAACAGATCAGGAACTAAAGGTTAAACTAGCTGAATTATCCGGGAATCGTCATGTGAAAGACTGCGCAGCATTCTTTGTATGCTGTGCGGATTTAAAACGTCTAGAAACTGCATGTGAGAAACATGGAACAGAAATTAAACATGAGGGAGTAGAGGACTTTATTGTAGCAACAGTAGATGCCTCATTATTTGCACAAAACTTAGCACTTGCAGCTGAATCATTAGGATACGGCATTTGTTATATTGGCGGAATTCGTAATAACCCGAAAGAAGTGAGTGAATTGCTTTATTTACCGGATAAAGTATATCCGGTATTCGGAATGACAGTGGGCTTACCAAATGAAGAGCATGGAATTAAGCCGCGTTTACCGGTAGCGGCCATTCTTCATGAAAATGGATACGATGAAAAGAAATATGATGAATTATTAAACGAATATGATGAAACGATGAGTGCGTATTACAAAGAAAGATCGTCAAATCAAAAAAACGTAACATGGACGGAATCAATGAGCTCATTTATGTCCAAAGAGAAAAGACTGCATATGAAAGAGTTTTTAAATGAAAAAGGATTAAATAAGAAATAAGTAAAAAGGCAAACCTGGAATGCGGGTTTGTCTTTTTTGGAGGAGAAATGTATTTTTTTGCTATCATATACATAGAAATAAAAATTAATAAATTTTTACAAAAGTGATAGAAAATGAGAATGAAATGCCAATAGTAAGTAAAAGCAGCTGCTAAAGGGGAACTGAGGAAGGAAGATGTTTATGATTTTCAATTCTGAAGAGGATTTAATTATAGCTATGAAAAAACGTGATCAAGATGCTTTGAAAGAAGTCATTGATCAATATGGAAAATTAGTTTTATACATTATTCATAAATCATTAAGTACCCCTATTGAGAAACAATATGTAGATGATTGTTATAACGATGTATTTACTATCATTTGGTTTCATATCGACCAATTTGATATAGCAAAGGGAAACTTAAAATCTTGGATGATTGGTATTACTAAATTAAAGGCATTGGAATATAAAAAGAAAGTATATAGAGAGAACAAAATGGATAAAGACGCAGAAATAGATAAAGGTATCCATGATAGTTATGAAATAGAACAAGAAGAAGAGATTATGGAAATAGTACAAGATTTAAATAAAAAGGATCGATATATCTTTTTAAAGAGGTATATTGATGGATATTCCATTGACGATATTGCAAAAGAATTAAAAGTAACGGCGGATTATATATACAACCGAATTTCTCGAGGGAAGAAAAAACTTCAAAAACTGTGGAAGGGGAGTGTGTAATATGGATAAAAGATTATTATCGATGTTAAATGAGCTCCAATATTCAGAAGAAGAAATTACACGTTTAGAGAAGGAAGCAAATGATTCTATAAATATAGATAAATATTATGTGAAAAATGGAGAGCTACTAAAAAAATTAACTTTACAAATGTTAGAAGAATCAATCAGGAACGAATTACAAGCTGGTGAAGAAATTGAGAAGGAACTGTTAGTAGACGAAGGATATATGGCAAATAATAAAGTAATACCAAATATATATTACGTAGGAGCTACTTTTTATTATTATATCGTTTTAACAAATAAAAGAGTGATTATGAAAGGATTAGATTGTTATTTTAAAAAAACAAATGAACATAGCATGCCAATAGAGGATATACAATCCATTTCGCAACATAAAAAAATGAAAAATGTCTTTGAGATTAAATATAATAACACTCATATACAATTTGGAAGTATTGAGTATGCACGTGAAGTTGCAATGATAGTTATGGAGTTAAAAAAACGCGGAGTAAAAGTAGAAAAGTATACAGATTTTGAAAAAGGGTTTTTCTTATTTTTTAATATATTCGTGATAGTAAGTGCAGGTCTTTGCTTTATAAAATATTTAATGTAAAAAGCGGCATAATAGCCGCTTTTTATCGTTTTATTTAGTATTCGATTTAAAATATTTGTCTTATGAAAGAACGATTATTGCTAATTGTAAACTGCCAATAAAGTTATTTAAGTTTTGATATAGAATGCCCCATCGCACTTGAAAATGCAGCAATAATTTCGTTTGAACCTATCTATTATTGTCCACTATCTAAAGCACCCTCTATAACAAGTTCAAACTTTCAATAAGAAGATACCCCCCCGTGCAACTTAAAAGGATATACGTAAATATTTTGAAAATCCGTTGATTAAGCCATTTGAAAATAATTTGACCTATATACAAACCTAGAAATACGATTGGAATAGCATAAAAACTTGATTCCCAAATTGTTTTGTTTGTGCCAGTAAAGAGTATTTGAGTTAGTAGACTAATGAAATATATAAATAGATAAAAAGCTAAAGTAGTTGCTCTCAACGTCTCTTTTTTCGTATCAGTTCCTGTAAAGTAAAGTAACAGGGGTGGTCCTGGCATACCGATACTGGTCGTTAAAAGCCCTGATAATCCACCAACTATAAAATCTCTAAATGGTGTTGATTTAACCTTAAAGTTGCATATTAGCATCAATGTTAATAGTAAGAGCAGGATGCTAATTGCTAATTTAAAAGCGTTTATATTAATGGAAATGAAGAGTAAAATACCAAAAGGTACACCAACTATACTTCCAATAGTTAACCTTTTCAGTAGAATAAAGTCAATGTCCATTCTTATTTTCCAAATGAGTGATATGGAAATAATTAATGATAAAATGATATTTATTTGTATAGCTTCTTGTGGTAGAAATAGCATGAGTAAGAAAGGTGTTGCCATAATAGAAAAGCCAAAACCTGTACTTGTTTGTAAAATAGAAGCTACTAATATAATACATATGAAAATGAATATAATCTCCAAAATAGCCCCCCTACATAATCAAATCCAATAAATATTTTAACATAAAGTGAAATTTTAATCAGTGGGGGTTTTGTTCATCCCTCACTGATTATTAGCCCACACCAATTGGGATCTTGCTGCCCGGCAAATAGCCGCTTTTTATGTTGCGGTTAATATTCCAAAGATGATCCTGTAGCTTTAAAATATTTTTCTCGTGAAGGCGTCATTACCCGGATTGCTAATAAACAGGAAAGGAAAAGAATGAGTAATGAACTACTGATTACAGTAATTTGAACGGAAAGAAATTGTGCGGATGCTCCAATTGCTAAAATGAAAAAGATTTGGATGAAATTTTTTATTGAATCAAACACGCTATCGATACGTCCTATCATATGTACAGGGATGTTATTTTGATAAAATGTTATAAAGCCAGTACCAGCAAATGATGAAGAAATGCCAAGTAAAATGAAACCGCTCGCTGCGACTATAAATGAATTTGAAAAGGCAAAAATCACATAACCTATTGCTGTGAAAATCATACCTAATCCGATACAATGTTGAATTGCTAATCGTTTGGCAAAGAGAGAGACGAGAAATGAACCGCAAACGTAAGCAGCACCAGTTATACTAACAAGCATGCTATATTCTATATCGGATAAAAACAGTACTTGATTTGTGAAAACAACTTCTTGTGAATCGAGTGCCATAGAAACAAGCATAGTGGATTGAAATAAAACGAATATGAGAATAATGTAAGTTTCCGTTCGAGCGAATGAAAAAACTTGTTTCCAATCACTTCGTAATGTTTGTAAGAAAGTATTTGAAACCTCTTCGTTTTGCTTTGTTTGTAATGTAATGTTTGGCAAGAAGTAAATGAGAATGGTAGAAAGTAGAAATGAAAGTGAGTTGCAGTAAATAACAAAGGATGCTGAGTACGTGGTGAGAAGTATTCCAGCAAGGGCTGGACCGATAATAAAAGCCCCGCTTGTACAAAAGTTATTCCAAGCGTTGAATTGAGCGCGCTCTTCAGCTCGTATGAGCATTGTTTTATAAGTAAATGAAGCTGGATCGAAAAATGATGTAGCAATGCGAGTTAAAAAGATAAAAATATAAATGACCCAAATAGAATCAAATAGTGGAATACAGCCAATGAGAGCTGCTCGAATTATATCTGTGATGAGCATAATTGACCGTTTATTTAATCGATCTACAATACTACCAGACCATATTTTTGTAACAACGGTGGCAATTGGACCGACAATCCATAGGCCTGCTACAGCAGCGGGAGAGTTTGTACTATTTAACACCATTAAGTTTAGAGCTATGAGGTACATAAAATCACCTAAACGAGAAATGCCTGTGCCCGACAATAATAATAATTTATTTTTCATGGGTATATGGACCTTTCTTTCATTGTTTTTTTATCCGGCAGGAAATAGCGTATTCTTCTTCTGAGGCTGATTGACGAGCGGTTTTGCTTTCCCAGCGTAATAAAACTTGTGAGATTTCCCAAGTGAGTTGTTGTAATTCCTCTGGAGTTAAAAATAAATGAGATACAATATGGCTCCCTGTATTTGTTCCTTCAGTGCCTGCTTCTTCAATATAGAAGTGAGCAGATTTTGCTTTATAGTACTTTTCAATAATCCCCCGTTTTTCCTTTGTATCTACTAATTCAAGTAAGCCTCCGTCAAATAAAATTTGGATGTGATAGTGAACGCTACCAGCAGATTTATTTAGTTTAGTAGATACTTGTTTTGCAGTGAGTGTTTCGTCTTTTAAAAGGTGAAGGATTTGAATGCGAGTTGCATTGGAAATTAGCTTTTGTTGTTCTGCTGAAATGGTAAGTCGATCCTCAAACATTATGTTAGCTCCTTTCTTATAATCTAAATTTATTGTACGTTCTAAAAAATTAGATTGTAAGAGAAATAAATCGCCTTTTTCTTGTGAATTTCGACATAAATAAAAATGGCATGTACATATACATGCCATTAAGTGATAGTAGATTCTTCACTAAGCTCCCCATGATAAAACAAGAACAGCCATATAAAACTAACGAAAATACAGCATATAGCTAACAGGCTACCAATAACTTGCGGAGAAAGAATTTCTAAAAGCCATCCTGTTATAAACATAGATAACTGAATAAGAGATCCATAAATGGAATAATGAAATGAAAAAACTTTACCAATCATGTTTTCTTCTGTATACATTTGGAGCAATGTCGTATCAAGTGGAACGATGATTCCTCCTGCTATACGCATACAGAGTAATGTAATGATACCGATAATAAGTTGATCGGATAGAACGAATCCGAGAAAGAAAATTCCTTGTAGTAAATAGGCCCAACCAAATGCTCTTTTCATTTTGTCTTCATTTTTAGATATATATAGGTTAACGAGAAGGCTACCAATCATAAGTCCAGCCCCTTGAACCGTATATAAAATTCCAATGTTAGAGTGGAAAATTCTTTCGGCATAGATTGTTAAGAGTAGTTGATAAGCACCTCCAATAATTCCCCATGAAATTCCGACGAGAATTAATGATAAAATAATTTTTCTTTGTAATATGTATGTATAACCATCTTTTATATCAGTAAAAAATGCTTTTTTCGTGCTAAAAGTGTCACGAGAAGGGATCTTTATTTTATAAATAATATAGGCTGAAATAAAGTATGATAGGCTATTAATAAAAAAGGCAATCTCGATACTTAAAGATTGTGCAATGAGCCCACCTAAAGAGGCTCCCATAATAGACATAAAACCATTGATTGTACTAGAAAGAGAGTTAGCGGTTACTAAATGCTTTTGATGTACGATATTTTTTAGGGTTGATTGCTTAGCAGGCTCGAATAAGCAAGAGAGTACCGCTAAACATATATTAGAAACGAAAATAATTTCAATCTTGTAGAATGCTAATAAATAAGTGAGGACGATAATTCCTCGTAAAATATCGGTAAAAATCATAATTTTCTTTTTTGAAAAACGGTCTACAATTCCGCCTATGAATGGGCTCAGAAGAAGTTGAGGTAACCCTTTGCTCATAAAGGTGAGTGCTAACATAAATGAAGATTCTGTTATGCTATAGACGAGTGTTAATAAAGCGACAGTATGAAACCAATCCCCAAGTACACTTAATGTTTGACCGAAAAATAGTCTTTTGAAGTTTGTATTTGTTTTAAGAAGCCTGTAATAAGAAATTGACATGAGAAATTAAACCTTATCTATAAGTGATGCCTGTACTTGTTTTTTCCATTCACTTAAATACATTTTCTCTGCTTTAGGTAGTCCAACAGGCAATTGTGTAATGAATTCTAAACTATTTCCATCAGGATCGTTAAAATATACGGAGGCGTGTGCTAATTCTGGAAAAACGATTGGTTCAATTGGTTCCATTCCAAAGTCTTTTCGTGCTGAAATTCCTTTCTGTTTGAGCCAGTGTATTGCGTTTTCTAAATCGTGTAAGCTTACTTGGAAGGCGATATGTCGTAAGGCTGGATGATAATTGACTTTGTATTCTTTTCCTTCCCAAAGACCAATCCAACTTTCATTTTCTACAATCCAAAAGAAGGCGATATCTTTGTCTCTTTTATATAATTTCAGCCCTAGTGATTCATAAAAAGGTATCGAAATTTCTAAATTACAGACAGGTAAATGTGCTTCATAAAGACCTTTAATCATTATAATCCTCCTTAGTAAAAACGTTTTCTTATTCAATAGTAAACGATGTTTTGTTTATTGAAATCGCAAAATAGAAGGAGAATAAACTCATACGAAAGTATGAAAAAACAGCTCAATTATGAGCTGTTTTCATATAGTTTTTAGTTAACATATTTCATTCATTTAGAGTTTAGCGAAAAGGATACGTATTATATTTAAAACCCTCCGCCGCCACCCCAACAGCTACATCCGATAATGATTAGAAGGATGAATAGCACGATGAGTAAAGCAAATCCACCGCCGAAACCAGCGCAACTACCACCAAAGCTCATGTTTTTTCCTCCTTTTTAGGAAATTAATCTATATAACTAATGGATTACTTTATAAGATATGTTTTTATTTAGAAAAGGAGCAAGTCTTACTTCTAATTAGACAAGAGCCTGTGATCGGATTTAAATGTGATATTTACTTTGTTTCATAGCGAAATGGTAAAACAATGTGGAAGTGTATACTAGGTGAATGTATTGCAAATGAAAGGGGTATGTAACTTACAATTACATTAAAATTTCTTTTCATAAATATAAAATTTGTAAAAAAAGCCATTTTTTTATTTTTTTATGAGTGGAAATGTACTATAATTTTACAAGTAATATTATGGGAAAAGGGAGTTTTAGTATAGAGATGGAGATGGGACAATTACACAATAAAATAGAACACAAAAAGAAAGAGTTAATTCAACTTGTTGCTAGGCATGGATTAGATCATGATAAAGTTTTGTTATTTAGTCGAGATTTAGATATACTAATTAATAAGTTTATGAATATAAAAGGCAAAGTATGTAAGTGATTAATCTTTAATTTTTTATATTAGGATTATTTACTGATAAAGGAGAGAACAGTTATTGGAACATTTACAAGAAGAGTTGTATAAACAAATAAAAGAAGAAAAAGGTGCAGTTACTATATTTTTAAAGAGCGGAGTAAGAATAGTAGGGGAAGTAGTTGGAGTAGATAGATTTACAGTATTAATATTAGTAGATGGAAAACAACAACTTATTTATAAGCAGGCAATATCAACAATTATGAAATAAGACACTCATTTTGAGTGTCTTATTTCATAATTAAATGGTTATTGTTTACATGCTTCAACGTCAATGCCAGCAGCTAGTAATTTTTTTTCTCCGTCTTGTTCAATGATTTTTTGTAATCTAGATAAGAAAGAGTCAAAATCTGTATGTTTACCAACTTGGAAAGTCATTTTATGCTCAATTGGTAGCCAAGTATCAATATCAGCTTCGTTATGCTGAATTTTCACTTCAAGTTTATCAAGTGCGTTAGCAACTTTTGCTTCATACGTTTCTTTCGCTTCGAACTCCATCCATAAATCGTATAATTCCACGCCGAGAGGACCTTCTAGTGTACGTTTAATATTTAAAATGGCCTCTAGCTCATTTTTCTGTTTTTGTAATTGTAATTCACGGCTATTCATCGTATCAAAGGCAGGAATATCACCAGCTTCTGCTTCGACAAGGTCATGAATAATAACCATTTTAAGTAATTTTTCTATATTTACTTTTTGATCCAAATAAGGCTCAACTAAGATAGCCATTAGGGACATACGCCACGTATGTTCAGCAACACTTTCTTGACGTCCGTTAGAAAGCCAACTATGTCGCATTTCATATTTTAGTTTTTCTGCTAATGCAATGACTTGTAAAATGTTATGTTCCATCGTGATCCTCCTCATATTTCCATACTATGATTCTAATATAGAAATGAAATGTGTCAATTTAATGAGTATATTGCGATAAATAGATGATACGCGTATAATGATTGTTATATGTGAAAACGCATTATTAAAATAAAAAAATGTTTTACGAAAACGAAAAAGGAAGGGCAGGAATATGGGAGACGAAAATCAAGGATTAGCTAGACCGCAAAGGAAAAAAAGGAAGTTTGATATTTCTAGCCCCTTTGGCATTGTAGTAGGTTTCGTTATTTTAATTGCAGCGATCATGCTTGGCGGTGGTGGAATAAAAGCTTTTAAAAATTTCTTAGATGTTTCATCTATTTTGATCGTTATAGGGGGAACAACAGCGACAATTATTGTGGCATATAGATTTGGAGAAATAAAAAAATATACGAAAAGTATTTTTACTGTTTTACATAGAAGAGAGGAAAATCTAGAACAGTTAACGGATTTGTTCGTTGATTTTTCAAAGAAGTCTAAAAAACATGGTTTACTCTCGTTAGAAGTTGATGGAGAGCAAGTAGACAATCCTTTTATTCAAAAGGGGATTCGTTTAATGTTAAGTGGATATGATGAAGCAGAATTAAAAGAAGTATTAATGAGAGATGTTGAAACAGAAGTATATGAGTTAAGAAAAGGAGCAACATTATTAGATAAGATTGGTGATTTCGCTCCAGCGTGGGGTATGATAGGAACTTTAATTGGTCTTATTATTATGCTTCAAAACTTGCAAGATACATCGCAAATTGGTACAGGAATGGCAGTTGCTATGTTGACGACATTGTATGGATCTGTTATTGCAAACATGATTGCAATACCGTTATCTGAAAAAGTGTATCGTGGCATTGAAGATTTGTATACAGAGAAGAAGTTTGTAATAGAAGCAATCACAGAGCTTTACCGAGGACAAATTCCTTCTAAGTTAAAGTTAAAACTTGATACATACGTATATGAAACGAAGATAAAAAAAGAAAAACGAGCAGCCTAATATTTCAAGGAGTGGTATGGTGATGATAAAACGACCGCAAAAAGGATCGCCTCGTTGGATGACGACTTTTACTGATTTAACGATGTTGTTATTGACTTTTTTTGTACTATTAGTTGCTACATCAAAACAAGATACAGTAAAATTATCGAAGATGCTTGAAAAGTTTAGTGATGCAGAACAAGTGGATGCGAAAGTAATGGAAGGTACAATACCAGATATTTCACATGAAAAAAATGATGAAAAAGCAGTTTCAAAAAAACGAATGGATGAATTGTATAAAAAGTTAAAAGCATATGTAGATAATAATGGTGTTAGTCAAGTGAATGTATATCGAGAAGATACAGGTGTTAGCATCGTTATAGTAGATAACTTAATATTCGATACAGGTGATGCGAATGTTAAGCCGGAAGCAAAAGAAGTAATTAGTCAATTAGTAGGGTTCTTTCAATCGGTACCAAACCCAATTGTTGTAGAAGGACATACAGATAGTAGACCGATTCATAATGAAAAATTTCCTTCCAACTGGGAATTATCTTCAGCACGAGCAGCTAATATGATTCACCACTTAATTGAAGTGTATAATGTAGATGATAAACGATTAGCAGCGGTAGGATATGCGGACACAAAACCAGTAGCATCAAATGATTCACCGCAAAATTGGGAGAAAAACCGGCGCGTTGTAATATATATTAAAGAATAATATATTTCCATTTTATTAATAAAATAATAAAAATACAGAAATTCTTTTAAAAAAATATTAAATTTTCTCGTTTTATTTTGTATAATGAGTGAGAATGATAAGGTGAAATATTAAGATATATTTATACATAGAGGGAGAGAACCAAAAAGAATGGCACATAAAATTTTAGTTGTAGACGATGCGATGTTTATGCGAACAATGATTAAAAACTTATTAAAAAGTAATTCGGAATTTGAAGTTATCGGTGAAGCAGAGAATGGGGTAGAAGCGATTCAAAAGTATAAAGAACTTCAACCTGATATTGTAACACTAGATATTACTATGCCAGAAATGGACGGACTTGAAGCATTAAAAGAAATTATGAAAATTGATTCGAGTGCAAAGGTTGTTATTTGTTCTGCAATGGGACAACAAGGTATGGTATTAGATGCAATTAAAGGCGGGGCAAAAGACTTTATTGTAAAGCCATTCCAAGCCGATCGTGTTATCGAAGCTTTAACAAAAGTAGCAAATAGCTAATATAGAAGGGGTGCCACAAAGAATCAAATCAATGATAGCGGATAGACGTGTGGCCCCCTTTTTTCTCGTTATAAAACACTAAATTGTTATACATAAATGAAATGTTTGTTAGACAGGTAGGGGATTAAAATGCAAACAGATCTATTAAATATATTTTTTGAAGAAGCAGAAGAACATTTACAGTCGCTAAATGAAAATGTGCTAAATTTAGAACAGAATCCTGCCGATATGGGTGTTGTAGGGGAAATATTCCGCTCAGCTCATACATTTAAAGGTATGTCTGCGAGTATGGAATTTGCGGAAATGGCAGATTTAACTCATAAGATGGAAAATGTTTTAGACGAAATCCGTCATGGAAATATGATGGTGAATGCTAATATTATTGATGTTATTTTTGAGTGCATCGATAATTTAGAAAAGATGGTTACAGATGTGCAGCAGGGCGGAATGGGTAATATTGATGTTGTATCTACAAAGCATAAATTAGAAGCATTATTAAATGGGAATGTAGAAGTTTCTATGGAACAAGTAGAGCAAAGTAGTATAAACAATGATGATACAGTTTCACATGAAGTATATATAACCGTCGAACAACAAGCCATTTTAAAAGCAGTACGTGCCATTATGTGTATTGAAGCATTACAAAATGTAGGGGATATACAAAAAACGGTTCCAAGCATTGAAGAAATCGAAGCGGATGCTTTTGGATTTGAGTTTACAGTATATATGGATACTGATCGTAGTGTTGAAGAATTGAAACAGGTGGTGCTTCACGTTTCTGAAATTGAGAAAGTAGAAGTGAAGCAAGGAAATATAGCTGAAGAAGGAATCGTACAATCTATTGCAGCAACGCAGCTGGATCCATCTCTAGAGGCACGAACTCCAACAGCTAGTACTACACCGGCTAAAAGTAATACAAAAACGAAAAATGCTAAAGTAGAGAATCGTTCTATTCGTGTTCAGTTAGAAAAAATCGAAAGATTAATGAATATGTTTGAAGAAAGTGTAATTGAGCGTGGACGAATTGATGAATTAGCAGAAACGATTCAAAATAAAGAGTTAATCGAGCATTTAAATAGATTAGGGGATATTTCAAAAGATATCCAAAATGTATTGTTAAATATGCGTATGGTACCGATTGAAACGGTCTTCAATCGTTTTCCGCGTATGGTACGTATGTTAGCGAAAGATTTAGGTAAAAAAATCGATTTACAAATTAAAGGTGAAGATACTGAAGTTGATAAAATTGTTATTGACGAAATTGGTGATCCACTCGTTCATTTAATTCGTAATGCAATTGATCATGGTATTGAAACTGTCGAAAACCGACGTGATGCCGGGAAAAATGAGACAGGTACTATTAAATTAGAGGCGTTTCATAGTGGAAATCATGTCGTAATTCAAATTACTGATGATGGAAATGGTATTCATAAAGGAAAAGTATTAGAAAAAGCGATAAAAAATGGTGTTGTAACAGAATCAGAGGCAAATAAATTAACGGATCGTGAAGTGTTTGATCTTATCTTCCAACCGGGATTTAGTACAGCGGAAGTTGTATCTGACCTTTCTGGACGTGGGGTTGGATTAGATGTTGTTAAACATACGATTCATAGTTTAGGTGGGCATTTAATTATTGATTCTGAAGAAGGAAAAGGAAGTACATTCAGAATTGAACTTCCTTTAACATTGTCTATTATTCAATCAATGCTTGTTCAAACAAATGATAAGCGTTATGCCTTGCCTCTTGGCAATATTGCTGAAGCCATTCGAATTAAGAAAGAAGACATACAATCGTTACAAGGGAAAGACGTTTTAAACTATCGCAATCAAATTATTGAAGTGAAACATTTAAGTACTGTATTTGGTGAAAAAACAGTAGATGAGGCGTTCGCATCATATGATAGTCAAATGGTTCCTGTGTTAATTGTTCGTAATACACATCGTAGCTATGGACTTATCGTAAACACAATTATCGGTCAAAGAGAAATAGTTTTAAAGTCATTAGGTGATTTCTTTGCAGAGAGCTCTAACTATTTCTCTGGTGCGACAATTCTCGGTGATGGACGAGTGGTCCTCATTTTAAACCCAGAAGGTTTATAATAGGAATGAAGGAAGCTCCCCACTTGTATACAATTGGGGAGCTTTTTGGGTAGAACTAATAATATAAGTATATGAAAACCGTCGTTTACACATATTGTGGAAATAAATACATGTTCACAATTCGGATGATAAGTTTGGTAAAATATAACGAGTGTAATAGAGAGTTTAAATCATTTGATAGAAAAACAAAAATGAGGAGGCAGGAAAAATGCCTGAGCAACACACAAAAGGGGATACTGGCACAATTGTGCTAGAAAAAGAAAATGAACATTTAACGCCTCAAGAATGCGATATTCTTGGTGAAATCGCTAATATATCATTTGGTTCAGCTTCGACTGTATTATCAACAATTTTAAATAGGCAAGTAAGTATTACTGCTCCTCAAGTAGAATTGGTAGATTTATATGATACAAGTGATGTTGAAATTCCACATGTTGTATTAAATATCCATTTCACAAAAGGATTAGATATGGAAAATCTTCTTGTTCTTCAACAAGATGTTGCTTTATCTATTGCTGATTTAATGATGATGGGAACAGGTGAAGTTGAAGAGGGAAAAGAGCTTGGTGAATTAGAGCTAAGTGCAGTACAAGAAGCTATGAATCAAATGATGGGATTCGCAGCAACATCTATGTCAGAATTCTTCCAAGATACGGTAGACATGTCTCCGCCAACAATTAAAGTTGTGCAACTTACAGAAGAGATGGAGAAGATTTCTGGTATTAATGGGAATAATATGGTTGTTAAAGTATCGTTTGAATTAAAAATAGATAATCTTGTGAATTCTCAGCTTGTACAGGTTGTTTCAGTTGAACATGCGAAGCGAATGATAAATAAATTGTTACAATTATCTGGTGGTGTGGAAGAAGAAATAGATGAGCCGGCGGAAGTGCAGGAAACTGAGATTGTAGAAGAGCATGTAGAAAAAGAGCAATTAACACAAGAAGAGAAAGATGTGCTTGGTGAAATTGCGAATATTTCAATCGGTTCGGCTTCAACAGTACTATCGACGCTTTTAAATCAGCCTGTCACTATTAGTACACCAAATGTAGAGGCGATTAATGTTCGTCATTATGAAGGAGTACCGGTTCCGTTTGTTATTTTAAATGTCGATTTTGTTGAAGGACTAAAAAATGAGAATGTATTCGTATTTACGAAAGATGTTGCTTTAACAATGGTAGATTTAATGATGATGGGAACGGGTGAAATTGATCCGGAGAAAGAGCTAAGTGAATTAGAGTTAAGTGGCATTAAAGAAATTATGAACCAAATGATGGGGCATGCTGCAACAGCGATGTCAGAAATGTTTAAAGAAAAAATGGATATGACACCACCAGACGTTAAATTTGTTTCTTTAAAAGAAGAAATGGAATATTTGGGAGAGTCGATGGCAGTTGACGAACTCGTTCAAATTACTTTTAATCTTGAAATTGGTGATCTCCTTCAATCAAAGATGTATCAAATACTACCGATATCAGAAGCGAAAGAAATGGTTAGAAGACTTCTATATCCGATGGTGGAAGAGCAAGAAGAAATAGTTGAGGAAGTTGTTGAAGAGGAAGAAATTCCTGCACCAGTCGTACAGCCAATTGAATATAAAGAAGTCAAGCAAGTTGAGCCAGTATATATGGATGCATCTATTCTACAAAATGTAGAAATGAATGTTAAATTTGTATTTGGAAGTACAGTGAGAACAATTCAAGATATTTTAAGTCTACAAGAAAATGAAGCGGTCGTACTTGATGAAGATATTGATGAACCGATTCAAATTTATGTGAACGATGTATTAGTGGCGTATGGAGAACTTGTAAATGTAGATGGGTTTTTCGGAGTAAAAATGACGAAATCGCTATAAGGCGTCAAAATAGGAGTTTGAACAAATAGATGAAAAACGTAAAGTTTTTTCTAGTTAGTTGGCTATTCTTACATATATGTATATTTTTACCAACGCGAGGGCAGGCAGAAGAAAAAAGTGTACAAGATCAAAATATAAGCGAAATGAATGACCAAGAGGGAAAAAATAAAGAAGTTCAGGAACAGCCGGAACAAGTGGAAATGCCCTCGGTTGAAGATGAAAAAAAAGCAGTAGAAAATGAGCAAGGGAAAGAACAAAAAGAAGAAAGAACGATAGAAACAGACCGAGGGGTTATTACAGTTAATAAGCAGGAGCTAAAGGTTGGCGAAGAAGTGTGGATTGCTGTAGAACCAAATGAAAAAAACATTCAAAGTGTAAAAGGTATATTACAATTACAAAAAAATGGTGAGCAGTACAGACAAGAGAGAATAATATCTTTTGAGTATGAAGAAAAAACGAAGCGATGGATCGCTAATTATAAGGCCGGAATATATGATTTACAAGGTGATTGGAACCTTAGGCTCGTTGAAAGCTATAAAGAAGATGAGAAGGAAGAAGTAATAGAGAACGAATTAAATGTCCCGCTCATTCGTATAAACAATGAAGCACCAACTATAGATAAAGAATTGCCAAAGTTAGAGAAGGTTACTATTGATGAGGTAAAAGGGAACTTAATTGAACGGAAAAAGGGAGAATCCGTTCATATACGAGTACAAACGGTAGATATAGAATCGGTTGTTAAAGAAGTGCGCGTTATATTAAAAGGAAAAGAAGACGGTAACGATATTACTTTTTTATTAGACTATAATAAACACGACATGGATTGGCACAAAATATTTGAAATAACAGAAGCTTTACCTGTTGGGCCGCATCAACTTATTGTGGAAGTAACAGATGGGGCAGGTAACAAACTTGTGACAGAGAGTGAATATATCGTTTCTATTATCGAACAAAAAGTGAAAGATGATGAGAAGATAGAAGAGCAAGAGAATCAAAAGGAAGTAGAAGATAAGAAAGAAATTGAGAAGCAGGAAGATCCGAAAATAGAGATTTCTCTTCCAGAAGAAAAACTTCCAGTTGTTCAAATTCCAAAGCAAGAAGAGAAAGTGAACTCTTATATAAAAGAGCCGTTGAAAGAAAAAGAGGAAATCAACTACGTTATAAAAGAGTCGTTAACAGACAACAAGGAAGTAAATAATGTGAAAGTTCATAAAGAGAAAAAAAGCGAAAATGACAATCAAGTCGTTTCTAAAAAGAAAGAGAAAATAGAAGAACAACAAGAAAAGAAAGAGGAAAAAAGTGAGCAGGGAGTACAAGCTTCTAATGTGTTTGCTGTTATGTCAGGATTATTTGTACTGTTTTTAGTTTTAAAGAGTAATAAAGAATGGGGCTAATAATTTGATAGTAGTGGAGGCGCTTAAATGGAAATTAAACGTACGACAATTGAAAATAAGACGCTACAACCATTAAAACAGCCTGCAGCTATTTCAGAACATGAAATTCAGAAAGAACGAAAGCGGAGTAACCTTGTGTTTACTGGGCAGCCCAAAATCATTTCGAAAAACAATGAAATAGGGATGTTGCTTGCAAGTTTAGGTGATGGAAAGATTGTAAAAGAAATGCTTTCTAAGGAAATGGATACGGTGTTGCAGTTGTTTTCAAAGTTACATATGTTGTCCGAGGAAGGAAAGCAATCGGAAAAAATATATGAACAAATTGTTAGAAGTTTACAAGGGATTATTAAGCAAGCGTATATAAAAGATATTCCGTTACTCGATGGGACGTATGATTTCGCTGAAGTACAGCTTTCATTCGGGCGAAAAGTACATATTCCTTTACTTGACGTAAGTGCTCTCATTTCTAGAGTGGAAAGTGATTCTTCAGAAGGAAATATAAATTTAATGATAACGGTTATTACAGCTTACATGACGAAATTGTCTAATGAAACAATCTTAATTAGCGGTACAGATCGTATTTCTAAAGAACGTGATGTGAGCGTGTGGAGAGCACTTGCAGAAATGAATATGACGCAATTATCTCATGCGTTGAAACATACGATTCAAGAGCATAAATGGTCTGTTACGGCTCTATTTCTCTTCATGTGGGTTATAGGTATCATATTGATTCGTATTATATAATAAAAAAAGGTCGTCATTTTAATTATGACGACCTTCTTTTATACTTTTTCGTAAAAGAATGTATCAAAGCGCTGAAGATTGTAGCGTTCAGGTGTTAAAATTTGTTCAGTGCTACCAACGAATAGTACGCCGCCCTTTCGTAATGAACGACTAAACTTTTCATAGAGCTTTACTCTTGCTTCTTCTGTAAAGTAAATCATTACATTACGACAAATGATTAAATCGTAGTTCGTATCAAATGACTGCATTAATAAATCGTGTTGTTTGAATATGACTTGTTGTTTAATGTTTTGGTGCAATATATATGTATCATCTTCTTTTGTGAAATGACGCTGTTTCAAATCATTAGGTAATTCTTTTAAAGAGCGTTCTGTATATTGACCGCGTTTTGCAGTTTCTAAAACATGAAAATCAAGATCCGTTGCTTGAATATCATAACGAAACGGAGCTAGATGCTTCGATAATATTAAAGAAAGTGTATATGGTTCTTCACCGGCAGCGCAAGCAGCACTCCAAATTTTTAATTTACCGTTATTTTGTTCAAGTAGCTTTGGTAGAGCTTTCGTCTCTAACGTTTGCCAGCGCTCTTTATTTCTGAAAAACTCTGATACGTTAATTGTAATATAGTCAATAAAACTTAAAAATAACGTTTGATCGGTGCGTAAATTATTTAAAAAATTTGTGTAATTTTCAAAACCTTTTCTCGAAATGAAAGCGTCGATTCTTCGGCGCATTCTATCTTGCTTATAGGAAGCGATATCCATATTAAAGTGCTGTTTAAAACTCGTAATAAAATGATTATAATCTTGTTCAGTTTTCATATTTACAATAGGCACAATAACGATATTGTGCCTCCCCCTTTACATCATACGAATTTTTTGTTCAAAGCTTTTTTTCATCTGCTTTTCATGTAAGCCTGGTAAATCATAAATAACAGCATCAATTCCTGCTTCTTTTGCAACGTCAACGGGAATGACAGACGTATGTTTATCTCCGTTATAAAAACAGAGAACTAAATCGGTATCTTCGACAATTTGCTTTACAAAAAACATATAATCTGATCGATAAATGGAGTCGGAAGGATGATCAAAAGCAATATACTCGGCTCCGTGTTTTTTTAAGTAATCAACGACTTCTTGAAATTCGTCTGTTAATACTTGTAACGGTTGTAGTGTGTAAAGACATAAATTTTGAGCAAGTCTTTCGTTTTCAATGAAGAAACGAAGAACTTCATTTTCAATAGATTTATAACATAATATGTAAATTTTATGTTTGTGAGCATAGTCAATTAAAAATTTTTTTATTTCTTCCTGATCTAATGCTGTTAATTGATTTGAACCACAAAGAAAAATATTCATAGATTTGTGCCACCTCATGCTAAATTGTAACATATCTTCTATAAAAAATAACTGCAAAATATCATTGTACAGAGTATAATTATAAATAACTAGATTTTACGATTAAGTTTAGAAGGAAATAAAAAAATAAATAGGTGATATATATGCTGCGTTCTATCTCACATAATCCAATTTTATCGCATATACCGCCTGCTACTCAAATGCCGAAAGAAGCAAATGTCAGGACAGGACTTGCTTTTTCGGATAATTTGCATGCAGATCCGAAAAACGATAAATTGTTAGAACAAATGGAAGCACTTGTTGATAACATTGGAGAAATTAAAGAGAAAATCGAATTAGAGTTAACGCTCGATAATGTAATGGAATACAAAAATACTGTAAAATCATTTTTGAATTTTTACGTTGATAACGTATTGCAGTATAAAGATGTTATGTCTCGTCATCCGCGTTACGGATATTCGCAGAAAATGACGATCGTAAAACAAGCTGAAATGGGATTAACTGAGTTAGAAGATGTTATGAATTTAATTAATACGAAAACAGGGCATTTAGAAATGTTAAATCAAATTGGAGAAATTCATGGTTTGATTGTAAATTTAGTCTTGTAAAGGAAAGGAAGCTATATGTACATACAATTATATGAAAAGCTCGTTATTATTCAAAAGGCATATGAAAATGTTCAAACGCTTGGGGAACAAATATATGAGAATTTAAAAAATAAAAATGTAAATGCAGTTCAAAAGTTGCAAGTAGAGCAATTGCAGTACATAGAAGGTGTTAAAGGATTATCGCGATCTTTTGAGGAAATGGTTGTTCAGCTTTGTAAGGAAAAGAAAATCGAACCTTTGCGTATGCGTTCGCTATTTTTGTATTTTTCTCAGGAAGAAATTGAAAAAATGGAAGAATTACAAAAAAACTTAAGTGAATTAGAAGGAAATGTAAAAATGATTCTTTTGAAAAATCAATATTACTTAAACGTACTATTAAAAACTACAGAAAGTATTGTGGATTCCGTTTCTGAATACAATTTGGAGAAAAACAATAATTCGCAAATCTTTATGAATGAACTATTGTAAAGGAGAAGTGAAGCATTATGAGATTATCTGATTATAATACGCCGTTATCTGGTATGCTAGCGGCCCAAATGGGATTACAAACGACAAAACAAAACTTATCTAACATTCA
The DNA here is from genome assembly GCF_038007205.1 of Bacillus sp. FSL E2-8887. Lineage (NCBI taxonomy): Bacteria > Bacillati > Bacillota > Bacilli > Caryophanales > Bacillaceae > Bacillus > Bacillus sp. FSL E2-8887. The sequence continues at coordinate 1,370,720 of NZ_JBBOWS010000001.1, forward strand.
TACGCCGGGTTATGTTCGTCAAATGGTAAATTACGGATCTGTTGGAGCAAGTAACGGTCATACGCCTGAACAGAGAATCGGTTATGGTGTACAAACATTAGGAGTTGACCGTATTACAGATGAAGTGAAAACGAAGCAATTTAATGATCAGTTGTCACAGTTCTCTTACTACGCATATATGAATTCTACTTTATCACGAGTAGAGTCTATGGTAGGAACGACAGGGAAAAATTCATTGTCTAGTTTAATGGATGGATTCTTCAATGCTTTTCGTGAAGTTGCAAAAAATCCAGAACAACCAAACTACTACGATACATTAGTTTCTGAAACTGGGAAGTTCACAAGTCAGATAAATCGTCTTGCGAAAAACTTAGATACAGCAGAAGCACAGACGACAGAAGATATTGAAGCACATGTGAATGAATTTAATCGTCTTGGTGCTAGTTTAGCAGAGGCGAATAAAAAAATTGGACAAGCGGGGACACAAGTACCTAATCAACTATTAGACGAACGTGATCGCATCGTTACAGAGATGTCTAAGTATGCCAATATCGAAGTATCTTATGAATCTATGAATCCTAATATCGCGAGTGTTAGAATGAATGGTGTTTTAACAGTAAATGGACAAGATACATATCCACTTCAATTAAATAAAGAAAAAGAACCAATGTCTGTTGCGATTTATGGATCGGATATTCCTTTAAATGGTGGAGCAATTCAATCAGCGATAGATACGAAAGCGAAGATTGCTAGTTATAAGAAAAACCTTGAAGAATTAATGAGTTCTGTAAAAGGTCAAGTGAATACAGTGATGGGAAAAGATTTCTTCGTTGGAGATCATGCGAAAGATATTCAGTTAAACCCTGAATTCGCAAAAGATGTTTCGAAAATGAAAATCTCCGCTGAAACAGCAAATAAACTAGCAGGAATTACGGATGGAGATTATAAAGAAGGTCTTTCTTATAAACAAGCATTAGACCAATTTATAGTTGGTGTAGCTTCTGATAAAAGTGCAGTGAATGCTTATCAAAATATTCATAAAGATTTATTAGAAGGTATTCAACAAGAAAAAATGAGTATTGAAGGCGTAAATATGGAAGAAGAGATGGTTAATTTAATGGCTTTCCAAAAATATTTTGTCGCAAACTCTAAAGCTATTACGACGATGAATGAAGTGTTTGATAGTTTGTTTTCGATTATTAGATAACATGTAGAAGGATCGAAAAAGCTTTTTTTGTGATGGAAGAGAGGATCCGGCGCAGGGTAGAAGCGGACAGAGCCTTTTAGTGGACCAACCCATGTTAGACCAGAGATATGAGATGGTTGAATGGGGAGTTAAGGGGGAGAATAGCCATGTTTAGCAAGCGTCCTCCCCCATGTAAATTAAATGAAAACGAAAAAGTTTTTTTTATGAGGGAAGAGGATAGCTGTATATAGGTGAGGTTTCTTCTTCGCGCCAATTCAAATATAGATAAAGGAGAAGGTAAAGATGAGAGTATCCACATTTCAAAATGCAAACTGGGCAAAGAATCAGATGATGGATTTGAATGTGCAGCAGCAATATCATCGAAATCAAGTAACTTCTGGGAAAAAAAATCTTTTTATGAGCGAAGACCCACTTGCGGCAAGTAAATCATTTGCGATTCAGCATTCGTTAGCAAATATTGAACAAATGCAAAAAGATTTAGCGGATTCGAAAAATGTATTAACACAAACTGAAAATACTTTACAAGGTGTTTTTAAATCTTTAACAAGAGCGGATCAATTAACAGTGCAAGCGTTAAATGGAACGAATAGCGAAAAAGAATTGAAGGCAATCGGTGCAGAGATTGATCAAATTTTAAAACAAGTTGTATATTTAGCGAATACGAAAGAGCAAGGCCGTTATATTTTCGGTGGGGATAGTGCTGAACAAGCTCCATTTACAGAAGATGGTACGTATCAAGGTGGAAAAAATGATGTGAACTGGCAACTAAATGACGGTTATCAATTAAAAGCATTTCGTAACGGAGAAGAATTATTATCCCCAGTTATAAAAACGTTAAAACAGATGAGTGAAGCACTGAATAACGGTGATCAAAAATCTTTGCAACCGTTATTAGGAGAAAATAAGAAAAACTTAGATAGCGTCATTAACCGTACAACTGAAGTTGGTTCAACTATGAACACGATGGAGACGTTTAAAACGATTTTAAGCGAGCAAAATTTAGCGCTTCAAGAAAATCGTAAAGAAATTGAAGATGTTGATTTAGCGGTAGCAATTTCTGACCTAGCGTATATTAATGCAACTTATGAAGCAACGCTTAAAGCAGTTAGTACGATGAGTAAAACGAGCATTTTAGATTACATGTAAACAATAAGGAGTGAGAAATATGGCAGGGACGTTAACAGGTATTGGTGGTAGACAACAGATTTGGAACCTCGGAAATAATATGATCGATACTTCTAACTTTGTAGAATTAGAAATGCAAGCGTTAGATATGAGGAAAACACCATATACTAATGAAAAGAACCAACTTTCACAAGATAAACTATTATATACAAGCTTAAAATCAGAATTTAGTTCTTTCACACAAACTTTTAAAAACTTGGCGGCTTTTAAAGGGAATGAGAAAAAAGTTACAACATCACAAGACAGTTATATTAATGTAAAAGCTGATGGTGGAGCGATTGCAGGAACTTTTAATATGACGATTACACAGCTTGCACAGCGTCATCAAATAGCTTCTAATCCTATTACTGATATAAATGCAAAACTTCCTAAAGATGAAACATTAAAACTAGGCGATAAAGATCTAAAAGTAACAACTGATATGACATATAAAGATTTAATAAATAAAATTAATGATGGAGATTATGGCGTATCGGCTTATACACTTGGAGATAAAATTTTTATGTCCTCGAAAAAAGAAGGAACAGATGGGGAAATTGATTTTTCAGGGAACACATCTACACTGTTTCAAGATATTGGTTTAGCTAAGGCGGATGGGACAGCAGTCAATACAATTAATGAAGCGCAAAATGCCAAATATAGTATTAATGGTATTGGAGCTGAAAGTTTTACAAATACAATTGAGGCTCTTCCGGGCGTGAAAATTGAATTGTTAAAGGTGACTGAGCCGAAAGTAGAAGGAACACCAGATGCGGGTACAACAACAGATCCAAAAGCAAAAGGTGTAGAATTAAAATTTACAGTAAGTGATTCAAATGTAACAGACGCATCAAATATTATTAAAAAGATGGTAGCGGATTATAATAAAGCTGTTTCTACAATAGATATTTTTGCTGGAAAAGGTGGAGCTTTCCAAGGTCAAGCTATTATGCAAAGTGTACGTCAAGCGATGAATAATGTTGTAACATTTTCTCAAGACGGTAATTATTTGTTTTCATTTGGAATTCAATTAAAGCAAGACGGGACGATGGAAGTTAATGATGAACAATTAACAAAAGCGTTAAAAGACAAGCCGGATGCAGCGAAGCAATTTTTCTTTGGTTCTAACGGTTTAGGGAAGATGATGGAAGAGCCACTTGATAAACTATTTGGTGATAAAGGTGTAGTTGGAGAGCGAGTAAAAAACATCGATTCTCGTGTAAGTGATTTAGATAAAAAGATTAAAGATATTGAAACACAAAATCTGCAAAAACAAGATGAAATTGTGAAGAAGTATCAAAAACTAGAAAGTACATTAGCGGCGCTAGATAGCCAACTAAAAACAATTAAAGCAATGACAAAACAAAAAAGTGATGATTAATGAAAGTTAAGGAAGTGATTGTATGCAAGCATGGCAACGTTATATGCAAAATGATATTATGACGAGTAATCCAATTAAAAATACAATTTTTATTTATGAAAGATGTATCGTTGAGTTTCGTAATTTAGAAGAGCTTTTAAATACTTTTAAATTACAAGAAGGAGATGCACTTCTTGAAAAATTAGAACGTATTTTTGAAGAGTTAAAACTTCAATTAAATCCAGAGATTACTAAGGATTTATATGATAGTCTATTCGGTTTATACGATTGGATTAGCATTCAAATTCAGACGATGAAAGTAACGCGTGAAGTAAAAGACATGGATGCGATTGTGCAAGTGTTACAAGATTTAATAGACGGTTACCGCGGAGCACTTGAAAATGAACAATGATATTTATCGAGCGTTTGTCGGCTGTTTTAATGAAATCGGAGAATTGCAAGTATCAGATGGGGAATTTGCTGAGAAGAGTGCAATGTTAAATCGCTGGATGATGACATTGGATGAAGAGACGCGCGCAGATGTTGCGGCGGAAGTGAGTCCATTAATAATTAAGGCAGCACAGCATATTCGAGATAAGCAAAAGATTTTGGAAGAAATGATTATGACAAATGATGGACGAATGAAAGCGAATTCGTTTTACGGTAAATTTTAATAGGGAAGTATGGAAATGGATACCCCTTTTAAAAGGGGATCCATTCCATTGTTTGAATAAGGCGTTCCGCTGATTGAGGTTTCACTTTATGACTGTAATAAAAAGAATGGTAATAATCCAAACAATGAAAAATAAGATGTCTTTATTTTATAGAGAGAAGTGTATGGAAGCTCTTTTTTATTGTTTATATATCAAAATGTTACATGGATTACTACGCGTATACAGTTTTTTATATTCTTTTTTATATTTTTGTATTTTTCTAAAGACAACAATGGAAAAATGGAATAAAATATGTAAGGGTACATAATAGATAATATTTTAATAAATAAATACATATAGGAAAATGAATAATAAAGTGAAACTTCCATCAGTGGATGATCATGCGCTAAACGAGCATGATGGAAAAGGAAGGGTGTGGAATATGCCAGATTTAGTTAGTGATGTAAGTCATTATATGAACTATTTAGTAACGAAGCGAAATACCGTTTCTAGTAATATTGCAAATGCGAATACACCTGGCTATAAAGCACAAGATGTAACATTTGCTGAGAAAATGAATATGAGCAGTGCATTATACAAAAAAAATGCTACGGATTTAAAGAGTAATCCAGATTTATATCAAACGAATGTAATGCACTTACCGACAGCAAATACGAAAAATACATACGCAAAGATTCAAACGAAATCAATGCAAACGAATAAAGATGGAAACAGTGTTGATGTAACGACAGAAATGCTAGATTTAATGAAAACAAACCAATTATACGGTGTTTCAATTAATGCAATTAATACGCAATACGCTATTAACCAAGCAGCACGTGGACGTTAATAGTAAAAGGAGAGACAAAGATGTTTCAGGCAATTAATGCAAGTGGTTCAGGGCTAACTACAGCGAGAAAATGGATGGAAGTTACTTCTAACAATATCGTAAATGCAAATACGACGGGAGCACCGGGTGCAGAGCCGTATCACCGTCGAAGTGTGGTGTTAGAATCAAACAATAATTTTGCAAGTATGCTAGATGGAGCTCCTACTAACGGAGTGAAAATAAAAAGTATTGAAACGGATCGAAATGAAAATCTTGTGTATGATCCGACGCATCCGCATGCAAATGAAGAAGGATATGTACGTTATCCGAACATTGATGTGACAGCTGAGATGACGAATGTAATGGTTGCTCAAAAAATGTATGAAGCAAATACAAGTGTATTAAATGCGAACAAAAAAATGCTCGATAAAGATTTAGAAATCGGCCGAGGATAAGAGGGAAGAGGGGAAATATGAAAATTCAACCAATGTTAAATACACAGCCATTTGGAGCGATTCAGCCGATTGGCACACAGAAAACTTCAGAAACATCTGTAGTTGAAGGCAAAAAGTTTATTGATTTATTGGAAGATATGAATCAAACGCAAAATAATGCCCAAACAGCAGTATATGATTTACTGACAAAAGGGGTAGGAGAAACGCATGACGTTTTAATTCAGCAGAAGAAAGCTGAATCACAAATGAAAACAGCTGCTCTCGTACGCGATAATCTTATTGAAAATTATAAGTCACTAATTAATATGCAAATTTAGGAAAATGGACGGGTGTATTTAAATGGAAAAGATAAAAAATGTTTTCCAATCGTTGAAAACGTGGCATAAGTTAGTGATTGGTGCTGCGCTTTTAGCGATTGCAACAGGAGCACTTTTATACTTCACCTTGCCAGATAAATATGTTGTTGTATATCAAAATTTAAATGATACAGATAAGCAAGAGATTACAGCAGAATTATCGAAGCTAGGTGTTGATTACCAATTAGCAGCCGATGGTTCGATTCGAGTGCAAAAGAATGATGCTCCATGGGTTCGAAAAGAAATGAATGGAATGGGCTTACCGTTTAATTCAAAAAGCGGTGAGGAAATTTTATTAGAAAGCTCGCTCGGTTCAAGTGAACAAGATAAGAAAATGAAGCAGATTGTCGGTACGAAAAAGCAATTGGAGCAAGATATTGTACGAAATTTTGCGACGATTGAAACGGCAAATGTGCAAATTACATTACCTGAAAAAGAAACAATTTTTGATGAAGAAAAAGCAAAAGGAACAGCGGCGATTACTGTTGGTGTGAAGCGTGGACAATTATTAACAGCTGATCAAGTTGCTGGTATACAGCAAATGATTAGTGCGGCAGTTCCTGGCGTGAAAGCAGAAGAAGTAAGTGTTATTGATAGTAAAAAAGGTATCATCTCAAAAGGAGCAGATGAAGCGCATTCTAACAGCTCCTCTTCTTATGAAAAGGAAGTAGAGATGCAGCATCAAATTGAAGGTAAATTAAAGCAAGATATTGACGCAACGTTAATGACGATGTTTAAATCAAATGAATATAAAGTGAATACGAAAGTGTCTGTAAACTACGATGAAGTTACACGTCAGTCAGAAAAATATGGCGATAAAGGTGTACTTCGCAGTAAACAAGAGCAAGAGGAAAGCTCTACTGCGCAAGAAGGAGCAGATACGAAGCAAGGTGCGGGTATTACAGCGAACGGTGAAGTGCCGAACTACGGTACGAACAATAATCAAAACGGTAAAGTTGTCTACGATAATAAAAATGGTAACAAAATTGAAAACTATGAAATAGATAAAACAGTTGAAACAATTAAGAAACATCCGGAATTAACAAAAACAAATGTTGTTGTATGGGTAGATAACGATACGTTAGTAAAACGAAAAATTGATATGACAACATTTAAAGAAGCGATTGGCACAGCAGCTGGGCTGCAAGCTGATCCGAATGGAAACTTTACAAACGGTCAAGTTAACGTTGTAACTGTTCAGTTCGACCAGCCGAAAGTTGAAAAAGAGAAAGAGCCAGAAAAAAGTGGTATGAACTGGTGGTTATTCGGTGGAATTACAGCTGGCTTGCTAGCACTAATTGGCCTAGTATGGTTCTTCTTAGCAAGACGTAAGAAAAAGAGAGAGGAAGAGGAATATGAAGAATACTTAGCAGAAGAAGAAATTGCTGCAAGTAATGAAAGTATCCTGGAAATTCCTGAAGAAAAAATAGTACCAGAGCCAAAGCCAGAACCGGTAGAACCATCAGAACCTACATTAGATGATCAAGTGCAGGAAGCTACGAAAGAGCATGTAGAAGGTACTGCAAAAGTAATTAAAAAATGGTTAAACGGACAGTAAGGGAGGAAAAACAATGTTAGATGAAATCTCCTCCAAAGAGAAAGCTGCCATCCTCATTCGTACATTAAACGAAGAGGTGGCAGCAAAAGTCATTGAATATATGACGGCTGAGGAAAAAGAAGTGTTACTTCGCGAAATCGCGAAGTTTCGTGTATATAAACCAGAAACGTTAGAAAATGTACTAGGGGAGTTTTTGTACGAACTAAATGTAAAAGAGTTGAATTTAGTAACTCCAGATAAAGAATACATTCGTCGTATATTTAAAAATATGCCAGAAGACGATTTGGAAAAATTATTAGAAGACCTTTGGTACAACAAAGATAATCCATTTGAATTTTTAAATTCACTTACAGATTTAGAGCCACTTCTTACAGTGCTTAATGATGAATCGCCACAAACGATAGCGATTATTGCTTCTTATATTAAGCCGCAACTTGCTTCTCAATTAATTGAGAGATTACCAGATCATAAACGTGTAGAGACGGTAATGGGTATTGCAAAGCTTGAACAAGTAGATGGTGAATTAATTAATCAAATTGGTGAGTTATTAAAAGCAAAATTAAATAATATGGCATTTAGTGCTATTAATAAAACAGATGGATTGAAAACAATAGTGAACATTTTAAATAATGTTTCACGAGGTGTTGAAAAAACAGTCTTTCAAAAGCTGGATGAAGTCGATTATGCGTTATCTGAGAAAATTAAAGAAAATATGTTTGTCTTTGAAGACTTACTTGGTCTTGAGGATCTTGCGCTTCGCCGTGTATTAGAGGAAATTACAGATAACGGTGTTATCGCGAAAGCACTTAAAATTGCAAAAGAAGAAATTAAAGAGAAACTATTTACATGTATGTCTTCAAACCGTAGAGAGATGATTCTTGAAGAGTTAGATGGCTTAGGACCGCTTAAGATGACGGATGCTGAAAAAGCACAACAAACGATTACAGGTACGGTGAAAAAGTTAGAAAAAGAAGGAAGAATTATCGTTCAAAGAGGTGAAGATGATGTCCTTATTTAAAAACAGAATTCCGAAGAATTCTGTTTCTTTTTCTGAAGAAACGTATGAATTACAATTTCCGAAACCAGTATCAGTTCACATTGAAGAAGAGATACAAGTGGATCATGCAGAACTTCTTGCACAGCAAGATGCATTACATATTGAAATGAATCAGCTAAGGCAGCAGCAGCAAATGCTAGAACGAGAGCGTCAGCAGTTGTTGCAAGATAAAGAACAGTTTCAAATGCATATTCATGAACAAATGGAACAGATGGAAGCAGCGCGTATACAGTTTCAAAAAGAACAACAAGAAACAGCATACGAATGGACAGAGTTATTATGGAATCAATCTTTTCAGTTAGCAGAAAAAGTAGTGAATCAAGCGGTAGATTCGCGCTTATTAGACGTTTTGCCGATTTTAACAGGCATCGTGCAAACATTGCCTACTTCATTTGAAAAATTAATTATAACGGTTCATCCAGAAACATTTGAACGTATACAAGAAGAGAAAGAAAATACGAAAGAGTATTGGCTACTACAATTAGTAGAATGGAAGTATGATTTTTCTTTACAGTTTGGCGAATTTGTTCTGGAAGAAGAGAAAGAGTTTTTTGAATTTAAATTTGCACCGATATTTGCGAAACTTCGCCATAAATGGGAAGAAGAGAAGTTGTTTGAGGAGCAAAACATATGAACAACGAGCTAATGAATGAGCATAATAAATGGAATACATTTATTGAAACACCGTTTTATACGAAAGTTGGCAAAGTTCATAGTGTACAAGAGCAGTTTTTTGTAGCGAAAGGTCCAAAAGCGAAGATTGGCGATGTTTGTCTCGTTGGAGAGCATAGCGTCTTATGTGAAGTAATTGCGATTGAAAAAGAAAATAATATGCTACTTCCATTTGGACAGACAGAAAAAGTATGTTACGGAGATGCAGTTACATTAATTGAAGAAGATGTTGTTGTACCTCGTGGTAATCATTTACTTGGGAAAGTGTTAAGTGCGAATGGTGAAGTGTTAAATGAGAACACTGAAAACATTCCACTACAAAAAATAAAATTAGATGCACCGCCGATTCATGCATTTGAGCGTGAAGAAATTACAGATGTATTTGAAACGGGAATTAAATCGATTGATTCCATGTTAACGATTGGGATTGGTCAAAAGATTGGTATTTTCGCAGGATCGGGTGTTGGTAAATCTACCTTGCTTGGAATGATTGCGAAAAACGCAAAAGCTGATATTAACGTTATTAGTTTAGTAGGAGAACGTGGCCGAGAAGTAAAAGACTTTATTCGAAAAGAATTAGGCGAAGAAGGTATGAAAAAAAGTGTCGTTGTTGTAGCGACGTCAGATGAAAGTCATCTTATGCAACTTCGCGCTGCAAAGCTTGCAACATCAATTGCCGAATATTTCCGCGATCAAGGTAATAACGTACTACTTATGATGGATTCTGTTACACGCTTTGCTGACGCACGCCGAAGTGTTGATATTGCAGTAAAGGAATTACCAATCGGTGGTAAAACACTGTTAATGGAAAGTTATATGAAGAAGTTATTAGAGAGGTCAGGAAAAACACAAAAAGGATCCATAACAGGTATTTATACAGTACTCGTTGATGGTGATGATTTAAATGGTCCTGTACCAGATTTAGCTCGTGGTATTTTAGATGGACATATTGTATTAAAACGTGAGCTCGCAACTCTTAGTCATTACCCTGCCATTTCGGTATTAGATTCGGTAAGTAGGATTATGGAAGAAATCGTATCGCCGAATCATTGGCAACTTGCAAATGAAATGAGAAAAATTCTATCTATTTATAAAGAGAATGAATTGTATTTTAAACTTGGAACAATTCAAGAGAATGAAGAAAATGCTTATATTTTTAAATGTAAAAATAAAGTAGAAGCTATAAATACGTTTTTAAAACAAGGTCGAACGGATAGTTTTCAGTTTGAAGATGTTGTCCAAGCGATGCACCATATTGTATAGGACCTCGCCCTTTGAGGTCTTATTTTTTTGATTTTAATATTTCACAGATTTTTTTGTAAAAAAACTATATAATAGAAAAAGGTAACGTTATAATAGGAAGGGGCTATGAAAACGGGTGGATAAGCAGCAGTACGACACGATTAAATTGCAGATTAATCAAGAGAAAGAACATATCTTGAAAGAAGTGTACGAACTAACAGCTGAAAAAAGAAAAATAGAACAAAAAAAAGAATATGATCTATATGTTGTGAAATCACGCAATAAGGTTGTACAAACGGGACAACGTATTATGGCTGGTATGCTTTCATCACATACATTTTCACCTGAAAGAATAGAAGAATGGAATCGAAAAATTAAAAAAACAGAAGGTTTTATTCAAAAAAATGAAAGCTTTTTAGAGCAAATAAAAGAAAAAGAACGTGTCATTGATGAAATGTATGAAGAAGATTGTAAGAAGCTTGCGAAAGTAAAAGAAAAGCTGGAAGAAAAAATGCTTCTTGATTTAAAAATGTGTATGAACGGATGAGGTGGATGTAGTGATACAGTTTGTATTACCGGTGCAGCAAAGTTTACCTCCGCAAAAAGAAAAAGGGCTAGAAGTACAATCGAAAAATGAAAATTCTTCATTCGATAATACAATGAGAATTGAAAATAAAAAACAGCCGAAAACGGAGAAAACGAAACGAGAAGAAGCACCAGAAGAAGAGAAGAAAGAATATATTCTCGCAAAAAAAACGGTAACGAAAGAAGAGCCGATTGTAAAGAAAGAAGAAAAGAAAGAGACAGAACAGTTATTGTTAGCTGTATCTGAGCAGATGGTTGCAATTGAGCAATTGCGTGTGCAGCCAGAATTGTTATATCAATACATACAAAAAATACAGGCGTTATATAAAGAATACGGAAATATTAAACTGAACGAATTGCCCGCAGCTGAATTACAGCAATTACAAGAGCTTTTTTCTAACATGAATATTAAAAATGCCATATGTTTAGAAGACACAATGCAAATGGCGCTAGACAAGGTGACGATGCCAGAGCAGACGTTGCAAGTATTAAAAGTCGTAGAATCAGAAACTTGTAATATTGCAAAGAAACAAGAGGAGTCTAAGGAAGTAGAACTCCCGAAAGCAGAGAGCGATGATGTGAAGGTAGAGTTACCAAAAGTCGATCAGTTAAATGACTCAAGTTCGGCCGGAGCTGAGTTATTAAATAAAGCAACTGGGACTGATCAAATAGGAAAACAAAATAGTGGAGCTGAGAAGGTTACATTACCTGACTTAGGCAAGAAAATGGAAGCACAAGTAGAGGCTCTGCAAAAGTTTGTAGTGAAACAAGAACGTGTCTTATTCCAGCTAAATCCAGAGAAACTTGGTTCATTAACTGTATTTATGAAAAAGCATGGAGATCAAATTGAAGTGCATGTAGAAATGGAAAAACACGATGCGAAAAAGCGTGTTGAAATAATTTTTGACGAATTGAAGCTGAAATTAAAAGAAAAAGAAATTAATATTCAAATAAGTTATTCAGAAAAAGATGAACAACGTAAAGAACAGCGAGAACAAGAGCAAAGACAAAAACAAAAATTAGCAAATACGAAACATGAGAAACAACAGTCAAAAGAATTTGCGGGATTATTGGAGGAATAAAGCGTGCCAACAGTTGGATTAAATACAACGAGTACAAATCATATTCCGTTACAAGCAGGAGCGCAAAAAAGTAATGTACCTGTTAACGGTGTACAATCGCCAGTTCAACAAACAAATGGAGTTTCAGCAGGAGAGCAAAAGACTCCTGGTGTAATGGGGAAAGATGATTTTCTAAAATTATTTTTATCAAGTTTCCAGCACCAAGATCCATTCAATGCGATGGATATGAATCAAATGATGAATCAGACAGCGCAGTTATCTCTTATGGAACAAGTGCAAAATATGACAAAAGCAGTTGATTCTTTAAGAACGACGATGTATTCGACAGCGCTTGATGGCGGAATGAAGTTTTTAGGGAAATACGTAAGAGGGATCGACGGTGACGGTAAAAAAGTAACTGGTCAAGTAGAGACAGTTCGCCTTGCGGAAAATAATGATGTACAGCTCGTTATTGATAATAAGATTGTATCTCTTCGCTTTGTTGAGAGGGTGTCTGATAAACCGATTGGAGAAACGAATCCAGAAGATGCAAAGAAAGACGATCAAAAAGTAACTGAAGAAGTAAAAACTACCAATTCATAAGGAGTGTACATACGTTATGATTAAAGCGTTATATACAAGTATTACAGGAATGAACGCAACACAAAATGCATTAAGTGTAACTTCAAATAATATTGCCAATGCACAAACGGTTGGTTATAAAAAACAAAAAGCAATGTTTGATGATTTACTATATAACAATTCAATTGGTGCAAAAGGTGACGGTAAATACGCAGGAACGAATCCGAAAAGTATCGGTAACGGTGTGAAAATGAGTGGTACGGTTACGGATTATAGTGATGGTACAATTACGTTAACAGGTGGCAAAACACAAGCTGCAATGGAAGGTAATGGTTTCTTCGTTGTAGGTGATTCAAAAGGCGGAAACATGGAATTTACGCGTAAAGGTACGTTTGGAATATCTTCAGATTATTATATTACGAACACAGAAGGTCAATACGTATTCGCATACCCTGCTAATGAGGCGACTGGTGAAGTTGATTTATCTGGTATTCCAGGCCCATTGCAAATTCCAATGGGGACGGCAATTGGTGGTATTCGAACATCGCAAGGGACAATTAAAGGGAATATTCCAACTGGTGAAAAACAAATTACGCAAGACTTACCTGTATACGATAATGCCGGTAATACATGGACAATGCGTGTAGAATTTACACAAACAAGCGAACACAATTATACATATAAAGTACAGATGCGTAATGACTCGAAAAAGGATACAAAGTTTGAGGATGTTCCAGGTGCAGGTGGTAATATGACATTTGATGCTGTTGGAAATCCAACTCCGAAAGAGCAAGGGGCCAATATTCCATTTGATGGTGGCTCTATAAAGTTAGACTTAAGTCATTTAACGAATCATCCAACAGATAAAACATTGTCAGTAACAGATGTAGATGGTAGAGCAGCGGCGACTGTTAAAGATTGCTTTATTGCTGACGGTGGATATGTGATGGTAAAATATTCTGATGGAAGTATGAAATCTGCTGGTCAATTAGCTGTTGCGATGTTCCCGAATGAAGGCGGTTTGATGAAAACTGGAAATGGTAACTATACAGCGACGAATACAACTGGTATTTTAGCGTTAGGTGCATCTGGCCAAAACGGTGCAGGAAAAATACGTGGTGGTGCACAAGAAGGTGCAAACGTAGATTTATCTGTAGAATTCGTTGATTTAATGTTATACCAACGCGGATTCCAAGGAAATGCGAAAGTAATCAAAATTTCAGATGAAGTATTAAATGAAGTTGTGAACTTAATTCGATAATAAATCGTAAAGAAAAATTGTAACGTAGTAGAAAGGGTTTTATATTCGTATGACAAGACAAGAGCGAATTTTACAATTGCCTTTTTTCGAAAATAAACGTGAGCTTGCTGAGCAAGTGTTAAAAATAGAACGAGAAGAGCATATATATTTACCAGATCAATTTGAAATCAAACAAGTGCCTCCATATTCGTTTGGTGAAAAACAAGCAATCATTGGCCGTATACACGAGTTTTATTTCGTAAGTATTGGTAGCGATAGTGTTTGGAAGTATCAACTGTTTAAAGATGAGATGAAGTGCCGTGAGTTTTTCGTTATGTTGCCGGATATTACGGATCAGCAGCTTGCTTTTTGGTTCAATAACATTGAGCTGTTGAAAGGGGCGTAAAAGTTCTTAAAAGCTTTCTTTTAGGTTTTGAGAGAGGGCCCAGCGATGTTTAGTAGCGGTCAGTGCATATGGAGTGTCTCGCATGTTGTAATACCAGAGATATGGAGTGGTTCTAGGTTAGTTGAAGAGGCTAGGAGCCATGAATGAGATTGGTAGGCTCACCGGATTGTAGTAGCGACAGTGCTTATGAGTGGCTCGCATGTTGTAGAGATATGGAGTAGTTCTAAGGTAGTTGGAGAGGCTGTAATCCAAGTGTTTAGGTGATGTCTCTTCACTTTTTGGAGAGAGGATTTCTCCGATTCTAGGAGCAATGATTTGAAATAGAGTTAGATTAATTTAAGATAGTTGTGCTATATTGTACAATTAGACTAAGTTTATATAAAAGGAGAGGTGAGGAGGATGGCGCAGAATAAGTATCGCGTTACATTCATTTCGCCAAGTGAGGTTGAGCAACGTACTGTAATGGCGGCGAGTAGTTTACCTAATTTAATACGTCAAGTAGAGAGTATTATTGCAGATCCGAACGGTTATTTTGTAAATGATAAAAAAAATAATTGCTATTTTAAAGTTATTAAAGAAAATGTTACGTATATTCAATATGAGTTACTATTTTCTGATAAGGAAATTCACATTGAAAAATTAAAGCATATGGCGCCTAGTGTACTGAAGAAATTATTTGAGAAAATAAATGATCCTGAACTATACGCTCTTTCGCTTATCGATGTTGATATAGCGACGAAAGAATATGTGCTAGGAGAAATGGGTCCAGAGCTAAGAATGAGAGTGGAAACAGAGCTTTCAAAAAAATGGGAAGCGATGCCGACAGAAATTGTAGGAGCACAAGAAGTGTTACTAGAGGCACTTGCTTCGTTTATACAAGATTAAGTTTTACCGGTAGTATTTCTACTTTAAAACTGTGAGAATCACTCAACTATCTATATTTTTCATATAGGTAGTTGACTTTTCGGTTTTAATAAAGCTTAATAATTAGATATACGGAATTAATGGAAGGGGAGCGACACCTTTATGTCACAAGCACAAAGTATTTTATTAGAAAGCGGAACAAACGAATTAGAAATCGTAACATACACTGTTGGTGAAAATTTATTTAGTATTAATGTAATGAAAGTGCGTGAAATTATTAATCCATTCCCAGTTACAACTGTGCCAGAATCTCATCATGCAGTTGAAGGTGTTGTTCAAGTACGTGGTGAAATTTTACCTGTTATTAACTTAGCAACGGCTCTTAATTTAAAATCTATAAAACCACTTGATCAAACGAAATTTATCATTTCAGAATTAAACCAAATGAAAGTTATTTTCCGTGTTGATGAAGTGCATCGTATTCAACGTATTTCATGGGAACAAATTGATGAACCAGCTTCATTATCTATGGGACTAGAAGAAACGACATCTGGTATTGTAAAACTAGATGGGAAAATCATTTTACTATTAGATTATGAAAAAATTGTATGTGAAATTAGCGGTACTGGTTATGACAATAAATCACTTGCAGGATTAGAGCAAAAAACAGATCGAGCTGAAAAAGTTATTTATATTGCAGAAGATTCAGCGATGCTTCGTCAAATACTAGAAGAAACATTATCATCAGCTGGATATACGAAAATGAACTTCTTCAGCAATGGTGCAGAAGCATTAGCTCAAATTGAAAAATTAGCAAAAGAGCAAGGTGAAAAAATGTATGAACATATTCACCTGCTTATTACAGATATTGAAATGCCGAAAATGGATGGACACCATTTAACGAAAGTAATTAAAGATAGTGAAGTAATGAATCAATTACCAGTCATTATTTTCTCTTCATTAATTACAAATGAATTATTCCATAAAGGTGAAGCGGTAGGAGCGAATGCTCAAGTAAGTAAGCCAGATATCCAAGAATTAATCGGGCTAGTTGATAAGTTAGTACTATAAAGCTTCTTTTAGTTGGAAGAGAGGAGCCAGCCATGTGTGTAAAGACAGAAAGGTAGAGTGTTTCTGAGATATTTTTGTTTTTCTGTAGCCACCGTGGTAATAATGGTCATTCTTTCGGTTAATTAGTTAGCGTTGTGTAAAACCCTCACCTTTATAGTAAAGGTGAGGGTTTTCTTATATGATGTTCAATTATTTCATCTATAAGATTTCGTGGTGGCGCAAACTTTTTCGGTGAAAATATATTAGGAATACCATATAATATAATTAAGTAGAATTTTTCTGATATAATATTTTGCTTAGCTATTTTTTATTTTTTAATATTTGTTAAAAATCATTTTTTATTTCGATACTTTTTATACCTTTTTATATGTTAATTATTTGACAGATAATTTCGAAATGTTATAATATGGATATGTAAAAATTTCTATTTTCTTAAAGGGCATGGGAGTCATATGAGAATTGTGAAAGGATGAGGGGGAGTGACACATATTATGTATCACCACACAGCAATCAATGTATTAAGTCTTTTACAAAACATGTCAAATAATAAAACGAACGATATGAAATTAGAGGCGGAATTTAAAAAAATAGAGAAACAATTCCAAGTCAGGTATGAAGAGCTAATCGATTTATATAATAGAATGGTATTATTTCAAATAGATATAGAAAAAAATGGCGGTATGCGAGTATATGAAAAATCAGCGATTACTTGGTTGAAGTCTGAACTAGAACTATTGTATGAAGTGTATCAATTTTGTCAACGTCACGGCTTAAACATCGCAAATATTTCAAAATATGTTAGTAAAAATGAACTGAATCTTTTCCGAAAAACGGAAAGTCAATTGCAAAACACGTATTATAAATTAAAAAAACAAGAAATCCCGTTTGAAAATATTGAAAAACAAAAGCCGGGGCGAAAACGTAAGTATACACTTGTAAAAGAGACAATTGTTGAGACAAAACAAGAAAGCAAGCAGGAAGTAAATGAAGACGTTCGAAATGAAGAAGATGAAAAAAGCCTCGTAACAGTTATGTCTGGCATCGTGGATAACTTTGAAACAATTAGTCAATGTAGTGAAAAGAGAGAACACGAATTGCATCAGTTCATGGAGGGAATCTATAAGCTTTCTAGTATGGCGGCAGAGCGTTCAAAAGATGAAAAGAATGCACGTGGTCTTGAAGGCGAATTACATTCATTACGAGCTGAAAATGAAAGATTAAAACGAGAGAAGGAAGAACTCGTTCATGATATTAAAGAGATGACGCATCATTTAATTCATTTTATTACGAGCTCTGATATCGATCAAATTCGTACATTGCCTTACTTCGTAAAAGAATGCAAACAAGATCTACATAAGCTAGGGTTATATAACGCTCAAGACGGAAAAATGAAAATTATGGTTGACCGTAGTGGACAAGTTATGACCGTAACACAATAAAAAAATTGGGTACAAAATAAAAGGGAGATACATAGTGTATATGTATTTCCCTTTTGTTTTGTATGGAATTGTTTCGGACAGAGGAAAAGTTACAATTAATTTTAGTAAATCAAAAATTTTTACAAAAGGAAGGAGCTAGGTCTTACTTTGTAGTATTGTCATCAGAAAAATACTGGGAATATGCGTATTGTCACTGTGAAAGGACTTAATACATAATGATTTTAAAGATAAACCGACTCTTCCTCAATATTTAACTGATTTAATTGAGGTGAATAGGTTGTATAATCGTACAGTTGTTATTACATTTCATCAACAAACTTTTAATACGGAGAATTGAAGAGTAAAGTAGGATTCCAAAGCATAGCCAAAAAGGTGGCTGTTATAAGTTATTTGCCTACCAAGATAATTAATATTTGTTTAAAATATAAGATTACTATTTTATTATACCGAGTAATTATTCAAATTATATAATAATTACTTGCTACATAATTAACATGGTTATCTTACAAAAATGTAAGGTTTTTTTAATTGGCACTCGTACATATGAGTAACCATACTGGTTACACGACGTTGGTGAATATATTTAATAGTTTCTATCTATAAGTGTATGTCTCAGGATTCTTTTCGGAATAATAGTTCGTTTTGTATTTGATATCTTTAATATAGGGATAATGCGGATTTAATCTATTCTTTATTCTAGGTCGTATTATTTAAAGATTAACTATAAATGATATATTTACCAACTTGTAATAATTTTTTAGAGGTGCTAAATTTTGAAGAAAAAATTAATTGCTACAGGAATTCTTGCTGGAAGTCTACTATCCTACTCATCTAGTGCATTTGCAAATACTCATAAATTCTCAGATGTTCCTGCATGGGCTGACAAATCCGTTAATTATTTAGTTGATAAAAAAGTATTGAGTGGTTATCCAGATGGAACTTTTGGTTCAAGTGATACATTAGATAGGGCTTCTGCGGCAACAATTATGACAAAGGCCCTTGGTATACATATTGACTTAAATGCAAAACCATCTTTTACAGATTCACAAAACCACTGGGGAACGCCGTATATTGCTGCTGCTGAAAAAGCAGGAATAATTAAAGGTGAAGGAAATGGAATATTTAATCCTTCTGGAAAAGTTACTCGTGCTGCAATGGCAACAATGTTAGTAAATGCATATAAGCTACAAGATAGAACAAATAGTAATGGGCAAAGTAAATTTGATGATTTAAAAGGACATTGGGGTGAAAAATTTGCCAATATTTTAATTGATTTAAAGATTTCTGTTGGTACTGATAATGGTTGGCAACCAAATAAATTCATAACACGTGCAGAAGCCGCACAACTTACTGCCAAAACAGATACCCTTCAATACAGTCCGAAAAACCCTTTAGAAAGTAAAACAATCATTATTGATCCTGGACATGGTGGTGCAGATCCCGGAAAGTCCACAAAAGGATTGCCTGAAAGTAAAATCGTATTAGACACTTCCTTACGCCTACAACAATTGCTCGAAAAACATACACCATTTACAGTTTTACTAACTCGTGAATCTGATACTAGACCTGGACATGACCAAAAAAGCTCTTTACAGGAACGTGTTAAATTTGCTAAGCAAAATGAGGGGATATCTTTATAAGCATTCATGCAAATGCTTTTAATGGTAATGCAAAAGGGACAGAAACATACTACTATAAATCTTCTGAATCCGAAAAAACAAATCCTCATGTGGAAGAAAGTCGTGTGTTAGCGGAAAAAATTCAAACACGTTTAGTAGAGGCTCTTCAAACACGTGATAGAGGCGTTAAACATGGAGATCTTCATGTTATAAGAGAAAACGACATGCCAGCTGTGTTAACGGAACTGGCTTTTATAGATAATGGTATCGATTACAGTAAACTATCTACGGCAAACGGCAGACAGATTGCAGCAGAAGCCATTTATGAAGGGGTTTTAGATTATTATGAATGGAAAGGAAATAATGTATCTGAATATAGATTGTAATAGGTAAAAGAAAGTTTAGTAATTCTAGGAATATGAAATTTATAAATTGCTAAAGTATAGTTTTGTTATTTGAAATGTGTTTTAGTTTTATAGTGTATACTAGCACCGACTTATTAAGGATTATAAATAAGTCGGTGTTTAAGTTAGCGTACTTAATGAATACTATAGAAGTTATGAAGAAAAAAAGATAAATAGATAGGGGCATACACCTACATTCATTATTTTTACGTGAAATTTTAATTTAAAAATAGTTAAGTTATATGATTCAGATGGGCAGTATACAATTAGTTCAAAGAAAACATTCTTTGAACTAATTAGCTATTAAATAAACTTGTTACATAAATAGTTCGTATAACAATAATTGATAGTGTTAAGGACATAGCTGTTCATATTTTTTTGTAATTCCTGTTATGGAATTGTTAAATATTTGCAGGTGTAATGTAAGGCTGCTTTATTTTGAAAGAAATCTTTTGAAATGGTCATAATATGAATAATAATTAGAAACAAATTTTTAAAAAATGATGAAAGACTTAAGAAGGTGAATATATTGCTTAAACATTCACATTTGCAATTTATCTTATTAACAATAGCTCTAATATTCTATATAAGCTTTTGTTTTATATTTTTATTTGTTTTTCCGAATCATTATTTTGTATCAGATTTTAATATCCGACTATCATCCTTAGTTGTTGAAACTACTGTATTTATCTCATTACTTTATTCTATATTATCCGGAAAAATTAAGTTAGGAGTATTCTGGGTTTGCATTACTATTGCAATAGGGTGTTTCTTGATCGGGAATTTTATATCCGCTTTTCAAGTACTTAATGTAGAATTACCGATACAAAATTTTAATATCTCTGATGTGTTTTTGTTGTTTTTCTTATTCTTCTTTCTCTTTGCATTCTTTTATAAAATCATTATGGAATGTAACAAGTGGGAAAAAGCGTATTTAATTTGTGATTTATGTATTGTTGTTACTGCTATTTTTACATTAGAGTGGTACCTGTTTAATAAACCTTCTGCAAATATCTTATTCTTATCAATTGGAGATGTTTTTCTCTCATTTATTTTTCCGATTATAGATTTATTACTTCTTTTATTAGGAGTTAGTCTAATCTTTCGACCAGCTATTTTTAATGCGAAAAGTAAATTATTTATTTTTATTCTCGTATTAACTGGATTGGCTATTACGGACTACTTGTATTTTTACTTACAAGATGATTTGTCAGATCGTTCACTTATATTATTAAGGTGTTTGTATAGAGTTTTCCTATTATTAATTGCTATTGCTGCTTCGATCTCAAAGAATGCATCTTCTAGAAGGAATTATTTCATTATCGATCCCACATTTGGGAAGAAACTTCTTGTTATATTTCCTTATCTTGCAGTTGCGGTATTAATTGGCTTTACTTTAAAAGAGCAAACTGCCTCGGCTACACTTATTACTGGGAATTGTATTGCATTTGTATTTGTGCTGATTCGTCATACTATCGTACGAATGCAAAACAGAGATTTAACCGAAATGTTAAAAGTGTTTAATAATCAATTAGAACAAAAAGTATCTCAAAGAACAGAAGATTTAATAAACAAATCCAATGACTTGGTCAAAAATCAAGAGAGATTTAAGTCATTATATGAGTATCATCCAGATCCTATTTTAACGATTAATTCAAATGGTACTGTGTTAAATATAAACCAGGCTGGAAGTATGTTATTAGGAAAAAACAGTGATGAATTAATAGGTAAAGAGTGCTTCTCGATTTTTTTAGACGAAGATAGATCTGAATTGGAAGCAGCTCTACAGGAAGGGAAACGATGCAGTTCGGCTTCGTTACAATTACGTGTGAAAAATAATAATGAGAAGGACATTCATTTTTGGTACGTCACCATTGTTCCTATTATGATAGAAGGACAAACTTTTGGGAGTTATGTAATGGTAAAAGACATTACGAGAATGAAGAAACAACAAGATGAGATAAACTATCTAGCATTCCATGATACAGTGACGGAGATTGGAAATCGAATATTCTTCCAAAAAGAATTAGAAAAATCCATTGAGCGTGCACGAAAAACGCAGGGTGAATTTGGACTCTTGTATATAGATTTAAATCGTTTTAAAACCATTAACGATACACTGGGACATTCAATTGGTGACAGTGTTTTAAAAGAAGTTGCTAAACGTTTTAGGACATGTCTGTCACCGGCTATTCCTCTAGCGAGAATAGGGGGAGATGAGTTTGCGATCATAGTCCATAACCACACAGAGCAACAGCTATTGGATTTGTGTGAAACTCTATTTCGTATAACTGAAGAACCATTTGTAGTTAATCAACATAGTTTTTATTTATCTCTTAGTATAGGAATAGCGGTGTATCCGTTTGGAGGAATAAATACTACTACACTTTTAAAACATGCTGATATTGCTATGTATAGTGCAAAGGAAAAAGGTAATAATGCTGTTTGCATGTATGACGAGACATTATCAAAAAAAATAACAAGACGATTACGATTAGAACAGGATTTACCGAAGGCATTAGAAAATAATGAGTTGTTTTTATTATATCAACCACAAGTTGACAGTAAGACTGGTATGGTTATTGGTGCAGAGGCTTTAATTCGTTGGCAACATCCAGAACTGGGACTTATTTCTCCTTTTGAATTTATACCTATCGCGGAAGAAACGTCGCAAATTATTCCAATTGGGAAATGGACGTTACAGGAAGCGTGTCGACAACTGAAAAAGTGGCATTCTGCAGGCTATGCAAATCTAAAAATGGGGATAAATTTATCAGCTATAGAGTTTGAACAGAAGGACTTTGTTCAAACAATCATATCTACTATAGAAGAAGTAGGGGTACCTGCTAGTTCGATCGATTTAGAATTAACTGAGCGGATAGCAATGGTAGATGAAAAAGAAACCTTATCGAAGTTAAAAGTATTAAAATCATATGGTGTACATTTATCAATTGACGATTTTGGTACAGGGTATTCTTCATTAGCATATCTCCCTTTGTATCCAATTGATACCTTGAAAATTCCAAGAGAATTTGTTAATAGGATCGGAAATTCTACTGATGGAAATGAAATTATTCATACCATTATTTCACTAGCGCATACTTTAAACATGAAAGTGATCGCAGAAGGGGTGGAAACGAAGGAACAATTAACAGTGTTACAACGTAATGCATGTTATCTAATTCAGGGCTATTACTACAGTAAACCTGTAAGTGAAGATGAATTCATCAAGTTTTTAAGCACAATGTCGCGTCACCTTTTCTAAGGAAACCACAATCTAGATTTGTTTTTTTTGAAATTATAACAAATAGAGGACAGCAAAGTAACTGTCAAAATGTTTTAGCATTTAATTTGGCTTAATAGGAAATTCTAATGAGCAAAGACCTTATCTGATTTTAGTTTTAGAAAGGAGAGAAGCGGATGGATTCAATATGGCTAGAGTATGCTTGGGCATTGTTAATTTTAATCGGATTAGAAGGATTGTTATCGGCTGACAATGCCCTTGTACTAGCAGTTATAGCCAAGCATTTACCCGAAGAAGAGAAAAAAAGAGCTATAAATTACGGGATTATTATGGCCTTTGTTTTTCGATTCGCAGCCCTTTTTGCTATATCATTTATTGCAAATGTTTGGCAAATACAGGCGATAGGAGCAGCTTATCTTCTTTACTTAGGATTAAAGCATGTCATTCAGGCGCAATTCGGAAAAAACAATCAAAATATTCACAAGGAAGATGAAAAGGAAGCAGCAGGAAAAAGCTACTGGTTCACAGTAGGAAAGATTGCATTAGCTGACCTTGCCTTTGCGATTGATTCAATATTAGCCGCAGTTGCTCTTGCTCTGGGGCTTCCGGATTCTCCGCTTGATGATTTCGGAGGTATGGATGGAGGACAGTTCATTGTTGTACTTCTTGGAGGGATAGCTGGACTTATTTTAATTAAATTTGCGGCAACTTGGTTTGTACAATTACTGGAGAAACGTCCAGCACTAGAAACAACAGCATATGCAATTGTTGCCTGGGTCGGCGTCAAACTTGCTGTAATTACACTTGCCCATGAGGATATAGGTATTTTAGATCATGATTTTCCACACAGTACAACTTGGACTTTAATCTTCTACGGAGTATTAGTTGCCATCGCACTAATTGGTTGGTTTGCACCGGGAAGTAAGTCATCTCAGAATAATCCTAAAATGTAATACAAAGGTCAGAGCATTATGTGCTTTGTCCTTTGTAATGATATTTATATTGTGTATTTTTCGATTTAACGCTATAATTACAGTGTTAAAGATGGAATCGTGATATGACCTGTTATGAATCTATCATTTTATTTATGAATAAATGGACTGGTATTTTAGCAAGATGTGCTAATAAACTACTCCACCATGATGATAACGTGCCAAAAATGTGGTGCGTATATTTTCGTGGTGGAGTTTTTTTTATTCTCAAAAAGGGGGAGTAACCATGAACGACAGCTTGGTTCATATTACAATTAACGGCAAAGAGTATAATGCTGAGCCTGGTTCAACTATACTGGGCATTATTAATGAGAACGGAATTGAACATCCACAAATTTGTTACGTGCCGGAAGTGGATCCAATTCAAACGTGTGATACTTGCATTGTAGAAGTGAATGGAAAGCTTGTGCGATCCTGTTCAACTGTAGTGACGAGCGGCATGAATATTGAGTTAGCCTCTATTAGTGCGAAGGCAGCACAACATGAGGCGATGGACCGCTTATTAGAAAATCATTTACTGTACTGTACGGTTTGTGACAACAATAACGGGAATTGTAAACTGCATAATACGGCAGAATTAATGGAAATTGAGCATCAAAAATATCCTTACGAGCCAAAAGTTGATGCAAGCGAAGTTGATATGTCTCATCCATTTTATCGCTATGACCCGAATCAATGTATCGCGTGTGGTCAATGTGTAGAAGTGTGTCAAAACTTACAAGTAAATGAAACGTTATCTATTGATTGGGAGGCAGAGCGTCCTCGTGTTATTTGGGATGAAGGAGTAGATATTAACGATTCTTCATGTGTAAGCTGCGGTCAATGTGTAACAATTTGTCCTTGTAATGCATTAATGGAGAAATCGATGCTTGGTGAAGCTGGATTTATGACAGGGTTAAAACCTGATATTCTTGAGCCTATGGTTGATCTTATTAAAGAGGTTGAACCTGGGTATAGTGGTATTTTTGCTGTGTCAGAAGTAGAAGCTGCAATGCGCGACACTCGTACGAAAAAGACGAAAACAGTATGTACGTTTTGTGGTGTAGGTTGTTCATTTGAAGTATGGACGAAGGGCCGTGAAATTCTTAAAGTACAACCAACTTCTGAGGCACCTGTTAATGCGATTTCGACTTGTGTAAAAGGAAAATTCGGTTGGGATTTCGTTAATTCTGAAAAACGACTTACGAAACCTTTAATTCGTAAAAATGGAGTATTCGTTGAATCAAGTTGGGAAGAAGCGCTTCATGTAGTAGCGAATAAATTAGGCTCTATTAAAGAAGAGTACGGTAAAGGTTCTATCGGCTTTATTTCTTCTTCTAAAATTACGAATGAAGACAACTATGTTATTCAAAAATTAGCACGACAAGTGTTTGAAACGAACAATATTGATAACTGCTCACGTTATTGTCAATCACCAGCGACGGATGGATTGTTCCGTACAATTGGTATGGGCGGAGATGCAGGGACGATTAAAGATATTGCACAATCAGGCCTTGTTATTATTGTCGGTTGTAATCCGACAGAAGGTCATCCTGTGCTAGCGACTCGTGTGAAACGTGCACATAAACTTCACGGTCAAAAACTAATTGTTGCAGATCTTCGTAAAACTGAAATGGCAGAGCGTTCAGATATCTTTATTAGTCCAAAGCAAGGAACAGATCAAGTATGGTTAATGGCTGTTACAAAATATATGATCGATCAAGGTTGGCATGATGAGCAGTTCATCGACGAGAATGTAAACTTCTTTGAAGATTTCAAAGATAGTCTTAAAGAATATACGCTTGAATATGCAGAAGAGATTACAGGTATTTCAAAAGAAACTCTCGTTCAAATGGCCGAGATGATACGTGATGCAGATGGTACGTGTATTCTTTGGGGTATGGGTGTAACGCAAAATACGGGTGGTTCAGATACTTCCGCTGCGATTTCAAACTTACTTCTTGCAACAGGAAATTATCGCCGTCCAGGTGCTGGTGCATATCCACTTCGTGGTCATAACAACGTACAAGGTGCTTGTGATATGGGAACTCTTCCAGGCTGGCTACCAGGATATCAGCACGTTACTAACGACGTAGAACGTGCGAAATTTGAAATAGCTTACGGAGTAAAAATTGATAATAAACCAGGTCTTAATAACATTGAAATGCTTCACGCAATTGATGAAGGGAAAATGAAAGCTATGTATCTTGTTGGAGAGGATATGGCTCTTGTAGACTCTAACGCAAATCACGTACATGAAGTGTTATCAAGTCTTGAATTCTTTGTCGTTCAAGATGTGTTCCTTTCTAAAACAGCTCAATACGCTGATGTCGTATTACCAGCAGCACCATCTCTTGAAAAAGAAGGTACGTTTACAAATACAGAACGTCGTGTACAAAGATTATATCAAGTGCTGCCGGCGCTAGATGAGGCGAAACCAGACTGGTGGATCGTGCAGGCAATTGCTAATAAATTAGGCGCGAACTGGAATTATAATCATCCAAGTGAAATCTTTGCTGAAATGGCAAGCTTATCACCATTATTTGCACATGCAAACTATGAGGTGCTGGAAGGATGGAACAGTTTCCACTGGGGAAGTTTTGATGGAACGAATACGCCGCTGCTATTTAAAGATGGATTTAACTTCCCGGACAAAAAAGCTCGGTTTGCGATAGCTGATTGGGTACGTCCTGCTGAATTTCCAGCAGAATACGATCTTCACATTAATAACGGTCGTATGCTTGAACATTTCCATGAAGGGAACATGACAAATAAATCAACTGGTATTCAATCGAAAGTACCAGGTGTTTTCGTTGAAGTTTCTCCGGAGTTAGCAAGGGAACGTGGAGTGAAAACTGGTTCGTTAGTACGCCTTGTTTCTCCATTCGGAGCACTTAAATTACGTGCACTTGTAACGGATCGTGTAAAAGCGAATGAGCTGTATTTACCGATGAACTCGACAGATAATGAAACGGCGATTAATTTCTTAACAGGTCCTGCCGTTGACTTGCGTACAAACACGCCGGCATATAAGCAAACGAAAGTACGTATGGAAGTGTTAGAAGTTGATGGCGAAAATCCGATGCCAAAAACGAACCCACGTAATAAAAAGCGTCATCCTCAAAACGGAATTGAGGTAAATCGTAAGTGGGATCGTCCAGGATACGTACATTTAACGGATAAAGTGAAACTTTAATCAGTGGGGGTTTTCTTTATTACCCACTGATTATTAGTTGAACCAATCGGGCGTTTACGGGCAGTTGATCCCCCACCTAAATTCTTTGCTTTCGCTGAATTTTGAGGTAGGGTTCTTACTGCCCGTTAATGCGGGATAACTAAGGGGGAGAAAAGAATATGGCAGCACCTATTCAGGCGGTCCAGAAGCAGGAGCTAACTGAGGAAGAACTTAAACAACAAAAACTCGAAGCTTTAAAAGAACTGCTAGCTAATAATGAAGATGCTTTAAATCAAATGTTTAATATAGTAGGTGAATTAAATGACATTGGGATGCTGGAAGCAGCAAATTCTATGCTGAAAGCGAAAGAACCAATCGCAAAAATCGTTCTAGGCCAAGTCACTCGTGAACCAGTTACAAATTTAATTAATAATATGATGGGCGCTGCAGGAGCTTTAACAGAACTTGATCCGGAACTTACGAAAAAGCTTATAGGTAGCGTATTGACAGGTATGGATGAAGGAAATCAGCATTTGCAAAGTAATAAAAAAGTAGGAATATTAGACCTTATGAAAGTACTGAAGGATCCAGATATTAATCGTGCTATCGGATTTGGTCTTCATTTCTTAAAAGGTATGGGTAAAGGGTTAAAAGAAGAATAAATAAGCAACGATAATAGTATTTCATATGTTGTTTGCGTACTTGAGATAATTGTAAAAGATGATCCATTTCGTCTCATTATTAAATTATTTGGACGAAATGGTCATTTTGATAAAATGGTTATGATGGAATAATATTTGAAAAGTAAATATTGATTATCTGGGAAGGAATGAGAGTATGTCAAAAATGGTGCATGAATTTAATGATATGATACGAAAGCTTCGAAAGGATTTATTCGGAAAAGGGCCGGAACGAATTCATACTGTATTTGCTGAAAATATGGCGATTGCTACACTTTATGGGAATTTGACACCTACAGAGAAATTCATTTCAGGAACTATGGAGGGCGCGGAAATGGTTCATATGGCTCGAACGAAAATGATTCAAGAAGTGTATGCTGCTAATTCTCGTGAACATTTAGAAGAACTTGTTGGTGCGAAGTTAGTTCATCTATTTTCTGATATGAAAGTAGATGAAGACATTGCAGTTTCCGTGTTTGTTTTTGATAAAAATATAACGTGAGAGAAGGATGCTCATCGTGAAATCGATTCAGGTGGAACGGAAAATTTTTAAATATGAGCAAGGGGAATTTAAACATATAGAGGACAGCATTGTAACAGAGTTTCCTGTTACGGTTAAAATTAACGGCCAGGAATTTGTTACAATGGTTAGTACTCCAGAGTATATTGAAGACATGGTAATTGGCTTTTTAGCCTCTGAAGGCATTATCCGAAAGTATGAAGATATTGATGAAATATGGGTGCAAGAAAAAGAAGGCTATGTCCATGTAAAAACGACGAAAATCAATCCTTATTATCGTGACATGCAAAACAAACGTTATATTACTTCGTGCTGTGGAATGAGTAGGCAAGGGTTTGTTTTCGCAAACGATGCGCTGACTGCGAAAGAAATGAATGATATTCGCGTACAGATCTCTGCCGAGGATTGTTTTCGGTTAATGAATGATATGCAGCAGTCTGCGTCTACGTTTCAACATACAGGCGGCGTTCATAATGCAGCTTTATGTAATGTGAGTGGAATGGTTTTAAGCCGCATGGATATAGGAAGACATAACGCTTTAGACAAAATTTACGGCTATTGTTTAAAAAATAACATTTCGATTGGTAATAAAATTATTGTTTTTAGTGGACGTATCTCTTCTGAAATTCTATTAAAAGTTGCGAAAATTGGCTGTGAAGTAATATTGTCAAAATCAGCTCCAACTGAGTTAGCATTAGAACTAGCGGAGCAGTTAGGGATTACTACAATAGGCTTCATTCGTAATAAATCTTTAAATGTATATACGCATCCAGAGCGGATTATAAATATAAAATAAGTAGAAACGAGGCAATAATCATGAAATCTGTTACATTAGACAAATTAGATCGTCCTTTAAAGGATTTACGTATTTCTGTTACTGATTGCTGTAATTTTCGCTGTCGATATTGTATGCCAGAAGAAATATTTGGTCGTGATTATTCTTTTTTGTCTAATGATAAAATTTTATCTTTTGATGAAATTGAAAGGATTACACGTATTTTCGTTTCTTTAGGTGTAAGAAAGTTACGTATTACCGGAGGAGAGCCTTTACTTCGAAAAGACTTACCTGAACTCATACAGCGGTTAAACGAAATTGATGGAGTAGAGGATATTGGTTTAACGACAAATGGATCATTACTTAAAAAGTTTGCTCCTGATTTATATAAGGCGGGTTTATCTCGTGTGACAGTTAGTTTAGACTCGTTAAATGAAGAACGATTCTCTTATTTAAATGGGAATAGAAGTAAAGTAAAAATGGTTCTGGCAGGAATACAGGCTGCCGCGGAAGCCGGAATGAAAATAAAAATGAACATGGTTGTTCAAAAAGGAAAAAATGAACAAGATATCGTTCAGATGGCACAATACTTTAAAGAAAATAAGCATATTTTACGATTTATTGAATATATGGATGTCGGAAATTATAACGGCTGGGAATTAGGTGAGGTAGTTTCTAAGCAAGAAATATTAGAAATGATTCATAAAGTGATGCCGCTTGAACGTATTGAAGCGAATTATCCTGGTGAAGTTGCGACACGTTATCGTTATATCGACAGTGATGAAGAAATAGGAATTATTTCATCTGTAACAGATTCGTTCTGTTCATCATGTACAAGAGCTCGTATTTCTGCAGAAGGAAAATTATATACTTGTTTGTTTGCTTCTAAAGGAAACGATCTTAAAGAATTACTTCGCTTTGGATATACGGATGAGGAGATTACTAATGTTATTCGTGACATTTGGAATAACCGTTCCGATCGCTATTCAGAAGAACGGTTAACGAATACAAGTAACAAAGCAATGCCGAAAATTGAAATGTCCCATATTGGTGGTTGAGAAATCACTATGAAAGAAGGTTGTTCGTAGCCTCTTTTTGTTACAGGAAATAATGGAAAGCTTGCAAGTTTTGCAGGTTTTCTATGATTATAGTAAAAATGATGATTGATATTTCTGTAAGAGATATGCAGAGAGATTAAGCAGCATTCAAAAATCCTTACGATGTTAAGGGTTTTTGGTGCTGCTTTTTTTAGATGAGAAAAATGGAGGAATTGGTTATGGCATTTCATAAACCGGAACAAATCGCGGCGCTTGTGATTGAATCCGGTGTTCAAAAGGTAAGGCAACCGCTATCCGCAATGCTTATCCTCGGCTTTTTAGGAGGAGCATTCATTTCGTTAGGATTTTTACTTAATATTCGTGTTCTCGGTAATGTACCGGAGCAATGGGGAAGTTTAGTCAATTTTATAGGAGGAGCGGTTTTTCCTATTGGACTGATGCTAGTTGTTTTAGCAGGGGGAGAATTAATTACGGGAAATATGATGTCAATGTCTATGGCACTTTATGCACGGAAAATTTCATTGAAACATGTGTTAAACAATTGGGCTTGGATCACTTTAACTAACTTTGTAGGTGCGCTTTTCGTAGCGTATTGTTTCGGCCATCTTGGCGGGCTTACAGAGGGTGCGTATTTAAATAAAACGATAGCGATAGCTCAAGATAAGTTACATGAATCTTTCGGGAGAACGTTAATTTTAGCAATTGGTTGTAACTGGCTCGTTTGCCTAGCAATTTGGTTAGCATATGGAACGAATGATTTAATTGGGAAGATTGTTGGGATTTGGATTCCGATTATGGCGTTTGTCGTAATTGGGTTTCAGCAAGTAGTAGCAAATATGTTTGTCATTTCAGCCGTGATTTTTGCGGGTCACCTTACGTGGATGGATCTTGCGAAAAACTTTGTGCCTGTCTTTATCGGAAATTTAATTGGCGGAGCGGGATTTGTTGGATTCGCTTATTTTTCTTGTTATCAGAAACAAAGTGCTATCGAAAAAGATGTATTGAAAAAATAACAGTATATGAAGCTGATTTTTACATGAAAGGAAGGTTACCTCATGATAGAGCGGTATTCACGACAACAGTTGTTTACTCCTATTGGAAAAGAAGGGCAAGAGAAAATTAGAAATAAGCATGTATTAATAATAGGGGCAGGTGCGTTAGGAAGTGCAAGTGCAGAGGCGTTTGTACGTGCAGGTATCGGGAAATTAACGATTATTGATCGCGATTACGTAGAATGGAGCAATTTACAGCGGCAACAACTTTACGCTGAACAAGATGCGATAGAAAAATTGCCAAAAGCAATTGCAGCGCAGAATCGTCTCAAACAAATTAATTCAGACGTGCAAATTCAAGCTCTTGTAATGGATGCAAGAGTAGATAATATGGAAGCTTTACTAGGTGGTGTCGATGTCATTATTGATGCAACAGATAATTTCGATATTCGGTTCGTGATTAATGATACATCACAAAAATATAATATCCCTTGGATTTACGGTTCTTGTGTCGGATCGTACGGTATGAGCTATACAATTATTCCGAAGAAAACACCGTGCTTACACTGTGTGTTGAAAAGTGTTCCTGTTACAGGAGCGACGTGTGACACAGTTGGAATTATTAGTCCAGCTGTTCAAATTGTCGCTGCCTATCAAGTGGCAGAAGCATTCAAAATTTTAGTAGAAGATTACGCAGCAATTAGAAAAACTTTTTTAATGTTTGATATATGGAGTAATCAATATCATTCTATCAAACTAGGGAAAATCAAAACGGAAGACTGTCCTTCGTGCGGAACAA
Source organism: Bacillus sp. FSL E2-8887 (assembly GCF_038007205.1). Taxonomy (NCBI): domain Bacteria; kingdom Bacillati; phylum Bacillota; class Bacilli; order Caryophanales; family Bacillaceae; genus Bacillus; species Bacillus sp. FSL E2-8887. The sequence goes on from NZ_JBBOWS010000001.1 coordinate 1,402,758, forward strand.
ATAGAACTTATCCTTATTTATCATACGAAAATCAAACGAAGACAGCTGTTTTATGTGGAAGAAATACAGTTCAAATTAGACCGGCGCATAATAGACATTACAACTTTGATGAGTTAGAAAAAGTATTAAAGAACCACGGGAAAGTTGATCGGAATCCGTATTTGCTCTCTTGCCAATTAGAAGAGTATCGCATCGTCATTTTTCATGATGGTCGTGTATTTATTCATGGCACGAATGAAATTCAAAAAGCGAAACAACTATACTATCGGTTATTAGGATAATAGAGAGGGATTGGTAATGATGGAAAGAAGAGTGCCAATTACAGTTGAAGAGGCTGTTCGTAAAGTGATGGCATTTGCTAATTGTGGTGTAAAAGAACTAGTACCACTGGAATTAGCATACGGACGTACGTTAGCAGACGATATAGTAGCGGATCACGATGTTCCTTACTTCGATCGCTCGCCATATGATGGATTTGCTATTAGGGCAGAAGATACTTCGCAAGCAAGTCGTGAGAATCCAATCGTATTTGAAGTCATCGGTGAAATTGGAGCAGGTTCCGTATTTCCTAAAGAAGTAGGAGCGTTTCAAGCAGTTCGAATTATGACAGGGGCACAAATTCCGAAAGGATGTAACGCGGTCGTCATGCTAGAACTGACTCGTCATCGTCAATATGACAATATCGCAAAAAGCTATATGGAATTGAAACGCTCATTTAAAGAAGGGGACAATATATCCTTTCAAGGTGAAGATGCTCGTAAAGGAACCGTTCTCGCAAAAAGAGGTAGTTACATTAATCCAGGTATTTCAGCTCTGCTTGCTACATTCGGTTATAGCGAAGTGCCAGTAGCGAAAAAGCCTATCATTGGACTATTAGCGACTGGGAGTGAACTTCTCGATGTAAATGAAGAACTACAACCTGGGAAAATTCGAAATAGTAATACGTATATGATATCGTCTCAAATTCGAAGAGCTGGTGGAAGAGTAAAATACTTCGGGAAGTTTAGCGACGATTCTAATACGTGCTACGAAGCAGTGAAAAAAGCGTTAAGCGAAGTTGATATGTTAATTACAACTGGCGGTGTTTCAGTAGGGGATTATGACTATTTGCCAGCGATATACGAAAAATTAGGTGCATCAGTTCTCTTCAATAAAGTTGCAATGCGGCCAGGAAGTGTCACGACTGTAGCACAATTAAATGGAAAATTATTATTCGGATTATCAGGTAATCCGTCTGCTTGTTACGTAGGTTTTGAGCTATTTCTAAAACCTAGCATTCGTGCGTATATGTTTAGCGAAACACCACATGTACAACGAGAAAAAGCAATGCTCGGAGAAGATTTTCTAAAACCGAATCCATTTACAAGATTTGTACGAGCGAAGCTGAAATATAACGAAGGACAACTAGTCGCTTATCCATCAGGGTTCGATAAATCTAGTTCCGTTTCTTCATTAGCGGAATCAAATATTTTTATCGTACTACTAGGCGGTACGAGAGGATATAAGAAAGGGATGTTTGTAGACATTCTTTTATTAGAAGATAACGAAGGTGGTGAATGGCCATGGACATTCCGCAAAGTAGGGAGAGGTTTTGATGGGACAAGCTCGATTTGAAATTGTAGATACTCCGATTGTAGTGGAAGAAGTAACGAATAAAGTAGCAAGAAGAGAAGCGGGAGCAATTACAACTTTTATTGGAACAGTAAGAGAATTGACGAAAGGAAAACGAACATTACATCTTGAGTACGAAGCATATAAACCGATGGCAGTAAAAAAGCTTGCTGAAATTGGAGAAGAAATTGAGGAACAGTGGCCAGATGTAAAAATAGCAATCACGCACCGAGTAGGCCGACTAGAAATAATGGATATCGCAGTTGTCATTGCAGTATCGTCACCGCATCGTAAAGTGGCATATGAAGCGAATGAATACGCAATTGAACGTATAAAGAGAATCGTCCCAATTTGGAAAAAAGAATTTTGGGAAGATGGAACGAAGTGGATTGGAGATCAACTTGAAAATACTCCATATCCAGAAGGAAAACCAAAGAAAGAAGAATGAGAAGATGATTACAATTTTACTGTTCGCAAATTTACGAGAAGAAGTTGGCTCAGAGAGATTAGCAATAATCGAAAAACGAGAGATAAATGTTCAACAATTAAAAAAATGGCTGAAAGATAAGTATCAATTACAATCGTTAGATAAAGTTATGGTAGCGATTAACGAAGAATTTGTAACGGACGAAGATAGTGTAAAAGCCGGAGACACAGTAGCGTTTATCCCACCTGTAAGTGGAGGTTAATTTTTTCTATTCGAGTATCAAAATTTTCATACGTTAAGGAGGATCATTATGAGTGAATTTTCGCACTGGAACGAAGAAGGAAGAGCCAAAATGGTTGATATTTCTCAAAAGGATATTTCAACACGTACAGCTGTAGCACAAAGTACAATTTCTTTATCAAATGAACTATTTAAAGCAATTCAAAACGGAGGATTGAAAAAAGGAGACCCGCTCCAAATAGCACAAGTGGCTGGCATAATCGGTGCTAAAAAAACGGCGGATATTATTCCGATGTGTCACCCGATATTAATCCAAGGAACAGACTTTACGTTTCATTATGAAAAGACAAGTGATGGGTATGAGTTAACGATACGAGCAACTGTAAAATGCAGTGGGAAAACAGGTGTAGAAATGGAAGCATTAACGGCCGTATCAATCGCCGCTCTTACTTTTTACGATATGTGTAAAGCTGTTGATAAAACGATGGTTATGAAAGAAACATATTTAGTGCGAAAAACGGGTGGGAAAAGCGGAGACTTTTTTCATCCCGCATTAACGGGCAGTAAGACTCCCACCTCAAAATTCGGCTGAAGCAAAGAAGTTAGGTGGGAGATCAACTGCCCGTAAAAGCCCGATTGGTTCAACTAATAATCAGTGGGGGATGGACAAAAACCCCACTGATTAAAGTTTCACTTTATAACGTGAAATAATTACAATGGAAGGAATGTGTATGATGATTACTCACGAACAAATTATGAACGCTCTGAGCCATGTAGAAGATCCAGAATTACACAAAAGTATTGTGGAATTAAACATGGTAAGGAATATACAAATTGATGGTGCAGAAGTTGGGTTAGAAGTAGTTTTAACAATTCAAGGTTGTCCGTTGAAAGCAAAAATACAACAAGATATTGAAGACTCACTTCGAAACATTGGAGCATCGAAAGTTTCCTTAACATTTGGCTCAATGACACGAGAAGAACGTGCGGTATTAACAGCGTCTTTAAAAAAAGAAGCTAGAACAGAAACAGGTATGCCTAGTATGCTCCGACCCGATTCAGGTGTACGCTTTATTACTATAACGAGCGGAAAAGGTGGAGTCGGAAAATCAACTGTAACGATTAACCTTGCTACTGCTTTAGCACGTATGGGCAAAAAGGTTGGGATTTTAGATGCAGATATATACGGATTCAGTATTCCAGCTATGATGGAAACGAATGAAAAGCCAACAATGATCGATCAAACCGCAATTCCAGTTGTTAGTCACGGTGTTAAAATTATGTCGATGGGATTCTTTACAGATGGTAATAACCCAGTCATGTGGAGAGGGCCGATGTTAAACAAATGGATTCAAAGCTTCCTTGCGAACACGCACTGGGGAGAACTAGACTATCTTCTTCTTGATTTACCACCTGGAACAGGAGACGTTGCGATAGATGTCGCTGCGATGATCCCACAAGCGAAGGAAATTATCGTTACAACTCCTCATAACGTAGCTTCATTTGTCGCGTCTAGAGTAGGAGTAATGGCAAAACATACGAAACACGATATTTTAGGTATCGTTGAAAATATGGCATATTACGAAGAACAAGATGGCTCAAGAAACTACCTCTTCGGAAAAGGTGGCGGCGAAATGTTAGCAGAACAACTGCAAACAGAAGTAATCGCCCAAATACCTTTTGCGAAGCGTGAAGAAAATAAAGGCTCATGTGTATATGATGAAGATTCACTTGTTGGAGAGATATTTACTTCTTTAGCGGAGGATATTATTTATAAAGGATAGGTTAATATAAAAGTGGGATACATAGCACGTATGTATCCCACTTTTTGTTTTTAATGGAGTTATTTCAATAGTTTTAAAGGTTATATTTAAGACTGCAATAACTTAGAAACCATTTGTGGAATTTGATTAGCCTGCGAAACCATACTAAGCGCAACTTCAGTTAATAATTTAAACTTTAAAAAATCACTCATCTCTTGCGCCATATCCGCATCTTCAATTCGAGAAGCAGCATCTGTTAACGCTGTGCTCTGACTATTTAAATTCTCCATATTAAATTGCAAACGATTTATCATCGCACCGAGATCAGCACGATGAAGTGATACATTTTGTAAAGCTTCTTCAATTTTACGAATCGCCACTCTTGCTTCTTGCTCAGTTGAAATCTTGATGTCATGTTGTGTAGGGGAAGGGGGAATATGTTTCATGATATCTACTGTATGACCGATATCATCTAACGTAACAGGACGGTTTTGTTCATTGAATACGGATAAATCATTAAACTCAGTCGTCTCACCAATATAGCCAATTTGCTCTGTTAAAGATTGAAACTCTTTATTCAGTGAATCACGGTTTTTATTTGAATTTGTACCGTTCGCAGATTGAACAGCTAAATCACGCATACGCTGCAAAATATTCGTAACAGTTTGAAAAGCAGCTTCCGCTGTACGAAGCATCGATATCGCATCCTCATTATTACGAATCGCAACACGCATACCACTCGCTCTCGCATGCATACGAGTCACAATAGCCACATTCGCCGGATTATTAGAAGGAGTATTTAACTTCTTACCAGTCGCCAAACGCTCCATCGCAACATTCATACGCTTCTCATTCTCATACAACGACTGCCTAGCATTCATACTTAAAACATTCGTACCAATACGCATAATGGATACTCCTTATTTATATATGGTCTTAATGCCCAAAAACGGTTATGAAAAGAAAAGGGACCTATGCTCATTTCCTGTTTGTGTTTTAACATGAGAGGGGATAGAAATAGGCACTGACCGTTTCCACGCATCGCGGATGCTCTCTTCCACCTAAAAAAAGAAAGGTTTTACAAAAAATTCATCTATATAGAAAAAATGAACCTCTCCGCAAGCAGAGAGGTTCATTCATGAAACTAACTCAAATGGCTTATTGTAATAATTTAGAAACCATTTGTGGAGTTTGGTTTGCTTGAGAAAGCATGCTGATACCAGCTTCGTTCAAGATCTTGAACTTAGTCATTTCAGACATTTCTTTCGCCATGTCAGCATCTTCGATTTGAGAAGCAGCTGAAGCCATGCTTGAAGATTGGCTCTTCAGGTTGTTTACGTTAAAGTCTAGACGGTTTAATGTAGCACCTAGAGTTGCACGGTTAGATGCAATTGTATCTAATGCAGCATCGATTGATTTAATTGCATCAGAAGCGTTTGATGAAGATTTTGTAATATTACCTGCTGCAGGTGCAGTATAAGCAGTTCCGATTGCTTGAGCTTTTGCAAGGTCTGGAGCAGCTTCATATGCTTCAATTTTCTCTTTAATATCTTTAATTGCAGCGTCGTTCATTAAATTCTTATCAACTTTGTCAAATGCTGATTTAAAGTTATCAACGGCTGTTTTAATTTGTGCTGGAGTAGAAGTACCAGTTAGTGCACCTAATGCTGTTTTAGCAACACCTACAGCATCTGTATTTGTTTTATCTGTAGCAATGTCTCCTGCTGTAATTGCGATTGTTTTAGTACCAGTTCCTTCAATAGATAATGTATCAATATTTAAAGATTTAGTAGATGAATCAGCTAGATTAATATTGATTTGTTTAGCTGTATCTGCGTTATCTAGAGTTTGAATAGCAATAGATTTGTTATCGCCATTTAATAATTTCTTATCGTTAAACTCTGTGTTTTTAGAAATATAATCAATTTGTTCTTTTAATGCAGAAAATTCTTTATCTAATGCTTTTTGGTTATCGCCAGTGTTCGTACCGTTCGCAGATTGGTTAGCGATGTCACGCATACGAAGTAAGATGTTAGATACAGAGTTTAAAGCTGAGTCAGCTGTACGGATTAATGACATACCGTCTTGTGTGTTGTTAGCAGCTACTCCTAATCCGCTTTCACGAGCACGCATACGAGTTGCGATTGCAAGACCTGCTGCATCGTCAGAAGCGTTGTTGATACGTTTACCGCTTGATAAACGGTCCATAGCGTTACTCATTTTTGCTTGGTTTTGGCGCATGTACTCTTGAGTACGCATGCTATTAATGTTTGTATTAATTCTCATGTTAAGAACCCCCATTTTTTTATATTGATTTTTCTGCAAATTGAAAAACGGTAATATGCGAAAAAATCGATTTCGAGATTTATTGTAATCCTTGCTACAACGGGTGTCAACTAAAAATTCGAATTAATGAATATAAAAAAATAACAGTTTAACAATCTATTCATTTTTTTATTACAATATTATTAAAAGGATTATTGCAAACTTTTTAAAAAAACTCTAATATTAGATTATCTTTGTTTACCGAAAAGGTGATATTATGGTAGTTGGAAATATAGTAAAAGAAGTTCTTGCATATAAAAAAGGACAAATGCAGCAAAAGTTAAGTAGTCCGCAAGCGTTCGTTAGTAGTCGTTTTCAAGATCAATTGCAGAGTGAACCTGTGAAAGAGGCGAAGGTTACTCCGCAGCCGGAAAAAGTAGAAGATATGAGTCAGCCGGTACAATCTACGAAAATAGAAACTGTTGTTAATAAACCGGAAGAATCTATTAATAAAGTAGAGGAAACGAGTAAGCCTGAGGAGAAAGCTGAAACGAAGAAAGTAGATGAAGTACAAGTTGCACAAAAAGAGTTTGAACGACGTTTCCCAGAAACGAAAAATGAGGCTGCTGATACGTGGGAATTAACGAAGAAGTATAATATTCAAAAAATACGTTCTTCCAATGAAGGTAAGTATGAGGATATTATTGATCGTGTAAGTAATACATATGGAATTCCGAAAACGTTAATTCAAAAAATGATTGAAGTGGAGTCTAATTTTAATCCGAAAACGGTGTCACATGCAGGGGCGATGGGGCTTATGCAACTTATGCCAGCGAATGTGAAAGAGATGGGTATAAAAAATCCATTTTCACCAGCTGAAAGTATTGAAGGCGGCGTGAAAGAGTTAAGTGGTTATTTAAAGAAAAATAACGGTGATCTCGTATTGGCGCTTGCTTCTTATAATGCTGGTCCTGGTAATGTGAGAAAGTACGGAGGCGTACCGCCATTTAAAGAAACGCAAGGATATATTAAAAAAATATTAAATATCGACGTTTCAAAATAAGAAATTTCATATATAGAGAGAACATGAAATTTTCGTGAACATGATATGGGAGTTGGCTAGATTTGAAATTACAAGATGATATTCCGTTAACAATTTATTTTGAAATCGGAAATACGAAAAAGAAAATTGAAGATCTGCTTCATATTACGAAAGGTACATTGTATCGTCTTGAAAATTCAACGAAAAATACGGTGCGTCTTATGCTTGAGAATGAAGAGATTGGAACCGGAAAGATTTTGACGAAGAATGGGAAAATGTATGTCGAAATCGTTGAATTGAAAAGGTAGGGAAGGGGATTGTCATGAGTGGCGAAAAATTAAGCCAAGAGCAAATTGATGCCCTGCTGAAGGCGGTAAATGAAGGCGAGGAAATGCCAGCTTTCGCACAAGAAGCAGGGAAGCAAGATAAATTTCAAGAGTATGATTTTAATAGACCGGAGAAGTTCGGTGTTGAGCATTTACGTAGTTTGCAGGCAATTGCGTCTACGTTTGGAAAGCAGACGTCGCAGACGTTGTCAGCGCGTATGCGTATTCCGATTGAACTTGAGCCTTCAACTGTTGAGCAAGTTCCATTTACGAGTGAGTATGTAGAGAAAATGCCGAAAGATTATTATTTATATTGCGTTATTGATCTCGGTTTACCAGAGCTTGGAGAAATTGTTATTGAGATTGATTTAGCGTTCGTTATTTATATTCATGAATGCTGGCTTGGCGGAGATAGTAAGCGTAACTTTACGATGCGTAGACCGCTAACAGCGTTTGAGTTTTTAACGCTTGATAATATATTCTTGCTTCTTTGTAAAAATTTAGAGCAATCATTTGAAAGCGTTGTTGCGATTGAACCGAAGTTTGTAACGACGGAGACAGATCCGAATGCGCTTAAGATTACGACGGCAAGCGATATTATTTCATTACTGAACGTAAATATGAAAACAGAGTTTTGGAATACGACGGTTCGTATTGGTATTCCGTTCTTATCTGTTGAAGAGATTATGGATAAGTTAACGTCTGAAAATATTGTCGAACATTCTTCGGATAAGCGTAAAAAGTATACGTCTGAAGTAGAAGTGAAAGTAAATCAAGTGTACAAACCTGTTCACGTTGCGATTGGTGAGCAAAAGATGACGATTGGTGAGATTGAGAAAATTGAAGAAGGCGATATTATTCCGCTTCATACGAAAGTTTCAGATCAACTACGTGGTTATGTAGATGGGAAACATAAATTTAATTGTTTTATTGGGAAAGATGGAACGCGTAAGGCGCTCCTATTTAAAAGTTTTATAGAGTAGGAGGATCCATATGAAGCATGAAGTATCTCCTGTGTCATTAATGGGATTAGAAGAATTTGCAGGGAAGCGAAATGAAGCGGGTAAAGCGCATATTGATACCGTTTCGGATATTTCGATTGAACTTGGTGTAAAGCTTGGGAAGTCATCGATTCAGCTTGGCGATGTGAAACAATTAAAAGTTGGCGATGTTCTTGAAGTAGAGAAAAATTTAGGACATAAAGTAGATGTATATTTAAGTGATATGAAAGTCGGTATTGGTGAGGCAATAGTAATGGACGAGAAGTTTGGCATTATTATTTCTGAAATTGAAGCTGACAAGAAACACGCGGCGCTTATGAAGGCGCAAAATCAAATGCAGGATAAAGAGTAGAGGAGGAGTCATATGTCGTATATGACGACCTTATTTCAAGTCGTTTTACTGTTTGGTGCGCTCGGCTATGGTGCATATTATATGACGAAAAAGACGCGCAAACAGCAGTTTTTTAAGCAAGGTGAAAACGGCCATATTCAAGTGAAAGATGGTGTTTATTTAAATCATCAAACGAGCGCCTTTTTATTTGAAGTGGACGGGAAGCAAGTATTTACTGTTATAAGTAATAACGGTGTACAATCAGTACAATTAACAGGAACAGGAAATCAGTTTCAACAAGCGCTAGAAGACGCGGTGAAGAGTGAAACGAAAAAAGTAGAGGATCCATCATGAGAATAAAGAAACAGTTATCGTTATTTGCCGTTATTTTCGCATTTTCTATTATTTTTTCATTTGTTTTTGTAAATCCAGCGTATGCAGCCCCGAACGGCTTTATTAATTTCGAAAATGGAAAAGAGTTTACGAGTAATTCAAGTGTACAACTATTCGCGCTCGTTACCCTTCTATCATTATCTTCTTCTATCGTTCTTTTATTTACGCATTTTACTTATTTTATGATTGTTCTTGGGATTACTCGTCAAGGGCTTGGGGTTATGAATTTACCACCGAACCAAGTGCTTGTTGGACTCGCATTATTTTTATCGCTGTTTACAATGCAGCCAGTGCTTGGTCAATTAAAGAGTGATGTGTGGGACCCGATGACGAAAGAAAAAATAACAGTAAGTCAAGCTGCGGAAACGACAGCTCCGATTATGAAAGATTATATGTCGAAGCATACGTATAAGCATGATTTGAAAATGATGCTGAAAGTGCGTGGAGAAGAGTTGCCGAAAGATTTAAAGGATCTTTCATTGTTTACGCTTGTGCCATCCTTTACGTTAACGCAAATTCAAAAAGGTTTACTTACAGGGATGTTCATTTATTTAGCGTTTGTCTTTATTGATTTAATTATTAGTACACTTTTAATGTACCTTGGGATGATGATGGTACCGCCGATGATTTTAAGTTTACCATTTAAAATACTTGTTTTCGTATATTTAGGTGGATATACAAAAATCGTCGATATTATGTTTAAAACGGTCGCCTGAAGCGTTTGATGCTATGTGATAGGAGTCATATAAATGAATACGTCACCAATTATAGATATTTTCCAAACCTTTTTTTATAAAGGGGTTATGATTTTAATGCCGATTGCCGTTGTAAGTATGATTGTCGTTATTATTATCGCCGTTATTATGGCGATGATGCAAATTCAAGAGCAAACGCTGACGTTTTTACCGAAAATGGCGAGTATTGTGCTCGTTATTATCATTTTAGGTCCGTGGATGTTTCAAGAGTTAACGATGCTTATTTTAGATTTATTTGATAAAATCCCATCGCTATTGCGTTCGTACTAAGATAGGTGAACTGAAATGAATATGGAATTATGGGCGGCGACGTTTTTTGCGTTTTGTCGCATTACTTCATTTTTATATTTTCTACCGTTTTTCTCAGGCCGATCAATTCCGGCGATGGCAAAGGTTACATTTGGACTCGCTCTTTCGATTACAGTGGCAGATCAAGTGGATGTCTCTCACATAAAGACAGTTTGGGATGTAGCAGCTTATGCAGGAACGCAAATTGTAATTGGATTATCACTTTCAAAAATTGTAGAGATGCTGTGGAACATTCCGAAAATGGCAGGGCATATTTTAGACTTTGATATCGGTTTATCACAGGCGAGTTTATTTGATGTAAATGCAGGGTCACAGTCCACTTTGCTATCAACAATTTTTGATATATTTTTTCTTATTATTTTTATTTCACTGGGCGGCATTAACTATTTCGTTGCCACGATTTTAAAGTCGTTTCAATATACAGAGGCGATTTCAAAATTGTTGACGACTAGTTTTTTAGATAGTCTACTCGCAACGTTATTATTTGCAATTACATCAGCGGTTGAAATTGCTTTGCCACTTATGGGCAGTCTATTCATTATTAATTTCGTCCTTATTTTAATCGCAAAAAATGCACCGCAATTAAACGTTTTTATGAATGCATACGTAATTAAAATAACGTGTGGTATTTTGTTTATTGCGATGAGTGTACCGATGCTCGGTTATGTGTTTAAAAATATGACAGACGTATTACTGGAAGAGTATACGAAACTATTTAACTTTTTCTTAACGAAGTAGGGGGACGCGCATGGCAAAGGATAATAAAACAGAAAAGGCCACCCCGCAGAAGCGTAAAAAATCGCGTGAAGAAGGGAATATCGCCCGGAGTAAAGATTTAAATAATTTATTTTCCATTCTTGTATTAGCAGTTGTCGTTTACTTCTTCGGAGATTGGCTCGGTTTTGAGATTGCGAATTCCGTAGCGGTGCTGTTTGATCAAATTGGAAAAAATACAGATTCGACCGAGTATTTTTATTTAATGGGCATATTACTTCTGAAAGTATCAGCTCCTATATTAATACTCGTATACGCTTTTCATTTATTCAATTATATGATTCAAGTCGGTTTCTTATTTTCTTCTAAAGTACTTAAGCCGAAAGCATCACGTATTAATCCGAAAAACTATTTTACGAGATTGTTTAGTCGTAAAAGTTTAGTAGATATTTTGAAATCACTGTTTTATATGGGATTAATCGGTTACGTTTCGTACGTTCTCTTTAAAAAGAATTTAGAGAAGATTGTTAGTATGATTGGATTTAACTGGACAGCGTCACTTACTGAAATTATTAGCCAAATTAAATTTATCTTTTTAGCCATTTTAATTATCTTAATCATTCTTTCTATTATTGATTTCATTTATCAAAAATGGGAGTACGAACAAGATATTAAGATGAAAAAAGAAGAAGTGAAACAAGAGCATAAAGATAATGAAGGGGACCCGCAAGTAAAGGGGAAACGAAAAAACTTTATGCATGCCATCTTGCAAGGGACAATCGCGAAGAAGATGGATGGTGCAACGTTTATTGTGAACAACCCGACGCATATTTCAGTGGTGCTTCGTTACAATAAACAAGTTGATGCGGCGCCTATTGTCGTTGCAAAAGGGGAAGATGAGCTCGCATTATATATACGAACGCTTGCCCGTGAACAAGAAATACCAATGGTGGAAAACCGTCCGCTCGCTCGTTCTTTATATTATCAAGTCGAGGAAGATGAGACGATTCCAGAAGATTTATATGTAGCTGTAATTGAAGTTATGCGCTATTTAATTCAAACGAAAGAACTTGAAGTATAATAGCGCGTTTGGAGGGGATCTCTTTGTTTAAGATGGATTCTGCAAGAACCTATTTTTCTATCTTTTTAGCAGCGTCATTCGTTGTGGCGCTCTTAATTCCACTTCCACCATTTATACTTGATATCGTTATCGTTTTTCTACTAAGTATGTCAGTGCTTATTTATATGCGAGCTACAAGTATTAACGAGTGGGATGAATTAAAGTCATTTCCGACGATGTTGTTATTAATCGGGATTTTCCGCGTATCGATTAACGTTTCGACGACGCGAGCGATTTTAACAGACGGAAATGCGGGTCATGTTATTGAAGAGTTCGGCCAGTTCGTAATTGGCGGGAACTTATTAATTGGTATCGTTATTTTTATAGTATTAATCATATTCCAGTTTATCGTTGCAAACGGTGCGTCTCGTACAGCTGAAGTAGCAGCTCGTTTTACACTTGATTCTTTACCAGGGAAACAAATGTCTATCGATGCTGACTTGAATCAGCGTCTTATTACAGAAAAAGATGCACAGGCGAAACGAAAAAAATTAAATATGGAAACAGAGTTTTATGGAGCGATGGATGGTGCCGGAAAGTTCATTAAAGGGGACGTTATTTTCGGGATTGTCATTTTATTCGTAAACATTATTTTCGGTTTAATTGTTGGTATGATGCAGCAAGGAATGAGCTTTGCAGATGCGGCTATTCACTATACACAGTTAACTGTCGGTGACGGAATTGTAAACCAAATCGGTTCGTTAATGCTTGCGATTTCAACAGGTATTATCGTAACGCGTGTATTTGACGGTTCAGCAGACACAGTAACTGAAGGAATCTTTAAAGAGTTATTAGCGCATGAAGTTGTTGTATATGCACTCGGTGGTTTATTTATCGCAATGGGTGTTTTTACACCGCTACCATTTTTACCATTTGCTCTCGTTGGAGGCACGATTATTTTCTTAGGAGTTCGTAATAAAAAGCGAATAAAGAAAGAAAAAGAAGACGAGCTTCAAAAAGAATTAGAAATGATTCAAGGCGATGAAGAGCAATTGCAACAAGTGGAAGATTCATTCGGCGTCTTTACGGATAAATATCCAATTATTGTAGAGCTCGGTTTAGATTTAGCGGCACTTGTAAAGCAGAAGATTAACGGGGAAACAGCTCGAGATAAAGTTGTTCTTATGAGGAAGTCAATTATTACCGACCTTGGAATTAACGTTCCGGGAATTAACTTTAAAGATAATACGAGCTTTAGACCACGCGGACGTTACATTATTCGTATTAAAGGTGCGAAGGCGGCTGAAGGTGTTTTAAAATCAGGTTATTTATTAGCACTGAAAACACCGAATGTAATGGCTGATTTAGATGCAGAGCCGGCGAAAGATCCAATTTTTGGTGAAGATGGATATTGGATTTTGGAGCATATGGTACAAGATGCACAAATGAAAGGCTATCAAGTGTTAGAGCCGCTCAGCATATTAATTACGCATTTAGATGTTGTCGTTAGACGTAATCTTCATGAGTTAATTCAGCGTCAACATGTGAAAGACTTGATTAACTCGCTTGAAACTGATAATGGCGTTTTATTAGAAGAAATTAAGAAGAAAGAAATCGATTTATCACTCGTACAAAATGTTATTAAACAACTTCTGAAAGAAGGAATTTCAATTCGTGATTTACCAACAATTATTGAAGGTATTATTGACGGGAAAGAAATTTATCAAAACCATGTTGATGGTGTAACGGCGTTTGTTCGTGAATGTATTTCAAAAGTTATTTGTGAGAGTGCGAAAAATCCTGATGGGAAAATTTATGCAGCACTCTTCGCTGATTCGCTTGAGTTAGATGCAGATGTTGTTAATAATTCATACCAAGGTTATTTATTAAACTGGGATTTAGATTTAGAAACGCGTGTAGTAGAACAAGTACAGCGCGTTTTCAAACAAGCTCGTTTAATGGGACGAGAGCCAGTATTATTAACGCGTAGAAAAGATTTCAGGTTTGCTATTGTGAGACTTCTTGAACGTTATCAAATAGAAGCTAAAGTATTATGTATTAGTGAATTGGCACCAGAAATTGTTGTAGATCAAATTGCTTATATTGAATAGTAGGAGGTGAAGTAATGGAAAGTACAGAAAAAAAAGAAGCGTTAATGCGAATAAAAGCAGCTTCGAAAAATGAATTGTATCGAAAATTATTTGACCAATATGGTACAGATTATTACTACGTTGTCGATGAAAGTGTAAAACGAAACATCCCTTTTTTTTGGAAAAAGAATTATGAAATGTTAGTCGCTTTTCCTGAAGATAAGCAGGATGAAAATAGCGAAGGAACAACTCAATTTCATGAGCAATTAATGGATGTTGTAGGTGAACCTTCAGAAGAAATCGTGAAGGTGAATGGAATTCAATCTGTCTTGCACAATTTAGAAAACGTAACGACTTCTATGTCATACGCAGCGATGCAAACAGGGAATAGTGAAGAATGGGCAAGAAAAAAAGAGAAACTATTACAACTGTTTGAAAAGGGTATTGTCGTTGTGAAACAAGCTATTTCTGTAAAGAAAGAAGAAGTAGTTATAAAAAAAGAAAACCAGGAATCTGTACCATTTATTATTCAAAAAGTAATTCGGATGTTAGAACAAAACGATGTGGAACAATATTTCATTCATGCATATGCTGAAAAATTAAAAGTGAAGTTTGAGAATGCAACGATGATTACAGAAGAAGAAGTCATCGGATACATATTGGAAGATATGAGATCTCATTTTAATACTGAAAACGTATTTGAGAAAGAGGTACAAACAATTGCATTAATCGGTCCAACTGGCGTTGGAAAAACGACGACACTTGCGAAAATGGCATGGCAGTTTCACGGTAAGAAAAAAACGGTTGGTTTTATTACGACAGATCACTCTCGCATCGGGACAGTACAGCAACTGCAAGATTACGTGAAAACAATTGGATCAGAAGTTATCGCTGTGCGGGATGAAGCCGCAATGGCACGGGCGCTTACTTATTTTAAAGAAGAAGCGCGCGTCGATTATATTTTAATAGATACAGCCGGAAAAAATTATCGTACGTCAGAAACGGTTGAAGAAATGATTGAGACGATGGGGCAAGTAGAGCCAGATTATATTTGTTTAACGTTATCAGCTTCTATGAAAAGTAAAGACATGATTGAAATCATTACGAACTTTAAAGATATTCATATTGATGGTATCGTGTTTACGAAATTTGATGAAACAGTGAGTAGTGGTGAATTGTTGAAAATTCCAGCAGTTTCATCGGCTCCAATTGTATTAATGACAGACGGACAAGACGTGAAGCAACATATACATATCGCTACAGCTGAACATTTAGCAAAACAAATGTTACAAACATCGTAAGAAAAGAGGTGAAGAATAAGGCGCTTGCCTTATTCAAACGAGTATGAACGGTCTTTATATAGGTTCTATGGGTATGATGAATTACATGCAGCATATTAATGTTCATTCGAATAACGTCGCAAATGCCCAAACGACAGGATTTAAAGCAGAAAACATGACTTCTAAAGTATTTGATGTACAAGACACATATCGCCGCGGTGACGGTGCGATGACAAATATCGGTTCGGTTGATTACGCTGTAGTGCCAGCTGCGACGCATGTGAACTTAGTGCAAGGAAATATACAAATGACAAATAGTGCTACAGATTTCTTTTTAGACGACGGTGCGGCTGGCACATCATCATTTTTCGTTACATCTAAAAATGATGAAACATTTTTAACGAGAGACGGTAGTTTTACATTAAATAGTGATCGTTATTTACAAACATCTTCAGGTGCTTATGTTATGGATGTAAATAATGAACGTATTCGTATTCCAGAAAATGTAGATTTCTTCGTATCTAATAATGGAGAAATTTATAGAGAAATTAACGAAGGAACGCTGCAAAAACCAGATATTAAGAGAATAGTAATTGCACAATTGCAAACGAAAACAGTAGATGCAGAAACGAATGCTCGCCTTGTGCAACGAGAAAATAAAAGTTTTACACTAGCAGAAGGTAACATCGCTGATTTACCGAACGGAACAGGAATAGTAAAAAATCATATGCTAGAAAATTCAAATGTGGATATGACGAAAGAGATGGCAGATCTTATGTCGAGTCAAAAAATGATTCAAGCATCGCAGCGCATCATGACTTCGTTTGATAAAATTTATGAAAAAGAAGCGAATGAAATATTGAGATAAAAGACTCCCATTAGCGGGAGTCTTTTTTGTTATTGCATTTATTTCAGTAACATCATAAAATGATATTGATAATCATTATCATTTTATGTGTTATAAAAAATACAAGATGTGATGGTCGCATCACTTGTTTAACTAGGTGAATTAAAAACTAAGGGGAAGGTGTGTACATATGTCTACAAAAAAACAGCTTTGCATTGGACTATGTTTGATTTCTAGAAAGAAAGAACAAGAGAATAAGTTTGATTCAGGAATCGATGAACAAGTAGAGTTAGCACAACTGGCAGAGAAAGCTAAGTTAGATTTTGTTTTTAAAGCGGATTATTTAGTGGCACATCCAGATTTAATTGCTCGTAATAAGGGGAATGTAATTTTAGATCCAACATTACTTTTTACTGCAATTGCTTATGCGACAGAAAAGATTGGAGTGGTTACGACCGCTTCAACATCATTTTATCCACCATATATACTAGCGAGGCAACTACAATCTTTAAATTGGATTAGTAACGGCCGAGTAGGTTGGAACATTGTCACATCCATTGACGGTGCTGAAAACTTTGGTGAGACAGGGATGCCACCATCTGAAGAGCGATACGCGAAAGCGGCAGAATGTACAGAGCTAGTAAGAAAACTTTGGAGGAGCCATCCTTATGAAGTTTTAAAAGAAGACAAAGCAGATGTAATTAGGGAAATGGTACAGCCAATTGAGCATAGTGGTGAACACTTTGAGGTGAAAGGTCCACTTAATGTCCCTCAGCATATTTCTGGGGAAATGCCTTTATTTCAAGCGGGTGCTTCAGAGTCTGGCCGGAATTTCGCTGCTTCTGTTGCGGATGCAATTTTCGCCGCGATGCCAGATGTAGAGTCAGGAATCGAACTTCGTCAAGATTTAAGAAGAAGAGCAGAAAAGCATGGCCGAAAGCAAGATGATATACGTGTATTGCCTGGTTTATATTTCTTTATTGGCGATTCATATGAAGAAGCGCTAGAAATGCACAGGCAAGCTCATCAACAACTTACAAAAGAGAAGAGGTACGCTTTACTCGAAATGGTTCTCGGATTAGATGTTAGAGGGATACCATTAGAAAGTAAGGTTACTGAACATATGCTACCAAGTAGAAATCAAGCTGTACGTAGTAAAACACATGCCGAATTATTACGGAATTTCATCATAAAAAATGAACCAACTGTTGAGCAAATACTAGAACGACCAGAAGTTGTTGGTTCTGCTCATTGGGTCGCTATTGGCACACCACAAGATGTTTGTAAGCAAATTATGGAAAGATTTGAAGCCGGGGCATTAGATGGATTTATTGCAATTCCAGGGGGACCTCCAAAATCATTGGATTTATTCTTTAGTGAAGTCATTCCTTTATTCGTGAGAGCAGGTGTATTTAGAGAAGAGTATACAGGTTCAACCTTACGTGAGCATTTGGAGGGTAATATATCAAATGCTCTACAGTTGAAATAATTCATTATGCACAAAAAGCCTTTCAAAAGAAGGCTTTTTGTTTTGAATAAAAATTCGGAATTGTCAGTTGACTTGTAGAGGCTTCTTTTTTATATTAGTAGGTATAGCAATAACTACTAATGGAAAGCGAAATCGTAGTTTTGAAATTAGAGCTATATAAATTGTGAGGGGTTACCGATGGATGAAATAATAAAGGAGTTACAAAAGTTAGGTTTTTCCCAGTACGAATGTAAAGCGTATATTGGACTATTAAAACATTATCCAGTAACAGGTTATGAAGTGAGTAAACAAACAGGCGTACCTCGTTCGATGATTTATGAAGTACTTGGCAAGTTGATGGATAAAGGAGCGGTGCATATCGTTCCTTCTGAACCAGTGAAATATGTACCAGTGCCAGCTACGGAATTAATGGATCGAATGCGAAAAGATTTTGAAAAGTCCTTTGAATTTTTAGACCGAAAATTAAATTGTTTAGAACAAGAGCGACAAATTGATGTAATTTCGCATATTCGCTCAAATGATCGTGTTTTGAAAGAAATATGCAATATAATTAATAGAGCAAAAGAAGAGTTATGGATTTCTGTATGGGAAAATCAAGTGCACGAGATTGAGCCATTCATTCATCAAAAGGAAGCGGAAGGCGTACATATTTTTTCAATTTTATTTGGTGCTCCAGAAACAAAAATAGGAGCGACATTTCACCATAATTATATGACACCTCACGTCGTTGAAAAGAGAATGGGTGGTCATTTAACTGTTATCGCGCGTGATGGGGAAGAAGTATTAATTGCTAATTTTTCAAATGATAGCACTTCATGGGCCGTTACAACGTACGATCCAGCTTTAGTTCTCGTCGCTACAGAATATGTTCGGCACGACATTATGGTGGAGGAGATTACGAAGGAGTTTGGAGCTGATAAATTAGATACATTATGGCGTGAAAACATAGATTTAGTTCATGTCGTAACAGGAAAACGTACTATAGAAGAAATGGAGGGAGATAATGGTGAATAAAGCTCAAGCACATATGACACTGCAGAGCGATGATTCATTTCAGCAAGGTGTAAAGGATTGTTTACCAACTGTATTTGGGTATTTGAGCATCGGTATAGCGGCTGGTGTTATTGCGAAAACAGCAGGTTTCTCGATCATAGAAATTGCTTTTATGTCCACATTAATTTACGCAGGTTCTGCTCAGTTTATATTAGCGGGTATGTATGCAGCGGGTGCCCCAGCCTCGGCAATTATTTTTACTGTGTTCTTTGTTAATTTACGTCACTTATTAATGAGTGCTGCACTCGCACCTTACTTCACCAAGATACCTCTTTTTAAAAATTTAATAATTGGTTCGCAAATTACAGATGAAACTTTCGGCGTTGCAGTGCAACAAGCGGCACAAAAAGGCCATTTAGGCGAGAAATGGATGATGGGACTTAATGTAACAGCATATTTAAATTGGATTTTAGCTACAGTTCTCGGAGGGCTTTTTGGAGAGTGGATACCAGATCCTCATACGTACGGAATGGATTATGCGTTACCAGCGATGTTTATCGGATTATTTGTACTTCAGCTAATAAGTAGTAAACCGAAACTAGCCATTCATCTAAGTGTTGCAATTGTAGCGATTATTATCGCATACGTTTCACACTTATTTATGCCAGATAGTATAGCAGTTATTATCGCAACACTTTTAGCTGCGACAATCGGGGTGGTGATTGAAAAATGGAAGTAAGATTGGACGTATTATTCCTTTTACTAGCAGCCGGAGCTGTCACACTCGTACCACGTATTTTACCTCTTCTCGTATTTAGTAAACTACAAATTCCAGACTGGGGTTTAAAATGGTTAAATTACATACCAATTGCGATATTAGCAGCACTTTTAGCACAAGTATTATTTATGCATGAGACAGTGCAGTGGGATTATATCATTGCGGCAATTCCTACATTTTTCGTAGCGATATATACTCGTAGTTTATTAGGAACAGTATTAACAGGAGTCATTGTAATTATTTTGTTACGTTTATTTTTCTAAAAAGGATTCAGCTCATATAATAGCGAAAGGTGTAATAACATGAAATATATAGGGGTGGTGTTATGATACTTTTAACGATAGGAGCAATATTGTTAACGTTGTTTATTTTTTTTATTATCGGTTTTATTACGTTTATGATGTTTGTTGATAAGGCGACACCTCAAATTTATTACACACCTTGTGAAACTATGACAATAAAATCTAAAGGTAAAAATAGAAGGAAGAAAAGTTGATGTTGGGCTTTTCTTCCTTTTATTTTTACATTCCTGAAAGAACTAACAACAATAATCCAAATAGAAAACTAATAAAGTGAAACTTTAATCAGTGGGGGGGTATCCCCCACTGATTATTAGCCTTCACCAATCGGGCGTTTACGGGCAGTTAATCTCTCACCTAACTTCTTTGCTTCAGCCGAATTTTGAGGTGGGAGTTTTACTGCCCGTTAATGCGGGATAAAAGAAAGAAAACCGATAGATATGGGAAAAACACGATTGTTTTTCCATTCGCGTGTGAAAACGATTAAACCTAAAACGCAAAGGAAAAACCAAATGGGTAGGAATATAAATTGACTAACTTTCTCAGGTAGTAATGAATAAAAACTTGTTAAATATAATATCCAATTCGCAAAGAATAGAGTGCATACGATAAATGATTGTAAGTGTGGTCGGTTTAGAAAAGTTCCTTTTTTAACCGTCATAAAAATGAGAGCTAATGCTGAAATGAAGGGAATTATTATGAATATGAGTAATAGTAATGTTAGTGGCATATGAAACTCCTTTACAAGATTTCTCTCTGAAACTTATATTCTTTCTCAACAAGGCAGATACGCAGGTGGAAATTTTCATACCATTGCTCACGGCCTCTTTTTTTCGCTTCTTTATGTAAGGCGTTCCTTTTCCAATTTTCAATTGCTTCAAGTGACTCCCAATAAGAAATTGTAATTCCGAGTCCGGAATGATCACGTGCGCTTTCGACACCTAAAAATCCAGGTTGTTGTTTCGCAAGCTCCTCCATTTTTCCGGCAACGGTAATATAATCTGTTGTATCATTTGATAGGTTAGAAGTGAATATAACTGCATAATAAGGACTAGTTTTTTGTGGAGTATTCTCCATACATTTTCCCCCTTTAAAATCAGTTCATAGTTTGTATTTTAGCACGTAATAAAGAGAAAAGAAGCACGAGGCTTCTTTTCTTTTTAGGAGGTGAATTTTAATCCGGCATATATTTTACGACCTTTTTTTTGAATCCAGCGCACTTGCGCTTTCTTATTTTGAATATCACGTTCTTTAACTGTGATTTGTATCATTTGATCAAATGTGAGTGGGGCGTTTGTTTGTACTTGGCACCTACCTGCACTATAATCGATAATTGTTTCTTCAATTGGTATTCCGTTCATATGCAATGTTCCCGGAGACATAAGGTGTTCACGTATGTGCTGTCTTCGAAATTGACGTATCTTTTGCTTGTGAGGGCTAATAAGTAATTCGAAATAAAAAAATGCCACTTTAGAAAATTGAAGTGGCATTGCTTATATTTCCTCTAAGCTATTAACTGGAACAGTTAATTCGCGTTTTGGATTTGTTACTTCATATATGCGGGCGGTTTCGTTGCTTTCGTCGACGTGTTGAATCGTAACAGGCATGCCTTGAAAACTGACATTGGCTTCTTCAGATGACTCGGAAAGCTCTTTTGCGCGTTGTATATTCATTTATATTCCTCCCATCATTATTATCTTTGCAAAAAAGGAGGAATAATATACCATTTCGAGACATTTTTAAAGTTTTTGTATTATTTGTAATGTTTCTTTAATAAATGAAGAGAAGATGGAATCAGGATAGTCATCTATCGCTTGAACTGCTTCTTTTGCTTCTTTCAGAGCAGATTTTTTATCTTGAAGTTCTATATAGCAAAGAGCACGATATGATCCAGCTGTTAATAACCACGATTGATCAAGTGGATGACTCATATAATCCGGTATGATAGCATGCTCTAATACTTCTAAAGCTTCCTCGTAACGTTTTAAACCATACAAATATTTTCCTTTTTCAAGATAATACAATCCATCGTCTTGAAAAATTGGTTCATCTTTTAGTTTTTCTCGAAATTGTTCTAAATGTTTTAATGCGATTGTATATTCATTCGTAATTGTATTGTAGTAATAAGCTTTTAATATATCTATATTTGCAGCGGATAAAGTATCTTCTGTAAAAATAGCAAATTGCTCAGATTTTTTTATGTAATATAAATATCTTTCTTTATCCGCCGTAATGATTTTTTGATAAGATAAAATACGATAAAAATCATCTGTTTTATAATACACTTGATGTTTTTTGGAAAAGGCAAGTGCATCTAAGATGACTCTTTCACATTTTTCATAATTGCCATATGCGAGTAAAATAATTGCTTCTTTTAAGTATAACTGTATATGTGTAATAAGATCCATTTCTAAATTCTTCGTTTTATATTCATCACGAATAATGGTAATCATCTGTAAACATTCTTTATATTTTTTACGTTTGAAGAGCATATAGTAAAACAGTAGTTTCGTTTCAGTGCTTTCTCGATATAAAGTATATTTTTCAAATATAGAAATAGCGGTTTCGACGTAATATTCAATATTATAATCGTTCATAATAGCTGCCCCAGTTATGAACTGTTTATATATACGAGCCGTATTTAAAGTAGAAGGTAGCTCTTTTTGAACGATAGGTAGTAAAGTATCATATACTTCATCGCATTTATTTGTCTTTATTAGTTCCTCCATTTTTTGAATGAGTTCTACAATTTCTCCATCATCTTCTTCTAGTAAAAAACTCATTTCACATCCAAGTTTATTAGCGATGTATTGTAATGTTTTCATGGAAGGTGTAGCTTTTCCATTTTCAATTTGACTTAACATACTTTTTGTCAGTTCTGAACCTGCTAATTCAGTTTGAGTAAGCTTTTTTTCTTTTCGTAACGTTTTAATTTTCTCGCCGAGAGTAGCCATCATATGCTCCTTTATAATCAAAAAGTTAAATGTAATTAAACTTTTTGTTGTAAAAATTGGAAAGTTGTATATATAATAAGTTTAACACAATTTAACTTTTAAAGGGAGAGTGTCATAATGGGGGATGTAAGTATAGGTCAAAATGATTCGAAAATGAAGATTGCAACGAGAAATATTATTTTAATGATGATTGGAAAAATGACGTCCTTGTTAGGGGCGGGTATTTATACGTTTGCAATGGGATTATACGTATTAAAGACAACTGGTTCAGGAATGGGGTTTGCAACTACTCTTATTTGCGGATCAATACCAAGAATGATCTGTGGCCCAATTGCAGGTGCTGTAGCTGACCGTGTGAACCGAAGATGGCTTGTAATTGGCACTGATTTATTAAGTAGCTTAACAATGCTTATCATGTTTATTCTTGCTACTATATTTGGACCATCACTTCTGTTTATTTATGTATCAGCGGCATTATTATCAATTTGTGCAAGTTTTTATTCTGTTTCATTAACTTCGTCTATTCCTAATTTAGTAGATGAGGAGCGTATTCAAAAAGCGAGTGCTTTAAATCAGACGGCATCATCTTTATCGAATATTTTAGCGCCGATTATTGGAGGAGTTGTATTTGGTTTCTTTTCAATCAAAACATTTTTCCTGTTAAATAGTATTACATTCTTTTTAGCAGTTATTGTACAATTATTCATCGTATTTGATTTATATAAAAAAGAATTGGCCGAAAGTAAAGAGCATTTCTTGACGAGTATAAAAGAAGGTTTTTCATATGTGAAACGACAGCATGAAATATATGGTTTAATGAAAATTGCAGTAGGGGTAAACTTTTTTGCGAGTGCACTTTTCGTTTCGCTTCCATATATTATTATTAAAAATTTGCATTTATCCTCGCAGCAACTCGGTGTTGTAGAGGGAATGTTAGCAGTCGGGATGCTAATTGGTGCAATTGTTTTATCAGTACGTAAAGAAGTGAATAATCCGTTTCGCTCTGTTTATATTGGACTGTTTTTATTTGCGGGCTTGAGTTTATGCACAGTCTTTCCGTTGTTAGTTATCATTCCGAAAGTAGCAAGTTTTATTTACTATATCACTTTTATGATTTTAACTGGTATATCAATGATGGTTGTAAATATCCCGATGCAAGTACATATGCAAAAGACGACAGATCCAAACTATTTAGGACGTGTATTCGGTCTACTTGAAACAATTTCTACTGCAATCGCACCGCTTGGAATGATTGTATATGGATTATTATTAGATATGTTACCGACTAGCATTGTTATGATGACATTAGGTGGAGGATTATTGTTAGTTGTATTAGTTGGAGTAAAGCAGCATATGGCGAAAAAACAAGTGGATGTATCGGTTTAAAAGAAAATTTTAACAATATAAAAATGACCATATTAGTATTTTAGTTTTTGAAACTCCTTTTCATGTATGTTACAGTAAAGTGAGCAGGCAAAGAAAAGGAGAAAACATCATGAGAAAATTAAGTTTTGTAATGCTTTTTCTGTTAGTCGTAATGACTGGATGTAGTAATTATGACAAGTATATTGAAACAGGGATGCAATCATTGAAAAATGAAAAATATAGTGATGCGATTATGTGGTTTGAAAAAGCGGAAAAAGAGAAATCAGGAAATGAAGCGAAGGCATATAAAGAAGTCGCTCAGTTACTAGATCGTGGTGCGACAGCATTAAAAGACGGTAAGTATTTAGAAACGAAAGATATTGCAAATGAAGTGTTACAAAAGAAAAAAGATGATGCACTTGAAAAAGCTGTGACATCAAATGCAGAGAATATGCTTCAAAAAGCAAAAGATGTGGAAGAGAAAGTAAATGAAAGAGTAGCGAAACGAAAAAAGGTAAATGAAGAAGGAATCGATAAATTAATTAAAGCTGTTGATAGTATAGATGATGTAAAAGAAAAAGAGAAAAAAGTTTCAGAAGCATTAGATAAGGCTGAAGAGGCACAAGCAAAAATTGAGGATAAGAAAAACAAATAGAGTTATAGTTTAAAAGGCTGTCGTGTATAACGAAAGCCTTTTAATTTTTTTCTGCAAAAGAAGTAATGCTGTGTAGTAAAAAAGAAATTATTTTAGAATTCCATCTGTCCTCATGATGAATGGTATAAATATTACGCTGAAATTCAAAATCAGGGATCGGTATATAGCATAGCTCATTTCGTTGTACTTCTTGCTCAATAGCAAGTTTTGAAATAAAGGCAACCCCATTACCATATTTTAAAATTTGTTTCATCGTTTCTAATGAATCTAGTTCAATTTCTGATTGGAATGTAATGTTATGTGCTAATGTCCATTGTGTAAGTAAATCTCTCGTTGTAGATGGGTTACGATGCAATAATATACGTTCTTTTTCGATATCTTGTAATGATACATTTGTTCTTTTAGAAAGATGATGTTCTTTGGAAAAGGCAAGAACAAGTGTATCAGGCATTACATTCATTTGTTTTAGAAGTGGTTCGTCAAACGGTGCCGCAGAAATTACCCCGAGATCAATTTCATGATTTTGTAGCATCGTTCGAATTTCAGGAGCTGTTTTTACTATGAGTGTTATTTTTATATTTGGAAATTCGCATTGAAATTGGTGAACAACTTCTGGTAAAAGATAAGTCGCGGGTACATAACTAGCACCAATTGTTATAGCGCCTTTATTAAAATCTTTAAACTCTTGTGTGACCCGCCTAGCTTCTTTCATAAGTGCATCTATTTTACAAGCATAATGATGCAATGCCTCGCCAGCTTCTGTTAAGAAATACCTTCCGGAACGTAATTCAAATAAAGGCACACCAAGTTCCTCTTCTAAGCTTTTTATATGAAACGTAATAGTAGGTTGTTTAACGCCAAGTTTTTCTGCAACGATAGTAAGCTTTTTGTATTTCTTAATAAGCACTACAATTTCTAATTTTAAGAGATTCATGATAAGTTGGCCCCTTTTTCTTCTAACTATAGAAAAAATCTATAGAAATAAATAGTTTATTAGAGATTTTTTAATTTAATCTTTACAGTACATTAACATTCAGTATAAAACTTCCAGATAGAATGAAAGCAGGTTAAGAATGAGGGGAGAGAGGTGAAACGATGGATATTAAAATTCATGGATTAGAAAAGGCATTTGGGAAAACACAGGCGTTAAAGCCGTTACAGATTGTAATGAAAAAAGGGGAATTCACCACACTTTTAGGACCTTCAGGATGCGGGAAAACGACTTTACTTAGAATGATTGCAGGGCTTGAGGAACCGGATAAAGGTGAAATATATTTTGGAGATAAGTGCATGTATTCTTCTGCTAAAAAGATAAAAACATCTCCTCATGAGCGGAATATCGGCATGGTATTTCAAGATTTTGCTTTATGGCCGCATATGACTGTATTTGAAAATGTTGCATTTGGTTTAAGGGCTACAAAGCAAACGAATCAATTAAGAGAAAAGGTAGAAGATGCGATAAAGCGGGTTCGTTTGCAAGGTATGGAGAAAAGATATCCGCATGAACTCTCAGGTGGACAGCAGCAACGTGTCGCATTTGCTAGAGCAATTGTAACGAAACCTCATTTTATTTTGTTCGATGAACCGTTAAGTGCACTCGATGCAATTTTGCGAGAAGAAATGCGATTAGAACTTATGGACATCGTTCATTCAATTGGTTTAACGGCATTGTATGTAACACATGATCAAACAGAAGCTATGTCAATGTCAGACCAAATTATTGTCATGAAGCAGGGTGAAGTATTACAAAAAGGAACACCAGAAGACATTTATGTGAAACCGTCTCATGAATTTGTTGCAAAATTTGTTGGTAAGGCAAATTGGCTTGTAGAGGGGAAAAAAATGATTCGTCCAGAGCATGTGAGCTGGACAAAAAATGACTTGTGCGAAATGTATACAGGTGAAGTTCAGTACGTTACATATGTAGGAGAACGTTATGAAGTGAAAGTAAACATGGGGACACTCGGTGTATGGACAGCTTATCACAATAGTAAGCTAAGCGTTGGTAAACCGGTATCGTTATATGTACCAAAAAAATGTATTCATCATATAGGGGGAGAATCGTATGAAGAAATTCAGTTCGCTTAAGTCTTTATTTGTATGTACTTTACTATTTTCTGCTGTAGTAACAGGTTGTAGCTCAAAGACAGGCAGTGTAGATGCAAAAAATAAAAACGCTAATGAAAAGAAAATCGTTGTATATAGTGCAGGACCAAAAGGATTAGCAGAAAAAATTCAAAAGGACTTTGAAAAGAAAACAGGGATAAAAGTAGAAATGTTTCAAGGAACAACAGGTAAGATTTTAGCAAGAATGGAGGCTGAAAAGAAAAATCCAGTCGTTGACGTTGTCGTACTTGCTTCTTTACCAGCGATGGAAGGATTAAAAAAAGATGGGCAAACGTTAGCTTATAAAGAAGCAAAACAAGCTGATAAGCTTCGTTCTGAATGGTCGGATGATAAAGGACATTATTTTGGATATAGTGCTTCAGCATTAGGAATTGTGTATAACACAAAAAATGTGAAGACAGCACCTGAAGATTGGAGCGATATAACGAAAGGAGAATGGAAAGGGAAAGTGAATCTTCCAGATCCAGCACTTTCAGGTTCAGCTTTAGACTTTGTAACAGGATATGTGAAAAAGAATGGACAAGATGGATGGAATTTATTTGAACAGCTTAAGAAAAATGAAGTTACAGTAGCTGGGGCAAACCAAGAAGCGTTAGACCCAGTTGTAACAGGTGCGAAAGATATGGTAATCGCGGGTGTTGACTACATGACGTACAGTGCAAAAGCAAAGGGTGAACCGGTTGATATCGTATATCCAAAAAGCGGAACAGTCATTAGTCCACGTGCAGCAGGCATTATGAAGGATAGTAAAAATGTAGAAGGTGCAAAAGAGTTTATTGATTATTTATTATCAGATGATGTGCAAAAACAAGTTTCTAAAGCGTATTTGTTGCCAGGTAGAAAAGATATAAAAGCTGAAAATAGACCGAATGTAGAAGAGATTCCAGTATTAAATATTGATTGGAAAACAGTTGAGAAAGAACAAGATGAAATAGCAAAACAATTTAAGAAAGTATTTCAATAAGATGGTGATTACATGGTAAATCGATTCGTATCAGTAAGACAAGTTGGAATGACAGTAGCGTTGTTACTTGTGGCGATGTTAATCGTCATTCCGCTTTTTCTCATTTTATTTTCTAGTGTATATGAAAATAGCAGTTGGAATTTTTTAAAGCCTTTTGAAGTCATGCAGAGTGGTGGATTAGCTGGAATTTTTCTAAATTCGATGCTTCTAGGTGTACTCGTTGTAATAGGAGCTACAATATTTGCGTTTCCATTGGCGTTCATTATGAGCAAAACAGATGTAGGAAAGTATAGTAAGTTAGATATTGTTTTTATGATCCCATTTATGACCCCGCCCTATATCGGATCGATGGGCTGGATTTTGTTCATGCAACCTAACGGTTATTTTGAACAATTTTTTCCGGCTTTAAAGCCGATTTCATCATCGTTTTTTAGTTTAGGCGGTATGGTTTTAATTATGAGTCTGCATTTATTCCCATTCCTTTACTTCATGTTGAAAAACACGTTACTTCAGATTGGGAGTAGTAAAGAAGAAGCTGCAGCAGTTCATGGTGGAAGTTTTTTCTATCGTTTAAGAAAAATAATACTACCGTTATTGTTATCAAGTTATGTAATGGGTGCTTTACTCATTTTCGTAAAGACGATTGCTGAATTTGGAACACCAGCTACATTCGGACGTAGAATAGGATTCCATGTGTTAACATCTGAGATTCATAAATTTATCTCTAGTTGGCCGATTGATTTTGGCAGTGCCACAGCACTATCTTCTTTATTACTTAGTGCGTGTATGCTCATTTGGTATATGCAAAATGTATTGAATCGAAAGTATACATATGCAATGGTTAGTGGAAAAGGTGTGAAATCTAAAAGGTATACTTTGTCTATATTTGCGCGCGTTATAGCATGGGTTTATGTAATTGGCTTACTAATAGTAGCAATTGGAATCCCATACTTTTCTATACTTATTGCTTCTTTGTCGAAGTTAAGAGGCGGTGGCTTACATTTTAATAACTTTACAACAAGCCATTATGAAGCATTATTTACAATTGGTTCTCCGGGATTAGAAGCTTTATGGAACAGTTTTCTTTTTTCACTCGTAACGGCGATTGTTGCTGTAATTATTGGCGTATTTTTGGCGCTTATGATTCGAAAGGGGAAAAAGTCCTCTGAAAAATGGCTTGATATGTGCGGCATGTTACCGAATATGGTACCAGGAATAGTGATGGTTGTAGGGCTTATTTTATTTTGGAATTCACCCTATATGCCTATGTCAATTTACAATACACCAGTCATGGTTATCGTAACGTATGTTGTTCTCTTTTTACCTTATACGGTGCAGTATGTAAAAGCATCACTCGGACAAATTGATGATTCTCTTGTACAGGCAGGAAGTATTTTTTCCGGGAATTATATTTATATTTTTAGAAAAATAATATTGCCGCTTATTATTCCAGGAATTCTTGCTGGATGGGCGATGACATTTACGATTTCGATAAGAGAGTTAGTAGCATCGCTTCTCGTACTACCTCCATCAGTAGAAACGTCAGCAACGTTTATTTTTGCTCAATTTGAACAAGGAGAAGTATCTATAGGAATGGCAATGGCTGTTGTTTCTGTTGGGCTTACAACAATGTGCTTATTACTTCTGCAACATATGGAGCAAAAACGAAAAGGGGTAGCATGATGAGGATGGAAGTATGGGGAGGAGCGGGAGAATACGGTCGTTCCTGCTATTTTGTAAAAAATAAAGAGACAAAAATAGTATTTGATTGTGGTATTAATCGATCATATGAGGATAGTTATCCTAAAATAGAAAGAGAAGTTGTTCCGTTTTTGGATGCAGTATTTTTATCACATATTCATGAAGACCATACGATGGGTTTACCTTTATTGACGAAGTATGGATATAAGAAAAAAATTTGGACGACTCGTTATACGAAGGAGCAACTTCCAGCTTATTTTGAAAAATGGGGAAACTACAATCTTTCAAAAGGGTGGAATTTACCTTATAACGATCAAAATATTAAAGATCTAAATTATGTATGTATTGATGAGATTAGTAATCCAAATGAATGGATACAGATTACACCAACGTTGCGGTTTCAATGGGGGTATAGTGGGCATGTATTAGGAGCTGTTTGGTTTTTAGTGGATATGTGTAATACATACGTATTTTATTCTGGTGATTATTCAGCAGAATCTAATATACTACGAGCTAATTTACCTGAAGATTTGCGAAGCGATATAAAAATTGCAATTGTAGATGCCGCTTATCACACTGATGATGTTTCACAAAAGGAACGAATAGACGAATTATGTGCAGAAATTGAACGAGTTGCTCAAAATAAAGGAACAGTATTACTACCACTGCCCTCACTTGGTAGGGCGCAAGATATAGTATTGTATTTATATGAACGATATAAAGAACTTCCAATTATAGTAGATAAAGAAATTTTTGCTGGATTTGAAGAGATGTTCGTATATAAAGATTGGTTAAAAAATAATGAAAAACTTGAACGGGTTGTGGAGGGTTTAAAAAGAAACATAATAGTTATGGATAAGGACATTTGTATGCAAAATAGTTACGGAATAGTTGTAATGAGTGATGCGAATATGCAAACAAAACGAGCACAGTTGTATTATGAACAACTTCGGCATAAAGAACGAAATTCCATTATCTTTACTGGACATATTGCTAAAGGAAGTTTTGCAGAAAAAGTTTTGAAGGAACGTGTAGGTAAAGAATGTAGGGTGAAGCGAGTTCCATATAAAGTTCATCAAAGTATAAGTGACGTTAAGGAAATGTTAAATACACTATTACCAGAACATACGGTGTTAGTACATGCTTTGAAAGAGGATACGGATCGATTACAACAAAAGCTAAGCACAGCAGGATATGAAAATGTGTATTCGCTTACTCTGGAACGTATAGAAGTAATTTAAAATGTAAAGGAGATCGGTATATGAAAAAGGTATTTGTATTCGTAAGTATTTTCTTTTGTTGTTTCCTTTATCATGTTAAGGAAGGGTTTGCTGCTAGTCCAATGAAACCTAGTTTTGAAGTGAAGTTATTATTAAAGCCAGAACAAGTATTAGGTTATAACAAAGAGATGAAGCAAGAGGTACTAGAACATTTCCAGGCTGGTACAAATTATGAAAGAATACAAGTGCAATTTTTAGATACGGCGAATAAAAATTTAAGTAATGAAGGTTGGTTTGCGAGAATTCGAAAGAAAGAATTTAGTAAAGATTTTGAACTAACATATAAAAAAAGATATCCTATTCCAAAAGGTGTAATTCAAGATGCACTAGAAGTAGCTGAAAAAGATGGATTTGATAGTAAAACTGATAGTTATGAGGCGGAAATAGATTGGGGATTTGAGAAGAAAACGTTAAGTATTTCAAATAAGAAAAGTTATAGTGCTAAAGGATATGGGATACTTGATTTACCAAATGAACAAGCTGCTCAAAATATGTTAATAGAAAAGTTACCAGGGAAAATGAACAAATGGTTGTATACGAATTGGGGAGAAGAGATGCTGAAGGATTCTCACATTTATGGTCCTGTATTAATGAAACGGTATACAGGTGAATTTGAAAATATAAAAACGAATATTGAAGTTTGGCCACTAAGTAATACAGGGAAAATAGAAGATGATTTCGTAATAGAAGTGTCGTTTAAAACAAATGAGGAAAGTATTGCAACAAAACAAAGAGAATTATTAATGAAGAGTTTAGAACAAAAAGGATGGTTGTTACCGAA
This sequence comes from Bacillus sp. FSL E2-8887, assembly GCF_038007205.1. Lineage (NCBI taxonomy): Bacteria > Bacillati > Bacillota > Bacilli > Caryophanales > Bacillaceae > Bacillus > Bacillus sp. FSL E2-8887. Next base: position 1,434,598 of record NZ_JBBOWS010000001.1, read on the forward strand.
AGATAGTTTGAAGACAGAGCTTATTTTTCAGTAAATAGGAAAGAAGGAATCTATGTGCCATGGATTCCTTCTTCTAATATATGAGCATTAAGCTAAATCAGCTGACACGAACATATCATTATTTTGAAGGTTTTTAGAGCGTAAACTATAAGCAACTACCTTCTTTTTATGTTGTTTTACTACATCAACATGCTCTTCATGACTATAAATATAAAATGTAAAATCTTTTTTGCCACGTTTTGCATTGATAATTAAAGGAGTGCCTTCATTGTGTGGTGGTGCATAATAGCGATCTAAAAATAATCCTTCGTTAAAATCATGAATAATTTTGGATTTCTTTTCGCCTTCTAAGTTATTTCCATTGATTGTAACAGTCACATTCTCTTCTTCAAGTTGTGGATGTGTTTCGTACTTGCTAATAATGGATTCAATAGCAGAGTTAGGAAGGCTAGAAACAATAATTTTAAATGCTCCAAATACAACTAACATTACAATAAACCAAGTCGTCATAGTATTTCATCCCCTTTATCCCACAGTAACGGTCCGTAAAATCCTGGTTGGTGCGGGCTAATAATCAGTGTGGGATAGATACCCCGTACTGACTAAAATTTCACTTTATCCTATTTAACAATATAACTCATGTGGCAATAGTACATATGGTGAAGTTTTGTATAATTTGTGAAAAATATTCCATTTTTATGAACGAAATATTAGAAAAATCAATTTTGTTACAAAAAGTTGAAATCGAAGTATTTTAAAAGAAAAAGGTTTATAATAAAAATATAACTAATAACAACATTACTAATTATAAGGAAGTGTAACTATGAGTACTGTAACAATCGTATATGGTATTATTCTTTCTACAATTATTGTTTTATTTATTGTCGGGGTATCGCGTTATATTCATAAGTGGAAAGAAGGAGTTGCGAAATTAAATCACATTGAAGAAGAACTTAGTGATTTAATGTTACATCATGGTAAGTAAAAAGTTTATTTTTTAACTAAATAATGTGAAAAAAATCACAAAACATGCTCTCATCATGAAGGCATGTTTTTTTTGTTATGTGAATGATAGGCACATTCATACATTTTTTCCATACGATACAGTGTGAAAGTAGAAATGTTCGGAGTGGAAAAGAGGGATAAAATGAGTAGTTCAGGTTATGTTCCAGATAATAAAAATTTAAAGAAAAGCTCAGGAACGCCAAATCTTTTCTTTGATTCGAGAAAAAATGTCTTTTTTAAAAGAGATGAGAAAAACGTTGCATATGAAGTTACCTCAACGCAGTTACCTGCGATGATAGGAGGGGCGTTTGTTGATTTATTTATGACGAAAGGGCATATGCGGGAACCACATTGGCATCCGAATGCGTGGGAATTAGATGTTGTTGTATCAGGAGAAGCAGTTACATCCATTTTAAATCCCGAAACGAATCAATTGCAAAATTATCATGTGAAAGCGGGGCAAACTGTCTTTATTCCAATGGGATGGTGGCATTGGATTACAGCGGTAACAGAAGAAGTACAATTACATTTGTTCTTTAATAACGATCAGTTTGAAACAGCAGAGGGATCAGACATACTTAGATTAACACCGCCAGAAGTATTTCAAGCTGCATACGGTGTAAGTGCAGAAAAATTAGGAAAGGACCTTTCGCCAATTAAGGAGTCAGTTGTAATTGGTCCTCCTAACTCAAATCGACTAAATAGAGTTAAAGAAAGTGACGACTCAAATATAGTTGTTACGTTAAATGGACAAATAACATCATGTGAAATAGAGTAACTCTTTCTTTTTTTAGGAAGAGTTACTCTATTTTGTATAATTTTGTATTTTTATTCGTTATAATTATTATATAGAAGGGAATTTATAGAGGGGGCATATTGTGAACATATTAAAGATTATAGGAATTGTTGCAGGAGTGATTGTAGTAGCTGTTATAGCTTTCTTTGTTATTATGAAGTACTATTTGTCAAAAGAAGATCCTGATTACGTATTAAACTACATAAAAGAACATAAAGGTGATGAAACATGTTCATTACTTATTAGAAAAAATGGTGAAGTAGTAACATCTGTAAATGAAAATAAAAAATTACCATTAGCAAGTACGGCAAAAATCGTCATAGCAGTTGAATTTGCTAAGCAAGTGTCAGAAGGAAAAATAAGTCGAGATGAACAAATTTCATTGCAGGATTTAGAAAAATATTATGTTAAAAACACTGATGGTGGAGCGCATCCTGACTGGTTAGAAGATTCAAAAGTGAGAGAGTTAGTGCAAAATGGACAGATTGCTTTAGAAGAAGTGGCTAAAGGGATGATTCATTATAGTTCTAATGCGAATACAACATATTTGTTAAATAAGCTTGGAATAGAAAGAGTAAATGATAGTTTAAAAGAGTTAGAACTTACTAGTCATGACAAGTTCTCTTCGTATACTGCTTCACTATATATGAGAGGGTATGTAGAAAAAGAGCTTAATGAGCCAGAAAATCAATCGTTAGAAATGATACGTAACATGTCTAATGATGAATATAATAAACACGTGTTACAAATACATGAATGGATGAAAGATGAAAGTGAATGGAAGAAACGTGATATACCATTAAAAATAGATATGGAATTCCAGCGTATTTGGTCAGATCGATTAGTGAGTGCAAATGCTAAAGATTATCTGAGTTTAATGGAAAAGATAAATAGTAGAAATTATTTTCCAAAATCAATGCAAGATGAAATTGATAATGTTTTTAAAGGAACAGTTGAAAATAGTAAGTTGGAATATGCTGGTCAAAAAGGTGGTTCTACCGCATTCGTATTGACAAAAAGTTTGTATACTACAGATAAGAAAGGGAATAAGGTAGAAGTTGTAATTATGTTTAACGATATAGAAGATCAAGTTGCATATCAAAAGCTGAGAAATAATATAGATTATTTTATTCAAGATGCTATAACAGATGAAGAATTCAGAAGAAAGTTATAATGAAATAATTTTATTATGTAAACAACGGGCGCTTATTTGAAAGCGTCCTTTTCTTTTACTGATACAGGATCTCCTATTTACTCCATTGAATATAGATTGAAACTAAGAAAGAAAGGAAGAGGAACAAATGACTACAATATATTTCGTTCGCCACGCTCACTCTACATATACAAAGGAAGAAAGGGAACGCCCCTTATCTGACAAGGGACACATTGATGCAGATAATGTAATACATTTATTAAAAGAGGAACATATTGATGTTGTGATCTCTAGTCCGTATAAAAGGGCGATTCAAACCGTGCAAGGAATTGCGAATACATATAATTTATCAATACAACTGGAAGAAGATTTACGGGAAAGGTTATTAAGTAAAGAGCCAGTAACAGATTTTAACGATGCTATTCAGAAGGTATGGGAAGACTGGACTTTTGCATACGAAGGCGGAGAATCAAATGATGTAGCGCAAAGACGCGCTGTAATATGTATGCAAAGTATATTAAAAAAATATAAAGGTAAGAATATTGTAATAGGTACTCATGGGAATATTATGGTATTACTAATGAATTATTTTGATTCGAAATATGGTTTTCAGTTTTGGAAAACCCTTCATATGCCTGATGTGTATAAATTAACTTTTGATAATAATTGTTTCAGTTCTGCTGAAAGAATACAGTCTACAGATTATCAGATAAATAATTTGTAAAAGTTTATCAAAAAAAGAGGAAAGGGAGAAGGTATTGTAGAAGTATGACTTTGTAACATAAAAAATATTGGTTAAAGGAGGCTGTTTACATGTTTGAGAAAGAGAAAGAAGGGCTTATTGAAGTTCACAACGTATATGAAATCGCACCAGCAGATGGAGCAATTATAGGTATGGCAACGGAAGAAGAAATGGAGATTGCTGCTGAACTAGAGTTACAGTACTATGCCCATTCTCGTTTATTAGAAGCAAATATTCAGTTAGACGGTTCCTCCTATAAAGAGTTACTTCAGGAGTTCCAGGAGTACGAAAGAAAATCAATGAACTTTTGGAGAGCAATACATAAACGTTTAGCTGTGCCATGGGCATGGGTACTACGTATTGATGTTGCGAACGGTCCTATATATGTAAGCAATGGGAGTTCGTATTATGAAGAAGTCGATGATGAAGAAGACTATGAATAGATAAGTAAGGAAGCAGCTTTAGTTGCTTCCTTTTTTTATTTACAATAAGTGAATGGCTTCAATGATAGCATCTGGACGATCGTTTTCTATCCCGTGACTAGCATGTTCAGCCAAAATGTATTGGCTGTTTATTGAGAGATTTAATTGTTCACGAATAAGTTCTTGCCACATATCTTCAAGTTGTGTAGCTTCTTCTTTTGGCATACCGCCCTCAATCAATTGAGCAATAGAATATTGAGGATCTCTACTGATCTATTAATAGTAATTCCCCCTAAGCTTGAAATGCTTTTTGGCAAGTAAAGACGATACACCAGGCGCATATGCCGAAGAGTATAGATGTACTAAGTGAAAAGGAGTTTTTTAAACCGATATAAACAATAAATAATAGTAGTGCAGATGCAGGAAATCCATATAATACGCCTAAAGCGAATTGACTTAATTCTTGTTTACTCCCACCTTCGAAAGAAATCCAAAATAAACTAAGTAAACTAATAAGAGGAAGGGCTGCGATAAAGCCACCAAGCGTACTAAAATATTTGGCAAATTCGGTTACACCCCCAATAATGAGGGCGGAGACGATGACCTTAACGAGGAAATGCATATTTTGCCTCCTTAGCTAATAACGAAAAGGCTTTTTCTATTAGTTGTTGCTCTTCTTTTGATAATTGTGATTCTAATATTTGTATCTTTTCTTTGTCTAGCAAAGTATGCTTTTCTAATGCTTCAATTCCTTCTGCCGTTAATGTAAGATTCACAACTCGTTCATCTTGTTTATTTCTTTCTTTAATAATAAACCCTTTTTGAATAAGGCGTTTTACATGTTCGGACGCTGTGTTATGAGATAAACCAAGTTCAGAAGCAATTTTTCCAATTGTTATATCTTTCTCTCGAGAAATGATTTGTAAAATACGAATTGCTTGATGAGAAAGATTGTCTTCATATTCATAGCGTAAGTGATAGTATATTGTCTCCCAATGTGGATTAATGTCTTTCATATTATAATTCCCCCTAATTTTTATATCGTATTATAAGATATATTCGCTTGATAAGAATTAAAATCCTGTTATTTTCATAATAAATGTTGAAAAAGTTTATTTTTATTGAAATATAAGGTAATCTATGTGTAAAGGTATACATTTAGCAAGAGAGAGGATGATAGCTGTGAATACATTTAAATGGATTAGTCATGAAAAGATGTATGTAGATCAAATACATGTTGAAAAATGTGGTCCTCTTTCAGTCGGCGTATATGGAGGAAATCAAGAGAGTGATGCATATGAAAGAGGAGATGCAGTGCTAGCTTGGTGGGATCCGAAATTAGAATTTGAATTTGTTATGATTTTTGATACACATCATAAAACGAAAAATATACATTATATAATAGAAGCGATTTCAGAAAGAGAAGAAAAACTAAAAGAGTTATTTTCATACCCAATCCATTTAGCATTTCATCATACACATATGTATTTATTAGCGTTATTTACAGATGAGCTCTTTATCGAGAAATGTGACCAAGATGATGAGGAACTTGCATGTTTAATTTGTTTACGAAAAGGTGAGTTCTTATATTGGCTATCAGTTGGTGATTGCTTCGCGTATTTATTCCATTCAGAGCAAACGAAAAATGGAAAAGGTAGGCTAAATAAGCGTAAGAACTATGAGTATATAGGAAGAAAAAATGTTTTTGCAGCGAATACACCTTGTTTTACATCAGGGGTAAGGGGATTAGAAAAAGGTCAGAATCACATTGTAATGGCAACGGATGGTATTTTAGAGTGTGATAAACTAAAGTTTGATGATGATCAATCTTTAGTAGAAATATTACACGACGGATCTTGTTTACAGATTGAGCCTGTATTAACAAATGTACTTCAGTGGAAAGGTAGAGATTGTGCCACTATTATTGGATGGTCCATCGATACTGAAAATAGACAATGTGCCAATTAATAAATGAAAGAGAGTTCAAGGGTTTTTGTCCTTGAACTCTTTTTTGTTAAGCAATATGAATATGATACGTTTTTAACCATTCATTTACTTGTAGCATATACTCCATAGCACTTCTTGCTTCAAAATTGGTAATCTCTTTGTTACTTTGATCAGCAATTGCAAGTAATATGGAATGGTTAATGAGTGAGAAAACAGGATTGTTTTTATTACTACACATATCAAGTGTTAAATTACGGATTGTTTGTAAGTAGTGTGGATCTTGTGAAGTTGGATAAGCACTTTTTCTTCTATTTCGTACGTCATCAGGTAAAGCTGGTTTCAGTGCCCTACGTAAAATTCCTTTTTCAATATTATCAATACTTTTTATGTTGAAAGGAACGTTCCATAAATATTCAACTAATCTATAATCGCAAAACGGTACACGAACTTCAAATCCTACAGCCATACTCATACGGTCTTTACGGTCGAGTAAGAACGGAAGGAATCGTGTTAAAAATAAATAAAACATTTGACGTTGTTTCGCTTCTTTTTTACTTTCACCTTCAAGAGTAGGTACTTCAAGAGCAGCTTCATCGAATCGTTTATTAATATACTGCTCAGGATTACATTGAGTTGTTACGTCGTTTAATAATAGAGAAGATGTGTTTTTCCAGTTTGTTAACCACGGAAACTTATCTACATATAATAGTTCTTCTTGATGAAACCAAGGATATCCCCCGAATACTTCATCAGCAGATTCTCCAGATAAAGCTACGGTTGCATCTTTTTTCATTTCGCAAAATAGTAAATAAAGTGAAGTTTCCATTTCGCCAGCACTGGGTAAATCTTTCGCGTGAAGGGGAACGAATAAGTGATTTGCTAACTCTTCAGCATTCACAATAATGTCATGATGCGATGTCCCTACATGTTCAGAAACACGTTTTACCCAAGGAGCATCTAGACCAGTTCGAGCAAATGTCAGTTCGAAATCTTTCGCGCTATTTAAAAAATCGATTGAATATGTGTGAAGTGTTTTGTGTTCCTCTCTAAATTCTTTACCTGCCAGTGCAGTAATACCACTAGAATCTAATCCGCCTGATAACATACAAACGAGAGGAACATCAGCAATTAATTGTCTTTTTACTGTATCTTGTAAAATAGATAAAATATGAGAAGATGTGTCTTGGGTAGAGTCTGTATGGATCTTACTTTCTAAATTCCAATACTTTTGAACTACTTTTTTATCACGTGTGAATGTTATAGAATGTCCAGCACGAACTTCTTGAATATGTTTAAAGACGCCACATCCTGGAGTTCGAAATAAGCCTAATCCAAATATTTCATTTATGCCGTCCGCATCAATTTCAGCAGGAACAGATGGATGAGCTAATAATGCTTTTATTTCAGATCCGAAAATAATACTGTCATTTCTTTCTGTATAAAAGAGTGGCTTTACGCCTAAATGATCACGTGCTAAAAACAGTTGTTGCTTCTGATCATCCCATAAGGCGAAAGCGAAAATTCCGTTTAAATGTTGTACGCAGTCTTCTTTCCATTCTAAATAAGCATGTAGTAATACTTCTGTATCTGAATGCGTTTCAAATGCATGACCACATTTTCGAAGCTGTTCTCTCAGTTCACGAAAATTATAAATTTCTCCATTATAAGTAAGAGCATACGTATAATCACCAGCACGAAATGTCTTCGGCTGCGTCCCGCCTTCTGGGTCAATAACAATTAAACGTCGGTGTGCAAAGGCCGCACGAGGAGAAAACCAAAATCCTTCAGCATCAGGACCGCGATGCTGAATACTATTCGCCATCTTTTCTAAAATAACATGTTCATTTGAAAGATCTTTCTTCCAATCTACCCAACCTGTAATTCCACACATACAAATCTCATCTCCTAATTTAAAATTATAAAAATAGATTAATTAAATGAAATGTACACCAGGTTAAAGAGTGTCTGCATAAATAGTGTACTACACTAATTGAATTACAGACTTGAGAAAATTTTCTTCAAGCTTATATTTATATGAGACAATGGCTAAGGAAAAGTATTCCATTACACACAAAAAATAAAAAAGATGAGAGAAAATATTTTTTTAGACGTTATATAGGGTGTAAAAGCTTTTACAAAAAAATAAGGGGAATCGCTACATGAAATCAAATGAGAAAAATTTTATAAAAAGATTACAGCGGCAGAAGGAAGATGCGCTAGAATTTGTTGTCGATACATACTTACCGCTCATAAAAGGAATCACGCACAAAGTTCTTCTTCCAGTTCAAAATGATGGACTCATAGAGGAATGTGTAAACGATATATTTCTTTCCATTTGGAATAACGCAAATAAATTTCATGGAGAGCCGAGTGACTTTAAAAAATGGATAGCGGCGATTGCAAAATTTAAGGCGATTGATTATTACCGGAAAGCGACTAGAAAAGTAGAAATTATTTCAGATGAGTTTCATATTAGTATGGAAAAGTCAGCAGAAGATGAATTAATCGTTATGGAAGATAGGGAAGAGTTATTGAAGCTTATTAATCAATTAGAACCGTTAGATCAAAAAGTATTCATTATGAAATATCTTATCGGTATGAAGACAGAGGAAATAGGTGACAAATTAGGATTAACTCGGGCAGCAATAGATAATCGTGTGTACCGTGGGAAAAAGAAACTACAACAAAATGCTACGAATATTAGTTTTGGAGGTAGTGCAATATGAAAGACATTTATGAACTATTAAATGACATTGATATAGATGAAAAAGAACTTGAGGAAATTGAGGCCTCTGAAATTGAAAAAGAAAAAGTAAAACGTAATGTAAAACAATCGATACGTATGAAGAAAAGGATGAAAAGTTGGAAAAAGGGTGTCGCTGCTGCATCTATTTTAGTAGGGTTATCAGTTGCAACGCTTGGTATTGGGTTCCCTACATATGCCGGGGGATTGCCAATTGTAGGTGACATATTCCGATTTTTAGATAATGGTAGAACAGGGGTACATGAAAATTATAAAGAGTTTTCGACTGAATTGAATATGACGAAAGAGAGTAATGGGGTTAAAGTTACAATTAATGATGCTGTGTTCGATGGTAGAACAATTACAATCACATATTCTATTGAAAGCGAAAAAGATTTAGGAGAGAAACCGTTCCCGTTTGGAAGTCCGCAAGTGATGGGCTTTAATGGTGGAGGAGGTAGTTCGGACGTGACAAAAGTTGGAGAGGGAAAATATGTAGGTATGACTACGATGAGTGGTCATGGTAGTGAAAGGTTAGATGTTGCAAATGTTTGGTGGGATATAGAGGCAATAAATATGTATGAGGAAAAGAAATCTATAAAAGGGAATTGGAATTTTGCCCTTACTGTTAAGGGAATGGATAGTAAAGAAATTAAGCTTCAAGGAATTACTGAAAAAGAAGGAATAAAAGTAAACATAGATAAAATGGAAGTAACCCCGATGTCCTTTATCGTTTTTTACAATCAGGAAGAATCTAAGGCATTACGAAGTATATGGGATAGCGCTGATGTGGAATTAGAAATAAAAGATGATTTAGGAAATAAATATGCAGGTGAAGGAAATGGCGGAACTAGTACAGTAGCAGAGCCACATAAAAGTAGTTGGAGTGCTACATTCCAAAAGTTAAACGAAAATGCAACAAAGCTTATCGTTACACCTCGTGTGCACTTGCGAGTTCATACACCTGAAAATCATGGTGGAGTGGAATATGTGAATGGAAAAGAGAAGAAAATTGAAGTGCCGAAAAAAGAAGAGAAGAGTAAAGATATTGTTCTAGATGATATTGTAATTGATTTAAAGAAATAAAAGAGAGACTGCCTAAAAACATTAGGCAGTCTCTCTTTCGTTAAGAACTAGTAACGAGCAATGCATGCGGATGCTGCGTTTTATACTCATCTTTCCATGTAATGTTTAGTTGTTCCCACGTTTCGCCGCTATCAGTGGATTGAAAGATGCCATTGTTATTTAAAGTGTAAAACGTATGTGGTTCGGCTGGATTTGTAGCAAACATCGAAATGACTGTACCAATTGCAGATGGTAGACCTTGCTGTACTTGCTGGAACGGAGTCTCTTTCGTTTTACGATAAATATAAGATTCATAAGGAATACGGTGATGAGCTAAATCAGCACTCGGTGCGGCAGAAACGAGAATTGTATCGCAATCAGCTGGATCGATAGCCATACTGTATAAATAATGATGCTCAAGTCCGTCACTACATGAGATCCAGCTGTTTCCACTGTTATAACTTTCAAGATATGCGCGATCAGGTCCGCCCATAAATCCGTCACCACATGATGCATAAAGGCGATTTGGGGCTTCAGGGTGCATGAGTAATTGATGAGCATCGATAGGAGCACCGAATTTTTTATCAATCCATGTATGCCCTTTATCATTACTTTGAATAACAGCACCAGCTTCGATTGAAACATGGAGTGTATTTGGATTGTTTGGATCAACTGTAATCCAGCGTACGTGATGGGTAAAAGGTCTAGGTGGAAAAGCCCACGTATAGGAAGATAATAATGATTTCATATTTTTAAGTTCAGTCCACGTTTCACCACTATTTTCTGAACGGAATAAAGCACTCGGTTCTGTGCCGACATAAACGACGCCGTAGCCGTTAACTTGTTCATTTGAGCTTATCGTTATAGAAGTAATAGAAGAGTGTAAAATACCATCCTCTTTAGGGAAATCAAAGTAACGATATGAATCTCCAATTGGTCTCCATGAATCCCCGCCATCGTCACTTAGCCATAAACCTCGTCCAAATGTGCCGCAATATACACGATTTGTTTGGAATGGATCAACCACAATACAGGTAGGTTGCATATTTTGTAAATGATATGTGGTTTCATAGTTACCATATTGTTCTTTTACTACAACAAGTTCACGCTCCATGCAGAGAAATAGTCGTTTCAAGTTTGTAACCCCCTTAAAAATTCTTTCATTAGTAAACAATATGAAAATAAAAAAGAAGTAGTCTTGTTTTTAGTTGAGAAAAAGGACTTGTTTGAAAAGTAGCGAAGTTTGTATACAGAGGAAGCGGGATAAAGTGAAACTTTAATCAGTGGGGTATTGTTCATCTTCTACGGATTAGTAGCATTCACTATCGGGCGTTAATGGGGGATAAAGATAGGGAATGTGTTTCATACTAACATACAGATATTGCACTTAAAGGAGTATTTGTATGGGACACTCACATGATCACGGTCATTCAAAAAATAAAAAAGTGTTATTAATTGCCTTCTTATTAACAACAAGCTTTATGATTGCTGAAGTTATTGGCGGATTTGTGACAAATAGCTTAGCACTATTGTCTGACGCAGGGCATATGTTAAGTGATGCAGTATCCTTAGCTTTAAGTTTACTTGCGTTCAAGCTTGGGGAAAAAACGGCAACGGCCGCGAAAACATATGGGTATAAGCGAGTCGAAATGTTAGCGGCATTATGTAATGGTGTCGTTCTTATTGTCATTTCAGTATATATTTTTATTGAAGCAATTCGTCGTTTTAAGGAACCAGTTGAAATCGCTAGTAATGGAATGCTCATTATTGCTGTACTTGGTCTGCTTATTAATATTGTATCAGCTTGGATATTAATGAGAGGCGGAGATGTGAAAGGTAATTTAAATTTAAGAAGTGCGTTCTTACATGTACTAGGCGATTTATTAGGTTCAGTTGGAGCGATTATTGCTGCGTTACTTATTAAATTTTTTGGATGGACTGCTGCAGATGCGGTTGCTAGTATTCTTGTGTCTATTTTAGTCATTATAAGTGGATGGCGTGTAACACGTGATACAGTTCATATATTAATGGAAGGTGCACCGCAGCACATAGATGCTGAAGAGGTGAAAAATACATTATTAAATATTACTATTATAAAAGAAGTTCATGATTTACATATATGGTCTGTAACATCAGATTTTCAAGTATTAACTTGCCATCTTATTATCGAAGGTAATGAAACGCAAAGCGTATTGAAAGAAGCAACGGATGTATTAAAGGGGAAATTTCATGTAGAACATGTCACCATTCAAGTTGAAATAGAAGGTGAATTTAACCATAATGAGACAACTTGCAAAGTATGAAAGAAAAAGGGTATGAAAAAGTGTCATAACATTTTTCGCGTGGCATACATATATATAATGTGGCCACAAATACTTTGTAAGGTAAATATTTCATAAGATTACTTTACTTATTAAGAATCATCTTTTATAATCAAAAGTGGTAATTGATAAAGATTATCATTTTCAATGATCGTAGAAAGGAGTTTTTTAAAAGATGAGTAGTCAACTCCGTTTTGCTGTTGAAAATCGTAAGAGACATTTAATTGATGAGTTAATTGGAGCAGGGGTGTTTAAGATTCGCGACCGACAGTTATACGAGCTGTCTTTAGAGGAATTGGAAAAAGAGTACGAGCATATTGAAGATTACGCAAATATTCAGGCATAGCATATAGATTATTAAAGAAGGAGCTGGTTACACTTTTGTGTAACCAGCTTTATTATTTCATAGAAATTATTTTTTGTATTTCTTTCATTGGACGGAGCCAGTTTTGAGACATCATTTGTTCCATTCGTTTTTCATCCTGTTTTTGTAGTGCTTGAATTATAGAGTGATGTTCTTTAATAGATTGACTTGCAGGCACGAAGTTTTGGAAAAATAAATATTCAAGGCGTAAAATGTGAAGTTGCATATTTTCTAGAAAAGGTTCAATATATCGGTTTTTAGCAATAGAAGTAATTGTATTGTGAAATCGTATATCTAGTTCTAAAGCTTTTTTTGAATCTTTTTCATGTATAGATTGTTGAAAAGCATCATTTATCTCGGAAAGTAGTTTAATATCAGCGTCTGTAACTTTTTGAAGTGCTTGCTTTCCTATAATTGAGTGAAGACCAGCTATCGTCTCATAAATGATAGATACGTCGTCTAACTTAATAGGCGCGATTTTCGTTTTTTGCCCAGGTACCATTTCAACTAATCCAGAAAGCTCTAAAATTTGTAAAGCTTCTCTAACAGGTGTTCTGCTTACTCCTAGTGCTTCTGCCAATTCCCCATCATTTATTTTTTCATCAGGTCGTAAAACACCTTCTATAATCCAATCTTGCAGTTGATTTAAAACGAGTGACTTTGCTGAAACTCTTCCTGGTTTTTTATAATTTTGAGGGACAGGCATAGTGAATTCAATCCTTTCATTGTATATATTTCTTTTTCGTATTAACAAGCTTTAATTTTGGTTTTCCTTTATCCGGTTTTTGGCTTAATATGAGCACCATTACAATTACACAAAAAGCACCTAATAACTGAAAAGATTGAAACGGTACGTGCAAAATAAGCACAGAAGAAATAATAGCTGCGAGTGGTTCTGTACAGCCAAATAATGTTGTTTCTTTAGGCGTAAGGTATCTTATGCTATCTAAGTATAAATAAAATGCGATGAGTGTCCCGAAAATGACGACAAATGTAATGAGCGGGAGGGTACTTAGTTTTACATATTTCATAGTTGATAATAAAATGAATTCGTTTGTGGAAATAAAGTGTAAAATCGTTACGCCAATCCCCCCAATGATCATCCCCCATCCAACGATAACGGATGAAGACCACTTTTCTAACAATTCTTTTGAATACAAACTATAAAATGCAAGAGATAGTCCAGATAAAACGCCCCAAATGATAGCAGGTGTAGATACAGCTAAGTTATGAACAGAACCGTTTGTTAATAGGAGAAAAGTCCCTACTAATGAGAGGGTAATTGAAATATAATCAATTTTTGATGGACGAACGCTCCATTTGAAAAGTAAGTATACAGTGATAAATATAGGGGCTAAATATTGTAACAAAGTTGCAACAGCAGCGTTTCCTTCTTTAATAGAAGCGAAGTACGTGTACTGTACAGCAAGCATGCCTAAAAGACCGAACAAAATTATCTTATTTGCATCAGACTTTTGTTTCCAAATTCCAAATATTTCTTTTTTATTCGCTCCGAATGATGACATAATGAGCAAAATAGCACCGGATATAAGCAAACGGATTGTAACTAACCATTCAGTAGAAACGTTTTCATACTGAAAAAGTTGTTGCGCAGCTGTTCCGGATAAGCCCCATAAACAAGCACCGATTACAACCATAATAATTCCTTTTAAACGATTTGAATCCATAAAATATATAAGTCCTCCTTTTTAAAAAAATATATTGAATACAATATGCAATATATCACAGAATGGAATATCAATAAACTGAAATTTCTAATTTAAAATAAAATTGTTTATCCCGCATTAACGGGCAGTAAGACTCCCACCTTGAAATTCGGCGAATGCGAGGAAGTTAGGTGGGAGTCGTGCTGCTCGTAAAAGTCCAATTGGTGAGGCTAATAATCAGTGGAGGATGGAAAAACCCCCACTGATTAAATTTTCATTTTATTAAGAACGATCATCTTTTTATGAAATATAATCATAATCGCGACGCCAAAAAAATAAAGATAAGAGTAATTTGGTTTGTTAAAAATATGTGTATAAGGAGATACGTGATGAACTGGGTTACTCATAAACCATCGTTTGAATTTGAAAATTTTAGTCCTATTATTCGGTCACAATCTGCGTGGAGTGGGCATTTAGATTTCGCATATGATTTAGTAAGATTTGAAGAACCAGCAACTTTAGTTGAGTTAGGTACGCATTTAGGTGCTTCATTTTTTAGTTTTTGCCAGGGGGTAAAAGATGGTGGGTTAGCCACAAAATGTTTTGCTGTAGATACTTGGGCTGGAGATGGGCATACAGGTCCATATGGAGAAGGGGTTTTTCAAATCGTAGAAAAAGTGGTGAGGGATAACTACCTGAATATAGGGAATTTAATTCGGTCTACTTTTGATGATGCTCTGGATGAGTTTCAAGATGAAACGATAAATCTTTTGCATATTGATGGCTATCATACGTATGAAGCTGTTTCTCATGATTATAAAACATGGTTACCTAAAGTTGCGAAAAACGGTATTGTATTATTTCATGATATTGAAGTTAAAAACGGTGATTTCGGTGTGTATAAGTTTTGGGATGAGGTCAAGGTGAAATACCCTCATTTTCAGTTTGGGCATTCATATGGACTCGGAGTTTTATTTCCGAAAGGTTGTAGCGATAAGTTTTCGGAAATACTTAAAAATAAAGAAGAGATACAAAATATGTATAAATAAAAGAGGGGCATGCATCGATTAAATGATGTATGCTCTTTTTTTATGTGGAAATATATTATTACATATGAGATGAAAACGGTAGTAAAAAGTTTTGTTGAGGCAAATATTAAAAAGGTTATTATGGGTTAATAATTAGTGGGGATGGATAAAACCCTCATTGATTAAAGTTTTATTTCATTAGGTGTTTTTATCTAAATAAATAAAAATACAACATTTTTTATATTTTTCATTGCGAAAAGCGCAATCTACTTTTACAATAGAAAGGGTTGTGAATATATTATACTGGAAAAATAAATCGAAATAATATGAAAATTTTGTTTTGTCTTCGCTAATTGTATACTACATACACGTAAGACTACATACATCATGTTATCGACTTGTAAGGAGAGAAAAAAATGAAAAGTGTAAGATTACCATCGATGCTAGAAATTATTATTCTTTTATGCCTATTTCTTGCTGTCGTCTTTTCCTTCCAAACGATTTTTGATCTCCCAATTCAATTAGCGCTATTTATTTCATGGTTTTTAGTTATTGCGCTTGGATTAAGATTAGGATTTCGTTATCAAGAATTGCAAGATGCAATTACGAAAGGGATTTCTAATGGATTAGAAGCAATTCTTATTTTAGTTGCAGTTGGGGCTTTAATTGGAACGTGGATTGCTGGTGGGGTTGTACCTACATTAATTTATTATGGATTAGAATTCATTCACCCTAGCATATTCTTATTGGCAACTTTAATTATTTGTTCAATCACTTCTATCGCGACAGGAACATCATGGGGAACAGTTGGAACTGCAGGTATTGCTATGATGGCGATAGGTGAAGGGCTTGGATTACCACTTCCGCTTGTTGCGGGTGCAGTCCTTTCAGGAGCTTATTTCGGAGACAAATTATCACCACTTTCTGATAGCACAGTTCTTGCAGCTTCTATGGCGAAAGTAGATGTTATTGCTCACGTTCGAGCTATGCTCGTATTAGACGTTCCAGCTTATATTATTACCAGCATTATGTTTACTGTTGCTGGATGGATGTATGGCGGGGATAATGTAGATTTAAATAGAGTTGAGTTTTTAAAAGAATCTTTATTAAAGCACTTTGATATTAAAATATGGATGCTTGTTCCAGCGGTAATTGTTATTGTGCTATTGGCGATGAAGAAACCATCTATGCCAACAATTGCTATGGGAGCTTTAATTGGTGCAATTTGGGCAACACTTTTCCAAGGAATGAACTTTGGAGAGGCAATTGGAACAGCATATAACGGATTCTCAATTCAATCTGGTGTCGAGTTTGTCGATAAGTTATTAAACCGTGGTGGAATTAATGGTATGCTTGGTTCAGTAGCTGTTATTATTTTCGGATTAGGTTTTGGTGGATTACTTGAAAAGTTAGGTGTTCTAAAGGTAATCGTATCGAAATTTGAGAAGAAATTAAATTCTGCAGGTAATGTAACATTGTCTACATTAATCGTTGCGTTTTTAGCTAACATATTTGGTTGTGCGATGTACGTATCACTTATTTTAACACCAAAAATTATGGAAGAAAGCTATGATAAATTAAAAATAGATCGCCGCGTATTAGCACGTAACTCAGAAGTAGGTGGAACTTTGACTTCTGGTATGGTTCCATGGTCTGATAATGGTATTTTTATGGCTGGTATTTTAGGTGTATCAACATTATCATACGTTCCATTTATGTGGCTAAGCTTCGTATCACTCATTTTAGCAGTTATTTATGGATATACAGGCAAGTTCATTTGGTATGTAGATGATGCGGATAAAGGAAAGCAAGCATCATAAAAAATTACCTTCTGCGGTGGCGGAAGGTAATTTTTTTTATATGTATCAATGAGAATTCTTATCATTTGATGGAAAGTCTGTTAAAATAAAAGATGTAGGTATTTTATTTTCAAGGGGATGAAAAAATGGAGTACAGAATTGAAAGAGATACATTAGGAGAAATGAAAGTTCCAGCTGATAAATTATGGGCAGCACAAACGCAGCGTAGTAAGGAAAATTTCCCGATTGGAACAGAGCATATGCCGCTTGAAATTGTAAAAGCATTTGCGATTTTAAAGAAGAGTGCAGCGCTTAGTAATCAAAAATTAGGAAAGCTATCAGAAGAGAAGACGCAAGCAATTGTGGAAGCTGCTGATGAAGTTATCGCAGAAAAATGGAATGAACATTTTCCACTTGTCGTATGGCAAACGGGTAGTGGTACACAATCGAATATGAATGTAAATGAAGTAATTGCAAACCGCGGTAATCAAATTTTGAAAGAAAAGGGATCTGACGTACATATTCATCCGAATGATGACGTGAACATGTCTCAAAGTTCCAATGATACGTTCCCAACAGCACTTCATGTAGCGTGTGTAATTGCGGTAGAAAATCATGTATTGCCAGCTATTACGAAATTAAAAGAAACATTAGCAGAAAAAGTAACTGCATTTGAACATATTATTAAAATCGGTCGTACGCATTTACAAGATGCAACACCTTTAACGTTAGGACAAGAAATTAGCGGATGGCACCGTATGCTTGAAAAAACAGAGCGTATGATTGCAGATAGCAATACATATATGAAAGAATTAGCAATTGGTGGTACTGCGGTTGGAACTGGAATTAATGCGCACCCTAAATTTGGTGAGATGGTAGCGGAAGAAATTAGTCTGTTTACAGGTAAACAATTTGTTTCTGCACCAAATAAATTCCATGCGTTAACGAGCCATGATGAAGTTGTATTTGCACATGGAGCATTAAAAGCATTAGCTGCTGATTTAATGAAGATAGCTAACGATGTGCGCTGGCTTGCAAGTGGTCCACGAAGTGGTCTTGGGGAAATTATTATCCCTGCAAATGAACCAGGAAGCTCTATTATGCCAGGTAAAGTAAATCCAACGCAAAGTGAAGCATTAACAATGGTTGTAGCACAAGTTATGGGGAATGACACAACAATCGGATTTGCTGCGAGCCAAGGTAATTTTGAGCTAAACGTATTCAAACCAGTTATTGCTTACAACTTCCTGCAATCTGCTCACTTATTAGCTGATGCAACTGTTTCGTTTAATGATAAATGTGCAGTTGGTATTGAAGCAGATGAAGAAGTAATTAATGAAAATGTAAATCGTTCATTAATGCTTGTAACAGCGCTAAACCCACATATCGGGTATGAAAATGCCGCGAAAATTGCGAAGCATGCCCATAAAGAAGGGTTAACTTTAAAAGAAGCAGCATTGCAATCTGGACTACTAACAGAAGAGCAATTTGATGAGATTGTAGATCCGAAAAAAATGATTGCTCCGAAAGAATAATAGAAGAGGCCAAGATTCTTAATTTAGAATCTTGGCTTTTTTATCCCGCTATTTGCCGGGCAGCAGGGCTCCTACCTCAAAATTCGGCTGCAGCAAAGAAGTTAGGTGGGAGCCCTGCTGCCCATAAACGCCCGATTGGTGAAGGCTAATAATCAGTGGGGGATGAACAAAACCCCACTGATTAAAGTTTCACTTTATCGCATATTAATTTTTAATTCCTTGCGGAAAAGTAAATACACATAAAGGGTCATATTTTTTACTGATTTTTCTTAATTTGTTCGCATGTGTCCCGTAATAAGCGTTCATATAATCTTTCAAATCGCTGTATGGGAAATTGATGAATGAGCCTTCTGTTATAGATTCTATATAGTCAAATCGGCTTTCTAACCATTGGGAATTATCCTTTTTAACAATCGGATCTTCCCATATAGTTTGGATTCCTAGAATATAATGTGCATCGCGGTAATAAAAAGCGCTCGCATCTTTACCTACATCTTGAATTTTTCCTCCAAGGGGATAGAGACTTATAGCTGCAAAAATACTGCCGGAAGCTCTATCTTTAATAAGACTAATAATTGTTTCGATTTCTTCCTCGTTATATTGTTTATGAACGAACCGGCCTGTAGATTTAAATTGTTCAGACGAGGGATATGAAGATTCTACAATGGCCATTGCTTCAAGAAAACTGATATATTGTAAATTCATCTTCACCCCGTTTATATTGAGTAAATCTTGTAGAATGAACGCTGCATCTTCTGGGGTACCGTAATATAAACCTCGTCCATATATTGCAAGTCCTTCCACAGCAGAGTTGTATATGCTCGCACCGATTGTCATCTTACTATTTAAATTTACTAGCCAGCTTTGCCATGTGTGAAGAAATTCCTTTTGGATGTCTACTGAAGCGTTAGGCCAATATAGTTCAACGAAAGTAAATTTATCAACTATTGGAGGAAGCTTAAAAGTTAGCGAAACAACGATGCCAAAATTTCCGCCACCTGCCCCGCGACAAGCCCAAAATAAGTCTTTATGGCAAGTTTCATTAGCTGTAATTACTTTACCTTTATAGTCAATTAATTCTAACTCTATTAAATTGTCACAACCAAGGCCGAAATACCTACTAGAATAGTCCCAACCTCCACCTAAAGTGTATCCACTTACTCCAACAGTTGGACAAGTTCCTCCTGGAAATGGATAACCTTTTGAAGAGATAAAGTCATAGACTTGTTTATTTTGAGCACCACCTTGAATGACTAATGTATTTTTATGTTCATTAAGCTGCATACAGTTCATTTTACTTATATCAATTACGAGGACATTGTTTCCGACAGAATATCCTTCGTAATGGTGTCCACCAGAACGAATGCGAATAGCGATTTCATTTTTTCTCGCCCAAATAATCGCATTACTAACATCCCATTTCGTAAAACAATAAATGATAGCTAAAGGAAACTTTTGAATAGCCCGATTCCATTCTTGTCTAGCTTCTTCGTACTCACAATCATATCTTGTAATAATTTCACCTGTTAATCCTTCATAACTTAACTCATACATAATAAGCACCTTTCATTCATTTTGTGTAGTAGTTTGTTTTTCTAGAAATAGTGTATGTTCGTATCGTTTGTTTGTGATGAAGGCGTAGTATCTTTATGTAATAAAAAACAGACTAACTATTGGGGAGTTAGCCTGAGGGGAGAATAAATATGTACACAGCGGTTTTACTTGGGGAGGATATTCAATTCTTATATAGTTATCCTAATAGCATTGAACTGTCTCAAACAAAATTATTCATTTGAGGTACTATTGATTATTTTCACATTTGGCCAGTTTTCTTTTAAGAGTGAAATGAATTTCTCCTCTTCTTGTGGTACGAAAGATGTTACTGAGTCGAATAAATTATAATGAATTTCTATTTGTTGTCTTGTCCAATTTTCTGAACGAAGCTTTTTACCAGAGTATTTAATGTGGCGTATATTTTCAAATGGAATTTCAGTACGGAGTATGAAACCATGTTTAACAATAAGGGCGGATTCCGTTATTTTGTAATGAGAAAAATAGAAAGAAGAGAGATTCACGATATTTAAGAGCATCATGAGAGTGAAAAAAATAGAATTCTCATTTTGAAAGAATAGAGAAATGAAAAAAACGACTAAAAACAATGAGATTAAAATGATATGAAATGGATTTTTTTTCGCTTTAAATTTCAAGTAAATCACCTCGGTATACCAGTCATTAAAATAATTAAATCACAATATTGTAATGAAACGTAAAAATATGCAACATTACATATTCTTACGTTTCATTATTCGTGTAAACTTTTTTTGATGAGGTAAATTTGAATGGAGTTTTCAAAAGTGGAGTTGCATAAAATGATTTGCAGAAAAAGTATTAAAGTAATAGTCATAATTAGTTGTATGATGATTAGTGGTTGTTCAAATAGATTCGTTGAGGATGGAAATCGAAAACATGTATTTGTAAAAGCAAGTAAAGTTTTAGTAGAGGTTGTTTATAAAATATATAAAAGGTAAAAGGTGTTTTCGTATATGGAAACACCTTTTTTGTAGTTAAAATTGAATGCTGAAGTTTTGGAATGTGTGAATGCCGGTTCCATGTTGAATTAGGTTTGTAGCACTTAAATATTGAACAGCATATTTCACATCTTAATAATAAGTGGTTTCTAAAAACATATTCGCTGTTTGTTGGGATAAGTCCTTTTTATAACGTATAAATAGATATTTTTATAAAAGTTTGTAAAATGGGTAAACGAAATATTGAATTGTTTGCTTTTTGTATGGTAAGATGATGGAGTGGTAATAAACGTTATCGTAATTTGTTTATGGTTTTAATAAACCTTTTGGAGGAATGTTTAGTATGAGTGATATTTCAGAGAAGTTTTGGGATGCGTCGATAGAGGAATTGAAGAAAGGGTATGTATTTGACGAGGAAGCAGAGGAGTATGTTTGTTTAGCTTGTGGAGAAACGTTTATTAAAGGGGTTATTTATCAAGAAAATCAAGTTTTGTATGAAGCAGAGAAGTTTGTACAGTTGCATATTCAAAATGAGCATACATCTATGTTTGAATATTTATTAAATCTTGATAAAAAGTTTACAGGCTTAACTGATTTGCAAAAGAAAATGGTTCAGTTTTTCCATATGGGACTTAACGATAAAGAGATTGTAAAAGAAATGGATGGCGGGAGCACATCGACGATTCGCAATCATCGATTTACATTGCGCGAGAAAATGAAGCAAGCGAAAGTATTTTTAGCGTTAATGGAATTGTCAGAAGAAAAATCAAAAGTTCAAACTAAATTTGTACCGATTCATAGAACAGCTACGATGGTGGATGATCGATACAATATTACAGAGGAAGAAAATGCTGAAGTTTTAACAGCGCATTTTACAGAAGGTTTGGATGGACCGCTTTCTAAATTTCCGAAAAAGCAAAAGCGGAAATTAATTATATTACGTCATTTAGTGAAGAAATTCGATAGTAATAAAAAGTATACTGAAAAAGAAGTAAATACAGTTTTAGAAAATATATATCCGGATTTTGTAACTTTGAGAAGATATTTAATCGAATATGGTTTTTTAGATAGAACAGCTGATGGAAGCCAATATTGGGTGAAGTTATAAGAATGAAGAGAAGAAAATGAATAGATGCACATAATAAAAACAACTATACAAAGAGATTGAGGATTACAGATACGAAAAATATGTTAAAGTTCTATGATGAATTTGAAAATAGTGAGTAGAAGAAGCAATTACTTTGACGAGCAAACAGTATAGAAATGGTTGGAGTAATTACAATTATTTGAGCACGGATTTAACCGTGCAGATTTTAAATAAAAGGAGAAATGAAATTTGAAACCACCTACAGATAACGATAAAGAAGGTGTAGAGTCACAGAAGTCAGAAACGGAACATAAGCCGATATGGAAATCGATGTCCATGTTTTTAGTGCCGTTACTTTTAAGTAATGTATTACAGTCAGTTGGACAGTTATTTGGAATGGTAGTAGTAGGAAGATGGCTTGGCGTAAATGATCTAGCAGCTATATCGGCATTTTTCCCGTTATTTTTCTTACTAGTTTCATTTGTAATTGGAATTGGTTCTGGTAGTTCAATTTTAATTGGTCAGGCATTTGGTGCTAAAAATGAGGAGCGCTTAAAAGCTATCGTTGGTACGACGCTTACGTTTACTTTTATTATCGGAGTCGTGTTGGCGATAATAGGTAGTATTTTTGCGATGGATATTATGCGTCTTATGGGAACGCCAGAAAATATTATTGAAATAAGTGTGCATTACGCAAGAATTTTATTTATATCTATGCCAGTGTTATTCTTATATTTTGCATATACAACATTTATGAGAGGTACAGGAGATTCAAAAACGCCATTTTACTTTTTAATCGTAAGTACAGCGCTAAATATGATTTTATTACCAATTCTTATTTTTGGCTGGTTAGGAGCTCCGAAATTAGATGTTTACGGAGCAGCCTATGCTTCAGTTATATCTACAGTTATTACGTTTATTGTCATGCTAGTGTATTTAAAGAAGAAAAATCATCCACTACAATTAGACGGGACAGTAAGAAAATATCTTCGTATGGACTGGGAGTTATTAAAATTATTGTTACGCCTCGGTATTCCAGCGAGTATTAATATGATATTAGTTTCATTATCAGAGATCGCGGTAATCGCATTTGTAAATCGGTACGGTTCAGATGCAACAGCGGCGTATGGCGTTGTGAACCAAGTTGCAAGTTATGTACAAATGCCAGCGGTTAGCCTCGGCATTACGGTATCAATTTTTGCAGCGCAATCAATTGGTGCGAACCAATTTGATCGATTACAGAAAGTTGTTAAGGCCGGAATTATTATGAATTATATCATTGGTGGTGTATTAATATCTCTTATTTACTTGTTCTCAAGAGATATTTTAGCACTATTTTTAACAAGTCAAAATACAATTGACATTGCTCATAGTCTAATCATGATTACATTATGGAGCTACTTAATTTTCGGTCATGCACAAATTATTAGTGCGACAATGCGAGCAAGTGGTACTGTATTATGGCCAACTGTAATCAGTGTTGTATCAATTTGGCTTGTTGAAGTACCTGTGGCGTATTATCTTTCTTACCATACGAGCCTTGGAATAGAAGGGATATGGATTGGGTATCCAGCTGCATTCATCGTCAGCTTAATATTACAGTATGCATATTATAAGCTTTCATGGCAGAAGAAACGAATTACACGATTAGTGAGTTAAAAGATGAAAATGTCCCTAAGTCATTATACTTAGGGACATTTTTTTATGAATGCTTATAAATAACTTTTTAAAGTTATGTCAAAATGTTGTCTAATGAGTTCTCCATTATTCATATAAAACTCCCAAGCTGTATCTGGCTCACCGATAATTTCAAATGAACCTTCTGTAATATATAAAGCGCAATTATCTTCTAATGCAATACCTTCTATATTACCTTGGTGTGTTTGTAAAAACGTATGGAAGGCATTCATTCTATTTAATTGATTGTAATGGGGGCAAAATCTTTTGTTAACAATACCCCAGCCACTACTTTCTATATAACCGGAACCTTCATAATCTGAACGAATGCTAGATGTGAACCAGCACATAGCACCGGCACTATATCCTGCAATAAGTGTTCCACGTTTTAAAGCAAATAGTAACTTTTCATCTAGTTTATGTTCTTTCCATTGTTCAAGCATGTGAACGTAATTTCCACCGCCAAGGTAAATTAAATCGGCAGAATGAATCATCTCATCTATTTCATATTTAGTAGGTGTTTCGGTTGAAATGCGTAAAATTTGAACCTCACAATGTAATTGCTTTTCAAATGTTGCTAAAAATAACTTTATATATCCTTCATCATCACGACTAGCTGTAGGAATGAATAATACTTTTGGGTATTGTTTATTCGTTAATTCTATAAGTCGTTCATTAATATGCAAGTGATTTGGATCTTGTAAATCACCGCCACCAATGACAGCTAATTTCATAGTAAAGCACCACCTAATAATATTTGTTATGTAAAAATTCGATAGTGGGGAGTTACATTCCTTCTGTGATTTAATGAATAAGGGGAAATAAAGTGAACAATATATTGAAATAGCATAAGGAGTCGATAGCTGTGGATAGAAAGGAATTAGAAGCAGTTTATCCCGCTATTTGCGGGCAGTAAACTCCCGCCTCAAAATTCGATTGGAGCAAAGCAGTTAGGTGGGAGCCCTGCTGCCCGTAAACGCCCGATTGGTGTGGGCTAATAATCAATGGGGGATGAACAAAATCCCCATTGATTAAAGTTTCACTTTATTGATATATAATACTGGAAAATATTGTTTCAAAATATGGGGACAATATGTTTAAATGAATATAACGACGTACTAATGAATGTTGAAAGAGTATTTATATTTAAAAAGTACAGGGAATACCAAAAGTTTTACAAAAGTGTTTTTTACTTTTTATAGGAACTTATTTTATAATATAGTTAAATTATATTAATATATTTATTAGCGTAGACTAAAAAGAGGGAGCGTGAAAGAGTGGATTTTCGATTTGAGTTCGCAGCGAAGGTGAAAGAATATTTAGATGATGAAAAAGATGAAAAAATAATAAAAGATGGACACAGAGATATAATTTATAAATATTTATATCCGTTAGAGAGTGAAATTGGAATTTTTAAAAACCCTAACTTTACTTTTTTTGCATCAGGAAGACGTTCACATATAGTATTAGAAAATATTGAATTTAAAACAGAAGTAAACGTAGAAAGTAATATAATTGAAATTACAAAAATAGTGGATAATGTGGTGATTCCATTAGATACTATCGTAGCTAAAGATCGGGAATTATTTGCACTTGGGCGTAATGAGAAATTTAGTGTGCAAATATTAGAATATTATCTCTATGATACATTTGGAGAGAAGTTAGGTTTACAATGAATCGAACGTGGTACAGATAACTAATTAGTGGAGATTAGGATTCATTTAAGTATCAGTTAATATCATTTATGTTTGACCTTCTATATATTTTATACTACAATCTGTAGTGTGAAAGGGGCCATACGATGTTTACTCAAAACTACAAGTTAAATGAGCAAGGGTTAAATCACTTTTTCGGACCGCTTGAAGCGAAAATAATGGAAATTGTTTGGGCTACTGAGGGTATTACCATTAAAGATGTGCAACAGAGATTAAGTGAAGAATCCCCGGTGAATTTTAATACTGTAATGACAGTTATGAACAGATTAGTAGAGAAAGCACATTTAGAAAAGCATATTGTGAAAAGAAGTGGTATGTATCGTACTACACAAACGAAGGAAGAATTTTTATCTAATCAAACGAAGAAAATGACACAGGAATTAATGGGTGAATTTGGAGATCTTGTTGTGAACCATATGATAGATGAGTTAGAACAAGCTGATCCATCTTTAATAAAAAAATTAGAAGAGAAATTAAGTCGGCTAAAAAAAGAGGACCGATAAAATGAAGTGGCAAATGCGTAAAATCGTTTTGTTAGCAGTGACTATTAGTGTGCTTTTTTTAAGCATGTTAGTATACTACGTTACATACCCATTTCTTTTTCAAAATAAAGCATTTTTCCTTTCTCAATTTTGTTTATTTGAATTACAAAAACATATGAGGGAACTATCAATACTTCGTATAATGATAGCCGGATTACTGTTATTTACTGTAATCATTATGAGTAAAAGAATTTGGAAGCAATTTTTTTATAGTAAAAGATTGAAAAGAAATCTCGTGTCTATTACTAGAAAAGGAAAGCAAGTGTACGTATTATCAACGTTACAGATTACGGCATTTACAATTGGATTATTTCGACCGAAAATTGTCATTTCAGAAGGAATGTTTCAGGCATTTTCTGAGGAAGAAATTGATGCGATTGTATTACATGAGGAATATCATCAAAAAAATCGAGATCCATTAAAGTTATTTTTCTTTACATTGTTAGCTGAGGGAATGATGTATATTCCTATATTAAAAGGGATGTTGCAGCGTTATCATGTATATCAAGAGCTATCAGCAGATAAATATGCGATGCAAAAAATGAAATCTTCATTTGAGCTAGGTAGTGCATTATTAAAGTTAATTAAAATAAAGACGATGGAAAATCAATGTATTACAGCGTCGTTTGCGAAAACCGCAATTAATTTACGAATTGAGCAAGTGTTGAATGAGAAAGTTGTTAAGCTGAATATGCCATTACATACAAATTCAGTATATGTAACGTTAGGGCTATTTTGTATGTCGATTGTACTTATTGTCGGAGAGTGCATATAGCCTCTTTTTTTAATAATTAACACTACGCATTGTAGTGCGTTTAGGAGGGATAAAATGAATGCGGCGGATTTAACAATTTGGCTAGTAGTAGGGGCTGGGATACTTTCATTTATATCACCATGTTCTTTACCGCTATATCCATCTTATTTATCATATATTACAGGTGTGTCTATTCAAGATTTAAAAGAAAATCGTGGGATTATGCAAAAGTCAGCGATTATACATACAGTATTTTTTATGATCGGTTTCTCGGTTATATTTTATGCGTTAGGTTTATCGGTGAGTTGGATTGGGATTACTTTTTCATCTAATCAAAGATTGATTCAGCAAATTGGTGGGGTTTTTATTGTTTTGATGGGGTTATTTATGACTGGATTGTTTCAGCCTAAGTGGCTTATGGCAGAGAAAAAAGTGCAGTATAGAAGTAAATCGACAGGATATATTCGCTCAGTTTTGGTCGGCATGACATATGCAGCAGGATGGACACCGTGTGTTGGTCCGATATTTTCTGCAGTGCTTATGCTCGGGGCGACCAATCCGGAAAGTGCGCTTCTTTATATTACGGCATATACTCTTGGCTTTGCAGTTCCGTTTTTCGTGATGGCATTTTTTATTGGAAAGGTAAAATGGATTGTTACTTATGCCAATGTCATGATGAAAATCGGCGGTGGAATGATGATTTTAACAGGGGTTTTATTATATACAAATCAAATGACGAAAATTACAGCGTTCTTTATTCGTCTATTCGGCGGATTTACGGGATTTTAGAAATGAGGAGGAAAAAAAGTGAAGAAACTAATTGCTATTATACTAGCTGGGGCACTAATTTGGGCAGGAGTTAACTTTTATAATACTAAGAAAGAAGAAAAAGAAAGAAAAGCGAAACAAGCGGAGTTACAAGAGAAGGAAGTATTACCACAAGTGGGATTTAAAGCGCCGAACATAACATTAAAAGGATTGGACGGGAAGCTTTATTCGTTAAATGATGCAAAGGGAAAACCATATGTTATTAATTTTTGGGCATCATGGTGTGGTCCATGTGAAATGGAGGCTCCTGATCTAGTTCGTTTGTATGATAAATATAAGGAGGATGTTGAAATCTTTGCGGTAAATGCAACAATCGGGGATCCAGTACAAGAAGCGAGCGCATTTGCAGATCGTCACGGATTTAAATTTCCTGTTCTATTAGATATGGACGGAGTAGCTGGAATAGATTATAAAGTATTTTCTTTACCAACGACATTTTTTGTTAATAAAGATGGAATTATTGTAGATCATGCACGAGGTGTATTACCTCCAGATCAATTAGAAGAGAAGTTTAAGAAAATAATTGAGAATTAAGAGGGGATTTCATAGTGATGGAGTGGATGGTGAGGTTACAACCCGTTTCTCTTATAATAGGAAGTTTATTTGGATTTACTCTAATGAAACTAAGGATGAAAAAGCAAAATATTCAATATGAAAAAATGATGGATGCAGTAACGAATGGCTTTCTTATCATTGTATTAGTATGGAAATTCGCACCGGCAATTTTAAATCCAGTATGGGCCATTGGGGCGCCAATGCCAGCATTATTAGCTGTAGGAAGTATTCAGCATATTATAGTAGGGTGCGTAATTGCGAGTATATATATTGTTTGGAAAAGTAAAAAAGAGCAATTTTCTCTTCGGATTTTACTTGATACATTACCTTTTGGATTTTGCGTGAGTATAATCTTTTATTTTATATTCCATCAAGAAGTAGGTGCACAAACGACACTGCCGTGGGGGATGAAAATATATGAATCAAAATTTTTGTATCATCCTATTTTCATGTATGAGATTATACTCGCACTCGGTATAATTGGCTCGTTATGGATTAAAAATGAAAGATTAGGAAATGGAAAGAATATAAGCTTTTTTCTAATTTGCGAGGGAATTGCTCATATCATTATTTCACTTATTAGTGAACAAAATTCAGTTCTATTTGGTCTTTCAATACAGCAAATACTCAGTTTTTGTGTTATTAGTCTAGGGATTTTGTTAGTACCAAAAAAATAAAAGTAGCCATGCACGGAGAGCATGGCTATTTTTGTATCGTCATATGAATTAAAAAATCGGCGGAGTAACAGAAAATAAAACAATCGCATTTTTCTCGAATTGATTTACCCATTTATGTTTTAAATAAGCTGGTATTTTTACGCTATCACCAGTTTCTAATGTGTATTCTTCTTCATTTAAGTGCAATGTGATTTTTCCGTCTAATACTAATGCTAATTCTTCACCTTTATGTTCTAGAACATTTTCTGATGAAGCAGTATTTGGTGGGATAGTCATAATTGCTGTTGCTAAATTTCCTGTGAAATCAGGTGATAACAATTCATATGATAAATTATCGATAATCATTTTTTTTCTTTTATGAGAACGTACAATTAAATCGTCTGTATTATTTTCTTCAAGTAAAAAACTAAATGTTGGAACATCAAGAGCTTTTGCAAGTACCTTTAATGTTTGAATAGAAGGGTTAGCAGAACCACGTTCAATTTGACTAAGCATTGATGGTGTGATTTCGGCCATCTTTGCTAATTCTTTACTAGTTAATCCTTTTTCTTTTCTTTGTTTTTCAATCTTTTTACCAATATCTATATTTTCCATAATAAATGCTCCTTAATAATTATTAAATTATATTTAAATAAATTAAATTGAAATTAACTAAAATGAATTATTTATGTTAAACTATATTAAAATTAATTTAATTATAATTTATTATATGGCTATCTACAAGGATATGAGGAGGAAGAGGAATGAAGGAGATAGAGGCATTAAAAGAGCAATATCCACTAGTAAATAACTTAATCGCAACAGAAGAAATATTTTGGGTAAACCCGAATATGGAAAAGTATGAAACAGCAATAAAAAATTCGCCACTTAATGAAGAACATGTAAAAGACGCGGAAGAGAGATTAAAGCGTTTTGCACCATATATTGCGAAAGTATTTCCTGAAACGAAAGAAACAGGCGGTATTATAGAATCACCTTTAGTGAAAATCTCTTCTATGAAACAATCTTTAGAGAAAAGTTATGGGAAACCTATTTTAGGGGAATTACTATTAAAATGTGATAGCGGGCTTCCGATATCAGGATCAATAAAAGCTAGAGGCGGAATATACGAAGTGCTGAAACATGCAGAGCAACTGGCACTTCAGCATGGAATGTTAACAGGGAAAGATGATTATTCAATTTTAGATAGTGATAGATTTAGAGATTTTTTTGCGAAGTATTCAATTGCAGTAGGTTCTACTGGGAATTTAGGGCTTAGCATCGGTATTATGAGTGCGAAATTAGGTTTTAATGTGACTGTTCATATGTCGGCAGACGCAAAAGAATGGAAAAAAGATTTATTAAGAAGTAAAGGTGTAAACGTTATTGAATATGAAGCTGATTATAGTAAAGCAGTAGAAGAAGGAAGACTGCAAGCAGATGCAGATCCTAGCTGTTATTTTGTTGATGATGAAAACTCGCATGATTTATTTTTAGGATACGCAGTAGCAGCGTCACGTTTACAAAAACAATTAGAAGAGTTAGAGATTGTAGTAGATGAAGAGCACCCTTTATTCGTTTATCTTCCGTGCGGAGTAGGGGGCGGACCTGGCGGAGTAGCATTTGGTTTAAAGTTATTGTATAAAGACAACGTACACTGTTTCTTTGCGGAGCCAACGCACTCTCCATGTATGTTACTCGGTTTAATGACAGGGCTTCACGATAAAATCGCCGTTCAAGATATCGGGATTGATAATGTAACTGATGCGGATGGACTTGCGGTAGGAAGACCATCTGGATTTGTCGGTAAAACGATGGAACCATTTTTGAGTGGAAATTACACAGTAAGTGATGAGGAGTTATATAGATTATTAAAAGAACTGGCTGATACTGAAAATATTTATTTAGAGCCTTCTGCATTAGCGGGTATGATAGGGCCGTTGAATGTATGTAAAGCTGAAAATGAGTATTTACAAAAACAACAGTTAACAGAGAAGGTGAAGAAAGGTACTCATATTGTGTGGGGAACTGGTGGGAGTATGGTTCCGGAAGACGTGATGAATGGGTATTATAAGAAAGGTTTGGAATTAACGTTAAAATAAAAATGAGGCTATTTACAGCCTCATTTTTTTCATGTGCATAAAATTCTTTGTTATTTTCGCATTAGTTCATTATAGTATAGATATAAAGGATTGCTAATATCGAATAAATATAACAAAAAAGCTTTATTTTACATAATAAGAGGATGTGTATACGATGTCATTACAGACTAAATATATAGCGGGTATTTCGCTTGGGGTTATGGGCGTAGGTTTTGCGGCTTCAATCCCTTTTCAAGGAACGGTAGCTGGAGAAATTATACAAGGTGGATTTGAAGCTGGGTTAGTTGGTGGACTTGCGGATTGGTTTGCGGTTACAGCTTTATTCCGTCATCCGTTGGGAATCCCAATTCCACATACAGCATTATTACCGAAAAATCGTAAGCGGGTAACAAAGGGACTCGTTTCTACGTTAGAAAATGAATGGCTGACGAAAGACAGTATTACAAGTAAAGTAAAAGAAATGCAGCTAGCGCAAATGGTACTGCAAATTGCTGAGAAAGAGTTACAGTCTGATGCTGTGAAAAAAGGGATTGTAACAATTGCTGAGAAAGCGATTCTTCAAATAGATACGGAAAAATTAGCAGTTATTATTGAAAAAGAATTAAAAACGTATTTGCATACAATTAATACAAGTAACATATTACAAGTTCTCGTGGATCAATTAGTAGTGCAAGAATATGATGAAAAAACACTTGATTACATATTAGTAAAAGTGAAAGATTGGACAGCTCAAGATGAAGCACGTTATCAGCTCGGAAGCTTAGGCATGAAGGCGATGGAAAACATAAAAGTAGATGGATTCCTACAGTTTACTTTGAAATCGTTTATGAATATTGTTGATGAGGATAAAATCGGCGGCATTTTGCAGAAGTTTATCATTAGCAATATTAACAGCTTACAAGATGCAGATAATAGCACAAGGCAACTTATATTAGCGAAAATTCGTCAAGAGATTATAAATGTAAAAGAAAATGAATCTTTATTACAGGAATTAGAGAAGTGGAAAGAAAAATGGATTGCAAATTGGGATGCTACTGACAAAATAAAAGAGATGCTAGAGCAAGTACAGAGTAGGGCAGTTACTGTTGTGAAGAATGAAGAATTTGCTGATAAATATGTTGTTCCATTCTTACAAACACAAATGAATAAAATAAAAGAAGACGAATTGACTGTTCAAAAAATAGAAGATTGGTTACAAAAACAAGTTGTTACTATTGTTGAAAAGAATCATTCGAAAATTGGAAAGCTTGTGCAAGAAAACCTTGATAAGTTAGATGATAAAACATTAATCGAAATGATTGAAAATAATGTCGGTAAAGATTTGCAGTGGATTCGTGTGAACGGGGCTGTTTGTGGTTTTATGATTGGATTAATTTTAGAAGGAATAAAAGCGATTATATGAGAAAAACCTTCCACAATTGTGGAAGGTTTCTTATTTTTCGATAACGCTCATATTTAAATTATAAGCTTTCTCAATATTTAATTTGTACGTTCCATTTCCTGTTTTTATCGAGTTTTTATACCAATGTTCTTGCCCATTTAATTCTGGATTTTCTTCTGAAGAATTATTTTCTTTTTTCGCTAAATCTTCTACTTGTTCCCAAGGTGTGTTTCCGTGAGTTTCTTTTTGATTTGTTACGGCTGTTAAAGAAACATCACTTTCTTTAGTTAAATGAACAGATACGTTTGAACTGTTTTGTACAAACCAATTATTTTGTAATTGACCTGGATAAAGAGATAGTTCGTTATTCGAAGCGCGGATCTCTACATTTTTATTTTGCGGAAGAACGAGTGTTTGTTTCACCTGTGGTGCGAAGTTAAAAAACGTATGCTGAACCGGTAATGATTTTAACGTTATATACATCGTTTCTCCAGCCGTTTGAACTGAAAGGAAATCCTCTTGTTTTAAATTAGGTTTTTCATTTGCCTTTGTCGTCATTTCATATGTTCCAAAAAGATGAATTTGATTTGTATTATTACCCTCTATCGTTAGAGGGTAATGCCCCGCATCCACTACGATTTTTTTGATAGATTCAGGTATATCAAGTTGTCCGTCTGGAATATTACTTGTTTGTCTAGTTGTGTTAATAGAATGACGAACTTCTTCTAGCAATCCAGTTGATAATAAGCAGTAAAAAGCAATTCCAACACTTCCTAAAACTCCGATAAAGAAAATACTAAAAATATCATATTTAATAAATGAATGTTCCTTCTTAGAAAATAGAAGGTATAGTAAAATTTCAGCGCCAAGTATGATAAGTAAAACAGGCCACCAGGCTGTTAATGTATCTAATGCTTGA
Organism: Bacillus sp. FSL E2-8887; assembly: GCF_038007205.1. NCBI lineage: Bacteria > Bacillati > Bacillota > Bacilli > Caryophanales > Bacillaceae > Bacillus > Bacillus sp. FSL E2-8887. The sequence goes on from NZ_JBBOWS010000001.1 coordinate 1,467,929, forward strand.
ACTCCTTTTACGACTGAAAATAGTAAAAAGCAACCTAATGTAATAATGGAGAGCCCCATTGAGAATGTTCCAACGCGCCATGTTCTCATTCGTTTGTACCACCTTTGTTTTCTTTATTTCCAAGTAACAATTTAAAGCCGCCACCAATTAAAAGGAGAGCAACGATAGATGTTTGGAAATAGCGATAATATAGTTCGCTAAGATGAATATTAAATATAGTTGCAAAATAGTCATTCAAAATAGGAAGGACTGTTTGATCTAATAAATAATAACCACCGAGTGTAATTAACCCAATACCGATCCATCTTTGATGATTGATAAAATAGTCAATGATAGGTTCGTCATTTACATGTTCTTTTCCGTATTTTGCAGTTTGCTGTAACGCATCAAAAAAGCTATAGAACCAAATGATTGGTACTAAAAATAAAAACGCAGAAAGTCTTAATAAGTCGAGCAAATAAATAGATAGTAAAAAGGCTGCCATAAGCTGAAGACCACGGCGCTGTAAGCCTAAATACATATGTCCTGCTCCAGGAAACATTGCTAAAATGGAAGCGAATGTTTTATTTTTCTTTCCTTGTTCTCGGTGCTCTTCAAATTCTTCAAAAATAGTACGATCCACTAATTGCTCGCCGCGTTCTTTTTTCTGTAGTTGTTGAACAACATCGAAGAAATTATAAATCCATAAAACAGGTAATGTAATAAGAAAGATAAGGAAACTTCCTTGAGATGTTAAGAGTGCAACGAATATAATCATACTTCCGATTCCTGTGCAAGCGACTAAAAATGTAAGTCCGCGTTGCATAAGTCCTAATTGAAAATGACCAAGCCCAGGAATGATTGATAGAAGAATGATATAAAATCGTTCGCTTTCTTTAGAGGACTCTGTAAATTCTCCGGCTGCTTGTTTTTTCGATTGATTAATAATAGTGATAACTAAATCTAATAAATTGATCGCCCATAACACGACTAGTAAAAATAGAGAAAGAAAAGCAATATCACGCGCTCCTAATGCTATTGTACAAAATGCTGCAAGGATAAATAGAAATAAAGCCCCGCCGCTATATAAAATAAATCGTCCAAATTTCTTTAAATATAAATGTCCAAGCCCAGGAATTAGCCCTAACACAAGTGCTAAAAAGGGATTTTTATTCATGCTTTGAACCTCCGTCCTTTTTTGATGTGTCTACCGATTTGTTTACAATTTGTTGTGAGATAGAAGACTCGTTATGTTTTGAAGATTTCTCGAAATTTGATGTCGCTGTGAAAATATACTGGAATAAACCACTTACCATAAAAATAATTGTAGCCGCAGTCGCAATTATGTAGTGAATAATTGTGCGCTTTAGTGAGTTTGTTTTTATATTTTCATTAGATTGTAGTGTTTCAAAATTAATTTGCGTCATAACTTCGTTCGTAAATGAATCATCATTTATCATTGGAAGGTTTTCATGTTGTTCATCAATACTTTCCATATAAAGTGCTAAACAATGATCACATTCATAAAGATGTTCTTCCATAGATTCACGTTCATTGTTTGATATAACATCTAATGTATAATTGCGCCAATCTTCTTTTGAATAATGCATCATAGAAACTCTTCCTCCTTCCAATGTTTTTTAATCCATTTTCTTGCCCGATACAGTTTCATTTCGACTGTTTTCACTTCAATATTTTCTTGCAAAGCAATTTCTTGATAACTTTTTTCTTCTAAGTAATGTGCGAGAACGACGTCACGGTAATTGTCGGGAAGTTCTCGCAGTTTTTGAGCAATGAGTAATTTTTGCTCTTTCGTCAATAATAATGCCTCGATATTATGAGAGGATTTTATATTTTCCGCAGTTTCTTTACATAAGGAGAGTTCTTCGTTTTCTCTAGCTTTTTTTCTCTTATAATCAATAGCGTGATTGGTGGCAATACGTGCCATCCACGTTTTTAATCCGCGAAATTGATAATTTGGGAGAGAGGCGTGAATTTTTACGAATACTTCTTGTGTAACATCTTTAGCATCTTCTTCATGTCTTAAAATAGAAAAGATAACTTGAAAAATATAATGACGATATGTTTGTACAAGGATACGAAAAGCATGTTCGCTTCCTTGTTGTGCTTTTTCAACTAATTGTTTTTCCTCAATCGGTCTCTCCCTCCTTTTTGACGCATTCTATTATATAGACGTAAGAAATGATAAGTCACCCTACACATGTTATAAAAAAAGAATAATATATTTTTAGCAGGAGGGCTATATGAAAAAGGTGTGAAAAAATGGTAAAGAGAAGTATATAATGAGCAAGAAGGAAATGTTACACAGAGAAAGGATGTGAATGTTAGTAGGAGAAGGTCCATACTAACAAACATGAAAATTAAAATATTAATAGCGGACGATAATTCTTTTATTAGAGAAGGCATGAAAATTATTTTAAATACATACGAAGAGTTTGAAGTATTAGATACTGTAAATGATGGAAAAGAGGCTGTAGCGTATTGTAAAAAGTATGAAGTTGATATCGCGCTTTTAGATGTTCGTATGCCAAACATGAACGGGGTAGAGGCGACGAAAATAATTTGTGAAGAGACAAAAACGAAGCCTCTCATTTTAACGACATTTGATGATGATGAATATATTTTGGATGCAGTAAAAAATGGAGCGAAAGGTTATTTATTAAAAAATAATGATCCGGAGCGTATTCGTGATGCGATAAAAGGAGTTTATAACGGTCAAACTGTTATGCAAGATGTAGTGCTTGATAAAATTAAGTCTAATTTAATGGAAAGTAAAGAGGAAGAATCTAAAATTGATAAGAGTCTTTTTACAGAAAGAGAGCTTAGTATTATCGCATTAATTGCGAAAGGTTTCTCGAATAAAGAAATTTCAAAGCAGCTTTTCATATCTGAAGGAACAATTGCAAATTATATTACATCAGTTTTGGGGAAAACTGGACTAGAACATCGCACGCAAATTGCGATTTATTACTTAACAGGGAAAGTAGATTAATGTTATGGAATTTTGGTTAACTGTAAGTAAACTTATTGTCTTTTTATATATAGTGTTTAGCTACATTCATTTAAATGTTACGAACTTACCGTGGATTATACTTACTTTGCTTTTATATCTTTCTGTCAATGTGTTGATCTCTATATTTAAAAAAGATACGTACAAAAACATATTAACTTGTGTGTCAATTGGCGTAGTTATGTTATTTACATGGAAGGTTCATCCGTTTTTTATTTTGTTTTTACCTTTGAACCTATATGAAATTGCAAATTATTACATAAAAAAGAAATGGTTAATCTTTTTCATTATGATTCTTCCTATTATTTTTATAGGTGAAGGTATTCAAATGACGTATGGACTTATTAGTGCATTTTGTTTTTTTTCCTTAACGATAGCTCACCGCTATATAGCACGATTATTAAAACTAGAAATGCAAAATGATAAAATGAGAAAAGACATACAAAGACTTACGAAAAGTTTAAATGAAAATAAAGATTACATAAGGCAATCTGAATACACATTTAAATTAGAGGAAAGAAATCGACTATCTCAAGAAATTCATGATAAAATCGGTCACTCAATGACAGGTGCACTTATTCAAATGGAAGCAGCGAAGAGATTAATGGAAATAGATAAAGTGAAATCTGCTGAGTTATTACAAAATGCAATTCATATTTCAAAAGATGGAATTGAAAGCATTCGGATTACATTGAAAAATATGAAGCCACCAACTGAGCAAATTGGTATTCATCGTATGAAATTATTCATAGAGGAATTTGCCGGTAAGCATGATATAAATATTCCTTTCGTATATAAAGGGAATTTAGATGTGATTTCACCGATTCAGTGGAAGATTATCGGTGAAAATGTTACGGAGGCACTAACAAACGCGATGAAATATGCTGATGCGACAGTCATTTCAATAGATATTCATGTACTGAACAAGATGGTGAAAGTACAAGTGAAGGATAATGGTAAAGGTGCAGCTCTTGTTAAGAAAGGCCTCGGTATTATGGGGATGGAGGAGCGAACAGCATCAGTAAACGGAAAAATTATTGTAGATGGAACAAGTGGTTTTTCAGTAACGATGTTGTTGCCGATATGAGGGATGAATCATCTCATATGAAAAAAGTGAATAATCTCATGTGAAAAGGGTGAACTTCTGCACTGAGCAGGTTCATTCTTTTTGTTTATAATAAAAGCAGAGAAACCGAAATAGGGGTGAAATGATGAATACATTGGAAATTAAAAATTTAACGAAAAAATTTGGTGACTTCATCGCAGTAGATAATATGTCTTTATCTATTAAAGAAGGAGAGATATTTGGCTTTTTAGGATCAAATGGTGCTGGTAAAAGTACAACAATTAATATGATTGCTGGTTTGTTAAGAAGTAATGAAGGTGAAATTAGCATACTAGGAAAAAATATAAAGAAACATAATCGATTTGCGAAAATGAATATTGGTATCGTTCCGCAAGATATTGCGATTTATGAAGAGTTAACTGCCTATGAAAATGTGAAATTCTTTGCTGGATTGTATGGATTACGAGGAGCCGAGCTAAAAGCGAGAGTAGAGGAAGCACTTCAATTTGTAGGCCTTAGTGATAAACATAAAAGTTATCCGAAAAACTTTTCTGGCGGGATGAAACGAAGACTGAATATCGCTTGTGCAATCGCTCATAGACCGAAGTTAATTATTATGGATGAACCGACAGTTGGAATTGATCCGCAGTCAAGGAACTACATTCTTCAGTCTGTCCGAAAATTAAATGAAATGGGAAGTACGATTATTTATACGAGTCACTACATGGAAGAAGTAGAAGAGATTTGTACGAAAATAGCAATTGTCGATCACGGTAAAGTAATTGCAGAAGGAACGAAAGAACAGTTAAAAGCGATTATTACAGATACGAAAGATATTTGGATTGAAGTAAAGTCAGTAGAAAATTTAGATGTAGAAAATTTAAAAGAGATAAATGGTGTGAAAGCTGTTCAAATTGAAGAGAACGTAATCAAGGTAAACTCGGATGCAGGATTAAATAATTTAAATAAAATTATTCAGCATTTCATTAATCATGACATTGAAATTCGTTCGTTAGAGGAGCAGGCTCCAAACTTAGAAACAGTATTTCTTACGTTAACTGGAAGAAACTTACGAGATAAATAAAGGTAAATGAAGAAAAGGTAAAGGGAGGTTCATCAATTGAACATCTTTAACATTGCAGTGATGCACATTAAAAGAGATTTCAGGGACGTAAGAACTTTAGTTTTTATGTTAGCATTTCCGATTGTACTTATGCTTGTGTTAGGAACAGCGTTAACGAATGCATTTAATAGCGATAGTCAATCGTTTAAGGATATACAAGTGCTATATAAAGATGAAGCAAGTAGCACGTTTTCTCAATCATTTGAAGCATTTACGAAAGAAGTCGATAAATCAGGTATTCATTTTAAAAAAGCTTCCGAAGGTATAGATGGGAAAGAAGAAGTGAAGCAAAATAAATATGCTGCTTATGTAGAGTTAAATAAAGATGGTGCAAAATTTTATGGAAGTGACAAAAGTAGTATTGAGGGAAGTATTGTGGAAGGCATGCTTACAACATTTGTTGATAAGTACAACGTAGTGGCCGAAGTTGCAAAAGTAGACCCGAGTAAGGTTAGCGCAGTTATTTCAAACGGAAATCATAATGATTATATTAAAGAAACATCTTTACAAGCTGCTAAAAAACCAGGTTCTATGGATTACTATGCGGTTGTAATGACGACGATGATTGCACTGTACGCTGCAATGGGTGCGAGTTTTTTAATTCGAGGAGAACGAATACGTAAAACAGGAGATCGTTTAATTGCAGCACCTATAAGTAAGGCTGAAATTTTCATTGGGAAAGTGCTCGGTAGTCTTGTAGCGAATGCACTTTGTCTATTACTTGTCGTTTTATTTAGTAAATTTGTTTTTCAAGCGAATTGGGGCGACCATATTGGAATCATATTTATTATTTTACTAACAGAAGTCTTTTTAGCAATTAGCTTCGGTTTAGGAATCGGATATATTACAAAAACAGGTGAGGCATCTAGAGCGATTATTATGGTTGTTGTGCAATTAGCGTCTATTTTTGGTGGTGCGTATTTCGTAGTGGAAGAAAATTTCGTTACGAATTTATCACCATTAACGTGGGCAAACACAGCTATTATGAAAATTATTTATGCAAATGATGTAGGAGCGGCACTGCCGGTAATATCTTTAAATCTTGGGATTTCAGCAATCTTCTTATTAATTGCGATTATTGCATTACGTAGACGGGAGGGGCTATAGTATGAAAGATATTTTATGGCTCATACAAAAAACGTTATCTGTGCTTCTGAAAAATAAAAAGGGGTTACTCATTATTATTAGCTTGCCGATAATAGGAACGCTCATTTCCTTTTCGATATATGGGAATGTAGGGCAAGGAACGTTAAATATTGGGGTTATAAATAAAGAAAATCAACCTATCGCAAATGATACAGTGAAATTTTTAGAAGGACTCAATCATGTAAATGTTAGTAAAATTAAGGAATCTGAAGTGGAAGATAAACTCACTTCAAAAAAACTTGATGGTGTTATTACATTACAGTCTGGTTTTTCTGAAAGTGTTCGAGAAGGGAAACCGAGTCATATTGAGATTTCATCGATTAAAGGCGATCAAGTAACAGGATTTATAAAATCGTATTTATATAACTATGTTGATAACATCGCTGCGATTAGTAAAGTGGCAGGGGCCGATCAAAGTACGTTTAATAGTATGTACGCGGGTTATCAAAAAAGTTCATTTAAAGTAAAGTCTGAGACACTTGAAGATACTTCAAAAAATAAAGATATGACAAATCAAACGATGGGTTATCTTATTATGTTTATGTTATTTTCAGCAGTGAACTTATCAGGATTTATTTTAAAAGAAAAAGAGAACAGAACGTATTTTAGATTATTATCAACGCCGATTGACGGAAAGAAATTTATATTATCTAATGTCGCAGTAAATATGATGATATTAACAGTACAAATTGTAATTGCAGTATTCTTTATGACGAATGTTTTTCACACAACTATAAATATGCCTTTCATAGTTATGATTGGTGTGCTTATGATATTCGCTTTAATTGCAATTGGTTTATCATTAGTCATTGTGTCTTTTTCAAAAAGTTCAACTGCTTCAAATGCAATGCAAAATATAGTAATAGTACCAACATGTTTACTTGCTGGATGTTATTTCCCGTACGACATTATGCCGAAAGCAGTACAAAAAGTAGCTGATTTCCTTCCGCAGCGTTGGTTACTAGATACGATTTCAAAACTACAGCAAGGCATTCCATTTTCTGAGTTGTATTTAAATATTTTAATTTTATTCGCTTTCGCGATAGCATTCTTCTTAATTGCTATTTATAAGTTTGGAAGAAATAATGATGCGAGGAACTTTGTTTAATGAAAAAAGGTGTGGCGTAAATGCCACGCCTTTTTTGTTCGTAATTAAAAGTAAGGAATACATTTCGTATGAAAAAGTAATTTAATGAAACACTACGAAATAGTAAGTAATATGATCGGAAGGAAATCCAAATGATTAAAAAGATATTGCGAGTTACTTCTATTATTATTGCTATTTTCGTTGTTATTTTAATTTGGATGCATATTGACGTTACGCTCGGAAGGAAAATGCAAGCCGGGAAAAACATGCCGACAGAGTATGCACCTCATTATAGTGACTTTCAATTATATGTGGAAGGGAAGTCGTTTTATAAACAGTTATTTACTGATATAAGTGAAGCGAAGCGATCTATTTACACTTATTTTTATATTTTATCGGATGATAAAAGTAGCCATACTTTTTTAAACTTATTAAAGGAGAAGGCGAAAGAAGGAGTAAACGTATATTTATCGGTTGATCGCATTAATGATTTATCATTTGAAAGAAAGATGAAAAATGAATTGCGGGAAAGTGGTGTACATTTTACATATAGTAGAAAACCTGAATTGCCATTCGGATTTTATTCACTTCATCATCGTAATCATCGTCGTATTACGACGATTGATGGGGAGATTGGCTATACGGGTGGCTTTAATATGGGGGATGAGTACTTAGGGAAAGATAAGCGATTTGGATATTGGCGTGACTATCATGTACGGATAAGAGGGGAAGGAGCGAAAGATTTAGAAGAACAGTTTGCTTTAGATTGGAAACGAGATGCGAAAGAAGATATAAAGAGGAGTAAGAATAAGGCTAGTAAAGGGAACACGTTACATACTATGGCTAGTTACAATGGACATTATGTCGCTGAAAAATATATAGAGTTAATAAAACAAGCGAAGCATTCGATTGTAATTACAACGCCTTATTTTATAGCGAAAAATAAAGAATTAATGAATGCTTTAATTGGGGCGCAAAAGCGTGGTGTTACAGTGAAAATACTATGGTCATATAAACCAGATATTCCTCTCATTAAAGAGGCGGCGTATCCTTACATACGTCAAGCTGTTAAAAATGGGATTACTGTATATGGCTATAAAAAAGGGATGTTTCATGGGAAGTTAATGCTGATTGATAATGAATTAACCGTTATTGGTACAACAAACTTTACTGCGCGTAGCTTCTATATAAATGATGAGATGAATTTGTATATTCATGGTGGATCTATCGTATCAGAAGTGAATGCGGCGTTAACACAAGATTTTCATGATTCGAAAGAAATGACGAAAGAGTTTTTTGATAACTTATCTTTTTGGGAGCGTTGTAAGGAGAAGTTGGCGGGATTAGTTGATTTTTATTTATAATAATTAAGGAAGAAAGGGTGTCTATAAAGGACACCCTTTTTTGATGGGAATAACTATTTTTCATGCACAAGCATCGAAACATCATCATTAATCAACGTCCCAACATGTTCACCTAAACAAATTCTTTTCATAACACCAGGCTCATCAAAGTTAAAGACGTGTGCCGGTAAATTATAATCTCGAGCAAGCAATAAAGCTGCTTGATCCATTACTTGTATGTTTTGCCTAACAATATCGTTATAGTTCAGTTTACTGTACATTTTCGCTGATTTATTATGTTTTGGATCACTTGTAAAGACACCGTCTACCCCTTGTTTTGCGACTAAAATGGCGTCGCTATTCATTTCAATGGCTCTTTGTACACTTGGGTAATCTGTTGTAACGAATGGTTGCCCGTTACCACCACCGAATATGACAACATAACCGTTATCTAAATGATGTACTGCACGTAGGCGAATATATGGTTCAGCTACTGCATTAAAAGGGATGGAAGTCATAACGCGTACTTCTCTATCTGTTTTACTTGTTAAAACGCCGCGAAGCATTAAGCTGTTAATAATCGTACCTAGCGTACCGATATTATCAGCTTCTACACGATCAATTCCCCATTCTTCAGCTAGATGACCTCTGAAAATGTTACCGCCGCCGATGACAATGGATACTTCGATATCTAGGTCAATAATGGATATTATTTCGTTTGCGATATGTTCTAATCGTTTGGAGTTAAAGCTATTTCCAGATTGATCAGCAAGTGCGCCGCCACTTAGTTTAATTAAGACGCGTTTATATGGTTTCATAACAATTCCCCCTATATAGATTGCAATAAAAAAGGAACAAAGGCGAATGCCTTTGTTCCTTCGTAAGAAAATGAAATAGAAAAGAAATAGATATGATGAACTTCTTCGCGTGATTTTTCATAACATCCACTCCTTTTCATCCCCATTTATTTAGAATACGTATATCTTTTAGATTATACGAAATAATCTGATGTTTTATCAAGGTTATTTTATTTCTTTTTTATAAAAAAGTGTCAATGAATATTATAAGAAAAAAAATTGAATTTTTTGTGACGAACTTGTAGGTTTTTGTATGATTTTGTAGGTTCGCCTATATGATGTGTGAGTAAGCTTTTATAAATACGAAATGAAAGCGTTCGCATAAAGGGGATGAACATAAATGAAAAAATTCGGATTGGCAACACAAATTTTTGTCGCACTTGTTTTAGGGATTGTAGTAGGGGCAATCTTTTATGGCAATAAAACGGCGATTTCTTATATCACACCAGTTGGGGATATATTTATTCATTTAATTAAAATGATTGTAGTACCGATTGTTATTTCAGCATTAATTGTTGCGGTAGCTGGTGTAGGTGATATGAAAAAGCTTGGGAAACTGGGCGGTAAGACAATTCTTTATTTCGAAATTATTACGACGATTGCTATTTTAATGGGATTACTTGCAGCAAATATATTCCAACCAGGTACTGGCGTTGATATGAGTAATTTACAGCAAAGTGATATTTCTTCTTATAAACAAACAGCAGATGCAACAGAGAAGAAAGGCTTTGCAGAAACGATTGTTCATATTGTACCGAAAAATATATTTGAGTCTATTACACAAGGTGACTTATTACCGATTATATTCTTCTCAGTACTATTCGGTTTAGGAGTCGCAGCAATCGGAGAAAAAGGAAAGCCTGTTTTTAACTTTTTTGAAGGTGTGCTCGAAGCGATGTTCTGGGTTACAAATCAAGTGATGAAATTCGCACCATTTGGTGTATTCGCATTAATTGCTGTTACGGTTGCAAAATTTGGTGTAGCAACACTACTTCCTTTAGGAAAACTAGTGCTAGCTGTATACGTAACTGTTATACTATTCGTTGTGATTGTATTAGGTATTAATGCGCGAATGGTTGGAGTAAATATTTTTACATTAATGAAAATTTTAAAAGAAGAACTTATTCTTTCATTTACGACAGCAAGTTCAGAAGCTGTTTTACCTAATATAATGAGAAAAATGGAAGAGTTCGGTTGTCCAAAGGCAGTTGCCTCTTTCGTAATTCCGACAGGTTATACATTTAACTTGACTGGATCAGCTATTTATCAAGCGTTAGCGGCATTGTTTGTTGCACAAATGTACGGTATACACATGTCACTGACAGAGCAAATAACGCTATTATTCGTTCTCATGTTAACATCCAAAGGTATGGCGGGAGTTCCGGGGGCATCATTCGTTGTTGTATTAGCAACGTTAGGATCAATGGGCTTACCGCTAGAAGGTATCGCATTAATTGCGGGAATTGACCGTATTTTAGATATGATTCGCTCAGCTGTCAATGTATTAGGAAATGCATTAGCTGCCATTGTTATGTCGAAGTGGGAAGGCGAATTCGATGATGAGAAAGCAAAACAATATGTAGAAACAGTCAAACAAACAAAAGCAGCGTAAGAGATTGTTAAGGAGTGAGTAATCATGGCAACATTAACTGAAGTTAAAAATGGAGTACGAATTGAAAAAGATTTTTTAGGTGAAAAAGAAGTACCAAATTATGCGTACTACGGTGTACAAACAATGCGTGCAGTGGAGAATTTCCCGATTACAGGATACAAAGTCCATGAAGGTTTAATTAAAGCGTTAGCAATTGTAAAAAAAGCGGCAGCACTTGCTAATGCAGATGTAGGAAGATTGGAATTGAAAAAGGGTGGTGCTATCGCAGAAGCATCACAAGAAATCCTTGAGGGGAAATGGCATGATCATTTCATCGTTGATCCAATTCAAGGTGGTGCAGGTACTTCAATGAATATGAACGCAAATGAAGTCATTGCCAATCGTGCCCTTGAATTATTAGGAATGGAAAAGGGAGACTATGATTATATTAGTCCAAACAGTCATGTAAATATGGCACAATCAACAAACGATGCATTCCCAACAGCGATTCATATTGCAACATTAAATGCATTAGAAGGCTTATTACAAACAATGGGTTATATGCATGATGTATTTGAATTAAAAGCAGAACAGTTCGATCATGTTATTAAAATGGGTCGTACACATTTACAAGATGCTGTGCCAATTCGTCTTGGACAAGAATTTAAAGCATACTCCCGCGTACTTGAACGTGACATGAAACGTATCAAGCAATCACGTCAACATTTATATGAAGTAAATATGGGAGCAACTGCAGTTGGTACAGGCTTAAATGCAGATCCAGAATATATTGAAGCAGTTGTAAAACATTTAGCTACAATTAGTGAACTACCACTTGTTGGTGCAGAAGATTTAGTAGATGCAACTCAAAATACGGATGCGTACACTGAAGTATCTGCAGCACTTAAAGTATGTATGATGAACATGTCTAAAATTGCGAACGACCTTCGTCTAATGGCATCAGGTCCACGCGTTGGATTAGCGGAAATTATGCTACCAGCTCGTCAACCAGGTTCATCTATTATGCCAGGGAAAGTAAACCCTGTTATGCCAGAAGTAATTAATCAAATTGCGTTCCAAGTAATTGGTAACGACCATACCATTTGCCTTGCTTCAGAAGCAGGACAATTAGAATTAAATGTTATGGAACCAGTACTTGTTTTCAACTTACTTCAATCTATTAGCATTATGAATAACGGTTTCCGTGCCTTTACAGATAATTGCTTAAAAGGAATTGAAGCGAATGAAGATCGCTTAAAAGAGTACGTTGAGAAGAGTGTAGGAATTATTACAGCCGTGAACCCTCATATCGGCTATGAAGCAGCAGCTCGCGTTGCGAAAGAAGCAATTGCGACAGGGCAATCCGTTCGAGAACTATGTGTGAAAAATGGTGTATTGTCACAAGAAGAATTAGAGTTAATTCTAGATCCATTCGAAATGACACACCCAGGGATTGCAGGAGCAACTCTTTTAAAGAAAAATTAAAAGAAGAGGGGGACAATCCCCTCTTTTTTGTTTACAATATAGAAATGCTATATATGAATAGAGGTAGGGATGTTATGAGTAAGTTTACAGTGGCTTCTAATGGTGCATTAGAAACAACATTAAGGGGAGCAGAAGTATTATCAACACCACTTTTAAATAAAGGGGTAGCTTTCACACAAGAGGAAAGAGAAGAGTTAGGTTTAAAAGGGTTATTACCGCCAGCGGTTTTAACGTTAGAAGAACAAGCACGCCGAGCATATGAACAATTTAGTTCTCAGCCGGATGATTTATTAAAGAATGTATACTTAACAGCGTTACATGATCGAAATGAAGTGTTATTTTATCGTATTTTAACAGAGCATTTACGTGAAATGTTACCGATTGTATATACACCAACTGTAGGTGTAGCAATTCAAAGATATAGTCATGAATACCGTAAACCACGTGGCATTTATTTATCAATTAACGATCCATCAGGTATTGAAGATGCATTTGCAAATATCGGTGCAACAGCTGAAAACATTGATTTAGTCGTTGTAACGGATGGAGAAGGTATATTAGGAATTGGTGATTGGGGTGTTGGTGGAATTAACATCGCAATCGGGAAATTGGCTGTATATACGGCCGCAGTTGGAATCGATCCTAGCCGTGTATTACCGGTAATTTTAGATGTAGGTACAAATCGTGAGGAATTATTAAACAATCCATTTTATATTGGAAATCGTCACCCTCGTATAACAGGTGAAGCTTACGATGAATTTATTGATACGTTTGTTCAAGCGGTAAATAAACAATTCCCGAAAGCACTTCTACATTGGGAAGACTTCAGTTCTCGTAATGCACGAAAAATTTTAGATAAATATCGTCATGACGTTTGTACGTTTAATGATGATATTCAAGGTACAGGGGCAGTTTCACTTGCTGCTGTATTATCGGCAGTAAAAGCTTCTGGTGTACCGTTAAGTGAACACCGTGTAGTTGTGTTTGGTGCTGGTACGGCTGGAATCGGTATCGCAGATCAAGTAAGAGATGCAATGGTTCGTGTCGGCTTATCGGACGAAGAATCACATAATCGTTTCTGGTGTATTGACCGTAATGGGTTGGTTACAGATAATATGGAAGATCTTCTTGATTTCCAAATTCCATATGCAAGAAAAGAAGCTGAAGTAAGTGATTGGAAACAAAATGATGCTATCGGACTTGCTGAAGTTGTGAAACATGTAAAACCGACAATTTTAATTGGTACATCTACTGTTGCAGGCGCATTTAAAGAGGAAATTATTAAAGGAATGGCTTCTCACGTAGAAAGACCAATCATTTTACCAATGTCGAATCCAACGCCACTTGCTGAAGCGAAACCAGCAGATTTAATCGAGTGGACAGAAGGAAAAGCATTAGTTGCAACAGGAAGTCCGTTTGAACCGGTTACATATAACGGTGTAACGTATGTGATTGGACAGTCAAATAACGCACTTATTTTCCCAGGACTAGGTCTTGGTACAATTGTTGTTCGTGCAAGCGTCATGACGGATGGAATGTTCGCAGCAGCAGCAGAAGCAGTTGCAAGTATGGTAGATACAAGTCAGCCAGGAGCGCCTATTTTGCCAGAAGTTGAAGAGTTACGTAATATCTCTGAACTGGTTGCGATTGAAGTAGCGAAAGTCGCAGTTGCAGAAGGTGTTGCTAGAGAGAACTTAAGTGATGACGATATTAAGATTGCAGTAAAAGAAGCAATATGGGAACCGGAGTATCGCCAAATAAAAGCGGTAGAAAAGGTTAGAATATAGAAATAAAGCCCGTTTATAATTATAAGCGGGCTTTCACTTTTACAATTGAAAAAAAGCATAGGAAGTGGCACCTTTGAATTGGAATCAATTATGGAAGAAAGATATGTATCTTTTAATTATATTAATGGTTGTTGTTCCGATTGCTGGAGAGCTGAATTTTCATCCTTTTAATGATATGTTTCGTGTTAGTTTCGGGACACCGCTTTTCTTCTTTTTATTACTATTTTTAAGAAGAGTGCCAGCAGCAGCTGCAGGTATTCTTGTAGGTATATCTGTAGTCTTATTTCGTGTATGTCTTGACTGGGTATTGCAAGGTTCATTCCATATGACAGAATCATTTTATTTGCGTTATCCTGTGTTCTTTTATTATTTTATTTATGGAAGTCTTTTTTCGCTTTGTAGGGTGAATAAGTTTCATCAGAAGCCAATTGTGATAGGATGTCTTGGAATTACAATTGAAATTATCGCAAGTATGTCTGAACTTGCGTTTTATCATATGTTAGTGCTGGGGACAACGATAACAGTTTCTGAAGTGAATAAACTAATTATTATTGCTATTTTTCGTAGTTTCTTTGCGCTTGGTTTTTTAAATATGATGAACTTGTATGAAACAAAATTAAAAGAATCACAAGTGCGAAAAGAAAATGAAAAAATGTTGCTGCATCTTTCTAACTTATATGTGGAATCTGTTCATTTGAAAAAAACGTTACAAAATGCGGAGTTAATTACACAAACAGCGTATCAATTATATCGGAATTTACAAGCGAACGATGATTCGAGTAGTAAAACAGCATTGAAAATAGCGGGAGAAGTACATGAAATAAAAAAGGATAATCAAAGAATTTTTGCAGGATTATCTAAACTGTTATTAGATAAAAATGTGGCTGAGTATGTAGAAGGACATGAGCTTGCGGAAATGATTGTGAGAATAAATGAGAAGTACGCTGAAATGTTGGGAAAAGATATACGTTTTTCTAAACATATAGAAGGTGAGCATGCAGAATATCATGTGTATACGGTCTTATCAATTTTTAATAATTTAGTTGCAAATGCAGTTGAAGCAATTGCGGATAATGGCGTTATTATTATTAAGTTATATAAACTTGATAACCATATATTCTTTGAAGTAATTGATGATGGACCTGGTATTGCACAAAAATATAAGAAATTAGTATTTAAGCCTGGATTTACTTCAAAGTATGATCAAACGGGAACACCATCAACAGGAATTGGACTTTCTTACATAAACGAAATGGTAACAGAGCTCGGAGGAGAAGTGAGATTAGAAGACCGAGAAACTGGCGGAGGGTGTAAGTTTGTCGTTTGTTTACCGGAGTGCAGTTTAAAGCGGGAAGGAGAATGAAGTTGTTTTATTATATCGTAGATGATGATGAAGTTTTCCGCTCCATGCTTTCACAAATTATTGAAGATGGCGATCTTGGGGAAGTAATTGGAGAGTCGGAAGATGGAGCTTTTATTGAAGCAAATCAACTAAATTTTAAAAAAGTAGATATTTTATTTATTGATTTATTAATGCCAATGCGAGATGGGATTGAAACAGTTCGCCATATTGCATCCTCTTTTTCAGGGAAAATCATCATGATTTCTCAAGTTGAATCGAAACAGCTTATTGGTGAGGCGTATACACTTGGTGTTGAATATTATATTACAAAACCATTAAATAAAATTGAGGTTATATCTGTTGTACGTAAAGTAATGGAACGTATTCGTTTAGAGCGCTCTATACATGATATTCAAAAATCATTGAATAACGTTTTTAAGTGGGAACAGCCGCAAGTTCGAAATGAGCCAATGCAGGAAGGAAAAAGAATAGCAGATTCAGGGCGCTATTTATTATCAGAACTCGGTATTGCGGGAGAGAATGGAAGTAAAGATTTACTTAGTATGTTGGAATATTTATATGGACAAGAAAAAGAGCAAACGTTTGAATTTGGATTTCCTGCGCTAAAAGATATCTTTCACCATATAACTATAAGAAAATTAGAGAATATAGCTTCAGATGCAGATATAGATAAGGAGAGAAAAGCATCTGAACAAAGGGTACGTAGAGCGATTTATCAATCGTTAAATCACTTAGCTTCCCTTGGATTAACAGACTTTTCAAATCCGAAATTTGAAAGCTATGCTCCGAAATTTTTTGATTTCACTGTAGTTAGAAAACGAATGACAGAAATGACAAAGGATGAAGTAGCAACTTCTGGCCATATACGAATTAATACGAAGAAATTTATTCAAGTGTTGTATTTTGAGGCGAAAAGGTTGATGGAGATAGAGTGAAAAAAGGTGCTTATATACAAGCATCTTTTTTTATTAAATCTACATTTTATATTTTCTCTTGGAGCATGTAAAATGTTAGTTAAGAGAAACTGGTTTTAAAGTAAGGAAGTGTCAAAACAATGGGTTTTACATTAAATAAATCGATTATTAAAGAAGTATGCGGAGAAACCTCATATAAAAGAGGCGAAGCTTATTATAAATCAAATAAAGTAATAATAAATCATTATGATGAAAATAAAGAAATTTGCGAAGCGACGGTAAAAGGGAACGAAGATTTTCATGTTACAGTAGAAAAAGCTAAAAAAGGTGATGTTGTTGCGAAATGTAGTTGTCCTTCGTTAGCGTCTTTTCAAACATACTGTCAACATGTTGCGGCAGTATTGATACAAATAAATTATAATCAGCAAACCGGTGGAATGGTGCCTATTAGTAGCGGAAATATGAGTGGAAATGATCAATTAACAAGCGGGATGTTTCATTTATTTGCAGAAAAACCATTAAGACCAAAAAGTAAACAACACCGTTTTGATACACGTGAAATACTTCATGTTGAATTTATATGTACGCCAGTAGTTACGAAAAATGGTGGGGCACTGCTAGGTATTCAGTTTAAACTCGCCAAGATGTATTTTGTAAATCATATTAGAGAATTTCTTTCCAATGTGGAGAAAAGAGAGTCCTATAATTGTTCGAATAAATTTACATATACACCGGATGTACATAGCTTTAAGCAAGAAACGGATGCGATTATTCAGCAGCTCATTAAAATTTATCATAATGAAAAAATGTATGAGGATACACTGGAAGTACATGCAAAACAAGATGATAGTATGATTTTAATACCGCCAGCTTTATGGAAGGATATGCTTTCTTTACTTTCTAAAGTTGAGTTTGTGGGACTTAATCAAGATGGAAAATCTTTTCACGGTTTACAAATTTCAAAAGGGCTACTTCCTTTACATTTTGAGTTTAATAAAGGAAGTAACGGTGGGTTTACACTTTATATTGACGGCTTACAACAAGTAGAAGTAATGGATACGTATAGTTATGCTCTATTTGGAGGGAAACTGTATCAGTTGAACGCTGAGGATTGTAAGCGGCTTATCGAATTACAAAAAATGATGAATCGTTCTAGTAGTAACCAATTGTATATTCCAGCAGATAAGATGGAGCACTTTGTAGCAAAAGTTGTACCAGGGTTAATGAAGCTAGGAACTGTGCGAATAGATGAGGTAGTATCAGATTGTGTGGAAACGCCTTCGCTAAAAGCAAAATTGTATTTAGATCGAGTGAAAAATCGTTTGTTAGCAGGTCTCGAATTTCATTATGGAAACGTCGTGATTAATCCGTTAGAAGAGGATGGGCAGCCATCTGTTTTTAATCGTGATGAGAAAAAGGAAAAAGAGATTTTAGAAATTATGAGTGAAAGTGCCTTCGCGAAAACGGAAGGCGGTTATTTTATGCATAATGAAGAAGCTGAGTATAACTTTTTATATCATGCTGTTCCAACGTTAAAAGGTTTAGTTGATATTTATGCGACGTCAGCCATCAAATTACGAATTCATAAGGGAGACACAGCTCCTCTTATAAGAGTTAGAAGGAAAGAGAGAATTGATTGGTTATCATTCCGCTTTGATATAAAAGGTATTCCAGAGGCAGAAATTAAAGGGGTATTAGTCGCTCTTGAGGAGAAACGAAAATATTATCGTTTAGCAAGTGGTGCTCTACTATCACTTGAGAGTAAAGAGTTTAATGATATTAATCAGTTTATAAAAGAATCTAGTATTCGAAAAGAATTTTTAAAGGGCGAAGAAATAGATGTCCCTCTTATTCGTAGTGTGAAATGGATGAATTCACTGCAAGAAGGAAACGTATTAAGTTTAGATGAGTCCGTTCAAGAATTGGTAGAGAACATTCAAAACCCTAAAAAGCTGAAGTTTGCGGTGCCAAGTGGCTTAGATGCGATAATGAGAGAGTATCAAACATACGGATTCCAGTGGATGAAAACACTTGCCTATTATCGTTTTGGCGGCATTTTAGCTGATGATATGGGACTGGGGAAAACGTTGCAAAGTATTGCTTTTATAGACTCTGTTTTGCCGGAAATTCGAGAGAAGAAACTGCCTATATTAGTTGTTTCTCCGTCGTCCCTCGTTTACAACTGGCTTAGCGAGTTGAAAAAATTCGCTCCACATATTAGAGCAGTTATTGCCGATGGAAATCAAGCAGAGCGCCGAAAAATTTTAAAAGATATAACGAAATTTGATGTTGTCATTACGTCATATCCTTTACTGAGAAGAGATATAAGGTTATATGCGCAGCCATTTCATACGCTATTTCTTGATGAAGCACAAGCATTTAAAAATCATACGACGCAAACTGCAAGAGCGGTAAAAACAGTGCAGGCGGAGTACCGTTTTGGATTAACAGGAACACCTGTAGAAAATTCATTAGAAGAGCTATGGTCTATCTTCCACGTCGTCTTCCCAGAATTATTACCGGGAAGAAAAGAGTTCGGCGATTTAAGACGTGAAGATATTGCGAAGCGGGTAAAACCTTTCGTGTTAAGAAGGTTAAAGGGAGATGTATTACACGAACTCCCAGAAAAAATAGAGCACTTACAATCATCAGAACTTTTACCAGATCAAAAGAGGCTTTACGCAGCTTATTTAGCAAAGTTAAGAGAAGAAACGTTAAAACATTTGGATAAAGATACGTTACGTAAAAATAAAATTCGGGTTTTAGCTGGTTTAACGAGACTACGGCAAATTTGTTGTCATCCTGCTTTGTTTGTTGATGACTATAAAGGTAGTTCAGCTAAATTTGATCAGCTGCTAGAAATTTTGGAGGAATGCAGAAGTACAGGGAAGAGAATTCTTATCTTTTCCCAATTTACGAAGATGCTTTCGATAATCGGACGTGAATTAAATCGTCAAGCAGTTCCATACTTTTATTTAGACGGGAGTACACCAGCGCAAGAACGTGTAGAGCTATGCAATCGGTTTAACGAAGGAGAAGGGGATCTATTTCTTATTTCGTTAAAAGCTGGTGGCACAGGACTAAATTTAACAGGTGCAGATACAGTTATATTGTACGACTTGTGGTGGAATCCAGCTGTTGAACAACAAGCTGCGGATAGAGCGTATCGAATGGGACAAAAAAATACAGTGCAAGTGATTAAGTTAGTAGCACATGGAACAATTGAAGAAAAAATGCACGAGTTACAAGAGAGTAAGAAAAATTTAATCGCTGAAATTATCGAGCCGGGAGAAGAGAAGTTATCTTCTATTACGGAGGAAGAAATCCGCGATATTCTTATGATTTAATATGGAAAAAGCTATGCTTTCATAGAGATGAAAGCATAGCTTTTTTGTTGTAATAATTATATTTTGTTTTGTACAAAGTAAAGAGATAAAGTGAAACTTTAAATAGTGGGAGTTGTTCGTCTCCCACTATTTATTTTATTTCTTTGTACCTTTACTTTTGTATGGTTTTGCAGCTTTCTTTTTCGCACTTGATTGCCAACGGTTCCATCCTTTACTTCCTGTACCTTGTCCTACACCTTTTTTCGGTTTTGCTTTCGTTTTACTCATATGATCACTCCGTTATATAAAAAATCTGATTTGATAATAGCCAATGTTTTAGAAAAATACTATCGATAAATGACTATGCTTGCTTTAAATAAAAACAAACTGCTTGAATGCTATAGTATATCATGAAATTGCGAGTAAACTGAAAGGAATTATAAAGAAAATGAAAATAATAAGAAATACTGCGGATTCTATATTTCGAACAATCACACTAGTTGTTGTATATATGTTAGTTTCAATTAGTGAAATGTTTTTTGGATTGAAGAGACAAAGGAAATAAAAATGTTATATTAAGAACAATCGGTAAAGGCATAAAATAAAGAATTGAAAAATTTTTTGAAACTTTTTGTTGACTTTATCTATTTTTTGTATAGAATAATCATTAATAAAATGTTTCAGAGATGTGACAATAAAACGACTATGAAAGGACGAGTAGTAGTAGGATGTAGTTTAAGCGAGTCAGGGACGGTGTGAGCCTGATACGAAGCCTATTATGAAGAACCTCCTGGAGTCGCTAACCGAAATCCTTTATAGGAAAGTAGACTTAGCCGGGAACTTCGCCGTTACAAGAAGAACAGTATCGAGATTTTTTAATCTCCGTACTGTATAAGTGAGCAACCTCTGTTGCTAATTTGGGTGGTACCGCGGAACCAAAGTCTTTCGTCCCAGTTTTTTGGGAAAGAAGGGCTTTTTTTGTTGGCTTCTTTTCACAACATCCAAACATTTTAGGAGGAAACCACCATGTATCAATCATTAATGACAGTAAGAGAGACTCAAATCGCAATTAAGGAAGTTAAAACATTTTTCGAGGATCAATTAGCAAAACGACTTGAACTATTCCGCGTATCTGCACCATTATTCGTAACGAAAAAATCAGGATTAAACGATCACCTAAACGGTGTAGAACGCCCAATTGAATTTGATATGTTACATTCAGGAGAAGAATTAGAAATTGTACATTCACTAGCGAAGTGGAAAAGATTCGCATTACATGAATACGGATATGAAGCTGGTGAAGGTTTATATACAAACATGAACGCGATTCGTCGTGATGAAGAACTTGATGCAACGCATTCCATTTATGTTGACCAATGGGATTGGGAAAAAATCGTTCAAAAAGAATGGCGTACTATCGATTACTTACAAAAAACAGTACAAACAATTTATGGAATATTCAAAGAATTGGAAGATCACTTATTTGAAAAGTATCCGTTCCTTGGAAAGTATTTACCAGAAGAAATTGTTTTCATTACTTCTCAAGAACTGGAAGATAAATATCCAGAATTAACACCGAAAGATCGTGAACATGCAATTGCGAAAGAACACGGTGCAGTCTTTATTATTGGAATTGGTGATGCACTCCGTTCAGGTGAAAAGCACGATGGACGCGCGTCCGATTATGATGATTGGAAATTAAACGGTGACATTTTATTCTGGCACCCAGTACTACAAGCTTCGTTCGAATTATCATCAATGGGAATTCGTGTTGATAGTAAAGCACTTGATGAGCAATTAACGAAAACTGGTGAAGACTTCAAACGTGAGTATGATTTCCATAAAGGTATTTTAGAAGACGTACTACCATTAACAATTGGTGGTGGTATCGGCCAATCAAGAATGTGTATGTACTTCTTACGTAAAGCACATATCGGTGAAGTTCAATCTTCTGTATGGCCTGATGATTTACGTGAAGCTTGTAAGAAAGAAAACATTCATTTGTTTTAATATAAGTGAGAGGGAGAGTGGCTCGAAAATAGAGTTACTCTCCCTTTTTTATTGTGTAAACTGCTGGTTTACAGTGAGTGTTACTAATAGTTTCTTTCTTTTTTATCTCCTTTTATGTAATAATTTGTTAAAGGAGGGGGCGTTATGAACTTGGGAGAACAATTAAAAAAATTACGAGAATCAAAAGGATTTTCACAAGAGGATGTTGCAAAGAAAATTGGGGTAACTAGGCAAGCGGTGTATAAAGTGAAACTTTAATCAGTGGAGCGATTTATCCCACTGATTATTAGTTGAACCAATCGGGCTTTTATAGGCAGTTAATCCCATCTGGCTTCCTTGATGTATTTAAAAGCTACGATGGGATTTAGTGCCTGTTAAAGCGGGATAAGTGGGAAAATGATAAAAGTTACCCTGACATTGATAATTTAATTTTATTGAGCGAAATGTACAACGTTACGCTCGATGAATTAATAAAAGGGAATCAAAACTTTAAAGAGAAAATACATATTGATGAAGAAGATGAGGATTTTGAGAAAGAGAATGAGTTTGGTTTTTATATTGGATTTGGTTTGCTAATTATGAGTGCTTTCATTGATTACGAAGGAATTCAAGAGATTTTATTAGGGGCTGCGCTATTCATGATGGTCTTTTATTCCGACGTGAAGAAAGTTATTTTGAATGAATTTCGCTCGTTATTTAAAGGGAAAGATATATATGATAAGAAGTGAGAAGAGTCCGTTATATTTCCTAGGAAAAGGTATTGCGAATAATCTAATTGTTTTATAATGATTTTTAGATATAGGTAATATGTTAAAAAGCTGTTTGTATAGATTCTTGAAATCTATGTGTAAAATGATAATAAAGTTATTTAATTTTAAAAGCTCAAACGAGTATAGCCCCGTTCTAAAGTTAGGACGGGGCTGAAAATTTAAGTTTTATGGAGTAAGAATGTGCTTCAAATATTTTTAATTCAGTAATGAATATTTCAGTAAAGGCTTTTTATAAAACATCACTTACTTATTTGTTATCGAGTTCTTCCGCCAAACCGATTAAAATTCCTTCGGTTCCACGAATGTAGCAGAGTCGATACGAGTTCTCATACTGAACTACTTCTCCAACGAGCTGAGCACCATGCTTAGTAAGTCTGGATACCATTTCGTCAATGTCCTCGACGGTGAACATGACGCGCAGATAACCGAGGGCGTTTACAGGAGCTGTCCGGTGATCTGCTATAGTAGGTGGGGTGAGAAATCGCGAAAGTTCAATTCGGCTGTGACCATCTGGCGTAACCATCATAGCAATCTCTACGCACTGAGAACCGAGTCCAGTTACGCGACCTGCCCATTCACCTTCGACAGTAGCTCGCCCTTCGAGTTTTAATCCAATCTCCTTGAAGAAAGAGATTGCGTTATCAAGAGATTCTACAACGATGCTGACATTGTCCATTCTTAGTAATCTGTTGTTTGCCATAGTCTTTATCTCCTTATGTGTAAAAATTTATCCCGCTATTTGCGGGCAATAAGACTCCCACCTCAAAATTCGGCGAATGCGAGGAAGTTAGGTGGGAGATAACTGCCCGATTGTTGAATAGAATGACTTGCTTCCGTTTTTTAACAATTTTATTGTTCTTCAAACGACTTTATTTTAAACTAAATAACCTTTTTCTCACTTTCCACTATGCAAACAGCTTTCTATTTATATAGGAAGGAAATAGATTCATATAATTTGTTGTAAGTTTTACTGGTGGAAATTAAATCATTTGCACTAAAGGTTCAATTTTCGCCATAAATGATTGATGAAGTGCTTCAACACCCGTTACTAAATGAAGACGGTCAATAACGACAGATACTTTAATTTCTGATGTACTTACCATTTTAATATGAATATCTTCTTCTTTTAAAGTAGTGAACATATTCGCAGCAACTCCTGGGTTAGATACCATACCAGATCCTACAATTGATACTTTTGCTAAATGATTTTCATGTTCTACAGATTCGTAGTGAAGTGCTTCTTGATTTTGTTCCAATACTTCTAATGTTTCTCTTAAATCATTAGAATGGATTGAGAAGGAGAGGTGAACAGTTCCTTCATTTGTAATACTTTGAATAATAATATCTACATTAATATGTGCTGCTGCTAATGTAGAGAAAACTGTTGAAAGTGCACCTTGTTCTAATCCTTTAATTGTGACGCGTGTAATATTATCCTCAAATGCAATACCTTTAACGATTGATTGTTGTTCCATGTTACATTCTCCCCTTACAATTGTTCCGTTTTCTTGTTCCATACTTGAGCGAACTTCTAAAATTACATTATGATTTTTAGCAAATTCAACAGCGCGTGGGTGTAATACGCCAGCACCGAGGTTGGCAAGCTCTAACATTTCGTCATAAGAAATTTCATCTAATTTATAAGCATCTTGTACAACTCGTGGATCAGTCGTATATACGCCGGTCACATCCGTATAAATATCACATTTTTTTGCTTTTAGTGCAGCAGCTAATGCGACAGCAGTCGTATCGGAGCCACCGCGACCAAGTGTGGTAATTTCATTTTCTTCACTTATTCCTTGGAAACCAGCTACTATAACAATCGTGCCTTCAGTAAGGTGAGACTGAATACGAGTAGTGTTAATGTCAGTAATCCGTGCACTACTATGTACAGATTCTGTCGTAATACCAGCTTGCCATCCTGTTAATGAAATTGCGTTATAACCTTTTGTTTGTAGTGCCATTGTTAATAATGAAATGGTTACTTGTTCTCCTGTAGATAGGAGCATATCCATTTCACGTTTACTTGGATTTTCAGTAATAGCGTTAGCAAGTGCTACAAGTTTATCCGTACTTTTTCCCATTGCTGAAACGACAGAGACAATACTATGTCCTCGTTCATATTCTTCAATAATTAAATTTGCTACATGTTGAATGCGTTCGACGCTTCCGACAGAAGTACCGCCAAATTTTTGTACAATCGTTTCCATTACGAATTCCTTCTTTCGTCCATTTTTAAGAATAGGTTAGGACATATACAAATCCCAATATTCCTGTAGTTACCAGAGAGAAAAACAAAAAACACCATCTCAAATAAGTGAGGATGGTGCTGTTACAGGAAAAGGGAAACAGAAAACGGAGCTAATAAAAAAACCGCCAAAAAAGGAATATCATAAAAATGATATCTCTTTTTTGTAGATAGCTCTTCATACGTACACGTCTGTACATATGACAGTTCTGTTTCTATTCGAAAACAGCCCCAATTGATAAATGCAGAGAAATTTATCAATTTCGGCAACACTTCCTTTCCTCTAAAATCATAGACATCTCTGTGTCTCCTTTAGAATACTTATAAGCGTTGCAACCTCTATCTCACGTTTTAGGCGAGAGTGTATGATTTATGAAGTTGTTGGTAACATTTGTTTTATAATAATTTAAATTTTTCAGGGAATCAAGTGTTTTTTGTATTTTTTTGAAATTCTATCTTTTTATTAAATTAGTTTGTGAAAAATGTAGCAAAATCGATTCATTGCATGTACATTGAAAATATAGCGCATGGGATGGGGAAGAAAAAGCCTATTTATGTAGCCACAGAAATGAACACAACAATGGAGAAACTATGGGCATATACACAAGAGCCTGATATACATACAGAGTGGGATGCTCGTTTTACTGAGATTTCGTATTTAGAAAAAAAAGAGGGAGAACCACAGAAGTTTTTATATAAAACAAAGATCGGATTTGGACTTGAAATAGCCGGAGAAGGGGAATCGATAGGTGAAATAAGAAAAGAAACTGGAGAACGCATTTCCTCTTTAAAATTTTGGACAGACAATCAATTATCACTTATACAAATAGGGCGTGGTTATTGGAAGTATACACCGAATGAAGAACATATTCATTTTGAAACGCAATATGATTATGATACGAGATTTGGTCGTATAGGAAATGTGATAGATTTATATGTTTTTCGTCCACTATTAGGTTGGGCGACAGCATGGAGTTTTGATGCTTTAAAATTATGGTTAGAAAAGGGACTTCATCCTAAGTTGCTAATTAGAAGAACGATGACGTATTGGCTAGTTTGCTTTTTATTTGCTTTCGTATGGTTATATCAAGGGATTGTACCGAAATTGATGTTTACTCATTCAGAAGAAGTAAAGATGCTTTCTGTACTAATCGGATCGAATGAAAATAGTATTTTTATGCTTAAAATAGTTGGATTTCTAGAAATAATATTGGGTGTGATATGGCTATTGCCACTTCCAAAACGAAAATTATTTATAGGGCATATTATTATGTTAATCGCCTTAACAATTGCGGCAGGAATTACGAATATCACAAGTTTTACGCAACCGTTTAATCCGATTACATTAAATTTTCTTCTAATAGGGTTATCGATTGTCGGTTATATAAATAGCACTAATTTGCCAAGCGCAAAAAATTGCAAGAGGACGAGAAAGGGATAAGTATATGGTTAATATTTATGAAAGATTATTAGGGGATTCTTATAAAAGGCTTCATCCAAAATTGCAGGAACGATATGCGATAACAAAGGAAAATAGCTTTATTGGGGAAGGGGAAATGGATGAAATTTATGGAGGATCTTTTTTCGTTAAATTAATATTAAAAATTACATCGAAGTTCCGTATGTTTTTCTCTGAGCGAGGGCAAAAAGTTCCGTTTGTGATACATAATACCGCTGAGCGAGATGGACAGGGGAAAGAATTTGTACGGTGGAATCGTACTTTTTATTTTCATAATAAGAAAAGATATTTTAACGCTGTTATGAAGTTGGATGAAGAGAATAATGAAATTGTAGATTATTTTGGCGAGCCACATATACTCGTTTCTACATTGAATTTCTATATTGATGAAAAAGGCGGGATACATATTTCCTCAAAGAAACAATGGTTTTATATGTTTGGTAGAAAACTCCCGTTACCAAAATTTTTATATGGAGAGGCAAAAATTGTTGAAAGTTATGATGATGCACTGCAATGTTTTCGAATTCATGTACAAGTACGGAATCCGTTAATTGGTTCGTTATTTTCATATAAGGGAACATTTGTGGAAAGGAAATAAACGAGATGAAGAATATACTATTTGGGTTTGCTTGTTATATTATATTTCTAATATACGAGTGGTCGAATGTAAATCCTGTTGAAGCAATCATATTGTTATCTATTTTGTTATTTATACCGATGTCATTTTGCATTATTGATAAGAAAACAAGAAATGGATCGTATTTATTATCTTATAAATTTGTATCGCTTTTATATCCAATTGCAGCAGTTAGTGCAATGCTAGCTTTCGTAACAAATCACTTTTTCTTTGCACTACTTTGGTTTGTATATACAGGAATCGTTGCATTATTTGGTGTAAGTAGATTGCTAGAAAGAGGATGGAAGCCTCTAGAAGAAGTAGCTATAGATAGTGCGTTTATTTATTTGTTTTTAGGTGGTTTTTGGTTTTTTGCTTCAGTAGCAAAGGTTTCAATTATGCACTTTAGTTCTGACATTGTTTTACTTACAGCGGCACACTTTCATTATTCGGCGTTTTTATTACCATTATCAGCGGGTTTAATAGGGAGGAAAAGAGAAAAGAGAAGTAAAGTGTATGATGCTATTATGTTTATCATAGTCATTTCACCTATGACAGTTGCGATAGGAATTACATACTCAAGGATATTTGAATTTTTTGCAGTGTTCATATATTTATGTGCTATTTATGGTTATGGGATTTATGTTTGGCGCACGAAATTTAATGCTATTCATGCAAAGGTTCTCCTGATCATATCGTCTAGCACACTCATGGTAACAATTATGTTTTCACTTATATATTCATATGGGAATTTGAAACATGTAATGACGATTACAATTGCTCAAATGGTTTGGATTCACGGTGTTGTCAATGGAATTGGAGTAGCGTTACCAGCATTTGTCGGCTGGATGATTGAAAAGAGTACTCCGAACTATAAATATTACGGGAAACCAATGAGCAGGTTAAGAGGAAATGCGACAGTTGGTGAAGCATTTTTACATAATAGAAATTTAATAGATAGCAAGGAATACAAAGGTTTAGTTGATAAAATGAATGATTTTCATAGTGAGGCATTTGACGTGACGAAGATTCCTTTAAGTATTACTCGTTTCTATGAAAATACAAAAGAGTATGAGTTACAATCGCATATAAAATGGAATCGTTGGTTCCGCCCGCTTGCATTTTGCTATGAGAAAATGAGTAAGCGTGTAGGACAAATACATTTAGGAATGGGCGGTAAGTGGGAAACGATGCATGGCTCTATCATTGGGGTAATAGATGAGAAGGATGGAAGAGAGAATGTAAGGGCTTGGCTAAGAAAAAATGAAGCAGGGGAGACAATTTTTGTAGCTCTTTATTCAAAGCATACATACAAGAAAGATACATATATGAATATCGCATTACCTTTACCATATTCGAATATGACTGGTATTTTGAAGTTATGCAATGATGATAATGCTTTAATCATTACAAGTAAGTTAAGAGAGAATGGCAGGGGAGATGAGGGGATTTATTTATATACTCGTTTCTTTACAATACGTTTACCATTAGCAGAGACATTTATCATTAAAGAGAGCGCGAACCAAATGTTAACAGCTCACCATAGAATGTGGATATTCGGAGTCAAGTTTTTAGAAATTGATTATGAGATTAAGAAAATAGAGGAGAAGTAAGAGAAGCTTGGAGAGATTCCAAGCTTTTTATGTATGGGTAATTGTCATAGCAACTTGTTTATCTAAGTCACGATCCCAAACACGTTGAATTTCGAAAGTGCTTTTTTCAAAAAATAATGGGAATCTTTCTTTAAACCACTCTTGCATGGGAAGATTTAGTGCTTCATCAATTGATACCCATAATAATTCGCCTTCAGGAGGATTCAAAAGGAGTTCACCTTCAAATGAATCTGTCCAATAGTTAAATACCATATATCGAACATTTTCCTTAGGATTTACATATTCGTCTAACCCCTTGAAAATTAAATTAGAAACGTGGAGTCCGGTTTCCTCTTTCGATTCTCGTATAGCAGCTTGCAATATGCTTTCTGGGAAATCTACTTTTCCACCAGGAGCTATGTAGCCAGGAAAACCTCGATGGTCGGGGCGTTTTATAAGTAAAGCGTCATTATTTCGCTGGATCATACACATTGTATAGATGCGGTGCTCGATGTTATGAGAATTTTGAGGCATAATAATGTAATCTCCTTTATCTTTTCTTGATAATTTTACCATAACATAATAGTTTCTTATATAATTAAAAATGGAATATTATTAATTTTCAGTTATGTGTTATAAAGTCTATAATCATTTGAAAAGAGGAGAGAGATATGCAAGGAGAAATACCAACAGAGAAAGCTTTAGGTTATGTCGGTAAATTGTTATTGCCAGTTAAAGTGTCACCACACTTTAAGTTTTTATGGATTGGGCAATTACTTTCGACTTTAGGTAGTTCGATAACGATGGTTATTTTGCCAGTCGTTGTGTATTCATTAACCGGTTCAACAATTGTAATGGGAATGACTATGGCAATGTACATGCTTCCTAATATTCTTGCGTTACCGTTTGCTGGATTAGTCGTGGATCGAATTGACCGAGTGAAATTGATGTTATTTACAGATATAATCCGCTGTATATTAATGCTATTAGTTGCAACACTTATATTTATGGACATTTTAACAATTCCACTTTTATATGTACTTGTTGCATTATATGGACTTATGGAAGGGATATTTCAGCCGGCATATTCAGCTGTAAGAGCGAAAGTATTTGTACCGGAAATTCGAAATGCAGCTAATGCATTAACGCAAATGAGTAATCAAGGAATACGATTAATTGGCCCAGCACTTGGTGGGTTAATAGTATCAGTTACATCTGCAGGGATAGGCTTCGGACTAGATGCAGCAACGTATTTGTTATCATTTTTATGTTTATTATTTTTAAAAGAAATAAAGTTTAATAAAATACAGAAATTTGAAAGAAATAAAGTCAATTACAAACAAGATTTTATGGAAGGGATTCTTGTTCTAAAAAGCCATCCGTGGTTGTGGATTACTATTCTAGTCTTTTCTTTCGTTAATATTTGTTATGCAGGCATTATCGTTGTATTAATTCCATGGTTGTTTAATGTTCATCATCATTTTGAAGCTTACGTATATGGATTGGGTATGGCTGCTTCTGGTGCTGGAGCTGTAATTGCAGCGCTAATTTTTGGTGGGAGGCAGCAGTGGCATAAGAGAGGATTACTTGCGTATGGCGGTGTTTTAATAAGTGGAATGGCACTATTAATTATGCCTTTCGTTTCTTGGGCACCTGTCTTAATTGGATTAATGGCAATTGAAGGATTCGGTATTATGATATTTGGGCTCATTTGGGAAACAAGTTTACAAGAGCTTGTACCAGAAGAAGCATTTGGAAGAGTGGCAAGCCTTGATATGTTAGGTTCATTTGCTTTATTGCCATTAGGATATGTGGTTGTAGGCTGGTTAGCTACTGTAATAGGTGGAAAGATAACAATTATAATGCTAGCTATTTTAGTACTCATAACAATTGGAATGGCATTGTCTGTACCAAGTATTCGGCGGTTCGATTGATTATG
Organism: Bacillus sp. FSL E2-8887; assembly: GCF_038007205.1. Classification (NCBI taxonomy): domain Bacteria; kingdom Bacillati; phylum Bacillota; class Bacilli; order Caryophanales; family Bacillaceae; genus Bacillus; species Bacillus sp. FSL E2-8887. The sequence continues at coordinate 1,498,661 of NZ_JBBOWS010000001.1, forward strand.
TAGGCAAAAAGGGGGGGATGGTATATGACTATAGAAAATCTACATGATTTAGTAGTACATGAGTTGGGATGTAAATACGTTTTGGGAGAAAAGGTATTTGAAGCAAGGAATTTCACGGTGTATATTGCTACTCCTATAGAAAATAAAATGACATATAATCGATTCATCTTAATTAAGCATTTGTCTAATGAAGAGCCTTCCGTACATGTTTGGGACAAAAAAATATGTGTAGACGCTACAAAAATACATATTGCAAAAGAAGTGACAGAAGCAATTCAATCGGGTTTTGTAAATAAAGAGTAAGCCCTAATCAAATTAGGACTTACTCTTCATTAAACACAAATGTTTGCTTCATTTTTTTACTCTCATGTACTGGATGACCGTTGTAAGAGAAATTCTTTTCTTCCCAAGTAATGACAACTTTAAAATTATGGCTATTAAAGTCTAATGGGAATACCATGTAGTCAAAGCTTGTATGACTTTTTGAAACGTTGTTATTAGATGAAGTAGGATTAAAGGTAGCTTTAGATGTAGGTGTGTTATCAAGTATTTCCACCGATACATTTGCAACATCATTACCAATATTTTTTAAGAGTAAACTATACGTATCATATACACCTTGTTTTGGCTGCACGGCTTGCTTGTTTGAGTTATGAGATTTGTCAATTTCGATATACCACTGTTTAGACTTTGACGCAATTGGTAGTGATTGAAATGTGTATGCACTAGCTTGTATTGGTAGTGCTAAGCAGATTAGTGCAAAGAGAGAAAATATTTTTCGTTTCATCTTTAGAGAGCTCCCATTCTTTAAAGGATTTATTTGTTATTATCTTCTCTTTTTAAGATAATATACCATGTAGTTTAGGGGAGGGTATATTGAAAGAATTAGTAAGTATGGGAAGCAGCATGTTTCTACAACTGTTATTTTCGTATATATTTATTTCTGTTGTTTTATTGGAACTCAATCCATGGTATGCGGTAGTGGTTTATGTGGCTATTGCTATAATCAGTCTTCTGCTAGGAATATACTCGATTGCTTTCCCTATGAAGAGTAGCTTGAATACTATTTTTCTAATACTACCAGGTGGAATTATAATAACATTATTTTCAATATTAATTATTGGATTTACAGTGTTTGCTTACTTTTTACGAGAAGGAGATATTCCGGCTGTAATTCGTTTGTAGTATAAGTGAATCGATAGAGCTCCTATCTTTTCGTTATTAATCTTCCCAAGTATGTCACACGCACATTTAAAAAAACAAGGAAACTGTGTAGAGATTTTTCGGCATAGTTTCCTTATTTTGTTTTTTTGATTAATAATAAATGCTTGCTAAAGGATACGAAAAAGCATATCAGGGGATTAATTTATTAATATAAAGTAGCGTCCAACTTATAAAAGATAGATATAGGTGGAGGGGTACGAGTATTAGTTAAAAGAAATATTAATATGAAAATATTACCAATAAATATGTTAAAATAACATTGTCATATAACAAGGGGGATTCGTTTGATGGAAAAAGAGCATCTTGCTAAAGTAGATTTAACGAAAAAAATTGAATCAAAATCTAAGTACAATAAAAAACTCGAAAAATATCAAATGCGCTTATTGGCACTACAGCAAATTTTAAAAGAAGAAAAAATAGCTGTTATGCTTGTTATGGAAGGTTGGGATGCAGCAGGAAAAGGCGGAGCGATTAAGCGAGTGACGGAACACCTTGATCCACGTGGGTTTCAAGTAAATCCAATTGGCGCGCCTGCTCCTCATGAAAAACGGTATCATTATTTGCAACGTTTTTGGCGGAAACTTCCTCAGTGCGGGCAAATTACTATATTCGACCGTTCATGGTATGGGCGTGTATTAGTTGAACGTGTTGAAGGTTTTGCTACAAAAGAAGAGTGGACGAGAGCGTATGGTGAAATTAATGATTTCGAAAAACTATTAACTGATGATCATTACATAATAGGAAAGTTTTTCTATCATATTAGTAAAGACGAACAGTTAAAGAGATTTACAGAAAGAGAGAACAACCCTCTTAAAAGATGGAAAATTACAGACGAAGACTGGCGTAATCGTGAAAAATGGGATGAGTATGTCGAAGCAATGGAAGACATGTTTGAAAATACAAATAAGCCGAATGCAAAATGGCATATTATCGCGAGTAATGATAAATTATACGCCCGTTTGAAAACATTGAAAGTAATTATTTCATTGATTGAGGATTATTTCTTAGAGCATAATATAGAATTACCTTCTTATTATAATGAAATAAAAGAAGGAAAGAAAAAGAAAATTGAATCTGTGCAAGATGCAGGAGTCAAATAGTAAAAAGGTTTGTATAGGAAATATGAAGGGAAGCTGTCTTGTAATTTGGTTTTACCAAATTACAAGACAGCTTTTTAGTTGGAAGTATTTTATATATTTATATAAAGCGAGTGTACCAATTATTTTAGTTTGTGCTGTAGTAAGTTTGTTGTTTTAGGAAGGGGAAGCTTTAAGAAAGAGTAGTAGGGGAATAGGCTAAATATGAATCGCATTTTAATTATGGAACGTTAGCTGTCAAAAAAATTTATAGAGTTATTTTGGGAACTCCTCGGTAATGGGCGAAACGTAAACCGTGGAGTTCTTTATTTTGTGATTATAGGCATATGTATCACTGTCATTAAGTATTTGCTTTCATTCATTATCCGTCAAGATCAAGTTTTCGAAGTTTAGAAAGATAAACTGAATAATATTAATAAGATGTATAATTGTTTTTTACATGTCATGAATGGGCACGTATCAAGTTCAAATAACGGATGCATAATATTATTTTCATAGGATTTTAAATATATTTTTCAAAGGGGTGTTCTTTAAATGTTTATAAAACCTATAAATTTAGCGATTCGATTTTTTCTAGAATTATGTGCTCTTGCATCACTATGTTACTCGGGCTTTCAATTTTGGGAAAGTGTATATGTGAAATTTATTTTTGGAATTGGCTCACCACTACTTTTTGCGACAATATGGGGGATTTTCATTGCACCTAAAGCATCATTAAAACTGCCAGAACCATATAGGTTTATGTTGGAAATCATATTGTTTGGAGTTACCTCACTTGCTCTATATGTTGTTGATCAAATAACCTTAGCTATTATTCTTGGAATGGTATTTGTAATAAATCACACTTTAATCATTATTTGGAAACAATAATTTTTTTGCTAAGTTTCTTCACGAAAGGAACTTAGCATTATTTAAGGTGTAGGAGTAACGAAATATGGATAAATTTAAGCGCTTTAAATTTTGGGATTTTGTTGTTTTATAGTACATTAACAAGAGATATTAGTTTCATAGGGAGGGTGAGGAAATGATAGATACAGCAGATGTTTTAATAAGTAAGCGTATGTATACAGAAGAAGAGCAACAAAAATTATATAAACGAACGTTAATAATCGTAAGTATTTCACAAATGTTTGGCGGAGCGGGGTTAGCTGCTGGTATTACAGTAGGTGCACTTCTTGCACAGCAAATGCTTGGGACGGATGCGTATGCAGGATTACCGGCTGCTATGTTTACAATGGGATCTGCGGTAGCGGCTTTCTTTGTTGGGAAGTTATCGCAAAAATATGGTCGCCGAATAGGACTTGCAACAGGGTTTATAGTAGGAGGACTAGGAGCTATTGGAGTTGTATTGGCTGCGTTAACAAATAGTATTATTCTATTACTAGTTTCTTTACTCATATATGGTGCGGGTACAGCGACGAATCTACAAGCTCGTTATGCTGGCACCGATTTAGCAGATAAGAAACAACGAGCAACTGCTATTAGTATTACGATGGTTATGACGACTTTTGGTGCGGTAGCTGGTCCAAATTTAGTAGGCGTAATGGGAGATTTTGCCCATTCAATTGGAATTCCTAACCTTGCTGGTCCGTTCATATTATCAGCAGCGGCATTTATACTTGCGGGTCTTGTACTTTTTGTTATGCTTCGTCCAGATCCGTTAATTATTGCTAACATAATAGAAACATATAAACAAGAACATACATATAAAGGGCAACCAGTAACAGAAGAAATGATAGAAAATAAACGTGGTGTTACTGTTGGAGCAATCGTAATGATACTTACTCAAATAGTGATGGTTGCGATTATGACGATGACGCCAGTTCATATGGGGCATCATGGTCATGGTTTAAGTGCAATAGGGCTTGTAATTGGTTTTCATGTAGGTGCAATGTATCTTCCGTCTCTCGTTACAGGAATGTTAATTGATAAAATCGGCCGAACTACGATGAGTATAGCTGGTGGAGTAATTTTACTAGCGGCGGGTGTCATAGCTGCGATAGCGCCGAGTGATTCTTTACTATTATTAATTGTTGCTCTGTCTTTACTTGGGTTAGGGTGGAACCTCGGTTTAATAAGTGGTACAGCTCAAATTGTTGATGCAACTATACCTTCTACACGTGCAAAAACACAAGGGAAAATAGATGTATTTGTTGCGTTAGCTGGAGCTTCTGGTGGAGCGATGTCAGGTATGGTAGTAGCTAATTCAAGTTATGAGGCATTATCATTAGCGGGAGGGGCTGTAGCCTTACTGCTTATTCCAGTTGTGATATGGTCTCGGACAGGTAAATAAAATTCAGATAAAAGAAGCGGCGTTCAAAGGGAGATAATCAATCTTTGAATGCCGCTTTTTTGTGATCAACTAATAGTCTAACTGGAATCGTTGATATAATTTCATTTACCGTAACGTTAGTTGTATAAAAGGAAATTTCAGTTTAAATCCCACTCCACAATAAGCCCTAAATGCATACATCCATCGCCAAATCCCTACAGTAAAAGTGTATCTCCATTATTTAATTTTCCTTCTTTTCTAAATCGTTATTAGATAATATTTGATCTGGAACATAAGTACCAATTGCAGTAATACGAGATTGAGAATTCATAAGAACATCTCCTAACTTATTTTTTATAATCTGATACTAATATTAGATCGTAAAAATATTGATAAAGATTTTCTGTTTAATAAAATTAATATATTTTAATAAACGGAAAGGGATTTGAGGAGTGATATCCAAATAATATACGGAAAGCTTCTAAACTTGATAATGAAGGGGTTTGAGATTCTTGAAAAGAATCGTATATGTATTGTCTCTTGTTTTAATTTGTAGCTTTACTTATTTTATTTTACCAGAGAAATCTTATGCTTGTGATTGTACTAAAGCATCACCAGAAGAGAGGTTACAACAAAATGATGTAGTGTTTGAAGGTAAGGTATTAGAAGTTCAAGAGAAGGACGGAAGAATGAAAACATTATTTGAAGTGAAGAAAATTTGGAAAGGGACAAGTTCTTCGCAAATTATTATATATACAAGCAGTAGTGGTAGTTGTGCGTTTCGTTTTGCAGAGGGAGGAGAGTACCTAGTGTTCACTTCTCATAGAGGAGAAGTGAAACTGTTGGAGACATCTAGCTGCAGTGGAACGAAGAGATTAGATGAGGCAGAGATAGAGAAAATGGCTTTACGTCATATTGCAAAAGAGTCTGTTCCGACGAAGAAAGTGGATTTAAAAGATGAAATGGTAAGCGGTTTAAGTTGGTGGCAAGTAACTATCATTTCTATAGGTGTGTTATTGTTAATTGCTGTTGTTATTTTTATTGTGAGAAGAACTCGCAAAAAATGACGATTAAAGTAAAAATATAAAGATTTTCTTTCGGTTTCTATAGGTGGTTTAATCTTGTGAAAGCGAATTACTTATGCTACACTTTATGTAACTTAAAATGAACGGAGGGGCTTCCTTTGATCTTAATCAGATTACGTCTCAATACTTTGTGCCGATAATTGAATAGCGCTCAAAGGCTCTGTCTGTGTACAGAGTGAACGGGATTGGTCTGCCTATTTTAAAGGAACCCTTTATTAAGCTTATATGTGAAAAAGAGGGAGGGACGAATACGCCCTCTTTTTGTTTTGCCTTTATAAATAGAATGGGATAGTATAGGTGAACACTTGTTGGATACGTATACTATCTTGGGACTTTTTGACCATGTATAGGACGAAAGCACTGCTTTCTTCTATTTCTTTGGTGAACCCTTATCCGTTTACAAAAACACAGGCAGTGACCTGTGTTTTTTATTTTGCGTAATCGAAATGGAGGAATAAATATATGGAAGAATTATTACAAAGAGCAATATTAGTTGGAGTAAATTTAGGTAAGGAAGCTGATTTTGCATATTCGATGGAAGAGTTAGCAAGTCTTACGGAAGCTTGTGATGTGGAAGTAATCGGCCAAGTGACGCAAAATTTACAACGAGTAAATCCGTCGCATTATATTGGAAAAGGGAAGATTGAAGAAGTAGCAGCGTATGTGAAAGAAGCAGATGCAAATATGGTCATCTTTAATGACGAATTATCTCCTTCACAAATTCGAAATTTAGAAGAGGATTTAGATTGTAAAGTAATTGATCGTACCATTTTAATTTTGGATATTTTTGCGCAGCGTGCGAAAACGAAAGAAGCGCAGTTGCAAGTAGAAGTGGCCCATCTTCAGTACATGATGCCTCGCTTAATCGGTCTTCGTGAATCGTTAGGAAGACAGAGCGGGGGAGTTGGCACGAAAAATAAAGGTGTCGGTGAGAAGAAGTTGGAATTAGACCGTCGTAAAATTGAAGAACAAATTGCAGCTCTAAATAAAGAATTAGAGGCACTTGTTGCACAGCGTCAAACGCAGCGTAAACAACGTAAGAAAAATGAAATGCCAGTTGTATCATTAGTAGGATATACGAATGCAGGTAAATCAACGATAATGAATACAATGCTTGAAATTTTTAATGGTACTGTAGAAAAACAAGTATTTGAAAAAGATATGTTATTTGCGACGTTAGAGACATCTGTACGAAATATTGATTTGCCGGATAATAAATCATTTTTATTAACGGATACTGTTGGATTTGTAAGTAAATTACCGCATCATCTTGTGAAAGCATTCCGTTCAACGCTAGAGGAAGTGGCGGAAGCAGATTTACTTATTCACGTTGTAGATTACTCAAATCCCAATTATGAGCAATTAATTGATATTACAAATGAAACGTTAAAGAAAATTGGCGTGGAAAATATCCCGACGATTTATGCATATAACAAATCAGATTTGGTAGATGTTGAAATTCCGAAAGTGCAAGAAGATCGCGTTTATCTATCTGCGAAGAAACATGTTGGAATTAAAGAGCTTGTAGAAGTAGTTCGCTCACACATTTATAAAGAGTATACGACGTGTGAAATGTTAATTCCGTATGATCAAGGGCAGGTAGTTTCGTATTTCAACAATCATGCACACGTTTTATCTACGAGTTATGAAAACGAAGGTACGAAAATGGCACTAGAATGTAAGACGAGTGATTATGAGAAATATAAGCGTTTTTCTATTTAATAAAAAAAGGCGATCCTAATATGTTTTAGGATCGTCTTTTTCTTCATAATTGCAAGCCTTCCTTTCGTCCTGCCTTAGTATAAAAGAAAATACAAAGAGTTCATATGAATACATCCGACAAAGCACATAGAAAAAATATATTTTTTTAGAAGTTGAATTTCTGGAAAAAGAAATGAAACCAGTATAGAATAGAAATGTTTCAAAACTCAGAATTTATTCTGATTAAAGTCTAAATTTATTGCAGCCCTTTCCGAACGAGAAAGCCCATCGCCTTTAGGCATGGGATGAAAGTGAGGTTGGATACGGAGTGCCACTGAAAATCGCAAGGTTCGTGGTACTTTAAGTATCCAAAGTATAGGTAGTTTCTTCGAGTCTTTTTGTTGTAATTTTTCGAAAGTAAATGATACATTGTAACTAGAATCAACGATGATAGAAGTACGTTTCAAAGTGTTTGAGAGGAAAATCTCCTCACCTCATGTAGTTGTAAAGTTTATGGACACGTTCTTATTTTGTTTCTATTGCTAGAAATGTATCAAATGAACGATGTTGAAAATCAAAAAACAAGGGGATGAAACGTATGTCACAGACCCTAACAGTGAAAGTGAAATTGATTCCAACAAAAGAGCAAATCCGTTTATTAGAACAAAGTAGTCACGAATATATCAAAGTTATAAATACACTTGTATCAGAAATGGTTAAAGCAAAGAAAAGTACGAAAAAAAGCACAAAAGATATCGAAGCAAATATTCCAAGTACGGTGAAGAATCAAGCAATCAAAGACGCGAAAAGTTTGTTTGCTACAAAAGTAAAGAAAAGCAATTATAAAATCATTCCGATTTTAAAGAGGCCTGTTTGTATATGGAACAATCAAAATTATTTGTTTGACGCCACTCATATTTCAATTCCGTTTAAGGTAAATGGAAAGTCGACTCGTGTAAAAATCCGAGCTTTATTAAGCGATAAAAACAATCGCAATCTGAATCTATTAAAACATAAATTAGGCACACTTCGCATCACAAAGAAATCGAATAAGTGGATAGCCCAAATATCTGTCACACTTCCTACAAATAAAAGGACAGGAACGAAAATTTTAGGAGTAGACTTAGGTCTCAAGGTCCCCGCAGTAGCAATCACAGAGGATGATAAGATTCGTTTTTTTGGAAATGGTAGGCAAAACAAATGTAAGAAGCGTAAGTTTCGGTGTATTCGTAAGAAATTAGGAAAAGCCAAAAAAGTGAATGCTATTCGGCGATTGGATGATAAAGAACAAAGATGGATGCAAGATAAAGATCATAAAATAAGTCGTGAAATCATTAATTTTGCGATTGCAAATCATATTTCTGTCATTCGATTAGAACAATTAACGAATATAAGACAGACGGCAAGAACAAGCCGTAAAAACGAAAAAAACCTACACACTTGGTCATTCTATCGTTTGTCAAAATTTATTGAATATAAAGCGATATTAGCTGATATTCAGGTTGAATATGTGAATCCAGCTTATACAAGTCAAAGCTGTCCGAAATGCGCTGAAAAGAACAGGGCACAAGACAGAAAGTACAAGTGTCAATGTGGGTTTGAGACACACCGTGACATCGTTGGGGCGATGAATATTCGCTACGCAACTGTGATTGATGGTAACAGTCAATCAGCCTAAGCACCTATATGGTCTGGTTTAGGAGGGGCAATGAGATGCCCTCATCTTGAAGGCTGTTCAAAACAGAAATGGACTGCGAACGTTTAGTCATTCAAGAATCCCACCCGTAATTCCGTAAGGATTCGGGCTTGCGACTTTAGTCGTGGGAGTCTCAAACTAACTGTAATAAATATATATTTTGTACAGGAAGGAGAAATACACATATGCAGGCAGTTTCACAAAAAAATACAGTAGAAACACCGACGATATATCGAATATTATTTGCGATTAGTTTCGGACATTTTTTGAATGATTCGATGCAAGCAGTTGTGCCAGCGTTGTTTCCTATTTTGGAAAAAACGATGAATTTATCCTATATGCAAGTAGGGTGGATTGCGTTTGCGTTAAATATGACGTCATCGATTATGCAGCCGGTTTTTGGGATGTATTCAGATAAGAAGCCGTCACCATTTTTATTACCGCTCGGTATGTTTTCGAGTATGCTTGGGATGATTGGACTCGCATTTGCACCGAACTTTATAGTTGTTATTATTTCTGTTTTATTTATTGGATTAGGTTCCGCGGTCTTTCATCCGGAGGGCGCTCGTGTTGCTTACATGGCAGCCGGTGCAAAACGAGGTTTAGCACAAGCGATTTATCAAGTGGGGGGAAATACAGGGAATTCTCTAGCACCTATTTTTACAGCATTAATTTTCGTTCCGCTCGGTCAAATTGGTTCTTTAGGTTTTACAGCCTTTGCAGCAGTTGGAATTGTATTACTAATTTTCGTATCAAATTGGTATAAAAATGAATTAGCCACTGGTGCTGTAAGAAGGAAAAAGAGGGCTGCACTTGAGGCTGAAAATGCGATTGTAAGTACGCACATTAAATTTGTTATTATACTTCTTGTTTTTCTAACATTCGTACGTTCTTGGTACGGTGCTGGTATCGGGAATTTCTATCAATTTTATTTAATAGAGCATTACGGTTTATCTATAAAAAATGCACAGTATTTCGTCTTCGCTTTTATGATTGCTGGTGTATTAGGTACTTTCTTTGGTGGTCCGCTAGCGGATCGATTCGGTAAGAAAAAGATTATTGTCTTTTCGATGCTCGGTTCAGCGCCGCTTGCACTATTGTTACCTCACGTTTCTCTTATGTGGGTTGTACCGTTATTTTTATGCATTGGATTTATTAGCTCTAGTAGTTTTAGTGTAATCGTTGTATATGCTCAAGAACTTGTTCCAGGGAAAGTTGGAATGGTGTCAGGATTAATTGTCGGTCTTGCGTTTGGTCTTGGAGCATTAGGTGCTGTAGTCCTTGGGAAATTAGCTGATATGTATAGTCTTCAATTTATTATGCTATTATGTAGTGGTTTACCATTAATTGGACTTACTTCATTGTTACTGCCAAATGATAAGAAAACGATAGAATAGGGGATGCGCTATGAAAGTATGTGAAAACGTTACAGAATTAATAGGAAATACACCTGTCGTTCGATTATCTAAATTTATTCCAGAGGACGCAGCGGATGTGTATGTAAAACTGGAAATGTTTAATCCGTCACGCAGTGTGAAAGATCGTGCTGCCTATAACTTAATTCATATTGCCGAGGAACACGGCCTCATTAAGCCGGGTGATACAATTATTGAACCGACAAGTGGAAATACAGGAATTGGCTTAGCGATGAATGCAGCTGCTAAAGGATATAAAGCTATTTTAATTATGCCAGATAATATGTCCAAAGAGCGTATTAATTTATTGAAAGCATACGGAGCAGAAGTAGTTTTAACACCAGCAGAACAAAGAATGCCAGGAGCAATTGCGAAGGCGGTAGAGTTACAAAAAGAAATTCCAAATAGTTTTATTCCGCAGCAATTTGAAAACCCAGCAAATCCGAATATTCATCGTTATACGACTGCACTTGAAATTTATGAACAAATGGATGGAGAACTTGATGCATTTGTAGCAACCGCAGGAACAGGCGGAACAATTACAGGGACCGGTGAAACGTTAAAAGAGAAACTACCAAACTTATATATTGCCGTAGTAGAACCGAAAGGATCACCAGTGTTATCTGGTGGTGTTCCAGGCCCTCATAAACTAGTCGGAACAAGCCCAGGGTTTATTCCCAAAAACTTAAATACAGAAGTGTATAACGAAATTATGCAAATTGCAGATGAAGAGGCATTAACTACAATGAGGAACTTGGCAAGACAAGAAGGATTACTAGTAGGGCCATCTTCAGGAGCTTCTGTTTACGCCGCAATAATGATAGCGAAGCGTTTAGGTGCTGGTAAAAAGGTTTTATGTATTGCACCTGATACAGGGGAACGTTATTTGAGTATGGGATTATTTGAATGAAAATGATAGAAACCCCTTAATGGTGAAATAGAGCTATTAAGGGGTTTGTTGTAGGTTATTAAGAGAGGGGAAGCGCAATGAAACTATTAAAACCAACAAATGAATATAGTGAACAAATTATGGAATATCGGGAGGTGTTTTTACATGCTGATGAACAACCACACGGTAGTAGTTCTCTACAAAATTTTGCTTCTCTTGATAAATGGTTTGAAAAAGTGAGTATACAAGAAGTAGGAGAAAACTTACAAGCAAATCGAGTGCCATCTAGTCAGTTTTTAAGTTTTGAAAAAGGAGAACTTATCGGTTTTGTGAATATTAGACATCGATTAAATCCAGAATTATTGCTGGAAAGCGGTCATATCGGTTATAGTATCCATCCGAATAAACGTCGCCTAGGTTACGCGACAAAACAATTGAAACTTGCATTAAGTGAAGCGCAAAGGTTAGGGTTGAAGAAAGTGTTAATAACTTGTGATAAAGCTAATATTGGTTCGGCTAAAACGATTCAAAAGGTTGGCGGTGTGCTAGAAAATGAAGTAGTTTCTTCTAATTCTGGCGAAATTGTTCAGCGTTATTGGGTAGAAATATGATTTAGTGGAAATTTGAAAAGGTAATATAATGTTTAATATCGAAATAGATAAATGAAAAGTAAGGGGAGTACTGCAGTTTTAGGGGGAAATGCAATGGGATTAAAAGAGAAAGCGATAGAGATGTCGGAGATTTATAGGCAAAACCAGAAAGTCGAAGCTATTATTTTAGCAGGCTCTGTAGCGAGAAAGTTAGAAGATGAACATTCAGATATTGAATTACATATTTTATGGTCAGAACCACCAGAGGATGAAGAGCGTCTAGGTCCAATTAATAATATTGGTGGAACGATTTTGTCATATCATCCTTACGAGGACGAAGAATGGTCGGAAACGTATTTGACGAAAGAAGGAATTAAACTAGAGATTAGTAACTTTTTAACATTGACAGTAGAAAAAATTATTTCAGAAGTTATAGAGCAGTATGATATAAATTATGAGAAACAATGTATTGTATCATCGGTTCATGATGGTGTGAGTTTGTATGGAGAAGTAAAAGTACATGCTCTAAAAGATAGAGTTGAAGCATTTCCAGAAGAACTGGCGAAAAGGATGATTTCAGAAAACCTTTGGTTAAGCAATCGTTGGCATAATCGAGAGGCGCTTTTAAAACGAAAAGACTGGCTTATGCTTTATGATGTTATTTGTGAAGTACAAAGGGATTTATTCGGTGTTTTATTCGGTTTGAATAGAATGTACGTGCACCATCCTGCGTTTAAATGGATGCCATATAATGTGGGACGAATGAGTATTAAACCTGAAAATTTATATGAGCGTATGGCGAATACGTTGATAGGGAAACCGGAGTATAGTGTACAGGAGTTAGAAGTGCTAATTGAAGAGGTATTACATTTAGTAGAACAATATGCTCCGGAGTTAAATATCGCTGAACAACAAAAGCGTATTCAATATGCGAAATAAAAAAACAAGAGATGTAACAATGAGTTACATCTCTTGTTTTTTTATTTTACTAACTTTCCTAGTATAGGTAATCGTTGAATCCTATCACCGAGAATATGCGAAGCAAGTCCACTCGTTAATACGAATAAAAGATAAACAAGTCCTCCTGCTGTGGCGCATATAAACACAATGATCAGTGATTCTATATAAGATTGTCCAGGAATAATCCAGCTTATAATTGCTCTTAATGCAATTACAACAGCAGACATTGCTGCGGAGTAAATCGTAATAAGAAATACTGTTTTTGCTGTTTCGCCAATTTTAAATTTCGCAAACTTAACGATGCAGTACAACATAATAATATTTGAAACGAGATATCCAAGAATTGTTCCAAGTACAGCACCATGTCCACCGAATAAATGTAAGAGCGGTGTGTTCACCACAATTTTAACGAGAATACCGGCTGAGAATGCGATCATTGTTTTTCTTTGATAATCAATTCCTTGTAATATAGCGGCTGAAACTGTGAAAATTGCACTTAATACAGCAGAAGGTGCAAATGAAATTAAATATTGTGATCCACCAAGTGCAATTTCAGGATTTACATAAACCATGCGGAATGCATCGTAAGCGATACTAGCAAGACCGAATGCGGCTGGGATAGTGAAGAATAACAACACTTGAAATATCTTTGAAATTTGTCCTTGTAATTCATCTAGCTTCCCGCTTGTAAATGATTTCGTTATAGCCGGAATAATTGTTAATGAGAATCCAGTTGCAAGTGAAGCCGGAATCATAATTAACTTTTGGGCATAGTTCGTTATATAAGCGAAAACTGCATTCGCAGTTTCTAAAGGTTCTCCCATTGCTCTAAGGACATCAGCTACGGTATATTGATCTACTAACGTATAGAGCGGGATTGCAATGCCTACAAATACAATTGGAATTGCATAACGTAGTAATTCCATATAAATACTTCTTAACGGAATGTTTGATGATCTCGTTTTCAGCTCACCTTCAGGAGGTTTTAATCCATTATATTTTTTCCAGTACATCATTAAAATAGAGACGCTTGCAAGTGCCCCGATAACAGCACCAAATGTAGCAACTGCAACAGAAGAAGCTACTGAACCTCCTAATAGTTTTGAGACGATAAAACTACCAACTAAAATGAAAACGACACGTGCGATTTGTTCTACGACTTGAGAAACAGCACTTGGTTTCATATGTTGAAAACCTTGGAAATAACCACGTGTAACACTCATAGCTGGTACGATAATAAGCGCGAAGCTTAATGCTCGCATTGTAAGTGTTACGTCTGCGATAAATTGTGGATCTGGTGTTTTCGAGCGAATAATAAATTGTGATATGTACGGTGCTCCAATAAATAAAGTTAAAAATCCTAAAAAGCCCATAAACATCATTAATTTTACGCTCGAGTTATACAATTTTTTACTTGTACTATAATCACCAAGTGCATTATGTTTTGCAACAAATTTTGAGACGGCAATAGGAATACCAGCTGTTGAAAAGCTTAATAAAATACCGTACCAAGAGTATGCGTATCCATATAAAGCGACCCCTTGCGTTCCAACTAATAATTGAAAGGGGAAAAAGTATATAAAACCTAAAATTCGTGAAATCATTGTTGCACCACTTAATAAAGCGGTACCTTTTAAAACTTTTGAAGTAGACAAAATTCTTTCCTCCTACTCGTGCTGTCTTGCATTTATCGTATACTACTATAAACCTGCTAGAGAAGTTAATACAGTATAAACCATAAATGTTCTAATACTATTCATACAAAAGTCATATTTTGAATCTTTAAATAGAATGTAATGCATAAAATTTTAAAATATAAGTTGACACTATTTTTAATGTATGATAAAAATGATAGTAATCAATTCGGAAAATAATATTTGGGCAATGAAAGGGTATAGTAGTGAATATCTCCCTATTTCAGAGAGCTGATGGTTGGTGTGAATCAGTATATAGATTATTCATGAAGTTCGTCCTGGAGCATCTTTCATAAATCTCACATTATGAGGAAATGAAAGACGGTAGTTTATACCGTTATCAAATAAAGTGGTGAAGATTGTTTCACAACTAGGGTGGTACCGCGATATTTATCGTCCCTACGTATTTACGTAGGGACGTTTTTTATTTAGGTCCTAATTTTGGTGTGGCTTCATAACTAGGGTGGTACCGCGATATTTTATCGTCCCTACGTATTTGCGTAGGGACGTTTTTTATTTAGGTCCTAACTTTGGTGTATCTTCACAACTAGGGTGGTACCGCGATATTTTTGTCGTCCCTACGTATTTACGTAGGGACGTTTTTTATTAGGGAGGAAGTGAACGTATTAGAAAAGAGTATGGATAGAACAATATAAATACCGGATTGTAAAACAGAAAAAGATAAAGATAAAGAGAGGAGATTAACAAATGAATTCACAGCAATGGACATCGAAATTAGGTTTCGTATTAGCTGCAGCAGGTTCAGCGATTGGTCTTGGAGCGATTTGGAAGTTCCCGTATATGGCCGGAATTGGAGGAGGCGGCGCGTTCTTCCTTATTTTCATCGGTTTCACATTATTAATTGGTTTACCGCTATTATTAGCTGAATTCGTTATCGGAAGAAGTACACAAAAAGAGGCCGTTGAGGCGTATAGCGAAATCGCACCAAAAACACTATGGCCTTGGTTAGGTAAATTAGGGATTGTAACTTGTTTCATACTACTTTCTTTCTACAGTGTTGTAGGGGGATGGATTTTACTATATTTATGGAATGCAATTACAGGTAGACTATGGGAAGGAAATGGGGCATACGAAGCTACGTTTGGTGAAATCATTTCCAATCCATATTTAGCAGTTGGATCACAGCTATTATTCATCCTTATTACTATTTTTATCGTAAGTAAAGGTGTACAAAATGGTGTTGAAAAAGTAAATAAATATTTCATGCCAGCATTATTCGTATTATTCTTTGTACTAATTGTTCGTGCACTTACTTTAGACGGTGCTGGAGAAGGAGTTCGATTCTTCTTACAACCTGATTTCTCAAACGTAACGTCAGAAATCATTTTATATGCAATGGGGCAATCGTTCTTCTCGCTATCCGTCGGTGTAGCCGTTATGGTAACGTATAGCTCGTACTTACCGAAAGAAGAAAGTTTACCGCGTTCAGCATTTTCTATCGTAGCTTTAACGCTTGTGATTACATTACTTGCAGGACTAGCAATTTTCCCAGTTGTATTCGCATTTGGAATGGAACCATCTCAAGGACCTGGACTATTATTTATCGTACTGCCAGCTATTTTCAGTAAAATGGCGTTCGGAAAATTATTCTTCATTGTTTTCTTATTACTATTCTTCTTTGCTACTATTACATCAGCAATTTCGATGTTAGAAATTAGTGTTGCGTCTTTAACAACTAAAGGTAAAAGTAAAGGGAAACGTGAAAAAATGGCATTAATTGTTGGCTTGTTAATCTTTGTTGTAGGGGTTCCATCAGCCTTATCGTTCGGTTTGTTAAGTGATGTGAAACCATTTGGGAAAACAATTTTTGATTTAGCAGACTATGCGGTTAGTAACATACTAATGCCACTTGGTGTTTTATTAGTTTCCATCTTTGTCCCTTTAAAAATGAAGAAAGATGTATTAATGAAAGAGCTTGGTGTAAGTAAAAATAAAGGCTATAAACTATTCGTATTATGGTTATTCTTACTTCGCTATATTGCACCAATTGCGATTATTATCGTATTCCTAAATGTGCTTGGAATTATATAAAAGAAAGGTAGCGTATCGAGATATGATACGCTACCTTTTTATTTTGCTCTTTTTTGTAATTCGTTTACTGTTACGAACTGATAGCCCTTCTTAGATAAAGAGTCTAAAATACCTTCAATGGTCTGTAAATTTTCATTAGACTCATCATACATAGAGTGTAATAAAATGATAGAACCTGGTTTTACATTTTTACTAACATATTCAATTTTATCAGCTGTAGATGTATAAAAAGTATCAGGTTCAAAGTCCCATGTGATTGTTTCGATATTGTTTTTATTTAAATAATAGGGCAGCCCAATTAGCTTTTTACCGTTAGGTGGTCTAAAATCAATTTTATCTGTATATCCTGTTTGACGGATTATCGAGTTCGTTTTTTCTATTTCTTCTTTAATAAAAGAAGGAGTTTTGAAAACCATTCTGTTATGAGAGTATGTATGGTTTCCAATTTGGTGTCCAGATTGTACGATATCTTCTCCTAACGATAGGTTTTTCTCTAGTTCGTTTCCGATTAAAAAGAAAGTAGCTTTTGCATTGTATCGATCTAGTAGCGGTAATATTTGTTTTACATTGTTAGTAGGACCATCATCAAAAGTTAAAGCAATCACTTTTTCATTTGTTTCTACTCGGTTTGTTAAACCTCCAAACAATTGAAAACTTCTTGCGTTCATCAATTTGTATGTTCCGAATAATGCTACAGTAATAATGAATAATGTAACGATTGTAATGATAATATTCTTTTTCATAACGCAACCTCACTATACTTTTGGATTGGACTAAAAAGTATTATATCAAACTAAGTAACTTCGTGCTTTAAAAAGGATGTGGATGCAAGGGGAAGAAATTTATCATATAATAAAATGCAAAAGGTATATTAGGAGGTGTTTATATGGCGATTATAATTCAATTGCCAGACACTGCAGCGTCTCATGCAAAGCCAAGTATGGAAATGGCGATACTTTGCGTGGGGTAGACAAGTAATATACAATCGCCTAAATGAGCTCGTATCATTTTTTATATTTGGCTTTGCACCTTATTGAAATGAACCATAAAAAATAAGGGGCGAGCAGAAATGAAATACGTTAAAGCTGCGACGGTTTTACCAGAAAGTTTAATTGCTGAAATTCAAAAGTATATACAAGGTGAAACAATTTACATTCCAAAACAAGAAACAAAACATTATAAATGGGGTACACAATCTGGAGGAAGAAAACAACTAGATGAAAGAAACAAAGCTATTAAAGAAGCGTTTAAAAGTGGAATTTCCATTCATCAACTTGCGGAGGAGCATTTTCTTTCCGGAGAAACGATTAAAAAGATTGTGTATTCTAAATGAAAATAAAAGAGTCTAGTTCAATTATTAAATTGAACTAGACTCTTTTTGTTTTGTATCTATTGGATATGAATGGGCAAGATAATAGAAAAAATGTGCCGGCTTTTTACTAAATAGAATATAGAGCATTTGAGTGAAAAGCAGAAAGGTGAGCATATATGAATCATCTAGGACAAATAACGATAGAACTATTTTTTGGTTTTTTTGTGCTATTGATTGCTACTAAAATATTAGGGAAGACACAAATATCTCAGTTAACGCCATTTGATTTTATTTCTGCCATAGTTCTCGGAGAATTAGTAGGAAATACTATATATGATCCGGAAATAAAAGTATGGTCTATTTTATATGCAGTACTTGTATGGGTAGTGTTAATTTATACAATAGAAGTGATAACGCAAAAATTTAGAGGGACGAGAAGTTTTTTTGAAGGCTCTCCGTCAATCATTATCCGTAATGGATATATTGACCGGGAACAACTAAGTTCAAATCATTTGGATATTAATCAACTACAACAAATGCTAAGACAACAAAAAGATATATTTTCAATCCGAGAAGTTGAATATATGATTTTGGAACCTAATGGAAACATAAGTGTTCTGAAGAAAAGCAAATATGAATCTCCTACTAGAAATGATTTAAGTTTAAAACATAAACCTGTATACTTACCGATTTCATTAATTAGTGATGGAAAAGTAGTGAAAGATAATTTGAGGGAAGCAGGTTTTGATGAAGGATGGCTTTATAAACAAATAAAGCAAAAAGGGATTACTAAATTTGAAGATGTATTATATGCAGAATGGAAAACAGATGATGGTTTCTTTTGTCAGGAAATGCCTCGGTAGAACATAGTCAGAGTATGTAATGTTCATTTCTAAGTTATCTTTTACATATCAAAAAGCTGAATCATTGTATACAATAAGACTAGATCAACAATTTGTATGGAGTGATAAAGATGGAAGCTTTTATTAGAAGTGATCAATATAATTTTATAAAATCACAAGCTTATATTTTAGCAAATGGGCACGCAACGGCAAATGATAGAAGTGTAATTCAAGCGTTAAAATCACTTGCGATTGAAAAAATAATACATGTATTTGAAAATTTAACAGATGAACAGAAAGAGTTAATTGATACGGTATTAACAGTTCAAAATAGAGAAGATGCAGAATCGTTTTTACTGAAAATAAATCCGTATGTCATTCCGTTTCAGGAAGTTACAGCGCAAACATTAAAAAAATTATTTCCTAAAGCGAAAAAATTAAAACTTCCTGATATGGAAGAACTGGACATGAAAGAATTATCTTATTTAAGCTGGATTGATAAAGGGTCAAGCAGGAAATTTATTATAGCGAAAAATGATAAAAATAAGTTTGTTGGTCTGCAAGGAACGTTCCAAAGTTTAAATAAAAAGAGCATTTGTTCATTATGTCATGGACATGAAGAATTAGGGATGTTTTTAGTTGAAATTAAAGGTGATGTACAAGGAACTTTCGTTAAAAAGGGAAACTATATTTGTAAAGATGGTGTAGCTTGTAATCAGAATATGAAATCTCTTGATAAATTGAATGATTTTATTGAACGATTGAAGAAATAAAGAAAAAACCTCTAGTATTTAAACTGGAGGTTTTTATTTTTTGAAGAAGTAGTAATAGGCTTCTTTTATAGCTGTAAATTTATAAAAAAAGTCGGGTCATTTATAATGAAATTAGATAAAAATATCTATTTGGATACAGTTGCTTATTTTGAAGGAGGTAAAACATGAATTACATTTCACCGAAAGAAGAGATATTAAAAATGAAACGATGGCCTAAAGATACGATAGCGGCGGGGCGTGGTCATACTGTTGGTCTTAAATCGGATGGCACAGCGGTAGCAGTGGGGCGAAATAAAGAAGGAGAATGCAATGTAAGCAGCTGGTGTGATATTGAAGCAGTCGCAGCGGGTAATGTTCATATGGCGACGAACACGGGTAATGCACATACAATCGGTCTTGCATGTGACAGTACTGTGGTAGCTGTGGGTTGGAATAAGCATGAACAATGTGATGTAAATGATTGGCATAATGTTGTAGCGGTTGCGGCAGGGTGGCGTCGTACTATTGGTCTTAAACCGGATGGAACGGTAATAGCGGTGGGGCGAAATAAAGAAGAAGAATGCAATATAAGCGGCTGGAGAGATATTGTGGCGGTCACGGCGGGTGACTGGCATACAGTCGGTCTTAAATTGGACGGAACTGTGACGACTGTGGGTAATAATCGATTTGGCCAATGCAATGTAAGTAGCTGGCGTGATATTGTGGCGATAGCGGCGGGATATCTTCATACAGTTGGTATTACATCTGACGGTATGGTGACGGCTGTGGGTAATAATAAACGGGGGCAATGTGATGTAAGCGATTGGCGCGATATTGTAGCGATAGCGGCAGGGAGTAATCATACAATCGGTCTGGAATCGGATGGTACTGTAGTAGCAATGGGTTCAAATGAGTATGGTCAATGTAATGTAAGCGATTGGCGCGATATTGTAGCGATAGCGGCGGGGTGTGCACATACCGTCGGCCTTACATCTGATGGCACGGTGGTAGCAGTAGGTGATAATACATACGGTCAATGCGATGTAGGTAGCTGGCGTAACATCCGATTGCCTGGCAAATAGTTAATTCACAACAAATCACTAGTAATATTATTCTAGTTTAGGAGTAATTATGGAATAGGATATGTAGATAAGAATCCCTTTTTAAAAGAGGTTCTTATTCTTTTTCCATAAAATGAGTGTCTAAATGGAATTTTTGAACAAACTTTATTTCAAAGCTACAGTAGAAAGTATAAATTACAAATAAAGCATAGGAGAGCTGAAGAAATGCTTAAAAAGTTTTTGCTTTCTTTACCGGATGTTTTACTTGTATGCATTGTTATCTACATAACATACACAACTACTCTTAGTTTTGTACAGATGTTAGTAATTTCAATTGCAATCGGAATCGTCGGTGGTTTTGTTATAAGAATTTGTAAGGATGTATTCACGTATATAAGGTGGACAATTAAACAGAGGAAATCTTGAATACGTTGTATTGCTATTAGGTGGAGAGGAAATGACTAAGAAAAAGAGTAGAGTGAAAAATGAAATAGCACTTTGGACATTAACAGCGGTTGTTCTCATCATTGTATGGTACTTTTTTCAAAGATAAAAATGCATCGTACTTAAAAGGTACGATGCATTTTTATTATTATTTTTGCCAATTTTCTTTTATAAAGTCTTCACGGCCAGATTCTTTTTGCTCGTTAGCATATTTCTCTGGATTCTTTTTATAGAAATGTTGGTGGTACTCTTCTGCTTCATAAAAAGGTGCAACAGGAAGAATTTCAGTCACAATAGGATCTTTAAATATACCGCTTTCTGCTAGCGTTTGCTTCGATTTTTCTGCAAGCTCTTTTTGTGTTTCATTATGATAAAAAATTGCTGTGCGGTAAGAGGGACCACGGTCAAAAAATTGTCCGCCATCATCAGTCGGATCGATTTGTGGCCAATATAAATTTAGTAATTTTTGATACGGGAAAATAGAAGGATCGAATGTGATTTGAACGACTTCTAAATGGCCAGATGTTCCAGCTTTTACTTGTTCATATGTTGGATTTTCTATATGACCACCTGCATAGCCAGAAAGTACTTTATGAATACCAGGAAGTTCATCAAATGGTTTTACCATGCACCAAAAGCAACCACCTGCGAAGGTTGCGAGTTCGTATGTTTTTTCGGACATTGCTGTAATCCTCCTAAATGTATATGTTTTATATAGTATTATATAAATTGTTTTATTGCGCAATAAAAAAGATTTGAAAATATATGTTTTTTATAAACAAGATCCTCCGCTAACATCAATTAATTGTCCAGTAACCCAGCGGCTGTCTGGAGAAGCAAGAAAAGCAGCAGTATCGGCAATATCTTCTACTTGACCTAAGCGATTGAAGGCGGAAATAGTAGTAGCGTACTGTTTCATCATTGGATCGCTCAATAGTTCTGCGTTCATATCTGTTTTAATAAAGCCTGGAAGTATTGCATTTACTGTTATTCCTCGTGCTCCGAGTTGTTTTGCAAGCGTGAAAGTCATCGTGTTAATTGCACCTTTCGTCATACTATATGCAACGAAATCAGGCAAAGAAATGCGGGTGGCAGCTGATGAAATATTAATAATTCGGCTATTATCACGTAAACGTGGTAGTGCTTGTTGAATGATAAAGAATGGTGCTTTTGCATTTACTGAAACCATTCTATCAAAAAATTGTTCAGTCGTTTCTTCAATAAAAGCACCAGGACCGATTCCAGCGTTGTTTATTAAAATATCAAATTGTGTTCCACCAGTTCTTTTTTGTAATTCGTTATCTAAAGAAATATACAGGTTGTCTACACCGTGTAAAGATTCAAGATTTGCACCGATAGAAAAAGCTAATCCGCCATTTGATTGAATTTCATGAACAGTTTCTTCAGCATCTTCTTTTCGATTTCCATAATGAACAGCAACTAATGCACCGTCGTTTGCTAACCGTTTTGCGATAGCACGTCCAATTCCTCGGCTTGCTCCTGTAACTAATGCTATTTTTCCTTTTAACATAGTTTTCTCATCTCCTCATAAATTTTATATGTTTTTAAGTTGTTTTTCTTTATGTAGTAATGCGAACATACTTAAGTAATATATGAGTATGTGTAAGAGGTTCATTCCGATTTTGTTTTGAGAAAAAATAAATAGATTTCTAGTGAATAGAATGAATTTTAATTTTTTTCTAAAAACATGTTGACAATGAAAAGAACCGCGTCCTATAATACGTGTAACAAATAAAAGTGAATTAAGAATTTTCTAACTTTATATGTTGTATATGCAAAGAAGAGGAAAGTAGATGATTATGGTCGTTTCAGAGAGCTACTCCTAGGCTGCGAGAGTAGTAGCAATCGAATCATTGAAGATCACCTCGGAGCATCGCTTGCGAAAGGGAAACTGAGTAGAGGGCGGCGGCATCGTCTCCGGTAAAAGGACGGAGGTCTGATTGGACCTATGAAGCTTATATTTCGTGAGAAGTATAAGGAAGCTGAGTGGTAACGCGAAACTCTCGCCTCAGCAATCAAAGCTACTAATTTGTAGTAGTTGATTGCTGAGGCGAGAGTTTTTATTTTAAAAATAGAATAAAAGAATGCGAGGAAGAGGAGAGTAAATGATAAAGATTGTTTCAGAGAGCCGCCCAAAGGCTGTGAGGGTGGTAACAATTGAATCATTGAAAATCACCTCGGAGCACTGCTTTTGAAGTTAGTAAAAAGTAGCGGAGTTGTTTCCGATAGAAAAACAAAAGTCTAATTGGACTTGCAGAGCTTATATTTCGTGAGAAGTGTAAGGAAGCTGAGTGGTACCACGAGTCTCTCGTCGCAGCAATGGATTGCTACAAGTGTGTAAGTAATCGATTGTTGAGACGAGTATATTTTTAAGATTAGTATACTGAATATTCTGTTAAAAATACTCATCTCAGCAATCGATATAGAAATAGATTGCAAAAACAGAGATAAAACAGAGGAGCGATGTGAGATGGGAAACCAGTACATTTATATGAATGGGGAATTTGTAGAGAAAGAAAAGGCAGTTGTTTCAGTATATGATCACGGTTTTTTATACGGAGACGGTGTATTTGAAGGGATTCGTAGTTACGGAGGAAATGTATTTTGTTTAAAAGAACATGTGAAACGATTATATGAATCGGCGAAATCTATTTTACTTACAATTCCAATGACGGTAGATGAAATGGAAGAAGCAGTTTTACAAACATTGCAAAAAAATGAATACACGGATGCCTACATTCGATTAATTGTTTCAAGAGGAAAAGGTGACTTAGGGCTCGATCCGAGAAGCTGTGTGAAACCGAGCGTAATTATCATTGCAGAACAATTAAAGTTATTCCCTCAGGAATTTTATGATAATGGACTAAGCGTTGTGTCTGTTGCATCAAGACGTAATACGCCAGACGCATTAGACCCACGCATTAAGTCAATGAACTATTTAAATAACGTGCTTGTAAAAATTGAAGCGGCACAAGCGGGAGTGCTAGAGGCTCTTATGTTAAATCAACAAGGATATGTTTGTGAAGGGTCTGGAGATAATGTTTTCATTGTGAAAGATGGAAAAGTGTTAACACCTCCTTCGTACTTAGGGGCGCTAGAAGGTATTACGAGAAATAGTGTGATTGAGTTATGTGAGCGTCTAAGTATTCCGTGTGAGGAAAGGCCATTTACTCGCCATGACGTATATGTAGCAGATGAAGTGTTTTTAACAGGAACTGCAGCGGAACTAATTCCTGTAGTGAAAGTAGATTCAAGAGAAATTGGAGATGGAAAACCAGGAGATGTAACAAAAAGATTAACCGAAGAATTTAAAAAATTAACGAGAGAAAGAGGAGTACGTGTTCCAGGATTGGTGGAAAGTTTAGCGTAAATAGGGAGAGGAGTTAATTAAAATGGAGGAACAGTATACAGCATGTGATGAACTGCAGAGTGAAGAAGCTACAGGTGCTGGACACGTTATTCAATGTTTGAAGAAATTAGGTGTAACGACCGTTTTCGGTTATCCAGGCGGAGCGATTTTACCAATATACGATGCGTTATACGAAAGTGGTTTAAAGCACGTGTTAACTCGTCATGAACAAGCTGCAATTCATGCAGCGGAAGGATATGCGAGAGCTTCTGGAAAGGTTGGGGTAGTCTTTGCTACCTCTGGCCCAGGGGCGACGAATTTAGTTACGGGTTTAGCAGATGCTTATATGGATTCGATTCCTTTAGTTGTCATTACAGGGCAAGTTGCAACGCCTTTAATTGGTAAAGACGGATTTCAAGAAGCGGATGTTGTCGGAATTACAGTACCTGTTACGAAGCATAATTACCAAGTTCGTGATGTAAATCATTTATCACGAACTGTGCAAGAAGCTTTTTACATCGCCAAAAGCGGGCGACCGGGACCGGTATTAATCGATATTCCAAAAGATGTTCAAAATGCAAATGTAACATGTTTCTTTAATGAAGAAGTGGAGATTCCAGGATATAAACCAGAACCTTTGTCAGACAGTTTGAAACTGAGGGAGGTAGCAAAATCAATTTCAAAAGCAAAACGCCCACTCCTTTATATCGGGGGAGGCGTCATTCATTCAGGCGGATCTGAAGAACTCATCAAGTTTGCGAGGGAGAATCGTATTCCAGTCGTTTCAACTTTAATGGGACTGGGTGCATATCCGCCGGGAGATCCGTTGTTTTTAGGAATGCTCGGTATGCATGGAACGTACGCTGCAAATATGGCAGTAACAGAATGTGACTTATTACTGGCGTTAGGTGTTCGTTTCGATGATCGTGTAACAGGAAAATTAGAACTTTTTTCTCCCCATTCGAAAAAAGTACATATTGATATTGATCCTTCTGAGTTCCATAAAAATGTAACTGTAGAGCATCCGATTGTTGGTGATGTGAAAAAGGCGCTATATATGCTATTACATATGTCTATTTATTCACAAACAGATGAATGGCTTCAGAAAGTGAAGAAATGGCAAGAAGAATATCCACTTTCATATAAGCAAAAAGAATTTGAGTTAAAACCACAGCATGTTATCAACTTAGTAAGTGAATTAACGAATGGTGAAGCGATTGTCACGACAGAGGTAGGACAGCATCAAATGTGGGCTGCTCACTTTTATAAAGCGAGAAAACCACGGACTTTCCTAACATCAGGGGGATTAGGGACGATGGGATTTGGTTTTCCAGCAGCAATTGGTGCTCAGCTTGCAAAAGAAGAAGAACTTGTCATCTGTATTGCTGGTGATGCTTCTTTCCAAATGAACATTCAAGAGCTGCAAACAATTGCTGAAAATAATATTCCTGTCAAAGTATTCATCATAAACAACAAATTTTTAGGAATGGTAAGGCAATGGCAAGAAATGTTTTATGAAAACCGTTTGTCGGAATCGAGAATTGGGTCACCAGATTTTGTGAAAGTAGCAGAAGCTTATGGTGTAAAAGGGCTAAGAGCAATAAATTCGTTTGAGGCGAAAAAGGTAATGTTAGAAGCATTTTCTCATGAAGGTCCTGTCGTAGTTGACTTTTGTGTAGAAGAAGGTGAGAACGTCTTTCCGATGGTTCCGCCAAACAAAGGGAATAACGAAATGATTATGAAGAGGTGGGAAGAATGAGTCATACTTTTTCATTAGTTATTCATAACGATCCGAGCGTCTTATTACGTATAAGTGGAATTTTTGCTCGGCGTGGTTATTATATTTCTTCTTTAAGCTTAAACGAAAGAGATACAAGTGGTGTTTCTGAAGTGAAACTAACAGCAGTTTGTACTGAAAATGAAGCAACGTTACTTGTCAGTCAGTTGAAAAAATTAATCAATGTACTGCAAGTAAATAAATTATAAGGAGTGTATGGAATATGAAAACTTATTATGAGAAAGATGCAAATTTAGAGCTATTAAAAGGGAAAACAGTTGCGGTAGTCGGATATGGATCTCAAGGTCATGCACAAGCACAAAATTTACGAGATTCTGGTGTGGAAGTTGTAGTTGGTGTTCGCCCTGGTAAGTCATATGAAGTAGCAAAAGCTGATGGATTTGAAGTAATGTCTGTTTCAGAATCGGTTCGAACCGCACAAGTTGTACAAATGTTATTGCCGGATGAACAACAAGCGTATGTATATAAAACAGAAGTAGAAGAGAATCTTCGTGAAGGACAAATGTTACTTTTCTCACATGGTTTTAATATTCACTTCGGACAAATTAATCCGCCAAGTTACGTAGATGTAGCGATGGTCGCGCCGAAAAGTCCAGGTCATCTCGTTCGCCGTGTATTCCAAGAAGGAAATGGTGTCCCAGCATTAGTCGCAGTGCATCAAGATGCAACGGGAACAGCATTAAGTGTAGCACTAGCGTATGCTAAAGGTGTAGGTTGTACACGTGCAGGTGTAATTGAAACGACATTCCAAGAAGAAACAGAGACAGACTTATTCGGTGAGCAAGCAGTACTTTGCGGAGGAGTAACAGCACTTGTGAAAGCTGGTTTTGAAACGTTAACGGAAGGTGGATATCGTCCTGAAATTGCATACTTTGAATGTTTGCATGAATTAAAGTTAATTGTTGATTTAATGTACGAAGGCGGATTAACGAATATGCGTCATTCTATTTCAGATACGGCAGAGTTTGGAGATTATGTAACAGGATCGAGAATTGTTACAGATGAAACGAAGAAGGAAATGAAACGTGTTCTTACAGAAATTCAGCAAGGTGAATTTGCGAAGAAATGGATTTTAGAAAATCAAGCAGGGCGTCCAACGTATAATGCGATGAAAAAAGCAGAACAAAATCATCAGCTAGAAAAAGTAGGAGCAGAGCTTCGTGAAATGATGAGCTGGATTCATGCACCGAAAGAATTAGTAAAGAAATAGATTAATAGAGTATAAGTGGAAAATATGTAAGAAGGGATTTGACAAGATGAGAAGTGACATGATTAAAAAAGGTTTTGATAAAGCTCCGCATCGTAGTTTATTAAAAGCAACTGGTTTAAAAGATGAAGATTTTGATAAACCATTCATAGCAATTTGTAATTCTTTTATTGAAATTATTCCAGGTCATAAGCACTTAAATGAGTTTGGGAAACTTGTTAAAGAAGCAGTACGTGCAGCAGGCATGGTTCCATTTGAATTTAATACAATTGGAGTAGATGACGGTATTGCGATGGGGCATATCGGTATGCGTTATTCGCTTCCGAGTCGTGAAATCATTGCAGATTCAGTAGAAACAGTTGTAAATGCACACTGGTTTGATGGAATGATTTGTATTCCAAACTGTGACAAAATTACACCAGGTATGATGATGGCTGCACTTCGAATAAACATTCCAACTGTTTTCGTTTCAGGTGGTCCGATGGCAGCGGGGAAAACATCTAAAGGGGAAGTTGTCGATTTAAGTTCTGTTTTTGAAGGGGTAGGAGCCTATCAATCTGGGAAAATTTCAGAAGAAGAATTAAAGGATATTGAAGATCATGGCTGTCCATCTTGTGGTTCTTGTTCCGGTATGTTTACAGCGAACTCTATGAACTGTTTATGTGAAGTGTTAGGTTTAGCTCTTCCTGGTAACGGGAGTATTTTAGCGATTGATCCAAGACGTGAGGAGTTAATTAAACAAGCAGCAGAAAAATTAAAAATTTTAATTGAAAGAGATATTAAACCACGCGACATTGTAACAGAAGAAGCAATTGATGATGCGTTTGCACTTGATATGGCGATGGGTGGATCAACGAATACAGTATTACACACGTTAGCACTCGCACAAGAGGCGGGGTTAGATTACGATATGAACCGCATTGATGCAGTTTCAAGGCGTGTACCGCATTTATGTAAAGTAAGTCCAGCTTCTAATTGGCATATGGAAGATATCGATCGCGCAGGCGGGATTAGTGCAATTTTGAAAGAGATGAGCCGAAAAGAAGGGGTACTTCACCTTGATCGTATAACTGCTACTGGGCAAACATTAAGAGAAAACATTGCTCATGCAGAGATTCAAGATAAGGAAGTTATTCATTCTCTAGAAAATCCTCATAGTGAAGAAGGAGGATTACGTATATTAAAAGGAAACCTTGCGAAAGACGGAGCGGTTATTAAAAGCGGAGCAACAGAAGTAAAACGATTTGAAGGACCTTGCGTTATTTTTAATTCACAAGATGAGGCGCTTGCCGGCATTATGCTTGGGAAAGTTAAGAAAGGAGATGTAGTTGTTATTCGCTATGAAGGACCAAGAGGCGGACCTGGTATGCCGGAAATGTTAGCACCAACATCAGCAATTGCTGGTATGGGATTAGGAGCAGATGTTGCACTTTTAACTGATGGTCGCTTCTCTGGTGCTTCACGTGGTATTTCGGTAGGGCACATTTCACCAGAAGCAGCAGCTGGCGGAACGATTGCACTTCTTGAACAAGGAGATATTGTATGTATTGATGTTGAGGAACGCTTGTTAGAAGTGAGAGTTAGTGATGAGGAATTAGAGAAGCGTAAAAAAGGGTGGAAACGACCAGAACCAAAAGTGAAAACTGGGTGGCTTGGACGTTATGCACAAATGGTAACATCGGCGAATACAGGTGCAGTTCTGAAAATCCCGAATTTTGATTGAGCCAATATAAAAAGAGATAAGGATGATATAAAATGGTGCAAAATGTAAAGGAGAGAGTGAAAATTGAAGATATCTTAATGGCTCATAATTGCATGAAAGATATCATTATTAAAACACCGTTACAACGAGATTCAGTTTTATCTGAGAAATATGAATGTGACGTATATGTTAAGCGAGAAGATTTACAAGTTATTCGTTCTTTCAAAATTCGTGGTGCGTATAATTTAATTCAAAGTTTACCGAAAGAAAAGTTACAAAATGGTGTTGTTTGTGCAAGTGCTGGTAATCATGCACAAGGAGTTGCTTATACGTGTAATTTATTGAAGATTCCGTCAAAAATTTTCATGCCGACAACGACACCTAAGCAAAAAGTATCACAAGTTGAATTTTTCGGTGGTGATTTCGCAGACATTGTATTAGTTGGTGATACATTTGATAGTTCTTTCCAAGAGGCGCAGCGCTATTGTGTAGAAAATAGGATGACATTTGTACATCCGTTTGATGATCCGTATGTCGTTGCTGGTCAAGGAACAGTCGCTGTTGAAATTATGCATGATATGGAGAAACCAGTTGATTATATATTTACAGCAATTGGCGGTGGTGGATTAGCATCTGGTATTGGTACATATGTAAAGGGGGTTAGTCCTACTACAAAGGTAATCGGTGTAGAACCGATGGGAGCTGCATCTATGAAAGAAGCTTTTCTTCAAAATGAAAATGTTGCATTAGAAAAGATTGATAGTTTTGTTGATGGAGCAGCTGTTAAGAAGGTAGGAAAGTTAACTTTTGAAACATGTAAAGATGTAATTGATGATATTGTTTTAGTACCGGAGGGAAAGGTTTGTACAACGATTTTAGAACTGTATAAGAAAAATGCGATTGTAGCAGAGCCAGCTGGTGCGCTTTCTATTGCGGCGCTTGATCTATACAGAGATGAAATAAAGGGAAAAACAGTTGTATGCACGTTAAGTGGTGGAAATAATGATATTGATAGAATGCAAGAAATGAAAGAACGATCCCTTATTCATGAAGGATTAAAGCACTATTTCATCATTGAATTTCCGCAACGTTCAGGAGCACTACGAGAGTTTCTTGATAAAGGATTAGGACCGGAAGATGATATTACTCGCTTTGAGTATATTAAGAAACATAATAAAGAAAATGGTCCAGCTTTAGTGGGGGTAGAATTAAAGCATAAGGAAGACTATGAAGCTTTAATTACTCGTTTTCAAGAAAATAACATTCAATTCGTGGAGCTTAATAAAAATCCTGTGCTGTTTGATTTACTTATTTAATAAAAGAAAAGAGTTAACATACAATTCTACTTGAAATAAAAAAGGTAGATACAAGCGGAGGGAAATCCTGCTTGTTCTATCTTTTTTATTCTTTGAAAGTTAAACGAAATACGCTCCATATTCAAGAAGGATAAAGCTAGTTAACCAAAAAAGTATTGCAATACGAATGATTACATACATTGTAAATTCAAAGGGAGTAAGTTTTCTCTCTCGCTTTATTTTTCTTAGAAGTCTAACAGAAAAAAATGAACATAAAAGCAGGATCGCTATAGATATTTTATACACGTTTTCTAACAGACTTATATTTTCTAATAAGTTTTTCAGCATATTCATCACCTATCCCGTAATGTATGTTACAGAGAAATGAATCTCGTGCTGTTTAGTTGCGTTTGTTTATTATTTTCCCAGTGTCATCAATTTCTACATCAGTTGAAACCGTTTGTAAATATTGCAGTGCTTTTTTCTTTTCTTCTTCATTTACAGGAGAAACTTGGTTGTTGCGAATGATGTAAGGATTGAATGACATTTGGACATCCTTACCTTTAAAGGTTAAAGTTAATACGCCTGTTTCGGCACTCTTTCCATTTACATAATTCGGGAATAAAAAGTTTCCTAACGAGTATGCGATAGGAACTTTATTGTAATACTCAAATCCTTGTAACCAATGCGGGTGACTTCCAACGATTGCATCAGCACCCGCCTCTACCATTTTCGGAACATATTGTTTCTGGTATTCTATTGGACGATTAGATTTTTCGACGCCCCAATGCATATAGACGATTACATAATCAGCATCTTTCTTTTGCTCTTGAATCGTTTTTGTTACAAGATCTAGGTCATATCCGTTTGCAACGCCGGGTTTATTGTCACCAGCTACCCAATTAAAGTTAGGCATAAAGCGTACAAAGGAAAGAAATTTAAACTTTTTTCCTTTTACAGTTAGTTCACGAGCAGTATAAGCATCTTCAGCATTTTTTCCGGCTCCAGTGTAAGGTAGTTTTAATTTTTCGACGTGAGAAATGGTGTCTAGTAGTCCATCTTGCCCATAATCAAGCGTATGGTTATTGCCAACGTTCACGATGTCATATCCGGTGTTTTTAATGGCTTGTAGTGTGGATGGATCACTTTTAATCCAAAATTGTTGCCCAGGTACTTTTTTTTCTCTCGTTGTAAATGCTGACTCTAAATTAACAAAAGAAATATCAGCTTTCGTTATTTCTTCTTTTACGTGTTGGAATGGATAATCAGCCCCATTTTTTTCGATTACGGGACGTAATTGCCAATCGAACATTGTATCACCAGAGAAGGTGAGTGTGATTTCAGGGTCTTCGGTTTTCTTTTCGCTTTTTGAAGCTGTTTTACTAGATTTGTTTTGCATATCAGGTTTGTCTTTCGCTTTTGAAATAAAAGAGTAGTTGATTAATAAAACAATTGGTGTAATGAAAAAGGCTATTAACAGAAATCGTTTTAGTAAAGTTTTCATAAATACCTTCCCTTTTGAGTTTATCCCGCAATTAGATTAATAATGAATCTACTAAAGGCAATCGGTCTTTGTATAGTTACAAAAAAATAGCGGGTTATGTAGTGAAAAACGTTTGTTAATATTCACAATATTACGTTAACATATAGGTAACCTGTAAATCAATGTATAAACCAAAATATAGAAATAAAGAATTCGAAGGGTGAAGAATGAGAAATGGTTATATTAGGAGCAGTTGTAAATGGGATTTGTATTATATTTGGTACTTTACTTGGTAAATTATTTAGTGCGATTCCAGAAAGTATGAAGGGAACAATTATGCATGCAATTGGTTTAGCGGTTACTGTACTTGGACTTCAAATGGCATTAAAAAGTGAAAATTTTCTTGTTGTCATACTAAGTTTAGTTATTGGTACGGTAATCGGAGAATGGCTACAATTAGAAGAAAGGTTAAAACTGTTAGGGGATTGGCTAGAAAATAAAGTTGGATCGAAAGGGAAAGGGAGCATATCAGAAGGCTTTGTAACAGCCACGCTTATTTTTGCAATCGGAGCGATGGGGATACTTGGTGCATTGGACAGTGGGATTCGCGGAAATCATGATATTTTATTTACAAAGGCGATTATCGATGGATTCATTTCTATTATATTAACGACAACTCTAGGAATTGGCGTAGTATTTTCAGCGATTCCAGTGATTTTATATGAGGGAGGTATTGCAGTTTTTGCAACACAAATTAATAGTTTTGTTCCAAAAGAATTAATGAATCAATTTATAGTGGAAATGACGGCTACTGGCGGTATTATGATATTCGCAATCGGATTAAACTTACTTGGATTTATTAAAATTAAAGTGGCAAATTTACTTCCAGGCATATTAATGGTTGGAGTAATTGTTTCTATTATATACGGTTATGGTTTGATAATAAGTCATTAGGGGAAGGGATATAGATGATGGAATTCCAATTTACAAAACGTGCATATAAAATATTGGAGATTGCAGCAGAAGAGGCTGAGTGTAGTAAAGGTATTATCCATCCAGTTCATCTATTTATAGGAGCTTGTAAGGAAGGTAATGGAGTTTGCGCGGAGTTACATATGTATTTATTTCACACGGTGGGTATGGATTTTTTAGCAAAGGTATCGCTACTTCAACAATATTATGCAAATGAAATAGAATACATAAATATTGGGGAGTTTAAAGTTTCAAATAAGACGATAGAAGTTTTAAAAGTAGCGAAGAAACGGATGGAACGTTTTCAGCAAATAGTAATAAATGAAGGGCATGTTTTATATGCAATTTTTCAAGGGGATACAGTTATTGATAAGGTTATAAGTGAAAAGATGAAAAAAGATCTATTGCAAATTACATCTGAACCAAGAGACTTGACGGTTGCATTAACAATATTTGATCCTATTTGTAATAGTTTAAGCTGTAATATTAGAAAAGCGATCTCTTCTGATTTTGAAAAGTTGGCACGTTTTGTTAAGGATGAATTTGGTGAGCGTTGGTTAAAATCTTTAGATTATGGATTTCGGACATATAAAGAAGAGTTACCTATTTTTATTGCTGAACAAGGAGGAGAAATCATTGGTTTCGCTTGTTATGATGTTGTGAGAGGAAAGAAAGGGTTGTTTGGCCCGATGGGTACAGCGAAACATAATCGTGTGAACGGTGTTGGGAAGACGTTATTGAATCATTGTTTATATAACATGAAGAAAAGCGGATATGAGTATGCAATTATAGGACAAGCAGGTCCGATTGAGTTTTATGAGAGGTGCTGTAATGCACGTTTAATACCCATAGGAGATAATTAACTCTATCCCTTTGCAAAGAATGCAAAGGGATAGAGTTTTATTATGTATAAATCAAATTACTAAACTTTTTCCAGGAAACGGTGTAGAATGGGTATCTAATGAAAGAAGGTGTGAAAATGGCCAGCTGGAAACGAAATTTAATGATTTGTTGGCTAGGTTGTTTTACCACTGCAGCCGGTATGAGTTTAGTAATTCCTTTTTTATCTTTTTATATTGAGGAATTAGGGGTGACCGGCACTTCTAGTATTGCACAGTGGTCGGGACTTGCATTTGGTGTAACATTTTTAATGGGTGCGATTGTATCACCGATATGGGGAAAGCTGGGTGATATACATGGACGGAAATTGATGCTTATACGTGCTAGCCTTGGTATGGCGATAATTATGACGCTTATGGGGTTTGTGACAGATGTGTATCAATTAGTCGCACTTCGGTTTTTAATGGGATCGGTATCAGGTTTCCTTTCTACAGCGATGACACTTATTGCTGCAGAAACTCCGCAAGAACATTCAGGTTGGGCAATTTCTACAATCTCAACTGGAGGCGTGAGCGGTTCGTTACTTGGGCCGATACTCGGAGGTTATTTGTCAGAGTTAATCGGAATGCGCCATGTTTTTCTAGTTACAGGAGCTTTCTTATTCCTGTCCTTTCTTATCGTCTTTTTCTTCTTACATGAGGAGAAACATTCTGCTAAAGAAAAAAAGGCACAGCCGAAAAAAGTATGGACGATGGTCCCTGCAAAACATTTAATAATAAGTTTATTTGTAGCAACGTTTATTATTCAGCTTGCAAATATGTCGATTCAACCTATTATTACGTTGTATGTAAAGCATTTGGCAGGACCAGGAACAGATCATATTGAAATGCTTGCAGGTGCAGTCATGTCTGCGACAGGATTAGCAGTTATTTTAGCAGCTCCTAAGCTAGGAAGATTATCAGATCATATTGGACCTCAAAAAACGTTAGTTGTAGCGTTGTTTGCTGCAGGAATTATTTTTATTCCGCAAGCATTTGTAACCTCAGCTTGGCAACTATTAATTCTTCGCTTTTTATTAGGTATTGCACAAGCAGGACTATTACCTTCCGTACAAACTCTACTAAAACAACATACGCCAACCCATGTAACGGGACGAATATTTGGATATAATCAATCATTTCAGTTTTTAGGAAATATGATTGGGCCAGTACTTGGTGGACAAATTGCAGCTCATGCAGGCTTCCAATATGTTTTCTTCTCTACATCATCACTATTATTTATTGCGTGCATTTGGGTTTATTTTCATAGTAAGAACGAAGAGGTATCAGAGAAACGACATTTGGAAGTTAGTTAACTATGTGAATGAAAAACAGAAAAAGGATGAAGCAATATTGCTTCATCCTTTTTCATTAAAATTGAAGGCAAAGATAACTTAATGTACCAAGCTCGTAGCTACGGTGAATGACCGTACCGTCGTTCTCACCACTACCCATC
The DNA here is from genome assembly GCF_038007205.1 of Bacillus sp. FSL E2-8887. Classification (NCBI taxonomy): domain Bacteria; kingdom Bacillati; phylum Bacillota; class Bacilli; order Caryophanales; family Bacillaceae; genus Bacillus; species Bacillus sp. FSL E2-8887. The sequence continues at coordinate 1,533,908 of NZ_JBBOWS010000001.1, forward strand.
GCGATAAATAGAGGAACAAAATGTTCCGCTCTTGGTACAGCTAATTGTGCATGAGGAGCATTTCTTTCCCAGTTAAACAATGCATCTTTATCGCTAGTATGCATATGATTTATAATCCAATCATCAAATTCAATCGCCCATTGTTCCGGAGTTGTTTCATTCCATTTTAATGCTCGTAAATTATGAACAGTAACTCCGCTGCCGATTACTAAAATATCTTCTTGTCCAAGTCCTTTTAGTGCTTCTCCAATTTCAAATTGTTCTTTTGCAGGAAGGAATGGATTTACTGATATTTGTACGACAGGAATATTGGCTTCTGGGTACATACGATGCAGGAGTGTCCATGAGCCATGATCTAAACCTCTCGTCATATTATGATGGACTGGAATGCCTTTGTTTTTAAATTTTGTTTCTAGCATAGACGCAATGCTAGAAGAGCCTTTCGCATGATATTTGATTTCGTATAACTCAGGAGGAAAATCTCCAAAGTCATAAATTGTTTCATATACTTCATCTGAAGAGGAGATCGTTAATACTTCACTTTCCCAGTGAGCGGTAAAAATAACAATAGCTTTCGGTTTATATGTTTCTCCAAGTGTCTTTAAAAAGCGTGTATAGTCTGTATCTTGAATAGCAAGCATAGGTGATCCATGTGCTAAAAATAGTGAGGGCATCATGATTAAAACCTCCTAAAAATATATTAATTACTTTATGTAAGTAACTATATAATTTTATTTTAAATTCGTCAAGATAATAGTTTAATATGTAATCGGAAAAATAGATCATTTGTCATAATGAAAGCAATTGCATATAATACATAATAAGAATAATGAATGTTTATTCATTATAAAAAAAGATATACATAATAGATTTGGAGGCTGTCGGAATGAGCATACAGGAAAATTTCGTTACGGCATTGGATAAATCGGAAATTTACTTGCGTAAATGGTTACCAGAAGGAAATCCGCGGGGAATTGTTCAAATTGCACATGGTATGACAGAACATGCAGGTGTTTATACAGAATTTATTGATGCTTTATTAGAAGCAGGATATGGTGTTTATGCTCATGATCATAAAGGGCATGGAAAAACAGTGAAAAGGGAAGAAGACTATGGTCATTTTGAACCAAATGTAGGTTGGAATCAGGCTGTGTCTGATGTTATCTTTGTTTCGGAAATGATAAAAGAAGAGCAGACATGCCCGTTATTTTTACTTGGACATAGTATGGGTTCTTTTTTATCAAGACGTGCTGTACAACTTAAAGGTGAATTATATGATGGATTCCTTATTTCAGGAACTGGTGGAAATCCAGGGCTTTTAGGAAGTATCGGTCATAAAGTAGCGACAATTGAGATGAAACTTCGCGGAAAGAAAACGAAAAGTCCGATGCTGAACTTCTTATCTTTCGGAAACTTCAACTCACACTTTAAGCCAAATCGTACGAAATTTGATTGGTTATCTTCAGATATTCATCAAGTTGATAAGTATATTGCGGATCCGTTATGTGGATTCATTTGCACGACTAGTTTTTACCGAGAATTGTTTCATGGAGTTCTAGAAGTAAATAAAATAGAAGAATACAAGAAGACACCAAAAAATCTTCCAATACATATATTCTCTGGTGATCGTGATCCTGTTGGGGATATGGGGAAAGGTGTAAAAGAAGTATACGAAAACTATAAAAAATGTGGTGTGAAAGATGTAACACTTCGTTTATATGAAAATGGTAGACATGAAATGTTCCATGAAGTGAATAGAGAAGATGTATTTCAAGATTTGATTTCATGGTTAGATGAGCATATTGTATAAGAAGAAACCTCACTTCATGCTGAAGTGAGGTTTTTTGAAAAATTGGAGGATTGATTATGAGTGAATTTGTAAATAAAGAATATGTAGAAATAGATTTTCAAGATGTCTGGATAAAAGACGAGGAATTGAAAAATTGTACCTTTATAAAATGCCGTTTTAGAGGGATAGATGCATCAGAAGTTTTTACTAAAAATTGTAATTTCATAGAATGTGATTTTACTGGTACTCTTTTTAATGCTTCTATCCATCAAGGAACTACGTTTGCTAATTGTAGGTTTTTTGGTGCGAATTTATTTGTATCTAAGTTTGAAGAATGTAAAATGACTGGTTCGGATTTCGAAGAGGCGAATTTAGACGGAATAACAATTATATCAGGCGATTGGTCATATACGAATTTAAGGTTTGCAAACTTAAGTAAACAAATGTTAAAGGGTATTCGTTTAATTGAAGCTGACCTATATGAATGTAATTTAGAAAAAGCAGATTTGCGTGAAGCGGATTTAACGGGCGCACAATTAGGTAAGGTGAAACTTAGTGGGGCGGATTTAAGAGGAGCTGTAGTTGATAGAGTTGATTTTAAAGCTTTTGATTTAAAAAACGTGAAATTAGATATAGCGCAGGCGGTTGCAGTTGCGAGATGTTATGGAGCAAAGGTGAATTAAATCATTTGTAACACCGTTCAATATATTGAACGGTGTTACAAATAGTAATGATTTTTAAAAATTGCCTTTTACCGCTTTTATAATATGATGTGTGAAATTGCTAATGTCAGGAGATGCTGAATATGGATAGCATAAAGATTAAACAACTATATGAAGCATTAAGAAAATCTTGGTCAATAGAAACGAGTTCTAAGTGGACGAGCGAAAGCCCAGCAAAGGGACAATGTGGTGTAACGGCCCTTATTGTCCAAGAATTGTGCGGGGGAGAGATAATAAAGACGAAGATAGGTGAAGTATGGCATTTCTACAATAAAGTAGATGGGAAAAGGTATGATTTTACTAGGACCCAATTTCATGAAACATTAAACTATATGGACATGAAGTCGAGCCGTGAAGAAGCATTTGCAGATACAAATGAAAAACAATATAGCATTTTGAAGGAAAAGACAACGAAAAAATTAAAATTATCTTTTGACTCTTAGTCTTCAATAAGTTACTATAATGGTGGTAACTAATTAAAGGGAACTTCATAGAGTTGAAAGGGGAAATACTTTTGAAAACAACTTATGTAGACGCTACAATTGCAACGATGAATGAACAAAATGAAGTGATAGAAAATGGATATATCATTGTAGAAAATGATCAAATTATAGATGTAAATAGCGGAGAATTCGCTAACGATTTTGAAGTAGATGAAGTAATTGACATGAAAGGAAAGTGGGTTTTACCAGGGCTTGTCAATACACATACACATGTTGTTATGAGCCTTTTGAGAGGTATCGGAGATGATATGTTATTGCAGCCATGGCTTGAGACGAGAATTTGGCCACTTGAAAGTCAGTTTACGCCAGAGCTTGCGATCGCTAGCACGGAATTAGGATTACTTGAAATGGTGAAAGGTGGTACAACATCATTCTCTGATATGTTTAATCCTATTGGAGTAGACCAAGATGCAATTATGGAAACGGTATCAAGGAGTGGAATGCGTGCTGCTGTTTCAAGAACTTTATTTAGCTTCGGAACGAAAGACGATGAAAAGAAAGCAATTGAAGAAGCTGAGAAATATGTGAAGCGTTACTATAACGAAAGTGGTATGTTAACTACGATGGTTGCACCGCATAGTCCATATACATGTTCCACAGAACTGTTAGAAGAGTGTGCTCGTATTGCAGTAGAAAATCAAACGATGGTTCATATTCATCTTTCTGAAACAGAGCGTGAAGTACGTGATATTGAAGCACAGTATGGGAAGCGTCCAGTAGAATATGCAGCAAGTTGCGGATTGTTTAAACGCCCAACAGTTATTGCGCACGGTGTAGTATTAAATGAAAATGAGCGTGCATTTTTAGCAGAACATGATGTTCGAGTAGCTCATAACCCAAATAGTAATTTAAAACTAGGTTCTGGTATAGCGAATGTAAAAGCGATGCTAGAAGCAGGAATAAAAGTAGGAATTGCAACAGATAGTGTGGCGTCTAACAACAATTTAGATATGTTTGAAGAAATGCGTATAGCGACTTTATTACAAAAAGGTATTCATCAAGATGCAACAGCATTACCAGTTGAAACAGCTCTTTCACTTGCGACGAAAGGAGCAGCTGAAGTAATTGGTATGAAACAAACGGGATCACTTGAGGTTGGAAAGTGTGCTGATTTTATTACGATTGACCCATCTAATAAGCCGCATTTACAACCGGCAGATGAAGTGTTATCACATCTTGTGTATGCAGCTAGTGGAAAAGATATAAGCGATGTAATTATTAATGGTAAACGTGTCGTTTGGAATGGTGAATGTAAAACATTAGATGAAGAGCGTATTATATTTGAAGCAAGTCGTTATAAACGAGGTTTACAAAGATAGGTAATTATATATCAGTTGAGAAAGCTATCCTTTTTTAAAAGGATAGCTTTTTTCTTGAACGAATAAATATTCAAAAGAATGTCGCATCTTTCTGTTAGTATTTCTGCTATAATATATAACGCTTTATAATATTTTATACTTAAGGAGAACAACTCATGAAGCGAAAAAAGAGCCATTTAATAGTAATGGCACTTGTTACAACTTTATTATTAGCAGCTTGTAATAATAAAGCGAATAAAAGTGACACAGAGGCAAAAAAACAAGTATTAAATGTAACGGTATCAGAAGAAATTCCTTCTCTTGATACTACAAAAACGATGGATGGTACATCAGCGCACGTTATGCAAAACATATTTGAAGGGTTATATGTATTAGATGATCAAGATCAGCCTATTCCAGCAGTAGCAAAATCGTTTGAAAGAAGTGAAGATGGTAAAAAATATACATTTGATTTGCGTAAAGATGCAAAATGGTCAAATGGAGACAGTGTAACAGCCAATGATTTTATGTTTGCGTGGAGACGGGCGGTAAGTCATGAAACAGCGTCTCAATATGCGTATATGCTCTTTTACGTGAAAAATGCGAAAGAGATAAATAAGGGAACAATGCCTCTTGATGAACTTGGGGTTAAAGTTATAAATGATTATAAGTTAGAAGTGGAACTAGAACAGCCAATTCCGTATTTTTTACAGTTGTTAGCGTTACCTATATACTTACCACAGCACGAATCATTTTTAAAAGAACAAGGAGAGAATTATGCATTGGAACCTAGTAATCTCATATATAACGGTCCATTTGTATTAGAGAAGTGGAAGCATGAACAAGAATTTCAATTAAAGAAAAATGATATATATTGGGATAAAAAGAAAGTGAAATTAGAAGAAATAAACTTTCAAATTGTGAAGGATACAGTGACAGCAGTAAATTTATATGAAGCTGGCGATTTGGATCGAGTACCAATTAATTCTCAATTTGTAGACAAGTATAAAGGGAATAAGCAATTGCATATGTCGAGCGATCCTGGAATTGCTATGCTACGTTTTAATGAAAAAAATAATGCGTTAGCAAATAAGAAAGTACGTCAATCTATTTCATTAGCGTTAAATAAGAAGGATTTTGTTGCTCACTTTATTAATAACGGGGCAAAACCTGCAAGTGGACTTGTACCAGTTGGTCATGTAAATGAAGAGACTGGTAAAGATTTTAGAAAAGAAAACGGAGATCTTTCTCCATATGATTTGCAAAATGCGAAAAAGATTTGGGAAGAAGCGAAAAAAGAAGTTGGAGTAGAACAAATAAAACTCGAGTTTTTAACGTTTGAACAAGATAACGCAAAACGTATGGCGGAATATATAAAAGGTGACTTAGAGAAGAATTTGCATGGATTAACGATACAAATTAAACAACAGCCATTTAAGCAAAAATTACAATTAGAACAAACAGGTGATTACGATATATCTATGGTAAATTGGGGACCAGATTATAAAGATCCAATTAGTTATTTAGAGCTATTTACGACAAGTAATCCAAATAATAAAATGAATTATTCTAATCCTCATTACGATGAGCTAATAAAAAAAGCTAAAAATGATCTTATACTAGATCAAAAGAAAAGATGGGAAGCGTTGCGAGAAGCTGAGCAGGTCATATTAGAGGACGCTGCGGTAGCACCGCTTTATCATATTGGTTCCGCTTATGTACAAAAGGATTATGTAAAAGGAATTGAAAAGCATCAATTTGGTGGCGTTTATACTTATAAGAATGCTTATATCGATAATAAGTAAAACTACTAATCAAAAAAGAAACCTTACTTTTAAAAGTGAGGTTTCTTTTTTTGGAATTATATCTATTAAACGGATTTTAATAAAGAATAAAAATTCGTATCATATGGGATATCATCTTGATACATATAGTTTTTTAGAATCCCTTCTTTTTCAAATCCTAATTTTAATAGCACTTTATTTGAAGCTTCGTTTTCAAGAAATACAATTGCCCCGATACGTTTTAAATGGAGCGTATGGAAGCCATAAGATATAATTTCAGAAACTGCCTCAGTAGCATATCCATTTCCCCAGTGTTCAGGCAAAAAGGCATAACTTATATTTGCTCGTTTATGTTCAGAAGACCAATCATGAAAACCAATTGTTCCAATGAGCCCTTTCTTGTCTTTTAATTCGATTCCCCATTTAATGCCGCTTCTTGCGTTGTACCCCAACTTAAAATTAGTAAGGATTTGTTTTACTTGATCCAAATTTTTCAATGGTTTTTGACCATAATGGCGCAGGACATCGGTATTAGAAAAGCACTGTAATATACTCGGTGCATCTTCGTCGGTAAGTTCTCGTAAAATGAGTCGGTTGGTTTTTAATATAGGAAACATATTTTCACTCCATTTCTTATGAAACTAGAATGTATTTGTTATTATATAATTTAATCTGAAAATAAAGATTATTCAAGAGGAAAGTATGGTTTTGATTTGTGATAAAATTGATTGTGGAATATATTTCAAAAAGAGGTTTGTATATGGAGAAAAACTCAATTTTAATTGTAGATGATGATCGAGATATTATTCGATTCGTTAATGAAAATTTAAAACAAGAAGGTTTTAGTGTTTTTAGTGCTGACAACGGAGAAGAGGCGTTAGAGGTATTGAATAATAATGATGTTCAACTTGCTATCCTTGATGTTATGATGCCTCAAATGGATGGGATTGAATTGTGTAGAAGGATAAGAGAGAAATATAGTTTACCAATTATGTTTTTAAGCGCGAAATCATCGGACGTAGATAAAGTCGTTGGATTTAGTACTGGGGCAGATGATTATATTGTGAAACCGTTCAGTACAATTGAATTTATAGCAAGAGTGAAAGCTCAATTAAGAAGGTATACATACTTCAATCAAAATGCTGTTCAAGTAATAGAAAAGAAAATAAACATTAGAGGTTTAGAAATAGATGAAGTGTCGAGAACAGTGATGTTATATGGAGAAACAATCAATCTTACGAAAACTGAATATGATATTTTGTACTTAATGGCCGCTGCAATGAATCGTGTGTTTACTATTGAAGAAATATATGAAAGCGTTTGGAAAGAAAGGGCCTATGAAAGTAATAATACAGTAATGGTTCATATTGCAAGATTAAGAAATAAAATTGAAGAGAATCCAAAAGAGCCGAAGTTTATTCAAAATGTTTGGGGAGTCGGATATAAAATTGAAGATTAAATCATTACAAGGCATGAGAGCTAAGTTTTTTATCGCATTCATATGTAGCATTTTGTTAGCAACTGTAAGTATAATAGCGTTTCAAATTGTAATTGGAAATATATATAGTCATGTTACTGCGTTAGAGGAAAAATATTCATTTTTATATTTAATAGTTTTTTTAATTTTTACTACAATATACTTTGCATTCATGACAAAAACAATGATGAAAAGATTATCTGAAATTAACAAGAGTCTGAAGGAAATAAGTAATGGTAATTTTGAAATACATATACTTATTTCAAAAAATGACGAGATTGGTGAATTAGCAGCGAATGTTAATAGAATGGCCAAAAGTTTAAAAGAGTCTATCGAGAATGAAAAAAAATCGCAAGAAATGAAAAATGAAATGATTAGTAATATTTCTCATGACTTACGAACACCTGTAACATCCCTAATAGGTTACGCGGACCTGTTAGGAAATCAGCTTCATTCAAATAGAGAAGAATGTGAACAGTATGTAAGTATATTAAAGCGAAAAAGTTATGAATTAAAAAATCAAGTAGATGGTTTATTAGAATATTGTCAAATAAATTATAGAGAGATCGAATTACATAAAAGTGTAATAAATATGAAAGCGTTCATTGAACAAATCATGATTGATTTTTTACCACAACTAGATGATGCTGATATGAGCTTTTGTATTAAAGGTGATAAGGTGTTACATGTGGAAATGGATGTAGCGGTTATGGTGAGGCTATTCGAAAATGTAATTAGTAATAGTATTATGTACGGGCAAGACGGAAAGGAGCTTTTAATTCAAGTTTCTAAAAGAGATATGAATGTTGAAATAGAAATTAAAAATTTTGGACAATGCATTCCGAATGAGAACCTTCCTTACGTTTTTGAAAAGTTTTATCGTGGTGAAAAATCACGTAGCTCTCATACGGGTGGAAAAGGAATGGGGCTTGCAATTGCGAGAAGTATAGCGGAACTTCATAAAGGAGATATCACTGTACGTAGTAACGATAAAGAAACGGTTTTCACTATCGTTTTACCGCAGTATAAAGAAATGTAAGAAAGTCGTAAGTATTTCTTTCATATGTCGTAATTTTTACTTCGTATCATGGGGAACAAAGATAGGAGAGTAGGGATATAGCATGTGGAAGAGATTTTTATTAGCGATTATAGTTGCTTTTTTAATTATAAGTTGGAGTTTAGTTTATTTAGGTAATGGCGTTACATCAGTCTTTGTTTGGTGGATTATACAGGCCTTTAGTGTAATTTCAGTTTTTCTCTTAATAGGCTCAGCAGTAATGTTTGTTTGGAAAGGCATTTTTAGAAAGCGGATAGATGGAATGCTACTATTAATAGTTCTGTTTTCTACCATTGGAGCTTGGCCCGTGGGATGGTTCGCTAACATTGGGAGAATTGCATACCCAGTAGATGTACAGTCTATGAGTCCTAAAGTAGTCGTTCGTTTTCCTTTGAATGAACGAGCATTGATAGGTTGGGGCGGCGATAAATTAGAAACGAACTATCACGTTATAAAACCAAATGAACGATGGGCATACGATATTCTCATTCCACCAGCTGAAGTGAAAAGTAGTAAGTTAGAGGATTATGGAATATATGGAGCGAAAGTAATGGCACCAGCTTCTGGGACAGTTGTATCAATTAAAAATGATGAAATAGATTTAGTTCCGGGATCGGATGATTTTCAATCGATGGCGGGAAATCATATTTATTTACGACTGGATGAAACAGGTACATTTTTGTTTCTTGCCCATTTAAAGAAAGGATCAATTAAAGTGAGGGAAGGCGAACGTGTAAATGAAGGGGAGGTTCTTGCCCAAGTCGGTAACTCAGGAAGTTCAAGTGAACCACATTTACATATCCATCATCAAAGGCAGGATCCATCCAAGGTGAGTATGTTTTTCACGGAAGGCTTACCACTTTATTTTCGAACTGAAAAAGGTGCGATAATGCCGGAAAGAGGGACATACATAAGTGGTAAGTAGAAGGAAATCATTTCATACAAAAAGGGTATTCCAAATCAAATTTGGAATACCCTTTTTTATTAACCTACAAATGTTTGATACAGTAAGAAAATATTTAAAACGATAATAAGTGCAGCGATTAACCACGCGATAAATGTTGTAATGCGATGGTTGACGAGTGCACCCATAATCTTCTTATTACTTGTAAACATAATAAGTGGTACTAATGCAAAGGCAATACCGAAAGATAAGACAACTTGACTCATAACGAGAGCGTAAGTTGGATTTACACCTAAAGCGATAATAACGAGAGGCGGAATCATTGTTATAAATCGGCGTAAGTATAACGGAATATGCATTCGAATGAATCCTTGCATAATAATATCACCAGACATCGTACCAACAGAAGAACTAGATAAACCTGCTGATAAAAGTCCAATCCCAAATAATGCAGCCGATACAGGACCGACTAAATTACTGAACTGGTTAAAAGCAACATCAAGGTCTTCAACGTGCAAGCCGTTTTTAAAGAATAGTGCAGCTGCTACAATTAACATACTTGCATTAATTGCTCCAGCGATAACCATTGCAATAATAATATCGATGAATTCGAAGCGGAAAATCTTTTTCTTTTGTTCATCATTTGTTCCGACTACACGGCGCTGCGTTAAGGCCGAATGTAAATATATCGCGTGCGGCATTACTGTCGCACCTAAAATTCCAGCTGCTAAAAGGATGCTATCTACACCTTGGAATTTTGGAGTGAAAAGTCCTGAGAGTAGAGGGCTTAATTCCGGTTTTGCGTAAAAGACTTGGATACCAAAAGCGATAACAACGATAAAAATCATACCTGTTATAATAGCTTCTAATGGACGAAAGCCTCTGCGTTGAAATTCAAGAATAATAAATGATCCAACTGCTGTAATTAAAGCAGCTGGTAACATCGGAATTCCAAATAGTAAGTATAAGCCAAGTGCTGCCCCAATAAATTCAGCTAAATCTGTAGCCATAATAACGAGTTCCCCTTGTATCCATAAACCGATGGAAACTGGTTTGGGGAAGTTTTCGCGAGCTACTTCAGGAAGATTTCTCCCAGTAGCGATTCCTAATTTAGCTGATAAAGTTTGAATTAATACAGCCATTAAATTAGAAGCGAGTATTACCCAAAGCAATAAATACCCATATTGTGATCCAGCTGCGATATTTGTAGCGAAGTTCCCAGGATCAATATAAGCAACTGATGCGATAAAAGCAGGTCCTAAGAATGGTAACAGTCTTTTAAAGCCTTTTGTTTGTCCACTTAACGCTAAATGGGCTGATTGAACTGTTGTACTTTGAGAAGGGACTTGTTCATCTTTTGTTATATCTTTATTCATAGTAGTATTCCCCTTTGAAATCTTAACTTGATTAAAGTTTCACTTTATTTTTACTCATTATTTCAATACATTTAGATATATGATGTGGCAATTTCATTTGAACATAAAAGTTTCCTTAATGCAAATTATATGACTGTGTGCAATGAATGGTGTGACGATGCAAAAAAAATTTGGGAGTTTATGGTTGTTGAATAAGGGAGAAGATAATAAATTATAGGGTTGTTTTTGAAATTTATGTGAACATACAGCCTATATTACAGCATATTAATTGATGGAAATGAAATTGTATGATATATAATATATTGGGATTACAACCTAACCGTAGTGTTTTGTTCTGTAATCTTGTTTTTATTTTTGTTAACTTATAGAAAAAATTGTAAATAGAAGAAAATAGGTTAAGTACAATTTAGTATGTATTTTCTTATTATATATGTTTTGATATGAACGTTAACTTATACATGATTTTAAAATTTAGATAGGTGGTAGAAATACATTGGCAACTACAAAACCATATAGAGTATTACTGTATTACATGTACACAACAATTGAAAATCCAGAAGAATTTGCTGAACAGCATTTAGAATTTTGTAAATCACTTGAGTTAAAAGGAAGAATTCTTGTAGCGACAGAAGGAATTAACGGAACTTGTTCTGGAACTGTTGAGCAAACAGAAAAATACGTGGAAGCGATGAATAATGATCCACGTTTTGCTGGAATCGTATTTAAAATTGATGAGGCAGATGAACATGCATTCAAGAAAATGCACGTACGTCCTCGTTCAGAGTTAGTTACACTTCGTCTAGAAGACGACATTAACCCGAAAGAAATTACTGGGAAGTATTTAGAACCAAAAGATTTTTATGAGGCAATGAAACAAGAAGATACAGTTATCATTGATGCACGAAATGATTATGAATTTGATTTAGGACACTTCAAAGGTGCGATTAAACCAGATATTGAATCATTCCGTGAATTACCAGATTGGATTAGAGAAAATAAAGAAACACTTGAGGGTAAAAAGATTTTAACGTACTGTACAGGTGGAATTCGTTGTGAGAAATTCTCAGGTTGGTTAGTTCGTGAAGGTTATGAAGATGTAAGCCAGCTTCATGGCGGAATTGTAACGTACGGAAAAGATCCAGAAGTACAAGGTGAACTTTGGGATGGTCAATGTTACGTATTTGATGAGCGTATCGCTGTACCAGTAAACCAAAAAGAACATGTTATCGTTGGTAAAGATCACTTTACAGGTGAACCTTGTGAGCGCTATGTAAACTGTGCAAACCCTGAATGTAACAAGAAAATTTTATGTTCTGAAGAAAGTGAAGCAAAACATTTACGTGCATGTTCTCATGAATGTCGTGTACACCCACGTAATCGTTATATCGTGCAACACGAATTAACAGAAGAGCAAGTAGCTGCTACATTAGAAAAAATCGAAGCAGGTAAGTAAGCATAATAGAAAACAGATGGTAGCATCGTGCTGCCATCTGTTTTTTAGTTACTTTGTACTATCCTTCTCTTTCACAGCAGAAAGTACAGTTTGTTTTACCCATGCTTTTCTTCGTTTATGTTGTACACTCCATTGGTATAAACTTTGTATACCTAAAATAAGTGAAATGACTATGCCACTAATCGCTATTAATAGAGCAAAAAATTCAAAAGGCGATGATATTTTGTTTGAATCGGTGTTTCTTAAAAGATCAATCATAGTAAACCCTAACATTTGGCCTACAACAGAATAGAGCGTTAAAATTAATAATAAGAGGCTATCTTTTTTTGAAGCAACATTTTCTTGATATTTAAATAAACTATCGAGATTTTGTTTCGCGTTCGTGTACAGTACTTCAATGTTAAAAAGTTTTCTTAGACGAAAGAAAATATCTTCACTTTGTGATTGGGATACTAATTCTAAAGAAAAATAATTAGCTGTAAACGAATTTATTGAATAAATTAATTTCTCAATCTCATTTGTATCTTGCTCAATATTTAATTCAGCATAGGCGTTTGCCATCTTTAATAAAACAACTTTATGAAATAAATTTAATAATAAAGCGTAATAAAACTCCCCGTACATTTGGCTAGCAAGTTTAGTGACTGCTTGTTCACCTTCATTTGTAATACATGTGAAAATATGTTCTTCCATAATAAAGTAACGGTTAGGAGCCCATCTTTGATAAGAATGTTTTGTTAAATAATCGTGAATATAAGGAACATTATTTGCACTAATATATGGCTTACCATCATCTGATAATCCGGAAAGACTGGAAGCTCGATATACATCGATTATATGAAGGTCTGACTCTTTGTTTATGGATAATAGAGTTTGTACATACATTCGCTGGTCTTCAAAGAAAGGGAATGTTTGAAAGTAAGAACTCCGCAATCTCTTGTTCTCAAAGAAGTCTGTTAAACCATGAAATAAATCACCGAATATAAGTTTTTCTACTTGTGAATATTTTTTCCCATCACATTCAATACAAATAGTCTCAGTCGTATCACTTTTAGTTTCAAGTACACGGAAGCGAGCCGCGAATTCAATCGCTTCTGATAATGTCATGTTAGGAGCGGTTTTTATTTCTGTCCGAATTGTTAAGAACCCAAGCTCATAAGGACAAAGTGTTACATCAATAGAATGTATCTTGAATGGAACGGAAATAAGGTTAGTTGTTAAATGTCCATTTAAATTAAGGTCTTTAGAATAGCGCTGTAATCCTTTTTGATGTTCTGAATGAGGAAAGAGAATTTTATTTGTAAAGGAAAGATAGTATGCTTCCATATTTTGATGTGAAACTTGAAATTTCCCGTAATATGTATTTTCATCTTCAAGATGATCGAGTCGAAAAGGTCGAAAATCATTTTTTTGTAAGAAAGGGAACATATTTTGTTCATATCCAGTTTTAAACGAAAACGGGAATATAAATTGAAATATAGCTGTTGTTACATCTTTTTCCTCGATTGTTTGTATTGCCTCCATTTACATTGTTTCCTTTCCGTATAAGCTATAGAAACAACATGCCCAATTTTTCTTGAAAATAACCTCTCTTGTTCATTAGATTAAGAATGAAAATTCAGCTTATTTAACAAGGGACATGTATAATGTTATGTATACTAAAATTAGTATAATTGTGTTAGAAAAAGGGGGATGTTGTATGCGTATTTTAGTATTAGGAGCTGGGGGCGTTGGCGGATTTTTCGGTGGCCGATTAGTAGAAAAGGGAGAAGATGTTACATTTCTCGTTCGCAGCAAAAGAAAACAGCAATTAGAAGAAAAAGGCCTTGTTATTCGTAGTGTTAATGGAGATTTTTCATTTCAACCGAAATTGGTAACGAAAGAAGATAGAACGACTCCATTTGATGTGATTTTATTTTCAACAAAAGCGTATCATTTACACGAGGCGACCATAGATTTAAAGCCGTTTGTAGGTAAAAATACTGTAATAATCCCATTGTTAAATGGTATCGCTCATTTATCACTATTACAAAAGGAATTCGGTGAAGAAAAAGTAATTGGCGGTCTATGCTTTATCGAGACGACATTAAACAATCAGGGAGAAATTGTACAAACGAGTGCTGCCAACAGACTTGTATTTGGAGAAATTAAGTCTCAAGATTCAGAGAGAATCAATCATATTTCCAAAGCATTTGCAGGTACGAAATCTAGTTTTGTTTTAAGTGAAAATATTACGCAAGATATGTGGCATAAATATTTATTTATTACTGTAATGTCAGGTGTGACAACATTAATGCGTGCACCAATAGGACCGATTCGCGAAAGCGAAGGTGGACGCGATTTTATCCAAAACTTATTTGAAGAATCTGTGCAAATCATGAGGGCATTAGGAGCTCCGGTAAAGGAAAACATTGTTGAGGAACATATGAAAACAATTGATAAAATTTCGTATGATATGAAGTCATCGATGCAGCGTGATATGGAAAAAGGTTCGTCCATTGAAGCGAAGTACTTACAAGGATATTTACTGGATTTAGCAGAGCAATTTTCTAAAGAAGCACCATTATTAGGAGCAGTATATCAAAATTTAAAAGTGTATGAAGAAATGGTCTTTAACAAATCGGCAATAGAATTGGATGTATGAAAAAATAAAAAAGAAAGCAATATATAAATGTATTGCTTTCTTTTTTATTTTTTATGACAAATTATTTATTTCTTTTAACTCTTTCTGTCAAGTTTATTTCTTGTTCGCGTTTCCCATACAACTGATTAATTTCATTTGCTAATGCATCTAAATAGGAATCGGAAAAAATAGGCTTCTTTTCTTTAGACATACGGGTCTCCTTTGTGGATTTTTAGTATTCATTATGTATATTTTTCGGTGGATTATGCGCAATCGTTTTAATTTTTTTCTTTTTTAAAATTTTTGTTTACTTTTTGAAAATAAAGGAGTATTATAATCCACAGTTTCAATTTTCTAAATCGCTGAAGCCGCATGGTGCGGGGGACCCGTTCTTATGGATTAGTACATAATCCAATGGGGTGAATCCTTGAAAAAGGTAGGGCTACTCATAGGCCCGAATCCGACAGCTAACCTCGTAAGCGTTATATTGAGAAGGAAGGTGGAGCTTGTGCGACAAAAAAAATAATGTCTACAAGTCTATTTCGTTATGGCTTGTAGACATTTTTTGTTTTCTGAAGAAATAGTTTATCCGCTGTAATTAGCAGAAAAATTCGTGCAAAATTATTGGAGAGTGGACAGCGTTGGTTTCATCTATCAAAAGGTTTTTAATTGGAAGGCCGTTAAAATCAACTGAGTTAGGAGAGCAAAAACTTAATAAAACAAAGGCGCTAGCCATTTTATCTTCTGACGCATTGTCATCGGTCGCATACGGACCAGAGCAAATATTAATTGCACTAGCAGGCCTTGGAGCGGTAGCTTATTGGTATTCCATTCCGATTGCAATTGGGGTATTAGTATTATTGACAGCTCTTATTTTATCTTATCGACAAATTATTTTTGCTTATCCTCATGGCGGCGGAGCATATGTTGTATCAAAAGAGAATTTAGGGATGAATCCAGGCTTAATAGCAGGAGGATCTTTATTAGTTGATTACATTTTAACGGTTGCAGTAAGTGTATCTGCGGGTACAGATGCGCTCACATCTGCTTTTCCTAGCTTACATGCACATAATGTAATCATTGCGATTATATTTGTCATATTGATTACCATCTTAAATTTAAGAGGCGTAACGGAATCAGCTTCCGTTTTAGCATATCCTGTTTATTTATTCGTTTTAGCACTATTTATATTAATTGGTGTAGGGATATACAATATTTTAACGGGACACGTTTCGCAGGCTTTGCATTCGCCAATTGGAACGCCAGTTGCAGGAATTAGTTTGTTCTTACTGTTACGAGCATTTGCTTCAGGAAGCTCTGCTTTAACGGGTGTTGAGGCGATATCTAACGCAATTCCAAACTTTAAAGATCCTGCACCTAACAATGCAGCGAAAACATTGCTTGCAATGGGTGCATTACTTGCAGTTTTATTTTCTGGAATTGTCTTTTTAGCTTATTATTACGGAATTAATCCAAGTAAGGAAGTAACAGTCGTTTCACAAATTGCTGAACAAACTTTTGGACGTAATTTCATGTACTATTTCATACAAGGTACAACAGCTTTAATATTAATTCTTGCGGCTAACACAGGTTATTCTGCATTTCCACTATTAGCGGTTAATCTTGCAAAAGATAAGTTCATACCGAGAATGTTTACGATTAGAGGAGACCGCCTAGGTTATTCAAACGGTATTATTATACTTGGGATTTCTTCGATTATTTTAATTGTAGCTTTTCAGGGGAAAACAGAACACTTGATTCCGCTATATGCAGTAGGGGTATTTATTCCGTTTACACTTTCTCAAACTGGAATGGTACTAAAATGGCTTCGTGAAAAGCCTGAAGGATGGGCTTTAAGATTAACGGTTAATTTAATTGGTGCAGTCATTAGTTTTATCGTTATGAGCATGTTCTTTTTAACTAAGTTCGCACAAGTTTGGTCAATCCTTATTTTCTTACCTTTCATTATCTTCTTGTTCCATCGAATTAAGAAGCATTATGATGCAGTGGGCGATCAATTAAGTTTAAAAACTTGTGAACCACTTGTTCCGATTGAAGGGAATGTAATTGTCGTTCCTGTAGCTGGTATGACTCATGTAGTAGAAAATTCATTGAACTATGCTAAGGCTCTTTCTGCAGATCAAGTTATCGCTGTATATGTTGCTTTTGACAGAGAAGAGGAAAAGAAATTTGAAGAGAAATGGGAGAAGTGGCAACCTGAAGTAAGGCTTGTTACATTACATTCTCATTATAGAAGCATTATTCAGCCGCTTACAAAATTTATTGACACAGTGCAATATAAAGCGAGTGAATCAAATTACCGAGTTACGGTCGTTATACCACAGTTTATTCCGAAAAAAGGTTGGCATAACATTCTTCATAATCAGTCTAGTTTACTCATTCGTGCGTATTTACTCTATAAAAGAAATGTTGTTATTACGACAGTTCCATATCATTTGAAAAAGTAATAAGATTTTTTAAGGATAGCTTCACGAAAGTGAAGCTATCCTTTTTGTGTATATGCTATGCATAATTGCATATGGATTTAAAAAATATATTAGTATAATTTTAATGGTTATGAATATGTAGTGTTTCCTGTTGTGGTATATAGATAGTTTAATCGAGAAAGTGAATTGAATTTTATTTTGGGATAAGGACATGAGAGCTTGAAAATAAAGGGAATTAAAATACTTCTTTACGTTATATAAATAGCTGTGTTTAAATGACCTTACAGTACAAAACTTACATGAAAACAAAACGAAATTTCATACTTTCACACGTTAATTAGTTTAAAATGAATAATATTTTCATGTAATATATTCACTGTGTGAATGTGGAAATCGCAATAAAATAGAAAATTTATACAGTTTTATTCATACTAAGCACATATGAAAAGTTATGAAGTGTTTTATAACAATAAGTAAGTACTGTAGAAATAAAGTTTGAGAGAGGTGGTTCGTACATGACTCACGGTGAGAACGTTCTCTATTTTTAACCATCTCAAATCATTTGTAAGAAAATAGAATAATAAAATGCGATAGTAATAGTTGCTAATACATAGGAGGAGTTAAAGTGAAAAAGACTTTAATTACAGGGTTATTGGTTACAGCAGTATCTACGAGTTGCTTCGTTCCTGTAAGCGCTTACGCTAAGGAGGGGCAAACAGAAGTGAAAACAGTATATGCGCAAAATGTAATTGCTCCAAATACATTATCCAATTCAATTAGAGTGTTAGGGTCACAGTCACCACTTATCCAAGCATACGGATTAGTTATTTTGCAACAGCCAGACATTAAGGTAAACGCTATGAGTAGTTTAACGAATCATCAAAAATTTGCAAAAACGAATGTACGAGAGTGGATTGATGAATATAATCCGAAGCTAATCGACTTAAATCAAGAAATGATGAGATACAGCACAAGATTTAATAGTTATTATAGTAAGCTCTATGAACTAGCAGGAAAAGTAAATGAAGATGAACAGGCAAAAGCAGATTTTACAAACGCATATGGAAAATTACAATTGCAGGTCCAAAGCATTCAAGAGAGTATGGAGCAAGATTTATTAGAGTTAAATCGATTTAAAACGGTATTAGACAAAGATAGTAATAACTTATCAATTAAAGCTGATGAAGCAATAAAAACACTGCAAGGATCAAGCGGAGATATTGTGAAATTAAGAGAAGACATAAAAAGAATTCAAGGGGAAATTCAAGCTGAACTAACTACTATTTTGAATAGACCACAAGAAATTATTAAAGGTTCTATTAATATCGGTAAACAAGTATTTACAATCACAAATCAAACTGCACAAACGAAAACAATCGATTTTGTTTCTATCGGTACTTTAAGTAATGAAATTGTAAATGCTGCAGATAGTCAAACGAGGGAAGCTGCTCTTCGTATTCAACAAAAGCAAAAAGAGTTATTACCACTTATTCAAAAGTTATCACAAACTGAATCAGAGGCAACACAAATTACATTCGTTGAAGATCAAGTAAGTAGCTTTACAGAACTAATTGATCGCCAAATTACAACTTTAGAGACGTTATTAACGGATTGGAAAGTTTTAAACAATAATATGATCCAAATTCAAGTAAATATTGAAGAAGGCACGTATACAGACAGTAGTTTACTTCAAAAACATTTCAATCAACTTAAAAAAGTAAGTGATGAAATGAATAAGCAAACAAATCAATTTGAAGATTACGTTACAAACGTTGAAGTACATTAAACAGAAAAATAATTAGCGATATAGGGAGAGAAGAAAAATGACAAAAAAACCATATAAAGTAATGGCTCTATCAGCACTTATGGCAGTATTTGCAGCAGGGAATATTATGCCGGCCCATACGTATGCAGCTGAAAGTACAGTGAAACAAGCTCCAGTTCATGCTGTAGCAAAAGCTTATAATGACTATGAGGAATACTCATTAGGACCAGAAGGCCTAAAAGATGCAATGGAAAGAACGGGTTCAAACGCTTTAGTAATGGATCTGTACGCTTTAACAATTATTAAACAAGGTAATGTTAACTTTGGTAATGTATCGTCTGTTGATGCGGCTTTAAAAGGGAAAGTGATTCAGCACCAGGATACAGCTAGAGGAAATGCGAAGCAATGGTTAGATGTATTAAAACCACAGCTTATTTCAACGAATCAAAATATTATTAATTACAATACGAAATTCCAAAACTATTATGATACTTTAGTCGCTGCGGTAGATGCAAAAGATAAAGCGACTCTTACGAAAGGTTTAACTAGATTATCAAGTAGTATTAATGAAAATAAAGCGCAAGTAGATCAGTTAGTAGAAGACTTGAAAAAATTCCGAAACAAAATGACGTCCGATACGCAAAACTTCAAAGGTGATGCAAATCAAATTACATCTATATTAGCTAGTCAAGATGCAGGAATCCCGCTTCTGCAAAATCAAATTACAACGTACAATGAAGCGATTAGTAAATATAATGCAATTATTATCGGTTCATCAGTTGCGACAGCTCTAGGGCCAATTGCAATTATCGGTGGTGCAGTAGTTATTGCTACAGGTGCAGGAACGCCGCTAGGAGTCGCGTTAATTGCAGGTGGTGCAGCAGCTGTAGGTGGTGGAACAGCTGGAATCGTATTAGCGAAGAAAGAGCTTGATAATGCACAGGCAGAAATTCAAAAGATAACAGGACAAGTTACAACTGCCCAATTAGAAGTGGCAGGACTAACGAACATTAAAACACAAACTGAGTATTTAACAAACACAATTGATACAGCAATTACAGCGTTGCAAAATATTTCAAACCAATGGTATACAATGGGATCGAAATATAATTCATTACTTCAAAATGTAGACTCTATTAGTCCAAACGACCTTGTTTTCATTAAGGAAGACTTGAATATAGCTAAAGATAGCTGGAAAAACATTAAAGACTATGCAGAAAAGATTTATGCTGAAGATATTAAAGTAGTAGATACGAAAAAAGCATAATTGAATAAGAATCGTAAGAGCGTTAAGTATTAATGAATGAGTTGAAGCTCCTGTTCAGTTGTGAGCAGGAGCTTTTGATATCCTTATAAAGAGAATAGGTGAAAAGTATGGAGAAAAGATTTTATAAGAAATGCCTTTTAACGATAATGATTGCTGGAGTGGCAACGAGTAATGCATTTCCTTTACATCCTTTCGCAGCAGAACAAAACATAAAAACATTACAAGAGAGTGCAAAAAATTATTCTCTCGGACCAGCAGGGCTCCAAGATGTAATGGCGCAAACGACATCGAGCATATTCGCAATGGATTCATATGCAAAATTAATTCAAAATCAACAAGAGACTGATTTGAGTAAAATAAGTTCAATTAATGGTAATTTAAGAGGGGATATGATTCAGCATCAAAAAGATGCAAAAATTAATGCGGCGTATTGGTTAAATAATATGAAGCCTCAAATTATGAAAACGGATCAAAATATTATTGATTACAACAATACTTTTCAAGCGTACTATAGTGACATGCTATTAGCGATTGATCAAAAAGATAGCGTAAAGTTAAAAGCAGATTTAGAAAAGTTGTATGCGGACATTTTAAAGAATCAAAATGAGGTAGATGTATTATTAGGGAATTTGAAAGCTTTTCGCGATAGAATGGCGAAAGACACAAATAGTTTTAAAGAGGATACAAATCAATTAACAGCGATTTTGGCAAGTACGAATGCTGGTATTCCAGCATTAGAGCAACAAATAAATACATATAATGATTCGATTAAAAAGAGTAATGATATGGTTATCGCTGGTGGTGTACTTTGCGTAGCGCTAATAACATGTCTTGCTGGCGGACCGATGATTGCGATTGCGAAAAAAGATATTGCAAATGCAGAACGAGAAATAGCCAGTTTAAAGAATAGAATTTCTGGAGCACAAGCAGAAGTGGCAATTTTGACAGATGTGAAAAATAAAACGACTAATATGACAGAAACAATTGATGCAGCAATTACAGCACTGCAAAACATATCAAATCAGTGGTATACGGTAGGTGCGAAATATAATAATTTACTACAAAACGTAAAAGGAATCAGTCCTGAAGAATTTACCTTTATAAAAGAAGATTTAAATACAGCGAAAGATAGCTGGAAGGATGTAAAAGATTATACAGAAAAATTACATGAAGGCGTGGCGAAATAAACAGCGGAGTAGTTCCACTGTTTATTTTTTTATCCCGTTTTTTGTGAGAGCCGATCTTGTAATTTTACCCATAAGTTTGCCGTGCATTTTATCAATGTAACTTTAGGATAATGTTTGGTCAAATTGATACTAATAAACTCGATAAACTCCTGATCACGCTTTTTATATTTAATATTTTAAGTAAAAAAGCTATACTATAGGCAAAACTAAAAATTGGAAAGGAAATACTAGAACATGGAAAATTATTTGTTATTTATCCTTACAGCAATCCTAATCATAATAATGCCTGGTCCCGGTTTTGCCTTAGTTACAAAAAACACTATCTCGCATGGTAAAAATGGTGGGATAAAGACCGTCTTAGGAACGGTATCTGGAATGATGATTCATACAATAATGGCTACACTAGGACTTTCTGCTATCCTAATGAAATTTGCTATGCTATTTACATTAATAAAATATGCTGGGGCTTTTTATTTAATTTACTTAGCTGTAAAGTCAATTAAAAGTGCCTTTTCTAAAAAAGAAGATATGTCAGGTTCAGTGGGAATGAACTCT
Organism: Bacillus sp. FSL E2-8887; assembly: GCF_038007205.1. Lineage (NCBI taxonomy): Bacteria > Bacillati > Bacillota > Bacilli > Caryophanales > Bacillaceae > Bacillus > Bacillus sp. FSL E2-8887. The sequence goes on from NZ_JBBOWS010000001.1 coordinate 1,556,115, forward strand.
AAGGATATTGGAACGATTAAAAGTTTTAGACAAGGATTTACCACGGCAATCTTAAATCCAAAAACTGCTGTATTTTTCCTTAGTTTTCTACCCCAATTTATTGTGAACAATCAAAGTCATCTCTTCCAATTTCTTTTGTTAGGACTCACATTTACGACTTTGACAGCAATATGATATTTACTTTATATCTCACTAATACGTCAATTAAGAACTTTTTTAAGAAAAGAAAAAGTGAACCGTACAATAGAAGGTATTACTGGCGCAGTATTGTTAGTATTTGGAGTTAGGTTATTTTTCCAAAAATAAATATGTATATGAAAAGAGAAATAATCAATGGTGGTTATTTCTCTTATTCACTTATTCTAAAACTATCATTATAGATTTCTAGAGGTGAGATGATTTTTTGTTGGGTATTTATGTTACTATCACTGTAAAAATTGTGAAGAAATGTACTTAAACTAACGGGGCAGGATAGTTGAATAAGAATAAAAATATTTTTATAAGTTAAATTTATTGAATATCATAAAATATAACACATCAAGGTGGATGGAGAGCTACTATCGAAGGAGTGAGAACATCTGCTTCTGTAAGAGGAAAGGGTGTAGGTACTGAACTTATAAAATGGGCAATTCAACGTGCAGAAGAACGTGGTTGTCATTTGGTACAACTGACAACTGATAAAAAAAGACCAGATGCGTTAAGGTTTTATGAACGGTTAGGTTTTAAAGCAACGTACGAAGGTTTAAAGCTAAAGATTTAAAATAATCATAATCAATCTTTTTTATAAAAAACAGTTATTAAAAATAAAAGAAAGCTGTCATTTTGATCAATCTTTATTCAAAACGACAGCTTTTTATATACAGTAAAATCAAGGGTTTCGAGTAATTTATAATCAAACTTTTTTCTAAACCAACACTCGATGGCGATGTGGTGTTACCTCAAATATAATTATTTTATTTGAAGGTCTCATTTTAATTTTTTCAAATCTTTTCATAGGTTGATATACAAAGACGTGTAGTGATAAGCCTATAACTGCAGTAATGTTTAAAATAATACTTATAAGCATTAAAGACCATTCTATAACTGGAGAAAAGTATCCGTTCGTACTTAATGTAGAAGAACTTACATCTAGTATTAAAATAACTATTAGTAAAGGTAAGTTTTTAACCAATTTGAATCCCCTCTTTTAAGTGTAATATCTTTATATTATTATATTGCAAAATAAATTATATAATTAATTATAAGATAGTTATCTATGAGAATTTAACTTGTTTTTTCGTTTTGGGGTGTTAAAAAATTCTTAAGTTGATGGGCATGGGATAGCACAACATGCCTATGAACTTAAGAACAGAAACTTACGCTTGAACATAATATCAAATTTAGATGAGCAAAGCTATTTCAAGTGAATAGAATCCACTCTTTAAGAATACATAAAATATATACATACAAGCTTAGCCTGATCACTACATCATTAGTGAAAGTAGGATTCTATAGATTTTGGAGGAAGAGATATGAAAAAAAAGGTTCTCCTGTTTACAGATTTGGGGATTGATGATGCGTTTGCTATACTGTACACCTTTTTTCGTAAAGACATTCAACTTGTAGGAATTGTAGCCGATTATGGAAATGTATCCAGAGAAAATGTAATAAGAAATATTAACTATTTGAAGTACATTGCGGGAAAAGAAGAGATACCTGTATTCCTTGGTGCTTCTGTACCGCTGACAGGTATATTGATTCAGTATTTCCCTGAGGTACATGGAAAAGTCGGATTAGGACCTATCATTCCCCCTGAAATTTCATATCCAGTGTATCCTTTAAATGATATTTATCAAATTATAGAATCAAATTTAGAAGATCTTACAATTATCAATTTAGGAAGACTTTCTTCGCTAGCTACGACTTTTGTGTTGAATTTAGAAACAATGCGAAACGTAAGAGAATGTATTTGCATGGGGGGAGCTTTTTTCTATCCAGGTAACGTAACTGCTGTGGCTGAAGCTAACTTTTACTCAGACCCTTATGCAGCAAACTTAATTCTGCAGCATGCAAAGAACTTGACAATTATTCCTTTAAATGTGACTCAACATGCGATTGTTACACCCGAAATGGTCCAGCAAATCGATGCATTTCATCGGAATACACAGGATCTTGCAGGACTCATCATCAAACCTATGTTAGACTATTATTATAAATTCTACTCTAAGTCTAATCCTGGTATAAGTGGAAGCCCTATGCATGATTTTGTAACAGTGTGGTATTTGCTGAATCAAGAGGCTGTTGGCCTTTCAAGAGTACCCATTAAAGTAATTCCTGATCAAGGAGAAGGATTTGGTCAAAGTATTGCAGACTTTCGTTTTGCTACTAATCCAGGCTATAAAACGCATAATGTAGCTTTTCAGCTTGATTATAAAAGATTCAAGAAGGATATTATGGAAACGTTTTTAAAGAAGAGAGTGTAACAGACTTTATTAACTTCAGATAATAGGGATTATGTGAATGAAATGCCACTTCACTTAACGTACAGGAATTCGACTTTTTTAGGTTAAAATTCGCTTAGCATATAAAACTTCCAAAATGTTGGCTGTATCCCATCACTATCAAGCTAACAAAACAAAATCCCCCTAAAATGAAAAAATCCGCTGACTTCTCAAAGTAATTAACTGTAGTGAAAGAAAATTTTTATTTTGGGGGTACATTAAAACTTTAGCTTGACGGGCAGGGGGTCTCGTCACATGCCTATCAAGCTAAGAAATTAGTTGTTCTCCAAAACGAAAAAATTAACTAAATCCCCATAAATAACTATAGGAAGATAAAAACACTGTAGCTTTCGAATAAAGTTTGATCAAAATTATGTAGTTGTTTGGTGATAATAAAATTGTTTCATTTATAATAAAATCATTTAAAAATTAATAGAGTTATTCAATTTATTCTGACGGTAATAATAAAGTAATTAAAAAGTGAAAATATTTGTTTGGAAAATACGGTTACTCATTTGCGATATTTACGTACCATGAAACAACTAATTACACTATCTATAACTGAAATTCTCTTTGATTTCGAATGCTTTACAAACAAAAAAATAGCACGAATGTTCGTATTAAGGTATAATTATAAGTATCTTAAAATCAAAGGAGGTCTTGCCTTATGAGTCAAAGAATTTCCTACTATGATGTTGCACCTGATGGCATGAAAATTATGATGGATATGGAGAAGTACACTAAGAAATCTACAATTAATCGAATTACTAGAGAACTTATAAAGATTAGAGTCTCTCAAATTAACGGTTGTGCTTTCTGCATGGATATGCATACATCAGATGCCCGTAAGATAGGTGAAACCGAACAACGAATTTATTGCTTGAATGCTTGGAATGAATGTGATTTTTATACACCTGAAGAGAAAGTTGCTCTTGAACTATCTGAGCATATTACTCTAATTCCCACTAAAAGAGTTCCTGAAGACCTATATAAGCGAGTACGTGAACACTATGACGAGAAACAATATGTTGACCTTGTTCTGGTAATTAATCAAATCAACAGTTGGAATAGAATTTCTATTGCAATGGGAAATACAGCAACTAAAAAATAATTGCTCTCAACGAACGGTAAATAAGAATAAAATTAAAGATGTTTAAAAATCACAATACAATTGTTTCATTTTTCTTTATTACGCAGTTATCATAAACTGTAACATAACCAAATTTTTGAAATTTATTGGTTCATCCTTTATAGCTTTTATAATAATATTATCTTGAAACACGAAGGGACTGAACTATGCGCAGATATCAATATCTTGACCCCAAAATAAAAATATAATGGAGGTAAAAATATTGATTACAGAACTACAAACCGAAAGATTAGTTTTAAGAAAAATAAAAGTATCAGACTCAGCTAGCATGTTTACAATTTGGGCGGATCCAGAAGTTACAAAATTTATGAATATCAATAGTTTTACTGATGAAAGCCAAGCGGTAGATATGATTGAAATGCTTGATAAGTTATCTCGGGAAAACAGAGCTATTCGTTATTCAATAATTGAATTAGAATCAAATGAAATTATCGGTTCTTGTGGTTATAATTCATTTGATTTCAAAAACGCCAAAGCAGAAATTGGTTACGATATTAGTAAAGCTTTTTGGGGTAAGGGGTATGCGCCAGAAGCCATTCTCTCTTTAATGGATTATGCGTTTAGTACTTTAGAATTCAATAGAATAGAAGCAAAAGTTGAATCTGAAAACATCAATTCAATAAAAGTCTTACAAAAGTTAAACTTTACATTCGAAGGGACAATGAGAAAGTGTGAAAAATCTAATGAAAAGTTTATTGATCTAAGTATTTATTCAAAATTAATAACAGATTAACTTATATTACTTAGCCTACATTCCTTAAAATGTAGACTATTAAATACCCTCGAAGCATCCTTAATTGCTATTAATTGAAAGTGAGGGCTACGGCTCTCTTTTTTAATTCACAATTTCTAGTACAATTGAAATAATTAAGAAACGTATAGAGTAATCCGTCCGATCTTAACCACTGAAGAAAAATTAACAGAGGAAGAGATCATGAACTTTGCTGTTGAAATGAGGGAAAAGAAATAGAAGGACACAACTATATAATAAGAAAAATCTAGAAGATACGTAATATTTAAAAATGAACCGTCTCATAAAGAACATGTAGTAATTTCTACGTGTTCTTTTTTAATAAAAATGAAAGTAAACTGTTAAATAAAAATTTACTTTCAATGTCATATAAGAAGAACAAAAAATAAGTCGTCTTTTGCTCTTAACAGGGTCTTACCAGCAGCATCCGTTACTTTAGAAACACTCCTATGAGATATAATTATTGATGGTACTTTTTAGGTGATATACTGGAGGTAGATTACTCATCTAATGATGAAGGGAGGTTTACGCGTATGGAAGTAACATTTACAGTAAGTAAATGGGATGAAAAGCCAGTCAATGACACTAGAAAAGATTTCCCTATTAATATTGCCCATGTCGAATATGATATTGACGGTGAATTAAAAGGAAAAGCTTTTGTTGAATATTTATTATATTATTTAGAATCAACTATAGATGATGGTCACTTGGCTACTGCTAAAATTTCTGGATTTTTACATTTCGAAGGAATTTATAAGGGAAAACGAGGGACATTTATAGCTATAGAGCAAGGGATATTTGATAAAGGAAATCTAGATTCCCCTGCAACAATCATCAAAGCTACTGGTGAATTAGAAAGCCTGAAAGGGTCCTATAATTATAAGTTTACAGGTCAAACCAGTAAAATGATTCTAGACTTTGAATTCTAACAAAATATCTTATAATTTAGCAAAAAGGGCATCCACTGTAATACCAGGAATGTCCTTTTTTAAACTAAATTATACCGAAAAACAAGACTCGAAATTTTCAATGGGAGGAAATGATATGAGGATCACGATACAAGAATATGTGGTCAATGAAATAGATTCAGGACCATATGGAATAACCGTAGGAAAAGACGGAGCATTGTGGTTTACGGAACAGAAAGGGAATCGAATTGGTAGAATAAATGCTACTGGTGAAATAAATTCTTTTCCCATTCCGACAGCAAATGCAGGAGCTATGTCAATTATCTCGGACCAGACCGGTGATTTATGGTTTACGGAATATAACTCAAGCAAGATCGGTAAAATGTCGATGAACGGTCTTTTTGAAGAATATGTACTCCCTACAACGAACGCTGCACCTTTTGGCATAACGGAAGGCCCAGATGGAGCAATATGGTTTACAGAAATGAATAATGGTAGGATCGGAAGAATAACAAAGTCAGGGGAAATCACCGAGTTTGAATTGCCTAACTCCAAATCATTTCCCTCTTTTATTACTCTGGGATCAGACGGTGCATTATGGTTTACACAGAATCAGAACAATAGGATTGGGAGAATAACCACTAAAGGTGAGGTCAAAGAATATCCAATCCCAACACCCAACTCCGGGCCAGTTGGAATTGCGAGCGGCCCAGATGGAGCAATATGGTTTGTGCAAATCATAGGCAATAAAATTGGTAGAATTACGTTCGAAGGTGAGATCAAAGAATTTGTTATACCGACGCCGAACGCTCGTCCTCATGCCATAATACCTGGGAAGAACAGAGATCTTTGGTTCACAGAATGGGGAGGTAACCAAATCAGCCGTATTACAGTTGAAGGAGTTATTACGGAATATACGATACCTACAAATAATGCAGAGCCACATGGTATCACGTTTTGTCCGGATGGCGATCTTTGGTTCGCTGAAGAGTGTAATCAAATTGGACGTCTAACAATCATTACGTAATAGGGATATCATCCATCGCTATCAAGCTCAGAAAAGTAAATATTCCATCACCATCAAGTTAAGAATTTGGTTGCTCCCCAAAACGAAAAAATGTGCTTTTTTGTTACAAGTAGCACAAAATTTCGTTCTGGGGGTACTATAAAATTTTAGCTTGATGGCGATGGGGTCTCGCCATCAAAACGTGAATTTCGCACGCTAAGGAATTTCTATGTTAAAAAACTTGGCTTTACCGTACGTTAAGGAAGTTCCATAAACGATATTTAATGTTTGTTATTGTTACTACAGAAAGAACAAAAAGAATGAATTAAATATGAATCGATTTATCCCGCTATTTGCGGGCAGTAAGACTCCCACCTCAAAATTCGGCGAATACGAGGGAGTTAGGTGGGAGTCGGACTGCCCGTAAAAGCCCGATTGGTGAGGGCTAATAATCAGTGGGGGATGAACAAAACCCCCACTGATTAAAGTTTCACTTTATCTGATTCAAGATCATTTGTATCGAGTGTATGAAGCTAAAAAATAAAAGTTTCATTGTAAATACTAAGTGTAGTAGAAGTTCAGTTAGAGAAAATTCGGTAGTCGAATTTTTTTGCATAAAGCTGTATAATGCTTGTAACGAAAAGGAAATACAGGAAAGGATATGTAATGAGTTACTATGGATAAGGATAAACAACAATTAAGCGTTGAAGTTGCAAGATTATATTATCAATCAGATTATAGTCAGCAAGAAATTGCTAACAAATTAAATATCTCAAGACCGACAATCTCTAGATTATTAAAGTACGCGAAAGAAAAAGGATTTGTTCAAATTAGTATAGCAGATCCATTTGCTGATTTAGATAACGTCGGGAACTTACTTAAAGAAAAGTACAACTTGTTAGAGGCGCATGTTGTATTTTCTCCAGTGCCAGAATATGCAACGATTACTGAGTATATTAGTAAATATGCAGCTGAGTATATGGAAAAGACAGTGAAAACTGGTGATATCGTTGGTGTAAGCTGGGGAATGACGATGTATGAAATCGCTAGAAAAATCGTACCGCAACATGTGAAAGGTGTAGAGGTCGTCCAGTTAAAAGGTGGCATTAGTCACTCAAGTGTAAATACATATGCGAATGAAACGATCGCGTTATTTGCAGATGCTTTTCAAACGACGCCAAGAAATCTACCTCTTCCAGTTATATTTGATAATGCGGTGACAAAAGAATTAGTGGAGCAAGATAGACATATTCATCACATTATTGAAATGGGGAAACAAGCAAATATTGCAATTTTCACTGTTGGAACAGTGCGTGATGAAGCGTTATTATTCCGATTAGGATATTTAGATAAGGATGAAACGAACATTTTGAAAGAACAAGCTGTCGGTGACATTTGTTCACGTTTCTTTGATGGAGATGGAAATATTAGTAGTGAAGAAATTAATAAGCGTACAATTGGAATTGAGTTAGAGGAACTTAAATTAAAGAAACGTTCTATTTTAGTTGCAGGTGGTAATAGAAAAATAAAAGCAATTGACGGTGCGTTACGTGGCGGGTATGCAAATGTACTAATTATAGATCAGCATACAGCGAAAGAATTGTTACATTATCAAAAAGGTTAGAAATAAAAGGCTTTCTCAAAATATTAATTTTGAGAAAGCCTTTTATTTTTAGTATGAATAAATCAATGTGTAGTACCTTGTAAAGTATTTGTAAGGAACGCTCTTTGATTGATCTCCTTTTTCAAAAATTAGTGAGTTAGCCATAATATCTCTATCTACAAAACTCCAGCCATCTTGCTCCATCATATCGATAAAAGGTTCCATTTAGGGGTATTGATTATCTATCGGTTCTACTTCCACCATTTCTTTATCTTGAATAACCATCTTAGACATAGCTAAAGCAAATGGAACTGGGTTTCCTTCTTGGAAAATAACATCTCTTTTATAAAAAATAAATATGGATAGTGAGGTGCATACTAGCAATGTGAATATAAAGAATTTTGACTTAAACAAGTGATTCACATCCTTTATTTACAAGCTTATACTACTTTCAATGTATTACTAGAAATCCCCTTCTGAAAAAGAATGAACAAAAGTTCAAAAGTGTATTTACATTTGTTCAACTAAGGGTTAGAATGAAGTTGTTAAAAGATATGAGGAGTGAAGATAATGAACATTGCAAAGTTAATTGATCATACAATTTTAAAACCAAATTCTACAAAAGAAGATGTTATGAAAGTAATCGAAGAGGCAAAGCAATACAAATTTGCTTCAGTTTGTATTAATCCTACATGGGTAAAGCTAGCTGCTGAAGAATTAGCTGGACATGATGTAGACGTTTGTACTGTAATCGGTTTCCCATTAGGAGCAAGCACTACTGAAACAAAAGCATTCGAAACAAAAGATGCTATCGCAAAAGGTGCAACTGAAGTTGATATGGTAATCAACGTAGGTGCTTTAAAAGATGGCGACAATGAGTTCGTTGAAAAAGACATTTATGAAGTAGTACAAGCAGCAAAAGGAAAAGCTCTTGTAAAAGTAATCATTGAAACTTGCCTTCTAACAGATGAAGAAAAAGTTCGTGCTTGTGAATTATCAGTAAAAGCTGGCGCTGATTTCGTAAAAACTTCAACTGGATTCTCAACTGGCGGAGCAACTGCAGAAGATATCGCATTAATGCGTAAAACAGTTGGACCAAACGTTGGCGTGAAAGCATCTGGCGGCGTTCGTACACGTGAAGATGCAGACAAAATGGTAGAGGCTGGAGCTTCTCGCGTTGGAGCAAGTGCTAGTGTTGCAATCGTATTAAATGATGCAAAAGGTGCTACAGATAATTACTAATTAATAAAGTGTGAAAAGCAATAGATACACGTTTAAAGTAAAGTGTATCTATTGCTTTAACAATTGAAAAGAATGTAAGCGGATACGAATGGGAGGAGACGGCTTATGAAATACTTAATCGGTGTTTTAGGCCTCGTATTGATTTTAGGTATCGCTTGGCTTGCTAGTAATGATAGAAAGAAAGTCAAATATCGCCCAATCATAACGATGGTTATATTACAATTCATTTTGGGGTTTTTATTATTAAATACAAGCGTAGGGAATATATTAATTAGCGGAATAGCAGATGGTTTTGGAGAATTATTAAAATATGCCGCTGATGGTGTGAATTTCGTATTTGGTGGATTAGTAAATCAAAAAGAGTTTTCATTCTTTTTAAGTGTATTAATGCCAATCGTATTTATATCAGCTTTAATAGGTATTTTGCAACACATTAAAGTATTACCTATTATTGTGAAATCTATCGGTCTAGTATTAAGTAAAGTAAATGGGATGGGGAAACTCGAATCATATAACGCGGTAGCTTCTGCGATTTTAGGACAATCTGAAGTGTTTATTTCAGTTAAGAAACAACTAGGATTATTGCCAGAGAAAAGAATGTATACATTATGTGCATCTGCAATGTCTACAGTATCTATGTCTATCGTTGGATCATATATGGTGTTATTAAAACCGCAATATGTTGTAACCGCTTTAGTGCTTAACTTATTCGGTGGCTTCATTATTGCTTCTATCATTAACCCGTATGAAGTTACTGAAGAAGAAGATATGTTAGAAGTACAAGAAGAAGAGAAAAAGACATTCTTTGAAGTATTAGGGGAATACATTATAGATGGATTTAAAGTTGCGATTACAGTGGCAGCTATGTTAATTGGTTTCGTTGCTCTTATCGCATTCATTAATGCAGTATTTAAAGGTGTAATCGGTATCTCATTCCAAGAAATTCTTGGTTATGTATTTGCACCATTTGCATTTATTATGGGTGTTCCATGGCATGAAGCAGTTAACGCAGGGAATATTATGGCGACAAAACTTGTATCAAATGAATTTGTTGCGATGACAGATTTAGCACAAGGAAACTTTAATTTCTCAGATAGAACGACAGCGATTATATCTGTATTCTTAGTTTCATTTGCAAACTTCTCTTCAATCGGGATTATTGCAGGGGCAGTTAAGAGCTTAAATGAAAAACAAGGGAATGTAGTCGCAAGATTCGGTTTGAAATTACTTTTCGGTGCAACATTAGTAAGTTTCTTATCAGCAACAATCGTTGGCTTATTATTTTAACAGATTCATATAATATAAAAAGGAATGGTGATTGTAATGAGAATGGTAGATATTATTGCGAAAAAACGTGATGGAAAAGAATTAACAACTGAAGAAATTAATTTCTTTATTAACGGTTATACAGACGGAAGTATTCCTGACTATCAAGCGAGTGCACTTGCAATGGCAATTTTCTTTAAAGATATGACGGATCGTGAACGTGCAGATTTAACGATGGCAATGGTTGAGTCTGGAGAAACAATTGACTTATCAGCAATTGAAGGCATTAAAGTAGATAAGCATTCAACTGGCGGTGTTGGTGATACAACAACATTAGTATTAGGACCATTAGTCGCTGCTTTAGATGTACCAGTAGCAAAAATGTCTGGTCGTGGTTTAGGACATACGGGCGGGACAATTGATAAATTAGAAGCGGTAGAAGGATTCCACGTTGAAATTACGAAAGAACAGTTCATTGATATTGTAAACCGTGACAAAGTGGCTGTTATCGGACAGACAGGAAACTTAACACCTGCTGATAAAAAGATTTATGCATTACGTGATGTAACAGGAACAGTAAATTCAATTCCTCTAATTGCAAGTTCAATTATGAGTAAAAAAATTGCAGCTGGTGCTGATGCAATCGTACTTGATGTAAAAACAGGTGCTGGTGCATTTATGAAAACCGAAGAAGATGCAAAAGAATTAGCTCATGCAATGGTACGTATCGGAAATAATGTTGGACGTCAAACGATGGCAGTAATTTCAGATATGTCACAACCTCTTGGTTTTGCGATTGGTAACGCTCTAGAAGTGAAGGAAGCAATTGATACTTTAAAAGGCGAAGGTCCAGAAGATTTAACAGAATTAGTACTTGTATTAGGAAGCCAAATGGTCGTACTTGCGAAAAAAGCAAATACATTAGAAGAAGCTCGTGAAATGCTAATTGAAGTGATGAAAAATGGAAAAGCAACTGAGAAATTTAAAGAGTTCTTAAGCAACCAAGGCGGAGACAGCTCGATTGTAGACAATCCAGAAAAAATGCCACAAGCGAAGTATGTAATTGATGTACCTGCAAAAACTTCAGGTGTGATTTCAAACATTGTTGCAGATGAAATCGGTATCGCAGCTATGTTATTAGGTGCAGGTCGTGCGACAAAAGAAGATGAAATCGATTTAGCGGTAGGATTAATGTTACGTAAAAAAGTTGGCGATGCAGTAAAAGAAGGCGAGCCGTTCGTAACGATCTATGCAAATCGCGAAAATGTAGAAGATGTAAAAGCAAAAATCTATGAGAACATTTCTATCGCTGAAACAGCAGTGGCTCCTAAATTAGTTCATACAGTTATTACTGACTAATCATAATTACATTTACTTTGAGGAGGAAATAATATGGATAAGAAAAAATATATCGAAGAAGCAAATAAGATGTTATCGAAAGCGTATATTCCGTATTCTAAATTTCCTGTTGGTGCAGCGCTAGTTACGAAAGAAGGTAAAATTTATACTGGTTGTAATATAGAAAATGCTTCTTACGGTTTATGTAACTGTGCAGAAAGAACAGCGATTTTTAAAGCAGTATCAGAAGGTGAGCGCGATTTTAGTTACTTAGTCATTACAGGCGAAACAGACGGACCGATTTCACCATGTGGTGCATGTAGACAAGTTATTGCTGAATTTTGTGATCCGAAAATGCCTGTATTACTAACGAATGTAAAAGGTGATGAAAAAGAAGTGACTGTGGAACAGTTACTGCCAGGTGCTTTCTCAATTGAAGATTTAAAATAAGTTAAAAGGCCATTCCACAATTAATAGTTGTGGAATGGCCTTTTTTATTTTCAATAATAGAATGTAATAATCTGTTCATATTCCGTTCATAAACTTTGCGTAAAATGATTGCAGTGAATATGGAAAGTGACGATATAAATTGTCGTTCTACAGCAGGAGGAATATGATGAAGAAATTATATAATGCAGCATTCATTTACTTAATTATTGGTTTATTATCAGGTGTATTTGCTAGAGAGTATACGAAAGCGCAAGGAATTAAAGGATCCACTATGTTGCAATTAGTGCATACACACGTATTAGTGCTCGGCTTCGTATTCTTTTTGATTGCTTTAGCTCTATTTAAAGTATTTAATGTCCATGAAACAAAAAGTTTTCGTGCGTGGTTTGTTGTTTATAACATAGGACTTATTTTTACAATCGCTACAATGGTATTTAGAGGTATTCTACAAGTGAATGGAACTGACTTTAATGGTTTAAGCCATATGGCTGGATTAGGTCATGTCATTATAAGTGTTGGGCTCGTTTGGTTTATGATTTTGCTCAAAAAATCTTTTAAATAGATAGGAGTGGAGAGTATGAGTTTAGCACTTTTATCAAGTATAGTAGCGGTTTGTATGGCCGTTGGAGTTATGTTTCTTCGCTTTAAGTCAGCGAAAAAACCGGTAACGAAAAAGAAAATTATATTACCGCCAATTTTTATGAGCACTGGTGCAATGATGTACTTCTTACCAGAGTTTCGATTAACGTCTTTAGAAATAGTAGAGGCAATTAGCGTAGGACTTATTTTCTCTATATTTCTTATTAAAACATCTAAGTTCGAAATAAGAGGCGAAGACATATATATGAAACCATCAAAAGCGTTCATATTTATTTTAGTTGGTTTATTAGCTGTCCGGGTAGCATTAAAATCATATTTAAGTCAATCAATTGATTTAACCCAATTAAGTGGAATGTTTTTCTTACTCGCTTTTGCGATGATCGTATCGTGGAGAATTGCGATGTATCGCTCGTATACTAAATTAGAAAAGACAATAAAAAGAGCTGGAATTTCTATATAGGAATTTCAGCTCTTTTTATGTTTTATACGATTGTTTTTTTAGCTTTGATTTCATTTGCTTAATTTTAAACGGATTTGAGCATCTTGTAATGCAACTGGTGTAACGTTAAGACCATTTTGATCAACGATTTTTGTGTTTAATAAAATGGAATCTAAGCTCCCGCGAAATGTTTTTGTATAGTTTTGACGCAACATTTGTTGTTCTTGTTTTTCATCAACTGTTAATCCAGATGTTCTTTCTTTTTTTGATAATTCGTTAATACGGAATAAAATGTTTTTCATTTGTTTTCACCTCTAGTTAGATTTAATTACATTAGTTACTTACTAATGTATAGTTATTGTAACGTATCTTTTAATAAGTGTCAATGCCTGTAAACATGCCTTGTTTTGTAAGTGTATGGGGTGATAAAGAATGAAAAAACTACAAATACTTGAAATAGAAAAGATGTTAATATACAATACCTAAGTAGGGTATATAGGGTATTGTTTTACTTTATGAGAGTAATAAGCAAAAAGGAGTATGTAATAATGAATTCAGTAATTTCAAGGAAAGAAACAATCATATCATATAGCATTGCAATTCTATTTATATTAGCGATGGTTACAGCTGGTGTACTATTAGATGATCCAGAAGTAATTTTGCCGGAAATAGCTGCGATGGCAATAGCTTTATGGGTATATCGTGAGCCGGGATGGCTAAGACAACCAGAAAAAATCTTTATTGCGCCGTCAATAACAGCTGTTATTGGTTTTGCAGTGAATCAAATGGATATTGCCTATTTAGGAAAAGTAAGCTTAACGCTTGTATTCATGATGCTGTTTTTACGTGTAATTCAATCCAATTTAGCACCATCTATTGCGACAGGTTTATTACCATTAGTAACAAATGCGACGGAATGGTCATTTGTTATCGCAGTATTCGCTTTAACATTTATTTTAATGGTAGGTGTTCTTATATTTAAATTGAACAACGGTATTGAGAGAAAAGTGAATATACAGTATAAATATATGACTGTATTTCTAATACTAAATTTCATGTGGATCAGTTTATGTTGGATAACTGGTTATGAACAATTAGCAGTTATTCCACCAATATTAGTTGTTGTGTATGAATCACTGCAAAAGTCGATGTACAATGAAAAAATGGCTTTTAAACAAATCGTAGTATTAACTATATCGGCAACTGTTGGAACGTTATTGTATTTTGCAATCGATTCATGGATTGTAGTTACTTTATTAAATATGATATTGATGCTTATTTTGTTAAAAATTGTTGGGGTACGTATTCCAGCAGCTTATGCATTTCCATTACTTCCGCTCGTATTTCCTGATGAAATGATAAAAATGTTACCAGTAGGTTCATTTGTTGCGGGGGTATTTTTATTTGGCGCAGTGCTACTGTATAAGAAGTGGGAGATGAAGCAAAAGGGCATGCAAATGTAGAGAAGAAAATACAATCCCTAGTTAGCATAATAAATAGAAACCCACGGGTGTCTATTTTCATTAAATGAAATTTAGCTTAACTCATTTAAGCAATTCACAAGTTCTGTTGTTTTAGAAAAGAATGGTGAATGATCAGCTTCCAAAGTAATTATTTTTGTGCAAGTAGTTTCTGTATTCATTCGGCGCTGAAAATCAATCGGAATCGCTCTATCTAGAGTTGTTTCGATATAAATACGATTTACAGTTCCAAAGTTCTCTTCTGATATTTTTAGCTCTTTTTGGAACGGTCCTAGTGGTTGAGGACGCATTTGATTAAAAGATGCTCCTTTAATAGAACCGTCTTCTGTAGCATTTAAAAATGTTTGTTCAATCAACTCTGGTATAAGTTCTGCGGTCATGTCATTCTCATTTATAGAGAATTGTGGGCCAGCTTCTCCGTCTAACTTACTACCAAGACTTTCTCCATTTTGTGGCAAGAATGCACAAAGATATACTAATTTATCGATTTTATTTGGTATAAGCTCAGCGGTTTGAGTGATCACAATTCCACCCATACTATGTCCAACAAGAATAACTTTTTCATTTTGTTGATCTATAGTAGCTGTTACTGCATTAACATAGGAATCTAATGTTATATTTTGTGATGGAGTTGTATCTTTCCCACTTCCAGGTAAGTCTAGTGTAATAACTGTATGTCCGAAAGCCTCTAGTTGAGGTTTTACTAAATCCCATGCCCATTCACCTTGCCATGCTCCATGTACTAAAACGTAAGTACTCATTTAATCAACACTCCTCTAATGTTTATATGTTTATTTTTTCGTAATATTGATGATGTATAATTAGTGTATATGAAGTGGGTTGATAAATATAATGAAGCTTATTTATAGATGATATAAATAACTTTTATATAAGGAGAACAGAATGAACGTTTTTGATTTTAAAGTTTTTAAATACGTGGCTCGTTTGAACAGCATTAGTTTAGCAGCTAAGGAGTTACATATGACACAGCCGGCTATAACTCATATCGTAAACAAATTAGAGAAACGATATGCGATAACATTATTTGATCGCTCTAGACAAGGAACTGTTTTAAATGAAAATGGAAAAGAATTTTTAGTTTGTGTAGATCGACTTCTAATGGAGTATGAAAACCTTGAAGAAACAGCTTTACAATTAAAAAATAATAACTTGTATAAGATTGTATTAGCTACATATCCTTCAGTTACTGTATATTGTTTGGCGGAGTGTATCGAACTAGGTAATTTTGATCAAAGTCAGTATGTGCTTGCAGTTCGAGAAGGAAGCTATCAAGAAGTGTTAGATTGGCTGTCTTCTGGAAGTGCAGATTTTTCTATTTCTATAAAAGAAAATTTAATACCAGGATTTCATTATGATGTAATTGGTGAAGATCCGTATGTTATGGTTTCTTCTAAGTCAGTTCCATCTGCTCTTACAATGAAAGAGTTGAAAAATTATCCTTTTATAATGCCGCTCTCTGGTTGTAAAGAAGTACTTGAACCATATTTGATGAAAAATGAAATAGTAGTTAATAAAGTGATGGAATCAGAGACAATTAGTTCGGCGTTAGCACTGGCTTTACAAGTTAAAGGAATAACAATCGTTCCATTATCAGGACTTCATAAACAAATTATTCATGACTTCATCGTGCAACCGATAGAAATTAAAATTCCACGACAACTTATTATGCAATGGTCACCTAAAAAAGAAAATGACTCACTGTTTCTGGCGTTTGTTACGAATTTACTAAGCCAACTACAACAAAAGAAAAAATGAATAAAATGATACAAAAGGTAAGCTCATTTCACTGAAGCTTACCTTTTGTGTGTATTACCAATATAGGACAGTATCATAAAGCCCGATTAATATAAGGAGAACACCGGCTATACGCTGAATGTTTTTTCCTATTTTTTGGCTCTTTTTCAGTAAAGTCCCATTTAATCCAAGGTAGGAGATGATGAACATAAGTACAACGATAGGTAGAGCAGTTCCTATCGAAAAGAATGTCGGAAACAAGTATCCATAATTAGATGAGAAAGATAAAGGGATTAACGTTCCGAAAAATAGAACGAACATAGTCGGACAGAAGGCTAAGGAAAAAAAGAATCCAAGTAAAAATGAGCCAACCTCATTTTGTTTTCGTATAAATTTGATTGAGAAGAAACTTCTTCCTTTTATAATACCTGCCAACATTAGCCCCATTAAAATTAATAAAGGTCCAATTATTTTTCGTAACCATGGGAAATACAAAGTTAATATTTGCTGAATCTCTTTTCCTAAGAACCATACTAATAGTCCAAGTGTCGTAAAAGCTATTATTTTTCCTAAAATGAATAACAATATATGTTTCCATGCATGTCCCTTTTGTAAAGATTGATTGCCATAAAGTGAAACTTTAATCAGTGGGGGTTTTGTTCATCCCCCACTGATTATTAGTTGAACCAATCGGGCATTTACGGGCAGTTGATATCCCACCTAACTTCTTTGTACTATCCGAATTTTGAGGTGGGAGTTTTACTGCCCGTTAATGCGGGATAAAGTGTAATAGCGCTAATGTTTCCTGTTAATTGGCAAGGAGCAAGGGTACCTACAATGCCTAATAAAAACGCAAATAAAAGAGGAATTGATTTCGTAGCATTCGCGATATCCATTAAAGGAGACATGAGTTGATAACTCCACTCGCTAACTGTTGAAAACACGTTATATTCACCTTTCTAACTAGTTATATTGTAATGTTCCATTTTTAGTAATCTGCTTCCACGTTTTACCGTCATCCATAGAAAGAAAGACATTTGCTTTCATTGTAGCAAAAACTATTTCAGCTGAATTTTGAGGATTTTGTGATATGTACATAATTGTATCTTTAGAATCTAAAGATGGAATCTGTAAGTTTGTTTCTTCATTTGTAGCAATTGATTTCTTCGTAATCAGTTGCTCAGTTTGCTTATTAATAGAGGCATAGATAATGTCTTCATTACTTAATGTAACTGCGGTCGATTCAACTGGTTTAGAAAATAGTTCAAATGTATTTCCATAATCTGTAGACAAATATACACCGTCTTTAGCACTTACCGCGATTACACTAGATTGATCAGGATGTACGGAAAAGGAATGAATTGTACTTGAAAGACCTTTTAATTTACTATTTTTCCATTCTTGTCCGTTGTCCGTACTGAAATAAAAACCTTGTTGTAATTTAGAATTTGGACGCTCGTTATATAAATAAATTGCTTCCGTATTATATCCGACAGCAAGGTTATGAAAATCAGATTCTCCATAAAACGCTAGCTTTTCAAGGGTATTACCGCCATCAGAACTTTTCATTAATCCTAAAGGATTTTTTAAATTTGCTCCTGGTTCAGGATGACCGCTGGCAAAGAATCCGTTCTTCGTTGCCTGAAATCCCATATAATCATGTAGCTCAGTCTTAGTTTCAAACCATTTTCCATTTTGATAAACTTTTATACCACTGTGAGTTGCGATAGAAACCCCGGGCATATTTCCTGCATAGCCAATTCCGTGAATGTGCTCTATTTTCCCGGAGGTAATTTCTTTATAGAAGTTTTGCGGAATTGTATTTGCTGTTTCTTTATTTTTTGGCTGAGATTGCACCGTTTCTTTTTTAGCTGGTGCTGTTTCAGCATTGCTAGAACATCCTGTAATTATTAATAAAGAAGTAATTGCTAACCCTGTTGCTACATAATGTTTCACTTTTGTAGACTCCTTTCCATATATATGAGATTTTAAGTATATGGAATAAATGTCAAGAAATTGTGGAGTGGTATGCATAATTTAGAGTGGAAGGGGCCCTAGTAATGAAGATTTTCTTTTCTCTATGAGCACTATTAATTGACGAAAAATTATAACAATAATAGAATGAATTATATTGGATAATCAGTTTCAAAATTATACATAGAACGCTAGGGGGATTATTATGAAATCAACATTTTTTGCTCAAAATAGAGAACGATTAGTAAACACATTACCGGATGAATCTATTACTATTTTATTTGCTGGGCAAGCACCTCATATGTCAGCCGATGCACATTATAAATTTGTGCCGAATCGAAATTTTTACTATTTAACGGGAATCGATGAGCCAAATGTTATTTTCATGTTGAAAAAGTTTGGAAATAGTGTGGAAGAAACTCTTTTCATTGAAAAATCAGATCCAGTAATGGAAAAATGGGACGGTAAAACAGTTTCTAAAGAAGATGCAGAACAAATTTCAGGCATAAAAAAAGTTGTATATATAGAAAGCTTTGAGAAGACAATGGCAAATACACTTTTCACAGAAAATGTGAAGCATCTGTATTTAGATTTAGAGCGTCGTGAGTGGAAGGGTACTGAGACGAAAACGTTAGCGTTTGCTAAATATGTAAGAGAACAGTATCCACACGTTTTAATTGGTAATGTATATCCGCATATTTGTGAATTACGAGTGTTTAAAACGGAAGAAGAAATTGAAATCATTAAAGAAGCGATTGCTGTAACTAAAGAGGGTATTTATAACGTGCTGAAGCATGCAAAAGCAGATGTGATGGAATATGAATTAGAAGCTCATTTTGATTTTACGCTTAAATCATCTGGAATTAAACATCATGCATTCAATACAATTTTGGCGAGTGGTAAAAATGCTACAGTCCTTCATTATGAAGATAATGATGCACAAATTCAAAATGGTGATTTAGTGCTGCTCGATTTAGGTGCTCAAAAAGATTACTACAACGCTGATATTAGTTACACATTCCCAGCTAGTGGAACATTCTCTAGTCGCCAAAAACAAATATATAATATAGTGTTAAAAGCATTGAAAGAAACAACTGAGCTTATTAAGCCAGGATTAAAGTTTACTGCATTAAATGAGCATACAAAAAAGGTACTGGCAGAAGAGTGTAAAGCAATTGGTTTAATTCAAGAAGATGAAGAGTTATCAAAATACTATTATCATGGCGTCAGCCATTTCCTTGGTTTAGATACTCACGATGTAGGAACATACAAAGATAGAGTGTTAGAAGAAGGTATGGTTATAACAATCGAACCTGGTCTTTATATTGAAGAAGAATCAATTGGAATTCGTATTGAGGATGATATCCTTGTAACAAAAGATGGGTATGAAAACTTGTCAAAAGATATCATTAGAGAAGTTGAAGAGATTGAAGAGTTTATGAGTGAAAATAATGTGAATGTAAAAGAAGATGAAGTTGTTACGAAATAATTATTAGAAGAGGCGCTCAATTTTGGGCGTCTTTTTATTTAGGCCATTTTAAACCTCCATATTTTCTTGAAAATTGTCTTCTATAATAATCTTGAAAAAGAAAAAGGAGGGATTTTCAATGAAGAGATTTATATTAACAGCAGTTACAGTCTCCGTAATATCTTTAATTGCTGCATGTTCTGCGACCACAAATACAACAAATGATCATAAAAATATGGACGATAAAAAAACAACACAGACTGAAACGGCTACAAAACCATTGAAAGTTGTAAAAGGGCCAGAAGTTACTTTAGTAGCGAAAGAAGAAAAGCAAAAGCTAAGTAACGGTGTTATTGTTCCAGTCTGGACATTTAATGGCTCATCCCCAGGTCCAGAAATCAGAGTGGAAAAAGGTGAAAAGGTTAAAGTGACATTAAAAAATGAATTATCTGCACCAGTATCTATTCATTGGCATGGGTATCCTGTCCCAAATAACATGGATGGAATTCCAGGTGTGACGCAAGATGCGGTTGAACCTGGAAAGAGTTTTACCTATGAATTTGAAGCGAACGTACCAGGAACATATTGGTATCATTCGCATCAAGATTCTGTGAATCAACTAGATAGAGGTTTATATGGTGCTCTCATTGTAGAAGATACTAATGAAAAATATGATAAAGATTACACATTAATGTTAGATGAATGGGTAACAGATAAAGAAGAAATTAATAAGCAGTTAAAAGAAATGACAAAAGGGCAAACAGAAAAAGTAGATGGTAATAAATCTAAGGATAATGAAAATACGAAAAAGAATGATGATATGAAAGGCATGGATCATGGAAATATGAAGATGGAAGGTCATGATATGAGTATGTATGACTTATTCACAATCAATGGTAAAAGCGGAGATTTAGTAGAGACATTAAAAGTGGATAAGGGCGATAAAGTTCGTCTTCGATTCGTTAATGCTGGTTATCTATCACATGATATACACGTTCATGGCCATGATATAAAAGTAATTGCGACAGATGGCCAACCAATTAATGATCCAAAAGTTATTAAGGATAAAGTAATTTCAATAGCACCGGGTGAACGTTATGATATTGAATTTACTGCTAATAATCCTGGGAAATGGTATGTTGAAGACCATTCAGAAAATAAAGGTGCAAAAGGAATGAAAGCTGTTATTGAATATGAAGGTAGTAAAGAGATGAAAGACAAAGCAAACGAAAAAGAGAAGTTATCAAAATTAGACATGACGAAATATGGTGCTAAAAAATTAGGTAGTTTCACGTCAAATCAACAGTATACTGCCACATATAATATGGACTTGAATACGCAAATGAATGGAAATGAAATGGTATATACAATTAACGGAAAGGTATTCCCAGATATTGACCCAATTCCAGTGAAAAAGGGTGACTTAGTAAAAGTAAAATTAGTAAATCGCTCTAAAGCGGACGATCATCCGATGCATTTACACGGCCATTTCTTCCAAGTGTTAAGTAAAGATGGAAAACCGATAGAAGGTTCTCCAATTGTTAAAGACACTTTGAACTTAAAACCAGGAGAAGAATATGAAGTAGCCTTTGTAGCAGACAATCCGGGTGAATGGATGTTCCACTGTCATGATTTACACCATGCTTCAGCAGGAATGGTAACAGAAGTGAAATATACAGATTACAAATCTGATTATGTTCCAAACCCTAACATTCCTAATCAGCCAGAATAATATGAAGCAGTTATCCTATGGATAGCTGCTTATTTATTTTCGTTGCAAGTGTTAATGCATATGTTGATCGTGCCCGGATGAAGATGGGGGAGTATGATCTGGAAATGTCACGAATACAGTAAGAACAATTACTACGCTAATGGAAAGTACTAATAGAAACCGGCGGTGGATATAAGTAGAAAAGGTTTCTGATAAAAGCTGAATCATACATGACATAG
Organism: Bacillus sp. FSL E2-8887; assembly: GCF_038007205.1. Lineage (NCBI taxonomy): Bacteria > Bacillati > Bacillota > Bacilli > Caryophanales > Bacillaceae > Bacillus > Bacillus sp. FSL E2-8887. The sequence goes on from NZ_JBBOWS010000001.1 coordinate 1,577,976, forward strand.
TTATCGTTATAGTAAGTAAAAGACTAATAAACAGAATACTATGTGCTTGTTGAGCGTTTAACATTTCTGTAATCATAGCTCCCATCATACTTGCCATTAAACCAGAGAACATTCCTTCTAAGGCAGTGTACAGGTGAAAACGTAGACCGACTAAAAAACCGATAAAACCGCTAATCAAAATAGCAAGCAAAGTAGAATATAGTAATTCTCCTTTAAAGAGAATACCTAAATAAAAACCGATACTTAAACCGATACTCATACTAAAAGACATAATAAATACCATATACTCCATTAGGGTACCCTTACGTTTAGAAATATATGATGTGATAATAATCGAGATACAACAAAGTGTTAAGGCAGTTAACGTATAAGCAAACATCATGATACCTCCCTGTCCTATCATTCACTTCATCATATGTTCAAATGGAGAGTACTTATGCTTATTAATATCTGCATATTATCTGCACAATTTAAAAAAGGTAAGTTCAATATAATTTTTAAATAATGATGGTTATCTTAGTAGACGATGCTTCATAAGGAATTGTTGTATTTTAAATTTTATAGAATATATGAAAGCAAATAGTGGTGAATGGAAAGGACGCTCGATTTTGGGGCGTTTTTTTTGTTTGTGAGCATGCGAAAGAAAGTGTTATATAATGAGTTTCTATTGTGAACACATAAAGAATAAGCGTATAATATTATAGGTCTCCCATTTGTGAGACAAACCGCGAATGATAAATAAGATTGTTGTATTATCATCGCTTCTAAACATATAGACAATGAAAGTAACACTGGAATACAGATAGGGAGTTATAAAATGAAATTAATTATTGCCGAGAAACCAGATCAAGGTTTGGCTCTTGTTTCACAGTTTAAATATCGCCGGAAAGATGGGTATTTAGAAGTAGAAGCAAATGAGTTATTTCCAAATGGAGCGTACTGTACATGGGCAATTGGTCATTTGACGCAGTTATGTAATCCAGAACATTATCACGCAGAGTGGAAGAAATGGTCATTAAATACATTACCGATGATTCCAGAGCGTTTTCAGTTTGAGGTAACAAAGTCAAAGTATAAGCAATTTAACGTTGTGAAACAGCTGTTACATAATCCTCAGGTAACAGAAATTATTCATGCGGGCGATGCTGGGCGTGAAGGGGAACTGATCGTACGAAACATTATTAATCTTTGCAACGTGCAAAAGCCAATGAAGCGTCTTTGGATTTCATCTTTGACGAAACAAGCTATTTATCAAGGATTTAAAAACTTACTAGATGAAGCAGATACGATTAATACGTATTACGAAGCATATACAAGATCTTGCGCTGACTGGGTCGTTGGTATGAATGCATCGCGTGTCTTTAGCATTTTGCTAAAGAAAAAGGGAATGAACGATGTATTTTCCGCTGGTCGTGTACAAACACCAACATTAGCACTCATTGTAAAGCGTGAAAAAGAAATAGAGAACTTTAAGTCAGAGCCGTTTTGGGAAGTGTTCGCAACCTTTAATATAGAAGGAAAGAAATATGAGGGGAAATGGGAGAAAGATAATGAGTCCCGCTTAAATGACCCTGATTTGGCAAATAAAATTGCAGCGTTTTGTCAAAACAAACCGGCTGTAGTAAAAGAAATGAAAACGGAGCGTAAAGAGTTTCAGCCGCCGTTTTTATTTAATTTATCAGCACTGCAAGCGACAGCGAATAAAGCCTTTAAATTTTCACCAAAAAAGACACTTGATATAACACAAGCACTATATCAAAAAGGGATAGTCTCTTACCCTCGTTCGGATTCTAACTATGTTACACAAGGAGAGGCAGCGACGTTCCCTGATATTTTACAGAAATTAAGTCAGTTTGATGAATATAAAGGTTTATTACCAGCACCAATTGAATCGATTATGAACAATAAGCGTTATGTGAATGAAAAGAAAGTTACAGATCATTATGCAATTATACCGACAGAGCAAGTTACAAATCCAAGCAAACTATCAGGTGATGAGAAGAAAATTTACGATATGATCGTAAGAAGACTTATTGCGGCGCATTATGAAGTAGCAATCTTTGATTACACAACGATTACAACTCTTGTAGACGAACGTGCTGAGTTCATTTCGAAAGGAAAACAGCAAATTCAAGAAGGTTGGCGTAAAGTTATTTTCCAAGACGATAAAGATGACGAAACAATTCTTCCAATTGTCGCAGAAGGTGAACAAGGAAAAGTTGTAAAGGTGAAAGTGAAAGAGGGAAAAACACAGCCACCGAAACGTTATACAGAAGGACAACTTATTACGTTAATGAAGACGGCCGGTAAGTATTTAGAGAATGAAGAGCTGGAGAAAGTATTGAAGAAAACAGAAGGTTTAGGTACTGAGGCCACTCGTGCTGGTATTATTACGATGCTGAAAGACCGTAAATATATAGATGTGCAGAAAAACCAAGTGTACGCAACAGATAAAGGGAAAGTATTAATTACAGCAATCGGTGATAAAATACTGGCTTCACCAGAAATGACAGCAAAATGGGAGCAACGCCTTGCGGAAATTGGTGAAGGCACAGCTTCACCAGCGACATTTATGGAACAAACGAAAAAACTATCAGCTAAAATTATTGAAGATGCGGTAGAAATGTCAGAGAAATGGGATTTCACTGGATTACATGTTGAATCGATTGAACGAAAAGGATCGAAATTTACAACAGGTAAAAAGGTAGGGAACTGTAAAAAATGTGATGGCGATGTTATCGACAAGTCCACGTTTTACGGTTGTTCCAACTACAACACAACACAGTGTGACTTTACCATTTCGAAGAAGATATTAAGCAAAGCCATTTCGCAAAAAAACATGACGAAGCTATTAAAAGGTGAGAAGACCGATTTAATTAAAGGCTTTAAAAAAGGCGAGAAAACGTTTGATGCGAAGTTAGAGTGGAAAGATAATAAGATTAATTTTGTGTTTGAGAATTAAGTGGTTTCAACATATAAAAAAGCTCTTTCACGAGTAAAAGTTTCTGTAACAGGTTAGGTTTGAAAAAATTATTGATAGAAAAGAAAAAGCATGACAATTTTAAGTCATGCTTTTTTTATTTTATAATTACAGAGTTTTGTATACTAGCACTAAAATTTATTTGAATTAATTGTTTGAAAAGATGGTATGAAATAGGGTTAAGTAGCAATAAAGTTATTTAATTTACAATAAAGTCTTTTAAAATATAAAAAAGTTGTTTAAAGATCCTTCTTTAACTAAACGGCAGGTTAGTTTTAATACAATGTTTGTTTTATCATTTAACCAAAGTGATAGAAGGTCAAAGAAAAGGCAGTAATAAAGAAATGCCATTCCTAATGTGGACTGGCACTTGGTAAGATGCAAAATTCATTATTTGATTTCGGCTGAGGAATTTGATTCATCTATTTTTCCTGTACTTTATTATGATTCCTTAGGCAGCCTTCTCTGTTTTAAATACCCATTGTTGGAGAGTTGGTTGATAATACGGTATCATCCACCCTAAAATTTTGCCGATAAAATAGGCGGCAATTAGTGTGCCGACTCCGATTGAGCCTAATGATTGAATGAAAACTATACAGATTGCACCAGCCACACAAATGTTTATTAAATCGCTCAAAATTTTTGCTTTACCGAATTTTAAATTGAATTTTTCACTAATTGCATAAGTTAACGCATCATACGGCATTAATGGCAGTTTCGCTGTTGTATAGCCCATTAAACCGACCGCTATAACAAATAAACTAACAATCAAATATACACTTCGAGCAAGGAGAGTTTCAGGTGCAGGGAAAAGTTGTACAAGGAAGAGTGTTGCATCCATGAAAAACCCAAATAAAAACGAAATAATGAATTGACTCACAAATTCATTTAACTCCATTCGTTTACTTAATATCACTTGAATAATAATGTATAAAACATTTGCAAGCGCCATTGTCACACCAACCGATAAACCAATCGTTAGCGTACTTGCATATGCTAATGATGACACAGGCGATACACCAAATCCTGCTTGAATCGACATGCTAATGCCAATCGACATAAAAAATAACCCGAGCACGTATAAGATGATGCGCTTCAAGGTTCTGTTCCAATGATTCATAGTATCTCTCACTTTCTAGTTAATATTATCAATATAAAGACTATAGCTATAGAATTAAATATAACGTCAAATTCGACATATGAAAAATATATATATGATAAACTAATCATATCAAAAAACATATGACGGAGAGATACAATGGATTTCAGGCAATTATATTACTTTAAAGAAATTGTGAAACAAGGAAGCATTTCTAAGGCAGCAGAAGTGCTCCATATCGTGCAGCCCCCACTTAGCCAATTATTAAAAAAGCTTGAAACTGATCTTGGCACAACTTTAATTCATCGATATCGTCAAAAATGGGAGCTTACAGCAACAGGTGAAATACTATACCAATATGCCAATCAAATGTTAATGCAAATTCAAGATGTAAAGCAGCAAATTCAAGAAATTGAACAAGGTATAGGCGGAACAGTAAGTATCGGTGTATCGTCTACATGTTCGAATATGCTCATTGACTATGTTAGTACGTTTAGAACACAATACCCTAATGTCAAAATAAAAATAGTAACTGGAAATTCAGAAGAATTATTAAAAAGACTAGAACAAAGAGAAATTGATGTTGCCTTACTTTTACGATTGGGCAATAGTGAACAATATGAGATGAAAATATTAAAAAAACAACCAACCGCTGTGATTATTCCATCAAGTTGGGCAACATCGTTTTCATCACAGCATGTGACGATTGAACAGATTGCCCAGTTTCCATTCATTATGCTAGGAGCAATGGAAGGACTCTCCTTCAATGAAGACCTTTTCAAAGTATTTGATGAACATCAAGTTAAGCCAAATATCATTATCGAGTGTAAAGATATAAGGATGGTTGTAGCACTTGTTAGTAGAGGACTAGGATTATCCGTTATTCCAAGAATGGATTACACATCATCATTTTTAGAACATACAACGCTTTTTGAATTGAAACAATTTGATTTTCAGTTAGAGCCTGTAATAGTAAAATTAAAAGACCAAAGAATTTCCAAAGTAGCATCTCAATTTTGGGAAATGGTTGATTAGGAGATATGAACAAAGCAAAAATAGCCTTCAATCAAGTAATAAAGACATCTTAAGAAAAATTGAGCCGGGATAAAAAGTTCTTTACTTGAGGAAGTTTCAAAACTGACTGTAGATATATAAATAAAAGGTAAAAAGTTCTTTACTAATTTGAAAAACGCAGTAATTAGATTACTTATTAGTAAAGAACTTTTTATACAAGGACATAAGTGGTTTCAACAAATGAAAAAGCTCTTTCCCGAGTAAAATGTGCTGTATTAGGTTTGAAAATATAGATAGAAAAGAAAAAGCATGACAATTTTATGTCATGCTTTTTTATTTTATAATTACAGAGTTTTGTATACTAGCACTAAAATTTATTTGAAATAATTGTTTGGAAAGGTGTTATTAAATTGGGCGTTTATATCATTTTGATCATTTCTTTTATATAAAGGAAAAATAGGGAATTAGAAAATAAAAACAAGCAATGAAGAGAGCAGCTGAAAGTAGCTTACACCGATGTTTATAAAAAGTTATAGAGCATTTCTTTGAATGAGGAATGCTTTTTGTTTTTGCTTGGAATAAAAATATACAACAAAAATACTATCTAAAATAATAAAAATTTATTGCAAAACGATAAAAATTATATTAAAATCAAAATCAGAATAAATAAGTGTGGTGCTTTTTATGGAAAAGGTAACAACGTTATTTTTAAAATTAGAGGAGGTATAAATATGGAGGTTAACAATGTGATAATTGAAAATATGGATAACCCTCATGAGTTGGAGAGAATGTATAGAAAAGACCCGAAAGCTTTTAAAAAGTCATTCTCACAAGCATGGGATGAAAACCCTGATTCTCAGGTTCTTGGTGCTTGGTATGAAAGATTGCATTTCAAGGAGACGGCAAATACAGAAAAACCTTCATTGTTTCAAAAAGGTTTCTTATTCATGGGCATTTTAGCTATTCTGGCAGGGCTAAGCACCAGGGTAATCTTCCATTTTGTCGAGCAGGAAGCAATTGCTCCAATTAACTTGGCTTTTGGTGTAATTCCCTTTATTGCTGCTTATTTTATTTACAATAATACTCCGAAAAAAAGTATTATTTATTTCCTTGCAGCATTGTTCCTAATTGCCGGGGTGTATCTTAATATGTTGCCATTAAATTATAAAGACAGCAGTATCCTTGCGTATTTACATCTTCCTATATTCTTATGGGTCTTAGTAGGGCTTGCGTTTACAGGAAATGAATATTCAAAAGGAAGTACGAGATTAGCTTATATTAAATTTAATTTGGAATATTGTATTCTCTACGCCAGCATGGCAGTGAGCGGAATGGTACTAGCAGCATTAACCATGCAGTTATTTAGGTTTGTTGACTTGAATATAGAAGACTTCTATTTTAGTAATGTTATTTTATTTGGTGCTGCCGCTCTCGCTATTGTGGCTGCATACTTGGCATCAATGAATCTTAAACTTGCTAAGAATATTACACCATACATATCTAAAATTTTTAGTCCTCTCGTCTTGATCACATTGTTGATTTATCTTATAACGGTTATATGGGTCGGGAAAAATCCGTTCTTGGACCGCAATTTCCTAATGGCCTTCAACGGAATACTCCTTGGTGTATTGGCTGTTACCATATTTTCCATTGTTGAGAGTGAATCAGACGAGAAAAAGAACATTTCAGATTATATCAATTTTGCCTTAATTGTTCTTGCGCTTATTATTGACACTGTAGCTTTGTCAGCCATCGTATTCAGACTTTCTTCTTACGGGATTACACCTAATAGACTTGCTGTCTTAGGAGTAAACATACTGATCTGGGCAAATCTAATTTGGATTATGTTTTCCTATATGCGTTTTCTACAAAACAAATCAGGACCGACAGCTATCCAAGATGCCGTTACGAAGTATTTGCCAATTTACGGACTTTGGGCAGCTTTCGTTATATTTACTTTCCCTATAATTTTTAATTAGAAAGACTTTGTTAACGTAACGACAAGCTAATTTTCTATAACGTATAAAATCCTTAGAGCCGATAAGTATCGTTACTTCTATACTTTCTCGACAATAAAAAAACGTCCCAAAGTAGGACGTTTTTTTTATGTGTATTGCTGTTTTTTCTTAATAAGTAATAACACTTGTGACACACACGCTAGTACTGGTAGTTCTATTAACGGTCCAATCACTAATGCAAGCGGGATAAGAGGCTCGTCTGGAAAAGCAGTCACAGCAATTGCGAGTGCAACAGGCGAGTTTCTCGCTAATGTTGTTAAGCTTAGGCTTACAGTGTCTTCATAGGATAAATGCATCATACGTCCTACAAACTGTCCTAGTATAAAGTTAATTATGAAGAACAGTAATACTGGTATAAGTAACAATAAAACAACATTCATATTTTGTAATAAGTACTTACCTTGTGAGGCGAACATCGCTACTATTGCTAAACTTAAAAATACAATTTGAGCAGAGCTAAAAAACTGAATGAGTTTATTCTCAAGTGTTTCAGCTTTTTTCATTTTATGCATAATGAATTTTGTAGCGTGCGCAAGTAAAAATGGTAAGACGATTACGATAATAATACTTTCTACTAAAATAGAAACCGCTACAGTCTTCATTACACCAGCAAATAAAAATAAATATATTGGAAGCAGTAGTACTTGTAAAATTAAATTTACTGGTAGAATTGATGTAGATAATGCGACGTTACCTTTTGCGATCTCTGTGAAAATTAAATACCAGTCTGTACACGGAGTAACCATTAACATAATAAAGCCGACCCAAAGTGCTGGGTGATCTGAAAGAAATAACGCGCCTAATCCCCAAGCAAGAAAAGGTGTCCATATAAAGTTAATACCTAGGCTTGTTCCAGCGAATTTTAAGTTACGGAAGCCATTTTTTATATCATTTAATGGGATGCTGAGGAATAATCCGTAAAGCATTAAAAATAAGAAGGGGACAATAAATTTTTCTGAATGCATATGTATCATATTAAATTGTCCTAATATAACCCCGAATATAACAACTGCAAGAATGATAAAGGTTTGAATCTTTTCTAAAGTACTCATTAATAAATCCTCTCTATAGATGAATTTCTCTCTCTAGTTGTATTATACAAGGGATTTCACTTATGTGTTTTCGAATTTATCATTTCGAATGAGGAAATATATTTCTTTGTTATTTTTAACCCGAGATATTTTTCTTTTTGAGAAGTTACTTGACTAAAGTAAGTAGATGTATTACAATCACTTACATAAGGTAATTAAATAACAAAAAGTTTTGAGTTACTTAGGTTAAGGTATCTATTGGAATTTTTTATTAGAATAAGAATTTTTATGATGATGAATAATGAATATGATAAGAAAGTTTAGGTGAAGAAAATGGGATTATTTAGCTCGTTATTTGGTAAAAAAGAAGAAAATACAAAAGTAGAGGGGAATAAAACAATGTCAAAAGTATTATTTGTAAAAGCAAACGATCGTCCAGCGGAGCAAGCAATTAGTTCAAAAATGTATGAAACATTTGTAAGTGCATATAAGGAAGCAAATCCGAATACAGAAATTACGGAGTTAGATTTATTCGCATTAGATCTTCCGTATTACGGAAATATCGCTATTTCAGGTGGATATAAACGTAGTCAAGGAATGGAGATAACAGCTGAAGAAGAGAAGGCAGTTGCTACAGTGGATAAGTACTTAAATCAGTTTTTAGAAGCTGAAAAAGTAGTATTTGCATTCCCATTATGGAACTTTACAGTACCAGCACCATTAATCACGTATATTTCATATCTTTCTCAAGCGGGAAAAACGTTTAAATATACAGCGAACGGTCCAGAAGGTTTAGTTGGTGATAAGAAAGTAGTTGTTTTAGGTGCTCGTGGTTCAGATTACTCTTCTGAACAAATGGCTCCTATGGAAATGGCTGTTAATTACGTTACAAACGTACTTGGGTTCTGGGGAATTGCAAATCCAGAGACAGTTGTAATTGAAGGACACAATCAATATCCAGATCGCTCACAGCAAATTGTTGAAGAAGGTTTAGATAACGTTAAGAAAGTAGCGGCGAAATTTTAATTAATGATAGTAAATGTAAAACCAACATGGATGACCATGTTGGTTTTTTAGTCTAATTTCCATGTTAAAAAATGTATATTCATAAAATAAATGAAAAGTTTGAAAATAGTATTGCAAAATATTATATAACAAACTATAATGAGTTCAAGAATAGTTGATACTTAAATTAAATATTCAGAAAATTCAATTAGTTAAAATTGGAAAATGAAATAAGGAAATTTGAATGGGGGTTATATTATGGCGAATAAAGTACCGTTTTCGTTCATAGTAGTTATCGGATTAATGTTATTTGCACTATTTTTTGGAGCAGGAAATTTAATATTCCCAGCGATGCTTGGTCAATCGGCAGGAGAGAATGTATGGATTGCTAACGCTGGATTTTTAGTAACAGGAGTAGGTTTACCATTACTAGGTGTATTAGCATTTGGTTTTTCAGGTAAAGATGATTTACAGTCATTAGCAAGTCGTGCTCACCCAGTGTTTGGGATTGTATTTACAACAGTTTTATACTTAGCAATCGGTCCGTTATTTGCAATACCAAGAACGGGAAATGTTTCTTATGAAATTGGTCTTAAGCCGTTTATGCCAGAGGGATTAGGTTCTACACCGTTAATTCTTTTTACAATTATATTCTTTAGTATTACTTGTTTTTTTTCGCTAAATCCTGCGAAAATTGTCGATATTGTTGGAAAAATCTTAACACCAATTAAATTAACATTCATCGGTATTTTAGTAATTGTTGCTTTTATTCATCCGATTGGAGAAATGCAAGCACCAGTTGAAGGGTATACATCACATGCATTTTTCAAAGGATTCCAAGAAGGATACTTAACAATGGACACGCTTGCATCGTTCGTATTTGGGATCATCATTATTAATGCAATTAAAGAAAAAGGTGCGAAAACGAAAACACAAATTATGGTTGTTTGTGCAAAAGCAACACTGATTGCTGCATCTATTTTAGCAATTATTTATACAGCTCTTTCTTATATGGGAGCTTCAAGCGTTGCGAAGCTTGGACATTTAGAAAACGGCGGAGAAGTATTAGCAAAAGTTTCTAACTACTATTTCGGATCATATGGCGGGGTATTATTAGGGTTAATGATTACAGTTGCTTGTTTAACAACAAGTGTGGGGCTTGTATCAGCGTGTTCTTCATTTTTCCATAAGTTATTCCCAAATGTTCCTTACAAAGCAATCGCAATCACGCTATGTGTATTTAGTGCAATTGTTGCAAATGTTGGATTAACGCAATTAATTGCAGTTTCTGTGCCAGTATTAACAGCAATTTATCCACTAGCAATCGTGCTGATTTTCTTAACATTCTTCCACTCGTTATTCAAAGGTAGAGCTGAAGTTTATCAAGTGAGCTTAATCGTAACATTTATCATCAGCTTATTCGATGGATTAAGTGCAGCTGGAGTTAACATTGAAGTAGTAAGCCAAGTGTTCACTAAATTCCTTCCGATGCAGGAAGTAGGATTAGGCTGGATCTTCCCAGCGATTATCGGTGGATTTATCGGCTATGGTATTAGCGTTGTAAAAACGAAAAATGGAGTGCAACCAGCAGCTGATGCAAATAAGAAAATAAGTTAAATGAAAAAAGTTATAGAATTTGATTCTATAACTTTTTTTGTTACTATTGATAAGAATAGAAAAAAATAAAGTAATAGGGGAAATAAAATGAAAAAAACAATTGACCATATCGGGATCGCAGTTCGTGATATAGATAGTACGATACAGTTTTATGAAAAGGTTTTATCAGGAACTTTAATAGATCGATACGTAAGTGAAGCACCTGGTGTTGAAAGCGAAGTAGCTATTCTTGAAGTTGATGGTGATAGAATCGAATTACTTGCGCCAACGAATAATACGACTTCTCCAATAGCACGATTTATAAAGCAAAAAGGGAAAGGTGTCCATCATGTTGCGTATCGTGTAGACGATTTAGATGTAGCTTTAGAAGAATTAAAGGAACAAGGGATTCGAACGTTAGAACATACGCTTCGAATTAATAAACATGGTAGACGATTAATTTATCTTAACCCAGCGGATACAGAGGGAACAATCATTGAGTACTGTGATTATCCGGAAGAGAAGTAAAGGAAGTTTATCCTTGAGAAAAGGTGTTACGTAATAACGTAACACCTTTATAATGTGAGCTTTTAATTTTTAGTTTTTTAATCATCCCCTTTGTAGAGGAAGAGTGCAGCAGCGAAAAGATCCGCCAGATTTTATAATTTCTCCAAAGTCGATTTCAATAACCTCATAACCTCTAAGTCTCAGCTCTTTATTTGTTGTAGTATTAATGGGTAAACTAATCATCTTTTTATTGCCTAAAGATAATACATTGGTTGCTAAAGTAAATTGCTCTTTTTTAGATACTTCTATTAAATTATAACGATCTGATAACATTTTTAATGTACTATTACTAAATGCATGTGGATATATTAAGGCTTCTTCCTTTGAAATGATATTAAAAACACAATCTAAATGTAAAAAATCTTTGGAAAAAGGAACAGGAATTATTTTATAGTGTGTGAGAAACTGTTGAAGTTTTTTTACAGAGTTAAATAACGTTCGATTGCTCACGCCAATATATACAATATCTTGATCGATAATGACGTCACCACCTTCTATATGACTATTAATACAATCTATATAAGCAATATCTTGTTCTGACAATATTTTTTTGAAAATTCGCTCTTCCCCTTTGCGAACTTCATTTTTCATGTTAGAAATAAAAACTGTTTCTCCTATGGTAAAGCCGACATCCCTTGTGAAAACTTGTTCGGGAAAGCGGACTTTAGGAGGTAGCATTAGAGTGTGTATTCTATTTTCTTTAAGTATATCAATAAATTTTGAATATTGTTCTCTCGCTAGATTTACATTAAAGCCTAAATCGATAAAATATTTTTGGGTCTTGTTTATACCACTAGAAATATTCATATATAATGGTTCACATAGTATAACTTTTTTTAACGTACTATATTCACTTGAGCAATATGACTTTAATATACTCATTCTTATAATCCTCCAATATAGGTGATTTTTAAATTGTTATACAATGATTGAAGCTTAAAATATTTTTGGATACAGAAGATAAAACGTAATAAAATATGAACTTAAAAAAGATTGAGCTTATAATAATTAAAGTGATTATTATAAGTTGTTATTTTTCTGTATTTTCAGTTTTTTATAACGACGGGTGTATCATTGCTCTAGAAAAAACGTAAAATAATTATAGGAACTCAGAATAATCTAGTATCTTTATAGATGAATTGTTTATCTGTTCCAAATCTGTATAACAAACCGCGATAGTGTAATTTTGCTCTAACCGATTTAGGCAGAAATAGAATTGACTAAAATCGGAATTAGTGTTCCGTAAGGTTATTTTATTTTGGGACCAATCGTCCATATTGAAGCCAAAACTATCTAATGGATATAGAAGTCCTTTTCCAATTGCTTTAACAAATGATTCTTTTAGAGTCCAAATATCAAAGAAAAACGATAACTGTCTATCGTGAGGAATATACTGAAAATAGTCAATTTCTTCTTGAGTAAAGCATAGTTCGGTTACGGAAAGATCTATAGGTTGAATTTTTTCAATGTCTACACCAATTCGTCCAGTTGAAGCAAGTCCACATATAATCCATTCTTCAGAATGAGATAAATTAAAATCCCCCTTCCAACCATGATATTTATTTAAAAAAGGGCGGCCTGTTCGATCTCTTTTAATAGAGATAGTATCTGCAGGTATGAGCAATAATCTTTGCAAACGTTTTCTGATGCATAGATGAGCTAATAATGTTCTTTGTTGATCTTCTAATTTATGAAATCTTAAAATTCTTTCCCTTTCATTTTTAGGTAATTCTGTGAGTTTCAGCTCTATGTCTTTGTAGGGTAGTAAAATTCCTAATTTAACTGCAATAATTTCTAAGTAACTATCAATTTTTTTCATAATGACCTCACTAACAATATAAATAATAGTCTCAAGAGAATTTAAATGTATAATTAATTTTATTATTTATCAACTACCATTAAATTATAGAGAGCGATATAAGATTTATTGAGAAATCATGTGAATTATATTAAGTGTTATTGTATAGCTATTTTGAAGAAATGAACAAACTTATGTTTTATTTTTTTTTTGAAGTCAATTCAATTATTAAAAAAGTTTCTCAAGTTTTGTTATGTATTTTAGATTGCTTTGAAAATTAAATGAAGTTACAATTAACCCTGTTTAATAGTTGGAAAAATCAGAAAAATAAAAGGGGATTGGGTAAGTGATAATTTCTGGAGAAATAAAAGAATTTATAAAGAATTATGATGATAAATTACCATTCTCAGGTGCGATTTTAATTCAAAATAAAAAAAAGATCTTTGAAGATGGATTTGGATATGCGAATAGAAGTGAACAAATTTTTAATACATCACGTACTCGGTTTGGTATGGCTTCTGGGTGTAAAATTTTTACTGCAGTTGCAATATGTCAATTAGTTGAAAAGGGTGTTTTAACTTTTGATACTTGTTTGAAAGAGTGTTTAGAAGACTCATTCCCACATTTTTATGAAGGTATTACAATTCATCATTTATTAACTCATACTTCGGGCATACCAGATTATTTTGATGAAGAAGAAATGGATGATTTTGAAGATTTATGGAAGGATACCCCAATGTATTCTATTAAATCTCCTGCAGATTTTCTGCCTATGTTTCAAAATTATCATATGAAGTTTAATCCTGGAAGTAAATTTTCTTATAGTAATGCAGGTTATATTTTACTTGGGTTGATTGTAGAAAAATTGACAGGGATGAAGTTTGCAGAATATGTAAAAGAGAATATATTTCAGGTTTGCGGCATGTCAGATTCAGGATATTTCCGGATGGATCAACTGCCGGAACGAACTGCACTTGGATATATAGATAATAAAGATGATAACACTTGGAGAACTAATATCTATTCGGTCCCTATAGTTGGTGGGCCAGATGGAGGGGCTTTTACAACAGTTTTAGATTTAGGAGAATTTTGGAATGGATTATTTAATGGGAAACTCCTAAATAAAGAGTACACTAATCAGTTGTTAACTCCTTATGTGAAAAATAATAGTTTACATTATGGATATGGTGTTTGGATTTCAATGGAAAATGATGAGATTCTCAAATATTTTGTATTTGGATTTGATCCAGGTGTGAGGGTTCATTCATCTGTAAATGCAAAGTCTAAGATGCAATTCCATATTATGTCTAATGTGGAACGAAATGTAGTTCCTATTAAAAGTGGGATTGATAAATTAATTTCTGAAAAAAAGATTTAGTTTTTGAGATTCATGGATGTTTTTTGATACCTACAAAATAAAAAAGGATATGAATATTTAACTAAGAGTTAATATGCTTATAAAAACTGTTGGATTGTTCGCTTTAAATGATTAATTAGAGTATAAATTTTGAGAGCCTAAGGGTGTTTGTTAAGGATTTAAATGAAGGATTCCTGATATAAATCAACAGCATTAATTTCTATATAAAGGAGTTAATAATATGATTAGAGGAACTACCGATTTAGGGGAAAGTCAAAAGAAAGAGTTAGAGAAGCATCGTTTTTCGAAAGAAATCAACTTGGAAATTCGCGAATTACAAAAAACCAACAATTGGTATAATTTTTTTGCCATAGGATTGGATTGGGGTATTGTGTCCTTAGTAATTGCATTGAATTATTTTATCCCTACTATGTGGATGTATTTGATTAGTATTGTTATCATTGGTAGCCGTATGCGTGGCCTTGATATTATGATGCATGAGTCAAGTCATCGTATGCTTTTTAAAAATCGTAAATTAAATAAGTGGGTTGCATGTTTCTTTGCTGCTTATCCGATAATGATTTCTTATAAAGCATATTGTAAGAGTCACATGAATCACCACAGGTATTTATGGAGTGAGATAGACCCTGATAAGCAAAGGTATCAAATTGTTGGGTTAGATAAACCGACTAAAAATAAAATGAAATTTTTTATTCAGCATTGCTTAAAGCCTTTGTTCTTAGTACATGTGCCGAATTATTTGATTGGAATGATCAAAGTAACAGCATATGCAAAAGAGGAACCTAGATTTGATCAAATAATCAGGACTCTATATTGGGGCGCTATCATTATTTGTTCAATTGTTTTCGGTTTCTGGCAAGAGTTGATTTTATTTTGGGTAGTTCCATTTTTAACAACTTTTCAAATGTTAAAATATTGGGCTGAAATGGCCGAACATGCAGGACTAGAATCGGAAAATGAGATATTTGCATCAAGAAATTCTTTTGGGAATTGGTTTGAGCGCTTTCTCATTCATCCTCATAGAAACTCATACCATTTGGTACATCACTTGTTCCCTGCTGTTCCACACTTTAACATAAAGAAGGCTCATCTTATTTTAATGAAAGATGAAGAATATCAAAAAGCGCATCATTGTACAGGGTTCTTTTTTTCCACTGCACCAGGATTCTCTTCTGTAATAGATGATATACAAGGACGGATACCATTTTGGAATAAAGTGAAAGGGAAATAGATCATTATACGTGTTGTGCTACATAGGCTGTATGGAAATTTAATGGTTTACCAAAGATAATTCCTGATTGCACCCTAAAATATAAATGGGAGCTAGATTAATAAAAAAATTGGGAGATGTTAGGTGGCTAATTAAGTTCTATAGAGCCTTTTAAAATTTAGTAAATAATTTTGATTCATAGGAAAGGAGAGTATATGAATAACACGATGCTTTTTTGTTTTCCTTATGCTGGTGGATCCGGTTCGATATATAGTAAGTGGGAAAATTACTTACATCCTAGTATTGAATTGAAACCAATTCAATACGCAGGAAGGGGTAAAAGATTTCAAGAAGATTGTTATGATGATATGAATCACGCAATTAATGATATATTCGAATGTATATATAGAGTTGTAGGTAATTGCGATTACGCGTTTTTTGGTCACAGTATGGGCGGGCTTATCGCTTATGAACTTTGTAAGGAAATAGAAAGTAGAAATCTTAATGCTCCTGTGCATATTTTTCTATCAGGTGTAAAGCCCCCAAATTTTATTAGAGAACAAAAAGTGTCTAACTTACCAGAAAAAGAATTTAAAGATGTGATATTAAATTTAAATGGTACTCCAAAAGAAATTCTTAATAATCAGCAGTTAATGGATATATTTATCCCAATTTTAAGATCTGACTTTAAATTGATAGAAGAATATAAATTCAGTAATGAATTGTACAAGTTAAATACGTGTATTACTGCAATGTACGGTAAGCTGGATGATGTTACTGAGGAATACATGAAAAAATGGTGTGAGTTTACTTCGAGAGATACTGTTGTTTATGGCTATCCAGGAGATCACTTTTTTATTAATGAAAATTACATTGATATTATAAATCTTATTAATTCAACATTGGTTGGGAGAGGAGATTATTATGAGCAATGATGTTTATAATGCAGATTTGTTAACTAAAGAGGAGAAGTTTTGGTTGGATCAACTATCAACGGATTTAGAAATGAGTAGTTTTGTAAATTTTAATAAAAAAGTTGATGTGAAAAATCAGGAAGAAAAAATATTTACATATAGATTATCAGAAAACATATCACATGAAATTAATGAAATAAGTAATCATTCTGAATATGGAATGTTTATCATTTTGATTGCTAGTGTGAAATATTTACTCTCAATATACACGGATAGTAAAGATATTTCTATTGGAACGCCAGTAATTCAATCAAAATCTGGCACAGCATATTATGATCATCTTTTGATTATAAGAAGTAATGTCCATAGTAATATGACATTTAAAGAGCTTCTATTAAAAGTACAACAAAACATTACAGAGGCAAATAAAAATCAGAAAGTATCGCATAAGCGATTAGCAAAACTTTTAGGAGATGAGAATGCAAATTCTAATAAACTGAATCCTCGTACAGTCATACAGTTTGAAAATATTCAACATAATATTTCTAATCATTATACAAATGCAGATACCGTCTTTAATTTTAAATGGCATGGAGATAAACTAGAGTGTTGTATCACTTGTAAAGAAAGTGTAGAAGACTTGATTGGAAGAGTTATAGATCAACTGACTCATTTGTTAAAAGTGGTAGTAGCTAATCCGAGTATAAGGCTCTCTGAAATCGACATTTTATCCAATGAGAGAAATCGTATTCTAAATGAGTTTAACAACACAACATCAAGTTTTCCTAAGGATAAATCTGTTGTTGATTTGTTTGAATTTCAAGTAGCTAAAAGTCCACATAAGCTAGCAGTCTTTTACCAAAATCAAAATTTAACTTACGAGGAATTAAATAACAAAGCAAATCATATAGCACATAAATTAGTTGAATTAGGAGCTAAAAAAGATTCTGTAATAGGAATTATGTTAGATAGATCGCTTGAACTTCCAATTGGTATATTAGGTGTTTTAAAGGCAGGAGCTGCATATTTACCGATTGATCCAAACTATCCAAATGAACGAATTAATTATCTTCTAAGTAATTCTAATGTAGATATCATATTGAAGTACAGCAATAATGAATTTAATTTTATAAATGAAAACACTAGATTTATTGATATAGATACAACTTTGAGAGACGGTACACCTATAGAAATGAGTGGGAATTTAGAATTGAAAATCCCATTAGAGAGCTTAATGTATGTTCTTTATACATCTGGAAGCACTGGTGACCCTAAAGGAGTTATGGTGAAAAGAAATTCATTTATGAATTTGCTCAATTGGTATACCAATGAATTTGATATGAATCCAACCGATAATGTATTATTAATTGCCCCAATTAGTTTCGATACAGCGCATAAAAATTTATTTGCTCCATTGATAAAAGGCGGGCGATTGCACCTTTTTGAGTCAGGTATGTATGATTACAATAAAATGTCTGATTATATAAATGTTCATAAAATTACGAGCATTAATTGTACCCCAAGTGGTTTTTATCCATTGGTTGATTATAATGAGAGAACTAATTTTAGTAGGTTAATCACGTTGAAGCGTATTTTTTTAGGTGGTGAATCGATAAATTGTAAAAAACTCAAACCTTTAGTTAAATCAATAAATTTCAAGAGCGAAATTATAAATACGTATGGTCCCACGGAATGCACGGATTTAGCCGCTTTCTATAGAATTAGTAATCAAGAGATAGAACAATTGAAGGTGATTCCAATCGGGAAGCCTCTTAATAATGTCAAAATATACATTGTTGATCAAGAAATGAATCTTGTACCTATTGGTGTAACGGGAGAACTGTGTATTGCTGGGGTTGGATTGGCACGTGGGTATTATAATGCTCCAGATTTAACGAGAGAAAAATTTGTAGAGTTTCCGAAAATTACCGAAAAAAAAGTTTATAAAACAGGAGATATGGCAAGGTGGATGCCTGATGGGAATATTGAATTTATTGGAAGGAAAGATAATCTTACGAAAATAAGGGGGTTTCGGGTAGAAGTTGGGGAGATAGAGACTGGTCTTATGAAGCATCCAGATGTAGATGAGGTTGTTGTTGTTGCAATCGAAGATACTTTCGGTACGAAAGTATTAAGTGCTTATTTTGTTGCCAATGTGCATATAACAAACTCAGAATTAAGAAATTTCCTTATTAAAAGTTTGCCGAATTTCATGGTGCCAACCTACTTCACTCAACTGAAAAAAATGCCACTCAATCAAAACGGGAAAATTGATCGTAAAGCATTGCCAGTGTCCAACTTGGATCCAGTATCAGACTTCGACTATGTTGCACCAGAAGGCGAATTGGAAAAAAAGGTTGCACATATATGGAGAGATGTTCTTAATATTCAAAAGATAGGAGTGTATGATAATTTTTTTGAGTTAGGTGGGCATTCTTTAAATGCTGCTTCGATTATATTGAAAGTTAACCAAGAATTTGACGTGAATATACACTTAAGTGAAATGTTTAAAAAGCCAACTATAAAAGAATTTACAACTCTAATACTGGATGGGGAACAACATAAAAGTTCAATTATATTACCTGTTGAAGCAAGAGAATACTATCCTGTTTCATCACAGCAAAAAAGGCTATTTATTATGTGGCAACTTAATCGTGATTCAGTAGCTTATAATTTACCGTCTGGGACAATCATAGAGGGTGATCTCGAATATGATATGTTGGTGAGAGCTTTCCAACATCTTGTTGATCGTCATGAATCTTTACGTACATCGTTTTCATTCATCAATGGACAAGTGGTGCAGTATGTACATCCTAAATTAAAGGTTATTGTTGATATCGTTGAAGCATCGGAAGAAGAATTAATGGAGTATGTACATGGGTTTGCTACACCTTTTAATCTGGGACAACCTCCTCTATTTAGAATCAAAGTTATTAAAATCAGAGAAAATAAGCATTTGCTGTTAACTGATGCTCACCATATTGTCTTTGATGGTATATCGATGGACATAATTATGGAGGAATTTTATGATAGTTATTTAAATAAAGATTTGCCTCCGATTAAATTACAATATAGAGACTATGCAGTATGGCAGGCAGAATTTTTTCAGACTGATGATTTTAAGAGTAAAGAAAAGTATTGGCTAAACATATTTAAAGATGAACCTCCATTACTGGAGTTAAATACAGATTATCCACGACACCCGGTGCAACTTTATGATAGTGATTATGTACCAATTATGGCGGGATACGATTTGACAAAGCGTTTGAAAAAGATAGCGAAGGAGAATGGGACAACCCTATATACGGTGCTACTTGCTGCTTTAAATGTATTGTTTTTAAAATATACGGGTCAAGAAGATATTACGATTGGTACCCCTACAGCTGGCCGATCTCGTCCAGGTTTGGAACGGACTATTGGTATGTTTGTGAATACGGTAGTAATAAGAAATTTCCCATGTCGCAAAAAAACGTTTCTGAATTTTCTGGATGAAGTGAAGGATAATACAATAAAAGCCATTGATCATGAGGAATATCCGTTTGAATTGTTAGTAAATCAAGTAGATGCTTATCGAAATACAGGGAGAAATCCAATATTTGATATTATGTTTTCTTTGGATAATGATGAGTATTTCTTTAAGGATAAAGGGGAATTAACTTTCCGAAAATTCCCATTTGAAAGTAGTATGACTCAATTTGATATGTTCATTCATGTATTAGAAATTAATGAAGATATGCATTTTAAGTGGAAGTATCGTAAGGATATATTCAAGAAGGATACAGTACAAAGATTAGCAGAACATTTTATTTATCTACTTGATGAGATTACCGAAAAGATGGATATACCATTACAAGATATCCAGATGATGTCTGAATCAGAGATGAAAACCGTTCTTTATGAATTTAATAATACGACGGATGAATATTCGTATCAAATGACGGTGCATGAGATATTTGAGCAGAAAGTGAAAGAAGGTCCATCAGAAAATGCCATCGTATATAAAGAAATGACACTAACGTACTCTGAGCTGGATGCAAGGGCAAATCAACTGGCCCGCACTTTAAGAAAAAAGGGAGTGCAAAGAAATAGCGTTGTTGGACTTATTGCAGAGCCTTCCTTAGAAATGGTCATAGGAGTTCTCAGTGTGCTAAAAGCAGGAGGGGCATTTTTACCGATTGATCCCACTCTTCCAATAAGCAGGATAAAATATTTTTTGAGAGACAGTGATTGTCAGTTGGTTCTGGTCCGAAATAATGTGAAGGAACGCTTTACTTTTGAACAGGAAGTAATTAGGTTGGATGATGAAATAAACTGTAAAGAAGATGGTTGTCATCTTGAAAACATAAACCAGCCCGACGATTTGGCATATGTAATTTATACCTCTGGAACAACCGGTAACCCTAAAGGGGTTATGGTCGAACACAAGAATATTGTGAATCAGTTGATAGGACTCATTCGGAAATTAAAATTTAATCAAGAAATGAATCATTTATTGCTAGCAAAAATCACATTCGATGTTTCTGTTCAACAAATCCTTCTCCCGATTCTCTCTGGGGGTAGGTTATATATTCCTGAGGAAGAGCTAATCGCTGAGCCAAGAAATATGTGGAACTTTATTGAGAAAAACAAAATTAATGTCTTGGGCGCTGTACCTACCCATTTGAAAGTTTTAATAGATAATATTGTCATAAGTCAACCTCTTAACTATGTTCTTGTAGCCGGTGAGGTCTTTACAAAGAGTCTTTATGATCAATTAAAGAGTACTGTTAATGCTGAGATGATTATTAATCTGTATGGTCCAACCGAGACGACGATTTTTTCAACATACTATATTTGTCGTGAAAATGAAGAGGGTTCGAGCATACCAATAGGTAAGCCTCTAAGTAACTATAGGGCATATATTTTAAATCAAGATTATTATCCTGTACCTATTGGTGTGACTGGGGAGTTATATATTGCTGGGGCAGGTGTAGGAAGGGGATATATCAATAAGTCAGATTTGACAGATGAAAAATTTATGTCCAATCCATTTATTCCAGGTGAGAAAATGTATAAAACGGGAGACCTTACAAGGTGGCTCCCTAATGGGGACATTGAGTATATTGGAAGGATTGACCATCAGGTAAAGGTTAAGGGAGTCCGAGTAGAGCCAGATGAAATAAAAAACCACATTTTAAATCATGAATATATTGATAATGCAATTGTTGTTGCGAAACAAAATCAAAGTAATGAAAGCTATTTGTGTGCGTATCTAATTACAAACCAAGAGGTTACCAGTACAGAATTAAGGGAGTATTTGAGGAATAAGTTACCTGAATATATGATTCCGTCACATTTTGTGCAATTAGAGAGTATGCCTGTAACGAATAACGACAAAGTCGACGTAAGAGCCTTGCAAGAAAAGGATGATGAGAATTATATATCGTTAGGTACTACTTATATAGCACCTGGAACGAATCTAGAAAAAATGATAGCGGAGATCTGGAAACAGGTACTTGGGGTAAATCAGGTCGGTATTTATGATCATTTCTTCGAACTTGGTGGGAATTCACTGAATATTATTCAAGTAAATGAACGGTTGAAAAATGATTTGAACATCGACATAACTGTAATGATGCTATTTAGATATCCTACAATTTATTCTCTATCCCAGCAATTAAAGATGACCGCTGAGAGCAGGGTACAGGAAAAAATGAACTCAAATAGAGTTCAGGTAATAAAGGAATCGAAAAATAGGTTAAAACAAAGACGTCAAAGAAAGAGGGATTCGAATGAATGATAGTGCACAGGAACCGATAAGAAATGGTATAGAGATTGCTATTATTGGAATGTCTTGCAGATTTCCTGGTGGAGATACTATAAATGAATTCTGGGAAAATTTGAAGAATGGTGTAGAATCGGTAACTTTCTTCACAGATAAGGAGTTACAGAAAGGAGGAATTGATCTAGAAACGATCCAAAATCCCAATTATATAAAGGCTGGTGGGGCTATTACAGGAACAGAATGGTTCGACAATAAATTATTTAATTACTCACCTAGGGAATTAGAGGTAATGGATCCACAGCTGAAAATTTTGCACGAGTGTGCTTGGGAAGCATTAGAGAGTAGTGCTTACTTTTCGGATACCTTTAATGGTTTAATTGGTACTTATATTGGAGCATCTACAAACTTATATTGGTTAGAAGCGGTATATGATGGAGCGAAAGATTTTATAAAAGAAGCAGAATTTTTAAATGGTTCTCAATTTTTCGGCACCAGATTATCACATAAATTAAATTTGAAAGGTCCTAGTTATACAGTTCAAACTGCATGTTCCTCTTCATTGGTTGCTGTGCACTTGGCATGTCAAGCTCTATTAAGTGGAGATTGTGACATTGCTTTGGCTGGAGGGGTTTCACTTACATTACCTGAGAAAAGAGGGTATTTATACAAGGATGGCATGATTCTTTCACCAGATGGACACTGTAGACCTTTTGATGATAATGCTAGGGGAACGGTCAATGGAAATGGAGCGGGAATTGTTGTTTTGAAGCGTATGGAGGATGCGATTGCTGATGGAGATTTCATCCATGCTGTTGTGAAAGGATCCGCAATAAATAATGATGGCGCTGATAAGGTTAGTTTTAATGCGCCAAGTGTAGAAGGACAAGCTGCTGTTATTAGAGCAGCTCATCACATGGCCGAGGTAGAATCTGAAAGTATATCATATGTAGAGGCTCATGGTACTGGAACAATGCTAGGTGACCCGATTGAGGTTGAAGCCTTGAAGTTGGCATTTAATACAGAGAAGAATAATTTTTGTGGTATTGGATCGGTTAAAGGGAATATTGGTCATCTTGATAACGCTGCAGGTATAGCAGGTTTGATAAAAACTGTAGTTGCTTTGGAGAATCGCATGATTCCACCAAGCATTAACTACGAGAAAGCAAATGAAAAAATTAATTTTGGTAATAGTCCATTTTATGTACAGGATACATTGGCGGAATGGAAGAACCAAGAGTTTCCTTTAAGAGCAGGAGTAAGTTCATTTGGTATGGGAGGAACAAATGCCCATGTTGTACTTGAGGAACCTCCCCAAAGAGAAGCTTCTGAGCGGAGTAGGAGATATCAATTACTTTCTTTTTCTGCACAAACGAAAAAATCTCTTGAAGAGCAAACTGAAAAGTTAGCTGAATATTTAAATCATAACAATAATGTGAATTTGGCTGATGTAGCTTATACACTTTTAAATGGAAGGAAAAATTTAAAATATCGAAGAGCATTAGTGGTTTCGGATATAGAGGAAGCGAAGCGAGAATTTTTTATTCAAAATTCTGCTAAGGTTCAAACTAACATTTGTGATGGCGGTAGTAAGCAAATAATTTTCATGTTTCCCGGGCAGGGTGCACAATATGTAAATATGGGATTGGATTTATATAATGAAGAGAAGAGATTTCGAGATGAAGTGAATCTTTGTTGTGAGATTTTAGAAGAGATTAGTGGGATTGATTGGAAGGAAGTCTTATATCCAAAGGACCTGGAAGCTAGAATGAGAGATGATATAAATCAAACATCTAATACACAGCCTGCAATATTTATTTTTGAATACTCATTAGCAAAAACACTAATGGAATGGGGCATCTATCCGGACGGCATGATTGGACATAGTATAGGGGAATATGTGGCTGCTTGTTTGGCGGGAGTGTTCTCATTAAAGCAAGCGCTTCAGTTGGTGTATGAGCGGGCGACCTTAATGCAACAATTACCTAAAGGCAGCATGATAAGTGTAATGGCTTCGGAAAATGAAATTTTACCACTAATGAATCAAGATGTATCTATTGCCGCAGTGAATAGTCCAATATCATGCGTAATCTCAGGTTTTGATGAGGCAATCTATACTTTTGAGGGGGAATTGATTAGGAAAGGTTTTCAGTTCAAAAAACTTACAACTTCCCATGCCTTTCATTCATCCATGATGGACTCAATTTTAGATACCTATGGAAAGAAGTTAAAAGAAATTAATTTCCAGGACATTAAAATACCATTTATATCCAATTTGACAGGAGAATGGATTACGGAAGAACAAGCAAAAAGTGCAGATTATTGGGTGAATCATCTGCGACATGTAGTGGAATTTTCTGAGGGCATTAAGCATCTACTATCGGGTACGGAAAGTATTTTTGTGGAGGTTGGACCAGGTAGAACATTAAGTAGTTTTGTTAGACAACATACTCAAGGAGAATCAAAATGCCCAATTATTAATACTGTAAGGCATCCTAAAGAAAAAATTTTTGATGACAATTACTTGCTTCAAAATATTGGTAAGTTGCATATTCATGGCGTGAAGATTAACTGGTCCAAGTATTTTTCGCAAGAAAGAAGATATCGTGTTCCACTCCCTACGTATCCTTTTGAACGGCAGTTCTTTAGCCTTTCTAAGGATATTGAAATGGAAGAGAGTTCCCCTTTATCGCAAAGTGACTATGTAGAAGAGCTAAAGATGAATGTTGTTCCGAAAGATGATAAACAGAGGAAAATTATAGAATCATATAAGAGAGTTACGGGAGTAAAACAAGTTAGTATCCATGATGATTTCTTTGAATTAGGAGGTAGCTCATTAACGGCTATCAATGTTGTTTCGAGCTTACAGAAGGATTTTGATATTTCTATTAATCATTTATTTGAATACCCTAGAGTCTCTGATCTAGCGCAGCATATGACATATAAAAAGGAGAAGACCATTCCAGATGCATTAGCAACTTATCTGATTGCTAGAGGAGAAAGGCATCGGTTAATGGAGGAGAAGATAAGAGGAGACATAGCGATACGAAGTTTATATGATGATAGAAACAAAAAGTATTACGAAATCAACCTTTCTTGCCAAACCGGTTATAAGGAAGTTCTATTGACAGGAAGCACGGGATATTTGGGCGTTTACTTATTACATGATTTATTAACTGAATTAGATTGCAATGTACATTTAATTGTAAGAAGCGACAATTGTATACAAGCAGAAAATCGCATTAAAGAAAAAGTTTGCTCTTATTTTGGAACATCTTTTTATGATAAGTATAAGAAAAGAATTTTTGTATATAGTGGCGACCTGACAAAAAAACATATGGGCTTAGATCTGCCGAACTATCAATATTTGAGTGAAACAATCCAATGTATTATACATTCAGCAGGCAGTGTTAGTCATTATGGGAAATATGAAAAATCCTATGAAGCAAACGTTCTAGCCACGAGAAATGTAATTGATTTTTCGCTTAAGGGAGTAAAGAAAGATGTGAATCATATTTCTACATTGGCTGTAGCTTCTGGTGTAGTAAAGAATAACGAAGATATATTGTATACGGAGTATGATAATGATTTAGGGCAAATTATTGAAAATCCTTATCCAAAGACAAAGTTAGAAGCTGAAAAGATTGTACTGGAAACGAGGGGTAAGGGAATAAATGTAAATGTTTTTCGAGTGGGAAACATTGGTTTTGATTCTAAAACAGGAAGGTTTCAAGAAAACATAGAGCAGAATGCATTATACTCAATGATGAAATCATATATAAGAATTGGATTGGTTCCAGAAATGGAAAGAGATATAGATTTTGCATGTGTGGATGATGTTAGTCAGGCAATTATTAAGTTGTTTAATAAAAAAGAATTAATGAATGAGACTCATCACATTTTCAATCCTAACTATGTAAGCTTATCAGCTCTTTTAACAACGTATGGATTAGACATAGATGTAAAAGAAACTTCAATTGATAAATTTATAGATTATATCTTTGATGAAAAGCAATTTAATCAATATGCATCAGATATATATAATTTACAGCTGCATTGTATAGGAGATGAATTGAAAACATTTAATGATGTCGAACAAACATTGTTCCATATAATGGGAGATAAAACGAATGTGCTGTTAAGAAAAACGGGTTTTGTATGGAATAATATTACGGATGAAATGACGAAAAAAATGATTAGATATGGTCAAAAAGTGAATTATTTCGAAAAACATTAAATATAAAGTGGTGATAATTTGAAGTATAGAGAATATTTTTCACTAACTCATCCTCAACAAAGGATTTGGTATATGGAGAAAATTAATCCTCATCAGCCATTGCATAATATTGGGGGAACAGTAAAGATACAAGGAGAAGTGGATTTTGTTTGTCTTGAGAAAGCAATTAATTATTTTATAAAAAAAAATGATGGAATCAGGCATCGATTTGTAGAATCGGATGAGAAGGTTCATCAATATGTGGAGGAATATCATAAATATCAAGTTCGATATACTATTTTTAATAGTCAGAAGGATTTATATGCCTGGGTTCAGCAGGAAGCTGCAAAACCTTTCGATATCAATGAACAAGACTTATTTGATTTTGCTTTGTTCAAGTTACAAGATACTAAAGAAGGGGGATATTTCGTTAAGGTCCATCATATAATTTCTGATGGTTGGTCTATGAATCTTTTAACTGAACAGATTTGTAATGCATACACTCAAATTTTGAAAGGTGAAAAAATAACAGATCAGCTTAATAGTACCTATATGTATTGCCTTGAGAAGGAAGAATCCTATTTAACTTCAAAAAGATTTATGAAGGATAAAAATTTTTGGAATGAGAAGTTTAGTAAGCTCCCAATTGTGAAGCGGAAGAACGAAGTAGATTGTGCAAAGGCAAATAGAAAAACATATTCTTTAACAAATAATCAATCGGATGAAATTAAACAATTTGCTACTGGCATAAATGTTTCTGTGTACGCATTCTTTGTTGCCCTATATTATATTTACTTAAATAAAGTAAATGGGCAGGATGATTTAATTATTGGAATGCCTGTACTTAATCGAGCGGGGAAAAATGAAAAAAATATTGTGGGGATGTTAACAAGTACTATGCCATTTCGTCATACTGTTGATAGTGAAATGACAGTCTTAGATTTTATAAAAGGCATTAATCGTGAATTGGTTCGCTGTTATTATCATCAAAAATATCCATATGATGTATTGGTGAAAGATTTGGAATTAAAGAAAAAGGGATACGGTGATTTATTTGATACATGTATTAACTATTACAATACAAAACTTCCTACTGAAATTAATGGTACACCAATAGAAAATGAAGAATTTTACAATAGGAATCAGATTTATTCAATTCAATTGATTATTCGAGAATGGTCTAGATTAGGAGGATTTAATCTAGATATAGATTATAAGGATCATATGTATACAGAAAAGCAAATTGAACAAATGTATCTTGGAATCAGTCATTTACTGAATCAGATGTTGGAGTCGCCTAATAAAAAGTTGATGGAATTAGAAATTTTACCAGAAGATATGTGGAATAAATTGATATACGAATTTAATGCAACGAATAGGGAGTATCCAAAGGACAAGACAATCCATCAGCTTTTTGAAGAACAAGTAGAAAGGACACCAGATAGAGTTGCGATTTGCCTGGAAGATAAGGAACTTACGTATCGTGAATTGAATGATAGATCTAATCAATTAGCGAGATATATATTAAAGAAAAATGTAACAAAAGGTACAGTAATAGGAATATCAACTACGCATTCTCTAGAAACAATTATTGGAATTTTAGGAATTTTAAAAGCAGGAGCGGTATATTTACCTATTGATCCACAATATCCATCTGAACGGGTCAATTATATGCTGCAAGATTCAGATATCAATATTCTGTTCACTAATTTTGATATTTCGCATCAATGGGATCTTTCTTTGTATGCGGTTGAGGTTATCCATATAAATGCAGCTCATATTTATATGGGAGATACTTCTAATATTAAAAATAGAAGTGAGCCGACTGACCTTGCTTACATCATATATACATCGGGTTCTACGGGAAACCCTAAAGGTACAATGATTGAACAGAAAGGATTGGTTAATTATATTTCCTGGGCAAATCAAGTATATGTAGGCGCAAGTGAAAATGAAGTTTTCCCATTGTATTCATCTCTTGCTTTTGATCTTACTGTTACAACTATATTTACCCCATTAATTAGTGGTAATCAGATTATTATTTATCCTGCTGATGCAAACGAATATGTATTATATAGGATATTTAAAGAAAAAAAAGCAAGTATTATTAAATTAACTCCATCTCACCTGTTTTTATTGAAAGATTCAGACTTTGTTGGGTGTTCAATTAAAAAAATTATTGTTGGTGGAGAAAATTTAACAGTAGACCTTGCCGCAAACATACAGAAAAAATTAGGTAGAGAAACAAAAATATATAATGAATATGGGCCCACAGAAACAGTTGTAGGATGTATGATTCATCAATTCGATATTGAAAAAGATAAAGGGGTATCTGTTCCTATTGGTGTACCTGCACAAAATATGAAAATATATGTGTTGGACTCCGATCTTCACCCAGTACCAATGGGAGTTGTTGGAGAAATTTATATTTCTGGGGAAGGTGTTGCAAGAGGATATTTTAACAATCAGGATTTAACAAGAGAGAGATTTATTGTAAATCCATATTCGGCAAAAGAGCAGATGTATAAATCGGGTGATTTAGCTAGATTTATTGAAGGAGATAAGATTGAGTATTTGGGAAGGAAAGATGATCAAGTAAAAGTTCGTGGGTTCCGCATAGAACTAAAAGAAATCGAAATAAACTTGCAAAAATATCCGAGCATTAAGGAAGTGGTAGTGATTGATCAAGAGGATTATGATGGAAACCACTATCTTTGTGCCTACTATACTGAGAATGCTAAGGTGAAGACATCCGAACTATTTAGATTCTTAAAAGAGATCTTACCAGTTTATATGATTCCTTCGTATTTTATTGTGTTGAAAGAAATACCGTTGACGTTTAACGGAAAGCTGGATAGAGAGGCCTTGCCGAAACCTGAAGTTAAAATAGAGAAAAAAACTGAAGGTGAGATAGAAAGTGATTTAGTAGGTATTATACGTGAAGTATTAAATGTTGAAAAAGTAAGTATAAGAGACAACTTCTATCATCTAGGCGGGGATTCCATTAAAGCAATTCAAATTTCTTCTAAGATACGTGAGAAAGGGATTAAAATAAAAACAAAGGATATTTTGGCTAATCCAGTTATTGAAGATATGATTTTATATTTAGAAATGACTAGCACAAAAGAGCAGAAGAGTAATCAACAATGTGTTGGTAGTATTGAAACGATACCATCTATCTCATGGTTTTTTTCGCAAGATTTGAACAATATAAACCATTATACTCAGTCGGTGTTAGTCAAAGTAAAGGATGACGTTGAGGTTGGGATACTTGAATCGGCATTTAGCTTATTAGTTTGTCATCACGACGCTTTTCGCTTGAATTACCGGATGGAAACGAAGGAATTATTTTATAATCAAAATAATTACAATAAAAAAATAAAAATAGAATCATTAGATTTATCTGAATTATCAAAAACAGAGCGAAGTATTCGTATTGCTAGTATTGGAGAAATATTGAAATCGAGCTTTAATATTGAAAATGAAATTCTTCTTAAAGTTTGTATATTTGATTTGGGCGATTTTGGTAAAAGATTATTAATGACAGCTCATCATTTAGCTGTTGATGGTATATCTTGGCGAATTATTTTTGAAGATATAAATCAATTATATAAACAGATAGAAAATAAGCAGAAAACTTCTTTGCCGCCAAAAGATAATTCGGTACAGGATTGGGCAATTGAGTTAAAGAGAATGAGTAAAAAAATTCCAGAATCAGAAAAGCGATACTGGGAGCATGTATATCAATATGAAGAGAATTCATTTAATGATTTTGATTTAGGATTGGATCGTATGGAATTTTGCGAGAAAATGATTAAGAAGTTAACAGAAGAAGAAACTATGCAGCTGTTACAAAAAGCAAATGAAGCTTATCGAACAAAAGGTAATGAACTAATGATTATAGCGCTATCATTGGTAATGGCTAAGTATATTAAAACAAATGATGTGATTATTGAAATTGAAGGGCATGGGCGTGAAGAATTAAATGATGAAATTGATGTATCGCGAACTATTGGATGGTTTACGAGCCTATTTCCAATTCGGTTACAATTTGAGGATGTAGATATATCACAACAAATTAAACAATTAAAAGAGCAATTGCGTAGCGTTCCAAGTAAAGGTCTAAATTATGGAGTTTTAAAGTATATTTCGAAGGAATTAAGTTCTGAATCTCGAAAGTATGTTCGTTTTAACTATTTAGGTGATTTTAATGCTACATTTTCCAATGGAATTTTTGAATTTGCGTATGAAAATTCCGGTCAAGATAACAGCAATAAAAATGAGATGGATTGTTTGCTAGATATCGTTGCGTATACAGTAGATAAAAAGTTAAATTTGTCGATTACGTATAGTAAAAACAAATTTAAACAAGAAACAATATCGCAATTTTTCATGGAGTATATGAATCAATTGAGAGATTTGATTCAACATTGTTGTCAGAGAAAACATGCTGAATTCACCCCATCTGATTTTGAAACGGCAAACCTCTCGAGTGAAGATCTTGAAAATATATTTAATATATGATATTAGAGAGGAGTCATTCAATCATGATGAGAGTAAAAATTGTTTTGATTACCCTTGTAATATTATTAAATGTACAGATGCTATTTGGGATTCAAATAGCAAATGCAGAGAATGATAGAATGTTTACGGAAAACGATAAAGAACAACTAGACTCGCTTATAAAAAAACAAATGCAAGAAGCCAAAATTCCTGGAATGTCAGTGATAGTAGTCAAAGGTGATCAAGCTGTATATAAAAAAAGTTTTGGCTATTCAAATCTTGAGACAAAGCAACGTGTAACGGAAAAAACATTATTTGAAATCGGTTCGAATAGTAAGGCGTTTACAGCTCTCGCAATATATCAACTTGTTCAAAAGGGGTTAATTGATTTAAAGGACCCTGTTAGCAAATATTTGCAGTGGTTTCAAATGATATATGAAGGTAATTATAAAGGACAACAACTTAATAAAAATGTTGAAATAACTCTTGAACAGCTTTTATATCATACGAGTGGGATCCCTTTTCATACCATTGGGGACATACCTATCTCAAATGACAATGATGCGTTGGAAAATACAGTTAGAGAAATATTAAATCAAAAATTGGAGACATATCCAGGAGAGCAATTCAATTATGCCAGTATTAACTACGATATTCTAGGATTAGTTATACAAAAAGTTACCAATCAATCTTTTGAACAATACGTTCAGAATAATATATTAAACCAATTTAATATGGGTAATACTTTTTTGTTTAGAAAAGATGTCGCTAAATATGATATGTCAAAGGGATATAAAATAGGTTTTTTAAAGCCTATAGAGTTTAATGCACCTATTTATCGAGGAAATACACCCGCAGGTTATTTTATCTCAAATAATGAAGACATGGAAAAGTGGCTTCGTATGCAGCTTGGGATATATGGACTAAGTGATGATCACCAAAAGGCAATTTATAGTACACATATACCAAACAGATCAGTTCCACCATCTGAGGATGGCTCTTCTTATGCCGGAGGGTGGCAAGTTTTTCAAAATGGTCCTGGTGAAATATCACATGCAGGAAGTAATCCGAATTTCTCCTCTTTCGTTGTATTTCATCCTCAAGAGAAGTTAGGAGTTGCGGTGATGGCTAACATGAACTCCGAGTACACTCAAAATATTGGCCAGGCTATTATGGACACACTTGTGGGGGAGAGTGTGGTGACAAACGGTAAAGATACGTATAAGAGTATTGATGCCTTTTCTGTTACTGTACTTTTGTTTATGGTTCCTTTTTCAATTATTACTCTATACTTCATTTTCATAGTTATGATTCAGGTGTATAAGAAAAAAAGGAAGTTGGAAAAAAATAAATTTAAAAGTATTTGTATTCCCTTTATAACGTTTCTGTTTGCGTTCTTAGCTGGGTATGCCCTTTATAAAATTCCATTTGTATTTTTCGGGAGACTTTCTTGGGATTTTGTTAATGTTTGGTTACCTATCAGTATGAGTTTTGCGGTATGGGCTACTTTAATTAGTATTGTACTGTTCTGCCTATATTTATCTTTAATAACTGTTTTTCCTTTGCATAATAAGAAAAATTTTTTTCCGATTTTTGTGTTGAGTGTAACCAGTGGTTTTGGAAATGCGATGATTATTTTTATTATTAATGAAGCTTTAACTAGAAGTAATTATTCAAGCAACAATAGTTTGTTTTTATATTTTTTGCTAGGAATTATTACTTATGTATTAGCGCAAAAATTGGTACGGACGCAGTTGATTACCATTACAAATAATCTGATTTATGAAAAAAGGATCCAGTTAATTAACGATATATTAAAAAATCCTTATGAAAAAATTGAAAAAATAGAGTCAGAAAGAATTCAAACCACCTTAAATAATGATACAGAAGCTATCAGTAATTATGCTGCCACCATAATTACTGGTTTGACTGATTCAATTACACTTTTATGTTGTTTGGTTTATTTGGGAGTAATTAATGTTTATGGACTGCTTGTTTCTATTGCAGTTATTTTGGTTGCAGCAGGTATGTATTATGTAGCTGGAAAATCAGCTAATAATCTTTGGGAACAAACAAGAAACATCCAAAACACTTTTTTTAGATATATAAACGATCTCATTGGCGGTTATAAAGAGTTAAGCATAGGAAAGTCAAAACGAGAAGAGTTTGGACAAGGGATGCAAGAGAGCTGTGAGGATTATAAGGATAAGCGGATTCAAGGTGGTCTTAAGTTTGCTAATGTTTTTATTATTGGTGAATTGCTGTTTGTTATGGTAATTGGGGCTGTTACATTTTTATTTCCGCTTTTATTTAAAGGGGTACAGAGTGAGTTTTTAAGAAGCTATGTTTTTGTTTTTCTTTATATGACAGGACCTCTACATAGTATACTCAATACTATCCCTAATGCGATTCAAATGAAAATTAGTTGGAAGAGAATAAATGATTTTTCAAGGTATTTAAAAACCGAAACTAATAAGACAGACGTAAACAGTACTTTGATACCTCAAAGTAAAATAAACATGGAGATTAAAGAGGTAGTATATCAATACGAAAGTGAACATGGAGAACCTTTTCAAGTTGGGCCAATTAATTTTGAACTTAAATCAGGAGAGGTTGTATTTATAACCGGTGGCAATGGTAGTGGTAAATCAACTCTTGCTAAACTAATTACAGGTTTGTATTCTGCAAATAGCGGAAACATATTTGTTAACAATCAAGAAATAAATCAGGAACAGTTAAGAGAGCTATATTCCGCAATATTTAGTGATTTTTATTTGTTTACAAAAGTCTATGGTATTGACTATAGCTCAAAGGAAGAAGAAATAAAAAAATATTTGAAAATATTACGTATCGATGAAAAAGTACAAATTCAAAATGGAGAATTTAGTACAACTAAACTTTCAACAGGACAACGAAAAAGACTAGCACTATTAATTAGCTATTTAGAGGATAAATCTATTTATCTATTTGATGAATGGGCGGCAGATCAAGACCCTGAATTTAGACATTTTTTCTATACAGAACTATTGGCTGAATTAAAGGAAAAAGGAAAAGCTATCATTGCTATTACTCATGATGATAGGTACTTTCATATCGCGGATAAAGTTATCAAGATGGAAAGAGGAGAAATTATAGAAAATATCAAGAAGCATAATTATTTAGATTCATTTGATTGTCTCAAGGAGGAGCTCAATGATGATAAAATTGGATAAACAAAATTTGGAAGATATTCTTGGTTTAACACCAATACAGGAAGGGTTGTTATTTCACTACTTAAAAAATCCTCAAAGTGATGAGTATTTTGAACAGATATGTTTGGGGATTTTAGGTAGAGTTGATGCAGGATTGTTTACGAAAGCTTGGGACGCGGTTGTCCAAACAAATGAGCAGTTACGTACACTATTTCGTTGGGAAAAAGTGAAAACTCCTGTTCAAATAGTATTGAAAGAACATACCCCTCATATTAAAATAATTGATCTTACACACAAGAGTGAAAGTGAAAAAAATATTTTACTAGAAGAGATAAAAGTTAAAGATCGTGAAAAAAAGTTTGATCTTCGAGAAATACCATTCAGGGTTACTTTGTGCATATTAGCAGAAGAAAGACATGAAATGATTATAAGTAATCATCATATTATATATGATGGCTGGAGTAATGGAATTATTTTAAAAGAATTCCTAAACGCATATCGATGCCTTAGTGAATCAGAAACTTACAATCTGCCTACTAAAAAAAAATATAAAGATTTTATTAAATATATTCAAAAACAGGATAAAGAAAGGCAGAAAGTATTTTGGCAAGAGTATTTAAAAGGATTTAACTCGCAAAATAGATTGGAAGTAACAAAAAAGAAACATAAATCAATTCGAAAAGATCATCAGTATCGCATTCAATTTTCAAGGGATAAGTTGGAAGGATTTGCGAAGGGAAATGAAGTTACTCTTGCCGCCCTTGTTTATAGTTTATGGGGAATTGTGCTACAAAAGAATCATAATATCGATGACATTATTTTTGGCGCAACTATTTCGGGTAGAGCAGGAACATTTAATGGGATTGAAGAAATGGTAGGCCTATTTATAAATACAGTTCCATTAAGAGTTAAAAAGGATTCTGGCGAAACATCTATAGAACTTATCAAAAAGTTAAATAAGACATTGCAGGATTGGGAATTGTATGGGACATCATCTTTAGTAGATATAAAAAAATATAGTGAATTGGATACGGAAATCGACCTTTTTGATACTATTGTTGTTTTTGAAAACTACCCTTTAGATCAGACGATACTGACAAACAAAAATAGAATCGCTTTGAACTCATATTCCACCTTTGAAATGACTAATTATGGATTATCTATTAGTATAAGTTTGCACAAAGATATTGAGATATGTTTCAGTTACAACGAACAATTATATGAATCATCTAAAATTGAGCGTTTAGCTCAACATTTTACTATAATTGCAGAAGCAGTCATAAAAAATCCTCATAAAAAAATAGAAGAGATTGATATCGTATCTATTGAAGAGAAAAAACAAATCCTGTTGGAATTTAATAATACTCGTAAAACATATTCACATCAGTTGACGATTAGTCAGTTGTTTGAGCAACAAGCGATGAAAACCCCGGATAATGTTGCGATTGTATATAAAAATAGGACTATGACTTATGAAGAATTAGATGACATATCCAATAGCTTATCAAATGAACTGCTTAGAAAAGGAGTGAAAAAGGGTGAGATTATTGGAATCATGACGGATCCATCAATTGAAATGCTAATAGGGATAATTGCTATTTTAAAAGTCGGAGCTGCATACTTGCCAATTGATCCAGAATATCCAGAGTCAAGGAAAATGTATATGATACAGGATAGTCAAACAAAGTTCATATTGACCAGTAAGGATGTAATTAATAAAAACGACTATGTAATTGGAAAATTCAACAATGATTGTATTTTTATATTGGATAATAGTAGAAAATTTTCGGGTGAGACTCTTCTACCAAAAGTAAACCTTAGTCCGAATGATTTATTTACGGTTTTGTATACTTCAGGTACTACAGGAAAACCTAAAGGTGTAATGATAGAAAATCGAAATGTTGTTAATCTTGTTCAGTGGTTTGGAAAAACATTTAATATAACGGAAAAAACAAATCTATTACAACTAACAAATTATGTGTTTGATCCGAGTATTGAGGATTTTTTCGGTACATTACTTTATGGAGCGACATTACATATAGCCGAAAAGAATTTAATTTTAAATAAGAAGCATTTTTGTGATTATGTTGATCAACATGAAATTCATATTATTAATTTCATACCGACTGTATTAAAAGAATTATTATGTCATGATCGCAAATTGCAGAGTTTACACACAGTTATTTCAGGTGGAGAAAGACTAGAAGAATCATTAAAAGATGCACTGATTGATAGAGGATATAAATTATATAATAATTATGGTCCAGCAGAAACAACAGTGGATGCTTTAAGTGTTGAATGTTCAGAAAATACCGTCTCTTTAGGGCGGCCGATTTCAAATGTTAGATGTTATATATTAGATAAAGATAAAAATATTAGTCCAATAGGTGTTCCTGGTGAGTTGTATATTGCTGGAGACGGTGTAGGAAGAGGGTATTTGAATCTACCAGAATTTACAAATGAAAAGTTTATGAATGATCCCTTTAATCCAAATGATCGTATGTATAAAACAGGGGACTTAGGAAGATGGCTTCCAAACGGAGAAATCGAGTTTCTTGGAAGAGAGGATCATCAGGTGAAAATCAGAGGTTATCGGATTGAACTTTCAGAAATTCATAGTTTAATATTAAAAAGGAACTACATTGAAGATGTTGCTGTAATTGATTGGGAAATTAATAATGGGAAAAAAGTTATCTGTGCATATATCGTTTCCCATGTTCAGGTTAACATGGAGGAACTTAAGGGATTTTTAGCAAAAGAATTACCAGATTATATGCTTCCGTCATACTATATTCAGCTAGAGAGTCTGCCCTTAACTTCCATAGGAAAGCTTGATCGAAGGAACTTACCAGCTCCTCAAATTCATACTTATAAAGGTTACGTTGCTCCAAAAAATAAAGTTCAAGAAGAACTAGTAGAGGTATGGTC
Source organism: Bacillus sp. FSL E2-8887 (assembly GCF_038007205.1). Classification (NCBI taxonomy): domain Bacteria; kingdom Bacillati; phylum Bacillota; class Bacilli; order Caryophanales; family Bacillaceae; genus Bacillus; species Bacillus sp. FSL E2-8887. The sequence continues at coordinate 1,615,185 of NZ_JBBOWS010000001.1, forward strand.
TGCAGTATTGGGTCTACATCAGGGGGGAATTGGTATACATGATAACTTCTTCGAGTTGGGAGGAGACTCAATTTTAAGTATTCAAATAGTAGGTAAAGCGCTTCAAAAGGGTATAGAGATTACCGTGAGTCAGATGTTTGAGAACCAAACGATAGCAGAACTGGCGGATTGTATTGCAGATATTAAAGAAAGCTATAGTGAAGATCAAATAGAAGAACCTGAGACTGGAGAAGTGCTTCTTACACCGATTCAAAAGTGGTTTTTTGAGCAAGATTTGGAAAATTATCATCATTGGAATCAATCTGTGCTATTGGAAACACGAGCAGGTATAAATCCGACTTTGTTGCATGAAAGTTTTCGTATACTTACAAATTATCATGATAGTTTTAGGCTCCGTTATTATCAAAGGGCTGGAGAATGGATTCAAGTTTATTCAGAGTCCGATGAGAATGTGTTATTTGAATTACATGATTTTAATAATAGTCATATGCATGAAATTTTATCAAAATTGCAGTATGAATTAAACATTACAGATGGGCCATTAATTAAAGTTGCATATTTTGATTCTGGGGATCAGGAAAAAGGAAGGTTGTTTATAACAGTACATCATCTTGTAATAGATGGATATTCATGGCGACTTATGCTGGACACTCTACAGATGATATATGAACAGCTTACAAATAGTGGCTCTGTTCAACTTCCAGTGAAAGGCCTCTCTTTTAAAAAATGGTCTGAGCATCTCTATGAATATGCTTATTCCAATCAATTAAAAGATGAACTTGCTTTTTGGAAGAACAATGTCCCTTCTTCTGTAAATACTATACCTATTGACATGGAAGGGGGGAGAAATGATGAAAACTCTGCTCGTACACTTTCTTTTATGTTGACGGAGAAAGAAACAAAGTATTTACTGCATGACACGTATCAATTATTTAAAATGAGAATTGATGATATTCTGCTTTCCGCACTTTCTAGTACATTAGCAAATTGGAGTGGTGAAACACTAGTTGATTTGGAGGGCCATGGTAGGAATCCTTTGTTAAAAGAGTACGACACTTCAAGAACTGTAGGATGGTTTACTTGTGTATATCCTATTGTTATGGGCGACATTGAAAAAGAGAAGGGCATAGCAGAAATATTGAAGCAAGTAAAAGAGCGGTATCGTGCTATACCAAATGGTGGAATTGGTTATGAAATTTTATATTACTTAGCAGAGAAAGAGATGCGAGGGCAAATTTCGTCTAGGAAAAGGGCACAAATAAGCTTTAATTATTTAGGACAGTTCGAACAAGCAATTAAAAAACAGCAGTTATTTAATATATCGGATGTGAATACAGGACCAACCCGTGATTTGAATGGAATTAGAAGTCACTTGCTTGAAATTGAATGTATGATCGTTGATAAAAAATTATGTGTAGAATGGAAATATAGTGCGAATAGTCATTTGGTTGAAACCATTCAAGGCTTGGCAAAGGACTTTGTCAACAATTTGAAGAATATAATTGACCACTGTCAAACAAAAGAAGGTACATATTTGACGCCTTCAGATTTCCCACTTGTCTCCATAGATCAAAAGAAAATTGATGAATGGATTGAGGTATATAAAAATATAGAAGATATATACATGCTTTCACCTGTACAACAAAGTATGGTTTTTCATCATATCTATTCACCAAAATCGTCAGTAACTGTGGAGCAAACAATATTTTCAATAAAATCAAAATTAGATATTGAGATATTTGAAAAGGCTTGGCAAAAACTTTTAGATAGACATGAAAGTTTAAGAACATCATATCATTGGGAAGGGCTAGAAGAACCTGTACAGATTGTTCATAAAGATCTAAAAATTCCTTTTCAAGTTTTAGATTGGACAAATTTTTCGAAATCTGAAGGATTGCAAAAGTTAGAACAACTTATTGAGGAAGATCGTAAGAAGGGATTCGACCTTTCAAAACCACCACTTATGAGAATTTTGGTCATTAAGCAAGAAGAGTATGCCTATGATGTAGTATGGACGCATCATCACCTTCAGTTAGATGGTTGGTGTAATAGCATCCTCTTTAAGGAACTGGGTCAGTGTTATGAAGCATTATGTGTTGACGAAAAGATAACATTTGGACATGTATATTCATTTAAAGATTATATCGACTGGTTACGTAGGCAAGACAAGAAGAAAGCGGAACAATTTTGGAGAACCGAGTTAGATGGATTTAAAACACCTATACGATTCAATAATATTTTTCCTGCAAAAAATTCAAATCAGTTATCTGCTTTTGGAGATGTAGTATACGAAGTATCTGAAGACAAACAGCAGATAATTCAAGACTTTACTAGAAAGAATCGGATTACACTAAATACTATGATTCAGGGGGCTTGGGCAATTCTTTTAAATCGCTACTCCCAAGAAACAGATATTATTTTTGGGGTAACTTCATCAGGGCGTCCGGCTGAGTTAGAAGGTTCGGATTCAATAATTGGTTGCTTTATGAATACTCTTCCTTTTAGGGTAAAGATAAATAAAAATGTAAATTTGATTAAATGGCTTAAAGATGTACAACTGAAGCAGGTTGAAATGCGTCAATATGAATATACCTCACTCGTTGATATAAGAAGTTGGATTGATATGCCAAGAAGCTCTGCCTTATATGATTTGTATGAGAGTATTGTAATTGTTGAAAACTATCCATTCGATGTGAAATTGAAAGACGGAATTGGTTCATTACAAGTGAAATCAGTACGTATAGATGAACAAATGGATTATCCTTTGGTTGTTTATTGTAATCTACAACCAAAGCTTCAATTGAAGCTACTATTCAATAGTTCCTTTTTAAATGAAACAGAAGCAAATCAGATACTTTCACATTTAATCAATATTTTGTGGGAAATGCTTGTTAGCGAAGATGGTAAGTTAGAGAATATCTCAATGATTTCCGAAAAAGAACTTACACATATTTTAAGTGATAATAATTCTACTTCATTGGATTATCCTAAGAATCAATGTTTTCAGGATTTATTTACTGATCAAGTAAAATTAAATTTAAACAAACCTGCTGTTATACAGGGGAATGAAAGTTTATCTTACACAGAATTAGATATACTTTCAAACCAGTTAGCGCATAAGCTCATTAAATTAGGGGTAGGGCCTGAAATACCTGTGGGAGTGTATGTTGAACGTTCACCTAAAATGATTGTAGGAATTTTAGCTGTTTTAAAAGCTGGTGGAGCTTTTCTACCTATAGATATGGATTATCCTGGCGAAAGAATAAATTTGATGTTGAAAGATGCCCAAGTACCTATATTACTCACCCAAAATAATTTACAGTCGAAGATTAGAGATTATCAGGGGCATACCGTTTGTCTTGATATAGAATGGGATTCAGTGCTCGAAGAACCAAAAAACCAACCGAGTGTTAGAATTGAACCCCAGAATTTGGCATATATCATCTATACTTCGGGTTCTACTGGTCGACCAAAAGGTGTAATGATGTCTCATGAAGCAGTTGTAAGCCACTCCATTGATATTTGCAAACGTTATGAGCTGACACCGGAGGATCGTGTTCTTCAGTTTTCTTCGATAAGTTTTGATATTTCACTTGAACAGATTTTTACAACACTAGCTGCAGGAAGTTCTCTTGTTTTGCGTGATAAGAATATATGGACTCCTTATCAGTTTTCTCAGAAATGTGTTGAACTTGGACTCTCAGTTGTTAATCTACCTACAAATTATTGGGGCGAAATTGTACAAGAATGGTATACAAGACCAGAAATAATTCCAGATAGTAACCTCAGACTCGTCATAGTTGGTGGGGAACAAATGCCAGCGGAGAAAGTAGGGATGTGGGAACAGTTACCTTTAGAAGATATTATTTTGTTAAATGCATATGGACCTGCTGAAACGGCGATGACAAGTACTTTATATGAAGTGTCTGGAAAAGGAACTAAAAGTGCCGACTTAAAAGTTATTCCCGTGGGAAAACCACTTGCTAACAGGCGCATTTATATCCTTGATGAGAACATGCACCCTTTGCCGATTGGAGTGAAGGGGGAAATATTCATAGGTGGCATACCTTTAGCTAGAGGTTATATTAACAATTCTAAGTTGACGAAGGATAAGTTTATTCGAGATCCGTATTATCATAATTATGGAAAAATGCTTTATAAAACAGGAGATATGGGGAAATTACTTTGCGATGGTAACATTGAGGTTCTGGGGCGGAAGGATGACCAAACAAAAATACGAGGGCATCGAATTGATATAGGAGAGATTGAAGTTGTTTTAAACAAATGTGATAACATAAAAAACTCTATAGTTGTCGTGAAGAATGGAGTAGCAAATGATAAGTATCTTGTTGCATTCTATGATTCCCCCTCACATGGTACAAATAATCAATGCAGTATAAGGGGTTTTTTGCGGAAAAAACTTCCTGAATATATGATTCCTTCTTATTTTATTCAACTAGGAAGCCTTCCGCTCAGTCCGAATGGAAAAATTGATCGGAAGTCCCTAGAAAATATGGAGATTAAAGTACAGTTTGATGAAGAGTATCAAAAACCTTATAATACGATACAACAAAAACTTGTAAGTATTTGGAGAAAGATACTGGGAACTGATGGTGTAGGCATTAATCATCATTTCTTTGAAATTGGGGGACAATCATTAAAAGCAATAACACTTGTTTCTGAAATTCATAGGGAATTTGAAGTTGAACTTCCACTTGGAAATATATTTACATTTCCTACTATTAAGGAATTGGCTGTAATCATTGAAGAAATGATGGGGAAAAAAGAAACATATGAAGCGATTCGTCTAGCACCACCACAGGAGTATTATGAAGTCTCTCCAGCACAAAAAAGTATGTATATTGTTAGTCAATTGAATGGTGCATCTACAAACTATAATATTACCGGAGCAGTATTTCTTGAAGGGGAAGTTAATATAGTACAGATAGAAAAGGCATTGCAAGCTTTAATTAATCGCCATGAAAGCTTGCGAACATCATTTAAACAAGTACAAGGGAAAATAGTTCAAAAAATCCATCAGAATCCTGAATGGAATATGCAACACTTGTATGCAGATGAACAAAATTTTGAGAGTGTTGTTGAAACATTTATTAGACCATTTGATCTAGAGAAAGGGCCCTTGTTCAGAGCAGCAATTGTGGAGGTGCTACCATCATCGAAATATTTGCTTGTTTATGATATGCACCATATTATATCCGATGGTTTATCAATGGGAATTTTAATTAGAGAGTTTGCATCTCTTTATCAAAAAAATAATTTGCCAGACGTAAGAATTCAATACAAAGATTTTTCAAACTGGCAAAACAAAATGATAGAATCCGGGAACTGGAAACTAAAAGAACTGTACTGGCTTGAAATATTTTCAAAAGAAATACCATTACTCAATTTACCAACTGATTATCCAAGGTTAGATGAGCCAATGTTTGAAGGTGATGTAGTTCAATTTAATTTGGATGCATATTATACATCTAAATTAAATGAAATCTCAAGCCGAAAAGGAGCTACTCTGTACTCATTATTACTTTCGGCATTCAATATACTACTGTTTAAATATAGCGGACAAGAAGACATTATAATTGGAAGCCCGGTAGCAGGAAGACTGAATTCTGAATTAGAAAATGTGGTAGGTATGTTTGTTAATACACTTGCGCTCAGAAATTATCCTACTTCAGAGAAACGGTTTGAGGATTTTTTGAAAGAAGTTGCAAGCCACACACTTCAAGCTCTCGAACATCAGGAATATTCATTTGAGATGCTCGTTGATAAGCTACAATTGCGAAAAAATGTGAATCGTCATCCTCTGTTTGATGTGATGTTTGCTTTTGAAAATGTTGATGCAGTAAGGGCGGAAATAGGTGATTTTGAAATTAAACCGTACGAGTATACGAATCGTACATCTAAATTTGATTTAGAGCTGAAAGTAACTGAGCAGGATGGACAACTTCGTTTTATATTTGAATATAGTACAGGTTTGTTCCGTAAAGAAACGATAGAACGAATGGCGGAACATTTCGTTAAAATTATTGATACTATCATAGAGGACATTACTATTCAAATTGAGGAAATTGATCTAGTAACCATGAAAGAAAAAAATAGAATAGGTGTTTTTAATAATACTGATACTTTGTATCCAGAAGAAAAAACGATTAAACGTATATTTGAAGAACTGGTGGAAAAACATCCGAATCGTACTGCTGTAGTGTTTGGACAGAGAACAATAACTTATAAGGAATTAAATGATAAAGCAAATCAATTAGCTAAACACTTGATTAAGAAGGGGGCAGGAAGTGATACAGTAATCGCTTTATTAGCTGAGCCTTCTATTGAAATGATCATTGGACTATGGAGTATTATTAAAAGCGGGGCAATTTATTTACCTCTTGATCCGGAGTTTCCATTAGAACGAATAAATAGCATGATTGAAGACAGTGATACAATTCTTCTTTTGACTCAGTCTCACTTAGTAACTTCTAATGATTTTACTTGTGAGGTTATGGAATTGGAAGATAAGAGCTTATTTTTTGAATGTCCTTCAAATATAGAGGAAAGAAGTACAGTTGATAATCCAATATATATTATTTATACATCTGGTACCACTGGGCTCCCAAAAGGGGTACCGATTAAGAATCAAAGCTTGGTAAATTATATTTCATGGTTCACACGAGAAGCAAGTATAACGTATAGGGATAAAACACTACTATTATCTTCCTTTGCATTTGATTTAGGATATACAAGTTTGTATACAGCTTTATTAAATGGGGGTGAGTTACATTTAGTTCCAAAAGAACATTATATGCTCCCAGAAACCCTTATCACATATTTGAAAGAGAAAAAGATAAGTTATATAAAACTGACTCCTTCACTATTTAATTATTTAGTTAACCATCGTATGGTTGAAGATTATGAGAATTGCATGGCGCTAAGGTTAATCGTATTGGGCGGTGAAGAAGTGAAGTCGGCTGATATTAGTAAGTTTAATAGGGTGTATCCGCAAACTGTAATTATGAATCACTATGGACCTACAGAAACTACTATTGGCGCTCTATTTCACAAATTTAATGCTACTGATTTTGACCTTGTATCCAAGGGAACGGTTATTGGAAAGCCAGTAGATAACACGAAAATATTCATTTTGGATAGAGGTCAAAAACTTGTTCCACTTGGAATGGCTGGTGAAATTTGTATTGGGGGAGTAGGAGTGACAGAAGGTTATTTGAATCAAATTGATTTAAATAGCGAAAAGTTTATTACGGTTTCACCTTTGGGACATGAAAAAATCAAACTCTATAGAACGGGAGACTTAGGGAGGCTCACATGCCATCAAGAAGTAGAATTTCTCGGAAGAATTGACAATCAATTAAAAATTCGAGGATATAGAGTGGAGTTAGAAGAAATAAATTCAGTACTGTTGCAACACGATATGATACTTGATGCAATTGTTGTTCCAAAAAAAGATAAAGAAAATAATAATATACTATGTGCTTATATTGTGTTGAAAGAGAATGAGAATGGGTGGGGAATAAGGGAATACCTTTCAAGTAAGATTCCTTACTACATGATGCCCTCTATCTTTATTAAGTTAGATAGAATTCCTTTGACTCCAAATGGTAAGCTAAATGTTAAAGCACTCCCAGAAATTAAGGATGAATTATTGATAAAAACTAATTATGAACTGCCTGAGGATCCAATTGAAAAAACTGTTGCACAAATGTGGGAAGAAACTCTTAATGTTAAGCAAATTAGTATGAATGACTCGTTTTTTGAAATGGGTGGAAACTCATTGTCGTTAATGCTTTTAATGGCAGAAATTCACAAAAAGTTTAGTGTAGATATATCGTTAAGAGAAGCGTTTAAAGCACCAACAGTAAGAGGTATAAGTAAGCATATAAAGAAAAGATCTGAAAGTAAGTATGTGTCATTACAACCTGTGGAAAAGTGCGAATATTACGACCTTTCTTCAGCTCAGAAAAGGATATATACACTACAACAGATGGAAGGGATTGGAACTAGTTACAATATGCCAAGAGCAACCTTACTAGAAGGTGAAATCAATCTGGATAAATTGGAAAAAGCTTTTTGTGAGATTGTAAAGAGACATGAGGCATTTCAAACATCTATTGAAGTAGTAGATGGTGTGCCCAAACAACGAATTCAGGGAGAAGTGGATATAGAAATTAGTTATTCTGTTTTAGATGAACATTTATGTTCTAATCCATCAAGTAAGCTGAATGTCGAACTGGAAAATATAATTGATGAATTTATTGAACCTTTCGACTTAAGTAAAGCCCCTTTAGTAAGAGTTAAGATCATTCGCTTAAGTAGTCATAAACATGTGCTCTTAACAGATATGCATCATTTGATTTCAGATGGATATTCAGTCAATATTTTACTGCAGGAGTTATCAGAATTATATCAAGGAAAACTGTTACAGGAAAACCCTATTCAATATAAAGAATTCGTTTATTGGCAGAATGAGTTTTTAAAGACAAGTGCTGCAAGTATACAAGAAAAATATTGGTTAGATGTACTTTCAGGGGATCTTCCAGTATTAGATATGCCTACGGATTTTCCTAGACCAATTATACAAAGCTTTGAAGGAAATAGTTTTATTTTTGAAGGAGGAAATGAATTAAAGCAACGTTTAGACAATTTATGTTTAGAAACAGATACGACATTGTACATGATTTTGTCTGCAGCTTATAGTATTTTGTTATCAAAATGTTCCTCGCAGCACGATATAATTGTAGGAATGCCTATTTTAGGGCGGACACATTCTGATTTGAAAAATATCATTGGTATGTTTGCAAATACTATTGCAATTAGAAGTTTCCCTATTGAGAAAAAAAACTTTACGGAATTTTTGTCAGAGATTAAAGAACAGTTAATTAAAGCGTATGATAATCAAGATTACCAGTTTGATATGATTATTGATAAGTTAAAAATTAAGAGAGACTTAGGGAGAAACCCTATATTTTCTACAATGTTAGCTTTTCAAGAATCTCAAATCAATGAAAGTATAATGGGGAATTTGAAAATGACGCCTGTTCAATATAGAAATAAAATTTCGAAATTTGATTTAACCTTATTTGTAGAAAAAGGAAAAAAAGAGTTGTTTTTTGAATTTGAATATGCGAGTAGTTTGTATAGAATGGAAACTATAAAAAAATTAGCGGAGAATTTTTTAGGTATCTTAGACACGATTAGTTCAAATAAAGAAATAAAATTAGAAAATATTGAGATTGAAGGGTTAGTAATCGAGAATACAGAAATTGAAAATGTCAAATTTAATTTTTAAGATAGATAAGATATTGGTTATTGAGGCTATTCCTAATATGATACTTTAGGAATAGCCGTTTCATATAAATGCATTCTTTAAATATCTATAAAAAATAAAAGGATATATTGTATAGAAAAGGTTAGCTTTTAATTATAATTAAAACGATGATATAGAAGTGGTGATATAAAGGGAGTTCTCTATCATGGAGAGACTTAAAGAAGTGTTTCATTTTGTTTAGGATAGCGGTATCGTAGTTCATGATCTAGATAGTTATACGTTTTTACGAAAAGGTTTGGTAAGGAACAGTAATAGAGCGTTACGTAAGTGAGGTGCTAGGTGTGGAAGGAGAAGTAGCCATTCTTGAAGTGGATGGTGATAGAATTGAATTACTTACACCAACGAATACTATACCTTCTCCAATGGCACGATTTATAAATAAAAAGGTGTTACGTAATAACGTAACACCTTTTTATTTATGTATTTCACATTTTCTTCACAAATGATTCACGAGAACTTTTCTTCTTAGGAAACTTACATAAATATATTTTATGATATAATAACAATCGACTTTAAAAATGTAAGTTGTTTTAATTAAAGTAGCTGCTATTATATTAGAAGTTTAAAGGTGGGGAGAAAGAAAGCGTCATGTTGTATAAAAAAATACTTAATCAGGTTAATATTTCGTCAGGAAATCAAACTAGGAAGTATAAAGTAATGAAAGTGTAGCGAGAAAGAAGAAAGAAGAAAGAAGAAAGAAGTGAAATGATTGTGAAAGTAATACGAAGGTTAGGGGCATGGCTATTAATAGCGTGCGTGTTTATCATATTGATACCAAAAAGCGCATCTGCTCATGCGTATGTTGTGAAATCAAATCCTGCTGAAAATGAAACGTTAAAGAAAGCACCATCTGTTGTGAAAATTGAATTCGATGAGGACATACAAGTTTCAAGTTTTAATACATTGTTCGTAAGAGACACCTCAGGTAAAAGAGTAGATTTAAAAGATGCACATATTGATAAGAAAAACAAAAAAATATTAGAGGCTGGGTTAAAAGAGAATCTCAAAAATGGTCTTTACTCTATTCAGTGGAAAGCTATTTCAGCTGATGGACATCCGATTCAAGGAGTTATTCCATTCCGTATTGGATTAGCAGAAGCGGGAACAGATGATATACAAGTAGAAGAGATGGGCTATGTTCCGCAAATCGATATGATCATGGAACGTGGGGTTCTATATACAAGTTTCTCACTATTTTTAGGAGTTCTATTCTTTAATCTTATTATGTATAAAGGGAATGCAACCTCAGTTCAATCAAGGAGTAAGAGAATAATATGGATATCATTATTTGGGATATTTATTAGTTTACTATTCAATCTACCATTGCAGGCGAAAATAAATGCTGATGTTTCATGGTTAGAAGCATTCGATCCTTTATTATTAAAAGAAACATTACAGCTATCTGTTTTTGGTTATGTATGGATCACTCAAATGGCTCTTATTAGTACGCTTATAATTGTTACATATTTTGCAGTGAAGAGTGAGAGGCTTTCGTCGTTTAAAGTATGGAGCATTCCAATTGTATTATTTATGGGGTTACTGGTTATGAAAGCTTTCAATAGTCATGCATATGGATTAAAGTTTAAAGAAATTGCTGTCGTTATGGACTTTCTACATTTATTCGCAGCTTCGTTATGGATTGGGGGGCTATCATCGATTGTTCTTCTTTTACGTAAAGAGGATGACAAGTGGACTATGTATTGGGATGCGATTAAGCGTTTTTCGCCATGGGCAACAGGTGCTGTCATAGTGATTTTATTAACGGGTCTTTTTAACAGTACATTTTTTATTCCCACAATCCATTCCCTATTTGATACGAAGTATGGATTGGCCTTATTAGCAAAGATACTTTTATTCGTGTGTATGGGGATATTGGGAATTATTCATTATGTGAAAGGGAGAATGCGAGCGCAGCAAAGGTTAGGAGCTACGGTGAAAGTAGAGTTTATCATTGGAATTATCGTTTTCGTAATCGTAGCGTTTATGACAAATGTACAAACGCCGCCGATGCCTCCTACGGGACCTTTTACAGAGAGTAAACAATTAGATAATGGATATGAACTTACTTTACATGTAAGTCCTAATAAGGTAGGACAGAATACATTTCATATTACTTTGAAGGATGAGAATGGACAGCCTGTTACTGATATGGAACAAATTGTATTGACGACTCAATCTTTAGATATGAATATGGGCAAAGGTTCATTTAAAGTTTCGGCAGTGTCACCGGGAGAATATGAAGCGGAAGGTATGTATATTAACATGACAGGAAACTGGAATATACAAGTTCACGGATTAACAAAATCTCTTGATAGTTTCGATACGGATTATAAATTTATTGTAGGTGGCAGATAAAAAAGACGTTATAAATGAAAAGGAGTTTATAGAAAATGAAACGTATAAAAAAATTAGGAACAACAATGATCGCAACAATAATTGCAATGGGGATTTTTTCGTTACCTGTTAGTGCTCACGTAACTGTGAAACCAGCAACTTCTGACGTTGGCTCTTGGGAGACTTATACAATAAAGGTACCTGTTGAAAAGAATATGGCAACAACAAAAGTCACACTGAAAATACCGTCTGGAGTCGAGTTTCAACAGTACGAGCCAGTGCCAGGGTGGAAAGTGGAAGAACAAAAAGATGCAGCTGGAAAAGTTAAAACTGTAATATGGGAAGCAACAGGAGAAGGGATTTTACCTGGTCAGTTCCAACGATTTACTTTCGTTGCTAAAAATCCAGATAAAGAGCAACAAATAGCTTGGAATGCATATCAACAATATAAAGATGGAGAAATTGTTGAATGGACAGGCGATGAGAAAGCTGAAAAGCCCCATTCACTTACTACGATTGCAAAAGGTACATCATTAACAGGAGAACATGGTGAAGTATCTAGTGTGGAAAAAAATGAAGGTACAAGTAATATGCAAACAATAGCAATTGTTTTATCAGTTTTAGCGATTGTATCTTCCGTAGGTACGTGTGTTTTTGTAGTACGTCGTAAAAAGTAGGGAACATTGAAAGGTCTCATTGAAAGTAATGAGACCTTTGTTAATAAAATTTTGAGATTAAGCAGCTTCGAGGGGGATTAGAGCTACAAATACAACATGGTTTATTAAGATAAGGAACTCAATTGACTGTCATTACTTCTTCTGGTAGGTTATCATGCTTAAGCCAGTTTTCAATTAAAGTATTAAATAGTTTGGGATTTGCTAAAGGGATTCCATGACCGATTTTAGGAATGATAATACCTGTGCAATTAGGATTGCTTTCAAGGATTGCAGTCATCGAGTCTTTCATGATTCTTTTTTCGTTTTCTCCAACAGTCACTAATATATTGCTACTAGCATTCTCGAAACCTTTTGGTATTGTATACGACATATTTTCTTCTAATATCCTCACAAATGTATTTTTACTTATTTGACAACTTTCATGATAATAGTTATCAAATTGTGTTTCATCTATGTACATTGATTTTGCTTGTATTTTGGAAAATGTCTTACTCTTTATAAGTGGATAGGTTAAGCCAAGGGATCTTATTAATGTTTTAGCGAAAGGAATTGGTTTAACTAATGCGCTATTTATCAAAGCGTATTGAATTAAGTTTGGTTTCATGCTGAGCATTGTAATTAATACTTGAGCACCTAACGAAAAACCGATTACTATAACAGTTTTACCTTGTCCTTTTTCTTCAACTAATTCAATGATTTTTTCAGCACTAAAGTGTATTGAAAAATGATCCTTACTACTATTTTCCCCTTGCTCGGGTAAATCAGGAACAAGGCAGTGAAAGTTAGTAAAATGTTTAATTTGTTTGTCCCACATCCATCCACTGACTCCGCCCCCATGAATAAAAACCATAAGTGGAGAGCTTGAATCTCCAAATTCTTTATACTGTAAAACCATATAATTCCCCCTTATGATTAGAATTGTTAGTCCATACATATGTATTAGAGATAATATTTTCTACTTAATTATCATCATACAATAAAAAAGGAAAATTTTCCTTTTGCTAAGATGTTAAGTGACTGTACTGATAAAATGGTAAAAAAGAAAGAGCCTACAAGTGGTAGACTCTTTCTCATATCTATTTATTTCACTTCAACTTGCTGCCTTACAGCAAGTGCTTTCGGCTTTATATTTACAAAACAAATGCTTACGATAATAAATAAAAGTCCGATGAATAAGCTAATTGTAATGGCCTCATGTAAGAAAATAGAGCTTACAATAATAGCGATCAGTGGGATAAGGAACGTATAAGCCCCAACTTTACTTGCCTCACCAGCTCCTACAAGTGTAAAGTAAGCGAGCCATCCCATTGCAATAACAAAGAACGAGATGAATAGTAGTACACTTACAAATGGTATACTCCAAGCGATGTTAGACCAGCTCTCAAATTCTGAACCAAATCCGATTAAGCAAAGTCCGCCAATAATAAGCTGAAGTGTTACCATCCAAATGGCATTAACGCGGTGTCCAGTTTTCTTAATAAATACTGTGCCGAGTGCCCAGCCGATAGCGCACCCTAAAGCAAGTAGTACACCGATAATAGAAATATGTCCAGTTAAACTACTAGAGCTAATAACCCCAACACCAATAAATCCAAGAATAAGTCCGAAAATTTTCAAGCCGTACATAGATTCTTCAAGCCAAATCCATGAGAAAATGCCGAGTAAGACAGGTTGGAGAAATACGATTGCGGAGAAGAGTCCGGCGGGCATATACTGAAGTCCGACAGTTTGTAGTCCGTAAAATAAAATAATATTGAGTAAAGATGAAATAAAGTATAAATGCCAAGTTTCCTTTAAATTTAATTGTTTGTATTTCGGTAATGCGAAAGTAAGTAAGATAAATCCTCCTATTAATGTTCTAATCCCTGCAAAGAGTACGGGTGGTGTGTAATGCAGAGCGAATTTTGATAACGGCCAATTAATTCCCCACATAATAACGAGAAATGTAAGGATTATGGCAGTCTTAGTTCGAGAAAGCTGTGTCACTGTAATCCCTCCTTGTTGTATTCCATTTCACTATGATATGATATCGACTATGATAAATAAAATGAATCTTTTTTATAAGGAGTATAAGTGATTAGTTATGACCATTACACAACTTCAAGTTTTAATTAAAACGGTTGAATTAGGGAGTTTTACGAAGGCTGCCGGGATGTTAAATATGACACAGCCAGCTGTAAGTCATGCGATTTCAAGCATTGAGTCAGAGTTAGGAGTTACCATTCTTATACGCGATAAACGAAAAGGGCTAATCGTTACGGATGTTGGAAATAGAATTCTTGTACATATTAGAGAAATCTTAAACGGCGTTGAGAAGATTGAACAAGAAGTAGCGATGGAGAAAGGGCACGAAGTTGGGACGATTCGAATTGGGAGTTTTCCGAGTGCTTCTGCACATTTCTTACCCAAAATGATAAATCTTTTTAAGGAGAAGTATCCGAACTTAGAAGTCGTTCTTTGTGAAGGCACGATTAAAGAAGTTGAAGATTGGTTAGTATCGAGGGTTGTTGATATAGGAATTGTTATTTTGCCTAATAAAGATATGGAGATCGTGCCCTTAACGAAGGGGAAAATGGTTGTTGTCTTAAGAGAGGATCATCCTCTTTGTAAGAACGATTCTATTACAATAGGTGATTTAGAGAATGAACCGATCATATTATGTAAGGGTGGGTACGAACCACCCATTATCGATATGTTTAAACAAGCGAACGTACCACTTCGGGCTGAATATATAATTTCCACAGTTACAACAGCTTTAAATATGATTCAAGAAGGATTAGGAATCGCAATTTTGGCTGAGTTATCTTTAACGAGTTTACCAAAGAATATACAAACGAGAGAATTGGAACCACAAGTATGGAGAGAAATTGCTTTAGCTGTTCCTTCATTAAAGGATTCTTCAATCGCTGTGCAGCTATTTATTGAAGAATTTCAAGACTTGTTTGCAGAATAAGAAGAGGTGTCTCATATATTGTAATGGGGCACTTTTTTATTTGCTTTAAAAAATTTGTAAAAAGGATTGACTTATATTCCGGTTGTAACTATAATGATTACATCAAGGTGGTGATCACGATGAAAATTAGTAGCCGCTTTTCTATAGCTGTTCATATTTTATCTATTTTGAAAAACAATCCATCTTCAGTTTGCACTTCAGACTATATGGCCGAGAGTGTAAATACAAATCCGGTAGTCATTCGTAAAATAATGTCTTACTTGAAACAATCTGGATTTGTTTACGTAAATCGCGGACCAGGTGGCGCGGGATTATTAAAGGATTTACATGAAATCACATTATTAGATGTGTATCATGCAGTGAATGTAGTGGAAGAAGACAAACTATTTCACATTCATGAAAGACCGAATCCAGACTGTCCAATTGGGGCGAATATTCAAGCTGTTTTAGAGGTTATTTTAGTTCAGGCGCAATCTGCGATGGAAGAAGTTTTGAGAAATATTACGATGGGGCAGTTATTTGAATCTTTACAACAAAAAATGAATGCATAATATGATAATTGCAAGTCTCTAAAAGAGAATGCATATTTTTTTCTTAAAATTGTAACTGTTTTGGTTACATCTAAAAATAAAAAGAAGGTAAGGTGTAAAAGATATGACTGTAAAAATGAAAGTGTACTCAGATTTTATATGCCCGTTTTGCTTTTTAGCAAAAGGCCCATTAGATGAAGTAGCGAAAGAGAAAGATGTAGAAATCGAATGGATGCCATTTGAATTGCGTCCAAGTCCATATTCTAAAATAGATCCTTGGAACGAGCCAGATAAGTTAGGTTCATGGGATTCTTTCATTCTTCCTACTGCAAAAAAATTAGGGGTTGAAATGCGTCTGCCACGCGTTTCTCCGCATCCATATACACATTTAGCTTTTGAAGGGTGCCAATTCGCGAAAGAGCGTGGACTTGGAAATGAGTATCATCACCGAGTATTTACTGCGTTTTTCCAAGAAGAGCAAAACATTGAAGATATTGATGTATTAACGAAATTAGCGGTAGAAGTAGGGCTTCCTGAAGCAGAATTTAAAGATGCTTTAGTAACTCGTAAATATAAAGAAAAACATCAAGAAGCGATTCAACATGCATATGATGAAGCGAATATTATGGCTGTACCAACTGTAATGATTGGAGATGAAGTCATTCAAGGACTTGCTAGTAAAGAAACGCTAGAAAGAGTAATTGATAAAGAAATCGAAAAGGATAAAACAAATTCATTTGAAGGTATGCAATGTAAGGCGGATGGATATTGCTAATTCGTCTTGCATGAAAGACTCAAATTGATTTGTTTAAATAAAAATAATAAAACATATATTTGGAGGAATTAAAATGTCAGCAACTACAACAAACTTAAAAGAAGCAATCGTGAACCGTCGTTCAATTCGTAAAGTAACAAAAAACGCTACAATTACAAAGGAAAGAATTGAAGAAGTATTAAAAACAGCTTTACATGCACCAACTTCTTTCAATATGCAAAGTGGCCGTATGGTCGTATTAATGGATGGAGAGCATGAAAAGTTTTGGGATATCGTAAAAGAAACGCTTAGATCACGCGTACCAGCAGAAAACTTTGAAGCGACTGTAGAAAGACTAAAAGGTTTCCATGCAGGTGTAGGTACCGTTTTATTCTTTGAAGATCAAGCAACTGTAGAAAAAATGCAAGAAAATGCACCGTTATATAAAGATCAATTCCCATTCTGGTCTCATCAAGGAAATGCAATGCTACAACATACTGTATGGATGTTATTATCAGCTGAAGGAATTGGTGCATCATTACAACATTACAATCCAATCGTAGATGCTGAAGTGAAAGAAACATGGAATATTCCAGCGGAGTGGAGTTTAGTAGGACAAATGCCATTTGGTGAGCCAAATGAACAACCAGGGGAAAGAACATTCTTACCTACTGAAGATGTAGTGAAATTTTATTAAGAAATTTAATATATACAGAGTTAAATAAATGAAAGGAGAGTACATATATAGCTATATATGTACTCTCCTTTCGTATGTAATGTTTAAATGCGATTGTGGAAAAGGTTACTGCAAGAATAATTTCTTTCATATGAATCGAAGTTTTCCCTACAATTAAAAATCTATCATGTTTTTGAAATGACAGTAAACATCCCCGTCATGTTTGGTGAGTAATTTTTAAAATCAAATTTTTCATAGAACGATTCTTTACCTTGTGATGCAAATAAACCGACAAACGCCTTATCAGGGGCATTCTCATTTAAGTATGCAACCAAAAGATGCATTATTTCTTTCCCAATACCATGTTTCTGATAATCCGGATGAACCACTATATCTTGAATATAGAAATAGATAGATCCATCACCAACAATTCTCCCCATGCCCACAATTTTTTCATTATCTTTGACCGTGATGCAGTGAATAGAATGCTTCAGTGAAGTATCCGCTACTTCAAAATTCATATAATTAGTCCATCCAACAGAATCACACAAATATTTGTACTCTTCCAATGTTGGAATGTTATGTTTAAACTCATATGTTTTCAAAATGCATCCTCCATGTCCTTAAATTCAATAAGTATATAAATTCGACATATTTTTATCTATTCCTCTTACGCAACAGAACTCCTTTTAGTTATTGAATACTATATCATCTGTCTCGTCTATTTAATTTAGTCCAGCTTCCCTATTCGTATTGGTGTTAATTTATGTGCATTTAGGGAAGAAATATAAGAAATAATCTGGTGAGAAAGGAAGTGGGAACATGAATGATGAGAAAAAATATACAGTTGTCGGTACTGATGTTGATGAAGTGAAACGTTTAAATAAAAATTCAGGGTTAACATATAATCAGGTGAAGGAATTGTTAGCAAAGCAAATGCAAAAAAAAAGTAATTAGATTGAAATCTTTCATTTTTTCATTTAGCATTTTGATTGGAGAGAGTTAAGTAAAAGGTAACTCTCTTTTTTATATAAATGAGCAACTTTTAGAGTGGAGGAAGCAACATGAAAAAATGGGTAAAGATAACGTTGTCTATCGCTGGAGGTATTGTTCTATTGGTGTGTGCCGGAGGATATTACGTGTATAAAAATTATTTTCCAAAGGAACCTGAGCGTATTGTATATGATAAAGACAGAGTGTTAAAACCGATACATAATCAGCTTAAAGGGATCGACATAGATAATATAAAGATAAAAGAAAAAGAAGTTGTAAATGCGACTGTGGATGAGCTTCAAAAAATGGTTGATGATGGGAAATTATCATATGAAGAATTAACGAGTATTTATCTTTTTAGAATACAAGAACATGATCAAAATGGAATATCATTAAATACTGTTACAGAGATTAATCCTAATGCAATGGAGGAAGCACGACAGTTAGATAAAGAGAGATTTTTAAATAAGAAATCGAACTTATACGGCATTCCTGTCATCGTAAAAGATAATGTACAAACAGCGAATGTTATGCCGACAAGTGCTGGAACTTATGTATTAAAAGATTGGATTGCAGATGAAGATGCGATGATTGTGAAGAAGTTGAAAGAAGAAGGGGCGTTTGTTTTAGGAAAAGCAAATATGTCTGAGTGGGCGAATTATTTATCTTTTACAATGCCAAGTGGATATAGTGGGAAGAAAGGACAAAATTTAAATCCATATGGCCCGATTACATTTGATACATCAGGATCGAGTTCAGGATCTGCTACAGTGGTTGCAGCTGATTTTGCACCGCTTGCAATCGGGACGGAAACGACGGGATCCATAGTAGCACCGGCAACGCAACAATCAGTAGTTGGGTTACGTCCGTCTTTAGGTATGGTTAGCAGAACAGGAATTATCCCGTTAGCTGAAACACTTGATACAGCAGGGCCAATGGCAAGAACGGTCAAAGATGCAGCAACGCTATTTAATTCAATGGTAGGTTATGATGGAAAAGATGCTATGACAGAAAAAATGAAAGATAGAGATAGAATAAATTATACGAATGATTTATCGATAGATGGATTAAAAGGGAAAAAGATAGGGATTCTTTTTTCTGTAGATCAACAAGATGAAAAGAGAAAAGCAGTAGCAGAAAAGATTAGAAAAGACATTCAAGATGCAGGTGCGATATTGACTGATGATATTCAGTTAAACAGCGAGGGTGTAGATAATCTGCAAACATTAGAATATGAGTTCAAGCATAATGTTAACGACTATCTTTCGAAGCAAAAAAATGTGCCTGTAAAATCGTTAGAAGAGATTATAGCGTTTAATAAAAAAGATAGTAAAAGACGAATGAAATATGGACAAACATTAATTGAGGGCTCTGAAAAATCTGCTATAACGAAAGGTGAGTTTGAAAAAGTAGTTCAAACGAGTCAAGAAAATGCAACAAAAGAGCTAGATAGGTATTTAGTAGAAAAAGGTTTGGATGCTCTTGTGATGATTAATAACGATGAAGTTCTTCTATCAGCTGTGGTTGGTTATCCAGAATTAGCAGTGCCGGCAGGGTATGATTCTGATGGTCAGCCGGTAGGCGTAGTGTTTGTTGGGAAACAGTTTGGTGAAAAAGAACTTTTTAATATTGGATATGCGTATGAACAGCAATCTAAAAATAGACGATCTCCTAAAATATAGAGTTGATAAAGTAGTTTTTAGAAAAGTAGTAGATAAAAAAATCCGACAATAAAAAAGAAAAAAAGGATTCTTTCCAATTAGTAAGAAAGATTGTCTATAGAAGTTCATAAAATGTAATATATCCAATTTCCATCCATTGAAGGGAGAGGTTAATTCTTAATGAATGAAGTGAAAAATTTCTTTCGAAGCAGAGGGTTTCAACGGTTTCTCGTTTTAATAATATTAGTGCTTGTATTGTATGGATTAAAAAGTATGATTAATTTAATATTAATTACGTTTATTCTCACGTTTTTGATGGATCGATTTCAAAAGTTTATTTCAAAAAAATTGAAAGTAAATAGGAAAGTGGTTATTGCTGGTTTATATATTGTGTTAGTGACGTTTATTGTAACTACACTATATAAATATTTGCCTGTATTAACGATACAAATTTCACAATTAATTTATCAATTTAAATTGTTTTTTCAAAACCCACCTGATAACGAGATAATTAAATATGCACTTTCGACAATTAATGGAATGGAAGTATCGAAATATATCGAACAAGGTGTAGATGTCATTTATCAATCGATAGCAAACATAGGAAAAGTCAGTTTACAAATACTACTTTCTCTTATTTTAAGCTTATTTTTCCTATTAGAAAAAGAACGCATTATAGCATTTACTTCGAAATTTAAAGATAGTAAGCTGAAAATTTTTTATGAGGAGATTGCATATTTCGGTGAAAGGTTTGCAAGATCGTTCGGAAAAGTGATTGAAGCACAATTTTTAATTGCGGTTGTAAATTGTGTACTCACTGTAATTGCACTTGTCATTTTAGGATTTCCACAGCTTCTTGTATTGGCTGTCATGGTCTTTCTACTCGGTTTGATTCCGGTTGCTGGTGTTATTATTTCCTTGTTTCCACTTTGTATCATTGCCTATAACGTCGGCGGGGTTGTGTATGTTGTTTACATACTAGTGTTCATTACAGTAATCCACGCTCTTGAAAGTTATTTATTAAATCCAAAATTTATGTCTGCAAAAACGAATTTACCTGTTTTTTATACATTTATGATTCTTATCTTTTCAGAGCATTTCCTCGGAATATGGGGGCTTATTATTGGGATTCCAATCTTTATCTTTTTATTAGATGTACTTGATGTAAATAATGATGAACCGATTAAAGATAATAAGTGATAGAAAATGACCGATGTTTTCTCTTGATGAAAACATCGGTCATTTATTATTTTTTCTTTGGAGGAGGTAGTTTAATGAAGGTATTTGCAATTAAAGCTATAATAGCAGCAGCAAAAATAAAGACTGCGATTACACTAACTCCCATACCTGCCCATCCTCCTACAAGGAAGATACTTATCGGTATTGCTAACAAGCTTAAAATAATTAGAATCAATCCGAGATTCTTATCATATTTTTTAGTTGGAAATAGCGTTCTGATGATTAAGAAGAGGAAAAGTATTAAGGATGCTACAGCTAGCAAGAGGATTGCAATCGTCAAAGAATCATTCATGAAATCACCCCTTTTTATAGATAATATTACCGTTTAAATTGAGGGGGAACTATAAAAATATAAAAAAGCAATCCAATATAAATCGGATTGCTTTTTTGATTGAAAAATATGATTAAAGAACAGGAGCCATTGTTTCTTTCAACACTTGAACAGAGTGATCGAATTTTAATTCTTCCTCTTCACTTAGTTCAACTTCTAAAATTTCACGAACACCGCCGCGGTTTAAAACAGCAGGTACGCCGATATAAACATCTTGTTGGCCGTATTGACCTTCAAGATATGCTGATACAGTTAATACGCTGTTTTCATTGCTTAAGATTGCTTTCGTAACACGTAAAAGTGACATGCCGATGCCGTAGTATGTAGCACCTTTTCGTTCAATAATGTGATAAGCTGCATCACGAACGTTTACGAAAATATCATCTAAATCTTTTTGGTTATATGTGTTGTCTTTTTCAAGAAGCGTTTGTAGTTTTTGAATACCAATTGATACGTGACTCCACACCGGAAGTTCTGTATCACCATGCTCTCCGATAATATAAGCGTGAATGTTATGAGGTCCAATATCGAAGTACTCACCTAACATATAGCGGAAACGAGCTGAGTCAAGAGTTGTACCAGAACCGATTACGCGTTCTTTCGGTAATCCAGATTCTTTCCAAGTTACGTAAGTTAAAATATCTACAGGGTTTGTTGCGATTAAGAAGATACCGTCAAATCCACTATCCATAATGCTACGAACAATTTGCTTGAAAATTTTAGCGTTTTTCTCAACTAAATCTAAGCGTGTTTCACCTGGCTTTTGTGGCAATCCAGCTGTAATTACAACAAGGTCTGCGTCTTTACAATCTTCATAACTACCTTTCCAAACTTTTGTTGGAGCTGGTGCGAAAGGAACGGCATGGCTTAAGTCCATTGCTTCTCCTTCAGCTTTTGCTTCATTTACATCCACTAAAACAAATTCTTCAGCTACAGCTTGGTTAATCATGCAGTAAGCATAACTACACCCAACTGCTCCTGTTCCTACTAATACAACACGGTTAATACCTTTTTTCATTTCAAAATTCCTCGCAATTTCATTAATTTTATTATGTAAGATAATACGTCTTACTTCTATAGTTTCATATCTATTTTATTACATTTTATAAAAGATATTCAAGTAATTGAAAATGTATCCGCTCAATTACTTGAATGAAACATAGGAATCCTGTTAAACGAATATAATTCAGTAAAATCCTTCATAAAAGGGGAATTGGCATGGGGAATCCATTATCGATGGAAGAAATGCTTCAAATTATTCATGAAGGGCTTGCCAAAACAAATAACCCCAAACGGATTACAATTGCCGGTGCAGGGATGTCTGGATTAGTTGCAGCATCTTTATTAAAAGAGGCTGGACACGAGGTAACGATTATAGAAGCGAATAACAGAATAGGTGGCAGGGTGTATACGATTCGTGAACCATTTAGCGCAGGGTTATATTTTAACGCAGGCCCTATGCGTATTCCGGATACTCATGATTTAACTTTAGCCTACATTCATAAATTTAAACTACCGTTAAACCTTTTTATTAATAAAACTTCTTCAGATATAATTTATACGAATAACAAAAGAACGAGATTGGATGTGTTTGAAAAGGACCCAAGTGTACTTGGATATCCAGTTTTAGATAAAGAAAAGGGGAAAACGGCAGAAGGATTAATGTTAGAGGTATTGGAACCGATACTTAATTATATTAAGAAAGATCCTAATAAAAACTGGATTATTGTTGAAAAAAAGTATAAAACATATTCGCTCGGTTCATTTTTAACCGAGTATTATTCAGATGGGGCAATAGATATGATCGGAGTACTTCTTGATATGGAAGCATACATGGGAATTTCATTAATTGAAGTATTACGCGAAATGATCTTTTTCACTTCAACGACGAAATATTATGAGATAACGGGCGGAATGGATAAATTACCAAATTCATTTTTACCAGAGCTAAAGGATAATATTTTTATGTCGTATAAAGTAGAAAAAATTATACAGGAAGATAATAAAGTAATGATGCAAGTAACACATGAACAAACGTTAATTTCATTTATAGTAACTGGTGACATCGCTATTGTCACAATTCCATTTTCAGCTTTGCGATTTGTAGAAGTTCAGCCATATCATTTATTCTCTTATTATAAAAGGCGGGCAATTCGTGAATTAAATTATATTGCTTCAACTAAAATTGCGATAGAGTTTAAAAGTAGATTTTGGGAAAGAGCAGGACAATATGGTGGTAAGTCAATTACAGATTTACCTATCCGCTTTACATATTATCCGAGCTACGGCATTCATACACCAGGGGCGGCTATCGTTTTAGTGAGTTATACGTGGGCAGATGAGGCGTTAATGTGGGATAGTCTCTCGAATAGAGAACGTATTCGTTATGCGTTGAAAAATTTAGCGCAAATATATGGAAATGTGGTTTATAGTGAGTATGTTGCGGGAGAATCTTTTAGCTGGAGTCAAAATCCGTATTCTTGCGGAGCATTTACAGCTTTTGAACCAGGGCAAGAGCTTGAATTGTTTCCATATATTACGCCGCCAGCGGGTAGAGTGCACTTTGCAGGAGAACATACGACATTAACACATGGATGGATGCAAGGGGCAATCGAGTCTGGAATTAGAGTTGCTCATGAAGTGAATGGAAAATGAAACGATAATCTAGCAGTTTTGTTTACAAATAGGTATTCTTTTAATAAAATGATAAATATAAATCGTAATAATTACGCTTTGAAGAAATTTGAAGTAGAGAAATGGATGGTCGGTCGAATGAGTAAAGTAGAAATTCATATATTAGGTGGTTTTTTAGGTAGCGGAAAATCAACATTGCTGCAAAATTTATTATTAGCAGAAAAGAAGAAAAATCGAAAAGTTGCAGTTTTGATGAATGAAATCGGTGAATACTCGGTAGATACAGATATTATTGGAAAAGAGAATGTGTTAAGGGAACTTCTGAAAGGATGTATTTGTTGTACGTTAAAAGAAGAGCTTGAAATTCAATTACATTCTTTATATCAACAAGAAAGACCAGATGTAATTTATATAGAAACAACAGGTGTCGCACATCCAATTGAAGTGTTAGATGCATGTGTATCACCAATTTTAGCTCCTTTCCTTGAAGTGAAATCAATTGTCGTCGTTTTAGATGCAGTAAGGTGGTTAAATCGAAGTGTATTAAGTGCAAACGTTCAGCAATTATTACATGAGCAACTGAAGTTTGGTAGCCACATTTTAATTAATAAATTAGATTTACTAACAGATACGGATAAGAACAAAGTAATTGAAGAAGTAAAAGTAATAAATAATCATGCGAAATTGTTTGAAACAAAATATTGTAATATATCTTTAGAAGACATAGAAGAAGCTGAATTTACGAATGATGGGGAACATGAGACACTACATGTCAAACAGCATTTACATATACAAACGATGACGTATCAATTTACGAAATCGATTGATCAAGATAAATTATACGAATGGCTTTCGAATTTACCAGATAGTATTTATCGTGTAAAAGGATTTGTGAAATTCCATGGAGATAAATACCCTCACTTATTCCAATATTCATTTGGCGTACCAACTTTACTGGAACAAGACTTCGGTTTCCCGACAAACTTGGTAGTAATAGGGGAAGGATTAGATAAGAAGCAATTGGTTGAGGGGTTAGAGAAAGTCGAAAATAATTAATCGGTTTTTCTAATCATTTTTTTAGGTAAGCTGCAAATAATTGACTTAATGAATTAAGTTAATTATTTGCAGCTTTTTGCGTGATGATTACTGTAATGAAACAGTAATTTCATTTGAACAACGGAATATATATTGATTGTATGTCCGTTTCCATTTAATAGGAAGGTGATTATAGATTTGTGCCGAATGTAGAGGTTACTACAAGAGTTTTCCATTACCAATTTTAAAATCATGATTACGGACAGGGGAATTTGGCGTGTTTGATTCTATCAGAAAGTAAAGTATGGGGAGGATCACAATGTCGATAAAAAAACGTAAATGGCTAAGAACGGTGGTTACTGGTTGTGTTTTAGGGTCATTATTAGTAACAGTAGCTTGTTCGGGAAAGAAGACAAGTACAGAAGATGAAAAGACGATTAAGGTAGGGGTTCTTGCTTCATTAACAGGTCCATTAGAATCATATGGAAAACAAACAGTGAACGGATTTGAATTAGGGTTAGACTATGCAACTGGTGGAACTGGGAAAGTGGAAGGGAAGAAGATTAAGTTTGTTGTAGAAGATACGGAAACGAAAGCTGATGTAGCGGTTAAAAAAGCTACGAAGTTATTAGAAGAAGAGAAAGTCGATTTTTTAGTCGGATCGTCTAGTTCAAGTGATACATTAGCGGTTTTACCACTTGCAGAGGAATATGAAAAAATAATGGTTGTAGAACCAGCAGTTGCTGATAGTATTACCGGGAAGAACTGGAATAAATATATTTTTAGAACAGGTAGAAACTCTTCGCAAGATGCGATTGCTGGGGCTGCCTCAATTGCTAAAAAAGATGTAAAGATTGCGACGTTTGCTCCAGATAATGCTTTCGGTCGTGAAGGGATTGCAGCATTTAAAGCGGGAGCAAAGAAATTAGGTGCGAATATTGTAAACGAGCAATACGCGGATACGAATTCAACTGATTTCACTGCAAATATTCAAAATATTATTAGCTCAAAACCAGATTATTTATTTATCGTTTGGGCAGGTGCGAATTCACCATGGAAACAGTTGAAAGATATGAATGTGGAAGCGCAAGGTATTAAAATTTCTACTGGTGCACCTGATATACCAGCATTAAAAACGATGGATGCGCTAATAGGGATGCAAGGGTTTTCTGTTTATTATCACTCACTTCCAAAGAATAAGGTGAACGATTGGCTAGTAGAAGAACATAAAAAACGTTTTAATGGTGCTGTTCCAGATCTGTTTACAGCAGGAGGAATGTCAGCGGCAATTTCTATCGTCGAATCTTTAAAGAAAACGAAGGGCGATACAGATGTAGATACACTTATTAAGAAAATGGAAGGGATGGAATTTGAGACACCGAAAGGAAAGATGAAATTTAGAGAGAAGGATCATCAAGCATTACAAACTCTATATTCTATAACGCTGAAAAAGCAAGATGGTGTTGATTATCCAGTACCAGTGTTAGAGAGAGAATTAACGATGAAAGAGACAGAACCATCAATTCAGAATAAATAGACTGAATTTTCTGTTGTTTTTGTATAAAGAGGGAATACCCTCTTTATACTTGTTTCTTTCATAAACATGGCTTTCAGTGGGAGGGATTTTATGACACATTTGTTAGAGACGAAAAATCTTTGTGTATCTTTTGGGGATCATCATGTTATTAAGGATGTTAATTTAACGGTACAAAAAGGAAAGCTCATTTCAATAATTGGACCGAATGGTGCTGGAAAGACAACACTATTCAATTTATTAAGTGGGCAAATTTCTCCGACGAAAGGTGAAGTTTATTTTAAAGGACAGGATATTACAAAATTATCAATTTCAGATCGAACGCGCTTGGGGATTGGTCGTTCTTTTCAGCTGACAAATATTTTTCCAGAGCTAACAGTACTTGAAAATGTGCGTCTAAGTGTTCAATCGTTTGTTCAGGATTATTACAGTTTCTTTCCGAATGCAGCCAAGTTAAAGCAGCAAACTGGAGAAGCGAGACGTCTTTTGAAGACAGTACTCCTTCACGAGAAAGGGGACGTATTAGCTAAGGATTTAGCTCACGGAGAAAAAAGAAAGTTAGAGCTTGCTATGTTATTAGCATTAAAAACGGATGTATTACTACTAGATGAGCCGACAGCAGGTATTTCTGTTGAGGAAGTTCCGGCTATATTACAAGTAATCGAAAATATTAAAAAGAATCCAGAGAGCACAATCGTACTTATCGAACACAAAATGGATATGGTACTAGGTTTGTCAGACCATCTTATCGTTTTATTCCATGGAGAGTTATTGGCTGAAGGATTGCCGGAAGAAATGATGAAAGATGAGCGTGTACAAAGTGCTTATTTAGGGGGATTATATAGTGGCACTACTACAAGTGAATAATATAGAGACGTATTTAGATCAGTTTCATATTTTACAAGGAGTGTCCCTTTCGGTTGAGAAGGGAACGATTACAGTATTGTTTGGAAGAAATGGGGCTGGAAAAACAACAACATTGAGGTCGGTTATGGGATTTCACCGGATAGCAAATGGTGAAATTTATTATGATAGTGCACAAGTAAATGGATTATCTACACATTTAATTTCAAGAAAAGGTATAGGTTATGTACCAGAGAATCAAGGGATTTTTCATGATTTAACAGTAGAGGAGACATTTGCACTTGCTAGGGGAAAAGTAGGAAAAGAATCTGAAGAGAAAATAGATTGGATGCTCGAACTATTTCCAGACTTAAAACAATTTTGGCATAAGAAAAGTGGGCTTTTAAGTGGAGGACAAAAACAAATGTTGGCCATTTCAAGAGCATATATTAATAGTGATGGACTACTGCTTATTGATGAGCCGAGTAAAGGGCTGTCTCCAATTATGATAGAAAAATTAATGATAGCTATTTTGAAAATGAAGGAGAAAACGACAGTTTTACTTGTTGAACAAAATTTTATGATGGCTAGTCAAATCGGGGATTATTTTTACATTATGGATAATGGGCGCATTGTGCATAATGGTTTTATGAATGCACTGCGAGAGGATAAGGAAACATGTCATAAATATTTAGGTATTTCTTAAAATTGATACGGGGGGATAGAACGTGGATGTGCTAATTAACTTATTTGTAAACGGCGTTTCGACAGGGATGCTTATTTTTTTATTAGCGTCTGGTCTATCACTTATTTTCGGTTTAATGAGCGTACTAAATTTTGCGCATGGCGGTTTATTTGCATGGGGAGCATTTACAGGCGTTTGGTTATTCAATATGACAGATAGTTATTTATTAGCGCTAATTGGGGCAGTCGCTATGGGGATGTTTCTCGGTTTCATTTTAGAAAGATTTCTTATTAGACCAGTGTATGGAAACCATGTGCGGCAGCTTCTCGTTACACTCGGAGGAATGCTCGTTCTTAGCGAGTGCATCAAAATATTTTGGGGTCCTAATCCAATCGCTGCAAAATTACCGTTATGGCTTCAAGGTAGTTTTACATTTGGAGGAGTTATCTTAATAAAATATCGCCTATTCGTTATTTTAGTTGGGATACTAATTTACATCGCTTTACTATTGCTGTTGAAAAAAACAAAGATAGGACTTATGATTCGCGCTGGTGTAATGGATAAGGAGATGGTTCAAGCGCTCGGTATTAATGTAAAAGCGATATTTTCTTTCGTCTTTTTATTAGGAGCAGGGATGGCGGCTTTGGGAGGCTTCTTATTAGCACCATATTCAGGTGTTATTTTCGCCGAGATGGGTATGCAGTATGCGATTTTAGCCTTTATAGTAGTGATAATTGGAGGATTAGGAAGCGTACAAGGTTCAGCAATCGCTTCTTTAATTGTTGGATTAGCTGGTGCTTTTACAGCATATTTTATACCGGATTTATCACTTGCAATTAATATGTTAATGTTACTATTTTTCTTAATAGTGAAGCCAACGGGACTTGTTGGTGAAAAGGGGTGAAATGGTGAACAGCACATCGAATCGAATTAAAGTATACTTCGGAGTATTTATGCTCATTTGTTTAAGTGTATTTCCATTCGTAAATGATTCACGGAGCTTGTTAATTTTGTTCACTCAAATCTTCATCTTTGCTATTTTCGCTATGAGTTTTGATGTTCTCCTTGGATATACAGGTATTGTTTCATTCGGTCATTGTATGTTCTTTGGTATAGGGGCGTATGGGGTAGCACTTTTATTTGATCGACAAGGGGTGTCTATCACAAACTTTTTTATAGGAATAGCAGCCGCAATTATTGTATCAGCCATCGTTAGTTATATAATCGGTTTGCTTTCTTTACGGCTGAAAAGTCATTTTTATGCAATGTTAACGCTCGCTATTTCCCAGCTGTTTTTTGTACTTGCTGAAAAATGGCGTTCACTGACTCATGGAGGAGATGGATTTACATTTCGTGTACCAGATATATTCCGTGATCGTTTTACATTTTATTATATAACATTTATATGTCTAATCAGTATTTTCATTTTGTTACGTCTTTTCACAAAATCTTCAATTGGGAAAGTGTTAAAGGCGATTTCACAAAATGAACAACGAGTTGAAGCACTTGGCTATAAAGTTCTTCATTATAAAATTATTGCTAGTGTTGTTGCAGGAGTAGTTGCAGCGATTAGCGGTGGTTTATTTGTCA
Organism: Bacillus sp. FSL E2-8887; assembly: GCF_038007205.1. NCBI lineage: Bacteria > Bacillati > Bacillota > Bacilli > Caryophanales > Bacillaceae > Bacillus > Bacillus sp. FSL E2-8887. The sequence goes on from NZ_JBBOWS010000001.1 coordinate 1,645,009, forward strand.
TCACATTACGCTTTGTTAATACAACTGTATTTTCAATTGAAATGACGTTAAATGCATTATTGATGACAATGATTGGGGGAGTTGGAACGTTAATCGGAGCTATTGCTGGAGCGGGGATTATTGAATCACTGAAATATTATTTATCAGAACTAGCTACAGAGTATCCGATTTTTGAAAGGTGGACGATTATTCTAGGTTTATTATACATTATCGTGTTATTAGTTTTTCCAAAAGGATTAGTTGGAACGGTTAAGAAGTTGAAGAATTTTAAAAGAAGTAAGAAGGAGAAGAGTACAGGGGTGGAACAGAACGTGTAAAATAAGTCTTCAAGATGAAAAGGGATGTCCTAGTAGTTAAACATATTAACTAGGTAACATCCCTTTTTATTTTATTAAGCCGTACGATAGTATATGAAGTTATATTAGCGATTCGAAAAGGGATATTTATTTACCCGTAAAATACGACAAGTGTAGCCTTTTTATTAATTAAATAGTTCACCTGGAATCACTTTATCTAAGTCTCGAGTTGTAAAGAAGTTAATAGGTAGTTTTTCAACCGCGACATTTTCAACTGGAACTAATTTATCATTTCTAATCGGTAAAAAAGCTATCCCATTTCCCTCAACAATAAACTCTTCAATAAGCGAATAAGAATCTAACTGTTGAAGTTGATGCTGAGATAGATTGTTTTCTTTTAGAAATTGTATTGTCATATTTCTAAAAGGGCACTTTTTATCGTTACTAACAAAGAAAAGTTCTTTTGAAAAGTCAATGTTACACTGTTCTTTCGCTTTTAATAAGCCTACAGAAATTGAAGTGGTGAATACTTTTTTAAACGCTGCGTCGGGATAATCCTCATAAGTTATGACCATATCAACTTTTTGTTGCTGTAGTAGTTTTTGTAAATGGCTACTACTTTCTATATATATTTGATAATTCCTGAAATTTTCTTTAATACGCATACTTAAATAATTAGTCAAAATAGATTGTGACGTCGCTATTACATAAGAAGAAGCACTTGTTTTAATTTCATCTTTGGCTTCTTCTAAAAGAGCTAATATTTTATTCGTGTAGTCTAATAAAATGTCACCAGAAGGTAACAGGGAGACACCTTTGTTATCTCTATGTAGTAAAGGTGTTTCTAATTCTTGTTCTAATTTTTTGATTCGCTCAGTTACATTTGGTTGTACATAGCCTAGTTCTTTAGCGGCTTTACTAATAGATCCTTCGTTAGCTACAGTTTTAAATATGATAAGATCATTTATTTCCATTCATTTCAGCCCCTTATACGGTATCATTATAAATGATATCAAACATAATTTATACCTATTTTACGTCAGCCAATCATCGGTTTATCATTATATATATAAGATCGAAAGTGAGTGATAAACATGATTGGTATGCAATATAAGGTCATTTTACCAAAGGATTATGACATGGAGATTATTAAAAAAAGGGTAAAGGATAATGGGTTTAAAACTGATGGTTTTCAAGAACTAAATTTTAAGGCTTATTTAATTACTGAGACAGGTAAGGGTGGGAATTTCTATAACTGTTATGCACCTTTATATATGTGGAATGGTTATGAAGGGATGAACAAATTTATATTCGAAGGGTATTACGATAATATTTTGCAATCGTTTGGGTGGCAACAAATAAATATAGGTGTTCCATTAGTTGTTAATTTAAGTAATGATTTTAGAAAAAGTAGATATGCTGTTGAATATGCAGGGAGTATTTCTCAAAGTAAATCGCTGATTGGGACGCAATTAAATAAAGTAAATGAAAATGTGCAAAACATAGAAAAATGTTTAGGAAATGTAATAGTTTATAATCCGGATAAGTGGGGATATAGTCAATTCAGTTTTTATAAGGAAAAGCCTGAAATAGATGTAATGGGCGATGTTACTATTTATGAGATTTTACATATTTCACGAGGATATGTTGTTGAATGCTAAATTAAGAAAAAGGAATGAAAATCTATGCCTTTTGTGAACGTTTATTATCATGAAGATATATTAAATAAAGAAGAGTTGAAAAAGATAGGTGAATGTATCCATCTTTCATTAATTGAACATTTCGACATCCCTGAAAATGATTATTTTCAAATATTTTTACCTTATCAACAAAATCAATTTTTGTATAATCCATATTATTTGTTGGAAAGAGGAGAAATGAGAACTGAGAATATGATTCATGTTTCTATTACATGTGGACCTGGAAGAACAGTGCAACAGAAAAAAGGTTTGTATCAATCTATATCCTTTGAAATTTCAGCATGTTCCAATGTGAAAGTTACTGACATTTTTATTACATTACATGAGATAGCTGCTGAAAACTGGTCATTTGGTCAAGGGATGGCACAATTGGTAAAAATGAAGGGAGCAAAATGATGAATGAACCAATTGAATTCTATATTCCAAAGAAAATGAGAGAAGTAGCACCTGTATTTTCTCATTATAGTGAAGAGATATTATTTGAGGAAGTGTGGCGGGATGCCGCTTTAACATTAAGAGAAAGAAGCTTATGTACATTGTCGGCACTAATCAGTCTTGGTAATACAGAACAATTACCATTTCATCTGAAGCTAGCTAAACAAAATGGGATAATGGAGAATGAATTAGTTGCATTAATAACACATATGGCTTTTTACGTTGGTTGGCCAAAAGCTGTGGCAGCTTTAAATATAGCAATGAATGAAATGGAAAGTTAAGAATAATGATTTTGGGAGGTATTTTTAACATATTTCTACTTGCATTACTATCACTTGAGTGGTAAAGTGATAGTAAGATTAACGCTAGGAAGTGATGAAACATGCGTGAAAATACGATAGGATCGTTAATATGGCTACGTTTAATACGATTTACGAACCAAAGTAATCAAATGTCAAATGAGTTTTTAAAACGTTTTGATTTAACAACAGCCCAATTTGATGTGCTTTTGCAAATACGGACTTATCAGCCATTAACACAAATGGAGTTAGCAGAAAAGGTTACCGTTACACAAGGCGGTATTTCTCGAATGTTAACACGTCTTGAAAAAGAAGGATATATTATACGAAAACAAGATTGGAAAACGAAAACAATTAGTCTTACAGAGCAAGGGGAAGCGGCTTTAGAAAGAGCATTGCCAGAGCAACTTGCATTTCAATCATCATTTTTTGATGATGTATTAAATGAAGAAGAGCAGAAAATACTATACGAGTTGATGTCAAAAGTTCATAAGCATAGTGAAAAAAAAGAATTACCGAATGAGTAATTTTTTTTACTTAATCAATTGACTAATCAAGTGATAAAGAGGAGGAAGTTTTATGTATACAATTCCAGGACATCACCACATTTCTATGGTGACTAAAAATGCGAAAACAAATAATAATTTTTATCGAGATGTCTTAGGATTACGCCGGGTGAAAAAGACAGTCAATCAAGATAATCCATTTATGTATCATTTGTTTTATGGTGATTTAACAGGGAGTGCCGGAACTGAATTATCATTTTTTGAAATGCCGAATGTAGGTAGAACAATCCGTGGTACAAATGCAATAACACAAATAGGCTTGCTCGTACCTTCAATAGAAAGTCTTACATTTTGGAAGAGACGTTTTGAGTCACTCCAGGTGGCGCATGGGGAAATTACAACTTACGCCGGAAGAGACGCACTGCACTTTGAAGATCCAGATGGTCTACGGTTAGTGCTGTTAAATAATAAAGATGAAGAGGTGCCTGAATATTGGACTGCATGGGATGAATCTTCTGTAGAGCAGAATCATCGTATTTTAGGCATGGGAACAGTTGAAATGACAGTGCGCAGTTTAAATAAATTATCAAAAACATTAACAGGTTTGTTTAGTTATAAAGAAGTATCTCGTTCAGAAGATGAGGGGATTTATCAATCTATCGATGGTCAATCTTTTGGAGAAATTTTGGTGAAACAGCAAGATGGAGAGAGTGAAAGACCAGGAAAAGGAAGTATTCATCATTTAGCTATTCGTGTGAAAAATGATGAAGAACTGAGTTATTGGAATGAAGCGGTGAAAGATAAAGGGTTCCAATCAACAGGGATTATCGATCGCTTTTATTTTAAAAGTTTATATTTCCGTGAGTCAAATGGCATTTTATTTGAGATTGCGACGGATGGCCCAGGATTTACAGTAGATTCAACAGTTGAAGAATTAGGAAAAGAGCTGGATTTACCACCATTTTTAGAAGAGAGAAGAAAAGAGATTGAAGAGAAATTAATACCGCTTTATTAAAAGGGAGAGAGCAACTATGGAAAAATATCGTATTGATACAAGTAAGGGAATTGAATTTGGATTATATTCAATTGGAGATCATATTTTAAATCCGCATGATGGTTCGAAAATAAGTGCAGAAAAAAGAATTCATGAACTAATTGAAACAGCTAAGTTAGCAGATGAAGCTGGAATTGATGTGTTTGCTGTCGGTGAAAGTCATCAAGCGCATTTTACAACGCAAGCTCATACAGTTATTTTAGGAGCTATTGCACAAGCTACGAAAAACATTAAAATCGCGAGTTCTGCAACAGTATTAAGCACGTCAGATCCGGTTCGTGTATATGAGGATTTTGCCACAATTGATTTAATTTCTAATGGTCGTGCTGAAATCGTTGCTGGTCGTGGATCTCGTATTGGGGGATATAGTTTACTTGGTTACGATGTAAATTATTATGAAGAACTATTTGAAGAGAAGATGGATCTTTTATTAAAAATAAATAAAGAAGAAAGTGTAACATGGAAAGGGCAGTTTAGAACGCCACTTGAACATGCGGCAATTATACCGAGAGCTAAAAATAACAATATGCCAATTTGGCGTGCTGTTGGAGGGCCACCTGCTAGTGCAATTAAGGCAGGACGCGCAGGTGTACCAATGATGCTTACGACACTTGGTGGCCCAGCTGTTAATTTTAAAGTTTCGGTTGATGCATATCGTGAAGCAGCTGAGCAAAGTGGTTTTGACCCAGCAACATTACCAATTGCAACAACAAGTTTATTTTATACAGCAGAAAATTCACAAGATGCACTTAGTGAATATTATCCTCATATTAATGCTGGTATGCTTGCGCTACGCGGTGGTGGGTATCCAAAACAACAATTTACTAACGCAGTAGATCACCGTGATGCGTTAATGATTGGTAGCCCGCAACAAATTATTGAAAAAATGCTTTATCAATATGAATTATTTGGACAGCAACGTTTTATGGCACAGATTGATTTTGGCGGTGTACCATTTGATAAGATTGAGAAAAATATTGAATTAATTGCTACCGAAATTATGCCGGCTGTTAGAAAATATACAACGAAATAATGATTAAAGTACCGGGAATATAATTTATTCTCGGTAATTTTTTATTTAGTCTGTTTGAAAAATGACAAAAAAACGAATTTTATGTCTAGAGAAAGGGGAGTTTTTTTCTATTTGTGAATAACAATATTGTTGATTTGAATTTTGGAAATACATTTTTCTCTTGACAAAAAACTAGCATATTTCTAGGTTTAATTCGAGGACATTTTTCAAGGAGAAAGTCAAGTGTATGAAGAGAAAAACATAATAACAATTGATATAAGAGTGTGTTGTATGTTTGAAAAGTACGTTTTTAAAATGTGAGAAATCTAATTCAAAAAAATTACAAAAGACATATTTCAGACAAAATCCTGTCAATAATACGTCAAAAATCACCTGAATTTATTATGTAAGTATATTATACAATTCGATTAACGAATAAAACACTACTGAAATAGTGAAAAGGTAAATCGTATGAAGAAAGTTCTTTTGTAATTATCTAAAAAACTGACAATCTATATTTTCAGAAAGTACATAAACGAATTTATCTTTTTGTATTTCCAAATGATTGAATTGTTCGTTATGAAATGAATTCATACAATTCAATCGATATTACTATATAAAAAAATATGAAGGAAGTGACTTTAGCATGGAAACGCTCGAATTGGCACGAATACAATTTGCATCAACAACGATTTTTCATTACTTTTTCGTTCCGCTGTCTATAGGTTTAGCTTTTATCATTGCGTTAATGCAAACGTTGTATGTGGTAAAGGGACAAGAAATTTATAAGAAGATGACAAAGTTTTGGACACAAATATTCCTTGTTAACTTCGCGGTAGGTGTTGTAACAGGTATTTTACAAGAATTTCAGTTTGGTATGAACTGGTCAACGTATTCACGTTTTGTTGGTGATGTTTTCGGACCATCACTTGCAATTGAAGGTTTATTAGCATTTTTCATTGAGTCTACATTCCTAGGTTTATGGGTATTCGGTGAGGATAAACTTCCGAAGCGAGTTCACCTTTTATGTATTTGGCTCCTCTCAATAGGAACAATGTTATCAGCATTTTGGATTTTAACTGCAAGTGCATTTATGCATGCCCCAGTAGGATATGAAATGGCAGCAGATGGACGTGCACAAATGAATGATTTTTGGGCGATTATTCAAAATCCACAATTATGGGTGCAATTCCCGCATACAATTACAGCGGCGATTGCAACTGGTGCATTCTTTATTGCAGGTGTAAGTGCATGGAAAATATCAAAAGGCCAAGAAACTGCGGTGTTTAAAAAATCGTTCCGAGTTTCTATCGTTGTTGGAACAATTACAACTGCATTGGTATTATTTTTCGGTCATGCACAAGCACAAAATTTAATTAAGACACATCCGATGAAAATGGCAGCAGCTGAAGCATTATGGAATACGAGTGAGGATCCAGCTCCATTTACAGTATTTGCAAAAATTGATACAGAGAAGAAAGAAAATTCGTTTGAAATTCAAATCCCTTATATGCTAAGTCTATTGTCATACGATAAATTTAGCGGTCAAGTTGAAGGGATGAATCAAATTCAAAAACAATATGAAGAAAAATATGGACCTGGAGATTATATTCCGCCAGTACATACTATGTTCTGGAGTTTTAGAGCGATGGTAATGAGTGGAACATTCATGCTTCTTTTAGGAATGTACGGCTGGTTCTTATCAAGAAAAGATCGCTTAACTGAAAACCCTTGGTATTTAAAAATAATGGTATATGCAATTGCACTACCGTTTATCGGTAATACAGTAGGTTGGATTATGACTGAAATGGGACGTCAGCCTTGGGTTGTCTTCGGTGTTATGAAAACAGAAGATGCTGTATCTCCAAACGTTTCATTTGGAGAAGTATTATTCTCTCTTGTTTCATTCACATCACTATATTTAATTGTTGGAGGAATTACTGTTTACTTATTCGTTCGTATCATTAAAGGACATGCGAATAAGAAAACGAAAAAGGATTATCAAAGCCATGATCCATTTGATAAGGAGGAAGAGTATGTTATCTCTTAATGAGTTGTGGTTTCTAATTATCTCAACCTTATTCGTTGGCTTCTTTGTACTTGAAGGTTTCGATTTTGGTGTAGGAATCGTTTCAAGGTTTTTAGGGAAAAACGATTTGGAAAAACGTATATATTTAAATACAATTGGGCCGTTTTGGCACGCAAATGAAGTATGGCTTGTTTGTGCTGGTGGCGCTATGTTTGCGGCATTCCCGCACTGGTATGCAACTTTATTTAGTGGGTTTTATATTCCATTTGTGTTTATGCTTCTTGCATTAATTATAAGAGGTGTTTCCTTTAAATTCCGTGCGAAAATAGAAAATCATAAATGGAAGAGTTTCTGGGATTGGGGCATGTTTATTGGAAGTTTGCTACCTCCTATACTTTGGGGAGTTGCAATCGCAAACTTTATGACAGGTGTACCAATTGATGGAAGTAAAAATATGGTAGGCGGATTTATGAAATTACTTCACCCATTTGCGTTACTTGGGGGAGTTATGTTTCTTCTTCTATGTATTGTTCATGGTTTGCAATTCCTTACTATACGTACAACAGGAAAATTACGAGAACGCGCACGTATTGCCGCGACAAAGATTGCACCTTTTGCATTAATAACACTTCTTGTTTTTGCAGCTGTAGGGTTATGGAAAACAGATATTTTCACCGCACATGGTTCAGAGTGGCTAATGGTTCCAATTGGAGCTTTTGTAGCGCTATTTGTTTCTACTTTATTAAATAAAAGAAGAAGAGATGGTTGGGCTTTCTTTATGACGAGTTTAACAATCATTTTGTTAAGTGCAAGTGTGTTCATCGGTATGTTCCCGCGTGTCATGATTAGCTCATTAGGAGCGGTAAATGATTTGACAATTTATAATGCGGCATCAGGACCTTATGCATTAAAATTGATGAGCTATTTTTCTCTTGCTATTTTACCGTTTGTTATCGGTAGTCAAATATGGAGTTTCTATGTATTTAGACAACCTGTTAAGTCAGACAAAGATTTGGAGTACTAATGAAAAGAAAAAGAGGACTTCCGTCGTATCCTGGTAGCCGAGTTTTATATGTAACTTTAAGTCTTATTAGCATTTTAGAGGCGTGTAGTATCATTGCGCAGACAGTATTTTTAGCACGAGCAATCACATTTTTATTTCATGGAGAAACAGTGCAAGCTGTGCTAAATGAAACTGTTTATTTTGGGATCACGTTTGCAGCACGCCAAATGTTAGTGCGAACATCGCAAATATTGGTTGAGCGTTTCGCTGAAAAAACAGGATTTGCATTACGTAAACAGTTAATAGAAGCATATTTTACGTTAGGGCCGAGATTTGTCCAAACGAATGGGACTGGTCATCTGGTTACTTTATCGATAGAAGGTATTGAGAAACTTAAAACATATATTGAATTGACAATTCCTAAAATGATTAGAAGTAGTATCGTTCCAGGGCTAATTGTTCTATATGTTTTTACACTGGACATTAAGTCTGGAATCATTTTAGTTGTAACGATTCCAATTGTGATCATATTTATGATCCTTCTAGGATTAGCAGCGCAGAAAATGGCGGATAGCCAATATGAGACATATCGTGTACTTTCTAATCATTTTGTAGATACGTTAAAAGGATTAGAAACATTAAAGTATTTAGGGAAAAGTAAACAGCACGAAGGAAAGATTGAAAAAGTAAGTAAACGATATAGAAAAGCAACGATGCGTACTTTGCGAGTTGCTTTTCTTTCTTCTTTTGCATTAGATTTCTTTACGAGTTTATCAATTGCATTTGTAGCAGTTGGATTAGGGATACGGTTAATAGATGGGACAATTATACTGTTGCCAGCTCTTACGATTTTAATTTTAGCGCCGGAATATTTTCTGCCGATTAAGCAAGTTGGAGCGAATTATCATGCTACATTAGATGGACAACTTGCAATGGAGCAAATAGAAGAAATTTTACAGAAACAAAAAGAAATAGAAAAGAAAGATTCAAATGTAGATATAGTATGGAATTCTTCTAGTAGTTTGAAATTACAAGATGTAAAAGTAAATAATGATGAATCTGAAAAGGCTATATTAGAGGGAATTGATTTTACTTGGCAAGGTAACGGTGCTATAGGCATTATTGGTGAAAGTGGGGCAGGGAAATCAACGTTAATCGATGTGTTAGCAGGATTTCTACCGCCTTCGGGTGGGAAGATGTTAGTAAATGGTGTGGAAATTGGTGAATCTACTCGAGAAGATTGGCAAAAAAATATTGCTTATATTCCGCAGCAACCTTATATTTTTCCGCTTTCATTAAAAGATAATATTTGTTTCTATGAAACGAATACAATTGATGAAGAAGTTGAGAGAGTTATTAATGAAGTTGGTCTTCGTTCGCTCGTTGCATCATTACCACATGGGATGTACGAAAGAATTGGAGAAGGTGGACGTATGCTTAGTGGCGGACAAGAACAACGTGTCGCTATGGCACGTGCACTTTTAAGTAAAAAGCCAATCATTTTATTAGATGAACCTACAGCACATCTTGATATTGAAACTGAATTTGAAATAAAGCAATCGATGTTACGTCTGTTTGAAGGTAAGTTAGTATTTCTTGCAACGCATCGTCTGCATTGGATGAAGCAAATGGATCATATTCTTATTTTAAATAAAGGGGAAATTAAAGAAAGTGGAACATATGAAGAACTTTTAAAGAATGAGACATTACATTTTCATAGGGAAGAGAGGGGAGAGCGATGAGTAATTGGATTAAACCTTATATACAGCAAAATAAAGGTAGAATGACGTTGACTATTTTCCTCGGGCTTCTTGGAGTTAGTTCAGGTGCGATGCTACTTTTCATTTCAGGTTATTTAATTTCTAAATCTGCTCTCAGACCAGAAAATGTAATGGCTGTATATGTTCCTATAGTTGCAACGCGTGCGTTTAGTATAGGGCAAGCTGTCTTTCATTATTTAGAACGTTTAGTAGGGCATGACGTCGTTCTACGAATTTTAGAAAAAATGAGAACAAAACTATATAGAATTGTAGAACCACAGGCGTTATTTTTACGCTCTCGATTTCAAACTGGTGATGTACTAGGTGTATTGTCTGATGATATAGAACATTTACAGAATCTATATTTACGTACAATATTCCCTAGTATATTAGCGTTAGTTGTATATAGCATTTTCGTAATTGTTATAGGTGCATTTGACTTAGTATTTGCACTTATCGCAGCTTGTATGTTAGCTGTTATTGTTTTTCTTCTCCCATTCGTATCACTACTTTTGATGAAACGACATCATGTTGCTTTGAAGCGAGGAAGAAATCGTTTGTATCAACAATTGACAGATGCTGTATTTGGGTTATCTGATTGGCAGGCGAGTGGTAGAAAAGATGAATTTATTAATGAGTATGTAGCGCAAAATGTCCAGTTGTTAAAGACAGAAAAGAGAGTGAAACGCTGGTACCATATTCGAGACAGTATCATTCATTTAATAGTCGGCATTGTAGTTATTTCAATGATTATGTGGACTGGAAATCAAGCGGCAAGTGAACAGATTGCACCTACAGTTATCGCAGCTTTCGTATTAATGACATTATCTGTGACAAATGCGCTTATCCCTATATCAGATGCTATTGATCGAATTCCATCTTATGTAGAATCTGCTCATAGGCTTAAAAGCGTAGAAAGTGATATCATTTTGCAAGATGGAAATGAGTTACCTGGAGATAAAGATTACGTTGCACAAAAACATATAGATATTGAACTGAGTAATGTGTCGTATAATTATCCGGATAGTAATGAACCTGTATTAAAAGATGTATCATTGCAAATAAAGGCAGGAAAGAAAATTGCTATTTTAGGTAGAAGTGGAACAGGAAAATCTACTTTACTAAAACTGTTAACTGGTGCGCTACGTCCGGTGAGTGGGCAAGTTATATTGAATGGTGAACAAGCTCATACGGATTTTTTGTCAAAATATATTTCTGTATTAAACCAAAAACCACATTTATTCGATACGACAATTGGAAATAATGTGCGGATCGGTAAACCAGAGGCTAATGATGAAGAGATATGGAAAGCTTTAGAGAAAGCACAGCTAGCGCCGCACATTGCTTCTCTTCCTGATGGATTACAAACAAAAATGCATGAAATGGGAAAGAGGTTTTCTGGCGGAGAAAGGCAAAGGGTAGCATTTGCAAGAACTCTTATGCAAGAAGCATCGATTATTGTGCTTGATGAACCAACTATCGGTTTAGACCCTAAAACGGAATTAGCCTTAATAGAAACAATGTTTTCTGCAACAGAAGAAAAGACTGTTATTTGGATTACACATCATCTTGTAGGAATTGAACATGTAGATGAAGTTATTTTCCTTGATAGTGGCCAAATCGCTATGCAAGGTAGTCACGAACAGCTACTGAAAGAAAATGAGAAATATCGTAGGTTATATGAGCTTGATAAAGGTATATAGGAATGAAATGCAAAAAAACACAAATTCTTGGTAGTTCAAGGTTTGTGTTTTTTTGTATTTGTGGTGAAATCATATAAGCCGTATAAGCTATTTGATCATGAAATGGTTATATATTGTTAGAAAGGGTGTTTAAAACCTATCCTTTCAAGGCAATACTTGAGCCATAGTGAATGGATTGTTGGAAGGCGTGATTATATGTTTGAAGAGGATGGCATTGTTTTAATACTGGAGCCTGCTGATGAGCGGAATATGAGGAAATTTATTTTTACAGTACCGAAGTCAGTTTATGAAAAAAAAGAAATTTTATTACATTACGGAACACCTTTAGGTCAAGGATATACGGACATTATAGAAGATATTATTAGTGTACATATAGACATAGATATTATAACAGTAATAGGGCATGTGAGAGGATAAAGAGAAACTTTAATTAGTGAGAGCTATACGTACCTGGAAAACAGACGTACTTAAAATAAGTATGTCTGTTTTTATATTTAAATGAAGATAGTTTCGAGGTACATGTTGAACAGGATAATAATGATTTTTCTAGAATGTATAAGAGGAAGATTAAAAAAATAAGATATGATGTGATAAAGTGTATAAGAAGAAAATAAAGTGTTTATAAATGAATAAAAGTATGGCAATTATTTAGGAGGTAAAAATGAAGTTTACAAAAACAATGTTACTTTCAATTGTAGTTTCAATTGGTTTGATGGGATGTTCGCTAGTAGAGGAAGGGAAGAACTCCATAGATTACGCTCAAAAAGCGACAGACTATGTAAATGAAATAAGTGCATTTGCAAATGAAGCGCCAGCATTAGCAGAAAAGGCCGTTAATGATGGGGAAGCCCGGAAAGAACTAGAAACGAAACTTACTGAAATTAAACAAGATATACCAGCTTTTAATGAATTAACACCACCAGATGTAGCGAAGGATCTTCACCAGCAAATCGTCGGGTATAATGAAAAGTTAAATACATTAATTGATACATCTATGACAAAGATAGAGGAAGGGAAAATGAATGTAGAGCAGTTTAAAAACTCTGAGCTTATGCAGACGATAGAACAAGTTCGTGATTTGAAAGATAAGGTTCAAAATTTAGGGCAATAACAAAAAGATCCGTTTATCATAAACGGATCTTTTTGTTATTGAATACAATAGATGATTACACCAATGACAATAATAATGTTGCCAATGATTTTTCGTTTCGTGATTTTCTCCCCTAGGAAGTACCAACTGAAAATTAAAATGATGATATAACTTAATGATTCTAATGCAGATGCTTGCTTTAATGCCATGCCCTTTAAGGCGATCACATTTAATCCGGCATTAATTACAAATAAAAAGTAGCCGATGATAACATAAGGATTCACATATTCTTTTATTCTAGAATCGTATTGTTGTAAAGTAGCCTTTTTTAATAATATTTGTGAGTAATTGGCTAAAATTATCCCAAATATCAATAATAACATATAACTATTCATCTTTTGTCACCACCACAATTCCGACGATAATAATAGCTGCGCCAAGTATGTGATTCCACTGTATCGTATCTCCAAACAGGAATACTGACCAAAGCATTGACCATAGTATGATAATCCCACGGTGTGAATATGCTCTAGAAATTTCAAAGTTCTTAATGACTTGTTGCCATAGAATTGCATATCCGAATAAAAGTACAACAAGTCCGAAGTAAGCAATAAAAAATGAAATTGATGCAATAGGGAATTGAGATGCCCATTTCATGTAAACCATAATGATAGAATATATCAAGAAGGCTACATGTAGAAATACATAGTTTTTAATAGTTGGTTTCATATATTCACTCTCTTTTACTTTATATACACGTATGTAAACTCGATGTATATAATCAATAGCTTCTTATTATATATAAAAGGCATATTGAAATGATTTTTGCTTATTTCTTCACATTCCAAAATATATAGTATCATGTCTTCTAATGTAAAACAATAGAAGGCAATGCGTAGCTTTAGAGCTGAAAATAATAGAGCTAGTAGAGTTAGATTTTCCACTGTTCTATAATTTGTATCGTTTTATTTGTTGCATCCATCTCTACTTGAATACCTATTGGCAAAGTAATCATTGGATGAGTATGACAACAGTCAAAATCGGCTAGAAAAGGAAGTTTTTGATTTTGTAATACTTCTAATAATATTTCGTAAGGTTTTCTATTTGTACCACAATCATCAAATTGCTCATGTTTTCCAAGGATGATACCTGAAACTTTATCAAAAACGCCGTTAATTTTAAGTGATGAAAAACTTCTTTCGATAGTAGCTGCATCTTTTGAGCTATCTTCAATAAAGAGAATGTCACCATCTTGAATAAGTGGCATATAGGGGCTACCCCAAATACCTTGTATAGTGTTTAAATTCCCACCAATAATACGTCCAGTAGTTTTTCCGCCCATTACTGAAATCCAATTGTTCGGTCGAAGATCTTTTTCTTTCGTTTTTTCTTCCCAATTAATAAATTCATCTGACCAAAATAACGGCTGGTTTATGTTGTAAGGAAGGTGTTGATCAGTTAATAAAGTATCCGCAAAATATTTGTACGTGCAATCTACGAAAGGCTCAAATTCACCAAAAGAAGGAACAAGTGCTGGACCATAAAATGTAGGAATTCCTGTTTTTGCATAAATACCTAGTAATAATGCTGTTGTGTCTGAATAGCCAATCATTATTTTAGGATTCTTTTGAAAAGTCTCATAATCAATATAAGGTAATAATGAATTTGAATTCAGTCCCCCAATTGTCGACATGATACAAGAGACGTTAGGGTTTCTAATCAAGTCATTTAATTCCTCAGCACGCTCTTTAATGCTCCCGGAACGATAATAATCATATTGACCTGTTAGTGAACCTTCTAATATATGAAATCCTTTCTTTTGTAAGTATAATTTTGCGCGCTCAAATCTCTTTGGAGAAGTATAGGTTACTGGTGAAGAGGGAGAGTAGATGCCAATGGTATCGCCATATTTTAATGCTTTTGGAAGTATCATTTGTATAAATCCTTTCTATTATATAGTGTTTTTTGTGTTTAAATGTAATTGAATATTCTTATATTTCGTTGTTTTTAGTGTAACACATATGAAAAAGAGAACGAGGTTGAAATTATAATTGTTATAGATGAATAAATATGCTTTTTACCTTGACGATATAAAGTAATTGTTGTTATGGTTAAACATGAGTGTATAAAAGGTTTGTTAAAGGAGTTTTAGAATGAAGCGGTTAAAATGGGGAAGATTAACAATCCTGTTAGTAGTAATTCTGGGTATATGTTGGTTCTTTTTCCAAGGAGTTCAAAAGAGTGAAACAAATGTAGATACTCAGCCTTTACAAGTGGCAGAGCTACCTAAAACAGGGCTATCTGAAAAAGTAGTTCCACCAAAATATATACCACCAGAAATTGATGCAAAAGCAGCTATTATTATCGATGCGAGTAATGGAGAAGTTATTTATCAAAATAATGAAAATGAAGCTGTTGCCCCTGCTAGTATGTCAAAAATGATGACAGCATATCTCGTTTTAGAGAGTATACATAATGGGAAAGTCCACTGGGAAGATCCAGTGAAAATAAGTGCAAAGTCGGCACAAACAGAGGGTGCAAAAATCCCGATGCAAGCAAATGATACATTAACTGTTAAGGACTTATATCATGCGTTAATGATTGAATCGGCTAATAATTCGGCTGTCGCTTTAGCGGAACATGTAGCTAAGACAGAAAAAAACTTTGTTCAACTTATGAATGAAAAAGCAAAGCAGTTAGAAATGTCAGATAAAGCTAAATTCGCGAATGCTTCCGGATTGCAGGAGCCCGACGGAAGTGAAACGAAAATGACAGCAGCTGACGTATCGAAATTAGCGTACCATCTTATAAAAGATTACCCAGAGATATTAGAAGTGACTCACTTACGTCAAAGTCAGTTAGCATTTAATAATATTAATGTTACAAACACAAATGAGATGTTAAACAAAAATAATAAAGCTTTATATATAGAAGGAATAGACGGTTTAAAAACAGGGTTTACAGATAGCGCAGGGTATTGTTTTACAGGTACTGCAAAACAAGGCGATAATCGTGTTATTACAGTTGTTATGGGGACAAAAAGTAAAACAAAACGTTTTACAGAAACAAATAAATTAATGTCCTATGCATTTCAATTGCTTAATTAGGTGAAGAAAGAAGTAATTTAGATTGTTATAAAAATAAGACAGACAGTTTATTGAACCTTGATTTTGGTGACAATAAACTGTTTTTTTATTTTTTGACGTATAGGAAGTGGAAACTCAAGTGATATCATTTGAGTTTGTTTTTGTTTGTTGATATTATTAAGTTAAGAACTTATTAATAATAAGTTCGAGAGGCATTATATGCTTCGTACATATGATACTGCCTCAAATGAAAATTGGAGGGAATTGTAATGGCAAAAGATTTTTACTCAGCAATTGAAGACAGAAGATCTATTTACGCGATTAGTAAAGAGCAAGTAGTTTCTGATGAAAGAATTCAAGAAGTGATTTATCATGCTGTGAAACATACACCTTCGGCTTTTAATTCTCAAAGTGCAAGAGTTGTTGTATTACTAGGTGAACAACACGACAAATTATGGAATGTTACGAAAGAAACGTTACGAAAAATTGTGCCTGAAAATAATTTTGCACCTACTGAAGAGAAAATGAATGCATTTAAAAGTGGCTATGGAACAGTTTTGTATTTCGAAGATAGTAAAGTAGTAGAAAGTTTGCAAGAGAACTTTGCACTATATAAAGATAATTTTCCTACATGGTCTCAGCAATCTTCTGGAATGTTGCAATTTGCGATTTGGACAGTATTAGAGATTGAAGGTTTTGGTGCTACACTACAGCATTATAATCCGTTGATTGATGAGGAAGTAAAAAAAGAATGGGATGTACCTGAAAACTGGAAGTTAACTGCGCAAATGCCATTTGGTAAACCGGTAGTTTCGGCAGGAGATAAAGAATATCAGCCATTAGAAACTCGTGTGAAAATTTACAAATAAAATAAAAAATAAAAGGTGAACAGAGATATAATCTGTTCACCTTTTATAAGTAGTAAGGATTTTTTTTGTAGGAATTTTTCATCTGATTTTTTAATTTGTTTTTACGTGTTTCAATAGTTGATACTTTTTGTAATGTTATAATTGAAACGAATTGAAAAAAAGCATAGTACAGTTCTATATTTTTATTTATAGGATCATCTATTATGTTTTTCATAAATATATCTCCTTTTTTTATCTCACTATTTGCGGGCAGTAAGGCTTCCATATCAAAATTCAATGATACGTATAGAATACCGACCTGTAAAAGTTCGATTGGTTTCAGTGTGGGGTGAATAAAATTTGTATGGATTAAAATCCTACTTTATATATGATAATATAAATATCCTGAAAATTCCATGGATAGTGAAAAATAGATAGTGGAATGTGTATTTTCGTCAAATTAGAACAGAATTTTTGGAGTTAAATCTTACAAATCGTCAAATCTTTTAAAAACGATGGATAATATCAAAAATAGTTTTCTAAAAATATTATACTATTGATAAAAAAAGCATTTTTTGTCATGATAAGAGTATGCTTCATGGAAGGGACTTTACTAGAAAATACATTCTTTGCATTGTATTAGATTAATAGAGTTTTTTAAAGTGGATAGCAAAAGAAAAATATATAGTAAGATAATGAATGGAATGTCGAATTTTCAATGAAATACATAAGAAATTTGAAAAAAGCATTGCAAAAACACACTGTTTAATGATAAAGTTCACATGAAGTTCACACTAAATTCACTTCAATCGTTTAAAATAAACGATGTGTGAAAAATAAAACTCTTGCTAAAAAATGGAACTGGATGAATATTTTACTTTGATAATATTGTAAAGTACTAAGTTTATAGTTTTCTCAAGAGGATAGTAGGGAAAGGAAGTAAAGACAACTTATGAAAAAAGTAATCGCAGGTTTAGCAGCAGCATCTGTAGTAGGTGTAGCAGTTCCTGGAATGGATTCTGCTCATGCACAAGTTTCAAATGATGCGCTAAAAGAAATTAATGGACAAACTCAAACTCAAACGACTGTAACTGAAACAAAAACGGTAGAAACAACTTCTGAATTAAAATACACAGTAACAGCTGATGTATTAAATGTACGTTCAGGTGCTGGTACAGGACATAACGTTATTTCTAAAGTGAAATCAGGTCAAGTACTTCAAGTAATTGGACAAGAAAACGGTTGGTTCAAAGTTAGTGTAAATGGTCAAACAGGTTATGTAAGTGGGGACTTCGTAACAACTGGTGGCAATAAAGGAACTACTACTACTGTTCAGCAAGGAACAGGTACTTACACAGTAAACGTTTCTTCATTAAACGTACGTACAGGCCCAAGTGCATCTCATACTGTTTTAGGTTCTGTAAATAAAGGAAAAACAGTTCAAGTTGTAGGTGAAGTTCAAGATTGGTTTAAAATTAACTTCAATGGTGGAACTGGATACGTAAGTAAAGACTTCGTAACAAAAGGTGGTTCAGCTGTATCTAACGAAACTCAGCAACCAACTACAAACAACAACAACAATACTACTACAGTTCAAACTGGTGGATCTTATGTTGTTAACACAGGTGCTTTAAAAGTACGTACAGGTCCAGCTACATATAACCCTGTAATTGGTGGGGTAACAAATGGTACAGTATTAAACGTTACTGGCGCTGAAAATGGTTGGTATAAAATTAACCATAATGGCCGCACTGGTTACGTAAGTGCAGACTTTGTTAAGTTTGTAAAAGGCGGAGTGAATAATGTAGTTACTGGTGGTAACCAAGGTACGAACCAAGTACAAAAACCAACAGCACCAACAGGTGGAGATACATCTTCAATCGCTGGATTCGCTAGATCTTTAAATGGTTCACCATACAGAACTGCTGGTACAACACCTGCTGGTTTTGACTGCAGTGGATTCATTCACTACGTATTAAATCAAACTGGTCATAAAGGCGCTCGTCAAACAGTTGCTGGATACTGGAGCTCTAAAACAAAGACTAACAGTCCACAACCAGGTGATTTAGTATACTTCCAAAATACTTATAAATCAGGTCCTTCTCACATGGGCGTTTACTTAGGTAATGGACAGTTCATCAGTGCAGAAACTGACGCAACTGGTGTACGCATTAGCTCTGTAAGCAACTCTTACTGGAGTAAGCACCTATTAGGTTACACAAAAGCATACTAAGAAAAAGTATTTTATATACTTTTCGTATAGAGAAAAGGCTTTCCAGGGAAACTTGGGAAGCCTTTTTCATAGTTGGATAAACTAACAGTATAGTAGTATTTATCCTGCTATTTGCGGGATAATAATCAGCGGGGATGGACAAATCCCCGCTGATTAAAGTTTCACTTTATGTCAATTTTCCATGCAAAAACTTAGCATATAAATCATGAAAATAGTTTGGACGGAATAAGTTTGCTGCATGACCTGCTAATGGAATTTCTTTATATAAAACGTTCGGAAGAATGGACTTCAAATCAAAGAGACAAGATTTATAGAGATGATCATGTTCTCCCATCACCCATAATATAGGATGGGGAAGTGCTTTTAATTTAGATTTTAAGTCGAATTCTAAGCGGTGTCGTAATGACTCAGCAATAATGGACGAGTGTAATTGTAATCCGAAACGGTAATAAATATTTCGTGAAATAACAGCGAATGGATTTGCCCTTAGTATTCCACTTGGAAAAATAGTACTAGCATACTGAGAAAGCCAAGATGAATATTCATCACCACGTTTTTCCCAAAAATTCTGAAAAACATTATATAAACGGGAAGGGTTATTATAATGTCCACCAATATGACAAATACTCAATACTTTTTCTGGATGCATTTGTGCAAATGTCGTAGAGATATAACAGCCATAGCTTAGAGCACAAATATGAGCCTTTTTAATTCCCTCTTTTTCATACAAGTTCAATAATTGATCTACGAGGCGCTGTATTGAAAAGTCGATAGCTTCTCCTTTATCGTCGCCGTGACCTAATAAATCATAAGTTATAATGTTGTAGGAGGCAGAAAATCGTTTATGCTCTTTTTTGAAGGCGCGGCGATTTCCAACTAATCCATGAATAAAAATGATTGTTTCCTTTTCGGAATGTTTATTTGTTTGCAAAAAGGATACTCCTTTCAATGCTGGAGATTTATATAGTGTTTTAAATTAGCTAATTGATAAAATTAGTTATATATTTTCTATGCGTAGTCTATAATTTACATAGAATAATAATAAGTACCAGGTAATAATATCAGATATTTATACTTGTTGTAAAGATGAGTTTATATGTATATTTTGTAAAATTAGAAAAAAGTGTGTTTACATTCAGTTTACATTTATAGCGTATTCTAGTTTTAGAAAGAATAGTTTTGTTTATAACGAGGAGATGAACGACAATGGAAGTTAGGAATACAGAAAAGAAAAAAGGGAATTGGAGGCAGTTTTTACGTCTCATTCAAGATACAAATCCACCGAAAGGCATTCTTATTTTTGCATTAATAATGAGCTTACTTTCTACTGGAGCGAGTTTGTTTATTCCAATGCTGACAAAAGGTTTAGTTGATAATTTTTCACTTTCTTCAATTAGTACGGGACAAATTGTTGGATTAATTGCATTCTTTATTATTCAAACAATTGCTGCAGGATTGTCAATTTATTTACTGAATTATATTGGACAAAAAATTGTAGCTGGACTTAGAGAACGATTGTGGAAAAAGGTACTTATTTTACCAGTGTCTTATTATGATCAAAACAGAACGGGAGATACAATTAGTCGTATGACAAATGATACAGGTGTTGTTAAAACATTAATTTCTGAGCATTTGTCAAACTTATTAACAGGCGGTATCTCAATTATTGGGTCATTAATTGTATTATTTGTTTTAGACTGGAAAATGACAATTTTACTTTTAACGGTTATTCCATTATCGGTACTAATTTTAGTTCCACTTGGACGGAAAATGTATAAGATTTCAAAAGCACTTCAAGATGAAACGGCTTCTTTTACTAGTGTATTAACACAAGTACTATCAGAAATTCGTTTAGTAAAATCTTCAAATACGGAAAAAAAAGAATATGAAACAGGTAATACAGGTATCAAAAAATTATTGCAATTTGGTTTGAAAGAAGGAAAAGTGCAAGCATTAATTTCACCTGTTATGTCGTTTGTTTTAATGGCATTGCTTGTTATTATCGTAGGGTATGGTGGAATGCGAGTTTCTAGTGGTGCATTAACAACAGGTGAACTTGTAGCATTTATTTTGTATTTGGTTCAAATTATTATGCCAATGAGTCAGTTATCAATGTTCTTTACTCAGTTCCAAAAAGCAATTGGTGCAACCGAAAGAATTAATACGATTTTAGAATATGAAGTAGAAGATCATGAAACAGGTATGAATGTTACAAATGCGAAGCAGCCAATCGTTATTGAAAATGTACATTTTGAGTATAACGAAGAAGAGAAAATCTTGAAAAATATCGACTTCACGATTGAGTCTGGAAAAGTAACGGCGATTGTAGGACCAAGTGGTAGCGGAAAAACAACTTTATTCTCGCTGTTAGAACGTTTTTATGAGCCAACTAGTGGTTTCATAAAATTAGGGAAAGAACCAATTACAGCATATTCATTACAATCATGGCGACGTCAAATTGGTTACGTTTCACAAGATAGTCCGTTAATTGATGGAACGATTCGCGATAATATTTGCTACGGTGTTGAGGGTGAAGTGACGGATGAAGAAATTGAAAAAGTAGCAGCGATGGCGTATGTTGATGCGTTTATTCATGATTTACCAAGTGGATACGCAACAGAAGTTGGAGAGCGTGGTGTGAAGCTTTCTGGAGGGCAAAGACAACGAATTGCGATTGCTCGAGCGTTACTACGAAACCCGCAAATCCTTATGTTAGATGAAGCGACGTCAAGTCTTGATAGTAAATCGGAATCGGTTGTTCAGAAGGCGTTAAATAACTTAATGAAAGGTAGAACAACTTTAGTTATTGCGCATAGACTTTCTACTGTTGTAGATGCAGATAAAATTATCTTTATTGAAAAAGGGAATCTTACAGGAAGTGGCTCACATGATGAGTTATTACGGACACATGACATGTACCGTGAATTTGCAATGCAACAATTGAAAATTAAAGAAGGAGCATTATAGAATGAAAACAAACAGTGAAGGGGCACTTCACTGTTTGTTGATTTTAGAGTGCTAAAAAGTATGTTAAGCAGAAAGGATATGATTCCTTGATACCCAAAATTTTAATTGTAGATGATGATCCGCACATTAGAGAACTTGTTTCTGTATTTTTGGAACGAGAAGGTTTTCAAACATATGAGGCCGTTGATGGATTAGATGCTCTTCGAAAAATAGAAGAAGTGAAAGTCGAAATGGCGATTATTGATATTATGATGCCAAATATGGATGGGTTTGATTTATGTTATGAATTAAGAAAATACTATGATATCCCAATTCTTATGCTGACTGCTAAAGGTGAAACATCTCAAAAAGTAAAAGGATTTCACCTCGGAACAGATGATTATCTTGTAAAACCATTTGATCCTTTAGAATTAGTTGTGAGAGTGAAGGCATTATTGAAACGTTACCAAATTACAGTATCGCAATCTATTCAAGTTGGGAATGTACTGTTAAATCGTAAAACATTTGAAGTTAACGTTGGAGAACAAACGGTGACGCTGCCGCTAAAAGAATTTGAGTTGCTCTTTACATTAGGATCTAAAGCGGGAAGAACTTGTTCAAGAGAGCAATTAATAGAAGACGTATGGGGATATGATTTTGAAGGGAATGAACGCACGCTAGACGTTCATATTAATCGGTTGCGTGAAAAGTTTCAAGAAGAGCTATCAAAGTTTAGTATAAGGACGATAAGGGGCTTAGGGTATCGCTTAGAGGTAAGTAAATGAGAAAAAGAGAAAGAATGAGTAAGATGAAGATGTTAAAAGTAATGGGGGCGATAGTAGCGCTCTTTGCTTTTCTTACTATAATTTGGTCAATAGCCTTTTTTGTATCGTCTAGTGTAATGAAAGCATTTGAAATAAACGTATCGCCTTTTATTACTTTTCTAATTAGTGATATGGTCGGCTTTGTTTTTATCGTTCTTATTTGGACATTAATCGGAATTTTAATGAGACCGAAGCGAGAGGCGATGATTTGGACGATCATTGAACCGATACAAAAAATTGCAAAAGGGGACTTCTCTGTAAAAATACGGAATGAAGAAAAGTATGATGGTGAAATTGGTGTGCTTGTAAAAAGTATTAACGATATGACGGATGAACTTAATGCAATGGAGAAAATGAGACAAGAATTTGTATCGAATGTTTCTCATGAAATACAGTCGCCATTAACATCTATTAAGGGATTTGCTCGAGCGCTACAAGATGATAATCTACCAGTTGAAAAAAGAAAACATTATCTTACTATTATTGAAACTGAAACAACGCGATTATCTAAATTGAGTCAAAATTTATTGAAGCTAACACTTTTAGAGTCAGAGGAGTATTCACCAGAAAGAGCTACTTATCGATTAGATCAACAGTTGAAACAAATTGTGTTAAATAGTGAGCCTCTTTGGGATGAAAAAGAACTTGAGCTAGATCTTGATATGGATAAAGTGTGTGTTACCGCAGACAAAGAAAGTATGAGCCAAGTATGGATTAATTTAATTCATAACAGTATTAAATTCACACCAAATGGTGGCACGATTACAATTCATTTAAAAGAACATAAAGAATTCCTGGAAGTAAGTATTCATGATACGGGAATTGGTATATCCGAAGAACAGAAACAACATATTTTTGAACGTTTTTATAAAGCGGATTCTTCACGAAACCGTGCTTATGGAGGAAGTGGATTAGGTCTAGCAATTGTAAAAAAAGTACTCGACCTTCATCAAGGAAAAATAAAAGTTGAGAGTGTAGAAGGAAATGGTACAGAATTTATTGTGCGTATTCCAAATCATGAAGAAAAATGCATTTACCATTACTATAGTTACCTATAAGTAACCTACGCACATAAAAGTGCATCATTGCCTTTTTACATAAACATAGCTACACTTTTAATATAATAAACAACTGAGAAGATTAAGGAGTGTTACACTTGGCAGAATTATTACAAGGAAAAAATGCTTTAATTACAGGAGCAGGTAGAGGGATTGGTCGCGCTGTAGCGATCGCATTAGCGAAAGAAGGCGTAAATGTTGGTCTTTTAGCTCGTTCAGAAGAAAACTTAAAAGCAGTTGCGAAAGAAGTAGAAGCAGAAGGCGTAAAAGCTGTTATTGCGACTGCTGACGTATCTTCATATGAAGAGGTAACTACTGCAATTGAAACATTAAAAAACGGTTTAGGATCTATCGATATTTTAATTAATAACGCTGGTATTTCTAAATTCGGTAAGTTTTTAGAATTAGAAGTTGCTGATTGGGAAAAAATCATTCAAGTAAACTTAATGGGTGTATACTATGCAACTCGTGCAGCTTTACCAAGTATGATTGAACAACAATCTGGTGATATTATTAATATTTCATCTACAGCAGGACAAAAAGGTGCACCTGTAACAAGTGCATATAGTGCTTCTAAATTTGGTGTTCTTGGTTTAACAGAATCGTTAGCGATGGAAGTTCGTAAACATAATATCCGTGTAACAGCTTTAACACCAAGTACAGTAGCAACTGACATGGCTGTAGACTTAGGATTAACTGATGGAAACCCTGATAAAGTAATGCAAGCGGAAGATATTGCAGAGTTTATCGTAGCGCAGCTGAAATTAAATAAACGTACATTTATTAAATCAGCAGGACTTTGGTCTACTAATCCGTAAGGGGTAAATTTATAAACAAAGAAGGGACATCTATTCTGTAATGGAATGGGTGTCCCTTTTTTATTTTTTTGTATGTAAAGCAGAATTGTCGGTATAATGTGAAGTGAATGGTAGAAAAGCATGAAAAACTTGAAGGGGATGGTATTTCCATGAGTACGATTGAGAAATGGACGGCTGTTGATCAATATATGAGTGATGTATTAATACCGAAAGACTCTACATTAGAAGAAGTTCTTCAAGCAAATGCTTCAGCTAATTTACCGGCACATGATGTATCGCCAACTCAAGGGAAGTTTTTACAACTATTAGTACAAATTCAAGGAGCGCGTAACATTTTAGAGATTGGCACTCTAGGCGGATATAGTACAATATGGCTTGCAAGAGCATTGCCATCTGGAGGGCGAATTGTTACATTAGAAGCAAGTGAAAAGCATGCTGAAATTGCACGGAGCAATATTGAGCGTGCCAATTTGAATGATAAAATTGAAATACGATTAGGATTAGCGTTAGATTCTTTAAAACAAATAGAAAATGAGAAGTATGAACCATTTGATTTTATTTTCATAGATGCGGATAAACAAAATAACCCTGCTTATTTTGAATGGGCACTGAAACTATCACGCCCTGGTACTGTAATTATTGGGGATAACGTAGTACGTGAAGGTGAAGTTATTGATAATACTAGTAGCGATCCTCGTGTACAAGGGATACGCCATTTCTATGAGCTAATAGCTGCTGAGCCGCGTGTAAGTGCTACTGCGCTTCAAACTGTAGGAAGTAAAGGGTACGATGGGTTTGTAATTGCAGTCGTAACAGAGTAATGTAAGGAGGAAAAAGGGATGAAAAAGAAGTTTCAAAAATTATAACGTGTATCTTGTACAACGAATTTAGCTCGTGGACCTCCAATTTACATAGCTTTATATTATATATTAAAAACTTGGAGGCTATAAGAAGATGAGAACTGAAAAAGAAATGTTAGACTTAATTATAAATACAGCAAAAGAGGATGAAAGAATTCGAGCTGTCATCATGAATGGGTCACGTGTGAATCCAAATGTGAAAAAAGATTGTTTTCAAGACTATGATATTATTTATGTTGTAAAAGATATACAATCTTTTACGTGTAATCATAGTTGGATTAATAGATTTGGAGAAATAATGATTGTGCAAATGCCGGAAGAAATGTCGTTACTTCCAGCTGATAAAGACGGGAAATTTCCGTATTTAATGCAGTTCATGGATGGGAATCGAATTGATTTAATGCTAGTTCCAGTTGATTTAATAAATAAATTTATTGGACAGGATAGTTTAAGTAAATTACTACTGGATAAAGACAAATGTATTGGAGAATTTCCGCCAGCAAGTGATAAAGATTACGTTATAAAAAATCCTACAGAAAAAGAGTTTTTGGATTGCTGTAATGAATTTTGGTGGTGCAGTACAAATGTAGGAAAAGGATTGTGGCGCGAGGAACTTTCTTATGCGAAAGGAATGCTTGAAGGCCCAATGCGTGATATGTTAATCGTAATGCTAGAATGGCATATTGGTATGAAAACAAATTTTACAGTGAATACCGGAAAGTTTGGTAAGCATTTCGAGCAATATGTTGAAAAAGATACGTGGGAGCAATTTAGAAATACATTTTCAAATGCAGAATATGAAAATATATGGGAGTCATTCTTTGTAATGGGTGATTTATTTAGGGAAGTTGCGAACGAAATTGCTAACACATATGGATATCAATACCCGCAAGATGATGATGACAAAGTGACAAGCTATTTAAAACATGTGAAAGTTTTGCCGAAAGGTAGTACATCGATTTATCCCGCATAAACGGGCAGTAAAACCCCCACTGATTAAAGTTTCACTTTATTAATTGTATAAAGCAGTAAGACTGTCCTAATTACGGACAGTCTTATTTTTGTTCATGAATAAGAATTTCTCTAACAAAGTACAGATGAATCACATATGAAATTTTAGGGAGGTTTTTATCATGTATTATTTTTACGCACCAGAAATGTTCGTTCCATTTCATTGGGGACTAGAACGAAATGTTTCGTATGCTTATATGCCATATCATTCATTTTATTATGGAAACTATATAGACGCAGTGCCGTATGTATTAAATGTTCCGCAAAATGATCAAGTCAAAGTGAAGGAAGAGAATCGGGGGTCATGGACACCTTTTTCATGGGTTGAAAAATATGCGTATGCATTTTCAGGACCATACAATAAAGCGGAAGTAGCTCTTACATTTGATGATGGACCAGATTTAGTATTTACGCCAAAAATTTTAGATAAGTTAAAACAATATAATGTAAAAGCTACTTTTTTCTTACTTGGTGAAAATGCAGAAAAGTTTCCGAATGTAGTAAAGCGTATCGCGAATGAAGGGCATGTAATTGGTAATCATACGTATAATCATCCGAATTTAGCGAAAGTAAATGAGGCTGAGTACCGTAATCAAATTATAAAAACGGAAGAAATATTAAATCGTTTAGCTGGTTATGCTCCTAAATTTATACGTCCACCGTATGGTGAAATACTTGAAAATCAATTGAAGTGGGCGACGGAGCAAAATTTTATGATTGTACAGTGGAGTGTTGATACAGTTGATTGGAAAGGGGTAAGTGCGGATACGATTACAAATAATGTGCTAGGGAATTCATTTCCAGGAAGTGTCATACTTCAGCATTCAACTCCAGGTGGACACTTACAAGGATCTGTAGATGCGCTAGACAAAATCATTCCACAGTTAAAAACGAAAAGGGCACGTTTTGTAACACTTCCAAGTATGTTCCAGACATCTAAAGAGAGAAAATAAAAATGTTAATAATTGGAATTTTAAAAGTTGTATAGTATAATGAAGGTGTAAGTTAGGGGGGGATATAATTGATGGATGCACTAGTAAACGTAGGAATGAGCATATTGATTGGTATTATATTTATACTTGCGGCACTTATTCTTCAAAAAAATCCACCGACGGATATTAACGCAGCATATGGTTACCGTACGAAACGGTCTATGGAAAATAAGGAATTATGGGATGCAGGTAACAAGTATAGTGCAGAAGTGATGAAACAAAATGGATTCATTATGATGTTAATTGGAAGTGTTATTAGTATACTGTTTAGATATCCACATACAATGATAGCGATTATGATTGTTATGCTGTTGTTAATTATACGATTATTTATACGAGTAGAGAAAAAATTAAAGATACTTGAGCAATAAAAAAATAAGACTCCCGAATAAAGTAAGCTGGGAGTCCTATTTTTTTATAAACTATTTTTGTTTAGCGATTCTTGTCCTTGCACTATAACAAATTCATAGTATTCAAGATCATAAGGATAAATATCTTCAAATGCTATCGTTATCGGATTATTGTTTAAAACAGAATTAGTCGTTAAAGATGAAATCTCTCTTCTTAATAGTTGTAGAAAAGAAGTCGCATGTACTTTCATCACATCGTCTACTTCTTCACCTGGTGCAAATGGAAGTGGTTTTATTACATTGTGGAAATACATATGACAAAACTCACGATCAGTAAGGCTTGAAATTTCATAATCTATTTTATAGATTCCTTTGTATGTTAAATCATTCGTTTGGAAGGAAAGACCCAGTTCTTCCTCAATTTCACGTAGACCGCCAATTAGTACATCTTCATCATGCATAATATGTCCGGCGGATGTAATATCCCATATACCCGGAGCTTCTTTTTTATTATTAGAGCGTAATTGGAAATATAAGAACATATCCTCAGCATCTTTTTCTACAAACCAGCAATGAAATGTTTCGTGCCAATCACCGTCACGATGCACGTCATCACGTAATTTCTTTCCAAGTGTATTTCTTTCAGGATCAAATATTGTTAACCACTCTGTCATTTTAATTCCCCTTTCTGCAAATTTTATTATACAATATTTGTATTGAATTTTGGGAAAATAAAGAAAAAGGAGTGATTATTAGTGAAGATAGAGAATAAGGAAATAAAATCAATAATTTCAACTGAGGAAGAATTACGACAAATATTGGGGCAACCAAGTGAACGGGCTTTGAAAAAAGTTATTTCATCACTTGATCACCATTGTGTAGATTTCCTGTCTAAATCGCCTTTTCTAGTATTATCTACTGCAAATAAATTCGGAGAGTGTGATGCTTCGCCGAGGGGAGACGCACCTGGATTTGTATATGTATTAAATGAAAATAAAATTATCATCCCAGAAAGACCGGGTAATCGTCGTATAGACTCTATTTTAAATATAATTTCAAATTCGCACGTAGGGTTAATCTTTTTTATTCCGGGCCTTGGGGAAACACTCCGAATAAACGGTAAAGCATATATTACGAACGATGAAGAAATTTTGAAAGAAATGCAGGCGAATGGACGCAATCCGTTACTTGGAATTGTTGTTGAAATAGAAGAATGCTATATTCATTGTGCAAAAGCTTTTATTCGTTCAAAAATGTGGGATCCAGAGTCATGGTTAAATAAAACAGAGCTACCTTCAGCACCGAAAATGTTAATGGAGCATGCGAAAGTGAATGCTTCAGAAGAGGAAGTTGCACGTTCTTTAGAAGAAAGTTATAGGGAAAGATTGTATTAAAAATTATTTTTTAAATATAGTGTTGAAGTATGAAACTCTAAACGTTTTAGAGTGAGACTTTAACTATGAATATTGTTAATTTGTATGTGATGAATATATGTGCAAGAGAATACATCTGTATTAGATGATTTATTATTTTAAAATATAATTATTCATATTCTTAAAAATTGTGAAGAAAAATAGGCTTGCTTTTTAAAAAGTTGATAACTATAATAAGTTAACAAATAGACATGAACGAAAAAGTAACGATAAGGACATGAGATGATTTTTACGGTTTACAGAGAGGGAAGACAAGGCTGTGAGCTTCCTAACACGAAAAATGATCTTACCACCTTTGAACTTCAATAGTGAACGAGTAATCTAGTAATTATTGACGGTATCAGCCGTTATCTGAACTTGAGCAATCTAGAAGAAAGTAAGTCTAGGTTGGAACAAGGGTGGAACCACGAAAACACATTCGTCCCTTTCCTAGGGATGAGTGTGTTTTTTTATCCCGCATTAACGGTCAGTAAGATTCCCATCTCAAAATTTGGCGGATGCGAGGGAGTAAGACGGGAGATCAACTGTCCGTAAAAGCCCGATTGGTTCAACTAATAATCAGTGAGGAATGGACAAAATCCCCACTGATTAAAGTTTCACTTTATTACTTTGAAAGGAGGTGCGGTAACATGAAACGATTAGTACGTACGGAAATAACCACCACCTGCATGATTAAAAAGCAGAGTAAGGTGATTCACAGGTGTAACAATTAAACTATTTAGGAGGAGATTAGAAAATGAATAACGTTATTAATGTTGGGGTATTAGGATTAGGTACTGTCGGAAGTGGTGTTGTCCATATTTTGAAAGAACATTATCGAAAGATCGCTCTTGATACAGGATATGAAGTAAAGGTAAAGACAGTCGTTGTACGTGATTTGGAAAAGGAACGTGATGTTTGCATTGATGGAATCGTAGTAACAAGTAATGTAGATGAAGTTCTAAATGATTCAAATATTGATATTGTAGTAGAGGTAATGGGCGGAATTGAAGAAGCAAAACAGCATATTGTTACGGCTTTACAAAATAAAAAACATGTTGTAACAGCAAATAAAGATTTAATGGCCGTATACGGTGCGGAGCTTTTGCAACTGGCAAATAAAAATGAATGTGACCTATGTTACGAAGCGAGTGTAGCCGGTGGGATTCCAATATTAAGAGGATTATCAGACGGGCTAGCTTCAGATCAAATTGAAAAAATAATGGGAATCGTAAATGGAACAACAAATTATATGTTAACAAAGATGAGTCAAAATGGATGGTCGTATGAAGAGGCTTTACAGGAAGCGCAAAAATTAGGGTTTGCAGAATCAGATCCGACAGCGGATGTAGATGGACTAGACGCTGCGAGAAAGGTAGCAATTCTTGCAAACTTAGGTTTTTCGATGAATGTTTCTTTAGATGATGTTCAAGTTAGAGGTATTCGAAAGGTTGAAAAAGAAGATTTAGAGATGGCCGAAAAATTAGGATTTACAATGAAATTAATTGGTAAAGCAGAGAAACAAGGATCAGCCATTCATTTAAGTGTAGAACCGACTTTATTACCAAGGCATCATCCGTTATCGAATGTAAATAATGAATTCAATGCGGTGTATGTTCACGGTCAAGCAGTAGGGGAAGTGATGTTTTACGGACCTGGAGCTGGGAAGTTACCAACTGGTTCTGCTGTAGTAAGTGATATTATTTCAATCGTTAAAAATATGAATCAAGTTCCGAAAAATAAAAGTGCGTTAAAAGAACCAGAGCCTTACGAATTACAAGGAGATGAAGAAGTAGTTTCGAAATATTTCTTACGTATTTCATTACGAGATGAGCCAGGGATGTTGCAAAAAGTAACGGAATGTTTCGTTAATTACTCTGTAAGTTTAAAAGAAGTTATTCAATTACCTTTAAATCGCGAACTTGCAGAAGTCGTTGTTGTGACGCATCGAACTTCAAAATATCAATTCGAACAAGTTTTAGGGGCGATAGAAGATGTCGCAAGTGAAATAAACAGTTACTACATTATTGAGGAGGAAAAACAATATGTATAAAGGACTATTAAAACAGTATGCTTCTTATTTACCAGTGAATGAAAACACACCTGATGTCAGCTTAATGGAAGGGAATACACCTCTGATTCCATTATTAAATATATCAAAGCAATTAGGAATTCAGTTATACGGGAAATATGAAGGAGCGAATCCAACAGGTTCTTTTAAAGACCGTGGCATGGTAATGGCAGTTGCAAAGGCGAAAGAAGAAGGGGCAGAGGCAATTATTTGTGCATCTACAGGTAATACATCGGCATCAGCTGCCGCATATGCGGCACGCCTCGGAATGAAATGTATTATCGTAATACCAGAAGGAAAGATTGCGCATGGGAAATTAGCGCAAGCAGTTGCTTATGGAGCGGAGATCATTTCAATAGAAGGGAATTTCGATGATGCACTTAAGGCTGTAAGAAATATTGCTGCAGAAGAGCCGATTACATTAGTAAACTCAGTAAATCCTTACCGAATTGAAGGGCAAAAAACAGCGGCATTTGAAATTTGTGACCAGTTGCAAAACGCACCAGATGTTCTAGCTATCCCTGTTGGAAATGCTGGGAATATTACAGCATATTGGAAAGGGTTCTGTGAATACGAGAAAGAAAAAGGCTATAAGAAGCCCAGAATTCACGGCTTTGAAGCGGAAGGAGCGGCGGCAATTGTAAAAGGACATGTCATTGAGGCACCTGAAACGATTGCAACAGCGATTCGCATCGGTAATCCGGCAAGTTGGTCGTATGCAGTAGAGGCTGCCGAACAGTCTAATGGTGAAATAGATATGGTGTCAGATGAGGAGATTTTACATGCGTATAGATTGTTAGCAAAAACTGAAGGAGTTTTCGCAGAGCCAGGATCAAATGCTTCATTAGCGGGTGTAATTAAACATGTTCAATCTGGAAAAATTAAAAAAGGCGAAACAGTTGTTGCAGTTTTAACTGGAAATGGTTTAAAAGATCCTGATATCGCAATTTCTTCTAATAAATTTGATATTGCAAGTGTGTCAAATGATATAGAACAAATTAAAGATCATATTAAAGGGGTGATTATGTCGTGATACCATTAAGAGTTCGTGTTCCTGCTAGTACAGCGAATGTTGGACCAGGATTTGATTCTGTTGGAATAGCTTTGTCATTATATTTAGAAGTAAGTGTAAAGGAAGAAGCTGATAAGTGGCAAGTGATACATTCTTTTGACGATTCAATTCCAAAAGACGATAAAAATTTAATTGTTAGCACGGCATGTAAAGTATGTCCTTCTTTATCACCCCATATAATAGAAGTTACTAGTAATATTCCGCTGACAAGAGGGCTAGGAAGTAGCGCATCAGCGATTGTAGCAGGAATAGAGCTTGCGAATCAACTTGGAAATTTATATTTAACAACTGATCAAAAGGTTCAAATTGCTACAAACTTTGAAGGACATCCAGATAATGTCGCTGCTTCTATTTTAGGTGGAACTGTAATCGGAGCACTTGATGGAAAAAATGTTTCGGTTGTAAGGATTGAAAGTAAGGAATTAGGCGTAATTTCTCTTATTCCGAATGAAGAGCTAAATACGGATGAAAGTCGATCTGTATTACCAGAGATGTTTCCGTTTCATGAAGCGGTTAAGGCTAGTGCGATAAGTAACGTATTAGTAGCTGCGTTATGTCAAAAGAAGTGGGAAGTTGTAGGTGAAATGATGGAAAGAGATCATTTCCACGAGCCATATCGTTTAGAACTTGTACCGTTATTACCATCAATTCGTAAATGTGCAAAAGAATTCGGAGCATATGGAACAGCGCTTAGTGGTGCGGGACCATCCATTTTTATTTTAACTCCGTACGAGAAGCGTAAAGAAATAGCTGACCAATTAGCGAGAGTATTTGCAGCTATGAAAGTATGTGAGCTTGAAATTGATCATAAAGGGATTACTGTAAATAAGGAAGAACATATTGGATTATAAAGAAAGCTAGCATCGCTAGCTTTCTTTACGTTATGGAGAATCTATTTTAAAGGGGATTTTTCGGAATAAACATTAATTTTAGAGGTGATTATATGAGTTCAAAAGAGTCACCAGAAGAAAAAAGAGAACGCATGAGACAAAGTGAATTGAAAAATAATCCTACCGGTTCTTTGAATGATGGACTCAACAGGGCGGAATCAGGTAGCCCCGCTGATATGACAGGTGGTATGAATTGGAAAGGTACAGGGATATTAATTTTAGTGCTAGTTTTAGGATATATTATATATAGTTACTTTTTCAGTTAAGGAAAGCTTGATGGAATTTAGATTTGCTTGATCTAATTATTAGTGAGAATAAAAAAAAAGGATTAAAGTCTGCCTGTATTACATATTTTCTTTAAACAGATTATAGTAATACGTAAATTTTTTTGCTCATAATAGAGCTAGCATAATGCTAGCTCTATTATTTTTTGCCATATTCCTGTAACAAACCTCCTGTATATTCAGTGGTGGAGGTGCAGAAGATGAAAAAAATGATAGCGATATGTCTTCTTACAACATTGTCACTTTCGACTTTAGTCGGGTGTGATGTAAAAGGTAATGATGCTTTACAAGAGTCTAAAATAAAGAAAGCGACGTATAAAGATTTTACTTACGATGTAAATCCTGAGACTTTTACGTTAACTGTAGAACATGATGGTGTAAAAGAACAGGCATCACAACCGTTACCAAAAATGAAGGTATCGAATTTGAAAAAAGACAAGGATCATACATCATGGGAATATCCGGATCAAAAAGTAAAAGTAAATTTAGAAAAGAAAAAAGACCACTTAAATATTGAAGTGGAATCGACTGGTGCAGAAAGTTTCACATGGCCAAAAGTGCAAGCTGAAAATTATACACTTCCGTTATGGGAAGGTAAGCAAATTCCGAGTAATGATGAGAATTGGAAGAAGTTTTTAAAGGATGATGCATATTCATTTGCTGAATCATTTTCTATGAAGTTTTTTGCATTAAATGGTTCTAAATATTCGATCGTATATATTGCGAACAATATGTTTAATAATGAATTGAAATTTCATTCAGATCCGAAAATAGGGTTTGATTTTACACATGAATTCCCGAGTATAAATAAAAATAAAACATATGGATTTCAATTATATGTGACAAATAATGATGCAGTAAGTATTGCTAAACTGTATAAGGATAATATTGCTCGAAAAGGTGAATTTAAAACATTACAAGAAAAGGCAAGAAAAAATAAAGAAATCGAAAAACTTTACGGGGCAGCTCATTTTTACTTTTGGAATCAAAATGGTTTATCAGAAAGTAACGTGAATTGGCCGAAGCTAAGAGAGCAAATAAATAGCCCGGTGTTTAGCCATATAAAAGACCTTATTCAAAAGAATAGTTCAGAGCCTGGGGAATTGAATGTATTTGAGCAGGTGAGTAAACAAGACTTTATCGATAAGTACCAAAAAAATGTTATTTTACGCTATACAAACGAAGTATTATCTATGAAGGAATTGTATAAAGAGGATATTTTCCCGAAAGTTAATCAGGAAGCTAGTGTGTTATTAAAGAAAGGTGTAGATCATTTATCGAAGACAGAGCTGTATAGCTTAAATAAACATTTATTAAAGTCAGTACTCGGTGATGCAGTTGAAGAAGTAAGTAAATGGGGTAAAGCAGATGGAACGGATATAATAAAGGAAATGAAAAAAGTAGGGATAGACAAAGCGTGGATTGGTCTACCGAACTGGGAACAAGGATTTATGCAGCCTAATTTCGTTACAGAAGCTAAGGAAATGGGATATTTAGTTGGTCCGTATGATTCTTACCATTCTATTCACGAAAAAGGTGATAAAAATTGGAACACAGCTTCTTTTAATGACCCATCGTTATATGAAGAAGCCACTGTAACGAAGAAAAATGGTGAGAAAGTGCAAGGGTTTTTAGGGAGAGGCCGAAAATTAAATCCGACATTATCACTTCCTAGTGTAAAAGAACGAATGAACGATATATTACAAAATGGCCCTAAATATAATTCATGGTTTATTGATTGTGACGCGACGGGCGAAATTTATGATGATTATTCAACAAAACATTTAACGACACAAGAACAAGATTTACAAGCAAGATTAAAACGAATGGATTATATTGCACAAGAAAAAGGTATGGTAGTTGGCTCTGAGGGCGGAAATGATTTTGCAAGTAGTACGATTGCATTTGCTCATGGAATTGAAACACCAGTTATTAAGTGGGACGATGAAGATATGAGAAAAAATAAAACAAGCCCGTATTATGTCGGTGGATATTGGTCACCAAATCAAAATGTTCCAGAAAAATATGCAAAACAAGTACCGTTAAAAGAAGAATATAAGCAAGTATATTTAAATCCAGTATATTCGGTGCCATTATATAAACTAGTATACAATGATTCGGTTATTACAACGCACCACTGGGAATGGGGAAGTTTGAAGGTAAAGGACGAGGTTGGAAATCGTATGTTATATGAGTTATTGTATAATGTTCCTCCGTTGTACCATTTAGATGAAGTAGAGTGGAATAAGCATAAAAAAGAAATTACAGAGCATCTGAAAGTTTGGAATGAAGTTCATGAAAAGGCAGTAAAAGAAGAAATGACGAACTTTGCATATCTGTCAGAAGATAAGCTAGTACAATCTACTTCATATGGAAAAGATATTAAAATCATTGTGAATTTCTCAAATAAAGATGTAGAAATAGAAAAAACGAAAATAAAAGCAAAGTCAGCTTTAATTAATAATAATGGGAAGCAAATGATATACACACCAAATGAGAAATAATAAAGTGAAACTTTAATCAGTGGGGGATTTATCCCTCACTGATTATTAGTCATCACCAATCAAGATGGTACGGCACAAACTTGACTCTTTATTCTTGCTAAATTGTGAGGTGAAAATCTTACTACCTGCAAATAACAGAATAATAAATATGTAAATTCGAATATTCCGAAGTATTGTATTTTTTAAGTTGATAAATAGTGACTTGCCAAAAATAAGCACAAGAGTATAATGTGAAATGGAATACATGTTGGATTCATGAAGTAACCTTACAAAAATGTAAGGTAATTGAAAGGAAATTCAATATGAAGATTAATAGACTTACATTATACTAGGGAAAGAGAAAGAGAGGCGAATGGGTATGAGCTCTGAATTAGAACAAAATACGAGAAGCAATAAAAAACGTTCTAAACGAAAGTCAATAAAATGGTTCATTTTAATTCCATTTTTCCTACTTATTTTTGGAGGAGTAGGATATGGATCGTTTATATATAACAAAGCAAAAGCGGTTGTAAGTGATGCATATGCAAAAATTGATAAGTCATCAAAAAGGGACAAAGAAGTGGAACCTTTAAAGGATAATATTTCGATTTTAATCATGGGTGTAGACGGAAGTGAAATGAGAAAAAGCCAATACGGCGAAGCAGTTCGGACAGATGCACTTTTATTAGCGACAATTAATAAAGATGATAAATCCGTTAAATTAGTAAGTATTCCGCGTGATTCACGCGTTTATATTCCATCTAGAAAGAAATTAGATAAAATTACACACGCACACGTATTTGGCGGTGTTGAAAGTACAAGAGATACAGTGGAAAGATTTTTAAATGTTCCAGTTGATTATTATGTGAAGTTTAACTTTGAGTCATTTGTACAAATTGTAGATTCAATTGGTGGTATTGATATTGATGTACCGGTTACTTTCACAGAACAAGATAGTAAAGACCAAGCAGGTATGATCCATTTAGAAAAAGGTTACCAACATTTAAATGGTGAACAAGCCCTTGCACTTGCTAGAACGCGTAAAATTGATAGTGACGCAATGCGTGGTCAAAGGCAACAACTTGTAATTGAAGCAATTGCGAAAAAAGCAATGTCTGTTCAATCAATTAGTAAAATGGGCTCTTTACTTGATGCAGTGGATAACAACATGAAAACAAACTTAACGTTTGATGATATGCTTGCTATTACGAAAAATATGGCTGGATCTGACCTGCAAATGGAAAAAATGCAAATTGAAGGTACTGATAAACGTATTGGTGGTATTTATTATTACAGTCCAAACGAAAAAAATGTAAAAGATATTTCAAAAAAATTAAATGATCATTTGGGTATAACACCAAAACCAGCTCGAAACGAATAGTAAAAAAGATTGGCCTTTGCCAATCTTTTTTTATGGAAATATAGTTGTAACTTTTCTGTAACGATTTTTTATATTAGAAAAACTATACTCATATGTATGAGAATATTGGAGAGGCACATAGTATAAAAAATACTTAAAATTTGTAGTAAGGAAAGATATCATATGCAGAAATGGATAAGCATTTTGGGAATCATTTTTATATTGACTGGATGTAAAATGTCTGAAGCTCCAACAAGTTTAATGGGAGCTCCTGCAAATGAAAAGTGGATTAATGAATTAAAAGAGCAAATAGATAAAGATTTGCCAGTTAATTATCGGTTGCTTACTCCAATGTCTAATAAAGATAAACAGATGATTTGGTCAATGGATTTTAAACAAGATAATAAGAAAGAAGCGATCGTATTTTATAAAGTACCGAATGAAGATCGGAGTATATATT
Source organism: Bacillus sp. FSL E2-8887 (assembly GCF_038007205.1). Lineage (NCBI taxonomy): Bacteria > Bacillati > Bacillota > Bacilli > Caryophanales > Bacillaceae > Bacillus > Bacillus sp. FSL E2-8887. The sequence goes on from NZ_JBBOWS010000001.1 coordinate 1,682,954, forward strand.
TAGCTATTTATGCGGAAAGCAGCAATGGCTGGAAATTAAAGTCCACTCATACATTTGATGGTGAGAATATAGATATCGTTAAAGTCGGTGATTTTACAGGGAACGGGAAGCGAGAGTTATTAATTGGAATCTCTGTAAGTCGTGAATCTTTAGAACATGTAATGTATGTCTTTTCGGAAGAAAATGATGATATGAAGGAGATTTATAATCGGCAATATACGAAGTTATTTATAGAGGATTTAAATAAAAATGGCCTTAATGATATAAGCCTTGTTACTTATAAAAAAGATGAGCAATTGAAAGTTGAGTTCATTGAACAGTTTAACACTATGTCTGAAGTTACATTTGATCCATATATAAATAGTATCCAACGAATACAAATGGGACGTATTTCTAACAAGTCAAAGGCAGTTGTAATTGATGCAGGAGTTGGGGCTCATTCAGGTATAACATATGTAGCAAAATTTGATCAGGATCATTATGAGGGGCTACCTATAGACGGGAAAGAAGATTTATTCAATGATTATGTTGTGGAAAGTAAAGACGTTAATGAAGACGGCATTATTGAATTTGTTCGTACTGTGCGTCCAAAAGGTTGGGAGGAGGTATCGTACGGAGAGAGCACGATGTTTGAGCGTTATATACAGTGGAGTGAAGAGGGAATTAAACTGATAGAAGAAAGATATGTCAATATAGAGAAAGGTTATTTTGTCAAAATCCCTCAAGCGCTAATTGGAAAAATAACTGTCCCAGTTCAGCAAGAAGCACCGGATGTTCAAAAATTTATAGATGCAACTACAAATGAAACATGGCTTGAAGTCCATATTTTTAAGCGGAAAGAATGGTTCAAAATAAAAGGATACGAGGCAGCAGTTAAAACGGCTTCTCATGTATATGCAGTACCGAAGCAAGAAAAATTTGAAAAAATGAAAGCATATATAAAACCGCTAGCGGATTATCAACAAGAGTAGGGAGGTGGGAATTATGTCAACAATTTTAGTTTTAGAAGATGAAATACCAATCCGTAGCTTTATTGTCTTAAATTTGAAACGTGCTGGATTTTATGTATTAGAAGCTAGCACTGGAGAAGAAGCGTTACAGATTTTAAGTGAACATACTGTTGATGTGGCGTTACTTGATGTTATGTTACCGGGGATTGATGGTTTTCAAGTTTGTAAAGCTATCCGGGAAGAAAATAAAAAAATGGGTATTATTATGTTAACCGCACGTGTACAAGATGAAGATAAAGTACAAGGGCTAGGAATTGGTGCAGATGATTATATCGCAAAGCCGTTTAGTCCAGTAGAATTAACTGCACGAATACAATCTTTATTAAGAAGAATAGAAGTACATGAAGAAAAAACGAATACAATCACGTCTGGTCCGTTTTCGTTAAATATCATAGAAGAAAGATTATATAAAGGTGGACAATTAGTTGATTTAACCCCTACAGAGTACATGATATTACAGTATTTAATGAATCAGGCTTCGAAGCCGGCTTCGCGTGATGAAATTTTAAATATGATCTGGGGAACTAATTACGTAGGCGAGACGAAAGTAGTCGATGTAAATATGAGACGGTTACGTCAAAAGATAGAATGTAATCCGTCAGAACCAGAGTTTATCCATACTGTATGGGGAAAAGGATATGTGTGGAAGGAAACTATAAGATGAGACGGAAAGTGACTTTATATTTTATGACGGTCATTACACTAATGCTTGTATTATTTGAAGTAGCATTTTCAGTTTCTATTTATCGATATTATTATAACGGCATTGTGCAATATGTTGAATCGCATGCAAAGACAAGCACACGTTTTTTCTCTGAATACAATTCACTATATTTTATTCGTTTGCAAGAATATAGCGGAGAAATAATTGAGAGTTTCCAATTAGAAGGAACGGAATTACAATTGATTGATCGGCAAGGTACAATTATACAATCGTCAAGTGGGCAAAAGGTTGAAGGTAAAGTAAGCATTCCTTATTCTTTACTAGAGGGGGAAATGTATCACCAAGTTATTACTACGAAAGATAACGTGGAACAATTAGAAGTATTAAGTCCACTCGTACATCAAGGGCAAACTATCGGTGTGTTAAAATATACGACTATTTTAACACATGTAAATGCAAAGATTATTGAAATTATTATGTTTACTATTTCAGTTGGAATTGTCATTTCAGGTATCGTATTCTTAATCAGTAGACGATTGGCGAATTCGTTTGTGAAACCTATCGAATCTATTATTCATGCTTCTTCGCAAATTGCGGAAGGTACATTAAAGGAGCAAATTAAAGAGGATTATCCTGGTGAATTAGGTGAGTTAGCGCATAGTTTAAATTATATGGCCGATAAAATAGAAAAGGCTGAGCAAATGAAAAATGAATTTATTGCCTCTATTTCTCATGAAATACGAACACCTTTAACAGGAATTAAAGGGTGGAGTGAGACATTAAAAACAGTAGATCATTTAACAGATGAAGAAATAAAGCAAGGTATGGGAATTATTTCAGGTGAAACAGACCGATTGATTCATTTAGTAGAAGAGTTACTAGATTTTTCAAGATTGCAGTCAAATCATTTTAATTTATATAAACAAAAAGTGCAATTGTACGATATACTAGAAGAGACGATTTGGCAATTGACTCCTAAATCAGAAGAGAAACAGATTCATCTAGTTGCTAATTTAGAACGAGTAGAACTAGTAGGAGATCGAAATAGACTAAAACAAGTTTTTCTAAATATTATTCATAATGCTATTAAATATTCAAATGAAAAAAGTACAGTTTACATTGAAGCGACCAAAAGTGAAGGACAAGCCATGATTAAGGTGACAGATCAAGGTATTGGAATTGCTAAAGAGCATCTACCATTTATAGAGCAGTCATTTTATCAGATTAATAACCATATTGAAGGCGCAGGCATTGGATTAGCTATTGTAAAAAAAATGGTGGAGCTTCATGGTGGTACGCTTAGTATTACAAGTAGAGAAAGTGTAGGAACAACAATTTTGATAAAACTCCCACTATAATTTATATAAAGTTTATATAGTGTAATAAAAATAAATAGATGTATAATTATATTGGGTGATTTATATATAAGATTAATAGGGAGAGGAATTCGATAGAATGGAAAAGGCTTTTAAAATTAAACGAGTTGCAGTTGTTTTAATAGCGATTGCAATAGTAGCTATTGGGTATTTCATGTTTCAATCTATTACTTCACCAGCAAAAGCTGTTGCGAAACAAGAAAATGTAGTGCAGCTTGCAAGTGAACAATCGAAAGTTGAAATGAATAAAACGGCACCAAGTCGTTTTAACGGAAAGGAAAGAAAAGTTGCTTATCTTACATTTGATGATGGGCCAGGAAAATATACGGCTGAATTATTGAATATGTTAAAACAGCATGATGCGAAGGCGACATTCTTTTTAATTGGTGCGAATGTGAAACAGTTTCCTGATTTAGTAAAACGTGAAAATGCAGAAGGACATTATGTTGGAATGCATAGTATGACACACAATTTTGCGAAGTTATATAAAAATGGCGAGTATGTTAATGAAATGAAAGAAGATCAAGGCTTAATCGCAAACATTATTGGGAAAGCCCCTAAATTAACACGTCCTCCATACGGATCGATGCCTGGTTTAAATGAAGGTCTCCGAAATAAAGTAGTTGAGGATGGTTTAAAAGTGTGGGACTGGACAATTGATTCTTTAGACTGGAAATATAATAAAGTACCAGTTGATGCAGCAGCAGCGCAAATCGCTCAAAATGTATTAGCTGGTGCAACAAAACCGCAAGAAGTCATTTTAATGCATGACATTCACCCGCAATCAGTTGCTGCTGTGCCAGCAATTTTAAAGGGTCTAAAAGAAAAAGGTTATGAATTTGAAGCATATCATGAAGAGAGTCACTTCCCAGTGAACTTCTGGCATGATAACCGTATGTAATTGGAGGAATTGAAGTTGAAGTATGGAAAAGTAGCAGTTGTTGGAGCATTATCAGTAGGATTATTATCAGGTTGTTTCGGTGAAAAGCCAGAAGAAAATTTACATACGGCTTTTGAAGCAGCAGCGACACAAGAAAAATCTTTAGTTGAGGATACGAAAAAATTAGAGCAATTAGAAAAGCAAGGGCAAGAACTATATTCTCAAATTTTACAAGAAGGTAAAGAACATAATGAAGCAGTTACGAAGAAGATTGAGCAAGCTACTACAAATGTAGATGAGCGTGAAAAAGTATTGAAAAACGAGAGAGAACTGTTAGAAAAAGCTCAGAAGGAAACGAAATCGGTTCAAAGCAATATAGAGAAGCTTGAAGATAAGAAATTGCAAAAACAAGCAAAAGCAGTAGAAGAATCGTATAAAAATCGTTATGATGCCTTCCAAAAGATGAATGAGAATTACACGAAGGCGTTAGCGACTGAAAAAGAACTGTATGAAAAATTAAAAGTAAAAGAAACGAAGTTAAAAGAAATTGGTGAAAACGTTAAAACTGTTAACGAGTTAAATGTGGAAACGCAAAAGGCGAAAGAACAATTTAATACACATACAAAAGAGTATAATGATAATAAATTAGCATTTTATAAAGATGCACAAATTAAAATTAAAGAAGTATCTTAATTACGATGAAAAATCTATAGAAAAAGCCGAAAAAACATTATAATAAAAAATGTTTTTTCGGCTTTTGTCGTTAAATGAATAGAAAAGACTGGAATTGATATCATAAAAGAGTTATAGTGAAATATTCGAAGGGAAACATTGTAAAGCAAGGAGAATGAAATATGTCATATGAATTTTTATTCAAATTAGGTTTAGCACTTTTTTTAGGATTATTCATCGGGATAGATAGGCAGCTAAAGAATAAACCGCTTGGTGTGAAAACAAGTATGGTTATTTCCGTAGCGAGTTGTTTAATTACAATGGTTTCAATTGAATCAGTGAATGTTTATTCTGTACCGGGTCATACGAATATGGATCCAATGCGCCTTGCTGCCCAAATTGTAAGTGGTATCGGTTTCCTTGGGGCGGGGGTAATTTTACGAAGAAGTAATGATGTTATTTCAGGATTAACGACAGCCTCTATGGTATGGGCTGCTTCAGCTTTAGGTATTGCGATTGGAGCAGGATTTTATATACAAGCGACGGTTGCTATGGTTTTAATTATATTAGCAATCAATGTACTTCCGCAAATTGTGAAAATTGCAGGCCCATATTCATTGAGACAAAAGGACTTGTCTATCAAGATTACTGTAAATGAGCATCGAGAGTTAGATGGGATTTTTAAGCAAATTAAAAATTTAAATATGCAAGTGAAGCGAGTGAAAATTAAAGATATTGATAATGGAGCATCTCAGCAATTAGAAATGGTTATTTTAGCTCCGGAAGATTTATATACAACGGAGCTATATAGTTCACTAAAAGAGATCGATCATGTTGTATCTGTTGAGGTTGAAAGTAGATAATTGTAAAAAAAGAGTGAAGTAAATTCACTCTTTTTTTATTTGGATTTTTAAGGAAATAAATTGGTATAATGATGAGTAAACAAGGGGGAGAAACGATGGAAATACATATTAGAAGAGCGATAAAAGATGATATACCAGGTATAGCAAAGGTACACGCTGATAGCTGGAAAACAACGTATAAAGGGATATTTGCTAACGAATTTTTAGATAATATAACATATGAACAAAGAGAGAAATTGTGGGAAAGCATTTTTCAAAAAGAAGGTAATCACCAATATAGATTTGTAGCAGAGACGTTAAATGGAGAAATAGTTGGATTCATCGATGGGGGAATCGAAAGAACCGGTACATATAATTGTGATGGAGAATTATATGCGATATACCTTTTACAAACGTATCAAGGAATGAAAATAGGACAAAAGTTATTTCAAGCTTTATTATCGGAATGTATAAACAATGATATGCAATCACTTTTAGTTTGGGTTGTTACTAATAATCCTTCTAAAAAGTTTTATGAAAAATTTAATCCTGAAAAAATTGATACGAAATTTTTAGAGAGAGTACAGGTAGAAGAAACAGCGTATTGCTGGAGAGATTTAAATCTTTTATACAAACAATTGCAGGATTTAATATAAAATAATAGTATTATGTAAACAATTAAAAAAGGTATACCTATCAAAGGTATACCTTTTTTAATTGTTTTGGATCGATAATAATGAAAAATGTAGAAAATATTAAGTAATTATTTTGAAAGGAAGATATTTTTAATCATGTTTTTAACAAGATTAAAGATATGATAGAAAAAAAGAAAAATTTAGTCAGATAAAAAAATTCTGAAATATACTCTTGAATTGATAATAACAATCAATTAGAATCATAATTGATAACGATATTCAATTATCAATTGTAATATGAAATTCCGATAGCGTTAATATAAAGAGGAGGACCAGTATGCAGCATGCGAAACAAATCGCGGAACATGCAACAATACAAAGCTTTTTAAATTGTTATTTAAGAGAAACAGGAAGTGGAGAATGGATTACGGAGGATAAAAGGATAGAGGATATTTTCTGCCATTCATTTCAAAGAGATACTATCCCCACTTATTTATGCTGTCGGTTGTCGGCACAAAACATTACTTTGTATGGAGAAGTTATATATAAATCACCAACAGATCGTCATTTGTTTGGAGAACAATTTTATTATCAAATTGGAGAAAGTAAGAATGTCATAAAAGCAGATTATGTTACTGTTATTACGTTTTTAATAAAAGAAATGTCTATGAACTATGGAGAGGGTACAAATCCCGCCGAACTTATGGTTCGAGTTATTCAAAGTTGTCAAAATATTGAAGGTTTTTTGAAAGAGAGGATAGAAGAAACATCCGAATTATATGGTTTTCATACATCCTTTATAGAGGCGGAGCAATCTTTATTATTTGGGCATTTAACTCATCCAACCCCAAAAAGTAGACAAGGTATATTGGAGTGGAAAAGTGCAATGTATTCTCCAGAATTAAAAGGAGAATGCCAGCTTTATTATTTTCGCGCACATAAAAGTATAGTAAGTGAAAAATCATTATTATTAGATTCTACAACAACGATTATAAAAGAAGAATTAAGTAAAGATGAGATGGTAAGTAAGAAATTTATAGTGAAATACTGTAAGGAAGATGAATATTCATTAATTCCAATTCATCCGCTTCAGGCAGAATGGTTATTACATCAACCTTATGTACAAGAGTGGATAAATCAAGGAGTACTTGAGTATATCGGTCCCGTAGGTAAGCATTATATGGCAACATCATCACTTAGGACGCTATATCATCCTCATTCAAAATATATGCTTAAGTTTTCATTTCCGGTGAAAGTAACAAATTCAATGCGCATTAATAAGTTGAAGGAACTTGAGAGTGGCCTTGAAGGGAAGGAAATGTTAAATACGTCAATTGGTGAAGTACTAGAAAAGTATCCAGGTTTTGATTTTATTTGTGATCCAGCCTTTATTACATTAAATTATGGAACACAAGAATCTGGATTTGAAGTGATTATTCGAGAGAATCCTTTTTATAGTGAACATGCAAATGACGTTACTTTAATTGCTGGACTAGTTCAAGATGCTATACCAGGAGAACGTACTCGTTTATCGAATATTATTCATCACTTAGCAGATTTAGAAAATAGAAGCTGTGAGGAAGTAAGTTTAGAGTGGTTTAGGCGGTATATAAATATTTCTTTAAAGCCAATGGTATGGATGTATTTACAGTATGGAGTTGCATTAGAAGCTCATCAGCAAAATAGTGTTGTTCAGCTAAAGGATGGTTATCCAGTAAAATATTATTTCCGTGATAATCAAGGGTTTTATTTCTGTAATTCAATGAAAGAGATGCTTAATAATGAGTTATCTGGTATTGGAGAACGTACTGGAAATTTATATGACGATTATATTGTAGATGAAAGGTTTCGTTACTATTTAATTTTTAATCATATGTTTGGACTTATTAACGGTTTTGGTACAGCAGGATTAATTAAGGAGGAAATTCTTCTTTCTGAATTAAGGTCTGTACTTGAATCATTCCTTCCATATAACCGTGAACCTTCTACATTTTTAAGAGAATTGTTGGAAGAGGATAAGTTGGCATGCAAAGCAAACTTGCTAACGAGATTTTTCGATGTTGATGAACTGACAAATCCTTTAGAGCAAGCAATTTATGTACAAGTAGATAATCCACTCGTAAGAGAAGTGGCTGTTCGTTCATAAGTAATGCTAAAATTTCACGTAATACAAATAATGGAATTCGATATTCCGTATTATAGCGGAGGGATTTATGAAAGAAGAGGTTTATCAAACAAAAATATTGAAGGCGCTCCAATCAAAAGAATACATTTTTGTGAGAAGGAGAGTACTACGCCAATTAGTAGAATCGTTAATTTATGAGGGAATCATTACACCAACTCGTATACAAAAGGAAGAACAAATTCTTTTTATTATACAAGGGCTCGATAACGAGAATCGAAATGTTACGTATCAATGTTATGGACAAGAACGTATGACATTTGGGCGTATTTGTTTACATGACTCATTAATAATGAGAGTTCAAGATGAGGAAGAAGAAATACAATCTGTTTCACAATTTTTACAGGAGATTTTTCGAATTGTTCAAGTGGATCGAACGAAATTGGATTCTTTTATTCAAGAATTAGAACAAACAATCTTTAAAGATACGATTGCACAATATGAGAGAAGTTGTGAAGAAGACTACCTTGCGAAATCTTATGATGAGCTTGAAAGTCATTTAATAGATGGACACCCATATCATCCTAGTTATAAAGCACGTATAGGGTTTCAATATCGTGATAATTTTCAATATGGATTTGAATTTATGCAACCAATGAAAATAATATGGATTGCAGTTCATGAGAAATATACGACTGTAGGATATGAAAGTGAAGAGAGTTATAACTGTACATTTAAAGAAGAAATTGGTGAAAAGAAAATCGAAGAGTATATGGATCGTATTCGAAAAATGGACTGTGATTCGAAGAAGTATATGTTTATGCCTGTTCACCCTTGGCAGTGGGAGAACTTTATTATTCCGAATTATACTGACCATATACAGGATAAATATATTATTCATTTAGGGAAATCAGAAGATGAATATTGCGCGCAGCAGTCGATGCGGACATTAAGAAATATTACGAACCGAGCGAAACCATATGTAAAGTTATCAATGAATTTACTCAATACTTCAACTATCCGTATATTAAAAACACATTCGGTTGTGAGTGCACCTGCTATATCGAATTGGTTAAAAGATATAGTAGATCATGATCCTTATTTAAGGGATGAATCGCGTTTAATTTTGTTAAATGAATTTTCGAGTGTTACGTACGATGCGAATAAAAAAGCTACATATGGCTCATTAGGATGTATTTGGCGCGAAAGCGTTCACAAATATTTAGATAAGAAAGAAGAGGCAATTCCATTTAACGGTTTATATGCTAAGGGGAAAGATGGTACACCAATTATTGATTCGTGGTTAAAGAGATATGGAGTAGAACACTGGCTACAATTGCTTATTCAAAAAGCAATTATACCAGTTGTACACCTCGTTGTAGAACATGGAATTGCGTTAGAATCACATGGGCAAAACATGATTTTGGTTCATGAAGAAGGAATGCCGACCCGAATTGCATTAAAAGATTTTCATGAAGGGCTGGAGTTTTACCGTCCTTACTTGAAAGAATACGAGAAATGTCCTGATTTTACGAAAATGCATAAAACATATGCAAATGGAAAAATAAATGATTTCTTTGAAATGGATCGTATTGAATGTTTGCAAGAAATGGTTTTAGATGCGCTGTTCTTATTCAATCTAGGTGAATTAGCTTTCGTACTGGCCGATGAATATCAATTGAAAGAAGAGAGATTTTGGATCATGGTTGTTGAAGAACTAGAAAATCATTTTAGCAGATTTTCGCATTTGAAAGAACGTTTTGAAGCACTACAATTATATACACCTACATTCCATGCAGAGCAATTAACGAAGCGGCGTTTATATATGGATGTGGAATCACTTGTTCATGAAGTTCCAAATCCATTGTATAGAGCAAGGCAACTTAAAATACAAAAATCAGTTGTTACAGGGGGAAATCATGCTAATCGTTAATAAACAAGAATATAGCAAAAATGATTTTGAATGGAAATTACAAGTTTACGAGGAAATGGAACAGTTTCAAGAAGCAGAAGGAAATAGATTTGCCCTTTGTCTAAAAGATCCATTTGATATTATTACACTTGTGTTTTTCCTACGAGAAAAGAGAGCATCTGTACTACTTATTCATGAAGATACACCCAAGGATACAGCTATTGAAATGGCAAGGCGTGCAAATTGTACTGGACTTTTATACGTAGAAAGTAACGACTTTATAAAATTAGAAGTAGAAAAGCCATTGCAAGAAGAACCTTCGTTATTACAATATAGTTCAGGAACAACAGGGGAACCGAAACTGATTCGTAGAGCATGGACGGAAATTGAAACGGAAATCGCTGCTTACAATGAAGCTTTAAAATGTGATGAAGACGAAGTGCCAATCGTTATGGCTCCTGTTTCACATTCATACGGTCTAATTTGTGGCACGTTATCTGCAATTACGAGGGGTAGCAAGCCTATCATCATTACTAATAAAAACCCTAAATTCGCATTAAATATAGTTCGTAATACAGAAAAACATATCATATATGCAGTACCACTTATGCTACATATTATGGGGAGTTTTCCACAAGGGACTTTTCAGTTTCATAAAATTATGACATCAGGGTCACCTTTGCCAGAAACGCTATTTTACAAGCTGAAAGGGATGACGAAACATATGATGCAGCAGTATGGATGCTCTGAAGCTGGTTGCATTAGTATATGTCATGATATGGAAACACATTTAGATTTAGGAAAACCACTTCCTCATGTAAGTATTAACATTGGTTCAGATGAAAATGAGCCGGAAGAAATCATAGTGAAAATTGCGGAAAAGGATATTTATACGAAAGATTTAGGATATAAATCTGAGCGGGGCCTTCAATTTATGGGGCGTATGGATGATGTTATTAATGTATCTGGTCTAAAGGTCTTTCCTATAGAGGTGGAAGAAACGATGCTTCGACTAGAAGGTATTCAAGAGGCAATTGTATATCGCGGGAAGCATCCTGTGATGGGAGAAATAGTAAAAGCGAAAGTAGTCTCTCGTATTGAACCAGTACAAATAAGAGAATGGTGCATACAGCATTTACCGTCTTATAAAGTGCCACATGAAATTGAAAATGTAGCAGAGATTCCGAAAAATAAAACAGGGAAAGTAAGTCGGAAGTTATTAGAGATGGGAGAGACAACAACATGAGTCGTGAAATGTTAAAAGAAGCAGTATTAAGCATTATGAGAGAAAAAATGGAGCTGAACAATGTAACGCATTTAGAAGAAACGATGCGTTTAAATCAAGATTTATATATTGATTCGGTAATGATGTTGCAGCTTATTGTATACATTGAAATGGAATTAAAGTTATGTGTTCCAGAGGATGAGATAGATCCAAAGGCATTTCTTACAGTAGGCTCCTTGCTTGACTTTATGGAAGAGTTACAACCGTTACAAGCAGTAAATGTGAATAACTAACCTTTTAGGAAAGTGGATGAGAGTATGACTTCAATTAAAGTTCACTGTTTAGTGAGTTGTTTTTGTGAAATTATAAAAAGGCGTAGTGACATAGATTTCCGTCCATTTTATTTCGGATTATGGGATGGAGACTTTGATATAACAGAAGGCGGGATTATTTCTTATCATTCCGAAAACATTAACCATGATAACTACTTACTCTGGTATGAAAAATTGTATGGTGTTAAAGTGAACGAGTGGTATGATCATTCAAAAGATAAAAGTAGCAATGTAGAAACATTTTTAGAATTAGTAGAAAATAAGCCGGAAAATCGTTACGTAATTGTAATGGTTGATATGTCTTTATTGCCTGAGAGAGAAAATAAGTTTCATCAAAAACCGTTTCCTCATTATTTAATGATATCGAAGACAGAGAAAGAAGATGAATGGCTCATGCTTGATCCTGATTTTCGCTGGGAAGGGAATATGGAAAGAGAAAAAGTGCTCCATTCTGTTAAAGACAACCCATTTGGTGGAGGCTATTCCATTGATATAGAAGGAATTCAGGAGCCAACACAAGAGATGATAGAAAGTTATTTCATGGAGACATTCAAAAAGAATGATAATGAACTAACTATGGAATTAAAAAAATTAATTATAAAAATGGTAAATGAAGAGGATGGGTATTCACTTTCCGGGCTCGTAGCGGCAGTAAAGCAAATACCCGTATTGGCAATACGTAAATATAGCTATGAACATGCCTTTGCATACTTCCGTGAAACGTTACAATATTCGGAGAAAGACTTTGATTATTGGTGTGATCGAGTGGAAGACATTGTACAAGGATTTACAAATGTACAGTACCGCGCAATCAAAATGGCAATGACAAAAAATAAAGATATGTTAATAACAATTGTTGAGAAGCTTGATGAAATGAATACAATTGAACTGCAAATTAAGGATGAATTAGAGAGACAGTTTCTGTCATGGAAAGATATGAAAACAAATCAGTCTGTCTTAACTTTTTAAAGCAATCTAACTGAATTTAAGATAAGGGAGTTCAAACCTATGAAATATTCACTATGTACAATTTCATTTCGCCATCAACTAATTTCATTTACTGATATTGTTCAATTTGCATACGAAAACGGTTTTGAAGGGATTGAGTTGTGGGGGACTCATGCACAAAATTTATATATGCAAGAGCGTGAAACGACAGAGAGAGAGCTGGATTTTTTAAAGGATAAAAATTTAGAAGTTACGATGATAAGTGATTATTTAGATATATCATTATTAGCAGATTTTCAAAAAACGCTGGAAAAATGTGAACAACTGGTAACATTATCTAATTGGTTTAATACAAATAAAATTCGTACGTTTGCTGGGCAAAAAGGTAGTGAGGATTTCTCGGAACAAGAGAGAAAAGAGTATGTGAAACGAATTCGTATGATTTGTGATCTATTTGCTCAGCACAATATATATGTCCTATTAGAGACACACCCAAATACATTAACGGATACTTTGCCTTCTACTTTGAAATTGTTAGAAGAAGTAGACCATCCATATTTGAAAATAAACCTTGATTTTCTTCACATATGGGAGTCTGGTGCAGAACCGATAGACAGTTTTCGTCGACTAAAGCCGTGGATACAACATTACCATTTTAAGAATATATCGTCAGCGGATTATTTACATGTGTTTGAACCTCATAATGTATATGCCGCAGCTGGAAGTCGTAAAGGAATGGTTCCATTATTTGAAGGTATAGTAAATTATGATGAAATCATTCAGGAAGTGAAAGATACTGACCATTTTGCTTCACTAGAATGGTTTGGAAATAATGCGAAAGATATCTTGAAAGAAGAAATGAAGGTATTAACAAATAGAAAATTAGAAGTAGTAACTTCATAAGATGGAATGATGTAAGAGTCTCGTTTAAGAGACTCTTTTTTTAAAAGTAACAATAACCAAAAATTACCATGTATTTAATTTCGGATTTGATACAGTTTAATATATATAAGGAGGTGATCGGTAATGGCTAGAAATCGTAACGCTAATCAATTAGCATCACATGGAGCACAAGCAGCTCTAGATCAAATGAAATATGAAATTGCACAAGAGTTTGGTGTACAGCTTGGAGCTGATACTTCTTCACGTGCAAACGGTTCTGTAGGCGGTGAAATTACAAAACGCCTTGTAGCGATGGCAGAACAACAGCTTGGTGGCGGATATACTCGCTAAATGTAGAAGGTTATAGGAGAAAGGAAGGATTCTTCCTTTCTTTTTTATTTTCAATTAATTGGTATGGATATATTGTGAACAGGATTCAAAGAATAGGAGTAATGCTATATTTTACCCAATTTCTTTTGTTGTAAATGGAAAGTAGTAAAGATGAAATAGCCCTGGTGGAATGTAAACATAATTTCCACCAGGGCTATTATATGGTAAGAAATATATGATGAAAGGTTCCGAAATCAACATGTTAAAAAAAGAAAACTGTTGTTTAATTGCACTTGCATCAGTTCCACTTGTTATGACGCTAGGTAATTCAATGCTTATTCCAATCCTGCCAACCATTGAAAAGAAATTACATATTTCATCTTTCCAAGTATCCATGATAATTACAATTTATTCTATCATTGCAATTATACTTATACCGATTGCTGGTTATTTATCAGATAGATGGGGACGAAAGATGGTAATGGTTCCAAGTTTATTAATTGCAGCTATTGGAGGAGCGATAACGGGATGGGTATCATGGAAAGTTGATAACCCTTATGTTTGGATTCTTATCGGAAGAGCAATTCAAGGGATAGGTGCTGCTGGTGCTATGCCAGTTGTCATACCATGTGTCGGTGATTTATACAAAGATGAAAAACAGGTTAGTGCAGGTTTAGGAATCATTGAGACGTCAAATACATTTGGAAAAGTATTGAGTCCCATATTAGGATCAGCTCTTGCAGCAATTGTATGGTTCTTACCATTTTTGGCGATTCCAGTTTTATGTGTAATATCGATTGTTTTACTACTGGTACTAGTAAAGGCGAAGAAACAAGAAGAAGAAGCCCCACCACTTAAGGAATTTATTCAATCTATTATCTCTACGTTTCGAGAAAAGGGAAGATGGTTAATTGCCATTTTTATACTAGGTGCAATTATTATGCTTATTTTATTCGGAATACTTTTTTATCTGTCAACTATACTGGAGTCGAAGTACGATATTCATGGTATATGGAAAGGGTGTGTACTCGCTATTCCTTTACTTGTACTATCACTTAGCTCATATATGGCTGGTAAAAAAATTGGAGATAAACAAGATATTATGAAAAAGTGTATCTATATTGGATTTTTACTGGCTGCTGCATCTGTCTTCTTACCTTTATTTCTAAAAGGAATCTATTTGCTACTTCTTTGTCTCGTTATTATGGGGGGAGGAATTGGTATGGCGTTACCATGTCTAGATGCTCTTATTACACAAGGGATTGAAAAAGAGCAGAGGGGGACAGTTACGTCATTTTATAGTTCAATGCGATTTATCGGTGTAGCAGCTGGACCACCCCTGTATTCTTTTTTTATGAAAGGGGCAGACCATGAAGTGTTTTATTTAACAAGCATCTTCGCTGCTATTGGTGCTGTCATAGCAATTATTTGGATTAAACCAGCAAAAGATAAAATGATGTTAAAACAGAAACCGGAACCAACTTCATAATGCGAAAGAGAATTGCATGCCAATTACATAACATGCAATTCTCTTTAATTAGTTAGGAAAAACAACTTGTTTTAACATATAAAGTGCGACTCCCCATATGAGTAGCCCTGAAATTTTATTTAATACTATAATCGTTTTTCCTGTCGAGTCAAATCCTTTAAGAAATTTTCCAGCAAAAGCTAAACTAATAAACCAGATCCAAGAAACTATAATTGTTGCAAAAGTGAAAGCCCATTTCTCACTTCCTATGTACTGTATAGAGTTTGTTCCGATTACACCAATTGTGTCTAAAATTGCGTGTGGATTTAGTAATGAAACTGATGCGGCGAAAATAATTTGATTTTTTAAAGGCATGCTTTTTTCTTGTTTTACATCATTTGAAGGATCGCTTCTCCAAATAACCCAGCCCATATACATAAGAAAGAAAAATCCAATCATATACAAGGTGGTTGTTAACCAAGAGAAAGTTAAGAGGACAAGGGAGACACCTTGTACAGCAATTAATATTAATAATGTATCACATATAGATGCAGTCAAGACTACAGGAGCAGCTCGCCAAATATTTGGTTGACTAGCGCCTTGGTTAAAGACGAAAACATTTTGGACACCTAATGGAATGATAAGACCAAATGCAAGGATGATACCGTGAATAATTGCTTCACTCATCAGATTACCTCCTACTTAATTTGATTAATTATGATAGTCTATATTGTATAGAAGAAATGAAAATTTGTATCCATCCATATGGTTGGATAGGTTACCAACCATAAAGTATGTGAGGTGAGATAATGGAAAGGCTCGTTTGGAAACCTAATATGTCTTCATCTGTTCCTTTGTATAAACAAATAGAATCTTATATAAAAGAGAGAATTGTTAATGGGGAATGGACAATTGGAACTAAATTACCTTCACAAAGAGATTTGGCGCATACGTTTGAAGTGAATCGAAGTACAATTGTAATGGCTTTCGATGAATTAGTAGCAAAAGGGTATGTTGAGGGGAATGGCCGGAAGGGAACAATTGTTATAAATAATAGTGAGAGTACTTCTACATATGCCCCGCCTCCAAACTGGCAGTCTTATGTAGAAACAGGACTTCATTATCCGAATCTTCCTGCTGTACAAGAGATTAATCAAGCTGAATTTACTCCCGATGTAATTCGATTAGGAACAGGTGAACTTTCACCGAGTCTCTTGCCTGAGAAAAAGATGAAGGGTATTATTAATAAAATTCTACAATCAAATGTTACACTTGGGTATGAGGAACCGAAAGGAAATCTCCATTTAAGAGAAAAAATTGCGGAATATTTAAAAGGGCATGGGGTATATGTATCTCCTGACTCTATTTTAATTGTTTCGGGAGCAATCCAAGCACTGCAACTTATTTCTATGGGGCTTCTTCCGAAAGGAGCGTCAATTTTATTAGAAAAACCATCATATTTATATTCGCTTAATGTATTTCAATCAGCAGGAATGCGCTTGATTGGAATACCAATAAATGAGAATGGTATAAATACTTCCTATATCACAAAATATAAGAAACAATTTAACGCATCTATTTTATATACAATCCCATCTTTTCATAATCCGACCAATTTTAGTATGAACGCTAAGAAGAGGGAAGAAGTGATGGAGATATGTAATGAAATTGGATTACCTATTATTGAGGACGCGGTATATCAAGATTTATGGTTCGATGCACCAGTTTCAAAGCCTTTAAAGGCATATGATAAAAATGGTATCGTGCTACATATTGGAAGTATGTCCAAAGTCATTAGTCCTGGTTTAAGAATTGGGTGGGTTGTTGGATCAGAATCAGTTATTCAAAGATTAGCAGATATAAAAATGCAAACTGATTATGGTTCAAGTTCTATATCCCAGCAGATTGCAGCGGAGTGGTTTGAAAATGGATTGTATGATGAACATTTACAGTTTGTAAGAAGTGAATTGAAAAAACGTAGAGATTTTATGATAAGTATGTTAGAAAAGTATTGTAGTGGCATTGCAACTTGGCATGAGCCAGTAGGAAGCTTTTACATTTGGCTACATATAAACCTACCAATTTCGAATCGTAGTTTATTTGAAAAAGCTTTACAAGAAAAGGTGTTGTTAAACCCAGGCACTTTGTATGATAGAAGTGCTAACCAATTTTTACGTCTTTCTTATTCCTATGCAACTGTAGAAGAAATTGAAGTTGGAATAAAAAAGATTGCGCAATTAATTAAAGGGTAAAAGGAGAAAACCATGAAACAATATGTGATTTGCCAAATTATCGATGGGGATAAATATTTAGCTGCTTATGCAGAGACAAAACAGGATGCAGTTGAAAAAGCAGAACTGTTAGGATTAAGAACCGGAAACCGTTACATAGTAATTACCGCAGAAGAAGCTGAAGGGTTAACTTATCCTTAAATAATGGGAGAGTACATAAGAAGTAAATAAGCCTAATAATGTACTATATTATTAGGCTTATTTACTATTAAAGTGTGACAGGGAAAATAATATAATTATGAGTCAAGTTGGCGGAAATACCGATTTGTTTTTCGATCCTGATTGCCGTCTCTATATTCATCAACATATTGTCTGAAGTTCCAGGATTGTAAAAACTTATTAGCTGCATTATAACCAGAGTTATAGAGCCATTCTTTCTCTTCTTTAGTTAGTTGAAAATTAGTACTGGTAATGATTCCTGTTGGAATTGTAATAGTTCTAGCCTTTGATTCTTTATCTAAATGACGTAAATCATGAGCTTGCATCATCGTTTTAAATAATCCTTTGAACATGGAAATAGGTTCGTCATAGTGGGCGGGATCAGCTTGAATCTCATCTTTTACAAAATGAAATCCAAAGGTAGGCCAGCGAGGAGAAGTCGGTGAATCGAAAATCCAAATTGGGTAATTACTTAAAATACCGCCGTCAACCATATAACAAGGTTGTTTCCATTTTGGGGTTCTCCATTTCACTGGTTCGAAGAAGAAAGGAATGGTTCCACTCATTCTTACTGCTTTAGCGATAGAGAAGCGATAATTTAAAAATCCGTAGTTTGGCAAGTCATCGGGAAAAATAACCATTTTACCATTGCTTATATCTGAAGCGATAATTTTGAGTTTATTCAAATCGGGTAAGTCTGTAAACAAATGAATTCCTTTTTTTCTAAGCAGGTCTTCTAGCCATTCTTCGAGAAATACATTTGAATAAATACCTAGAGTAGACCAAGCGCTTAATCCTTTACCAATAAAGGGGATTTTATCAAGAAAAGTTTTTTTAGTGAATTTTTCATAATCAATGTCTGTTACAATCGTCTTTAATTCGGAACAAGAATATCCTGCTGCTAGAAGAGCTGCAATAATAGCGCCGGCTGATGTTCCAGCTAAACGTTCCCATTCATATCCTTTTTCGGCTAACGCGCAAATTGCCCCTACATGAGCAATTCCGCGTACACCGCCTCCTTCAAAAACACCATCAATTTTCATTGAACATACTTCCTTTCCAAAAAATGAAAATGGAAAAAAAGCACGTATTGTACGTGCTTTTTTACAATAGTTTTTAAGTTTACTAGCAGCCTACAAAGCCGCCCCAACAGCTAGCTCCGATGATGATTAGAAGGATAAATAAAACGATTAATAAAGCGAAACCTCCATAACCACAACCGCCACCACAACTACCGCCGTAACCGTAACCACCGCCGTAACCGCCGCAACTATATCCGTAACCCATGTGGAATTCCTCCTTAAATTAAAAATAAAAATGAACGAGGGGAAAATGTACTGGAAGAAATAAAGAACTATCGTGTTTGTAGGAACAATGTATACTATGCTTTTTTAAACTTGTTCGCGTACGAGGGATAAGCCCGTTTTTTGGAGGGCTTGTTGAATTTACAATGAATGAAGTATAATCTTTGTGCTATGATACAAATAAGTATGTAAATGTAAGGAGAATTTATGGAACAGAAAATTGAAATATTAATTGATAAATATGAACTAACACATTTGAAACAGGAACTTATTAATACTGTATTTCCTTGTGTAAAAGTTGTGCCAAAACAACAGGAAATAATTGCGATAGGCAGTTCGAAAATGGGCGGAGTTCCTGATTTGCCAAATACATTTGAATATCCAACATACAAAGAGAATCCGTTACGTTTTATCGCGCAATTTAATTTAAGTGATTTACAAAACGTTGGTATGGATCATAATCTTCCTAAGACAGGGATGTTATATTTCTTTAGTATTGAAAATTACTTTGAAGAAGATGTGGATCCAACCGAAGCTGGACGTGTACTTTATTATGATATCCCTGTAGAGCAATTACGTAGAGTAGATGAAATACAAGCGAAATATAACCAGTGCGCAATTACTTTTGAACTGACGTATAAATTACCGGAGCTTTTCATTGAAGATGAGGCGGATTCAGATCGTTTCTTGCAATTACTTGAAGAGCTAATCCCAGACAACTATGATAATCATCAAATGTTTGGAGAACCATTCTCTGTACAAGATGAGGTATTGTACGAGACTGGACAATATATGGGGATAGATCCACAGCATATGACGCTCTTATTCCAAATTGATTCAGATACTAAAAATTGTAATATGATGTGGGGAGATTTAGGGATGCTTTATTTCTGTATTGGAAATGAAGACTTGAAAAATCGCCATTTTGAAAATACATGCTGTGTATTGCAAACTTGCTAAAAAAAGGGTTGTTCTTTTTCTAAAAGAACAACCCTTTTAAAAATGTTAAATATGCATAATCTCATATGACCTATTTTGAAAAGTATTGTATACTCTGAAACTATACGATACTTTTTTGTATAGTTATAGAATGTAAGGAGTGACAAGATGGGAAAGACAAGTAAGTATGTGACAGCTGCCGCACTTTGTTCAACTATAGTAATGGGAGGCTTACAGGCGTCAGCTGTATCTTATGCGGCTACGAATCCGACTACAGTGACAACACAATCAGATGCAAAGTTGTTAAATGATTTCAGAAAAGAATTAAAAAAACAGATTGATAATAGAGAAGAAAATATTACAATCACATATAAAACAAAAGATAGAAATGCTAGAAATATTATGGACCAATTGTATGGCGAGTTTAATAAAATTGTAGATGCTGATGAGTATGTAAAATATAATGTAGCGTCTACTAAATATTCTATAAAAGGGATGCCAGGGAATTATACATTTACATTACAAGTGAAGTATCGTGAATCAAAAGAGCAAACACAGTATGTAAAGTCTCAGGCGAAAGCAATTGTAAATTCTATCATTAAACAAGGCATGGATGAACATGAAAAAGTGAAAGCTATTCATGATTATGTTGTGAAAGAAGTATCATATGATACTTCTTATCAAGCATATACAGCGTATGAAGCGTTAGCGAATCGTTCTGCCGTTTGCCAAGGATATACATTGTTAACATATCAATTACTAAAAGAAGCAGGTATTCAAAATCATATTGTAACAGGTACAGGGAATGGACAAGCTCACGCATGGAATTTAGTGAACATTGATAACAAGTGGTACCACCTTGATACTACATTCGATGATCCAGTTCCTGATAAAGCTGAGCGCGTAACATATTCATATTTTAATATGTCTGATGAACAATTAAGCAAAGACCATGAATGGGATCGTAGTGAATATCCAGCGGCAACTACAAGCTACTTCAACGAATTAACAAGCAAAATAAAAGCCGGTAGTTCAAAAACTGCTGTATATGAACAAATGTTAAAAGAAACAAATTTAAAGTATTTATCTGCACAATACGGAGCGGAAAATTACAATGAGTTTAAGAAAAAATTACAGCAACAATTTGCTTCCAAGCCAGAAAAAGTAGAAGTACGATATAAGCAGTCCATGGATGGAACGATGCAAGATATAAAGAAAGTATTAAATGAAATAACTTGGCCAAAAGGTGCAAAGCGTGTATCTTATCAAGTTGCGCCATATAGTGCAATGACAGGTTATTCATTAGCGACAATTACATTTACGTATTAATGAAAAAGAGCATCTTTAAAAGGTGCTCTTTTTACGTTTGAGTATAATTCTAGTGACTATTTAGAATTATGTGATAAAATAATTGGAAATAGAGGATGTGATAGCTGAATGAATTTGTTCGAAAATAATATATTTGCATTGATATATTTTTGTCTAGTAATCGGACTTATCGTTTTGTTTTTTGTATCATTTACTCTGTTCATTAAAAGATTATTGCAAAACAACAATCTGAAAAAACAACATGTGATTAATATGAATCAGAAGTTAGATCGGATTATTGAATTGCTTGAAAAAGATAAAAAAGAATAATGGAAGATGGATAAAAAGGAGAAGCAGATGGCGAATTATATAAAGGAATTACGTGAAAAAATAGGGCATGATTATGTTATTTTGAATTTTGCAGGAGGTTGTGTATTTAATGAATTTGGTGAAGTGCTTCTGCAAAAAAGAGGAGACTTTAATGCTTGGGGATTTCCAGGCGGTGCAATGGAAATCGGGGAATCTGCGGCAGAAACTGCGATTCGAGAAATAAAAGAAGAAACAGGATATGATGTGAAAATTGATGAGCTCATTGGTGTGTATACGAAATATTTTCAAGCATATCCGAATGGAGATCAGGCACAGGCAATTGTAATATTCTTTAAGTTTTCAATCGTTGGAGGGAATACAAAAATAGACGGTGATGAAACGTTAGATTTGCAGTTTTTCCCTTTAGACAAAATGCCGCCATTGTTTAATAAACAACATGAAGATTGCTTGCAGGATTTATTAGAGAAAAGAGTAGGGGTATATCGTTAACGTATAAAAAAGAAGCTAAATGAGATTAGCTTCTTTTTTTATGTTCTATTTCCACCAATCATCAAACATTGACGCTGGTACTTGTCTTTTATGTTCACTCACTTTGTAACGCTTCTCGATCTTTTCAGCAACGTCAGCTGGAACGGATTTACCTTCTAAATAGTCATCTAATTGATCGTAAGTAATGCCTAGCTCTGTTTCATCAGCTTGACCTGGTTTTTCATCTAATAAATCAGCTGTTGGCATTTTTAAGTAAAGTCGCTCGTCTGCACCTAATTCTTGTAATAAATCACGTCCTTGGCGTTTCGTTAATCCCGTTAATGGTAATAAATCTGCACCGCCATCTCCGAATTTTGTGAAGAAACCTGTTACAGCTTCAGCAGCATGATCAGTTCCGATAACGAGTAGCCCTTGTTGTCCGCCGATTGCGTATTGTGTAACCATACGGATACGCGCTTTAACGTTCCCTTTATTGAAATCTGTTAATGATTCGCCTAATAAGTTTTCGTATTGATTTGAGAAAGCATCAACTGTTGAAGCGATATCAAAAGCAACAGACTGATCAGCTTGAATAAATTGTAATGCTAATTGTGCATCATCTTCATCTTTTTGTACTTTGTATGGAAGACGTACGGAGATAAACGTTGCGTTACCACCTTCATTACGAACTTCTTCGACTGCAAGCTGTGCTAAACGTCCTGCCAGTGTAGAGTCTTGTCCGCCGCTAATTCCAAGTACAAATCCTTTTGCACCTGTAGTTTTTAAATAATCTTTTAAGAAATCAATTCGTTTACGAATTTCTACTTTCGGATCAATTACAGGCTGAACATGTAATGCTTTCATAATTTGTTCTTGTAATGTCATTATGTTTTCCTCCTATTCATATTAAAGCGGTAAATAAGTTTATATGTATATTGGTACATACTTCTATCCTTTATTATTTCGCAAAACTAACGAATATACAATAGGATGCGTGTATGAATATGAATGTAGTCATTATAATGAAACTGTTTTATATAAGCAATTGTTTAAAACCTTTCAATAATGTAAGGTTTTTGTCATTTGAATCGATGGAAGGTATTTCCGAACTTTACTAATATAAAAGTATAGTTAGTAGAAGGGCGGAGAAGTAGTATGAACATTAGAGAACTCGCATTTCGAAATGTAACGCGAAATAGACGAACATACTCAGCTTATTTTTTGAGTAGTGCATTTGCAATTATGGCCTTTTTTGTGTATTCATTTTTTGCGTTTCATCCGGTATTAAGTGCTGGAGAATTAGGACAGTACGTATTCGTAAGTATGTCTTTTGCGCAGTCTATTATTTACTTATTTACATTCTTCTTTATTTTATATTCAATGGGAATGTTTTTAAAAACGAGAAAGCGTGAACTAGGAATTTTAATGATGTTAGGTATGACGAAATATCAATTAAAGCGTCTTATCTTCTTTGAAAATATAATGATTGGAATAGGGGCAATAATTTTTGGGATTCTTTCAGGTATGTTGTTTTCAGGAATATTAATATTTGTAGCTCCGATGATATTAAAACTAGATATCTCTTTATCCTATTACATACCGATGAAAGCGATTGTTGTAACGAGTATTATGTTTTTCGTATTATTTATGATCATTTCATTGTTTAGTGCAGGAATGGTTCGTAAAAATAAAATTATGAAATTGTTTAGAGGATCAGCAGAGGCGAAGCCAGAACCGAAGGCATCTATAATTTCTTCTATATTAGCAGTAGTATTGCTTAGTGCTGGTTATGCAGGAGCTCTTATGTCACATGGTGCAATGGTATTTATAATGATGATTCCTGTTACAACGGTAGTCATTATTGGTACGTATTTGCTGTACAAGCAGTTGAGTGTCTTTATTATTCGATTATGTAAAAAAAGTAAACGTTTCTATTGGACACAGACAAATATTATTACTTTGTCAGATTTAGCATACCGTATGAGAGATAATGCAAGGATGTTCTTTATTGTAACGATTATTTCAACTGTAGCATTTTCAGCAATAGGTACATTGGTTGGGTTTGCTTCGATGACGAAAGAAATTATGGACAGACCAATTGCGTTTCACTATCAGTCTAAGCAAGGTAATAGCAATGAGTCACAGCATCTGAAAATCATTGACGAAGGATTAAAGAGACATAATATAGCAGCTTCAAAAATAAATATTTCATCGAAGAAAACGGAGGAGCAGTCGTTAAGAAGCGCCATTTTTATAAAAGAATCAGATTATAAGGAATATGCAAAGTTAACAGGAGAACCATTTAATAGTGTATCAAATAAAGAGGCTTTATTTTTGTCAGTCGAAATACCCGGACCACCGATGAAAGAAAGAAAAGAAATTACTTTACCAAATATGAATGAACCTTTAAATGTGAAAAAAGTTAATACTTCTTCATTAAGTAAAATACTAAGAGGTAATGTGTATGTAATCTCTAAAAATCAATATGATTCATTACAAGATGGATTTAAAGAAGAAAAAGATTATATGTATAAAACACAATCCGCGAAAGATGAAATTGAGGTCGGTAAGGAACTTACGCTTCAGATGAAGCCTTATGAAGAACATTCAACGTTTAGTGCAGAAGAATACGATCAAAATCAAAGTCTACAAATCGCAGGACCCATTTTATTTGTAGGTTTCTTTATTGGTATTGTATTTTTCGTTTGTGCAGGAAGCTTCCTTTACTTCCGTTTATTTTCAGATTTGGAGGACGATACTCGTTTATTTGAAATGATTCGAAAAGTTGGATTGACGAGAGGGGAATTATCGAAAGTAGTCACAATCCGCTTAGCGCTTTTATTCTTCGTTCCAGTTGGAGTTGCAACATTACACGGGGCAGTAGCATTAACTGCGTTAGGACAAATGTTTGAGTACTCACTGTTTAAAGAAAATACAATTGTATTAAGTATTTTCGTAGGTATTCAAGTTGTATACTTCTTAATTATAAGATCGCGTTATTTAAAACAATTGAAAGAAAGATTGAATATTCGTTAAATGTGTTTTTTTAACTTTTGTACTATATTTTCTAAAAAGAGTAAGGCATTACCAAATATATAGTGATAAAATGAAAATAGCGAGGTGAAAAAAATAATAGAGAGTAAGGGGGGAGTAACATGAAAGCAACAGGAATTATTCGAAAAGTAGATGAATTGGGACGGATAGTTATTCCTAAAGAATTACGAGATGTATTAGGAATACAAATCAAATCACCACTTGAAATTTTTGTAGAAGAAGACAAAGTCATTTTACAAAAATATCAACCTTACAATGCTTGTCAAATAACAGGTGATGTTTCAGACCAAAATATTTCATTAGCAAATGGAAACATTACTGTTAGTATAGAAGGCGCAAAACATGTAATAAAAGAAATTGAGCAGTTTTTGAACAAGAGTAAGATTTAGTCTTAATTTATCCCGCTATTTGTGGGCAGTAAAACTCCCACCTCAAAACTCGGCTGAAGCAAAGAAGTTAGGTGGGAGATCAACTGCCCGTAAAAGCCCGATTGGTGAGGGCTAATAATCAGTGAGGGATGAACACCACCCACTGATTATAGTTTCACTTTATATTATTCTATTGAAAAACTGAAAAAGAAAAGGACCATTAATGGTCCTTTTCTTTTGTTTATTGAGAAACATTTGAGAGGAAGGGAAATGGAACGAATAAAACGAATGTTAAATCTAAACGCATTCAATAGTGGTCTGAAATGAAAATAATATATTTTCAGGAGGGATTACGATGAATAGTAGTACAGCGAATAAACAAAAAGGCATTAAATTAATTCCGTTTACTGTAAATAAAGTGGTTGAACAAGTAAATGAAATTCCACCAGGTGTACAATTGATTCATGCTCCGCAAGTATGGGAAAAGAGCGCGAAAGGAAAAGACATTGTCGTTGCTGTTTTAGATACAGGTTGTGATGTAAATCATGTAGATTTAAAAGATCGTATTATTGGTGGGAGAAATTTCACAAAAGATTATGAAGGAAATCCCAATATTTATCTTGATAATAATGGGCATGGTACTCATGTAGCGGGGACAATTGCAGCGACTGAAAATGGAGTAGGTGTACTAGGAGTCGCACCACTTTCTAAAATGTTAGTTTTAAAAGTATTAGCTGGAGATGGTTCTGGAAGTTATGAGCAAATTATTGAGGCCATTCATTATGCTGTAAATTGGAGAGGACCGAATAAAGAGAAAGTGAGAATTATTTCAATGTCACTTGGTGGTCCGCAAGATGTACCAGAGTTACATGAAGCTATTCAAAATGCGGTAAAACAAGACGTACTTGTCGTGTGCGCTGCAGGAAATGATGGAGATTGTAACGATGATACTGAAGAATTAGATTTTCCAGGTGCTTATTCTGAAGTAATTGAAGTAGGTGCTGTTAATTTAGAGCGGAAAATTTCATGCTTTAGTAATTCAAATCAAGAAATTGATTTAGTAGCGCCGGGTGATGAAATACTGTCTACGTATCCAGAGGGGAAATATGCGGTATTAAGTGGTACTTCAATGGCGACGCCGCATGTCGCTGGGGCGCTAGCACTTCTCATAAAGCAGTGTGAGAGAGAGTATGGTAGAAAATTATCAGAGCCGGAAATATATGCGCAACTTATAAAAAGGACTGTACCTTTAGGGTATGAACGTACATCTGAAGGGAATGGATTAATAGATTTATTAAAAGAATAGTAATTACTAAAAAACATCTCATATAAATATGAGATGTTTTTTAGTATGGTTCTGTTGCATGTATTACGACGTCTAATAAACCGGGGAATCTAGCATTTAAGTCATCTTCACGAATTGAAATGAAACGTTGTGTGCCTTCAAGGCGTGTATACATAACACCAGATTCACGTAGCACTTTGAAATGGTGAGATAAAGTTGATTTCGCAATTGGGATGTTTAACGCGCCACAAGATTGTTCATTTTTCTCTAGTAGCATAGTTACAATTTGTAAACGAATTTGATCGCTAAGTGCGTATAAGACAGAAGAGAATTGAATTTCTTCTCGATTAGGATGATAGAGAGTACGCATTTTTTCACCTACTTGTATAAGTTAATATATTTGCACTATAACATATAAAGTGGTATATTTCTATTGTTCGAATATAATCGAACAATAGAAATATAGGGGGATAAAAAATGAAGTATACAAAATTGCAAAAGGCAGGACTAAATATTTCGAAGTTGGGGTTAGGAACAAACGCTGTTGGGGGACATAATTTATATGCTGATGTGAATGAGGAAGAAGGAAAAAGATTAATAGAAGAAGCAATTCAGCAAGGGATTACATTTTTTGATACAGCAGATTCATACGGTTTCGGTAGATCAGAGGAATTGGTAGGAGAAGTATTAAAAGGAAAACGTCACGAGTTTGTACTTGCTACAAAAGGTGGAATTCAGCCGCTATTAAATGGAGAGGTTCATATTAATAATGAACGAAGCTATTTAAGAAATGCTGTGGAAAATAGCTTAAGAAGATTACAAACTGATTATATTGATTTATATTATTTACATTTTACAAATCCTGAAACAAGTTACATAGATTCAATTGGAGAGCTTACTCGCCTAAAAGAAGAAGGAAAAATTCGTTCAATTGGAATATCTAACGTAAATGTAGAGCAATTAAAAGAAGCGAATCAGCACGGACATATAGATGTTGTACAATCACCGTATAATATGTTGGATCGTGTTGCTGGGGAAGAACTTTTGCCATATTGTATAGAATCAGGTATTTCATTTATTCCGTACGGGCCTCTTGCCTTTGGGATACTAGGCGGGAAATATACAGAAGATTTTAAATTAAACGAAAGCGATTGACGTCAAAGTGTAAATCTATTTGAAGAAAATACATATAAGAGTAACTTTAAGAAAGTTGAGAAGTTAAAAGGTTTAGCTAAAGAAATGAATCTTGAAGTATCGCATTTAGCTTTAGCGTGGTTATTAAACAAAAAAGGAATTGATACTGTTATTCCTGGCGGGAAGCGGGCAGAGCAAATAAGAGAAAGTGTAAGAGCAGTGGATGTTTCATTGAATGAAAAAGTTATGAAAGAGATTGAATCTATTTTAGAAGATTAGTTGAAAAGAGGGATAGGGCCCTCTTTTTATATAAAAGGAGAAGGTTTAAATGAAAAGAGTGCTAGCTGTATTCTTTACGATAATGTTTATGATTGGTACAGATACTTTCTTAATTTCACCACTTTTGCCGACATTACAACAGGTGTATCATGTATCAACTGAATTATCAGGATGGATGGTGAGTTCATATGCTTTAGGATACGCTGGATTTGCGCTTATCGCTGGTCCTATATCAGATGGCTTAAACAGAAAAAAAGTGATGGTATTAGGAATGAGTTTTTTTGCATTAAGTACATTTTTGTGTGGAATGGCACCGAGTTTTTTATGGATGCTAACATTTAGATTTTTAGCAGGTGTAAGTGCAGCTTTTGTATCTCCACAAGTATGGGCATCTATTCCGCTCCTTATAGAGAAGAAGCAAATTGTAAAAGCAATTGGAATTGCAACAGCAGGGTTATCAATCTCCCAAATCTTAGGCCTGCCAATTGGAGCATATTTAGCAACGATACATTATACAACACCATTCTTCGTCATTGGTATATTATCAGCACTACTTGTCGTTCTTATTTATGTAGTATTACCAGAAATACAACCGGTTCATATAGGTGGAAGTAAAACAAACATCTTAAAGCGCTATAAACAATTACTTACAGATTCAAAGGTTTCACTTTCTTATTTTGCATATTTTGTTTTTCAAACTGGTAATTTTGCTGCATTTTCATTTTTTGGTGTATGGCTTTCCATTCAATTTGGCTTACAAGTCCATGAAATAGGAACAGCTATGCTCGTATTAGGGTTAGGAAATTTAACAGGGAATATTTTTGGCCCAAGAATCGTAAATAAAATTGGTTATAACCTTTCTTTCTATGGTGGAATTGTATTTACAGCTGTGCTATATGTATTACTTCCTCATGTAAAGAACATTATATTTGTGGAGTTATTATTCTTTGTTTTATTTTTTGTGACAGGAATTTTGTTTGTATTGATGATGGGGTGCTTACAAAATATGTCTAGTATAGCAAGAGGAACA
This sequence comes from Bacillus sp. FSL E2-8887, assembly GCF_038007205.1. Lineage (NCBI taxonomy): Bacteria > Bacillati > Bacillota > Bacilli > Caryophanales > Bacillaceae > Bacillus > Bacillus sp. FSL E2-8887. The sequence continues at coordinate 1,712,201 of NZ_JBBOWS010000001.1, forward strand.
GGAGCCGCTCTTGCTAATGCTTCTATGTATATTGGCCAAATGATTGGAGCGGCAATAGCAGGAATGTTATTTGCAGCATCTCACAATTTTATACTTGTAGGTAGTTTTACTGCGTTACTATATATAGGAGCTTTATTTTTGTTTAGAAAAAGTGAAAAGCTTAGTGAAGATAGTGAAAAAGGAATTGCATCATAAAGCCTTTAAAAATAAATCGGGGAAATCCAAAAAAATAAAAAATCCCTAAAGAGATAGGGATTTATATATCGGCATATAGTTCCTTGGAAAAGGATATACTTAGTTTAACATATAGGAATACTTATATTTGTGAAATAGATGTGAAAGTAATGTGAAAAATGCCGTAATAAAAAGCACTGTTTTAGCTAAAACAGTGCTTTTCGTTTAGATTGAACTGTTGCCGCATTTTCATCATGTATTCCTGCTTCTTTAATAATTCGTTTTTTTACTTTATTTAATAGATGGTCTACTGCCTCACCAAAATAGTTAGCTTCGCTTTTTGTGCGGGCTTCTCGTAAACATTTATAGTTTTCTAGCAGTTCCTCTTTTTCGGTGTTTGTTAAGAAATCTTCTATTTTCTTTTTTGTCATACGAAACACCCTTTCTTCTGACAAACGACGCAATAGAAAATATTTATTTTTTATTATAACAATAATTTTTAGAGAAAGTATAGACTAACGTCGTAATAGTTTGTCAATTTCTTGGATTTTCTCATCAGCTTTCCCAATTTGCGTATTTTTAGCCTGTTCACCACCAAGAGCTTGGTGAAGTAAAAACGTTTGACCGGAAATAGCGGTCACAATGGAGACTTTTATAATTTCTTTTATTAAGGTGACATCGAATAAAACGAGTCCAAGAAGTGCGGCGAGGCTACCTGTAAAAATATCAGTTAAAAATCCAAAATGAAAAAAAGTTTTTAAACGGCGTGGAAGCAATAACTTGCCTTGGTTATTGATCAGATGGGAAACGAAGCCAGTAATGCCACCAACGAGAACAGCGGTTAGCCATTGATACATTTCCATCGAATCCACTCCTTTTAGTGAATAAGATTCGATAATTTGATATTGATTCCTTTTAATATTTCATATAAGCATATTGAGAAAGTTTGTTTAGGTTTATTCCGTATTCAATTTAATTATAACAGAAAAATCTGATATATTTCAGTCTATTGTATGAAGCGGTTATTCCTTAATATGAATGTAGAAAGGGGTGCGTGATATGAATATAGATTATCGAATAAGAAGTGTAGATGGTTATACAAAAAATATAGGGGAATTAGTAAGCATGCTGGAACATACGAGGGCTGTAACATTACAGGAAATAAACGATCTATCAGTTGAGCAATTAGATTTAATTATGCCAAGTGGAGGGAATTCCATCGGAGCGTTACTAAAGCATATAGCAGCTATTGAAAAAGCACATCAGCTTATTTCATTTCAAAATCGTGACTTTACAAAAGAAGAATTAGAAATATGGGAAGATGCACTGTATTTAGGGGAAGTTGGGAGAACGATTCATGGTCATGAAATACAGTATTATGTACAACTTTTGCAAAACGTGAGAGAAGAAACACTAAAGTGTTTGAGTGAACAGGATGACGAATGGCTAATGTCAGAAAGAAAGTGGCCTAATGGCGTAGCGTATAATCAGCACTACCTTTGGTTTCATGTGCTAGAAGATGAAATTAGTCATCGCGGACAAATTAAAATGCTAAAAAATAAGTTATTTGAAAATTACGTTAAATAAGGTAGCTTTTTAAATCAATATTCCATATAATGAGAGTAATTAAAATAAGAACGGGGTGATGTATTATGGCGAAATTAACTTATATGAATAATAAACCAAATACAAAGGTGGACGGAAAGGGCGATACTCTATAAGTGAGCGCACGATCCTTCCACTAAGTTCAAACTAGGGAGGATATCAATTTGGATCAAAATATTTTAGAATCTTTCGGATGGGATTCTTTTTTTGAAGAACAAGCTGTAGAGAACTATGAAGTAGGGCGTATTTTACTTGAGCATAAGCATATATATCGGATTATTTGTAATGATGGTGAATATGTAGCGGAACTGTCTGGGAAGTTTCGTCATGAAGCGTTAACGAAGGGAGATTATCCGGCAGTTGGGGATTGGGTATATATAAAGAAAATAGAAAATGAGAAAAAGGCAATTATTCACCGTATTTTTCCGAGAAGAAGTTCTTTTTCAAGACAAGAAGCTGGTAACAGAACTGAAGAACAAATTATCGCAACAAATGTAGATTATCTATTTTTAGTGAATGCACTTAACCATGATTTCAACGTAAGAAGGATGGAACGTTATTTGCTGGTGGCTTATGAGAGCGGTGCAATGCCTGTTATTGTTTTAACGAAGAGTAGTTTATGTGAAGATGTGGAACAGAAAATTGCAGAAACTGAAGCGGTAGCAATCGGTGTTCCTATATTTGTTGTTGATAGCTTAGTGTACGTCGGAATAGAATCATTGCAACAATTTGTCTCACCAGGAAAAACAGTTGCTTTAGTTGGATCTTCAGGTGCAGGAAAATCTACTTTGTTAAATGCATTAATAGGAACAGATGTAGCAAAAACCGGAGATATACGTGAAGAAGATAGTAAAGGAAGACATACGACAACTCACCGTGAATTGTTCCAATTACCGAGTGGCGGTTTAGTAATTGATACTCCTGGTATGAGGGAACTTCAGCTTTGGGAAGGAAGCGCGGCAATTCAAACTACATTTTCTGATATTGAAGATCTTGCAAATACTTGCCGCTTTCGAGATTGTAAACATGAGAATGAACCAGGATGCGCAGTGCATAAAGCAATTGATAACGGGCTAATGACGATAAATCGTTTGCAAAGCTATAAAAAGTTGCAAAGAGAATTGGCGTATTTTATGAGAAAACAAGATGCTATTCTCGCAAGAGCTGAGCGTGATAAGTGGAAGAAGATTTCTAAACAACATAAAAAAATGTAAAAAACCAAAGGACTATTCCTTTGGTTTTTTGTATTTGTAAATTTTATAATAATATTATTCATATATATAGACAAAGGGGGAATATTTGTTTAAACTTTACAAGGTGTTTATCAAAAACGAATTGTAAAAATAGAGGATAGGGAATGGGATATATTCATAATTGGTTATTTATCTTTAAAACTTAATATTTAAATGTAGGAGGTTTATAATGAGTAAACTGTTAAGGTGGTTTCGAGATATAAAAGTAGCAAAAAAGCTATTAATTTCATTTTTGATAATTTTAATTGCGGCTGTCTCTATTATTGGAGGAATGTCTTATCAAACGGCTAAAAAGAATTTTGAATCACAAATTACGAGTAGTGCTCACGATAATATAAAAATATTAGATAATTTAATCAATCAAATGATTGAGGCGAAATTTAACGAAGTAAATAACTTTGCACGAGTGATTCATAGTGATATGTATCAAGGAGATAATCAAGATGAATTAAGAAAGGTATTATCTCAATATATTAATTTAAATAAAGATATTGAACAAGTATATGTTGCCGGCAATGATAAGAAGTTTGTGCAAGAACCAAATATACAAATGGCAGCAGATTATGATCCAACAACTCGTTCTTGGTATAAAGATGCAGTGAGTAAACAAGGTGGAATCGTGGTCACTGAACCGTATAAGGCGAAAGGAAATGGACATATTGTCGTAACGATCGCGAAACAAACAGAAGATAAAAATGGTGTTGTTGCGGTAGATTTAAGTTTAGAGAATTTATTGAAAACAACAAAGTTAATCAATATTGGTAAAAAAGGATATACTTTCATTTTAGATGGAAAACAAAAAATAATTGCGCATCCTCAAGAAAAACCAGGAGATAAAGCAGCTGATTCTTGGGCAAAGAGAATTTACGAAGATAATCAAGGCACTTTTTCATACACGTATGATGGTAGTGAAAAGAAAATGGTATTTGCTACAAACTTAAAAACAGGTTGGAAAATCGGTGGAACGATGTACTCAAATGAAGTAATTGAAGCTGCTCAGCCTGTATTTTATAATATGTTAATTGTTATGCTTATTTCATTAGTTGTAGGAGGGGCACTTATTTATTTCGTAACTCTTTCTATTACAAAACCTTTAAAGAGATTAGTTGCCACTTCTAAAGAAATAAGTGAAGGAGATTTAACGCAAACAATTGAAATTAATTCAAACGATGAAATCGGTCAACTTGCAAAAGGTTTTAATGAAATGACAGATTCACTAAGAACGTTAATTGGAAGAATTAATACTTCAGCAGGGCATGTTGCAGCTGCATCTGAAGAGTTAACAGCAAGTGTGAGACAAGCGAGTGAAGCGACTGAACAAATTACATCAGCAATGGATGAAATATCAAGTGGTGCAACGACGCAAACAGCAAGCGTAGAAAATGGTGCTATGTTACTGTTTGATGTAACAGAAGGGATTCAGCATGTAGCAAATAGCTCATCATCTATTAATACTGCTTCTGCTCACACTCGCGAAAAAGCAGAAGATGGTGGAAAGCTAGTTGGAAAAACAGTAAATCAAATGCAATCTATTGCGGAATCTGTTTCACAGTCAGATGCTGTTATTCAGTTGTTGAATAACAAATCAAAGCAAATTGGTGATATTTTAGAAGTTATTCAAAATATTGCAGATCAGACAAATCTTCTAGCTTTAAATGCAGCAATTGAGGCTGCAAGAGCTGGTGAGCATGGAAGAGGCTTTGCAATTGTTGCTGATGAAGTACGAAAATTAGCAGAACAATCTAGTGTATCATCAAGTGAAATTAGTAAATTAATTTGTGAAATACAAGATGATATGAGTAAGACAGTAAAATCTATGAATAATGTAAATGAAGAAGTGCAATCTGGACTTGTTATCGCAAATGAAACAAAACAAAATTTCACTGAAATTTTACAATCTACAAATGAAATTGCTGACCAAATTAAAACGATGGTTGAAACAGCTAATGGGATGTCAAAAGGTGCAAATGAAGTATCTATTTCGGTTGGTCAAATTGCTATGACGGCACAAAATAATGCGACGAGTACACAAAGTGTTGCAGCGTCAGCTGAGGAGCAGTTAGCTTCTATGGAAGAAATTGGTTCTGCGGCTGGTACACTATCTCAAATGGCTGAAGAGTTACAAGTATTAATTGAAAGATTTAAAGTATAAAAAGGGGAGGCTGTCTCAAAATAGCATTAGTGCTATTAGAGACAGTCTTTTAGCTGATAAACGGATTAGAGGTTCAATGTATTTAATGTTTGTCGAAAAATAGAGGAATTTGTTAAGCGGGTGTATAATTAATATAATATAGACTACGTTTAAAGGAGATCAGTATGGGAGTGTATTGGGGAACGAAAAGACATTCTTGGCTTAGCTATGTCTCGTTTTGGTTAAGCATTTTATTCTTTGTTGCTTTTTTAATTGAAGTGTTTGTATTTAAAACACTTTCAAATAGCTCATTACAAATCGTTAAATACTTTTATTTTATATTTGTTCCATTAAATATCATTCTTAGTTTAAGGTTATTATTTAAGAAGAATGAAAAGAAAATATTACCGATTTTTAGTTTAATTGTATCACTATTATTTGCAAGTTTAATTATAGTGTTAGCATTAGCAGCTACAGGAAAAGTCTTATGAGAAGAGTGATATAAATTACTCTTCTTTTTTGTGGTTTTTTAAGAGTTATAAGTAGTGTGTAGGAAATAAGGAAAGTGATAAGTTATCAGTAAGAGGACGTACTAGTGAATAGAGAGTGAACTGAAAATACTATATGTTTTGTATGTGTTTATAAAGCAAATGAATGCAGTAAGATTCGTGATATATGGTACAATAAACATGGATAGTGATAGAGATAAAGGGTATATAAAATACTCATCGTTTTTTAGTAAGAGAGGGGTTATCTTATGCTATACGAGGATTTGATGACATTATTCCAAGCTGCTCCGATAGAATTAGATAGAGGCGGCTGGAAATATATAATCCAGGAACAAAATGATAATTATGAAATTGTTGATGAAATGTTAAAAAAGCAAATGAATGTTGAATTGTATTTTAATGAGTATGATGAGGTGAAAATCACTTTATATAAAGATGGAAGCCCTATTACTACTATGCAAAGAATTGCTATTTCAAAAGTTGAGTTGGATGAAGAGGAAGACGGCATTCAATTCGTATTGGAACGCATGCCAAGTCGAATGATTCGTTTGCAATTAAAGCCATATCTTGCAGTAGAAATGGGGCCGTACTGGGAAGTATGTGAAGAATGTGAATGAAGATGAAAAACATCCGTATACACGGATGTTTTTTTATGTTTTTTGAAGTTGTTTAAAGGCAATAATCGGTAGTAAAATGATGCTCACCCAACCGATAATAGGGTATAGAATATGAAGTAATTCACTATATCCAATGAAACTAAAGCAATAACTAATTAGTAATATGAAGTAAATAATGTTATTACTTTTCCATCCGGTAATGGATTGCATTTGTTTTGTCATTCCGAATATATTCCCAACTAATGTGGTGAATACTTCACCAAAAATGATAAGAACAAAGAAAAAATGGAAAGTTGCATTAAACCTTCTTACAACTTCAGCCATTGGGATGTTATATTGATAAAATTGTTCAACTGATAATATTGCTAGATGGCTACATAATAAAATAAAGCAAAGCCCCGCGCCGCCTAAAATACCACCCCATAAAATAGCTTTTCGATCTTTTACTTCACTGGCCAATGGGACGAGAACACTTTGGGCGAGAGACAGATTTAATGCAACATATGTAATAGGGCTAGTAATCCATTTCATATTCCAACTTTCTGTAGGAACGGTGTCAATAATAGGAGTTGTACCATGAATAAAGGTTGTAATAGCAAGTCCGATAATGAAAATCATCATAATAGGTACGACAAGTGTATTCACTTCAAAAACACCTTGTAATCCCCGGCTCCCAATAATGAGGCAGGCGATGACTGTGATGAAAATACCAAGTTGTCTCGGGAGACGAAGTTGTTCTTCAAATACTGCCCCGGCTCCTGATAACATAACGCTAGTTACGCCAAATAATACGAGTAATAATAAAGTATTTACGACATTTCCAAATACATCCCCAAATAAATATTTATTAAATTCTTGCGCTGAAAATGCCCCGATTTGTGATGAAAGTAACATCATTTTTGTACCGAGCCAAATAAAAAAAAATCCACTTATACATATGCCAATGGTTCCGTACAATCCGTTAACTGTAAAAAATTCGACAATTTCTCGCCCAGTAGCAAATCCAGCTCCAACGACCGTTCCGATATAAGTAGCAGCGACTTTCTTTGCTACTTGCCATTGTTGATTGTCCATGTTATCCCTCTTTCTTCTATGATGAGCTTGACTTACTATTATGCATATGTGTGAGCTTGGACAATTAGACATATGAAGTAGTTGAAAGGATACATGAATTATATGATATTAGGGAAATATTAAGGTTGTTAAAACTTTGTTACATATAAGCTGTTCATTCAAAAGAATAGGGAATGTATGGTAAAATGAAGTTAGGTCATTAAAAGATAGTAACATGATAAGAGGAGTGGATTGTATGAGTACGAAAACGAATGTTGTTGAAGTATTAAACAAGCAGGTAGCAAACTGGAATGTATTATATGTCAAACTGCATAATTATCATTGGTATGTGACAGGACCGCACTTCTTTACATTACATGAGAAATTTGAAGAGTTTTATAATGAAGCAGGAACATACATTGATGAGTTAGCAGAGCGTATTTTAGCGTTAGAAGGAAAACCGTTAGCGACAATGAAAGAGTATTTAGCAACTTCAACTGTAATCGAAGGGACAAGCAAAGAGTCTGCAGAAGAAATGGTGCAAATTTTAGTAAACGATTTTTCTGCACTTATTCAAGAATTAAAAGAAGGTATGGAAGTAGCTGATGAAGCTGATGATGAAACATCGGCTGATATGCTATTAGCAATTCATACGACATTAGAACAACATGTATGGATGTTAAGTGCATTCTTAAAATAAACATAAATGGATTAAAGAAAAACTCTATTGAAAAATTCTTTCAATAGAGTTTTTTATAATTTTTCAGTTTTCTTTTATGCTATAATATAGTAAAAAGGAGGCGATACAATGTTTCGCTTTTTCAGAACTGGAAAAGAAGATAGGGAAATTACGAAAGATGAATTAGAACAAGCGATGGCGAAGTTTCTAGAAACGAATGCTAATATCGTTTATACAGTTTTAGTAAATGATGATTACACAGTAAATTATGATTTGTTAAAGCCCTATTTACCTGCATTTCCAACAAATTTTTTTCTGATAACGAAGGAAACGCTTGAAGTATTTGAACATACAGAAGAAAATTTAAACCTAGTTAAAGAAATTGATATCGTACAAAAGGCCGTAGATCAATATGTAACAGAAAAAGAAATGTTCCCAATTGTTGAAGATAGCGAAGATCGCCTCATATGCGGAGTGAAGCTAGGACCATATTTAAATCGTATATTAAAAAGAAACTTATATATTTCAGAAAAGCATTATTTAGTTTCAAGTAAACCAGATAAGAAAAAAAAGAATAGTGGGCAGATGTTATGAGAACAACAATAATATTATTGTTGTCTTTTTTTTTATTAAAATATTGATTTTTCAGTTTATTCAGCTTTATACTACAACTAGTGGATAGGAAGGAGTGGTGTATTATGCGTATACATACATTAACTATTAAATATCATTCTGAGAATCAGGTATTGTTAAGTTAAATTGTAGAATTTAACTATTTATACCGTGACCCTAGAATGATAGGAAGATTGGAGAAGCAATTATTATAAAAGGTTACGGGGGAATTCCTATATGGAAAATAATATGACTTATATTAAGTTATTAAATGAAACGTTACATTGTTATGCAAATAAAGGAAGTTTTGAAGCGTATTCTTATATAATGAATAATGCTAAAGATGTAATGGGTAATGAAGCGCAAATATATAATTTTAAATATGCATTAGCAAGTGCAGCAGGACTTGAAGAAGAAGCGTTGCATTTAATGAAGAAAGCAATTATAGAAAATGGATTTTGGTACGGAAGTGAGTATTTAATTTCCGATGATGATTTAAAACCACTACATAAATTTGAAGAGTTTCATAGAATGGTTCAATTATGTAAAGAAAGAGAAGAATTAGCAAAGAAATCGGAACAAGCAGACGTGAAATATAAATACAGCAAACAAACTGAAAATCTACTAATAACACTGCATGGGGATCAAGAAAATATACAAATAATAGAACCATATTGGAACTCTGTAATGGAACAAGGTTTTATGCTAGCATTGCCTCAATCTTCCCAAATTCAATTTTCAGATGGATATGTTTGGGATAATATCGAAAGAGGAAGAGAAGAGTTAAAAGGACATTACAATAAGATTAAAGTGAATAAACCATTTGAGAATATTATTATTGGTGGCTTTTCTGCTGGGGCAAGAGTAGCGTTACATTTCATGTTACAAGGTGAAATAGAAGTGAACGGTTTTATTTTTGTGGCACCGTGGCTCCCGGAAATGGAAGAATGGGAAGAAATGATTGGAATATTGCATGATAAAAGCATAAAAGGATATATAATATGTGGGGATCAAGATGAAGATTGTTTTGAAGGTACACAGCAATTTGTAAAGTTATTAAAGGATAAAAATATAGAACATAAGTATAAAGTTGTGCCTAACTTAAATCATGATTACCCTCATAATTTTGATGAGTTATTAAAAGAAGCTATTGAATATATAGGAAGCAAAAACAATTGATTGGTAGTAAGAAAAAGAGATGCATCATATGTGATGCATCTCTTTTTCGTTATTATAAATTAAAAGCATCTGCCAATAGGCGATAAGAGTTTAATTTATGTTCAAATTGATGAGTAATCGTGACAATCATAAATTCGTCAGTATTATACGCTTTGCTTAAGTTTAATATTTTTTCTTTCACAGAAGACGGATCACCGACAATCATACGTTGACGATTTTCTTTTATGCGGAATAGATCATAAGCACTATACGAATAATTTTGAGCAGTTTCAATAGAAGGAGTACCAGTAGTCCGTTTTCCTTGTTCTAATAGTAAAATCGATAAATCAAGGCTTGATGCAATCTTCTCCGCTTCTTCATTTGTTTCTCCGCAAATAACAAAAATAGATACGATTGATTTTGGTTTATCACCTAAATAGGAAGGTTGGAATTGTTCTTGGTAAGCCTTCATTACTTCAGGGCCACCGTATCCGTTAATGAACTGTGCAAATGCAAAAGAAGCGCCTTGCTTTGCGGCAATCATTGCACTTTCTCCGCTAGAACCGAGCATCCACATTTCAGGAGATGTTGGGATAACTGGAGTAGCCTTTAAGTTTGCATAATGATGGTTTTCTGGTACTTGATCATGTAAGTACATAGCAACATCTGCAATTTGTTCTGGATATTGATCAAGTGAGACCATTTTACCTTCTTGAAGTGCGCGAGTTGCTATCGGCATACCACCAGGCGCTCTACCGACACCAAGGTCGATGCGGCCCTTATAAAGTGCTTCTAAAACGCGGAAATTCTCGGCAACTTTATATGGACTATAATGTGGCAGCATAACACCACCAGAACCAACTCTAATACGGTCAGTTTTCGCGGCAATATGTGAAATGAGTATTTCTGGACTTGAACCAGCTAAGCTAATTGAATTATGGTGCTCGGATACCCAAAAACGTGTGAATCCGAGTTTCTCAACTTCTTGTGCAAGCGTAACTGTATGCGAAATAGCCTGGGCTGCTGTGCTACCATCTGAAATAGGTGATTGGTCTAATACACTTAATTTGATCATAGAATATACCTCTCAATCTTAATGTACATCCTATTATATATTTACTTACGAAAAATGCGTAATGAAATGCTCAAAAGGAAAAGTGAATAATTTTTTATCCGCTTTTAATGAGAAAACCCTCGTTCATAATGATTCATTTCGACTAAGTTTAATATATATTCGTAGTTATCAATTTCTAAATGTATTTGCTTGCGTTCTTCTTCAGTTAGTTTAACGCTAGTGAGTTTTTTACATAACTGCTGTTTTTTTAATTCTAAATGTTTTTTTGTAGCCTGATAATCGTAAGTACGTTTCATGTGTATCCATCCTTTCCATACAGTTACTATCTGTATGTTTATCATATGAAGCATGTGGAAGGGGGAGAGCTGCACCTTATGTATTTTTAGTGAATTTTCAAATTGTGGTGGTGTTATGTTTAAGTGAATTTATGAATAAAATGCACTAAACCACTAATTCGTATTTCATGAAGTAAGGGGTGGGATTGTGCAGAAAGATATAATGTTTAACAATGAGATGGATGAAACGTTAAAAGTTATAAATAAGGGATTGAGGAAGACGACACGTCCGAAACAAATCATTGTAGTAGGGGCTGGTATGGCTGGATTAGTTTCGGCATCTTTATTAAAAGCAGCAGGGCATGAAGTGAAGGTTTTTGAAGCGAACAACCGTGTAGGTGGCCGCATAGAGACAGTTAGGATGGAAGATACCGGATTATATTTAGATGTTGGAGCGATGAGAATTCCGTATTCGCACAAATTAACGATGGCATATATAAGAAAGTATGGGCTACAGGTGAGCCCTTTTATTAATAGGAATGAGACTGATATTATATATGTTAATGGCCGAAAAACAACGTTGAAACAATATGAAAAGGACCCAAGTATTTTAAAGTATCCGGTGGAAATGAACGAAGAGGGGAAAACGTCGGAGGCCCTATTATTATTAGCGGTACAGCCAATTATAAATTTTATTAAAAGAAATCCAGAAAAAAATTGGGATATTGTAGTAAAGGATTTTGGGAAATATTCTACAGGGCAATTTTTAAAGTATCATCCTTATCAATATAATACTTATTTTTCGCCAGTAACGATTGAGATGATTGGTGTTCTATTAGATTTAGAAGGTTTTTTGGAAAGGTCATTTGTTGAGACGTTACGATTTTTATACATTATGCAAGAGGAAAGTGGATTTTGTGAAATAATAGGTGGGAATGATAGATTACCAAAGTCTTTTTTACCACAATTAGAAGAAAATATTATATATAATCAAAAATTAATGAAGCTTCATCAACAAGCCAATAGTGTAACAGCCTATTACCGGAACGAGGAAACTTTTGAATATAGTAGTATTACAGGGGATTTAGTTATTGTTACAATTCCTTTTTCAACAATGCGCTTTGTAGAAGTAGATCCATTTGATTCGATATCTCATGCGAAGTGGAAAACAATTCGCGAATTGCATTATATGCCGGCTACAAAAATAGGGATTCAATTTAAAAGTCGTTTTTGGGAGGAACAAGGGCAATTAGGTGGGAGAATTATAACAGATCTTCCTATACGTTATGCGTATTATCCAAGTCATGGAATCGGTTCAAAAGGACCAGCCATTATGCTAGGGAGTTATACATGGTCATACGATGCATTACTATGGGATGGGTTATCAAAGGGGGATCGTATCTATTACACACTACAAAATTTAGCAACAATATTAGGTGGTCAAGTATATGATGAGTTCATGTCTGGAATATCAAAGAGTTGGACATTAGATCCATATGCGCTTGGAGGGTTTGCACTATTTCAAGCTGGCCAAGAATCAGAATTACAGCCAGTCATTGTAAAACCTGAGGGGAGAATATACTTTGCCGGAGATCATACAACGCTGTATCACGGATGGATTCAAGGTGCGATTGAATCCGGAGTGCGTGTGGCGATGGAAGTGAATGGTCAAAAAGTTTAAAATTCAGAAATTTCTTTACTGTATAACTTGAGATGGATATTATTATATATAAAAGAATTATAGGGAGTGTTTACAGTGAATCCGTTATTATTCGATTTTCCTTCTGAATTTTATACTGACAGGCTTTTTATTCGAATGCCAAAACCAGGTGATGGTAAAGTTGTATATGACGCAATTCAAGCTTCAATACAAGAATTAAAACCTTGGATGGTCTTTGCACAAAAAGAGCAAACAGAGGAAGAAATAGAAGAGAGTATTAGAAAATCGCATATTCAATTTTTGCAGCGTGAGGATTTGAGATTACTAGTTTTTTCGAACGAAACAGGTGAATTTATTGCATCTGCCGGATTACATCGTATTAATTGGGATATACCTCAATTTGAAATCGGGTATTGGATTGATTCAAGGTTTAGTGGAAAGGGCTATATGGTAGAGGCTGCAAAAGGAATAACGGATTATGCTTTCACTGAACTGAAAGCAAACCGGGTAGAAATTCGTTGTGATTCTCTAAATAAGAAGAGTAGAGCGATACCAGAGAAATTAGGCTTTAAATTAGAGGGTACTTTAGAAAGCGCGAGTGTTGCGGTGGATGGAAATGGATTAAGGGATATGTGTGTATTTGCAATGACGAGAAATACATATGAAAAAGAAGAGCTGTAAGAAAATAGCTCTTCTTTTTTATATTATGGTACAGGATGACCGTTAGAGCTTTCGAAAATTGTAAACCATTGTTGGCGGTCTAAATTAACTTTTGTTGCCATTGCAGCCGTTTTTACTCGATCTAATTTGCCAGAGCCAACAATTGGCATCATTTTAGCTGGATGAGCAAGTAACCATGCATACATAACAGTATCGATGCTATCAACGCCTAGCTCAGTAGCAATTTTTTGTAAAGTTTCACGTACACGTACGGCGCGTTCTGATTGGCCAGTAAAGATTTCTCCACCAGCAAGAGGTGACCAAATCATTGGATTGATTCGTTTTTCTTGGCATAAATCAATCGTACCTTTTTCAAAATGCTCCATTTGCATCGCAGATACTTCAATTTGATTTGTAATGAGCGGGAAATCTAAATATGAACTTAACATATTAAATTGAGAAGGTAAAAAGTTAGAAACACCGAAGTGACGAACTTTTCCTTCTTGCTTTAAGCGTGAGAACGCTTCTGCCACTTCGTTTGGGTCCGTGAATGGATCAGGACGATGAATGAGCAATACATCAATATAATCTGTATGTAAGTTTTGTAATGAATCCTCCGCGCTCTTTATGATATGTTCAGCACTCGTATTGTAGTGAGCAACATATCGTTCTGGAAATTTCGGTGATGGGGGAGCGATTCCACATTTAGTGATGATTTGCATATTTTCGCGTAAGGAAGGCTTTAATTGTAACGCTTCTCCAAACAATCCTTCACACGTATACCCACCATAAATATCAGCGTGATCGAAAGTAGTAATCCCCAAATCCATACAGTCTTCAATAAAAGAAAGTAACTCTTGCTTTGGCATATTCCATTCTGCTAAACGCCAAAAACCTTGAATAATACGAGAAAATTCTAGCGTTTCGGCCATTTGAACTCGTTCCACTATAAGTACCCCCTATATGAATGAATAATATTTTTGAAAAGGCTTTCTTACTACGTATTATTATATAGTTACAGGGTCGTACATACAATAAATATGTTTTGCTACAAAAACGTTTTTCTCTATATGCTATAATGTAGAAACATATAGCTATAAGGAGATGTAAGGAATGATTCCAGTAACAATACTAACTGGTTTTCTTGGATCAGGGAAAACGACATTATTAAATCGAATTTTATCAGAGGACCACGGCAAGAAATTAGCAGTGATTGTAAATGAAATAGGGCAAATTGGTATCGATAATCAATTAATTATGAACGTTGAAGAAGAAATTATGGAAATGACAAACGGTTGTTTATGCTGTACTGTGCGTGAAGATTTACTTGTTGCTTTAAAACAATTACTGGATGTGAAAGCAGAAGGGAAAATGGACTTTGATGGATTAGTAATTGAAACAACAGGTCTTGCAAATCCAGGTCCGATTATTCAAACTTTCTTTTTAGATCCAGTTATTCAATCTGCATACCAAATTAACGGTGTTGTAACAGTTGTAGATAGCTATCATATACATAAACATTTTGAAAAGGGACTAGAAGCAAAAGAACAAATTGCCTTTGCTGATGTTGTGTTAGTTAATAAATTAGATTTAATTGAAGAAAATGAGAAAGAAAATCTCTTGCATGAACTTCAAGGAATTAACCCGACTGCAAAGTTAATCGAGGCGACTAACTGTGAGGTAGATATTCCATCGTTATTACAAATTCAAACGTTTAAAACGAAAGATACGCTGCAAATTTACCCTCATACAGAACATAACCATCTAGAAGGTGTAAAATCGTTTGTACTACGTGAAGAACGTCCGTTAGATTTACAAAAATTGAATGAGTGGATGTCAGCTGTCGTTCAGGAACTAGGGGAGCATTTATATCGCTACAAAGGAATTTTATCTATTGATGGAGTAGATAAACGTATTGTTTTCCAAGGTGTGCATACGTTATTTGCTGCTTCGTACGATAGAGAGTGGCAAGAGGGCGAAGAGCGAGTAAGCGAAGTAGTTTTCATCGGAAGAGATATTAATAAAGAATGGTTCCAAGAACATTTTGAAGAATGTGTGAAATAAGTCTGCGTAAATCGCAGGCTTATTTTTTATGAGCATTTTAATGAGGTAATACTAGATTACAAAAATGAAGTATATAAGGGAAAGAAACTAAAAATAGAAAACATAACATTGATAAATGCATAATAAAAAGCCTGTTTTCACAGGCTTGTATTTTCATCTATAAGTAATTCCATTACAACACCTACAACTGGACCTTCGTCATCAATATCCCCATTTAAACGGAAGCCAAATGACTCATATAGTCCCATTGCGTGTTTGTTGTCAGGATGTAAACTTAAATAAATTATTTTACATTCGAATTTTTGTTGCAAGAATTGAATTAGTAAGCGAAGGAAACATTTTGCGTATCCTTTTCCTTGAAATTGTTGGTCAATCATAAAACGATCTAACCATACACTTTCATGTTTTTGGGAATACCAACCGTACATTGCGTATCCAACGAGTGTTTCTTTGTCATATAAGCCTACTGACGTTCCGTTTTCTTCATATAATGATTCCGCTAAAGAAAACGCATTGCTTTCAATAAACTGCTGCTGGTCTTTTGCTACGTCTAAAGCAGCAACTGAACGCCAATTATTTGCTGTTACTTCACAAATGTGAAGATTCATAGTTCCAACTCACCTTCTAAATTAGTATAGCTTACAAGCTAATATGGATAATTCTACTTGTTATTTCGATCAAGTCAAGGATAAATACATAAAAAGGCAGCTGAATGACATATTCAGCTGCCTAGAAAATATAGTTGATTAGTTTGTTGCTTCTTTTAAAGTATTTACGTTTTCTTCCATTAATGTGAAGTAATCTTTATTGTTCTTTGCATCATCCTCAGAAATAGTAGCAAGGTGATTTAAGCGTAAAATTTTTGTACCTGTTTCTTTTTGAATAACTGATGCTACTTTTGGAGTAGAGAATGTTTCAAATAAAATATATTGTAGACCGTGCTCTTTTACTGTTTTTGTAATGTCAGTAAGCTGCTTTTGAGATGGTTCATCAGATGCTGAAATTCCAGCGATTGGAATTTGTTTCAAACCGTATCGTTGTTCCCAGTAGCCGTAAGCTGCGTGTGAAACTAATATTTCTTTCGTTTTTGCATTTGCAACAACTGCTTTAAATTGATCATCTAAATCAGTAAATTTTGTTTGTAGTGCTGCAAAGTTTTTTTCGAACTCTTTTTTATGTTCAGGCTGTAATTCTACAAGTGCATTTTTAATTTTTTCTGCTTGTTTCATCGCAAGAGTAGGGTCTATCCAAACGTGTGGGTCTTTATCGTGATGATGTTCATCTTCTTTATGACCGTCTCCATGATCGTGCTGCTCTTCTTCAGATGAAGCACGAAGTTCGATATCTTTAGATGCATTTACAATTTTTACGTTTTCTTTTTTTAATGATTTTTCCATTTTTTCGGCAAATGGTTCTAATTCTGCGCCGTTATAAACAAATAAATCGGCTTTCGCCACTTGTACAGTCTGCTTTTGACTTGGTTCAAATGTATGAGAATCCGCACCAGGTGGGTAAATTGTTTCTACATTTACATAATCACCACCGATTTTTTTTGCAAAGTCAGCGAGTGGGAAAATGGTTGTATAAACAGAAAGTTTCCCATCTTTTTTCGCTGCACTATCTTTGTTGTTAGAACATCCAGCAAAGATGAGTGTGAAAATAAGTATAAATGAAAATAGAGCTAATTTTTTAGGCATATAATTCTCCTCTTTTCTTTTTTACAATTATATTTTCTCCAAATATAAGAAGAAAATATCGTTTTGATACAAAACGGAATAATTACGTTTTAGTTTGCGAACCTAGTATAATACATCTTTATGAAAGTTGCAATAAATAATAATCATTACGATTTGATTTTGTAATAAATCTGTCAAAAAGAAAGGTATTAATTTTTATGATTGGTGCATATGTGACAATGTTACTTTCATATATTGGGAGGGAGCAGAAAAAAGGGGATGAGCGCTTGGGTTACTTCATGGAAGCTATCTTATTAATACTTGCGGTTGTTTTGCCATTATCTTTTGTTTTAATTTTTTTAAGAAGACTAATAAGTAATTTAGGGGATGCTACAACAATTACAAAATTGCCAGCGGAAGAAAAAGAAGAGAAAAAAGAGTAAGTAAAGCACTATGCATACGCATAGTGCTTTACTTATGGTAAAATGGGAGAACGGAAACTCCTGTTAGCGACGATTAGCTATAGGAGAGAATAGTAAATAAAGAGGTATACACATATATGAATAAGCGAACAGCGTTAGTACTTGGCGCAAGTGGATTAGTTGGACAAGAAATAACGCGACTATTACTTGGCTCAGATTACTACGATTCGGTTACTATTTTTGTAAGGGAATCATTACAATTACAGCATGAGAAATTGCAACAGAAACAGGTGGATTTTTCAGTATTAGAGGAATACAAAGAATTTTTTGCAGTAGATGATGTTTTTAGTTGCTTAGGAACAACGATAAAAAAAGCGAAGTCGAAGTCGAATTTTAAAAAAGTAGATTATGAATATACATTACGAGCTGCCTGCTTAGCTGAAAAACAAGGTGTGCAAAATTTTCTTGTTATTTCATCAATGGGAGCAAAACCTAAATCATTTTTCTTTTACTCGCAAGTGAAGGGGAAAATGGAAGAGGAGCTGAAAAAGCTAGTTATTGGTGGCATACATATTTTCAGGCCGTCATTATTAGTTGGAAATCGAAAAGAATATCGTTTTGGGGAAAGAATGGCTGAGAAATTATCTCGTATTCTTCCGTTTATATTTAAAGGGGCTTTTAAAAAGTATAAACCAATTTCAGCTAAAGATGTGGCGAAAGGAATGTATATAACAGCGCTACGTGAAGAATCTGGTATTCATATTTATAGTTCAAACGATATTATAGAAATAAAATAAATAAAACCGAGAAGAATAATTTCTCGGTTTTATTTATTAGTTTTAATTTTCCCGGGTGCTCGTCGGTACTGATATGGTTCTTTTAATTCAAAGCCAAGTTCATTGGCAGCTATTCTTGGGAAGTATGGATTACGAAGTAACTCGCGTCCGATAAAAATTAAATCTGCTTCGTTATTATTTAAAATTTGCTCTGCTTGTGATCCGGTTGTAATTAATCCTACCGCACCAGTCGCGATGTTAACATGCTCCTTAATATGTTTAGCATATTGTACTTGGTAACCAGGATACACATCAATATGTGCGGGTACAACAGCGCCAGAACTACAATCGATTAAATCTACCCCTTGTTCTTTCATCCATCCTGTATACTGCACATAATCTTGAACCGTTAACCCGTCAGGATGATAATCATTTGCTGAAATACGAACAAATAACGGTCCGTTCCAAACTTCATTTACAGCATCGATGATTTCGCGTAAGAAACGATAGCGATTTTCAGGTGAGCCCCCGTATTCATCAATCCGCTTATTGGAAAGCGGAGAAAGAAATTCATTAATAAGATAACCGTGAGCACCATGTAATTCAATAACGTCAACCCCCGCTCGTTTAGAGCGTAAAGCTGCTTTTTGAAAAGCAGAAACAGTTTCTTTAATTTGCTGTTTATTCATTTCTACTGGTATTTTCATTCTATCGTTAAACGGAATTGCTGAGGGAGCGAAAGCATCTGTTTCTAATTCAGCCTTTCTTCCGGCGTGAGCGAGTTGAATGGCTGCTTTTGCACCGTTATTATGTATAAATGTTGTCGTTTTATGTAAGCCTTCAATTAGAGTATCATCCCAAATGCCTAAGTCTTTGTTAGAAATTCGTCCTTCAGGTAACACAGCTGTTGCTTCAATCATAACTAAACCTACTTGGCCAGCAGCCCTGGTTCCATAATGGACGAGATGAAAATTAGTTACTTGGCCATCCTCATTTTCTGATGAATACATGCACATAGGTGACATAATGATACGGTTTTTTAACGTAACGTCCTTAATTGTATAAGGTGAAAAGAGTTGAAACTCCATCAAATATCCCCCTTGATTGAATTTTCTTACATTGTATCATCCTCTTTTTTGTTTCCCTAATAAAACGCTTATACGAAAAATTTCGTCTATTCGTGTTACAATAAATAATATGTAATGAATTGGAGGATGACATATGTACCAGGCTTATTATGATAGTGAATTAGGTTTGTTAGAAATTACAGCGAACGAAGAAGGAATTACGTCTGTTATATTTGTTGAAGATAGAAAAGAAGAACATAAAAATGAACTTGTTGAACAATGTATAAATGAATTAGATGAATACTTTAAAGGAAAAAGAAAAGAGTTTACAGTTCCATTGTCTGCTGAAGGAACACCATTCCAAAAGAATGTATGGGATGCACTTTACACTGTTCCGTATGGCGTAAGTGCTTCATATTTAGATATTGCGGAGAAGGTTGGGAATACGAAAGCTGTACGAGCGATAGGAGGGGCAAATAGCCGGAATCCAATTTCAATTATCGTTCCATGCCATCGTGTAATAGGAAAGAGTGGAAAACTTGTTGGGTATGCGGGTGGTTTATGGAGGAAAGAGTGGTTATTGAAACATGAAGGTATTTTAAATAAATCGTAAGAAACAACCTTTGGAACGAGGGAGTTAGCTCGGCTGTCCTAAGACAAATTCGTTAGCTATCAAAAGTAACGATGAACCGAGAAGCCCCCACTTCGGGGTAAGCTCGTAAGAGATACTAAGTGGTGGGTAGTTCACAATGAAGTATGGATGGAAAGAGGGATTGTTTTGAAATGTATAAATTGTGGGCGACCTTGTATTAATGATCAGCTGAATTGTGCAAATTGTCAACGAAACTTGCATAATGAACAAGGTGAAGAAAGCTCGCTAATAGACAAAGAATTAGAAGTATATGTAGGGAGACAATATCCATATTACAAAAGAAAATGGGAGCTTGAGAATAAGCGAATTGCTAGGTGGAGCTGGAATGGTCTGGCTGCTATTTTTAATGTAGGTTGGCTTGGATATCGCAAGTATTACGTACCTGCTGCTTTATTTATACTGTTATTAGTAGCATGTGATGCATTTTCTTATTATATGGGGTTCAACGTAGCGTTGCCAATCATTAATATGGTGCCTCTTACGTTTTTATTACTCATTTTCATTCTATTTGGGATGGGGATTTTTGCAAATGGATTATATTATCAATTTGCAGAAAGGCGTATATATCGAATAAAAGCACGGGGAATTAAAGATGAATCGGTTGAAAATTATCTCATCCGTGATAGTGGTGGAACGAGTAAAATGGGAGCAACAATCGTTACTATTTTAGCAGTTGCTAGTATTTTTTTCAGTCATTTCTTTTTTCCGACTGATCGAGATATTATACAAAAAGTTCGTACAAGCTCGCTTTATGAATATCCAGTCTTTTCAATTGGTGAATCGTTCGAAAATTATTTTCAAAATTCAGGATGGATATACTATCGGGGAACGGAAGGATTAGAATTAGTAGAATTTCAGGGGGAGAGTCCTGAGATGCCAAGGAAAAAGGTGACAATTCAATTTATTGTTGATTATAAATTGGGAGAAGTGGAACCATATTCACTTACGATTAACGGTGAATCTAAAAATGAAGAAGAGTTTTTGAAGATAATGGAGGAAATATTTAAAGTTCAAAATCCATTTGATATAGAGGATGGCTTACAAGTAAATGCTATTCAACAAAGCGGAGGGAAAGCAATTTCTGACCGCTTTTTTTCTTTTTATGAAAATAAATATTTAAAATAATCAGAATTTTTTGTATAATAAAATATATTATACAAGTTTTAACTTATACATATAGATTGGGGGAAGGAAGAATGAAGAGAAAGGTAACAACGATTGCTGCAGTTGCATTATCGGCTAGTGTATTGGTTGCAGGTTGCGGAAATGGGGAGAAGGCATCTACAACGAAGAAAGAAGCAGGTAAGGGAGTAGCGGATAAGCAAGTATTAAACTTACTAGAAACAGCTGAAATTCCTTCAATGGATACATCTAAATCAACAGATTCTGTATCTTTCCGTGTATTTGTAAATGCAATGGAAGGATTATATCGTCTAGATAAAGATAATAAACCAACTCCAGGTATGGCCAAAGACGTGAAGATTAGTGAAGATAAAAAGACATATACATTTGAATTACGTGATGCAAAATGGTCAAATGGTGATCCAGTTCGAGCACAAGATTTTGTATATGCATGGCAACGTACATTAGATAAAGCAATAGCAGCAGAATATGCATTTATTTTATTTGATGTGAAAAATGCACAGAAAGTAAATAAAGGAGAAGTACCGTCGGATCAATTAGGTGTTAAAGCGAAGGATGATAAAACGTTGGTAGTAGAATTAGAGCAACCAGCACCTTATTTCCTCGAGCTTACTTCGTTCCCTACATTCTTCCCATTAAATGAAAAGTATGTAAAAGGACAAGGGGATAAATACGGATTAGAAGCAGATAAATTATTGTACAATGGACCATTTACAATGAGTGAATGGAAACATGAACAAAGTTACCAGTTAAAGAAAAACCCAAATTATTGGGATAAAGATGCTGTAAAATTACAAGAAATTAATGTGGGTATAGTAAAAGAGACAAGTACTGGGGTAAATTTATATGATAGTGATCAAGCAGATCGTGTCATTTTAAGTTCTGAGTTTGTAGACAAATATAAAAAGAATAAACCAGATGAATTTAAAACGAAGCTAGACCCACGTATGTATTTCCTACGTTTTAATCAAAAAAATGCAACGTTTAAAAATCAAAAGGTTCGTGAGGCGATTGATTTAGCGTACGATAAAAAAGGAATTGCGGATGTAATTTTGAATGATGGATCATTGCCGGCGTATTTCTTAGTACCTGAAAAGTTTACGACAGGACCAGATGGAAAAGACTTCCGTACTGTAAATAAAAATTTCCGTGACAGTAAAGATAATGCTGCGAAAGCAAAAAAACTGTGGGAAGAAGCGAAGAAAGAACTTGGTCAAGATACAATTACAGTAGAATTACTAAATGATGATAACGGTAGTCGTAAAAAAGTGGGCGACTTTATTAAAGAAGAATTAGAGAAAAACTTACCTGGTATTAAAGTGAATCTGAAGCAACAACCATATAAGCAGAAGTTAGATTTAGAAAAGAAATTTGAATATGAATTCTCATTATCTGCATGGAGTCCAGATTATCCAGACCCAATGACATATATTGATATGTTCGTTACTGGAAGCTCATTTAATGAAATGGATTATTCAAATCCGAAGTACGATGATTTAGTAGCAAAATCAAAAGGAGAACTACTAAAAGATGACGCAGCACGCTGGAAAGCACTTGCAGAAGCTGAAAAAATCTTAATTGGTCAAGACGCTGCAATCTCACCTACGTACCAACAAAGTACAGCTTACTTAGAGAAGACGTATGTAAATGGTATTGCTAACCATACGTTCGGTGGCGACTTTAGTTATAAATGGGCATATATTACAAAGAAATAGTATAATAAAAGATGAGTGAATTTTCACTCATCTTTTATTTGTTTAGGGAGGAACGTGGAGTGTTGAAAGGAATCAATCATCTTTGTTTTTCAGTATCAAATTTAGAAAACGCTATTATGTTTTATGAAAGAGTGCTAGAAGGAGAACTATTAGTTAAAGGGAGAAAACTTGCATATTTCAATATATGTGGAGTATGGATAGCACTGAACGAAGAGGCACATATTCCAAGAAAGGAGATTCATCAATCTTATACGCACCTCGCATTTTCTGTTGAACAAGAAGACTTTGAACGCTTACTGCAGCGATTAGAAGAAAATAAAGTTCATATTTTACAAGGAAGAGAGCGTGATGTGAGAGATTGTGAATCTATATATTTTGTTGATCCTGATGGTCATAAATTTGAGTTTCATTCAGGGACGTTACAAGACCGTCTAAATTATTATAGAGATGAGAAACCTCATATGACATTTTACTAAGGGGGGAAGAAGTTGCATGCGCTTGTAATTGGTGGAACAGGAATGTTAAAGAAAGTTTCTATGTGGCTTTGTGATCAAGGATTTCGTGTGTCTGTTATTGGACGAGATGAAGTGAAATTAGAAAATGTTAAGCAAGCTAGTTCGGCACCAGAAAATATTACATGTCTTCCTTTAGATTATCAAAATGACGATGGTCTAAAGCGATCTATTACAAATACAATTGAACAGAATGGTCCAATTACATTAGTAGTTGCATGGATACACTCTAGTGCAAAGCATGCATTACGACTCATTTGTAATGAGGTAGAATTGTCGTCGGAAAAGTACAGTTTATTTCATATATTAGGTAGTAGTGCATCACGTACGAAGTCAAAAAAAATAGGCGGGGCATTATGTAGTTATTACAGAGTTATATTAGGGTTTATTTTAGAAGATACATATGCAAGGTGGCTTACTCATGAAGAGATAGCTGACGGAGTTATAAAAGGAATTGAAAGTAAATGCACAGAATGGATTGTAGGGAGAGTAGAGCCGTGGGAATCGCGGCCAAAATGGTAAGGGGGCATGTGAAATGAAGACAACGGTATATGTAACAAGGCACGGTGAGACAGAATGGAATGTAGCAGGGCGGATGCAAGGACGGAAAAATTCAGCATTAACAGAGAATGGTATGATACAAGCGAAACAATTAGGGGAGCGTATGAAGGATTTACCACTCCATGCCATATATAGTAGTCCAAGCGAAAGAACGCTTCATACTGCTGAATTGATTAAAGGGGAACGCGATCTTCCAATTATAGAAGATGAACGTTTCTATGAAATAAACATGGGGATATGGGAAGGGCAAACAATTGCTGACTTGGAAATGCAATATCCAGAAGAAGTACATTTATTTTGGAATGAACCACATCTTTTTCAGTCAACATCAGGGGAAAACTTTGCGGCCGTTCATAAAAGAGTAATTGAAGGGATACACTTTCTTTTAGAAAAGCATAAAGGAGAAAATATTTTAATAGTTACTCATGCTGCAGCAGCGAAATTACTCGTAGGGCATTTTGCAGGTTTTGAAATTGAAGATGTATGGGAAGAGCCATTTATGCATAGCGCGAGTCTTAGTGTGATTGAATTTGATGAAAACCGTGGTAAAGTAAAACAATTTGCAGATATAAGTCATTTTCAGTAAACGTAAAAAAGGTCGCAAAGCGACCTTTTTTGGTGGACATAAAAAACTAGCAATTACGTTTTTTATACCAGAAGTGATCGAATTTCTTATTCTTGCAAGAAGAAGACTTGTGTCTGCTATCTTTGCAATCGTCCCATTTGTGCCCATCATCATGACAGTCCTTACCATGATCCCACGAATCATCACAAGAACCATGATGGCTATGAGGGAAAAATACACATTTTTTACAGAAACATCGTTTTGTCCAGAAACATTTCTTTTCAAAGCGAACGCATTTTGTAACGAAAGTACATTTTTTCACGCGAGTAAGTTTTGTAACTATAACGCATTCTTTTCTGCGAGTAACCTTTGTAACGAAAGTCCATTTTTGAACGCGTACACGAGTACATTTTGTAACAAAAGTCCATTTTTTTACATGAGTACATTTTGTAACGAAAGTACAATGTTTCACGCGAGTACATCTTGTTCTTGGACATTTACGCCCTGTTGTACATTTACGCCCTGTTGTACATTTACGCCCTGTTGTACATTTACACCCTGTTGTACATTTATGATGATCATCATCGCAATCAAAAGTACTTGGATCTTGGTGTAAGAAATCCTCCATCCCAGCACTTTTGATTTCTTCAACAGCTTTTCTAATGTCACGTTTCATAGAAATCCTCCTTATCGTGTATTAAATTGAACAAGTATTCTTTTTCCTTAACATGATATGAGATTAGGTTTCTTTCTGAACAAGACAAGAGTGTAATTTTATATAAATAGATGATAGCGGATGTATGGACAAGACAAGGCGCATACATTGAATGAAGAGAATAGAGAAGGGATGAGAATATATGCTACCTTCATATGAATTTTTTATTCATCCAATGTACTTAGTGGAAATGAAAAAAGACATTTGGTCAGATAGTCCAGTGCCAGCAAAGTTAACATATGGAAAAAAGAAGTATGATATTGATATCGTTTATCGGGGTGCTCATATTCGTGAGTTTGAGAAAAAGTCATATCATGTTCAGTTTTATAAACCGAAAAAATTTCTAGGTGTGAAGGAATTTCATTTAAACTCTGAATTTATGGATCCATCCCTTATTCGTAACAAATTATCATTAGACTTTTTTAATGATATTGGGGTACTTTCACCGAAGTCACAGCATGTGTTTATAAAAATAAATGGTCAAACCCAAGGTGTATATTTACAGTTAGAATCGGTTGATGAAAACTTTTTAAAAAGTAGAGGGTTGCCGAGTGGTTCTATTTATTATGCGATAGATGATGACGCAAATTTTTCTCTAATGAGCGAGAGAGATAAAGATGTTAAAACTGAGCTTTTTGCAGGGTATGAATTTAAATGTTCGAATGAAAATAGTGAAGAGCAACTTAGTGAATTCGTTTTTCAAGCAAATACACTATCGAGGGATGAGTATGAAAAAGGGATCGGAAAATACCTTAATGTTGATAAATATTTACGTTGGTTAGCGGGAGTTATTTTGACTCAAAATTTTGATGGTTTTGTTCATAACTATGCACTGTATCATAATGATGAAACAAATTTATTTGAAGTGATACCGTGGGATTACGATGCGACTTGGGGGCGGGATGTACAAGGGAGACCGCTTAATCATGAGTACATTCGGATTCAAGGGTATAATACGTTAAGTGCAAGATTGTTAGATATACCTGTTTTTAGAAAACAATACCGAAGTATTTTGGAAGAAATATTAGAAGAACAATTTACCGTTTCGTTTATGATGCCGAAAGTAGAAGGTTTGTGTGAATCGATTCGTCCATATTTACTACAAGATCCATATATGAAAGGAAAATTAGAAACATTTGATCAAGAAGCTGATATGATTGATGAATATATAAATAAAAGAAGGAAGTATATACAAGACCACTTACATGAATTGGATTAATTTTGAAAGAGATTGGAACATTATCAATCTCTTTTTTTGTATAATAAAGATGTATCGATTGAATTGACGTAATATTTACTTAATAAAGAATGGAGATGTGGAAACATGACGGTCAAGTGGATTGATTGGGTAAAACAAATACAATCTATAGCTCAAGCGGGTTTAACGTATTCTAAGGATGTATATGATATAGAGCGTTTCCAACAATTACGGGACATTTCAGTTTCAATGATGTCACATTACACAAAGACAGATTGGGAAGTAGTAGAGAATTTATTTGCAAGTGAGACAGGCTATCAAACACCTAAAGTTGATATACGGGCAGTTATTTTTCAAAATGAAAAACTATTATTTGTGAAAGAAAAAAGTGATAGGAAATGGGCATTGCCAGGTGGATGGGCTGATGTTGGTTATACGCCAACAGAAGTAGCAGCAAAAGAAGTTTTAGAGGAGACGGGCTATGAAGTAGATGATTTTAAGCTACTCGCTATATTTGATAAAGAAAAACATCAACCATCGCCTTCAGCAACACATGTATATAAAATTTTTATTGGCTGTAAGATTATTGGTGGCGAAAAGAAAACTAGTATTGAAACAGAAGATGTGGAGTTTTTTGATGAGAATGAATTGCCTAATTTATCGATTGCTAGAAATACAGAAGAGCAAATTAAAGAAATGTTTGCCTACATGAAAGAACCTCAAAAAGAAATATTAATAGATTAATAATGCTTATGCCGATGATATTGTTGAAATGAAGATATTGGCAGAATGCAACCTTTATGTAATAATGGGATGGTATGTGAAGAAAAAAGGAGATAGAAAAGAAAATGTTAGCAAACATAATAGATCAGTTATTGCAATTCTTTGCAAGTCTAGGTTACTTTGGAGTAGCACTAGCTTTAATGATTGAAATTATCCCGAGTGAAATTGTACTTTCGTATGCTGGCTTTTTAGTCGCAGATGGTAAAATTAGCTTTGTCGGTGCAGTTATTGCTGGAACAATCGGTGGTACTTTAGCGCAAATCTTTTTATATTGGCTTGGATACTATGGAGGACGTCCAGTTGTAGAGAAATATGGAAAATATCTACTTATTAATAAACACCATTTAGACATAGCAGAAAATTGGTTTAAGCGTTACGGAGCTGGAGTAATATTTTCGGCACGTTTTATCCCAATTGTACGTCATGCAATCTCTATTCCGGCAGGACTAGCTAAGATGCCATTAAAACTTTTCACACTGTATACAGTTGTAGCGATTATTCCATGGTCAATACTATTTATATACTTAGGTGAAAAGCTTGGTGGAAATTGGCGACATATTAAAGAGTATGCATCTGATTACACACATTACATAATTATAGGGGCTGTTCTCTTTGTTGCTCTATACTTCGGTTTAAAGTATTTAAAAAAGAAAAAAGCAGCGCGTTAAAGTCAATGATTTTTCATTGGCTTTTTTTATTGTTTCAGTTCTAAAAAAAAGGAGTTGTCCATAATGTGTAATAATAAAGCGTAGCGGGGGAATGTGATGAAAGGATCACCGTTTTTACGTGGAACGATATTTTTAACGATGGCAACGATGATATCTAAAATGTTAGGGTTTATATATGTTATACCATTTACAGCAATGGTGGGTACGAGTGGGTACGTATTATATACGTATGCATACCGTCCTTATACAATTATGCTTAGTATTGCAACGATGGGATTGCCACTTGCCGTTTCAAAAATGGTTTCAAAATATGATCAACTCAATGATTATCACACTGTTAAGAGAGTGCTAAAGAGTGGTATCGTTTTTATGGTCATTATGGGCGTTATTTCTTGTTTAACATTATATATGTTAGCACCACATTTAGCTAAACTTGTGATTGATGGAAATGATCAGTCGGGTAATAGTGTGGTAGCTGTCACGCACAATATTCAAATTGTAAGTTTTGCGTTAATACTCGTTCCTGTAATGAGCTTGTTACGTGGTTTCTTTCAAGGTTTTCAATCTATGGGACCTTCTGCGCTCAGTGTAGTTGTAGAGCAATTTTTTCGGGTCTTAACTATTTTGATAGGAAGCTTTGTCGTTTTATATGTTATAAAAGCTTCTGTTTCGTTGGCAGTTGGTATTTCAACGTTTGGAGCATTTATGGGAGCACTAGGTGGATTAAGTGTTTTAAGTGCGTATTATATAAGAAGGAGAAAACATTTAAAGAAAAAAGAGATTGCCAGTATACCACAAACGACGAAAACTTTTTTTTCGTTGTATAGAGAACTGTTTACATATTCTATTCCTTTCGTTGTAGTTGGATTAGCGATTCCGTTATATCAGACGATTGATACATTTACAATTAATAAGCTACTTATACAAGTAGGATATATGCAAGGAGAAGCAGAAAAGATTAATGCGATTATTGGCCTTGTTCAGATGGTTGTACTTATCCCGGTTTCTGTTGCAACAGCTTTTAGTATGTCCCTTGTACCTGAGATGACGAAAGCTTATACAGCGGGAAATGAGAAGCTACTGTATAAACACTTTACAAGGACAAATTTATTAGTGGTAGGAATTACCGTACCGGCGGCGATTGGAATGATGATTTTAGCAAAACCAGTGTATACTCTTTTATTTGGTGCTGGAAATGATCCGGAGATGGGCAGTATTATTTTGCAGTACTATGCTCCTGCTTGTATACTATTCTCACTATTTACAGTAACCGCTGCCATGTTACAAGGAATTAATCAACAACAGAAAACAGTGCTAGGATTAGTAATCGGAATAACTGTGAAGATAGTTTTAAATATTGTATTGCTACCGTATTTTGATTATGTAAGTTTTATCATTTCAACATACGCTGGCTATACGATTTCAGTTGGCTTTAACTTGTGGATGCTTTCTAAATATGTTATAAAGGCAACATAAGCTTTTTAAGGCAGAGAGCACTCTGTCTTTTTCTTTGTTTAGAATATTTTTCTTATAAAAACGTTTTCAAAATAATTTTTCTATTGAAATTTAAACGTATGTTTCATATGCTGAGAATGGCGGTTCAAAAACTGTTATGTAAGAGAGGTAGATTCCTACATGTAAAAAGAATCGGGGTGATAGTATGTTAAATATTTATTTAACAGACCGAAACGGAAAACTACAAGAGGTTGAGGAAATGCAAAAGGGTTGCTGGATTAATGTACTTCATCCAACGGAAGAAGAAATTCAATATCTAGTACAAACTTTAAATGTAGACTTAGATTTCATTAAAGACCCTTTGGATGATGAAGAACGCTCTCGTATTGAAAAGGAAGACAATAATACTTTAATTATCGTGGATATTCCGACAGTCAGACATGATGAAGAAGGAAATTCGATTTATGACACGATTCCAATAGGTATGATTGTAATGCCAGATTGCTTTGTGACAATTTGTTTAGAAGAAAACCCAATTTTTGAACGTTTTATTAATCAACGTATTAAAGAATTTTATACGTTTAAAAAGACACGCTTTGCACTTCAGCTCTTATATACGATTTCTACTTATTATTTAAGATACTTAAAGCAAATTAACAGAAAAACAATCGATTTAGAGCACCAATTAAATAAGTCGATGAAAAATAAAGAAATTTTTACATTGCTAGGCCTTGAAAAAAGTTTAGTTTACTTTACAACATCATTAAAGGCGAATAAAATTGTAATTCAAAAATTAATGCGTAACAGTACATTTTTAAAAATGTATGAAGACGATCAAGATTTATTAGAAGATGTATTAATTGAAAATAAACAGGCTATTGAAATGGCGGAAATATATAGTCACATTTTAAGTGGAATGATGAATACTTTTAGCTCCGTTATATCAAATAATTTAAATAGTGTTATGAAACTGTTAACGTCTATTACAATCATTTTATCGTTACCAACGATGGTTTCTAGTTTCTTTGGAATGAACGTAAAGGTTCCGTTTGAAGGGGAAGCACATGGTTTTGTAATTGTACTCATAATATGTGTAACACTATCTTTCACATTAGCGTTTGTTTTTTGGAAGAAACGTTACTTTTAACGAGAAGAAAGCTGCTCTAGCATAGTTGTGTAACTGCGCTAGAGCAGCTTTTTTGCTATGAAATCCTAAATTTTGAATAGAATATAACTTATAAAATGTAATGTATATGAAAGGGGTGAATTCCGTATAAGTCTTGTCCAATTCATAAAATGAGGTTAAAATTACATATTGTTAATGAAAAGTTGGAGGAAATACATCATGGAATTGTTTCAATTACCGAAAGCATTCCTGCAAATGAATACAATTTTTATCTCCATATTGATCGAAGCACTTCCTTTTGTGCTCATTGGTGTATTTATTTCAGGATTCATTCAAATGTTTGTAACAGAAGATATGGTAGCAAAATGGATGCCGAAAAATCGATTTCTGTCTGTTTTAATGGCTACTTTTTTAGGGATGATGTTTCCGGGCTGTGAATGTGGAATCGTTCCGATTGTAAGGCGATTAATCGGAAAAGGGGTTCCGCCATATGCCGGGATTGCATTTATGTTAACTGGACCAATCATTAATCCAGTCGTATTATTTGCAACATACGTTGCCTTTGGAAGTAGTATGCACATGGTATGGTATCGTTCTATTGTAGCGATTATCGTAGCAATTATCGTTGGAATTATATTATCATTTATGTTTAAAGAACATCAATTAAGAGATGATCACTTCCCAGAAGTGAACCATAAGCGTCCGTTACGTGCAAAAATGTGGGATGTATGTACACATGCTGTTGAGGAATTTTTCTCAATGGGGAAATATTTAGTGTTAGGAGCGTTAATTGCTGCTGCAGTTCAAACGTTTGTACAAACTTCAACATTGCTTGCTATTGGACAAGGTCCGTTTTCTTCATCAGCTGTAATGATGGGACTTGCTTTCATTTTATCACTTTGTTCAGAGGCGGATGCATTTATTGCTTCTTCGTTCCAAAGTACATTTTCAACAGCGTCACTTGTCGCGTTTCTCGTATATGGACCGATGGTGGATATTAAAAATATGTTTATGATGCTTGCGACATTTAAAACAAAATTTGTAATTGTTGTGACGGTTACAGTTACACTTGTTGTTTATGCAAGCTCACTACTCATTTATGCGATGGGGTGGTAGGTTATGTTTCGAGCATATATATTATTAGGCTTTACAATTTTAATTGGACAGCTTCATATTTCCGGTAACATTACGAAGTATATAAATATGAAGTACGCCTATTTATCAAAAACTGCTGCTATTATTTTAGGTTTCTTAACGATTGTACAAATTATTATCGTTTTCCAAAAAGAGCACCAAAAGGAAAAAGAGAAACATGATTGTAGTTGTGATCATAGTCATTGTGGGCATGATCATTCGAAAGATGAGAATACATGGTGGAAAAAAGTGTTTTCTTATACGTTATTCTGTTTTCCAATCATTACAGGATTGTTTTTCCCAATTGCAACATTAGATTCCGATATTGTTAAGGCGAAGGGATTCCATTTTCCAGTAGCGCAAGCAGAAAGTAAAGATCCATTTATGACAAGACAATTTCTAAGACCTGACACGAGTATTTATTACGGGAAAGAAGGATATCGTGGTGTAATGGAAAAAGGGAAGAAAGAGTTTGTTACGAAAGATAATATCACTTTAAAAGATGAAGATTTCTTAAAGGGTATGGAGACAATTTATAATTATCCTGGTGAATTTACTGGTAAAACCCTGTCTTATAAAGGATTTGTTTTCCGAGATGATTCTTCTAAAAAGGAACAATATTTCTTATTCCGTTTCGGCATTATACATTGTGTTGCGGATTCGGGTGTATATGGTATGTTAGTTAAAAAACCAGAAGGGGTAGAGTGGAAAAATGATGATTGGATTCAGATAGAGGGAGAAATTTCAACTGAATTTTATCAGCCGTTTCATGCGAATATTCCAGTGTTAGAGGTAACGAAATGGAATAAAGTTGAACAGCCGAAAGAACAATATGTGTTTAGAGGAGCCGATTGATAAAATCGGTTCTTTTTTGTGGACTAAAAGTTCTAAAAATTGTTAATATTAAACGTGTAGTTCATGAGATGTAGTGTATATTGGGATATTAGGGATAAATAATTAAAGGGGTGATAACAATGACTGAAGTAAAGGGTAAAACAGCTAATGAATCAAGGGTGTTTAAAACGAGTCGAGTATTTCCAACGGATTTAAATGATCATAACACGCTATTTGGTGGAAAGATATTGGCGGAGATGGATATGGTTGCTTCAATTTCAGCAACGAGACACTCGAGAATGGAATGTGTCACAGCGTCTATGGATTGGGTAGATTTCTTACATCCAGTACGTTCTTCAGATTGTGTTAGTTATGAATCTTTCGTAATTTGGACGGGAAGAACTTCTATGGAGATATTTGTGAAAGTAGTAGCAGAAGATTTAATTTCAGGTAAAAAACGTGTAGCAGCAACTTCATTCGTTACTTTTGTTGCGCTTAGTAAGGAGAATAATCCAGTTCCTGTACCGCGTGTTATCCCTGAGACAGAAGAGGAGAAAGAATTGCATCGAATTGCTGTGTTACGTGCAGAACAGCGCCATATTCGTAAGGCAGAGAGTAAGAAGGTAGCTACACTGCTAACTTTTTGATATAAAATACTTTCCTAGTGGTACTATTTTGTAATAGGTTAGGAGATTTTTGAAATGAAAAGCGGACACCTAAAAATAGGTGTCCGCTTTTATAGTTTTTTCATCCTCATATCGTACTACAATAACTGCTTAGCAGAAGCAAGCAGCACCGACGATAATTAAGAGGATAAATAATACGACTAGTAGCGCAAATCCATTACCATGTGCGAAGCCCATTGTTATTTCCTCCTTTTATTTTAAGATACAACATACAATATGCAGATGAGCTCCTGTTTGATATGGACGTATATCATGCAATGACATATTTTTTGTATGATAATGTTTTAAAAAAGGAAAGATATAGGAATAACAGTAGTTAGAGAAAGGAACGTATCCATGAAGCGCTTTTTAATTGTAATAATTTGTTTTATAGGTGTATTCATATGGATGAACGTTGATGTGGAAATGGGGAAGAAAATGGCTAGTGGATATGAATTAGAAAAAATCCGATTAGGGGATTTTCAAGTATATACGAACGGTGATGAGTTATATAAAAGTTTATTTGAGGATATAAATCGTGCAGAAAAGAATGTGTATATTCATTTTTATATTGTGGGAAAAGATGAAATAAGCCAAAAGTTCTTACAGTTATTAGAGAAAAAAGCATCTAGCGGAGTAGTTGTGAAATTGTCAGTAGACCGCATTGGCGGATATAAGCTTAAGAAAAAGATAATTAATCAATTAAAAGAAAAAGGCGTGAAGTTTACATTTAGTAAAAAACCTAAATTAAAAAACTTATTTTATTCTTTGCATCAACGTAATCATAGACGCATTGTTACTATAGATGGGAAAGTTTCGTACATTGGTGGCTTCAATATCGGAAAGGAATATCTTGGACAGGATCCTAAATTTGGTCCGTGGCGTGATTATCATGTACGCATCGAAGGGAATGGAGCTACTGATATGGAACGGAAGTTTGCGGAAGATTGGCAAGAAGATACGGGAGAAAAGTTTCCTATACACCAAGAGTTACCTGTACAAGGAAATGTAAAATATCAATACGTATTTTCGAATGGAAAAGGTTTATGGAAGGAGTATGGAGCGTTTTTAAAGAAGGCAAAACATTCTTTAATTATCGCTACACCATATTTTGTACCGAGTAAAGAAATGGTGAAGGGGCTGAAAGATGCATTAAATCGTGGTGTCCATGTAAAAATCCTCGTCCCATTTAAAAGTGATGCAGTATTGCTAAAACAGGCTGCCTATCCTTATTTGAAAGACATGTTAGATGCTGGAGCGGAGATTTATCAATATCGAAATGGATTTTTTCATGGGAAAGTAACAATCATCGATGAGGAAATGGTTGATATTGGTACAGCAAATTTTGATAATAGAAGTTTTTACTTAAATAACGAATCTAACTGTTTCATATATGATAAGACAGTCGTTGCTGACGTATGGAGTCGATTAAAAGAAGACTTTCATAAATCAAAACGATTTTCTGAAGAAGATTTTGAGAAAATTAGTAGATGGGATTGGTTTCTAGCAAGAATATCAAATGTTATCGCATCATATTTATAGTATAGAGATGAAATAGGAAGGGAGGCGCTTTAATGGATTGTATGAAAGAATTGATGACATATAGTTACACACTTATATATAAAGTTGGAGAATACACGAGCAAGGTTCGAGATGAAGAATTAAAAGATATTTTGCAGCATCATTTACCGTATATGTTACAAGCATATAATGAACAAGTGAATTTTCAAGAAGGAGAAAATATACAACATATAACTTGTAAACAAATGTGGCCGGAATTTACTGAAATGGATAGGGAAACAGATAATGAGTATACAGGGGATATTGGGATTGCTATTTGTTATATTTCACATTTGAAGCGATTAGCATTAAAGTTTGCTCAAGTTGCAGTGGAAGTTGCGAACCCAGAGTTTCGTTCTTTCTTGGAAAATTGTTTTGTGAAAATGAATCGTTATGCTTATAGTGTTTGGCAATATGTTGTGAAGAAGGAATATAAAATTAAACATTTATATGAAAATGAAAGTGAGAAGTTTGCGTGAAAAACTAAGACGGAATGAAAGGCGTCTTAGTTTTTTTATGTCTAATGAAAGGCTCAATTAGAAGAATTGAGACAAACCAGTTGTGTTATCAGAGTATTTACAAAAGTTTACAATATCTTTACTGTTTTTAAATCTTTCCTTTAAAAATAAAGAGTAATATGGGGTTGTACATATTCTATCAAAGGGAGGAAACGCAAATGAACAAATGGGTTAAGTCATTAGCTGCTATGGCACTTGCAAGTTCTTTATTAATGGTAGGTTGTAGTAAAGATGAGGATAAAAAGAAAGAGGATGACACAACTTCGCAGCAAGATGAAAAGAAAGATAAAGAAACAAGTGGAACAGAAAAATCTTCTGATTCGAAAGAAAAGAAATAAAGTGAAACTTTAATCAGTGGGGATTTTGTCCATCCCCACTGATTATTAGCCCACACCAATCGGGCATTTACGGGCAGTTATCTCCCACCTAATTTCCTCGCATTCGCCGAATTTACTGCCCGTTAATGCGGGATAAATGGATAATAGAGCTTCCTCACATATATGAGGGAGCTTTTTTGTTGCGTATTTGTAAGTTTTGCGGAAAAATAGAGAGAAAGAATGGAAGAGGGGATAATAAATGAAAGTATGTATATTAGGAGCGACAGGTAGAGTAGGATCACACATTATGAAATTGGCATTACATGATTCATATGAAGTGACGGTATTAGTTCGTGATTTGAGTAGAGTGGAAACAGAGCATGAAAGGTTACATATTATAGAGGGAAATGTGTTAAACGGAAATGATATAAAGGAAGCGATTAAAGGATGTGATATTGTAATTAGTGCTCTTGGAACTGATCGGAATGGGACGTTAGAGAAGAGTTTACCGATTATTATAAAGCAAATGGAAGAAGAGGGCATAAAGAAAATTGTTACAATAGGAACTGCTGGTATTTTACAAGCACGAACAAACCCAAGTATATATCGTTTCCAATCAAAAGAATCGAAAAGAAAAATGACAACAGCTGCGGAAGATCATTTAGCTGCTTATGAAGCGCTGAATAATAGTAAACTATGTTGGACTGTTGTTTGTCCGACGCATTTAATAGATGGTGATGTAACCGGTGTATATCGAACTGAACAAGATATGTTGCCAACAGATGGATCGAAAATCACAGTTGGTGATACAGCTCAGTTTACATGGAGTATACGTAATAAAAGCTTATACGAGAAAAGCCGAGTAGGTATTTCATATTAAAAAACCATCCCAAAATAGGGATGGCTAAAAAATGATATAGCATACAAAGATGATAATCATAATGATTTGGAGAATTGCTTTCGCTACTGTACTACTTAAAAAACCGACAACAGTTGCAATTCCGACTAAAAGGGCGTCTTTTGGCGCCTTTTTATGCATTAGTTCCGTAATAAATACAGATAAGAACGGTATGATAATAAGCCCGAATGGTGGGAAGAAGAACGATCCGACAATGATAGAAACCATACCAACACGTTCGCCCGATTTTGTACTTCCGTATTTTTTTAGGAAGTATCCATTTGCAATAAAGTCAGCAACGAAAATGAAGAGTGTAAAAATGACTTGAATAATCCAAAAAGATGTCGTTAACTCTCCGCCGTTTATTCCAAAATGATAAATGAAATAGCCAGCCCATACGGCAAGGATGCCAGGGATAATGGGGTATATAAAGGCAAGAAATGAAACAATGAAACAAGCAATGATACAAATTGTTAGTAAAACAGTCACTTTATAACTCCTTTGTAGTATCTAATTTATGTACAGCAATCTTTTTAATTTGATGCCCATCAAGTTCTAATGCTTTAAATTGAAAACCATCATATTCAACTGAATAGCCAGCCTCAATATTTAAATCAATTGATTGAGAGAGAAGCCAACCACCAATTGTATCTAAATCACTTTCATCGATATGTAGGCCAAACATATCATTTACTTCAGAAATGAGTACTTTCCCATCTAAAACAGTAAGCCTAGGAGTACGCTTTTCAATCATTGGTGATTCGTCTGCGTCAAATTCATCTTGAATTTCTCCGATAATTTCTTCAAGAATATCCTCCATCGTTAAAAGGCCAGCAGTTCCGCCGTATTCATCCATAATAATCGCCATTTGTACGCGGTTCTTTTGGAGGTGTATTAACGTTTTACGAATGGGAACTGTTTCAAATACAGTTAAAACAGGATGTATGTAGGCATCAAGTGGTTTGTAAATGCCTTTTGTTTGATTATGAAAAATCTCTTTCGTATTTATCATTCCAATAATATCATCTTTATCCTTTTCAATAATAGGATAACGTGTATACTTTTCAGTTGCAACGATTTTCATATTTTCTTCTAACGTATTTTCAGTAGATAAACAAACCATTTCAGTTCTAGGTACCATAATTTCTTTAGCAACACGATCATCAAATTCAAAAATATTATTTACATATTTATATTCGGTTTGATTAATTTCGCCGCTTTTATAGCTTTCACCTAAAATGAGTCGTAGTTCTTCTTCGGAATGGGCAAGTTCATTTTCTTTCGCAGGCTCTAAACCGAGTGATTTTGTGAAAAATATAGCTGCACTATTGAGAAGCCAAATGAACGGATACATAATTTTATCAAATAAAATAAGCGGTTTTGCAAATTTTAATGTGATTGCTTCAGCTTTTTGGATTGCGAAAGACTTAGGAACTAACTCGCCTAATACAACATGGAAAAAAGTAATCACACTAAAAGCAATAATAAAGGATAACGTGTTAGCCATTGTTCCAGTAATATTGATTTTTTCAAATAGTGGTCGCAGTAAATGTTCCACAGTTGGTTCACCAAGCCAACCAAGTCCTAAAGAGGTGATAGTAATGCCAAGCTGACAAGCGGATAAATAAACGTCTAAGTTAGATAAAACGCTTCTTGCAGCTAATGCTTGTTTATTACCTTCATTAGCAAGCTGGTCAATTCGACTTTTTCGTACTTTTACGACAGCGAATTCTGAAGCAACGAAAAAACCAGAAATAAGGATAAGTATAAAGATGAGAAAAATATTTAATATGTCCAAGTGTGTTCTTTATTCCTAATTTGGAATAAAGATGTCACCTCCTGTAATTATGTTATACTTTTATAATAAATCCAAATGAAAAGATTAGTCAAAGAAAATGGGTAAATAATGGTAGGTTTCTATAGTAGTTTTTTAATTTGCTGTTATTTTGTCCTCTATATAATAGGAATAACCGTCTACTTTTAATTTAAGTAGACGGTTATTCTATGTTATGGTTTCGAAATACTTCTAGTTAAAGTATACGTGTTTTGTTTAGAGTGGTTTGTTGTCCATAAAGCTTGGAGAAACGATAAGATGCTATATGGAATATAAAGTAGTAATAAACCAATTGTGACAACTATAGGTGCATTTCTACCAAATTGGACGATAAATTGTAATAGTCCGTTTGTATGAAAAATACATTCCATAAAAACGAATGAAAGAATAATGGAACTCAAAATAGATTTATGATTGGAAGTAAGCGCAATAAATAACGTATCAACAAGGAAAGATGAATTTTTTATTTCGTATTCATTAGTAGTATTTAAGAACGGTAGCCATTTTCTAATTGCTTGCATAACGATTATCATAGAAGTGCTACATACGATGATAAAAGAAGAGAAGAAAGGAAACTTTATGAATTTAGATATGTAGAGAAGTGATAATAGGACTGAACATTGTAATATCACAGTGCCAAAAGAATACGGTATCCAGCGAAATAAAGAACTACACTTTTTTAATGAGTTTGGTGCTTTTAAAAATAGATGGCCAATTCCTAGACTTATAAAGAAACCGATTACAAGAGTGAATGTGAAACGAACGATTGATAAAAAATATATTTCCCATATGTAGGGGAACAGTGGTGACGAATGGTTAGAGGTATGTACAAGCTGATTTGCTGAGAAAAGGATAGGCTCATGCATCCAATCAATTGTTGGAATTGAAATGGAAGAAGGCTGTGCTAAATTATGAAAAATGCTTACAAATCCAGTTAAGTAGGAGTAATTATGTGTAATGAATAATGCTGGAAGGGGACTTATGACAAAAATAATCAAAACACCGGCTATAAATTTACATATATGTGAGCGCAATAAGGACATACAATCACCTACTCTTTGAATATTCAGAAAATTCTTATTCTTATTTTAGCTTTTTTCGGATAAAGTTACAACATATTTTTCTCGAAGTAAGTTAGAGAGATTATCCCGCTTTAACGGGCAGTAAGACTCTACCTCAAAATGCGGCGAATGCGTAGAAGTTAGGTGGGTATATCGACTGCCAGTAAAAGCCCGATTGGTGAAGGCTAATAATAAGTGGGGGGAAATCCCCGCTTATTAAAGTTTCAATTTAAATAAGTGTATGATTAATGAATAAATTATGACGGAAAAATGAATAATTTTCAGAAAAATAAAATAATATATTTATTTTTTTCTGAAAATATAATATAGTTATGGCACAGAAAGTATTTTAGCATAAGGAGGCTTTTTTATGAGGATTAAAGGGAATTATGTGCCAAAAAGGGAAGTTTTGTTTTGCTCAAGTTCAATTACGATAGGGGAAATGCTGGAACATTTAAATAAAACGGGGTATCGTTGTGTACCAGTTTTAGATGAAAAAAAAGAGAAGTTTTTAGGGAATGTATACAAAGTAGATATTTTAGAATATAAAGGTTCACTTGAAGATAATGTATTACAATTATTGAACGATAAAAATGGGTACGTGAGAGAAGACTCTTCCTTCTTTAAAGTATTTTTTACAATTAAAAAACTACCGTATTTATCAGTAGTTGATGAAAAAGGGGTCTTCCTTGGTATTTTAACTCATAAAAAAGTTTTTGAACTATTAGAAGATGCATGGGGAGTCCATTCTAGTAAATATTCTGTCATGATTGGAACACAAGATTATAATGGGGCCATTCAAAAATTATCGACAGTGCTAAAGAAATACACTGGTATTCAAAGCTTAATGACTTTTGATAATGATGCTTTATTAGTACGTAGAATAATGTTTACATTGGGAGAAGAGTTTGAAGATAGTGAATTAGAAACATTGCTAAAGGATTTAGAAGATCATGGATTTAGAGTTGTGTATGTTGAAGAGATGAAAAATCCACGTGAAGTTGAAACGATAGACTAACAAGTAAAGCCATCTTATTTTTGATGGCTTTTACTTTCTTTCACATAAAGATATCTAAATATAATAAAATATATGAATCGTAAATTTTAAAAAATATTTGTGTAATAGAATGAATAAAGGAAGTATATGTAGATAATTTTGATTTTCAAAAAAATCAAATTGAAAATATGTTTTTATTTTTCAACTAAATATGTTACTATATGTGTGATAAAAACAAAGAGGTCTGACAACTAAACTCCACGTTATACCACTCTAATGAGTTAAATTTTCGAAAAAATCAAAAATTAATAATTAGAGTAAGAATAAGGGGAATGGAGAAATTATGGAGAAAGACACTGCTTTGTAAGGGGCATATTTTATCATCTTGAGCAGAGAGGAGGATGCATAGCATATTGTGAAAAGAGATATAAACAATGAAAAAGTGCTATGCAAATGAAAAGCATGAAGGGACGTTTAAGGCCAGGTGATACGGTAGCGATTGGTTTAATGTTATTTGCACTATTTTTAGGAGCAGGAAATTTAATTTTCCCGCCAGTTTTAGGTCAACAAGCAGGAGAAAATGTTTGGATTGCTACAATTGGATTCCTTGTAACGGGAGTCGGATTACCCCTATTAGCTGTAACAGCTGTCGCGTTTGTAGAGGGGGACTTGAAAGCGCTATCTTCTAGAGTTCACCCTATATTTGCGTTTATTTTCCCATTGATTAGTTATTTAGCGATTGGACCATTTTTCGCGATTCCGCGTACTGGAGCTGTTTCATTTGAAATGGGTATGAAGCCATTTCTATCAGAGACAATGGTTTCTGAGTGGTACATGCTATTTCTTTTCACTATAGTTTTCTTCGGAATAACGTGGTATTTATCATTAAATCCATCTAAATTAGTGGATTGGTTCGGGAAATTTCTTACACCATTGTTAGTATTGATTGTTGCTGTTATTGTCGGAAAAGCAATTATTGATCCAATTGGAGAACCAGCTGCACCTTTAGCTGCTTATAAAGAGAATGCTTTCTTTGGTGGATTTATTCAAGGATATTTAACGATGGATGCGATTAGTGCACTTGTGTTTGGGATTGTTGTTGTACAAGTTATTCGCTCAAAAGGGATAAAAGAGAGCGGACAAATCGCAAAAATAACAGTTGTATCAGGGATTATTGCTGTATTAGGCTTAACGTTAATATATTTATCACTTGCATATCTCGGATCTACAAGTACATCACTTGGTGTGTCGGAGAACGGTGGTCTTATTTTAACGAATGTTGTAAATGAGTTATATGGAAGAAGTGGCAAAATTTTATTAGGACTTGTAATTATACTCGCTTGTTTAACAACTTCTGTTGGATTAACATCTGCGTGTGCTGGCTTCTTTACAAACTTATTCCCAAAACTTTCGCATAAAACGATTGTAACTATGGTATGTGTATTTAGTTTAATTGTATCTAACCTAGGGTTAACACAATTAATCACAGTAACATTACCAGTGTTAATGATCATTTATCCAGTTGCAATTGTATTAATCGTTCTTTCATATTTCCATAAATGGATAGGGAAGCGTAATACAATATATATTGGAGCGATTTTAGGTGCGTTGTTAATTAGTTTCTTTAACGGTTTAGAAAGTGCGAACATTAAAATTGATGCGATTTCTAATGTGCTACAAATGTTACCATTATATAAAGAAGGAATAGGATGGCTAATCCCAGCATGTATTGGCGGAGTTCTCGGTTTCTTCTTCTATAAATCAAATGAATCAAGTGAGTTACAAAAGAAAGGTGCCTAGGCGCCTTTCTTTTTTTGAAGGGGATTTTTATGTTTTGTCTAAGTAATAATTGGGAGGATTGATAAAATGGCTAGTTTTGAAGATTTTTTGACTTTGGATTTACGAATTGGAACTGTAACACATGCAGAGGAATTTAAAGAAGCAAGGGTTCCTGCAATACAGTTAGAAATTGATTTTGGAGAGCTAGGGGTTAAGCAGTCCAGTGCTCAAATTACGAAAAGATACAGCCCAGAATATTTAATCGGTCAACAAGTCGTTGCTATAGTGAATTTCCCGCCAAAGCGTGTGGCAGGATTTAAATCGGAAGTGCTTGTATTGGGTGGTGTTCCTGAAGCTGGTGATGTTGTGTTGCTTCAGCCTAATATGGAATTGCCAAATGGAACGAAAATTAGTTAGTGTGAAGGTAGGGGTAAACATGGATATCGGACGAGAATATTTACAATGTGCCATTTCGAATTTCAAGGCAACAC
This sequence comes from Bacillus sp. FSL E2-8887, assembly GCF_038007205.1. NCBI lineage: Bacteria > Bacillati > Bacillota > Bacilli > Caryophanales > Bacillaceae > Bacillus > Bacillus sp. FSL E2-8887. The sequence goes on from NZ_JBBOWS010000001.1 coordinate 1,754,848, forward strand.
AAAAACAAGGAGAACGTGTACTTTCTCAATTATCTTATGAACAGATAATGTGGTCTGCTCAGGAAGAGACAAATAGTATCGCGATTATAATGAAACATTTGCATGGTAATATGCGTTCAAGATGGACGGAATTTTTAACGTCTGATGGCGAAAAAATAGATCGTAACCGAGATGGTGAATTTGAAGGTGGCTACAATTCAAAACAAGAAGCGCTTGCTGCGTGGCAAGAAGGGTGGGAGTATGTCTTTAAAACGATGGATACTTTAACAGCAGAGCAGATTTTGCAGAAAGTATACATTCGCGGAGAAGAACACACTGTCATGCAAGCGATCGAAAGGCAAATTTCTCATTATGCTTTACATATTGGACAAATCATTTACATTGGTAAAATGTTAAAAGAAAATGAATGGGAGTGTTTAAGCATTCCTAGAGGTCAATCTACTAGTTATTTACAGAAAAAACGTTCAACGTAATAATATGAAAGAAACCGATATAAAATAGGAAGCAAAAAAATAAGCCAATTGATAGAGGGCTCCGTGAACATTAGAATGCTGCCAGCAATAAGCCCATATGTAATAAGAAAGAAACCAAAGAGTGTATTTATAGGAATAAAACGTGAGACAAATAATTGCTGATTTTTGAAACAAGTGTTGTGAAACAAATAAAAGCGGAAATGCCGTGTAGAGGTAATAAGATCTTTCTTTCGCGCAATTCTTTTTTTGCATGTATGACAGATGAACGGTGGTTGCATTTCATTACGCTCCATTTTTTATATTTGTAATAATGTAAGACAAAAGTAAGTATAAAGTGTATGTTCCTATATACGCTCCTGCAATAAGGAAAAATGGATTCAGTAAAATTCCATGAATGCTTGTCATGAAAACTAAATTTTGTATTAAAACATCATATATATTAATAGAAATAATTGTCCCGAGTACATACAGTGCTAAGTATGCGGAAATATGTAGCACAATACGAATTTTAGGATGTAAAGCAAACAAATAAAAAATAAATGATAAGACGATTGGTAATGTTCCTATTAGTAGCTTCAATTCATTTCACCTCATTAACAATATAGCCGGAATTTAAGCGGTCTATTCTCTAGAGCTTGTACATAACTTGAAATAGAGAGGGTGATAGTATGAATCGAGGCTTTTTTTACGTGAAGTTCACAAGTGTACGTAAGTTAGTTTTATTTATTATTACTACAGTACTGGCGACTTTTTTTCTTATTAGTATGATGGTAACCTCTATGAAAGAGACAAAGTCAACGTATTTATATAATTGGTTAAATGAGTTATCGATGAATGGCTACATGTACGTTATTGGGAAAGAGAATCATTATTTTACACAGGAGTACCGGAATTTGAATCAAGACTTTTCTATTTCTTCATTCCTCTTTTCGATGGCTACGAATATTCGTTTTGATGATGTACGTAGTTTTGTCGGGAAAGAGCTTCCTGGCTTTGGTAAGTACGATACAGAAATCGTTATCGCAGGTGAGGGAACAAATTATTCTAACTTACCGATAGAGTCGAGTGTTCCTCTTGAAGAAGTAGTGAAAGAACGGACTGGAGAAGGTGGACAAGCGCCAAAGCCTGATACGAATAAAGAGAAAAAACAACCAGCTCAAACGACTGGAAAAAGACAAGTTGCATTTATATATCATTCACATAGCTGGGAATCTTATTTGCCGTTACTTAACTTAACAAATGATCCTAATCCAAATAAAGCAACGAGTTCTGTAACGAATATTTCAATAGTTGGAGATCGCTTTCGTGAACAACTGGCAAGTGAAGGGATAGGTGCTACTAACGATAAGACTAATGTCGGTCAAAAGTTAATAAGTAAAGGATTGAATGATACTAGTTCTTATAAAATGTCACGGGAAATTGTACAAGAAGCGATGGCTGGTAATAAAGAATTACAATACTTCTTCGATTTACACCGTGATAGTGCACGGAAAAATGTAACAACAAAAACAATTGGAGATAAATCATATGCTAAGCTTGCTTTTGTAATTGGGAAAGGTAACAAAAACTATGAAAAAAACTTACAATTAGCAACTGCGTTACATGAGACGATTAGTAAGAAATATCCGGGAATGAGCCGTGGTGTAATTCAAAAAGGATTCCAAACAGGAAATGGAGTCTACAATCAAGACCTATCAGGACAAGCGATATTAATTGAAGTTGGCGGGGTAGATAATACAGAGGAAGAATTAAATCGATCAATTGATGCACTTGCTAAAGCATTTGGTGAATATTTTTGGCAAGCAGAAAAAGTGAATGGATAAAGTGAAATTTGAATTAGTGGTAGGCATTGCCGATGGTTATCAGCCTACATCAATTGGGGGAAAACGTAAGTGTACAGCTTACGTTTTTTGTTTGTCATGAAATGAGGATGATAAGATGTCACATTATAGACATAATTTGTAATTGCTATAGTAATATCGAAATTTGTCTATTTATAATAGGAGAATTAGAAAGGGATTTTCGCAAAAATAGAGAAAATCTTTTTACAAGGAAAATTTTTAACTAACAGAATGGGTAGGGGATCAAGGTGATACGAGAGATTAGAGTAGAAGATGCAACATCGTTTTTGCAATTAAATAAGCAATTGGACGAAGAAACGAAATTTATGTTATACGAACTAGGAGAAAGAAAAACTACAGTAGAGCAACAAGAAAAGATGGTCCACCGTTTTATTGAAAATGAATATGCGACAATATTTGTAGCAGTTGAAGAAGAGAGAATAGTAGGGTTTATTTTAGTTAATGGAAATAATATTCAAAGAAAGAGACATGTGGCAGGCATTGTAATTGGTATTTTGCAAGAGTATAGTGGCCGAGGTATTGGAACGAGTTTGTTTAAAGAAGTGGAGAAGTGGGCAAGATTACATGATGTATGGCGTTTAGAATTAACGGTAATGGCCCACAATACAAGAGCTCAGGCACTATATAGCAAAATTGGATTTGAACAAGAAGGTGTCAAAAAATCTGCTCTTATCATCGATGGAAAAGGTATCGATGAGTATGAAATGGCCAAATTATTAAAATAAGAGGTCGTTATATGAAAAAAAGATGGGCACTACTTGGTATCGTAGCAATGATACTGATCATTGGAGTAGCAGGAATAAATTATAAGATGTATAAGGAGCAAGAGGCGAAGGAAGTAAATGTAAACAATATATTTCCGAAAGCTAAAGAAACGATTGCTAATATGGATGGGGATATCGCAGTCATTAGTAATCCAAGTTCGATGCTTGTACTTGTGAATAAAAATAGGCGTTTACCAGATGGGTATAGACCGCCAGATTTAGTTGTTCCGAAAGTACGTTACTCTAGTGAAGGTGATCAAGAGAAGAAAAAGATGAGGAAAGAGGCAGCGGTGGCACTTGAGGAAATGTTTCAGCAAGCCAATAATGAGCGGATTTTCCTTTTTGCAGTCTCTGGATTTAGATCTTTTGATCGACAAAAAGCATTAAATACAATGTATAAAAGACAAGATGGAGAAGCAAAGACAGCGATGTCTAGTGCAGTCCCTGGTACGAGTGAACATCAAACAGGACTAGCTATGGATATTACATCTCAATCTGCTAAATTTCAGCTAGAAACTGTTTTTGGGGAGACGAAAGAAGGAAAGTGGCTTTCTGAAAATGCCCATAAGTTTGGTTTTGTTATTCGATATACGAAAGAGAAAGAAGGGATTACCGGTTATCGTTATGAACCGTGGCATGTACGGTATGTTGGGAATCCGCAAGCTACATATTTATATGAAAACCAACTGACGATTGAAGAAGTAACGCAGTAATGAATTGAGGGGAGAGGGCTAAGATGACGATGTTATATAAGAAAAAGGTACATGCATATATTACGAGAGAAAAAGAAGGGGCTATGCAACTACTCGTTTTTAAACATCGTGATATACGAGAGGCTGGTATCCAAGTTCCAGGCGGGACGGTAGATGAAGGCGAAACGTTAGAGGCAGCAATTTTACGTGAAGTACAAGAAGAGTCAGGACTACGCCATTTTTGTATCGAGCGCTTCCTTTCTGATTACATTATTTATATGAAAGAAAAAAAGGAATATCAAAAACGTCATTTTTTCCACATTTCATTATTAACAGATGTGAAAGATACGTGGGAACATATAGTAAGTGCTGGTGAGGAAGACAAAGGTTTAGTATTTTGTTATGAATGGATTGATATTAACAAATGCCCTGAATTAGCAGGTAAACAAGGCGAGTTTTTACATTTGTTAGAAGAGGTATATGTAAAATAATAAAAAGAGTCTGAGGCGATATTGTATTCGTTTCAGACTCTTTTTATTTCTCTGGAAATTAAAGGTTTTTAAACTGGTGAGTTGAATTTCTTTAAAGGGATTGTAGCTGTTTATGCGAGGAGCGGAGAAAATGAAAAAGTAATAGATACACGTCATATATATAAGGGCTTATAAAAGGAGAATGAAAATGGAAATTCAGTTTAATACATTATTGCAAAAAGAATTAACAATTCATGATATTCAAAAGGAAATGGAAGCTGGGAAGTTAACTTCAAAAGAACTAGTCATGTATTATCTTCATAGAATCGCAAAGTATGACCAAGATGGTCCGAAAATCAATTCTATTTTAGAAATCAATCCGGATGCTATCTTTATTGCAGAAGCGCTAGATCATGAAAGAAAGACAAAAGGTGTAAGAGGCCTATTACATGGTATACCTGTTTTACTTAAGGATAATATTGAAACGAATGACTCAATGCATACAAGTGCAGGTACGATTGCCCTGGAACAAAATATAAGTAGTGAAGATGCATTTCTTGTTAAAAAGCTCCGAGAAGCAGGTGCGATTATACTAGGGAAAGCAAATATGACAGAGTTAGCAAACGGAATGTCTTTTGAAATGTGGGCTGGATATAGCGCTAGAGGCGGTCAAACGATTAATCCTTACGGTACAGGAAAGGATGATATGTTTGTTGGTGGATCGAGTACAGGATCTGCCGTTGCAGTTGCTGCTAACTTTACTGTATTATCCGTTGGAACAGAGACAGATGCTTCTATTTTAAGTCCAGCTGTTCAAAACTCGGTTGTAGGTATTAAGCCGACAGTTGGTTTAATTAGCCGTAATGGAATTATTCCGTTCACATATTCTCAAGATACAGCCGGTCCGTTTGCTAGAACGGTAACAGATGCTGCTATTTTACTAGGGAGTCTAACTGGGGTGGATGAAAAAGATGTAGCTACTCATAAAAGTGAAGGCATGGCATATCAAGATTATACATCTTATCTTGATGCTAATGGTTTAAAGGGAGCGAAGATTGGTGTTTATAGCAATGCGCCAAAAGATTATTACGAAAATGGTGAGTACGATGAAAAATTGTTTGAGGAAACGATCCAAGTATTACGTAGTGAGGGAGCGACAGTAGTAGAAGATATTGATATTCCGTCTTTTCATAGGGAATGGAGTTGGGGAGTTCCACTTTATGAGCTGAAGCACAGCTTGGATAACTATCTTTCTAAATTACCTTCTACTATTCCAGTACATTCTATTTCGGAGTTAATGGAGTTTAATAAAAACATAGCAGAAAGAGCTTTGAAATATGGACAAACTAAGTTAGAAAGAAGAAAAGATTTTCCTAATACGTTAAGAAATCCAGAATATTTAAACGCAAGATTAGAAGATATATATTTTTCGCAAAAACAAGGTATTGATTTTGCGTTGGAAAAATATAATCTGGATGCGATACTGTTCCCTTCTTATATAGGATCTACTATATGTGCGAAAGCAGGTTATCCATCTATAGCAATGCCTGCGGGATATATGGATAATGGGAGGCCTTTTGGAATTACTCTTGCAAGTGCTGCTTTTAGTGAAGGGGCATTAATTAAACTAGCATATGCTTTTGAACAAGCGACAAAACATAGAAAAATGCCAAACTTATCGTAAATAGAAACGAGAGAAGGTTGCCTGAAATGGATTTATGGAGGCCAGCCTTCTCTTATTAATAGCTAAAAGTATTGTCGATTTCTTTTGATGAATCGATATCTCATATCGAATCGTTGATATATTGTAAGTTGTAATATATATAATTGAAAAATCGTTGATATAAATTCATTGGACTATTTAGTTGGAAGTCTTATATAAGAAATAAATCACTGAGATACAATATGTTAAATAGAAATCTCTTTCTTTTGCAATCTCTGATGCTTTAATAAACGAAAAGACAAACAAGTAGAACATAAAATAAGAAAAGAAGCGAAGCGATAATATAAATAGTACGAACACCGAAAATATCGGTAATTGTAGCTGATTTAGTTGTATACAATGTCAGCGAGGATAATACACATTTTGGAGCCTAAGTAGTAAGCTAGTGAACGTTTCGGCAATAAGAAGCCCACCTTCAAATCAATAATATTTTTCAAATTATAATCAGAAAAATATATTTTTGAAAGAATTAAATTTTTTGTCATTTTTTGAAAGGGGTTTTCGTGTATAATGAAGAATATATTAATATAGCATTATATTAATGCTTGTTGTAACAGCGAATACATATAATAGCTTGTAGCAAACGCCCCCTCTATGAGAAAGGGCGGATAAACCATTCTTTTCTTCATATACATATAGAAAATGAGAAAGAAAGTGAGGGTTGCATATGGCTGGATGGGTGATTTGGTTTATAATAGCGGGTATTTTATTTATTGCAGAAATGTTGTCGATTACGTTTTACATGCTTTGGCTTGGAATTGGAGCTGTTGTCGGAGGTCTTATTGCTTTGTTTGCTCCTGATGCACTATTTTTACAAGTTGTTGTTGGGGCGATTGTAAGTTTAACATTGACTTTCTTTACGAAAAGAATTTCTAAAAACTTTCGAGAAGCAAAAGGTTTTACTGATACAGTAGATAAACTTGTTGGTAAAAAGGGAATTGTTATGCAAACGATTACAAGTGAAGTGAACGGTATTGTGAAAGTGGATGGAGATACTTGGACAGCTATTTCGGATACTCCTATTGATGCTGGAGAAAAAGTCGTTGTTATACAGAGGCATAGTACTATTTTACAAGTGAAAAAGGAGAGTGAATAAATATGGCAGTAGCATTAACGTTAACGATTATTTTCGCATTGATTGTCGTTGTATTTATTGCATTGACAATTAAAATTATTTCTCAGCAAAAAGTTGGGGTCGTTGAAAGGTTTGGTAAATTTCAACGGATTATGCACCCAGGATTAAATATTCTAATCCCAATTGTAGACCGCGTTCGTGTATATCACGATTTACGTATTCAACAAACGAATGTACCACCACAAAAGGTAATAACGAAAGATAATGTACAAGTAGAAATTGATACAATTATTTTCTATCAAATTGTTGAACCAGAGCTTGCGACATATGGTATTTCAAACTATGAATATGGTGTTCGTAATATTACATCTGCAACAATGCGTCAAATTATTGGTAAAATGGAGCTTGATGAAACATTATCAGGTCGTGAAAAAATTTCAACAGAAATTCGTTTAGCACTTGATGAAGCGACAGAAAAATGGGGCGTTCGTATTGAGCGTGTCGAAATAGTCGATATTAATCCACCAAAAGATGTGCAAGTATCAATGGAAAAACAAATGAAAGCAGAACGTAATAAACGTGCGATCATTTTAGAAGCTGAAGCAGCGAAACAAGATAAAGTCCTTCGGGCTGAAGGGGAAAAACAAAGTAAAATTTTAATGGCTGAAGGGGATAAAGAAGCGCGTATTCGAGAAGCTGAAGGTTTAAAAGAAGCAAAAGAATTAGAAGCGCAAGGGGAAGCAAGAGCGATTGAGGAAATCGCAAAAGCAGAACAAAACCGAATTGAATTACTTCGCGCAGCAGATTTAGATGAACGCGTACTTGCTTATAAATCGTTTGAATCATTAATTGAGGTTGCAAAAGGACCAGCGAATAAAGTCTTTATTCCGTCTAATGCAATTGAAACACTTGGTACTCTTGGTGCAATTGGGGAAATCTTCAAAGAAAAACAAGCGAAGAAATTACCTTCGTCAGATACAGAAAAAGAATAATAAGAGTGAGAAAGAGAAATGGGATGCCATTTCTCTTTTTTTTTTTGCGTATATTACGAAAAGCTTGTACATATCCATGTATAAAGAAGGTGATACATTGAAAAAGTATGCAACCCGTATACATGGGAAGAAACTAATCTCGTTACTCTTTCTATATGCACTAGTCATAATTATTATTGCGTCGATTTTGACGTCGCTTTTACATACAATGAAATCGAATTACGTGAATCAATGGTTTGGAAAAGTATCGATGCAAGGTTTTGTTCAAATGATAGAAAGTGAGAATCGCTATTACGGATTTGATTATTTTAAGCAGAATAAAAGGGAGTCATTTGGAAATTTAATGTTCTCGATTGCGACGGATTTGAAAATTAAAGATTTAAGAACGTTTGTCGGTAAAGAAGTACCTGGTATGTCAAAGTATTACTCTAACATTATCGTAGCTGGGGAAGGGACAAACTTTACGAATATCCCAAATGAATCTAGTGTACCGATTGAAGAAGTAACGAAAGAGCGAGAAGTAGCAAAAGATAAAGTTACAGAAGCTGAAAAGAATAATCCGGTTCAGAAAAAGAACGGAGCGAAAAAAGGTGAAAGTGCAGTATATATTTATCATACACATAGCTGGGAATCTTTCTTTCCGTTATTACCAGGGGCTACCGATCCATCAAGTCCAGATGTAAATGTGTCCTTACTAGGGAAACGTATGAAAGAACAACTTGAAGGACAAGGAATTCCAGTAGTTCATGATAAAACGAATATGGGGGATTTATTAGCGAGTAAAAAATGGAAATGGCCGCAATCATATAAAGCGTCTCATGAATATGTAAAAGAAACATTAGCACAAAATAATAAAATTGCGTTTCCGATTGATATACACCGTGATGATCAGCGGAAGAAGGTAACAACAAAAGTAATTAACGGGAAATCGTATGCAAGATTATATTTTATAATTGGGATGGAAAATGAAGGGCGTGCTGAAAATGAAAAAATTGCAAGAGCAATCAATAGTTATTTAGATGAAAACTATTACGGATTAAGCAGAGGAATCTTTCCAAAGTATAAAAAAGATGGAAATGGCGTTTATAATCAAGATTTATCTAAAAATGCGATGTTAATTGAAGTTGGTGGTGTTGATAATACATTAGATGAATTATATAACACAATTGATGTGTTGACGGAAGCGTTTAGTAAGTATTATTGGAATGATGCAGAGAAAGTGAATGGATGAGGGGCGGGAAACCGTTCCTTTTTTGTTATATAAAGTTAAGAATGTGATATAATGGAGTTTTGTGAATATTAAACAAGGGAGCGGAAGAAACATGCAAATACTACTAATACGCCACGGTGAATCAGAAGCAGATATTTTAAATGTACATGAAGGTCGAGCTGACTTTGAATTAACAGAAAAGGGAAGACAGCAAGTACAAAGACTTGTACAGAAAGTGAAAGCAGATTTCCCGCCAGATTTCATTTGGGCAAGCACATTAAAACGTGCTCGCGAAACTGGTGAAACATTAGCAGAAGGAATTGGGTGCCCAATTCAACTAGAAGAAGAATTAATGGAGTTTAATAATGGGGTACAAGCAGGGTTATCATTTGAAGAAGCGAAAAAATATCCAGAGCCAAAATTTCTTCATGATCGTTTTGAAAACGGGGAATCATTTATTGAATTTAGAATGAGAATAGAAGGAATTTTCTCTAAAATCGTGACAGAGAATACATATGACCGAATTGCAATTGTTGCACACGGTGGTGTAATAAATAGTCTTTTACGAGCGTTTTTCCAAATGCCAATTAGCATGGACTATTATTTTAAAATGGGAGATACGGGAATTAGTTTGATTGAACTTACGGATAAACAGAAAACTATTCATTTTATAAATGATACAAATCATTTAGAGGGAATGTAAGAGGATATGTACAAAGTTGTATTTTTTGATGTGGATGGTACTCTTTTAAGTGAGATTGATAGAAGTATGCATGAAAGCACAAAAGAAGCGATACAAAGGTTAATAGATAAAGAAATTCACGTAGTTGTTACAACAGGGAGACCATATAGTTTATGCTCACAATTTAAAGAGCTGGGCATAAATACGTTTATTTCTGCAAATGGTGCACATATAAAATGTGCTGATGAAGTTATACATAAATCGGTACTTTCAAGTGGAATTGTTCATGATATTTCAAATTTCGCTGAATTACATGGTCACAGTGTTTCTTATTTTACAGAGGAATTTGTAATGAATGGTATTGCCTCAAAAGACGAACGTGTAATACGAGCATTAAATGAAACGTTAAATTTAGAGCGGTATCCTGACAAAGTTAGAAACTTATCAGAAGAGATTTATTGTGTATGTCTGTATGCTGATGAAACAGAAGCTCAAAAATTCTTTGAAAGATATCCAGCACTTACGTTTGAACGTTTTCATGGTTACGTTATGAATGTGTTGGAAGATAGTAAAGTATCGAAGCTAACTGCAATTCAAAAGGTATTGGAACATCTGGAAATTTGTAAATCAGAAGCAATTGCTTTTGGTGACGGTGGAAATGATGTTGAGATGTTGCAATATGTAGGATTAGGAATTGCGATGGGGAATGGCGGAGAAGAGTTAAAAACAAGAGCAGATTTCGTTACAAAGAAATCAAGTGAAGGTGGCATTTCTTTTGCTTTAAAAGAGTTTGGGATTATTTAGAAATATTAGTTAGTCAGTGTGAAAAATCCTGTTTTAAAAACAGGATTTTTTTGTCTAACAATATTCTTGCAATAGAAGGAAGAAAATGAGTATAATGAAAAGTAGTTAGGTAAGCTAATTAAATAAAAGGAAGGAGAGTGAAAATGAATGGATTCAAAAAAAGATGCTCTTCCTTTAGGGATTGAGCCTTATGCAGAGTTAATAAAAAAGACAGCATCAGCGGATACGGATCCAATCGCAGCAAAACTTGGTTTGTTAATGTTATGGACGTCTGATAATGTTCTAGATGCAGTTGACGTAGATTTAGCTCCGCTTGGTATTTCAGAAAGTAAATTAGATTTTTTACTGTTGTTTATTTTGCGTGAAATGGAATCGAATGGGGGAGAAGTGAACATGAGCCCTTCGGATATTGCGAGCCGATTAGGGATTACACGTGCTTCTGTCACTGGCTTATTAGATTGGATGGAGAAACGAGAGTTAATCGTAAGATTCAATCATTCTGAAGATCGAAGAAGATTAAAGGTGAAAATTACTCCGAAAGGAAAAGAACTAGTTGCGCATTCTTTACCGACTTTTTGGTTATCTTGCGCGTCGTTAGTTGATGAATTTAGTCAAGAAGAGCGTCAAACTTTAGAGAAGCTATTAAATAAAATGCAAGTAACTATGCAGAAGAAATTAGGAGAAGGCAGATAAAGAAGTTGATTGTGTGAGTCGACTTTTTTATTTAGACATATAATTAGGTTACCTTATTATATGTCTAGCTAATTTGATGAAGGGTGGTGATATGTCTTTTAACGTAAACAAATTAAGTACGTGTTAAAGGAATGTCGTTTTGAGTAGTTTACTTTAGATGTTTTAAACCGATGGGGAAAATCATTGTAAGGGGGAGATTTTATGATGGAAATATCAAAAGAAGTAAATAGTGAAAGGAATTACACAATAATGACAGCGGTGTTATGTTGGGCGGGCATGGTAGTTATGTCCAGCCTATATGTGACGATTCCTTTAACCGCTCTATTTTCAGACCTTTTTAAGGTTTCATTAGCACAATCTGCGGCTACAGGCAGTATATTTTCTGTTGGCTTTGCTATAGGTTGTTTGTTATTTGGGGCAATCTCTGATAAATATGGGAGAAAAAAAGTGATCTTTATTGGACTGCTTGCACTGTCGATTGTTTCTTTTTTCTTAGGGATTGTGGATAGTTTATTTTGGCTTGTTATTCTTCGAGGGTTACAGGGGATAGCAGCAGCTACATTTTCTCCAGTAGCGTTAGCTTACGTTGTAGAAATGTTTCCAGTAGAAAAAAAGGTTACAACAATAGGATTTGTTAGTACCGGTTTTTTAGTAGCTGGAATTGCAGGGCAAGTAATAAGTACAGCTGTTAGTCAGCATTTTGGATGGCATATGGTGTTTTTTCTTCTTAGTATTGTCTATATCATTACTGCTGTATGGATTCATTATTCTCTTCCGAAAGGGGAAATGTCTCAATCCAATACTGATATTTTGGGACCAATTAAACAGATGGGTAAAGTTTTTACACATAAAAGCTTAGTATTGAGCTATATGATTGCATTTGTTTTATTAATGGCTTTTGTTAACATGTATACTGTTTTAGGGAATTATTTGAGCTCTCCTACTTACAATTTAATTCCAGAACAAATTCTTTATTTTCGCTTAGCGGGGCTATTTGGTATGTTGCTGTCACCACTTGCGGGTCGTTTAACAAAGAGGTTCGGAGTAAGGCAAGTTCTTCAGGGCGGATTGTTGGTTGCTATTTTTAGTTTAAGTTCAATGGGCTTTATTTCGAACCTGCCGCTACTTGTAATGATGAGTATCTGTTTTGTAATAGGTATTGCTATATCCGTTCCGTCTTTAGTTTCTCTTTTCGGCCAATTAGGAGGAAAATCAAGGGGAATAGCAGTTTCTATTTATACTTTCGTTTTATTTTTAGGAACTAGTATAGGACCTATTATTTCTATTTATCTTATGAAAATAGGGGACTATGCTCAGACGTTTATTTTATTAGGATTGATACTCTTTATTGGTTTTGTTTCCACTCTTTTTATTCAAATAAAGGAATGCAAGGATCTTTAATATGCTCAACTAATAAAATATGAATTTGCCCGCGATGATGATAAAAATGTGCAACGATTTCAAGCAACCATTCGAATCGAGAGTAAGAAATACCCCAATAAGCAGTCATAATTTCCGCTAATTCTTCATTGGAATAGGATAAAAAAGTTTTAGAAAGTAAATCGTACCCTTGTATCATCGTTTGCTGTATTTGAGTAATTGTTTCTGGTGTTTGTTCTATATAAAAGGTATGTAAGTCTTTTTCCGTAATACCATTTAATATGAGTAAATCAGCGTGGCAAATAAGGGAAAGATGTGTACACATTTCAAATAATGACCGCTTTGATTCAATCGACTTTATTTTCAAATCACTTTCAGTATATTGGTTCAGTATTTGAATGGAAGTATCGATAGCAATTTTAACTTGATTCAATGCAGATGGAACAAACATTGTAATTATTCTCACCTCCGTATATAATAGTTTCTTAAGGGTATTATATCATACTCAAAATTCCGAAAATTCTAGTAGTTTGACTAGCATAGTGAAAAGTATTATATTGTAAAAGGTCATATGAAACGTGAAATAGAATGGAATGTAATTATTGAGTTAGGAGTTAGACCAATGAGCTTGAAATATGGAAGAGATACAATTGTTGAAGTTGACTTAAATGCGGTAAAACATAATGTAAAAGAATTTAAAAAACGTGTGAATGATGAAAATATTGCAATGATGGCTGCTGTAAAAGCGAATGGGTATGGTCATGGGGCAGTTGAAGTTGCGAAATCGGCTATTGAAGCAGGAATAAACCAACTTGCAGTTGCATTTGTAGATGAAGCAATTGAATTAAGAGAAGCTGGAATCACTGTACCTATTTTAATTTTAGGATATACACCAGTAGCAGCTGTAGAAGATGTAATTCAATATGACGTTATGATGACTGTTTATAGAGTAGAAGATTTACAAGGTATAGATGAAGTTGCAAACCATCTTCAAAAGAAAGTGCGAATTCATGTGAAAATTGATACAGGAATGAGCCGTATTGGTTTACAGGAAGAAGAAGTTAAACCGTTTTTTGAAGAGTTAAAACGTATGCGATATGTAGAAGTAGTAGGGATGTTTACACATTACTCTACCGCTGATGAAATAGATAAAACTTATACAAATATGCAAACAAGTTTGTTTGAGAAAGCTGTAAATACAGCGGAAGAATTAGGAATTCATTTTCCATATATTCATAGTTCAAACAGTGCAGGATCAATGGAACTTAGTAACACATTTCAAAATATGGTTCGTGTCGGTATTGGAATTTACGGTATGTATCCTTCAAGAGAAGTGGATCATACAGTTGCTTCCTTACAGCCAGCGTTGTCTTTAAAATCAAAAGTAGCTCATGTTAAACATGCGAAGAAAAATCGTGGTGTTAGCTATGGGAATACTTATGTAACAACGGGCGAAGAATGGATTGCAACTGTACCGATTGGTTATGCTGATGGTTATAATCGTCAGCTATCTAATAAAGGGCATGCACTAATAAACGGAGTACGAGTACCTGTAATTGGCCGTGTTTGTATGGATCAGCTTATGCTAGATGTTACAAATGCAATGCCAGTACAAGTAGGAGACGAAGTTGTATTCTACGGCAAACAAGATGAAGAAGAGATTGCGGTAGAAGAAATAGCAGATATGCTAGGTACAATTAACTATGAAGTTACATGTATGTTGGACAGAAGAATTCCACGTGTCTATAAAGAAAATGATGAAACGACTGCAATTGTAAATATATTAAGAAAAAACTGAATCGATATGATTCAGTTTTTTTATTTTTGACAAATGAAAAATGTTCTATTTGCACCATGTAGTTGAATGTTTTTAAATCCTACAGATTCCAACGAAGAAATTATTTCTTCATTGGAGTAACAGGCTTCCTCAAAAGAAAAGTCACTTCTTTTCCAACTATCATCTATGTCATGTTTAAATAGTATGAAGTTCATTTCTGCTCTGTTACTTTCACTATCATACGTGGAATCAATGGTACAAACATATTCTCGTTCTGAAATATGAAACGAAGCACACCAGTTTTCAAGAAATCCTTTTTCTGTATTTATATCAAATGCGAATGTACCTCCATCATATAATGCCGAATAAACATGATGAAAAGCGTCTTTTAGCTCGTTTAATTTCATAATGTGATTTAAGCTATCACCGGCTGAGATGACGTAGTGGAATTGCTCATTTATATTGAAATAGCGAGCATCATCGACGATGAAGGTTGCATCTGGCGCATTTTGACGTGCGTGTTCGATCATTTGAGCAGAACCATCTATACCAGTTACTATAAAATTATTATCAATTAGTTTCCTAGTAAGATGACCAGTCCCGCAGCAAAGGTCTAATATACGGGAGTGGGAAGCGGCATCTTGTAAAACAAATTTATGATAGGCTGGATAGGAGTGTTCTGCAAAATGTCCCCAATGTTTATTATAAATGTCTGCAAAAATATCATAATCAGAATAAATTAGTTTTTTAGACATATGTATTCTGCTCAAAATTCATTAAATTATAATAGTCATGCTTCTTTTTAATTTCAAAACCACATTGTGTATATAGTTTTAAAGCATTGTTATTTTTCGTTTCGACGTCTAGTTCAATTGTTGAAACTCCTTCTGTAATAAGTGTATGTACCATATAACTAAGAATATCTTTACCATATCCTTTACCTTGATAAGAAGGATGAACGGCGAATCCTGATAGTGTAGTAGATTGCTCTTGCTCAGTAACTGTAATCGTTCCTATCACTTTTTCATCGATAAGAGCACTGTAAACTTGATGGGAAGATGAATTCATCATCTTTTGTAACCATGTGGATGTATTTGCTGCCGAATCTCCAAAAGCTTCACTAGCGATTTCTATAAGATCAGGAAGTAATTCAGAAGATGCAACGGTAAGATTAATATTATTTTTCATTGTTTTTTGTGCTTCGTTTGTTTTGAACTCCATACCGTATTCACTGTATAAATAAGGAAAGTTCATTTGTTTTGCAAATGATTTCCCTGAAATAGAGTCACCATTAATTATAAGAAGGGCTTCATCTGCCTCTCTTTTTTGTATTTCTTTCATTGCGGTTTGTAAAAGAGTAGTGCCTATATGTTGTTTCCTATAGTTCGGATGAACAAACCCTATTAACTCCAGTTTTGTTGGTCTCTCAAAGTCATACATACTTAATGCGCCGATTAATTGAGTATCATCATAAAATAGAAAATCATTTACCACTTCTATATTACGGGCAGTTAAAAAGTTTATATGTAAATCTGACGAGTAATCAATTTGATCGTGTTGTCCGCAAATATGAGCTAAATCTTTCATTTGCTGAATTTCGTTTGCTGTTAAAGATTTCTTTTTTTCAATATTCATTTCATAATCCCTCTCATTCGTATTTAAAAATAGGATGGATGACTTAGCCACTTGTCTAACTCCACACTGCCCTGAACAGATAATAACCGGTACAAATATCGATAGGGATGTCTACATTCTTCAAGACGAGGAATGGGCATAATGGTTTCGTAACCTTGTTTAAAAGCATGAGCCTCTTTTTCTGTAAGTACATATTCTAATCCAATAAAATCAAACTCTCGTGGAGCAATTGCATAAGCTTCTGTATCTACTAAACCAGTAATAGATTCTCCATCTGATAAAAACTGAGTAGGATCCATATCAATTAAAACAAGTGTAGATTCCTTCGGTGACGGCAAGGAAGATAGCTGTGACTCAAAAGTATGAAATGCGTTTTGGATGCTCACGTTATCGGAATAGAACCTATTTACAAGATCTTTACTGACTTTTAATATGTGAGATTTAAATTCTTCTAGTGGAATGTGGAAAGTATTTGATGGGTTTCCTATAAACTCTGCTTGAAACGAATGAATTTCTGCTAGTCCTTTTCCAAGGCTGAATAAAATAGAATCAGGTTGTCCGAAAAATGATTGCAGCGTATTTCCGGTTAGTTTTTCGACGATTACATACTCTCGCTCATTTAAAACATGTTTTTGCAAAATAGTCGGGATGGGCAAGGTAGTATGCTTTTTCAATAATGCGTGTATTGTTTCTAAATGATGTACATGCCTTGGATCAATTCCAAAAAGGTTTTTACATCCCCACTAAAAATCATTGTTGGGCTCTTCAGTCATTTTTGAGGAACGAACAATAACTTCTTCAGTTTCTGTTTTAACAAGAAACACGTCGCTTGCATGGTCTTCATAGCCCGGATGTAGTGCTTGAACAGATATAATAGGTGAAATGAATAGTTGTTGTAGCATGAAAGGACTCCTTATTCTGTAAATTCTATAAATTCATTATATAACAGAATATGTACCAAGTGGATAATGATGGTGACAACATAGAACTTAAATAAATTTATGGTGAGAAATCAGTGTGAAAATTATATTTTTCTAGTTTTGTATGAATTATCAAAATAATGTTTCTGATGATAAATCTGAAAAATGCCTGAATGTAAATCCCGTATTTTTCAATAAATGAAAGGTTAAGTCTACTTTTATAAGAGTTATAATGTAGGTTATGAAAAATATTTCTCAATAATAAAATGAAGAGAAAAATATGAAGAAGTAGAATAGATTACTTAATAGTTTTAAATTAATTAATATGATTAACTATTGATTATATTAGATAGGAGAGAATATTATGGCAAATGTACTCGTAATAAATTTCCCTGGAGAAGGTCATATAAATCCGACTTTAGCTATTGTAAGTGAGTTAATTCGGCGAGGGGAAACAGTTGTTTCGTATTGTATTGAAGATTATAGAAAGAAGATTGAAGCAACAGGTGCAGAATTCCGAGTGTTTGAGAATTTCCTCTCTCAAATTAATATTATGGAACGAGTAAATGAAGGTGGGAGTCCTTTGACGATGCTATCTCATATGATTGAAGCATCAGAGCGTATTGTTACTCAAATTGTAGAAGAAACAAAAGGGGAAAAGTACGATTACTTGATATATGATAATCATTTTCCAGTAGGACGTATTATAGCGAATGTTTTAAAATTACCTAGCGTTTCTTCTTGTACAACGTTTGCTTTTAATCAGTACATTACTTTTAATGATGAACAAGAATCGAGACAAGTAGATGAAACTAATCCATTATATCAATCTTGTTTAGCGGGAATGGAAAAATGGAATAGGCAGTATGGAATGAAATGTATTAATATGTATGATATTATGAATCATCCTGGTGATATTACTATTGTATATACTTCAAAGGAATATCAGCCGCGTTCAGATGTATTCGATGAATCGTATAAGTTTGTCGGTCCATCAATTGCTACTCGAAAAGAAGTAGATAGCTTTCCTATGGAAGATTTAAAAGATAAACAATTGATTTTCATTTCTATGGGAACAGTTTTTAATGAACAACCTGAGTTATATGAAAAATGTTTTGAAGCGTTTAAAGATGTAGAAGCGACAGTCGTATTAGTTGTTGGTAAGAAGATAAATATAAGTCAATTTGAAAACATTCCGAATAACTTTAAGTTGTATAATTATGTGCCGCAATTAGAAGTATTACAGTACGCTGATGTATTCGTGACACACGGTGGTATGAATAGTTCGAGTGAAGCACTATATTACGGTGTCCCGTTAGTTGTAATTCCGGTAACAGGAGATCAGCCTTTAGTTGCGAAACGAGTGAGTGAAGTAGGAGCTGGAATAAGGCTTAATCGTAAAGAATTAACTTCTGAATTGTTAGGTGAGACTGTAAAGAAAGTAATGTATGATGTAACGTTTAAGGAAAATAGTCGTAAAGTTGGAGAGTCACTTCGAAATGCTGGTGGGTATAATAGAGCAGTTGATGAAATATTTAAAATGAAAGTGAATTCATACTTAAAACTTAAATAAATGTTTGGAGCACACTTACTGAAATACGTAAGTGTGTTTTTATAAATAAATTACATAAAAAATCACTATAAAGGTGAAACTTTTGTGTATATAAACTGATATCTTTCAATTAGTAGTAAAATTACGTTAAAATAATACTAAGAAAATATATAAGTTTTGGGGGTAATGAATGAAAAAATTATTCGAATACGTATTATTAACAATTGGATCCATTATTGTAGCGGGCTCACTAGAACTTATTTTAGCGCCTAATGGCCTAGTAGACGGTGGGGTAACTGCGATTGCTATTATGGCAAATAAAGTTGCAGGATTACCGCTTTACGGAGTGTTTTTAGGACTTAATATTCCTATTTTGTTATTTACTGCAAAAGTAATGGGTAAGAAGTTCTTTATCCGTACGTCTTATGCAAATGTTGTTACAACACTTGGATTGATTTATTTAAAGCCATTTCCAGCAATTACAACTTCGGAATTATTAATTGTACTTTATGGAGGAGTTCTATTTGGAGTTGGTGTTGGGATTGTTGTAAAAATGGGTGGAGCAATTGATGGGTCAGAAATGTTAGCTGTTTGGATGAACAAGCATTTTAAAGTACCAATTAGTACATTTTTACTTGCTGTAAATGCGGTTATTTTCATTTTTGTTGCCATTTTATTTTCAATCGAACAAGCGATGTTCTCATTAGCTATTTTCTATATTGTTACGAAAATGATTGATTTCATATTAGATGGTATTAATCAAGGAAAGAGCGTTATGATTATTTCTGGGAAAAATAAAGAAATAGGCGATTTGCTTATGAAAGAATTGCAATTATCCGTTACGTATCTACATGGAGAAGGTGGTTTTTTAGGAGAGCACAAGAAAATCATTTATTGTATTACAAACCGTTTCATTTATCCAAAAATGAAAGATCTCGTTCTCTCTGTAGATCCAACCGCTATAATTGAAGCTTCTTATTCAACAGAAACAACTGGTGTTAAGCGTCCAGGAAGGACAGCGAGATCAGGGCAAGTATCAGAAAAATAGTGACTAAAAATAACTCCACGTAAGTATAACTTACGTGGAGTTATTTTTAGTTAGGGAACCAGACTTTTTTCAGTAATTTGACAACCGTTTCGATACTATCTTCGGGAATACTGCCGAAACCGAGTAATACATATGACGCCTCTCTTAAATTATGTACAGAATCATATGTGGAGAGAGGATACAACTTGATTCGCTGTTTTGCAGCAGCATGAATAAGTTCTTGTTCGTTCATCCCATTATGAACATGAAGTACGATATGAAGCCCTGATTGTTCACCGAGTATATGAACGTTATTGCCCATTTCATTTGTAATAGATTTAACTAAAGAAATATGTTTTCTTTTATATAACGTACGACTTCGATTAATATGGCGTTCCCAATCCCCATTTTGAATAAAGGTTGCAAAGGAAAGTTGCTGCAGGGTAGAAACAGTTTGTTTAAACATGCCTCCAAGCGCTTTATAGATTTTTAAAAGATGAGGTGGTAAGACGATATACCCCATTCGCAAAGAAGGTAAAAAGGATTTCGAGAAAGTTCCCATATAAATAACGCGTTCATTTGAATCTAGTCCCTGTAAAGAGGGGATAGGTTTTCCTACATAACGAAATTCCCCGTCATAATCATCTTCAATAATATATCCTTCGCAATCATTGGCCCATCTTAATAATTCGAGCCTTCTAGATAATGGCATAATCATTCCAAGAGGAAATTGGTGAGATGGAGTGACGTATGCTACATTAGCACTTGATTCATGTAAAGCTGAAATATGAATCCCTTTCTCATCTAGAGATATAGGGTGAACAGGAAGAGCAGAACGTTGAATCATAGCAGTTATACGGTGAAATCCAGGGTTTTCGATTCCATATTCTTTTTTTGAACCAAGCAGTTGGAGTAGTAACCAAAGAAGAGGCTGCGTACCGGCTCCAATAATAATTTGATCAGGTGTAGAATGTACCCCGCGAGCATGGTATAAATATTTTGAAATATGTTCTCGTAGAATGAACTCACCTTGAGGATCTTCTTTAGCAAATAATTCATTTTCATACTGGAATAAAGTTTCTTGTAATGCTCTTTTCCAGTTTGTAATTGGAAAAGCTTTTTGATCAATCAGCCCTTGGCTACAATCATAGTCATATTGTTCTTTTTTTATATTGTTAGCGCTGTTTGACACAACTTGTTGTTTATTTTGAATGACATCAATATCAACTTCCACAACAAAAATCCCGCGCTTCGGTTTACTTTCTACATAACCTTCAGCTAGTAATTGTTGATAAGCAGATTCAACAGTAATACGGCTAACATTAAGTTGTATCGCTAAATTTCTGTGAGAAGGAAGGCGTGTACCGGCAGGCAGTGATCCCTGAGAGATTTCTCGTTTCATATATTCGTAAATTTGTAAATAAATTGGTGTTTTACTTTCTAATTGTAATGGGATAGTAAGATCCATTTTAAGAATTCTCCTTTAAAAACTGGCCATATAAAAAATAATCGAACTGTCACTTAAGTTAAGGGCAGTTACTTTTTATAATGATGATACAACATTTAGAAAATTTAATAAATAGAAAGAGGAGAATCAAAATGAATATTAGAGAAATAGTAACAGAAGCTGATTTACATGATGTATTCCCTGTATTACAGCAATTACGAACAAAAATTTCAAGAGAAGAAGCAAGTTCTTTATTTCAAAAAATGAAAAAAGAAAATTATAAACTACTCTCGTTACAGAATGAAGATGACGAAGTTGTTAGTCTAGCTGGTGTAGCGATTTGTACGAATTTTTATAATGAGAAACATGTTTTCGTATATGATCTTGTAACTGCAGAAGCTCACAGATCAAAAGGATATGGTAAGGTTCTGCTGTCATATGTAGAAAAGTGGGGGGAAGAAAAAGGGTGCAGTTCTATCGTTCTTACATCAGCGTTTCCAAGAGTTGATGCACATCGTTTTTATGAAAGAGAAGGCTATGATAAGGTAAGCTATTCTTTTTATAAAGAATTATAATAGTAAGGGGGGTCTATGTGTGAGAACATATGGAACCCCTTTTAATTTAGAATTGAAGAATGAGGAGGGTTAATTACTTATTTTGTCGAATAGTCTCTTTATAATTGAGACGATAATATGGAATTAAAAGAAGGTTAGGAGAGTTTATACTTGGAAAAAATTCAGAAACTATTAATCCCAAAAGGTGTAAGAGTTATCGTAATATCTGATATTCATGGCGAATTAAATCTTTTAAAGGAATTATTACATAAAGTTAATTTTAAAGATGATGATTATTTAATTATAAATGGAGACCTTTGTGAGAAGGGGAACGATAGCATTGGCGTCGTAAACTATGTGATGGATTTAGTAGTTAGCAAGCCAAATGTTTATGTAGTTGAAGGGAATTGTGAAGTTGTAGTTGAAGCGCTTGTAAATGAAAATCCTGCGCTAATAAATTATTTATGTACGCGAAAAAATACAATTTTTAATGAATGGCTAGGGCAATTGAACGTTACAGTTAATGAAGAAAGTGATATTTGTGAAGTGAAAAACATATTGATGAGCTATTTTTCAAAAGAAATAAAGTGGCTAACAGAATTGCCGACAGCGATTGAAACAGAAGATTATATCTTTGTACATGCTGGTCTTGAAGATAGAGAGAATTGGAGACAAACAGACAGGAAAAATGCAATTGCAATGCCGGAGTTTTTTAATAAGTCACATAGAGCGGATAAGTACGTAATTGTTGGACATTGGCCTGTTGTGAACTATTCCGAGGAGGCGCCGTCTAACAATCCAGTTATTGATAAGGAGAAAAAAATTATTGCGATTGATGGTGGTAATGCGATTAAAGAAGCAGGGCAATTAAATGCATTTATTATTCAGAGGACAACTTCAGGTGATACGTTTTCTTATACATATGTAGATCATTTTCCGCAGTATGAAGTATTGGCCGATTTTAATGCGAATTCAGTAATGCAGGGCGGGGTTACATATCCGCATTATTATATAGAGCCTGTGGAGAGAATGAAAGGTTTTACCGTATGTAAACAACTAGGAACAAATGAATTACTTCATGTGAAAAACGAGTATATAAAGCAACTTGAATCAGGTGAGTATACAGTGAAAACGGATATTTCTTGTGCACAATTAAGCGTTAGAAACGGGGATGTTGTTTCTCTCATTGATGGTAGTTGTGTCGGATATGATTTAATTAAAAAAGATGGTGTAGAAGGCTGGATAGAGAAAGGAATTCTACTTGAGATAGAAAAGAAGAGGAATACAATATTTAGCTAAAATGGGAGGGATATAACCTCCTATTTTTTATTAACTATGTTACGAGTTCGTACTTCATCTGATTTTTTCCGAAGTTCCGTTTCTAAATTAAACTCGAAAAAATAGGCTAATTTACATAAATAATTCGTATTTTATAACAAAATTATACAATATAATAAATGATATTTGTTTTGATTTTTCTGAAAAAATATTATAATTGTATATGAAATAAAGAGGAATGTAGGAGGGAATTATGCAAAACGTTATATTAAAGGGGAACAAAGTTACAATTCGTACAATTGAAGAATCAGATATAAAAACATTATGGAGCTTCATATATAAAGAAGAAAATCCAGAGTGGAAAAAATGGGATGCACCGTATTTTCCGTTCTCAATGCAAGAATATTCGTCCTATAAAGAGAAGATGCAAACTCGTTTACAAGAAGAACCGCTATCAAATTTAATAATAGAAAATAACGGTCAAATTATAGGGACAGTCGGATTTTATTGGGAACATAAACCGACGCGTTGGTTAGAAATGGGAATCGTAATTTATGACCCAGCATACTGGAATGGTGGATATGGTACAGAAGCATTAAAACTATATAGAGATTTGCTATTTGAAAATATGGAGATTGGTAGAGTGGGGCTCACAACTTGGTCTGGCAATGAAAGAATGATGAGAGTAGCGGAGAAAATAGGAATGAGCTTAGAAGGTAGAATGCGAAAATGCCGATATTATAACGGGACATACTATGATTCTATTCGAATGGGAATGATTCGTGAAGAATGGGAAGCGCTATGTGTAACGAAGGGGTGAGGAAGCATGTACGCTATTATTGCTACATTGGATAGTGTGTTTACTAATAAAATTAAAGAATTGCAAAATGAATTAACAAATATAATTGGAATAAATCAACTAGCTGGAGTAGAACCACATATTACATTGGCTGATTATAATGAGTTAGATGTTAATTTATATACGAAGAAATTAGAGGAGTTTGTAGTTTTTCAAGAGAACATCTCCGCTGTAACTTTTCCTTCAGTTGGAACTTTTCCTACTAACGGAACGATCTTTCTAGCACCAACCATTACTGATGAATTATTAAGACTTCATCATTCTTATCATGATTATTTCAAAACTTTTCATGATAATCCACAGTCCTATTACGTTCCAGGAAAATGGATTCCGCATTGCACGATTGCTAATGGGTTAAATTCAAATCAATTTTTAAGTGTAATGGAATATATATATGAAAAATTTAATGTTACACTAGCTTCGATTGAGAAGTTAAAATTAATTAAGGTAAATTTTGAAGATGGTTTTGCCATTTCTTCTAGTATATTAGCAGAATATAATTTAAAGAGAATGGAGACATCGAGATGACATATGTAATTAGAGAAATGAAGCAAGAAGATATTCATGCTGTACAAAACGTAGCAAAAATAGCTTGGCATGATACTTACGAAGGAATTATTCCGAGAGAGATTCAAAATAGTTTTTTAGATGAAGCCTATTCTGATGAAAAAATGAAATATCGTCTTAAAAATACACATTTATTCGTTGCAGAAGAAGAGGGAGAAGTAATTGGATTTGCGAATTTTTCACCCGTTAGACTGCAAAATGAAGCAGAATTAGGTGCGATTTATTTGTTACCAGATCAGCAAGGAAAAGGGATAGGAAGTGCTTTGTTAAAAAGAGGGATTAACGGACTTAAAGGGATTCGGAAACTGTACATACATGTAGAAGCAGCAAATGAAAAAGGAAAGCGCTTTTATGAAGCGAAAGGTTTTGCAGCTTTAGAGCAATTTGAAGAAGATTTTGAAGGGCATTTGATGCAGACAGTAAGGATGGTTTTATACATATAGGGAGGAGTAGGAATGAAAATATTTGATTTCAGTGCAGAAGCTGGGAAGCACATATCAGCATTTCAATCTAATTTCATAATGACAAAAATATTAAATCATCAAGGGAATATACATATCGGTGCCATGCATTTACAAGAGAATGGAATTATCGGATATCATGAAGCAGTTGTATCTCAACTGCTTCTTATTGTGGATGGTGAAGGATATGTATGCGGGGCAGATAAAGAAAAAGTGAAGGTAGAAGCTGGACAAGCTGTGTTTTGGGAGAAGGGTGAGTTACATGAGACGAGTACGGAAAAGGGCTTGATGGCAATTGTAATTGAGTCGGAGGGACTTGAGAAAGGAGTTTTAATGAAAGAAGTGGGAAAGTTTGATGATTAAGGTGTGTAAGGAGGAGATTACTATGCACAAAGTTACGCAAATAGTAATCTGTGCAGCAGTACTATTAATCACACTCGCTATGATAAATGGAGAAACGTGGAAAGATAAAGTGAAACTTTAATCCGTGGGGGGTGTTCATCCCCCGCGGATTATTAGTTGAACCAATCGGGCGTTTACGGGCAGTTGATCTCCCCCTAACTTTTTTGTTCCATTCGACCTTTGAGGTGGGGTCTTACTGCCCGTTAATGCGGGATAAAATTGTTATTTCGCTAGCTGTTTTTATATTTACTGGATTTTCTCTAGTATGGAACACATTTATTATAAATTTTATGGAGAAATTCAATGGAAAAAGGAGTAAATAAATGCTACCTTTCAAGCGAATGAGAACTATATATTTAATAACAGTACCTATTATTGCACTACTCTCATTATTTTTTCCGCAGTCATTAGGAGATCGTATACTTACTTTCTTTTTTGTACTTGTTTTTGGCGGATTAGCAATTGGATTTACCTATTTAATGGACTTTATTGGAAAAACAAAAGATAAAAGGGAATGAAAATGAAGCTTTTACAAGTGGGAACAGTAGTAAAGTCCAAAGTTGTAGATTTGTAAAATTTGAGAAGACAGATAAGGAGTAGTAAGGTGATGAAGATTCCGAAAATTATAATGGTAATACTAGTTGTAATTTCAGTCGCTGTCGGGCTGATGGGGCCATATTCAATAAAAGAAAAGATTATATATACATTTGGTGTGATCTTTTGGGGAGCAATGGCGATAGGAGCAATTAATTTAATGGAGTATATTAAAAGGAGGATGAGTAAATGAAACTTAGATTGAAGGAGGAATAATAATTAGGATAAGAAACGGGATTATATGTTAGAGATAGTTATGGACTAGGTGGTACCATTAAGTTTGAGGATTAAGAGAGGAGCATATTATTATGCAGCCATTTAAGGTTGGAAAATATATTACATATGTCGCGATTGCTATATTTCTTGTAGTTGCTATTATGTCTCCGTATGAATTACCTAAAAAGGTTGGCTTTATTATAGGTGTTCTTATTTTAGGAGCATGTGCACTTGGTACTAATAAACTTTACGAACGGATGTATAGTAAACTTAATAATAAATAAGACTAATAAAATAGGGGGGAATTATCACAATAATTTTTCCCATGAAGAGCGATTTCAGGAAGAGTAGCCCACGCAGGTTGCTCTTTTTTGTGTACAAATAATCTAGGAAAAGAATACTAGGAATTGCTTCCGTCTCGTTATCAGCTATCTGTGCATTTAATAGTATTGATTAAAATTGCTTCTCTTGAGGAGGGGGAGTTTTCGGATTTTTAAGAGTATAAAAAATATTATTCTGTAAAATTAATTTTATATGGTAAAATATCCCCATATAAATATTTAAAAAGAGAATGGCTATGGGGGATATAAAAGTTACTCCTGAACAGTTGAGAAAAGTGGCAGGGATATTAGATCAACTATCACGAATACAACTGCAACACAGGAGCGACTAAAACGAGATATTGATATGATTTCTAGTAATTGGTTGGGCTCAACTTATATGAAATTTAATATGGATTTCCGCGATTCATCTTTTAAGATGGCGCAATTTATAACCATATTAGAGCCACTTGAGAAGTTTCTTCTTGATTCTGCTAATAAATTTGAGCAGGTAGATAATATGGATGTTGCTATTGCGATGGCTTCCACCATTTTAACGGGGATTATAAAACACTTACAGGTTCAACAAAAGTAAATACAGAGGATCGCTATCATATTAAAACAGAAGGGTCATTACTAGAGGGAGAATATGAACTTTCTGAGAATAGTAAGCTAGGGTTCAAAGCTGGGCATGCAGAGCTAGAGGTGGGACTTCCTTATAAATTTGATACGATAAAAGAAGATGTATTGACAGGGAAGATTCTTGGAGTGAAGGGCGGAGTTACAGGATTCGAGGATAGTCTTTCGTTTAAAAACCCTTATGTTTCAGAAATATCAGTAACACAAAAATTCATAGATGCTTCAGTTATATACGGGGTTGAGGATTATACGTTTAAAGATGATGCAGAAGTGACAATACAAAAATATGAAGCAAAGCTAGATAGAATTGATATTCCAAATATTATTCCATTTTTTAAAGATCACGATCTCGAAGTGCGAGCTGAATTTGGTTTGGGGACGTTTGGTTATAAGTTTCATGTAGGTCAAGAAACTGGTGCGTATGTTGGTGGTGGAAAAGTTGGTGGTGGTCTATTTGCAAAATTCAAAAAGCGTGGGGAAGAGGAATAAGAGAATGTTTAAATCGTCAAAAATTATTAAAATTGTTGGGTTTATAGCAATGGCTATTGCTAGTTTGTTTTTTCCTTTAGATTTAAAAGGGAAAATTATTATTTTCACTTTTATACTTGTATTAG
Source organism: Bacillus sp. FSL E2-8887 (assembly GCF_038007205.1). Lineage (NCBI taxonomy): Bacteria > Bacillati > Bacillota > Bacilli > Caryophanales > Bacillaceae > Bacillus > Bacillus sp. FSL E2-8887. The sequence continues at coordinate 1,782,530 of NZ_JBBOWS010000001.1, forward strand.
GTGTAATGTCTCTTGGGACTACAAATTTATTAGAATACATCACTAATAAATTTAAAAAGAATAGAGATAATTAATGTACTTAAATAAGAAAGTATAATTGAGTAATTGCAAGTTTTATGGTAACTGCAGACATTAATATAAAAATTATAAATGTATTTGTAATACTTTTATTTGGTGTAATAGCTATGTGGTCTTAATTGCTTATTGAACACTTTTATCAAAAAATATATAAAGGGGAATGAATAAATGAAACTTTTACCAATCGGAACAGTAGTAAAACTAGAAGAGGTAGAACCGATTATTATGATCATTGGAAGAATGGTTGTATCAGCAGATAAACGTGATTTTGATTATGTGGGCGTTCCTTATCCAGTGGGCTATCTAGGTGATGAAAAAGTACTTTGTTTTAATCATGATAAGATTGTAGAGGAAATGCATAGAGGGTATATGACTGAGAGTGAATTAGTTCTACGTGAGAAATTATTAGAATTGTAGATTAGTTGAAAAATACATATAGATTTAAAAAATAAGATAGGGGAAATAAAATGGGGGAAATAATGAGAACCCTTGTAATCATTGGCATACTTATCCCTCCAGTACTGCTGTGGAGTGTACCTACAATGCCTCTAAATGATAAATTGCTGTTTACAGTTTTACAACTAACTGTAGGATTCAGTACGGTAATTGTATTAGAGATTATATTTAGAAATCGAAAAAAGAAAAGGGTAAAATAGAGATAGATTGCATGGAATATCAGTTGAAAATATATAACATGTATGACTAATAGCTTTACTTGGGGGTGGCCTACTGGTCGCCTCTTTTAACGTTATCTCCCTGGTAATGGAGGGCTGATTTTTTATTTAACAAAGAAAAAAGGAGCAATCAAGCATGTTTAAACAAGGGCGCATTTTAATGTGTATTTTTACCGCAGTGTTATTTTTTTCTTCCTTCTTCTTTCCGCAGCCAATGGGAAAAAGGGTTTTAACAGCTATTGTTGCTCTAATTATTGGTGGAGTAGGTATTGGAATTTCCTATTTATTAGAAAATTTCAGTAGCAAGTCGAAAAATATATCTAAATAAGAACAGAGAATAACGATAAAGCGTTCCTAATTGGTTCAGTTGTAAAGATAAAAGATTTAAATTGTTTTTTTATGTTATAGAAATTAACAAGAGTTAACAAGTAAATTCATAGTATATCATATAGTAACGACAAGCGGAGTACATGTGAATAGATATTAGTTATACGCAGAAGAGGCTACTTATAATAGGCAGCCTCTTCTGCGTGTATTATGCATTATTATCGATACATCGTCCACATCCCAATATCTTTAAACCCTAAAAGTTTATATATTCGTCCAGCAGCTGGATTGTTATAAAATAAGCAAAGCGTTCGGCCTTCTTTCGTAAAGTCTTGGATCATTTTCTGTAATATGAGCGAAGCATATCCATTCCCGCGATGATTCGGATGTGTGCAGACTCCAACAACCATAGCCGATAGTGAATTTTCAGCGGAAGTAGAAGCAGATACGATAATAGCACCGTCTTTTTCAATATAATATGTACGTCCTGTATTTGTTTCGAGAGTTTGTCTTAATATTTTCTCTGATTCATTAGCAACTGGAAATTCAGCAATGTCACTTCGTAATTTCATAATTCGTTCTATATCATCGAGTGAGGCAAGTTTAATTGTTTCATGAATTGGTGTGCTAGGTAAGTTGCTGTCATTTAGACATTCGCAAAAATACATTTCATTTTTGGCGCCTAGTTGTACACTTGGAGCAGTTTCAAATCTTTCTACAATAGTTGACTTGCCAGAGAGTTTAAGCGGCTTATATGCGGAAAGAAGTGCCTCATAGTCAGTAACCACAAACTCTTCTTTACTATACGGTATAAATGTATCGTGAAAGCGAAGTAAAATCGATTTTAATGTTCCATTCTCTTTATATACGCCCCATAATTCTTGAAAGTCTGTTTCATAACCGAAAGCTTCTAAATCCCCAATAATAAACAAGTTAAGGGCTGCTTCTTCTTTTAGGTAAGCGAATACTTGTTCATGATCTTTCTTTGTTAATTTTCTCATCATAAAAAATCGACCTCTTTTTTATTTTTCTAAATATTACAACTTAAGTTTTTTGAAATCAATATAAAATTTTATGTTTAGTTCACCAACTTTCGGAAAAACTAGGAAAGATATGACAAAGGAGGTTATGAACGGTGGATCATCCAATTCAAGGGTTAATGAAAGCGGCAATGGAAAATTTAAAAGAAATGGTCGATGTAAATACGATTGTTGGAGAGCCTGTTCAAACGGCTGACGGTGGTGTAGTGTTAACGGTTTCTAAAGTAGCGTTCGGTTTTGGAGCAGGAGGTTCTGATTTCCAAACGAATGATGGACAAAGAGCGAACGGTAACCCTGCATTTGGTGGCGGTAGCGCGGGTGGTGTTTCTATTACACCAGTAGCATTTCTAGTCGTGAATAAAGACGGGGTAAATATTCTTCATTTACAAAATGCGACACATTTAGCAGAAAAAATAATTGAATTAGCTCCACAAACAATTGATAAAATTCAATCGATGTTCCAAACAGATGAAAAGAAAGAGGGAAATCATCACCCTCAAAACCCAGATGAAATCCTTTAAAAATGCCTGCTCATAAGCAGGCGTTTTTTCTTGTAATCAGTATGTAATAAAACACATGAAATTGTAAATAGTTTTTGAAGTTTTTTCTATGTTTCTAAAATTTTTCATGTTAAAATATGCTATAGAATTGAAACATATAAAACGAAGGTGGCTAGGTGCTTTGTCTGGAGGATCTGACCAAGTAAACAATATGATATATATTAATGGTAATCGTCGGGGTCATTGTTTTATTACATCTGGAATTACGTTTAAAGAGTTTGCAAGTAACATCCCTTCACCGCTTCATCAAGTATTGCTTTTAAAGCATAATTTTGAGTGGACAGATTTTCATTATCATACTTTATTTGAATATGTTGAGGAAGAAAACATACATAAACTCATTCAAGCAGAGATTGATGAATTTGATGAATTTTGTTGGGTAGATTTCGATGATGCAAGCGATTTAGATGAGTTAGAGCCAAAAGAAATTGCAGAATTATTATATTTGGCTCACAAAAAAGAACCACTTGGAAGAACGTTCTTCCCATTGTTGAAGAATAGGTTCGTTTATTTTTCACATGATGACGGTTGGTACAACAAAGTGTATTACCGTAGAATCGGTGATTTTGTAGGAATGCTGAGTAAAGTGATTCCATATAAACTCGGTTCGTTTGGAAAGAAACGTTTTACTTTCTTCCAAAAATCAAAAATTTTCCCAGCAATTTCAAAGGAAGTTATCCTTGGGCTTATGCCGTTAATGGAAGATGGATTATACATTGATTTAGCGGGGAAAATTGAGTCGAGAAGAGGTCTTGAAATTCCGGTATATGTAGTAGGATCATTCGAAAGTACGGATGAGGTACTAGATAATATCGATGAATTGAAAGCGGAAGCAACAGAAACGGGTTGGCTCATTTTTGATAAGAAAGAACAAGAGTGGCAATGGGTTGTAGACTAAGAAAACTTGGCGCATGAAGTCAAGTTTTCTTGTCTTTTGAAAGGAGAACAAATGAAGAAATATTATACAATTGTGGGTATTGTAAGTATTATTCTCGTGGCAATATTACTTATAACTTGTCCGAAAGAATCAGATTTTAAATTGTATTTAGAGGATAAGTATGCATTGAAATGTGACGAGAGTAGCTTTGAATGCACGCAAAATGTAGATGAAAAAAAAGAGAAATTACAGTTTGAAAGTATTGATGCACGAAATGGTGTTTTCTTTATGACTGTAAAGCAAACGTATAAAACAGAAGCTGGTGTTACGAAAGAATATAGCGGAGTAGGTATATTCGGTACATTTCTTTTTGTTTCAGAGAAGACTTTCTAGTAATAGAAGGTCTTTTTTTTATGCTTATGTTCATATAGATGAAGTAAGACAAGCATAGGAGGGGTATTGATGAAGAAGGGATGTATCGTTTGTGGTGGTGAGGAGTTTTTTTCTTCAACATTATATGCACGTACGAAACAAGATTGGGCATATGCGCCAAACATGTACCGATTTGAAAAGGTGTTTATTGAGCATAGAGATGAAGAAAATTATCCAGTTTTTCAAGAAATTACAGCGAAGCATTGTTGTGGATGCGGTCATATCATGTTGTATCATGAATGAACACACCAAGTATAACTTGGTGTGTTTTTTTTAAAACGCTGACAAAGCAAGCGGATAGAGTAAAGTAAATAAAACAGAAAAACTACCAAAACCAATTGCGGTATATCCAAGTGTTCTCGCTCCAAAATTGACAGCTAATAAGCCAACTAAAATAGCAAGGGAGCCGAGTGTAACAGGATAAAAAGCAATGGAGAATAACGAAAGAAATAATGCGACATAGCCGATCATTGCACCGGTATTTGTACCTTCTATTTCATTTGCAATTTCTTTGCGCTCATGTCTAATCGGAATACCAGCCGGAGATATTTCAGCTGCATACTCTTCGTTTTTTTCACCACTTTTAAAATGATGATTTCTCTTTCTTCGCATGTACATCCCTCTCTTTCAATTGGGTGTATCTATAGTATCTTTCATAAGGAGCAGAACATGAGCATGAGTTAAACCCAAGTAAAGCAAAAATTGGAGAAAATAGATTCCGTTGTTATCCTGTTTATCCCGCTATTTGCCGTGCAGTAAGACCCCCGCCTCAAAATTCGGCTGGAGCAAAGAAGTTAGATGGGAGTCGGGCTGCCAGTAAAAGCCCGATTGGTTCAAATAATAATCAGTGGGGGACGAACAAACACCCCCACTGATTAAAGTTTCACTTTATCTCCTTATGAAGATAAACAGGGATTTTGGAACATGATGTAGAATGAAATGAATGATAATACGTGAAGGTAGGGGAATGTATGGCGAAGTTTAATTGGCATGAATCGGCAGAGAAAAAATGGGATAACAATGCAGAGTTTTGGAATCAAAATAGTCAAGAAATGTGGGATAGCGGGAGCAGGAGTACAATCATTCCATTTTTTGAGCAGTACGTGGAAAAGGAAGTACAAGTGTTAGATGTTGGCTGTGGTGATGGGTATGGTACATATAAATTAAGTCTTACTGGCTACAAAGCGGTTGGGGTGGACTTATCGGAAGTTATGATTCAAAAGGGTAAGGAGCGCGGAGAAGACCCAAACTTATCTTTTATAAAAGGTGATCTTTCTTCATTACCATTTGAAAATGAGAAATTTGAAGCAATTATGGCAATTAATTCTTTAGAATGGACCGAGGAGCCGTTGCGAGCATTAAATGAAATAAAGCGTGTTTTAAAGAAAGATGGATACGCATGTATTGCAATTTTAGGACCGACAGCAAAACCGAGAGAGAACAGTTATCCGCGCCTATATGGCAAAGACGTTGTTTGCAATACGATGATGCCTTGGGAATTTGAACAGTTAGCAAAAGAACAAGGATTTGAAGTTGTAGATGGTACTGGCGTATATAAGCGCGGAGTAAATGAGAAGATGTTAGGTCAGCTACCTACAGAGTTACAACAAGCGTTAACATTTTTATGGGTATTTATGTTAAAAAACGTATAACAAAATTGAAGGGTTTTAGGAGGTAAATAAGTGCAGAAAATACAAAAAACTGATACAATATCATCAGAATCAATTAAAGGGGGACTAGGGTATATGACAACTACTACAACAGTTAAATCTGATATTGAAATCGCACAAGAAGCAAGTATGAAGAAGATTCAAGAAATTGCAGCTAATTTAAATATTTTAGAAGAAGAACTAGAGCCATACGGACATTATAAAGGCAAGTTATCTCTTGATATTTTTAAGCGTTTACAAGATGAGAAAGACGGTAAAGTTGTTTTAGTAACAGCGATTAACCCAACTCCAGCAGGAGAAGGTAAATCAACAGTAACAGTTGGTTTAGGTCAAGCTTTTAATAAAATTGGTAAGAAAACAGTAATTGCACTTCGCGAACCATCTCTTGGACCAACAATGGGATTAAAAGGCGGAGCAGCAGGTGGCGGTTATTCTCAAGTAGTACCAATGGAAGATATTAACCTTCACTTTACTGGAGATATTCATGCGATTACAACTGCCAATAACGCATTAGCGGCGTTCATTGATAATCATATCCAACAAGGAAACACACTTGGAATTGATACGCGTAAAATCGTTTGGAAACGCTGTGTTGACTTAAATGATCGTGCCCTTCGTAACGTAGTAATTGGCCTTGGTGGACCGGTTCAAGGTGTACCACGTGAAGATGGTTTTGATATTACAGTAGCATCTGAAATTATGGCCGTATTCTGCCTTGCAACAGATATTCAAGATTTAAAATCACGTCTATCTCGCATTGTTGTCGCTTATAATTTTTCAAATCAACCTGTAACAGTTAAAGATTTAGGAGTAGAAGGAGCGTTAACACTTCTATTAAAAGATGCATTAAAACCGAACTTAGTACAAACATTAGAAAATACACCAGCTATCATTCATGGCGGACCATTTGCGAATATCGCTCACGGTTGTAACAGTGTTATCGCTACGACAATGGCAGCAAAATTAGGTGATTATGTTATTACAGAAGCTGGATTCGGTGCAGATTTAGGTGCCGAGAAGTTTTTAGATATTAAAGCACGTGCAGCTGGTATTAAACCAGAAGCGGTAGTTATTGTTGCGACTATTCGTGCGCTTAAAATGCACGGTGGTGTGGCGAGAGATCAATTAAAAGAAGAAAATGTAGATGCGTTAGCAAAAGGTATGGAGAACTTACAGAAGCATGTTGAAACAATTCAAAGCTTCGGTGTTCCTTTCGTAATTGCCATTAACAAATTCATTACTGATACAGATGCAGAAGTTGCATACTTACAAGAATGGTGCAATGAGCGTGGCTATGCAGTATCCTTAACAGAAGTTTGGGAGAAAGGTGGCCAAGGCGGAGTTGACCTTGCTGAGAAAGTGTTAAAAGAAATTGAAAAAGGTGAAAACAACTACGCACCACTTTATGAATTAGAATTACCATTAGAAGAAAAAATTCGTACAATTGCTCAAAAAGTGTACGGCGCAAAAGATATTGAATTTGCTCCGAAAGCACGTAAGCAATTAGCTCAATATGAGGGAGAAGGTTGGAGTAACCTACCGATTTGTATGGCGAAAACACAATACTCTCTTTCAGATGATGCAACAAAATTAGGTCGCCCATCTGACTTTATCGTTACAATTCGTGAATTAAAACCATCTATCGGTGCAGGGTTTATCGTTGCGTTAACAGGAACAATGTTAACAATGCCAGGCCTTCCAAAACAGCCAGCTGCGCTGCAAATGGATGTAAATGAAGATGGAAAAGCAGTAGGTTTATTCTAAAAGGTTGTAATTCATCTCGTTTATCTGTAAACTATATATACATCAAGTGGCGCCTTTCCATCGAAAGGCGCCTGTTTTTTGGAGGAAATTATGTTTGATCCAACTGCTTTTGAAAATTTAAAGGTAATTGTGGAAGGAGCTGTCTATGATTTCGATTTACACGGTGATATTCTCGTAACGGATCGAAAAGATGTGATGGACCTTGCTTCATTAAGTCGTATGTATAGTATTTCATTTCAACTAACAGAAACATTTAAAACGATGGTAGAGGCGACATTTTCACTATCTGTTGATGCAAAGAATTTATCAGGTGAAATATTAGAAGTACCTCAGTTTATACCAGGTTGTGAAATGAAGCTGGAATTCTCGTTCGAAATGGAGCAACCAGAGATAGGATGCGAAGAAATTGAAACTTTATTGCATTCTATATGGGGAAAAGAGCGAATGATTACGCAAAAAATTTCATACGAATATAATAAGCAAGCGATTTCATATCATAATAAGGTAGAGGTTCTATTTCAAAAATCGATTACAGAAGACCATGTTGATGATTTAATAGCTGTTATTTCACACATGATAGAAACGGTGCGAACAATACAACATTTTCTTCAAAAATAGAGATAAAGGAGAAAAACAAATGATAAAAGATATGCAACCATTTTTACAACAAGCTTGGGAAAAGGCTGGTTTTAAAGAATTTACTGAAATTCAAAAACAAGCGATTCCAACTATTTTAGAAGGACAAGACGTTATTGCTGAATCTCCAACTGGAACAGGAAAAACATTAGCGTACTTATTACCACTTTTACATAAAATTAATCCTGAAGTTAAACAACCTCAAGTTGTAATTTTAGCGCCAACTCGTGAACTTGTTATGCAAATTCATGAAGAGGTTCAAAAGTTTACAGCAGGAACGGATATTTCAGGTGCGTCTTTAATTGGTGGTGCGGATATTAAGCGCCAAGTTGAAAAATTAAAGAAACATCCGAGAGTTATTGTCGGTTCACCAGGACGTATTTTAGAGTTGATTCGCATGAAAAAATTAAAGATGCATGAAGTGAAAACGATTGTATTTGATGAGTTTGATCAAATTGTAAAACAAAAGATGATGGGTGCTGTACTTGATGTAATTAAATCAACGATGCGCGATCGTCAATTAGTGTTCTGCTCGGCGACAATAACAAAAGCTGCAGAAGATGCGGCACGTGATTTGACAGTTGAACCACAATTAGTACGTGTAACACGTTCAGAGGCACAGAGCCTAGTTGAACATACGTATATCGTTTGTGAGCGTCGTGAAAAAAATGATTATATTAGAAGAGTTATGCATATGGGAAATGTAAAAGCAGTTGCCTTCTTAAATGATCCATTCCGTTTAGATGAAATTACTCAAAAACTGAAGTTCCGTAAAATGAAAGCAGCAGCACTTCATGCAGAGGCAAGCAAACAAGAGCGTGAAGTAACGATGCGCGCGTTCCGTAGCGGGAAATTAGAAATATTACTTGCTACTGATATTGCAGCACGTGGATTAGATATCGATGATTTAACACACGTAATCCACTTAGAGTTACCAGACACAGTAGACCAATATATTCACCGCTCAGGACGTACTGGACGTATGGGCAAAGAAGGAACAGTTGTTTCTCTTGTAACAGAACAAGAAGAGCGTAAATTACTTCAATTTGCGAAAAAATTAGGTATCGTGTTTACGAAACAAGAAATGTTCAAAGGAACATTTGTAGAATCGAAACCACCAGCACCAAAGAAAAAGAAACCAGCTTTTACTGGTAAGAAAAAGCCTAGATAAATAATTGGGAAGACGTAACTATGCCTTCTGGTAAAGTGTTTAACTTTGCTGATAGTGAAGGGAATTACTTTGCAGTAATGGGAAAAAATAAATAATTATATAGTTATGTGAAAATCCCCCTCGTAAATAATGAGGGGGATTAAATATTTGAAGTCAATTTTTTATTAACGAGTTGTTCTATAAAAAATGTTCCTTTTTCAATTGCAGTCTCAATATAACCAACGATTTGATCAAATGAAAACACTTGTAAGTTTTCGTGCAAGTGTTGCTCAGGATATAGCATATCTTCAAAAATATATTGCCGAAAAGCTAAAACATTCTTTCTAGAAATCTCCTCTATATTCACAATGTTAGCCTCTTGATTAAGTAGGGCGAAGAGCTGCTGTTCTTTATCGTAATGATGCAACAATTGTGCGTTCAATAATTTAAAATCGTTATAGTACATAGGTGCGATAGTTTCGTCGTTTTCTATTCTGTTTTTAAGCCAAGGTAGAAAAAAGCCGCTTAGCCAATTATCATCGGCAATGAGGTGGGTATAATAACCTAAAATATAAGGGGAATCCAGATGATCTTCGTATTTATGAATAAATGAATCATAATCTATTCTTCTCGTATAGTTCTTCGTTGTACCAGCGTAAAAATGTGAAGTTCCTTTTTCTTTTTTTGAATGAACAGCATCAGGAGCTACACCACCAAGTAAGAAAGAAGTTTTATCTTGAATAGAAAGTTTCTCAGCAATACAGTTAGCGATAATGATATGCATAATTCGTGATCCCATGAATAACACCTCTATTTCATGTATTCATTTTAGGGAGCTGTCTGAACGTGTAGTATTACTTTCCCTGTACTTTGTCTACTTTCGACCCATTCATGTGCTTTCCCTGCATCTTGAAGGGGAAAAGATTTCGTAGCCTTAATTTGTAAACTTCCATCGCGTAAATAACGGAAAACTTCATTCGCAGTTTCTTGAAGCAATTCAGGACGTTTTTTCCGTGTAGTGCCAAAGCTGAAACCGAGTATAGAACGGCAACTTGCGTGTAAATCTTTCGTTTGAAAACTACCAACTTCTCCGCTAGCATTGCCGAAATGGACGAGGCGACCGTAATAAGCAAGGCAGTTTAAACTTCTTTCAGAAACAGTTCCAGAAATAGAATCTAAAACAATATTAACGCCTTCTCCGTGTGTAAGCTGATTTACCCTCTCTACAAAATCTTCATCTTGATGACAAATAACATAATCAGCGCCAGCATCTAAAGCAATTTTTCTTTTTGCTTCACTTCCGACAGTCCCGATTACTTTTTAGCCCCTAATAATTTTGCGAGTTGAATCGCGGTAGTACCAATTCCTCCAGCAGCTGCATGAATTAGAACAGATTCACCTTGTTGAATCCTTGCAACATTTGCGAGTAAATTATAGCTTGTAAAAGATACGATAGGGCAAGCGGCTGCAGTTTGGAAATTAACTTCATCAGGTAATACAAAAGTAAGATTTTCGTTCGCGACAACATATTCAGCGTAAGAGCCATTTTGAGGAAAAGTAATGACACGCTGGCCAGGATGAATGTTTTTTACATGAGAGCCTACGTGTTCTACAATACCAGCTGCATCTATCCCTGGAATAAAAGGTAAGGATTTGTTTCCTTTTTTGCCATAACGTGATTTAATATCGGCGAAATTAACACTAGTAGCAACAACGCGAATTAAAACTTGATTATCTGAAATTGTAGGAATATCCATGTCCGTATATTTCAACACTTCAGGACCACCGAATGAAGTTACAACGATAGCTTTCATATACATCCTCCTAAATTTGACTATATATATTATTTTAAATCTTCATTAGGAATTGGAAAATTATATAATTGTTATGCAGGGTTATAAGTGAAGCTTATGAAGTTATTGCATCATTATATTAATTTATTTGAAAAATCTTTGAAAGAAATCGAACGAAATATCGTTTGCTTGCCAATATATAGTGTAAGACAAAGGAGGGATGGTACATGAAAGATGAAACAGTGTATACAGATTTAATCCAATTAACTTTATCAGGCAATAAAGAAGCGTATAGCGAATTGTATGATAAAACGATTCAAGAAGTATATAAGACAGCACATTTTTTAATAGAGGATAAAGCAGATATAGATGATGTCGTTCAGGAAATATACATACAGCTATATGAATCGCTTCGTAAATATGATAGTGAGAAGCCATTTCGTCCATGGTTAATTGGACTTGCGATTAAACAAATCCATTCTTATAGAAGAAAGAGGTGGATGCGACTGCGAATTGTAAAAAAAGCAGAAGAGCAAAGAAAACCAGTAGAAATTGATTTTTCTAGCGATGTTGTAAGTAAAATATCAAACCAAAAATTAATTGAACTCATTCATAAATTACCATATAAATTGAAACAAGTTATTATCTTAAGATACTTACACGATTACTCACAAGAAGAAGTAGCACAAATATTACATATTCCAATCGGTACCGTGAAATCTAGAATTCATGCGGCCTTAAAGAAACTACGTCAAAAAGAGCAAGTAGAAGAAATCTTTTTAGGAGAGGTAGGGAATGTGAAATGAGCTTAGATTGTAGAGTTAGAGAATCTATACAAGAAGAAGCGAAGGGGATTATTGCCCCGCCGGAGTTAAAAGAAAAAGTAATTGTTCAAATAAAAATGAAGAGCGGGGGAAGTAAAAGGAAGAAGCGCCTTATCGCAGGAGTGCTTGCAGCCGCATTTTTAATCCCGACGACTGGTTTTGCTTATCAATCTATTATGGCAGATGGTATATACGGATCTTTTGAAAACTTAAAGAAGCATGCCGGAAGTTTAACATTAGAAGGATACATGCGCTTTAGTGCGAAATTGTCACAAGCGGAAAATGAAATGGGTGCAAAAGAATATGAAGAGTTTACAAAAGAACTAAAGAAATTAACGAATGCAAAGCTTGAGTACGGGGATTCGAACGGTAATATTGATTATGATCAATTATCACCAGCTAAAAAAGAGGAAATGAAAAAGGTAGAAATGGAACTTCAGCCGTATTTTGATAAATTAAATGGCCATAAATCTAGTAAAGAAGTATTAACTTCAGAAGAGTATGAACAATATATGGAAGCGTTAATGTCATATCAAACTGTATTAGTAAAAGCGAAATCGAGTGGTGGGATAACAGTAGAAGAAGTACCTGAAGCTTATAAAGAAAGATTTATTAAAGCAGAACAGTTTATGGAGTATGTAGATGAAAAGGTGAGATAAGTAAAAAAGCTCATAGCTTAAGCTGTGAGCTTTTCTTATTGAAACGTAAATATATTAACCACCTATTCCTTTTGCTAGCAATAAGAAATATACAAATATTAGTATGACTCCATTTAATGTCGTACCAACTATTTTAAATAGCCAATTCTTTGATGCGATCGCAAAAATAATACCGAGTAATGAAAGAATACTTAGAAGCACAATAATTAATGTTAAATTTGAATTAGGTCCTCTTAAAATAAAGAAAGAACATATACTTGTGATAAACGTTAGAAACGAGAAAGTCCCTAATTTCATAATAAGTCTCCCTTGTTTGAAATGTATTTTGATTTAGTGCGCGACTTTCTTTAGTTTAACATAAATTTCCTATTACCAATTAAATATATGAACAATAAAAAACGAGTATAAAATCTATGCGATTTCATACTCGTTTTGTTATTACTTAAATTTCCTTACCACATGTATAGCAACTCTTACAAGGAGTATTGCACTTATAAATAACCCAGCATAACCAACGGCACTTAAAAATTGAACATTAGGTTCTTTTGCATACAAGTCAGGGGCAGAATTACCTTGACTTGCTTAATAAAGTGAAAGTGGGAAATCACTTAGTTATATTCCTTACTATTCTCCTTGTCTTTTTGTATCAAACAATCTAAAAGTGAGTAACCAGCTATTAAACTAATAATGGTAATGAAAGTTGTATTCACAAGAATAATATTAGTTAAATAAGGTAGGTATTTACCAACTGGTGAAAAGAGTAGAGCTGGAGAAAAGGCAATGAATAGTGTTGGCAACGTAATAGCGATAAACTTATCCGGCTGAAAGTTCCAGTTTTGTTTACTCGTTTCGCGATTAATTGATTGTAGGAATCGTAATAAAATGCCGACCAAAAGAGGGAAGAGTGTAAAGTAGAATAATCTTGGATAGACGTTAAAGTTCACTTGCGCGTCTGTATCTAAATAAAATTGAATTTTAACACCTACAACTAATAATAAGATGATAAATAATGTAAAGCAGAGGTATAGTATCACTTTTTGCATTCCATTCCACCATCCTTTATTAAAAAATATATTCAAGGAGCGAAGATATATACGATAATGGCGTTGTATATATCTTCGTTTTCTATTAGTTAATTGTGGATTTTGTTTGCTTCGTTAAGTAATCAATAATTCCCATCGCGCTAATTTCTAAATCAAGATGTAAAATGTTATAAACAGAATGATTGGATGGAACATTTAGCTTTGTAAGATGAGTGGAGACTTTCTCCAGTAGCAAAGATTGTAATGCCTTAGTAGCCTCATCAAAATCAGTATGTTTTTGAAAAATTTCATTTCCAGTATTAACGAAAATAGGTAACCAATGTTCAAGTTGGTTATATACTTCTGTAACATTGGATGATGCGCCGTAATGACCGAAATAAATAGTATCTACATTCATACTTTGAATATGATTTTTAGAAGCAATCATCGCATCTGGCTGGAATTGTGAAGGAGACGTTGATGGTAGATATAGTTCTACATCAAGGTCTGCGAGTTCTCTATAATAAATTCCTATTGTATCACCAGTAAAAATGCCGTTTGTTAATGAATCGTGAATGCTAATATGGTGCTTCGCATGTCCCGGTGTATCATAAAATGTGAGTGTACGGTCTTCTGCAATTTTTAATGTATCACCATTTTGTACAATATGAACACGTTCTTCTTCAATTGGAAGAATTGGATCAAAAAGTTTATCAAAATCTTCTTTGTACACAGCTTTTGCGCCAAGAATTAGTTTTGTTGGATCAATCATATGACGAGCCCCGCGCGGATGCACAAATAGAGTAGCATTTGGGCACTTTTCCATCATTAACCCTGCTGCGCCTGCGTGATCTAAATGAACATGTGTAACGATAATGTTTTTTACATCATTTAAATTAATATGTAATTGCTGTAAGCCGTCTAAAATATAGGGAAGAGAAGGGGCCGCACAAGTTTCAATTAAAGTAATATCGTCACCTAATAAAACGTATGTACCTGTGCGTTCATCATGTTGTAAGTCATAATCATCAATAAGATATAGATGAGAAGATAGTTGTTCTACTTTTTTCATACTTACCACTCCTTATATACGGTATGTATCTATTATACGCTAAAAACAGAAAAAGACAGAAAACGAAAGCTCGTCTTCTGCCCTTTTGTAATGTAGTTATTTCGTTTGTTCTTTATTGATAGACATAACGAACAGTCCAACAATGCCACCAACGATCGGAAGCATAATTTCTCCTGCTAAATTAAAGTAGGAGCTTAAAAATAAACCATTTACATCGATTACCCAGCCAATAACATACAATAACATCATATATAGTACGAAATAAAACTCGCGATTTGAAATCGTTTCATGTTGTGCAGTTTTCATAATGAACACCATCCTTTTCTATTATAATGGAAATATAAACTGTCACATTTTGTTCACAAATTAATTGTAAAACTTTCCATCATAAAAGTCTAGTATATTGTTTCGAATTTTCGAACGAAAATAAAGCGCTATCATTACGGTATGTGAATACGTAATAAGAGCTGTATATTCACGAATGTAGTATAGTATAAACATAGAATGATAGTGAAGAGAGGGGTATGAACAATGACAGTTTATGATTTTTCAGCTAAAACAATAACAGGAGAAGAAAAATCGTTAAAAGATTACGAAGGAAAAGCACTTCTTATTGTAAATGTAGCTAGTAAATGTGGATTTACACCACAATATAAAGGGTTACAGGAAGTATATGATAAATATAAAGACCAAGGACTAGAAATACTCGGTTTCCCTTGTAATCAATTTGGGGGACAAGAACCAGGCACAGAAGCTGATATTACTAGTTTTTGTGAATTGAACTACGGTGTGAACTTCCCAATGTTTGCAAAGATTGATGTAAAAGGTGACAAGGCTCATCCTCTCTATACATACATGACAGAACAAGCGCCAGGTTTACTCGGTATGAAAGCAGTGAAATGGAACTTTACTAAGTTTCTAATTGGAAAAGACGGGAAAATAGTAGGGCGTTTTGCACCACAGACGAAGCCGATGGATTTAGAGGTTGAGATTGAGAAGGTACTTGGGGAATAATTAGGAGTTTCACTTTATTAACAAACACCTCAAAGAACAAAGTAGCTCTTTGAGGTGTTTTCTTTAAACTCACATTATCAAGATTAAATCACTCTATCGTAGTCGTTTGATTTAGGCAGAGAAGCTGCTTTTTTCATAAGCACTTCCCATAAGTGTACGGATGTCTTCCATTCGGCTGCGGCCTGTTCCTTTTGATACATAGCGTTCTCATAACTGAAAGTAAGTTGTTGCATATCGGCCGAATTGTAAAGTGTATCGATGTGGAGAGCGTATTCTCGGAATGTTTGACTTTCACCCCGTGGTATGCCGATTCTCGCAAATTGTTTTAAAAGTGCACCGTAAGCTTTTTGATAAACAGCATCATCTTTTCGGTATTTATAGAAAAGAATAATAAAAAATGTAATCCATTTCATTCTAGTGGTGAAGAGAATGTATCCGATGATACTAATCGGTATCGTAGAGAGGAATACGTACCACCAAGAAAAATCATTTTTAGAATTTGTGATCTTTTTAGTAGAGGCTTCTTCTGTATTTTCTATTAAACTTTTGAGCTTTGCTTCATTGTTCCGTTGGTGTATTGGCTCGTTATTAGAATTATTTACTTCGTTATTTTGTGAAGTAGAAGCAGGAGTATTATTTGTAAAATTATAGGGATTAGTAAATCCTTTTGTTGGTTCGAATGGAATCCATCCGTATCCTGGGAAATATACTTCGACCCAAGAGTGTGCGTTATCGTTCGCGATTTTATAAACATCCTCACCTTCTGCAGAGGCAAGTGTATTATCAAGAGTTCCTTCTGTATAACCTTTTACCCAGCGAGCAGGAATCCCGGTAGAACGAAGTAACACAATCATAGACGTCGAGAAATTATTACAGTAGCCGCTTTTTGTATCGAAAAGGAATTGATCTACATAATCTTGGTTTTTGGAAGGGAACAACACATTCATTGTTTCATATACAAAAGAATGGTCGGTAAAGTAGTTTTCAATAGCTAATACTTTATCATATCGGTTGTCTTTATCATTTGTTAGATTTACAGCTAAGTCTTTTACTCGCTGTGGTAATGATTCGGGAAGTTGCGTGTACTTTGTCATGAAATAAGGATTTGATTCTTGACCTTCATTTGTTTTTACAGCTTTCAAGTTTTCTATGGAAAACTCTGGGACCCCATATGTTACTTTATATGAATTTAAAATAGTAGAAGAATCTCCGTCCATCGTATAGATTTTTTCTGAAAAGGGGTCAACGCTGTATGATACATTAGAAGAAGCCTCAACTGATATTAATCCTGCTGGATAGGTAAGGTGTGGATAACTTTTTTTCATGGTGATTGTCGCCTCAGTGGCCTCCGTTTTTGTATTTTGTTCGTACCAGCTCACGACGTCGTTTTTATTTTTAAAAGAAATCTTTTTTTGATTTTCAGAAACTTCCCAGCCTTTTCCTGTATAAAAATCTTTCGTTTCGACTCTCCAATATTGTTTGTTTTGCGTTTGTGCTGTGAAAACAATTGTAGGATCTGCCTTAAAAGGACCGCCTAATCGCGAGTCATCTAAACCATATCCAATTTTAGAAACTTCTTGTTTTTTACTTGCTTCGGATGTGTTGAATTTTAAAAAATCCATTGGGTTTGGCCATTGAGGGCCAAATTTTGGAGCAAAGTATGCGATAGTTGCTGACAATACAATAAATATTGTAAGAGGTCTAAGTAATTTTGAGATTTCTCTAGCAAAATTTTGTAAGTGTTCCATCTCTCTTATTCGTTCTATGCGAAGAAGACTAAGCATAAAAAAGCCGATGACAATAGTACGAATAATAGCGTAGTTTGCATTGTATAAATGTAAGTTATGAAAAATGGTGATATAAATAATAGTCAATATAAGAAATAACAACCCACGTTTTTTATGAATCATCCAAAAAGAGATGAAAGCACTCAAAAACCAAAAGTATAAAAAAAATAAAAGTGTTGGAAAAACGGGAGAAATATCTAGCAAATTCCCCTGGAAAAACAGAGAGGAATTTCGAGAAATATCAGCAAAAAATTTCGTTAGCCAAGATGGATTTATAAAAGCATTTTTATAATACAGGAAATGAATGATGAATAAGATCGTGACGATCTTTATTGGAATCTGCCACCTTGTTTGAAAAAAAGAGAGAGTGAAGCAAATTCCTATAAATATTACAAAAATATCTAATCTACCTACGTTTGTAATACCTATAAGGGGTCTTAGCCATTCTAGTAAAAGTAGAAATGCACATACATGCATGAAGAATCTGCTCATATCCCATTTGTATTTTGTTCGTAATGTTATCATTTGCTCACCTCAAAAAACACGTTTGTATACCGGTTCCCATAAACCACATTTACAAATATTTTTCGTTTTTGTAGAGTTTCTAGAATACTTAGTTCTCGATGTGAGAGTTGATTTGCTTTTTCTTTCACGACAAACACCATTAATTTTCTGTTTTTTATAGCAGCAAAGTCAGCCGCCTTTTGAATAACGGGAGAAAGATCGCTTGTTACGAGTATAATCGTTACGGGCTCATAAATTTTTCTTAATTCCATTTCTACACTCCGGGAGAGCGGGAATACACTGTCTGCTTGTACTTTCGCTAGATGACAAAAGATTTGTTGTAACTGCGTATCACCATTGTCTAAAGGGAAAAAAGTTCGTTCTTTTCCGACAGACACGAATGACGCTGGTGAATTTTGCTTCAAGACAGCCCTTACAATAGAGGCGGAAAATGTTACGACTGATTCGAATAGAGGGGACTCAGTTCTGTCCATAAATATCATGATATTATGGCTGCGCTGTTGTTCAAACTCTTTTGTCATAATATTGTTTGTTCGGGCAGTTGCTTTCCAATCAATCCATGAAAAGCGGTCACCAGGTTTATAGTCTCTGACACCGACAGAGATTGTAGAGTCTTTTGCTAAATTTATATTTGCTGAAAGCGCTCCTTGTTCGAAATGATTTTCCAATTGTCGATACGTTATATCTACGTACTGGGGATAGACTAAAAATGTATCTAGAACTGAAAAAGTTACTTCTTTCTCCATCATACCGAATAGATCACCAGTTTTGACACGTACGCTTGAAAAAGTGTGCTCTCCTCTAGGGATTGTGTCAATTGCATATTGAAATGAAATATTTCGTTTCAATCCTGGAAAGAGTATTACCTTATTCACCTTCGTTTGTCTACAATTTGTAAATTGTGATGGCAGTTCATCTTCTATAATTAAATAAAGTAAGGGAAAAGGAAATCTTCTTTTTATTGTAATGGTGCTTAAAAATTGTTCTCCTGCTGCATATTCATTTTGGTTTGTTATTCGTTTTACTTCAGCGTCTCGTAAAGCGTAGAAGGGAAGTAGTAGTGAATAAAGACCAATAGGAATCGTACTGTAAAACAAAAACCAACTTACAAATCCTCCTTGAAGCATAGCGTACACAAATGTTAAGACTAGGCATAAAGGGATTAGCAATAACTTCGTAACGTGATATAGTGCTCGTAGTAGTCGTTTCATCAAAGGTTTTTCGTCCTTTGAGTCGGCACGGTAGTTCGTGCAACGATTTTGGCGATAACTTGTTCTCCTGTTATTCCTTCAAATCTTGCTTCCATTTTTAGAATGAGTCTGTGAGCTAAAACGTAAGGAGCTAAAAATTTAACATCGTCTGGAATAACATAATTTCTGCCATGGATGAATGCATAAGCTTGTGAAGCTTTCATTAAAGCGATTGAGCCGCGTGGACTTGCACCTAGCTGTATAGAACTATAAGAACGCGTCTGAGTAACAAGTTTTACAATGTAATGCTTGATTGCTTTGTCCATGCTTACTTCCCGTACGCTCTGTTGTAAATAAAGTAATTCTTTTATTGTAGTAATAGCTTGTAAATGAGAGAGTGGATTTGTTTTTTCCATCCGGTTTAAAATTTCAAACTCTTCTTCTGGTGTAGGATATCCCATTTTTAGTTTCAATAAGAAACGATCGAGCTGTGCTTCTGGTAAAGGATATGTTCCCTCATATTCGACCGGATTTTGTGTAGCCATTACAAAGAACGGTTTTGGTAACGGTCTTGTCATGCCATCTATTGTAATATTGCCTTCTTCCATACTTTCAAGTAAGGCAGATTGTGTTTTGGGAGATGTACGATTAATTTCATCAGCAAGTATAAAATTCCCTATGATTGGTCCAGGCTTGAACTCAAATTGGAGCTCTTTCGGATTATAAATAGAAACTCCTGTTACATCTGACGGCAGTAAATCAGGTGTAAATTGAATGCGCTTGTAATCAGCATCAATAGATTTAGAAAGAGCACGTACTAACATTGTTTTCCCAACGCCAGGAACATCTTCTAATAGTACATGACCTTCAGCTAAGAGAGCTGTCAAAGCTAAGATCGTTTCTTTTCGCTTTCCGACCATTAACTTTTCAATATTGTTGATTATTCTTTCTACTATGGGATGTAATGAATCAAGCTGGGGCATCGTAATCCTCCTAATGTTATTATCGTTTTCTAATCTATTTAGTGGAAAATAGAATTTATCTTTCTATTTGCAAGTAGTGAAACTTTTATCTTTAATTCTAAGAATATTCAGATTATTTATCTGATTACATCCAGTATAATTGTTTCCGTAACTAAGGGCAATATGGTAAATAATGATTTCTCGTTTTATGTGAAATACGTTTTGATATAGAATAGTATCGTCGGTAAAAGTAGAAGAGGGGAAGGACAGGAAAGATTGACCTCAATGAGCAAAATAAATAGCGTAGGAAACCCTACGCGTAAAGTTTGGAACATATATTAATACGCCTTATGATTAAAATATATATGAATAAAATAAAGTCGGCTTCACATGAAGAGGCCATCTATTTAAATTATTACACTCCTTTATTTTTTATCTTTTTTATATTCTTTTCGTTTATTTAACCAAATATGAATCAATTCTACCAATTCCATTGTTTCAATCTCACAATATTCTCCTTTCCCATCTTCGGCTAAATTGTCTAACACAGTAGTTGTGTCGTTCCGGATTTCTAAACCGCAAATGTTGCCATTTACTACTACATAATTTTTTTCTCCGTTTAAAACACTATGTATTTCTTCTAAAATCCAATCTCCAAAAGCTGAAACTTCAATTCCTAAAAAAGTTTCAACAAGTTTTATTTCTTGAGGAAGTCTCATAACTAAATCACTACTGTTAAGTACTTCAAAACTATATGGATATTTCATGACTATTTTACTCCTTTATTTCTGGCTTTAGTGACTCTATTTACTTCTCTATTAATCTCATAAGCTCTATTAAGGTAATAAATTCTTATACTATCATTACTCTTGTCTTACTTACATTTATAGTAAAAGTAGATTGTTATTAAACTTATTTATCCAATATTTCTCTGATGTAGGTATGAGTTCAGTGAAATCTTCATATGTACCTATCCAATCTTTTGGAACATAGTTTTCGTATGATGCCGGTTCTGGAAACATTGAATATAGTATTTTATTATCAAAGTTAATTAATAAGACTGGACTATAATCTAATAGATCTTCTACTGCATTCTTCCTTTTAATATTTTCAAGTAGTAAATAATTTAATTCTTCTTTAGTTGTTTTATATTGATTAATCCTTACTAAAAATACTTCTACATTTTCATGATCTAATACTTTTATTCCATTTCTTTCTTCCGTTTCATCATTATCTTCAATGCTTATACCTAAATTTTTATATGCATTATCTAATTTATTATAATCTAAAAACCATAGTTCTTTATCTGTTACATACCACCTAAACTCATTTTTATATATGACGGCTACTATAATGTTTTCTGCATAAAGCGGTTCTAATATCATAATCTACTCCTTTTATTATTATCTTAATATCCTACCATTCTGGTGTATTCTTCTCTTCATTCAATCCAAGTTGCTGGCAAATCATATGGGTTTCCTGGCGTTTTTTGTTCAACTATTTTCAGGATATTTACCCTTAGTATGTTGGATTGAAAGTATTGTATTTTCATTTATAAACTTATCTTACGATTTAGGTAAATCAAATTTAACTATTCCCAAATTACTTCCGCTATTATATAAGAAATTTTTTGCACGCTCATTATAATCTGTACTTCATCTTAAATTTTGCTAGAAGCAAGGAAGTAATTTAACAGTCAGTGAAGGATGTGAACCCTCCACAATGATTAGATTTTCACTTTTTTATATTTGTTCCGGAATTTTTGACAATCTCTTGAACTGTGCGAAATGTCACATCTGTATTTTACAACCTCTTTTATAGTAAGGGTATGTAAGAGAGACGTACTAAAGGAGTGAACAGTATGAAGAAGAAACCTTCAGCATTAATGAGACGTTTAAAATATTTTTCACCAATAGATCGTTATAACGATAATCATACACAAGAAACATATGAAGATCGTGAATGGGAAAATGTGTACAGAAAGCGTTGGCAGCATGATAAAGTAATCCGTTCTACACACGGTGTGAACTGTACTGGTTCTTGTAGCTGGAACATTTATGTGAAAGATGGAATTGTAACATGGGAGGGTCAAGAGCTTAACTATCCAACAACAGGTCCTGATATGCCTGATTTTGAACCACGAGGATGTCCGCGTGGAGCGAGTTTTTCTTGGTACATTTACAGTCCGCTTCGTGTGAAATATCCGTATGTACGTGGTGTGCTTTGGGAAATGTGGCAAGAGGAACTACAAAATAACGAGTCACCACTAGACGCTTGGAAAAGCATTGTGGAAAACCCTGAAAAAGCACGTACGTATAAGCAGGCGCGTGGTAAAGGGGGATTCATTCGTGCGAATTGGGATGAAGTATTACAACTCGTTTCTGCTTCATTACTATACACAGTAATTAAATACGGTCCAGACCGAAATGTTGGTTTTTCACCAATTCCAGCAATGTCGATGTTAAGTCACGCTGCAGGTAGCCGTTTTATGCAACTTATGGGTGGACCGATGCTTAGCTTTTATGATTGGTATGCTGATTTACCACCAGCTTCTCCGCAAATTTGGGGTGATCAAACTGATGTACCAGAAAGTAGTGACTGGTATAACTCTGGTTACATTATGACATGGGGTTCAAACGTACCGATGACGAGAACGCCAGATGCACACTTTTTAGCCGAAGTTCGATATAAAGGAACGAAAGTTGTTTCTGTAAGTCCTGACTTCGCCGAGTCTACTAAGTTTGCGGATGATTGGATTAGTGTGAAACAAGGTACAGACGGTGCGCTTGCGATGGCAATGGGGCATGTGATCTTACAAGAATTTTACGTAGATAATCAAGTGGAATACTTCACAAAGTATGCGAAGCAATATACTGATTTTCCTTTCTTTGTCACATTGAAAGAAAAAGGAGATCAATTCGTCGCTGATCGTTTCTTAAATGCTACTGATATTGGACGTGAAACAAAGTTAGGAGAATGGAAGCCTGTTCTTTGGAACGATAACACGAAAGATTTTGCAACACCTCACGGCACAATGGGATCACGTTGGGATAACGAGAAGAAATGGAACTTGCGTTTAGAAGATGAACAGACAGGTGAAACGATTGATCCACGTCTTTCTTTACTTGGAATGGAAGATAGTGTTGAAACAGTGCAAATTCCGTACTTCTCTGATGATGGAAATACAATATTAGAACGTACAATTCCAGTGAAAAAAGTTATGACAGAAGAAGGCGAAGTGTTCGTTACAACTGTATATGACTTAACGTTAGCAAATTACGGTGTGAACCGAGGTCTTGGCGGGCAAGAACCGAAAGATTTCAATGATGATGTACCGTTTACACCTGCATGGCAAGAGAAAATGACTGGAGTAAAACGAGAGCTTATTATTCAAATTGCTCGTGAGTTCGCGCAAAATGCAGTTGATACGAATGGCCGCTCGATGATTATTATGGGAGCTGGTATTAACCATTGGTTTAACTCTGATACGATTTATCGCGCAGTTTTAAATCTTGTTCTTCTCGTTGGGGCACAAGGTGTAAACGGCGGCGGTTGGGCACATTATGTTGGTCAAGAAAAATTACGACCAGCAGAAGGATGGCAAACAATCGCGATGGCGAAAGATTGGCAGGGGCCACCGAAATTACAAAACGGTACATCTTTCTTCTATTTCGTAACAGATCAATGGCGCTATGAAGATACACCTGTTGGACATTTAGCATCACCAGTTGAGGGCAACTCTCGTTATCAACATCACGGTGATTACAATGTATTAGCAGCACGACTTGGCTGGTTGCCTTCATATCCAACATTCGAGAAGAATGGAATTGAATTATATAAAGAAGCTGTTGCTGCTGGTGCAACAACACAAGAAGAAATCGGAAAATACGTTGCACAAAAATTAAAAGAAAAAGAACTGAAATTTGCGATTGAAGACCCAGATAATAAAAACAACTTCCCGCGTAACTTATTCGTATGGCGTGCAAACTTAATTTCAAGTTCCGGTAAAGGACACGAATATTTCTTAAAACATTTATTAGGTACAACAAACGGATTAATGAATGACGATAGTGACTCATTAAGACCAGAAGAAATTAAGTGGCATGAAGATGCACCTGAAGGGAAGTTAGATTTACTCATTAATTTAGATTTCCGTATGGCTGGAACGGCGCTTTATTCTGATATCGTCTTACCTGCTTCAACTTGGTATGAAAAGCATGATTTAAGCAGTACGGATATGCATCCATTTGTGCATCCATTTAATCCAGCAATCGGTTCACCGTGGGAAGCACGCTCTGACTGGGATATTTTCACCTCTCTTTCTAAAGCTGTGTCAGATTTAGCGAAGAAAATCGATCTTGAACCAATGAAAGAAGTTGTTGCAACACCACTTCTTCACGATACACCGCAAGAATTAGCACAACCACTTGGTAAGATTAAAGACTGGAGCAAAGGTGAGTGTGAACCGATCCCAGGTAAAACAATGCCGCAAATTCATGTTGTCGAAAGGGATTATAAAACGATTTATGACAAGATGACAGCGCTTGGACCAAATACCGGAAAACAACCGATTGGTACGAAAGGGATTTCTTGGTCGGCAGAAAAAGAATATGAGCAATTAAAGAGTCGATTAGGAGTTGTTCGAACGGATTCTATTGCGAAAGGATGCCCAGACATAAAAGAAGCAATTAATGCTGCTGAGGCGGTATTAACACTTTCTTCTACAACAAACGGTCATATGGCGGTAAAAGCATGGGAAGCGCTTGAAAAACAAACCGATTTAAAACTACGTGACTTAGCAGAAGAACGTGAAGAAGAATGCTTCACATTTGAACAAATTACAGCGCAGCCTAAAACAGTAATTACTTCTCCGGCCTTTACGGGTTCTGAAAAAGGTGGACGCCGTTACTCACCATTTACAACAAATGTTGAACGTCTCATCCCTTGGAGAACGATAACTGGTCGACAATCTTTCTACTTAGATCACGACATGATGAAAGAATTTGGCGAAACGATGGCAACATTTAAACCAATACTGCAACATAAACCATTCCGTAAATCACGCCCTGAAGTAGAAGGGAAAGAAATTACACTAAACTATTTAACACCGCATAATAAGTGGTCGATTCATAGTATGTACTTCGATTCATTGCCAATGTTAACGCTGTTTAGAGGTGGTCCAACTGTTTGGATGAATAAAGATGATGCGAATGAAGCTGGTGTTGCTGATAATGATTGGATTGAATGCTTTAACCGTAACGGCGTAGTCGTAGCACGTGCTGTTGTAACACACCGTATACCGAGGGGGATGGCATTTATGCACCATGCGCAAGATCGTCACATTAACGTGCCTGGTACGAAATTAACAAGCACCCGCGGGGGAACACATAATAGTCCAACCCGTATTCACGTTAAACCAACACATATGATTGGTGGATATGGCCAATTAAGCTATGGATTTAACTATTATGGTCCGACTGGGAACCAGCGTGACTTAAACGTTGTAATCCGTAAACTGAAGGAGGTAGATTGGCTTGAAGATTAAAGCGCAAGTCGGAATGGTAATGAACTTAGATAAATGCATCGGCTGCCACACTTGTAGCGTAACATGCAAAAACACCTGGACGAATCGTCCAGGTGCTGAATATATGTACTTCAATAACGTAGAAACGAAACCTGGAATTGGTTATCCGAAACAATGGGAAAATCAGGAGAAATACAAAGGCGGCTGGGAATTGAAAAATGGTGAAATTCAGCTGAAATCCGGTTCGAAAATGAAGCGTCTTATGAATATTTTCCACAATCCAGATCAGCCAACAATTGATGATTACTTTGAACCTTGGAATTATGATTATGAAACATTAACAAATAGCCCACAGCGTAAGCATCAACCAGTTGCTCGTCCGAAATCAGCAATTACGGGTGAATTTATCGACAAAATTGAATGGGGTCCAAACTGGGAAGATGATTTAGCAGGCGGACATATAACAGGGTTACAAGATCCGAACGTCAAGAAAATGGAAGAAGGAATTAAAACGGATTTTGAAAATGTCTTTATGATGTATTTACCACGTATTTGCGAACATTGTATGAATCCATCTTGCGTTTCTTCTTGTCCATCGGGTGCGATGTATAAACGTGAGGAAGATGGGATTGTTCTTGTGGATCAAAATGCATGTCGTGCATGGAGATTTTGTGTATCGTCTTGTCCGTATAAAAAAGTATATTTTAACTGGCAAACAAATAAAGCTGAAAAATGTACAATGTGTTTCCCTCGTATTGAAGCTGGTATGCCAACAATTTGTTCTGAAACATGTGTAGGACGTATTCGATATATTGGGGTAATGCTATATGACGCTGACAAAGTAAAAGAAGCGGCTTCTGTTGAAAATGAAAAAGATTTATATGAATCTCAGCTTACTGTTTTCCTAGATCCAAATGATCCAGAAGTAGCAGCTGAAGCGAAAAAACAAGGGATTCCTGAAGAATGGATTAAAGCGGCACAACAGTCGCCAATCTATAAAATGATTATCGATTGGAAAATCGCTCTACCTCTTCATCCAGAGTATCGTACAATGCCAATGGTTTGGTATATCCCGCCGCTTAGCCCAATTATGAACATGGTGGAGGGGAAAGGTAGTAACTGGCAAGCAGAAGAGATTTTCCCTGCTATTGATAATATGCGTATTCCAATTCAATATTTAGCGAATTTACTCACTGCAGGAGATGAATCACATATTCGTCTTACATTGAAAAAATTGGCTGTCATGCGAACACATATGAGAGCATTGCAAATTAATAAAGAACCAAATGAAGCTGTATTAAAAGAACTCGGTTTAACGAAAGAAGATGTAGAAGATATGTATCGTCTTCTTGCTATTGCGAAATATAAAGATCGCTTTGTTATCCCGACGTCTCACCGCGAACAAGTTGCAGATTTATATAGCGAGCAAGGAAGTTGTGGTTTATCTTTCGCAGGTGGGCCAGGCTCTTGTACGACAATTTCTTAAAAAAAGGGGGCAGAAAACTATGAAACAAAGTTTACAAACAGCTTTTTCTTGTTCTTCTTTTCTTCTCTCCTATCCTGAACTAGGTTGGAGGGAAGCTTTACTAGAATTACAGGAAGAGATTCAAGAAATTGAACAGGAAGAAATCAGAGCATCACTTACAACATTTATAAAAGAAGCGCTAAATAAAACAGACAATCAACTTATTGATTCTTACGTCTATACATTCGACTTTGGAAAGAAGACAAATATGTATCTTACCTACATGAAAACAGGTGAACAAAGAGAGCGTGGAATTGAATTATTAGAGTTAAAACAGCATTATCAAAAATCTGGTTTTAACGTAACAGATAAAGAACTACCTGATTATTTACCGCTTCTACTTGAGTTTCTTGCAAACGCGAATGAAAAAGATAGCGAACCAATTATGAGTAAATACACGGAAAATATACAAGCGTTGCACGGGCAATTAAAAGAAGCAAACTGTATGTATGAACCAATTCTCGCCGCTGTTCTACTCGCTATCAATACATGGGGTGTACAGGCAAATTAGAAAGGAGAGTTGTCAAAATGATGGATCAATTTCTATGGGTATTGTTTCCCTATATCATTTTTGCAATCTTTATCGGTGGACATATTTTCAGATACAACTATGATCAATTTGGATGGACGTCAAAATCTAGTGAACTATTAGAAAAGAAAATGCTCCGAATCGGAAGTCTATTATTCCACTTTGGGGTCATGTTCGTCATTGGTGGTCATGTTATGGGGATTTTAATTCCAGAGTCTGTATACCGTTCAATAGGTATTTCTGAGCATATGTATCATATAATGGCAATTAGTTTCGGACTTCCGGCAGGTGTTGCTTCTATCATCGGTTTAATTATATTAACGTACCGCCGTGTAACAGTAAAACGCATCATTGCAACGAGTACAAGGGGAGATTATATTGCGCTTATTTTATTACTAATCGTAATGCTAGCGGGACTTTCTTCAACCTTTTTAAATATCGACTCAAAAGGGTTTGATTATCGTACAACAATCGGTCCGTGGTTCCGAAGTCTCTTTATTTTCCAACCGAAAGTTGAATATATGATGGAAGTACCAGTATGGTTTAAAATTCATATAATTGCAGGTATGGGTCTATTCGCAGTATGGCCATTTACTAGACTTGTCCATGTATTTAGTGCCCCAATTAAATACTTAAGCCGTAGTTATGTGATTTACAGAAGACGTATTCCTAATGAATTGAAAAAATAATGCCACAGTAAACGAATAGAAGTTAGCAACTAACATGAAACGAGGTCTAATGGAAGGCCTCGTCTTTTTTAGGAAATAACTGTATGCAAGAGAAAAAGAGTAGCATCTAAATAAGATGCTACTCTATGCTACAAACAGAGGCAGAGCAATCTTCACAAGCAATTTCACATTTTAAAAATTGTAAATCATGGATTGTAATCTTTCCTTTATGAATAGAAATCGTACCTTTTTTTTTCAAATCATTTAACATTCGATTTACGCTTTCACGCGAAGTTGCACAGAAATTTGCAAGTTCTTGATTCGTTAATGGTAAATCGATGAGAATCCCATTTTCTTTTAACACACCATAACTATTTGTCATTCGAATGAGAGTAGAATATAGGGCACCTTTTTTGCCGTGTAATACTAGATCTCGGAACTTCGTTTGCATTCTTCTTAAATGTTCACTAATCCATTTCATAAATTCAAATACAAGAGCGGGTTTTTGGAGTAATGCTTTTTCTAAGGCTTCACGCTTTATAACGCCTACTTCAACATCTTCAAGGCATTTTGAATTTAATAAATACCTTGCATCTTCCGTGAACAATGTTAATTCCCCAATAATATCATTTTGTGAACAAATGCGAAGTGTTAATTCTTGTCCGTCAGCACTAAGTTTACTGATTTGCACTTTTCCAGAGTGAATGATATAAATTTCTGTTGCTTCCATACCTTCTTGAAAAATAAAACTCCCCTTATTGATTTGCATTTTATATTCAACAGATGAAAGTAACTCCTTTAAATCTTTGGATAATGCCGTACTGTTTGCCACAGCAATCACCTTTCTTCTTATAAGCAGTATATTTCTTATTTTGGATGTAATCATGATGAAATTGCAAGAGATATTTTTGAAAATAAAGTAAAATTTCAATGACCGTAAGGAAAAACGACCTTAAATGTCTAAAAAGCTACTTATAGTAAGGGTTTATATTATACGAATATAAGTTTTTTAGTTTAAGAAATTTTAGTATGTAAAGAGAATGGGACTAGAGATGTGAACAAAATTCGAACGGATTTGTGAAGAATTTTTGAATGGGGAAAGTAATGTGAGAAAAGTCACATTGAATATGTAGCTTCTTTTTTATAATGAAGGCAAATAAAAAAATTGAAAGCTTACTAATGATTGCAGTAGAAAAGAAGGGATATAGATGCACGAGAAGATGAAAGATTCTTTAGAGCGGCCACTTCAAGATTTACGTATTTCAGTTATTGACCGTTGTAATTTTAGGTGCACGTACTGTATGCCAGCTGAAGTGTTCGGACCTGATTATGCTTTTTTACAGGAAGAGTTTTTATTAACGTTCGATGAAATAGAAAGGTTAGCGAGATTATTTATAAGTATGGGTGTTAATAAAATTAGACTTACTGGCGGTGAACCTTTATTGCGTAAAGATTTACCGAAGTTAATTGCAAGGCTTACAAAGCTAGAAGGCTTAAAGGATATTGGACTCACAACAAACGGTATTCATTTAGCAAAACAGGCAAGGTCATTAAAAGAAGCGGGATTAAAACGTGTAAACATTAGTTTAGATGCGATAGAAGATCATGTCTTCCGAAAAATTAATGGACGAAATGTAAGTACAAAACCTGTATTGAAAGGAATTGAAGCAGCAAAAGCAGCTGGATTAGAAGTAAAAGTAAATATGGTCGTAAAAAAAGGGATGAATGATAGTCAAATTCTTCTAATGGCTCGTTATTTTAAAGAACAAGAAATTCAGCTTCGTTTTATCGAATTTATGGATGTGGGCAGTACGAACGGATGGAACTTTGAACAAGTTATTACGAAGGAACAATTAATAGAGAAAATTAATCGTGTATATCCGATTGAGCCTGTTAAACCTCGTTACTTTGGAGAAGTTGCGAAATTGTATCGATATGTAGGGAGCGATGCAGAAGTTGGATTTATTACTTCTGTTTCTGAATCTTTTTGTTCCTCTTGTACGAGAGCTCGTATTTCGGCAGACGGTAAGTTTTTTACGTGCTTATTTGGAACGAAAGGAACTGATTTGCGAACGCTTCTTCGAGAAAATATTTCTGATGCTTCATTATTAAAAATTCTCCAACATACATGGGAGTGCAGAACAGATCGGTATTCGGATGAAAGAACGGCTGAAAGTACAAATAAACGTCCAAAAGTTGAAATGTCTTATATTGGTGGATAGCGAAAGGAGGATTCCCTATGCAAGAGCGATATTCAAGGCAAGTATTGTTTTCTGGAATTGGTGAAATGGGACAAAGAAAAATAAGAAAAAAACATGTCCTCCTAATCGGTGCGGGTGCACTAGGAGCTGCAAATGCGGAAGCGCTCGTTAGGATGGGGATTGGGAAATTGACAATTGCTGACCGTGACTACGTCGAATGGAGTAATTTACAGCGGCAACAGTTATATACAGAAGAAGATGCACAGCAGTGTAAACCAAAAGCAATTGCAGCGGCAGAACATTTAAGAAAGATTAATTCTGAAGTAGAAATTGTACCAATTGTAACGGATGTCACAATGCAAGAAATAGAAGAGTTAACAAAAGAAGTGGATCTTATATTAGATGCGACTGACAATTTCGATACGCGTCTACTTATAAATGACATTTCGCAAAAAGAAAATATACCTTGGATATACGGTGGATGCATTGGAAGTTACGGTGTAACGTATACAATTCTTCCGGGGAAAACACCATGCTTTCGCTGCCTAATGGATCATCCTATGGGCGGTGCAACATGTGATACAGCAGGAATCATTCAGCCGGCTGTACAAATGGTCGTTGCTCACCAAGTGACAGAAGCGATGAAAATATTGGTGAATGATTTTCAGGCGCTAAGGGGAACGATGTTATCATTTGATATTTGGAACAATCAATATCTCTCATTAAAAGTAAATAGGCAGAAGAAAAGTACATGTCCATCTTGTGGGAATGTACGCACTTACCCAAATTTAACATTTGGATCACAGATGAAAACTGAAGTGCTATGCGGGCGGAATACAGTTCAAATCCGTCCAGGGATAAAGCGAGTTCTTAATTTAGAAGAAGTTCGAAATCGCTTACAAAAAAGCGTGAGTGTCAAAAAAACTCCATATTTACTATCGTTTCTAGTAGATGAATATCGTTTTGTTTTATTTACAGACGGTAGGGCATTTATTCATGGGACAAATGATGTAAAAATGGCAAAACGATTATACGCAAAATATATAGGATGAACAGAAAGAGAGTTTATCCTTATCAAAACGAGGTGAAAAAAGAATGCTAGAAAAACGTAAACCAATTCCAGTAGCAGAAGCAGTTGCACGCATAATGGAGTATGCTCATCAAGGTGAAATAGAAAAGGTTTCTCTTATAGACAGCTACGGTAGAATGCTTGGAGAAGATGTTATTGCAGATCATGATGTCCCGCATTTCGATCGCTCTCCGTACGACGGATTTGCGATTCGAGCGGAAGATACAAAAGAAGCAAATAGCAGTAACCCGATTCAGTTTGAAGTGATTGGTGAGATCGGGGCAGGTTCTGTTTTTAGAGAAGAGGTGAAAGCATTTCAAGCTGTACGTATTATGACAGGAGCTGCAATTCCAGCAGGATGTAATGCGGTTGTTATGTTAGAGCTAACGGAAGGATTTGAAGAAAAAGAAAAGACTTATATGAAATTAAAACGCTCTTTTGCTGCTGGTGATAACATTTCTTTTAAAGGAGAAGATGTAAAACAAAATGCCATACTTGTGAAAAAAGGGACTTCTATTAACCCTGGAGTAGCGGCGCTTCTTGCTACGTTTGGTTATAGTTCCGTACATGTTGTAAAACAGCCGGTTATTGGAATTGTAGCGACAGGAAGTGAACTTTTAGAAGTACATGAACAGCTTAAATCGGGGAGGATTCGAAATAGTAATTCCTATATGATTGCTGCTCAAATTGAGCGAGCAGGTGGAATTGTACGCTATTATGGACAATTTGCTGATGATTTAGAGACGTGTTATGAGACCGTAAAAAGAGCAATAAAAGAAGTCGATATTTTAATTACAACTGGTGGCGTTTCAGTAGGAGACTACGATTATTTACCTGCTATTTATGAGAGATTACAAGCTAATGTACTTTTCAATAAAATAGCGATGCGACCAGGAAGCGTGACAACTGTAGCTGAGCTAGAAGGAAAACTATTATTTGGTCTATCTGGTAATCCCTCTGCTTGTTATGTCGGATGTGAATTATATGTTAGACCAGTTATTCGAACATATTTGCAAAGAAAAGATCCGCATGTATATCGTGCAGAAGCGATTTTACAGAAAGATTTTCCGAAAGCAAACCCATTTACTCGTTTTGTAAGAGGGAGAGTAGAAATTGTAGATGGCCAATTGCAAGCTACACCAGTTGGTTTAGATAAATCTAGTGCAATTTCTTCACTTGCAGAGGCGAACGCATTTATCGTCCTGCCGGGCGGAACAAGAGGATTTGAAGCAGGAATAATTGTTTCGGTATTATTATTG
Organism: Bacillus sp. FSL E2-8887; assembly: GCF_038007205.1. Classification (NCBI taxonomy): domain Bacteria; kingdom Bacillati; phylum Bacillota; class Bacilli; order Caryophanales; family Bacillaceae; genus Bacillus; species Bacillus sp. FSL E2-8887. The sequence continues at coordinate 1,815,361 of NZ_JBBOWS010000001.1, forward strand.
GAATCGAACATAGGAAGTGAGTGGCCGTGGAAAGAACCACTTCGATCATACAAGTAATAGAAAAATAGATTGCTAATTTATACAAAGGTAAGAGGTGCAAAATGACACATACGTATTATGAAGTAATTGATACACCTATTTCAATTGAAGAAGTTACAAACAAAGTAATTCGGTGTGAGTGTGGTGCGGTTACTACTTTCATTGGTACCGTCAGAGAATTTACGAAAGGACGTCGTACGCTATATTTAGAGTATGTAGCATATAAAACAATGGCGGAAAAACAGCTTGAGAAAATTGGTAATGAAGTAGAAGAGAAGTGGCCTGGGACATATGTAGCAATTACACATCGCATTGGTACATTGCAAATTTCTGATTTTGCTGTTGTTGTCGCCGTTTCAACACCACACCGGAAAGCAGCCTATGAGGCGAACGTATATATTATGGAGCGTATAAAACAAATTATTCCGATTTGGAAGAAAGAGTTTTGGGAAGATGGTGAGTCATGGATAGGTGATCAGTTAGAGAAAATAGCATATGCAAATGGTGAGCCTGAAAGGGAGATGAGAACATGATTGAAGTACTATTATTTGCACATTTGCAAGAAGAAGCAAGTAAGCCGGCCTTGTACATAGATTGTGAAAATATTACGGTTGCTGAACTAAAGGAAGTTCTCATTAAGAAATACAGCGTAGCGATTTCAAACGAGATAATGGTCGCCGTAAATGAAGAGTATGCAAATGAGGATGACATTATTCAAACTGGCGATGTAGTAGCAATGATTCCGCCAGTAAGTGGTGGTTGATTCTTTTCAGCCTAATCATGTTAGGACGTGATTAGGCTGGAGAGAATGAATATAACTATGCATACATAGGAGGGAACAAGGTGAAAAGTCCTAATTTTCAATTAAGTTTACAAACTTCTAATCTAGTTATCGGTTTTATGGTATGGGTTATCTTATCATCATTAATGCCATATATTAAAGCGGATATTCCATTAACTGCGGGACAAATTTCTATGGTCACAGCAGTACCGGTTATTTTAGGTTCTATTCTTCGCATTCCAATTGGTTATTGGACAAATCGTTACGGAGCAAGAAAATTGTTCTTTATTAGTTTTATACTTTTATTATTCCCTGTCTTTTACATTAGTGTTGCCAATTCTATGATGGATTTAATTATTGGTGGATTATTTGTAGGGATTGGTGGTGCTGTATTCTCTGTAGGAGTAACTTCTCTACCGAAATACTTCCCGAAAGAGAGTCACGGTTTTGTAAATGGTATTTACGGTGTGGGTAACGCTGGAACAGCAATTACTTCATTTTTAGCACCTGTAATTGCGACATCAGTTGGCTGGAGAACAACAGTACAGTGTTATTTAGTTTTACTTGCAGCATTTGCACTTATGAACTTTTTATTAGGCGATCGTAAGGAAAAAAAGGTGAATACACCATTAATGGAACAAATAAAAGGTGTATATAAAAATGAAAAACTTTGGTTTCTATGTATCTTTTATTTTTTAACTTTCGGATCATTTGTTGCATTTACAGTATATTTACCAAACTTTTTAGTATCTCACTTCGGATTAGAGAAAGTAGATGCAGGCATGCGGACAGCTGGATTCATCGTATTAGCAACAATGATGCGCCCGATTGGTGGTTGGCTCGGTGATAAATTTAATCCATTTAAAATATTAATCTTCGTATTTATCGGCTTAACACTATCTGGTATTGTTTTATCATTCATGCCTAGTATGAACGTGTATACGTTTGGTTGCTTACTAGTCGCATTCTGTGCAGGTATTGGAAATGGCACAATCTTTAAGCTTGTTCCAATGTACTTCTCTGAGCAAGCAGGGATTGTAAATGGGGTTGTGTCAGCTTTAGGTGGATTAGGAGGGTTCTTCCCACCATTAATTTTAACGTTACTATTCCAACTAACAGGTCATTATGCAATTGGATTTATGGCGTTATCAGAAGTCGCTCTTGCTTGTTTAATCATTACAGTATGGATGTATAGCCAAGAGAAGCTGTTAGTGATGTTAAAGAATCATTAATAAAGAAAAAGAACCCTCCTAAAGTAATCTAGGAGGGTTCTTTTAGTAATAGGCTTCGATATGTTTTTTATTGCTAACTTAACAAACACTTGTATTCTAAAATAATGTGGTTTAAAAATGAAAAACAGAAGTTTTATGGAATTTTATGTTAAAATATAGATATCAGATGTTATTCAATTAAAGGGTTAGTTAAAGAAAGTTTAAATCTCTTCCGAAGATAGAACTAATTTTTAGCATACAAATACTTAATTGGATCGGGGTGTTTAGATGAAAAAATTATATAAGTCCACTCAAGATAAACAAGTATCAGGTGTATTAGGTGGCTTAAGCGATAAGTATGGAATTGATGTAAGTATCCTTCGCATAGTCACTGCATTATCAGCCTTTTTTACTAGTGGATTTACGGTGTTACTTTATATAATAGCTGCAATTGTTTTACCTACAGATAAAGATATTAAGAGATAAATGTATGAACTTAAATCTAATTCCACAATCGAGAACTCTGTTTTTTGTCTATTGAAAGTTTCCAAAGTAAAAGCAACAGTACGATTGTTATAAGACTGAAATGAACAAACGAAAAATCCTCATAAAACATTCGGAATATATCGAGAACGAAAATAATAACTTTTGAATTAAACGATGACTATTGATCGCTAACGAATCGATAAATAGTCGCTCCTTTCTAAAGGATATCTATTAATCTGTATAAAAATATATTGGTGGATTTAAATATTCTGAAATTCCAAAACATATGACGGTATTTATAACAAGAAAAAACTTCATATTTTTTAGGGCCAGATTTTTTCGTAAGGCTAATGGATATTGTGAAAAAGTACACTTAAAATAAAGAATAAAGTTTAGGTCGATAAGATAAAATTATGAATTTGTATAAATAATCCATAATTTTCTTTATGAGTCATATTTGATATGTTAAAGAAAAGAGAGGGGAGGGAAATGAAATGAGAATTTTTGATGCACATTTTCATATTATTGATTTTAATTTTCCGATTATTGAGAACCAAGGGTATTTTCCACCCAACTTTGTTGTAGAAGATTATCAGAATGAAACTCCTAATTTGAATGTAATTGGTGGAGCGATCGTATCTGGTTCTTTCCAAGGGTTTGATCAAGAATATTTATTAAAGGCACTAAAACAGTTGGGTTCAACATTTTGTGGCGTAACACAATTACCTTTTACAGTGACGGATGAAGAAATACTAAATTTAAATGAAAATGGGGTAAAAGCATTACGCTTTAATATTAAAAGAGGTGGTTCAGAAGATTTATCGAAGCTGGATTACTTTGCTAGAAGAGTTCATGATTTAGTAGGATGGCATAGTGAGCTTTATATGGATGCAAAAGAGTTGCCCGAAATTGCATCCACTATAGAAAAATTACCAGCTATATCAATTGACCATTTAGGGTTATCAGAAGAAGGTTTACCATATTTATTAAAACTAGTTGATAAAGGGGTACATGTGAAAGCTACTGGTTTTGGTCGTGTCGAATTAGATGTTGAGAATGCCTTAAAGTCGATTTATGAAGTTAACCCAGATGCACTTATGTTTGGAACAGATTTACCATCTACAAGAGCAAAAAGACCTTTTGAGTATGGAGATATCAAATTGATTCAACAGCTATTTGATGAACAAGCTACCGATAAAATCCTGTATACGAATGCTTTCAAATGGTATTTTGGGTAGCGTCAGGGGCTACATTTGAATTAACTGTATCCATATTTAGTAAAGAGTTTAATCCAACTATAATGTATTTAGAATGGGGTATTAAATGTTTGTTTTTATTATATTAGACGTGATATTACCAATATTAATATTGATTCTAATTGGTGCAATCTTACAAAGAAAGTTCCAATTTAACTTAAAGCAGCTATCTACACTTATTACTTATTGCTTGATGCCAGCGGCTGTATTTGTGAATATATATGATATTAGTATAGAAACAGGTTTGTTGCTCCAGATAATATACTATTTAATACTTTACAGTCTGAGTGTGATGATAGTAAGTCATTTCATTTCAAAAACATTAAAGTTAGAAAAAGGAGAAAGTGCAGCTCTAAAAAATAGCATTTCGTTAATGAATTCCGGTAATTATGGATTACCAGTAAGTCAATTGATTTTCAGTCACAATCCAGTGGGGGTTTCCATTCAGATTTTCATTGTGATTTTCCAGAATCTTTTAACTTATTCATACGGGATATATAACTTACTATCAGCAACAAAAACAATCGGAAGTATTATTCAATCATTTCTAAGACTGCCTGTATTTCATGCACTCATATTAGGGGTTCTCTTTCAATCTTTTACAATTCAAATACCTAATTCTATCTTTCTACCTCTTAATCAGCTTGCGAATAGTTTTGTTGCAATAGCACTCATATTGCTAGGAGCGCAATTATCCAACATTAAGCTTAATTTTTTCCATCGAGTCATAACATGGGCTTTAATTGGAAGATTATTGATGGGACCATTATTAGCACTTGCCATGATATACCTACTAAACATTGATGGTATTGTTGCACAATCATTATTTATTGCAAGTTCTTTTCCTACTTCAAGAAATACAGCAACTATTGCTATGGAGTATCAAATAGAGCCTGAACTACATGCACAAATCGTTTTATTTTCAACACTTTTCAGCATTATTACAGTAACTGTCGTTATTTATGTGTCATATATTTTGTTTTGAATATACGTGCAAAAACGGATAGATTTGAGGCGGTAAATGATGGACGGAAATCCCATCGATATGAGAAGAAAACAGTCTTTGATATATTGGGTGTCGTTTACAATTGTACCATGTCTGATAATCAAGCGGCTTAATTCAAAAAAGGAACTAAAACAAAAAGAACAAACGCTTCTAAAAAAACGTTTGTCCAAAGGTAATTACTATTTTAGCTAAGAAATAGATTATTATTTGTGAGTACGAGAAAGCTTTTTTATAAGTTTAGGAAATATAGATGTTAGTTCCTGCTTCAAACGCTTTGTAAACGATGGATCCTTACCTGAAGTTGAAATCGTTACAATATATTCATCATTTCGGATGACACCAGGTGTGTGAAAGGATGATTCTGTGCCATCACTTACAACGTTAACCCATTGGAAATCATGGGAGGCCTGTTTGACCATCATATTGACATCATGTTGATTTGTAGCTGCATAAATAAGGTGAGCATCTTTAATATCATCATTACTAAAAGTTTTTTGCTTCCAAGTAATATAAGGAAGTTCCTTCATTTCCTCGCAAATCTCTGGGCTGATAACGGTGACAAAAGCGCCTGTATCTTTTAATCCAGACGCTTTCCGATATGCAATTTTACCACCACCAACTATAACAACAACTTTTTTATCTAAATTAAACATAAGAGGATACATATTATACATACACACATTCCTCCATTCGTTCTAATAATGCCAACTTCATATATGTATCAAATTGAAGACAATTACAAGTCGTAACGTGATCATATTTTTTTGTATGCAACTTAATTTTTTGAAGCAACAATCCGGTAAAGAGAAGGTACGGCATGACATATACATGGGACGCAGTCGATGTTATCGTCTTGAGCTCAGCAGTAAAAGAGGGCGCTCCTTTCGTTAAAAAGGAGCACGATACGGGCATACCGAGTTTTCGTTCGACCGCTGCTCCGATTTGTTGTAACTCATGTATCGGCTGTGGATCACTACTGCCTCGTCCTACGAGTAAAACGCTACTATCTTGCTTTGGCATAGTTTCACGTATTCTTTTCACTACAAGTTCAACCATATGTGGATGCGTACTAAAAGGTGGTACAACTGAAAATGTTATATGTGGATATTTCTTTTGTAGTTGCTCTATTTCAAAAGGAATATCACGTTTATAGTGAGCTGCTGCAAATAATAAAACAGGTACAATCAATATTTCAGTTGCGCCCTCTAGTATTGCTTCTGTAACTGCATCCGAAATGGTAGGTGTCGTTAGTTCTAGAAAAGCTATTTTTTGACTCCTTTCGTTACGTTCTTTCATAACAGATTGAATAAAGTGAATGAATTGTTCATTACCTTCTCGCAGGCGACTACCGTGTCCAACATATACAATTCCTTTCATCGTACCACCAAATCTTTCTTCATAATCATGTCTTGTAATTGCTCATCTACATTATGAAAACCAACTTTATTCGCATAGTGTAACGTTGGAATGTCGGTATACGAGAAGGGAAGAGTAAGAATATCGATAAAGCCAAGTCGTTTTATTTCTGCTAGAAACGTATCAATTGAAGCACGTCCTTCAAATACAATGCTATCCCATGAGAATTCAGAAAGCATACGAGAATGAATTTCATCGAAGCGATGATCAATTGTATACTCATGAGTCATCATATAAGACCCAGCACCAATTTTTTCTTGAATAAAACCAATTCGATTAATATTTCTGCCTAAATAAACAGTTGTATCGGAAGAGAACTCTGCTTGTTTACTTAGTAGCCCATATTGCATAAGTTTTTCTTGAGTGGCAACGTTCATATACTGCAGTTTCGCCTGTAAGGAACGAATATCTTTCTGGTGTTTACTACATGATCGCATCAAGATTTCTACACTTTCATCTGAACAAAATACAAGGCGATCAACGTTAAAAATTTCATTGATTTGTTCAGATGTTAACGTGTATTCTTCCCTTTTGAAAGTTGGAATTTGATATGTTTCTGCACCGCATTCTTGTAACTTTTGCTTTATGAAACTGGTTTTATTTGTTGCGGATGCAAATAAAACTTTTTTACCATGCAATGGTTTACGTTCTTTCCAAGCGATTTGATCCCGTAAGGAAACGACATCACCAACAATTGTCATAGAAGGGTTAGAAATATTTTCGTTTTTGACGACAGGAACAATGGTTGAAAGTGTTCCTGTGACAACGCGTTGCTTTCCAGTTGTACCCCACTCAATGACTGCTACGGGTGTATTTTCTTGTTTTCCTGCTTGTAGTAAATTTTCACAAATTGTAGGTAAGTTTTTTATACCCATGTAGTAGGCAATTGTATCGCTATTGTGGGATGAATTATATTTTCCATGATCGGTTAAAGGACCTTTTGCATGCCCAGTTAGTAAAGTAACGCTATTACTATAGTCACGGTGGGTGAGGGGGATACCTGCATAGCTACTAGCGGCGATGCTAGATGTAATACCTGGTACAATTTCATATGGAATGTCCGCTGCTGCTAAAGTTTCTGCTTCTTCACCAACACGGCCAAAAATAGATGGATCTCCGCCCTTTAAGCGGACAACGATTTTTCCTTCTTGTGCAAATTGAAGGAGGTGGGCGTTAATCATTTCTTGACGCATAGTATGATTCTTTGGCATTTTACCGCAATAAATAAGTTCACAAGTTGGCTTTGTATAGCTAAGAAAGTTAGGGTTCAATAAGCGGTCATATAAGACAATATCTGCACGCTTTAAGCAATCTATCGCTTTCTTTGTAATAAGCCCTTCATCACCTGGTCCTGCACCAACTAAATATACATATCCGTTCATAATCGCACCTCATCATTTTTTATTTAAAAGGAAGCCAGAGGAGGCTTCCTTTCGTAAATTACATGTTTATCCCGCTATTTGCAGGGCAGTAAGACCCCTACCTCAAAATTCAGCGAAAGCAAAGTAGTTAGGTAGGGATCAACTGCCCGTAAAAGCCCGATTGGTGAGGGCTAATAATCAGCGGGGGATGAACCAATCCCCGCTGATTAAAGTTTCACTTTATATAAATGTCACCATCAATAACTTCTACTTCGTACGTTTGGATACAGCCGTCATCAGGTTTTTGAACTTCACCTGTTAGTAATGAGATTTTCCAATCATGCAGTGGACAAAAGACGAATTCCCCAGATACAATTCCTTCCGCTAACGGTCCATTTTTATGAGGGCACCGATTTTCTACAGCTCGAATATCACCATTTGAAAGGCGGAATAGGGCGATAGACATGTCTTTCATTTGTACCTCTTTACCAATTTGAATAGGAAGGTCTTCCGCACGCATAACTTTTATTTTTTCTTTCGTTTGTATCATATAGATCACAGCTCCTTATTTCACAGTTTCTACTTCATACATCGCTTTTAAAGACTTCGTTTCGAGTGCTTCTCCCCAAGCTTCCGTATATGTGCTACGAGCTGTTTGGAAACGATCATTTAACATCGTGACCATACTTGTATCTTGTAGTATTTCTTTTATATGATCGAAGCCTAATCGTTCTGTCCAATAGGCAGTACGCTCCCCGTAAATACCAGTTTCACGATAATATTGCATGTAAGCTGTAGCGATGCGAAGGACATCGTCTTCAGTAGGGACGATCATTACAAAATCAGCCTCGCGTACTTCCGTACCACCATTTCCACCGATATACAGTTGGAATCCATTTTCAACACACACAACGCCGAAATCTTTCGTAAGTACTTCCGCACAGTTACGTGGACAACCTGTTACACCCATTTTCATTTTATGAGGTGTATCTACCATTTCTAATGACTGTTCAAGGAGCATACCAAGTCCTAAAGAATCTTTCGTACCGAAACGACAGAAGCGAGAACCAACACATGATTTTACATTACGAAGCGATTTTGAGTACGCATATCCAGAAGTCATATTTAAGTCAGCCCATACGTTAGGTAAATCTTGTTTCTTAACACCATATAAGCCGATTCGGCTCGCACCTGTAATTTTCACAAGAGGAACGTCATATTTTTTTGCGACTTCAGCAATTTTCATTAAATCATCTGCGGTTGTAACGCCTCCGTACATACGTGGAATAACAGAGAATGTACCATCATGCTGGATGTTACCATTCATTCTTTCATTAACGTAACGGGATGATTTATCATCTACATATTCTTCCGGAATCGCCATACGTAAATAGTAATTTAAAGCAGGACGACATTTCGAACAGCCGTCTTCATGTGCAAAACCGAGTACATTTCGTACTTCTTTTGGCGATTTTAAACCTTTCTCGTGAATGGCGGCTACGACTTCGTCACGTGATAAAGTTGTACATCCGCACATACCAGCAGACTGCGCAGAAGCATCAAAAGCATCTCCGAGTGTATGAGCTAGAACTTGTTCCACAAGCGGACGACATTTACCACAAGACCCTGCGGCTTTCGTGCATCCTTTAACTTCTTCAAAAGTAGTTAACTCTTGTTCTAAAATGGCATGAACGATTGTACCTTTCGTAACGCCATTACATCCACAAATTGTGTCATCCGCACTCATTGTAGCAACGTCAAGTTCACTTTCTTCACCAGCTTTGTGAAGAAGGGAAGCGGCTGTATATTCTTGTATATCTTCTTCTTTCTTTAACATGCTAAAGAGGCGTGTACCATCAGTTGCATCACCATATAAAACGATACCGACGACTTTATTGTCACGAATTAATACTTTTTTATAGGAACGTTTACATTCATCAAAGATTGAAATTGCTTTCGTTTGATCATCTTCATAAATTTGACCAGCAGAGAATAAATCACAACCTGCAACTTTTAACTGTGTACCGACGATGCTGCCCGTATATCCATTAGTTTGTAAATTCGTTATATGTTTTGCTAATATTGCGCCTTGTTCATAAAGAGGAGCAACAAGTCCATATGCGATACCGTCATGTTCTGCACATTCTCCAACTGCATAAATGGATTCATCATTCGTTAGCATATAGTCATTGACTACAATGCCGCGATTTACAAGTAAACTAGCATCTTTTGCTATTTGAGTATTTGGGCGTATTCCGACAGCCATTACGATTAAATTACAATCTACAACTTCACCATCTTCAAATTGAATGCCCTCAACATGGTCTGTACCAAGAATCTTTACAGTTTTCTTTTCCATTAGAAACTTCATGCCTTGCGCTTCTAAATCTTCACGCAATAGGGAAGATGCTTTCGTATCTAGTTGTTGCTCCATTAAGCTAGGCATTAAATGAACAACATGTACGTCCATTCCTAAGTCAATAAGACCTCTTGCGGCTTCTAAACCGAGTAATCCACCACCAATGACAACGGCCTTTTTCTTTTCTTTAGCGGTATCCATCATAAATTGTGTATCTTCAATTGTTCGAAATCCTGTTACACCAGGAAGGGTGGAACCTTCAACTGGTAAAATAAAAGCACTAGAACCTGTTGCGATAATGAGTTTGTCGTATGTAACAGTACGATTTTTTTCTGTAATAATAATTTTTTCTTTTCGGTTAATACTTTGAACTCTTTCATTTGTATACAAAGTTATTTCATTTTCTTCATACCAACTGTATTGATTCATAATGATATCTTGCATATTTGTTTTTCCTTGTAATACATGAGAGAGCATAATACGGTTGTAGTTCGGATGTGGTTCATCTCCGAAAATAGTAATCTCATATAAATTACTATCATGTTTTAATATTTCTTCCATACAACGTATGCCAGCCATACCATTTCCGATCATAACTAAACGTTTTTTCATTTTCGTTTCCCCTTTTTATGTGAAATGTTGAACAAAGGATTATATTTCTATTATAGAAAATTAAAAAAGAGGGAGATGTGATATTTATCACATTTTTATCCCTTTCGGCAAGAAGACTCCATCTAATTTGTGTTACGGGTGAAACCCAACAATTCAGGTGGAGATGAATTGCTATCATTCAATAGACCAAACACTTTTGTTTGGTTCATAATAATTTTTTGAGGGCGAATATTTATTTCTTTTTGTCTTGCGATATAATCTGTCGTAGATAAGGAGGGAATATATCGTAAGATAACGAAATTGGATAATAATCATCATTCGGTTACTTGAGCCAAATGTAATTACGATGAAGAACATGTTCACATTTTGTTCCGTTTCGTTCCAAATATTGATTTGTCAAAAGTAATTAACAGTTACAAAATTATTTCTTCCCTAAGATAAAACACTATCTTAGGAAAGAAATAATTTTAATGGACTCTCTAAGAAAGGTGGTGAAAACAATGGCTAGAAAGAAAGCAGTGAAAGTATTACGTAAACAAAAGAAAAGAGAAACCATGCAACGATTCACGCAGAAACAGAATATCGGACGAGCTTGTCTCACAGCTAAAGAATTTCGCTTACTGCAACGCATGTCACATAGTTCTAAAGCATTGCGAAATGTTGGATTGTACACGATTAAACAAAGTTATTTGAATAATAACAAGATGGCTACTGTAAAAGAAGTGGACACTGCCATGCAAACCGATATGAACTACTGGGGTATTCAATCAAACTCTGTTCAAGCGATTCGTAGAGCCTTATTTACAGAAGTGAAGAGCTTTTTTAAAGCAATGGAACAGTGGAAGAAAAAACCTGAAACCTTCACAGGTCGTCCTAAGTTTCCGAATTATTCCCGTTCCACTGACAAACGAATCATTGAAATCTATCAAGTTCCAAAAGTTGATAATAACGGGTATTGGATGATTCCGATGAATGTTGCATTCAGAAAAAAATTCGGTTCCATTAAAATACGTATGCCTAAAAACTTAAGAAATAAAAAAATCTCCTACATTGAGATTGTACCGAAGCAAAAAGGTCGGTTCTTTGAGGTGCATTACACATATGAAATGCACGTTTCTCAAATGAAGAAACAACCCACGACTATTAGTAAAGCTTTGAGTTGCGATTTAGGTGTAGACAGATTAGTAAGTTGCGTAACAAATACAGGTGATGCATTTTTAATTGATGGAAAAAAATTAAAATCCATTAACCAGTACTTCAACAAAATGATACGTAATCTACAACTGAAAAACATGGAAAATGGACTTTCTAAACGAGTTGTAACGAACAAAATGGCTGCACTTTGGCATAAACGGGAAAGACAAATAAATGGTTACATTTCACAAACTGTAGGCTTGTTGTTCGAAAAAGTGAAAGCATGCAACATAGATACTGTTGTCGTAGGGTATAACGCTGGTTGGAAACAAAAATCTGATATGGGAAAAAAGAATAATCAAAAATTTGTTCAAATCCCATTTCATAAACTGATTGCAGCAATTGAGAATAAATGTATAAAAGAAGGCATCCGATTTTTAAAACAAGAAGAAAGCTATACTTCAAAAGCTAGTTTTCTTGATAAAGATAGGGTTCCAGTTTGGGATAAGGATGATAGGACGCATTATCGCTTTAGTGGCAAACGAATCACTCGTGGTCTGTACCAAAGTAAAGCAGGAACATGTATCCATGCTGATATTAATGGTGCATTGAATACATTGGAAAAATCAAAAATTGTACAATTGGATGACAATCTCAAAGTGAAAACGCCGATTCTATTAAAAGTGCAAAAACGTAGGGCTTTTGCTTCGCGCATAGCTTAGTGGGTGTGTCAACCATCCATGTGTACTCGACTTGTCGGGGCTTGTAGCACACGCCGGATTCATCTGAGTGGTGGCTTCTTCCTCAAGGAAGAACTGCTCTTTTTCGAAAGGGTGGTGCAAGTGGGGAAACGATTGTTCGTTTCTAGTACCAACCAAAAACTTACTTGGGGTGTTACCTTAAGGTGGCATGAATTCTAGAGCGTCAAACTGTCTAGCGATAGACGAAAAGACCTAGCGTTCTAACTCAAGCCTCCACTGAAACGTTTTATCTCAGTGGGGGTAGTTGACAATGATTCACAAATTGTTAAAATTAGGATTTGTGTGAGGGGGATGTGGATATTTTTCAAAAAATGAAAAAGCAGGACATAAGTATTTACACTCATGTCCTGCACTTGATTTATACTCTCGTAATAGCACGTGGAAATAAAATATTATTTTCTAAATGAATGTGCTCAAATAAATCAGACTCTAGCGCTTCAAGACGTTGGTAAACAAGTCGATAAGTGCCGCAAGCGCCTTCTGGTGGAATAAAGTCATTTGTCACCTTACGAAGTTCTTTAATAATATTGCCAGCGTGGTTATGTTCATTTTCGAGCTCATCTACTACTTTACGTAACTTTGCATAGTTTTCATCAGTTGGATTTTGCTCGAATTCTAAAATTAATGGGAAATCTTCCGTTTCTTCTTTAATTAAATGTTGTTCTAATTCAATCTTAAGTTCATGAAATAGTTTATGAATTTGAGCTAAATGAGGCTGATTTGCTCCATGAACGCGTAATACTTTCGTCACATATGGACTTAGCTGTGGCAACTCTTCATTTAAATAGCGATGATGCTTATTAATCACATAATCAATCAATTCACGATATGAAGCATTTTTCCAATCAATTTCAGATTCATTTAATAGTTTCGTATTATTATAAAGTGTATTTAACTCTGTAATTACCTCTGTTGCCGATAAATTTCTTTCATTAATTGCGTCAATAAGTGGTCTATTACCACCACAACAAAAGTCTATTCTATATGATTTAAAAAGGTCACTAGCTTTCGGAAATTGTGTAACAATCTCACCGATAATTGAAGTTTCAGTAAATGTATGTTTCATATGAATGCCTCCATAAAGTTTAAATGTAATATCTAAATTAAGAATAGCGTTAAATTAAAATCAATGTGGTGATTTAAATCACTTATTATGTGTCATTTTTGAGAATAATAAAATGAGTTTTATAAAAGGGAGAGGGAGGGTAATTCGTCGCAATAGTTTCTGATAATAAAAAAAGAAGCTTACTAGAAGCTTCTTTTTTACTACTATTTTTCACATGCAACTCCATCGCCATCACGATCAAGTTTAGAGCTATAACCTGGTTGATCTCTATATAATGGAGCTTTTCCAGCGTTTTTAACTTCAGTACAATTTTTGTAAGTTACATTACTATTGTTACCTGCAGCTGGTTGTGTTTGAGCTTGCTGTACTTTTTGCTGATCCTCTTGTTGTTTGCGAGCTTGTTCATCAGCCTGGCGTTTTTGCTCTTCTTGTTGTTTGCGAGCTTGTTCATCAGCCTGGCGTTTTTGCTCTTCTTGTTGTTTACGAGCTTGTTCATCAGCCTGGCGTTTTTGCTCTTCTTGTTGTTTACGAGCTTGTTCATCAGCCTGGTGTTTTTGCTCTTCTTGTTGTTTACGAGCCTGTTCATCAGCTAGACGTTTTTGCTCTTCTTGTTGTTTACGAGCTTGTTCATCAGCTAGACGTTTTTGCTCTTCTTGTTGTTTACGAGCTTGTTCATCAGCTAGACGCTTTTCATCTTCTTGCTTAAGAGCTTGCTCTTCGGCTTGGCGTTTTTCATCTTCTTGTTGTTTACGAGTTTTTTCGTCCGCTTCTTTCTTTTCTACTTCCTTTTTCTTTTCGTCATCTTTTTTCTCTTCACTATTAGAAGCGACTTGTTTATTAGTTGCTGTCGTTTTTTCAGAAGAAGGACCTGAAATACCTAATAGCACAACAAAAATGACAAATAAAATAGCTGTAATGATAAATTGTTTTTTTGCAACACCTGTCTTTTTAATTACAGATAATATTGCTAGTACGAGGAAGAAAATAAATAAAACAAAGCTTAAAATAGAAAAGAATTCAACGATTGGGTGATTAGAAGTCTCTGCGCCAGTTATTATTAAGACGATTGAAATCATAAAAAGAATAACGGTAGAACGACCATATCGTATTGCTTTACCATTTTTCTTAAAGAACGAGATGATGCAAAGAATTAAAAGGATAAAAGCAATAAAAAATAAAGCTGCACCAATATTACTCAAAACTGCCATTTTCATACCTCCATTTGTAAGATTTTCTCTATTGATTATATAGGGATTTATTGGATATTACACGTTTTATATTAATTTAGAAAATTAATATTTTTAATAGACGTATAAACATTTATTTCGTATATAAGGAAAAATAGATATATTTACTATTACATTTTGAAAGAGATTTCATAAATTATGGTATATCGATTGAGAGGAGGAGATTTGAATGGAATTTCAATTATTAGTGAATTGTGTGTTACAAGAAGGGAATGCTTACTTTTTAGTAACAAAAGTAGACGATGTTATTACGTTGAAAGTGCCAATTACAGCAGGAGTAGCAGGTTTATTCTTAGCTTTAGGTGTACCAAGATGTTCTTAATTTAGCTTTTGATAGTAAAAGGATGAGGGACAAGCCTTCCCCTTTTACTATTACATAATTTTTTTATGTAAACTAAATAAGGATTTTTAAGTTTTTTAATATTATTTTTGCCATAGCACGTTTAAAACGGACATGCATATACTATAATGTTTCATTGGCCTTTGATGATGAACGATAGTTTTAAAAAGTGTATCGAAAGTAGAAGTGATATTCTTTTCAATAATGAAAATAAAAGAGGTGCTAGTATATATGAAAAGACGAACGTATGATATTCCAGTCGTATTACGAAGAGAATGGTTTTTAATAGAATTAGCGCATTTAACAAAAAAATATGGGATTGAAATAGCAACTAGTAAAATAGAAGATGCACCATTTCTAAGAGATCAAGTTACAGAATTCAAAATAGGAGCGGGTTTGCAATACGATAAATATGATGATGAGTACATCATCGAGTTTTAAACAAAGAAGCTGCGTATAAAAGGTTATTAAAGAGACCTTTTATACGCAGCTTTTTTGTAAAGAGAAAGCTTTATTGAGAAATATTCAAAACGCTTATTGTAAAAAGGAATGAAGAAATGTTGAGAGAATAACGTTTGATAAGAAAGGAATGCGGCTATTAATTTCTTATTATATTGTAACGTAAAAGTAATTGATTAAATGGAATTTAAAACAATTGGTGTTCAACGGAATGGCAGCGTTTTCTTTCAGGAGAAAAAGGGGGATGTTAATGGGAATTATGAAAAGGAGTATCGCATTATTTATTGTACTTTGTTTTATGAGTCCGCTGGTTTTTAGTGCAAATGTACACGCGGAGGTTGTAACAGAGCTTAAGACTGGCTTTCCAAATCAAGAAGTATTTACTCCTGGAGAATGGTTTTTAGGTCAGAAACCTGCTAATTATGATGAGAATAAAACACCAATTCTCTTTGTACAAGGAAGAAATGGTAATGCGGATAGTTGGTATGGAAAGACAGTATATCATGAGATGAATGATATGTACGATTATGCTTTGAAAGCAGGCTATCAAACTGTATTTATTCAATTATATGATGCCGCGGGGAAAGGATCAGCTAGCCAATGGGACAATGGAAAATTGTTAGCACAAAAGCTTGAAGAGATTTATAATCATTTTGGCAAAAAAGTAAATATTGTAGCTCACAGTAAAGGTGGTATTGATACACAAGCTGCGTTAGTTGGATATGGAGCGAATCGATTTGTTGGAAATGTTATTACGCTTGCCACTCCGCATTACGGATCCAATTTAGCGGATTTATCATATAGTTGGTGGGCAGGATGGCTTGCCTCTATATTAGGTCAAAAAGATGATGGGACATATTCATTGCAAATAGGTGAAATGGCAAAGTTTCGTTCTACAATAGATAATAATCCTGCAGCTAAATTAAACCGTTACTATACGGCTACTGGGACAAGCTGGGGACCTGTTTTTTCAGCACTATCTATGGGCGGGTTGTATTTGTCATCATACGGTTCTAATGATGGATTGGTGAACGAATGGAGTGCTAAGTTACCATATGGAACACATTTATTTACAGATTCACGATTTGATCATGATAATATACGAAAAGGTTCAGCCGTTTTCGCACGAATTGAACCATATTTACGGACAGTAAATGTACCAGTACCAGCTTTATTAGCCCCGAGTAATAGTTCAGAGGATAAGGCAGAACAATTAAACACAACTTCTAATCAAGCTATTTTAGGAGGAGAGTTGTCACAAAATGAGTGGGTAGGACAAACTGTCGCAGTTGATAAAAAAGCAGAAGGGGTAGTTTCTATTTTAACAGCTTCTTCAGATGTAGAAATACAACTAATATCTCCAAAAGGAAAAGTTTATACAAATAAAGATAGTGCTGTATCTACTGGTGAAGGTGAATCTCTCTTTAAAGGAGCCACTATAAGAACATTTAAATTTGATAAAATGGAAGCAGGAGAATGGCAAGTTAAAATGATGGCGAAGCAGCCGAAAGATGCATATTTAATCGTGACCGATTACAAAAAAGATGCTCCGTTCGTCCTTCAAATGCCGGCAAAGGTTAAAGTAAATAAAGCAGAGTATAAACTCAAAAAATCACCTGTAGCTCCAGAAATGAAAGGCGATCTTTCAGTAACAGTACGAGTAATTAATAAAGATGGAAAATTAGTTTCTGAATCAAATGAATCGAAAAACATTAATACAACTACATTTACAGGTGCTTTGAAAAATATAGAACAGCCAGGTGTATATAACGTTACAATTGATATGAAAGGAATGAATAAGGAAGGACAACCTTATAATCGTACGATAGTTAAATCGGTTTATGTGGAGAAGTAGGAAAGAATGAATCGGTTTTAATAAAAAAAGTGCCGAATTCTTGTGGAAGAAGGATTTCGGCACTTTTTCATGTTTATTAGATGAATAGAAAAGTGAAATAGGAGCTTATGTTCTATAAGAGGACGATAGGAATAAAAAAAGCGTTATGCAATAAAAAAGATGCTGAGTTAGCATCTGAATGTGAGGGAATAGTATTAACTTAGTTTTGTAACTGTTAATTCAACTGAATTTATACCATTATCACAAGTTACAATACTTTGATGATTAAAACCACTATTATTTCTAAGTTGAAGAGTTGAATTAGCAGGCACCGTAACAATAGTTTCGCCAACTAGTTGAAGGCATTCGTTATTTGATGAAGTATTCATTTGAAAAGCGAAATCACCTTGACTATTAGCAAGTGGATTATTATTTAAAAATATAGTTATGACTGGAATATGGGGAAATACAGGATTTAACGTAGTGTTAATACTTGAAATGAAAGAAATTCTATAATCACCAGCTTTACTAAATTGTATAGTAGTCGGATTTAATAAGGAAACTCCCCCTGCCAAAGGGCCAACGTGATTAAACGGAAAAGAACCGCCAAAAGGAACAGTTATAAACTCAGTTTGCCAAAAAGTGCCGTAAGCAGGCTTAGATGATTTATGTGAATGGTCGCATGAACATTTTTTATACGAACTGGAAGATTGATGGCACGAACATTTTTTATATGAACTAGAAGAAGAGTGGCATGAAGATCTTTTATATGAACTTGAAGAATGATAGTATGAACCCAATATATTACCTCCTATTATTAATAAATGTATAACACATAGTAGTTTATGCAATCGAAAAGCAATTGGCGTGTATACTTGTCCATATATAAGGTAATAGATTTGGGATAAAAAGCTGGCATAATATAAAGTGCTCTAATGAGGAGATATAGTTTTCAAAAAAATGGAGTTAGAATATTCTATGTAATGAATTTTGGAGAAGAAAAAGGATGAATATTTAGCAGATAACTCTATCCAAGGTTTTAAAATGTTGAAGTATTTAAACTTTAAGATAGTATATCGCCAAAGTAAAGAAGAGAAGTATTTAAAGGACAGCATTTTAGTGAAACAGAGAAATGGATAAAGCGATGATTAAGTTTTTAACTTAGTCGTCGCTTTTTATTTATGTAGTTGTGCAGGAAGAAGGCAAAAAATATCGAATGAATGTAATTATACAGAATTGTTTGTATTTATTTCGAATAGTAGTTAAAGATACGTTAGTTATATTTCAAACAGTAAGAAAAGAGAGATTAAATAATAGAGGGAGCAACTTACATGGAAAATATATTAAAGGTATCCTCAAAATCAAGTCCGAATTCAGTGGCAGGTGCAATAGCGGGCGTACTAAGAGCAAGTGGCAAAGTAGAAATCCAAGTGATTGGAGCTGGTTCTTTAAATCAAGCGATTAAAGCAATTGCGATTGCAAGAGGTTTTGTAGCTCCAAGTGGCATTGACTTGGTTCTTGTTCCAGCATTTCAAGAGGTTACTATCGATAATCAAGAAAGAACAGCAATCAAATTAATTGTAGGTCCTAGAAGGAGAAGGTCTTAATAGCGAGCATTAATATAAGGAGATTTGAAAAGGTCGCTAGATAAAGCAATAAAAAGACCACTCTCACTTTTGAAGTGAACCCGAATAGTGGTACATGAGAAAAACACCTCCTGAATTCGCATACTAAGTATGCAAATTCAATGGAGGTGTTTTTCGTTTGAAGACAAGAGTTCATTATCCAGAAGAAATAAAGTGGAAAGTGATTGAGATGAAAAAGGATGGTTATTCAAATCGTACCATTATGGAGATACTCGAAATTAAAAATGTTTCCCAAATTAAGACATGGATGAAATGGTATCGTACAGGTCAAACTTATCGTTTTCAACAACCTTTAGGAAAACAATATTCTTATAGAAAAGGGCCAAAAGAGCTAAATGAATTGGAACAGCTACGATTAGAAAATAAACATTTAAAAACAAAATTTTTTTGTTGTTGCTGGAATAAAATGCTGGTATTTTTCGCGATATACTCCTACTAATTTTTCTTCACCATTAATTATCGTGTAGATTTCCGCTCCGTCTTTTGGTTCTAAGATTCATATTCTGGAATAATCCGTCCGTTTTCGGACATTACAAATCCATTTCCTGTTTGAGGATATTGTAAGTAGTCGCTAGGTTATTTATTGGTCATTAAAATTATCGCCATAAGGGATAAAAAGTAAATGTAAACGATCCGCTACAATATAAAGTACACAATAGAAAAGGGGGAAATATACTATGTTACGACAAATGAAGCTTTTGTATATATGAAGTAGAAAAAAGTAAAAGACCACCTGTAAAGGGCGGTCGAAAATCGTTCTTACTATTTATTTTTTAATGCTCTTTTTAAGAGGTCAACTATTTGCTCTAGCCATTCTATAGGGGTAAGGTTTAAAGCAGGAAAATAAATTTCGGCATTATATTTAATGAACTCTTCTTTTTCATGAACAGTTAAACCACTTTGTAGGAATGATGTAATGTCTTCAATCGTATTCTCTAAACATATATTAGTAACTTCAGTGATAAATTCGTTTATGGCGAATTCGAGTGATTCAATATCTTGATGGAAAGTTCCTGCTAAAAAACCACCTAATTCTTCATATTGTGTGTATTTATCTTTCATGTAAACTCTCATCTATCTTTCTGGATATCCTGTAATAATAAAACTACCATCTCTGTCTTTTTTTAAAACAATTTTTGCATTTGTTACTTCTGAGATAATTTCTGATCCTCTAGCAACATGCCTACCAGTAACATCTGTACTTTGGTATCTTAACGGTAAGGTTGGCCTGCTGTTAGGGTTATTTAACCATCTGTTTATTTTTTCCGTATTTTGCGGGTTGCTTAAAACTTCATTTGTTATTTTTTCAGCCGTAGCTCTATCGGCAAAGGTGGACGCACCTGTTATTGTAGAATTACTTTCTAATCTTTGCAATAGTTCTTCATCCGTTTTACCTACATGTCTTTCTAGTAAATGTCCACCTCTAGCCTCATGTACAGCTAGGCCTCCTCCAGGGGCAAGTGAACTGCTATCACCAGGTTTTACCTTACATGAAAGCTTTACAACTTATAAAATAAAAAAGGTAGTTATTTCGATTTCCTTTTTTAGATTCTATTTCTGTATTAGAAGAACATAGTAGATGAAGGATTAAAGTTTAAAATTAATGGGTGATAATAACAAATAACTTTGAACAATTTGTCATTATCACCTCACTAACTATTGAATGTATATTTGTTATACGGTAGCCCCATATGGAAAGGAAAATATACAACGTAACAGTAAATGAAGTCTATATGTTTGTGAAGTAAGATAAAAGCCGTTTCCTTTAGTAGAGACGGCTTTTGGGTAGCATTGCATTTTTTATCTTTTTTTTAATAAATCAACGGTTTGTTCTAACCATTCTAAAGGTGTTACTTTTAATCCCTCAAAATATATTCCATCTGCAGCTTCTTTTATATATCTATTTTTTTCTTCGTTACTGTAATCACTTTGAATAAATTTAGTTAAGAAAATAATAGCATCTTGTATATATTCTTTGTTTTCCTCTTCTATTAGTTCTTGAATTACCTCTTCATAGAAAGAATCTTGATGAAAGTTTCCTGCTAGGAATTGATAAATTTCATCTTCTGGATTGTGTTTTAATAACATATTTATCCTCCTATTTATTAATTTGGATAGCCAGTTAAAATAAATTTTCCGTTTGCATCTTTCTTTAAAAAAATTTTAGCATTGGTCATTTCCTCAATTGTCGTAGAACCTCTTTGAATTCCTCTACCAATTATTTCATTACCACTATAGGGTAAGGCTAAGGGCCGATTATTACGTGAATTATTTAACCAGTTTTGAATAAGTTCTTGGTTTCTAGGGTTATTTAAAACATTGTTAGCTATATTTTCAGCTGTCGCTCTATCTGTAAAGGTGGATGCACCTGTTATTCTAGTATCACTTTCTAATATTTGCAATAGTTCTTCATCCGTTTTACCTACATGTCTTTCTAGTAAATGTCCACCTCTAGCCTCATGTGTAGCTAAGCCTCCTCCAGGGGCAAGTGAACTGCTATCACCAGGTTTCACAGTAGTAGTATTTTCACCTTTAGCAAACTGATAGCTTGATAGTTCCGCCTCAGCTTGTCTAAATAAAGCACTGTCAAATCCAGATTTGATACCATTACTACCACCTGCAAAAGCCAAGTTATCGCCTTTATTAAATAATTGTCCAGCTTTTGATATACCTTGAGAGAATTTAGCACCTTGAGCTAGTTTAGCGGCTTTGCTGACACCTTTATCTCCAATGAATCCTAATCCAATTTGTGTTAAAGCATATGATCCCCATCTTGCGCGGGTTTCTGCATCACCATTTATAACATCTTTATTAAAAGAATCTGATAATGCATCCCACATAGCAGGCAAAGCTTCATCTAAATGGGTGACAGTATAGCCCATGCCTTTCCAAGTTTCCCAGTCTCCTAGTGCTTTTATACCGTCAATTGTATCTCCAACAGCATCTCCCGCACCATCTACTATACCATCCCAAACTTTTTCAAGGATAGATTTTTCAGGTGCTTTACTATGTGTAGTACTTTTTTGAGTCGTTACATCTTGACTATCTGTAACGCGGAATTTCTCAGCAATTCTCTTTAATTCTTCTTCAACATGCAAAAGTGCATTAATAGCTGTGAATGCACTTTTGCATGTTGAACATTTGAACGAAATTTTGATTCGATGCACCAGTCCATTGGAAACACATGTAATCAATTTGATTGCATAAATTATTATGTATGGATTCTAGCGCATGCTTTGTATCATTAGCCCGCTTTGCAACTTGTTCTAGTTCTTCAGGCGTAATTTTTATTTGAACCATTTTCTTCCTCACCCTCCCGATTAAAATTAGGAGGCAAGAAGAAAAAAATGTAAATATCTAAAGCAGAGAAAAATGAAGTACATCATACTATAAAAGGGCAGCCTATCTATGTATATTATGGAGTAATTCATTTTGAGTCAGACTTTTTAAATTATAGTATTTAAAATTTACTTAAGGATATTATTTGCTTACAAATAATATAAAAACACGTGAAAAAATATGAAATTTCCTTTTGAGATAGAATATAATATAACAAATGAAAGTGCCGGAAATGCTTGTGAAACAGGCGTTTGGGGCACTTTCTTAGTTTTAATATATTAATAAATAAACAATTCTAAAACTGCTCATTCTTCTCCCAAGATTCTACAATATAATGAGCAATCGTTGGGTTGAATCCTTTACCAACTAAGAACATAATCGCAGCAACTTCTGTTAAAGCATGTTTGTGTGATGTATGTTTCGCTTCATTCAAGCCGTAATCTACCCAAGGTTTTACGAAATCAAGTACAGGTTTCTTTAAAGGTAAAAACTGTGTACCGACAACTTGTTGGATTTGTTGTTGCGTTGGTTCTGTAATAGGTCCAGGTGGTAAAATTTGTGGTTGTGTAATATCTAAAGTCGGCCCAGGTGGTAATATTTGTGGTTGCGTCGGATCAATTGTTGGTGGTTTAGGTGGTGAGACACGTGCGTCATAGTTTGGTTGATACATTTGTTGTTGGTATGGATTTTGTTGATATTGTGGTTGCGTCTCGTATGGAGTACCTTGAAATTGAGGTTCTTGGCTAGGTTGTGCTACGTATGGATTTTGAGGATATTCATAATTTGGACGTGTGTCATAAGGGTTTTGAGGATATTCAGTTTCTTGATTTTGCGGTGTTGCGTATGGATTTTGAGGATATTCATAATTTGGACGTGTGTCATAAGGGTTTTGAGGATATTCAGTTTCTTGATTTTGCGGTGTTGCGTATGGATTTTGTTCGTATTGTGGCTCTTGATGTTGTGTCTCTTGCTCCTCATATTGTTCAGCATATCTTTGTTCCTGATGTTGAGGATAAAGAGGTTGTTGTGGGTAAGGTGGTTGGTTATTATAGAACATTTTTATTCCTCCTTCATAATGATGCCTACCACCTAGTGTATGGGCGGACAAGAAAATATGTGATGAAAAAATGCGGGCGTGTTACAATAAGTAACTGGGTGAAGATAAAATGATAAAACAAGAAAAAATACAAAAAACAATAACTTTCGTAAAGCATATTTTAGAAAAAGATGCGAGTGGGCATGATTGGTATCATATTGAACGCGTACATAAATTGGCGATTTCTTTATCCGAGCAAGAAGGGGGAAATCGTTTTATAATTGAAATGGCAGCATTACTTCACGATGTAGCAGATGAGAAGTTAAATGAGAGTGAAGAAGCAGGAATGAAAAAAGTTTCTGATTGGTTAGAAGAGTTACGTGTTGAAGAAGATGAAAGTAAGCATGTTCTTCATATCATCGCCAATATGTCTTATAAGGGCGGTCATGGTGGCACAGTTGAGTCACTTGAAGGTAGAATTGTTCAAGATGCGGATCGTTTAGATGCTCTTGGTGCAATTGGAATAGCTCGAACGTTTGCATACGGAGGAGCGAAAGGGAGATTAATGTATGATCCAACTATCCCTCCTCGAGAAGTGATGACGAAAGATGAATATAGAAAAAATAATGATCCATCTTTAAATCATTTTTATGAAAAACTTTTAAAACTAAAAGATTTAATGAACACGAACGCAGCAAAACAAGAGGCTGAAGTTCGTCATCGTTATATGGAACAGTTTATTGAACAATTTATGAAAGAGTGGAATGCACAAATATGAAAATGTTAACTGTGGAGAACTTATCGAAATCATACGGAGAAAAACCGTTATTTGATGGATTATCATGTAGTATTACAGAAGGACAACGTGTCGGAATTATCGGTGTAAACGGCACTGGTAAATCAACGTTATTAAAAATTATTGCAGGATTAGAAACTCCTGATACAGGTGATATGACGCATTCACGCGGATATACAATTAGTTATTTATCACAGCAACCAGAGTTTGATGAAAAACTAACAGTATTAGAGCAAGTGTTCCATGGTGATACACCTTTAATTCGTCTTCTTCGTGATTATGAACAATCGTTATTAAATATCGAAAAAGATCCAAGTAATGAAAAAGTACAGGAACAATTATTTGCAGTGCAGCAACGTATGGATGCGATGAGTGCATGGGAAGCAAATGCGAATGCAAAATCGTTATTAACGAAATTAGGAATTACTGATTTTACAGCAACTGTTGGAAGCCTATCTGGTGGACAAAAAAAGCGTATTGCAATGGCGCAATGTTTTATTGAAACACCTGATTTATTAATTTTGGATGAGCCTACGAACCATCTTGACCATGAGACAGTTGAATGGTTAGAAGAATATTTAGCAAGATATACAGGTGCGGTATTACTTGTAACCCATGATCGTTATTTCTTAGATCGTGTGACAAACCGTATTTTTGAATTAGATAACGGTAAACTGTATAGCTACGAAGGAAACTACAGTACATTTTTAGAAGCGAAAGCACTTCGTGAAGAGCAAGAATCGGCACAAGAATCAAAACGCCAAAATTTATATCGTCGTGAACTTGCTTGGATTCGCCGTGGTGCAAAAGCCCGTTCTACGAAACAAAAGGCGCGTATTCAGCGTTTTGATGAGCTGAAGGGACAAGAAGGACCAGCAGCGAAGCAATCAGTTGATATTGCACTAAGTGGAAGTCGTTTAGGAAAGAAAGTACTTGAATTAAAAGATGTAACGAAAAAATTTGGTGATAAAACAGTATTACATAACTTTAATCATATTGTGAAGCCTGGTGATCGTATCGGAATCATCGGAGCAAATGGAAGCGGAAAATCATCACTATTAAATATGCTTGCAGGAAAATTCTCTCCTGATAGTGGTGAAATTGAAGTAGGACAAACTGTAAAAGTTGCCTATTATACGCAAGAAAATGAAGAGATGAATTTAAACCAGCGTATGATTGAATACATTAAAGAAATTGCGGAAGTTATTCATACGACAGACGGAAAGGTAATTGGCGCATCTCAAATGTTAGAACGTTTCTTATTCCTACCGCATTCACATGGAACAACGCTTGGTAAACTATCTGGTGGCGAAAGAAGACGGTTATATTTATTGCGTATTTTAATGGGAGAACCAAACGTACTATTACTTGATGAGCCTACGAATGATTTAGACACACAAACATTAACAGTGCTAGAAGATTATTTAGAAGATTTCCCAGGTGTCGTTTTAACTGTATCGCATGACCGTTACTTCTTAGATAAAGTAGTAGATGAATTGTTCATCTTTACTGGCGAAGGCGAAGTGCGTGAATTCCTAGGTAGTTATACAGAGTATTTAGAAATGGAAAAAACGAGAGAACTCATTGAGAAAGCAGAAGTTCAAAAGGAGAAAAAAGTAGTAGAAGAGGCTCCGAAACAACAACGTAAACGTAAACTTTCTTACAATGAGCAGCGTGAATGGGAAACAATTGAAGATACAATTGCACAACTAGAAGAGAAACTTGAATCAATTGGAGAAGAACTTACGAATGTTGGATCTGACTTCACAAAGGCCCAAGAATTATCTGAAGCAGGGCAGAAGATAGAAGAAGAGCTAGAAAAAACGATGGAACGATGGAGTGAACTATCCGACATCGTTGAAGGATTAAAATAAAAACAAGCTGCATATATTGAAAAGTAAAGAGAAAAACTTTACACTATTGGTAGAACCTATTTTAGGAGGGAAAAAATGAGAACATCTAATCCAATGTTGAAAAAAGAGGCATTCCGTAAAGAGGGAGCAAATACTTCTGCGATGACTATTGGCGGAACAGTAGGCAAAACGTTTATCATGCTTATCTTGCTGCTTGCAACGTCTGTCTATTCATACATACAGATGACGCAAGGTACGATGAAAATGCCAGTATTAATTGGTGCTTTAGTTATTGCGGCAATCGTTGCATTTGCATCTATCTTCTTCCCGCGCATATCACCAATTGGTGCACCGATTTATGCGGCAGTAGAAGGGGTAGTGTTAGGAAGTATTTCAGCAGTTTATGCAATGAAATTTCAGGATTCTATCGTTTTAAACGCTGTATTACTAACAATCTCAATTCTATTTGCGATGTTAGTTTTATATGCAACACGCGTAGTGAAGGTAACTGATAAATTCCGCACAGGTGTTATGGCAGCAACAATGGGAATTATGGTTATGTATTTAATCGTATTCTTATTAAACATGTTCGGTGTTTCTGTTCCATATATTCACCAAGGTGGAACAATTGGTATGATCATTAGTGCAGTTATTATTGTAGTTGCTGCATTAAATTTATTACTAGATTTCGATTTAATCGAAAATGGTGCACGTAGCCAAGCTCCAAAATATATGGAATGGTACAGTGCAATGGGTCTAATGATGACGCTAGTATGGTTATACTTAGAAATTCTTCGTTTCGTTTCTTACTTTACGAAAAATGACTAATAAAAAATCCTGCATGAAATGTGCAGGTTTTTTTATTTTTAAAGATAAATTGAAAATATGGATGTTGGCGACTTAAATTGAAGGGGGATGGAATATGATGAAAGAGAAAAAAGGGATTATGAAAAAACTATTTTCTAAAAGTTTTTTCATAGAACTAGATGACGCTTTAACATATCCATCAGCAGAAGTTATTCGTTCAGCTATTGAAAGCTATGCGGCTAAATGTAATGAACAATTAAAAATTGAGAGTAAAGTTAAACCGATTACTTTCTACTTAGAAAATGTAATGTACCGCGCCGAAATAAAGATGGCCCGCGGAGGAT
This sequence comes from Bacillus sp. FSL E2-8887, assembly GCF_038007205.1. NCBI lineage: Bacteria > Bacillati > Bacillota > Bacilli > Caryophanales > Bacillaceae > Bacillus > Bacillus sp. FSL E2-8887. The sequence goes on from NZ_JBBOWS010000001.1 coordinate 1,842,550, forward strand.
ATTACATATCTTGCAGTGAAGTATAATATTTTTGGAAACCTTACATGTTTAAACTATGTAGGGTTTCTTTTTTTGATTTGTAAGATATAAAGTAATAATTTTTGCTTACAAACATATCATTTTGCGCTTTTTACCCTTCCAACATTTTTCTTTACAATGAAGAAAAATATGTGAGGTGGTATAACTTATGATGAATCGGGTTGTATTAATCGGTAGATTGACAAAGGAGCCAGAATTATACTACACAAAACAAGGTGTCGCTTATGCACGAATATGTGTTGCGGTGAATAGAGGTTTTCGAAATAGTTTAGGTGAACAGCAAGTAGATTTTATTAATTGTGTTGTATGGAGAAGGTCGGCTGAAAATGTAACAGAATATTGTACGAAAGGCTCACTTGTTGGGATTACAGGGCGTATTCATACGAGTAATTACGATGATGAACAAGGAAAGAGAGTATATAGAACTGAAGTTCTGATTGAGAGTATTACATTTCTGGAGAGAAGGAGGGAGGGTGCATAGGGGTAGAACGTAAAGAGCATTAAAAATTAAGAGGGCTATGTAGTATAGCCCTCTATTATTTTTGATTGATACCTTCCCAAACAACATCTAACTGTTGATTGAGTATATTTTTTGCATTTGTTTCATTAGAATTTAATAGGGATTGGGACATGAGTGTATAAAAATAAGTACTCATAATAGTAGAAGTGATAATATTTATATCCCATTGACTGTTTAATTTTCCTGTTTCTTTCGCTGCTGTAATAATTGAAGACAAACTTTCTTGTAGCTGTTGTATACTTTTTAATTCATTTTCTACTAAGTAGTTAGATTTAATAATTTCAAAAACAGCATGCTTCATTAATTCTCCATGTCCAGTAAAGCGATCTAGTAAGTCTCCTAAAACAAGTTTGATTCGTTCTTTTGGATGTTCCACATTTTCATACGTTTTTAAACTTTCATTCCATAGTTCAATTTGAGAATCACCTAAAAATAATAATATGTTTTCTTTTTTCGGAAAGTAGTTGAAGAAAGTTCCTTTTGCAATCCCACATGCAGTAGTAATATCTTGAACCGTTACATTTTCGTACCCACGTTCTTGAAAGAGCTGTACTGCTTTTAGGAATATAAGTTCTTTTAATTCTTTTTTTCTCGTTTCTCTAAGCATATAATCGACTCCTAATACAAACAATTATATCTGTTTATTAGAGTATCTCAAATGAAATCTTATTTCATGCCTCCTAATTTTACTGTTTAATACAATTGAAAGAAGGATAGAGAGAATTCCGTTCATACTTTTCGTTGGAGTTTGTCATAAATGAAAACTGTATAGTTCATGTGCTTGCCTATCAGAAATCCATTTCGGAATATGTTTCATTGCTTGGTTTCTTAGTATAGTTAAAGGTTTACTTTCTATTTGCGCCATTTTTCCAACTTTCCACGCAGTGTTTGAGATTTTTTCAATTCTTTCTCGTCTTTTTTGTTCGTATTCTATAAATGCTTGGCGATAGTGGGCATTATTTTTGATGCATTCAGCAAGAATAATAGAATCTTCAATTGCCTGACAAGCTCCTTGGCCTAAATTAGGTGTAAGTGCATGGGCAGCATCCCCAATAAAGACGATGCGTTTGTCAAAAAACTGTTTCATTGGAATAATGTCTACAATATCACGATGAATCATATCAATGTCAGAGGCGTTATTTAAAATAGATGGGATGGGGTTATGGTAAGTTTTGAAATGATTATACAAATCTGCTGTTGTGTAATCCTTGTATTTGGGATCTCTAGCTTTAGCGTTTATGAGCGCATACCAGTATACTTCGTTGTTTGGGAGAGGGACGATACCAAATCTACCGTTTGTTCCCCAAGTTTCAATAAAATCGTTTGTTAAAGATAGACTATGAGCTGGAGTTACGCCGCGCCAACACGTATAATCGGCATAACGATAACCGTCACTTTGTGTTACTTGTTTTCGAACGACAGAATGAATACCATCTGCAGCAATGAGTATATTGCCGAGTGCTTCACTACCATCTTGAAATAATATTTTTAAGGCGTTTTCTTCATTTTGTTCTATTTTTACGCACTCTTTTCCCCATTCGACAGTACCTTCTTGTAGTTCGGAAAGTAGCAATTGATGTAAATCTTTTCTATGAATGGAGTACATTTTTGGATAACAAGCTGGAATGGTCAATTTACTAAATATAGTTCCTTTTTCGGATACAAGGTTAAAACCGTCACTTTCGTTGCCAAATTTTTTTATTTGCTCAGAAATTCCATATGGTTCAAGTGCTTGCATCGCATTTGGGGCAATGATAATACCTGCACCAGCAACAGTAGTTTCAATATTTTTATCATATACTTTTACATCTAAGCCTATTTTTTGTAAGGAAATTGCTGCGCAAAGACCAGCAATACCACCACCTATAATCATGACATTATTCATTTGTTATCCCTCCACAATTAAGTGACTTAACTCATAAAATGACCAGGGTCATTTTATGAGTTAAGATTAATACCTTTTTTTGTTATTGTCAATTAGACTTTTAACTATAGTTCCGGAACGATTAGGTGAAAATAGAAATAATTGAAATTCTAAAAATGTAGAAGAGGAATTAGTAAAATTAAGCATCCGAGTAGGAGTATAGAGGGGTAACATGTTACAATACAGCTAAGAACACGCAATAAAGGAGAGTTTTTTACGTGAAGATTAAAGCAATTGAACCGACGCCAAGTCCAAATACAATGAAAGTTATTTTGAATGAAGTATTACCATCAGGAGCGCGTAATAATTATACAAATGAAAATAAAGAACAAGCACCAATGCAAGTGCAAGGAATTTTGAAAATTGAAGGCATTAAAGGTGTATATCATGTAGCCGACTTTTTAGCAGTGGAGCGAAATGCGAAGTATGACTGGAAAGTTTTATTACAACAAGTTCGTGCTGTTTTCGGCGAAGAGGTAGTAGAAGAAAGTGAAGAACAACAACTTTCTCATTTTGGAGAAGTGAAAGTGTTTGTTCAAATGTTCTTTACAATTCCGATGCAAGTGAAGTTAACAGATGGAACCACAGAAGAGCGTGTTGGCTTACCAAATCGTTTTAAAGAATCAATTATGAAAGTGCAAATGTCTGCACCTAACGTTGTGAAAGAGCGTAAGTGGGTAGAGCAAAGTACACGTTACGGTAATTTTGAAGAAATCGGGAAAGAAGTAGTAGAAGAAATTATTGCTGCTTATTCAGAAGAACGTGTAAATGAAACGGTTAAAGAATTATTAAACCAGGCAGGTGCTGTTGAAGTAACGATTCAAAAGCGTGAGCCATATAAAGTAACAGAAGAGATGATGAAAGATTCTGACTGGAAAAACCGTTTTGCAGCTTTAGAACAAATGGATCCAACGGAAGAAGATATGATGGTATTGAAAATGGCATTAGATGATGAGAAAGTATCTATCCGCCGTTTAGCAACAGCTTATTTAGGTATGGTAAAAGGTGAAGGAGTATTGCCGTTATTATATAAAGCGTTATTAGATCGTTCAGTAAGTGTTCGTCGTACAGCAGGAGATTGCTTATCAGACGTAGGTGATCCAGCAGCGATGTTCGTTATGATTAAATCTCTGAAAGATTCAAGTAAATTAGTACGCTGGCGTGCAGCAATGTTCTTATTTGAACTTGGTGATGAAAGTGCAATTCCGGCACTAAAAGCAGCAGAAGATGATCCGGAGTTTGAAGTGGCGATGCAAGCACGTTTAGCTTTAGAACGTATTGAAGGCGGCGAAGAAGCAAAAGGATCAGTATGGAAGCAAATGACGGAGTCTCGTAAAGGGGAATAGTTTATGATTGTTTTCTATGATAGTTGGTGCCCGATGTGTACGGCGGTTGCAGAACGTACGAAAAGATTAGATAAAAAGGGTAAGATGAAATTTGTTTCATTTCGAGATGAAGATGTAGTTGAGAAGTATGAACTTTCTCAAGAATTACAAAGTAAGATGGAACAAAGATTGTATATTTTAAAAAATAATAAGTGGTATGACGGAATTCATAGCATTAACGTATTAGCAAAGGCCGTTCCATCTTATTGGTTTGCAGTACCTTTTATAAAACTATCTATCGTACTTGGATTTGGAAGTAAAGTATACGATTATATTGCCAACAATAGAAAACTTGTCCCAGTTGGACACTGTCGTGAAGGGGTTTGTGAAATCCCTTCAAAAAAATGAAATCATCGTTATCTTTCTTTTGCACCTATTAATAGAGCGTGATATGATAAATTTGGAATGAAAGTTGAAGGAGAGATACAAGATGTCAAATGCATATGAAGAATACATGCGTCAAATGGTAATTCCAATGCGCCAAGAGTTAGTGCGTTCTGGATTTGAAGAGTTAACTACAGAAGAAGCTGTAACAGAATTTATGGAGAATGCATCAGGTACAACTTTAGTAGTTGTAAACTCTGTTTGTGGTTGTGCAGCTGGTTTAGCACGCCCATCAGCAGGTCAAGCGGTTGTACGTGCTGAAAAACAACCTGATCATCTTGTAACTGTATTTGCAGGTCAAGATAAAGATGCTACTGTAAAAATGCGTGAATACTTCGGAGAAATTCCTCCATCTTCACCATCTATGGCATTACTAAAAGGAAAAGAAGTTGTTCACTTCATTCACCGTCATGAAATTGAAGGCGCAACAATGGACGAAATTATTACAAACTTAGAACAAGCTTTCGAAAAGAATTGCTAAAGTAGGGGGAGAGTGAATCTCCCTCTTTTCTTTATATAGAGGTGAAAAAATGATAGTAACAACAGCAGGAAGAACAAATAAAGAAATGAAAGATTATGCAAACAAGGTAGCAGCAGAATTAAATCTTTCTTTCGTTAAACGTAATGACATACCAGTACATAAACTGCATGAGCAGTATGAACAAGATGTACTTGTCGTAGGGAAAAATCGATTAGCCATTTATCCAAAAGGTACGGAAGAGTCGTTTTTCTTTCATCCAAACTCGGCGATGTTTCGTGTGAAAAGGTTAATGCGCGGAGAACATGATCCATTTATACAAGCTGCTAAATTAGAGAGCGGAATGACAGTATTAGATTGTACGCTCGGTATGGCATCAGATAGTATTGTAGCTAGTTATGTTGTTGGTGAAAGTGGAAAAGTAACAGGGCTTGAAGGAAACGAATATATGTCTTACATCATGGGAAAAGGCTTGCAAACATGGTCTTCATCCGTTTCTGAAATCGATGAAGCAATGCAAAGAATCGATGTAAAGCAAACAGAGCATTTTGCATTTTTAAAACAATGTGAAGATAATAGTTATGACGTTGTTTACCTTGATCCAATGTTTGAAGAAACTGTCATAGAATCAGATGGAATTAAAGGATTAAAACACTTCGCTTTGTATCATGATATTACTGACGAAACAATTGCGGAAGCGAAGCGTGTGGCGAGAAAGCGTGTCGTTCTGAAAGATCATTTTCGTAGTTCTAGATTTGAAAAACATAATTTTCACGTATACAAAAGAAAAAGTGCTAAGTTTCACTTTGGTGTAATTGACCCTTGCTAATTGTTTGAAAAGATGTATAATAAGCAATAATTAATTAAATATACTGTCTGTGATGAAGAGAGTAATCTTTTTCAGAAGGAAAGCGAGCTAGGGATGGTGTGAGCCTAGTGCAGAAGAAAAAGATGAAGCGCACTTCGGAGACGCTTCTTGAACGAATAGTAGAGTAAGCCGAGGCCCCCTGTCCTCGTTATAAACGGGAAAGTGGTTCGAAATGAACAACAAGGGTGGTACCACGGGTTAAAACTCGTCTCTTTTTTAGAGACGAGTTTTTTGTGTTTTAAAAAATAAGGAGGTATAGTATGAATTATAAAACGCAGTTTGCGAAAAGTTTATCGAATATTTTTACGAATGAATTAACAAAAAATCAAATTTTAGATTTAATCGAAACACCAAAACAAGATGAATTCGGAGATGCAGCGTTCCCATGCTTTTCACTAGCGAAGCAATATAAAAAATCACCAGCTATTATAGCGAAGGAATTGGCGGAGAAATTAAATGATCCGTTCTTTACGAAAGTAGAGGCTGTGGGTCCTTATGTAAATGTATTTTTTAATCGTGAAACAGTAAGTGATAAAGTATTAAAAACGATTTTAGCGGAGAAAGAAGAGTACGGTCAAAATCACTTTGGATGTGAAAAAACGGTAGTTATCGATTATTCCTCTCCTAATATCGCGAAACCTTTTTCAATGGGGCATTTACGTTCTACAATGATTGGTAATTCGCTGAAACATATCGCCGAAAAATGTGGGTATGAAGTTGTCGGAATCAATTATATTGGCGATTGGGGCACGCAGTTTGGAAAGTTAATTACCGCATATAAAAAATGGGGAAATGAAGAAGTTGTTAAAGAGGATCCAATTCGTGAGTTATTTAAGTTATATGTTCAGTTTCATGAAGAAGCAAAAGAGAACAAAGAACTAGAAGAAGAAGGACGCTCATGGTTTAAAAAACTAGAAGAAGGAAATGAAGAAGCAGTCGAACTTTGGAATTGGTTCCGTCATGAGTCTTTAAAAGAATTTTCTCGTATTTATGAACTTCTCGGTGTGGAATTTACAAACTTTCAAGGAGAAGCTTTCTATAACGATAAAATGGAAGACTTTATTGGGATTTTAGAAAAGTACGACTTACTGGAAGAATCAGAAGGGGCATTAGTCGTTAATTTAGAAGAAGAAGGTATGCCGCCATGTTTAATTAGAAAATCAGATGGTGCTACCATTTACGCAACACGTGATTTAACAGCGGCATTGTATCGTCAAAACACATACGAATTTGATAAAGCGTTATATGTTGTAGGCCCAGAACAAAGCTTACATTTCAATCAATTTTTCACTGTATTAAAAAAGCTTGGTTATGACTGGGTCGATGGTATGGAACATGTACCGTTCGGGTTCATATTAAAAGATGGTAAGAAAATGTCGACACGTAAGGGCAGAATTATTTTATTGGAAGAAGTGTTAGAAGAAGCTGTTGCGCTTGCGGAACAAAATATTGAAGAGAAAAATCCGAATTTAAAACAAAAAGAAGAAGTGGCAAAACAAGTCGGTATTGGAGCAGTTATCTTCCACGATTTAAAAAATGAGCGTATGCATAATATCGAATTCTCATTAGAAAATATGTTGAAATTTGAAGGAGAAACAGGACCATATGTGCAGTACACACATGCGCGTGCCTGCTCTATTTTAAGAAAAGAAAGTGTAGAATTTGAAACGTGTACTTTTGAATTAAAAGACGATTACAGCTGGAGTGTAGTAAAATTACTCAATAAATTCCCGCAAGCAATTGAAGCGGCCTTCAACAAAAATGAGCCATCTATTATTTCAAAATACGTATTAGATGTAGCGCAAGCGTTCAATAAATATTATGGAAATGTTCGTATATTAGAAGAGAGCGAAGAGAAAGAGAGTAGACTCGCATTAGCTTATGCTGTGACGGTTGTATTAAAAGAGGGATTACGTTTACTTGGGGTAGGGGCACCTGAGGAGATGTAAAATAAAAATTTTGTGCTTATGCGCCGAGAGAAATATTCACATTACTTTACTAATAAACTACAGATCAAATTAAAGCGTAATATAGAGTAACAAAAAGACAAAACAGGCGATTATTAGCCTGTCTTGTCTTTTTGTATTTTCTTAAATAAACTCTTATCTATAAAGAGTTATACGCTGCGAAGTGTAAGAACTCTATAATTATGTTGCGAAATCAATTAAAATATTTGTAGAGAGGATGGTCCGTATTGATTCGAGCTTTCATTTTACATATTCCTTGTCATAGACTACCGGAAAGAAGTTTTCTTAAACTACAAAAATACATACCTTTATGTGCGCGTTGTACAGGCATGTTTATCGGTATTTTAATGTTTCCAATTTATTTTTATATGACACCTTCGTTTCTGCCTGCAATAATACTATCATTTTCCGCTCAAATTCCGTTACTTATTGATGGATTCACCCAAAAATGGAAATGGAGAAGCAGCACAAATTTACTAAGAGTAACGACTGGTTTATTAAGCGGTAATGGTATGGGGCTATTTATTGCCTCTAGCATTATATGGATAACATCTAAAAGCATATATTAACGGAAGGAGAACTTTACATGTTTTGGATCTACTTAGTTTTAATTCTTATTTCAGGAGGAAGCGGGATTAGTTTTCTCATTTATGAAAGAAATATAGAAGCAATAATTGCTTTTGTTATTTGTACAATATTTATTGTGTTACTCTATTTTCACCTAAAAAGAAATGACGAACATAGAAACTGTGATTGCAGTACATTAGCTTGTACCGATTATACTGATTGTAATTGTTAAATTATGCGAGTGGAAAAGTTAGTGTATCATTTAAGGTATACTAGCTTTTTTTATTAGAAGTGTAGGAATGTGACTATTAAATGGAGAACTTTAGTTTTGTATATAAAAGGAGGTGTTGGACCTGAAAGAGTATGATTGGAATAGTAAGCTAGCGTATTTAAGAAATACGAGAGATTTATATTATAACGATGATTATTTAAGTTTTTTAGTGAATACAGTTTGGAAGATTACTGAGCCAGTGCATATTGTTGATTATGGTTGTGGATATGGTTATTTAGGTTTAATTTTGTTGCCGTTACTTCCAAATGGATCAAAGTATACAGGTATTGATAGCGGGGAAGCATTAATAGCTGAAGCGAGAGAGTTGTTTCGTTCGCTTCCATATGAATCAGAATTTATTGAAGGAGATGCCACAGAAATTGAATTGGAAAATAAATATGATATAGCAATCTGTCAGGCTTTCTTATTACATATGAGTTCCCCAAAAACGATGCTAGAGAAGATGATACATTCAATTAAACAAGGTGGTAAAATAATCTGTTTTGAACCACATTGGATGTCAAATATGTCTTCATACGTATTAGATGGAGAGAATCAATCGGAAATTATCCAGATAGGTATTTTGCAGAAATTATTTGAAAGGGACACACAGAGAAACGATAAAGATGGAAATGTCGGTATCAAAATACCTATGTATTTAAGTGAATTGGGTGTGGGAAATATCGAATGTAGAGTAAGTGATAAGGTGAACTTTTTAGACTCTAATATGCATCATAATGATAAATATAGTTTGTATCATTCATTAAAAGAAGAGGGAATTGCGGGCAGTCCAGGTGATAAACAGCAATTTATAGAACTTTTAATGGCCAGAGGATTAACATATGAAGAAGCGTTAGCTCACTATGAAGCGGAACTACGGTTTTTTAAAGCATTTCATATGCATTCATCTTTAGTATATGCTCCGAATATGAAAATTACATTTGGTGAAATAAAGAAGTAAATATCATATTAGAAAAGTAAGAGAGAAGGAGAATTGCTATATTTCTAATAAGGTTATCATTATTATCAAGATTTTTCGGTAAATCGATATATCTTATCAAATCGTTAATATAATTTCATCCACTGAATGAAGCCTCAAAAAAGAAGATAAAACCCATCTTCGAATAATATATGTTATTTCATCAAATTAAACAAAATAACGAGAAAAAGTATCGTTTTTAAGATATTTAGTTATAAACTTGAATAATATTAAATAATATCGTTCATTATATGAGGTTTTAGTTGAATGCATACTATATGATGTGTAAAATCTAAGCAAGTAGGTTAGAATACTGCTTGCAAATGGCAGTATAAATAATAATTTGAGGTGAATGCATGCTAGATTTTAAGCAATTAGAGATTTGTTTGAAAGAAAAGAGATTCCTAGATGGATTACATGAGATAAATAATGAAATTGCGCATATAAAAGAAACGAATAAGTTATCATACGTGAAGAACTGGCTTTCTAACGTCTCGTCACCTAAGGAGTTTGATACATTAATTCGTCTTGCTGATGAAGGTTTGATGCATCAATATAGCTCCTTTTTAATTCGTTATACTTATAAAAAATTCCCAAATATGAGAACGCTCTCTTTATATTGTGATGAATTAATTGATGAGCGTAAAATCCTTGATGCTGAACAATTGTTAAAAGCTTCTTTGGAAAAGGTAAATGAAGAGGAAACTGATGCGGATGTTTTAACGAAAGCATACTTTACGTTAGTTAGATGTTTGCTAGATATGAAGCGAAATGAAGAGGCCTATGCCTATATGCAAAAGGCGGAAAAATATAGTACGCGTGCAGTTTTTGATAAATGGGGTTACTTATATATACAGACTGGTGAGTGGGAGAAGGCAGAGGAACAACTTTTATTCGGTCAGCAGCATAAAGATTGTGAAGAGTTAGCTACGTACTTATTGGCGCAATTATATGCATATAAAGGTGAACAGCAGCGAGCGTTACAACTCATTAATGATGCGATTGCAAAGTTCCCTCAAGTACCATATTTCTATTTTGAAAAAGTAAAATATTTATTAGATTTAGAGCGCTATGAAGAAATGTTAGCGGTAATAGATAAAATCAATCATATGCTTCCGCATCATGCATATACAACTTATTTTATACATTTACGTGCAGAAGCATTTTATAAAATGAATAATATTCACGATTTGCAAGCACTATTGAAAAGTGAAAAGAGTTTGAAAAATTCTCTATATCATCATATAGAAAAAAATCCTGATGGAAAAAAGGTTCGTTTACCGATAGTTCCGGTTGTACAAAAGGATAACTATTGCGTTCCGACAAGTTTGGAAATGATGTTAGGGGTATGGGGAGAAAAACGTACGCAAGATGAAATTGCACAACATATTTTTGATGTAACAGGTTCTAAGTTTTCAGATACAGTTACATATATAGAAGAGCAAGGTTACGAATATCGTTATTTTCAAGGGAATGAGGAAAATTATAAGAGATTACTCAATCAAGGTATTCCCGTTTTATTAAGTATAGATATTGAGCACGCTTCCCATGTACAAGTGCTTTCTGGTTATGACGATGTACTGCAAGCTTTTTATATTCAAGATCCGAATTTCTTGGAACCGATTCTTGTGGAATATGATAAGTTGCAAGAAAAATATCGTTATACAGATTGTTTAGCTATTACGTTTATACCAAAAGATAGAATGGAACAACTTTCATTTTTAAATGAGGAAGAACACACTTATTATAAAACAATCTTTTCTCTTACAGATCATTTAGGTGAGCAAGATAAAGAGGGAATTGAAAAGTTAGTACTATTTTTAAAAGAAACAAGTGAAAATCCAAACACTTGGTTATATACGATTAAACATTTAGATGCTGAAGTAGATAAAGATTTTATTCAGTTTTGTATAGAAAAATTAATGAAAAAGTTTCCGAGCTCTGACTTTGTGAAATTGCATAGTGCACAGTGTTTTATTCGTCTGCAGGATATGGAAAAAGCAGGACAGATGCTTCAAAGTGTGGAGAAGAAAAGCAATCAAGCGTTGTATCATTTTATAAATGGACGTTATTCTTTTGAGCAAGATAATTATGCAGAATCGATTGCTAGTTTTCGTTCATCATTACAATTGGATGCAGATCAACCAGTTGCGTGGAGTTTCTTAGCATTATCATACATGTATATGGATCAATCCGAAAAGGGGCTAGAGTATTCTCTAACAGCTATAGAACGTAGTCCAGAAAGGTTTACACTTGTAAATCACGGTTTAATTTTAATAGATTTAGAACGATATGAAGAAGCATATGGATTCTTTAATGATTTATTAAAAGAATATAAATATGAAGCGCACATATGGTATGAACGTGCAAGATGTGCTCAGTATTTAGGGAAAGTGTATTTGGCGGTAAAAGGACTTAAAGTGGCGATTCAATTAGATAAAACAGCAGCCTATTTATATACAAAGCTTTCGGAAATCTATGAATCGGATTTGGATGATGAGAAAAATACGAAGGAAATTCTATTACAAGGAATTCAAAATTGTGAAGATCAGGCGTCTTTATATGTTCGTTTAGGAGATTTTTATTTTCAAAATGATGAACTTGAAGAAGCGGAAACTATATATAAGCGTTCTTTAGAAGAAAATAATGAAGATGTATATTCTCATTTCGGTTTAATTCAAGTTTATATGGCAAAGGAACAATATAAGGATGCAAAAAACTATATTGTCAGTATTAATAAGCAATTTGAAGACAATCAAGATTTCCTTATGAATGCTGGTATGGTGCTATGGGATGCTGAAATGGCATTAGGCGAGGATGAAAAAGAGTTAAAACTTGCACTTTCTAAATTAGAGAACGGTATACGAAGCGTATACGCTAATATAGCGAGCGTGTTGGATGAGTATGTAAATCGAATAAAAGACACAGCTTTTGTGCAACGAGGTATAGCGTTTTTAAGAACGTTAGAAAAAGAGAAAACGGAAGTAATTGAATACGGTTGTTACGCTGGTGTTTTATATGAATCTATTGGACAGTATGATCAGGCGATAAAACGGTATAATGATGCACTTAAGAAAAAACAAGATTCATTGCCGTATTTTCGAATCGGTGAAACATTCATGGCGTTAGGGCAATTTCAAGAAGCAAAGCATGCGTATGAAACATGTTTAGAAATGGATAAGAACTTCTTAGGTGTACATTTGCAGCTTGCTGAAATATACGAAAAAGAAGAGAATCGTTCCAAAGAACAAAAGCATATGGTCCAGGCGATGAAAGAAGAACCAATGCATATAAATATGGAATATTTAGCGCAGCTTTCAGTAGAAATGAATCTTCAGGAAGAATTGCTAGTTGAACTAGAAAAATTGGAGGAAGAAGTTCCTGAAACATGGCGTTTAGATGCGATTGCATACGTGTTTGGCGCGACGAATGACATAGATAAAGAAAAAGAATATATCGAATGCGCAATGAAAATAGATGAAGCGCATGTGGAAGTACTATATCATTATGCGAAATTGCTAGTTAAAAAGCAGAGTGCAGAAGCAATCGAAGTTGCGCTGAAAGTAATGCATAAAGATTTGGAAAGTGAACGTATTTTTGGTGTGTACGTAAAAGCAATGGAGCAACATAAAAAATTATCCCAAATAAGAGACGTACTTCATACGTTAAAGGTGAAAAAAGCAGAAAGAAGTACAGCGTTTATGTATGCAGCTACTGCGGTTGCCGAAAGATTAGTAGAAAGACAGCAAAATGAGCAACCGAAAAAATCTATATTTACAAGAGCATTTTATCGCATGAAAAATCGTGCGAAGGAAATTTCAATGATTACAGTTGTTATCGATTTATTTGAAATCTCCTTAAAGTTAAATCCGAAAAATAGTATGGCAGCGCAGCGTTTCGCAATATTTTATGAGAATGCGGCGATGAATAAAGAAGCTATAGAGGTTTTACAAACATCGTTAGAAAATAAGTGGGATTATGATGTAGCGAAGCAACTTGTAAATCTTTTCATTGAGTGTGAAGAAGAAGATATGTTACGAGATGCTTTTGAATTAACGAAACAAATGGTTCGCGAGCTACCGGATGATTATGATACACTTCTTTTACAAGCGAATGTATTATGTAAGCTAGGCGAAGAAAGAAAAGCCGAAAAAATTTACTTGCAATTAATTGAGAAAACACCATTTGTAAGTAGAGGATTCCTTGCTTTAGCAGAAATATATCAAAGTCAAGAGAGAATTGAGGACTCGATTCAGTTATTAGAAGACGCTTCTGTACATCATCCAAATGAAACAGCAATTCTTCTTGCTTTAGCATCTTCGTATCATAGAGCTGGGCAAACGACAAAGGCAGAAAAAATAACAAGTGAAATATTAGCAATTGATGCTACTGACTTGCTAGCAAGATACGATCATGCTTGTTATTTAACATCATTAAACAGAAATGAAGAGGCAAGAGATGAACTTGAAATTGTGCTTCGTGAAGATGAAACAGGATTTTTCGCTGAACTTGCAGAGGAAGATGAAGATTTAGCAGGATTGCGAGAATTTGAAAAGTAATTGTATAAGAATAGAGAAAAAGGGTATAAATAAAAATATATTTCGAATTAGTTGACAATTAATTGTTTAATGGCATAAAATAACTTTTAATAAAGTATACAAATCTGAAGACGAGAAAGAGTAGAATAGTGAGCTGTTCTCCAGAGAGCCGGTGTATTGCTGAAAGTCGGTGTGCAGACGTTATTTGAAAATCATCTCCGAGGAGCCGTGGCTGAATAAAGTAAGCTCGGACGGATGTCTACCGTTACAAAGAACGCGTATGTTAGTACGTTGCTAAGTGCTATTAGTGAAAAGCTAATAGAATTAGGGTGGTAACGCGGGTAAACCCGTCCCTACTTCATAGGGGCGGGTTTTTTGTGTGCTTTTAAAACATTCAAAGGAGTGATTGTAGATGAAGAAAGTAGATGTAAAAGAGTCGGCTGTAGGGAGAGAAACACGTATTCGTAAGCAGTGGAACGAACAGGGCATTTTTGAACAATCAATTCAGAATAGAGAAGGCGCACAATCGTTTGTGTTTTATGAAGGACCACCAACGGCGAACGGTTTACCACACGTCGGCCATGCACTTGGTCGGGCAATTAAAGATTTAGTAGCGAGATATAAAACGATGGCTGGATATAAAGTGTTAAGAAAAGCTGGCTGGGATACACATGGATTACCTGTAGAATTAGGCGTCGAAAAACAACTTGGTATTTCAGGTAAGCATGAGATTGAAGAGTACGGCATTGAGCCATTTATTCAAAAGTGTAAAGAGAGTGTATTCACGTATGAGAAGCAGTGGCGTGAATTTACGGAGAGCATTGGATATTGGGTAGATATGGATGATCCATACGTTACTCTAGAGAATCCATATATCGAAAGTGTATGGAATATTTTAGGGACGATTCATGAAAAAGGTTTGTTATATAAAGGACATAGAGTTTCTCCATACTGTCCAAGCTGTCAAACATCGCTTAGTTCACATGAAGTTGCACAAGGATATAAAACAGTGAAAGATTTAAGCGCAACGGTTAAGTTTAAAGTAAAAGATAGTGAAAATGAATATTTCCTTGGATGGACGACAACGCCGTGGACACTTCCAGCGAATGTTGCACTTGCCGTACATCCAAATATGGAATACGTTAAAGCGAAACAAGAAGGATATGTATACATTGTTGCGAAAGAACGTGTACAAGAAGTATTAAAAGAAAACTATGAAGTATTATCTGTTCATAAAGGCGAAGAATTAGTAAACACATCTTATACAGCACCGTTTCCGATGAAGGAAGTTACAAATGGATACCACGTAATTGCAGCAGATTTTGTAACAGCAGATAGTGGTACAGGACTCGTTCATATCGCTCCAGCATATGGGGAGGACGATTATAAAGTCGTTCAAAGTGAAGGATTATCATTTTTACATGTTGTAGATGAGAAAGGTGAGTATACAGAAGCAGTACCGTTCTTAAAAGGAAAGTTTGTAAAAGAATGTGACGTTGATATCGTTCGTTATTTAGCGAAAGAAGGGTTACTATATCATAAAGAAAAATATGAGCATAGCTATCCGCACTGTTGGCGCTGTGATTCACCATTACTTTATTATGCAGGAGAAAGCTGGTTAATCCGAACAACTGAGATTAAAGAAACATTTTTACGAAATAATGATTCTGTTAAGTGGTATCCAGACCATATGAAGCATGGACGGTTTGGTAAGTTTTTAGAAAACATGGTGGACTGGAATATTAGCCGGAATAGATATTGGGGAACACCGTTAAACGTATGGGAATGTGAAAGCTGCGATCATCAATTCTCACCGAAAAGCATTGCCGAATTAAGAAAGCATAGTACGAAAGAAACGCCTGAAGATTTAGAATTGCATAAGCCGTATGTAGATGAAGTAAAAGTGTGCTGTGAAAAATGCGGAAGTACAATGAATCGTACACCAGAAGTAATCGATGTTTGGTTTGATAGTGGTTCCATGCCGTTTGCGCAATATCATTATCCATTTGAAAATAAAGAGTTGTTTGAAGAACAGTTTCCAGCAGATGTAATTGCAGAGGGAATTGATCAAACACGCGGCTGGTTTTATAGTTTATTAGCAGTATCCGCACTATATACAGGAAAAGCACCTTATAAACGAGTGTTATCACTAGGGCATGTTCTAGACGAGGAAGGACAGAAAATGTCTAAAAGTAAAGGAAATGCACTAGATCCAGTTGATTTAGTAAATCAGTTTGGTGCAGATGCTTTAAGATGGGCTCTACTTGTTGACAGTGCTCCGTGGAATGCAAAGCGTTTTTCTGAAAGAACAGTACTGGAAGCAAAATCTAAATTTGTAGATACGTTAGTCAATGTATATAGCTTCTACGTTTTATATGCAAATTTAGATGAGTATAATCCGAAAGAAAAGTATGAAGTTAAACGTACGAAATTAGATGAATGGGTATTATCAAGATTGCATAGCACAACGAAAAAAGTGAGAACAGCACTTGATGATTATCAATTTACGAATGCAGCTCGTGAAATCGCGGCGCTTGTAGATGAAGTCAGTAACTGGTACGTAAGACGATCACGTAATCGTTTCTGGGAATCTGGTATGAATCCTGAAAAAGCAGCTGCGTATGAAACGCTTCATGAAGTGCTTGTAACAATTAGTAAATTAATCGCACCATTTACACCGTTTGTAGCTGAGGATATTCATCTGAATTTAGAAGGAAGAAGCGTTCATTTAGCAGATTATCCGGTTGTAAACGAATCACTTATTCAGCCCCAGTTAGAAGCGGAAATGGATGCTGTTTTACAAGTTGTTGAACTTGGAAGAAGTAATCGTAATCAACATTCATTAAAAGTAAAACAGCCGTTAGCAGAGCTTGTATTACTTGAGCATAACGAAAATGATATCGATTGGGAATCTTATCGTGATATCGTAATGGATGAGCTAAATGTGAAAGCATTCCATGTTGAACTCGATGAAACGAAATACACGTCCTATCAATTAAAGCTGAATTTTAAAACGGCTGGGCCGAAGTTTGGTAAAAGTGTGAATGCAGTAAATGGCTGGCTAAAACAATTATCAAAAGAAGAAGTACAACACTTTGTATCTACAGAAAGAGCAGTTTACGAAGTAGTACCAGGAGAAGAAGTAGTTGTAACAGCTGAAGATGTATTAGTAGAGAAAGTTGCGAAATCAGGATTTTCAAATACGACTAACGGTCAATATACGGTAATGTTAGATACGAATGTAACGGAAGAATTGTTACAAGAAGGAGTAGCACGTGAATTTATTCGTGCAGTTCAAGAATATCGTAAGCAGTTGAATTTACCAGTTAACTTACGGGTTGATGTTACTCTTGATGTAGAAGATGAATTGCAGCATACATTAACGAACCATAAAGAGTTATTAGAAGAAAATTTACTCGTCAAGCAATTTACATTTGGTCACTTAACGAATGAGGACGATGAACTTTCTTTAGGTGAGACAAAGATCCGAATTAAATTAAACGCGGCTAATTAAAGAAAAAAGGAAGATGGAATCATTCCAACTTCCTTTTTTGTATGAAGATAAATTAATCAGTTATTTTCCGCATAATCCATTCGATAGGTCCTCTAGAAAAGTTCCTTCGCCATAATACGCTAAATAAAATACTGAAAATGAAAAATGCAGTAGCAAATAATAAAACGAAAAGTAGTGTTTGATGTTCCATACGATTTAATACAATCAATGCGCCAATACCGATAAATACATGACTTACATAATGCGTTAATGTTAATTGTCCTGTTTGTATAATGGAAGTAACAAACCAATTATTTTCATGTTTTTCAGCAATGTAGAGGCAAATTATTAATATAGCAATAGCAGATCCTGTAGCGGATGCGACGTATAATATATTGGGCAAAATGGGTCCTGTGTTAAACAAAAATGTAGCTGCCTCTTTGCCGATGTATGGAATAAAGAAGTGTGTAAGTCCTTTTGATAAAAGTTCTGTCAGTATTGTGATTGTAATACTGAGTAAGAGTAATCTTTCTCTAATATTTTTATTATGAAGATCTAATCTGCCAATTATCATACCAATTAAGAAGAAAGAAAACCATGGGAAAATAGGGTGATAGCCATTAAAAAATAAGTTGCGAAGAAAACCTGTTAAGGTCCAAAAGTCTATATAGTTTATAAATGGGATTGTGCCTCCCCATCCTTCGAAGGCGTTGAAAGTAAGTTGGAGATATTGTGCAGCAAGTAAAATAATGATAGAAAGCCATATTAGTATAGTTCTTCGTACAGTAATTAGTAATGCAGCGATGAAAAGGTAAACGCCGTAGTAGTGTAAAATATCACCCGTCCATTCCATTACATACAATAATAATCCTAAAATAAATAAGAATAGTGATCGTTTCCAAATCAATATTCGGCTGGTATTGATTTTTATTTTCTCTTGGCTAGCAACAGATGATTTAGTCATTAAAGTTATGCCAATCCCAGCAAGTATAACAAACAAGGCAGAAGCTCTACCTTCAAAAAGTGTTATAAAGGTTTTTAACAGAGGAGGTCCATTTCCTTCCGCCCCTGTTATCACCATGAAATTAACTAGTAACATTCCAAACATTGCCCACGCTCTAGCAAAATCTAAGCCGATAATGCGCTTTTTTGTATTCACTTCAATCCCTGCTTTCAAAAATGCTATTTACAGCTTCAATCCATATTTGTTTATAATCCATATCTAAATGTAACATCATAAAATTCCCAATATTATCAAGAACTAATGCTAACATATGAGCTTTTGAAACTAGATTTTTATTTTGAATGAGTTGAAGTTCATTTGCTTTTGTTAGGAGTGATTCAAATCCGTTTAAATATTCTGTTTGTACAGTTAGTAATCGATCTTTGTACATATCGTTTCTTGAAGATAGTAATACATATTCTTGTAATACACGATTAAAATAAGGATCTTTCTGTTGTTCGTCTATCATTTTAAAGCCAATTTCAACACATTTCTCAATGAAATTCTCTTTCGTAAATTCTTCTGTATGAAAGAATGAGGAGAACTGCATCGCTGCACATAATTCATTAAAAATACTTTCAATTAATGCATCTTTAGATTTAAAGTAATAATAAATAGATGGCTTGGCAATACCAACTTCTTCAGCAATCATTGTATAGGTCGTTTTGGCAATGCCGTGACCGGCAAATAGTCGATAACTTGCTTCGACTATGGAAGAGAGCGTTTCTTCACTTTTGCTCATGATAAGTCCTCCTAATAAAAAAGGTTACATAAATCGTATCATTCATTAATATTATTTTCAACCTACCGTTAGGTAAAAAATAACTTATTTTTTTACACATTACTTTAAAAAGCATAAGGTAAAGAAATTTACAAAAGAAATATATTTCTACAGTATTTTTCTCGTTTTACACATAAATATTGAGAAAATTTCACTTACCCAAAATGTAAAGGTAATAGAATTGTTTGTATAGAATTACTCGTAGATTCACTTTATTTCGTTACTTGTGGACAGTAATAGCCTTATAGGAATGGGGTAAAGGGTTCAATTTATTAGGGGGAGTGGTTTTATGTTAAACAAAAAAATGGTGGCAATGGCAATGACTGTACCATTAGTAATGGGGACAATTTCCACAGTTTCAGCATTGGAAAAACAACAGCAAGTAAAGCTAGAAGCTTATTCACCACAGAAAAAAGCAATTGAATATTTAAAAGGACATGCTACGGAATATGGATTGAAGGCGGACCTTTCAGACTTACAATATATTTCTACAACAGAAACATCAGTAGCTTCATATGTTAGGTTCCAACAAGTAGTTAATGGTGCTCCTGTATTTTCAAAACAAATTACAGTTACTCTTAATGGACAGGGACAAGGAATACTTGCTGTGTCTGATTACCAGGCAGTTCAAAGTGTGAAAGAAATAGCAAATAAGATTAGTGAAAAAGATGCTGAACAAAAATCAATGGCGTATGTTGGAGGAGAAAGTGAGCAAAATCTATGGGCTCCTACAGAGAAAGAATTTGGATATATTATTGAGGATGGAGTAGCTATCCCAGTATACAAAGTTTTAGTCCATTCGAATAAACCTTTCGGAGCATGGGAAACATTTATTGACGCGGAAAATGGAAAGTTAATTAAAAAGGTTGATATAAACCGAAAAGCAGAAGGAACAGGGAAAGTATTTTTACCTAATCCTGTCGTATCTAGTGGTAGTAAAACAGGATTAAAAGACAATAATGACGCAGATTCAACAGCATTAACGAATCAATTGAAAACTGTTACGTTAAAAGGTTTAGATGGTACAGGATTTTTAATTGGTGAGTATGTAACAATTTCTTCAAAAGCGAAGACGAAATCTACAAACTTACAATTTAATTTTACACGTGCAAATGATAGTTTTGAAGATGTTATGTCATATTATCATATTGATACATTACAGCGTTACATTCAAGGATTAGGCATTAACAATATTAATAATCGTTCTATTAAAGTGAATGTAAATGGTACAACTGATGATAACTCATTTTATTCACCATCAACGAAAGCTTTAACTTTCGGTACTGGCGGAGTAGATGATGCAGAAGATGCGGGCATTATCGCGCATGAATATGGACATTCTATTCAAGATAATCAAGTACCAGGCTTCGGAAGTTCACCAGAAGGTGGAGCGATGGGAGAAGGATTTGGAGACTTCTTAGGTGCTACTTATGAAGATGCAGTATCCACAACAGGTTACGGAAAAGCATGTATTGGAGAATGGGATGCGGCTGCTTATTCTAGTTCAGATCCGACGTGCTTACGCCGATTAGATACGAATAAAGTATACCCGAAAGATATAACGAATGAAGTGCATAATGATGGGGAAATTTGGGCTCAAGGTCAATACGAAATGGCGCAATCTTTTGGACGTGATGTAGCAACAAAAATTATTTTACAATCACATTGGTCATTAACGCCAAATGCGAAATTCCGTGATGGAGCGAAAGCGATTAAGCAAGCAGATGCTCTTTTATACGGCGGACAACATGCCGCGGAAATCGATCGAATTTGGACAGCGAGAGGAATTAGTACGAATTAATATAAAAAGTCGTGGCGTTTAAAAGCCACGACTTTTTTATTTGCTTAAGAACTGGTACTAGTAAATTAAGCTATATCAATGATAGTGTGAATTTATACGCATTCCATTTATTTTTTTGCGTCTTTAAAAACAAAATGCTCTTTAAATTTTCTAGACTCGACTTTTTGACCGTTTCGCATCGAGCGGAAAGGGTGTTCTTGCCAAGTGATTATAACGTCAACCTCATCTGATTTTGTAGAAACAGGGAAGTTAGCATGTCTAAATCCAGTTTTTCCACTTGCTAGACGACCTTCTTTTAGGGAAAAGAGTTCGTATTTTGTTTTCATATTTGGTTCATTGCGGAAGACTTCAACTTGTACGTTATATACTTCGTTTTCTCCAACATTCTTTACCGAAAATTGATATGTTTGAAATTTATCTTTTTTAGCTTGAAGCATATTTTCACTTGTTTTTTTCGGTTCATCAATATTCACTTGCCATTGATCAGAGTTTTGAGAGATTGGTAAAGATTTTGGTGAATAGGCGTATGTTTCATTAACTACAACTAAGCATAATAATAGGAGAAAGAAACTAATTGTTTTTTTCATATAAACACCTCGCTACAAAATTTTTATTAATATGCGTAAATGAAACGGATTTTATGTAATAAAATGGAAGAAGGTGATACTTTGATTCAAATGAATTTGAAAAAACTTGAAGAGGTAGTAGATGGAGAAGGATTACAAGAATCGTTTCATCATATAGAAATACATGGTGTCTGCATAGATTCCAAAAACATTAAAGAAGGAAATTTATTCGTTCCAATCATTAGGGTGAAGGATGGACATGGTTATGTGAAAGAAGCAATGGATAATGGAGCTGTCGCTTCATTATGGAAAAAGTCTTACGGTACTCCGCCAAAAGGGATACCAATTATATTTGTAGATGACACTTTGTTTGCTTTGCAACAATTGGCGCAATTTTATCGAAAAGGGCTAGATGTAAAAGTAATCGGAATTACTGGTAGTAATGGCAAGACAACGGTAAAAGATATAATAAGCACGATTTTAAGTACAACTCATCGTGTGCATAAAACAAAGGGCAATTTTAATAGTCAAATCGGTTTGCCGTTAACAATTTTAGAAATGAAACGAGATACAGAGTTTTTAATACTTGAAATGGGAATGAGTGAGAAAGGACAAATTCGAAATTTATCACAAATAGCACAGCCAGATGTAGCGATAATTACAATGATTGGACAGTCTCACTTAGAAACACTTGGATCAAGAGAAGAGATTTCGAAGGCCAAATTAGAAATTATAGACGGATTAAAAGAGGAAGGATTGCTCTTATATAATGGTGATGAGACATTACTTTCTCGAAAAAATAATGTACTAGTTCTAGAATGTAAGTCATTTGGTGAAAAGGATACAAATGATTTGTTTCCAACAAACGTGCAATTAGATGAATATGGTGTTCATTTTAAATTAAATGATTCAAAAATACAGTATGATGTCCCCTTACATGGAAAACATAATATTTTAAATACGATTGTTGGAATCGCTGTAGGTCAATTTTACAATGTCCCTACAGAAAAAATACAGGATGCATTGAGGCAAATAAATATTACTCATATGCGCTTTCAATTTTTAACTGCTAAAACAGGTTTTACGATTATTAATGATGCATGGAATGCCAGTCCCTCGTCAATGAAGGCTGCAATTGAAACGTTACAGAAATTAAATGCCTATAAGAAAAAAATCATTGTCATTGGGGATATGTTGGAGTTAGGGAAGGCAGCTGAAACTTATCATAGAGAAATTGGTAAAATGTTAAATCAAGAGAATATTTCATATGTGTTTACTTATGGAGAGATGGCAGAAATAGTGGCGGAAGAAGCGATGAAGACATATGCTACAGGACAAGTGCAGTCATATAATAATAAAGCTAAGATAGCAGAGGAAGTATTGAAAATTATAACGAAAAAGGATGTCGTATTATTGAAAGGCTCTCGTGGAATGGCTTTAGAGGAGATTGTGCAAAATTGGATATGAAAAATCAGAATATATTTTAAAAAAGCTTGCGTTTTATAAAATAAAGAGATAGAATACTCTGTAAATATAAAAAGTGATGATTAGGAAAAGTACATGATGCAGGGTCTACAGAGAGCAATCGGTTGCTGGGAAGATTGCGATACCGCATGATGGAAAGACACCTGTGAGTGTTGCTTTGAACGTGATTATTAGTAAAAGCAAACGGTACCTACCGTTATCAGGACTAAGATGGTCATTATGACAATTTGGGTGGTACCGCGGAAAAATCCGTCCCTATTTATAGGGGCGGATTTTTGTATTCTTTGAAAGGAGGTGAGTGAACGTGGATGATGACGACGACAACAACAATAACAATAACGTAAATAAAAATAAAATTAATGGAGGGAAATATAATGGATCAAATAATGAAGCGTTCACTCACACGAGAATGTACGGAGCATAGCGGAAAGGTTGTATTACTACAAGGATGGGTAAAAAAGATTCGTCATCTAGGCAATGTTAGTTTTTTATTATTAAGGGATCGTACCGGAGTTGTTCAATGTGTATTAGAAAACGAGTTAGCTGGATATAAAGTTGATGTTGAAAGTGTCGTCCAAGTAATTGGTGAAATAGTAACGACAACGAAAACAGAATTAGGGGTTGAAGTACTTGCTCATGAAGTGAAAGTATTAAATGGTGCAGAACAACTTCCATTTGAAATAAATAAGAAGAAGTTACAGGTTGGCTTAGATCAACTATTGAATGAGCGGGTATTATCATTAAGACATGAGCGAATCGCTGCGATTTTTAAAGTGAAATCTACACTCGTTCAAAGCTTTAGTGAATTTCTAATAGAGAACGATTTCACACGTGTATTTACTCCGAAAATTGTCTCGCAAGGGGCAGAAGGAGGAGCAAATGTTTTTAAGCTTTCATATTTCCAAAAAGAAGCGTATTTAGCTCAATCACCACAATTTTATAAACAAATGATGGTAGCGGGAGGACTTGAACGTGTTTTTGAAATTGCTCCTGTGTACCGGGCGGAACATCATAACTCTTCACGACATTTAAATGAATATATATCGTTAGATGTAGAGCTTGGATTTATAAATGATTTTTATGAAGTGATGCAATTAGAAACGGATGTTTTACGATATATGTTTCAACAAGTAGGAGAAACATGCGAGAAAGAACTACAACTATTACAAATAGAAGTACCTGTCATTACTGAAATTCCTAAAATCACATTGTTAGAAGCACAAGATATTTTGAAAAATAAATACCGGAAAGAATCGCCGATTGGGGATTTAGATACAGAAGGTGAAAAGTTATTAGGGAAATATGTGAAGGAAACATATAATAGTGAATTTGTCTTTATTACACATTATCCGAAAGAATCGCGACCGATGTATACAATGCCGAATAAGGAGAACGAAGCCATAACGGATTCATTTGATCTATTATATAAAGGATTAGAAATAACGTCAGGTGCACAGCGAATTCATAATCATGAAATGTTGCTCGCATCTTTTAAAGAAAAAGGATTACATCCAGATAAATTTCAATCTTATGTAAATACATTCCGATACGGTTGTCCGCCACATGGTGGTTTTGGAATTGGATTAGAACGAGTTGTGTATAAGCTATTAGAATTATTGAATGTAAGAGAAGCGAGTGCTTTTCCGAGGGATTGTACACGTCTTATACCATAACATTAAAACCCTTCTATAATATAGAAGGGTTTTGTGCATTTCAACATATGTTAAAGGGAATGATAATGGTTTTTTCGTGTGAAAATATGTAAATTATATCAAGAAAATTTGATAATGAATTGAGAAATAGAAAATTCATAAGTTATAATAAAATATGAATATAAAAATAGTTCACATAATAATGTATGGAAGGGTATGAAACATGTTATATCAAACTCAAGCAACACAACAAACACCAGCTTATATAATCTATCTTCTGGATGTAAGCGCATCAATGAATCAAATGATGGATGCAGGCGGAGAAGAAAAAAGAAGAATTGATATTGTAACGGATGCTCTTTCTTTAGCGATTCGCCAAATGGTATTTCGTTCAACAAAAGGTAGTCGCCTGCTTCCAAGGTATAAGTTATCTATTTTAGCCTATAGCGATCATGTTTTTGATCTATTGGGTGGGGTGAAAACAATAGACGAAGTAGCAAGACTGCGCCCACTAGAAAAAATCCAAACGCATCGCTTAACTGATACAGCAAAAGCTTTCTCTGTAGTGGAGAAGTTATTGCAAATGGAATTACCAAATTTACAAGATGGGCCAGCTCCTGTGGTCTGTCATATGACAGACGGTGCTTCAACTGGTGAAGATCCAGAATTAATTGTGCGAAGAATTATGGATATGTCTGTACCTGATGGAAATGTGTTAATTGAAAATATTTTTATTTCAGATGAAATTATGCAAGACCAAATTACTAATATAAAGAAGTGGCAAGGTATTATGCCAAATACAGAAATTACGGATGAGTACGGAGCAAAGTTGCAACGACTTTCATCACCTATCCCTCAAAGCTACCGTGAGATGATGACTGAGTATGGTTTTCATATTGGGGATGGTGCAGTGATGATGTTTCCTGGTACAAATGCGGATTTAGTGTCACTTGGATTTCAAATGTCCGCTGCGACGCCTGTTCGATAGGGGAGATGAATAAAGTGAATTATATCCTGTCACAAGAAAAAGAAACGGTATTACAGGAGAAGAAAAGTGAACATTTTACATATCGATATAGTTATGTAAGAGCTAAAGAAACACAGGACTTAAATGAAAGTGGACAAGACTTCCTCGCATTTCAAGATAATGGAACTCGTTTCATGTTCGTATTATGTGATGGAGTAGGAATGTCTTTTCATGGCGAAATCGCTGCGAACTTTCTTGGTATGAAATTATTACATTTATTTGAAACATTTCAGGGAAAAGAACAGGATATTTCAGCCCTATTAAATGAAGAGCTGGAAAAGTGGAAAGAAGAAGGATTAGAGGAAGTGAGGGCATTTCAATTGCCGGAAGAAACACCGTGGCTACTTCGCGATGTATTGGAAGAAAAGAGAAAACAGGGTAGTGAAGCTATGTTTATTGGCGGGAGAATAGAACTCATTCCAAATGAAGATAAAGTATATGTAACAATAGTTACACATGGTGATTCATTTGTACAATTGTTTCAAAAGCAGAAGAATTGTTTGAATGTAATGAAGTTTGAGAGAAATATAGAGAAAAGATGGTCTACACATCGTGGCATTATTGGTGGCGAATTGGAGGTTTTTTCAAAGACATTATCCAGAGAAGAAGCTAATCGGATGGTTATTCATTCAGACGGGCTTATGTCGCTTATGCAGTATAATTTTGAGGAAGTCTTAGCAGAAATCGAGAGGGCGCAGTGCTCGCCGACAAGCGATGATATTTCATTTTTAGATATTTCTTGGTAACAACACGATGGAAAAAGGTGAATAAAACGTGGAAGAGATTATTGTGACGTACATAAAACAATCAAATGAAGAAATAGATATTGCGATTCCTAATGATATAAAAGTAGTGCAAATTATTGAAGCGATTTTACATCATGAAAAAATAGATGAAGCATTAAGCAGTATCTATGAAATTAAAGTGGCAAAAGATAATGAAGAGTGGCATTCTATTCGGAATGATGAAACTTTGCGAGATAATGATGTTTGGGATGGACAATATGTAATGCTATATAAAAAGGGGGCTATTATTCCTTCTTTTGAAATGTTATCGGCAGAAGAAGTTTATAATGAACCTGTTAAACCAGATATATCTTCTAGTGAAGAAGATTATGTATGGAAAATCATTGAGTAATAGTTTTTGAATGGGGAAGGAGAAATGTTTTGTGCAAAAATCACCATATTTTCAACGCTCTCCGCGTGTGAAAGTAGATATACCCACAGGGGATGTTATTATTCATGATCCGCCGAATATACCGGAGGAGCCGAAATTTTCAATTGAAACGATGATATTGCCAGCGGCGATGACAATTTTGACTCTAGTATTATACTTTGTGATGATGAAGGTTATGAAAATGAATTCAAGCTATATGCCGCTAATGATGGTTTCTAGTATTCCTATGTTAGGGTCATATATATTTACATCGATGGGGCATTTACGTAGAAAGAAAGAACACCGTCAATTGGTTGAACAATTGCAAACAAGATACTTAGAGCAAATTCAAAAGCACCGAGTGGAATTAGATACGTTAAAGGTTGAACAAGCAAAATATTTAATTACACAAAATCCAAGCCCTTTAAAAAGTGTGCAAAGAATTGAAAACCGAGAAAGTAATTTATGGGAGCGAACACCTGAAAGTCCGGACTTTTTAGATATTCGTATTGGAACAGGTGAGAGACCATTTCTTGTAGAGTTGAAGGTGCCTGAGCAGAAAGGTTATGAAGAAAATCCATTAGTTACAGAAGCACAAAATGTGAAAAGGGATTTTAATACGATACCTAATGGACATATTTCAATTTCTTTGAAAAAAAACGATGTAATTGGTGTAGTTGGAAATAAAGAAGATAGGTTGAACTTTATTCGAATTGTAACGACGCAAATTATGACACATCATGCGCCAAATGAAGTGAAAATAGCAGCTTTTTATCATGAGAAGGAGAAAAAACAGTGGGATTGGATGAGATGGCTTCCTCACGTATGGGATGAGCAGAGAAGTATGCGTTTTCTATCTGCAAATCAACAAGACGCTCAGAAATTAGCTG
Organism: Bacillus sp. FSL E2-8887; assembly: GCF_038007205.1. Classification (NCBI taxonomy): domain Bacteria; kingdom Bacillati; phylum Bacillota; class Bacilli; order Caryophanales; family Bacillaceae; genus Bacillus; species Bacillus sp. FSL E2-8887. The sequence goes on from NZ_JBBOWS010000001.1 coordinate 1,870,323, forward strand.
AAGCGTTGTTCACACCACTTAATATGCGTAGAATTTATAATTCCTCTGCACAGGCAGATGCGAAAATACCTTTAATCCCAATGTATGTCTTTTTCTTATCCGCGCGAGAATTTTTAGAAGATGATCCTCTAATCCCAATGTTACTTAGAGAAGGGGAAAGTGTCGGAGCATCTACGTTTATATTTGCAGAACAAAGAGAAAGATTGCCGATGGAATGTGATCTTGTTATAAGCTTAAATGGAGAAAATGGTGAGTTAGTAGAAACGTTTTCAAGTTCAGCTGAAAATAGTGGGACAACACGTGTTAGTTTTAAAGTAGATCGACTTTCATTCGAACGATGTGAATTAGGAGCGCGAAGCATTGCTCCGATTCGGATGAAAAGTTCTACAGCAGCCAACATTCCGAAAGTATTAACATTTTTAGACTTGTTTCAAGCTAAGAAAATGGAAGAGTTACAAGTGCTAGAGAGATGGAAAGAAAATCGATATCCGACTTCATTACCGGTTCCAATTGGTGTAAGAGAAGGAAGTAAGCCTGTTTTTCTAAATATTCACGATAAAATAGAGAAAAAAGGGCATGGTCCACATGGTCTAATGGCTGGTACAACAGGATCAGGAAAAAGTGAAGTTATTCAGTCTATAATAGCAGCGTTAGCAGCAACCTATCATCCTCATGAGATGGCATTTATGCTTATTGATTATAAGGGTGGCGGAATGTCAAACACATTTGCGGGATTACCGCATATTATTGCATCTATTACGAACTTAGAAGATCCAAACTTAATTGAGCGTGCTAGAATTTCATTAAAGGCAGAATTAGAGCGGAGACAAAAATTATTCATTCAGGCTGGAAATGTCCAACATCTAGATGAATATTATGAAACACGTTGGCGTGAAAAAGAACCTTTACCACATTTATTTATTGTCATTGATGAGTTTGCTCAAATGAAAAAGGAACAACCTGAATTTATGGACGAGCTAATTAGTGTCGCTGCAATAGGAAGGACATTAGGAGTTCACTTATTATTAGCAACTCAAAAACCTTCTGGGGTTGTAAATGACAAGATTTGGAGTAACTCGCGTTTTCGAATTTGTTTACGTGTACAAGATGATGCGGATAGTCGTGAAATGCTAAAGATTCCAGATGCATCTAAAATCAATGTACCGGGACGAGGATATCTACAAGTTGGCAGCAATGAAGTATTGGAGTTATTTCAATCTGCATGGAGCGGAGCACCTTATAATCCAGATGAAGAGAAAGTTCTTGATGTTGTTGACTTTACAGAAGTTAAGCTTTCAGGTGAAAGAATAAAAGTGAAAAAGCGTCCAAAACCAATGACAAATAGTCCAAAGCAATTACAAGCTTTTATTCAATATGTACAGAGCGTATCAGAAAAAGAAAATATTAAAGCATTACCAGGACCTTGGTTAGCACCTTTACCAGAGAAACTATTATTAAATCAATTCTATGAAATAGAGAATTGGAATGCGGATGTATGGAAGCAAAGAGAAGATGAATTGCAGTTAACGGTAGGATTAATCGACGATGTGGCAAATCAAGCGCAGTATCCTTTGAAATTAGATGTACAAGAGGGGCATTTAAATATTTACGGTATGCCAGGTACAGGGAAAACGACTTTCTTACAAACAATTATTATGTCTCTGGCACTGTCTCATACGCCAGAGGAAGTAAACTTTTATGTGGTTGATTTTGGTCGCATGTTTTTAGACTTTAAAGATTTACCACATATGGGTGGAATTGTACAAGAAGACGAAATTGAAAAAATGAAACGATTGTTTAGCTCTTTGAAAAAGGAAGTCACATATCGGAAAGAATGTTTTTCTGATGTGGGAGCAAAATCTTTCGCGATGTATAACCGAATGGTAGAAAGAAAGATTCCAGTTATTGTCGTAATGATAGATGGTTATATTAGGTTCCGAAGTGAGTATGAGAAGGAAAATGAAATTTTAGAGCTATTATTACGTGAGTCAAGTACGTACGGTATTCATTTTCATTTTTCACTCAACCAAACAAATGATATGTTTGACCGTGTTCGTAACAATATTCCGATGGCGATTTCGTTTGAATTGCAAGATAGAACAGAATACTATAGTTTACTTGGAAGACCAAAATTCCCATTAATTGATGTACCATCTGGACGTGGTTTAGTGAAAGGGCAGCCCCCAGAACTATTCCAAGCAGCATTGCCTTTTATCGGAGAAAATGAATTGGAATATTCTCAGCAATTAAAAACAATTATTCAAAAAATGAATGGGGCATGGACTGGAGAGAAAGCGAAATCAATTCCAATGGTTCCAAAACAGTTGTTTGCTGAAGATATGCTAGAACAATCAGAATCATCGCGAATTTGTGTAGGTATCGAAACAGAAGATATTCGCTTGCAAAACTTTTCATTGGAAGAAATGACAAATATTTTCATTGGCGGAAGAATTGAAGGTGGTAAGACATCTTTATTACAAACACTGATTTTTTCTCTTACCTATCAACATGCACCTGAAGAAATTGAATTACTCATGATTGATTTAAGCGAAAAAACAACTGGTATTTTAGCTCTTGGAGAATTACCTCATGTTAAAAAGCGAATTACAGATGGAATACAATTAAAAGAAATGTTAGATGAGTTGCTAGAAGTAATAAATAACAGAGAAGTAGTCATGCCGTCTTTAAATCCAAATGAAAAAATGAAGTTTCCATATTCGAGGATTATTATTGTTATTGATGATATTGATCAAATGCTGGCGTTATTATCTACTGATTTTGATGCGAAAAATAAAATAGAGCAAATTGTTCAAAATGGAAGAAATAAAGGGATCCATTTTGTTGCAGCTGCTACAACTTCAAGTGTAACTAATTATTCACATGAAAAATGGTTTGCGGAAATCAGAAAACGAAGCTTTAGTTATTTATTAGGCACCACACAAAATAATGATGTGTATTTCTTTAATATAAAGCTTAAGCATACAGAAATGGATCAAGAATTCCAAAGCGGGGAAGGATATTTTATACGCAGACAACCTATGAAAGTAAAATGTGCTTTTACACCGCTACATTTACTACATGATTTAACAAAAAAGGTTGCTAGGAAATGGTTAGAATCTAAAAAAAGAGTATAAAATTAGGTAATTTACAAAAAAATACTATTTTTTTGTGAATTACCCCTTTAAAAATAGTGTGAATATAGTTTATAATCTAATTGTTATAATATTAGTAGATTGAAAGGGGAAATACAGGATGACACAAATTAAAATTACACCTGAACAACTTGATCAAATTGCTGGACGCTTTACAAACGCAGCAGCTGAAGCTCAACAACAAATCAATAACCTTGGAAATGACATTGAAAGTTTAAATGGGCAATGGTCTGGGGCAACACAAGATAAGTTCAGAGCGAACTTTAGTGATGCTAGACAAGAAATGCTAAAATACATTCCGATTCTAGAACACATTTCTGCCGATTTGAAAAACATTGCTACTAACTTCCGTAACGCAGATAACTCATATTAATAGCAGAACAATTGCAAAAGGCCAGGAGCTATTGTTCCTGGCCTTTTCTTTAAAAATTGTCATATGAGAGTAAGGGGATAAAATGGGATTCAGACCAGAAGTGGGAGAAAAAATTGTTTTTAATAAAGATGCTTATCATTTTGCAAAGCATCCAGCAGTTATTGGGATTGATATGCCATATGGGCAAGAAGGTAGACAAGGAACGGTATATCAGCTACAACATGAAAATAGTGTAGATCGAATCGCATTAAAAGTTTTTAAGGAACGCTATCGTGATGAAAAACATCAATTAGTATTTTTAAAACCACTTTCTTCTATAGCGGGTCTTAAAGTATGTTCACGTTACATTGTTACAAAAGAAGAACATACATCTGTAATTGAAAAGTCAGAAGATCTTGCGAATAGTATTGTGATGCCTTGGATTGAAGGGCCAACTTGGGCTGATATTTTACAAGAGCAACGAATGCTATCAAAACAGCAATGTTTTTTTATTGCAGAAGCATTTCTAACAACACTTAAAACAATGGAAGAAAATGAGATTGCTCATAATGACTTGTCATCTAGTAACATACTAATACCTTTTTTAAGTGAAAATCCTATTGAAGGTCAACACCGTATTGAGCTTGTTGATGTTGAGCAAATGTATGGGCCAAAAAGTAAAAGACCTTCGTTATTGCCAGCAGGTTCAGCGGGTTATGCGCCAATGTATTTAAAAAGCGGGGTATGGCAAAAAGAAGCCGATCGATTTGCTGGTGCTATTTTATTAGGAGAAATATTAAGCTGGTGTAGTGAAGAAGTTCGAAATACAAAATGGACGGATGCAAGTTACTTTAAAACGGAAGAAATGCAGACCGAATGTGAAAGATATACGTTACTTCAGCAAGTATTACATAATCAATGGAATGGGGAAATTGCTAGGCTGTTTAAGCAGGCATGGAATAGTAACTCTTTCGCAGAATGTCCAAGCTTTGCACAGTGGTACGATGCATTTAATAGCGCAAGAGAAATAATAAAAATTGATGCGGAAAGGCAGTCAGCACAAGAACATTCTCTTTTTGTATCGAAATGTTTGGAAATTGCAAGATTGTTTGAAGAGAGAGGACTTAAACAAGCGGCATTATATGAATATAAAAAAATTTTCAATTCACTTAATCCATCAACAGCTCTAAAACAAGAACTCGCATATATCATTCAAACTATGGAGAGTCAAGAGCCTGAAATAAATCAAAAAAAGGTACTACAAATTTATTTGGAACTAGCTACTGAATTGGAACGAGAAAACAATGCAGAATTTGCTTGTTTCGTCTATTCACGAATCGTACAATTTCCAAACATTGATCATGCGTTAAAAAAGGAAATTGAAAGCATTATTGAAGAGATAAAAGAAGAACAAGGAACACAGCCGCAGCAAGAAATAGCAGCCACAATTACAGTTCCTAATAGCATTTTACAGAGTCGGAAACAAACAAAAAAACAAGTTGAATATGATATAGATGATGAAATTTTAAATGCAAAAGCATCGAATCAACCACTTACAGTAGCGCATGAACAAAGTGAACCGTCTGCTTTTTCTAAATGGTGGAAAAAGAATAAAAAACGGATTTTGATTATTGGCTCAATAGTAGTAGTTGTTATAGGTGGTTCAACGTTATTTTATTTCTATACAACAAACGCTAAATATCAAAAATATATGGAACAAGCACGACAAGCTTATCATGATAAAAAATATACAAAAGCAGAAGAGGCTGTTGGTCATGCAATTACAGTGAAAGGAAGAGACGAAGCGCATCTTCAATTAGCAACAATTTACGTTGCTGAAGGAAAGAATAAAATTGCAATCGATTATATTACCAAATTAATAAAGGATAGAGAAATTGATAAAGAAAATAATGAAGCTGCCTATTTATTAGCTTCAGCAAATTTCCGCATCGGAAAATATCAAGAAGCAGTGTTGAATTTTGAACAAGCATTAGCGAATAATGCAAAAGGAATTGAACCGTATAAAAAAGATGCTATGCGAGATTTAGCTGTAAGTCATATGAAGATGAAAGAATTTGAAAAAGCAGAAGATGTTATTGTCAAAATGAGTACGAAGACAAATGAGGATAAGGCAATTGTTTCGTATTTAAAAGGGCAACTATCAACAGCAACTGTGCAGTTAGACAAAGCGGAGTCTTTCTTTAAAGAAGCTATTATACAAGATTCAAAGAATGCCATATATACAATTGAACTTTCAAATTTATATGTGCTTTGGAATAAAACAAACCTAATTGATAGTGCGAAAAAAGAAATGAATTATCAACAGGCATCTCAAGTATTACAGGCTGCGATTCAAAAAGATATGAAAAATATAGAATTATTAAATCAACTTGGAATTGTGTATTATGAAGCTGGTCAATTTTACGAAACGCGAGATGGTGCAAAGAGTAATGCTGCGTATCAACAAGCATTGGACGCTTACAATAGAGTTGTCAACAGTGGGACTCGCGACATAAATACGCTTGTAAATATAGGGATTTTATACGATAAAGTGGGACAAGGAAATGAAGCAGAGAAATTTTTTACAGAAGCATACTCACAAAATGATGAAGATCCACATGTGAACTTTGCATTTGGAATGTTCAAAATTAAACAGAAAAAATATGAAGAAGCGAGCCGCTTCTTAAGAAAAACAGTACAAGCAAATGAAAATGAAGCTGAAGTAAGAGCAGCACAAGAAAAACTAGCAGAAATGAAAACAAACGGCTGGATTCAATAAAGATAGGAAAAGGGGAAAAAGGCATGGAGGAAAACAATAATAACCTAGGGAAAAAAGTTGCTATATCAGTAATGTCGGTAGCTTTATTTGGAACGTCAGGATATCTTGTGTATGACAAAGGCTTTAGCACAGCGGGAAGAGAAACTGTAAAACTAGCAAGTAATACAGAAGAGAAAAAAGATGATCGTATTACAGGAAGCAACTTACAGTCTATGTTCCCAAATTTAGTTGGTGATCCTGCAAAAAAAGATGAAAAACCTGGCGAAAAACCAACTGTTAATTTAGCAGACCTAATCGGAAATAATAAATCACCAATTACACCAATGACGTATAAGCCAGATGATGTGTTGGTGGAAAAGAAAGATCCACAGATTAAATTGTCAGACGCACCAATGCCACAAAAGCCGGAACTGCCAACAAATATGGGTGGGCCGGTAGTAGATAATCCAAAGCTACCAGCAGATTCAAATACACCAGTGGATCCAAAGTTACCTGTAGATCCAAGTATGCCAGTGAATCCAAAGTCACCTGTAGATCCGAACACACCAGTGGATCCCAAGCCACCTGTAGATCCGAACACACCAGTGGATCCCAAGCCACCTGTAGATCCGAACACACCAGTGGATCCAAAACCACCAGTGGACCCAAAACCACCGGTAGACCCAAAACCACCAGTGGACCCAAAACCACCGGTAGACCCAAAACCACCAGTGGACCCAAAACCACCGGTAGACCCAAAACCACCAGTGGATCCAATACGTCCAACAATTACAGTATCGCCAAAAACAGGGGATATTCTTGTAGAATGGTATACAGCAAATGGAGAGAAATCTAGTGCAGTATTTTTTGGGGAGTTTTATAAGGCACAAAATCATTTGAAACTAATTGATGGTATGAAAAATATAGAGAATCGTAATGATTTACAGCTTATTTCTCAAGTTAGTTCTTCACCAACAGAAGCAAATAAAGCAGCATTATTGTTAGCAGCACAAGATTCCGCTCAATTTGAAAAAGTAGCTAGTTCAAAATATGAGCAACTATTTTATATTCGAAATCAATTAACTTTATATCAAGAGCCTGCTTTTAATGACCAAGAATTTGAATACTTTAAAGAAAATAAGAAATCTGTTATAGAAAAGTTATCTAAAGACATTTTTAAAGCCGCGCTTAATGAAGAAAAACGAGATGTAAATGCAGCTTTAAGTAAATATTATTTATTAACTTCCGTATTACAAGGCGTAGATGAAGACTTGCAAAAGCAGGCTTACGATCGAGTGCAAGCTATTTTTAATCAAATGCTTGAAAATGAATTGGAACAAATGGTACAAGGAAAAGTTGAAGTTCCAACTGTGCCAGTTTTAAATCAAGGAAAAGAAAAAGATAAAAATGTAGCAGGAAAACCAACGACTGAAAATGAAGTTAAAAATTCAAAAGGTGAAGAAAAACAAGAGAATAAAGAAAATTCGAAGCCAGAAGAATCAAAAACAAATAAAGAAGATGTAAAACAAGAAGAAATCCAAACGAATAAAGAAAATGCAAAACAAGAAGAAGTACAAAATAATAAAGAAGATAAAAAGAATGAGGAACAAAAAGATAATAAAGATGGTAAAAAGCAAGATGAAGTAAAAACACCTGGACAATGGGCGATTGAACAGGTAACAGCGTATATGAACGAAGCGAAGTGGAAAGAAGCAATTGTACTAGCAGATCAATACATTGATCAGACAAAAGGTGAAGAACAAAACACATTGAAGGATCAATTGAAAAATGCAGTTGAGAACTTATTAACACAATCAAAAGCAGAAGAGACATCTGCAGAAATGGCATTACAAAATTATCACTTTATCGTAAATGTTAAAAATGTAGTTGCTGAGCAGAGAGAAGAGGCAAAATCGTTATCTTTACCTGTAATGTTAGAAGTAAAGGCAGATCAGGCATTAGCAGAGAAAGATTATTATAACGCTGTATTATATATGGCGAACTCTATTCGTAATAAAAATAAACATGCTCATGCATTTGAAAAATTACAAACAAATACAAACTTCCTTTGGAATCAAACTATGGAGCAATGGAATAATTTAAAGGGTAATTCTGGATGGCAAAGTGAAGTTAAAAAATCTGTTCAACCATCCCTTGAATTAATTGTATATTTAAAAGATATTTCACCAGCTATAGTGGATGATACAAGATTCAATGAGAAAATAAAGGAAGCAACGAAGAAATTAGAAGGTATTCAGTTGTTGAATTTAGCAAGTTATGAAAATAGTAAGAGTGATGAAGCTAGTCAATTGAATGCATTATATTATTATGGACAAGCTTATGAACGTGGTATAGCTGACGCAGGAGATATGAGTAACATTTTTAATAAGTTATTAAATAAAGCACGTGGATTTGAAGTGTCTGATCCTGCAAGAGCTATGAATTTATACCGATTAATGTATACAACGCCTGGTGCGCAAGGACTTGGCTTCCAAGACGTAATTAGAAATTCTATTGATTACTTGAATGATTTCAATGTAGCAAGTCAATCGTTCGCGAAATATGGTAATAGCTTAAATGTGAAAGATATTGCAACAGCATTAGCTTATGCAAATACAGCTATTGAAAATGGATATGCAAATGAACAAAGTAAAGCGAAAATAAGACAAATTGCAGAGGAAATGGTTAAAGTGGGGCAAAATAAATTAAAGGGAAATGATTTAAATACTGCATATCAGTATTTTGAATTTGTAAGCCGTGCAGATTATAAACATGTTCCGCAGGATGTTCGTAGCCAAGCAAATGATGGACTACAAGCGATAAAAAATGCTACTAAAAAATAAAGTAATAAATTTCGCCATCTTACCCTAGGTAAGATGGCGAAATTTATTCCAAATAAGGAGTGAAAGTTAATGAGTTTACTAGAAATTAGTCCATTAGATGAGGCGTTAGTGGAAGCGTTACAAAACGAAGAAAAAAGAGGCTATTTTTATGAGATATTACAGAAATCAAATTTATTTGTTGTTGCTTCTGTCAAAGGGGATACAAGTGTAGATGAAGAAGGAAATTTGATTTCTACTAATAATACACAATTACAAATTCATTATTTTGAAATGGAAGCAGGATTAATGTTACCACTGTATTCTGATTTAAAGCATCTAGAAATGGTTATTCCAGAAGAATGTCCGTATGTCTCTATGAATGCAGTTGAATTATTGAAAACGATAGATTTAGAGGCAAATGTCATATTGAACCCAGGAACAAAATTTCAAAAATTATTTGTAAAGGAAGAAATTGAAGCGATTTGTGATAACAGTATTTTTGATGTTTTCTCTAAAGAGAATAAGTAAAAATTGATGCAGTTCTATTTCTTTTTGGTATAAAATAGAGGAAGGTGGGAGAAGGTTTGGAGATTAAAGTCAAACCTGAACAACTCGAACAAATTGCCAAAAATATATCAGAGATGCAAACACACAGCCAGAATATACAACAAAATCTCAATCAATCCATGTTTAGTATTCAAATGCAATGGCAAGGAGCGACGAGTCAGCATTTTTATGGGGAATATATGAGATCAATGAGACTCATGGAATCTTACATACGTAACTTACAGGTTACAGAAAAAGAATTACGGCGTATCGCTCAAAAGTTTCGTCAAGCAGATGAAGAATATCAAAAGAAACAAACTGAAAAATTGAAAGAAACCCATAAAAAAGAAAAGAAACATGAAAAATCGTGGTGGGAAAAAGGAATAGAAGGAGCAGCTGAATTCATCGGAGTTAATGATGCAATTCGTGCAGTTACCGGTAAAGACCCTATTACAGGAAAAGAATTATCAACAAAAGAAAGACTCATCGCTGCAGGATGGACACTCCTAAACTTTGTTCCTATCGGAAAAGTCGCGAGTCTTGCTGGAAAAGGAATAAAGTATGTCGCTTCTAGCTTCGGGAAGACAATTGTAAAAGCAGGAAAAGGACTAGGCGAAGGCATAACGATGGTGGCTGGAAAAGCTGGAAAAGCAGCGGTCGATGGAATAAAAACAGCCACCCACAAAGTAAAAGAGGGTGTAAACTTTGTAGCCTCCACAGCAAAAGGCTTTGCCGACAAAATCGGAAGCTTATGGAACAAAGGTGCCACAACCGTAAAAACAACTTTCTTGCAGGGGAATGAAAAGATTCAGTACGCAGTAAAAACATTACTGGAGTACAAATGGATCCCAGGTTTAGGAAAAGCCTACGTCATGCCTGGAGTAGGAATGGTCCGAGAGATGGGACAGCATTCTCTGAAAGATGCTTATCAGTATATGAAAAGTGTTGGAGAGAAGGGTGTTAAGGGTACGGGTAACACTGTAAGCAATTATCTTGATGATATAGTCGAGGCTGGTAGTGTCAATGCCACAAAGATGAATAAGCTTAAAAATGCTATTCAAAATAATACTTTTAGTGTAGATGAGTTGTCTGAGATTAGTAAAAAGATGTCTGATTTAGGCATTAATAAAGAATATAATGAAGCATTAATTAAACTTGATTTTGGTAAGTATCTTAGAGGACTTATAGGTGACCCACCTGCTGCAATGATAGATCCACATGCACATCATATTCTATTTAAAAAAGGTCTTGGCCAGAAGCAAAAAGAACTTGTTCAAGAAGGTCAAGAAATATTAAAAAGGTATGGAATAGAACCGATAATTGGTGAAGAAAATCTTGTTTGGGCACCAAATAGAATTGCAGGACAACACGGTATAGAACGTCTTCAACATATTATTGATAAGTTGAAAGCAGTAGATAGTTTTGGTGGTACTCGTGAAAAAATGGTTGAAATGCTTAAACTACTAGGTGAAGAAGCAGCATCAATGAAATAAAGATATTTTAGGAGGATTCTATGGATAATAAGGAGAAAGCAATAAAAATCTATGATTTAATTAAGAATGGTGATATAGAACAAGCGAAAGAGATAATTATTACTGATAAAAGTTTACTTGATTTTGTAACACCTTTTGGAACGTGGCTACATGTTGCGACTAGAGCTGGTAAACTGGATATGATAAAATCTCTAGTTGAATCTGGTATGGATATTAACATAAACGAAGGTGTACCAAAGTCAGCGCCTATTGCACATGCGGCTAGTGAAGGTGAAATTAGTATTGTAGAGTACTTATTTGATAAGGGTGCAATATTAGATGTTGGTGACCCGAATAGGAATCCTTTATTCTCAGCGATTTATGGTGGGCATCTTGATGTTGTAAAGTATCTTGTTCAGAATGGCATTGATATTACTGTTAAGTATACAGGGGATACTATGAAAGATATGGGAGCTTATGAATTTGCTATTGAAAGAGGGCAAACAGAAATTGCTGAATATTTAAAGCAGAAGATGGATGAAAAAGTATAAAAAAACAATTTTTTTATTTAATAGTATTTTCTAGAGAGATAACACAATAAAAGTGGTTATAATAACTTTATAAGTAATATAACAAAACTTAACATTCCATGTTAAAGTGAAATATATAGACTTATAAGAAAAGTGAAGAAAAAATATGTAGTTTTTGAAAGTATGTACTCTATGATGGTTGTACCATCATAGAGTACTATGTGCAATGATAGAATAAGAAAACGAGGTACGAGCTTAGGCGAGATGACATTTTACATGGCGATGAATATAAACACATGGAATGTATATTAAACTAACGAGCTCGTACAAACTCGTAAGTTTTAACGTAGTAGTTGTCATGACATATAAAAGGTGTCATACTGTTACTACAAAACTTACAAATTTATGCTACTTAAAAACATATGAACTTAAAGCACTTGATTGTCAATTAAAGGCAACAAGTGCTTTTTTACGTTTTAGCGTAGAAATTTAAAAGAGCACTATAATTTTATAAGTGCATTAAGTGTTAAATTTTTATTGTTGTTTTATAGACTGTAGTGGCTATGTACAGTGTACGACGATAGTAGAGGAAAAAATAAAGGGTTGTGTTATTTTTTGAAGTCATCGTAAAGTACGTTTTAACGGATGGACGTTATGCATACGTTATCCGCAAAAAACGGGTAAACGTTACAGGGACTTTAATTGCTGTAACGGGAAGGGGCTCAATATGGGAGAGAAAGTAGTTGGTTATGTACGAGTTTCAACGGAAGGACAAGTGCGTGAAGGGTATAGCCTAACGTATCAAGTAGAAGAAATTGAACGGTACTGCATCGAAAATAAACTACAACTGCTTCACATATACGAAGATAAAGGAATCAGCGGAGCGACAGTAGATGAAGATGGATTAACAGTTGAACGTGAAGGTCTACAAGAGCTATTGTCGGATATGGCATATCATCAAGTGCGCAAAGTTATTGTACTAAATACATCTCGGTTATGGCGCTCTGATATGGCAAAAGTGTTAATACAACGAGAGCTAAAGAAACACAAGGTAGATGTGAAAGCAATTGAACAACCAAATTATAGTATATACACGCATGACCCAAATGACTTTTTAGTAAATGGTATGTTAGAGCTATTAGATCAATATCAACGTCTTGAGATTGCATTAAAGCTAAGTAGAGGCAGAAAGAAAAAAGCAGAACAAGGTGGATATGGGGGGGCGGTGTGATGTTTGGTTATAGAGTAAAGAAAGGACAAAAAGTGTTAGAGGTAGATGCGGAGAAAGCGATAGTTGTACGTAGACTATTTGAATTAAGACACTTTTTTAAACATTGGTCGCTAACTCAATTGGCAGAACGACTAAATAGGGAAGGGTATTGTACTGAGAAAGGAAAGTTGTTTACGAAAGTGCAAGTGAAACGTATGTTAGACCGAGAGAACTTTTATCGAGGGATATATACATACGGGCAAATACAAACAATTGGGAAACATCCAGCAATTATTTTATAAACTCACTTAAAAAATTAGCTCATTTTACTATACATACTACTAGAGTTATGAAAAATGGATAGGCTTGCGTACCTATGCGCATCGGAAGATGAACGCTCGAACTAAGGTTGCCGACATTTTTATATATGACTAAATAATTGAATAGAGGGATGAGTTATGCATCATAGGCAGAACTATTTGTATGTAGGAGTAGATTTACATAAAGAGCAGCATACGGCTGTTATTATTAATTGTTGGCAAGAGAAACTAGGAGAAATACAATTTGAGAATAAACCATCTGCATTTTCGAAGTTCTTATTAGAAGTAGAGACATATGTGTGTGATGGGATAGCTGTTGTATTTGGTTTAGAAGATGTTGGTGGTTATGGAAGAGCGTTAGCGAAATATTTAGTAGATCACGAACAGGTAGTAAAAGAAGTAAATCCAGCTTTATCATTTTTAGAACGAAAGAGCCAAGTGATGATACAAAAAAATGATAGTTGGGATGCGGAATGTGTGGCACGTATATTGGTAAACAAATTTGAGCAACTACCAAATGTAAATCCAAACGATTTATTTTGGTCGATACAACAATTGGTTTCAAGAAGGAATGCATTAGTAAAAGCACAAAGTGCATTAAAGAACCAACTACATATTCAATTAAACCATCATTATCCAAGCTATAAAAAGTTTTTCTCAGAGTTAGATGGAAAAACAGCATTAGCATTTTGGGAGCAATATCCGTCACCCTCTTGTTTAGAGGGGATGAATATAAAGCGATTAACAGCTTTTTTATTAGATGTTAGTAACAATACATGTTCAGTAAGGAAAGCAAGTGAAATATTAAGGCTTGTGAAAGAAGATGGACAAACAATGAAAGAGTATCAAGAAATGCGAAACTTTTTAGTAAGAAGTATTGTACGGGAGATTGAGTTTAAAAAGAAGGAAATGAAATACATCGAAAGAGAATTAAAACAGCTAGTAAATCTACTAGATTATCAATTAGAGACGATGCCGGGAATAGAACTTGTGACGGCATCAGCATTAATAGCTGAGATAGGAGATGCAAGGCGATTTCCAAATGCCAATAAATTAGCACGATTTGCGGGGATTGCGCCTGTTTACTTTGGTTCTGGTGGGAAAGGTAAGACACATAAAAGCAAACAAGGAAACAGGGCGTTACACGCTTTATTTTATAATTTAGCTGTACAGCAAGTGCAAGTAGCGAAAGGAAGTAAGTTACCTAGAAACCCAGTGTTTCATGCATATTATCAAAAGAAACTTAAAGAGGGAAAAACAAAAGGACAAGCATTGGTATGTATTATGAGAAGGCTTGTAAACATTGTATATGGCATGATGAAATATAAAACAGCTTATGAGTTGCCGGTAGTGGAAGAAAAAGAAGAAGTTTAATAAGGTTTACGTGGTTTGTTTTTTTATTGTGAGGGTTTAAGATTACAACATAGGGTACGGGTAATCCTCCTAAGATAACGGAAATACAAGAGGGGGACCTTGGGAAGCACATTATTAAAGGGAAAAATGGAAGAAAAGAACTGGCACCAAACGTGCGTTATATTACCGAGGATGGTTATAAATATACAACAGATGAGCTTGGTAGAATAGTAGATGTTGAGGCAGGAGAATTAATACTTCAAAAAGGAAAACGAAACAAAGGAATGCAAGTGGCAGCAGGCCGTGAAGATAGAAGTGACATAACATATTTTTCTCCTTATATTTTATTTGTGAATATTTTCTATATAGGTTTATGAAAATCCTTTTCGACAAAAAATTAACATAGCCCTTGACAGTTATAAATATAACCGATATACTTCATATTAATTTCAAAAGAAAATATATTCTAAATATTAAAATGCATTGAATAGGAGTAGTAAGGTCATGTATTTGTACAGAGAGCTATGGGTTGGTGCGACATAGTCAAATGACATCCTGAACTCGCCTAGGAGCAGTAAGGTGGAACGGAATTACATTCTTAGTAAATCTTAACGGTTAACCTTCGATATTAGGTTTGTAATCAAACGATTACTACTAAGGTGGATTCATAATGGAATCAATAAGGGTGGTACCGCGTTAAGTGAATGGCTTAGCGTCTCTTTATATAAAGAGATGCTGGGCCATTTTTTATTTTATAGAAAAAGAAATGGAGGGTTTATTCGGATAGGTATATAAAATTTGTTTATTTATATAAAAGGATTTAATTAGGAGGAAAATAAGATGAAACAGACGGAGCAATGGACTTCGAAATTAGGTTTTATAATGGCAGCAGCAGGATCAGCAATTGGACTTGGCGCAATATGGAAATTTCCTTATATTGCTGGAAAGAGCGGGGGAGGAGCCTTCTTTTTAATCTTTATATTATTTACTGTATTAATTGGATTACCGCTACTTATAGCTGAATTTATGATTGGACGTAGTACACAAAAACAAGCAGTTGGGGCATTTAAAAGTATCGCACCAAATACAGGATGGCACTGGATTGGACGCCTTGGTGTTGGAACTTGCTTTATATTACTTTCGTTTTATAGCGTTGTAGGTGGATGGGTATTAATTTATTTATTCAGAGGAGTAACTGGACAACTTATTACTCCGGGACAAAATTACGGTTCGTTATTTACTGAAACAATTGGAAATCCGGTTTGGGCTATCACTGGACATTTCGCTTTTATGTTCATTACGATATGGGTTGTATCAAAAGGTGTACAAAACGGAATTGAAAAAGCAAGTAAATATATGCTACCAGCATTGTTCGTTTTATTTGTCGCTCTTATTATTCGTTCATTAACACTGGATAATGCGATGCAAGGCGTGAAGTTTTTCTTACAACCAGATTTCTCGAAGATTACTTCAGAAAGTATTTTATTCGCAATGGGCCAATCATTCTTTGCGATTAGTATAGGGATTTCGATTATGGTTACGTATAGCTCGTATTTAAATAAAAAAGAAAGTTTACCAAAATCAGCAGTTACGATTGTTGGATTGAATTTATTCGTCTCTTTATTTGCAGGTCTTGCCATTTTTCCAGCAGTATTTTCGTTAGGCATGGAGCCGACAGAAGGGCCAGGCTTACTATTTATCGTATTGCCATCTGTATTTAGTCAAATTCCATTCGGAGGATTGTTCTTGACTGTATTTCTTGCGCTATTTACATTTGCGACATTAACATCGGCATTTTCTCTACTAGAGACGGTAGTTTCAGCATTAGCAAATGGTGAACAAGAAAGAAGAGCTAAACTATCATGGATCATCGGGTTCTGCATTTTCCTAGCAGGTATACCATCTGCCTTATCATTTGGAGTATGGAGTGATATTACGATTTTTGGGAAGAATATTTTTGATGCAGTAGACTTCTTATCTAGTAATATATTAATGCCGCTGGGAGCATTATTTATTAGTATTTTCGTATCATTCAAGATGGAAAAGAAAGTGCTAGAAGCTGAATTTTTTGTAGGTGGAAATTACGGAAAGATAGTATTTACTATCTGGGCATTTTTACTTCGATTTGTAGCACCACTTGCGATAGTTATCGTATTTTTAAATGTAATAGGGATTATTTAAGTTTAAATGTTATAATATTCAGTAAAAAAATAAGGTGATAATCATAAAGAAGAATTTGATTGAAGTTGGGAAATATATGATCATTAGAGGGAAAAAGCTATACGTTGAAACACATGGAAGTCCTAAAAATAAACCAGTATTATTTTTACACGGTGGTCCAGGTGAAAGTTGTTATGGTTTTTCATTTCATCAAGTAGAGCGATTAAAAGATTCCTTATATGTAATTATGATAGATCAAAGAGGCGTTTGTCGATCAGAAGGAATTACCGAAGAAGAAACTTTTGGACTATGTGATTTAATTGAAGACTGTGAAGAACTAAGAAAAGTATTACAAATTGAGAAATGGTCTGTAATTGGACATTCTTTCGGTGGATATTTAGCGTTGTTATATGCGTCTATGTATCCAAATTCAATAGAGAAAATAATATTTGAAGGTCCGACTTTCGATTTTGCATTAACAAGTAGGGTCTTACTACAAAAGACAGGAACTTTATTAAAAAAGTATGGAAAAGAATTAGTGGCAGAAGACTGCTTTGCTTATTTATCTAATAATGCTAGTTCAGAAGAGTTGTTAGAAGCTTATATAAGAGTAAGCGCTGAATTAGAAGAAAAAAGAATGGAGATTTACAATTATAAGGAAGATGAGACAGACGATAGTTTATATAGTGATGAAGTGTGGGAAGTATTTTCAAATCGTTCCAAAATCCATTTTGATAGATTAAAATCAGAGGGAGCATGTCATACGTCATTATTATCTAAAATAAAAGATATACAAAATCCAATGTTATTAATTGTAGGAAAACATGATGTAGTAACGTGTGAAAAGCAAATTGAAATATTCAATCGAGATGCTCTAAATGGAAAGTATATCATATTCGAAGAAAGTGGCCATACACCACATTATGAGGAAGCTGATCGATTTGCTGAAACAGTCATTCATTTTTTGAACTAAAAAAGAAAGAGCGCTTCGTATAATGCGAAGCGCTCTATTTTAAATTTCTGGATAAGTAATTGTAATATTAGGCCATTTGCTTTGCCATTTCTTTTGATTAACTCTTTTGTTGTACATATGTATTCGTTCTTTCGTTTCAAGAAAATGAGGTGTAGGTTTCACTTGTAATGAAAGTACATCTTCTATTCCGCATGGGGATGTTAATATGACTTTGTTTTGTTCGTCCAAAGAAACACCAAGAGCGGTTGCTGTTTCAGGAAATTTAGAAATAGCATCAACAGAAGAAGAGTATGGCGGCATTCCATTCACTACATGCATGCGAGTTTGATTTTTTACTGACCAAGGGATAGTAGCATCCATATTCATTAGTTTCTGTTCTAATGATTGTTCGTACACCTCATCTTTATGTAATGGATCATAATAAATGACATCGACATCTGGCGTAGCCGTTCTTACTTCGTAGTTATGTAAAGTATCCCAAATTTTAGAACGGACAAACCCAGCGCAAATCCACCAATCAGGTAGCTCTAGTGATTTTGCCAATTGTAATACATTCATCATCCATTCGTCGTTTTCTATTAAGTGAATTAAATCTTGCTCTGTTTTTATATTCATCGATAAATACACCTTCCTAGTAGATTAATGCATCAGCTCAATAATCCATAAAATCCAGTGAGCACCTGGTACAAATAAAAGTTGTGCTAATAAGGTGCCGAGAAGTCTAGAAATCATTAGCCAACCATACATTTTACTCATAGATTCAGCGCCATTTTCTGATTGTAAAGCACGTTCTGTCAAAAGTGCTATACGTGGATCGAGTAACACTGTTAATAAAATTGTAGCAAAACCATTCACAAGGCCAGAAGCTGTACTTGCATTTGTTGCGTAATCTGGATTTAGAAAAGAAGCATAAAGGGCAGAAAGAACACCTGCTGTATAAATTGCAGTAGCAAACATGTTAATAAGCATAATACGCTTTGGGATACCACCGATACGCAATCTATGAATCATTTCAAATCTTGGAAAGCGCACATATTTTTTTGTGTACTTTAATTTTTGAATGTTATTTGTTTTCATCATTCGAATGAAAGAACCATCTGTTTCAAAGTTTTGAATGACATATCCAAATAGTTTTGTCAAAGTTGGATAAAGAATAATCGCAAGTAATGTACCGATGGAAGCAGATAATAGTACAAGTCGTATAGTATGCTCTAAATTAATAGAAGCATCTCGTTTTGCGTCATCGACAATCCCGCCAATTAAAAAGGCTTGTAGTAAATTTGACGTTCTTGAAATAAGTAATACCATTCCTACGACAGATAAGGCAACGACAATCTTTTTTAAACGAACACCAGCTAATCGAATACTATAAGAACTAGTTTCGACTGCGTGGATGACAATTGTGAAAGCCATTATAAAAATTAACGTAATTGACATGTGATTCACCAGTTTCTATTAAATTAAGTATAACTTTTTCACTTTATCATATCTTTTGTGATTTTGTAACTGAAAGTATAAGGGTTAGAAAAAGTAATTTTCTGAAAAGTTAGATGGTGATAGTATAGTAAAGGGATAAGGAGGAGAATGGCCTTAATGGGGTACATATAAAATCAGTGGGGGAATTAAATATGTATACAACATTTCTATTTGATTTAGATGGAACATTAACTGATCCGAAAGAAGGGATAATCAATGCTGTTCTATACGTGTTAGAAAAAATGGGGATTGAAGAAGTGAATATAAGTGAGTTAGATTCATTTATCGGTCCACCAATGCAACAATCTTTTGCAGATAGATATAATATGAATGAAATAGAAGTAGAACGAGCGGTGTTTTACTTTCGGGAATATTTAAAGCAAAGTGGTTTATTAGAGAATAAAGTATACGATGGAATTGGAGCCCTATTGCACGAATTAAAGGATGCTGGCAATCGTTTGTTTGTAGCAACTTCAAAGCCTACCGTATTTGCGAAACAAGTAATAGAGCACTTTCAGTTAACATCTTTTTTTGAAGAGATTGTTGGGAGTAATTTAGATGGGACAAGAATAAAAAAGGAAGAAATAATTGCTCATATTTTACAAACAAATGAAGAACTTCAAAAAGAAGAAATGGTGATGATTGGTGATAGAAAGCATGACGTAATCGGTGCGAACAGTAACGGAATTGCTTCAATAGGTGTATTGTATGGATATGGTAATGAGAATGAATTGAGCGATGCTGGGGCGATTCATATAGTGAAAGATGTCGAAGAGTTACAAAGATTTTGTATAGAGAATAGTACGATAAACTATAGAAATAGAACCTAGAAATCCCTTTATAACATATGACGATGAAATCGTTTTTGTTTAAAGGGATTTTACATATGTAATCGAATACTATAATTAGACAATTTTAGCATGAAAAATTTGTAATAAAGTAAAACTTTAATTAGTGGAAGTTTTGTCCATCCGGCACTGATTATCAGCCCCACCAATCGGGCTGTTACGAGCAGTTGAAATCCCGCCTAGCTTCTGCACATTTGCTGAATTTTAAGGTGGGAGTCTTACTGCCCGCAAATAGCGGGATAAAAAGAGGAGGAATGTCATGAAATAAAAGGGTTCGAAATACGAGTAAAAGTTCGTCGTTAAAAGATTGAATTTTCAGTTTAAAAGGAGGGTTATAATTGGAGCTAGTTATTATTTTATTAGCACTTAGTTTACTCATGTTTGTAGCATATAAAGGATTTTCTGTAATATTATTCGCACCGATTTTTGCATTATTTGCGGTATTTTTGACAGAGCCTAGTTTTGTATTACCTTTCTTTTCAAATATTTTTATGGAGAAAATGGTAGGATTTATTAAATTATATTTCCCTGTGTTTTTACTTGGAGCAATATTTGGGAAAGTAGTAGAAATGTCAGGAATCGCTGATTCCATCGCAAAGACGATTGTAGAGTTAGTTGGAGAAAAACGTACAATTTTAGCGATTGTTTTAATGGGAGCTATTTTAACGTATAGCGGTGTTAGTGTGTATGTAGTGGTGTTCGCTATATTTCCGTTTGCGGCTAAGTTGTTTCGACAAGCGGATATTCCAAAGCGTTTAATCCCCGGCACAATCGTTCTTGGAGCAGTAACATTTACAATGGATGCGCTTCCTGGATCACCACAAATTCAAAATGTAATACCTACAACTTTTTTTAAAACTGATATTTATGCAGCACCGATACTTGGTATTTTAGGCGCAATTTTTGTTTTAACGTTAGGTTTACTATATTTAGAGAGTAGACGTAAGAAGGCAAAAGCCGCAGGAGAAGGGTATTTTGGTTTTAACGATGGAAATTCTGAAATGGCAGCATCTTTGCAATTAGAACAAAAAGATATGCCGATATTAAGCAGTATTGAAATTACAAGAGTACAGCAAGTAATTGCGTTTGTACCACTTATTTTAGTAGGTGTAATGAATAAAGTTTTCACAATCATGATACCAAAGTGGTATCCAGATGGTTTTGATTTCTCAGCTATTGGTATGAAATCATTTGGAAAAGTTGAATTAAGTGCGGTAGTTGGGATTTGGTCTGTAGAATTGGCACTTATTATAGGGATTTTATCAACGCTTTTATTATATTGGAAACGAGTAGTAACTGGATTTCAAGCTGGATTGAATACAAGTATTGGTGGAGCGCTACTTGCAACAATGAATACAGGCGCGGAGTTTGGATTTGGTGGTGTTATTGCAGCACTTCCAGGCTTTGCAATTATGAGAGATAGCATCTCTGCAACTTTCACGAATCCATTAGTAAATGGGGCAGTAACGACGAATATTTTAGCTGGAATTACAGGTTCAGCATCAGGCGGAATGGGAATTGTGTTAAGTGCGATGGGGGATAAATTTATTGCAGCGGCCAATCAATATGATATTCCATTAGAAGTTATGCACCGCATTGTATCAATGGCATCAGGCGGAATGGATACATTACCACATAATGGTGCAATTATTACTATTCTAACGGTAACAGGATTAACACATAAACAGTCATATAAAGATATATTTGCTATTACAATTTTGAAAACGATTGCTGTATTTGCAGTCATCGCATTCTATACTTTAACAGGGATCTATTAATACTAGTTAATATACGAAAAGAAAATATTTATTAGATTGATATTTTACATAATAAAATATTTATTGTAACTACTCAGTCACTCTATGAAAAATCGGCAGAAAAGTTTTTTAAGTTGGTCGAGAGAGGACCTGGCTATTTATAGGAGCGGTCAGGGCCTTTCCTGCCACGCACAAAGTTTTAAAACAAAGTATAGTTAATAAGGGGGCTTATTTTAACTGGAATAATAGACTTTATCAAACTTCTGAATGAAATGCATGGCTGAGTAGTTGCAAATATTTATTATAAATAGAAGGGGTGGAGTACTTGCAAGAAGTTGCTGAGTTTCGTATGCCGAAGTCTGTATTATATGGAAGAAATTCGTTTGAAAAACTAGGGGATCAATCAAGAAAGTTAGGGAAAAGGGCTTTTATTGTCAGTGATACAATTATGGAGAGTTTCGGTTATGTTGAAAGATGTGTGGATCACTTAAATGCGAAAGGGATTATTGTTATTACGTACAATGAAGTAAACACTGAGCCTACAAATTTACACGTATTGGAAGCGTTATCTATTTGTAAAGAAGGAAAATGCGATTTTATCATAGGTATTGGAGGAGGAAGCTGTATTGATGCTGCGAAAGCAGTAGCAGTGTTATATACAAATGGTGGAGAAATTGAAGATTACGTCCAAAAGGATATAGAAATAGAATACAATCCACTACCGCTAATCGCAATCCCTACGACTTCTGGTACTGGATCGGAAGTAACAAGTGTAGCAGTAATTACAAATAAAAAAACAGATGTGAAAATGATGATAAAACATCCAAGCTTTATCCCTCATGTTGCTATAATAGACCCGATTTTTACAAGTTCGGTACCACCTCATATTACTGCAGCAACGGGAGTAGATGCATTATGCCATGCAATTGAAGCTTATATTTCTAAAGTTTCACAACCTCTTACAGATGTTCTTGCTCTTTCAGCTATTGAAAGCATTATGAAATATTTACGTATCGCATATGAAGATGGAGATAATATGGAAGCAAGGGAAGCAATGATGATTGCTTCATTACAAGCTGGGATTGCTTTTTCAAATGCATCTGTTACATTAGTGCATGGTATGTCCCGTCCAGTGGGAGCATTATTCCATGTACCACATGGAATATCGAATGCAATACTATTACCTACAGTTTTAGAGTTTACAAAAATGAGTGCAATAAAAAGGTTAGCAGAAGTAGGACGTAGCTTAAACAAAGATTTGTATTCTCATTCTGATGAAGAAGTAGCGAACTACACGATTGCTGAAATTAAGAAACTTTGTTTTGATCTTCGTATTCCTAATTTAAGAGAATACGGAATTGACGAAGTTGAATTTGAAAATGATATTTCTAAAATGGCGAAAGATGCAATTGCAAGTGGTAGCCCAGGAAATAATCCACGAGTTCCTTCTTATGATGAAATCAAACAGTTGTATCGAGAGTGTTTTAATTATCAATATGAAGATGCTATAAAAACATCAGGGCTTTAATTTCAGAATATTATAATAAAATTTCCTTGGAAATAGTTAAAACAAGACTTTATATTATAAATTTAAAGTCTTGTTTTATTGTGTATAATATACATAATAAAATATTGTTATTGGTTTTATAAAAATAGTTTAGGTAGGTGTTTTACTATGAAAACGATAGGTCTTATAGGTGGTATGAGTTGGGAATCAACTTCTGAATACTATCGAATTTTAAATGAAGAAATAAAAAGTAGATTAGGTGGATTACATTCAGCAAAATGTCTGATTAATAGTGTGAATTTTGAAGAGATTGAACGATTCCAGTCTAGCGGAGATTGGGAGGGAGCAGGAGAAGTATTAGGGAATACGGCGTATTCATTGCAGAAAGGAGGAGCAGACTTTATAATCATTTGCACAAATACAATGCATAAAGTAGTTGAGAAAATAAAGGAGAATATTAACATTCCAGTATTACATATTGCGGATGCAACTGCAAAAGAAATAAATAGAAAAGGTATTCAATCGGTTGGTCTGCTTGGAACAAAATATACGATGGAGCAAGATTTCTATAAATCACGTATAGAAGAGAATGATATAAAAGTAATAGTACCATTAGGAAAAGATAGAGAAAAAATAAATGAAGTAATATACAAAGAATTATGTTTAGGAAAGATAACATCTCAATCTAGAGAGTATTATAAAAGAGTTATAGAAGAGTTAGTGCAAAAAGGGGCGCAAGGAATAATATTAGGGTGTACAGAAATAGGGTTATTAATAAAGCAGGAAGACATATCAGTTCCGATATTTGATACAACGCATATACATGCGATTGAAGCAGTCAATTTCGCTTTAGATAATAGATTGTAATTATATTATGTAAACTCAACTCATTTGTCTGGAAAACATTCAGAAAATATTTTATAATGTAAGTGGTTACATTTAAGGGGGAATGCGGATGTTTTCAGTTCAGCCAATCGCATTTGTACATAATGAAAGAAAGGAAATAAAAGATGATGAGTGGGGAGAAGTAAGATCCTATATTACTTTAACTGATATGTATACAGAGGAAAGTATACAAGGGATTGAAGATTTTTCTCATATTGAAGTTGTCTTTTATTTTCATAAAGTAACTGATGAACAAATTCAATATTTTGCTAGACATCCTAGAAATAATAATGATGATTATCCTAAAGTAGGCATTTTTGCACAGCGCGGGAAAAATCGTCCGAATCGCATAGGAGCTACAATTGTAAAGGTGATCAAAAGAGAAGGTAAATCAATTATTGTTGAGGGGTTAGATGCTATTGATGGCACCCCTATATTGGATATAAAGCCGATAATGAAAGAGTTTATGCCGAAAGAAGAAATTCTACAGCCTAAATGGGTAACGGATATTATGAAACAATATTGGAAGGGGAATAAAACAAAATGAGAATATATGAGGCAACAATTGCAGATTTAGATGGACTAGCATCTGTTTTTAATAACTATCGCGTATTTTATCGACAAGATTCCGATATTGAAGGAGCAAAAGTGTTTTTACGAAATCGAATCGAGAGAAAAGAATCCATTATTTTCGTGGCAGTTGAAGATGGAGAATATATCGGATTCACGCAACTATATCCATCATTTTCTTCTATTTCGATGAAAGAGTTATGGATTTTAAATGATCTGTTTGTACAAAAGGCGAAGCGCGGAGCCGGAACAGGTAAAAAATTGTTAGAAGCTGCAAAAGAATTTGCCTTAGAAAATGGCGCAAAAGGTGTGAAATTACAAACAGAGATTGATAATTTATCAGCTCAGCGATTATACGCTGAAAATGGATACTTGAGAGATAATCGTTATTTCCATTATGAATTAACTTTTTGAAATATATATAGTTAAATGAGACGTTTTCAATGTGAAGACGTCTCATTTAATTTTTTTATTGATGATTTAAAATCCAATTTGTAGCATCTTCAAAGTTTTCTGCGATGTAGTTTGGTTCAATATGTGCCCATTTATCTCGGAATGTATGTAAAGCATCATATCCAGCGCCAGTTTGAACCAATATAGTCGTTGCATTTACTTTTGCCCCAGCAACAATATCCGTCCAGCGATCACCGATTACAGCGCATTTTGTTAAATCAAGCCCATGTTTTTCCGCTGCTTGCAGGAGCATACCTGCGCTCGGTTTGCGGCATTCACATCCATCACCATGTTTATGAGGACATAGATAAATATCATCAAAACCAAACTCTTTTAATTCTTTCGTAAAATCATTCGCAGTTGCTTTTCCATCCGCGATACCTGGTTGATTCGTAAAAGAGAATAGTTTAATATTTTGGGCTTTTAACTTTTGTAAAGATTCCTTTGTAAAAGGAAATAATGTGAAAGAACCTGGATAATGTATTGTAGTATCACCGCCAATTGTTCCGTCACGATCAATGAATATTGCTTCAATGTTTGTCATAGTTATAGTCCTTTCAATTTAAATTAAAATCTATAAACATTAAGTATTCTCTTGAAATATGCTTTTTCCTGCTACAGAAATAAATATATCAGAATTGATATAATACTATATTAAGAGGGATATGTTATCATTTTCCTTGATTGTAATGTAAATGGAAAGAAGGTAAGTATTATGTTAGAGGTGAATATCCGCTCAGCCGGATATGAAATTGGTGAAAAGACAGTTCATGATATTGCATTTGCAATTGAAAAAGGAGAGTTAGTGGCTCTTATTGGTGCAAATGGCGTAGGAAAGAGTACGACAATTAAGTCGATACTCGGTTTGCTTGTCAATATGGATGGTGAAATCTCGTTTGGTGAAAAGAAAAATCCATATGCATATGTACCGGAGCATCCCACTTATTATGATTATTTAACTTTATGGGAGCATATTGAATTGTTAATGGCTGCCCGTGGAAATGAAGAGGGACATTGGGAGGACAAAGCAAAGGAATTATTACATACGTTTCGAATGGAAAAACATATACACGAATACATATCAAAATTTTCAAAAGGTATGAAACAAAAATCGATGCTAATATTAGCATTTTTAACAGAGCCAGATTTCTATATTATTGATGAGCCTTTTATCGGTTTAGATCCAGTAGCCACGAAAGACTTTTTGAATTATTTATATAAAGAAAAAGAGCGAGGAGCAGGTATATTACTTTGTACGCACGTGCTGGATACAGCTGAAAGAATTTGTGAAAGATTTTTACTCATTTCGCAAGGTACATTAGTAGCAGATGGGCATTTAGAGGCGATCCAATCGTTAGCAGAAATGCCAGGACGTACACTGTTAGATTGTTTCGATGCAATTGTAAGGCGGGAACAAAATGATTAAACAACAGTTTAATAAACGGTTACGTCATGAATTGCAAAGAAAATGGAAAGCGATTCGTTCTGTAACAGATTGGACAGTAGCATTATATATTATTATTCCAGCACTTATATTTGCGGGGATCTATTATCGTTCACTATGGATGAAAGAATTATCGATGGAAGAGAACATTTATTTTGGGTTAGGTTTACTTGCGTTTTATTTTGTCACATTTTCAAGAGGAGTTCGCTCATTTTTTGAACAAGCAGATAGTTTATTTTTAATTTCGTACCCAAATCATATGCGAAAATTAATGAAGCTTGGCATTATATATACGTTAATTCGGATTGCAATAACGAACGCAATTGTAGTATTCATTATGCTGCCTATATTGATGAAAAGTATGGGAGCGACAATTATACAAATCGTACTGTTCTGGATGTTCTTTACTGTTTTTCGATTTATGCTATCGTTGTTGACGAGATTCATAAATGTACGTGTGGGGAAACGATGGGTTTTATTGATTATAAAAGATGTTATATTTTCTTTAAGTTTAGTCTATTTTGGAATCAGTGTATTTTTTATTTTTAAAAATCCATTGTATTTCATATTATTTACCGGCCTAGTAGCTGTACTTACTGTAGTCTTAGTAAAAGAAAAGATGAATTATAAAAATTTCTTTTTTAAAGAAGTTGAGAAAGAAAAAGAAGAAAGTATGCGCTGGACTGTAGGGATTATGCAAGTTGGTGGTCATGCAGCTAAACCAAGTAGTTCGAATAAAAAACCGTGGATGTTCCCTCGTTCTAAAAAGATATTAGGAAAAAATTCTGATTCGCGTATTGTAGAAGCTTTTTTAAAAGAATTTTTGCGTACAAGTAGTGCTTTAATATTTTATGTTCAAATTGTATGTATAAGTACTGTAAGTATTATCGTGACTCCGCAGTGGATAACAGCTATTATTCTTGTATTTGCTATAGTTGCTATTTCTCGCTATGCTCGTGATTATTGGAATGAATTTACGAAGAAAATGTTCCTACATTTATATTGTGATGAAGGAGAATTACTATTATTAAGGTGGAAGGCGGATCGTTATTTGCTACTTCCAGTCGTATTCATATACGGGACGGTCATCCTTTCTCAGTTTTATTTATTACCAGCAGTAATTATTGGAGTTATTTTTATAGTATTCATTGGTTGGATTGTATTTTTACCATAGAAAAAGAGCCGGAAGCGGCTCTTTTTCTAGTCTGTAACACACTGGTAAATAAAATATATTAAAAGGAATATGCTTGCGGCGGAGTACACGACATCTAAAGTCATCTGATTGCCCCCTCATTGTTGTTGTATTTATAGTGTATGAAATCTTACAATTTCATATTCAAGTGAAAAATATGTGAACGTTAACAAAATTGTAAAGTGCAAAAATTACAATCATTTTGTATAATAGAAGAAACAACCGTTATATAAAATATAATGAGTGAAAGGGGAGGGAACATAAATGCCAAATTGGTTTAGAAAAACCTTAGTCGCATTAATTACCGTATTTACGTTTGGTTTAGTGACGCCTCCTTCCATATTACTTGATAATGCCAAAGCTGCGGACAAGCCTACGAGCACAGCTGGGCAACAAAATTTGGAGAGTACGTCCTATACATATGAAGAAACAAATGATAGGTTAACCACCGATACTTTTGTTAACTATGCGATGCAAGAAGCAGAAAAGCAATCTATGCAAAAATTCGGCTCTAAAATTGGGCCTGTAATTGAAGATGAATTTAAAGATGTTGTATTACCTAAAATTGAAGAGGCAATTGCGGAACTTGCAAATGATGTGCCAGAAGAATCTTTGCAATCATTAGCGATTTCTCAAAGACCGGCTGGTGGAAATAATGAAAAGATTTTTCATGTTTATGACACGAAATCAGGAAATGACTTACTGCGATTTCATGTGAGGAGAGATCATCCACCGCAAGATGGATATTATTTTAATTTCCACTATCATCGTTTTGATGATGGATATTCAGGACACCATGAGTTAGGAAATATTTATTGGAATACGAATGTACCGCCGAAATGGTTGTCTTAAAAAGAACGAGAGAAAATCTTGTTCTTTTTTTATGTGTATGAAAGGGTAAGACATTTATGTTGTTGAATAACATAGGTTTAGGAAAAAAGAAAAGGGAGTATGGGGATGCAAAAATATATCGTTTTTGACTTTGATGGCACATTAGTAGATTCACAAAATATATTTGTACCAATTTATAATCAACTTGCTGAAAAGCATGGATATAAGACAGTTAGTGAGGAAGAAATTGAGCCTTTACGAAAATTGACTATTTCTGAAAGATGTAAAAAACTCGATGTACCACTTTATAAACTTCCTATATTGGCGTTAGAGTTTTATAAATTATATCAACCTGCTATAAAAGATCTCGTTTTATTCCATGGGATGAAAGATGTATTAGATGAATTACATAAAAAAGACTACGGGATTGCGATTATATCTTCGAACTCAGAAGAGCATATTAGGGCATTTTTACATAGTAATGGCATAGAAAATATTCAAGAAGTGTATTGTTCTAAAAATTTGTTTGGTAAAGATAAAATGATTAAAAGATTTTTAAAGTCGAAAAAGCTAACAGAACAAGATTTGTTGTATGTCGGTGATGAACAACGTGATATTACAGCTTGTAAAAAAGCTGGTGTGAATGTCATTTGGGTTTCTTGGGGGTATGACGTAATTGAGACAGTAAAAGGAGACGCGCCAGATTATATGGTTAATACGCCAGGGGAAATTGTGCAAGTAGTACAGGCGGCACATTCTCAATATAAATAAACTTCGAGCAGTTATTTATCATATTGAATTTTGGGTAGCAAAGTTTCTTACTGGCAATAAGGTGAAGGTTATACGTGGTCCAATTGAAATGAATCATTATTCGGATGTTACTATACAATAGACTTTTATGACCCGAAGGGCTTTATTGTAGAGGTTGCGTATACAGCGAATACAGAAATGTAAGGAGAATAGACATGAAGATAATTACAACGTGGAAAAACAATATACAAATAGTAAAAGATGCTGCAAATATTGAAGAAATCTCTAAAGGTTTCTCTCCTGATAAAAAATATATTATTACGACTACTGATGATGAAAAATATTTATTACGGACAGGTGATATAAAAGAGTATGATAGGAAAAAAATAGAGTTTCAAATTTTAAATGAAATGGTAAAACGTAACGTGCAGGCTCAAAGACCAATTGAACTCGGTATATTGGAGGAAGAAGATTTATGTTATAGTATTTTTTCATATTTAGAAGGAGAAGATGCTAAGAAGCTATTGCCTACATATACGCCAAGAGAACAATATGATATTGGTATAGCAGCAGGAAAAGACTTAGCAACAATGCATACACATGAAGCTCCTAAGGATATACTCCCATGGTATGAAAGAGCAATGAAAAAACATCGAAAATATGTAGATGCGTATAAAACATGCGGAATTAAAATTGAAAATGATGATAGAATCATTAAGTTTATAGATGAAAATGAAAAATATTTAAAGAATCGTCCAAATCGATTTCAACACGATGATTTTCATTTAGAAAATATAATCATACGGGATAAAAAATATGTAGGTGTTGTTGATTTTAACGGCTATGATTGGGGCGATCCACTTCATGATTTCGTAAAAATTGCATTATTTGCAAGAGACATTAGTATCCCGTATTCAATCGGACAAATAGAAGGATACTTTAATGGGAGAATACCAGAGGAGTTTTGGAAATTATATGCGGTTTACGTTGGCATGACGGTTTTTTCTTCAGTTGTCTGGAGTTTACGAGCAGCACCGCATATGTTAGATGATATGTTAGAACGTCTTACTATAGTTTTAGAGGATCATAAAAACTTTGAATTATCAAAGCCAATCTGGTTTGATAGTGAAATGATGAATAAAAAATAAGGATAGCAGGTGGGAAATCTCACACCTGCTATTTGTAAATAACTCATGAGACGGTCTCTTTACATACTATGTATGTAGTTTTTTTATGAAGGAATGAAAACCTTGACGTCTACTTTATAATATAAAAAGGGGGTGGGAAATTGAAAATCAGGCAAGGCAAATATGAAGAAATAAAAGTACGCGATAGAATTCCAGGAATGATTGAATATATAGAGGACACAATGTTACCTACTGGTTTTCACTATTATATTCCTCCTCACTGGCATAGAAGTATTGAAATTAGCCTAGTCGTATATGGAGAGGTTTTCTTGTATGTGAATGGGCAAAAAAAGAAAGTATTCGCTGGCGAATTTATTTTTGTGAATAGTGGCGATGTTCATGAATTCGCAAAAGTTAAAAATACAAGTTGTGCAGTAATGATGTTAATTATTTCTTATGAATTTCTTAAAGAGGTAAATGGAGATTTTGATAAATATAGATTTAATATAAAAGAATCAGTTGTTCAGAAAACTAACCTCCAGCAAATATTTTATGAATTAAAGGAGTTAGTCACAAATTCTGATGATTTAAGTTACATAAAAATTAATAGTTTAATTTATGAAATTGTTTATATTCTATTGCGATATTGCAAAGAAGGAGAGAGTATAGACAATAATTATCAACTTGGAAATAAACAGAAAGAAATGATTACGTATATTTATAAACATTATGATGAAGAACTTAAACTGAAAGATGTAGCTAAACATTTTTTTGTAAGTGAAGAACATTTTTCCCGTATGTTCAAAAAATCGTTCGGATCAAATTTTACCACTTTTTTAACGAGATACAGGCTCTATAAAGCGTATGAAGATATTATTAATAGTACAAATTCTATACAAGATATAGCAGTAAAACACGGATTTCCAAATGTAAAATTATTTATTTCACAGTTTAAAGAAAAATACGGATATACACCATTACAGTATAGGAAAAATATCATATCAAAAAATGACAATAATCGAATCAAATATGAACAACAATAAAAATACGTTCCATGGTACATTTTGTACATGGAACGTATTTTTATTTAGTAAACGGGAAGTTATATAATCCTGAATAATGAAAGCGTTTGAATTTAGAGGGGAGAAATATTAGATGACTAGAAAATATGACTTAGACTTATTAGAAAAAATGCAAGAAAAACAAGAAACCATCAATGTACAGGGGGCGAAAGTTTTAGTAAAAAACATACCAGATTGTGATGAAAAAGGAGCGATGGATCCACGTCTTTACAAGGACACGAAGGTTCAAATGAATGTAATGAGGTTTATGCCTAAAAATATGATGAAAATGGACGCTTCTGAAAAATCAGTAAGGAATATGCGAAAACAATTTAATGGAATTAAGAGTGTTCCAATTGTCACTAAAGACGTTAATATTACGCATAAAACAGTGAAAGCGGAAGATGGATATGATATTCCGATAAGAATTTATAACAGTGTTTCTAAACAAGAGAATGCGCCAGTTTTATACTTTATTCATGGTGGTGGATTTATGGCAGGATCACCAGATGTAGTAGAAGAACTTGTGAAATTGATAGTAGAAAAAACGGATATACTAGCCGTTTCTGTGGATTATCGATTAGCTCCGGAAAATCCTTTTCCAACTGGGCATACAGATTGCTACACTACTTTAAAGTGGATTTATGAAAATGCTGAAATACTAGGCGGTG
This sequence comes from Bacillus sp. FSL E2-8887, assembly GCF_038007205.1. Taxonomy (NCBI): domain Bacteria; kingdom Bacillati; phylum Bacillota; class Bacilli; order Caryophanales; family Bacillaceae; genus Bacillus; species Bacillus sp. FSL E2-8887. Next base: position 1,902,543 of record NZ_JBBOWS010000001.1, read on the forward strand.
ATAAGAATAATATCTTTGTTGCTGGTGATAGTGCAGGAGGGAACTTAACACAGTATTGTACAACTAAAGATATGGAAGATGGTAGGAAGTACGTGAAGGGACAGTTGCTTCTGTATCCTACAATTAATATGTGTGATTATGAAGATGAATTTTATTCTTGGAGTATAGATAAATATGAAATTGCTCCTAAGTATAAAAAAGGATTAGAAAAAATGCTTAATATAATGCATTCAATGGTTGGAGGTATGTCAGAAGTACTTGGTACGAAAGAAATTCATTCGAAGTATTTAAGTCCATATGTTGATGTATCCCCAGACTATCCAAGTACATTTATTACGGTAGGAGAGCATGATTTTTTAATGATAGAATGTTTAGCGTATGCAGCTAAATTGACTAAAAAAGGAGTGGATACTGAAACGGTCCTTTATCGTGGTTTAGGGCACGCTTATGGAGATAATGTAGGGGTTTATCCTCAAAGTGAAGATTTAGCAATTGAGATGGGGAATTTTATATTAAAGCATAGTGGAAAGTAGGAGAAATGATGGGAAATAGAAAAGTGATATTAATTTCCAGCTTCGCTATTTTACTATGTATCTTTGCATTTACAGACTTACAAATATCCAATAGTTTATATGAACCAACTAATAAGATACTAGTACCAATGAGTCGTATTGTGGTAGGAGCCCATTTTGCTTCAGATGTTACAGTTGGAGTCGCTATTTCAGTTACTGTTTTTATGTGTTTGAAAAAATTTATATGGAAAGATAAGAAAAATAAACGCACAAATAATAATGATGTTCTTCCACATTCATTGAATCGGTAATAAGAAAGTCTTTTCCTTTGAGGGAATATAATAATTAATGCATGGCTTGTTCATTAAGCTGTTTTGTTGAACTACTCACCACTTAACATTCTCACGGACTGTTTGAAGTGGGAGTTTCCTAAGTACAGAAACCTAACGGTTTCTAATTCATTAGGCTATCCCCGTAGTTCCTACGGTTAAGAGACGAATTGCTTCATTTCTAAGATTGAGTGCTGCATTTCGATCTCTATCGTGATGTGCGCCACAAGAAGGGCAATCCCACTCACGAATGGTTAGATTTTTAACGTCTTTGTTTTTGTATTCACAATTGGAGCATAATTGACTAGAAGCAAATGTTTTAGATACTATAACAACTTGTTTGCCATACCATTTTGCTTTATATTCCAACATAGTCCGAAATTGTGACCAAGATACTTCACTAATCGCTTTTGCAAGCTTTCTATTTTTGAGCATGTTACTGACTTGTAAGTCTTCCATACCGATAACATCGTGGTTTTTGATGATTTCAGTAGAAAGTTTATGTAAGTAATCAGCTCTTGCATTTGCAATATGTTCATGGATTCGTGCAACGTTCACACGTTGTTTATTCCAGTTCGAAGAACCTTTTGTTCTTCTAGAAAGGATACGTTGTGCTTTCGCTAACTTCTCTTCTAATGTACGGAAGAATTTAGGGTTCTTGTATGTTGTGCCATCAGAAAGAATGGCAAAATCTTTTAATCCAACATCAATTCCACAAGTGGAATCAGTTTTAGGCATTTCTTGTACGCTTGTTTGAACAAAGATAGATACAAAGTATTTACCACTTGGGTTACGACGAATCGTTGCATGCAAGATACGCCCTTCTACTTCACGACTTTTAGCAAAGCGAACAAGGCCAAGTTTCGGTAATTTTATTGTGTTGCCTACAATTCCAATATTTCCGTTTGTTTGCTTAGTTGTGTAGGATTGAACTGTATTCTTTTTAGACTTGAATCGAGGCATATCATTCTGTTTCTTGAAAAAACGTGAAAAAGCATCTGCGAGGTTTTTTAATGTGGATTGAAGAGCGATACTATCTACTTCTTTTAACCAAATCGTATCCTGTTGCTTCTTTAATTGAGTAAGCTTGGCAGAGCAAGAAAAGTAGGTTAACCCTTTTCTTGCTTCTTTATACGTATCATTCCAAAGAGCAAGGAAATAGTTAAATACAAAGCGACTGCAACCGATTGTTTTAGCAATTAATATTTCTTGTTTCTTATTCGGGTAGATACGAAATTTATATGCTTTATTTACTAACATAGGTTGCACCTCACTTTTTCATCGTATATCTACAGTATACAAAAAAACGTAGGCTTACGCCTACTGACATTCATCTCCCACCTAAAATTGGTGTTTCACACCTTCACATTTTTGAGGAAGGAGTCTTCTGTCAGAAAACGATAAATAATTTAGCATTTGGGTTATCCTCATTTCATTTATTAAATTCAATAATAGGATTGGTTGCAAGGTGAATTTCTAATTCCGAAATAATAGAGGGAAGAGTAATCTTCCCTCTATTTAATTTGTTATTTAATTTTCGTAAATGTAAGAGGCTGAGTACTTAAAGTTGCAGGTACGTGTAATTGAAGAGTCGGGAATTCACCATTTACATTCATATCATAAGCGAATAAAAGCCCCATTTTCATTTGGAACAAACTAATTGATGCTGAGAAGATGTTGTAATGATGATGTTTTAGCTGAAATTCCATATCCATAAATTGTACATGTAGGAAATCATCTTGTTTGTATACTTTCAGTGTTCCATAAGCGGGATGCTCAAAAGTTCCAGTGTAGTCATCTAATGCATGAGAAGGGGTAGTCCCTTTTATTGGTTCGGGAAGTGATGTAGTTGCCTCTTTCATCATTTCTTTCATTTTTTCACTATCTTCTACAGCGCGTTCATGCCAGTCAATATATTCTAGTCCGAGAAGTTCGTCGTAAATATGTTTTGTAATATAAGTAGGGAGTACAGTTTGCCCTGAATTTGTTAATACGATAACACCGATATTTTCGTGGGGCATAAATGACACAAGTGCAGAAAATCCATCAATATTACCACCATGGTGAATAAGTTTATAACCGCGGTAAGCACTAATAAACCAACCTAGTCCATAGCTATTTAATGGTGATTCACTTGTTGATAACATTGGCTGATCCGGGATTGGAGTGTGTGGTGTATACATTTCTTGGAGTAGTTCAGTAGAAATCAAATCATGATTTTCTGTTTTTCCTTCGTTTAAATGAAGCAAAACCCATTTTGCCATATCTTCAATGGTAGAGTTAATACATCCAGCCGCTCCAACTGTATCAATATTTCGGAATGGAATTTCTTTCATTTCACCATTATCTTCAGTGTAAGGTAATGCATAATTATCTGTATTTTGTGAGTCTGTAACAGAGAAGTTTGTATGCCTCATATTTAAAGGTTCTAAAATATGTTCTGTAACGTATTGCTCCCACGCTTGATTCGTAATGTTTTCTACAATATAACTAATTGTCGCATACATTAAGTTGTTATAAAGAAATGCTGTGCGGAACGGTGCATCAAGTGATAAATGTTTTATTTTTTCAACAAGATCTTTTCGAGTTAAGGAAGAACTGTACCAAAGAGCATCGTGACGACTTACCCCAGTACGATGAGAAGCTAAATCTCGTCCTGTAACTTGCGAGTTAGCGAGCATATCGGATAGAGAGAAGTTAGGTACGTAAGTTTGGACAGGAGTATCCCAATTAAACTTTTTTTGCTGTGCTAATAAGCTTAATGAAAGCGTACCGAATGCTTTCGTCGCAGAACCGATTGCGAATCGTGTCTGCGGAGCAACAGCCTCTTTTTTCTCTATGTTACGATAGCCGAAACCTTCTGAAATAATTACTTCACCATCTTTTATAACAGCTATAGCCGCTCCAGGAACGTGTAAATCCTTCATCATCTTCTCAACATTATGTTGTAACGTACTTAAAACAGGAGTTTTGATTTTAGACATGCTTCCAACCTCCAAATATAATTTTTATGTTCCGCACTATACTTTCTGTAATAGAAAAGTGAAAACCTTTTTTAATATTGAAAGTTAATAATTTTGTAAGAAATATTGAAAGAATTTTTATTAATTTGGATTATTAAATTCGCTGTTTTTCATGTTATGATAAATCTCATATAAGATTGAAAGAAGGTTTTCCTACATATGAAACATGCTGAATATGAATACTTAAATTTATGCCGTCATGTAATGGAGCACGGTACGAAGAAAGAAGATCGTACAGGGACAGGTACTGTATCTGTATTTGGATATCAAATGCGTTTCGATCTAAGTAAAGGATTTCCTTTATTAACGACAAAGAGAGTCCCATTTCGCCTAGTAGCAAGTGAACTGCTTTGGTTTATGAAAGGTGATACAAACATTCGTTATTTATTGCAACATAATAATAATATTTGGAATGAATGGGCGTTTAAGAGCTGGGTAGAAAGCGATGAGTATACTGGCCCTGATATGACAGATTTCGGTCTTCGCTCACAACAAGATGAGGAATTTAAAGTGCAGTACGATGAGCAAATGGAATTGTTTAAAAAGAACGTTTTAGAAGACGATGAATTCTCAACGAAATTTGGATATTTAGGAGACGTATACGGAAAGCAGTGGCGTGCTTGGAAAACGACAGCTGGTGAGACACTTGATCAATTAAAAGATGTAATTGAAATGATTAAGAAAACACCAGATTCACGCCGTCTAATTGTGTCTGCTTGGAATCCTGAAGATGTACCAAGTATGGCTTTACCGCCTTGTCATACGCTATTCCAGTTTTATGTAGCAGATGGAAAGCTTTCTTGTCAGTTATATCAAAGAAGCGGTGACATATTCCTTGGCATTCCATTTAACATTGCAAGCTATTCACTTTTAACACATTTAATTGCACATGAATGTGGTCTTGAAGTAGGAGAGTTTGTTCATACAATTGGAGATGCACACATTTATACAAATCATTTTGAACAAGTAGAAAAGCAATTGGCACGTGAACCACGCCCGTTCCCTAAACTTACATTAAATCCAGATGTGAAATCTGTGTTTGATTTTGAGATGGAAGATTTAACGATTGAAGGATATGATCCACACCCAGCGATTAAAGCACCGGTTGCAGTGTAATTGTAGAGGAGATGACAAGATGATTGTTTCATTTATGGTCGCAATGGACGAGAATAGAGTAATTGGTAAAGATAATAACTTACCTTGGCGTTTACCGAGTGAATTACAGTATGTAAAGAAAACGACGATGGGTCACCCACTTATTATGGGGAGAAAGAACTATGAAGCAATTGGTAGACCATTGCCTGGAAGACGTAATATTATTGTAACACGTAATGAAGGGTATCATGTTGAAGGTTGTGAAGTAGCACATTCTGTAGAAGAAGTGTTTGAACTATGCAAAAATGAAGAGGAAATCTTTATTTTCGGCGGAGCACAAATTTATGATCTCTTTTTACCTTACGTAGACAAGTTATATATAACAAAAATCCATCATGCATTTGAAGGAGATACATTCTTCCCAGAAATGGATATGACAAATTGGAAAGAAGTTTTTGTTGAAAAAGGTTTAACGGATGAAAAGAATCCGTATACGTACTATTATCATGTATATGAGAAGCAACAATAATAAGAAGGATTGATGTGAAATTCACATCAATCTTTTTATTTGTATTCGTTAATATAAGTTTATAGATGATATTCAATAGTGCTATAATGAAATCTAGCATGTAAAAATGCTAAAATTTTCAAAAGTATTCATATAGAAAGAGGAGGAGAATCGATTGAAAAAGATATGGGGGATTCTTTTTCTTTGCTTAACGTTCATGTTAGTTGGATGCGGTAAAGAAGAAAAACCACAAGAAGCGTTTGATACATATACAAAAGCATGGAATAAACAAAAATTTGCAGAAATGTATGATCAATTATCAGAAAAGGCAAAAAAAGATATTTCAAAGAAAGAGTTCACTGAGAAATATGAAAAAATTTATTCTGGCATTGAAGTGAAAAACTTAAAAGTAGAAGCAGGAGAAGTAAAAGAAGATAAAAAAGATGAAGGTCCTGTTCCTTTTAAAGTAAGTATGGATACAGTTGGTGGTAATATCTCTTTTGGCCATGAAGCAAAAATGGTGAAAGAAAAAGATGGAGATAAAGAATCTTGGAAAATAGATTGGACTCCTGATTTCATTTTCCCTGGCATGACAAAAGATAGTAAAGTGCGTATGCAGGCAACACAACCAAAACGTGGTGAAGTTTACGATCGTAATGGAAAAGGTCTTGCGACGAATGGGAAAGCTTCTGAGATTGGAATTATTCCAGAAAAATTAGATGAAACTGCTCCGCAAACGAAAGAAGCAGTAGCGAAGTTGTTAAATATGTCTGTAGAAGAGATTGATCAAAAACTAGCTGCGAAATGGGTAAAACCAGGGTATCTCGTACCAATTGGAATTTTGCCTGAGGGAGCAACGCAAAATACGTACATCGATTTACCTGGTGTTGCAGCAAAACCTGTAAATGTTCGTACATATCCGTTAGGGGAAGCAGCAGCGCATCTTACTGGTTATATCGGAAAAGTAAATGCAGAAGATTTAAAAACGCTTCAAAAGAAAGGCTATCAAGCCGATGATCCAGTTGGTAAAGCTGGATTAGAGCAAGTATTGGAAGAACAGCTACGCGGGAAAAAAGGTGGCCGTGTCTTCATGGAGGATGCACAAGGAAAAGAAATTAAAAATTTAGCGAAAACAGATGCTGTTGATGGAGAAAATGTAACTTTAACTATCGATAGTGTTGTTCAAGAAAAAACGTATAATGAAATGAAAGGAGAAGCTGGTTCAAGTGCGGCAATTAATCCGAAAAGTGGAGAAACAATTGCTCTTGTAAGTAGTCCAGCTTATAATCCTAATTTAATTGCACGAGGAACATCAAAAGCACAGCGCGAGGCTTGGAATAATGACCCGAAAAAACCGATGACGAATCGATTTACACAATTATCGGTACCAGGTTCTGTATTTAAGCCAATTACAGGTGCAATTGGTCTTGAAACAAAAACAATCGATCCAAAAGAAGAATTGAAAATTGAAGGACTGAAATGGACGAAAGATTCTTCTTGGGGCAATTATTACGTAACACGTGTAAAAGATGCAAATCCGATTGATTTTGATAAGGCAATGAAATACTCGGATAATATTTATTTCGCACAAGAAGCTTTGAAAATTGGAAAAGATAAATTTATGGCTGGGGCGAAAAAATTCGGATTTGATGAGAAATTACCAATTGAATACGGATTCCCAGCTTCTAAAATCGCAAATGATGGCATAAAAAATGATATTCAAATGGCAGATACAGGATATGGACAAGGACAAGTCTTAATGACTCCTCTTCATTTAGCTTTAACGTATGCACCGATTGTAAATGATGGAACGATTCCATCGCCATATCTTATTAAAACAGATAAACAACCAAAAGCTTGGAAAGAGAACGTGATTTCTAAAGAAAATCAAGATATATTGAAAACGGCTTTAACGAAAGTAATTAACGATCCAGATGGTACGGGGAAAATTGCGAAAATTGATGGTATGACCCTTGCTGGTAAAACAGGAACAGCAGAATTAAAAGTATCAAAAGAGGCAGAAGGAAAAGAACTAGGTTGGTTCGCTGCGTTTGATTTAAATTCACCTGATATGGTTATTACAATGATGATTGAAGATGTAAAAGGTAGAGGTGGAAGTAATATTCCAGCTGAAAAAGTGAAACATGTTTTTCAAAAGTAGTAATTGAAGAAGACTATCTCCATGAAATATGGAGATAGTTTTTTATTTGATTAAAACCTTAATATTTATATACAAAAACTAACTGAAATAATATAACTTATTAACTTACGAAAAAAAAGTAGCTATTTTTATTGACATCCATTAAAACTTTTTGTATTATACTTACATAAGGTAAGTTATTTACTATAAAATAATAAATCTCGAATTAAAGATAAATTAGAAAAAGGGAGATAATACAATGACAAAAGTACTATTTATTACAGCAAATCCAAATTCAGCAGAAGGTTCTTTCGGTATGGCAGTAGGGGAAGCTTTCATCGAAGCATATAAAAACGAACATCCACAAGACGAAGTTGTAACAATTGATTTATTCAATACAACTGTACCAGCAATCGATGCAGACGTATTCGCTGCTTGGGGTAAATTTGCAGCAGGTGAAGGATTCGAAGCTTTAAGTGAAAATCAGCAACAAAAAGTTGCAGCAATGAACAATAACTTAGAAACATTTATGCATGCAGATCGTTATGTATTCGTGACTCCAATGTGGAACTTCAGCTACCCAGCAGTAGTGAAAGCATACTTAGATAACTTATCAATCGCAGGTAAAACATTTAAATATACTGAAAATGGTCCAGTTGGCTTACTAGAAGGAAAAAAAGCACTTCATATTCAAGCTACAGGCGGCGTTTACTCTGAAGGAGCATACGCATCTATGGACTTCGGTCGCAATCATTTAAATGCAGTATTAGGATTCATGGGTGTATCAGACACTGAATATATTGCAGTTGAAGGAATGAATGCAAATCCTGAAAAAGCACAAGACATTAAAGAAGCAGCAATTGCAAGTGCACGCGAATTAGCAAAACGTTTCTAATATAGAAAACTTCAAAATGTCCAAACACTTGTTGTTTGGACATTTTTTCTTCTTTTTCCTTCGTTTGTCTAGTATAATGAAGGTCGGAATGATAATAGGTGGGGGTTCTGTATGATTCAAACGTTTTTTAAAATCTTTTATTTAATTTTAATCGTAATTGCGATTACACCAAGGTTGTGGCGTATAAAAAGAAAAGCAAATGCGATGTCACCGCAAGAAAAAGATAGTGTTGTGTATAAAACAACAAACTGGTTTGGTAAGAAAATGGTGCGTGTAACTGGATCGACTGTAGAAGTAAAGGGACTTGAAAATGTTCCGAAAGACAAGCCAGTGCTAGTTGTAAGTAATCATCAAAGTAATATGGATATTCCTGTGTTACTAGGTTACTTAAATAAGCCAATTGGATTCGTTTCAAAAGCGGAAATTAAAAAGTTTCCGGTTGTGCCAACATGGATGGAACTAATGAATTGTGTGTTTATGGACCGCAGTGATCGTCGTCAATCTCTTAAGGCAATTAAAGATGGAATTGAACTGTTAAAGAGCGGGCATTCTATCGTGATTTTTCCAGAGGGAACGAGAAGTAAGGGTGGCGAAATCGGTGATTTTAAAGCAGGGAGTTTTCACCTTGCTGTAAAATCTGGCGTATCTATATTACCAGTAACTTTAGATGGTACATATAAGATGTTTGAGGCTAATGGAAATCGTATGAAACCAGCTCATGCAACATTAACAATTTCTAAGCCAATTACACCTGAAGAATATGCAAGTATGGATGCTAAAGAGTTAACCCAGCATACAAAAGATATTATTGCATCTCAATTACATAAGTAATAAAAAAAGTTTCAGCTTAAACAAGCTGAAACTTTTTTTATGCTGCGGGTAAGACATAAAACAGTACGCAGAAAAACATCATTGTACTACCGCCTAGTACGAAGAGATGCCAAATGGCATGATTGAACGGAAGCTTTTCCCAAAGGAAGAATATAGCTCCGACAGAATACAAAATGCCGCCTATTAATAGTAGTGAGAAGCCGTGACCGGTTAAATTTTCATAAAGGGGTTTAATGGCAACGATGATGAGCCAACCCATAATGATATAACATAATGTTGATGTTTTAATAAAGCGACGAACAAAGAAGATTTTGAAAATAATTCCACCAATCGCAAGGGTCCAAATAATTGCGAGTAAAGTCCAACCGAGCGGGCCACGCAGTGTAATGAGTAGAAATGGTGTATACGTCCCGGCAATTAATAAATATATGGCGGAGTGATCTAAAATGGTAAATAACTTTTCTACTTTTGGATGATGGATGCTATGTAGCAGTGTAGAAAATAAGTATAGCAAGAACATGCTTACGCCATAAACGGTAAAGCCAACAACAGCAGATGCTGTGCCATGTTTGGAAGCATGAATAATTAATATGATTAAGGCAGGGATGCTTAAAATGGCACCGATACCATGGGTAATTGCATTCGCAATTTCTTCTTTTACAAATTGGGTCATTCTTTTAATTTTTTGCGTCATAATGTTAATCCCTTTCACTGTATTGAGATAAGTTATATTTTCCTTAACCATATCATATACAAAAGGAATAGAAAATGATATTCAATTGATTATATTTTTGAATTTTTTTGACAAAAGACAACGGATACATTGACGTTTACGAAATTTTTTGACAAAATGAACTTATGGAATAGTAGGACAAGGAATCTACTTATGAAGGGGATGGGGAAATGTTTTCAAATATCGGCTTTCCAGGGTTAATTTTAATTTTAGTAGCAGTGTTAATTTTATTTGGCCCAAAAAAGTTACCGGAAATTGGGAAAGCTTTAGGGGAAACGTTAAAAGAATTTAAAAAATCAACAAAAGAATTGACTGATGAGGCATTTCAAGAGAAAGAAAAAAATAAATAAAAGAATATGCTGAAGTTTTTCTCGGAATGGATAAATAAAGTGTGGTGAACGAGATGGAAGATCGGGAAATGAGCGTAGTAGAACATATTGTTGAGCTTCGCAAACGAGTAATATATACAGTATTATCCTTTGTATTATTTTTAATTATTGGATTTACTTTTACGAAGGATATTTATTTTTGGCTTGTAAAAGATTTACCAATGAAATTAACTGTTCTCGGTCCAAGTGATGTGTTGTGGATTTTTTTCTCGATTGCTACAGTATTTGCTATCGTTTGTACAATTCCTTTTGCTGCGATACAAATTTGGTTATTTGTAAAACCAGGTTTACATCCCAATGAACAAAAAATGACATTAATGTATATACCGGTATTGTCTATATTATTTATAGCAGGCCTATCTTTCGGTTATTTTATCGTCATGCCATTTTTATTTCATTTCCTAACTACAATTGGTAATGAGATGTTTAATACGATGTTTACAACGGAAAAATATTTTCATTTCGTATTAAATTTAACAGTTCCGTTTGCTGTTATATTTGAATTACCTGTAGTTGTTATGTTTTTAACGAGTATAGGTCTTCTAACGGCAGAATTTCTTCAGAAAATAAGAAGATATGCTTATGTCGTGTTGATTATAATTGCATCATGTATATCGCCGCCAGATTTTTTATCACATAGTTTAGTAGCGGTACCGCTTATTTGTATTTATGAAATTAGTATCGCTTTATCAAAGATAGTTAGTAAACGAAAACAGAAAAGAGAAGAAGAAATACAGTCGAAAAGTGCCTCGTTATAAAGGCACTTTTTAATTTATTTGTTATACTCTAGCTATAATTGTATACAATATATAGAAGGAAAAAATTATAGAATCTCCAAAATTTAGACAAACTTTTCATTTTTATAAGTTTATACTGAAGTTATCAAGCTATATATGGGTAATAAGACTCCCGTCTCAAAGGATATATAGGACAGGGTTCGAATTAGGTGGATATAAATGAAGTATTAACTTCTAAATGGGGCAGCTTAAGGATATTTTAGTATTCATAGGAAACCTACACTAAAAAACGTGTTAAAGAATAAGGTGGAGGAAGTTCAAAAATCCAACGAAAAAGAGGATTGATATTGTGATTACGAAAAGTTTTTATTTCACTCATGCAACAGGGAATTGTATTAAAATATTTGAAATCCCTGTCCTACAAACACAGCATCCATTAGCGTTTCTAATTCAGTCTCGTCTTCAATTATTTATTGCAAAAATTCAAAAACATAAAAACCCAAGATTCTCGTACTCTTTCCGTGAATATTTACAAAGTTGTTTGAAGTGGAATGATTATTCAAATGTATATAAGACAAATACTCTTGAAAAGAATGCATAATACACAGCAGGGACAGAGTTAGGTAGGCTCTGTCTTTTTCATTTTAGGTATAAAAATATAATTAATTTGGTGAAATTCATTCGAAATTGTTGAAAGCCTCGGGAATGCTAGTATAATAACAGGGAGAGCGTATTGGAAAGGGAAGAATATAATATGCAAAAAATTAAAATTGTAACAGATTCAACGGCAGATTTATCAAAAGATATACTTGAGAAGTATGATATTCATGTTTTACCATTATCTATTTCTGTAAATGGACAAACATACTTAGATCGTGTAGATTTACAACCGGATGAATTTATTGAAGAAATGATTAAATCAGAAGAATTACCAAAAACATCACAACCGGCTATGGGTACATTTGTAGAAATGTATGACAAGCTAGGCGAAGACGGAAGCCAAGTGCTTTCTATTCATATGACAGGTGGAATGAGCGGTACTGTCGCAACAGCGAATAGTGCTGCATCAATGACAGATACAAAAGTAACAGTTGTTGATTCTCAATTTATTACACATGCTTTAGCATATCAAGTAATTGAAGCTGCAAAAATGGCAAAAGAAGAATGCTCACTAGAAGATATTTTAAAACGTATTGATGAAGTAAGAAAGAATACTCGTTTATATGTTGTCGTAGATACATTAGAGAACTTAGTGAAGGGTGGACGTATCGGTAAAGGGAAGGCTTTTATCGGTTCATTACTTAATATTAAACCTATTGCAAGTTTAGAAGGCGGCGTATATAATCCGGTAACGAAAGTACGTAGCCAAGGGCAGATTGTAAAAACGTTGGCTAAACTATTCGAGGAAGATACTGCTGGAAAAGTGGTGAAAGCTGTTGCGATTCCACATGCTAAAGCAATTCCTTTAGCAGAAAGTGTAAAAGCTGCTGTTGAAAAAGTGAATGGATTCACTCAATCAGAGATTTTCTATACAACACCAGTTATCAGTACTCATACAGGACCAGGAGCAATTGGTTTTATGTATTTAGCAGAGTAATAAAAAAACTACTTGAAATGAATTTTCAAGTAGCTTTTTTATTATTTCAGGACAGAAAATAAGAAATGAGAAGGGCAATACAGGCGCTACCGCTAATTATATAGCGAGTCTGTAAATAATCTTTCATGAAAAACACCCTTTTCAATTTTTTAAAGTATATGATAAATTACTCGCAAAAATTAGTACTATTATACATGAGAAGTTTCTGTGATTTTTACTGGTTTTTTAACTGGGACAATAGGGCTATAAGTGAAAGTTTGACCTAAAAAGAGAACATGTAGTTGTTCCCACGGTAGCATTCGTAAATTCCAGTTATTTCGTAGTCGTGTTACTGCTTCCCTTGGTGTTTCATCTGCTAAAGCAAAAGTACCGTAGTGCATGGGAATGAAATGTGTAGCTTTTATATCTAGATACGCTTGCACAGCTTCTTCTGGTGAAACGTGAGACACTTTCATAAACCATTCTGGTTCATAGGCACCAATTGGCATAAGTGCAATATCGATTGAAAAACGTTTGCCGATCTCTTTAAATCCTTGGAAATAACCACTATCACCACAAAAATAAATGGTTTCTGAAGAAGTCATATTATCAATGATCCAGCCTCCCCAGTGAGAGGTGTTCATATCAAATAATGTTCTTCTCGTCCAGTGCTGGGCAGGTACGAAGTGAAAAGAGACGTCATCAATTGTTGTACTTTCCCACCAGTTGTATTCTTCTACATTGGTGAATTTTTTACGAGTAAATAATTTTTTTAGCCCAATAGGAACAAGGTATAAGGTATCATCATTTAGTTGACGAAGAGATGAAAAGTCTAAATGATCGTAATGACCGTGTGAAATAAGAACGATATCGATTTTAGGTAGTTCTTTTATAGTGAGCCCTGGCTCAGTAAGTCGTGGAACTAACTTTAATTTATTAGCCCATACTGGATCTGTTAAAATATTTAAGCCGTTCGTTTGAATGAGAAAAGTTGAATGACCAATCCATGTGACAGTCGTTTTTTCAAAGTTATTTAGTAGAAATTTACTTTGTTTAACAGGTGATTGTTCTACTAGAAAAGAAAAGTCTTTTTTGTTTTGCTTTCTCTCTTTACGCCAACGTAAGAAGGAGCGAATTGATTTTTTTGTACTTGCATTATCCATATTTTCATAGCGCTTTGCCATGAACATCACCTCATTTAAAATCGTTGTAGTTGTATTGTACCGAAATGTTGTTAAGGAATACAGTGTTTAACATGGATTAATGTTTAAGTAATTGTAAAAAAATAGGGGGATTTATTTACAAATTTAACAATGAACTTCGTTTCGCAAATAATGGTTAGAGAAATAATAGTAGTAAAATATATTTTGTCTAGTAATTCGCTTGAAATAAAGAAGTAACATACGTAAATTCGTACGATTTCGTGAACAAATGATGTAAACAATTTTCTCATAGTGTTTACTTTTGTTATGATATACATAACTTACATAAATTAAGGATAGAGAAAAGAGGTTTAATAATGAAGCGTTATCAAAAGTTAATTGGTCTTATGGTTGTATTTTGTCTCTTTGTACTTGCAGGTTGTAGTAGTTCAGGGGCAAAACTCCGTAAACCGTTAAACTGGGATTTAGAAACTTTCCAATTTACAAATCAAGAAGGAAAGCCGTTTGGTACAAAAGATTTAAAAGGGAAAGTTTGGGTAGCTGATTTCATGTTTACAAACTGTCAAACAGTTTGTCCGCCAATGACTGCTAATATGGCGAAATTACAGAAAATGGCTAAGGAAGAGAAATTAGACGTTCAGTTTGTTTCGTTTAGTGTAGACCCTGAACTTGATAAACCAGAAAATTTGAAAGCATTCATTCAAAAGTTTACAGAGGATACAAGTAACTGGAACTTGTTAACTGGTTATTCACTGGAGGATATTACAAAGTTTTCAAAAGATAACTTCCAGTCGCTTGTAGATAAACCAGAGAATGGGCAAGTAATACACGGTACATCATTTTTCTTAGTCGATCAAAATGGAAAAGTAATGAAAAAATATAGCGGCATTAGCAATACGCCATACGAAGATATTATACGTGATATGAAGCGATTAGCTGATTAAAAAGAAGGGTGCTTAGCACCCTTCTTTTATTAGTATTCAGTCTATGGATAATATGTCATGCTGTTGTGGTAATTTCGGTGCGCGAATTTCTAATACACCGTTTTGATAAGAAGCTTTCGTTGCTTTTTTATTAATTAAATATGGTAACTTAATAATTCTTGACGCTTCTGAAATGGAACGTTCTCGGCGATAATAGTTATGAGATGTTTGTTCTTCTTCCGTCTCTTCAAGTATATCTTCTTTTACAGAGACTTTTAAGTATTCGCTTTGTATTTCAATTTGAATTTGTTCTTTTTGTATACCTGGTAGTTCGGCTGTAACGACGAGTTCGTCACCAACTTCGTATAAATCTACTGGGAATGTTAATAAACGGTTTCCTTTTTGGAAAAAATGATTTAAATCAGCAATTACGCCACGAAGAGGCGTTTGTTCGAAAAAATCATCAATTTGTTTTAAATAATTACGAACTGGTGGGCGAGAAGAATCTTTTTTTTCTTCACTCATGGTATTACCTCCTAGAAATCAATTTGCAATATCATATGACAAAAGCGGAGAAAGGTGAGTGCCTAGTTTTCATGTTTTCATAAAAAAATGTTAAAAATGTGAAATGGAGTGAGTTTTTTATAGTTTTTGGTCGCCATATTCAGTTGATTATGCTAGTATAAATAGGGTTGATATAGTAGTATTGAGACAGAATGAAAACTGAAAGAGGGTAAGAAGTATGTGTGGTTTTGTAGGATGTTTATGTGAAAACCCTAGAGAGTTTTCAGAAACAGAAAAACATCAATTTGAAAATATGAACACGATGATTTTCCACCGCGGTCCAGATGACGAAGGATATTTTCGTGATGAACATGTACAATTTGGCTTCCGCCGTTTAAGTATCATTGACTTAGAGGCAGGACATCAGCCGTTAACTTATGAAAATGATCGATATGTAATTATTTTTAATGGTGAAATTTACAATTATGTAGAACTACGTGAAATGTTACTTGAAAAAGGTGCAACGTTTGCTACACAATCTGATACAGAAGTTATCATTGCATTGTATGCACATATGAAAGAAAAATGTGTAGACTACCTTCGTGGTATGTTCGCATTTATGATTTGGGATCGTGAAGAAAAGACACTTTTCGGTGCACGTGACCACTTCGGTATTAAGCCTTTATACATCGCACAACAAGGTGATACTACATTCTTCGCATCTGAGAAGAAAAGTATTATGCATGTAATGGAAGACAAAGGGGTAAACCCAAAGTCACTACAACACTACTTTACGTACCAATATGGTCCAGAGCCAGAAACATTAACAATTGATGTTAACAAAATTGAGCCTGGTCATTACTTCGTAAAAGAAATCGGTAAAGAGATGGAAATCCATCGCTACTGGAATCCTTATTTCAACGCTTCAAGCGCAACGAAAGAGGAGCATATCCAAGCAATTCGTGATGTATTATACGATTCTGTAAAAGTACATATGCGTAGTGATGTACCAGTAGGTTCTTTCTTATCTGGTGGTATCGATTCATCTATTATTGCTTCTATCGCAAGAGAAATGAATCCAAATCTATTAACATTCTCTATTGGTTTCGAACAACGCGGTTTCAGTGAAGTTGATGTTGCGAAAGAAACTGCTGAGAAATTAGGAGTTAAAAACCATAACGTATTCATTACAGCGCAAGAATTTATGGATGAGTTCCCAAAAATCATTTGGCATATGGATGATCCTTTAGCGGATCCAGCAGCTGTACCATTGTATTTCGTTGCGAAAGAAGCGCGTAAACATGTAACGGTTGTTCTTTCTGGTGAAGGTGCAGACGAGCTATTTGGTGGATATAACATTTATCGTGAGCCAAACTCGTTAAAAATGTTCTCTTACATTCCTAGCCCAGGAAAGAGTGTTCTAAAGGCATTAAGTGGTGCTCTTAAAGAAGGGTTTAAAGGAAAAAGCTTCTTAGAGCGTGGATGTACGCCAATCGAAGAGCGTTACTATGGAAATGCGAAAATCTTCCGTGAAGAAGAGAAAGCTGAATTAATGAAGTATTACGATGAAAGTGTTAACTATATGGATATCACGAAACCATTGTATAACGAAATTAAAGATTATGATGATGTAAGTAAAATGCAGTACATTGATATGTTCACATGGTTACGCGGCGATATTTTATTAAAAGCTGATAAAATGACGATGGCAAATTCATTAGAACTTCGTGTACCGTTCTTAGATAAAGAAGTATTTGACGTTGCATCTAAAATTCCGACAGAATTTAAAATTGCAAACGGAACAACGAAAGCTATATTACGTGAAGCTGCTCGTGGAATTGTTCCGGATCACGTGTTAGATCGTAAAAAGCTTGGATTCCCAGTACCAATTCGTCACTGGTTAAAAGATGAAATGCACGATTGGGCTGTAAATATTATTAAAGAAAGCAAAACTGAGCATTTAATCGAAAAACAGTATGTATTAAACTTACTGGAAGCACATTGTGCAGATAAAGGCGATTATAGCCGTAAAATTTGGACTGTACTTGCGTTTATGGTATGGCATCAAATTTATGTTGAGCATAAATACGATACGAATAAGTTCCACGAAGAAACAAAGCGTGCGTATAGCTTAGTTTAATAAAAAACCTTAAGGTCGCATTCGATCTTAAGGTTTTTTTCATAAATTGCATTTATTATTGATACAATAATAGTAAAAGGATGGACAACATATGATTACGTTTGAGAAAGTAAATACAGAAAATGAAAGCGCTGTAAAAGAAATGTTTCACTCACACAGCTTAGATGAGAAAAAGGTTCAGTATTGTGTAAAGGCTGATGATACATATATTGGTGTAATAGATTATAGCGTTCAAGAAGAGAGTGCTATTTTGTCACAGTTAATTATTCATTTTGATTATCAAGGTTATGGATACGGGACAAATACGTATTTTACATTTGAAGAAATGATGAAACAGAGAAATATGAAAGAAATAAAAGTATTGCAAGAGATGTTTACGGAACAAGCTAAATCTTTCATAGAGGGATCTGGTTTTATTGAGGAAAATGGAATATATGTAAAGAAAATATAGTGAATATTGATTAGGTGATGATATGAATATAAGGTAGGTGGACGTATGACGATAACTTCTGGTCTTGTATTAGTTGGAGGTTGTTTTATAGTAGCAGAACTATGCCAGACTTTTATTCGGAAAAGAATGTATAAGAAGAGAAGACCATATGAATTACAATATATACCCGTGTTTGTAATTTTGTTTTGTATGCTATTTGTATTGCAAAACATAACGTATTTCCCACCTCTTTTGAACATCTTTTTGAAGTTTGGGTTGCTATATAGCGGCGGTGGGATATTTCTTTTATTTCTTTTATTTTGCATACGTTACATCCATTATCAATCGTATATATTCATTTTAAATTGGCTAAAGCAAAGCGATAGAAACCGCCTTACATAAGGGGGTTTTTTTATTTGTACTTGTAACGGAACTTGTACAATTAACATAAAATAGGACGAGTAGAAATGAAAGCTTATTACAATAAAGAAAGGAATGAAAAAGATATATGAAACTTGTTATAGACGCAGGGCATGGTGGATATGATTCTGGTGCTGTTGGTAATGGGTTAGTGGAAAAAGAGTTAACACTTCAAATTGCTAGACGTGTGGGAGATATTTTATCTGCAAATTACCCAATCAGTATTAAAATGACACGTGATAGTGATGTATTTATCTCTTTATCAGAACGTGCTAATATTGCTAATTCATTTGGTGCAGATTATTTTATCTCATTTCACATTAATAGTGGCGGTGGCACTGGATTTGAAAGTTATATTTACAATGCGCTATCTAATAGTAGTTCCGCATATGAAAAGCAACAAAAAATGCATGCAGCAGTCAATCCTGTATTAACAAAATATGGTCTTCGTGATCGAGGGGCAAAAAAAGCAAATTATGCGGTACTAAGGGAGACTGCAATGGATGCAATTTTAACTGAGACTGCTTTTATTGATACAACATTTGATGCTAATTTATTGAAAAATCCACAATTTATCGAAGATCTAAGTCAAGCATATGCAAACGGAATAGCAGCTATTTTTGGAGTAGCTCCAAATCCGAATCCTCCAAATCCACAACCTCCAAATCCTCAGCCAACACCACAAACGAAGGGGATTGCTTATATCCTTGGGAAAAATGTGAATTTAAGAAGTGGTCCATCAACGTCTTCTTCGGTTATTCGTCAACTAAACTCCCCAGAATCGTATGTCGTATATCAGGAAAGTAACGGATGGTTAGACTTAGGAAATGGACAATGGGTGTATAATGACCCTTCGTACATTAATTTTGTAAAGACGAGCAATAGCGATGGAAGTGCAATTGGTGTCGCATATATACAAGGAACGAATGTGAATTTAAGAAGTGGTCCATCAACATCTTCTTCAGTTATTCGTAAATTAAATAATCCAGAATCTTATTTAGTATATATTAATCAAAACGGTTGGTTGAACCTTGGTGGAAATCAATGGGTGTATAATGATCCATCATATATTAAATATAATCAATATTAGGAAATGAGTTTATAATGTAATATGAATGCGTATTTATGTATAACGTAGATACGCATTTTAAGAACGTTTATTATTTTCATACTTATACACTTTATTTTAAAAATAAACATTTGAATAGCGGATAGAATCTAAAATGTATATATTGAAAAAGTTTTCTGATATACATTGACAATGTATGTAATATACATTAATCTTTAATTGTTAATGATAATCGATTTCATCTAGGGAGGACATATGGTACATAGCAAAAAAATATTTATGTTCTGCATTATGATACTTATGGTAATAATCGCAGGGTGTAGCAAAGAAGAGAAAAAAGAAAATGATACATCGGCTAAAGCAAAAGATTCGTATACTGTAAAGCATGCAATGGGTGAAACAACAGTAAATGGTACACCTAAAAAAGTAGTTGTTTTAACAAATGAGGGTGCGGAGGCGCTTTTAGCTGTCGGAGTAACACCAGTTGGAACTACAAAACCACGTGCTGGTGATGAATGGTATCCTCATTTAGCGAAAGATTTAAAAGATACGAAAGTTGTAGGTACTGAGCGTGATATTAATTTAGAGGCAGTTATGAAGCTTAAGCCAGATTTAATTATCGGGAATAAAATGCGTCATGAAAAAATATATGAGCAATTGAACGAAATAGCGCCAACTGTGTACGCTGAAACATTGCGTGGGGATTGGAAAGAAAACTTTACACTCTATACAAAAGCTGTAAATAAAGAAAAAGAAGGGCAAAAGGCTCTTGAAGATTATAAAAAACGTATTGAAGGAATGAAAGAGAAGTTAGGAGATAAATTGAATTCTAAAGTTTCTATTATTCGCTTCGTACCAGGTGACGTTCGTATTTATCAGAAAAACTCATTCTCAGGTGCTGTTTTAAATGATATTGGATTTAAGCGACCACCACTACAAGATAAAGATGAGTTTGCGATAAAAGGAATTACAAAAGAGCAAATTCCGAATATGGATGGGGACTACATATTCTACTTCACATCTGATAAAGATGCAGATAAGAATAACGAAGGAACCACGTTAGCAAAAGAATGGACAGAAGACCCACTCTTTAAGCAGCTGCAGGCTTCTAAAGACAATAAAGTATTCCAAGTGGATGAAGTAATTTGGAATACAGCAGGCGGTATTAAAGCAGCAAATTTAATGTTAGATGATATTGAAAAATATTTTCTGAAATAAATGAATGGTTGAGTGCATCACTTTAAATAGGTGATGTACTTTTTTTGTTTAGTTAAATACAGAAAATTCCTTCTTTTGAGTGTGGATAAGTTGTACAATAAAACCAATCATGGAATAAAGGAGTGGAAAGGAATGAAAGCTACTCATAAAGATTGGATTTTGTTTAACGGAAGAATTGTGAATACGAAGGAAGAACAGCCGATGGTCCCATTAGAGGAGAGGGGCTTTCAATTTGGTGATGGTATATATGAGGTGTTTAGGTTATATGATGGGAAGCCACATTTATTGGATTTACATTTGGAACGATTTTTTAATTCTATGGAAGAAATAAAACTAATTCCATCGTTTACTAAAGAAGAGTTAGTGGAAGAGTTACATCAAATGATTGAAAAAAATCAATTTCAAGAAGATGGGAATGTGTATCTTCAAATATCACGTGGTGCTCAAGCTCGAAATCATGTGTATGAAAAAGATTTACAACCAACATATTTTGCGAATATTGTTTCGTTTCCAAGACCTACTACTACTATGGAACAAGGAATAAAGGTTACTGTAGAAGAGGATATACGCTGGAAGTTCTGTCATATAAAATCTTTAAACCTTCTACCTAATATCATGATTAAAAATAAAATAAACGAGCAAGGGTATCAAGAAGCGATATTAGTACGAGATGGAGTTGTAACAGAAGGGTGTCATTCGAATTTCTTTATGGTGAAAAATAATAAATTAATTACACATCCGGCCGATAATTTCATTCTACACGGCATTACTCGTCACTACGTTATTACATTAGCGAAAGCTTTACATATTGAAGTAGAAGAGCGTGAATTCTCATTGCAAGAAGTATACGAGGCTGACGAATGTTTCTTTACAGCGACACCACTTGAAATGTTCCCTGTTGTTCAAATTGGTGATGAGAAGTTTGGAAGCGGCGAAAGAGGACCAATTACGAAAAAACTACAAGCTGCATATGAAGAAAGTATTAGTTTGTTTAAAGTGACAAATTAATAATGAGGGAAAAAGCTGGTATTCCCCCAGCTTTTTTTCATGATATAATTCAACCATAGGACAAGTTTTGAAAACGCTGTAAAAAGGGGATTTAATATATGAATTATGAAGATTTTAAAGAAGTAATTCACGGTAGACGAAGTGTTAGAAAGTTTACAGAACAAGAAGTATCCACTAGTGATATAAAAGAAATTATTGATTGTGCTCGTTATGCACCGAGTGATACGAACTCACAAACGTGGGAGTTCTTGGTCATTATGAACCGAGAGAAAATTAAAGAAATTGAACAAATGACATGGGATGCATTACATAAACTTGCAGCAAAAGCAGCAGAAAATGGAGAAGAGAAAGCAGGGAAATTACTTACACGTTCTTTCGGTCCATATGCGACAGCTTTCTCTGAGGCGCCAGTATTAATCGTATGTTTGGCAACACCATATGAATCAAAGTTTCGTGAAAAGATATTTGATCCAATTGCCTTCGTTCCTGATTCAGTATGGGAAGAGGAAGGAATTAAGAGTAGCTGTTTAGCGGCACAAAACTTAATGCTGGCTGCACATGCGAGAGGGCTGGGTACTTGTCCAATGACAGGACCTGTATTATTAGCTCAAGATGAACTGCGACAATATTTACAAATTGAGCCTCAAAAACAAATTAATATGGTAATTTCACTCGGTTATCCGAAAGATAAACCGAAGAAACTTCCAAGAAAAGAAGTAGATGAGATTACAACATTTATTTTCTAAATGTTATGTAGAAAAGACATTGAAATGATTAAAATTAGGTAATGAGTTATAGGATAGTTAGTCTATTATGTAGGCTGATTATCCTTTTGTATTTCCGTTTATAGCGTTGTAATGATGAGAATCAAAAAAAATATATACGTTATACATCAAATCATAAAATGTTAGTTCGTAATTCGATATTCTCGGGATTTATTTTCTTCATTGTATTTACTTTATTAACATATTTACTTTCTGGAGAAGCAATTACCATGAAGGGTCTTACTATAAATGGTATAGGCGGAGTGTTTTTTTATTTAAATTATCTTTATTGATGTAGCGATTAATCTGATTATATTTTTTTAATAATCAGTATCAGCTATATAATCATTAGGTTAAACTTCTATAATGCTTTCAGAATGAAAACGTGATGTTTTTTATGGTAACCAAGTTTATTTTTATCGTTTTGGGGTAACTCGTTCTTGTTAGGTTGAGGGGTATGTGGCGGTACCCCATCGCCATCAAGTTAAAAAACTAATTATCCCCCAAAACGAAAAAAACGAGCTGAATTCACATAAATAACTGTAGAGAGATAAAAATTTCGTTATGGGGGTACTTTAAAATCTTAGTTTGACGAGCATGTGGTGCTACCCCATTGCCAAAATGAAAAAAACTTTTAAAATGGCTTCCTCTGTATTTATGACTCTATTACTTCTGCTAAGCTTTACAACAGGAGCTTTTGCTGATAGAACCTTATTATTAATGATTTACCTAAGGTGCCATACTGTTATGGCGTAGGAGCATATGAGGGCGTTGTGGCACATAGTACTGCGACTCCTGAAGCTCCGGTCATTAATATTCAAAAATATGAAACTCGTACATGGCGAAGCACATTCGTTCACTTTGCAGTGGATTGGAATGGGACGATTCAGATTGAGGATGCAAAGTATATTGCTTACGGGCGGTGGCACTACTGCTAATAAACGATTTGTTCATGTTGAATTATGTGAAACTGCAGATTACACAAAATTCAAACACAGCTATGATAAATATGTTAAATTACTGTCTAAAATTTTACGTGATCGTGGTTTATCTGTAGAAAAAGGATTGTGGACGCATAGCGATGTAACGCATCATCTTGGCGGTACAGATCATGAAGACCCGATTGATTACTTAAAATCTCATGGTGTGTCAGAAGCTCAGTTTAGATCAGATGTAAAACGAGCATACAATAATTCTAGTGTGGATGTTTCTGTGCCTGAGAATCCATCTGTTACAGCGGAAGTTCCGACCGCTGTAACAGATGGTATTGCTTATATTGAAGGCTACAACGTGAACTTACGTAAAGGCCCTAGTACAAGCTATTCTAAGATTCGTCAGCTAAATAAACCAGAATCGTATGTTGTATGGGGTGAAAAGGATGATTGGTTAAATCTTGGTTGAGGGCAATGGATTAAGAACGATCCATCTTATGTGAAATTTAGCAAGAAAAGCACAGTAGATTCTTCTATTGTAGGTAAGCGCGTTGTTTCTAAAGTTAATGACCTACGATTCTATCATGCTTCATCTTGGTATGATAAATATGTTGCTGGTTCTGTAGATGCAGGATTAGGATTTATAATTGATGCGAAGATAAGTGTAAATGATTCGTATCAATATAAAGTGCATAATAGTCATGGGCAAGTTTTCTATATTACGGCTATTGATACGTATGTGAATGTGCGTTAATTTAACGAAAAGGGCCACCTATTATAGGCGGCCTTTTTCGTGCTGTATGTAACATCATTTAATTGTTATATTTTTCGGTTTTCAATTTTGTGTGTTCATTTAACCAAATATCTATTAGATTTCTTAATGTAATAGTTTCTATTTCAAGAGGGATTTCGATTTCATCCTCATCATACTTATTAAATATAACAGTTTTATCTCTTCGAACATCTGCCCCAAAAATATTCGCACTTATTTTTTCATAATCACTTTTTTCATTTAAAACTTTATCTACAGTTTCTGCTATCCAATCACCGAATTCAGATACCTCTACATTTAAAAAAGCTTCTAAAATATCGAATTCCTTTGGCAGTCTAATAACTAAACTTCCTGTACTAAGTAACTCAAATTTGTAATCCATATTATTTTCTCCCTTAAAAATTAAATTATCGACCTTGTCTTGGAAATGCAGAAATAATTTTACCATTACCATCTAAAAACAAACGAATGGGTAGGCCGTCTATCCCTACTCCATCATAGATATTAGTATTACCACCCATGTGAATTTTATTGCTGTTCATCCCTACTAAGTTATTATCATTTATTGCAACAAAGGTGTAATAATTTGGATTGGATTCGATACGTTTCATTCTTACTTTCATTTCATCTAATGAACTAGGGTAACCTAAATCTGGCATTAAATCTGTAAATTGTTTGATGTCATCAGAATTATATTTTCTTATCTTCACTACGGATCCCCCACATTTTTTTCTCCGATTATATCACATTTAATATTTACAATATTTATCTTAACGTACAGAATCCGCGTTATGTTGGTGCTATCCCAATAAAAAAGGTGTGGACATATTGTACATGTATAATATGTCCACACCTTTGGTTTTATTGTCTTTGAGGTACATTACCTAAATATAATTTAAACAATGTCTTTTTATTTTGAATGGATATTTCTTTAGTGAATTGGGCTAAAATGATGAATAGAGTGGAATTACTATTTATTTCTTAAAAAAAATTAATGTTCTTAAAATAAAAGTATGGTACAGTAATCGTGAGCAAGCTAATATTTGTTCATGAAAGTGTTAAAAACTAGTTTTAAAATCAAGAAGTTATTTTTGTATAATAAATTATAATGAAATAACAGGGGGAATGAATTTTGAAGAAATTCATAATCGCTGGATTGTCTGTATTGTTATTAGTAGGCTGTGGTACTCCAAAGGAAAAAGAGGATGCACAGTCAAACCAGGAAGAACAAGTTGTAAATGCAAGTGATGAGAATATGGTCGTATTTCCTGAAGGAGCAGTGCCAATCGGAGAAGGGAAAGTAAAAGTAACTACTCCAGATGGTACTTCTGAAAATGGCAATATACCAACTGTATTCATAAAAAAGGATACTTTAATTCAGCAAGTCGAATTAGAACTTTCCAATTTTCAAAACGATAAAGAAACATTTGTATTTGTAGATCAAATATTTGCAGATAAACATCAAGTAACTAGTACAACACAGACAACAGTACAATTAAAAGAAAAGACGCTTGAGACAGGTAGTCATACGATTACCGCAGCTCAGTTTGAAAACAATGATCCAAAAGGAAAAGTCATTAGCTTGAATCAAGCTCAGTTTGAAACGAAGCCTGCGTCTTAATATGGAAAAAAGTACATTACTCAAAAGTAGTGTACTTTTTAGTTTGGATTGAATTATGTAATTGAGAATAATTTGTTTCACTTTCTAGTACGAATGAATAGAAAGAACTTATTCTTTACTATCATGTAAGAGGAAGGAATTGAAAGTTTGAAACGAGTTATTCGTATTTTCTTATTTATTATAATGTTTTCGGTCATTTGGTTTACTTTACAAGAGGCGGTTGAAGTTACGCTCAATTATCACATTCATGACTTGTTAATTGGAGCTGTATGTTTTGTCATTGTGTATCGGTTTTATCCCGCCTTAACGGACAATAAGAACCCCACTTGAAAATTTGGCACATGCGAGGAAGTTAGGTGGGAGATCAACTTGCCCGTAAAAGCCCGATTGGTGAAGGATAATACCCCCTATGATTAAAGTTTCGCTTTATGATAAACTCGGATTAAGGTAAGTATTGAGTTGGAAATGTAGGGATTTCATTTGAAATGTCGAATAGTACATACGATGTCGTAATAACAAATTTTCTATTGTTTACTGTGAAACAGAAGAAGGAGAGATTGTAGTTATGAAAAGAGCTCTTATAAATATTGATTATACATATGATTTTGTAGCTGAAAAAGGTGCTTTAACATGTGGGAAACCAGGTCAAGAAATTGAGAAGGAACTTGTAAGTGTAACGAAACAATTTATTGAAAAAGGTGATTACGTAGTATTTGCGATCGATAAACATGAAGACAATGATGTATATCATCCAGAAGCGAAATTATTTCCACCTCATAATATAGCAGGTACAAATGGAAGAGACTTATTTGGTGAATTACAAGATGTATGCGAGAAATATAAAAATGCAGAGAATGTATACTATATGGACAAAACACGTTACAGTGCTTTTGCAGGAACGGATCTAGAAATGAAGCTAAGAGAAAGAGGAATAGGGGAAGTGCATCTTGTAGGTGTATGTACAGATATTTGCGTCCTTCATACAGCAGTAGATGCTTATAACAAAGGGTTTCAAATTGTGGTTTATGAAAAAGCAGTAGCATCTTTTAATGCGCAAGGGCATGAATATGCACTTGGACATTTTAAATCTTGTTTAAATGCAGAAGTGAAGTGAAAAAAAGAGGCCTTCAAAAGGTCTCTTTTTCACATTTAAATAGAGACGACTTGCTGTTGAATTAACTTTTTAATGAACGGTCTAATCTTTTCTGGTAGCCCATTTAAATCAAAAAATTGTACAATGTAATGATTCAGCTTCGTCTGCTTTTAACGAGGTGAGTATTGCGGACTTAAAAGAAAGTCGTTTATAAAAAATTCTATTGTAATATCCCTTTAGAGGATTAAAAAGGATTATAGTAAATAGAAAAGAACATCTGAAGTTGAAAGATTGATTAAAGGGTTATATTGTTGAAGATGAAAAATGAATACAAATACATAGTTAAGAAAGTACGATTTAAGATCAGGATAAAAGATGTTTCGAAAACAAGTGTTGAGATGATAAATGCGTATTTAAAATATAGTAGCTTTGTATGAAATTTTTATTAGTAAGGAAGTGGATGGATGAGTTTATTAACGTATACTGAAGAGTTTTTTAATTATGTAAGGGAGTTTTTACTTTTAAGGTTTTTACTATTTGCTTTAGTTCTTATCATTATTTCTTTTGTTATAAATCGCATTATTGATTGGTTTTTTAGGAAATCAAGCTTTTTTGATGAAGAGGTAGAGCAGACGATTCAAAGTGTAATTCGATCTATTTTTAGGTATATCATTATCATCAGTCTGATCATATATTTAATTAGTCAATTTGTAGATATAAAAAGTATTATTGCAGGTGCAGGGATAGCGGGAGTTGTCATCGGTTTTGCTGCACAACAGATGCTAAAAGATGTCATATTAGGCTTTGCAAGATTAGCGGACAAAGAGTTTCGTGTTGGCGATTTTGTTACTTTTAACGGAACAAATTCAGGAACCATTGAGGAAATTAGTATTCGTTTTATGCAAATTCGTGAATGGTCAGGAAAACTCCTTACCATACCACACGGAGAGATTAGAACGATACAAAATTTTAATAAAGGATGGATGCGAGTTATTGAACGCATCACGGTAAGTTATCAAGAAGATCCTACAAGAGTTAAGGAATTGTTAGAAGAGGTCTGTGTTATGTGTAATGAAAAATTGGATCAAAGTCTTTATAGAGTAGAGGATGAGGTTGTTGAACCATTTAAATATATTGGTGTTACAGACTTAAATCCTAACCTTAAATATGTTGGATATGAATTTTGTATTACAGGTTTGGTTAGGCCAGAAGATTATTTTGAAATTTCAAGGCAAGTAAGATTTGAATTAATGTCTATGTTCCATAAAAATCAAGTACAAATGCCAGCAGCGAATATGTTCGTTACTACTGAAAGTTTACAAAATATCCATGTGGGACAATCTTTATCAGACAGTTAATGAAAACTAGCTAATTTCTGTTTTGGCTTAAAATTTAGATTTGTAAATCAGTAGATTTGAATGAACTGTATGGGATATCTCCGAAAAAAGAGCTGAAGGAATTCGGTTCTTTTTTGTTTGTAGTATTTTGAAATTTCTTAATGTTATAATGGTAGTTGGTGATGAGAATGAACATAGATGAAAAAGAGATGCATCGTTTAGAGGCATTAAAAGAAATTGCTGAGTTACTAAATGAAGCAACAAACTTACAGGAAATGTTAGGGAAAGTGTTACATACATTGTTACAAGTTATGAATTTACAAACAGGGTGGATATTCTTTATTGATGAAAGTGGAAAGCATCGTATGCTTGTAGACCAAAACTTACCCCCAGCTCTTACGTGGCAGGAAAAGAAGCCGATGTGTGAAGGAGATTGTTGGTGTGTAGAACGTTTTGTGAATGGAAGATTGGAAAAAGCGACAAATATTATTGAATGTAAACGAATAGAGGATGCGATTGAATGTAATTGGGGCGAGACAGAAGATGTTACACATCATGCGACAATCCCGCTAAGATCTGGATCAGAGAAATTTGGTCTATTAAATGTAGCCTCGCCTCATAAAACACATTTTTCTGAGGAGGAGTTAGCGTTATTAGAAGCGATTGCATTTCAAATTGGAACGACAATACAACGTATTCAATTAGTTGAGAAAGAACGAAAATATGTAGTTGTAGCTGAAAGAAATCGATTGGCTCGTGATTTACATGATTCTGTTAAACAATTGTTATTTTCAATTATGCTAACAGCGAAAGGGACTCTAAATATGACGAAGGATAGAGACTTGCAAGAGATGTTAAGTTATATTGGAGAATTATCACAGGAAGCATTACAAGAGATGACACTTTTGATTTGGCAATTAAGGCCTGAAGGATTAGAGAAAGGTTTAGCAGAAGCGATTCAAAATTACGGAAAACTGTTAGGGATTCAAGTGGAAGTTCGAATTGATGGAATGGTTTTAATTGAAGATGAAATAGAAGAAGTTTTATGGCGTATAAGCCAAGAGGCATTACATAATTGTAAAAAACATGCCTCATGTGAAAAAGTATGTGTTCATTTAAGGATAGAAAATAATAAGTTGCATTTTTACATAGAAGATAACGGAATAGGATTTATACAGGATCAAGTAAGAGAGTCAGCACTTGGTTTGAAAAGTATGAAAGAACGAATTGAATTAATGAGGGGAATTTTTCGAATAAAAGCAGAACCGGAAAAGGGGACAAAGATAGAAATTCAATTACCGGTTTGAGAGGGAGAACGTCAGTGAAAATTAAATTATTACTTGTAGAAGATCATCATATCGTTCGAAGGGGACTCGTATTCTTTTTGAAGACGAGAGAAGAATTTGAAATTATTGGGGAAGCAGCAAATGGTGAAGAAGCATTAACATTCGTCCAAACAGAAAGGCCAGATGTAGTATTAATGGATTTATCAATGCCGAAAATGGATGGTATTGAAGCGACAAAACGTATAAAACAATACGATGAGACAATAAAAATTCTTATGCTCAGTAGTTTTTCAGAACAAGATTACGTTTTACCAGCATTAGAAGCTGGGGCAGATGGTTATCAATTAAAAGAAGTGCAGCCAGATCAACTCGTTGCGTCAATCGTTGCGGTATATCAAGGAAATGCAAATTTTCACCCGAAAGTAACACCAGCACTATTAGGACGATCAGCAGTCAAGAAAGAAAAAGAGAATCCTTTTTCTATGTTAACAAAAAGGGAGCAAGAAGTACTTCGTGAAATTGCGAAGGGAAGAAGCAATAAGGAGATTGCAGCAGAACTTCATATTACAGAACAAACTGTGAAAACACACGTTTCTAACGTATTGGCTAAATTGGAAGTAGATGATCGTACACAAGCTGCCTTATACGCAGTAAAGCATGGGGAAAACTAGAAATAAGTATGAATAATTGTGTCATATGCTACGGAAGAATACATATGAGAAATTAAAATGTATAGAGATGCCGAATAAAGGTTTTTCTTCTTTCAATAATTAGGTACAATAAAGTGAAACTTTAATCAGTGGGGGGGCCATCCCCACTGATTATTAGTTGAACCAATCGGGTTTTTACGGGCAGTTGATCTCCCACCTAACTCCCTTGCATTCATCGAATTTTGAGGTGGGAGTCTTACTGCCCGTTAATACGGGATAAAGCTACTATGGAAGGGGAAGATACGCTATGCCTGGTACAAAAAGTGGGATTGGAAAGATTCAGGCTTCGTTAAATGGTTTATCACCGAAATTACGAAGTATTGCCGAACATATTTTGAAACATCCACAAGATGTTGTACATAAATCGATTACGGAATTAGCGGAAGTTACGAATAGTTCCGAAGCAACGATATTCCGCTTATGCAAACACTTAGGTTTTCAAGGGTTCCAAGACTTGAAAATTACATTAGCTCGTGAGATTGTACATACCCCGATGCAAAATATTCATGAGGAAGTATCGGTAGAAGATAATATTGTCACTGTTGCTAAAAAAGTTTTTCATTCACATATTACAGGACTGCAAGATACATTACATTTGTTAAACGATAACGCGTTGGAACAGGCAGTAAGTGCGCTGAATGAAGCGAAACGAATTGAGTTTTATGGAAATGGTGGTTCAGGTATTATTGCGATGGATGCTTATCATAAGTTTATGAGAACGGGTATTTCTTGTATTGCTCATACGGATTCACATTTTCAAATTATGGGAGCGGGCTTGCTGACAAAAAAAGCAGTGGTCATTGCAATTTCTCATTCGGGCAGTAATAAAGGTTTACTTGAAGCGTTAGAAGTAGCGAAAGCAAGAGGGGCCAAAATTATTGCGATTACGAGCTATCAAAAATCGGCATTAAGCCAACTTGCTCATATAACATTATATACTTCGACGCGTGAGACGGAATTTCGTACAGAAGCAAGTTCGTCACGATTAGCGCAGCTTAGTTTATTAGATACTTTGTATGTGGGATTGTCATTGCAGCGACAAGAGGAAACACTACAAAATTTACAAAGTATACGTGAAACTATTTCGATGAAGCGAATATAAAAAGCTCTTCAAATGAAGAGCTTTTTATATTGGCGAGTAGTCTGTTGATATACCCTCTAAATCTACTTGTTCTAAGTGTCTATAGAAATATGCCAATTACCTATAATAATAATAATCTCTCATCTTTTATACCCTTCATTTTTTAAACCTCGATATTTTGCATATGAAATTTAACAAGTAGCTTGATACATCAAAATACGTATTGGGTAATAATTCAAATATTGTTCAATATTTTACAATAAGCTTATGAAATTCCATGTTAAGATGAACCTGTAATGATGATTGAACACTTAAATTTGGTACAATAATTAGCCAAAATAGTGAGGACAGT
Organism: Bacillus sp. FSL E2-8887; assembly: GCF_038007205.1. Lineage (NCBI taxonomy): Bacteria > Bacillati > Bacillota > Bacilli > Caryophanales > Bacillaceae > Bacillus > Bacillus sp. FSL E2-8887. Next base: position 1,934,134 of record NZ_JBBOWS010000001.1, read on the forward strand.
AGTTGTGAGATAAACTCATTAAAACTCTAAAACACTAAAGGGGAGATCACATATGAAAGCAGTAGTAGTTAATAAAAACAGCAAAGCAAATATTGAAGTTATTGAAAAAGAATTACGTCCGTTACACTCGGGTGAAGCGCTAGTAGATGTAGAGTATTGTGGAGTTTGCCACACTGATTTACACGTTGCGAATCATGATTTTGGAAACACCGATGGCCGCATCCTTGGTCATGAGGGTGTAGGTATTGTTACTAAAATTGCTGATGATGTTACTTCACTAAAGATAGGTGACCGTGTAAGTATTGCATGGATGTTCCAATCTTGTGGACGGTGTGAATATTGCGTAACGGGGAGAGAAACATTCTGCCGTGAAGTGAAAAATGCTGGTTATTCAGTAGATGGTGGTATGGCTGAACAATGTATTGTTACAGCTGATTATGCGGTGAAGGTACCAGAAGGATTAGATCCTGCTCAAGCATCATCAATTACATGTGCGGGCGTAACTACATATAAAGCTATAAAAGTATCAGACATTAAACCTGGTCAACCTATCGTAATCTATGGTTGTGGTGGATTAGGTAACCTAGCTATTCAATATGCTAAAAACGTATTTGGTGCAAAGGTAATTGCAGTAGATATCAATGACGACAAATTAGCCTTAGCAAAAGAAGTTGGTGCTGATATGACTATCAATCCGATTTCTCAAGGTCCTGCTGATAAAATTGTTCAAGAGGAGTTTGATGGTGCTTATGCTGCTGTAGTAACAGCAGTTTCTAAAGTAGCATTCAACTCAGCAGTTGATGCAGTACGTGCTTGCGGTAAAGTAGTTGCGGTAGGTTTACCAGTAGAAACTATGGATTTAAACATTCCACGACTTGTATTAGACGGAATTGAAGTAGTTGGTTCTCTAGTTGGTACTCGTAAGGATCTGGAGGAGGCATTTATGTTCGGCGCAGAAGGAAAAGTAGTGCCGGTTGTTCAAACGTGTTCTCTAGATAAAGTACAAAATGTATTCGAAGAAATGGAACAAGGTAGAATTCAAGGGCGTATGGTAATCGATTTTAAACAGCATAATTGTGAGTGTAAATAATTCATTTTAAATATAAAAAGCATGAGTCTAGCAAAGGACATTTAAAAAAGTTAGACGGCATAAAAAAGATGATCCCTCGTATTCAATAGAGATCATCTTTTTTATATTCTACTAATATCAATGCCAATTAATACTTGATTGATGAGACATGATTAAAGGTTCACTTTATCTACAAACGAAAAAGAATCTTTACTTTTAACAAATTTTTTATGATTTGGAACGGTTTGAATTGCTACAACTTGCGAATCTCTTGCTTTCAGTGCATCTTGAATCCCGATTGTCATAAGCTTAATAAATAGAATCGTAATAAAGAATGAAACGAGAGTATACAAAATAATCCACCTTGAAATATTCATTTCATAACGATTTAATCCAATAAGGCCTGCCCAATCATTCGATAGAGAAACAGGTTTGAGTACTCCGTCATAGAGTTCACGCATTTGTATCCCACCAATTACAATATCAAGCAACGCTAAATGGATAACGAGTATGAGTGTTTGGACGATATGTTCCATAAATAACACAAATAAGCGATCAAGTAATAAGACTCGTAAGTGTTTTTTGATAATATGAAAACGGCTAGCACCCAGTAATTGTGAACTTAAAATGTAATCTCGTTTCATAAATTCATCAACCTCTGAGGAGATATATAAAGAAAGTGTAGGTAGAGCGACGAAAATAAGTACGAGAACTTGATAAAACGCAAATGAAATATTTGGATCTAATCTATCAGCATTTGATATGATTACAATATTAACGGGCGTGATGAGTATAAATGCGATAAATAAAGTAGGAATATAGTAAAAAACTTCTGAGCATGCCTGGAAAAATCTCTTGAATCTTGGAGCGTATAAACTTAAGAGGATTCCTATACATGTTCCGCATAAAATTCGAAAGAAGCTAATTGCCACAGCTAATAAGATAGTGAATTTTGCTCCTTCTACAATTTGTAAGAAAACAGACTCTCCAAAACGATCAGATCCAAAAGGCGGCATTAACGATGGCGAAAAGGGGGCCTTTCCAAGTAATTCGTTATTGTCATTGTAAAGTAACTGAGGAGGTTTTGGGATGTTATCTTTAAAGAACCAACTATAAATAAAACTAGCTGAAACAAGTATGAATAGATAAGTAAAGCCGATTAAAAATCGTTTTGATTTCCAAATAGATTTCATAATGCTGCTCCTTTCAATTGCTTTTTCCATCTATTCATCATGAATGAGATTATTTGAAAAATGGCATAAAACGGTAAAATAATCATAACAAGTATGATAAATGCAGCTGGAGGTGAAATAAACGCCTTCTTAAATAAAAATTGAATAATGCCTTCCATATTAAAAACAAATTCTAAAATGAATAAGTTAGAAAGTAAGAAAACAAAAATCGTTTTTAAATGATGAAAGAAGTGGATAGATATATTTTTGAATAAATGAATGCATAGTATATAACTTGATGAAAGTCCTTTTCCATATGCAACCTCTACGTAATGTTTTTCATGTTCTTCTTTTATGTATAACACCATCATCCGAAACATTTGTAATGTAGGTAAGACTGCTAAAGATAAAATAGGGAGTAAATAAGCTCGATTTTCATTAAAAGAAATAATGGTGACAGGAGATTCCCCTAATTTCTGAAGTACCCATATGAAAAATATTTGCAAACAAATCATCATCATCATATCAGGGACAGCTTCTAATATGAACACAATTCGGTTTATCCATTTTTTTATATAATCTTTTGCTAAAAAATAAAAAAATGCCATACTAGATGATAGAAAGAGTGCAAGCAAAAAGGCTATAAATAATACAGTAAATGAATATAGGTAAGGTTCTAAAACAGTTGGAAATAATGGTGTCTTTTTGAAATGACCAAATTTCGGGTCTGATCCCATAACTACTAATGATTCAGGGGAGAAAACCTGTTTTAACATAGTAACGATCTGATTAAAAAAATGAATTGGTTGAAAAGTGAATCCCTGTTGAGTGATAAATAAATAAGGTAAATTTAGTAATAGTAAGAGTGATAAAAGAATTGATGAAAGTTTTATTGTGAATTGAGATATTTTATATAACATTAAATCCCTCCGACATCTTTTTACAACATTATACAATAAAGTTCATATTTTGTTTTGATTTTTCAGAAAAATATAAATACTATTAGATTTTATAGTATGGAACATATATTTACAAGGTAAAAAAGTGATAGTAAGCAGCCACGCCCTATGTCCATCAAGCTAAGAAAACGAGAACTTATATATTATTATCTTTAGGTGGAGGGGAAAGAATGTTTGATAAATTAAAAAGGTTATTTAAAAAAGATAAAGAGAATGATTTAGAAGATGAGAGGTATATTTTGATTTCTGAAAGTGAGATAAATGAAGAATTAAAAAGAAAGATAGTTGAATTAGAAAGGTTAGGATCAGAATATAGTAAAGTTCTTCAAAAAAAATATATAAATGAATTTGAGAGAAAAGGAAAACGAAACCTAAAAATATGGGTTAATAGGGATATTGACGGAGATGAAATAGAAGACTTAAATTCTGAGAAATGTCTAGAAAAAGAATATCGTTCTGAAATAATAATAGATTTTAATGATGTTACTGTTGAAGATGATGAATATGCAGATTTCATACAGTTATGGTATTACTATGGTGGTTATTTTAAAGGTACTGGGACTTTATATGATACATCAAGAAATAATTTAGAAACAGACATTGAAACAGCTTTACAAACATTAATTGAATAATTAATGTATACTAGTCTCTCGTTTAATTAACGAGTTATGTAGTTGAACAAGAAATACAAATAATAATTAATCCTTTGTTAAAACGCTCTTTCTTTTTGTTCATTTATTAAGTTTATCTATATTAATTTATCAAACTTTATGTTCCCGTTACAAAATACGCTATTCATTCTGTAAAATCACAGGAAAGGATGGCGTTTTTGTATGTCTATTTCTGTATCCAATGAATTACAATTATTTGCTTGAGAAATTCAAAGCTTTTTATTTCCAAATATCTTACGAGAGATGTTGGTTTCGTGCAACGAACCAGCAAATACTAAACAAAAATTTTGATTTGAAAAAAATTTTCTTCTTGTAACTTGATTTATGAAAAAATATTTTATATACTAATTCATGTAAACGGTTTACTAGATCGTATTTTGCTAGAAACGAAGGGAAGGTTCGCATGGAAACAAGGGGGAGAGTAATCGGGATTGACATCGGTACCACAAGTACGAAAACGGTTGTATTCACTGAAAAAGGAAAAGTCGTTGCTTCACATGCAATTGATTATCCAATTATTCAACCGAACGTCGGATGGGCTGAGCAAGATCCTGATGTAATATGTGCTGCCGTATATAAAACTGTAAGCGTTGCCATTGGAAAGGGTAATGTGTCAGCAGAGGATATTTCTTCAATCGGTATTAGTACAGCGATGCATGCCTTAATTGCAGTAGATGAAAACGGTGCGCCGTTAACGCGTTCTATCATTTGGGCAGATAATCGAAGCACAAAGCAATCAGAAAAACTATTACAACAAATGAATGGTCATGACATTTATAGAAGAACTGGTACACCGATTCATCCGATGTCACCACTTTCTAAATTATTGTGGATGAAAGAAGAAGAAACGGAGTTATTCAGAACTGCTCATAAATTTATTTCCATTAAAGAGTATGTCATTTATCAATTATTTTCACGCTATGTAGTTGATTATTCTATCGCATCTGCTACAGGGTTATTTAATTTAAAAACATTAAACTGGGATGAAGATGTTTTAACTATGTTAAATATGTCACCAGAACAATTATCAACACCTGTACCAACTACATATATTTTATCGGGAATGAAGCCGGAATTAGCACAAAAGATGGGTATTAGTGAGGATACTCCGGTTGTTATTGGTGCAAGTGATGGTGTTCTTGCAAATGTAGGTGTCGGTGCAATAACACCTGGCTCAGCTGCAATTACGATCGGGACAAGTGGTGCGGTTCGAACAATTTCATCGAGTGTTAATACAGATGAAAAAGGAAGAACTTTTTGTTACGCATTAACAGATGAGCACTGGGTGATCGGCGGACCAACGAATAACGGTGGAATATTACTTAGATGGTTACGTGATGAATTTGGTAGCCCAGAGCAAGAGGTAGCAAGAAAGCTTGGAATTGATCCTTATGATTTATTAATTAAGTATGCAGAAAGTGTACCAGCTGGAGCAGATGGATTACTATTTTTACCGTTTCTATCTGGAGAACGTGCACCCTACTGGAATGCAAATGCTCGAGGTACATTCTTCGGGATAAACCTTCAGCATAAACGTGAACATTTCATACGAGCAGTTATGGAAGGTGTTTGTATGAGTGTGTATTCAGTAGCACTTGCCATTCGAGATTGTACAGGGCCACTTACTGAAATACGTGTTTCAGGAGGCTTTGCGAAATCTGCATTTTGGAGACAAATGTTATCTGACATGATGGGGAAAGAATTGCTTGTTCCAGAAAGTCATGAAGCATCTGCGCTTGGGGCAGCAGCACTTGCTTTGTATGCAATTGGGAAAATTGATTCTCTTGAAGAGGTGAAGGATTGGATTGATATTGTCCATCACCATGTACCGAATAAAGAAAATACGGCTTTATATTTAGAGATGTTTTATATGTATGAACGACTTTACAATCGTTTGAAAGAAGAATTTGATTGTATAGCTGCTTTCCAACGTAAACAATAGGGGGATTGGGAGAAATGGTAGTTGGGATCGTACTAGCGGCTGTTGTTATATTACTTTTACTAATTACGGTAGTAAAATGGCATCCATTTGTCGCGTTAATTTTAACAGCAATCGGAGTTGGGCTAGCAATGGGGATGCCCTTAAGTGGAACTTCACCACAACATCCGGGGATTATCGATTCTATTAAATTAGGTCTCGGTAATACGTTAGGGTTTTTAGCGATTGTTTTAGCTTTAGGAACAATGCTTGGAAAAATGATGGCTGAGTCTGGCGGTGCTGAACGAATTGCTAACACATTAATTGGACGTTTTGGGAAAAAGCGTGTTCACTGGGCAATGATGTTCGTTGCATTTATAGTAGGGATTCCGGTATTTTTCCAAGTTGGATTTGTACTATTAATTCCGTTAGTATTTACAATTGCGTTAGAAACAGGGGTATCACTTATTACAATCGGTATTCCGCTAGTAGCAGGTCTTTCGGTTGTACACGGACTTGTTCCACCGCATCCAGCAGCAATGGCAGCGGTAGGTATATTTAAAGCAGATGTAGGGAAGACAATTTTATATGCATTAATTGTCGGACTTCCAACCGCAATAATTGCAGGTCCGCTTTACGGGAAATGGATTGGTGCTCGTATACATAAAGAAGTACCGTTAGATATAGCGGAGCAATTTATTGAAAGAGATAAGAAGAAGGAACTTCCTAGCTTCGGAAATACATTGTTTACTATTTTACTTCCAGTATTTCTTATGCTAGGTGCATCGATAGCGGAAGTAGCATTAAATAAAACAAGCCAACTTGCACAAGTATTGCATTTTATTGGAGATCCAATAGTCGCATTATTAATTGCAACGATATATTCTTTCTTTAGTCTTGGCTATGCAAAAGGGTTTTCTAAAGACAAAGTCTTACAAGTTACAAATGATTGTTTAGGCCCAATTGCAAACATACTGTTAGTTATCGGTGCAGGTGGTGCCTTTAATAAAGTGTTATTAGATTCTGGAATTGGAACTACAATTGCGGAGATGGCGAAAGAATCACATATTTCACCGATATTATTAGGTTGGGGAATTGCTGCACTTATTCGAATCGCGACTGGCTCTGCTACTGTTTCCATGATGACAGCAGCTGGAATTGTAGCACCGATTGCAGCAAGTACACCAGGAGTAAATGTAGAGTTACTGGCACTTGCAACAGGAGCAGGGTCATTAATATTATCGCATGTAAATGATTCTGGATTTTGGATGATTAAAGAGTATTTCGGAATGACTGTGAAAGAAACATTATTAACATGGACCGCAATGGAGACAATATTATCTGTTGTAGCACTTGGATTAATTTCGTTATTAAATATATTTGTATAGAATGGGAGATTGATTAATATGAAACTAGGTTTAATTGGATTAGGAAAAATGGGATTCCCATTAGCTGAACACTTACATGAAGACAAGCATGAAGTAGTTGTATACGATGTAAATAATGAGCTTGTTGAAAAGGCAGGGGAATTAGGGATTACTGCTCGTCATACATTAAAAGAAATGATCTCTGAATTAGAAGCACCTCGTACAATTTGGGTAATGGTACCTGCAGGAGAAGTTGTTGAGTCAGTACTAAAAGATGTATATCCATTATTAGAGGAAGGCGATATCGTTATTGAAGGTGGAAATTCATTCTATAAGGATACGTTACGCCGTGCTGAAGAAGCGAAAAGCTTTGGCTTACATTATGTAGATATCGGTACATCAGGCGGTGTAGAAGGAGCTAGATACGGCGCTTGCTTAATGGTTGGTGGAGAAAAAGAAATTTATGATCAACTAGAACCTTTATTTAAAGATTTAGCAGTAGAAAATGGTTATTCATATGCAGGCCGCGTCGGTAGTGGGCATTTCTTAAAAATGGTTCATAACGGTATTGAATACGGAATGATGCAAGCAATCGCTGAAGGATTTGAAGTACTAGATAAAAGTGATTTTGATTTCAATTATGAAGATGTTGCAAAAGTATGGGCAAACGGATCGGTTATCCGTGGTTGGTTAATGGACTTAACTGAAAAAGCATTTGCAGAAGATCCGAAACTTGATGGCATTAAAGGTGTTATGAACTCTTCAGGAGAAGGGAAATGGACTGTTGAAACAGCGCTTGAATTACAAGCAGCGGCACCAGTTATCGCTATGTCATTATTTATGCGCTACCGTTCACAAGAAGATGATACATTCCATGGGAAAGTTGTCTCAGCTCTTCGTAATCAATTCGGTGGACATGAGGTTGTGAAAAATTAGTTTTGTGAAACTCATACGAAAGTATGAGTTCTTTTTTTATTTCTCATACTATTTTATGAAAGCTTTTACCTCTTTTTACTGTATTTTGTATAGAAATTTCTGATAATATAAAGGTAGAATTTTAAAACAAAGGGGAGAAATGGTTATGAAACTAGTCGTAATTAATGGTACACCAAGAAAATTTGGAAGAACTCGCGTTGTGGCAAAATATATTGCAGAGCAATTTGAAGGGGAGTTATACGATTTAGCAGTAGCGGAATTGCCTTTATATAATGGAGAAGAATCACAACGTGAATTAGAGGCAGTAAAAAAATTAAAAGCTTTAGTGAAAGCTGCGGATGGAGTAGTACTATGTACACCAGAATATCATAATGCGATGAGCGGAGCGTTGAAAAATTCGTTAGATTACTTAAGTAGCAGTGAATTCATCCATAAGCCTGTCGCATTACTAGCAGTTGCTGGAGGAGGTAAAGGGGGAATAAACGCATTAAATAGTATGCGCACTGTCGCTAGAGGCGTTTACGCAAACGCAATTCCAAAACAAGTCGTGCTTGATGGATTACATGTGCAAGATAGTGAACTTGGAGAAGATGCAAAACCATTAATTCATGATTTAGTTAAAGAATTAAAAGCATATATGAGCGTATATAAAGAGGTGAAAAAACAATTAGGAGTTGAGTGATATGTCCTCTCTTTATCATGATTCTCGCTTGTATTACATTCTAGGAGCCAATAGTTTATCCGCTATTGGTTCCGGGATTGTTATGATAACGATTCCGTGGTTGTTAATTAAGGAAAGTGGAGGAGAGACAACATTTGGTTATGTTTCTATCGTTGCAACTCTCATCATGTTTTTACTAACACCATTCATTGGGCAAAGCATAGATCGTTTTTCAAGAAAATCTTTATTGTTATGTAACGAAGGTATCGGGATAGCCATTATAGGAATGATGACCATTTGGGGATTTGCTGGGCAATCATACAATTCTATTCATTACATTATTATTTATATAGCAGGTTCTTTCTATTATCTATTATTCTATCCCACAATATTTGCATTTAACCAAGAAATATTTCAATCAGAGCATTATAAAAGTTTAAGTGGCACAATGGAAATACAAGGACAATTAACGCAAGTTATTTCAGGCGCAGCTGCTAGCTTTTTAATTGAGATTATTTCTTTGAAATGGATCTTGTTAGTGGATATGTTAACTTTTGCAGGAGCATTTTTTCTTTTCTTATGTATACCGTATGTAAAGAAAAAAGAAGTAAAACGGAAAGCAACATTTAAGAAGCAATTGTTCGAAGGAATTCACTTTATGAAAAAGCGCCCTAAGTTATTTTGGTTTTTACTAGCGACTTATATGCCGTTTATCGGTGTCATGATGGCAAATTATTTAATCCCAGTATATATTTCAGATATACTCAAAGCTAGTGCCTCTGTATACGCAATTGAAGGTATGATGTACGGTGTCGGAGCGGTTCTTGCAGGAATAAGTATTCCAATCATGATGAAATATGTCAAAATAGAAATTTCAATCGTTATGACGATGGTTATTTATGTAATTTCAATTACCGCAATGATTATTGAGCCTTCCATTATGTTATTATATGGACTAGCGATTTTCCATGCGATTGGAAATGCTGGAACACGAGTGGCGAGAAATGTATTGATGATGGAAGAAATCCCAAACGAAGTAATGGGACGTGTGGACAGCTTATTTCGATTAATTGGCACAGGAATTCGAATTGTATTATTAATGTTGTTTACGGCAGGCGTATCTAAAGCAGGGGTAATGATCCCGTTTTACGTACTGAGCTGTATATTGATCCTATCATTAGGGATTGCTTTTTATTATGTAATTTCAAAACGTAAAACGGAAGCGAATGTGTCTAATAAATCAATTGTTTAAAAAATACTTCTGCCTCCTTTTCTTTTTCTATATAATAAAAAGAAAGGGAGTGTTAACTTATTTATGAACAAATGGATATTGCTTATAATCTTATTACTACCTCCGCTATACATCATTTATATGACGTTTCGAATGAATAAAGTTGCTCGTGAAACATTGAGTAATCACTCTCCATACGTTCTTATATTAGGTGCAAAGTTATTTGGAGATAGACCGTCTTTATCTCTTCAAAATCGTTTGGATATAGCGTTGGAATATTTACATGCTCACCCTGAGGTGAAAGTAATTGTTTCAGGTGGTCAAGGGGAAGATGAAGATATACCGGAAGCTCACAGTATGAGAAACTATTTAATGGTACATGGTATAGATGAGAATCGTATTTTAATTGAAGACTGCTCTACAAATACGTATGAAAATTTAAAGTTTAGTATGGATTTATATGATGTAAAGCATGCGGTAGTTGTAAGTAATACGTATCATTTATATCGAACGAAAATAATTGCAAAGCGTTTAGGGATAAAGATGGAAGCTTTGGCTGCTGAAACACCGAGACGCTCTAAGAAAAAAGCGTATGTGCGTGAATATGCTGCAATTATGAAAACAATATTGTTCGACCGTTAGAGCTCAAATGAGAGCTCTTTTTTTGTATAATAAAGCGTATCATTTGAAATGAATGCTATATTCCATCAAAATAAAGGAAACAACATGAAAGGAGTTGTGTCTGTGATTCAATTTAATCATGTGTCAAAAGCGTATGAAGATGGCACAAAAGCAGTGGATTCATTACATTTAGAAATTAAAAAAGGAGAATTTTTTGTTCTCATTGGTCCGAGTGGTTGCGGGAAAACAACGACAATGAAGATGATTAACCGTTTAATTGAAACGACGGAAGGATCAATTTTAATCGATGGAAAAGATATTCAACAATATAACATAAACGAACTACGTTGGAATATAGGGTACGTGTTGCAGCAGATTGCGCTGTTTCCACATATGACAATTGCTGAAAATATTGCAGTTGTCCCTGAAATGAGAAAATGGACCAAAAAGGAAATAAAAGCACGTGTCGATGACTTGCTACAGATGGTTGGGCTCGATCCAGATGTATATCGTGATCGCATGCCAGATGAATTGTCAGGAGGGCAGAAACAACGTGTTGGTGTCGTACGGGCATTAGCCGCAAACCCGAAAATTGTACTTATGGACGAGCCATTTAGTGCGTTAGATCCGTTAAGTAGGGAGCAGCTTCAGAAGGATATCGTACAATTGCAAAAAAAGATTCAAAAAACAATCGTGTTCGTAACGCACGATATGCAAGAGGCTTTATCACTTGGTGATCGTATTTGTGTAATGAAAGAAGGAAAAGTTGTTCAATTAGATACACCAGAAGGAATTATACATAACCCGAAAAATGAGTTTGTAGAGGAGTTCATTGGAAATCGTGGACGACCTTGGTATGAGGGGAAGAGTATAGAAGAGGTATTGCCGCTAGACGAGGGTATACGAGTTGAAGGGAATGCTTTATCTTTACATTCGTCATTACAAGAAGCACTAGTCCGCTTACAAACTGAAGAGTCAGTGCCGGTTGAAGAGCATGGTCAATATGTTGGAGCGTTAACAAGTCGTCATATTGTCAATTACATTGTTGAACAAATGAAGGAAAGAGGCTAAACAGTGACTGATTTTATTCAAACGTTCCAAGAACGAAAAGTAGAATTGCTAAGTGCATTAAGTGAGCATTTACAAATATCGCTTATTTCACTATTTTTTGCAGTAATTATTGCAGTGCCGCTCGGCATTATATTAACGAGAAAAGAACGAATGGCTGAATTTATTATAGGGACTTCTGCTGTTATGCAGACAGTGCCCTCACTTGCTTTACTTGGACTATTAATTCCGTTAGTAGGAATTGGAAAACTGCCAGCTATAATCGCATTAGTTGTGTATGCACTATTACCTATTTTACGAAATACATATACAGGAATACGGGAATTAGATGAATCACTTATAGAAGCGGCGAGAGCTATGGGGATGAATAGCTGGAAAAGATTATGGAAGGTAGAGCTTCCACTCGCATTGCCAATTATTATGGCTGGTATTCGTACAGCGATGGTATTAATTGTTGGAACGGCTACATTAGCTGCTTTAATAGGCGCTGGTGGGCTCGGTAAGCTCATATTATTAGGCATAGATCGAAATGACCATGCGCTTATCATTTTAGGGGCCGTACCAGCTGCGTTACTCGCTTTATTCTTTGATATAGTACTTCGCATACTTGAGAGCCCGAAACGCTCTTCTAAGCGCGTTATATTGACGATATGTATAGTTGTAGTAATGATAGCTGCTCCATTTCTTTGGAATACCGAAAAGAAAGACATAGTTATTGCTGGTAAACTTGGATCTGAACCAGAAATATTAATTCAAATGTACAAGCAACTTATTGAACAGGATACAGATTTACAAGTGGAATTAAAGCCAGGCCTTGGAAAAACAGCATTTGTATTCGAAGCGTTAAAATCAGGTGAAGTAGATATATACCCAGAATTTTCAGGTACAGCTTTATCTACTTTCGTGAAAGAAGAACCGAAAAGTACAAATCGTGATGAAGTATATGAACAAGCTCGTATTGGAATGGAAAAGAAATATAATATGGTTATGTTAAAGCCAATGGAGTATAACAATACATACGCACTAGCCATGCCGAAAAAAATAGCAGATCAAAATAACATAAATACAATTTCTGATTTAGGAAAAATTGCACAGGAAGCTAAAGTAGGATTTACATTAGAATTTGCTGATCGTGAAGATGGTTATAAAGGAATGCAAAAATTATATAACTATAAGTTTTCAAATGTTAAAACGATGGAACCGAAACTGCGCTATAGTGCAATACAATCGGGAGATGTTAACGTAATCGATGCATATTCAACAGATAGTGAATTGGAGCAATATGGGCTTAAAGTGCTAAAAGATGATAAAGGACTATTCCCGCCTTATCAAGGAGCACCATTATTAAGAAAAGAGACGTTACAGAAATATCCTGAACTCGAAAAAGTATTAAATAAATTATCTGGAAAGATTACAGATGAAGAAATGAGAAAAATGAATTATGAAGTAAATGTGAATGGGAAAAGTAGCGAAGAAGTCGCAAAACAATTTTTACAAAAAGAGAAGTTACTTCGTTAATTTTACAATAAATATACAATTTTATATGTATGAAATGACCGTTCATTACAAAATGAACGGTTTTTTTTGTGCATACTTATACATTTTTTCAAAAAAGTATTCCATTTTTCTTCATTTTCTTTTAGAATAAGTAATGTTTTCCTGAAAAAATATAAGAGAAACGTCTATTAGAGAAAAAGGTGACTTTAATAGTTGAACGAACATAACACCTAGAATGACAGATGGGGTGGTACAAATAGAAAAGAAGTTAGGATTTTTTCCGTTAATCGCATTAGTAGTTGGAACGATGGTTGGTGGCGGTGTTTTTAGTTTACCGCATGATTTAGCAGTAGGAGCAAATAGTGGTGCAACGATAATTGGTTGGTGTATTACAGCAATGGGAATGATTCCACTTGCGCTCGTATATCAAACGTTAGCAAGACAAAAACCGGAGCTTGAGGGCGGAATCTATAGTTATGCACGAGCTGGATTCGGTGAATATATTGGTTTTAACAGTGCTTGGGGATACTGGCTAGCAGGGATTTTAGGAAATGTTGCAACAATTATGTTACTGTTTAGTACATTAGGTTACTTCTTCCCAATTTTTAAAGGCGGAAATAATGTTGCGTCAATCGTAGGTGCATCACTTTTATTATGGACATTGCATTTTCTAATTTTATTTGGAATTCGTGAAGCCTCCATTATGAATGTTATCGCAACGATTGGGAAATTAGTTCCGATCTTATTATTTATTGTCGTGATGGTAACAGCGTTTCGCTGGGATACATTTACACATGACTTTTGGGGCGAAGGAACTATCTCAGTTTCCTCTGTACTAGGTCAAGTGAAAAATACAATGCTTGTAACCCTTTGGGTGTTCATTGGGGTTGAAGGAGCAGTTGTATTATCAGGAAGAGCTAAAAATAGTAGAGACGTTGGAAAAGCGACAGTACTTGGACTTATTTTAGTAATGTCTATTTATATTTTAATTTCTGTTCTGTCAATGGGAGCCATGACAAGAAAAGAACTTTCAGTATTAGAGACTCCTTCAATGGGACATGTATTAGAACATGTTGTTGGGCCATGGGGTGCAATGGCAATTAATATTGGATTAGTTGCGTCACTTGTAGGTACATTAATTGGCTGGTTTTTACTTGTTTCTGAAATTTCTCACGTAGCAGGAAAAGACGGCGTGTTTCCGAAAGTCTTTACGAAAACAAATAAGAAACAAACGCCGCATATGGCATTGTGGATTTCAAATATCGTTGCCCAAACTATATTTATAATCGTTCTGTTTTCACAATCGACATATCAAATTATGTATTTTATTGCGTCAACATCTATATTACTGCCGTACTTATTATCAGCGCTATTTCAATTGAAATTAGTCATCACGAAAGAGCTGAAAGTTGCGAGAGTAAAAAATGGATTGTTAGCATTAATTGCTTCCCTATACTCTGTATGGTTAATTTATGCAGCTGGTTTAAAGAATTTATTGCTTGTTTCAATCGTATATGGTATTGGGATTCTCGTGTATATGTTTGCAAGAAAAGAAAAAGGGAATCGTTGTTTTGCAGGCAAAGAGCGATATGTGATGTGGGCAATTGTTATTGCAGCTATTACATCACTTTATATGTTACTGACAGGAACTATAAAAATGTAAAAGTCCTTTTAATTTAAAGGGCTTTTTTCCTTGTCTAGAGAATATTTAATACATAAGATATTCAGGAGGGATGAAAATGGAAGAAAAAGAACAGTTGTCTAGAATTATGGATTTAGCTAGTGATTTAAGGAAAGTATTAGTACAAGAATCTTTTTTTAATCATCATCCTGAACTTCGAGGCGTGATTGAAAATTTAGCGAGTTCTGTAGAGAATTTGGCGAGTTTGCAGCAAAATAAAGATGAAAATGCCGAAGATCGATTACGGTACGTACTTGCTAAAATGAAAATCGCTCATAATGCCATTTTACAAGAAAAAAAAGCATTTCCTTCTCATTAATATACGTTTTAATTTTGAACCTGACGGATGACGTCAGGTTTTTTATTTCTAGTTTTAGATTGTAGTTCATACAATAAGGATAGTATGAAAAAAAGAAGGTGACTACGTTGAAATTACATAAAGCTCTTCATCCAAGTTTTATAAAGCGAATGTATTATATGAGGTTTATTGGGAAGTTTGCAAAAGCTGAGGGAGAGAAGAATGGAGAAAATTTCTTTGTACAATGTCTTTCTTCAATACCTTTAACTTTACAAGAGTTATTTCCGACTGGAAAATATTTGTTTGAAGGATTATGCAGTAATAAAAAGAATGAAAAAATCTTTACTGATTTAAAGAAGCATAAATTAGAAAAGCAACTGGTTATGTTTCGTCTTTATTATGATCGTGGAAATTTATTTCTGGAATTAATATGCACAGAAGAGCCTCGGGAAATAGCATCTTCATATAAAGTGATTCCTTCACCAAAGGTCTCAAATTATAAAAAGAGAGCGTCATTGGAACGGAAGTTAAGCAACGGTTATTTATCATTTCTTATGCCTAAATTACCAAAAGACTTTGAGCCTCCAGAATTATTGTGGCATGAGAGAAGGCTATATGGAAATTTATCGTTAAAATCATCAATAAGTTCAATTTCATATTTTGAGCAAAGAAAAGAATGCAAATATATTGAAATAAACGATTGGATGAAACATGTAGAAATAGCAGTAGATGATCATTTATATTTTGTAAGTGAAAATGTGTATGACCAACTAAATAAACGAATTGCTGAAGAAGGTAAGTTAGTTGAAGTAGAAGATATTAAAATGCAAAAGGATGACTGGGAATGGGATGAGCGTGAATCCTCTTTTTTGCAGTATGTACAAAGTATGGTTCGTAATAAAGGGTTATATTTGGATGATACAGATATATATAATTTTCACATTAGTATTAAAACCAATATGTTAACAATTGTTGGTGGTATACCAGGTGTTGGGAAATCACGCTTTGTGCAAGCTTATGCAGAATCACTTGGGTTACGTTATGGGGAAGAATTAATTTGGATTCCGATTTCACCATCGTATCAAGAACCACATGATATTCTCGGTTACCTTCATCCGAATGGTAATTTTATTGAAAGTGAAACGAAGTTAGTTCGGACATTGTTAAAGGCTAAAGAAAATCCAAATCAATTGTATATAATTGTGTTCGATGAAATGAACATGTCACATATTGAGCATTGGTTTACTCCGTTTCTATCCGTTCTTCAACTTGAAAAGAAAAATCGTATTTTGAGTTTGTATGAGAAAGTACAAGAAATAGAAAATCAAATTCCACCTTCAGTGGAAATTGGTGAGAATATTATTTTCGTAGGCACTGTAAATTTTGATGAAACGACGAAAGAGCTTTCCGATCGATTATTAGATCGAACAAATTTGATTACATTACAAAAAATTCCGTTTTGCGAGATGAGTATAGAACATGAGAAAGTTGTTCAGCAACCCCCGCTGAAAGTAACAACGGGAGAATTTCGACTCAATTGGTTTAGGAATAAAGAGATGATCGAAGTGTATACTGAAGAGGAATTAGAGTTATTGGATAAGTTACATGATGTATTATCATCACACGATATATCAAAAGGAATTTCTTTCCGATGTGCAAGCGCAATCGCTACGTATTTGCAAAATATACCGTTCCAAAATAATCAGTCCTATATGATTAGCAGGGAAGAAGGTTTTGATTTGCAAATAAAGCAGCGTGTATTAACGAAATTAAGGGGGACAGAAATGACAGTGGGCCCTCTACTTTCTGAAGAAGCAAAAAGGGGAGCGACATTGATACCACTTTTACAGTCTCCGCTTGCAAATCGTGTATCTACATTTGAACATTCTTTAGCTTATATAAGACAAAAGCGTAGAGAACTGGAGCTGTATGGCTATGCAAAATGAGGAGCGTTATGAAACAGCAATCGTCGATACGAAAGAAACGCTCCCGTTTGTATTGAAGCTAATTATTGGTACTGAGGGGAAAGGCGATTTTATCCTTTTAAACCGGCTTTGTACGTCTACTACAGCATTAGTTCAATGTATTTATAAAGTACAGGAATTAAAACCACTGAAATTACATTTCCATTATCAAAATCCAATGGATATTACATTCATATGGAATAAAGTATATGAGGGACAAAAGAATATAAAAGAGTCACAATATGAATTAAATGAAAAAAAACAAAGAGTATTAGTGTATGAACATGGAAAAACTGAATTTTTTTATCCGTGGCGCTGTGGCTTATACCATTTTGAAGTGCGTATAGAAGATAAAACTTATTATGGTGCGTTTCAAGTTGTTCCTAAAAACTTTTTTGATGACCAATTTGAAATGATTCAAGATTATGTGAAGTCAATTTTAAACGAGTTAATTTTAGATAGAGGTTATTACAAGAAAACTTTCTCAGCACTTAGCGATATTGAAGATTCTTCTTATTTGGTATTGTTAAGAAAGTTGCCACAAAAAATGAAAAGAATAAAACAAATTTTTAAGAAAGTAGAATCGAATGCGGAATTTGTACACGAATATGAATGGGAAACGAAAGCGCGGAAGGCAACGAGAAAAACTGCCATTATGACAGAAAGAAAGCTTTATGCGAAATATTACAACCGTAAATTTAAGGAGCAAAAAAATAGTATTGAAAATGCATTTCTTAAATTTAAAACGATGCAATTCTATTATTATTTACTTGAAGCAGAAATTTTTGTACGTAAAACTATTGAAATACTAGAAGGAGAAAAGAAGAAAAAGTCAGATGAATTTCAAGCTGTTAAAACAATTATGAAAACGATTGAACGAAATGGATCCGTGACGGATAGGGAAAAACAAAAATATAGAAATCTACATTTACTGAAAGAAGCAGATTTACGGAAAAGTTCTGTGAAAATACAAGAATATAAAATATTAGCTCATATCGTATATGAAAGTGTGCAATACTTTCGAAATTTATTGTATTCTCCATTTTGGAGGGAAGTTTCTGAAACAGCTACCATTAATTCGAACACTTTATCTATACCGCATCAACAATTAATCCACCATTTAGAATTGTTACCGCAACATACGGAGCAACCTCCATCTTTATTATTCGTATATAAACCAACGTTTTTAGTGTATGAGTATTACGCTTTTTTTATCGTTATTTCTATATTAGAACAAATCGGATTTGAAGATAAGAATCCTATCCGTGAACAAATACAAGAACATTTTTATTTAGACGGATTACAAGATGGAACGACAGTGATTTTACATCGAGATGATATAAAAGTGCACGTCGCGTTTAATGATTTAATTGAAACACACCCTCTTATTGCACTAAGCAAAGGAAGTAATTTTTATAACGGAGAGGACACAAAGAAGCCGGATATTCGTTTAGATTGTTATGTAAAGGAAGAAGAGAAGTATGTATATAAATCTTCTATTATTATCGAAGTGAAATATAGTCCTATGTACAATATTTTTCAGCCTGTAGGTAATACGAAAGCAACTGAGCAAATGTATAAATACTGGTCTATTAAGTATGTAGAAGAACAGAATGGCAAAAGAATTTTTAAGCGAAGAGCGATTTATGAAGTGATTTGTGTATATCCAGGTAGCCATATGCATAGTAAAAAAATTGAATCTGGATGTGGAGTGTTTTTACAACTATATCCATATAAAACGAAACAAGGAGAAGAGAAGTTGGCTGGGAAGCATGGGATGATTCAAATTTTTGAGAAATGGTTAAAAAGTAATAAAATGTAAAAGAAATCCTTTTTAATGAAGGATTTCTTTAGGTTAAGAAGAATTATATGCAGTACGGAAAGACACATTATACGGTTCGAACTTGATAGTGATTATCATTTTTTATTAGAGTAATTGGATCTTTTTATGTTTGTAACAGTATGGGGAATTAAGAGTTTTTACATGTGTATGAATGACTAATAAATAGGAATTTAATTCATTTTGCAGAATATAATAAGACATAAATATTTTTAGTTGCATACGAAGATTTGTTCTTATATGATAGTAAGTGAAAGCGTTATCAAAAACAGAGCGGCGATGGGAAAGGCGGTTAAATATGTTCCAGCGTGTTCAAACAAAGGAAGAGCATTTTTGGTTCGAGCAACTGTGGGGAGATTTTTGTGAAGAAAGAAACTTAATGTTTGTAGAACGTAATTTAAATCCATCACGATTTTTATTAATAGAAGATGAACATCATATTGGTACAGTAGAATGTATTAAGTTTACAGTACCTGAACAATCAAATTCTGAGTTTTTCTATCCGTTTTCTAAAAATGATTTAGTGAAAGATTTGAAAAATGTGTATGAAATAGGAAAGTTAAGTATTGCGAAAACGTCTCGGGGGAGAGGACATTTCAAAAGGCTAGCAGCTATTTTATTTATGCATGCGTTAGAGACGAAAGCGGAATGGTATATTGCAGCAGTTACAAAAAGAATGTATATGTATTTACTTACACTCGGTTTTCCAATCGAACCGATAGATAGTCCATTCCAGTTTCATGATACTTTACAAGGTGTACCAGTGCGAATTCATGCTCGAAAAGGGGCTACACATCTGTATTCTTTGAAAGAATTCCGTGATATTATTCAAGGGAATGCTCATGCGCAGGCACTTATTGCAGAATACAGTAAAAATATTATGTTAACAAAATGAAAATATATGAATATGTATAGTATGAAGAAGAGTTACTTATTACAGGCATCTGTTTTCATACAAAAAGTAGACCCTTATTCTCAGAATAAGGGTCTAAAATATTATAGTCCAAATATACTAAAAATCATTTTACGACGCTTCGGTTTCTTTTCTCTTTCATATGTTGGTTTTGCATCAGGAGTAATGTATATTGGTTCTTCTTTTTTTAGGGCAGCTTCTAGTTTTTGAATTCGTTCTAACATTTCCTCTATTTCGCGGCGATGTTGTAAAAGTTGGTATGTAACGACATCATTTGCTTTATCTTGCATTTGTTCTTCCATTCGATCTAGTCTTCTCGTAATTGTGGTAAATTGAGCTGTTAATTGCTCAAAATCATTCGATGATGTGTTTTGAACAATTGTGTTTACTTGAGTTTTTAATTTTTCTACATCATTTGAAGAAGGTTTTTGAGTAGTTTGAGAGTTTTGAGGCTGGTCCATTTGAGAGCGATGGTATTCTAACATTAGATCTAAATCACCTTGTGTGAAAATAAAATGACCATATTTATTTTTTTTAATCGTAAGATTTAATTGTTGTGCAATCCGGACAACAGCCTTTGGGCTAACACCTAATTTCTTTGCGATAAATGGTGTTTTATATTCCAAAATAATCCCTCCTATATATATCCTGTTGAATGATTTCTAGTTATGTAGCAAGTTCCCTTCAGGTGTGACAAAAGAAGTGTGGAATCGGCAAAGAAAGTGTTTTTTCACGAAGTTCAGCTGTTTAGCACATACTATTTATATAAATCATTTTTAGTTATCGGAAAATTGGGCTTATTATAGTTTGACGATAATAAGCTAATTAGATTATCATAATTATAAATATCTTTTTTATGTATGCATATAATATATAAAAAGGTGGTTACTAATGTAGAATTTTATTAGAGTATAAGAATGCTTACTTCACTTGAATAAATTTAAGTAGGAGGTGGCTTCCTTGCTTACACTGTAAGTAAGGAAAAGTATTTGGACATATATAGTATAAGTATAGTGATTGTTTTAATTGCCTTAACGGCATTTTTCGTTGCAGCAGAATTTGCAATTGTTAAAGTGAGGAGTTCACGAATTGACTATTTAATTGCAAAAGGAAATAATCGTGCAATATCTGTCAAAACAATCATTACAAACTTAGACGAATATTTATCAGCTTGTCAATTAGGAATAACTGTTACAGCTCTTGGGATTGGGTGGTCTGGTAAACCTGCGCTAAAGCACATGTTTGATGTGTTGTTTGCAAATTGGAACGTCCCTACTCAACTCGCAGACATTTTAGCTATAATTTTAGTATTTTTATTTATCACATTTTTCCATGTGGTAGTAGGAGAGTTAGCTCCAAAAACATTTGCGATTCAAAAAGCAGAACAAGTGAGTTTCTTTGTTGCTAAGCCACTCATTTTGTTTTATCGTATTGCATTCCCATTCATTTGGATTTTAAATGGATCAGCTCGGTTAATTACAAAGTTTCTTGGGTTGAAACCACCAAAAGGGCATGATGAAGTGCATTCAGAAGAAGAATTGCGGTTGTTAGTTTCAGAAAGTTATAAAAATGGTGAGATTAATCAATCTGAATATAAGTATGTGAATAAAATATTTGAATTTGATGATCGTATTGCGAAAGAAATAATGGTACCACGAACAGAGATGAATATTTTAAATAAAGAAATGCCTGCTGAAGAGGCTTTACAAAAAATGTCTCATGAAAAATATACGAGGTATCCGGTTGTTGATGGTGATAAGGACCATGTAATAGGCTTTGTGAATTTTAAAGATATATTTACAGATTTTGTGAAGCACCGAGTTGTTAGTGA
Organism: Bacillus sp. FSL E2-8887; assembly: GCF_038007205.1. NCBI lineage: Bacteria > Bacillati > Bacillota > Bacilli > Caryophanales > Bacillaceae > Bacillus > Bacillus sp. FSL E2-8887. The sequence continues at coordinate 1,955,831 of NZ_JBBOWS010000001.1, forward strand.
AAAGACAGTGGAGCAATATATTAGGCCAATTATTTTAGTTATTGAATCTATCCCGATTCATGATCTATTTTTAAAAATGCAAAGAGAAAGAACACATATCGCTATATTAATTGATGAATATGGTGGTACATCAGGTCTTGTAACCGTTGAAGATATTTTAGAAGAAATTGTAGGGGATATTCAAGATGAGTTCGATACTGATGAACAACCGGAAATCCAACAAGTTAGTGAGACGAAAACGATTTTAGAGGGAAAAGTACTTGTTAGTGAAGTGAACGCATTATTAGGTTTGACTATTGACGACGATGATGTCGATACGATTGGCGGTTGGATCCTAACAAAAAATATTGAGATTTCCGAGGGTGATACCATTGAGATTGAAAATTATAAATTTTGCGTAAAAAAATTAGATGGACACTATATTAAGAGATTAGAAGTAACGAAACCTTCAGAATCGATTGTTATTGTAGGAGATGAAAAAAAGATTTCGCTCCAAGAACAAATTAGTTCGTAAACTCTGCTTTGTAGCAGAGTTTTTTTGAGCAAAATGTTTTTTTGATGTATTAGGGCTATGATACAATTACACAAGTCAGACCTTTCACTAGGTGAAATAAATGAAATGTATTATTGTATACATATATTCGGAAGGAGAACCACTATGAAAAAACATTTATATATAAATGGGGTATGGAAATCAGTAGAGACGTATAAACCATTGTATGCACCATATTCTGAAGAAACATTAGCGGAGATTGCGCAAGGTACAGAAGATGACGTTAAGGAAGCAATAGTTTCGGCCAAAAATGCAATGAAAGAAATGAAAAAATTATCCGCATACGACCGTGCAACTATTTTAGAAAAGGTTGCACAAAAAATGGATGAGAGAAGAGAAGAGTTTGCAGAGATTATCGCAAAAGAAGCTGCAAAACCAATTCGTGCTGCACGTGGAGAAGTAGATCGCACTGTTCAAACATATAAGTTTGCAGCTGAAGAAGCGAAGCGAATATATGGTGAGACGTTACCATTAGATGCTGCACCAGGAGCAGGTGGCCGTATAGCGTATACAATTCGACAACCAATCGGGGTTATTGGTGCTATTACACCATTTAATTTTCCACTTAATTTAGTAGCACATAAGGTAGGCCCAGCAATTGCGGCTGGAAATACTATTGTGCTAAAGCCTGCCGACCAAACGCCACTTTCTTCGTATGCATTGGTAGAATTATTTGAAGAAGCTGGTTTACCAAAGGGAGCTTTCAATATAATTTCTGGACCTGGATCTGTTGTAGGTGAGGCATTAGTAAAAGATGAGAACGTTGCTAGTATTACTTTTACAGGAAGTCCGAAAGTAGGTATTGGAATTAAGGCAAAAGCCGGGTTGAAACGAGTGACGTTAGAATTAGGATCGAACGCTGCAGTAATTATTGATGAAGATGTTGAATTGACAGACGAAATAATTGAACGTGTAAAATGGGGCGCGTTTGTGAATAATGGACAAGTTTGTATTTCAGTACAACGTGTTTTTGTGCATGAACGCAAAATGGAAGAGTTTATTACAAAATTAACGAAAGCAATGGAAAACGTTGTAGTAGGAGATCCGCTTCATGAAGAAACAGATGTATCAGCACTTATTTCAAAAAAAGATGTAGAACGTATAAATTCATGGGTGGAAGAGGCAGTTAAGGAAGGAGCTAATGTTGTATACGGTGGTAACAAACGTGATGCAAGGATTTTTGAACCAACTGTATTAACAAATGTTCCAGATTATGTATCTGTTCAGTGCCAAGAAGTATTTGGTCCACTTATGACTGTAAATACATTTAAAGAATTTGATGAGGCTTTAGAACAAGTAAATAATTCACGTTATGGATTACAAGCAGGTGTATTTACAAACAATCTATGTAAGGCAATGCGTGCAATTGATGAATTAGAAGTCGGTGGTGTCATGATTAATGATATTCCAACGTTCAGAGTAGATCATATGCCTTATGGCGGTGTGAAAGAGAGTGGAACAGGCCGTGAAGGGATTAAATATGCAATAGAAGAAATGACAGAAATGAAATTAGTGTGTATTAAAAAATAAAGTAGATCGAGCTTAAACACCGCAATAAAAAACGAGCAGGAAATGTTTACGATTCCATACTCGTTTTTTATTGTTTGTTTTACGTTTCTCGGAACGATTACATTTAATCAAGTGTACCTTTTACTTCATTTCTTGTTTGAAAATATCATCTTCGACATAAATATGTTCTTTATCTACAGCAGTGCTATGAGAGAGTACTAAACCTATTGGTGTTTCAGTACCTTTATTTTGAACAATTGTAAAATGAATATTTTTTTCAGTTGCTAATTTAATGTATTTTGATAAATGTGGGTAAGCAATGCTTCCATTTAGGAATAGTTGTAATGATTGAGAAGAACGTATGTTACCCGTTACTTCTGTATACACATTACTTTGCATTACTTGACCGATTGTTAAAGCGATTTCTACACGCTCACGTAATGTAGTTAAGTACATATTACGTTCTTCTGGTTTGTTTTGCTTTTGGCCATATATGCCTTCTTGGAGATAGTCTTCCACATTTTTATTTACCATATTTTTCACACCTTTCACTTCTTATTGTACGCAAGAATTAAAAAGGATGCAAAAAAAAGTAGTTTTGAACAGGAAAATAATTAAAAAAATGAGAAGAGAAAAGGGATATATGAATAAAACTTATTTATATAAGAAGGGAAAAATAAATTTTATCAACAGAAATTAACAAAATGTGACAAAAATCTATTAACGAAATGTATTTTTTGTGTTAATATTCAAAATATAAAGGGTATTCGTCGTATGGAAATGGAGGGAATGGAGGTTTTTCCAATCGATAAGGATATTAAAGAAGTATTTTGTTCGCACTTGAAAAACAACAGGCACCAATTCGTAGAGAACTGGAAAAACAAAATGATAATTTCCGAAAAAGATCCATTTAAACAAGAGGTAGTTCAAAATGGAGCGAATTTATTAGAGTTAATTATCGAACTTATTATGGAAGATAAAGACATTAATTATCTTCAGCCATTATGTGAGAAAATTGCCATTGAGCGTGCAGGGGCAGATGCGAATATTGGAGATTTTGTTTACAATGCAAATGTGGGAAGAAATGAACTTTTTGAAGCGATGTGCGAATTGGATGTAAGCGCTCGAGAACTGAAACCGATTATGGCCAAAATACATACTTGTTTTGACAAATTAATTTATTATACCGTTTTAAAATACTCAGAAATTATATCGAGGAATTTAGAAGAAAAACAGCAATATATAAATGAAACACATAAAGAAAGGCTTACGATTCTAGGGCAAATGTCGGCTAGTTTTGTACATGAATTTCGTAATCCGCTAACTTCGATTATGGGATTTGTAAAGTTATTGAAGACAGATCACCCTAATCTATCGTATTTAGATATTATTTCACATGAATTAGATCAATTAAATTTTAGGATTTCGCAATTTTTACTTGTATCGAAAAAAGAAATGTGGAATGAATCTGAACGTTTTTTGGTAAATGACTTATTTCAAGATATTATACAATTCTTATATCCAAGTTTAGTTAATGCAAATGTTTTGATTGAAAAGAATTTGCCGTATCCTATTCCACTCGTTGGTTACCGGAGTGAAGTGAAGCAAGTAGTTTTAAATATTTTAATGAATTCGATTGATGCTCTTGAATCGGTGAAAGAAGAGCGGAAAATTATCATTGATGTATTTGAAGAGGATCAGGCTGTTCGCATTGTTATAAAAAATAATGGACCTATGATTCCAGCAGACAATGTAGAGACCATTTTTGAGCCATTTGTAACTACTAAAAAGCTAGGAACTGGTATTGGACTATTTGTATGTAAACAAATTGTAGAAAAACATAAAGGATCCATATTGTGTCGTTCGGATAACGATTGGACAGAATTTCAAATTACGTTTCAAAAGTAAACAGTCTACACCATGCGAATGGTGTAGACTGTTTTAATTTGTAAGTATAACGGTTTCTAATTTTGGATCCTCAGTTGAATAACCAACTATTGAAATTGTGTAAATTGTATTTGGTTCAACGTTGAATTTTTGAATGGTTAATAGTACTTTTTTTGTATCAGCAAGTGAAACTTCAATATCTGCTGTACCAGGGCTAACTTGTAAAAAATCTGTTATTTGCTTAAAGAGTACATTTTCAAATAAATGATCCCCATCTTTTAAATTTACATTTACAACTGGAGTGTCTGGTGAAAAATGTGCAAATCGTATTTTTGCTTGACCAGATGGTAAATGAGTATTATCAAGAATGGGTTGTAATTGGAGATGATTATCGCTATTGATCGCTGCAAGGGTATAAGTGTGATTCCCCATTATTGGTACTAATGCTGAAAATATTGGAGTTTCGTTTCCGACAGGGACAATATCAATACGGTATTTACCTTGCACTAATGATAAATACGGACTGAATTGTTTAAAAGAAATATTTTTAATAACCTTTTGTCCGTTTATTATAATATCAACTGCTGGTGTATGGGGAGCTGTGTGGAAGATTCTCATATGTGACGGTAAAGTCGCTTCTTGTGAATCTCTCTTTTCATATGCTTGTACAAGTTTTGTAATTGCATCATAGTATTTCATATAGAGTTCTACATATCTTTTAGGATTGCTATATTGATAGTAACGAGCGAGCTGTTCGTAACGTGCAGCTTCTTGGCTGTATTTTTCAATTTCGGATTGAGTCATGAACATTCCTCCTTTATCATCATTACAAATATATGCGAAGCTAGAAAGAGGTTATGCAAAAAACTTGCCTTTCTAGAAGGAAAAGTTTAAATGGGGATTTTTTTATTTATAGGCAAACACACATACAAATCGATAATTGTCCTACATAAATTATAAAGGAAAGGTAGTTTGACTTTGATGGAAGGAGTGGAACCATTGGGATGGGGATATCCCCATAGTTATTGGGAATGAAGTTATGGAGGATTTGGTGCTATAGGCTGTGGGACGAATTATGGATTTGTATTATGAGTATTTCTATTAATTTTAGTGATGCGTTGGATAAGGTAATACTGATAAAAGAGCGTCGTGCCGAACTGATTAATGTGGTTAATCGGTTCTTTTTTTATTGTTCTAAACAGGTGGTACTATTTGTTAAGAAATAGTTATGATAAATGAGGCGAAGTAAAATGTCGAATTTTGTTTGAAAATATGCAATATAAAGTAGGATAATAGGAAGGAGAATAACGGGAGTTTCGTCGAAGTTTACACAATGTCAGCAATTGAGGAAAGTTGATATTATATTAAAAAAATATTCAATTTGCTGTTATCTTAAATCAGGAAGGGGTATTTAAGCGTACAGGTAGGGTTGGTCTTCATTTTTAGTTCTGAATTTTCTGTTTTTAAAATAATATTTAGCAGTCATTTGTATATTTTATAATAGTTTTTTGATAAATTCACTGCTTTTGCAGAGGATTCTTTTTTATGAAAGAAACGTCAATTTTCTTCATATACATATACAAATTGGAGAAATGGGGGAGCGCTATGCGCGATTACTTAATTAAACCACTTGTTGGTCAGCCGTATCCGATGATTTCACATGGAAAAGGTGTGTATTTGTATGATCAAAACGGAAATAAATATTTTGATGGTTCGTCTGGAGCGATTACGGCAGGTATTGGACATGGCGTAGCAGAGATAGCAGAAGTTATAAAAAAACAGGCAGAGGAGATCGCTTTCGTTTATAGATCACAGTTTACGAGTGAACCAGCTGAAAAATTAGCGAAGAAGTTAAGTGATTTATGTGTAGGAGATTTGAACTGGAGCTTTTTTGTGAATAGTGGTACGGAAGCAAATGAAACAGCTATGAAAATCGCAATTCAGCATTTTCAGGAGCGTGGCATTCAAGGGAAACATAAAATTTTGTCACGGTGGATGAGCTATCACGGGATTACAATGGGAGCTTTATCTATGTCTGGGCATCCACTGCGCAGACAACGTTTCGTTTCTATTTTGGAAGATTATCCGACTATTCCAGCTCCATACTGTTTTAGATGTCCTGTACAAAAGGTATATCCAACATGTCAACTTTCTTGTGCGACTGAACTAGAAAGAGCGATTGATCGAATTGGTGCAGAACATATTGCAGCTTTTATTGCTGAACCGATTATCGGAGCTGCTGGAGGAGCGGTTGTCCCACCGAAAGAATACTATAAAGTAATTAAAGATATTTGTAGTCATTACGATATATTATTTATTGCGGATGAAGTAATGACTGGACTTGGTCGTACTGGTGCATGGTTTGCGATGGAGCACTGGGGTGTAGAACCGGATATTATGACCCTTGGTAAGGGGCTAGGAGCAGGTTATACACCAATGGCAGCAACAGTTGTAAGTGACCGTGTTATGGAGCCAATTTTACGTGGATCACGTTCTGTAATGAGCGGGCATACGCTTAGTGCAAATCCATTGTCTGCAGCAACGGCTTTAGCTGTTATTGAATATATGGAGAAACATAATTTACCTGAAAAAACAGCAGAAAAGGGAGAGTATTTATTAAAAGGTTTGCAGAAAGTTCAGCAACAATCGACAATCATTGCCGATGTTCGTGGAAAAGGATTGCTAATTGGAATAGAATTGCAACCGTTTACAAAAGCGTCGGAGCTTATTTCAGTTGCTGCTAAAAATGGACTGCTCTTATACCAAGCTGTTTCAGGGCAAGCAGGAAAAGAGGATAGTGCACTGCTTGTTGCACCACCAATGACAACTACATATTCCGAGTTAGATGAATTACTTTCAATTTTTGTAAAGAGCGTGGAAGAGATGATGCAAAAAGGAGGGCATAGTATCGCATGACAACTATTACAAATACATTCGGTAAATTAAAAGAAATAGAGGAAGTAATTTCTTTGTTCCATGATGATATGACATTAATGTTTGGGGGATTTGGAGGAATCGGATCCCCTCCATCTTTAATTCAAGCTGTTTTAGATAAAGGCATTACAAATTTAAATTTAATAGGAAATGATACTGGATTTCCTGATGTAGGAATCGGTCGTCTTGTTACGAATGAAAGGGTTAAATCTTTAGTTACTTCTCATATTGGGTCAAATCCAAATGCGGGAAGACAATTAAATGAAGGAAGATTGCAAATTGAATTCTCTCCGCAAGGAACACTCGCAGAGCGTATTCGCGCTGGTGGTGTAGGGCTTGGTGGTATTTTAGTTGACGTTGGTGTTGATACGATTGTAGAAGAAGGAAAGCGTACAGTTGAAATGAATGGAAAGACATATTTAGTTGAAACAGCTTTAACGGCTGAAGTCGCAATTGTATATGCGAAAAAAGCGGATCCGTTTGGCAATCTTGTATTTGATAAAAGTGCTCGTAATATGAATCCACACGTAGCTATGGCTGGTGACATAACGATTGTAGAAGCAGAAGAAATTGTTCCACTTGGAAGTTTAGATCCAGAAGAAATTGTCGTCCCAGGTGTATTTGTAAATTATATCGTGCCATCGGAAGGAGTGAATTGGAAATGGGTATGGGCGTAGAAGTAAGAGATAAGATTGCAAGACGTGCAGCGAAAGAAATTCAGAATGGTATGCTTGTAAATTTAGGTATTGGAATTCCATCGCTTGTACCGAATCATTTGCCAGAAGATATGAATGTTATGTTTCATGCGGAAAACGGTATTGTTGGTATGGGACCAACGCCAAGTAAAGGGAATGAAGATGAGAATTTATGTAACGCAGCTGGTTTACCAACATCTCTTATTACAGGAGCAAGTTATTTTGATAGTTGCATGGCGTTTGGCATGATTCGAAAAGGATTACTTGATGTTACGATACTTGGTTCGTTACAAGTAAGTGAAAATGGTGATTTAGCGAACTGGATTGTACCAGGAAAACGCGTTCCAGGTATTGGAGGAGCGATGGATTTAGCGCAAAAAGCGAAGCGGGTCGTTGTTGTGATGAATCATGTTGATAAATACGGAAATGCAAAGATTGTTTCGGAATGTACATTGCCATTAACTTCGAAAAAATGTGTAGATTTAATTATTACAGACATGGCTGTCATGGAAGTGACCCAAAGAGGACTTGTCTTACAAGAATTAATGAGTCCATATACTGTAGAAGATGTAAAACGACATACGACAGCTGATTTTCATATAAGCTCAAATTTACTAGTAATTGAATGAGGGGAGTTGTAATATATGGAGCAATTAAAAAAACAAGTTTGTGATTATATTGAGGGTCATGAAGAAGAGAGTGTAAAATTTTTAACACGATTAATTCAAGAAAAGAGCGTATCTGGTGATGAAAGTGGTGCGCAGGCAATTGTTATTGAAAAGTTGCGTGAGTTAGGTCTAGATCTTGATATTTGGGAGCCTGCTTTTAATGAAATGAAAGATCACCCTTATTTCGTATCACCTCGTACAAGTTTTACAGATAGCCCGAATATTGTAGCGACTTTAAAAGGAAGTGGCGAAGGGAAATCTATGATTTTAAACGGGCATATTGATGTCGTGCCAGAAGGGGATGTAAATCAGTGGGACCATCATCCATATAGTGGAGAGAAAATAGGAAACCGCATATATGGACGTGGAACAACAGATATGAAAGGCGGCAATGTTTCACTTATGCTTGCGATGGAAGCGATTATTGAATCTGGTATTGAACTAAAAGGTGATATACATTTTCAAAGTGTAATAGAAGAAGAGAGCGGTGGGGCAGGAACATTAGCTGCTATTTTACGAGGATATAAGGCAGATGGCGTTATTATTCCTGAGCCGACGAATATGAAGTTTTTTCCGAAACAACAAGGATCAATGTGGTTTCGTCTACATATAAAAGGAAAAGCAGCACACGGTGGTACACGTTATGAAGGAGTAAGTGCAATTGAAAAAAGTATGTTTGTTGTAGAGCATTTGAGAAAATTAGAAGAGAAGAGAAATGGTCGAATTACAGATCCGTTATTTAAGGGGATTCCGATTCCAATTCCAATTAACGTTGGGAAAATTGAAGGGGGAAGCTGGCCAAGTTCTGTTCCCGATTCATTAATTTTAGAAGGAAGATGTGGTATTGCGCCGAATGAGACTATAGAGGCAGCAAAAGAAGAGTTTGAGGGCTGGATTGGTGAATTAAAAGATGTGGATAGTTGGTTTGTAAAAAATCCTGTAGAAGTAGAATGGTTTGGGGCTAGATGGGTTCCTGGTGAACTAGAAGAAAATCATCCACTTATTACAACGCTTCAACATAACTTTGTTGAAATCGAAGGGAACGAGCCGATTATAGAAGCTTCGCCATGGGGAACAGATGGAGGTTTGTTCACACAAATAGCTAACGTACCCACGATAGTATTTGGTCCAGGAGAGACGAAAGTAGCACACTATCCAAACGAATATATAGAAGTTGATAAAATGATTGCTGCCGCAAAAATAATTGCATGTACATTACTAGATTGGTGTGAGGTGAAAAAATGAAATACTATGAATCTTTTAGTGAACAGACAAAGCATTATAAAGTAGAAGGGGTTTTAGATTATTTTAATAAACGTATTAGAGTTGATCACTATACAGGAAATGTTGAAAGCATCATACAAACAATCGATGAATTAGCAAAGAAACATTCTTTCACTAAATGTATTATTAAAGGAAAGGGAGAGCATGTTTCAACATGGCTCTCTTTCGGTTTCTTACTGGAAGCAACGATACCTCATTATTTTCAAGGGCACGATGCGCACTTCTTCGTGAAATATCATAATGATGAAAGACGAAATAGTATTCATTGGACTGAGGAAGATACTATTTTAAGTGGTGTAAAAGAAAAAGAAGTGAAAGAAAAAATAGTCCCAGAGGAATTTGTGTTAAGAAAAGCGACAGAAGAGGATGCGGAAGAATTAGCAATTGTCTTTGGAAAAGTATTTGAAGTGTATCCGACACCTTTAAATGATGGGAATTATGTAAAGCAGACGATGAAGGAAGACGATACAATTTACTATGTTTATGAATTCGAGGGGAAAATTATTAGTACAGCATCTGCTGAAATGAACGTGAAAGAAGGTAATGCAGAATTAACGAATTGTGCTACATTACCTGAATATCGAAAACATGGTTTCATGAAAAGTCTGTTAATTAAATTGGAGGAAGAGCTCCAAGAAAAATCTATTTTTTGTTCTTATACAATTGCTCGCTCGCTATCTTTCGGTATGAATGCAGCCTTTCATCAATTAGGCTATACATATACGGGAAGGCTTGCGAATAATTGCTACATTTTTGATAAGTTGGAAGATATGAATATATGGGTGAAAGATTTATCAAGCTATTCGAAAGCAGTAAGACTCCCGCCTCAAAATTCGGCTGTAAAGCAAAGAAGTTAAGTGGGAGTCGGGTTAATAATAAAGCCCCACTGATTAAAGTTTCACTTAACCATAAATAAGCAATAAAAATATATATACATTTCATCAAAATAATAGAACGGAATCGTCATGCTTATAATCGCACAGAGGGTGCCGGAAATTCGGCGTTGAATTTGCTGGATTTTCGGCAAAAGGGGGGATGACATTGCTAGCAGTTTCGACACAGGAAGTCATTGAAGCGATTTTGGGCAGTATAGATGAGGCCATACATGCAGTAGATGAAAATGGGATTACAATATTTTATAATACAGTTGCTGCAAAACATGATGGATCTAAAATTGAAAATGTGCTAGGAAAGCATTTATTAGAAGCATTCCCGTCATTATCCAGAGAAACAAGTACGTTGATGAAAGTATTAGATACAAAAAAACCAATCGTACACCAAGTTCAACATTACCAAAATTTAAATGGGGAAGACGTTTGTACGGTCAATACAACGTTACCTATTTTAATAGATGGAAATATTGCTGGTGCTGTAGAAATTGCGAAAGATTATTCTACTATTCAAAAGCTTACTGATACGATTGTAGATCTACAATCGAAAATAAAACGATCGACTAGCAAAAAAACGGTGAAAAAGCATGTTGCATTCGAGACAATTGTAACTGATGATTCCCGCTTTAAACAGACGAAAGAGTTAGCACAAAAAGTAGCGCCAACCGATGCGAATGTTTTAATATATGGTGAAACTGGAACGGGGAAAGAGCTATTTGTGCAAGCGATTCATGAAGCTTCTAAACGAAAAAATAAGCCGTTTATTGCACAAAACTGTGCAGCTTTGCCAGAGTCGCTATTAGAAAGTTTGCTGTTTGGCACGACAAAAGGTAGTTATACAGGGGCAATCGAACGAGCAGGATTATTTGAACTTGTAGATGGAGGGACATTATTTTTAGATGAACTGAATTCAATGCCGCTCGATTTACAAGCAAAAATGCTACGTGTATTAGAAGATGGAGTTATTCGTCGCATTGGTGATAATAAGACGAGAAAAGTAGATGTTCGCGTTATTACTGCAATGAATCAGCCTCCAGAAGTATGTTTAAGAGAAAATAAAATTCGCACTGATTTATACTATCGATTAAATGTGTTTTCATTATATATCCCGCCGCTTCGCGAAAGAACTGAGGATGTACTGTTATTAGCGTCTTACTTTTTGAAAGAATATAATAAAAGTTATAAAAAAGGTGTACTTCAAATTGATAAGGAAGCGAAAGAAAGATTACAAGCTTATCAATGGCCTGGAAATGTTCGTGAGTTAAAGCATACGATTGAACATGCTGTCATTATTACAGAAGGGAATTCGTTAACAGCAAATTGCTTGCCACGAACATTTCGGAAAGAGAAACTTCCGAAGAAGAAAAGTATATTACCGCTTAGGGAAGCTCTTCATCAAATGGAAAAGGAATTAATAGATCAAGCGTTAATTGAAACGGAAGGGAATATTTTGCAAGCAGCAAAAATGTTAGGTATTCCGCGTCAAACGCTTCAATATAAACTGAGCAAGTATGACAAAACCGCCGAATAACCGGCGGTTTTTGTGTGTTTGCACCAATAAAAGAGCGTTTACATATATAACAAGTAATGAATATGATAGTAAATATCGTTTTAGTACAGCACTTAAAAATATTTATTCTCTTATATAATAGGGTATTTCTCGCATTTACTTATCAAGAATATGAAGTTGGCATAATTATTGCTTATATAAAGGATGAGCGTATAAAAAGGGGGAATAGCAATGTTACATGATGTATACAAACCAAATCGTCACTGGAAGGATATTGAATTATGGAAAGATGTTACAGAAGAACAATGGAATGATTGGGTTTGGCAATTAACGAATACGATCAAAACTTTAGATGATTTAAAGAAAGTAATTAACTTAACACCTGACGAAGAAGAAGGCGTTAAGATTTCAACGAAAACGATCCCGTTAAACATTACACCGTACTATGCTTGGCTAATGAATCCTGATGACCCACGCTGTCCGATTCGGATGCAATCAGTACCGATTTCGGAAGAGTTATATAAAACAAAATATGATTTAGAAGATCCTCTTCATGAAGATGAAGATTCACCAGTTCCAGGATTAACTCATCGTTATCCAGACCGTGTACTATTTTTAGTAACGAATCAATGTTCTATGTATTGTCGTTACTGTACACGTCGTCGTTTTAGTGGACAAATTGGAATGGGCGTACCGAAAAAGCAATTAGATGATGCGATTGCTTATATTAGTGAAACACCACAAGTACGTGACGTTTTAATTTCTGGCGGTGATGGACTTCTAATTAATGATAAAATTTTAGAATATGTATTAAAGAATTTACGAGCAATCCCGCATGTTGAGATTATTCGTATCGGAACGAGAGCACCAGTTGTATTCCCACAGCGTATTACAGAAAACCTGTGTAACATAATTAAAAAATACCATCCAGTATGGTTAAATACTCATTTTAACACTTCTATTGAGATTACAGAAGAATCGAAACTAGCATGTGAAATGCTTGCAAATGCAGGTGTTCCAATTGGAAACCAAGCTGTAATTTTAGCTGGAATTAATGACAGCGTTCCAATTATGAAAAAACTTATGCATGATTTAGTGAAAATTCGTGTTCGTCCATATTACATTTATCAATGTGATTTATCAGAAGGTATCGGTCATTTCCGTGCACCAGTTTCGAAAGGTCTTGAAATTATTGAAGGCTTACGTGGACATACGTCTGGTTATGCAGTACCAACTTTCGTTGTCGATGCACCGGGTGGAGGCGGAAAAATTGCGCTTCAGCCAAACTATTTAATTTCACAAAGTGCGGATAAAGTTGTTCTTCGTAACTTTGAAGGGGTTATTACAACGTATCCAGAACCAGAAAACTATATCCCAGGAAGAGCAGAAGGCTACTTTAAAGAAATTTATCCGACTTATGAAGAGAAACGTTCTGATATCGGCGTTGCAGGATTGATGAGTGATAAGAAATTTAATCTTGTTCCAGATGATTTACAACGTATGAATCGCCGCAAAGATTATGAAGTCAATGAAACGCATGCTTCTTTAAAAGATAAACGTGATAAGCGTGATCAATTAAAAGATAAAAAATATCAAGCACAAATAGCAAAGTTAGATGATGACAAAAAAAATGAGGGTGACGTAGTATGAATTGTATGTGGTGTGACAGTACAGAAGCGAAAGAAAGCTTGAATACTGTATATTGGGAATTACCAGATGGTACGAAAGCCATTGAAATCCAAGAGACACCATGTATTACTTGTTCCTCATGTGGAATGGACTATCAAGCAGACCATACTGTAAAAGAAATTGAAGATCAGTTGTTTTTAATTTATACGAAAGATTTGCCAAAACAACTAACATACGAAGAGTTGATGGGAAGACCACGTTTATTAAAAAGGAATTATTTCGACTTTTAACCAGCTTTTATGCTGGTTTTTTTCTTTTTTGCCTTGTATAATGTACCCAAGTTAGAAAGGTAGGGAATATTTTTGAAAAAGACATTTTACCATTATATGATGAAGCACCGTGCAGCTTTATTTAAAAATGAAATATCAGATTTAGCAGAGGCGATGTATGATGATTTAAGTTTTCCGAAGCAATCTGAAGACTATGATGTAATTAGTTCATACTTAGAGTTAAGTGGAATGCTAGAAAGTATGTCTATATTTGATGATGCATGGGATTTATATATACAAGAGAGATAACGATATGAAGTTTTAGGGAAATGAAAGCATAATGAATACATTACTTTGAAAGAAGTGAAGTATTCATTATGCTTTTTTATTTACAATACGTCTTGTTGTTAGAACATAAATGAAAAGTGAAAGCTAGTTTAAATACTAGCTTTTTTAAGTTATATACAAATTCTACTTTTTTATTGAAAAAATTTATGAATATAAGCTTCTGTGATAAGCGTTTTTATGTAGGTTGCATATACTGTTATCAAAATCACGACGTTTAAAAAAGGAGAGATATTGATGGCAAGGAAAAAACAACCTAAATATAACGTAGGGGACATAGTCGTGATTACGCTATATGGAACCGTTGGGAAAGTTACAAATATGAAAGTTTTAGATGGAGTTTACGTATACGAAGTAAATAATCACGATGGGTTTTACGTTGAGCAAACTTTACAGCATGTAACAGAGCAGGAAATGAAAAAGGGCGACACAGAGTGGATTGAATTAAATTATAACTTTACTTTTGGTGATCTCGTGCAAGTAACTGGATATGATAAAGATGTTTTTCGTATTGTTGGTTTTCGTACAGAAGTATGGAGATATAAAAATGATGCATGGGAAGATACTATATATGAATTGTCACGAATTACTGATGGTGAATGGTTAGAAGCTGATGAATCAGATTTAACATTACTTGCCAATGCACAAACGGCAAATGCAATTTTGAAGAAAATGAAACAAGATAAAGCTGGTATGAATAAATTGGATTTAGGAAAATTGAAGTCGATTAACAATTCGAAAAAAGTAAGTGTAAAGACGAATCGCCAAGAAATTATTGATGGGTTATTAGATATTTATAATGATTATCATTTATTATTCGATACATTTAAAGATGAAGAATATAAAATTGTTATGGATGTTGTTCAAAATTATTTAGTTAAATTGACAGAGAAAAAATAGTTAACTAGAAAGAGAGAATAAATTGAACAACAACATATGCAGTATAAGGTATGCCTACAATTATTAAAAAAATAAAAAGCCATTTAATAAGAGAGTCTGCCCATTGATCTTCATGCATGAACTCTTCTTTTGTTTGCCCTACTTCTTGATCTACTTCATATTGGTATTCCATTATTATTTCCCCCTTTGGATAGCTTGTACTAACATCGTATGCCCTTTACCTACATGATATGACTTATAAAAAAAGAAAAACTATTTTTCTAATCTCATATACATAATTTTGAGATTTTTTCATAAAACAGAAATAAAGGAGTGATGCTCATGAAGGAAATTGAAGTCGTAATTGACACGGAAGAGATTGCGGAGTTTTTTTATGAGCGACTAATTGAAAGAGGGTACGTTCCAAAAAGAGAAGAAATTGAGGACCTGGCGGATATTACATTTGAGTATTTATTAGAGAAATGCATGATTGATGAAGTTTTTGATGAAGAGGAAGATTGAAAGTAACGGCGGGCTTAACTCGTCGTTTTTTACTCTTTACAAACTTGTCACAAATATAGACAAGAATTGTTGGTATAATTAAAAGAAAATTTTATACAAGAGGTGAAGGGATGTTCAAAAAAATTATTGATTCTTTATTAGGAAAGAAAAAACATCGTTCGTATTCAAGTAGTGATCATCGTCATAGAGGGCGCTCTTATTCAAGTAGTGACTATAAACGACGTTCATCTGGTTATGGGCATCAGCATTATAAAAGAAAACGTAAAAGCCGTAGTTTCTTTTCAAGTAGCTGATGAAATGGCGTCGTATACTAGCTTTATTTGATAGACCACTGCGAAAAAATACAATCGTTGCAGAGCGTTATAAGATTGAATCAGTAATTGGAATGGGCAGTTATGGGGTTACATATGTCGTTAATGATTTACAAATAAATAAATATAAAGTCTTAAAACAATTAAGGCAAAGTAAACAAAGATATGAGTCTGGTAGAAAATCATTTGAGCAAGAGAAAGTGATTTTACAAACATTAAATCATGCGTCAATTCCTAATCTACATGATCATTTCATATGGGAGAAAAAGAACTTTTTTGTGATGGAGTATATGCCGGGGGGAAATTTCGAAGATCATATTTTCTTAGATGGGCAAGTATATGATGAACGTGAAGTTTTTGAAATTTTATATGAAGTACTAGGAATTGTTTCGTATTTTCATAGTAAAGGTATCATTCACCGAGATTTACGTATTCCAAACATATTAATGAAAGAAAATCAGATTAGTATTATTGATTTTGGATTGGCTAAATTGAAAGGTGAGGGTGATGAGCGAGCTATAACTTATGAAGGTGAACAAGCTTTGATGCGAGAAGTTCACTTTCGTAGCGACTTTTATGCGCTCGGTCATTTCGTATTATTTTTATTGTATGCTAGTTATGAAGCGACTGAAAAAAAGGAAAAACCTTGGTATGAAGAGTTAGCGCTGGAAGAATATAATCGCGACATGCTGATGCGAATGTTACAAATGAAAGCGCCATACTATGAAAATGTACAAGATTTGAAAAAAGATGTAGCTTACGCTTTAGAAAGGATGGAGAACCCATGTTTCAAAAGTTTTTAGCAAGCGTTGGAATTGGAAGTGCAAAAGTAGATACTGTTCTTGAAAGAGATGAGTATACAGTTGGAGAAGAGATAGTAGGGAAGGTTCATATAACTGGAGGTTCAGTTAGCCAAGAAATTGAAAGCATTTACTTAACGTTGTCGACGTCATATGTAAGAGAAGTGGATGATAAAAAAGTAACTGCAACGTATGATTTGGAGCGAGTTCGTTTAACAGATCCATTTTCTGTAGAGCCAAATGAAAAAGTGGAAATTCCATTTTCATTTTTAATGCCAATTGAAGCACCGCTAACACTTGGAATGAAAACGGTTTGGGTTCATACAGGTCTTGATATTAAACGTAGTATTGATCCAAGTGACCGTGATTATATTCAAGTATTGCCGAATGCACTATTGAACAGTGTATTAAATAGTGTAAATCAATTAGGTTTTAAAGCGCGTCATGTAGAATGCGAAGAATTACCGTATCGATTACGTAAGCAAGTTCCATTCGCGCAAGAATTTGAGTTTATTCCAGTCTCCGGAGAGTATTATGGGAAATTAGATGAATTAGAATTATTAATTTTGCCAAGTGCCCACGATCGATTAGAAATTATTATGGAAGTAGATAGAAAATCACGTGGATTGGCTGGTTTATTCGCAGAAGCGCTTGATCTTGATGAGAAGGTTATTCGCTTTACAGTAACAAGCGAAGATATTCCAACGATGCAGCAAAAAATTAACAATAATATTTTTTAATAAACTATGCATAAAAAAGAAATGGAGAGGAAAACTAAAACAACCGCTCCATTTTTTTGCATAGTGAGGTTATGTATGTGAAACGATACCGACATTTATACTTGTTAAGTTGTACACTACTCATTTGTTTTGTCGCACTATCACTTTCGTATCATACCGCTTGTATTGAAAAATTTGATAATGTAGTCGCACACTTTATTCAAAGTTTCCGAAACGAGTATTTGACAACCTATTTTACTTGGGTGTCCTTTATCGGTTCAAAAAGAATATATTTCCCGTTACTCATTATACTTGTAATGTATTTTCTTCTTAGAAAAAAAATATTAAGTGCATTACTTCTAACAATTAATTATTACGGATCACGTTATTTGAACAGTATGCTCAAACTATGGTATGAACGAGCACGACCTGATGTGACGCAGCTTGTTACAGCAACTGGATATAGCTTTCCGAGCGGTCATACGATGAATGCTACTGCTTTTTTAGGATTTATTGCATACGTCACAATTACAGAAGATCGTATTTCATTGCATAAAAAGTTGCTGATTATTTTTATAGCAAGCTTCGTTGTATTATCTATTTCAGTTAGCCGAATTTATCTTGGCGTGCACTATCCATCTGACATATTAGCCGGATGGGCAGCGGGCGGTAGCTGGCTCGTTTTATGTATTATATTTCATAAGGCGTTCATTAAAAAAGAACCTATGTCATAATAGGTTCTTTTTGCATGGGCTCCACATGAATATGAGCATGGTAAATTCCGAATTTTTTTCGAAGCATTTCCTCAATATTGTCAGTGATACAATGGCTTTCGCGTACATCCATTCGAGCATCAACCTCAATTGTAATATCTACATACGTTTGATTTCCATACATACGAGCGCGAATATCTACAATATGTTCTACACCTGAAATATGCCCGATAGCATCAGCATATTCATCCATTTTTTCAGGGTCAATTCCATCTGTTAGCATATGAGAAGCTTCTACAAAAATTTCCCATGCGGTTTTACAAATAATAAGACCGACAATTAAAGCGGCAATAGGGTCTAAAATAGGCATTTTGAACTGTGATCCGACTATACCTATTACTGTACCAATACTTACGAGTGCATCTGATAAATTATCTTTTGCAGCGGCTTCTAACGACTTACTCTTTGTTTGAATCGCAATCTTTTTCGTATATTTATATACGAAATACATTACGACGGCAGAAAATAAAGCTACCCATGCAGCAAGTACATTAGGTGCTGCTTGTTTCGGATTGAAAAACGATTGAATTGCACTAATAACAACTTCTAATCCGACCGTTGCCATAATAAAGGAAGCAACAAGTGATGCGATTTGTTCTGCACGCGAATGCCCATATGGATGATCTGGGTCACGAGGCTTACGAGAAATTTTCAGGCCAATTAATATTGCTAAAGAAGCACCAATATCCGTTAAGTTATTCAAACCGTCAGCACGTAATGCGCTAGAGAGGGTAATATAACTGATGATGATTTTCATAGAGGATAAAAATATGTAGGCTATAATGCTGACAATAGCACCTTTATCAGCTTCTTTATGAGAAAGAGAATCCATTTTAATCACTCGCCTTTCTACAAGGAATTTCTTTCTATACATAGAGTATCAAACGAAACTCGTGTGGGTCTATACAAACATTGTTGACGTTTTATAGCTTTTTAAGAAGGGGATAACAAAGTTTCGTTAAGGAAAAAAATGTTGAAAAGTACAAAGCGGAAAATTGTTTAAACCATTAACGATGATTATGGTATAGGAGAAGGTGGCGTGAATAATGATTCGCATAATTCCATTCATATATATATTTCACAAAATAACTCTTCGTAATTCCTCGTGGGAGTAATATATAAGAAATGATAAAAAATTAGTGGATAAGAAGAGGAGAATAATATAAAAATGTTCATTTTCTATAAAGAGAAAAATACAAATAGCATTTTAAAAACGAAAAACCTCTGAAAATATTTTCAGAGGTTTTTCGTTTCTTAGTATGCTTCTAAAAACTCAGTAACTTGCTCTTCAGTTTTTGCGTTAGCACTATGTAAGTGGCCAAGCTTCTCGCCATTTTGATAAACAAGCAGGCTTGGAATACCCATTACTTGATACTCTTCCGCGATACTTGGGAATTCATCTTTATTAATAGAATACCATTCAAACTTATTGAATTCTTCCATTACATCTCCGATAAAGTTGTCCATACGCACGCAATCCGGGCACCATGTTGTAAAGAACTTAACAACTACTGGCTCCTCGCTTGCGATGATGTCTTTGAATTCTTGTTCAGATTTGATTTCTTTCATGTTTTTGACTCCTCTCAATGTCACACGGATAAGCTAGTATTTTTTATGCAAAATCCGTAACTGCAAAATCTTCGACTGCTTTTTCTTGTAGGTCTGGTATACATATGAGTAGGTGTCTAATGTGATCCCTACTCTTTTATGTCCTAATCGTTTACTTACGATTTTCGGATTTACGCCTTATATCCTGCAAACGAATATTAGGAACCTCACTTTTCTTTATAAGCTTTTTCAGGAGCTGTGTCAAACTTCTGAAATTGCATGGGTTACCATTATAGGTTGGGCAAACTAAATCATAATTATTATTTCCATCGCCATACCGTTCTTTTTCTTCATTGATTTTTTGAAGATGTCCTTGAAGAGCCAGCAGAGTAATTTCAGGTAAAACAATTAATCTCTTTCCTGAAGATGTTTTAGGCTCATGAAACTCTTTGGTAATATGCGAGAGGGAATGATTAACAGATAAGGTACGTCTGTCAAAATCAATATCCTTCCATACAAGAACGTTGGGGAGCTTGGTTACAAAGGTTTGCAGAATGGGAAAAGGGGAGCAGC
Source organism: Bacillus sp. FSL E2-8887 (assembly GCF_038007205.1). NCBI lineage: Bacteria > Bacillati > Bacillota > Bacilli > Caryophanales > Bacillaceae > Bacillus > Bacillus sp. FSL E2-8887. The sequence goes on from NZ_JBBOWS010000001.1 coordinate 1,976,129, forward strand.
GTGAGCAATGTTGTTCAAGGCTACCCAAAAGGAAAGTACGCAGTATAAGTAAAAAAGGACGAGCAGTCGTACCTGCTGTCCTTTATAGGAGGAAAATTATTCTGGACTAGAACTACGAATAACCAGAAAACGCGCTTTTAACCAGTGTTGTCAAAGATGTAATAATCTATGCAATAAAAAAGCTTAGTCGGAATTCAAAATACCAAAATGGCTTGCATTGGTAAACAGGCCCAAGAGTAGTATATGTATAATGAAAAATCTCATACAAAAAGCAGACAACAATTTTGGTTGTCTGCCAGCGAGTCGAATGAGCTAGTCAATTGTGATAAATTGCTTTCCCATTACAAGAAGAGTGAAGCTGCTAGTTCAAACAGCTTGTAGGTAGTCTTTTAGATATTTAAAAAAATATACAGAGAAAGCAGATAAGTGACGAATCTACCTGCTTCTGTTGTAACAAAAGAAAGAAGTATTAGCCGTGAATATGACGGCTTGAAAATAGTATGTATTGATTTGGAAAAATTATTCAAGGGGGAAGAGAAGAATGGCATCGATAGTGAATAGTGTATGTGAAATAATTCGGTTAATGAGTGAAACGAAAGTAGAACGCATCCAAATCACATACGAAATTGGCGATATCATAGAGCAGAAATGCAGACGTTGTTATTACAATCGTTCAGATAATGCTTGTTTTAGTATTAGTGTTTGTAAAAACTGCCCGACTGGTCAAGAATTACGTCAGTTGGGTAGATATTTTGATACACAACCGAAAGAGCACGGTGGAAAACGAAAAGACAAACCCATCGGACTTACTCCGGAGCGTGTGCGCGAATTGAATCAACAAGGCATTCCAGATAAAGATATTAGCATTATGTATGATCGTAGTCCTTCTTATGTCGGGAAAATGAAAAAGGAATGGAAGCAAGCTGGTATATGGAGAGGACCAACAATAATGCGGGAAATCAACGGGTGTCGCCAGTAGGTCCAGTAATAACAGTAGGTCCGGTGTTCCCTGTCAATCCCGTATTCCCAGTTGGCCCGATTGATCCGGTCGGTCCAGTAGTACCTGTTGAACCAGTGGGACCTGTAGGGAATTGAAAGGGTTGCATAGGTGAAAGTGTCGGCCCAATCGAACACGGATTTAATGCAGTAGAAGATAAAAACTCGTCCAATATAATTCACCTCTAAAAGTTCGTATTACTAATAGTAAATGCAATGATAGAGCAAAGTGTAATGGACAAGCGGTTGTATTTAGGAAATTTAATAAAAACGCTATTTTAATAGCAAGAAGGGAGGGGTGGCTTTGATTAAAATACTTGAATTATTCGGAGGAATCGGAGCGCCAAGAAAGGCACTTGTTAATTTAGGGATAGATCATAAAGCAATTGATTATGTAGAATGGCAAACGTGAAATATGACTTTGTATGGATTCCACGTTATGGCGGTAATAAACCAGCGTATCCTTGTGATATTTGGCAATATACCGAAACGGGAAATGTACCTGGTATCGATATATGTGATTTGAATTATTTAGTTGGAAGCAAATCTTTATCTTGGTTTACAAATGGAACGGAACAATCTATTGGAAATGATGCTTCAAACAAGGGTTATCAATACGTTAAGTCTTATGAGTTCGGTACAAATTATTTAAACGAAGCACTTCAAGCGATGAATGAGCGAGGAACAAAAGGTACTGTTGTCACCAATCCACTAACAGGATTATGTTACATCCAAACTGAGGTTTTACCTAATACTGAATTAGATAAAATTACTTGGTGGATGGATACGAGACCTGAGGGTAAATGGGGTTACGAATATATTTGTTCACTTTCTTATGCTTCATATGCCATGCTGTCAGGAAAGTCTTCGTTTCTTTTAAGACATCGCACAATCCTAGTACATGCACAATTAAAATAATGTTCTCTCATTGTTTCTGAATCTACTAGAGCCTGCTCTAAGTCATAAAACATTCGTTCTTTTTTATTATAATACATTTTTCCTATTTTATCGGGTGATTCAGAAGGATAGTATTGATAAACAACAATTTCTTCATCTTCAAATTCTTTAGTCATTAATAAACATATTGCCATATATAAAGGCCTCCTTATTTATTCTCCAAATGTTTCTTTATTCATATTTAATTCACCGTTTTTTATCATTTCTTCTCCATAGATATTTTCCATTAGCTTTTGATGATCTTCTTGCTTCTTACGTTCTCCATCTTCTGGAGTCTCCTTAGTTTTCTCTATGGCGTTTTGTTCCGCCTGTTTTCTATAGTACTCATTTATTTCATCATATTTCATCGGTAAACCTTTTTCAAAAAGTGTACGGTGCACTTTTTATAATTTTATCGAATCATACTTTGCGGTCTATGACAACAACTCTGTCACTACCCCCATACACTGGAATCTAAAACATTTGTAAAAAATAGCATAGTTGTTACAAAACCTATATCGTTACCAATAAAAAACCTTGAAAGGCAAGCCAATCAAGGTCTCTAAATTTTTTTAAATGTCTAATAAAGTATTCACACCTACATTATTTTCTAATAATTCGGTTAGCGATGGTGCAATTTTCACTGCCTCCTCAATATCCAAATCTGTGAATCTGTTATAGTATATTCCAAAACCATCTTTACCCTGTAGATAGATTAATGCACCGCCTCCTTCATCATCACCAATTGCGAGTGAATTCGGGAGATATTTCTGCACTTCATAAGCTTCATTCATTTCAATGCACCCCGAAGCTCCCCAAATTCGAATATAAATTTGGTCGTTAACATTAATTTCAATGTCTGAAGCTAGCTGAATTATTTCTATATATTCTGTAGGTACATCTATTGTTGAAAAATCCTGAAGCGCTTTAATTTTTTCTTCTTTCGAAGGAGATTTTTTGGCATCAATTCTATACACACTACTGATATTATCTAATCTGTTCATTAATAATCAATCCTTTCATATTTAACTCCTAGTTTATCTAGCATCTTGTATTGTTGTTCAAGAACTTGGCTAGTAGTATCACGTGAAAAACCAGCTTTAGTTAAATCACCCACCATGAATTGCATTTCTTCTTGTAAAGTAGTACTCCATTTCCCTACCCCTGAAGCCACCCGTTCATTTCGTCTCGCAGTTTGAGCATTAGTAATGATTGTATGTGGTAGTCCTTTTCCAGTCTCGACAGTTATTGTTGGAGCAAGTTTCGAATCATACCCATACTGACTGAAATTATTTTTTGCCCATTCTTGTTGTAATCCATGATGAGATTGTAATCGCCCACCATTTGGCCCATCTCCTTTTGGCTTAGGTAAGGAATCTTTATGTGTTTTATTAAAATGAACATAATTAATTTCACCCGTACCCTTAGCTCCGCTGTTTGTCCCAGCAGTGACTTTTTTAGCTGTATTTGCAGCCTCAGTAGCCTTAGCAGTCATTTTAACTCCTTTTCCTACTTTAGCTATCTTTCCAAAGGGTGTAAGGCCGGCTACAGCCATGACACCTGCCCCAGCACGATCCCACCCCGAAAGTTTTTCGCCAGTAGATGGATCAATACCATCCCAAACACGACGAACATCATATTCACCACTTATTTCACCCGCTATATCCCTAGCAAGTTTTTTACCATCAAATCCTTGTTCCTCCGAAGAAGGTTTACCACACATTGCACCTTCTTCCATTGTAACATCTTGATTAAGTGAAGATATGCAGCGGCTTTATTTAACATTAACACAGGGGGTGACCGAAACTACAAAAGAAGGGAGGGAAAGGATTAAACGCGAGATTCGTGAAGTTATCACGATGTCAGAAAAGTTTAAAAAGGATGATGACATCTTTCTTGGTACAAGCCCAAAAGCAAGAGGACATGAAAATTCAACTGCTGCTTATATTTCCTACAGTGTTCAAGAAATGCCAGGTGAGGAAGAGCTAGTTGAAGACCTACAAGAGATGATTCAATATTACGAGCAATATATTAGTCGGGTTAATTTAAACAGCCCCGAAACACAGGACTCAAATCCTCAGGGGAAAGATGCACAAAGTGATAAAATAACTGAAAAGGATTTGTTAGGAAGAGATGTTCTAGTCAAGGAATTAAGTAATTTTTATACGGAATATACTGACAATAACCATTCGTCATTTTATCTGGGGATATTCGCTAGATGGGGGATGGGGAAAAGCTCCATTGTTCAAATGCTTTCTAATGCTATAAAGGAAAGAAAGTCGGATGAAAATGAATATTTGGTTTGTAAAGTAGATTGTTCTGTATTCGATAAGAAAGATCAACTATGGGTTAGCATACTTAATCAATTGATAGATGAAATTTCTAAAGGCAAAGATAAAAACAAAGATAAAGACAAAGAAGATAGGTTCAACTATAAATGGAAGTTTATTTCTTTTAAAACTAGGTTTTTTGCTCGTAATTTTTGGGAATGGTTAAAAGGTAAAAATAGATGGATAAGTATTTTAGGGATTGGTAGTATCTTTGGTTTTATTATTTACAAATTTATGCCTTTATTAATGGGAGAAAGTCAGAATCTAAGAGAGATTACTTTTCTCATCACGATAGTTACCGCTTGTTATACTTTAGTGAAAAGCATATCATCAATATTTAAAGAAAATGTGTTTTTAACGGATAATAGAAGTATAGATAATACATATTCGAGAAGTGTTAATGAATATAAACTTTTGTTAAATTTGCTAAATGGTGTTCCGAAAAAAAAGGATATTAAGATATTATTAATATTAGATGAATTAGATCGAATTCATAAAGATTTATTACCAGATATAATTGAATGCATTCAATTATTCAAATCCTTAAATGAAGAAAGATTACTAGAAAAACAAAAAAATAATAATAACGAGACGAATAATAAATCCACCATCTCGTGTGTATTTTCATTTAACCATGATGTGCTGTTTCCTATTATAGGACGAAATATATCTTTAGAAGATAAGCAATTATTTATTCAAAGTTATAAGAATTATAATGGATTTGTTGAAGGAAAAGATAAAGATGTTTATGTAAATTATTATAAATTAGGAAAAGAATACATGGATAAGTATCTAGATTTGTCTCTTTATCTTGAAGATAGTATTGATTATAGAAATTTGGTGGATCATTTATTTGATGGAAATGATATAGAAGGTGATAATGAGGGTACAAATAAGGAATCGGCACGATTATTTGAAGGGCATGATGAATTAGAGAGTGAAGAACTAATGCAACGATTCGGGGATCAAGAAGGGTTGGAAGACATAGCAACAAAAGAACAGTCCGAATATCCAGTAGAGTTAGAGGTACCCGAAGAGAGGGATGTTCCGTCATTTACATTGACAGAACGTCAGGTCATTAAAGATACAATATGTAAGTGCGCTTCAGATGTAGAGCCCCGGAAAATTATAAGATTGAAGTATGCTTTACTATTATTAAAAAAATTAAACAAAGAAAAGGAAGATGTAATGGATATAGAAAAAAAGAAAGAATTACAAAAATTTATTATCGACTTCCTTGAAATTGATATTAGTGATAAAAATAAAAATGTTGAGATAGCAGCAACTGTCGAAGAATCGTCAGATAATAAATATTTAAAATACACGAATTATTTTATACATAATAAAGATTAGGAAAGAAAATTCTCTAAATAATGCTTCAAAAAGAGCTTGGCTACTTAGCTAAGCTCTTTTTTTATAATAAAAATTAATCGGAGCAATTAGTAAGTAAATATAATGTGTTTGTGAAGGTTTATGTAATAGAAGAAATATAAAAAAGTGCTAACAAGTTTGCAAACGAGATTGCAAACGAAAATGCAAACTAAACGAATACTTCTTAGTAATGGTAAGAGGGAAATGGTCGCTGATATGTCCCCTAGACCCTTATATATTAACGATTATTAACGTTGCATAATCATGCATAAAACGTACTACTTCACCCGCACGCAATCTGGGCACCATGTAGTAAAGAACTTAACAACTACTGGCTCCTCGCTTGCGATGATGTCTTTGAATTCCTTGTCAGACTTGATTTCTCTCATGTTTTTGTTGCTCCTTTTTCACTTATAATATTTGGGGTTATTTAGGCGGTGTTTTTGCCTAGAAACGAAAACTTCTAACAAAAGTTTTTCTTTCCGAATAATTCGTTTGCAAATTGATCCACCGCAGTTTCCTGAAGTCCTGGTACAACATGTGAGTAGGTTTCCAATGTGATGCCTACTCTTTTATGTCCTAATCGTTCACTTACAATCTTTGGATGTATACTTTGTTTTAACATAATTGTTACACGAGTATGTCTCAGATCATGGAACCGAATATCAGGAACCTCACTTTTCTTTATCAGCTTTTTCCAGAGCTGTGTCAAACTTCTGAAATCACATGGGTTACCGTTATACGTTGGGCACACTAAATCGTAGTCATTATAACCTTCACCATATCTCTCTTTTTCCTCTGAGATTTTTTGAAGATGTTCCTGAAGTGCCATTAATGTAATGTCAGGTAAAACAAGCAATCTCTTTCCAGAAGATGTTTTTGGTTCATGGAATTCCTTTGTAATATGAGAGAGGGATCGATTAACAGATAACGTTCGTCTCTCAAAATCAATCTCTTTCCTTGGTAGACCTAAGATTTCACCTTTACGCATTCCACATGTAATAGCAAGAAGATAAGCGATATAATAACGTTTTTTTTTTGCATGTTCTAAAAAACGAAGAACTTCTTCATCAATTAAAAATCAGGGGGATAACGCTGATTTAGTGGAAAGAGCTCATTATATCACTCTTTCAGAGGAGGTGAGTTAGGATACGGAAATGGTTAAAGAAACTATTTTCGAAAAAACGCCCACCCTGCATTGTTCGTGAGGAACAATGCAGGGTGGGCTAAACTGATAGGATCTGTGAAAATTGTGCCCAAATTATACATGGAAAAGGTATTGAAAGAGATGAATAGTACTCTTTACATCTTATTCCATATATAACAAAGCTGGTTAGCTTCTGATTCAAGCGCTATTAAATGATCATTATTAATAGAGTTATTCGTATACATTCTGTTCTTTTGGATGTTAAGAACCGTATAATTCACATCGTTATGTTCATTTGAAAATGTCGATTCGTTTAATAATGTCAGCGTTGAGTTGATGTTGTATTTATCAATTCGCTCTTTTTTTCCTTTGAAAAACAGTTTGATAAGATGCGGCTCATCATTAATGAGCAAACCGAGTTCAGGTGATGAGCGGACGATTAAATCATCTGATATCCAATGTGATTTACCTGGATCGAACCAAGAGACGTCTTTGTTTTTAATAAATTTTTTGTACTGTTTTATGACATCAATGTAGTTTTGCTTTTTCTTCTGATCAACCGTTTGCACTAATGTTTCGAAACATTCAAAAGGTAGTTCGTTTTGATGAAATTTAATAACAGTGTCTCGTAATTGTTTCCAGTAATCAAAAGCTGGTTGGTATTCCGGTTGAGATTTTAGATTTTTCACAAAGTTTGTTTTAGCTGCACTACTTTTCAGTGTGAAGTCTAAAAATTGTGTAAGTCCTACTTTAATTTCTGCCATATTACACCCCCTTTTCAAACATTACTAATTCGATAATGGAAAGGAAAATCCTGCATTTTTTAAGGGGGTGAGCTAGATGCTAGAAAACCCGATGTCCATGCACAATGGCTATGGTAAAGCTGATTCGCAAGAACAAGAGGGAATTATTACAACTTCTATCGATATCGAAAAGTTACAAGATGTCATAAGTCGAGCGGTAGTGATTTTGCAGGAGTGTCCAGAAGATGCTGAACTTGATGATTTAAATGGGAGCATTAATGAAGCGTTGGAATTGTTACAAAAGTATTTGGGGCAATAAAAAAGGACGAGCAGTCGTACCTGCTGTCCTTTATAGGAGGAAAATTATTCTGGACTAGAACTACGAATAACCAGAAAACGCGCTTTTAACCAGTGTTGTCAAAGATGTAATAATCTGTGCAACATAAAAGCTTAGTCGGAATTCAAAACACCAAAATGGCTTGCGTTGGTAAACAGGCTCAAAAGTAGTATATGCAAAATGAAAAATTCCATACAAAAAGCAGACAACAATTTTGGTTGTCTGCCTGTGAGTTGAATGAGTTAGCTAATTGTGATAAATTGCTTTCCCATTACAAGAAGAGTGAAGCTGCTAGTTCAAACAGCTTGTAGGTAGTGTTTTCGATATCTAAAAAAATATACAGAGAAAGCAGATAGGTGAAGAACCTGCCTGCTTACTACTGTAACAAAAGAAAGAAGTACTAGCCGTGGACACGACGACTTGAAAATAGTATGTATTTTTATTTAAAAAATATTCAAGAGGTGAAGAAACATGGAGTGTTTGATAAATGGTGTCTATGAAATAGATAATGATTTTTTTGGTCCAATAAACTTTGCTAATGTTGTAGCTGTTTCATCCATAATTCAATTGAGTGCAGGGGATTTAGTCGAGATTTTTGCACAAAGTAGCGTAGCTGGAGTTATTAGTAATGTAGAAGATAGTACGCATTTTGAAGCTGCAAGATTCCCGTCTCCAAAAGTATAAGTGGTATGAAACCTTGTAAGTAATTTAATATCAGGACATTCCAAAATTTATACTCATCCTGTACAAGAACGGATAATTTATTTGTAGTGCATGAAGTATTTTAACGGTGTACAAGCTGTTTTGAAAGTGCTGGATAAATGAACTATGTACTGTTAAATAGTGTCTGATGATTGTAAACGAAACAGTCGAAGAAGAGTAGCGGTGTATGCAAAAAGAAATGCATGATGTTTAGGTAAAGAAAGCTTACTAGTTAGGGGATCTTACCGATTTAGTTTATGAAAAAAGGCCCTGTTGTCTCCAACAGGGCCTTTCCTAAAATGGCAAAGAGTAACTCTTACCTTACTCCTTTTCCATAGAATACACAAAAATTATACGTTTGTACAGGTCAATAATTTACAATAATAATATTTGAATATAATGCTTACAGGTAATTCTAAAGGATGAAAAAGTATTTGTTATAGAGTAAGTGTTGATTTTAAAGTGTTTTAAAGAGAATGTTTACAACTCAACGATAATAAAGGAATATTGAAATAATAAAATATGAAATATTGCATATCTCACTTAACAATATAATCTATTCAATAATAATAAAATCGTACAGAGGAGTTTTTTCTGAAAATCCGAGTTGATGAAACTAGATAATTTGTATTACTGATTTAACCAGAATATTACATGAGTGCTTTGTTTTTAAAAGTTATACTTTCTCTTCGCTCTGCCTTATGGTGGAGCATTTTTATTTTTGTAATCGCAATAACCTGTCCAAACTTTTCAAGTCTAGCATACATATTATGCAGTAGTAGATTAGAAAGGAGCACTATATATGTCTTGTTATTACTACTGTAAGAATTGTGAGAGTTACCAAAAGAAAAATCATGATTGCTGTAAAAAAAGAAGTGATTATTATAATAAGTGCGGTAAAAGATGTGATGACTGTTCTTGCGATCATAAGGAGAATAACCTTGTAAGAACATCTGCTTTTAGAGCTGTAAATACAGTTAATCAAAACCTTCCAGCTAATACTTTTGTTAAAGTATTATTTCAAAATGAACAATTTGATTTAGCGAACGAATATAACCCAGCAACATCAGATTTTACTCCGAAGACTAGAGGAGTTTATTCCGTAATTGGGACGATTGGTTTCTTTCCGAACGATACAAATTTAAATTATAGAGCGCGTGTAGAAGTTCGAGTGAATGGAAATGCGGCAATTGCTATAGATAACGACTTTTTTGGTCCGATAAATTTCGGTAATGTCGTAAGTGTTTCAACAATACTTCAATTACATGCAGGTGATATTGTCGAGATTTTTGCACAAAGTAGTATAGATGGGGTTATTAGTAGTACAGAAGACGGTTCTCATTTTGAAGCTGCAAGATTCCCATCTCCAATAAAATAAAAGACATGTTTGTGATTTATGGACTATTTTTTTAAAAAAGGCCCTACCTTATGGTAGGGCCTTTTAGTTAAAGGTGTTAAATTGGTAATATATTAAAATAAGTTCATAAACACTTGATAAGCAACACCTAGAGTTAATATGATAGCTAACAGTTTTGCTACCCATCTCGGTGCATTTAAATTTAGTAAAAGGGAATGACATATACTAAATGTAATGCCGAGTGTTAAAAGAATTGCGATAAGATATAAAATTAATAGGAATAAAGGTTGCTCTATGGAGCCGAAGTCAATTTTGGATGGATTCATGTAATATGTACCTCGTTTTTTATTAATATATTAATGAAATAATGAAGAATATAAGGAATTGGAAGAGTAATGTAATAAATACTATAAAAGTAAATTTGAAGTTATGGATGGAGTAGATAAAATAATCTTTGAAAGACTATTCAAAGCCAACATTTGTTTAAGTTTAATATACAAGAACGAATGTTCTTGGTATACTGGAAAATAAAAAAGGTGCGTTTACATGACAAATTTTGGTAATATAATTGAAAAACTAGATGAAATGATTTACAAACCTAATAATCTATTAATTACTAAACGAAAAGAAGAAAAGCAAAATTCAGAATATGCAGGAGGGGTATTCCAGCTAAATAATAGAAGCATCCGATTTAGGGTATCAAAAATTACGCCTAATAAGATTGGACAATTTGTTTCTTTTTGGGAGAAGAATGCCTCCATGAGCAATCAGGCATTTTCTTATGATTCAGCTCCTAACCTTTTAGTTATCACTTGTATAGCGGATAATAACCTAGGACAATTTATTTTTCCAAAAGAGATTCTTCTAAAAGAAAAAATATTAAAAACTCAAAATCAAAAAGGGAAAATGGCTATGAGGGTTTACCCTATTTGGGATAAACCTATTAGTAATCAAGCTAAGAAGAGTCAATTGTGGCAACTTCATTATTTTGTCGATTTAAGTGATACTGAAAATGTAGCTACAGATAAATTATTAAACTTATATTCATAGCACATAATAAGAAAAAATTGAAATATTCAATGTTCGTTCAGATGATATTTGGAAATATTAACAGGGTAAGCCGTTAAGTAAAGAATAAAAAAGGAGCATACAAATAAAGTATGCTCAAAAAAAGATAGGTTTTATGAGTGGAGAATCTCCATACGATAATATATGCGCATTTCATTAATATGTGTAAAATATCAATAAAATATCAACAGAATATCAATTAATGAGTTATTTTAGTTTTTTAATGAAGTCATGTTTTGTGAAATGAAAAAGAGCCGTTTCTTTTGAAAGATGCGGCTCTTTTTATTATTTTGTTATCGTACTGTTCGAAATGATAAATCATAAAATTATACGATTAACAATTTGATAATGATCGGACTTCAGTTATATATTTCTTGAAGTCTGGATATTGAGATACAGTTTGACAGGTAGGGGTGAGTAGTTGATTAATTAAAGATACATTTGTAATTACTTCGTTACAAGGACCATAGAATGTAACTTTTAGCTTTGAATTCGGGGGAACTTTGAATACGATAGGGATTTTTTTCATTAAATAAACTCCTTACATAACAGAGGTTATATGTTTATTTCCTTTTAATTAGGAAGACATATTAATATAATATGTAATTTTTATTGTAGTTGATTATTACATATACTGTATGAGTTGATGTAATTTCTATTACGTATCAAAATAGTGTTGTGAAAAAATATATATCATGTTTATAAAAAGCTTAAAATCAGACTAATATGAGGGAATAAGCGTTAATTAACTTGTCTCTATATAATAAATTGTAAAAAGGCAGCTTTTTTTAGCTGCCTTTTTACAGGGAGATTGAAAAATCTTGGAGGTCATTCATGAGTATAAGCAAAAATTGCTTATATGTAGTATGTACATTATTTATAGTTTTATCCCAATATTTAGTATGAAATAAACGCAAGTTTATCGTTTACAAATGCAAAAAAAGAAGGACTTATTTATTATGGATAAAAAGAAATTATTTAGTTTTAAAAAATGATGAAAATATATTTATTTGTCTTATAGAAGCTTGCTATTAGGCGTATGGGTCTAGCAATAAAACAAGCTTTGAATAAGATAATAAAAAGGAGTTGATTAGTAATGGGTTATATTGTAGATATTTCGAAATGGAATGGAAATATTAATTGGGATATTGCAGCGTCTCAGCTAGATTTAGTTATTGCTAGAGTTCAAGATGGTTCGAATACGATCGATTTTATGTATCAAGGTTATGTGAAAGAAATGAAGAAACGTAGTATCCCATTTGGGAATTATGCATTTTGCCGTTTTATATCTATTTCAGATGCAAAAAAAGAAGCGCAAGATTTTTGGAATCGTGGCGATAAAAACGCTAAATTTTGGGTGGCAGATGTAGAAGTTCAAACAATGGTAGATATGCAAGGTGGGACTCAAGCATTTATTGATGAATTACGCCGATTAGGTGCAAAAAAAATTGGTTTATATGTAGGACATCACACGTATGTATCATTTGGAGCTCGCAATATTGATGCTGATTTTATTTGGATTCCTCGTTATGGAGGGAATAAACCAGCATATCCTTGTGATATTTGGCAATATACTGATTCAGGAAATGTTCCTGGTATTGGAAAATGTGATTTGAATCAATTAATTGGGAATAAAAATCTTTCTTGGTTTATAGGTTCAAATCAAACAAATCAATCTAGTATTGGAGACAGTAAGCAACCAAGTGGAATTGGTATTGCAGTTTCAAAATATGATGATGGATACGGCATTAATTTATATGAAAATCCTGCGAATCCGCAATTTATAGGAAGACTTACGAAAAAAATCCCATATTTAATCTATAAAGGTTATTGGGGAGGTGGCGAAAAAGATATGATTTGTTTAGGTGGTGAACAACAGTGGGCTAAGTTAGAACATTTTAATGTACAATGGTTTTATGCATATTCAAAGTACACACCTGGATATGAAATTAGAACGTACGATGGGCCAAACGGGAATGATACAGGTGCGGTCGATGGGAAGGTCCCTTATCGTATTTGGAATCGTCAAGATGGATATACAGATATAGGTGGGAACAAATGGATCAAAGAAGAACATGTGCAGATTAAATGATGTGAAAAGTCGGATTTATGCCGGCTTTTTTATTTAATAAAGCTTGTCGCTGGCATGAAGAGAAATACTTGCAGAAAACACATTGATTTCACAATAGCGCTGTATAGTTCCTAATATACATTTATCAAAGTGAGGTATTTGAATTGAAAAAGAAAAAGCTATTTATGGGAACTATTATTGCATGTGTGGCGCTAACATTGTCTGCGTGTGGTTCCTCAGAAAATGTTGCAACATCAAAAGTAGGAAACGTGACAGAGAAAGAGTTAAGTAAAGAATTAAGGCAAACATATGGAAAAAGTACTTTATCTCAAATGATGTTAAATAAGGCATTGCTAGATAAATATAAAGTTTCAGATGAAGAAGCTAAAAAACAAGTAGAAGCAGCGAAGGAACAAATGGGTGACAAGTTTAAAGTGGCTTTAGAGCAAGTAGGATTAAAGAATGAAGATGAATTAAAAGAGAGAATGAAGCCAGAAATTGCACTTGAGAAAGCGATTAGAGCGACTGTCACAGATAAAGATGTGAAAGATAACCATAAACCTGAAATGAAGGTAAGTCACATTTTAGTGAAAGATGAAAAAACTGCGAAAGAAGTAAAAGAGAAAATAAATAATGGTGAAGATTTTACTGCTTTAGCGAAACAGTATTCGGAAGATACTGGTTCAAAGGAACAGGGAGGAGAAATCGCTGGTTTTGCTCCTGGTCAAACTGTGAAAGAGTTTGAGGAAGCTGCATATAAATTAGATGCAGGACAAGTAAGTGAGCCAATAAAAACATCTTATGGTTATCATATAATAAAAGTGACGGATAAAAAAGAATTGAAACCATTTGATGAAGTAAAAGATACGATTCGAAAAGATTTAGAACAACAAAGACTGCAAGATGCGACAGGTAAATGGAAACAACAAGTAATCAATGATCTATTGAAAGAAGCAGATATTAAAGTAACAGATAAAGAATTTAAAGATACATTTAAATTCTTAGATGAGAAATAAGGTTTAGAAGAAAAACAGAGATTTAGCATAATGCTATATTTCTGTTTTTTTGTTTTCAATAGAAAAGGGAACTCATATAGAGTTCCCTTTTCGCGTTAGTGTGTGAGTTATAAATAGATAGTAAGACAATACAATATTACATTTAAATATTAAGAATTACAATAGGGAAATTTGGATGTAGATAAAAGGAATAAGCAATTAAATTCGCAAAATGTTGAAATGATAATGTTTTAGTTAATTAATTTTGTTAAATATAAACTAAATATATTTTCTTGGAGAGTGAATTGAGGACATAATTTAAAGAATGGTACATATCATATTTATTGGAGTATAAATTAACTTTATAGGAAGTGACATGTTGAACATTTAGTACAAAAAGATGTTCTTAATGATAAGAATTATTTATCCCGCTATTTGTGGGAGTCTTACTGCTCGTAAAACCCCCACTGATTATTAGCCTTCACTTTATTAAAATAGGATGAATATTTTTATATTTACTAGATTATAAAATAATTTGGGGGAGAATATATGAAAGTTATTTTTAAGAGAGAAGGCGGAGGGAAAATTTTTGAATCATCTAATGAAAATATAAGCGTTCTATTAGCTGTATTAAAAGAAACAAAAGGGATAAAGATTGGGATGGTTGAGTATGAAGTATTAGAATATAAACTGGAATATTATCGGAATCCGAAAAAAACAGAAACAGAGAGAGAATTACATATTATAATGCAACCCAAGCATATTCAATAAAGAAAGTGAAAAATTGATGAGTGTGAATCTTACTGCCTGCAAATAGCAGGATAAATGGTAGTAATTGTCGATATGTATGAAACTTATGAGGAATGAATTGTTTTACATCATAAGTTTCTAAAGCTTTGTGAGTTCGTTCATAATAAAAGTGTATGCTTTTGTTGAAGGATGGTTAATGAGATATAGCTGAAATTTGTATTCCAGAAAGAACGTTAGTTAGGATAGAAAAGTAAAATTAGAAATATAATTAGTTCAATAAAAGCGACTTCACATTAGGTGGAGTCGCTTTTATTGTTGCTACACGTATTCTATGATGCGATAGGAAGTGCAAAGAAATTTGATTAATAAAAGGGAGTAATAAATGAGTATGAATAAACTTCATATATTAAAGTTGCATTTTGTTTGAAAAATTTACATGTTGCACTTCCGTAAGAACGTTCGTTCGTGTATAATTAGAACGAATGTTCTTTCGAAGTGGAGATGTCTACAAATTCATAAATAGTTTTGAATTGGAAAGCTACGCTACGTATAAATAAGAGATGGATAAAGAATGAAGCGATAAGGCTTCTAACCGCAAGGGCTGCGGAGATAGCCTAATAAATTAGAGTTCGATAGAACTCTTTACTTAGGAATCCCCCACTTCTAAACGAAGTGAAAGTGGGGTAGTTCAAGAATGGATAGATATAGAAAATTGAGGAGTAAAGAAAATGAATTATGTAAAGATACAGGAAAAAGGAAGAGAGTGGGTTCCGTTTACAGTAATGTCGGAACAATTATTAAGTATGAAAAAAATTATTGGAGAGAAATTAAAAGTCCAAAGACCGCTAATAACAAATGAAGCGAAAGACAGCATTTCAGACAAATTATTAACTTCATTATTGTCTGAAGAAGAGATGTTAGTGACATATTTTGAAGAAGGATACATACTTACGAGTTATATGACAGTGGTTCATATAAATCCAATTCAACAAATTGTAAAATGTACAGATGCATTTTATAAAACATATATATTTTCTGCAATGGACATAATTGATGTAACCTAAAAGAAGCTGAATTTTGAAGTTTAGCTTCTTTAATTTATCTAGCTATTTACGGACAGGCAGATTCACACCTCAAAATTCGGCTGTGAGTCAGGCTACCTGTAAAAACTTAATTTTTTGAAGAGGTGAAGAACTAAATGAAAAAACAGCTAGCTGCAAGCTAGCTGCTTAGTCCCAGGGAAAGGGAGAAAAAGATTGGCACTCAAAAAATCAATGATAGCTGTGTATCAGCCTGAGTATAGTATAGACAAATTTTAAAATGTTATACAAAAATGATTACAGATCTGGTTAGGCCGTACCAACTTGGTTTTGATCTGCTAGATCAGAATCAAATGTATTAGTCGCGCTAACCCCACTAAAAGTGTTCACTACGAAACCAACGTTAGATGCGCCAGAGCCGTTATAAGCTTTCGTATTCTCTTTTGGAGAAACATTGTAGAAATCACCTAAGTTGAAAGATCCGTTACTATTTTGTACAACTAAATTCCCAACAACTGAGGGCATAATTTTCACCTGCTTTATAAGTAATTGTTTGCATTACTATATGAAGGTATAGTCTAATTGGTTCATTTGACAAATATTCCGGAATAGAAAAATGTTTGAAGCTTTGTTTAATCAATCGAGCAAAAAGTATGTTAAAATTAATGAAGAGCTGAATTTTAAAAAGAATAAATTTGAAT
The DNA here is from genome assembly GCF_038007205.1 of Bacillus sp. FSL E2-8887. Taxonomy (NCBI): domain Bacteria; kingdom Bacillati; phylum Bacillota; class Bacilli; order Caryophanales; family Bacillaceae; genus Bacillus; species Bacillus sp. FSL E2-8887. Next base: position 1,992,673 of record NZ_JBBOWS010000001.1, read on the forward strand.
AATTAATATATATGGAATTAAAGGAGGCAAAATGTAATGGATAATGTTATAAAAACAGTGGATTTAACAGATGCAGAATCAAGTAAACTTATTGCTTATATTTATAGTAATGATGTCACATTGATCGAAAAAGCATTTTGTCCTAATGAAATAAAATTAAAGTTTAATGAAATAGCAATTTTATCGGCAATTAAAACCGCATATATTACGAAAGTATCTATAAGGAAAGAACTTGGAGCAATTTTTCACGATACAGGCGTTTTATTAGTAAAGCAAAATGTTGAAAGGAATAGTATTCAATCTATAACAATGCATTTTGAGCAATTTAAAAAGTTGCAAAATGAGATTGAGAATTTAAATAAAAGTATGTTATAAGACTAGGTGGAAATTTATTGATAGAGGTGGGCTCTGTTAAGTTGAAAAAGTGGATTGAAAAGTATTTGGATAAATCGAACCGTAAACATAAATATACTTTCATTAAGGTGTAACCTATATTTATCGATGTGAGAAATGTAGGGAATAGAAGATACAATTTAAAAATAATAACGATACAAACAAAAAGAGTAACTATGATGGTTACTCTTTTTGTTTGTAATATGTAATATCAAAAATACTTCTAAAGTATGAAATGAATTGATACTTAAGTGAGAAGTTGAATAAGAATAAAAAGAGTAATATTAATGGAAAGGAGGAGATGAAGTTGGAGCGAAACGACATTGGGAAACTTGTAATTATTACTGGAGTAACGCAAGGGTTAGGACGTGCAATGGTTGATAGGTTTCATGAATTGGGGTGGAACATAGCAGGGTGTGGACGCTCAAAAAATAAAATTGAAGAACTTAATAAATATTACGGTGCTTCACATGATTTTCAAATAATTGATGTTTCAAATCATCACCAAGTTAGTAAATGGGCAAGTCGTATTCTTAATAAGTATAGGGCTCCCGATATGTTAATAAATAATGCATCGATTGTTAATCAAAATGCACCTCTATGGAAAGTTACCGCACAAGAATTTGAAAGTGTAATGAGTGTAAATGTGAACGGGGTAGTAAATGTCATTAGGGCGTTCGTCCCGGCGATGATAGCTAGGAAAGAAGGAATTATTATTAACATGAGCTCTAGTTGGGGAAGAGAAGGCGAGGCTGAACTTGCGCCATATTGTGCCTCGAAGTTTGCTGTTGAAGGTATCACGCAGTCAATGGCAATGGAACTGCCAAATGGTATGGCAGTAGTTGCTTTAGATCCAGGTGGCAGTATTAGCACTCCAATGCTTCACTTATGTGCACCTCAATATGTAAAAGAATCTCCTACACCTGAAATGTGGTCACATAAAGCAATTCATTATATATTAAATATATCAATAGATAAAAACGGTGAGTCATTGACATGTCCGGCATACATTCATTGAGAAACTCCTTGTCAAAAAGAGCGCCTGAAAGGTGCTCTTTTGTATTATTAGTACATTATGTGATGCACAAAATTACATATGAAAAATAGAATAATGAATTAAAGGTGATATTTGTTTGTTTTGAATGTACTAGAAAATTTAAATATAGGTGATGGGAAATGAACCTACGCGATTTAGAATTGACAGGTGCCTGGTTTCAAGTAGGAGGAAATCTTATAGCAGCAATTGGAACAACTAGAGGGTTTGCAGGGGAAGAAAAGATTGAGTCGGATCTCGTTATTGTAGGGAGTTCATTACAAGCTCTCGGATATATATTACAAATTATAGCAACTAATGATGCGAAAGATGAAGATAAATGTGAGAAGCAAGAGGTAACTATAGATAATAAAAATAAAGCGCTAGCGAAAACGGGGATTGAGTTATTAGCTTTAGGTAATATTTCAAATGTAATAGGAACGTATTTTAATCTCAATGAACAAATGAAAGAAAATGATTTCCTTATAATTACTGGAAATAGTTTGCAATCAATTGGCGCTTTTTTAGGAGTAGAAGTAGCATTGAATGAGATAAATGGAATACAGTGGATTATCGTATTAGGGAATTCAATGCAAAGTTTAGGTGCGGGATTACAAGCATATGAAGGTATTAAAAATATACCAAAAGAAGAAAAGGGAAAAGAAGACAGTAATATAGATAAAGAAGATCAACGTATAATAGGGCTAATAGGTATTTGGATACAGGCAATAGGTACTGTAATTTCAGCAATTGGATTAACCGAAATAGTAGAGGAACAACGATTGGAATCTAAGAAAAGGTGATGAAATACTCATTTCAATGAAGTTTGGAGTATTTCAATTTTAGAAGTAGGACAAGATGGATGTGTTAATTGTTTTTGTAGGCTTTTTCATATAGGCGTAGAATATACATATAAACGAACAGGTGAAAATAACTTGTTAACGTTAGTGAGAGGCTTCTCATTTAGTTATACTATTATATGTGATTTTTGTAATGATGAGTTCTTATATACGCTTTTAGAAATAACATGATTTCATAGGTTTGATAGTGTAGGAGATGGATGGGGAAGAAGCGAAAAATAAACATTAAGGAGTTTTTCAGACATGATGTACTTATTAGCAATTTTACTTCCGCCGGTAGCTGTTTTATTTTGCGGAAAGCCGTTTCAAGCGATTATTAATTTCATTTTAACCTTAATTTTTTGGGTTCCAGGAGCGATACACGCAGTTCTTGTCGTACATGATAAAAAAGCCGACAGGCGACTTAAAAAACAAGTTCAAGCGTATGATGAAATTAATAAAAGAAATAGAAGGTAAATTGCGATTGACATACAAAAAAGAAAGGGGATTTGATTCGCCTTTCTTTTTTGTATGCCAATCAAGTTTAAATTTTAGTATAGCGGTAAGAATTTTTAATATAAGTATTATGATAATAACTTTTAGAGTGTGCGTTTAATAAACCGGTGTAAATGCTTTCTGGCACATTAAAGAAATCATACATACCATTCTTTAGTTGAATACGTAAAATCATAGAAAAAGGATTATAGCCAACAGCAACTAATTTTTTTGAAATAACGGGAGATAGCTTCATCATTACGCAACTCCTTATTTTTCATTTTAGATGGTTTCTTGTAGAGAAGGGGATTGTCGTGTTGAAATCCTAATAATTAAAGGAGTATTATACTTATATGCAATATATTAAATGTTTGTTATACGTAATTATAAGGAAGTTCACACGAAGTACATATCGTTGTGCTATTTTTATTTCACCTTTGATTTATAAATAAGAAAATATTGACCATTTGAAAAAAAGGTATATTATTTATACGAGGTATTAAAAATTCACTTCTTACATTCTATGCTTTAAGGGGCAGTATTATTAGAAAAAATAGAAGTGAAAATAGTTTGTATAAGAAGTATTCTAAAATGTATAATCTGTGAATTGGGAAAATATTGAATGCTCCAGGTCAATATACTTTCTTGATTAAATGTATTTGGGAAAGTGACCTCAATATTTTCAAGTAAATCAACGGGAGAATTGAAAGGCAGGAGAAAGTAACATGTCAGAAAATTATCGTTCTCGAGAGGAGCGACGACAAGTTCAAAAGAAAAAACAGCCAGCTTCTAAAAAAACAAAACCAAAAGGTAAAACATCGTTTTTTCGTAAATTTTTAATCAGTTGTTTACTACTGGGTATTGTAGGTTTAGTGGCAGGGGTTGCTACCTTTTTCGTAATGATTAAGGATGCACCAAAACTTGAGAAAGCAAAACTTGTTAATCCGTTATCCTCAAAAATTTATGATAAAGACGGGAATTTGGTATATGAATATGGGAAAGAAAAGCGGACGAATGTTACGTATGATCAAATCCCAAAATTAGTAGAAAATGCATTTTTAGCAACAGAAGATTCGCGTTTTTATGAGCATAGCGGAGTAGATTTTAAAGGTACTGCTCGTGCAGTTTTAGTTAGTCTTAAGGGAGATTATGGCTCTCAAGGTGGTAGTACGATAACGCAGCAAGTTATTAAAAACTACTTCTTATCGATGGAAAAAACGTCAAAACGTAAGGTTCAGGAAATATATTTAGCGTATAAGCTAGAACAACAATATTCAAAACATGAAATATTAGAGATGTATTTAAATAAAATTAATTTAGGAAACCGTTCATATGGAATCGCAACAGCAGCACAAAACTACTACGGTAAAGAATTGAAAGATTTAACATTACCAGAAGTTGCGATGCTAGCTGGCTTACCAAAAGCACCGAATAACTATGACCCAACGAAAAAAGAAAATGTTCAAAGGGCAACAGAAAGAAGAAATACTGTACTAAACTTAATGAATAGACATGGTTATATTACAAAGGCAGAAATGGAAGAAGCATCGAAAGTACCAGTGGATAAAAATATTAAGAGTGCAGCTGAACTACAAGCGATGCCATATACTGCATTTATGGATGCAGTAGTTAAAGAAGTAGAAAAGGAAATACCAGATGTTAATATTGGATCTGATGGTTTAGAAATTTATACAACATTGGATCCAAAAGCACAGAAATTAGCTGATAATATTTTGAATACAAATATTATTAATTATCCAAATGATAAATTCCAAGGTGCTTTCACATTTATGGATACGAAAACTGGAGAAGTTCGCGCTATAGGTAGTGGGCGCGGTGAAAATAAAGCAGTATTTAAAGGGCATAATATGGCGATTGAATTAGATCGTGCAGCTGGTTCAACGATGAAACCAATTTTTGATTACGCTCCTGCAATTGAATATTTAAAATGGGCTACTTATCATCAAATTGATGACTCTCCATTTAAGTATTCAACTGGCCAAGAAGTTAGAAATGCAGATAGAAGTCATTTAGGGCCAATCTCAATGCGTGAAGCACTAACAAAGTCACGTAATATCCCAGCTATTAAAACAGCTAAAGAGGTAGGTATTAGTAAATCGAAAGAGTTCTCTGAGAAATTAGGTATTACATTTAATGTAGCACCGACAGAATCAACAGCAATCGGTACAAATGAAGCGTCACCAACTGAAATTGCAGGTGCTTATGCGGCATTTGGGAATGACGGTAAGTATACGAAGCCGCATTTTGTTAAGAAAGTAGTTTATCCAGACGGCAAGTCACAAAGTTTTGGACAAAAACCAAAATCAGTTATGGCGGATTCTACAGCATATATGATTACTGATATGCTACGTTCTGTAGTTACATCAGGTACTGGTACATCGGCAAATGTGGCCTCTTTAGATGTAGCTGGTAAAACAGGTACAACTAACTATTCTTCAAAACAACTAGCACAATATGGAATTCCAGAAAGTGCAACTCGTGATAGTTGGTTTGCAGGATATACACCGCAATATACGATGGCAGTATGGACTGGATATACGAAAGATGGTAAAGACGAGTATATTAGTAGTAAAAATACGAAAATTGCACAGTTGATCTTTAAAGAAATGATGAGTGAGATGGCTACAGATAAATCACGCTTTAAAATGCCAAGTAGTGTTATTCAAGAAGGTAGTGAATTGCGTATAAAAGGTGAAAAACGTGATTCATCTCCAAATACTAGCGTACCGGATACAACGGAACAACCAAAACAAGATCAACAGCAAAAAACTGAAGAAGAGAAAAATCAAGAGGAATTAAAGAAACAGGAAGAACTTAAGAAACAAGAAGAGCAAAAGAAACAAGATGAACTTAAGAAGCAAGAAGAGCTTAAGAAGCAAGAAGAGCAAAAGAAACAAGATGAACAGAATAAGCAAAATGAACAAAACAATGGAAATGGTCAAGGAACTCCAAATCCACCAACTAATGGAGGTGACCAAGGAACTCCAAATCCACCAACCACTGGAGGTGGTCAAGGAACTCCAAATCCGCCAACCACTGGAGGTGGCCAAGGAACTCCAAATCCACCAACCACTGGAGGTGGTCAAGGAACTCCAAATCCACCAACCACTGGAGGTGGCCAAGAAACTCCAACCCCACCAACTACTGGCGGGAACACAGGAGAGGCTCCTTCCAATAATGGACAATAAATAATGCATTTTAAAAGCACCGAAGGTACCGGGAAAAACGGTTTCTTTGGTGCTTTTTGTATTATAAAGAGTAATATTATTTTTAAATATTAAAAGTACCATAGAAATTTTGAAAGTAAATTGATGGGAAATGATAAAAAATTTGAGTTGGCGGTATTGGATAACTAGGGCCATAAAAAGTAGTACTACTCGGGTGTGTACCATGATGCCAAAATGAAGGGGTGACTTGGTCAGTCGATTGATATTGTTGCCAAGCGGCAGGAAGTTCGATACCAACATCAGAACTAGCTGTATGAACGACAGGAACATGTATTGAGGGAGCTGATGGGACAACGGCGGTTATTCTTGGTGATACCCACATGAAAACGATCACTCCTAAGTTTAATAATAAAATAGTATATTCTTCTAAAACATATAAAGGTACATATATAGGTTTTTTGCTTAAAACATAGGCATAAAGTCGTAAGACCAACTTAAATTGATGGTAGACCATTTATTATGAAAAGATACGTCTATTAGCGGAGGGCAAGGGAACATGAAAAATATACAATTGATGTGTTGATTGTATATTTTACGTGTTTATGGAGGGATTTTAATGGAACGATTATGGACGAAATCATTTATACAAATGACTATCGCGATGTTATTTTTATTTACGGGGTTTTATTTACTTGTTCCAACGCTCCCGCTCTTTATTAAAGAGATTGGTGGAAATGAATCGCAAGTTGGACTGATGATGGGAATGTTTACAATAGCGGCAGTTGTAATACGACCGATTATTGGAGGTATGTTAGATCAATATGGTAGAAGATCTTTTATTATTTTCGGACTCATATTTTTTGGGATAACGATGTATTCGTATGATTTAGCATCGACTATTGTCCTTTTAGCTGTTTTACGCGTTATTCACGGAGTGACGTGGGCTGTTTCTACAACAGCAGTTGGAACAGCGATAACTGATATTATTCCAGATTCACGTCGTGGTGAAGGGATGGGCTGGTATGGCATGGCGATGACAATCGCGATGGCAATTGGCCCGATGATTGGATTATGGGTTGTACAAAATTATTCATTTCATGGTCTATTCTTGTTAGCAACTCTTTTATCCTTTATGGCAGTCGTATTATCGTTAATAACGAAAATGCCATTCACGCCACAAAAAGAAAAAGGGAAAATTCAGCTGTTTGAAAAATCCGTTTTATCAATAACGGTTGTTGTTTTCTTTTTATCATTTGCATATGGAGGAATAACAACATTTTTACCGTTATTCGCGTCATCAATTGATGTGAATCCTGGGACATTCTTTCTTGTATATGCAATTGCTTTAACAATTGTACGACCTATTTCAGGAAAACTATTAGATAAGTATGGAGAAGTTTTTATCATACTTCCGGCACTATGTATTACTATTTTAGCGATAGTTGTACTAACGATTTCAAATGGTTTGATAGGTGTAATGATTGCAGCGGCATTATATGGTGTTGGATTCGGTTCAGCACAGCCCGCTTTACAAGCAGCGATGCTGACAATTGTTGATCCTAGTAAAAGAGGAGTTGCTAACGCTTCATTCTTTACCGCTTTTGATTTAGGGATTGGATTAGGTGCGATTTTACTTGGAGTTGTTTCACAAATGTTTGGTTACCGTATTTTATTCGCAGGTAGTGCAATTTCAGGATTAATAGCTTTAATTATATTTGTCATTTTTGTAAAACAACGATTAGGCAAAAAAGATTTTGCGTATAAAGCATGATGAATCTATTTGATGTATTGTAAGGTACGGAGGAAATAGCTCAATTCAGCCCGGATATTCTTTAGGGATTGTTTCTGAGAAATCAGTTCGGGAAATAGCGTCAGTTGAGAAAGACGGTAGTTTATTTTTATAGATTTTGATGATCTTTCGTACTTTCAAAACTATGAATTAGTTGTAAGCTATCGTAAAGAAACGGAAGAAATTTAATTTAATTATGTAAAATAATAATTTTATTAAAAATAAATAAATTTTATATAAGAATTATATTTATGGGAATATGAAATAAATATTATAAAAAACCGAGCTGTGCATGAGTGCAGCTCGGTTTTTTATGTTTGTTGAAGAAAAAGGGATTAAAGGTATATTTAGTGGGATTATATGGATAATTGTTATATTTCGTTTTAAAAAATTGTAAAAGGATGTCTGTCCTTTCTTTATAAAAGATGAAAGTTATTTTTGAAAAATTGTATTATTACATCGGTAAAAGTATAGGAAACTTATCATTATAAAATAAATTGAAATCTTCTAAAAACTCTGATACATTGAAATAGAAATGTAGTTTCATATTATTGTAAAGGCTTACAGTTATGTGCACGAAGATCTATTAGGATTGGAGGAAATAATGATGAAAGCTGAAGAAAAATTTTCCCCGGGATTAGATGGTGTAGTAGCAGCGGAAACGAAAATTTCGTTTCTTGACACAGTAAAAGGTGAAATTGTAATTCAAGGGTATGATTTAATCGAACTCTCAAAAACAAAAGAGTATTTAGACATTGTGCACCTTTTATTAGAAGAACGTTTACCGAATGAGGATGAGAAAGCAACAATTGAAAAGAAATTAAAAGAAGAATATGCAGTGCCAGAAGGTGTATTCAATGTTCTAAAGGCATTGCCTAAGGAAACGCATCCTATGGATGGGCTACGTACAGGTGTGTCTGCATTAGCTGGTTACGATAGTGATATCGAAAACCGCTCGTTAGAAGTGAATAAAAGTCGAGGATACAAGCTTTTAAGTAAAGTGCCAAATATTGTAGCGAATAGCTACCATATTTTAAATAATGAGGAACCAATTGAGCCTCTTCAAGAATTGTCATATAGTGCGAATTTCTTCTATATGTTAACTGGAAAGAAACCAACTGAACTTGAAGAGAAAATCTTTGATCGTTCCCTTGTTTTATATAGTGAACATGAAATGCCAAACTCTACATTTACAGCACGCGTTATTGCATCAACGCAATCCGACTTATACGGCGCTTTAACAGGAGCAGTTGCATCCTTAAAAGGAAGTCTTCATGGCGGTGCGAATGAAGCGGTTATGTACATGCTTTTAGAAGCTGGTAATGTTGAGAAATTTGAAGAGTTATTACAGAAGAAACTATATAACAAAGAAAAAATTATGGGCTTTGGACACCGTGTTTATATGAAAAAGATGGATCCAAGAGCACTTATGATGAAGGAAGCATTAAAGCAGTTATGTGATGTGAAAGGCGATTATACACTATATGAAATGTGTGAAGCTGGAGAAAAAATTATGGAGAAGGAAAAAGGAATTTATCCGAATCTTGATTATTATGCTGCTCCAGTATATTGGATGCTTGGTATTCCAATTCAACTTTACACACCAATCTTCTTTAGTTCTAGAACAGTAGGGCTATGTGCACACGTAATTGAGCAACATGCGAACAATCGTTTGTTCCGTCCACGTGTAAATTATATTGGCGAGCGACATGCATTTAGTAAATAAAAACAACTGGGGAGTTGTTAGCGCCGCCCGCCAGATGGGTGTTTGACCGACACCCATCATTAATAATAACGAATTTTCGACAGAAAGGGAAGAATAGCATGATTAAAACAAATGAAATTAAACAAAAAGATGCATTATTAGAAGAAATTACGGACTATGTATTAAATAAAGAGGTTACAAGTGCAGAGGCATTCAGTACGGCTCGCTACGTATTACTTGATACACTTGGATGTGGAATTTTAGCACTACAATACCCAGAGTGTACAAAATTATTAGGACCAGTTGTACCAGGAACAATCGTGCCAAATGGTACACGTGTACCAGGAACATCTTATGTGCTAGATCCAGTAAAAGGCGCATTTAATATCGGATGTATGATCCGTTGGTTAGACTATAACGATACTTGGCTTGCAGCAGAGTGGGGACATCCATCTGATAACTTAGGCGGAATTTTAGCAGTTGCAGATTATATTAGCCGCGTTCGTATTTCAGAAGGAAAAGAACCATTAAAAGTACGTGAAGTACTAGAAATGATGATTAAAGCACATGAAATTCAAGGTGTACTTGCTTTAGAAAACAGTTTAAACCGTGTTGGTCTTGATCACGTATTATACGTAAAAGTAGCGACGACTGCAGTAGTTGCAAAAATGCTTGGCGGAACGCGTGAGGAAATCTTTAATGCATTATCACATGCGTGGATTGATAATTCTAGTCTTCGTACATATCGTCATGCTCCAAATACAGGTTCACGTAAATCATGGGCAGCAGGTGATGCGACGAGCCGCGGTGTTCATCTTGCAATGACTGCATTAAAAGGTGAAATGGGTTACCCAACGGCATTATCTGCACCAGGATGGGGATTCCAAGATGTGTTATTTAACAAGCAAGAATTAAAATTAGCAAGACCGCTAGAATCTTATGTAATGGAAAATGTATTATTCAAAGTGTCATTCCCAGCAGAATTCCATGCACAAACAGCTGCAGAATGTGCAGTGAAATTACATCCGGAACTTAAAGAAAGATTAGATGAAATTGATCGTATTACAATCACAACTCATGAGTCAGCAATTCGTATTATCGATAAAGAAGGTCCATTAAATAACCCAGCTGATCGTGATCATTGCTTACAATACATTACGGCAATAGGTTTATTAAAAGGAGATATCGTTGCGGATGATTATGAGGATGTAGTAGCGAATGATCCACGTGTAGATGAATTACGTAATAAGATGGTTGTTGTTGAAAACAAACAGTACAGTTTAGATTACCTTGACCCGAACAAGCGCTCAATCGCCAACGCTGTTCAAGTTCATTTTAAAGATGGTACTGTAACAGAAAATGTGGAATGTGAATACCCACTTGGCCACCGTTTCCGTAGAGACGAAGCAATTCCAAAAGTTGTTCGGAAATTCACTGCAAATATGGCAGGTCATTATTCTAGTAAGCAACAAGAAAAAATCCATGAAGCTTGTCTAAATGAAGAAAAACTAGAAAATATGAATGTAAACGAATTTGTAGATCTATTCTTAATTTAATAATAGGGGGAATTTAGAATGGCTTGGGTTGTGAATAAACAGTCAACACAAGAGGAGCTTGCGAATCGCTTCCGAGCTTTAGTAGAAGCAAATGAAATTTTGCAAATTCCAGGTGCTCATGATGCAATGGCGGCTCTTGTTGCGAAAAATACAGGTTTTTCAGCTCTATATTTATCAGGAGCTGCTTACACTGCAAGTAAAGGACTACCAGATTTAGGAATCGTGACGTCTACTGAAGTAGCAGAGAGAGCAAGGGATCTAGTTAGAGCTACAGATTTACCAGTTCTTGTTGATATTGATACAGGATTTGGTGGAGTACTAAACGTAGCGAGGACAGCTGTAGAAATGGTGGAAGCGAAAGTTGCGGCTGTTCAGATTGAAGATCAACAATTACCAAAGAAATGTGGACATTTAAATGGTAAGAAACTTGTTACTACAGAAGAATTAGTTCAAAAAATTAAAGCGATTAAAGAAGTTGCGCCAAGTTTATATATTGTAGCACGCACAGATGCTCGCGGCGTGGAAGGATTAGATGCAGCGATTGAAAGAGCGAATGCATATGTAAAAGCAGGGGCAGATGCAATATTCCCAGAAGCGCTTCAATCGGAAGAAGAATTCCGTTTATTTACTAGCAAAGTGAATGCACCTTTACTAGCAAATATGACTGAGTTCGGAAAAACACCATATTATAGTGCAGAGGAATTTGCGAATATGGGCTTCCAAATGGTAATTTATCCTGTAACTTCACTTCGTGTTGCTGCAAAAGCATATGAGAATGTGTTTACGCTAATTAAGGAAACGGGTTCTCAAAAAGATGCACTTTCTAATATGCAAACGAGAAGTGAATTATATGAAACAATTTCATATCATGACTTTGAAGAGTTAGATACTGGAATTGCAAAAACAGTATTATCTGAAGATCAATAGGTAGAAGGATTTAGGCGATGAAAATACATCTTTGGCAAAACGAACTGCTTGATGTGAAAAATCATCGCCTTCTGTTTTCAATAATAAGATATTCCACTCATCGTAGACGAGCATATGCAAAGATCAACGAAGGCCGAAATGATAGGGGGATTCAGATGGAGAAAACGAAGTTACCATGGGATGAATTTTTTTCACTCAATAAAGATGTGAATAATACTTTCTTTACACCAGAAGATTTTTCAGGGGATGAAGATTTAATTGCAAAAACGACAGAACAATTCGTTAAACAAGAAATTGTCCCGCAAATTGAGAATATTGAACAACATAACTATAAAGTTTCTCGTCAATTATTTGAGAAAGCTGGGGAACTTGGATTATTAGGCATTGAGGTACCAGAAGATTATGGCGGATTCGAGTTAGGAAAGGCTGTCTCAGGTCTTGTAGCAGAAAAAATGGGTTACGCTGGTGCATTTAGCGTTTCTTTTAATATACACGCCGGTGTAGGTACGTTGCCTTACATATATTATGGAACGAAAGAACAGAAAGAAAAATATTTGCCGAAAATTGCGTCTGGAGAATGGATTGGGGCTTATGCTTTAACTGAGCCAAATGCTGGTTCTGATGCATTAAGTGCAAAAACGAGTGCAGTATTGAATGAAGATGCTACTGCTTGGAAGTTAAATGGTGAGAAGCAGTGGATTACAAATGCTCATATGGCAGATGTATACGTTGTTTTTGCGAAGACAAATAAAGGAATGACAGCGTTTATTGTCGAAAGAACATGTGAAGGTGTATCAATAGGATTAGAAGAAAAGAAGATGGGGATTAAAGGATCTTCAACAGCGACGCTTATTTTAGAAGATGTTGTCATCCCCGCTGAAAATATTTTAGGGGAAGTTGGGAAAGGGCATCACGTAGCTCTTAATATTCTTAACTTCGCTAGACTAAAACTTGCTTTTGGAAATATTGGAACAGCAAAACAAGCAATCGGTTTGTCAGTTCAATATGGAAAAGAGCGAAAACAGTTCCAAACGGAATTAGTAGATTTTACGATGATTCAAGAGAAAATTGCCAATATGATTATTTCTACATATGGAGCAGAAAGTGCAGCTTACCGTACAGCGGGTGTAATTGATGAAGCAATTCATGAGAGTGATGAAGATCTTATGAAAAAAATGTCCCAATTTGCAATTGAATGTGCACTGAATAAAGTAAACGCTTCTGAAACACTTGCTTATATCGTAGATGAAGCTGTACAAATTCATGGTGGTTACGGTTATATGCAAGAATACGAAGTAGAACGATTATATCGTGATGCTAGGATTAGTCGTATTTTTGAAGGAACGAATGAAATTAATAGATTAACAGTTGCAAAAATGTTAATGAAGCAAATCGAGCAAATAGAAGATGCTGAAGTAGAAATTGATGTGGCAAATGTAGAAAGAAACCATCGTTACATTTTATTAGCGAAAAAATTGTTGAAACAATCTTTGAAAACGCTCTCTAAAACTCCAGGTTTAAAAATTGAGCAAGAGCAAGAATATTCACGCGTATTATCAAATATGTTGACGGACGTGTACGTCATGGAATCAGCATTTTTACGTACGAGGAAAGCAGTTAGTAAAAATGGTGAGGAAAAAGAGCGTACGAAACAAATGATAACAGATGTTATTTGTGAAGAAGGATATCGTAAAGTAGAAGAAGCCGCGATTTCCATTCTTTCAGCAGCTGTCACAGAAGAACAAAATAGACAAGAAATATTAGCTGAAATCCGTCAATTATTAGTGCCTTTATACTCAAACTTATTTACGAAAAAGAGAGATATTGCGAAAGTTATTATAAATCGCGGGAAATATATTGTGTAAATAGGAGGAAAGCGATATGAAAAAGATTGGTTTTATCGGTTTAGGTAACATGGGTCTTCCAATGTCTAAAAATTTAGTTAAATCTAGCTACACAGTATATGGAGTGGACTTGAATAAAGAGGCGGAAGCTTCCTTTGAAAAAGAAGGAGGAATTATCGGCCTATCAATCTCAAAACTAGCAGAGACATGCGATGTGATTTTTACAAGCTTACCATCACCTCGTGCTGTTGAAGCGGTATATTTTGGGGAAGAAGGATTATTTGAAAATAGCCACTCGAATGTAGCTTTAATTGATACAAGTACAGTATCTCCACAATTAAACAAACAATTAGAGGAATCGGCGAAGGAAAAGAAAGTAGACTTTTTAGCAGCACCTGTTAGCGGTGGGGTAATTGGTGCAGAAAACCGTACATTAACGTTTATGGTTGGTGGATCGAAAGAAGTATATGAGAAAACTGAATCTGTCATGGAAGTGCTTGGAGCGAATGTTTTCCATGTTAGTGAGCAGATTGATAGTGGTACAACTGTTAAATTAATTAACAATCTATTAATTGGTTTTTATACAGCTGGTGTGAGTGAAGCTTTAACATTAGCGAAAAAGAACAATATGGATTTAGATAAAATGTTTGATATTTTAAATGTAAGTTACGGTCAAAGTAGAATTTATGAGCGTAATTATAAAAGTTTCATTGCATCAGAAAATTATGAGCCTGGCTTTACTGTAAATTTATTAAAGAAAGATTTAGGATTTGCGGTAGATTTAGCTAAAGAAAGTGAACTTCACTTACCAGTAAGTGAGATGCTATTAAACGTATATGAAGAAGCGAGTGAGGCAGGATATGGTGAAAACGATATGGCTGCTTTATATAAGAAAGTTAGCGAACAATTAATTTCTAATCAAAAATAGTGCACTTATAAAAACCATGATAAAAAAGGAGAGAATATAATGATTACAACTGAAATTAAACGAGTGAAAAATCATATTAATGGCGAATGGGTAGAATCTACTGGTACGGAAGTAGAAGCGGTTCCGAATCCGGCAACCGGAAAAATCATCGCTTACGTTCCACTTTCTCCAAAAGAAGATGTTGAAAAAGCTGTTGAAGCGGCAAAAGCGGCATACAAAACATGGTCTAAAGTGCCAGTTCCAAATCGTTCAAGACAACTATACAAATATCTACAACTGTTACAAGAAAATAAAGAAGAGCTTGCAAAAATCATTACGCTAGAAAACGGTAAAACGCTAACGGATGCAACTGGTGAAGTACAGCGTGGTATTGAAGCGGTAGAACTTGCAACATCAGCACCAAATTTAATGATGGGACAAGCCCTTCCGAATATTGCTAATGGAATTGATGGATCGATTTGGCGCTATCCAATCGGAGTTGTTGCTGGTATTACACCGTTTAACTTCCCGATGATGATTCCATTATGGATGTTCCCACTTGCAATTGCTTGCGGTAATACATTCGTATTAAAAACATCTGAAAGAACGCCACTTTTAGCTGAGCGACTTGTAGAGTTATTCTATGAAGCTGGTTTTCCAAAAGGGGTATTAAATTTAGTACAAGGCGGAAAAGATGTTGTAAATAGTATTTTAGAAAATAAAGATATTCAAGCAGTTTCGTTTGTTGGCTCTGAGCCAGTGGCACGCTACGTATATGAAACTGGTACAAAAAATGGTAAACGTGTACAAGCGTTAGCAGGTGCGAAAAACCATGCGGTTGTTATGCCAGATTGCAACCTTGAGAAAACAGTACAAGGTGTAATTGGGTCTGCGTTCGCAAGTAGTGGAGAGCGCTGCATGGCATGTTCAGTAGTAGCAGTAGTTGATGAAATTGCTGATGAATTCATTGATGTATTAGTAGCGGAAACGAAGAAGTTAAAAGTAGGTGACGGTTTCAACGAAGATAATTATGTTGGACCATTAATCCGTGAATCTCATAAAGAACGTGTTTTAGGCTATATTAATAGTGGTGTAGCAGATGGAGCAACTTTACTAGTAGATGGCCGTAAAATCAATGAAGAAGTTGGAGAAGGTTACTTTGTTGGTGCAACAATCTTTGATGGTGTAAATCAAGAAATGAAAATTTGGCAAGATGAAATTTTCGCTCCGGTATTAAGTATTGTAAGAGTAAAAGATTTAGAAGAAGGTATTAAGCTGACAAATCAATCGAAATTTGCGAATGGTGCTGTTATTTATACATCAAATGGAAAACATGCACAAACATTCCGAGACAATATTGATGCTGGTATGATTGGTGTAAACGTTAATGTTCCAGCACCAATGGCATTCTTCGCATTTGCAGGAAACAAAGCTTCATTCTTTGGAGATCTTGGTACAAATGGTACGGATGGCGTTCAATTTTATACACGTAAAAAAGTTGTAACTGAGCGCTGGTTTTAATAAAGTGAAATGATAATGAGTGGGGTGCATTCCCACTCATTATAAAAATAATACAAACGAAAATACACTACTCATAATGGAGTAGTGTATTTTCGTTTGTATTGTGTTAACTATTTCTTTCAAAGGCTAATTTAATACCAAACCCAATTAAGACGATTCCTGTAATCCCTTGAATATAACGCTGTGTCTTCGGTTTTTTCATAAAAGCACTAATTTTATCAATTAAAAATATATAAAAAGCAAACCAAATGACTGTTAAAATGAGATAAGTAAGTCCCATAACGAGAAGTTGTATAAATGTATTATGATTTGGATTTAAAAACTGTGGTAAAAAAGTTAAAAAGAAGACTGCAACCTTAGGGTTTAGTAAATTTGTAAGAAACCCTTGGCGAAAGCAAGAAGTATGTTTATTATCATTATTTATTGGAATGTCATCTGTATTTAAGTCTTCTGTTTTTCTTACTGCTAAAAGGGCTTTAATACCAATATAGACTAAATATACAGCACCAACATATTTAAAAATAGAAAATAAAAGTGCAGACTTTACAATAAGTGCTGAAAGACCAATTACAGCAGCTAAAGTGTGAATTAAAAGCGCAACACAAGTACCAAAAACAGTTTTTACGCCGCCGATTTTGCCGGCAATCAATGTGTTTTTCGTAGCCATTGCTGTATCAGGACCGGGTAGAATAATAAGACATATAGACATAATAATAAACAGAAAAAAATTTTCCATAATGTTATCCGCCTTCCTTTTTTTGTTTTTAGAAAATTCGATTAACGTTAGTTTAACATACATTTTAGTTAAATAAAATTAAATTATATTTAAAATTATTTAACTAAAAAGAAGAGGCCATATAGAGTAGCTGAGAGTGTGCTACAATATATGGCCTCTTTGTTTAAGCGTTAAGTAAGTTAAAGAATCGATTTACATCTTCTTCTGAAACATCACTTAATTGTTTATATTTATAATTTGGATTTTGGTCTTTATCAACTACAACGGAGCGTACTCCTTCAAAGAAATCTTCATGTCGCATGAAGTTTTTAGCGAGTATAAGATCTGTCGCGAAACATTCTTCAACTGACTTTTCTTGGCCATCAATAAACTGTTTTAATGTTACCTTTAATGAAACAGGGGATTTGGATAATAGCTTTTCTTTCGTTGTTTGGGCAAATGGACTTTGATCTTTCTCTAACGATTGAATGATTCCCTCAATTGTATCGAATGCAAAATGCGAATTAATTTCTTCTACTGAGGAAGAAAGATTGCCATCTAAGTTTGGAGCAGTTGCAAATGTACGAATAACTTCTTTTAAATGAGTATGTACATCTTCTTTTTTCCAATTTACATTTTCAAGTGCGGTAAGGAAATTTGGTAATGAATCTGATGTCATAAAGTAATCAGCAGCGTTAATATATAATACATCAGGAGCTTTTAAAATAGATGCCGTTAAAGCAACATATCGACCAGTATATCCAGGCGCTTTATTTAAGAAATAAGCAGCACCGACATCCGGGAAGAAACCGATGTTCATTTCAGGCATTGCCCACTTCGTACGCTCTGTTACAATTCGATACGTCGCTCCATTTGTCAGACCGACACCACCGCCCATTACAATTCCATCTAAACAAGCGATAATTGGTTTTTTGTATTGATAAATAAATGTATCAATTTCATATTCTTCTTCAAAAAACTGCTCTGCATGTTGTAATGCAACTTCGTTAGAACGTGCTTCGTATAGCGTTTTAATATCACCACCTGCACAAAAACCTTTCGTCCCAGCTCCTTTTAAAACGATGAGTTCAATACGCTCATCTTGCTCCCATTCTTTAAGTTTTTGCCCAATTGGTTGTAACATGTCATAGGATAAAGAATTAAGTGCTTTTGGACGGTTTAAAGTAATAGATGCAACGCCGTTTTCGCTAACAGAAAATAAAACGTGTTCAGTCATTATAAATCCTCCCTTACTTATCTTTCTATTCTTATTTCTTGATACATGCTGAAATGTCCTCTATAATTTTTGTCTAAATTAGGTGCTTAGTGTTAGTATTTATCGCATATTTTGACGAGTTATATTTGCAGGATTTCAGAGAATGAAGAGGAATATTACAACATTACTGTAAGTGCTATTATTTGAAAATGTCGTGTTGAAGGCGCTATTATATGTATAACTTATATTGAGTTAGTATACGTGGCGTAAATTAAAGAGTGGATGTAGAAAAAGTTAAAAGGCTGAATTATCTAACTTTTAAAGAGCGCGGGGTTTGTATATAATTAGAAATAGAGAAAGGAGAGATCGGAATGCCAGGACCTTTACTATTGTCGGTTATTATTTTGTCATCTCTTATGGTAGGAATTACACAGTATTTTCATCATACAGATACGACAGAAGAAGTGAAGGCTAAGGTACGTCTCGTGTTTCCGATTTTTATAATATCTATTTCCATATGCTTTTTATTAAATAAAGATGGGTATGTTGTGGCCGTATTTGCGTTTTTTGTAGCGATTGTCTTAATAACTGTATTGTACTACGTTATGAAAGAGTACTTACAAAAATAAGGATGCCTGAAAGGGCATTTTTATTTTTGTAGATTAATAATTTCACATACCGTATTTCATATAAAAAAACATAAAATATTTATAATTAAAAAAGTATGTACATCGCGGTGTATTTACTTGTCAATCTTGCATGACCACTATACTATTAAAATGTAGAGATTAGAAAAAAGGGGTTGTATCTAGCATGAAATTTGAGATGCATACAAAAATTATTTCAAATGAAAAAGAAGTAAGATTACATATAGAAGATAATTTATTTCAATTAATTTTAGATGGTTATCATCTATTTACTATTCAAGAAATATTGCCTTTATATAAATCAAACGAAGAAAGAATCGGTAGTGCAATTGTCCAAAAGTTAGAATGGGAGAACGGAAAAACTACACTAAACTATCAGCTTGTTTCACTACAATCAGTAAACTAAAAGGAGAAGGGTAATATGAAGTTTTTTCATACAGCGGATTGGCATTTAGGTAAGCTTGTTCATGGTGTATATATGACTGAAGATCAAAAAATTGTGTTAGATCAGTTTGTACAAGCTGTTGAAGAGGAAAAACCGGATGCTGTAATTATTGCAGGAGATTTATATGACCGAGCAATTCCACCTACAGAAGCAGTAGACTTATTAAATGATGTATTACAAAAGATAGTTATTGATTTACAAACACCAATAATTGCAGTTGCAGGAAACCACGATAGTCCGGACCGCATACATTTTGGTAGTAATTTAATGAAAAAACAAGGATTACATATTGTTGGACAATTCCAGTTTCCATACAATCCCGTTGTTTTAAATGATGAATACGGAGAGGTTCATTTCCATCTCGTTCCGTATGCAGATCCAAGTATTGTTAGACATATATTGAAAAATGAAGATGTTCGTTCTCATGATGATGCGATGCGTATTTTTATGAACGAACTCTCTGAAACGATGGATAAAGAAGCGAGACACATATTTGTAGGACATGCATTTGTAACTTCTTCAGGAGAGGCAGAGGAAAATACGAGTGATGCGGAACGACCACTTTCAATTGGTGGTGCTGAATATGTAAATAGCCATTATTTTGATAAATTTCATTACACGGCGCTTGGCCATTTACATCAAGCGCATTTTGTACGTAATGAGACAATTCGTTATTCAGGTTCACCACTTGCATATTCTATTTCTGAAGAAAAGCATAAAAAAGGATATTATATTGTGGAACTGGATGAAAAAGGTGAAACAACAATTGAAAAACGTTTACTTACACCACGTCGTAAAATGCGTACAGTAGAAGCGAAAATAGACGATTTATTGCTTCATCCAGTGAGTGAAGATTATGTATTTGTGAAATTATTAGATGAAAATCCTGTCTTGCAGCCAATGGGAAAAATACGTTCTGTATACCCAAATGCAATGCATGTTGAAAGATCTATTCAAAGACGAGAGTTCACAGATGAAAATGAAGTAACTGTTTCAAGACATAAAACGGATGATTTATCTCTTTTAAAAGCATTTTATAAAGAAATGAAAGGGCTAGATCTATCAGAAGAGAAAGAACGTTTATTTTTAGATGTTTTGCAAACAGTGCAAGAACGGGAAGGTGAGCGAGGATGAGACCGATTCAGCTTATAATGACCGCGTTTGGTCCATATAAACAGAAAGAAGTAATCGATTTTAAAGATCTTGGTGAGCATCGTATTTTCGCTATTTCTGGAAATACAGGAGCTGGAAAGACAACGATTTTTGATGCAATTTGTTATGTATTATATGGAGAAGCTAGTGGAGAAGAGCGCAGTGATACTAACATGCTTCGTAGCCAATTTGCTGATGATGATGTTTATACAAGTGTGGAATTAACTTTTCAATTAAAAGGAAAAAGTTATGAAATTAAACGACAACTGGGCCATAAAAAACAAGGAAATAAAACAATTACAGGACATGCAGTCGAATTATATGAAGTAATTGATGAGGAGAAAGTTCCATGTGTCGATCGTTTTCATGTAACGGATGTAAATAAAAAAGTTGAAGATTTAATTGGATTAAGTAAACATCAATTTAGCCAAATTGTCATGTTACCGCAAGGAGAGTTCCGAAAATTATTAACATCTGAAACGGAAAATAAAGAAGAAATACTACGCCGCATTTTTAAAACAGATCGTTATAAATTAATGCGTGAGATATTAGATCAAAAGCGTAAACAATGGAAAGACGTCTTACAAGAAAAACAAAAAGAACGTGAGCTATATTTCCGTAATGTATTTAAATTACCAATACGTGATGGGGCATTATTAGAGACATTAGTGGAGCAAGAGCATGTAAATACACATCAAGTAGTAGAGGCATTAGAACAAGAAACAATTTGGTACAATGCAGAGGTTGAGCAATTACACTTAGAACAAAATGACAAAACGAAACAATTAAAAGAAGCAGAGGCACGGTTTCATGCAGCAAAAGCTGTAAATGAGAAATTCAAAGATTTAGAACAAAAGAATGAGAAGTACAGTATTTTACAAGAAAACCGTGCCGTAATCGAAATGAAAGAAAAATCTTTTAAACATGCGGAACAGGCGAAGCGATTATTACCATTTGAGCAATGGCATGAGGAAGCGATGCAATATGAACAGCAGTCTGAAAGTTTGTTAAAACAGATAATCGCAAAAAAAGAGCATATAATGAACAGTTTTGCACTTGCTCAGGAGAAATATGAAGCATTAAAGAATAAGGCATCCGAGCGAGAAAATGCTAAAAAACAAGTTCAAAGACTAGAAGAGTTACAGCCAATTATTGCATCATTAGCTGAGAAAAAGTTAAATTTGCAAAATGCTGAAATTCACATAGGAAAATTAAAAGAAGGTATGCAAAAGTTAGATGAACAACTAGAAGCGCATAAAAATGAAAAACATAGAATGTCTGGCGAATTACAGCAATTAGAAGCAGCGCTTGAACAATATGTAGCTAAAGTAGAAGAACTAACGAATATGCGAGAAGATGCAAAAGTATTAAAGCAGGCATATGATGTATGGCAAGAAAAACAAAAATACGAGCTAGAAAAAGAAAGTGCGTTTCATAAGATGCAACAGGCAGTTAGTACATATGAAAATATGGAACGCCGCTGGTTAAGTGAACAAGCTGGTATATTAGCTCTTCATTTACATGATGGTGAATCTTGTCCAGTATGTGGTAGTATGGACCACCCGAAAAAAGCTACAGAGCAAAGTAATGCAATTGATGAAAAAGAGTTAAATGAGCTAAGAGAAAAGAAAACTATTGCGGAAAAATTACATGTTCAATTAGAAGAAAAGTGGAATTTCTATCGAGTTCAATATGAACAAGTGATAGAAGAAGTGCTAAAGCGAGGCTATCGCTCAGAAGAATTAGTAGAAACATATAGTGCGCTCGTTCAAAAAGGAAAGCAATTAGCAGCAGAAGTTAATGCGTTAAAAGCAAGTGAAGAAACGCGTAAGCAAATTGCTGTGAATATAAAAAGCGTAGAAGAAAAAGTAGAAGAACTCCAGAAACAAAAGCGTGAAGTAGAAACTGTGCAGCACCGTACTGAAATGGAGTGTATGCAGCTTCGTACGTCATATGAACATGATAAGCAAAATATTCCGGAAAGCTTGCAAACGGTACAAGCTTGGAAAGTACAGTTTGACCAAGCTCTGCAAGAACTTAGGTTAATGGAAGATGAATGGGAGAAAGTACAAGAGGCGTATCAACATTGGCAAAATGAAAATATACGTATTAAAGCAGAACATGATAATGCTTCTAATCAATTTAATAGTGCAAAAGAGAAGAAAGAAGAGACGTTCACACGCTTTATGAAAGAGCTAGAACAAAGCGGATTTACAGATCAATTAACATATAAAGAATCCAAATTAAATAATGCTGAGATGGATAAGTTACAACAAGAAATCCAAAGTTATTACTCATCTCTAGAAGTACTTACAAAACAAATTGAAGAATTAAAAGCAGACTTAAAAGATAAAGAGTATATGGACATTTCTTCATTAGATGAGCAAGTGAAAGAATTGGAAATTAGCCTTGATATTATTAAAGAAAAACGACAACGTGCTCAAAATGCCGTATCATATATTACGGATTTACATGAAAATATTAAACGAATTGATGAACAAATTCATGAGGAAGAAAAAGCATTCCAAGAACTTGTTGATTTATATGAAGTAATGAAAGGGGATAACGATAGTCGTATATCCTTTGAACGTTACATCTTAATTGAGTATTTAGAACAAATTGTTCAAATTGCGAACGAACGACTACGTAAATTATCAAATGGACAATTTTATTTAAAACGAAGCGAACGAGTTGAAAAGAGGAATCGACAAAGTGGATTAGGATTAGATGTATATGATGCATATACAGGTCAAACCCGAGATGTAAAAACATTATCTGGGGGTGAGAAATTTAACGCATCACTTTGTTTAGCACTTGGAATGGCAGATGTAATTCAAGCGTATGAGGGTGGTATTTCCATCGAAACGATGTTTATCGATGAAGGATTCGGCTCATTAGATGAAGAGTCATTAACGAAAGCAGTTGACGCCCTAATCGACTTGCAAAAATCAGGTCGCTTTATCGGTGTAATTTCACACGTTCAAGAACTGAAAAATGCAATGCCAGCTGTATTAGAAGTAACGAAGCAGAAGGATGGGTGTAGTCAGACGAGGTTTGTGGTGAAATAAGCTTGTCAAATTGAAAGTATCTATCCTTACTTTGAACATTGTACCAAATTGTTATAACGTTTTTTCAATTAAGTTCAAATGAATTTAATAATGTTTTTATATAAAGCCGTCTCTATAGTAGAGGCGGCATCTTTATTATTTAAAGGAATGAATGATGCAATTATGAATCATTTGAAGAAGGTGGCGTATTTGCCAAACGATTATAACTTTTAAAGGCTGAAATTGCAGATATAACACCACCTGTTAAAAATAAAGCTGAACCACCAACTAAAATAATACGACTGACATATGTTTCACGAGCTTCTTCAACTTGTTCTTGTGACGGTGTTGGCATATAAAGTCCCCCTCAATATTAATGTGTTTTGCAATAGTATATACAAATGCCTAAAATATGTTAAAATCACTGGATAGTATTATGAGGAAGTATATAGTTAGATGTGAATTGTTTGAAAAATCTTCATTATAAATTTATGCTAACTTCACATAGAGCACAAATTGAAATTGTATTATGTATATGTACCAAATAGATGAAATTGTATAGTATTGCTGTTTTTAAATAATCAAAATCCTATTATTTCTATATAAGGGTCTTAATTGTATATTTAGAGATAATATTTTATTTAGAAGCAGATTTTAATAAAAAGGAATTCAAATAAAAGGGGAATGTCTTATGACAACATATACGAGCGAGATAAAAAAAAGTTTAGTAACTGAAGAAGATGTGGATATTTTAAAAATAATGGCGCATCCAATACGATTACAAATTGTAAATGAATTAAGTGCACGCAAAACTTGTAATGTAACACAATTAACAGAAATATTAAATATTCCTCAATCGACTGTTTCGCAGCATTTATCAAAAATGAAAGGTAAAGTGCTAAGAGCTGAGAGAAGAGGGTTAGAAATTTATTATTATATTAATAATTTAAAAGCAAGCAAGATTGTTAGTGTTTTAGGATATGTAAATTAATGAATTGTTATTATACAAAATAGCCTCCGCTGTTAAGCAGGGGCTATTTTGTATTGTATTGTTTTATTTATTTGCATTTAAAATTTTATAGTTTTTATGATTTACAATTGTTCGGTCAAATTCAAAAGTACCACCGCTTACATCTGTGACTTCAACTAAGACCGATTCAGTGTATAGTTTTAGTACAGATGCTGTGATCTTTAAGTTATTTCGTTGAAATAGTATAGTATCGCCTACGTTTGCTTTCATAGTACCTCCTTATAAAAGTCAGAAATGTTTGTTTATTATATATATTAAACCACGTATAGATATATTAGTGAATGTTTAGTTTTATTTATCAATAAAATATTTGTTGTTTAATAAAAATTAAAGTGCAAAATTATGTAAATGAATTATATATTTTCTGTTTTTATGTAGAAAATTGTAAAAAACGTTGTACTTTTGTATGTTTCGTTAGAAAAACAAGATATACGGAAGTGGAAATGGTGGGATTTTTGATTACAAGCATTGTAACGAGAAGCCAGATTACAAGACTATTAAATGATTTGTATTAAGAAATATAGACGCAACATGTTATAAAGCTGGGGAGTTAAAAAGAATATGGTGTTTTTTTGTTTATATAGGATAATCAAAATTTTGAAGTCCAGCCATGGTGTAACAGGGCGCATAACTTTGTATAAAAGAGGATATGAAAACACACATAAGTCGTATTGATGTAAAACATTATAAAAACTACTACGTATTTAACAAGTAGTTTTTTGTATTTCACCCTTCGTTTTCTGTAACTGATTCCATATTTTTGACGCTCCATCTTGTAAGTGCTTACATAAGCGAAAACATCCTATACAATGAAGTTGTTAAGTCGAATGAGGTGGCGAAAATAAAAATAAAAAAAGCATATTTAGCGAATAGCATTGAAATAGAAAGAGGAGGAGAGATGGTATGAAAAAATCATCGGTTAATCCATGGCTTGTTGTCCTTGGAACAGTCATAGTACAAATGGGGCTTGGTACGATATATACATGGAGTTTATTCAATCAGCCCTTAGTGAGTAAATACGGTTGGAGTCTTAACGCTGTTGCTATAACTTTCTCAATTACTAGCCTGTCTTTAGCGTTTTCAACTTTGTTTGCGAGTAAATTGCAAGAAAAATGGGGACTTCGTAAACTTATTATGATAGCTGGACTAGCATTAGGAATTGGATTAATACTTAGTTCACAAGCTTCCTCATTAATATTGCTTTATGTACTAGCAGGGGTTGTTGTAGGTTATGCAGATGGTACAGCATATATCACTTCATTATCCAATTTAATAAAGTGGTTTCCAAAGCGTAAAGGTTTAATTGCTGGTATTTCTGTCTCTGCATATGGTTCAGGTAGCTTAATTTTTAAATATATTAACGCACAGTTAATTGAATCAGTTGGTGTATCACAAGCGTTTATATACTGGGGTTTAATTGTTACAGCTATGATTGTCCTTGGCGCTTGTTTAATCCATCAAGCTGCAGATCAAGGAGCAGTTCATGAAACAAAAACTCAGGAATATACAACGAAAGAAATGTTAGGCACAAAACAAGTATACTTATTATTTATTATGTTATTTACATCATGTATGAGTGGCTTATACTTAATTGGTATGGTAAAAGACATTGGTGTTCAACTTGTAGGGCTTAGCGCAGCGACAGCAGCTAATGCGGTGGCTATGGTTGCAATCTTCAATACATTAGGTCGTATTATTTTAGGACCGTTATCAGATAAAATCGGTCGTTTAAAAATCGTTACTGGTACATTTGTTGTTATGGCAGCTTCAGTCTTGGTTTTAAGTTTCGTAGATTTAAATTATGGTATCTACTTCGTATGTGTAGCAAGTGTAGCGTTTTGCTTTGGTGGAAATATCACTATTTTCCCAGCTATCGTTGGTGATTTCTACGGTATGAAAAACCATAGTAAGAACTACGGAATTGTGTATCAAGGATTTGGATTTGGAGCGCTCGCTGGTTCCTTTATCGGTGCAGTTCTAGGTGGATTCAAACCAACTTTCATGGTGATCGGCGTATTATGTGTCGTATCATTTATTATCGCACTTTTAATCCAAGTGCCTAAGCAGAAAAAAGAAAAAGAAGAAGAGTATCGCAGTGTAGCGTAAGTATATAAATCTTCTTTAACACTATGTTTACTAAAAAGCACCCTATTTAATAGGGTGCTTTTTTATGAATTACAACATGTGGAATTTTCTAGAGGCAAAAAAATGAGTAAAGTATCCGTTTGGATTATATTGGAATATAATAAATTGATATATTATATGCGAAATACTTATTAAATCTTAAATTATAAACACGACATGCATCGGTAATTGCAAGATATACTTTCTCGATATTTTCAGAAAAATGTTGAGAAAATATATACTTGAGTTTTTGGTAAGGCTTTGTAAATGAAGGTATCTACAGTTTATCTTCTTCAGTTTTAAAAAGAGGAGTACGAATTAAATTTTTTAATGTAAGTACTTATTAATGCTTTTAGATGTAATTGTATTGAGAAGTACTAAAATATTTTATCTGAAAAATAAAAATAGGTTGACAAGTTTATTGAGAAAGATTATCATTTCGATGTAAGAATATTAAATGAAAAACATTATCAATGAATAATATTTTGATGAAAAGTACACTTGACCAATTAGTTTAGTAAGTGTATTATTTTTTACATTGATAGTGATAATCGTTATCATTATTGCTATTTGTTTAATTAGATTAATTTTCAAATGAAAGGATAGAGGAAATGAACTTAGGGGAATTTGATGGAAAAACGGTTTTAGTAACAGGTGCAGCTCAAGGTATAGGCAGTGTTGTTGCCAAAATGTTTTTAGAAAGAGGAGCTACAGTTATTGCGGTTGATCAAAATGAAGAGGGGTTAAATGTACTCTTAAATGAAAATGAATTAAATGAAACACGTATGAAAACATTTCATTTAGATGTGAGTGATAGTACCGCTGTTGAAGATATGGTAAACGGTATTGAAAATGATATAGCACCAATAGATATATTAATAAATGTTGCAGGGGTATTACGTATGGGACCAATTCACTCTTTAAGTGATGAAGATTGGAATAAAACCTTCTCTGTAAATTCTACAGGAGTTTTCTATATGTCTCGAGCAGTAAGTAAACATATGATGCAAAGAAGGTCAGGGGCAATTGTTACAGTTGGTTCAAATGCGGCAAATACTCCGAGAATGGAAATGGCTGCGTACGCTGCATCAAAAGCCGCAACGACAATGTTTATGAAGTGTTTAGGATTAGAGCTTGCAGCATACAATATTCGCTGCAACTTAGTTTCTCCTGGTTCTACTGAAACTGAAATGCAAAGATTACTATGGGCTGATGAGAATGGAGCTGAAAATATAATTGCTGGTTCTCAAAATACATATAGACTCGGTATTCCGTTACAAAAAATTGCACAACCTTCAGAAATTGCTGAAGCAGTATTGTTTTTAGCTTCTGATAAAGCGAGTCATATTACAATGCACAATTTATGTGTCGATGGCGGAGCTACATTAGGAGCTTAATAAAAAATTCAGGAGGTTATTATACTATGAATGAACTTACAGCCGTAAAGGAACTGTCAGAAAAACTTTTAGAAGATTACAAGACAGAATCTTCATTCTTTTTCGCTTCACCAACTCGAACAATATTAGCAGAAGGAGAGTTTACTACAGTAAAACATCGTGAAATTGAAAGCTTTCCAGAACTTGTACAAGCTGTATTAAGTAATGCAAAACAAGCCGGAAATCCGAATCCTATCGTTGTTGGTGCTTTGCCTTTTGATCGTAGAAAAGAAGTTCAACTTATCGTACCAGAACATAGTAGAATTACTGAGCGTTTACAGTTAGAGACAACAAATGAGATAAAACGAAATGAGAAACTGACATTTGAAATGACACCGGTTCCAGCTCCTGAAGTTTATATGGATGGTGTGAAGCAAGGAATAGCAAAAATTCAGGACGGAGATTTAAAGAAAATCGTTCTATCTAGATCGTTGGATGTTAAGTCTTCCGAGAAAATTGATCAACAAAAACTACTTCGTGAATTAGCGGAACATAATAAGCACGGCTACACATTTGCTGTTAATTTGCCGAAAGATGAAAACGAGTACAGTAAGACGTTAATTGGAGCAAGTCCTGAATTACTTGTTTCACGTCATGGTATGCAAGTAATTTCTAATCCGTTGGCTGGCTCAAGACCACGAAGTGAGGATCCAGTAGAAGATAAAAGAAGGGCAGAAGAATTACTTTCTTCTCCAAAAGATTTACATGAACATGCGGTAGTAGTTGAAGCGGTTGCCGCTGCGCTTCGCCCTTACTGTCATATATTACATGTTCCAGAAAAACCCTCAGTTATTCATAGTGAAGCAATGTGGCATTTGTCTACGGAAGTGAAAGGTGAACTAAAGGACCCAAATACGTCTTCTTTAGAATTAGCAATTGCTCTTCATCCTACGCCAGCAGTTTGCGGAACTCCAATGGAAGAAGCGAGAGAGGCTATTCAAAAAATTGAGCCATTTGACCGTGAATTCTTTACAGGAATGTTAGGGTGGAGCGATTTAAATGGAGATGGCGAATGGATTGTTACAATTCGTTGTGCTGAAGTGCAAGAGAATACACTTCGCTTATATGCAGGTGCTGGAGTTGTTGCTGAATCAAAGCCAGAAGATGAGTTAGCAGAAACATCAGCTAAGTTCCAAACAATGTTGAAGGCTTTAGGGTTAAGAGATAATTCGCTGAATGAAAAATAGGGGGAAGAAAGAATGTTAATAGGTTATACGGAATGGCCAAAAGAATTTGCCAATCGCTATCGAGAAGAAGGGTGTTGGCTTGGAGAAACATTTGGTTCGATGTTAAAAGAACGCGCTGAAAAATATGGGGATCAAATTGCGGTTGTAAGTAGTAATACGCATATAACGTATAGTGAACTTGATAAAAAGGTAGATCGCTTAGCTTCAGGTTTACTGAATTTAGGAATAAAGAAAGAGGACCGAGTTGTAATCCAGTTGCCTAATATTATAGAGTTTTTCGAAATATGCTTTGCGCTATTTCGCATTGGAGCACTTCCTGTTTTTGCACTACCTTCTCATCGCAGTAGTGAAATTAGTTATTTTTGCGAGTTCGGTGAGGCGAGTGCTTACATTATTTCAGATAAGGCTCTCGGCTTTGATTACCGAAAACTAGCAAGAGAAGTGAAAGAGAAAGTTCCCGCTTTACAACATGTAATCGTAGTGGGGGAAGAAGAAGAATTCGTGAACATAACTGATCTTTATATGGATCCGATTCCGTTACCAGAAGTTCAGCCAAGTGATGTTGCGTTTCTCCAATTATCAGGAGGGACGACAGGACTTTCTAAATTAATTCCTAGAACACATGATGACTATATTTATAGTTTACGTGTTAGCGCTGACATTTGTAATTTAAATGCAGAAAGTGTCTATATGGCAGTTCTTCCAGTAGCACACAATTACCCGATGAGTTCTCCAGGGACATTTGGAACTTTTTATGCGGGTGGAAAAGTAGTATTGGCAACTGGAGGTAGTCCAGATGAGGCATTTGCTCTTATAGAAAAAGAAAAAGTTACGATTACAGCGCTCGTTCCACCATTAGCAATGATTTGGCTTGATGCAGCATCTTCCCGTAACGACGATTTATCGAGCCTGCAAGTTATTCAAGTAGGAGGTGCGAAATTTAGTGCCGAAGTTGCGAAGCGTATTCGCCCTACATTTGGATGTACGTTACAGCAAGTGTTCGGTATGGCAGAAGGGTTAGTAAATTACACAAGATTAAATGATCCTGAAGAAATCATTATTCATACGCAAGGTAGACCGATGTCTACATTCGATGAAGTAAGGGTTGTTGATGAAAATGATAACGATGTAAAACCCGGTGAAGTAGGAAGTTTATTAACAAGAGGGCCATATACAATTCGTGGTTATTATAAAGCGGAAGAGCATAATGCACGATCATTTACAAAGGATGGATTTTATCGTACAGGAGATCTTGTGAAAGTAAATGAACAAGGTTACATCATTGTAGAAGGAAGAGATAAAGATCAAATTAATCGTGGCGGTGAGAAGGTTGCTGCGGAAGAGGTTGAAAATCATCTATTAGCACATGATGCAGTACATGATGTAGCAATTGTATCTATGCCTGACGATTATTTAGGAGAACGCACTTGCGCTTTTGTTATCGCTCGTGGACAAGTCCTAACTGCAAACGAATTAAAAATGTTCTTAAGAGAACGTGGTATAGCAGCTTATAAGATTCCAGATCGAATTGAATTTATTGAATCATTCCCACAAACAGGTGTTGGAAAAGTAAGCAAAAAAGAATTACGTAAAGTCATTGCTGAAAAACTTATTACAGTAAAACAATAATAAAAATCGGAAGGAAGTGATTAGATGGCTATCCCATCTATTTCAGTATATAAAATGCCAATTGAATCAGAACTACCAAAAAATAAAGTGAATTGGACGCCAGATCCGAAACGTGCGGTTCTTCTAATCCATGACATGCAAGAATATTTTCTTGATGCATATAGCGATAAAGAATCGCCAAAAGTAGAACTAATTTCAAATATTAAGGTGATAAGAGAAAGATGCAAGGAACTTGGTATACCAGTTGTTTATACAGCACAACCTGGTGGACAAACGTTAGAACAACGAGGGTTATTACAAGACTTTTGGGGTGACGGTATTCCTGCTGGACCAGATAAAAAGAAAATTGTCGATGAGCTTACTCCAGATGAGGATGATATATTCCTAACCAAATGGAGATATAGTGCATTTAAAAAGACGAATCTATTAGAAATTTTAAATGAGCAGGGAAGAGATCAACTTATTATTTGCGGTATTTATGCGCATATTGGCTGCCTTTTAACAGCTTGTGAAGCATTTATGGATGGTATAGAGCCATTTTTTGTAGCAGATGCAGTTGCTGATTTTTCACTAGAGCATCATAAACAAGCATTGCAGTATGCATCAAATAGATGTGCAGTAACGACATCAACAAACTTACTATTAAAAGATTTACAAAGTGTAAAAAGCGATGAGAGTGAAGGAATCACTTTACAGAAAGTACATGAACTAGTTGCACAACTACTCCGTGAGCCAGTAGAGAGTATTGAAGTTGATGAAGACTTATTAAATAGAGGACTTGATTCGGTCAGAATTATGAGTTTAGTAGAGAAGTGGCGCCGCGAAGGGAAAGAAATCACTTTTGCAGATTTAGCAGAACGTCCAACTGTTGATGATTGGTACCGTTTACTATCTTCACAAGCAGCACAAGTGCTGTAACAAATAGACTACATAATAAAGGGGTAGTAAAGAATGCCTAATAGTCAAAAGATTCGTCATTCGTTATCATCTGCGCAGTCTGGTATGTGGTTTGCGCAACAATTAGATCCGCTTAATCCGATTTATAATACTGGGGAATATATAGAAATAAACGGAAATATTAATCAAGAAATTTTCGAGTTAGCTGTATGTAAAGTTATAACAGAAGCAGAAGCACTTCATGTTCGTTTCGAAGAGGATGAAATTGGCCCATGGCAAGTTATTGAGGAATCGTCAACGTTTCATATGCATTTTATTGACGTTCGTAAAGAAGAAAATCCTGAAGAAGCTGCTAAAGTATGGATGAAAAATGATTTATCTGTACCGATAGATTTAAAAGAAGATAAATTATTTACTGAAGCACTTATTCAAGTTGAAAATAATCGTTTCTTTTGGTATCAGCGCATCCATCACATTGTGATGGATGGCTATGGATTTTCACTTCTTAGCCAAAAGATAGCGAATGAGTATACATCACTTATAGAAGAAACAAATAAGAATGAAAAGCCATTTGGTTCTCTTGCAAAAATTGTACAAGAAGATAATGAGTATCGTGAATCTAAACAAATTCAGGAAGATCGTACTTTTTGGCTAGAAAAGTTTGCAGATGAACCGGAAGTTATAAGTTTAGCAGAACGAGCGCCGAGAACATCAAATGGATTTTTACGAGAAACTGCTTATCTATCAAATGCTAGTACGAAAACTTTACTAGAAGATATTAATATTTCGTTAACGAGTTGGCCCGAATTTGTTGTAGCTGTAACAAGTATTTATATGCATAAATTAACAGGTGCAAATGATATTGTTTTAGGTTTACCGATGATGGGGCGTCTTGGTTCTGTATCTATTCATACACCTAGCATGGTAATGAATTTAGTTCCACTTCGTCTAAAGTTAACTCCAAATATAACTTTTGCAGAATTAATACAGCAAGTTTCTAAAGAAATTCGAGACGTACGTCGTCATCATAAATATCGTCATGAGGAATTAAGAAGAGACTTAAAGTTACTAGGTGAAAATCAAAGGTTGTTTGGGCCGTTAGTGAATGTTATGCCTTTTGATTACGGGCTTATCTTTGCTGGAAATCGTGGTATTACACATAATTTATCAGCAGGACCTGTCGATGACTTATCGATTAATGTATATAAGCGCTTCGATGAAAATGAGTTAATGATTCATTTTGATGCGAATCCGGAAGTATATAGCGATACGGAACTAGCATTGCATAAAGAAAGATTTATGAATCTATTAGAATTAGTGATAAATAATTATCACAAAGACGAGCCGATTGGAAAAATAAACATTACTCTTCCTGAAGAAAATCATAAAGTTTTATTGGAATGGAATGAAACTAAGAAAGCTGAAGAGCTAATTAATCTATCTATATTATTTGAAAAACAAGTACAAAAAAATCCAAATAAAATAGCAGTTACTTGTAACGGGATAAAACTTACGTATAAAGGGCTAAATGAACGAGCGAATGAACTAGCACACTATTTATTAGAAGAAGGAATACGACCAAATCAGTTTGTTGCCTTAGCATTTCCAAAATCAATAGAAATGGTAGTTAGTATGCTAGCAGTTCTAAAGGCTGGTGCAGCGTATTTACCGATAGATCCAGAATACCCAGCCGAGCGAATTCATTATATAGTAAATGATGCAAATCCAGTTTGTATCATAACACATTCATCTGTTTCATCTACTTTAGTTATAGAAAATGATATTAAAAAAATCATATTAGATAGCGAAGAAACGAAAATAGCGTTAAAAACATATTCTCATATGAATCTACCATTTAAAAATGATGAATCACTTTTAAACCAAGCTTATACAATTTACACTTCAGGATCAACCGGAAATCCAAAAGGTGTAATTGTTACTATGAAAGGTTTAAGTAACTTCTTATTAGCTATGAAAGATATGTTTTCATTAAATGAAAACGATCATTTATTAGCAGTTACAACGTTTGCGTTTGATATTTCTGCTCTAGAAATTTATTTACCTCTTATTAGTGGTGCAAGTTTAACAATTGCACAAAAAGAGGTAATCCAAGAGCCTTCTGCGTTAACGACATTGTTACAAGAAGAAAGAGCGACAATTATGCAAGCTACACCGACGCTCTGGCAGGCGTTAATAACTGAATATCCAGAGAGGTTACAAAGGCTAAACGTACTCGTTGGCGGTGAAGCTCTTCCGGCACATTTAGCAAATAAATTAAAAGAATTAGGTTGCTCTATAACTAACTTATATGGACCAACTGAAACGACTATTTGGTCTACTTTCATGAACATTGATGACAGTGAAAATGGTATCCCTCCTATTGGAAGACCAATTTGGAATACAGAAGTGTACGTTTTGGATGCAGGGTTACAGCCTGTTCCACCTGGAGTTATCGGTGAATTATATATTGCAGGAGAAGGACTTGCGAACGGATATTTAGGAAAACCAGCGTTAACGGCTGAACGGTTTGTTGCAAACCCTTATGGAAAAGATGGAGCACGTATGTACCGCACAGGTGATCTTGTGAAATGGCGTAACGATGGTGTGTTAGAGTACATTAGTCGCGCAGATCATCAAATTAAAATTCGCGGTTTCCGAATTGAATTAGCTGAAATTGAAACGGTATTACAACGACATGAAAATATACAACAAGCAGTGGTAATGGTACGAGAAGATCGTCCAAATGATAAACGAATCATTGCGTATATCGTTGCCGAAGAGAAGGAACCAATTAATCTTTCGGAAATTCGTTCTTATGTTTCAGAAAGTTTAGCGAATTATATGGTGCCATCGGCATTTGTTGTGCTAGAAGAATTACCATTAACACCAAATAGTAAGGTTGATAGAAAGAAATTACCTGCTCCTGATTTTAATGGAATGAACAATGAGAGAGTTGCTAGAAATCCGAAAGAAGAAATATTATGTGATTTATTTGCTGAAGTACTTGGTGTTTCGCGAATTAGTATAGATGATAATTTCTTTGAAATGGGTGGCCATTCGCTTCTTGCATCTCGTTTAATGGCAAGAATTCGTGAAACGTTAAGTGTAGAATTAGGAATCGGAAAGCTATTTGAATCACCAACTGTTGCTGAATTAGCGAACCAGTTGGATCGTGCAAAAAGCGCAAGGCCAGCTATTAAGAAAGTAAGTAGGCCAAATGAAGTTCCACTTTCATTTGCACAACGCAGGTTATGGTTCTTAAATTGTTTAGAAGGTCCAAGTCCTACTTATAATATTCCGTTAGTCATTCGTATGTCTGGAAAACTGAATGAGGAAGCACTGCAAGGTGCCTTTTATGATGTAGTTGAGAAACATGAAACACTTAGAACGATTTTCCCGAATTCACTTGGCAGTTCATATCAAAGAATTCTAGAAATGGATAAATTGAATTTAAAAATGATTATAACAAATACATGTAAGGATGAATTAGAAAGTACACTGTCTGAAGCTGTAAGATATAGCTTTAATCTTGATATCGAACCAGCAATTCGTTTGCAACTTTTTAAAGTGAGTGAAAACGAACATGTTTTACTAATTCTTTTGCATCATATTGTAGGAGATGGATGGTCATTACAAGCGTTAACGAGAGACTTTACAGCGGCTTATAAAGCACGATGTCAAGGTGATAGTGTTCAACTAGAAACCCTTCCAGTTCAATACGCAGATTATTCACTATGGCAACAACAGCTATTAGGTGATGAAACAAAACCAGACAGTATTATTTCAACACAATTAGATTTTTGGAAAGAAGAGTTAAAAGGTTTACCAGATCAAATGGAGTTACCTACAGATTACCAGCGCCCAATTGAAACTAGTTATCGCGGGGAAACAATTCATTTTCATTTAGATGAAGGTATGCATAGTAGGTTAGTGGAGCTCGCTCGTAAAAATGGAGTTAGTTTGTTTATGGTGTTGCAAGCAGGACTAAGTGCCTTATTTACAAGATTAGGTGCTGGAACTGATATACCATTAGGTAGTCCGATTGCTGGAAGAAACGACGATGTACTCACGGATATAGTTGGTTTATTTGTAAATACATTAGTGTTACGCACAAATACATCAGGAGATCCAAGTTTTAAAGAATTATTAAATAGAGTGAAACAGGTAAACCTTGCAGCTTATGAAAATCAAGATGTTCCATTTGAACGACTTGTTGAAGTGTTAAACCCAGTACGAACTCGAAATAGTCATCCGCTGTTTCAAGTTATGTTAGCTTTCCAAAATACGCCAGAAGCAACGTTTAATGTACCGGATTTAGAAGCGAGCCTTGAAATTCAAAGTGTTGGTTCTGCAAAATTTGATTTAACATTTGAAATTAGCGAGAGTAACAGAGTTGATGGTACTCCAAACGGCTTACACGGATTGTTAGAGTTTAGTACCGATTTATATAAACGTGAAACGGTTCAAAAACTAATAGAACGATTCATTCTATTATTAGATGATGCAGAGAAACATCCGGATCAATCAATTGGTAGATTAGAAATATTAACTTTAGCAGAGCGAAATACAGTTTTAGAAAAGTGGAATGGTGGTTTTCAAATTGTACCTGAAATGACATTGCCACAATTATTTGAAAAGCAGGCTCATGTAAATCAAAATTCTATTGCTGTTGTCTTTGAAGATGAAAAGCTAACTTATGAAGAGTTAAATAGAAAAGCGAATAAAATAGCTCGTTTGTTAATAGCGAAAGGAATCGGTCCTGATCAACTTGTTGCTTTAGCGATGCCGAGATCTTTAAATATGGTTGTAAGCTTACTTGCTGTTCTTAAAGCTGGTGCGGGATACCTTCCGTTAGATCCGGATTATCCGTCAGATCGTATCTCATTTATGCTAGACGATGCGAAACCATCATGTGTTTTAACAAATTCAGATGTGGAAATTGAATGTGATGAGGCACTAAAGATTTTAGTTGATGATGTGAACGTAATAGAAGAAATTGAGAAATATAGTGAAGACAATATAGATGAAATGGAGCGCATGAAGCCGTTATCTCCTTCACATATTGCTTACGTTATTTATACGTCAGGATCAACAGGTAGACCGAAAGGCGTTATGATACCTCATCAAAATGTAGTAAGACTTTTAGGAGCAACTGATCATTGGTTCCAATTTGACGCAGACGATGTGTGGACGATGTTCCATTCATACGCTTTTGATTTCTCGGTTTGGGAAATTTGGGGACCTTTATTATATGGAGGGCGTTTAGTTGTAGTACCACATACTGTAAGTCGCTCGCCGAAAGAATTTTTACAGCTTCTTGTTAAGGAAAAGGTTACTGTTTTAAACCAAACTCCATCAGCGTTCTATCAATTGATGCAAGCAGATCGTGAAAATGAAGAGGTTGGTCAAAAATTATCTTTACGATATGTTGTTTTTGGCGGAGAAGCACTTGAACTAAGTCGATTAGAAGATTGGTATAGTCGTCATCCTTATAACGCACCGAAGCTTATTAATATGTACGGAATAACGGAGACGACGGTACATGTTAGTTATATTGAATTAGATGAAAGTATCGTATCTTTACGAGCAAATAGTTTAATCGGGTGCAGTATACCGGATCTTAAAGTATACGTATTAGATAACTATTTACAACCGATGCCACCTGGAGTAGTTGGAGAAATATATGTTGCAGGTGCAGGGCTCGCTCGTGGATATTTAGGAAGAGCAGGATTAACTGCTGAACGTTTTATCGCAGATCCATTTGGTAAGCCAGGTACAAGAATGTATCGTACAGGAGACCTAGCGCGCTGGCGTCAAGATGGGACGTTAGACTATATAGGACGTGCAGATCATCAAATTAAAATTCGTGGATTCCGAATTGAATTAGGGGAAATAGAAGCGGTAATAATGAAACATCCTAAAGTTGAACAAGTAGCTGTTATTGTACGGGAAGATCAACCAGGGGATAAACGATTAGTTTCTTATATCGTCGCATCAAATAATGAAACGATCGATACGAATGAAATGCGTCAGTATGCTGGAGGTAGTTTGCCAGATTATATGGTTCCATACGCTTTTGTAGTAGTAAATGAGTTACCTTTAACTCCAAACGGTAAATTAGATAGAAAGGCATTGCCAGCTCCAGAATTTATTGCATCATCTTCTAGCCGCGGACCGAGAACACCGCAAGAAGAAATGTTATGTGACTTGTTTACAGAAGTTTTAAGTGTGTCTCAAATTGGAATTGATGATGGATTCTTTGATCTTGGTGGTCATTCACTTCTTGCAGTGCAGCTGATGAGTCGCATTAAAGAGGCACTTGGAGTTGAACTAAATATCGGAACTTTATTTGCAGCACCTACTGTTGCAGGGCTTGCTGAAAGACTTGAAATGGGGAATGGTCAAAGTGCACTTGATGTGTTGCTTCCATTACGAGCAAGCGGAGATCAATTACCATTATTTTGCGTACATCCAGCAGGTGGATTAAGTTGGTGCTATGCAGGACTTATGAAATCTTTAGGAACAGATTATCCAATCTATGGTGTACAAGCACGTGGTATCGCTGAAAATGAAGAACTTCCAAAAAGCTTAGAGGAGATGGCGGCGGATTATTTAAAACACGTTCGTGAAATACAGCCTCACGGACCATATCGTTTACTCGGATGGTCGCTTGGAGGAAATGTTGTTCATGCAATGGCGGCGCAACTTCAAAATGAAGGGGAAGAAGTAGAATTACTCGTTATGCTTGATTCGTATCCAGGTCACTTCTTACCGAATACGGAAGCACCTACTGAAGAAGAAGCGTTAATCGCATTACTTGCTTTAGGTGGATATGATCCAGATAACATGGATGGTAAACCACTTACTATGGAAAGTGCGGTTGCAATACTTCGCAAAGATGGAAGTGCATTAGCAAGTCTTGAGGAAGAGACTATTTTAAACTTGAAAGAAACATATGTAAATTCAGTAGGGTTGTTAGGGAAATACGTGCCAAAAGTTTATAACGGGGATATTTTATTCTTTAGATCTACTGTTATACCAGACTGGTTTGATCCTATTTCTCCAAATACGTGGCTAAATTATTTAGACGGGGAAATCGTGCAGCATGACATTGATTGTAGACATAAAGATTTATGTCAGCCAGGTCCACTTACAGAAATTGGACAAGTGCTAGCGAAATATTTGCAGAATAAGAAAGGGGTAAGTAAAGTATGACGAATCCATTTGAAAATGATAATTACACATATAAAGTATTAATGAATGAGGAGGGCCAGTATTCTCTCTGGCCTGCCTTTCTCGATGTACCAATTGGATGGAATGTCGTACATGAAGAAGCTAGCAGACAAGTTTGCTTAGAATACGTTGAAGTTAACTGGAATGATTTAGAGCCGAAAAAAAATCAAATTAGCGAAAAAATATTAGTAGGAAAACAATAATGAAAGTAAAAATTAATCCAAAAGTAGTTGTAAGCATCGTTTATATAACAGCGATGTTTATGGCTGCGATGGATGCAACGATTGTGAATGTAGCACTGCAAACGATAAGCAAAGAACTGCAAGTGCCCCCATCTGCAATGGGGACTGTAAATGTTGGGTATTTAGTTAGCTTAGCTATTTTCCTTCCGATTTCTGGTTGGTTAGGAGATCGCTTTGGTACGAAAAAAGTATTTTTAACTGCCCTTTTCGTTTTTACAATTGCATCTGCACTATGTGGAATTGCTAATGATATTACTTCATTAAACATTTTTCGTATCATTCAAGGTGCTGGTGGCGGACTTTTAACACCAGTCGGGATGGCGATGTTATTCCGAACATTTTCACCAGAGGAAAGACCAAAAATTTCTCGATTTATTGTACTTCCAATTGCTGTAGCACCAGCGATCGGACCAATTATTGGTGGTTTCTTTGTAGATCAAATGTCTTGGCGCTGGGCATTTTATATTAATCTGCCGTTTGGCATCATTGCGTTGCTATTTGGACTTCTATTTTTAGCAGAGCATATTGAAAAATCGGCTGGTCGTTTTGATTCTCTCGGTTTTGTTCTTTCAGCACCAGGTTTTGCGATGCTCATCTATGCACTCAGTCAAGGCCCGTCAAAAGGTTGGGTTTCTCCAGAAATAATTAGTATTGGGATAGCTGGGATTGTATTACTTACATTGTTTATTATTGTAGAACTTAAAGTAAAGCAACCGATGTTAGATTTACGCTTATTAAAAGAACCGGTCTTTAGAAAAATGAGTCTTATTTCGTTGTTTTCATCAGCTGGTTTACTAGGAATGTTATTTATTTTTCCGCTTATGTATCAAAATGTAATAGGAGTTTCCGCGCTGGAATCGGGTCTTACTACATTCCCAGAGGCGATTGGATTAATGATTTCTTCGCAGATTGTACCATGGTCATATAAGAAATTAGGAGCTCGAAAGGTAATCTCTATTGGATTAGTAAGTACGGCGGTTATCTTTATTTTATTAAGTTTTGTAAATCATGATACGAATCCATGGCAAATTCGGGCACTATTGTTTGGCATTGGTATTTTCTTAGGTCAATCTGTCGGTGCGGTTCAATTTTCTGCTTTTAACAATATTGCACCACCTTCTATGGGGAGAGCAACTACTATATTCAATGTGCAAAACCGATTAGGATCTGCAATAGGAGTTGCTGTTTTAGCTAGTATACTATCTGGTTTTGGAAGTAATAACGTACAGAATAATGTACAGTCAGATTTTTTACCATATCAAGCAGCATTAATTGGATCAGCAATATTTTTACTCATAGCATTACTATTTTCTTTACGTATTTCTGATAAAGAGGTAATGTCAAAGAAGAATAAAAAGCCGTTATCTGTATTACAAAAAGAGAAAGAAGTTGTAAATGAATGAGTTGCAGCATGCTAATACTCTTTTGAAATAAAGTAATATTGGCATTTAAAAGGAGAGAGTTTACATGATAGAGAGTAAAGTTGTAGATTCTGTACCAACTCTTAATGAGAATAGTTGTCAAATATGGTGGGCAAGAATTTCAGATTTACAATCATGGCATTACAATTTACTAAATGATGTAGAGCGAGAGAAAGCAAATTCATATCATCATTCGGCAGACCGTGCGCGTTTTATAATAGGTTGTGTAATTAGTAGATTAGTACTTGGAAAGGTACTTTCTATGTCGCCAGTCCAAGTGCCAATTGATCGAATGTGCCCAGTATGTAAATTACAACATGGCAGACCACAGTTACCAGAAGGTATGCCGCAAATATCAGTCTCACATTCGGGTGAGTGGGTTGTTGTTGCATTTACTAAATCTGCACCTGTGGGTGTTGATGTTGAGCAAATGAATCCAAATGTAGATGTTATGAAAATGGCAGAGGGCGTATTAACAGACATTGAAATAGCACAAGTTATGAAGTTGCCTGATGAGCAGCGACTAGAAGGGTTTTTAACATATTGGACTCGAAAAGAAGCAGTGCTGAAAGCGACAGGTGAAGGACTATTGATCCCACCAGTAGAAATTACAGTATCAGCTCCAAATGACCCTCCAAAATTGTTGATTTTTAAAGATAGACAAGAGTTAGCAGAACATACAATGATGGAAGATGTAAGACCTAGTTTAGATTATATGGCTTCTATTGCAATATTTAGTAAAGAAGTAACTGAAATTACGCAGTTAGACGCGGGATTGCTATTAAATCATCGTTAATTTTTAATAAAATTTCTTATAGAAGAGGTGTTCCTCATGTTAGTAGCGGAAAATAGAAAAACTGAATTAACTTATAATGTACAGGCAATTAAAGATATGTTGTTTTCTAGAAATACGTCATCTATTCTAGCTTTAGAAAAACTTGTAAAAGATACAGTTCAGTTTGATGTACTTGAACAGGAAGCGCTCGATAGACAATACATTCCGAAAGAAGCAAAGAATTTCTTTGATAAAAACGGAACATTTTTTTATCGCGTATCTAATGTTAGTTATAAAGGTAAGGTGTTATCTGAAAATCTAATTTTTGCAGACACTTCGTTTTTACCGGATACAATAAAGAGTGAATTAGAGAGTGGAAATATTCCTGTTGAAAACCTTATAGAAAAGATGGAAGTAAGAAGAAATGTATTATATGAAGGATATCAGCCATCTGGAAATATTATCGAAT
Organism: Bacillus sp. FSL E2-8887; assembly: GCF_038007205.1. Lineage (NCBI taxonomy): Bacteria > Bacillati > Bacillota > Bacilli > Caryophanales > Bacillaceae > Bacillus > Bacillus sp. FSL E2-8887. The sequence goes on from NZ_JBBOWS010000001.1 coordinate 2,034,535, forward strand.
TGTTTGATGGATGTTCTGTTGCGGCGAATGTTTATCCAACTAGAAAATATCAAATTGTAAGTAACTGCAAATGTGTATTTTATATTTGTGAAGTGTATCATGCAGAGAATATAAAGGAACTGCTTAAATAAGAACTAAACAATAAACAAGAAACCAGCCTATAAAATGGCTGGTTTCTTGTTTATTTAACAGCTTCTTTTAATTCTTTTCCTGCTTTAAATGCTGGAACTTTACCAGCAGCAATCTGAATTTCTTCTCCAGTTTGCGGATTACGCCCTGTACGAGCAGATCTTTCACGCACTTCAAAAGTTCCAAAGCCGATTAGTTGCACTTTATCGCCAGATTGTAATGCATTAGCAATTGTGTCAAATACGGATTGTACAGCTGCAGAAGCATCTTTTTGAGAAATATCAGCTGATTGTGCTACATTTTTAACTAATTCTGTTTTGTTCATGTTTTCACCTCATAAAAATTTTTTTAGAATGAATGTTTTAGTATAATGGTTAGTAAAGATAAAGCTAACTTTGTGATTAGAAAGAATGCTGTATATTTATGTTAATTTCGTTGAAAGAAACTGAATCCCTGCTAATATTTAGGGATTAATTAAGAATTGATGCATACAACAAGCTGTAATATGAGGATGAGGGGGAATATACGGATGATTTTTCGTGAAAAGAATGAGAAAGAAAGTATATTAATTCGTCAACATGATCATGGTTTTTTAGCTGGTGAAATTGCAAGACATATAATAGAAGATTTTTTTGAAGATAAAATATACTTAAAAGAGACAATTGATGCTATATATGAGCATGATAGAGGATGGATAGAGCTTGATAAAGTACCAATTTTGAATGATACTAAAAATATTCCATATACATTTATGGATTGTCCAAGTTCATTACGCTTTGTTTTTTATACGATTGGTTTGAATGCAGTTGAAGAGTCAAATCCATACGGGGCGCTACTTTGTAGTAAGCACTTTTTATCATTTTCATTAAATGAGGAAGATGAAGAGATGATGTCTTTTTATAAAAATGAATTGGAACGACAAAAAAGAATTTTGAAAACGTTAACAAAAGAACAATATGCGATGTTTGATAAACATTATAGATTATTAAAGTTTTGTGATGAACTTTCTTTATATGTATGTATGAATAAACCTGGTGTAAAAAAGAAAGATGAAATTGATTTATTTAAAGAGGGTTTTGAAGGAACAGAAATGTTTAATAGTAAGGGGGAGAAGCCTATTCAAGCTGAATGGGTGGATGAAGAAACAATTCAAATTACATCGTTTCCATTTAAAACGGAATTTTATACATATGTAAAATATAAAACTATAAATAAACATGAAGTTAAAGAAAAAGGGATTGTAAAAGCTGATAGAGAAGCGGAAATGAAGAAGCAAAACATTCGTTTCATACAATAAGGAGGAGATTTAGATTGAAAGATTACATGTTAAAACAGTTTGATTACCATGCTTGGGCTAATACACGATTATTCAACCGACTAAAAGAGTTACCAAACTATGAGACAATTTTTAATGAACAGATACAGAGTGTATTCCCATCAATTAAGGATACTTTTGTACATATTTATATTACAGATCAAGTGTGGTTACACATATTGCATGGTAAAAGTATGAGTGAAGTAATACAAAACCGAGAAAAATTACGAAAACAAATCGAAACTAAATCGTTACATGAATTAGAAAAAATGTTTGAAAACATGGCAAATCAATATAAAGAATTTTTAAGTAGAATACAAGACGTAAATACTGTATTTGTTATTGAGAACCCATATGCAGGTGCATTAGACACTTCCATTTTAGAGTTAGTGCAACACGTCGTAAATCATGGTACATATCATAGAGGGAATATAACAGCAATGATCCGTCAACTTGGTTATTCATCTACAATGATGGATTTTGTACTTTATTTACATATGGTTCAGGAGGGAAAGGAATTGAAATAGAGAAAAAAGGAATGGCTTATTATAAATGAGCCATTCCTTTTTTTAGTGATTAACTTGCCTGTTTTTTATGACTTTCTTTCAATTTCTCTGCTTGTAAAAAGCGATTCGTTTCAGCGACAACAATACCACTTAATCCGATTAGACCAATTAAGTTTGGAATCGCCATAAGTCCATTTGCAATATCGGCAAATGTCCATACGACACCTAGCTTTAAATTAGCACCTATTGCAATCATAACGATAAAGATTGCTTTATAATATCGTACAGCACCTTGTCCGAATAAATAAGCTACACACTTCTCTCCGTAATACGACCAACCTAAAATAGTAGAGTAGGCGAATAATATAATGGCGATACCGAGAATCATACTACCAGCAGTACCGAATACGGATTGGAATGCTAATGTTGTAGCTTCAACACCAGTTTTACCTGATTTCCATGCGCCTGTAGTAATTAATACTAGCCCCGTAATTGTACATACAATAAATGTATCTAGAAAAGTACCAGTCATAGAAACTAAAGCTTGTTTTGCAGGTGAATCTGTTTTGGCAGCAGCCGCAGCAATAGGAGCACTTCCTAAACCAGCCTCGTTAGCAAATACACCACGTGCCATTCCTATTTGAATTGCAGATGCAACTGTTGCTCCGATAAAACCACCAGCAGCTGCAGTACCTTGAAATGCACCAGAAAAAATAAGTGAAAATGCTTCTGGAATTTGATCAAAGTGATAGAAAATAATAATAAGGCCAGCGATTATATAAAAGAATGCTTTAATAGGAACGATATATCCAGTAACTCTACCAATCTTTTTTACACCGCCCAAAATAACGATAGCGATTAAGAATGACATGAGTATACCAGTTAATGCAGGAGGGAAAGAAAAATTGATTCGCATTGCCTCTGCAACTGAATTAGATTGAACCATATTACCGATACCGAAAGAAGCAGCTGTGCCGAATATAGCGAATAAAACAGCCAGCCATTTTTTCCCTAAACCACGTTCTAAATAATACATTGGTCCACCGGAGTATTCACCATTTTCATTACTAACACGGTATTTCACCGCAAGGATTGCTTCGGCATACTTTGTTGCCATTCCAAATAAAGCAGTAATCCACATCCAAAAGATTGCGCCGGGTCCACCGATTGTCACAGCAGTTGCGACACCTGCTATATTTCCCATACCAATCGTTGCAGCCATAGCTGTCATCAGTGCTTGGAAGTGACTAATATCTCCAGAAGATGATGTATCCTCTGATTTTTTAAAAGCTAGCTTGTGAGCGTATATTAGTTTACTAAACTGTAAACCTTTTAAGCGCACTGTGAGAATGATACCAGTTCCAACGAGTAGCAACAAAGTTGGTAACCCCCACACATACTGATTAATTTGTTCTAATACTTTACTTACTGTCTCCATCTGTATTCTCCTTTTTTAGAAAAAATAAAAACCACTTCAAGGAAATGAAATGGTCTCTGGAGAAACAAGGGATAGAAAAATAAACCGATACAAATCGGCATTTTCTTTCGCTTGTCTCTGTCCTTTTACCTGAGAGATTATCCGCTAGATTAGCGGATTTGCTCCTTCGGTGCTCGTTTTCCTCCGCGCTATATTAAGCGAGAGGGAGTCTCTCCAGAGATTCGTCCCCATGCAGTTCTACTTGTAAACAAGACCTGAGAGTTTCAAAGTTGGTTCAGCAACTTTTTGCCCCGTCGGTAGATCAATAGACCTTCTCCTGAATGGTTCATCCGAATTATAAAATTAAAAACTTAAACGCATTGATTGTGTATAGAATCAATAAAAATATTATAGATATACAATTAGTGAAATGCAATCATTTTTTATTTTGAAATAGTAAATAAACTTATTTTTTTAGTATTCCTAATTTATCTTCTATTTTATGATCTCAGGAGAGATTACTTATTATATATTCGAAAAATGAATGGTGATAAAAGAGATAGGACGTAACAATGTAGGATTATTTATGTCTTACTTTCAAATTTTCAATTCTGAATTATTTGAATTATAATTGTTGTATGTGTGGAATAAACCAATATTTTATAGGGAAATGAGTTGATAAATTGCCAAGAATAAAAAAAATAGGGCGTTTTTGTCCTGTGGATGATGAAGGATTTATTATAAACGATGCACATTTTAATAAAATTCAGCCTGTGTTTTTGGAGGTAATACAAGAAATAAAGGATACTTGTTGTCAATTTTTGCGGGATGATTTGCACAGTGTTTATATAAGGGGTTCTATTCCAAGAGGGATTGGGATAGAAGGGGTTGCAGATGTAGATATGATTATATTAGTTCGAAAGAATCCTCAAGTAATTGACTTAAGCTGGAGAAAGGAGCTAGAAGTCCAAATTACACAGCAGTTTAATTGTATATCAGGAGTGGAGTTAAGTTTTTATAGTGAAAAAGAAGTAATAAACTCAGAGGATTTTTCTTTTATAGGATTTATGATTCAGACACATAGTGTATGTATATTAGGTGAAGACGTAAAATTATATTTACCTAAATATAAAGTAAGTCAGGAGATAGTGTATGAACATCTCATTCATTTGCGGAAACAAATTGAACAAACACACGAAGAGTTAATTCATAATAAGGACGTAGATGATATAGAGGATTGTTGTCGTTGGATCATGAAGATTGTAGTCAGGGCAGGTCTAGCATTAACAATTGATAGAGAAGGGCTGTATTCCAGGGACTTATATCCAGCATATGAGTTATTTAGTAAGCATTTTCCCGAACAAGAAAAAAATATGAGGAAAGCACTACAATATGTAATTGAACCGATAAAAGATATAGAAGAAATCTTATCATTTTTAGATACGTTTGGTGATTGGTTGATAGAAAAAGCAGAGGATTCTTTGAAAAATATACAAATTTAATAAACTATAATTTCATTATGTAAACAGATTGTATTGAAGAATAGAAGAGAGGAGAGATATTGGGATTTTTACATTGTGGATGTATTCTCGCAAGGCAAGTATTCAGGTAATCAACTTGTGTTATTTGTGGAAAATTAGGAATTTTCTAGTTAGGAGATCAATGATCTTAATGTCCGTGATTTTGCAGATTATTATGGAATCACAGAGGATGTGGCAACAGGAAGCTCAAATGGATGTTTAGCGGCGTATCTTATAAAATATCGTTATCTTGGAACGGAAAAGATAAATATGCATGTTGGACAAGGGGATGAGATAAATCGCCATTCTCTAATACATATAGAAGCAGAGGTGATTGAGAGTAAAATTAATGTTTGCGTTGGTGGAAAAATAGAAAGTATTGCAAGTGGGAAATGAACCGTATCATAAGGGGGATTAGAAATGCTATTAAAAACAATATTTTGCAAGGTGGAAGAAGAGAAAAGGGAATTGTTTTCTGATGCGCAAGAAAAATGGCGTGATTTACAGTATTTAGACGGATTCTATGGACAATTTGGTGGGTGGAATGAAGGGGAAGCGTGTGTATATACTTTATGGGAAGATAGAAATGCATATCAATCATTCATGAATGATGCTCATGATACAATTTTTTTAAATAGTAATCAAGAAGGCACATATATTTCCTGTAATATTGAAATGTTTCAAACGTTGTATGATATAACAGAAACTCCTTTGAAAGACGTAACTGCACAAGGGTCATTTGTAAGAGTTGCAATTTGCGATGTGAAAGAAGGAAAAGAAAAGTATTTTTTACATACGCAAGAAACAATTTGGAATAAAGGAATGGAAAATGCAAAAGGAATGTTAGGTGGAGTTGTTGGGAAGTCTTTAAAGACTGAAAATCGTTACATAGTATTAACGTATTGGCAAGATGAAATAGCACATGAACTCTATATGAAAGAAATTTTCCCAGAGTTATATCAGTTAGCAAATGTAAATGAGTATGTTGAAAATATAAATGGGAAGAGAGTTATTCGGAAGGAAGAATGGTCTGTTGCCGCTTCTAAATAAAGTTAGAACTTATTAAAGTAGCTAGTTTCGAAAAATTCGATACAGAACATTAGTTCTTGTATAATTACTTTGTACAAGAATAAGAGGGGAGATATTTAAATGAGTAGAGTTTTAAGATTTGAATTGCAAGTCCCAAACCCTGAAGAAGCTATTCAATTTTATACAAATAGTTTTGGATGGAAGTTTGAAAAAATGCCTGGGCCACATGACTATTGGTTCATAATTACAGGTGAGAGTGATAGACCTGGTATCGATGGTGGATTAATGAAATCACCTGATGGTGCTACTAGGACAACTAATTCGATTGAAGTACCTTCAGTTGATGAGTACATAAATAAAGTTATTGAAAATGGTGGACAAGTAGTTGTACCTAAAACTGCTATTCCTAATATGGGTTACTTTGCTTATTGTATAGATAATCAAGGGCTTCTTTTTGGAGTATGTGAAGAAAATAGTGAAGCGTAAAAAATTAGGGGAGTTCGAGATTATTTTGTTTGTTGAACGATGTTTTCTATCAAAGATTATAATTATTGAACACCTTTGTATAAAAACTAGTATTCGTTTAGTTGAAGAAGGATCCATTTTGATTATTTTCAAAAGGGTTCTTTTTTATTTTTCACATATTGTGAGTTATTTAGGCATGATTAATCAAACTTATATCGGTATATTATCTATGAAAAAAGTAAATAAATGATGTTATATTCAAGGGTTAATCTATTGACTGCTAAACAGTTTGAGGTGAAAAGGAAAAGAGGACCAATTATTTTCGTGTAAACATGTAATTAAGTGAAGACGTCATATACCCTTTCATGTTAATATATTTAAGTTATAATAGGAGGCTTACCCTTTTGTATTGTACGGTAGAAGCAGTGTGAGCTTGAAATTTTTTATGAAAAGGATGTGCCTAACTTGCGTATCAATAAATTTATTAGTGAAGCTGGAAAAGCGTCTCGACGTGGAGCAGATAAGTTAATTAACGAGAGAAAAGTAATTATTAACGGTAAGGTTGCAAAAATTGGTGACCAAGTAAATCCAGGTGATGACGTACGAGTAAATGGAGAGCAACTTCGTATTGCTCGAGACCATGTGTATATCGCTTTAAATAAACCAGTAGGTATTACATGTACAAGTGAAAAAGCCGTAAAAGGTAACATTATCGATTTAGTGAATCATCCTTTACGGATTAATCACATCGGACGTCTCGACAAAGACTCAGACGGTTTAATTTTGTTAACGAATGATGGCGATATCGTTAATGAGATTTTACGTGCTGAAAACAAACATGAGAAAGAATATATTGTTTCAGTAGATAAGCCGATTACACCGGAGTTTTTAGAGAAAATGGCAGCAGGTGTTAAAATTTTAGATACAAAAACACTTCCTTGTGAAGTAACACAGTTATCAAAATATGAGTTCCAAATTATTTTAACACAGGGGCTAAATCGTCAAATTCGCCGTATGTGTGAAGCTTTGGGTTATCAAGTATACACGTTAAAACGTACGAGAATTATGAATATTGAGTTGAATAATTTACCAGTCGGACAGTGGAGAGATTTATCGAAAAAAGAGAAAAAACGCCTATTTTCAGACTTAAATTACGAACCACAAGATTGGTAAAAAAGAGAAGGAGAGACCAAAAAATGTTTTTGGTTTCTTTTTTTGAATAAAAAATATATTTTTAACACTTGTAAAAATAAAATGAATAGGATATATTAAATAACAATAAATGTAATTGTTACAAAAGCAAAGAAAAGGACACGAGTTATTTTAAACGGTTATACAGAGAAGGAAGGAAAGCTGAGAACTTCCTAACGCAGTAAAATAACTTACCACCTTAGAGCTGCACTGGGGAAATCAAGTATCTAGTGCCGTGTAAGCGACGTTATCGCAAAAGAAGCCATTATGTTTTTTGTGATGGGAATCTGGGTGGAACCACGAATATAAGCATATTCGTCCCTATTTACTAGGGATGAATATGCTTTTTTATATTTTATTTCATAATAAGCGAAGAAAAGGACACGAGTTATTTTAAACGGTTATACAGAGAAGGAAGAAAAGCTGAGAACTTCCTAACGCAGTAAAATAACTTACCACCTTAGAGCTGCACTGGGGAAATCAAGTATCTAGTGCCGTGTAAACGACGTTACCGTAAAAGAAGCCATTGTATATTTGCGATGGGAATCTGGGTGGAACCACGGGTAAAAGCACACTCGTCCCTATTTTAGGGATGAGTGTGCTTTTTATTATGAAATGGAGAGATGAAAAATGAAAGAACAGATGATCGAAATTAAATTTCCAGATGGTAGCGTTAAAGAATTTGTGAAAGGCATTACTTTAGAAGAAATTGCTGGGGCAATTAGTAGTAGCTTGAAAAAGAAAGCAGTCGCAGGAAAAGTTAATGATCAGTCTTTTGATTTACGACGAAACATTGAAGAAAGTGCGAAAGTTGAAATCATTACTATGGATTCAGATGAAGGGGTAAAAATTGCAAGACACTCTGCGGCACATATATTAGCGCAAGCTGTAAAAAGAATTTATGGTGATGTAAACCTTGGTGTAGGGCCAGTCATTGAAAATGGATTTTATTATGACATGGATCTTCCAAGTAGTGTAAACGTAGAAGATTTACCGAAAATAGAAAAAGAAATGAAAAATATTATAAATGAAAATGTAAAGATAGAGCGAGTTGAGGTTTCTCGAGAAGAAGCAAAAGAATTGTTTCAAGAAATGAAAGATAGTTTGAAATTAGAGCTTTTAGAAGCAATTCCTAATGGGGAAAGTGTAACACTGTATAAACAAGGTGAATTTGTAGATTTATGTAGAGGACCACATTTGCCATCTACTGGTTATTTGAAAGCTTTTCAATTAACTCATGTTTCTGGTGCATATTGGCGAGGCGATAGTAACAATCAAGTGCTTCAGCGTATATATGGTGTTGCTTTCTCTTCTCAACAAAAATTAGAAGAATATTTACATTTTGTTGAGGAGGCCGCAAAGAGAAATCATCGGAAATTAGGTAGTGAACTTGAATTGTTTATGTTTTCGGAAGAGGCTCCGGGAATGCCCTTTTACTTGCCAAAAGGACAGATTATTCGCAATGAATTAGAAGCATTTTTAAGAGAAATTCAAAATGAGTACAATTATCAAGAAGTGCGTACTCCATTTATGATGAATCAAGAATTATGGGAGAAGTCAGGACACTGGGGACATTACAAAGACAATATGTATTTCTCAGAAGTAGATCATAAAAGTTTTGCGTTAAAACCGATGAATTGCCCAGGCCATATGCTTATGTTTAAAAATAAATTACATTCTTATCGTGAATTACCGATTCGTATGTGTGAGTTCGGTCAAGTGCATCGACATGAATTTAGTGGCGCTTTAAACGGATTATTAAGAGTTCGTACTTTCTGCCAAGATGATGCTCATTTATTTGTAACACCAGAACAAATTGAAGATGAAATCAAATCAGTGTTGGCGCAAATTGACTATGTGTATAAAACTTTTGGTTTCGAGTATGAAGTAGAGCTTTCTACTCGTCCAGAAGATTCAATGGGTGATGATAAATTATGGGAGCAAGCAGAATTGGCATTAGAAAATGTATTACAGTCATTAAATTATAAATATAGATTAAATGAAGGTGACGGTGCATTTTACGGTCCGAAAATTGATTTCCATATTAAAGATGCTTTAAATAGAAGTCATCAGTGCGGAACAGTCCAACTTGATTTCCAAATGCCAGAAAAATTTGATTTAAATTATATAGATGAAAATAATGAAAAAAGAAGACCGGTTGTAATCCACCGCGCTGTATTAGGATCTTTAGATCGCTTTTTAGCGATATTAATTGAACACTTTGGAGGCGCGTTCCCAGCGTGGGTGGCACCGGTTCAAGTGAAAGTAATTCCAGTTTCAAATGCAGTGCATGAAAAATATGCAAATAGGATTGCAGATAAATTAGCACAAGCCGGAATTCGTGTCGAACGAGATATACGAGATGAAAAGTTAGGATATAAAATTAGAGAAGCGCAAATGCAAAAAGTTCCGTATGTTCTTGTTATTGGGGATAAGGAAATGGAAAGCGAAGCTGTAAATGTACGGAAATATGGTGAAGAGAAGTCAGAAGTTGTTGAACTAGATGCGTTTGTGGAAAGTATGAAAGAGGAAATTAAAAATAGGAAATAGAGATTGATAATAAAACACACCATTAATATGTAATACTGAATTTAAAGTAATTAAAGATATATTAAATAACAATAACAAACGCAGAGAAGGGATAGCTTAATTGCTATCCCTTCATTTTAATTTCACTATTTAATCCCATTGGTTGAAGAAAGTTGTTGTCTGTATTTATTGAGTGAATTCGTCGCTTTTGTACTCCAAAATATCACCTGGTTGACAATCTAAAGTCTTACATATCGCTTCTAATGTTGAAAAACGAACCGCTTTTGCTTTCCCATTTTTCAGAATGGAAAGATTCGCCATCGTAATCCCAACCCTCTCCGAAAGCTCCGTTACGCTCATTTTTCGTTTTGCTAACATCACATCAATATTAATAATAATTGCCATATTCTCCACCTCAGACCGTTAAATCATTTTCTGATTTTATATTAATAGCTTCTTGTAAAAGCCTTTGGAGAACAGCAGCAAAAACGGCGATTACCATAGAGGCGAAAATGATGGTCAATCCGATTGGTATGAAACTTGGAGGATCAATTTTTTTTGCCATGAGATAGTAGAGTGGCATACCTAGCAAGTACAAGGTACTGATCGTGATGGCACAGTATTTTATATTCTTTAAAGCCTTTACCGATAATTCCGAGAACGCTTGGTTCTTATCAATATAGCTTAAAAGTTTAAAAGCTTGATACAGAGCAAAGTAAAAAGGTATCACTGCCGCGTACATATCGATTAAAACGAGAGATTTCATATAAGCAATATCTGGATACAATTCTCCAGCAAAATTCCCAATCTTAGGCACCAAAAATATACACAATGCAAGAACTGGGAATCCTATAAAAGTAATAGCTAGCTTTAAAAAGAGTGTCGTAACTTGTTTCATAAAAAGCACCTCACTTATGTAATAACAACATGATTTTACCATGTTGTTTATCGTTTCGCAATAAAAATATATTGTTTTTTATTTCATTATTATTGTTATTGAAATATCTTTTGAATTTTGATAACAATAAAAAGCATTTCTCATTCCAAAGAAATGCTCTTATGAAGTGGTTTGTTTTTTTAACCTTACAAAAATGTAAGGTAAATGTAAGGGAAATCGAATGAAAGGATTTTAGAAAAGTGAGAATATTAAGCAGAGAAATCGTTTGTATTTCTTATGTATCTCAATCTGCATTTGGAAAATTTAAAAATTCTTAAGAATTTTTATGAGAAAAATATAAGAAATATATGGGAAATTTATACTATACAAAAGGGATGGAGTGAAAGAGATGTCAACAAATGTAGTTACTGTAGAAAGTGTAGAAAAAACGTATGGAAAAAGAAATGAGAATCAGTCAAAAGCATTAAGGGATGTTTCATTAAGTATTAAAGAAGGAGAGTTTGTAGGGATTATGGGTCCATCTGGATCCGGTAAAACGACATTACTAAATGTGATCAGTACACTTGATCAAGCGACAGGTGGTAGTGTAACAATAGCTGGCACAAATATTACTTCTATGAAAGGGAATGCATTATCAGATTTTCGTTCTCAAAAATTAGGATTTATTTTTCAAGATTTTAATCTACTAGAAAATTTATCAATTTATGAAAATATCGCTTTACCACTTTCCTTGCAAGGCGTACCGTCAAGTGAGATTACTGGAAAAGTAAATGGGGTTGCGACGAAATTAGGGATCACTGAAATTTTAACAAAATATCCGACTGCTGTTTCTGGTGGACAAAAACAAAGAACAGCGGCAGCACGAGCTTTAGTACATAATCCGGCAATCGTATTAGCAGATGAACCGACAGGAGCACTTGATAGTAAAAATGCAAAAAGTTTATTAGAAGCGATGCAAGATTTACATGAAAATCACAATGTAAGTATTTTGATGGTAACACACGATGCATTTAGTGCGAGCTATTGTGAACGTATTCTATTTATACAGGATGGACTTCTTTATAAAGAGTTAAAACGTCAAGGAACACGAGAAAATTTCTATCAAGATATTTTAGGTGTGCTTGCCCAAATGGGCTCAGCAACTGAGTCGATGTAAGGGGGGCGAGACTATGTTATTCAAATTATCACGTCATAGTATGAAAAAAATGTTAAAGGATTATATGGTTTTACTTATTGGTCTCGTTATTAGTATTAGCATTTTCTACATGTTCCAAACGATGGCTATGAATAGTGAATTTACAAAAGATAATAGTCTCATTAGTAGTATTAGGCTCGTCTTTTGGGTTGGTGCAATATTGCTTTCTTTCATTACAGTTTTTTACATCATATATGCCAATTCTTTTTTACTTACATTAAGAAGAAAAGAACTCGGTATGTACATGATGCTTGGAGCGAAAAAGAAAAAAGTAGCGCAATTATTATTTATTGAGACTTTTGGTATGGGGATTGTCAGTATTATTATCGGTATTTTAGTAGGAATAGTACTTGCTAGTGTAGCAGGAAATTTTTTAATGAATGGAATGGAGATTTCAGCAAAAGGTAATTACGCATCTGTGTACACACCAGCTATATTAGTTACATCTATTTTCTTCTTAATATTATTTTTCATTACTGGTTTAATGAATAGTTTCCGATTATTACGTAAAACAGAATTAGAGTTAATACGTGAAGATGAAACGCAAGATGAGGTGAAGAAAAGTAAGACTCGCACTGTTATTATGACAGTACTAGGTGTATTGCTAGTAAGTACAGGATATTATTTTATGGTGAATATAAAAATGTTTGCTGAACTAGGATTTATAATAGCGACAATTGTTACGACAGTAGGAACGTATTTCATTTTTAGCTCGTTGCTCCCACTTTTTGTAATGAAAATTAAAGGAAATAAAAAACGAAATGAAACGGGATTAAATAGTTTTACTTATGCACAGTTACGTTTTCGAGTAACTAGTTTATCGAGGGTACTAGGCACTGTAGCGATGTTAATTGCATTAGGTGCAGGTGCAATGACAGCAGGTATGGCGTTTCAAAAGAATGTAGGCATTATGACAGACTTCTCACGTGTATATGATGTCGTAATTCATGATCCAAATGAACAAGATAAAGCGGCATTAAAAGAAATGGAAATTGTTGAAGAAAGCAAGTATAAGTATAAAGTAGATGGAGAAGCGGTTTATTATTTACGTAACGACTTAACTGAAAAACCCCCACTTATTTCAGATCATTTTGATACAAAGACTTTAAAAGAACCTGCTCGTAAACGTGTGGCTACACCTTTAACTGAACCTGTCTATTCTGCTTTGGAAGCTCCTGAAGTAGCGAATAAGCTTCCTCGTATGCCAAAAGATTGGGAAGATGCGGTTGTAAGAGAGATACAAATTACACATAATCAGTTTAACGGAAAACCGGTAAGAATTGCAGATGAAGAGCATTACAAAGGAATTCAAGGAACAGAGCATACTGTAACATTAGCAAAAGTAGATGATATGAAAAAATATAAACCGTTATTGACAGAAATTGATAAGAGGCAAAAAGAACAAATTGAAAAAACAACAGGTACAAAAGTAGAATTATATACGAAAATGACAACTTATCAGTTCGTGAACAGTTTCATGAGCGGAACAATGTTTATGGGATTTTTCCTTGGAATTGCGTTTTTAGCAATGATGGCGAGTTCTCTTATGTTCAAAATATTAACAGGCGCTTCTCGTGATGTACGCCGTTATGAAATGCTACGAAAAATCGGTGTGAGACGTAGTATGTTAACAAAAAGTATATATAAAGAAATCTCATATTTATTTATATTCCCAGCAATTATTGGAATCTCCCACGTTTTAGTAGGGCTTAACTTATTCAGTTTCATATTAGTTGACCCATTTGTAAAAGTGTGGATGCCAATAGGAATCTTCATAGTAATTTATTTCATTTATTATTGGATTACTGTCCAACTTTATAAAGGTATGGTAATGCCGAAAGAAGAAGTTGTGAAATAGTTTAACGAAAAAGCCCTTGTTATGAAAACAAGGGCTTTTTTCTGTGCTTGTGATACATAAATACGTGTATGCGAGATGTTTTCAAGTCTTTCTGCAATGAATATATAGAAAATTAAGGAAATGTTAAGGGTTTATGTAGTGGAAAGTTAAGAAGTGTATGGGAGACTAATAATGTACAAACAAATTTAGATGGAATTGATATTTTTATAAATTTACAGGAAAGGAAACGTTGTATGAGGAAGATAAAAAAATTAATAAAACTTATCGGAGTCATTACTATACTATTACTAATCATAGCGTTGGTATTTCCTACATGGACCTCACAAATAAAGGTCAAAAACAGTATAAGTACATTAGAACAAGTAGAGATAAATGGAACTGGTCATGAAATTATGATACGAGGCAAAGATAAGAGTAATCCAGTTATTATCTTTGTTCATGGTGGACCAGGTTCTTCGGAAATACCATATGGTCAAAAATACCAAGACTTATTGGAAGAGAAATTCACGGTTGTCAATTACGATCAAAGAGCAAGTGGAAAATCGTATCATTTCTTTGAAGACTATTCTAACCTTTCATCAGATCTACTCGTGGAGGATTTATTAGCTATGACGGATTACGTTTCAAAACGTCTAGGCAAAGAAAAAGTAATTTTAATAGGCCATTCTTATGGTACATATATTGGAATACAGGCTGCCAACAAAGCTCCTGAAAAATATGAAGCATATATTGGCATTGGACAGATGAGCGATACAGTAGAAAGTGAAATGGATAGCTTAAACTATGTTATTGAACAGGCACAAAATGCGGGGAATACAGATGAGGTTTCCTATTTAAAAGGGTTAACCGAAAAAATTAAAAATGGCGATACATACACTCCGCGAAATTATGTTGCGAAATATGGTGGAACATCAAGACTCATTGAAAATCCAGATGGTGATAACATGAGGATGCTATTTAGTAATGAATATAACTTGTTAGACGTAATTCGTTATAACGTTGGATTATCACATTCTCAAACTGTCTTATTAGAAAAAGATTTAAAGAATCCATTATCTACTAAAGTAACTAAGCTGAATCTACCGCTTTATTTTCTTATGGGTAAATATGACTATAATACTTCATTTCATGCAGCAAAACAGTATTTTGATAGAATTGAGGCGAATCAAAAAGAATTTATAGCTTTTGAAAACTCAGCACATTACCCTCAATTTGAAGAGAAGGAAAAGTTTTATGAGTGGTTGTGTGATACATTCGTAAAATGAAATTAAATAAAAAAGCACTTATTTTAAAAATAAGTGCTTTTTTATAGTATATAATCGAGCGAGAAGGAAAATGTTGGATAATAGTCGAAAGATATAATACAACTTCAGAGAAATGACGAGAATCGATATGTTTTGTCGAGAGAGGAGTTATTTTATTAAAAGGTATAGGTACTATACATAGTTTTAATTTCTGAATATTCATTTAAACAGAAGGGGTAATAGTTATGTTCATTCGAATTGGTAAGTGGTGTGGGGTTACATGTTTACAATTATTTGCGGCGCTTATTTGTATTCTATTTTTAGGGGCACTACCGCGTTTATTTAAGGGATTACAAATTGATTTAATCGGTTTTTGGAACACAGTTGTGTTTCTTGGAGAGAAGTTACTTCAACCAGGTGAAATTACGTATGGATTTCGGAATTCAAGAAAGTTATTTCCACAAATATGGATTCATTATGTAGAGACAATGTTTGTATTTATTTCGGCATTTATACTATCTTTACTCATTGCGTATCTTATCGTTGTGTGGGTATTACAGCGCTCTCAATCAAAGCAACGTATGTGGAATGGGATTTTCGTCGCACTTGAAAGTATTCCGGACATTTTATTAATTTTATTATCTCAACTTCTAGTAGTAATAATCTTTCAAAAGACAGGTTTTATGCCAGTGAAATTTGCAGGACTTGGAGAGGAAAGGGCTCGCCTGTTACCAATAATATGTCTTACTTTACCTACAACATTATTATTTATTAAGTTACTACTATTACGTTTCAGAGAAGAATTAGAGAAAGATTATAGTATATTTGCTAAGAGTAAAGGGCTAAGTTTAAGACATATTTTGACGCACCATATTTCAAGAAATGTCCTGTTAACAACAGTCTATTATGCAAAAACGAATATTTTATTTATGTTATCAAACTTATATATTATTGAATGGCTGTTTAATACGTACGGTATGTTCGTTTTCGTGAAAGAAAATTCAAAATTAGAAATATTTACAGTGAGTTTAGTTTTATTATACGTACCGCTTTTTATACTATTTCGTTTATTACATACGCTTTTACAAAATGTTATAAAGGAGCGTGTGTAACATGTGGCAAGTTGTAAAAAGAGATGTGAGATTTTGGCTAGGTGTTACTTTTTTGAGTGTACTAATGATTGTTAGTATTGGAAATACGCTGTTTTTCGATGGGAATATTCGTGAACTAACGATGATGTATAACGAAAAAGGAGAATTAGAGGCTGCTCCGTTTTCACCGTCGAGTAAATTTTGGTTTGGAACTGATGAGAAAGGCCGTGACCTGTTCCAGTTAATAATAGAAGGAGCGAAATGGACAGTTGGTGCAAGTGTCGTTATCGCAGTTTTACGTGTAGTAATTGGAGGAGCTATTGGTTTATTACTTGGTATGTACAGTAAACGCTCATTTCCAGTAATCTCATCTTTTTTTGATCCGTTTAGTATTGTACCAATGATTATGATTTCCTATTTTATGTTAAATGCAGTTTTAATGTTCGAAAGTGGAGAGGCTGCTGCTCCGTTTCATTTACGGGTTGCGTTTCAAATTATAGTTCTTGCGTGCCTTGCTGTACCGACTGTTATGTTGTACGTGGCGCAAGAAGTAAAACGTATTAAGAATGAAGAATTTATGTTGGCGGCCACTGTGCTAGGCGGAAGTAAGTGGCAGAGGTTGAGACGCCATGTATGGCCGCATATGTTACCATCATTTCTTTTATTAGTAGCCCAGCAATTTGTAAGTACTTTATTACTCCTCTTGCATCTTGGTTTGTTGCGATTATTTTTTGGCGGAACAATAATTTTTGGCGGTATAGATGCAGATAGTGTAACAAAAGAGTGGACAGGGTTAATTGGTCAAAACTTCCGTCACTTAACTACTCATACATGGATTGTACTTATACCAATCGCTTTCTATAGTATGACAATTTTGTCAGGAAATCTGATTAGTAATAGTATGCAAGATGCGATTAAACTAGGAAATGTTAGAAGAGCGAAACAGAAGAAGGAAGAGGTGAAAGTAGAGAAACAAATACAGCCTACCGTGAATGATTTTTCATTTCATAGAGAGGTACAAAAATAAAGAAAGATAGCTGAAGACAAATTGTTTTCAGCTATCTTTTTTGTTTAAAGTGGTGGTAAATCAATCTTACCTTCTTCAAATAATTCCTTTATCATATGTTTCGTATAACCAGCTGCTTGACCAAATGTGATTTTTGCTGGCATTGGTGCTTCATTTACATCTACAACTACATCAATAATGCATGGTTTACTTTGTTTTACCGCATTTTCAAAGGCAGGAAGTAAGTCATCTAACTGTTCGACGCGGTATCCAATACCACCGCACGCCTCTGCGTATTTTGCGAAATCAGGATTCGTTAAGTCTGTACCGAATTCGATATTTCCCATAACTTCTTGTTCAAATTTAATCATAGCAATTTTATTATTGTTTAATACAATGACAACGATTGGTAGTTTATATTTAACAGCTGTTACGAAATCGTTCATTGTCATTCCGAATCCGCCGTCACCACAAACTGCAAACACTTGTTTATCCGGGAAAGCAATTTGTCCAGCAAGTGCACCAGGTAAACCGCAGCCAAGTGTTGCAAGCCAACTAGAAATGATAAATTTCTGGTTTGTCATACGGAAGTGCCTTGCAGTCCATACTGTTACATTTCCGACATCGACTGAAAGAATTGCGTCATCTTCTGCTACTTTCTGCAGTGCATGCATAACTCGTTGTGGTTTAATTGGAGTAGAAGAATCTTCTTCTTGAGTGTGTAATTTTTCTTCCCACTTTTTCATCATTTCTTGATGATGCTCTAAGAAGGAATGATCCTCGTGTTTTTCTACATTTTCAATTAACCATTTTAATGTTTTATCAGCATCACCAGCTAAGCCGATATCTGTCGTATAACGTTTCCCGATTTGTGCAGGGTCTGTATCAATATGAAGTGTTTTTGCTTTTTCGGGTAAGAAACCAGTGAACGGATAAGAAGTACCAACCATAATTAAAGTATCTGCATGCTTCATTGCTTCATAAGAAGGTTTCGTCCCGATTAATCCTAATCCACCGATACAAAGAGGGTGTTCATCAGGAACAATCCCTTTAGCTGGTAATGTAAGTACGATTGGAGCACCGATATGTTCTGCAAATGCAAGTAAAGACTCTCTCGCATGTTTAGCTCCTTTTCCGGCTAAAATAACAGGTTTTTTCGCTTCATTAAGTGCGAGTTTCGCTACAGCTAAATCTTCTTCTTGCGGAAATATTTCTGGTAATGTAAAGGAAGAGTTTGTAATGCGCGCACCATTTTTTACTTCAAATTTTGGAACATCATCTGGAATTGTAAGAACAGAGACACCTTTTTTTGTATATGCCATTCGAATCGCTTGATTCACTACAGCAGGTAACTGTTCAGCTGACATTATTCGTTGGTTATAAACCGCAACATCATCAAACATTCTTTCTAAGTTTACTTCTTGGAAAAAATCTGTTCCGAGTAAATCGCTTTCTACTTGTCCTGAAATTGCTAGTACAGGAGCTTGATCGAGTTTTGCATCGTATAAACCATTTAATAAATGAATCGCTCCAGGTCCTGCAATAGCCATACAAACACCAAGTTTTCCTGTTAATTTCGCATAGGCTGCCGCTGCTAATGCGCCAGCTTCTTCATGGCGAACTTGAATAAATTTAATTTTATCTTGTTTTTTCCTTAAAGCTTCAATTATAGAATTGATGGAATCTCCAGGCATACCATATATGTGTTCTACACCCCAGTCAATTAAAAGATCCACTAATGCTTCACCGGCTGTTTTTCCAAACATAATCGTTCCTCCTTATAATAGGTAGATACTATTATGTTTTGGAGAAAAAGGGAAAATATACAAATGATATAACTTATTTGTTTTAATGATGTCCAGTGAAAAGAGTGAAGGCTATTATTAATAAAAATCCACTAATAGACCACGATAGAAACGGAAGGAGAGATAGCTGTTTTTTTGCTTTCCAAAGCATTTCGTGAATTGTGACATAGCCAAGAGAACCAATTGCGCTTCCCATAATAAGTCCTTGTAAATGGAGCGCTTTCCCGTCCATCATAATGCCAAAAACAGTACCGGTACCTAGGATAAGAGAAAGTAATAAAGTTGTTAATAAAAATGAAATATATTTATGTTTTGTAAAAAGAAATGGAATAATTAAAGCTAACCCTTCTGGAATATGGTGAATGACAATCGCAAGTAAGAAAGGAATGGCAGAGTCATTATGATTTATAAAAGCTGTACCTAACGCAAACCCACTCGGCATATTATGAATGAATATAGCAAAAGAAAGAAAAAGGAAGGTTTGCCATGCTTGTTGATCTTTCTTATGTATAATCGGATGATGACAATAGTTATCTAATAGGCTCATAACTAAAATACCGATAGCTATACCGAGCATAGGCCCAATTATTTCATAGCTTGAAAATGTTTCAGGAATAATTTCAAGTGATAAAAGCCCAAGCAAAATCCCACCACATAATGCGTATAAGCGATGCATCTTTTCTTCAATTAGTTGGCGTGTTGCTACTCCAACAGCACCTCCTAATAGTAATCCACCGAACGAAAAAAACGTAACGATTATAGGAATCCATAAACGTTCCATATCATCACACTCCAATTCTATCCCCTTGTTTTCAGCTTACTAATGGGGGAGGGAGATTAGTCCAAATTATTATGACTAATTATAGAGAAAAAACTGTAAATTCATTATAAATTATATATTAAAATGAAATGGGGAATGTAAGTGCAAACAAAATGGAACTTATCTGAATATGAAAATCCAAAACGATATGATATAGAAAATAAAAGTTTTTCAGATTTTCCGTTTTTACTATCATGGGCGTAAAAAATAAATATACAAAATGAATGGATTTTAGATATTGCATGTGGAACAGGGAGAGTCACTATTCCTTTTATCGAAAAAGGGTATCAAATGATTGGTATAGATATACATGAAGGAATGCTTGCTGAAGCGAAGAGTAAATCTGCGAGTTTAAAGAATATAAAGTGGTTACAGCAAGACTGCTTGCAATTGAGCGTCGAAGAAGCAATTCCGTTAGCATTTATGGTAGGACATGGATTCCAACATTTTCTTACTAATACACATCAAAATCAATTATTAGCATCGATTCATAATGTAATAACTGATAATGGTATATTCATATTTGATACACGTTTTCCGTCAAAGGAAGAATTAATACAACCACCTACAGAAGAATATTGGACAACTATTACAGATGAAAAGGGAAGAAGATGTGATTTATATACTGAGATGAATTATGATTCAATTCAACAAATACAGCACTACATAACAACAAGAAGGTTTTATGAGGATAATGCGCTAGTAGAGGAACTGAAAACAACAATAGATCTTCGGTATACGTATCCGCAAGAATTAGAAAGATTACTTGTAGCGAATGGGTTTGAATTGTTACAGATATACAATGATTGGGAGGGGAATGAGTTGCAGGAGGATTGTTATATAGTAAGTTATTAGAAAAAATGATCAAACTGTATTTCACATTAACAATAGACTATGTGTCTTTGTTTTAATTGTAAGGAAGAATAAGAGGAGCTGCAGTGGAGTGCTATGGTGGGGACTGTGTATAAAGAAAATGAAGGGTAAGGTCATAATCAAATGTTGTTTACTGAGCCATTAGAGTTTTATATAATATACAAATAAACAAAACTGGATGTTTGCCAGTTTAGAGGGACATAAAAAAATGTCCTGGTATTTAGATAATGTTTATGAGTTAAATAAAGAAAAACGAATGTAATAAAAATTTACTATACTAACTTTATGGAGAGTAATGTTATGAAAGCAGAAAAAACACTTGAAACACTAGATAGGTACGCGGAGGAGTTTGATTTTCCAGTACTTGATAACTATAATTTTGACTTAGCACAATCCAGAATATCTGTTTTTCGAGAGGAAGACAAGTGGCTCATTGTATTTGAGGTTGTGGGCGTTGATGCAAACCTTAAGATATCGAATAACTTCTATGTGTATAGTAATAGCATGAGACAGCAAGGATTCTTTTCATGTTTCGATGAAATCTTAACGCTTGTAAATGAAGAATATTGGTACGATGATGAAGATCATTTCCTTGTAGATCCTTTTCATATGGAGTTACTTTTGAAAGGAGAACGTATCACTTTAACACCAACTGTAGAAGAGTATAAGCGTTTAGGAATTGAAACTGATTCATTTCATCCTACCAAACTTATTCGTTTTTTAACTTCTAAATATAAGGAGAAATTCTGGGTAAATCCCTCGGACATATTAGATGAAGCCAATGCAGAATTTAAACCAAATCTATTTTATCAAACAGAAGAATGGGAACATCCTGATATAAGTGATGATCAAAAACCGAGTGAGAGCATATTCTTTCAAAGTTTAGCTAAAGCGATTGAATTAAATAATGTGAATTTGATAACTGTAGGGAAAGTAAATAATGATTGGACCAATTGGACATGGAGTGATTTTGAAAAACAAGAAGAGGATGACATTTAAATAAGAAACTGTTTTTCCCCACCTATGATACATTGAAGCATTTGTAACATTATTTTATCGGTAAAGCCATGTATGAACTTCGCTTTCACATCTAAATCATTTGAGTTGAACAATCGTATTAGTTATTATTAATATGTGTGTCAAAATATTTTAAAAAAAGATTGATAAATGTTTCTTCGCTTTATTTTTAATGTGAGAAGGAATGTAAATAATGAACAAAAAAATAATATAGTTAGTGGCAGCGAAGGAAATGTTATAGTGGTTGATGCACACATTAAGCGGTTTTATGTCACAGGAAAGAGAAGCTTTTTGTTTGAATTTCAGGGTATACAAAATGTAAACGTTGACTGGGATTTATTTCTCATGCTAACATATAGATAATTTAATCAAGGCGGTGGAAATGTATTGGACTCAGATGTTGACTCGGATAGGTGGCTAAATGACCTCGATTTTCTCAGAGTACCCCTCATCATTTTGAGAATGTAGATTTTATACAATCTCATGTCAATGTGTATGAAGTAGGTCTGGAAAGAGAAAATATATCAGGAGGTGAATCCTTTAGTTTCAAGGAAGCTAAGGGAATTAGTTGGACATATTTAATTTAATCATGGTAGTGGTTTTAATCGCATGTACTGCATTTTTCGTAGCAATTGAGTTTGCTATTGTAAAAGTAAGAGGATCAAAGATTGATCAATTTGTATTAGAAGGAAAGAAGGGTGCGCTGGCAGCTAAGAAAGTGACATCAAACTTGGATGAGTATTTGTCAGCTTGTCAATTAGGGATTACAGTTACAGCAATGGGACTCGGGGCACTAGGTGAACCAACGATTGAGAGACTTTTACATCCTTTATTTGATAAGTGGAACATCAATCCTTCCATTGCAGGTGTATTATCTTTAGGAATTGCTTTTACTATTATGACGTACTTACATGTTGTAGTTGGTGAATTAGCACCAAAAACATTCGCGATTCAAAAGGCTGAGAAGGTTACTTTATTACTTTCGGCTCCGCTTATCTGGTTCTACAAAATCATGTATCCGTTTATTCGCTTGTTAAATGGCTCTGCAAGGATGATAACAGGAATGTTCGGCTTAAAACCTGCATCAGAGCATGATGTAGCACATACAGAAGAAGAATTACGATTGATTCTTTCTGAAAGTTATGAACGTGGAGAAATTAATCAAGCTGAATACAAATATGTAAATAATATTTTTGAATTTGATAATCGTATTGCGAAAGAAATCATGGTCCCCCGTACAGAAATTATAGGGTTACATGTAGATAATTCTTTAGCAGACCATATGAAAATAATCCGTGATGAAAAGTATACACGTTACCCAGTATTTGGGGAAGATAAAGATGAAATCATTGGCATGGTGAATGTGAAAGACTTCTTTATTCGTTATATGAATAAGGAAATAAAAGAATTCAATTCTATTCAATCGTATACGCGTCCAGTAATTGAAGTAATTGAGACCATACCAATACATAATCTTTTACTACAAATGCAAAAGAAACGTATTCCGTTGGCTGTGTTATATGATGAATACGGCGGTACGGCTGGTATTGTAACCATTGAGGATATACTGGAAGAGATTGTAGGAGAAATACGTGATGAATACGATGAAGATGAGCGTCCGCCCATCCAGCAAATGAATGAAGGTCATGTTGTCGTAGAAGGTAAAGTATTAATTAGCGAATTAAATGATTTACTAGGATTACATATG
Organism: Bacillus sp. FSL E2-8887; assembly: GCF_038007205.1. NCBI lineage: Bacteria > Bacillati > Bacillota > Bacilli > Caryophanales > Bacillaceae > Bacillus > Bacillus sp. FSL E2-8887. Next base: position 2,058,151 of record NZ_JBBOWS010000001.1, read on the forward strand.
AATGATAGTGATGTTGACACGATTGGTGGTTGGATTCTGATGCAGAATTATGATATCCAGGAAGGGCAAACAGTAAATAGCGAAGGATATGCATTTAAAATTCTTTCTAAAGACCCTCACCAAATCAAACGTGTTGAAATACAAAAAGAAATGTTGGAAGCAGCAACTGTATAGTTGCTGCTTTTTATTCAGTTGATAACATGGTAGCCATCCTCATTAAATTCATTGATTGATCAACTCTTTACCTGTTAACACATTACCGAAATAGGGAATGATTGTTTCCTTTGCATTCCAGGTTCAACACCCCTTCGATATTGTAAAATGTATCTCATTTATACAAATTGTAATATAATTTACATGTAAATTCGTAGCGTAAAATAGATTAAAAGTAACAAATGTTGAGAAAGGATTCCCTTGTTGAAATTAGTATTTGTATTTCACTAGATAATAAAAAATGTAGAATGATTTCATTTCTGACATTGTTATTTAATAGTAATCAAAATACAAAATAAAGAATTTTCTCGGCTGGAAATTGTTACACATTCATAAAATGGAGGCAATAGTTATGCAGCAAATTAAAAAAATAGGAAACTCATTTTGGTATATGACACCTTTTTCCGAGACCGATAGACCTATCTTAGGAATGGTAGTTGGAAAAGAAAAGACTTTGATGATAGATGCAGGTAATTCAGAAGCACATACACAATTGTTTTTAGAAATGCTAAAAGAGCAAAATATCTCAAATCCTGATTTTGTAGCATTAACGCATTGGCACTGGGATCATATTTTGGGATTACCTGTACTACAAGGTGCATTATCTATTGCGCATTCTGAAACGAAAAGAGAGATGCAGAAACTAGTTTCTTATAAATGGACAGATGACGCGTTGGACACACGAGTAAAAGAAGGCACAGAAATTGAATTTTGTGCGGACTGTATAAAAAAAGAGTTCAGTGAACAACCAAGAAATATTCAAATTATTCCGCCGACCTTAACCTTTCAGAAGCAACTTGAATTAGACCTTGGTGATGTGACATGTGTGTTAGAGCATGTGGGCGGAGACCATTCACATGACTCTGTTGTCATTTATATTAAAGAAGAAAAGATATTGTTTTTAGGAGATTGTATTTATGCAAATATTTTTTCTTCTAAGTGGAACTATACGACGAAACGAACGTTTAAACTGATACAAGAATTAGAGAAATTTGATGCCGAGACCTATATTCTTTCACATGGGGAAGCTATAGATCGAAATGAATTTTTGCGAGAGATTCGTTTATTAAAAACAGTAGGAACTTATACGGAAACTCATAAAGGCGATGAAGAGAAGATAAAGGCAGCATATAAACAAGAACTAGATAGAGAATTAAATGAAGATGAGCTAGAAACAATAACGTACTTTGTAAATGGTTATGAAATGGTTAATCTGTAAAACCTAGCTCTAAATCAATTGATGCTTGTTCTGACCAAATGCAATGTAACTGCACAAAAAGAGTATTGAAAATTAATTCAATACTCTTTTTAATAATTAAATATCCAGCCCCAACCAATTTCTAAATCTTTTTGCTGGCTCATCAACTGGGTTTATACGGATTTCAACACTGGTTGTGATTAGCAGCTTTTTTAGCTAATTCAGTAATATATTCAAAGAATGCATCACGTTTTACATCATAAATGACATTTACTGGTCTTCCGTTAGCAGTTTCCACTGTACGTCCTTGGCTGGGTCCGTATGTATGAACGATACTAGTAATCGTTTTTGTTTTTGCAAGATCAGCTTTCCCAACAAACGCAGCAGTTAATACATCCCACAAATAGTAGGTAGAGTTAGTTGAAAAGTGAACGAGAGGGGGGACCATTGCATAGCATTGACCAAGGAAATCAACACCAATATACTTACGCTCTTTTGCCCACTGTTCACGTATGTCTATAGTTAGCGGAACCTGGTTTGTACTTTCTAGAGTTACTAAATCAATGATTATATTAGCATTCCAAACACGAGCTACTGCTTCGGGATCCCAAAATGAATTCCACTCGGCTGTTCCGTCATGTTCTGGCTCATGTACATTGCCTGCAGTACGAAATGTACCGCCCATCCAAACGAGACGTTCAATTTTATCTTCGATTATTGGAGATTCATATAGTGCACGAGCAAGGTCAGTCAGGGGCCCTGTAAATAATAAAGTTATTTTTCCATCAGTTTGTAGAAGAGTCTCTATTATATGATGATGTGCAGGTTTTTTTGATGCAGGTGTAACAACTTTCCCAAACTCATTTAAAATTGGTAAAGCATCTACATAAAATGCATGCATCCGCCATTCTTTTGGAAATGGGTTTTTCCCACGAGAGTTGGACGCTGCTACCTCAATATTATTTTTGCCGAAGCGATCTATAATTTTACGACTGGCAGACATTGCTGGTTCTAAATAACAATCTGCAGGAATAACTGAAACACCTGTAAGTTCTACATTTTCCATCTGGAGTAGTAAAAATAGTGATATTAAATCATCTACACCACCATCATGATTGAAGTACACTTTTTTCATCATTTTAATCTCCATTCTTTAATATTTAACCAGGAATTAAATTTTAATTGATGAAAAATCATCAATAATTTCCACCACTTCAATTCTCCCATTAATCAGTAACTCAGGAAGTTCATTTCTAACGTTTCCTTTCCAATACTCTCTAGCTTGTTCCATTTTTTGAGCGAAAGGAATACCATCTTCTTTCGGCAAAAGGTTTCCATCACCTTCAAAAGAACTTCCGATTACTCGTAGTTTAACAATCTGCAAAACTTCTCGATTATAAGAATCAAATAGCGCTTTCCATTTCAAAGCATCCTCATAGCTTTTGGAAGCATATAAGCAAGACAACCTTGAGGGATATTCAGGAAATTCTTGCAGTCTAACCATTTCTACAATCGTTTCTCTAACCGCTCTAATTGTTTGATCTATATAATTCAGAACTACTTTAGCATTTTCATTATTTATATGTAATTCCTCATTGATATAATGCCTTTTTAAAATTTGAATGGAGTCTTCATCATTAGAATTTAATTGTTCTCTTTCAAAAAAGAAGTGATAGAGGGTATTAGTTTGATTTTTGTCAAAGTGAATGATTTTTCCGATACTCATTGTTTTCCTTGTAACGATGTGATATGCGTAAAATTCTGCTTTATTCATGGTTATCCTCCTAGTAGTAATTATCATATAACTCAATATTAAATTTAATAATTCAACATCAAAATATATAAAACCTTTGTAAGTAAAAAGTTATAAAGTGGGAGGATTGGAGTGAAGAGTGGAAGAAATGCACGTAAACGCTTTAAAAATGTTCACAAAATGTTCACTTACGAAGGAGTTTCCAATATCGATATAATGACAAAGACTCAAAGAGAAGGGATGATGAAAATTGCCAACAACAAGAAAGGAAAACCTCCAATTTGGTATGATGATGTGCCTCGGGATGGTTATCGTTATGACGTTTTACAATTTATTAATGAATGGAGCAGGAGGACCAATTCATATTAAGGAAATCGCATTAGAACTAATAATTGGATTTATTATTGCGCTATTAATTGAAATATGTATCGTTGGACCGTGTGCGAAAAAGATTGTATTTGCATTACCATTTGATAAATCAAAAAAAGTAAACATGATTATTGCGATGGCAACAACAATGGTAATCGGAATGGTATTCTTTATGTCATTTTACGGAATGGCTATGATGTATTTACATAATGGGTTACATGGTGACTCATTCGCTTCAATTTATTTCTCGATTTTCATTAAAAATTTCATTATGGCGTACCCACTTCAATTAATAATAATGGGACCTCTTGTACGTTTCTTATTTGGAAAGTTTGTTTTGAAGAATAAAGCTGTTAATGTAGCGTAGTTTTAATTACTAAAATATTATATACGGATTAAATATTTTAAACACATCTCACATATTTTGAGATGTGTTTTTTCGTGTACATTACTAATTATTTTCATATCGATGTGACATTTGTCCTTTTGTCGTTGTAGTATTGTAGCTTTTAATTAAATCATAGATAGAAGATTAGGAGATGATTTTTTTGAAAGGTATTTTACTTTCAGTTTTTGGAGGAGTATTCATTACACTTCAAGGTACGTTTAATGCGAAACTTAGTTCAGATATCGGTATATGGTCGACGAGTATTATGACGCATTTAATTGGGTTTCTTATTGCAACAACTATATTTTTGTTAAAGAAAGAAGAGAAAGTAACGGATTTAAAGGGTGTAAAAAAAGTATATTTAGCAGCTGGCGCACTTGGTGGGTTGATTATTTGTGCGGAAACAATGGCGATATATTCAATGGGAGTTACATTAACAGCTGGAACACTTATGGTTGCTCAATTATTAACAGCTACTGTTATTGAAATGAAAGGATTATTTCATATAAAAAAGATACAAATGGAGAGATACCATATTGTGGGGACAATAGTAATGATTTTAGGTATTTTTGTGTTTAATATGTAAGGAAAGAAGGGACTGTAAGTGGATAATAAATCAGACTTAATTATTCAATATTTGAAAGCTTATAATATACTTGAAATTTTTTCAGGAATAAGTACTGACAATTTTCAAGTAAATCATTTTGAAAAAGGCAAGCTTATTTGCGATAAAGATGATGAAATTCATCGTTTATATTTTGTTATTAAAGGAAAAGTAAAAGTTTACACGATTACACCAGAAGGAAAGAAACTAATCCTTCGCTTTATCAATCCATTAGCAATTGTTGGTGATATTGAATTAATACAAAATAGCAAAGCACATAATGTTGTTGAAGCTTGTTCAGATGTTGTAGCAATCTCCATTTCTAATACAGTTATTAGAAATAAGTTATTACATGATCCTATATTTATGAAGTTCTTGCTTGAAAACATTGCGAACACGTTAAAAATATCAACTCGTTTTACAGCTCTAAATTTACTTTATCCGGTAGAAGTACGTGTAGCTAGTTATTTACTTTCGATTTCAACGGATAGTAATGGGAATATGTATAAAGAGGATTTAGATTCAACTTCTGTATCAAGTATTGCAGATTTTATAGGTGTAAGTTATAGGCATGTAATTCGAGTTTTACAAAAATTTTATAGTGAAAAATTAATTAAAAAGAATAATGGAGTTATTGTAATTAAAGATTTTTCTAGAATGAAGGAAGTTGCTAAAGATAATATATATGAGTAATGAAAGGGAGAGAAGGGTTATGATTGGATTTAGTTTAGCTATATTAGCTGGAATATTAATTAGCTTACAATCTGTTTTTAATACGAAAGTGAATGAAATTGTAGGACAGTGGTTAACAACTGCATGTGTTCTTGGAATAGGTCTCATAAGTTCTGTTTTATTTCATATCATTACAGAGAAAAGTATAAGCGTTAACTTTTATACTGCAAATTATTTATTTTATATAAGTGGATTGTTTGGTATCGGATTAATTATTTGTATAATGGGTGCAATAAAGAGTTTAGGTCCAGCTTATACGGTGCTCATTAGCCTTATTACTCAATTAGTTGTTGCATTATGTGTTGATACATTTGGATTGTTTGGAATGGAGAGAGTACCTATACAAATAAATAAATTAATTGGTATAGGTCTATTAATTGTAGGGGTAGGAATTTTTAAAAATCTTTTTTCGAATAAGAAAGCTATTACTATAAATGAGGATAGGGTCTAAAGAATTTAAAGGAAAAAGGTGTTAATAATTAGAACATATACATTTAGGTGGTAGTAAATGAGCGATAAGGAGAGAAAATAAGTGATTCAGTACATGTTGGAAGATGGTGTACATTATATTATGAGTGCAGTGACATAACTAGGAGGTTTCCACTATGACAGCTTTATTTAAAGCTATGGAGTTCCAGCTGAAAACTGAACGACTTGATCTGAGTATGTGGGAGGAATCCGATTCAGTCTGGATGAGAAAATTAATTGGCGAACGTGGTGTGGATATGCCAACCCTTGACGCCGTTCGTAGCAAGCTTATCGAGATGCGTAAGAGAGCAGGCGAAAATGGCATTTCCCTTCTCACTATTCGCCGACGAGACGAAGGTGATTTCATCGGATACTGTGGCTTGATTATCGGTCGTTCCACACTGGAAGAGCCGGAGATCGCATACGAGTTGTTCCGCAGTGCTCATGGCAAAGGCTATGCGACTGAGGCAGCATCTGTTGTGCTGGACGCTGCGATTGCTACGGGGCGCCACAGACTTTGGTCGACTGTAGGCGCTTGGAATGTTGCGTCCTTCCGGGTGTTAGAAAAGATAGGATTTAAGAGGCATCACAGTACGTGGGACGAGCGCGGTGAGATTGTTTGGAACGTACGCGACCTTTAGAAATCCCGGACCTAACTCGAAACTATTGAAAAGGAGAAGAGGTCATTAGTTTGGGCAAGAATCCAGATAAAGATAAAATAACTGATTTATAATTCAAATAGTGACAAACTATAACTGAAGCATGTCCTCGAAAGCGGAGTGTTGCCTTCGCACCGAGGCTATGTCCTCCTCCCAAAACCAATCGAACGTTTCAAGTTATATATCTTTATTATACTGATTAAACTAAATATTTATTGTTTACTTATTTCATTCATTATGTAAATAAAAAAGGATAGTTAGCCCTCATAATGGACTAACTATCCTATAGATTATTATATGAATTTAATAAAATCGAGGTCTTCTTTTATATATGATTAATATATAAGCTATAGATTTATCATTTTTCAAACCGTATATGAACGAACTTCAACATCTTTATTAAATTTACAATCCGCATCATAATTCGTGTACTTCCATCCCAATCTTTATTTGTAGGTATATGTTTAAAGAAAGGGGAGCAGCTTAATATTTTTATGTTAGAAGACCACTTTTCTATTGTCTTTGGATTATTTACGTAAAAATACATCATAGCGCCGTTATTACCAGATTTTTTTACAGTAGCATTCGAAAGTGTCAGTGCGAACTTTGATTCGGCATCAAAATATAACTCTCCTCCAGTAAAACGTTTTGCCATAGCGACAAATATCTCCTTCAGTTCTTCTTCTTTAAAGTAATAAAACACACCTGCTGATATAAAAAGAATACCGTCTTTTGGATCATATTTTATATCGTTGAACCAAGAAGTGTCAAAAAATGATTTGGCAATGCTTATATTTCGTGGTGTATCTTCAATTAATGTTTTGCGGAAAGCGATCGCATCAGGCAAATCAAGGTTATACCACTGTATAGTACCGTTATCAATTCTTGAAAAAGTAGTGTCTAGTCCAGAACCGATATTTACTATAGTAGCATTCGGATGTTTTCTAATAAATTGTTTAATAGTATCATCTATTTTTCTTGCACGGGTAATGTAAGTGATACATCCATATTCGCCAAATGTATCTGCTATTTTAGAGAAATCAAAGTCGCATTCTTTAATAATCCGAATAGCTTCCGTATCATCTAAAATATCCTTGTTTTTCTCACTACCATATGCTCGTCCCCATAGTGGAATAAGCATAGTACCTTGAACTGATTGTAAATCTATTTCTTTAACCATGAAACGTCCTCCATTTAATAATAAAAAAATATCATATATATATGATTAGTCGTTATTTAGCATTTTTGATAGCATTTTATTTGTTTTATACAGTCCGTAAGTTAAATCACGTTGATCTTCTTCACTGAGTTTTTCAAGATTACTAGTGAAATTATTATAAATTTGTTTCCATCTTTCATAATGTACTTTTTCAGCTTTATCTGTTAAGGAAATTAAAACAGCTCGTTTATCTACTGTATCTTGTTTTTTTACAATGTATCCGTTTTGCTCTAAATTACGAACGGTTACACTTAATTGTTGTTTAGGTATGTTTAAATAACTAGCAATCATTTTTAAATTTACAGCGACTTTTTGCTGGGCAATATACTCAACTATGTGTTGCTCTAAATGTGTAAATTCAGTGGATTTCTCTGATAATAATTTGAAAGTACCTGACATATTTAATAATAAATTCATGTATTCGTTTATTAATTCTTTATTAGTCATTATTTTTCGTGTCCTTTATCAATTTAGTAATTATTTTATTACTATTTTTACTTAAAATCAAATAATAACATTGATATTAGTAATTGTTTATTTACTAATATCAATGTTATTTAAATCGTGAGAGATGCAGTAGAGGAAAAGTTAAAGTTTTTTATGAGCGGTGAGTAGAAAGATTATAAAATATTACTTTATACATAAAAAACTAATGAAGCCAATGTCTTTTTCAGTCATTATACTATTAATAATTTTATGGTAAAATCTTTTACATAATGAAATAAAGGGGTAGTATTCTATGGGTTATTTCTCAAATAGTTTATTAGTTTTGTTTGTTCTTATCGTATGTAGCTGTATGATTTTTGGTTGATAATATAATGATGGATTGATATAAAAGAAGGTATCTCACAAAGATGAGATACCTTCTTTTTCGTATAATTGTAATTTAGATTCAGTATTTGGTGATGGTTGAAATGTATATATTTTATACTCACCATTAGTTGATATATTAAACAAATATTAAATAGAGAAATATATATGGTACCAATCTTATTAAGTTCCTTATGTTTTTAAAGAGAAGGAGTTTCATTTTTTTTTATTGAAGTATTGTTCTAGTCAGTTTAACGACGGTCAAAAATTTTATGGAATAAAAACAAAAAGGATGATAAGGAGTATTTACATGAAAACTATTTTAAATTACACGATTGAACCCCCTAAAGATTTCAATGAATTATTAACTATGTATGAATCTTTAGGATGGAATTCTCTTGAATTATCGGTTAATGAGTTAGAGCAAATGTGTAAACAAAGTTGGTATGTGATATATGCTTTTAAAGAGCAACAATTAATTGGGATGGGACGAGTAATATCAGATGGTGTAATAACGGGCATTATTTGCGGTGTATGTGTAATGCCAGAGTATCAGTCCATGGGCGTTGGAAAGGAAATAGTGGAACGATTAATCCGGCACTGTGAACAAAAACGAGTTATTCCACAACTTATGTGTGTTGAAGATTTAAAATCTTACTATGAATCAATTGGATTTGAGGGATTTTCGATTGGTATGACGAAACATATTAAACGATAGCGGGGCTTTGTAATTTAGAATTACTTGTTTATCAGGCCAATTTTTAGATTTCAAAAATTTCGTTATAAAGGAGAATAATGTTATGGAGATTGCTAAAGGGGTAGAGATGTTACATCTTGAGTTTCAAGAGTATATTATTCACCCAATTCTTTTATGGGATGATGAAATGGCAGTTTTAATAGATACTGGATTTCCTGGACAAATTGAAGATATACGAATAGAAATGGGTAAGGTTGGAGTATCGTTTGATAAACTAAAAGCCGTGATTTTGACGCATCAAGATATAGATCATATAGGTAGTCTTCCTGAACTATTACAAAACTGTGGAAGTAATATAAAAGTCTATGCTCACGATCTAGATAAGCCATATATCGAGGGGGAGTTACCTTTGTTGAAGGATGCACAAGTACAGAATCCACCAAAAGGAAAAGTGGATGATACTTTGGTTGAAGGCCAAGAACTTCCATATTGCGGTGGTATTCTTATTATTCATACCCCAGGGCACACTCCTGGTCATATTAGTTTATATTTGAGACAAAGTAAAACTCTTATCGCTGGGGATTCAATGTATAGTGTAAACGGAATTTTAGGGGGAATTCATGCCCCAACTACTTTGGATATAAAAGAAGCGCAAAATTCTTTGAAGAAGTATTTAAATCTAGAAATTGATTCTGTAGTTTGTTACCATGGTGGATTAAGTAAGGGGAATATAAATGCACAAATTCAAGAGCTATAGATAAGAATTTTTTGTTAATCGGTGCTAAAGTATAATTTAATTGCTAGTATATAAATAAAACCCTTAAATTAATAAAGAGCATGTTTGAAGGAATTTCAAATGTGCTCTTTATTAAATATAATCAATTTAATTTTGATGACTTAATCCATTCCAATAAAACGAAACGATTTCTTTTGCTAATTCATCTATATTTGCAAGAGTAGGATTGTGATTCTCATCTTTAAAATTCCCGATTGATAATAAAGCGACGAAAGCATGGGCAGCAAATTTAGGATTTCCTTTAGGAATTTCTCCAAGGAGAATTGCGTTATCTAGCGCTTTTTCCAACACTTCATACATGTTATCCTCGGCATTTTTTAATTCCTTTAATTGCTCTTCAGATAAAGAAAGTTTTGCATCTTTCATAAAATTATTCATATCAATATCCATCGTTGCGTGTAAGTATACTGTAGCAAAGTTCAATAATCTTTCTTCCAAAGTTTTATTCGTAGAGAGTATTTGATCCATATTTTCTCTTATGCGCACCATCATTTGAATCATAGTAGCGGTAAATAGATCAGCTTTTGTTGAATAGTAATAGTAGACAGTTGCTTTTGTAACTCCACATTCTTTCGCGACCTCATCCATTGAAACAACTTGATAATTTTGAGTGAGAAATAACCTAGTTGCAACTTCTAAAATGATTTCTTTTGTAGACTTTGTATTTTTATTTTGACGAGGCCTTCCGAGAGGACGTTGTTTTTGATCCAAATACATTCGCTCCTGACATTTATTATTGAGATAATTATAACATAATTTTTTAATCATTCTTGATTAATTAACCGACCAGTATATATAATTAATATTGGAGGAAAAAAGGAAGGTGGGGTTTTATGAAAAAGCACCCGTTACATATGTTAGGGAGGCTTGTAGCAGGGAAGAATACGCAATGGATAACTTTATCGGTATGGATTCTTATTACATTAGTACTTTCATTTACGTTACCACAAGTAAACAGTACGAAAGAACCGAATCCGAAAAATTTACCTGAAACAGCTATGTCACAGCAAGCTGAAGCACTTATGAAAAAAGAATTTCCTAATAATGCAGGAAACCCGTTGTTAGTTGTATGGCATCGGGATGGTGGATTAGAGTCAAAAGACTACAAATTAATACAGGACGTTTATAAAGAGTTAAAAACGGACCCTTTAAAAGAACAATCATTGTTACCACCATTTGATACAATTCCAGAGCAAGTATTATCAAAAAGTGCATCAAAAGATGGTACATCATTTGTCACACCAATATTTTTTAATAAATCTGCTGGAACGGATATATTAAAAGGTAATTTAGAAGAGTTACGAAAAATAGTGAATAGTAAAGTGGATGAAGATCCGTTCAAACAAAAAATTACCGACTCTGGTTTACATGTTCGATTATCTGGGCCTGTAGGTATTCAAACGGATGCGGTAAGTTTATTTAGTCAAGCTGATGTGAAATTATTAGTTGCTACTGTACTACTAGTATTGGTTTTATTAATTTTACTGTACCGTTCACCAATTTTAGCAATTTTACCTTTACTCGTTGTTGGTTTTGCATATGGAATTATCAGTCCGACACTGGGCTTTTTAGCAGACAATGGATGGATTAAAGTAGATGCACAGGCTATATCGATTATGACTGTCTTACTGTTTGGAGCAGGAACGGACTATTGTTTATTTCTTATTTCAAGATATAAAGAGTACTTGCTAGAAGAAGAAAGTAAGTATAAAGCATTGCAACTTGCGATAAAAGCATCAGGTGGAGCAATTATAATGAGTGCACTTACTGTAGTATTAGGGTTAGGAACGTTATTACTTGCTCATTATGGAGCTTTTCATCGATTCGCAGTTCCATTTAGTGTGGCTGTTTTCATTATGGGAATCGCTGCTTTAACGATTCTTCCAGCATTATTATTAATTTTCGGTAGAGTTGCATTTTTCCCGTTCATACCGAGAACAGCTGAAATGAATGAAGAGTTTGCAAGAAAGAAAAAGAAAGTAGTAAAAGTAAAAAATACTAAAGGGTTCTTTAGTAAAAAACTTGGGGATATTGTTGTAAGTAAACCGTGGACAATTATTATGCTAACCGTATTTTTATTAGGAGGCTTGGCTTCATTTGTACCGCGTATTCAATACACGTACGACTTATTAGAATCATTCCCGAAAGATATGCCATCACGCGAAGGATTTACATTAATTACGGATCATTTTTCAGCTGGAGAATTAGCGCCAGTAAAGATTGTAGTTGATTCAAAGGGAAAAGATTTACCTATTAAACAAGAAATAGAGAAATTATCTTTTGTTAATAAAGTGAAAGAGCCAATGAAGGGAAAAGAAAATAATCAATTGCAAATGTATGAAGTTTCTTTAGTGGAAAATCCTTACTCCATTGAATCATTAGATCAAATCCCTAAATTGAAAAGTAGTGTAGAAAAGGTATTAAAAGATGAAGGAATTAGTCAAGCTGAGAATCATTTATGGATTGGCGGAGAAACAGCTTCCTTATATGATACAAAGCAAATTACTGAACGGGATGAAGCGGTTATTATTCCGGTTATGATTAGTATCATCGCTTTACTTTTACTCGTGTATTTACGTTCAATCGTTGCGATGATTTACTTAATTGTAACTGTCGTTTTATCTTTCTTCTCTGCATTAGGAGCAGGCTGGATTTTACTGCATTTCGGTATGGGAGCTCCCGCGATACAAGGTGCGATACCGTTATATGCATTCGTATTTTTAGTTGCTTTAGGAGAGGATTATAATATCTTTATGGTTTCTGAAATATGGAAGAATAAAAAGAAACAAAATCATTTAGAATCAGTTAAAAATGGTGTTATACAAACAGGTAGTGTAATTACATCCGCGGGTTTAATTTTAGCAGGAACATTTGCAGTATTAGGTACATTGCCAATTCAAGTTTTAGTTCAATTCGGTATTGTGACAGCAATCGGTGTATTGCTAGATACATTTATTGTAAGACCACTGCTTGTACCTACGATTACAGTCGTTTTAGGACGCTTCGCTTTTTGGCCAGGAAAGCTTTGGAAAGAAGAAAAGCAATTACAAAAAGAAGATACTTTATAAAAGAAGGTTGCCGATAAAGTCAGTAAAACTGATTTTTAGGCCACCTTCTTTTTTGTTGGTCTGATATAGAATGATCATTTTGAATATACAATGAAAAATATAGATGAAATGTAAAATGAAGTTTTAAGTGCATTAAAATTTTTCTTATCAGACATAATAATTCGTAAGAAATTCCAATTGAGTGAGGAATTTCTAAAATTATTTATCGTTATAGGATGATTAAAATGTGGGACATGATTGTTTTGTATGTACCTGAGTGGAAAGTTTTTATACAAGCCTTTATCGTACTATTCATTCCATATATAATTTCAAGATTTTTTAGTTGGATTCGCACATTAGAAAAAGAATAATATAACGAACTACATTCAAGTGAAAACAAATATTGATATGTAAAGAAGAATGGTATAAGAAGCTTTTTTGGAGAAAGAGTGATGAAGGTGAAAGCTCAAGATTCAATGGTTAATCAAAGAAAAGATCAAAGTAATACATATGAAGATGAGCCCACTAAAGTTCCTGAATCCTATTTTACAGGTAATTTCAATTTAGATTTAGAGGTTATAAAAAAAGAGGCTCTTGATAATTCGGACGTTTATTGTCGAGAGTTTAATATCGGCGGGACTAGCATCCGCGCAGTTCTTGTTTTTGTAGAAGGGCTGTCAGATAAAGATCTTATTGATATGCACATTATGAAATCATTAATGTGTAATTTTCCTGATGAGTATAAAGATGAATCATCTAATATGAAAGATAGTGTTTCAAAAGAGTTTATTAAAAACCGAGTTCTTCCTATTAGTGGAGTGGAAGAAGTACAATCTGTGCAAAAAATGATGTCAAAGGTGTTAATGGGTTCAACGGCATTATTAATTGATGGATTATCAGATGTATTAATACTTAATACAAAAAAAGGAAAAACACGTAATATTGAAGAGCCAATATCAGAGGGATCGGTTAGGGGTCCACGGGTAGGTTTCACAGAAGTTTTATCGGACAATACTGCTTTGTTACGGTTACACGGTGAAAATGAAGGATTATCATTAGTGAAATTTCATGTAGGAGAACGGGCTAAGAAAGACTTGGTTGTTGCCTTTATGAAAGAGATTGCTGATCCAGAATTAGTAGAAGAAGTTAAGAAGAGAATTGAGAAAATTAATATTGATAATGTGCCAGAATCAGGTTATATAGAACAACTTATTGAAGATAATTATCTTAGTCCTTTCCCGCAAGTACAGAGTACGGAACGTCCTGATAAAGTTATCGCTGCATTAATGGAAGGAAGGGTTGCAATTTTATTAGATGGAACACCTTTTGTATTAATTGTTCCGGTTACATTTAGTATGATGATGCAATCACCCGAAGATTATTATGAACGCTGGATACCAGGTACGCTGATTCGGTTATTGCGCTTTGGAACGGCTATTATTTCTCTATTTGCTCCCGCTCTGTACATTTCATTTATTTCATTCCATCCTGGATTGATTCCAACTAAGTTAGCCATTTCAATTATAGGAGGGCGAGAAGGCGTCCCGTTTCCTGCAATTATAGAAGGATTATTTATGGAAATTGCAATTGAAATTTTACGAGAAGCAGGGCTACGACTACCTAAGCCTATTGGTTCAGCGATGGGAATTGTAGGAGGATTAATCATTGGGCAATCAGCTGTATCAGCTGGAATTGTGAGTCCAATAATGGTAATTGTTGTGGCGGCCACAGCTATTTCTTCTTTTGCACTTTCTCATTATAGTACAGCAATTCCATTACGTATTCTTCGCTTTGTAGCTATGTTTTTCGCTGCTATATTCGGATTATATGGAGTTATTCTATTTTTCTTATTTATATGCAGTCATATTTCAAGGCTTAAAAGTTTTGGTGTACCTTATGCTAGCCCGGCTGTCTTATATCAATTTACCGATTGGAAGGATTTTATTGTTCGTATGCCAATTCAGATGATGAAGCGACGTCCAAAAATGTTGAATTTAAAAGACTATGTACGGAAAGGAAGTGAAGAGGAATGATTACTAACTCAAAGGATAAAATTCCTACTTCACAAGCAGCTGTTATTCTTATCAATTATATACTTGCTATCGGAATTCTCACTTTACCTAGAACCGCGGCTGAGAAAGTGAATACACCTGATGTTTGGATAACTGTTATTTTAGGTGGATTAATTGCGATGGTTGCGGGTATAATTATCGTGAAGTTAAGTCAACAATTTCCTGAAAAAACATTTTATCAATATAGCCAAGAACTTGTAGGGAAATGGTTTGGGGTGTTAATTAGTTTATTGATTATCAGTTACTTTTTTACACTTTCGTCATTTGAACTTAGAACGTTGGAAGGTATAACAAGTTTCTTTCTACTAGAAGGTACGCCTGACTGGGCTATTATTATGCCATTCATGTGGATAAGTCTATATTTAAATTTAGGCGGAATAAATGCGATAGCACGTTTATTTGAAATTATTTTTCCAATTACAGTTTTTATTTTCTTAGTGACATCTTTTATGAGTATAGGAATATTTGAACTCGATAATCTTCGTCCTGTATTAGGATTAGGGATTGTTCCGGCATTAAAAGGCCTAAAAACAACAACTATGGCATATTCGGGTGCTGAAATTATGTTGTTACTTTTAGCCTTTATGAAGAAGCCATCTCAAGGTGTAAGGGTTGTAATAATTGGCACTATGATTCCTTTACTTTTTTATGTCATCACAGTTGTAATGGTTATTGGTGCATTTTCTATCGATGGGGTATTGATGAGAACATGGCCTACAATTGATCTTATGAGAAGTTTTGAAATTCAAGGTTTAATTTTTGAACGGTTCGAATCTTTGCTATTAGTGATATGGATTATGCAAATCTTTGCAACATATACAATCTGTTATTATGCAGCTGCTTTAGGGTTAGCACAGCTCTTTAATAAAAATATTCATTCCTTTTTGTATGGATTACTCCCAGTAATTTATATCGTTTCCGCAATTCCGAAAAACATAAATGAGTTATTTGAATTTGGAAATTTGATTAGTAACGCAGCGATAATATTATTTGGTATTCTTCCGATTCTTCTCCTAATGATTTCGAAGGGGAGGAAAAAAAAGCATGAACCAAAATGTTAAAGGTAGAAAAATTATTATAAGAATAACATCAATCGTTTTTCTCTTATTACTTACAGGATGCTGGAGTAGTCATGAAATTGAGGAGTTAGGTTTCGCCGTAGGTATAGCAGTAGATAAAGAAAAAGAAACAAAGATTGAGAAAGAAATTGAAGAAAAGGGCGGCGGATATAAAAAGAAGAATTTAATAACAACCACCTACCAATTTGTTAAAGCACAATCATCATCAGACGGAGGCAAAGGTGGAGTATCACAACAAAAAGCTTATATGAATGTTGCAGAAACAGGAGATTCTCTTCATCAATCAATACGTGAAGTTGCATTAAGAAGGCAAAGGCCTATCATTTTTCATCATACGAAAGTAATAGTTGTTAGTGAAAGTATCGCCCAAACATATAATTTAACGCAGTTATTGGACATCTACGTTCGTGATAATGAGATGAGACCTAGTTGTTTTATTATGGTTAGTAAAGGGCTAGCTAGTGATGCGTTACAATCAAAAGAACCAGGGGAAATTCCAGCATTTCGCTTGATTGATATCGAGGATAATCAATATAGATCCTCACGAATTTTACCACCGATGCCGCTTGCTAAACTACCAGGAAAGGTGAAATCTGGGGCGAGTTTTCTTTTACCAAATGTGATTTCTATAAACGGAGAAGTGAAATATGTAGGTGCTGCTGTAATTAAGGGGCGTACAAAAAAACTTCGTGGTTTTTTAAACGAGAATGAATTAGAAGGCTTAATGTGGATAACTGCAAAAGGGAAAAGTGGCTTGGTGAAAAGTTATGATAAAAAGACAAAAAAATTAGTTATGTATGAAGTGAAATCTATGAAAAGTAAAATTACGCCCCATGTTAAAGGGGATAAAATCTCATTCGATGTCAATGTGCAGTCTGTGGGCCGGTTATCCGAAAACTGGTCTGAGTCAGAGGAAGCTTTTAAAAATACATTTCTCAAAAGGACGGAGCAATCTGCGGAGCAAGAAGTGAAGCGATTAGTGAAACATACATTACAAAAAATTCAAAAGGAATATAAAACTGATGTTGCTGGCTTTAATACTCGTTTGAAAATCAAGTATCCAAAAGTATGGAAGAAAGTTGAAAAGGATTGGGATAAAGTGTTTAGTAAGGCGCCAATTAAATATAATGTTAAGCTAACCATTGAAGACTATGGTACGGAAGGCGCATAACGAAGAAATAATTAAAAATATACAAAAGCTCTGAAGCATGAATTTTTTATAAAAATGCTCCAGAGCTTTTTATTGTGCAGGTTTATTGTATTTAGCAAATGAATGAGAAGATAAATATTTCGTTTTAATATTCCTTATTTTGTAATTATTTATAAATGCTAGTAAATATAATCGCTAAAAATAGGAGTGATGAATGGAAAATTAGATTGGGTAAATGTATTGGAACCGTTTCATCCAAGTAAAGATGATGTTCCTTATGTAATAATGGGAAAAGTATTAAAAACAAAAGTGAATTAATAACTTTGTTGTACATATAAATTATTGGTTTGTAACATTTAAGGGGAAAACAAAATGACGATAATATCTATTGAAAAAGCTACAATTTTAGATGCTGAAAAGTTGACAGAAATAATGAAAAGAACATTCAATGAAGAAGCAAAACAATGGTTGTCTGATCAAGATGGTGTAATTGATTATAACATTCAACCACCAGGATATTCATCAGTTGAAATGATGAAATATTCGATTGAAGAACTGGAATCTTTCAAAGTGATAATGAATAAAGAAATTATCGGGGGAATTATAGTTACGATTTCTGGTAAGTCTTACGGTAGAATTGATCGTATATTTGTAGAACCTAAACATCAAGGAATAGGAATTGGAGCACAGGTAATTGATTTTATAGAAGAAGAGTTTCCAAGCGTAAGAATTTGGGATCTTGAGACGTCTAGTAGACAGATTAATAATCATCATTTTTATAAAAAAATGGGCTATGAAACAATTTTTGAAACGGAAGATGAGTATTGTTATGTGAAAAAAATAAAGATAGCTTTAAGCGAAGAAAACTTAGTTAAAAATAAAGATATGAAAAATGGTCAATACGAAAACTGTAATTTGGCAAATACAGAGTATTATCAAGTAAATTTAAAAAATAGTTCATATGTTAGCAGTAATGTAAGTCAATCAACCTTTAGAAATATTAATTTTAGAAATTCCTCATATGCAGATTTAAATATTTCTGGCAGTAAATTTAATTTTGTGACTTTAGGTGGAGTTCAATTTAGAGATACAAGCCTTGGAGAGGATAAAGATCCTATTTCATTTGATAGATGTGATTTGGAAAGTACTACAATACGTAGTAGTAATCTGAAAAATATTGAAATAGAAAATTGTGATATTACTGGTATGAAAATAAATGGTATTTCAGTAGAAGAACTGCTTGAGTTGTATAATAGGGTAAAAAATTAAATAAAAAATCACTTAGCATATTCTAAGTGATTTTTTCATTTTGAACGAGAGGGAATATAAGAGATGATGTTCAAAAAGCGAATATTATATCGAAATAATTATATAAAAATAACACAAAGAAATAAGGGTTGGCAGGATTTTAATATGGGATATTAGAATATGAATATTTGAATGGAGGGGAAAAAGATGGAGATTAACGTTAGAGCAGTAGAAACACAAGATGCTAGAGCAATTCATCGTATATGCATACAAGATGATGTTTTACCTTATATGGTTTTCTTACCTAGTATGCGTGTAGATGCAATGGAGAATAGAATTCGAAATTTAGCACAGAATCAATTTGAATTTGTTGCAGAATATGATGGGGAAGTTGTTGGATTTGTCGGTTTAACCCAAAGTCCAGGGCGAAGATCTCACTCGGGTGATTTATTCATCGGAGTAGATAGTGAGTATCACAATAAAGGAATTGGAAAAGCACTTCTTACAAAAATGCTTGATTTAGCTGATAATTGGCTAATGTTAGAACGAGTGGAACTTGGTGTATTAGAAACGAATCCTAGAGCTAAAGTATTATATGAAAAATTTGGATTTATCGAAGAGGGTGTAAAGGTTGGGAATTTGAAGGCTCATGGGAAATTTGTTAACGAAATCATGATGAGTCGTTTTAGACCAAATGGTTTGATTGTACATAATAAATAGGTGTGTAAATTGAACAGAAATATCGATTTGTTTTGAAAAAAGTATGGCAAACTAATGTCATGCTTTTCTTGTTTATCCCGCTATTTGTGGGCAGTAAAACTCCCACCTCAAAATTTGGCTGGAGCAAAGAAGTTATGTGGGAGTCGGGCTGCCCGTAAACGCCCGATTGGTGAAGGCTAATAATCAGTGGGGGATGAATAAAATCCCCACTGATTATTAGCCTTCACTTTATAAATTGTGATTCAATTGTTTCGGTTGTAATAAAAATATTGCTAATCCAATGAAAATAAGTAGAATTCCTAGTCCTTGCTGTAAAGAAATTGTTTCATCTAAAATGAAATAGGCTAAAATACAAGTTCCAATTGTCTCTCCTAAAATACTCATCGAGATAACAGTAGCGCTCATCCATTTTAATAACCAATTGAAAATTGTTTGTCCTAAAATCGTTGCAATGAATGCAAGACCTATAAAGGACCACCATGTTTGTGCAGTGTAATTGAAGAAAGATGACTGCTGTGTGTAAGCAAATATACCGAGAAAGAGTGAACTACTGCCATAACTAATTACCGAGTACGGTATTAGGGATAGGTCTTTACGAACATATTGACTGATGAAAAAGTAAGCTGTTATGACGCCAGCAGCAATAAAAGCTAAAATATCGCCGTATAAAGCCTCACCACTAATTTGAAAATCTTGCCACCCAATCACGATACTTCCTGAAATTGCAATAAGGCAGCCTATAATCGCACCTTTCGTAAACCGTTCCTTAAATAAAAAATAACCACCGACCATTGAAAATAAAGGTTGCAACGTTACGATAACTGTAGAACTTGCTATGGAAGTATACTGTAATGATTCAAACCATAGTACATAATGAGCTGCTAGAAATAATCCAGATAAGAGTCCAAATCCCCATTGCTTTTTTGATAATGAGCGAAGTTCGCTTCGATTGTTTGTATTAAATATTAGAAACGGTAAAAGAATTACCGTAGCAAACAATAATCGATAAAAAGCAGTGATTGCTGCAGGGGCATCGGCTATTTTTACGAAGATAGCTGAAGTAGATAAGGCGAACACGCCGAAAAATAAGATGAAATATGAAAGAATAGGTGATTTCAAAGTTTGTCCCTCCGATTGGTTGTTTATTATAATAAACTGTATATAATATAATGTACAAAAGTTAGTATATAAGCCTAAGATGAAATAAGGAAGGATTAATTGCCACTGTTTAGTATGTCAGCACAAAAGGGACAAAAGATGTATTATGATGGACGAAAGGAAGTTGTAACAATGATTCATTATCGGCTAGGTCAAACTGTTTTAAGTTATCGTAAGAAAAATAATATGACAATTCGTGAATTTGCTGATTATGCAGGAATCAGTACTTCACTTATTAGTCAAATTGAAAGAGGACATGCCAATCCTTCTTTAAATGTATTGGAATTAATAGCGAAAGCATTAAATGTACCGCTGTTTACTCTTTTTATTAATGATATTGATACAGACTCACTTATTTCTAAGAAGAAAGATCGGAAAAAAGTATATCGAGAAAATAATGATCATATTGTTTATGATGTGTTAACACCAGATTTTATGAAAGCTCGCATTGAAATGTTAATGATGGATTTAAAAGGATATGCAAATACAACAGAAAGTCATTATTCCCACGAAGATAAGGAAGAAATTGCAGTTGTAATGAAAGGGGAAGTGTATGTGGAATTGGAAGGGAATGAATATTTTTTAGAAGAAGGAGATGTTGTGCGTATTCCACCGAACGTGAAACATAGATTTTTGAATAAGAGTGATGAAATGAATCACATCTTATTTGTATTAACACCTTCGTTAAGCTAAGGAAGTAGCTTAAGGATACATACTAAGTGGTAACATAATAGAAAGTATCAATTACATAAAGATTCGCGTGTATAATAAAACAACTATCTATAAATACATACACATTTGATTTTCACATTGTATGTTTAAGAAGATGAGAGATTTGACAAAAAAATAAGATAGTTCCATGACTATCAAACCAAATAATTCAGATAAAAAAAGAGTGAAAATTTTCAAGGATTTGGCAGGAGTAAAACGAGAGATTGTTCGTTATTTATTTCATAATCAAAACAAACACAATTGTGGAAGATTGAGACTGCATTAGGGATGAATAAGTATCATCTCAAAATATTATTAGAAGCAAATTTAATTCTTGTTGAGCGACAGGGACAATTTTAATTTATAACTGTAAAGGAGGAAACTTTTCAAGAGTTTTCACCTGGCTTTTTGCCGACTTTGTAGATGCTAAAAAACCATTTTTATTAGGGTTTAGAGGGGATAAGAGAGATGGAAAATATAAGTGTATTAAAAGATGGGCTTTCAATTATATCTCAATGTAAAAAAGAAACAAATGATATTTGGCATGCACATTTCGGAGCAGCTGCCATTGCTAGTTATTTTTTTACGAAAAACAATAACATTGATGAAAAAACTGCCTGTAACATTTATTCTCAAGCGAAAATGATGCTCCATAAGCAAAGGTTAGGCGAAACAATTGATAATAAACAAGGTGTCGATTATCAAAGTGCTGAAGAAACGATAATTAAATCTTTGGAACAAACGATTGATGAACTCCATTGGGTTGGTCATAATGTAATTTACGCTTCTTTAAGTTTACTAGCCATTAAGGAGTTAAGTCATTGGGGGAGTGAGCAAGATATTAATAATATAGCAAACCTTATATTATCGTTTCAAAAAACAATTCCCGGTAGATCTTGGATTGGTTTTACAACTAAAGAAGTAAAGCAACTAATTATAAATAATGAGGAGATTCAAAGCGAAATTAAAAACCCGAAGCAATTATCTGATTTTATTTTAAGTGAATTATCTGAATTTAACGTTATATATAAGGCAGAATCACATCACGATTTAATTGGTCATATGCTTACCTTCTCACATGCGATTAATATATTATATGACTTAGGGCATATAGAATTATTTCAACGAGGAATAAAACCACTATTAAAGCTAGTTTATGTACTTAGAAAAAGTCGCAATTTAATGCCGAATGCCCAAATAATATTGAATTCTCCTGTAGATCGTTTACCTCTTACAAAAGCAAAAAAAGTTGATACACTTCCGCTAGATAATGCATTCTGGCTTAAAGACTACAGCGAATTTAATTGGGATTTTGGACACATATTTAAATTTTCATATAGTTATTTTGATCACTTAACAAGGGTTCCAGAATATAAAGATAAAACATTTGAGAAATTCTGTTGTATTATTAATGAGTAAAAGTGTCTAACTTTAAATTAATAGTAAATGGTACACATTCATAAACTAACATATTTATAAAAAATGGTAGAAAATTATAATGACCTGTAATAATAGGCTTAGTTTAAGTCTCTTTTTTTGTTAGTAGTATATTGTTTTTTCAAATATGTAAGATTTTACATTAGCATGAGACTTTTACTTATTATGTAAGTAGGCTATACTAAAATACATATATTTTGAAATTGGAGCGAATAAAGACGACATGGAATTAGTGAAATTAGAAAAAATAATTGAATTGAAAAAAGAAGAATTATTGAATCTAGTCTCAAATTATGGACTTCAACATGAAAAAGTAATAGCACTCAGCCAAGAAATTGACAAATTAATAAACTGGTTTATGTTTTTAAAATAGAAAGAACTATGACGTGAGTTGAATATGTTATAGTTCTTTTTTATTTGGTAATTTAGAAATATATTCGATATACTATCAATAAATAGAATATTCAGTTTCAAAGGAGGGGGATAAATGATACTACATACGCATATTTCAGGTGAAGGGGAACCAATTGTGCTTTTACATTCTGGTGGTATGACAGGTTTAGTAGAGTTTGAAGAACAGGTAGAATTTTTTACAGAAAAACAATATAAAGTAATTCGTCCTGATTTGAGGGGACATGGAGAATCAGGAGGTACATTAGATAATTATTTTCTTTGCTCTGCTGATGATTTGAATGATACACTAGAACATTTGCAAATTA
Organism: Bacillus sp. FSL E2-8887; assembly: GCF_038007205.1. Lineage (NCBI taxonomy): Bacteria > Bacillati > Bacillota > Bacilli > Caryophanales > Bacillaceae > Bacillus > Bacillus sp. FSL E2-8887. The sequence goes on from NZ_JBBOWS010000001.1 coordinate 2,081,398, forward strand.
ATCGTTGTCATATAGCGGGTGTTTCACTAGGGGGGATAGCCGCTTTATTATTTGCAAAAAAATATCCAGATAAAGTGAGGACATTAACTTTTTCAGGTATCTTTCCTATTGAGCGAGATAATTGGGAAGAGTCTCAGGAGTATGAAGTAAAGTGTCATCAACAGTTGATGGAAAATGAAGAAGTTGTAACTTATATGAATCAAATTCATGTAAAAAGTGATTGGAAAGGGTTGCTGAAATCGTGGCAAGTTAAGGAGTGGTACCCATTTCATGAAACAGGTGATGTAGCTAATCTTCAAGTACCTACACTGTGTATTGTTGGGGGAGATTCAGCAGATGAAGTTACAGCCGCTACAACGTTTAAACAATTAAACAACAATATACATATTGCTGTTATTCCGTTTGCAGGTCATTTAGTGCATAATGATCAGCCTAAAATATATTCATATATATTGTCTAATTTCTTACAGAATGCGCAAGCTGCTAGTCGACTATGATAATTTTTGGTTATAATAATAAAGGAATTATTAATTGTATCGGTTAGGGGCGCAGCAAATATGAAAACAGTCGTTGTCATCGGTGGAGGTATTACTGGACTTTCTACTATGTTTTATTTAGAAAAATTAAAGAAGGATTATAATATAGATTTAAATTTAATCCTTATTGAGAAAGAAGAGTATTTAGGTGGTAAAATCCACAGTGTGGAAGAAAATGATTTTATTATGGAATCTGGAGCAGATTCTATTGTAGCTCGTAATGAACATGTTTTGCCGCTTGTAAAAGATTTAAATTTAGAAAATGAAATGGTATATAACGAAACAGGTATTTCTTACATATACTCTGATAACATATTACATCCAATTCCTGCTGACACTATATTTGGGATTCCTATGAGTGTTGAATCATTATTTAGCAGTACGCTAGTCTCAAAAAAAGGGAAAATCGTTGCTTTAAAAGATTTTATTACGAAAAATAAGGAGTTTACAAAGGATACATCACTTGCTGTATTTTTAGAAAGCTTTTTAGGGAAAGAATTAGTGGAAAGACAAATTGCACCTGTGCTGTCAGGTGTATATTCTGGTAAATTGAATGAGCTTACAATGGCATCTACGTTACCATATTTACTTGAGTATAAAAATAAATATGGAAGTATTATTAAAGGTTTTGAAGAGAATAAAAAACAATTTCAGTCAGCAGGAAATAAAAAGTTTGTATCATTTAAAAGTGGACTATCTACGATTATTAATCGCTTAGAAGAAGTGCTGACGGAGACTGTCATTAATAAAGGTGCTGTAACAACAGTGATAAGTAAAAAAGGGGATCGGTATGAGGTTTCTTTTGCAAATCATGAGACAATACAAGCTGATTATGTCGTTTTAGCAGCTCCACATGATATCGCACAAACGTTATTACAGTCTAATGAGTTAAATGAGCATTTTAATAAATTTAAAAATTCATCGCTTATAAGTATTTACTTAGGTTTTGACATACTAGATGAACAACTACCGGCTGACGGCACAGGTTTTATCGTAACGGAAAACAGTGATTTACATTGTGATGCTTGCACATGGACAAGCAGGAAGTGGAAACATACATCTGGTAAACAAAAGCTATTAGTAAGAATGTTTTATAAGAGCACTAATCCAGTATATGAAACGATCAAAAGTTATAGTGAAGAAGAATTAGTACGAGTTGCTTTATATGATATTGAAAAGAGCCTCGGAATTAAAGGTGAACCGGAAGTAATTGAAGTTACAAATTGGAAAGATTTAATGCCGAAATATCATTTAGAACATAATCAAGCTGTTCAATCATTACAAGAAAAATTGGCCGTGCTTTATCCTAATGTATACTTAGCTGGTGCTTCATATTACGGTGTAGGAATTGGTGCTTGTATTGGAAACGGAAAGAATACTGCCAATGAAATAATTACGACATTGAATGAACAGTCAAAATAATAATATTGAATACATATGTAAATAAAATGTCCCTCCAACATAATGGAGGGACATTTTATTTGTAATTATTTAACATTAATTACAATCTTTTTATGATTGGCTTTATTCTCTTTAATAGTTAATGTTATTTTTCCAGATTCTTCAAAGGAATACGGTGAGAGCCGATAAAGTTCTTTAATACTATGTTTTTCTTTTAATTTATTTGTAGGAAGTAAGGTTATATTAGGCTTCCATGTTTCCTGTTTGCCTGAAGGGTAGTCTACTATTATTTCTGGATTATTTAATTGTATTGTTTCCCAAGAGACAAAATACAGTTCAACTTCTGCATCTTTTTTTAGTAATTCTTCTGAGAAATAACCAAACTCACCAACATTACCAAAAACAGTGAAATTTTGATTTTGCAATTTAATATCTAAATATCTAGGTTGATATGTTGCTGCGTGATACATTCCGTATGAAAGAGAGAGTGTGGCAGCGATTAATATACCAACTGAAAATATCTTAAAGCTATTTCCTTTAAAACTTGTCATCATAAATGAGTTTGGTGTGAATTTTTTTGCGAATAAAAAAATGAGTAAAATGAGCAAGAGGGATAAGCCAATGAAAATATACATAAAGTTTAAGCACCTCCGTAAGAAACATTTACTGTTTTTCTATATTTTAACATGAGAAGGTATAAATTAGGGGTGGTTTTTAGAGGGGAATTAATAAATACAACGAAGTTATATATTATTAATAGGATAAACATCGCTAGAAATATTTGATTTGTGGGACATTAAGGACTTTCCTAATTATAAATACTTTTTCTGCTATAATAAATGAGTAGAGAGAAAGGAGTGATCCTATGGTATTTCCTATGTTAGAAACAGAACGCTTGCGCTTAGTTGAAATAGAACAATCTTATTGTCAAAAAATATATGAAATATTCTCATTAGATGAGGTAACGTGTTATTACGGTATGAATTCTTTTACTGAGTTTGGACAAGCTTCACGTATGATTGAATCTTTTTCAAAAAATTACTTTGAGAAAAAGGCAATGCGTTGGGGGATTGTATTAAAAGACACAAATAATTTAGTAGGAACAATTGGATTAAATAATTTACAACTTTGGAGTAAACGCTCAGAGATTGGATATGATTTGCATCCTCGTTATTGGGGGAATGGTTATGCTTCTGAAGCTGCTCGAGAAATTATTACTTATGGATTTCGAGATTTAGGTTTATTTAGAATTGGAGCTATTACATATCCTGAAAATATAACTTCGTGTAATATGTTATCTAAATTAGGTTTTCAACAAGAAGGGCTGTTACGTGGATACATTCATCAAGGAAATAAACAACACGATGCATTAATGTATTCTATTGTACGAACAGATGTAGAGGATATTCATTATTAATAAAAAAGCCCCTCTTATTTAAAATAAGAGGGGCTTGTAAAAATCAACCTATTTTAGGTAATAAACGTTCTCCGCTTTTCATACTACTTTTACATAAAGGGCATTTAGGCTCTTCTTCAAATGAAAAGTTCTTTCTCATCCATCCTAAACAATCCTCTGATTCACATTCCCAAACAGGGGTTTGTTCTGGTGGTACTTCTGCTACATCGTTCTTTCGATTGCGATACATGTAACCACTCCTTTTATGTAAAAATTTTTAGTTATATATTAAAAAGGTTGTTAACCGAGCTGGTAACAACCTTTTTATTGATTGAATTATAGCTTTACAACGTTTTTAGCTTGAGGTCCACGGTTACCGTCTTCAACTTCGAAGCTAACTTCTTGACCTTCGTCAAGAGATTTGAAGCCGTCGCCAGTGATAGCTGAGAAGTGAACGAATACGTCGCTACCGTCTGCAACTTCGATGAAACCGAAACCTTTTTCGCTGTTAAACCATTTTACTTTACCTGTTAATGTCATGGTAATGCCTCCTAAAATTTAAAAAGATTACAATATGATCGGCCTTATTCGATTGAAAATAAAAGTTCACATATTATCAAAAATCCATAAGGAGTACAAAACATTCCTGATTGATACTTGATAATATGCAAAGAAAAGATAGTGCTAAATTGACCTTAATTACTATCCTACAACAAATGGTGGGAAATAGCAAGTGCTGGTAATATCAGTGAATGAATTGGGTGATACTGGTAAAAGGCACGAAGACATCTCTTTTATTTATATATTATTCCTAATCTGAATTTATTCCAAACAGAAATCATTTATTTTAAAAAATATGTTTAATGGAAACGATATATATTTTAAGAATACAGATGATTACAATAATAAGGAGGATAGAATATTGCTAAATAAACAATTTAAAATAATTGAAGCAGCAAAAGAAGGAAGAAGAAAAGTTCATCCTATTTTCGCTGTTATACTTGCAATTGTATTTTTAACTTTAGGTGAATTTTTCATGTTGTTTATGCTGTTTTTACCGAAAGCGGATACATCATTTGTAAAGGCAATTTATAATAATATTGAGATGATATTAACGTTTGGTGGGGCTATATTTTTTATTTTTTTATGGATTAGGTTTGTAGAGAAAAGGTCATTTTCATTCATTGGTTTTTGGAAAGTGCAATGGATGAGAAAGTATTTGAGAGGTGCGTTAATAGGATTTGTCTTCATTTCAATACCAGTAATTGTGCTTATATTAACAGGGATTGTAAAACTACAAATGCAACAAATTACGGCAACCGCCATATTTGGTATTGTAGGATCTTTAATTGCTTTTTTAATACAAGGTGCAACGGAAGAAATTATTGTACGAGGCTGGTTATTTCCAGTTATTTCTGTTAGAAGTCGTATATGGGTTGGGATTATAGTGACGTCCTTTTTATTTGGTTTTCTGCATTTACTTAATCCTGGTATTACAATCCTTTCAATATCGAATATAATATTAGTTGGTGTATTTGCAGCTTTTTACGTATTAAAGGACAGTAGTCTTTGGGGGATTTGTGCATGGCATTCCATTTGGAATTGGGCACAATATAATGTCTATGGTTTTGCAGTTAGTGGCATGACGATATATTCAACACCACTATTTAAACCTGTAACAAATGGCAATGAAGTCCTTCATGGAGGCTCATTTGGTATTGAAGGTAGTATCATTACAACAATAATGCTTTCTATCGCTTCAATCGTTTTATGGAGACAGTTATGGGGGAGAAGAGCGAAACAACGAGATTTTAGTTAATGAAAGTGGGAGAAACTATGGGGATTATAGCGTTTGAGGGAGCGAGTGCTGTTGGTAAGAGTAGCACATGCCGTGAATTAGAAAACAATTATGGAGCATGAAGTGAATTTTTTATTTGAAAGACCAAAAAATGAACATAGAACATGGTATTTTGAAAAACAAGTAGAGCGCTGGAATATAGCAGTGCAGAAGTCGCAGCAATATGAATTAGTAATACTCGATGGAGATATATATCAGCCACTTAGTTATAATTGGTGTTTTCATTTTGATATATTTAATCAGCCGTTATCTTTAATAGAAAACTTTTATAAAGAAAAGATGATAAATAGAGAAATTGGTTTTCCAGATCAATATTTTTATTTATATACAAGTGATGAAGAGCTTAGAAAACGGAAAGAGTCTGATGGGACGAAAAAAAGAAGAAACTTTGAAAAACATTTACATATATCTAAAGCATTTCAGCGTTATTATGAAAATCTCAATACCGTCACAGACGGGTACTGTAAATTGATTGAAGCAAAAAGTATAAAGTCGAATGAATTAGAAATTGTGAAAAGTTTAAACAGCTTAAAAGTATGTGAAGAAAGACGTTTTGATGTTTCGAGGTTAGATGGTATTACGAAGTGGTTAAAAGAAAATCGTGCATAAAGTAAAAACAACGAGTGTTTTAGAAGGCGCTCGTTGTTTTTTTGTTTCCATATAAATATAAAGGGAAATTTTGTAGAATATCTTTATTTTTTAACAGAATAATCTTTCAATTTCACGAAAAAAGAAATACAATATAAGGAAATATATATAAATAATATGATAGGGGATGGGATGAACTATTTTGAATGAAGGAACTGTTTTATATAAGAAATAATGAGGTAGTAAGAACAGAGATATTTGGGAGGAAACAAGCAAGATGAAAACATTATTTAAAATCATAGGAATTATAGCTGGTATGGCGGTAATCGGGGTAGGTGTAACGTATGGTATGCTGTATTATCTGAATAATAGTAAACCAGCTGCGAAAAAGGCATCACCAGCCGCTCCGGCAGTAGAAGTGCTAGCTGATAGTAATGTAAAAGCTGAAGATGCAAAGCTTTTAGAAAATGGCAATCATTCATTACCGAATAGTGGTTTTAATAAAAATTTTAAGTGGACAGATGAGAACATACAGACAGCACTACATGAAATGGCACATCAAAAAACGAAAGCTGATCAAAAATGGGGCTATATTTTTATTACACAAGAACGTATTGAAAGTTTACTCGAAATTATAAATAGTAATGATGTTGCACAAAAAAGTACATATGTGGATATTTTAGAACGATGGAAACAAGGAAAATATGAAAAGGTTGATGTAGACCACAACAAGATTTGGAAATTACAAAGTGGGAATTTAGGAGAAGGGAAAGGAGTAATGTCAGAAAAGGAGCAAAAAGAATTAATTAATCAAGTTTTTATACAAAAAGGTACATATTCAGGTAGTAAATTAATTGCAGGTGAGGTACAAGCTAATAAATAATATACATATTGATTTTGAAACACCTGTATTGTTATGAACACAAATGTTTTAATAAAAATGAGTAATTGCTTTTTAGAGCAGTTACTCATTTTTGTTATTACTCGCTTACTTTTCTATTCTATTCTCTCTAATAATGTAAGAAACGATTGTAAAACTGGTGATATCCATCTAGATTTATGATAGATTACGTGGCTTTGAATGACTGCTGGAGTTTCGATGGGCTGAAAACAGAGTTGCTCTTTTTGACAACTTTCTTGTACAACGATGTAAGGGAGAATTGAAATTCCTAACTCACACATCACAGATTGTTTAATGACTTCAACATTGGAAGTTTCGAATGTTTTAGCGGGAATATTCCCGCTTTGACGTAAAAAACGATCTACCATCGGTCTATAGCCGCAGCTTTGTTCAGTAAATATAAATTGAGTATTTTGTAATAAAAGGAGTGGATCAGTGTTTGAAGGGAAATGAGCAGGGAAAATCCATCCAAATGTTTCATTACATAAATTACACGTAATAAAATCATTATGCTCTATACTTTCTCCAATTATGAAGATAACATCGGTTTCTCCTGTTTGTAAGTACTTAATAATTGTGGTAATCGATACACTGCCAATGATTCATTAGATGTAATAGTTAATGTTCCTTCTAAATGGTCACTGTTTTGAGGGATTTCTTGCGCTTTATCATAAATAGTAAGTAATTCTAATGCGTACGGATGAAATTGATGACCTGCTTTTGTAAGAAGTATTTTTTTTCCTAATCGATCGAATAGAGGAATGTTTAAATCGCTCTCTAATGATTTAATATGGGCTGTTACAGTAGATTGCACATAACCTAATGCATGAGCAGCTTTAGAAAAGTTGCCATATTTAACAATGGCACAAAATGTTTTAACATGTCTCATTTCCATAAGTGATACCTCCTTTATTATCATGATTTGTGAATGATTATATCATGTATTTCAATTTTTCAAATCATTAAATTTCTTTTAAAATTAAGTTGTGGAGAAATTCATTCAATTGAAAATGGAGGAGAAAAAATGAGTGAAAAGAGCTATCATGTAGCTGTAGTTGGAGCTACAGGCGCAGTAGGGCAAAAAATCATTGCATTGTTAGAGAGAGTAACGAAATTTAATATAGAAGAAATTACATTACTCTCGTCAAAACGATCTGCTGGTAAGATAGTACAATTTAAAGGACGAGAGATTAAAATACAAGAGGCAAAATCAACTAGTTTTGAAGGTGTAGACATTGCCTTTTTTAGCGCTGGGGGAGAAGTTTCTAGACAATATGTAAATCATGCAGTTTCTAGTGGTGCAATCGTAATTGACAACACAAGTGAATACCGAATGGCACACGATGTACCACTCGTCGTTCCAGAAGTAAATGCACATACTTTAAGGGAACATAAAAGGATCATTGCAGTTCCGAATTGCTCAGCACTACAGATGGTAACAGCTCTTCAGCCAATTCGAAAATCATTTGGTTTAGAACGAATTATTGTTTCAACGTATCAAGCCGTATCAGGCTCAGGAATTCATGCGATTCATGAATTGAAAGAACAAGCTAAGTCAATGCTTACAGGTGAAGAAGTGAAGAGCACTATATTACCAGTGAAAAAAGATAAAAAACATTATCCAATTGCATTTAATGTATTGCCGCAAGTGGATATATTTACAGACAATGATTTCACATTCGAAGAAGTAAAGATGATTCAAGAGACGAAGAAAATTTTAGAAGATCCAAATCTGAAAATGGCAGCTACTTGCGTCAGAGTTCCAGTTGTATCGGGGCATTCTGAATCAGTTTATATTGAACTTGAAAAAGAAGCGACCGTTGCAGAAATTAAAGAAGTACTACTGAATGCACCAGGTGTTATTTTACAAGATAATCCTAGTGAACAAATTTATCCAACGCCATTATATGCAGAGGGTAAAAGAGATACATTTGTAGGTAGAATACGTAAAGATCCTGATACATCAAAAGGATTCCATCTTTGGATCGTTTCTGATAATTTATTAAAAGGTGCTGCTTGGAACTCAGTTCAAATCGCAGAGACATTGGTGGAAAATGGGATTATTTAGTATGGATTTATATAAATATTGAAAATAGAAGGATATTTGGGAAACCGTTAATTATAATGGTTTCCTGTTTTTTACTTAATGAGTATTTTCCTCTTACTTCAATTAAAATTTAATTTAAGTTAGTTTTTATAGTGTTTTTATAAATATCAACTTTATCTGCAGAGAATTTTAAAAATCTAGGCTCTCCGTTAATTGTGAGATTAATATTAAGTGATAAAGGCATTTCAACCTTTTTCATTACATCTTCTATAGCAATATACTCATCTTCTTTTTCGTTATAAAAACAATGGAACTAATTAATACCTCATTATTTTCAATATCAATACTACACATCATAGGGAATTTCTCATCATTATGTATTATTAATTCGCCAAGTACTATTGAACCGTTTAATTCTTCTGTAAAATTTATTGTTTCCACTGGTTTTACCCACGTTTCATCGCACTCTTCATTTTCCGCTTCATCTATTGCCCATTCCCATATTGGGTTTTGTTTCAGGTCCTCAATAGTTAATTCATCAATTGGTTTGCTATTACACATTAATATATACTCCTTTTGCCCTGAAAATGGATGAGTAAAAAATTTATTCATTAATTGTAAAATGTGGCTATTTGCAATCCTATAAATACAAGTTTGCTCGTTTCAATAAATAGTTGATCGCAAATAAGAAGTTTCAATGTAGAGTATTATCCATTTGATATTATTAAATCTAGTTTTGTAATGTTGAACTTATTTTTACAACCTATTAAAAGTCTATTCTTACGGTAATCTTAACAAGGTTTTAACTAGACAGTAAATAATGCCTTTTGAAAAGGAAAACCGTGGTTGTGATGGGGGAAATAGCAAAAAACATCAAGAATGAACAAAAGTGTTTTGGTATGATATGGAATATATTCAATGTGAGGGGGAGATTATGGTGTATCAAGTAAAGGGGTACTTTTCATCGCTAAAAGGAAGTCATTATGAAGTTGGAAAACAGCAAGGGGAGTTTGTGAAAAATCATCCGTATCTCATTCCACAATTTATGCAGCAAGAAAATTTAATATCAGATAGCCATTGGACAGAATCTAGAAAAGTACTAAAACAATATTGTCCAGGAATTAATGAAGAAATTGAAGGGTTTTGCGAAGTATTGAAAATCCCTTCTAGAAATATGATGTATTATTATCAAACACTATTAAAAGCAGGTTGTAGTCATTGTGCAGTATTACCTAGAAAAACTGATTCAGAGCATACATATGTATTAAGAAATTATGATTTATCACCGAGAATAGATGATATGCGTTTTTGCTCGACGCATGTTGAAGGTGCATATGCACATAGTGGCTTTTCTACTCAATATTTTGGACGAACAGAAGGAATTAACGAGCATGGGTTATCTGTTACATTTTCGGCATGTGGTCAACCTGTAGGGAATATTGATGGTTTAAGAAAGCCGATGGTAAATGGTTTGCAATGTTTTGCGGTAATTCGGGTATTATTGGAGAAATGTCAAAATGTGCAGGAGGCTAAGATATTAATAGAAGAAATGCCAATTGCAAGTAACATTAATATAATTGTAGCTGATCCTTTAAAAGCGGCACATATAGGGATTTTTGATGGTTTTAAATCAACAACAACTAAAGAAGACAGTCAAGGCTTTATCGTATCAACTAATCATGCGGTTAGTTCATCCATTCAAAAATTAAATAACAGGAGACTAGAGCAATCTACGAAGAGATATCACATTTTACATGAGCATTTAAACCGAAATGAACAGGTGAGTATGGAATCTTTAAAAGGATTGGTAGAAGAAGAATATCCTGCAGGGGTGACGGTGCATAATTATGAAGAATGGTTTGGGACTTTGCATTCTGTATTATTTGATTTACAGGATCGTACATTGAATATTTGCTTCGGATCGCCACTTTTCAACGAGTGGCACTCATTGAAAGTTGGAGAAAGCCTTCCGTTTTCTCAAGTGAATGTGAACTTTGAAAATAGTGAATATACTGATTTTTGGAGAGAAGAGAAAAGTGAGTTGATTCCTAAAGAACAAAAGGAATAATGTGGTAAAATGGAGGGGTCGGAAATAGACAGGAGGGGTTGATATTGCTACAAGCCATGTTACCATTTGTTCTTATCTTATTTTTAGTCGTTTCGATGTATATAACTTATCAAAAAAGAAAAAAATCAGGGATAAAAGGATTAAAAAGTGCATTAACTTCTAGTTGTTGCTTTTTAATTGCAATCTTAAATTTGTTTGCATATTGGTTTCATTTTGGTGGTATTTTTACTTGGTTATTTTCAATCGTATTATTGCTAGTTGGAGCATATTTTACAAAATATATTCCAATCTCAAAAAAGGTGCACTAAAATTATATGAGTTTAATATGTAATGTTTTATTTCAATGTGCTATAGATGCCTTTAAATCAATGCTTTTGAGCATTTTGATATGTGTTTGCAAACACATATCAAAATATACTCTTCGCGAATGTTTTCACTGCATCTTCTTGCATATTGGGTAAGACATGAGAATATACCCTTAAAGTTAAAGAGATATCAAATGCCAATGACAGAATTCATGAAGTTTGTAAAGTGCGAGAACGAAGATGTTTTTGACATCAAGCAGATGTACAACGCGGAAAAAGCTTTCAAGAAAGTGCAGAACCACCGAAATCTACATTTTGCTTACATGGGTATGCGAGTAAATGTAGCTGGCAAGTGGGGTACAATCGTTGGAAACTGGAAAACTAATTTGTTCGTTTTGTTCGATGGGGAAATAGAAGCGTACAACTGCCACTCTTATTGGGAAATTGCTTACTTCGATGAAGAGGGCAATGTGGTTCATAGCTGTCAAAAGGGAGAGTATGCGATATAAGTAAAAAAGGACGAGCAGTCGTACCTACTGTCCTTTATAGGAGAAAAATTATTCTGGACTAGAACTACGAATAACCAGAAAACGCACTTTTAACCAGTGTTGTCAAAGATGTAATAATTTATGCAACAAAAAAGCTTAGTCGGAATTCAAAACACCAAAATGGCTTGCATTGGTAAACAGGCTCAAAAGTAGTATATGCAAAATGAAAAATTCCATACAAAAAGCAGACAACAATTTTGGTTGTCTGCCAGTGAGTCGAATGAGTTAGCTAATTGTGATAAATCGCTTTCCCATTACAAGAAGAGTGAAGCTGCTAGTTCAAACAGCTTGTAGGTAGTCTTTTCGATATTTTAAAAAATATACAGAGAAAGCAGATAAGTGACGAATCTACCTGCTTCTGCTGTAACAAAAGAAAGAAGTATTAGCCGTGGATACGGCGGCTTGAAAATAGTATGTATTGGTTTTGAAAAAATATTCAAGGAGTGAAGGGAAATGGGATGGGGACAAATTTGAGGGCTATTCACTCGAACAGCTTCGTACCCGTCACAGTCGTTATCCTATTGTGACGGGTATCTGACTTATATTATTGAGGGAACGGGACGGAAGGATGCCACGGTATTGTTACAGGAATCCAGACGGACCTGCGCGCTTACCCCAGCACTCGCGAGCTGCGTCACGGCATTCAAGATAGCAGATCTTCTGCCAGATTTGACGGCTACGTTATAGTTCACGACTAGGGGACGAACTGGGTTCCTGAGGGGGAAATCGATTGAGAATTGCTTGATGATAGGTTGTTCTTAACGTGACGTTCGCTGTCAGCGTGATACCTTCTATAGTAATACCAGTCAGCGTTGTCCCGTTAAATGAGGTGAGTTTGACTGTAAGCATGTAACGGTTTTGCATATTTATTTTTCCTTTATTATTAGACTTAATTTATTTTATGCTTGTCTAACAATTTAGTGTAGACACTTGCATCATAATAAGTTGAAAGAAATATAAGATTATATTTTGATAAGGCGTGGAGATTAAAAAAAGGCAGTTGAACAAAAACGTTATTTGAATAAAAGCTAGTTGACTAGTTTTTAACACTCACTGAAATTAATACTCATAATATACTTTGTAATAACTTATATGGAAGTGAGTTGAATACTAATGTTTTATTCATATTTTGATACCCGAGATAGAATGCGTCCGTATGGTACCGCGGGTATTACGTATAGCGGAGCACAAAGTACAATTCAAGCTGTTCAACAAGCGTTACAAGCACAGCAGCAGATGCAACAAATGCAACAAATACAGCAAGGCATACAACCGTACTATTTATCTATGGAGTATTATTATCCAATGCATCATATTACACCATACGGAATTTCTGTTTCAACAATTCCATATGGAACTGTATACAATTTATAAAAATATGCGGGGGAATAAATTTGAGTATTTATATAAGGGCGCAAGTACAGAGCGCCCTTATAAGAAATGATTCGTATCTGATGAATTAATATTCAATTAAATGTGTAATTAAGATTAATATAAAAATTTTATTTTGTATGTATTTGAAACACGAAAAGAGCACTTAATAAAGTGCTCTCATGACGAGATCATTCACTCAAAAGAAAGGAATACACCATATCATACGAAAATATTTTGAAATGCTCTTGGGTAAATTAATTATTATTTGTAAAAAAAGCAGCTAGCAAAAGCTAACTGCTCGGATATGATGGGGATTAATGGAAGAACAGAGGAATATGATTAGTGTCTCTCTGTTTTTTATATTATTCGCAAATAAATCCGGTTGCTATACCAGTTGGAGCAACACCTACTGGGACCGTATCAATAACCGTATTTGTAGCAGTATTGATGACAGAAACAGTATTACTAGCTTGGTTTGTAACATAGGCACGAGTGCCATCTGGTATGATAGTCACTTGGTCTGGTGATAGTGCAACCGGAATGGTATCGATGACGGTGTTTGTCAACGTACCTATTACAGATACATTATTACTTACTTTATTTACAACGTAAACACGAGCTCCATCCGGTGTAATAGCTATACCAACAGGTTCGGTACCTACGTTAATTGTATCAATAACGGAATTTGTAGCGGTGTTAATAACAGAAACAGTATTGCTGTTTTGATTTGTGACATAAGCACGAGTCCCATCTAGTGTGAAGACGATTATCCTAGGTCGAATACCGACATTAATGGTACCGACAACTGTGTTGGTAGCAGTAGCGATAACAGAAATTGTATTACTTAATTCGTTTGCAACATACGCAAGGGCCCCATTTGGTGAAACAGTAATTCCTTGCGGAGCGATTCCAACATTAATGGTACCAACAACTGTGTTGGTAGCAGCGTTAATAACAGAAACTGTATTATTACCATGATTTCCAACATAAACAGTTGTGTTATTTGGAGAAACAGCTACACCAATTGGATTATTTCCAACAGGGATGGTAGCGATAACTGTATTAGTGGCAGTATCAATAACGGAAACGGTATTAGAAAAAATATTAGTAACATAAGCACGAGTCCCATTTGGTGAAACTGTTACTTCAAGAGGTGCATTATCTACAGTGATTGTATCGACTACTGTATTTGTTCCGGTGTTAATTACAGATACTGTATCATCTGCAGGATCATCAATGGCTCCTGCGTTTGTAGCATAAACAAGGAAATTACATCCAGGTCCCGTCGGCCCAGTAGGCCCCGGTGGGCAATCACAATCTCCCGATGGCCCAGTAGGTCCCGGTGGTCCTTCAGGCCCTTGAATACCTTGCACGCCTTGAGGTCCAGTAGGTCCTGCAGGCCCTTCAGTTCCTTGAATGCCTTGCACGCCTTGAGGTCCTTCAGGCCCCGTCGTTCCAGTAATGTTTAATAGTGAACTATTCAAGACTCCTTGTAAAATTAAGCTAAATGTCTGCTGTAACAAGGGGTCCGATATATTTGAACAACTAATAAGTGAAGACAAGTTTTGGAATAGAAATTGGAATAATGCTGAAATTTGAGTGAGAGTTGCAGTAGGTAAAGAATTGATTAATTGGTTTATAGTTCGTAAAACTAAATTTCTATTTGGTGTATTTGGTTGTACTGCTATTAATAAATCATTTAATGCCTGTAATGCTGTTTGGAGTATTTGTCTAGTTGGAGTATTTGTCTAGTTGTAGGATTTGGTGTTGTGAAGAAAGAAAGGATAGCTTGGTTTAATTGGTTTATTATTTGCAATAATTCTTGTTGTTGAGAATTTGAGAAAAAAACAGGTGTACAACAATTACTTTGATTACAAGGGGATACAGAAATAAAGCAGGGGAGCTGAAACTTATCACACGAATTTGGTGAATTTGACTTATTATTATGTCTCATAAATAACTCCTCTAAAAAATTTTAAATGTTAGATATGTCTTGATAATTTATATTAGCAACTGAGTTTAAAGTATTTATGGGTATATGTTTAATATGAAATGTTCAGAAAATTTTCTTCCTTCAAAGTATATGTCAATAAAGTGAAGATGATCTTGTTTTACATGTAATCATATATATAAATAAAATGAAGATATTTTTATAGTACATATAATCAATACTTAGTTACTAATAGGATGTTGTAATCATAGGAATAGAAGATATTATGACATATGATTTTATTAATATGACTCGCATTCCATATAACGGGCATCTGATTTGAATTTTTTCCAGTATCTTAATACATTTAAGAGACTGGATTGTTTAGTGGAAATAAAACTTAATAAAATAATCCTTTTATAAGTAAGTAGGTCGAACGGAGGGGAACCGTATCGTATGAATCAATTGTCATTTTCTGAAGACATCGATGAAAAAGAGATGCGAAGACTTGTGGTGAAGGAGCTGAAAAACTACAAAGCATTGTGCGTTCGGATGAAAAATCAAGAAGAACAGGCTCAAGCGGGGGCATCGTTCTTTTTCCTAAAATGAAAGGTGACGATAAGAATCATGAGATACGTTTTAAACAAATTGAACGGACATTGAAATATGCTCTTGATAATGATCAACGTCAGATAATTGAATTGAAGTATTTTGGGAGTAAGAAAGTCAAAGATTCCTATGTTTATAATGAATTGATGATGAGGCGTGATAGTTTTTATGAGAATAAAAAAATAGCTATCCGTTTGATAGCTACTGCTTTAGGGATTATATGAACGTGGTTTTATTTTAGTGAAGATGAAATTATGATCTTTTGTGTTACTGATATAAATTGTTATATGATACGTGTAATCCATCTTACTCGCTCTGCCTTGTGGCAGGGCTTTTTTATATAATAATATAAATTAAGTAGTTAAAGAGGTGTGTTTAAATGAGCTGGGAAGAATCATATAGAAGAGAGCAACCATGTCCATGTGGTAAGGGAAAATATATTGAAATTATGAAGGTGTATGCAATAGAAGAAATATAAGAAAGTGCTAACACGTATGCGGAATAGACATAAAACATCGCTGATTTGCCATTCATAAAAATAGACTTTTCTTAGCAGAAATCACTAATTATAAATACTTATAAAATTAGCTCTGATATAGCAGATATTGAAGCGAAGAAAAATAAAGATGGGAGTGCATATTGGAAATACGAAGATGACCAAACAAAATTATGGAATATACGACTATAGAACTAGAAAATGATGACATAAATCTAAATATTATTGTTTGAATTCATATTTTATAATGTCCATTTAGCCCGCATTAACTGCCCGTAACCCCCCTCTGATTAAAGTTTCACTTTATAAAAATGAGCCCATAGTAAAAATAACCTAAAAATAGGCATATGAACAAGGTGCATCATCTAGTGATAGGTCATATTTTGTTGGTGTACGTATTGAACTTAGTTTATCCCGCTATTTGTGGGCAGTAAAACTCCCACCTCAAAATTCAACTGGAGCAAAGAAGTTAGGTGGGAGCCCTGCTGCCCGTAAACGCCCGATTGGTGCGGGCTAATAATCAGTGGGGGATGAACAAAACCCCTACTGATTAAAGTTTCACTTTATAGCGCTATTTCTACTTAGATTTAACGAACAGAAATATAGGAAAGTATCGATGGGGTTTTAGTTTATAAACGGAGGTCATGAAGATGAATAATTTTCAACAAGAACTACAAGCGTTAAGCCTTAATGATTATCAGCCTGGAAATATTGTGTATTGGGACCAGCAAAACCAATATCCATATTACTATATTACAGATGATGCTCGTCGCTGTGGCGGCTGTGGTGGTGGTCGTTGTGGTGGTGGTGGTGGTCGTTGTGGCGGTGGTCGTTGTGGTGGATTCCGTTGTTTTGGTTGCTTCGGTTGCTTTAGTTGTTTTGGTTGTGGTGGTTGCTCTAATTGCTCTAATTGCTCTAATTGTTTTGATGGTTTTAATGGTACTACTGTAACATTTGAATATTGATAAGAGACAAAAAGGAATCCATTTTGAAAAAAGATTGATCGAAACGGATTCCTACTTTGTGAAGCATTATATAATTTTTATAAAAATGAGCTAACAAGTTTGCAAACGGACTTGCTAACACCTATACGAAATAGACATAAAGTATCGCTGATGTGTAGCTTAATAATACGATAATAATTTAGCACTTATAATGAATAATAGGTTATTAGAAAAGAAACCATAAAATGTAATGTTTTATATCATTATAAAAAGAGATTATTCTAATAGGTCGTTGTGTAACGGCTGCATAGGATAATCTCTTTTTATGCTTATTTTTGTAAAGAATGTACTGTTATTTTGAGTTGCTCAATAAATTTCCGGGTAGCAGCGCACATATATTTATCTCTTCTATAAATAAGTCCTATATCTATTGTTGGAGTGGGGTTTTCAATTTTAATAGCTTGTATGTGCTCATTTTGCAAAAAGTCTATATACGGTTTTGGTAACACGGTAATCCCCATACCTTGTGCGACCATTTGAATTAAAGATTCCATTGTACTAATTTCTAAAATTGGCTTTGGTTTAAAGTTAAAGTTTTGGCAATGAGATGTAATTAGTTCTGTTAAATAGAAATTTTTAGGTAGAAGAATTAAAGGATAGTCCTGTAATTCTTCAATAGATACATACTTACGTTCAGTTAAAGAATGGCTGGTTGGCACAACTAATGTAAGTTCACTTTTATATAGTGGGATAGAAACAATCTCTTTATCTTGCACCGGGAGAAATGTAATACCAATATCTAATTCATTTTGTAATAATTTTTCACGAATTTCTCCTGTACGAAGCCCCAACACAGAGAGTTCGATATTTGGATATTGCTTATTGAAATCTAATATAGCTGGTGGTAGTAAATAATTTACTACGGTTAACAAAGATCCTATTGTTAAGGAACCGTGATGTAATCCATTTAAATCTTGAATGGCAGAACGAGCTTGTTCGACTTCGTGAAAGATTGTTTTACTGTGCGATAATAAAACTCTTCCTGCTTCAGTTAAAGATATTTTTTTACCAATTCGATCGAAAAGTGGCATGCCTACTTCATGTTCTAATGCACGTATTTGTTGGCTTAGTGAAGGTTGTGAAATATTTAATTTCTCGGCTGCTTTTGTGAAATGTAATTCTTTCGAAACAGCTAAAAAGTATTCTAATTGTCGTAATTCGATTGAAATCACCTCAAGTTTAATCATAGGATATACCTATCATTATTATATAAATAATTGAATTGAACAATGGTTTTGTGGGATATATAATCACTTTATCAGAAATGGATTGATTAAAAAATTGGATGAGGTGAAGAAGAATTGTTGAAATCTAGTGTATTACCGGGCAGTTATTCACAAGTACTTCAAAAAAGGTATGAGGAGGCTGTACCGACAGGAATATATCATTTAACGCCTTTATATGTAAAAGAAGCAAGGGGAGCGATAATAACAGATGTAGATGGAAATCAGTTTATTGATTTTGCTGGTGGAATTGGTATGCAAAATGTTGGACATTGTCATCCGAAAGTTGTAAGAGCGGTACAAAAACAAGCAGAATCATTTATACATCCTTGTTTTCATGTAACTCCATATGAAAATTATATTACTTTAGCGGAGAAAATTAATGAGAAAGTGCCAGGTACAAGTAAGAAAAAAACGATGTTTGCCAATAGTGGTGCGGAAGCGATTGAAAATGCTGTAAAGATCGCACGTAAAGTAACAGGGAGGAGTAAAGTAATTTCGTTTGAACGAGGATTTCATGGGAGAACATTAATGACAATGTCTCTATCGACCAAAGAAACTCCATATAAAGCAGGATTTGGTCCGTTCGTTTCAGACATGCATATATTGCCGTATCCGTACTATTACAGAGCTGAAGAAGGAGTTTCTCCTGAAGAAGTGGATTCTCAAGTCATCTATCAGTTTGAAAAGTTTTTAGAAGAAGTATCACCTGAAAAAGTAGCAGCGATCGTAATGGAACCAGTACAAGGAGAGGGTGGGTTTATTGTTCCTTCCATTTCATTTGTAAAACGATTACGAGAAATTTGTAATCAATACGGTATTTTAATGATAATGGATGAAGTGCAAACTGGATTTGGCCGAACAGGGAAATGGTTTGCAACGGAACATTTTCATATAGAACCTGACATAATGACTTTGTCAAAATCAATTGCTGGCGGTTTACCATTAAGTGCTATTGTCGGTCGTGCGGAGTTGATGGACATTCCTGGGAGAGGACAAATTGGTGGAACTTTTGCCGGGAGTCCGTTATCATGTGCAGCCGGTCTTGCTGTATTTGAAATAATGGAAGAAGAAAATCTAGTTGAAAGGGCTCAGCAAATTGGAAATAGAATAATGTCACATCTACATCAAATGCAATTAAAGTACGAAATGATTGGTGATGTTCGTGGAATCGGTGCGATGGTTGCAATGGAACTTGTAACGAATCGCATAACGAAAGAACCTGCAAAAGAACTAACAGTAAAGCTAATTGAAGATTTTTGGAAGAATGGGCTTATAAGTATTGGAGCGGGGATATTTGATAATGTACTACGCTTTTTACCACCTCTAGTTATCTCAAACGAAGAAATAGATAGAGGATTTGAAATAATAAATGAGTCTTTTGAAAAGTTGTGCCGCAAGTAAGAGGAGGGATTTGAATGACTAAAGTATATGAAATCCTATCTTTAAATCTAGGATTGCCAAAAGAGGTTATGTATGGTGGGAAGTTAATTCAAACAGGGATAAATAAAAAGCAAGTAAAGGAACCTGTTTTTTTATCATTTTTAAAGTTTAATGGAGATGGACAGGCGGATTTAGTTCATCATGGAGGGGTAGATAAAGCGGTTTGTGTTTATACTGGTGACCACTATCCTTACTGGGAAAAAGAGTTGAATCAGGAACTTGTATATGGGGCTTTCGGTGAAAATATAACAGTAAGCGGAATGCGTGAAGAAGATGTTTGTATTGGTGACACGTTTCAACTCGGAGAAGCTATTGTACAAGTAACGCAGCCAAGACAACCTTGTTTTAAATTAGCCAAGAAATATAATATTCCAAAGTTGCCATTATATTTTCAAGATACAGGATACACAGGTTTTTATTTTCGAGTATTAAAAGAAGGGTGGATATTACCGGTAGATACTTTAAAATTGTTGAAGCTTGATCCAAAAGGTGTGTCAATTTTGTTTGCGAATCGCATAATGCATAAAGAAAAACAAAACTCTGAAGGATTAAAAAGGATTTTAGAAGTAAATGCACTGTCTACTAGTTGGAGAAAGACGTTTGAAAAGCGAGTGAAGGGAGAAGAAATTAGTACGAAGGAGCGACTTGAGGGAACCAAAGAATAGGTGAATTATATTTGCATAAAATGGTGTATTTCTATTATCGGAAAGATAAGTAGGAAGCACCATTTGTTATATAATAAACATGATATTATTCAAAAATCTTAATACTAGTTTATTCGACTTGTTTTTTAATAATCAAAACATAAAATAAATTAAACCATTTTTAAAAGTTTTATGATACTATATTGATTTGAAAGGCCTATTTTTTGAGAGTAGGTCATATAAGTATATCTAAATTAATGGAATCGACGTATGGAGGGACAACATGGGCAATGTTGAAAAAATGGCAAACTTTCTATTAGAAGAACCGAGAAGAGAACAGTTATTTCCTTTATTTGAAGAAGTGTTTGGGATTACGAGCCAAACATTGCAGGATTTTTCAGAGAAAGGGTATTGGGATTATACATATAAAGCATTATCATTTTTACAAGATGATAATGCGATTGCAAATGTTGCGGCATTTTCACTTCCGCTTTTAATTAATGGTGAAAAAATAAATGCAACGGGTATTCAATCAGTAATGACACATCCGAATTATCGTAGACGAGGATTAATGAAGCAATTGTTTAGTAAGATGATAGAGGAAATTGATGAGCAATGCGAGTATGCGGTCTTGTTTACTGAAAATCCGGAACTATATAAACCATTTGGTTTTCAAATTGTGCAAGAATATTTGATGACAGTATCATACGAAAATAAAGGCTACAAAGATTCTCAACTTAAAAAGTTAGATTTTTATAATGAAGAGGATAGACAATTAATACATGAGATTATTGAAAATGGCCAAAGGCTTTCTAATAAATTTTCAACGTTAAATTACCGCTCTTCGTTTTATTTAAATATGTATGATTCAACATGGAATGAAAACCTTTATTATTCAGAGAAATTAGATGCGCTGATTGTTTTTACAGTAGAAAATCAAAAACTAAAATTATTTGGAGTATTTGCGCCGGTAATTCCGATTTTAGATGAATTATGTGAGGAAATCTCTGGGGAATTTACGGAGATTGAATTTTATTTCTACCCAGATCAATTAGGAATTGATGATGTACAATATACAGAATTACAGACTAGTAAGTATTTAATGGTTCGAAGTAATAAAGAATTAGATTTTAAAGGTTATAAATTCCCGGTATTAACTGAGTTTTAAATATTAATTTAAATGCTTTTTTATGGAGGAATTATGAAAACATCATATATACCAAATCATATTGAGCAACTTACTGTAATGAACGCACCTAAATTTTACAAACTTGAAGACAATGATACATTCATTGTCCATTCGAAAGAAGAAACAGATTTTTGGCTGAAAACCCATTTTGGTTTTGAAGTAATGAATGGCCATGTATTTTATGATGAGATAATGACAGATTTTCAGGCTGAGGTTCAATTGCTCATGAATCCAAATGCGACATACGATCAAGCGGGTTTATTTGTTATGATTTCTGAGAAGTGTTGGTTAAAAACATCTTTAGAATATATTCCTGAGGGCCCATCACATTTAGGTGCTGTCGTAACGAATAATGGCTATTCTGATTGGTCAACGCAAGACTATCCAAATGAGTTTGCTAAGCAACAATTACGTTTTCGAATTATTCGAAAACTTGGCGATTATACAATATATGTGAAAACGAGTCAGCGATGGGAACAAATAAGAATCGCTCATTTGATGGAGGACATAGGTAATGAGCCTGTTAAAATTGGTTTTTATACGTGTAGTCCTTCTGAAAATAATGGATTCGAGACCGAGGTTTTTGATTTTAAAATTGAACAAATATAGATGGGAAAACCGCATTCTTACTAAATGAGAATGCGGTTTTTATTAAGTTAAAGAGTATTCACATCAACTGGCAGTGAAAATGCCTGGTAGATTAAAGTTCCATTTTATTGACTAAAAATGATTTAAAACTTATCATTTAATAATGTTAAATATTAATTTGCCTAATATAATAGGACTAATGGAGAAATTACAGACTATATCGCTCAAATAAGGAGGACTATAAATTATTCGATGGTAATTTCATGAAAAAAGGAGATTGTGTATGAAATCATTTCGCAAGTTGTTACAGTATTTAAAACCATACATGTTCTTCGCTATTATTGGACCGCTATTTATGGTACTTGAGGTTGCGATGGACTTAATTCAACCGACAATAATGCAACATATTATTGATGTTGGAATTGCAAACCGGGATTTGAATTATGTAATAAAAATGGGGCTTCTTATGATAGGAGCAGCAGCAATCGGTTTAGTTGGAGGACTTGGTTGTATGATGTATTCTACAAAAGCTGCTGTTAATTTCGCTACAGACATACGAAAAGATGTGTTTGCGAAAATAGAAACATTTTCTAGCAAAAATCGTGATTCATTTGGAACAGGTAAATTATTAACAATTGTGACAAATGATATTACATCTATTCAATCGGCGATGACGATGACGTTACGTGTACTTGTCCGTGGACCGTTATTATTTATTGGAAGTATCATTATAGTCTTTGTAACAGCGAGAGACCTATTTCCAATTTTACTTGTTGTGGTACCCGTATTATTAGTTGCAATTGTATTGATTGCAGGTCAATCGAGCGGTTCATTTAAGCGAGTACAAGAAGCATTAGATAAAGTAAACACAAAGCTACAAGAAAATTTATCCGGTGTACGTGTTATAAAAGCATATGTAAGACAAAAATATGAAATCGCACAGTTTGAGAAAGTTAATACAAGTTTAACTGAAATAAATATTCGTGCAATACAAATTATTTCATTGATGATGCCAATTATTATGCTAGTTGTAAATAGCGGAATTGTAGCAACTTTATGGATTGGTGGCGAGAAAGTTTTTAACGGTACACTCCAAGTAGGGGCCATTTTAGCTTTTATTAACTATTTAAATATCATTTTAATGTCACTTATGTCTATTAGTATGGTATTTATTCAAATTGCCCGTGCTTTTCCATCAGCTGATCGTGTACAACAAGTCTTACATACTGAAGTTGATATTACAACTGAAGGCGACGTATATGAACCAAAACAAGTGGGTGGTAATGTAGAGTTTAAAAATGTTAGCTATAGTTATACGAAAAATAATGAATATGTTTTAAAAGATATTTCCTTTACTGTACGTAAAGGTGAAAAAATAGGGATTATTGGATCGACCGGAAGTGGTAAATCTACATTGGCGAAACTATTGCCACGACTTTACGATGTTGATCAAGGTGAAATATGTATAGATGATGTTAATGTGAAAGCATACGATTTGCAAAAACTTCGTGCTTCCATTGGCTTCGTTCCACAAAAGGCACTTCTTTTTTCAGGCAGTATAGAAGAGAATTTACGTTATGGCAAAGAAGATGCAACTTATGATGAATTGGAATTAGCATCTTCATCTGCTTGTGCGACTGAGTTTATCAATAAGCTGGAAGACTCTTATGAATATAACTTAACACAAGGTGCAACCAATCTATCTGGTGGTCAAAAACAACGTATATCTATTGCAAGAGCCCTAGTGAGAAAGCCATCTATTCTTGTATTAGACGATTCTACATCGGCAGTTGATGCGAAGTCAGAAGCTGTAATACAGGAAGCATTAAGGACAAGATATAGTGGCACAACGACATTTTTAATTGCATCAAAAATATCTTCTATTATAGATGCTGATAAAATCCTCGTTTTGAATAACGGTGAATTAGTTGGAAATGGTACGCATGAGGATTTATTGGCAACTTGTGAAGTGTATCAGGAAATTTATCTTTCCCAAGGTGGTAGCCTGCAGCAAGAAGGAGGGGAAGAGCGTGCGTAATTTTCAAGGACAATTTGGAAATAAAGGTGGACGTAATAATCCGAAAACGGGAAAAACTAAGAATACTAAAGGAACTATAATGCGAGTATGGAACTATATGGGGTATCAAAAAGCATCTCTTATGTTCGTTATTATTCTTGTATTTATCACGACATTACTAGGTTTACTTGGGCCATATTATATGGGGGTCATCATTGATGAATACATTGTACCGAAGGATTTAAGCGGGACAGCCAGAATGTGCATGCTACTCATTGCGATATATGGGATAACCGTATTATTAACATGGTTACAAACATTTGTAATGATTAATGTTGCATTAAAGACTATACAAAAAATACGACAAGATATTTTTGAAAAAATTCAAACACTTTCTCTACGATTCTTTGATGTACGTTCTCAAGGTGATTTAATGAGCCGTGTGACAAATGATATTGATAACTTAAATCAAGCTTTGACACAAAGTGTTGTGCAAATCATTTCATCAGCGTTAACGTTTATAGGTGTAACAATTGCGATGTTTTCATTAGATTGGATTTTAGCGATTGTAACTTTAATTACAGTACCTATTATGTTTTTCGTTACGAAAAAACTAGTTGCTTATAGTGGGAAAAACTTTGCGAAGCGTCAAAAGGATTTAGGAGAATTAAATGGATTTATTGAGGAAGCTATTACAGGCGCAGACGTAACTACGTTATACGGAAAAGAAAAAGAAACCGTACATAACTTTAATGAAATTAACGAACAGCTAAGAATTTCAGCAACGAAGGCTGAAACGTTTTCAGCATTTATTTTTCCAAGTATGAACTTTATTAATAACTTAGGAATGGGGCTTGTAATTGGAACTGGATCGGTAATGGTATTAAACGGAATGACAACAGTAGGTGTCATTGCAGCTTTTATTAATTATTCTCGACAATTTTCAAGACCACTTAGTCAATTTGCAACTTTAATGAATACGATTCAAGCGGCAGTTGCTGGAGGAGAACGTGTCTTTGAAATTATGGATGAAGTACCAGAAATTCAAAATAAAAAAGATGCAGTACTTGTACAAAATTTACAAGGACATGTTAGGCTTGAGGAAGTTTCATTTGGATACGCACAGGACAACATGATTTTAAAAGATGTGAGTCTCGAGGCGAATCCTGGGGAGACAATCGCTTTAGTCGGTCCAACTGGATCAGGAAAAACAACAATTATTAATTTGTTAACTCGCTTTTATGACATTCAAAAAGGGCAAATTAGCATTGATGAAAAAGATATAAAGGATTATGATATTAATTCTTTGCGGAGTAAAATAGGGGTTGTTTTACAGGATACGTATTTATTTGCAGGAACGATTATGGAAAATATTCGATATGGACGTTTAGATGCAAGTGATGAAGAAGTAGTTGCAGCAGCAAAAGCAGCATCAGCACATTCTTTTATAAAACATCTACCGAATCAATATGAAACGGAAATTGCTTCAGAAGGTTCGAATTTAAGTCAAGGACAAAAACAACTCCTTGCGATTGCACGAGCGATTTTAGCAGATGCAGATATATTAATTCTCGACGAAGCAACATCTAATATTGATACGAGAACAGAATTACAAATTCAATCTGGATTAAATAATTTAATGAGAGGGCGAACAAGTTTTGTAATCGCTCATCGGCTGAAAACGATTGAAAAAGCAGATCAAATACTTGTAATAAAAGATGGAAGTATTTTAGAGAGAGGAAATCATGAAACCCTCATGGAAGATGGTGGGTTTTACTTTGATTTGTATACGAGTCAGTTTAAAATTTAACAAAAACATTGATGTGGTGAGGTTTCTCTAGAAAAGAGAAACCTCATTTTTTATATTTGCAAACATTACCATCCGAATAGTCTTTCACTAAATGTTTTAACAGCGTCCTTTTGCAGACTAGGTGAAAAATGTGAATAGCGATTTAAGGTTATGAAAACGTCCTTATGATCCAATCGTTCGCTTACAATCTTTGGATGTACTCCTTGTTTTAAAAGAAGCGTTGCATGAGTATGGCGTAAATCATGAAATCTAATGTTTTTTAATTCGGATTTTTTCAAATAGGCTTTAAATGTATCACGAAAACCACTTTTGTCTTCTTTTTCCTGTCTCTGAATCAGCTCCGATATCGACAATAATACACCACTTTGTTCCTCTTTTTCGAATATGTCCTTTCACTTAAAACATTCCTTCATTGATTTTTGAATCATGTTGTAAAAGTATATTTGTAATTTTGCTGCTATGAAAATTACATGTTTGGACATATCGGCGATGGATATATTTTATCATATATAAATTAAAACATTTTGGAGTCGTCTATTTAGTAAAGAAATTAAAATTATAAGAAATATGATTTTTAGTATATTTTCATCAGTTGGTGTATATATGTCGTATTTATTATTTTTGGATTTCAAATGAAATTTCTTTAGCTGCTTCTAAAGCTATTTTTTTAGCTTCTGTTTTAAAATAGGCTGCAGCTAAAACGTATCCACATCGATGTCCCATTGATGTAGGTGGTTTTAAGATAGTTCCTTTTTTAGGTTTTATATAAACTTTCTCTACACCAGGATATTTAGAACTACGGTTTTTCCCTGTAACTCGAATTAGTTTTCCTTTAGATTTAACTGTTAGGTAATGAGCGTACACATATTTATAATGTTTTTTATTTAGTGAAGGTTTATTTCCTAACATTAACTGAATAGTCTCTTGCACTAAGTTGATTCCATGTCCAATTTCAATTATGTCATTCATTGCTCCACCTGATATTCTGGGATTTATCTCAATTAATTTCCAAACATCTTTTATTCTCCGGAGTTCTAGATGACACGCTCCATTTTTCATATTAAAGGCCTGAATAACAGAATTAACTGCATTGAAAAGACTATTATATAGTCTTTTGTCTACCTGTCCTAGTAAAGAATAACCAGTAACAATAAAACGTTCAAAAAGTGTAATTTCTTGTTCAATTACTGCTATAATATGGACTTTTCCATCTTGAACTAAAATTTCAACTAAGTACTGAGGTCCATCTATATATTCTTCAAGTAGAATTTCTTCATTAGGTAGTTTTTTTAAAAGACTTTGTATAGATAAGATTAATTGATCTTTATTTTTTACTAATAATACATCTTTGGATCCTGTTGATTTAGGGGATTTTACAATAAGAGGGAAATTTATCTCTTTAGTTTTTTCAAGAAAAGATGATAATGATTCTGTTGGTTTGTAAATTAAATAGTTGAGTGAGATTGGTAATTCTTTAAGTACATTACGAGTTAATATTTTGTTTTCCATATGATGGATAGCTTTAGTAGATACAATATTTGAGCAAAATCTTTCTGATAAACGTGCAGCCACATAAACAAAAGGGTCAATAAAACTAAAGATCCCTTTTATGTTTTTTCCTGATTTATTTAATTTTTCAATTGTTGTAATTATATTATCATAATCATTTATATCAGTGAAAATCATCTGATGTACATCAGGGAATATAGTGCGTTCATTAATAAATTTTGTTTTTTTAGTTAATAAAACAGTAAAGAAATTAAGTTTTTCAGCTGCTTTGATTGCTTCCCTACTTGATCCAGATTTATTTGTTTCAATGAAAACGATAGTATCCATTTTATGTCACCTTAACCTTTATCATTTTATAAAATCTCAGGTTTATTATTTCTATAGGTAGAATATTAAAATGAGGTTAAGCTTGTTCTGGATTTTTCGAAAAATGGTTGAATGAGGAAGAACATGAATATATATATAATGAATTTGATATTTGTTTTGAAAAAATCTTTAGAAAGAAGGGAAGAAGAACTAACATGACTATAATTGGTATGCTTCATCATCGGAAAGATCCGAATGACGTAAAGAAAGCATATACTTATGCTGCTGTAGCTAAAGCTGAAGGTGTGGAATTTTTTTATTTTACTTTAGGAAAAGTAAATATAGAAACGAAGAAGATTTTAGGTAAAACTTATGAAAATGGTAAGTGGATTGAACAAGAATTTTCTTTTCCAGATGTTATTTACAATGCAAGTGTTCATGTTAGTGATAAAAATCAGCAAATCTATGATTATCTACATGAAAAAGTTCCTTTTACAAGTCATTCAATTGGAAATAAATTAAGTGTATATAACAGAATAAATAGAGCGAAAAAATTTAAGCAATATCTTATTCCTTTTTATGAATTAAATGATGTTAATAAGTTTTTTGACATGATTAATCGTTATGAAAAACTTATTATTAAACCAATTTCTGGACATCAAGGTAGTGGTATTATTTTCATTGAAAAAAATGGGATGAATTACAGTATGAATGAGTCAGAACAAATTTCATCTATTAATAAAAAACAATTACGGAGCTTTATATCTGATAAGATTCAAGAGCAAGGTTACATAATTCAACAGTTTATTTCATGTCAAATGAAATCTGGTCATGTTTATGATTTTCGATTGCATGTTCAAAGAAATGGGGAAGGCAGGTGGGTTGTTACTTCTATATTCCCGAGAATAGGTCCATTAGGAAGTATTGTATCAAATATGGCTAAGGGTGGTTATAGTACTTATTTAGATGTTTTTTTAAAAGCGGAGTTTGATAACGATTGGTATAATATTAAAAGGTATTTAGAACGATTTGCAGTAACTTTTTCTAACCATTTTAATTCTTTATATAAGGATATACTATTTGATGAGTTAGGAATTGATGTAGGGATTGATAAGGATCAAAAATTGTGGTTATTTGAGGTGAATTGGAGACCAGGGGTACCTAATATATTTAATCTTGAATTAGATGTAGCTAGAAATTTAGTTCACTATGCTAGATATTTGGCTGATAAATATAAATAAGAAAAGGAAAATATAATGAAACCTAGAAACCTTTATATACCAATGTTTCTACTAATCTCTCTTTCTATATCTCCTATAAGGTTTTTCTCCATGCATTCCGAAATTCGGCGGATGCGGGAATGTCGCCAAGCCAACGGACCTAATACGAGGTAAATACCGGAACCTGGTAATACATCCTTCATTGTGGGCGGGGTCACATATTTATAAAAAAAATACGCTTGTCCAATCCATTATCATTCTCCAGTCATTTAATACTACAAAGGGGGGAGAATATGGAAAACAATGAAAAAATCACGTTTCGATTTGTAAAAAAAGATGGAGAAGAAATTAATTTGGGAAATCTTGCTGATAAACGAAAAATTGTCATTGTCATTAATAATCAGATTACATTTGCACCGAATACAACACAAATTGCCAGTGGAGCCGGACAAAATAGTGCAGCAGGAAGTAATGCGGCAATCGATTCATCGAATACCCGACAGCAAGAAACGGTGGGCGCTGGAGGCGAAGCCATAAATAAAGGAATTAGTGGGGACCAGATTGAGCCGCATAAAATGAAAAAAGAAACTTCGGATGAAGAGGCAGAATTTGTACTTATCATCAATAATCAAATTAATAAAACCCGTAAGGAACAGGCTGGTGCTACTCAAGTGGCAAGTGGTGGTGGAGAAGACAGTGCAGCGGGAACCAACGCTGCCATCGAAAGCTCTAATACTAAACAGCAACATGCAGTAGGAGGCGGAACGGATAGTTCGGCAGAAAATGCAGGTGAAGAAGGCGACCAAATAGAAAAATGCGATTAAAGAAAAGAGGCTGTAATTATTTCGCAGCCTCTTTTTCTTATTATGGATTAATTGGTCTATTACTTACCCAACCAAATTAGGAATATATTAAATATCTTGATGGATCATATACTGTCCATAATCCTATCCGTTGAGAAGTATTTGGATTTTTATATACTGCGATTGATCTATAAGGTTTTCCATGACTAGCTAAAGTATTGTCAATATATACTGCAAGGTCATAAGGCTGAAGTTGTATTTAATAAAAAGTTGTAGCTTCTGATTTTGATGATGCGAAAAATCAAATTCGTCAACTCGAATTGTCTTTTGCCACAGAAGCATGTGCTTCTTTTTTTGAAGAGCTATTAGTATTTGTACAGTTTCTAGTAATAAGTTTTGGATTATACATTCAAAAATAGAAAAAATATATCCAACCTTATTTAGCAATGAAGCTTAGTAAGAAGCGTGTGGATATAAAAATCGTTATTGGATAAAAAATCAAAAGAGCACGCCTATAAACGTACTCTTAGAAAGATAAGAAACTTATGAGTGGAGGAAATCTCCATATAATAACATATGCTTGTCTACTTTAAATGTGTAAAATTTATAAACAAAAATGCTATTTTATTAAGAAACGAGAAACGGTAGATAAGTAAGTACGTATATTATCGGATGTTAGTTGTTTTAATGAAAAAGAAACCTTTATAAAAAGGTTTCTTTTTCATTAAAATTAACAATCATAATCATTGTCGTATTCATGGTTACATTCATCGCAAGGGTTGTTCTGGTCATCACAGCAAATACAAAACGTTTTATTGATAAATATATCAATAAAATCAAAGGAAGCGGAATTATTTGTGAGGGTAAGTTCTTGGAAATCTTCTACTTGAAAAATCCTTGTTTCATTAGGAACTATCGTAGCGATAATTGGTGTGTTAGAAATCCTTGTTCGAATAGTTACTTCAATGGGACCGGAATCGTTAGGAACAGATATTTGAAGTAATGTTTTGTTGTGATTAATAGTAAGATCTTCAAAAACCACTCTTGAAGAGTTAGGGGGTACGATAATATCTAGAGGTACATTTCCAGTTGAGGAAGTTCCCGAACCGGCTATGGTATGAGTCTCAATAAAACAGTTACTCTTTTGGTTAAGAGAATGTGATTGTTCTGCATAGTAATCATTTTGGTCATCACAGCAGATGCAAAACGTTTTTTGAATAAAAATACCAATGTCGCTACTTGTATTATTATTATTTGTGAGAGTGAGGCTTTCAAAATTTTCTACTTGAAGAATTCTTGTTTCACCTGAAGCTATTGTAGCGGTAATCGGTCTACGAGAATTTCTTGTACGAATAGTTACAACAATTGGTGCAGAAGTACCAGGAACATGAAACTGCAGTAATGTTTTATTGTGATTATTAGTAGCATCTTCAAAAACTATTCTTGAAGTGTTAGCTGGTACAATAATATCTAACGGTATATTTGAGCCAGCAATCGTATGCGTTTTAGTGAAACAGTTCTCTTTTTTATTGTGAGAATATGAATAGTTTTTATAGTACTTTTTACCATGTTTATAAAAAAAATCAGCCATTCTTTAATCTCCTATCTTTTATTTGTCTATATATTGTATTTAATGAGGATAAAAACTGTTTGTACAAGGTAGAAAAAAGTTTTATTTAGGAGAATAAGAGAAAAAGCTTAAGATATACGTACTGTAGCGTTTGGTTCAGTTAAACAAAATATAAGAATTAGAATGAGTATAGAGCTAGCTTATAACGATTGATATAGCACTGAAAACCAATAAAACAGCCATAATGATGTTAAATAATTGAGTATGTTTTAATAATAGTTTTTGGAACATTGAACCAAACAGGCTCCAACTAAATGTACTCATTAAACCGACTACACCTAGAAATAATGAAAAAAGTAGAAAACTTGAATATGAATTGTAGTAAGGGAGAATAAAAGTAGAAACTACAGTCAGTCCGAATAATATCCCTTTAGGGTTAACAAACTGAAGAAAAATCCCCACTGTAAATAAGTTTTTATTATCTTTTTCATCGGGATCCGTACTGCCTTTACTAGTGAGTATTTTAAAAGCTAAATATAACATGTATGCTACTCCTGAAATTTTTAAAGGTAATTCGATTTTAGGTAAAATATTAATTAGTACTATATTAAAGAAACTACATAAAGAAGTGAGGAGGAAAAAACCGAAAGCTACTCCAAAGCAAAATTGCATGCTCCTTTTCAAACCAAGTTGATTTGCGTATGTCATAGCTAAAAAATTGTTAGGACCGGGTGTGAAGCTACTAATAAAAACAAATAATAAAAAAGAAAATAAAGGCATTTCAAAACCCCCTAAGTATTTTTCGTGTGTTATAATGACCGAAAAGAACAATATAACGTGTGCTTTTTATTATACATAACGGTCGTTATATTGTATATAGTGTAGGAGTGTTTTTTTATGGAAGAAATTCAACTTATTTTGGCGAAAAATATAAAGGCAATACGTGAGAAAGAAAAATTAAGTTTAGAAAAGGTTTCCCAATTAACAGGTGTGAGTAAAACGATGATTGGACAAATTGAAAGAGGAGATTCAAGCCCGACACTAACAACAATATGGAAGATAGCGAATGGTTTAAAAGTGTCTTTTACGTCTTTAATTAATAATCCACAGCCTGATACGAAAGTGGTTTTACGAAACGATGTTCAAGTATTATCAGAAGACAATGGGAGATATAAAGTGTATCCTTCTTTTCCTTTTCAAGATGATAGGAACTTTGAAATCTATACGGTTGAAATTGAAACGGAAGGAAAATTAAGTTCGGAAGGCCATAAAGAAGGGACCGAAGAATTTATAACGGTGTTTGAGGGAGAATTGACAATTGAAATAAATAATTGTCAATATACATTAAATAGCGGAGATTCAATTCGCTTTAAGGCGGATAGACCGCACTCTTATCATAATTCCGGACGAACGCTAACTCGGTTAAGTATGACCATTTATTATCCAGCTTCATAAACTTGCTATTTTATTTAGAATATAAAGAGATATGTTTTGATAAAACCATCTATAAGAGATGGTTTTATTTATTACAATTTTAAAAAAAAGACACTCATTTGAGTGTCAACACAGTATTGCTCTCGCGTATAGGATTGGAGAATATTTCTCAAATACGTATTGAGATGGTTCGTAAAGGAGAAACTGTCTTCATAAATAACTTAACATTGATAGCGTATAGAGTAAATTGATAATGTTTATCCGGAATATTTAGTATAGATAGTTTCTACTATCTATATAGGGGAATGGCATTTAAAGCTAAGAAGAAAAAATGAATCATTTATTAATCAACTCGTATAATTGTTAGAGAGGCGCCAGTTGATCCACCACCGATTAAATTGACAATTGATAAGAGACCGAATAATTGAAGAGAAATAGTATTACCTGCATTTAATATTGTAATTAAATTATTATTATAACTTGAAGTAGATAGGGCAGGAGATAGAATTGAGCTCAGAAGTGATGTAGATCCGTTTAAAAGTAGTCTTGAACCCGCAAGAAGTGCAATTGTAGTATTAATTTGATAAGAAAGATAATAACGTCCCGTTACAGGGACTGTAAATAAATCATTTGCACTATTGACTGCAAAGCTATCAAGGCTTTGATTGTTTGAGAGTAGTATGTTAGTACCACCCTAGTACAACTGAAACTGTTCCATCCACTGTATTATTTGCAAACATAGAATTTGTTGTAACGTTTATGCCGGTACTACCCGTGGGTCCGGTATTACTCATGGGTCCAGTACTACCAGTAGGACTAGTTAGTCTATAAGGAAGGATAATTGTATGTCATTGTTTTGGGGATTTTCTCTATCTTTATTTTTAATTAAAATCACCTCATTTTTATGATAAAGGAGATACTTTTCATATATTCTATTAATAATATTTTTTATAGTAACGGCATGCTGTTTAAAATACATTCATTTTTAGTAAATTACATTAAATTTGATTTTGTACAAAGATTTTAATCGAGAGATTAATAGTATTTTTTTAGATAATTCTTTTAACATTTCGGAACATCTAACATTTAATAAATACTATAGAAGGGAGATGCAAATTTGAATCGATATGACAAATTACCAATGTCTAAGGAAGTTATGGATTCTAAAAATATTGGTCCTACATTTCCACCTCTTCCGTCTATTAATTTTCCAACCGGAGCAACCGGAGCGACAGGAGAAACCGGAGCAACCGGAGCAACCGGAGCAACCGGAGCAACCGGAGAAACCGGAGAAACAGGGGCAACCGGAGCAACCGGAGAAACCGGAGCAACCGGAGAAACCGGAGAAACCGGAGAAACCGGAGAAACCGGAGAAACCGGAGAAACAGGGGCAACCGGAGAAACCGGAGCAACCGGAGCAACCGGAGAAACCGGAGAAACCGGAGAAACCGGAGAAACCGGAGAAACAGGAGCAACCGGAGAAACCGGAGAAACCGGAGAAACCGGAGAAACAGGGGCAACAGGAGAAACCGGAGAAACAGGGGCAACAGGAGAAACAGGAGCAACCGGAGAAACAGGGGCAACCGGAGAAACAGGAATAACAGGAGAAACAGGAATAACGGGAGTAGCAGGAGCAACCGGAGAAACAGGGGCAGCAGGAGAAACAGGAATAACGGGAGTAGCAGGAGCAACCGGAGAAACAGGGGCAGCAGGAGAAACAGGCCCAACCGGAGCAACAGGAGCAATAGGAGCAACCGGAGAAACGGGAGAAACAGGAGTAACCGGCCTAACAGGAGAAACAGGGGCAACCGGAGCAACAGGAATAACGGGAGTAACCGGAGAAACAGGGGCAGCAGGAGAAACAGGAATAACCGGCCCAACAGGGGCAACAGGAATAACCGGCCCAACGGGAATACCGGGAATAATCCCAACAACAAACCTATTATATTTTACTTTTTCAGATGGGGAAAAACTTATATATACTAATGCAGATGGTATAGCACAATACGGTACAACACAAATCTTATCACCAAGTGAAGTTTCTTATATTAATCTATTTATAAATGGAATTCTTCAACCACAACCTTTTTATGAAGTTACAGCTGGTCAGTTAACTTTATTAGATGATGAACCACCCTCACAAGGATCTTCAATTATCCTACAATTTATTATTATTAATTAAAAAAGACAGATTCTTAATGGAAAAAGGAATCTGTCTTTTTTTGTTCTAAATTACATTAGTTAAAATTAAGTGACGATAAATTCAATTGTTATTGGGATTCCACCGTCTAATACATCTCCGCCAGGAATTGTAATAGCACCAGTAGGACCTGTGGTGACACTGGAGTTCACGCTAGGTTGAATTATCCCGTTTACATAGAGGTTGTAATACGTAAAAGTCGGAAAGGCAGTTGCAGTAGTACCGGCATCGTTTAAACAAGCTGTTGCAGTAATTGCAAAAGCTGCACCTGTTCCTGTTCCAGCTCCTAGTGTAGATGTAAATCTTCTAGAAGCGATAAATGGTTGAATAATTGGCAATTAAATTTCACTCCTTTAATTATTTTTTGAACGAAGTATAGAATAACTTGTCCACTATATTGTATGAAAGTTTTTTATAATAGAAACGGCTTCATGATTATAGAAGGAACACAATATTAGTAAAGGTATCATTTTTAATTAGTTGAAAGAATGATGTTGTTACTTGTAGAATATATGCTAATGATTTATTTATGTTTTAATTTTTAAATGAAAATGTGCTTTTGGACCTAATAGATAAACGTGGAAAAATAAAATAAACTCTTAAGTTTAGGTGTTTAATCTAAGCAGTCAATTATTAAAAACATATAATTAATATGTGAGTCATGAACATAATTAAATTACGTTTTCAAGTTTGATTCTAATTCATGTTTCCTATTTTAAGAGAAACATATAACTCAACTACTTTTTACAATCGCATCTTTTATAGTTCTTAGAATAGGAAAACACTCAACTATAAGAAAAGTAAGGAGGAAATAAATGTCAAATAATAATTGTTTTGGTCATAATAACTGCAATCCGATTGTTTTTTCAGCAGATTGTTGTAAAAATCCACAGTCAGTTCCTATTACTAGGGAACAATTAAGTCAATTAATTACTTTACTAAACTCATTAGTATCAGCTATTTCAGCATTTTTTGCAAATCCAAGTAATGCAAACAGATTAGCGTTACTCGATTTATTTAATCAATTTTTAATTTTCTTAAATTCCTTATTACCTTCTCCAGAAGTTAATTTTTTGAAACAATTAACTCAAAGTATTATAGTTTTATTACAATCTCCAGCACCTAATTTAGGACAATTGTCAACATTATTGCAACAATTTTATAGCGCCCTTGCACAATTCTTCTTCGCTTTAGATCTTATCCCTATATCCTGCAACTCAAATGTTGATTCTGCAACTTTACAACTTCTTTTTAATTTATTAATTCAATTAATCAATGCTACTCCAGGGGCGACAGGTCCAACAGGTCCAACAGGTCCAACAGGTCCAACAGGAGGCGGAGCGACAGGAGCAACAGGAGCAACAGGAGCAACAGGAGCAACAGGAGCAACAGGAGCAACAGGAGCAACAGGAGCAACAGGAGCAACAGGAGCAACAGGAGCAACAGGAGCAACAGGAGCAACAGGAGCAACAGGAGCAACAGGAGCAACAGGAGCAACAGGAGCAACAGGAGCGACAGGAGCAACAGGAGCAACAGGAGCAACAGGAGCAACAGGAGCGACAGGAGCGACAGGAGCGACAGGAGCAACAGGAGCGACAGGAGCAACAGGAGCAACTGGTGGCGGAGCTATTATTCCGTTTGCTTCAGGTACAACACCATCTGCGTTAGTTAACGCGATAGTAGCTAATACAGGAACTCTTCTTGGATTTGGATTTAGTCAGCCTGGAGTTGCTTTAACGGGTGGAACAAGTATCACATTAGCGTTAGGGATAGGTGATTATGCATTTGTAGCACCACGCGCAGGGGTTATTACGTCATTAGCAGGTTTCTTTAGTGCAACAGCTGCATTAGCTCCATTAACACCTGTTCAAGTGCAGATACAAATATTAACTGCACCAGCAGCAAGTAATACGTTTACAGTACAAGGCGCACCTCTTTTATTAACACCAGCATTTGCCGCAATAGCGATTGGTGCTACAGCATCAGGTATCATACCTGAAGCAATTCCGGTAGCCGCTGGGGATAAAGTATTATTATATGTTTCATTAACAGCTGCTAGTCCAATAGCTGCAGTTGCTGGATTTGTAAGTGCAGGTATTAATATCGTCTAACTTGTTACAATGTTTGTTTGAAATTTAAACAGGCATTTGTATATAGCCCCACCTAATTTTATTAGGTGGGGCTATATTTTTTGTGGGAAATTAGAAATAAATCAATTGAAAAGTTACTCTTTGTTAAGTTGGTATATAAGAAAAATCAAAATTTATGATTTACACTTTATTGTTTATGGAATAAGTTATATGGTTTGAAAAATTACATATAAACAAAAAAGATGAATTCTATTAAAAACAGAATTCATCCATTAAATAAACTATATACTAGTGGGTTAAATTGTTAATCATGAGCGGTGAAATGTCATTGCTCAAATTAGTAATAAACTATTTATTTTTATTACAGTTACATCCTTTTTTCTTTACATAGCCTTGCTCGGCTAAATCTCTTTGTGACTGGGAATCGGAAGATTGAGAGTTCGAAGATTGAGAGGATGCTGAAGAGCTACTATTTTTATTATTAGAGTAGTTTTTTCGATAGTTATAATTACTCATAGTACTATCACCTCCAATTAAATATATAAATATTATATGTATGTACTCTATTAATTGTTACGATAAAAAATCTCCTCGATATTTTCCGAGGAGATAAATGGTGGTTCTATTAAAATGATACTAATTAATACCCCCAGTATAGAGGGAAGTAATAAGAATCTTGGTAATATAGATTTTGTTGTTGAGTAGGGGGCTGAGTTGACTGATTTATCATGTCGCGGTTTTGATTACAGTTTCCGGGAGGACCAATTACCGTAGTGGATTGAATTGGGGATACTGCTTGTTTCCATTGTTGTTCATTGAGGCAATAAGTATGAGCCATCATATTAGCGGGAGTTAATCTTAAAATATCAGAACCAAAAATAACTTCTGGGGTTGGGGCGTCGAATATAGCTAATAAATGAGTATTATCTGCTGAAGCAATTTCATAATGCCACCACGCTTGTGGAATGTTGGCAACTTGCCCTGGTTTTATCGGTAAGTTTAATATTTGATTCGTAAATGGATTAAGTAAAGAAACAACAGCAGATCCTGAAATACAGTAGACAAGTTCAGCTGCATTTTGATGAATATGTGGTTCTACAACGTTGCCTGTACTTAAATAAATATTTAATAAAGAAGTATTTTCTAAAGTGTTTAATTGTTTTATGCCAAGTACATTTATATAATTTTGGGCATCTTTCTTAAAAAAATTACTTTTACTTAAATCATGAGTGAAGTTCGTTGAAGGAGAGGTGTAGTCAATAGTAGAAGTCAATCGTATTACCTGCCTTTCTATAGGTAAGTATGGATACAACTTTAGGATATGTGCCTAGCGTTAGTTATGTGCATTTGTCTGTATCATAATAAATTCACCTGTTTTATAAAGAATATAGGTTGTGCTTCTTATTTCTCATAATGTAAATACGGATAAAAATTAGAGCGAACTAATGAAAGTCGGAATTATTGATGTTAGGTTAGGAGTAAAAATATTGAAATTTATTTCGTATATTTTAAT
This sequence comes from Bacillus sp. FSL E2-8887, assembly GCF_038007205.1. NCBI lineage: Bacteria > Bacillati > Bacillota > Bacilli > Caryophanales > Bacillaceae > Bacillus > Bacillus sp. FSL E2-8887. The sequence continues at coordinate 2,120,018 of NZ_JBBOWS010000001.1, forward strand.
GGTTACGTTATATGAAAAGACCAATGCCTTATAGAAAGGAATTGGCCTTTTATTTAAGATAGTTTTTGATGAATCATTAATTGTGCTTTAGCAGTATTGGCGTAATTTAGCCATTCTATTGCCAAGTTTTGTTTTAAATCAAAATGGATTTCAATTACGTCTAAATGAGATATCTTTGTTTTAAGTGGAACAGGCATCCCATTTACTTTTACTTTTTTCATGCTATGTGCAATTTTTGGAAATGCAGAGAAAGAAAAATCAATGATTGTAGCACCATCAGGTAAATAAACTGGTTGTAAATCTGTAGTATAAGCTGTAATAGTATTTTCAAATAGTTCATACGATACTAAACTACGGAAAGTGATTGGATCTGTAGTTAATAAATTGTTATTCACAATTGTATCATCCATTATTTTATAAGATATTGCTTGAATATTTGCAGTTCTATCATTCAATAAAGAAAAAATACCGTTATCTTTCAACGTTTTTGCTATTTGTGTTTGAATGATAATTGTTTGTTCAGCATCATTCATATTGACTTTAGTTTTTAAGTTGTTATTAAAATGGCTATTTTCAAGTGCTATATTATCCTCGAAATAGTTTATAGTTGGTTTATATAATTGATGTATTATTCCAAGAATTTTATAGCAATCTAGTACACTTGTAGTTGTAATACAAATTTGTGAAATACCTGATACATTTTGTATTTCTTGTAATTGTGAATATGCAGTATATACTGGGGGAAACTCATAGTTTATTTCAAATGAAAGGTTTGTATTAGAAAAAGAATGTATTCCTTTTCTTAAATGAGTTATATTTTTTTGAAGGTGTGGCACATATTCGGTTAAAAATTTATGTACTTCAGTATATCTTTCTTTATGTAGATATTGAAAAGCAAGATTTTCTAATTCATGCTGGATTGTATATAACCCTAATCGCTTTGCAAGTGGCGCAAATAGTGTTAATGTTTCATTCGCATAAGCTACTTGTTTTGCGGGTTTTTTAACACTCAATGTTTTTATATTGTGAAGGCGATCTATAACTTTAATAATGCCAACACGTATATCTTGTTGAGAGGATACTAGTAATTTTTTGAAATTAATTGCTTCGTATAATACTTTGTTTTGATCTTGTAGTTTTTTTCCTTTTGTTAATCCATTTACAATATATTGAATAGTCGCACCAAAATGTGATTCAATTTCTTCTAGAGAGTATTCGGTATCTTCTACAACATCGTGTAATAAAGCAGCAATCAATGTTGTAATGTCAGCTTTATAATTTAGCAGTATTTCTGTAATCGCGAAAGGGTGAATAATATATGGTTCTCCAGTTTGACGGTATTGTCCATCATGTGCTTGCTCTGCAAAATGTATAGCTTTTTTCAAAAGCTTTAATTCATCAGATCGTAGATAATTTGCCTTTTGTAATAATACCTTGCTCATATATATCCATCCCTTAAATTTATTTTTAATAATAATTCTATATAATAGAATAAATACCCTTTGAAATTGTTTTAAGTGTGTAAAAAAATAAAGATATTGAGATTAAACTATATTCGTATATCCATTCATACTTTGGATTGATGGAAAAAAGTAATGAACATGTTAATTTAATATTACATCAATCATTAAAAAGGGGTGAAGGTTCATGTCATTTAGTGAAATGATTAGAAATGAAGTACTTGGCTGGGCAGGTGTTTCTGAAAAACCGCATCGATTTGGTGGTATTGAAATAAATTATGGTAAGAAAGAACTTGGTCATTTGCATGGCGATAAGTTAGTTGATTTACCATTTCCAAAGGTAAAGCGGGATGAATTAGTGAGCCAAGGATTGGTGAAACCACATCACGTATTACCTGAATCAGGATGGATAAGTTATTATATAAAGAGTGAAGAGGATATTCCATTTGCAATTGAGTTATTTCGTATGCAATATGACAGAATAAAAAAATAATGAACTAAAATAGATAAGGAAAAATATATTTTCATGTCACATCCCTCCTTAATCGTTCGTCTTGTATGTAGAACGGATAAGGAGGGATTTTATTATGAAACATTTTGATGTAGCAATTGTTGGTGGTGGGCTTGCTGGATTAACAGCATCTATATATTTAGCGAAAGCTGGAAGGAAAGTTATTGTATTAGAAAAGTCCAGTCACTTCGGTGGTCGAGGGATGACTATAAATAAAAACGGCATTTGTATGAATCTTGGTGCACATGCTTTATATAGAGGTGGAGAAGCGTTTATAACTTTTAATGAGCTAGGAGTAAATCTTCCAGGTGGAATCCCATCTACAAAAGCACATGGAATATGGAAAGGGGATATTTATACCATTCCAACAGATTTTCGCTCTATTTTATCAACACCGTTACTTTCATGGTCTGCAAAAGTACAGTTCGCTCGTCTTATGATTCATTTAGGAAACTTAGATTTAGAAAAAGTTCCGAAAATAAGCCTAACTACATGGGCAGAAAATGAAATTAAAGATCCAATGGTTCGAAATATATTTTATGCATTATGCCGAACAACAACATATACGTATGCTCCTACAATACAATTAGCATCTTCCGTACTAAAGCAAATACAGCTTTCTATGAAAGAAGGAGTACTTTATGTAGATGGTGGTTGGGAGACGATAATAACAAATTTAAGAGGAATAGCGAATACTAGTGGTGTACAATTTCTGGCTAAAAAGCATGTTTTAAAAATAGAGCATTGTGAAGGAAAACAAAGAATACATTGTTTTGACGATGAAGTATTTGAAGCTGGGGCAGTTATTGTAACAACTCCACCGAAAGAGGCATGTAAAATTATAAAAGGTACAGAAGGAACAAGTTTGCAAAAATGGAGTGAACAATCTACACAAGTGACCGTGGCAGCGTTAGATATTGGTTTAAAACAATTACCGAATCCTTTGCATCATTTTGCATTGGGATTGGATCAACCTATATTTTTCACGAATCAATCGAGAGCAGCTAAATTGAGTGAAGATGGATCAATTGTAGTGAGTCTAATTAAATACCATAACCCTGTACTAGAACTGAATCATATTCAAGAAGAGAAAGAACAGTTAGAAAATATGATGGAATTGTTACATCCGAATTGGAAAAGAGAAGTTGTTGCACAGCAATATTTACCGAAAATTACGGTAGTACATGATTTTCCTCGTATTGACCGTGTTGAAAAACCAGGCCCTAGTATACCTGAAATGCCAGGTGTTTACGTTGCAGGAGATTGGGCTGGGCATGATGAAATATTAGCTGATGCTGCGGTAGCAAGCGGGAAACGTGCAGCGTTACACATTTTAAAGAAATTTGAAAGTGAGGCAGTTCATCATGGAAACGGAGCAGTTATATGAAGCGTATCAACCATTATTATTTTCGTTAGCATATAGAATCCTTGGGAGTGTTATGGATGCTGAAGATATCGTCCATGACGTATTTATATCGTTTAATAATATGGAGGACGTTCAATCTATAGAAAATATGAGAGCCTATTTATGTAAAATGGTAACAAATCGCTCAATTGACAAATTACGTTCGGCAGCACATAAACGTAACGTATATGTCGGAATGTGGTTGCCAGAGCCATTTGTGGAAGAGATTGATGATCCATCAGAGTCATTTGTAATGAAAGAATCAATTTCTACGGCATATTTATTACTTTTACAACAACTGACTGAGGTAGAGAGGGTTGTTTTCATATTAAGAGAGGTTTTTAGTTATGACTACGAAGAAATCGCTTCGATTGTAGAAAAGAGTAGTGTGAATTGCCGAAAAATCTTTCAACGTGCACGAAAAAGTATTTTAGATAAGCCGAAGCAGTCAACATTAAGTACGAAGAAGATGGCTGCTTACGTGGAGAAATTTGTATCATCATTGCAGTGTGGGGATACGCAAGGCATGTTAGAAGTTTTAAAAACAGATGCGATATTTAAAGCAGATGGTGGTGGTAAAGTTACAACTGCAATTAATCCGATTTATTCTGCAGATAAAATTATACGTTTGTTCTTTGGAATTGCAAAACGATTGCCAGAAAAGTATAGTGTTGATTTCAAAATAGTAAATGGTGCACCAGGCGTTATAGTTACAATAAATAATAAAGTGACGTATGTACTTTCATTCATATTTGAGGATGAGAAAATTTCAAACATTTATATGATGGTTAATCCAGAAAAACTTATGCACTTAAATGTAATAGTATAAAAAAGACGCATTTCTTTAGAAGTGCGTCTTTTTTTTTATTTTTCTAACATTTCAAGAGGTACATCTTTTTCGCCGGCTACCTCGAATTTAATTTCCCCGTCTTCTTCATAAATGCGTTTAATAATCGGTATAGTTATCATTAGTTTTTTATGCTGTTTACGTCTTCTAGCAGCATCTAAGTTAATCACGTTCATGTGTAAGCATCCTTTCTTACAGAAATATATAAACAAAAGAAAATGCGTCCGAAAAGGGCGCTTAGTTGAATTAGAAATACCGATTCATTTAAATGGGGTTTAGATTATCTTATAATTGAAAACTGATTGTAAAATAATGTGAATTAAATAATTGCACGTAGAAATTAACTTTACCAAAAAACGAAACAATATGCTATAAAAAATTTTAATTCTTTGTCGTATAACAGGAAAAAGGTGTGCATTTCGCATATAATGAAAAGTAGACGGGCATCATGTACTTTTTCATCATATTGCTTGGAAAGGCGATGGAGAAAATGAATACTCTAGATTCATTATTATTGCAACTTGAACAATATGGAGAAGAGCATGATCGACATAAAGAAAAAAGAGAAGAAAAATTAAGAAATATTTCTCGTGAAATGGGGCAGTTTTTATCAGTATTAGTAAAGGGCTGCAATGCAAAAAAAATTTTAGAAATTGGAACTTCAAATGGCTATTCTACATTGTGGCTAGCAAATGCGGTAGAAGAAACAAATGGAAATGTTATAACTGTAGAACTTTCTTCAGAACGGGTTGGAGAGGCACTTGGAAATTTTGAAAGGGCAAATCTTACACAGAGAATCGATATTCATAATCAAGAGGCTGGGGCATTTTTAGATTCGCAAGTAGATCGTTCATTTGATTTTATTTTCCTAGATTCAGAGCGCACGCAATACATGTGGTGGTGGGAACATATAAAACGTATTTTAGAGCCAAAAGGTTTTCTTGTAATTGATAATGCAACTTCTCATGCGGGGGAATTAGCTGGATTTATAAAGATGATTGAAGAAGACGTTACGTTTGAAACCGTGTTATTAGCTTTTCAAAAGGGAGCATTTGTTGCGCGGAAGAATAATTAGAAGTGGACCTAAAATAATTATCACATTGAAAGATAGTATATGTCAAAAGATAGAGCATTGTATGAATTTAAGAAGGTAACTAAATGGAATTTCAAATTAATAGTCAGTGGTGATAAGTAAGGTAAGCTATGAAGAATCCGTCTTCAGTATGTTGTTCTCTAGGTCTTAAGTCTGAGGAAAATAATGACGAGAACAGGTATACTTATACTATGAAACAGGGAATGACTGCATAAGCAGGTATTTCTTGAAAAATCGATTTCAAGCAAGCAAAAATGTATATGAAATACGATATATTAGATGAAATATAGTGCACATAAATTCGCACATATAAATAAAGGAGCGATTTTGTTGACTGAACTCGAGAAAAAAGAACCTGTATCGATTGTGAAAGATAATAATGTAGAAGTAGTAGTGGATACAGTAATAAAAGATGCAGAACTTGAAGAACTGAATAAAGAAGCAGATCTTTATGTACAAAAGTTAAATAGCGAGCAAAATACAGATTTATCAAAAGTATTGTCGCAGCTTGGAGACTTAGGGGATAAAGAGCAGCAAGCGGCAGGACAAACGCTATCAGCTTTAAAACGTCCTGTGACAGCGATGATGAATGGAAAGAATGAAGAAATTCCAAATACATTGTTAGAATTACGAAAAGTGGTATCAGAACTTGATCCAAACTCATTAAAAGCAACTGGTATGAAGAAACTTATGTTTAAAGTGTTTAAGAAAAATCCGCTTGAAAATTACGTGCATAAATATCAATCTATAGATAAGCAAATCGAGGAGATTATAAGATCACTTCTCATTGGCCGTGATAACTTGCAAGAGGATACGGTTGGTCTTGAAATGTTAAAAGAGCAATCACACGATAAAATTCACGCTCTTGATAAACAAGTATACTTAGGAAGAAAACTTGCTGGTATGCTTGAAGCTGAGAAACAAAATCCAGAACGTCAAAGGGATATTCCGTTAATAAATGATGCATTAGAAAAGATACTTGTGCGTACTCGTAATATGCAACAAGCAAAAAGTGTATTATTACAATCTATCGCATCTGTAGACATCATTAAGAAAAATAATGAAAAGCTATCAGAGGCAATTCGTAATGCAATTACGATGACGCAAAACGTTATAACGGTTTCAGCTGCAATTCAGCTCGCATTAACAAATCAACGTAAAACAATTGATGCTGTTAATGCAACAAATGAAGCGATTGAATCAATGGTATTAAGCAATTCACAAGCATTAAAACAAAATACAGAAGAAACAACAAAACTCCTAGAAAATCCTGCAATTAGCATGGATAAATTGCGTGAATCATTCCAAAATGTATTTGCCGCTATTGAAGCATCTGAGAAATCGTCAGAACGTATTATTGAGTCTAGTAAGAAATTTGTAATTGAACTAGATACATTTAATGATGAGATGAAGCAGAAACTCATTCAGCGTCCAAGGAAATAACAGACTTTTAGAGGAGGTGAAAAAATGAGTTTCATTCAAGGAGTATTATTACTATTAGGATCATTACTTTTAATCGCATTTACTGTCGTTGTTTTAGTTGTATACTTCGGACGTAAACTTTATTTTTCATGGACGAAACCATATAAGAGAGCACAAGATTCCATTGAGAAATTATCAAACAAATCGACACCGTTTTTACAAGAGTTTACGCAACATCCACTCTTTTATCGCTGGATTCGTACGGAAGGAAAGAAAGAACAACATACATTGAATACTCTTTTCTGTACATCAGGTCAACGTACGAGAGAACAAGTATTTTCAATGTTACCGAAAGAAAAACAGAAAAAAGTGCATGTAATGGCAAAAACAACGAAAAAGCTTACAAATGAAGATATCGATGTGGCCGCGATGAAAGTGAAAGATTTCTTAAGACAAGAAACGCAGCAAACTGTAAAACCGACAGACTTATCGTTTTATAAATTGTATTTCTATGATCGATATCCAGATGCATTAAATACAATTCAAGCATATAAACGCTCGATTAATCCTTCACTACAAAGAACAGTTGATGACATTACAATTTCAGTATTAAATGCATTGCCGTACTATCAAGAACAACGCATGTTTGAACAACAACATAAACTTGAAACGTTCTTAATGAAAGATTTAACAGCGATGTTATCATTAGTGGTACAATTACCACCATCACAACGTCCTGAAAAAGAAGAAGAACTAAAAATATACTTGCAAAATTTCCAAAAAGAAATGGAAGTAGTAGAGCGTGATATTCGCGACTCCATTGATCATGATTTGAATGTGAAGATGAGAGCAGCGACTGAGAAGTTTAAGAATAAATAAAAAAGGCGCCTTAAAAGCTAAGTATTTCTCAGCTTTAAGGCGTTTTTTTTGAGATTTTATTTTGCCTTAACGGTAGTAAAACTAGAAGGAATGCTTTCATTATGCAATCGATCAACTGCAGTTACCACATACGTATACGTTTCTCCAGAAATAGCCGTTTTATCTACGTAAATTTCTCCAAGTTTTGTTTTTCTTACAGTAGTAAGTAAATGTTTTGGGTTTTGTATATCCACTTCATTTTTTCCATTCACACGGTAAATGGCGTAATAAGAAGAGTCATTATCTCTATTGTCAATTATTCCTACGGCAATACCTTCATCTCTTGGAATGGCACCTTTTAAAGTAGGTTGTTTTGGCGGATCATGATCAAGCCAAGGCATAGGTGGAATTAATGCAGGGTGTTTATATATGTCTTTTGAGAGTCTATCTTTAATTCCAAGTGGATTGTTATTTATATCTTTTAAACTGAAATGCATACTACCTTTTATTTGTGGATATTGATGGTTTAAAGCGATTTGCTTTGGATATTCTTCTGGCTCAGACCAAGCAGGCACAGAGTTGTTATTTATTTTATAAGCCGCTTGACCGATGTATAGGTGAATCGGTTTGTTATTTGTTTCTTTTACCCACCAATCTACTAATATATCATATGCAGCAGGTGTGAAACCTATATTCCAATATATTTGAGGTGTAATGTAGTCAATGTACCCTTTTTGTATCCACTCACGTGTGTCAGCATAAAGGTCATCGTAGTTTCTTTGACCTGCGGTTGTATTAGAGCCAGTTGGATCGTCAGCTATATTTCGCCATACGCCAAATGGACTAATGCCAAATTTCACGTATGATTTTTCTTGTTTTATAGCAGTATTTAAACCTTTTACGAGTTCATTTACATTATTGCGACGCCAATCTTCGATAGTTGAAAAATTCTCATTATTATATGATTCAAATGTTTTTTGATCAGGAAATTCTTCGCCAACTACTTTATAAGGGTAAAAATAATCGTCCATATGAATTGCATCAACATCATAATTTTTTACGATTTCTAAAGCGCCTTCCGTTATAAAGTTTTTCACATCTGGAATACCAGGGTTGTAATATAGCTTCCCGCCGTAAGGTACAACCCAATCGGGATGTTGTCTTGCAGGGTGATTATTTGATAATCGATTTATATCAGTGTGATTCATCGTTATTCGGTATGGATTAATCCATGCGTGGAATTCTATATTTCTTTTATGTGCTTCTTCAATCATAAATGCGAGCGGATCGTATCCAGGGTCTTTTCCTTGTGTACCCGTAATGTATTCAGACCAAGGACCGTAATTTGAAGGATAGAAAGCATCAGCAGTCGGTTTAATTTGTACAACGACTGCATTCATACCAGTGTTTTTTACATCGTCTAATAGTCTTATAAATTCTTGTTTCTGCTTTTCAATAGGTAAGCCAGTTTTTGAAGGCCAATCAATATTGAGAACAGATGCTAGCCATACAGCGCGTAATTCATGTTTTTTGTTAGTAGTATTTACTTCAGCATAAGTAGAGTGAGGGGAAATGAAAGAGAAAGGAGTAAACAATATGACGATACAGCACATCATTACTAAACGTTTCATAATCATTTATACGCCTCCCTATTATACGATTATTTAAAATAATATATGATGTTAGGTTGGCCCTGCAATTGAGAAAAATAAACATTGAAACATTAATTTAATAGGAAAAATATTTTTAGTGAAATTTACTTTCAGTATAACTAAATCGTTTCATTTCTTCATATGCTTGTTAGTAAAGTGAAACTTTCTTTCATTTGAAAGAAACAATTTATAAGTATAGGAGGATTCAATAATGAAAGTTTTATTCGTTTGTTCTGGAGGAATGTCCAGCGCAATTGTTGTAAACGCTTTAAAAAAAGAAGCAGAGAAAAAAGGTATGAACATGGAAGTGCATGCTATTGGAACAAGTGAGGTGGAGGAAGAAGTAAAGAATGGTTGGGATGTTGTAATGGTTGCACCTCAAGTTAGACATCGATTTGACGCTGTAAAAAAACTTACAGAACAAGAATCTATTCCGTGCGGTATTATTCCGCCGCAAGCATACACGCCGCTTGGTGGACCGGCTTTATTAAAAACTGTAAATGAATTAATTAGTTAGGGGGAAGCGTTATGAATAAGTTTGTCACGTTTCTTGATAAAAACTTATCTGGACCGATGGCAAGGCTTTCTGAACAGAGGCATTTACAAGCAATCCGTGATGGAGTTATTTCGGCGTTACCATTTATTATCGTAGGGAGTTTCTTTTTAATAGTAGCATTTCCACCATTACCGAAAGATAGTTTCATATCAGTTTGGGCATTGAAAAATCAAACAAGTATATTAATACCATATCGTTTAACGATGTTTATTATGTCTTTATATATAGCATTTGGTATAGGATACAATTTAGCGAAAAGTTATAAGTTAGATGCTTTATCAGGGGCACAGTTAGCAGTATGCTCACTACTTTTAACATTGACGCCCGAATTAATCGATAAAAAAGGATTTATGCTTCCGATGACAAATCTCGGGGGGCATGGATTATTCGTAACGATGATCGTATCTATTTTATCAGTAGAGATTTTAAGATTTTGTAAGACGAAAAATGTAATGATTAAAATGCCAGAACAAGTACCGCCGTCTGTTTCACGTTCGTTTGAAGCACTTATACCTGCTGCATTCGTAATTATTTTAATGAGTTTAGTAACTGTCGTTTTTAGTATTGATTTACATCATGTAGTTGATAAATTAGCGGCACCGTTAGTAAAAGCTGGTGATAGTTACTTCGGTGTAATCATTCCAGTATTTTTAATTACATTTTTTTGGTCATTCGGAATCCATGGTGTGTCGGTTGTTGGAACTGTTGCCCGGCCATTATGGGAAGTATATTTAGGGAAAAATGGTGAAGCAGTTGCTAGTGGAGCAGATCAGTTGCCATTCATATCACCAGAGCCGTTATACCAATGGTTTATATGGATTGGTGGTTCTGGTGCGACGTTAGGGCTTGTATTAGCTATGATTGTATTTGGTCGATCAAAATATTCGAAAGCATTATCAAGAACTTGTATTGTTCCTGGTATTTTTAATATTAATGAACCTGTTATTTTCGGATTACCGATTGTACTAAATCCAATTTTAATTATCCCGTTTATCATTACACCACTCGTAACAGCAACTGTTGCATATTCAGCAACTGCGATGGGATTTGTAACGCCAACACATATTATGCCGCCGTGGACATTACCAGCTCCAATTGGCGCGTATTTAGCCACAGGTGGAGATTGGCGTGCAGTGGTATTAGTTTTTATAAATATAGCAATATCATTCCTTATTTACCTACCATTCTTTAAAATGTACGACAAAAACATGCTTGAAATTGAGAAAAATGGTGATGGGGAAGCTGTTAATCCGTAAGTTTTATATTTTATTTTTGAGTGATAGGCATTTTGTCTATCACTTCTTTCACATTAAGTCCAGAGAGGGTGAAATAGAATGAATATAAAATTTAGCTATAAAGGTGTATTTTTATTGTTATTTGGAGTGATATGTGCAAATTTACTTTTCGTACCTTTATTCAGAATGCTAAATCTATCACAAATGCATAGTATACGGCTCGTTACAAGCTTTGCGGCAAGTATTTTGCTTACGGTAGTTGTTTCTTTCATTGATGGATCGTTTGCATCGAAAGCACAGTTGTTTTTTAGATTTATATTGTTTTCTGTACGTTGTTTACTTACATAATTGTTTTTTAGTGAATAGGGGGCATGCATATTATGTATATTGCAGGGATAATGTCCGGTACATCGTTAGACGGAATAGATGTAGCGCTCGTTCATGTAGAAGGAAACGGTGTAGATTCTAAAGTCGAACTCATTCATTTTACTACTGTTCCATTTTGTAAGGATATAAAAAATGAGATACTGCAGGCTTTATCAATTGATACATCTAATGTTCAATTGATATGCAGTTTGAACTTTAAGCTTGGTTTATGTTTTGCCAATGCTGTGGAGGAAGTTTGTAAAAAGGCTGATTTGTCATTGGAACAATTAGATTTAATAGGTTCTCACGGACAAACGATTTATCATCAGCCAAAGCAAGAAGGCAATAGTATTTCTTCGACATTGCAAATTGGAGAACCAGCAGTTATAGCATATGAAACGAACACTACGGTTATCTCTAATTTTCGAACGATGGATATGGCAGCAGGGGGACAAGGTGCACCACTTGTGCCATATTCAGAGGTCATTTTGTATCGTCATCAAACTAAAAATAGATTACTACAAAATATTGGCGGAATCGGTAATGTTACAGTAGTACCAAGTCATCTAAGTGATAAGAGTGTTATTGCTTTTGATACTGGCCCAGGAAATATGGTAATCGATGATGTATGTCAAAGATTATTTCAGTTGCCATATGATCAAAATGGTAGGATTGCAAAACAAGGAGTAGTTGTAGATGAAATTTTGACATATTGTATGAACCATCCATTTTTGAAAATGAATCCACCGAAATCAACTGGTAGAGAACAGTTTGGAGAAGAGTTTGTAAGTGAATTATTGAAGCGGTTTGAAAAGCATGGTAAAGAAAATCTTTTGACGACTGTCACGATGTTTACAGCAAGTTCAATTGTTCATCATTATAAGGAGTTTATTCTGCCGTATTATGAAATCGATGAAGTAATTTTAGGTGGTGGGGGCAGTTATAATCGTACACTTGTTGAAATGATACGAAATGGATTGAAGGAAGAAAAGTGCGCGATATTCATTCAAGAAGATATAGGCTATTCTTCAGAGGCGAAAGAAGCAATTGCCTTTGCGATATTAGCAAACGAAACGCATCATCGTAATCCGAGTAATGTGCCAAGCGCAACAGGTGCAAAGCAATCTGTAGTTTTAGGGAATATAACATTCCCTCCAATAAGATGATGAAAATGAGGCGAACATATGAAGTATATGATTGGAGTAGATGGTGGGGGCACGAAGACAGAAGCAATTGCATTTGATCAAGACGGAAACGAAGTTGTAAGAGGTACGAGTGGGTTTGGAAATATATTAATAGATTATGAAAAAGCAGTTTCGCATATTATGGAGGCGATCGATCAATGCAAGAAAGCTTTAATAGATGGGCACTGCGTTTGTATTTGTTTAGGGTTAGCGGGTGTAAGTGGAGCAAATACAAATGAATTAACAGTACGTCTAAAAAAGAAGTACCAAACACAAATTGAAGTTTTAAATGACGCAATGATTGCACATGCAGCTGCTTTAAAAGGTAAGAATGGAATATTAACTATAGGTGGTACAGGTGCAATTTGTATAGGAAAGAAAGACGAAGTGTACGAGTATAGCGGTGGATGGGGACATATTTTAGGGGATGAGGGAAGCGGTTATTGGATTGCGTTACAAGGTTTAAAGAGAATGGCAAATCAATTTGATCAAGGAGTTAGACTTTGTCCATTAAGCTTAAGGATTCAAGACGAGTTTCGACTTTTAACATCATCTCATATAAAAAGACTAGTATATAGTTCTTCAAAAGATAAAGTTGCAGCAATTGCACCATTAATTATAGAGGAAGCGAGGAATGGGAATGATGATGCACATAAAATTATTCTGCAAGCGGCTAAGGAATTAACGATAATTACGGTGAATATTTACAACAAGATGCAGTTTGATTTATCACCTTTAATTGCAGTAAGTGGCAGTATATTGCGTTTCGTTCCTGAGATATATGCTGAATTTAAGAAATGCTGTGAGAAAAGTATGGGAGAAGTTATATTCGTATCACCATCAGAAATGGCAGTGAAAGGAACATATCATTTAATGAAGGGTGTATATTTTATAAAATAGAAGTATGAGAATTTTTGTATGATTTGTAAAAATATGATGTTAAAATATACAAAGGGATGTAAAGCAAGAAAAAGTACAATATACATAGTCATTGAATATTGTATAAGTACTCCCATGTAGAAAGTGAATGATTACATGATTAATAGTATGCAATTTTTGTATTTGGTGGCTTCTTATTTATTTGGAAACATATTGACCGCTTATATAGTAACGAAATGGAAACATAATGTTGATATTCGTGAAGAAGGAAGTGGTAATCCTGGCGCAAGAAATATGGGGCGCGTATATGGAAAAGGGTATTTCGTCGCTACATTTTTAGGTGATGCGATCAAAGGGGCAATCGTAGTTTCTATTGCAAAATACCTTTTCGAAGATTCTACATTTGTAATGTTAGCTTTACTGGCTGTTATACTTGGACATATTTACCCAATTTTATTTAAAGGCAAGGGCGGAAAAGGCATTTCAACATTTATTGGAGGGTTAATTGCATTTGATTATTTGATAGCGCTTACTCTTATTGCTGTTTTCATTATATTTTATTTAATCTTTAAAGGATTTACTAAGCCCGGACTAATTACAATCGCTTGTTTACCAGTTTGCATGATTTTGTATTCTTACTCTATTGTTACGACTATTTTAAGTGCACTTATCATTGTACTTATTTTATATGTAAATCGAGAATGAAATGAACTTTTTATAAGTGGAGTTAATCTCCACTTATAATTTTTATTAAATACATAAAGGAGATACAACATGGGGTTAATTTATAAAGTTGCTGATCAAGCTTGGGAATTTGAAAGTATACATAAATTGAATTATAAAACATTTGTAGAAGAAATTCCGCAACATGAAGAAACGAAAGATCGTGTTCGTATAGATCGTTTCCATGAAGAAAATACATATTTAATTTGTTTAGATGACGATAAGTTAGTAGGTATGGTTGCATTGCGAGGAAAACGACCATTCTCGTTAGATTATAAAATTCCAAATCTAGATTTTTATTTGCAAGAACATGGAGAAAATGTATATGAAATTCGTTTACTTTCAGTAGAACGTGAATATCGAAATGGAAGAGCATTATTAGGTTTAATTCGCTTTTTACATCGTTATTTGCTTCTAAATGGATATGAATTGGCACTCATTTCTGCTACAACACGTGAACTACTTTTATATGAGCAAATGGGATTCAAATCTTTCCATACGTTAGTTGGTACTGAAGAAGCAGCCTTCCAGCCAATGTATGTTACCCCAGCTATGTTTGAAGAGTCGAGTGTTGGAGGTATTATGACGAAAGAATATACGTTTTTACCTGGTCCAGTGGATATTGAAGAAAATGTTCGAAAGGCATTTTCTACTAAGCCTATTTCGCATCGTTCTAAGTCATTTCAAGTGACGATGGAAAATGTAAAAAAACGATTACTTCAAATAACGAAAGCAAAACGTGTACAACTTATGTTAGGAACAGGAACGTTAGCGAATGATGCAATTGCTTTACAGTTACGTTCATTAAAAGGTAAAGGACTAGTTTTAGCGAACGGGGAGTTCGGTAATAGATTAATTGAGCAGGCAAAACGTGCACATTTAAATTTTGATACGTATAAAAAAGAAATGGCAGAGCCGTTTATTTATACAGAATTAGAAAAAATAATGGCAACTGGAAATTATGAATGGCTTTGGTTTGTTCACCATGAAACATCAACTGGAATGTTAAATAATTTAGAAGAACTAAACATTCTTTGTAAAAAATATCAAATGAAACTATGTGTAGATTGTATAAGCTCAATTGGAGCAATACCAATAAATTTGAAGGATGTATATTTTGCAAGTGGTGTTAGCGGAAAAGCGATTAAATCATATACAGGATTATCTTTCGTTTTTCATAACCACATTGTAAAAGTAAACGAGGCAGTACCTGCTTATATGGACATTGGTATGTACGAAGAAAATGAAAGTATCCCATACTCCCATTCATGGAATTTAATTTATGCATTGCAAGAAGCATTAAAAATATTTGAAGATGAAATGGCATTTGAAAAAATAAAAGAGGCGTATGCTTATATTGAACAAGCTATTAATACTATGGATTTAAAGCTTGTTTCACCTAAAGATCATGCCGCTCAAATTGTTCTTACCATTCAATTAAACGAAGGGCAGTGTTCTAAGGCAGTAGGTGATGCGTTAGCGTTACAAGGATATATGGTTCATTATGAATCAGCATATTTACAAAAGAATAACTGGATTCAAATAGCATGTCTGAATCACTATAAAGAACGTGATATGAAGAGGATGTTAAATTGTTTGCAGATGTGTGTGTTAAAGAAAGTTCTTTTAACGTAAATGCTTGTATATTTATTATATAATTTCTACAAGGCTATGAGTCACACTTGCTAAGTGTATAGAAGTGCATTTTTTGACAAGAGTTTAAAAGAGAGCGAAAGCTCTCTTTTAAACTTACTTAAATGAATTACCCACAGATTGGAATACCGAGAACTCTCAAAGCTAGTGCTACTTGAAGAGTAATTTCCAATCTAGCAATTTCGATGCCAGCAACTGTGAGTACTAAAAAAGGTTGGCCGTTTACGAACACAATACAACTTTCCATATATACGCCTCCTTTCTAGTGATCTACTACAGTATATGAATGAAACTGTAATACGTTATAGTTGGATTTATGAATTTTATAAAAATAATAGATTTACCCTATGTTTACGAAACAAATGGAGTTTCATAGTGTTAATAATTTAATTGTTAGACAAGGAAGCATCTATAATAAGATGCTTTTTATTATATTTACGTTTCAGCGTGACAATAAATAAAGTTAATCAATGACGAATTGAGAGGGAAATATATTGATAAATATTTGTATGAGGTAAACTAAGAAGGTTTTAGAAAAACGAAAAGGAATTTTTATACTTGTAACATAAAAATTCTAGGGGGATGTTAATATGGAAAAAACTATGATGGTAGAAACAACAAACATGATGATGTCTATGGAAAAAATGATGTGTGAAATGAAGTGTATGAAAATGATGATGAATAACATGATGCAAATGGATGTAGAAATGGATAAGGCAATGATGGTGAAAATGAATGAATGTGATGAAATGATGAAGACTACTATGTCTATGATGAAAGCGATGAAAGAGAAATGTTGTTGAAGTAGCAAAGTATAGCGTAAAATGATGATGATCTTGTAAATTTAAATTAGTAAAGAGCCTGTTTTAGTTGGTAAATTAAAATAGGCTCTTTTAACTATTGTTCAAAAATAAATTGAGTTGACAAAAAAGAACTAAAAGATTATTTTAGTTCTTTTTTCTGTATTAACACTGTTCAAATCATTTGTTTAAAAGCTATAGATGATGGTTAGGCAGTGAGCAAAGACAAGTAAGAGCCTATCTTTCTTCGTTAAATGTGTGCTGAAGTAAATAATGATTCCATTTTTATTTTACTCTTTTCTCTAATTTCAGCATCAGCATGTCGCATAACATATTTATGCGCCACAGCGATTGCTAAAACATCATCTAATAAGCCAATCCCAATAATAGCAGCTATATCTGGAATGAAATCGATTGTTAATACGTAATAGGATAAAGCGGCTAATATAATGAGTTTCGCTTTAGTAGGTAACTCTTTCTTTTTCATTGTGTAAAATAAAATAATACTTTCATATACGCTTGATTTCCCGAGGTTTACTGAGCTTTTTTTGAATTTTTTCCAAAGTGTCTGTTTCTCCATATAAACACTCCTTTTCCAAAAAATAGATTTTTTAAAAGGATGGACAAAGAAGCGAAAGAATAATCAATTTTATTGTTTTTTCTTATTGTATATTTCGATATTTATAAGCGAATACCTGTTCAAAATAAAACAATGCTTGTTAAGCGGATACGATTATGGAGATGGATGAAGAGAAAATCTGTTTTGGAAAGCAAATAAGTTTCCGATAGAGGTTTCAATGAATTATTTGCGTTCTGCAACGAAGGCAGAAAAAACTTTTGATTTCTTAATACCAGCTATCTTGACAATAATTATTAGATTGTTTATAGCGTATATGAATCCGAATACAACAATAATATTGAAAGGAATTAAGGATATAAATAATCAATCACTTACATTCATTCCAATTTTAGCTGGTTTTAATATAGCTAATTACCTCGTTCCTTATGATTCTAGTACTTGCTGGTTCATTTGCTACAAGTGTTTTTGCTGATAGAAAGTTTTTTATCCCTAATTTCCCAAAACAACCATATCGTTTTGGCGTAGGTATTTATGAGGGCGTAGTAGCTCATAGTACAGCGACTTCTGAAATATTCAAAAGTATGAATCTCGTACATGAAGAAACGTATTTGTTCAATATGCTGTTGATTGAGATGAAACAATCCAAATCGCTAATATAAAATACATTGCATATGGCGGTGGACCTGCTGCTAATAAACGATTTGTACATGTAGAGTTATGTGAAACAGCAGACCATACAAAGCTCGAGCGTTCATATGAAAAATACGTAAAACTTTTAGCGGAAATCTTAAAAGATAACAAGTTATCTGTAGGAAAAGGATTGTGGATTCACTACGATGTGATTAAATATCTTGGCAGTACAGATCATGAAGATCAACTTGATTATTTAAAATCTCATGGGGGATCAGGAGCTCAATCCCGTGCTGATGTACAACGGGCATACAATAATTCTAGTGTGGATGTTTCTGTACATGAAAGCCACCTAAACCAACAGAAGTACCAACAGCTGTAACCGATGGTATAGCTTATATTGAAGGCTACAACGTTAATTTACGTAAAGGACCAGACACAAGCTATTCTAAGATTCGTCAACTAAATAAATCAGAAGCTTATGTTGAATGGGGCGAAAAGCCTGGTTGGTTAAACCTTGGTGGAGAGCAATGGATTAAGAACACTCCATCCTATGTGAAGTTTAGTAAGAAAAGTACAGTAGATTCTTCTATTGTAGGAAAGCGTGTTGTTTCTAAAGTTAACATTCTACGTTTCTATGATGCTCGACCTTGGTAGGATAGAGACGTGGATGGTTTTGTAGATGTAGGTGAGGTATTTACAATTTTTAGGAAGTTAAATATGGAAGGTTCAGTACAATTTAAGGCGCACAATAGTATAGGGAAAACATATTATATTACGATCAATGAAGTTTATGTATATGTAACTGTATTACTACAGTATAGTACACTCATAGGAGGTAGTTATGTGTTTGATAAAAATGAAATACAAAAGGTAAATGGGATACTTCAAGCTAATGCATTAAATCCAAATTTAATTGGCCCTACACTTCCCCCAATCCCACCATTTACTTTACCCACAGGTCCAACAGGAGGGACAGGCCCAACGGGAGTAACGGGTCCAACAGGAGTAACGGGTCCAACGGGGGTAACGGGTCCAACAGGAGTAACGGGTCCAACAGGAGTAACGGGTCCAACAGGAGTAACGGGTCCAACGGGAGTAACGGGTCCAACGGGGGTAACGGGTCCAACAGGAGTAACGGGTCCAACAGGAGTAACGGGTCCAACGGGAGTAACGGGTCCAACGGGAATAACGGGTCCAACAGGAGGAACTGAAGGTTGTCTTTGTGATTGCTGTGTTTTACCTATGCAAAGCGTTTTACAACAACTTATTGGAGAAACTGTTATTCTTGGCACTATTGCAGACACACCCAACACGCCCCCGCTTTTCTTTCTATTTACTATCACTTCCGTGAATGATTTTTTAGTTACAGTTACAGATGGCACCACAACCTTTGTGGTCAATATATCTGATGTAACAGGGGTAGGTTTTTTACCACCAGGACCACCTATTACATTACTTCCACCTACCGATGTAGGATGCGAGTGTGAATGTCGTGAACGACCAATTAGACAATTACTGGATGCGTTTATCGGATCTACAGTAAGTCTTTTAGCAAGTAATGGTTCTATTGCAGCAGATTTTAGCGTGGAACAAACAGGACTTGGGATAGTACTAGGGACATTACCTATAAATCCAACTACAACCGTTAGGTTTGCAATTTCAACTTGTAAAATTACAGCTGTGAATATAACCCCTATTACGATGTAGTCTATTTCTTTCAGAAGTATCTGTTGCTACTCGATAAGAGAAGCACAGTTTATTTGTCCACCTTGAAAACGTATTGTTTTCAAAGTGGACAATCTACGTTTCTAGGATGCTCCATCTTGGAAATATAAAGATGGAGCTGATTCTGTAGATGCAGGGATTTATGATTGATGCAAAAGTGAGTGCCAATGGTTCGCCACAGTACAAAGCACACAGCAGTAAAGGAAAAACATACTATGTTACTGCAAATGAAGCCTATTTATTCATCTAACGCACTATACCTTCATGAGTAATTAACCATGCCCCCTTAATCTTTCTATATCCTTCATTTGTAAATTTCTTACTACTATATTATTGGCGTACAATATATGGCTAAATGTATCTAATTGGTTTTCTAAACGCACAAAATTCCCAAATTGATATGGTAAGGCTATAAAAATTATAATGAAAAATAATAAATATCTCTAATGCACTATTAGGATTTTTCCATTTTATATTGCAAACCATCTTTCTGAAAGATAAGCTCATATGCTAAATCAAAATGAAGGTTATATAATGCTTTCGTATTACATATTAAATTGTAGAACATAGTTCCTTGATGTACATATTGGTGTAATTTATTTTGAATTGGTGAAACAATAATTTTAAAAATTCCTTTAATATCTTCATTAAAGAAGTTATAGGAGGGAATAACTTGGACTCATTATTTGATGTAATAGCAAATGTTATTTTATTTTATCCTCGAAATGACATGAAATTAAAACACCATATTGCCAAATTAAGCGAATTTGAGTGGTTTCGAAGGTTACACGAAGATCCGAAATATACAAGTTTAATTTGGAGTAATAGAAAAATTAAAAAGTATATTTTGACTTCTGCAAATATGGAAGCATTAATAAAATCCGAGAAAAAACAAAAAGAATTTGTTCATCTAGTACAGGATGAATATAAAAAAAGAAGATAAGAATTTTTTTATTTTTCATATTTGGCGAAACAAATGGTACAATGAAAGCTAATGTGAAAAATAAGGAAAAGAAGTGGTCTATTTGAAAAACTTTTTAGAATTAGGAATTAGTGAAACTTTTAATCATACATTACGTGAAAATGGAATTACAGAAGCAACACCGATTCAGGAGAAGGCAATTCCTGTTATTATGTCAGGTAAAGATGTTATTGGGCAGGCGAAAACAGGAACGGGTAAAACGTTAGCATTCGTGTTACCGATTTTAGAAAAAATCGATCCAGAGTCTAGTGATGTTCAGGCTTTAATTGTTGCACCAACAAGGGAACTAGCACTGCAAATTACAACTGAAATTAAAAAAATGCTTGTTCAAAGAGAAGATATTAATGTACTAGCGATATATGGCGGACAAGATGTAGCACAACAATTGAGAAAATTAAAAGGTAATACACATATTGTTGTAGCGACACCAGGACGATTATTAGATCATATACGACGTGAAACAATTGATTTAAGTAATCTTTCAACGATTGTACTAGATGAAGCAGATCAAATGCTTTATTTCGGATTCTTATATGATATTGAAGATATTTTAGATGAGACACCTGATAGTAAACAAACGATGTTATTCTCAGCAACGATGCCAAAAGATATTAAAAAATTGGCGAAACGTTATATGGAAGAGCCGCAAATGATTCAAGTACAAAGTGAAGAAGTAACGGTAGATACAATTGAGCAGCGTGTCATTGAGACGACAGATCGTGCAAAGCCAGATGCACTTCGTTTTGTTATGGATCGTGATCAGCCATTTTTAGCAGTTATTTTCTGTCGTACAAAGGTTAGAGCAAGTAAGCTTTATGATGATTTAAAGGGACTTGGTTATAATTGTGCTGAACTTCATGGTGATATACCTCAAGCGAAACGTGAAAGAGTTATGAAGAGTTTCCGCGAAGCTAAAATTCAGTACTTAATCGCAACGGATGTAGCAGCTCGTGGACTTGATGTAGATGGTGTAACGCACGTATTTAACTTTGATATCCCTGAAGATGTAGAAAGTTATATTCACCGCATTGGCCGAACAGGACGTGCAGGTGGATCAGGTCTTGCAATTACGTTCGTTGCAGCGAAAGATGAAAAACATTTAGAAGAAATTGAAAAAACGCTTGGTGCACCAATACAAAGACAAATAATCGAACAACCGATGATAAAAAATGTAGATGAAAATGGAAAACCGGTACAAAAGCCGGCTCCAAAGAAATCAGGTCAATATCGTCAAAGAGATAGCCGTGAAGGTTCAAGAAGTGGTTCAAAAGGTGGTCCAAGAAACGATTCAAGAAATAGTTCTAGAAATGATAACAATCGATCATTTAATAAGCCAAGTAATAAGAAAAGTAGTACAAAACAAGGTCAGCAAAGACGTGGCCGTTAAATAGTTATTATTCAAAAAGAGTCGCAAAGTGTTGCGGCTCTTTTTTGTTTTTATACAACGAAGTCGATATAAGTACAAGGTTGATTGCATAGAAACAACCTTTAAAATTTCATTCACCGTATTAAAAATAAATTTTAAAATTCATAAAGGAAATATAAAGTAGGTTGTTGTATATGTACGATAACAGGAAACTTTTCACATACTAAACATATACTTTAAATAAACCGACAGTCGGTCCGTAGGAAGGAGTACATGAATGAGGATCGTAAAAGAATATGGGGAACGTAGAAATGAAATTTTAGAAACTGCTGAACGTTTGTTTGTTACAAAAGGGTATACGAAAACTACAGTAAATGACATTTTAAAAGAGATTGGTATAGCAAAGGGGACGTTTTATCATTATTTTAAGTCGAAAGAAGAAGTAATGGATGAAATTATTATGAGGATTATTAAAGCGGATGTTGCTAAAGCGAAAGCAATTGTCTCTAACCCTAATATCCCAGTTTTGGATAAGTTATTTCGAGTTTTAATGGAACAATCACCAAAATCAGGAGATGTAAAAGATAAAATGATTGAACAATTTCATCAGCCAAATAATGCGGAAATGCATCAAAAAAGTATAGTACAATCAATTATTCATTTATCTCCTGTTTTAGCAGAGATTTTAGAACAAGGAATCGCTGAAGGCATATTTTCTACTCCATACCCACAAGAAACGATTGAATTATTACTCTCTTCAGCACAAGTCATATTTGATGAGGGTTTATTCCAGTGGAAGCCGGAAGAAATGATGAGGAGGGCTAAAGCTTATATCAAAATGATGGAAGCATCTGTTGGAGCGAAAGAGGGAGCCTTTGATTACATGGTGGAGGTTTTAATCAAACAGAAATAGTAATTTTCTGTTTGGATATTATCGACCGACAGTCGGTCTGAATCGAATGAAAGGTGTGATAAGGATGTCAGCTAGTATAAGGTCTTCGATGAAAGATTTTCACTTAATGGTGAGTGGACAAATTATTACTATTTTAGGTTCAACACTTTTACGTTTTGCCCTGTCATTATATGTGCTAGATATAACAGGGCGTGCTGATATATTCGCAGGATTATATGCGGTAACGAGTATTCCGTTTTTACTAGCTCCTCTCGGCGGAGCGATAGCAGATCGTTTCAATCGCCGTGATTTAATGGTTATTTTTGACTTCATCAACGCTGCGATTGTATTAAGCTTTATAGTTTTGTTATTTACTGGACCTGTATCTATTATATTGATTGGAACAATTATGTTTTTACTAGCAGTCGTTAGTGCAATGTATTCACCTGTTGTAATGGCGAGTATTCCGCAATTAGTTCCAGAGAATAAGTTAGAGCAAGCAAACGGTATCGTAAATGGTGTGCAAGCATTGTCAAATATAGTTGCTCCTGTATTTGGAGGAATATTGTACGGCATAATTGGTTTGAAAATGCTCGTAATAATAAGTTGCCTTGCTTTCTTTTTATCTGCGATTTTAGAAATGTTTATTAAAATACCTTTTATAAAAAGAGCACGAGAAAGCCATATAATACCGACAATTGTAAAGGATATGAAAGAAGGATTTATATATGTTTTAAAACAACCATTTATTTTGAAATCTATGCTTTTAGCTGCATTACTAAATTTAATACTTACACCGCTATTTGTTGTTGGCGCTCCAATTATTATACGAGTAACAATGGAAAGTAGCGACACGTTATACGGAATTGGAATGGGATTGATCGATTTTGCTACTATTTTAGGTGCATTATCGATAGGTTTTTTTGCGAAAAAGCTACAGATGAAAACATTGTATTACTGGATGCTTTTAATAGCTTTATTAGTACTACCAATGGCACTATCAGTTACGCCAGTTATTCTTAATTTAGGATACTATCCACCATTTATCCTCTTTATACTTTCTTCTATTCTAATTGCAATGATCGTGACAATTGTATCCATCTATGTGATTACTGTAGTCCAAAAGAAAACACCAAATGAAAACCTAGGAAAAGTAATGGCAATTATAACAGCGGTATCTCAATGTATGGCACCAATTGGGCAAGTCATTTATGGTTTTATGTTTGAAGGATTCAGTATGAAAATTTATTTACCTATATTAGTTATTAGTTTCATAATGATAATAATAGCGATAGTGACGAAGAAAATATTATGGAATGAAGGGAACTAGCTCCATATGATTAGGAGAATGTTAAAAAGAGATTTCTCTCAAAATAAAATGATAATTACTATTCTATTTATGTTTATCATGTTATCAAGTCTTTTAATCGCAAGTGCTTCAAGTAACGTTATAAATCTATTGAACTCAACGGATCAATTGTTTAAAGTATCAAACGCACCGCACTTCGTACAAATGCATGCCGGAGAAATAAACCAAAAGTCAATCGATTCATTTGTAGCGCAAACTCCTTTTGTAAAAAAACAACAAACAGCAGAGATGGTTCAAATAGGCGGATCTAACATTTTTATAAAGAAGAAAAATCAAGCGGAACATAATAGTGTAATGGACATTAGCTTCGTTAAGCAAAATACTATTTTTGACTTTTTATTAGATTTAAATAATGAATTGATCGATGTTAGGAAAGGGGAAATAGGTGTACCAATTTATTATATGCAAAAATATAATTTGCGTATTGGAGATAAAATTTGGGTTGTTAAAAATAATAATGAGCTAGAATTTACTATTTCGGCATTTGTTCGTGATGTTCAAATGAACCCATCACTTGTTAGTTCAAAACGATTTGTAATAAGCGATGAAGACTTCGAAAGAATAAAGGGGAATTTTGGAGAAAGTGAATATCTTATTGAATTCCAGCTAACAGATTTAACTAAAATAAATGAATTTGAAACTTTATACCAGTCATCAAACTTACCTCAAAAAGGTCCCTCTATTACGTATTCACTCTTTAAAACACTCAATTCATTAACAGATGGAATAATAGCTGCAGTACTTATCATAATAAGTGCATTATTAATGCTAATCGCGATTTTATGTATTAGATTTACGATTATGACTTCAATGGAAGAAGATTATCGGGAAATTGGTGTTATGAAAGCTATCGGCATTCAAAGTAAAGATATTCAAAAACTATATGTAACAAAATATGTTGTTATTTCCGCTATCGGATGTATATGTGGATATATCCTTTCGTTATTTGTTACAAAAATATTTACCTCTAACATCGCACTTTATATGGGGACAGCTAATAAAAGTATTTTATATTATGTTGTGCCATTGATAGTCACAACATTGTTATTTCTAGCCGTTATCCTTTTTTGCCGCATCATTTTGCGGAATTTCAGGAGAATTACAGCAATAGACGCTTTACGATCAAGAGATAAACTAGGAAAAAGAAAGATTAGAAGATTTTTTTCTCTCTATCAAACTAAAATTACAAATGTAAATATATTTATTGGTATACAAGATGTAGTGAAACGATTTAAGTTATATCGAGTATTAAGTATCGTTTTAATTATTGCAGTGTTCATGATTGTTGTACCAGTTAACTTTTTGTACACGATTCAGTCACCGTAATTTGTTAATTATATGGGAACAGGAAAGAGTGATATACGAATAGATTTACAGCAATCTGAAAATATAGAAAAACGGTTTAATGACGTTATATCGTATGTCGGAAACGATGAAGAGGTAGAAAGATATGCAGCATTTGTAACGAGTACATTTAAAATGGTGAAAGCTGATGGTACACATGAAAACTTAAATGTAGAAGTGGGAGATTTCGCCCAATTTCCAATAGAATATGTTAAAGGTATGGCACCAAAAAATGAAAATGAGATCGCTCTCTCTTATATGAACGCAAATGAATTAAAAAAGAATATAGGGGATGAAATCGTTTTATTTGTAGAAGGAAAAGAGAAAATGCTAACTATTAGTGGTATATATCAAGATGTAACGAATGGAGGAAAAACAGCTAAAGCGAGTTTTTCTTATAATAAAGAAAATATATTATGGTACGTAGTAAATGTAGATATGAAACCCAAAGTGAATCTACAAGAAAAAGTGAAGGAGTATAAACAAAATTTTAATTTTGCAAAAATAACAGATACGGATAATTATTTATCTCAAACTTTAGGAGAGACAATTAAACAATTAAGACTCGTGACACAAGTGGCAATTTTGATTGCTATATTGATATCGGTTTTAATAACTGCGATGTTTTTTAAAATGTTATTGGTAAAAGATTCTTCGCAAATATTAATTATGAAAAGTATCGGCTTTTCCTACAAAGATATTCGTATACAATATGTTACTCGTTCTATTTCTATAGTATTAGTAGGTATTTTAACAGGGACATTTATAGCTGCTACGTTTGGAGAAACACTAATAAGCTGGTTAGGTTCATTTATGGGAGCAGCTCACATAAAGTTTGTTGTTAATCCGATCATTTCTTATGTAATATGTCCAGCTATTTTATTTATATCTGTGACCGTAGCAACACTTTTCAGTAGTTTTACAGTGAAACAAACAAATGATTTAAAGCTAAATGGGGAGTAGGAGATGTGTAATTTGAAAAAAAATTTAGAAGTAAAACAATTAAATAAAGAATACGCAATGGATGGAAATAAAACTTACCATATGTTAAAAAATATAAATTTAGAGATTTATGAGGGAGAGTTTATATCGGTCATGGGACCTTCTGGTTCAGGGAAATCGACGTTACTATATAATATTAGCGGAATGGATCAAATGTCATCAGGAAGTGTGAAAGTTGATAGTAAAGAAATAACATGTATGAAAGAAGAGGTGTTAGCAAAATTACGACTCAGCGAAATGGGATTTATTTTTCAACAGAGCAATCTTCTTAGAAATTTGAATCTTTTTGATAATATAGTTTTACCTGCGTATTTAGCAAAATTTGAGAGCAGGAAAATAATAAATAAACGTGCACTTGAATTGATGAAAAAAATGGGGATTAGTCAAATTGCAACTAATAATATAACTGAAGCATCAGGAGGAGAATTACAAAGGGTATCTATTTGTAGAGCACTCATAAATAAACCTAATATTATTTTTGCTGACGAACCAACGGGTGCTTTGAATTTAAAAGCGACAGAAGAAGTAATGGATATTTTAGCAAATATAAACCGCATGGGAACTACAATTTTGCTAGTTACTCATGACGTAAAGGTAGCAGCTAAAACAGAAAGAGTTCTTTTTATGGTGGACGGAGAAATTGTTAGCGAAATACAGATGGGTAAGTATAGAAACGATGATTTGAAGGTGCGAGAAGAGCAGTTGTTAAAATGGTTAACTGTACTTGGATTTTAAAGAGATAATATTTTTGACTCCTATTGAATATAGGAGTTTTTTCTTTGTTTGAAAGTTTAAAAAGAGATATAATAATTTTCTGACTATTGATTATGGAGGGGTATAAATGAAAAGTGAAACGTTACACACTCAAGAAGATATATTAAAAATGCTTGATTTATTATTAAGACCCGCAGTACCATTTTGGAATGAATTTTACACAAATAGAGAAAAGGATGTTCCTTTTTTTGCAAATATTCCAGATGAGAATTTAGTTTCATATATACAAAAAGAATGGATTTCAAAAGGAGAAGTGTTAGAGCTTGGATGTGGTCCAGGAAGAAATGCAATTTATTTAGCGAAACAAGGACTTGATGTAACAGCAGTCGATTTGTCTATAGAAGGGATTAATTGGGCCAAAGAGAGGGCGTTAGAAAACGGAATAGACATACAATTTGTTTGTGAATCGATTTTTAATTTGGATTTTCAAGATGAATATGAATTTGTATATGATTCCGGTTGCTTGCATCACATTCCACCACATAGAAGAATGAATTATGTTGATTTAGTTAAAAACTCATTAAAATCGGGTGGTTATTTCGGATTAACATGTTTTGCAGCAGGCGATTTAGATGAGCGAAATGGATCAGAAATAACAGATTGGGATGTATATAGAAGCTGGAGTCTGCAAGGTGGTCTTGCTTATTCAGAAGAAAAATTAAGAGAGATATTTAATGAGTTTGAAGTGGTTGAAATTAGAAAGATGAAGCAAATTGAACAACCAAATAATATGTTTGGAGAATCATTTCTTTGGACAGCATTATTTAAGAAGAAATAAAACATAGATAATTGACAAACTCATCGTTTTTATAGACAATACACTTATGAGAATATACGTTCGGTTTTATTGTCCGATGTATGTTTTGCATAAATACATAACAAGGGGATGTCTCTAAATGGGTAACACAAATCAAAAAATCACTACGTTTTTAATGTTTGAGGGCAAAGCTGAGGAAGCGATGAATTTTTACACATCGCTATTTAATCAATCAGAAATTGTAAGTATCTCTCGTTATGATGAGAATGGACCAGGTAAAGAGGGAACTGTAATTCATGCAACTTTTACGCTAAATGGACAAGAGTTCATGTGTATTGATAGTTATGTAAAGCATGATTTTACATTCACTCCAGCTATGTCTCTTTATGTAACTTGTGATACGGAAGAGGAAATCGAAACAGTTTTTAATAAACTAGCACAAGATGGAAAAGTTCTTATGCCTTTAGGTTCATATCCGTTTAGTAAAAAGTTTGGCTGGTTAAATGATAAGTATGGTGTGTCTTGGCAGTTAACTCTTGCTGGAGATGAATAATTAAAATAATATGGTGATATTAATGTTATAAAAAATAAAAGGGATGATACAAGATAAATATGTATCATCCCTTTTATTTTTTGTTTTACAACCGTCATCGGTTGTATTTATAGCGACTTTAGGGGTGCTTTTTAAGTTTTTTATATAATATAAAACTGCTAATTTAATTTTTCAGCTTATCTAGTAATTGAATTCATTAACTGGAAGAAGTATTCAGGCTTATAAGTCTTATTTAGGTTATACCATGAATGTAACGTATCTGGTGCAAATACATCAATTTTTTTCAATACTTCCATTGCAAATTCCAGAGGAGCTACTCCTGATGCAGTAATCAAATTTTCATCACATACTGCAGGTTCCATCTTATAAAGTTGTTCTCCTTTATAATTAGGACAAACCATTTTAATATATTCTAAATCATTGCTTGTATGTTTTCTAGAATCTAGGTATCCAAAATTCGCTAACCCCTCAGTTGCACCACAAATGGCAGCAACAATAGTGCCGAGTTTTAACGCTTCACCAATTTTTTTTAAGATAGGGTGATGAATGCTTTCCCCCCAAGTAGTCCCTCCAGGTAAAACTAAAAGATCGTTACTCTCAAGAGTACATTCATCCAGGGAAATATCTGGCTTTATGCTCAGTCCTCCCATCGTAGTAATAATTTCATTATTAGCTCCTACTGTAACTACCTTTAAAGGGGCTAACTCTTTTTTGAAATATCTTCCTGAGTTTAGTTCTGCAATTAAATGTCCATATTCCCAGTCTGACATCGTATTAAATACATAAAGATAAACTTTTTTTGTTTGCATACAATAACACTCCAATCACAATTGAGTTTTTAAAAAATATTAATAAATAAATTTTACAATATTTATCATTTGAATTTAACCTATTTCCTTAAGAATTCTTTAAAAAATAATTTGGATACTTTATTTGAAGGTATGATTTACGAATTAAACAACCTTCAAAAAATATAATAGTTGAAATTTGTTGGTTTTAGAATGAAGAAATTAGGCTCAATATACCAACTTAATTATTCATAATTGAGTTGTGGTATAATTTACATACAGGGGGAAAGTAGATGACACAACATAAAGAAGAGCAAATGAATGAGGCATTAGCATTATTTTACTTTGCATATAAAACTTTTACAGAAAAACCAGATGAAATAATAAAAGAGTATAGTATACAGCGTGTACATCATAGAATTCTGTTTTTTATCGCTCGTTTTCCAGGGCTTAGTGTAAATGAACTGCTATCACTTTTAGAAATAAGTAAACAAGCTCTTCACGGACCGTTGCGCCAACTGTTAGATAAAGGACTTATTGAGAGTAATGAAGCTGCACATGATCGTCGTGTGAAACAGCTGTCTTTAACAGAAGAAGGAACAGACTTAGAGAAAAAACTGAGCGATGTTCAAAGAGAACAAATGGGAGCTATTTTCTCACAGTTTGGCGAATCATGTGAAGAAAATTGGCATCAAGTTATGAATGAAATGGCAAATAGCCGTTCAGGATTTGATGCATGGACGTCTAAGCGTGAAATACCAGTAGAATAAAAGATAGAAACAGTATCTTGTTTTGTAGTTTGAAAAATCATAAATTTTTATCTGTATATTTGGCAACTATGGATAAAAAATTCACATTGCCAAAAACTTTATATGTGTACGTATTGAAATTTTAAAATTCATATTTCCGAGAGGGGAATTATAATGATAAAACTTGTACTCATTCGTCACGGACAAAGTTTGTGGAATCTTGAAAATCGATTTACAGGATGGACAGATGTGGATTTATCAAAGAATGGATTAAGTGAAGCGAGAGAAGCAGGAACAATATTAAAAAAGAATGGATATACATTTGATGTTGCGTATACCTCGGTACTAAAACGAGCAATTCGTACATTATGGATTGTACTGCATGAAATGGATCTCACTTGGGTCCCTATACATAACTCATGGAAGTTGAATGAACGCCATTATGGTGCACTACAAGGATTGAATAAAGACGAAACTGCAAAAAAATATGGAGATGAACAAGTTCATATTTGGAGAAGAAGTATAGATGTGAGACCGCCTGCACTTACTGAAGATGATCCTCGATATGAGGCGAACAATCCAAGATATAAAACGTTAAAAAAAGATGAATTCCCATTGACTGAATGTTTAGAGGATACGGAGAAAAGAGTAGTTGATTATTGGCATTCAGAAATTGCACCGTCATTAAAAAGTGGTGAGAAAGTAATTATTTCATCGCACGGTAATACAATTCGTTCGCTAGTGAAATACTTAGACAACCTTTCAAGTGATGGTGTGGCTTCATTAAATATTCCAACTAGCATTCCGCTTGTTTATGAGTTAGATGAAAAATTACGTCCGATTCGTCATTATTACTTAAGTATGGATGGAGAAGTACCTGAAGGGGAAATTCCGAAACATATTTCTTTTTAACATGAAAATTTGAAACGCATGCTTGTCTACATATACAATGTAGATTCATGATAAAGTGAAACTTTAATCAGTGGAGGGTGTTCATCCCGCACTGATTATTAGCCTTCACCAATCGGGCTTTTATGGGCAGTTGATCCCTCACCTAACGTCTTTGCTTTCGCTGAATTTTGAGGTGGGGGGGTCTTACTGCCCGTTAATGCGGGATAAAAGACGCGGCCTCCTTCTAATGTATATGCGATGTAGCTAAATTTAGAAGCTTGTCCACGTCTTTTGTCATAAAGAGAGCTGCTTGTGCATGTAATGATATCGTGAGTAGTTTTTGAATGGAGGGTGATATGATTGGTAATCTCTAACATTCGAATCGGCTTATTTATTTTAGCGATCATTTTTGTAGTTCTTGTTTTCTTTTATTGGAGAAATGAAGAGTTATACGAAGAGAAAAAGCAGCGAATTCGAAAAACTTGGTATGGATTATTCATAACATCAGTCACAGTTTATTTCATGATAAAAGGAATCGATTTAACCCTCTGGAAAAACTTATTAATGTTTACTGCGATGGTCATTTTCGTTGATATTGCATTTATTTTAACACCTAACATTTCTGAAATATGGGGAGCGAAATTTAGCGATATCGGTAAAACTGTTCAATCCATAAAGCGGTCATTAATCGCCTCAAAAGCAAGAGGAGAAATATATACGAACATTATCCAAAATATTAATCCAGCAGCATTTGGGACGATGGAATGGCATACGGAAGAGGAATATACAAAAAGCTTAAACGCATTTTTAGATTCATATGGGGAAAAAATTGGAGCGAAAATTGTTGTATTTGAAGCGGTGAAGGAATTAAATACAAACTTTCGTGGTATCCGCTCTCAATTTAGTATTATTGTTCCATTAGAACACATCGAGCAATTGAATGAGCAGAAAGCGGTGCAAGTAGAAAATGTCGGAATTATACCAGCAAAAATAGTTAGTGATGTTTTCATTGTTATTGATGGGAAGAAAAATAACCTTCAAGATCGAGATTTTGAAAATGTATATAATTTAACAATTCATCATAGTTATTTTAGTAAATAAGGACAGAATCTTTTTCTGTCCTTTTCACCTATACATAAAGGGAGAACAAATTCAGACAAGCTTGTATAAAATTGGACAATCATTCCTACACTAGCACGTAGAGGTGATTGTAGTGATAAAAGATTATGACAATGATTTTTTTAAAGAAAATAATGAAGATACAACAGATTTCTCTTTAATAAAAGGAGATACTTTGCAGCAAGTAGAAGAGTTAGAAGAAGAATTAAAAAGAAAATGATACGTGTACACTCTGTCTGCATTTGCTATATAATATAAATAAAAGGTTGTATCTTTTTGAAAAGGGGGAGAAGAGATGGCTGAAATAAATGTACAAAATTCTTCGTTTTTTAAAGAAAAAAAAGAAGAAGCAAATACAGATTTCTCTCTTGTGAAGGGTGCATTGACTCAAGATGTGAATCGATTAGAAAAATTTATGGAGGACACCCCATATAAGTATATAAAAGCATTCTCTTTTAAATTATCTTTTTATGATTTGTTTATGCACTATTTCTTTTTTTGTTTAAAAATGATTTTATACATATAATACCCAAGAGCTGCAAAAATAAATCCGACAGTAGCACCAACTACTTCTTTCATAAACAATAAGTATAACGAAGCAATAATTAGGGCAAATAATATTAAAAGTAGTATATACTTTGAAATAAATTCTAATCCTTTGTACACTAGTAGAATTACACCTGAAAGAACAGTGATGATAGGTAATATCCTATTTTCAAAAAGGCTTTCCTTTTTTTTATTAGAATTCTGTTGTTTATTCAATATAAATATACTCCCGTCTTAAAGGATTAATGTTTTATTAGTTTTTCTATTTCATTTTCGAAAAGATTTTTGGTTAAATAAGTTATATCAAAGGAATCATTTATTCTATTTCGAGTTAATAGCCATTGAGTGTTTGGTGATTCAATAACAAAGAATCCATTATCAGAAATAACTTCATCCTTTTCTGTTGTATCTAGACGCATAATAGTATAGATAGACTGCGTTGTTTTTAAATCCTTTATAAAATTCTCAGCATATAAGGAATTAAAGCCATTCTCTATTAACATTGTTTTCCCTTCTTGAATAGACAGTGGGAATAATTCTTCGATATTTTGTACCAGACGGTTTGGGAGAGTTCCTACAATTTTGCTTTCTTTTTCCCCTTCTTGAAATACTATCTGCAATAAATTTTTAGATTCTAAAAATAAACTATCGTCTGAAATTGCTTCAATTTTATGTGCAATACCATCTAAGCTCTGATATGTAACGTTTGAAGTGTTATCAATATATATGTTAGCAGTAGCTTCTAATAATTCTGGAGTCACGATAATATTCAATATGGTTAACCTTCTTATATGAGAAATTATTTTAATCAAAAATATATTAGGTGATAATCCCATTAAAATCTACTTTTATATAATATCAAATATTATTATTAAATAGTAGATTAATATTGGTAATTTTATGATAATTAACAAAAATACAAAAGATAGAATGCCAGGTAGAAGTTGAAGATACAAGAGATTTCTCTTTAATAAAAGGAGATACTATGCAGCAAGTAGAAGAATTAAAAAGAAAATGATACATGTACACTCTGTTTGCATTTGCTATATAATATAAATAAAAGGTTGTATTTTTTTATAAAAGGGGGAGAAGAGATGGCAGAAATAAATGTACAAAAATCTTCGTTTTTTAAAGAAAAAAAGGAAGAATCGAATACAGATTTCTCTCTTGTGAAAGGTGCACTAACAGAAAATATAAATCGTTTAGAAAAACTTATGAATAGAAACAGTTCGAAATATATACGAGTGAAAAAAACAAAAGAAAATGCATAGTGCATTTTCTTTTGTTTTTTATTTAGCATTTAACTTTTCTTTTACTTTTGCAGGTAACTCAGCTTCCTGAACCTCTTCATATGACTTCACTTCAATTGATGATATTTCATTTTTGCTCTTATCATCTTGATCTACATAAAGACATAAAAATGTCTTTTCATTTAATTTATGTTCGTTTGATGCTTTCTTACTTCTAAATGTAATTTGTTTTTTTACTCCGTCTTCGTCATAGGCGGGCAACGTGTAGTTTCGTAAGTTTTTACCTTCTACTTTTTCGATAGTCCCTTCGCCTTTTATCTGCACATAATACACATCTTTACCAATTCGATTTAGTGATGCTCGCTCACACCCAATAGTAATACTAGAAAATAATAAACATAGTGTAATAATTGATAAAAACTTTTTCATTTTGTTTATCTCCTTAAATTTGTTTCTTTACACAGTATACGGCTATTATGAAATGAGGAAAATCGATATAGCTTACAACACCCTTACAATATTGTAAGAGTGTTGTACATAAAATGAATAATATATTAAAAAGTTAAAAGAAAGGTAAAATAATGAATCATGGTATAATGATTAAAGACTTACATATTATTTTGTCATTTTGAGAGGAGCTTGAAAAATGTATTCTACTTTAGAACAATTAACAAAGCACCCTGTATTTTATCATTTTGCAGAAATTTCAAAGATTCCTAGAGGATCAGGTAATGAAAAGGAAATTAGTGATTATTTAGTGAGCTTTGCAAAAGAGCGTAATTTAGAAGTGATTCAAGATGAAGCATTGAATGTCATTATTAAAAAAGAAGCAACTGCTGGCTATGAAAATGTACCAGCTATTATCATTCAAGGTCATATGGATATGGTATGTGAAAAAAATCAAGCAACCGTACATGATTTTGAAAAAGATCCAATTGAATTACGAATTATTGGGGACATGTTATATGCAAATCAAACGACTTTAGGAGCGGATAATGGTATCGCAGTTGCGTATGCAATGGCTTTATTAGATGCATCAGACATTTCGCATCCAGCACTTGAAGTAGTTATTACTACTGAAGAAGAAACAACAATGGGCGGGGCTTTCGCTGTTGATGCAAATCACTTTGAAGGAAAGATTTTTATAAATATTGATTCTGAAGAAGATCATAAATTACTTGTAAGTAGTGCAGGTGGTGCGAAAGCTGTAGAAACAATTCCAGTAATATGGGATGAAGCGCCAGTGAATATGGATGCATTCCGTCTATATGTTGGTGGTCTAAAAGGCGGACATTCTGGTATGGAAATTGATAAACAACGCGGTAATGCGAACAAAGTATTAGGACGAGTATTACGTGATTTATCAGCAAATATCCAATTTGATGTAAGTGAGGTTCACGGCGGATTAAAAACAAATGCAATTCCGCGTGAAAGTGTGGCTACAATTGTATTGCGTACGGAAGATATAGAGAAAGTAGAAGAAAAACTAGAATCATGGACAAGAGTATTACAAGAAGAAATGCGTGCTGTTGATCCAGATGTTCATGTAACTCTTACAAAATTGGATGAGAAAGTAGAAAAAGTATTTGCTAAAGAGACACAAAAGCAACTTATTTCATCATTATTCTTAATTCCGAATGGCATTCAAAGTATGAGCATGGATATTAAAGGTCTAGTAGAAAGTTCAACAAATTTAGGCGTTATTGAAACGTTGCAAAATGAAATTAAATTACGTAACGAAGTGAGAAGTTCTGTCAGTAGTTTAAAACAACATATTGCAGATGAAATTAAATGTATTGCCGAATTAGTTGGTGCAACATTTGAAATAGAGTCAGAGTATCCAGAATGGCCATACAATCCGAATTCACAGATTCGTAATTTGTTTGAAAAAGTGCATCAAGAAAAATACAATAAAGATGTTGAAATCTTTGCTGTGCATGCAGGGATCGAATGTAGTGTATTCGTTCAAAAGATGCCTGAATTAGATGCAATTTCATTCGGTCCAGATATATTCAACGTTCACACTCCAGATGAGCATATTAGTATTTCTTCTGTTGTGAATAACTGGGGATTCTTCGTTGATGTAATGAAGGGAACGAAAGAATTAGTTAAGTAATAATGATGAAATGAAAAGTAGCCTATAAAACTTTATAGGCTACTTTTTTTGTATAGAATTTTATTAGAAATTCATTTTTCATCAGTATGTAATATTAAGTTTTACAGTTAATAATGATTAATTGCTGTTTTTTTAGTACTTATGAAGGGGAAAATATACTTTATTGTATATATACTTCTGTTTATTTTATATTTTATATTTTATTTTATTTGTGTTATAGCAAAATCGTCATATGTTACATTTTAATGTATTAATATATATCCGAATTAATGCATAGGGAGATGGTACATTATATTTTGGTTAGGATGTATTTTAGGATACATTGTAGGACTGGTTATTACAAGTGCATTACTTTATTTTGGTTTTAGATCCGAGGAAGAACAAAAAGAAGATATACAAAGAAAAATGATAGATGTATTTGTAAAAAAGGAAATGGAGCCACTGACGGAGAGAAAGAATAATGGGAAGGAAGTTCAATGGAATTTGAATTTTGTTAAGAAATAATTACTTTGTTTATCATATAGATTCATTTTTGAATATTGGATTTACTTAGAAACGAAAAAAGTCTCTCCAATAAGATTTGAAGAGACTTTCTCTCATATACCATAACAACTTAGCTTGTATAGAAACAGGGTTTAAGTTCTTTCTAAGGTATTTATGGAGTACCGATAGTTCCTGCGAGCAATGAAGCAATTCTATCTAAAGCTTCCTGTACTGTTGTAGGAGGAGGAGCAGCCCAATTTATTGGATTGATAGGTGCATAAGCTAAATCGAAAGCGTCATCAACTCTAATTAAAGAAGTATTTGTTCCTATAAGAGTTATTCGGGAACGAATAGGTAATGAATCAACTGTCGCTCTGACTCTTGTAATAATGTTATTAACGCCATTGACATTTAAATTACCTGAATTAGGACTGGGATTAAAAATGTTTTCTGTAATAGCAAAACTGGTTAAATTTAAAGGGTCAATTGGAATATGACCAGATTGTACATTAATAATGACATTACCATTTATTCCTCCACCAACTAAATTGACTTGAGTATCTGTGGTCGCTTGTGAATTAATAGTAATATTACCATTAGAAACGAATGAAGCAAACATCACCATGTTAATGCCATTTTGAGTATAACCAGCGGATAACATTGAGTCACGGATATTAACTTGATTCACAGAAGTAGATAAAGCTGTGAATATAGGAGTAGGGGTTATATTAACGCTAACAAAGAATAATTTACCTGAAATACTTTGCGCTGTTTGAAAGTTAAAATCAAGTGGCCCACTTATTAATGACAGATTGACAAACCCAGATCTAGGATCTTGCGAAAAATTCAAATCAAACCAAGTCGGATCATTTATATCAAAAGGAATTTGTAATCTAGTTAATAAAGTACTAGTCCCAATCAATTGAATGTTAGCTTTTAAATGAATTAATGGTTCAATATAGGTACCGGGTCCAATTTTGATAGCATAACGTTTAGTTATATTTAAAGGATCCGGAAATGGCGCTATTGCATCCGTTATTGATGCCATTGCTGCAGTAACTGTTAAAAACGGTGCACATTCAGAACCATCAGCGGTAACGTCATTACCAGCTTTGTTTACATAGACTATTTGAGTGAATATTGGTAGTGGCTCTATACATCCAGGTCCAGTGGGCCCAGTAGATCCAGTGGGCCCAGTAGATCCAGTGGGCCCAGTAGATCCAGTGGGCCCAGTAGATCCAGTGGGTCCGGTAGGTCCAGTGTCCCCAGTAGATCCAGTGGGCCCGGTAGGTCCAGTAGGTCCAGTGCTCCCGGTAGGTCCATCAGGTGGCCCAGTAGGTCCAGTAGGTCCAGTGTTACCAGTAGGCCCACACTGGTAGCTCCAGTGTTGCCAGTAGGTCCAGTGGGCCCGGTAGGTCCGGTGTTGCCAGTAGGCCCAGTAGGAAGTGTGAATGGTGGAATAGGTGGTAAAGTAGGTCCGACTAAATTAGGATTTACTGAAGAAAAAGATAAAAACTCGTCCATAATAATTTCACCTCTGAAAAATTAGTATTACTAATAATAAATGCAGAAGTAGAGAAAAGCGAAATGGACAAGTGAAGAATTAGACAATGGAATTTTCATAAAAGCGTTATTTGAAAGAAAAGGAGAATGAAGATGGATCAAAAAATAAAAGGGCATTTTATATTAGGAATTGGATATCACGGTCTAATCATAAAGATGAACTTACTTTATAACAATTAGAATACGACCCAAAAATCCAGAAAGAGTTGGGAGCTTTCTTCGAGCAAGAGTGAAAAGAATGGTCAGCAAATTATATTGATGGTGGATGGAGTTTTGAAGAGGAAGATATTTGAATAGAAAGTGACAGCTGAAATGTTTGGGGCGTATTAGCTGTCACTAAAATAGATATTAATTTTTATTATTAGTTTTTTTTAGTTAGTATTTTTTCTCTTATTTCTAGAGGGAATTGTACCAAAGATTGCTCCGGATATTGCTCCAATTAAAGTCATAAAAATTGCACTCCATGCTGCAAATGACATTATTACACCTCCAAATAATAAATTATTGTTTCTTAGCCCTTTGAATAGAAATGATAATTGCAACACCTATTAAGAAAATAAGAGGAGACCAAGAAAAGAAAGACATTTAATATTCTCCTTTCAATATTAATTTTAAACTTTTG
Source organism: Bacillus sp. FSL E2-8887 (assembly GCF_038007205.1). Classification (NCBI taxonomy): domain Bacteria; kingdom Bacillati; phylum Bacillota; class Bacilli; order Caryophanales; family Bacillaceae; genus Bacillus; species Bacillus sp. FSL E2-8887. Next base: position 2,158,766 of record NZ_JBBOWS010000001.1, read on the forward strand.
TATAAATAAATTATCAAATATTTAAAGAGTGAACATATAGAATATGCAATATTGCATATCGGATTGTAGAACATAAAGAAGTGAAAACGGTTAGTGAATAAAAATGCTAATTTATAAAGAAAGTAAGGATTTCTTCTAGCCCTAAAAAGGGGAAACAATCAAAAAATCCCCCCCTTATATAAGGGGGCTTTTAAAATGGTCTTTGTCTAATAACAATAGTATTTAACATTTAATTAATGGCGAATTTACGTTAATTATTTTGAGATTTTAAAGCTGCCCCCATAATAATAATTTTCTCCAAGTTTCATAACAGCTACATATGTTCCTGGATTATAAACCTTAGTAATAGGTGTTACAAATCTACCATAATTATGTGTTATACCTGAGTCGTAAATGGTTTTATATCTATGCAAGTTTATTTCATCATTTTCATTTCCACTCAATTGATATATTTTTACAATACCAGTATCCTTACCACCAGTATATATATTAACATCGAATGTATCTCCATGCTTTAAGTCACCAACTGCTAACTCTTCTAAAAAATCTGCATTATGATGTAATAAAAAATAGTTTTGCCACCGCCAATTATCTAAAAGTTGTGATTCTTTTTGTGTAAGTTGCGATTCAGCAGACACGGGTGGGAGTGTACCAATTGTATTCGAAAATAAAAATCCTCCAACAGTCAATGCGCCAATAATTGTTGATTGCCTTAAAAGTTTCATGTTCTAAACCTCCTATTTACTTAAGGATTCAGAAATCGTATTTGTGAAAAACTAGCTGTGAAATCTAATGGATGATAATATCTTCTATAATCATATTAACATTTATTGATTTATCAGACAAATTAATAAATAATAAAATTATATCGAGGGAGTGAAGGCTAATATAAGAAAGAAGTTAGAGATATAGCTAATAAATCTTTATTATATGTAATTGCGATTTATTATTTGAAAACATGATTATTTTAAAACTGAAATTTCAATGCACGCGTTAAGTTTGAACACATAATTTTACAATTTGACTTATATAATTTATCACGTTATGATTTTTTTATTATAAAAGAAGGGCTTGAATATAATGATTCGTCGTTTGAGAAAGCTAAAAAATGTAGCTGTCGTATTAAGCTTCTAAGTAAATTGCAAAAATCTACAATACTTAGAAGCGAGGAATATAGTTATGAAGCATCCATTATTTAATCATTGGTCTGAAACAAAGTATTTAAAAGATATAGTAACAAATCCACTCATTGAAGTAGGAGAGTACTCCTATTATTCAGGGTATTATGGAAATCAAAATTTTGAAGATGGTTGTGTAAGGTATTTATGGGGCGATGCTAAGTCCCAAGCACTTTTCAATCCAATTGAACAGATGGGTTGGCATCTTGATAAACTTATTATTGGAAATTATGTTTGTATTGCAAGTGGCGTTATCATTTTAATGGGTGGTAATCATAATCATCACTCAGAATGGATTACAGTGTATCCATTCGCTGAGCAAATAGCACATTCATATGAACCGAAGGGCGATACAATCATTAAAAGTGATGCCTGGATTGGAATGAATGCTATTATAATGCCAGGCGTTACAATCGGTGAAGGTGCTATCGTTGCAGCAGGATCTGTCGTAAGTAAAGATGTTCCGCCATATACGATAGTGGGCGGTAATCCTGCTAAGGAAATAAAGAAACGGTTCATTGATACAGAAATGAATATGCTAATGGAAATGCGTTGGTATGATTGGGATAGAGAGTTGATTGAGAAGGCAATTCCTCTTTTATCTAGTCCAGCCATTGAACCATTATTTGCTTTTTATAAAAATGAAGTAAAAAATAAATAAATCAGCTAGAAAAACTACATTCAATATAGGATGTAGTTTTTTTATTATTTGTACTAGAAACAATTATGAAATAATCTCCCCATTATGGTTTAGTTTTTATAAATTATCTTAAGAAAAATTAAGAAATATAACCAGTAGTTCTTAATATGTTTTATTTATAATTCAAATGATTACACAAAATTGTTTCTTCATTTTCCCTTCAAGGTGTTCCATCACGAATTACTCGCCCGGAGGTAGAAAAGGTAGCTTATATGTTAGAAGTTTCAGCGATACTCCAAAAGCATCCACCTGAAGTATCTAGTGGGCAGCAACATGTATACTTGTGCATGAGCCAGCCATTATAAAGTTTATAAAGGCTGCAGCAATGATTCTTTTTTGTGAGATGGCGAAAAGGGATTTTTTATGTGCAATTCATTGTGTTTTCTTAACAAAACACCTAGTGCTTTCTTATCTTAAAGGGGAACATATTTATTACTTAGATTGTCTATTACGTGTATTACTAAAAATGGATATTCAAATTAAATACAATAAATCCCGTTTGATACCTATTTTTATGTATTACAAAAGTATGAAAGGACTTATTATTTTGAAAAATAAAAGGATGTGTATTGGTGGTGGACAAGTTTAATACTTTTACAGATGAAGCATTGCAAGTGGAAACGAAAAAGACATAACTCAAACAGTAGCTTATCAATCATATAAACGTAGGAGGATATATATGACGAAACCAGTTGTAGACGTGAAAAACGTTCAAAAAGTGTACGGTAAAAAAGCTGAGAATCAATCACACGCATTAAAAGGTGTTTCATTCTCGATTCAAGAGGGGGAGTTTGTCGGTATTATGGGGCCATCTGGTTCTGGCAAAACAACATTATTAAATGTAATTTCGACACTTGATAAAGCGACAGGTGGTGTTATTGAAATTGCAGGAACGGATATTACGAAAATGAAACAAGGTGAGCTTTCAGATTTCCGTTCACAAAAATTAGGGTTCATTTTCCAAGATTTTAACTTATTAGAGAACTTATCTATTTATGAAAACATTGCACTTCCACTTTCCCTTCAAGGTGTTCCATCACGAAATATTGGGCCGAAAGTAGAAAGGGTAGCTGATATGTTAGGAATTTCAGCAATACTTCAAAAGTATCCATCTGAAGTATCTGGTGGACAGAAACAGCGTTCAGCAGCAGCACGTGCACTTGTGCATGAGCCGGCAATTATTTTAGGGGACGAGCCAACAGGAGCTCTTGATTCTAAAAATGCAACAAGTTTACTTGATGCAATGACAAACTTAAATAAAGAACAAGGTGTATCTATTATGATGGTTACACATGATCCATACAGTGCAAGTTACTGTCAGCGTATTTTATTCATTCAAGATGGTGAGTTATATAAAGAAATTCACCGTAATGGTACACGTGAAGAGTTTTACAAAGAAATTTTAGACGTGCTTGCAGACTTAGGCACACAAAAAGCATAAGAAAGGAGGTTTGGGCATGTTATTTAAACTTTCCATGTCAGGGCTAAAAAGTAAGTTACAAGATTATATTGTATTACTTATTGGTCTAATTGTATCTATTTCAACTTTCTATATGTTTCAAACGCTATCACTAAATAAAACGTTCCTTGAATCTAATGCAAACGTTGGTCCTATTGTATTAATATTCCAAATAGGTTCCTTTTTATTAGCGATTGTAACATTTTTTTACATTATGTATGCAAACTCTTTCTTATTATCTCTTCGCCAAAAAGAGTTTGGTATGTATATGATGTTAGGAGCAAAAAAGTATAAAGTTACATTACTGATGTTCCTTGAAACAATTGTATTAGGTGCGGCATCACTTGTAATTGGGATCACAATTGGTGTAGGACTTGCAGAAGGTATCGGACAGTTATTAATGAAACAATTGGAGTTAACTGGAGAAGGTTACAAAGCTTTGTACATTCCATCTATGGTTGCTACTTGCATCTTCTTCTTTGCATTATTTGTACTATCAGCAAGTATGAATAGTATTAAATTATCACGTATTTCTGTATTACAACTTGTACATGCAGATGCACAAACAGAGCGTGTCGCGGTAAAAGGAAAAATGACAGTTGTAGTTGCATTCCTTGGTCTGATTTTGTTAGGTATTGGTTATGCATCACTGCTCTATATACCACAGGCAAAAAATCTAGGAACCGTTCCTACATTAATGGCTCTTGGATTAATCGCAGCAACTGTTAGTACTTACATGTTGTTTGGATCACTTCTCCCAGTTATGATTAAAAAATTAAAAAGTAATAAAAAGCGTAGTGAAAAAAGGCTTAATGCTTTTACCTTTGCTCAATTAAACTTCCGCATTAATGGCCTAACAAATGTGCTTGCGACGGTAGCGATCTTAGTAGCCCTTGGAGCAGGTGGAATTGCGTGTGGTATGGCATTTAAAAATGACGTTTTAAAGCAGACTGATAAAGGAACAATTTACGATTCGGTAGTTCATAATCCAACAGCAGAAGAAAAGAACATTTTGAGTAGTATTTTATTTCAAGAGAAACTTGAATATCGTTACAAAGTAGATGATAAGTATGTTTATTATATAAAAGAAGAGCTAGAGAACAATCGTCCTTTAGTAAAAGATAGAAAAAATGAGAAGATAATGAAAGTTTCAGAAGAGATTCCCATGGATGCATTTGCATTGTCAAGACAATGGGGTAAAGAGGATGCGGAATCAAAACAATGGAGAGAAGCTTTCGAAACAATTCAGCCAAATTATATACATCCTGATCGTAAAATGAAAATTGTAGATCAAAACATATACGATAGTATGAAAGATACAGAAAATACGGTGTTTATTGGGAAAACAGATGTTTTTGGAGCATACGTAAAAGAATGGAAAAAAATTGATGAATTGCAGGTAGTTAAATATAAAAATGTGAAAGTGGAAGAACTGGATAGTAAGTATCAAACATATAAGGCGAATCAAAGTTTTTCCAGCGGACTAATGTTTATGGGGTTCTTCGTTGGAATTGCGTTTTTAGCAATGATGGCAAGTTGCTTAATGTTTAAAATTCTATCTGGCGCATCTAAAGATAGTATACGTTATCAAATGCTTCGTAAAATTGGTGTTCGCCGGGAATTATTAACACAATCGATTTATAAGGAGTTATCCTTCGTATTCTTAGTCCCAGCAATTATCGGTATTGTTCACATATTAGTTGGTATGAATATGTTTGGCCCTCTTTTAATCGATCCGTATTTTCGAATTTGGTTACCAATTGTTATTTTCATAGTGATTTACTCGATTTACTACTGGATTACAGTTCAATTGTATAAAAGAATTGTACTTCCGAAAGAAGGTTAATGTAATAATGTTATGTATACTAAGTATCATCATAATTGGCCCCCGTTATGATGAAGGGAAAGGAAGTGGGAAAATAGTATCGTTCCTACATTGAGTACTACTTTAACCTTATTTGTAGGAACTCTTGCACTATCCCCTTACAATAAAATTGAATAATCATCCCATATTAATTGTTAACTATAACCGGAATTTTGACAGGATGGAACAATTATCAAAATAATATCTTGTATAAATTGTGTCTATTATAGCTATTATTTAAAATTGGGTCTGCACCAAAAGAGTGTAAATAAACATAAAACTTGTAAACCTTATTCATCATAAGGATTATCGTTTTAGAAAAGGAGTGTGTGTTGAAAAAATTTTTAAAGGTAATTTTAATCTTATTAGTAATATTTATAGGAATTATGTTGGGAAGCATAATTTTAAATAAAACATATCATACAGAGTTTAAGTCTTTAGATAACACGGATCAAAAGATGTTAAAAGAATTAGCTACTATTTATAAGAGCTTTGAAGAATCGAGTGATAAACTTTGGAATGAAGATTATCGCTTCGAAAAAATGCCATTGGTTCTGATACGTAGTAATAAAGACGGGGGATTCTTTAGACAAGAAGCTTATGCAGTTAATGTAACGGGATTAGAAAATAGTATTTTTGCAAAGGAAATAAAAGTCTCAAATTCTCTGCATCTACCTAAAGTCTATCGCTTAACTCGTTTTGATTTTAGAACTATTTCTACCTGGTTTCCTTGGAACTTTGGGACAATAAATATTAATGATATGGATGTATTTTATTTAAAATATCATCCTAAAATGTTTAGTAATCCAGATTTATATTTTGATTTTTCATCTTTCTTATTACATGAAGGTTTTCATGCTTATAAACAAAAAGATTGGACATATGATGCAAATGGTGGAGAGTTTATTCACGAATATCCGATTAATAAAGAAAATTACGCGCTAATGGGATTAGAATTTAAGCTATTAGATAAAGCAATGATTGATACAAGCCCAGAAAGTATTAATCAGGCATTATATGATTGGACAATTGTACGTAACTATCGCTATAAAAAATGGCCTCAATTAATTGGAGAAACAAAAACTGAAGCAATAGAAGGTTCAGCACGATACTTAGAGTATCGTTATAGTAAGTTAACTGGTGGAAATCTTATGGTACTTGCAAAGAAACAGAAGCCATATCATGTTACTTTTATGGAGGCGTTCAACTTCGTTGCTAATGGACAGGCAGAATCTCCAAAGTTTTTAGAGCGGAATATGAGATATGAGACTGGTTCAGCCCTTGAATTAAGCATGGACAAAGCAAATATTCCATGGAAAGAAGCTATTGAAGATAGTGCAACCAAACAAGGAAAGACACCATATGAAGTATTAAATACGTACTTTAATATAAATAATACGCCCACAATTGAAAATAAAATCAAAGAAATTAAAGAGAACAATGACTATGAAACACTTTTAGAACAAGGAGAAAAACTGGTTAAAATAAGTAACGAGTAAAGAAAATAAGATTTGAAAAAGAATTTCCTTTAATGAGCGTATTGAAGAGGATTCTTTTTTCATTTTATAAGTTATATAAACTACAGGTGTAATCAAAAAAGTTTAATTAAAAGAAGGAATCTCAAAATAATTATTTTTTATTAAAAGCTAAATTTAATGAAGAAGAAAACTTATTAATTGTAAATGGATCTAAAGAAAATTTCGAACAATATTTAAGACATTATCTTTTATACCGATTATGTTATTTTGGCGCTTTTAATTGCAAGTATATACTAAAGAGAGGATAGAAATGTACCACCTGCTTTTGCCTTTAGTTGTTCAATACGAGAAAAAATGTGGAGGAATATGATGGAGTCAAAAATTCTTATTGTTGATGATGATAAAGAGATTAGAAATCTTATCTCTGTTTATTTGGAAAATGAAGGTCTGAAAACTCAAAAGGCAGAAGATGCTATTGAAGCTTTAAAATTGTTAGAAGAAAAGAAGTTCGATCTTATTATTTTGGATATTATGATGCCTAATATGGATGGTATTGAAGCATGTATGAAAATTAGGGAAGAACGAAATATGCCTATTATCATGCTATCTGCAAAATCAGAGGATATAGACAAAATTCAGGGGCTAGCGTCTGGTGCCGATGATTATTTATCAAAACCGTTTAACCCGTTGGAGTTAATCGCTAGAGTAAAATCCCAATTAAGAAGGTTTAAAAAATACAATACGCATACAGATAATAATAAAAGCATCTTAGAAATTGGTGATTTAACCGTGAATACAGATACACGTCAAGTATGGGTAAGAGGAACGGAAGTAAGGCTAACTCCAAAAGAGTTCGATATACTCAAACTACTTGCTCGTAACAAAGGAATTGTTCTCAGTGTTGCAAAAATATATGAAGCAGTTTGGAAAGATGCTTTTTATAAATCGGATAATACTGTCATGGTGCATATTACAAAAATAAGAGACAAAATTGAAGAGGATTCTAAACATCCAATTTATATTAAAACTGTTTGGGGAATTGGGTACAAAATATGAAGAAGGTTAGTTTTAGAAATAAGATAATTATAAAACTTCTTGGTGCTGTTGCAGTTAGTTTTTTTGTTTCGTTTGGTTTAACAATCCTCACTTTTCTATATGTCATAATACCATTAAATCTAAATCACTATCTTGATGATCTTAGTACATTTGAAAATAATATGCTTACATTTCTTATATTCGCGTTAGCAATCTTTACTTTTATAATCATTTTTTTGATATTGGTTCGAAAGAAAATAATATATTTAAAGCTCATTTCTGATAGTGTTAATGATATTGCCAATGGAAAGCTGGGTTTGACAATTGGGATTGAGGGAAAGGATGAATTGACTCATCTTGCTCAAAATATTAATTATATGTCCAAGGAATTGGAGAATACATTTGAACAAGAAAGACAATTGGAACGTACAAAAAATGAACTCATAACCAACGTATCTCATGACTTACGCACACCGTTGACATCTATTATCGGCTATGTAGATTTATTAAAAAGAGGGCAATACGACAGTAAAGCACAATTACAGGAGTATCTCGAAACCACTTATTTAAAATCACAGAGATTGAAATATCTAATTGATGAACTATTTGAGTACACCCGTTTATCAGACATCGATGCTAAGTTAAACATTAACGAAGTTGATTTATCAGGCTTGTTGGAGCAAATAGTTGGAGAATATATTCCTATATTTGAAAAGGCAGGTTTAAGTGTTCAAAAATCAATAACGGAAGAAACAATACCTATTTTCATGGATGTAGAAAAAATGGTACGTGTTTATGAAAATCTGTTTATGAATGCGATAAAGTACAGCATGAAACCATCCGAATTATCAATATGTCTTGAACTAATAGGTAACAAAGCAATTTTGAAAGTATCAAATAAAGTCGAGAAGCCGCCTGTTAGCGATCCTAATAAATTATTTGAAAGGTTTTTCAGGGGTGATAAGGCCAGAAAAGATGATCAAGGAAATGGACTGGGACTCGCTATTTCAAAAAGAATTGTTGAACTTCATAATGGTAATATACATGCAGAATATAAAGTAGGCTGGATGTCCTTTATTGTTGAACATCCAATTAAATAGAATGGCTTATGGAATGAAAGGCTCCATAAGCTTTTTTTTAAAACTTAAGAAACTTCTTAAGTTAATAATTCAAGTAGGCCATTCATAGTAGACATGATACTGATAAGTTAATTTGATTTATTATTATAAAGTGATTAATCGAATAAAGGGGAAGTTCATTGATATGAATAATGTAAGAGACGATAGTAAATTTAGCAACCAGTGTGTTTTGGTATTCAACCGGGGCACACTGGTTTTATTTTTTTATAAATGTGGAACAAATGTATTACTTAGATTGTCTATTAAGTGTAATCCTAAAAGATATGAAAGTACAGATCATTTCGAAAAATACAAGGGTATTAAAAAGAGGGATATGTGTGGGAACACTAAGTGTCAGTGTGCCTAAAAGGGTGGGATGAGATGGTCTATATGAAAGTGGTTCTAATGTCTTATATGTATATAGAATTTGATAACGCTGTCTATTTTTTGGAGGATTATGTTAAAATAACGTTTTTTTGAGTACAAAGATATTGGAGGTAACAGAAGTGAAAAGTATGTTTTGCAAGAGATTTATTACAATAGTAACAGTGCTTACACTATTTTGTAGCATGGCCGTTCCATTTGGAAGAGCATCAGCGGAAACAGTTCCTGCTATAGACGTAGAAGCAGGATCAGCAATTTTAGTAGAAGCAAATTCCGGGAAAATTTTATATCAAAAAAATGCAGATGAATCATTAGCAATTGCTAGTATGACAAAAATGATGAGTGAATACTTAGTTCATGAAGCGGTGGATAAAGGAAAACTTAAATGGGATCAAAAAGTTAAAATTTCTGAATATGCATATAAGATTTCGCAAGATCGCTCATTATCAAACGTTCCATTAGAAAATGGTGGCTCTTATACGGTCAAAGAGTTATATGAGGCAATGGTAATCTACTCTGCAAACGGTGCAACAATTGCTTTAGCTGAAGAGATTGCTGGAAAAGAAGTCAATTTCGTGAAAATGATGAACGATAAATCAAAAGAGTTTGGAATGAAAAATTATAAATTTGTAAACTCTACAGGTTTAACAAACCATGATTTAAAAGGATATCACCCAGAAGGGACAACTCCAGACGAGAAAAATAAAATGTCCGCAAGAGATTGTGCGATTTTAGCACAACGTCTTATTCAAGATTTCCCGAAAATATTAGATACAGCAAAAATCCCTAAAAAAACATTCCAAAAAGGTGGCAAGTATCCGATTGATATGACGAACTTTAACTGGATGTTAAAAGGCTTAATTAAGCAATACGAAGGTGTAGATGGGTTAAAAACAGGAACTACTCCAGAAGCCGGAGATTGTTTTACTGGTACAGTAGAAAGAAACGGTATGCGTCTAATCTCTGTAGTTATAAAAGCAAACTCTCATACAGCACGTTTTGATGAAACAAAGAAATTATATGATTATGGATTTGCGAATTTTGAAGTGAAGAAGGTCTATGAAAAAGATTCAGTAGTAAAAGGTCATGAAACAGTGCGAGTAGCAAATGCAAAGGACAAAGATGTAGTTGTTCAAACGAAGCAAGCTGTTTCACTTCCAATGCCAAAGGGCAACAAAGACGTTTATAAAAAAGAATTTAAAGTATCGAATAAAGAACAAGAAGCGCCTATTAAAAAAGGTGTAACAATTAGTCAAATGATTATATCGCCTAAAGATAGTACAGATCCTGGATTTTTATCAGGTAAATCATTACAAGTAGACCTTGTAACAAAATCTGAAGTAGAACAAGCAAATTGGTTTACACGTTTAATGCGCGAAATAGGATCTTTCTTTAGCGGTATGTGGAATAGTGCGGTTGATATAGTAAAAGGCTAACTTTGTAGGATAAAACTAAATATTAGCCTGAAATAAAAGGTTTCAAAGTATTATAGATTCTTATGTGGATGGCTTGGAATGGAAGATTGCATTAATTCTCAAATCTGGTTCTTCGGAACTTTCGGTATTGCAATCAAGCTAAGATAAATTTGTATCCATATAATCAAAAAACGCTATTCTTTTTGTAGAAATATACAGAAAGGATGGCGTTTATTATGAATTGTTCGATTCAAAGGGTTCTGGTGCAAGGCTAGTTTAATAAAGTTACATGATGAAAATACATTCATTATTCCATCAAGTGACAATAAAAATAAATACCTGGTACTTATTCCTGTTATTAAATTTTATAAAAATTTAATAAAATCTTTTCTTCTTATTAAATATTTTGTTTTAAATTAATTATATAAAGAAATGGAGGCCGAAAAATGAATTTTTTAAAGAAATTTAAGTATCTTTTTATAGTGTTTATCCCTATGTATATAGTTATTCTTTAATTTCAATCGAATAAAAAAGCAAGGTATTCGAGAAAAAAGTACGGTACCATACAGAGAAAACGCTCTCCCATACAAAAGTAAATTGTACCGAAAGTGATAAAAGCGAATGTTATATGGAGGGAACTCCCTAATAAATTCACCTAAAAATCGGTAATTAATGAAACAAACAATAACAAAATGATACATGATTACGAGTTAATATCCCCAAAAGATAGGATTACTAGTGACAATCTTTGATACTGACAAGTGAGGTGACGTCGATGAGAGGGACATTAATAAAAAGTGGAGTATTTATTTTAGTTTTAACAGGAGGGCTATATCTTACAAAATACGCATATGACCATCATACTAACCGAGTTAAAGTAAGAGACACGATTCAACAAATATCAATAGAGCATGGTATACCGCCATGGATTCCTTTATCTATTGCATTCCATGAAAGTAAGTTTGATCGAAACGCAATTGGAGATCAGGGCACATCATTTGGACTGTTTCAGCTTCATCGAGGTGGACTAGCACCTAAAGATTTAACGAACGAAGATTTGAAAAATGCAGAAACCAATACTCGAATTGCAATATCTAATATGATAAATGCATATAACCGTGGTTTACAGCAAAATTTAAAAGGACCAGAGCTATTAAAATATGTTGCTAATACCTCAGGGTGGCCTGGGAATAAGGGTGTTCAATGGACAAATAAGCAGACAGACTATAACGAGGGTTTAGAAAACAGTTTTAAAATGTTTTCTAAACGACAATATGATTTTATAGAATGAAATTTCTTTTTTCTTTCTATTATTATATAACTTATACCTAAATACGAAAGTTTCCTAAAACAGATACATAGATTGACTTTGTACTGCTTATATTAGGAATTTAAAGAAACAATATGTATAATTCTCCCACTACAATAGTATAGTGGCCTTTATTAACAGCAAAATCTACAATTTACAAGGAGAACATTTTATGAGTAAGAGAATAAAAGAATTAGATTCCATACGAGGGTTAGCGGCACTGACAGTGGTATTTGGACATTTTTGTTTAATGCTACCATCGTTGCCTAATTCTATTAAATTTTCTCCGCTTAGGTTTTTATGGGCTGGCGGGGAAGCTGTAATCGTTTTTTATGTACTCAGTGGTTTTGTGTTATCTATGGCACTTTATCATTCAAAAACAAATTATTGGGGATATTTAATTAAGCGATTTGTACGAATCTATATTCCTTATTATTTTTGGATAATCAGTACCTTTGCTTTATTTATTTTGTTCTCGCCGTATGAAGTGGCTGGACTACGGGATTGGTTCTATGATAGGTGGCAAGGGTCTATAACAAAAATAGATATTATAAACCATTTTGTGCTTCTTAATAACTTTTTTACGGAAAATTATAATCCAGTTATCTGGTCATTGGCTCAAGAAATGCGTATATCTATTGTGTTTCCGTTGTTATTCCTTCTTTTTTATAAACTGAGTTGGAAGAAAACGATACTATTTGCTTTGAGCTTTTCTTTAATTAGTGTTTTCCTTAATATGTTGCATATAGGGAAAGCAGAGGGATTTTATAATGGTTATGCCGATACACTGCATTTCACATCGATGTTTATGGTTGGAATGTTACTTTTTAAGCATCAGGAAAAGCTTATCTACTTATATAGGAATATGAAAAAATTTAATAAAGGATTTCTTATTGCATTAGGGATTATTCTATATTTATATTCCATTTTAATTTATGGTTTTTCCCGTAATGATACTACTTTCTTATTAAAAGATTGGGGTGTCGTAATCGGTGTTAGTATATTTATAATAATGGCCATGAGTAACCTAAAAGTGAAAGCATTTTTAAATAAGAGTGTATTTGTATACTTAGGAGAAATTTCATACAGTATCTATTTGTGTCATTTTCCAATCATGATGGTACTATTTAAACTTTTGTATACAAAGATACCTATCTTTTTCCTTCTTGCTTTGTGTATTTCAATGACAATACTTTTTTCTATAGTTTCGTATCATTTAATTGAAAAGAAATGTATCAACTGGGCAAAACAAAGAACAACAAATTTTCGAAAAAAAGTGTAATGCTTGAAGGAATTTTATTTCTTTAGTAAATATACGAATATGACCGATTCCTAAGTATATTAGGAATCGGTCAATTACGGATTCTATATAAATATACTAAAATTGAACAAATTTTTAATTTTATACTTAACTCCAAAAATCCTCTTACTAAAGAGAATCTTCGTAACGTTTTTCCAGACATAGCCGAAAGTACAATTAGTAAAACGCTAGTTTCCTTGTAGCTGCTTGGTCAAATAAAGCTGGTTTCAAGAGGAAGAAATGCTCAATGTATACAGGTTTAATTCTGTATTAATAATTATTAGGGGTAACAACATATCGCTATCTATATCTAAAATGTTATATAAAACTATTGAATATTTTATTCGTAAAAACAGAGGTGTAAAATGAATTTTATTTCCGAACTACTTGTTACCTTTGCAATTCCTACAATACAACTCACATTCTTGTTACTACTCATTTTTGTTTTTAGCTACTTTGTAGTATACAAAAAGGTATGTAAAGGAGGGGGGGAATTTACCGTACAACAAGTTATATTGTTTATATTGATAATAGGATATTATTCCCTTGTATTATCAGCTACTTCATTTGGTCGTCCAGATGATATAACTTTTGCAAGAACAATTGACTTTGATGTACTTAGTGTTTATAAAAAAGCATGGAATACCTTTTCATTTTCTTCTTTTTTCCATATCATTGTGAATATAGGTATGCTTTTTCCGTTAGGAATTTTATTACCTTTATTTAGTAATGTTTTTCAAAAAACAAAATGGATGTTAATCAGCTCAATTATAGCAAGTTTATTGATTGAAATCCTTGAATTTACAATGCAACGTGGAAGTATGGAACTAGCCGATTTACTTCATAATACTTTAGGAATGATGCTAGGATATTCTATGTTAAATATAGTTCTTATATTGTTGAAGAAAAAAGAAACAGATATACAAATGACCAAATATTTATTTCTTCCGATTACAGTAAGTTTTGTTGCACTTGGAATAATGATTTCGTATCAAATGAAGGAATTTGGGAATATGCCTTTAGATCCCATTACAAAAACAGACATGACTGATGTCACTATAAAAACATCAATAAAGTTAAAAGACGAAGGTAATAAAATGCCTGTTTACAAAGAGGAAATTACAAAAATGCCTAATGACAATGAGCCAGTTACAAAAAAATCACATATTCGAGATGTCGAAATTCTGTCTCCCAAAGAAGTATTTCAAAAACTAAAACAAGGAGACTTTGATCCTATAATATCTTTCAAAGCAGGTGATACATTAGTCATTACAGATTATAATATAGATTACTACGCTGATACAAAAGGCTTTTCTCAACCTATATATGTTTTTCAAGTACGCTTAAATGATAATGGGAAAGATAGTTGGTCTCAACCTATTTCTGCGAGAAGATAACGTAGATTTTCATGTTTTTGTTCATGTGAAATAGTTTAATCGAGTTGTCTTGCTCATTTGAAAAATCTCCTATGGAATTTAATTGAAATTGAAAAACATTTAAGAAGAACAATTACGCTGTGGGCTATTGTATAGTGTAGATATGAATAACAAAAAAGGGGGACTATATATGTGGAAGCGATTTGTAGCGATTGGTGATAGTTTTACAGAGGGGATAGGGGATGAAGTTGAGGGAATAGCATTAAAAAGCTGGGTAGATCATTTTGTTCAACTGTGTGTAGATGATTTAAAATATGCTAATTTTGCAAAACGTGGGTTAGTAACTAAAGAAATTCGCTCACAGCAATTGGAACAGGCATTAACTTTTAATCCAGATTTGGTTAGTCTAATTGCAGGTGCAAACGATGTTTTAAAAGGACGTTGGAATCATCATGCATATAAGAACGATATGGAATTTATGATAGATACATTAAGTAAAACAGATGCTGATATTATTATAGCAAACCTTCCAGATTTTACTGTTAGGCTTCCATTTCCTTCTGAAAAAAAACAAGTATTAAAAGAACAATTATTAGAGGCAAATGAAGTTATACTTTCACTAAGTAGAGAGTATAAGCTTCATCATGTTGACTTTTGGAATCATCATTTAGTTAATGACAATACGCTTTGGTCTACGGATTTAATTCATCCAAACTCAAAAGGATATGTAAAAGTTGCTGAATTGATTTTTAGTAGTTTGCCTGTACACGACTCTTTTAAATAAGCTGTAGAATGACCTAAACTCCTGTCGCATGCTGTACAGGGGTTTTTGGTGCGAAAAAGAAGGATATAGAGTGCCTATAAATTATACTTTAAGTAATTCTTTTTATTGTTTATATCTTTGTTATTTTCTGTTGCAGAATCCTTATTATAAGGATTCTTTTTTTGTATCAATAATCTATAAAGAAAAAAGATGAAATTGGCGAAAATGAACTAAAAGGTATTTTAAATGAATTGTTAAAACAACACTAATAATGATAACGTTCGCTAAATATATTCGTCGTTTGTAAGAATCTTAAAATCTTTCCTTTTTGAATGCAGCTTAACCATAAATTTAATTTTTTTGTAAATGTGGAACTATTTCATTACTTACACTGTCTATTAAGCGTTAAAACATTTTTTATTTAACATATTTAGAAAGGAATAATCATTTTTAATTAAGGGAGAAGATTGAATTGAAAAAAATATGGATGCTGCTTTTCTTTTGTTTTGGAGTTATGTTGGTAGGATGCAATAAAGATGAGCCGCCAAAACAAGCATTTGAAGAATATATCAATTTATGGAATGATAAAAAATTTACAAATATGTATGATTATTTATCAGAACATGCAAAAAAAACGATTTCTAAAAAGGAGTTCACAGAGAAATATCAAAAAATTTATGAGGGTATTGGAGTTAAGAATTTAAAAATTAAAACGAAAGGAGAGAATACTAAAGATAAAGAACTTTTTCTTTTTGAAGTTAATATGGATACGGATGGAGGAACAGTTTCATTCATCCATGAAGCAAAACTCGTGAAAGATAAAGATAAGGAATCTTGGAAAATAGATTGGACACCAGACTTTATTTTCCCAGGTATGAAAAAAGATTACAAAGTACGTATGCAAACAGAGCAAGGAAAACGCGGAGAAATATATGATCGAAATGGAAAAGGGCTTGCAACGAATGGAAAAGCGACTGAGGTTGGAATTATTCCAGAGAAACTAGGTGAAACGGCAGCGCAAACGAAAGAAATAGTAGCACAATTACTTGATATGTCTATAGAAGAGGTCGATCAAAAGCTCGCAGCGAAATGGATAAAACCAGATTCCCTTGTACCAATTGGTATTTTAAAAGAGGGAACCAGACAGAATGATTATATTGAATTAGAAGGAGTTTCATCTCGCCCAGTAAATATTCGTACGTATCCATTAGGAGAAGCAGCGGCACACTTAACGGGATATATAGGAAAGGTAAATGCAGAGGAGTTAAAATCGCTTCAAAAAAAAGGTTATCAAGCAGATGATTTAGTGGGTAAGACAGGTTTAGAGAAAGTATTAGAGAATAAATTGCGTGGTGAAAAGGGTGGACGCGTATTTATGGAAGATGAGAACGGGAAAGAGATCAAAAATGTAGCAAAACAAGAAGCAAAAAAAGGGGAAAATGTTACGTTAACTATTGATGCTGCAATTCAAGAAAAAATCTTTAATGAGATGAAAAATGAAGCAGGATCTAGTGCAGCGGTCAATCCTAAAACGGGTGAAACAATCGCACTTGTAAGTAGCCCTGCTTATAATCCAAATACAATAGTTAGAGGAGCATCAAAAGCTCAACGGGAAGCATGGAATAATGACTCGAAACTGCCAATGATGAATCGCTTCACACAAGCATTTGTACCAGGTTCCGTATTTAAAACGATAACAGGTGCAATTGGTTTGGAAACAAACACAATAAATCCTAAGGAAGAATTTAAAATTCAAGGATTAAAGTGGACAAAAGATTCATCTTGGGGAAATTATTATGTAACACGTGTGAAGGATGCTAGTCCAGTTGATTTTGATAAGGCAATGAAGTACTCTGATAATATTTATTTTGCTCAACAAGCTTTGAAAATAGGAAAAAATCGGTATGTAAATGAATTTAAGAAATACGGATTTCATGAAAAATTACCAATTGAATACGAATTCCCTATTTCAATCATTGCAAAAGATGGGATAAAAAATGATATTCAACTAGCAGACACGGGGTACGGACAAGGACAAGTATTAATGACACCTCTTCATTTAGCATTGACTTATGCACCGATTGTCAATGAGGGTAACATTCCGTCACCGCATCTTATAAAAAAAACAAAAGAAGCGGGAAATTGGAAAGAAAATGTGATTTCTACCAAGAATCAAGAGATATTAAAAAGTGCGTTAATAAAGGTTATTAATGATCCTGATGGTGCTGGGAGAATTGCTAAAGTTGATGGTGTAACTCTCGCTGGTAAGACAGGTACAGCAGAACTGAAAGAATCGAAAGAAGCAGAGGGTAAAGAACTTGGATGGTTTGCAGCTTTCGATGCAAGTGCGCCAAACATGATTGTTACCATGATGATTGAAGATGTAAAAGGAAGAGGAGGGAGCAACGTTCCAGGTGAAAAAATAAAACATGTTTTTCAGAAATAATACTTAATTAGAAGGTGAAATTTACTTCTTTAGTAAATATACAAACCTTACCGATCCAAGATTATATTAGGAATCGGTTAATTTATGTCTAAACGCAGATTTTATGATTTTAATAATCGTATTTAATTACGTGTTTTTTACACAATTAAATACGATTATTTTTTATTTAAAAATTATAAAACAACAAATTTTAAAATATTAAATTAGATAATTGAAATTTAAAAAATAAGAGCTATTATACTTAACTTTATTTTCAGAAATATTACAAAACTGTTAGTTTGAAGTAAGGTTATTCAATATAAGTAAGAGGGGAATTTCTTTATACTAAAAGATAAAAGTATTAATTAGATATTTCTAGATAATAAATAGATACATAAATAAAAGGAGCTAAATATATGTATAAAATCATGATTGTAGAAGATGACCAAAAAATTTCTAAACTACTTCAATCCCATATTAATAAGTACGGGTATGAAGGGAATATTACAGAGGATTTTGAAAATATTTTGGCTAACTTTGAAAAAATTCAACCTGATTTAGTTTTATTAGATGTAAATTTACCGAGTTTTGATGGTTTCTACTGGTGCCGACAAATTAGAACGGTCTCTACTTGTCCCATTATATTTATATCAGCACGTAGTGGAGAGATGGAGCAAGTTATGGCACTTGAACATGGTGCAGACGATTATATCACTAAACCGTTTCATTATGAAGTTGTAATGGCAAAAATCCGAAGTCATCTTCGAAGAATTTACGGAGAATACGCACCGAAAGCGGAAGAAAGAGTTGTTCAGCAATCCGGTTTAATACTTTATCCAGAAAAAATGGAATTAAAGCTAAATGATAGCATGTGTATACTGTCAAAAAAAGAAACTGTTTTACTAGAAACTCTCTTACGACAATCTCCTAGTATTGTTAGTCGAGAGAAAATTTTAGAAAAACTTTGGGATGACTATACGTATGTAGATGATAATACGTTAAGTGTAAATGTTACACGTGTCCGAAAAAAATTAGAGGAAATCGGAATAAAAAATGCATTAGAAACAGTTCGTGGTGCTGGATATCGTTTGAAAATAACTTGGAAGAATGATGAGGTATAATAATGAATTTATTTTTACATGAACATATCCCTTTCATCTGTTTCTCAATCATTCAGCTATTTGTCGTTCTAACTGTTTATTGGCTGGATGGATATAACCACTTATCTACTGCGTTATATAGTGTGTTTTTAGGAGGATGCTTTTTAATTGCGTTTTTACTTTATCGCTACTTTAGCCATCGTAGATTTTATAACAAATTATCCAACCCTTCTGAAAAATTAGAGGACTCCTTAGAAGAACTCGATTCCACTCCATTATCAGCAGCACTTCAGCGTGTGTTAAAGACACAATACAGTCAATATCATCAACAGTTAAAGACTTGGGAATATAAACAAAAAGAGCACCTTACATTTATTAATCAATGGGTGCATCAGATGAAAACGCCTCTATCAGTTATTGAACTGATCACACAAGAAGAGAATGGGGAGGTTTTTGAAAGTATTGTGGAAGAAGTAGATCAAATGCAGTACGGATTAGAAATGGTCTTATATATGGCGCGATTACAAACGTTTGAGCAAGATTTTTATGTGGAAAGAGTTTCGTTACAGGAAATCGTTCAAGAAGTAATCCGTGAAAATAAACGTCTGTTTATCCGTAGCTATGTTTATCCAGAAGTAAAAGTAAAACAAACTATTATGGTAGAAACCGATAGAAAGTGGCTTCGGTTTGTTATTCATCAAGTGATATCCAATGCCATTAAGTATTCAGCAGGAAGTAGAAAAAACGTTACTATTACTACATTAGAAGAAGAGCGCTCAGTAATCCTTGAAATACACGATCATGGTGTGGGAATTCCAAAAGAAGACCTCCCGAGAGTATTCCGCCCATTTTATACGGGAATAAACGGTCGGAAATTTAAGGAATCTACTGGGATGGGATTATATCTTGTGAAAAATATTATAAAAAGATTGGAACATGATATTGAAATAAAGTCGGAAGTAGGAAAAGGAACAACAATCTGTATTATTTTCCCTTATGCAAATCGTTAGAACGGTATTTAGTTTGACTTTTCAGAAATATTACAGACCTGTTAGATATATGAAAGGTTAATCGATATGAGAAGAAGGGACGCTTAGATAAACTTAGGTTATTAAAAGATAAAAAGGAGCAAAACGATATGGAAATATTAAAGGTCTGTGAACTGAGTAAAATCTATACAGGAAAGGTATCTTATGAAGCGCTCGCCGACATTAATTTGAGTGTGAAAAAAGGGGAGTTTGTAGGAATAATGGGACCATCAGGAAGTGGGAAAACTACTTTGTTGAACATGGTTTCTACTATTGATTCTCCCACATCAGGAGAAATATTGATTAATGGAGAAAATCCATATCAATTATCTCAAAATGAACTGGCATTATTTCGAAGACGTGAATTAGGTTTTGTGTTTCAAGCATTCAATCTTCTTACAACATTAACTGTAAAAGAAAATATTGTTCTTCCTCTGACGTTAGATGGTACTAAAGTTGAGGATATGAATCAGCGTGTAGAAGGTATTGCAGAAAAATTAGGCATTCAAGATATATTAAATAAACGAACATATGAAATATCAGGCGGACAAGCACAAAGGACAGCAATTGCACGTGCTCTAATTCATAAACCTAAATTATTACTAGCAGATGAACCGACGGGAAACTTAGATTCAAAAGCGGCTAATGATGTAATGGAGTTATTAAAACGATTAAATAAAGAACAAGATGCAACAATGATGCTTGTTACGCACGATCCAGTGGCTGCAAGTTTTTGTGATCGCGTTGTATTTATTAAAGATGGAAAATTATATAACGAAATTTATAACGGAGAAAACCAACAAATGTTTTATCAAAAAATTATAGATGTACTTGCATTACTAGGAGGTCGTAAGCATGACTTTTCAAAGATTCGCTTTTAATAATATCATTCGAAGTAAGCGGACTTATGCTGCACACTTTCTAAGTAGCTCATTTTCAGTTATGGTTTTTTTCACATATTCACTCTTACTTTTTCATCCTGATTTACAAGGAGAACTAGCCTCCACAAGTAAAACAATGAGCCTTTTAGGAACAATGGGGATGCAAATCTCTCAATATCTCATTTTTGTATTTTCATTCTTCTTTCTTTTATATTCGGTGAGTTCTTTTTTAAAAACAAGAAAAAAAGAATTTGGAATTTTAATCATGCATGGTATGACACCGGCGCAGTTAAACAAATTAATTTTTTTAGAAAATATGTTAATTGGAATCGGATCTATTATGTTTGGTATCTTAATTGGATTGATATTTGCAAAGCTCAATTTGTTAGCAAGTGAAAATATATTAGCGATTGATAAGGGACTTTCTTTTTATGTTCCTATAAAAGCTGTCTTTATGACAACTAGCGCATTTTTGATTCTGTTTCTAGTTATTTCGTTGTTTACTTCTAAGATGGTAAAAGGAAACAAGTTGATTGATTTGATGAAATCAGAGGAAAAACCAAAGCCAGAGCCAAAGGCATCAAAAGCATTAGCATTTCTTTCCGTATTCTTCATTGGATTAGGGTATGGATGTGTGTTCTATTTCGTACTAGAAAGAAACTTCATTATGCCTTACTTACTTGGAGGGGTAGTCTTTGTAGTGATAGGGACATATTTTCTATTTTCACAGTTGAGCGTGTATGTAATACGTGTCTTAAAGAAAAAAGACACTTTGTTTTTTAATAAAACAAACCTTCTTACTATATCTGAATTGGCCTATCGTATGAAGGATAATGCAACTATGTTCTTTATGCTAGCGATTGTTTCCGCTGTGGCCTTCACAGGGATTGGTACATGCCTAGCAATGGGAAATAAGGGATTAACCGAAATGACCAATCCATTTGCATTTACCTATACTTCGTTAGGAGAAAATGCACAAGAAGAAGAGCACATTACAGAAATGAAAAAACAACTTACTCGCTCAAATTTCTCTTATCAGGTAGCGGTTACGAATCCTAAATTCACGGAAAATAATTTAGTGCTAATCAAAGTATCAGAGTATAACAAGTTTGCAAAAATTTTCGGATATGAAATGGAAAAGATGGATAACGATCAAGAAGCGATTATAGTACCCTCAATCATTTCGCAAAAAGAAAAGTATGCAAGAGGAAAAGATATACCCGAGAAAATAGATGTAGTACAGGAAAACTTAGAAATGTCCCTCCGGGTCAAGAAGGCGGTCCCACATATAGTTCTCCCAAATTCAATTGGAGCCATTATTGTTGTTTCGGATTCTCTGTACGATAAAATCCCTAACAGAAAGACGGAAGATGATTCTTACGTAATGAAAAGTCAATATGGTTTTGTCGTGGAAAATTGGGAGAAATCAAGAGTGGTTACAAAAAAATTAGAAGAAACAATGGGTAATCATAATTCGGGGCAAGCACATCATTATTTTAAAGCGTTGTATTCTGAATGGATTTCTTCGAAACAAGAGAACGGTATTTTACTTATTGTCAGTGTATTAGTAGGGATCGTATTCTTTACGTTTGCAGCCAGCCTATTATATTTCAGGCTATATGCAGATTTAGAAAGAGAACAACAACAATACGAAATGATTGCGAAGGTCGGTCTAAGTAGAAAAGAACTAAAGAAAATCGTAACACGACAGCTTATACTAATGTTCTTCTTGCCTATCATTATAGCGATTATTCATAGCGGGGTCGCTTTTATAGCCTTGCAACAGCTAATTGACTACTCAGTTTTAAAGATTTCGATTTTAATTATACTAGCCTTTATATCCATTCAAAGTGTGTACTTTTTCACTGTCCGTTGGCGTTATTTACAACGGTTATATAAAAAAATTATGTAGCGTATTGATAAAACAAGCAAAGAGGAGAAAAAGCAATGAAAAAAGTAATGAAAGTGTGCGTGGCAGGGATTGTATCTATTTCTATGTTAGGAGCTTGTTCTTTTGGGAAGAAAGAAGAACCAAGGAATGCCGCTTTATTAATTGAAGGAGAACAATCATTAAAAGGAATAGTAAATCAACATAAAAGTGAAATTAAGACCAACACTTTGTATAAAGTGAAGCAAGCAGAAATTGATGGTAAACAAGTATTAATGATGGATCAAAAAACAGCGAAAAAAATGGTTGGGTTAGGTGTATTAAGAGAGTCAGATAATGATGATGAAGTATGGAGTTCAGACCCAATTAAGTCAGTACCTTCAGTTCCAAAAGATAAAGCTGTCTTACTAGCTAGTAAGAAAAATAAAAAAATCAAGGAATTAACAATTAATGAAAAGAAAATAGATGTCCAGTATGCTAGTGATACTTGGTTTGGTCACTATCGTAATCCAAATTACGAGGAATTGATTGTAATTGTTGATAATGCAACTTTCAATCAAATCCCTGTAAATGAAACATCAATGGAAATCCTTCATTTCAATAAATCGTATGGTGAAGATAGACCATATAACACAGATGATGTTACGGCTGTACAAGCAGAAACTGAATGGAAAAAACTCACTAAAACTATGGGGAGTCAAGTGGATGTATTAGATGCGGTTTCTATTATAAAAAAATAATGAAAATATATTTAATACAGAAAAACCAGGATGATTTTAAGAATTTATCCTGGTCTTTTTTATTACATTTTTTTAAGAAATATCATCTGTCGAAAAAAAAGATAAACAATGGAACAAATGAAACTTGTATCATGTCTATATATTGAAACCATATTAAAAGTGAGGGCAGCTTTATGTTTATTCAAATAAGTTTGAGGTGTGGAAATGGAACAGAAGTTTATTGAAAAATGTAATCATGATGAGCTTGACTATGTTATAAAAGACTATTGGCAAGATGTATGGAATTATTCATTTATTATTACGAAAGATCCACACTTATCAGATGACATCACACAAGATGTATTTATTAAGGTTTTTAAACATTGGAATTCGTTTCGAAAGGAGTCATCTATTAAAACGTGGATATTAAAAATTACAAGAAATACGGCAATAAACTATTTGAAATCCTCTTATTTTAAAAGGATATCTTTAGTGGGGTTTTTTAGTGACGATAAGCAATCTCCATCGGCAGAACAAGAATTTTTTAATCAAGAGGAAATGAATGATGTGTGGGATGTTGTATTAAAACTACCTAAAAAACACCGCGAAATACTAATATTGGACGCGAAATATGAATTATCTTATGAAGAAATGGCTGAAACATTAGGTGTATCCATTGGAACAGTCAAATCTAGGTTAAGCAGAGCAAGAAGTAAAGTTTCAAAATTAATAGGGGAGGGTAGAAGTGATGAACAGTAAAAAAAATCCTGACTGGTATAGCAAATTAAAAAATGGACCAATGGAGCGTCGTAAAGATGAAGAAGCATTTATTTATAAAATAAAGCAATCGATATACCAAAATAGTGAAGTAGACTCTGTACCATACAAGAGACCATTTCGTAAAAAAGCATTGCCTATTGTAGTTGTTTTGGTTTGTACAATGTTATTTTTTATTGTTCAACAACCTTGGCTTGATGATAATAAATCACCGGTACAAAGTAGTACTCAAATTAAGCCTAAAACAAAAGATGAGTCTGCTCAAGATCCATCATTAAAACAATTTATGAATGAGTTATATCGAAGTACAAATTCGAAAAATGAAAATGACCTGTATAGAGCGTTAAATGATGAAGTTCTATTTAAGGGGAAAAGTTATCAGAAGGATGAATTGAAGTTTGATGAGGATATTTTTCATGAGTTGCAAGTCGCTCTTACAATGGGGGGAGAATTTGCAAATGATACAAAGAAAGCATACAAAGTACCAAGTGGATTGACAGAAAGTAACCAACCAAAGCAATCGCATTTTATATATGCAACTGTTACTGGAAATAAAACGAAAATTTTAGCTGAACCAAAACGAGAATCACAAGTTTTATATGAAGTATCTAATGAAATGGTAAAAGCTTTGATTCCAGAAAAAGTACGGAATGATGGATTTATAAAAGTATCGACAATTAACGGTCATACTGGATATGTACAAAAAGAGTATGTTTTAACTGATATTAAATATTCTTTCATATTTGAAAAGAATGATGAAGGTATATGGGGAATAACGAATATAGATTCTATATGGTAAAAGAGGAAGGTTCACTTTAATGAACCTTCCTCTTTATCTTTATCCTCTTTTTGAAGTGAATTCCAGCACTCTAAAATTTCTGATGTAACGAGAGCAGCAATATTTTTTTCCGAATTACTACCAGGAATAACGACAGAAATAGAAATTTTTGGATCTTCGGTAGGAGCATATGCAATGAAAAGAGAATGATTTATCATTCTTTCTTGCTCGTTCGGAGAGCCAGTTATCCCTGTTTTACCCGCGACATGAAAGGGCAAGTTTTTAATCTCCTCTATATTTTGACTCATCCCACCTTGCACGACACTCCAAAATTTCATAGGATAACGATTTGAACTTTCTAAGAGTGGTTTAAACTTTTTTGTTTCCTTATCGTCTTGACCAATAATAGCACTTACGATTTGAGGTTTATATTTATCACCTTTACTTGCCAAAGTTGCTGCATATTGAGCAAGTTGTAGAGGGGTGTGTACTTCATTTCCTCCCCAAGATGCATTTAATAAAGCAGAGATTCCATTTTCAAACTTATTAGATGGATGAAATTCATATTCTCCGTCTTCTTCAAAGGGTAAATCAATACCAGTTTTAGAGCGGAGGCCAAATTGCTTTAAATAATCTGTCCATATATTTGCTACTTTTTCTATATTCCCATTATTTCGGTTGAATAAGGGGAGAGCTACTTTTGCCGTCATAAATGTATTTGATGAATTAATGATAGCTTGACTCGGTGTAATTTCACCTGTTGGTGTTCCAGGAGCATTAGTGATGTTATTTTGATTATCATACTGAAAACTACCATTATCCAAATATGTATCCTCAGGTTGAAAAAGCTTTTCGTTTAATCCGATTAAAATAGTAAGTGGCTTTATAGTAGAGGCCATATTTACATAAGATTCACCATACTTTAATTTTTGAATTGCTTTATTTTGCGAAAGGGATTTAATGTTTTCTTTTTTAGATGATACATGTGTATTTAATATATTTGGATCAAAAACTGCCGAATTGGCCATAGTTAATATTGCGCCAGTTTTTACATCGGTTACTACTGCATAACCAGCATTAGCATCAGGTACTTTCTTAATTTGAGATCTTAGTGCTTCCTCTGTTTTTTGCTGCAATTTAGAGTCTAAAGCTAGCCGGACATCTTTTCCTTTTTGTACTTTTTGAATGTTCCATAAGAACTTTTTATTATTCATTTTAAAAATCAGAGTTTTTCCGGGTTTTCTTTTTAAATCATTTTCATATTGAAACTCAATCCCACTTTTACCAACAGGTACATTTTTAGAATTAAGGTCATTTTCTACATACCCAATTACTTGTGAAGCAATTTCGTTCTTTGGATAATATCGAATGAATTCGTCTTTGATCACTACATTTTTAGGTTTATTCTTGTTTATGAATGAAATTTCATTTTTATTTATATCAGAGTATAAGGATATTTCATTCATAGTCTGCTTATTACAGGATTGTTGTAATTGAGATTTTATGTCCTCTGTAGAAATGTCATGTTGAAACTCGTTTGAAAATTGATTGAAAAAAGCTAATGTGTTTGATGTATCTTTATTCGATAGTTTTTCATCATTAGAAGTGCAATATAGAGACTTAACTTTCTTATTTGTAGCTAGTATTACACCATTTTGATCAAGAATTTTTCCTCTTTCAGCTGAAGAAGTTGCGATAGTAATTGAAATGAAGTTGATTTTTAATAAAATTAGTAAAATCACACTTACAATAGAAAGAACCGCAAAAAATCTCCATCTTTTCGTATGTAACATATAACCCTCCCTTATGTAGCCTATTCCATCTTATAGTTAATTTTTTTTTTTGTAAATGTGGAACAACTTTATTACTTAGGTTGTCTATTAAGTATTACAGCATGAAGAAAGGAACAATCAGTATGAAAAAAAGTACATGTTAATAGTAAGTCTATGTGTAAGTTTAATATGAGTCATTATACAGTTTAGCATTTCTAATGCAGGCGACAAAAAAATAGAGAAAAAAAATAGGAAGGGAGATTCATCAATTACGCGGCTAAACCAAAAGGAATGGATGCTTACAAGGATTTAACAAAAAAGATAAGACACTATTATAACTGAATAGTGGTTTCTAATATATAGGGAACGCTTTTAGTATATTTATTTACTAAGTATTAGTGAGGATTTCCTGAAGAATTATATGGAGGATTTATGAAAGAACAAAAAGTAAAGAAACAGAAGACATATATATCTATTCGATTGAATATAATGTTCCTTTGCATATTTGTACTATTCTCAGCTATTATTATGCAGCTAGGAAAAGTACAAATCGTTGAGGGAGAGGCTTATAAGAACCAAGTGGAAAACAGTCAAAATGAAACAACTAGTATACCAGTTCCACGTGGACAGATTCTAGATCGAGAAGGGAAAACGGTCGTTAATAATAAATCTCTTCGCACAATTACGTATACAAGGGTAAAGGGGATTACGAGTGAAGATATTTTAAAAACAGCAAAAGACTTGGCGAAGGTACTTGAAATGCCTGAGCAAGATATAAATAAATTAACCGATATCGATAAAAAAGATTTTTGGATGCAATTGAATACGAAACGTGCGGAATCAAAGATTACTAAAAACGACATAGGAAAGTTTAAAGAAAAGGGAATAGAGGGAAAAGAACTAGACAAAAAAATTCAAGACTTAAGACGAAGTCGCGTTACAGAAGTAGAATTGGCAGAATTAACAGCACAAGATTTAAAGGTGTTAGCTATTAAAAGTAAAATGAGTTCAGGTTATCAACTGACACCACAAATTATAAAAAAAGATGTGACAGATCAAGAATATGCGCGGATAAGTGAAAAACTTGCGGAGTTTCCAGGAGTAGATACAACAGTTGATTGGGAACGTAATTATGTAAATGGTAATTTATTTCGTTCCGTGTTAGGTAATATTACAAGTAGTGAAGAAGGATTACCGAAAGAAAACTTAGATTCTTATTTGGTACGTGGATATAACCGTAATGACCGTGTAGGGAAAAGTTATATTGAACAACGATATGAAGATGTATTACACGGCACAAAAGAAGAAGTGAAAAACATTACTGATAAATCAGGAAACATTATAAACACAGAAATAATCTCTAAAGGAAAAAGTGGTAATAGTTTAACATTAACGATTGATATGGAATTACAAAAGAAAGTGGAAGAAAGTATAGAGAAAAATTTGAGAGCTTTTAAGAGTTCAGAGCCACTGTTGGACCGAGCGTTTGTCGTCATGACAAATCCAAATAACGGACAGATTTTATCTATGGCAGGCAAAAAGATTGTAGAAAAAGAAGGGAAAATAGAGATTGAGGATTTGGCATTAGGTAACATGACAACTTCGTATGAGCTAGGGTCAGCTGTAAAAGGCGCAACGTTATTAACTGGATATGAGACAGGGGCAATACAGCCAGGAGATCAATTTTATGATGCACCGATGAAATTTAAAGGTACACAAGCCAAGAAATCATGGAATGTATCCGGATTTGGTAATATTAATGATTTACGAGCTTTACAAGTATCTTCGAATGTATACATGTTCCAGACAGCTTTAAAAATTGCGGGAGTTAATTACGTACCAAATGGTTCATTGGATATTAAACAAGAAGCATTTGATAAAATGCGTTATTATTTTAAACAATTTGGTTTAGGGGTACCAACAGGTATTGATTTACCGAATGAAATAATTGGGCAAACGAGAAAAGTAGATAGTCAACCTGGGTTTTTACTAGATTTTTCTATCGGTCAGTATGATACGTATACGCCATTGCAATTGGCACAATATATTTCAACTATTGCAAATGGTGGATATAGAATGCAACCCCAAATTGTACAAGAAATACGAGAGCAATCAATAAAAGAAGAAGAG
The DNA here is from genome assembly GCF_038007205.1 of Bacillus sp. FSL E2-8887. Taxonomy (NCBI): domain Bacteria; kingdom Bacillati; phylum Bacillota; class Bacilli; order Caryophanales; family Bacillaceae; genus Bacillus; species Bacillus sp. FSL E2-8887. The sequence goes on from NZ_JBBOWS010000001.1 coordinate 2,187,643, forward strand.
GTCGGTAAAGTTATACGCTCTATAGAGCCTGTCGTATTAAATCGAGTTGATATGAAGAAAGAACATATTGATCGGATAAAAGAAGGCTTTAGATGGGTATTCCAAGAAGGTGATGGAACTGGCGTGAAGTATTTCAAAAATGCGCCATATAAACCAGCAGGAAAGACAGGGACAGCTCAAACTGTATATGGTGGAGATGATCCAATTGGTAGAAATGCAAAAGGAGAACGTATGGAATGTTATAACTTAACATTAGTTGGATATGCTCCATATGATAATCCAGAAGTAGCATTTTCTGTAGTAGTCCCATGGCTTCATGATGATAAAAATGGAATTAATTCTATAATTGGAAAGGAAATTTTAGATGTATACTTTGATTTAAAAAAGCAACGTATACATGGTGAAGCTGCTAGTATAGATAGTTCGAATCAAAATTAGTAAAATTTGTGCACTTTTCTCAGGGGAAGAGACCCTGTTTATATAAAAGCCTTTATAAGTTAAAGAAAAAGGAAGATTTGAAATAAGAGATAGCGGCTATCATAGTTGCTATCTCTTACTTTTGTTAATATCTTGGCTACTAGTTAAAAAGGTTTTAAATTTATGGAACAAACTTGTTTCTTAGATGGTCTATTATGTGTACGTATAAAAACAGGTTTTCAAATAGGATACAGTGTATTGAATTTACTACTTGTTTTCAGTATTGAAAATTTGAAAGGAATGATGATTTTGAAAAACAAGAGGATGTTAAAAATAGGTTTATGTGTTGGTATATTAGGTTTAAGTCTTACAAGCCTAGAAGTTTTTACAGGAGGGGCATTGCAAGTTGAAGCGAAAGAAAAGACCGGACCAGTTAAACATAAAAATCATGCGACGTATAAAGAATTCTCTCAACTTGAGAAAAAATTTGATGCTCGATTAGGTGTGTATGCTATTGATACTGGTACAAATCGAACAATTGCTTATCGACCTAACGAAAGATTTGCCTTTGCATCAACCTACAAGGCATTAGCGGCAGGAGTATTGCTACAGCAAAACTCAACTGAGAAATTAAATGAAGTTATCACTTATACGAAAGACGACTTGGTGGAATATTCACCCATTACAGAGAAACATGTAGATACAGGCATGAAACTTGGGGAAATTGCAGAGGCGGCTGTTCGTTCCAGTGATAATACCGCCGGGAACATTTTATTTAATAAAATAGGCGGACCTAAAGGATATGAAAAAGCACTTAGACAGATGGGTGATCGGGTTACTATGGCTGATCGCTTTGAGCCAGAGTTAAACGAAGCTACTCCAGGAGACATTCGTGACACTAGTACAGCGAAAGCCATTGCTACCAATCTTAAGGCTTTTACGGTCGGAAATGCACTTCCAGCTGATAAACGTAAAATTCTTACAGAGTGGATGAAAGGAAATGCTACAGGAGACAAACTTATTCGTGCAGGCGTACCAACTGATTGGGTAGTTGGAGATAAATCAGGAGCTGGAAGTTATGGGACACGAAATGATATTGCTATCGTTTGGCCACCGAACAGGGCACCTATTATCATTGCGATCTTATCTAGTAAAGATGAGAAAGAAGCTACCTATGATAATAAATTAATTGCAGATGCAGCTGAAGTTATAGTTAAGGCTCTTAAATGATAATTTCTCAATTCTTTATGTAATGTAATTGAAAATAGGAACCTAGAAAGCGATTCTTTTTACTGTGAAAAGAATCGCTTTTTTGTATTCCTATAATGAGTAGTAAGTATATAAGCGAAAATTATTATTTCATGGACAATTTATCCCCTAAAGTGCATGAGGGAAATTTTCTCCTGTGGTGTTCGTAGCAATATGATTATTATGTATACGATAATAATATTTTGGAGTAGTTAAGCTAGATACTCCTATATGGATATGTAATTTTACATATCCATATAAAAGACACATATGTGTTAATCACTATTAAATTATATTGAAATCATTTTTAAGTAAGGGATTCATATAGATTTAAGGGAATCAAAGAATTTTTATGTTTAATTATCATAGTATAATTATTTCACTTTATGAAATGAAATTTGTATTTAACTTTTTTAAATATAATATTTTAAAATTTGAATAATAAATATCTGAAAAATTAAATTTAATCAATGTGATTTTCAGGTTTACTTATGAAAAACATAGTGTTTAAAATGAGGGGGAAGTAAGGTCCTTATATTCTATCAAAAATAAATAAAAAACGAGATACGATTACTCTATCGAAAAAATTTCTATCCTCAAGTGTGTGTGATGAAATCCTAACGTTAGGTTGTACAAAATTTACGATTAAAACTGTAAAAAACAATAGTGAAGAGGTGTACGGAATGAAGAATAAAATTATGACAGGATTTTTAATAACATCAATCGTTACTGGGGCGACTATTCCTATCAATACTCTCGCAATGCCAATCGTTCAGGCAGAAACGAAACAAGATAATATAGATATTTCCTCAGCATTACGAAAAATAGGTGCACACTCCAAATTAACACAAACCTTTATAGATGGAGCCTTAGCGAGTCCGAATGTGCAACTTGAAGAAGTTCCATCTTTAAATACAACTCAATTTCTAATTAAACAAGATATGAAAGAGTGGTCATCAGAACTATATCCAAAATTAATTCTACTAAATTCAAAAAGTAAAGGATTTGCAGCCAAATTTAATAGCTATTATCCAACATTAAAAGGATTTGTAGATAATAAGGAAGATAAAGAAGGGTTTATAGATAGACTGGAAGTTCTTCAAGATATGACTATAACAAACAAAGAAAACGTGCAACGTCAGATTAATGAGTTAACAGATCTTAAACTACAGGTAGATAAGAAACTGAAAAATCTTGATACAGATGTGGTAAAAGCACAGAGTGTACTTAGTTCAGAGGGAACAGGAAAAATAGACAAGTTAAAAAATGAAATGCTAAATACAAAAAAATCAATTCAAAATGATTTAGAGCAAATAGCATTATTACCAGGAGCTTTAAATGAACAAGGGCTAAAGGTATTCCAAGAGATTTATAGCCTATCAAAAGATATCATTGAACCGGCTGCTCAAACAGCGGTAGTAGCGTATAACAAAGGAAAAGAAATAAATAATACTATTGTAGAAGCAGAGAAGAAAGCAGAGCAGGAAGCAACAGAAAAGGGAAAATCAGCTATAGAAATTGAAGCTGCCAAAAAAGAAGCACGTGAAGCGATAGAGAAAAGTAAAAAAGGTGAAATTGCTGCAGCTGCAGTTACAAAAACGAAAGAGTATGATCTTATGAAAGTGATTGATCCTGAAAAAATTAAAAAAACATATAGTACCTTTGCCGAAATTAATAAACTAACAGCAGAGCAAAGAGTATATTTAAATGATTTAGAGAAACAAAATCAGAAATTATATGACTTAACAACTAAATTAACAGTAGCAGATTTACAAAAATCAATGATTCTTTTCATGCAAAATGATTTGCATACATTTGCTAATCAAGTAGATGGAGAAATTGAGCTAATGAAACGTTATAAAGAGGATTTGAATCTAATAAATAATAGTATTACAAAATTATTGACTGAAGTTGATACTAGTAACACTCAGTCTCAAAAAGATACATTAAGACGACTAAAAAATGTAACAAATCAACTCGAAGAACAAGTTTATAAATTTTAATATTAAGAATTTAAGTTTAATAAAAAGATAATAACTCAATTGAAAATAAGGAGGAGAATCAAATAATGAAATTTCCATTTAAGGTCATAACTTTGGCCACTTTAGCAACGGTTATAACTGCTACGAATAGTAGTACTATTCACGCACTTGCACAAGAACAGACAGCACAAGAACAGAAAATAGAAAATTATGCGTTAGGACCTGAAGGGTTAAAGAAAGTGTTGGCTGAAACAGGCTCTCATATTCTTGTAATGGATTTGTACGCAAAAACAATGATTAAGCAACCGAATGTAAATTTATCCAACATTGATTTAGGTTCAGGAGGGGGAGAATTAATCAAAAACATTCACCTGAATCAGGAACTGTCACGAATCAATGCAAATTACTGGCTAGATACAGCGAAGCCAAACATTCAAAAGACAGCACGTAATATTGTAAATTATGATGAACAATTTCAAAATTATTACGACACACTAGTAGATACTGTAAAAAAGAAAGATAAGGCGGGCCTCAAAGAAGGAATAGGGGATTTAATCGGTACAATTCATACAAATTCAAATGAAGTTACGGAAATTATTAAGATGTTAGAAGCTTTCAAAACAAAGTTGTATACAAATACTGTAGATTTTAAAAATAATGTTGGAGGTCCAGATGGACAAGGGGGATTAACGGCTATATTAGCGGGAAAACAAGCACTATTCCCACAACTTCAGGCCGAAATTGAGAATTTACGTTCTACGCAGAAAGCACATTTTGATAATGTATTAGCCTGGTCAATTGGTGGTGGATTAGGAGCAGCTATTTTAGTTATTGGAACGATTGCAGGAGCGGTAGTAATTGTTGTGACCGGTGGCACAGCGACACCAGCTGTTGTTGGTGGTCTAACAGCTCTAGGGGCAGCTGGTATCGGTTTAGGGACAGCAGCTGGTGTTGAGGCATCTAATCATATGAACTCCTATAATGAAATTTCGAATAAAATTGGAGAATTAAGTATGAAAGCTGATTTAGCTAACCAAGCAGTTATTTCACTTACTAATACAAAAGACACTTTAACATATTTGTATCAAACAGTTGATCAAGCAATTATGTCTCTAACAAGTATTCAGCAACAATGGAATACGATGGGAGCGAATTATAAAGATCTATATGATAATATCGACCAAATGCAAGAACATAAACTTTCTTTAATACCTGATGATTTAAAGGCCGCAAAACAAAGTTGGAATGATATTCATAAAGATGCAGAATTCATTTCAAAAGACATTGCTTTTAAACAAGAAAAAACAAATTAAAAATCAATATATATGTATAGGAGGAATTAAAATTAATAAAAACTTTCCTTATAAACTACTTGCTGTATCGACGTTTTTAACTCTGACAACAACTACTGTAGTTTCTCCAGTGGCAGCATTCGCAAGTGAAAGTAAAATGGAACAAACTAGTACCGAAGATATATCTCTTTCGGTAAACAGCGAAAAGATGAAAAAAGCTTTGCAAGATGCTGGGGTATTTGCAAAATCCATGAATGATTACTCTTATTTGTTAATTAAAAACCCAGATGTTAACTTTGAAGGCATTGACATTAAAGGATATACAAATCTACCTAGTCAAATTCTACAAGATCAAAAGAATGCAAGAGAGCATGCTACGAAATGGGATTCACACATAAAAAAACAACTTTTAGATACACTGACGGGGATTGTAGAGTATGATACTAAATTCGACAATTATTATGACACATTAGTAGAAGCAATTAATGAAGGGGATGCAGACACATTAAAAGAAGGCATTACAGATTTACAAGGTGAGATTAAACAAAATCAAGCATATACACAGAATTTAATACAAGAACTAGCTAAGTTAAGAGATAGTATTGGAGAAGATGTCCGGGCATTTGGAGGTCATAAAGATATTTTGCATTCGATTCTGAAAAACCAAGCATCTGGAATTGATGAAGATGAAAAGCGCTTAAATGAAGTTTTAGAGCAAGTAAGACATTTTAAACAAGTAGAATCAGATGGAATAATAACTGTATCAATTCCCTCAATTCCTACGTGGATTGCTGGTGGTGTAATGATAGGGGTAGCAAGAAATAATTTAGGTACGTTAGAGCCGTTGTTAGCACAATTACGTCAGACTATAGATTATAAAGTAACATTAAATCGTGTAGTTGGTGTTGCGTATAATAATATTAATGAAATGCACAATGCGATTGGATCGGCTATTAATGCACTTACCTATATGTCTGCACAATGGCATGATTTAGATTCTCAATATTCGGGAGTGCTTAGTCATATTGATAAAGCATCCCAAAAAGCGGATCAAAATAAATTCAAATTCCTAAAACCTAATTTGAATGCAGCGAAAGATAGTTGGAAAACATTGAGAGCGGATGCGTTTACATTAAAAGAAGGGATAAAAACATTAAAAATGGATCCTGTTTCTTCAAAAAAATAGCGGAATACAGTATTTGTCGCAAGGGCATTTATACAGTTATAAAATGATTTTTTGTTCTTTATAAATTGAAAAAACGAAGGTATCATCAGGCCTCTGTCTTTTATTTTATTGAAATATTTTTATAATTCCATCCTATATGTAGAAAGTAGTTATACAAGTTTGATTTTTTAAGGTGAATGATTTTTATGAATTTTTCCATAAAACCTAATCTATGATTAGTGAACTTTATATTCTTATTTTCCTAATTGAATACTTTTATACAATTAGATGGAAGTTAAGAATACTAAATCAAAACATAATAGGTTGTTATTGATGAGTTTATCGTAAAGTTGTTATTTTATGTGTCATCAAATAACATTTATAAACAATTAGAAATAAAGAAAAGGAGACTATTATGAGAAAAAATAGAGTATTAGATACAACATAAATAGCGTAAAAAATTTTTGGTGTAAAAACGTAATAAATAAAATAATAATCCTTAAATGTACTAAGGGAAAATGAGGGAGATAATATGGGGAATAACTCAAAATATAAAACTAGAAAAATACTTGCAGCTACCGCTACAGTAACTATGCTTATGACTGGAATGGTTTCTTCATCAGATGTCTTTGCAGAGGAAACAAAGCAGCAAAAAAAAATATCGACATCACTGCAAGAGGAAAAGTCAGTTAAATCAGAAAACAGAATATATACAGTCAAAGGAAAAGGGGATGTTGAGGTACTGAAACAACAGGAAAGAAAAAGTATGGCATTTAGTCCATATGAACCCACTGGTTTATATGCAAAGCCAAATGAACAAATAACGATTAATGTAGAAGGAAATCAAAATATTCAAGCATACATTGGAACGTATTCGTATGATGCTTCTTGGAGAGAAGATTCTAAAATAAAATCATTTACATTAAAACCTGGTATAAACACAATCCAATCTCCAAATGGGGGGATGATTTATTTTTATAATAAACAACAAGGTGGTACCATTCGAACAACAGTCACAACAGGTGGAACGACTACTCCTTTTTTTGAACTAGGAAAGCATACGAAACAAGATTTAATAAACATGCTGGACCAATATCCCAATGCACATGCAGTGGAGTTAAAAGGAGAACGTGTATTAATTACGGCCAGCCCTGCACGTGTTAAGAAATATTTGTTAGGTTCTAATACAGATCCTGTACAACTCTTAAAAAAGATGGATGAAGCTACTCGAATTCAAGACAAAGTAGCTGGTTTATCCGAGGAACAAGTAGATAAACATTATATTCATTACGTAGAAGAAAATCATTCTCCCGATTATTATATGTATGCAACTTCTTATCGAACCGCATATGTAGGAGATGCAATCCAATACGTGTTAGATATTAATAAATTTATAAAAGATGGCTGGGGTCCTTGGCATGAGGCAGGGCATTTGAGACAGCAATCACCTTGGAAGTTTTATAATATGACAGAAGTACAAAATAATATTTACAGCCTTTCTGTAGAAAAAGCATTTACATCTAATCAATCTTTTAGATTGCAACAGGAGGGCGCTTATACTAAGGCATTTCAATACTTAGAACAACCTAATAAAAATTATGACGAAGTTAGTGATGTTTTTGTTAAGCTTGTTATGCTTTGGCAACTACAGTTAGCATATGGAGAGGACTTCTATCCTAAATTGCATCAATTGTATAGAGACATGTCTTCAAGTGAACTTCCACAAACTGATGAAAATAAAAAACAATTATTTATGATTTCGGCATCAAAAGTAGCCAAACAAAATTTGATACCTTTCTTTGAGAAGTGGGGATTACGTCCAAATAACGATACCATTCAAAAAGTGGCTGTATTAGGGTATCCAACTTTAACAGCAGAGATTTGGAAGGGGACGGATTCTAATCCAATTAAACCAGATATACCTAATGTAAATAATATTTTAGAAGGAAACAAGTTTGCATGGTCATTAAAAGGAATTAGTGATTTCGAGTTTGCTAAAATCAATTTCAATAAGTCGACAGAAGAAATGCAAGTTGACTTAAAAACAGGCGTACCGCATCATTATTTTAATGAAACATATGCGAGTATTAAAGTACAAAATGCATCAGGGAAAGTAGTATACAAGAAAGACATTTATGGAAACAAACAACAAAATGTTGAATTGCAAAAAGTTCCAGTTAAAGTAGGCGATTATATTGAGTTAACACATTTAGAAGGTGTGCATAGAGCTACTTTCACAAATGTAGACAACAGTAAACAAGAAAGCTTTGGAAAAAAAGCAATGTATGAAGTCACAAAAGAAGGCTTGAAGAAAGTAGAAAAAATGCCAGAAGCAACGGTTTTAGACGGAAATCAATTTGGTTGGTCTTTAAAGGGATATAGTGATAGAGAAATCGCAAAAGTAGATTATAATAGGGTAACAGAGAAAATGCAGGTGAATTTAGAAGCAGGCGTACCACATTCTTATTTTAATAATACGTATGCAAGTATCAAAGTACAGAATTCATCCGGTATTGTTGTGTACAATAAGGAAATAGTGGGAAATAGACAGCAAACTGCTGAAAGACAAACTGTGCCAGTCAAAGTGGGAGATTATATCGAGTTTACCCATATAGAAGGGGAAGCAGTAAAGGAAAAGACACGGGCTACACTTATTAACCTTGAGAATAGTAAACAGGAATATATAGGTAAGAAAAGAACCTATCAAGTTACTTCAACAGGTTTACACAAAATAGATTAACATGAAGAACATTCAAATTATTAGTAAGATGCTAAATAGTCGTTCATTATGAACGGCTATTTGGCTTTTATTTATATAAAAGTGAAATATAATCCAATGTTTAATGATTTATTAGAAGTAAAAAGGTAGGTATTATATAAAAGAAAATGAATAATTTATGCAGAGCTTGTATATGGTATTATTATTTAACTATTCTAAAATCAATTGATAAGAACGCTGGAATGTTTTTTAGAAAACAACTGACTCCATAGGTGGAATTTGGAAGATTAATTCTATTTTGGAGTTTATTTTTATAAGGAAATTCACATACGTGGATTAGTATTAAGATTCAAAATGTAAAATATCTAAAGACCTAAGTACAAGCACACATTTTAAATAAAAAAAGTGAGAAGAATGAATAACATTCTTCTCACTTTTAGCAATTAGGGTCGGCATATACATAAATATGCGTTTGAGTGGAATTTTGGATGAAAAATCCACATGCATAGTATACCAAAATATTTAAGGCCCTTCGTATGCAATATTGCATACGAAGAGTAGGTGGATATAATAGTTAACTTACTTCTATTAAAAGTAAAATGTGTTTATATTAAAAAAGTTAAAATCCAATTGAAGCTGGTTAAGATCTTAATTCTTCATAGCTACCTAATTAATCAATTCTAGCTACTGAGTAGGAAAGAGTTAATTAATTTGAAAATGATTTGAGTAGGTAAATTCTCCGTTATACTTAATTACTGCAATATATGTCCCTTTAGTATATACATTTGTAATTGGTGTTCTCCAAATTTCTAACCCTTTAGACGTAGTAATAAATTCTGGTTCAATTGTAATAAAGCGTTGTAAAGTACCGTCAGGGTGAACCTTGAAAATCTTCATTTTGGCACCAAAATGCGCTCTGCCAAAACGTTGAGTTAAGTAGAAAGTATCTCCTGTTATGAGGTGTTCAATATTCCAGTCGGGTTGGTATGTACTATTTTCAGCTCCCTATAAATCAAAGGCTACGGGAAATATGGTAATAGCAATTCTCACATTATTGAGGGACTGGAAAAACAACAAAGACGTTCTCAAATGCATGTATAGATATTTATAACAAAGATTCAAAAAAGAATAGGTAATATAGCTATTGGAATAAGATTGTTTTTGTCTATCTCCTGAAAAGGAGGATGGACAAACCATACCAAAGAAACTTGCATTTCATTATCTATAGAAGTGTAATGTCATTAAAGTGAGATAGGATACAGGCTAATATTGAGAAATGTAAAGTTTGTAGAGTTTGAAACAAATTAAAGAAGTAACATAAGGGATTTACGCATATAGTAATGCCGATGGATAAAGTTAACGGAATATTCGTTTTAATAAGATAAAATAATAGTATTTTTATCTTATAATATTGTTACTACGATGAAATAAGGCTAATAATTAGTTAACTTAAAAATTAAATTCAGATAGGAAGAGGATAATGAAGACCAGAGATAATTATAAAATTATTGTGATTGGCGCTGGGACTGCAGGACTATCTTCTACTGCACATTTGTTACGAAATGTATCCCTATTGAAAGAAAGTATAGCTATTATCGATTCATCTAAAAAACATTACTTCCAACCACTATGGAGTTTAGTTGGGGGAGGAATTGTTTCAAAGGAATGTACGATGCGTGATCAAGAATCACTTATTCCAAAAGGAGCAACGTGGATTCCTAAAAGTGTTGTTAAGTTGTTTCCAGATCAAAATAAGATACTTTTAGATGATGGAATGCTACTTGAATATGAGATTCTTATTGTAGCAGCCGGTATACAAATAAATTGGGGTGGTATTAAAGGCTTAAAGGAGTCTATTGGGACTAATGGGGTTTGTAGCAATTATTCTTATAAATATGTTGATTCTACTTGGAGAGAAATTGAAAAATTCAAAGGAGGAAATGCGATTTTTACCCACCCCAATACTCCTATTAAATGTGGTGGAGCCCCACAAAAAATTATGTATTTAGCAGAAGAGTATTTTTGTAATGGCGGTTTGAAAAACAGAAGTGAAGTAATGTTTTATTCTGCGAACGCTAACATATTTCAGGTACCGCGTTATGCTGAAACATTAGAACAAGTACTAGAAAGAAAGCAAATTATAACGAACTATAATAAAAACTTAGTAGAAATTATCGCTGAAAAGAGAGAAGCAATTTTTGAAGATACGCAAACACTGAAACGAGAAACAGTACCATATAGTATGATACATGTTGTTCCACCAATGGGGCCACCTAACTTTATTAAAGAAAGTGAGATAAGTGATCATCAGGGGTGGGTAGATATAAGTCCTTATACTTTGCAGCATGTAAAATATAAGAATATTTTTGGACTTGGAGATTGTACCAATTTACCTACATCTAAAACTGGAGCGGCAATTCGAAAACAAATACCTGTCTTAAAACAAAATATTTTGGACGTACTTAATGGAAGAGACTTGCAGGCTAATTATGATGGGTATACATCCTGTCCGATTGTTACAGGATATAAAAGTCTTATACTCGCTGAATTTAACTATGAACATGAGCCTCAAGAAACGTTTCCGTTTAATCAAGCGAAAGAACGGTATAGTATGTTTTTACTTAAAAGGTATATGTTGCCCTATATGTATTGGAATTTAATGTTGAAAGGGATTCTATAAGGAAAGATAGGGAGTTGTTGTAACAACCGAGAAGTAATTTGAAATAAGCATTTGGAGGGAATAGCTATGCTTTTAAAATATTTTTATGATGAAAAATTAGCTCATGCTTCCTATTTAGTTGGTTGTCAGAAGGAAGGCGTAGCAATTGTTATTGATCCCAGCCGCTATATAGAACAATATATAGAATTTGCTAAGAAAGAGGGAATGGAAGTAATTGCTGCGGCTGAGACTCATATTCATGCAGATTTTCTATCTGGGTCTAGAGAACTTTCCCTTCTTTTTAATGCAAATTTATATGTATCAGATGAAGGAGATAGTGATTGGAAATATCAAAATCTTAACGAGGGCCGATACAATTTGGTTAGAGAGGGAACAGAGTTTAAGGTTGGTCATATAAAATTCAATGTCATTCATACCCCAGGGCATACGCCTGAAAGTATTTCCTTTTTAGTAACCGATACAAGTCAAAATAATTATATGAATGATAAACCGATAGGAATATTCACAGGTGATTTTATATTTGTAGGAGATATAGGTAGACCCGATTTATTAGAAATTGCTGTTGGTATTAAAGATACCGCAAAAATAGGAGCGAAACAATTATTTGATTCTATACAAAAAATAAAAATACTCCCTGATTATTTGCAAATATGGCCATCACATGGTGCAGGAAGTGCATGTGGAAAAGCATTAGGAGCAATTCCAACTTCCACATTAGGTTATGAAAAGATGTTTAATTGGGCGTTTCAATGTAATGATGAAGATAATTTTATATCGAATTTATTGACGGGACAGCCAGAGCCTCCAAAGTATTTTCCATTAATGAAGCATTTAAATAAGTATGGTCCACCAACTCGTAAGAAGAGAGAGATTACTGCTATTTATATAATAGAAGAACTTCAAGAAGTGATGAGGGGTGTTCAGCAAATAGTTGATATAAGGGATGTAGAGTGTTTTGCTGCTGGCCACATCGAGAAGTCAATTAACATACCTTATAACAATTCTTTCACAACTTGGTGTGGGGGGATATTAGATTATAAAAAAGAAACTTTAATAATTTTAGATGCGGAAAATGTTAAAGTGGAGGAAGTTATTAGAGACTTTGAGTCCATTGGCTTAGATAATATTATTGCTTTTGCACCTTCAAAGGTAATTCAAAGATTCCATAGTTTAGAGATTTATAAGGAAAAAACATCAAATGAATTATATCCGTTAATAAAAGATGGAAGTGTAAAGGTTATCGATGTGCGTAGTAAAAAAGAGTGGGATGAAGGACATCTTCATGATGCAATACATATCACTTTAGGTAATCTACTTGAACGGCTAGATGATGTACCGAAAAATTGTCCAATAGTTTTACAATGTCGAACGGGGTTACGTTCCGCTATAGCAGCTAGCATTTTACAAAAAGCTGATATAAAGAAAGTGGTTAATTTAAAGGGAGGATTTCTTACGTGGAAAAAAGAAGGGCTCCCCTATACAACATGTAATCAAGAAATTTGAAATATATCAAAAGAGTCAAATGGAAAGAAAATAGAATCATTTGAAATAATCTAAGGGGATAAATAATAAAATTCAATTGCTATCAGTATGGGATATATAAACTAAAAATGATTTATTAAAGCCGCATTAAACGATAAAATTAAGCACAAATATGCTGATGTGTATCTATTCTATCAAAGTACATAAAACTAAAACTAAGATATTCGAACGAACTCAAAAAGCCGAACCCCCTTAAATTAGAAACTTGTACTTGATTACCGTAGTTAAATTGTTGCCCTTTTAAAAGAACTGGCTAGAGAAAAAAGAAAAATCTATTGGTTAGCATTTAACCGAAAGATTTTTCTTTGAATTAGCGTCTTTTATATCATAATTATTGAGGAAGGGAAATTCGACTGAGAAATGCTGTCAAATAAAAGAATAGGCTAATCTAATTTCTAATGGTCCCAGTATCTTTTATTTTGACGTGTGTTTTTACAGTTATTTTAGCCTCTGCTAACGCTTGCAACCAATCTCCTTTTAGTTTTTTCCACTCGTTATATTGAAAAGCTCTAGCATATAACGATAATCCGATAGGATCAATTTTATTCTTTTGTAATTCATACAACATATTTTGTAATTTCTTATTAATTTCTTTTTGAACCTCATTTTCTAAATTATGTATGTTTTTTTTATTATCATAATGCTCCTTAATTAAATGTGCGTTAGTTTTTTCTATTATAGCTACATTAGCGTTTATATCGAAATTAAATACAAACTTTCCTTTTTGAAAATTAACATCTATTTTCCTAGTCGCATTCTGTATTAATATAGAAGTGTTTGGTTTTTGGCTGGATTTTTTAGGTGGAAGCACAAGGTGTAGTATCATCCGGCCTTTATTTTTGGGCTTATTTAAAAGATTGAAGAACTTAACATTTTTTTTAGGGATACGGCTTAAATATTTACCTTGTCGATCTAAAAGTGCAATTCCTACCGTGTCGATTTCATTCTTTGTTTTTTTTATAACTGGAACAGCTTGTGTCATTCCTTCTTCATTTTTTTCTCTCATTAATTGTTGAATCGTGGAAGAAACGGATTGATTATTTTGAATGGAGGATTCGATTACACTACTTATGTAAGATGGTAGTGATGGTTTATCGGGCTTATTAATTGTGAAAATTTCTTCTACAGGTCCATCAACAAGTACTACTTTAGCATTAATGGTAGCGTAAGGATCACGGTAAGAAGAATCAAGCTCCTGCATCCAATTTGCTTCTTGGGCCAATTTTTTCCCAATTAAAATGATTTCAGCTTTTGAGGCTGTCATATAGCCCGTTAACTTCGTATCTATTTTACTGAATCCATTATATACAGTGGATGCCCGCGTCCATTGCTCTATAGTACTTCTTTGCTGTTTATGATGAAAGAGTGGTATGCTTGTGCCCACTTTTATGTCTCCATTAGAAGTTCTATCTAAGGCGATTAACAGGATTAATGAAACCTGTTCAAGAGGGATTCTTTGACTACAACCGATTAAACATACACAACAAGTTACAATCCATATCCATTTTCGAATCAAAGTTGTTTCCTCCTAGTTAACCAAGTGAAAAGAATGCTGTATGCGAAAAAAAAGATTGGTAATAGAATAAAAAAAATGATATTTAAGATATCCATAAGAGAATATATAAACAAATATTGATCCACGTCGGGATTTAGAAAAATAAATAAGCCGACTATTAAAAACATAAAACTAACGAGCACCCAATTGCGAGCATTTTTTTGAAGTAAAATGGTCACAGATTCAAAACTGAAAAATAAATACGGATATATTGTAGTGGAAAATACAATCAAATAGTAAGCGATATATATAATTTCTAATCGTTCTATGAATGAAAAACGAACCCCTTTTAACAAATGAAATACTGGCCAAATTACGTCTTTTATCCCCTCCGGACTAAAGTATATATAAGAAAGAATAGTCACATATAGATAGAAAAACATGGTTCCAGTATTCGCTATTAGTATTCCTTTTATGGCTTTTTGTTTTTTTTGTAAGAACGGATAAATAAAATATGCAATTTCTAAGCCAGCATAAGGGGTAATTGTTTCTTTTGTTGCCTTTACAATAGGGGATATGCCATCTTTAAAAATAGGTAGTAGGTGTAAAGGATTGTAGTTACTCTTTAATGAAAACAGAAGAAATAGTGGCATCCAAGCAGTGAAGAAGAAAACAAGCATAGAATAACTAGTAAGAGCCCTTATCCCACTCAATGATAAAATAATAAAAGGCAATAGTAATAATATGGCGATTTGATAAGAAGGAGTGGAAGGGAATATCCACACTTTTATAATGTCAGTTGCCTTTAATAAAGTATTAAAACCAGCAAAAAATAGATAAAAGGCATATAAAAGAAGAAAAATTGTTCCTAGCCATTTACCAAAGTATGTTTTTAAAATCTGTGAGAAATTTTTGCTAGGACTTTTTTGTAACATTAATACAATAAATACGCCAATTATAGAAGTAACCATCCATCCCAGAATGATAGAAATCCAGCCATCTGTGCCAGCGGTAGTAGCAAGTGGGCTTGGCATAATTAACATACCTGATGCAAGTTGCAGTGAATGGATGAAAACAATAAATTCAAATAAAGTTATGTTTTGAAATTTAAGATTCCCCATGCGAACCACCTTCTTTTTTCTTTTTTTGTTCCGGCTGTCCTGTACTCGAGCGGGTGGTGATCATGGAAATAGGAAATCTTACAAAAGAATCTTTTAACTCTTGGAGACGAAATGGTGCAATTGGCAATCCATATGGTGAACCATAGGAAGTTAATGAAACAAAATGAGCAAATAAGAGCATTAATCCACTAACAATACCTACAATCCCATAAAAATAGGCTAATAACATCATTGGAAAACGAATAAGCCGAATACAACTTGATAAATCATAATTAGAAACAATAAATGATGCAATGGCGGTAATAGATACGATAATAACCATAACGTTACTCACAAGACCAGCTTGAACAGCCGCCTGCCCAATTACAATCCCTCCAACAATTCCAATTGTTTGTCCAATTGGTTGTGGTAAGCGAATACCAGCTTCACGTAGCATTTCTAGTGTGATTTCCATTATAAAAGCTTCCAATAAAGGAGAGAAAGGGACTTTAACTCTTGACGTTGCAATAGAAGTGTATAGATCTAAAGGAATGATTTCAAAGTGAAAAGAGACTATAGCAATATAAATTGCGGGTAAAAAAATAGCTATAATAAATCCTGCAAATCGTAATAAGCGAAAAAATGATGCAATGAGCCAATGTATATTATAATCATCTGGAGTCTGAAAAAATCCAATTAAATTCATTGGGACAATCATTGCACCAGGAGATCTATCAATTAACACTGCTACTTTTCCATCAAGTATATGATTAGAAATGGCATCTGGGCGTTCACTTAAATAAGCCTGTGGAAAAGGAGTCCAATTTTGATCCTTTGTAAAATTAGATAGTTCTCCAATGCTCAATACCGCATCCGTTTTAATTTTACAGATTCTAGTTTCTATTTCTTGGACCACATCTTCGTTTGCTACATCCCCTAAGTAAATTAAATAGACTAAAGAAGTGGCGCGTTCTCCAATTGTCATTTTTTTAATTTTCAATTCAGTAGAAGGAATATATCGACGAATTAAGCCTATGTTTTTTGTGGCATTCTCAATAAATCCATCATGTGAGCCTTTAATAGTAACTTCTGAAATGGGTTCTTGAATCGCTCTTTCTGCCCAGCCTTTTGTATTTATTAGAAGGGACCTCTTTTCTCCTTCCATAAACAGTACACATTGTCCCTCAAGTAATCCTTCTTTAATTTCATTCCACGTATATACTATTTTGGTATGAGTAGCAATAATATTAGAATTAAATATTTGTCTGTCTTCATTCACTTCTTGTAATAATGGTGTAACAACATTTCCTTTTAATGCAACACCATCTGTAAGGCCTTCAAAATAATATAGTAAAATATTCGTGTTTGTTTTTAATTGCAAAGGATGTTCAATCAAATCTGCACTAATATCAAAGATGTTATCTAATGTATTTTTAAGTTCTTTTAAGTTACTTGTTTGGATTTTTTCAATGGTTTTATCTGTCTTTGTTTCTAGGGTCTTTTCATTTAAGGACAAAATTGACACCTCTTTAATATATAACGATTAGTTGTAGTTATTATTTTTATATGTTTGAATTTTATTCACTAATTTAAACGGATTGAGATCAAGAATAACTAAAATTGAAGTACTATATTATAAATTCAATAATTGAGAGTAAAAAAGTAGATGTAATTTGTGTAGAAACCTAAGTATCAAGATAGAAGTGAAATTTGAATGATTATAATAAAAAAGAACCCTTGATAGGTTCTTTTTAATAGTTGGTAAATATGTTGTCAACAATAGATGGCGATAAAGGTAGTAATTTAGATGTCTTTATGTTACTCAGCTGAATTTTGTAGGAAGAATTATTTTTTCATACCTCAATGCTCAATAAAAAAGGACATTTCATTTATTTGGGTGTTTTAGTGTATTTGAATTTTGCACGCTAACAAATTTTGTTTAGGGACAAAATGTGAAGTTTTATTCTGAAATAACAGAAAGTTAATGCGGCAAAATTCCTATTGGTAATTTGGATAGGTATCAAATATTTCTTTGGCCTTATTTTCTTGATATGACCGTACGTTTATATGTTTCTAAGGGAAAGAAATATTTTCATTTTTATTACCATCTATTGTTTGATTAAGATGGTAACATGAAAATGAAACGTTTACAACCAGAAAATAAAGAAAAAATATTAAAATGCGACTTTTTTCGACAAAAATTTCTATAAAACGTTTTGTAGGAATTAGAAATAACTAAATTAGTAATAATAGCTTAATATATTAAAGTGAAATTCAATGAATAAGAGTCCAAAGGCATGAATTTAAATGATAAAGTTATAATTTTCTTTTTTGAACTGTAAGTGTTTTACAAGTATAGTTAAACTTTAATCCAACTAGCATTTCTTCCTTTTGTCACTAGCTTAATATGGCCAAACAATTGCAAGGAATTTAAAGCCTTACTGATTGTACTCTCTGCTATGTCTGGATATGTGTTACGAATACACTCCTTAGTAAAGGGTTGTTTTTGTTTAAGGATAAAATCCTGAATTCTCTCCACTTTAGTATGCTTACATATAGAATCTAGAACTGTATTATGAAGATCTTTGTACGCCTCTAATATAATAGTTAAAAACGTTTTTAACCAAAAGCTACTATTATGTTCCTCGCAGTACCAATTTACCGAAGATTTATAAATCGAATTGTAATATTCAGATTCATTTTTCTTAATGTATTTATCCAGACATACATATTTTACAAATGTATTTCCACTCTTAATTAATAGCAATTGCATTAACATAAGTGCCAATCTGCCGTTACCCTGATTAAAAGGGACTATGCAATAAAAATTAAATATAAAACGAGCTATTAATAAAAGTGAATGATGGCCCTTACTAGAATTTAATGAGTTATATTGATCACATAATTGTTCCATTACTTGTGGAATAAGCTCATGTGGAAGAATGCGGTAACTATTTAAGTGCATTCCATTTTCAGGAATACCTGGAATAGTAAACGGTTTTTCGCGCCATTTGGCACTGTCAGAGGTAATGTAATGTATTAATTGAAAATGTAATTCCTGTATAGTCTCTGGATTGATTAATAAATCACAGGAATTCTTATGTACAAAAGTAAGTGTTTGATAAAAACAAAAGATAGCATCTTCCGAAATATTTTGAGGTACTATATCATCTAAAATAAGTTCTTTTAATCTTTTATTTGGGACTTTTATATCTTCATAGGTAGTAGTAAAGTTTTTTATGTAATGAAGTGGTATGTTTTTTTCTAAGCTAGTAAATATATCAGGATTTTGTTCCTGATAAGCAGCTAATTTTCCTTTTAATTCACTAATTTCACTGATTATATTTAATAGTCTCCTTTTTAATTCAATATTTTTATACTTGTCATCGAAAAAATTTCTCATTTTTATTCCCCCTGTAACCCCTTAACATGCTGTTACATAAATCTTTCCATTCTAAAGATAGTTTACAACATTATTTTGAAATAACAATATATTTATTTTGATTTTGAACTTATTTTAGAATCAAAATTGTTATTTAAATTTGATTAACGAGTTAGAACTTATGATTAATCATGTTTGAATAAAAAATGAATATACACAGATAGAAAATATAGTTTGACTTAAATTCCTTTTTATGAATTTACGAGATGAAAATATAATTTTAGAATTATTATTAGTGTAGTTTGCTGTATTATTGCTGGGAATTTACTAGAAAGTAACTAATTTTCACAAATAAAATAAAGAAATCTTAAAGAGGAATCAATAGGATCTAATTTGAATAGGCATAATCCTAACATTAAATGTGCAAATGTACAATAATTAAATGAAAAAAATATGAAAATATCGACTTTTTTCGACAAAATAAATTAAGTAGAAAAACAATCTAATGTAAGAAAATTGTTGCTTTAGATGGTCTCTGCATTTCATAAATTAATATTGAAGGAATTATCAAATGATTTTTACGAGTAATAAAAGAGTAGATATATAAATTAAATTGTGACAATTATAAAGTTAGTATTCTCCATTTTCATTATTTAATTTAACAAATTTAATAATAGTAAGGTAACTTTTCTATATTTAATATAAGTATTTGATGGGGTATGCTCATAAAAAGTGTCATTTTCTATATATCCATGTAGCATTTAGCACTTGTATTGCGAAATATTTTGACATAAGTTAATTTAAATATTAGGTACAGAAACATTTTAAGGAAAAGAGTCAGTATAAAAGTACCCTGAAAAACGTTTCACCCTAAAAACGTTTTTCCTCAAGAGAGATTTTCAGGAGCACTAAAGTTTTTTAATTTGTTTCTGTGCCTTATTAGATAAAAATAATATAATAAGTTGTTTAGAAAAGGTGAAAAATTCCCCCATTATAAAATGAATTCATATCACTTAACGTCCGTATGTTCTAGTTAAAGTAGGAATTTAAAGAAAAGGAAAGGGCTAGCTCTAGTTATAATTAGTGCAATAAATAGGGGGCTACTCAAATTTTTTTGTTTGATTTGGTAGGAGTAATATTTACGTTTGTTGGACTAGGTGTATTAAAGTGCATACCCTTTTTGATTCAACCGATGAGGCGCTAATCAAGGATTTAATCATCTAGAATTTAAAAAGGTTAAATGTGGAACTGAATTTTCTGCTAAATTAGTAGAGACTAAAACAATCCCCTTAAATTGAACTATTCACTACTTAACGTCCTGATAGATTGTTTGAAGTGTTAGTAGGCAAATCTAAAAATAAAAAAGGATATTCTACTCTTCTTTTATGTATATAAAACAAAGTGTAAGGTAA
This sequence comes from Bacillus sp. FSL E2-8887, assembly GCF_038007205.1. Classification (NCBI taxonomy): domain Bacteria; kingdom Bacillati; phylum Bacillota; class Bacilli; order Caryophanales; family Bacillaceae; genus Bacillus; species Bacillus sp. FSL E2-8887. The sequence goes on from NZ_JBBOWS010000001.1 coordinate 2,208,077, forward strand.
GTTCCAGATCCAAAGTGTTTTATTTAATATTCATTCAATCTCATGCGTACTACTTTTATTTTCTTAAGAGCATGTATTTGCGTGGATGCTCTTAAGAGAATAAAATGCCTAAAAAAATAAGTATAAGCATACATTTTAAAAATTGATATATCGTATATTATAAAAAACTCCTTGTTCTTCAAATAACGAACAATACAATGTGAATGAAACTCTCAGAAGAATTTACATATAGAATTCACCTTAACTCAAAAAAACACATTTTATGCAAAATTATATTTGCTGCTATAGAAGGGTGGGGGTTAACATGACCAAAACTTGGTGTAGGTTCGTATTCCTTGTAAAATAAGTGATTCTTTACTGTTTTCTCTAGTTGTATCTATTAATGATTCATCAGGTTTCCTTCCAGTGGAAGGGACATAAGTTGTTACTACCCTTGGAAATATATTAATAAACACCCATTCAAATTTGTCGATATTTCTATTTCCAAATTCTAATGTTTCAATTGGCTTAATTGTATTTTCTCTATCAAAAAATTTTATTATGTAAAACCTTTTTGAGAGGTCACTACTATGTTCAATAGTCCAAATTAAATTTTCCATTTTCTTGATTTGCAACAAGTCCATTTCCGAAAATCCTTTCATACATAAATATAGCGAATGTTCCTATTCTATACTATATATTTTGAAATTTAAATAGTTATCTTATACGATGTGATAAAAAGAAGTTAATACTCTAAAATTTATCTTAGAAAAGGACACACCTACGCATACATATGCTATAGGTGTGTCCTTTTTTAGTTGTTTATAAGTTTCCTACAGAGTTATTGAAGTAAAGTTTCAACAGTGTCTCCATAGTGAAGTGAGATTCATTTAAACCGTATATTAAGTTCATATGAATCGCATATTGGAATTTCACAATATGTGTGTAAGGCGTTTCTGGAATTATATTATTTTGAAAATATAAACTTCAATATACCAAAAAGTAAGAATATTAAACCGTAATAATTTTAGAATATACTTCTAATTAAAAGACGTGCGGAAATGCACGGATAATAAAGGAGAATTTCTTATGACAATGTATAAAAGTGAAATGAAAAAGAGTGTAATAACTGAAGAGGATGTAGATATGTTAAAAATAATGGCACATCCAATTCGATTGCAAATTATAAACGAGTTAATTCAGTATAAAAAATGTAATGTTACACAATTGACGGAGCTTTTAAAAATTCCACAATCTACTGTTTCCCAACATTTATCGAAAATGAGAGGCAAGGTGCTAAAGGCTGAAAGAAAAGGCTTAGAGATGTACAATTATATTACTAATTTAAAGGCGAGTCAGATTGTAGGGATTTTAGGTTTGTAAATAAACAAAACTTCACACATATCATTATAAGTAAAGCACAGAATAATCCCCCCACAAATAAGTGGGGGATTTCTTTTATGACAAAATATCAGTTTTTTTGAGGAGTGTCACGATAGTCACCATGTTCTAATGTGCTAGTATATGAAAAATTTTGAAAGTGCTAAAATGCTTGATATCATTCACTAGAAGTTATGTCGCAAAAATCTTTTAATTTCATCAAAAGCTAAGTGACGATGACCAGCCTGACAATGTTGTTCACCACCAGTTTTCTTAGTGAAAACTACAGAAGTGATGGAGGCTGCATTACATAGCTCCGATTCGATTTGCGGTAATCGGCTAATTGGAACGTACTGATCGTCTTCACCAGCCAGGAGCAATACTTCTTGATTTATGAACTGACCGATTCCTGCCATCGTATGTTTTTCAAAGTTTTTAAGTAAGTTAAATGGCGTTTTTTCACCTGTATTTTCCATACCTTTTTTAACTTTCCAGTTCAGGTCGATGCTGGTGGCCATCATTTGTTTAAACATGGTATTAATTTTGTCAGCTTCATTAGTAGCCAGAAGCGTGGTCAATTTATTCCAGATATTATCCGGCATGCGCATCTTGAGTGCATCAAGGCCACTATAAAAAATATTAAAGGCGATGACTTTGTCGATTCGTTTTTCAAAAGCGGCGGCACGCATTGCCAAGTAGCCGCCCCAAGAAGCTCCGAGAATACTAACACGGTCAAGTTTGAAATAGTCAATGACTGTGGAAACGGGCTTCTCCCAGTTGTGGATGAATTTTAAGCCGTTTTTCAGTGCTGTTCCTTGTCCAGGTCCATCAAAAACTATAATATTATAATTGATTCCTATGAGGTAGTTCATCATCTTCATCATTTCCTCCATGTAGGAATCGTAGCCTCCAAAGAAAAGTAGTGTATTACATGCGCCTGGTGTCATGAATTTGATAGCAGGAAGATAGGAATCTTCATAAGGAATTTGATAGGTTTCATACTCAAAGTCATGAAAGCCCTTATAAAAAGTTTCACGGTATTTTTGGTACACTTTTTCTTTTTTTGGATCGGATGATTCCATATAAAACTCGGCAGCCTGATAATAAACCGAAGCCAGATCGAAGTCTTTCTGATGCTCCCGCATTGCTGCATATTCTATCCAAGTGTTATACCAGCTGTCCGTGTCTGTAAGTCTTGGGATGATGGCTTGCAAATCCTGATTTGCCCGCTCATCGTCTTGATAGAAATCGTTGAAAAAACGGTTAATTTGCAAATTGAACTGTTCGTTGTTTACATACTGTTTAAACATAAAATCCCTCCTTATATTTGACTACAAGGTAAGGATAAGAGAAGTATATTAAAGAAACAACAAGCAGGAAAGGGTAAGAAGTACGAAATCGAACCATAAGGATATAAATGGTTTGATAATCAACTTTGGGAAGGAGATTGATTATTAATGGGAGAGGATGTTCGCGTTTATAAAACGAAGAAAAATATTTCTAATACACTTATTACCCTCTTGAACGAAAAAGAGTTTGGGCGAATTACAACTAAAGATATTTGCATACATGCTATGGTGAGTAAGTCCACATTTTACAGCCATTTTGCAGATAAATATGATCTTTTGGAAAAATTAGTGCAAAATTATGTCTGCTGGTTCAAGGAAGAAATTGAATTTCGTTTCGCATTAATAGAGAATGGAAATGTGGCTCAAGCTATTAATATGATAACCGATAAGATCTCAGCGCGAAAAAAAGAGATTGCAACTTTACTCCATGTACGTGTTCCCTCAGCGGATTTACGTTTAGAATTAGAATCCATTTTATATAATGCCTGCTATTCCTATTTGAAAGAGCAGCAGGTTGAAGTAAGTGTGCCGATTGACTTTGTAGCTCAGTTGTATACAGCAAACGCAATGGTGTCAATCAATTGGTCGCTGAGCAACGATAAAAATCCAGATGTGTTTGAACTAATCGATAATATGCAGGGATATGTTTTTGATCTGATTTTGTCAGGTGGCGAGAGAATGTAATAAATCATGAAACCTGCTTAATAATGTAGTTATCGTGTGGGGTGTGGTTGTAAAAAATTAAGTAATCGATATTTGGATTTTTTGTGAATCTTTATTGGTTTTTTATAAACTCTTTACTACATAATGTTACAAAATAGAATTAATTTGCTTAATTTAGCCCCATATCAGGTTAATAAATAAACTAAATGTGTTTATGTTATTGAACTATTAATATATTAGTAGGTGATTTGTTCGTTTATCCCTATATTGCTATTATATTAGCATAAACAATATATTGGGGGGACAAGTATGAATTTGAAATTAACATCTAAGTTAGAAAGATTAAGAAAAACTAAAAAAGGAATTGGTGCTTGTGTTTTAGCTGTAGGGGTAACGGCAATTACAATGATTCCTCAAAGTGCATATGCACATGGGTTTGTTGAAAAGCCGAGTAGTCGTGCTGCTTTATGTAGTCAGAATTATGGAGCATTAAATTTAAATTGTGGAAATGTAATGTACGAACCTCAAAGTCTAGAAGCACCTAAAGGATTCCCAGATGGTGGACCGATTGATGGGAAAATCGCTTCGGCAGGAGGACTGTTTGGAGGGATTCTTGACCAACAAACATCAAATCGCTGGTTCAAAAACACAATAAAGGGGGGAGCAAATACATTTACATGGAAATACACAGCGGCACATTCTACAAGTAAATGGCATTATTACATTACCAAAAAGGGATGGGATCCTAATAAACCATTAACACGTGCTGAATTAGAACCAATTGGAACTGTGAAACATGACGGTTCGGCAGCATCAAATAATTTAACACATACAATTAATGTACCAACTGATCGCAATGGTTATCATGTTATTTTAGCTGTATGGGATGTAGCAGATACGTCAAATGCGTTTTATAATGTAATTGATGTAAATCTAGTAAATAATGAAGCTCCCGATACAGTAGCTCCAAGTCAACCAACTGGATTAAATGCGTCTAAAGTTTCTGCCAATAGTGTTGAACTAACATGGAAGGCCTCAAATGATAATATAGGCGTAAAAGAATATCAAGTGTTACGTAATGGAGAAGTAATTGGTACGGTACCAGGTACAACTTTTACTGATAAAAAACTAAAAGCAAATACGGAATATACCTATACAATAAAGGCATTAGACGCTGCTGGAAACATATCAAAAGAAAGTGAAAAACTAAAGGTTAAGACAACAAATGAAACTCCAGATAAAGAGGCTCCGACTCAACCAAAAGGATTACATAGTATGGGTACAACAGCGACAACTGTTGATTTGATGTGGAGTGCGTCTGAAGATAATGTAGGTGTTGATCATTATGTTGTATATAGAGAAAGCACTGGGGTTATGAATAAAATTGGGACAGCGGATAATACATCCTTTATGGATAAAGATTTAAAAACTAATACATCGTATAAATATGTAGTGACGGCGGTTGATTTAGCTGGAAATGAGTCTAGTAGAAGTGATGTTTTAACTGTAGCAACAAAACTAGAGGACTCTACTTATGAAAAATGGGATGCAAGAAAAGCATACAATAAAGGTGATAAAGTAGTACATGAGGGAAAAGTGTATGAAGCGATTCAAAGTTATCAAGGGAACGGCGATCCAAATTGGATTTTTGCACTATCGCTTTGGAAGCCAGTTTTAAATAAATGATAAGTGGAAAAGGGTAGTTATCACTTATTCTATGTGCAATACCGGAACAGGGGTGCAATTTTTACTCTTCATCCCAATATATACGAAATGAAATTATTAAAGAACCCCAATGGTATTCCATCAAAAAGGAATTCCATTGGGATTCTTTATTTTTTAATTTGTAATAGCGTATATTTTCACTGTAAATTTGTTAGTGGCACCAAGTGGGCTTGCAATATAATATTTAGCATTCGTATAAGCTTCAGTCCTAGATCCATGTGAAATATTTTTCCAACGAGTAGAATCTGTACCTAGGGAAACGTCAATCATTACATTGAAAGAGATAGAAGAAGGATGATCTTTTTCTGAAGGCTCAATAATCCATTTTAATTCCTTAGTACCTACAGGTAAACTATCAATTTTAAAGTTTTGACTGGATCGATTTTGTTGTCCGGTTAAAGGGCTAGATTCGGATGAAATTTGCGAAATTAATATTTCTTTTTCATTCGAATGTATACCATTTAATTTAATGATACTATCAATTAAACCTGGACCAGGAAAATCAGCTGCGATAATACCAGAATGTTTAATTCCACCTTGTTGCAAGAGTTCGGTCCCAAGTGTATTCATTCCACCATAAAATACTTGACCATTTATATCACGAGGGAAATCTTCCCACGCATTAGTTGTAGCTTTTTGAATCATCTTGGGGTTACTATCAGTATTTCTGCTCTCTTTACCACTTGCAACAAACCAAGGATAAACATTATTTAATAATGCAGCAGCACCACCTGTGCCACTAAAATGGTTAAGATAGATTTTATCATTGTTAAAATTATTATTTGCATTTTGAAGGTGGGTTCTCACCGCATTCCATTTTTCATACATTCCGTCTGGTCCGTTTTCAATTTCAAATGTATCTTGTATATTTAAGCTATCGTAATTAATACCATATTGCTGAGAGGCTGTAAAGTTTTGTAAGATTACAATTTTCCCTCGGATGTCTCCTAGAGTAGGGTTATTTCTTTTTGAAGTTGGTACAGAACTTGGATCCCAAAAATAGGAAGAATTAAGGTCTTTGTATTTATTAAGTATTTCCTCGAATGATAGTGAGCCACTTTCAGGAGTAGTTTCTTCTTTTAAGCGCATTAAAATTGTTTCTGTAGGATGATCTTTTAAAAATTGAATTGCCTCTTTTAATACATCTTCAAACATTGCTTTTTGATTTACAATCCCATGGTACATTGCAAAAGAATCTTTTACACGTTTAACACGCATATCTACATATCGAATTCCGGAATTTAATTGTTGTGGTAGACTCATAGTTTGATTTCTTGTCAAATTTTCATCAAGAAAACTTGCTCCATGTAAAGCCATTGTACCGTGAGTCCCTGGAATAGATATTTCACTCAATTTTGTTGAATCTGCTACTTTCGACATCCATGCTGGGTTTTGATAGCCTATATTGGATTCATAGGAATAACCTGGATGACTATCAGCAAAAATAGTAGATGGTGTACTTAAACTTGCTAGTGTGAAACAAGTAAGGATACTAATTTTAAAAAAATTCCTCATTTTTATTTTGTTCATTTTATCTCTCCTGACTTTTAAACAATAGATATAATAAAACAAGATGATTTTTTACTACATCTATTGTTTTCATTCTTAAAGTAATGAATTTTTGTGTTTGAAAAAATCAAAATAGGGTAGGAAGTTATTTGAGATTTTAATAGTTTGTTGTAATAAATTGTATCTAATAGTCAAACGGATTCTTAAAGAATTGAAGCATAGATAGGTAAAAAACAAACTTTCCGCTGTACTGTATACAAACAAAACAGAAGTCTTAAAAAAGACTTCTATTTTGTGACATATAATGAATGATAAGGTGGTTAACAAATCAAGATAATGTGACTTGAGTGGTAAAAATCTATTTATAGCTGTTTCAGAATTTTTTATAACAAGGTTACTTATGAAAAATGGGACTCTGTTAGGCTAACAAAAATTAAGAAATTCTACTCATTAAAACTTAAACTAACTACAGTTGCGATAGATTGGGCTGCATGTTCCCAGCTTCCATCTATCACTTTTCCAATCTGTTGACCAAGTGCATTTAAATCATTTGGATTAACTGGAATCCCATTATACGCAGCAAGAATTGATAAAAGTGGAGCGGCAAAAGGTGTCCAACCACCTCTATCAATATTAAATACAGGCTTATCTATTACCTTTCCATCTTGCACTGTAAACTCATAATAAAATTGATCATCTGGACGAAAACTTAAATGATGAGAAATTTGTCCCTTAACATATGTTTTACCGCCACCTAAATTTACTACTTCAATTGGTTTCACATTAAATTCATGCTCAAATACTTTAATTTTTTTAACTTCTGGACCATCTAAGGCAGCTTTAACTGCTGTTTCCAAATTATTTTGTGCAAATGGTTGAATACTCATCTGTGTCTCTTCTTGTTGGATAGGAGCCTCTTTTTCAGCAGCAAACACCGATGTACTTGGTAGTGCACCTGTAGCCAATGTAGCTGCAAGTGCTGTCGTCATCATGATTTTTCTTTTCATCTTCATAGTTTTCTTCCTCCCTTAAAGTTATGATATATAATTTTTTAAAGACTGACATGGGGCAATATTTTATTTCATAATGCACGCAAAAAAATAGGTTAAGAATTATGTGAAATTATGTCAGGAAATTAAAGTTAATTATATATGCACTTACAATGATAGCTATCTACACATGTTTTTTCAATTTTCTAACAAATAATACAGTAATACCTTTTCATAAGGCAATTTAGTGTTTCAATTCTCTCTTTTTACGTTTTAAACAAATTAAAATCGTAGTGGTAATAATATATTTGTAATCAAATGTCGTATATACTTCGAGAAAAGTACACAATATTTTTATAAAAAACTATAGGAATTATCATGATATAGTTATCAAACTAAGTAAGATAAATGTTAATATTATGAAGAGATTCCAGTGATCTGCTATAAAATTACTGAAAAATGAGCATGACATCATACACGCATGCGATTGAAAAATTTTATAAGTGGCGTATAAAACTATAACAAATACTACAAATCAATTAAAAAATTTCAGTTATTCTGAATGCGAAGGGCACGTAATATTTATTGTGAACTGTAGTACTGATCAAGATTTTAGGAGGAAATATGAACAAGAAGACTAAAAGAATCATATTAATTATTGGTATATTAGTAGGCATTAGTATCTTTTTATATTTACAAAACAATTTAATAAGTATAACTGAGGTTAAAATAACCTCTAGTAAAATTCCCTCTTCTTTTAAAGGATATAAAATACTACAAATTTCAGATTTACATAATAAAAAATTTGGTGATAAACAAGACGTTTTAATTCAAAAAGTAAAAAGCATAAATCCAGATATTATTGCTATTACGGGTGATTTAATAGACAGTAAATCGTACGATGCAGAAATTAGTATGCAAGTAATACGAGAACTTGTAAAGGAATATCCGGTATATTTTGTGACAGGAAATCATGAAAAATGGTCAGGAAAATATAACAGTTTAGAAAAAAAATTAAAGAAACAGCATGTCACTGTTTTAAGAAATGAACATGTAATAATACAAAAGGGAGGACACGAAATAAACTTGTTAGGAATTGATGATCCCGAATTTAATACTGGAGATATTGATGAAGGAAGTATTGTAAAAGATGCAATTGTAAAAGCAAAAATTGAAACGCAGCCAGATAGGTATAATGTATTATTATCCCATAGGCCTGAATTTTTAGAAGCATATGCTGATGAGCAAGTAGATTTAGTGTTATCGGGTCATGCACATGGGGGACAAGTTCGGTTACCTTTTATCGGGGGATTAGTTGCTCCTAATCAAGGAATACTGCCCAAATATACAGCGGGTTTATATGAACAACAAAATACGTCTATGATAGTTAGTAGAGGATTAGGCAATAGTATCATTCCGCAAAGAGTTTTTAATAGACCTGAGATTGTAGTCGTGCAGTTAAATTAATCTGTACGGCTTTTTTGTTCAGGAGAATAATTTAAAGGTAGTTTTTCTTGAGTACAAGTTTCCATTACAATTTTGTTAAAATTTTTCAACGTTACATAAAGTAACAAAATTTGACCTATTGAGTTTGTTATAGTGTAAATAATCAAAAAACTTAAAAATTAGTCGAGTTAAAATAGTTATTATTAAGCAATATTAAAAATATAAAGGGGTGTACAAATGCATAAAGAATTTGAAATTGAAGAATATACGGCGATTGAGGAGCAAATTCATTATTATAGTACGTCTTTATTAGTAAGTCATCCTGAGCAAATTGTAAAGTATTTAGAAAAACGGTTGGAAAAGTATGCAGAAACGTTACAATATGCACATTTATATCCGGAAACGGTTATATTACCAATACAGCAAATAGTTATCGAATATTCATTAGATGTTGCTAGAATTAGAAGGTATTTAAATTTAAAAACATAACAAAAATCGAATAATTCACAATGAAACAGAGTCGACTTTAAGAAAAGATATTCTAATGTCGACTCTGTTTCATTGATTTAGTAAATAACAGAAAAAATATATGTTTGAAAAGTTTGACATATAATAATTCGAGAGTAAAATAAAAGTGAGTACTCACTCATTTTAAAGAAAAGGGGGATTTTTAGTGCAGCAACCTTCAATTATTTTACGAGATGTATCAAAAAGTTTTGGGAAAAAAGAAGTTTTGCATAACCTTTCGCTGCAAGTAGAAAAAGCAGAAATTTTTGGCTTGGTTGGACCTTCCGGATCAGGGAAAACAACACTCATTAAAATGATTGCAGGTATTAATGAGTCAACTACAGGGGATGTAATTGTTTTTAATACAAACATGCCTAATCTAAATGAAATGAAAAGAATTGGTTATATGGCTCAGGCTGATGCATTATACGAAGAACTATCGGCATATGAAAATGCAGATTTTATTGCAACGATGTATGGGTTAAAAGGTAAGCGTAAGAAAGAGAGAATCGTAGAAGTTTTTGAACTTGTGCAATTATCAGAGCATATGAAAAAGCAAGTACAGCATTTTTCAGGTGGAATGAAAAAACGTTTATCATTAGCGATAGCACTCCTTCATGAACCAGAAATATTAATTTTAGATGAGCCAACAGTTGGGATAGATCCTCTACTTCGAAAATCGATTTGGGAGAAGTTTTATGACCTTAAAAAGAAAGGAACAACTATTATTGTAACAACGCACATTATGGATGAAGCTGAGTTTTGCGAACGTCTAGGGCTAATTAGAGAAGGGAATTTAGTTGCGATTGGCACACCGGAGGAATTGAAAAAACAAACATCTTCTGGACGAATTGAAGATGTCTTTATGTTAGAAGGAGTGATTGAATCATGAGAGTTAATGGTGTAGTCATCCGTATCATTCGTCAATTTTTTCGAGATAAGCGTTCTTTAGCAATGATGTTTGGGGCACCAATGTTATTACTTTGGTTATTGTCGCTAGTATTTACACAAAAAGACTATATACCGCATATTGCTGTAGTCGATGTACCTGCTCCTATAGTAAAAGTAATGAAAAATCAAGAAGCATCAATTTATGAATATAGTAAAGACAAAGCAATTTCGGAATTAGAAAAGCAAAAGGTAGATGCAGTAATTCATTTAGAAAATGGAAAAATGAATCTTCTATTAGAAGGCAGTGATTCATCAAAAAACCGTGCGGTACTTCAAGTATTGCAAAAGAGTACAGAGAAGAATGATGTATCAATGATGAAGCCTGAAGTGGATTATTTACATGGCTCTAAAGACATTACGATGTTCGATGGGCTTGGTCCCGTATTAATTGGTTTCTTTACATTTTTCTTTGTATTTATATTGTCCGGAGTATCTTTTGTAAGAGAACGTTTAAGTGGTACATTAGAGAGATTATTGTCCACACCAGTGAGAAGATGGGAAATAGTTTTAGGATATATTATTGGTTTTGGAATCTTTGCATTTATACAATCTATTATAATTGTAAGTTTTTCAGTTTATATTTTAGATTTATATGTAGCTGGCTCAATATGGCTAACGCTACTTATAACATGTATGCTTTCTTTAACTGCACTAACATTAGGCACATTTTTATCGGCATACGCAAATAATGAATTTCAAATGATTCAATTTATACCGCTTGTTATCGTGCCACAAGTCTTCTTTTCTGGGTTGTTTCCAATGGAATCCATGAATACATGGTTACAAATGTTAGGTAAATTATTTCCACTCACATATGGTGCTGACGCTATGAGACAAGTAATGATTCGGAATCAAGGGTTTACAGAGATTGCATTAGATCTTACTGTATTACTACTTTTTTCACTATTATTTGCAGTAGGAAATGTATTTGCATTAAAGAAACATCGCAAAATATAATGATGATAAAAAGGAGCACAATAAATGAAGAAGGATTGGCTGGAAGAATTAGTTGCCGCAACGAATACTGATAAACGTAATGAACGTCAAATGCGTATATTAGAGGCAGCTGTTGATATGTTTGGAGAAAAAGGGTACGCCTCAACTTCAACGAGTGAAATTGCAAAGCGAGCTGGTGTAGCGGAAGGAACAATCTTCCGCTACTATAAAACGAAAAAAGATTTATTGTTTGCAGTCGTGATGCCGACCTTAACAAAGTTTGCTGCACCATTTTTCGTACAAGCCTTTGCAAAAGAAATATTTAAAACAGAGTATGAATCGTATGAAGTGCTTTTAAGAGTAATAATTCAAAATAGATTTGAATTTGCTAAAAAGCACTTTCCAATGATAAAAATATTAATTCAAGAAGTACCATTTCAGCCGGAACTAAAAAGTGAAATACAACAATTAATAGAAACAGAACTGCTTGTACATTTTAAAAAGCTGATTGCAAAGTTTCAAGAAGAAGGGGAAATTATTGAACTTCCGCCATCTTCCGTATTACGTCTTACTTTATCAGCTGTATTAGGGTTGCTCTTAACTAGGTTTTTATTATTGCCGGAAGAGAAATGGGACGATGAAGTGGAAATTGAAAATACGATTCAATTTATATTGTATGGACTAACGCCACGGAGGTAATGTGATGCGACAATTTGCTAAACCGATAATTGTTGTAAGTAAATGTTTAGAATTTGATGCCTGTCGTTATAATGGAGAGATGGTTCCAGATTTAACAATTCGAAACTTGCAGCCATTTGTTACATTTATACCTGTATGTCCTGAAGTAGAAATTGGTTTAGGGACTCCTCGTGAAACGATACGTATTGTAGAAAAAAATGGAGCGAATAGGCTTGTACAGCCGTCAATACGAGAAGATGTAACTGAAAAAATGAATGAATTTTCAAATACATTTTTACAAACATTACCTGAAGTTGACGGTTTTATTTTGAAGAATCGTTCGCCAAGTTGCGGAACTCGTGATGTGAAAATCTATTCTGGTTTTGAAAAAGGGCCAGTAAAAGGAAAAGGAACTGGATTATTTGGCGGAGCAGTAATAAAAAAATTTTCGCATCTTCCAATTGAAGAAGAAGGTAGATTGTCGAATTTTATTATTAGAGAGCATTTCTTTACAAGATTGTTTACAATCGCGCATTACAAAATGATTAAACATACTAAAAACATAAAAGAACTCGTAGCGTTTCAATCAGATTATAAGTATTTATTTATGGCATATAATCAGGTGAAACAAAAAGAATTAGGGCGTATTATTGCAAATCAAAAAAATGAAACAATGGAAGTCGTATTTGATAACTATGAGAAGACTTTATATGAATTATTTATGCGCGCGCCTCGCTATACATCGAATGTAAATGTATGTGAGCACATTTTCGGATATTTTAAAACAAAGCTAAAAAAACAAGAAAAAGATCATTTTCTAGAACTGATACAAAAATATGCAGAAAAGAAAATACCACTTAGTAGTTTGCTTACAATTTTAAAATCATGGGCCATTCGATTTGATGAAAAGTATTTATTAAGACAAACATATTTTGAGCCATACCCTGAAGGGTTAGTAGAAATTTCTGATTCGGGAAAAGGTAGAGATTATTAAACAATAAATTACATAATTCGACACAAAACCTCCTATGTTGTTGTAGAACAATGTAGGAATTTTTTTGTGCATTGGTACAGAATCTGTTTTAAAATTAAGTTATGACAGAATTATAGCAATTGTCTAACTAATATTCGTGTCTTTTAAGAAGTAATGTTTGTAGTAGAAACTCGCACGCTGTCGAAACTCAATATTCGATAAGGGGTGTGTAGCGGAATGGAATTTACTCTAACTCGCGAAAAACAAATGATTAAAGAAATGGTACGTGACTTTGCTGAAAAGGAAATCGCACCGAAAGCTGTATATTATGACAAAACTGCGGAATTTCCATATGAAACATTTCAAAAAATGGGCGAACTAGGATTATTAGGTATCCCATTCCCGGAAGAGTATGGAGGTTCAGGTGGCGATACGTTATCGTACGCGTTAGCTGTTGAAGAAATTGGTCGTGCTTGTGGTGGAACAGGTTTAAGCTATGCTGCAACAATTTCATTAGGTGCTTCTCCAATTTATTATTTCGGTACAGAAGAACAAAAACAGAAATTTTTAGTTCCAATGGCGTCAGGTAAAACGTTAGGTGCTTTCGGATTAACGGAGCCAAATGCTGGATCTGATGCAGGGGGCACACAAACGAAAGCAATTTTAGATGGCGATGAATATGTTATTAGTGGTGAAAAGTGCTGGATTACAAACGCAGAGTATGCAAATACAATTATTGTAACCGCTATCAACGGTTTTGAAGACAATGGTAAAAAACGTATTTCTGCATTTATCGTACCGACTACTAGTGAAGGATTAACGATTTCAAGCCCTTACGATAAGATGGGTGTTCGTGCTTCTAATACTTGTGAAATCGTACTTGATGGTGTACGTGTACCGAAAGAAAATATTCTTGGTGATGTAAATAAAGGATTTAAACAATTCTTATATACACTTGATGGAGGACGTATTTCAATTGCAGCATTAGCAGTAGGTATTGCACAATCTGCATTTGAGCGTGCATTGCAATATGCGAAAGAACGTCAACAATTTGGAAAACCGATTTCTAATTTCCAAGCGATTCAATTTAAATTGGCTGATATGGCGACTGAAGTAGAATTAGCGCGTAATTTAGTACATAAGGCAGCTTGGTTAAAAGATAACGATAAACCTTTCGGTAAAGAAGCGGCTATGGCAAAGTTGTTTGCATCTGAAGCTGCAAGTCGTATAGCAAATCATGCAGTACAAATTCATGGTGGATATGGCTATATGCGTGAATATGAAGTTGAACGATATATTCGTGATGCAAAACTTTTAGAAATTGGTGAAGGAACTTCTGAAATTCAACGTCTCGTAATTGCAAGACATTTAGGATGTAGATAAAAAGGAGGAGTCACTATGTTTCAAAAAATATTAATTGCTAATCGCGGGGAAATCGCAGTTCGCATTATGAAAACTTGTCAAAAACTTGGCATTCGTACCGTTGCTATTTATTCTGAGGCTGATGAAAATGCCCTTCATGTAAAATTGGCAAATGAAGCTTACTTAGTAGGCGGTCCACGTGTCCAAGAAAGCTATTTAAACCTTGAAAAAATTATTGAAATAGCTAAGAAGACAAATGTTGAAGCAATCCATCCGGGGTACGGATTATTATCAGAGAATCCATCTTTTCCGATTCGCTGTAAAGAAGAAGGAATCGTATTTATCGGTCCTTCAGAAGAAATCATTACTAAGATGGGAAGTAAAATTGAGTCACGTATAGCGATGCAAGCAGCAGATGTACCAGTAGTTCCAGGCATTACTACAAATATAGAAACTGCTGAAGAAGCAATTGAAATTGCAAAACAAATTGGTTATCCATTAATGCTTAAGGCATCCGCGGGCGGCGGAGGCATTGGAATGCAGTTGATGGAAACTGAGCAAACGCTCACCAAAGCATTTGAAAGTAATAAAACAAGAGCGCAAAATTTCTTTGGTAACGGAGAAATGTACTTAGAACGCTATATAGCAGATGCACATCATATTGAAATTCAGCTTTTAGCAGATACACATGGTAATACAGTGTATTTATGGGAACGCGAATGTTCAGTGCAGCGCCGAAATCAAAAAGTAATTGAAGAAGCACCTTCACCATTTTTAGATGAGGGTACACGAAAGGCTATGGGAGAAGTTGCTGTACAAGCTGCTAAAGCACTTGGTTATACAAATGCAGGTACAGTTGAGTTTCTTGTAGATGATCAAAAGAACTTTTATTTCTTAGAAATGAATACGAGATTACAAGTAGAACATCCAGTTACAGAAGAAATTACTGGGTTAGACTTAGTTGAACAACAATTACTTATCGCATATGGTGAGAAGCTATCATTTACACAGGATGATGTAAAACGTAGTGGTCATGCCATTGAGGCTCGTATTTATGCAGAAGATCCGAAAACATTCTTCCCATCACCTGGGAAAATTACAGATTTAACGTTACCGACAAATATACGTATTGATCACTTTTTGGAGAATCAAGTAACGATTACACCTTTCTATGATCCAATGATTGCGAAAGTAATCGCACATGGTGAAACTCGTGAAGAAGCGATTTCAAAATTAAAAATTGCTCTAGAAGAGTTAAAAGTAGAAGGTATTAAAACAAACACACCAATGTTACTGCAAGTACTCGGAGACGATGTGTTCAAAAGTGGTATTTATACAACGGGTTTTGTAACGAAACAACTTGTTAAAAAGTAAGATTTATGAATATTAAGGGGGAAAAAATGATGACGAAAGTATATGCATCGATGGCAGGAAATGTTTGGAAGATTGTTGTAGGAGTAGGAGATACAGTAGAGGAAGAGCAGGATGTCGTCATTTTGGAATCTATGAAAATGGAAATTCCAATCGTTTCAGAAGAAGCCGGAACTGTTATGAAAATTAACGTACAAGAAGGCGATTTTGTAAATGAAGGAGATGTATTACTAGAAATTGAATAGGGAGATATAGGGGGAAGCGAATTGAAACTACCTAATTTTGCTGTCATTAAAGAAGTCGGGCCACGTGATGGCTTACAGAATGAAAAAAAGATTGTTGGCACAAAAGATAAAGTAAAATGGATTCAACTACTTACAGAAGCGGGATTGTCGTACGTTGAAGTTTCCTCATTCGTTCACCCTAAATGGGTTCCTGCATTAGCAGATGCAAGTGATGTATTTTCTGAGCTAAAAAGGGATCCAAATGTTACATATGCAGCGCTTGTTCCAAATCAAAATGGTTTGGAACGAGCTTTTTTGCAAAATGTAGATGAGGTGAATGTTTTTTTATCAGCAAGTGAATCTCACAATAAAAGTAATATTAATAAATCTATTAAAGAAGCATTAGCTGTAATTGAAGATATAACAAAACAGGCAACGTTCGAAGGTAAAAAGGTACGAGGCTATGTTTCTACTGTATTTGGATGTCCTTATGAAGGGGATATAAGTGCCACAGCAGTTGACGAAATATGTAATCAACTATTTTCATACGGCATTTATGAAGTTTCTCTCGGTGACACGATTGGTGTAGCGAATCCATTACAAGTAGAACAAGTATTAGAACATCTATTAAAGAAGTATGATGCTTCGCAGTTTGCAATGCATTTTCATAATACGTATGGAATGGCTCTGGCGAATGTAGTTAAGTCTTTAGAATATGGTATTACAACGTTTGATAGTTCTTGTGGTGGACTCGGAGGATGTCCTTATGCACCAGGAGCATCGGGTAATGTTGCTACTGATGACTTAGTGCATATGCTCCATAAGCTGGGAGTCCAAACTAATATTGATGAAGAAAAGTTATTGAGAGCTAGTCAGTTTATTCAAAGTAAGTTAAATATCCAATTACCGAGTCATGTGTATAGAGCGCTTCAACATAAAACGATAAGTAGGTGAGAAGATGCTACAATTACAAAACATTTCAGTTGACTATGTTACACCGCACGTTGTAAAGATTTCGTTAAATCGTGAAAGACAAGCAAACTCATTATCTTTGGCATTATTAGAAGAATTACAAACTATATTAACTCAAATAAACGAAGAATCAAATACGCGCGTTGTTATTTTAACAGGGGATGGCGAAAAAGCATTTTGCGCTGGTGCTGATCTAAAAGAGCGTGCCAACATGAGTGAAGAACAAGTTCGCCATGCTGTGGGTATGATTCGTTCTACTATGGAGATGGTGGAACAATTACCACAACCAGTTATTGCTGCTATTAATGGAATCGCACTTGGTGGAGGTACTGAATTAAGCTTAGCTTGTGATTTTAGAATTGCTTCTGACACTGCAAGTCTAGGTCTCACTGAAACTTCTCTTGCAATTATACCTGGAGCAGGTGGTACGCAGCGTTTACCGAGATTAATTGGAGTCGGTAGAGCAAAAGAATTAATTTATACAGGAAGACGTATTTCGGCGCAAGAAGCGAAAGAATATGGTTTAGTAGAATTCGTAGTACCAGCTGATTTACTAGAAGAGAAAGCAATTGAAATTGCAGATCGAATTGCTAATAATGGTCCAATTGCTGTTCGATTAGCAAAAGAAGCAATTTCAAATGGAATTCAAGTAGATTTACATACCGGCTTACAAATGGAAAAACAGGCGTATGAGGGCGTAATCCATACGAAAGATAGATTAGAAGGATTACAGGCATTCAAGGAAAAACGCAAACCAATGTATAAGGGGGAGTAAATATGTTAGATCAAAAACAACAATCTAATTCATTTGAAGAACGAGTTGAAACAATTAAGCAAGGCGGGGCACCGAAATATCATGAACAAAACAAAGCAAAAGGGAAACTTTTTGTTCGAGATCGTTTAGCTCTTTTATTCGATAATGGTGAATATGTGGAAGATGCATTATTTGCAAATTGTGAACAAACTGGATTACCAGCTGATGGTGTTGTAACTGCGACTGGTAAAATACATGGTCGTACTGCGTGCGTAATGGCAAATGATTCGACTGTAAAAGCTGGATCATGGGGAGCACGTACAGTTGAAAAAATTCTACGAATTCAAGAAACAGCAGAAAAATTACGTGTACCGTTATTTTATTTAGTTGATTCTGCTGGAGCGCGTATTACAGATCAAGTTGAAATGTTCCCTGGACGCCGCGGTGCAGGAAGAATCTTTTATAACCAAGTGAAATTATCTGGTAAAGTGCCACAAATTTGTTTATTATTTGGACCTTCGGCGGCTGGTGGTGCGTATATTCCAGCATTTTGTGACGTTGTTATGATGGTTGAAGGAAATGCTTCTATGTATTTAGGGTCTCCGCGTATGGCTGAAATGGTTATCGGTGAGAAGGTAACTTTAGAAGAAATGGGCGGAGCACGTATGCATTGCTCAGTATCAGGATGCGGAGATGTTTTATGTAAAACAGAAGAAGATGCAATTACGCAAGCAAGACAATATATTTCTTATTTTCCAAGTAACTATTTAGAAAAGACTCCTTTGATTACACCTCAAGAACCGAAACAGTTCGATAAAACGTTAGAAGAAATCATTCCAGAAAATCAAAATGCTCCTTTCAATATGAAAGATCTCATTAACAGAATTATTGATGAAGGATCTTTCTTTGAAGTGAAAAAATTATTTGCTCAAGAACTAATTACAGGTTTAGCACGTATTGATGGTAAGCCAATTGGCATTATTGCAAATCAGCCGCGTATGAAGGGCGGCGTATTATTCCACGATTCAGCTGATAAAGCAGCGAAGTTTATAAATTTATGCGATGCATACCATATCCCATTATTATTCCTTGCAGATGTACCTGGATTTATGATTGGTACAAAAGTAGAACGTGCCGGAATTATTCGTCACGGTGCAAAAATGATCTCTGCAATGAGTGAAGCAACTGTACCGAAAATTTCTATCGTCGTTCGAAAAGCATATGGAGCTGGCTTATATGCAATGGCAGGTCCAGCGTTTGAACCAGATTGCTGCTTAGCATTACCAACAGCTTCTATTGCAGTAATGGGTCCAGAAGCAGCGGTTAATGCTGTATATGCAAATAAGATTGCAGCTTTACCAGAAGAAGAGCGTGCAAGCTTTATTGCTGAAAAACGAGAAGAGTATAAGAAAGATATTGATATTTACCGTTTAGCATCAGAGATGGTGATTGATGGTATTGTTCATCCAAATAATTTACGTGAAGAGTTAAAAGGACGATTCGAAATGTATATGAGCAAATATCAAGTATTCACGGATCGTAAACATCCTGTATATCCAGTTTAAAAGCCCTATTTAGGGCTTTCTTGCTCAAAAAGTCAAGGAGGGGAAAACATTGAAACAAGCAGTTTGGTTTCCAACAGAAGAATATAAAGAAAAAACGCGTTTATTTGGTTGGATGAAATCATTAGGCTATGAAGATTACGAAGCTTTTTATAATAAGTCAATTGAAGAAACAGCATGGTTTTGGGGAGAAGCTGAGAGAGCAGTTGGCTATCAGTGGATGAAAACATATACAGAAGTGTTAGATTTAGAAAATGGTACACCGTTTGCACAGTGGTATACTGAGGGAACTTGTAACGTTGTAGAATCTGCTTTATCTCGCTGGCTTGCAGACGATAAAACGAAAACACAAGCAGCACTTATGTATGAAGGGGAAAACGGAACTTCGAAATCATTTACATATGAAGAGCTTGACAGCTGGGTAAGCCGTGTTGCCAACGGTTTGAAACATGCTGGTATTGAAAAAGGTGATCGTGTAACAATTTACATGCCAATGATTCCTGAAACAGTTGTTGCTATGTTAGCGGTAATGAAAATTGGAGCGATTATTTCACCAATATTCTCAGGTTTTGCTGCTGATGCAGTAATGACACGTGTACAAGCGGCTGGTTCAAAAATGGTTATTACCGCAGATGGCTTTTCACGCCGTGGGAAAATTGTTTCATTAAAAGATGAAGTAGATAAAGCTTGTGAACATTGTCCAACTGTTGAAAAGGTGGTAATTGTTCGTCATGCAGGAAATGATTTTACACCGCATAATTATGATTTTTCATGGAGTACGTTAGAAAAAGAAAAACCATTTATACATGCTGAAGAAATGAACAGTGATGATCCATTAATGCTTATATATACATCTGGAACGACTGGTAAGCCGAAGGGGACAGTACACATACATGCTGGTTTCCCGCTAAAATCTGCATTTGATGCAGGGTTTGGAATGAATATAAAACAAGGCGACCGAGTATTATGGGTAACTGATATGGGCTGGATGATGGGACCATTTTTACTATTCGGCTCTTTAATTAATGGCGCAACAATGGTTATGTATGAAGGTGTCCCAGACTTTCCAGAAGCAGACCGCTTATGGGAGACAGTCGATAAATATGAAATTACTCATCTCGGTATTTCACCAACGTTAATCCGTGCATTAATGGCAAAAGGTGATGAATATGTAAATAAACACTCGTTAAAGAGTTTAGAAGTATTCGCATCAACAGGAGAACCTTGGAATCCAGACCCATGGATGTGGTTATTTAATACAGTTGGTAAAGGTAAAGTACCAATTTGTAACTATTCAGGTGGAACTGAAATTTCAGGTGGGATTTTCGGGAATGTCCTAATTAAGCCGATCGCACCGATTAGTTTTAACGCATCTTTACCAGGAATGGCAGCGGTTGTACTTGATGATCAAGGTAAACCAATTCGAGATGAAGTCGGAGAATTATGTTTAGAAAAACCTTGGGTAGGTATGACGAAAAGTTTCTGGGAAGATGATGAACGTTATGTAAACACATATTGGTCACGCTTTGAAAATAAATGGGTTCATGGGGACTGGGTCATTTATGACGGTGAGCAATACATCATCACAGGACGTTCAGACGATACGCTAAATATTGCAGGGAAACGTATTGGGCCTGCTGAATATGAATCTATTCTTGTGAAGCATAATGATGTAATAGAAGCAGCGGCAGTTGGTGTACCGGATGATGTAAAAGGAGAAGTTTGTCATTGTTTTGTTGTATTACGAGATGGTGTAACATTCTCAGGAGAATTAAAGAAAGAATTAATGAGTTTAGTAAACTCTCATATTGGTAAAGCTTTATGTCCAAAAGACATCCACGTTGTAGAAGATTTACCAAAAACACGAAATTCTAAAGTAATGCGACGTGTTATTAAAGCAGCTTACTTAGGAAAAGAGTTAGGAGATTTATCGTCACTTGTAAATCCTGAAGTAGTTCCGTTTATTCAGGGGTTACAGTCTAGCAAACTATAAAATTACGAATGAGCTCTATGTAAATAGAGCTCATTTTTAATGTTTACAAAAAGATAAGAGAGAAAAAGTAAATTTGAAGTTAAAAAATCTACTATTAGTGTTAAGTATATCTGTTTGTTTTTAGTTTTTATCAAAATAGGATACTATAGCTGTCTATTCAATGGAGTGATTGAATTTTGTTAAGAATGAAAATTTAGTGAAGAAAAAAGTAATGAATAAAAGGAGAAATCCCTGGGGGACAGGGATTCAATAAGGGAGATATTATTGTCGTTCAATGTCGAAATTTGGCGTATCCGACAAATTAATATTATCACGAATTTTCAGGAGATTGTGATAGTGGATGTGTCAAAAATGTGTACGGGTTTCATATAAAAGTGTTATTTAAATAGGAAAAGGGAAAAGAATTAAGTTCACTCGTTCTTAAGATTTTTTCCCTTTTAAGTTTACTGTTTGTTCGTTGTTCTATATACATCTGAAATTGGTAAATCTTCGCCATGTAAAGCTTGAGTACTGTCCTTTTTGTTTGAATTATGTGCCTCCTGAGAGGTTTCTTGCAGTTGTTCTTGGGCCTTACTAGGGGTATTCAGCGCATCTAATGACACAGAATCAAGTTGTTGACTTAATAAATCTTTTTTATCCATGTTATGTAGCTCCTTTTTGAACTTAGATATAAAAACAAAGTATTTTTAAATAGTTACGTGGGTATTATGTATCTTTGAATGGAATTATATACACAAACTATATTGAGAATTTAACTAATTATAAAAATTACTTGTGCTGACAAGCTTAAGAAATATAAAGATCATTAGTTCTTAATAAAAGCGTTATTTTAGTAGGGTGTTACGAAATTTCATTTGAAAGGAACATCCCAATGATAAAAAAGAGCACTGTAAATCAGTGCTCATCTTATTAGATATTGCTTAGTCCTTAAAAATAAAACCGTTACGGACAATTCACAATGGTAATAGTGACGCTAGCCATTGTTCCAGGAGAATCAAGAAGTGAAGCAGTAACGGTTACTGTTCCAGGCCCATTAGCGGCTAGAAATACAGCGGTAAAGTTACCTGAAGCATTGGTAATGACCGCAAGAGGAACCATGAAAGCAAGAGAAGGGTTACTAAATGAAAAACTGACCACTACTCCTGGAGTAGGACTACCGTTTACTAATACTTGACCCGAAAAAAATAAAGTATTATTTCCTTGAGTGGATACACATGCTGTGGTTTCGTTAGAAGTCAAGGTAATAGATGCAGGCCCAGCAGGAAGATTAAATCCGGTTGGTCCGGTTGGTCCGGTTGATCCGGTAGAACCAGTTGGTCCGGTTGGTCCGGTTGGTCCAGTTGGTCCGGTTGGTCCAGTTGGTCCGGTTGGTCCAGTTGGTCCGGTTGGTCCAGTTGGTCCGGTTGGTCCGGTTGGTCCAGTTGGTCCGGTTGGTCCAGTTGGTCCGGTTGGTCCGGTTGATCCGGTAGAACCAGTTGATCCGGTTGATCCAGTAGAACCAGTAGGACCGGTAGGGAATTGAAAGGGTGGAGCAGGTGGAAGTGTAGGTCCAATAGAACCCGGATTAAGTGCAGCAAAAGATAAAAACTCGTCCATTATATATCACCTCTAAAAATCGTATTACTAATAGTAAATGTAATGATAGAGCAAAGGGAAATGGACAAGCGGTTGTATTTTAATAAATTAAACAAAATAGTTATTTGATAGAAAGAGAGATTAGTATGATTACTTTAGAAATTAAATATAAAAAGGCGATTATCTTCATATCGCCTTTTGGATAATACAGTGTAATTTTATTCAGTTATTTGAAATATAGTTTCATTCGGTTTGGAAAATCCATACAGCTTCCTTGCGAATTTTAAAACTTCTTCTTCACTACCTGTTAAAACTTTAACATCATTTTTAAGGGTATGACCATCCTTCTTTAAAGTAGATAATTTTTGTTGCTCCGTATTAACCGTGATTTGTTTCTCTTTAATCATTTCTTGCTGGTTATTAAGAGAATATTGAAGGACAAAAATTACAGGTAATATAAAAGCTAAAGTAGTTATAATACGGCGTCTTGTTTTTTTATTATTACCTTGTTTGGTGTTAGCGTTCACTTGCTGTGAGGGTATCTTAGGATTTGATTGTTGTGATGATATTTTTGGGATGTTTCCCATTAAAATGCCTCCATTACTGATTGTAGAATTTAAACCGTTTAAAAGTATTATAAATGTTCAATGGGAATTTTAGAAGATAGTTTAATATAGGTGAGTTTTGTAAAGTTTAAACAAAATCCTTATTTAAATAAAAGGAACCCCGATTGTCTGCGGGGCTCCTAAGGGTAATCGTCAAGTAATGACGTATACTCGACTAGTTAACGATATCATGAATTTTTTGGTAAATATACTGGTAAATGCGTCCAAATTAATGAGAGCATTATTTGAAACAAAAACGCTATTTTAATAGGGAGGGGAATAATGATGATTCTATGGGACAAGCGAGTATACATTGTATCAAGGTGATCATTTTATTACAGAGGGGACAATTTTAGAGGTTAGTGAAAAGGCGAATAAATCATTATATTGGCTTTGGTGCATGTTAGCTCCAAGCTATGAAAAAGTGTGCGGTAATAGTACAAAGCGACTTCGGTTGATTCGGATAGATGATGAATGATATAAAAATTTCATTTTGTAGAGAAATGAGGTGATTAAGGATGGGCATAGAATATGCCATGTTTGTATTAAAAAAGAGCAGAATTTAGCCTATATATAAAGATTTTGGAATTGTTCTAAAGGGGGGAATATCTGAAATATAAATAATTGAAGGGAGTGAGCTAATAATGGAAACTAGTACTTTTTTAGGATTGTTTTGGGGATGGATAACGGTTATCGTATCGGGAATACTTTTCGTACGTCCATCGGTACTACGTGAATTGAAAAAATTAGTGGTTGAAGACAGAGGATTTGGTATTATGTATGGTTTTCTATCGATTTTCCTAGGGTTAGGTAGTGTAATCCTACATAATGTATGGGTATTCAACTGGCAGGGGTTCCTAACGGTTATTGCATGGCTTGCATTATTAAAGGGAATCTACATAATTGCATATCCTGAACCCTCCAAGAAAACAGACTTTGAATTAAGGGTACTATCTACACGTATAGGGCTCGCTATCATTGGCGCCTTGGCTTTATGGATGCTTATAGTAATCTATATAAAATAATCCTTTTCTAATAAGAACTATATTAAAATAAATCTCTACGTGTTCATTGACAAAAAGCTGACTATACTTAGTCAGCTTTTTGTATATTACATTCTAGTATTTATCGGTCACAAAAGACATGTTCTCTCTTTTAAGTCGATATCGAAAATATTACCAATTTTTTCTTTTACAATGACAACAAATAAAGAAACATTTACAACAACACTTATTTCGTTTAGAACTCCAATCATTATCACAATGATCCTTTTCTTTAGATTTCCACCAATCATCATTACAATGCTTTTCCTTAGAACTCCAATCATCATCACAATGATTCTTTTCTTTAGATTTCCACCAGTCATCACAACAATGCTTTTTCTTAGAACTCCAGCAATCATTTTTCCAGGACATTCTTTTATACCTCCCTTCAATAGGATTCATACTATTCTATGTTTTAGTAAAAGAATGGCTTGTTTATTAACCTATTATTTTACCTTTATATGATAGAGTGCTTTCTACTAGATATAGAATTCATACAAACTATGCTAATTTTCAAGAGATAGTTGAGAGAACTACTGGTTATGATATTAATCAACAAACACTTGTTGAAGGAAACGTTAAGATTTTAAATAATATCTTATTTTGGAGTACGCTTTTCTGAATGTATATTTCACAATGGTAAAGGAAAAATACACCATATCACTGCGAACAAAGCCTATGTATATGTGAAGTAATAGGAAAAGGTGGTCCCTATTCAAGGAGCCGGCTTATTAAAAGTATAAATAAGAAGGTTTAGTACAAGTGTTTGTTTTTTTGTTTCTATGCTTTTGTCTCGTACACTTTTAAGCTATTGGACATACTTTACTAGTAGAAAGGATTAGGGGGTGAGGTTTTGGGTTCTCGATTTAATAATTGTAGAAAGAAATGTACGTGTAAGCATGATGATTGTTGGGACATTTTTGAAGAGTGTAAAAAGGAAAAGAATGAGAAATGTGACAGCTCTTGTGTACAAGGAATTAGAGATGAGCTTAAAAAATTAATTAATAAAACAGTGCGAATTAACACTGAAGGACGTACTTATATAGGTACTGTTTCTTCGGTAACTTGCGATGTTGTTAAGCTAGCTGCTATTCCTGGTTCAGTTGCAGCAATTATATCTCTTTGTAAAATTGAAGCAATTTTACCACCTGCTACAACTGTTACTGATGAGTTTGATTTTAACGGTGTTGACGTAGCAAATAAAGATTAATTATGCTTTATTGATGCTAAGCCATTCTTATGAATGGCTTTTTATTTTGTTTAAAAGGGAATATATTTTTCATATAGAAATAAATTTGAAGGTGTATAAAAGGTTGTGTGAAAGGAGAATGAGAGTGATCAAGCTGAAACAATTTACAAGAACTGATTTCAAACAATTAATAAATTGGATTAATTCCGAAGAATTTCTAATACAATGGTCGGGAAATGCATTCACATATCCTTTAAATGAACAGCAATTAGAGAAATATACAGAATGTGCAAACACACTGGCATTCAAAATAATGGATGAAGAGACTAAAGCAGTTATTGGTCATATTTCTCTTGGACAAATAGATAATATAAATAAGTCTGCTAGAATTGGAAAAGTGCTAGTTGGTAATACGAAAATGAGAGGGCGTTCTATAGGGAAACATATGATGAAAGCCGTACTTTGTATTGCTTTTGATGAATTAAAACTACATAGAGTAACTCTTGGTGTTTATGACTTTAATAAGTCAGCTATTTCTTGTTACGAAAAAATAGGTTTTGTAAAAGAAGGTTTATTAAGAGAGTCAAAAAGAGTAGGAGAAACGTATTGGAATTTATGGGAAATGAGTATGTTAGAATATGAATGGAACAATAAAAAATAGTGTTTTATAATTATATTATGTTAACAAAAGGGGTTTGGTGGGAATCGTGAATAAAAAAACAAAAATAATTTCAATTGCAGCTGTTTCAGGGGGCGGTAAAACTACCATTACAGAAAGTTTAGCTCATGAGTTGAAAAACTCAAAGGCTCTATATTTTGATAGATATAAATTTGATAACTGTCCGGTTGATCTTTGCAAATGGATTGATGATGGAGCTAATTACGATGAATGGGTACTTACACCGCTAATGAATGATATTCAGCGTTCTATACAAGATAGTAGTTTAGATTATATTATTGTAGATTATCCTTTTGCATACTTAAATAGAGAAGTGGGACAATTCATTGATGTAACTATATTTATCGATACACCTTTAGATATTGCGATGGCTAGAAGAATTTTGAGAGATTTTAAAGAAGATACAATGAGTGAAATACATAATAATTTGAAACATTACATGACACATGCGAGAAAAGCTTATTTAGAGGCAATTCATACTGTTAAGCCGAATTCGGATATTGTATTGGATGGATCTTTATCTGTAAGTGAAATAATTAATCATGTTGTAGAGGAACTTAGTCGAAGAGAAGTGATTGTCAATGGTTAAATGTATTGAGGAATATGTACCAGTTGATAACTTTAAAATATATACGAAAATATTCCAAGGAAAGAAGAAGCGACCAGTTATAATATTGGAAGCAGGTTATGGTGATTATTCAAAGGCATGGGATCGTATTGCGGAAGGGCTGACAGAATATGGGACGGTACTCACATATGATCGAGCTGGATTAGGAAAAAGTGAGAATAGCTCTAAGCTACGCATTAGTTCTGAAATGGTAAAAGATTTAAGAGATTGTTTAAAGCAACTTCATTTAAGCCCACCATATATATTTGTAGGTCATTCATTTGGTGGTATTAATGCACGTTTATTTACGACTTTTTATCCTGATGGTATGTTGGGAATCGTTTTGGTTGATTCAACACCAGAAAATTATAAAGAAGATTTTTTACCAATAATGCCTCCAGAATTTCAAGAAGCTTACTATAAGCAATTTGTATATGAAAGTTCATATGAATAATTTATGTTTAGTCTAGGTGAAGCAGATCGACATTGTAAATCAATGAGTGATATTCCACTTGTCGTGTTAGCTGCTGGAAAAAAAGCCTTTTATTCAGCAGATGCACAACTGAAATGGTTACAATTGCAAGAAGAATTATTACAATTATCAGCCAATAATAAATTTATAATTGCAGAAAATAGTGGTCACTATATTCAAAAAGATGAACCACATTATGTAATAGATGCTGTTAAGTGGATCCTTGGGGTAGGGGAGAGATAAATATGTACACTTTATTTCAACACAATTGGCAAGTAAGAGATGATTGGTTTAAATGGTGTGAACAACTTACAGAGGAAGAATTACTTCGCAAACGTGTTGGAGGTGTTGGGAGTATTTTAGAAACACTTTTCCATATTGTAGATGTTGAGTATAGCTGGATTAGTGCACTTCAAGAAAAAGAGGATAACGAACCACAGTTTAAAGATTATCAATCAATCAAAAAAGTGAAAGCGCTATCTGATTCATATCGACGAGAATTAGAAGAGTTTTTGCAAATATGGTCTGGTGACCTAGAATATAAGATAGTAAAAGCTTCGTGGACAGATAAAACATATAAATACGGTGAAGTTTTAAGGCATGTAATTGTACATGAAATTCATCATATTGGTCAGATATCTATATGGGCAAGAGAATTAAATCTTCAGCCCGTTTCAGCGAATTTAATTGGAAGAGGATTGTAGATTTAGAAACCGACTTGCAGTGTAAACGCAAGTCGGTTTTTATATATAAGAAGATTTCTTAATTAAAATCCTCGGCTTTTTTTTGACGTATATATAAAAACATTAAGATTGTAATGATGAAAAAGATCATAATCGTTTGTATGATTAAATTTTTAAACTGAAACAATATTGTCCAAGATGTAACAGCATCTTTAAAAGCTTGGAGTGCAGAGTACGAGGAAGGATCAAAACCGTACTGAAGTAACTTTTTTGTTTCAATAAAAGTACTGTTTTCATCACCGGCGTCTAATATTACTGAAATAAGTCTAGTATCTCCTCGTGTGGCTGTACTGACAAAACTATAATTACCATTAGTTGAAAAACTAGTTTGTAAGCCGTCAACACCTTGGAGTTTAATGTTTTTATTAAGGGAATATATCATTTTATTTGTATTGAAAACTTTTGAATCTTTGAAGGTAAATTGGTAAGAGGTTAGTTTCGTAACATTCAATACATCTGGAAAGTCTTTTACTAATTGTGTTGCTAGTTTAGCGACGTCTATCGATGTTGTAGTTGATTGTTTATTCGTATCGTTATTAATTCCAGTAGCATTTAGAAACGGGGATGGTTGTGATAACTTTAGTTGTTTTGCTTTGTCATTCATTAAAAGTGTAAAGTTATCTTCGTTTCCAGCAATGTGTTCTGCAAGGGCAAGTGCGGAACGATTATTCCCTGTCAAAAACAATGCATGAAGTAAATCACGAACCGTCGTTTTATCTTTCGAAGTTACTTGTATAGGACTCGTTTCTGCTCGGAAAACTTCGCTACTTATTTTTACTAATTCATCTAACTGTATTTTCCCTTCATTCAGTTGTTCCAGTGCGATATACTCTGTCATTAATTTAGATAAAGTAGCTGATTGTATAGGAGTTTCTTCATTTTTTTTATAAACAATCTCACCAGAATTAGTATCTATTAAAATAGCTGATTTAGCTTGAATAATTGGACCATTTACATAAAGATAAAAATATAAAACGATAAGTGCAGTAATAAGAAAAGATAATAATAAAACTGTTATTTTTTTCAAGAATTGCATTAGCGATCCTCCTAATATTACATCAATAATATTATTGTAAAAAGGAATGCTTAATTAGGAAGAAAGAAAAGGTAAAGAATTTCTAAAGAATTATAAAGGATTATTAAATTTTGGATATTAATGGAATATAAAAGGTTCAATTTCTTATATGATAAAAAATTGAACCTATAAATATGTGGTATTAAGCTTTATAAGGGAGTAATTTTACAGTGAAAGTTGTTTTTTTATCATCGCTATATACTTCAATTGTTCCTTTATGCAATTCAACAATACTTTTTGCAATTGCTAATCCGAGCCCAGATCCACCAGTGTTTGTTGAACGTGATTTTTCAACACGATAAAAACGTTCAAAAATATGAGGTAAATCAGTACTAGGGATAGGTTGTCCGTAATTTGTTATATCAATTGTAATCATGTTATTGCTTTCGTAAGCGGTAATATCAATATGATCTCCATCATTTCCATAAGTAATAGCGTTTATGATTAGATTTTCAAACACACGTACTAATTTATCCCCATCAGCTAGTACCATTAGCTTTTGAGATGGGAAAGAAGGGCGACATTCAATATTAGCTTCTTGAAGCTGTATCCGAAATTGGACAGTTAATTGTCCAAGCAATTCTACAATATCAATGGGAGCAGAATATAAACTTAACTCTTTATTTTGAACGCGTGTATATTCAAACAAGTCATTCATTAATGCATTAAGACGGGTTACTTTATCGTAAATGACTTGAATATAGTATCGTAATTCTACTTCATCTCTATAATTATCATGATGGATTAAATTTACGTATCCAACTATAGATGTAAGAGGGGTTCGTAAATCATGTGATACATTTGTAATAAGTTCGCTTTTTGCTTGTTCTGCCTGTCTTTCTTCATCAATTGATACTTTTAATTGCTCAATAATTTGATTGACCCCAGTTGCCAGTTCTTCTAAATAATTATGGTGTACGATGGAAACTTTATGATTAAAGTTTCCACTTGCAATATACCGAATCTCTTCAATCATTTTTTTTATACAAGTTTCATAGTAAACCTTTCTTTCATGACGATAAAAAATGTATAAATAGGATGAGAAAATAGAAAATAAAAACAAATAAGATACAATCATCATCCATAAAGACTCTTTTAATCCAATATATTTTTCATGGCCAAAAATTCTAATGAATTCTTTTCCTAGTTCGCTTAGAGTAAGTGAACTCTCAATTACACTCGTTACGAGGCGAAATATAATTAATTCGGTAATTGGTGTAAGAGTGATAGCTAATAAAAGCCAAAAAATAAGCTTCCACTTTGGTATATCTTTTAATATATCAAATGCTTCATTTCTCAATTTTATATCCTACTCCCCAAACCGTATGAATTAGTTTTTCACCATTCATTACGGTTTCAAGTTTATCGCGTAAATTACTAATATGGACCATTACCGTTTTATTAGAACCATAACCGTCTTCATTCCAAACTCGTTCGAATATCTCTTCAGAGCTAAATACTCTTCCAGTATTACTCGCTAGTAAATATAAAATATCAAATTCGATAGAGGTGAGTTTAATATATTCTCCATTTACTTTAACAGTATGATTATGTTTATGTATTTCAACAGAACGAATACGAATAATACCATCTTCATTCTTTTGGGAAGTAGCATTTTGGAAAGAGGATCTTCGTAATAAAGCTTTCACTCTAGCCACTAATTCTAGTGGATTAAACGGTTTAATCATATAATCATCTGCGCCGGTCATAAGTCCTAAAATTTTATCCATATCTTCAGCCTTTGCACTAAGCATAAGGATAGGTACAGTATTATTTTCACGCACTTCTTGACAAACTTCCAATCCGTTTCGTTTTGGCATCATAATATCTAAAAGCATAAGGTCAACTTCATATGTACATATCATTTGTAATGCTTCATCACCATCATAAGCTTTATAAATGTTATAGCCTTCATTTCGTAAATAAACAGCCAGTAATTCTACAATATCTTTATCATCATCAATAATTAATATGTTTTTATTCATTTTATAGTTAGTTCCTTTCCTTACAATTAATCAACATTACTATAATATCAAACATTTATGTATTTTGTAGTAATGTTTCTACATAAAATTTCATGTATCGTATTAAAAAGGAATTAAAACATTCATAACGAATATAAAATAAGAAGGATATTTAAACTCCACATTATACTGAAAGATAGTTATAAGGGGGACTTGCTATGTTATATAATGATATATATTCATTTACTCCAACTGGAAAAATAGAAAATGATATTAAAGCTTTTCTATTAAAATACAATAAAGAATTTACATATAAACATTCAATTCGTGTGGCAAATGAGGCGAGAAAAATTGCGAAAATATTTTATGAAGATGAAGAAAAAGCAGCGATTGCAGGGTGTTTACATGATATTAGTGCAATCTTTCCGAATGAGGAGCGGATTGCAGTTGCTGAAGAATTTGGCATAGAAATATTACAAGAAGAACGAGAATTTCCAATGATTATTCACCAAAAATTATCGAGAGTAATTGCAAAAGAGGTATTTAAAGTAGAAGATAAAGAAGTTTTAAATGCTATCTGTTGCCACACTACGTTGCATAAACATGCAACGAAGATGGATTTAGTATTATTTATTGCTGATAAATTAGAATGGGATCAAATAGGGACACCGTCATATTTAATTGAGGTAAAAAAAGGATTGGAAAAATCTTTGGAACATGCTGCTTTTGTATATATTTCATATTTGTGGGAAAGAAAAGATACATTAAAAGTCATACATCCGTGGCTAGAAGAAGCATATTGGCATTTAAAAGAAATTGTAGAGTAGAAAGGGTATAAAAATGCAATTTAAAGAATATATGAATCAAACATTTCCAGGAGTTACGTTAGTACCGTACATATACTCTCAGTGGGAAAATCATCTTCATTTTGATTTTGGGAAAGATAAATATCAATTCAAAGAAGATGGTAACACGTATAATATGGAATATTTCACACAACTATATAGGTATAATAAAAATCTATTTAAAGATATATTTTCAAAAGAAGATACCGTCTTTTTAATCACAAATGTTTATCGATTTAAACAGGAAAATATAAAAAATCTGCAGAAAATAAATGTATACAATAGATTTATTAAAAAGAGCGGTTTAAAGTTTCATATTAGACAAGAAACATTACCTTTTCTATTTGAAGATGAAGAAGCTGACTTATATTGTACATATCAATTTTCTTTAAAATGTCTTGCTGAAGATATTAAATATGAACCGCTTATTCAAGCAGCTAATCATGAAGATTTCCCTGACCTACGTCCACGTCTAGGGCGAAAAAAAGAAATTTCATATCCAGATGTATTTTTTATAAATGTAACAAAGGATATTATCATGTTTATTTATGGTGATAGAGGATGTGAAGTAATTGCGAAGAATAAAGAAAAGATACGGGATTTATATGAGAAGTATAAAGAGTGGATACCAGAATATGAACGAGAGAGTATAGATGACTTATTTACATGAAAATAGGAGGAAGTGAAGTGTGTAATGAAAAGGATCGCAATTGTATCTGCATGGGAACCAGAGCTTACGTATTTGCATCAACATTATCCAAGTGAGCGTGTAGAAAAAATAGCAGCTTGGGAATTTCATTTTCATTCTATTAATGAATTAGAAGTTATTTCAGTTGTAACTGGTGTCGGTAAAGTAAGTTGTGCTAGTTGTGTACAACTATTAATAAGTGAATTCCAGCCAGACCAGTTATTTATGACAGGGATTTGCGGGAGTTTATCAGATAAGGTGAAAAATGGACACATCGTTGTAGCTCTTAATACTTTGCAGCATGATGTTACAGCGGCTGGTTCAGGAGAAGATAGTTTTAATCTATATGATGGTAGAACAGCACCTATTGAAACAACTAAATCACTCGTAAAGCGAATGAAGAAATTGCGTTCGTATGACCCGGTCCATTTTGGTACATTTCTATCTGGAGATCAGCGTATTCGAAGTTCAGAAATGAGGTATTTACTGCATACTGTATACGGTGCTTTAGCCGTTGATCAAGAAGTGGCAGCATTTGCTTATGTATGTCATATAAATAAAAAACCATTTCTATGTTTAAAAGCTGCCTCAGATCAAGCGAATGACAAAACGAAAGAAGAACAAAAGGTTTTTAAAATGTTAGCATGTGAACGAGCGTGTGAGCATTTAATTACTTTTTTACGTGTTTATGAGATTACTGTAGTTAACAATAGATAACAAGAGGGGGAATATCCCGCTCATTTCAAATTAAGAGGTGAATTATAATTGCATACGTATTATGGAGAACTTTGTACAAAGATATATGAAAGTGATAAATCAATTGCAGCCGGAAAAGAATTGGATTTTTATCTTTCTTTTGCAAAAGATAAAAATATACATGTGTTAGAACCAATGTGCGGAAATGGTAGAATGTTAATTCCCTTTATGCAAAATGGTGTGAATATAGAAGGGTTCGATATTTCGAAAGATATGCTTAAAGTTTGTAAAGATAAAGCAGAAAAATTAAACTTAAAACCGGTTGTGTCACAAGGAAGAATAGAAGAATATCATAGTGATAAAAAATACGATCTTATTATGATTCCTATCGGTTCATTTTCACTTTTACCAAATAATTTAGTAGACAATAGTCTTCAAAATATGAAAAACAACTTAAAGGAAAATGGCAAATTACTTCTGACAATTGTACAAGGTGGAAGTGAGACAGAACAAATTTTAGATTGGATAGAGACAAATAGAAAAGAAATTAACAATGAATTAATTGTTGAGTATAGAAAAGTTTCATATGATAAGGCGCAAAAACTTCTAAATATTATACTGAAATATGAAATCATTCATGATGAGAAAATAAAAGAAACTGAGATTATGGATTTTCCTATAAGACTATATAATTTAAAAGAATTTGAAAATATACTTATTACTAATGGGTTTAGTCAAATTGTTGTTCATGAAATAAAAGATGGATATGGTGAAGGTAATTCATTTCATGTATTTGAATGCAGTTTATAACAAGTCAAAGCGGGGGATTATACTTATATGATTCAATACAAAAGATGTAGTGAAGTAAGTATAGATTTAGTGTATAAAGCTTTTAAGGATGGATTTTCAGATTACATCATTAAACTGGAAGTTTCAAAAGAAGATTTTATAAAAAGATTTTTTGGGCCAGAAGGGAATTCGCTAGAACACTCCTTTCTTGCTTTAGACGGTGACAAATCTGTTGGTGTAATACTTGGTGGTATTAAGGTATATGAAAGTATAAAAACAATGCGCTGCGGAACATTAGCTGTTCATCCAGAATTTCGAGGCATTGGTGTAAGTCAAAAGTTATTTGAGTTACATAAAGAAGAAGCGACACAAAATAAATGTAAGCAGCTTTTTCTTGAAGTTATTGTAGGAAACGATCGGGCGATTCATTTTTATAACAAATTAGGTTATGAAAAAGTATATGATCTTTCTTATTATAATTTAAATGATTTAACTAAAATAATGAATAAAGGTAATAAAAATATTGAAGTAAAACAATTAGAATTTCCAACATTTAAAGTTGAAATTCAGAAATGGCTAAGCTTCCATATAAATTGGCAAAATGATATTGATTATATCGAAAAAACAAATCATACATTTTACGGTGCATATGTTGATAGTGATATAAAAGGTTCTGTATGTGTAAATGAACAAGGAAAAATTAGTTTTATTTTCATAGACAAAGATTATAGAAATATTGGTGTTGGGACGAAATTATTACAGGTAGCAAGTGAAGAATTAAAGTTATCAAGTTTATCAATTGGGTTCCCAAACAACAATTTACTGGAAGGGTTTTTAAAGAAATCTGGATTTGAAAAGAATTCTTTAGCACAATATGAAATGTATTTATTGCTATAAAAAGCGGAGGGAATTATTCTTTTCGCTTTTTATTTTGCACTATAAACGTTTTTGCTGTATGTGGGAGGATAAGTAAAAACAACAGAAGTTTTGTTACCTATCTTATTGAGCTAACTGGCACTTTAGTTGAAAAAGGAAAATGTATAGTAAACATAGAATATATTAATACATTAAAAGATTTATGAGGTGAAAGTGATGGCAATTAAGCAAGACGAAATTAAAGTAGTAGTCGGAGCTGGAGTATTTAATAATAATCCAGGTTGGGTTCAAACGCAAGAAGATGAACTTAATTTACTAGACAATACCACTTGGGAAGAAAGATTTGAATACAATTCCATTTCAGCTATTTTAGCAGAGCATGTATGGGAACATCTTACTTTTGAAGAAGGTGTAAAAGCAGCTGAAATTTGCTATAAATTTTTAAAGCCATCAGGTCATATTCGGTGCGGAGTGCCTGATGCATTTTTCCGAGATGAAACCTACCAAAATATAGTTCAAATAGGCGGCCCTGGCCCGAAAGACCACCCAGCTGCAAGCCATAAAATCGTACATAATTATAAAACATTAACGAAAATGTTTGAAATTGCTGGATTTGAGGTAGTTTTACTTAATATTGTGATGAAAATGGTCAATTTTATTACACAGAATGGGATGCGAATGACGGCGTTATTTTCCGTTCGAAAAGGTATGATTCTAGAAATAGAGGCGATAAACTTGGTTTTCCATCGCTAATTGTTGACGCGATTAAAAGGTAAGTCATTCACCTAAAATAGGTGTTAGTTCTATCAGTTCATGAGTCGCAAATGCGGCTTTTTTTATTTGCTTTGTAAACCTACGTTTAGCAAGGAATTAGACATACATAATAAGTGATTTTGAACATTACATAACTTGATTTGAATACTATATTAGCTCTTATTAACACCATTTATCTTAAAGAAAATTGCTTTTAAATATTTAATGGAAATATCATATAAAGTAAATAAATCAACGTTTTCTCATGTTGAATTTTTTTGCGGAAATGTTGAGGTACGCCTATTGTAATAAACACATGGAGAGAATATATAATAAATCAATCAATGTTCAAGATACCATTCACACATTAAATTAATATTTCATTGCCATAGAGATTTCTTTTATACATAAGTTCGTGTAAAATAAAACAGGAACATACATTCTGTACAAGAGTAGGAGGAAATAAATATGTTGGCTGAAATAGAGAAACAAATTGATGGCTATATTATAAAATTTGAACGCCAATTTCCCAATACAATAGAGGAAGTTTGGTCTGTTTTAACTGAAAACAGCAAGCTTAAAAAATGGATGTCTAATTTACAGATTGAAAACCTTAAAACAGGTGGAATTATAAAGTTCGACATGATGGATGGTTCATTTTTAAATATTGATATTTTAGAGTGCCAACTAAATTCAGTACTTGAATTCACATGGGATAAAGATCGTGTCCGATTTGAAATACATAAAGAGAAAAATGGTGCTCTTTTACTACTTAAAGAGTACATTCATGAATTAACTGATCATACACCAAAAGATATAGCTGGTTGGCATATTTGTTTAGATCTTTTTTCTTCCGTTTTAGAAGGAGAAGAGAAGGTGTTTTCAAAAGATGAGTGGGAATATTGGTTTGATAATTATAAGGTTAAGGTTGATGAGTTGAAAGATTAGGGATTAAATTCATGGTATTTATTATGTAATTATTATCTTATAAAAATGATTTTTAAAAACAATAAGAATAGAGGTTAATATGAAAGTAAATCAATTAATTGCTAATAACATAAATAAACTTGATACTGTTATTCCGTTTAATAAATCACTTGGTATTGCTGGTTTATCTGGATCTGGAAAAACAACTCTTTGTCAAACAATTGGTGAAGAATCAAAGAAGCGTCTAGTTTCCTTATTGCCAAAGGCTGAATATCAATATTTATTTCCTAATATTATGGAAACTAATTTTAGTGCAATTAAAATGGAAGAAATGCCTTTAGTACTTTTTTTAGGGAAATCATCAATTTCTTCCAATCCGCGTTCGACGATTGGTACTCATACAGGTGTTTTTAAAGAGATTCGTGAAAAATTAGCGGAAGAATTTAATCTTTCTCCTGAAGTCTTTTCATTTAATAATCAATTAGGTTGGTGTGCTGGCTGTAAAGGGCGTGGTACTACTAAAAATATTGAGTGTAAAAAATGTAAGGGGAAACGTTATAGTGAAGAAGTTGAACAACGTACTATTGAGTTATTTGCTGAATCACATACAATTTCGGATATTAACGATTTAAGTGTTGAATCTATTCTTTCACTAGCAGAAGAATTAAATATTAGTGAAGCAAAACAACATATACTGCAAAATATTATCAATATGAACATTGGTTATTTAACATTAAATCGAATTATGGGTACGTTGTCAGGTGGAGAATTAACACGACTTTACTTAGCTGAATTCATGGCAGTAAGTGAAAATGCTGTAATTATTATTGATGAGATTTCCGTGGGGCTTGATAATGAAACATTGTTACAAATATTAGAAGAGATCAAGCAATTAGGGTGTAAAAATCAAATCTGGCTCATTGATCATTCAGATACAGTACTGGATACAACAGATGAGCAATTGTTCTTCGGACCTGGTAGCGGAAAATATGGTGGACAAATCGTGAAAGAATCACCAAGGCCAAAGCCAATACTATCGGAACGAAATTACAAAATGCCAACAGAATATTATACATTCCATGAATTATATTGCCGAAATATCCAAAT
Source organism: Bacillus sp. FSL E2-8887 (assembly GCF_038007205.1). Lineage (NCBI taxonomy): Bacteria > Bacillati > Bacillota > Bacilli > Caryophanales > Bacillaceae > Bacillus > Bacillus sp. FSL E2-8887. The sequence goes on from NZ_JBBOWS010000001.1 coordinate 2,246,033, forward strand.
GACTGAGTTTCAGATTCCTAAAAATAGACTTGTAACTGTTACAGGAGAGTCTGGATGCGGGAAATCTACACTTGTCAATGAGTGTTTAGCTACAGATTTCTTGAAACGATATCCAAAAGATAAACTAGTTATGGTAGGGCAAGATCGAAACCAATCGATTACAAGTCGATCAACTGTAGCAACTTTCTTAGATATTAAAAAGAAACTGACAAAGTATAGTGAAGAAATTGATGATATTTTTGAGCGCTCAATTGAGGATATTATTGATGAAATTCCAAACGAAGATATTGCGTATAAACGCTTGAGCCTACTAATCAAATTAGGACTGGGCTATTTAACATTAGAACGAAAAACACAAACATTATCAACGGGTGAGTTTCAATGTGTTCATTTAGTTTCTGAGTTATTTGCAAAAACAAGAAATCCACATACATTGTTTATTTTTGATGAGCCTTCAAAAGGTTTATCGCAAAATATTTTAAATCAATTTATAGATAGTGTTAGAGGGATATTACAAGATGAATCAGTCTCTATCATAATGATTGAGCATAACAGTTACATGCTAGAAAGTTCTGATTATATTGTCGATTTTGGAAAAAGACAGCTTGAATCTATAGAGCATCTTGATGTAGTAAGTCATGAGGATTATTATCGTCAAAAAAGAAGTGTGAATAATGCTGAACAAATACACATTTCTTCAACGCTTAAGCGTAAAGAAGGAGTTCACTATTTAAAAGAAAATCATATTAACTATTTTAAAAATGCTGAAAACGTTTATAAGGGTGGTATTTTAAAAAGCTTATCATCAATGGCACGATTAATTTATGGTGAATATGAATCTGATACAATGGCAGCTGTTGTTGCTATTGATCTCGAAAGACATTTGTATAGTCAATATAGTTTCTTATATGAAATTGGTGGATTGATCAATCATATTGTAGCTGCTCATCCGACTAATAAAGATACGAGAAGCTTCGATTTCTATTCTCAGGATAATCATTGCCCATCATGTTCGGGACGTCTTCAAATTGAAGTTTTTGATAAAGAAATTACAATTCAAGATAAAAATGTTCCATTTTGGGATGGTCTATTCGATCCGGAAATCATGAAAGTATTAAAATTTTATCAATATGAAAAAATAGAATTTCTATTTGAAGAAATTAAAAATGAGCTTGGTCATGATTTGTCAAAGAGCTATAATGATATGTCTGAGGAAGAAAAACATACATTTTGGTACGGCTATTTTGATAAGTCCTTTTATGATAAGAAAGGAAAGACACGTAGAACATGGGTAGGATTTAATACGATTATTGGCGGGTATATTGTTATTTCAAAAGCAGCTATTAAAGAAGATATTAAGACTTCTAAAGAAATGATGAAATGTCCAATTTGTAAGGGGACTTTATTAAATCACCACAAACCACTTAATTTTGGAGATACAGATATTCGTGAAATTATTAATCAGCCGCTTAACGAAGTATTAAAAATTGTAGGAGATTTGCCTGTACTCGTCAAATTGAAATCTATCGTAGGTGACGATATGATTATGACAGAAGATGTTTCTTTATTACCTAGAAATATACAAGTCGCACTGAAAATGTTTGAATTAGAACAAGCAAGCTTTTCAAATTATGAAATGGTGTTACAAAATGTTTTACCATTCTGGGATGAAATAAAAGGAAATATAGAATCCATTTGCTTCAACAATCAAGTAACTATTTGTGATTTTCCTAATGTTTATGAAACAAGAGAAACCATTATAGATAAGTATTTCACAAATGGTAAATATAAAAAACTAACATATGTATACGAAGCATTTGGTTACAAAAAATTAGTTACCCAAATTAATAAAATTAAAAAAAGCAACCAGTGTCCATTCTGTAACGGTAAGAAAGTTATAACCGAAGATAATCTACATGATGGCGTGTTTAAATTAACAATTCCATGTATAACTTGTAATGCAAGTGGTATTAATGATGAAGGGCTTAAAGAAATCGTTGATGGAATAGATGTGCAAACATGGTTAACCGGAAAAGTTAGTGATGTTGTGGATGAAAGCTTACGAACTGAGGATGTTGCAGACATTCTAATATTTAATCGAATTCGTGAGTTGAATAAGCGAGAAATGATGGCAGTTTATGAATGTCTTGAGAAAAATAATTAAATTAAGAAGAATAAAAAATAGTGGTCAGTTAGGGATTAAAAACTCATTTGCAATAATCTGCAAATGAGTTTTTATGTTGAAGAAGAGTTTCTTTAAACGTGTTAAGGTAGATAGATAATAGAGCAAGAAAAATCTATTTGTAATACCAATATAAATTATTCTTAAATTTTAAACTGAAAGGTATTACAGGTTGGCATTTATGTTTAAGTTTTGTTAGTCTTTCTAAGATGTAAATACATTTATCTGCGAGAGTTAGTTTTAAATCGTTAATTATAATCATTTATTATATAATTATTGACGTATAAAAATGTTTTTTCGGGATAATAATTTAGGTTATTTGGATAATAGCAAAAGGAATATGCTACTTTTTTAGTGATTGTATAATTATTAGAATTTTTAAATTTAACAGAAATATATACTTGAATGAAGTATATATTTCTGTTAAATTTATCCTATGGACAAAACAAGTTTAATTAAAGGTCATTTAGAAATGTGTGTGTTATCTATTTTGTCGAAAAAGAAAAGTTATGGTTATGAAATTATGAAAGAACTTGAAGTACACAATTTAAAATTGAAAGGAGTAGGAAGTATTTACCCTATTTTAACTAAGTTAAAAAATCAAGAGTGGGTAAATACTTATCAAGAAGTAACAGACAGTGGTAAAGTTAGAATCTATTATGAAATTAATGAAAACGGGAAAATACGTCTTGAGAAGAAAATTAATGAGTGGTTAGAATTGCAATCTGATATTCAAACATTATTAAAAAGTGGTTTGAAAGGAGACCTTCTGAAATGAGGAATGAATTAAACGGTAAAGAAAATCAATTTTTAACTGATGTACTTAAGGAATTAAAGCAATACGATATCAGCTTAGAAGAAAGGGAAAATATTAAGCAACAAATATTAGAGCATATTCAAGAATGTCGTGAACATGGTGAGGAAAGTATAAATGACCTAGGAACGCCTCAATTATTTGTTCAAGACTTTTTGGAGATAAATGAAATTGATCTGCGAGTGAAAATGAAACAACTTCAAAATATAAATAAAAAATCTAATACATTAATCATAATTGGCATATTCGTCGCATTTATTACATACCTCATTTCACAAACTACACTTTCAATATTTTTAACTGAATCCCTTAATCCAACCAACAGTGAAAATAACTTTAATTTTAATCTTTTATATCGAATAGCAGAAAATCAATGGTGGAACTCTATATTAATAATGATTAGTTTAATGGTTTCTTTATTAATATCTATAATTTTAGTAATTTATAAAAAAAGAAAGTTATCCGAAGTACATTAAGATGAAGATATCGAAATATAAATTGTTTCTAATTTGTATAGTTTGTAATGTATTAATGTTATGTATTGCACATCCAAAAGTTTATGCTCAGCAAAATATTAAAGTTACATTAGATAAGTATATTGAAAAATTTATAAAGGAACAGAACATTCCTGGAGCTTCCGTTGCAATTGTACATCATAAAGATGTATTCTTTACAAAAACATGGGGGATTACTGGGGAGTCTGAAAAAAAGGTAACTAGTAAAACCCCATTTGCGATTGGCTCAATAAGTAAATCTTTAACAGCTTTAGCTATAGTCAAGTTAATAGAAGATAAAAAAATAAAATTAGAGGATTCAGTTCAACAACATCTTCCTTCGTTTAAACTAAAAGACACACAATCAACTTCAAATATAACAATCCAACATCTACTAACTCATACAAGTGGAATAAACACATATGAAGGCTTAGCATTATCAGATAAACAATTGAAGAGTTCTAAAGCATTAAAGGAAAATGTAATGAAACTTTCAAAAGTAAAATTAAATGCCCCACCAGGGGAAGAATATCAATATAGTAATGCAAATTATATGATACTTGGTGCCCCTATTGAGGCAGTCACAAATGAAACATATTCTTCATATATAGAAAAGCATGTTTTTCAGCCTTTAAAAATGAATGGCGCAGCGGCAAATAAAGAAAGTGCATATGAAAAAGGCTATTTAACAGGTTATCAGTCGTTGTTTGGTATACCAAGAAAAAGTGTAGTGTCTTATGATAATGCTGGAGCACCGTATGGTTATATTACCGCGAATTTGGAAGATATGATTCAATTTATAATGTTTTTGAATCACCAAGACCACACTCAATTTTTAAAGAAAGAAAGCATGGATCTTTATCTATCACCGCTTTATAAAATAAATTCAGAAAAAAGTTATGGGTTTGGATTAAGAACAACAAATATAAATGTAAGCGAAACGATGGTTTGGCATTCAGGATCAACGCCTGATGCTCGTGCAGAAATGTTTACTTTAAATAAAAATGGCTGGGCTGGTGTGATTTTAACGAATAAAAATCATGTATTAGAAGAAACAGCACTAACGGTATTGAAAAAGGGGATTATTAGTATTTTGAATGGGGAAAAACCTGGTGATATCCCTAAAAACATACCATTCACACAAATTGTTATGTCGATAGTCACACTCTCACTCATTATTACATCAATTATGTTAATGAAAAAGTATAAACGTAAGAAAACTTGTAAAAAACAAACTTGGCTGTTCGTTGGGAGTATATTTCTACTATTATCTAGTATTTTGATCCCACTTCTTATTTATTGCACAAATTCACCGTGGCATACGATTAAATTGTTTGCAGCAGATGTAGCTTTACTCGCTAGTATTACAGTAATATTATTAGCTGTGAACGGACTAATATCAATATTTATAGCCCTGAGGAGCAAGAAAGTATAAGGGTAAATAATTGAAGAAATATAATTTAAGTTGTTAAAAATAGTTGACTCTCACACAATGTCAATATTTAAGATAAAGTTGAGTTTCGAAGTAGATGTAAATCCCAAAATCTAAAAATTGCATTCCTTTTAAAGGTTGCAACAGACCATAAATTAAACTTAGTAGACATGCAAATCTAAATAGTAGTGTTTCATAATGTTTTAATGATTTGGAGGGGGAATTTTGATAGATATTAATAGAGACGTAAGAACATCTGGCGCGTATGTTCTTTATAATAATCTATTTATTTTTCAAGTTGGTCCAACAAGAAAAGGCGATACATTAGGTGTAGTAAGGCTGGGAGGCCATAAAGAAAACAATGAGACAGCAGTAGAAACCGCTAAAAGAGAAGTGAAAGAAGAAGCTGCTATTGATATTACTATATTGAGTTCACCAAGTACATACTACAAAGAGAATTGGAATGCACAATCAAAGAAAATAAAAGTAGAAAATGAAGTCGCTCCAATATTAATTATTGATAGTCCATATGAAACTTTATCTATTATGTATATTGCACATTCAGAAAATGAACCAAATCCATCTTCTGAAACAAACGGACTATTATTACTTTCAGTAAGTGATATTAGGCTAATTTGTAGTAAGGAAATAACACTAAACGATTATATTAAGCAAGGTGGAATGGCTATATTGAAAGAAAAAGTGGATAAGGAGTTAATCTTACAACCTTTTCCTCAACTTTTGTTTTTAGCAGAACTTTTAAAAAAGGATCCTGTATTACTTCAGCAGTTTCTAAATTAGCAACAAAAGCCACCTTAATAAGGGGCTTTTGTTTTAAATAATTTAATGGTATGTGTATCCTCCATCAGGAAACAATACATTGCCTGTAGTAAAACCATTTTGCATTAAATACAGGACAGTATGTGCAATTTCATCATTATACCCAGGTCTCTGTACAAGAGAAAGAGATTTATAATCTTCATAAGCAGCTAGTCTTTTCTCATTTTGTTCATTCTCTCTTCGTATCGTTCCAGGAGAAACAACATTAACTCTAATAGGAGCTAATTCAACAGCTAAAGCTTTCCCTAAGCTTTCAATAGCACCATTACAAGCGCCATAAGCAGGTGCACCTTTAAGTGGTCTTTGACTAAATGCACCGGACATTAACACGATAGATCCAGAGTTTGAAAGAAAAGGAATCGCATATTTTACGGCGTAATATTGTGGCCAAAACTTTCCGATAAAGCTGCTTTCAGCAATTTCCTCTGTAGCGGTTATTGGTCCAAGTGTGTAAGAGGCTCCCGGTGTGAATAAATGATCAAAATTCCCAACTGTCTTGAAAAAATCTTGTAATTGCTCTTTATTTTGATTATCCAATACATAAGTTTGAAGATGGTTGTTATTTATTAATTCTCGAGAAATTTTTAATTTTTCTTCCGAGCGTCCTGCAATAATAACATGTGCGCCTTGTTCGATTGCTTGTTTTGCTGTTACTAATCCAATACCAGAGCTTCCACCAATGATAACGATACGAGTATCTTTTAATGTAGTAATAGACATATTTTAGCCCCTCCTTTAATAAAAACTTTAAAATAAAACTGCTATGCTTTTATTATTCGCTAAAAGATTGCAAGTGAAAAGTACGCACTTTATATGTACATAGTCGCAAATTTCGTACTAATCGCTTGTTATATGGATACATAATATAAAAAATTACTCATTATAATTTATGATTTGAGGGGAGTGGTGAGGAAAGTGAATTTAGAGGAACCGAAATTAAAAGGGGTAATAGCGACATTACAAATAATCGGTGGGAAATGGAAGCCACTCATTTTATTTATATTATTAACAGATGGAACGAAACGGTTTGGTGAATTAAAGCGATTAATGCCAGGCATTTCTCAAGGAACATTAGCGAAGCAGCTTCGTGAATTAGAGCACGATCAACTAATAAAACGCGAAATTTATCAAGAAATACCACCTAAAGTGGAATATAGCTTAACTGAGCATGGAAAAACAGTCAGTATTGTTTTGGATAGTATGTGTGGTTGGGGAAGAGGACATTTAGAATATATCGATAAAAATAAAATATAATATTATTATGTAAACTAAATGGGGTTTGTCGAAACATATCGTTTTAGTAATTTGTATTTTATAATATATAATTAAATAGTGTTATAGGTTATTATATATGCAGTCTTCCAGATGAAGTGATATAGATGAAATGCTGTATCGTTCGAAGTAACTAGTTGTTCGGGGCTGAAAAAATGCGTAGCAGATATAAAAGAAGACGTAGGCCCTTTCACGATAATATCAACTATGAGTCTATTTCGAGAATCATCTAAACAGTTAATGCATTTTTACAAAGGGGAAATAATAACATGAATGAATTAGAGTATAAAAGTTTTTATGATAAAGTGGGACGATTAAATGGGTGGGACTTTAGTAAGCTAAAGTGTGAAACTGTAGGTGACACTTGGGACTTTTATGGCGAAGTGCAAGAAAGATGTAAACCATCAGATATTCTACTTGATGTTGGCACAGGTGGAGGAGAGAATATATTAAAAATAGCATCTTCAGCTGCATTACTGATTGGAATAGATAATTCTAAAGGAATGATCAAAACAGCACATTCCAATTTGAATAAAGCAGGTGTACAAAATGTTGAATTTCTTCAAATGGATTCGGAATTTTTAACGTTTCCGCATGCTCATTTTGATATTACTTCAAGTTGTCATGCGCCGTTTGTAGCACCTGAATTGGCAAAAGTAATGAAAAAAGGTGCTTTTTTCTTAACACAACAAGTTAGCGAACATGATAAATTAAATCTTAAAGAAGCATTTGGTAGAGGGCAATGTTTAGGTGAAAGAGATGGTACGTTAAAAGATAATTATATGGGTGAACTTATTAGTGCAGGATTTGAACTCGTACAAGTACGTGAATATGATGTTACTGATTATTACAGTACTCCTGAGGATCTTATTTTCTTATTAAAACATACGCCTATTATTCCTAGATTTGGAGAAAAAGAAGAGGACTTTAATATTTTACAAAAGTTCATTGACGCTAATAGTTCCGAAAAAGATATTCGTACGAATTCAAAAAGGTTTATGATTATTGCTGTTAAATCATAGTGTATTTTAACGTAAAAGCTGATTTTCTTTAAAAGAAAATCAGCTTTTTTTGTGGAAAAGAATGCAGGGGAAACTTAAAAATCATAGAAATAGGTAAAGTGGTAATTTGAAAATTGAAATATAGGGGATAATTATTTTGAAACGTTACTATATTAACAACGAAAAAATAAACGCGCATATTACTGAGTGGGGAAATAATGAAAAGCCCGTTATCTTTTGTTTACATGGGGTAGGTAGTACGAGTTTAAGTTTTATAGAAATTGCAGAGGAATTAAAGGAAGAGTATAGATTTATCTCCATTGATGCACCTGAGCATGGTAAAACACCGCCCTTTGAAAGAACGGAAGATTGTGAGATGCTGAATTTAGCAAACTGGTTAAATGAAATAATAAATGAACTGAGAATTGAACATTTCTATTTTTTATCACATTCGTGGGGAAGTTTTGTAGCACTATTTTATTTATTAAATAATCCAGAAAAAGTACTAGGAAGCATTCTTATTGATGGAGGATATCAAACAAAAAGGCTTCAAGAAGAAACGCTTGAAGAGGAAATCGCGTATTACGAAAAGGATTTTGAAGAATATATTTTTAATAATTGGGATGGATTTTTCAAAAGTGAAAAAGAAGCATATACTAGGTGATCTCCATTATTAGAAGTTGCTGTAAAAGATCTAGGGATTGAAATGGATAATAAAGTATGTTGGCATGCGAGAGGTACAACAGCTGGTAATATAGTAAGAGGTATGCATAAGGATGAAACGATAGGTATATATGAGAAGTTACCATCTAATATTGTATTACTTCGAGCTACACTACCGCAGATATGGGATGATTATAGAGAAAAGACAGTAAAAATTTTCAAATTAAAAACTGGTGCGAAAGTAAAATTAATCTCTGATACTACACATTTGTTACACTGGGATAAACCAGAAGTTGTTATAGAGGAAATAAAAAGTAATTGGAGCTAACATATTCATACTAAAGTTGTAGTTTTTATATAAAAAATCCACCCTTCGGTTTGATTTTATCTATTTATAAGTGTAATACAATAAGAATAGATAATAAGAAACAAGGGGGAATGTAAAGTGATTACACATATATCAGATATAAAATTACAAACGGTTTCTATAGAAGGGGTAAAACAAGTTTATAAAGACATATTATCTTTTCCAATAAAAAAAGAAACCGCATCATATATTCAATTTGAAGTAACACCGTATACAACAATTAGTTTTCAAGAAGTATATGAACCAATTGCACCTGCGCATTTCGCTTTTGAGATCCCATATTCAAAATTTCATGAAACGGCAAAATGGCTTAAAGAGTCTGGATTACTCATTGTGAAATGGAAAGATGGTCATACAATTGGTGAGGAGAGCGGTCTATTCAATTTATACTTTAAAGATGGTGATGGAAATCTTCTCGAAATTATCGCACATAGTTATATTAAAGAAGAGGTATTAGTCCCGCATTCACCGTTAAACATTTTATACGTAAGGGAAATTGGTCTTCCGGTTAAAAGTGTACCTGTATTTACGGAATGGTTGAAATCAAATCTAGACATGAAAACGAAGGAAGATGGGGATATTTTCAACTTTGTTATAGTTGGCACTGCATATATCGTTGCAACCTGGTGGCAGCGACCGTGGATTCCAATCGCGATGAAAGCTTTACCACCGAAAGTACATGTTTCATTCGGAACACCGGATCATGCGTTTTTACAACAAATCCAAAATAACTTTAAGAAAAATGGTGTTCCATTTGAAAGTAAACATACTGAAGTATTGTTTATTCAACAAGGGTATTCATTTTCTGTTTTACATACACCGGAGTTTCATTCCGATATTCCTAGAAAATTAAACTTACCACTTTCTATATAATTATAGGGAGGGGTAAGTTTTTTTCATTTTCATGAAGAAGGGTTTCAGTATAATTACACTGAATTTATAGAGGACTATAAGGCGTTATTCTAATTTACTGTAAGGAGAGAAATGAATTGAATCTAGGAAATCCGATAGCCAAAGGAAATACGGCTGAAATTTATCTTTGTGATAATAAAGTTGTGAAATTGTTTAAAGAATACCTCCCTAATACAGAATCTCTATACGAAGCACGAAAACAAAAGTATGCATATTCATGTGGTTTACACGTTCCTAAAGTATTTGAAGTTACAGAGATACAAGGTAGACAAGCTATTATTATGGAATATGTAGAAAGGGAAAGTGTTGGTGAGCTTTTGCTTAATAAATTGAGTAAAGCGGAGCATTACATAAGTATATGTGTTAGTGTACAACAAAAAATTCATGCTATATCTGTGAACTCTAATGAAATAGAACCGATGGAAGAAAGGCTTTATCGTCAAATTAACTCCGTGCATGATCTGGATGAAAAACAAAAGGGAAATATATTAAAAAAGTTAGATTCAATCACATTTGAACCTAGAGTATGTCATGGTGATTTTCATCCGTTTAATTTAATTATGAGTAATGGTGATGTGAATATTATAGATTGGGTTGATGCTAGTTCAGGTGATATTCGTGCAGATGTGTTTCGGACATACTTATTGTATTCACAGAATTCAGTGGAATTAGCTGAAATGTATTTACATATATATTGCAGTAATACTGATCTAACAAGAGATGAGATCTTTCAATGGGCTCCTATTATTATTGCAGCTAGATTTTCTGAGGAAATATCTCCGCAAAATGAAGTGTATTTGAAAAGATTATTGAATCAGTATTTATAAGTAATGAAACAAAGGTTATCTAGTAGCTAATTAATAAATGCTGTTGTTTAACTACAAGGAAACTTTAGTTAAACAACAGCATTTTTAAATATTGATATAGGTATACTTATTTTCTATCTTCATTCTATAAAGATTCATTATCCGTACTTCTTCCTCAGTTAATTCTTCTTTATCCCAATACATATGCATTAAGCTATATTCGAATATCTCTTTTAATTTAGTAAACAATGGTAGCTGGTCTAGCATCTCTTTAGGTAAATCATTTTCCTCTTTGTATCCTTCAACTATTGCTTTTGTAATAGAACTCTCATAGTCAACTATGTTACCATTCCCAACGAATGAATACTCTATCGCACTATAAATTGGGACTGCTAAATCAAATATATAAAAATGTTTCTCACAGTCTTGAAAATCAATCATTGTTAAATTTGAATTATTTTCGACTAATATGTTTTCTAACCATAAATCTCCGTGTATTAAGCCATAATTTGAAGGATTCTTTGGCAGTTCCTTTATAGAAGCTAAAACGTCAGATGCAATTTCTCTTATAGTAGTTTCTTCTTTAGGGATATAGTTAAGAAAATTATATTCTTCATTTTCATACCAGTCGTTTATATGATTTACCGGTTGAATTCTTTCAAAGTTTTTAGATATACGATGTAATTTTCCAATTTGTTGACCAAGCTTTTTAAATACATTAGAATTCCAGTCGTTTCTTGGTAAATGTATACCAGGAGCAGCTTTATATAATACAGCAAAAACTTCTTTGTCTAATGTTATTTTCTCTACTAAATTCCCCTTTAAAGAAGGTATTATGGCAGGGACTCCTAAGCCCTTTTGATATAAAAAGTTCGTATATGTAACTTCTTCTAATTGCTCTTCATATGTTTTATAGTTTGTAATTCTAACGAAGTAAGTACCTTGTGCTGTGAGACATTGATACATTTCATTTGTTATTGGTTTCATTTCAATAAAATCCAATGGATATAGTTTATTAATTAGTTTAAGTATCTCTTTTTCTATATTATTCATTTTAACTTCCTTTCCAAACATAAATTTTCCACTCACAAAACTACTAGTTCATTAACTTACAAATTTCGTGTTTTATTTGGTAGAATCCTTTAAAAAAGATTTATCCCATAAAAGTCCGATTAGTATGGGATAATAATCAGTGGGGAGGAACAAACTCCCCACTGATTAAAGTTTCACTTTATTGGAAAGTTAAGTAAATGTATGACAAAATAAGATAGCTGAAAAAATATGAAATTAGTAATTACATATGATATTTAAAGGTTCTAGAGGGTGGTTAATGTTATAAACCACAAGAAATATCAAAAGAAAGAAGTGGATACTTCTTATAATATTTAGTGAGGAGGGAGATAAATGAATGAACATATACAGCTAATGATTGAATGGATTGAGGGCAATTTAAAAAAGGAGTTTTCATTAGATAAATTATCTGATTATATGGGGTATTCTCCTTACTTCTGTTCGTTTAAATTTCATCAAGTAACAGGGATAAGTATTAGACGATATATTCTTCTTAGAAGATTGTATTTATCAACGGAAGATTTGACGAATGATAGAAAGATAATTGATATCGCATTTGATTACGATTACTCTTCGCAAGAGGCTTATAGTAGAGCATTTAAAACTGTTTTTGGTATAACCCCAGGAAAATTCCAACTTAACAAAATACCGGTTCAATCATTTATTAAACTCTCAATCAATGATGGCAAGGAGTGGGATAGAATGAATTTTTCTAGAAAAATTGAAGTTAATCAGTTACGAAATGCGAAGAGTGAGCTGTTTGATAAAGATGTACTAAACATATTAAATGGTCAATTTATGTATGAAGAATTTAAAAGTGAAAGACTAATGGGGGAGTCTGATTACGCTCCATTTAATGAAGCTATGTGTGTAAATGCGACTACTGCACAGATTTTTGATGATGAGTTTATTAAAACAAGGGCAGAAGGACATCAAGGTACTGTAGAAAATTATATGAAAAAGGTTATTCATCCTTTAGAGAATCTTTTTAAGAAAGAGTATAAATGTATCGTTTTATGGTTTGGTGAGGATATGTTTTGCCAAATGAATCTACTTACCGTACTTTCTTACCTTGAACAGTCTGATTATAAGGGAAAAGTATACTTAAATAGCTTCAGAGAGGATGAATTTAAAGTAAGTCAAATTGAACTTGAATTAGGGAACTATTTTTCTGTTTACAATGAAGTTCTAGTAAATCATAAAAAGCCATCTCATGAGATACTACCTGTAATGTATCAGGCGATAGATTTATATTTAGAGATGCTAAAAAAAAATAATGTAGTAGTAAAGTATATCTCCAAAAATAAAGATTTACCAACACAAGAGTTACTAAAAAGGTTGTTTAATCTTTTTCCAACAATAGGATATGGGGACCTACAATATATAGAGCTTATTAATAAAGCGAGATGAAAATTGAAACTAATTAGAAGAGAATACAGTAAAAAAGATGCACCTAAAAGTATAGGTGCATCTTTTTTACTTATATTTGTTCAAGTAAATTTAATTCCTCTTCTACAAATGCCATTAATTCTTTTATTGTCTCACTAGAAAAATCAAAACGAATTCCAGCTGCTTCATATACCTCTGGTAAGGATTCAGAGCTACCTAGAGATAATGCTTTTTTGTAATTTTGTAGTGCTTGTTTAGGATTCTCTTTATATTGTTTATACATTTGCAATGCACCAAGTTGCGCGATTGCATATTCGATATAATAGAATGGTATTTCGAATATGTGTAGTACAGGTAACCAGCCAGTTGCTATCCAGTTTTCATAACCTTCAATATTTACCACATTCGATTGGTAAGTGTTATGTAATTCTAAATATTTTTCATTTCTTTCTTTAGCAGTTTGATTTGGATTTTCATACATCCAATGTTGGAATTGATCAACGATAAGCATTTGTGGTAAATACTTAACAATATCTTTAAAGAAATCTAATTTTGCTTTTATAAATTCTTCTGTATTCTCATAAAATGTATCCCAATACTCCATCGAAAACAATTCCATTGTCATGCTGGCTAGCTCAGCTGATTCTGAAGGGATTTCTAAATATTTTTGTAGCTTTAGCTGCTTCATACATTCATTATGAATACTATGGCCCATTTCATGGAGGAAAGTAGTAACATCATAATGTGTATGATTGAGATTCATAAAAATAAAAGATAATTGAGAAGCAGGTAAGTGTTCGCAAAATCCTCCAGGTGCTTTTCCTTTACGACTTTCTAAATCTAAGCAATCATTTTTATGCATACGGCTCAATAATGCAGAAAATTCTGGGTCTAGTTTTTGTAAAATATGAGAACTTTTTTCGATTAAATCACTCTCGTCTTCAATGGGTTTTAATACTTTTTGATTTGGTGCGGCTGCTTTTAAATCCCACGGACGAAGTGTATCTACTTGAAGTTCAGCTTTTTTCTCATTAAATATATTATCAATAAGTGGCACAACGTATTTACGAACGGATTCTGCAAGTTCATAGCAATCATCAGCCGTATAATCAAAACGTTCATGTTTTTTAAACATATAATCACGATAATTATCTAATTGAATGTTTTTTGCCTTTTGGTGACGGATTGCAATTAATTCATTTAAAATATGTTGTAAATTATTTTCAACAGATAAAAATTTTTCAGAAATGAGCGTTTTTGCTTTTTTTCGTATATCACGATTCGGATTTTGTAAGTAAGACTGTAGTTCAGTAATTGTTTTTTCTTCGCCATCCCATAGTGCAGTCAAACTGCCTGTAATTTCGAAGTACTCGGTTACTAATTTGTCTTCTTTTACTTCTAAATCAATGTTCTTTTCACAAAATAATGTTTGCGCATTTTTTATTTTTTTATCTAGTAAGCTATAAGTTTTTGGATCAAGTTGCATTCGAAATGGTGACTCTAAATATTTATTATCAAAGGAATTTTGATAACGTTTCAAAAGAGGCCTTACATATTGTTGATCATATTCAAACGTATCTTTTATTTCTTTGTTATCTGTATTACATTGAAAGTCAATATAGTGTGATCGCAATTGTTCTTCGATTTCCCATATTAATTTCGACTGTATTTTCAGCCAATTTTCTAAATCTTCTCCTGAAGAAATGGGTTTACTTAATAAAGTAGATAATTCGTTCTCTAGCTCATGTATATTACGGATATCGATCGTATTAGAGTTCTGCATTATTTACCCCTCACTTTTTATTTACTCAAGGAGGTATTCTTCTTTTTCGCTATGATTCCTTTTTTTTCTAGAAAATTTGTGCCTATTACTCCAAGAACAATCATAAGTGTACCGACAATATGATAGTAGGCAATTTGCTCGTGTAAGAATACAACGCCTGCGATAATGGTAATAAGTGTAGATAAGTTGCTAAAAACACTTATTTTGGCTGCTTCAATATAAGATAATGAATAGTTTAATAATAATGCTGTCAGTAAGGAAGATAGTAATCCTAAATATAAAATTGAGATAAGGAATGTTCCATTCGTAAATGGCTTAAAGTATACAGTTATTGTACCTTTGTTCATATGGTCAATGATTGCGATGAAATTAAAACTAATAAAACCGATTGCTGTCATTGTGTATGTTAAATCCATCAGCTTGAATTTCTTTGTCATTTTTCGAGCTAATACATTGTAGCAAGCAGATGATAATGCCGATAATAAAATGAGAATAACACCGATAAAGCTCGTTTCATGAGCCCCTATACCATTCATAACAAATATATAAATGACACCTATGACAGAAATACATACTGATGTTTTTTGCCATGTATTCGTATATTCTTTTAAAAAATAGGAAGCTAGTATCATCGTAAATATAGGGATCGTTGCTTGTATAATTCCAGCCTCAGATGAACTTGTATATACTAAGCCAAATGCTTGGAAAGCAAAGAACAATGCTGGATAAAATATTGCGAGTGGTAAAAGTGTAAGTATGTTTTTAAATGATATATTTAACTTTACAAAACCGAAAATAACCGGAATGGTTGCTGCTATGAAGGCAACTGTAAAACGGTGAGCCAGAGTATCAAGAGGACTCGTAATGGTTAGTGCTAGTTTCACAAACATAAATGAAAACCCAATAATAAATGAATAGAGTAATGCTGATATATATGCTTTTGTTGTATTTTTCATAATTCCACCTCATAGTAGTTGATTTCTTACTGGCCAGTATAAGTACATAGTAATCCTTCTGATCTAGTGCTACAATGTGAACAAATACAAACTGTACCGGTACAAAAAAATAGGAGGTGTAATGATGTATAAATATTTACATGTTTTGAACGACTTAGAAAGTATGATTCAAAATGGTGAGATAAAAGAAGGAAAGAAATTACCGTCTATACGGTCGCTTGTTACACAATATGAATGTAATAAAGCGACTGTAATACGAGCGCTGCATGAATTGGAAAAGCGTCATATTATTTATTCTGTACCTCAAAGTGGATACTACGTTGTTAAGAAATCTGGAAGTTACGTAGAAAGTAACGAGATTATTGATTTCGCTTCTTCGGCCCCAGATCCAGATGTTTTTCCATACTTAGATTTTCAGCATTGCATTAATAAAGCGATTGATACCTATAAGAATGATTTGTTTATATACGGAACACCGAAAGGGTTACCATCTTTAATTTCGGTTGTGCAAAAACAGTTAGCAAACTATCAAGTTTTCACGAAGGAAGATAATATATTTATAACGTCAGGTGTGCAGCAAGCACTTGCAATACTAACTTCTATACCATTTCCGAATGAACATAATATGATTCTAATTGAACAGCCAAGTTACCATTTATATATTGAATATGTAGAAACAAATAACATTCCTGTAATCGGAATTAAGCGTACGCATGAGGGGATAGATTTAAATGAACTAGAGCGGATATTCAGCACAGAAAAAATTAAATTCTTTTATACAACTCCAAGATTTCATCATCCACTTGGAACTTCGTATTCTAAAAAAGAGAGAGAAAAGATTATTAAACTTGCGAAGAAATATAATGTATTTATAGTAGAAGACGACTATTTAGCAGATTTAGAAACTGGTTCAAAAGTAGATCCGTTTTACAGCCAAGAAAATTGTAATCATGTTATATATTTAAAAAGTTATTCGAAAATCATCTTTCCTGGTTTGCGAGTCGGTGTTGCAGTCATCCCGCAATCCATTGCAGATGCCTTTTATAAGTATAAAAAGATTTTAGATATCGATAGTCCTATGATTTCGCAAGCTGCTTTAGAAATTTACATAAAGAGCGGAATGTTTGATCGGCATAAACATAAAATAAAAGCATCTTACTACAATAGGTCAAAAAAACTAGCGGCAGTAGTAGAAGGTGTTCAAAATGAAAATCCACATTTGTTTACTTCTAGAACAGTAGATCCAATTGGAATACACACTTGTTTACAGTTGAAAAAAAATATAGTCACGGACACATTTATTAAAAATTTAAGCAAGAGTCAAATAAGCATAGATTCTATTGATAAAAATTATTTAAGTAACTTTCATAAAGAGAGATTGTTAAAGTTAAATGTATCTAATGTAAAAGAAGAAAAGATTGAAGAAGGGATTGGCAAAGTAATTGGGGAAATAAAACGAACGAACCGTGTGGATTTTCAGTTTAAAAAAGAATAAAAATTATGAGGGGGCGTGTTTTGAATAGAATAGCCTTGTTTGTATGTATTGCTCTTATTGATTCACAATATTATTGTTTAATTACAAAAAAATCGTTACGTTCATGATCTGCCATTAAAAGGGCATTTTCTTGAATATGGATAAGAGAATGGGTTATTTATATGTGAATTAAAGGTAATTCAGAAGGTGTTATTTCGTTTTAGTATGTGGAAATATTACTCAACATTATGGAGGAGATCGATTATGAGCAATACACAGACATTACGAGGGCTAACCACAGTTAGTTTTTGGACAGATAATCTAGCAGCCGCAAAGAAATGGTACGCTGACCTATTAGGAAGTGAACCATACTTTGAACGTCCAGGATATGCCGAATTTCGCATTGGCGACTACCAACACGAGCTAGGTTTAATCGATAGCCGTTATGCGCCAGCTGATTCAGTGACCGGCCCATCTGGCTCTATAGTGTACTGGCATGTTGATGATGTAACAGCAACTTTCAATAAGCTACTGTCTATGGGAGCAAAAGAGTATGAGGCACCTACAGAGCGCGGCGTGGGATTCATCACGGCTTTCGTAGTTGATCCCTTCGGAAACATATTAGGCGTTATGTACAATCAGCACTATTTAGATGTGCTGATTTCGAACAAAAAAGCACGAACTTCGCTGCTGCACAACGAAGCATAGGGTGCAATGCTAATCAAATTTAATTAATATTATTTTAACCCCTTCTTAAAATCAGAACGGGGTACCGAAAATAATTATACTTGATTATAAAGAGTAAGGAGAATCACATGAAACCATTACAAGGTAAAGTAGCAGTTGTGGCCGGAGCAACACGAGGCGCCGGAAGAGGTATTGCGATGATGCTTGGTGAAGCCGGTGCAACTGTATATGTAACAGGAAGAAGTACAAAAGGGAATTTATCCTGTATGGGAAGAACTGAAACGATTGAAGAAACGGCAGAGCTTGTTACAAAACAAGGCGGAAAAGGAATTGCAGTTCGTGTTGATCATACAGTAGAAGAAGATATTAAAGCATTATTTACAAAGATTCAAGACGAACAAAATGGACAGCTTGATATTTTAGTAAACGATGTTTGGGGCGGCGATCCTTTAACGGAATGGGAGAAACCTTTCTGGGAACACAACCTACATAACGGACTACTTATGCAACAAAGAGCTGTTCATTCTCATATAATGACAAGCCATTACGGTGTACCATTAATGGTGAAAAATAAAATGGGACTTGTTATTGAAATTACAGATGGTGTCGATTATCAATATCGAGGTAATTTGTACTATAGTTTAGCAAAAGTCTCAACAATTCATTTAGCAGAAGCTATGGCGAAAGATTTAGAACAACACAATATTACAGCTGTCGCAGTTAGTCCAGGATTCCTTCGTTCAGAAGCGATGTTAGATATATTTGGTGTAACAGAGGAGAATTGGCGAGAAGGAGCTAAACAAGACCCTCATTTTATCGCATCAGAAACTCCTTTCTTCGTTGGAAGAGCAGTAGCAGCTTTAGCAAGTGATCCAAATGTTCATGAAAAAACGGGACGAGCGTTAAGTTCATGGGAATTAGGAAGAGAGTATGGATTTACAGATATGGATGGAAGACGCCCAGATTGGGGGGGATATTTTGAGGAGAATGTTTTGAATCAAAATTAATGTTTTTAGAGCACTCAATAGCTGAGTGCTCTTGTTCTTTATACAATACGCAAATAATAAAGTCCTTTTAAAAATAAAATGGTTATTTAAAAAGCATTGGTACAAATGAAATACAGTCAAAAATAAAGTGACAAATCCAACTTATCCAAATACTTTTCGAATTTTTCCATATATAATTTAGTGCTAATCTAATTGGGATTATAGTTATTAATAACTGCATTGGCACAAAACCATAAGCTGGAATATGCCACAAAGCGAACAACAAACTACATATTAATGATGCCGTGCCAAATTTTAATCCTAATTTTTGTAATGCGATAATTATATTAGTGCAAATCAACTCTTCACCCATTAACATAAAGGGTACACGGAATAAAATCATAGAAATACTTATTACTTCAGCAACGGAATTTTTAGTTGCAGGTTCAAAAATGTAACTGAATATTAAGTTGGAAGCCATCCCTACGATAATTGTTAAAGGCAAACCCCAAAGTAATGTCTTAATATTAAAATGTTTAAATTGCTCTAATGATATTTTCCCTAAAAAATAGTATCCTATAATTCCACATAATACAAGATTCCATAAAGCTTCAAGAATCATTCCCAATACTTCAGGTATATTATCTCCTAACACTGCGAAAAGTTGATATACAATCCCAGAAATAATTAATAATCCCAAAGCCAAAAGGGATTTTGAATCAATTTTCTTCTCTGTTTCTATAATCTTTGTTTCCACAACAACCCCTTCTTTCTTATTATTTCATTGATTACGAATATATAATAGCACATTGTTCTCCAAAATAATGGTAATTGAGACGATCATAATAATTTTATTTTTCCAAATCAGTAAGTCCAAGATTAGGAGATTCCTTGCAAGAATCATTTAGACCAAAACCTATTATTAATGTCGTGATTAAAATAAAGAATATTGCAAATGGTGTGAAATAAAGCAATTATTAAACAAAAATAATAATCGCCCATCAAATTTATGAGTAGGCAATTAATGTATTTCTAAGAACAAAATTAAACAACTTTATTATCTTTACACATATATCGCATAAAACATTTTTTAACTTCATTAAATATATAGGGAATCATTACCAAAAAAATGATATCCTTAAAAGTATAGTCTATATTTTGTATAGGAGGGTGATGGAGTCTATGGCGGTACGTATAGTCGATGATTTACAACAATTCTCTTTATTACTTATGTTTTTGAGTACATTAATATTTTACAGATACTTAAAGAAAATTAAACGAGAGAGAAAACTGACTTCTTTTGAATGGACAATGTATTTTGTCACTCAATTCGCGACTTCCATTTGGGCAATTACTTATTTTATTAAATTCTTGTCTGAATCGTAAGTTACATTAAACCATTTTAGTTTACTGGGTTATTGTTATCTATTAGGGATATAAATATAGTCCGTATCTAAGTCAATGACGACATCGCTCTTAATGTCTTCTTGTAATGACTTTGGAATGTTTTCAGAAGGTCATACTGTGTATGCAATGATTCGTAACGAATCACAAGTAGAAGCAATGAAGAAAGTTGATGCTTTACCATTACTAGCTGGGAGTGAGGTGCTTCAAAGAATAAGGCACGTAAAGAGAATGGATACTTTAAAATATCATAAAAACCCTTTAATGGGAATACTAGTAAAATTCACTATTAAAGGATTGGGCTGTAATGAATATACTTTTTGAAAGCATTATTTTAATCCTCACTGGAATTATTGTTTTAAAATTGACAGGTAGTAAATCTGTTAGCCAAATGACGAGAGCTGAAATTATTATTGTGGTTTCTATAGGACGTATTATTGTAGAACCTATATTAAGTAGGAAAGTAGGCCCATCTATTTTTGCTGCGTTTATTTTTGCGGGTGTTTTACTTATTATTCATTTTTTTGAATTGAAATCACGAAAAGTAGAAAAGTTTCTAAATGGAAATAGCATTATTGTTATAGAAAACGGAGAAATCTTAAAAAAGAATTTATTACGCGCGAAAATGTCAGAACAACAATTATTTATGCATCTGAGAGAAAAAGGTATACATGAAATCAAGAATTTACAACAAGCAACTGTAGAAACGAATGGACGGATTGGGTATCAACTAACTACTAAGGCACAACCAGTTACTTTGGAAATGCTAGAAAAGCTTCTAGAGCAATGCAA
The DNA here is from genome assembly GCF_038007205.1 of Bacillus sp. FSL E2-8887. Lineage (NCBI taxonomy): Bacteria > Bacillati > Bacillota > Bacilli > Caryophanales > Bacillaceae > Bacillus > Bacillus sp. FSL E2-8887. The sequence continues at coordinate 2,267,358 of NZ_JBBOWS010000001.1, forward strand.
TCTGAAAAAATAGTTTTAGACTGAAAAGCGCTTCTTGTACATAAAGGCACTTTTCGCAAACGTGTAAAAGTCCCTTCAGTAATCCTGAAGGGACTTTCGTGTTATTTAATGTATCTATCAATTTAATTTGTGTCTATTAAGATTGGAAGGTATGATTTTTAACGGTCTCATCATATCATGGTCTTCATGCTCTAAACGATGACAGTGCCATACATAATCTCCAGAATAGGGCTCAAACTTCATTATGATTCGGACGGTTTGTTCACCTGCTACTAGAACGGTATCTTTTAATCCGAAATCAGCTGGGAGAGGATTTAATAAGTTTCCATTCAAATCATGACGATCAAGAACTTGAAAATTAACTAGGTGTATATGAATAGGATGAATCCCAACGGTCAAATTTACTAACTCCCATATTTCAACAGAATTTAATAAAGGTGTTTCTGTCACTGGATCGTCCCATTCTTTATTATCTAATAAAAGCATGAGACGTCCAAATTCATCCTCTGAGTCATTTAATGTTAATCGTCTTACTTTCTTTACTTTTTCTACGGGAATAAAGTCAATGTTACTTAATTTGCATGGGATTTTACTTTTATCTGGGCAGGATAATGGTTTCGTTACTTGGAACTCCATTATCTCACCAGTTGGATTATCTAAATCAATTCCATTTTGTAAAACTACTTTTTTTCCTTCAAACCTTGAAAAATCAATAATAATGTCAATACGCTCTGCTGGTGAAACATCTAAACTTTGTACTTTAATCGGCCGTTTAAGAAGGCCTCCATCAGTCCCTATTAAAAAGAATGAGCTAAGGTCACTTAATTGGAACTTGTATGTGCGAGTATTAGAAGAGTTTAATAAACGAAATCTATATTTGCGGGGCTCAACTTTTAAAAATGGCCATACTTTCCCGTTAACTGCAATTGTATTTCCTAAAAATAGAGGAACAATAGAAGGGTATGGTAAACCTGGTGGTGGGTCTTCTGGTTGAGCAGGATAAAATAGGGAACCATCCGGATTAAAGGATTTATCTTGAACGATAAGAGGTATTTCGTATTTCCCCTTAGGAAGAGGTAGTGATTTTTCTTCTTTATCACGAATCAAGTAAAGTCCTGCAAGACCCGCATATACATTTAAACGAGTAATCCCAAGTGCATGATCATGATACCAAAGGGTGGTTGCTCGTTCTCGATTCGAATAATGATAAATCTCTTTTACGAAACTAGGTCCTGTTTGTTGAAAGTTTTTCGTAAACCATGCTTCAGGATGACCATCGCTATCTGGTTCACTGGGGCTTCCATGTAAATGTACAACAGTTCGTACTTCTGGGTTATCATGCGCCCCGTGAACGGTTGTATCAACAGGTAAGAAGTGTTTTTCAGGTAAATCGTTTGACCATCTCACATATACAGGATGCTCTTTTTTTACCTCAAACGTTGGACCAGGTACCATCCCATTATAACCCCATACTTTCGTCTTTGGTAAATCACTATGAAACTTGTGTAGCGTTTCAACCATACGTACATCATAAAATGGCTTACCTTTATATGTTCCTATAGGTTTTATTGCAGAGGGAATCGGAAGGGGATCAATAAATTTTTTTAATTCCAAATATCGCTATCTCCTTTCGTGTAATATAGTATATTCTATTACGTGAATGTTATATTGTTTGTATACTTGACCAACAAAATCATTGATATATCCCTTATACATGTGAAGCTAATATGACTTAAAATAATATACAGAAAAATTTTGTGGTCTAAATGCGTATTCAAGGGTTTTTAGGCTGTAGACCATCCAAATCTTCTTGAAATTTACAGGGGAAGATATTTTAATGGGCAAAACAGAAAATCTATTTGATTTAGTATGTGCTTGTATTTTATCAAGGGTGATAACGATCAATATTACGATTAACAACAACATTAAAGTTCATAAAAATAAACAGAATGAATAATTGACAAAAAATGAGAATAGTAGTAATCTAACTTAAAACATACGCTACCGTACTTTATTGGAGAGATGATATGCAATTAACGAGGGAAGACTGGATAAAAGTAGGATTACAACAATTAGCTAATGAAGGTATACATAAAGTTCGCATTGAAGCACTTGCTCGATTGCTAAAAATAAGCAAAGGAAGCTTCTATCACTATTTTCGTGACCATCAAGAGCTTTTAGATTCTATGCTTGACTTTTGGGAAGTACATGCAACAAGGCTGATTGTTCAAAGTATGGAGCAACAGGATGCCTCTTTAGAACAGCTATTACAGATTAGTTTTAATCGAGATAAAAAAATTGAGAATGGTATTTATGCTTGGGCTAAATATGATCCTGTTGTGGCAACACGTTTAGTAGATATAGAAGAACAAAGAATTTCTTGTGTTGCAAAATTGTATCAAAAAATGGGCGTAGACGAAACTGAATCAATTGATCGAGCGAGACTTGCCTATTTAACGTATGTAGGATGGATGACAAGGTTTGAAGCAAATCCTAATTTTGATATTGATAAAATGGTTGAGCTTTTCACTTCTTTCAGCGGGTGTCCAAACATCCACTGAAAGAAGTGAAAGCCTCCGGCGGATGTCACAGAATTATGCTGAGGCATAATTGATTATTCGATAATAAATGTCCCTAATATGGTTATAGAACCTGAAGGGACAAAATTTTCACTATAACATACGGTAGTGTATGTTATCTTTGAAGTTACGAAATTGGGGGCGAATAAATGAAATTACTATTAATAGTAGTAGCTGTGGGGCTTCTGTGGTTTATCAGTTTTTTGCATATTTATTGGGCTTTTGGAGGTCGATGGGGTTCTGCTGCTGTTATCCCAGTAAAAGAGGGAGAACATAAGCCTGCTTTTACTCCGAGAATATGGGGAACATTATTCGTAGCCATTCTTATTCTATTAGCTAGTGTCATTATTGTTGTTCAAGTAGGTTATTTGCAGGGGTTCGAAGCAAATAGTTTATCTAAAATCGGAAGTATTGTCTGTGCTTTAGTTTTCATTGTTAGGGCAATTGGTGATTTTAAGTTTGTTGGATTTTTCAAAAAAATTCAACATTCTCAGTTTGCTAGATATGACACTCGGTTCTATAGTCCATTATGTTTATTCTTTGGTTTTGTCTATATCATGTTGTTGTTTTAATAAGTATAATGAATTCCCTATAAAATAAATTTTATGCAGGAAGAAAACACCTCTTATTGAACAAGTAGTAATAAAAAGAAGTTTGAACATAGCAATAGAGCAATACAGGTTCTGTTGACAGCGAAGTCCGCTATGATTAGTCATTTGTGTTTAAAAAGAGGATAGATAGGGCGAATTTATTCAAGCTCTTCTATCCTTTTAATTTTTATACATATAATGTATGACATTAGATAAGAATTCACTATTAATAATAGGTTCAGCTTATATCTTGACTTTTAATAAAATTTTAAAGTGTTGGTTTTTTATTGTGTGAATAAGAGGTTAGTTGTTGTTTTGGAGTTTAAATGAATGATTTAAACTTGGCAATTGTATCATGTAATCTTTCTAATCCAATCAACATATCTTTTTCATTTAACATTGAATAACTAATTCGCAAATGATTATATTGATTTTCATGGTTTATCAGACAAGCTGTGCCGGGTAAAAAAGAAACATCTACTGCATTCGCTTTTTGTAATAATGTAAAAGGATCGATTGACTGAGGGAGTGTAACCCATAAGTTAAATCCTCCATTAGGTATTTCAAATTCTAATTCTTTTAATGGAGATAATATATCAATTGTTAAATCGCGTCTAATTTGTAAAGCAGTCCGTAATTTTTCTAAATGATTTTTCATTCGTTCCGCTCGTAAAAAAGGAAGTAGTGCTTTTTGTGTCAATAAGGGACTACCAATATCCATCGAAGCCTTAACGGCGTATAACCATTCAAAGATAGGACCTTCAGCTGCAAGTGCCGCGATGCGAAGACCTGGTGCTAACGTTTTACTAAATCCTTTTAAATATATAACATGACCATTTGTATCAAAGCTTTTTATTGGAGGGGGAATTTTAAAATCCTCAAAATATATCTCTCCGAAAGAATCATCCTCTAAAATGAAAAATTGATAAAGCTCTGCTAGTTCTACAAGTTCCATTCTTCTTTCTTTACTCATTACTGTGCCCGTTGGATTCTGAAAAGTAGGATTCACATATAACAAAACAGGATTCTTTCTTTGACAAATATCATCGATTAAATCTGAGCGAATGCCGTTGTTATCAAGACTAACAGGGATAATTTGAACTCCTTTATTAACAAATACATCAAGCGCCGCTCCGTAACACGGACTTTCTACTAACACTATGTCTCCAGGTTTTAATAATGTTTGGGCGATTAAATCAATTCCTTGCTGGGCACCACTTGTAATTAATAATTGAGATGGATCTGTAACTACTTGTTGGTGTTCTTTTAAGTAGTTTGTTATTTCCACTCTAAGTTCTTTGTCACCTTGAACAGGTCCGTATGTTGCCAGTATCATTTGATCCTTATTAAGTAATTTGTGCATTTCATCTGAAAGAAACGGATTTGGTAATAAACGTGGATAAAGGACAGCCTGTGAAAAATCAAAATATTTACGATGTTGGTTCATTACATATTGAGAACGCATAACATTAATGGATTTCGTTTGTTGCCATTGATATGGAATTGGTTTGAAATCTTTGTTCACACGTTTATGTATATAGGCACCTTTTCCTTGTTCAATTCGTATATAACCTTTCGTTTCTAACTGTTTATAAGCTTTACGAACAGTTAATAAACTAATTTGCAAATCATCGGCCATAGCACGTAAAGAAGGGAGGTAATCGCCATGCGAAAGCATCCCGCTTTGAATTCTCTCAACAATTTGCATATATATTTGTTGGTAATATGGTATGTTGGATTCTTTACGTAGTATTATCTTCATAGAATCACCTGTTTTTCTTTTTAATTTAATTAAAGCGAAAAATAGTCTGACAATCAACTATATTTTCATTCAACTGTTATATGCTCGGATACACTGTTATACACCATATCCTCTATACTCATTTCAAGAGTAAAAAGGAGGAAGGAAAATGGTCATTTTAAATTATATTTTAGTATGTATCATCTTTGGAACAACATTTTTAACGATAAAAATCGGAATTGAGGCAGGTGCACCGCCGTTATTTTCAGCTGGAATTCGCTTCTTTTTGGCCGGTCTTATTCTCATTACTATTTTTAAGTTAAAGAAAAAGCGTGTTATGCCTTATTTATTATCAAAGCGTATTATGGGCGCTGGCTTTTGTTTAACATTTATGACATTCGCAACGTTATATTGGGCAGAACAGCATATTTCTTCTGGATTAGCAGCCGTGCTTTCTGCAACAGCCCCAATGATGATTGTATTGCTACAATCAAAGAGAAATAAAACAAAATTACAACGAGAACAGTTTTTGGCTTTATTCATAGCACTTACAGGAGTTTTATTTATATCTTTACCTGGCATGCATCAAGAACTTACTTTCATATGGAGTATTGCATGCCTTGTCATAATAGTTGGGCAACTATTTTACGGAATAGGTTCTATTTATTCAAAAGAAATACTTTCAAATTCGCCTGACGTATCACCTTTTCTAATTAACGGTATTCAAATGTTTTATGGAGGAATCTTGTTATTAATTGTATCTATTGTAATGGAACAGCCTAATCTAACAGTCTTAACATCTTGGAATGTACAATGGCCAATTTTATATCTCATATTTGTAGGATCAATCGGTGGGCACGGTTTATATTATTGGCTCTTATCAAAAACAAATCCAATATTTCCATCAACATGGTTGTATGTATCCCCATTAATCGCTGTTATTGTAGGTTATTTTGTATTAGGAGAACCATTAAATCCTGCAATGGGAATTGGAGCTTGTTTAATCTTGATTGGTGTATTTTTAGCGAATCGTTCTACACTTGGAGTTTATTTTAAGCAAGGAAGGTTGTTAAAAAAAGAGATGTAGTTAAAGTTTAATGATGTAGAAAACAGCGAAAAACGTATTCAAACTTTAGAAGGAAAAATAGTTAATTTAGAGAAAGTGATTAACACATTAGAATATAGATTAGGGAGAGTAGAATCAAAAACACAGTTGGAGAAATAACCAACTGTGTTTTTATATAGGGTGTATTTAATTTTACACTTAACTAAATCGGTCGCATATTGTTTGGTGGATAAGTGTTATTTTTTTATTACGGTATTACCCATCGCAATAGAAATTCGATTCCAACTATTTATTTGATTAATGATTAACACAAGATCAACATATTGTTTTTCGTCAAAGTATTCACGTACACGGTTGTATAGATTTTCAGGAACTCTTTTAGTAGGAATGAGAGTAATATGCTCCGATAGTTCCAAAGCAACTTTTTCTTCAGGAGTATAAAAATCGCAATCATCCCAAGCATTTAAGCAATAAATTCTTTGCTCGGTTTCACCCAATTTTCGGGCGTCAGAAGTATGCATATCGATACAATAAGCACAGCCGTTAATTTGAGAGACTCTAATTTTTATAAGCTCTCTAACAGCTCGATTAATTGAAGATTTCTTCGTGTATTTCTCCATATCCATCATAATTTTCATACCATCAGGCGAAATATCATAATAAGACATTCTTTGACTCATAAGACACAACCTCCGTTATTATAAGTTTTTATAATAAAAACACACTAGGTCGCTATTGTGACTTCTAGTGTGTTTTTGTAATTAATTCACTTTTTTTATAAAACCTTTATAATGACGCTTCACAAGTTGACTTTCTAACGTCTTCATCGTTTCTAATGCAACACCTACGATGATTAGTAAACTTGTACCACCGATTTGAGCAGATGGTGGTAATGTAGCGATTTTTGTAAATACAAGTGGTAATATTGAAATTGCTCCTAAGAAAATCGCACCGATAAATGTTAAACGGTATAAAATTTTTGTTACATACTGTTCTGTAGATTTACCTGGGCGAATACCCGGGACATATCCGTTTTGCTTTTTCAAATTCTCAGCCATTTGTTCAGGATTTACTTGAATAAATGCATAGAAGTATGTGAAAGCAACGATAAGACCAACATAAAGCGCCATTCCAAACGGATGTGCAAAATCAAGATTCGCAATTAGCCATTTAGATACGCTCGAGTCAGGGAAGAGCTGCGCAATTGTACGCGGCGTCATTAAAAAGGCTGAAGCAAAGATAACAGGAATTACACCTGCACTATTTACTTTAAGAGGTAAATGAGTATTTTTTGCTCCTTGATATTGATTGTTTCCTGAAACAGCTTTTGCATATTGAATCGGTATTTTTCGAACAGCTTGTTGAATGTAAATAACACCAACAACTATCGCTAAAATTACGAGTCCAATTAAAACCATTTTTATTATGTGCATAAATAACTGATCGCCTGCGTTTTGGAATTGTTGCAAATAAATTTGATTAGCGACATTTGGAATCGCCGCAACAAGTCCTGCGAAGATAATCATTGAGATTCCATTACCAACGCCATTAGCGGTAATTTGTTCACCTAACCAAAGTAAAAATGCAGTACCAGCAGTTAAAACTGTCGCAATAAATAAGTATGTAGTCCAGCTTTGATCTGTAATTAATTGTCCACCTGCTATATTATTAAAACCATAAGACATCCCAATGGATTGTATGAATGCGAGAATGATTGTAAAGTATCGAGTAAATTGAGCTGATTTCTTACGGCCCATTTCTCCTTGCTTTGCCCATTCTGTAAATTTAGGTACAACGTCCATTTGTAGTAATTGTACAATGATAGAAGCTGTAATATATGGTGTGATACCTACAGCAAAGATTGAGAAGTGTTGCAGTGCTCCTCCGCCAAATACGTTTAGCATACCTAAAACGTTGGCTTGATCTTGTACTTTTAATACCTCTGCGTTAGTATGAGGAACTGGAATAAACGTGCCAATTCGAAAAACAATTAGCATCGTTAGTGTAAAAAGAATTTTGTTTCTTATCTCAGCTACTCTCATGAAATTTGAAATCGTACGAAACATTATGTCGCCTCCTATATTTTTATCAGTTCAAAACTGATTATTATATCCCGATGAAGTAACCACAAACCTCCTTCCGCATTAAATTCATTTGACAAATGGAATTTTATACATTTTGTAGTTTTCACGGATATAAAAATATAAGGTGTTATACAAGCGATTTATTAACTTTTCGTAATCATTCAATACCCATAATATAACTAATAAATTAACAAATGTACATACATAAGCATTAAAAATGAATGAATAGAGTGATTTTTTACATATATTTAATGCTAGATTGATAATTAGGAACGTTTTATGTAGTTATATTGAAAGGATTCCGTGGAAAGTATTATGATGTAGCTGTAGCGCATAATAACCTCAAGGAAATCTTCAAGGATGTTGAGAGAACTCATACATTTCAGCATGAATTAGAGAACCTACTAAAGAAAGAAAAGATTGGATTGGAATAATAGTGAAGGAAAATCTTTTTCCACAGAGAATATTTCTAGCGTAGGAATTTAAGTATGTAGGTTCTAGCGAAAGGAGAATTCACATGAATACATTTGTAAATGACAAGTTTTATGAAACTAGAAATCAATTATTTGAGGAAATTACTTTGTTAAGTGATGCTCAATTTAATAGGAAACCAGATAAGGATAAATGGAGTATAGCACAAGTTTGTCATCACTTAGTTTTATTAGATGAGAGAGTTATAACAGTTATTTCATCGGGATTAAAAAAGATGGATAGTATCTTAAATGAGCGTAAAGAAATTCACACTATTTTATTAGATAGATCGATAAAATTTATAGCCCCAGAAATGATTGAACCAAGTATAGAACCATTTGAAGTGCAGCAAATGGTTGATTTGTTAAACGACTCTAGAAAAGAATTGATGCGTTTCCTGAGTACAATAGAAGATGAATCTATATTAGCGAAAAAATCAGTGACGCATCCAGCTCTTGGAGAATTACTTCTTGATCAGTGGATAGAACTGATCTATTTGCATGAACAGCGTCATATAGAACAAATTAAAGAGATAAAATTGCTTTGTGGAGTTGAAAAGTAAAAATCATTATCTATTTATTGAGCGATTTGGGATAGCATCAAGGATTCGAGTGATAAAATACAAGTCCTGATTAAAATTATGATGAATTTAGTTGAAAGCAACCAATAAGCAGAAAAAAATACGAAACTAGCAGATTTTACTCCTGAAGAGGAAACGAACATTTGAAAAAAATCTGAATCCGATTTGCTGTATAAGTGTAACCCCGTCTTAAATGAAGAGCGGGGTTATTATTTTTGGAATTGATCTCAGTATTTTCATATAGAAGGAAAAAATTAGAAATAAAATCCGGAAATGAGTTGTATGTCCAAAATTTTGAAAGTACGTATACATCTACCGTGGGTTTAGCGCTCTTCACACGTTGGAGGAAGAAGTATTTTATTAGAAAACGATAAAATACTATTCTGTTAGGGGATATATGCATTTTATTCTCTATATTTTCACAGCAAAACCACCTCCAAAATTATCTTTTGTAGTTGAATTTCTCTGAATAATAAGTTACATTTTTAAAGTTCAAGCAACTTTATGACAGTACAAAAAGGGGAGAAATATTGTTATTATGCAAAAAATGAAATGGAAGAACTATGTATGCAATTTTATTATTCTTATGCTTCTTGTAACAGCAGTAACAGTCAAACCAGCTATTTCTAAGGCTGAGGAATCTAATGTTAATATTACATTGTTAGGTACTGCAGATATTCATGGTAGATTTATGCCTTGGGATTATGCGCTTGATGGAGCAAATATGAGTGGAAGTTTGACGCAGCTTTATACGGTTATAAAGAAGGTACGTCAAGAAAATCCAAATACCATATTAGTAGATGCCGGGGATACAATTCAAGGAAACTCAGTAGAATTATTCAACGATAAGCCACAATCGCCAATGATGGTAGCAATGAATACAATGGGATATGACGCCTGGGCATTTGGAAATCATGAATTCAACTTTGGATTAGATACATTGAAAAAAGTTAGTGAGCAATACAAGGGAAAGACGTTAGCAGGAAATATTTATAAGGAAAATGGAGAGCGTTTTCTTCCTGCATATACGATTGTTGAAAAAGGTGGAATTAAAGTCGGGATTATTGGTATGAATACACCAATGATTAGTGATTTTGAAAAAGGGACAGATCATTTGGATGGTTTAGTAGTGAAAAATCCAGTAGAAGAGACAAAAAAGGCTATTAAAGAATTAGAAGATAAAGTAGATGTAATGGTAGGGGTTATGCATATGGGACTAGAAAATGAGAATGGAATCCCAGGTACTGGTGTTCAAGATATTGCGAATGCTTGTCCGGAACTAAGCGCTATTTTTGCGGCTCATATGCATAAACTTGTAAAAAAAGAAGTTGTAAATGGCGTAATTATTACAGAACCAGATAAATACGGAACGCATATTTCACGTATTGACCTTACTTTTACAAAGCAAGATGGGAAGCTTGTTTTAAAAGATAAAACAGCTACCGCTATACCTGTAAAAAATGCTGATGGAACTACAGTATTATCTGATTCTACACTTGAAGAAACATTAACACCTTTTCATGAGTATGCGAGAGGAGATGCAAATGTTGTAGTCGCCCGATTAAAGGGTAGAAACCTTGTTCCTCAAAATGAAATAAAGGATATTCCAAGTGTGCAGATTCAAGAGACACCTTTATCAGATTTCTTTCATGGAGTCATGCTCCATTACAGTAAGGCGGATGTAGTAGCCCATCAAATTGATAATGATTATGCCCGTTTGGATATAGGTCCTATAAAGAAGAAAGATATTGCTTATAATTATCAATATGCTTTGGGAGAAATTACAGTATATAAGATAACTGGAAAAGATTTAAAAGACTATATGGAATGGGCAGCAGGATATTTTAACTCATCTCGTGCCGGAGATGTAACAGTTAGCTTTGATAAAAATCGTCGTGCGTCTAAATACAGTACGAACGATTTCTTTGGAGGCGTAAAATACGAAATTGACTTAACAAAACCATATGGTAGTAGAATTACAAATTTACGCTCTATTCGTACAAATAAACCAATCAAAATGAGCGATGTTATGACGCTAGGAATGAATGCGTATAGAATGGAGGCTCTTCAGGCAAAAGGGGGAGCTTTAGAGGGACGAAAATTTGAACAAACTTGGTCATCTAAACAAGAGAATGCATTCGGAGAAACAGGTGGAACCATTCGTAACCTTGCTATTACATATTTAAAAGAGGTAAAGAACGGTGTATACACGCCAAAAGTTATGCATAATTGGAAAATTACTGGTGTAGATACACATTCTTCAGAGCATAAGGCTGTAGTTGATCTTGTAAATAAAGGGATTTTAGAAATCCCAAAAACAGAAGATGGAAAATATACAAATATAGCATCTATAAATACTAAAGATTCAATTACAAAAGAAGAGATTGTAGCACTCTCACAAAAAGCTAATATTAATCCAAATCAGTTTAATCATGTAAAAAGAAAAGGTGAATTTTACAAAAAACTTAGTAGGATAATTAAATAAATATAAAAAAGATGGCTCTAATGCAAAAAACTATTAAATTTGGACATACCATTATCCTAAAAAAGTTTGTGATCGGTATGGAAATATAGAGAATCATCGGTAAAAAATCCCCTGAATCGATTTAAAAATTTAGGGGATTTTTCATTTGAATAATTATTGTTTCGTTTCTCACTATGTATATTTATAATATGCTTTAAAAGAACATACCTTAAGTTAATAACATGCAATAGATATGTCCTTTTCTATATTTAAATGGGGAGACAAATTTATCTTTGAAAGATATTTTTGACAAGATAAAAAAGCCTGAAACTCATATAAGACTTCAGCAGTCTCAAAACGTTACAATCCATGCAGCTATAGACTAAATAACAAAATTACATTGAAAAATCTAACTTGTATATGCGTTGCCTCACTAAAGTATTTGACTACAATTCTTAAAATAGTAAAGAGTGGTTTTTTATGTTGTTAATAAGATATAAGTGTACTTTGATTAGAATGAATATAGATAATTAGCGACTAACCAATTGGATGAGCACCTAAAAGGGCTCATTTTTTATTTTATCGACCACATATATGTAATTTTGCATAATATTACATAAATTTTGTATTTTCTCTTTTTTTCGACATAAATAGACAGTATACTTTGTACAAGCTTTCTATTTCAAAAATTATACGAGGTGAAAAAATGAAAAACACAAAGACATTAACTAAAGTAGCATTAACAACAGGATTAGCTTTAACAGCTGTGGCACCATACGGAATAGGTCATGCAGAGGAAACAGATCAACTTCAAGTTCAAATTCAGGAGGACTCATTCCGTTCAGGTGAACTTACACAACCGTCACAAAAAGCACCAGAAAATGTAGTAAAAGATGCTCTTAAGGAGAAAGCTGAACAAGCTCTTTCTCCAAATCAAGTCAATGGAGAAACAGGAGTAGATTATAAAGTTCTTCAAAAACGTGGTTCGTATGATGGAACAACACTTGTGCGTATGCAGCAAACATACGAAGGAAAAGAAGTATATGGCCATCAATTAACTGCACACGTAGATAATAAGGGTGTTATTAAAAGTGTTTCAGGCGATAGCGCGCAAAATTTAAAACAAGAAGAATTGAAAAAGCCTATTAATCTATCAAAAGATGGAGCGAAACAATATATTTATACGAAGTACGGGAACGATATCAAGTTTATTTCTGAGCCAGAAGTTAAGGAAGTTATTTTTGTTGATGAAAATAATGGACAAGCTAGCAATGCATACCAAGTTACCTTTGAAGCGGCAACACCAAACTATGTTTCCGGAACTTATTTAGTAAATGCACAAAATGGTGATATGTTAAAAAATATGGTACAAGAATCTAACTTAAAAGCAAGTGAAAAACTAGTTGGAGCTTTAAAGGAAAGTAAAAAAAGTAGTCTTACATCATTAACTGGAACAGGAAAAGATGATTTAGGTATATCTCGTTCATTTGGTATTTCTAAACAAAGTAATGGCAAATATGCACTTGCTGATTATACAAGAGGGCAAGGAATTGAAACATATGATGTGAATTACAGAGATATTACTAAAGAAGAAAGCTATTATCCTGGTACACTAGCAACTAGCACTTCAACAACATTTAACGATCCAAAAGCAGTAAGTGCTCATTACTTAGCAACAAAGGTATTTGATTTTTATAAAGATAAATACAAGCGTAATAGTTTTGATAATAAGGGACAAAAGGTAGTTTCAGTTGTACATGCTTGGGATTCTGAAGATACGAACGATCCGAAAAATTGGCAAAATGCATTAAGTGCTAATAATGGAAGTATGCTTGTATATGGTGATCCTATTGTCAAGGCATATGACGTAGCTGGACATGAATTTACACATGCTGTTACTTCTAGCGAATCTAATCTTGAATATTACGGTGAATCTGGTGCGATTAATGAAGCGCTATCTGATATTATGGGAACCTCTATTGAGAAATACGTAAATAATGGAAGCTTTAACTGGACAATGGGAGAACAAACTGGATCTGTTTTCCGTGATATGGAAAACCCAGCTTCTGTTCCATCTTCACTTGGAGTACCTTATCCAGATGATTACAGTGAATTTAACGATTTTAATGGATGGGATCAAGGTGGCGTTCATTTTAATTCAAGTATTATTAATAAAGTTGCGTATCTCATTGCAAAAGGCGGAACTCATAACGGAGTAACTGTTAAAGGAATTGGTGAAGATAAAATGTTTGATATTTTCTATTATGCAAATACAGATGAGTTAAACATGACATCTAATTTCAAAGAATTAAAATCAGCATGTATTCGAGTGGCAACTAATAAATATGGGGCGAATACAGCTGAAGTTCAAGCAGTGCAAAAAGCATTTGATGCAGCAAAAATTAAGTAAGTTAGAAATATAGTTTCCATTCATATATTAATACATTATGAAAATCAGCTAATGTCATTTTAAGGATATTAGCTGATTTTTTACGTAGCAATGTATTAGTGAAAATAAAATTACTAAGCAATAATCAGGCATCTATCTTCAATAAGTTACGACAAATATATAAGATTTCAAGGATATAAAAACAGAAAATTAATAATATATTGACCTCTTAATAGTAAGTGCTATAAAATGAAAGCGATAACAAACGATTGCTTTAAAATGATTTCCTTGATCTTTTAGTATTTACAACTATATGAAGGCGAAAAAAATCTATTTTTTTAAGCATTAATGCAAACGTTTTCGTATTAAAAGATCATTGAAATACATACGTGAAAATAGTCAATATGGGGGTGAAGTAAAAGGGATTTCTACATTAATTTAAGCAGTGTAATTTAGTATGAGCATAATAAATAGCTCGTACTATATAAAGAAAGGGTGTATGGGGTGCAAATTACAAAAAAATTAATTAACAAATCGTTTTTATTACTTACCATAATCGTTATGTTATCATCTGTTTTCTCTTTTCAGAGTGTGAAGGCAGTTTCAAATTCGAAAACAACTGAAGTTATCATTCATTACAAAGAGAAATCTGGAAATACAAAAGACTGGAATCTTTGGGTATGGGGAGAAAATGCAAATGGTAAATCTTATGAATTTACTGGTGAAGATGAATTTGGAAAATACGCTAAGATAAAAATAGATGGTGACTATAATCGTGTAGGATTTATAGTTCGTACCAATGAATGGGAAAAAGATGGAGGTGATCACTGGGTTGAAAATATAAGGGATGGTCGTGCTGAAGTATGGATCCTTTCGGGTGATGAAAAAGTATATGATTCTAAGCCTTCTTCTGATCTCTCTATTCAAAAAGCTACTATGGATAGTTTTAATGAAATCACTATAAATACTAATATTCCGTTTAATATTAAGGAACAGAAAATTGAAATTGAAGGCGTTAAAATTAAGGGAATTAGTCCTTATGATAAAAATAGTGGAGATATTACTAATAAGGTTAAAATAATTACGGAACAGAAAATTGATTTAAAACAAACATACAAAGTTAAAATAGCAAACTTAGCTGATGCGAATACTGAAATCGGTAAAGTTATTCGTAGCGAGGAATTTGATAATTTATTTTATTATGGTGGTAATGATTTAGGGAATATATATACTCCGCAACATACAAAGTTCCGTTTATGGGCTCCTACTGCGAGTGAAGCGAAGTTAGTTACATATAAAAAATGGAGCGATAAAATAGGTACTGAAATAAACATGCAACAAGGTGAAAAGGGAACTTGGAAAGCAGAACTTAAAGGGAACCAAAAAGGTCTCTTTTATACGTATAAGGTGAAAATTGGGGATAAGTGGACTGAAGCGGTTGATCCGTATGTGCGTGCTGCTTCTGTAAATGGAGATAAAGGTGCAGTTGTTGATTTAGAAGAAACAAATCCGAAAAAATGGAAAGTAAACAAAAAACCGAAATTTAAAAATCCGGAAGATGCTATTATTTATGAATTGCATGTACGCGATCTTTCCATTCAACCTGAAAGTGGTATTAAGCAAAAAGGAAAATATTTAGGTGTAACAGAAAAAGGAACAAAAGGGCCTGAAGGTTTAAAAACAGGACTTGATCATATGAAAGATCTTGGTGTTACTCACGTTCAGTTTTTACCGATATTTGATTATGCTTCAGTAAATGAAGAGAATTTAAATGAACCACAATATAACTGGGGATATGACCCGAAAAATTTCAACGTCCCAGAGGGCTCCTATTCTACAAATCCTTATGAGCCAACTGTTCGAATAACTGAATTAAAGCAAATGATTCAAACATTGCATGATAATAATCTTCGTGTTGTGATGGACGTAGTATATAACCATATGTATAATGCCGCTGAATCAAATTTTCATAAGTTAGTTCCAGGTTACTATTATCGTTACAATGAAGACGGAACATTAGCAAATGGAACTGGAGTAGGGAATGATACCGCTTCAGAACGAAAGATGATGAGAAAATTTATGGTAGATTCCGTCACATACTGGGCAAAAGAATACAATTTAGATGGGTTCCGTTTTGATTTAATGGGTATTCATGATTATGAAACGATGAATGAGATACGTAAAGCTGTTAATCAAATTGATCCTTCTATTATTCTGCATGGAGAAGGCTGGGATTTAAATACACCTCTTGCAGCTGAATTGAAAGCAAATCAAAAAAATGCGGAGAAAATGAAAGGGATTGCTCATTTTAACGATAATATTCGTGATGGATTGAAAGGTAGTGTATTTGAGGAGAAAGAAAATGGTTTTGTAAATGGAAAGCAAAACATGGAAGACCGTATTAAAAAAGGCATTACAGCCGGTATTGACTATGATACAAATTCGTCTACTTATCAAGATCCAGAGCAGGTGCTAACTTATGTGGAAGCACATGACAATCATACATTATGGGATAAACTTGAGTTGACTAATCCAGGTGAAAGCGAAGAAGTGCGAAAACAAATGCACAAATTGTCTTCTTCGATTTTATTAACATCACAAGGTATTCCATTCTTACATGCAGGACAAGAGTTTATGCGCACAAAATATGGTGATCATAATAGTTACAAATCTCCTGATTCTATTAACCAGATGGATTGGTTACGCCGTGCAGCATTTAATAATGAATTAGAGTATATGAAGGGCTTAATAGATTTACGCAAAAAATACCCAGCTTTTCGTATGACTTCTGCAGAGCAAATTAAAAAGTATGTAGCTTTTATCGATGTTCCCAAAAATGTTGTAGCTTATACAATAGATGGAAAGGGAAGTGGGAATAAAAGCGAATACTTTATGGTGGCTCACAATGCAAATAGGGAAGCCGTTGACATAACACTTCCATCGAAAGGTCCATGGAAAGTGCTAGTAAACGAGAATCAGGCAGGAAGTAAAACACTTTACGTTGTCCATGACAATAAAATTAAAGTTCCTGCATTAAGTTCACTAGTTTTAAAAACAGAGAAACCGATTAAATAAAAGCAAATAATGTGAAAGTATATACTGAATTAAGCAAATTGAATAGGGATTGCAAATGAAAAAAGCGAAGTGAAGGTTGTTTTCACTTCGCTTTTAAAGTTAAAGTAATATAATTTCACATACTGTAATTATATTACAATTTAATAACGAAAATAGACAAGAGATTATTGCTATTGTTACAGTAGGAGGAGAAGATATCTTTGTATTTATTTATAAAATTATCTGAAGCACATTCTTAATTTATATAATTTTTATTATATATTCGAACATCTAACGGGCTAGATGTTCGAGTTGTATTAATTTCTACAAATCGTTTAAAAAATAGCAAAGATGCAAAAGTATATGGAATTAAAATAGAGAAAAGACACCTTAAATGGTGTCTTTTCTCTATTTTAAATACGATATGTTAGTAACTCACTTGTATGTAATAGTATGTGCATTTTTACACTAACTTCTAAAGAAAAATTTCAAATTCTTTTCTTAATCTATTTGTAATAAATCTCATTAGAAAATTTTATCGCTATAACAAATAAAACTTTCTCAATATTATTTTGTTTAATAACTATTTCCATCTGCTTTCCAATCCATTACAATAATTTCACATTGGAAATGCATGAAAATTCTTAATGTTCTAAATGGTTTATACCTTATAGGATTACTATGGGAAAGGATGTGAAATGTCTAATAAAAAATCATTTTTTATGATGAAATAAAAAAATTTAATGAAGAAAAAGTTATTTTATTATTCTCAAGCTTCGTTGAAGTACATGTATTTATAATCACTATGAGACAAGGGGCAGAATCTAAAGATTATTTTTGTAGATTAGAAAATTGTATTTTGAAAATAAGTAAAACATTTATGGAGGGTTATATGAGCGAGCAAATTTATTACTGGTCTCCTATTAAGCATTGGGAGAAGTTGCATAATGAAATTTTGATAGGAGAAACAAGATTTGCAGGCGTTCTGTCTGAATGGTTTCCTGAGTTTTATTTTTTGACTCAAAAAGGTGTGAAAATTAGTGAACTAGTAGAGCACTTTTCGTTAGGAAATGTAGAAGAGACACAAAAAACAATAGAGCTTATGATAAAAAATCGTGTGTTAGTAAGTAACATATTACCCCCAAGAGAAGTATTTTCCACACAAGAAAAGATTTTTCCGAATCCATATAGCAACCAGATTCGCTTTTCTAAAGAAGATTTAGATAAGTATATGAGTGAACAATTGAATCGAACACACCATGCTGTGCGGTCAACCGAAATTCAACTTGAAACAACAAATGAGTTACCCACTATAATCAAGGAACGTAGGTCTTGTCGCCAATTTGATATGAAAAAACATATTAGTTTTTTAGAATTTTCCCAATTCATATCAACTCTAAAACAGGTTAGGAAAGAAAATA
The DNA here is from genome assembly GCF_038007205.1 of Bacillus sp. FSL E2-8887. Classification (NCBI taxonomy): domain Bacteria; kingdom Bacillati; phylum Bacillota; class Bacilli; order Caryophanales; family Bacillaceae; genus Bacillus; species Bacillus sp. FSL E2-8887. The sequence continues at coordinate 2,285,797 of NZ_JBBOWS010000001.1, forward strand.
TATACTATCATTACGCAAGTGCAGGCGGACTCTACCCTATTGATATCTTTATTTATATAAAACCAAAACGTATAGAAGGTATGAAAGCTGGGTTTTATTATTATAACCCATCAAAAAACTGTCTTGTTATTGTAAATAATATTGATCAAGTAATCAAAAGTGATCATGAGTCAATTAACCAAGATTTATTTACTCAGTCTGCCTTTTCAGTTTATTTGGTTTATAATGCGAACGCTTCCATCCCGAAATACGGTTCAGATGGATATTTATTTGCTTGTATTGAGTCTGGTATTATCACTGCTACCTTAAATATGGTGGCTGAGACATTGAATTTAGGCGTTTGTTCAGTTGGTCATATGAAATTTGAAGAGATTCAGCAATTTTTATGTTTGGATAACCATCAAGTATTTCTCCATGGGCTTGAAGTTGGCTTGAAAATTAACGAATAGATGAAATGAATATTAGGGGGATAAAGATAAAAATGCACATTAAAGATCGAAGTTCGATTCATGAAAATAAAGGGGTAGAGGCTTTTTGGAAGGAGCAGTTATCTTCCGAGGTTCTCGATTTTTCTGTATTTAATAGCGATTACCAACTAAATAAAGAAAATCCTTGCGAGCACGTTCAAGTCATAATGAATGTAGAGTTTAGTAAAAGTATACAAAAAGTAATTAAGTCTCAAGATTTATTATTATTTAGCTGGTTACAGGCCGCGTTAAGGATTTGTTTGGCACACTATACAGATCAAGAAAAGATTACTATTGGTATTCCTGTAATTGAAAAGAATATTGAACAAAGCGAGAATCTTAATAAGTTGATTCCTTTAGGAAGTGAAATCCATCCGCATCACAGCTTTAAACAAGTAGTAAATCAGATTGAACAAACGACTTTATTCGGGTATGACAATCAGAGTTATCCACTCTCTGAATTATTAGCGAAACACCATTTAACTCCTTTTCAAATTGTTATTGGGATGGAAGGATTACATAATAAAAATTCGATAGAAGAATATGCAGAGAATAATTTAGCCATCTGGATACAAAGAAAATGGAATGAAATACATAATGAATTTGAAGTTCAAATTTCTTTCAAGTCTCATTCATTCTCTTCTTTGCAACAGTTTGCAAATTCATATCTTTATGTTTTAAAGCAAGTGTCAACAAATTCGAATTTGGCTGTGAAAGATATTTGTATCATTTCAGAAGAAGAGAAAGAGTTGCTAGAAGAATTGAATCAAGGTCAGGTGGACATAGAATTGTCTCAATCATTTCAAAATTTGTTTGAGGAACAAGTGTTAAAAACCCCAGATCAAATTGCTGTTGTTTGTAATGATCAATCTTTGACATATAGAGAATTGAATAAGAAAGCAAATCAATTGGCCTCTATTCTTCAAAGTAAAGGTGTTTCCAAAGAAAGTATTATTGGGGTTATGGTAGATCGGTCATTGGAAATGATCATTGGCATGGTGGGGATTTTAAAAGCAGGAGCAGCGTATTTACCAATCGATCCTAACTATCCAAATGAACGAATTGAATATATGTTACAAGATAGTCAAGCGAAATGTTTACTGAGCAAGCGAACAGAAGTAGAATTGCCGCAATTTGCGGGTGAAGTGCTGTATCTTGATGAGGAATATCTCTTCCAAGGTGAGGAAAGTAATTTAGTTCGAGAAAGTTATCCTAATGATTTAGCTTATGTTATTTACACATCGGGATCGACAGGGAATCCAAAAGGGGTAATGGTAGAACAGAAATCTCTTGTCCATTTTTTAAGTGTAATGAGAGAAAAAGTGAAAGATAATCAGTCATTCTTGTTTCTTGCTAGTGTATCTTTTGATATCTCCTTGTTAGAAATATGTCTGCCTTTAACACAAGGTTCGAAAGTAGTTATTGCTACAGAGGATCAGTTCGCAACAAAAGAATTAGCTTATTTGGTCAAAGAACATAAGGTGGATTTATGGGAATCAACGCCATCGCGAATGGAAGTGATTTTGAGTGATCCAGAAGGGGCAAATTTTCTAAAAGATTTAAAATCTATTTTGTTAGCGGGAGAAGCATTTTCCATTGATTTGGTTGAAAAAATTCGATGCATCAGTGAAGCGACAATTTTAAATATTTATGGTCCTACAGAAACAACCATTTGTGCAACAGTAAAGGATTTGAGCTCTGCCAAAGAAGTTACGATTGGAAGTCCCAACCCGAATTATCATTCCTATATATTGAATAAGTATGGTCAATTAAAACCATTTGGAATTCCGGGTGAACTCTGCATTGGTGGCGTGGCGGTAGCACGAGGGTATCTTGGGAAATCTAAACTGACAGATGAAAAGTTTGTACCGAGTCCCTTTACGGCAGGAGAAATGATGTATCATACGGGTGATCTCGTTCGTTGGTTGCCTAATGGAGAACTTGAATATCTAGGTCGAATGGATCATCAAGTAAAAATTCGGGGATATCGGATTGAATTAAGAGAGATCGAAAGCCAGTTAAGGGAATATACAGAAATAAACCAAGCTATCGTTGTTGATCAAGTATATGGAAATAGGAAATTATTAGCTGCGTACTATGTATCGGATAATAAGGTCTCTTTTGATGAAATCAGAAAATATTTAAGTGATAAATTACCTGAGTTTATGATTCCTGAAAAAATGATTCAGGTGGAAGAGATTCCGTTGAATCCAAATGGGAAAGTAGATAGGAAAAGGTTATTAGATATAACACAAACAGATTATGTATCAATTCCATACGTTGCCCCGCGCAATGAAATTGAACAAAAATTGGTGCATGCATGGGAAAAAGTTATGGAGCTTGAGGGAATCGGTATTCATGATAATTTTTTTGCTTTAAAAGGAGAATCGATTAAAGCACTTCAGGTAATTAATTTATTAAGAAAAGACTGCTTAAAAATAAGTACAACAGATTTTTTTAAGCATCCCACGATTGCTCAACTTAGTACTTGTGTAAAGTTAGAGCATAAAACGGAAAACTTTGAAAATAGACCAACCCATGTTAAAGATTTGTCTAAGCCATTTCCCTTAACAGAGGTTCAGACAGCGTACATGTTAGGACGGAATTCACAGTTTGAATTAAGTGGTATTTCACCTCAAACTTATTTTGAATATGAAACAGAATTGAATATCAATCGTCTTTCAAAAAGTTTTCAAAAGGTAATTCAACGTCATCCGATGTTACGAGCTGTAATTTTACCAGAGGGAGAACAGCAAATATTACAAAGCGTTCCTGATTACGAGATTGAAATAGTAAGTCTCATAGATTTAGATGATAGGAATCAAAATGCTCGCTTACAAGAAGAACGTTCTCGAATGACTAATCATGTATTTCCTTTAGGGCAATGGCCTTTGTTTGAATTAAAAGCCTTTCTTTTAAAAGAAGACACGTATTTATTATGTTTTCGATACGATGCTTTATTAATGGACGGAGCAAGCATGAACATCGTTGGACAGGATTTGTTTCATTATTATTATAAACCAGAGCAAAGGTTAGAACCTCTATCTTTTGATTTTCAAGATTACATGTTTATCTATGATGAACTGGAACAAAGTACAGAATATAAAACAGCAAAAGATTATTGGACAAGTAAGCTTCCTGACTTTCCGTTTGCGCCTTCTTTGCTGTTAAAAAAGGATCCAGCAGAGATTGCTACTCCTAAGTTTCAATCACTTAATAAGATCCTGGACAATGAAATATGGACAAAGCTACGAAAGTTAACACAAGAGAAAGAAGTAACTCCTTCGGCTCTGCTTTGTACAATATATGGTGATGTATTGGCATATTGGAGTAATCAACGTCGATTGGCAATTAATTTGACTGTATTTAACCGTTATCCTGTTCATGAAGAAGTAGAGCAAATTGTGGGAGATTTCACTTCACTCATCTTGTTGGATGTTGATGTGAATCCAGATCAATCTTTCTTTACTAGAGTAAAAGAAACGCAATCTACTTTATTAGATGGTCTCGAACATCGCCATTACGATGGAGTTAATTTCATTCGAGATTTTACTCGATATCATCAAATGACGCCAAAAGCAGTTATGCCAATTGTTTTCACCTCGATGCTAGCAGGTGCGGGGGCTTTTGCTTGGGAACAACTTGGTTCACTTCGCCATATTCATGCTCGGACTCCACAAGTGTATTTGGATAATGTGGTAATTGAAAAAAATGGAGAGTTATTAATTAGCTGGAACTATGTTGAAGAATTGTTTGATGTTGATGTGATAGAAGCGATGTTTCACCAATTTGTTGACTTATTGGAACAATTAGTGAAACAAAGTGACGTAACATCTTTGCAGATGAAAGAGTTAGACCACGCTTTAATTGAGCAATACAATGAGACAACAGAAAAAATACCGTCGACTACTTTATATCAATTATTTACAGACCAAGTAAAACGTACACCGGATGAAGTAGCAGTAGTTTTTGAACAAGACTACTTAACATACTCGGAGCTTCATAAGCGCTCCAATCAAGTTGCGCACTTTTTAAAAGAACAAGGAATTGGTCTAGGTGACAAGGTTGGTCTTTTAGCACAAAGACGAGTTGACACAATTGCTAATATGATAGGTATTTTAAAAGCAGGTGCCGCTTATGTTCCGATTGATCCCGACCATCCTTCAGATCGCCAAACATATATTTTAGAAAATAGCTCATGCAAACTTTTATTAGAACCTAGTCTTTATGCAGAAAACCACTTGTCATTATACACAACAGAAGATATGCCTGCTATTGCTGGTCCGGAAGATCTTGCCTATATTATCTACACTTCAGGAAGTACAGGGAAACCGAAAGGAGTAATTATTACTCACCAAGCGGTTGCAAATACCATTCAAGATATTAATCAAAAATATCAGGTAAATGAAGATGATCGTATTATTGGTATTTCTTCTATGTGTTTTGACTTATCTGTATACGATATTTTCGGAACGTTAAGCACAGGTGCAATGTTGGTAATGATTCGTGACCCAAGAGACATGCAAGAATTAATCCGTACTGTCGAACGTAGAGGAATTACAATTTGGAATACAGTACCTGCAATTATGGATTTGGTATTAGATCAAGTAGGTTCTCATTTTGAACATTCTTCCTTGCGTTTAGTTTTACATAGTGGAGATTGGATTCCACTTTCTTTACCAGAAAAAATAAAACGACATTTTCCGATTGCGGAAGTAGTTTCACTCGGAGGAGCAACAGAAGCATCGATTTGGTCAATTTATTATCCGGTCAAACAGGTGGAATCGCATTGGAAGAGTATTCCATACGGGATACCTTTGGCAAACCAAACGTATTATGTGTTGAACTATGAAAAGAAAATGTGCCCTGTTGGTGTAATTGGAGATTTATATATCGGGGGAGTGGGCCTTGCTAAAGGATATTTAAATGATGAACAGAAAACAAATGAAGCATTTGTATCACATCCTGATTTTGGTCTTATTTACAAGACAGGAGACTGTGGAAAAATGCATCCTGAGGGATATATTGAATTTTTAGGCCGCCAAGATTATCAAGTCAAAATTCAAGGATATCGAGTAGAGTTAGAAGAAATCGCCCATTGTCTTCTCACTTACAAACAAGTCGAACATGCAGTAGTGATTGATCAGACAGATGAGTATGGTATAAAATTTTTAGTCGCATATGTGGTAACTGAGAAAAATATTAGCACAACAGAACTTCGAAAGCATTTGCGAGATCACTTGCCAGATTACATGATTCCTTCTTATTTTGTTTATTTGGAACAATTGCCCTTGACTCCAAACGGGAAATTAGATAGAAAAGCGCTCCCTACTCCGGAGAAACAAACAAATGAAGTATTTATTGCTCCAAAAACGGAAATGGAAAAAATATTAACTAGTGTTTGGCAAGAAGTACTCAAAGTAAATCGGATTGGAGTAAATGATCATTTCTTTGCCTTAGGTGGAGATTCGATAAAAGCGATTCAAGTTTCCGTCAGACTGTATAGACAAGGATTTGAGCTGGAGCCAAAAAATTTATTTTCATTTCCTATATTAGGAGACATGGTTCAATTTGTTAAAAAGCTTGATCATCTTCCAAATTCGCAAACAAGTGATGTAAACAAAATGAACGATAATAAAGTTACATTACTAAATGTTAAAGATAAACAACTTAATCAACATACACTTATCAAAATACAAGAAAAAATGCCAAAAATAAAAATAGAACGTATTTACCCATTGGCACCTTTCCAGGAAGTTATTTATGAACATGCTGCGACTGAACCTGATACAAATGCATATTTCGAACAAACAATTTGGGCACTTGAGGGGGAGCTGGATATTAATCTCTTTATTCAGTGTTTCCAACAATTAGTTGATCGTCATGATTCTTTAAGAACGATAATTGTGCAAGATGAACAAGCACAACCTTGGCAAGCTGTTCTACATGATGTTCAAATGATTTCAGAGATAAAAAACTTGATTGAGATGACGAAACAAGAACAGCAAGAATTCCTAGACCAGTGGATGAATGAAAATTTAAGTCAAGGATTCAAAAATGATGAACTCATGACCCGTCTCTGTATATTCCAACTAGAAAATAACGAGCATAAGGTGGTTTGGAGTTCCCATCATCTATTATGTGATGGTTGGAGCGTCAGCATTTTGATAGACGAATTATTCCAGCTCTATGAAACAATAAATGCGGGAACTACGGCAGAGTTACCTATGGTGAAACCTTTTGAGACATTCATAGATTGGACTGTAGCACGAGATCATGAGAAAGCACGTCATTTTTGGCGGGATTATTTATCAGGATACAATCGGAAAATTAGTATTCCTAAAAAGAAAGTACCAACTCAAAGTGAAGGGTTAAATTTTACATTTATGGATTTAACATTAGATAAGGATTTGACTAATCAGTTACAGACATTTGTAACTAAAAACAATATAACTATGAATTCGGCATTACTAGCTGTATGGGGAATATTGCTTGGCAAATACAACGGAAGGAGAGAAGTAGTATTACCTAATCTAGTATCAGTCAGACCCCCCGAAGTAGAAGGGATTGAAAATATGTTCGGTCTGTTCACAAATGTTTTGCCTATCCGACTAGCATGGACAGAAACGCAATCTTTTGTGGACTTCCTGCAAAAAGTACAACTAGAAACATTGAAATGTAATGAGTATGCATACTATTCATTTGTTGATATACAAAAACAAAGTGAATTAAAAACTGAGTTGACTGACCATCTTTGGGTTTTTGAAAACTATCCGACTAACTCAGCTATCTTTTCTTCAAATGAAAACAGAAATTTTGCCATCACAGATTACGAAGTTGTTGATGAGCCTCATGTAAAGTATGGAATTATGTGCTTCCCTGAAGAGAAACTTACAATAAAGTTTGGATATGATCAAACCGTATATGAAGCGGAGAAAATACAGGAAATATTGAATCACATCCATCAGTTAATCAACATGATTCTTCAAAATCCAATACAGGCAATCGGTGATTACAAATTATAAAAAATGAAAAGGCGAGCAAGAACTCGCCTTTTTAAATAGAGTAGGAGTAAACCAAATGACAAAAAACTTGCAGTTATCAGCCGAAGAGATGCGTCAGTTAGGATATCAAGCGGTGGACTTGATTGTTGATCATATGAATCATTTGAAAAGTAAACCAGTTTCGGAAACGATTGATAGTAATATTTTTAGAGACAAGCTAATTGAAACGATTCCAGAAAACGGATCCAATCCAAAAGAGTTACTTCATTTTCTTAATAACAATGTGTTTAATCAAATTACTCATGTGGATCATCCTCATTTTATGGCTTTTGTGCCAGGTCCTAATAATTATGTTGGTGTAATAGCAGATTTTTTAGCAAGTGGGTTTAATGTATTTCCTACGGCTTGGATAGTAGGTGCAGGTGCTGAACAAATTGAATTAACGACAATCAACTGGTTAAAATCAATGCTAGGATTCCCTGATTCAGCTGAAGGGCTATTTGTCAGTGGCGGTTCCATGGCTAATTTGACTGCACTTACTGTAGCGAGACAGGTCAAGCTGAATAATGACATAGAAAATGCGGTTGTGTATTTTTCTAACCAAACTCATTTTTCTGTAGATCGAGCACTTAAAGTATTAGGTTTTAAACATCATCAAATTTGCCGAATTGAAACAGATGAAGATTTAAGAATTTCAGTTAGTACTTTAAGAAAGCAAATAAAAGAAGATCGATTAAAAGGGAAAAAACCATTTTGTGTTATTGCTAATGCAGGGACAACGAATTGCGGAGCGGTGGACTCCCTCGATGAATTGGCTGATCTATGTGGTGATGAAGATGTATGGCTACACGCGGATGGTGCTTATGGGGCTGCAGCAATTCTCAGTGAAAAAGGAAGGGAGGTGTTAAGAGGAATTCATCGTGCTGATTCTTTGACGTTAGACCCGCATAAATGGCTTTTTCAGCCTTATGATGTTGGTTGTGTACTCATTCGCAATAGCCAATATTTAAGTAAAACGTTCCGTATGATCCCAGAGTATATTAAGGATACGGAAACTAATATAGAAGAAAAAGTGAATTTTGGGGAGCGTGGAATTGAACTTTCTCGTAGATTTAGGGCATTAAAGGTATGGCTTTCTTTTAAAGCATTTGGAGTCACAGCTTTTCGTGAGGCAATAGATCATGGCATTATGTTGGCTGAACAAGTTGAAGAGTTTTTAAGGAAAGAAAAAGATTGGGAAGTAGTAACACCTGCCCAATTAGGAATTGTTACTTTTCGTTATATTCCTTGTAAGCGAACGTCTACAGAAACAATTCATGAAATAAACAAAAAACTGGTGGAAGAAATTAATCAAAGAGGATTTGCTATGCTAAGTACGACTAAATTAAAAGAAAAAGTAGTAATTCGACTTTGCTCTATCAACCCGAGGACAACATTAGAAGAAATACTTCAAATCATGATGAGCATTAAGGCGTTGGCAGAGGAAATAAACACATCGCCTAAACATCTTATATCTGTTTCTCAACCTTGATATATTAGGTGAATTTTACATATTAATAGCCGATTCTAAATGAGAATCGGCTATTATACTATTTACGAGTGTTTTTCTTGTAAAGGGATTAAGCCTCAACCTTAGAGACTCTTTTGAAACCAGTCTTTACTGCTTGTACCATTTCGTTTACAGCGTAAATAGATACATCGGCATTTGGATTTAACCCTTCAAACCAGTGATAGGCATTTGGATATAAATGAAACTCGACATCAACACCAGCTTGCGCTAGTTTGCTTACATAGGTTAATGTTTCACTGCGGAATGGATCTAATTGACCAACAAATGTGTAAGTATATGGTAAATCACTATAATCCTCTGCTCGAGAAGGCGCTGCATAGACAGGGATTTGATCTGTTCCATACATTTCTCCTAAATACATTTTCCAACCAGCTTCATTTGCCTTTTGATTCCAAACAAATCCTTCTTTAATTTCATTCGCTGAAGGTGTATTATTTCGGTCATCAATCATTGGATAGAGTGGCATCTGTAAACAAATTGAAGGATATTTTCGATCTCGGGCTAATAATGATAATGCTGCTGTTAGTCCACCTCCAGCGCTTACTCCTGCAACCCCAATTCGATTCGAATCAATGTTTAATGACTTCGCATTATCAGCAATCCATTTTAAAGCTGAATAACAATCCTCAATTGGTGCTGGGTAAGGGTGTTCAGGTGCTAAGCGGTAGTCTACAGACACGACCACACAGCCAGCTTCTTTTGCAAACCTCATACAAGTATCATCGTTATCATCTATAGACCCTAAGATATAACCACCACCATGTATCCATAATAAGACAGGTAAAGGTTCATTATTTGATTTTGGACGATAAATTCTTAATGGTAACGGATTATCATCAGGTCCAACAATGACTTCATCTGTTAACGAAAGGGATTCATCAACAACGGTAGGTGGTCTCATTTGAGCTATTCCTTCTCTGATTGATTGCAAGCTTTCCGGGTGTAAATCGAGATTTGGAAACATCTCTAACCCTTGTAATAACTCTGGATTTACTCTTGTTTTCATTTTAGCACCTCTATTTGTAATTGTTTTCGAATAAATGAAGTGTATTCTAAGTAGTTTAATTGTGAAAAAATATCACAATTGAATTGTAAATTAGATATGCGATAACAGTCAACAGAATATTCGGAAATTAAAGCCTTTCTCAACAAGGAGTTTCACGCAACCAATAATACAAGTAGTGGATTTAGGAGCAAAGTGTTTTCATGTCGTTGTATGTATGTATACTTAGTCTTCTAATTAAACCAAGTGATAATCCTTTTTATTTTAATGACATATTGCAAGTGATACCTATTCGAATTCATACTCGGAAAGAATTAATACATTTTCATTCCTTAATATATAATTCAGGGAAATACTCATGGGCAGGCATTAATATAGGAGAACAGTACAAATTAAAATAACTGTTTAAAAAAATTCCTTTTATTTGGCTAGAAAAGGAGTAGATTCTTTTTTCTTATCTAGACTCATGAAGAAGTATGAAAATGAGAATTTATAATTCAAAAGCCAGCTTAAAGTAATTGCAATAATTACTTTGGATAGTAATCTTAAAAAAATATAAAAAAGAGAAGAACTCACCAAGGTTCTTCTCTTTTTTATATGTAATTAGGGTTTCCATAACTGTAGATATGGATGGTGTAAATTAATGGATGAATAATTTACTCTTAAAATTATAACAGAACAATTAAAGATTTTTATATGTAATATTGCATATAAAGGGTAAACAACAATAATTTCTTTTTATAAAAATAAGCCCCTGATGAAAATGATGAGTAACCCTTTTCCATATGAAATGAACTTGGTATAAAATGAAAGATTACAAGTATAAGATTCTATACTTAGTAATCCCTCACTTTAAGGCATGTCTTTGGGGAAGTGTGAGGAGTTCAATCGATTCTGAATAAAATTGATAGTATCAGTTGCAATTTTTTTACGTTTAAGAACAATCCCGGCATGCCCACATGTATAAATATATCGCGTAGGTCTTTCCCAGGATTCCCACAAATAGTCCGTATCCTCAGAATGCACATAAAGATCATGCTTGCCTGAAATTAATAAAATATTTTCTTTTTTTACTTTTGGTAATGCTTGACTCGGTTCAGTGATTTTCCAATAAGCTATTAAATCATCATACGTAACACCATGATGTTCCAAGTCTTCTCTAATAAATTTACCTGGATTTGTCTTCCAAATTGAATAAGAGAGTCGATTCGCGTAGAAAATGGATGCTAACATATCAATTTCTGGTTCAACAAGAGATGTTAAGTTAGTAATAACTCCACCTAAACTGATTCCTATTAAAATCAAGGGACCATTTTTATTTTCTTTAATCCATTTGATCAAAGTTCGTAAATCAGCTACCGCTTGTCTAGTCGCTTCTACAGTTCGTTCAACATTGGCACTTACCATGTACTCTCCACTGTATAGGGATTGGTTCGGTTTTCTGTCAAAATGATATGGTAAAGTGAAATAATACATATTCCACTTCAAGTTGGTCATATGGTCGTGGAATATTTTTTTTACACGTTCGTTAGAATCCATTCTCCAACCGTGAACAAAGATAACATGAGGTGCATCTTCATTTTTATGTAAAAATAATTCTCCAGTGGCAGAATCGTTGCGTGAATCACCAGATTGAACCGAGCTTTTATATTTGAATTGTCCAACCATGTATTCCTTTTCTTGTTTTAAATGCTTAATGTTAAAATGAATATGAGATGGTTTTACTTTATAAAAAAATTCTATGTCCTTTATATATAGTGAGGTGTTAGAAAGAGAAGTATACTGAAACTTTACACTTCTTTTTTTGTGCAAATCATACAAGGCGTATCGATCAATGAGTTTTGAAAAAATCAAATTAACCTCCTCCAAAATACATATCGTCTAAAAGATGGACAAAATTTATGCTGTAAATTAATTGTAAAATATTCTCTTTTCCTAATAGTAGATGCTTGAATTATAAAACAGGTGGGGAATTTGTATATTATATTATAAAGCTATCAATAAAATAAAACTATAAATATCTTTTACAAAAACCTAAAAAGCAAGTTAATATTCTCATTCATAAAAGAGAACATTAACTTGCTTATTTTCGTATCAAAAAGTACACCTTTTGAAGTGACGTAATTTATATGAAAGACAAGGTGTCAATTTGTATATTTAATACAGTGATAGTTACCATAATTTTCGAAGCCTATAGTTAATTAACCTTACAATATACGTCTTTTTGGTATATAAATAGCTATATTCATTAGAGAAAGAGTTTTAATCCTTCATGAGAATCTTTAAAACCTAATTTCTTATAAAAGTGTAAAGCTTCTTGTCGTTCTTTATCTGTTGTTAACTGTACTAAATGACATCCCCGTAATTTAGCACGTTGAATAGCCCATTTAATAAGTTTACTTCCTATACCTTTACCACGTTTTGATGAGGCTGTCCGTACACCCTCAATTGTAGCTCTCCAACCCCCTTGACGTACAATGTAAGGCGTAAATGTAATTTGTTGAATACCGACAATCTCCGTCCCATCACACGCTACAATCAACTCGTTATTTGGATCACAATCAATAGCATGAAATGCTCTTATATAACTATCAGGGAGTGGTGTTTCATAGCGCTCTCTTTTATTTCCTAAAACATCATCAGCAAGTATTTTTACAATTTCATCTAAATCATCTGCCGTTGCAATCCTAAATGTTATAGTTTCTGTCACTATCAAAAAACCTCCTTAATGTATGCACTTGTTGCTTTTATTTTACTTGTTTAAATACAAAAGGTTAAATTATAAAATATTATGAGTCTCTATAACTTTTTCTTATAGATAGCATAAAAGCCTAACTTATAAAATTATAAGTTAGGCTTTTTAACACAATATTATTATTAGAGAATCCGACCAACTTCAATAAACCTCCATATTCTTTAATGAAGTTTCATATTTAACAAGCACACATATAACCATCCAAATAGGGTGGTTTTTATTTGTTGTATAGAAATTACGAAATAAGCATGGATTTGTATGCTCTCATTCAATGCTATCTAAAGCCATAACTTCCTTGCCAATATTCAAAACGATTACGTTTTTGAATATGTGTTCTGGTCTTTCTTGACCAGGTCAATGAATAACTACACATAAACTCCTTATATCTCTAGATAAACTACCGATTAGCTCCATATAGACTCTAGATAACCTATATAGAATACAAGTTATCAAGGAGGTAAGAAAAAATGAACTTTATGAAACGAGCAATTCTCAGTATGAAAAAAAGAGTAGGAACATCATTAATTTTGATGGCAGTTTTCCTAATTGTTACAAATTTAGTGTTGGCAGGATTCACAATCCAAAATGCATCAAAAAAAGCTGCTGATGCAGCAAGAAAAAAACTCGGTGCAGATGTTACTTTAAGTCTTGATTTTGACAAATTAGGTCAACAAGCTAGGGAAACTGGAGAGATGCCTAATCCACCGAAGCTTAATACAAAAGAAGCAGATCAATTAGCGAAGTCAAAGTATGTAAAAGACTATAATTACATAACTAGCACTCTCGGAATTTCTGACGGACTTAAACTAGTAGGAGCTTCAGAAGGAGAAGAAGAAGGAAAAGGTAAGGTGGGAATGGCGGCTGTACGAGGCGGTTCAGGCTCCGGTACAGAAATAGATATGAATTCTTCTTTTATGATTGAGGGAGTTCGCAAAACTGCATTACAAGAAAGCTTTAAGAATGGAAAAAGTAAAATCATTGATGGGAAACCAATTACAGAACAGATGAAAGATCAGAATGTAGCTTTAATGGAAAAACGATTAGCGGAATTAAACAATTTGAAAGTAGGAGACAAAGTTAAAGTGCAATCAGGGGATAAGAAGGAAACCCTCGAGGTTGAAATTATCGGCATTTACGAAACGAATGAGCAAGCAATGGGTCAACAGGCCCCTCCTATAATGGATCCAGCTAATAAACTTTATATGCCGCATTCAACTATGAAAAAATTAGAAATAGATCAAGGTATAAGTAGCATTCAAGTCGTGTATTTCTTGAAAGATCCACAAAACATTGAAGCATTTAAAGAAGAAGCAAAAAAATCTGATATTGATTTTAATTATTATAAATTAGATGCACATGATTCGTTGTACAAACAAATGATTGGGCCTATCGAAAATATCTCATCTACTTCTCAAATGATTATTTATATTGTATCAATTGCAGGTGCGATTATTTTAGGGTTAATCATTATGTTATCGATTAAAGCACGTCGTAAGGAAATGGGGATTCTATTGTCCATTGGAGAGAAAAAGTGGAAACTGATGGCGCAGTTCGTAGTAGAAGTAGTATGTATCGCTATTTTAGCATTTGGATTATCCATAACAACAGGAGCAAAAATTTCTCAATTCATAGGGAATAATTTACTTTCGAGTGAAATTGCTACAGCAGGAGAAGAAACAAACACCCCACAAAATGGAACTGTAATGGTAGCTGGACCTGGTGGAACTGTACAAAAACAAAAAGAGGATCCAATTGATAAAATTAATGTAAGTGTAACTGGAGAAGATGTAGGGAAAATGGGGGGGATTGGACTAGCTATTGCTATATTAGCAACGCTTCTGCCAGCATTATCTATTCTACGCTTGAATCCAAAACAAATTCTTTTAAAAGATGAATAAGGAGGCTCGATATGGAGACGATTTTACAATTTAAAAACTTAGATTATTATTATGAAAGTAACGGAAAAAAAGTAGTGATACTAGAAAATGTTAACTTTTCTTTTCAAAAAGGACATTTCTACACGATTCTAGGACCATCCGGATCTGGTAAAACCACTACTCTTAGCTTAGGTTGTGGGCTAGATATACCTAAAAATGGTTATGTACTATTTAATGGAAAGGATATTCGGAAAATTGGTTTGGATCGGTACCGTAATCAAAATGTATCGGTAATTTTCCAATCTTATAATTTGATTACCTATATGACTGCTCTTCAAAATGTCTTAACAGCAATGGAAATTACAGGTGTTAAAGTGCAAAATAAAACGGCAAGGGCGTTAGAATTATTAGAGAAAGTAGGACTTACAGAAGTAGAAGCGAAACGAAATGTTCTGCAACTAAGTGGCGGGCAACAGCAGCGTGTTGCAATCGCTCGAGCGTTATCTTGTAATGTTGATTTACTGATTGCGGATGAGCCGACAGGAAACCTCGACGAAGAAACGGCAATGGATATAATAGAACTGTTTCAAGAACTTGCACATAAAGAAAATAAATGTATTATTGTTGTGACGCACTCACAGGAAGTTGCTAAAAAATCAGACCGTGCAGTCTATTTAAGTAAGAAGAAGTTGGTAGTAAACGAAATTTAATATAAACACCCTAGTTTTTTAATTCACATAATTTTCGAAATCAGTTTCTTCAAATATTTATATTTGATATACAATATAACCAAGCCATAATCAAAATGGTCTCCCTGTATTGAATGTTAAGATAGTTTGTTATTCCCTTTTTAACAATTTTTGAAAAAGAACTTGTAGTATATTCTACAGGTTCTTTTTTGTGCTCTTTCAATATCAACGGTCTTCAAATGAAATATGAATTTTAACTAAGTCATTCTTTGGAGTAATTATTTATTCGTTACTTTTAAATTGTCTAACACTATTTTAGTTGCATCTGCAATAAGTTTATCATCGTATTTCGCATCCTCTTTAGCATGATTAGAAAGTATCGCAAGCATAATTGGCTTTTTATTTGGTGGCCAAATGATTGCGATATCATTCCTTGTTCCATAAGACCCAGAGCCGGTCTTATCGGCTACTTCCCATTCTCCTGGAACTCCAGCACGAATTAAGTTGTCCCCCGTAGTATTTCTTTTCATCAAATCTATTAAAAAGTTCCGTTTCTCAATGGAAAGTATATCTCCTAGCGCGTATGCTTGAAGACTAGTAGCTAATGCCTTTGGGGTACTAGTATCACGAGTGTCTCCTGGCTGCACTTCGTTTAATTCTGGTTCAAAACGTTCAGGATTTGTGACAGTATCTCCTATTTCTCTCAGTGATTTTTTGAATTCACTTGGCCCACCTAGTTGTTTAAGAATAAGATTTTGTGCAGTATTATCACTATATCGAATGGAAGCATCCGCAAGCTCTTTCAGAGTCATACCTGTATCTACATATTTTTCAGTAATTGGATTGTAATTCACAAGATCTTTGCTAGTATACTTAATTCTTTGATCTAAATCTTCTATTGATTTCTTTTGTAACAGTGCTCCAACAGCAAGGGCTTTGTGGGTAGATGCGTATGCAAACCTTTCATCTGAACGATAAGTAACAGTTTGATTCGTACCTGTGTCCAATGCATAAATACCAAGTTTAGCATCATATTCTTTTTCAAGCTTTACAAAAGAATGATTACCTGTATTTTCTTGTTTGGTTTGTTTCGGTGGTGCGGATTGAATATTACTATTGGAACAGCCTATAAGCGTTACACATGAAAGTAATACTACAGGTAACATCTTTTTATAATGCGAAATGTGAAAAAACTTCTTTGAAACTATCATACATTTTCAACCTCTTTCAAGAATTTATAGATTTTGTATAGGTATTTTACATACCGATACAATTAATAAATGTACCAGATAGCACTCATCTTGTGTTTCTTGCATTACAAAATGAGAGAACTACCAAAAGCACCTTTTTTATACGTAATAGACAATCTAAGTAACACATTTGTTCCATTTATGATTAAGGTTTTGAATATATCCATTAATTTTATTTATAAGAATCACAAAATCCACCTTTTTTGCACGCCACTTAATTTAATGTGGATTTAGATTGAGTTTACCTCGTAATGGGAATTTCAATTGGATTGCGCATATATAACAACCTCGTTCCGGACAGAATAAGTAATAACAACTACTGATTTCATTTTAAGTGAGGTGTTATACGATACATACGACAAAGCAAAAAAGACTTGTGGTGCAAAGTATAACTACATTTAGTCTACTAATAACGACTATCTTTACACCCATGCTTATTTACATTGTTTATGGATTACAGATTTCGAAAGGCTTTGAGGGATACTGGCCATCAATCCTGTTTTATACAACTTATATGACGGGTGTGTTTATCTGGATACCTATTGTGAATAAGGCTGGGATTCACCGCTCCTTATATTGGACTGTTTCTATTCTGATAGTATCATTACTTAGTGTTACTTTCTTTGGATGGAGTTCAAGATGGCTAGAAATAAGTGCGTTATTTTCTGGTTTTGCAGTTAGTACAATTTCTACCATGACGAGTACTTTATTGTTTCTACATGTGGAAGGCGGGGGAAAGGTTTATAATAAAAATCAACAAGCGATTATTATTGGTATCGTTTTTCTTTTACTAATAATCGTTTTGTTAGCGATTAGTTTTTTATCGCCGCCGCTGATAACATGCATATATGGGATTTGTTTAATCAGTATCCTTTTTGCTATAAAAAAAATGCCGAGAACAGAGTTAGCCAAAGGGCTTTTACCTATCTCCATTGTATCGGTTGTAGGAAAGTTTCTTTTTGTCTCAATGCTTATTCTTTTGATTCGAACAAGTCGTAACATAAATAATGAACAATATATTTTTTATTTTTTTCTACTTTCTATAGCGCTTATTTGTTTCATGTTTTGGAGTTTGTTGAAAGGAAAGTTCTTTCATAAACTTTCATCTTCTTTACCAATCCGCTTAAAGGCAGAATCATTTTTACTTGGATTAGGAAATGGATATTTATTTTTGATGGGTATTTTTTATAGTTTTACTTTCTATAACATGTTAACCTGTATTTTCATTGTAGTTGGACCATACCTGTTAGGGATTTTGATGTCCATATTTTTAGATATCAAAGCTGCTAAGAAAGTTAATCCAATCCATTTGTTTTTAGTAAGTACTTTAATCATGATATTCGGGTTTTATTCTCCAATATTTATAGTCCTTAGCGTTACATTTGGGAGCTATGCCATTAATAGTATTTCTTCTCAAAATAATATGAAAGTATATATGGTGAATGCTACACATAGAGAGCTTTCTTTACTCATTTACACAACATGGAGAAATATGGGGAATATATTTTTACAATTTTTTATATTGATTGTGATTGTGGGAGTAGGGGTGTTTTACGATGTCGAATGGTCGCAACTTTTCCAAACAATTGTTGGGAAGGGTCAAATGCAGATTGAAGGGTTATCCGTACAACGATTGATGTTTATGTTAGCAATTTGCTGTTGGCTTGGCATGGTGGGCTTAGGTATGTGGATTGGTAAAAAAGCTAATCCCAATATTGCTTAAAAAGTAACTCGAAAAATATCAATACTAAAACTACAAAAAACAAACAAACTCGTCCTACTAAGAGGGGAGTTTGTTTGTTTTTTGTTTAGATAATGGAATGTTCATGCAAAATTGTACACTATGTTCCATATTTTTTATAGAATATTTTATATCTAGCGTTTCAAGAATTTGTTTAACAATATATAGCCCCAAACCACTTCCTCCAGTATTTCGATTCCTTGATTTTTCAATTCGATAAAATGGTTTGAAAATTTGTTGTATATCCTCTTCTTTAATATTGACACCTGTATTCATAATTTGCATTTTGATTTGACCTTGTTTAGAATCCTCACTTAACTTTATATAGACTTTTTCATTATGTGGTGAATACATAACCGCATTATGGATAATATTTTTACATGCTTTTTCAAAAAGAACACGATCTGTATAAACAGAAAGATCAGAATCAATTTCTTTTATTATTTGGATGCTTTTTTGAGAAGCAAAAAATTCGAGATCTTTTGTGATTGTATCTATTAACTTCGAAAGATTAACTTCTTCTACTTTTAGTTTAAAGGTGTGTTGTTCTAATTTCGACATGCTTAAAATTTCACGAACTAATTGTTCCATACTTTCAATAATTTGATGATTTTTCTTTAAATATTGATCACGATTTTGATAAGGGCCAATATTGTATATCATCCCTTCTAAGTATCCTTTCATTACAGTAAGAGGGGTCTTTAATTCATGTGCTACAATCGCAAAAAACTCTCTGCGTTTTGTTTCTATTTCTCGTTCTTTTTCAATATCATTTTTTAATTGTTGATTTGCTTTTTTTAAATCAAACATAGCTTGTTGTAAGTTAATAGACATGTCATTCAAACTATTAGATAGTTCTCCTAACTCATCTGTAGAGCGAACCTCAATTTTTTCGGAGAAATCTAAATTTGCCATCTTTTGTGCACCCTCATTAATATAAATAAGTGGTTTTGTAATAAACCTGGAATAGAAATAAGCACTCCCTACACCAATTATGAGTACAATGATACTAATATAGGGGAGAAAGCGTACTAAAACCTGTGAAGCTTCATCAATTGGTTGAAATGTAGCAAAGACTATAAGCGTTAAACTACCATCTTGGAATTGAATTGGTTTCGTAACGTTATATGAATTGCTAAGGGTACCTGCATTCTCGAACCGTGTGGCTCTAGTAACTACTGTTGTTTGCGAACCATTTTGAGTAAAAGAAAATGAAGGAGAGTATTTAATTATTCCCTCATTATTTTGAAGATAAAGCATCGCATTATTTTTTTTTGCATATTCATCAAAAAGTGGTATCGCATCTTGAAACGTAAGATCTTTAGATTTATCAATGATTTCTTTTATCCCTGTTTGAAGTTGATCTGTTTTGTATTGCTCATAAAACGTAGGGAGAAAGAAGTATAAAGTTAAATAAATCAATACTGCAAAGGATAACAAAATGAGAGAGGTAGTCATAAAGAGTTTATAAGTAATTTGCTTCATCTTCATGATTTTCACAATACTATTCATCAATTTTATAACCAATACCCTTTATTGTTTTAATATAAGGGATAGCTAACTTTTTACGTAGGTTTTTAATATGTGTATCAATTATTCGTGTTTCTCCAAAATAATCGTACCCCCAAACTTTTTCTACGATATTTTCTCTTGTGAGTACTTTTCTCTCATTTTGAAATAGTAGTTGTAGAATTTCAAACTCTTTTGTCGTTAATAAAATTTCAACGTCATTTACATATACTCTATATGCATCAACATCGATACGCACTTCTTTAAATACCAAATGATTATTTACATTTTTATCATAACTTCTTCTAAGTACAGCTTCGACTCGTCTAATCAAAACATGAAACGAAAAGGGTTTTGTTATATAATCATCGATTCCAAGATCGAACCCTTTCATTTGATCTTCCTCTTCTTCCAATGCAGTTAGCATAATAATTGGTACGTTTGACTGACTTCGAATCATCTTGGATACTTCAAATCCATTAAGATTGGGCATCATTACATCTAGAAGAATTAAATCAAAGGATTGCTTATTAAATTGTGTCATACCCTCTAATCCATCTGATGCGACTACCACTGTATACTGTTGTGTCATTAAAAATTGTTTAATTAATTCCTGAATTTCTTGATCGTCCTCAACCACGAGGATATGATAGTTTTTCATAATATCACCTCTGGTAGTCATTATAGCCGTACTATCTGTAGTTTATGTGGAGATAAATTAGGAGATTCCACAAGACGATTATTGTGTTAGCTCTACGTTCAATAAAATGAACATTAATATTTAAGTAAAACTAATGTATAATAATGTAAATCGGGTGTAATTTCTTGAATTGTATGAAAATATATTTTTACTTCTTTACCAAGAGGAGAAAAGGAAATGAATTTCAATATAAAAGAAGCTACTGTAATTCTAGAGCGTGTGCCACAAACTTTGGAGTTTTTTTATCTAGTTTATCAGGCGAATGGCTACATTGTAATGAAGAGGAAGGAACTTGAAATACATTCGAAGTAGTTGAGCATTTAATTGATCTGGAGAGAAACAACTGGATTCTAAGGCTAGAATTAATTCTCCTGGAAGGTAAAAATAAATCCTTTACTCTGTTTGATCGTTATTCTCACATAAATAACAACTCTCTTGGTAAACCAAAAGTTTCAAGGTACGAACTAGGGATTATTTATATATTGCGAGAAAGGTTGTGAAATTATTTGAGGAGTTATAAAGCTATGCTATTTGATTTAGATGATACGTTACTCGATAGGGATAAGGCAGTAGATAACTTGTTTTTATTAGTTTTAGAGAAGTGTTATGGGGATGTTAGTGATACAGTCAAAAACAATATGTTACAGAAATTCAAAGAATATGATAAAAGAGAATATGGCATTAGTGATAAAACAATAGTTTTAGAATCATTATTTGATGAATTCGCGCCGAAATATAGATTGCCACGCAATTATATCCAAGATTTTTGGAATGAAAACTTGCCTAAATGTTTTTCAATTGACCAAAATACTATTCTTTTCTTAAATCATATAAAGAGGCACTTTAAAGTTGGAATTATTACAAATGGCTCAACTCAGAGGCAAAAAGCTAAAATAATGAATACGGGTTTAAATGAGTATTTTGATACGATTATTATTTCTGAAGAAGTGGGATTTAGTAAACCTGATAAACGTATATTCGAACTAGCATTAAATAAGCTAAATGTACAATCAGAAGATGTACTATTTGTTGGAGATGACTTAGAAAAGGATATTGCCGGTTGTCAAAATGCAAATATAAAGGGCATATGGTTCAATCCTAATGTGATTAAGAATAATACCGACACTAAACCATATGCCGAGATTACTTCTTTTGATAATTTATTAAGTTATTGTGGAGAGATAAATTTTCAAAAATAGTAAAAAGATAGATTACCCTTAATTTCATTGACCGTATGAGAAGTTTTAAAACAATATTTATTTACGAGGATATAAAGGATATTGGGCCAGGGGCAAATCATTTATGTGTGTTAATGAAGAGCTACACAGCGTGTTTAATATATACTTTATAAATTATAGAGGGGTGAGACTATGGAAATAAAGAAAGTAGTAATTGGCGGAATAAATATTGCCGTCGTCAGAAACGATACAGTATTAATATCCGACGTTCAATCTGCATTAGATCTCATGGCAACAGTTCAATATGAAGTGGATTCAAAGCGGATTGCTATCAATAAATCATTAATAAGTGAAAGCTTCTTTGACTTAAAAACACGGCTTGCGGGTGATATTCTTCAAAAGTTTATAAACTACAGAGTAAAGATTTCTATTATTGGAGATTTCTCTATGTATACGAGTAAAAGCTTAAAGGATTTTATTTATGAATGTAATAAAGGTAAGGATATTTTTTTATTAGCAACTGAGCAACAAGCAATTGAAAAATTAAGCTCATTGAAATAAAGATATAAAATGTAATTCGAAAGAGGCATCCGTGAAGGTGCCTCTTATTTGTATTTTTATATAAATATGTTTTTCAAATTTAAATTTTGTACCGGTACAGTAACTGCAAATGTACATTGTTACTATATCCCTTCAAATTTACAATCAGCATATATTATTTTAATTTATAACTTATTAAGGGGTGCTGAATATGACAAAGTTACAAGATCAACTCTTTACAAGATTAAACCTTGAAAAACGTACTGAAATAAAATTTGAAGAATTAAGTACAATACTCTTTGCATTTGCCCACACAATCCCGTTTGAGAATTTAAATGTAATAGCAAGTAATGCGAATACAATTTCTATGAAAAATTTACAAGAGAAAATTTTAACTAGTTCTCGAGGTGGGCTTTGTTATGAATTAAATACTCTTTTTTACTATTTTTTAAAAGATAGTGGTTATGATGTACAACTCGCACTAGGTACCGTATATAAAAATGATATAAACGATTGGGCACTTGAAGATGGGCATATAACAATTATTTTAAATTACGAAAACGTAAGGTACTTAATTGATGTAGGTATTGCTTCATTAGTACCTCTTGTACCAGTACCGTTTACTGGCGAACTTGTTTCTTCTAAAAACGGTTCGTATCGAGTAAGACAAAAAGATACGAGTAAAGGAAACTATGTTCTAGAAAGAATAGATGTTGATGGAGAATGGAAAGTTTGTCATGCTTTTTATAAACATATTATTGATGAGACAGTAGTAAACGATGTTCAAAGAAGAGTGATAAAAGATGAGAAATCTATTTTCAATAAAGGACCCATTGCAGTAAAATTGACGAACTTTGGCCATGTCTCATTAACGAATACTAGTTTAACTGAAATTATTTATGGAGAAAAAACGAAGCGTGAAATTACAGAAAATAAATATAAAGAGCTTTTATATACTTTATTTGCTATTGAGTTGTGAATATAAAAATAGCCGGTTCTTATTCAGAATCGGCTATTTTTATTATTTTTGGTTTAAATGGTTTTCGTCTAATATGTTTCGGAAACTGCGGTATAGTTAACGTTTTTAACGTTTCCTCAGCTTTTTCATATGTATGAAAGACTGGCTCTTTTCCATGATCTCCTTGCAAAACTAGCCCTTCATCCCGGATTACATACGGCATAAAACCATTCCTTATAGTAAAAAATTATGGTCTATTGAAACAGAATGATACGATTTCAAGTTTAATTTTCTTAATAGATATAATACACTAGAACAGTATAAAGAAGTATATAAAATGAATATTGGATGCAAAGGAAGATTATAATGTCAGTTATTGATAAATTGAAACTAAATAAGTATACAAATATGGTCGTAATTAACGAACCAAGTGATTATGACATTTTCACAGGTAAAGAAACCTCATTTTCAAAAGAACATGATGCTATTTTTATTTTTGTTGAAACACTTGATGAAATGGTGAAACAAACGAATTTTATTATTAGTAATGAAGAATTACTAATTGAAAAAGGTTACGTGTTTTTCGCATATCCGAAAAAAGGTAATGCTCGTTACAGTACGTTTATTCACCGTGATGAGATGTTTCCGGCATTAAACGTTGGAGATGATGGATATGTGGGGGAAAGCGAAATTAAATTTGCGCGAATGGTAAGTATGGATGATGTCTTTACAGTTGTAGGTTTAAAACGTGAAAAGAAAAAAGCGAAGAAAACACCTGCAGCGAGTCAATGTGTTGCTGATTATGCAGACCGTATTCAAGATGTTGAAGCATTATTGGCTAATCATCCAGCTGAACTTAAGTTTTATCAAAGTTTAACTCCTGGTTATCAAAAAGATTGGGCACGTAATTTATTTTCTGTGAAACAAGAAAAAACACGCGATAAACGTCTTGAGAAAATGATTGAAATCCTTTCACAAGGCTATAAAACAATTGAATTATTCCGTAAGAAGAAAAAATAATGATTAGGAACGTCACAATGATGCAACAATTAATTACGTTGAGCACATTGAAAAAAGGATTCCTTTCAGTATACTAAAGTATGTTCTTATATTTAAATAATTAGCAAAAGAGAAAAGGTGTTTGAAATGAAATCGTATATTGTAGTTGGATCTGGAATTTTAGGGGCATCTACTGCCTATCATCTTGCTAAGGCTGGTGCGAAGGTTACTATTGTAGATCGTCAAGATTTAGGTCAAGCAACTGATGCAGCAGCAGGTATTGTCTGTCCGTGGCTGTCGCAACGTCGTAATAAAGCATGGTATAAAATCGTTAAAGGCGGTGCACGTTACTATTCTTCGTTAATTCAGCAATTAGAAGAAGACGGTGAAACGGATACAGGTTACAACCGTGTAGGTGCAATTAGTTTACATACTGATGAGAAAAAACTAGATCAAATGGAAGAGCGAGCGTATAAACGCCGTGAAGATGCACCGGAGATTGGTGAAATCACTCGCTTATCAGCTGAAGAAACGAAAAAGTTATTCCCAGCATTATCGGAAGAATATAGTTCTGTTCATATTAGTGGCGCTGCACGAGTAAATGGAAGATTATTACGCAACGCATTAATAAGCGCTGCGAAAAAACATGGTGCAACTTTCATTAAAGGTGATGCAGTATTAGTCCGTGAAGGGAATCATATTACGGGAGTTAAAGTAAATGACGAAACAATTGTAGCGGAAAAGGTAATGGTAACTGCAGGCGCATGGGCGAACGAAATCTTGAATCCATTAGGAATTAATTTCTTAGTTACGTTCCAAAAAGGACAAATTGTTCATTTGCAAATGGAAAATACAGCAACAGAAAATATGCCAGTTGTAATGCCGCCGAACGATCAATATATTTTAACATTTGACAATGGCCATATCGTAATTGGTGCAACGCATGAGAATGATACTGGTTTCGATCACCGTGTAACAGCTGGTGGTTTACATGAAGTATTCCATAAAGCGTTAACAGTAGCGCCTGGTTTAGAAGATGGTACAATGCTTGAAACCAGAGTTGGATTCAGGCCGTTTACGCCAGGATTCTTACCTGTTATTGGCCCACTCCCTAATTTTGAAGGCATACTCATTGCAAACGGATTAGGTGCTTCAGGATTAACAGCAGGTCCATACTTAGGATCAGAACTTGCGAAACTTGCGTTAGGGCAACCGATTGAATTAGATTTAAATGATTATGATGTTGCTGGGGCAATGGAATAGTAATAAACAAAAAGATTAGGAGTGATTTCCTAATCTTTTTGTTATGTTATTTGGGCGTAACTAAGTATTTTGAGAGGTAGGAGTTCTTTTAAACAAGCGGGATCACCACATCGCTATCAAGCTAAAAAAATAAATAATATCCACAAAACGAAAATTTTTTGCCCTTTATAGCAACGAAGTACATTTTTATCGTTTGAGGTATTAGAGAAGAAAGATTGATTCGTTCAATATAGAGGCGAAAATACATATCAGAAATATAAACAATAGCCTCAAAAACTGGAGGCTATTCAATTTCACAATCTATTATGATTAATTACAATAGATAAGCTCTTTAAAGTCTGTCCCATCGCTGCATTCGTAAAATGATGAATAACATCAAAACCCTCAACTTGATGGATATTAGCGAACCGTTCCACAAATGAAATTAAAGCGATAGACGGGATCCCAATTAAAGTTTTTTAAACCTAATTGGACTTACCATTAAGAGAGCGAGGATTAATGTAATCCATGCATTGCTATATGAAAACAATCCCATACCGGCCAATGGTAATCCAGCAGCTGGAATAGGTAATCCCTTAAAATATCCAATGGTTGGTTTTACACTAAATTTAGCTAATCTTAAAGCACCCATCGTTGGGAAAAGGATAAATGCCAAAGAAGTTAAAATAGAAGGTGTTGCTATCGAATGAAATAAAAGTGCAGGAGCAACTCCGAAACTAACAATATCAGCTAAGGAATCCAATTGTACACCAAACTCACTGTTCACTTTTAATTTCCTCGCAATTCTTCCATCAAGGAGATCTAAAACAGCTGAAAAGAAAATGAAAATGGAGGCTACTTCCAAATAGTCACTCATATTCATGGTAATTGAAAAAACACCGCACAATAAATTTCCAATCGTAAATAAATTGGGTACAGCTTTTACTATTTGATTGAACAAGGTTGTCCCCCCTAAGTTGATCAAACTTCACGTTTATGTAGCATTTTCTATATATTCTTCCGTTATTCTTGAAAAAATATGACCACTGTATGCTAAGTAAATTTCGGCAAGAGAAAAACCGATTTCCTGTACGTTATGTTGGTTTATAAACATATTTGATCAAAGGTAAGTCTATTACTGCTGATTTACCTAATATAAAAAGCCTGTTTTTGAAAAAAAAGAGTTATCAAAATAGGCTCTAAACATATTTTATAGAATCACTTTTTATAAAATATGTTTGATTATTTTCGGTACGCGTTGTTGAACATTAGCACCCGATAGTTGAAGTGCCAAGTAGTCAAGCATTTTCCTCCGGTTTTAAATGTATTGTTTTTTATAAGTTTAAGATTAATTTTGTCCGTAATTTCTTTAATAAAGGTAGTCCACTGCCTAAGACTACAGGAAACATATTAATCCGATATTCATCAATCAATTCAGGTAGTTTACGAAATTCTGGTTTTCCGCCAGAAAAGATTAGTTAGATATATTAATTATATAGTGGAACAAGATCATCGTTTTATTAAGAAACATGTGCGTTCTATTTTTGGATTTAAGTCCTATAAAACAACATCTACACACTAAAAGATGCATCATATCTTCATATATTCATAAAATTAATCTGTAGTCGAAAATACGTAAAGAGCTGCAAGAATGAATTACTGAGAATACGAAGAATAAAGGAGAGAAGCTGAGTAAAAACTAAAAAAATTAGACAAAGAAAATGGAGAGATGAACTAAATGTTAAAGATCATCAAGCATTTAAAACCATTTATTGCTTCCATCATTGCAGTTGTATGTCTTTTAACTGTACAGGCAGTATGCGATCTATCACTGCCAGACTACATGTCTAACATTGTCAATGTAGGGATTCAACAAAAAGGTGTAGAAAATGCAGTACCTGAGGTTATTCGTAAAAGTGAAATGGATAAACTTACGCTCTTTATGAATGAAAATGAGAAGAAAAAAGTTGCTGATAACTATGTGCTTTTAGATAAGAACAACCTCTCTCAAAGTGAACTGAAAAATGACTTAAAAGATTATCCGCAGCTTGATAAAGAGCCACTTTATAAGTTACATACAGAAGATAAAAAAATAATTAACGAACTTAACGATATCTTTGGGAAACCAATGTTAATTACACAAGGAATTGAAAAAGGTGGCTCATCTGCTTTCTCTCCTGCTGCGACAGGTGACAACAACACACCAGCGAAACTTCCGCCAAATACAGATCCTTTTGCAGTCATTGCGAAACTTCCTCAAGATCAAATCAATGCAATGAAAGAAAAGGCAGATGAAAAGTTTAAGAATATGCCAGGTAGCATGGTAACACAATCAGCTGTTTCATACATTGAGAATGAGTATAAGAAAATCGGTATCAATACTGATAAACTTCAATCTAATTTTATCCTTACTTCCGGCGGGAAAATGCTGCTTTTATCCTTAGTAAGTATGGCAGCTACCGTTATCGTGAGTTTACTTGCTGCAAAAGTAGCTGCAGGACTCGGCAGAGACCTTAGAAAGAAAGTATTCCGGAAAGTTACAAACTTCTCGAATGCGGAGTTTGATAAGTTTTCCACTGCATCTCTAATCACAAGAAGTACAAATGATATCCAACAAGTTCAAACACTTATGGTTATGATGCTTCGCATTGTATTCTATGCACCAATTTTAGGTATCGGCGGCATTATTAAAGTACTTACTACAGACCTTTCAATGGGATGGATTATCGCAGTTGCGGTAATTGCGATTTTAAGCCTAGTCATTGGTTTATTTAGCATCGCGATTCCTAAGTTTAAGCGTATCCAAAAGTTAGTAGATAAAATTAACTTAATCACTCGTGAATCTTTAACCGGTATGCTCGTTATTCGTGCTTTTAATACTCAAAAACATGAAGAAAAGA
Source organism: Bacillus sp. FSL E2-8887 (assembly GCF_038007205.1). NCBI lineage: Bacteria > Bacillati > Bacillota > Bacilli > Caryophanales > Bacillaceae > Bacillus > Bacillus sp. FSL E2-8887. Next base: position 2,314,179 of record NZ_JBBOWS010000001.1, read on the forward strand.
AATTTGAAAAAGGAAATCAAGATTTAACAAAAACAAATTTATTTGTAAGCCGTTTAATGTCATTTATGATGCCAATGATGATGTTTATCATGAATGCCGTTACTGTACTTATTATTTGGGTCGGATCACACCAAGTGGATATGGGACATATGCAAGTTGGTGATTTGATGGCATTTATGCAATATACAATGCAAATCATCATGGCCTTCTTAATGATTTCAATGGTATCTATTATGGTTCCACGTGCTTCAGTTTCCGCACAACGTATCGCAGAAGTTTTAGATACTGACATTACCATTAGTGATGTAAAAGAGCCGAAAACATTTGCTTCAGACAAGAAAGGTTACGTTGAATTTAAAAATGTTGGCTTTAGATACCCAGGTGCAGAAGAAGATGTGCTTTCCAATATCACCTTTACTGCAAAACCTGGTGAAACGACAGCTTTCATCGGTAGTACAGGTAGTGGTAAATCAACATTAATCAACTTAATTCCACGCTTTTACGATGTCACAAGCGGCCAAATATTAATAAATGGCACGGATATTAGAGAAGTATCTCAGAAGGAATTAAGAGAGAAAATTGGTTATGTACCGCAAAAAGGAGTTCTCTTCTCAGGTACAATCGAGAGTAATTTGAAATATGGTAAAAAAGAAGCAACTGAAGAAGAACTCGAAAAAGCGGCGGAAATCGCGCAAGCTATGGAGTTTATTAACGCGAAGCCTGAAAGCTTCCGCACAGAAATATCACAAGGTGGTACGAACGTTTCCGGTGGTCAAAAACAAAGACTTTCTATTGCGCGTGCTCTTACGAAAAAATCGGAAATCTTCATATTCGATGATAGTTTCTCAGCTCTTGACTTTAAGACAGACGCAGCATTGCGCAGAGCTTTAAACAATGAGATTACAGGAAGTACTATTTTACTTATTGCCCAAAGAATCAGTACAATCATGAATGCCGATAAGATTATTGTACTTGACGAAGGAAAAATAATTGGAACTGGTACTCATGAAGAGCTTATGGAAAACTGTGAAGTTTATAAGCAAATTGCTTTATCACAACTTTCAAGAGAGGAGTTGTCATCATGAGTGATAGAAAAATAGAAAATAGAAAACAAAGCGGCCCTGGTCCTGGCGGTGGCGGTCCTATGGGCGGCGGCATGAGAAAGATTGAGAAAGCAAAAAACTTCAAAGGAACGATGAATAAACTCCTTCAATACTTGAAGCCCTATAAATTATCAATCTTAATCGTTATCCTTTTCGCAATCGGCAGTGCAGCCTTTACAATCGTTGGTCCAAAAATTTTAGGAAACGCGACAACAAAACTTTTCGAAGGACTCGTAAGCAAAGTATCAGGAGCACCCGGTGCGGCCATTGACTTTACCTATATCGGAAACATTGTCATTTTACTCCTTGGATTATATATACTGAGCACTGTGTTTGGTATTATCCAGGGGTACATTATTTCTGGAGTAGCTCAAAAAGTATCTTATAACTTCAGAAAAGAAATCGATGAAAAAATTAACCGTATGCCGCTGAAATACTTTGATAAAACAACGCACGGCGAAGTATTATCGAGAATTACAAATGACGTAGATACGGTGAGCCAAACTTTAAACCAAAGTATGTCGCAAATCATCACATCCGTTATTACAATCATCGGTGTACTTATCATGATGTTATCAATCAGCTGGCAAATGACATTAGTGGCGCTTTTAATATTGCCAGTATCCATGATTCTCATCATGGCAGTCGTAAAACGATCACAAAAATACTTCAAATCCCAGCAAGAATATTTAGGACACGTAAACGGTCAGGTCGAAGAAATTTATAGTGGTCACAATATCGTAAAAGCCTTCAACAAAGAAGAAGAAGAAGTGAAAAAATTCGAAAAGGTAAATGATACCCTTTACCATTCCGCATGGAAATCTCAATTTCTATCTGGAATGATGATGCCGATTATGACATTTATCGGTAATATCGGTTACGTCGCTGTATCTATTTTAGGTGGATGGCTTGCGGTAAAGAGAACCATCGCAGTTGGAGACATTTTAGCCTTTGTGCAATATGTTAGAAGCTTTACGCAACCAATCGCTCAAGTAGCACAAATCGCGAACGTACTTCAATCTACTGCAGCTGCTGCAGAAAGAGTCTTCGAATTTTTAGAAGAAGAAGAGGAAGTGCCAGAAGCAGAAAATCCAGTGAAGCTGCAAAAAGTTCAAGGAGAAGTTACCTTCCAAGATGTTCAATTTGGATACAATCCAGATAAGATCATCATCAATAATTTCTCATCTAACATTAAACCTGGACAAAAGGTAGCAATCGTCGGACCAACCGGAGCTGGTAAAACAACGATTGTAAAACTGTTAATGCGTTTTTATGACATAAACAGCGGTGCAATATGTATCGACGGTCACGATATAAAAGACTTCACGCGAGAAGACCTGCGCAACATGTTTGGTATGGTACTTCAAGACACTTGGCTATTTAACGGCTCCATCATGGAAAATATACGTTACGGTAGACTCGATGCTACAGACGAAGAGGTAATTGAAGCAGCGAAAGCAGCTCACGTTCACAACTTCGTAAAAACATTACCAAATAAATATCAAATGGAACTAAACGAAGAAGCAAGCAACGTATCCCAAGGACAAAAGCAACTACTAACAATTGCACGTGCCCTTATAGCGGATCCGAAAATATTAATACTCGATGAAGCAACAAGCTCCATTGACACTCGTACAGAAGTACTGATTCAAAAAGCGATGGAAAACCTTATGGAAGGTAGAACAAGCTTCATTATCGCTCATAGATTATCAACAATACGTGATGCAGATTTAATCCTTGTCATGAAAGACGGAGATATTGTAGAACAAGGTAATCATGAAGAGTTATTGAAAGCTGATGGTTTCTATGCTTCGCTTTATAATAGTCAGTTTGAAGGTGCGGATGCTTCTTGAGTTAGTAGGTGAAAGTCCATTTAAATAACTAAACCCACGAAGAAAATGCATTTTCTTCGTGGGTTTTTATTATTTTTAAGGTTCTGTTACAAAATTTTAAAAAGTAAGCTAGACTTTTGCAAAACAGAGTGAGGAGCATGATAAATGGGATGTTTTAAAGGGAAACAATTTAAAAAGAACATTAGAAGATTAATTAATACATTCTTGTAATGTTTTAGTGTTTCTCCTCCTTCTCTTGTTTTATGAATATCTCCAAAGATAAGGAGCATTTCTTCCCGATTAATTGTTGCACAACGGATAACCGGTTTAATTAAAGGGAATTATCAAAAAGGGTACTATAAAATAGAACAAGCCAAAGAAATAGATAAGGAGTGAGCAAGCGATGGACAACATGATTAATACGGGCAGCTTTGGTTTACAAAGGGGACCTGATCCAAAAACGGTTGGCCAGTATTTGTTCGATTGCCTGAAACTCGAGGGCATTACCGAAATTTTTGGTGTCGCAGGGGACTATAATTTTACACTTCTTGATACTTTGGAGTGTTATAACGGCATCCGTTTTATAAAAGGACGAAATGAACTAAACTCGGGCTACGCTGCAGATGGCTATGCAAGAATCAAAGGAATATCGGCTCTTATTACGACATTTGGGGTCGGGGAGCTCAGTGCATGCAATGCGATAGCGGGAGCCAACAGCGAGCATGTGCCAATTATACACATTGTGGGTGCGCCTCCTGAGAAGGATCAAAAAGAGCATAAGCTTATGCATCACACCTTAATGGATGGGAATTTTGACGTTTTTCGCAAGGTGTATGAGCAGATTACGGCATATACCGCGGTGCTTACGCCGGAAAATGCCAAGATTGAAATTCAGACTGCGATTCGCATTGCTAAGGAAAAGAAAAAGCCGGTATACCTGGTTGTGGCTAATGATTTAGTGACCAAGCCGATTAAAGTCTGGGCAGAACCGGTACCACCACGTCCAACATCCAACCCGAATACCCTTCAGGCTGCAGTGAATCATGTCCGTCCGCTTTTGGAACGTGCCCAACGACCGGTTATCCTGGTGGATGTGAAAACGATGCGATTCGGCCTTCAGACAGCGACTCAGCAGCTAGCCGATGCAATGAATGTGCCTGTTGTAACGATGATTTACGGGAAGGGTGGATTCGACGAGAACCATCCAAATTATATCGGAATGTATTTAGGCTCTTTCGGGAGGACTGAAGTCCAAAGTACAGTGGAGAATGCAGATTGTATCATTGCGATTGGTATGGTATGGGCGGATACAAACACCGCAAGTTTTACCGCAAAGCTGAACCCACTGATAACTGTCAATATTCAACCAGATATAGTTAAAATCGCTGAGGCGGAATATCCGAATGTTCTTGCAGCCGACATGCTACTTGCCGTTCAGAAGGTGAATTATAAGGGCAAAGGTTTGACAAAAAAATTGTCATTCCCTTATGAGCAATTCACAACTACTGCCGACGGACCTCTAATGGCTGACGGCTATTATCCGCGTTTTCAGCGTATGCTGAAAGAGGGTGATATTGTAATCGCCGAGACCGGAACGCTTTATTACGGAATGGGAGAGATAAGACTGCCGGGCAATGTAATATATATTGGACAAGGTGGATGGCAGTCCATCGGTTACGCAATCCCTTCGGCGTTTGGTGCTATTATGGCCGCGCCGGAACGCCGAGTATTGGTGTTTACAGGTGACGGTGCCCTGCAGCTAACGGTACAGGGAATCAGTTCTATGCTCTATTACGGCTGCAAGCCTATAATCTTTGTTTTGAACAACGATGGTTATACAATCGAGAGATATTTAAATGTCAAAACAGAGGATCAAAAGTACAACCAAATCCCTCGATGGTCTTACACCAAGCTGGCCGAAGCTTTTGGAGGTAACGCGTTTACCGTTACGGTCCGGACCTATGGAGAGCTTGATCAGGCTATAATCCATGCTGAAAAGGAAAGCGCCGAAAGACTCTGTATAATTGAAATGATCGCAGGGAATCGAATGGACGCACCTGAATATATGCGACGGATGCGTAGTTATATGGAGAAGCAGGAAAAGCAGCGCAGTCAGAAATAGTATCCAATTCTCTAGTCCCTAATTGGATACTAATTGAACAGTTCTAATCATATTCTTTTAATAAAACGCAATTAAAGGGGTGTAAAGTGAGTTGACAAAAGTTAAGGTTAGTTTACGGCCCATTGCAAGTAAGTTCAATTTACCTACTGTTTTGAAAACAACTATACTACCAGGTGACTCAATTGAAAGGTTATTTATTGCAACCCAGGTAGGAGAAATCTTTTACATAGGAGATGGAGTTATAAGGACTTTTTTAGATATTCGCTCGCGAATCATAAAATTAGGTAAGTCTGAAGAAGGTGTTTCTGGTACTGGATATGATGAACGCGGATTGCTAGGACTAGCGTTTCATCCACAATTTTATCAAAACGGTTTATTTTACCTTCATTATTCAGTAGCTGGCACTCAAGGTCCGGGTGCCCTTTCTGAACCTTTTAAACCTAATCCGTGTGATCCGAAAACTTTAAACTTAAAGTGGGTAAATAGAGATACTCAATATGATCATATTGATACGGTTGAGGAATGGATTTTACAATCACATAGTCAACCTCAAAAACGACGGACATTACTTAACATAAGAAGGCCCTTTTTTAATCATAACGGAGTCAATAGTTTAAACTTTTCACCTGAGAGTGGAAAACTTGTTTTTACAAATGGAGATGGTGGATCGGGTTATGATCCATTTAATTTAAGCCAGGATGATTTAGAAATAGCGGGTAAAATAATTGAAATTGATGTAAGTAAAAATACATTCATAAATAACCCTCCAGTAGTTACACACTTTAATGAGTTTCCTTTATCTATACAAGAAACACTTACAGTAATTGCGAAAGGAGTTCGGAATATAACAGGTATTTCATTTCAAAGGTTTTATAATCAATATATCAAATATGCTGGAAATGTCGGGCAGGATATTGTAGAGTCTATTTTTTCGTTTGTTCATTATAAACCCATACCGGTTACCGAACTTGTTCAAACGCCTTTAATGAGATCCACTCCCAATCAAGATGGATTTATTAATTTTGGTTGGCGAGGATGGGAAGGAGAATTTCCTACTTCTTTTATAAGGCACTGTTCTAAGAACCCTACTTTGGATGAGAGAACAATGGCTTATTATAATGAAACAATAGAAACATCAGTGAGGCGCATACAGCCCCTAATTAGTTATTTTCATAAAGATTCCAGAGCAGATAAGTTTGGAGGAACCTCACTTACAGGAGTACAACCATATATGGGAACTACAATTTCTAGTTTAACTGGTAGTATCGTGTTTACTGATCTTGCTAAGAAAGAAGAATTTCAATCTCCAGTAAAGGGAGTGTTAGCTTTTACTAGAGCAGCTCTAGACGGGAAACGTAATGATTTTCATGTTATTGAAACCACTTATGATTTTGGGACTCAAGCAGCTTATTATGTTAGTTTAGGAACAAACTTAGATCAAACTAGATTATATTTAGGAGTTTATGGTTCTATGAAAGTAACTGAATTTAACAAAGGTACGATTTTTGAAATTGTTCCATGATACGGTATAAACCCTTAGTCTAAAAATATATGGAATTCATACTTTTTCAAACGCACGACTTAGCGCCTCTTAAAAAACCTTCTATGGATAAACATCTATTGTATAGTGATTCCTAACAAGCAGAAAGTAAAACATAACCAATAAGTATTTGAATAAAAATAGAAAGTGGTGAATTAAGTCTCTTTAGGGGGGAATTTGATGAATCGCTTTAGAAGCTATTGGTATCAATGGATGATAGAGCAGGATGCGAATTTTGTTCATAAAAGAAAGGTGACGCCTGCAAGTAGGTTAGTCATTACAGCATTACTCGGTTCATTTGCTGCTATTTTTCAATCTGCGGGGAACTTAATCCCTGGAATTGGGTTATTTATTAGTCCTTTCGCGACGCTACCGATTTTTCTGGCTATTTGTTATTCTATTCGTGAGGGAGTACTTTCTTATATTCTTACTATTTTCCTACTATTCATTATTGAGCCAAGTGAACTAATTGTCTTTCCCTTTACTACAGGCTTATTAGGTATAGCGTTAGGAGTATCCTTTTTACAATTCAAGAGGAGGATTTGGGTAATTTCCTTTTCAGCGATATGTCTACTTATAGGAATTATGATCATTCTCGATATCTTCCGTTTTCCTGTACTTGGTCCTAGTATTCATACGACTATGGATATAAAAGTTATTACATTAATATTTATACTGAGTTTTTTATACTGCTGGATCTATGCAGAGTTGTGTAGAATAATAATGAATAGAGTATATAAAGTATGGTCTTAGCAATTGCATAAAATCTTTTTGAACAAATACACTTTCTCATATATTTTTAAAAATTGGAGATGTAAGCCATGTATAACATTGAAATTAGAAGGCCGAATTCGAATGATTTAGATGAATTACATTTGTTTTTTCGTCTTGTTATTACTAATACATTTAAAAACGAAGGGTTATCACATCTATTAGATGACATAGAAAATGAAATTAACTCGAAAAAGAAATATTTAAAAAATGATTTTGATAGTAATGGAGAAAATCGTTACTTTTTATTAGCGATAGATACAAGTAACGATAAAATCATTGGAACGATTGAAATCGGTCCAGCAAGTGCATTGATTAATAGTTGTACAGACGGTGTACTTAAGGATTTGTATGAAATAGGAACTGTATTTATACTTCCGGAGTATCAAAGAAAAGGTATAGGGAGTTTACTACTAAATACAATGTATCTTACATTACTTAGCAGAGGAATAACCGAATGCTGTTTAGATAGTGGATACAAAAAAGCACAAAGTATATGGACAAAAAAGTTTGGAAAACCTAGTTATGTGCTGAAGGATTATTGGGGCGAATCAAACGATCATATGATTTGGAAAAAAAGTTTACATGATATACCTATAATATTTGAATTATAAAATGAAATATCTCTCTTAACATAGCTTTTCTTACATACTTATGCTATTATTTATCTTTATAATAAAAGAGGACGTGAATGAACTTGATTAAAATTAATATTCCTGAAGCTGATGTTTCCATTACTGAACGTAACCAAGTTATTAAAGGAGACGAGCCATTAATTACTCCAATTAACGGTTTTATCGATTTCCACTTGTTCCCTAGAGATAAAGGCGGCATTTTTATGTTTTACAATATTAATGACGAACTTCTTTTCGTAGGTAAAGCTCGTAAAATTAGACAACGTATTAAAAAGCATTTTGAAGATAATGTTTCACCAATCAAAAATAATCGTGATGAAGTATACCGTATCGATGCATGTATCGTAGAAGATCCAACTGAAAGAGAAATTTACGAAACATACATCATTAATAAGTACAAAGCGAAATATAACGTTGATAAAGTGTTTTATAAATAAACAACATTAGCGAAATGAAACAATCCTAGTACATACACTAGGATTGTTTTTATTTATATAGCTTTGTAATTTTTGTCCGTAATGATTTTCCTCGCATTTGTTCCTCCTTATAAGGGAATAGATTATTTAATCGGCAGAATTTTTTCGTATTTTAAAGTAATGAGCGGCAATTAAACAAAGTACCCCTATAAATAACATAATAATTCCAAAAGTTTTATGCTTTCCTTCGAAGAAAGGTATGTCTGTAATTACATTTGTCATACATAAGCCTAAGAACACAAGAATTGGTCCAATCCAAAGTAATATGTTTCCTAATTTTGTATGTTTCTCCATGTAAACCCTCCTTTTTTACATATATATCCATCTTTATCGCAATCCATAACTTCTAAATAAAGGTTAAAGTAAATCCCCAAGAGAAATATATTTTCTTTCATAACAAAAATTAAAGCATCATATATTGGTACAAGCAAATGAGAAAGGAGATCATCATGAATTGGCTAGAAGCTTTTATTTTAGGAATTATTCAAGGGCTGACAGAGTTTTTACCTATAAGCAGTACAGGTCACCTATATTTAGGGCGACATATTTTTCAGTTAGATGAGGCAGGTTTGTTTTTAGATACGATGCTGCATATAGGGACGTTACTTGCGGTGTTTATTTATTATAGAAAAGAATTTATTTATTTAATAAAAAATCCATTTTCAAAGCTTATGCTATTACTTATTGTCGGGACGATACCTGCGGTTGTAATCGGCTTATTATTTAAAGACTTTTTTGAAGATATTTCAAAAACAGGTATAACAATAGGTTGGGAGTTTTTAGTGACGGGTTTATTTCTTTATATGGCCGATAAACAAAAGAACGGTCGTAAAAAAATGAATGATATTACATATAAAGATGCATTCATAATTGGTTCATTTCAAGCAGTAGCTATATTTCCAGCAATTTCCCGTTCTGGAATGACAATTGTCGCTGCATTATGGAGAAAGTTAGACCGTGAAACAGCGGCGTACTTTTCCTTTTTATTATCAACACCAGCTATTGTCGGAGCTATCATCTTGCAATGTGCAGATGTTTTTCAAGGGAAAGCTGAATCTATTTCTAGTACATCATTAATTGTCGGAACATTATCAGCAACGTTCTTTGGTTACATAGCAGTTTCATGGATGATCCAATATTTAAAACGTCATTCTTTAAAAGTATTCGCGTATTACGTATGGGGATTAGGTATTTTAATTTTAATGTTGCAATTCACACAGGTGTTTTAAATATAATTATCAAGGAATTATTAGTTAAGATCCTGTTCCATTCATACACGACAGGATCTCTTTTCATTAAGGGGGAAAAAATGTTTACTAAGGCTATTGTTATTGGTGGAAGTATCGCAGGAAAACTCGCCGCAAAGGCTTTATCAAATACGTTTGAAGAAGTAATCATTGTAGAAGCTGGTGAAGAATGGGATGGAAAAGGTCCGCGAAAAAGAGTTCCGCAAAGTAATCATCCGCATGTGTTATTAAAAGGCGGCGAAGAAGCACTTGAGGAGTTGTTTCCTAACATTACTAATGAATTAATTGAAGCAGGTAGCATCGTAAATAATTTTACTCGCGATTTAAAATGGCATCAGTTCGGCCTATGGAAGCAGCCTTTCAAAGGCGAAATAAATATGATTCAACAAAGTCGTCTTCTGTTAGAATCGCATATTCAAAAACGAATTGAACAAGTTTCAAATGTTACTTCGAAGTATGAAATGTTGGTTGAAGGATTACTAGTAGATAACAAGCTTAATAAAGTCTATGGAATAAGAGCTAAATGTTTGAAAACAGGAATGAAAGAAGAATTTCATGCAGATCTTGTTGTTGATGCGAGTGGATTTGGTTCGAAAAGTATAGATTGGTTACAAGAATACAATTTCGAAGTACAAGAAGAGAAAGTAAGAATTGATTTGTTTTACGCAACTAGAATGTTTAGGCTCAAAGAAAAAGAGAAATTAGACTGCTGTAATATGCTTATGTCTCCAAGTTTTCCTGAGAATCCTTATGGTGTTCTAATTCAAACGATTGAAGATGATCGTTATTTTGTTACTTTTAGTGGATATGCAAATGAAAAAGCACCGCAAACAGATGATGAATTTTATGATTTTGCTGAAAACCTATCAATCACTAATGTTACAGAGTTTCTAAACAAATCTGAGGCGATTACCGATATAAAAACGTACAAAATTCCATATCAAGTACGCAGGCGATTTGATCTAGTTAATAATTTGCCTGAAGGATTGTTAGTAGTTGGAGATGCGCATTGTCGTTTTGATCCAGTTTTCGGACAAGGTGTTTCAGTTGCAGCTATGGAAGCTCACCAATTGCAACTAATTCTTCAAGGGAGAAAAAGGCTTGATAAAACATTAACTCGAGAGTTTTATAGGAAGACTGCTATGATTATCAAAACACCTTGGGAAATGACCACAACGGAGATAGCATGTCATCCTAAGTTACAGAAAGAATTAACTACGAAACAAAAATTTCAGCAATGGTATACGAAACAAATATATCAACTTTCTGCAAGTGATTCTGATATTTATATTCGGTTAGTCAGAGTTATGAACTTAATTCGTAGTCCATTTCATCTTTTTCATCCTAGAGTATTACTTACTGTATTACTCAGACGAAAGAAATAGCAGGAAAATTATCGTTTAAAAAAGAATGTATAACAGTTAGTAAATCAAGAAGGGGTAAACGGGATGGAAATATACATAGAACAATTAAAGAATCAAGACGCTGAAGATTTATTTAATTTTGAACTCACGAACAAATCATTTTTTGAAACAATGGTACCAGGTCGTGGCTCTAATTATTACGTGTATGAATACTTTCAAAAGCAACTTGCCGAACTATTAAAAGAACAAACTGAGGGGATTTCTTATTTTCATCTCATACGTAATACAGAAAAAGAAATTGTAGGACGTATCAATTTAGTTGATGTAGATAAGGAAAAACGAATTGGGTCGTTAGGCTACCGAGTTGGAGAGGGTTTTACAAAAAAAGGAGTTGCAGCATCATCTGTAAAATTGATTTTGGCTCAAGCAAGAGTCTATGAAATTAATGAAATACGTGCTATGACAACAACAAATAACATAGCTTCACAAATTGTATTAGAAAAGAACGGATTTTCTCGTGAAAAGGAAGCGGAGACAACTACTGTAGATTTAAACGGGGAAGACGTAAATTTCGTACATTATATTTGGAGGACTACTAAGGGTTAAAAATAATAGGGAGGGACATGTACATGAAGGATTTACGTTATCCAATAGGTCAATTTACTTACGTAGGAACTATTACAGAAGAAATAATTGATAAATGGATTCAAGAAATAGAGGATTTACCTAATGAACTAGCAAGAGCGATAAAAGATTTAGATCAGAAGCAGTTAGATACACCGTATCGCGTCGGTGGATGGACTGTTCGCCAAGTTGTTCATCATGTTGTTGATAGTCATATGAATAGCTACATACGCTTTAAATTAGCAATGACAGAAAAGAATCCAACTATTAAACCGTACAAAGAAGAAAAATGGGCAGAGCTACCTGACTCGAAATTACCAGTAGATGTTTCACTTGTAATGCTAGATTCATTACATAAAAGATGGGTTAACTTATTATATTCTTTAGAACCGGCAGATTTAGAAAAGACATTTAATCATCCTGAATCAGGAGAAACAAAACTTGCTGCTGCAATTGGACTATATGCATGGCACGGTTGTCATCATACAGCTCACATTACTTCTTTAAGAGAGCGTTTAAATTGGTAACATTAGAGAAGGCGACAGAAATTGATGCAGAGATTATATTTCAAATGCAAGTGAATCATTTAGTTCATTATTAGAAAAGTATAAGGACTATGAAACAAGTCCGGCAAATGAACGTATTGAAAGAACGATTTCAAGAATAAATAATCTGGACGGTGGATTTTATAAAATTTTCGTAAATACGAATCTTGTCGGCGCGATATGTATATCACGTAAAGAAGAGGCATCTAAATTTTGGATAAGCCCGATATTTATTATTCCAAACTATCAAGGGAACGGAATTGCTCAAAAAGTATTAATTTTAATCGAGGAGATGTTTCCGGAAATAACGAATTGGGAGCTTGCTACAATTTTAGAGGAAGAACGAAATTGTTTTCTATACGAAAAGATGGGATATATAAGAGCGGAATTTAAAAAGAAATTAAATGATAAAGCAACTTTAATTTATTATACAAAAGAAAGGTAAAGCACATTTTAAATGCTTTACCTTTTTGTATTGTTTTAGATTAAATATACAAAAATAATGCATATTCTTCCAAGATATTCGGGTTAGTAATTTAGAATTCGAATAAATATACAAAAACCAACTATTTTGTCGTATATGTTACTAACGCTTTTTGAATACTTAATATGCTATCATCGCCTTTAAATTCTTTCGTAATTGGCGCGCTCAAACTAGATACCCATATTTTAAGTTCTGCATCTAAATCAAAATGCCCAGCTGTTTCAATGCTAAATTGTGTAATGCTTTTATAAGGAATAGAATGATACTCTGTTTTTTTACCTGATATTCCTTGTTTATCAACTAAAATAAGACGACGATTTGTAAATACGATTAAATCACGAATTAATTTATAAGCATGCTCAACTTTTTCATCATCTAGCATAATCTTTTCTAAATCACGTTCAACGCTTTCTGTACTCGCACTTGATGCATTTCCTAAAATACCACTAAATAAACCCATATGAAATTCCTCCTTTATAATATGTGGAATGAGTTTCTTATATTGTACCATGCGAGTGACTAATAGATTATGACATTGCTTCAATAGTTTTTTGTTATTATTGCAACTAATTTATATAACCTCATCCTAAAATCTTGTGCTAACATGTAATTAAGAAAACAGAAGCAGAGGGACTGAGCATGAAGAATATCGGTTTAGTATTAGAAGGCGGCGGAATGAAAGGATTATATACTGCAGGAGTACTCGAATATTTTATGGAAAGGGACTTATTCTTTCCGTATGTAGTCGGTGTATCCGCCGGAGCATGTATGGGAGCGACCTATTTATCACGCCAAAAAGGAAGAAATAAGAAAGTGAATACAGAGCTAGTAGGAGATCACAGGTATATATCTTATCGAAACTTAATTAGAAAACGTGAATTATTTGGAATGGATTTTTTATTTGATGAAGTACCAAACAAAATTGTACCGTTTGATTTTCAAACATTCCTAAATTCAAATGAACAGTTTGTAATCGGAACGACTGATTGTGAATCAGGACAGGCAGTTTATTATAATAAAACAGAACATGGAAATGATATTTTAAAAATTATTCGTGCATCAAGCTCTGTGCCGTTTATAGCACCTGCTGTAGAATATGATAATCGAAAATTGTTAGATGGAGGGATTATAGATCCTATTCCAGTTTTTAAAGCGCAAAATGATGGTTATTTAAAAAACGTTGTTATAATGACAAAGCCAGAAGGGTATGAGAAGCAGCGAAACAAATTTTCAGGCCTGGCTAAAATGTTATATAGAAAATATCCGAATATCGCACAATCTTTAGTAGAACATTATCGTTTTTATAATGAGACGATAACTTATATGAATCAAATAGAACAAAAAGACAATTTTTATATCATTCAGCCTAGCGTACAGCTTCCTATAAGCGGAATAGAAAGAAATAAAGAAAAACTCGTTAATTTATATAATCTCGGCTATACAGATGCTCAATATCATTATGAAAAATTATTAAATTGGATAGAGAAATAAAGGGGTGGAAAGTTGCTATTAGGTAAAATGGTTATTTTTAATGAATTGCAGAAAATGCATAGTCCGCTGCATTAACCGTTTCCGTATCGTGCTACAGGAAAATTGCAACGAGACTTAAAAAGTAAATTTACAGATGATGACTGTATAAATGCTAATTTAAATTATTATTGGATGCATACAGCAGGTACTTTAAGTTACATACTTAATAACAACGAAAAGGAGATTGTGTTTGATCAAATAAAGTGGCTAAAGAAATCGTTTTTTGAATGGTTTCCGCAATATCGTTTTATAGAAACAGAAATTGTGAAGTATCCCATTTTGTATAGAGATTTCATGAATTATGAGAAGGCCCGGAAACTATTACTGTATTATCTTACTGAATAAAAATAAAAACGTACAAGTTATGCTGCTTGTGCGTTTTTTTGTTCATAAAAAATACAATTTTAATACCTTGTTTATATAGGGATTCTAATACGAAGAAAGAAGTACATATAGAATGATGTAAAGGAGGGAGAGGCGTTTAGATACCGTTTTCCTTTAATCCATTATCCAATTCGAATATAGTTAGTTATTTATGATAAAATATTTCGAGTGAAATCAAGTACTTATTATATCCAGTATTAAATAAGTTAAGCCAGGAGGAACAATAGTAACATGGAAAACGTGTCAAATATAGATAAATTGGAATCAATAAAATCTTTACAATCGACAATTCGTAAACTTGAAAATGCTTTTTCACAGATGACTCAAAAGGGAGCAAATACTACCTTAGTGAAAAAAAGGCTTAAAGCCGTTTGTATAGGGCTAGCAGTGTTAGAGAACGTGTGGAATCAAGAAAGTCATCGGTATAGCCAAGAAGAGTTAGCAGAAGCACGTAATGTCCTTGCTGGTTTGCTCCCATCAATTGAGAGAGCCTATGATAAGTCTAAGGCTGGTAGTCCTCAAAGAACACTTTTAGAAAGAAGAATAAAAGCGTTGGAACTTTCTATTCAGGCAATTGATAAACCTTCTAATAAATAACTCATCTAAATACATAACATACTAATCTTAAATTTTATAAAAGCAATCTAATGAAAAGAAAGAAATACAAGGGAGGCAGATGGGTGACTTCAATAATTAGTCCTAAGTTAGAGGAGCTTAATAATCAATTAAAAAAGGAAACGAGAAAGCAATTTATACTTTTTTGCATGAAATAAAGTCAAATAATACGCCACTAATAGAACAATGTCCTGTAGAAAATCAGTATAAGCTTATAACGTATATATGGTTAGGGGATCAAAAAACTGAAAACGTCTATGTATTCGGTAGTTTTCCTGGTTGGGATCTGTCTGTAAATCAACTACAACGGTTGTTACAGACAGATATTTGGTATGTAACGTTTAGGACGGATGAGAGTTTTATTTCAACGTACTATTTTTCAGTAAACGATTTTTTCGAAAATGATTGGATAAAGCGCAGTGAAAAGTACCAACTAGACCGATTTAATAAAAATACATTTGGAGAAGATGCCAATAAAGCGTCTGTGTTAAACATAGGAATGGAAGTACAGTATAGCAGTCGTTTTCCTTCAGATCATTATCCATCTGGAAAAATTGAAACATATTCTTTTCATAGTACGATTTTAAATGACACACGTAAAATTTATATTTATACGCCTCATGACTATTCTCACACTTCACATCTTCAAGAACTTCTCATTGTGTTTGATGGGAATTCATTCATTAATAACCTTTCAATCGCAAGAACACTCAATTATTTAATATACGAAAAAGAAATCCCATCTTGTATTGCTGTTGCAATAGAACCCGTTGATCGACTAGAAGAGCTAACTTATAACGATAAAATGAATACATTTTTAACGGAGGAACTACTTCCATGGATTCAAGCTAGGTATCACGTATATCAAGAAAAGAATCATACAACAATTGCTGGTTTCAGTCTTGGTGGCTTAGCAGCTTTTTATGCAGCGCTTCAAAATCCACATGTTTTCGGAAACGTGTTGTCAATGTCTGGATCCGTACATTGGAAAAAGGATAGTTATGAAAATCAAATTCCTTGGATTGAAAATCAAATTTCATCTATAGATTCCAATACGAGTCAACCTCATTTTTATATAGCAGCAGGAGAACTTGAAAACAAACCTCTTTTAACGGCTAACAGACGCCTGTATAAAGCTTTAAAAGAAAAAGGATACCAAATTACTTATGAAGAGTTTCAAGACGGTCATGACGGTGTTTGGTAGCGGAAAAAGTTATTTGATCGGTTGAAAGCATTAAAACATACAAAAACCACACTATAAAATAAAAAGGAGAGAGAATCTATGAATCAAGATGAGCTAGATAAAAAACTAAAAAAACAAGAAATTTTAGTTAAAGATGAAAAAGTTTGGTCGTTCACGTATGAGGATCATATTAGCTCTATCGTTAAAGAAGCAGAAAAGAAAGGGTCTTTTGATAATTTTCCAGGTAAAGGGAAACCTCTAAATCTAGATAAAGATCTTTCGTATAATCCTGAAAAACAACTGTATAGAACTTTAAAAAATAATCATGTTTTACCTAGGTGGATTGAGCTTTCAAAGGAAATTGATGATTTAAAAGAAAGGCTAAAAGAAACTACAAATACTGCAGAAGCAGCGGATATAATTCGAACTATTAATAAAAAGGTTTTAGAACATAATTTACTTTGTCCACCAAGTGCGCAAAAAACGAGGGTGAAAACGGATATTTAACGATTTTCAATGAAGTTATCTTTTGCTATATAATTAAGTAAGGCATTTTCAATTCATTATTAAGGGGAGGCAAATGTAATGAAGAATACGTATCAACTTCAAATTCCGAAAGAACTAGAGCAGTATCGTAGTATTTTAGAAGAAAGTGTGAAACCGTATATTAAAGTGTCTGGAACGCAAGCAGAAACAACTCTTTTTGAAAGTAAGTTTGGTGGCTATCCGTATGTACCTATAGATCAAGAGCATCCTAAAGATTCAAATGGACAACCTATGATGTTACTTGCGCAGCTAAACTTTGAAGAAATGCCGCATGTTGAATATATGCCTCAAAAGGGTATGCTGCAGTTTTTCGTAAGTGCTGAAGATGAGCTTTACGGAGCAGATTTTGATCATCCAACAATCCAAAAAGACTTTCGAATTATTTATCATTCTACAATTATAGAAGATTTAAATAAGGTTATTACTGATTTTAGTTATTTAAACACTTCAGAATTAGAGGACTTTATCATACCTGAAGCAGCGAAATTAAAGTTTGAATTGGGTTATCAACCCGTAACATCAAGGGATTATCGATTTGAAAAGATGTTTAGTGAGGAAATTGATTGGGAAGAAATTGTTGATGAAGAAAATAATACAGAATTAGGCGAACTGTATGATGATTTATGTAAAGATCAAGGGCATAAAATTGGTGGTTATCCATTTTTCACACAGACAGATCCAAGGGAATGGGAAGAAAAATACCAGCAACATGATATATTATTGCTGCAAATCGATACAGATGATTCATTAAATATTATGTGGGGAGATTCTGGTGTTGCTAATTTCTTTATAAAGAAAGATGATTTATTAAATCTAGATTTTTCCAATGTTATTTACAATTGGGATTGTTACTAAAAATAGATAAATGGATTACTAGCTAGCAAAAGAAATCTTCCTGAAGGTGAGGAGGATTTTTTTACGTTAAAAATAAACGTTATGTTAACTAGAATGTAGAATACAATGAAAGTCAAGCGTAAATAAAAGAAATAACAACAAAAATATAAAATAATAAAACATATGTAATTAGCAATAAATCTATAAAGCAAAACATAAAATGAAATTTATCATTTGTATAGAAAAATTTATTTCGCATAAAAAAATTCCGTGCTAATCAAAATTATTTTTGACTCGTTAAACGATAATTAATCGATTAAGATTTGCTGTGATTAATTTATAGCAAAATAAACGATAAAACCCGTTTCGTCTCATTAAGTATAGTTTACTTGGTTTTTGATACAGATAAACACTTACTCTATACAACTTCGTATAATATATATTATGTTAACTAGTAAAAAGTAATAAACTTATTATATATTAGTTACGGTTATTAGTCTCCCCTTTTTAATTGGGTTCATAATGTGTTGTAGATTGTGTGGTTATTTGTTTTTTTAAGTTATTTATGTTGTGTTATTGATAAGAATGTTTCCGTGTATAATTTATATTTTAGTTAATAAAAAACGCAATTCGTTTAAAGTGAACGAATTGCGTTGATATGATTAAGAATAAGTTTTTAAAATTAGTTTGCTACAGCAATTGCTTCGATTTCGATTAATAATTTATTGTTAATCAATTTGTTAACTTCTACAGCTGAACTTGCTGGTGGATTGTTTGTGTTGATATATTGATCTCGAATATCTCTAACAATGGCCATTTGAGAAATGTCCGTCAAGAAAAATGTTAATTTTACTACATCATTAAAATTTAAGTCTGAAGTTTTTAATGCGATTTTAATATTTTCAAATACTTGTCGTGTTTGTGTAGCTAAATCATCAATTCCAACTATTTGACCGTCAGTATTAATTGCTACTTGTCCTGATATGTAAATGGTTCGTTTAGCATTACTAACTTCGACTACATGTGAGTATCCAAAAGTTGCTGGCATTGTTTCTGGATTGATAAATTTCTTTTGCATGGCTCTTCTCTCCTTTTAATATCTTATTTTCTTTATATTAGGTTTTAATTTTGGATTATCCTCTATTTACTAATTTATTGTCTATACATCATTCAGCTGCTACATATGCAAAAGGATATTAGTCACTTTAATTTAAAGTTTTTAATAGATTATGTACGTTTGTTTTTTTGAGCGCTTGTTATAATTACGCCTTTTTGTATTAATTCTTCAGTTACTTTTATATAGAAAAAGTGATACCACCAAATAAAAAATTCTTCGTAAGTTATTTCTTTTGAGTATCTGCTGCTTGCAAAGTATTCTTTTAAAGGCTTCTCATTTTCTTTACATAATAAAATCAAATCTTCACTGATCGTGTTCGCGATTTCGTTAAGTATAGATAAATCTACGGCTGTAAACACTGGGATAACAGGTTGTGAATTTTTATATAAGCCTAATTTTTCGTATAATACATTTGAATTTAAGTCTACTTGTCTATCTACTGCTACAAAATTTTCAACTAATTGCTTTTTCGTATAATTAATATCGATAATAGCATCGTGAAAATATGCTTCAAACGTTTCTTCATTCGCAGTTATTAAATTCAAAGTTGTATATCGAGTGTTTCCATAAAGACCAATTTGATATTCCCCTAAATCTAAATACGTATTAACATACATTCCAAAGGACTCTTTGTCTGTTTGTTCTTGTTCTAGAATCGCATAATAATATCTTTTATTGTTTCTCAAAGGCCGTTCTGTTTCTAAATAGTTTTCTTCAATGTTAATTATTTGTCCAAAATCTAATAACACACCACTATATAGTAAAAGACTATACGATTCTTTAGATAAATGATTAAATGTCTCGATTCTTTTAGACATAGCATCAATTTGATTAGAATATTTTTCAATTATGTTAAGTGTAGGTTTAATTAGAGGCTCACATAGGTTATACAGCTTTTCTCCTTCATTAGCTGTTATAACCATACATGTTGGATAGTAACTCCCTTCTGTCTTATTCAATAAACCTTCTAGTTCTAATGCGTGCATTTGTTTTTCGAATTCCTCGCTAGTCCAATTTAGCTTCGTTTTTATAGTATTTGATTCTATGCCCAGATGGAGCATTACAAGTAAATATTGAAGGTTTGTTCTGCTTATTTTTAAAGTTGGATAATTGTCAACTTATGAAATCATTTTTGTCTCATAAGTTGTTTTAAGTATTTTCTCCGAAGTATAATTAGCAAGCATTTTAAAATCCCTTCTTTTTTAGTAATTTAATTGTAAAATCTATGTATTTACTATGTTCTATAAATAAAAATAAGTATCCTTTAATGATTTCAAATAAAAAACCTTAGTATAGCTATGTTAATACCTATACTAAGGTTATCTAGAATTCTATATTTAGTTATTGCTATTTAATAGTTTATATTTAGACTTCTTTTTTCTTTCTTCAAGCATTTATAGACTCTCCTTCCTGTGGATAATTAGTTACCTATCTGCTTCTATAACATATAAAGAAACATACGGTCTTTGTTGTTTATAAGAAAGAATTTACTTAAACAAAACAATTCACAAATACATAATATTAGTTTTAGCTGCTGCTAAATGAATTCTATTTTATATATATAAATAATAAATTTGAAGAATTTATGAAATGTACTGCATTAAAGATGAAAGGTAAAATGATATAGTTTACACTAATAACGGCTAGAATAACAACATACGTATATTGTTAAACATAAAAAGGAGAACTAATGAAAAAGAAATATATAAATCAAATTCATACTGATGTAAGTTTTAAACCAAAAGATATTATCGGTTTAATGACTGATTACTTTAAAATGAAAACAAAGCTACGTCCTATACAAGACTTATCTATCGTTTTACCGAATAAAGATAATGGGTCTTTAGAGAGTGTTACATGGTTTGGTCACTCTGCTTCTCTTTTGAAAATAGAAGGTAAAAAGCTGTTGTTAGATCCTATGTTTGGCGATGCCTCTTCCCCGTTCCCTGTTTTTAATAGTAAACGTTATAGTGGTGCTTTTTCTTTAGAACGTGAAGATTTCAAGGAAATTGATGCGATTATCATTTCTCATAATCACTATGACCATTTAAATTACAAGAGTATTATGCAGTTAAAAGATCGCGCAAAGCACTTTTATGTTCCAGCGGGAGTTGCGCAATATCTTATTAAATGGGGTATTTCACCTAGTAAAATTAGTGAGCATAATTGGTGGGATGAAATTACGTTTGATAATATTAAGTTAGTTTGTGCACCTGCAAGGCATTTCTCTGGACGAAGTATGACAGATAGAGATTGTTCGTTATGGTGTTCATGGCTTATTCTTGGTCAAGAAACTAAAGTCTTCTTTAGTGGTGATAGTGGTTATGCGCCTCACTTTAAGGAAATTGGTGAGAAATATGGTCCATTCGATCTTACTTTAATGGAATGCGGACAGTACGATACGAGATGGTCTGCTATTCATATGTTGCCAGAAGAAACAGTACAAGCTCATATTGACGTTAAAGGAGAATTGCTCGTTCCTATTCATTGGGGTGCTTTTACGTTAGCATTACATGAATGGAGTGATCCTATTGAACGTGTTACGAAAGAAGCAAATCGTTTAGGGGTTAATATTGCAACGCCACAAATCGGTGAAGCTATTACGTTACAATCTAAAGATTATCCTACGGCTGCTTGGTGGCGAGAAGTGTAAGTATAATAAAAAGCGAACCAATTTAATATTGATGGTTCGCTTTTTATTCATTTATGACTCATCTATTAAAATTCTTTGTTTTATCTACTGGAATTGCATTTTTCATCTTTTCTGTTGTCCAATATCCTGTAGGGTCTTCCATATCGTTTGAATCTTGAATAACAGATGGGATATTGGGAGCTTTTTTCACTTGAGTAAGAGTATCTTTTTCGCTAGAGGCTGCCAATGCTAAGTAAATAATTAAAGGTATTATAATAGTAATACTAGTTATATATATCCAAAATAATTGATTTCCTTTTTTCATGAGCTCCTCCTTCAATTACATACTAATCTCCCCTAATTACTACTTTACTATGCTGGTCTGCTTAGCTAATTCTTTATTCTTATACTCTATTAATTTATGATTTGATAAAACGCAAGAGTGCTCTAATATTAATTCATTATAAAGTACTTCAGTTAAAAATTTAGGTATCATCTCTCCTACGCCGTAATTATAGTCACTTAGAATCCAAGATACCTCTTTCCAATCTAGAATTCCTTCTGAGACTTTTTTTGGAGTGTGATATGTAAATTCATTAAGTAGCTCTACTAAATAGACATACATGCCACCAAAATATGAGGAATCCTCCCATTTAATAATGCCTTTAAATTGAATTTGATTTTGTTCAACATCTATATTTGTTTCTTCTTTTATTTCACGAATTGCATTTTCAAACGGTGTTTCTCCTTTTCTATCTTCCCTCCTACACCATTCCATAATCCTTTTACAGGATCATATTCTCTATTTAGCATAAGTATTTCTTCATTTCTTTTTATAAAACATAAAGTGTGCTTGTACATAATTTAATTCTTTCCTTTGTTCTCAATAAGTTCTAACAGGTGATATTAAATATACTGCTGCAGATTGTTCACCTGCTTCAATTAATATCGGTCTCATGGAACCGCCAAAACTTAAAGTAACTCTATCTTCTTTTATTGCTTTTAAAGTATCGACCATATACCGTCCATCAAAAGATATATTTAATTGCTTTTCACCGTGAATAGCATCTAGTTGTTGTGTCTCGGATATTTTACCAATTTGAGAAGCGTTGGAAGAGATTTGTATTGTGAATTCGTCGATGATTTCTAAGTTAACGTTGTTGTTTGCCCATTCACTAGCTAATAAACTTGAACGATCTACACCTTGTAAAATCTTTTTTCTATCTATATTAATAACCGTTTGGGATTCATTTGGAATTAGGCCGGATATATTAGGATATTTTCCTTCAATAAGTCTTGAATACAACGTAATTGTACCGAATTTAAAAATAATGTGACTTTCTGAAAGATATATGTATACTAAATTTGAATTACTGTTCATTAATTTTAGTAGTTCACTAATAGTGGAACTTGGTACAATGCAATTTAATTTCGCATGTGAAGAAATGGGTATTTTACGTAAAGCCAGTCTGTGCGAATCAGTAGCAGCACAAATTAATTTGTTATGATCAATAACGAAATGTACGCCAGTAAGAACTGGTCTAGATTCATTTTTAGCAGTTGCAAAGACAGTTTGTTTGAATACCTCAATCAGCTGTTCCGTTTCTACTTGTATTTCTGTATGTGAGTCTAAAAATGGTACATTAGGAAATTCATTTGCCGAGAGTCCATTTAAGTTTAAAGTAATTTCATCTGATTGAATTGTAATCAACTGCTCATTCATACTTTTTATTAAAATCTCACTTGGCATTTTCTTAATAATTTCAATGAAATACTTTGCTGGTACAACAATACTCCCTGCTTTTAAAATAGTTGTAATTTGTTCGTCTTCAATTGAAATAGGTATAAATTTTTCAATGAAAATATTCGAATTACTTGCGATTAAAGTAATTCCAGATTGATCTGCTGTTATCTTTATTCCGGATAATATAGGAATTAAAGTTTTTGTTGTGATAGCTTTACTTACTTCTGAAAGAGCTTGTGTAAATTGTTTGTGATTAACGATAAACTCCATTTTTCCCCCGCCTTAAATGAAATACTATCTTTATGAAGATTGATGAATAATAGTTCCATTAAAAATATAAGGAACTGTTTCTTTCTTTTGTAAAAGGCTTTTTAAGTGTTCTGGTATACGTAAATAAGGTTCTGCTGAATCTAATTCCATCCAGGTAATCTCCTCAATCTCTTTTGGCCGTGATATACAGATTCCCCCCCCATTATTTCTCCTAAAAAATTAAAGAAGATTGCATGATGTCCTCTCTCCTCAAAAAAGGCTTCACTAATGGAACAAACCCCTTTTACGGATATGTCTAGCCCTGTTTCTTCTTTCACTTCACGAATTGCTGCCTCTTCTAACGTTTCCCCGAATTTAACTGCTCCACCTGGTAAAGTGTAATAAGAACCATTTTCCCCTTTGTTTTTAACCATTAATAGCTTTTCATGAGTTTCATCATATAGAAGTGCGTATGTAACATTTACTTTTTTCATATGTAACCCCCTGGAATGGTGAAAATTTTCTGTCTTTATTTTATTCTATCATTAAATTGTTTTGATTCATAAAAAGTAATTTGAGTAAATAACTAATACGAAACGATATCGTGTTCATAGACACACAAAAGAAAAGAGCATATTTTGAAAAAGATTAATCATAATACACTCTTTAATGATTCATTTATAACCTTTTTTCTAAATAGTAATGATTATGCCCTTTAGGATAATCTTCACTTATCCCTATCACTTTATATCCATGCTTCTTATAAAAATTAGGGGCTTGGAAACTAAAAGTATCTAATTTGATTAGCCTACATTCTTTTTTTATTGCAAATTCTTCAATAAGATTCATTAAATTGCTTCCATAACCTTCATGCCTGTATTCTTCAGAAACCCATAGGAAGTCAACATATACATGGTGCCAAAATGTGATTGCCGTTATCCCTCCTACTATTTCTTCTTTTTCATTCTTCACTATAAAACTAATCTTTTCTGAAGGTGTTTTTTCTTCATTTGAAAGTTGTTTTTGGTTATATTCAATTACTTTTTCTCTTATGTAATCACTATCTTCTTGTACCCATTGCTTTACTATTTGCATTTTAACTATCACGCCCCTTTACATTAATAATCGGAATTTCCTATCTTCTTTAATGTTAGTTATGTAGTAAGTACAGGGACAAAATTAGATTTTTTGAATGGCATCCATTGTTTATACATTATGCTGTAATGAAAAAGAGCCCTAGCATAAGGACTCTTTCTTAGCATTAAGCTATTTTTCGATTTAACTGTTTTATTTCCTTCTTCTTTTCTGCATTTGGAGGGCGGATTACTATAGAGATAACGAAAGATATAACACATAGAACACCGATTGTAATGAAGGTTGGTTGAAATCCGCCAAGTAGTGCTCCAATGAATGATCCTGCAAGTGCACCAAATCCGAAACCTTGGTAAACAATCCCGTAGTTTGTACTATGGTTTTTTAATCCGAAGAAGTCTCCGACAATTGCTGGGAAGATAGTGATGTTACCACCAAAGCAAAAGGCAACACTTGCTACACAAGCAAAATAAATTCCGTAATTTAGTGGAATAAAACTTAAAGTGAAGACGGACAATCCAATAATAATAAATGTAGCAGAGACGATTTTTAATCGACCTATTTTATCTGATAACGTTCCAAGAATAATTCTACCTATTGTATTAAAGATTGCGATCATTGCGACGGCATTTGCGGCAGTCGCTGCACTAAGACCAACGAGCTGCACCCCGATGTCTTTTACCATACCGATTAAATACAGTCCGCCCATACATGATGTGAATAACATGAAAAATAAGAGATATACTTGTTTTGTTTTCATCATTTCACGCGGCGTATAATCATTGTGTAATGTTTCAGTTGCAGTGTTACTTACAATTGCTTCACGTAAGAAGAATGATCCTATCAACACTAATAGTAAGACGATAATACCCCAATATAAAAATGCTTGTGATACTCCAAGACTGTTGATAAGATTTCCGTTTATATATCTAAAGATTAAGCTTCCCATTCCATATGCCGAAACAGATATACCAGAAATAAGTCCTTTACGGTTTGGAAACCATTTAATTAAATTAGATAGTGATGTAATATACGCTGTTCCATCAGCGTATCCAACGACAACACCGGCTAATAAATAAAGTAATGGTAATGAGGAAACTTGTGAACTAAGTATTAAACCGAGTCCTAAAACAATTCCTGCAGTAGCGATAAGTTTACGAAGTCCAAATTTTTGTTGTAGCTTTCCTGCAAATAGAGTTGAGAATGATAAAGAAAAACTCGTAATTGAGAACGTGATCGCGACTGAATTGAGGTTCCATCCAAACTTACTTACAAGGGGTTGATTAAATAAACTCCATGTGTAAATTGTTCCTAGGCCAATTTGAACAATGATTGTACCTAGAACAATTAGCAATGGATTTATAGATGTTTGTTTCATGCTAACTGTCCCCTTCTTTTATCATGACATGAATTTTCACAGTTAGTATATCCATGATAAATTGCAAGATACTGTACGGAAAATGGAAATTGAGTTAGCTTACACAAAAAGACACTTCATCAAGAAGTGCCTTTTTGTAGGTTATATACAGCATTTAAAGAAAGCTTTGTTAAGATAAGACATTTTCGAATGCTTATGTATATATGTTATCAAATAATTTGCTGAAAGTGATGAGACTTAAGACGTATTTTTCTTTCATAAATAAGTCGGAGAGAAAATTAATATTCAATTTCCTCAAAATCTTTCGGATCGCTATAAATCGCGTTTTGTTCTGTGTTTACATCCTTTATATTTTGCTTTTTATTTTTATTCACTTCATTTTTCATTAAAGTTCACTCCTTTTTATTATAGGAGTAGTTATACCCTAACCATAGTATTTTTACTGCTACTAAATGTATCAGCGACTAAATTGCTAAATTCACGTAAATAATATAAATAATTATCCCCACCATAGTTGTATCTTTTATTGTACATTTTAGCAACGACGACATTATATTCTGGAATGACTAATATCGTTGGTCCTGTAATTCCTAATATTTGATAGGAACCTTTAGGAACTCGCTCACCAAGTTCGCTAAATAAAGCAGGTTCATTTTGAACGAACCAAAACAACCCGTTTTGAGGTAGTTCTTTATTTGTATACTCTGGACTTTGTAAGCTCGTAGCAAGTGCTATAACTTCTTTTGGCACAATTTGTTTACCATTTAAAAACCCTTTATTTAAATGAAGGTTACCCCAAAATGCAAATTCTCTCGCAGAGACAAATAGATTTTTCTCGGAGCCGTCATCTACTGCACCAACACTACTTATTGCATCTTCATCTGGGTTTACAACAACCTTAACTAAATTATCATCTTGTTTTATTCTCCATCCAGTTTCTTTGAAATCAGCAGGTATGAATACACGCTCCTTTAATAGTTCAGGAAAACTTTTGTTATACAAGTGATAAATAAGCTGCGTCACCATTCTTACATTAATATCTCTGTACGCCCAAGCTTGTCCTGGCTCAAATTCACGAAATGCTGTCCCATCATCGGTTTCATTTAAACCGTGTGAATGAGTTACTAAATGTCTTATCGTTGTCTTTCCAAGTAATGAAGGATCATATTCTTTAAAATAATTTACAGCCTCGTCATCAAGAGATTTTATTTTCCCCTCATAAACTGCATAAGCTACCATTAATCCTAAATAGCTTTTTCTTGCGGAAGCGACATTGAATTGTGAAGATATAGTTACTTTTTTACTAGTAGGAATATTTGAATGCGTTCCACTATAATGCTCTAGCACAATCTTATTATCTTTCATAATACAAAGTGCTGCCGTAGAACTTTGATTTGTCTCTTTAATGTTTTCTACCCATGAAATTAATTTTTTATATTTGTACAAATAAATATCCCCCTAAAACATATAAAAATAACAGCATGAAAGAAAAGTTTCAATACATTATAACTTTGCATCTGCACTTTTCTTTCATGTGAAATATTATTGATCTATAGTACTTAAATAATCCACCAGTTCCAGCAATTAGAACAGCTGAAACAACCACCACAGCCTACACAACCTACGCAACCGCCGCAACGTCCGCCGCCACAACCACCACAGCGACCACCACAACCGCCACAACGTCCGCCGCCACCGCATCCGCCACAACGACGTGCATCGTCTTGAATGTAGTAATATGGATATTGATTTTGTTGCTGATCCCAATACACAACATTACCAGGTTGATAAGCATTAAGGTTTAACGCTTGTAGTTCTTGTTGAAACTCATTCATTATGAAACCCTCCATTTACAAATGTAAATTCCGTCCAAATTTCCGAGTTTATTTACTTTTAAAAATAAAGTAGAAATAAGGCTATAGACTAAATGCGTACATCAACAAAATATGACTTTACACTAGGTGATGTACCTTGTTTATGAGCCTATTTTCTTTATATTCTTTTAGTGGACGGAATTAATATAAATAGAGACAATTAAAAGTTACTAATCCAGCAAGTTAATAGTTCATCACTTAATTTTCTTTCTAGTAATTCTTTTACTGAAGGTGTCGGCATTATTGTATAGGAATTTATATTTTCTTTATTAAAATCAATCCAGTGAAATGCTAAATGGGACTCTTTAGATATTGGAGTGAAATCGGATTTTAACTCATTTGAATCTATTTCAAAAATGTGGTTAATTTCATGGTGGAGGGTTTCTTTGGCTTGCCATTGATTTTCTATGACGCCTAAAAATTGTTTTATACTGCAAGTTACTCCAAGTTCTTCTCGTAACTCTCTTATTAGTGCATTCTCTGCTGATTCCCCAATTTCAACATGACCACCGGGTAAAAAATAGTGATGGCCTATGTATTCAGCGACTAGTAGTTTTTCATCTTTTATCATGATAGCTCGTACAATATGATGGAATTTACTTTTCATTTTGTATTCCTCCTAATCATTCACTTTATACTTGCTCGAAAATTTTCATTTAAAAGCGGGATAATATAAATCATAGGTGTTTCATATGGGTGAATTTCATTGATAATTGCAAGAGTACCTTTTACAAGTTCTCGTTTATACGTTAATTAAAACTAATGATTTTGATAAATGATTCTAAAAAAGAGTATGTTTATGAAGAAAATTATCAAAACATACTCTTAATATTTTTAGTTGATTCATTCTTTTACAATAAGGTTTGATTAGCCCTATTCTTTGCGGCCTCAAAATCGAATCCGTAGCTAAAGTATGCAATCACTACTATTCCCTAAGCAAATCTATTCTCTACTTCAAATTTACCTGCCTGTACAAATTTTAGACTCTTAACGAACCACGAAAGCCTCTTGCGGCATAGTAAGATTCTGCCCCATTGTGATACACAAAGACGTGTCCAAAGCGATAATCGCAAAAAAGGGCACCGCCAAGTTCTCTAATATCAGAAGGTGTTTCCACCCAACTCGACGTCTTCATATCGAAATTTTCAAGATTATGTAATGTACGATATTCTTCTTCCGTTAATAGTTCAATACCCATGGCAGTTGCCATATCAATAGCGTTATTTTCTGGTTTATGTTTCTTTCTTGATTCTAGCGCTTCAAGATCGTAACAAACACTTCTACGACCTTTAGGACTTTCTGCTGAACAATCATAAAAAATATATTCGCTTTTTTCTTTATCAAAATCAACAACATCAGGTTCGCCACCAGTTCGTTCCATTTCGTTGAGCGACCACAACTTTTCAGTATTAGCATCCAGCCTTTCTTGAACATTAGCCCATTCTAAACCTTTATGACGGTTCATATTATTCTCAAAACGATCTTTCAATGTTTGTAGTAATTCTTCACGTTGCTCTAGTGACAACTCTTTTTTATTGCTTTCTTTCATATTAGTTCCTCCATTGATGTTTTTATTAATGATAGTTTAAGTATATATAAATACTGTTTTATAATAAAATGTTTAAATAATTGCGTGAATTGAGTTTGCGATAATTTATATGAATTAGTACAACCAATTCTCCGCGATATGACCCTTTAACGGAACAACTTATTGTTTCAAAACAGTATATCTTTATTTCAATAACAATAAGCGATATACTTCCTCACCGTCATATACATTTCCTAATGGTTTAAAATCATAACATTCATATAGTTTCTTTGCAGAAATATTATCTTTATGGACAGTTAATCTAATTTCCTCACACTCTTTAAAGTTATTTTTTATTAAGTTAATGATTTCCTGTAATGCTGCTTTTCCATATCCTTTTCCTTGCTCTTTTTCATCAATGATAAATCCGTTAATCCAATACATATCTGTTGACTCTCGCACAAAAGCATGCATAATAAAACCAACTATAAGGTCACCATCATATATAGCGAATGGAATATATTCGACATTTTCACCATCTGGTTTTATGTATACTTTAGCAAGTGATACTGCCACTGCCGGAACAAAGTGTATTTGGTTTTCTTTAACTTGTAACTTTAATGCGTCTTCCCAATTTTCTCTCGTAACAATTTTTAATTGGACGTTCACTATTTTAAGCTCCTTTAAAAAGAGAATTTATCTTTTATATTCAACGGAGTGAAATGATTCCCTTTTTCGACATCAACTTATAACATGATTTTCATAAAATCCTGAATAAATTTTTCCTCATCTAATTGTAACGCTATACGCGCCCCTTCAGATTTAGAGTGTGGACGAAAATCAGCAAAAGTTTGTCCCTTCGTTTCGCCACATATATCCACAGTCACTTTTCGGGATGTATAATTTAAAAATGTAGGATTCACTAAACCGCTTATAGCAAGTACATCGTGTAATAATGGCCCTTCAATATATGGATTGAGTTTTTGGTATGCTGATAAATAATAATCGTACAGGGGTTTCATAATCGGCTTAAATGGATTTTGTGTATTAACTAAAATATAAGTAAATACACTTGGGGTTAAAACCGTTTTATTTGTTACATTTAAAGGGAATAACGTTATATTTTTCGCTTGCTGAAATACAATTTGACTTGCTATAGGATCTCCGTACACGTTTGCCTCTGCTAATGGAGTAACATTCCCTGCTTCTAAAAAGACACCACCCATAAAATAAATTCCTTTTATATTTAACATCAAGTCGTTCCATAAATTAAAAGCAATCGCTAATGAGGTAGATCTTCCTACATCGACAATTGTTAAATCTTCTCCATACTTTACAAGAATCGCAGCAATACTACCAAAATTGTATATAGGAATAGATAACACACTTTCCGGTACATGGATGGGCCCTAATCCTTCTGGTCCATGAATTTCAGGGTAATACGTTGTAATTTCATTTGTAAGTGGGCCTGTTGCACCGCTAATTACAGGAATATCTTGTCTGTTTGCTAACTGTAAAATATATGCGGCATTATGAGCGGCATGTATATGTTCAACATTTCCATATCCAGTTACGATACCAACGATTTCAATTTCAGGATGCAGTAAGCCATACATAATTGCAAACGAATCATCAATACCTGGGTCTCCAAAAAATAAAACCTTCTCCAAGAAATGCACTCCTTTCATAGGTAAGATAATTATGTATATGTGGAAATAATTTAAATCTATACAGTTCTAAGCAAATATTAATGGTGAGTAATGTATTGATAAAAAAGAACTAGCATTATGCTAGTTCTTTTGCAGATAAATAATCTACCAGTTTAATTAAATCTCGTACAAATATTGGACTAGCTGATTTTAATATAGATTTTTTTCACTATATTTATAGAATGGAAAGCCTGTTATTAATCCGAAATTTTGCATTTAAATTGCAAATACTCGCAGGGATGTCTTACCATACTTTTTCACTCTCAATTTGCTTATAATTATCTTTATTAAATGTTAAATGAGCAATCACAACTCCAAGTATAGTAATTCCCCCTCCAATTATCGAAACAAAGGTTGGCACCTCACCTAACCATATCCAAGCGATAATACATGCAGTTACTGGTGTTAAATATAGAGAACTTGTTGCCTCAGAAGCACTGGCATGGGATGTAATATATGCTAATGCAATATACGGCAGTACTGTCGGGAACACACCTAAATATATAACACTCAAAGTAACTTCTATAGGAGCTGCTACAATTTCTTCATAAATCCCTGGCAAAAAAATAAGCATAAATACAGTACCAGACCAAATTGTATATATTGTAAATGGCAAGAAACCGTACTTTTTTAAGTATGGCCTTTGAAAAACGAAAAATAGACTTTCTGAAATTGCCGCCAATAAAATTAGTAATCCCCCACTATTCAATTGAATGGAATCTCCTTGACTTAACGATAAAAAAGCAATTCCTACAAAACTAATTACACCACCGATCCAACCATTTAATTTCATTTTTTCATTCAAAAAAACAGAAGCAAGAATTGCCGTTAATATAGGTGTTACTGATACAATTAAACTAGCAGGTCCAGCATTCACACTCTTTTCACCGTAGTTCAGTGCAATATGATAAATTGTAAATCCAAGAGCACCAAATATAAAAATCACTGGAATATCTTTCAAATCAGGTAAACGTAATTTGTATATAAGTGAAAACAGAAAAAGAATCAAAGAAGCGATTAATAATCGTAGCAAAGTAAGGTGTTCAGGGGTGTAAGCTTCAAGCCCCATCCGAATTCCTGGAAAAGCTGTTCCCCATATAAGAATCGTAAAAGCGTGAGCACATACAATACGAAAATCCCATTTTTTATTATGCATATTTTCTCTCCCTCTCCAATAAACCAGCCATTTTCTAATTGCCAATTATTTCTTTTCATCATATTTAATAGTTGATACAATGTCTTCAACCAGTTAATCCTCGAAAAAACCAACCACTTTGCATTTTTAAAATGAATGAGGGAGTTTTTAATATGTCTACTGATAAAAAACTGCCTAAATATCGGCAGATAATAGACTATATGAAAGAAAAAATTGAATACGGAGAATGGCCGATTGGAAGTAAGGTTCCTAGCCAGCGGCAGTTAGCGAAATTATTTCATGTAAATCGTAGTACTGTAATAACCGCACTAGAAGAACTTATGGCAGATGGCTTAATTCAAGGGAAAATCGGGTCAGGAACAATTGTAACGAATAATACATGGTCATTATTAGCCACCAATCCCCCGCCCGATTGGAGTGAATATGTAAAGGCTGGTATTCATAAACCAAGCAAGTTAATGGTACGGGAAATAAATGAAGCAGAAGCAAATAAAAAATTGATTCATCTTAGTAAAGGAGAACTTGCACCTCATCTTTTCCCGTTAGAAACTATGCAATTCATTATGCGTAACGTATGTGAGGAACTAGATTATTTCGGATATGAAGAACAAAAAGGATATCTCCCTTTACGTGAAGCAATAAGTAATTATGTAAAATCATTTGGAATAAATACATCACCAAGCTCTATATTAATAGTCTCTGGTGCATTACAGGCATTACAATTAATATCAATCGGTCTTTTACATAGAGAGTCAACTGTTTTACTTGAACGACCTTCTTACTTATATTCTCTTCACGTATTTCAATCGGCTAATATTCACCTTTCTGGAATACAGATGGATCAACATGGAATTATCCCTAATGATTTGTTAAGAAAAATTAATTATAGTCAAAAGAAAAATATTTTATATTCGATTCCTTGTTTTCAAAATCCGACGGGTGTATTAATGTCCAAGGATCGACGAAAAGAAATACTAAGAATATGCGAAAAAGAACAATTGCCTATCATTGAAGATGATATTTACCGTGAGTTATGGATGGATGAACTACCGCCCCCTCCTTTAAAGTCGATGGATAAATATGGACATGTTTTATATATCGGTAGTCTATCTAAAACACTTAGCCCAGGACTTAGGATTGGTTGGATTATCGGACCAGAGCCTGTTATTGAGAGATTATCAGACATAAAAATGCAAACTGACTATGGGTCAAGTTCTTTATCTCAAAGAGTTGCTGCAGAATGGTTAAGTAAAGGGTTTTGTGAGGATCACGTAGCGAACGTAAGGATTCACCTAAAAAAACGAAGACGAATAATGATACAAGCACTAAATACGTACTGCGCTGACATTACTACATGGGATATTCCTAGTGGTGGATTTTTTATATGGCTAAGGGTAGTGCCTAACATTTCGATGAAAAAAATATTTTCAGAGGCTCAATCAAAGGGAGTTCTTTTTAACCCGGGACGTATTTATGAAGAAGAATCAGATCAGTTTATACGTTTATCTTATGGGTATTCTTCCCCTGAACAAATTACTCAAGGTATTATTATATTAAGTAATTTGATTCGTAAGTTAATGGCATAATAAAAAAATCCTCTTTTTATAAAGAGGATTTTTTGTGTGCCTTTTTTACCATAATCTCATTTCCTGTCCTAATAAAATAAGTTCTTTATAGGGATCACCGTCAATGTTTAATACTTGAGCAAAAGCCGGTTCTGTTTTTAACCCTTGTTCTTTTAATTCAATTACTTCTTCTCTAATGTGTGGGTGCTGCATTAATAGCATGTGCTCCACTATCATATGTTTATATGCATTTTGGTTACGTACTGGCCGCGGTTGAGCAAATAATTCAAATTCAAAACCTTCAAATTGAAAATTCACCTTTATTGTTAAGATATTTTTAATGATTTTCTTTTTCATTTCAAATCCTTCGTATGAGCCATACAATGATCTAATTTCCTGTTCAAAAAAATCATAATTATGTACTTCCATTACAATGTCTAAGTCAGAATGAAGGGTATCAACTCTAATAGGGATTGTCCCGCAAAGTACAGGGCTATATAAAGCTAAATCCTCTATTATGTTTAGTTTATTAATAACTTCGTAAACTTTTTGTTGCTTATCATTCCCAGATTGTAAATATGTAATAGATGTAAACATAGAAGTCTCTCCTTCATTTAACGTAATACTCGTCTCACTAAATTTGAGAAAAAATTTAATCATTCCATTTTGTTCTAGGAGTACCTTTATTTCAATATATTAAGGCAAACTAACTATATTGTTCAACTTTTCTCCTATACTGCAATACTATAAAAATAAAAAAGGAGGAACTTTTATGAGCATTTTCAACATTCTTTTGACCATACACATATTATTTGGAACCATATGTTTAATTACTGGTATTGTAGCGATGGTTGCTCAAAAAAAGAAAGGAAAACATACGGAATGGGGCGAAATATACCATGCGCCCTATATTGTCATAACCCTTACTGCAATTATATTGTCTATTTTAAACTGGGATAAAATCGCATATTTATTTTATGTAGCAATTATCTCCTATTCATTTGCGATTTACGGATATCTCGCAAGAAAAAAACGATGGAGAAATTGGTTGCAACACCATATTAGAGGTATGTTAGGCTCTTATATTGGTGCAGTTACCGCACTTTTAGTAAACATTGGTATGTATATCTCTATTTTAAATCTACTTCCACCAATATGGTTTTGGTTCTTACCTACTATAATCGGTATTCCTCTCGTAGCCAGTGTATCAAAAAAATATAAAAAAGAAAGGAAAAATTAATTACATTTTGATTACTTTCTGACAAAACTTATGAAAAATAATAATCAATATTGTATTATATCAAGTTTGGCGTATAGAACTAAAAAAGAATCCAATATGTTTATTGGATTCTTTTTTGTTTATTACTCCCTTAAGAATAATACTTTTTAATTATGACTTTTCAAATCTAATACTGAATGTAAACGATCCGGATAATTAGTAAACATCCCGTCGATGCCCCAAGAAAGTAACTTTTTCATATCTTTTTCATTATTTACTGTAAATGGATGAACTTCTAATCCATAATTCTTTATTTTTTTTACGTAGGCTGCATCAATATATTTATAATTCATACCAAGACCTATGCAGTATGTTTTATACTTTTCTATTTCTGAGTCTGTTAATTGAACTGCTTTTTTATATGATAATAATTGTACTAACGGTATATTATCATTTAAACTGTGAATCTTTCGCAAACTTTCTTCACTAAATGATTGAATAATAACTTTATCATTTATTTGGTAGTGATTAATAATTTCTAATAGTTTTTCCTCCATTCCAGGATATTCATCTGGTGATTTTGTTTCGATATAATAATTAGCATTATGTCCAAACGTTTCAATAATCTCTTCTAATATTGGAACTTTAGTATCTTCAAATTCTTTCTTTGCTAAATTTGGATGCTTTTTATTGAAAAAAGAATCTGCATTCAGTTGTTTTATTTCATCTAATGTATGATCTTTTACAAAACCAGTACCGTTTGTTGTGCGGTTTAATGTTTCATCATGCATAGCTACTAAATGTCCGTCTTTTGTCATTTGGAGATCTATTTCTATATAGTCACCTTTTAATTGCTGTCCTAATTGATACGCTTCTAATGTATGTTCCGGTGCATATGCAGAAGCCCCTCTATGCGCAATATTTTTAATATGATTTGATTGATTAATAGCTTTTGTATATTTTTGTTCATTTACTTGCTGAAAAACAAAGATGCTTATTACTGTGAAGAAACAAATGATTGTAATTATAGATGTTTTTTTCATAACGGTATGTTAACTCCTATATTTAAAACAATTTGACTTGGATGATTTACTCAAATAAATGCCGATTTTCAAAAACAGTCATTTGTCCTACAACTTGAAAGCCGGATTTTTTATAAATATTTATTCCATCAGGTGAAGCTTGTAATACACAATACGTATTTTTTAATTGTTTTGCTTCTTGCAGCAGGAAATTAAACATAGTAGAGCCAAAACCTTTTCCTCTCATTTCTTCTTTAGTCGCTATATCATAAATACCGACACTATCTTTCGTACATACTAAAGAGCCAACAGATACTACCTCACCTTTATAAAGACCTAAGTATAGTTTCATATTATCGCTATTCCATAAATTTAAAGAAGAAATTTGATTATAGTATGCTTGTACATTTTTACCTTCCTCTGATGTACCAAATAGATTAGCTAACGTTTCTCCAAACTTTTTGATTTGTCCTGAAGAAGATGCTTTTTGTATCGTAAAACCTACTGGCATGTTTATTCTTGGATGAATTGTTTTTAATTCTGCTACCATCGCGATATTCTTTTCAGCTTCTTTTAAACCAAGTTTGATTAATTCGCTTTTTATAGTCTGCTCTTGCTTATCATCCCAAAACCAAACACTCATTGGAAATTTCTTTTGATTATAGTATTCTACCTCCTTATATAATTTCTCGATTCCTTCCGTTACATTACTATTTAGTAGTGTGATAATATTAAATGTATCTGCAGGTAATCCGCAGTCGACAGTAATGTAATCCTTCGTTTCTTTTACATCCATTCCATTTACCTGCCGCGCAATATATGAGGTTTTATATGTAAAATTGTCTATTAGTAACTGTTTATAATTCATTCATTTTGCTCCTTTCATAAAAATTCGTATTCGAATCCTTCAGTATTAAATATATCATATAAGAAATGTACCTATTTCTATAAAAATATCTCTATAAATCACTCTTTGCGCCCTAAAAGAATTAAAAATGATATAACGTTGTCGGAATGAAAAAAGTGGTATATAATAAATATTAACATTACTAGTAATTATTTTAGGTATTCCTAGAATAAAGGAGCGATACATATGAAAATTACTATTTATTTCGGAAGTCATGAAGATCAAGATGTTCGTACTATGGACTGTCATTTAGATGTAGAAGATACAGAAGAGATTGTATCTGTATCTTAATATAAATAATGGGATGAAACCTCTTCCCTGCAACGTTTAAGGCACCTTTTATAGGTGTCTTTTTTATTGTTTTTTCGTCAAAAACCCTTTACTTTAGTGCGTTTTAATAGTAAAATATAAATATACGAACAAATGTTCTTTTTAATTTATTTGTACATGAAGGGATGATTTCAACAATGACTCAAGCAAAGCGCAGAGGAAGAAAAAAGCAAACACCTATTATTTCAAATACAGGCTTTATCGGCTCTGTCTTTATTGATACATTGGAGTTACAAAAGAAATCCTATTATTTCGCTCGTAAAAAACTTCAAATTGTGCATCACGTACTAGATGGTCTATCTGGAGCAACGAGTGCATTATTTAAAGAACATAATACCGCTGCATACATGTCATGTGTGTATTTACATAAACAAAAGAAAATCGGCTTCGTTCTTTCAACAAAACCTTTTGAACAAAGTGATGGTGTTTCTTATTTTATAAATTATTTAATTGAAAAGAATTTTTACGGTAACGAAGAAGTAGAATATCAAGAAGTATTTAATACAGGTTTTATTGGTGTAGTATTCGCGGATTTATCTAGTATAGATCGCTTTAATTTTGAGTTTGAAATGGGTATGTTAACGAAATTAATGAAAGATATGATTATTCCGGTTAAAGAGCTCTTTTTACGCCACAATGTACCGGCTTACATCTCCACTTCTCATTTAGAGGAGCAAAATAAATTAGGTTTCGTTCTTTCTGTAAAGCCATACGATGAACGTGCAGAAGCAGATTTATACTTCGAAACATATTTAAAAGAACGTGGATTATTTATTGGTGATGAAGAGGATGATATTGATAAGATTGTTATTAGAAAGACGGCTGAATTACGATAGTTTTCCAGTACAACTCACAT
This sequence comes from Bacillus sp. FSL E2-8887, assembly GCF_038007205.1. Taxonomy (NCBI): domain Bacteria; kingdom Bacillati; phylum Bacillota; class Bacilli; order Caryophanales; family Bacillaceae; genus Bacillus; species Bacillus sp. FSL E2-8887. The sequence continues at coordinate 2,352,392 of NZ_JBBOWS010000001.1, forward strand.
TAATAAATTGTTCAGTATTTAATTTAAACTTAATACCTTCCTATTGCCAATAGGAAGGTATTAATAATTTATTAGCCCTTATGCTTTTCATACATCTCTATTTTTTTATTTAGTAAATCTTTACCCCAGATTTGCATTGCTTCTAATACAGGTATAAACTTTTCCCCCTGCTCTGTTAAAGAATATTCTACCTTTGGTGGAACAACTTTATAAACTTCTCTGTGTACTAGCTCGTCCTCTTCAAGCTCTCTTAATTGTCTAGTTAAGATTCCTTTTGAGATGCCAGGTAACATCCTCAATAATTCATTAAACCTAATAATTTCATTTTTGCTTAAATGCCACAAAATCACGATTTTCCATCTTCCTGCAATTGCATTTTGGGTAACTGTTAATGGACAAATTTCTTGCTGTGTTTCTTCAGAAACCGATTCATCTTGATAACTAAAACGTGCCATAATAAAATCTCCTTTTTCGCTAAGTACTATTTTTATGACTATGTTATTAAATTGTGCCTACTTACATAAATCCTTCTTAAGAAATAGCATATGTAATGTATACAAAAATCAAAAATAACGCTGTATGTAACGGAGGAGATTGTATGAAAGTTTTAGTAACAGGTGCAAACGGAAATTTAGGTTCTAAAATTGTTGAGTATTTACTTACCAGATTATCAATTGAAGAAATAATTGTTGGGGTACGTGATGACAAGTCTGAAAAAGCACTTAGCTATAAGGAACAAGGCTTAGAAGTACGTGTAACGGATTTTGAAAATCAAGAAACCTTGTTTTCAGCATTCAAAGATGTTGATCGTTTATTCATCATGTCAACATTTGGTGACTTTGATACAGTTATACGTCAGCATACAAATGCAGTAGAAGCTGCCAAAGCAACAGGTGTAAAACAAATTATTTATCCAAGTGTTACAAGAGCAGAAGGAAATGACTTTTTCCTAGCGGGCATGCATAGAGCACGTGAAGTAGCAATTATTGAATCAGGTATTCCTTATGTGATTCTGCGTAACAACTGGTATGTAGAAAATGAACTTGGTACAATTCAAAGCTGTATGGCTGGTGCCCCTTGGGTGACTTCTGCAGGAGAAGGGAAAATCGGTTGGGTATATCGTCCGGATTTAGCTGAAGCAGCAGCGAATGTTTTGGTAGCTGATGGTCACAAAAATAAGATTTATGAACTTTCTGGTGAAAATTTAAAACAACAGCAATTTGTTGATACATTAAGTGAAGTATTAGGAAAAGAAATTCCTTTATTAGAAGTAGATGACTCTTCTTATGAAGGAATGTTAAAAGGTGCTGGAGTACCTGAAGCCTACCTTCCAATGTTAGTAATGATTCAAAAAGGGATTCGTGAAGGAGGATTAGAATCAACACATACCCATTTGAATTTCTTATTAGAACGTCAGGCTACACCATTAAAGCAAGCATTAACACATTTATTAGTAAATACAAAATAGATAAATCAAATTCCACAGCCGAAATCAAATAATAAATTTTGTATTTAAAAAAGTGCCTTTACTTCGACCACCTATCACTTTAGTTAAAGAAGGATTTTTAAACAACATTATTATTTTTTAAAGGACTTTATTGCAAAATAAGCATCTTTTTTGTTACTTAACAAGTTCACTTAGCTACGCAAAACACTATAATCTTTTGAATGAATTTCTAAATTTAACTTATTTGAGTAAGCCTTATTCAAAATAAGAAATACTATCCCTCCTGTAATTGGCAGCGTGTAAGCAGGGATATAATTTAATACTAATCCTGATAATGCCAATGCTATTGGCTGCATCATTTTACCTATACTTAATCCAATACTGAGTACCCTCCCCCTATATTCATCAGGAATCTCTTTTTGCATGAAATAAATTAAAGGAATATCAATTAACGCTATTATTAGCCCTAAAAAGAACATAACGACACAATACATAATAACGTATACAAAATCATTTACTTCAAAACTTTTGAATAGAACTGGAATTCCTGAAATAATCATAAAAACTGCCAACATTGAACTTAGCTTTTTCAAAAGATAAGAGTAAGAAAAACGATTAGTTATCTTTTTTACTAAAATTGCACCAATTATCATCCCTACTGGAAAAGTCCCTTGAATGATACCAAATTGCTTAGAACTAAGATTGAGAACTGTGTTAATAATGTATGGCAATGGAACAGTTACAGCAAACCCTAAGAAGAAATTAAGTGAAATTAAAATTCGAAACGTATTCTTTAAGCTTTCCTTTTCAATTAAGTATGAAAACCCCTCTTTTATATCTTTAATAAAATTAATTCTCCTTTTTGGGCATTCCTCATTTATATTGAACTCGAACAGTTTAAAATGAATAAATACTATGGATATACCCGAAAGAATAAATGAAATACCGTTTATAATTATAAAAATTTTAATATCAAAGACTGCAAAAACGATGCCACCTAACATAGGACCGAGAATTAAAGATACAGAATCGATAATTTTACTTATAGAGTTAATACTCATAAGCCGCTCTTTAGAGACGATATTTGGTTTTGCGGCTTCTAATCCTATTCCAAAAAATGTTGTAAATACCGTCATAAGAAAGGTAGTAGTATAAACGATGAATAAGTTTAATCCATAATAGCTGCTTAATATATAAACAGTTATTAATAAGCATCCACTTAGTAAATCCATACAAATAACCAGTTTCTTTTTATCAACCTTATCAGCAATTACACCGGCAAATGGATTCATAACAATCATTGGAATCGTTCCTAAAATGAGCGTAATCGCAAAATTTAACGCAGATCCGGTTATTTGTAAAACATATAATCCTAATGCGAAACTATATATAGAGCTACCGAATATTGATACTGTTTTTGCAATTGAATATAAACAAATATTTCTTAGTTCTTGGTTTCTTTTTTTATTTTCTATATGTAATCGTAAACTTCCCATAACATTTCCCTCCCGCTGAACTTTGTATTACGTACAGTGTAAGTTCTCGGGTCAACCCAATATCAATATGCTAGTATTAAAAACTTTTAAAAGAAAAATTAAAAAAGATGGGGTTAACCCCATCTTTTTCTGAAAAATGAATATGTATAAATTTCTTCTCCTTGAACAAAGAAATCCTCGTATTTTCCTCCTCGTTCAATATATTCTGAAGTTCTTTCATCTATGGAATTAAACTGTAGCTTTTGGATTTCTCCCTTGACTTTTGAAGACGTAAAATTATCTCTTAATCTAGTTGTAATTTGGCTATTTATGCTAAAATTTTTAAATACAATAAATGAACTTAATAAATAACAATCAGGTTTGAATAGATAGTTTAATTCGTGCAATAAAAAATTTTCATGCTCAAAACTATAATTGCTCGTACCAGAGTGATCAATTACAATATCAACAGACTGATTCTGAATAGGTATACTTAAAAAATCAGCACAGATAAAGAGAATGTTTCTTTTCGGATTTCTTCTTTCTAATACATCTTTTAAAAATAGTAGTTTATTCAAATCTCGATCAACTGCAATAAATAAGCAATCCTCGGGTAGTTCTTCATAAATATTTCGCAAAAAGAACCCAAGACCCGATCCTATATCAAGTAGTATTTTGTTATTTAAATCTAATTGCATTAGTTTCTTTTTCGCCCATTCTCCTTCTCTATGCATATTTTCCAAATATGCAGTATCAGTTTCATGAATATAATCTGAAATAGAACTTTCAAGTGAAGATCGCTCATATGCTTTAAATAAATTTCCAGCTGTTAGAATACCTGAAGTAATAATGTATTCTTCCCCACAGTTACAAATTAACTTTCCCTCTGTAATTTGATTGCAATTAATAATTCCATTTTGAAGAATTAGGTTTTTGCTACACTTAGAACATGTAAGTAAATGAAGTACGCTTAAATCTATCCCAATAATAGAATTCGGAGTTTCATTTGTTAGCGATAAATCATTTAACACTTCTTTTAATTTATCCCTTCTCTCCTCTAAAATTTGTATTTCTTGTTCAAACATTTCGTATTTCGATTTAAATAAAGATTGGTAAAGAGTATCTTTTTCGTAATTCATAGATTTTGCTAAATTTTGATAAAGAAAAAGTTCTTTAATTTCATTCAAACTAAAACCTAGCCATTTGTACTCTAATATAAGCTCTATATCTTTTTGACAATACTCATCAAAAAAATAATGGCTACCCTTCTTTTCAGGAATAATTAGTCCGAGATCCATATAATGTCTAATTGTATCTATACTTATATTATTTTTTTCTCCAAACTTTCCGATTTTCATAATATCACTACCATTATAATATTTGTTTATACATACTTCTTTTTTTTAGTAGAAAATCCTTTTATCTATACATTATTATTTATGATACGAGAATGATGTAATGAAGCTTTTATATAATAAAAAAACCCGCGAATTATTCACGGGTTTTCCTCTTAATAACTAATTGCTATTGTTCCTTCACCTGCATGAACAGCAAATGAAATCGGTAATGGATACAGTTTGAAATCCATTTCAGGAAATGATTGTTTAATATCTGAAATCCATTCTTCAGCTCCATCTTTATCGTTAGCATAGAACATATGAAGTACTTTTGGTAATTCTTTTTCAAGCTCATTTTTAATGTATTCTCTACATTTTTGGATTTTACGCACTTTCTTTTCAAGTAAAAGTTCCCCGCCTTTTACTTCTAAGATTAAGTTGACACTTAATAAACTTCCAAGTAAAAATTGAACTCCCTTTACTCGACCACTTGCATATAAACCTTTTAAGCTTTTTGGAAATACATAAAAAGGCCTTCTTTTTTCATCTACTAATGTTTTATGTATATCTTGTAAAGTCATACCATCATTGTATAACGTTTTAGCTTTTCTCAAAAGTTCATCCATTGGATAACTTGTCGTTTCACTATCTAATACAGTTAAAGGGAAACCTGCCATATCAGCAGCTAACTTCATATTTTGATAGGTCCCACTTACTTTTCCGCTAATAGCAACTGCAAAGCCTTCTTCATATTCTTCTTTGCATTTAGTAAATAATTCTACCATTTCCCCTATGTTAGGTTGCGAAGTAGTAACTGTTCTTCCATCATTTAACGCTTCATAAAGACGTTTATGAACTCCTTCTTCACAATCCTTATAAGACACTCCATCAATAATAACTTCAATTGGGATAACAAAGTTATCACCATCTGTTGTAAAACTCGCAGTTGTACTATCAGTAAACCAAGCAACACGCTTCATGTTGTTCCTCCCTTATTCTGTTCCTCTTTTCTGACTTTTCTATATATTTATCTTACGAAAAGAGAATATCCCCTGTAATAGTAACAGGACTTTATTATTTTGGCTATAGTAGATGTAATAATAAATGTGAATGTTTTTTGTCTATTTATCAAAAAAAAGAAAACCACAAAATTTCCCGGCCTTCTTTTAACATTACTTAAATGTTTCGTTATCTAAAATTACAACATAATCATTCGTCAATCGGCCAGCTTCTTTCGTATAATTAACAAGCCTTTGTATGTTATCACAGCTAAGTTTTGCTCCCCATACGAGTAATGGTACGCCGATAAAGTCGATGTGGAACCTTCTAGAAAACAGACCACCGAAAGTCATTGGTAAAGGAACTGTTGGTGATGTATTAGAAAAGATAATCTTTTCATGGCTATGATAATGTTTTTGCAGAATCTCTCCTAAATGCTTCATCGCAGGTACAACGACTTTGGATGCCCCGCACCCAATTGTATATACAGGATTTTCATATTCATCTTGTCCATGAAAAATAATCTTTCCCATATCCTCTGTTTTCAATTTATTAAAGTAATCTACATTTAATATTTCTTCTTTCGTTAACTTACGATCTGTTGGTAATTTATTTAAATGATAAGCTGCAGCGAGTGCAGTTGAATGCGTTCCACCGAAATCTGTGTAAATGAATATCATATTATCATCCCTTGTTGTAAAAGTTCAATATTATTTAGTATTACCGTTCACAGCGTTGTTAAACAAGGGACGAATGTATTTACGCTTTTTGTGTTAATTCATTATATTTTTTCCAAATATAATAGCGTCTACTAATTACGGTACCTAATGTAATACATAAAAAGGCATTCGTTACAACCATTAATGTGTGGTGAGTACTGCCAGGAAACATACTTTGCTTAATCACGATTTTTGCACCTAAAATAACAAGGAGAATAATTGTACTTAACCAATTTCCTTTTCGTAATACATGACCTGTTTCACTATCTAATCGAAATGTTAAAGCTTTTCCCCTAATAACTCCAAGACCCAATCCAATTCCAAGCATTGCAACGAAGAGAAGTCCTTGCAATATATTTAATTGTCCCATATGAATAATGGACTGGATTGTTACAAAGCACAGCAAAGCCGGAATGAGCCAAATACGATTAATATTCACTTTGTATTCCTTACCTTGAATTAATACAATTATAAGAATAACAAGTAGAATAACAAATAGAATATCCATTTAGAGTCCTCCTATATACTTGTTTACCTTTGAAAATTATATTCGTCTCTGTTCATATCATACTTGAAATACGATAGCTACTTTAATTTGTATAATATGGAATGTAATTTCCCATCAGCCTTAAGCATTATTTATAAAAGTAAAAAGACGTACTTTTTACTCATACGTCTCCTACTACTTGGTCTTCATATATAGCTACTAGTTCAATTGCGGGATTTTCATATTTTTCTTTCGCTCTAAGTACATTGTCATAATATGCTGTATCTAAAAAAGATAACGCACGGCAACGTACCTAGCCTATTTCGTCTTCTTTTTTATATGCACTAATTTTTATATCCATGTAATTAAAAAGCTACTTCTATTTCTACCATTAGTTTTTCAGGTCCTGCCCCTTTATGATAGCAGTAAATAATTTGCATCTTGAGGCAATTCCAAATCTTGTTTGTAGTGTATTGTTTATACATTCACTTCGGTTAGCATATCCAAATGAATTTTCATAGATAATATCATCATCTTTTTTTATTAAGACTACCCCAGAAAAATCTATATTCTGATGTATTTCTTTTACAATTTTCTCTATTTGATCTTTTGTTTTTATCATAATAACCACCCTTGTTTATTGGTATTGTTCTTTCCCCTTATTATTTTTCCATATATAGGGTAAAGAAACCTCCTATTCACCCACCCTTTAGTTTCAAATAAAAATCAAGGTAACTATTTCGATTTTATTGATTCAGCGGAATATATCTTAGACTGCGATGGTAATAAGGTAAACACGCACAATATGATAGTAATAAGTAGCATTACCAGTACTCCTACAATGACCACAAGTTGCATAGAAGTGAATTGAGTTGCAACGCCGAACAGAATCGTTATAAAAATTGTTAAAACAGCTATAATGAGCCCGTATATACTCCCGATTCGTCCCATCATATGAACCGGAACGTTATTTTGATAAAATGTGTAAAATCCTGTATTTGCATATGCCATAGAGAAAGATAGAATAAAGAATCCGATAGCAGCTATTAAAAACTCACTTGAAAAAGCATAAATCAAATATCCGATTGCAATGAATAATGATCCTATCCCAATTAGAAATGAAGGTGCTAATTTTTTTGATAAAATTGTATTTGTTATAGCTCCTAAAATAAAACCCGCTCCAGCGATACTAACTAGGAAGCCATACTCACTATCTGTTAACAATAAAACTTCTTTCGCAAACGATAGTTCAAGTGAATCTATAGCGGTAGCTAAAACCATCATCCCTTGAAATAAGAAGTAAACACAAACAATATACATAGATTTTTTACTAAAATTTAAAACTATGTTCCAATCTTTCTTTAATACAGTTAGTGAAAATTTATCATTGGATGTATTAGAATCGTCTTTTTTATCAAGATTAGGTAAAAGTAATGTAATGAACCCTGATAACAGAAATGCTATAGCATTCATATATATAGCAAACTCTGGTGTACCAGTTATTAATAATATCCCCGCTACTGCTGGACCAATTAAAAATGCACCAGATCCTATTAAACTACGTAGTGAGTTGAAACGTTGTCTTTGCTCTACTGGAATTAATTTCGTCATATATGTCATAGCAGTTGGTTCATAAATCGCACTGGCCATGCTTATAAAAAATACTAAGAGATAGACAATCCAAAGGGATGGAACCAAGGGTAAAATAGCGATAAATACTACTCGATATATATCGAGGTGAATCATTAACTTTCGTTTATTTAAACGATCTATCATACTTCCTGACCAAGCGTTTGTAAATAAAGTGGCTAATGGTTTTATCACATATAAAGTAGCGACAGCTAAGGCTGAGCCACCCATATTATAGACAAGTACATTCAGTGCGATTAAATAAATCCATGCACCTAAATTCGCAATACCAACTCCGGACAATAGTAATAAAGGATATTTCCAATCTTTAAGTAATTTTTTCACTTTAGGCACCCACTTTCTAAATTGTCTTAAAAAAACAAAAAAATCCCACCCCCAAGACTTTTAGTCTTAGGGACGAGATTTATCATCGCGGTGCCACCCTAGTTTGTTAATATGTCGCCATATTAACCTTATCAGGTACTGCACTATTTTCATGCTTATACCTTAGCTCTATAACGGGAGCTCCCGTCACACCATCCACTTTTAAAAGGTTCCGATGTGCTGCTCAGAGGCTTGATTCAATAAAGAATTTTTGCTCCTTTTCAGCTAAATGGAGCTCTCTGTGAAAAATTCATTTTATTTACTCTTCTCTTCACTGCATTTGATTTTTTCCATATTATCACATATTCATTTAACTGTAAATAACAAATAATCAGATATTTTAAGTTATGCCAATGTTAATAGTCTTATTTATTATTTTTTCTAAAAATTACGGTGCGTGAAATTAGTTGAATCTCTAAAAAAAGAGCCAATTATATATAGGCCCTTCAAAATGTCCAAATTAATTCGTATTTGCCTCTACTAACGGTTGTAGCGGTGGTTCTAATTCTAGTTCTAAAGTGTCACCCTCTTGTAAATCTTGTCCTTTTTCAATACTTTGACTCGTTACATAGCCCATACCTGAAGTTTTTAAATCTAATTTTAATAGCTTGGAGAAATACATAACATCACGCATTGACCAACCTTTTAGGTTAGGCATTTTCACATTACTTCCTACTAGAAGTATGCGATCTCCTTCACTCATTACTTCGCTAGTCTGTGGATATTGTTTTATTATCTTTCCTTCTCCTAATAATACCGGCTGAAGTTTCTCTTTTTCTGCAATATTTTTTACAGTATCCATTGTTTGATTTACATAATTTTGTACTTTTATTTCAGATTGCTTTGTTGCATCTGCCATTTGCTTTTCTGTATATGGTTTCACTTTTAAATATTCTAGACTATTTTTCATAACTGGTTTAAAAATTTCAGCAAGAGGCTGAGCACCGTATTCATTCCCCTTTAATTTAGGTTGCTTAATGGCTAAATATACGACTAATTGTGGATCATCAATTGGAGCCATTCCTAAGAATGAAAAAATATAATTATCTTTCCCTTCCATATATCGTCCATTTTCAGGATTCGGAATTTGCGCTGTCCCTGTTTTACCACCAATCGGATAGCCATCAATTTTATACATCGTTCCCGTTCCTTTTGATGAAGTAATAACTCGCTCCATTAAGTTCCTTACCTCTTCTGCAGTTTCTTTTTTAATCGGATTCCCTATTTCTTTAGGTTGATTTTCCATAATAACTTGTTTATTTGTTGGATTTACAACCTTATCAACAATATAAGGTTGCATCATTTTCCCGTCATTTGCTATAGCTGTGGCCGCTTGTACGATTTGAATAGGAGTTACAGTTGAGCCTTGGCCGAAAGAAGTAGTAACTTGTTGAATTTGAGTATTTAACAATAATGTATTTTTACTTTCTCCAGGTAAATCTATCCCTGTTTTTTGATTGAAACCAAATTTATTCATATATTGCTTGAATTTATTTGGTTTCAGTAACTGGTCTTCTAAAATAGAAAAAGCAACGTTCGATGACCGTTCAAACCCTTCATCAAATGTAATTGAGCCCCATCCATAGCCGCCATTATGATCTTTAATCTCTGCTGAACCAACTGCGTATTTTCCTGATTGGAAATATTCTTTCCCGTTATATACACCTTCATTAATTGCAGAAGCTAATGTAAAAACTTTCATTGTAGACCCTGGTTCGAATGCATTCGCAATTGGATCGTTTAAAAAATATTCAATGTCTCCCTTGTTAGGATTATAACTAGGCTTACTAGACATTGCTAAAATCTTACCTGTTTTTGGATCTGCAATAATTCCTACTAACATAGAAGGGTCATAGTGTTGCGCCGCTTTATTCATCGCGTCTTCTAAAAAACTATTAATTTGTTTATCAAGCGTAAGGTATACGTTATTTCCATTTTTAGCAGGTTCTATTTTTCCTATATCATTTGTAAGTGGGATACCATTTCGTGAACCTACATATTTTACATTTCCGTTTGTAGAGCGTAAATATTTATCCAAACTTTCTTCAAGCCCAAACTTGCCCTCCGCATTACCTTTATCATCTGGTCTTGCAAAACCAAGTATATACGAGGCGAAGTCTTCATTTGGGTATACTCTGGCTTTTTCTGTTGTAAACGATACACCTGGTATTTTCAAATTTTTAAGTTCTTCCTTCGCTTCTCTAGATAAGTTACGTCCAATTTTACCAATTTCAACTTGCGTACGTCCTTCATGAAAATTTTTCATGATCTCCTCTTTATCAACTTCAAGCGCATCTGCTAAACGTTGTGCAGTATCTTCTTTATCTTTTAATTTATCTTTTCCTTTTAAGTTTACAACGATGCGATATGTCGTTGAGTCTTGGACTAATACTTTACCGTTTTGATCATAAATTGTCCCGCGATTTGCCTCTAAAACTCCATTTTTGTTTTGTTGTTCCTTCGCAAGATCCTTTACATTAACATTATGCACGACTCCTACTGCTTGAATATAAAATATACGTAAAAGCATAGTAAGAAACAAAACAATAAAAGCAATCATCATATATCGAGCGCCTTTATTCGTTTGAAGTTTATGCATACTAATCTCCTTTCCTTTACAATGTATTAATGCGCTACTAAATATGTTCTTTAATATAGTAGATACTATATTTTTCGAAGTTTTTTTACTAATTCCTCTATAACAATAAGAAAACCAGTTCTGTTGCTATTTATTTTTTATTAATTTTGTATTTTTTAATATAAAATACGGTGAGTGAAATTTTTCGAATCTTCAAATAAAAAGAACCTACTTTTTGGTAGGTTCTTAAGTTTACGCTATGTGGTTATATTTCGCTAAAAAAGGAACTCGTTTTGCTACTAGTGCATACATTTTGAAAATAAAACTTGCTAACGGTTCAAATATACGTGCGCTTTGCATCACTAATCCACTTGTAATAAATGTTAAGAACGCAGCACCCAGTATATCTAGAGGATAATGAACGCCTACGTACATGCGTGATACACCGACTAATATTGCCCATATTAACGCGATATATTTAAGTTTTTCTCCTCTTAGAATAAATACGAAAGCAATCGAAAATACGAGTACAGAATGATCACTTACAAATGATGAATCTGCTGCATGCGGTACTAATTGATTTACATGATGTGTTATAAAAGGACGCGGATGGTAATATACCGCATGTATAAGAACATTTACTAATAATGCAATACTAACTGAAAGTGTCGTATATAACACTGTATATTGTTTTCTAATTGCATTCTCTTTCTTTCCATTATTAAACCATAGGATAAGCATAAATAGAATAGCTACATATGCAGCACTATTTGTAATAGCGATCATTAGCGTATCTAATAGCTTGGATGATCCAGCAAAGTTATTAATCCATTGAAATACTGTGTAATTCATATTACTCTCTCCTTATTATTACTCATTGTACTTTAAATAAAGATACAAGTGTTCTTGATTTACACAGTATACAACATCAATATGAAAATGGGCTTAAACTTTTCTCATCTAATTCTCATTTTATTACTATTCATTTGACAATCGTGTAACTATTTACAAGAGCTAAGTATGTATAAAGCTTGTAAAACATTTTAAATAGTATGGTAAACACTTTATGCATGAATATAATACTTAACATGTTCATTTAAATATAATTTCTCTGAAATCATATTTTCATTCCATACGAAGGGCAATATTACCGAATTGTTCTCCTTGCTGCATTCGATTTAAAGCTTGAATTGCTTCTTCTAATGGATATACTTTATCAATGATTGGTTTAATATTATGTTCCTCTATAAAATGAATCATCGCATTAAACTCTTCACTGCTCCCCATTGATGTTCCCATAATATCGATTTGATTATAAAATAATGCTCGTAACGGTAATTCGATTTTATCTCCTGAACTTGCACCAAAGTTAACGATTCTTCCATTTGGTTTTAATATATCAAAATATTTTAAGAACGTCGCCGGACCTATACTATCTATAATTAAATCCACTTTTTCTCCATGTAGGCACTCGTCCCAATTACCAGAACTATTAAAAGAAAAGTCTGCTCCATATTTTTCAGCAGCCTTTTTTTTGTCCTCTATCCTTGAAGTAACACTCACCTTTGCTCCAATTGCTTTAGCAAATAACATAGCATAAGTAGCTACACCACCGCCGATTCCCGGAATTAGGACATGTTCTTCAGGTTTTAATCTACCTTTTGTAAAAAGCGCTCTATATGCAGTTAATGCCGATAAAGATAGCACACCAGATTCTTCCCACGTAAGATAGGATGGCTTTTTCACTACATTTTCAGCCGGCACAATAACATATTCGGCAAACGTTCCATCGGCTGGTCCACCTAGTACTTCAGGTAACTCTGGTATTTCATGAGTATTATTCCATCCAATACTAGGGTTAATAATAACCTCGGTATGTAGTGAAATATTTGAAACTCCTTCTCCTAGTTCTATAACAATACCTGCACCATCTGACCCTAAAACTAATGGTAGTTCCATTTCTTTTCTATTATTCATTATAAATAAATCACGATGATTTAAACCTGCTGCTTTTAATTTCACTTTAACCTCTCCAATGTTAGGAGTTATCTCAGGTGATAATTTATATTTTAAACCTTCTATTCCATTTTTATGTTGATGTATAATAGCTTTCATTAATAATCCCCCTTTATATTATTAATGTATCGAAAATATCGAAAGAAATAAAATATTTTGATTACTAAACATTAAAAAAAAGAAGAAATACATCATGTAATCCTCCTTTTAAATAACTCTTACAAAAAGAATTTTCCACCTTCAACTATCAATGGGTAGCATAAGGAAATGTAATCGTAACAACTGTTCCTTCATTTTTTTTACTCTCTAATTGAATAGTTCCGTTATATTTTTCTACAAGCCGTTTTGCAATAGATAGACCTAGCCCATTGCCACCTTGTTTTCGACTTCTCGCTTTATCGACTCTATAAAAACGGTTAAGAACAAATGGTAAATCCGATTCAGGTATTCCCGCTCCATGATCTATTATGCGAATATTAATTTTCCCCGACTGTATACTTGATTCAATACAAATATACTCATTAGCTTCTTTTGTATATTTCACTGCATTATCCATTACAATAATAATTATTTGTTCTAAGTAAGATGATGGTATTGAAACATACGCTTCATCTGCATCCAATTTCATATCAAATTGAAAGTCAGTTTGCAGTACTGCAAAGTTTTGTGTAACTTGTTTTAATACGCTATTAACATGGACTCGTTCAGCTACTATTGGATGTATCTGTTCTGATTCAGCCCTTGATAGCTCTAGCAATTCTGAAACTAATTTATTTAATCGATCTACTTCTTTTAAACTGGATTGAAGAGATTTATCCAATATAGCTGGATCATTTTTCCCCCATCGATTCAGCATTGATAAGTGCCCTTGAATAATTGTTAATGGTGTTCTTAATTCATGCGATGCGTCTTCTACAAACTGTTTTTGCTGTGTAAAAGAAGTTTCCACTTCATCCATCATTTCATTAAAAAGAATCGATAATTTTGCGAGTTCATCATTATTTTCTCGTACTGGAACTCTTTCATTTAGTCCGTTTTTCTTAATACGCTTCATCGTATCCGTTATGTTTTGAACACTTGATAAAAGCTTTTTCGTTATAAGTATTCCGCCTAAAAAACTAAACACTAATCCACATATCCCTGCAAAGACCATTACCACTAAGATAATTTTTAATAAATGATCAAATGTCTCTAAGTTTTTCGTAAGTTCAATAGTTCCCGTGAATTTTTTTGTTTGAATTGGTATGCGCTCAACTAATATTCGATCTTCTATATGTCTTTTTATTAAGGATTCATCTTGGGTAACCTGTTTTGGTTTTATCCAAGCTTCATTAAAATCTCGAGAAACAGTAACAATGGGCTTTCCATCATTTCCGATAATACGAATCATTTGATGTTTATCAATCATATTATTTAGAAATTCTTTACTATTTTCAAATGTTTTGCTCGAGAGCGTTTCGTTTTTATCTTGAAAATATGCCGCTATTTCTGTCAATTGTCTGTTTATTTGTTTCTGTTCATAATCTATAGTCCACTTATTAATTACAATGAATTGTAACGTGCTATACAAAATAAACAAAATGAATACTAGTGTAGTGGACCAAAGTGTTAATTTCCACTTTATAGGTAAATTTCGAATTCGGTGCACAATGTTTTTTATCATTTCATTATATATCCAGCACCGCGAACTGTTTGGATATACTCCTCCTTATCCACACTATGTAACTTATTACGTAAATAACGAACATACACATCGACTATATTTGTCTCAACCATTGCATCATATCCCCATACTTGGTCCAGTAAAATATCACGGGTAAGAACTCGATTAATATTTTTCATAAACATAAGCAGTAGCTCGAATTCTTTATTTGTAAGTTCAATTTCTTCATTTCCTTTAGTTATAGTTCGAGATTCAATCTGAAGCTGTAGATCTTTAAACGAAAGAAATGATGCGTGCTTTTGCTCTGTATTTTCTTCTCTCCTAAAAATCACTCTCATACGTGCTAAAAGTTCTTCAATTGCAAACGGTTTTGGAAGATAATCATCAGCTCCACTATCTAACCCTGTCACACGGTCCATAATACTATCACGAGCAGTCAACATAATAATAGGTGTACTTTTAGTTGCTCTTAGTCGACGACATACTTCCAGTCCGTTTAATCCTGGTAACATTAAATCAAGTAATATGAGATCGTAATTCTTTTCAAGTGCTACTTCTAATCCCTTTCTTCCATCAAGTTGTATATCTACTATATATCCTTCATACTTTAATTCTAATTCTAAAAAATCTGCTAAGCTTTCCTCATCCTCAATAATTAGTATATGTTGCAACGATACTTCCTCCTATACGATTAAATGAATAAGTAATTCTATTCCGAATATAATTGCAACGATTTGATGTGTTTTTCGATACATTATCAATTTCGTTTTCTTATTAGTTTGTTGTAAAACAAATCCCGCAATCCCTAATGCTATTAAGGTTAAAAGAGAAAATATACCACTGTATACTAGCATAATATGCCGACTTCCTTTTATTAAAAAGTAAACACCGTGAGTAGTCGCAACAGCTATTACAGCGTATCCAATTAATACGTGAAAATGTTTTATAAAAAGATATAGCTCTTTAATTATTTTAAATCTGTGAATATGTTTCTTCTTTAAAAATAACCATATATGACGTAAGAACCATAATGATGCAGCTATAATTACCCCGTATTCACCTAAAGAACCTAATTTCTTATTTAGCCATTGTACATTTAATACATTCCCGTACAAAACATTAATAAATAGCAATTCTACACTACAAACAATAATAGTAATACCGATTATTTTAACATATATATGGAAATATTTATTTCTAAGTATTTTCTCCATTTTATATAATCTCCTTTTGACTCAAAAGCTCTATAATCAGCAGTGTATCAAGTAAAAGAGAGAATAACATGAGAGAAAGATTAAAATAAAATGAGAATCTGCAAACTACTTATATTTTATTTATCTCCTTTTTGGCCAATTCTAATATGTTGCAAATAAACGGTGCTTTTGCATTTGTATATGAAACACGATCAAAAGGATATGTAGCAGCAAGCATCTCTTTTAATTTTCTATATTCTTCACGTGCCCACTCATGATTTATTAGAAAGTCTCGAAATAAAAGGTTGTTCCTCCATTCCTCGCTATTATAAATATAAACATGTAAATGGTGGGTACCAGCTCTCCATTTACCTTTCCTAAAAAAACGCCAATTAGGTGTTTTTTTAGGAACATATTCATAGCCAATTTCTTCTAGGGCTTCCCTCCAATTTTCGGTAATTTGTAAATTTGTTACGCCGATCATCATATCAATAAGAGGTTTAGCCCCTAACCCTTCTACAGCTGTGCTTCCGATATGTTCAATAGCAATAATTTCTTCATGGAGTAACGGCACAAGTTTATTTTTTTCATTTAAAAACTCTGTATGCCAATATTGTTGGTACGGTTTAATTATGATTTTTCCATCCATTTGCTTTCCTCCTTATAACTATATATTATTATATTCATAAAATTCAAGTTTATAAATATAGGGATTTCACAAAATATGTCGAATACTGTAATGGACAACTTAATTATATTAAATTTGAGGTGAATTATGAAAGATATTCCAGTTAAAATTCAGTTAGATACTATAACATTCCAACTAAAAAAACATCATAATTTTGATTGGCTTACAAAACTAGGTACAGTATTTGCGGTTTTTGACCAACAAGATTCCGGTAATATAAGTTTTGGTGTTGAAAAGAATGGGAAAAAGAACTTTATAAAATATGCAGGGGCACAAACACTCGCATATAATGCTTCTACAAATGAAGCTATACAAAGATTAAAAAGCTCAGTTACTATATACAATGAATTAAAACACGTTTCTCTTATAAATTTAATTGATCACTACCCTGTACAGCATGGATATGTTTTAATTTTCGATTGGTTTGACGGTGAATGTCTTCACTCGCACTGGAGTTTCCCACCCCCAGCAAAATATAATGATCCTAACTCACCATTTTATAAATATAAAAAATTATCCGTTAAAAATAGGCTAGTTTCATTAAATTCTATTTTTAATTTCCATACTTACGTTGAACACAAAAACTATGTAGCTATTGATTTTTATGACGGTAGTATTTTGTACAACTTTAAAACTAATGAAACAAAAATTTGTGATATTGATTTATACAGTAACAAACCGTATGTAAATAAGATGGGACGAATGTGGGGGTCATCTCGTTTTATGTCACCTGAAGAGTTTCAACTTAATGCTATGATAGACGGGAAAACTAATGTATTTAATATGGGGGCTATAGCTTTCGCACTATTAGGTGGCGGGCAAGATCGTTCCTTTATGAAATGGGAAGCTAGTGCAGGCTTATATGAAGTAGCATACCGTGCTGTAAATGAAAATCGTAGTGAGCGCTATGCGTCAATGGAAGAGTTTAATAATGCATGGTTAAAAGCCTATAACACTGAAAATCTATAAAAACTAAATACATTGTAAAAGTACATGTAAAACTTGTACTTTTATAATGTATAATACATATGGGATTGAAATTCAGGATAACGGGGCATGTATTATGAACTTTGTTTACATTAATCAAAATGTTTTAAATAATCTTCTTTATATTTTAAGCAGTATATTTGTTTTTTATTTTATTTATGATAGTGGGTACTTTGGGAAGAAATATAAGAAACTACTTATCATTCTTTGTACGAGTATCCCACTAATTTTATGTATGCGGTACCCCATCTATATGGATGAAAATTATATTCACGATTTAAGACAAATCCCCTTTTTAATTGGTACACTTTATGGTGGATTTCCAGTCGGTATTGCATTACTCATGATTTTATTAATAATACGTTTTATGTTTTATGGTTTTAGCCTGTTAACAATCATTGTTTATGGAACGATGTTAATAATTACAGCATTCGCATCCTCAAAATTTAATACATACAATAGGAAAATAAAAGTAACTTCATCTATGTTTTTAACTTTTTTCCTTGCAATATTTACAACAGTAATTGTTTTAACTCTATCAGATTTTGAAGTGAATAATTTGTACATTATTTATTTCATTCTATTACCAACTATTTTAATATTATTTATGGTCTATTTTAATGAGGTTTTAAAAGATGCAATATTTATGCGATCAAAATTAATAAAAGTTGAAAAAATGGAGATTGTCAGCCAACTCGCTGCAAGTATTTCACATGAAGTAAGGAATCCATTGACTGTTGTAAAAGGATTTACACAACTTTTAAAAACACCCAATATAACTCAACAATCCAAAGATGAGTATATTGAACATATTCTTGAAGAGTTAAATCGTGCACAAGCAATTATTGATGATTACTTAACTTTTGCCAAACCGGCTTCAGAAAAACTAGATCATATTTCAGTGGAGCACGAGTTAAATCGAGTTATTAATATGATGTTGCCTTTTTGTAACATGAATACTATTAATATTACAAAAGAGTTCTCAGAGGGAACAATTATTGGTAATACACAGCACTTCCATCAATGTTTTTTAAATTTAATAAAAAACAGTATAGAAGCAATGCCATGTGGCGGTAATCTAATTATTTCTGCAACTGTTAGCAATAATAAGGTCATAATAAGGATTCAAGATAGTGGAGTTGGAATGTCGCAAGAGCAAATTAATCGATTTGGCGAACCATATTTTAGTACAAAAACGAAAGGTACTGGTTTAGGTACGATGGTTGCTGTTAAAATTATTGAAACGATGCGAGGCAGTTTAAAAATCCGAAGTATCGTTAATAAAGGAACTACTTTAACTATTACATTCCCAAAATATAATAATGAGAGCACGTTGCATAATAAATAAAAAAGGAGCATAATGGCTCCTTTTTTATTTCGATACAAAAAGTATCTGCTATGTTTTTTTAATTTACATTTAGAAGAGACTAATTAGAAATTAGTACCCTTAGCTCCAACAGCTACATCCAACAATAATTAATAAAATAAATAACACAACTAATAAAGCGAAACCTCCACCAAAACCACAAGAACCGCCGAAACTCATATTTTTTCCTCCTTTTGGTTTGAAAACTAATAGGTAGTTGATCATTTTAACTGGTTCGTATTATACAGTATGTATATCTCCCTTTTTTGAGCATGTCTTCATAAAAATTAGTAAAAGCACTCTATTGAGAGTGCTTTAAAATGGGTACCAGAAGCTTTGGAATACATTCAGCTTTAAGTAAACTGCAATAATCAAAATGATAATACCAACAAAAAGTGTGATGTAATCCTCCTTTTGTGCGTCTTTTGCATAGTACCACGTTCGTTTATCCTTTTTTCCAAAACCTCTTAAATCCATTGCATTTGAAACAGTATCAATCCTTTCTAATGAATGAATAATAAGTGGCCAAAAAATTAAAACACGGTTTTTCATACGAATCCACAAGCTCGCTTCTCCTTTTTCAAAAGGTACGCCTCTTGCTTCCTGCGCGTGTCTAATGATTATATATTCAGATTGAATACTTGGTATATAACGCAGTGCAATATTTATTGCATATGTAATTTTATAAGGAACAGCAAATTTATTTAAGCTGCTTACAAATTCACTTGGATGAGTTGTATAAATAAAAAGAAGTGTAAATGGTAATAACGTAAAATATTTCAATGAAAGTGTAGCTGCATAAAATAAAGTTTCATATGTAATTGTTGCATAACCTATATAAAAAAAAGAGGTATACGATCCCGTTAATTCCGATCCATGGGTGGGCGTAATGAAAAGAATCATAACGGAATTTAATAAACTAAATGTAAATATAACGCTGAAAATAACTATAATTTTACGCAATTGAATTTTTGCAATTAAGAGGCCGATACATCCAACAATAAATAAAATTAGCAATATACGAAAATCAAAAAATAAAAAAGTAAGTGTCATACAAAATATAAATAAAGATAATTTAATTGCACCATCCATACGATACAAATACGTATTATGCATATTCCTCCCTCCTATTAGCTTCAATATAAAGTTGCACAAATGTTTCTGGAGTTGGAATTCCGCTTAATTTAGCTAGTTTTATTAATGAAATCTCCCGTAGATTAGCTCTTTGTAACGTTCCTTTATCCCCTAAAACAGCAGATACAGTATTGTCCGCAATAATTTTCCCTTCATGCAGAACTACCGCTCGATCTGCATATTCTAAAGCAAGATTCATATCGTGTGTGATAATAATAAAGGATATGCCCTTTTCAGCCAGTTTTCTAATAAACGACATAAACTGTTTGTAATGGTAATAATCTTGTCCAGCTGTCGGCTCATCTAATACAATAAGTTTTGGGTTTGTTATAAGTACAGATGCAATAGTAAGCCTCTTTTTTTGTCCATAGCTTAATGCCTGAATTGGCCAGTTACGAAATGGATATAATCCACAAATTTTTAAAGATTTTTCGACTCTTGTCTTAATCTCATCTTTAGAAACCTTTTTTAATTTTAATGAATATGAAACCTCTTCTAAAACAGTAGGCTGTGTCATCATTTGATTTGGGTTTTGCATAACGTAAGAAATAACTTCCCCGCGTTTACGAATAGACCAACAATTTATATTTTCTCCATCGAATGTTATTCTCCCATTCTTCGTTTTATTTATTCCTATAAGTGTATGAGCTAATGTCGATTTCCCTGCTCCATTATGACCCAATAACGCTACTATTTCTCCCTCTCCTATTGAAAGGTTGATATCTTCTAAGGCTGTATGTTTGTTATTGTACGTAAATGATAAATTTTCTATCTTGCATAAAGCTTTTTTAATATATTTGTTTTTTGATGAAACTTGCTTATGCATCCAGTTCTTTAATAGGCTATGAACGCCTGCATTACGAAGATTTTCAATTGGAAATACCCTAACATTATTACTATCAAAATTTAATTTCTTTAGCGCCTCTATATAAATAGGTTCTCTTAGTCCGATATTTGGTAATATATTAGAATTTAAAATACTATCCGGTGAACCAACGGCAATAACTTCTCCCTCATCTATTAAAATAATTTTATCTAAATCAAGGTTTAAAATTTCTTCTATTCGATGTTCAATAATTACAATTGTTTTATTATATTTCTCATGTATATTTTTAATGAGTTCTATTGTATTCAAACTACATGCAGGATCCAAATTAGCTAACGGTTCATCAAATAATAATATATCGGCATTTGTCGTTAGCAGACCTGCAAGAGAGACTGTCTGTTTTTGACCTCCTGATAATTCATGCGGACTTTGTGTATGAAAGTCCTGCATGCTTACCTTTTTTAAAGAATCCGTAACAATCTTTTTCATTTCTATTTGATTTACACAATCGTTTTCTAATGCAAATGCTACATCCTCTTCGACAGTAAGGCCTATAAATTGTGAATCTTGATCTTGTAATATTGTCCCTACGTGTTTACTCTGTTCAAAAACACTACCTTTTCTCGGATCCTTTCCAGCTATTAAAATGTTACCGGTACTTATCCCTTCGTAAGAAAATGGGATTAGCCCATTTATACAATGAGCTAATGTTGACTTACCTGAACCACTTCGTCCAGCGATAAGTACCTTTTCCCCAGGATATATTTGAAATGTAATATCTTTTAAAGTAGGCTGCGTGGTATGCCTATATTGAAAGGTAAATTGTTCAAAAGAAATAATTGGTTGCATGTATTCATCCCTACTTTTCAATTTTTAAATGTGTATGTTTCTTATTTGATTTCGCTAGACCGATCGTGATTGGTAAGCCAAGAACTAAAAATACGATAACGTCTGCAATTGTTGCGCCTAGTACTTGTATAACTATTTTGTCAAACGGTTCTCCCATCACAATAATATCGAATGCTCCAGCAAATATAATTGCTATGACAATACCAATTAACCCTGCAATTGCAAAATAAGAAATATCACGGTTATTATACGTTCCATGTTTTACACTAAAACCAACTCTTTTTTGTATGAGTCCCATTGCTAAACCAATAATACCTGAACTAATAACCCATCCCCACCAAATACCCCAACCAGCGATCGTATCTGTAACGGTATGACCGATGAGTCCTATTAAAAGTCCTGCTACCGGGCCAAATAACGCTCCAAAAACTGTTAAAATAGCCAATGCGGGTTTAATAAATGTATTCGGTGCGATAGAAAATCCCCAAAGCCCTAATACCCCGTATAGAGCTGCTCCAATTCCAATAGCTACTACTAGCTTTGTCGTTAATTTGTTCATTACAATTCCCCTCTCGTATTATTCAACTTTTAATACTCTATATTTATTTTGAAAATGAATTATGCATCGACACTTCCTTTCTATACAACAAAAAATGACCTCTTAAATAAGAGGTCATTTTCTTTCACGTACAAGAATCCCCTTATCTTTCAAAAGACACATAGTGTCCCCTGCGGAATTAGCACCTTCCTATGTAATTACATAGGGGTTGCTGAGGCTTCAAAGGGCCGTTCCCTCTACCTCTCTGGATAAGTATGTATTTGTAATCTGTATTATGGCACTAACAATAAATAATTTCAATACTTTTCTTACTATTTTTATTTTTCGATAAATAGTTCACTTAAATCATTGTATTCTTATCGGAATTATGAAATAATAAATTCAAAATTGTTACGGGAGGAATGCATGATGAAAGTAATTGGCTTAATTGGCGGACTAAGTTGGGAATCAACATCGTTGTACTATAAACACATTAATACACTGACTCTCTCTAAATATGATCAAAATGCGAAGCTTGTTTTATATAGCATGGACTTTGGGGAGGTAACTACATTATTGCAAAACCATCAATATGAAGAAGTGAAAAATGAATTAGTCACGGTAGCAAAAAAGGTAGAAAACTCAGGAGCTGAATGTTTACTAATGTGTTCTAATACCGTACATCTATTTGCTGAGGAAGTAGAACAAGCAATATCAATCCCACTTCTTCATATCGGTGATGTAAGTGCTAAAGAAATGGTAGAACAGAATATAAAACGGATCGGATTATTAGGAACGAAACAAACAATGGAACAAGATTTTTATACATCACGACTAGCAAAATATAACATTGAGACTATCATCCCAAATGACGAAGAAAGAACTTTTATCCATCACGTCATATTAAATGAATTAAGTAGAGGAGTTATTTCAGAAACATCAAAAGAAAAACTAATACAAATTACCAATTCATTAATTAATAATGGGGCTGAAGGAATTCTACTTGGCTGTACGGAAATTCCTTTGCTCATTTCCCAAAATGATCTATCTGTTCCTGTTTTTGATACTGCTTATTTACATGCGAATACTGCTGTACAATTTGCTGGATAATAATATAAAAGCATACAGGTAGAGCCTCTATGCTTTTATATTATCCGAACTATTTATTTAAAAGAGCATCAATAACTGCAATGGCTCTTTTGGAACCACCACACTCTAAAAAACTTTCATTCAGTTTTTGAATGCCATGTTTATACTTTTTATTTGAAAGAACGTCTGTTACCGCCTTTTTTAAAGTTTGCACATTAACATGCTCTTTCAATAATCTATGTGCTGCCTCAAGCTCAGTTAATCTTTGCGCTATCATAGGTTGATCTTTATCATGCGGTATTATCACAAATGGGACATTATAATGGATTGCATCGTGCACACTATTCATTCCACCATGTGTAATAAAAACATCTGCTTCACTTAATATTTCTGATTGAGGTACGTAAGGGGTTATAATAAAGTTGTCTGGCGCTTGCTTAATCTTCGAAATATCATTTCTATCACCAATCGCCATTACTACAATCCCTTCGAAATTTGAAAAAGCATCAATACAAGTATTAAAAAATGGTTCGAGCCCTTCGAGAAGTGTTCCCATTGAAATATAAATAACTTTCTTTTTTGAAAGCAATTCAAGTGGAAACTTTACATTTGTTTTGCGCTTTATAATACTCGGTCCAATAAAAACATTGTTTTCTCCGAACGAATCGCTATTAGGTTGAAAATAACGACTTGTATACACGAGACTAATATCTCCCTTATTATGCATAAATTGAAGATTATTTTTGGGTTTTACTCCAAATTCATGTTCCATTTGATACAGTAACTTTTCAGAGAGTTCATCGGGTTGGAATTGTATTTCTGCATTTGGATGAAAAGGCAAGGTTTCCAATAATACTGGTGGAATTAAAAATATAGGAGAGGAAACTATGCCTGGAACTTGTAAATATTCCTTTACTAACTCTCCAGCACCAAATATATCATAAACTACGAAATCAAAATTAATGCTTTTACATAATCGTTTCGTAATTTCTAATATGTATAAAGAAGTTTGAACATGTACATGAAAGAAAGATTTTAATCCATATGAAGTTTCATTATCAATAGAAATCTCCTTTAATAAATCCGGATGAGTATGTACAATGGCTCCCAAAACTTCAAGCCTTTCCTTAAAGCTTTCCGTTGTAATATAGTGTACGTTATCACCTCTTTCAGTAAAGGCCTTTACTAAACTTAATGTAGGATTTACATGTCCCTCTGCAGGGAAATTAACTATTAAAATATTCATCACTTATTTCTCACTCCTACAATTCAATGTTCTTATTAATCGTACTGTTATTATTACAAGCAATCTTCCCTTAATAGTCCCAATATACTTACTACTTTAGGTTGATAAATAATTATCAGACATTGAAAAAGGCATCTACATAAAATGTAGATGCCTAACTGTGATAAGGAGTGTTCTGTGAGGTTAGGATAAGCTTTTCTGCTTGTCCTATGCTATCAATATATGATTTATTTTATAAAACGTGCATATCTAATAGAATTATTTTATTTGATCAAATGGATAATATACCATCTTCACTTTACCTATTATATTTGACTCATCAATTAGTCCAAGCGTATTCCTACTATCTTTACTATGATTTCGATTATCACCTAACACAAATAATTTATGCGTGGGAACTTTCATTTCTCTACAGTTTGAAAAACGATTTGATACTTGTGACATATCTAACTGTATATACGACTCATCACGCTTTTTACCGTTAATATATACCTCATCGTCTCTTAATTATATGTTATTCCCCGGTAATCCAATAATTCGTTTCACGTAGTATGTAGCCGAGTCTTCTTTTTTTATTATTACAACATCACCATGATGAAAAGAAGAAAAATAGATGCTAGCCTTATTAACAAGTATGCGATTATTCTCATTCAAAGTAGGTTGCATCGAAATTCCTTCTACCATACAAAATAAAAATGACTTATTAATAAAAATAATTCCTATTATAATTAAAATATAGCTACATATTTTTCTCCGATCTTTTAGAATCAATTGCTTCATATATACCTCATTTCTAATCTATTCGTATGTAAAAAACGTCTCTAGTTCATATAATTGCTAGAGACGTTTCGTATATTTTAATTCTCTTTAGAGTCATCTGTTTTTGGTGCTTCGCCAGTTAATCGCTTATTTTTTAATTCAAAATAAGCATCTAAAACTTCTTTTCCAATATCAGAGTTAATACCAGATTTATCATTAATAACCCACGGCACAACTACAGAGAATGCTACTTCTGGATTATCATACGGCGCATATCCTGCTAACGTTAAATTATAACATTCTCTTCGCTCACCTTTTTCATTTCTTCCAATATCACTTTCTCCACCGTATACTGTCTGTGCTGTCCCTGTTTTACCTGCTGGCTTATAAGATGCTTTTTGGAACGCCCTTACTCCTGTTCCATCACCTTCTTGGAATACCCTTCTAAATCCTTCTTTTACTTGATTTATATATTCCTCTTTCATATCTATCTTATTTAAAACGATTGGTTCTACTGCATGCACCACTTTACCAATCTCATCTTTTTGCGACGTTTGCTCTCTTACCTCTTGAACAATTTGTGGCTTCATTCGATATCCACCGTTTGCGATTGTTGAAATATACTGTACAAGCTGAAGTGGCGTATAGGTGTCATACTGGCCAATTGAGTAGTCTAGTAAAAAACCAGGTTGATTATCTTTTTTACCAATTTGTCCAGCTGTTTCATTCGGTAAATCAATACCCGTTGGAACACCTAATCCAAATTGCCTGAAATAATACCTCATTTTATCAAAGTACTCCTGTTTAATATTTAATGAACTATTTTTCACATAATCTACACCTGCAATTTTTAATGCTGTATTAAACATATAAACGTTAGAAGAAACTTGTAAAGCTCTTAGATCATCAATATTCCCGAAATCTTTCCAAGACTTTTTCTCCTTAGTTCCTTTAAACTTCATAGGCGCATCATAAAAGTAAGTACCTGGTGTTATAGCTTTCGTTTCGAAACCAGTCAATATTGTCGCACCTTTAACTGTTGATCCAAGCTCATATGAACTTGTCATCGTACCTAAAGCATAATCTTCAACTTCTGTTTTCCCATCTTTTTCTACTAATTTTTTCCCTGCCATTGATAATACTTGACCATTTTTCGGATTTATCATTACAACGAAAGCACGGTCCAACATCGATTCTGAACCTTTATAGACCTTTAATATTTTTTCTATGCTCTCTTCTACTTTTTTCTGTAATTCCATATCTATTGTTAAAGTTAAATTCTTACCGCTCTTTCCCTCAGAAACGGTTTCCGTTCTAATTGTATTACCTTGTTTATCAGCAACGCTTCTTACTTCTTTTTTTGTACCATGAAGTACATCTTCATATTGCTGCTCGATATAACTTTTTCCAACCCTATCATTTCGGCTATAATCACGTACCAAGTAGTAATCTAATCGTTCACTTGGTAATCCTTCATCGGAATTAGAAACATTTCCAAGAACAGATCGGAATAATCCATCATTTACATACACTCTCTCCCAATCCACCGATACGTCTACACCTGGGAGATTCGCTAAACCTTCACTAATTATAGTAAATTCCTTTTCACTAACATCTTTTTTAATAATTTGAGGTGCCATTTGATAACCTGAAGTCATCTTACTTTTAATAGCTAACACTTTTATATCTTTCTCTGTTAATTCCTGAAGATTTTTATCTGTAACCCGTTTTCTTTTTAACTCTTCTATTTTTTTATCTAGCTTCTTGCCGCTAATATCCTTTTCTCTAAATGTATCTATTTCTTTTTTCGATACTAGATTTTCAGCCAGTTGCGGATTTAATTGCATCCAAAAATCTTTCTTATCTGTCTCATTTAACTTATCTATATCTTCTTGCGGCATTTCAATTATGTCTACAAGTTGTCTTGCAGTTTTTAATATATCTTCTGATTTTACACCTTTCATCTTTGTGTACGTGATCGTGCGTAAAGATGTATTATCAACAACTGGATTCCCTTCTCGATCAAATATTTTCCCACGTGGGACAGATAGGCTCACAGTTGCATTTTCTCTCTTTTCTACTTCATTTTTATAAGTCTCTCCATCGAAAATTTGCACTTTACCTAACTGTATAATCATTGCAGAAAATAATAAAAATACACATAGAAATAAAATATTTAACCGCATCGGTATTGCTCTACCACTTTTTTTCACTTGCTTTTTCACCTTGTCATAATCTCCTCCTTACAGTATTTCTAATAACAATTGAATCTATATATTAAAAGTAATGCACATTTTCTATACAGTACTTTGTACAAATATTAATATACTGATAAAAACTTAATAGAAATTAAAACAAAGGTTAAGAAAAGGTAAAGTTTACTAAATTAAATATAAAAATACCCAATGAAAAAAGTTTAGCTTTTTTCATTGGGTATATAATCATTTATTTAAGAGTTAATACTAGAACGTATCGATATACATTTATCATCACAATTTGATAGAGATTGTTTACTCTGAATTTTCGGCAAGTAAATAGTTACAGTTGTCCCGACGCCAACCTCACTCATTATACTTATTGTTCCTTGATGACCTTCAATTATCTTATAACTTAACATCAATCCAATACCGGTACCTTTTTCTTTCGTACTATAGAAAGGTTCACCTAATCTTTTAATTCTTTCTTCAGGTATTCCTACTCCTTCATCTATTACACTAATAATGACACCTTTTTTATGTATTTCTTTTATATGGATTGAAATTTTCCCGCCATCTAGCATTGCTTCAATTGAATTTTGCAAAATATTAATAAATACTTGTTTCAATTGATTTTCTGAGCATTCAATGATTATCTCTTTGGAATCTGTAAATAGTTCAACTTGAATATTTGTCATGATTGCTTTTGTATTAATTAATGATACGACATTTTTAAAAATTTGATAAATATTTTTCTTTTCTGTATTTATTTCATCAGTTTTAGCAATCGACAAAAACTCTTGGAGGATTGCTTCTATTCTTTCTATTTCGGAAAGCATAAGATCAAAATATTTTTCTTGATCTTCTTTATTAATTTGGAATAACTGTATAAATCCTTTAATTACAGTTAATGGGTTTCTCACTTCATGAGCTACACCGGCTGCTAATTGACCAATTGCCGCAAGTGTATCTGATTTATTTAGCAATTCTTCTGCCTTTTTCCGCTCTGTGATATCGCGTACAATGATCATAATTTTATCTTGTAATAATGGTAAACATCTAGCTTCAAAGAAATCGATACTTCCATTAATTGTCAGGACATATTCTACAATTACATTCTTTCCTTCTTCTTTCAATTGGCGAATTGCTTCTTGAAATTGCTGTGCTACTGGAGACGGTAATATTTCGTAAAACTTTTTTCCCATAAAAGCTTCTGCAGGTACGTAAAATTTTGTAGGGGATCCTGCTTTATAATCTATAATTGTCCCATCATCTTCTGTTAAAAAACATAAATCTGGTAAAGCTTTAAAAATTAATTCTAATTCAGACGTTTGTTGTTTTAATTGCTCTTCTATCGCTTTTAAATGTGTAATATCTACCCCAACAGCCCAGTAACTAAATCCTGTTACAGGAAACTGTTCTGATATATTGGACCACATTATCGTTTTAATTTCACCATTTTTACATGTTAAACTCATTTCCCAATCTCTAAAATTTTTTCCACGAGTCAAAAATTTATTTTGTATTTGATGGCGATAATTATGGTCAGGATACAGTAATTGAAGAGCGTTTGGATTCCCAATTATTTCTTCAGCAGTATAACCTGTTACAATCTCGCATTCTCGATTCCATAAAACAAAATCTCCATTATAGTCAAGCACATCAACCATAACAGGCATGTTTTGTAAGATCGTATGTAGTTCTTCCTCTTTTCGAGAAAGTAACGATGTATTTTTACTTTGAACTGCTTTTTTCATCCCAGTTATAATGAGGTTAGAAAGCATTTCAAAATATTTTTGGCAATTGCAAATTTCGCTTCGTTTGGACCATACAATAAAAGATCCTAAATATTGATTGTATAAGAAAAGGGGGATTTCAATTTTGGGAAGTTTACATACTTTCATTTCATTAATTCCAAATGAAAATATACATTCGTTTTCAGCATCAAGAAGTTGATGTGATATGTTGGTTAATTTATAAAATTGTTCTGCCATGGTTTCTATTGTACTCACATCAATAAGTTCCATTAGCCGCGCATCCATTCCTTTTTCACCTCGATATGTAAAAATTATACAAATTCAAAATTCATACTTCTTCATTATACGAAGAAAGTGCTCCTAGGTATATAGCTGTAGAATAATTATTCTAACAAATTCTATTTTTCAATTAAAAACAGAAAATAATATGGGAGTGTTACGCGCTGCTAACAGCACTATAAAAATACAATAAACATAAAGTTCACGAATTTTTCATAATTTTCATGAAAAATATAAACATTTATTCCAATATATTCTATATAATTAGGTGTAATAAGGCTTCTATGAATCACATAGAATACCTTACCCCTAATAAAAAGAAAAAAGAATCTATTTGGATTCTTTTTTCTTTTTTTATTACATTACATATTTATATAAAGCATGTGCGACACCATGTTCTTCATTTGTTAACGTTTCGTATTGACACATCGCTTTTATTTCTTCAACTGCATTTCCCATTGCAATTGATATATTTGCTCTCTCCATCATAGAAACATCGTTTAAGCCATCACCTATTGCTACAGTGTTTTCAACTGGAATATTAAGATGTTCTGCTAAAGTATATAATCCATTTCCTTTTTGAGCATCTCGATGATTAATCTCTAAATTATGCCAATAGGAAGATGTAATAGCTAAATCTGTATTATGCAGAAACGTTTCTTTTAATTTTTTTAATTTCTCTATGTCATAAGAAAACGGTAAAAGTTTATGCACATGTATATCAGTTTCTACAATTGGTTTACAACTTTCTGTACTATGAAATGCTGTATGTTCAAGATATAATGCTGCAATCGTTTCTAACTCTTTCAAATCGAAATTTTCTTTTGCATTCCTCACATACTCGATTTCATTACGTACACTCTCTACTCCATAATCTGGTACATACACACCTTTATTAGTATAAAGCTGATAATACAAGCCATTCTCTTCAAGATATTCTACAATCTCAAGTGCCTGCATATTTTGAATTGGATATCTCTTCATCATTTTCTTATCTTTATAAATAAGGGCACCATTTTCCGCAATAATTGGACACTCTAAATTAACTTCTAACAATAATCGTTCAATATCAACGATAGAACGCCCTGTACAAATAGCTACAACATGGCCTGCTTCCTGACATTTTCGAATTGCTTCTGCATTTTCTTTACTTATCATTTTATTACCGGAAAGAAGGGTTCCATCTAAGTCAATTGCTATTAATTTCATTATTTCTTCACCACTTTCTATAAATACACGAGATCTATTTAACAAAAAGGTATCGTTTTCATATTGAGCTCGTTAAGTACTTCTTATTTATAATTTATGAAAAGCGTTTCAGGTCAAGAAATAATTAAAAATAAAATCAAAAGCTTTTCTCTTTAAAGAAAAGCTTTTGATTTTAAACTATGAACTATAACTAATATATTTTGTCTCACACATATACACATTCTTTTCTTCAGTTGGGACATATACTTTAAACTTTTCTAAACGTTTTCCGTAAATATGAATCGTGACAACACTTTCACATTCAGCTATTTTAAGAATATGACAATCAGCTGGTGGAATGACTTTATCTGTTTCTCCTTCTCCCAAATAAAGATTTCCTGTATGGGTTAAATAAACAAGTGAATTTTCAAGCTGCTTAGTTTGTATAAAGTTCTGCACCATTATCCTTCCTGAAAAAACGCCTTCTACTCCCCATGTACCATCATGATCATGTAAAGGTGTAGATTGTCCATCTTTCCATACAAGAGCTAATACTTCAAATCGCTTTAAAGGATCTTCATATAACAAGTGTCGTGCATATTGAGCCGAATTCGCCTTCTGTTTTTCTAGCGGAAGCCATGTTTTTTTTTCTAAAAGTTCTTCTAGTAATTTTTCAATCGCACAAACAATTTGATCTTCTAATAAATTACTATCAATTAGATCCGTTACAGCTTTAATAAATGTTTGAAACGTTTTACTTCCATTACACGTTAACATAAGCATCCTCCTCCACTCTTCTTTCATACACTTCCATACTAAATAGACCACTAAAAATTTACAATTGAGAAATAAAAAAACAAGGTACAGTAATTTTGTACCTTGCTGAACGTTTTACCTAGTTTTCAAAAGAATAGGTAAGTATTTTAATGTTTGTTCATTTTCTAATATACATTTTTCTAAATTGAACGATGGAGATAACTCTATTTTTTCAAAGGCATTTATAAAGGTAGTTAATTCAATCTCAGCTTCTAAACGTGCAAGTGGCGCCCCTAAGCAAAAATGAGGACCTTTACCAAAGGTTAAATGCTTTTCATTTCCTATTCTGTGTAAATTAAATTTAGAAGCTTGTAAGAACTTTTTCTCATCTAAATTTGCTGCACTAACCCACGCAACAATCATTTGATCCTTTTTCATAAAAGGTCCAAATATATTTGTGTCCGCTGTAATCCTCCTAGCTAATGTAATGGGAAAGCGATAGCGTAAAACTTCCTCAATCGCTTTTGAAATTAACGTAGGTTCTTTTCTTAACTCTTCATATATTCCAGGTGAATCTACTAAAAAGCAATAAAAGCTATTAATAATTAAATTTGTAGTTGTTTCATTACCTGCCGCTAATAAACCTAAAGAAAAAGTAACTATTTCTTCATCGGTTAATCTTTCACCTTCATATTCAGCTCGTATTAAATCTGAAATAATATCGTCGGTTAAATGATATCTTTTCTCTTGAACAATTGGAAGCAGGTACGTTTTAAATTCATTTAACGCAATTCCTTTTTCTACATCCAAATCGTTAAATTTTTCTTTACTATATGGCATAAATAAAATATCAGACCATTCTTTAATCTTTTTACGATCCGTTGTTGGCACTCCTAATAAATCGGATATGACGGTAACAGGTAAAGGTGCAGCAAACTCTTCAACGATATTAACCTCACTATATTTTCCGATATTTTGTACAAGTTCATTTGCGATAGACTGATATGTAAATATAATAAAAAACGAATGATTAATAGAAATATTCTACGCCACTCGTTTTTTATCGGACTTCTTTTTACTGTACTTTTATTTTCTTTATGAGTTATTAGAAAAATAATTGTCTATATAAGTCTTTATTTTTTCAAAATCCTTTTCCATAAATAAGATTGCTGGTACTTCAATTATTGGAAGATTATTTTCATTATCAAAAGGTGGACACGGTTTGGGAACTACCAAATAGTCAACTGAGTTTTTATCCCTAATATAATTAATTGAAACATCATAATACTTAGAAAAATATTCCTTCAAATCATCCTGATTCCTTAAAAATGGTAGAGAAAATATTGAACCATAATTTATACCAGCGTCGACAATTAATACAAAGCATATTTTTTTCATGATACACCCTCCTCGTATAATAAGTTTTAAGTTAATAACTGTTCCTTGAAAATTAAATAGTTTTTATCTTCAAGAGCTACATCAAAAAAATGATGTATGGGTAAAATTTAGTCTTGGATAAGGTAACACTGATAAAAACAGGTTTCCTTTTTCTTTATATTCAATTAAATTATATCATTATTTTACATGAATTTTCAGACTTTGTTTTTTTTATTTTATTGGTAAACTTATGCTTAGCATGAATTGGAGGGATATATATGATAGATTATAGAATAATTTCAAAAGAAAACTATTCAAATAAGATTGGAGAGCTTGTAACAATGCTTGAACATACAAGAGATGTTACATTGAGCGAAATCTCCAATTTAAACCAAAGTGATTTAGATTTCTTACCAAACGGTAGTTCAAACACTATTGGTTCTCTCTTATCACATATTGCAGCGATGGAGTTTGTTCATCAAGTTATCTCGTTTGAAAAAAGAGATTTAACTGAAAGTGAATATCTAAAGTGGCGAATTTCTTTAGAACTTGGAGACAAAGCAAGGGAAGGAATAAAAAAGCAATCTTTAGATTATTATTTGAATGAATTATCACAAGTTAGAGAAAATACACTAACATATCTGAAATCAAAACAAGATAGCTGGTTATTCGAGGAAAACAAGTGGGATAATGGTGTGCCTTATAATAATTACTACTTGTGGTTTCACGTTATGGAAGACGAAATTAATCATCGTGGACAAATAAGAACAATTAAGCGATTGATGGGAATGAATAAATAAATCTTATTCAACCAAAGGGTGCTTTACTTGAGAAAGTCACTAGAAGAGTCAAATGATAACTATGAACTGCCCCCAATTGCTAGGTTTTGTTTAACAATTGGGGGCAGTTCATTTATAGCGCATAGGTAATCAGCTTTTTGTTAATCATGAGGTAGATATTTTTAACTAAAAAACCAATAATGGGAATATATTACAGCTTATGACCCGTTTTTACACGTATCTCGGCTGAACCCCATAATACACTGTATCCCGCTCTTCGGCGCTTCGAAAATATGGGGGCTATAATTAAACAAATACATAAACAAGTCGGAAAGCCGAATCGAAATATGTA
This sequence comes from Bacillus sp. FSL E2-8887, assembly GCF_038007205.1. NCBI lineage: Bacteria > Bacillati > Bacillota > Bacilli > Caryophanales > Bacillaceae > Bacillus > Bacillus sp. FSL E2-8887. The sequence continues at coordinate 2,386,484 of NZ_JBBOWS010000001.1, forward strand.
CGACATAACTGAAACAGGAGAAGAAATTTTTTATGAAATGTTAAGAGAGTTTCCCGAAAAGATTGCGACAAATAACGCTGAATTCCTTGTGCGTATCGCGCTATTTGAAAAACTTGATTACGAAGCTAGAAAAGAAATTTTAACAATAGGCCAAGACGTACTACATAAACAGCTTACTGCTATTCAATCTTTACATGTTAGCTCATCTTTTATTACAGAAGTCATTGAATTTAGTAAATCGCGTATTGAACATGAATTGCTCTGGATTACATCACTTATGAAGAAAATATGAAAAAATAAAAAGAAAAGTTAAAAACAATGAATGAAAATGATATTTATTATCAATACTATAATTAATAAAAGGGCAACCGCGATTTGGCTACCCTTCAAAAATTTATACTTCTGGATCAAAAGTTTTGCAATCTGTTTCTTCAGTTGTAGATGCATGTTTACCTTTATGACTTACTACATAAATTGCATCTGCACTACATTTATTGCCGTTAGCCCAAAATTTACAGTTGTTTACTTCACATAAAACGTCTTGTGCCATAGTATCACACCTCCTTGTTCTATTATCATTAACAAAATTCGGAGGTATGATACTCTTTGTCATGCATTTTTTATTACCTTTTTAACTTTCTTAATGGTTCAATGTCTCCTTGTACAATAGCATCTATATTTTCGGTTATTTTTTCAATGTCAAAATGCCACCATTGAATTTGCAATAATTCTTCTACTATTGTATTTGTAAATCGTTCCTTTATTTTATTTGCAGGGTTTCCGCCAACAATTGTATATGGTGCGACGTCTCTAGCCACAACAGATTTAGCTGCAATGATTGCACCATCTCCTATTTTTATTCCGGGCATAATCGTTGTATCCATACCAATCCAAACGTCATTTCCTATAACTGTATCACCTTTGTAAGGTAAATCAGACAAATTAGGTGTATACTTCTCCCACCCATTTCCAAATATATTAAATGGATATGCCGAAAATCCATCCATCCGATGATTCGCTCCGTTCATAATAAAGGTAACTCCATTTGCAATACAACAAAACTTTCCAAGTATAAGGCGATCTCCAAGAAATTCATAATGATGTAATACACGATCTTCAAATGTTTCTCCATCTTTCGCATCATAATATGAATAGTCTCCAATGAGTATATTAGCTTTTGTTATTGTATTTTTTATAAATTGGACATTTTGATTTCCTTCAATAGGGTACTTAACATTTGGATTAGGATTCATTTTGTACAACACTTCCTTTATCACTTATTTCATTTTCTATTGCTATTACTGGCTTTAAATTGTATATCGGTAAAATAAATAATAATCCAATTATAAATAGTAAAGCTGTGCCCTCATACATCGTACTTAATGAAAACATTTCTTTTAACGAACCAGCAATACTCATTGTTACTACCATTGAACCGGTAAATAATGGACTTAAAATGCCATTTACACGACCAATAAAATCAGTATCACTATTTTGAATAATGAGTGTATTAATCCCTATTTGGATACACGGAAGAGCTAACCCACTAAAAAGTTGTGCTGTGAGTGTTACCCATAAATTTGTGGAATAACCTATAATCCCAATACCGATCGCCTGACCTAGCATACCGATAATTAACATCTTTTGCGGAGCAACGTTCTTCGCAAATACCATCGCTAAAGCGCCCCCAACAATCATTCCTGCACCATTTACCGTTAGTAACCATTGTAAACTCTCTTTTGATAACCCTAACTGCTCAGTCACAATAAAGATGCCTAGTGGCTGAATTAAACCTATACCTAGTCCTGCTGCCATAAAACAAAACCCTAGCAAAGTTAATGCTTTTTTCTTTTTTACATATTTAATACCATCCAGCATTTCCTGTAACAGCGTAATTTCTTTCTTCTCATTATCATTCTCAAGATCTTTCGGAAGAAATAACAACACAGCTGCAGCAAGTAAAAAAGCGATACCTGTTATGATGATTGAAATATAAATTCCAAAACTATGAAAAATAAATGTACCAAGAATCGGTCCTAACACCATAAAAATCGCAAATATTGTTTGATATATAGACATCGCTAATTGAATGTGTTCCGTTGATAAATGCTGTTTAAACAACTTCATACCGGATGGTTGAGAAAACTGCGAAAGGATTGCAGAAATAAGCGTCACAAAAAACACGATTTTCCACGTTCCAAACATAAGAGTAATTAATACAGCGAATACGGAAATAGAACTTAACGTCTCACACCATATCATTGTCTTCTTTGGCTTCCACCTATCAGCAAAAGTTCCACCAATGAATGAGAAAATAAAAATGGGAGCAAATTCAGCAACCGAAATCATCGAAATAGCAAAAGCATCACCTTTCGTCATTTCCATAACATAAAGTAATACCGCAAAGTTACGAACCCAAATTCCAACTTGTAAAAATAATGCTGATGCTAGAATCCCTTGCACAAATCGATTTTTTAATACTTGTGATACCCCATGATTTTGTTTCGTTTCTGCAGTCGTCGACATAAAAAAGCCTCCTATTTCGTGTTCTGAACAGGAGGCAGCACAAATCATATGAAAAGACTATATATTCGCAGTGCGAAACACATCCCTTTTCTATACATGCACATACTAATCCTATCCAGAAGAATATTTCGTTTTTTAACGAAGATCTCTTACAAATAGAATTAGTTGATCATTGGGATGTTTTCACCCTTCCGTTTCGAATTTAAATAACACATACATACTCTATGTTAATCATTTGTCGTGTATGCATGTCTCAATATAACTATTCTAAAAAGACAATGGTAATTCCTCTAAAGAACGCATTAAATAATTACCTTGCCAATTAATTTTGTCACGCTCACCTTTTATTTGTAACGATGGCATTCTTTTAAACAGAGCAGTAATAGCAATCTTTGCTTCCAACCTAGCAAGTGGAGCTCCTAAACAGAAATGGCTACCATGTCCAAAAGCAATGTGACGGTTATTCTCACGCATAATATCGAATACTTCTGGGTTTTCAAATACTGTTTCATCACGGTTTGCTGAAGCTAATGCGATAATAACCATATCTCCTTTTTGGATTGTTTGGTCATGAATTTGAAACGGCTCAGCCGCCCATCTTGCAGTCGTCACCTCAACTGGAGAATAATAACGCAATCCTTCCTCAATAGCTGAATCAATTAATTCCGGATTTTCTTTTAATAACTGTAATTGCTTCGGATTTTCAAGAAGTGCTAATACCGTATTTGTTATTAAATTCACTGTCGTCTCGTGTCCGGCTACAATTAATAACATGATCATTGAATATAGCTCTCGAGCACTAAGTTTATGCCCTTCATTTTCTGCAAGTATTAACGCACTAACCAAATCTTCTTTTGGATTTTTTCGTTTTACATCAACTATATATTGGAGATATGTAATAAACTCAGATAGTTGTTTTTCGGTTTCTTTTATTTCTTCAGGTGTTTCTGGCGATGCAATGACAGCATGAGACCAAATTCTAAATTTCGCTTGATCCTCTTTTGGAATTCCAAGCATCTCACTTATTACAATAATCGGTAATGGGAATGAATAATCATCCACAAGATTTAATGTACCTTTTCGCTCTATTTCACTTATTAAATCATCCGCTATTCTCTGAATTCTTCCGTCTAATTGTGAAATCATCTTCGGTGTAAAAGCTTTTTGAACTAAAGATCGCAAACGACTGTGGTTAGGTGGGTCCGAATTTAACATGTGCGTTGTTAAATGATCACTATTGTCAACGGAAAGATGCATGTTCTTTGTATCTTGAGGAAACACATTTGCCTGATCTTTTTTTAAGCGATTATCTTTTAAAAGCGGCAGAGCATCTTCATATCTTGTAATGAGCCATTCTTTACCGATTTCAATTTGATTTACAAATAATATAGGCTGTACTTTTCTCGATTCTTTATAAATTTCATAAGCATCTTCTTTAAACTGAGCGGAAGCTAAATTAATGCCATCCTCTATTTTTCGGCCAACCCTATTTTTTATTGACATTACATTCCCTCACTCTCAATTATTTGTGTAAATCAACCTAACATTTGAATTATACTTCAATAAAAACTAGAAAATTGTAAATTTTTAATTAAAATCTTACTTCGTATATTGAAAAATAAAAAAGTGAGAGAGTAAAATTATTCTACTCTCTCACTTCCTATTATGCGAAGCACATAAAATTATTAATTTGTTGATATCGATAACTTACTTTACGACGACGACCACCTTGCCAAGTGTAACCTGAAACCCCGCTTCTTCTTACCTCGGTTGGAAAGAACCATAAATCTCTTCCGAAAGGACCAGGTCGATGTAAACGTAAATAGCCCCATCTTCCTAGACAGTTACACATCCAAGATTTCATATTGCCTGCTTGTGCTGGAGAAGCAAATGTGGACGGTAACGACGGAGCTTGTGACGGTGGTGGTGACGTTGGAGCATCTTCCGCATCATCTGGTCTATAGTCTTCTTGTTCAATATCTCTCACTTCATTTGTAGATTCATAACCGTAGTTTTGTGGATTATAATACATCTCTTGATCATATGGATAGTTTTGTTGGTTATACATAATAACCCATCACCTTCTTTTCATTTGTTTCTTTTAACATTCATATGTGATACGCCATTCATAGGAAGCTTATGTATAGCCTAAATTCATCTAAAAAAAGCTCGTATTTTTAAAATACGAGCTTTTTTATAAACAAAATATAATTTTTATTTTATTAACTTCACACTATAAAAACGCATTTGATCTAATGAACCTTCATATTCAAATACTTCTTGCTTAATTAATTCTTTCAAGCGGTATTCCAAAAACGTATCCCCAACCAATTGATCCGCAAGTCCAAGTGCTTCACCTATTACTCTCGGAGCTTTATGAAATTCTTTATCTGCTCCTACATTTTTCGCACACTCAATAATGAATTGATCAAAATAATCTTCTTGTACAGAATGCACTTCATCGTCTTTCCAAACTCTTAAAAACTCCGTGCTTTGCGATAATCTATCCCACTCATGTGCAAACTTCATTCGCTTCTCTTCAGGTAAATACGGAAATTCCACAAAACTTTTTTTGAATAGTGCTAAACTTTCAGGAGATAATTCTCCAGTTCCACGAATATCATAATCTTGTTTTAATATTTCTCTACTCGCTTCAGAAGTATTCAGAACACGAATATCTTTCTTATCTTTTAATTGCGCAATTGCAAAACAAAGCCCTACATGCTCATGGGCATTATCCGCCTTCCAAATGGTAATCGGTGTTTCATTCGGAATTGAATGTAGATCTTCTAAAGTCTCCTTAAATCTTGGTAAATACTCTTCTTCAAAATAACAATCATAAGAAGTTAAGTTATTTAATAACCACTGTGTCCTTGCTAATTGACCTTCATTCGTATGTAATTGATGTATGGGACCAATTGAAAAGAATTCAGAGTATGAAACAACACTCTCCTCGTGTAATCCTTCTTGTTTCAACATATATTTTAAACATCCGGCAGTTGAATCATCAAAGGCAATATGAATGTGTGTGCTTTCTTCTAAATTTTTTTCCTGAGTTGTATGACTCGTCAATTGCTTAGGGATACTCGTTAAATTTTTTATCATATCTTCGCTATAATTCCCGTCTAATACATCTAACTGTATTAGAATACTTTGAAGTAAATGTTTTGCTTCATCTTCATACATATCCTCTACAACATTTTTAATTTTATCTATCATATAAATCCCTCTATTCATTTCTAAAATAACGTAGATTATAGTGTATCATTTTAGCCCAGATGTTTAAAAGTCTTTTTAAAATCAAATCGTTTATTACACAGATTGCTGCAGCCATCTAAGTTTTTAACAAAAGCTTTCTCTATGTTCCTCTCAATCTATAGATCTATAATATTTTTTTCTTCCTCCTTATTTATCTCCCAAAATCACATTAGTTGCTAAATAATTTTTAAACACTTTGTAAATCTTTTTATTTAAATGTATAATTATATAGAAAATAAAAAATACAGGAGCAATATTAATGGCGAAAGTACTTACTAATTATAAACATTATTTAAAAAATTGGAGATTTATATTTATTTGTATATTACCTGCTGTCGCTTTATTGTATACATTCGATGTCATCTTTGAACTACTGTGTCACCAAAATTTCTATTTGTCTAATTTAATTATTGCTATCATATTAATCTTAATATTTATTAACGTTAAAGAAAACTATAATTGAAACGAAACCGTTGTGAAGCTACATTTTTCATAAAAAATTAGAGCACCCTGCTATTGGATGCCCTAATGTGATTAGAGGTTTTTTCTGAGTATTTAGTAGGACACGAAGATCTTGTCCTACTAAATACTAAATACTATATGCTTATACTTATTACATTGTGCACTAGAAAGCACTATGTCTAGATGCCAAATAGATACATACACATTGGAGTAACTAACACGCTAGAAAAGACCTTTCTATATCCATTCATTCTTAATAGCCTACATTATTACTAATAAAATTTTCTCATACTTTCATTGTACAATTGCTTTATTTATAAACAAAAAACATCCCCATGGATGTTTTTTATCTAATTACCTTTAAACTTCCATAAATTTAGCAGGTACACCAATTTTTTCAACTACAGAAGATATATTAGTAGGGTTAATCATTACATTTTCAATACAAACTAATTTATTTTCTAATAATCCATTCTCTGTAGTAATAAACTCTTCAAATCGTTCTAAAGTCATTGAGAATTTGTGCTCACTTCCACCATTCATACTGACTTTTACATACTTCATAGTGTCACCGCCTCTCTTAATTATCTATAATTCGCTAAAAATACGCTTACATCCTTTTATTAAAACGTGGATTTATCACTTTTATCACTTCCCACTACACGTTTGAAATGATTTTGAGAAAAAAGCTACTAAACACCACCTGTTCTTTTCATTAAAATTTCAATAGAATGTTTCTAGAATTATATATCTTTGGAAAAGATTATATAATAGTACTGATTAAATATTAGGAGTGTTATTAATGGTTGATATAATCCGACTCTTAATCATCATACTTATCGCAATTTTTTTATTTTCATCAATTATTATGGAGTTTAAAAAACCTCACAAAAGTATGTTTTGGTTCTCAATTGAAGTCTTGTTTCTGCTAGGAATCGTACTTTTAATGAAAGAATTTTTCATCAAACTTTCCGCATAAGCCCTTAAGTAAAACATAATATCCCATCAATAACGCAGGATAAATTATGATTGTTATTTTTTTCACTGAAGTTAATAATTTAACTTCCGATAGTTATCTTTTATTTATAACTACTTTATAAGCTTCTGCTAATTACTCTTTTTCGTATATTATCATGAAGACTAGAGCAAGCATGCCTTGTCATATATTAGATAAGGGATGTGATAACATTGGGTAACGATAACAATCAATTTATTTTTCATGTAGTACAAAGTTCGGCAATTAAAAGATTTATAATTATCGATATAATTGCTGGAACAGGAATTTATTGGACCGTAAATTTCATTTCTTCAAATGGATTACTCGCAATTATTAGTTGTTTTTTGGGGATAAAAAAAATAAAAAAAATGCATCATTCATAGAAGCAATAACTAAATCCCAATTCATTTCTTTCAAATTTGTTGCCTTTACTCTTCTTGAAGTGGGAAAGCAATTTTTCACAGTTGGCTAATTCATCCGACTTTCTGGCAGACAATACTTTTGATTGTCTGCTTTTTGTATGAGATTTTTCGTTTGACATATACTACTTTTGAACCTGTATACCAATACAAGCCATTTTGGTGTTTGGGATTTCCCTTCCTGGGATAAGTATTTTTGAACTTATCCCTTTTTGTATAGGCATGTATATTTGGGATAAAACTAATTACAAGCAGATTTTCTGTTTATTCGTAGTTCTTAACCAAAAGACTTTTCTCCTTTAAAGGACAGTAGGTACGACTGCTTGTCCTTTTTTATTAATATTTCACACACCATTTTTTGCCCCCTTCTAAGCATTCTATTACAGCTCCAAAATAGCCAATGTTTATAGTCATACAAAATAAGCAGTTGCTGATACTTTCCTTTTTGAGTTACACAACACAATAAAAATGTGTAACTATAGATTTGAATCCATGTCCCTCCTATCTCAAAAGCTCTCCTAAGTAACTAAAAAAAACACCTTAAGTGGGTGTCCTTTTTTCTTTATGTAAGAGAACATACAGATAACATTAATCCTCCAAATGTCACTGTTCCTAGTAACCCCAATACAACTCCTGTTAAACAAACACAATCAGCAAGACAAATTGAAGATTGCGATAATGGAACAAATGACCTACTTGTGCTCGATCCATAATGTTTTATTTTCTCATAATTTATATCTAACATAAAATGTAGACATGATATACAACCATCAATAGTTTGAAGAGATTCATTTTCTAACCGCACCAATAACTTGTTATTTAAAGCAAATGGAAGAGGGTACTGCTTATCTAATTTCATATTTTGATAAATTAATTGTAAACGAGATAGCATATTATTTTTCTCTTTTTCAGATGCAGCCGTACATTTTATATTATTAAATTCATTTAATAACAGCATCAATTCATCTCTGTTGCCGTATAAATCCCTAGCTATTCTTCTCTTTAGTTTGTAATAAAGTATTAAAATAATGCTGGTTATATGTTCACGTTATTATTGCTAATAAGAAGGATAAAGATAAAAATGCACAAAGTGGTACATATAAAACAGTATCCATTCTAGCAAACTGCGTATCTTTTTTTCGTTTAAAGATACCAAAATAATGAAACTCACCAATTACTCTTATGAAAAAAACAACCATACAAACCCAGGATCCCATTTGAACAAAAACAATGGGAAGTGCGGAATGAACAATATTTGCTTGTTGTAATAAAATCATTGCTGCCATACTTAATAATAACGCAATGAACAATGTCATTCCTGTACCTGGTGTAAACGCCTTTTCTCCAGCTTTAGTTGGAATGACACTATTTGTCGCCCACTTACCTCCGAAAGCCCAATAAACATGTAAAAAACTAACTAAGAATAATATGCAAACAGAAATATATGTAATAATAAGCATTTTGTCCTCCCATTATTTTATTTAAATCCTTACCTTTAAAATATGCTATGAATCCTTCATACGCAACCTATATTTAATTACATAAAAAACCCCTTAATGATTTATCAATTTTACGATAAATCATTAAGAGGTTAGTGAAATTTATTATGCATTATACCTATTTTTCCGACGTTCCATCCTAGTTTGTCCTTGAACAGTACTTTCTTTATATTGATCTATTTGCTCTGCCATTTCATATGTTACAACTGGTTCTTCGTTATTACGCTCATGCATTATTTCTGGCGTTTTACGTTTAGAACCTTTTCCACCAAACTTAAATAATTTCATCTTAAATTTCGGTAATCTTGGAAAGCGGATCTTAAATGATAGCCTTTTACGTTTCTTTTTTTGTTTAAATAGATTTGTATTTTCTTTATTAGTGTCTTTCTCTTTACGGTGTAATAACATCGCAAGTAATCCACCTAATATAAGTCCTCCAACTAAAAGGAGAATATATAAGTAATGGCTTGTCATTAAATTCATCATACGCTCAAGTATGACTAACGACTGCACTTCTTTTATATCCCATAGTAACGCGGCCCATAATGAGAATAAGCCCAAAGTAAGCCCGTATGTACGAAACCGGAATAAACACGGAATTAACGCAATGCAAGCGGCGATTTTCGCGTTCGCTATTATTGAACTTATTGAAATATCCTGATTCCAAATAACTAACAGTAATGTTATAAATGGTGCATACGCTATCCAGCTACATATACGTGAATATATCTTTTTCGCAAAGTAACTACCGAAACTAGTAAAAAATAAAAGTCCTCCAATATATAAAGATTGTTCAAGAGGGATTTGCTTTAACATTCCTGCAATTGGAAAGAGGCCGCTCAGTAGCATTAATAATACATCTAATTTCTTCACAATTCCCCATTCCTTTCAAATTTTCTTTTCAATTAATAAAAATCGCTTTTCCATATGATGTAGTTTTTGTATTTCTAAAAAACATCTTAATCCTGTATGTAAATAAAGTAAATACGTAAAAGAAAAGATACATGACAAAGGATAGCCTTATTTACATGAAAAAATGACAAATCCTGCTCATTATTACTAGCAGGATTTGTACACTATTATTTATATTAATATCAATGTATCTTCTTTTTCTAAAATTATTACATCTTCATCTAATTCGTCATTGAATTCTTTAAACTCCCTTGAATCAATATCGGTAGTATAATTTTTAATTAATTTAGCCATATGCATTACATACGTATTATGAATATTTTGTTCTGAGAGCAAGGTTGATTTACTGCACATGTAATGTATCATTTTGGCGATTTCTTCTCTCTCTTCAGATTTTACACCAAGCGGGATAACTTCGAGTATGTACTGCTGTACTATCTCATTACAATCTAATTCGTATGCAGCCGTGCTATAGTAAATTCCCATTTGATCTACAAATAATCTCGTTTCATTCATAACATGTTCTTGGTCTCTAACAATATAGTTCGGTACATCTGAGTTAGTATTAATTCTAATTATGTTTATATCCTCTTTTAAATTTGAGATTATTTCAGGTGAAACCCCAATATTAACGCTTTTATTTTGCAATTCCTCTATCCAATATTTCCTCATATTGGCATCTACAATAAAATAAACTTCTTTATTTTGTTTATGTGCATCTTGTGAAATTTCAACTAATGTTTCTGACATAAATTGTTTAAAACTGACTCCTATATCATTCCTTTTTGATGGTTGTGGTAAAAACACTTTATTATTACCTATATTTAATAAAGTATGATCAATTGTGCCCCATTCTTCTTGACCATATAATTTATATAATATTTCTCTCCCATTTATTTTTGAAAAAATAGGTAAGAAATCATATTTAGACATTTTCTCAATTGATAAATTTACAATTACCCCCGGTAATTTTATCTTATTCCAACTACACTTTAAGAACCCCTTTTGTTCTAACAAACTAAGAATGGCATTAATAATTTCTTTTTTAGATACACTTTGTCCGATAAATAAATTAATAAATGCTGAAATACGTTCCGTTTGAGCGAATCCTTCCCGAATAATTTGCTTTGGATTAATTTTTTCGCGACCATCACAATTTTTTATTGCAATCAATGCTAATTTCATTTCATTTTGCTCACCTGCCGTAGCATGTACAGCTTTTACGACATCGTCTACTAGTTTCTTTTTGTTTTTATGGCTATATTGCATTCTATATGGATTTTGTAACAATTTCCCAATGTTATATCTTACTATTTTTAACAACACCGGATTGTCTGCATTTAATACATAGGAGGAATCTCCGTTTTGAGCTAAAACTATTTTGCTATCTAATAACGCTTGTTCTATCTCTATTACTATATCATCTGACCATACTTCTAACGTAATTGAGTCTAATCCCTTTGGGGCAAATAAAGGTAATAACTCATTCTCATTATTAGTTAATACATTTTCACATTCTGGAAGTAATGTGAAATATGGGCATATTCGTTGGAATTCATTAAAAAGTTCCTCTTTTTCTCTTACTTTTATACCAAATTTTATTTTTGTTCCTTGAACTTTATATATATTTTCGTTATATGGAAGAAGCACTCTTATCTTTGTTCCTCTAATATACTCTTTCGGACATTGGAGAATGTTCTCTAATTTAACTTCTCCCCCTATCCTATAATCATCTTTTAAATTTCTAAAACGTTTAATCCACTTTATTCCTTTTACAGCTTGTTGTACTTTTAACTTTACAAATCTTTGCTTTTTATTATTTGATTCAAATTCAGGAGTTGAAATCAGTATTTGGCTCCGCTTTCGCCCTAAAAGTATAGGGATATCTTTATGATTATATTGTTGATAAAACCTCCTAATCCCTACAGATACTTTTAATAGCGGAATATTCTCACCTCCACGAGTTACGTATTCAAACCGATATACATAAGAGAAATAATCATGTGTTTCTTCATCTTTGATTGGCTCAGACATCGCTTCAGAAACATGTTGTGATCGCAGTGGTGAAAAATATATTTCTTCCTCATTTTTATTTTCCATACGTAAAGGCTGTTCGCAAAAAATATGAGTAATTAGAGCTGGTACCCATTTAGAAAACGTTTTTTTATCATGTAATGCTGGTAAATTACTAATTAAATCATACTGCCATTCTAAATGTGGTGGATCTATTAATTTATTAGGTTTCCAATCATGAATAACCTCATACCAGCTTTGGAAAATATAGTCTAACTGTTCTTGTTTCATTGGTTCTTTTGCTACAATCCAGGGCGTATCTTCCTTTAATATATATGGATTATGCTGAATGAATAATATATCAGAAAACATTTCATACAATCTTTCATTTACAAGTTTTAATTTGCTCGTTAATAAAAATGTTCTATAATGTATCTCTACAATCTCAAGCCATTCAATAGGAAAATAAATATACGATACTTTCTCATTATAGAGGGGTTCTACTATATTTTTAAATGCTAATAACTGTAATTTTTCCATATTATTAATACTTCCTCTCTTAATTTATATTGATCATGAATAATACTAGAAAAGATACCAATTTTTTAAGCATTAACGAATCAAATTTTAACCAAGCACATTAAAGGAAATAGCTAAATTACATTTGATTATACGAATAAAACATTATTAAAATCAAATTAATATAAAGTAACTATTAACATATAACTACCTCCTTATGGGAATTTATATTATAAAATCATTATAATAAATTATTATATTTTTTATCTATGATTTACAAAAAAATTACAGAAACTAAATATAATAAAAGGTATCGCCTCTTTATATAGCGATACCTTTTATATACTCTTAATTAAATAACACCTTTAACTTCTTCATTCACCGGCCATTTTTCTAATGTATATGCCATTTCCCAAAATGAATATTCATATTGACTACTAAAAATAAAATGTTGTCTCATACGATTACGGTCTGCCTCTGTTACTTTTTCAGCGATCGTATCTAATCGTGTGATTTGCTCTTCTACTAGAGTACGGAACCAATCAGATCCATATGCAGAAAGCCATTCTTGATAAATTGGCTCTTCTGGTTGACATTCTTTTAACCGTTCACCGATTTCATAATATAACCAATAACAAGGTAAAATAGCCGCAATAATATCTCCTAAATGCCCTTCATAAGCTGCACGATACATATGAGATGTATATGCATATGCAGTTGGCGCAGGAATAAAATTATCTTTTTCTTCTTTTGTAATCCCTAATTTCTTTGCGAAATTCTCATGTAATGATAACTCAGCTTCATACGTATTTTGTGCATGGTGTGCCATACGAGCTGTCGTTTCTAATTCAAGAGCCTTTGCAGCACCTAACGTTTGTACTCTAGCAAAATGACTCAAATAATAAGAATCTTGAAGCACATAATATCGAAAACTAGCTAAATCTAATGTTCCTTCGCCTAGTTTTTTTACAAAAGGATGGTTAAAACTTGCTTCCCAAATTGAATCTACTTCTTTACGTAATGATTGTGAAAAAGTCATTTAAATCCCTCCAAATAATGTAAAAAACATACGTATTTATCCACAATTATTAAAGCTGTAAAATAAAAAAACTTTCTTTACAGGCGTAAAGAAAGTGAAATTGACAGTATTTATTCGTTAAATAGCAATGTCTTTCCCACTTCCCTACGCTGGCATTAACCAGATCAGGTACTAAGAGTCTCAAAATTTCATCTGATCTCAGCCTATAAAAGGCCCCCCTAGTGGATAAATATTTAGTTGTCGTATTGTAATTATCATAGCATAATTCGTGGAACTGTCAAAAGAATTAATTATATAACTACCTTAAAAACCTTCTTCTTTCCTTACTTTTAATGAAGTTTCAATTATCATATCTAATAGTTTGCTATAATTAATTCCCGCTGCTTCCGCACTTTTTGGCAGTAAACTTGATTGTGTCATCCCTGGTAATGTATTAACTTCCATTACATATGGAATTCCTTCCTTCACCATCATATCAACCCTTGCATAAACACTACATTTTAATGCTTTATAACAAGCCAGTGACGCTTTATTTACACGTTCCTTTATTTCAGCTGGAAGTTCGATAACTTCTTCAACTGTACTAGTATCATCATATTTTGCATTGTAGTCAAAGAACACAGCAGCATGTCGAATCGAAATGATAGGTAACTGTTGCCCATCAAAAATTGAACATGTAATCTCGTCACCTTTTATATATTTCTCAATTACTACTTCAGAATCCCATTCGAATACAGTTTCTAGCATAGAGATTAATTCATTTTTATCATAGACAATCTTAACTCCAACACTTGAGCCGCCAGAGTTTGGTTTTACCACTAACGGAAATCCTAATTTATCTAACTCCTCAAGCTTTAGATCCTCCATTTTTGTAAGTTCAATCCAATCTGGTGTTTCTACTCCTTCATAACGCAAAATCTTTTTTGAAATATTTTTATCCATACATATACCGCTAGATAACATATTGCTGCCGCTATATGGAATACCTAAACTCTCAAGCGTCCCTTGAACCGTACCATCTTCTCCGTATTTCCCGTGTAATGCTAGCAATGCAAAATCAATGTCTTTCGCTTTTTCAATTAAATCCATTTTTTCATTTAACGTAATTGGAACGATTTCATATTTACTCTTATCTAAATGTGCAATCATTTCATTCCCAGTCATAATTGATACTTGCTTTTCAGAGGATACTCCTCCCATAATAACGCCAATTCTCATTTTCTCAACTCCAAGTTTCATTTTTTAAAGTTTCACCAATTATTTGAATCCCGCTAACAATTTCCTGTTCTTTCAAACGTGAAAATCCTAATCGGAATGTGTTCGCTCCTCCTCCATCAGAGTAAAAAACATCTCCAGGAGAAAATGTAACTCCTTTCTCATAACACTTTTGTAAAAGTGTGCGGGCTTGAATTTTTTCTTCCAACTCTATAAACAAATGAAGTCCACCGTCTCCAGTCATTCTTTTAAACGGAATGTACTGATTACACGCCCCAACAGCTAACTCATATTTTTTCTTATAAACAGATCTTGCTTTTTTTAAATATTTTTCAAAATATCCTTCATGTAAATATTGAAACAGAACAGCTTGATCTAACGTAGATGTGTGAATGGTTCTGGCTCTTTTAACACTTTCTAAATAATGTATCAGTTCTTTATCTGCAATGATCCAACCTACACGTAAACCAGGGAAAAGTACCTTTGAAAAGCTACTAATATAAATCACATTATTACCAGCCCCTGCAAAAGTTAATAATGGCGATAAATGTGAACCCGAATAACGTAATTCTTCATTAAACCCATCCTCTATAATAGGGATCTTGTATTTTGAAAATAACCTCATCAATTCCGTTCTTTTCTCCGAACTCGTAACAATACCAGTCGGATTATGATAAGAAGGGATTAAATACGCGAAATCAAAATCCTTTTCACGCAATCTTTTTTCTACTTCATTCGTATCAATACCATCATCATTCATATTAATTCCATGAACTTCAAGTCCATGTAAACGAAAAAGCTTCAATGCAGCATGGTGAGTTGGGTTCTCACAAATAACACGCCCTGATTTCTTCGATAAAGAAGATAACACAATATCTAATCCTTCTGTAAATCCATTTGTAATTAGAATATCTTTGTTCGAAATATCTACACCTTTCATTTCCATGTAATGAAGTAAATAATTAATTAACGGTCTATAACCTTTTGCATATCCGTAGTTCAATACGATATCCCCTTCAATGGACATACGAGTAAGAAAAGCTCTTTTGAAATTTTCAACATCAAATAGCTTTTCGTCCGGGGCTATACTATTAAAAACAATCATTCCTTTTTCCCAGCGAACTCCATGCTTCATTAAGTCTAATTCATCCGCTAATGTGGTAACTGTATTAAGTTTATTTTTCCAATCTATTTCAACAGACGAGGTGTTACTTATATCCACCTTCGCAACGAAATTTCCTTTTCCTTTAACTGCATAAATGAGTCCTTCTTGTTCTAAATCCGCATATGCAGAGAGTACTGTATTTCTGCTCACTGATAATAATTCACTCAGTTCCCTTGTTGATGGGATTTTTTGGTCCCCCAACAAATGCCCTTTCATAATCATCTTTTTTAAATAATCCTTTAATTGAATATAAACGGGACGATCTTTTACAACTTTAAAATCTTTAAACAATTTCTTACCCCCTGCAATTATTTTTGCATATTTATTTCATTCTCAAAAGGTCCACTACATATGTATTTTTTATTAAAAGCGGTATGGTTATAAAGCCTATAAATCATTTCGATATAAATTGATTACATCTTTTAAAGCAGCTGCTGCAGCTCCGCGTGGATTAGAAGCTCCACCAATTGTAGTGACTTGTCCCATTGTATCTGTAAAGAACGTAATTCCTTTTTCCGTGCCATTTATATTTGCTAACGGATGTTCTTTCTCTAAATTACAAGGTTGTACACTAAGGTTTACTTTTCCATTATCATCTTTATATGCTGATGCAATTAATTTAATTGATTTATTTTGTTCCTTTGCATTTTGAATTTGTTGCGTTGTAACGTGCTCTATTCCGTTTATTTTTATATCTTTGAGTGAATAATCGTTTCCCATTAAACGATTCGTCAAAAGTAATAATTTACAAGCGCTATCCATCCCGCTTATATCTAATAACGGGTTAGTCTCCGCAATTCCTTTATTTTGTGCTTCTTGCAATGCTTCTTCAAACGTCTTATATTCTTCATGCATCTTTGTAAGAATATAATTTGTTGTCCCGTTCAATATTCCTTCTATTTTTTCAATATGGCAACCTGCTAAACTTAGTTGTCCAATGTCTAATGTCGGTAACGCAGCGGCAGTTGCAC
Source organism: Bacillus sp. FSL E2-8887 (assembly GCF_038007205.1). Classification (NCBI taxonomy): domain Bacteria; kingdom Bacillati; phylum Bacillota; class Bacilli; order Caryophanales; family Bacillaceae; genus Bacillus; species Bacillus sp. FSL E2-8887. Next base: position 2,403,479 of record NZ_JBBOWS010000001.1, read on the forward strand.
CGCTATATCGAATGCGTGAGCCTGAAATACGTGCTGCCGTATTCAGTTCACTCCAAGCTGTAACAAGTGCACCTTTTGAAATAGCTACTATATCCATTTGATTTTCAATAGCTTGTTTCATATACTGTTTCCCTGGATTTCCATTTTTAAGATTTGTAGCAGTTGATTCAACCAATACAGTACCATTTATATTAATCGTTCCGCGTTCCTCTGGATAATGTTCGATATATTTTTCAATTGCAGCAGAACCATCACCATACGTCAATAAATCATTAATCTGCAAACCTTTTCCGTTATGTATTGCAATATTTCTTCCTATCACTCCACTAACAACTAAGTCAATTCCATATGTTTCATTTATATATAAATATTTTTCGTTTAATAATTTAATAAATTCTTTACCAACTGTCCCATACCCCGATAATACAACTTGAATTTTCATAAGATCACCCCATGTTTTTTTTGCCAAATCCCTCTTTCAATATAATATAAAGCGCCCTCGAATTCCATCGAGAGTGCTTTATTATTATCTATTTCGGTAACCGTGATAATTTTTCTGCAATTGTTCTATAAAACTCTTGAATATTAGAAAAACCTAACGTGTCTGAAACGCTTAATCCTACCATATCAAGATGGTCCCAATTTGCTTTCGTTTCGATATGATTCCATTTTCCAACCTGTAAAGACTCATTATCATTTGCAGCAATATTAGATGAAGGTGCAATCATAGAATTTGTATTTACTACACCGTCATTTTGCCACCAAGAAGTATCTATTAATGTTCGATTCTCTTCATATCTTGCATAGGAACCTAAGAAAAATGCATTACCCATTAACACTTTATTCATCGTTATATGAGGTAAATGTAAACCTGTTATTGGTGCTGCTTGCGATGCATGTCCACTATAGGATAAGTAATATACATCCGATTGCGTCTTTACCCAATTATTTAACTCCTTTGCTCCATCAGTACTTAAATCCCATTGACTTATATCTTTTGTATTTTCCCAAATTGAACTATTTAAAATACGATCAGTATATTGAAAAAAGGACTCTCCAGTATTCTTTTTTATACCCCATTGATCCAATTTAAAATCATATAATGATAAATTATTGTTTCCACCTAAACTTGCAGCTGTAATGAGTAAATCTTTAACGAACGGCAACAGAAGACTTCCGTCCGCGAGTGTTGTACCGTTATGAGGAGTTGCTAAAGTTGTAACACTATGAACATACGATTTGCCACCTTCAAATAGTGGTGATATCTTTGTGTTCGGATGATTTTTCACATAATCTTTTTCTTCATAACTTCCTTCTTTTAATAACTGCACTAATGTTCTTGTCGTTTGTCCACCCATGCTATGCCCAACTAAATGAACTTTATTTGTTTCACTCCAATTCGGTGCAAATCCACTATAAGTTCTACCAAAACGATTATGTCCATGTTTCTCAGCATGTGCCGCACCGTAGTCTACTATTCCACCGTTAATTTGCGCATATAATTCACATGCACGATCCCAGTTACTAGAAACTGGTCCAACAGCTGCAGTATGTACTGTATAACCATTTCTTTTTAAATCTTCTTGTATATCATGAACACCACCCCAATATTTTACCCCTAGCATTTCCTCTCTACCCCATCCAGCAAATCCATTCACTAAAATGATAGGATAATTATTTTGTTGTCTCTCTTCAGCGTATGTTGTTTTCGCTGCGAATGAACAAACAGTCACTAATGCGAAAAAACATACTTTTAAAAATAATTTCCCCATACTTTCTCCCCCTCAATAAAACGTTTACATTTATCTTTGAAAAAAAATACAAACTTAGTTTGCAACTTAAACATAATGTAAAGTATTTTATATACGTTGTATATATAGAAAACATATACAAATGTTGATAAATATTTATTCTAGTAAGCATTTACTTTTCATAACACAACTTGTAAATCTGATTATTTGAATTTATAATTAAATATAGTTTCCTCATGTTAAATGGATTTAAAAATCATAAGAAAACTAATTTCATTGCTTGAAAAGGAGGAAAAAAGCATGCAAGTCGGATTAAAAATTCATACATTAGCTCAACCTTCTAAAATAACCCCATCTAATCTTGAGCATAATACTATCTCTTCTACTAAGCATAAAGATAAGAAATCTAATGATCTAATCAAATTTGATATTCGTACATCTGAACAAGAAATGAAACAAGCGGATCATAAATTTAGCGAATTAGACTTATGGAAAATGCTAAAAGACAAAGGTGTACCTTTATGGATGATTTTAGAAATGTTACAGAAATTTCGTAAAGAAAAGGAATCTCAAAATGGTTCGGTTCAACATTCAAATGCGATTGAAGAAACGAGCGAGACTCGATTAAATGAAGTCATGTAAACTATGTTATCTGAAGGGTCTATAACTAAAAAGAGTTCAAGGTTGATAGAAACTTTATCAACCTTGAACTCTTTTTTAAGATTTTTCTTCAATCGTTAAAAACTGAACTGATACTTCTCCCTCAAAATCTTTAATTAGCTTTCTTACTTTTACATTTTCATTAACCAATGTATTATCTGTCGACATTTTAGGTTTTTCGTCACCTAAAGATTTTTTTAATTGAAGAAGATGCATTTTTGTTTCATTTGCTTTTATTTCCTTATATATATTATTTTTGGATACAATCACATACCATTGCGTTGGATAATTACGCTTGTTACCTATCCAAGCGTCACTATTGTATATGACAGGGACCTCTTTTCCTTCTAATTTAATACTTTTCAAAGTCTTTTCGTCTTCTTGTGCAAACAGTAGAGAACCCTCTTTTGGGAATTTCGGTAACGTATTTACAGGCATAAAATTGGAGCCATTATCTCGTTTACGGAAAACTTTAGCTTTAATCAATGCTTGTGCTGTAGACTCATTTAAAATTAATACTTGTCCGTTTCCATAAGTACCTGTTTTCACAGAAAACACTTCATTTTCTTTCGTAATTTCTTGATAACGATTAATAATTGGTGAAATTTTATTTTCATTTCCAATGATTAATAAACCGTTTGCAGGAAATGGATTCTCCTTTTTAGAACATGCACTAAAACTTATTAATAGTAGTATCGTTAACATAAAAATAGTTAAAGTTCTTTTCATCGCGTTTCCTTTCATCATACAGTTCATTTTTTCCACATACTTTAATGTAGTCTTACAAGCTAATAAACTCTATTGCTCCATAACCTTATAAAGCTTTTGCAGGTAACGCCAACGGGTTATAAAGAAATATAAAACTTGTATACATATAAATGAAATTAAAATAACGATAGAGCTATTAATTATAGAAAAATCGACTAATTGCTGTAATGCCGTATAAGCGACTACAGTATGAATCACTGCAACAACAATCGGTAAGAAGAACATTAATAATAACTGTCTCGTTACAATTTTTTTTAATTCTCGTTTACTTAATCCCATTTTCGAAATCATTTTATATTGCTGTTGATCGCGATCTAAATCAGTATATAATCGGAAATAAATAAAACTAGCAGCGAATGTGAAGAAGACGATTCCGACTAAAACACTTGCCATAAGTAATAATCCATTCGTTTGCTTTGCACTTAACAAATCTATAGTTAAAGCCCGAAATTGAAAATTACCTACTCTAGTATCTTTCTCAAATCTACTAATTAATTCGTTTGAAATTCCCTTCGTTTTCATCCAATCGTCTACAACAAATCCGTAAGTACGATATGGAATGTCTTTATTAACTGGGTCACTAGTAAGAGGGATTCCATCATATACCTGATCTTTAACAGCGATATAAATAGTTCTAGAATCATGTGGTAAAACTAAATTTTCTACAGCTTTTTTCACATGAAATGTCTTTGTCCAATCTCCTTGAATGACTTCTATATTCTTTTTATACTCGCCATTTTTAAATTCTTGTTTTTGTGATACGACTCCAGGAATTAATAAAATTTCATCTTCTTTTTCTATTGTTTCTTGTTGATAGCCTAGTGCTTTAGCAAGATCGTTATATTCACTTAACTTCATTACATCTACACCATTTTCCGTGTATATATATGAAGATGAAGCCATTCGATACGGAATATTAGCATCAGAAAGGTGTTTTTTTATAATAGAAAGATTTTTATTTAATACTTTGTCGTTTTCAAAACTTCCATACAAAAATGTATACGGATTTGTCATCCTTACCAAATCCCTATTTCCAATTGCAGCTGTTGTACCAATCGCTGTAAATGCAACTGCTGAAACAATAGATACTATAAAAAACATCGTTGCATTATCTTTCATACGGTAAATTAATTCAGAAAATGTTAATATATTTGTTCTCTTTAAAAAGAAAGATTCTCTCCTTTTCGCAAGGTGCAATATATAAACGCTACACTGTGTATATAAAAAGTACGTTCCTATAATTACTAGGAGCACCCCTATTCCAAGCGTAATAAAATTAGTACTTGGGATAAAGCGAAATACTGAAAAATATCCATACCCTATACTAATTAAAGAAAGTAGCGATAATAAAATTGATGCTTTCGGTTCTGGCTTTGGCTTTTCCTCTGCTTGTATAAGTTCCACAAGTTCTGTTACTTTTATCATTTTAAATGTAACGAGCGAAACAATTAAAAATAATAAAAGAAATGTGATAACTGTTAATAATACGGCCTGCACTGGTATATAAAAAGGCAAACCATTACTAATCATTAATACACTTGCGCTTATCAATAAAACTAGTTTAGAAAATATGAGTCCAATGAGAATTCCTATACAAATTGAGCCAAGTCCAATCAACATATTTTCAATTAATAATAATTTCTTAAGCTGTCTCATTGACATACCTTGCATCATTAATATCCCAAATTCTTTCTTGCGCGTTTTTAAAAATGAACTAACTGAATATAGAATGAAGAAAAATGAAAATACAAAAATCAAGCCTTGCGAAACTGAAAATCCCAATGTACCAAATGCACTTATTGTTGCACTTGTCGATTTCAACTCACCTTGTAAATCAGGATGAAATAATAAAAGAGCATACGTAAAGAAAATCATAATAGAAAATGCACTACTTAAAAAATGAGCTGCATATGTACGCTTATTGCGAAAAATATTATTAAATGCGAACTGACGAAAAGTCATGCCTTTTCCCTCCTAACAAAGAAAGGACATCCATAATCTTTTGATAAAATGCTTGCCTACTTTCACCACAATAAATTTCGTTATATAGTTGACCATCTTTAATAAATATGACTCTGCTGCAAAAACTCGCTGCATACGGATCATGTGTAACTAACATCATCGTAGCTTTTTCTTCTTTATTTAAAGTATCTAGCATCTCCATTACATCATTTGAAGATTTAGAGTCTAAATTCCCTGTTGGTTCATCTGCAAGTAATAATTGCGGCTTATGAACAATTGCACGAGCAATTGCTGTTCTTTGAGCTTGCCCCCCTGAAATTTCAAAAGTTCTTTTACTCAATATATCTGTAATATTTAATTTCTCTGCAATTTCTTCAACTCGTTCGTTCATTTCTTGTACAGAAACACCATCTAATGTCATCGGCAATACGATATTTTCCTTTACTGTAAGTGTGCTAAGTAAATTAAATGATTGAAAAACAAATCCTAATTGTTTCCTACGGAATAAAGCCAAATTATCTGATGTCAACTGGAATGGATTTATACCATTTATTAATATTTCTCCCGATGTTGGAGAGTCGATAGTAGATACCATATTTAATAACGTTGTTTTCCCGCTCCCTGATGGCCCCATAATCCCTATAAATTCACCTTCTTGAATTGATAAATCAATATCTACCAATGCTTTAAAAGGTACTTTCCCTTTATATACTTTACTAATACTTTTTGCATGTAGAATTTCCATTTATATTCTCCCTTCATTTGCACTTCTCACAATATAGTGTAAATGAATTGTCTTATAGCACATATTGATTCATCTTTCATTTATCTTACACGATTGTAAGATTTCTAAAAAAACTGATAATAAATCTACTTTGAAACTATAATCAATTTATATCTATCTTATAATATTCGCAGGGTAGTATGAAATACTATGCTATTTATTTCTAATCTTTATTATATTAATGAAAAAAGACCGATTGTATTATCGGTCTTTTTACTTTCAAATATTATATTTTTAACTAATTTCTTAAATTGAAATATAATTAAATAATACTTTTAATACTATTTCACTTGATAATATCCTCTGCAAAATACTGAGTTCTTCGGTTTCATTGCAATTAAAAATGAATTGTAAATATCTGATGCGGAAATTATTGCGTTTATCCAACATACAAATAATATGATTGATTTAATATTTCCTGATACATAGAACGACATAAATGCAGGGGCTACCGATAATACAATTATGGGTAAGCTCATAAAGACCCAAAATCTCGCTTTGGATAGGGTTGCATTTGTATTTAGCCAAAAAAATATTCCACTACATGTTAAGCTAATATCACCTTTGTTACTTATGACCAAAATGTGTAGACATTCGTGAATGATGAAGACAAAGATACCTATTATGATTAGATACAATATATTAATATGAGTGAAACCTACTCCAAAGTAATTTGGTATCAGAAAAATGATTATTTGAAGTAGATATACAAACTTCATATAATGCTTTTGATACCAATTATTCTTAATAAAAGGAGTCCATTCTGAAAAATCCATACTTATCTGTGGCAATTGACGAAACCAAATTATGATATGCGTTCCCCTCCCTCATTTAATCTATTTCATAACTTAAAACTTTTAATCCACTAACACTCAACCGTAAGTTTTATATGCAAAACTTCGCTCACCTTCACTTTTGCCGTGCTTTCTTCTATTTGAGCTCAAAATGATTCATTTTTAGGATAATTTGAGTAAGAAAGTGGTGTTTTCATAGACAAATGCATTCGACAAAATTATCCAAACCCCTTTTCATATATGATTTTTTATAAAATGATTATCGCATGTACAGCTTAATCCCCTTGTTTTTTTGATGAGAAAATCCGGCAAGAAGCCATCCAAATTGTCTCTTTGATATGGTAACAGGTATAATGGAATGTAAAAAAGCTTAGAGTTTTAGCTCTAAGCTTTTTTACATTCCATTATAGATTCTTTTAAAGAGCAATATTTTTTATCCACTCTGATTTGCTCAATAAATAATGATTATATAGTTGGTTTTCTATCGTCTGTTGGCTCAAATAAGTAAATCCACATTTTTCAATAACTTTATTTGATGGTACGTTGTTAATTAAAGCAATTGCGTTGAGGACATCTACATTTGTATTTTTAAACAAATAATCAATTAACCCTCTGTTCTTTCGTTGATTTCCAGTCCGGCAAAAACTTTTCAATTTCCGGTTGATTCGATATTTTATAAATGCTCTCCGCATCTTTGATAGTAAACTCTTGCAAGTATATATCTCCACAGTCTATTCTAAATAAATTAGTCGAACTCTCTTCTCCCATGTTAATCCCCCTTAATTACATTAAAGCGCCTTAATCTGCTTCGTAAGTTCTATAAATCGTTCATCAAGTTCTTTATATTCTTTATCGTTAGAAGTTAAAAAGCTTAATTTACCTAATACTTCTTGTCTCTCTGTTTCTAATGTTAAACGTAGCTCTTCAATATCATCTCTTGTTTTAATAAGTTCCTCTAGCTGCTTTTGTATCGTATTATTTAAAAACACGAGTTTCGTGTTAGTTGTTTTCTCCAGAAAATATCGATCGTGAGAAACTATAACGAGTGTTCCATTATACTCAGCTAATGTATTTTCAAGCTGTTCACGTGAAGGGAGGTCAAGGTGATTCGTCGGTTCATCTAAAATAAGTACATCTTTTTCATCTAAAATATAAGCCATTAACTTGCATTTTACTCGTTCCCCCATACTCATATGCTCAATTGGTTCTTTCCATTGAGAAGCTTGGAATCCTAAATGTTTCATTAAATTTTGGACTTTTCCTCTTTCTTCAAATGTCTCTTTAAAAAATAAATCTTCTGGTGTTTTATCCAGTGGTAAATCAAATACTTCTTGTGTTAAATAACCGATGTTTGCAGATGGTGAAATCCATACTTCTCCTTGTACAGTTTCCGTTCCCATAATCATCTTCAGTAATGTTGTTTTCCCGCTACCGTTTGGTCCAACAATCGCAACCTTCTCACCGTGCTGGATTGTAAAATTAACGTTTTCAAATAATGTCTTTCCATGAAAGTCTTTTTTTAATTTCTTTACTTCTAAAAAGCGTTTTCCTACTTTTTTATTCGCTTGAATAGAGAACTCCACTGAATACTCTTCTTTCACACGTTCTACTTTCGTTTTCTCCAGCTCTTTTTCGAGACGTTTTCGTTTTGACTTCACTTGCGCATCCATTCGCTTCGCTTTTACACGATAAAACTCTTTAACTCCTTCTTGTTTTGTAGACTGTGCGTGTGCCTTTTGTGACCATGAACTTAATTCTTTTATATGTGTTTCTACTTGTTCTATCTTTTTTTGTTGTTTTTCATATTCACGTTGCTGCGTCATTCTTGTATGCTCACGTGCTTTCATATAACTCGTATAATTACCGCTATGCTCAATTAGTTTCTTTTCCTCAATTGACCATATTTTCGTTGCGACAACATCTAAAAAGTATCGATCATGCGATACAACGATAACTGTACCCTTCATATTTTTTATTTGCTTAATGAGAAATTCCGTACTCATCTCATCTAAATGATTTGTCGGTTCGTCTAATATTAATAAATTAGGATTTTCGGCAAATCCTTTTGCTAGTCGAACTTTCAGCTTTTCACCACCACTTAAAGTAAGAAAATCGTTCGTTGGCACGCCCCATTTCGCAAGAAGTTCTGCTTCTTTTGCAATCATATCATTACTAATAAAAGATTCTATTTCTTGTTCAACATATGCCGTTGTCATATTCATTTGCTGCCATTCAACAATCCCTTTTGATGGCTCAATCTTCCCATTTATTAATTGAAGTAACGTTGATTTACCGGCACCGTTTTTACCAATTAATCCGATAACATCCCCTTGTTTTACTGTAACATTCATTTTCTCTAACAAAGTATTTTCCTTTATTTCAACATAAACATCATTTAATTTTAAAATTTCTTTCATATTACCGATCCCTTTCATTAAGGGAGAACAAAAAAATCCTCCCAAATTAATTTGGCAGGATTAGTCGTTAACATATTTATACCCAAATAAGCTATTACGCATAATAAATAGCAATACCGTTGTAAGGAAATTGGGCAGACTAATCCTATTTTTTATAAATTGAAATTTATTGAATTTCAACATTTAAAAATAAGATTAGTTAATCATCGTCCACCCATCATTCCTTTCCGTCGTTAGTAACCATATTGTACCATAGTAGTACTGTATGAGTAAATGCGATTATACGTGCTGTGAAAATGATTGCTTTCTTTTAGGTCTATTTATCTTCACTTCATACCGATCAAATACAAACAACATCTGTAATACTACTGGCTTTAGATTTCCTTAGTAGTAAACTTCTAAGCACTCCCTTTTATATAATTTTTATATAAATTTATCATTAATTATATATTATACATATTACATTTCAGTTCTTATAATAAAGATATCATTTTAAAAGGAGGATACTACAATGGAATTTAGCAAACTAGGAAACAGTGGATTAACAGTAAGTAAGATTGCATATGGGAACTGGATTAACCATGGTGGAAAAGTAAACGAAGATACTGCAAATGATTGTGTGAAAGCCGCACTAGATGTCGGAATTACTACGTTCGATACTGCTGATGTTTATTCGGACACTATAGCCGAAAAAGTACTTGGCCGGTCTTTGAAAGGTATACGCCGAGAAAGCATAGAACTATGTACAAAAGTATGCCATCCGACAGGACCTGGAAAAAATGATCGTGGATTATCGAGAAAACATATTATAGAAAATTGTAATGCATCGTTACAGCGGTTGCAGACAGACTACATTGATGTCTATTATGCACATAGATTTGACTCAACAACTCCCCTTGAGGAAACGATGTTAGCTTTTGCTGATCTTGTAAGACAAGGTAAAGTCCTTTACTTAGGCGTAAGTGAATGGACATCAGAACAAATTACCCGCGGTGCAGCACTTGCACGAGAATTGAACATTCCACTTATCGCTAGCCAACCTCAATATTCGATGTTGTGGCGAGTTATTGAAACTGATGTAATACCAACATGTCAACGTGAGGGACTTGGTCAAGTTGTATGGTCTCCCCTCGCACAAGGCATTCTCTCTGGAAAATATCAACCTGGTAAACCCTTGCCGACTCAATCACGTGCTAATTCAGATGCTGGTAAACCATTTTTCCACAAACTCGTGCAACGTTGGATGAGTGATGATGTACTCACTGCAATTCAGAAACTCAATCCCATCGCGCAAGAAACTAATCTTACCCTACCACAACTCGCAGTTGCTTGGGTACTACAAAATCCAGCTGTTTCCTCTGCAATTATTGGCGCTTCAAATCCGGAGCAAATAAGAGAAAACGTAATTGCTTCTAGTGTTAAATTGCAACCTGAAATTATGGATCAGATTGATAATATACTAAAAGGTTTCGCTGAGTACGATCCGAGTAAAACAGGTTGAATCTTCAATGACTTTAAAATAAAAATAGAAGTTTTCCTATCCAACTTTCCGACTGCCCATCCCATCAAGATGGGCCTTTACTTTTTAAATTCAAATTGTGAAGTCGTATAAACCTCTCTAACAACTGTTAAGAAGTTCTCTAATACGACAGACTTTTCATCTTGTCTCCATCCAACATATAAATTTATTTTTGGTGTATTTTCTTGAATGTCTTTATACATGACACCCGATTTTTTATAGCTTTCCACCGATGATGGAACGACAGAAATCCCCATTCCTGCTGCAACTAAATTCACAATAGTTTGCATTTGGATCGCCTCTTGAACAATATTTAAACTTACTCCATGTTCCCAAAAGTAACTAATAATTAAATCATAAAAGTTAGTACCGAAATGACGTGGAAATAAAATAAATGGTTCATCAACTAATGATTTGATTGAAATGTTACGTAACGAAACTAAAGGGTGATCTTCATGCAAAACTAATTTTAAACATTCCTCAGAACAAACTTCGGAAACTAATATTTCATTATCCTGCTTGGAACGAATAAATCCAATATGAATTTGTTTTTCATATAGCGCTTTTATTTGCTGGTCTGTTGTCATCTCGCGTAATATAAGCTGTATTCTAGGAAAACGTTCTCGAAATTTTTTTAATATGTCTATTACGGTTTCTGTAGAATCGACAAAACCGATTATTAAATGTCCTATCTTCCCTTCATCCGCAAGCTGTGTTTCTTTAATAGTTCTATCTACTTGAAGCAACGTTTGCCGCGCACCTTCTAAAAATATTTTCCCTGCACTGGTTAGTTCAACCATTCTTTTTGTTCGATGAAAAAGTTGAACGCCCAATTCATCTTCTAATTTACGAATTTCTTGGCTTAAAGGAGGTTGTGCCATCCTAAGCCGTTCTGCTGCACGACTAAAGTTTAATTCTTCTGCCACTGTTATGAAATATCTCATTTTACGAATATCCATTTCAATCCCCCTATCATTCACAACTAGCAAAAAAGCCCTCCTTCTAATAAATTATAAATAAAAAGAAAATGTTATTCGCTATCCAATAATCACTTATTGTTTTTCGATAAATTTTTATTGATTACTCCCCTTTAATAAGCTATTATATGTTTGTAGAAAATATTAATGTAAGGATTGAATTTATGGACAGGACATTAAAAATCACAAAGTTAAATATGTTTTTAAAGATTTTTCTCATCCCGATTATAGTAGGGATAATTGTTGGTATACTAACTAAATTAGGGCAAGGTATACTTCCAGGACATTGGCATTCATTAGCTAATCTAGGAAGTGTTTGGTTAGTTCCATCCTTTTTCGTGGCTAGCTTTAGTTATTCTAAGCGTACAGCTATACTTTCTGGTATCCTTGCACTACTCGGCATGGTATTAGGCTATTATGGTTATGCAATAGTTATTAAAAATGTAGCTCACTCTATTTATTTTATATCTGTATGGATTGTATGTGCATTTATAGGAGGAACTATCTTTGGAATTGCAGGTTTTCTATGGAAAGATACTACAAATCCACTTCATAAATTCGGAAGCGCGCTTATTAGTGGAGTTTTTGTAACGGATGGACTTCACATTCTTTTAAATTTTGAAGACTATAGTCACATGTTACCTGTTGGATATACCGAAGTGATAGTCGGGATTATCTTGATTCTTGTGTTAGAACGCTCTAATGCTAATCGAATTTCTTCTTTCTTAATGATGGTTCCTATCACTATTTTAGGATTAATTGGATATACATTATTAAGTTTGTTTACTTAATTACAATACTGTATTATAAAAAAACAAAAGACTAATTCTATTATAATCCACAAAACATATCACGAATTCGAACATTATACTTATTAATGTTGATACACCTATTCATAGGATGGATTCATGAAGCTATCTCTTTCAAAGAGGTGGCTTTTTTCTTACAAAAACTATTTATCAGCTTTTTATTAAATACTTCTAATTTAAAGATCGTATTTATTAGCGTGTCATTATACATACTAAGATGACCTTTTACCATTTCATATAATCGCTATAAAGTGAAACTTTAATCAGTGGGGGTCTTACTGCCCATTAAAGCGGGATAAAGTAAGGCTAAAAAACTTATCTCCAAAGTTCTTTAGCCTAGTTCACTTATTTACACATTAAAAAATATAATTCGTACAACGGTACCTTTACCAACCTCTGAATGGATTCCTACACTATGTCCTAATTGTTTCGTAATTTCATATACAAGATAGAGCCCCATTCCAGTTGATTCTTTAAAATCTCTACCGTTTTCTCCTGTAAAGAAAGGTTTGAATACTCTTGGTAAATCTTGCTTCGGTATCCCTACGCCACTATCGGTAATTTCAAGTACAACTGTATTACCTTCCTTACGTACTTTCACTTTAATCTTTTCTCTACTACCTGATGAATATTTAATCGCATTCGATATTATTTGTCCAATTAAAAATTGTAACCACTTCGCATCACTTTCTACAGTAATACTCTTATCAATTTCAAGCTCTGGGTATACAAAATTCCGAATAAAAAAGCGTTTATGTTCATGCACGGAATCATTCACTATTTTATGTAGTTGTACTCTTTCTACATAAAAATCTTGTGTAAATGCTTCTAAACGTGCGACATACAGTGCCATCTCTAACCCCTTTTTCAACCTATCTGTTTCCTCATTAATACTTTCAAAACGTGAATCCACTTCATCTTGTGTAATTAATTCTATTACTGATAAAGGTGTTTTCATTTGATGAATCCACTGATTCATAAAGGTTAAATGATCATTATTTTTCCTCTCTTGTAACTGGAGCTGATTTTGATAATGTCGATATTGTACTTCGAGCAAATCTTGGAGAGCAGTAGATAAAACTGCAAAATCAGATTTTTGAACAGATTCATCCAAAGATTGCAACGGATTTGCTAAACGTTCATAAAAAGAACGATGTGTAAAATAACGAAATACTAAATAACTTACCATAAAAAAAGCACCTAAAAACATTGCATATAATGCCGTTGAAATATGATTATGCCCATCAAACCAATAAACTAAGAATATGGCTAGTAGTTGGATCGCAGTAAAACAAATAAGTGGTATATGATCACTTATAAATAACCTTATCATTTTTCCATACCATTATCCCAAGTAATATGTAATCTATATCCAACACTACGAATTGTTTCTATTGCTCCTTCAATTTGTAACGTTTTTAACTTTTTACGCACACGTGTTGTATTTACACTTAATGTATTATCATCAACATAAGATTCACTATCCCATAATTTATTTAATAATACTTCCCTACTAACAACACGCGGATGGTTTTTCATTAACATCTCTAATAAAATGGCTTCGTTTCTCGTTATATCAATCTCTTGGTTCCTAAGTTTTAATACAAGTCTTTCGGGATATAAACTAAGACCTTGTTGCTCAATCATTCGTTCTTCTAGTTTCGGTGCATAGTCTCCATAAGCACGTCTTAAATGACTACGAATTTTCGCCATTACAACTTCATAATGAAACGGCTTCGGAATAAAATCATCGCCACCATTTTCTAACGCCATAACTTGATCCATCGTACCTTCACGGGCCGAAATAAATAAAATCGGACATGTGGAAACCCCGCGAATTTGACGACACCAATAGTAACCATCAAAACTTGGTAAATTAATATCTAATAAAACTAACTCCGGTTGTTCTTCTAAAAATATGTCTAACACATTTTGAAAATCCGTTACAATAATTCCTTGGTAACCGTATTTCGCAACATATGTTGATAATAGCTCCGCAATTTTCATATCATCTTCAACAATCATAATTTTAACCATCTCTGAACTCCTTTTTGATCCACAATCTCAAATATACTTATATAAATAAATACTACCTCTTTTCACAAAATCCGTAAAATAGAAAAAGGATACTTTTATACAAAAGTATCCTTTTTCTATTTTTCTTATTTAATATGAAATGCATTTAGAGAAAATCCTAACTTCTCCACATATTCCCTTCCTAGTTCCATCCGCGCCGTTTTTAGTGGATCCACAACTTGGCAAATTTTTAAATTACCTGCTGCTGATAATAAAAGAGTTGCATCAGCTTTAGACATTTCTAATTCTTCATGTAAAAATGTCACCATATTACGTACAGCACGATTCGCTGCATCATCTAGCAATTTCTCTGAAGCAATCGTCATTATTTTTTCTTTTTGAATAGCCAATGGTAATGGCCATTTCTTTCCTTTTATAGTCTGAACAGTTACAGTTACCTCACCAGCAACCTCTACTCCACTAACACCAATTTCACCATCACCCATCGCAGCGTGTAAATCGCCTAATGCTAAAAGAGCACCAGGAACATTTACAGGTAATAATAACGTTGTACCTTCTTTGATTTCTTTACAATCCATATTCCCGCCGTGATCATGCGGTGTACCACATGAAATACTCTCTTCTTTCGGTGCAGTACCAATCACACCAATCATTGGATTAATTGGAATTTGCAGTTCATTTGAAAATGAAACATGTCCATTATGTATTGGGACAATTTTTACTGTATTTTCATTTAGCTCATCACCCATTACACCTAGGTTCGCACCTGTAGTTAAAACACCCTGCTCTGCAATTTTAATCTTTTCAATCGTTACGACTAATATATCACCAGGTTCTGCACCTTTAATATGTACAGGTCCGGTCGCTGGATTTATTCGATTCCAATCTAATTCTTGAAACACAACATCTTCAGAATCAATTTGATTTTCAAAGCAATCATATGTTTCAAATACAAGACGGCTCCCAATTTCTACTTCAATACATGGATTATTTTCTGGTGACATTGCGTAAATGATATGTTCTTTATGAATACGATGCATAGTACCTCTCCTTTTTCGTTTTTATCTTCTATGTAATAATTAGCTTTTATCTGCATAAGCTCCTTTTTAAAATTAGTAGTTATTTTCAAGAAAAATGCACTTAGCTCATTTTGAAACATACACTCTTTACTATAACAGGTAAAGAAAGGTGGTATTACAATGCCCCTTATTCCATACAACGAAAGTGACGTTGATTTACTAGCACGTTTAATCCGTGCTGAAGCTGAGGGCGAAGGACGACAAGGTGAACAACTTGTTGGATGTGTTGTAGTAAACCGTGTATTTTGTGATTGCTTAGATTTCAAACAACTTCGATCTGTGCGTGATGCAGTATATCAAAGCCCTGGCGGATTCGAAGCAGTTCAATACGGTTACTTTTATCAACGTGCCCGTGAATCAGAAAAAGAAATCGCAAGAAAAGTTTTACAAGGTGAATGGCGCTGGCCAGCACGATGGGCTCTTTGGTATTTCCGTCCAGTTGGAGCTTGTCCACCCGAATGGTATAATCAGCCGTTTGCAGGGCAATTTAAAAGCCATTGCTTTTACGAACCAAGTGGTGATGAATGTCCAAAAATGTATTCACGATAGCAAAAATTATAGTATATACGAGTGGTGACTATTTTCATCTCATATAGTCACCACTCGTATATTTATGTAAATATCATTCCATCGTAATTACAATTTTCCCTCTAACATGCTGACTTTCACTTAAAATATGAGCTTCTCTAATTCCTTCTTCATTAAACGGAACAACCTTACTGATGATAGGTTTAATTTTTCCATGCTCAATCAAAACAGATAATTCGTCCAATTGCTTCCCGCTTGGTTTCAACCATAAAAACCCTGATTTTATCCCCTTTACTTCATGAAGTGGTTCATGAACGATAGAAACTAGAACACCACCAGATTTAATAATTTGAAAACTTTTTTCTTGTACTTCTCCGCCGATTGTATCTAACACAATATCATAATCTGATAGTAGCTCTTCAAATTTATCTTTTTTATAATCAATAACAAGGTCAGCACCTAAAGACTTTAAAAACTCTTCATTTTTACTACTTGCAGTTGTTGCGACAAAGGCCCCAAATGATTTTGCGATTTGAATTGCAAAACTCCCTACTCCGCCCGCTCCAGCATGAATTAATACTCGGTCATTTTCTTTTATTTGTGCGTAATCAACAAGACTTTGCCAAGCTGTTAGTCCTGCAAGAGGTATAGATGCTGCTTCTTCAAAATTAAGATTATTAGGCATTTGCGATACTAAATTTGATTTCACTGTAATGTATTCAGAATAAGAACCTTTCCCTATATTTTCAGGTTTCGTAAACACTTTATCTCCTATTTTAAAATGATTCACATCTTCTCCAACTTCTTCAACTATTCCAGCAACATCTAATCCTAATGTAATTGGAAATGAAAATCGCAACTTTTCTTGTAAGTCTCCCTTTCTTATTTTCCAATCAACAGGATTGACAGATGTTGCGTGTATACGTATTAATACTTCATTACATTTAACAACTGGTTTAGGAACTTGTCTTTCTTGTAATTCTTCAACACTACCATATTGATCAATAACAATTGATTTCATTTCCTCTCCCCCTTGCTGTTTATTTTAATAACAAACAATTATTTTTCAAAATTTTTCGCCTTGAATGAAAATAAATATGTTTGGAGGTGATATTTATGCTACTCTACTAATTAAGCATCATGAGTGCAAAAAACATTTATTTCACTTAAATACAATCTAATTTACGCCTAAGAAACACCCAAAGTTATATTTCTCTTTATTTATTAATGACCTTTAAATGAAACGGAGAGTGTGCTATGAGTGAACAAGTTTTCAAAGTAAACGGTATTGATATATGTACAGAAAGCTTTGGAAATCCTAATAACCCAGCAATATTATTAATTATGGGAGCTACGTGTTCAATGGTTTATTGGGATGAAGAATTTTGTGAAAGGTTGGCTAGCACAGGAAGGTTTGTCATTCGCTATGATAACCGTGATGTTGGGCGTTCTGTTACATATGAGCCTGGGACTTCCAATTACACTGTAGCAGATATGGCTGAAGATGCAATCGGAGTACTCGATGCGTATCATATTGACAAGGCACACCTTTTTGGCATGTCATTAGGAGGTATGATTACTCAAATTGCTGCAGTAAAACACCCAGAAAGAATTTTGACCTTAACATTACTAGCAACAAGCGTTATTGGATCTGATAACAATACTCGTGATTTGCCTCCAATGGATGAAAGAATTTTGACACATCATGCTAATGGTGCAAATTTAGATTGGACAAATAAAGATGTTATAGCGAAATATTTAATTACAGGATCACGTCTACTCTGTGGATCAAAGCGTATATTTGATGAAGCAAGAACTTTAAAACAAGTAAAGCAAGAAATAGAACGTGCTAACAATCTATTAAGTATGTTTAATCACGCCCTCCTTACAGGTGATTATTCTTATGAAGGTATACTAAAGTCGTTACTAGTACCTACTTTAGTAATTCATGGTACGCATGATACAGCTCTTCCACTTGAACATGGACTCGCACTTATTGATGAAATTCCGAACTCAAAGCTATTATCCCTTGAAGGTACAGGGCACGAGATTCATCCCGATGACTGGGATAAAATTATTAAAGCAGTTTCAGAACATATATCCCGTATAAGATAAGAACAACTATTAGAAGGGGCACAAATTGTTTTGCCCCTTCTATTTATCCCGCTATTTGTGGGCAGTAAAACTCCCACCTCAAAATTCAGCTGAAGCAAAGAAATTAGGTGGGAGATAAACTGTCCGTAAACGCCCGATTGGTGAAGGCTAATAATCAGTGGGGGATGAACAAAACCCCCACTGATTATAGTTTCACTTTATAAAGATTACGATACAATACCAAAAACCCATCACTGCATTCGTATGTATAGTGATGGGCTCTACCTATATTTTTCTATGCTTAAAAAAATGGACAATCTAACTGGTCAACAGATTCCCACGATTTTTTTTTTACATTTTCGGTGGATTTACTATTTTCTAGTGGTACGTGTTTAAATGGATTCATTTCAACTTTTAATAGAGATGATGGTTCTATATATAAAGAAAAAACATGGCTACTTGGCAAGGTTTTTGATACATCAATATCTCCTACTTGTTTAAATAATTGCTGGGCCGCAAAGAAAAAGAAATTAGTTGGATTAGATTGTTTATTAAGCCAAGCAATCATTTCAGGCGATACCGATTTATTAATATTAATTTTCACTCGATCACCACGTTTATATCGCCTAGATCGCATACTTCCACCAACTAACTTATCGTTAAGTTTGTAAACCCTAACTCTTTTTGCTTATGCTCTCTATATTTTGGCGAGCATGTATATACTAATAACCCACGAGCATTGGTGAATAACGGGTTATCTACAAAGATCACATTTTTCAAGCGTCCTTTTTGTTTCAAAATCATTTTTAAGCTATTTTTAATAATAACTGCGCCCCCACCATAAATAAATACATATGGATCGTCTTTCATATCATCAATTTTGTTAATAATATCCGTTGCGACACGTGCTGCTAAACCTAAAAATGCTGGCTGCGATTCCTCAACTAACAATGCATTTCTTGGGTGCTTTTCATTTAAATAAATTTGGTTAAATTCTGTAATGCTATCAATTGTTTTCGTAGGATATTTCCGATTCCATCTCGTAATAATTTGTAGTAACGTTTCTTTTACACCATATGATAATCCTTTACTTAATTGCGGACGGAAATTTACCCCTAATGAAACAACTTCTTCCGTTGTCCCCGCGCCAATATCAAAAGACAATAAAGTTTTATCTACAAAATCAATTTCTGAAACTTGATTTTGTTCACATTCTATTTTATGTTTCACAACATTTCCTTCCTCATCATATACAATCCCCCACGTCCCAGAAGCGCCTTCAGGTAGACATTTACAAAACTCAATAGAAACATTAATCGTAACATCGCGTCCATTTGGATAATGGAATATGACCTTGTGATTACCCATATACCGTTTCGCATTTTCAGCAGCAATTTCCTGTGTAATAAGTTGCATTGGAAGAGCAACAGATAAATCATAACGAATATTAATATGACTTGAAGTAGGGCTTTGACGCATAGCACTTATCGCTAAACCTGAAAGGATTGTAATGACCATTAACTCATCAGTAGATTTATTTGATTTTTTCTCCACTTCAGTACCTTTTAATTGATCTTGAATCACTTTTTCTCCAACGATGTATCGTACATTATTTAACATTAGCGATGGAGAACTAATGGTCACATCAATGTGATTCTCTAATTCTGACGATGAAACTTCACCCTCATCTAACAACCCCGTAGACTCACCTATATATAAGGAATAAATACTCGGAATAAAAATAGGTTCCTGCCCTTTCACCATTAACTTCAAACCATTATTTCCTGCATCTGCACCAGCTTTTAAAAGAATAGACATAACTACCCCCTAAATTAATCTGACATCCCTTCCAAATATATGCGAACCCATTCTTTTACATTCAAATGTAATTTAATTTTTTATTTATCCCAAAAATAAAAAATTATAAACACTCACTTCATATGTAAAAAACATTTGACATAAGACTTTTCCAATTTTATACTATGGATGTAAAGAGTTTTTTACAATGGTGGAGGTGCAATTATATATTGAATACTAAAAAGATTATTTTTGTAATCATTGTTTTATCGTTAATCGCGATACTCGGACATGGCGCATACAAATATGCAACTGAAGGCTCGATTTTTGGCGGGACAATTTTCGCTGCTTCTTTAATACTTAGTAATTTAATTAATCATATTACATGGGGAGATCCAAACGGAGTATCGAAAGAAAGTCAAGATGAGATGGGACAACAAATTACATATAAAAGCTTTAAAATCGCGTATTTTGTGCTTGTAGGTGTTATGTTCCTTATATTACTCTGCTCGGAAGGATTTTCTATGGGTTCCAATTTGGATGGTGTAAAAAACCTTCCACTCTTTATTGCACTCTGTTCTTCCTTTCTTATTTTCCCTATTGTTGAACTCATTGTCGCCAAACAATATAAATAAAAAAAGTGGTTTTCTAAATGCAGAAAACCACTTTTTTATGTTTAAATACCTTCTGCTATTGCTTTCAGCTTATTCACAGTCCGCCAGTTCCTTACTGTAGCTTGCGTATGTAATTTTTGAAACTGGTTCATTAGTTTAGAATTACGAATGCTTTTTTTGAAAAATAAATACACTACTCTTCCTTCGATATGGCAATCTTCTATGTCACTTTTGTACATAAGTAACCGCTTACTGTCTTCTTCAGAAAGTGGATTAGCTAAAAAGGCCACATGTACACTTTCTCCTTCTAATAACGAATGGGTCTCGTAAGGACACTTTTTAATAATATTAATAAATTCATCATTTGTTCGTAACATGACTGGAACATTGAAATCAAAAACGTTCTTAATTTCACATTCAATTCGTTCCTTTAAAAAACTTATCTCTTCTTCTGACTCAAACACTACATTTCCACTTTGAATATATGTTTTCACTCTTTTTAACCCTATTGATTCAAACGTTATTTTCAAATCTGCCATTTTGATTACTTTATGTCCACCTACATTAATTCCCCGTAGTAGTGCAATATAAATTGTCATATGATTACCCCTCACGTATTTAAATGCTTAACAATCGAATTGTTTTGCACCTTCATGCTTCTCGAATACTTACTTTAATACATCTAACATATCATGTACGGAAAATATCTCAAATTAAAAAACTTACTACATGATTTTTTTCAAGAGTAAGCTTTGTTATCTCATTATCTCGTTATAGGTAAATGTAATATGAATTGTTGTCCAATTGGTCCCATTCTTCTAAACCCTTTATCTTGAAATCCAACTTTCTCATATAACTTTTGTGCCGGAATATTTTTTTCATTTACAGCAAGAATCACTTCATTTTTTACTGGATAATAATATTTTACAAAGTCTTGTAATAACGCCAATGATTTTTTAACATATCCTTTATTTTATTTATTGTGATTAATGGAAAAAGAAGTTAAAAGTATGGCATCCTTATTTTCTGTAAACTCTTGTACCCTATCACCTGTTTGTAATATAAATACACCAACAGGTACTCCGTTATAGTCTAAAATAACAACTACATTTTTCGTTCGATCATTTTTCGCTTTCTCCAGTAATTCACCTGGATTCGCCGTAAATTGAACTTGTTCACTTGGTAAAGTAAATGATTGTATTATCTCTTTATATTGCTCCTTATACGGCACTAATTGTATTTCTCCTGTATGTATGTTCATGCTTAACTCTCCCATTCCTTCAAGTTATTAACTTAAACCTTGCTGTGTTTTAGAATGCACTTTTCCATCCAAAAATGTTATTTTAGCAAATGATTTTGGATCGTTTCCTTTCCAAGCAAAAATTTGCTTAATTCGTGTAGAATGTTCTTCCCCTTCTTCTATGAGTAAATCCCCTTCAAAACCGATTAAATCTTTCACTTCTAAATAAGTCATTCCTTCATTAATATTTGAGAAATGATTTATATTAATGGTCTCTTGCTTTTTATTTTCCGTTATAGTAGAAGACATAGCTGTTTTCTTCTTCACTTCTTTCTTCTGGTCACACGCTGTCATACTAAAACCTATGCATAAACTACCTAATATGAGTGCGCTTTTTTTCATCATAACGGCTGTCCCTCCCCTCATTATTAAACCATATATTCCCTTAAAAATAAACTGAATATTTAATCTTGAAGAAAAACCCCGTACAATTTAGTACGGGGTTTTCACTATTTTTTCAAATGGTTATTTGACTGATCTTCTTGTTCTTTTCGTAGTTCTTGTTCTTCATCTTTTGGTAATTGTTTATCATTATCTTTAATCGGATTCGTTTCTCTATTTTCAATCATATCATTTGGAACTTGCGGCATTACTCGGCCAACAATTGCTGCTAATTCATCAAGTATGCCTTCACCAGTTTTACCTTTTTTAATTTGCTTGCCTATTTGTTTTAGTCTTTCATACGTATCAACATCTGCTACAACGACTGCATTTGCACCGTTCGGGTCATTCTTTAAACTTTCTGCAACAGAATACTTAATTGACTCAACGCGAGTTCGATCAAGTTTCGCTTTCACATCAATACCTACAACAGCATACTTCCCAACTACTACTGCTGTCGCATCGTTTACACCAGGTATACTTGCAGCTAAAGATGCCAGATGATCAGCTGCTTTTTCATTTGGCTTATTTGATTTATTTGTATACGTAACATTTTTCATCGAGACATTTTTTTGTTCTGGCTTTTCATTAGGATTGTCTTTTTTTCCAATGCTACATCCAGTAATAACGAAACAAAGCATTAACATATATATAATGATTTTCATTATTTTCACCACTTTATCATTGATGTTTAATCATAAATTTTTTCAACAGCTTGCATCTTTTTCACTTTTTCTTCTGCTCCGCTATTTGCGTTAATGAAAATTTGGTACGTATCTTTCCCTAAAGTACCAATATATTCATAACAAAGTACTTCATTATGCAAGTCATTTACTACTACAGCTTTACGTTCTTCCATAACTTTTACATCGGGGTTAATTTTCTTTCTCGCCTCAGCAGCGGTTAGCTTCGCACTCGGAATCGTTCGTTTTTGATGTGATGCTAAATATTCCTTTGCGGAAAAACCAACAATCGACCCATCATCTAAGGCAATTTTCATTTGGATTGCTTCTGGATAAATACGCACTCCATTTTCATTTACAACGTACGTAAACACACCGATATTATCATATTGAGAACTATCAAACAGCTCCATATTTGTAAACTTGTGATCCTTTAAAAATGTTAATCCTTTACTTCCTGCATCATTTAAACTGATTTTTTGCTCTTTAATTTTTCGGTTGTTCATTACCCAAATTGGATATCCACCTTTTCCGGTAATATCCATATAATACTCATTGTTCGTTGCTGGATCTTGAATTTTCACACTGTAGAATGATTCTTTTGCACCTTTTCCACTTTTCTCAACTTCTACTTTTTCATTCCCTTTTAAGTTTAAAAATGATTTCGCGATTTTTTCCGCTTCCGCTTTCGAAATCGCCTTTCCTTTTGCTTCAAATCCGCCTTTTTTATTCTTTTGTGCACTTGTAAAAGTCGGTCCAAAGTTTGTGGACGAGTATGATGTTACATTCTTTTCTACCGTCTTTAATCCATCGATAATTGTGTTATCTGCTGGATCTTGGTTTGACGCAAGAGCCATTTCTACATCCATCCAGCGAAGATTATTTTTCAATACAAGATGCTGCACTTTTCTCAGTTCATCTTGTATATTTGCTGCATTTGAATATAAACCTTGTAACGTTTTATATTCTTGATCATTTAACGGATCTTTTTCTAAATCACGAACCGCTGCACGATAACTAAAATCACCGATATTCGCAAGGAACTCTTCCGTTTTATTAAATGGCATTAATGTTAAAGGTAATTGTCCTACATCAGAACGAGCCTCTGATGTTAAACGCCATACATCTACTAAAGCTGGCGATAATGAGGAACGTGAATTCATCGCCAGTGTTGTTCCAATTTTATCGTGTAATAAATCAACTTCATATGCTAAATCATGAAACGCACGCTGATAACTATTTTCCGCTCGAATTAATACTGCATTTTTCTCTTGATGCTCTTTATAGCCCCAATACCCTGTTCCGACTACACCTACTGTTAACAATACGATGATAATACCTCGTAACATGTTTCCACCTCCGCTCTATTTACAGAAAATATGCTTACCAATTTTTTTAATTTGTGGACGAGTCCAAATCCATTTACTTGTCGCAGTATCTGGGTTGAAATAATATAATGCATTCCCAGTTGGGTCCCATCCGTTGATCGCATCTAATACGGCTTTTTTCGCATTTTCATTTGGCGTTAAATATATTTGTCCATCTGCTACTGCTGTAAATGCTCTTGGCTCAAAGATTACTCCTGAAACAGTATTTGGAAATGATGCACTTGTGACACGGTTTAAAATAACCGCAGCTACTGCAACTTGTCCTAAATACGGCTCACCACGGGATTCTCCGTATACAGCGTTTGCCATTAACTGAATGTCATTTTGAGAATAACCGTTTGGAACATTTGTCCCTGTACTTTTTGGCGGCTTATTTTCCTGTTTACCTCCACCACTGTTCCCTTTATTAGTTGTAGTATCTTTATTAGCGGTCGACTTATCATACTTCGTTGCCTTTACAAGCATTTGCTTCGTTTTAGCACCCGCTAAACCATCAACTGGCAATCCGAATTTTTGCTGAAAGTTTCGAAGTGCCCAATATGTACCCCATCCGAAAACACCATCAACTTTCCCCGTATAAAATCCGTTATATTTCAAACGAGTTTGCAGTTCAATGACATCTTCTCCAGATGCCCCTCTTTGAATCACTTGATTAGAGAAGGCTTCCACATTTTTGGTCTGTATACTACTTACCATTAAAGATAGCCCGATAAAGACAAGCAAAATCGCTATTTTAAAAACAGCTTTTTGACGCATGTATTTCCCTCCTTAATTACGGAAATGATTTCATGGTTATGTTTTGTAAAACCCTCGCTTTTATGTAAAGAAGACAAAAAAATCCAAACTTATATGCTTGAAGAAATATGTAAACAATATACAAAAAGAATAAAAGGAGCTTATTATGAAGCGATTCTTCGTACGTACAGCATTTATATTTTTTTTAATAACAACATGTTCAAATATATATACCGACCCATCTATTGTTCACGCACAGCCGCCATATGCAAAATGGGGTAAACTAGCCGTTGAAAAAACGAAAGAACAATATCCGAAAGCTGAGATTATCGATTACCTTCATATAGGTAGACAACCAAAAACTGTTCAAATAACAGTTGAAAAGTTTAAATTATGGCTACGTGAGGGTGGAAAAGAGTATGGTGTTTTTGTGGATGTAGAGTTTGATACGAAAACAGAGGAATTTTTAAAGATGTCCTTTCAGAAGACAAGTCGGTAAAACAAAAAAACCTCCGTCTTTACATACAGACAGAGGTTTCTTTATGTACTTCTTCCTTAATAAGGAGGATTATTTTTTATATGCAAAGATCGATTACCTAACATTTTTACTAATCCGCAAATAGCTCCAATAACAACAGATATCCCTATACTATATAAAAATACTCTCCCATATCCACCTATTCTCGGATCTAAAAACGGATATGGGTACCAATTCACGAATGGCCCGCGTATTAAGCTATAGACAACATATAAAAGCGGGAAAACAAGCCAACTCGCAGCCTGTTTCCATGTAATGGTCTTCGTAGGTGGATTTATAACCCAATCTAAAATCATCGCTAATGGCATGATGTAATGAAGTACAGTATTTACCCATGGTATCGCTGTTTGAAGTGACTCTTCTAATCCCCTTAATAACAAAAAATAAATAAGTCCTGTTGACAGTATGTATACTGTAGCTGCACCGCGAAGAACTCCAAATTGCTCGGAACGTCCAAATAGGGCTGTCCCAAAACTACTAAATAGTAGAATTACCGCAACTAAAATATTACTTTCAATTGTGAAGAAACTAAAAAAGTTAACTGGATTGAACGGTTTCACTTGTGCCCTTGTAACAAATTGAGTAATAAGTGCACTAAACGCTAGAAGACTTAATAACAGTCTATAAATCGCTATCATTTTTGCACTTCTCATAAAACACCTCATTTCTCTACTTATTTATGATTGGAATTCTCTTTTATATGCTCTATAAATAACTTTAATGGTACGAGGCCACGTTTTGGCATGTGGCTACTAATTACAGCTACGAGCTCTAACTGCGGAATGATAATAATGTATTGCCCTCCGTATCCCATAGCAAAATACATACAATACGGTATGTGAAATCTTTCGTTATTTAATACCCACCAGTGATATCCATATGCTCCGACATGTTCATACGTTTCAAATAGAGCCTCACCTGATTCTTCTAACCATTTCGATGATACAATATCATTTCCCTTCCAATATCCATTGTTCAAACATACTTTTCCTAACTTTAATAAATCTATAGATTTCATTTTCATACCGAATCCGCCAACATATATACCTTGCGGGTCTTGTTGCCACTCATACTCCGTAATGTTTAACGGCTCAAATAAATACTTTTTCGCGAACTGCTCCGTCGACATTCCAGTTGCTTCTTGAATGATGTAACTAAGTAAATGAGAAGAACCTGAATTATAATTCATTTTCGTACCTATTTCTTCAATGAACGGCTTTTCTAAAATGTATTGCACCCAATTGTCTGATTCCACAAAATCATTCGGGAAAACAACCCCATTTCCGAACTCTTTCCAATTTTCTCCTGTTGTCATCGTTAATAAATGATACAGCGTTAATTCCCTCTTTTCCTCCGGCACATTGGGAATCCATGTTGTGATTGGTGTATGTATATTATTTATAAATCCTTTATCAATTGCGATACCAATTAATATAGATACGATACTTTTTGTAATCGAATTAATTTTAAATAAGTCATTTGCACAGTCTATCGTTTTATAGTACTCAGTCGTTAATTCCCCCTTTTGATAAACAAGAAATGTATTAACCTTTTTCTTTTCAAATTTATTTTGTAATTGCTCGAAATTCAAGAAATCTTCCTCCATCTAAATGGTTATGTAATATTTGTTATTCATTTCGTTCTCTCTATTAAATCATATTTGTTATTAAAACAAAAAATAAACTTGCCAGCATTTAATAGCTGACAAGTTTATTTTTATAATTTCGTTCGAACGTTCCAAAGCTCTGGGAAGAAGCATTGATCAAGCACTCGCTTTAAATAAGATACGCCAGAAGAGCCACCTGTTCCCATTTTATGACCAATAATTCGTTCTACCGTTTTCATATGACGGAAACGCCATTGTTGTAGCCAGTCTTCAATATCGATTAATTTCTCTGCAAGCTGATATAAATCCCAATATTTCTGCACGTCCGCATATACTTCTATCCAAGCCGCTTCTACAGTTGCATCCTCTTCGTAAGGCTGCGTAATATCACGATTTAACACATCTTTATGAATTGGGAATCCTTCTTTAACAAGCGCTTGTATCGCCACATCATACAAACTTGGTGTATGAAGTGCTTTATGAAGACGAGCATGTAATTCTGGGTCCTTTTCATAAATCTTTAATGCATGTGGTGTTTTATAACCAAGTGCATATTCAATCATTCGATATTGATACGATTGAAAACCTGAAGCCTGACCAAGTGAATCACGAAACTCAATATATTCTGATGGTGTTAATGTCGCAAGAATATCCCAAGATTGAATAATTTGCGACT
This sequence comes from Bacillus sp. FSL E2-8887, assembly GCF_038007205.1. NCBI lineage: Bacteria > Bacillati > Bacillota > Bacilli > Caryophanales > Bacillaceae > Bacillus > Bacillus sp. FSL E2-8887. Next base: position 2,431,376 of record NZ_JBBOWS010000001.1, read on the forward strand.
GAATTTTTGATACACGTGCTAACATTTTAAAAGCTGGTGGTAATTTATCTTGTTTAATAGATTCAATTGCAGCATTCAATTCATGTAAAATTAGTTTCATCCAAAGCTCACTCGCTTGGTGGATAACGATAAATAACATTTCATCATGATGATCTGATAATCTTTGTTGACTAGATAATAAGCTATCTAGCTGTAAATACTCTCCGTACGTCATATTCTCCTTAAAATCCGTATGAATCCCTTTTTCCATAATTACCTTTTCATTTTCTTTCATATTAGCCAAACGCCCCTTTGTGTTCATTTCTACTTATATTGGTCTAATAACAGCTCGAACTGGACTCCCATCCGCATCTGTTAATGCAAGTGGTAATGCAATAAGTTCGTAATCGCCGTCTACTACGTGATCGAGTACGACATTTTCTAAAATGTGAATTCCATGTTTAAATAATTGATGATGTGCTGCTAGTTCTTTATCATCTAAAGGATCAACAGATGGTACGTCCACTCCGATTAAACGAATTCCCTTTTCAGAAAGAAAGGCTGCAATATCTGCGCGTAAATGCGGGATTACATCTGGGAATTCATTTGCTTTACCATGTGAAGATGTACGTAATAACAATCGTTCTACACCTTCTAAATGAAAGTTTTCTAATTCCTTTTTCCCGATGCTTTCAAGATTAGAAACGTCAATGATCCGTGCTGGACCAACATAAACTTGAATATCTAAATCCAACACCTTCTTACCGTCATTATCAAAATGAAAAGGTGCATCAATATGAGTACCTGTATGGATACTCATCGTTAACTTTCCGACATTTACTGAGCCACTGTCTTCTTTTGACCATGAAACTTCATACGAGAACGGTGTATCCCCTGGCCATGTCGCGATATCATTATTTAGCGGTTGTGAAATATCAATCCACTGCGATGTTTTCATGCTTACGCCACAACCTCTCGCTTATTTTCAAAGTTTTTATATTCTTCATTTTTCATAATGTTCTTTAAGATTTGTACAGAATTCCATACTTCCTCATACGTATTGTATAAAGCAACAGGCGCAAGTCTAACTCCATTTGGAGCTCTAAAGTCTGGAATAACCCCATTTGCTTTTAACGCTTTACATATACGTGCCGCCTCGGCATGTTCTAAATAAATATGCCCGCCTCGTTTTTCATCCTCTAATGGATTTCCAATTGTAAATTCAAAGCCTTTTAATTCATGTTCAATTAAATCAAGCATATATCTCGTAATATGTAATGATTTTTCACGTAACTTTTCAATACCAGCTTCTTTAAAAATTTCAAGAGAACCGATTAATGGTGCAGTACTTAATACGTGAGGTGTCCCTATTTGATAAGCTCCAGCATGGTCAGCCGCAGTTAATGAATGCTCCATATCAAATTGCTTATCTTTTCTAGAACTAAACCAACCAGATAATCCTGGGAGTCTATTAAAGTGTTTATTATTTACATAAAGGCCTGCAACACCACCAGGACCTGCATTTAAATATTTATAATTACACCATACAGCGAAATCTACATCCCACTCTTTAAAATGATGCGGAATGGAGCCGATTGAATGACATAAATCAAAACCGATATGAATACCACGTTTATGAGCTTCAGCTGTTAATCGCTTCATATCAAGAATTTGTCCACTCCTATATAGTACAGAAGGCAATAATATTAAAGCGATATCATCGGTCATCGCATGAATAATATCATCTTCAGAAAGTGTTCTTCCATCTCGGCTTTTCACTCGTACTAAATGTTCATCTGGATCTAAGCCTTTTAAACGAATTTGACTCTGAAGTGCATAAATATCTGACGGAAAAGTTAATTCATCCGCAAGAATTTTTGTTCGTATTCCTTTAGGCTCATAAAACGTCGCAATAACTTGATGTATATTCGCAGTCGTGGAACCGGTTACAATCGTTTCTTCCGGTAAAGATCCAATAAGAGGTGCTGTCAATTCACCCAATTTCTCCGAAAGGAAAAACCATGGATGCTCACCTTCAGTCCATCCATCAATCCCAAACTCTTTCCATGAATCTAGCAAGGTAAGTAACGATTTCTCTGCTCTTTTTGAAAGCAACCCTAAAGAGTTACCATCTAAATATATTGTTCCTTCTTTTTTATAAAATTCAGATTGAAAATCTTTCAGTTCATCATGTTTATCACATTCAAGCGCATACTCATAAGTTGGTTGAAATGGTTCTTTATACATGGTGTCACCTTCTTTTAATTTTCTTTTTATTCTAACTAATTGAAATATATCACTTAAATTGATATAACGTCAATGATATTATGTCAGTTGACTTTATATACAAACTTCTTTTACAATACAATTATATTTTCAGATATTTCAGTATAAAGAGGTGATTCCTTGAAAAATTCTACTCTTTCAACAAGAAAACACCGCTCCTTAGAAACAAAAAAGAAACTATTACATTCCGGTTATACTATGTTTATAAAAAACGGATTTCAGAAAACTACAATCACGCAAATTATTAAACATGCAGAAACTGGTTATGGAACAGCATATGTATATTTTAAAAACAAAGATGCTCTCCTCGTCGTTTTGATGGAAGATGTTATGAATCGCTTTTATGATATTGCTGATCGCTCTTTTTCCCCTCAAACAAAGGCTGAAGCACGAGATATGATTCAGAATCAAGTACGCGCTTTTTTACAGTTAGCACAAGAAGAAAGAGCTATATTACAAGTTGTTGAAGAAGCAATAAGAACCTCAAAAGAAATACGTCAAAAATGGGATGAGATTCGCGAACGCTTTGTAACACGGATTATACAAGACATTACTCATTCCCAGGAAAATGAATTAGTACGAACTGAGTTAAATAAAGAGATTGTCGCATGCGGCTGGTTCTCTATGAATGAAACGTTTCTTTGGACAATCGTGCAAAATGATAAAGAACTAGAATTAGAAGAAATTGTACACACTTTAACGGTAATGTATACGACGGGGTTATATAAATAGCACATTATAACCTCAATAAACCGTTACTCAATATGCTTAGTAACGGTTTATTTAAAATATTTTATTAACGATACAATAATACAAAAAAGTGATGTAAGTAATAGCAAAAGCCCCATATTCTTATTCTCTTTTTCATCCTTCTTAACGTTTTGTATCCCCATACCGGCAAGCATAAAACCTAAAAGTAATTGTAAAATGAGCATACTTTGCTTCGAATCATCATTCCAACTGTAAATAGAATAGCCCATTATAATAAAAGCGAGTATGAATGTGATAATTCTAATCATAAAAACACCCCCCTGTGTGATTCTATTGTTTTAACCTACTCACCATTCCAACAATAAACTTATACTCAGCTCTACTTTTTCTTACTTTCTTAAAGCCCTCTTTCGTATCAAAAATAAAACACGTTTTCCGAAACCAAATCCGTACATATAAAGACTCAAAATAAATAGGTTTAATAATTCCTCGTTCCTCGAATTCAGTTCCATCTTTATTTTCGGTTTCCGTTCGAATGAACCACCTATTCCCGATTCCAATTTCAATATACTTCACATGCTACCCCCCTTCAGGAAATCTTCTTTCTAATTATTCTATTATTTCCCTGGCAAGCGCACATTCCGACAGAACGTGAGCCCATAAAGAAAAAGTAGATTACAAAAATCTACTTTTATAGCCTAAATTTTTGCATACGTTTATAAAACGTACTGCGTGGCACATCTAATAGTTTTGCAGCTAATGAAACATTTCCATTTTGTAACTCAATTTATTTTGATTTCCCATCATTGTCTGTAATAAAATGATATTTACGTTTCGCATATTTCCCGTCCATTTATATTTTGAAAATTGATTACAAATAACAACTTCTCCATCACTAGCAATTTCATCTAAAAAGCGGTGAATTAAATATAGTTTATTTTGATGTATTTGAATGCTAATTCACGTTTAATCGCATGGGCAATTGAAGTTACCCATGATGTGAAGACTCAATCGAACAGGAGAAATAGTGTTTTCAACATAATTAGAAAAAGATACGAGTATGTTAAAAATTCGAATATTTCAATGCGCTTCTTTATTCTTTTTTAGTAGCACTATATTTTGTATAATAGATCCAAAGAAAATACATAACCAAAACCACTTTTGCGGATTGTTATTTATAAAGAAAATTATCATCGCTATTGCGAATAAAATAGTGGATGCTAGACTAATATATAATTTCGTTTTAATCTCCATTAGGCTTCACTCCCTATCATTTTACAGTACATAGTAACTCTTCATTTTTCATCTCTATTATGTACTCTCGTAAAACATATTCTTTCCCGCCATGCTTTTCATACCAATCATGTATTCTTCTAACATGCATCTTATCACTTCTAACTTTAGTTTCAATTTCTTCATAATCTTCATAACTATCATATTCCCATATTGCAAATACATCAGTCGTACCATCATTATTATCTTTCATCCAGCGTCCTATTAAACGCGAACCATGTTTTAATTGATTAGGTAAATTAGTATCATTGAAATGATCATTAAATATTTTTATGAATTCATTTTTTACTACATAGTACTTCCTTCTGTAAAACATACTTCTTCACCTCTTTTATGAAAAGTACTATTCACCCTACCCATTACAAACGTATTGTAATACTTACCGTCCGACAGCCTCTTATCATTTTTCAGAATGCCTTCTACTTCGAAGCCTAATCTTTTATAAAGCTGAATTGCTTTTGCATTTGTTTCTAACACTTGTAACGCTATCTTTTTCACTTCATTTGCATCAGCCCAATTAATAGATTGTTGTAATAGGCTCTTACCCATTCTATATCCCCAAAACTCTTTTAAAATACAAATGCCAAACTCTACTTTATGAGACAATCTCTTTAAGTCCGATCCTTCACATCTCGAAAATCCAACGATACGGTTATGAACTTCCACAACTAAAAAGAGATTTCTCGTTTTTTCACTATCCATTTTTATTATTTCCTGGAAACCTTTCGTAGCTATAAATCCCTCACCTTCTTCTCTATCCATATTTTCAGTTTCTCCATCGATTTGTACTCTTATTTTCGATAGCTGCTCTGCATCTGTCTCAGCTGCAGAACGAACTGTATAAGTTAATCCATTTATATGAAACTCTTGTCCTTTTATAATCATTTCAAACTCCTTTTAAATGCAGTCTATTGGCGCTATTACAATTTGTTTACCTTGTTTCTCAAATTCTTGAATAGTTTCTTTACTAGCCTCTTCATCTGTTATTATAAGGTCAATTTCTTTAAGTGACTCTCCTTTTATAAAGCAGTCTATTCCGAGTTTATTATGAGGAGCTAAACAAATATTTCTTCGAGCGATTTTGCTTACTGTTTTTCCAAAATGAGCAACTTCCGGTGTTGCAGTACTTATACCATGTAATGAAACTCCACCACCTGTAGAAAAATAAAGATCAATAGTAAAACTATTAATCAATTCAGAGGCAAGTGTATCAGTAATATTTCCTGAAGGTTTTACCTTACCACCAATTAAATACACTTCTATGTTCTTATATTCTCGTAACGAACTAGCTATCTCTATAGAATTCGTAATAACTGTGAATGATGTTTCGGGTAAAAATTTTAACATGGCACAATGAATTGAAGCCCCACCAATAAAAACGGAATCTCCTTCTTGTATATAAGATGCAGCAACTTTAGCGATTGCGTCCTCATATATAGAGCCATTACTATAACGTTTAGATGGCTCTACGGCTAAGTTCCTCACTCTTGCAAGTTCAATTGCACCTCCGTGCGTTCTTTTTAATAACCCCTCTTTCTCCATAATAGATAGATCTCTCCTTATAGAATCAATAGACATATCAAATATTTTAGCAAGATCCTTTGCGACTACTCTTCCATCTTTCTTAAGCAATTCTAAAATGTTCTCTCGACGCTCTTCAGTAAACATGTTATCACCACCATTATTGAAGATTCTGAAATTTAAACTTCATGTTAATTATATGCACGTTTCTTCCGTTTTACAATATTTTCAATTCTTATTTCCCCAGCTTTATGCGGGTTCTTTCTCTCTTTCTATTTCATTAATTTTAATACCAAATACATGCATATTCCACAAAAAAACTTCCATTTATTTTCCTGCTGATGTAAAATTATTCCTATGTTTCACTTTTCAATACAGAAAGGAATTACTATGAAATCTTTAATTAAGGTAACTTGTACAGCATTAATATTTACAGGAATCATGGCAGGATGTAATAGCAGTGCTACACCAAAACAAGAAAAGAGCGCTCTCGAAAAGAATGCAATGCATTATGGGGAAATATTTAAAAACGGATACTATAGAGCAACAGTTGAAAATGCAAAATTTGAAAAAATAGACAAAGAGTGGCGTCTTACAGCTCGTGTTACAATTAATAATGCTCGTGCTGACGGACAAACAATAGATCTTACAGAAATAAAATATTTCATAAAAGATGAAAAAACTGGTGAAAAATATGAAGGTGAATTTATACAAAATGAGAATGCTGAAAAGGTTCCATCTGATTTCTCTTTAACTACTGACATTGTATTTAATATGAAAAATTCACCAAAAGATTTAAATAATATGTATTTGTACATAGATAGTAAAGTTGCTCCATTAATAAATACATATTGGAAGCTTGATAATCTAGTATCTAAATAAAAAGACCAGTCTTAAATGACTGGTCTTTTTACATTCAAGTATTCAACTTCCAATAACATTTATATTGATTTTCTAATAACAACTTGAATAACATGAGCTAAGCCAGTATGTCCTTTCCCTTCAATTCGCTCTTGTTCTCCATTAAAGAAATGAATAACCTCATGCCCTTCACACCAAGTAAGAATATCAATTGGATCATACAGCATATCAATATCTTTTGGCCCACCAGTACCATAATTTAATTGTTTTTTCGAATAAACTTCAAACATTATTAATCCACCAGGCCTAATCGTATAAATCATTTTATTCAATACCATTTTTTGATTGTCAGCATGAAAATGTCCAAATACCATAATTGCCGCATCGAATTCATTATCTGGTAAACTATCAGTTAATAAATCTACCTTTTTTGTATGCACGTTTACGTCATACTTCTCGGCTAACTTTTTTGTTTTTTCTAATCCACTCTCAGAGTAGTCAATAGCAGTCACTTCGAGGCCTTTTCTTGCTAAAAAAACAGCATTTCTACCTTCTCCCTCTGCGAAAGCTATTACTTTATTATAATTTGCCAAACGAAATGCTTGTTCTTGAATAAACGTATTAGGTTCTTGCCCATAATAATATTCATCCGATTTAAATTGATCAACCCACATGTTATTCATCTTCTTCTCCTCCTTCTAAATGCTAGTTAGAACCGCTCATCTGTAATATCACTATTAATAGCAATCGCCGCTTTATTTCCCTGTGATGCAGCAATAATTAATGACGATGGCCCTTGAGTCGTTGTTTCTCCTGCTACGTAAATATTTTTTTCTGAAGTACGACCAAAATCATCTATTACAAAAGTTTCATTACTTTGCAGTTCACAACCAAGTTGTTCTAAAAATTGATTTGGCCTAAAAAAAGTAGGTACTATAAATCCACTGGCTCTTTCAATGTGCAAACCTGAATGAAACTCTACTCGCTTTAAATAACCCTCTTCACCTTGTAGTGAACGAATAGGCTCTGTAATAACTCTTATATTTTTATTACACAGTTCATCCATGAAAGGCTTACTTAACTCATTACCATTTGTTGCGATTACTAAATCCGTAGACCAGTTATAAACTAATTTTGTCATATGCAACGTATAATCTTCGTTTTCAGAAATAATAATAAGAGGTTGGTCTTTTAATTCCCATCCATCACAATACGGACAACTAAATAAACTTTTTCCATAGAATTCCCGTACTTCAGGAATGGATGGAAATTCTTCCTGTATACCCGTTGCTAATAAAACTCTTTCCGCCAAATATTTTGTATGATCCGATGTCACAATCTCAAATAAACCAGTGGATTGCTTCGTTATCGTTAAAACTGTTTTTTCATAATAATGAATCGATGAATACTTCTTCAAATCATTTAATCCTAATTCCTTAAACTCTTCTGGTTTAATCCCGTCACGTGTAATAAATCCGTGAGACTTTTGCGTTACACGATTCCTATTCGTTTTATTATCAAATAACGCTATTTGTTTACGAGCTCTCCCTAAAACTAAACTTGCATTAAGCCCTGCTGGACCAGCACCTATAACAGCACAATCAATAAATTTCATAAATAAAAACCCTCCAATAATTAACATTTATATTAAAGGTATTAAAGAGCTCTATTATCTTTAATATCTTTAAAAAATAAAAGCAGATCAAAAATCCACCGTTATTTTCTTCGTAAGATCTGCTATTTTTTGATTTCTTAGCTCTTCTTCCATTTTCCCCTCTGCTTCAAGCATTACTTCATTTATTACACATCCAGGTTCATGATGCAAACAACATTCAAATAATGATGTTTTCCCTTCAATAGCATGTATAATATCTAAAAAAGAGATATCTTCCCAATTACTGCTAAGTGAATAACCACCTTTAGGTCCTGAGGATGAATGAATCATGCCTTCCTTAGTCAACTTTGTTAATATTTTTGACAAGTACGTAGGTGAAACTTTTTGCATTTCTGCTAATTGATGAACACTAACGAGTTTATTTGGTGTAGCCTTTGCAAGAAAAAGCATTGTATGAAGAGCATAATTTGTAGCTTTAGAATATTTCATATTGTAGACTCCTATTGTAGACTTCGTGTATCTACAATAACTTTATTTTTTTATCGTGTCAAACATTTGTGATGCACCATACAGGGTTATCCCTTTTCGATTTGTACATCCTCTGCACAAATTATCACCTCTTTAAATGGACAATCAAATAAAACACCCAATTCAAAACCATCTTCAGTAAGCTCTATTTCATGATAAAGCCACCAAGCACCTTCAAAATTCTCCGGCATAGAACATTTCGTCACACCTGTAAAAGTTACTTGAAGTTTATCGAAATCACTAAAAGTACCACTACAATCCAAAAATATAGTTAGTGTATCTTTTGATGTTCTCTCTGCTGAGAGAACATCACTATCATGTAGAGAGAACTCATGAAGTTGAATGACATTTGACGGAAGATTTTTCTTAATAAAATTAAAGTGTTCTATATAGGATTGATCTAAATGAGTTATTCTTTTCTCGTAATCCTCGTTCCACTCCAGCAAAAATTTCTTTAATTTATCGAGCGGACATTCTGAATTAATTGTGTTGTTATGAATATACGGATGCAGTGACTCAGGAAGAAACTTTAATAATTCTTCTTTCAAACTTTGTTTATACTCTTTCTCCATCTCTTCCCATTCTTCTATCGACTCTATGAATTTTACAAATCCTGAAATTTGCATTTCTTTATACCAATCTTTTGTGAAATATTTCAAAGACATCTCTCCTAAAATATATTTATATCCCAAAAAAGTAATTAATCTATTTATTATATCATTCTAATAACTGTTTTTTCTAAAAAGAAAATGTAAAACTGTTAATATTCTGTTTATTATTTCTAAAGCTTCAGAATATTTACAAAATTATAAAACTAGATTACATTTTACTTGTACAAGATTTTCCTGTACAAAAATCTAAACAAAAAGGGATGGTTATATGTTGAAGAAATTAGTAGCAGGGACATTAGTAGCAGGTTTTGCATTAACTGGAGGATTAGGAGTAGTAAGTGCTGCAGAAAAAGATAATACAATTAAATCATTTGATTATTTAAAAGTTGATGAAAAGAATGTTAATTCATTCACAAAATTAAGCGATCAATCAAAAAAAGACATCCAAATTACTATGGTACTACCTAAGCAAAATGAAAATGGAGATTGGTTAGCTTATGGTTTTACTAGCAGAGAAACATTGAATGCTTTTATTGAAAAGGATAAAAAGGCACTTAAAAATCAAATTAACCCTTTAGGTAGTGGTGCTGGTAGTACCGATTTTTATGAGCATCAAAATAAAGGTGGACAGTATATTTATTGGAGCAGTGGCTTTAAAAACCTACCTTCTAGCTGGAACGACAGAATTTCTTCTGTAAGTACAGCTTCACCTTCTGCAAGTTATTCAACAACGCTATGGGAACATTCTTCAACTCAAGGATATGGAAAAGGTGTCTCCTTTAGACACTCTGATTGGTATGGTCAAACTGCTAATTTAGCTGCGGATTGGAACGATATTACTTCAGCAATTGAAATCAAATAGCAACAGGGCATTTTAATTGAATAGGTGGAACTACATTTTTATATAGTTTCACACATATTACTACTTAAATATTATTAAATAGTAGAAAGACCAGTCATTTTAGACTGGTCTTTCTACCTTCAAGCATGCACAGCATGTCCTACCGCCTGCAATAATGCTTCATAATTTGCTTCAAATAAAATTAGAGAATTATTATCTTATTCATCATCAAAACTCTTCTGTAATTTCCGAATGTAAATAATTTGACCAATGTGATACGCGTTATGAGTCGTTACATTAGCTAATACTTCCCACCACTTCGCAGATACAGGAAATCCAATTACATCACTTTCAACCTTGTCTTCATTTATGAGACTTTGCCATTGTAACAGTTTCTCTAATAGTTTTTCTCTTAACTCTTCAAATGTTTGATTATCTGAAAGCATAAAACTTTTGTTATTATCACCAATAGCGGGCACAGCATTAACATTTGATTCTTTGTACCTAGTTTGCCACGTCGTATTCCAATACAGTAAATGTTGTACAATTTCAGCTATACTATTACACTCTTCATTCGGTTTCCAGAAAGCTTCTCTCTCAGATAAATCCTTAACTGCATCTGAAAATGGAATATACCAACTGGGATCATTCGCATTTGCTAATAACTGATCTGCTAATACGTCTTTAACATGGAACACTTTGCTTCCCCCCATTAAAAAGATTCATTTCAAGACAATACTCACTTCTCTATATACGCTGAGTTTGCCAGATCCCCTCTTTTTAGCCTTAATCCCAAACATATGCACATAAAGAAACCAAAAGCACCTAATCCATAAGCTGTTGTATATCCACTTTCCCCGATAATCCATCCTGCAAGTCCTGGTCCAATCATTTGACCAACTGCATAGAAAACGGATATAAAACTAATTGCCATTGAGACATATTTCGGAGATACTTGCTTTGAAGCAGCAACTTGAATTAATAAAAGGATACCTCCGAGGCTGGAACCCCAAATAATTGCCGACATGATAAAGCCAATGGTATGTCCAAATATAATTGGAATCATATCACCTATTACAGCTAATAAAAGTGCAATACATAACGTCTTCTTTATACCAACCCGATCCGAAATCAATCCCCAGACAGGAGCTCCTACGATTGAAAACATTCCTGCAATCGCATAAACAGTTCCCGAAATTGATGCCGCAATACCATTATTAATCATAAAACTAGTTTGATATAAATTTGGAATTAAATAAACAACGCCCACAATAAAATACATCCATGCAATGATGTATAGCTCTTTCGTTTTCCATAAAAACGACTTATTATTCCTTTCCCCCTCATCTTCAGTAACTTCTGGATTTTTCAAAACAATTGAGGCAACGAATACAACAATACATGTAATAACTCCAAACAAAAGCCATGAACCACGCCAACTATACTCTGGAAATGCACGTACTATATAAGGAACAATTATTCCACTAAATAGCATGCCTATGCCAGCACCGCTTAATAATAGCCCCATTGCAGTTCCTCTTTTTTCTGGAAACCATCCTACTGTTATTGACATGAGTGGTGTATATACAAGGGCACTACCAGCTCCAGCACATAACATACAAATAGAGGCTATCCAAAATGAGGAGACAAATGCTAATCCTATTAAACTTATAATGACGAGCCAACTCCCTATTAATAAAACTGATTTTGCTCCAAAACGGATAGTAAGTATTCCAGATGTTCCGACTGTTAATAAATACCCTAAAAAGAGTATGGTTCCTAACATACCTGCTTGAGCTGTAGATAAATGGAGTCCTTCTTGCATAAACGGCAATATAATTCCATATGCCATACGTGCAAAACCCGTCGTTGTTATAATAAGAAACATTCCTGTTAATACAAATATCCAAAAATGACTTTCATTCCGTTCTTTCATTTAAATTCCTCCATAAAAAGTTATTTCCAATTGGATGTTGTTTGTAATTATAATGACCATTACAAAAAGCAACTACCAAATGACGGAGGAATTTACGGTATAGCGGATTATTCCTGTTTTACGTTAATAAATACGTAAAAATTCTGATGGATTCATTCCATACTTTTTACGAAATAACTCTGAAAAATGACTGACATTATTGTATCCAACTGCAAATGCCGTTTCGGTCACATTACTATTTCCCGAACGCAGTAAATCTATCGCATGCTCCATACGCTTTTCTCGTAAATATGCAAATGTGGACATCCCAAATAATTCTTTAAACCCAATTTTTAATTTATAATCATTTAACTCTACTATTTTAGCTAATTCTAATAATGATGGGGGTGATTCCATTCGTTGAAGTAAAATTTCTTCAGCCTGTTTTATTTCATTCAAATCCTGTTTTGATAATTGACTCCTTTTATTTGCGTCACAATCATTAAGCAACACTCTCCCCAAATGTATAGAAAGCAATTCGAGCGCTTTACTTTCTAATTCTAGTTGACTAATACGATCCTTTTGGGGATGCTCTATCATTCTCTTAATAAGATTAGATGTTATAGAATCAATTGGATTTTGAAACTTTTTAAAAGATTGATTTCCTAATATAGAATGAAAATCAAGACTTTTTTCAATAGCATTATTCATCATGAAATGATTAAACAATTGTACAGGAATCCCAATCGCTAATGAATATAGAGGCGTTTCTTTTTCATATTCAAATACTACATCAAAATCATTCATAAAATATAAATAGCTATTTCCAGTCATTAATTCATACGAAGAATGACCAACTTGCACTCCTCCGAACCCTTGTAAACAAAAATTAAGCTCCACCATTGCTGCATCAGATGCAAACTGGATGCGATGGTTATTATGAAATTGATAATTTGATAACACAATTTCCATACCTGAAAATGAAGTCCATCTTCGTATTTCACCCATACCTATTGTTTTTGGAACATTCATATGTCTTTCCTCTACAACTTGTAAACCATAAAAATATTTATGAAAAATATCATGAAAACCGTTAGTCTCCATGAAACCCACACTCCTTTTATGTAAAAACCAAAATTTAATTGATAATTATTTTCAATTATATCAAATATCTTTATACAATAAATAGATTTTCTCTTTATAACTCGTTATGATAAAAGAAAAAGAAAGCGAGCGAACAATGAATAAAAAAATCGCGATTATTACAGGAGCATCAAGTGGATTCGGACTTTTAACGGCACTTGAACTTGCAAAAAAAGACTATTTTGTCATTTCTACAATGCGCAATCTTGAGAAACAAATAGACTTAATATCTCAAGCTACTAAACTCGACTTACAACAAAATATAAAAGTTCAACAATTAGATGTAACAGATCAAGGTTCTATACATAACTTCCAATTATTTTTAAACGAAATAAACAGAATAGACATTCTCATAAATAATGCAGGATATGCAAATGGGGGCTTTATCGAAGAAATCCCAGTGGAGGACTACCGTAAACAATTTGAAACAAATCTTTTTGGAGCTATATCCATCACGCAACTTGTCTTACCATATATGAGAAAGCAGAAAAGCGGAAAAATCATTAATATAAGCAGTATTAGCGGGAAAGTAGGATTCCCTGGTCTATCTCCTTACGTTTCTTCAAAATATGCATTAGAAGGCTGGAGTGAATCCCTTCGCTTAGAAGTAAAGCCTTTCGGAATAGACGTTGCCTTACTTGAACCTGGTTCTTATAACACGAACATATGGGAAGTTGGTAAACAATTAGCTGAAAACCAATCTGATACAACCTCTCCTTACAAAGAATATATGGATAAAATACAAAAGCACATAAACAATGGCAACGATACACTTGGTAATCCGATGGATGTTGCAAATAAAATCGTAGAAATTGCTGAAGCAAGGCGTACTACATTACGATACCCAATTGGGAAAGGTGTAAAATTTATGATCTTTGCGAAGAAGGTTCTTCCTTGGAGATTGTGGGAGTTTCTTGTATTGAGGAGTTTTAAGAAGATGTAAGTAACTTTATTGAAAAAATATGTAAGGGGGTGCTAATTAAATGCTAGGTTTACCCTATGGTAAAGTGTTTTTAGTTCCGTGGTCCGAAGAGTGGGAATTTGAGTTTTCAAAAGAAAAACAATTAATTGAGGAACACATTGGAAAATATATTTTAGCGATACACCATATTGGAAGTACTTCCATCCCGCATTTAAGCGCAAAACCTATTATTGATATTGCGATGGAATTAAGAGATTCCAAAAGTGGTCTAAAATGTATTACGAACCTAGAACAATTAAATTATAAATATAGAAAAGATGTATTACCCGAAAGGTATTATTTCAATAAAGGTGAGCCAAGAACTCATCAAATTCATATGTATGAACAAGGGAATCCATATTTAATAGAACAATTAAAATTCAGAGATTGCTTAATAGACAATAAAACTTCTCGTATGCAGTATGAACAGTTAAAGATTCAACTTTCAACAGCTAACCCTAATGATAAGCATAAATATGCAGAGGATAAAACAAATTTCATTAAATCCATATTGGCTAAAATAAATGATTAAATTGCGAAGACCGAACTTCGTACACATAATAAGAAACCATTCATGTATAGATGAATGGTTTCTTATTAATTAGTTATCTCATTATTTGTACCATCAATAATCATTTTATTATGCAGCAGGTGGAACGAAGTAAAATAGCATCGAAGTCATAAAAATAAATGCAAATAATCCAATTATCGAAAAAATATATTCTTTCGATTCTCTATCATACTTCCATTCCATCCATGTCCTTAGGATCCACGTAACCCCTAAATAAGTGAAAATGATAAACCAAATATTAGTGCTTTCGAATTTAAAGATGTAAATAAAACTAATTATTAAATAAACAAAAAGCAGTCCTATTTCCAATTTTTTATGTAAGCTATTTACATATTTATTATATCCCCAAAACCCGCTCTTTGGCATATTCAATTTTTTTCTTAAAAATCGATCCAAAAAGTAGCCCGCTATACAAAACACAAAAATTATAATCCAAAATGTATAGGTTCTCAATATCATTCCTCCTATTACTTCATTGAATTGTTTAAAATAAAGTGGACTATATTAACGGTTATTGAACGAGTATTCTTGAATGATCTTCATTAAAAATGATCGATTCTGCACGTAAGAAAGGGTTTTTCATTTCTTCTCTCCCTCTTCCTTTAAATTTATACTATATTAAAGGAAGAAATATAGTATGAACCCTGTTATTATTAATGCTACAACTCCTAATAATGAAATCAAAAACTCCCGCGATTCCTTATCATATTTCCACTCCATATATGATTGAAATCCATATAACGTAATAAAAAATAAAAGAGGTACATAGCCCATATATATACGATTTGGAAGAAAAGTGCTTATAGCAATAACAACTATATAAGAGGAAATGATAATTCTATTTCCCCACTTATGTGTATCATTCACATATTGGTTATTCCATCCTTTTTGTTTCGGTATATTTAACTGTCTTCTCGCTATTCTTTCAAAAACCAATAAAGATAGCACCCATAAAATTAATAAGGATATTTTTGTAACGGACAGAAAACCCTCTCCTTTTTATTTTTTTACTTTAATTTTCTCCGGCTGATCACTCGGATACGTAGCATTTGTTTTGTTTTCTAGGTCCCAACTAATAATGGTCGCACTATCTCGTCCTAATTGATGATGAACGTGTTCTAAAACATTGTGAACATGTTCTTTAAGCTCTACATTATTTCCATTCATATCATTATAAAGATTTAATGGAGTTTCATAACGGCGTTCCCCGCATTCTAATACCCCATCTGTCACCATTACAATTCGATTCTTTCCAGTACGTAATTCACGAATTCCTGATGAATAGCAAGGAACGGGTAAATCAAATGTGTTTACATTTCCAATCCATTCGTAAAAGTGGCGTTGATTCAATGTATATTGTCCTAATTTATGTAATTCATCATGAAATACATAAACTAAGCAATCACCTATGGAAAGCCACCATATGTAATTTTCTTTTCTTACGCATATTAAGCAAGCAGTTTCACCTTTTACCCTTTCGCACTTTTCTTTAAATGAGCGGGATTGAAATATCGTAAGTATATAATTTTCAACAGATCGAAATACGGTTTCAATTGATTCTTTCATAATCACTTCTATATTTTCATATTCTTTTTGGATTGTATTTACTACTAATTCAACACTTTCTGTACTATTATGTCCGTCTAATATAACGGCGAATTCCCAATCACCATTCGACAAAACTAATGCACCGTCTTCATTCTTTTTTGCTCCGGCACTTATATTCCCGCCGTATTTACCAAGTACGATATCACCATATTGCTTTACTGAAACTTCGTCTAAACACATTTCCCTACTTCCAACCCATGAATATTGTGTATTATTTGTTGTATGCATACTCATTCACCATATACTTTCGTATTCTTTCGCATAGTTTTTTAATTTTCTCTGAATCTTCATGTGGTGCACCAGTCCAATTTGCTACTTCAGTCGGTGACCAAAACTCTTTTGGTGTATTTGGATAACGCGGAATAATGTGCATATGCAAATGTGGTACACCATTACCTGAAACGAAACTGTAAATATGTTCTGCACCTTTGCTTTCTTTAAGCGCTTTACTTACTCTACTTGTTATCAGTCCGAATGCCTTTGCCTCATCTTCAGTTAATTCAGCGAGACCAGGTACATGTCTCTTTATATCAATCATTACATAACCAAGATATGTTTCTTCTGCATCCCAATGGACATGTCCAACGTAAATGAGTTCATCTTCGTAAATAGCTCCACCTGGAACTGTAATGTTCCCTTTATGTTTTTCACAAATGAAGCAGTTTTGTTCTGCTTGATTGTTTATTGGCATATCCATCACCATCCTTTGCATATATAATATCATAAAAAAAGGAAAAATAGGTTTTATATTCCGAAAATTCAATCTCTTGAAACAAGAATTTTCACATTAAAATAATTTACAACTCATTATTTCTTCAAAAGCGTAATCCCCATTCCAACTGCAATCCCAATCGCTATTCCGATTGCTATATTATCAGTAAATACACCAGGAATTACACCGATTACAACACCTATAGCGACACCAATTGTCATAGCATCATTTCTTTTTTTATTATTAGCCAAAATAGCATCTCCTCTCATAATTTCTCCCCATATAATATCCATTTACATGAACGTTGCTGTCTCCTAATATATTTGCTATTCCGCTTGAAAATTTCCAGAAAATGTACTTTATTACTTTTCCATTCCCCCTACATAATCCTCTTCGTTTGAAAGAATTTTTAAGTCACCATTACATATACATAGGCATTTACTATAAGAAAGATCAGTAATTTATTGAAGGAGGAACGATTCAAATGTATCCTCATTGGAATCCAAATATAAATCAACAATATGCTTACTCCCCCCATCCAGTAAGGAATACACTGCATTATGATTCGCAATACATGATGCAGCGCATCGCAAGCCTTGAAAGCCAATTAGCTAAATTAATCTCATTAATCAAAGAAAATAATCAATTAATAAAATCAATGGAACAACAGCAAAACCAAGTTTGTGCACCAGCTGGAGGTTCTGTTATTGTTCGGATGTAATTCGAATTCAAAAAACACACTTTGTATTATAAAGTGTGTTTTTTGAATTATTTTCTTTTTGTATAAAACCCTTGCGTAATTCGGTCTAATATAATCGCAATCACGACGATAGCAAGTCCAGCTTCAAATCCCATTCCGATATTTACTTGTGTTACAGAACGATATACATCGACGCCAAGTCCTGGCGCTCCTACAAGTGAAGCTGTTACAACCATTGATAACGAAAGCATAATACTTTGATTCACGCCAGCCATGATCGTTCCGGTTGCGAGCGGTAATTGTACTTTAAATAATTTTTGTGATGCGGTAGAGCCAAACGCATTCGCAGCTTCAATTAAATCTTCTGGAACTTGTCTAATTCCTAAGTCTGTAAATCTGATTGTCGGTGGCATAGCAAAAATAACGGAAGCAATAATGCCTGGTACGACGCCTACTCCAAAAAATGTTATCGCGGGAATGAGATAGACGAATGCCGGCATTGTTTGCATAAAATCTAATGTCGGTTTTAAAAATTTTGAGAAACGTTCATTTTGAGATGCTAAAATGCCAATGGGAATTCCGATAATAATTGAAATAATAACTGACGTAAGTACGAGCGCTAATGTTTGCATCGTTTGTGCCCAGTAGTTAATATTTAAAATAAATAATAATCCGATGAGCGTAAAAATGACTAAAGATAATTTCCTCGTTGTGTACCAAATGAGGAAACATAAGATGATAATCATCACTATGGCTGGTATTATTGTTAAAAAATTAGTGAGTAAATCAACAAATCCACCGATAATATAGGAGAATCCTCGGAACAAGCCTTCAAAGTGCTCATATAAACTTGCAACAAATGAATCGACCCATTCGCCTAATGGAATGCGCGGAATATTATTCATCGTCTTTCACCTCTTCCTCAATGTTACCTGCAAGAGCTTGAATGACACTTTCACGTTTAATAATTCCTCTCAACCTTTTCTTTTCATCAATTACGGGTAATGGATATTTCATCTCCGCCATTTTTGCATACGTTTCTTCCAGTAATGTATCTAGATAAACGTGTGGAATATCGTTAAGTAATAAATCAGCAATTGGCCATTGTTTTTTCATTGCTTTACTTGCATCATCCGCTGTTAAAATACCTAAAAACTCATACTTTTTGTTCACAACATATACCGTAGAAACACCTGCATTTCTCATAATTTGCAGAGCTACACGCGGCCCACGATCGATTAATAACGTTTCTGGTCTTTTTAAAATAGATTCTGCCGTAATTACTTTTCCTAAATTCACATCCGCCACGAATTTCTCTACAAATTCATTTGCAGGGCTCATCATAATTTCTTCCGGTGTTCCAATTTGGACAATTTCTCCATCTTTCATTAATGCGATACGATCACCAATTCGAAGAGCTTCATCTAAATCATGTGTAATAAAAATAATTGTTTTTTCCATTTTATCTTGTAACTCTAACAATTCATCTTGCATTTCTTTTCGAATTAGTGGATCTAATGCACTAAATGACTCGTCCATTAGTAATACATCTGGATTATTCGTTAGTGCCCTTGCAATTCCAACACGCTGCTGCATACCACCACTAAGTTGACTAGGGTAATTATCTTTATGATGATCGAGTCCTACTAACTGTAGCGATTCTAACGCCTTATTTTCTCGTTCCTCTACTGGAACTCCTTGAATTTCTAACCCGTACGCAACGTTTTGTATTACCGTACGATGTGGAAATAAAGCAAACTTCTGAAAAACCATACTCATTTTCGTCCTTCTTACTCTTCGCAATTCTTCTTTTCCCATCGTTGCGATGTCTTCACCATCTATGTATATATGCCCGGCTGTCGGTTTGATTAATTGATTTAGCATTCGAACTAGCGTTGATTTCCCACTACCAGACAAACCCATAATAACGAAAATTTCTCCAGTGTATACTTCAAACGTTGCCTTTTTCACACCAACGTTCATTCCTGTCTCCTTTAAAATTTCCGATTTGCTTTTTCCTTCTTTTAATAAGGTAAGCGCTCGTTGCGGATGTTTCCCAAAGACTTTTGTTACATTTTCAACACGTACCTTTGTATTATCCATGTCACTACTCCTTTTCTACCCATCTATTTACATAGTGTTGCGATTTTACAGAGAAATATTACATAAAAATGACATATATAAGATTTCTTTAAAAATTCTTGTTTCCGTTCATAATAAGAAGGTTCACTTATAGATTAATTTATAAAAAGCAAAAGCTTCACAGGAGGTTTTGAATGCGAAAAAAAATATGGATTATAAGTCTGTTACTATTTATTAGTATGATTTTCACTTCTTGTAATGCAACAAATGCAAATTCGAAAGGAAAAATTAAACTTGGTGTAACAAGTTGGAAAGAAAATATCGCAACCGCAAATATGTGGAAAGTTTTATTAGAAGAAAAAGGCTATAAAGTTGAACTCATGTATTTAGAAAAAGCTGCGATATGGACTGGCGTCGCACGTGGTGATGTTGATGCGAATCTAGAAGTATGGCTTCCTGTTACGGATAAACCATTAAATGCCCGTTACAAAGATGACTTCGTCTTAAAATCAAAATGGTATGAAGGTACTGGGCTTGGTTTAGTCGTCCCTTCTTATGTGAAAAACGTTAACAGTATTGAAGATTTAAATGCACATAAAGATGAGCTAGATAATAAAATTGTTGGGATTGAACCTGGTAGTAGCCTAATGAATTTAACGAATAAAGCAATGAAGGCATATGATATAAAATTAAAACTTGTCCAATCTTCAGAAGCTGCGATGATGAGCGAACTCAAGAAGGCATATACGAAAAAGAAACCAATCGCTGTTACGCTTTGGAATCCACATTGGGGCTTTTCAGAATTTGACTTAAAATATTTAAAAGACCCTAAGAAAGTATATGGTGAAAAAGATGACATTTATTACTCCGTTCGTAAAGGTTTCGAAAAAGATCATCCTGATATCGTGAAATACTTTGATCAATGGAAAATGAACGATGAACAGCTTGGTACGTTAATGGTCATGTTAAATAAAACGAAAGATCCAGAAGAAGCTGCTCGAAAATGGATAAAAAAGAATCAAGCTTTAGTTGATGAATGGATAAAAGAATAAAGAATGACAAAAACAGGCTAGAGAATTTAGTATATTCTCTAGCCTGTTTTATGTTATTTTTTCTCAATAACTGCATCGACAATTCCATATTCCTTCGCTTCTTCTGCCGTCATAAAATAATCTCTTTCTGTATCATGTGCTACTTTTTCAACTGGTTTCCCTGTTCGATCAGATATGATTTTGTTAATATCATGTTTTAACTTTAATATTCTTTTTGCTGTAATTTCAATCTCCGTCGCTTGCCCTTTTACACCGCCAAGCGGTTGATGAATCATGATTTCACTATTAGGGAGCGCAAATCTTTTTCCCTTTGCGCCAGCTAATAGTAAAAGCGCACCAAACGATGCCGCAAAGCCCATACAAAGTGTTTGCACATCTGGTTTAATAAGGTTCATCGTATCTAATATTGCAAATCCCGCTGTCGTTGAACCACCCGGACTATTGATATACAGGAATATATCTTTTTCTGCATCTTCCGCTTCTAAAAACAATAATTGTGCTACTACACTGCTTGCAACTTGATCGTTAATTTCTGAACCAATCATAATAATTCGGTCTTTTAATAATCTTGAATATATATCATAGGAGCGTTCTCCTAATTTCGTTTGTTCTATTACGTAAGGAATTACACTCATTATAAATCCCTCCATCTGTTTTATGCCGCATTAAGCATACAACTGTAAGAAGAAGATTGTTTCATACTGAAGAATAACACTGGTTGTATTGATGGTAACTTAGTGAAATCTATTGTTGGGAGAAGTTTCGTCAACAATTCGGGTCTTTCTTCTCGAATAGAAGTTACAACGATTTCAACATCATCCGTGTACTCGACTATTTCAATGCCTTCTTCATTTACAGTTTTCAGCCTATTTCTACTCCTAAATAAAGATGCTTTCACTGCCCCTTCTGATACAGAGCATATTTTTCCAATATCCGCGATACTATATTGAAAAACATCCTTCAATAATAAAATTACGGATTGTTGCACATTTAACGAAGACAATACTTTCCCTACCATTTCATGCAAATCTGCAATTTTTTCATGTGGTTCTTCAAATGTAATTTGCTGTTCTAACTTTTCTTGAACGGATTTTGATTTCATTTGATCTAACCATTGATTTCGAGCAATTTTATACAGAAGCGTTATACAAATTTCCTTCTCACTATACTTTTGAAGAACTTTGCAAATTGCTTCTTGGGCAAGGTCTTCCCCATCCCATTTGTTTTTCGTCAAAAACGTACAGTATCTTTTTACCTCTGCATAATGTGTAATTAAAAAATTTATATTTGAATGATTCATATCGATATGATCCTTTAAAACCTGAGTTACTTTTGTGCACAAAATAACCACTCCTTTTCAGCGCTTACTTAATAAACGATTGAAGAAATAAAAAAGTTACGGGGCTTATAATTAATTTTATGTTTATGTTCATGAATACGGGTCATAAATATGTTATATAGCATTTTACATGAGGAGGAATCAATTTGCCAAAATTAACAGTTGAAGGTACCGGAACTTTCGATATTAAAGAAGGAACGAAATTAGTATTAGCACTTGAAGATAACGGTGTACACATTCTTCATCGTTGCGGTGGCAAAGCAAGATGTACAACTTGTAGAGTTGAAGTCATTGCAGGTGATTTTTGTGAGGCGACAAATGATGAAAAACAAGCTATTACGGAAAAAGGAATTGAAGACCACTTACGATTATCGTGCCAAATGCGTGTACATAAAGATATTACCGTTCGCCCTATACTTACAGTTGAAAATTCCGGTTTAGATGCTGGATCACGCCCGGCGGAGTAAAATGATGAATTTAAAACAGCTTGCAGGCGAATATGCTGCTGGCTTTGTAAGAGATGGTATGACGATTGGACTTGGTACGGGTTCAACCGTATATTGGACGATACAAAAATTAGGTCACCGTGTACAAGAAGGGTTATCTATTCAAGCTGCACCGACATCAAAAGAAACTGAAGTATTAGCAAAACAATTATCTATTCCGCTAATCTCTTTAAATGAAATTGATATACTTGATCTCACAATTGATGGAGCAGATGAAATCAATAATGATTTACAATTAATAAAAGGTGGTGGTGGTGCATTACTTCGCGAAAAGATTGTTGCCACCTCCTCTAAAGAACTTATTATTATTGCAGATGAATCCAAACTCGTTTCACATTTAGGTACCTTTCCACTTCCTATTGAAATCATCCCCTTCTCTTGGAAGCAAACTGAAAAAAGAATTCAATCTTTAGGATGCGAAACGCGTTTACGTATGAAAGATGGCGGACCATTTATAACTGATAACGGCAATTTAATTATTGATTGTATTTTTCCAAATAAAATATTGAATCCAAATGATACACATACAGAGTTAAAGATGATTACCGGTGTAGTTGAAACAGGATTATTTATCAATATGACGAGCAAAGCGATCATCGGAACAAAAAACGGTATAAAAGAATATTAAGCATTTTAAAGGCTGACTTTTACAAGTCAGTTTTTTCTTTTATAGCATTACAGTATGATATACTATGAAAACACATTCATATCACACTAGAAAGGGCTGAACAATTTGCAATCCAAACTCATAACAGAACTTACAGATTTAGAAACTGCCTTTTACATTCGAAAAGAAGTATTCGTAAAAGAACAAGGTGTACCTCTTGAGGATGAATTCGATACATATGACCAAATTGACGAAGTATGCAAACATATATTAGTTTATTATAATGAACTTCCTGTAGGAACTGGCCGTATACGATTCGTTGACGGAATGGGTAAACTAGAAAGAATTTGTATTTTAAAAGACTATCGCAAATACGGATTAGGCAAAGTAATCATTCAAAAGTTAGAAGAGATTGCTCGTAACAAAGAAGCAAATAAAGTGAAACTACACGGTCAAACACAAGCTGAAGGGTTTTATGAAAAATTAGGCTATCAAACTTCTTCCGACGTATTTATGGAAGATGGAATTCCACATATTCTTATGACGAAAGTGTTATCATAATAGAAAGGTTACTATATGATTCTACATTATGTATTCGTATAGTAACCTTTCTGTAGCTTATTCGTTTGAAAGTCTCTTTGATGAATATTCTAGATTAATACAAAAAGACGACGCTGAATACGTCGTCTTTTTTATAAGCAGAAAAGTTAACTCTCAAACTTCCTTTTTTTGCATCAAAGCCCATCATCTTTCATTTCATTTTGAGGTAAAGCTTACACTGTTTTCCATAAGGATAAAGCAAAAATCCAGTTTGGATCCCCATGTCCTTCATAATTCTGGACTGCTTCATACACTTTTCCCTCGTGTAAAACTCTATCCCCCTTTTTATATGCTTTCTTTGCATCCCACGCTTCATATGAAGCGCTTTCAGTTTTTGTAGTAATTGTGAACGTATCACTTTGTACGGATTCATTTCCAACTACATCCACTGCTTTCACTGCATATTTATAAGTAGTATTAGCGAGTAAATTTTTATCCATATAAGAAGTCGTATTGGATGTTGCAATTTTTTTCATTGTTCCTTCTATTTCTCTATAAATATCGTAATAGTCTACTCCAACGTTATCATCAGATGGGCTCCACATTAGATCCACACTTGACGCTGTTGTTCCCATGCTATGTAATCCTTTTGGTTGTGTTGGTGCTTCTGTATCAGGAGCTTCAACTGTTGTTTTCACTGTAAGCGCTGTACTTTCTTTCGATACATTGCCAGCTGCGTCAATTGCTTTTACAGTATAAGTGTATTCTGTGCTTGGTTGTAATTTCTTATCAATAAAATAAGTGCCTGGTACTGTGTCAATCATCTCTCCGTTACGGAAGATTTGGTACCCTTTTACTCCTACATTATCCGTAGAAACGTTCCATGTTAGTTCTATACTATTTGCTGTTACTTTTTGCGCCTGAATTCCATTTGGAATACTTGGCGCTTCTGTGTCTGGTTTCACATTATTGATGAGATTCACATCAATTACATTATAGAACGCATTTGCTGTATCAGCTACATCCCATACAGCTAAAATCACATGATATCCACTACGGTCAGTAGGTACATTGATTTTATGAGTTAAATTATTTGAAGCTGCAGAACCATCATGTTGTACAGTGCCAATTGGCTCAAAGTCTGCTCTTGTTAGTGCTTTATTTGGATTCCATCCTTTTTTTGTAATATAGTAGTGCCATTTGCTTGTTAAGTGAGGTGCTGTATACTTCCAAGTAAATGTATTTTCCCCACCAGTGATTGTATTTTTAAACCAACGATTTGCTGTTTGTTGATCTAAAATACCGCCAAATTTTCCACCTGCAGAAGCGATTTGCCCATCCACTGGGCCACCTTGTGGGAATCCTTTTGGAGCTTCTAAACTTTGTGGTTCATACATAACACTTCCGCAGTTTACATTTAGAGCACCATAAGTTGGGCTACATAAAGCGGAACGGCTACCAGGCTTTTCAACAAAGCCGTGCGCGTATGCATTTTGAGGAATAAGTGTCGTGCTGATAATTCCAGCTGTTAATGCAACAGCTCCTATACTTTTTTTGTTCATTTTCAAGTTTTGTAGTTGTTTTAAAAATCGATTATTCATGTTCCTGTCCCCTTCTTGTTATACTTCGTAGTGTAATGTGGGCTTTGATGTAAAAGAATAACAAGAGTCAATCTTATTTCGTGTATGCGTAAATATGCATACACCGTCGTAAAGAAACATTTCATTTCTTGTGAAATATTTCACTGATGGAATATATCATGACATAGAAATCACCTAAATGTGTGCAGAAGTTGTGCAGAAACAGTGAAATTACTACTAACACGTAAAACTACATCCTAAATTTATAAAGTAAAAGTGAGCAATAGAAATTGTAGTACTTGTAATGAAAAATTTTAGGTATATATATGGATGAATTGCACCAAGTCGTCTTGAAACCCTTCATCGTTAACTTAAAACGCGTGGCAATGTGAGATCACATTATTTTAAAACAACGTGCCATCTCCATTTTCCATATATCTTTCTATCAATACTTTGAAATTACTTATCACTTGTAAACATTTCTGAATCCGTCAATATAGTTTCATAAAACTTATCATATGCTTCACTGTATTGAAGTTTTAACTTTTCTATTAAACTTGTATCTGGTGAAACAATGTCAATAACGTCTGTACTTATATACAATAAATAAGTGTCGTTATAAAAAGAAATATACGCTTGCTGACCACCATTAACGACATACTTGCAATACTTATATACTTCATCTTCATGTACACCTTTAATCGTAGTAAATATGATTGTACTTTCAAGATCATCAACGTCTACTTTCGTTTCTGCCCAATTCTTAATCTTCATGAACCTTCCAATTTTTGTTTTCTCATTTATTCTCTTACTTTTACCATATGTTATGTAACCGGAAATAAATGAAACACCAATTGTATCAGGACTTTTAAAAAGTTCAGTCAAAATCCCTCTTAATCCTCTCAAATTACCCTCAAATAATTCTATATCGAATCTAATTCTATTTTTCGCCTCCACTTGAAAAAATGGTGTAGCTGTCATGTCAGCAAAATTTACATCTAGTATTTTCATTCTTTCCATTTCATCAATTCCTCGCTTCATATAACATAAAAGTGTCTATATCATTTAATATAGACACCCTTTCACATGTATAGTTTTAATAACAGCCTGTAAATTTAAAAATTTCATCAACTGCTTGCTTATACCCACCTGATTTTCGGAGAGACTCCTTCAAATTCAAAGCAGCTTCTTTACATGACGGATTATTTAATACTATTTCTACACTTTCACTTAGTTGATCCGCAGTTAATCCTTGCATTTGTAATGTAACCCCTGCTCCGAGATTCTCAACTTGCCTTGCGATTACTGGCTGATCTGCACTTTGCGGAATTACAACGAGTGGAACACCGTTATATATCCCTTCATGCGTACTGTTCATACCGCCGTGTGTAATAAATAGTTTCGTATATTTGAGAAGTTCAGTTTGTGGTACATAGTTTTTCACAATGAAGTTTTTAGGGATATTACCTAAATCACTTATTTCCGTTTTGTTGCCAATAGACATAACAATTGTATGCTTACTATTCTCGAACGCCTTCATACAAAGTTTATAAAAATCAAGCGCTTCATTAAAAACAGTACCTAATGAAATGTAAATCAGGCTTTTTTCTTCAATTGAAGTGTAATCAAAACCTTCATTTTTCACTTGTGTAGAGATAGATGGACCCACAAATTTGAATGTTTCATTAAATGTATCCCCAAAAGGTTGGAACTCCTTAATTGTATACACAATAGTAAGTGAAGCTGGATTACAGAAAACTTCATACGGTGAGTTTATATTAACACCATATTTTTCTGTAATTCCATTAGTTAAGTTTTCAAAATCATTATGTATTCTATCCTGAACTTCCAGTGGGATATTTTTAGAAAGATGGTCTAACATTTGTTTAAATGATTTTTCATCTTGTGCAAAAGATGTGCATGAATTTATGGCTGGAAGATTAAGAATTTGGGCAATTAAGCGGCCACAGCCAAACATCGAATCATGAATAATATAATCAAAATGTTCTCCTTCAATTTGTTCAAGAACACTCGGTATAATAACATCTGCTGTATGTAAAAGACCATTTATTCTTTCCTGTAAATAATTTCGACCACCGGAAAGAAATGCTTGTATAAATTTTTGATCATCAATCGTTCGTACAGTAGCACCTGTCTTCTCAATACGCTCCCTGAAAGCCTCTATTGAAAAATAAACTACCTCTTCACCGCGAGAAATCAGTTCTTCTACAACATGTAATGTTGGATTTATATGTCCTTCTGATCCAGCGTTAATGAATAAAACACGTGCCATTCAAAACACTCCTTAAATTTTAAAATTTCTATGTTGTAAAGAGTATGGATACTTTCCATACTCTTTATGGAATTATATGTATCATTTTCCTGCTAAATTGACCTAGCAAGCCTAAAACCGAGATCATCTATATGAAATGTAGGATGACTACGACGGCGACAAGTGGCACCGCACCCTCTCGCTTCTTCAGCCCAGCTACCACCTCGGAAAATCCGGTACGATCCATATACCTTTTCATCATACAAATCATAACACCATTCCCAAACGTTCCCTAACATATCATATACTCCCCATGCATTCGGTTCTTTTTTACCGACCTCATGAATTTTCCCATCCGAGTTTTTATTATACCAAGCTATCTTATCAAGTTCTCCATATGTATACCCAGTAGTCCCTGCTTTACATGCATATTGCCACTCTGCCTCAGAAGGTAATCGGTAGCCGTTGGACTCTACATTACAACTAACCTTTTGACCGCCATCACTAATAGAATAATATTCTTTTAATCCCGCTTTTTTTGAAAGTAAATTACAAAATATAATCACATCATTCCAAGAAGTATTAACAACGGGTTTATGATTGCCTAGAAAAAAATTTGATGATTCATTTATAACAGTATAATATAATTCCATCGTTACAGTATATTGTGCAAGAAGAAACGGCTTAATTTGGGCCTTCCATTCTCTTTTAATTCGATCGTCTCTTAAAACTATCTCCCCTGCTGGGATTTTTACCATATAAGAATCAATCAAGCGAATTATTTCATTCAATATTATTCCTCCATTCAAAATGGAACATAATTTAATGTTTTTAATGCACCAATTTATACTTACTGCACTTCCTTTATGAATCGTTGAACCTCATTTGGTGTTTTTAAAATAATAATTCTTTTATCCTTATTGAATTGATCGAGTCTTTTTAAAATTGCAGGTCTTTTCGACTTAGGATATTCCCATATCCATTTGAAAAATTGCAAGTCAAATCTTTCTTCACATCCAGCCCCCACATCCGGTCTTGTTTTATTCCGATATTGCACAATTCTTTTAAAAGCACGATAAACACAAATTGTTCTATGAATATCAAGAAAGATAATTGTATCAGCTGCGTTAATTCTTATGTCCATTGTCCCGCCATAATTCCCATCAATAATCCACTTTTCTCCTTTAACTAATTCATTTTGAACCGTTCTTTGCTCCTCTTTCGGTACACCCTCCCAATTTGGTTTCCAAAATAGTGCATCAAGATGATGCACCTTAATATTTAATTTATTCCCTAACTGTTTTGCTAATGTAGATTTTCCTGAACCACCAGAACCTATTAATATTATTTTTTTCATAAATACCCCTTTTTACATCTTTTATTTCTTCCGTAGCATAAACTCACCAAGCATTCCTACTCCAACACCAATTGTGTAAGCCACTAAATCACTCCATAAAAATCCGTAACCTAATACGAGTCCACCTAAAGTCGTTGCTCGAATGCTATCTATCCATTCCGCATGGTACAATTGGCTAATTTCAATCCCATAGCAAAATATTAAACTAATAAAAGCTAATTTCCTCGTTTCTATTTTAGGAAACAAAAATCCAAATCCAATAAAAATCATTAATGCCCATAAAGCATCACCTAAGTACCCATTTAACAAATCTGGTAACGCAAAAGCAAACTTTCTTGAACTAAGACCTAAAATAATAACAACTATAGTAAACACCGCATATAGTAATCTATTTCGTTTCGTATTCATTTCAAAATCCCCTAATATATAATGTAAAACTGCAAATAGCTAGTAAAATATAATCATTTTACTAGCTATTTATAGTCGACTTCACTTTGTATTTAATCCAATAACTCTTGCTGCTTTTTCTTTGAAAATGATTGTAATACTAAATCATACGACCAATCTATCATTTTATTAATTTGTTCTTGTCCTACATCCTTATGTATGTACACTGTATTCCAATGCTTTTTATTCATATGATATCCAGGAATTATTGTTTCTGGGTAATCTTCTCTTATTCGTAAAGAGAGTTCTGGATCACATTTTAATGTAATCGCAGCTTTTTCATCTTCTTCATGATTCACTATCGCAAATATTTTATTATTTAACCTCATACATGTTGCACTCCAGCCATCTGGAGAATCTTCTGTCGCTTTTCTTTTCGATAAACAATATGCTCTTGTTGCATTCATTCTAATTGGCACCTCTTATTCTTTCACTATTTGATTACGATGCATCACAATTTGCTTCGTAACTTGAAATTGCTGTTCACCATAGAACTTTATTAGTTTCTCTCCGCAAAATAGACTAACAATATCAATATGGGATACCTCTTGAAGTAACATTGTAAGCATCTTCTCACCAATTCCCTTGTTTCTTACACTCTCATGTACGACAACATCTTCAATATACGCCCGAAAAACACCGTCAGTAACAACTCTAGCAAATCCAATTAATTCGTTTTCTTCCCATACTCCAATTGCTATACTATTCTTTAACATTTTTTGAATATCGACTTCTTTTCTTTCTGGCCACCAACCTACAGAATCGTAAAGTTTCTTTATTTTTTCTACACAGATTGGTTGTTCATGTTGTAATCTATACGTGTACATTTTTTCTCCCCTCAACCAGTATACATAATATTATTATAATCTCTTTTCTAAAAAGTGTTGACTATGCCCTTTAGGATGATCTTCAACAACACCATATTCTCGGTATCCGTGCTTTTTATAAAAATCTGGTGCTTGGAAACTAAATGAATCTAGTAAAATAAGTCTACATCCTTTTTCCATCGCAATTCCTTCTATTTTATGTAACAATTGACTACCATAACCATCATGACGAACAGATTCATCAACCCATAAAAAATCTATATGAAGATGATAAAAATACATCGTTCCTGTTACCCCGCCAAAGATTTTTCCTTCCTCATCTTTCACTACGAAACTTACTTGTTCCATTGGCTGTTTTACTTCATCTGACAGCGCAGACATGTTATATTGAATTAATTTATTTTTAATGTATTCACCTTCAGTGCGAGTACCGTTCTCTATGCTTTTCATATATTTCCTCCTTTCAACTTAGTAAGCTACATTTAATTTTTACTTCTTCTCTTTAATATACTGATGAATATAAATCCAGCATATGTAACAAAGCATGAAAAACCCATTATGCCTGGTACAGAGACATAGCCTATTCTCACATAACTTATAACGGCAAAACTAGCGATTAATAATAAAATAGATGGCCAAAAAATAAGTGCTGTTTGGAGTAAAGCCATGTTCCTTATATATTATAGAATGGGTTTATATTTGTGTCATAAGGGCTTATGCTTATTTTTATTTTTAAAGGCTTTTTCCTTATACTTGCGTGTTAGCTGATTCATAAACTATAGAGTGTAAGTGGGTAAATGATAAGGATGGTGTAAAAATGAGTAAATACAAAAAAAAATTTCATATTCCGTGCGAATGTTTCGGTCCCCCTTTACCTCCACCTGAAATTGGTCCAACAGGTCCAACAGGTCCAACGGGCCCAACAGGTCCAACAGGTCCAACAGGTCCAACGGGCCCAACAGGCCCAACAGGTCCAACAGGCGTAACTGGCCCAACGGGTCCAACAGCAGTAGGATGTTGTCCATGTAATAATATTCTTGACAACCCTGGATTTGACGAGCCGGCAGTAGTAGGAGATCCAGTTCCAGGTTGGAATCAAGCAGGTTCTGTTTCAGAAGTAGGGTTTCCAAACGTTCATAGTGGCCGGTTTCTGTCAAATGGTTCATTTAGTCTCTTAGCTGCATCAATTAATCCAGGTGGAAGTATTAATCAAACAGTTGATGTTGACGCAGGTTGTTGTTATACGTTTTCTTTTGCTGCAGATGTAAGGGATGGTGCATTTCTTATAGCTTCAGTATCTTT
Source organism: Bacillus sp. FSL E2-8887 (assembly GCF_038007205.1). NCBI lineage: Bacteria > Bacillati > Bacillota > Bacilli > Caryophanales > Bacillaceae > Bacillus > Bacillus sp. FSL E2-8887. The sequence goes on from NZ_JBBOWS010000001.1 coordinate 2,463,143, forward strand.
CCCAGAACTTGGGCAAGCATGTCCTCCTGCCCCTGTAACTCTTGGTCCATTAAACATTCCACATATTGTACCAGTTATGAATCAACCACAATCTCTTTTCCAACATTATATTCTTGTTGTGTGTATACCTGCTACTGTAACTACAGCATGTATTTCTTTCCAAAATACTGCTACAGGGGGAGAAGGCGCAACAGCTTTTGTTGACAATGTTGTATTTCAGCCGACTGGTGGACCTTGTACTTCATGTTCACAAAATTTCTAATGTATTGAAGTACTTGAATCTTTTCGTTTTGCTGGCGGATCACAAAACCATTAAGGAGAGCCTTTGTGCTCTCTTTTTATGTTAGAAATCACCAGACACTCCCATATGCTGAGCGCATTCCTTTATAGTCCCGATACATATGAGCGATTCACTTTTGTAAACGGTATACTCCTTTAGGTGCACTATTCCCCTCCCTGCTATTAAAATAACGTTTTTATTCAATTATCGGTTACAACGTTTGTTTGACTTGTCATCTTATATTCTTTATATAAGCACTTCAAAGCTTCTAGAATTGTTTCATCAACCTCTTTATTATCAAATCGATTAGGTAAATCTCTTCCCCCAATTACATAAAGAAACGGAAATTCATGAAACATTCCTATTATACCAATATTTATTGTAGCCGTGGATAATCCGCCTGTCATATGTGCTAAATGATAATACGGTATACCTTCATACTCTCCTTGTTGCATTACCATTCCACTTATAATTGGTTCCCATAATTCTGGTGCGGATTTATATCCTTGGAAAATATGTAATAAAAGCGAAAGAACTTGTTTTAATTCCCCTATATTTTTCTCATCTCTAGGATTTTCCTGTATATGAATCTTGGAAAAGTTCGTTGAAACATATTCTTTGACAGTATCCCATCCTCCGCAGTGCATAACAACCGAGTGAGCGATATAGCTATCGTGACATGCTATCATTACTTCAACAGCTTTACTAAGTGTTAATGTAGCTCTGCCTTGTAAGTGAGGATATAACTGAGCACTATCTTCATTTGGATTAAACTTAATGTGATGAAGTGTATCATTCCAATTAATTTGTTTGTCCTTTACCATCTTTGCTACTGCAAATCCAATTGCAACTTTTGCTGCTGATGCTAAAGGAACATAAAGTTCATTATTATAAGAAGCAATTATGTTTTCATATTTTGTAGAGTAAACAATTACTCCAACTTGACCAGATTGTATTTCTTTAATTTTCCCAATGACATCCTGCATATTCATCCCTCTTTTTATATCGTTTTATCATCTTCTCAAAATTCGATATAGAATATAAGAATCCTTTTTTGTTAAATGATAATCATGAATACAATAAGAAAAAGGTAGTATGAAATTTCTTCACACTACCTTTTAAAATTAATTATTACGCATAACGAATACATCTATTCTTCGATAGGATTTCCAGGTCCGTTAAGCTCCAATTGATACAAAGCTAAATCTAGCCATCGATTGAACTTATAACCGGCTTTTTTTATTGTTCCTGCATGAACAAATCCATAGTTTTGATGCAGGGCAATACTTTTCTCATTTTCTGCGTCAATTCCAGCAATTAAGGTCATATATTCTCTTTTCTGTGCAATAGCTATTAGTTCTTTCATTAAAGACTTCCCAATTCCATTTTTTCTATATTCCTTATCAACGTATATAGAATGTTCAATTGAATATTTATAGGCAGGCCATGCTCTAAATGGACCAAATGTCGCAAATCCTACTACTTTATTATCTAGCTCGTAGACTAAAATTGGATAGCCATCAGCCTTTTTTTGTTCATACCAATCTATTCTATTTTCAAGGGTTACAGGTTTGTACGCATATACAGCTGTTGAATTAAAGATTGTATCATTATAAATATCTAAAATAAATGTTACATCTTCTTTCATTGCTTCCCTTATCATTGTTTTCTTCCTTTCATAATGATTTTTCTCTGTACCTTTCTTTCAACTGATCTACCTAATAATAATACAAACTTATTTTTACAACCGAATTCTAGATTTTCGAAAACCATCAATTGCATTTAGTACCGCAGATAATATGAAGATAATTATCCCTCCACCAATTAACCACGTTTTAAATTCCTCTGGAGAAATTGCAAACACATTTGCCACATACGTAATGAATCCTTCGTTAAATAAATGAGGATTTACTACGATTACAATGAATACTATTGTTGCAGCTAACTGTAGGATTGCGTTCCCAATTGCCAATTTTTGCGTCCATTTTCCTTGCACTAACTTATAAAGAGATATACCTATTTCGAAAATGATCATAATTACAACGATTGGCCAATACTGAAGTAAAACATCTTGATTGAAAGTTGGTGCGACAAATTTCAGTCCATCTGCTGCACCATTATATACGCCAACAAGATGATTCGCATAAAAGTAAAGGGTAGCCCAAACTGCTGTCCACATCAAACCTCCAAAAACTTCAAACTTTGAGATCGACTTTTTCTTTGGAACATACGAGATATTTTTCAAATCATCAGGAGTCCATTTTTTTAAACTTGTCGTCAACGGTTGGGTACCTTTGTCTTTATCTGTTCTTTCTAAAATAGCAAATACAAGTGTCAACCAGAAAAATACATGGAGGCCTACTTCGACAATTTCCCCAATGCCTTTACCTATCAATTGTAAAATAACATTTAATACTGCTTGATCACCAGTATAGCCTATAAAATTTTCTGCAATCATTGCAATGAGTGCGATAACAGCTGCAATTGGTATAATCATTTTTAATAGCGTCGTATATACATCAAAATAGCGTGGTCCAATTAAATGCATCGGTCTATCCAAATACCCATTAGCCAATGAAACCGGGCTCCCCAATTTTTCGAGAACGATCTTCACATCATCTTCATTATAATCGTCTGATAACATATCCTCTATTGTCGACCGTAGCTCAAGCGTAATATCTTCACGATTTTTTTCAGGTAATCTCTTCGCAACTTCTTGGACGTACATATCAATCAAACTCATTCTCGTCCTCCTCCTTTAATAAGTTATAAAGTTCTTTTGAATCCTTTATCCATTCCTTTTTCAACTGCAAAAATATATTTAATCCATATTCACTTAAAACATAGTACTTACGAGGTCTACTCTCCGTTTTATCCCAACTACTCGTCACTAGCTCCTGCTTTTCTAATCGGCGAAGTAGTGGATATAAAGTACTTTGATCTATCATGATTCCTGATTGCTCCAATAATTGGACAAGCGAATATCCATATTGCGGCGTTCTTAGTTGACTTAAAACCGCTAATGTCAATGTCCCTCTCCTTAGCTCAGTAATTAATGAATTTAATAAAGTATCCATTCACCCACCTCATTTCCATTACTATATGTCATACAGTATGTGTTTTATACTATGTATCGTACAGTATTAGTGTGACAAAAACAATAATTTTTCAAAAAATATATACAATAAAAAGCACAAACTATATAATTTGCGCTTTTCTAGCTAACTTAAATACCTATAACACTCTTAACTTTGTCCCTCTGGTAATAAAAAATCTCCCTTTTCTTTAAAAAATGGAGCAACACCTACAATTGCCTCAAAATTGATTACTCCATATACATGCGGGTATTCTTGACCGTTAGTAGCAAGTTCATATTTTATTTCTGCTTTTACTAGGGATGGATCAATTGTAAGTAATAAAACATCTTCTTCATGACTGAAATATGTTTCCGCAACTATTAAAGCTTGGTCTAATAATGAACAATGAATAAATCCCTCTTCTATTAGTGATTTTTCATTAATTTCTCTAGTTGTTTTTGCGATTTCCCAATTTCTTTTTGTTATTACTTTTGTAATCATATCCATTCCCCCTATATCCTTATATAGAAAAAAAGAGGTTTTTTTGTTTATTACTAGAAAATCCTCTTTTTTATTTATTTTATCCCCTTAATTAATGGCGACGCTTCCCCACTATGGAAAATCCATAAATCATGAAGCGATCTCGTACATCCGACATACAATAATTTCGCATCATGTTTTGTATTTTTGTAATGTTCCTCATCAACGTCGATTAGAAGTACGGCATCAAATTCTAAACCTTTCGCCAAATATACAGGTACTACCGAAATACCACCTTCATATTTGCTTTGATCTGCTTCAATGACATTAACAGTCAACCCTGCATTTGTTAACTTCTCATATATATCACGGCATTCATCGTCTGTTCTTCCAATTACCGCGATTGTTTTCACATCTTCAGTTTGCAAATGCTGTAATGTCTTTAAAACTTCAGTAAATTGGTCCTCTGCCGGAATTACTTTCACGTCTTCACCGCTACGGAAAACTGGAGTTGCCAGTCCCACTGGAATCTCTGCATTTTTAATTATTTCATTCGCGAATTCAATAATTTCTTTTGTAGAACGATAACTTCTCGTCAATTCGTAATAACCTGTTTCTTGGAATACTTCCTTAAAAGCACCCCAGTCTTCAATTCCTTGATAATCATAAATCGCTTGAGATAAATCACCTAATATAGTGAAAGAATTACCTAGTGTAATTTCTTTTAATACATATACTTGGAATGGCGAGAAATCTTGCGCTTCATCAATAACGACGTGATGGAACTTTTGTCCAATTTCAATTCCTGTTATGCGATGTTGTATGTAAATTAAAGCTGGTAAGTCTTCTACATACACTTCTTTTTTACGACAATTCTTTTCTGTTTCTTGAACAAGTTCTTCAGGTAATACTTCGAGTATTTCTTTACTCTTTATCATTGAATTATATAGTGAGAGCGGGCTCATTTTCGGCCAAAAATTCATATATGTGTTCAATCTCTTTGTCGCTTCTTTTTTTAGTAATTTTTTCTCGTTTGTTTCTCCAAACTTTTTAAGCTCAATTTCAATCCAGCGCTTCATACGGCCGACTAAACGTTCTCTTCTTTTCTTTAATGGATAGTGTTTATATTCAACCTGCATCCATTTTTTAACGTCTTCCACTGGAATAACAGCTTTATCCCATGCCTCAAAATCTTTTGTTGGCACTAAATCTTTTTCAAATTGAATCATTCTTTCTTCAATAAACGACTTAAATTCCAGCGTGCCTTTCAATTTACCTAGCATAACCTTTTTTTCATCGCGATTAATTGAGAAAGCTTCTTTCAATTTTTCTTCTGTCTGCTTCAGTTTCACCGAACCATCTAACGTACGTAATGCCCAATCTGGAAACGTTGTTTGACTAATATTTCCTACCCCTAACTCAGGAAGTACACTTGAAATATAGTCTAAAAACAAACTGTTTGGAGCGAATACGATCATTCTCTCCGCTTCAAGTTGTTCACGATATTCATAAATTAAAAAAGCAAGGCGATGTAAAGCGATTGTTGTTTTTCCGCTCCCTGCAACCCCTTGAATTAATAACGGTAAGTTTCTTTCCGCACGAATAATATCATTTTGCTCCGATTGTATAGTCGAAACGATATCTTTCAATTTATTATCTTTATTCTCACCTAATCGATATAGAAGAAAATCATCAGCATGTGAGACATCTTCATTTCCTTTCACATATGTATCAACAACACGTTCTAGTTCTCTCTTTCGAATCGAAATGTTTCGTTTTAAATAAACATCTCCTTCTACTAATCCGTCTGGTGAATGATAAAATGCTAATTCTTCTCCACCGGTAAATGAATAAAACATACTTGCGACAGGTGCACGCCAATCAATTACAATTGGTTTCATCGTATCTTTATCTGAAACACCTACTTTACCGATGTAAATCGGCATTACATCTTCCTTGCCATCCTCCTGAAAATCTAATCTTCCAAAGTACGGCTCATGTATACCAATACGTAAGCTTTGTCTATTAGACTCCCTCATACTTTCAAGAATTTGTTCTTTAAAATCTTCTCCATAATAAACCGGGATTTTTTCAAGCTGTTCTAATTGATCATCCATCGTACTTAAAGTATCTTTCATTTTTTGTAACTCTTCGTCAAAAATGTTGTTCATTTGATGATTCCCTCCTGTCCGTTCCAATTTTTTCAGTCGAAATATAATTGTATTAAAAATCCATTCATAAAGTCAATAGTTTTAGTAAGAATTTTCTAAATTAAAAAAGAGTAGAGATTAATCCCTACTCTTCCTTACTTTAATTCGATATGCCAAACATTCATTTAATGTTGCCAATTCTTTATATTTTCGTTTTTCAAAATCATATGCTCCCCCAGGGAAGAATCCCATAATACTTAAACCAGCTTCAGCACATAGATTGCTAATCTCATCTACCGTATAACATCGTAAAGACTGTGTTACTACATCATTTGGATAATTAGGGTCCCACCAATGATCTAACATTCTTTCATTTATACTATCATATTCGTATTTTCGCATAGCTGCACTTAAGGACATTTCTTGTCCACTTACTTTTTTCCAATACAATGGTTGATAAATATCAATAAGTGCACATCCTTCATTCAATTTTTAATCCGTTTTAATAGAATCAATTGCTCATCATCTGTTCCTACACCAAAACCGTCTAAATAACTAACAACATCAAACTTTTCTTCAAAGTTAATTTTATAAAAATCTGCGCAATGAATATCTATATTATTAGTAGAATGTTCTTTTGCAAACATAACTAACTCTGGTACAAGTTCAACCGTAGTCATTTTCACTTGTAACCTAGACATCGCCCTTGCAAATCTACCATTTCCTGCTCCTAGTTCTAACATCGTTTGAAATGGATGACCAACTTGTTCTTGAACTTCTTTAGCAACCTGCTCTAACCAGCTTTCTGTATTGATATCGTAATTCGACAGTTCGAATTGTTTTTGGTAAAATTCCTTCACATTTAATTCGTTCATTATTATTCTCCTCCTGCACTAGACTTTTCTGCCACAGGTGAGAAACTAAATTTCTGACACCCATAAAAAAAACCATTCTTATTTCTCTATATTTACAATTTATCAAAATAATAAGAATTTTAAAAGTACCAATATAAAAAGCAGATAATGGTCGATTCCACTATCTGCTCTATAGCTGCTTTTATTTTCCTTGTTGATACTCCACCCAATCACCAGAAATGATAACTTTCTTTAGCATCTCTTTATCTTGAGCAATATACACAAATGCACGTATTTCTCTATCACCTAAATAAATCGTTTCGGTGATTCGGTCATATAAATCACTCTCTGCATTACCTGTGTATTCTTCAAGTTCATCTAACTTTTGCAGAACATCATCATTTACTTCATAAACTTCTCCGTATACTTTGTCCTCATTTGAACAAATCATCGCAGGATACCCTTCGTATGTATCAAATAATTTACCATACGTCCATGCTTCGTCTGCGATGCATATTGCACCTTGCATAAAATGAGCATTCGTTTGCTCTTTTCTTAACGTGCCATACACGAAAACGTGATGCATAAATCCCTATCCCCTTTATATGTCTCTACTTTCTAATTTGTAAATAAGCACGAATCATAAAGTAACTCACTTCATTTGGAAGTTGGTCCTTAATCGATTTCAGACCACCCTCTGCATTTTGCACGGCAGTTTCAATCAGTGATTCATATTCTGCAGGAACAAAACTGTTCCAGTCTACTTCCATTCCATCTTCAAAGCAGCGAATTAAATGATTTTCAATTGTTTGTCTTGATAAGCTACGTTCTTTAGCAATTTCATCTAGATCAATGCCTTGTTTATACATTTCATACGTTTCTAAATGAGAATTCGCTGACGCTTTTCCTGATTTTTTACTCTCTGAAACAACTTCAGTCTTAATTGTTTCCGCATAGTTTGGGTTATCCTCAATAAAGTGCTGAACTGCTTGTAAGAAGTGAGATCCGTACTTCACAAGTTTGTGTTCTCCGATTCCTTTTACAGTTAGGAGTTCGGAGTCACTTTGTGGCATTTTCGCACACATATCTTTTAACGTTTGGTCAGAGAAAATAACGAACGGCGGTACACCTTCTCCTTGTGCAATTTCTTTACGCACTTCACGAAGCACTTCAAATAAAGGATGGTCTTGAACAATTTGTCTCGTTTCTACTCGTTCTTTGCGTAAAACATTCTCTTTACCAAGTAATACTTCTTTTCCTTTTTCCGTTACTTTTAATGTTGGATACGTACCATGTTCAACTGCAATTAACTCATCTGAAATTAAAAACTCAATAAACTCACTGACTTCTTTTACACTACGGTTTGATAAAAGACCATACGTTGGCAAAGTATGAAAATTAAATTCAATGACTTTCTTATTTTTAGATCCAGTTAATACTTGTGCAATCATTTGCTTTCCGAATCGTTGGTTCGTCCTAATCATACAAGATAGTACCATTTGGGATTCTCTCGTCACATCGATACTTTCACGGTCATCCGTACAATTACCGCAGCGACCACAATCTTCCTTCGGCTCTTCTCCGAAGTATTGCAAAATAAATGATTGTAAACATTGTTCTGTATGACAGTAATCGGTCATATTTTGGAGTTTTTCAAGCTCATTTGAAAAACGTGATTCTCCAGTTGATTGATCGATTAAAAAGCGTTGTACTTGCACATCTTGAGAAGAATATAACAAAATACATTCACTATCTAATCCATCACGACCAGCACGTCCTGCTTCTTGATAGTAACTTTCCATATTTTTTGGAAGTTGATAATGGATAACGTAACGTATATTCGATTTATCTATACCCATTCCAAATGCAGATGTTGCCACCATAACACTTATTTCATCTCGTAAAAAGAGTTCTTGCTGTTCATTTCGATCGTGGTCGCTCATACCAGCATGATATTTCGATACAGAAACTCCTGCTTTCCCTAAATCTTCATATAACTGATCGACAACTTTTCTTGTAGCTGCATATATAATCCCAGATTCCTTCTGATTTTGACGAATATAATCCGCTAAATAAGCATTACGATCCTGTCCTTTAATGACAGAGAATGATAAGTTCTCGCGCTCAAACGTTGTCATAATCGTATTTTCTTGATTAATTCCAAGTGTGTTGCAAATATCTTCACGAACTTGTGGTGTTGCCGTCGCAGTTAACGCTAATACGAGCGGCTTTTCTGGAAGATAATCTAATATGCGATGTATATGTAAATAACTCGGACGGAAATCATGTCCCCACTGCGAAATACAGTGCGCCTCATCAATTGCAATCATCGGGATTTTCATATCGATAAGTTGATCAACAAATTCCATTGAATCAAGACGCTCAGGCGCCACATAAAGTAACTTATAATGGCCTTGTTTCGCTAATTGAATTCGTTGATTTGCTTCTGTAATAGAAATAGAACTATTAATATAAGTAGCTGAAATACCGTTTTGTACTAATGTATCTACTTGGTCTTTCATAAGTGAAATCAAAGGTGAAATAACTAATGTCGTTCCTTCGAATACTAATGCGGGAATTTGATAACAAATTGACTTACCACCACCCGTAGGCATAATACAGACTGTATCTTTCCCATCTAATACATTTTTAATTGTTTCATCTTGTCCTCTTCGGAATGACGAATAACCGAAATAAGACGCTAAAAGTTCTTGTGCTTTTGTAAACAAAAAAGAGTCACCTGCTTTTCTTTATCTTTCATCTATTCCCATTATATCATCAAACTGATTCTCGCCACTTTGAATTTTATAAGTATTTGAGTTCTATTTGCTTCCTACGTTTTCCAACATAAAAAAACAAATCTAGTACACAAGAAGAAAGAATTTCAAAATAAATATTCATTTAATTTACCTTCCTAGAATACTACTAATCGTATACATATGAATTTGAGGAGGTTAAATTATGAAGAGTCGTTACAATAATTCCAACAAACCTAAAGCATTAAATAAATAACTCCAATTCTCTAATAATGATGCGTGGAAATATGAATCATTTTATAAGTATCAGCCCTTATTTTCTTATAGCAAGCTTATGAATTTCCTTTCTCAACTTTTTAAACGTTAATACATGTGCCAAATATATATCATTCAAACAAATTTTCTCAACATATAACTTCTAGACTAACTACAATACAGTTGTTACCATATATAATAATCTGTTAGATAAACCCCTTATGTTGACCTGCTTAAATTAGCAGGTCTTTTTTTATACTTACATATTGCAATGTATCGTAGCCTGGCTGAAAAGTCTTTTCTCCATTTTAGAACCCTATTCCGCTCTCCACAAATGATTATAATTCCAAAAAGCAAAATATAAATCCGCTACATTCATACAAGCAATTCATTTTTTCTCAATACACAAAGTGAATTTCATTTGTTACTATAAAAGTACTCTAGATGAGTTTTTGCTCATCAACATTATCTAGTTAAAGGGATCTGCCGCGGGAAGCAGATCCCTTTAACTTTATTAAAAAGCACCCTTCTCATTTGGACACATTTACCAGGGTTTTTTGAAAGAATTTTATGTTAATATTACGTAGTCGAGTCCGACATCTCGGCAATACCCTTTTGAGGTCCTGCAATTTCCCTTGCAGGACCTCTATTATTTTAAAATTCTTTTTATTCATATATATCATAAGTGTGTTTTTTTATTCCCCTTCAACTTTCTCCTTTTCCAACTCTCAAAAAAACTCTTGGACACGTAACTTAAAAATAACGTTTATCATATTGTGAGATATACATGTTCAAAGGAGTGTAACTATTTATGTATACTTATTGGCAATCGTATTACTCCCCTTATCATATCACTAATGGAAACTTCGATTCATTTGTACGAAATTACCGAGTTAGTAAAAACGAAAACTTTCTAAAAGGATATATGCGTTCTTTATGGGAACAACACGTTGCTTGGACACGATTAGCCATTATAGGCATCATCTTTAACTTGCCCGACGTAAACGTTACCGTTGGACGTCTTCTACAAAATGCAACACACATGGGGCTATCACTTGAACCATTCTACGGAGAAAATGCAGTGAAAAAATATAGTGCATTAATTAAAGACCACTTAACAATCGCTGCTGATCTTGTTAAAGCCGCAAAAGCTGGTGATCAAAACGCAGCGGCCGCTATAGAAAAGAAATGGTACGCTAATGGTGATGAAATCACTGAATTTCTTAACAGTATCAACCCATATATAGATAAAGAAGAATTTAGAAAAATGTTTTATGAGCATTTAGCGTTAACGAAAGCGGAAGCACTTGCCTTCCTAAATAAAGATTATGATGCCAGTGTAAAACTATACGATAAAATTGAAAAAGAAGCATTAGAAATGGCCGACATGATAACAGACGCAATCGTAAAACAATTTCCGCAAGTATTTCAATAAAAATAAGCCGATTTGAAAAAACAAATCGGCTTATTTAGTTTTCTATCAATGATATTTCACTACTCCTCTTTACATTTAACGTATATCGATATATTTTATTAATATCCGTTTTTTATAGGAGGAAATAGTTTGATTAACGCAATTGGTCTCGTATTTATTCTCACAAATAAGCACGAGAAAAAGAAGAAAGTTTATCTGAATGAAAAATTCGCATTAATAGACATTATTGATTCTAAAGAAGTATTTGATGATGAAGGTAACTCATTAGTAGAACTAACATGTAAATACAGCATATACTTAGATGAAAAATACTATTGTAAATCTCTCGATGATTATACTGGACAAGTATTCCCCTTCTTAAGCGCAAAAATAGGAAAGGGACTTCTTAGAAACTTAAATTATTACTTTTCTTACGTTGATGCCTATGATAAAAAACCACCTGTTAAAGAAATAAGACCGCTTATGAAACAAGTAACTAACAGATAGCGGACAGTAATCAAAAAGAAAGCACCTAACTTCAGATGCTTTCTTTTTTTGAATCAGTAACTCTCTAACTTTCATCTCCTTCTAAATATATATACCCACGCATACTTTAAAATAAAAACATTGGAGGATTAGGCTGAATGAAATATTCAGAATCAATCGTAAGTAAACGGCTTCGAAAACTTAAAACAACTGGTATGTTTTTTATACTATTTTTAATCGCATGGCTTGGATATACAAAATTCCTTTATGGAAATGGTTTTCTTCTAGAAAAGAAAAATTCAGTTGAAGTAATGAATACTAGCGTTACTGGAGAAATAGAAAAGAATTTCGATGTAAACTTACAAGGTTTTCGTAAAACGAACCTTGATACACTTATAGATGCTAGTAAAACCGATCCTAGCGAACTATCCTTAATTGAACTTATCAACACATCTTGTTCTAAAGATTGCATTGGCGAACCTTTAACTTACGTTAAATCAAACCACGGATATATCTTTTATAAGGAATCTAATGGTACTAATGTAGCTTTAAAGATTATAAAACAGGATTCATGGGAAATTGAAAAAAAATCTGTTCAAGATGGAATTTAAAAGGTTTATACACAAAAAGAGTACTTACTTCAAAGTACTCTTTTTAAAATATTACCACTTACGACATTTATCATCATCGTCGTCACGTTTACGATTGCGACGGCAATCATCACAATCACAGTCACGTTTACGTCTACAACCACAATCATCACAATCTCTGCGTCTACATCTTCCAAACATTAAATCATCCCAAAATCTATTACAATCTCTGCGTCTACAACCACAATTATTACACATGAATATGACTCTCCCCTAATATAAAATAGAATTCATCATATTCTATGTTTAAAAACGTAAAAAGGCTTGTTTACTAGTCTATTTTAAATGTATTAATTTAGCATAATTTGAATCTATATTACTAATTTATCCCTATACTTCCTTCTGCGCTTCCACTGCCCCATTCAACCTCTGCAACATATACCCAATCCCTCTACATCCCGCTAACGGATATGTGATGATTTCTTCTGGATATAACTTCGTCACTACTTTTTTATGCTTCTTCCCCGCAAGTAAGACGATCTCTTCAAACTGATGTAAATCTTTATCAATCATCTGTTGTTTTAATTGTTCTATGCTAATAATCTCATTACTATTTGAATCAAATGCAAGATCATAATTTTCCTTTACAATATCATTTGGTCTTAAAAATCCATGCTTTGCTGATAATATAACCCAATTCTCGAAAAACTCAGTTGCATACGCCTGACATGCTTTTCCGAATGGACTAATATATACATCTTTTGCCTCTGCCTCCCCATACTCTGGGTAATTATCCCAAATTTTCTTCTTTCCGCATGGAATTATGCATAACCTTTTCATTGTTATTTCTTACCTCGCTTCTAACTTTTTAAATATAAAAATAGAGAATTCTCCACTTCTTCATACTCAGCTTCTATGTCTCCAATTCCCACAACGTTCCAACTATTATTTTTTTCTACCGGTTTTTCATTCATAATGATATGAACTTGTTTCATATTTTTATAATCTTCTTCAAAAGATGCTAAAACAGGCTGATTTAGCATATATGTTTTATTATGCATACTTACACTTACAAAGGTTTTATGTAATGCTTTATTTCCCTTTAAATTTACGTTCATTGGATTAAACATATTTAATTTTATATCCCCTATAATATACAGGTGATATCCTTTTTTCTCATTAAATTCTTTAAAATCCTTGTCTCTTTCGTTTTGAACAAAATGAATCATTTGCTTTGTTTCATTACTTATTGTAATTTCATTGTTTAAATCCAAATCCACATTTATATTTTGTTTTAAAAAAGCATATAGCGATTTATCACTATTAAAGAAGCTCGTTTTCCACTCAGGAAGGATTTCATCTAATAATAAACATAAAAACATTCCTGAGCTATAGCAACTCTTTCTTATGTTACAATTAGCTTCATATGCATCTAAAATTAATCTACTATATTTTCGTAATGTTTCACTTTCATCATTATTGCATACTGTATTGTAAGCATTCATTTCAACATACCAAGCAGGCCCTTCTATACTTTCAACCATACACTCGTATGTTACAAACTCTTCTTTCATAAAATTAGCCCTTTGCTCTCTTAGTTCAATAAATTGCTTAATATAGTTATTCTTCTCAGCTTGTGACTTACAATGAACAGCATCATATAAACAAATTCGTTCTTTATTTCGTAATTCAATATTTTCTTTTAATATAGGATATTGAAATCCTAGAGATTCATTTGAAAATCTACTTTCACCATTCAAATATTGATAACAATGAAAAAGTTCATGCACTACAATCGCAAATAAACTTTCATAATCTCTATACCTATTCATATTGACGATGGCAGTTGGATAATCTTTGAATATGATGAATGTATCTCCTTTAAATTGTTCATTCCAATTTAAAACGGTATACCCATCATCATCCTCTGTCAGAAATAATGGATGATGAAATACATACACATACTCATCATCATACAATGCAAAAGCAGCCCTCTTAAAATCAGGCCATAACTTATACAATAACTCCATATTTATATCTTGCTTCATTCTATTTAATATATTGTCCATTATACAAATCCCCCCTATATCATTCTATATATATATCATCTACCCTATTTTCAAATAACCATTTCATTTACATAATTACAAAAATATATATCTTGTACATAATTTTCCAAATACAAACTTATCATGTATTATATAAATATAGTCATAACATTGGTATTAAAAGGAGGTGAACAATTATGAAAAATATACTCCCAGCATTATTAGCTTATATTATTGTTTGTATCATCGCAATTATCATTCCAGCATCTGACGGCTATAATAATGTAGGATGGAAATTATTCGTTGGGCAAGCGTACGCAATACCTATTTTCATTATTGCTGCTATTGTTACATTTTATATAAACAAGAAACGATCTTATGAATAAAGAGGATAGCGAATGCTATCCTTATTTTAATTCACTTATAAACTTCAACACAGCTCCAGCAGTACTTTGTACCGTTTCTTGCGAAAAATCAAATGCAACACCTGTATTACCATAAATTTCCTGTACGGAAACATTCCAATCCGCACTCGTTCCCTCTTTAAAGAAAGTAATCGCTTTTTCTTGATTCTCCCGATATATTTGAAATAATTGTAGTGCTCCTAATTGTGCAATTGCATATTCAATTTTGTAAAAAGGATACTGAATATAATGGAACGATTCTATCCAACTCGCACCAAGCCCTTCCTCATAGCCTGTAATATCGATTGACGAAAATTTATACCTTTTACATAATTCAAGATATTTCTCATCCCGTTCTTCTGATGAATGATTTGGATTGGTATAGAGCCAATGCTGAAATAGATCACCTGAAACTGGCGTAATTAATAAAGACAAAGCTCGATGCAGTTGTTCTCGTTGTGCTTTCTTATATTCATTCTCTTCCTTATAAAAAATGTTAAGTTTATCCATTAGTAATAGCTCGAGACTATGAGAATACAACTCAGCTACTTCTTCACGAAGATATTTTTCTTGCATACTACTTTCATTGTTAAACTGTTTATTGAAATGAAGTGCATGACCCACTTCATGTATGAGTGCATTAATTGCGTTAAATGATAGACTAAAATTAGAATAAATAAAAACCTCTTGGTTATAAGGTAAGGTAAAACAAGCAGCCCCCGGCGCCTTATTTTCCCTTTCTTCTACGTCAATTAATCCTGATTTCCTTATATGAATAAATTCCTCATGAAAATATGAATCTGTCTTTCTTAACATCTCTTCAATCCCATCCAATAAATCATTGGAATTTTGAAATGAAACTTTCTGCAATGTACAAGGAGCAAGATCCCATGGAAGATACGCTTTTACACCAAGATCCTTTTTAAAAAGATTCCCTAATCGTTTCCATACGGGTACAACCAGCTTCTCTATAGATTCATGAAGCGTATAACAGTCTTCAATACTATATTCTCTGTTTTTTAGCTTAAAAATATATTCGCTATAATTGTTAAACCCTGCATTTAGGGCCATTTGATTCCGTAATTGTACAAGTTCATTCATAATACAATCTATTTCTGGTTTTACTACACTTCGTGCTTCACATAAAGCATGCCATGCCTTTTCACGAATGCTTCTATTTGGGTTATCCAACTCTGCTTTAACGTATGCGTACGTCCTTATTTCGTTGTTCCAATTGATTGTTATGTTAGACATAATTTCTCTATACTTCGTTATAAAACCCTCCTCCTTAACGGCAAGAGAAATATTCTTTTCATTAAATAATTCGCTGTTCACCAATCTTACTTTTTTCATGTATCCGTATTTTCGTTCATCCAATAGCTTTGAAAACGGACAATCACTAAATTTTCGATCAAATTTTGCATTGTATTTTTTAAAAAGTGGTTGAATACTATTTTGGTTATATTTATGTAGATTACGTATTGTACTGTCTTTCGTATCTCTATACACAGCAATTAATTGACTCGTTAACACCTCTTCTACTTCAGCAGTTAAACGCTGTTCCTTTATTAGCCATTCCTCTAATTCAGCAACAGAAGAAATATTTTGATTTAAAAGTGATTGAAATTTGTTTTCCAACGTTTCCAAGTCATAACATTTCCTATTTCCATCCCTTTTTAACGTCTTTGAACCATTAAACATACGCAAACCTCCTTGTTTAAAATTATAATTTTCTGTCATTTTTTCAAAAAAAACAAGTAGCCAATATGACTACTTGTCCTTTCTTTTATCCATACTCTATAATATTAAGCTTGGAATGTTTCTGTTAATACAGGAACGATTTGTTTTTTACGAGATACAACACCTTTTAAAGTAGCTGCGTTGTTTTGTAATGTTACGTTGTAAGCTTTCTCAACAACGTTTGTTGCTTTACCAATCGCAAGACCAACAGAATCGTTAGTTAAGATATCAGTTACAACGAATAAGAATAGGTCCAAACCTTTTTCTTCTACTACTGTAGTGATAACTTTTTCAAGTTCTGCTTGGTGTACAAGAACGTCGTTTGTATCAACAGCGTTTACTTGTGCGATTTCAACTTTCGCGTTACCCATTTGGAATTCTTTAGCGTCAAGAGAGATTAATTGCTCCATTGTTTTTCCGCTTAAATCAGCACCAGCTTTTAACATTTCTAAGCCGTAGCTATCTGCATCTACACCAGCGATTTCCGCTAATTCACGAGCTGCTGCTACGTCTTGTTCTGTGCAAGTTGGAGATTTGAATAGTAAAGAATCTGAAATGATTGCAGATAACATTAAACCAGCAACTTCTTTACGAATTGTAACGCCATTTTCTTTGTACATTTTGTTTAAGATTGTAGCTGTACATCCAACTGGCTCACAACGGTAGTAAATAGGATCGCTTGTTTCAAAGTTAGCAATACGGTGATGGTCAATAACTTCTAACACACGAACAGATTCGATATCGTTAGCACTTTGTTGACGCTCGTTATGGTCAACTAAAATAACGTTGTCCACTTCGTTTGCTACTGTCTCAACAAAACGCGGTCCTTCTACTTTAAAAGAGTCTAACGCAAATTGAGTTTCACCACTGATTTCGCCTAAACGTACAGGCTCAGCATTCATTCCTAATTCTTTTTTCAATTCTGCATAAGCAATCGCAGAACAAATTGCATCTGTATCTGGGTTTTTATGCCCGAAAACTAGTACTTTTTCCATGTTTTCCACCTCTTCATGAAAAGGATATCTTAAAGAAGCAAATATGACAATATTTTAGACACATTTTTTTATAAATAATTGCAGTTTCTTCTATATTTTTCATAAAAAAATCATCTAAAATGAATTAGATGATCAAAATGTATATTTAATTTAAAATAGTGTAGGAACTTGCACTACATTGTTAAAAGCAAAATTGGAATTTAAACCATTATTCACAAGGTTCACATCAATAACTTGATAAAACGCATTTCCAGTGTCCGCAATCTCCCAAACAGCTAAAATAAGATGGTAGCCACTACGGTCAGTTGGTACATTTGCTTCATGCGTTACTGTTGTCCCCGGTCTAACTCCGCCATCATTTTTTACATAGAACGGCACTAAATCTAAACTAGACCTTGTTAAAGGCATATTTGGATTCCAATCCTTCTTTGTAATGTAGTATTTCCATTCTTTCGTACTATGAGGAGCGGTTAGTTTCCACTTGAATGTATTCATCCCGCCGTTTAACGTAACTTTCTTCCACCTATCAACTGCTTGAACGTCTAAAGCAGGAAAATGGCCAGCTCCTGCGATTTGTCCATCAGAAGGTCCTAATTGCGGAAAACCCCCTATTCCTTCTACACTTTGTGGTTCATATTGAACTGGACCGCAATTTACATTTACCCCTTGCTTACATAAATAAGATCGGCTCGCTGGTGATTCTACATACCCATGAGCTGAAGCCTTTTCTGAAAATCCAAATGTTAATAACCCCGTAAGTAATATCCCGCCACTTAATATAACCTTCTTCACCTTTTGTAAACTTGTCTTTTTCATTCTTTCATCCCCTTCCCAAAAATGAAATAAAAATAACTATAGTTGCCTAGTCATCTTCTCTACATCCATTATAAGTGGAAGAGTATTACTAAAAGAACCCTCTAAAAACTTTCTCAAATTCTTCTAGCTACAAAAATATCAATTCTTCACGCATTTTAATTACCAGTTATCAAATCTATTATTTATTTTGTCGTTTTACTGTTAACTACTTACAATTATATATCACTGTGTAGCTTCGAAAAAAGTTTGATTACATTAACTCTATAAACCTAGATAAAATAATACAAAGAAAAAGTGTGTTTTGAAAAAGATTGATCTAAACACGCTTTAAATATACTCAATTAAACCATTCGTTTATAAATAAATTACGAAATTGGCAAAGGTAGTCTAGTTATCGAATAGCCCTCTTCCTCTCAGATTTGCGGAAACAGGCTCCTTTCCTATTTCACGTGCCCATATAGATAACTGGCCGATATGGTGGATTTCATGGACAATGACATGACGTATTATCTCTCCGTGTGTACATTCAATGACTCGGCGCCTGATTGGGGCGTCTCTAGAGCTAATCGTTTCTTCATTGAAATCAGTTTCTGAAAGTTTCCGATAATCCATTTCATTTGTCCAAGATGTCACAAATGGCTTCACTTTCTCGTGATATTGAGCTGAGAGATTTTTTACTTTTTGCAAGCTGGCATACTCTTCAAACAATGGCTCCTCAGGAACTGGCTCACCTCGCAAACCTAAGATCCACATATATTCCACATCTACAATGTGAAATAAAGTATGTAGTATACTGCCGAACCCACCGACCCGTTTCTTTAATAGTTCTTCATCCGGCATGTCTTCGCACAATGTAAACCACTCATCACGAACTTGCCAGTTATATTGAAACAGTTTCAACATCACAGCAACCTCCATCTTTTAGATTAACATTTAATATTCACCAAAAGACTTCAAAATTCCTATTTAAATAATACCTCTTATAAACCTATTAAAACCTTATACAAATTGGCCCTCAAATTGAACATTCAATATGAAGTTAATGAATGAAAAGAAAACCCCTATTATACAGGGGTTTATCAATCTTTTTATAAATCAATACTCAGACCTAATAACAACTTCGTGGTTTGAAAATATCCCTCTTTTTAAATAAAAATACTAAATCATTTTATAATAAATAACCGTTGCATCTAACTCACCATTCGGAGAAATTGCATATTCAGGTATTTTTCCAACTTCTTGATAGTCTAATGATTTATACAATCTATTGGAAGGGTCTCCTTCTCTCGTATCTAGTACTAAAAGAGACCGTTTTTCTTGTTTTGCTCGCTCCTCTGCTTTTTGCATGAGTAAACGTCCAATACCATTACGTCTAAAGTTTGGATGAGTCATTAACTTGCAAATTTCAGCTCTATGTATCCCATTAGGCTTTGTAACTAAATGTAATTGAATACTCCCTGCCACTTCATTGTTTATTTTAGCAACATACAATATCACTTCTGGTGCTAATACAGTTTGCCAATAATTTGTTGCTTCTTTTTGTTCCAGTGGAGGTAAAAAACCAATTGACGCCTCATCATTTACTACAGTTTTCAACAGTTCAGAAAGCTCTTCAATGTCTTCATCAAGTCGTTTAATTTCTTCTATTACTATACTTCGCATTCCTTTTCCCCCTTTTGTTTCATTGTAACAATTTTTAAAGCAGGAATAATGAAATACTAAGATGAAATTATTAAATATATGATTTTTTAGAGAAAGGATACCTATATGAAGTATATATTAGATAGGAAATATGCAAGAAAATTACTCCAGTGGGCATATGAGCAAAACCCAGGTCCGTGGTTCGATCATTCACGTAATGTTGCCCTTGCAACTGAAAAGATAGTTGTTGAACTTATTAATAATGGGTACGACCTAGATGCTGATATAGCATACAACGCTGCCCTCCTGCATGACATAGGAAGATATAAAGGTTTTACTAAATCTGTTATTCATTCCTATGATGGTTATATGTATATGAATGATTTAGGGTATACAGGAAACGCCATTATATGTGTGACGCATTCATTTCCTTGCAAAAATGAGCATTTAGATATCGCGGCAGAGTGGAGCATTGTTCCTGATTATATGGAAAGCCGATTAATTGAAATATTGAATGAAAACAGTGACTACGACTTATACAATAAGGTGATTACCCTTTGTGACGCACTTGCTGATGCGGAAGGCTTTACTACTCTTGAAAAAAGATTGGTTTCAGTTGGTTTACGTCATGGCACAACCTCTCATACTTCTTTCCATTGGAAGGGATTCTATGCAATTAAGAAAGAATTAGAATCTTTAATTGGTAAGAGCATATACACACTTCTCCCTAATATAGAGACATCGATTTATAAAAATATAGAATATTAAAATGGGATTTGACTTGATAGAACATAAAGGTAACTTTGATTTTGGATATGAAGATATTGCGGGTATATCTCGGAAATGTAAATTTTCTAATTGTTCGCATACAAATGAACCACACTGTGCAGTAAAAAAAGCTATCTCTGACGGCATACTTTCTGAAGAAATATTTAATAGTTTTTATAGAGATTTAAACGAGGCACACTATGTTTCTAAACAGAGTAATAAAACAAAAGCTATCGACTATATGAAACAATTGAAACTCTTTCAAAAAAATTAGACTAAACTAGAAAGTCCCCCTTAAAAGAATATTTTAAGGAGGGCTTTTTCTTGTTTAATGACTTTGATGTTTCAATTCCACCAGACATTCTTGTACTAAGGTTACTGCCTGACTCATTGCAGCTCCCCCAGCAAACGCGGCTGAAACACCACAAGCTTCTAAAATTTCTTTATCAGAACATCCTTGGTCAATACAGCCCTTCGTATGATAAATCGTACAATATTCGTCTTGTGTTGCTAAACTAATCCCTAATGCAATGAGCTGCTTTTCTCTTTTAGTTAATGTACCCTCCTGAAAACATGCTTGTGTAAAAGCGTTATATGTTTCTGCAATTTCAGGGATTTGTTGCGTAAAATTCCCTATACCTTCTTTATAATCAAGTAATACATCATTTATAGAGCCATATTGTTGATTTTCCATCGTATATCCTCCATTCATTTTATTCACACTTACTTTAGTATGAGATAAAATGAAGGACATATACAAATATTTACTTTAAAAAATAGAATGAATTTTCAGTTTATTTTACTTTTAAATTTGCACATCTACAGTTTCAGCCCATTATCTACTGACACTTTTTCTTTAGAATTTTTCCTTTCAACCTCTTTATTTCTTTCTTCCCAAAATGTTAAACCTTCAATTCCCACATTTTTAGGATCAAACACTGGATCTTTCCCTTCTTTTTTCTGCGTTTCATAGTCTTTTAACACTTTTAATGCCGTTTTACTTAATAATAGAATCGCGATTAAGTTTAACCATGCCATACTACCGATTCCTAAATCTCCAAGGTTCCATAATAGCGACGCTGATTCTACGCTACCGATGTAAACCATAATTAAAAACCCAATTTTCAAAACTGGTTTTAACCAGCTATATTTGAGGTCACGATCTAAATAAGTGAGTGTCGTTTCAGCGATATAGTAGTACGCGAGTAAAGTTGTAAATGCAAAAAAGAAGATTGCGATTGAAATAAATAATGGACCAAATCCTGTCATAACAGTTTCAACTGCTTGTTGTGTATAGATTGGACCTGCATCTACATTTCCCATATTCTTTACAATAGCACTTTTCCCTTCAGGTATTACATTATACATACCTGTTATTAATATCATAAGAGCTGTCGCTGTACATACTACAATTGTATCAATATATACAGAAAACGCTTGAACTAGCCCTTGTTTTGCAGGATGAGATACTTCAGCAGCAGCGGAGCTATATGTCGCTTCCCCAACACCAGCGACGTTTGAAAATACAGCACGCTTTACTCCCCATGCAATAGCTGCGCCGACGATGCCGCCAAACATTTCATTTACACCAAAAGCACTTGAGAAAATTAAAGCAAACATACTTGGAATTTCCGTTACATTCGCAATTAATACGATACATGTAACAATTACATAACCAATTGCCATAAATGGAACTAGCATTTGAGAAACGCCCGCAATTCTCTTTACGCCACCAAAAATGATAGCTGCTAATAATACGACTAACAATATACCAGTTATATATTTGCTAATACCATTAGAATTTTCAAATCCAACTGCGATACTACTCGATTGAATACCTGGTAATAAAACGCCATATGATAGTGTTACAACGACCGCTACAATGACCGCAAACCATTTCATTTTCAAGCCTTTCTCAATGAAATATGGCGTACCACCACGGTATTCATTGCCTACTTTACTTTTATATACTTGTGCTAATGTTGATTCAATAAATGCACTAGCTGCTCCTAATAATGCCATCACCCACATCCAAAATACAGCTCCAGGTCCGCCGAAAGCGATAGCTGTCGCTACTCCTGCGATATTACCAATTCCAACCCTACCTGATAACGCCAAACAAAATGCTTGAAAGGATGATATCCCAGTCTCCGAGCTCTTCCCTTCAAATAATAGTTTAATCATCTCCTTAAAATAGCGAATTTGTAAAAAACGAGTTGCAATTGTGAAATACACTCCTGCTCCTAATGCGAAAACAACTAAACCAATACTCCAAACTTGCCCTACTAACCATTCTACTAACTGCTCCATCCAAATCCCCCTTATAATTCTTTTGAAAAAGCAATTTTATATATAAGAAAACGGACAACTATTATTAAACCTTCCAGTTGTCCGCATCTCTCATTATTTCATCCCTCTATTTATTAACAGTTAGACTCTCTATTACTTTATATTTACCCAAACACTTTTCACTTCTGTATAGTTATCAAGGGCGTATGAACCTAATTCACGTCCGATACCAGATTGCTTATATCCACCAAATGGTGCAGCTGCATTTTCTAAGTTATAATCATTAATCCACACTGTTCCTGCCTTTAATTTATTGGCAACTTGATGTCCGGTTTTAATATTTTGTGTCCATACGCCCGCAGCAAGCCCGTAAGACGAGCGATTTGCTCTTTCAATTACTTCTTCTGTCGAATCGAACGGGAGTACAACGACAACTGGTCCGAAAATTTCTTCCTTAACGATTGTCATATCGTCTGTAACATTTGTGAATACTGTTGGCTGTACAAAATAACCTTTTTCAAATGCACGTTTACCACCAGCTGCAACAGTAGCACCTTCAGCTCTTCCTTGTTCAATGTAATTTAGCACACGCTCTTGTTGTTTTTTAGATACGAGCGGTCCCATTTCAGTTTCCGCCTCCATACCTGCCCCTAGCTTCACGTCATTCGCCATTTTTACAAGTTCATTTACGACTGTTTCATAATGTTTTCGGTGGACAAACACGCGAGAGCCTGCACTACAATTTTGACCATGATTATACATAATACCTTGGAACGCACCGTTAATCGCTTCTTCTAAGTCAGCATCTTCTAAAATGATGTTTGGTGACTTACCACCAAGTTCTAACGTTACATGTTTAATTGTTTCTGCAGATTGACGCATAATATATTTCCCTGTAACTGTTGAACCTGTGAAAGCTACTTTATCAATATCATGATGGTTTACAATTGCCGATCCTGCTTCAGGACCGAAACCTGGTACAAAGTTTACGACACCGTTTGGAAAACCAGCTTCTTTAAAAAGCTTCGCTGTATATAGTAAAGATAAAGGTGTTTGCTCTGCTGGTTTTAATACAATCGTACAACCCGTCGCAAGAGCGGCTCCCATTTTCCAAGAAGACATAACGAGCGGAAAATTCCACGGGATAATTTGACCTACAACGCCAACCGGTTCATGGCGTGTGTAATTTAAATAATCTTTTGAAATTGGAATGGTTTGCCCAATAATTTTTGTAGCCCATCCCGCGTAATAGCGGTAATTTTCTACAGTCGCTGAAATATCATCATCAAGTGCTACTTGATATGGTTTTCCATTATCTAAAGCTTCCAGCTGTGCTAATTCTTCTCTATGCTCTTCAATTAAATCTGCTAATTTATAAATAAGGTGTGCTCTTTCAGCAGTAGTCATCTCTGCCCACGGGCCTGATTCAAAAGCAAATCTTGCCGCTTTTACTGCGACATCAATATCTTCTTCTTGCGCTTCACATACGACTGCTAGAACATCTTCTGTCGCTGGATTGTATGTTTCAAATGTCTTCCCACTTATTGAAGAAACAAATTCACCATTAATGAACATTTTAATTCCTTCATTTAAAAACGCTTTCACTTTTGGTTTCAGCTCAATGTTTGTCGTTAACATATATACTCTCCTCCTTATTTAAACAGCTGCATGAGCCGCAATTTCTGATAAAATCGTTTGAAGCTTTTGATCTTCTTCTTCAGTTAATCCTAATCTCGGATAACGTGAAGGTCCTCCGACTTGCCCATGTAATTCCATTGAACGTTTAACGATTTGCACATACTTTCCTGATCCTTCAAGAAACTCACAAAGAGGTAAAATAGCACCGTTCATTTCCCACGCTTTTTCTAATTCACCATTTTGAAAATGCTCATACATTTTCGTAACGAGTCCTGGAACGATATTTCCGGCTACTGAAACCCATCCCGATGCACCAACTAAATAAGATTCCATAACTAAATCTTCAGATCCGCAGAAGACTTGGAAAGCACCTTCACCTTGTCTTACTAAATCTCTCGCTTTTCGAATATCTCCGCTAGATTCTTTAATATGTGTAACATTTTCACACTCTTTTCCAATACGGAGCATTAACTCTGTGCTCATATCAACACCAGAAGTAAATGGGTTATTGTATAGCATAATTGGTATATTTACAGCGTTTGAGATTTCTTTAAAATGAAAATAAATCTCCTCTTCCTTCGGTTTACAATAGTAAGAGTTTATAATTAATGCGCAATCCGCTCCGTGTGCTTCTGCATGTTTCGTATATTCAATCGTTTCTTTCGTCGTCTCTGCAGCAGTTCCAACAATGACAGGAATACGGCCATCAACTTCTTTTAATACTGTTTCTACCATGTTAAATCGTTCTTCTTTTGATAAACTAACAAATTCCCCTGTACTTCCATTAATAATAATTCCAGCTACCTTTTGCTCAATAAAGTAGTTTACGTTTTGTTTTACGCCTTTCCAATCAATCTCTTGAAATTCATCCATCGGTGTTATTAATACTGGAAATGCCCCTTTAATTTTTTGCATCTTTATCTCTCCCTTTAACATATTATTTTAATAAGAAACCTGTTGGAAACGGATCAGTAGGATCTAATATAAATGTTTGCATACCTGTAATAAACCCTCTACTTTCAAATCGAAAAATGTATCCGAGTTCTTCTTTCTTCACTTTTTCTACTGTTATAAAGCTATTAAAAATACTTTCATTTCTAAAAGGTTTATCCGCTATATAATCATTTTTAAATAATGTATGAACATAAGACACAATAGTAGAAACAAAACCTGGTGAACGTACTATAAAGTTATCTTCATGAAATGTAATCGACTTTATATGGTTCTTTTCTTTTTGCATAGAATCTACTAAAATAAGTCTTTTTATTAATGACTGTTTTTGTATAGCTTGAAGTGTAGCTTCACCCCATTTTTTTAATTTAGAGATGTTTTCAATACTGATTTCTGGCGAATACGTATCCTTTTCTACAACTGCATATACTTTATCTGCCTGTATGAGAGAGTAACTTATATTACCAACCTTTAAATTTTTCTCAATCATATAACATAGTTTGCTTTCAAACGAAACAGATACAACTTCATCATTCTCTACATATGCATTCACTGAAAATATGCCAGATAGCGTTTCGATTTTGTATTGATTAGACTCTCTCTTTTTTAAATACCCGCTTTCTAGTAACATCGTTATTACTGCGACAATGCCTCCGTAATGAAGAGGAATGGATCCTTCATGATTAAAAAACAATACAGCTGCATCCACTTCATTATGAATAGAAGGAACGACAATAGATCCATTTAAACCGATAAAACCACGTGGTTCATTTAATAAAAGCTTCATTTCTTCTGCTAATTCACCTGAAAATTGTTCGTTTAATTGCTCCAAACTGTAGTAGTATTTACATGGTACGTCTTTCATTACACGAAATGCCTCGCCATTTACGTGTACGTCTACTGCTGTATACATTTTTTGAATGTTCATTTTACATCCTCCGTTTCATGTTCCATCGGCGGAATTAGCAAAAAGCCTTCTTTAAGTGGATCCTTTTCATTGTAAAAAAATCTATGCATACCCATAAGCCAAGCTGATCCCGTAATTTTCGTTACTACAGCTTCAATATTTTCTACATATGTTGTATTCATAACACACCCTTTAAATAAAGAACCTACAATACTCTCATGAACAAATTCTTCATCGATATCAATTTTTTTATGAGCATATAATACAGCTAACTTCGCTGATGTTCCTGTGCCGCATGGAGATCGATCAATTCCTCCTGGCGGAACAACAACTGTATTTTTCACATGCGCACTTACATGAGTAGGATCTGTATAAAATTCAACATGTGTTAATCCTCTTATAAACGAATACTGCGGATGAATGATTTCAAACTTCTCATTAATTGTATTTCTAATATGAATAGCCTTATCAATGATTGTAGATGCGTTTTCTGGTACTAACTCTAAACCTACTGACTTCGCATCGATAATGGCATAAAAATTCCCTCCATACGCAATATCAGCCTCTACAGTTCCAATTTCTTCGACGTGTACAGAAATATTTTTCAGTAAAAAAGCTGGTATGTTACAGAAGGAGACTTCTTTCGCTTTCCCATCTTGAACAGAAATATCTACTTCAACTAAGCCAGCTGGTGTATCTAGCTTTAAAGAAGTAACCGGTTCAATTACTGGAATTAAACCTGATTCAACTAAAGCTGTACATACACCGATTGTATCGTGGCCACACATCGGCAAATATCCACCTGTCTCTATGTATATAACACCTATATCAGCTTCAGGATGACATGGATCTGTTAATAATGCCCCTGACATTACATCATGACCACGAGGTTCATTCATTAACAATTTCCGAATCCAGTCATACTCTCTTTTCATATGTAACATCTTCTCTGCCATCGTCTCTCCAATTAACTTAGGAAGTCCGCTAATTAATGTCCTCGTTGGATTCCCGCCGGTATGTGTATCAATCGTCGTAAAGACTCTTTGTGACCTCATCCGTTTAACACCCTTTCTGTAAAACGACTCAAACGAAGTGGTTCAATAGGAATGATTGTTTCTTTTTCATTTAATAACTCTTCAATCACTTTCCCAGTAACTGCCGCAAGACTAATTCCATCACCTTCATGTCCTGCTGCTATAAAGTAGTTCGGAATATGTTCCACTCGTGAAATTATCGGCAAATGATCTTCTGTCCACGGGCGTAATCCAGCATATGAACGAATCACCATCATATCTGCCATTTTCGGATAAAAACGAATTGCTCTATTCGCAATACATTTAATAACCTCGTTATTTATCTTCGTATGAAAACCTACAAACTCTCTACTACTACCAATTAAAAAATTTTGGCTTTCTGTCGGTTCAAATACAAGTGCCACCCCATACTTTTCAGTTAAAGCATCCACTTTTCGTTTTCCACCAAATTTAGAAATTAAATAACCAAATTCCATTACTTTACGGCAGCCAACGTGTTGTTGCCTTGAAGCTACAATAATATGTCCCTTTCTCGGTTCAATTGGGATATTCACATCTAACATCTGTCCGATTTTAGGAGCCCACACACCGGCTGCGTTCACAACTTGCTTCGCAGTAAACGTTCCATTTGTTGTTTCTACAATAAAGGAACCGTCTATATCTCTTTTCACTTCTTTAACTTCTGTATGATTAAAAGCTTTTGTACCAAATTTCTTCGATTCTGCAAGAAGTGAAAAAGCAAGAAGATATGGATTTACAGTTGAATCCGTTGCACATTCTAAACCGCCTAATAAATCATCTGCAAAAAATGGTGATTCTTCTTTTATATCTTGCCTATCAAGCATTCGAAATGGTAAACCAACCTCTTTTTGACGATTTACCCATTGCTGCGCTGCCTCCATCTCTTCGTCTAATTCACAAACGAGAATGCTTCCTGGCGCTCTATATTCAAATGAGTGCTCCAATTCTTCACTTAATTCAGTTACTAAATTTTGACTTACTAACGACATTTGACTATCAAACCCTGGGTCTTTATCAATAGCCAAAATATTCCCGTCACACCGTGAAGACGTCCCACTGACAAATTCCCCTTTTTCAATGATTGTTACGTCTCTTCCGAATTTTGATGTGTAATAAGCGATAGAACATCCTATAATTCCACCGCCTATTATTAAAACGTCACAGTGCCTCACATAGCACTCCTCCTTTCTCCTAAATCTCTCACTTTCTATTTATGCAATTGGTGTGCCAACTCTACACACATAAATATTTATATAAAATAAATTTATTTGTAAAAATATTTTAAATTTATCGTAAATAGGTGTATTATTTCTTTATCACTGTCTAAATTTTTATACATACCAGGAGGACACTATGACATTTTCATTTCCAACAATAAAAGAGTTTATAAAAATTTTATCAATTGATCGTACAAGCACCATTCAGCACATGAAACAGGAAGGTGAAAATTTTTATTACCTTCCTTCATCTACTGAAGAATGTAGTTGCGCAGTTATTTATGAAGAGGACTCTTTCACTACGTTAATCGAAGCTTTTTCTAACAATTCGGCAGTTGTAATTGTGAACGAAAATCTAGATCCTATATGCTGTGTAACTGCTCAACAAATGATTCCATTTCTTTATAAGTCTTACAATGATCTGCTAGCTTTTTATAACACTGTCATTCAAACGACTGATTCTTCTGTTACCGTCATTGATGAGAAAGAATGCGTTCGTACGTGGACAGATGGCGCTGAAAAAATCTTTTCAGTCAAATATAACGAAATTATCGGGCAACCGATTACACGTTTTTTTGATTATAAAGATTTAGAAATTTTACAATCATTACATGACGGAAAAAGCATAATCGCCCAGTTCCATCAGCCTCGTCCGGATTTGTTCGTATTAATTAATTCAAATCCAGTTTATTGTAACAATGAAATTATAGGAGCAGTCGTTTCTGAAACTGATGTTACAAATCAAGTCGCTTTGAATGAAAAACTATTTAATATGTCGCATGAAATGCACCGATTAGAACAAGAAGTAGCAAAATATAAAGATACATCCGATCCTTTCCTTGCGATGAATGGAAAAAGCCCTGTTATACAACGAACGATTCAATTAGCTAGAAAGGTTTGTTCAGTAAAATCCACGGTTTTAATACTCGGCGAAAGCGGAGTTGGAAAAGAAGTGTTTGCGAAAGCAATTCATGAAGCAAGTGAGACAGCGAATGCCCCGTTTATTTCAATTAACTGCGGTGCAATTCCTGAAGCGTTATTTGAAAGTGAATTATTTGGTTACGAGCGCGGGGCGTTTTCTGGTGCAAATAGTAAAGGGAAGAAAGGGAAAATAGAGCTCGCGCAAGGCGGTACTTTATTCCTTGATGAGATTGGAGAAATGCCTCTCGATATGCAAGTGAAACTTTTGCGTGTACTGCAAGAACGAAAGTATTACCGAGTTGGTGGAGAAAAAGAAATTAATATCGATTTCCGCATTATCGCTGCTACAAACCGTGATTTACAAGAAGAAATGAGAAAAGGAACTTTCCGAGAAGATTTATACTATCGCTTAAATGTAGTTAGCTTGCTTATTCCACCGCTGCGCGAAAGACGAGAGGATATTATCGAATTGACGTACTCCTTTTTAAACGATTTTTCAATAAACTATAACAGGCCTATTCGAGACTTACCTTCAAATATTATGCATGAACTACTTCATTACAATTGGCCTGGTAATATTCGCGAGCTCCGAAACGTAGTTGAAAGACTCGTCGTATTTGCGACAGACGGCATTATTAAACAAGAATATTTACCATTTCATACAAATGAAACTTTAGACAATCATACAGCTCAATCCCTATTACTCAGCAACAATAATACGATTCTTTCTTTACAAGAAGAAATGGATGAGCACGAGAAAAAGGTAATTGAAAGAGCTTTACGCATTTTAGATGGTAATAAATTAGAATGTGCGAAACAACTTGGCGTAACAAGAGCCACTTTATATAATCGTTTAAAAAGACTGGGGTTACAATAATCCCTCTCCTCCTCTATATTGGCATAGTTTTTGCATAATAATTTGTGTAAACCGAACTAGAGGAGGAATACATATGACGAATAAAGAGAACTTAATTGTTTGTCGTTGTGAAGAAGTTACATACGGACAACTTCAATCGACAATTGCTGAATATAATTGCTCAGCTCGTGAGCTAAAACTAAGAACACGTGCTGGTATGGGTTTTTGCGGCGGTAGAACATGTAGAATGACGATAGAACGAATGGTAGAAAATGCGAATCCTAACATATCCCAAAATGAAATTCCATTAAAATATCAACCGCCAGTGCGTGCTGTTACTTTTGGAGCGGTAGGTGACAATCAATGAGTAGAATTACACATCACCCTATTTTAGATAGTTTAAATAATAATCAGCACATCACTTTTCAATTTAACGGTCAACAATACGAAGCATATGAACATGAAACGATAGCGGCCGCTCTACTTGCAAACGGAATAAGAACGTTAAGAGTGCATGAAGATAGCGGAACTCCGCGAGGTATTTATTGTAATATCGGGCATTGTTCAGAATGCCGCGTGACTGTAAACAATCAAACAAATGTACGAGCTTGCTTAACTGTAGTTGAAAACGATATGGTTGTTGACAGCGGAAAACAGCATCCAAATATCGTGAGAGAGATGGTGAAAAAGCGATGATCAATGTAATTATTATTGGTGCAGGACCAGCAGGATTATCAGCTTCCATCTCTTGTGCACGTTTTGGACTTAACGTACTTGTTATTGATGAATTTATGAAGCCGGGCGGGAGATTGTTAGGACAGTTGCATCAAGAGCCTACTGGGGAATGGTGGAACGGAATAGAAGAATCAAAGCGCCTTCATGAAGAAGCAAAATCCCTTTCAGTCGATATTCGGTGCGGTGTTTCCGTATATAACTTAGATGAAGATGAGAGGTCTTGGTTCGTGCATACAAATATCGGGACGCTAGAAGCACCGTTCGTACTAATTGCTACTGGGGCTGCTGAGTATTCCATTCCCCTTCCTGGATGGACACTTCCAGGAGTTATGTCAATTGGAGCAGCTCAAGTTATGACAAATGTTCACCGCGTTCAAGTTGGTAAAAAAGGAATCATTATCGGTGCTAATATTTTGTCATTCGCCATTTTAAACGAATTGCAATTAGCTGGAATCACAGTGGATCATATTGTACTCCCTGAAAAAAGCGAATTAAGCCAAAAGGCCGGTGAACCAGAAGAAGTTTTAAACTCACTCTTAAATGCGGCTCACCTCGCCCCATCTCCCTTCCTACGTATAGGTAGCCGTTTTATGAAATATGATTGGATTCGAAAAGCTGGATTAACATTTTATCCAAATAGCGGCATGAAAATAAACGGGACGCCGCTTCATCTTCGTAAAGCTGCACTTGAGATTATCGGAGCGGAACAAGTTGAAGGTGTTCGTGTTGCTAACATTGATTCTAAAGGAAATATTATTAATGGATCAGAAAAGATATATGAGGCTGACTTCGTTTGTATAGCCGGAGGTTTATATCCGCTTGCTGAGCTTGCCGCTGTAGCAGGATGCCCTTTCCATTACATTCCAGAATTAGGCGGACATGTTCCACTTCATTCAGAAGAAATGGAAACCCCTCTTCCAGGTTTATTTGTAGCTGGAAATATTACCGGAATTGAAAGCGGAAAAATCGCGATGGCACAAGGTACTGTCGCTGGATATTCAATCGTGAAGCAAGCAATTCAAACATCCAATTCGGTTGAACAACACTTGCAACAAGCAATTCAAAATGTCCACACTGTGCGTCAACAAGCTGCGATTCAGTTTAATCCGATGGTTGATGTTGGTAGACGGAAGATGAATGAACTTTGGCGTGATTTTCATTCTAAAAAGGATACTTCATATAAGCAACAAGAAATTATTTAATATACTTATACTACACTTTTTATAACAAAAAGCTCCCCTTATCAACAACAATAAGAGGAGCTTTTCAAATTATTTCACTTCAATTGTCCAATCACCATCTGCTTGAATAGTGAATATATGTATACCGTTTTCTTTTACAGGCATTTTTTTCGTTGTATCAGCTGCACCAATTTCATTAAATACTATACTATCATTTAATTCAACAATAAAATTACTTTCACCGTTCATATGTACACCATGTAACTCTTTCAAGCCTTTTTCAAGTTTTACAAAAACAGCATCAGATCCATGGCCACTAATTGTTCCCGGAGTTGTTATTACTTTATCCATTGAAATAGACTGTGACATATTAACTTTCCAATGACCATCCGCTGTAGGATTAATGAAATATTTACCGCTCTTTTTTATGAGAACTAACCTTTTTTCTTTTCCATTACCAATAAAATTTGAAAGTGAACCAGCGTCATTACCTTGTTCGTCTTTCAACTCAAGAATCGCATTACTTTCTCCTGTATGTTCTACCTCAGCAATGACAAATCCAGATTTCAATTCAAAAAAGTCAGAAGAATTCTCACCATCACCTTCTAATGACACATTATGATCTTGAGATAATCTCTCCACTGTACTTTTTTCTGTTATTTCTTTAGCTTTCGGACTAGTAGTTCCAGTTTGTTGTTCCACATTATTATCTTTCTTTTCGTTCGCTTGTACATCTTTCGTTTGTTCTGTTGAATTGCAAGCAGTTAAAGATAAACAAACCGTAGCTAATGCTACTAATAATTTATTTTTCATTATATCCTCCTATTAACATAAAATATTCTTGATTATAATAACATGTTTTTACCAATTCATTAGTTTATTAATAATTGGATTTTATCCCAAAAGAGGAAACATACTAACAATATTAATCCAAATAAAAAACTGTTAGAGCATACAGCTCTAACAGTTTTATTGTTCATTATTATTAAATTTCGCTAATGCGTAGATGCCTTCTTCATCATCTAATTCAAGTTGCAATCTTGCTGCAAATGAATTGACGTTGTATTCTCGATCAAGCAACAAGCGTAGTGCTTCGATTAAGTTTGCTTGAATTAAAATTTGCTGGCGACCATTTACCTCTACTTCTGCAGAGAAACCGTAGTCATCATCATACATTAGTTCAACTGAAACTTCTTCTGGACCAACTTGTCTTTTTTCAGCGATATATACGCAAAGCGCATTTATAAGTTCTTGTTCAGAAATTTTTATTGTTTCCATGCTACTTCATCTGCCTTTTTCTTACGTTGATCTTTGAAGTATTTAAATGCACGAACTGCTAACATTACGATACCAGCCATTACTAACATATTTACCATAAACGCTAATACAGAACCAAGTGCTCCCATATTTGCAAATAAGCTACCCATTAGTAAACCACCAAGACCACCTAGTAATAAGCCTTTCATAAAGCCACCTTTATTACTTTTTGGCGCTGTGTTTGTTGCTTTTGTTTTTGAATCAGTTGTCGTTTTTTGTGAATTCACATTAGAATCTTTTTTGTTTAAATCAACTTTTGACTTTTGACCTGAACTTGGTGTATATGATTTTTTACCAGATTTGTAACTTTTCGCTGCCGCATGATCTACGAACATAAAGCTACTAGCCCCAAAGATAACCATGAATGCTGTCATTACTGCTACAAGTTTTTTCAACATATTATATCCATTCTCCTTTTATATAGATATATGTGAAATCTACCTTTCTAGTAAATTCAGAATGATAGATTTGTTTTAAAACCATTTTAAAGGTTCTTATGAACTTATTATATGAACTTTTGTCGAAATATGCAAGCATTATTTACTTACGACAATTTCATGACATAGGAAAAATTAAGCAAAACGGAATTGACTTTAAATGAAACAAAACATATTATAAGTTCATAAGAACTTTTTATAATTTTGGAGGTGAAAAGATGGAAACATTTCATCTCACACGAAACGAAATGGCAACGCTCCTTCTATCACTAAGAGGATGGAATACGAAGAAGCCTCTCGGCATTTTACAAGAAGCTTGGGCAAAGTCACATAAAAAAGATATTGAAAGCGGACAAAGCGTTACTGCTTTTATTACAACCGCACTTTCACCTATTTTTGAAAAATTGATTAAGATTGACGATACAGATGTCGGTTTTTCTTTAAATGAAATAGTTGCGCTTGGCAATCAGATTGAAAACACGAGTTTCTCTGTAAC
Source organism: Bacillus sp. FSL E2-8887 (assembly GCF_038007205.1). Taxonomy (NCBI): domain Bacteria; kingdom Bacillati; phylum Bacillota; class Bacilli; order Caryophanales; family Bacillaceae; genus Bacillus; species Bacillus sp. FSL E2-8887. The sequence continues at coordinate 2,497,897 of NZ_JBBOWS010000001.1, forward strand.
TGCTATGCAAAACTGGGTGAAACGAGATATAAAAGAAATGATTGGCTCCCCTCAAAAAGGGAAAAAATACTCAATCGAACAAGCAGCATTACTATTCATTGTCGAAGATTTAAAAACAGCGCTTGATTTTGAATCTATTCGTAAGCTATTACGTCTTATCGTAAATGACCCAGCCGATCGAAGTGATGACTTAATCAATCCTGTTCATTTGTACGGAGCATACTCTTCTCTATTTGAAGAACTCAATCAAGGGAATTGCTTACAATTAAATGCAACAGACACAATCCATACAATTGAAAATATCGTGAAAGAAAGAGCTGATAAAATAGCAAGTAAGTTCGATCAAATTAATAACGAACAACGCGAAGCAATTCGTAACGCCATTATTATCGCCACCCTTTCTGTACATACCGCATATGTACAAATGTTAGCGAAACGTTACGTAACAGCAACTTTATTTTTACAAAATTTAGAAGTGAAACCGTAAAAAATAGGAGCAGATTTGCTCCTGTTTTTTTATATCAATATATCTTTTGTACTATTAAGCTCACATGAAATTCGAAATTGCCCTTCATGAACTTTTTCGGAGACTAAAAAAATTTTATGTAGACACCTTTATTCTCACTAATATATGAGAAATTTTTAATAATCTTTTCATTATCTCTTCATGAAAACATGGCTTATATCCTTTACTATAATACTTATGAGAGACATAAAAGAATTGAAATGGCAATCCCCTATATGAATAAGGTATAATCTACATATAGTGAACCTTTTATGTTATTAAATAAAGGGGCTTATATTCAAAATTTATAAATTAGAAGGTGCAACAATGTTAAGTAGTTTTATTCATTCAGTATTAACATTTTTTGAGGGATTAGGTTATTGGGGCATAATGCTTGGACTTATGATTGAAATTATTCCAAGTGAGATTGTCCTTGCTTATGCGGGATACTTAGTATTCAATGGTAGTATCTCATTTGTAGGCGCAGTTATATTCGGTACAATTGGTGGTGTTATTGCCCAAATCTTTGTTTACTGGATTGGTCGATATGGTGGTCGCCCTGTATTAGAACGTTACGGTAAGTATATATTCATACATAAAAAACAAATGGATGCTGCTGAAGATTGGTTTAATCGTTACGGAACTGGCGTAATTTTCACTGCACGTTTCATTCCTATCGTTCGTCATGCGATATCAATTCCTGCTGGTATTACAAAAATGCCATTACTACGTTTCACTACATTAACAGCACTTGCGATCATCCCTTGGTCTATCATTTTCATTTATTTAGGTGAGAAACTAGGTGAAAATTGGGAGAATATTAACGATATTGCTGGACCGTATGTGAAATCGTTCGCTATCGGTGGCGTTGTACTTATACTTTTATATTTCGTAATAAAAAAGTGGACAAAAAAACGTAAAAATCTTGCTTAAGATTATAATAAAAACCGCTATAAATTCATTTAGAATTATAGCGGTTTTTATTATAGGCTTGATTATGTATTAGAAATTGCATTATTTCTTCTTTATGCTTTAAGTCATGCTGAATGAGTGATGGAAAATAATTATTTAACCTCACTTTTTTTGTACCAAATTGATAGTCATTATTAAAATTACGAGCAGGAATTCGCTCAATTTGGTCTACTAATTGTTTACGAGTAAAGCTGAATTGATCTAATAGTTCTTCTTTTGAAATACCGGATCTCGCATATTTTATTGCACCATCATTCATTTCCTCAACACCTGTTGGAACATTGGGTACAGATTGTCCGCTTATAAAGTATGGAATTCTAAACTTCATTAAAAACTCATCCCAAACGATTAAATGTGAAATCACATCCGCGGTTCCCCATGAACCTTTTCTAAAAGGTTTAACCATACATCATTTTAGTTACATACTTCAACGTTTGGCACCAATCTATTAGACTTAACTTTTTTTCTAGAATACTTTCTTTCTCCATAATTCATTCCTTCCTCTTTCACACTAATAATCGATTCATATATAACTTCTAGACATTACATAAAAACCCCTCCAGTCTAAGATTTACATGGATAAGCAACAATTCCACCATAAAATACGTATAGTAACTCAAAAAGGATTGATTCCCTATGCATTGGCAGCAAAAAGTACCATACTTAATCGGACGCCCTGTTGGTGTTTCTCTCATTAATGGGCAAGGGACATCCGGCGTTTTATGCGGTGTTCAAAATAATCAATTATTTGTTTACGAATACCTTTACCAAGCCCAGTTCGCCATGAAACATTATGACTTTAGACAAATTCAAGATATACACGCCTTTCCAAATTGCCCACACCAAAATCCTCTATACTAAAAAACAGGAACGGCTTTATTGCCATTCCTGTTTCTATTGTTTATGCATTATTTTTCAGAGTAAAACCTCTGCACTGCTTCATCAAAATAGATCCATCCTTTCCAGCCTAAATGAATTGTATCTTTTAAGAAATACTTATCATATTCATGGCTAGAAAAATCGACTACTGGGTATCCTGCTTTCTCGACTTGATCGCGAACCTTATTGTAATACACATCACGACGTTCTTTTGGGAAACCAGCGTAATCATACCACGGTCCGTTTACAGGCACAGAAATAAAGAGTGGTTTTACATTTTTTTCTTTGAAAAGATCTAAAACAATTTGTAAGTCATCATATTCTGGTGAATCATCATACGATTCATTTGCTCTAAAGTTTTTTAAACCTTTTAATTTTTTCTTTAAATTATGTTTATAATAATATGGATTTTCAATTCCGAATTTATTTGTTGTGGATCCTACTTTACCTTCTTGTTCCGCATGTTTACGTGCATCTTCCCAAGAAAGCGAACGTAATCCCATATTTGTTTCCTCTTTCATCGGTTCGATCTTAAATAGAGAGTTAAATAAATCTCGATGATCTAAAATGTTCCGGTACATATACGCTAGCGGTTTAGCTAGTCCGGCTTTTATGTTATGTTTTGTATCGTTATATACAATACTTTCTAGCGAACTATTTAATATCGCATCCTTACGAACAACTTTATAATCTAGTAAACGTTTCGCGATTTTTTTCTTCATTTCAGGCTTTATTTCGTCATTAAAAATAAAGTGATAGGCTTGTTGTTTGGAGAAATTATTTGTAAAATCCCCTTGTGATACACCGGTTTTTGTAAACCATTGTGGTGAAAGAACAAAGACTACCTTTTTATCTTCTAATTCATCCATTGTAGACGTCATATTTAATATATGAGCCAAGCTTTGCGTACCACCAGTCCCTATTAAAAATGGAGTAAAACCTGCTGGATTTACTTTAAAATAGTTAGATGGATGATATGCATCCATTCGTAAAAACTCTGATGAACCATACATCGGTAAATACTGCGAATTCTCTAACATTTTCTGTTGCAAGAAAACACTTTGTAATTTCTCTTTTTGTAAGGAAGTTGCTGCATCTTCTATCTTTTTATCGCTTATTAATGATACTAAACTCTTAGATGGAATAAGCAATACAATGAAAAAGAGTAGACACGCTAAAATAATTGGACCAAAAGCATGCTTCATCTTCATCGTTTATTCCTCTTTCTATTACGAATAAATTGTAACCCTTGTTTATGACACGTCATCATTTTTCTCCTTTTTTCTATACATGTTCCATTCTATTTATCTATTATATACATGTATGTATTTCCTCCCTTGCTCTATTAAGTCCTATACAAATAGCGCAAGAAAATGCTTCCAAAGAAACATGTTAATTATACAAGATTCTACATAAATTTCACACTTTAATTTATGTAATAATTTTATTTTTAAGCGATGAAAAAACTTATAAAATGTCTATAATTCATTTGAAGCTATAAGAAAAAACAGACTATCACATACGTGAAGTCTGTTTCTCCATCACTTTATTTTTGTACATCTGCCCATTTTAAACTTGTAGCTGGACCGAATTGATGTACATATAATTCTTTCACATATGGTTTTTGTAAGTAAGAAAGACCGCGCTGGAATACTGGTGCAATTACCGCATCATCAAGGAGCACTTTTTCCGCATCTTGTAGTGCTTTCCAACGAGCTTTTTCATCATTACCTAACTCTGTTTTAATCTTCTTAATTAACGCATCATACTCTGGATTTGCATATCCTGTATTATTTACGGTACTTCCCGAAAGGAAAACTTCTAAGTATGTCATTGGATCTGGATAATCAGGTAACCAACGTGATAACGACATTTCGTATTCTTTTTTCTTCTCTAATGCTAGTTTTTGCGTATGTGGTTGTAATTTCACATTTACTTTTAGCCCTGGTAAGTTTTTCTCAAGCTGTTCTTTTATATATTCGCCTACTTTTTTAAAGTTCTCTAAGTCATAGTTTAATAGTTCTAACGTCACTTCATTTGTGCCTGTCTCTTGCTTCGCCTTTTCCCAATATTCCTTTGCCTGTTTTACATCCGTCTTATTAAACTCGCCTGCCGTACTTCTAAAATCTTTCTTATCTGGTCCTTTTAAGAATCCTTTTGGTACGTAGTAATTCGCAGCAACTGATCCGTCATTTAAAAATGATGTCGCCAAGCCCTTTTTATCAAACACTGTACTTAGCGCAAGACGTGCATTTTTATTTTTAAGAATCGGCACATTTTCATTGAAACGGAAGAAATACATAACCGGATCTGTATATTGTTTCAACTCTTTATTATTTTTATATTTATCTACAAATTCTGTTGAAATGACAGCTCTATCAACTTTATCTGTCTCATATAAATTTACCGCAGTTGAAATTTCTTTAACAATTTGATAGTTTACTTCATCTAACTTCACTTCTTTTTTATCCCAATATTTATCGTTTTTCTTCATTGTAAAGCTCGCTTCGTGCTTCCACTCTGATAATGTAAACGGCCCATTATATATCGCTTTATTTGCTTCTAATCCGTATTTATCGCCTTGCTCCTTCGCATATTTTTCATTGATTGGATAGAAAGATGGTAAAATGAGTAGTTTCGTAAAATACGGTACAGGATGTTCCAGCTCTACAACGAACGTTTTATCATCCTTTGCTTTCACACCTAATTCTTCTAAGCCTAATTGTTTCTTATTTATCTTCTCCGCATTTTTCACATCGTACGCGATATATGCATATTGAGAGGCTGTATCTGGATTTATAAGTTGCTTCCAAGCATATACGTAATCATGAGCTGTTACTGGATCTCCGTTAGACCATTTCGCATCACGTAAGTGGAATGTATATGTCTTACCATCTTTACTCACTTCATATTTTTGTGCTCCCGCTTGAATCACTTCATCATTTTTCGATAAACGGAATAACCCTTCCATTACGTTATTCAAAACGTTAAATGATACCGCATCTGTTACTTTCCCTGAATTTAATGATGGAATTTCACCCGTTTCTAGTAGTTGTAATACTTTCTTCTCAGCTTTCGGCTTTGTAGCTGTTTTTTCTTTAGCACAGCCTACTAAAAATGAAGATACAAGTAGAGTACTCACTAATGAGTAGCGAACAACCTTTTTCATATAAAGCCCCCCTATCTTTTTTAAGGTAAGTAACGACGAGCACCAGCGTATTCTTCTATATATCCTGGTGTATTTAGCGGTATAATTTCTACCGATCTTTCAGCCTTTGGAGAGTGAATCATATTTCCATCACCAATATACATGGCAACGTGATGAACACTACCTTTTCCTTGATTATGTGCAAAGAATATTAAATCGCCCTTTTGTAGGTTTTCTTTATCAACCGCAATTCCTGCTTTTGATTGTGGCCCAGAATCCCTCGGTATTGTAATGCCATGTGATTTATAAAGCGTATGTGTAAATCCAGAGCAATCAAATCCAAAACCACTTGTACCAGCCCATATATACGGTAATCCTAAAAACATTTTTCCGGTGTTTATTAAGTCATCAGCGGTTGGAGTCGGAATATCATTTTGAGAATGGTAAACAGTTCCATCATTTTTCCGTAGCCACGCCTTCTGACCATTTGGCAACAATACGCGGTATGAGATCGTATCTTCACTTAATAGCGGTAAACGCGTATTATAACTGACTTCAAGCGATTTATGTTTTTCAGAAGGGTTAATATATACAATTGCTGTCGGTTTCGTTACTAATACAAAAGCTTCGTTTGATTTATCTGCAAATTCCTGATTATACGTTAATTGTTTTTCGGGCATCCATCCCGGGTAACCTACTTCGTTTCTTGGTGTTGGCTGACCGTGGACTAACACTTTCACCCAGTCACCTTTCTTATCAACAACCGTTACTTCTTGACCGAGTAGCGCTTGCGTTTCTAATTTATTTGCACTCGTTAACCAAAGCTTCTCATCTAGCGTCATTGATTTCGTCCACTTCCATAAATCAACTGGATTTGTCGCACTCGGTGCATCAATTGGTCGTAATGAATCTGGTGCAGTCCATAACGTTGCAGCAGATACATCTATAAATGCTTTACTATCCTTCTTCTCTTCAGCATTCACCGAAGTAAACGATGAAAATATAAATAAAGTTGTTAAAAATGCAGTTCCTACTTTTTTCATATATATCCCCCTTATAAGATAGTTTACTAGGTACTACCTCTAAGATTGTATATTCACTATAGAATGTAGGTTTACCTTTGGACCAGTGTAAGTCATCCCTTCTGGCTCTTCTACTAACCATAACGGTGCATCAAGATCAAAGTAATGAATATTCGGATGTGCCGCAGCTAAATGGGCAACAGCGCTAACTGAAAGTGAAGGTTCCATCATACTTCCAACCATACATTTCACACCTGCTGCTTCCGCAATATCTGCAATTTTCCATGCTTCTCGTATGCCGCCGCATTTCATTAATTTAATATTAAGTAGGTCTGCATATCCTCCTTGGACAATCTTTAATGCATCGCTTGCCGAAAACATACTTTCATCTGCCATAATAGGCGTTTGTACATTGTCCTTCACGTACTTTAATCCTTCCCAATCTTTCGCATGAACTGGTTGTTCTACAAATTCTATATTTAAATTTCTATTCTCCATTTCTCTAATAATAGAAACCGCTTCTTTCGGTTTCCATCCTTGATTTGCATCTAAACGTAACGTCGTATTCTTTGGTACTACATTTCGAATTGCCTCTATGCGTTCTAAATCTAAATGTGCCTCTTTACCCACCTTAATTTTTAATGTTTGGAATCCCTTTTCGATATGCTTTTTCGCTTCTTTTGCCATTAATAAAGGCTCATCCACACTTACTGTAATATCAGTATGAATCTCTTTCTTCCCACCTAACAATGCATATAACGGTATGTTGTGAAATCGACAATATACATCGTATAAAGCCATATCTACCGCCGCTTTCGCACTTGTATTTCCTATACAGCTCATTTGAATGTGTAACAATAACGTTTGAAATTGCAGCACATCTTTATCAACTAATACGGAGCGAATTGGCCCTAATATTGCTTCCTCAATCCCGTTGGCAAAATCACCTGTAATAACCGGTGTTGCTGCAGCAGCTCCTTTTCCAACAATCCCTTCATCTGTATGAATAAACACATCTATACTTTCGATTTCCGTTACAGTGCGAAGCGCAGTTTTAAACGGTGTATGAAGCTTTACATGTCGGCGGTTTACCTTCACATCGGTAATTTTCATTTTGTTCATCCTTTCATTGTTTATAGAGTGATACTTTAATATCCGGGTGGCTTTTCCGTTAATACGAAACAAAAAAATCCAGCCATAAGAAGATTCTTACGGCTGGATTTTGTCTATGAATGGGTAGACAAAGCAGCGATCTGATTATATTTTTTCTGTGCATCCTTTAGCGCTACAAGTAGCGCCTTTTGAGACGAACCGAAGTACCGATTTTTTATTTCTGTTACTAATGCTGGGTCATTAATATTTTTATGTAGAAACAAATATTTAACAAATTGAGATGTTAATGCAATTGTGGCTGAGCAATCTGCATCTACAATTTCCCCTGTATCCTTCTCAAGTACAAATGCTACAAAATAACTTTTGAACTTTTCGGTAATGGGATTATTTTGAGGTGCTTTCGCATCCCCTACGACGTAAATTGTATTTGAAGCGTACACAGCTATCTTCCTTTCTTATACGAGGATAACGGTTTTCTTAACAGACGTATAAGCTGTTAACTCAACGTTGATTAAAAAATGTATCCGCTTACCTTGTATTATATACAATTGACAGAATTTTAACAATATTTATTTTGACATATATTCCATAATTATGAAAATCTCTTAAAACAATTAAAATTGGCTCAAACTTCTCATTTTTACAATATGTCATTGCTCCTTGTACCATGACATTCACACTACAAACAACTTTTCCCTCATACATCAAAAAACAGTTAGCTATCGCTAACTGTTCCACCACTTCACTTTGGCAATACGAATATTGTTTCGTTTGACTTAGAAAATTGATACTCTTTTCTAGCAAACTTTAAAATCTCTTCTTCATTATCGGTTAAATTCTCAATGTTAGTCTTTAAAGAACCTTGATCTTTCTTTAAAGAAACTAATTGTTTCTTTTGATTTGTTATTGTATTTTTTTTGCCATTAATTACTTCTTGTTGTTTCGTTAAAATATATTGAACGTACAAAGTAGTCGCAGCAATAAAAATGAACATGAAAATAAAACGCCTTAACTTCTTCTTATTTATAGTTCGCTTGTCGTTAGGCTGTGATAGTTGCTCTGGTATATTAGGAACATTGACTCTTTTGAGTTTCCTCATTTTCAAATCCCCCTAACCCATATTTTCTCACTACCATAGGCACGATCTCTTACTAACTTAAATTCTATTCTTATAAAATAACCTCCTTCACAAAAAAATCTCACAAATTAACCAATTAGAGATAGCGTTCGACGACATCTCTGTATTTAAAATGAGAATTTTTATTTATGCTGCTATAAAATAGTAGTTTATGTTATTCTTTTTCCCCAATTGTAGAAAACATTTTTACACATATAAATTCTAGTTTTGCATACCGATGTTATAACATGCTTACAAGGAGGAAAAATGATGCACTACCGTACATTAGGTAAAACTGGAATTACTGTTTCTGAAATTGGCTTTGGAGCGTGGGCGATTGGCGGCGATGAATGGGGTCCTGTTAACGACAAACAATCTATAACCGCTATGAAGAAAGCAATTGAATGTGGCGTAAACTTTATTGATACTGCTGATGTATACGGATTAGGACATAGTGAAAGGTTAGTAACTCAAGCGATAAAAGAGCACCGTAATAATATCGTTTTATCAACGAAAGGCGGTTTAATTGGGCATCACTATGATCCAAGTGGAGAGCCTGTTTATAATACTGCAGAAAAAGTGATCGCAGTATTTGAAACTAGCTTACTGCGCCTAGAAACAGATTATATTGATGTTTATTTCTGTCACATTTGGTGGGATAAACAAGAAGAAACAGAAGCATTTTTACGAGCATTTGAAATATTAAAACGGGACGGAAAAGTAAGAGCTGTTGGTGTTTCAACTCACGACATACAATATATAAAACACTTCAATAAAAACAATGAAATTGATGTTGTGCAACTTGATTACAACATATTAAACCGAAAACCTGAAAACGACATACTGCCCTACCTACAGGAGAACAATTTAGGAGCTGTTATACGCGGCCCTTTAAAAATGGGGATATTAACTGGAAAATTTACAAATAAAACAACTTTTCTTGACGGAGATTTACGCAAAGAATGGCCAAAAGAAAAGTGGTTTCAAGAAGATTTACAAAAAGTAGAGAAACTACGATTACTCTCAAATGAAAATCAAACCTTAGGGCAACTTGCACTTCGTTATGTCCTCACTCATCCAGCGGTATCGGTCGCAATTCCTGGCGCAAAAACAGAAAAACAAGCGAAAGAAAATGCAGACTCGTCTATCCGTCCGATTCTTACAGATGAGGAATTAGCGCATATTCAGTCAATATAAAACAAGACCAGCAGCTGGAAATATCCAACTGCTGGTCTTGTTTTACTTTTTAATATTGTAAATCAATATCATATTCCATCATCTTCGCTGTTTCTTCAGCAACCCGAGCACCCAACAAATTTCTCACAATGTGAAATGACATATCAATTCCAGCTGAAATTCCTCCAGACGTAATAATATGCCCCTCATCTACAAACTTTACATTCTCTAATACTTCCACATTCGGAAAATCATTTCTAAAACTTTCAATACTTGCCCAATGTGTTGTCGCTTTGAAGCCATCGAGTAATCCAGCTTTCGCAAGTAAAAGCGCACCCGTACAAACAGAAGTCATTAACTTTACTTCTTTCATTTGCTCGCGGATCCAATTTGTTATTATTTCATTCTTCATTTCGTTTTCTCTAACACCTAACCCACCAGGAATAATTAAAATATCAACTGGAGGCAAGTTTTCGATACTATAGTCCGGTTGTACCTTTAATCCATTTCTCGCTGTAACCATTTCTCCATCTTGACTAACAGTACGAACTGTAAATAGTTGACCTTCACTTGTTGCTGTAACGGAAAACACTTCAAATGGACCCGCAAAATCTAACACTTCCACTTCATTAAAAAGAAAAATCCCTACATTCCAGTGGCTAATCATAAGCTCACTTCCTCTTGCAAATGATGTAATAGGGATTCATACCCTTTTTCTAAAGCAATATCATATGCGGTTTTCCCATCATTTTTCTTAATCATTTTATTAGCACCATTTTCAAGAAGTAATATAATGATTTCTTCATTTCCTAATAACGCCGCTTCATGAAGTCCTGTCCAGCCACCACTTTGCACAGCATTCACATCTGATCCCTTTTCAATTAAGAAAGCTACAAGCTCGCTTTGCTTATTCGCAATTGCTGCTTGAAGAGGTGTATTTTCATTTTCGTTTTTTGCTCTAATATGTATTTCTGCTCCCTGTTCTAAAAGGAAACTTGCAATTTCTTTCTGTCCAAAATAAGCAGCTAAGTGAAGCGGTGTCCATCCATCTTCACTAAATGAGTTAACAACACTTGGATCCGTATTAATGATTTCTACTACCTTTTCTTTTTCCCCTCTTATGACTGCTTGTGATATTGATATGATTTGTTCCATAATGAACCTCCATGTATACAAATATTAAGTACCCCTTAATAAATTCCATTAATAATCACATGTTCCTTTCTAAATAATTAAGTTTACATAATAATATTATTTTTATAATTCGCTATCCTAATAAAAAAACAACCGACTCTAATGAGTAGGTTGTTTTTTAATTTCATTTTTATATTTGTTTAAAAAAATATCATTTTCACTTACAACTAATAAACATTAATAAAAATGAAATGAAATTATATATTTAGCAGCCATAAACTCTTTACATATCAAAACCGGCTATTTACTTAAATTAATAGTTTTTATCATTTGAAAATAAAAATGGAATTTATCCTTACATTTAAAAAATACATATGTGACAAGAATCTATAGCAGTACACTTATCATACTAATCTATAACAATTCTGCCTTCTTCCCTTACCTGTATCCTTTAAAACATAAGACTTTAAAACGAGTGCTGTTAGTGAATCTGTTAATGTTTTATATGATAAATTTGAAAGAGCTAATAGATCGTTCGTATATAACATTCTATGCTTCTCTAATAATAATAGTACTAATCGTTCTGACGGTTTTAATGTTTCATCACTTTCTAGTATAAAATCTATATTTTTCATATCCCTACTTCTTACTCCTTATATAAAAAAATGATTTTAGTAGTTATTTAATATAAAAATACTACACAACAAATTTGAAGATATATCGAAATAACATAACGCCCAAACACTTTTATACTATAACATAAAAAAGACATTTCCCCAAATTGAAAATGCCTTTTTATATCTACTTCTCTTTTTTATATAATTGATATGATTGTTCTAGCCCTTTATTATATTTCGTATTATTATCTGTCCATTCTCCCCCTAAGTTTCCTGGCCACCCTGATGTATTAGCAACATATTTAAGCAACTCCCAATCCTGCAGTCCTTTTTTCACACCACGTTCATACGATTTGACCATACTTGAAATTGCTATCGTTGTATTTATACGCGAATCCACTAAACTCTCTTCCGATAATTGCGCTGGTGCTAATCCACCACGATGTAATTGGAATAATCCGAAAGATGTTCCGTTATCCCCTATCGCTTTTCGGTTAAATTTTGTTTCATGGTCCGCAATTGATAATGGTATCCAATCTGGAATATCATACCTCTTTGCAACTTCACTAATTACTTGTTTATTATTTTTAATCTCTTTCTGCTTTTCATAGTTAATATAAATTACATAACTTAAAGTAACTAACGTAAATAATATGAATATATATTGTAGTGCCTTTTTCATCATTTCATCTCCTGCTTTGTATATGTTTCACTTTCTATATACACTATAAGACTTTTATGTGACATTCATTTGACAAAATGATATTAATTATACATAAGCTGTTACAGTTTTAACTATCAATCTAAAAACTACAATTCTTCTAAAAGACTCCTTCAACACATAAAAACAATCAGCCTTTCATGTACTATACATGAAAGGCTGATTGTTTTTCACTACACTTTTTTATGTATACAGTATATCCCTGCTATAATAAAACAAAAAAGACCTTTATACGTTAAAGATCTTTTTCATCTTATTTTTGTTACAAAAAACGCCAGAATCTAAAAAAACTTACTTTATGATTTGTATTTCTATATATAAATTAAAGATTATAAGACTACCAGCATCTTCTCGATTAACATTTTTCACATTAAATATTTCTTGCAATATGCGGTTTGCTGTAATGACTCGTTCCACCACCACCCACTACTACTTTTCCGCCTTTTTCGAAGATTAACAATTTACTTGAACCATCTGAAAGAAGTACTATTACTTCAGCATGATCACTTGTCGCTACATAGATTACATAACCACTTTTTGAAATACAAGTTTCCCAATGCTTATCAAATTCTGATCTTACAACTCGATTAGAATACACTTGATTTTCAATTCTTCCTGGCTGTTCATGTTCCAATTTTTTCTTACCTCCTTCCAAAGTTGTCATTTATATATAAATGACGGTTGCTCAATAAATTAGTGACCGTCCTTAATATAAATAGTATATGTAGTTAGTAGGAGAATGCTTGGACAATGAAAACGTAACAGCATTTAAGTATTTTACAATCGGAATTTTTCCTTAATCATTACAGCTACTTCTTTAGCACTCAAATGAGTATTATTAATTTTTATGTACTCTTCTTTTTCAATTTCATCATGAAATGAATTTAATCTATGTTTTTTCATCGTTTCTTTTAAATTTTTTTCAGACCATTCAATGTCTCTTTTTTTCAGTTTATGCTCTAGTCTATGTGGACTTTTATTTCGCTCTAATCTTTCATCTATTTCTGCCTCGAGCTCTACAAAATATACTGCTGCGCCTTTTGATTCAAAAATACTTACTACATGGTTTATGTAATCCCAATCCGATTGAAGATCAAATGCCCATACATATGTAAAAATCATTCCGTATAAATCACTTTTAGACACTTCTTCAAACAGTTCATTACGAAACAAACTTACTAACCGTTGTGCTTCCGCTTTGTACTGTAATCAGAAAACGAGCTAACAAAATCAATCGTCATATGATTATGAAATAGCTTTAAATCAGTTATTTTTTCTAACTCATGCCCGACCGTCATTTTCCCGACTGCTTGCGGGCCAAATATTAAGATGAATTTCATTTGTTTTCCTCCGATTTTTCTCTATAAACAATGAAATAAAACATATCCTAAAATTGAAAATAAGGCAGTCGATGTTGTGTCGATTGCCTTATTTTCATGAATAGTTCCTATATTATTACTTTCGTACAGCTTCAAAAGTAATAATTTGTTCTGCATTTGACGGTTGCTTTTCATAAACATAGTCAGCAGAGCAAGTAATGTCAGTGAAACCTATACTTTCTAAAAGGAGTCTAAACTCTTCTATTCCATACCACCGCATTGCAAAACGTTGTAGTTCAGTTTGTACTAACTTTCCTTTACTCCATTTTTCATATTTTAAATATGATACAGTTACTTGGTTAAGCCAATCTATTTCAATTGATTTATTTTCTAATGTAATTCCGTCCCCGCTTGGCAAAGAAAAAGTCGATGTATGAATCTCACCCGTCTTCCAGTCATATGGAAGCGCAAGATCTACAATTAAACGCCCGCCTAGATTAAGATGTCGATAAAAACATTTCAGAGCATTTATAGAATCATCACGATTTTCAATTAAACAAAAGGATCCAGTAGGAATTATTATCGCTTCATATTTATGCGGCAGTGAAAATTGTTGTAAGCTTCCTTCATATAAATTAGGATGCAAGCCTCTCTCTTTACACCGCATACGGCAAGAATCTAGCATTTCAGGCGAATAATCTATCCCATCAACTTTAAAGCCAGCTTCAAGAAATGGAATAATGACACGTCCCGATCCTACTGCTGCTTCGAGAATTCTCCCTTTACAACTCTTTAAACGATCTTGATAATATTCAATATCACCATTCAAAGCGTAACCGACAGGTTTTGTGAAATCATATAATTCCGTACAAAGTGTACTATAATAACTAAACATTTATTTTCTCCTCCGTTTTATGTGTACGGAAGATTCTAACTTACTTAATCTTTCCGTACCTCAAATTTTAATGAGAATTCGAAAGAGCTGACTGTCATAATATATCACTCGCTTTCCATAGAATATAATCATATTGTATAATATTCCCTTCAAAATGAACATATAGAAAACAAAATTCAGACTTATACTGAAAGGAGGATATGATGAATTCATTAATTGGATTTCTTTTTCTTCTTATCGCTATTAATGTTCTAATTTTCTTTATAGCAAAGCAGTATAAACGAATATGGAAAATAGCCAGTGGTATTTTCATTCTTTCTTCCCCCATTTTTTTCTTTGCCACTATGCACGTAATTGGAGAAAAAGTAGGAGATGGATTAGCTGGAGGTTTTGCTGGGCTTATCTTTAGTGGCCTTTTAATCATTAATGCAATTTTTTTATTTGTTGTAAATATTATTATATCTACCAATAGAAATGCATAATACACTCCCTATGTTTGTAGGCATTTCTATTTCAAAATTTAAAGAGCTTACTATAGTAAGCTCTTTATCAAAAACTATTTATTTCACAATCGGCAATGTCACTTCACTCAATTTCACCGTTAGCTTCGTTCCTGCTTTCGGTCTAATTGTATAATCGTAATCACTTGCGATTAAAACGACCCCCATTTGATGCCCAGCTTTAAATACATAATCATCTGGCTGCATGTCCCATGTAAATGTGTAATCTTTACCAGGTTGAATCGCTGTTGAATTTTCTATACTATTTAAGTTTTGCGGATCCATCCAACCTCTCGTTACAATTTCAGGCCTCGCTCCGCCATAATCAACAAGTAAAGCTGTTAAATTTGAAACAGATCGATCAATATTTCCTGTTATTGAAATTTTAGGCGTACCACTTATTCGCATATCTTTTTGCAGTACAGGCATTGTATATACTAATCGATTCGCTATTTCTAACTCAGGGTTTTCTACTAGTTGATTTGACTTTATTTTAGCATCATCTACTAATGAGAAAACATTGTTTACTGATCCCATACTTAATGGTAGATTGACTGCTTTATTACTTAAATACATACGGACTTTTGATGGTACAGCTGCTGGATCTGGCCAATTTTTTATTTTTTGCCACGATTTATTTTCACGTTGTACATCTACCATCGGTTCATCCATAATTCCATTTTCAATTCCATATAACCAATAATCGAACCATTTATTTTGAGTTTGTTGCCAGTTATTACTTGATGTTCCGCCATGTCCACCTTGATGTAACCACATTTTACGAGGAACATTATTTTTGCCAAGAGCTTCCCACCACTGTGCGAACTGCTTCGTTTTTACATTCCAATCATTTAAACCGTGAACAACAAACACACTAGCCTTCACATTCTTAACATCTTTTACATAGTTACGTTTATCCCAAAAATCGTTATAATCGCCTGTTTTACGATCTTGTCCAGCTGTTAGTTCTTTAATAATTTGCCCGCAAACTTCAGGGTTCTTTCTTGTTAGTACTGCTTCTGCCATATTATCTGTATCTTCTCCTTGATAACCACCTGGCGCAATAACCGCCCCATTTGCACGATAATAATCATACCAGCTACTAATCGCTGCGATTGGAATAATTGTTTTTAACCCTTCCACTCCTGTCGTTACGACAGCATTCGGTAACGTACCATTGTAAGAAACTCCTGTCATTCCTACATTTCCCGAAGACCAATTTGCATTTACTTCCTTACCATCCTCTGTATATGCTTTCGCACGCCCATTTACCCAATCAATGACAGACTTCGTCCCTAGTATTTCTTGTTCATCTCCAGTTGTCGGACATCCATCTGATTTTCCAGTTCCGATACTTTCGCCTAAAATGACTGCATATCCTCTCGGAACATAATAATTACCATACGACCCAAGATTAACTGCCCCATACGGTTTTCCTTCATACGCATACAATTCTTCATCAACATTATAAACAGGAACATCTTTTAATCCTGATCGATATGGACTCATTTCATAAATAACGGGGACTTTCACATCTGAGTTCGTCTTTGGACGCATAACCTTTACTGATACACGATCTTTTTTACCATCACGATCACTATCAACTTCTGTCTCTACAAATAGATTTTCTACGATGGCTTCATCAAGTGAATAGATTGGCTTCGTCATCCCATTTTCTAATTCAATTTTCGTATTTGACATTAAACCCTCTGAAATTTGACCATTTAACATAACATTTTTGTCTTTTACGGAGCTCCCTTCATTTTCTTCTGCATGTGCAGTCATACTAGAAACTCCTGAAGTAATTGTTAAAGATAATATAGTCGATAGTGTAATTGCTATTTTCTTTTTCTTCATGCCCTTCCCTCCCCATATATTCCTTCTTTTACTATACATTAAAAATGCAGAAAATTCAGTTTATATTTCGTAGAAAGTTGAGAAATTTGTAAAACATTCGAATCTTTCAAGATAATAGAAAAGGAACTAATAACAATTAGTTCCTTTCTATATACATATAAAATTGTATTTCTCCATCTTCTACCGAAACTCCGTATTCAAAACCATGTCTTTCTAATATACTTTTTACAATCGCTAATCCTAATCCAGTACCTGATTTTTCTTTACTGCGAGAAGACTCTAATACGTAAAAAGGCTCCCAAATTTTATCTATCTCTTTAATTCCCTCAGCAGCAATACCATTTTGAATTTGAAAATACACAATGCCATTTTTCTCTTCTAATGTGATTTTTATATTTTGATTCGTTGTATATTTTATCGCATTAGAAATTAAATTTTGAAAGACCATTCTCATTTTATTTAAATCAGCATAAACAATCGTGTCACCAACACTATAGTTCACTTGCAACTTGATTTCTTTCGACTCCAGTTCAATCTTATGCTTATCTATTATACTTTGTACTAGTGGTTCAATAGGGAATTCTTCTTTTTGTAAAATATCTCTTTCTAGTTTAGAAAATCGCAATAACTCTTCAATTAAATTTGAAATTTGATCTGTTTGTTTGATGATTGTATCAACATATGTTCCATCATCTAAACCGTCTTTTATTCCCATAGAATATGCTTTTACTAATGCGATTGGTGTTTTTAATTCATGAGTTACATCGCCCATAAATCGTTTTAAGTGGTCATTTCGATCTGTTAAATCTTGATGTGCTTCATGTAATTTATCACTCATAATGTTTATACTATTTGCTAAATCACCTATTTCATCATTCGTTTTAACTTTCGTCCGTTTAAATTTCAGACGTGAAATATCTTCTGCGACATCACTCAATTCATTCAGTGGTGTAGTGATTGTTTTTGAAAAAATCCAGACGAGCACGATAATAAGAAATAGTGAGAATCCCAAAATGTATAAATAAAATGAGTTAAGCGTTTTAATTACTTCATTTGAATGTGCGATAGAAACTCCTACTAAAATCAACATATCATCTTTCGCAATGTATTTCGCAAAAAAACTAGATTTTATCTTTTCTTGATCATATATTTTATTCGATTGTCCGAGGTTCTTCACTTTCGTAATTTCTTCTTTTGTAATCCAAAGTTTATTCAATGCAACTCTCTTTTTTGTAAGTTGCATGCGTAATTCTTCATTAATAGCATCTTCTGAACTATTTATTGATGTATAAGCAATCGTAACATTACCTTCATTTTCAATACGATTTATAGCATCATCCAGCTCTTTACGCGGTATTGACTGGATTTGCGCTGTAATGCCTTCTAAGCTTTCGCGTGTTTTGTGCACATTATATTTTGGTAAAAAATAGTTGATTAATAATAAAGAGATGGCAAAAATAAGGATGACTGTTAAAGAGATGCTGAAAAATAACTTTTTACCGAGTTTATTCACACTCTTCCTCCAAACTGTATCCTAAACCGCGATGTGTCTTTATAATATTTTCTCCTATTTTTTTACGTAATCTTCTTACATGCGTATCAACCGTTCGCTCTTCCCCAAAATAATCAAATCCCCAGACGATATCTAACAACTTTTTCCTCGTTAAAATCGTGCCTTTATGATTTAAAAAGCACTTTATTAATTGTAATTCTGTCTTTGTAATGTCTAATTCTTTCTCATTTTTATATACTTTATTTTTGGTGAAATCTATTTTTAAATCTTGAACTTGAATAACATCTTCATGCTGTACAAGCTTTTTCGCTCGCGTAATTAGCACTCCTGGGTGAAATGGTTTTTTCACATACTCATCTGCCCCACTTTGAAGAGCTGCTAATTCATCTTCACTTTCACTTTTCGCAGTAAGCATTAATACTTTTACACTCGAATTCTTTTTTATTTCCTGACAAACAGTAATACCACTACTTTTCGGCATCATCCAGTCTAAAATAGCTAAGTCAATTTTCTCATCATAAAATATTTGAAGTGCTTCCTCTCCATCTTTTGCTAATAAAACTTCGAAGCCTTCTTTTTCAAAATACGCTTTTAAAATTTTCAGCATATCTTGTTCATCATCCGCGATTAATACTTTCATTACAATTCCTCCGTTACTTATAAACAAATATCAATTTTATCATACAACTTCTTTGTTACATCAATGTGACATAAAAATATTTACAACGTTTGAGGGTATAGTAAGCGTGAGGTGTTGTTTCATGTTCAAAAAAATAGGAGTCATTACTCTTCTCTTCTTTTTATTATCAACAAATGCGTTCGCAAATACAAATAAACAAATTGAAGTATTTGATTGTAAAAAAGAAATGGTGGTCCAAAAACAATCTTTAGATTCAGCCATTCAAAAAGAAGCTGTTCAATATGCTAAATTCATTACTGGCCCGTTCAAAAACTTAAACGTCGTTCCGAAAGATGGACATATGATAAAAATCCCATTATCGAAACCTGTTCCTATTACAAATCAATGGTTACATACAACAATTGATGAAGTACTCATCCTTCTCCCAGTTAATGAAAAACCTTACATTATGCTTTACGATGATGAAAATAATCCACATTTTTATTATGTAAAAGGTGATCCGAAGGGTTTATTGAAACAAATGAATGTTAAATTATAATTAATTAAAGATCCCGCAAGTATCATTCGCGGGATCTTTCTTTATCAGTTAACAACTTGATTTTCATTTAAAAAATTAATAATCTGCCTTTTGTGATGGTTATCGTGATCTACGAATTCTTTAATAATATATATTAGAGAGTACGGCATTCCAGTATGAGGACAATATGATACTCCATTGGCAGTTAAATGTTCCTTTAGCTTTCCAATAGACAGTCGGTTAAGCTCTTGAACAAGTAAATCTCTTTTAGCTTGTGCTTCTTCAAGAAGTTTTATCTTAGATATACCTGATTTTGCATAATTAGAGGCTTGTTTATTATATGTATCAAAGTCAGGGAACTCCATTCCCTGTCCATCTCTCACTGATGATAATGTCTCACGTAAAAGATAGTCATCCCAATTCATAATATGAGATACAATCTCACCAATAGTCCATTTCCCCTCTGATATTGGCGCTGTCCACAATTCTTCTTTCATACCTTTCAATGTGGTTATCCACATTGAATAATCTTTAAAATCATTAATAATTTTATTTTCTCCCATCATCTAATCCCCATTCTAATAGTAGATTCAAATAAATTATACCATAAATCTACATAATGTAGAACAAACGTTCTCTTAGAGATCAAATAATAATTCACTACATCCTTTTATCTAAGTTTAGATAATGGCTTGTTCCTACATACATTTTCCCTTTCGCAAATCCACTCGAAGTATAAAATTGATCCCCCTGTTCTGTATCTGTATGTAAGACAACAATAGTAAAATAGATTTTTGCATCGCTTAAGATTCTCCCTAACAGTAACTTTCCTAATCCTTTCCGCCGGTAATCTTTTGCAATATAAAATCTTCTTAATCGACCAATCTTATTATTTTTCGTATACGGATCTTGATTTAATCCTCCAATTCCAATTAACGTATCCTCTCGAAAGATTCCATATAAACATTCACCTGTTTTACTAAACGTATTTCTTTTACTTTCATATTCATTTATTAGTTTTATTAAGAAGTTAAATCCTTCTTCTTTACTTTCCTGGACAAGGTGATTGACCTCATATTTTAGCAAATCTCCAATTCGTTTTATTTGTATATTTTCCAGCTTACTCCCCCACTTTCTCTATCCAAATGTATCTTTTTAAAAAATAAAAATGCCCAAGAATATATTATCCTGAGCATTCATTTGAATGTGAACTTATTCATTTTGTTATGTACGTATTCTTCAATTCTGGTAATATCCCCTTCAGTTCCATTAAATCATCAATTACTAAATCAGCATGAGCAAGCTCATCTTCTTGTGCAAAATCAAAATTACATCCAATCGCAATTAAACCATTATCTTTTGCCGCATTAATATCCGATAAACGATCCCCAACTACCGCTGCCTCTTGTATATCATACTTCTTCAAAATACCTTTAACTAAGTCACCTTTATTTAGCGAGTGTATTTGTTCAATACTGAATATTTCCGTAATCCATTGGTCTAAATCATAATAAGATACGATTGCCTGTAAATATTCCGTTAAACCATTACTAGCAATGTAAATGGAACAGTTATTTTCTTTTATAAAACTAAAAACTTCCTTTACATTCGGATATAAAGCACCATTTCCGCTCTTTATATTTTCAATTAGTCTTTCTAAAAAATATGCATCTGTTTGTTCCCTTACTTCATTAGAGTGATTAGGTAATAAAGCTTCCCAAACTTTAGGTAAAGGTACACCCATAATTTCACGATATTTATCAATTGGTGTTATCGTATCCCATAATTGTAGTGACCGTAAATGATCAAATGTATCATCTAGTGATAACTCTAAAATTTTATCTGTTTGAAATAAAGTTCCATCCATATCGAAAATTAGTGCTTGTAACATGATATTCTCTCCCATTCTTTACTTATGAACTACAATACAGCTTTACTCGAAATATTTTTAAGCATCTCAACAATAATTTCTGAACAATAATTCGCTGCAGTTTTCGCGAAATCATCATATGAAACTTGCGCTGAATCATCTGCACTGTCAGAAATGCATCTCAAAACGAGAAACGGTATGTCATTTATATAAGCAACATGTCCAATTGCTGCTCCTTCCATTTCTGTACAATGAGGTGTATATTCAGTGACTAATTGCTCCTTTAATTTTGAATCCTCGACGAAGCATTCTCCGCTGACGATTCTTCCTTCATGAACAGTAATATTTAAACTACTACTATTAACAGCTTTTCGGGCTAAATCTCTTAATTCCTCGCTTGCATGAAACGCTTCTTGAAACGGAAATAGATTCTTCATTTGATTTTTATTAACATCATGATGCGTAACATTTGTAGAAATAACTAGATCGCCAATTTTCACATCCGGATGTAATCCACCCGCAACACCTGTATTAATGATAGAATTCACATCAAATTTATTAATTAAAATTTGTGTACATGCGGCGGCATTTACCTTTCCTACACCACATCGCGTAATAATAATTTCTGTATCCATGAAGTTTCCTTTATAAAAAGGTATTCCCGCAATAGTATGTTCCTCTTTAATAAGTAGTTTTTCTAATAGTAAGTCTATTTCTATTTGCATTGCTCCGATAATACCGATTCTGTTCATATATGTAGTCCCCTTAATTAATTTGCAAATATTCATCAATATCTTTATGAATTTGCATAAAAGCTTTATTCCAAAATTCATACTCTGTTAGATCAATATCAAAATGTTTTTTCATCAATTCTTCAACTGGGGCCTTTCCTGTTTCTCGTAAAAACCCTTTATACCTCAAATGACATGCATTTTTATTTTCCTTTGCTATTTCAATTAAACTAAAACTCGCTAAATACCCAAATGTGTATGGATAATTGTAAAAAGGAACATCTGCTATATAAAACTGAACGTATTTCATCCAAACAAATGGCTGATATTCGCTTAATGCATTTCCGTATGCTTCTTTTTGTACCAATATAGATAATTTCTCAATTTCATCAGCACTTAAAGGACCTTCCTTGCATTCTTCATAAAACTTCTTCTCAAACTGAAACGATGCACGAATTGCCATAACATAATTAAAACTATTTCTTATTTTCCAGCTAAGCAATGACTTTTTCATCTCTACACAATCTGTTGTTTGAATTAAATAATTCATGGTTACCGTTTCAAAGAAAATAGACGCTGATTCAGCTGTACTCATTGGCAGATAATCATCTAAAAATGTTGTAGATTGTTCAAGACTCATAACATAAAAATGCCAAGCGTGTCCCAGTTCATGAGCAAGTACTCTTACACTATCAATTGTTCCATCATAACGAAGTGAAATGCGAGATTCTTTTTCACTGAAAAAAGGAGCACAAAATCCACCCGGCGGTTTATTATCTCTCGGTTCAGCATCGATCCAGCCATTCGCTATTGCATTCTGTGCGAACTGTGCCAATTCTTCATCTATATTTTTTAGTGCATCATATATGTTTTTTACTGCTACTGAAAAAGGAATAACAGCCTTATTACTTTCCTTCCATGTCATTAGCTCGTGCCATGTAATTGAATTCTTTCCTTTTTTATAACCGTTTAACGCAATTACTAGCTTCGTAAGATTTTGTTCCGTTGCATTCCACATTTGGGATAATGCAGTTTCAGAGATGCCATTTGCTTGTAGTGATTGTTTTAAAATCTCTGCCCCTTCCATTTCATCACTTTTAGCATGACGTAATCTTCCTATTTGATTCAATACAGTAGCAAAGATATCTTTTTCCTTATTCAAAGCATTTGTAAGAGAATCAAATACTATTAATCTTTCATTATGATCATCACTATTCATCGCAACGTAATTTGCTTGTCCAAATGATAAAGTCTCTTTATCGTGTATTACTTCTATTTTATTTCTTAATTGTGTATACATATCTTCCCAAGCTTTTAATTCATTTTCTATTAGTTTAATACTTGAATGATTTGTATTAACACTTTGTCCCTTACTAGATTCTATTAATAGTTGAACTTCTTTCTTTAATTGATTTACTTTTACACTTAGTAAAGTATTTTCAGGATGCTTCTCATCTTCAGCAGCACGGCAATATAAGTAATACTCTGCTTTTTCGATAGCCTGTATAAGTTGTGAAAGGATTACTGAGTCTTTTGTTGCTTTATATTCAATTTTTAATCTTTCTATCGTTTCTATAGAAAACGTAAAGCTTTGTTCTTGAGGATATAGCCTGTCCAAATCCCATTGAGATTGGGCTTGTATTATTTTATTCATTTTGCACCCTCCTTTTTTTACAAATAGTTACAAAATTCTACTCTTTTCACTATTATATATGAACTATCAAAATTTTAATATCTTGAAATATTCAAATTTATATGAATGTAATTTGATATTTCATTTTCTATTTCTTCCTATTTATATAAGTTGTAAGTATTACTACTTCTGCTAGGGAATTTCTAGGTTCGTATAGACTACACTGTTTATTTACTCTTTCTTTTGTTTGAAGTTTATAATTTTCACTCCACTTGGATTAATGTTATAAGTAATTGTTACAACATGAAGAGTCAATATTTTTAATAATATTTATGCTAGCTCGAATGACTGGAACTGATTTTTAAATATATTTCAAACAAATTGAAAAAAATACCACCCTAACGATATCTAAAGATGCTGGCTTTTACTGAGTATATATAGAATTTAAACATAGTAGAAAGTGAGAGAATAACTTATGACAACTCATATTGTACAATCAACCGACTATAATCAAGCATCTGATGCATTACGACGCGAAATTGCTGTAATGCTACAGCAGGTTTGGCCAGATTTCGATTCCACGCCTAAGGAAACAATTTCAGAAACTCACCTTAAAGAATTTAATGTACACTCATTTTATTCCTACATAGATGGAAAGTTATTCAGCTATGCAGGTGTAGTGCGCAAAACTATCCATCATAATGGGCAAATATTTAATATAGCCGGACTTAGTTGTGTAGCGACTGATCCAGATTATCATGGGCAAGGTTTAGGTTTACAAACAGTTGCTGCAGCTACTGAATGGATTGAAAAACAAAGCAATATAGATTTCGGTATATTCACATGTAAACCATCTTTAGCTCACTTTTATAATCGCGCTGGTTCCTGGCCTGTTTTACCGGATATAGTGCTTATTGGTAGAGAAGATGAAGATGCTTTATCTAGTGAATCCTTAGAAGTTGTTGTTTTAATGCGTTTGTTTTCAAAGAAAGCGAACTTCCATAAATCAATGTTGTGCCATACCACTATCAATCTTGATTTTCCAGTTGGCCAGTTTCTATAATACAGATAAACAAAAACCAATTTCCATACGTTAAGGACATTGGCTTTTTCTTCTTTATTTTGCTTCGCATATGCAATTCACATTAGCGGTTCTTTCCATACAGAACCGCTAATGCGGGATAAAAAAAGTTTCTCCCTAAGGGCGTTAAAACACGTACTCTTTAGGATAACCTCTAATAATTTATAAACTAAGAAAACATATTACTGAAACCCTGTTTTAATCCATTTTATTTTCAGCTGATATTTTAAAATACTTTGCAGATAATTTATAGGAACGATTCTCATAATAATAATCTCCTAATTTATAAGCTAATTCAGTAACCAAGCTATATTGCTGTTTTTCTATCCCCATCTCAATTGCTGTTTTCATATTCTTCTCATATCCATTATAATCTGCCCATATTTTAGATTTTTCCGCTCTAAATCCATATAGTTGAACATGGGCATACGGTACATCACAAATCGATAAAATTTCAAATGCCTCATCTATAAGTTTAGTTACTGTTTGCCAATCTTTTAATTCTATATAAATTTCTATTAAATTCCGAATTGTATATACCTTACCTTCTTTGTTTGGTAAATACTCACAAAGAATCAAGTTTTCCTCGTAACACTTTATTGCATTTTTATAATCTTTTAATGCTTGATAAATTTTCCCGTAATTATATTTCAAAAAACATAAATTTAATGGCTCATTTTCCACCTTCGATTCATTTTCTACTTGTTTTAAAGTTTCATATGCTTGTTCATACTGTTTATCTTTGTTATATTGCATCGCAAGAAGTATTAGCGCATAAATTTTATATTGTTCTATATTAAACTTTTCATACAATTTATATGCTTTTTTTGCATATATGCGACTAATACTTTGATCTTTATTAAGATTCTGACTTACTATACTTAGATTGTAATACGTATCTGCGTGCAACTCTGTCTCTTCTAGTTCCAGCATATTTTCTATCTTTTTGTAAACTTCATATGCTGTAAAATATTCACCTTTATTAGAAAAATAAAGACCTCGAGCTCTTAAGTAATAAATATAATCCTCAGTATCTTGCATTTCCACCTGACTTGGAATCATTTGCGAAGCTTGATCTACAAATAACTTCACATATAATAAGTTTTTATTTCGGACATGATAGTATATGATGACGCCATACGTCTTTAATAATAAAGGAATTGCGTCCACTTCACGAACGTATAATTCTAACAAAGATAATTCAGCTTCAGTTATAATTTTATCTTTTTTATATTTATTACATATTTCAAGAATAGTAAGCTTTATCTCCTTGTAATTGCCATCTATGAGAAAATCGCAATCAACACCCAGCTTCTTAGAAACTTGTTTTAAAAAAGAAGATGATGGTTTGATTTTCCCACTCTCAATTCTACTTAAATAGGTTACTGAGCATATTTCTGATACGAGCTCCCCCTGTGTCAATCCTTTATGCATACGAACTTGCCGAATACGTTCCCCTATTTCCATCTTTTTCTCTCCCTAATTAACCATTTCATGCTTTTTACTGATTAAGTCATTATGTATCTACATATTTTTCATACTAAATAAAATATACAATTTCACAAATGTAAAAAAATGTATCATTCATTTTAATTTTACATTCATATTATGATTATTTCTAGATAGCTTGTTAAATTTAATGGTTTAAATTTAAGGTTTTTGCCCACTTTTTTCATACAATTTTACTACTTGTTATTAACAAGGACAGCGCCATATACTTGAATTACGATAAACTTAATGAAAAGGATTTAACTACATGTAAACTATCATTCTTAAAATAGATCGAATGGTTAATTACATTTACCTAGTACATGGAAGACATCTATTGTAAATGAAAATAAATTAAATGAGCTCAATAGATGAATTATCAATATCACATCCTAGAAATTAGTTTGTCGAATTATTTAGTAAATATGAAAGGATGACAAATATGATTGTAAAAACAAAAAAAGATTCAACACGAAAAATGGCAAGATATGTTGGAGGCGCTGCTACTCTTTTATTGCTAGCATCCTTCCTTTATCAGTGGAACAATGGTTTAGTAGTTGATGATACTGAAACATTTGGTTTCATACTAGCCTTCACTGGTTTCCTATCTACCTTCATACCTACTAAAAAGAAAGTTACTAACTAATATAAAATTACATATTTTTCATCCGCATAAAACAATTATATTAGAATTAAAAAAGGATTGATCAAAAGATCAATCCTTTACTCTACTTCATTTAAGAAGAACAACGTTAACGCACCTGGTCCGGTATGCGCTCCGATTGCTGCTCCAATTGTATTTACGATAAATACTTCACAAGCGAATCTTTCAGTAATTAATGCTTTTAATGCTTCGGCAGTTTCTAAATCATCACCGTGAGTCATACCGATTGTTTGACCTTTAAGGTCCTTCCCACGCTCTTCCATAATATCAACAATTCGGCTTAATACTTTCTTTTTCCCTCTTACCTTTTCAAGTGGTACAAGTTTTCCTTCATCCACATTTAAGATCGGCTTAATGTTTAATAAACCACCAATAAAACCAGCTACTTTACTTAAACGCCCACCTCTCACTAGGTACTGCAAGTCAGCTACAGTGAAGATATGTTCCATATGGTTCATTAGAAAAGCGACACGGTTTAATATTTCTTCTTTTGATGCGCCCTCTTTTGCCATTTTTGCAGCTTCTAATACGACAATACCTTGACCGAGTGAGGCACATTTTGTATCAATAATTTCTAAATCTAAATCAGTGTATGTTTCTTTCACTTCTTCTTTAATGAGAACTGACGATTGATATGTACCAGACAGTTCAGATGAGAAAGCTAAATATATACAAGGATTACCTTCTTTTGCATAAGAAACAAATTTTTCTTGGAAAGTTTCAAGTGAAGGCAATGACGTTCTATAAACTGCGCCTTCTCTCATTTTTTGCAGTAATGTAACCGATTTTAATGTAACCCCATCTAAGTACTCTGTTTCTGCTTCATCATATACACGGAGTGGAATTAAATCAATATCATATGCTTGCAGCAATTCTACCGGTAAATCCGCCGCACTATCCGTAATGATTTTAACACCCATTTTTAAACCTCTATTCTGTTATAAATATAAAAAATATAAAATAAAAATAGTACTTTTAAATTATATACGTAAAACTTAAATGAAGAAAGGAAAAGACTTTATATTGTATGCACTATTCTTCAAAACTTGAACTGCAAATAAAAATGATTTCATTTTAACCTCTTTTTACAAGTTATTACACTGTGTATAATGAGAATATTACATTTTTTCTGAGGGAGGATACATATGAGTATTCAACTAGCTACATATAATGATTTAAAATAGGTTAATAATCATTATGAATCGATAGGATTTGTACCAAGTGATTTAACACGAGACACAGTTGCGATCATTACATATAACAACGAGTATGCAGGTGTTGGACGTTTAGTCCAAATAGATGAAGGTACTATTGAAATGGGTGGAATTTTTATTCTCCCTAAATTTAGAGGTCTACAATTAGCTGGGCAACTCGTTTCACTTTTAGTACAAACTGCAAAAAAATTACAAATACTAAATGTGTATTGTCTTCCTTTCGAGGAACTAGAAAACTTTTATAAAAAATATGGCTATACTGAAGTCGATACTACGAAAGAAGTTGTCCCCCCAATTATTCTAAAAAAATATAATTGGTGTTTGGAAAATTACGATAAACATGTTTTACTATTTAAGTTGTGAGTTTTGTAAAAAAGGAGTCAATGCACTTTGTATTACACATCAGATTATACAAGCAATTATCTGTGAATTAGCTTCTTTATTCAAACAACATATACGCCACATTTTATACCCGTTTTTAATAAGTGTTAGCAAGTTCGTTGACAAACTTGTTAGCACCTTTTTAAAACTTAAACCTGAAGAAATTCATACAATTAAGTAACTATCCTAGCTAGCAATAATATCATCCTTCACAAATATTAAAGTGAATTCATTGAGGATAAACCGTTTGGAGGATATTCTATAGCACTGAATGATTTACAAAAGATTACGCATTGATACGCTACGAATAAAAATAATGAGCTAATCAAGGGAATATAATCATTTTTATGTAATTCGCACTTGTACTTCCTGTTCTTGTATCACTTGAATGATTAATTCCAATACAATATTTTGTACTAACTGATACACATTGTCATGAAATGTACTTTGTTCTGATATGTATTCAATACATTGATATATATATCCTTCTACCAATAAGCTCCCTTTTTCAACTGTAAATTTATTTTGTCCATTCTTTTTTACTTTTGGTACTAAAAATTCGGTTTTTGTCAAAACAATCTCCTGTTCCACCTCTTTTATTCCTATGACTTTTTCTGTAAATACCACTTTTTCTCGTAAACTAATTTCACCTTTATATCTTCCTATTTCTATTGGTAGTCTGGCTGTTATATAATTACTTACTTCTCCCCCATTTTCACTCTCTAATATTATGCTGTGAATAGGAATCCATGAAGATGTCTCTACCTTATTCTCTTCATTATTCCCTTTAACTTTTTGATTATATAATTCAACAAGCACTCTCTTTTCATGAAGATTTAAAGAAACTAATTTACAATAAGCCTCCGAATGATACTGTTGCACTGTAGTTAATAACTTAGAATCTAATTCACGCCCCTCCGCATCTTTTTCATTTCGAAATACAAATGCATCTTGATTTTTCACATTTATTTTTGGAAATACTTTAAAGCTAGACACTTCTGAAATAATAGAAAATGGCGTTTTCACTACCATTGAATGCACTGAAGTCTCTATTTTTGATCCTAAACCTATACTTTCTCTCTTTGATTCAGTTTCTTCACTTTTTTTCTCTGATTCATTTGCTACTTCTACTTTCTCTAATCCAATCACTTTATTTTCTTTTGCTGGTTCAGTCTCTTCACTTTCTTTGTTTGATTCAATTGCTTTTTCTTCTTTCTCTAATTCTCTTTCTTCATATTCTTTTACTGATTCAATTTTCACCTCTTCTTCCTCTAATCCAATCGCTTTATTTTCTTTTGTTAATCCAGTTTTTTCACTCTCTTTCTCTATTCCAATTACTTTATCTTCTTTTTTTGACTCTGTTTCTTTACTTTCTTTCTCTATCCCAATCGCTTTATTTTCTTTTGTTAATCCAGTTTTTTCACTCTCTTTCTCTATTCCAATTACTTTATCTTCTTTTTTTGACTCTGTTTCTTTACTTTCTTTCTCTATCCCCATTGCTTTATTTTCTTTTGTTAATCCAGTTTTTTCACTCTCTTTCTCTATTCCAATTACTTTATCTTCTTTTTTTGACTCTGTTTCTTTACTTTCTTTCTCTATCCCCATTGCTTTTTCTTCTTTTTTTGACTCTGTTTCTTTACTTTCCTTTTTTTCTCTTATTTCGCGCGAATCATCTTGAATATTCAGCATTTTCCATTTGTAAACTTTGTTCCATATTTCCTTACCAACCCATGGCTTATTCATCACCATCCCCCCATCTGATGAAATTCATAAAAATATGCTTTTTGTACGCGACCATTCCATCATTATATATGTTTTATAATAATAAAAAAGACATTGTCTTTTTATTAAAGACAATGCTTTTTTAGTCTTATACTTGTACTTGTTGTACTTGTAAAACTTTTAAAGTAAGATCTAGTACAATTTTTTCACGAAGAGTTCCAAATGGCTCGTTTAATTCTGTTGGACAAGGTGAAAAGTCTAATTCGAAAAATTGTGCGCTTACTAATTCACAATATGGTTGTTCATTATAAAAAACTGTATTTTCGAAGAAGTATTTGTCTAAACGTGGTAAATCACCATTTTTAGGATTAATAAAGTGAGATGTAGTATCTGAGGAAGAAGCTACTACAGCTTGTGATAGAAAATCAGCTGCTGTTAAATCTGCAAAACCAGAAAATGGAACATTTGCAATACGATCATATAGCACTCCATTACACTCATCATTTGCATATTCAATATTTTTACGAATATATCCTTGTACAAATAATTTTGCTCTTGTAACTCGGCGATAATTTGTACCTGGTACTGGAGTAAATGCTACAGGAACTAACTTACATTGTGTTAAAAATACATTTTTTAACACACGTTTAATCTCAGTTGCTGGAGGATCTAATGAAATATCAGATTCTACAACAATTTGAATTGTTCTTTCTGCTAATACAACTGGTATTTTTACAATCGGTGTTCCTGGAGTAAGAATTGGTGTTGCAGCTGCATCACTTAATGGCGTTTGAGTTTGTCCATCTACCTGACATGGTACATTAATTGGGCATTGTTCGCTCATATTTTATAATCTCCTTTATACAATATTTTGGAGTTTTTTAACTCTCTATACTGTATATGTATCTCTTCTATTAATGCGTGGGTTTGTATAATAGTTACTTTCATCATTTACAAAAAAATAGCAAATTTATTGTTAGTTAAACACACATAACTTAATATATTAAGCCTTTATGATTATCTACCTATATAAAAAGAGAATTTCTGAACCCTCATCGTGGAAGTAGGAACTGATGTGTTAATTATATTCACTAGTAATAGAAGAAAAATCAATATTAGTATCACTCTACTGTTGAAAAAAATAAAAACCGACTAAAAAAAGTCGGTTTTTATACCCGAATTTTTGCGGAATCCCTTCATCCTTATCATTAATATCATTGTTTTATTCTCAAATTTTTCACTAAAATTTATCAACTCTTCTTAGGAAACCAATCTTGTCGTCATTCTTTTCCCTTAATTTCATTTATTAACATCTCTTTTAATACCTTTTTATCTTTGGATAGTTTAGTTTTTGTTTGCAATTATAAAAAATAAGACTACTAAACGTTAATTTACTAGTCTTATGACGTTGTACAATCCGTACACGCTCCCGTTCATTCACTTATTATTTACAAAATAAGTATCATATGCCTTATCAAAAACATACCCTAGCTTTTCTGCTAATTTGACAGAAGTACTATTCGCTGCGTCCCAGTTTGGATACCTCCCCTTTTCTAAACAATCCAATATTAAGGTCGCACAAACTACAGTTGCCAATCCCTTTCTTCTATGATCAAGATCAGTAGCAACTTCAATTTCAATACCATCATTATAAATACTATATGATGATGCACCGCATACGACTTCTCCATTATACAAAATGCTATAACCTATACCTCGATTTACATAATCATCTATTGATCGAAATTGACTTGTAAAATCTTCAGAAACGTTGTGTAATGTTGGATTAGTTGCGATATGCTCATCTATTTTTCTTAATTCATATCCTTTTGGAAGTGCAGTTATAAAAGATTGTAATTTTGAGCGATTAAACACTTTTGCATTTCTTTTAAATTTATATCGTAAAAACTTATCTATTTTTCTTTCATGGAATGTT
The DNA here is from genome assembly GCF_038007205.1 of Bacillus sp. FSL E2-8887. Taxonomy (NCBI): domain Bacteria; kingdom Bacillati; phylum Bacillota; class Bacilli; order Caryophanales; family Bacillaceae; genus Bacillus; species Bacillus sp. FSL E2-8887. Next base: position 2,530,262 of record NZ_JBBOWS010000001.1, read on the forward strand.
TCTAAACGCTTTTTCCATTGATCACTATTTACGATTACTAAAATTCTTTCAGGGATGTTACGTAATAACTCTTCTGTCTCTTTTGCATTTGGATCCCCAGCGTAAAATGTGAAAATTCCTACCGTAATTTGCGCTACTGTCGGGTTTTCAAGATCGTTCACCCAGGCATTGCCCATATGTCCTTGTAAATAAGAAAGTAGAACAACATTATTAAAATCCTCGAACATAGAAACTAATTTTTTTCTTGTATGTATTTTTGCCTCATATATCATTTACATTCCCGCTTTCTTTAAAATCAACTAGACTCAACATTTTCATGAGTTAACTTTTATTAGTATTCTTATACACACTTATTTATTATCTAAGTAAATGTCTATGAAACTCAAATATCAAATAATTATAAATTATACGTAAATTCAATTTTATTATAACATCTAATTTCATTGAAATGATTTACCAATCAAGAATTGCTATTTTCAGATTCATTTTAGTCCTCATATCTCATTTTCTATTTACAGGTAAAAACATTATTATTCACAAATAATAGATAGCATTAGGACCATACCACATAGCTATCCACTCAATTAATACATTTTTTCCCAAAACGAAAAATTTGTAATTCCTCAATATAAAAATACATACATCCCAATATTCTAATGAAAACTATTTGTTGATAAATTTTTGCATGTATACCAAATCAAGATAAATAACTGTAAGATTGATTTGTAAATAAGCTTATTAAGGGGGATTATAAAATGTCTGATTTGTATTCTCGTCTTTCAAAAAGTGATGCCGCGGTTCTTCTAGTGGATCATCAAACAGGTCTTATTTCCAGTCTAGTGCGTGACTATGGTGTTGATGAATTCAAGAATAATGTTTTAGCTCTTGCGAATACCGCTAAGTTTTTTGATTTACCTGTTATTTTAACAACTAGCTTCGAAGACGGTCCTAATGGTCCACTCATGCAGCAATTAATCGAACTATTTCCAAATGCGCCTAAAATAGCGCGTCCTGGACAAATTAACGCGTGGGACAATGATGAATTTGTAAAAGCTATTGAAGCAACGGGTAAAAAACAGTTAATTATCGCAGGTGTCGTTACTGATGTTTGTGTTGCGTTCCCAGCTCTATCAGCTATAAATGCAGGGTATGAGGTATTTGTTGTAACGGATGCATCTGGAACTTTTAGTAAACAAGTTGCTGATGCCGCTCTTATGCGTATGGCTCATGGAGGGGTGCAACTAATGAACTGGTTTAGCGTTGCAGCAGAATTACAGCGTGACTGGCGAAATGATGTTGAAGGTTTCGGAGCTTTACTTGCTAAGCATCTTCCAAGTTATCAAAATATCATTGGAAGCTATATGGGGGCTCAAAGAGAGCTTAGCAAGTAAAATCTTAATATAAAATCAGAATTGGTAGTGTATTTTCGTTAACTTGATGGCGATATATGGTAACAATGATGACTAATTATTCCTAATAAAATTCACTCTCAAAAAAACTTACAGCAGGTATTTACATAATTAAAAAAAGGGCTGTCGTAGCAGCCTTTTTTTAATTATTTTACTAATATTGTATAATACCCTACTCCACCGCTATATTTATTTACACTTAAATAAATATCCCCCTGCAATTGACTTCTTTCATATTTTGTTGCGTAAGCAGGGTACCTAATTTGCATGTTTATGGCAGTGACGCATTAAGGAATAACACGTATTAATTGATAGTACAAACCAGCCTATTTCCCGCTACTACGGCCTATACAGTATAGAAAACAATAAATACCTTTACTTTCATTAGTGTATCTAAAGAGAAGCTAAAAAATTTCCGATTCCACACAATAAATGGCTAAATTCAAATGTAACAATATTTCATTTAATCATTTTTATGTAAAAACCCTCATTATAGTGTACGAGGGTTAATTACGATAAATACGTTATAACTCCTTCTTAGAAATGTAAGATTCCGTCTCACCATTTTTATATATTCTAGTTAACTTAATAATTGAATTGTACATCATACTATTGTCGTTAATAATCTCTTTTTTCATCTCTTCTATTTCGGCATTTCCAGTTCCACTCTCTATTTTTAAACAGTTTGAAATGTTGAGGTATCCATTTGATGCGAAAAGAATGATAAACGTAATATCAGGGAAGTTAATAAACAGTAATCCAAATTTCAATGGATTTCCAGTTATATCCGATAAGATTAATCGAAAATCTAACAGTTCAGGTACCGGAACGAAATCTTTAGAAACAATCGCTTCACCTACTATAGTAATTTGCTTTACTACATTCCCAAGCTCATCTACAAATTCAATACATCTAGGTGGATCAATCGTTGTTGCCTGTAAAGATAAACTTAATTCAGGATTATTAAAATCGAAGAATAGTGTACTTCCCTCATTTAAACAATGTGGACAAACATTTCCAAGTAAACTGAATTCATCTTCAATAAATTTAACTTTCGTTTTACAACTACAAACTTTCCCTATTCGAATCGCATCAATTCTTGAACAATCTACAAATATTACCTCACTGTCTTCTTGTGCAAACGACACTATACCTTTTATCTCATTAAATGAAATAAAATAGGATACAACTATTTCGTTTCCGTCTATTACGATACTCTCAACCCTAGAATAAGGATGTAAACTTTTCAAAAATTCACATATACTATTTTGACAACATTGACAATCACGTTTCGGCTCACAATCCACTGATTCTCCATTCCTTTCCTATATGTTTTACCTAATAAATATAATATGAAAGGTATGTAAGAAAAGCTTGGACAATATAACTCTAATATTAGTCTAGATAAGTATACAGACATATGCCTGTCAAATTAAGAAACTCATCGTTCCTCAAATAAGTAATAAAATATATTTTTCACTATAAATGCATATAACAATTTCATCTTTCAACAAAAAAGCGTTATAATAAAGTGAAACTTCTATTAGCGGGGAGCTTTATCTCCTACTAATGGTTAGCCCTCACCAATCGGGCTCTTACGGGCAGTTATCTCCTGCCGTCCTCATCATTTGCTTCTTCACCTTGAGGCGGGAGTCTACTGCTCGTTATTGCGGGATGAATTGCAGCCTCTAAGATTACGTAATAAAGGAGATTAAAACAATGACTAAAATTAAAGTATATCAAGTAAAAGAAGAAAATATGGAAGCAGTAAAAAACATCATTGATGTTGAGGAACAAAACCCAACTGCTGAGAACTTACAAAATCTATATACATGTGTATTAGATACTGAAGATATGGCATTACCTGAATCATACGTTGAAGAAGATATCTTAATTGATTCTATGGAAGTTATGGTTAACGCTTCTCAAAGCAAGCTAAGAGACTTAGGTACATATGATGTAATCGAAGTTCAAAACAAGGGTAAGAAAACACAAATTTTATTATTAGCAGACGAAGAATACGAAATTATCGAAAGCTAATTCGACTCCGTACATAAGAAAAAGCTCCTTTCAAAATTGAAAGGAGCTTTTTCTTTATGCTTTTGATGTTTCACTTTTCACCTTGTTTTGTTCTTTTTTATATACCATGCGCTCATTTCCCATAAAGAAAACGAATACGAACGCTAAACTTGCGGGGACTAACGCCCACATAAATGTCTGAACGATTGAACTAGAGAGAGCTTCAATAATTTTATCTAATATTTGCGGCGGAATTTGAGATCTTGCCGATTCTGATAGAATAGCTCTTGAATCTCCTAAAGCGTTTGTATTCATTCCCCCGCTCATACCTTTAAACGATTCTTCTAATTGATCCTGGAAACCAGTTCTTTGAATCATTCCGAAGATTGTAATACCAAGTGTCATACCTAATGAACGAATGAAGTTACTCGTTGAAGTCGCAGAACCGCGTTGCTCCATACCGAAGTTATGAATAGCAGCCATACTTAGTACAGAGAATGAGAAACCAACTCCAAAACCGATAATAACCATATAAATTGTTAATAATATACGACTTGTTTCTGGCGTTAATGTACTTAATAAGAATAATCCGATTAGCATAATTACAGCAGAAATAATCATAATGTTTCGGTAGCTAAGTTTCGATGTTAAAAATCCACCTAACTGCGCTGTAACTACTGATCCTAACATCATTGGTAATAACAATAATCCTGAGTTTGTTGCCGTACCACCGTATACACCTTGAATAAATAACGGAATGTACACAGTTGCTGACATAAATGCCGCCCCGTAACATAAGGCAATGATTGTACTCATTCCGAATAGACGTTGTTTAAACATCTCAAATGAAATGATTGGTTCTTCTACTTTTCGTTCAATAACAATAAAAGCAATTACTAAAATAGCGAACCCAGCAAATAAACTTAAAATAAAGCTAGAATCCCAATCATACTTTTGTCCGCCTAATTCTAAGGCGAACATTAAACAAACTACTGCACCAACTAAAGTAATTGCGCCAAACCAATCAATCTTTTGTTCTCTATGAACTCGTGACTCTTTATAAAATAATGTAATAAAAATAAGTGCTAAAATTCCAAGTGGTAAGTTAATATAAAACACCCAGTGCCAGCTAATATAATCCGTAATATATGCGCCAAGTAATGGCCCGAAAATACTTGATAAACCAAATACTGCTCCGAATAAACCACCCATTTTCCCGCGCTTTTCTGGAGGGAAAATATCAAAAACGATAGTAAATGCGATTGGCACTAGTGCCCCACCGCCAATACCTTGAATGGCACGATAAATACCTAACTGTGTAATATTTTCAGCAGTACCACAAAGTGCCGAACCAATCATAAAGACGATTAAACCGAAAATAAAGAATCTCTTTCTACCATACATATCTGATAGTTTACCGAAAATCGGCATACCTGCCATTTCTGCAACCATATATGCAGAAACAACCCATACAAAGTTTTCAAGACCTCCTAAATCACCAACGATTGTTCCCATCGCTGTTACGACAATGGTATTATCCATTGATGCCATTAAAATCCCTAGCAATAAGCCCGCCACAACAAAACCGAGCTTATTATTCTTCTCAACCATAACCTTGCTCTCCCTCATACTACTTATATTTGTTTATGTTCTTTTACGACTGCATTACCTTTCTGATTAAAACTAGTGTGATATTCTACTACACTAATTTCACAGCCAGGGCCAATTATAACATGATTTCCTCTTACTACGTCTGCTATTGTATGTTCTAAATAAATATCATCCCCTTCAATAATTGATGTTTGAAGGCTTCCTGCATGACTTGTAAAAGGAATAAATCTCGCTTTTTTACGTACTGTAATCTTTTTCCCACCGATTTCTCTCACTTTACTTCCTTCATAACGAAGTGAGATTTCAATATTTTCAGCATTAAGCAAACCATCACTTTCAAGACCACCAGTTAGTAATAATTCCTCTACTTCTATATCTCCCATTACATTTAAAGCGCCTTTCACATCTACGAAATCACCGGATAGCTTCCCTTTAAATTCTATCATACCTCTAACTTTTGTTTTATTAATTTGTCCGTCGCCTTGTACTTGGGCATTGCCATATACTTTTACATATTCCGCCTCCATATTCCCCTGTACTTCACTATCTCCATACACGACATAATTTTTCGCTTTCATATTGCCACGTACTTCACTCGTACCATACGTTTTAAAATCATTACAACTCATATGATTAGAGATTGTTCCTTCGCCGCGTATCTTTACTTTGTTATAATCTCCACCTGCTGAGCTACCTGATCCATTGACAGTAAGACTATGTTGATTTTCCATACCGATTCCTCTCTCCCTTTTAAACTTAAACTTGCTTAATTTCTTTTACATTTGCACTTTTATCAACAGTAAGAACCCCAGTATATTCAATTAGTTCAATCTCACAGTTCGGCCCTACAGTAACATTGTTTCCCCTTACTGTTTTAATGTGAGCATAATCAATATCGATATTGTCACCTTCTAGCAGTTCAGCTTCTAACTGTAAGCCAAATACTGTTTTAAATAGTCTACTAAAAGCACTCAATCTATGTTTTACTTTAATGGTTTGGCCACCAATTTCTTTCGCTCTACATGTACCATGAATATTTATATTAATTTCATCTGCGCTTAATAATCCACCAACTGTAAATTGCCCTTCTGAAGAAAAAATATCAACTTCACAATTACCATCAATCGTCGCTTGACCATTGATTTTAAATTCTTCACCAGTTACATTACCACCTATCGTCCCTTTTCCTGCAATTTTTAAAGTGGTCGCCTTTACATCTTGTGTAATTGTCCCTTTCCCATCGATTCGCATCATTTCCGCACTAACTGTACCCTCAACTTTACCTGATCCGCTAATTCTCGCATCGCTACTTTTCAAATCACCAGTAACAATTCCGTAACCATTACATTCAAATTGGTCGCACTCAACGTTTCCATTAACAGTTCCTTTTCCATTTAGTTGCACTTTATGAAACTCTCCACCGTTTGATGAACCATATCCGTTTATAATTAAATTTTCTGTACGCATTATTTCTCCTCCACTACAACAGTTTAGTTTTTAATGCTTCGGTATATTTCATAATTGCTACACGTAAAACAATCTTTGTTCCCTTTTCAAAAATTAAATCCTCAACGCTTGATACTAAGAAGCATGTAGAAATCCCTAACTTCCGAATAATAACTAAGTCACAATTTTTATGTTTAATCGCTTCATAATTTTCACGTAAAACTTGTAAAACCATTTTCCCTTCTTCTAAGCTAACGTCTCCTGATTGAAGAAGTTCTTCTAACACGTATACATAAAGAATATCTGCAAATTGAAAATCTGCCGTTTTGTTCGTTTGCTCCATGAAAAATTGTAAAACAGGTTCTGATGTAATCTCTTTACGAATGAGATCTTCCTTTGCTAAAAGAATCTCTGTTACGCTTGGTGAAAACATATTTGCCAATTCATCAAGCGATAGATCCTCTTTCATCGTTTGAATTTTATCAATACGCTCTAATATCTTTTCTTTCGGAAAAAATGTTTCCTGACCTGTGAACGTTGACTTCCGTACAAACCAATCTTCCGGTATTAAATTTTTTCTCTTCCACCTATATAACTGTCCGTATGAAATACCAGTTAACTCTAATAAATCTTTTTTTGAAATTAAATTTGTAATCAACTGTATATCACTCCTTCCTAACAACAATGTAACATAACACTGTTACGCTGTAAATGAACTTTTATAACATGTAGCGTAAAAATGTGCAAAACAAACTTCATTTCCATACAAAAAAGGTTCTTACACATCTTACTAAAATGCATAAGAACCTTTATATATCAAGGCTTAAACCATATTTGATAAAAATCGATCCAACCTTGTGGATTAATCATTATATTTTGCACTTTTTCGTGTGAACTTACTTGCTGTTTGTTACGATATAAAGGAATAATATGAATTTGGCGTAACAATGTGTCTTCAATATCTTGTAACAGTGTCATCCGTTTCTCTAATTGATTCTCTATAAAATAAGACTGCAATACTTCGTTAAATTTTATATTGCTATGTTGATGAATAAAGCTGTTTTTTGTAAGAAACATATATAGTAAACTCTCTTCAATACGCTCACTAATTGTCGCACTATCATGTATTATATCAGCCTTTTGTATCGTACTTGTTTGCAATAACTCTTTTGTTTCAAGAAAAACGACTTCAATAGTGACGCCATACTTCGCACACTCTTTTTGTATCCAATATGAGTCTTCAACATGATCTTGTTCTATAAATGTATATAGTCGCAGTGTTTCATTACGGTAAGAGCTCTCTTTAATAAGCGTATATATGTCCTCATTTATATGTATAGTGCCACCCTTTGTTAGAACCAATTCTTCTGCTATTTCTCCGCGTGCTCCTTGCAATTCCTCGATAAGCGCATTGCTATGAATGATTTTATATAGAGCTTTCCGAAACATCGTGTTTTGCATAGGTCCTTCTTTTGCGGTATTTAATGTAATGTATGTTACATTCGACTCAAGTCTAGTTAGTTCTTTATGATGCTTTTCTATATTGTTATAGTGTGCTTTCGCTAAAATATCGCACGTATTTACGCTTTGCTCTACATTCCATAATTCAATTCGATCGAGAAATGGTCGCTCGCGAAAATATAAATCATTTGCTTCTAATACGAATACATCCTCATTCTTTTCACATAATCGAAACGGTCCAGTACCGATTAACCTTCCATCTCCATCTTCATTTACAATAGAACACTGTTCTGTACTTAAAGCATGTAAAAACAACTTATTATCTGTAGATAAACGAATCTGCACAATGTAGTCATCAAGAATATGTAAACTTTCAACGTGCTGTAACATCCAAGCATGCGGGTTATTTTTCTCTTTCATAAATCGTTTAAATGTATGTACAACGTCATAAGCAGTAAATTCTTTCCTGTTATGAAACTGAACACCTTTTCGTAAGTAGAAGGTCCATATATATTTCTGGTCATCATATTCCCAATAAAACGCAAGTCTTGGCTCTACACTGTTTGTATTTCCGTCTATATACACTAACGTGTCGTATATATGTTTTACCATATGACATTCCGAACGCATCGTAGCGTATACAGGATCTAATGCAATATCTAGATTCATTTGGACTTGCAAACGTAGCACATCTCTTCTCCCTTTAGATGTCCTTTCGACTTGATAACCGAATATCGAATCAATCCACGTTTGAAATTGCGTTTGAAGTGATGGAAAATACGAGCTATATCTTTCAATAAATGCACTTCCACTTTTTACGTCCCCTTGTTTCGTTATTTCTTTTCCTCTTTCTAAAATTAAAGAAAGTGGATGTTTTTGAAATAACAACTTTGAACGATTTCCTCTCCCTCGGCCTGGAAACCACATAATCCAATTAAATTCTTCTAATTTTTTTATGATTAATTTACTATTTCGCTCTGTACAAAATAATGTTTCAGATATATTTTGTATAGTTATTTCTAATTGTTCTCCCTCTGCTCTCCCATTTCCATACTGGAGCCACAGGTGCATATATTGCTCCAAAATAATCATAAAACGCCCCCTAAAAGATGAAAAATCTTCCTCTTTCATTCTACCCTTTTTCATTTCTGGCTTCCATCTTATCATTTCAATATAGAAAGGAGGAAATAAAAATGAAGTATCTTTTAAAACGTTATAATAAGCCTATTCTCATTCGATTGTTCGGTGAATTGTTAGTCCGAACGACTGAAGCGATGTTAGCTATCATTTTTATCATTCATGTTAATAAAGCGTTAAATGGTAATGTCATCGTTACAATGCTTCTTTTCGGATTACAGCCTCTCGCTGATATTGTGTTTACATTAATCGCTGGGGGTGTAACAGATAAATACGGCCGAAAGAAAATAATGTTACTCGGATTACTTTTACAAGCTTTTGCCGTAAGCGGCTTCGTTTTTGCTGAATCGGTCGCCTTTTTCGCCTTATTGTATGTAGTAAATGGTATTGGACGCTCTTTATATATTCCGGCACAGCGAGCACAAATCGCTGACTTAACGAAGGAAGAACAACAGGCAGAAATATTTGCTGTTCTGCATACTACGGGAGCAATCGGCTCTGTAATTGGCCCATTAATCGGCGCCTTTTTCTATACTAGTCACCCTGAGTATTTATTTATTTTGCAAGGTGTAGCCCTTACGCTATATGTTATTCTCGTTTGGACGCAGCTTCCTGAAACGGTCCCACTCAGACAAAGCGTTAATAAAACTAAAGAAGTATATTCGCCAAAACAATTTATTTCAAAGCATTATGCTGTGTTTGGACTTATGGTTTCTACACTACCTATTAGTTTTTTCTACGCTCAAACCGAATCAAATTATCGTATATTCGCCGAAAGTGTATTTCCAAATTTTTTATTCATACTCGTATTTATCTCAACTTGTAAAGCAATCATGGAAGTTATGCTCCAAATTTTCCTTGTGAAATGGTCTGAACGATTTTCTATGCCTAAAATCATTGTTATTTCCTATACTTGCTATACGTTAGCTGCGATTGGCTACGGTTATTCCACAACAATATGGTCATTATTCTTCACATTGCTCTTTTTAGTAATTGGGCAAAGTATAGCTTTGAATCACTTACTACGATTCGTTTCACAAATCGCTCCAAGTCATAGACGCGGATTATATTTTTCTATATACGGTATACATTGGGATATTTCAAGAACTTTCGGGCCTTTTGTAGGTGCATTGTTATTAAGTAAATTAAACGGTAGTACTCTATTTTATATTTGCGCCTTCTTATTAATAATCGGTGGTATCATTCAAGCTTTTTTTGTTCAATCGTTAGAAAGAAACAAAACAAAAGAGCTGTCCCTATAGGAACAGCTCTTCATTTAACCTGCCATTTTATTAATACTATCCTCCGGTGAGAACACAGAAATATGATGTACTTTACCAGTTGACTTTGGAATAACGAATTTCAATTCAAATTGGTCATTTACTTTATAAACGTATATTTTGTCATTACCATTTACTTTAACAGACGCTGGTTTTCCTAAAACCTTTTCGATTTCTTGTAACGTAATCGATTTGAGTTCTGAATGATATGAGCGAACGTCAAAGACTTGAGATCCTTTGTTAAAGCCAAATGCTACATTTTTACTTGTAAAAGTTGCATATATCCCGTTGCCTGCTTGATCAGTTTTATCTGCTTTTCCCCACTCTTTTTCTATTTCCTCGATGTCACCTGTATGCGCCGCATATGGAACATTAGGTACTTTACCTACTTTCGCTTGCTCAAATAAATCTTTTACATGGTTAATTGATTTTTGATTAAGCACTGTATTTTTCGTATTAGACTCCGTTGAAGGTTTTACCGAATCATGACCTTTTGGTTTTTCCACAGGTTCTTTCTCTTTTTTGGGAGCAGTCTCTTCATTCTTTTTACCCGTTTCTGAAGTATCACTCTTTTTTTCCGTACTATTTTCTGATGTTGAATTAGTTTGCTTCTTTTCCTCAGCGTTAGTACATGCGGTTAAAGCCGCTACACACGTTAAAGTTAGAAAAAATATAAGTACTTTCATATATACTTTCATCATTTTCAGCCTCCCTCTTCAACATATTCACTTTTGTAACCATTCCATTACACTACTCTTTAAATTATTTTTAGTCCAAAAAGTAAGTGCTTCGCTTTCCCCGAAAGTATTCACAATATACTCCATATACGATGTTCCTAAAAAATAACCGAGTCGGTTGCATCCGAAATAAGTCCCTCCTGATAAACGGAACCATTCTTTTTCTTTTTCATCTGTCCACCCTTTAACATAATCTTGTAAAAAATGTTTCTTAATATGATCTTTATGTTCTTCATAGCAATACAACCAATCGTCACCATCATTATCATATGAATAATAGACTGATTTACTTAATCCTTTAGCTATTCTTTGCGATAAATATGTCGCGACTCCCTCACGATATAAACTAACCGCAGCATCAGTCCATTGTGCTTTAGTCCAATCCATTCCACTCTCTTGCAATACGAAATTATGATATATATGACCAATTTCATGAGCAACGATAACACGAAGATGCTCCCTTTCAGGAGATAATTTTTCTGCCGAAAGAAATATATCCCCAATAATATCTCTTTCTACAAATGCATTGGAGCCAAACCCACCTACAAATAGATGAAAAGTCAAATCTATATTAAAACCAAATTGAATGTGATACTCCTCACTAATTTCTTGAATAATAGATGGTAAAGTTTCCGAAATAATACGGATGTCTTTTAGTTTTTCAGGATATTTTTTAATTGCACTAGAAAGACGGTCTTCCGTCTTAGGACAATGATAATTAAAATACTCTTCAAATGCTTCTGGATACATATCATAATATTTGTCCAAGTCATGTAATCCTATATCATCGCTTTCCAAAAGCTTCAAAAAGCTTGGAATTGTATTGTTAATCATCTTATTCATCTCCTTGTATACACCTTCTCTCCATACTCGCTATATCCTTTTTGTAACTTGAATTAAACTGCTACAAAATCTCCTTTAAATGCAAAAAACCAGCAGAAAGTGAATACTCATTCTCTGCTGGTTTAATGTTTTGTTCCTTCTGAATCTTATTCAAATCATTTGTCATGATCAGAAATCCATTAAGATTAACTATTTATATAATTAAAAAAGCTGTCCTATTAAAGGACAGCCTCAATTATGTATTTTATACTTCGATAGATTTACCGTCTTCAACGATATGGTAAAGTAAGTGCGCTAAATGATGAATTGGACCATTTTCTTCCTCTTCTTCATTTGTCTCACCTTGGAATTCAAGATCATTTAAGTATAGTGCTAAAAATTGATAGAACAATTTCAAATCAAATCCGTAGCAAGCACTTGGTTCTTCATGATCTCCTTCATATTGTAACATTAAGTATTGCTCGTTTCCTTCTGTATCTTCAGCATCAAAGAATACGAAGAAACCAACGTTTGTATCTAAATCAAATAGATGACGAGTACCTTTTTCTGTTGCTTTCTCGAAGTCCTCTTCACTTAATTTATGTACTGTTGTTGCCTTTGCATTATCCTCTTGATGAAAATTTACTGTAAATGATTTCAATGCTGACACCTCCTGATTGTATAACAGTAGCATAACAGATTAGACAACATAATACAAAGGGACTGCTTACAAATGTAAACAGTCCCCTGTATTCATTTCCGCATTGCACGGAATATAAAGCTTACGATGAAAATCAAAACAATCGCGCCTATTAAAGCCGGAACAATCGCATATCCGCCTATAACAGGTCCGAATTTACCAAGTAACGCTGTACCAAGCCAAGAACCGACAATACCTGCAATAATATTACCGATTACACCGCCAGGTACATCCTTCCCAGTAATTAAACTTGCAAACCATCCTAATATACCACCAACGATTAAAGACCAAATCATATCATTTCCTCCTTTATAATTGACCAATAAAAATTATAATCAGAAACAATTGCTTACCATTAGTTATGTTACATTTTTCGTAAGTTATTCGTCTTATGAAAATCATTCAAATCTGCTCACCCTTTTAAGGACAATCTGGCTTCAATATTGTTCTCATAAATTCATCTTTAAACGCTTGATAATTAAATTCAACGGCAATTTTTTGTATAGGACGATTATCAAACGTCGTTGGCTCAGCTATTTTTCTAAAATCGGCAACACTTTGACCTCTCGTTACATCATTCGTCGTACTAATCCAAACTGCTGATTTTTTATATTCAAAAATATCATCATTTATAAATGAAATGAACGGAAGTAAATCGTGAATCGGACTCCCAGCAATACCTGGATATTCTTTTTTGTAAAAGTTCTCGTAATAAAAATCGATCATTGGCTTTATGAGTTTCGCCTGCCCTGTTCCTTCTTTATCAATAATATCGACCATTTCAGGGGTGATAAGAGCACGCTGCGTTACATTTAACGGATATATTGTAGCATTCTGCGCATATTTCATAACGATATTCGCGGCAATTGGATCACCATAAAAATTAGCTTCTGATACAGGTGTAACGTTTCCCGGAAATAGAAAAGCACCGCCCATTATATAATAAGAACATACTCGATTCATTAAATTGGGGTACAATAAAAATAATGTTGCAAGTGTTGTTAATCGTCCCGTCGCGACTATAATAATATCTTCTGGACAAGGCTCAATTAATTTAATCAATTCACAAAAATTTTCTCTGTCACAAATTCTCATTTTCGGTGGAATAATTGGACCTAAACCGTGATCCCCATGAATTCCAGGAAAAAACAAAGGTTCTTCAGCTGTCATCGGTCTACTGGCACCTTCAATAATCTTCACTTTTGTAGCATAGTATCTTTCTAAAAAATAAACATTTTCCGTTACAATTTCTCTTGACACATTTCCATACTCTGCAACGATACCTATAATATCTAATTTGCATGTTTTATTCGCATAAATTAAGGTTACTGCATCATCAATACCAAAATCTCCGAAAAAGATTATTTTTTTATTAACATTCCTCACCCCTCTCCAGCATAATCTACTATCATTATTATGCGAAAAAGACAAGGTGGTGAAACGGAGATAATTAAAAAAGCCGCCTATTTATTGGCGACTTCAATCTTTTTATAAGATAAATATGCTAGTATACTTTTGCTTGAATCATATTTCGGATTATTCCCTTTTCTCGGTTCTCTCATATGTGTTTTTTCAAACCCAGGAATGTCAGGCATTTTCTCTAAAAATTCAAGCATCTCTTCCTCAGTTCCCTCAATACGTACACGAATCATTATTACTATTCCTCAATTCTCATTTTCTCTGTACTAAGTATATCGTACATCAGAAAGACTGCAAGAAATTTATCTTTTTAATGTTGAACTTTTTTTACATACGAACAGTGCCATTTCAGTATAAAACGATTCTATTTTATTGTTTTCAAATTGAATTTTGAAAAATTCTTGCATTTCATTTGATGTTTTCATCATACACTCTGTTAACTTTACACGTTTTTGCATAGGAACATCCATCATATCGCACCACCAATCAAAATCGAACTTCTTGTCAAAAGTATGACATGACTGCATTTGCAAACCATGTTTTTCTAATAAAGTAATCCATTCTGTTTTTTTCAAAGCTCGTTCATGGCTTGGATCTCTCTTCTTTTCGATAAAGTTATAAAATGTATCAAACTCATTATTTTCTGGTGAAACGTTATCAATTAATATAAATAACCCATTATCTTCTAACGTTCGATTTACTTCAAAAATAAATTGCAAAGGATCAACAAAGTGATGTGCTGCAATTCGGCATGTAATTGTATCAAAGGATTCATCAGCAAATGGTAACCTTTCTGCATGTCCTGCTACAAATGATACATTTTCATGTCCGTTCCCTTCTATAAAACCTTTTGCTTTTTCTAACATTTTTTCTGTTAAATCAAGAGCGACTACCTCTTTGAACATTGGGGCTAACAAATTAGCAACATGTCCACCACCAGTAGCAATATCAAGAAGACGAGTATTATGACGAGTTTCAACTTGCTTAACTACATATTGTAAATCCAGTCCTTTTGCATGAATTTTACTTTTTACATACTTCTCTGCATTACTACCAAATTGTTGTTTCACAAGTTCTTCTTTACTCATTTTTATCATCTTCTTTCTATAAAGTATTATATTTAATTTATAAGTTCTCTTTATATAATTTCAAATCCTCTTTTAGTTTAGTCTCGTCTCTTGTATTAGAGACCTTCTATCAAAAAAATTTAACTCTTTTATTTTTAAGCACAAAACAAAAAAGGTTATGGGGAATTATCCCACACCCACACAAAGTATCTCTTATATTTGAGGATCTTCTTACACGTCTAATCCCCCTGTAACTTCACAATAACTTCTACTTCGCTATTAGTAGCCTCTCTTGCATGCAATCCATATTGGTCCATGCCAATCCATATCCACCCAGGACTATCATAAAGAATATCTATGTTGAAATGCTTCAACTTAGTAAGCTCTGACCTAATAAATTTATCCCTACTAGCGATTTCCTTATCAAGCAAGCCATATTCTTTCCCATTTTCAAATAGTGCTATCATCTTTCCTGCAAGTGGATGTATACGAACAATAAAGTGATATTCTTTTTCATTTATATTCGCTACAATCGTACTAGAATCATGTACATCACATCTAGAATTCGGCATATTCATATCGGTCAGCTCCTTTATTGATTTCACCAATATCGTAACAGGTTAATACTTAGATATTATTAATATAATGTAAAAAATATAAAAGCTGACTTCCCTTTAGAAATCAGCTTTTACACATTGTTTATCTTTAAACTTTTTACAAATTTTATAATGTTTCTTTCTCTGCATCATTTCCGGAAACTAAATCTCCTAAAACATCCACCGTAACTTCAACTACAAATTCACAAATCCCTGCTACAACTTCTCCAATTACTTCCTCCATCTTTCTACCCCCTTGTTTTATGGAACCTATTTGTAGTATAGAAGATACTGGTTAATTTTAACTATCGGCAAAGGTGACAAAAACATTACAGATTTGTAAGCTATTTCAATGTTTTTTTGAATTTATACTTCTCCCCTTTGAAACTTTAAGTATTATTAACAACCAGATAGGTCATCATAATATAAAGTATTTAAGAATCCTAATTTAAAGGAGGCGTGTAAAATATACTACGTAAAACTAATTAAAGGTCAATCTTTCTATGCTTTTGATCATCGTTTCTTAATATCCGAAGAAAAAGAGGTTTCAGAGAAAATTTTTAATTACTTACGCCGGAATGAATTCTTCGAAGTACGTAAAGAGGAATACTCTGCCTAATGTACAAACAGCATCGAGAAACAACTCACAGTATTGTGACTCTTTCTTGATGCTTTTATATTATCGCCCCATATTCAACTTTATTCTCAATTCTATTAACATCTTATAGTATATGTCCAAGCTAATTCATCGTTACTTTCATATTTTAGCATATGAGGAGGTGACGAACATGACTCATATCATTGATTACCAAGCTACTCAACCAATAAATAAAACAGATGAAATAACTTTTGTAATTCCTCATTCCCCAAACAAAGCAATTCTAGCAAATATTAAATTAAAAATTTCAAGAAGCGATTCACGTAATAATCGAGTAGAATTAATCGCTACAGTTGGAGTTAAAGGTATAACTGATATATCACAAATATTATTTAGAATTTTCCGTGACAACACTGAAATTTTCAACACGCAAGTAGGTATTGAATCTACAGATTCAGAACAATTCTACGCTCAAACATTTCAAGCTATTGATAAAGATGTAAG
This sequence comes from Bacillus sp. FSL E2-8887, assembly GCF_038007205.1. Classification (NCBI taxonomy): domain Bacteria; kingdom Bacillati; phylum Bacillota; class Bacilli; order Caryophanales; family Bacillaceae; genus Bacillus; species Bacillus sp. FSL E2-8887. The sequence goes on from NZ_JBBOWS010000001.1 coordinate 2,547,068, forward strand.
CTGCGGGACTCACGAATATTCATTAACTGTGGAAAATCTAACAAATGCTGCAAGTGCAGACGTTGTTGGCCCTCTATCTTTTAGTGGTTTAGCTATTGGACAAGATCATAAGTGTTGCTAAAGGAATCTATTGTTTGATGTTGCATTTGAGAAAAGTGAGACGTAGTAACTACGTTCTCACTTTTTTATTTTCTCTATGTTTTTCTTTATTTTCAATTTGTATTTAATCAAGAGTTTTTCACATTTTGAATTACTTATTTCATCATATAATTAATCAAATTTTCAACAAATCAAAAAGATTGAAATTCACTAATGAAACACGTAATATAGACTCTGACTCTAAAAAAAGCGCGTTAAAAAATAATGAATAAATTAGGAGGTTTTATATACGAGTTGTTAATTTTAAAAGACTGAGAGGTTTAAATTATGTGGCGTAATAAAAATGTTTGGATCGTATTAATTGGGGAGTTTATTGCTGGTCTAGGGTTATGGCTTGGTATTCTTGGTAATCTTGAATTTATGCAAAAATACGTCCCTTCTGATTTTATGAAATCCGTTATATTATTTATCGGACTGTTAGCTGGTGTTCTAGTCGGTCCAATGGCTGGGCGTGTCATTGATCAATATGAAAAAAAGAAAGTTCTTCTTTACGCTGGATTTGGTCGTGTTATTAGTGTTATTTTCATGTTTTTCGCTATTCAATATGAAAGTATCGCTTTCATGATTGCATTTATGATTGCACTTCAAATTTCCGCGGCATTTTATTTCCCTGCATTACAATCTGTAATTCCACTCATCGTTAATGAACATGAGCTATTACAAATGAACGGTGTACATATGAATATCGGTACAATCGCTCGTATTGCAGGTACTTCACTAGGTGGTATTCTTTTAGTTGTAATGAGTTTACAGTATATGTATGCCTTCTCAATGGCAGCATACGCTTTATTATTCCTCTCAACTTTCTTCCTACAATTTGAAGATAAAAAATCCGCTACATCAAGTAAACAATCAGCTAAAGATAATAGTTTTATGGAAGTATTTCGTATTTTAAAAGGAATTCCTATTGCTTTTACAGCACTTATATTAAGTATTATCCCTCTATTATTTATAGCTGGATTCAATTTAATGGTTATTAACATTAGCGAAATGCAACATGACCCAACGATTAAAGGATTCATATATACAATTGAAGGTGTAGCATTTATGTTAGGTGCCTTCGTTATTAAACGTTTATCTGATCATTTCAAACCTGAAAAGTTACTATACTTCTTCGCAATTTGTACCGCTTTTGCACACCTTTCGTTGTTCTTTAGCGATATTAAATGGATGGCACTTGCCTCATTTGGTTTGTTTGGATTTAGTGTAGGCTGCTTCTTCCCTATTATGTCGACAATTTTCCAAACGAAAGTCGAAAAAAGCTATCACGGACGTCTCTTCTCATTCCGTAATATGTTTGAAAGAGTTATGTTCCAAATTGTCTTACTTGGAACTGGCTTCTTCTTAGATACGATTGGGTTACAATATATGGTTCTCATTTTCGGTGTTATTTCATTATTAATTATTTTCATATCCCTTTCTAAACAGAAACAGTATGAAAAACAACCGTCACAATCTGCGAATTTATAACATAAATATTTTAGGCATGGATTTGTTTTTATATAGATCCATGCCTCTTTCTTTTATTATAATCCTAATTATTACGTTTATTGAAATGATTTAAAGGAGTACCCCATTTTGCTTTCGAATATAGTATATACATAAGATATATAGGAGGCGTGAAAATGTCTGATGGTATGCAGTTATTTATTATCTTTATTTTTGTATTAGTAATGTTTAGCCTCATAAACTTTTTAGCCATTTCCTTATCTCGACATAGCTTTAAAAGAAGAATCGTGGCAGGTTTCATATTTTTATTACTGACTCCCATTATCTTTTTGACTACCGCAGCATTCGCTTCTATATTTGATAAAGCTGGATTTAGCGCAGGTGGGCTAGCCTTTATTGTTGCAATTATATATATCTTAAATGGAATAGTGATCCTACTTTCCTCATTATTTTTCCTCAAAAGAGACATAACATAGACTATAGTACTCGGCATGAATCTGACTTTACACTAGATTCATGCTTTTTCAATTCCCCCTAAATTTTTATGTGAAATTAAATAATTCTTTATAAAAATTTAAACTTTATTCATTACAATATTCCTATCGTATTCGCACGTTTATAAAAACTAATAAGAAAGGAGTACACAATGAAAAAGCTTCTATTTATTTTCCCTATATTAATCGTTCTACTTAGTGGATGTAGCAATAATGATATATACGGCTCTTGGGAAGTCATTGATAATAAAAAAGGTGAATGCCCTGTATATTATAAATTTGAAACAGTTGTGAAAGAAGAAAAGAAAGAAAAGGTTGTTCACAATTTAGTGGAAATGCAAACAACAAATAAAAAAGAGGATTTATTTAAAGGATCGTTTGTTAAAAATTCTAACGTGTATCGTATTGATTATGGTAACTCGTTTACATCGGATCAATCTTTAAAAGTTGTCGATAATGAATTAAATGTATACTTTTTTACAACTGAAAACACATGTACATATAAAAAAACAAACAATTAATCTTCATTTATAACGTAGAAAATATTTTCTACGTTATTTTTATATTTCCCCTTATTATCCTCCCTCTAAATTTGTCAATCGTTTTAATTTTCATAAAAAAATGATAAAATGTAAACATGTGTTTTCAGAATAATTAAAAACACAGAAAGAAAACACTGTTTTTAGGAGGGGTTTTGATGACTTACACTTTAGCAACTAGAATGAAAGCATTCCAATCTTCTATATTTAGTGAATTAGGGGCCTATAAAAAAGAGAAAATTGCAGCAGGTCATAAAATGATCGATTTAAGTATCGGGAATCCTGATATGCCTCCTGCTGATTTTGTGAGAGAAGAAATGGTACATACAGCAAGTGCAAAAGAAAGTTACGGATATACATTATCTGGTATTCAAGAATTTCACGAAGCTGTAACTGAATATTACAACAACACTCATAACGTTATATTAAATGCTGAAAAAGAAGTTTTATTATTAATGGGTTCACAAGACGGACTCGTTCATTTACCTATGGTTTTTGCAAATCCGGGAGATATAATACTAGTTCCTGATCCAGGATATACAGCTTATGAAACAGGAATTCAAATGGCCGGTGCAACATCTTACTACATGCCATTAAAAAAAGAAAATGATTTCTTACCTAACTTAGAAGTTATCCCTGAAGAAATCGCCAATAAAGCAAAGATGATGATTTTGAACTTCCCAGGAAATCCAGTTCCAGCAATGGCACATGAAGATTTCTTTAAAGATGTAATCGCATTCGCGAAAAAACATAATATTATCGTTGTCCATGATTTTGCTTATGCTGAATTTTATTTTGATGGTCAAAAGCCAATTAGCTTCTTATCTGTACCTGGTGCAAAAGAAGTTGGCGTTGAAATTAATTCTTTATCTAAAAGTTATAGTTTAGCTGGTAGCCGTATTGGTTATATGATTGGTAACGAAGAAATTGTCGGCGCGCTTACGCAATTTAAGTCTAATACAGATTACGGTGTGTTTTTACCAATTCAAAAAGCTGCATCCGCTGCATTACGACACGGCGCTGCATTTTGTGAAAAAAACCGTGGAATTTACCAAGAACGTAGAGATACTTTAGTGGACGGATTCCGCAAATTCGGTTGGAATGTCGATAAACCAGCTGGAAGTATGTTCGTTTGGGCTGAAATTCCGAAAGGATGGACTTCGCTAGAGTTCGCTTATGCACTTATGGATCGTGCAAATGTCGTTGTCACACCAGGCCATGCATTTGGTCCTCATGGCGAAGGTTTTGTACGTATTGCACTTGTTCAAGATAAAGTAGTATTACAAGAAGCAGTTGAAAACATTAAAAATAGTGGTATTTTCTCTATTGAAAAAATAGAAGAATTAGTTAAGAATTAATAATAACTCCCCTGCTTAACTTTAGCAGGGGTATTATTATTCCTGGAGGTACGATATGAATATTAAAGATACTCTTCCCCATCGCTATCCATTTTTAATGATTGATAAAATTACAAACGTTAAAGAATCTCAATCGGCTACAGGATACAAACTGATTACAAATAACGAGTGGTTTATTAATAAAAATCAAAACTATATGCCTCATATGCTAATTGTAGAAGCACTCGCTCAACTTAGTGCTTTTGTAAGTACAAGTGAATCTGAAGGACTTGGTTTCCTCTCCTCTTTAGATGGGGTGGAATTTCATGAAAATGCGTATCCCGGTGATAAACTTGACTTACATTATGAATTAACACGTAACAGACGAGGTTTTGTTCTTGGGAAAGGAATTGCCTCTGTAAACGGTCAATCAATCGTTACCATTGAAAAGCTATTAATATATCAAGCTGATTAAACAGATTACATAGTAAGGGGTAGGGAAATGCGGAATGTTGTTGGTATTGATGCTGGGGGAACATTAACAAAAATTGCTTACTTTAATGAAATGAACAAATTAGTTTTCGAAAAATTTTATTCATATGAACAAGAAAGAATTAAAGAATGGCTTCATAATAATAATTCAATTACACAATTATGCATTACAGGTGGTAAAGCTACACAGTTAGAACAACTCCTTTCAAGTTCATATAAAATAGTAGAATTAAACGAGTTTGAAGCTACTTTAGCAGGAGTACGATACATACTAAAAGAAGAAAAACGTGCTATAAACAACTTTGTATTAACAAATATCGGTACAGGTACTTCCATTCACTATGTTCACGACAAGCAATATGTTCGCGTTGGTGGAACTGGAGTTGGCGGTGGTACTATTATGGGTCTTTCAAAACTATTAACAAATATAGATCATTTTGAAGACGTGATTCCGCTTACGAAAATTGGTTCAAGAAACAGTCTAGATATTACAGTTGGAGATATTTATGGTGGGATTCTCTCCCCTCTTGATAATAACTTAACTGCTAGCAATTTCGGAAAAGCGACCATTACAGACTCAAATTATAGTAATTCAGATATACTAGCTACCGTTCAAGGACTTGTCGGTGAAGTCGTCACAGCATTAAGTCTTCAATTCGCCGAAGCAAAAAATATTGACCATATCATTTACATCGGTTCTACTCTATGTAATAACGTACATCTTCAAAATATTATTAGTAGCTATACAGAATATCAAAACAAAATACCAGTCTTTTTACAAGACGGTGGTTATAGTGGTGCAGTTGGTGCTTTACTTCATAGTTCGAAATAAAAAAGCTGACTTTTGTCAGCTTTTTTGCAATGGTACTTCAAATTCAATAATTGATTCTCCATTCTCACCAATTCGTTCCACACTAATTCTATCAATTACACAATTTAACTTCTCATGAAAACTAGGAATATCCTTCGCTATTTCAGTTGCTAACTCTGTGCTATGTTTTCTCCCAACTGTTACAGGAGCGACACCTCAAACAGAGCAATTTAAACGTGCAGTAAATGCTCGTATGAGAGCATTTGAAATAGGTTCTGTTAAAGATGTTTCGAAACTTGTATTACAAGCAAATAGCCTATAAAAATAAAAACTTCTCAAATGAGAAGTTTTTATTTTTATATCACATGATTACTATTCCCGTGCCAAACTTTCCTAAACTTTATATAACAAGCAATTCTCCACGGAATAATATAAGACACCGCAACTACGTAAAATAATAAACCTATTGTTTGCTGATCTAAGTCAACAATATATTGTCTTGAACCATATCTTAAAATAACAATTCCGATAAAAGTAATTAAAAAGGCAGCACTTTTTTTCGTATAAATGTTTCCGTCTTCTCTTCGCTCATAGTTTGTTAGAAATATAAGTGGGATTGCGAAAATCACCCCAATGGATGCTGCTATAGTCACTTGTACTATAGCTGGATGTACTGTACCAAAAAACAATAAAATACCCGGTGTTAAAAATAGTAATGGCCACAAAATACGTTTTCCCGTTCCCTTTATCGGCTTATACATAGAACGATATCGTCGCCAAAAAATTAGCAGTGCCACGCATAAAAAGACGGTTATTAGTGAAGAAGTATCTCCCATACAGTCTTCCTTCTCTCTTAAAGTATTTGTGCTTAAATCGTATCCTCAAAAGAAACTTTACGAATAAATAGAGCGCTAATTATAAAGTATATTAAAATAAGTACTATCGAAATTGATATAACATTGGGTATATCAATTAACGATTTACTATCAATAAATACCAATTCTTTCAAACCTACCTTACCATAAATTGTACTCGTCAACCCCAAGAAAAAAATCACACTAAAAGCAAAGCCTATCCAATTAAATCTTTTCTGAAAAATAGTTGTTAATTGAAATAAGCTAGCTAATAATAGATAGAACACGAACTGTGCAAAGAATTGTTCGATTGTATGTGCTCCTAAATTTATATGTTTCGTTTCATAAAATGTACCTTGTAAAAGCAAAACTTGTAGAAATGAAAAAATTACTGATTGTAATATGATAAAACATACTGAACCAATAAAGAATTGTAATCTAGTAACGCCAAATGAGACAACTGTACGAAATATGTCATCTTGAACAAGAAAAATACTTGCCACAATAAATATTGCAATTGCAATAGATGAATTATTGAAGATATCATGTAAAAATGCTACCTTTAGTCCCTTTATATCAGTTGCAGTTGTTGTCCATTTTATAAGTAATGCCACACACCAAAAGATAAGAATAGCCTTATAATGAAATTTCATATGTAACTTTAATTGTTTTAAAAGCATTTTCATTTCACCTCATTATCTGTTAGATAAATAAATAGTTTTTGCAGTGTTACTCTGTCTATTTCTAACCCTTCAGTTTCTATCAGCTCATAATCTCTAGCAGAAAGATCTCCCCATATCGCAGAAATCTCTTTATTCCCATACAACTCTTGTTTTACAACATTTTTCCCCATTAAAAAATTTGTCACTTTATCTTTATGTCCTGATATTATGTGTCCTTTTTCTAAAAAATCTTCCACAGAGGATTGAACAGCTAATGATCCTTCTTTTAATATGATTACATTTTCTATAACATGGGACACTTCCTCAACTAAATGTGTTGATAAGATGATTGTTCGTGGATATTCACTATAATCTTCCAATAGTAATTCGTAAAACAACTCTCGATGTGCTGCATCTAAACCGGTAGTCGGCTCATCAAAAATAGTAATTGGTGCTCTACTAGCTAAACCTTTAATAATACCAACAATTGTTTGCATACCATGGGATAAATCATAATACTTTTCTTTTGCATTCAATTGAAATTTTTTAATAAGTTCCTCAGCATATTCTTGATTCCAATTTTCATAAAACATGTTACACAAATAAAAAACATCTTTTACCTTACTACTTAAATTAATGTTTTCTTTCACCTTTACGAAACAAATATTTCGCATCGCTTTACTATTTTCAAAAACATTTTCACCAAATACAGCTACGCTTCCACTACTTGAAATAATTTGACCAGCAAGTATGTTTAATAATGTCGTTTTCCCCGCTCCGTTTCTTCCAAGTAAACCATATATTTTATGCTCTTCCAATGAAATAGTTACTTCGTTAACAGCTAATTTCTTTTTATATTTTTTAGACAAGTTTTTCGTTTCAAGTGCAATCATCCCTCTTTCCCCTCCTTCGTAATTTTGTGTATCATGTCCATCAATTCGTCTTTTGATATTTCTAGTACTTTTGCTTCTTCCCACACTTTAGGTAAATACTCAGTCATAAAAACATGCTGTCTTTTTTTTAGTACGACTTCTTTTGCTCCCTTTGTAACAAACATCCCGATCCCTCTCTTTTTATATAAAATCCCCTCATCTACTAGTAGATTTACTCCTTTTGCAGCTGTAGCCGGATTAATTTGTAACATCTTCGCAAATTGATTTGTCGACGGAACTTGTTCTTCTTCAAGTAATATGTCTTTTAAAATATCAGATTCAATTGTTTCTGCAATTTGTATGTATATTAACTTATTTTGTTCTAGAGTAAGTTTCACGATTTCACCACCTTAGGTTCATAGGTTCATTACTTGTATAATTAACCATAGCACAACGTTATATTTTTTTCCATAATTTTCATCAAAAAAAAAAGAATCATTCGATACTGAATGACTCCCTTTAAAAAATGTCCGTATTTTCAATCGTAAAATAACCACATCTTCCTCCATATCACTTAGATTCCCGCACAGGATGTTCATTAAAAAATTGCTTTCGAAAATCTTTATTATTAACTAGCTTTTCTATTTTTTCTTGATTACCGTAAAAGAAATTCATTACGATTCCCTTATTCCATATAAGATCATCCTTGGGCAAATCATTAAATTCTTTATACAGTATGGGTAAAAGTTCTTCTCTTTTTAATGCAAAACTTTGATTTTCAATCTGAAACTCATACCCTTTCGCATTCGGTACTAAAACTGCAAGATAAATAGCATTAAAGAGTAAATTCTTCTTCATCGTATCCTTCCCATCAAACCAATACGTCTCAATCATTTCTTCTGTAAGATTTCCATTCTCTTTTGCACCATATTCCACTTTAATATTTTCATTTTCTAAATTTAAACTTTGAACTGTTTCACCACCGGGTAAGTTTGTAACAATCGCAATAACGTCGGAATTATTTCCAACGTATGTCCCCGTATATTTTTTAAAAGCCCCAGGTTCAATATGTGACATTTCTTTTATTTGCTCCCCATTAGAACAAGCAGTAATAACTAATAAAATTGTTAGCATAATACCTGCTATTCTATTCATATAGTTCATTAGACACCACCAAGTTCTATTTATTATCCAATCTATACAATGTATCCTTTAAAAAACCCTTTTAAATATACGCATTTTAATCAAAATTAAAAATTTTCAATTTTTCTGTTTACAATTATCCATTAATTGTATATAATTACTAACGTAAGAAAAATATTCTAAAAGGAGGTCGAAGGAAATGATGAAATTACAATTACATGCTTTAACTTTAGCGTTAACTGCATCTGTGTTTTTCGGACAATTAAATATGAATTCGACCACCCTAATGGAGAATTAAAAATCGTACTTTATTTCTTTTAATTCATAAATTCGCCACAGGAGGTCGTATACTTTCCTGTGGCTTTTTCACGCCCAGCCATAGGAGAACGACATCTTCCTGTGGCTTTTTTGTGCGATTTTTTAGTCTCATACATTATTTTTTAAAGAAAGGAGCAACATTCGATGACAATTAGCGTATTGTTTTTAAGTATTACGATTCAAAGAAATACACTTTCCAAAGCTGAAATTCTTCATAATGAGCAAATTACAAAAGCTATGAATGATGTTAAGGAGCGCCAAGTGCTTTATTGCGATCACCTGTAATTCCTTTTCGAAAGGAGGAATTCGTCTATGACTTTTCATATTTTCTTTTTTACGACAGCACTTCAGAAAAAAACTTTATCTGAAGCTGAAATCTTTCGTAAACAACAATTAAAACAAACTATGGATAAAATAACGGACATTAAAAGTTCGTATTATACACAAATGTATTAAAAATATTTTTTAAAGGGGCAATTTCCTAATGAAATTCAAAGCTTTCTTTTTAACTATCACCATTCAAAAACGTAAATCTTCAAAAGCTGAAATCTTACGTGAACAACAAATTAAAATTATTATAGACGAAGTAAAAGAGCGTCAGTCCTCTTATTACAATCGCCTTTACTAAATAAATTATAAAGGGGTAATATCCTAATGAAATTTAAGGCTTTCTTTTTAACGATTACCATTCAAAAACGCAAACTTTCAAAAGATGAAATTTCTCGTGAGCAACAAATTAAAAACATTATGGATGATGTGAAAGAGCGCCAGTCCTCTTATTACAATCGTCTTTACTAAATAAATTATAAAGGGGTAATATCCTAATGAAATTCAAAGCTTTCTTTTTAACGATTACCATTCAAAAGCGTAAACTTTCAAGAGATGAAATTTCTCGTGAACAACAAATTAAAAATATTATGGATGATGTGAAAGAGCGCCAGTCCTCTTATTACAATCGTCTTTACTAAATAAATTATAAAGGGGTAAAAATCCAATGAAATTCAGAGTATTATTTTTAACGATTACCATTCAAAAAAATAAACTGTCTGAGTCTGATATGCTTCATGATCGACAAATTGAGCAGGCTATGTACAACGTAAAAGAGCGACAAAGTCATTATTGTAGTCACCTGTAATTCCTATTCGAAAGGAGGAATTCATGTATGAGGTTTCACCTTTTCTTTTTAACCATTACGATTCAAAAAGAAACTATATCTGCAAATGAAGTAAAACAAGAGGAACAGTATAAAAAGATTATAGATGAAATTCGTGATCGTAGAAGCAAGTACTACACTCGCCTATAATTGTTTGAACTTATATTAGAAATGAAAGGAGTCGATTATGATGTTAATAACGCGGTGTAAAGAAATGATTTGGATAGTTCAGAGGGATTCCACATAGTTTATAAAGTGAAACTTTAATCAGTGGGGGTTTTGTTCATCCCCCACTGATTATTAGCTCTCACCAATCGGGCGTTTACGCGCAGTTGATCTCCCTCCTAACTTCTTTTTTCTTCACCTGAATTTTGAGGTGGGAGTTTTACTGCCCACAAATAGCGGGATAAAGTTTATTTAACAAAAATTCACAGCCTGATTTGATGTGTAAAAAATATACAATAATAAGTATTTCATACACTAAAAAATAAAAGATACACCCCTTTTTTATTAAGCGGTGTATCTTTCTCAACATATTCTATTTCCGTTTACTTCGTTTCGTCTTAAACAATCTCACTAAGTTCGAAACAACTGTTTTTGTTACCGCATAAGCTGGTACTGCTAAAATCATTCCGATAATTCCCGCGAAATTACCTACCCCTAAAATAAGGATGATAATTGTCAACGGATGGATATTTAATTTTGAACTCATAATACGCGGTGAAATGATGTTACTTTCAAACTGTTGTACGATTGTTACTATAATAATTACGTACAGAGCTTGCATCGGAGATACGAACAGACCTATAATGACAGCTGGTGCTGCTCCGATAAATGGACCTAAGTTCGGAATTATATTTGTAAATGCTGCGATAATTCCTAAAACGAAAGCATACGGTAAACCGATGATTAAATAACCAGTAAATGTAAAGGCACCAATAAACATACAAACGAGCGCTTGGCCTTGAATATATGCAGATAATGTTTCGTTCGTTTCCTTTATGATACGAAGTCCTTCTTCACGGTAAGACTCTGGTAATACACTAACAGCTTTTCCTGGAAATGCATGTCCATCTTTAAACATATAAAATAAAATGAACGGTACTGTAAAGATAACTAACGCCACGTTCGTGATAATACCAAATAAAGCCGTTGCACTCGACGTAAGTGTGTTTGGTATTTCCTTTAAGTATTCAATTGCATTTTTCTCAATTGTCTCAATGGAAACGTAGTTTTGTGTAGATAGCCATTCAAATAATCTATGATGGGATAGATCTTGTATGTATACTTTTCCCTCTTTTATGTAAGTCGGCATATTTTTTACTAAATCCATTAACTGTTGTGAGATGGTTGGAACAACTACTCCAATAGCAACTCCAGTTAATGTGATGATAAAAAGATACAGTAGTAAAATCGCTAAACCTCTAGGTACCTTTTTATTCTCCAAAAAGACTAACAATGGATTAAATATGAAGTATAAAAATAACGCGATTAAAATTGGGAAAAATAATGTTGATATGAAGATACCAATCGGTTGAAATAGAAACGATATTTTTGTGCAAATAAATATAATTCCTACAACCATCAGCACTTCTAATGTCCAAAAGTGCACTTTCGATTTCAAAAAAACGTCCTCCTTTAAACTAGCACTTCTCTTCATTGTACCAAATTAAACTTAGATTTCACATAATATTTTCCTTTACAATATTCCAAAATCCCATTAAATACACTACAATGAGATTACAGACAAATTTGCAGGTAAAGGTGATAAATATGACACAATGCATCATTTGCAGAAAAGATACGAAAGAACTTAGTGAACAATATGTCATTCCAGAGATATTATGTGGATATTATTTCATAAACTCAATTTGTGATTCCTGTCATGAACATATGACAACAAATATTGACCGTCCTTTAATTAGACATAAATTAAGTCAATATAAGATTGAGCAAATGAAAAAACAAATCGACTCCCCTCTCTATACGAATGAACATGGTGAGGAGCTAGCAGCCGCTGAGACAGATGTAGTCGAAGTAAGTGATGAGATACTTTATTCCAATGCATTAATTATGAAACTATGTAAAAAGCACGATATTTCATTACATAATGAAATTTGGAAAGAAGAGCGCGTAACAAAAGTAGCTAGTTCTATTCAACGTGAATTGCTTTTAGATAACCGTAAATATAAAATGAGTGTATTAAAAATGGCTTATACTTTTGCTGTACAAACAATTGATGGCTACTTTGACGATCCAGATGCGATTGATATTTCTACCATTCTATTAAATGCCGATTTCATGGAATTAAAGGAAAAGAGTATCGTTCGTGACTTAAGCAAAAGCTCTTTATGGAATACATTAAATACAACGAGCGAAAACCATTACTTTATTTTACTTAGTGATAAAGACGGTCTATTCTGCTTCATTCGCCTATTTGATATTTTTGATGTTGTTGTTCATTTATCAGAAAAAAGATACAATCTTCCATCACCAATTGTCGGCGTAAATAATGTAGACAAAAAAGGATTTTTTGTGGAAAGTTTAAAACAGTATATGGATGGGCTATTTAAAGAAACTACACGTTCTATTTAATCCATATGGGAACATACGGTCTCCTTTCTTCATGAAAAGACACTGTGTTATAATAAGTGTGAAAAGAACAATACAATCACATAAAACAATTAAAACCTGTATATAAATAAAAAAGACTAGTGTGCGGCTACACACTAGTCCACGTAACTTAGCAGATTGGATTGTTCATTTATCCTATTTGTTTCGTACAAACACAACAACCCACTTTCTATAGGCATAGGTGGGTTGTTATTTTTTGAGCTTGTCAATTAAGACGACAATAAACGTTAACAATGCAATGAGAAACAGTCCACCTTGCAATAACAACGCAATTTCACTCACTTATTATCACCCCCCTCCTACTTTGGAGAAGTGATAATTGAACAACCAACCGTACCATAAGTTACCTCTTAATTTTATCATATTTTCTAATAGTTTACGATGAAAACCCGCAAGCTAGTAAGCTGCGAGTTTTTTTATTTTTCATGTAGAAAAAATCTCTTTCTGTTTAAATATAGTCTCCGTTTCTAAAATCATTTGAGGTAAGAAGACATGAATTGTATCCGTTAATACGTTAAGAGCTTCTTTCACATAACCATTTTCAAATTGATCTAATGACTCAGGTAATTCGACTTCATCTAATATGAAATACTCACCATTAGGAAGAACCATAATATCAATGATTAAATCTTCAAATGTTACTAACTCATTTCCTACATGTGTGTTTTTTATGATATTAAAATATGACCCTAAATAATGCCCAGCATCATCTCTCCATATGTATAGGTTATACGGACGATCTTCCCAATAATATGCGGTTGTATAACTACCTTTAGGAATAGTTAATTTTATTTCGTTTGCTGTCATAGTAAAAGGGTACTGTACCTCATGAAATAGTACGATTCTCTTCGGTTGTGCTTCTACTAATAAACAAACGTGATCTACAGTTGTAGAATCATAACGTATTTTTCTTTCTATAATTTCAATCCTTGATGTATGTAAACAATTCATTTTTTAGTTACCCCTTTTATCATATAGTCCGTTTTTAATTATATCCTTTACGCTCCTGATTAAGAAAGTATACCGTATTCCGCATCATAAAAACTCCTTCTATAATGGAAGGAGTTAATGAACTACTACTATTTTATTAACCACAATTCATATATGGTCTTTTATTTTTTTCAATACAAACTCCATATACACCAAACGCACGATGATATTTAGGAGCTTACTCATGTTTTAACTTTCCCTTAACTACATCATAAAATTTCCGTTCATCGTCTACATTTAAGTGAATACGACTTACTGTTTTAGAAAATCCATATAAAAACTGCGCTTTAATTGGCTCTTTTAACGTTATTTCAAAAGTTGGAGGTTCCTTTATAAATTCCATAACAGTTGCGTCAAGAACCTCTTTCTCTTCTTCTTTCGTTAAAGATTCGCCTTTATAAAACACAATGTTATCAATTTGTGTAAATGATATAACGATTTTCTTTCCTAATCCAATTTGAATAATCACTTTTTCTTCCGCAACGATAATTGGATTTTTACGCATCGCTTGTATTTCAGCTAAAAAATAAAACATCGCATATATGTTTAAGATGAGTAAAACCCAAGCTATTACTGGATTCCATTGATGAAGTAAATAATGAAAACCGATACTTTCAATTAATGTTGCATGAATAATCATGATATAAACACCTATTGCACCGGTCTTTTTATGATATGAGTATGTGGATTCACTTTCTAATACTTTTTCACGCCACGATAAAAAAGCATAATAGAGTAATTTACACTCTGTTAGAATGATATTTACTGTCTTACTTCTCTTCATATTAGCATCAAATGCTGCATCAATCGCATAAGAAAATGAAGAATACTCACTTCTATATTCTTTATATCGTTTTATTATTTTAGGAAGTACTCTTATAATTTTAAATATAAGAAACAGTTCAAAACATACGAACACAATTTCTCCAGCAACTATTACATACGAAACAAATGAAAAAGCTTGTAAATAATCACTAGGAATTATAAATCTTGCGAATACATATCCAGCTATAACTACAGGAAACATATACGTTAACGAATATCTTTTCCGTATAATAAAGAAATATGTGATGACTGGAATTACAAACATAAAATCTAATAATGAACCGAGGACTACTTCTTTCGGGGCAGCTGGCACTATTGGCAGGGCATACAATAAATAGTTTGATAACACAATTAAAGATACGAGTCCAATCCAAATGCCTTTTTTCCTTCGTGAAATTGATGGATTCATTCCTTCTCTCCTCTATTCAAAAACCTCATTTAAATGGTCTTTATAAAATGAAATAGCACGTTCAAATTCTTTTATCTCATCTACTTTCACAACTGTCTCTAACAGTAATTTCATCGCTTCTTCATGTTCGTTTACGTTATATTTTGCTAATGATAAAAACACTTTCATCACGTCATTTTCCGGGAACTTCTTTATCCCTGCTTCTAATACAGTAATCGCTTTATCATATTCCCCTATACAACGATACGTACTGCCAAGACCGATATACGCACCGCAAAGAGATTCACCATCAAGTCCGTTCGCAATTGCCTGTTCATAATACGGAACCGCTTCCGTTTCAAGACCCATTACATCATGTATCCAAGCGCATTGATATAGTACTTCTGCATCCCTCGTAAAGTTTGTTAATCCTATAAGTATCTCTCTAGACTGCGCATATTTCTTTTCATTTCTAAGTTTAATAGCTTGCTTTAATAAATGTTCCATACAATCCACTCCTCACAAAATGTTCATTATGCATATATCATGTATTACACATTTACGAGCAGCTAATGGCCTATTTATTCCATTGATTCAATTTAATAATCAGTGAGGGCTAAGTTCCCCCACTAATTTAATATTAACTCCATTACATACTATGCGACTGCATCTCTTTCTAAAAGCTTAAATTTACATCGCAGTGATACGATTACATAAATGCTCTAACATATTGACAATTTCTTTTGCAGTTTCATCTTTCCCATTACATAACTTCACATTACCGTCTTGTCCAATAACGTGATGCACAGCACCGCGAGAATATAAAGAATGCGGTGAGTTTGCTACCATTACACTTGCTTTTGCATCTTCCATTCTTTTACTTGCTCTTTCAATAAGTTCTGCTTCATTTACGTCACTTTCAAGTTTAAAGCCAACGAGTATCGTTTCTGGATCCCAACTCTTTATTTGTTTTAATACTTTTGGCGCTTTTTGAAAATGAATAATTGGAGCGATGTCACTTGAAATCTTTCCGTTCATATTAAGAACATTTCCATCTTGATCACAAATCTTTTCGACAACCCAATCTGAGCCAGCAGCAGCCATAATAACTGCATCTACTTTTTCATGTGTAATAATACTTTTCATCTTATCTTGTAAATCAATAATCCCCTCAAATGGGTGCAATTCTAATTGGTTATTTACATCCATTGGCTTCTCAGCGAAATAGCCATGCAAATATATAACATTTGCTCCTTTTTTCATTAGCTCTTCTGCAATAATTCTTCCAATCGTACCTTTTGCTAAATTTGTATGCCCACGTACTTGATCCCATTTTTCTAGGCAGCCGCCGCTCGTAATTAATACTTTTTTCCCTTGCATAATAACCATCCCTTACTGATTTTTCGCACGAAACCACTCTGTTCCAAAGTCAACTGCATCACGCTGCCTCATAAAACGGCACGTCGCATTCCCTATCTTCCCACGCATAACTGTTCCTTTAAGCTCATATTCAACTCCGATTTCTACAAACGTATCAGAATCGTAATCCATTTCAACGAATTCTTTCCATACTCTTACACCTTCTTCTATAATAGGTGCTCCTACCTTTATTAACTCGCGTGCACCTGTACGTACCTCAGATAAATGTATAGACGTATTAGAGTCATAACCAACACCAAGTAATAATATGTATCCATCTAAATCGTATATTTTTCGTAATGGCGATTCTTCACCAAAACTTATGGAAAGTGAATGATTCGCTGTAATTTCTTCTGCGTGTTGCCCCCATGCTGCAAAACTACTGAGTGGATGATTACTGCGCAATACATTCGGATATGTACGAAAACATTCAACTACTTCTCCCATTGCCCTTGTTGGTGTTATACGTGGATCAAATGCTGGGACGTTATCCCGAATAATTTGCCACCATTCTTCTGGTACAGGTGGTCTTGACCAATGTTTTGGATCGGATAAATCCGAAGATTGCGTCGGCATAATTATCGTTCCTTCTTCTGTAACAACTTTCATTAACGCTTCTACTACGGCAACTGCACCGCCTGATATCCAACCGATTGAACTTAATGAAGAATGTACAATAACTGTCATTCCCTTTTCTATCCCTAATGCTTTTAAATCATTTGTAATTGTTTCGATTGTATTTGGAAATTGTGTATTCGCCACTATGTCATTCATTTTCACGATTGTTCCCCCATTTTGCTTTAAACTAATACATACATATATTATCATATTTTTCTTAATTTTTAACTTAATCATTTCAATTACTATACCTCTGTCGTTTTTATCATATCGGAAACAGTTAAATTATGGTGTATTTATTTAAAATTAATATAGAAAGGTGAACACAATCAAAAACTTTCAATCTAGCAATCTTAATTTATACTAATATGAAATAGCCCATCACAAATGATGAGCTATTTATTTTATTCATTCTCTAAATAACAATAAAACCTCTCTACCCCCAGATATTTCTCTCCCAAGCTTTCAATCTTAAAGTTACATTTCTTGTAAAATCCGACTGCCTCTGTATCTGTCTCAGCCTCAATATATGTTAACTCATATTCCCTAATTATTTCTTTAATCATTTGAAGTGCAATTCCTCGATTACGATATTTTTCATCAACAGCTATGTGACACATTCTCGCTCTATTTGTATGAATTAGCACTATACCTATGCAACCCTTATTCCCATATTTATATAGCACTGCCTGATCATTTTTATACATTGAAACTGCTTTAAATAAGCTCGCTTCACTCGGACCGGTCGCATGCTTTAATACTTTTTTAATGGGATCTATTTCTAAATACTCAACACGTTGTAACATCCTATCTCCATCCTTTCTCATGAAAAAAGATTAGCTCTTTATTGAAAAAGAGCTAATCTCATTACGCCGTTATTTTCTCTTCTTTTTTCACAACTACAGCTACATAACTATGAAGTATCATTCCGACAATTACAAGACTCATTCCAACCCACGATAAAGAAGACGGAATTGGAGCCGATAACCAGATCAGCTCTCCTACTAATGCAAATAAAACTTCACCAGACTGTGTCGCCTCAACTGTTGCTAATTTTTGCGGATCATCTTTTACAAGATCTGTCGCAAAGAAGAATAATACCGTTGCGATTAACCCTGAACTAACTGCTACAATAAAACATTGGAAAACTTGACTACTTGACGGTAATCCGCCTGTTGATACTTCATAACCAGATAGTAAAAACCAAAATGGTAAACTTGCTAATGTCATACCGAGAACTCGTTGGAAGACATCTAATTCGCCCTTACATACTTGCATCATTTTTCTATTTCCAAGTGGATATGCAAACGCAGCAATGAGTACAGGAACCACACATAAAATGGTTTCACGAATCCCTAAAGAAGAAGCGTGTTCTACTTGCATAAGAACAACACCGAATAAAATAATGCCTGACATTACTAATTCTTTCATTGGAAGTTTTTTATGTAATGGGTCTACCGCAAAAAATGGTGTTAACAAAATCCCTGCAACTATTGTAATTTGCCAAGTCGAAGCGACAAGCCACCCCGGTCCAAACGCACCCGCGAAACTAAGCGGTGCATAAAAGAGACCAAACCCTACAATACTCCATAACAACCACTCTTTCGGATTGTTTTTCATATATTGCAAGAGTTGTTTTAAATTCCCCCTATACATGACAATAAGTAATAGCATTGGAACCATAAAGTAATACCGTAGTGATGCACTCCAAATCCAACTCCCGCCCCCTAAGTCCATCGACCGGTTTAACACAAAGGTAAAGGCAAAGAAAAATGATGCCAATATCCCTATTACAATAACTTTCATTTTAAAACCCCTTGTTTAGTTTCTTGTTATACGATACAACAAAATGAATATAATTAAAATTCGCAATTCTTATTATATATGTATTCTTTAAAGAAACAACACCATATTTTCATCATCACTATACACACCATTCACCTTTATAGCTCTTTTTTCAATTCCATACGTTTTAAAGCCCATTGATTCATACAATTTTTTTGCTGGTTCGTTTGTAGATACAACACCTAATGTCAATTGCTCTAGTTTTATATCTCGCGCTCTTTGAATGGCATTTGTTATTAACTCACGTGCCAATCCGTTCCGCCTGTTTTGTGCATCTACATACATCGCAACGATATGACCTTTATGTTTATACGCCTCTCTCTCTTCTGTTAGTAAAGTGACAACTCCAACTAAATGATTTTCTTCATTAAATGCACCAAATGTACAACTAGTAGTAGCTGTTAAATTACTTTCCACTCTCTTAATAGGATTTTCCTGGCGAATCGCCTCTTCATAAGTTGTTACAAATGCCTCTGGATTTACTTGTAAAGCTTGTAAACGTAAGTCCCAATATTTTTCCGCATCTTCTTTCGTAAGTAATCGAATCATATTTATCCTGCCCCTTTAAGTTAACATAATATTTTTATAAGCTACTATTTAAAGATTGGTATTCTTCTCTTAACATACTATAGCGATAACGATGAATGAACTTCCCTTTACGTAACCGATCATTTCTCATTATTCCTTCACAAACAAATCCTGCTTTTTCATAACTCTTTCTAGCTTGTAAATTATCTTCGTCTACTCGTAGCCAAATTTTTTCTAATTTGAATTCAGAAAAACCGATTTGTAACATACTGTATAGGGCCGCCATTCCATATCCTTTACCCCAATATTCTTTATTTCCAATTGCAATCCCTAGTTCAGCATTTTTATTTGTATTATCAAAGTTTTTTAGGTCTACCCATCCAATGTGTATACCTTCCTTTGTAACGATAGCTCGTTGTTCATAACCATTCTTTCGACTTATGCATGCTTCAATCCACCTTCTCGTATCTTCATGAGTGAACGGTGGATATTGATCTGGTACAACTAAATGCTTTGTTACTTCTGTATCTAATGACCATTGATATCGACCTTCTACATCATCTATTGTCAGTTCTCTTAATTGAACGAATGGTACATTCACTTTGCTATCCCCTTTTCATTTCCCTATAGAAAATCCTTCGAACATTCTTCCTCCATACTGCTCTAACGTATTTTCTATAAAACTAATTAATTCATTTTTCTTCTCTGTTTTATAAAAATGATCAAAAGCCGCTACAAAATGTTCTGCATATCGCTCGTCATACCTTCTTAACACTCTAATAAACCATTTTGAATTTCCAAGCCATTGACCATTTACCCTTAAAACATATTCATGTACTAAATCAGCTAATAAATTGGCGATGAACAATTCTTCTTCTCTCTTTGTTGCACCAATGAAATCATCCAAGGTATCCGTAATAAAATAGCGTTTCTGCTTCATCGTTTCTTCTGACCATTTTTTTGGTCCTTTATTTATTAAACCATTCGCTTCTCTTTTAAGTGTCTCTACAATTTCATCTTTTCCTTTTAGCACAATCCCTTCTGAAACTAATTGAGGTAATGAAGGTCTCCCGCGCTCACAATCACTTTTAAAAAAGGTTTTATACGTTTCAAAATTATGTACGAATACTTCAACAGGCCAGCCATTACTATAGAAAGATTCTCTATAACAAGATGACAAACTTTGGTCGAATATTACAATATCAAGGTCAGATGTTTTCGTAGCCTCTCCTCTAGCCACACTTCCCCCTAGTAAAGCAACATCACAATTCGAAAATTGTGATGTAATTATGCTTTGTGCCGCTTCAATTGGTTTCATAATCTTACCCCTTCTTATTTTACTTTCTTTTTTTCAGCTCTTTCTCTCGCTTTTTTTATATACGGTTCTGCGTCTGGTGTTTTGCATGACGTTGCCCCGTGATCAACTTGTACTTTCCCAATTTCACGTGCAATTTCAATCGCTTTTCGCTCTAAGTCTTCATTACGAATTCCTATCGCGATTAAAGCACTATTCATCGCTTCTTTTTTTCTATTTTTTTCATTATGTATATTTGCTTTAATTTCTTCGAGATACGGAGTGAAGAATTCATCATGTAACGTTTTATTTTTAATCGCTATATTCGCTAATAATGACCAACCAGCTCTTCCAATCCATTCTTCATCAGACTTCGTCCATTCTTCCATTCTTTCTATCGCGATTGGTGACGTACATATAGCTGTCATAAGAACGTCCATTAAACAATAGTAATCAACATCCTGAACCCATCTATTTAGTTGTTCTGACGTTAGTTTCTTCGGATCTAAAATCATCGTTGCTAAAGTCATTGCATCCATATTTTTTGTTTCCCATAATGAAATTGCTAAATCATGATCTTTTTTTATCTTCTTTTTTAACAATTTTAAATTTGCAAAACTAACTCCAAATAACGGCTCTTTCGCTCCGTGGTTTTTATACGTCTTACGAGTTTGTTCTGTCCCATACTCTTCTAGTTGCTGCATTACTTCTTCAAGTAACATATGCCCACCTCTTTTATGTTTTATGTTCACTTCATATATGTATGTACGATATATTCTACATTATTTTTTGGTTTTCCTATATTTATTTTTTAAATACGGTATGTGAAATTTTTATTGATTTTCTTTAAAACAACAAACATCCTCTTCCTTATTTTTCACACGGTTGTTCATTCACACTCTGTATACAATACTCCACAAGCGCATTCAACGGATTTATTATGTTCCTTCCTATTATATTTTCTACCCTTGTAGTAGCGTCTACCATAGATAATTGTGCAACTGAAAGCATTTCGTTTCTATCTTTCATAATTTCATATAAATATTTTTCTAATTTAACATCATGCTCTTCTTTACGCCCTTGCATAATTAACTCAAATATCCCTTCTATCACTTCTACTTTTACTTGTATGGATTTATTATTCTGCTGAGCGTATAGTCTTAAACGTTCCATCGTTCCTGAAACAGTACGGTTATTTGTAAATAGTATTGTCTGTGGCTCTTCAACCTGACAAATCATTTCAAAGAATGGCTCATCAATTTTCAATATAGGTATGTCTATTTTGAAATTCTCATCTAATAACGTGATATAATCTGTACAAGTTATTAAAAGTGTATCAACATCACTTTCAGCTATATACTTTATAATATCTTTTAAATTATTTCGTGCTTGTTCTCGTTCTATTTTTAGTCTGTGTGATAAGATTGGATCTACAAAATGGAGTATTTCTATTTCAAAAAATTGCAACGCTCGGTCAATGTATTCAATATTTGAATGATGAGCATGTAAACAAGCTAATTTTTTCATACTTATCCTCCCTTTCTAAAACAAAAAACGTGAATGAACCATTTTACATGCAGTTCCATTCATTTAATTCTTGTTTCATTTTTTCAAACCTGCAAAACAGTGAAATCTTACATACTTTTTAACAAACTTTTTTGCGCTTGTAAAAAAGTTTTTTTGCATTTCCCCCTCTAAAATTGCTAATATAGTAGAGTAGAACTTTTATAGAGAGTAGGAAAATTATGCACAATGGAATTCGGATGACAACTTTAGTGAAAAGGGCTCTGTTGATTTGCGCTGGGGTATTATTTACATACGAAGCTGCTTACGGATCAACACATATCGCTCTAGCAAGTACAGAGGATGAAGCGAAATCTGTTCAACTTGTAAGTGAAATTCAAACGTCCCTTGCTCCGAAAGAAGCTCCAAAGCACTATAACGGGCAAGTTAGAAAAGTCGCTTACTTAACATTTGACGATGGTCCTGGAAAATACACAGCTGAGCTTTTAGATATGTTAAAGAGTGAAAATGCAAAAGCAACATTCTTCCTAATTGGTTCAAACGTAAAAGCTTTCCCTGATCTTGTAAAACGTGAAGATGCTGAAGGCCACTATGTTGGGATGCACAGTATGACTCATAACTACAAGAAACTTTACACAGAAGGTCATTACGTTGATGAAATGAAAGAAGACCAAGGCTTAATCGCTGGCGTTCTAGGAAAATCTCCAGTATTAACTCGTCCATCTTACGGCTCAATGCCAGGGTTAAATGAAGCTCTTCGCAACAAAGTTGTTGAAAATGGTTTAAAAGTTTGGGATTGGACAATTGATTCATTAGACTGGAAATACAACAAAATGCAAGTAGACGCTGCATCTGCTAAAATCATAGAAAACGTTCTACATGGTGCTACAAACCCAACAGAAGTTATTCTAATGCATGATATTCATCCACAATCAGTTAAAGCAGTACCTGGTATTATTAAAGGGCTGAAAGAAAGAGGATATGAATTAGAAGCCTATAATGAGAACGAACACTTCCCATTAAACTTCTGGCATGATAATCGTATTTAATAAAAAGACTTGATTCCCTCTTGTAGGTTATCAAGTCTTTTTTTATCGTTTTGGGAATTTCCTTTGTTGCTCTTCAATAGAACGAATAATATTCTCCCTATCCTCTTGAGTTATACCGATAGAAAATTCGTATTCTTCTTCCTTACACCATGTGGGGTTAAGTTCCAGCGATAAGCGAATAACAATGTTAAACTCGCCTGCTTTTCCCCCCATAAATTCAAACGCTAAATTTGGTTCTATGAAATCTAGTTCGTTATATGTAGGGTTTGGTAAAGATTCAAACCATTTTATCATGTACTGTAAATCGTATGTTTGTAAAAAAGGATCCATCGTTTCAAAAACTTTATTTTCTTCTGATAGTTTCGCTTTTACTCTTAACCAATTTCTATCACACTCGTCTTTTGCATCTGCATATTGGTAATTTACAACCTCTAAATGTAATGATATTTTTTCATTTTGAAAATTCATGCATATCCCCCTTCTATCTCTGGATCTTTTGTTTTATAAATTTTTATTAATCCCGATACTTTAAATTATACTAGGTTATTTTAATCTTTTTTTAATACGGATAAATTGTTTGCATTTATTACCCTTTATACATAAAATAAATTTGATTTGCAATATAATCTGAACTAAAGTGAAGTCCATTCCTTATCCACCACATGATAATACCTACCAATGAAGCTGTTTTAATATCAACCGCAACATAATCATCAGGCAGATCCTTTTTCGTATTCTCTCTTCTCGTTTCTATTAACTCTTTTAAAAATAAAAATAATTGCTCCTCAAATTGATTCATTTTAAATACTATAAATAAATAATTTCGATGGATATATAAATAATCAAGTAATTGTGTTAGCTTTTGTTTTTCTGATAAATCTTTTGCATGTATTAAATCAGCTATTTTATTTGAAAGTTCATTTGAAATCTCATTCGTGATTTGGTCTAGTAAATCTTGAATATCTTGATAATGTAAGTAAAAGGTTGTTCGGTTTAATCCTGCTTTTGTTGCGACTTTCTGAACCGCTAAACTTGAAATACTAGGATTCTCACATAGGAGAGAAAAAACAGCATTTTTAAACATTTCTCTTGAACGAACTGTACGAGGATCTTCTTTTTTAGGTGTAGACATTTTGAAACTCCTTTATAGATTTTCTCTTTACTTACTCGACAGTGCATACCTTCTATGTCGAGTAGTGAACATTTTCAACAAAACTGTTCATGGTCAAAGAAAATTTATTTTGTTACCATTAATTTTATCGACACAATGTCGATAAATCAAGACAACAATGAAGGAGTTTACCAATGCAAAAGGAAATATCAGAAAGAAATAAAAAAATTATATTAATTGTGCTCATTTCCGGTTGTTTTTTATCAACATTAAATCAGACGCTATTAAATGTAGCGATGAGTAATTTAATGGAAGTATTTGATGTTACAGCTGCAACCGTACAATGGCTATCAACAGGCTTTATGCTCATAAATGGCGTTCTAGTGCCAATTACTGCATTTTTAATGAAACGATTTACAACAAGGCAACTGTTTATTTGCTCGATGCTCTCTTTGTTTATCGGGACTGTTCTTTGTGCATGCGCCATGAATTTTGGCATTTTGTTAACAGGAAGAATGATTCAAGCAGTTGGAGCAGGAATTATTATGCCACTAATGATGACAGTTATTTTATATTTATACCCTAGTGAAAAACGTGGAAGTATTATGGGAACCATCGGTTTCGCCATAATTTTTGCGCCAGCCATCGCTCCAACATTATCTGGCTTTATTATTGAATATGTATCATGGAGATGGTTATTTATTGGATTCGCTCCATTTTTATTAATCGTTATTATTCTCGCGCTAAAATATTTAATGAATGTTGCTGAGACAACAAAAGCAAAATTAGATATCGTAAGTGTCATTTTATCAACGATTGGCTTTGGTTGTATTATATTCGGATTTAGTAGTGCAGGAAGTAAAGGATGGGATCATCCAGTTGTTATTACTACAATTATCATCGGAATAATTGTTACAACCCTATTCTGTTTACGTCAAATAAAGTCTAGCGATCCACTATTAAATTTATCCGTATTTAAGTATAAAATTTTCACTCTTACATCAGTCATTAACGTACTCATTACGATGATTATGTATGCTGATTTAATTCTTTTACCGATTTACTTGCAAAACGGACGAGGTTTTACTGCTTTTGAATCAGGTTTACTTCTATTACCTGGAGCTGTAATTAATGCATTCTTATCACCTATCACGGGTAAAATGTTTGATAAATATGGGGCAAAACCACTCTTTATTATAGGTTTAATATGTATCATTATATCGATGTGGGGTGTAATTGATTTGACCGAATCCACCACTTATATGTATTTAATGGTTCGTACCATTATTCTACGCATTGGACTAAGTTTCATTTCGATGCCTTTAAATACAGCAGGTTTAAACGCTTTACCAAGAGAACTGGGTTCACATGGTTCCGCAGTGAATAATACCGTACGTCAATTAGCAGGTGCTATAGGAACAGCAGTCATTATCACTGTATATACAATTCAATCCACTTCACATACTTCACAGTTATCTAGTGAGAACGGAAGCATATCAACTATGCAAGTAACGAAATTAGCTTCTATCTTCAGCTCAAGTGATGCCTACGTATTTATGTTAGTCTTATCCTTTGTAGCTTTGATTATTGCATGTTTTATGCCTAAAAAAGTAGCACTCCAAAAATCCGAAAGTAAATCTTAAAACAAAAAATCCTACTCGTTTTCTATACGAGTAGGATTTTTTATTATTTATTTCGTTTCCCCGTCTTCTGTCGTCTTCACCTTCGTTTTATCTTTATCACGATTGTTATAGTTATATTTAGAAGGTTCTACCGGTGTAAATCCTTCTGGTGTGTAGAATCGTAATAAGTCACCGTTAACAACTTGGTCGGAGTATTTTAGTGATTTTTGAACCATTTGCTCATTTTGTTTTATTTCATCTGTAAATTCTACAGGTTTCCCAGTCGCTGTATCATAGTATTTGCCGTTAAGTGCAGTAACTGTTGGACTTACGTAGTTACCGTTACGGAACGGAACGACTTGTTTATGCTCTGGTGATAATAAATCTGATCCGAATTGGACATAATTTTTCGTATCTGTACCTAGTAAGTGTAATAACGTTGGAAGAACGTCAATTTCTCCGCCGTATTGATGTTGTACGCCGCCTTCCATTCCTGGTACGCGAATGATTAATGGTACACGTTGTAATTGAGCATTTTCAAATGCGTTCATTTCTTTACCCATTATTTGAGACATTGCTGCACTATGATTATCTGAAATACCGTAATGATCACCGTACATAACGATAATTGAGTTATCGTATAGACCAGATTGTTTCAAGTAATCAATGAATCCTTTTACAGATTCATCTAAATAGCGTGCTGTTTGGAAGTACGTATCTACTGATGAATCACCTGTTTTAGCTGGTTCAATCGTTGCTTCCGCTTTATCAATCGGATAAGGGAAATGGTTCGATAACGTAATGAACTTCGTATAGAACGGTTGTTTCAACGTTTGTAATAACGGAATTGATTCATTAAAGAACGGTTTATCTTTTAAGCCATAGTTTACTACATCTTTTTCATTCATATCGTAGTATGACGCATCAAAGAATTTATTAAAACCAAATGATTTATAAACTTCATCACGGTTCCAGAATGTTTTGTAGTTACCGTGGAACACTGCTGATGTGTATCCTTGTTGTCCTAAAATAGCCGGTGCTGATTGATACGTGTTATGAGCTTTATTTGTAAAAACAGATCCTTGTGGTAATCCAAACATTGAGTTCTCTAACATGAACTCCGCATCAGATGTTTTCCCCTGTCCTGTTTGATGGAAGAAGTTATCAAAGTATAACGTATTCGCATCTTTTGTAAATGAGTTTAAGAATGGTGTAACCTCTTGACCATTTAGCTTGTAGTTTAGTAAAAAGTTTTGGAATGACTCTAAATGAATATAAATTACGTTCATTCCTTTTCCTTTACCGAAATACTCAGGGTTTGGACTTGCATAAGTTGATGAAAGATAGTTTCTAACTTCTGTCATATTATCTCCATCCGCTAATGCTCGTTCTGTTGATGCTTTCGCACTTTGAATACCATCATAAATCGTAAAGTTGTACGCCCCTAAATATTTCACGATATAATTGCGGTCAAATGTTCTTGTTAACAATTCAGGACGGTCAGATTCTGCCAGACCTAAGTTAACGCTAAATAATAAAATACCTGCTACAAATACTAGAGATAATTTATGCTTCGCAACACGGACTGGTTTAGGATTTACAAATTTCGTTGCGACTAAAACAATTAAAATGATTGTATCTAAGAAATATAGTGGATCATATAAGTGTAGCAATGCAAAAATACTACCACCTAAATCTCCAAAGTTATTCGATTGTGTTAATGTCGGGAACGTAATAAAGTCGCTGAAAAAGCGATAATATACTACGTTTGCGTATAAAAGTATAGACATTAGCAAATTAATAATAATTAACCAAATGTAAGCTCGTTTCCCTTTTGCGAATAATGCGAGCCCTAAAAATAGAACTGCTGAGCTTAACGGGTTGAAAAACAGTAAGAACTTTTGGATTGTGTTCGATATCCCTAAATTAAATTCTGTCACATATGCGGCATATGTTTTTAACCAAAGTAAAATAACAGCAAATACGAAAAATCCAAAATGATTACTTAATACTCGTTTACTCTTCAATAAAAATTGTTGCATCTCTCCACCTCTTTTGATCATCCAAGGCTTATTTTATATAAGTCTGTCTCTCTATTCAATTTTTCTTCTTCAAATAGATTTTATTTGTTTAACTATATGAAGAATATTAGTAATTATAATTTGTAGCTTTTATTTATTCAACTATTTCTTTTTAAACATTTTGACCTTGGTTTCTATTTAACAAAACACATTTGTAACATTTCCTGTTTTCTCCCAAGGCTCATCCACTAATTATGACTCCACAAACTATAATCCTTTATTTCCTCATTTGCAAACTAACCTATCTCCAATTTTGGTACATTCATGTAAACTACCCAATTTCATAAAATAAAAAATGTAGTTTGGGCAATTTGCTCAAACTACACTTTTTCGACTACCGTTTATCATCCTTTGTAGCTATCCCCTCTTCTTTTAACCAATTCTTTCAGTCCCATGAATATTACATTCCAACCATGATCAGAGCCATCCTGACACCCCTTTAAAGCTTTTTCAACATCATATTTTGTCCAATCTTCTTCATGAGCAACGATTATATTTTGTGAAAATATCATTTTAAATCCTTGTTGTTTCTCTTTTATTTCAACTGTGATTTTATCTAATAATTCACTAAACTGCGGCGTTTTTAATATAAATACT
This sequence comes from Bacillus sp. FSL E2-8887, assembly GCF_038007205.1. Taxonomy (NCBI): domain Bacteria; kingdom Bacillati; phylum Bacillota; class Bacilli; order Caryophanales; family Bacillaceae; genus Bacillus; species Bacillus sp. FSL E2-8887. The sequence continues at coordinate 2,575,876 of NZ_JBBOWS010000001.1, forward strand.
AATTTTTTTTAGGACGATTCATTTCGATATATTCCCCAATTACTCCATAATCTTTTCCGCCACGATGATCAATAGTTTCCCAACTCCCTCCTACTTCAGGAGTATTTCCCGTTACTTTATCCGTCCCTTCCAATGTAAAAAACCATTTCTTCATCATTTCAGGGTTTATCCACGTTTCAAAAATTTCTTACCATCGCTAATGTTATTTTTGAATAATTATTCATTTTAATCCTCCCCCCCACTTTATATTAAAACGAATATTTGTTTACTTAAAAAACCCCCGCTCTCATAAAAGAAAGCGAGGGTTTTAATCATTTATTATTGACCTTTGTACATTGCATCAACTTGTTTTTGAAGTTCTTGACTTTCTAAGAACTCATCATACGTTGCTACCTTATCAACTACACCGTTTGGCGTTACTTCGATAATACGGTTTGCAATTGTTTGTACGAACTGATGGTCATGAGAAGTGAATAGTAATGTTCCTTTAAATGTGATTAAACCGTTGTTTAATGCTGTAATAGACTCAAGGTCTAAATGGTTCGTCGGATCATCAAGTGTTAATACGTTTGCACCGCTTAACATCATTTTAGATAACATACAACGAACTTTTTCTCCTCCAGATAAAACAGAAACATTTTTCTTTACTTCTTCACCAGAGAATAGCATACGGCCTAAGAAACCACGTAAGAAACTTTCTGACTCATCTTGTGGAGAGAACTGACGTAACCAATCAATTAAAGTGTAATCACTGTTCTCGAAGTACTCAGAGTTATCTCTTGGGAAATGAGCTTGAGATGTTGTTACACCCCATTTGAATGAACCGCTATCTGGCTCCATTTCACCCATAAGAATTTTAAATAATGTTGTCATCGCAATATCGTTACGTCCGATAAATGCAACTTTATCACCTTTATTTAAAGTGAAGTTCACATTATCTAATATTTTTTCGCCATCAATCGTTTTCGAAATACCTTCAACTGTTAATAGGTCATTTCCTACTTCACGTTCTGGTGTGAAACCAACGAACGGATAACGACGTGATGATGGTCTAATATCATCTAATGTAATTTTATCTAACAATTTTTTACGAGAAGTTGCCTGTTTCGCTTTAGATGCATTTGAGCTAAAGCGTGCAATAAAGTTTTGTAACTCTTTTACTTTTTCTTCTTTTTTCTTGTTAGAATCTTGCGTTAGTTTTAATGCTAATTGGCTTGATTCATACCAGAAGTCATAGTTACCAACGTATAATTGAATTTTACCGAAATCAAGGTCAGCCATGTGCGTACATACTTTATTTAAGAAGTGACGGTCATGGGATACAACGATAACTGTATTTTCAAAGTTCATTAAGAAGTTTTCTAACCATTGAATCGCTTTTAAGTCCAAATGGTTGGTAGGCTCATCTAGTAATAGAATGTCAGGTTGACCGAATAAAGCTTGAGCAAGTAATACTTTTACTTTCTCTGCCCCTGTTAATTCAGACATCTTTTTATCATGAATATCTTCACCAATACCTAATCCTTTTAGAAGGATTGCAGCTTCTGACTCAGCTTCCCAACCGTTTAGCTCAGCGAACTCACCTTCAAGTTCTGCAGCACGCATGCCATCTTCATCACTAAAGTCTTCTTTCATGTAAATTGCATTTTTCTCTTGCATTACTTTATAAAGACGTGTGTGACCCATCATTACTGTTTCTAGTGCAGGGAATTCTTCATATTCGAAGTGATTCTGTTTTAATACTGCTAGACGCTCACCTGGCGTAATATGTATGTCACCTGTTGATTGGTCAATTTCTCCAGATAAAATCTTTAGAAATGTTGATTTACCAGCACCGTTTGCTCCAATTAAACCGTAGCAATTACCTGGCGTGAATTTTATGTTAACATCTTCAAATAATTTGCGATCTGCGAAACGCAAACTAACGTTACTTACTGTAATCATTTGTGTCCTCCTATTAATACCTAGGGTTTCTCAACCCTTCTCCAATTTTAACAGAAATCCGTAATTTACGATTCCTTTATTTTCATCTGTAAACAATTCTACTAGAACATGCTTATCATTACAACTTATAATTATGATATAAGTTGTTTTATTACTTTTTTTAAAGAATTATTTAAAAATCTCCTCTAAAATCCATTAATAATTTAAGACGCTAAACACCAGCAATATAATCACAAGAATTGCTACCATTAAAGTATCTAACAACGTAATTTCTCGGCGACGTTTCCTGTTGCATACAAAAAAGAGATGGAAACCCCGTAGGATCTCCGTCAAGTTGCGTTATTTATTTCATACGTTTCTTATACGCTTCGTTAAACAGTCCAACCGATCCCGCGGCCCGTTACGTTTAGGCCTTCGTTTTCTGCTTGTATCAATTCGAATACACTGTCGGGGATTAACTCGGCTAATGGCTGACCAATCGCACTAGAAACGTCATTTTATATAACAATAGCGTGCTCGTGTAAAAATGTTCGAGGTTATAAAACAACAAAAACCTAAATCTGAATTGAATGAACAAATAACCGTACAAACAAAATCGGGCGTACGCACTCGTATAGATATAGGAGGCAAGGACGCAAATGGTAAGATTGACTTAGTGGAGTTAAAATCGTCACCTACTGCACCCCTTACTAAAAATCAGAAAAAAGCCTTCCCCGAAATTGCGGAATCAGGTGCAATTGTTAAAAGTAGGAACAAACCACCATTTGAACATTTAGAAGAGATTCCACCAACGAAAATAAATGTAATAAGAAAAGAAGAATAAGGAGGCTTTTATATGGCATTACATGATACGGATCAAGTCGATTTAGTTTTAATAGACGAGGATAATAAAGATAATGTGTACTTAACAATCTTTGATGCTTTAGAGTGGAATAAAAGCGAAGAACTTGACGATGAGCACATTTTACTTCTACAAGACAAAATCAATACATATTTAGGATTCATTGAAAGTGATGAAATCCATGAAAAAGTTCCCAGTACAATAGGAAGAACAAAATTCATTATACAAGTGTATTCGCAGAATGAACCTAGTTTTTATGGGAAAAAGTTTTATAACATTGTAAGTGAACAATTAGGAGAATCTGGATATGGATTTGAGTTCCACCATAAACCTATTGATTCTTTAAGTTAAATAAGAGGAACAGGGCGCATAAATGGCGCTCTTTTTTTTATTCGCGAAAGAAGTGCGTACACAACTGCTAGACATCGAAGAAAAGGCGCATGCAAATGTTAAAACAATGGATATTAACGAAGAAATGCGCATAAAAAAGAGGCAATGCCATTACACATCGCCCCTCTCACGCTATCACTTATTACTATTATTATTACCTATTATCGTTATACTCTCTTATCTCGACAGCGTAACGCCGTTTCCGTAAGCTGTGCGGCTATGACAGATAAGGCGAATAGTGCCGAAAATAATTGTATGTAAAAGTTACCCGATACATTCAGCAGCCACAATGCGAATAAAGCCAGCGTAAGTAATATAATAGACGGTTTCCGCCCCTTCTTAATCTTAATTCGAAGCATGTAAACCCCTCTCTTTCCTCAGTATCCCTAATTAATTACATCCATATAAAATGAAAAGCGCTAGGGTGGTTAATCCTGCGCCTTTCTGTATAACGGCTATTGCCGTCCTGTGGTGATTTATATTATCGGCATGGCTGCGTATATCTTGCGCCAGTGGTGAGCCGATTGCTTTACAATTAATATTATATAGGTCTATATTTTTCCGCACAACACGAATGCACGTTCTAATAAATACACATTTTTACAAATGCGCGCTCCTGATCTTTCTTGTAAAAACTATACGCCACACTATGCTGCCTCCTGTTTAAGCTCCGCCGTAATTATTTCCCTTCCTTTGTGTCCCTGTATGCGTTGCGGTGTACAAAACGCCGTCCTTATATGTTACACTCACCGTTGCCGCAGGTGCGTTATACGTGTACTCTAATACCTCGATGTTTCCACCCGTTTCTACATCCCTCATTTGAATTTTTACCGCTCGTTCTGCGTTTCTGTCTAGTGTCTGCGCTACCTCCTTCGGATTCATTCCGATTTTCAGCGCATTAAATGAGCCTATGTGTACCGCGTATCATACGAAGCGCCATCAAGACATAATGTAGCGCCTATTCAAGTACAATAATAGCGCCGATATTGATAGATTAATAGTTTCTTTTATCATTGTTTTGCAACATCCTTTAAAAGTGCCAGTCCTTCGGCTGTAAATTGCAATTGAGGCTCTTTCTCCGCAACCTTAACACCTTCGACCTCTCTTTTATTCGCTTCGTACCAATACATATCTATCTCTAAATCTTCGTATGTGATGCCGTTTTGTTGCGCCTTTAACTCTAGTTCGTCGTGTACTCGCTCCATATCTGCTATTGCTCGGATATCTTCACGTTTTAGCCACTCAAATACGTTTGACGCGTGTTTACTAGCGTTTAAATCACGACGCAACGCTATACAATTCGCCTTTGTTGTACCACCCCATCCCCATACAATCGGGACAAGGTGGTCTAGTGCTAGTTTATCGATATCCTTCTCGCCAGTTACAAAGCAACCGCGTGCCATAATTTCTAATTTTTCTTTAACCGTTAATGTGTGTGGCAATGCTTTAATTCTTGCCCGTCTATTCTGACCATGCACCCTAATAAATTCCTTTTTACAAGTGCTACATCGTTTAGTAATCTTCGAATTTAATCTTACACCGCATTCAGAACACTCTGTAATGTAAAGTATCTTTGAGCCTATACGTGCCTCTTGTACCGTATTACCATTCTCTATATCCGTAGCCCGTTGTACTCTCACGCCACTACCTATAAGCGCCATACAGTCGTTACATACGTCTAACCCTTCGATATAATCGACCACACTTCGCATTCTACCTTAGAAAGTAAAGTTTTAAGCTGTTTTGGCGTAAGAACTTCAACCTCTTTTGTACGAGTTTTTAATTTTTTAATATCTTTTATTGGATTTATGGGGATGTGTTTGTTCTCAAATAGAAATTTAAAAAATGTTTTATTTGCCCTTATTACAATGTTGATTGTTGATGGCTGCAAATTTCTTTTTACTTTACAGAATACAATAGCATCCTCTATATGTTCTTTCGTTACCTCGTATGGCTTAATTCCAACAGGTAATGACCTTAAAAGTGATTTCAATTGGGCTTGATAGTGAAATAAAGTCGCTTCCCTCAATCCTTTTAAAATGCCCGCTTTGTGAAAAAGTTCAAAAGCCTCCTCCCAACTCTCGATATATTCCTCAGCTGCTTCCAATTCTCCGAGAACATCTAATTCTTCCATAGACAATCTGAAATTTCTTTTCGTTTTACTTTTTTTAACCATTAAAAAACCCCCAGTTTACGATTCAATAAAGCAGAACCGCAAACTAGGGGTTGTTATAACTGGATTTATATAGGTTTTATAGAGGAGTCAAATAATTTGCGATCCGCGAAACGCAAACTAACGTTACTTACTGTAATCATTTGTGTCCTCCTACTAATACCGCTTATTTCAGCGTTTTCTCACCGATTGTCTTAAAAAATCGCATATTACGACTCAATTATTGTAGACTATAGCTATTATATAGTAGAAGCTGGATGAATAGCAACGGTTGATTAGCTTTCTACAACGAAATCGAATAGTTTTTATCCATTCCCCTAGCTATTTTTTGTATATCATCGACCTCTTTCTAATATCCCTATTCGCTACTCATTCTGTAATACATTGAATCATTTTTTCATTTCATATTTTATATACAAAAAACCTGTAGAGAAAACATTCCCTACAGGTTTTTCTTATTTCGTATTTATTATTTTCTCTTTATAACTCTTCAATTTACTCGTCAATCCTATTAAAGCAGGTAACAATATCGGCATTACAATTAAAGCTAATAGTAAAAGAGCAACACCAACAACGGATGCTACTTGTATAAGTGTCAATACTCCTGAAGGAATTAACGCTGCAAATGTCCCTCCCAAAATAAGTGCCGCTGATAATACGACTCCTCCTATGTGACGAGATGCATTTACAATTTTCGTTACTGAATCCCCTTCTAGCTCATTGTATCGCATCATAACGAAGATGCTATAATCCACTCCTAAAGCGACAATCATAATGAAGCTAAAGAATGGAACATTCCAGCTTAATGACTCTACGTTTAATACATGTGCACTAATTTGTTCACTTATACCAAGTGATGCAAAGTACGCTAAAATTAAGGACCCAATAATAAAGATTGAGTTTAAGAATGAGCGTGTAATCACGATTAATACAAGCGAAATCCCTAATAACATAATCGTAGCAGTACGTAGGAAATCTTGCCCGGTTACTTCTTTTAAATCAACGTTTCTAGCTGTTGTCCCGCCAATTGCTTTTTTCGCACCATTTAGTTCTGTTCCCTTTAACGTACCATCTATCGTTTTATTAATTTCTTGAATGATAGGCATCGCTTCTTTTGAATACGGGTTTACGTCTAAAATAATTGTCATTTTAGCAGTCTTTCTATCATGTGACATGTACGTATTCAATGCTTTTTGGAAATCTTCTCCTTCTAAAACTTCTTTCGGAATATAAAATTTCTCAGAGCTTTTCGACTCATTTAGCTCTCCTAAATATTTTTGAGCGTCACCTAGACCGTTACTTACTTTTCCTAAACCCTCTGTACTTTTAGATAAACCTGATTGCAATTGCCCCATCTTTTCTTGTAAATCTTTCAGTCCAGTTAATAACTGTCCTTGCCCATCGTTTATTTTCGTTAATCCAGATTGTAAGTCAGCCGATTTGTTCGCAATTTGTTTTGAACCTGTAGCCCCTTCGCTCAATCCTTTGTTCAGCTCAGCAGCCCCTTTTTGTAACTTGGTAACTCCATTGTTCATTTCTTTTAAACCGTTATCTACTTTCAGTAACGATTGATTCGCTTCTTTAAATGAATTCATCGCTGCTTTATGCTGCACCGCCAATTGATTTAATTCTTTTGAAAGTCCAGTTAATTGTTTTTGAGCTTCTTTAGCAATTCCTAATGTTTGCTGCACATTAGGATCATTTGCTAATTCTGGTTTTGTTTGAATGAAATTGTTCATTAACGTTTCAATTTGTTCATATCCTTTTTTCGCACCATCAATCGCTTGAGAAATACTTCCGAAATATTGATCGTACGAACTTAAACCTTTTTCTAACTGAGCATAACCAGCATGAAGCTGCGAAGTTGCATTTGACAGGGCATTGATATTTCCGTTTAATGATGCTAGCCCATCCTCTATTTGCTTCGCTCCTTGTGCTCCATTGTTTATTCCATTCGATAATTGATTTAAAGCTGTCCCTAAGGCTGATACGCCATTTTTCGCTTCATTTGTTCCATCAATTAATTTTTGAACATTTGCAAGACTATTTGAGTCATTACTACCCATTTTATCTTTCGCATCAGTTAATCCTTCATTAATTTCTTTTATGCCACCATTTGCATCGCCTAAGCCTGTATTCAATTCTCCGGCTTGTTTATTTATATATAATTCTTTAATCTTATCTCCAGTTGGACGCGTCGGTGAATATACTTCTGAGACTCCTTTAACTTTCGAGATTTTATCAGTAAGTTCATCTAAAGTTTGTAAAGAAGTTGCCTCATCTAACTTTTTATCCGATTGAATGACTAACGTACTTGGTGAAGAAAAACCAGGCGGAAAATGCTCTTCTATTACGTTAATCCCCATTTTTGATTCATATTTATTATCCACTTCAAATAAATCATTGTAATTAAGCGTGTTAGAATATTTTAATACGAATGGAATCGATATCACGAATACGATAATTAAAGCGATAAATGGTCTTGCTACTGAATTTTTTGCAAAGAATCCCCATAAGCGACTATCCTCATGACCTTTAAATGTTTTAACTGGATAAAACATTCCTTTTCCTAAAAGCACCATGAAAAATGGATTTAAAGTAGTTAATACGAGTAGTAGTACTGCGACACCAATTGCTACCGCTGAAGTAGATTGATATAATTTAAAACTCGCTAAAGCAAGAGATGCAAAGCCAATTAGTACTGCTATCCCGCTATATAAAACGGTTTTACCTGCCGATTTAAACGTTTCTTTCGTAGCCAAAAATGCATTTTCTTGTTTACTTAATTCTTCTTTAAATCTTGTATATAATAAAATGTTATAGTCTGTTCCCACTCCAAACAGGACGACTACTACAAACACTTGCGTAAAGTTTGAAAACGGAAAATTAAATTGATCTACAAGATGGGCAATAATCCCCATTGAAATTAAATACGAAACACCAACTGTAAGAAGAGAAATAATCGGAACAACTGGTGAACGGAATACAATGATTAATACTACAAGAATGAAAATGATCGAAATAACTTCTGTCTTTTTCACGCCCTCTTGAGAGGATGTAAGAAAATCACCCGCTATTAAATCACTTCCTGTTAAGTACGTTGTAACTCCTTTCGTTTGCACTTTTTTATGAAGATTATTTGCAATTTTTGACATTTTACCATGTTTTTTATCTACCGATATTTGCGTTAAAATAGTCGTATTATCTTTAGAAACTAATTGTTTCTGCAGTTCTTTATTATCTAAATGTGAAACGACTTCCTTAATTCCTAATTGCTCTTTTTCATTTTGCAGGGCATTGATCGTTTTCGTTATTTCCTCTTTTTGCTCATTTGTTAAAGCCTTCTTACTTCCACTATTAAAGACAGCTATAATTTCATACTTTTCAGCCCCTTCTTTATCCATCTCCTTTATCATCTTGTCAGCAATACTGCTTTGTTCTGTATTAGGAATCGTGATTTGCCCTTTTTCCTTCACTAACTGATCCATATTAGGCATCGTTACGATCATTGCAATAGTAATAACTATCCATAATAGAAAAGATAAACTTCTCCAACTTTTTAGCTTGCTCATTTGAATCATCTCCTGTTATTAGAGTTTCATGGTGCATAGGGAATGAATATTCATTCCCTATTTTTGAAAATATCATTTAGGAATGAACGTTCATTCCTATTATCCTATTAAATTATTTTTCAATTTTATCAAATCACTACCCACGGAATGAATATTCATTCCTTAAATTGTGCAGTTATATCAACTCCTGTAATCGTTTTTTATATTTATTTAGGAATGAATGTTCATTCCTGTCCTTATAAGGCTATAGAATCAAATGATTCTAATAGCATTCCAAGAGCTTTCTTCCAATTCTTTTACTAATTCTTTTGAGTATTCTAACTGCCCTGTCGCCATTACTTTTATTAATTTTTCAAGTGGTTGATATACAATAATAATTAAAGCAATTATAGGCAATGGACGAAGAAAACCTTTTTCGATTCCATCTTCAATAATATTCATAAAGAAGCCTATAAAATCGTCAAATATTTTCTTACTCTGTTCATCAAGAAAATAACTATCACAGTGAGAATTTGTAAAAAGAAAAGCATCCACATTGTTTCTCGCAAATTCAAATAAACGGTTATACGTATGACTAAACTGTTCTCGAATATTTGCTTCAACAGGAAAATCAGTCTTTATTGTTTCAGATAGCTGTAGCATGCTTTTTGAAAATAATGAGTTAACGAGTGCCTCTTTATTTTCAAAATAGCGATAAATAGTACCAGCGCCGACATTTGCTTTTTCAGCGATCATCGGAATTGTCGTACCATCGTAACCACGCTCTGCGAAAAGTTTTATAGCAGCATCAAAAATGTCTTCTTGTTTATTTTTAGCCATTTTTCTCACCTCAATTTCCAGGAATGAAAATTCATTCCGTTTTTAATTATAAATTACATGAATTAAAAGTCAAGTGTGTAAATACGCTATTGAAACATTTATCAAATAACACACTCAATTAAGATATTAATACATTTTTTGCGTTATCCCATCAAAAAATTTCTTTGTATCATCATGACTTAAAACCCTCAATACATCTTGTATCTTAAAAAATTGAACTTGACTTATTTCATTATCTTTTGGATGTAAATCTATTCTGTCACCTATATATTCTACATAAAACATAGTAGTTTCTTGCTCTTCATATCCAATTTTCATTTTGAGTTCTTCAGGAAAGCCAAAGCAAATTTTATCTTCAAATTGCTTTATAACTTTAAACTTTGTAGATCCAGTTTCTTCTTCCAGCTCTCTCAACATAGCACTCTCTAAATCATTATCTGTATGTTTCACTCCACCTTTAGGAAAATCCCATTCCCCCTTTGACATAGCATATTCTCCATCTATGTCGCTAATTTTCACCTTATGTACCAATAAAAATTCACTGTGTTGGAATACGACCGCACCTACGGCTTGCCTAATCATTTTACTTTTCCTCCTAAAACAATGATTCCACTCTATTAAATAGAAAAGTACTATAATAAAAAGTTTATCATTATAGTACTTTGTTACTCATACATAGCACATGACATTAATTAAAAGAAATCATAAATAAACGGCTTACGCACCGGCACTACATTCTCAAATGCACGTATCTCCTCTTCGCTACCGCTTATTAAGTCTATTTCATTTAATTCTAGCGGTCGCTTGTAACCAAACATAATAGTAGATAACGCATTAATATCGATTTGAATTCCATTTTCTTTTGCTGTTTCTTCTTTAACGATTGTTATTTCGTTATTTTTAAGTTGAACCGTTACGTTATTCCACGGTGCAAATGAATCTGTAATATGTAAAATTACTTCTTGCTCTTCGTTGTTCCAGTTCCATTCATATTGTTTGAAAAACTGTTCTACATCTACAATTCTTCCCATGAAATATGGAGTTACTTCTGCTTTTACTCGTGGTTCTTGTAATGTGTAAAGAAGTGGTTCTGTCTCACTTAGTATCATTTCTAGATCTTTAATCATAGAATCATGTTGGCAGATGAAGTTCCAAAGACCAATTCTTGCTTCATTATGTAATGGGACAAATTCTTCTACTTTCATTTTAGAATTCTCTATTTTGTATAAAATGTAACCAGCCGCCGTTTTATTTTCATCATAGTAAACTGCCAATGTTAAATCATGATACACCGCTTGTAGCCACCATTTACGTCCGCGAACTAACATACCAGAAAATCGTTCTGCAAATGTTTCATATAGATTCTCTACTTCTTCTGGATGATTATCTTTACTAAAACGTTTCACTGTACCATTCACTTGTTTTTTAATTATTAAATCGCTCTTTGTCATCTGACATACGATTCGATTCGCACAAAGTTCCCAGCCGTATTTACGATAAAATGAAACGGCAAATGGATGTAACATCGATACACTATATCCATCTCTTTTCATAGTTTGCAGTGAATGCTGAAGTAACTCTTTTACATATCCACTTCTTCTATATTCCGGATACGTCGCTACCCCCGCAACGCCGCCCATTTTAAACTTTTCTTTTCCTATGTAAATATGAAAAGGAATTAAGTGCAACTTTGCAGCTAACTCTTCTCCTTCCATAATACCGTATATTTGATGGCTTTCCTTCATTCTTGCAATTTTCTGCTCTATCCATTCTTCATTTGCTTTATATTGAAAAGCATATTCTGATAAACGTAATGCTTCTCTAAACTTATCTTCTTTTAATTGTATAACGTTCATATATTTCTCCTCCATTCCTCGTTTGAATTATATCATAATTCAAACTATTATAGTTCGGTAAGTGAAATTACGAGGATGTTTCAACAAAAGATATCGATTTAGAAACACTCTAACATAAAGGCTCTTTTCAACTGCTTTCTATTGGCGGCATAAGAATATTAAAAGCCTTGCGTTCTCTTGGGTTTGCGAAGCTAAGAGGTACCATTGAAAGTGATGAAACTTATGACAACGGCAACATTACGGACATAAAAAAACCAGTTGATTGAGAGAAACTGGTTCAATAAAGGTTTATATTGGATATTCATTCAACCAAATTAATGCTTGTTCATAATCATCGAAAAATTTTACGGATTCTTTTGTATTGGATTGTTGTAAATAATTCATTGTTTCCCCTTCTTCAAGGAGAAACGCAATTGCCTTACTGTGATTCAAAATGGTTTCATTGAAGAACTTATCTTTCCATGCTTTTTGAACAGAAAAATGATCTGGCGTGTATCCTTTTCTATCCACCAACAATTTGTATTTCCGACCCTCGGAAATGAATTGCTGACAAACCTGCTCGAAGCCATTAAACCATTCATAAACATCAGCTGTATTAATCTTGCCAATTAGATGGGTAACAATTAAATCCCCTGAAACTGTTGTGCTGATATTCTGTTTACTCAACTTGGAACCATCTCCCTTAGTTACAATTATGCGTAAAAATCTCATAAAATCAATAAGGATAAAATTCTTACGCAATAAAGCAACATTATTTACGAAAAAAGCCAACATAAAAAAGCAGATACATTGCATATCTGCTTCTCATCACTTTATTTAGCTAACGTTTGCAGTTCTTCAAAAAATGTAGGATACGATACACCTACTGCTTCTGCATCTTCAATCGTTGTTTCTCCTTCAGCTATACAACCGGCAATCGCAAGCATCATTCCAATGCGGTGATCACCGTGACTATGTACTGTATTTCCTTTTAGCTTACATTTACCGTAAATAATCATTCCGTCGTCGGTCGCTTCAATACGAGCTCCTAGTTTCGTTAGTTCCGCAACGACTGTATCGATACGATTCGTTTCTTTCACTTTTAGCTCGTGTGCATCTTTAATGACTGTAATTCCATCTGCTTGTGTTGCCGCTAAAGCGATAATTGGGATTTCATCAATCAGTCGTGGAATGATATCTCCACCGATTTCGATTCCTTTCAGCGGCGATGTTTCAATTGTAATATTTGCAGCAGGTTCTGATGCTCCTTCGTTAATCTGCTCTACAGTAAACGTAGCGCCCATTTTCTCAAGAACATCAATAATACCTGTACGAGTCGGATTCATTCCCACATTTTGTAATAGTAGTTTACTATTTGGAACAATTGCACCTGCTACTAAGAAAAATGCCGCTGATGATACATCACCTGGCACTTGAACATCTGTTGCGGTTAACTTCTGTCCTCCTGCTAGTTTCACTGTTTTCCCCACGCGAGTTACTGTAACGCCAAACGCCTCAAGCATTCTTTCTGTATGATCGCGGGAAATATGAGGTTCTGTAACAGTTGTTACACCTCCTGCGCGAAGGCCTGCAAGTAAAATAGCTGATTTCACTTGTGCACTTGCTACCGGTGAAGTATATTCAATCGCCTTTAAATTCCCGCCTCGTATTGTGAGCGGCGTAAACGTTCCTTCTTTTCGGCCATCAATTTTTGCACCCATTTGCTTTAGTGGATTTGTTACACGTTGCATCGGTCTCTTCGCAATTGAAGCATCACCTTGCACGCAAGAAAAGAATGGTGTGTTTGCAAGTATTCCTGACATTAATCGAATCGTTGTACCAGAATTACCAACATCTAATACAGCTTTTGGCTCTTGTAAACCTTCTAATCCTGTTCCAATTACCGTAACTTCGTCTCTATTTTGTGTAATCTCTACTCCCATTTCTTTAAAACAAGAAATAGTACTTAAACAATCCGCACCAGGAAGAAATCCTTTAATTGTTGTTTTACCTTCCGCGATTGCGCCAAACATGACAGCGCGATGGGAAATTGATTTATCTCCAGGGATTGTAATTGTACCATTCAATCCGTTATTTACAGTTTGTACTGTTTTTTCTTTCACGTTGTCACCCTCCTCATTAAATTGTTTCATACGTTTGGTATTCTTCTTTTCCGAGCGCAATTTTTGCCTGCGTTCGATCTTCTTCTCTTTGGAAACTAATTCGTAAAACTCCGAGCAATCCTTCTCGCGCTTCTAATATTTGCAAGTTCGTAATACTAATTTCTTCTTCTGCTAGAATGCTTGTGATATGGGCTAATGCCCCTACTTTATCTAAAACGTCGACGTATAAGTCGTGATAGGCAGGAATCGCCCCTCTTTTTCGAACTGGTAAAGAGTCACGATATTCTTTCGCATCTGCAAAATAACTTTGTATTTCTCCTGCATCTCCTTTAGAAACCGTCTTATATAGCTCTTCCATTTCTGAAATCCATTCTTCTAATAGTTCCAATAAATGCCCGCGATTTTGCTTTACGATATCACTCCACATTTTCGGACTACTTGATGCAATACGTGTTATATCTTTAAATCCGCCTGCCGCTAGTTGATGAATAAGCGGATTATCACCAGCATGTTTCTCAACTTGTTTTACTAATCCTGCTGCAATTAAATGTGGGAAATGACTAACTATTCCTGTTACATAATCATGTTCTTTTGTATTTAATACAAGAAAATGAGAGCCTGTTCCTTTTAACCATTCTTTTAGCTCGTCTACTTGATCCGCCTGCACGTGATTCATTGGCGTTAAAATGTAAAATGCGTTTTCAAAAAGGTGTGCCTTTGCACTTTCAACTCCTGTTTTGTGAGAACCTGCCATCGGATGACCGCCGATAAATGAAACTTTCTTTGTTAATAAAGCTTCCGCTTCATTCATGATTGTCCCTTTCGTACTTCCTACATCGGTAACAATGACATCTTCTCGTAAATGAAATGATGCAAGTTTGTGTAACAACTTTTTCGTTTCTTCAACTGGAGAGGCAAATACAATTAAATTTGCCTCCTCACATGCACGCTGTAAATCTACTGCTACTTCATCAACTACATGTAATTCTTTTGCGCGCTCTACTTGCTCTTTAAATATGTCATAACCGATAATCGTTACATCGTGCTCTTTTTTAATCGCTAATGCAAGAGAGCCTCCTATTAATCCAGTACCGATTAATACTACCTTTTTACACATTTGCCTCATCTCGAGACTTACCTTTTTTATTTTCAAAGTGTTGTTTTAACACTGAAATCACTCCTTCATTTTGTTCCCTAATTCCGATTGTAATACGGACACCATTTGGGAACGGACGAATAATAAACCCTGCATGCGCACAAGCTTCATAAATTTCCCCAGCATCATCTACCGGCAAGAAGATAAAGTTCGTTTGCGACGGATAAAATGGAATTTCATTTTCTGTACAAAAACTTTCGTATTGTTGTAATCCTTCTGTATTAACACGAACTATTTCTTCAATAAACGCTTCATCGTTAAAAGCAATCGTCGCTGCTTTTTGCGCTAATGAAGATACGTTAAATGGCAAACGTACGACATTTAATTTCTCGATTAACTCTTCCTGTCCAATCGCATAACCAACGCGGAAAGAAGCTAATCCGTACGCTTTAGAAAACGTTCTAAGTACAAGAATGTTGTTATGTTTTTCTAGAAGCGGTAATGTCTCAGGGAAATCTTTTGCTGTTACGTATTCATAGTACGCTTCATCAATGACAATTAACGTATTTTCACTAATGCTTTCAATGAATTGAGTCAATTTTCGCTCATTCACATATGTGCCTGTCGGGTTGTTCGGATTACAAATCCATACGATTTTTGTATGTTCATCAACTGCTGAAGAAATTTCATCGAGATCATATACACCGTTCTTTAAAGTAATTTCTTTCACTTCACAGCCTTCAATAATTGCATGATGACGGTACTGAGGGAATGTCGCGCCAGCAGTTACGATATTATCTCCTTTACAGAGCACTGCACGACTTATAATTTGAATGACTTCATCAAGTCCACTACCACAAAGCACTTGTTCCATTTGCACTTGTAATTTCTCTGCAATTGTTTGACGGAGTACTTCAGCACCTCCGTCAGGATATAAAGCATGTTCCTGCCACGATTTTTGTAATTCTCCTAAAACACGAGGTGAACAGCCAAATGGATTTTCATTTGATGCTAACTTAACAAATGAATGATTCCCGTATACTTCTTTCATTTGCTCTGGTGATTTACCTGGTTTATACGGTTGTAATGATGATAGTTGATCTTTTACTCGCATGTTAAATCCACCTTTTCATTAAAATTCTTTTGCGTATTTGTTATGTTGCGAAATATTTTGTTTTAGTAATTCCATGCGATCTTTTCCGAATTGCTCGACTAGTGCACCGGCAAGTTCCCATGCAACGACAGCTTCAGCTACAACACCTGCTGCTGGTACTGCACAGCTATCAGATCTCTCAATACTCGCTTGGAACGCTTCTTTCGTATCAATATCTACGCTTGCTAACGGTTTATATAATGTAGGAATTGGCTTCATTACGCCTCTTACGACAATTGGCATACCTGTTGTCATACCGCCTTCTAAACCGCCGGCATTATTCGTATTTCTCGTGTATCCTTTTTCTTCATCCCATAAAATTTCATCGTGCACTTTACTTCCCGGCTGTCTTGCCGCTTCAAAACCAATTCCGATCTCAGCACCTTTAAACGCATTCACGCTCATAATAGCACCGGCAAGTTTTGCATCTAATTTGCGGTCGTAATGAACGTAGCTACCAACTCCAATTGGCATTCCTTCTGCAATGACTTCGACAATACCGCCTATAGAATCTCCGCTACTTTTCGCATCATCAATCGCATTCATCATTTCTTGTTCTACTTCTTTATCTAAACATCGAACTGGTGAATTTTCAGTTATCGTTTGAATTTCTTCAATTGGTAAGTTTGAAATACGCTTCGCTTGTACCCCACCAATTTCAAGAACATGTCCTGCGATTTCCACACCTAGTTCTTTCAAAATTTGTTTCGCAACTGCACCAGCAGCAACACGAACTGTCGTTTCTCTTGCAGAAGAGCGCTCTAATACGTTTCTTATATCACGATGGCCGTATTTAATTGCCCCGTTTAAATCCGCATGTCCTGGACGTGGTTTCGTTATAGTACGTTTCATTTCTTTACTTTCTTGCTCTGAAATTGGTTCAGCACCCATTACTTTCGTCCAATGTTTGAAATCATCATTTTTTACGATTAACGTAATTGGTGAACCAAGTGTCATTCCGTGACGTACACCACTTGCAATTTCAACTGTATCTGTTTCAATTTGCATGCGTCTTCCGCGCCCATGCCCTTTTTGTCTTCTTAATAATTCTTTATTAATATGTTCCGCTGTTAATGTTAAACCTGCTGGTACACCTTCTAAAATAACTGTTAACTGCGGCCCATGTGATTCTCCAGCTGTAATATATCTCATTTCTCTTGCCCCTTTACTATTTTTTTGTACAAAAAAGTCCCTACTGAGCGCTCAGTAGGGACGATGTTTATCGCGGTACCACCCTAGTTGTAGACTTCTTTCGTCTACCTCTCTTCTTCTTTAACGATCGTTTGACCGTCTTTCTCTCCAAAAGTTGGCGGGAAAGATGCTCCAAGGCTGTAATTCATGCTTACCTTTGTACTGATTCACACCGGCCATCAGCTCTCTTTAACAGTGAGATAAGCACTACTGTTTCCTCTTCAGCGCATTTATGATATGGAATTAAGATAATTTATTTTTGAAACCTTTTAACTCATCCATGAATCTATGGAATTCTGGAATATCCATTTGTTGCGCAGAATCTGATAACGCAACTGCTGGGTCTGGATGCACTTCCGCCATTACTGCATCTGCTCCAATAGCAAGTGCTGCTTTCGCTGTTGGTAATAGTAAATCTCTACGTCCAGTTGAATGTGTTACGTCAACGATAACTGGTAAATGTGTTTCTTTCTTTAAAATCGGTACTGCTGAAATATCTAATGTGTTACGTGTCGCTCTCTCGTATGTGCGAATACCGCGCTCACAAAGAATAATTTGGTCATTACCTTGTGCAATGATGTATTCCGCTGCATTAATGAACTCATCAATCGTTGCTGCTAAACCACGTTTTAATAATACTGGCTTATTAACTTTACCTACAGCTCGTAGTAAATCGAAGTTTTGCATGTTACGTGCTCCAACTTGAATTACATCAACGTATTCTAGCGCCATTTCAACATCGTTCGGATTTAAAATTTCACTAATAATCGCTAAGTCGAACTCATCTGCTACTTGGCGTAAAATTTGTAAACCTTCTACTCCTAAACCTTGGAAATCGTATGGAGATGTTCTCGGTTTGAAAGCACCACCGCGCATTAATTTTAAGCCTTGGTCTTTCATAGCTTGCCCTACTTGGCGAACTTGCTCTAAACTTTCTACCGCACAAGGTCCCATGATGAACGTTTGTGTTCCGTTTCCAATCAATTCACCTTTAACATTAACAATTGTATTTTCTTTTTTCTTTTTACGTGAAACTAGTAATGCTTTACGGTTATCATCTTCTTGTAATTCTAAGCTTGCTTTGAAAATCGTTTTGAAAATATGTTGAATCGTTGACGTTTCGAATGGTCCTTCGTTATGCTCTGCAAGCATATCAAGTACTTCACGCTCACGTACTGGATCAAAGCGTTTCGTACCTTGTACTTGCTTTTGTTCCCCAATTTTTTGAACGATTTCACCGCGTTTGTTTAATAAGTGTAATAATTGTAAGTTAATTTCATCTACCTGTTTACGTAATTGATCTAATTCGTGATTTGCCATTTGGAAATCCTCCTCTAATGTTTTAAAAGTATAGTAAGAGAATAAAAAATTCTCTATTTTCTGAACTGGTTAATTATACAAATTTAAAGTGGAATCGATACCTCTTCTTATTTTAAACTAATAATTACCATAAAGACACTAACTACTAGTTAATAAGCCACTTTTTTGTACAAAAAAGCCCTACTGATTGAATCAGTAGGGACGATATTTATCGCGGTACCACCCTAGTTGTAGACTTATTTCGCCTACCTCTCTTCATTGTTAACGATCATCTGACCGTCTTTCCCTTCATAAAGACAATAACTATCTTTACTACGAAAAAGATGCTCCAGGACTGTAATTCGCTCTTGTTTTTGTACTGGTTCGCACCAACCACCAGCTCTCTGTTACAGGGAAACAACAACTACTTCTTTTCCTTTCAACGCGTGACTATTTTATTTTCAAGTTGGACCACTAAAATACAAAAAGTCCCTACTGAATAAATCAGTAGGGACGATATTTATCGCGGTACCACCCTAGTTGTAGACTAACTTTCCGTCTACCTCTCTTCACTGTTAACGATCAATTGACCGCTTTTCCTTCATAAAGACAATAGTATCTTTACTACGAAAAAGATGCTCCAAGACTGTAATTCATGATTATCCCTGTACTGGTTCACACCAACCACCAGCTCTCTGTTACAGTAAGACTAACCACTACTGTGATCTCTTCATTGCACTTTGTTTATTCAAATGTTTTTGAAATTGAATAAGTATGATTCGTATTATAGAACGCTTTTCAAAACACTGTCAATAACTTTTTATATATTTTTTAAAAATTCCACTTCCGCCCTATGATTCCTCTTGTAAATTCTCCGTTACGATTCCGATGCGAATTATTTCATTTTCTATTAAATTTAATACATGTCTTTCTACTTCATACCTGGTTAATAGTTCTTTTATTTGTATGATCTCACTTTCAAGTAAATCGGCTTCTTGACACGTCTGCAGTAAAGTGAAAAACACATTTGCATACAATTCTTTATACGCTTTCATACGCTCTTTCTTTTCAAGTATCTCTATAAACAACTGTTTCATTTCTTCTTGATTAGATTGTCCTTCCACACCTTGAAATTTACTAGAAATAATATTTAATCCTTTTTCTAAAACCTCATCCATGCATAAAACAATACGTAAAAGCATCATATATTCTCTCGTTGTTATTACGCCCATTTTCGGACGTTCTCTTAAAAACACACTAAGCCACGCTGTCCAAAATTTTTGTTGTTCCTTACCACTTAACGTTTTTACGTAGTAGCATAAATACTGCATAAATTTAATTTTATTCTCTTCGTTTTCTTGCATCAAAAGTGGATATAACCAATCTGTTTTTTGCTCCCAATATAATACGCATTTAATAAATACAAAGCTAAGCCATTTTAAAAATGCTTCTCTCGTATATGGATGTAGTGCATCTAAATGTTCTACTGCATACTTAATATATCGCCTTATTTCTGTAAACAAAGGTAGATTAATTTGCGTATAACATAATCCCGCCCACGCATATTTCGTAAGCTCACTTTCTTTCTTTAAATCTAAGTAAGGTAATACATTTTTCCGACACCATTGCTTCTCAATATGGTATAAAAACGTAATATCTGCTGTTAAACGCGCAAACATGAAGTTCGTTCTTTCCGAAGTAACCCTTACCTGCTCCTCAAATAAAAATAAATATTCATACACGTTGCGATCGTATAAATGATCATATGCTAGCAGTTTTAGTAATACAGCAGTCATCTTCCCAACAGGATGCTGAATAGATTCATTGTAAAACTCTTGTTTTCCAATCTTAAAATCCGATTCCCCTCTCATAACTTGTGGAAGTACAGAAAAAGCAAAGCGTTTTACAATCCTTATACTATTTTCATCTAACTCTTCTAATCGATTACTAATTTCATATAGAAAACTACTAATTAACCAATGAAAAGCAGTATTTCTAATAAATTTCTGCAATAACGGAATGATTTTTTGAATTTGTTCATTCGCCAAATTCCGGTTATTTCGCCACTCTCTAATACACACAAACCATACTTCATTACTAATTTCGTGCACGCCTACTAGTTGATAAGCAAACGAAATACTCCACTCTACATTCAATTTACACGCTTTTGATAACATCTCTAAAAAATGGCGTTGTTCAAAAACACCGTCTCTTGAAAATTGCCGAACTTGCTCCATTATTTCATCGTCTTTCAGCTGCAGTAATCCATCAGCTGTTACATTGCATGTAATACGTTGTTCATTTTCCTCTTTCTTTGGAACACTGTATAGATCTGAAGAAAAATGGGGGTGTTTCTGTTTCATTAGCTCGTATCCTTCCGCCGTACACTTACTATTCGAATCACACGTGAATAGTAAGTCTAATACAAGACAAGCATCAAACGCCCTCTCTTCTGCAAGATACTCTAATACATGTTGAATTACTTCTTCTTTCGTTTCCTCTAAAGCATCTGCGTAATAATTCTTTAAAAGTTGAAACACTTCATGTTTACATGTGAAATCTAACAGAACATCTACATGTAACAGCCACTTCAGTTTGTCATCCGCTGTAACGAATACATTATTAATCATTGCTTCAATTGCAATTCGCTTTTGAAGTACACTATCAGTTTCTATCATTTCTGTAATATAATGATTTGCTTTTTTCTCATTGTTTTCACATAAATATGTAAGACACTCTTTTACAATTTGAATTAAAAATGTAAAATCATTTTGCTGTAACTCCTGCTCTGAAATTTCTCTATCTCTTTTTTTCAGTGCATTTTGTCTTAATGACAATAGTTGTATTTTTTCTAACCCCGTAACCATAATTGGATTTGCGTAGTAAGTAATATGTGGTCTCATTTTCTCTTTCCAAATTCGCTCCACATGAGAAAAAATAGGCATCGGTATACGACTCGATTCCTCGAGTTCAATCGACTCTTGCGTATCATTTCCCCATTTTCTTACACGCTTCAATTTTAGTTTTCCATCTAAAATAAACGTTAGTAACAATAAAGCAATTTCTTTATGCTCTGGGAAAGAACATTTTTGCAGTAAGTATGAAATCATTTCAATAGAGCTACTATCTTTCTCTGCTGTTTCTAATAAAAGCAATGTCCATCTTGCAAACAACAAAGGGTCCATCGTTTCTTTCGTTTCGTTTAAGTAAGTACAAATTGTTCGCCACCATAACGGGGATATTTTAGAATGATTTTTAAAAATCAATTGAAATAGTTCTTTTTGATGACTAAATAGAAATTGCTCCACTAACCATTCCGCAAGCAATTCATCTACTTCATCATAATTTGCTGTAAGCAGAAATAAATTTCTTAGTTTCCCTTCTGCTTCAAGCCATTCCACCCATTCATAATCACGAGCAAATTCAACGAAGTACCGAACGGTTTCAATTTTTTTTATTGACTGTTTTATATAGGATAATTGCTCCTGCTCTACTGATGGAGGAACGGTTACAATATCACGAATACGCATTCTTTTCGTAATATAATTATCCCCCATTAATTCCGCCCACCGCTTCACCGCTTTCACAAGCGCCTGATGATTATTTGCTTTATTCGGATACACAATCGGTCTTATCCCTAAATGCTCCCAATGATATGTATTATCACCTTGTGCGACGAAAGCATAACGCCTTGTACTCGGTGGTAAGCCTGTTGCTAAATATTTCATTACAGGATCATTATGACTATACCCAACGAATAAAACAGTGTAATTTGAGAATAAATCAACTAAAAATCGTCTCGCCCATCCTTCTGTTAAGTAAGCCCTTCCAAAATCACCATCCGTTAAAATTAAAGCTTCTTTCTCTTGTTCTACATTCCCATGTATGTAAGCCAACCCTTTAAACGCTCTCCCTGTCGGTAAAGCAGGTGCATAATAAATATTCAGCTCTCTATTCATTTCTGTAATTACAGACGTAAAATGTTGATCAAAGTTTGTCGTTACAATTCGAACATCCGTATCTAACGGAAACAGCCTTGGAATCGCATAGTGTAATGGATTTGGTTTTGATTTTTCTATATTAACGAGGTCTCTTGCAACTTGATGCACATCTTTCGTTTTCGCAATTTTACCGAGATAATAATCGTGGGGTTCTGTCATCTCACGCCTTTCGACATATAAAGCTTTCGAAATTTCATCAACTAAATCATCGAAATTCGGTAAGTTTGATTTCCCCTTCATAGAAACTCCTGCTCCAACGAATAATACTAACTTACCTTGTTCAAGGTGATCGATTAACTCATCTGGAATTTCTACTTCTGAAGTTATCCACATCCCGGATTCCCCCTTACCTAAAAATGTCATACGCTCTCATTTCACTATAACATTTTTTAATTGTTTTTTTAATATTTAGATAAAATTCCAGCATGATAAAGTTTTATATAAATTAAACCGTTCCAATGTATGAACTCCTGAATTTATTGTAAAACTATGTATAAATGGGAGGTGTAAATATTGAGTGATATTACTGTAATACTTATCAAATTTATATCATGCATCATCGCTTTTAGTATCGGACTAGCTCTATTTTTCCCAGCAACGCTCGTCCAAATCATTTCTTTTAGTCTCTTCGTCACAATCGTTTCTTATATGTTTGTTGATAAAATTATTTTAAATCGAATTGGCAATTCCGCTGCCATTATGACGGATTTCTTACTTACGTATTTAAGTGTTTGGATTTTCGGTAATATTTTATTAGACAACTACATGCAAATTGCATGGGGCAGTATCCTTTCTGCCATCGTCTTTACATTATCAGAAGTAATCGTCCATCGCTTTTCTAATTCCCACACAAGGCACAGCAATGATAACATTCGAATTAATCGCCGGTTTGCATATGGCACGGAGTTTGCTGAAGAACAGAATGTGTTGGATAAAGATAAGAAGAAATAAAGCCATAATTACTGATGCAAAAAAGTAGCTGTCTCATCAGTCGAATTTTTGACGATGTGGCGCTCCTTTTTGTTTTTTGTACTATCAATACGGTGAATGAAATTATATCAACGATTCGACAAGAAATATCGATTTATCGACAACGTTTGATAGCCTATCTTCAAATAAAAAAGCTGCCCCATTAAGAGACAGCAACTTCTGTAATTACGCTTTTACTTTTAAATCTTTTAACGTAATAACATCTGCAAATGATCCAAATACAACATTATGATGTTTTACAATATCTTCAGCGCGTAATACATCTGTGTCAAATGTGCTATGTGCATCACTTACTAATGTTACTTTATACCCTTCACTAAACGCTCTTCGCGTTGTCGTATCAACACAGTACTCTGTTTGCATTCCTGAAATAATAACATGCTCAATCCCTTTTCCTTGTAACACTTCGTTTAAGTTTGTCTTATGGAATGAGTCTGGAGTCGTCTTTTCAACGACAAGCTCCCCTTTTCGCGGTGCAATCGCCGCATGCACTTTCCAGCCATCTGTACCTTTTTCTAATGGATGATCCTTAGGTCCATTATGTTGGACATAAATAACCGGAATACTATTTGAACGACATTCCCCAATGAGCTCTTGCAACGTTTCTAAAAACTTTTCCCCATTATGTACTGGGATTCCTGCTGTATACATACCCGCTTGCACATCAATAACTAGTAATGCCTTTTTCATTCCACACAGCTCCCTTTATTTTTATAAGCCCCTGCATATTTATTATAATTGTTTATATTCTACCATCCAACAATCTTCTAATTTCCCTTCATGCAGTTCATGTTTCTCTAGTACTTTCACCTTTTTAAACCCGCATTTTTCATAACAGCTTATCGCACGTTCATTATTTACTCTAGGATCCATCGCTATCGCTTCTGCTCCTAAGTTTTCCATAATGTATGTAATTGCTGCTTGAACAAGTTTCGTTCCAATTCCTTTTCCCCAAAAGATTGGTTCACCGATAAATTGGTCCATTCCCCATACATTCTGCGATTCTTCATATCCATATAACGCTTTCCATTCAGAATCAACTGGATACATTTGAATGTAACCGATTGGAACGGCATCAAATTCTATTAAACATCTTTTTTCATGACCGTTTGGATGATGTATAAAATGATCAAGCACCTTTTCTACAGATTGCGGATTATCTCGTCCTTCGTAATACTGCAGGACTTCTGGATCTGTTAACCATTTTGAAATGATAGGTGCATCGTTTTTTATTACGTATCTAACTAATAATTGTCCCTTTTGGAATAACATAGGTCACCTCCTTATTAGTTACTCTTATAATAACTTTTCTATATGCGGATAGTAAATTTTTCAAACAGCTTTACTTGCATAATCCCACAATAAGAAATTATTCTGTTCAACCTATACTGAGTATCATAAACTATTATTTAACTAACTAAAAGAATGTTTCCCATAATGAAGTTCTTTTGTAACAGGACCTAAAAAACTAAAACAATTTGGAGATGAGAATTTGAAATCAACATTAATTATTCTTCGAGGAAACTCCGCAAGTGGCAAAACAACAATCGCAAAAGAACTGCAAGAGCATTTTGGCCAAGGGACACTACTAGTCTCTCAAGATGTCGTGCGTAGAGATATGTTAAAAGTGCACGACACAATGGGTAACTTATCTCATGATTTACTATTTGAAATTACGAAGTACGGAAAAGGAAAATGTGAATTTGTTATTTTAGAAGGTATTCTAAACAGCGGTAGATATGGAGATATGTTAAAAGAATTAATACATTATTTTGACGACGACGCACATACATATTACTTCGATTTATCACTAGAGGAAACCATTAGACGACATAATACAAGAGAAAAACGACATGAGTTTGGTGAGGATTTATTAAGTAAATGGTATAACCCTCACGATACAATTGAAGTTGATAAAGAAACTATTTTTACAGATGATTTCATTCAAAAAGACATCTTTCATGCGATTCTTAATGATGTGACACATCAAAAATAAGACTGACTTTTTATGTCAGTCTTATTCTTTTATGTTCCTTGAATTTCAGTTTTCATAACGGAACAATCTTTACATACATAATAGTATATATTCATTTCCCCAAACTGGAAATCAACTACTGAAATAAGTTCCCGTTCTTCAAGATCTTGTGTAATTGTAGCCACATATTTCATCTCTTTCGAACAAGTTGGACATCCTAAATCTTCTGGAACATCATCGTATAGGGGCGCTCCTACCAATCTACATACATATTCCGATCCGAATAAGTCAAAAGCTTCCCAATAACTATCTTCATCTGTAGGTATATCTTTATTTTTCATATTCGTTAGCTTTACATTAGTTTTTGGAAGATTGACCGGTAGCTTATACTCAGCTTCCATAATCCACTCTTCCATATTGTCTTGTTTTATTATTTGTACCGTTTTGCCCCCATTACTTAATTGAAAATATTGTGGCTCCCACACCATCGCACAATTCAAGCAAGAGATGAATGGTAATACAATCAATTCAGCATTTTTAAGTTCAGCAAGTCTCTCATCTTTCAAATCAAAACAAAAAATTTGATGCATTTTCTCACCGCATAACTTACACAATGGTAATTCACAATCTTGACCACCGAAATAATGATTATATGAATCTTTCCCTTCCATTACTCTATACCCTTTTATTCCATCCCAATGTTCGCCATATAATTCCATTGTCATATTCTATCCTCTTCTCGCTTATAAAGGTAATCCTCGATACTAATCTTTTAATAACTTTCGGTACATAAACATTTTTTATTGTTGCTAATCATCATTTTTCTCATTCTTATCACCGTTATCTTTTTAGTATGAATACGATAATAAAATAATAACAATTTACAAGAAGACTGAGTTCTGTATCCATTCTGACACTATAGGGATTTGGAACGTTATAAACCCTAGTATAAGACTAAATAAAACAATTACTATTTTATGAATATTTTTCTCCTATTTATCTAATTGTATTTTAATAGTGATAGAAGAACAATATGGTTGTCAGAAATACAAATAAGGATTATATAATTCAATAGGGTTACTTTTACTGCTCACGGTACTCAGCAGCAAAATTAAGGTTTTACCCTTTTACATATCCTTCAAATTTTTTCAATGAATCACATTAAGATAAAAAATAAAAGCCAGTCTCAATAAAGAGAACTGACTTCTATTTGGATAACTATAATTATTATAGAACTTTTACTTTAACAGTTTGTCTTCCCCAGTTCATAGCTTTACTTTTTGAACCCATTAAAACATCAATACGATTTCCTTTAATAGCACTACCAGTATCACCAGCAATAGCTTCTCCATAACCTTCTACCCATACTTTAGATCCTAATGGGATTACCTTCGGATCCACTGCGATAATTCTCATATTAGGATTTACCGTTAAATCATGACCCATCGCAGTTAAAACGCGTCCACCATATGTACCATTTTCACTTGGATCAGCAGTATATGCTGTAGCTACTACCGTTAATTCACGTTTAGCAGACTGTGTGTTATTTTTAGATACTTCTTGTGTCTTTGTTGCTTCTTTTGCTTTCGCTTCTTCTTTCGCTTTTTCTATTTCTCGTGCTTGCGCTTCTTTCTTAGCCTTTGCTATTTCCTGCGCTTTTGCTTCTTCTTTTGCTTTTTCTATTTCTCGTGCTTTTGCTTCTTCCTTAGCCTTTGCTATTTCTTGTGCTTTTGCTTCTTCCTTAGCTTTTGCTATTTCTTGTGCTTTTGCTTCTTCCTTAGCCTTTGCTATTTCTTGCGCTTTTGCTTCTTCCTTAGCTTTTGCTATTTCTTCTGCTTTTGCTTCTTCCTTAGCCTTTGCTATTTCTTGTGCTTTTGCTTCTTCCTTAGCCTTTGCTATTTCTTGTGCTTTTGCTTCTTCCTTAGCCTTTGCTATTTCTTGCGCTTTTGCTTCTTCTTTAGGCTTTACTATTTCTTCTGCTTTCGTTTCTTCCTTAACTTTTACTCTCTCTGTTACTTTTTCTTCTTCTTTAGGCTTTACTATTTCTTCTGCTTTCGTTTCTTCCTTAACTTTTACTCTCTCTGTTACTTTCGCTTCTTCTTTAGGCTTTGCTATTTCTTTTACCTTCACTTCTTTCTGCTCTTTTGTTGTTTCTTTCGCTTTTGCTATTTCTTGTACTTTTACTTCTTTCTGCGTTTTTACTTCTTCCTTTGCTTTAACTGCTTTTTGTACTTTCGCTACTCGCTTCGTTTTCTCTTCAGCTTTCTTTTCAATTGGTGCTGTACTTGATAGGAAAGAAACATTTGCATAGGCTGTTTTTCCTTTATACTCAAATTGCAGCCATCCATCTTTTACTTGATGTGTTGATTCAATTACATCATCTTGTTTCAGTCTGCCAAGAATTTCTGATTCTGTGTTTGCTTCAGTACGTACATTTAATAGGTTTGCTGTTACATGATAAATATCTTTTGTATACTCCGAACTTACAAACAATTCTTTACCATTTAAATCAACTTTTGACCATCCTTCTTCAGTATGTATGACCTTTAACTTTTGTCCTTCTTTTACTTTTTCGACAACTTTTGATTCCGTAGTTGGCTTTTCACGTACGTTGAGTACATCCGCTGTTACGATAGTTTCTGCGATAGCAGATGTGGTAAAAGCCCCCAATCCAAGAACTGTTGCTGTTGCTGCGCCAATTATTTTTTTCATAATAGCCTCCATTACATTTTTTTGAATTCTATGAAATCCTTCCATAAAATTAGGGGGTTCCACAGAGTATCAAAACATTTGTAACAGTATATTAATACCACTTAATATACTGTTTTTAAAACTTCCTACTCCAATATTATCAAATTTTCATTTCTAATTCTATACATTATAAATCTACTTATCTTCTATAAACTCTTCATGACCTTCTACTTCACACTAGATAGTTGTCGCAATTCCAGCCAAAAATAAACTTACAATTGCTAAAAATGGCGTTCCAGCTATTGCACCTCTTAAGTGAAACTTATAGTCTTTATATCCTTTCATTCCCTCAGTACTAGGAATAACAGCAAATCTTGGAGTAATCCAGCAAAATATAAGCCAATCGATTATTAATAAATCTACTAAATTGAAAATCATTACAATCCCAAAAGTATGTAAATAGGCTTCAATATACAATAATTTCCCATGGTGATGTAGTATATATGTAGAAACTAAAGGCGTTCCGAAGAGAATAATATTGTAAATAATTCCGAAATAAAATGTTTGTTTTTTTTCATTTATCGATTTTGGCAATACTACTTTTTGAATATCTGTCGGATAATCATTTAACCAAAGGCGAGGATTATAATATGCAGACCCTAATATCATAATAGACAGTATAAAAGACATGGAAATACCGACAATCACCATTTGTTCAAATTGCCCCACAAATGTCCCTCCTTATTTGAAATTTTGACGTACGTAATTCACTTAATTAGACATTGTATGCATGTTATGACTTAAAAATTATCTAATACCATTAATAAAAATTTTCATTACAATCCGCTTTTTCCTAACGTCCATTCTTATTTCTTGCAATATGCATGCAAATTTAATAAAGTGAACATCTAATTAGTGTTGTTGAATTTCGCTAATTATTACAGAGTACATATTTTTTAATTTACATAAAGAATGGATTGGTGAAACGAATGAAAATCGAACATATAGCAATTTGGGTAAATGATTTAGAATTAATGCGTACTTTCTATACAAAGTACTTTAACGGTAAAGCAAACTCTTTATATCATAACGAAGCAAAGCAATTTGAATCTTATTTTATTACGTTCGAATCTGGAGCAAGGCTTGAACTTATGCGTAAAAAAGGTATAGAAAATGAGCCTAACCTTAATATTACTGGTTATGCACATATGGCATTCTCAGTTGAAAGTGAAGAACGTGTAAATGAACTAACAAAAACGTTAAAAGAAGCTGGTTCTCCTTTATTAAATGGACCACGTTTCACTGGAGATGGCTATTACGAAAGTGTAATTAGTGATCCGGAAGGCAATCAAATAGAGATCACTATTTAACTATCGTTTATCTTTTCTGAAGAACTAATAAAAATTCGTTTGGAGGAACCCTATGCATAAACTGCATTTCAAAAAATTTGAAGCAACAGATTTTAGTCCATATTTCCAGCTCGTATCAAATGAAAGAGTGATGGCACAAATTACAGAGCGTGCTATTCCGCTAGAAGAGGCACAAAACGACTATGAAAAATTGTTAAGGCGCAATGAAAAGCATAAACTGTTTGGGTCTTATAAAGTTTATGACAGTGCAACAAATGAATTTATCGGCCTTGGACATGTAACAGTGAATGAAGATAATGTAAAAGAAGCTGAAATTGGGTATATGATTTTGCCAGAGCACTGGGGAAAAAGATATGGTAGTTATATTGCAAGAGAATTAATTGAAATAGCGAAGCAGACAGATGTAAACGTACTAAAGGCAATTATCGATCCAAATAATATCTCCTCTCGAAAAATATTAATAAACGTTGGTTTTACATCAGATGTAGTTTGTGAGATTGATGGATTACCTGGGGAAATTTTAAGTACATATATTTAACTATATAAAAAGGCAATGCTACATTTGAACTAACCGTAGCATTGCCTTTATCTTTTTTTATTATAAAAGTCCCATTTTCACCTTAATACGAACTAAATCACTATTTCTTTATCTCGTCTACTACACTTTGAACTAAAGAGATAAGAGCTTTCTTTGTATCCTCATCTGTTACTTTTGCATCATCACTAAATTTAGTTCGCACAGATGGGATTAATAACGAGCCATTTTGAACGACAATTGTATCTAGCATACCTAGTGTAAGTAATAAAGATTCATGGGCTTTATCCCCTCCCGCAATTGATGGTGAAGCTGTTATAATAGCCACTGGCTTTTTATAAAGTTCCGCTGATGAAACAAGCCATTCTAAAGCATTCTTCAAAACTCCTGGAATACTTTTTGCATACTCTGGTGTACAAATAATAAGTGCATGTGCTTCACTTAATGTCTTTCGAAATTCTTCAACAACAACCGGTGCTCCAACTCGATCTACATCCGGATTAAAATGAGGTAGTTCCTCTATCCCATTATAAATAGTGTAATCTATACCTTCTGGAATAAATGCTGCTAAAGTTTTTAATATGTTTGTGTTGGATGATCCTTCCCTAATACTTCCTGAAATCGCTATGATTTTTTTGTGTATACTCATATGATCCCCTCCTACAAACATCATACTTATGCAGCCAGAGAAAAATCAAAAATATTGAACTATTTAACAAGCTGTACATTCATCAATTTTGACATCTTGCTTTTGATTCCCTAATAAAAATACTACTGTCTATAAATATCTTTACTTGTTAATTTATAAATAACTCGAAAGGCTTCTTGGTCTTCAGACTCCATTTTATACAGCCATTCTTTTAATTCTACTTCATCCAAAATTACGTTACCCTCTCATGATCTTTCGCACTATATTCGCCGGTTTCTCACAAAAGGTTCATTTTACATAAAAATTTATTTATTATAATAAAGATATACTATATATTTTACAGAAAGGATGATTCGTATAATGAACAAAGAAGACAAACTTTATGCTGAAAATGTATTAAAACATCTCTTCATAGGAGCACAAGTTGATGGATTGCAATTTGGTATTTCTCCAGCAACTATAAAGATTCATTTTACAGATTTTGAAGCCACCGTTGATTATGACGGGCAATTATATGTCAACATCGAATCGAAATGGTGTTTATTTCATACTCCACCTGAAAAATATCCATCTAATGAGGGTGAATTTGACGATTATACTGAGGAAGAAGAATATAAGATAATATTTGAAATGAGAAGAAAAAAAGTTACAGACATACAACTAGGTAAGGCAACTCCGCATTTAATTATTACATTTGAAAATGGGCAAATCATGTTTGTAAATGGTTTTCATGACTATTATGAATGCTGGCAAGCTGGGGTCCAATTTGATGATTGGCTTGTAGTTGCTGCACCTGGGAATGAAATCGCTACTTGGACTCCCGATGAATTTACTAATAAATAAGCCGTCAGAAATCACAATAGAAAAAGTATATCTTGCACAAGGGGAAACAGATTTACGTAAATCAATTGATGGACTAGCGACTGTTGTAAAAGAAGAATTTGAAATTTAAAATCACCCCGTTTTAACAGGAAAAAGTGGCATTTTTACTATTTCTAATGTTCGCTAATGCTTATTGCGTGATTTGGTTTCATTGCTACACAAACCCCAATACCCACTCTTAACTTGATGGGCATGTATAGTGCCCCCTATTAGCATCAACGAGAAGGAATAGACCTTGTAAAAAAACATTTATAATTCCACTGATACGCAGAAAAATAAAAAGAGAATAATTCAGAAATTCCCTATGAATCATTCTCTTTTTATTTTCATATTTTAACATGCTGGATATGCATTAGAACCCAAATAACGTTCTTTTATAAGTTGACGATGATGAAGCTCATGACCAGCAATAATGTTTGCTAATGCAAGAACCGTGACTTCAGAATTGTTCGCAATTCCCCTTTGTAACCAAGCTTCTTTATCTAAACTTTTAAGCAAATGCATAGTAGATTGGCGAACAACTGTTAAATTCTCAAGAAGATCTTGCATAGATTGCTTATCAAAAGCTGCTCTAAGAACATACATATCATCGTTATATCCAGGAAGTTCTGCTGTCTCGCCTCTTGCTATTGAAAGCAATCGATACGCCATGATACGTTCAGTATCCGCAATATGACCGATTACTTCTTTTATACTCCATTTATTAGGAGCATATCTAAAATGTCCCTCACTATCAGAAATATCCTTCAATAAAAGATTCGTTTCCTTCATTTGTTGCTCTAGAATATGTATGATATCTCCATCTGGTATTAAGTTTATGTACGTTGAATAATACGGGTTATATTCATTTGCCTCTGGTCTCTTTTGCATGCTTATCATCCTTTTTATTTTATCCTTATATACAAGTTATCATAAATTATTATCATATTAATCAAAAAAAATTAATTTTAAAACAAAATGTCCCCATCCTATAGGATTACATTAACAAAGCGGCTTATCCCCAAGCCCCCAACTAAACCATCTCCCATGCCCTTCCGTTTCCCCAACCATTTCACAATATTCGTTTCCGTTAATATAATAATCAATATGAAGGTCCCGGTCCCACATGTTGTTATATAGGTGGAATACATCACGTTTTGCACCAATTTCTTTAATTTGTTTTTCTAGCGTATGTTTTACATTTTCAGGTATTTGATTTGCGACGTGTGTATGGAAAATGCAGATTACAGCATCTTCCCTTATTTGATTCGCAATGGCTGGAAGAAGTGCTACACCGTCCCCTTCAATTAATTGTACTGATTTTTCTTTTACAAGCGTTGCTGCTTGATCGAATAGTTCAAGTCTTTCTTTATGTTCTGGCCAAATAAGCGCGCGTAACCATAAATAATCTTCTTCATCATTTAAATTATTCACATGTAAATCTAGTCCGATTCTTTCTACGACAGGTGGACTTTGTTTTAGCAGATTCGGCATATTCTCCCCTCTTATTTCAGAGGTTAAATGAACATTCGATTGTGTATTTCCATACACTTCTTCCGTTCCATATGAATAACGATATTGATCCCAAAATAGTTGTAATCCCGCACTTGTACCAATTTCTATTAACGCCAATGGTTTGTTCACTTTATTAAATATGTAACAGAAACTTGGATATAAATAGGCACATCGTCTTACTTCATTCGTTTGAACAAGTTTCGTTTGTAATAAAGAGATAACTTCTTCTCGATATACATGGCAAAAATCTTTAAATTGGTAAAAGGCATTTTCAAAATTTATATCAGCATTTTCAACTAAACTTTGATAATAGTTTTTTAAACTGTGCTCTTTTCCTTTTAACAATAAATAATGGACTGCACCTAATAATAAGTTTGGGACTGGTTGACCAGGTTGTGCGTAGGAAGCTAACGTAAGAACTTCCTCATCTTCAGAAATTTTTATTGATAAGTATTCGTATAAAACACTCGATCCTTTACATTCATTCGCAGAAAAATTCCGAAATAAGTTTGCAATTTGTTCACGTGTAAGCAATGGTATCCCTCCTGTTTAATTTTCTGAATAATCTTATCGTTTAAATGTTATTTATACTATTTTTTCACATTAAATGTTTCAAAATAGAATTTTACTAGTTCTCAAAGATAAAGAATTTAAGTATTTATAAGCTTTTTTGGGATAACATCAAACTGGAATTCTTCTCCAAATCTAGCTTTACTACTATGCAGTTTACCCTTATGGCAGAAGAATTCTAAGAAATAAAACGTTAAATAGTTTAAAATTATCAGATAACACTAGATATTTTACTCTATTAATTATTATAATAGAGTATGAGATGGTTATATAATTGAGACAAAAAAGATAGATTCCTAGGTGGGGCCTAGGCGGTGTTTTCTTTTTACGGCTTAGAAATAAAAAACACCTACTCTTTTTTGCCAATATAGGGGATGGAGAGATTATCATGAGCAACATGCAGCAAAAAACAGACGTTATCTTAATTGGCGCAGGAATTATGAGCGCAACGTTAGGATCATTACTGAAAGAATTGGCACCTGAATGGGAAATTAAAGTATTTGAAAAACTCGCAAATGCCGGAGAAGAAAGTTCTAACGAATGGAATAATGCCGGTACAGGACATTCTGCGCTATGTGAGCTTAACTATACATCCGAAAAATCCGATGGATCTATAGATATTGGTAAAGCTGTAAAAGTTAACGAACAATTTCAACTTTCAAGACAATTCTGGGCGTATCTTGTAAAAAGAAATTTAATTCGTAATCCACAAGATTTTATTATGCCACTACCTCATATGAGTTTGGTACAAGGGGAAAAAAATGTAGAGTTTCTAAAAAAACGTTTTGAAGCGCTTTCAAAAAATGCTCTATTCCAAGGAATGGAATTTGCTGATGCACCTGACACATTAAAAAAATGGCTTCCACTCATTATGGAAGGTCGTAATTCTAATGAACCTATGGCTGCAACAAAAATTGATTCTGGAACAGATGTTAACTTTGGTGCGCTAACACGTATGTTATTTGATTACTTAAAAACTAAAAATGTGGAGCTTAACTACAAACATAGTGTCGAAAATATTAAACGTGCGAAGAACGGTTTGTGGGAAGTAAAAGTACATGATATGAATAGTGGTAAAATCGAACACCATACTGCAAAATTCGTCTTTATCGGCGGCGGTGGCGGTAGCCTACCTCTACTTCAGAAGACTGGTATTCCTGAGTCAAAACATATTGGAGGATTCCCAGTAAGTGGACTATTTATGGTATGTAAAAACCAAAAAATTGTAGAGCAGCATCATGCAAAAGTATACGGAAAAGCTAAAGTTGGTGCTCCACCAATGTCTGTACCTCACCTTGATACAAGATATATAGACAACAAAAAAGCTTTACTGTTTGGACCATTTGCAGGCTTCTCACCTAAATTCTTAAAAACTGGCTCAAACCTTGATTTAATTGGTTCTGTAAAACCGAATAACGTCTTAACGATGTTAGCAGCCGGTGTAAAAGAAATGGGATTAACAAAATACTTAATCCAACAAGTTATGTTATCACACGAAAAGCGTATGGAAGAATTACGTGAGTTTATTCCGAACGCTAAAAGTGAAGATTGGGATACTGTCGTGGCTGGACAACGTGTGCAAGTAATTAAAGATACTGATGCAGGTGGGAAAGGAACACTTCAATTTGGTACAGAAGTTGTTAGTGCAAATGACGGATCAATCGCTGCGTTACTTGGCGCTTCTCCAGGTGCTTCTACTGCTGTCCACGTTATGCTTGAAGTATTAGAAAAATGCTTCCCAGAACGTATACTAGAATGGGAGCCAAAGATAAAAGAAATGGTCCCTTCTTACGGCGTGTCACTTACGGAAAATCCAAGACTGTTCCAAGAGCTTCACGCTTCAACAGGACGCACACTTGGGTTAAATGAAAAAGAAGCTGTTCACAATTAATGAATAGATTAAAAAAACGACATAATAAAAACGTCCGATATATTCGGACGTTTTTATTTTCTACTAGAAATTATACTTATCAATATTATCCTTCGTAAATACAACTCGTTCAGGTAATACGATAATACCATTTCCTTCTGCCTCATAGTCATACCCTTGAATAGAGTTCGGCTCTACTTTCACTTTTCCGATTCCTTTTACTTCAAAGCTATCCCCGACTTTTAACTTCTTCCCTTTTACAACAATTTCATTTGCAACATACGTTGCGAGGGCACCTTGTTGTTTTACATCCCATAATCCAAATTGTTGTACTGTTCCTCGTTTTACATAATCACGCATAACGTTCGGTGTCGAAAATCCCGTTACGACTACTTTCTTATCCATTTTCAAATTCTCAGCTGCTTGCGCCATCACTGGAAGTCCCGTTGCATCTGGACATATTACTGCGTTAATATCTGGATACCTTTTTAAAATAACCTCTCCTACTGATAAAGATTTTTGCGTATTATTTTCACCAGACTATTTATCCCGCATTAACGGGCAATAAGACTCCCACCTCAAAATTCGGCTGGAGCAAAGAAGTTAGGTGGGAGATCAACTCCCCGTAAACGCCCGATTGGTGAGGGCTAATAATCAGTGGGGATGAATAAAACCCCCACTGATTAAAGTTTCACTTTATCGCCTCAACTGGAATAAACAAAATAACGAGCACATATGTTTAAGCAGTGGTCAATTGTTGAAAGGGATGAAGAGCATGTCACAGCTGAACTTTGAAGACAATTTGTTAACAAAAGTAGCTTGGTACTATTATAAAGATCAATTAACCCAGCAAGAAATTGCTTCACTTCTTCACATTTCAAGAAATAAAGTCGTTCGGTTGTTAGATAAAGCACGGACGGAAGGTGTCGTCACATTTCACGTAAAAGGTACTGGTTTGCACTGTTTAAGCATCGAACGTGATCTTATGAAAAAATTCCATCTAAAAGATGCTTTCGTTATTCCAACTCCAACTGAGGATTATGCATTTTCACTCGGAAAAGCTGCCGCACAATATTTAGAAACTCAGTTGCAACAAGGTGATTTACTTGGGATTGGCTGGGGAGAGACGATAAGTAAAATGCTAGAAAACATTCATTTTGATAGCTCTATGAGTCTTTCAATCGTTACTCTTACAGGAGGCGTAAATCACTATATTCCAAGAAATCAAAGCTATTTAAACTACATGCAAGGCGATCTTCATATTATTCCTACCCCTTTTCTAACATCTACAAACGAAATGACACAAATTATTCTATCTGAACCGAGCGTGAAAGATATGCTTCACGTCGCTTCACTCGCTCATACAGCAGTAGTTGGCATTGGCAGCTTATCTCAAGACGCCACAATTGTGAAAGAAGAAAAATTAACACTACGTGAAATGACTTATATACGTAGTCAACACGGGGCTGGAGATATTTTAGGGCAATTTTATAATACTGACGGAAAACAATTAGAACTTCCCCATCATAACCGTCTTATCGGCACACCACTCTCTGTTCTTCAAAATATGAAACATGTCGTTGGTGTAGCTGGCGGTACGGAAAAGATAGCTGCAATTTACGGCGCCTTAAAAGGAAAGTTCATTCATACATTAATTACCGATGAAGAAACTGCCCTCTCCTTATTAAGAAAGGAAGGTGACTCTTAATGTCTACTCTATTAGCTTACGACGCTGGTACAGGGAGCATTCGAGCAGTTCTTTTTGATTTAAACGGT
Source organism: Bacillus sp. FSL E2-8887 (assembly GCF_038007205.1). NCBI lineage: Bacteria > Bacillati > Bacillota > Bacilli > Caryophanales > Bacillaceae > Bacillus > Bacillus sp. FSL E2-8887. The sequence continues at coordinate 2,613,115 of NZ_JBBOWS010000001.1, forward strand.
AATCAACTTGCTGTTAGTCAAAAAGAATGGATTCATAAATCAGATAGTCGTTACCCTGGTTCTATGAATTTTGATGTAACTGAAAACTGGCAGCTCGTTCAACAATGTACGAAAGAGGTTCTTCAAAAAAGTAATACGTCCTCCTCTTCTATTAAAGGTATTAGTGCAACGAGTATGCGTGAAGGCTTTGTTTTATACGATAAAAACGGGCAGGAAATATGGGCTTGTGCAAATGTTGATGGCCGCGCGTCAGCGGAAGTTAGTGAACTAAAACAAATTCGTTCCGAAATTGAAAAGGATTTATATAAAAAATCCGGTCAAACTTTTTCATTAGGTGCTTTACCTCGCTTACTTTGGATTAAAAAACATGAACCAGACGTGTACAGGAGCATTCATTCTTTCACGATGTTAAACGATTGGATTTTATATAAATTGTGCGGCGTACTACAAATTGATCCTTCAAACGGATGTACGTCCGGTATATTCGATTTACAAAATAGAGCTTGGGATAACTGGGTTGCTGAGCAATGCGGTCTTACTCTAGCCTTTTCTCCAAAAGTAAATGAAGCTGGTACAACTATTGGGAATATCACAAAACGAAGTGCTGAATTAACAGGATTACATGAAGGAACTCCTGTCGTTGCTGGCGGCGGAGATGCACAAATGGCATCACTCGGAACTGGAGTTGTTAAGCAAAATCAAACATTAATATGCGGGGGTAGCTTTTGGCAGCAAGAAGTTAACATTACTGAACCAATAACGGATCCGCATGCTGCGATTCGCGTAAATTGCCATGTCGTTCCTAAACTTTGGCAATATGAAACGATCGCCTTTTTCCCAGGCCTCGTTATGCGCTGGTTTCGAGATGCTTTTTGCCAAGAAGAAAAGAAACTCGCTGAAAAACTCGGTGTAGATGCATATGAATTGTTAGAAGAACAAGCGAAAGACGTACCTGTCGGCTCACATGGCATAATCCCCACTTTTTCAAATGTAATGAATTATATTTCTTGGCGACATGCTGCACCATCCTTTTTAAATTTAAGTTTAGATGCTGAAAAATGCGGTAAAAAAGAAATGTTCCGTGCAATTGAAGAAAATGCCGCCTTTGTTACACTCGGAAACTTGAAATTAATAGAGGCTCTCACAGGTAAATTCCCTTCTGAAGTGATTTTTGCAGGCGGCGCTGCTAAAGGAAAACTTTGGCCGCAAATTCTTTCAGACGTTCTTGGAATCCAAGTGAAAGTACCAGTTGTAAAAGAAGCGGCAGCTTTAGGTACGGCAATTGCCGCTGGGGTTGGTGCTGGCATATATTCATCTATGGCAGCGACTGCCGAACAGTTTGTACAGTGGGAAAAAACATTTGAGCCAGTCACTGAAAATCATGAACTATATAAGGAATTCTATGAAACATGGAAAACTGTGTATAACAGTCAGCTCGCTTTAGCCGATAAAGGGCTCACCTCACATATGTGGATTGCACCCGGTGCTCTGTAACACATTACATAAAGTGAAACTTTAATCAGTGGGGGTTTTGTTCCTCACCCACTGATTATTAGTTGAACCAATCGGGCGTTTACGGGCAGTTGACCTCCCCCTAACTTCTTTGCTCCAGCCAAATTTTGAGATGGGAGTTTTACTGCCCGTTAACGCGGGATAAAGGAGTGAAATGTATGTTAAAAGCGAATGAAAATGATTTCTCCTATCGCTTCGGTGATAACGGGCCTAAATATTTAATACAAGGTCCAAATATCGATCTTGGCCTAGTCGTGATTCAGCCTGGGCAAGAGTTTCAAAATCACTATCATACAACGTGCGAAGAAGTCTTCTATGCGTTAGAAGGCGAAATAGATTTCTATGTGAATAACGAGAGAGTTCCGATCAAACAAGGGGATGTCTTGCAAGTTCGACCTCATGAATCCCATTATCTTATTAACCATTCTGATAAGCCTTTTAAAGCTGTTTTTATAAAGTCACCACATTTACCAAATAAAGATACTGTACAAACTGAAAATCCAACATTAACGAAGGAGTGATTCCTAATGACTTGGGGATTTAAAAATCGATTAAACACAATTTTACCTGACGGCAGAGCGGTTATGTTAGCGATAGATCACGGCTACTTTTTAGGGCCAATTCACGGACTTGAACAACCGTTAGAAACAGTTAAAAACTTGCTTCCATATACTGATTCCCTCTTTTTAACACGAGGCGTATTAAGTTCCTGTATTCCTGAAAACTGCAACACACCAATGGTTATGCGTGTATCAGGCGGGGCAACTGTAGTAGGCAAAGATTTAGCGAATGAAACAATTGTTACACCTGTGAAAGAAGCAGTAAGACAAAACGCAATTGGCGTCGGCGTTTCTGTCTTTGTTGGATCAGACTATGAAACACAAACTGTTTCAAATCTCGCAAATGTAGTCTCTGAAGCTCACGATTACGGCCTACCAGTACTCGGTATTACCGCCGTTGCGAAAGAGCTACAAAAACGTGAAGCTCGCTTTCTAGCACTCGCCTCCCGCGTATGTGTTGAAATGGGAGCTGACATTATTAAAACGTACTACTGCGAAGGATTCGAAAAAATTACGAGTACCTGCCCTGCCCCAGTCGTAATCGCGGGCGGACCAAAACTAGATTCAATCGAAGACGCATTAAACATTACGTACAATGCGCTGCAAGAAGGCGCAATCGGAGTAGACATGGGCCGAAACATATGGCAATCCGAACATCCAGCTGCGATGATTCAAGCAATTCATGGCATTGTGAAAAATAGATTGAATGTGAAAGAGGCGCTGGAACTATATAATGATGTGAAAAATTAAAATAAAAATAAAAATGACAGACTATGTATTACAGTAGTCTGTCATTTTTTGTTAAACTAAAAGAAAAGGAGGAATGACGATGAATCGAATGCCTTTTGAACGCCCTACTGATCATTACGATGAACGCTTATACTCTATTGATGAAAAAATTTGCTCTTTATTAAAAGAAAGAAAAGAACTTTCGAATGGGAATCCAGGATTTCCACCCGATGAGGCTATTTCTAATTGGGCAAAGCAGAATGGATTTTATCCAGACTATTTAAATTCATTGTTCTCCACTATGATGGGTGAAGAAGAATTTAAACCTCACGTCGAACCGACTAAGTTTAAAAAACATATACCCGTTTTAAAAACTTATGAACATAAAGGAACTGTGTATACTGTAACCTTTATTCGTCAATATTCTAACGCTAGTGTAATTAATTTATATAAGGAATGGGATCCAAAAAAACAATACACTTAATGAGAATAATACACATAGCCTTGTTGAATTATCGATAAATGATACATACGATTGCTGGGCAGAAGGATGGACTGGAACAGATGGACATGTGAGCTACCAATTTGTAGTTTCCCCTACTCTTCCTAATAATCTCTCTGAAATTAGCTTATTATTTAAAGAACAAAGTATGCCATTTATGAAAGATCCAGATGTGCTTGAATTTGAAATTCGGTTAGATTAATAAAGTGAAACTTTAATCAGTGGGGGTTTTGTCATCCCCCACTGATTATTAGTTGAATCAATCGGGCTTTTGACTAAAAGATGCTTATTTTTTACTTGGGTGTTCCATTAAAAAAGCGAATAAAATGATCAAGCCCCTTTCCAAACTGGATAAGGGGCTATATATACACCTTCAAAGAGTTATTCTTGATGAGTGCCATTCAGTTTTGAAACTTTCTTACCATCTCTATAGTCAAGGCAAGAAACTTCAATTAATAATCCATTAAATATTGTAAAATAAAAACCATAACTACTACCTCTCATTGTATAAGGTTCCTTGTCTATTTCAATGCCCCCAGTTACTAAACGATTATATGCTCGATCAACTTCACTTGAAGTTTCCACTAAAAAACCAATATGAAAAGCTTCAGGATATGTAACGTCCTATTTCCCCTTGAACGCTTTTGGATCACTTAGCACAAGTATAAATCCACTCTCATCACTCATTACTACAAGTGCCTTTCCCTTTTGCTCCAAAAATTGAAAATCAAAAAATGTTTCAAAGAAATGTCTAGCTTCTGATAAATCATCAACACATAGATTCATATGATTTAACTTCATTTACTCATCTCCTTTTAAGCAGAGGGTATATATACTCATATTGATAACACTTACATATGTAAAGAAAGATATACCGTCTAAGACTTTTTTATAGTCTTATGCTTTTTCCTATAGCTTAGAACGTTTTTCGAAATGAATGCAATCATATGAAAAATTCGACATGGAGTATCGATTTACCTATATAAGTTGACAAGTGTTATAGCCATATTATTTATTCTCCAAATTAAGTAAAATCCACTCAATCAAGAAAACTGCTGAGGAGATACGCTCTGTCGTATCTCCTAAAAACACTTTATTAAGTAAATCATCAAAATTAGTCGGTTTAATAGATAATGCTTGAATATACCTTAAAGCAGATCCAGCTGGAGGTGTTGGTCTGTTATTAATAGCCCATATTCCCTCTAGCAATGTCCACATTGATGTGTGAACTATGTATGAAGCTTTTAACTCATCTTTTGCTTTCAAAGCAGCCTGAATTTTAATAAGCGAACTATGTAACCAATGAGAAATGCCTTTTACTTTATCACTAGAAACAGCATAATTTTCATAATTATGTTGAGCTATTTCCTTTAACCTTCTCAACTCACCGTTACTATCAAATAAAATTTCTCCTTCTAAAAAAGAGTATAATTCCATTGGATTATTTTTAAGGTTTAATTGAATTCTATTAAAATCTGCATACTTATATTCAATTAAAATACCTTCTCTCATTTCTGAATGAAAATCCTTCTTTTGTCCATTCTCTAAAAGAACATATACGTCTATATCGGATTCGGGGTATGCGTCACCTCTTGCGATAGATCCGATGAGCATTAACCCACTCACTTCATTCCTAGCGATATATTCATTTAGAATTTTATGTACTAACTCTTTATGGCTTTCATATGTAATAAATGAAAGATTTTCTAACATTTCTATCCTCCAAGTTATCGATCTATTCTTATAAGAATAGATCGATATTTCTCAGTTTCTAAAATAAGCAAACACCTTTTAAACGATATTGAATTATATTTTTTCTCATACCTTTCCATTATACACACTGCTAATTGTTACATGCCGAGCTCTATTTTATTTTCACATACTTGTAAAATGCCTAGTCAAATTGCTTACTATTAATTCTTTGTGCAATTGGGTGATCATCCTTTAGTTGCAGTAGATCCCATAAATTCCCGTATAAGTCCTTAAATACTGCAACAATTCCGTATGATTGCTCTTTCGGTTCTCTCACAAATTCTATTCCTCTTGAAATCATTTCATTATAATCTCTCCAAAAATCGTCAGTATTTAAGAAAAGAAATACTCTACCGCCTGATTGGTTACCAATAAAGGGCTCTTGTTCAGGTTTAGATGCCCTGGCTAGTAATATTGTGGTGCCGACTGAACCTGGAGGAGATACCACTACCCACCGTTTGTTTTCTTCTGGCTGATAAATATCTTCAACTAATGTGAAATTTAGTTTCTTTGTATAAAATTCTATTGCCTCATCATAGTCTTTTACTACTAATGCGATATGAACTATCGATTGAACCATTATTGTTCCTCCTAATCTTACTCACTGATCGAGTTTATATTATAACATTTCTAGTTTTAACTTATCCGTTAATTATTCTTACATCACATGCGAATCATTCTCTTTATTCAATATAAATAACCATCTATCAGTAAGCAGATAGATGGTTATTTATTCGAAAGAATATAATTAAACAAATGTATTTTTACGACTGTTGATAAGCCGATTTCGATGATTTCACATAATAAACTCCGTGCTCAACCTTAATGATATGATCTGGTTTTGGCTTACCGCGGCCCGCTCTATGTCCAGCTAAGTGCTCTTCACTCGTTTCCCAGTTCTTCCATGCTTCTTCCGATTCCCAGCGAATCATAACTACAACTTCTTCATCTCCGCGTCTTACTTTTTTAACGAGAACACTTAAGTCGATGAATCCTTCAAATTTTTCAATAATGCCTTCTCCTGTGAAACGCTCTACAACTATATTAGATGTACCTTCTTTTACTGTAAATGTCTTCGTTTCGATAAACATATATTCCACTCCCTCTTTGTAATACGAATACTAGTATTCTTCTATTATAATTGATTATGATAATCGTTTTCAATTATAAAGTTTCAAATCTTTAGAATTATGCTGACTTCTCCTCAATTGCCTCATCTAAAAATTTGAAATACGGAACCAATATTCCTATTAAAGAAGTGACACATATAATCGAGACAATGATAAAGTATAGTACTCTCACTCCCCACATTTCACTCAGTATTCCCCCTAATAACACACCTAATGGCATTGCCAATCGTATGAAAAATAATCGCACTGAAAATACTTTTCCTATCATATTACTTGGGACAGTTTGTTGGCATATCGTCGTGTTATGAACATTGAAAAATGCAATACATATACCAGCAATTACCTCGATTACAATCGCAATAATAATACTATTATTTAAACCTAGTGAAATGTAAGTAAGGCCCCCTACGAATAATCCTCCAAGCATAAGTAATCTACGGCTCCTATACTTCACTTTCCCAACTAATATGGAACCAACTACATAGCCAAGTGGGAATCCTGCCATAAAATAACCGTATTCAGCATACCCTGCCGATAGTTCATCTTTAATATAAGGAAGATTCGTAACCATCGTTACTCCTACTCCAAATTGAACGAATGTTAGAAAGATACCAAGCCAAACGATAACTGGTTTTGTGAAAAAATATGTAAAGCCGTGAAGAAACTCTTCTAGCCACGTTTTTCGAAGTTCTTGCTTTATCCTCTTTTCTGTAATGAAAAGTAATAATCCTCCACTTATTAATAGACAAACGCACACAAAAAATAATGTAAGCTTCATTCCAATAAAATGAATGACGATACCACCTAATACTGGCGCTAGAAACATCATAAGACGAGTCATTCCATCTATATACGCATTTGCATCTTGAAGCTGCTCTTTACTTACAATGCTCGGTGTAATCGCTTGACTGGCGGGTGTATACAGCGGCGTAATGAGCCCTACTATAATTTGAACAACGTAAATGTGCCATACTTCTACACTGTTAGTAACTAGCATTACTAAAGGCAGTAAGAAAACAGAGGCCCGCATCCATTGCGAAAAAATCATAATCCACTTTCTGCTCCATTTATCAATATATGGCCCGCTTATAAGTTGTAGTATGAGCGACGGGATAAAATATAGTAACCACATACTACTTAATGCTGTTTTTGATCCTGTTAATTCATAAACGAGAATTGAATTACATAACGTCCCGAAAGCCCCGCCTAATTCTGAAATTGCACTGCCAATCCACATAAAAAAGAATGAACGATTTTTCAATACACTATTCACTATAGCTCACCAACTTTTCTATTAAATTCCTCCCTTTATGTACATTCCCGTTGTATATTATCTATTCAAAAATGCATCTAATTCTTTCGCTAACGACTGTACTGCTTTCTTTCTCAATACATATTTTCCGTCATGAATATCTACTAACTTTGCTGAACGTAACAATTTCAAATGATGATGTACTGTCGATTTTCCTAGTTGTAATCTTTCCGTTATTTCTTGCAATGTACGTTCTTTTTCAAACAACATTTTTACAATTCGTAATCTCGCTTCATCCCCGAGCGCCTTATGTTTATGAACTAAAAAATAACTCGGTTCATACGGATCTTCCGGATGTATACTTTCATTTGCGACCGGATAATGAAACACTTTCGTATCTTCAATATCAGCTTCTATGTTCCACGGTCTGTATGTAATTTGCGGGATAAGAAGTACGTGATGCACACTTGGCTCTGGCATATATGTAACGCCACCTGTAGCCCACTCGACAAACTCTTCCGGTTTCATCTTTTTATTCATTTCATTTTTCGCTTCATAATCTCGCTTTAATATAGAGAGCAGTTGCTCCTCTTCTTTCTTAATAACACCCTCATACCATCCTGTCATAACCGCGATTAAATGACCCTTTAGTTCTTGTACATCTGCATCACATATAAAGCCAATATAAGTAGAGAAAAACTGGTGATCATGTGCCAGTTCCTTTAATTCATGTATTGCAGTTACGTCTCCATTTGCTGCTAAACGTCTTTTTCCTTGATGCATTTCTCCTAAAAACGGTAAGCACACATATTTAAAATCTACTTCCGATAACGAATTGATATTGTGAACAAACTGAGATAAATCCGTAAAATCTCCATCATACAGTAACTGTAGCAACGCTTTCCACGTATTATGCTTCTCAACAAATTGTAAATGTTCTATCATTTCATGTGATAAAGATTGTCTTATTTCTTCCCATTCGCTTTGAGATTTTTCAAGCGTGTCGATTAACCTCTTATGAGTAATTGCCGCAATGCCAAGTGCGCATTCGAAAAGTATCGAATACTTCATTTGAACGTTGTATGTTTCCCTTTTTCTACTCGTCACGTGAAAGACTTCCATTTTATCCCCTCCTTATTTGCTATGTATTAAATTCTTTATTCATCGAATTATACCTTCTAACTTTTTAGAATTTTAAAACTCTCTGAAACTTTATATTGCTACAAGTTTTTAAATTTAAGCTGCAGTTAATTTTCTTGTTCAACTATGAGGCAGGTTTATTGAAGAGAAAGGAGAATTTATTACGTTTATAAAAATGATTTGGAAAGCATAAGTTTATTTCTGCAATTACTACAACGGCGCCGTATTGTTATTTTAGAAACTTCCAAACATCAATCAGATGATAAGTAGGTACGTTTCTAATTTCTCTAACACTTGTTGTTGGTCTATCTCATAGTTAAGGAGGCTATACGAATGGGTAAAAAAGAAATATTACAAAATGGGGTCAAGCAAGTTTTTTACGAAGAAGAATGGTACCCACCGATATCAGAAGCGTTAAAGAATCTTACTGCTGCACAAGCATGTTGGCACCCAGAAGGAACGGCCAGTAATACGATTTGGGAAAATGCAAACCATTTACTAATCTTTAAAGAGCGCTTACTTTCCCGCTTACATCAGGATGACACATTTGTTGCTCCACAAAATAATGATGACACTTTTGTCCAAGGTGGACCTAATGATGATGGTGCTTGGCAACAAACAGTGAAGCGAACGCTCCAAGTACATGATGCCTTACAATCTTCATTAACATCCCTTCAAGAAGCAGAACTGGATCAACCAAGTCCGTCTCTACCAGTTTGGCAACAATATATGAATATCCTATTGCACGATGCATATCATACAGGTCAAATTATACAACTTCGTAAACTCCAAGGTTCATGGCCATCTCATCGTTCATATTTATAAGCAACGATTAAAGATGATAGATAAGCATATGATTCTTCATTTAGCAAAATAAGCACGCAAAAAAGCAAATGAGATTCTAACTCTCATTTGCCTTTTTGCGTGCTGGAGAAACATCCTGCAATGAATTATTAAGCTTAATTAATATTCAACAAAGAATGTTCAATGGATAAAGTAAAACTTTAATTAGGCATTTCCGGGCCATTATCTCCCACCTAACTTCCTCGCATTCGCCACTTATCAATTCATCTGCGCATCGTTCAATATCCCAATTATTTCACTTAACATTTCTTCTGTAAAAGCACCTGCGCTAAAGTTCACTAATGCTCGTAATGGCATATAGTTCAGCATAGCGTCCATCATTTCAGATGCATCACTATCCCCTTCAGTCATACTACCAAACGGACTGTCTTTTAATGCTTTTTCCATAAGCCCTTTTGCGATTGGTGCTAAGATTGGGTCCGTAAATATGTCCCCAAGTAACGTATTACGATGCACTGGTTTTTGAGTTATAGTCGTTGATTGAACATACATGCTATCATGTAAAACGATCTCTTTTGAAGACTTTCCTACTAAAATCTCAAATTCACCTGTTTCAACATGCCAGTCCTTTAATTCAACATTATAATAAGCAAATGATCTTTTATTTAAAGTAAAGCTAACCGTTTTTTCTTCTCCCGGTTGCAATTCTACTTTTTCAAATCCTTTTAGCTCTTTTTCAGGACGAGTCATACTGCTTTCAACATCTTTTATATAAAGCTGAACAATTTCTTTCCCTGCTCTACTACCAGTATTTTTCACGTTCACACTGATAGAAACAGTGTCCGTATCCGTTATCTCTTTCTTATTTATTGAAAGATTACTATACTCAAAATTTGTATAGCTTAATCCAAAACCAAATGGGAACAACGGTTCAATATTTTTCGCATCGTAGTAACGGTATCCGACGAACACACCTTCTTTGTATTCCACTTTGTCCCCTTCACCAGGGAAGTTTAAGTAAGAAGGATTATCGCTTAACACTTTCGGGAATGTTTCCGCTAATTTCCCGCTTGGATTCGCATCACCAAATAATATATCGGCAATCGCCCCGCCTAATGCTTGGCCACCTAAATAGCCTTCAAGTATTCCTTTTACTTTACCTATCCATGGCATTTCAATTGGAGCACCGTTACTTAAAACTACAACGATATTACTTTGAACTTCAGCGATAGCCTCAATTAATTGCACATGATTTTCTGGCATCTGTAAATGCTTTCGATCAAAGCCTTCAGATTCATAACGATCTGGAAGTCCAACGAAAAGGACCGCTGTATCTGCTCGCTCTGCTATTTTTTTTGCTTCATTAACCATGCTTTCATTTACATCATCACTTGCAATGTCATAGCCTTGGGCAAATAATATGTTCGTTTTTTCACCTGATACCGCTTCAATTTCTTCGAGAATACTTTCAAGATTTGTTGGATTAATATGAGAGCTTCCGCCACCTTGAAAACGTGGTTGCTTTGCAAATCCTCCAATTACTGCTACCGTTCCCTCTTTTTTCAGCGGAAGAATGGAAGCTTCATTTTGTAACATAACCATACTTTCACTTGCAACTTCTCTTGCAAGCTGATGATGCGCGTCCTTACTATACACAGCGTTTTCTAATTGGTTATCATAAGCTTTAAAAATAATGTAAAGTAATCGCTCTGCTGCTTGATCAAGCTTTTCTACAGATAACTTACCACAGTTAACTGCGTCGACAATTTTCTTCTCACCAATTCCAAAGCTTGAAGGCATTTCTAACTCCAAACCGTTAGCTAAACTTGCAACACGCTCATTTACTGCACCCCAATCAGAAACGACAAAACCTTCAAATCCCCATTCATCTTTTAAAATATCATTTAATAGATAGTTATTTTCCGAAGCGTATTCACCATTCACTTTGTTGTAAGCGCTCATTACTGTCCAAGGCTGTGCTTCCTTAATAACATATTCAAAGCTAGCAAGATAGATTTCACGCAATGTTCTTTCATCAACAATTGCATCTACAGACATTCTGCGATGCTCCTGATTATTAGCAGCGAAATGTTTTAATGACGTTCCAACCCCTTGACTTTGTACACCTTTAACATGGTTTGCAGCCATTTGTGATGATAAATACGGGTCCTCTGAAAAATATTCAAAGTTTCTTCCGCATAGTGGCGAACGTTTTATATTTGCACCTGGTCCAAGGAGAACTCCTACATTTTCAGCCTGACATTCTTCTCCTAATGCAACTCCTACTTGTTTTATTAATTCTTTATTCCATGTACTTGCTAATCCTACTGCTGAAGGGAAACAAGTCGCTGGAATACTGTTATAAATCCCTAAGTGATCTGCTCCCTCTGCCTGTTTTCTAAGTCCGTGTGGTCCATCAGTTACCATAATTGAAGGAATTCCTAATCGCTCAATCCCTTTTGTATTCCAAAAGTCTAATCCAGAACATAGACTTGCCTTTTCTTCTAATGTCATTTGTGAAATGATTTTCTTAATATCCCTTTTCATGATAGCCCTCCTAAAAAATAATTAAGTAAACGCTTTCTTAATGTCATTATAGTTATTATTCTTTAGATGTTATGGTATATTTTTTAGAATACTGGTAAAAAATTTAGCTAATTTTTAAAGAATAGGGGTTAAAATAATGAGTTTCTCCAAACTAGAGGATTTATATTATATTTGTAAACTAGTCTTTGACGTACATAAAACACCTGTCTATTTTCTTAATAACAATGGAGATTTAGTATTTGAAATCTCGTCCAATATTCAGCATAACCCTATGTATTCTTCAAAAGAGGCGATACTTAATGAAATATTTAAAGAACAGCCTCCCTTTACTTTTCCGTCATTAGAAGAGACAGCCTTTCTTGAAAATTTTTTCGCAATTAATCTGCGTTTGAACGACCGAATTAGTGGGAACATCATTGTTGGACCCGTCCTTTATTCCAGGCTATCAGAAACATCAATTAAAGGTATCGTTAATGATCTTCAACTAAAAATAGACAAAGAAGAAATGATTCGATATTATCGTTCTCTACCCGTATTAAATAATTTGAGTTTTTTAAATATAAGTTTAGTGCTTTATTACATGCTGTATCAGAAACAATTGAACATAGCAGATGTTCTGCAAAAAAACATGCTTGTAAAAAAGGTGGAATTTAAAATTGAACAGCCCGAAATACATATATCGGAGCAACGACAAAGTACATTAACTCATATCGATCCACTAGCTGAGAGGAAAATATTTGAGTGTATTAAGCAAGGGAAAATGGATGATTTAATTAAAAATCTAAGGAGATTACCTGAATCAGGAGAGCTTGGGGTGTTATCAAAGACGAGTCACCTGCGAAGCCAAAAAAATTCTGCCATTGCAGCTATTACACTTGCAACTAGATCTGCGATAGAAGGAGGACTTTTCCCTGAAATCGCATATACTCTTAGCGATTTATTTATACAAAAACTCGAAGAAATACATAAAAATGAAGCCATTGCCCCTTTTTTGGAGAATGCTTTACTTGAGTTTGCAGAACGTGTCAAAAATGGTACAATGCAGCAACATTCCAAACCTATAAACGAATGCCAAAATTATATATTTACTCATCTTTATGGTGATATTACACTAACTATCCTTGCAGAAATAGTCACATTAAACCCTAGTTATCTATCTTCCCTTTTCAAAAAAGAAGTTGGAATTTCTCTAAATGAATATATTCAGCGTGTCAAAGTAGATGAGTCAAAGAAGTTAATGACTTATACGAGACATTCTATATCCGAAATTTCTACATTATTAAATTTTCACGACCAAAGTCATTTTACAAAGATTTTTAAAAAACATACTGGTATTTCACCTAAACAATATAAAAATAGATGTTTATAATGTTTATCCTACTATAAAGAGCAGTCTTCCCTCATTCGACCATTAGAATTATTTATTTGCTTTACAAAATCCCCTCGACTTATGTTAAGGGGATTTTACTTATTAATGTAATATACGTTTTTCTTTTTCTTTAAGTTTCTTCTTATATCTCCTAATGTATGAGTAACCTTATTTTCGTCCAGAAAATTCAAATTCAATTTATGAATTGTTTGTCATTCCATATACAAGCCCTGAAACATATGGAATTAACCAAATGAACCACACAATTACACTAAATGTGTGAAACTTTGCAATCATTTTTATATCCTTTTTCTTCAAAACTACAGTAGCCCACACAGCATGAAATAGCATAAGTAAAATTGCTGATAAACCCGTTATTCCATGAAAGCTTAATAGAGAACCTTCTGAAGCCATTTTCTCCATTAATGTAGTACCAATCGTATCGCATGCTAATCCAACCCAAAATATAACCACATGCCAAGGTTTTAATGTCTTTTGAATCTTTTCACTCCAAACCCCAATTGAATAAAAAATAAGTGCTGCCGTAATAAATGTAATAGCTGATGCTAGCACATCAATCACCCCTTTACAAAATTTCTCTTACTATTACAAGATTTATATTATCTAAGAATTATGAACAGAGTATGGATGGGGCATTATCCTTCCAAATATATATCGGATTTTCATTCGTATTTTAAGGTGTATCCTCAGCATTTCTGAAAAAAATGGCTAAACAACAACGCTAAGCAAAAAATACAATAAGCTGCCCATATGGACAGCTCATTTACATAATTATCGGTAGCGGCAGTAAAATCATATCAAAAAGGAGGACAAATCTCATAATAACAGGTTTTGTCCTCTTTCTGATTTTAGGAGGGTTTTATGTTATCTAAGTGTGCATAACCATTTGGTTCTTTTGTCTACTTGATAGGAAAATTCACTTCTTTATTTCCATAAACTCCAACAAATCATCCAAAACTTCTTGTTGATTCTGCCATAATTCAGGCAAGTTATCTAAGGGGAAAAATTTTAGCTGTAAACTTTCTTCGTTATCAGTATGTAATGTTCCATGAAAATCTCTACAAATATAAGTCAATTTCACTAAGGCAACTTGATCACCGTTAGATAGCGTTCTTTCGAATTTTTTTCCAGAATACACATTAAAGAATTCAAGGTGTCCTAATTTTAAACCAGTTTCTTCAAACACTTCTCTCCTTGCTGTATCTTCAACTGTCTCGCCAAATTCCATAAATCCACCAGGGTGTCCCCACTTTCCATTATCAGATCGTAATTGCAAAAGCACTTCATTCTTTTCATTCAATACAAAACAACCTGCGACCACCATAATTACTTTTTCATGTCCAACCATATTTCTTAAATAACTTATATAATCCATTTGTTTCAGCTCCAATATGAATTTGCATTCATCATAAATGATTTCATAGAAATTTGTTTTGTCCCATTGCAGTACCGATTATAAGAAACAGAGTTCCATAAAATACAATATATTTCATGTTCTCCCTCTATTACCTTAATTGTACCATCAGCAAGAAAAAATTTGTGCAAATTTGGATGAATAGGATATTCATATAAGGTTAACATATCGTTTCATTATCGGTAGCAAGGATAGGAATGAAACCTCTCACAAGGGAACCTTCTTTTTCGTTCTATGAATCTATGCATTTATATATATATTCCTATTCTGGCGGGGTTTTAGAGGCATAGCCATCCAATTTAGAAAATAAATAAAATAACGAAATTAGGGACAGTCATAACTGCCCCTAATTATTAAATAGAAAAAATCCTATTCGAAGTTTTTATTGACTATAAAGTTAGCCCGCCATCTACAAGAACAATTGAACCAGACATATAGCTTGCCTTATCTGATGCTAAGTAAGCAACCATTTCAGCGAGTTCTTTCGGCTCAGCATAACGCCCCATTCTCATATTGGAAATCTCTTCTGGAACGTATCCACCTTTTGCAAACTGAGCTTCAACACTTGTTGTTAATGCTGTTTTCACA
Organism: Bacillus sp. FSL E2-8887; assembly: GCF_038007205.1. Classification (NCBI taxonomy): domain Bacteria; kingdom Bacillati; phylum Bacillota; class Bacilli; order Caryophanales; family Bacillaceae; genus Bacillus; species Bacillus sp. FSL E2-8887. Next base: position 2,628,435 of record NZ_JBBOWS010000001.1, read on the forward strand.
CCGCCAGGACAGAGTGCATTAATGCGAATTCCTTTTTTCGTATATTCTAATGCAGCACCCTTGGTTAAGCCTACAACCGCATGTTTGCTTGCAGAATATGCAGCTACACTGTGTTCAGGACGAACCCCTGCAGTAGAAGCAGTATTAATAATTGAGCCACTTCCTTGCTCCTCCATCACTTTTAACACATATTTCATTCCAAGGAAGACCCCTTTTACATTGATAGACATAATGCGGTCAAATTCGGATTCTTCTATTGAAGTGAAAGGTGAGAACTTTTGAATAACACCTGCATTGTTGAAAAATATATCAATACGTCCATATTTTTTGACTGCTTTATTTACATAGTTTTGCACATCTTCAGTTTTCGAGACATCGGCCTGAACAAAGATACCTTCTCCACCTTGGTCTTTCACAAGTTTTAACGTTTCTTCTCCTGTTTCCTGATTGAAATCGACTAATACAACTGTTGCACCGTTTCTAGCAAGTTTCAAACTGCTTGCTCTTCCGATTCCACTTCCTGCACCAGTTATGACAGCAATTTTATTTGATAATTCCATGTTTAATTCCTCCCTACTTATAATTTGTTACATCAATCATTTTATTGCTTGTATAAAAAGAAATATTGTATTATTTTACGAATAATAGTATTTATTTAAGTATTACAAAAATATAACCAATTTCAAAAAAATGAATGGAGTTTATGGAATCGATGGAAATAGTCATAGAAGATTTACAATATATATGTGAGCTTATTTATGAAGCTCATCAAATACCTGTTTATTATGTCAATCAATTTGGTGAGATTGAACACGAATTTTCAAGTAAAGACTTACGGGGACATTCATATTACAGCCAGTTCAAAGAGCAAATCAGTGTCTATACTTATGAAGAGAATCCTAAGGATTTTCCTATTTTCTTTTCGAACTCAAATTTGAACTTTTTCTTTGTCAATCTAAAAAAAACGAACCTATTTTTAGGTACCATTATTTTAGGACCTACCCTTGATTCACAAATATCTGATGAAAATATTAGTAAGATCCTTGATACTTTTAACGGAAACCTGAATAAAAGGAAACTCATTGAATACTATCGTTCCATCCCCATTATTGATAGTCAACAATTCCTGACGATTAGTCTATTGGTTTATTATTTGATGTACCATAAAAAGCTTGATAAAACGATGGTCATCCAAAACAATAAAGCGCTGACCCTTGATATAATTGAATTAGAGAATCCGGATCTTGAGCTTTCAAAAGGGAGAAGGAATTTCATTTTCCATTCCAATCTTTCATATGAACGAGTTTTGCTTGATTATGTCAAAAAAGGACGGATAAATAAATTAAGGGATATCTTCGATTACTCTATTGTCGGTGAGGCGGAATTAGGGTTATTATCGAAACGAAATCGCCTAAGAAGTGAAAAAAATTTAATGATAACTGGAATTGCTCTTGTTTGCAGAGCGGCCATTGAAGGTGGTTTAAATGATGAAACGGCCTTTACCTTAAATGATTTCTATATTCAACAACTCGAGGAATTAGGAAGCTTAAAAGCAATTTTAAAATTAATGGAAGAAGCCATAATGGATTTTACCAATCGTGTGCACCAATTAAATGAAGAAAAATATTCTGCAATAATTACAGCTTGTCAACATTATATTTATGACCATCTTTATGACAACATCACACTTGATCACCTTGCACAAATGTGTCATTTAAGCCCAAATTACTTATCATCACTTTTTAAAAAAGAGGTTGGTAAACCACTAAGTGAATACATTCAACGTCAACGAGTTGACGAAGCAAAAAAACTATTACTTTTAACAAATTATTCGATTTTAGACATCGGCATGTGGCTGAATTTCAACGACCAAAGTTATTTTATAAAAATCTTTAAAAAATACACTGGTATAACCCCCAGGCAGTTTAGAAATGATCATTTTCCCGATCATACACCGACATAATTATCTATCAATGAAAATTTGAGCAAAATATCTAATAGGGGTACCAGCACATCACTATCAACCTAAGATAAAATTATATCCATAATTCACAGAAAAATGGACAAAAAGACCATCTTGATATTTTAGGTGTCGTTTATGAGTACACTGTATCCAATACCGAGTAGAAAATTGCATAATCTAAAAAACACACCTTATCAAGGTATATTTGGTATGCGTATTTTTAAAAACAAATAAATAATAATTCAATCATGTAAGTAACAAGGACAGAAGTTTATAGAAAACTCAATCTAGATGGACATGGAGGTACCTCCAGCATTTTTGAAAAAACAACGCTAAGTAAAAAATATAATGAGCTGTCCATATGAACAGCTCATTTACACATAATTATCGTTAGCGGAAGTTATTTACTTACTAATAAATCTTCTGCGTAACATTTAATCATCATATAGCCTGCGGCACCTAGCTGACCGTACGTATCCGCTTCTTCTTGAGTCGCCTGCCTAAGTACCGAGTATCCTTTCATCAACATGCAATTCTCATCATGAACCAGTTGTGAAGTGAAATAATCTTCTTCAACCCCATCTAACTTTAAAGAACGATAGCCACTTATACAACCATCCAATGCTGTTTCATGAATGGTTTTAATGTGAACATTCAGTTGTATTAATGTTTTACACCCTTTTAAATCCTCAGCTATAGGTGGACTATCCCCGATCCAATCCATCAAGCCTGCTAAAAATCCCCTTCTACTATTTGGTTCCATTTCAATTACCCTGCCACAAACAAATTTCCTGTTATCTAAAGGAATAGCCCCAAATTGTCCTGGTACTAAATAGCGATTTGATTTTGGTTTAAATGGATAGTTTATACTCATTGTTCTCTCCAACTCTTTTTAAATCTATTGTATAACATATTCATATGAAGTTAACATAGCGTATCATTATAGGTAGCAAAAAAAATGATCCCTACTTTCACAAGGAATCCCCTTTTTCTTTTTCTATGACTCTATTCATTTTGTATACATTCCTATCCTGGTGTAGATTTTAGGATTCTTATTTATTACTTGATTAGCCAAAAAACTGTATGAAATCTTGCATGCTCTTAGCGTGGTTTCTTCCGAAATGCTAGCGTTCCCCCTTTAACAAAATACAGGCAAACATAAATATTCTAGTGAATAAGCTAATCATTCCGAATATCCTACACTGATAATAAGCATTTTCATTTAAAGTTCACGGTCAATTTATGGGTTAAAAAACACATTACATTATGACAATTGGTCTTTAGATAAAATACTTACCAAAATTATTTTGATCAAAAAACGCTCTTACATCTAATTCTGTAAGAGCGTCTTTATCAAATTTCATTTTTTCGTAGTAATTTTCCATCTCGAAGCGTCAATATACGATCGCATACATCAAGCATTTTTTCATCGTGCGTAATCATAATTGCTGCTTTTTTATTTTTCTTTACTTCATGCTTCATCATTTCAACTACTTCTCTAGCACGTTTTGAGTCCAAACTAGCAGTAGGCTCATCGGCTAAAATTAAATCTGGATTATTCATAAAAGCACGTGCAATGGCTACCCGTTGTTTTTCACCACCAGAAAGTTGTCTAGGATAGTGGTTAATTCGATGTGTTAATCCAAATGTTTTTAGTAATTCAGTTGCATATTCGTTTGCTGCAGTTTTATTTTCTCCTTTTAATTTTGCAATATATAGAAGCTGTTCTTTTACTGTTAAGAATGGCACTAAGTTTGCAAACTGAAAGATAAATCCGATTCGTTTCAAACGAACATCCGTCATTTCTTTTTCCGATAAACTAGTTATATCTTGACCAGATACATAAATATTACCTTTAGAAGGAGATAAAAGTGCTCCCGCAATGGAAAGTAATGTACTTTTACCTGATCCAGATGGTCCAACAATACCAATGAATTCCCCTTCTCTTACATTTAGTGTGATGGGATGTAAAGCTGTCACTTCCGTATCGCCTTCCCCATACACTTTACTGACTTTATCTAGTTTTAATAATGATGCTGGTGTCTCCCACTTTAAATCTGTCACCATTACATCCCACCTCCGATAGCTTCTAATGCATCTACTTTCAACACTTGGTATAAAGAAATCAATGTTCCTAACACGCTAATTACAATAAAGATAATAGAATACTGCACCATCATTGTCGTTGTTAGTAAGAACGGCATACTTTCAGGGAACACAGTTTGTACCGCGAGTGTTAAACCAATACCTACTATTAATGCAACAACAGTTAAAAATACAGCTTGTACTACTAAGCTATTAGCTAAATAAGAGTTTTTCGTCCCGATCGCTTTTAATACACCTAATTGTTGTGTCTTTTGTAAAGTAATAACATAGAAGAATACACCAATTAACAACGCTGTAATCACAAGTAAAAATGCAATAATCATTGTTAAAGTTCCTTGCTCTTCTTTATATCCAGGAATACTTTGTAATACTTCTTTTTTATCAGCTACTTTTGCATTATTAATTTCTTTATCGGTATTTAAAGCAATAACGTTGTACTCTTTTTGATGTGGAAGCGCAATGCTTTCCCATACTTTCTCATTCATATAAGCAACTGGTGCATGACTAAACATTTCATTTTCTATAAATCCAACGACTTTAAATACCTTTTTAGATATAGGATCTACAATTTCATCATTTAATGCTAACCCTTTATTTTTCGCAGATTGATCAATAATAATTTCATTGTCTGCTAAGTCACTTGATTTTCCTTCAATAACCTTTGGAGTAATAAATGAATCTTGTTTATTTGTAAAGATTGCAATATCAACCTTCTTTGAACTTCCCTCTTTCTCAAATGTAGACATTGCAATATGCATTGGTACCGCTTCTTTTTCAGTAACTTGTGCTAATACCTTATCTACATCTTCTTTCTTAATTTGAGACCGTAGTAATTTCCCTTCAGCATCTCCTGATACTATAAATTTCTCTGCTTTCATTTCAAGAATAGAAGAAGCATTCGCATTGGATAATCCATTCGCTAATCCTGATATGATAAGTACAAGAAATGATAATAAAATCATGATTGTACCAATTAATCCGTACCTTAATTTTGATTGTTTTAATTCTTTAAGAGCTAAAAACATTCCTTTTCCCTCCTTATGTTGTGCTTTATCTATACACTTATCATAATTAAGAAATATGAACGGATTATGAATGGAACATTACAAAAAACAATTTTATAATGTGACTTCACCTTTTATAAGTACAAAGCTTTCATTAATATATACGGAAAAGGTCCCTTTCTAAAAAAACTTTAGTTATTACTCCTCTACATCCATTCCTTCTCTATTTTTTGGAAGATAAATAGTAAAGGTTGTACCACCCCCTACCTCGCTTTCCACTGTTATTACACCATCATGAAGTTCAATAATATCTTTAACAATGGCTAATCCTAATCCACTCCCCTTAATATTTCTATTTCTAGCTGAATCAACTTTATAAAATCGATCAAAGATTCTTTTTATCTCTTCGTTTGGAATACCACATCCCCTATCAATAATAGCAATACGTCACTCTAATTCATTTTCTTCAGCTTCAAACGAAATACTTTCCCCGCTTTCTGTAAATTTGATATTGTTAGTAAATACATTCGTCCAAACTTGATGAAGTAGATTTTTATCCCCATAAATTTCGATATAAGGAATATCTGTTTCAATTGCAAGATCTTTTTCTTGCCATTCCCACTCAGACGTAAATATAATACTTCTTATTTGTTTTCCTAGATTGAAAAACTCTTTACGCAAAGTAATTTTTTCTTGATCAAGTGATGCAAGTGTTAATAATTGTTTACACATATTAGACATACGTTGACTTTCTGATTCAATGATACTCAAGTAACGATGTTTTTCTAATTCAGTTAAATCTTCTGTTTTTACTGTTTTAGAAAACCCTTGAATAGATGACAATGGCGATTGAAATTCATGTGAAACATTCGAAACGAATTCTTGACGCATTTGTTCAGAGTTTTGCAACCGTTTTGCCATCTTTCGAAAGTTCTTAGCAAGCACTCCAATTTCATCTTTTCGATATTCTGGTAATACTAAATTATACTTTCCACTCGCGATTTCTTGTGTAGCTTGTGTAAAATTTTGAATCGGGCGAACAACAAAACGCGTAGCTATCGCTATACAAGTTAAGCTAATTAATACAATTAGCGCTAACAATACTGTGTAAAAAATTCGTAACTCTCCAAATTGCTGTTGAATATCCGGGCGAATAAATAGAGCATATTGCTGGCCATTCGTATGAATTGGGATTCCGATACTATTTGCTACTGTATTGTCAAAGAAACCAGTGGAAAACAATCGATTAGGATAGTTCTCAATCCCGTTATATATATTTCCATTTAATACATTATTAATATCCTCGTCGCTAATATTAATTTTTTTAAAGCCTTCTCCATATCGTTTTCCTTGTTTTTTTTCATCTACCACATAAATTGCAAAACCAAGATTTGAAATAGATTGTAAATATGTCTCTTTATTTAGTTCGCTATCTTCATCATATAAATGTTCTATATATAAGGCATACTTTAAAATTTTTTCACTGTTATATGGTTTTAAATAAACATGGTAAAATATATTTGTAAATAGAAATGCCACTACACTACTAACTACCATAATAACAGCGGATATAATGACAAATCTGCCATACAATGATTTCATATTACTTCAACTCCTCTTTGATGAATTTTTTATTCAGTAACTCCTTCTAATCTGTTCTTACTACATTTAGAAAATATTTTTCCTATTGTGAGTAATACATGAGAATAATTTTTCACTCTCTGACGATTATGATGAAAAGTATTACAGGGTTTGCAACTAACGTAGAAGGTATAATGAATTTCCACTTGTACTATTTTTACAATAACCAATAATTATGAACGAAAGATGAACATACAATTACAAATCCCCTTTATGTAAATGATGATTTTTTCTTTCTGTGCATAGATAGAAAAACGAGCACCCTATCGTTATAAATAGGAGTGCTCGTTTTTACTTTGCATATGTTTTCGATTTATGAATATTACTCTCTATCCTTTTTCCTTTGGGCATAACCTACCTTGTTAGATTAATAGACCTATTACTCTATAAAGTGAAACTTTAATCAACCCGACTCTCACCTAACTTTCGTGCTCCAGCCGAATTTTGAGGTGGGAGTTTTACTACCCACAAATAGCAGGATACTTTTTTCATCCACGAATCACGTATTTTAGTCCCATTGATCCCCTTACGTGTAGTTTTTGCGTACTGATACCAATTTCTGCTCCGAATCCGAATTCAAATCCATCAGTAAAACGAGTTGATGCATTATGTGATACAGTGCAGCAGCATCAACAGATATGAAAAACTTTCAATTCTACCTGCTTGTTTGCTATGTATTAAGTTCTTTTTAGTATTTAAAAATAATATGAATTAATCCCTAACATCATTTACATTCTTCATAACTTATCGTTGTAATCTAAATTAGGAAGAATAGGAGCTTTTTTATATACAAATAATAACTCTCAAGGAGTTGTTGACATGCATTTCATATTAAATATGTTAGGGATTTTCGTTGTAATATTAATCGTTTTCCTATGTTCGCCTAATAAAAGAAAAATAAAATGGAGACCAATTGTTATTCTAATAATATTGGAGCTTTTTATTACGTGGTTTATGTTAGGCACGAAATTGGGCAGTATTATCATTAATAAAATTGCGTCATTTTTCAGTTGGCTACTATCATGTGCGAATGAAGGAATTCGATTTGCATTTCCTTCAGCTATGGAAAATCAAACAGTTGATTTCTTCTTTAGCGCCTTACTTCCTATCATTTTTGTTATCACTTTCTTTGATATTCTTTCGTATTTTGGAATCTTAACTTGGATTATTGATAAAGTTGGTGCAATCATTTCAAAGATTTCTCGTTTACCAAAGTTAGAAAGCTTCTTTTCCATTCAAATGATGTTTTTAGGAAATACGGAAGCACTTGCAGTTGTTCGTGATCAATTATCTGTGTTAAAAGAAAATCGTTTGTTGACTTTTGGAATTATGAGTATGAGTAGCGTCAGCGGATCTATTCTTGGTGCTTATCTATCAATGGTTCCAGCAACATATATTTTCAGCGCTATTCCTTTAAACTGTATTAATGCATTAATCTTGGCTAATGTTTTAAATCCTGTAGAAGTTACTAAAGAAGAGGATGTTATTTATTCACCTTCAAAAAATGAAAAAAAAGATTTCTTTTCTACTATTTCAAACAGTATGTTAGTTGGGATGAATATGGTTATTGTTATTTTAGCGATGGTAATTGGGTATGTAGCTTTAACAGCATGTTTAAATGGTATTTTGAGCTTTTTTGTAACAGGTTTAACAATTCAAAAAATCTTCTCGATTATCTTTAGTCCCTTCGCTTTTTTACTTGGTTTATCAGGAAAAGATGCTATGTATGTAGCTGAATTAATGGGGATAAAAATAACAACGAATGAATTTGTTGCAATGATGGATTTAAAATCAAACCTAAAGTCTTTACAACCACATACAATTGCAGTTGCCACAACATTTCTAGCTTCTTTTGCAAACTTTAGTACAGTAGGTATGATTTATGGAACATACAATTCTTTATTTGGCGGGGAAAAATCATCAATAATCGGTAAAAATGTTTGGAAGCTTCTTGTTAGCGGAATGGCTGTTTCCTTATTAAGCGCTATGCTTGTGGGGCTTTTTGTATGGTAAATAATCTTTAAAATAAAAGACACTCACTATATGTTAAAGATATATAACTACAATTAAGTATTTTAATTAAAAGCCTCTATCAAAAATTACTAAGTAACTTTTGATAGAGGCTCCTTTTATTTAGGTCGCTCTATATTCATCCAAAAAATTGAATACTACTTTATAGGGTTCCTTCTTTTTCCTCTCTACCGATAATGATGCGTTAACTGAATATGTATGAAATATACATGATTCCTCGTTAAACAAAAGAGACAGGTTATTTAATAAAAAATAATAGTTTGGAAATACTACCTGTCAGAAAATCAAATTAGAATCGAGGTAATAAATTGATAGCTTCATTTCGTTTATTCATTACCTTAATACTTTTAATTAGTTACCCAATGACAATCATTGCTAAAGAAATTAAGTATAATCACAACAGCACTACTATTCCAGAAATACAGAAAAAAGTTAATTTCACTATTTTATCTCCAAAAAAGATTCCAGATGATTGGACATTAGATACAAAAACATCTCCTTGGATAAGCCTACATTATATGGATAGCAAGGATACAAAGCTAATGGTTGCTATTCACTTGAGTAGGAGAATTCCATTATCTGATAAAGACTTCACCCATGCTGAACAAATTGTGATTAACGGAAATAAAGGTTATTTTTCAGCATGGGGAAATAGTGGAACACTGGACAAGAATGGAGAACTCATTACAGGTGGTTTACTCTGTTGGACACAAGCTGGAACATATGTAGAAATGCAAAGTACAAGATTACCAAAGGAAAAAATGCTAGAAATCGCAAGGTCAATGAATTAACGTTATTTACTTGTAGAGCAATAATAAGTATTGAATAAATTAAATACAATAACTTCCTATATCGAAAATTATGTAAATAAGCTGTCCATATGGGCAGCTTATTGTATTTTTGTCTTAGCTTGTTTTTTCAAAATGCGCCGATCCTCCTTTACTACGTCTACAATTTTGACAATTTACCAAGTAAAATGGCATTGTCTTTTTTAGTTTTTTGTTTTCTTCATCCACGACCTTTTACTAAGCTAAGCATTCATTTTTTAGGTAAGTTCCTTAAACTACCTTTTATTACCAATCTAAAATTATGCATAAAAAAAGGACATTAGGAACATCGTCCCTTACTGTCCTTACTCATATATAAAACTAATTGCGTGTCTTTTATCTTCGAATCTGACCATTTCCACGAATCACATATTTTGTAGAAGTTAATGCAGGTAGCCCCATTGGTCCCCTTACGTGTAGCTTTTGTGTACTAATGCCAATTTCTGCACCGAATCCGAATTCAGATCCATCTGTAAAACGAGTCGATGCATTATGGTAGAGTGCTGCGGCATCAACAGATGTGAAAAACTTACTGACGTTTTCCTCGTTCTCTGTAATAATCGCTTCGGAATGCATGGATCCATACGTATTTATATGATGAATCGCTTCTTCTGTAGTGGAAACCACTTTAACTGCCAGTGTGAGAGATAAAAACTCTGTTTCCCAATCTTCTTCTGAAGCTAATGCAATAGAAGAATCAATTGCCAATGCTTTACTATCTCCACGTAGCTCCACGCCTCTTTCATTCAAAGAAGAAAACAGCTCGCTACCAAATTGCTGCGCCCACTTCTCATGAAGTACAATCGTTTCTATTGCATTACATACAGATGGACGCTGCGTTTTTGCGTTTATAATAATATCAAATGCCATTTGTTTATCCGCTGTTTCATCAATGAAAATATGACAATTTCCCGCACCTGTTTCAAGTACTGGAACAGATGCTTCTCTCACTACAGTATCTATTAACTGCTTGCCGCCTCTTGGGATAAGAACATCTAAGTACTCATTCAATGTAAACAACTGCTTTGCACTATCTCGCGTTGTATCTTCTATGAGCTGTACACTTTCTGGAGGCAAGCTTGTTTGTTTGAGCGCTCGGTGAATAACAGCAACGATGGCTTTGTTAGAATTGATAGCAGAAGAACTACCACGTAATATGACTGCGTTTCCTGTTTTCAAACAAATTGTAGCAGCATCTACCGTTACATTCGGTCTTGCCTCGTAAATCATTCCGACAACACCAAGTGGTACACGCATTTCCTGAATAGATAATCCATTTGGTCGCTCCCATGCACTTACACATTCTCCAACAGGATCGCGTAATTCAATTAACTGCTTAATCCCCTCTGCCATATCAATAATACGCTGTTCATTGAGCATAAGACGATCAAGAAGAGAATCGGAAAACCCTTTCGCCTTACCTTCTTCAATATCTCGTTTGTTTTCCTTTAAAATATAAGCTGTTTCTACTATTAGCCTTTCAGCAATTGCAGCAAGTGCTTCGTTTTTTTGACTCGTAGATTTAAGAACAAGTTCTCGAGCAACCTCTTTTGCTCTTTTTCCCTTTGCCAATACTTCATTCATTTTATTTCCTCCTTTTTAAAGGTTACAGTTTGAGAGCCCTTTAACACCAGTATCTAAATCTTTCTTGTACTAGAATTAAAGCTTACAATGAAACCCAGTGATCTCTATGGATGACTTCATAATTATGCCTTTCGCCTCTTGCTTGAATATCTTGGCTTTGCATACCTTTTAAATTCCTTAGTTCCTCTGCGCTATATGTGCATTGTCCTTTTCCTATTACGAGCCCTTGTTGCGTAATTACTTCCACGACTTCATCCACTTGGAAAAATCCAGACACACTAGTAACACCAGCAGGAAGTAAACTCTTTCCATGTTGAATGATGGCAGTGGCTGCCCCCGCATCTACTTCAATTTGTCCGCTAACAAGCGAATGCAAGGCGATCCATTGCTTGTTCATCTTAATCACTTTTTGAGGAGCATTCCCGATATATGTTCCATCACCTTTGCCCTTCATAACATCTAAAAACTTCTCCTGTCCACATCCCGTTCCGATAAATACACTCACTCCAAGAGATAGTGCCGTCTTTGCAGCATCGATTTTTGATTTCATACCGCCAGTCCCAAGTTTTGAGCCAGCATCTCCTGCAAGAGAAGCAATTTCTTCCGTTACCTCAGGAAGGAAATGATATTTTTTCGCATCCGCATTTTTCTGAGGATTTTGGTCATATAAACCGTTCACATCGGTAAAAATCATGAGCATATCTGCCGAAACAAGTCCGCTTACTAAAGCTGACAGCATATCATTATCACCGAACGTCAGCTCTTCTAAAGAAATGGAATCATTTTCATTGATTATTGGAAGAGCGGAACGGTTTAGTAGCTCTCCTAAAGTAGCGTAAGCGTTACTGTATTGTTCTTTTCTAGAAAAATCACTTCTCGTTAGTAAAAGTTGTGCAGTAACGATACCATATTTACGGAATTCCTCCGTGTATGCCTGCATTAATAAACTTTGTCCGACAGCAGCAGCAGCCTGTTTCCCTTTAATTGTAACAGGTCTACTAGAATACCCTAGAGCAGAAAAACCTGCAGCGACTGCCCCGGATGTAATTAGTAAAACTTCATGCCCTTCCTCTTTCAATCGTGCCAATGCAGCAACGTGATCTGAAAGTTGTTCTTTAGAGATGCCTCCGTGACTATCTGCCAAGGAACTACTCCCAATCTTTACAACAATTCGTTGTTTTTTCACTTTTGTATCCCCCAAGTCTAAAATCAAAATTTTTTATAAATTTCACTTCTATTCATACAGCTTACAGCGGCTTCTATTCTTATCAGTGCTGCACCTAGCCTATTAAAGAGCAAAATAAAAATGACCGCTTCGCCCTTAATAAAATAAAAAGGACGAAACGGTCATTGTTCCGCGGTACCACCTTAATTGATATACATAGATATCCACTTGGCGCCTATAACGCAGGCGTACGCCTAAACTTTCATTTAAGACTCGGGGATAGGTTCGATACATTCTATACGAGGAATCTTTCAGCCGGTGAATTCCACTCTCTTTCGTAAGAAGACATATGTACTATTTCCCTTCAACGATTTTCCATTTGATTTTTTATATTATGCTATATATTTCGTTTTTGTGTCAAGAGGTATTTTGCAAAATGAATAGAGCGATAAGCTTTAAGTATGAAATTATGTACACACTTATGAATATCACCATATCTAGAAAAAGTTGATATAACTATACCTATTCTCCAACATGCTTTTAAACGTTACCAAATAGTAAATAACATAAAATATTAAATAATTGAGAATGCACTTGTTTAGTACAGAATAAAATTGATTTCTTTATTTTTTGTATTGCAAAAAAGAACGTATTCTCTTAGAATGTTTCTTTATATTGCACTTGGATGTTATTGTTATTTTAGAATAATAATTTGAAACCGATATAATTTATGATAAAAGGAGCCAGATTGAGTTATTATGGATAAACAAATTGGATTCATCGGATGCGGAAATATGGGAATGGCTATGATTGGCGGGATGATAAACAAAAATATAGTGTCTTCAAATAAAATCATTTGTTCAGATTTAAACACTACGAATTTAAAAAATGCTAGTGAAAAATATGGGCTAACTACAACAACTGACAACAATGAAGTAGCTAAAAATGCTGATATTTTAATTTTATCAATTAAACCAGACCTATACGCATCAATAATTAACGAAATAAAAGAAGTGATAAAAAACGATGTTATCGTCGTAACGATCGCTGCAGGGAAAAGCATTAAAAGTACTGAAGATGCTTTTGATAAAAAGTTGAAGGTTGTACGAGTAATGCCTAATACACCTGCTCTTGTTGGAGAAGGAATGTCTGCGCTATGTCCTAATGAAATGGTGACAGAAAAAGATTTAGAAGATGTATTAATCCTTTTCAATAGTTTTGGTCAAACGGAGATCGTAAGTGAAAAATTAATGGATGTTGTAACATCTGTAAGTGGTTCTTCGCCAGCATATGTATATATGATTATAGAAGCAATGGCAGATGCAGCTGTATTAGATGGTATGCCAAGAAATCAAGCATATAAATTCGCAGCTCAAGCTGTGTTAGGCTCTGCAAAAATGGTACTAGAAACAGGAATGCATCCAGGTGCATTGAAAGATATGGTTTGTTCCCCTGGCGGAACAACTATAGAAGCTGTAGCAACATTAGAGGAAAAAGGCTTACGAACAGCCATCATTTCAGCTATGCAGCGTTGTACGCAAAAGTCTGTTGAACTATCCGGTCAAACTAAAAAGTAACAACTGCAAAAAAGACCAGATTAGCTGAATACACAAATCTTTAAACAGCTTTACACTTTATGCACATGTGGTTTACATACTCCCCTGTTTCCACTAAAAGATAAACGGACAAATTCATGAATAATTGAGTTTGTCCGTTTATCATTTTATTATCTCGAAATAACTTCATAACTCTTATTGTTATTTGTTTTGCAGATTAAGATACTTTTGGTATTACGTTTACATCATTTCCTGTCTATTGAAATATTCTCAGAGACGAAGCATGATATTCATTAAAAAAGTTGTGGTATCAAACGCTTCACATTGTTAACATAACATATTTACTGTCTCCTTTATTAATGCCTGTTTCCTAATCCTCCGCAATTACAATTTAAATCATTTAAGTTTTCTCCATATCGTGCATCTACTAGTTAAACAAAAACTCCCCTTAAATCGAAAATGATTAAGGGGAGTCAGTCATATTTGATGAAGTTATAGTTCTGATTTTACTGGAATAGAAACATTGTTTTTCACTAATTTTTTGACGTCTTTAAAGCTAACAAAATTGTTATTTTGCTCATCCCATAGACGGAAACGGATTGACCGCAAGCTTGTAGCAAGAGTAATCGTTGGTACATTTTTTAAAGGAAGCGTATTATTGTGTGCCTCTTCTAGTTTATAGTTAGGTACTCTTGGACTTAAATGGTGAACATGATGATACCCAATATTACCAGTTAGAAATTGCAGGATTTTGGGAAGTTTATAAAACGAACTTCCTTCCACTGCCGCTTTCACATATTCCCACTCTTTATCTTCTTCAAAATAAGAATCCTCGAATGTGTGCTGTACGTAAAACAGCCAAATACCTATTGAACCTGCTATTAAGAATATGGAACCATGTACTAAAAGAAACGATTGCCATCCGAGTGTCCAGCAAAGTAACCCTACTAAAGCAACGATTAAAACATTCGTCAAATAGGTATTCATGCGTTCCTTCTTTCTAGCACCTTTTCTGTTAAATCTATTTTTAAGCAGGAAAACATAAATCGGACCTAACCCAAACATAACCAATGGATTGCGATATAAACGATATGCTAAACGGAGTCTAAATGGCGCTGCCAAATATTCATTCACTGTAAGTGTCCAAATATCTCCTGTACCTCGCTTATCCAAATTACCACTTGTAGCGTGATGAACGGAATGCTCATGCCCCCATTGATCAAACGGGAATAAAGTTAAAACACCCATACATGTCCCTACTATTCTATTTACACGACGGCTTTTAAAGAAAGAATGATGGGTACAATCATGAAAAATAATGAAAACCCGTGTCATAAATCCCGCGGCTAACACAGCTGGAACTAATGCTAACCAATAAGAAACGGACAAACTTTTATAAGCAAGGTACCATAAGATAATAAATGGCACTACCGTATTGATGATTTGCCAAACACTTTTTTTTGCCGTTGATTTTTCAAAAGGAGCAACTTGTTTTTTTAAATTTTTAGTATTTTGTAAGGTCATTTTTTCTAATTCCTTTCCTTTATGTTGCTAATTCGTATTATAACACATTATTAGTAGTAGGTGTTATACGCAGGTATAATAAATATTTTATACTATGAAAATCTCTTTTTTCTTACTCATTCCTTACAAATTGCTTACGTCCAGAATAGCTTCTATTATAAGATAGAAGGAGCATTTGTGCCGAAAATTTCGAAATTTTCCCTAATAAATATATTAATTAAAAAGAAACACAGAGGTTTTTTCACTTCTGTACTGCATTCCCTAATTAGACCCGACACGGACTCTTGTCGTATTAGCTCATTCAAGGTGATGCAATTTTTTTACAAGTGATACATCTTTTTTATCATATAGATCACTTTAACACCACTCAATATAGAGGTTGCTGTTTCAAATGACTCGAACCCTAACACAGGAGTAGCATCACACATCCATCAACTTAAGAAGTGACAGGGCACTACCAACAAAAAGCGATTTTCGTACGCTAAGCGATCTTCTATATAAAAAAGCCGATTTCCTGTAATCTAAAGGATAATCGGCCGTGTTACTATTCATTTATTTGTAGTAGTTGAAGAAATTCTAAAAGTATAATCATATTAATTATTATCTATAAAGTGAAACTTTAATCAGAGGGGATTTTTTCCATCCCCTCTGATTATTAGTTGAACCAATCGGGCTTTTACGGGCAGTTATCTCCCAACTAACTTCCTCGTATTCACCGAATTTTGAGGTGAGAGTTTACTGCCCGTTAATGCGGGATAAAACAATTCGTTTCTCAGTTTCTGAATCAAAGTAATGCACTTTGTCCATATTTAAACCTAGATCTATATTAGATTGACTTTGCACATCTAAAGAAGTGTCCACACGTGCAACAAAAGATTGTCCATTAATATTAGAATATAGATATGTTTCGGCTCCCATTAATTCTGCTACATCAATCGGTACTGTTACTTTTGCGTTATATGGTAAATCCTCGATTTCTTTTCCATAATAAAAGTCTTCTGGACGTATTCCTATTATGATTTCTTTATTCGTATATCCATTATTTCGCAAGCCTTTCATCTTCTCTTCTGGCACTTCAATTTTCCACTTATCAATCATAACTGCATTATCTGTTAATACTCCTTTGAATAAATTCATTCCAGGAGAGCCAATGAATCCTCCGACAAATACATTCTCTGGATTATCATACACTTCTTTCGGTGTACCGACTTGTTGTACAATACCATCTTTTAGTACAACTAAGCGCGTTGCCATCGTCATAGCTTCTATTTGATCATGTGTAACATATACAGTTGTTGTTTCCAGCTGCTTGTGTAATTTTGTAATCTCAGCACGCATTTGAACGCGTAATTTCGCATCTAAGTTTGATAAAGGCTCGTCCATTAAAAATACCTTTGCATTTCGAACAATGGCTCGGCCTAAGGCAACACGCTGGCGCTGCCCACCTGAAAGTACTTTTGGCTTTCGGCTTAAATACTGCTCAAGCCCAAGAATTTTTGCTGCATGTTGCACACGCTGGTCAATTTCTTCTTTACTATACTTTCGTAGTTTTAATCCAAATGCCATGTTTTCATACACACTCATATGCGGATAAAGTGCATAGTTTTGAAATACCATTGCAATGTCTCTATCTTTCGGTGTAATATCATTTACACGTTTTCCGTCAATATAAAAGTCGCCCTCTGAAATCTCCTCAAGTCCTGCAATCATACGTAATGTTGTAGATTTCCCACACCCTGAAGGGCCAACCAAAACGATAAATTCTCCATCATTTACTTCTAGGTTAAAATCTTTTACGATTGTCACATCATGATCATATTTTTTGTAAATGTTTTTGAATGATAGTTGAGCCATAATATCCTCCTAGAATTCGAGCTATATTTATAGATATTGTTAAAAATTATGATGACATGAATTATAAAACCTTCGAAATATCCTTCATACTGTCTAAAATATAATCCGCTTTTCCTTCTAAATCTGCCTTCTTGCTCGCACCCGATAAGACGCCCACTACTTTAATGTTACTATTTCTGGCAAATGTAACGTCTGTTAATGTATCACCTACCATAAGCACATCTTCTTCAGTTAGTGAAAATTGTTCTTTAAACATATGATAAAAGTCACTTTCAGGTTTTGTTCTATTCACACCATCATCTGCACCTAAAAAATCTACATAATCATATAACTCAGTCATTTTCAGAGAATGAATAGCTGCATCAACATCATCTGCCGTAACAACCCCAATAATATATTCATTGTCTTTTAAATATCGTAACGTTTCCTTTGCACCTTCCACTTCTGTAAATACAAGATCATCTGAAGTAGAGTACTTTTTGAATAGAAGACATACATTTTGAATAAAATCCTCTTTATCCACATACTGATTTTCTAGTAACGAATACCATGCAGCCGCAATAAAGTAATTTGTGCGACAAGCTAGTAAACTCGTACTCTCAAAATCGTTATCATTCATACCAATAATCGTTAAGTAGTCATCTCGTTTACTTTTTTCATTTGGATACGTTTGAAATATATCATCTAACACACGATGCACAATTTTGTACCAAACTGAATCTAACTGTATTAATGTTCCATCTTTATCAAAAATAATCGCTTTATTCACCTTTTATTCCCCCTATAACTTCATTCCATGTTTTTATATTTTTATTCTGAACCTTATTATGAATAGGATTAATAAACGCTACTAATTCGTCCTCTTCCCATCCCTCAACTCTAGCGTACGCCCCTTCATTTAAAGAGAATGCAAAAGTTGCATCGCTGCCGTATTCTTTTTCAATCGTTCTTCCATTTATAAGTAGTCTCCACTCACACGGTTTATCTGTTTGAACGTTATAAATAATATTTCCTTTAGCCTCATCGCCGACAGCAATCGTTTCACCTTCGTTTTGAATATCTATCGTTAGTTTTCTAAATCGTGAGAAATAAATTCTTCCGTTTTGGATCGCAAATTTCAAGTTTTTAATTGATAAACCGTTACATAATACATATGTTCCTGGATCACCGTAAATGGATGGGTCTTTTGATCCTGGGAATGTTTTAGATGGATGTAAATGCGAATCACTTCCTCCTATTCCCCAGATTTTAAGACCATTTGACCACATTTGATCGAAACAACGCAAAGCTTCTAAAGTAGATGATTTACTTTTTTTATAAGTTGGATCACACATAATTTCCATCGTATGAACATTTTCTAAGTTAATATTAACTTGGTTCGCCCAAGGCTTCATAAATGGATGATTCACACTCAATAAATACCCTTTTTCTTTCATGAGTGAAAATAGTGCATTCATTTTTTCAGTGCTAAATGATTCATCTGCATACTCTGTAAAATCAACAAATTCTCTTATGCCAAATATGTTGTAATGACCATAAGGAGTTGTAAGTTCCATAGATGGTATAATTAATGTGTTTCCTTTTTCATAAGATGGCATAACAATATTGTGCTCCGTCGCATATAAAAAATCTAATTCTTGTTTTTCACATACTTTCATTCCAAGTTCATCATCTATCTCGCCATCTGTTAAATCTGTATGTTCATGAAAATCCCCTTTGTACCAGCGATGTTCTTCATTTACTACCCTATTAAAACGGTCTTCATCGATAAAAACATTGCCCTTACAAAAATGCTCTCTATTATACTTTCGCTCCAACTGATCATTCACTTCTATATTTACTGTATAGTCAACTTTTTTCCCAGTAAATTTCACTACTTTCTTTGCACAATGAGGGATATAGACGACTTCTAATTCCCAATTACCTGACTGTATGTCTCCTCCAATACAACCAGCTGAGCAAAACTTTGAATCTTTCGAAACGACTAGTTTTTCATTTACAATTGGAGTTTGATATTGTATACGTACATAACCGTTAGGATCTCTCAAAATTAGTAAAAGCGGAATTTTCCGGCTATCCCCTTGATCAATTGTTAATGTAAAGTTTGTAATATCAGTTTCATCCATTTGGAAACAATGTTTATTTTTCACTAATGGAGAGAGTGTTATCGTACTTGTTATTTCGATCATAGTTCTCACACCTTTTCAAGTGAATTTTAGAGGCACTTCCTTCGTTCAAAAGCACCTCACGTTCGTACTACAACAGGTTTATTTCTTCTTTTTCAGAACTTTATCTAACTCTTCTTGCGCAACTTTAGCTGCTTCATCTAATGCTTTCTTTGCTGGAACCCCTTCAATCTCTACTTTATCTTTTGCTACATTTAAAG
This sequence comes from Bacillus sp. FSL E2-8887, assembly GCF_038007205.1. Classification (NCBI taxonomy): domain Bacteria; kingdom Bacillati; phylum Bacillota; class Bacilli; order Caryophanales; family Bacillaceae; genus Bacillus; species Bacillus sp. FSL E2-8887. The sequence continues at coordinate 2,648,076 of NZ_JBBOWS010000001.1, forward strand.
CGTCATTGATTTTTCCACCCGTTGGATCTACAAATGGTCCTACTCCATTATTGTTGGCTTGTTCTAACGGAACTAATGCTTGTGGTTGCTTTTTAACAAATTCAGCATATGGACCGTACTCTGTTACATTGTTACGAACAGGAATATAGCCTGTTGCCATTGACCATTCAGCCGTTTTCTCAGTACTTGTCGCAAATTTCATAAAGTCATATGCACCTTTTGCTACTTCTGGATCAATATTTCTCGTTAATGTGAATAAATATGTTTCTAATTTTGGTGCTGGTTTATTACTACCCCAAGCTGGTTGTGGCAATGCGTCAAACGTGTTAAGACGTTCTTCTTCAGTCATTCCTTTACCTAATGATTTGAACACAAATCCTTGGTCACCAGATGATCCTGTAAATCCTAATGTTCTGCCTTCTACTAAATCAATTACTGTTTTATCCCAATATTCCCATCCAGTACCACCTGAATGTATTTTCATAATTTTATCTTCATGAAGCCATGTGCGGAATTTCTCCCATACCGTAACCCAAGTATCATCGTTAATTAATACTTTTTTACCATCTTCACTTAATACATTGCCACCAGCACTACGGACTGCATCAATTAAGTTTGATGTCCCCCACATTGGCATCCAGCCAGCATATGAAACATTTCCGTTTTCACCACGTTTTGCGACTGTTTTTGCTACCTTTTCTACACCTTCCCACGTCTTTAAATCCTCTTTTGTAAAGCCATTTTCTGCTAATTCCTTTTTATTGTAATAAAAGATTTGTGTTGTACCGTAAAATGGAATTCCATATAACTTTCCGTCAATTGTTGCTTGCTCCATAAAACCTTTTCCGTAATCTTCCTTTTTAAAATCAGTATCATTTTTTACAGATTCATCTAAAGGTACGATTAACTGTTTTTTAACATATTCTTGAATAACGTCTGAACCTAGTAATGCGATTGCTTCTTGGTTATTCGCTGCAAATCCACTTTGTAGCTTTTGATAAGACTCATCGTAGTTACCCGCTTTCGTCGTTTTCACTACATATTTGTCCTGACTTTTATTGTATTCTTCCACGATCTTGTCTACACGATCTGCAAGAGAACCACCCACTCCATTAATGAATGGAACAACAACCTTCTCGCCTTCTTTACTTGCTTTAACCGTACTTCCTTTTCCGCCTGAACAACCCGCAAGTGCACTAACAAACAATGTTAAAACTGTTAGAAGCATGAATAGTTTTTTCATCCCACATATCTCCTTTAATATTTAATTACCCCTTTATTCCTGAATCAGTAACACCAGATAAGAACCATTTTTGTAGAATTAAAAATACGATTAAGAGCGGCACTGTTGCGATTGTACTTGCAACCATAATGTGTGACCAATCTCGTCCTAAAGAACTATTAATGAAATAATCAGCAATTCCATTCGTAATTAGTTTTTGTGTATTATCTTTCAAAATAAGAGCTGGCCAAATGTAATTATTATAGTTACCAATAAATGTGACCAATCCTAGAGTTACAAATGATGATCGTGTCATTGGGAAAATAATCTTCCAAAGAATTCGCCAATCACTCGCTCCATCAATTTTGGCTGCTTCCACTATTTCAAAACCAACTTTGTGGAACGTTTGTTTCAAATAGAAAATACCGAATACGCTAACAGCCATAGAAATCATGTATCCAAAATGTGAATCAAGCAAACCAAATTTACCTAACATTACATACACAGGAACATACGATACAGCTCCAGGGATCATATAAGTTGCCATCACAACACTAAATGTAAGATTTTCACCTTTAAACTTATAAAATGCCAACATATAAGCAAAAAGCGCTGACGAAATAAGTACATATATAGTAATGATGAAAGAAGTATAGAAACTATTAAATAAATATGTGCTAAATGGAAGTATATCTAATACTTGCTGATAATTTTCCCAGTGAAATTCTTTAGGCCAAAACCCTCCTTGTAATACTTCACTAGATGTTTTAAACGAACCAAGCACCATCCATATGAATGGAAAAATAAATAGTAGACTTGATAACGCTAGAAAGAGATGCTTTACGATTAATGGACCTTTTTTCATATTATTCACCTTAATAGTTCACCCACTTGTCACCTATTATTTTGTTTATAACAGATAGTAGTATTGTAATGATTAGTATGATAAATGCGATTGCTGTTGCAGATCCCATATCAAATTGTTCAAACCCTTGTTGGAAGAATAAATAAAGTAACGTACGCGTCGAACCACTAGGTCCACCTTGTGTTAAAATTTTTATTTGATCGTAAGCCTGCACTGAAGAAATTGTATTGACAACAACTAAGAAGAAAGTTGTTGATGAAACCATTGGCAGTGTTACATATCGAAATTTCTGCCACGAATTCGCTCCATCAATACTAGCTGCTTCATATAAACTATCTGGAACTTTTTCTAATGCGCCGATATAGAAGATCATCGTCCAACCAACTAATTTCCAAACTGTCACAATAATGACTGCTAACATCGCTGTTTGACTACTTTGAAGCCAGTCCAAACCTGGTATCCCGAAAAAGTTTAGAACTTTATTAATAACTCCAAATTGAGGTTCATATAAGAGTGACCACACAATGGATACAGCTATTGTTGGCGTTACCCAAGGTGAAAAGATCATTAATTGGTACAATGCGGAACCTTTGAATTTTTTTCGGAAGAATAATGCGAATCCTAAACCTAATGCAATCGTTGGAATCACTGTTCCAATTCCGAAATAAAACGTATTTAGCAATGCTTGCATAAAAGAATCTTGTGTAAATAAATTGAAATAGTTTTCTAAACCAACAAAGTTAAAATCATTCGTCATAAAATCCCAATCAGTAAAACTAATACCTAAACTAATGAAATTCGGAATAATCCAAAATATTATTAGAGGTATTCCAACTGGTATTAAAAAGAACACAGCTTTTGATAGTTTTATTTGCATTCTTGCCACCCCCTAATTCATATTGTACGAGTATATTATTAACACAATGTTGTTAATTTGTTAACCAATTATAAAAAACAACAAATAAACAAAATAAAACAACATATAAACAATAAAAAAGACTATTTCTCAACTTACTAAGAAATAGTCTTCTTTTTGTTTTTCTATACTGTTATTACTTCTACCCCATTACTTGTTAACACATCTTGCCACGCCTCATCGAGCTTAGCATTTGTATATAATGCATCTATATCACTAAAATTCCCGCTTTTATAAAACTTTGTTAAATTAAACTTTGACTCATCTACCATCATTACAACTTGTTTGGCATTATGCTTTAACTGCTTATATATTTGTGCATCTTCAATATACGAACATGTTAGTTCTTTTTCTAAAGAAATTCCATCACACGAAGCAAATAACTTATTAACAGTGAAATGGTCAAGATAGTTTAACGTCATCTCCCCAGACAATGCTAATGAATTTGTATTCAATATTCCTCCAATGACTATTAGCCTGCAATCAAAGGAATCATAGTGTTCTTTAAGCTCAATAATTTTATTAACAGCTGGTATCGAGTTTGTTAAAATCGTCAAATTCTTTTTATCGTATATGTAATCCAAAATTTGCATTGTGGTTGTCCCAATTTCAATTGCGATAATATCATTATCTTCTACGAGTTTACTTGCTTCCATTGCAATTTTTCGTTTTTCTTCAATATTCTCAGCTCGGCGCTTATCAAAATGAAATTCTAGTGTTTGATCTTTCTTCTTAATTGCACCACCATGTATTTTCGTAAGCTGCCCTTCCTTGTGCAACATATCTAAATCTCTTCGTATCGTTTCTGTTGTAACATTTAATACCTTCGCTAAATCATTCACCATAACTCGGTTGTACTTTTCTAACTCATCTAGTATGTGTTTTCTTCGTTCAAATTGCGTGTACGATTTCATTTCATTAACACCTCTTCAAATTACGAAAAATATTGATTTTCTAAAAACTCTTATTATTAGAAAGACTTAATCGTTACTTTTAACATAACATCATTTACAGAAAGAAGGAACGATTATCTTCACTATATTCCGTCAAAGGAACAATGATATATATCACCATATTCATCATACTTTTTTATTTCAGGAAATCTATTTGTTTGGCGCCCTTTTTTATAAAGAGTGCACTTTTTATTTTCATCTAAAATTCAAATTGGTTTAACAATAAAAACAAGATTATAATAAATAAAAATTTATTGTTAAACGATAAATTTCATGTTAGATTAAATAGATAATATTTAAATGAGGTGCTTTATATGAAACAAGGATCAACACTCTTTTTAAAGACAGCTATTATTCTGATTGGAATCCCTGTTCTTGCTTTATGTATATTTTTAGTTCCTAACATAGGGAAATATGCAGCGGAATTGTTCCCGGATATTGCATTTATAAAATATCTTGTTTTAATCAATCTATATGCAACCGTGATACCTTTTTATTTTGCTCTATATCAAGCCTTTAAACTTGTAAGCTTCATTGACAAGGGTAACGCTTTCTCGAAATTATCTGTTAGTGCTTTAAAAAAGATAAAAAACTGCGCAGTAACAATCAGTATTTTATATGTGGTAGGTATGCCACTCTTCTATCTTGTAGCAGAGAGAGATGACGCACCAGGTATTATTATACTTGGCATGCTCCTAATCTTTGCTTCAATGGTTATCGCAGTCTTTGCTGCCGTTCTCCAAAGACTTTTAAAAGATGCGATAGATATAAAATCAGAAAATGATTTAACGGTCTGAGGTGAATAACATGGCAATAATAATTAATATTGATGTAATGTTAGCTAAAAGAAAAATGAGTGTAACAGAGCTTTCGGAGAAGGTTGGAATTACAATGGCTAACCTTTCTATATTAAAAAATGGAAAAGCAAAAGCAATTAGAATTACAACTTTAGATGCTATTTGTAAAGCATTGGAATGCCAGCCTGGGGATATTTTAGAATATCAACCTGAAGATAGCGAATAAAAAAGAGTCCTTCTCGTAATGAAGGACTCTTTTTATCGCTCATTAAGGCGCAAAACTTATTTGCCCAGTAAACAATAAGATAATCGCGATAATCCAAAAAATAAAAAATGATGAGGAAAGTATTAATGAGATAATTGCAATTGCCTTCTTCTCTGTTTGTTTCGTCATTGTGATTATTGAAAGTATAATACCTACACCTGTAAGAGCAATCGTTACATAATCTCCAACTATATTTCCCGCATTCGCTATTCTCGTCGGAGTTATAAAAACGAATAAAAAACACATAATTCCGATGAGTAAAGATAAATAGCTTATTATACTGTACTTCTTTTTGGGAACTATTTCGGTTTTCATAATACCCACCCCTTTTATATAGCTATGTGTTCATATTAGCACGAATAACCATAATTTGGTTAAAAAAACAGATACAGTGGAAACTTCCACTGTATCTGTTTTTATTTAATATATAAACCAGCTATTTCTTCTTTAGCGTTATAAGTTATGATAAAGGTACGTTGTTCTTTACTATATTTTGCTACAAGAACAACAGTATATAAACCATCTTTTTCTTCAATCGACTTTTTTTCAATCTTTTCGAATATACCAGCTTTTTCAATTACATGTAAAGTGATAATAATGTTATTTAATTCTGATTTAAAAATATAAGAGCCTCGCTACAAATCATATTGTAGTAAGGCACTTTAAAGTTGTTTAATTTCTAACCTTTTAAATGAGTTTGTAGACAAATATAAATAATAAATTTGTTTAAATCTTGTTCAACTAAAGCTCCCATTAGTTGAAGTGTAATTCTTCACAAATTATTGAGATTCTTCTTCTAGAAAATTAAAATCACCATCAATAAGATCCTGTAAATACTCATCAAAGCTGTTTGCAATCACTTCATATTCATCAGGGTCGTGCAAAAAACGAATTATTTGACCACATACACCTTCATCAGAAGGGTTAAAATCAATATAGAGTCTTGATGTTCCACCATTGTTCATACAGTCTGAAAAATGAATATAAGTGCCAGGGAGAAGTCCTTTTGGATTTATCTTAGAATCAACAGTATCCTCGTCATCTTGGTATTCTAAAAGATAGGAGACGTCTTCTTCTTCTTTTGAACTTTCGAGCATCTGCTGTGTAGAAAGCAAATAATATGGATACTCTTCAACATCTGAGCCTAAAATACATACCGCAACTTTGTTTGCTCCATATTTCCGCCAATATGTACCATCAATATTTTCAAGTAAAGAGATTAGTGATTCTGGACAATTTGGATATTCTGACCTTAATGTATCAATATCATCTTTTGTAGCACCGTACGCTTTATTTAGTGCCTCGAGGTCATCTGTTGATAATGCTGCTCTCAAGCCGTTTAAAAATTTGTTTACCAAATCCATTATTTCGTCCTCCCAATAATAAAATATAAAATTTTTTTATTAGTCTATATACCTAACATAAATAAGATTATTCATTTTTATCGAAAGCCTCATTTCATCTTTTTGTTCAAGCAAATGTAAGCAGATAATCCCATTGTAATTATTGATAGGATGAGTTGAGCATATTTTCCCACTTGAAATATGTCCGTAAATATCAAAATTAGGTCATTTTCACTCTACTATGATAAAACCTTCTAACTCGAATGCAATTGATGGTTCACTCTTTACTTGTGCATGTAAGTTACCTTCTTCGTCTATTAACCCATCTGCACTTAATATATCACCTAATTTTAAGTCTTGACCCTTTACCGTTTTGATACCTAGTTCTATATTTGGAATCATGTTCCTACCATCCTATTAGAAATTAGAAATTATAATTTAAAAATGGTAACTTTACACTAGTGTCTACTTCTCCTGTATACAACTCTACAAATACATTTGAAGTTTCATGCGGTATATAGATTGTTGTGACTTTCTCGTCAATATGTACGTAAGCAATTACTTCCATGTATTCATCACAGTCTTTCATAGGTACAAAGGTTAGACAAGGAGATACCCCTAAAGGTACTTCTTTCTTATCTATAAATTCCTTACACATGACAGTCTTCTCTACTTGATATGTAGTTATATGTACATTGTCTACTTCTGTTATTTTTACATTAGTCGGTATCTCTATCCCTAATAGATTACACCAACTGTTTAAGATGGACCTTTTCTCTGTACTTAATATAATGTCACCTTCACCATTTAAAACAAAAAGAGACTCCTTTTGGTCTCTCCCTACTTTTACCTGTTTCATCTCAATCATATTGCATACTCCTTTGTGAAATATTAGTTGAAGTATTGTTTCAGTAACTCACTACCTGTTTTAAGTCTTGTATAATATTGTCCATCTTTCTTCTCGAATTCACCGTTGTTAGCAAATTCTTTCTTTACACTTTCTAAGTTCGATGAATCAATAATACCAAACACATCGCCTATTTCAAAGTTACCTTCTTCATTTATACACTCTTCTAATAAGTAGTATTTGTCTTCTTCTAAAGGAACTATCTTACCTTTTGTAATCGAATACAGATGTTTTGTTTCCTCTACCTGTACCGTAATAAAAATCCAACCAACTCTTACAATGGTACATGGCGTTAACCCCTCAAATGTAAGTGCAACTACTTTTTGGTCTTTCTTGAATTTCCCCATCCTTGGTACCCCTTTAAATAGATTTATTTCTCCTAAAGTCCACTATTTTATAGCGTAACCATAGTCTCTCAAACATCTATCTGCCCTAAGTAATACATCTCTAAGAGTTTCCTTTTCTGTATATCCTAGTTCACTAATCTTTTTTTTGCATATTCTAGTTCACTATCAATCGCATTCCAGTATACTTTACCGTATTTCGTTACAGTTTCTACATGAATATCCTCAACATAAGCTTCGTGTCGTTCCATTACATCTTTACCGTTTTCTCTATATCCTAAATACTTATAGAATGCACCTACCCCTAGTACCACTTACCTTAGTAAAACCTGCTCTTGCACTACCTATATGGAATGGCATGTTCTACCCCTCTTTTATTTTAATATGATATTATAGCGTTCTCTTTGTTGTGAACTCATAAACTGCCCTACAAATTGTAGTTCATGCCAGTTAAACTCTTTCATGGCAACATAGATGACAGTTAACTTATTGTCTACCATTCCATAATATACCCATTCTTGCTTTGCCTTTGAAAAATTATGCTTTTCTACACTTTGTAATAAATTGAAATTTTTTTTTAGAGCTAACCTGCATGGTTAGTTCTATAAGAATTAAAGAACTTTATTATTTTTTAAAGGATTTTATTATTTTTTAAACAACTTTATTATCGCTTAACATTACAGGCGTAAGATCTTTCATTTTCCCCTCTGATAATGCGGTTTTCATCTTGCTATCAAATTTCCCATGCACTTCTTTATACTTAGCTTCATTTTGTAATTACTAAATCCGCCCTATCCCTCGGAGATTCCGCTTCCCAATAATACTCCTCAGCTTTCCAATACCTACTTTGAAACTTTGAAAGATTCTTCTGCGTTTCTGGACTTTCACGTAGAAACCTTGTCTCTCTTGAACAATCCAAATACACCATATAATGAAAAAAATCTCTCCATTCTTTTCGCTGCAGAAAAACTCCTTCTACAATTATTACACCTACTAAAGGAAGCTGTATTTCTTTCATTTCACATGAGTCTGTTTCATCATGATAGTATGGCAACTCTAATTGCATGTCACTTTGTAACTTTTGAAATAAGTTTTGCTGCAAGCAATCGATATCCCATTGAAGGTTATAGTACTCATACCATTCTGCAAATCCAGTATTATATCGCTTGTTACGCTCGGTTATGTGATCATCAATATGAAAAATATGAAACGGGATTCCATTTCGTTTCATATTTTCTTCTAATTTTTTAACCAACGTTGTTTTACCCGAACGACTTAGTCCGTCTATACCTAATATAAATCGCTCATCTTTATGGTCCTTAATAACCTTCATTATCTCATTTGTGCTCATTACTTTTGCCAATCTTCTTTTAATAATGAATAAACGACCGTGTCATGAGCAACATCATTTTGAATCATATATTTTCGAAGTAATCCTTCTTCTTGAAATCCGGATTTTTTTAATAAATTACGGGAAGCTTCATTTTCTATATATACGACAGCTGCAATTCTTATAAAATGCAACGTTTCAAATCCGTAAGCTAGCATTGCTTGCAGTGCTTCGGTTGCGTATCCTTGTCCCCAATATGTATCATCTAGCTCATAACCAATTTCAGCTCGTTTATGATGCTTGTTAATTAAATGAAACCCACACGTACCAATTAATTGATCCGTGCCTTTCTTCTCTATTCCCCAGCGAAATACGCTTCCCTCTTCATTACGCTTTCTAAACGTTTGAATAGTCGTTTTCGCTTGCTCAATATTTTCGAAAGAGTCCATTCCGAAATAACGAATAACGGATTCTTTTGAAAAATAATGGAACATCGCTTCTGCATCTAATAGTGTAAGTTCTCTTAATAGTAAACGTTCTGTTTCTAATTTTGGAAACCCCATCCTCTTTTTCTCCTTCTATTCTAATGAACTACAAATTTCAATATAATTACCGTCTGGATCGGCAATGTAAGCAATTGTTTGTCCCCACGGTTTTACGATTGGCTCAACTAGAACTTTCACCCCTTGTTCTTTTAATTTCTCAATCGTTTCCTTTACATCCTCTACAACAAACCCTAACTCAAAATGGGAAGATTGTAGTACACCTTCTGTAAGAGGTAGTCCCGTTAACTCCTTAACATCCTCTCGTGTATTCATCGCTAAAATTGTTGCTCCTGTTTCAAATTCAATATATGTACCGTGCTCTGCTCTTATTGGCAATCTTAAAATTTCTTTATAAAACTGAAGACATTGCTCAAACTTTTCTACATATAAAATAATGTATTTCATTTTTAAGTTCATAATTATTCCCCCTTAACCTTCACCTCTAAAAATTCGACAAATGTTTTTAAAAACCTTGTACCTTATTGAGATGAGCACAAAAAAATGAGGCCGATTTCTCGGCCCCCCAGCTTATTGGCATAAAACAGGAGATTTGGTTTGGACATAACCAGTTCTTACATTTATTATATTTTATTTTTTCTGAATTTTAAATATAATAAACACCTATTTATATTGAGAAAGTTTTTTTACTTGCATAAAATCATACCGCTTAAGAAATGCTACAAATGGAGGTGTATACATATGGAACCAATGCTATGTCCAAGCTGTAAAACGAACCGAACGCGCTTTAATATTCTTGAGCAACAAGTAAAACCAGTAAAATTAAATCCACAAACAGGTCATGTAGAAGAAGAATACACAAATGAAACGATGAACGCTTTTCATATGGCTTATCAAGGACCTACTTACCGCGTCCAATGTGCTGTATGTGGGCTTGTTGAAAACCCAGAACAATTTATAAAACCTGCGCAAAATCAGTCTTTCTCATAAAATCATTACTATCCCTTATAGAAATAGATTTTTCTTTAAGGGATTTTTCCTTTTAATGAGGTAGTACAAAACGTATTTCTTCCTTATTATATTTTAAACTCCATACTCTTCTGGTAATCTTTACATAAGAGAGGTGAAATAAATGATATTTAATAACAGATTAATGATTCCATCCGCATTACTACTATTAGTTTGCCACATGATCATACTCTACTTTTGGATTTTTGATTGGAAGAAGATAACAACTCCTTACGGTCTAACTATATGGATTGTTTCTACTGTTTGCGGCTTTTTACTTTATTACCACTTTAAACATCAAAACTCTAATAAAATAGTATTAATCAGTAGTTCATTATTATTAATCGTTTCTTCATCATTTATGACTTTTTTAGGTGTTGTTACAGGTGTTATCTTTATTATCGTTAGCTCTATGCCTTAATTACATAGTTTTTATTATATAAAAAAGAATGAACAAAAAGAATTTTTTACATAACAAAAGAAGATGATTCCCATAAATCTAATACGAAATCATCTTCTTAAAATTTTCACGATTTGTTACAATATTTCCTTTTTTAACTTTTTAATTTTCCAAAATAAATTAATAAATATATATAAATATATACAAACAAAAAATCCTATCATACCTTTATATAATCCAGATTCTGATACTCCAAAAAAACATAAGTACAGCGCTGGAATTAACATTGCAAACATAATTGCAATGAACTGTAACAACTCAGTAAGTTTTTGTATCCTCGTTTCCTTGTCTGAATATATATCAGGCAATTCATTTACCTCTTCTACTTCCTTACAAAAATAATTCCATCCTGTAAAACTCGTTACGCGTTTCCAACCAGAAATTTCGTATATTTCGAAATACTCTTTTTGTTTTTCTTTTGAATCTTTATAATCCAATCTAAAATCTGCTTTATATATTACATCTTTCGGCTCAGTTTTCTTAAACGTATACATTATATTATATTTTTGTAATGCCCAACCTTTTTGATGCATTTTTCTTAAAAACGCTTCTTCTTTTTCTAAACTCCATCCCGCGTAAAATTTAAATACCCTTTTTGTCTCCATCTTCCATTCACTCCCCTAATATACTGTTTCCATTCCTTACAGATCTCTGCAGTCTGTTATACTCTAGCTCTAACACTTCTCTCCCAAACGGTGTTAACTCGTAGCACTTCTTTCTGTCTGTAGAGGCAACTTCAACAATTAACTTCTCTTTTAATAACTTCGTAGTATTCCCATATAAAGTACCAGGACCGAGCTTTACTTCCCCATTTGTCATCTCTTCTACCATTTGCATAATTCCATAACCATGCATTGGCTTTACAAGTGACAACAATATGTAATATGTCGCCTCAGTTAATGGAATGTATTTTTGCGCTTTCGCATTCATTATAACTACCTCCGATACATCGCTTCATGATATATCGACTCACGATACATCGTATACCGATATTGTATAATCATATTCCAAAATATGCAAGTGGAATTTTAAAATTAAATATCCATTTCTTCAGATTAAAAAATCATATCAATTTTCTGAATAATTTGTTAAAATATAGAAATATCCGCTTTTATTTTGAAAGGAATGATACATATGATAACTAAATTGAAAGAAAACATAGGATCTGTTTTTGTCGGTAAGGAAAATGTAATTGATTTACTCCTCGTTTCATTACTTGCTGATGGACATGTACTGCTTGAAGACGTTCCTGGCACCGGGAAAACATTACTAGCAAAAACAATTTCTAAAAGCATTGGTGGTAATTTTTCTCGCGTTCAATTTACCCCTGATGTACTTCCGAGTGATGTAACAGGTATTGAATATTTCAATCCAAAAACTAGTGAATTCGAGTTAAGACTTGGACCAGTCGTGACAAACATATTACTTGCGGATGAAATTAACCGTGCGATGCCGAGAACACAATCTAGTTTGTTAGAAGCGATGGAAGAACGACAAGTAACGCTTGAAAAGCAGTCTACTCCTCTTCCGAAACCGTTCTTTGTTATTGCGACGCAAAACCCGATAGAATCACAAGGAACTTTCCCTCTTCCAGATGCACAACTTGATCGCTTTTTAATGACGATTTCAATTGGTTATCCGTCTCCTGAAGATGAATTAAAAATGATGCGCCGTTTTCGTAACAATGCACCGTTAGAAAGCGTCACATCTGTCATTTCTTTAGAAGACATTTTAGAAGCACAGAAACAAGTGAAAGAAATTTTCGTATCAGAACCGTTAGAACATTACATTATTAAGCTTGCTCACGCTACAAGAAATCATGATTACATTGCCAATGGTGTAAGCCCGCGTGCCACATTAGCTTTAGTACGTGCCGTTCAAGCATTAGCCTTTTTACGCGGGAGAGAATATTGCACGCCTGAAGATATACAATTTTTAGTTCCTTCTGTTTGGAATCACCGTATCGTCTTGTCAATGGAAGGAGCTTTACGTACGACAAAAAATGAATTAATGCAAAGGATTTTAAAAGAAGTAGACGTACCTGTGGAGATTGAACAAGCATGAATGGACAGCGCGTTGTAACTGTACCTTTATTTTTTCAGCTCCATATTATTCAATTAACTGTGCCAGGCGCTATACTATTTACGTTTTTTCTGCCGCAACGAATTATTATGTTTCTCTTTTTCTTCTACTATTTATTTGCGATTTTTATTTATAAATATGTCGCTTACATAGAGAAAAAGTTTCAAGTAATAAACGAGAAACAAACAACTCGGCTTTTCCCTGATGAATCTGGACAGTTTTTTATTCATTTAAAAAATGGGGCAAATATACCACTCGTTAATGGTGTTTGTTATTTTCATTTAGATTCTTCCCTTATACCGCATAAAGATCAAGGGATTGAACAAATATCAAAAACGTTATTTTCTTTCCCATTTTCACAACCTGCTCATTCGGCACAAAAATGGGATTTAACATTAACCGCAACGAAGCGTGGTGTCTTTCAAATTGAACAATTTGAATGTGTTTTAAAAGACCCTTTTCATTTATTAACTGTACATTTACCTGTTTTTGATAAATTAAAGACTGAAATTATTGTATACCCTACTCCTAAAGAAGTAGCCGGTTTACAAGAACTCCAGCAACTATTAACAGGTTCGTATCGAACGAATTTCTCTTTTTACAATGATGAAACATCCATTATCGGTGTTAAACGATATGAACGTGAATCTTTCCGCTCTATTCATTGGAAAGCATCTGCTAAAATGCAGGCGTTACAAGCGAAGCAATATGAACCTGTAAAAAATTATAGTTGGACGATTTGTCTTTCTTTAGCTGCTGATCGTGGGTTTGGTTGGAAAGAAAATGTAGAAGACCTTATTTCATTTACAACGTACATTTGTCAATTCGCAACGAAGCATCAAATTCCGTTTGAGTTATTTATTAGTGTTTTAGCAGAAGGTGGCCCTTTGCTTTTACCATTAAACGAAGGACAAACACATTACGCCAAAGCGTTAGAAGAATTAGCACGTATTTCAGATGATAGTACGCTACTTCCGAAACAAGGATTTCTTCATTATGTAACGAGAAAAAGGGAACGCTCATCTACAATGATATACATTGGTTTGCAGAAAAAGGAGCTCCCTCTTCTATCTCAGCCTACGTTCCTCATTAATAATGAAGGGATGGTGGAAAAGCTTGAAAACTTGGCTCTATCACGTTAATGACTTTATTCTGCTCCTCCTCCTTTCGTTATTAACAGAAAGGGACGAACTAGTTGGTATTGCTATATTTTTAGTGACCGGTTATGTAGGAGTATTTTTTATTCATAAATTTATGAATAAAAAAACAACAGGTTTTGTACTACTGTTAGTTATTCAAATAATCGGTTGTTCTTTATTTCTACCTTTCTCTATTTTAGGCACAATATTATTACCACTGTTTTTCTTTATCGTACACTCTGTTGGACCGGGATATCCAGTACAAAAATCGTTAGGCGGTATTGTATGGTTTGTCGTTTCAGCTATATTTTATACCCCCTTTCCGCCATTGTGGAAATTGTTACTATTAACTTTACACATTATGATTACATTTTGGTTAACAGGTTCCAATCGTAATCAACAGCTATTACGTTTCACTTCTATTATTACGATTGGAATAATTAGCGCTTTACTTATTCCGGTATTTCCTTATATTCGGCTTCTTTTTTCTTATATCATACAAGTAGTTGCCTTAGGATTTGGTTATGCTTTAAATCCATTGTTCTCGGCAGCTGCATTAAAAGATACAGACGACTTTTGGTCGAATAAAGGAAATTTAAAAGATCCTCAAATTAAAGAGGAACTGGGGCAGCGTCCTTTTGATCCAACTCTCATAAATAGCATTACAATAATAGCATGTACAGCCATCGCTATTTACGTCGTTTGGAAAATAGTAAAAAAACGAAAACATTTAAGTTTACCAAATATACCTGTCTTTGAATCTACAATCATTACTGATAAAGAAGGCATTAGCCAAAAACGCTTCAAACGAAATAAATCACCAAATAACGAAATTCGGAAAGAAATTTTCAAACTCGAGAGCAAGCTATCTCCTCCTTTAAACCGAGAACGAGGAGAAACTGTTGAAGCTTGGCTAGAAAGAATTAATGATGAAGAAGAGGTAAATATTCAGAGTCATATTATTATAGACGCGTATAATGCAGTGCGTTATTCAAATGGTGAAAACACTGTACTTCTGCATGAATTTAAGGAAGAGGTTCATAAGCTTTATGCGTATCAGAAGAGTTTGAAGAAGAAGAAAAAATGATGTATACAAAAAGACTCCTATTAAACTAGGAGTCTTTTTGTGTAAAAGTCCACGTTGCTTTTCACAAATTATGCTTTTTTTCCTGCTTCAATTTCTAAAGATTCTTCATGCCACCAAAGTGTTTCTTCAGGATCCTCTTTAGCAATTTGATGTGCTTCTTTTTTCGATTCTACAGTAGGGTAAGAACCTTTTAGTGCACGTCCTGAGGTTGTGACAAACAGTACACTAAACACAATTAATCCAATTACACTTACACCTGTTAAATAAAATGCTGGTGCTAGTGGATTACCAGTAGCATGAACTAAGTATGAACATACGAGCGGTGTTGTACCACCGAATATAGATACAGAAATATTAAAGGAGATAGAAAGCGCACGATAACGTACATCGGTGAAAAAGAGTGCTGGTAATAACGAAGGCAATGTTCCTTCATATACACTAAGGAAGAAACCTAAAATGAAAATACCCGCAAACATGGCTACAATATGTCCGTTACCAATTAATAAAAATGCTGGAATTGAACATAATGCTAAACCAAGTAAGCCAATTTGTACTACGCGTTTATTACCTACTTTATCACTTAATTTACCGAAATAAAGTGCCAGTGGAATCATAAGTGCCATCGTAATTGAAATAATTAATAAGCCCGTTGTTTCTTTGACTTTTAGTACTTGTGTTAAATAAGAAGGAATATACGAAAGGATCATATAGTTTGTAATGTTAAAGAAGGCAACAATTACTGTGCTTAATAAGAAGTCTTTTTTGTGATATTTTAATATATCCATAAATGAAAATTGTTCGTTGTCTTCAGATTCCTCTTGTGCTTTTTCCATCTCTTGAAAGATTGGAGATTCATCTAAATGACGTCGTAAATATAAACCGACCAAACCAATTGGTGCAGCAATTAAGAAAGGAATACGCCATCCCCAGCTGAGCATTTGCTCATCTGTTAATAATAACGTCAAAATGGTAACAATTACCGAGGCAGCAATGTAACCTGAGAGTGTTCCAATTTCAAGACCACTACCGAGTATACCACGCTTTTTATCTGGAGAAGATTCTGCGATATAAACCATTGCTCCTGAATATTCGCCGCCTGTAGAGAAGCCTTGAATCATTCGAGCAATTAAAAGTAGTATTGGTGCCCATACACCAATTTGTTCATAGGTTGGTAGTAATGCGATGAATAATGTAGAAAGTGCCATTAAAATAATAGTTGTACTTAAAACAATCTTTCGGCCGTATTTATCTCCTATTCTACCAAAGAAAATACCTCCGATTGGTCGAACGAGAAAGGCCGCCGCAAATGTACCAAATGTTAGTACAAGTTGCAAACCACTATTATCCACACCTGAGAAGAATAATTGACTTAATATTACCGCTAAATACGCGTATAATCCAAAGTCAAACCACTCCATTGCATTCCCAATGCCAGTAGCAATAACTGCTTTTTTCGCTTGTTTAGAATTGACAATATTAACGTCTTGAGGTTCAAAATTCAAATCATTATTTTGTTGCATATAGTAAAACAGCCCCTTATTTAATTTAACTTCTTTAAGCACACCTTCTCTTACTAGAATAAATTCAATACGAAGCACTTAAGGAAAAGCAACGTCTCCTTATCTGTTATTATTGTTTCACATAATTAATTATTTGTCCAACGAGATGCTTCCTAGATTAAGTAATTTACTATTTTAAAAAGCTGAAGAAGGCGCTATACGAGTACCTTTTTCAGCTTTTTATTTTAATATCTAAATTTATTTTTTTCACCCCTATTTTCTTCCTATTTGAATTAAAAATAAGGTGCTTTTTTATAAAGTTTTTTAAACACTCGCTATAGCTGATAAGCTATGAATACAGGAGATAAACTCATAAATAAATGCATCAATTTCTTCTTTAGTAATTATATATGGAGGAAGTAAACGGATGATGTTCCCTTGTGTAACATCAACTAACATTCCTTTCTCCATTAGCTCCACCTGTAATTTCTTAACATTTTCATTCTTATCATTCAAACTAATTCCAAACATCATTCCAGCATGACGTACTTCCTGAATATAATAAGAATTTTCTTTCTGAATTTCTTGCAATTTATCATTTAGATAGTGTGATGTTTCATACGCTTCTTGCATTAAACCATCGTCAATCAATGTATTTAAAACCGTTAACCCTAAAGCCGTTCCCATTGAAGAATGAGCAAACGTTGTGCCGTGATCTCCTGGTGCAAATACATCACATAACTTTTCACCTACAATAATTCCGCCAAGCGGTATCCCGCCTCCTGCTCCCTTACCAATTTGAATAATATCCGGTGTAATATTGAAATTTTGATAAGCAAATAGTTTACCAGTTCTCCCCATACCACTTTGAACTTCATCAACGATAAGAATGACATTATATTTATAACATAAGTTTTGAACACCATGTAAATATTCACCCGATAAAGGGTATATCCCCCCGCTACCTAATATAGGCTCTAGCATAATCGCAATTGGATTTTCTTTAACAATTGTTTCTTCTAATTGCTCTATATTCTCGCGCTCTACTTCATATACTGGAATCGATGTTTTAGGGAAATTTTGATATACACTTTCTTGTCTCGTAAAATGAAGTGCCCCTAACGTACGCCCGTGGAAGCTATTCTTCAGCACTACGATTCCTTCACGTTCCTCATGCGTATTCGCTCTATATTTATCAATTAATTTCAACGTTGTTTCTGTCGCTTCCGTACCAGAGTTTGTAAAAAAGACTTTTCCATTTTTTAAAGAGCAATCAACTAATTTCTTTGCATACTCAATCGCAACTGGGTTTAAAAAATGAAATGGGAGATGCAGAGATTTCGTAACTTGTTCCATTGTCGTTTGCACGATTTTCGGGTGATTATACCCTAATACGTTCACTCCGACACCAGAAAATAAATCTACATACTCTTTACCATCCACATCATAAAGCTTGCACCCTTCTCCTCTTTCTATTGCAACCTTCGTACGACAATACGTAGGCATCATATATTCTTTATCTAATTGAAACCAATCCGACATTTTAAATTCCTCCTAGTTATTTTCCCTGTTTATTTATGTTCATTCTCTATAAAGTCATGTATAAATTCATTTTTAAGATTGTAATTTTAATAGTAATTTTCTTCCCGATATTCATTTTTCCATAATTTCTTCTATTTCAACAGGTCCACTACATACACGTTTTTTTCATCTAGCGGTCTGTTACTATTTTGAACTTTGCGTGTCATACATAATCAAGGCTATAAAATCATATTTAGTAACAATGGAAAAAAAGATTTGGAGGCTATATCGATGGATGAAAACTATGATAAACAGGGACAATCTTTACTAGGAAAAGGCTTTAATGAAAATGGAGAACGTAATGAACAAGCTAAACTTCACTCTCAAACAGTTGGTTCACGTGGACCTATTTTAAAGCAAGATAATGTACTGCACGAGGCGTTACAAGAATTTATTCACGAAAAAATTTTAGAAAGACCTGTTCATGCAAAAGGATTTGGTGCATTCGGTTATTTTCAAACGATATATCCGATGTCTGAACATACAAAACTAAGCTTTTTACAAAATTCAAATGAGAAAGTTCCTGTTATGGTTCGATTTTCATTAGCTGTTAGTACGAAAGGAACACCTGATACTTCTAGAAATGTACGGGGTTTTGCTACAAAATTTTATACAAAAGAAGGCGTATTTGATCTTTTATGTAATCACCTTCCTGTCTTTTCTGTTCGTGATCCGATGCGTTTCCCTGAAACTATTAATGCGTTATTGCCTTCACCTAAAAATAACTTAATAGACCCTGATAGATTTTGGGATTTTGTTGCTAGAGCACCCGAATCCATTCACTTTGTTGTCCGTTTATACTCTGATGCTGGTACGGCAAAAAGTCTTCGCCACATCCCAGGACATAGTGTAAATACATATGTTTGGAGAAATGCTCAAGGTTATCGAAAGTATGTAAAGTATCATTGGTATCCATTTGAAGGTGTACAATTCATTACTAGTGAGGAAGCAAATAAACTGGCCGCCGAAAACCCTGATTATAGCGGGAAAGATTTATACGATACAATTGAGGCTGGTAAAGCAGTGGAATATGGTTTATATGTCCAGCTCATGGATCCTAAAGATGAAACACACCTTTCTCATGACCCTTTAGATGATACAAAAGTATGGGATGAAAAGGAGTATCCTCTTATACCAGTAGGCAAAATGGTATTAAATAAAAATCCTGAAAACTATAAAGAACAAGTAGAAAAAGTCGCTTTCTCCCCTTCTAATTTACTAGACGGTGCAGAACTATCAGATGATAAAATGCTACAAGGTCGTGCTAACATTTATAGTGATTCTCAAAGAAGAAGAATTGGACCTGAATTTCGTAAAATAGCGATCAACCAACAGCAAAATTGGACACCTGCTAATCAAGCAACTAGCGGTGACGGAAGATACGTTGAAGGAAAACTTGAAAGAGCTTCTATAACTAAGAAAGACGACTTTGGGCAACCTGGTGAATTTTATGCGAAGTTACAACCGATAGAAAAAGAACATCTTGCCGAAAACTTAGCTAGTGATTTGAAAGTTATCTCCGATGATATAAGAAAGGTAGTTTTAGGGTATTTCCATGAAGTGTCAGCTGATTTGGAAAAGAGGATTGAGAGTGCGATGCAAAGGCTTTAAGAATTAAAAAAAACGTCATTTTTAATGATTAAAATGACGTTTTTTATGGCGAACTTACTAGTGATTTCTACCGATTAATTTACATTTATTTACGAAAACTTTCCCATTCAAGATTTTCGTTGCATCATTTTATATTATGATATTCATTTCTCTTTTTCAGATAATCTTTTTCACATTGTAACGGCTTGTATTCCACGATTTTCCCTTGCTTCTTTTTCGTTTCGGTAACAATCCATTCCCCTTTTTCAAGGTTTAGGCGTTTCATTACATTAGTATCGTCTATTTCTTTATAAAGTAAAAATGCTTCTTGCGCCTTCACAAATAATCTAGGCTCTCCCCTATATCCACCACTATCATAAACTTTAGTTAGCGAATTATAATAAGAATCATTTTCCCTTCCGCCATACATCAAATGCGCAGCCTCTAGGTCTCTTTTACTAATTTCCCAAAAACTATTTTCATCAATCTTTAAATCAAATGTAGATATAATGTCATTCATAATGTTTTTCACATACTTTTCATCACGAATTTTACTTTCTTCCAGACAATTTGAAGATAACCTTGGTGCATTTGACTGAGAATGTACCACATGCTGTATAGATACGCACAAAATAAATACACTTAAAACATACAATAGTTTTTTCATATTTAAGTATCACCTCAAATGATTTAGATACTATATTATTTGAGGTTTAGGATATTCTTATGCTAAGAATGAGAAAGGTCCTATAAAATAGATTTTTTATAGGACCTTTCCTTTTAATATTGATTTATCAGTTTCATCGGCGAAGCAAGTACCTTACTACTTTTCACATCATATAATCCTATAGGTGTTACCCGTATAAAAGGCAAGTGCGTCGCAGAAAAGAATAAAATCGTAAATGCTGGATCATTATAGGTGTATCCTCGCTCTTGTAGTAATTCCACCATTTTTTTCTCTTTCTGTATTAATTCACTCATTTTCAAATTAGACATAATCCCGAGCAATGGTAATGCTATTTCGTGTAATACTTCATTCTTTTCAGCTATTACCATTCCCCCGCCAAGCTCTTTTACCCTATGAAAAGCTGTAAGCATATCTTCTTTACTCTTTCCAATGAGGATGATGTCACCTGTACCGGAATAGGAGCTAACAAGGCCTCCTAATTTATTTGCAAAGCCTTTTACAACTGTATTCACTCGCCACGTCCCGTCACGAGCAATCATCATAAGGAAACACTCATCATGATCTAGAGAAAGTTCTTCACCGTTTAAGTCGATTTCAGTTACATATGGTTTTGAAATAACATCATTTAATAATTTTATACCTGTTGTTTCAGAAAAAATCATATCTTCTTTCTTTAAAGACCAGTCTAATGATAATGGAGTTACTTTGAATTTACTCCAATCTATATGTAATGATGCATTTTTGTTTATTCCGTCACGCTTCATCCATTTCCCCTTTGCAATTACACTTATTGGAATCGGATTTTCTTTACTTTCCAAAATATTAATATTTGCAATTCTTCCTGTCGCGATCGCGCCGTGTAAATGCTCCATATTATAATAACGAGCAATGTTATAGCTTGCCATATTATAGGCATCAATTACTGGTATTCCTTGCTTTATCGCGATTTCTATCATCCTATTCGTCATTCCGTTTTCATAAAATGACGGATGTGAACCATCTGTTGTGAACATGAATCTATCAAATTGCTTGACACCTAATTCCAGCAATTCTTTCAGTAAAACTTCTAAATCTGGACGGATAGAAGAGTTTCTAAGAGTAACGATGTAACCTTGCATAAGACGTGTTAATGCTTCCTGCCCCGTCATCGCTTCATGATCGCAATCAGTACCTAGTAACTTTAACTTCGCTAACGTTGATTCAGACGCACCGGGAAAATGACCTTCTACTTTTTTCTGTAACCGCTTTGTTTCCTGTACCCAATTTAACATCTCATCATCGCCATTTAATAGTTTTGGCCATGCTGTTAACTCGCCGCCCTGAAGAACATCTTCATGCTTCAGCCACTCCATTATTTCTTCACTATTAAATAAAGATTCCCCATTTTGCAGTTCAGTCTGTCCATCAAAACGACACCACCAATACATACTTGCTGGAATCTTTTTAAATTCATCTAATAAACGAAATGCTTCTTCACGTTGTAACGTGAAAAACAAAGTTAAATTATCATTGATTAAAGTAGTTGTGCCAAATTGCATCGCATAATTTGCTAAAGTTTCTGGATTATATAATTGATATGGATGTGCATGCGGTTCTATGTAACTAGGAACTACATACTTTCCATTACAATCAACGACTTCACATTCGTGTAGTTGCTCTGGCAGTTTTTCTCCTACATATATAATGCGGTCATCATAGATCCAAATATTTGCTTGCACCCACTCGCGCATATAGGAATTTAAATATGTTGCATTCTTGAATAAAATGTGCGGGCTTCTTGTGCCATCTATTACTTCAACATGTTCTCGTAATTGTGTGTTACTCCATCTAAACTGATTTTGTCCCAATGTATTTCACTCCACATCAATTTACTTTTATTTATTAAAACAAAAATAATTAACTAACTAAAGTATTTTCCATTCATAACTCCCCTGTATATCCCCTATACCCTTTATTATATGGAATGATTGTAAAAATAACAATTTTCAAAATTCACAACATATCTCTTTGATCCAAAATAAAAAAGATGTCACACAACTGACATCTTTTTTATACTAAACTATAAGATTGAATTACACTTGTATCCGTATTTATTACATATACTTGATTGCTGCCATACCATGAATGCTAATACTGTCCTTATTTGCGAAATTAAAAAGCATCTCTTTTATTTACAACTAAAGCAGGATCCCATTCGCTTTCTTTTCATCTATTTATTAAATTCAATTTGCATCATTTTATTAAACTGTGTAACAACATCCATCGCACCTAAAGAGTTAATATTGACAGCTAATGTATGTTTGCCTCCCATTACTCCGCCAACAAAAGTTGTAAATCCAGGAATTGCCCCTCCATGACCCCAAACTGAAATACCATTTGGAAGTTTAGTCTCATAGATCCCAAGGCCATATCCATCACCAACACCTTTTCCTTCTATAGGAACTGTAGTAAGCATTTCTTTTAGCTCACGTTCTTTCAGTAACTTACCACCAAGTAAAAATGAAAAGAATTTATTTAGATCGTCCGCATTAGAAATCATATCTCCAGCTGAATTAGCTAAACTCGGATTATAATACGTCATGTCTTTCAATTCACTTGTTTCGTCTATTTTCATATACCCACGAGCATGATCCTTTCCTGGAATAACGGGTGAATTCCCTGGTAAAAACGTATTTGACAGATCCAAAGGTTCAATAATTCGCTTTTCAATTTCTTCCGCATAACTATTTCCAGTTATTTTTTCAATAAGCATTCCCAATATTACGTATCCTGTGTTTGAATACAGCCATCCCTTACCTGGTGAAAAATCTGGGGGTAGAGAAAGTCCCATTTTCACTATTTCTTCTGCTGTATACGTTTTTCTCGAATTCATTATGTCAGCGTCTTTTGACTTTAAGTATTCAGCTATACCACTCGTATGATTCAAAAGTTGACGTATCGTAATTTGATTGCCATCATACCCATTTCCTTGAATGAGACCGGGTAGCCACTTTTCAATTGGATCGTCAAGTTGCACGCGATTTTCTCCTACTAATTGAAGAACAGTCGTAGCGGTAAAAGTCTTCGTCACACTCCCAATCCGAAAACGATAATCCGATTTCATTGTTTTCTTTGTATTTAAATCCGCGACGCCAGCAGTATAACTACTAATCTTTCCATTGTTAGACGTCTTCGCTAATATTCCTGGGGTTCCAAGCTGTACTGTTTCCTGCATTACTTGTTTCCAACCATTCCGATTCTTTTGATCATGTGATTGTGACGGACTAGATAAATTTTGAACAGACTCTGCTTTCACAGTAAAACCTGGTGTGAATAGAGTAGTACCCGCTAATAAAACTGCCAAACTTGCTAACTTAATTGAATTACATTTTTTCATAAGGCTCCCTCTCCTCTATTAATATAAGATTAATTCAAGTTATACTTTAATCCTATATGATAAAACTCTCTTTTTTCTTATCCATTCCTTACGAAATACTTACGTTCAAATTTTGATACGATAAACTGAGAAAGAGCTATGCATGAAAATAAAAAGGGCATATAAAATAAGGACAGCCACTTAACTGCCCTTATTTTCATTTCACCTCGTCTTTATTATTTTTAAGATGCTTCATTAATTGTGTTCGTTTCAAAGGTACATATATGTTTGTTCCAGTAACATATCTTTTTCTCAATCGAATTATCTTATAAATTTAAGGAGTTCATATTAAGATTAACAATAAAAAAGAACGTGTTTTCAATTTATCAGAACACGTTCACTTACATACTTAAAACCCTATATCAACTTTTTATTTCATTCACTTTTACCATCCTGCACTAGCGTTCATGCCATTTCCAATAATAGTAAGAAATAGTGGCCACAATACTGGTCCTAACGTAAGAAGTAAATTTAGAAGTATAAGTAATCTATATACCCCGGGGAAATTTTGATCTTTACGATTTACAAATACTAAACTAACTAATAATATTATGGTCGTTAAAAATAAAAGTAGAGTTAGCAACCAATACCAAACCATTAAACTGAGACTCCATGGTGTTAATAGCTCGTGTATTATACCAAATATGATTCCTAATACTCCAAAACTAAAGGTAGTAACTGTTGATTTTATAAGCACTATATTTAATGTTTTTTCGTATGTATTTTTACAATATAAATCTATTAAAGTGTATAAAGATAAATATGCCATTAATACACCTATCCAAGACAATAACCAGTCTCCGCCTCCTCTAAATAATATGAACAGAAGCCAACACATCCCTACTGCAGAAAAAGCAAAGGAAATAAGTATGCTTTTCAATACCGGTTTCATT
This sequence comes from Bacillus sp. FSL E2-8887, assembly GCF_038007205.1. Lineage (NCBI taxonomy): Bacteria > Bacillati > Bacillota > Bacilli > Caryophanales > Bacillaceae > Bacillus > Bacillus sp. FSL E2-8887. The sequence goes on from NZ_JBBOWS010000001.1 coordinate 2,672,963, forward strand.
ATATTTTCACACCCTTAAAAATAAATTATAAGTTTTTACTAAACTCATGTAATTTTTTATTAACATGCTACCCATTAATCGTTTAGCTCTAATGTATCCTTTTTTCATTCTATATTAATAAAACAAAGATATACTCATGAACAATTAAAGAAGCAATACTCTACAAAGAGTTCCATATAGCTTGTATATTCTTTTTCCATTGGTAGAGATATTAAAAAATTAAGTATACATTAACATGCAATTAAATATAAGTAAATAAAATTAATTTACAGCTAATTTTATTTACTTATATAACTTTCATATTCAGATTAACTCAGCCATCATTTTATTTTCATATAGCACATTCTACTATTCACATCGCCCTTTTCCATCCCGATCTATCCACCGCATAGTTTTCTTAACATCTAACTCCGTATACGTCTTTTCACCATAACGAACAGACTCATATATCGGAATAATATCTCTCGTTCGACATATTCGTTTTAACCATTGTTGCATCGTTTCATAAGACCTTCGCTGTTCGTGAAATGGTAAAGTTCTTTCCCATTCAACTAACTTTTTCCTTATCATATCTGTAGGTAACGGTTGCTCTAACTGATGAATGACTTTTTCATCCTTTACGGTTCTTACCGTATTCTCTTTTGTTACAGATTGTTTCTCCTGCTCTATTTCTGTTTTCGTCAACCTTTTCCTAATAGATTTGTGGAGAAAATATATACTTACCACTGCGATAATCACATAAAACGCTATAGTGATCCATGGATTTGAAAGAACAGAAAATACGTCCCCCCATGACCTTTCTCGTTCGAAAGGTGGAAATTTCCTATCCGTTGTCGTTCTTATACCTATATCTCCTGTTTCTTCATCTATAAATCTTGCAGAATCATCATACGGTTCGTCTTTGCTTATAAAGTTATAATTCTTTTCCGATCTGGTCTCAGTCTCACTAAAAAAACGCTCTTTTACTATGTCTTGTACATGCACAACACCTTGTGATAACGTTATCGCACTAACCGCAAAAAAAAGTATGATTAAAGCCCTTACACTCCAAAACTTCACTTTCATATGCCTCTTTTTATTAATCATGACATAAGCCCTTTCTTATTCTTTAATTACAATCCATTTATTCGTTCTACTATATTTCCTTGGAGAAGTACCAAGAATTAAAGGAACCGCATCCAATTCCTTACGACGAAATCCAGCTGTGTAAAAATAAGAAGAAGATACAGGCGTATCTTGGTCCGATATTGAGGCAAGTACCTTTAATACATTTTGCAAATGTTTCCGATTATCCCCGTTCTTTACATGTAACAATCCGTTACCTTTCACACTATTAATCCATAACTCAAATGAACAATCTTCCATGAGCAGTTGTTTGCATATGCCTGCGGTTAATTCAATAAGTTCTTCAATATCATTTCGTAAAGAAACGCCACTTTTATTTTGTAAATTGAGATAAATCGCATATTTATCAGATTGTGTTCGTTCGTATTTTTTCGCAGTTATCGTCCCTGTTTTTGCTGTTGCACTCCAGTGGATAGAACGAAAATCTTCATTTTCATAAGACTTCACTCCCATTACTTTCGTTTCATCATATAGCGGAGAAGACATTGCTTTTCGAAATCCGCGTGACCATTCTTGTAATTCAGGAACTTGTATTTTCGGAACGGCTGGTAAAACTAAATAGGACGGCGTATCAACTTGTTTATATGTTATATGTTTCGTTATGAATCCAAATGGATCAGTAATAACAATTTCAACTTCTTCCCATTTCGCGATACCTCTTTTTAATGCTACAGCTTGTAAATCAAATGAAACGGTCTCTCCACCTTTTATATTGAAATTCAAATAATAATTTGAACCTGTACTATGATTTTTGTTTAGTTCATCATGATTCCAAGTTAGCTTGTTTTCACATTTAAATCGAAATACGATATTGAAAATAGGAAATATCGACTTGTTTAAAATTTTCAATTTGCACATATTTGTTTCACCTATAAAAACGTTCGAATTACCTTGATTGTATTTCCAGTTAACGCGAGATACTTTCCGAATATATATATGCGTAGCGCCTATTAAAATTAAATACAAAAATACGAGAGATAATATGAGTAGATTACTTGAAAATACACATAAAATAACGGCTACAACTGACATAACTCCTATTACGAAAGGCTCCGCTAAAGGTGTATACACAAGCTGTTGATTCATCGTACATTCTCCACTGGCACACTAATCGTATGAAGAATTTCTTTCATGATTTGTTCTTTCGTCGTTTTCATCTCCCCTTCAATCGTTAACGTTAACCGATGAGCACAAACGGATGCAGCTAGTAGTTTTATATCATCTGGTGTACAGTAATCTCTTTCATTTAATATTGCTCGCGCTTGGATTGCCCGCATAAATGCCAATGTGCCTCGCGGGCTTACACCAATTTCAATTAACTCATGCTTACGGGTTGCTTCAATAATTTCAAGAAGATAATCTTGCACATCACTCCCTACTAACACTTCCCTTGCACGTTTTTGTATATTTATTATTTCTTCACTCGAAATAATAGAATGCAGCGTTTCTAATGGATCATTCGTTTGGAACCGATTCATCATTTCCTTTTCCGCTTCTCTCGTAGGGTAACCTTGGCGTATAGTAAGTAAAAATCGGTCTAATTGAGCATCAGGTAAAGGAAATGTACCAGCCGATTCAAGAGGATTTTGCGTTGCAATAACTAAAAAAGGTTCTGGTAATGAATGTGTCTGCTTCGCAATTGTAACAGTACGTTCTTCCATAACTTCAAGTAACGAAGATTGTGTTCTCGGTACAGCCCGATTAATTTCATCAACTAATACTATATTTGCAAAAATAGGCCCTAACCTCGTTTTAAATTCCGATTCCTTCACATCAAAATATTCGAGTCCAATAACATCTCCAGGCAAAGTATCAGCTGTAAATTGAATTCTTTGGAACTTAGCGTCCACACTTTTAGCCAAACTTTTCGCTAATGTTGTTTTCCCCGTCCCAGGTACATCTTCTAATAAAATATGTCCTCTTGCTATAAGAGCTATAGCTGCGAGTTCAATCGATTCATTTTTCCCTATAATGACCTTTGAAATATTGTTAGTGATTTTCTTTAATATGTTCATATATTTCACTACCACCTTTAAATATTTTTAAAATTAAGAATATTTATTTTCCAAATTATAACACATCACATTACAAGTAACTATATTCCTATCAAAATAAAAAAGATGACCTCAGCATACGCCAAAGTCATCTTCTATAACCATATTATTTTACTAGTTCACCGCTATAAACCTTTATATCAAGCGGAGCAGTTAAAAACTGTGATGCTTTACTAACGAAAGATGTGAAGTGTTCACTCGTATTATGACTCGCAACTGCTGCTTCATCTTTCCATACTTCTACCATCGTATAAACACTTTCTTTTTCAGTATCTTTATATAAATCGTAAGATACATTTCCACTTTCTTCTCTTGAACCATGAAGTAGTGGCTGAATTTCTTCTAAAAATGATTGTTGTTTTGCTGGATCTACTTGAAATATTGCGTGAATAATAATCATGGTGTTTCCCCTCTCATATCTCACTTATTTCTGTTTTGTTATAAAATTACTTCCACTCAGCAACTTTTTCAATTGGAAGACGTACTGATGGATAACCACTGTCAGCAGCTTTTCCGATTGAAATTAACATAACTGGTACGTGACGCTCTTTGTCTAATCCGAAAGCTTCTGCGATTTGGTCTTTTTCAAATCCACCAATTGGGCAAGTATCATAGCCGTGAGCACGTGCTGCTAACATAAATTGCATCGCTACAAGACCACCGTCAATTAGTACAGTATCTTTCATTACTTCTGGTGTAACCATTGAGAAGTAACCTGAAAGTTTTTTCATTTGATCTTCTTTTACTTCAGCTGGCATAAGTCCGCGCTCTACTGCTGTACCGTAAATTTCTTCTGCGTTATCAAAGTTGTTTAAGTCACCAAATACAGCAATCATCGCTGAAGATGTTTCTACTTGAGATTGATTGAATTTTGCAAGTGGAGCCAGTGTTGCTTTTGCTTCGTCACTTTCAATAACAAGGAATCTCCATGGTTGCATGTTTACTGAAGATGGTGCAAGTGTTGCTTCTGTAAGAATTTCTGTCATTTCTTCTTTGCTAATTTTTACTGAAGGATCGTACTTACGAATTGAACGACGTCCTGTTAAAATTTCGTTAAAATCATTTGTTTTTACTGAGTTAGTCATAGTTGTATTCTCCCTTTTTTAAAGTTCTTTTATATTTTCTTGAATGCGGTCTAACATCGTTAAAAGATTGTCGCGTTCTTCTTCACTTAATCCTTTAAATGCTGAAGTAGCGAAACGCTCTTTTTCCTCTTGATACACTTGAATTTTATTTCGCCCCTCTTCTGTAAGAGAAACTAACGTAATTCTGTTATCATCTGGATTTTTACGTCTTGTAATCATTCCGTTTGCTTCCAGCTGTTTTAAATGCCTCGTAATCGCGGCATTATCAATATTCACTTCTTGCTGAAGTGCTTTTTGACTAATTTCATCTACTTCATATAACTGAAGTATAAGCTCTAGTCTAGATTGACTCATACCCGTACACCCTTCAAACTTCGAACTTACTTCTTTATTTAGAAAGTGTAATTTATATAAAATTATTGCTTCTTTTGAGCATGAACTTGTCAAATTACCCCTCCTTTACATGCAAAATAAAAATACTTGATGTATCAATAGTTGATATGTCAATTAATATAATCTATATCGATTTATAATGCAAGCATTTTGTTTTCACTATTTATTTTTTTGAAATTCGTCTATTAATATTTTTCCAAAATAAGACGTTTTATGACGTTACAAAAAATGTAAATTACATTATAATAGTAATAATTCAAATGACTGGAGAGTGATTGTAATGCGGCAATACACAAATAGAAACGAGGAAATGAAAATGGAAAATGAAATGAGGATATTTATATATGACAACAATAAATATAGGGATTGTCGCGCACGTAGATGCTGGCAAGACGAGTTTGACTGAGCGTATTCTTTATGAAACGAATGTGATTAAAGAAGTTGGCCGAGTAGATAGTGGCAATACGCAAACTGACTCAATGGAATTAGAAAGACAACGCGGAATTACGATTAAAGCATCTGTCGTTTCTTTCTTTATTGATGATTTAAAAGTAAATGTTATTGATACACCTGGACATGCTGATTTTATCGCTGAAGTGGAGCGATCATTCCGCGTTTTAGACGGTGCCATTTTAGTTATATCTGCCGTTGAAGGTGTGCAAGCACAAACGAAGATTTTAATGCGGACATTACAGAAATTAAACATACCTACTATATTATTTGTTAATAAAATAGACCGTAGTGGCGCAAATACTGAAAAAGTTGTGAAACAAATAAAAGAGCTTCTTTCAAATGAAGTATGCCCCTTCTACTCTGTAGAAAACGAAGGTACAAAGGAAGTACGGATTATTGAATATAAATCCTATGACGATTGTATTGAACGATTAGCACCATTTAACGAATCATTGCTTGAGTCATATGTAAATAACGAAATAATACCGGATGCACTATTAAGAAAAGAACTCGAAAAGCAAATACAGCAAGCAAATGTGTTTCCTATCTTTTTTGGTTCAGCAATGACAGGTATAGGAGTAACTGAATTACTTAAAAATATTTCATCCTTAATTCCAGCTACTAAATCGGCACAAGATGAAACATTATCCGGTGTTGTTTTTAAAATTGAACGTGAATCTTCTGGCGAAAAGATTGCTTACGTAAGACTATTTTCTGGTTGTTTACACGTTAGAAAATATGTTGATATTCAGCGTAGTGAGTCTCTACCACATAAGGAAAAGATTAAAAAAATGTGCATGTTTCATAATGGAGATGCCGTTCAATCTTCTACTGTTCAAAGCGGAGAGTTTTGCAAAGTGTGGGGACTTACGAAAATTAAAATTGGTGATATTATCGGTAAGCGGACGGATTATATAAAGGATATTCACTTTGCCGAACCACAAATGGAAGCTACTATTGAAGCAGTGCCTAAAGAGCGAATTCATGATTTATACGCTGCACTTATGGAGCTATGCGAAGAAGATCCTCTCATTAAAGTTTGGAAAGACGATGTTCATAATGAACTATACATTCGCCTTTTCGGTGAAGTACAAAAAGAAGTTATCGAAACAACACTTTATGAAAAATACAATTTACAAGTTACCTTTTCAAACACGCGAGTTGTATGTATTGAAAAACCAATTGGCATAGGGAATAGCTTTGATGTAATGGGCGAAAAAGAGAATCCTTTTTACGCAACAATCGGTTTCAAAGTTGAACGTGGTGAACTTAACTCTGGCATAACGTATAACTTAGGCGTTGAACTTGGATCACTACCTTTAGCATTTCATAAAGCGATTGAAGATACAGTATTTCAATCGTTAAAACAAGGTTTATACGGATGGGAAGTTACTGATATTATCGTCACATTAACACATTCTGGTTATGCAAGCCCCGTTACAACAGCGAGTGACTTTAGAAACTTAACACCGCTCGTATTAATGGATGCTTTAAAACAAGCCAAAACATGTGTATTTGAACCAATAAATGAATTTGAATTAACTGTTCCGGAGCACGCAATTAGTACCGCAATGTATAAACTAGCTGCTATCCCAGCAACTTTTGCAGAGCCTACGTTGCATAATGATTCTTACCATTTAACAGGATCATTACCTGTTGCAAAAACAGAGAATTTCAAACGAATGCTCCATTCATTTACTGAAGGAGAAGGTATCTTTATAACAAAGCCAACTGGTTTCACAAAGCTGACGGCTCCCTTCCCTACTCGAAAACGTGTTGACTTTAATCCGCTAAATCGGAAAGATTATTTACTTCATGTGTTGAAGGCTTATTAATTAACAAATAGAAAAAGTGCCCTCTTGTATGATATTTTCTTTACTAGAGGGCACTTTTTTATACAATATCAAGGTAGAGCTGGTTCAAACTCTCCAGTGATCGTTTGATATCCGTTATTATTCTCATATTCCTGTTTCCGCTCTAACCCGAACTTTTCTAAAATAGGCAGGTCGTTTGTTGAAAATACATAACTATTTTCTAGCGCAACATGTTCGTGCCATGCCCAGTTTGGTACAACAAAGAAGTCCCCTTTAGACCAGTCGAAGCGAACACCATTAATTATTGTATATCCTGCCCCTTCATGCACATGATAAATTGATGCATGTGTATGGCGATGTGCTTTTCCTTTGAATCCCTTCGGTAACTTTTGCATCCAAGCTGCAATCGTTGGACACGCTGTTTCGCCGTTCGATGGATTTATATATTCAACAGCATAACCATCGTAAGCATCTGGTTCAAAACGACTTAATCCGTTAAGCGCTGCTGCCGTCCCTGCCCATTTGTAGGAACTAAGTGGAGCTTTCTTTGCATATCGGTCCGAAACCGGTCGAACCATTCCACCTTCATAACGCTGAGCAGTATAATTGTCCGGCACGTTTGGCTGTTCAATTTTTTCTGGATACGGCTCAAAGAACGTACCGCCGAGATAATAAATGGTCGGAATATCAAGGCAATCCATCCAAATCATCGGTTTGTCACCTGTGTGACCATGTCCGTGCCACAGTCCATTTGGAGTTGTTAAAAAGTCTCCTCGTTCCATGAAAATACGCTCTCCTTGCACAATTGAGTAAGCCCCTTCTCCTTCCATGACGAAACGTAATGCATTTTGAACATGCCGATGTGACGGAGCGGTTTCTCCAGGTTGTATTAATTGAACCGCTGCATATAATGTTTGGGTGGTCGATGCCCATCCCCAAGGTTTTCTATAATTAAGTCCAGGATTTTGAAAGTAGATGGCCCGGCGTTCTCCCCCGCGGTCTGGTGTAAATATTTGTGTCGCCTCCGTTAACTTCTTTTGAAGCAATTCAGATTTCCAAAGGTACGCTTGTGCATGAGGCTCAGGTGTATGTTTCATTAAATCTGGGATCGCGTTCCAAAGTGGTCCGAGATGATATTGTTCTATATCACGATTGAAATCTTGTACGAGTGTACTTTCAAAAAAAGCATTTTTTTCCGCCATTTTATTTGCCCCCTTTATTGCTCATTAAATTTACATAAATTCCGTTCGATTTGTTTATAATGCTTTTCTGTATGTTCTACGATGAGGTGATTCACGATAAAGTCAATCGGCTTATTGTTAAAACGAGGATTACGACTTGGAGCCTGAATATTTAACTCTTCGTCTGTTAATGTGTTTAGTACATTTTCTATGATGAGTGGTATAGAAGACAGCTGCTCTATGACTTCTTCTATAGATTTTTTGTTTATATTCTCTTCTGATACTGCTTGTAGACGTACTCCATCTGTTAAACCGCGGCCCCATACGTTTTCATGGTTTACTTTAATATTGTTAATTTCTTTTGCCCAATATGGGATAGCTTCCACTACATGTGTAATAATTTGCATAATTGACCATTCATCTTCTGAAGGTTTCCAATAGATGATTTCCTCTGGCAAAGACTTAACAATAGTCTTGATCTTATCGATTGATTCATAAACAGACTCGGCTGCGTGGATTTGCAAGCTTTTCGTCATAGTACTGGCACCTCTACTGTTTGTCTTACTTTATTTTCAAGTACGCCTACTCCATCAACTTCAATACGAACGATATCTCCATCTTTAAGAAATACTTGCGGATTACGTGCAACACCTACACCACCTGGCGTACCTGTTAAAATGACATCCCCTGGTTCTAGTGTCATTAAACCGGATAAAAACGAAACGAGATATTGCACCGAGAATACTAAATTAGCAGTATTAGATTGCTGACGTGTCTCTCCATTCACTGTTAAAACTATTTCCAAGCCAGATGGGTTCGTTAATTCATCTGAAGTAATTAACCATGGTCCGATCGGAGCACTTCCTTCAACTGTCTTCCCTTGAAGCCATTGAATCGTACGGCGCTGAATATCACGATAAGTAATATCATTCGCAATTGTGTAACCAGCTACATATTGGAGGGCATCTCCTTCTGAAATATTTCGAGCACGCTTTCCGATTACAAAAGCAAATTCAGCTTCGTAATCTAGTTGTTCAGAAATCGGGTAATACGGAATATCATCTTCTGGACCGATTACTGTATTGGCAAACTTCGCAAAGATGACTGGAAATGCAGGTAATTCGCGTTTCATTTCCAAAATATGTTCACGATAATTGTGACCTACACATATAATTTTTCCTGGCGCAGGTACGGGAGCTTCTATTTTCACTTCACCTTCTGCAAAAACCAATTTATCTTCATGGTTTTTCATAAGCGCATAAGCGATTGCATCTTTTGCTAAATTCATACTTTCCGTTCCACCTTGTAAAAATCCATTCATATCCTTTGGTATATACGCCTCTGCAATTTGAGCGGCCCGAAGGTTTCCTTCGCTTGTCAATTTCGCTTTAAAAGCAGCATGTAAATCAATCAAATTCCCGTTCTCTAACGCAGCAATCCTCGTTTCTCCATTACGTGTAAAAGTAACAAGTTTCATAGTAATCTCCCTTTCCTTTAAATGAATGAAAATTCTACCCTGAACGATAGTAACGTATAACTTTCCAGCCTTACTCTTTGTTATAAAAGATATAAAGTATTTCCTTCTGGACCAAGTGGTACATGTCCCATTTCTATTAACTCTATAATTGGCAGCAATACATTTTTTTCTTCAGCTAATTCAGCAGCGCATGCAAGAACACTTACATACATCGCATGCCCGACGAGAAATTTCACTGTTTTTTCCTCTCCGAAATGCTTGAAAACTTCTTTATAAACACCATGAAAGATTGCTTCTGGTACTTTATCTACTACATCTACAAGAAGTTTTTCGTTACCAGCGCGTACAATTTTTTCTTTCAATTGATCTGGCACTTCTGCTAGTGCCCCCCATAAAGCATTACCTTCAAAGGAAATCCGCCCGATTGTCTCATGTAATTGGTTTCTTGAAATCCATTTGATTTCATATTCACTAACGTTTAGAGAACTCATAAATTGATCTATTTTCTTCTCAGCCTCTAGATTTTGCTGTCCAATGTTCCTATACCAGTTCATCGTCATTAACCGCTCAATCATTCCATTTGTAGAACGGGCATGAGAACCATACTTTTCTTCATTCATGAATTGAGACAAAACCATTTCTTATCGCTCCTTTCATCTTGTTCACGTTACTCATCTAATTTTTTTTATAATTTTAATATTTCGTTGTCAGTTCAGGAGGTCCAAATTTCGGTCCGTATGGTCCCTCATCAAGCCATCTTCCAAGCCTCGGAACGATAGATACCATTGAGGCAGCAATGTCGCGTTTCATGTTCATTTCAGGAGAATTCCCCTGAAGGTGATGAAGCGCAGTGGTTGAAGCATCGCGGTTCCATTTCGCTGCAATTCGGCGTTCGTTTGCAGCTGCTTCAATCGCGCACACTCGCTCTTCTTCAGAATGAGATTGTAGTGCTTTCTCAATACCTCTCGCAGCAAGAACTGCATCTGGAACTCCAGAATTTAATCCACGTGCACCGAACGGGGCGAATAAATGTGCTGCTTCTCCAGCTAGAAGAACACGACGTTTTACGTCAGTAAATGAATTTGCCACTACTTGATGGAAACGGTAGGAAGACACCCATGTAATCCTATCAGCGTACTTAGCATCCATTACTTTTGGCAACCATTTCTTAGCACTTTCAATATTTGTATAATCATCTGGATTATCTGACTCAAGCAGTTGTAAATCAATACGCCATCCGCCTTTAAACGGAACAAACATTACATTTCTTCCCCCCATAGCTGGATGCTGGTAATGGAATATTCTTTCTAAAGGAAGTGGATCTGTTTCATCTTCTTTTGCATCCACGACGATAAAAGTATCTGCCGTGCGTGGGCCTTCAAACTTTAATCCAGCTTCCTCTCTTACGATTGAACGAGCTCCATCACACCCAATTACATACTGCGCCTTCAAGATTTCGTCATTTGTGATTGTTACTTCTACTCCAGAGTCTGTAATGTGTAAATTTTTAACTGGAGCATCCCAAAGGAATTCAACGCCCGCTTTTATACACGCCTCATACATATGCTTTTCGATCTCATCTTGATGAAGAGCTGTGAAATGAGGCAATCGGTTAAACTTAAGATTTTCATCCTTACCGTAATTTCGTACATATACTTCTTTCCCTTTATAAAACGTTCGTTTTACAGGCCAAATAATTCCGTTATGAGCAAGTTTGAAACCGAGGCCTTCTGAAGTCTCCTCCAGTAGTTTTAACGAAGCACTGTGTAAATAAATTGCTCTACTTCCTGGACGTGGTCTTCCAAATGAATCTCCCTCTATTACTAAAGTTGATATCCCCTTCTTTTGTAATGCAAGTCCTGCTACAAGTCCTACCGGGCCCGCACCAACAACAATGGCATCATATTTTTTTTCTTTTCCCATCAATATCTCCCCTTTATTAACAATTTCCCATTATGATTTCCTCACTCTTCTTTCTTTAACTCCCTACAGTTTTTATCTCCGGCATCATCTTCTTCCGAATATCCTCAGGTATTGGATGCGCTTTCGCTTTTTCTTTGAAAGAAGTCCATGCACGAGTTTCATAACCTTCTGCTACAACCCGTTCCCCTTTTACAAAAACATGCTGAATTGTAAAAACTTTATTATGCAATTCGTTCACAGTACTTTTCACAACTACTTGATCTTCAAAACGAAGAGGTGACTTAAATTGGCATTTTGCTTCTAGTAAGGGCAAACCAATTTGTTGTTCTTCGTAAAGTTCGGCGGAAGGAAAACCAATTTTTTTAAAATATTCATGAGTTGCTTCGTCCATCCATTTATAAAAATTAGGATAGTACACAATGCCTGCAGCATCTGTGTCTCCCCACCTTACTTGAAAAGTATATTCTTCCATTATGCCTTCCCTCCTATCTATCAAACTGTTGGACTAATATTTGAAGATACTTGTTCTCTCAATTTCAACTTTTGAATTTTCCCACTTGCTGTTACAGGGAATTCATCAGTAAAAATCACTTTCTCTGGTAGTTTATAAATTGCCATTTTCTCTTTAAGATAGAGTTTCATTTCTTCTTCTGAACTTACTTCTCCATTTTTTAACCGTATGACCGCACACGCAACTTCTCCGAGCACTTTATCTGGAAGACCTACAACTGCAGCTTCAATTACTTTTGGATGTTTCATAATGACTGCTTCAATCTCCTGTGGATAAACGTTTAAGCCACCTCTTATAATCATCTCTTTCTTTCGCCCTACAAACCTTAAATATCCTTGATGATCAAGGGTGCCTAAATCTCCTGAATAATACCAACCATCATTATCCAAAACCTGTTTTGTCTGTTCAGGCATATTATAATAACCTTTCATTACTCCAAATCCCTTAACTGCGATTTCGCCCACTTCCCCTGGCGGAAGCGCTACTCTATTTTCATCGACAATTTTCAATGTTACTCCTGGGATAGCCTTTCCAAGAGTTTCTGTTATGTTCTGCTTTGTATCACCATACGAGGTCATCGTAATAGAAACCGTTTCAGTTATCCCAAACGATTGACAAAGGTTAATGCCCATCCGGTCTCGTATCTCCGTCACTGTTTTTGCCGGAATAGGTGCAGCTCCAACTAATCCAGCACGTAATGAAGATAAATCATATTTATTAAAATCCTCTAATTCTAGTTCTTTTATAAACATTGTTGGTACGCCTTTTTGGATGGTTACCTTTTCTTGTTCAATTAATTGTAAAGTTTCTCGCGGACGGAATTTTTCTTGTAGTATCATTCGTCCTCCCATCGCTACTGCACAAAGCATATTAATTGCCATACCGAAAATATGAAACAGTGGTGCTGAAATAATAAATACATCATCTTGTGTACAATGCAGCTCTATTCCTATCGTTTGTGCAGATTGTACAACAGCACGGTGTGTAACCATTACACCTTTTGGGGTTCCCGTCGTTCCTGACGTATATAATATACAAAACAAATCTTCATTCACATTTATATTTACTTGTTCAATATCTATTGTTTCTGTACGCATTAACTGCTCATAGGAACTGATATTCTCTTGCGGAAACCGTACTGTAATAGCTTTTTGTACCATAGTAAATACTTTTTCAAAACCAACATTCTTTTCAAATTCTCCGGATGCTATTAATAGCTTCGGAGCTGAACTTTTTAATATAAATTCAATTTCATATGATTTATATTTTGGATTAAAAGGAACGATTATTGCTCCTAATTTTGCTGCTGCAAAATAAATTACTACTGTTTCGGACCAGTTTGGTAGAGATACGGCGATACGGTCTCCTTTACTTACTCCTAGTCTCTTAAATGCAGTAGCCAAACAATCTACTTCATTTTTCAATTGTTTGTATGTAATTCGTCTCGTTAAATCATATATCGCTTCTTTTTCACCATAAGATGAAGTAACAGATTCTAACAGCTCATACACCGCTAATAAGTTCCTATTCTTTTTCATTCTCTCACTCACTTTCTATCGTCTTACCCTACTAGCTCGCGTTTTTTATCCCTTACTTATAGCAGGACAAACGATGTAGGAAAACCAGGAAGGACTCTCCCTGGTTTTTCTAGTACAACGCTTCCCAAATCGCTGCAATTCCTTGCCCTCCGCCAATACAAACAGCGGATACCCCATACTTTTTATTTCTTCTTCTTAATTCATAAATTAAGGATAGAGAAATTCTTGTTCCACTCGCAGCAAGTGGATGGCCTATCGCAATTGCCCCTCCATTTACATTCGCTATATCAAGATCGAAACCTAATTCTTTTTGACAAGCTAAGTACTGCGCTGAAAATGCTTCATTAATTTCAATCAAATCTAAGTCTGCTAAAGTTAGATTCGCTTTTTCTAATGCACTTTGAATAGCTGGAACCGGTCCAATCCCCATATACTTCGGTTCTACTCCAACAACAGCCCAAGAAATGAGCTTAGCAATCGGTTTTAATCCTCTATCATTTGCATAATCACTAGATGCTAAAACAACTGCCGCTGCACCATCCACCATCCCACTTGCACTACCTGGAGTTACGACACCATTTTCAGCAAAACGGGGTTTTAATTCCGCTAATTTTTCTAGACTCGTATGACGGATATGCTCATCTTCATGTATAAGCTGTTCTCCTTTTCTTCCTTTCACTGTTACTGGAACAATCTCTTCTTTTAAATATCCTTTTTCCCTTGCTAAAAGAGCTCGTTCATGGCTAGAGAGTGCATGCTGATCTACTTCTTCTCTCGTTAAGTTATATTTTGCAGCCAAATTCTCGGCTGTTTCTCCCATCGTACATTTACCATACGTATCATAAAGACCATCCCATAACCAATCTTCTAAAGCCGGACCGCCAAGTGGACTTCCCCATCTCATTCCAGGTATTACATGAGGAACTTGGCTCATGTTCTCAGTTCCTCCGGCAAGTGCAACGTCTGCTTCTCCGCAAAGAATATAACGAGCTGCCGTTAAAATAGATTCAACACCAGTTCCGCAAAGACGATTAATCGTCAAAGCTGGGACATGAATAGGTGCTCCGGCTTTTAATCCAACATGCCTTGCCAATAAATGTGCATCTTTACTAGACTGCTGAACATTACCAAATACAACTTGATTAATATCTTCAGCAGATATAGAAGCTTTTCGTATTGCTTCCTTAGCGGCAATTGCCCCTAATTCTGTTGCATTTAATCCTTTGAACGATCCCGAAATTTCAGCGAACGGAGTCCTAGCTCCCTCCAATAAAACAATCTCTTTCATATCCCATTCACCTCATCATTTCCCTAAATAAACTGGTTTTCTTTTTTCAACGAATGCTTGTAATCCTTCTTTACGATCCTCTGTTGCGAACGCATTTCCAAAACAGATGCTTTCAATTATTAAGCCTGTTTCAAGATCAGCATTACTACCTACATTTACCGCCGTTTTTAACATTTGAAGTGCTACTGGTGGTTTTTTTGCCAATTTATATGCCCATCCTTTTGCAAACTCAAACAACTCTTCCGCAGGTACTACCTTGTTGACAATATGTAAATCGAACGCACGATGAGCATCAAACATATCTCCGAAATAAAGTAATTCTTTCGCTATACCTTGGCCGACAATCTTTTGAAGACGCTGTGTACCTCCGCCTCCAGGAATAATTCCGAGTCCCACTTCTGGAAAAGCGAATTTTGCTTGATCCGAACAAATACGTAAGTCACATGCGAGTGCGAGTTCAAAACCACCGCCAAGAGCTAATCCATTTATCGCCGCAATAACTGGTTTTGACATATTTTCAATTTTGCTAAATACTGTTCGTGAAGTCTTATTCATTTTGTTTACACCGACAAGATCAAGTGCTGCCATTTCATTAATATCAGCGCCTGCGACAAATGCCTTCCTTCCGCTTCCTGTAAGAACGATTACTCGTACTTCTTCATTTGCCTCTAGTTCACCAAATAGAACGGAAAGTTCATGAAACACTTGTGTATTCAATGGATTTACAGGTGGTCGATTAATTGTAACAATCGCAACTCTATTTTCAATTTCACAAATTAAAAACTCATAATTCATAACTTAATCCCCCATTCTTTATTCATAATCATAAAAACCTGCACCTGTTTTTTTGCCGTGTCTACCTGCTCTAACTAGTTGTTTTAAAAGCAGCGGCGGCGCGTATTGATCATTATTTAATTCTTCTTTGAAGTACTCCATCACATGATAACCAATGTCTACACCTGCAAAATCCTGAAGTGTAAATGGCCCCATCGGATAATTAAGACCGAGTGTAACAGCCTTATCAATATCTTCTGCAGAGGCAACGCCATCTTCTAGCAATTTAATTGCCTCTATAAATTGCGGAATCATAATTCGATTCACAATAAATCCTGGGGAATCCTTCTTTACTTCAACTGGTTCTTTCGAAAGCTCTTTAGATAGCGCTTTCAATTCTTTGACTGTTTCATCACTCGTTCGATAACCACGAACAACTTCTACAAGTTTCATAAGTTGTGCGGGATTAAAGAAATGCATGCCCGCCACACGTTCTGGACGGTTCGTTGCTGAAGCAATCTCTGTTATAGACATGGATGAAGTATTCGTTGCAAGTATAACCCCTTCAGGAACGATTCGATCTAGAGCTGCAAACACTTCCCTCTTCAAATCTAATTTTTCTAATACGGCTTCAATAACTACATCCGCATCCTTCATATCTTCTAAAGTTGTAGTGAGTCGAATTCGGCCAAGCGCTTTTTCTTTATCTTCTTCCGTCATCTTTCCTCTTGTAACACTCTTAGTCATAAAACCATTCATACGTTGTATTGCATTATCTAAATAACGCTCTTCAATATCATGTAAAATAACTGTAAACCCATTTAATGCGGCTAAATTTGCAATGCCAGACCCCATAGATCCTGCACCGACAATACCAATTGTTTGAATCGCCATTCTTCTACCCCCTTGAATAACTTTTTAAATGTTCTGTAAATAAATTATATCTATATCCAAAAAGTTTTTGTATATACATAGTGTAGGAAATATACATATTTCTTTCGTACATTTTGATGGTATTCATTTCGGTTCAAACTGCTTTATTTTTCATTTAGTAAGAGGTACAGTTATTTTTCATAAAAAAGTGCGCACCTCAAAATAAATAATTTTCCCTTGAGGTACGCACTCTATGATGTGAAATTCGAAACTATATGTTATCGTTCTTTTCCATTTGATGAAATAACTTCTTTATACCAATAGAAGCTCTGTTTCTTTATTCTTTTTAAATCTTTTAAATCGTCTTCATCACGATTTATATAAATAAAACCATATCTTTTTCTGAAACCTTGATGCGTAGAAATTAAATCGATTGCCGCCCAAGGGCAATAACCAATTACATCCACTCCATCTGCAATTGCCAATTCCATCTGTTCAATATGTTTTTTCAAATAATCAATTCGGTAGTGATCTTGCACTGATCCATCTTCATCTACTTTGTCGTAAGCACCTATCCCATTCTCTGTAACGATAATTGGCAAGTTATAACGATCATTCACTTCTCTTAATGTAACTCGGAAGCCAATTGGGTCGATTTCCCAACCGAAATCGGTTAATTCTAGATGTTCATTATCGTCACCCATGAAAAACCCTTCTTCACCTACTTCAATTTGTTGATCAGCAGCTTCATCGATTACAATGTTCTCATCATATTCACTAACAGTAATAGAAGAATAATAGTTAAACGCTATATAATCTGGTTTTGAACTAGATAGAATCTCCATATCTCCCTCTAGAATGACTGGTTCGATATTTTTGCTTTTCATGAAATTCCACGCTATATTGTTATATCTACCATATACAGCCATATCAAGGTATAACCAATTACGAATTGCGTTACAATTTTGAGCTGCAATACTGTCATTCGGCTTACATGTTTTCGGATACACATAACTAATATTTGGTGCTGGACCAATTTTTGCATCACGTATCATCTCGTGACATAAGTTTGTTACCTTTGCCTCTGCTAAAAGCATATGATGATTTTGCTGATATAGCTCTTTTTGAGATACTATCGATGTCCCAACAGCCTGTCCATGTAGTATCATCATGTTCTGTTCATTAATTGTTAACCAATTCTTTACCCGATCTCCAAAACGTTCAAAAAGGATTTCACAATATGTAACAAAAGCATCGATAGTAGCACGGTTACTCCAGCCACCCTTTTTCTCTAATTCATACGGTAAATCAAAATGATACATCGTTATTAACGGTACGATATCATGCTTCAGCAATTCATCAATAAGATTGCTATAGAATGTAATACCTTTTTCATTCACTTCTCCCGTACCATTTGGGAGAATTCGAGTCCAAGCTATTGAAAAGCGATATACTTTTAGTCCTAATTCAGAAAAAAGCTTCACATCTTCTTTAAAATGATGATAATGATCACTACAAACTGTAAAATCTGACGTACCTTCAGGAATAACTTTCACATCTTGAACAGAAAGGCCTTTTCCATCTTCATTATAGGCCCCTTCTACTTGGTAAGCACTTGTGGAAGCTCCCCATAAAAAGTCTTTTTTAAATGAACTATTGAGCATAATTTTTACCTTTCCTTTTCAAAAATAGTATTGTTATAGTTTGTTTATATTAAACTTGTTTCACTAAAAATGTTTCATAAACGCTTATAAGCTCTTCTGCTATAATTTTAAACCCTTCTGCACTCATTAATTGATCTTCTGCATGTGCTAGTAATAAGCTAACTTCTACTTTTTCACCAGCCGCTTCTCTACTAATCAGTCCAGCATGCGCTCTATGGCCTTCAATAAAAGTTTCACTACCCTCATTCATTAATTGTCTCGCTTGTTCAAAGTTACCCATTTTTGCTTCTTGAATTGCTTCAATATATGAAGATCGTGCGCTACCTACTGTTGATATAATTTTAAATACTACTAATTCATTTTGTTCCATAACGATTCTCCTAACATTTTTTTATTTTTATAAATCAAAAAACAATCAGTGGGGTTTCGTTCATCCCCACTGATTACTAGCCCACAACAATCGGGCTTTTGAGGGATACATTATTATTGCTCAGTTGCTGCTTGTTGTTCTGCCTCATAAGCTTTCTTATCTCCCATTTTAAAGAACGGATAATATAGTAGAATTTGAGAGATAATAATTAATACCGTCATGATTAATAGTAACCACCCACCAGAAATATAACCTGCAAATGGTGCTGGTGTTACCCATGGCAATTCAATAAGTGGGTTAAAGGTAGATAAAATTCCCGTGATTTTAAGGAATACGATACCAATTAACCCGCCAACTATTGAAGATGCTACTAATGGAATAAAATATATTGGATTCAGAACAAGCGGTAATCCAAATACAATAGGCTCATTAATATTAAAGATATTTGGGACGATACCGATTTTTCCAAGTGATTTATATTGCTCCGATTTCGCAAATAGTAGGTTTATTGCTAAACCTAACGTATTTCCTGTTCCACCAATGGCAACTGCAAAATGCATCAAGCTAAATGCTAAGTAAGGAATTTCCGAAAATGGTGTTCCTGAAGCGAAAGCTGTAATTGCTGCTGTAAATAACGGAGCCGTCGCACTATACCATACATTTATAATTGGTGCTGGATGCAAACCGAAGAACCAACATATATTCATAAAAGTAAAGATAGCAATAACTGACCAAACAGATGATCCGATTACTTTTACAGGTAACGAGATTACTTGACTTACAAAGTTAAAAATATTTTCATATGGAGTATAGCCAAATATTACTCTAATAAAGAAGATAATCGTGAAAATGATGATTGAAATAAATACTGGATTAATTGCATCAGCTACCATAGGTGGTACTGATTCCGGTAATTTCACTCCAATATTTTTTCTTTTTAATGCACAGTACAATTTACCGGTGAACACGCCGACAAACATGGCAACGAATATTCCATCACTACCTAAATACTGATTTAAAATAGCTGGAATTTGTTCTTCTCCAACCTTAATTGACATTGGCATTAAGCATAAGAAACTACCTATTGCTATAACAGCAGCTGTCATTCCGTTCATACCTTCTTCTTTCACATAAGAATAAGCAATAATGACAACCATATATACTGCTAGCAAGCTAAGTGTCGCACTAATCATGTCCTGCATGTGCGTATATAAACCAATTTGAATTAAAAATTCTTTCCACCCTTTAAATGGTAAGTTACCTAAAATAGCAAACAATGTAACACCGATCGTAACAGGAATTGTCATCATCATTCCTGATGTAATAGCATTCACTACTTTACTATTTCCGAGATAATTTGTTAGTGGTGTGATGATTCGTTCTAGTCCGTTTTTTGTCCCTTCTAACAGCTTCATAATTACCTCCAATATTTCTGATTTTTAATTAATTTTCTTTTTTCCTTTTTCTACGTAGCTCATATCATTTACAGACTCAACTTTATATTTCCCATCTTTATATGTAACTTTTGAAACACTTGCATTAGCTAGACCACCATCAAGATTATTAAGGGATTCAGGAGATATTGTATGTAACAACGCCATTAACGATATTCCATGCGATACAACAAGCGCGTTACCGCCCCCATCTTCAGCTACTTCTGCTACAAGTTTATCGATTTCTTTTTTTACTCTCTTTGAGACTACTTCAGTACTTTCAGCCTGTTTACTTTTATCAATCTTAGCTGCAGTATTAAGCATCATATCAACATCGAAATTATTCTTAAATTCTTCTAATGTCATATTATTAGCTTCTGCAAGTTTCTCGTGAAAAGTATGATTCAATTCTCCTTCAAACTCACCGAAACATGCTTCCCGCAAATTTTTACTTTGATTGATATTCATATCTTTATTTCCACTTTGATTTAACACAATTTTCGCTGTTTCTATTGCACGTCCACTATCGCTACTATATGCCTTTTCAAACTTAACTCCTTTTAAACCTTTTCCAAGGTACTCTGCTACTTCAACACCATCTTTTGTAAGTGGCGCATCCGCCCAACCTTGTACTCTATCAGTCGTATTTAACATCGTTTTTCCATGCCTTACCAAATAAAGTTCCACAGGTTTTTCTTCTTTTTTCTCTTTCACTTTTTGGCCTTCATTTGCTGAACATCCAAATAATGAAACTGTTAAAGAAACTAACAAGCAAAGTGATAATATTTTTTTACTCATTATGAATTCTCCTTATCGGTTTATAAAAATATGCATGTACCACCCACATGAGTAGAATGCTATTTTTATAATTAAGATATTTAAAAATCATTTTGACTGATTAAACATCCAATTTATCATCTCTTTATCCTGCAAAGCTGGTACCCAAGAGAAGTGTCCCATAGGTTGAACGATTCCAGTTGGATATTCTGTATATTTGACCAAAGAACCACCTAGTTCTTTAATAGCTTGTACAGCATCTCTGCTATATCTCACATCAACTAGCGGATCATCTTCTGCATGGAAGACCCAAATTGGCATATCTTTAATATCCTTGAATACTGAAGTATCTTGCATTGGTTCATATTCACCAACAAGCTTATTTCCCGGCAAATCTCCTATTCCGCAAATCGGAACAGCAGCTGCGAAAAGATCCGGGTTCTTCTTAATAACATTCCAAGTTCCAATTCCACCATTGGACATACCAACAACATATATGCGATTTTTATCAATATCATATTTATCAATGGTTTCTTTTAGTAAATTAAACATAGTAGTATAGTTAGGTTCCTCGGTCCAATATGCTGTAAGATTTTCAGTTACCTCAACCTGAGGAGCTAACACGTATGCAGGATTTTTCTTTTGCTGTTCTGGATTAGCCCACGCTACAGCGCCCTGATTCCCTACGACTTGCATATAGTTGTCATTTCCTCGTTCACCTGATCCATGTAAAAATAAGACTAATGGATATTTTTTGTTAGGATCTTTTTTAGGCTCAAAAAGTCTATATTGCATTTTGCTTCCAGATGCATCTTGATATACTCCTTTTTTAAAATCATCTACAACAGGAGTAACTACATTTGAAATTTTATTTTTCTGTTCAGATGCTTTAAAAGTTGCACCTTCTTTTGTTTTAATTTCTTTCGTAAGAGTTAACTTATAATCTAAATTATCTCTTGTGCTTAAAAATTTTTCTTCATCAAATGTTGAAGTAGATGCATGTTTATCGTTTTCATCTAATTCGATCACAACGTATTGTCCGTCTTTTGAAGCCTCTGATACCTCAGCTTTATTATTTGTATACACTTTATTTATTTTTCTATTTTGAGGTTTTCCATTCACTTCCACCTCAACTTTGAAACTATCTTTTGTTAATTTTGAACTATCTATTGTATCTCCAAAGTCACAAACGACGGTAGCTCCTACTTCCCCATACGGCAGAACATTCGTTATAAGTGTTATATCTGAATCTTTTAAAGCCTTACCTTTGCTTTCTGATGAACATCCTGAAAGTACCAAACCACCTGCCAAGCTCCCTATTACCATACATAAAATTGGAAATTTCTTTATCTTTTTCAGACGATGACCTCCCTCAAAATATGTACTTTTCATAACTGACATAAATCATATAAAGCTCGTTAATCGTTCCAAATGCAGAAACTTTTAATCACCTAAAATGATTTTCACTCGTTCAATTACTTTTTTCCCATCTAACATGCCGTAAGCTGCCATATCAATTACTTCAATATGCTTTTCTGGCAATTGTTTTTTCACATTATTTAATGCATATCGAACTTGTGGTCCTAATAAAATCACATCAGCTGCTGGGCCAACATTTTGTGCTTCTGTTAATGCATAAGCATTAATTTCACAGTTATAACCTGCCGTTTCTGCAAACCCTTTCATTTTGTTCATTAACATACTTGTAGACATACCTGCATTACATAAAAGTACGATATTTCTCATATTAAAAACCTCCAATATTTATTTTAAGTGCTTTGCATATTCTTCATATATGCAAGCGCTTTCTTTATAGGTTCAATATAAACTATGGTCTAAGACTAGGGTCAATAGCTTAATTTAATTAATTCATTTTTTTTGTATAATTTGTATAAAGTGAAGCTTTAATCAACCGGATTTTGTTCATTCCCCACTGATTATTAGCCCATACCAATCGGGCGTTTACGGACAGCCCGACTCCCACCTAACCTCTTTGCTCCACCTGAATTTTGAGGTGGGAGTTTTACTGCCCACAAATAGCTGGATAAACTTAACTGGACACCGCGTGAAAATTCTTTTGTTCCAAAAAAAAGTGCATGTAATTGTAGACAGTGTCTAACAATTACATGCACCTTTTTCATTTCCTTCTCTACTTCACATTTACGAGGTCACCTTGCATTATTTGATTTCATAATAGGAATCATAATAATATAATGTTCAACTGTTTTGTCTTGACTCTTTGTTTCACAAACGTATCGACATAAAACATCTCCGTTAAGAGCGTATCCCTGTTCCTGCATAATATCGAATGGTTCATCTAATATTAACGATGATAACGGTTCATCCACGTCTTTTTCATATAAATAATTCAAGCACTCTCCCATATGTATTTGAATAACCGAATCATCCATAGGTAATTGACATTCTTTCACCTTTGATTCAGAGATAGCCATTACCCAATAACTGTTATCTATATTTTTCAATCTATATTCTTCAAGCGGAATACATAATGCTGGAGAAACTGTTGGCAAGAAATTCAACCACTTTTTTAATAAAGGATTTGCATATAATGTTCCTTCATTTAAATGAACATGTTTGAGAAAATAATAAGTCTCAGCTTGTTTTATAACCCATCGCTTATCTTCTTGTTTATATTCTTGTAATAAGTTCATAAATTCATTTATTTGCTTTGTTTCTAATTCTAACTGTTTTATCGCTTCATTTTTTTCAGCTATTTTATCATGACATTTTTTCATTATGTCATCATATTCCAAACCGTTAAAAACCGATCCAATTTCCTTAACATGAAAACCCATTTGTCTAAAACTTCTAATCGCTAAAAATACTCCAAAATCCTCATATGTATAAAATCTAAAACCATTATCTTTGTCCTTTTGTGGTTTTAGGAACCCTTTTTTTTCATAAAACCTCAAAGCATCTATTGAAACTCCAAATTCCTTTCCTACTTCTCCTATTTTATATTTCTTCATGTATATCACCTTCAACTCTATAATTCCTTTAAATACCTATATAGTGTAACAAGTTTTGAAAAACAATTATATAAAAATAAAGTGCAACTTTAATCAGTGGGATAAAAGGGATTTCGGATAAAGGTGAAACCTCCTTTTATCAAAATAGAACATCATTGGAAATATAAACTTCTATTATCCTACTACTTCCCCATGCATATCATAAAGCTTTAATGCCATCATTAAATTAAATCTCACTTCCGCATGATTTAAATCAACTGAAATGAGTGATTCAATTTTTTCTAACCTGTACAAGAGAGAACTTCTATGAATAAAAAGTTCTTCTGCAGCACTTTTTACATTTCCATTGTTTTGTAAGAACACATGTAATGTATTATATAAATCAATATTCTTCCCTTCTGAATATTCAATTAGTGGACCAATTTGTTTCTTTACAAAAAGATCTACAGCGGTTGGATGGTTTAAATGATGTAAAATGGCATACGATCCTAGATCTTCAAATAGCGCAAACCCCTGTTTGCGAAAGCGACTATCTAAAATATTTAAAGTCTGTATAGCTTGCTGATAACTAATATAATAGTCTTCCAATTGTTTTGTAACACCGCCAATCCCTAATAAAACACGACAGCCTATAGGTGATGAGCCAATCCATTTTTTTATGCTATAAAACATCGATTCCCAAAATGTATCAGCGCTCTTTTTCTGATTTTCAATAGGAACAATTAAAAGTTGTTCATCATTATGGGATACTGCTAAAATGCCTGTCCCGAGTTCTGGAAGACGCGTCTTAATCAAGTCCCAAATAAGTGACTTTTTCGCTTGTTGTTCGAGTAGGTTTCCTTTCTTTAATTCTTTCTCATCGAGTGAAATTGATAATACCGCTACTCGATGTTTTTTGAAAAGATTCCATTGATATAAATTAGCATATTGCAAAATATTATCTCGATCCTCAATTTTTTCAGTTAATAATTTACTAATAAAACTGTCTTTCATCTGTTCTTTCGTATCTAGAACTAGCTTTTGTTTAATAAACTGGATGGAGCATATATTTCGGGCTAAATCTACCGTTAATTGATCAAATTCATCCATCCCCCCACTAGATCTTCGTACTGCTAAATATCCTAAAAAATTACCGCCCCCATTAATAATCCAAAACGAAAAACAATACTCACTATTATCCGGATCATTAATTTGGAAAGTGTCAGTAAATCTTTGCTTTTTACGTTCTTCTCTCGTTAGTTCAGCTAAATGTTCTGCTAAGCGACTATCCTTTTCATCATTAAATGCTATTGGTTGCATAAATCTATCAAAAATAAATACTGTATCTTGAAACAGACTACCAAGCATTGTTGTAATACCTTCAAAATTATTATCATCGACCGTTTCTTTTAATAAAGCTTGCTGATAATCTAATAGAAAATGAAGACGTTGCTTATGTTCTTTCTCGCCATTATATAATCTTGCATTATCTAGTATAGTGGCCAAATGATTTGCAATCATTTCAAGTGATTTTGAATCTGCTTCCGTAAAAACCCCTTCACATTGCTTTTCAACGTGTAATACTCCAATCGGTTTCATATCAATAATGATTGGAGCAGTAAACTGTTCACCACCAATCGTTTCAAAAAATGGAAAGTGTTCTTTTAATACATATTTATCCTCAACCATAATTTTGTATGGCCTTCTCATTTCTCCATATGATGGTGGTTGTAGGACAAAACAATTTTCCGTCTCGTTATACAAGTAAACACATGCAAAATGCGAATTTGTTTCCATTCCCGCTTTAGAAGTTACTTCATATACATGCTTTTCTAACGGCACATCTAGTGACAGATTTTTGCTAATCCATCCAAAGCCTTCAATCTTTTTCAACTGCGACTCTTTTTGCCTTGCGACAGCTATTGCCACTGCTATATCTTTTCCGAACTCTTCAAATGATATTTCCATATCTAAAAGCGGGACATGATTTAAAAAGGCGACAATACAAAACCCAAAATGCTGGATATCATCTTTTAACGGGACGGTAAACCAAGTCTCCGCACCAGCACTTTTCAATGTTTCAGATAGAAGACACACTTCTGGTTCATCTGCCGTTTGATCCGTTATGCTTTGATATTGTAGTTTGGAAGAACATTCATCAGCATGAAGAGGAAACGCTGAAGCTAAAGAAGTTAAATTTCCACTCCATGCTTTTGGCAAAAACTGTCCTCCTTCATTAATAATTACAGCAACGAAATCACAATGTAATTCTGCGCAAAAAGAATGAGTTAAATACTGAAGCGCCTCTTCTTCCGTATCAATTTTAATAAGCTGCCTTGATGTATTTCGTAAATGATATTCTATTCTTTTCATTAATCTCTCTCTTTTATTACTAGACACGCCCCATCCCCCATTTCACCTTTTTATCTATTGTATAAGAAACGTCACATAAAACAAAAGTAAATATTCTAATTATTCTCTAAACATTTTTAAATCCCGAAGAAATGTTTCCCCGGGATTGATCATTCACTATTTTGCTGTAGTTACATTATTATTTCCACTAGCAATCTCTTTTTTCTCTTTATAATAAATCCCATGTTCTTCCTTAACAAATAACAATGCTATACCACCGATTACAGCAGCAGTCGCAATTGCCGCAAAATTATATTGAGGCAATAAATGCATGGAAAGAAGAATACCTACCAACGTCGGAGCTACCACACCTCCAAGACGCCCAAAGGCCATTGTACTCCCTACTGCTGTTGAGCGCATATTACTAGGATAATATTGAGAAACGAATGCATTTGACATATTTTGTAGTCCGACAGAAGAAGCGCCAATCACTGAAATTAACAAAAACCCTAAAAACATATTATTTACAAATCCGATGAGTGATAACGCAATTGCTCCACAGAAAAATAATGGGACAAGTACCTTTTTAAATCCGATTTTATCTACTATTGGACCGAATATGAGTGTTCCAACAATAGCTCCAATTTGCATGACAGCCGTAAATGTGAGACTTGATTTAAGATCGTACCCTGACTGCATCATAAGCCTTGGTAACCATGTACTCATAGAGTAAATGAGTACGAAAGCACTGAAACATGAAATCCAAAACATAATTGTACTTACGGCGCGCTTTTCCTCAAATAACTTAACAACCGGAGAACCAGCTTCTTTAGTTGATGGTTTTGTAAATTCAATTGCCACATCTTTACTTAATTGTGGATTTACCTTAGCTATTACTTTTTTAGCTTCTTCTATTTTTCCTTTCATTAAAAGAAAACCAACAGACTCAGGAATACTTTTCATTAAAAACGGGATAAACAATAACGGAATTCCTGCTAACCAAAAAACGGGCTCCCATCCTGCTGTCGTAAGAAGGGAACGACTTGTAAGTGCTGCTGCCATTGCTCCAACTGAATATCCGCAAAAAATAAAAGATACGATAGCAGTTCGAACTCGTTTCGGCGAGAATTCCGTTGCTATAGCAATTACATTCGGCATAACTCCGCCAAGCCCTATACCTGCGATAATACGGAAAACCGCAAACATTACAGGACCGTTCGCAAAACCAGCTAGACATGTAAATAGACTAAATAAGATTGTAGTTACTAGTATGATATTTTTACGACCTATTTTATCAGCTAATAAACCAAAGAAAGCAGCACCAATTGCCGTTCCTATAGCTGTATAACTACCAATTGCCCCTGCTGTAACATCCGATATTCCCCACTCTTTAATGAGCGAAGGTACTGTTGCTCCATAAATAACAGCATCATATCCATCAAATGCAATTACGATAAACAACCAAAATATTAACCAAATATGCATGGAATGAATACGACTCTCGTCTATCACATTCATCGGGTTAATCGATTTCATCTTAATGGCCTCCTTATATGGGAATTTTCCCTTTCTTGTATTCCAATATCAGTAAACGCTTTCAATTACCTCCCCCTTAGTTTCTGGTTATTTTTCTGAATTTTCCGTATTTAAATTGTAATAACTACTATTAAAAATTGTTATCCGCTTTTTATAGGAAATAGAAAAGTAATATTCCTATTTAATGCGGGCTTCACTTCATAGCCATTAAAATTTGAACATAAAAAAAGAGGTGCAATAAGCACCTCTTTTGCATGTATTTTGATAATTATTATTCATTCAAACTTTAATTGTTTCTATTGTTTCTTCAAGTTTTTCTATTATTTTTGCTATAACTGTAATTGAATTATCTGTTTCAAATTCCCCAACATTTAAAGAATGGTTTGCATTTTTAACAATCTCAATCTTTAAATTCGATTGCTCTAATCGCTCCATTTGACTTGCATTGTATTGATGATCTTTGTCTCCAATTACTAAAAGCCCTTCGTGACGACTATGTAAGATCGAATCAAAAATCGAATCAACAGTTAGTAATGGTGTAAGCAATATCATTTTTGAATGTGCAAATTCTTCTCTCTTCAATAAATCATTCGCAATTGGGATTGTTCCGAGTGATTTTCCTAAAAACATCGAATCGTTGTATTGTCCATTTCTTAGCACTTCATTAATGATAGGATTAATATCATCCACCATTACTTTCGTTACTTCTTCCATTGGTTTTTCCATTAATTGTCCATCGTAGGAATAATGAATATGTACTACATCTATTTTATTTTCAAGCATAAGCATCGTTGCATAATAAAATAACGGCTTGTCATAATTGTAGCCTGAACCTGAGAACATAAAACAAATTGTATTAGAACCTTTTTCGATATGTGTGTAACGAATGACTTTATCATCTATATGTATCTCTTTTTTAGTCCCCTTCACCGTTTTCCCCTCCAAGCACGCTTACTTTTGTAACACGATATGTTCTGTATGAACTGATACATCCTTTACTTTATCTTTTATAAACGCTGGCTGTAAGTTATATGCATCTAACTCTTCTACCGGCACCCACTTAAATAAATATTTTCTACCTTCTTCTTCAAGAATATATTGATCCGCCCCATTTGCAGGTAATTCATGCAATTCTACTTCATAATAAAAACTAATCTCATGAAACTTTCGCTCAGAAAGTGTAAAGAAGTTTTCTACTGACCATATTAATCTCTTCACTTCAATAGGTACGCCTAGTTCTTCTGCAAGCTCTCGTTTTAACGCATCTTCACTATTTTCTAGCATTTTCACTCTTCCGCCTGGTACGTACCAATACTCTTCACCTTCATCTTGAAGGATAAGTATTTTATTATCATATTTACAAATTGCTCCGACTCGGTAATTAAAACATGTTTCCTCTACTTTAAACGTAAGATCCACAACAAACCCCTCCAATGTATCATTACAAAACTATTATTTATGTGCTGTACAAATAAGATTACTAAATTTTTCTATTTCATTCAATGATTTTCGAACTTTCCGAAAACTACACTTACCTTTTTGTCATTACAGGTATTTATACATATGTTACAATCACAATGCATACTAGAAAAGCAATATGGGGGTACGAATGGAAACGTTATTAATCCAGCAAACTGAGAAATCAAATAAGTTTTGGAAAATCGTTGTGAAAGATAGAGACTACGTTGTGTTTTACGGAAAAATTGGCACAGCTGGTAGTGTGAAAGCGAAAGAGTTTGAAACAGAAGAAGAATGCATAAAAGAAGCTAACAAACTAATCGCTACCAAACGAAAAAAAGGATATACCGACCCTATTCTAGGGGAAGATTACATAAAAGAAAAAACGATAACAGAAGAAGAATTTTGGGAACTACTCGCTCGTGCAAAATCGAAAGGCGAAGACCAAGAAGAACAAATAGAATGGCTCACTTCTCATATCGCCAAACGTACAGTACATGAAATTGTAGCTTTTGACACACATATGCACCATATTTTAAAAGCTTCCTATACGTCTCACTTATGGGCGGCTGCTTATATAATTATGGGCGGTTGTTCGGATGATAGTTTTGATTACTTCCGCGGGTGGTTATTATATCAAGGAAAAGAAACATACGAAGCGTGTATTGAAGATCCAGAACGGTTAATTCCTGTATTAGAAAATTTGAGCGAGTATGATGTTCCAGAAATTGAAGAACTTACGCTATATTTCGGACAAGAAGTATATTTGGAGAAGACTGGGGATGAAGATGATACATACTTTACACTATACCATGTCTTATCAAATGAAGAATTTGAGGAAGTTGATATCGAGTTAGACTGGGATGAAGATGACGAAGAAGGTTTGAAAAAGATGTTTCCTAAGCTATGGGAAATGTACGGGGAAGAACCGATTGAGTGGTAGACTAATATTAGGACTCTGTTTAACCAATAGACAGAGTCCTTTTTTCATAAGATTCCTATTTAAGCTCTCTTTATTTCATACCACTTATCTAACAGCACCTTTTCTCTTTCAATTGAAATACCTGCCTTTAATTCCCTATCTTTCGTTTCTCTCATCCACTCATACACGTCTGTAACTGTGTCTTCTAACCTTCTAAAAGTAAGACCCTCTTTAACTGCGCTCTCTATATTAATAGAGAATCCACCTTTCCACGGATCTGTTTCACCTTCTAATGAAAAAGTTTCGGGAAGCCATAATGGCATTTCCGTCCATGGCTGTACTTTATTCTCATTCATAAATGATTCATCGATCCAAACGAATTCAGCATCGCTATTCGTAACCTTTTTACTCATATTTAATAGCTCTTCCATCGTCAGCTCATCTTTCGGACCCGTTACATTAAATGTACCTACTTTATTGTTTTCTGCCATGTTTAGTCCAAAGCTTGCGACGTCTTTTATATCAACGAACTGCACTGGACGGTCTTTCCTTCCTGGAACTAACACTTTTCCTCCCTTTTCTACACGCCCAACCCAGTATGGAAGCCGATCTGTATAATCAAACATTCCTGAAAGAAGTCCTGCTCTTACGTGTAAAACACGACCCGGCCAATACTTCTCTGCTTCTTTTTCACATAATACTTTCAGCGCACCGTAATACTCATAAGGAGAAACTTCACCATTCTCTACAGCTTTCACCTTATCACTTGGTGGTTCAGGTAGTAATTTATAATCTTCTTTTATGTGATGCGGGATCCAATCTTTATATACGGAAAGGCTTGAGATGAATGTATAGTGCTTTATATTATCTTTAAGTACTTCTCCTACATTCCTAATGTGATGAGGAGAAAATCCACATGTATCTATGACCAAATCCCATTTTCGATTTTCTAAACTTGAAACATCATCATTTCTGTCACCGATTAACTGCTCTATTTCAGGAAAAACTTCTTTATTCGTTCCGCGATTAAATAATGTAACTTCATGCTCTCTTTTTAAAGCCTCTTCTACGAAAGCTCTTCCTAAAAAACGTGTACCGCCCAGTATTAGAATCTTCATTCTTTTTCCCCCATTCAATCAAGCGCATGATTAAAAACCTTTTCTTTTGTTTAACGATTTTCCCTTGTAAAAAGTTACGGGTATTTTTCATTTTTTTCTATAGTTAATATAACGTCATCCAAATTTGCAACTTGTGACATAACTTTTTATCGAATTCGACAGTAATGAAGACGATAAAGAGGGGTTGAAAAATATTTCAACTAAGTCATAGTGATAAGTACACATCTACGAAAATACTTATTTATACGAGCAATGCTCCTGCCAAATTGACAGGAGCATTGTTTTTTCAGCCTCTATTTACTTTTATATACTTGAAGTGAAATTATAGAAATTAAACTGAGCAACCCCATAAATAAACAAGTCGCGCCTAGAATTGTATAAGAATTTCCGTATCCTTGTAATAAAGCTAAATACGTACTTGTATCCATATGACCGCCCTGCTCTGCAACAGATTCACTTGTTGCCTTACTCCCCATTTCTGGTGCATTTATTAGTACATACACACCGATAATAGCTACTAAAGCTGAAATGATTTCTACAACATTAGACTTTGTCATCATACCCTCACCTTTCAAACAACGTCTTTTATCCATCTAGTGAAATCTCTTTCTATCTCTTACTATACTAGCAAAAAAAGGAGATATAATTTAATCCCCTTCCCTATTACTAGAATCAACAGTATGAAAATATTCATTCTGTCTATTTCTATTTCATATATAATTAAAATATTCGATTAACAAATTATATGTACTTAGGTAGGTGAAAAATATTAATAAAAACATAGTTTATCATTCAACATTATACATTTATTTTCTCACTTCGCTTGTTTATATCGTTTTGCTAAATGTAGAAAATGGTCGTAATTATTTGGGTTTTACGATGGTTGTTCCGCTGTTAGCGATTATTTTATATCAAAAAGCATATAAGAAACAAAAAATAGTTCATACATTTAGCATTTCACGTCCAACATTAATAACACTAATTTTCTCCATTTTATTCCCACTACTTCTAGGTCTATGTCTCCATTTTTATTTTTATATTTATAATATAAAGTTCTTATTTAATCATTGTAATGAATTGGGATTTCTCCTACTCATCGGTCTTACAATTGGATCTTTGTCTGCATTTTTAGAGGAAATCATTTGGCGTGGGAATTTTCATTACTATTTACGAAAAAAATATTCATTAATACAAACAGCAATAATTACCGCTTCACTTTGGTCTTTATGGCATTTACCAGTAGTACTCTTTTATAAAAACTATGAGTTATGGTTTGTAGGAATAGTAAGTTATCTCTCGTTATTATTTATGGTATCTATATTTTTGACGTACACGAGAGAGTATGGTCGTTCTGTAGTACCACCCGCAATTTTACATGGTATGTTTAATGTATTTTTTTTAACAGATGGATTGCAAAACAAGTGGGATGCCAGCCTAATGGAGTTAATTAAATTTATCTTTTTAGCAATTGCGCTCTGCATTATATATCTTATACATCGAAAAGTTAAAAAATAGTTAACAATTAAAAAAAGTGTTTCAGTTTAATGTACCTTAATTAGCTCATTAAGTACTTCAACACCTTTCAATTATTCAATAATCGTATAGGTGTTGAAGTTTTCTAATTTTAATTGAACGACTCCGTTCTCACAGCACTTATTTCAATTATGTAGAACATAGCAAGTTTAACTATTTCTCTTATTGTAACTTTTGTAAAACTTTTAAATAAGGAAATATACACTCTTTGATTAAT
This sequence comes from Bacillus sp. FSL E2-8887, assembly GCF_038007205.1. NCBI lineage: Bacteria > Bacillati > Bacillota > Bacilli > Caryophanales > Bacillaceae > Bacillus > Bacillus sp. FSL E2-8887. The sequence continues at coordinate 2,705,801 of NZ_JBBOWS010000001.1, forward strand.
CTCCATCTATCCTTCGCTTCCGGTATAATCTCAGATGCAATCGCCACCACCAATTCCTTCTCCGGAATACAACAAATCATATTCCCACCATCACCCATGGCACAGTATGAAAAGACCCCATCTTCTTCTCGTAACCACCATAAGTAACCGTATTGATTTGAATTCATCGCTATTGATTCTTGTACCCACGATTTTGAAAGAATTTCCTTTCCATTATGAATACCTTCATTCAAATACATCTGTCCAAACTTAGCCATATCTCTAGCTGTTAACGTTAGTCCCCAGCCGCCTGTCGAAATACCGTTTGGATCGTGAACCCACCCTTTGACATCTTTTCCGAATAAGTCATCAAATCCAAATGCTTTCATATTGTAGTTTGGAATTTCTCTTATGCCGATAGGCTGGAATAGATATTCGTTCGCAAACTCACGAGCACTTTTCCCTGTTACACTCGTAATAATCGCTGATAGTACATGTGCGCCTGCCGATGAATATTTAAAAGGTCCAATTTCTCCACCTTTTCCTGCCCTACTTAACGTATACTTCACCCAGTCCATTTGTGTACATAGTTCTTCTAACGGTTCCTGCCAGTCTACATAAGGATATGGAGCTGTCATTGTAAGTAGATGCCGAACTGTTACTTCAGATTCCTTAAGATTATATTCAGGAAAAAACTCTATTACTTTTTGATTAACACTTTTGATATATCCTTTATCTATACATATCCCAATTAACGCAGAGATTATCGTTTTTGTTACTGATGCTACATGACATGCATCATCTGGACCGTAACCATTATAATAATTTTCAAAAGTAACATTACCTTTTTGTACAACTAATACACCATTTATATTTTTATAGTTTTCTTTTATAGTCCAATCTAACTGTTCAGCTGTTTTCATCGTTCTTCCCCCTTAATCTATGATTAAAAAGGTTCGATAGGTACATATATATCGACTATATGTTTATTTTCCGGGTGCTGCCTTGGGTCATTTTTATACATTTCAAAAGGATATGAATCTCTCGGCTTATATCCGCTATTTGGGAGCCATTCACCGTATAAGAAATCCCATGCTCCTTTATATTCCTCTTGGAATATTTCAAAATGACCTATCGCATACTTGCCTGAAGGTATTACCATTATTCCAATGTCGCTCGTTTCTACTGCGGACTCATTCGGAATTGTTACACATAAACTAGTTCTTAAATGATTGTCCTCAGTAAATTCATGATGATCGTGGTAAATGGTTAATACCTTCGTATCCTCGAATGCATGATAGCTTTGCTCCGGTGCGTAATGAAATAGTTTTTCTATCATTTTCGGAAAATCTATAGCTAAATCTTTATATGTACCTACATGTCTTATGTATGCGACGTTTACTTTGTCCGCTGCTACAATTTCGACCTCTCCTCGAACCTTCTTACACTCATTGTATTGAGAATCTTCGCTAACGTCTTTGCAATTCTTGCTATTGTCGTTTCGATATTGAGACGGACTTACACCGTAATAATTTTTAAATGTGCGGGAGAAAACTGCTGAATCTGTAAACCCAAAGTGATACGCAATATGTGTAATCGTCATATCTGTGCGATATGTAAGTAGATTTGTTGCCCTTTCTAACTTTAATCGGTTTACATACCGTGATAATGACTCGTCTACTATCCCCTTAAAAATCCGATGAAAATGAAACTTTGAAAATCCTGCTACATCCGCTAACTCTTCAATTGAAAGTGAATCATTTATATGTGATTCTATATAGTCTTGCACTTTATAAACACGTCGTAAATACTCGTTTCTACTTTGAGAACTCTCCATATTTATCACTCCTCACAACAAAAAGGCTAACGTTAAGCTAGCCTCCTTTTACACATTTTTTAAAAATAAAACTCTACTCCCGCCGTTCCCATCATAATTTGTATGTACGGATACACCTTCTATTTCATCATCCCCAGCTTCAATTTGAAATCCGATTTCTTGATGAAATTCAATTGACTTTTTATTAACTGGTGACGTTATCGCTTTTACAACTTTACGGTTATTTGCACGAGCGACATCGAAGAAATAAGAATATAACGTCGATGCGATTCCTTTTCGTCTAAACTTCGGATTTACACCGATAAAATGAACGTACGCTTCATCTTTATGCGTTTGTGAAAAGAATCCACATAAGAAACCTAACGTTTTTCCATCTTCTTCAATGATAAAACTCGTTTCTTGAAAATGGACGAAAAACAACTTCGGCAACATACTAGCCATATCTCTTCCGCCCCACCAATCATTTAATACAGAATGAATATTTACATAATCTTCCCCTTGAATATTTCTTACTCGCATGCATTTCTCCCTCTCACTCACTTCATTTTCTCATATATTTTAATAACCGTTTCGACTAACAGAATGAATACCCAAATACCTGAAAATACAAGAACAGACTGGAATATCGATCCAATTATCATAACACCAACTGCACCTGTTATTGAAAATGATATTCCACCAAGCCCTGGATCCTGTATAAGTGCTCCAGCAGAAAAAGCAGTTATAATAGATACTATTAAATAAATAACACTCATTATTTTTAATATTTTTATAGAAAGATACGAAGTTTGTTCTTCTTCCACTTGTGATAATTCGATTTCCCCGCTCGCAATTCCTTTTTGTAGACAATCTTCACACAAAAATTCTTCATTTATTTTTTTACCACCATGTATTGTACCTGTTATTTCTTTACACCTTGAACATTTTCGATTTATCATGTTGTTATCACTCCATTCATATAAGATTATACTTACATAATTCTACATTTACCTTAATATCCCTTTTATGTATTTTATAGAGAAAGGTCGTGTTTTATGATTTCGAAACCGACATTTATCTATAAAAACCCTACCGTCCAGTATGTATTACGGCCTAGTTGCTATGCGGTTATTTTTAACAATACTTGCTCAAAAATAGCTATCATCGAAAAAGGAGAACATTATTTTTTACCTGGTGACGGTATGGAAAGTACGGAAACGAAAGAAGCATGTTTACATCGTGAATTACTAGAGGAATTAGGTTGGGCGATTGAAATTGATCGTTATATCGGTAATGCAGCACGAGATTTTTATGCCGAAAAAGAGGATACATATTATTTAAACGATGGGTTCTTTTACATTGCATAAAAGATACATGAAGTTGAAGTTCATGAAGAAGACCATATTTTACAATGGATGTCTCCATCGCTTGCTATAGAACATTTACTTCACGATCATCAAAAATGGGCTGTTGAACAAGCGCTTTTATTACGAAATAAAAAATGATCTCCTTCTATATGAAAGAGATCATTTTTACTACTAACTTACTTTTTTCAAATTGAGAGCTGGCTTTTTGATTCCGCCTTTTTTTACAACATATAAGCCGATGAAGATTATAAGACCGCCAACGAGTTGCATCATATTGATTTGCTCTCCAATTGTTACAGCTGCAAAGATAACTGCGAACAATGGTACGAGATACATATAAACCATTACTTTCGTTGAACCGATTTTACTAATACCGACATACCACATTGCAAGTCCGAAAATTGTCGCAAAGACGATTGAATATGCTAGTGATCCCCAGCTTGGCGTATCTACTGGCCACGTTAATGTATTTACGTTGAATAAACAGTATATAACGAGAGGTACAATTCCAATTAAAGTAGACCATGAAGTGACTCTCATTGCGGAGTATTTTGTGATAAGTGGTTGCGCTAAAATGGGATACCATCCCCACGCAATTGCTGCGACTAATCCAATTACATTTCCGATCCACGCATATTCGTAAGTAGCTCCTCCTGTATGTCCTGTTAATAAAACGAATGCTGCACCAATAAACGCTATTATTGAACCTATTTGTACTTTCATCGAAAAACGTTCTTGTTTGTGCAATACTGCTAATATCCCTGTAAAAATAGGTGACATCGCAATTAATAATGAGGCGTTCGTTGCTGAAGTATATTTCACAGATAGCATAAACATCGTTTGATACATTGTCGTTCCAACGATACCGACTGCTAATAATCGTAACCAATCTTTTCTTTCAATACGTAATGAGCGTTCCATTAAAAATGTAATAAGTAATAATACCGGTGATGCTACTAAAAATCGTAAACTATTAAATTGAATGGATGACATATATGCCACGCCATACTTTCCAATTGTATAATTTGCTCCCCATACTAATGCTACTGATACTAGGAGCCATTCCATTTGCCATCGTTTCATCCGAATCTCCCCTTCCCTATTTAGCATAGTAAAATTGGCTGGATATAACACCGTCCAATTGGCTGTTTTTTTACCCAGCCAATTTGTTATACTTAATGTATATAAGATTTGCGGAGGCGTTTGTATGGAATGGAAGCTAGATAACGACAGTAAAATCCCAATTTATCAGCAAGTTGTTGACTTTATTGAAAAACGTATTACATACGGAGAACTTCCCCCAGGTAGCTTCCTCCCTTCAGAACGGAAATTAGCTACGCAGTTAAATGTAAACCGAAGTACGGTAACAACTGCTTATAATGAACTACGTGCTATGGGAATTGTAGAAAGTACGACTGGTAAAGGTACACGTGTGAGTACACATATGTGGGGTGTTTCTCCAACATTAACGCCGAACTGGAGAGGTTTCGTAGAAGGTGGTACTTTTTTACCAAACTTACCGTTACTTCGCCATATTCGGGCAGAAGTACAACAAAATGAGAACATTATAGATTTCGCAAACGGAGAGCTCGGTTGTAATCTCTATCCTCACGATCAACTACAAACAATTTTGCGAGAACAACCGTTAACGCAGTCATTAAGTTACGATCATCCCCAGGGGTATCTCCCGCTAAGACAAGCGGTAGTAAAATATATGAAGAAATATTTAAAAGTTGAAGCGACCGAACAATCCATAATGATTACATCCGGCGCCCAACAAGCACTTCACCTTATCGTACAATGTTTATTAAATCCAGGTGACGCAGTCGCTTTCGAAAGCCCTTCACACTGTTATTCATTACCGTTATTCCAATCGGCAGGTATTCGTATTTTTCCATTACCTGTCGATGAACACGGTATTAATCCAGACGATGTGCAAGAGTTATATAGAAAGCATCGTATTAAAATGATCTTTTTAAATCCAAATTTCCAAAACCCTACGGGAACGATGCTGCATCCAAACCGTAGAAAGAAACTGCTATCACTTTGCGCAGACTTACGAATTGCGATCGTTGAAGATGATCCGTCTAGTTTACTTACGTTAGAAAATAAACAACCTTGCCCTACTTTAAAATCGATTGATGAAAACGGAACTGTCATTTATGTTCATTCCTTATCAAAAATGATTGCGCCAGGGTTACGAGTTGGCTGGCTTGTCGCTCCGCAGTCTGTCGTAGAGCGATTATCAGATGCACGTCACCAAATGGAATTAGGGATGAGTATATTCCCGCAGTGGCTTATACAACAATTTTTCGAAACTGTACCATTTCAGTCGCATATCGTACCGTTACGAAAACAACTTGCAGAAAAAAGAGACATTATCGTTCGTGCCCTAAACGAGCAACTTCACGATAAAATCTCTTTCTCAAGCCCGACCGGTGGTATATACATATGGGGAAAATTAAACGAACCTATAAACGAAAAACAACTTATTATGCAAAGCTTAAAACAAGAAATCGCCTTTATGCCGGGTAGTATTTTCGGTGCTAAAGACGGTTATATTCGTTTATCTTACGGGAAAGTGAATATTGATCAAATTGAAAAAGGTATTTCTCGTTTGCGTGAGGCTATTTTGGTTTGTGGGAAATAACATTATGTAAAGAAGTCTCGTTTGACAAAAGCAAAATCTACCATTATTATCAACACGAACCTATTCATCCCGCTATTTGTGGGCAGTAAAACTCCCACCTCAAAATTCAGCTGGAACAAAGAAGTTAGGTGGGAGATCAACTGCCCGTAAACGCCCGATTGGTTCAACTAATAATCAGTGGGGGATGAACAAAACCCCCACTGATTAAAGTTTCACTTTATAGGAGTTGATAAAATGAAGATTTACGTTGATGCAGATGCTTGTCCTGTAAAAGATGTGATTATTTATGAGGCTACGAATGCAGAAATTCCCGTTACCCTCGTTACTAGCTTTTCTCATTATTCTAATGCGGAACAACCAAAAGGTGTAGAAACAATTTATGTTGATTCCGGAGCAGATGCTGCGGATTACCGGATTATGCAGTTAGCAAAAAAAGAAGATTTAATCGTAACGCAAGATTATGGTCTTGCTTCGCTAGCTTTAGCAAAAGGCTGTATCGTTCTACACCATAAAGGCTATAAGTATACGAATGAAAACATTGAACAATTGTTACAAACACGGTATTTAAGTGCAATGGTTCGAAAAAGCGGTAAGCGTACAAAGGGACCGAAACCATTTACAGCAGAAGATAAAGAGAAGTTTAGAGTGCTCTTTAAAAGTATAATTGCACTTTAAAAATGAACCGTCTATTTGCAAGGAAAACTTCGCAAAACAAAGAAGAGAATATCCAAATGAACATTCTCTTCTTGAGGTTTACCTGTTTAAAATGAAGGTAAATTATCTAAGTTATTTTCCTTTATTCCATCAGGTTCACTACGTATAATATCTCTACCATACTTATGAAATACGTCCACATGAGCTAAATTCCCTGATTTCGCTTCACTAAGAGCTGTAATATAATCTAACTCTCTCCCGCTACTTGTCTTAAAAGCAATTAAATCCCCATCATCATTTTTACGAACGGCAACAATTTGTTCTGCTCCTGAATTGCCTTCATTGTCTACTTCAAATTGAGCTTGCTCTTCTCCTTGATGTAAGTAATCATTATAAACTTTTTGAAAGTCTTTTTTGTCCATAAATTTCACCTCCAACACATTTTATTAGTATGGTTGTGAGGTGTTGGTTTTATGTAAATTGCTCTAAACTTTAGTATTTTCAAATGAAAACATAGTCCCCTCACTATTTGATTGTAAAGTGTATTTTATATCGAACATCTTTGATATATCTTCAATATTTTTCAAACCAAGTCCCGTTCCTTTTTTATTTATATCAAACCCCATCCCGTTATCTCTAAAGGAAACAATATCTTCATCTATAATGATTTTGAGTTTTTTAGCTTTTGAATGTTTAAGGACATTTTGAAAAATATTATCAAATAGCCTTTGAATCCATAACTCATTACTATTCCATATCAACTCTTTATCTTGTGGATTATATACTAATTCAATTTTATGAATGCTATACAAATAGCTCCATTTTTTAATCATATTTTCTATTAAATTATGTATATTCACTTCATCATTCACAATATAAGTATTTTCTAAGGTCTCTGTAGATTGAATATTAAATTCGTTAGTTAAATCACTTATATATTGTATCTGCCCATACATTGATTCAAGTACTTGTGCTTGTCCTTCGTATTCGCCTTCTAAATAATATAATTGTAATCTAACCGCTGTTAAGGGTGTATTAATATCATGCCGTAATTTATTTAATAGTTCCTTTTTTATTTGTTCCTGTTGTTGTAGTTCTAATTCTCGATAAGTCGTTCTTTCTATTAGCAAGTTTACTGATCTAATCAGTTCCCCCATTTCATCATCGCTTTTGACATCTATTATATTAGGGATTTTTTTATCACTTGCTAAATCTCGAATCGTTTGATTTAATACATTAATTTTATTTAATAATGAATTAATCGATTTTGAAAATACAAAAGCTAATACTAATAGTGATAATAAAAATATGATTAACATAGTAGGATATGCAAAGGATTCATGAAAAGGAATGTTCTTGTTTTTAGTTTTAAAGGCAACATTATAAATAACTGATACAAAGATACTAATCGGCAATAATAACAATGGTACGCTAATAATAGCAGTGAATAGTAATAACTGATATTTCTTCTTTAATTTCATTTCTTCATAAAGGTATTTAATCTATACCCTTCTCCATATATGTTCTGAATTATGTTACCTGTTTTATCATCGATTTTGGTCCTAATTTTCTTTATATGTACGTTCATGATATTTTGATTTCTATCTTCGAGTTGCCATAAGTAATCAAAGAAGTGTTCTTTTGTTAGAATTCTATCCCTATTTTCATACAAATAGAAAAATATTTTACGCTCAATCGCTGTAAACACAACTTCATCACGCAAACCATTAATGAAAACCCTTTTATATTCTGCATCTATAAATAAATGTTTAATTTGCGTGAAAGTACCATATTGATTATCTAACATTTTCTGAATTCTTAACATTAATTCTCGAGGATCAAAAGGTTTTATCATGTATTCTTCTCCAATGGTAAGACCTTTTAGTTTACTATCAATATCATTCCGAGCTGATAAAAATATGATTGGAATATTTAATCCTAGATTTTTTATTTTCTTTGTAATTTGATAACCATCTTCACCTGGTAACATAACATCCATTATGACTAAATCTATTTCATGGATTACATCTAGAACATTCTTTCCTTCTTTCTCCCAATACACTTTATACTTCTCACGCTGCAAAATTTTTTGTAATAAATCTCCTATCATCAAATCATCTTCAACAATTAATATGTTATATTCTTTCATTATGTAGACCTTCCATCACTAAAATAACAATAGCTTAGTTCTTCACTACTTTATTATTAATAAAATCCATTACAAGTTTGTATATTTCATCAGGAGCGTATAAATAAATACTATGTGTACCTTCAATTTTTTTCACATCAGCTATCAATAACTTGCTAGCAAACTCCTCATAATCTCTGTTTTTTTGCTTTGTATATTTCGAGTTTTTATTTTCCCTAGCAATCGCATCTATAAATAAAATTGGTGTTTCTTTTGGGAATGATAAAGAATTAGATTTGTTACTGTTATTGTAACTTTGTAAAAGTTCTTGCTTCATATCATCATTAAAAGCTTGTTTATATGAGAGGGCTTTATAAATAGTTTTTTCCTGTTCGGTTAAAAAGGATTGCTGAATTACTTCGGGATTATAAGTAATAGAAGGAACTAATCGCTGAAAACCAATTTTCGTTAAAATATTCATCCCTTTTATTATTAATGAATCAACCTCGTCTATTTTATGAGTTACGTACTGATTAGGTAAACCAATATCTAACGCAATAATCCCTTTTACTTCACTTGGGTATTTTTGTGCCCAATAAATAGCCTCTATACCCGATAGAGAGTGTGGCACTAAAATATAGGGAGGTTTATTTCCACTTCTAATAAGCGCTTCTCTCGTTTGTTCTAATATCGTATCAATATCTCTATCATCATGAAAAACATCACTGTATCCATAACCAGCTCTCTCAATTACAGAAACCTTGTTTTCTTTCGAAAATTCACTATATAATCCTTTCAATTCATAAACAGGAGCGGCAATTCCAGATCCGGCCATAAATACAAAAGTATCCTTCCCGCTCCCCTCGTTATAAACATTCACTTTTTTATTATTGAAATTAACAAGGTCCCCTTCATTGTTCATTAATTTCGATTCCATTCTTAATTGATAGTTATGATATATGAATACAGCGCCTGTTCCAAGAAAAATAATGCTGCTACATACAAAAAATATAATCTTTACTATCTTCAATATTTTTTTCATTTGACACCCCTTTCAGTCTATACTGAAAGGGTACAATGTAAAAATAAATTTCTAATAAATTTTTCAAAATTAATATTTTCTCTTTGTTTCTAAGTATGGATTTCTTTTAAAATTTCCAATTCAAACGCTATTTTTAATACCTACGCAAATCCTTCAAAGTCTTCAATATATCATCTGTAAAGGCAGTAGTACCCTCATTCTCTAAAGCTGTAAAATATAAACTTCTTAAGAAAGCTCTAATATTTTGTACTAAAATAGCAAGCTGAGGATGTCGGATATCATCAACAATTGCTATACTATGTAGCCAGTTGCTCCACTCTTCTTCAGTTAAAAGATTTTGATTACGTAACGACATAATTGGCGTTACTAATCTCTCATCCTCAAAGTGCATGTATACGTAGTCATTCATACGAACTTTTTGACGAACAGCAGCTAGTATTGCATATGAAAACTCACGATTTTGTATTGTACGTGCTAAAGCATCTAGTGCATCTGCCGCATGTGCAGTAGAATGTGCCCAGCCTTTTCCTTCTACGTAACCTCTTACATCTTCTTCTAAATAGACATATTCCAGAACTTGTTCTGCCACACTATACAGTTGTTCTTCAGATAACAGTGGTTCTCTTTCATGAACAGATAAAATAAGCGGCGGAATTAATACGGAGAACGCACGTTTAAATACAGAATCTGTGCCCTTTTCACCAATTTTATAAAATAAATAATCAGGACTAATCGCTTGTAACATTAATCCTCGTAATTCTTTTTGTCTAAATACATCATTTGTAATCCATTTGTGAAGCGTACTATAAATCAAATCATCACGTAATTCAGCATCAGGTGATCCGATATAATCTAGCATCCACTGTGCATATGGATATGCATCTACATCTTCTGGCACAGCATAATTATTATTTTGAATTTGTTGTAATTCTTCTTTTAGTTCTAGTACTTCTGTCATTATATTTCCTGTCCCCTTTTTACGTTTTTCAACTTATTTTCGCCTTATCCCCTGTAATTTCCCTCATAAAATTAAGTCGACTTTTAATATAGTTTTAGTCCCTATCTTTCTATGAACTTGATTCAATTATATAAATTTCTCCCGAGAAATAAAAGGAAATACATTGGAACACCAAAGCTTCTCACTTTGTTTACATGCATTTCATGTAAGTTTAAGTTATAAAATAAAGTATTTTTTTCATTTGTATTCAAACGTATTTACAATCAAAAATTAAATCATTTTAGAACTTGTTTAATAAACTCTGTTTTAGCTTTTGTGTATGCTTCTCTATCTTGGTTATATCTTTTAGCTAAATCTTGTTTCAGATTTGAATAATCATAAACTAATTGTGGATTTTCTCGTAAGCGGTTACGAAATAAAAGTTGTTGCTCCCATCGTTCAGTCCCTTTAACCATCAAATGCAGATGAGCTACACGCCTATTATTCTTCACTTTCACAAAGAACCTTCTCCAAGGTCTTTCATCTAATTCCGGGCCTACATAATGCCAATCATATATAGCCAATTTTGCTGAAATATCGAGCACTCTATCAAATGAGTCTGTTTCAGCCATTAGATCAATGATAGGTTTTGCAGGTAAACCAGGTATGGATGTACTTCCTATATGTATTACTTTGCTAATACCGAGAGGAGTAAGCAGTTCATAAAGTTGCTGTTCTTCATATCGGCCTTTATCTTGCCAATCAGGATTTGCATTAACTATCTCTACTGACTCATTCGCCCATACAGGCCAATCGTTCGGATTATCTTTTTTATCCACCCGACGCATCCCCTTTCACGAACTTTTTGCTATATAAACGATTTTAAATTCATTTAAATACAACTACCGGATCATCAAAATTACTATTCTGAAATATAACATTCGCACATTCTTTCGGATTATGCTCATCTATATACATCTTACAAGCTGCATGATATCTGTTTATAAACATTTTCTCTGCTTCTTCATAACTTCCAAAAGCCTCAGTCTCGCGCTCTGCACCACGGTTTCTCACAATCTCAAAATCTGTATCTACGAAAATTTTATAGTCAAATAGATACTCAATTTCTTTTTTCAATAAAAATGTTCCATCTACTATTAGCACCATAGTTGGCGAGGCCACTAGCGGCGTATTATGTACAGGCATGTCCGTTATTAAGTTATGAGAAATCGTTTCATACTGTAAATTCCCGTTAGGTCCTAAAGGTTTTAATAGCCTTTCTTTGAAAGCTGTATAATTGTGTGCATCTTCATAATACCCTCTTGCAGACTCTTTTCCTTGTGCAAAACGAATCACTCTCGGGTTATGAAAATCGTCAATGCTGGCGCGTGTTACTTGCACTCCCCGATTTTTCATTTCCTCTGCCAGTTCGTTTGCAAATGTTGTCTTTCCTGAAGCTGTTATACCATTTACTCCAACTCTTATTGGATGGGTTAATTTTAACGTTAAAATATGATCAGCAATTTCTTTCATGTATTGTTTTCGGAGCATGACATTCCCTCCTGTATATTGTTTACATAATATAATTGCAGTAAATTAATTTTATCGCTATTTGTTGGTAAATCGATATATTGAAAAAAATCGTTGATATATTTTAAGTTATGATAGATATATTTTTATTGATTTATATTTCCCTTATTTCCCCTTAAACCCTCGATATAAAGCAGTCCGTAATTCTTGCTTGTATTCTTCAATTTCTGGCATATCCAACTCTTCAGCTAATCGGATGGCTAGTTCAATATCATATGGTACACGTACGAGTTGAATGGAAAAGCTTGCTGCTTCTTTTTCATTGTATGTTCCTTCAAAAATTAAATAGGAAGCTTGTGTAATTTCAAGTGGATTACCTACACTACCAGCATTACATAACGTTTTCCCTCTAAAATTTTGCACATACGCCTGATGAACGTCACCGTAACAAACGACATCTGGTTTTCTTTCCCCTTCTATATTCTCTGTGAGCTCACTATTTTCGAACATACTAATACGCTCTTCTCTTGTTGCATGTGGTTGAATTCTTTCATACAAACTTCTCGGTGAAGCGTGGAACATACGAATCAGTTTCCCACTCATATAAAACTCGATTGAAAATGGTAAGCTTCTTAAATACTCATTTTGTTCTTCTGACAATTGTTTTTGATGCCATTTTAACGCTTCAAATTCAGTCGGTTTTGTAATGAAATCATCCCAGTTTCCCATTACGGTTCCTTCACATTCTTTACGAACGATTTCAATTACTTCGCTAGAATGCGGACCTTTTCCTACTAAATCTCCAAGACAAATAATACGTTCAATTCCTCTTAATTTAATATCTTTCAGTACTGATTCTAATGCCGGAATATTACCATGTATATCTGAAATTACCGCAATTTTATCCAAATGAATCCCTCCGTTATTTATTGTTTATTATATCCTCATGTTGTGATTGATACCATTTTGGAATATAAGATGAAAAATGATTATGATCTTCTATAATTCGGTTCAATCTTTCTTTCATATCCTCTACTAAATGTGGTGTAGTTCGGTTTGTCCATACGATATCCGCTGGGAATGTCATCGCTGCATATAATGAATACAGTTTCCAAAAGTGGAGTGACGGATCACCTCCGCAATAACCGTGAACTTGTCCAACCGCAAATGGTTTGCTTATTCTTGTAGTAAAAATCGCTACGTTATAAAAATCGTGTATTGGATCGCCAAAATCATATCCACCAAAATCAATAACGATAAACTCTTTATTGTGAATCATACTATTTGCTGGGTGGTAATCATCGTGTAAAAATGTGATAGGCCGATTTTTCAATAAGTCTTTATGATTTTCTACAAAGGTTAATACTGGCTTCAAATCCAGAAAATTCACCTCATAATCTGCTAATGCCTCTATGTACCTTTCATACTTATTCCACCTAAATATTTCCCATTTATTACTTGCACTTTCTCTTTCTATCGAGTGAATTCTCTTTAATATTTCCCCTGCTTTTCTTCCTGCATTATACTGTTCTTCCACCGATAGCTTGCTTAAGCTCTCTTGACCATTTACACCTTGGGTCCATTCAAATACTTGAACACATTTATTTAATCCCTCAAGTTTTATGAAATGAATTAACTTCGGCGTTGGAATATGTAATAACTCCAATTGTTTCATATACATATATTCTTCTTGTTTTCGTTCATAATTAGAAGAACCACACACTTTTACAAAATAAGTTTCTCGATTCTCTAGGTCAATTTTATACTTCTCTTCATGTGAAAAACCTTTTGTAATAGCTGTACATTTTACAATACGTGACCACTCTAGTTTTCTTTCTATCTCTCTTAACATTTCTTCCACAAAACTCACCTCTATTAATATACGAACAAACTACCTAACACTTCATACTCTCGTTTATTTTCCTCTTTAAACTCCACTGCAAATGGATATTCGCCATGATGCTTCAAACGTTCTAGTACTAGCCCTTCTCCAACTGGTTCACAAAACTGCACATGAACATCACCAAACGATACACTTTGACACTCAGCATTCCATTCTTCATTTTGTATGATTGAATTTGCAGTTAGCTCCATTACTTCTTTCCATTTCCGCACTGTTTCTCGAACATTTTTCACCGTATAATGAATCGTTTCAATTTCTTGTACTTTATTTTTATGTTCAGTGATCGTCCCTATTTTACGTAAATCGTTTCTTCTTTCTTCATCCGTTTCATTCCACTGTATAAAGAATGGTAATTTCGGTCCATTCTCTTCTTGCTTTACAAATAACATTTTCCATTCTAAAAGCCGGCCATCTTTTCTGATCCGTTTCCCTTCAAATGGTCCTATCGTATGTAAGCCGTGCTTACTAAATTTAACTGCTAGTTCTTCAATTGCATCTGTTCGAATTGCGATTTGTAGCATCCCTTCTCCATTTTTTAATTTCACCACTGTTTCTTGTACTAATGGATTTTCTGCTTCTCTCGCTTTTTCTTCATGCTGAACTGCTAAAAATTCTATATATGATAAATCAAAATAACATAAACTATTCCAAGTACCCCAAGTCGTATGCTCACCGCCTAATGCAGTATGAAATCCATGCTCCTGCATTTGTTTTGCCGCTTCCTCCGGTGTACAATGCACTGCGTGAACGAGATGATCAAATGCTAACATAGTCTTTCTCCCCTTTCTCTCCATCCTTTTATTGTATATTTTATTTTTCTTTCGTTCAATTCAAAAAAACTTAAAACCCAGTTGATTTATACGATTAATGTGTATTATAATAAAACAAATTTAATTATTGCTGATTGGAAAAACCAAAGGCACTTTTCTCATACGGGAAAAGTGTCTTTTTCATTTATTATTACAGGGGGATTATTTATGCAGAAATTAATTGTCTTTGCTATTATTGGATTTTTCGCTCAATTGATTGATGGCGCACTTGGTATGGCGTACGGGGTAACGTCTACCTCACTATTATTAATGTTTGGTATCGCACCAGCTGTAGCTTCTGCATCAGTTCATTTAGCTGAAGTCGTTACAACCGCCGCTTCTGGTGCATCTCATATCAAATTTGGAAACGTTGATAAATATACAGTTTCCAGACTTACATTACCAGGAGCAATTGGCGCATTTATTGGGGCATGTTTTTTAAGCAATTTACCTGGTGATGTAATTAAACCGTACATTTCCATATTTTTATTTACTTTAGGGGTTTATATTTTATTACGATTCATCATTCAAAAACAAATTGTTTCTTCAAATAAGCGTATGTCTGCTAAACAACTTGTACCACTTGGCTTATTCGCTGGATTCGTCGATTCAACTGGCGGCGGTGGTTGGGGGCCGATTACGACACCTGTTCTTCTTGCAAGAGGAAATGAAGCTAGAAAAGTTATTGGATCTGTAGATACGAGTGAATTTCCTGTTTCACTCGCTGCAACGATTGGCTTTTTCATTTCACTTGGCTGGGAACAAGTAAGCTGGGTTTGGGTATTTGCCCTCATGCTTGGTGGTATTGTTGCCGCACCAATCGCCGCATGGTTAGTACGCATCGTTCCTTCTCATTTACTTGGCGTACTCGTTGGCGGACTTATTATCTTTACGAATATACGTACACTGCTTACTACATTTAAAGTAGATCCAACTATTATTTCACTTTCTTACGTTGCAGTTGGTCTTGTCGTTATTATATCTATTTTTATTGCTGTTCGTAATCATTCCAATCGTTCTAACGTATCGACAGCCGGCTATCCGAAAGATCAAAAACAAATGCTACCATAATTAATAATAATACCGCCCGATTTACTTCGAGCGGTATTTTTTATTTTTCTATTTTCCAATTGACCATCGTTTCAGTACTATTTACTCTTTTCATATGTAATTTCTCTAATACACGAATAGAGCTATAATTATCAAGGAGTGTCTCCGCTATAATCGTTTCCACTTCCCCTGTTTGAGAAGCCCATTTCATTAATTCACTAACTGCTTCTGTTGCATACCCTTTATTCCAATATTTCTCAATAAATCCGTAACCAATTTCTACCGTATGTTGCTCATTCGGTTTCCCTTTAAATCCTATATCACCTAGAACCACATCATCCTCTTTCCGAATAACATACCACGGTCCCCACGGTAATGAAGCCACATCTCGTTTCACATTTTCTATATGCCCTACAATATGTGGGCCACTATTGTATCCTTGATTATTCGCAATTTGAATCCATTCTTCTGTACACGGTACTATATATAATCTTTCCGTTTCTAATTTCATAATGATATCCCCTTTTCAATTAAACAATACCTCAATTTTATCAGAAGTAAAAAGAATATTCATTCTATTTATCGGATTTATACCTATTTCTTTGAAACGAATTTAAGGAATAATCCCCTTTTAATAGTTATGTCGAATTATATTTTCTGAATTTTCTTTTAATTTTAAAGGGTTTTTCAATATTTTTTGCGAAACATTTGTATAACAATTTTTTCTTTGCTTATTGTTACATAAAAGTAGGTTCGGGTGGAGTTTTGCAAGCGTTTCCTATACAATAACCGATATTTTTTGACTTTTCCTAACAAAATCCCTTGCAATATATTCAGAAAATCATTACAATTGCCATATATTAAAAATCATAGCAATTTATAAATCCTCATCAATCCGATGAGGTAGAGGTTGCGACTTTTAAAAGTAAAATGGACGAGACACAGCGAATGTCACTGACTCCGTTTGAAAGGAAAAGTTGCCGAAGTTTATATTTCTTCTCTGGAAATATGAGCTGGGGCTGTCTCCGAAAGGAACAGAACTGTCACGTTTACAAAATTACCGTGTAAACGTGGTGTGCTATCTTAACGGAAGGGTATGATGGGGTGGTTATTTGTGAAACGTTCCGCCTAATTCCTTTGGCGGTTTTTTGTATTTTTCTCCCCCGCTCCTTCCTAACCTACAAGAAAAGGAGTGTTGAACATGAATAGCGCAACAAATCAATCTACCTCTAAAACGCAAACTACACAAGGACAAGGTGAATTAAAACGCGGATTAAAATCTCGTCACCTTACGATGATTTCTCTCGGTGGTACAATCGGTACCGGATTATTTCTTGCCAGTGGTGGTGTTATCCATTCAGCTGGTCCTGGCGGTGCATTAGTCGCATATGCCGCAATTGGAATTATGGTTTATTTTTTAATGACAAGCTTAGCAGAACTCGCGGCTTACATGCCTGTTACTGGATCTTTTAGTACTTATGCAACAAAATTTGTTGATCCATCACTTGGTTTTGCACTTGGATGGAACTATTGGTATAACTGGGCGATTACGATTGCAGCTGAACTAGCGGCCGTAACATTAATTATGAAATTTTGGTTCCCAGATACCCCTTCTCTTATTTGGAGTGGACTTTGTTTAGCTATTATTTTTCTCTTAAACTATTTATCTGTTAAAGGTTTTGGTGAATCTGAATATTGGTTCGCACTTATTAAAGTAGTTACTATTATTATCTTTTTAATTGTCGGTTTTATGATGATTTTTGGAATTATGGGCGGCGAATCTGTCGGCTTTAAAAACTTCACTGTTGCAGATGCACCATTTAATGGCGGCATCATGGCAATTATCGGTGTATTTATGGCTGCTGGTTTCTCATTCCAAGGAACTGAATTATTAGGAGTAGCTGCTGGTGAAACTGCTGATCCAGAACGCAATATTCCGAAAGCAATTCGTTCTATCTTTTGGCGTATTATATTATTCTACATTTTAGCAATTCTCGTTATCGGTTTATTAATTCCTTATACGACTGAAAGCCTTGCAGCAAGTGATGTTACAGTAAGTCCATTTACACTTGTATTTGAAAAAGCGGGCGTTGCCTTCGCTGCTTCTGTTATGAACGCTGTTATTTTAACTGCAGTACTTTCTGCTGGTAACTCTGGAATGTATGCATCAACTCGTATGCTTTGGGATTTAGCTCGCCAAGGAAAAGCACCAAAGTTCTTAGGGAAATTAGATAGCCGCGGTGTACCTGTTAACGCATTAATCGCAACGTCAGTAGTTGGTAGCGTCGCTTTCATCGCTTCTTTATTCGGTGACGGTGTTGTATACATTTGGTTATTAAATGCTTCTGGGATGTCAGGATTTATTGCTTGGGTCGGGATTGCTATTAGTCATTACCGTTTCCGTAAAGCTTATATTGCACAAGGGAAAGATTTAAAAGATTTACCATATCAAGCGAAATGGTTCCCATTCGGTCCAATCTTTGCATTTACACTTTGTGTTATTGTTATTTTAGGTCAAAACTACGGAGCATTTACAGGAGCATCTATCGACTGGAACGGTGTACTCGTTTCTTACATCGGTTTACCACTCTTCTTAGTACTATGGTTAGGTTATAAATTTACTAAGAAAACGAAAGTCATTCCACTTGATAAATGTGAACTGAAATAAAGCAAAACGAGCAAACAAAATTGTTTGCTCGTTTTTTTAATGCAATGCTTCTCCCTTCCCTATTTCTCCTGTTTTTGCAATAATAGAGGAAATATAAATAAAGGTTGGGATTACATGAACATTCGTATTACTGATGAAGCAAAAGCAGCTATACATAGACTAGAACGTGAAGACAAAAAGATCATTCGCATTAGAGGAACTATGACAAACTCTTGCAGTATTTTCGTTGATGTCGATTTAATTTGGGATACATATCGTGCAGATGATGTTGTATATGAAGATGCGGAGCTTATCGTACAAATGGATTCATTCACGACAGATTACACTGGTGATACGGTGAAACTTGATTATAAAACGACAGGTTTTAGTATTACGACTCCTAGTGAGACTTTGGTGTATGGATTGTCGATTAAAAAATAAACATTGTTTTTATCCGACCAATGGGGTGAAAAAATGGGTAAATATGTTCCGTTAAAATTTTTATTTAACGAAGAATTAGCAGAAAAAATGGCTGATTCTATTTGTAAACACGATCCTAATTTCTCTAAAAAAAATTTTGTAGATTCCGTAACAAATAAAGTTGAAAATTTAGAGTTAAAGCAACGTATAGAAGTAATAGCAGATGAATTACACAATGCATTACAAAAAGATTTTAATGAAGCAATACATATATTACTGAAAACATTAGGACCAGAAAATACAACAGAAGTCGGCACATTTACAAAGGGTTATATGTATATGCCTATCGCAAAATACGTTGAAAAATATGGAATTAACGATTTTGAATCCTCATTCAATGCAATGTATGAAATAACAAAAAGAAATACTGCTGAATATGCCATTCGTCCTTATCTTGAAAAATACCATGAAGAAACCTTAGACATATTGCAGCAATGGTTACGTGATGAAAACAGCCACATCAGGAGATTAGTTTCAGAAGGTACTAGACCAAGACTTCCTTGGGCAAAAAAAATAGGAGCTTTGAAAGGTGACTTCAGAAATAATTTAAAACTTCTTGAGCCATTAATGAATGACCCTTCTAAGTATGTTCAAAAATCTGTAGCCAATCACATTAATGATATTATGAAAGAAGATAACGAACTCGTTTTTCAATGGTTGCAACAATTACTCGATAAAAACCATCCTGTTAATCCTTGGATTATGAAACATGGATTAAGAACGATGATAAAAAATGGCACTTTACCAAAAGATTTTTGTTTTTAAGTATTTGTAAAGAAAGCAACAATCTATATGAAAACAGCTAATAATAAAAACGTTTATACTTCATTTGGAAGTATAAACGTTTTTTCTTTTTTAAACATTAACCCTGCCTTAAAATCTTATGAAATATTTCCGGTTTATGTTGATCAAAAGCATCTATTAATTCTTTTCCAAATATCGTTATACTCTCCTCCCACGGATGCCCTAAATAGCCCCACTTAAAGTCCTTCTGAATAAAGAAATAATAATCTCCATTTGGAAAAATCGGGATTGTCCACTCATCAAATTCATTTCTATCAAACTTTAAATGTGGATTTACCCAGTAACATTCATGTTGCCAATCAAGTGCCATTATATATTCATTCGATACCGTATTCTCTTTAAAAACTAGTAATGCTTTTTCTTCCAGGTCGTCATATACATCTAAATCTACCGACTCTCTGAAGTAATGAGAAATATCATATGTTATAAAGGGACTTGGCACCTTAAATGATGGGAATGTAGAATCACTTGGCGAAAACTCAAAATCACTATATACCCTATCCCATATTTGGTCGTACTCTTTGTCTGTAAACTCCATCCAATTTTTCATTAAACAACTGCCTTCCCCTATAATTTCAAAGGATTTTCACTCGATACTCCCGAATATATAAATAACCATTCTCGCAAGGAGCTAATTTATATGAATCTATTCGAACACGAAACATAAAACCGTTCCACTTTAATAAGAGGTCCTCCCTTTTTCTTTTCTTACTATATCATTTATTAACGAAATAGGAGGACAACAATATGAAACGTGATCCATTATTTTCAGCACTATTAGAAAGTGCAAAGACTAACTTTAGCGGCTGGGATTTTTCTTTCATTGCAGAAACTGGCCGTATGAATAGTGAGCCTTTATCATGGTCATACGGTAGCACTGCTTTCCAGCTTATGCAACGTGCAAAATCAATGCTAGATATGGGGACTGGTGGCGGAGAGTTTTTATCTATGTTACAACCGTTCCCGTCAACTATTTATGCGACTGAGGGCTATGCTACGAATGTCCCAATTGCACGAAAGAAATTAGAACCTTTAGGGGTTACAGTCGTAGAAGTGACTGATGATACTGCTTTACCATTTCAAGATGGTCAGTTTGATTTAATTGTGAATCAACATGAATCCTATTCTGCTTCTGAAGTGAAAAGAAGTCTTTCCATCAATGGAACATTTCTTACACAACAAGTCGGTGGTCTTGATTGTACGGAACTGAATGAGCAGTTTGGCACACCGCTGAATAGCGAATTTTCAAGTTGGTCACTCGAAACGGCATGTAGTGAATTAGAACAAAATGGATTTACTATTTTAGAAGCGAAAGAAGAATTCCCTCTTCAGCGTTTTTATGATGTCGGTGCTGTTGTCTATTACTTACAAGCAATTCCGTGGCAAATTCCTGATTTTACAGTAGAAAGCTATAACGAGGAATTATATCGCATACATGAGATCATCTTGCAAAAAGGATATTTCGATGTGAAGCAACACCGCTTTATTATTAAAGCAAATTATGTAGAGTAAAATTTGAATTAGCATTCCCTACAAAAAAGCCAAGTCCCAATAAAGGACTTGGCTTTTTCTTATTATTTTAACACATCTTATCCTATTGAGAAATGAGATGTTTTTCATATCGTTTTTTCGTATCATCTTCTGTCAAAAGTGTAGTTGTGTAATCAATAATATTCTGGTTATCATATGTGAATGTATGCTCTAAATTGTTTTCTTCTTTTAATACTCTTGGTAAATATCTTTGCAAATTGCTAACTACACCTCTATTATCACCATCTAATATCCAATCAATTGACTTCCATTCTAATATACCTTCATGAGTGCTTACTGGCGTATCAATATGTACTCCATCTGGTAAATCAGCTAGGAATACATACATTCCCTCACTACCCAAAGGTTCGTCTTTAACTTTAAAAATAACATTCCCTTTATACGTTACACTTGGAAGCTCTATTCCTGTTTCCTCAAAGGTTTCTCTAATGACTCCTTCGTATGGCGTTTCATACTCTTCTATTTTCCCTCCGACACCATTCCACATTCCCATTGTCGGCTTCTTGTTTCTATTTAGTAAAAGTATTCTATCTCCTTTTCTAATGAAGCAAATTGTGTACTTATACATACGATCATTTCCTTTCATTTACATCTTCTTTTGCAAGCAATTCATTTTCCACATGTGTTATTTGGCTTATTTTCACGTGAAAACACTCGCCTTATAATCCCTTACCACATAATATATAGTACAACTTTCATACGTAAACTCTTTACGTATGAAAGAATCCTTTTTAGAAAGGAGAATTCAAAATCGATAACATTAGTAGCGAATTTCTAAAACAATATTACGACAGCAACGTTTGGTTACATGGTACACACTGGTTCGGGGTTCCAATCTGCAAACTTCCTTCTGATCTCTTTTTGTATCAAGAAATATTATACGAATTAAAGCCTGATTTAATTATTGAATGCGGAACTTTTTACGGTGGTAGTGCACTGTTTTTAGCTTCTATGTTAGATTTAATTGGAAAAGGTCACGTACTTACTATCGATATAACTCCGCAACCAAATCGGCCATCCCATAATCGAATTACGTATTTAACAGCTTCATCTGTTTCTGTACAGGCCGTCCAATCAATATTAAGTATGCGCAAACCTGATGATGTGATTTTAGTTATTTTAGATTCTGATCATAGTAAAGAACATGTATCGAAAGAACTCTTACTTTATAAATCTATTGTAACCACTGGCAGTTACATTATTGTAGAAGATACAAGTATTAACGGGAATCCTCTCCTTCCTGATTGGGGCCCTGGCCCAATGGAAGCTGTGGAAGAGTTTTTAACTAAAAATAGCAATTTCATAATCGATGAATCTAAACATAAGTTTTTCATATCATTTAATCCAAAAGGTTTTTTAAAGAAGATAAAGTGAAACTTTAATAAGTGGGGTTTTGTGAATCCCCACTTATTTTATGATTTTCATTTTCGAAAAAGGATAGTACACAAATTCCACTTTTCCTATTATATTATCTTCTTCAATATATCCTAAACCATTTCGACTATCCTTACTTTGTTCACGATTGTCTCCCATTACAAATAACTTATTTG
Source organism: Bacillus sp. FSL E2-8887 (assembly GCF_038007205.1). Lineage (NCBI taxonomy): Bacteria > Bacillati > Bacillota > Bacilli > Caryophanales > Bacillaceae > Bacillus > Bacillus sp. FSL E2-8887. The sequence continues at coordinate 2,728,698 of NZ_JBBOWS010000001.1, forward strand.
GTGGAATCTTTGTCTTTTGAAAATTATAAAACACTTGTGTATTGTTATAGAAATCTTTATTTATATAAGGTTCATCTTGCTTTTTGTCATTTACGTATACAGTTCCATTCGTTATGTTAATTACGTCACCAGGAAGCCCTATTACACGTTTCACATAATATTTCGACTCATCCTCTTCCTTAATAATGACGATTTCTCCGTGCTGTAAGCTAGAAAAATGTACCGCAGCTTTATTTACAAATACGTAGTCTTCTTCATGTAAAGTTGGCTGCATTGATTTTCCTTCCACTTTACATAAAGTGAAAGACTGGTACGTTACTACTAGGACAAATATAAATAGTATGTACTTTCCCCAACCTCTCTTATTCTCCTCTTTCATATCCATTCCCACCTTATCAAAACACTTTTTAACTCAAAAATATATCACTGCACCTGTTCATTTGCGCAGTGATATACTACAATTTGAATTTTTTACTGTGCCTTACTCGGCTATTGTGTTACTGGGACTGGACTTACACCCGATCTCTGCGTTTTTAAATCAAAATATGCATCCAAAACCTCTTTACCAATTGCAGAATTAATACCTGATTTATCATTATTTACCCATGGCACAACAACAGAAAAAGCAACTTCCGGATCAGCATCATATGGCGCATACCCGGCGAGAGTTAAATTATAACATTTTTTTCGATAGTTGTTTTCATCTCTTCCAATATCACTTTCTCCACCGTACACTGTTTCTGCTGTCCCTGTTTTCCCAGCCGGTTTATAAGGTAATCCTTTAAAAGTTCCAGCACCGGTCCCATCTACCTCTTGGAAAACTCTTCTAAACCCTTCTTTCACATGATTTATATATGAAAGATCCATATCCACTCGATTTAACACGACTGGTTCCATCGATTGCATAACTTTCCCGACTTCCTCTAGTCTATTCGGTTGCTCTCTAATTTCTTGTACAATTTGTGGTTTCATTCGGTAACCACCATTTGCAATCGTTGACATATATTGCGCAAGCTGAAGCGGCGTATATGTATCATATTGTCCAATGGCATAGTCAAGTAAAAAACCAGGTATATTATCTGTTCTACCCATTTGACCAATCGATTCATTTGGAAGGTCAATACCAGTTGGTACACCTAAACCAAATTGTCTAAAGTAATAGCGCATTTTATTGAATGTTTCTTGCCTAATATCTAACGGATTGTTTGGTACATAATCAATCCCCGCAATCTTTAACGCCGTATTAAACATGTAGACATTGGATGAAACTTGCAATGCTCTTAAATCATCAATATCTCCAAAGTCTTTCCACGATTTCTTCGGCTTCGAACTTCCTTTAAAGTACATTGGTGCATCAAAGAAATGCGTATATGGCTTAATCGCTTCTGTTTGATATCCCGCTAATACCGTAGCTCCTTTCACCGTTGATCCTAACTCGTAAGAACTTATCATCGTTCCTAAAGCGTAGTCTTCTATTTGCATCCCGCCATCTTTATTTACAATTTTCTTTCCTGCTAATGATAGAATTTGACCATTTTTCGGATTCATCATAACGACGAATGCACGATCCATCATCGGTTCAGAAGAATGAAATGCCCTTAAATTCCTTTCAAGACTTTCCTCCACCTTTTTCTGTAAATCCATATCAACTGTTAACATTAAATTATTTCCACTTTTTCCTTTTGTCACTTTTTCAGTCCGAATAATATTTCCAGCTTTATCCGTAATATTTTTAGACTGTTCTTTCGTTCCATGTAACACATCTTCGTATTGTTTTTCGATGTAACTCTTACCAATACGATCATTTCGGTTATAATCTCGCACTAAATAATAGTCTAATTGCTCCCTTGGTAATCCCTCATTCTCAGTAGAAACACTACCAAGTACAGAACGTAGTATTTTGTCATTTGGATATTCGCGCTCCCAATCCACAGTCGTATCTACGCCTGGCAAGCTCGATAATCCTTCACTCACTACTGCATATTCATTTTGACTTACATCTTTTTTGACGATTTGTGGCGTCATTTTATATCCCGCATTCATTTTGCTTTTAATTGCTAGTACTTCTATATCCTCTTTCGAAAGCTCGTTTAATTCTTCTTGTGTAATTCTTTCTCGTCTCAACTCTTCTACTTTCTTGTCTAAGTCTTTCCCTTCTATTTCCTGTTTCCTAAATTTACTCTCATCTTCTTTCGTTACTTTTGTTGCTGCACGTTTTTCATTTAACTGCATCCAAAAGTCTTTTTTATCTGTCTCTGTTAACTTGTCCATATCTTCTTGCGGCATTTCAATTAGCTTTGCTAAATTTCTTGCCACTATTAAAACCTCTTTTGAGTCCACTCCTTTCATCTTCGTATATGTAACAGTTCGTAACGGTTTATTATTTACAATAACTTTCCCTTCCCGGTCAAACATCTTCCCTCTCGGAACTGGAGTACTCACCGTTACATCTTCCTTTTTATTCACTTCATTTCGATACGTTTCTCCGTCGATGATTTGTACTTTACCTAATTGAATAATAATAGCTGAAAATAAAAGAAAAACGATAAAAAATAGTACATTTAACCGAAATGGAATATGAGTCTTTTTCTTTTTCGACTGTTTCTGTTTCTCCTTTTTCTGTCTCATTTTGCTCCCTCGCTTCATTCTATTAACATTTCTACGCATGAACCATTATGTATTAAATTTATTTATATGCTATATATAGAATTTTATATTAATTACAAAAGAAATAAAAGATTTAATTTTCAGTTTTTGATTTTCTCATCCTATTTATTACCATTCCCCTTATACGCAATAACATGAATATAATTCATACAAAAAAACTGAGGTGGACATCATTCACCTCAGTTTCTTTACGAAAACAAAAACTTATTTAATCGAAGATAACCCTTTGGCAAATTCACCAATCTTATTTTGAAAAACAAAATCAAAATTGTATTCTTGCCCTGTTAACTCTTCATTTACTAAAATTGTTGTTGCGCCTATTTCTCTCTTTGCGATTTCTGGGAATGAAGCGACAGGTTGCACTTTTAATGACGTTCCCATTACGAGAAGTACATCTGTTTCATATAAACGTTTTATCGCATTTTGATATTGTGGCAGTGTATCTCCGTATAAAACAACATCTGGGTTTAGAATGAAATTACACTTCCCGCAACGCGGTACTTCATGATTAATCATATATTGTAAATCATATCCTGTTTTACACTTCGGACAATGCGCAGTTTGAAGTGTTCCATGTAAATCAATTACATGTTTACTACCACCTACTTGATGCAAACCATCAATATTTTGCGTTAAAATCGCTATGTCTTTCCCTTGTTCTTCTAGCTCCGCTAAAAAGCGATGCCCACGATTTGGTTTATATTGATGAAACGTATTAATTTGAAAGATTTCTTTATAATGCTTCCAAAACTCTTTCGGATTTCTATTATAATAGCCTCTCGACAAATACATCTCTACATTCGCATCAGCATATAATCCATTTGCTGAACGAAAATCAGGGATTCCACTTTCCGTACTTGCACCAGCCCCTGTTAACACTGTAATTTTCTTTGCTTTTTCTAATATCGAACGTACTTCCTCATATTGCACAAAAATCACCTCTATGTATATTCCTATACTTATTATACCAGTTGTTTACAATAGTTGTTGTACAATTCATTTTACTTACTTCATTGCATGAATTAACCCCCAACTTTTTTGGGTGTAATTAAAGTTTCAAAGATAACTACTGTTCAATTTAAAATAAAGTTATCATTTAGAAAGCAGCCAGAAGGCTGCTTTTCTTCATCGATGGGCTTAGATAGTTATGGACTACTGGGAGCCTCTTAAGTTATACTTGTATAATATAAAAAATTAACAAGGGGTAATATTAACATTATGAAAGAAAAAAACGAACTTGTTCAAAGTATTCCTCAAACAGGATTTTTTGGGCATCCAAAAGGATTATTCTCTTTATTCTTCACTGAGTTTTGGGAAAGGTTTTCTCATTACGGAATGAGAGCTATTTTACTGTATTATATGTACTATTCAGTCGCAAAAGGTGGATTAGGAATTGAACAATCTACCGCAACCTCGATAATGGCAATTTACGGTTCCTTACTGTTCATGTCTAGTATTATCGGTGGATGGATATCGGATCGTTTATTTGGTCCAAGTAAAACCGTATTCTTTGGTGGCGTTTTAATTATGATTGGCCATCTTATTTTAGCTTTACCGGGTAGTAAAAGTGCGTTATTTATCTCTATGGTCTTCTTAGTTCTAGGAACAGGGTTGTTAAAGCCTAACATATCGAACATCGTAGGAAGTTTATACAGTGAAACAGATGCGCGTCGTGACTCAGGGTTCAGTATATTCTACATGGGTATTAACTTAGGTGCCTTACTTGCACCTTTAGTTGTCGGAACATTAGGTCAGCAATATAATTTCCACCTTGGTTTTGGAGTTGCGGCAATTGGTATGGCAATTGGGTTAGGGGTATTTGTTGGAACAAAACAGAAAAACCTTGGTCTAGTCGGTACGCAAGTACCTAATCCATTATCAGATTCGGAAAGAAAAAAGACTATTAAGTATTTCAGTGTTGGTCTAGTTGTATTAACATTGCTAGGTGTGGTTACAATTCCAACTGGGTTGTTAACTATAAATCGTTTTACATTCCTGATTAGTATCTTAGGGATTGTTATTCCAACCTATTATTTCATTTATATGTATCGTAGTCCTAAAACAACAAAAGTAGAGCAATCTCGTCTTCTTGCGTATATACCACTCTTTATTGCAGCTACAATATTTTGGTCTATACAAGAACAAGGTGCTATTATCTTAGCGACATACGCGGATCAACGAACTCAATTACAGTTCAATGGAATTACATTGCATTCCGCTTGGTTCCAATCATTAAGTCCAATCTTTATCGTAACGCTTGCCCCAATTTTTGCATGGGTTTGGATAAAGTTAGGCAAGAAGCAGCCTTCAACGGCAAAAAAATTCGCTATTGGATTGCTATTTGCAGGTTTATCATTCTTAGTTATGATTATTCCGGCTTTAATCAACGGTACTCACTCTTTAGTGAATCCTATGTGGTTAGTCCTTAGCTTCTTTTTAATTGTAATTGGAGAAGTTTGTTTATCTCCTTCAGGGTTATCAATAACGACGAAGCTGGCTCCAGCTGCTTTCTCTTCGCAGACCATGAGCTTATGGTTCTTATCAACTGCGTCTGCGCAAGCAATAAATGCCCAAGTTGTTAAACTGTATAATCCTGCAACAGAAGCAATTTACTTTGGTGTTATTGGTGCTATCTCCATTTTAGTTAGCATCCTGCTGTTTACATTATCATCAAAAATCCAAAATTTCATGAAGGGACTTCAATAACGGTCTCTTATTGAAATGAACAAATACAAGTTTCTATGTGAAGAGTAGCCAAACGGGTTACTCTTTTTTGTAAAAGTTAGATAAATATCGCATTCTTACCGTACTTATATTTAAATTTATCAGTTTTGAAAAATCATAGTACAATTAACAATTCTGATGATTATCTCTTACCCAGTTATACTTTACTAATGGAAAAAAATTCACTCTGTTTGTTTTACATAAAAATGGTGTGATATTTTTATCACACCATTTTAAAATCATTACTTTGTATGTCTTTGAGTTTATCAGCACTTAACTTTTTATCCATTCATATAGACGAAAATTCTACATCATTAAGAAACTATTTAAAAAGTTCCCTTTTATTTGGAACAATTCCATATTTGTTAGAATACTCCCATTGCAACCTTTCCCTTTATATTCTATACTGCATCTTCAATTACAAAATACAAACACACAAAGAGGGCTGCATCAGCCCTCTTTAATCTACTATTATTTAATGCGTCGTACCCCCAATTTCCACAATATCCACCTCAACTTCCGTCGCTACCTCAATTGCCAATTCTATACCTTTACTAATCGTAGAAAGTGACATACTCGGTTGACCTGGATAATTGCTCGCTTGCTCTGGTAAGAACGGAATATGAACAAATCCGCCTTTTATTTTCTTATCATGTTTTTCTAGTTCGTGCATGAGACCATAGAATAAATGATTACAAACGAATGTACCTGCAGTTTGTGAAACTGATGACGGTATACCTTCTTCGCGAAGTTTTTTCACGATTGCTTTCATCGGAAGTGTAGACCAATACGCATTAGGTCCTTCTTCTACAACCGGCATATCCACCGGCTGATTTCCTTCATTATCAGCAATTCTTGCATCATCAATATTAATTGCTACACGCTCTATCGTAATATCTGGTCTGCCCCCAGCTTGTCCAATACATATAATTATTTCAGGCGACAACTCTTCTATATACGCTTTTAATACTCTTATTGATTTATGAAATACGGTTGGAACTTGTTTACTAATAATCTTGTACTCTCCGATTGTTTTTTCATGCAAACTTTTTGCGACTTCCCAAGCTGGATTGATACTTTCTCCCCCGAACGGATCAAATCCTGTTACTAATACTGTTTTCATAGTTTCACTCTCCTAATTAGAAACGATATACAAGGCCGTACATAATAAACATATTTATAATAAAAATGGAAAGAGCAATTGGTACTTGTGCTTTAATGACTGCATTTTTATCTTTCAATTCTAAAAGCATCGCAGGTACGATATTAAAGTTTGCTGCCATTGGAGTAAGCAGCGTTCCGCAATATCCAGCAAACATACCTAGTGCTGCCATAATTGCTGGGTTTCCTCCGTGCATTTGCACAATTAAAGGTAAGCCGATTCCACCAGTGATTACTGCAAACGCTGCGAATGCATTCCCCATTACGACTGTAAATAGCATCATTCCTAAACAATAGGCCATAACAGCAACGAATGGATACTCTGTCGGTAACACTTGTCCGACTAGATCCGAAACGACTTGTCCTACGCCAGACTTCGCGAAAATACCGCCAAGTGCTGCTAACATTTGTGGTAAAATAACTGCCCAACCGACAGCCTGTAGTAACCTACTTCCTTCTTGAACAGGCGTTGTTATTTTCGCTTTTGTAATACGCATCGCCGCAATGAATGCGAGTAATGCCCCTAACGCTAATGCAACTAATGTTACTTTATCAGGATCAACAAGTGCAACATTTCCCCATTTGATTTTTCCTAACGTTAACGTTCCGATAATTGTAAAAATAGGTATTAATATTGCAGGCATAAAAATTTTATTTTTTAATTTCTCAGCATGTTTCACACGTTCTTGTACTGGTACTTCTTTCTCCTCGGATTTTGTTACTTTATTTAATGAAGCCAAAACAACCATAACAAGCACAATACAGCCAACATAAAACGAAGGGATTACATTTCCGAATAAAAATGTAACTGCAAACAATGCCCAAAATAAACTAGAACCGAATCGGTTTGGATGCTCACGATCAAATGCAATACGAACAGCGATAAATGCAACGATTATACCTAATACATAATAAATTGTATCCATTGTTATGATGTTCATCTTATATAGCCTCCTTCTCTTGTTTTTCTTCTGCTTTCATTGTTTTCTCTATATACTTATCAAACCTTCTAAACCTGATCCAGCTCACAATAAGGGCAGATATCGCAGTTGGAATTCCCCAAAGCGCCATATCCCATACACCGACATGCATACCTACTGAATCGAAGAATCCTTTCATTAATAAAATGGCTCCAGTTGCGATGAAAATATCTTCTCCGAAAAACCAAGCTGTATTTTCCGCAGCTGCTGCATTTGCTTTAATCTTTTCTCTCAATTTTTCAGGGAGTTTACCGTATTTACCTTGCGCAGCCCCTTCTGCCATCGGCGCAACAAGCGGTCTTACCGTTTGCGCATGACCACCAATATTTAGTCCAAGTGCTGCTGATGATTCTCTTATCGTAAAATATGACATTAATACTCTTCCAGTTGTTGCTCCTTTTGATTTCGTTATAAGTGCTTCTGCTCTTTCTTTTAAACCATAACGCTCTAAAATTCCGATTACCGGTAAAGTTAATATGATTGGCATAGACATATATCTGTTTTCTATGAAAAATTTACCGAACATGCTAATTACATCATAAAAACTTAAGCCTGAAACCATACCAGTAACAATACCCGCAACCATAACTACTAACAGTGTATTTAGCCTAAATAAAAACCCAACCGCAACAAGTAAAATCCCAATTAATTTCACCAATTTTAACACTTCCTCTCATTTTTAATCCCGCTAATTAAAGTTTCACTTTATTTGGTGCGCATATAGAAATACCGTTAAGTTCGAATGTTCTGTATATTTTTTCCGCAAATTGGACTGCTTTCTCTCCGTCCCCGTGTAAACATATCGTTTGCGCTTGAACTGCTACTTTCCCCCCATTAACCGATTCTACATACCCTTCTTTCACCATTTGAAGTACTTGTTTTATTGCTTCATCTTCATTTTTTATAAGAGCATTTTCTTCTGTACGGCTCGTTAAAGTTCCATCCTGCTTATACGTACGATCGGCAAAAGCTTCTTGTACGAGAGTTATATTATATTTTTCTGTTGCCCTTATAAATGCCTCACTATTTGCTAATCCGTAAAGTAATAATCCAGGGTTAATATGATAAATTGCCTTTGCAATTGCATCCGCAATTTCCGAATCAGTTGCCGCCATATTATATAAGGCACCGTGCGGTTTTACATGTTGCATTTTCCCTCCAGCAGCTTTAACAAATCCTTCTAATGCGCCAATTTGATATAAAACATAATCGTATACTTCACTTGCTGAAACATGCATGTTCCTTCTTCCAAATCCAATTAAATCAGGAAATCCAGGGTGTGCCCCTATTGCTACATTTTGCTGCAGGGCTTTTTCAACCGTTTGCCTCATAACGGACGGATCACCAGCATGAAAACCACAAGCAACGTTTATAGAGGAAACGAACGGAAGAATTTCATCATCATTCCCCATTTTATAAGCTCCAAAACTTTCTCCTAAATCACAGTTTAAATCGATCGTAGTCACGATGTTTTCCTCCTAATCTCAGCTTCGTAAAGCGATGAATTTCTTTAATAGACTCATACTTGTTTCCTGTTCTATATACAATTGTGCAGCTTCTTCCATAGTTATTTTTTCAAAAGTTACATAGTCTCCTGGTTTCAGCTGCGCTAGAAGAGGTAAATCTACTGAAATTACATTTCCAATTCTCGGATAACCACCTGTCGTTTGTCTATCCGCCATTAATATAATAGGCCGTCCACCATTTGGTACTTGAATTGTTCCGAATGTAACTGGGCTCGATAAAATTTCTATCTCTTCAACTCTATTTAAAACATCTCCGTCAAGCCTATATCCCATGCGATCAGCATAATTGGACACTTTATACTCTTTCGAAAAAAACGACTTTATACTTTCTTCTGTAAATTGATCATATTCAAAGTCTGTTATGACGCGAAGAATAGGATGCTTCTTATATTTTGGTAAAGCATTGTTACAAATTGCCCACTTCGTTTTTATACGCTTTTCTTCTTGTAAATTTTGAATGAAACGGCTTGCAACTTCTGCCCCTGTACCAATTTGAAAATAATCTCCTTTTTTCAGCATTCTCCCTTCAATACCGCCAAGAGCAGCACGTATGTAAGTACTTTTACTTCCCATCGTATGATCAATATTTATACCGCCCGCAAAAGTCACATATGCTCTGCAACCGCTTTTCGCTTTTCCGAGGCAAAGCATGCTTCCTTCTTCAGCTAATATAGGGCGCCATAATGGAATGCGTTCTCCATTTAATAACGGTTCCATATCCGCACCGCCAATCGCAAGCAAAGTCGTTTTCTTTATTAACAATTTAGGTCCCATTATTGTAATTTCGAGTCCAGCCTCATTCTCCTCATTACCTACTAACATATTAATCATCCTGAGCGCACTTTTATCCATAGCACCGCCAACAGGTACACCGTATTGTTGATAATGAAATCGCCCTAAATCTTGGACTGTTGTAAACATTCCTGCATGCAAAACCTCTACATCCATTCTTTAGCCCCCTCAAGCGATACGTACTCTTCCTTTGTTATTGGTATAAATCGTAAATACATACCACTTTGAATATATGTTGGTGTTTCTTCTTTTGGATTAAATAGAGAAATAGGTGTTCGGCCGATAATATTCCAGCCTCCTGGTGTTTCTAGCGGATAAATACCTGTTTGATTTCCGCCAATACCTACTGAACCAGGAGCGATTTGTAACCGTGGTGTTTCTTTTCTAGGTGTTTCTAGTTCTTTTGATAATCCCCCTAAATAAGGGAAGCCAGGCGTAAAGCCTAACATATACACGAAATATGTTGTTTCACTATGTATTCGAATAACATCCTCTACTTGTAATCTTTGATAATGTGCAACCTCTTCTAAATCAGGTCCATATTCTCCCCCGTAACACACTGGTATAGAAATATGTTTCACATCTCGGTTCACTTCTTCTTTATAAGAATCACACAGCTCCCGTATATACTGGCAAACGTAATCATATGGTCTTATATTTCTATCATTTTCCTTCCATACTTCGTACAAATTGTAATAAACCGCTAATGAAGTAAACGACGGAACGCATTCAACCATTCCTGCAAACGGATGTTGCTGCAGTGCTTGAAATAGTCGGTGTACTTTTTCGTATATATCCATTCCAATTTCTTCACCAAATGTAACAATAATTGCTTGATCTCCTAACGCAGAAAATTTCATCCCACTCCCTCTTTCTATGCCAAAAAGCCGAGTTCTTTCGAAATGCGGTATGCTGTTTCTTTCACTTTCGCAGTAAAATATGAAATGTTACTTTCGCCATACTCAATTGCTAATCCCGAAATACTAATGCCGGCTACAACCGTTCCATCACTTGCAAAAATTGGTACTGCTATAGCCGCTGTATGATTTTCTAGTTCAGAATAACTAATTGTGTACCCTTCTTTTTTCGCCATATGTAATACTTCTAACAAATGCTCCTTATTCACGATTGTTCCATCTGCAAACTGCTTTAAATCCGTTTCCTCTACGTACTTTCTTTTCTCTTCCTCAGAAAAATACGATAGTAAAATTCTCGGACATGCACCCGCATACAGTGGTGCCCTTCTTCCAACCGCCGTATAAACACGTACTGGCTGAACTCCCTCCATCTTCTCAACATAAATTGCGTCATTACCATCTTGAATAATTAAATTTACTGCCTGCCCTAAACTATCCCTAAGCTCTTTCATATAAGGAATCGCAATATTTCTTACGGATAACCTTTGTGAAACAAGTTGACCAAATCGTAAAAAAACGACTCCGAGACGATACTTTCCCTTTTCTGTTTTTTGTAAAAAGTCCATTTCTTCTAACGAACCAATTAAACGATAAACAGATGTTTTCGGCATATTCGTAAGCTGAACCATCTCTGTCAAACTTAACTCCTCATGCTCATAAAACAACTCTAAAATATCCATTGTCTTAACTGCCGTTTTATTTATACTCATCTTATCTCCTTTTCGTTCCGAATTTCGGAACTTCAATTCCGTTTTTCGAAACAAACATATAATTTAAAATTATAAAATATTCTTTCAATTCTATCAATATATTTTTCACGTACATCCTCCGATAAATTTTGTCAGTCATTTAAAAAACGTAAATAATTAAATATATTTGTAAATTTTTATATCTAATTATTATTCATTTAATCTATATCGTTTATTATTTAATTTAGTAATGTACAACAAAATGTGAGGAGTGTTTCTTTTGAAAAGACTGCTAGTGATTCCTGCAATTATGCTATCTTTTTGTATAGGGGATAATGTAACATTTGCGACAAATGAAGATACTAATTTAAGCTCTCAAATTGAACAACGTCTCATAACTAACAACAACGTTGCCTTTTTTGGATCAAGCACCTATAGTTTCAATTATTTTGGAGGAGATAACTTAAACGTTCTTGTGCAAAATATAGGTGATTCTCCTTTTCGTTACACTCTATATAACGCTAAAAATTCTTGGATGATTGACGGAACTTTAAAACCTGGGGAACAAGCGATAAGCGAATTCAATATTCACTGGACTGATTGGCTTCCTGACGGTGAATATGCAATTGTTTTTAGAAATAACGATGGTTCACTTTCCAAAGTTCACATTGCTACAAAACCGTTAGATTGAAAATTTCAATAATAAAGTATGTAAGTGTAGATTTGAAATAAAGTGTTATCAATTTACATTAATAACACTGATATAGAAAAAAATATAAAGAGCATGTTTTGAACAATCTTTGTTCAAAACATGCTCTTCTAATAGCTATTCAAATTATTCTTTTTTTAAACATGATTGATTATTTGTTTCCCTCGTTCAACTAACAAGTCTATTAATTGAACGTTAATTGTTTTTCAAGATTGTTCTTTTAGCTTTTTTAATAATTCTACTAGTTGATTTTATGTCAGTATCCTTTGCCCATTCTTCACACAGGTTGATTACCCAATCCGGTTTGGTTTTACTTGCATCATTTAACCAGTTTCCAACTGAATCTTGGACATATTTTGAAGGATCTGATTTAAGTAAATTAAGAATAGGAAGTGCTTTATCAGGTTCTTGTTTTAATGTTTCAATATGTTTACTCCATACCCCCCGAGGACGAATAGATTCTACAGAGAACCTGCGAATATTCTCATCTTCACTTTTTGCCCATTCTACTAACAACTCCACACTTTTTTCTATATTTTGTGAAAGGTCTTCTCTAATAGACATCCAAGCAATTTCTCGAACACCAAAATGATGATCCGCTGCAAAAGGTCGAATGTACGTTAATTTATCTTTTAATGTGTTATTTGTTTTTTTATTCATAAACGCTGCCCAACATCGTACACTATCTGAAATATGATTAGATAATTTTAACAGTAAGTCTTCCTTTTTCCTTTCACTCTCTTCGCGTATAACTTTATCCAATAAAGTTCCTATTATTCGAATGACTTTCATTCCAGTTTCAACGTTCTGTTTTTCCAATTCAGCTACTATAAACTCCAAACTATCCTTGAGTCCTATTGAAGGTAAGAGATTTTTAAGTAGTTCAATATGATTTATAGCTAGCCATTCTGTTAGATTAACACTTTCTAATTTCCCTTGCTGTAGTAATTGTAAGACCTCTTTAGGAATTTCGTTTACTTTCTTGGCTCCTTTCCTGCTTAAGATAGCTTCTGCTTCTGCTTCTTTCACTATCATTTAATTCCCTCCTCACAATACTATTTTCAAATAAACAGAGGCCATTTTGAAAAATAATAATCAAAATGGCCTCTGTCCTTCTTAAATGAACATTCAGTTTCACAAAAAAATTTGATTCAAACGCACTTGGATTTCTTTAATCAAAAAGAATAAAACGGTGCAACTTTTTTATAAACAGTACGACTTTATTTCAAATCGACAGGAAGAATATTTCTCCCATACTTGCTTTATAACGCTCTTACTTGTTTCAATGGCCAGAAAACAGCTTGTCCTTTTCCGACAATTTCATCTTCTGAAATAAATCCAAACATACGACCGTCTTTAGATACTTCACGATTATCTCCTAAAACAAACACTTGACCCTCTGGCACTTTCGTTTTCCCTGTGATTTGTTCTAACGTAAAATCAGGAGTTAATACACGACCAGACGCCTTTTCTTTAAATTCTTTTAAATACGGTTCTTCCATTGCTTTTCCGTTTACATATAAAACATCATCTTTATACTCAACTGTATCACCCGGTAAACCAATTACTCGTTTTACTAAATCGTACCCTTCTTTTCCGTGGAAGACGATAACGTCAAAACGGTCTAATCCACTTATACTATAACCAATCTTATTCACGAGAACTCGTTCGTTATTTTCTAAAGTGGGCATCATCGATTCCCCTTGTACTAATGAAGGTGTAAATAAAACACCGCGAATAATAGCGATTAATACAAGGGTAAATCCTATCGTTTTAGCCCATGAGAATAATTCTTTCTTCGTATTTTCCTTCATCGTTTCTCCTCTTTCTTAAGTGTTTATTTTATTATTTGAACTAATTCTTGTACTAAATTAGAATCAATTTCAGAAAAACATGATTTCCCTTCTCTTACCGCTGTACCGACATGAGCTTGAGAAATTCCAGTTTCATCTAGCAATTGCTTTACATTCTCTTTCGTTACTCCACTTCCGACAACAAGCTGTATATTCCCTTCACTTTCCTTTTGCATTGCTGCAAGAACCGGAATATTATCTACTACATTTCCTTGTCCGCCTGAAGTTAAAACGTGAGTAACTTTATTGAATTTCTTCAAAACTTTCATCGCTTCTACTGGATTTTCTGTATCATCTATCGCACGGTGATACGTTACATTTATTCCATCTACAACAGATAATAAATCTACTAATTTCTCTTCATCAACTTCATTTTGTTCATTTAACACACCTAATACAACACCAGCAGCTCCAAGATTTTGAGCAACTACAATATCTTCTTTCATCATTTCAATTTCTTCTTCCGTATATGTAAAAGACTTCGCATGCGGACGAATCATAACATGAACTGGTATTTGCACTGCTTCTACTGCTTTTTTTATAAAAGCATAGCTCGGTGTTAAACCACCTTCTGTATATGATGAAATGAGTTCAATTCGATTTCCACCAGCCTTTTCAATTCGCTTCATATCTTCTAAACAAGTTGCAATAACCTCTAGCATGAGATAACCTCTTTTCGTACTTTTTTCTTATTATACAGTAGGTGAAATAAGAAACATAGCATTCCACTATAAAACTATAAAAAGAAGAATGAAAAGAAAGATTTATTGAATTGATAATAAATATCATATATGTTATGTTTCCCTTAAAATTATACATTCTTATATCCTTACAAAAGGAAAGAAACATATGATTCTTACAAAAAACGGTTCGTTATCTCTAGTTCATTTATTGTAATTGCATCACTTTGCGCGATTACTTTATTAACAAAACAAAATACAAAACTAGATTCCTCAACTTCAAGTATAGAAACAGAAACGATTACCCTTTCATCAAGCAATAAAGAAGAAACTCAAACCTTTCGTTCATCTTCATTTAATAACTCAACTGTATTCAGAGGCGATACTGGTACAGGCTTTGACTTTAGTGGCCAAGGTGACTTACATATTACAATTAAAAATACTAGTACAAACAGTTTTACCTATTCAATTAAATTCAAAGAAGATCGTTTAGTCAAACACACGTTACAGCCAAATGAAAGTGAATCCTTTCCTTTACGTTCACTCATCGCCAATCCTTTACCAGGTGAGTATTCATTATTTGCACATAATCAAGACGGTTCTGAAAGTAGTATGAATCTTGAAGTGCAGCCACAATAGAACAAAATAAAAAGGCTATCCTCTTATCAAAAGAATAGCCTTTTTATTTTGTAAAACGAGAATTCCCTCTTCTTTGAACAATGACATAATACATGGAATTATATCAACGATTCAACATAGAATACCGATTCACCGACAACGAAAAGCCTGTTCCTGAACGGAACAGACTTTATATTTCTTCATTACGACCGAAACGCCGCATCCGCCAGCATAGACAGTGTTGCATCATCCATCGGCGGATTGTGTAGTCCTGCTCTTACGTTTAAATAATAACGATGAAGCGGATTTTTTTCTGATAAACTTTTCGCCCCGACAATACGCATTGCTTTATCTACAATAGATATCGCCGCATTTGTTACCGCGTATTTCACTGCCGCAAGTTCGGCTTGCAATGATAATTTATCTTCTGCCTCATCGTATTTTTTCGCAATTTGATATAAAAAGACACGAGCTTGCATAAGCTCAAGTTCTAATTCTCCAACTAACCTTCTAACATTCGGTAATAAACTTATAGAATGATTTAAACTGTTTGGCTTGTATGATACCGCAAACTGAACTGCATAATTTCTTGCTGATTGTGCAATTCCTAAATAACATGCTGGTATATGTAGCAACCAGCCAATACCCTTAGCTTTAACTTTTGGACCCTTTATATCAGTGAAAAAGCGATCTGGTATCTCTACATTTTGTAAAACGAGATCATGGCTCGCAGTTCCTCGCATTGCGATGCTATCCCACGTTTCTTCAATTGTCACGCCTTGCGTATTCTTTGGAATGACAAACTCTCCGATATCTTCCTGGCCTTCAATACTTGCTGAAATGATAAAATAATCAAGTACTGGTGCCATTGTCGTAAACGTTTTTCTTCCATTTATAATCCACTTCTCACCTTTTTTGACAGCTAACGTCTCTGGTTTCCCGCCGCGAGTAGGACTACCTGTATTCGGCTCTGTCGCTGCTCGATTAAAAAGCGCACCATTACGTACTTCTTCACAAAACCAAGTGAACATTTCCTCATTCCAAGAACGATTTTCAGCTAATTCCTTTACAATGCCAAGGTGCCATCCAATCGATAATGCGGTAGCACCGCAGCCTTCTGCTATTTTCTCTTGAAATAAAACGAAGTCATATAAAGAAATCGCATTGCCTCCCAATTCTTTTGGCAACGTTAATTTCGTATATCCGATATCTTTCAAATTATTAATATTTTCATACGGAAATGATTCTAATTCACTTAGTTGATGCTCCCTTTCCATGAACTTCGGAATCAATTTATTTATTTGTTCAATAACTAAAGATTGTTCTTCTGTTTCAACAAATGAGAGTGCCATACATAATCTCCTTTATGTCCGATTCATAAACCGTTCATTTTGTCATTATGATTATATGAAGTTACTTCTCTATTGTTTCACTATTCCGATAAAAATACAATGCTTTTGAACAATAAGAAAAGTTCCTATAAAAAAGATAGGTTCTTTTCTTATATTAATCCCCTTTCAATGCCTTTAATGGCAAAGAGGTTACATATCCAATATACGAGCATAATTCTTTAAAAAAGAAAGGGATTTCTGTATCTAACGTTTTATACGCTGACGTTGGAGTTGGTGATGCATACGCTTCAATTTTAATATGTTTTGCAATTTTCATTGCACGTTTCATATGAAGTGGATCACTCACAATCGTATATGTGCGTATTCCGTTCTCTATTCCAACTTGCTTTGCATTCTTTAAATTGTCCTCTGTGAAAAGGGATTTTGTTTCAATTAGAATATCCTCTTCTTTCACACCATGTTTCAGTGCATACACTCTAGCAGTACGCGCTTCCTCAAGCTCTGCCTCAAACTTTGTACCACCTGTGAAAATAATCTTTTTAATATTACCGTTCTTATATAAGGAAATTGCATGATTAATTCTTTCTTTAAATACAGGAGATGGTTTTCCGTTCCATGAAGCTGCTCCCAGCACGATACCAGCATCTGTCTTCACACCATCATCTGTTTTAAAGCGATAACTCCAAATATCGTAAGCTGCATAACTTACATATAAAATAATAGAACAAATCATAAGCAAGAATACTTGCAAGATTCTTCTTTTCTTACTTTTCTTATTTTCTTTCATTTATAACTGCCTCCGTACATCATCCATACTTCTATATAAAAACGTATATATCAAATCATTTTGTTTGAATTTGTTTAAAAGAAGGAATTTTTCTTATCATATATATGCATTAAAGGGTTTTCATTTAAAATTGAGGATTATCAATTCATTTTTCGTTTGCGGTTTTCATTACATTTGTGTAATTTATAAGTTTATTACCATACAACTACATTGTAACGAATTTTTTATCATAATGGAATGATGAAACAAAAGAAGTAACTATTTTGTAAGAAAAAAGGTATATTTTTCATCTTGACGATCAATACACCTTTCTTAATATGAATTATCGTTTTTCTTTATATGACTCTAATTTTTCTAATAACCTTTCCTTTACAGCTGGCCATTCATTTGCAATTACACTGTATACAACTGCATCTCTAACATGCCCACTCGGTAATTTTCTTTCGTTTCTAAGTACACCCTCTTTTACTGCGCCGAGTCTTTCAATTGCTCTTTGTGCTTTTTCATTTCGTGCATCCGTCTTAATTTGTACCCTCCGCATATGCAACTTTTCAAAAGCATATTGTAATAACATGTACTTACATTCCGTATTCATACTCGTACGTTGCACACTCGGGTCATACCACGTTTTCCCTAATTCCACCGTCTTATCTTCAACTGAAATGTTATATAAGCGTGTACTCCCTACTATTTCATTTGTCTTTTGATCAACAACAACAAATGGCAAATCCTTCCCTGCCCCATAAGCTTTTATCGCCTTTTGAACATATTGCTGCATATCTTGAACAGTATCCATTTTAGAGATTAAATACGCCCAAATATCTCGATTTCCTTCCACGATTGAAAACATTTTTTCGACATCATTGCTATCCATTAACCGTAACTTTGCTCTTTCGTGAATAATTTCCATTTGTAAGCCCCCTTTGTTGTAACTATATCATACTCTTTTACCGTTATATCGTTATATAAGAACGTGAAATTATTTTTATATCAAGGAATAAAATATATCTTTAAAATAAAAAGTGCGATGCCTTTTATTCAAGCATCGCACTCATAAATTGAATTGAAATTTACTTCTTTTCCATTACTGCAAAATAATTATTTTCGCTATCTGCAAAATTAAATATTCTACCTGAAGGCATATTTACAATTTCTCCGACTGTAACGTTTTTGTTTACTAAACCGCTATATAAACGATCGAATTCTTTTGAGAAGAACATTAAAGAAGGTGTGCCAAGATTTAACTCCGGCTGCATTTTAGCAATTAGCTCCTTATTATGGAGAATAATACTTGTTTCAGCTTCTTTAGTTGGAGCAATTTCAATCCATCGCATTCCTTGACCGTTATCTTCCTCTGAAATTACAATAAATCCTACTTTTTCTGTCCAGAATTCCTTCACTTCATCTTGGTTATTTACATACAACATGATTTGACCAACATTATTAATCATTTATTTTAACGCTCCTTTATAAACAATTTTTATTAAACTCCATACACTTACACCTAATTATCACCGAAAATAAAGTTGCGGTGCAAAAATCTATTTCAGCGACTCCAATCGCTCATTCAAACGATCCCAAGTTTCGGTGATACCTTGTAGCATGCCCATGTCCATAACGGTCTTAAGGGCTTCTTCGGAAACATATTCAGCACGGTTTATTAGCTTTGTCTTTCCACCTAAATCGATGAATTCCAATGTCATCTCGGTTGACGGCATAGAATCATTTACATTGCCTTCAGCATCTGAAAAGTAATCAGTGTAGACGATTTTCTCTGGCTCAATAATCTCTTTATAGACTGCTTTTCCCCATGATTCCATACCAAAAAATTGCTCCAAGTTCTGATTGACACACTTCATACAGTAGTGCCAAACGCCTCCCGGACGGAAGTCGACAGTGCATGCTGGAATTTCCCAACCTCTTGGTCCCCACCAATGTTTCAAATGCTCTGGTTCTTTAAACATACTGAATACTAAATCGCGCGGCGCATCGAAAACGCGCTCCAGTACTAATACCCGATCGTTCTCTACTCTCGATACCATTGTATTATTTGACATGTTAATTCCTCCTTAAATATGAACTAATTTTATAACTTTTCCTTTTTTTGCAATTCCTTCAAATACTCATCTAAATTATCGAATCTCTCTTCCATCACACGCTTAAATGACTGCACCCAACAATCAAGTGCTTGGAAAGGCTCAGGTCGGAGCTTGTAAATCCGGCGATTAGCTTCAGCCTGCACTTCCACAATCCCTGTATCGCTTAACACTTTTAAATGTTTTGAAGTTTGTGGTTGCCTTAATCCCAAATGTTCGGCGATTTCTCCAACGGTTAAGGGACCGTCACGCAAGAGTTCAACGATATTCATACGATTCGGTTCAGATAAAGCACTCAACGTCGTCATATTCACGCCCGGAATTTCCCCCGACATATCACTCACCTCGTTAAGTGATGGTCTCCGGTTATAACACATCAATATCATCACTAATATTATTTTCCTGTTGAATCGATTATAACCAAAGAGGAATATTCCCATCAAGGAATATTCGAAAACTAAAGTAATACCACATCGTTACTTAATAATAAGAATGGATTAAAAACATTTCACAAACCTATGTTTTACGATAAAGTGATGCTTTAGTCAGTGGGTTTTGGAACGATTTTCGCGAAGGCTTTGTTTTTATCTGGTCCAAGAAAGCTTTAACACTTTTAATACTATTTAACGCTACATGTTTAAAGCAACAAATAAGCAATCGGCGTAATAATAAGCAACGTTAAAATCGTTCTTTGCACATATAGAATAATAAGCTCAGATACTTTTAACGGAATATCTGTTGATAATATACAAGGAATTGAAGCGGAGAAAAACAAAATAGATGATACCGAAACAACCGCAATAACAAACTTTGTCACGAGTGGTGCACTTACAACTAAAAGAGAAGGTAAAAACATTTCTGCAATACCAACTGATGCTGCTTTTGCAGCTAGTTCCGCTTCTGGAAGCTGCAGTAACCATGTAAATGGATAGAAAATATAACTAATCCAATCAAATATTGGCGTAAACTTTGCTAAGACGATACCAATTAATCCTACTGACATAATAGATGGTAAAATCCCCATCGTCATTATAAATCCATCTTTTAAATTCACTGCGATATTTTTCATAATACTTGGCGCAGATTTCGATACTTCTAATGCATCTTCCCAAGCTCGCTCTAACATTTTCTCTTTATAAACGGGCTCTGGGAACCCTTCTTTCGTAATATATGTATCTGGTTTTCTACTAAGAGGCGGGATTCTTACGGTGATAGCGGTCACGATGAATGTTACAACAAGAGTAGTCCAAAAATAAACATTCCATAAATGCATAATGTCTAATGTTTTTGCGATGATGATCATAAATGTTGCAGATACTGTAGAAAAACCTGTAGCGATAATTGCTGCTTCTTTCGTCGTATACTTTCCTTCTTTGTAAACACGGTTCGTAATTAATAAGGCTAACGAATAGCTTCCTACAAAGGAAGCAACCGCATCAATTGCTGATCGCCCAGGTGTTTTCCATAACGGTCTCATAATTGGACGACAAAACGTGCCGATAAACTCAAGCAATCCGTACCCGACTAATAACGCTAAAAATGCTGAGCCAATTGGAACGAGTAAACTTACTGATATAACTAACTTCTCATACAAAAACGGTCCAACATCTGGCACAAAGAACCATGCTGGTCCTACTTTCAAACAATATAATACGCCGAAAACAACACCTACTACTTTTAAAATAGAAAAACAAATGTCTACGATAGATGCATTCCACTTCTTCGTATAAAATGGATAAATCGCACCAATTATCATTACAAGCAGTGCATAATAAGGTACTACCGAAGGAACCGTAGCTCTTATCCACGATACGATATGATCAATCATAATTGACGAAGCACCGTTTATCGTAACTGGTACGAAAAACATAAACACACCAACTAGACTAGCAAGTATAAACCGAAGTATAATCCCCTTCTCTCGCCCTGTCTTAATTACATTACTTTTTAATTCAATTTCACTCAAAATTAGACACCTCCCGTTATCTAAATATTCTGTATAATAACGTCAGATCCCTTCTTTTAATTCTGAATATTTAATCATGTAAAAAAGCCTATTTTGAAATATACAATCAAAATAAGCTTTTTCTATTACCTCTTATAATCATCCACAATTACTTGAATGACACGATAAGATTCTTCTGCCACTATCTTATTACTAGTCTTATTCGCATCATATGTAATTAACGCCTTCCAAAGTGCCCATCCTCTCGCCCTATTCCACGTTTCTTCATCTATGCGCAATACTTCTTTAAATACGTTTCTACTATTCTTATCAAAAAACGTCCATGCCATCGCTGCATCACAAGCAGGATCTCCTACTCCTAAAATACCAAAATCAATTACGGCACAAAGCTTTCCCTCTTTAACAAGTAAGTTCCCTGGCGCTACATCTCCATGAACCCAAACTGGTTCACGCTCCCACGTTGACTGAAGTGCTAAATCCCAAAGATGCTTAAATAATGTCTCATCAAAAACATCCTTATTATTTTCAATAGCCACTCTCGCTTCTTCATCGTATACAGATATAAGCCCGCCTCGGTAAAAATTATGTTCTCCAGCTATTGGCCCGTTACTCGCATTAATTGATTGTAACTCTATTAAAAACGAGCCTAAGTCCGCCGCAAATTCATCTAAGTCACGAACATTTTCTTTCGTGACTGTCTCTCCCTCGATCCACTTATTAATAGACCAAGGCCACGGATACTCTTCAGTCGGATTCCCTTTCGCAATTGGTGCAGAAATTTGTAAAGAAAGTCCCTTACTTAATATAGGTAACCAAGTGTTTTCTTTCTCTACTTGCGGTGCATATGCTACATCACTTGGTAATCTGACACTCATCTCGTCCCCTAAATGAAACGTTCTATTATCATGTCCGCTAAATTTTACCCGTTTCACTTCTAAGTGCGCCCATTCTGGAAATTGTGCCCCTATTAACCTTTTAACTAAATCAGCATTAATATGATTCATTTACTTCCCCCTTTATATACCTATCACGCGGATAAACGCGTTCTACCGTCATTTTCGTCTGTAACGTATTCAACATAATAACCTTGATTCTGTGCATTTTCATACAACGATTTGATTGCTTTTTGGTCTTTAGCGTAAACTGTGACGTATGTACAATCCGCAACTAGTAAAACTAATTCACACTTACTCTCTTTAAATTCTTCATATGTTTCAATATCTACTACTTCCTCTCCTTTTGGATACGCTTTTAAATCTGCAAAAATAACATAATATATATTGTCTTTAAATAATCTTTTCAAATCTGATCCTTCCACTATACTTGGTTCTTCTGGAAATAATGCCTCATCCAATCCACCACGTGCTACTAAGTATGACTCCTCACTCCCCACCCACCAATCAAATGAAGAAATATCAATCGGCTTTAACACTTTCCAAAGTAAATTATCATTTTCATTTGGAATATCTACTGTAATTCCTCTTTCATTTGTTTGCTCCTAGCTTATTTATTTTCGTTTTCATTCCATACATTATATACCTAATTCAACTACTATATTTTGTCGATACCTATGTAACTTGTATTTCACCGCGAAAAAACCGTCCCACTACTTATGAAACGGTTTCTTTCTACTTATATTCAAGTTTTTCATTCAATTATTGCACTGCGTTTTAAAATAATTTCTAATATGTTCAGCACATCAGCCATTCATTTTTAACACTCACTTCGACTTCACAAAATAATATAAAAACCACACCGCATGATTTTGTTCATCTGCAGCTATTCTGCGCAATAACTCTTTCATAGATGCATCTGCTGCTTCATCTGAAATTTCCAAGTAAAAATCTACGGTCTTTTGCTCATCTTGTATAGCGAACTCTAATCCCTGTAAGTACGTATTAGGGCAATTTTCCGTAATCTGTGGTTTCGGCTGTCTGCCAGTTAAATTCGTATAGATTTGTACAAAATGATGAAAATGCCTTATTTCATCATTACGGATTTCAAGAATTTGTTTTTGTTCTACTTGATTTGGAGCCATGTTAGCTAATTTTGCATAGCAGCTTATAGCGCTATACTCTCCGTTTATAGCTTTTTCAATATCACTAATTAGCTTATCATTCTGTCTATACCAATCATCATAATTCGAATTATACATCGTATCCCCTCCATTATTTCGCATAACATTTTATGCATTTCGAAATAGTAGGAGCATGTATATATAAAGGGACAGCAAATACTAGTTCTTCACTCACCTTTAAAACATCGAAAAAGCCTATCTATCATTGAATTATTTCCCTATCGATTTCATCACAAAAAACCGTTTCACTACGAGTGAAACGGTTTTTATTTTTAAGCATTTAATTCCGTTTTATGCCCCTTTACTGCACTACGTTTGAAAGCTGTTCCAAGTATAATAACCACGCTTACTACACCAATCCAAACGAGTACAGTAAGAGGAGTATTCCAAGCTAATCCTTTTCCGAAGAAGAAGATTTCTCTTAGCCCTTCTATCATAAATCGCATCGGTAACCAGGAGTAAATCCAGTCTTGATAAAATGGAGACATCATTTCAGGCGCTAATGCTAATAGCGGTGCCCCAAAGAAAAGTAATAGAGCGAATATACCTATACCCTTTAGTCCAACTAATGAAAGCACCGCAGAAATCATTAAGAAGAAACAAAAAGAAGTAATGGATAAGAATAAAGCCGTATCCGTGAAATTCGGGATATTTAATCCTACCATTCCATCCGCAATCCATGTAAGACCAAATCCAATTACAAGTGTAGCAATTGCTCCTGTTACTATTTGTTTTAGTTTCAATACGAAGTTCTCTTTTCTTGTACCCACTTGCGTTTTACTTATCGCAATAAAGATAATTGCTGCGCTCGCTAAACTTGCAATCCATAACGGCTGGAATAAAGACATTGGCGAGTTACCGTTCGCACTATTTTTGCCGATTTCATTCACATTTGTCACTTTCTTCGTAATAGGTGTTACTACATTTGAAACTTGGTCTGCTGTTAATGTAGCTCCTTTTGCTTTCAATCCTTCTAATAGTTGTGTACGAACAGTATTGTTCATATTATCAACGATCGCATTTAACATTTGTCCTGCCATAGTTGATGCTGCTGTATTCATTCCTTGATTGATGAATATTTCTACCTCTGGCGAAGATGGCTGTGGTGTTCGTAATGATGCTTGTTTTGTGCTAAAGTCTTTCGGAATAACCAATGCTGCATAATATTCTTGATTATTTAAGCCTTTTTGAACTGCTTCTTTATTTTGCACTTCTACCCACTTTACCGCAGGTTCTTCCTCTGATTTTGATGTCTTTTTCATATTATCAACAATCGTTTGCCCCATATTCATCTTCGGTTGATTCGGAATTTCTACTCCTTGATCCTCATTTACAATTGCGATTGGTAAGTTTTTCGGCTTAGGTTGAACGGTTGGAAATAATGTTAATGAAAAAATAAAAACAACAAGTAGTGCAATAACTGGAGATAACAATAAAAGTTTGTTTTTAAACATTTTCTTTTCTCCTCCTTTAATTTGATTTATAATAACCAACAACGTGTTGTTTATTTATATTTGAATTATATGTTCGAGTTGAACCTTATACAATAATCAAAAATCGTGAATGTGTCGGTTATAAGACACATCCTTGAAATGTGTTGGCTAAAATTAAGGAGGGACATACTTTGCGCGATAGTAATTTAGATTTACGTGTTATTCGTACGAAAACTGCCATACGAAATGCATTAGTGGAATTAATTGAGGAAAAAGGTTTTGACGCCATTACAGTGAAAGATATTACTACGAAAGCAAACATAAATCGTGGTACATTTTATACACATTACCAAGATAAATTTGATTTAATGACAAAATGCCAAGAAGAAATTATGTATGAATTTTCTAGCATTGCTAAACAGAGATTACCGGAAGTTATTGCTGATCTTGGATCAAGCCCTTCCCCAACAATGCCATTTATACTTATCGCTTCTATTCTTGAATTTCTAAATGAAAATAGTGATTTTATGAAAGCTGTACTAAGCCCAAAAGGAGATTTATCTTTCCAAACGAAACTGAAAGACTTTATGTGGAAAACACTATTTGAAGATACGAATGGTCCTCTCATTAATAAGGAGAATTTACTTGTCCCAAGCCAATACTTAGCTTCTTATATGGCATCTGCTCATATAGGTGTCATTCAACAATGGTTAAATAATGGACAAAAAGAAACACCTGAGGAGATTGCTCGTATTTTATCAACAATCGCAGTTCATGGACCTTTTTATGCGGCTGGTTTAAAGAAATAAGTCCGCTATATAATAAAAGATCATCCACTATAATAGCGGATGATCTTTTATTTCATTACAACACTTCAATATACCCTTCTGTTCCATGTACCCGAATTTGTTGTCCGTCTTTTATTAATTTCGTAGCATTCTCTACCCCGACGACTGCTGGTAATCCATATTCACGTGCAATAACTGCTCCATGTGTCATCAGTCCGCCAACTTCGGTGACTAACCCTTTTATAGACACAAACAATGGTGTCCATCCAGGGTCAGTAAAGGCAGTAACTAATATATCTCCATCTTCTAAATTCGCTTCTTCCATATTTAAAATAACGCGTGCTCTCCCCTCAATCACTCCTGAAGAAACAGGCAAACCTACAATCGCGTCAGCCGGAAGATTTTCTCGTTTATATTTACCTGTAATGATTTCTCCATCAGACGTCATTACACGTGGAGGCGTTAGTTTTTCATATAATTTGTAATCATTTTTTTGTTTATGAATAAGCTCGTAATCTAGTTTATTCGTAAGGACAACTTCGTGAAGTTCTTCAAAAGTTAGATAGTATATATCTTCTACTTCATCAATAACTTTATTTTGCACGAGTTGCTCGGCTTCTTTCAATATTGCCTGCTTATATATGAAATAGCGATTAATCATACCGTATTTTGGATATTCACGATAACCGATAAAATTCCGGATGTTACGAATCATTCGCTTCGTCTCTTCTACTTTTTGTTTACCATCCGGCAAATGCTGCAATCGATCTACTAACTCTTCTTCTTTTTGCAAAGCTTCTTGCAACCCTTCTTCAAACTTCCGTTTACTAGCGCCAGCTTCAAAGTCTCTTATATTATTTAAAATCATTGGGATAATGGTTGTTGGCTTTTCACTCCAGCGCGTTTTCGTAATGTCGATTTCTCCGCTGCATCTCATTCCGTATTTATTTAGAAAAGTTAGAATGGCATCTCGAGCTTTTTCTCCGCCTTTAAATTGAACTAATTCATCTAAAAAGTTCTCATTTTCTACATGTTGTAAATACGCAATAACTTCTGGATATGGCCGAATCACATCAGCAACATCGAGTAATGCTAGCCCCATTTCAGACGTAATATTGTTTTGTACTGATTGAGAAAGCGTGTCTGCTGCATTCTTTTCGCCTAGCCATTGCTCCATTTTTTCATTGACCCATGTTGAAGCATCCATACCTGCCATAATGACAGCCATACTTTGCGGATGAAATAATATTTTCTTTAATTGCTGCATATCTTCCAAAATAAAATCAAGTACATCCACCCCTGATTTCGTTTGCATGTTTCGTTTTAACTCTTCGATTGATGCTTGATTCATCTTTATTAAATCCGTAACGATCGCTGGATTGTTTTCGATTTTTGGTTGTGAACTTGCAGGTGGTCCACTTTTACCAACACTCTTTTCTTTTTCATCATCTGGTAACAATGTAATAAAATCATCTCGCTCGACTACAGTCGTTAATGCATCTTTAATAAGCGGTTCCGAATTCCCTATCATATTTAATAAAAGTTCTCTACTAGTAGGCGAAGCCAATCTTTGTGCAACATCAACAAACAACCTTCCTCCAGCTTGAAACCTCTGTCCAAAAGATGTTAACTGGAATAAAGACATTCCTAATGGCTTCAAGGGATCGGTCATCATTTGCTGGTGACCAACCGATACATACACATGATTTTCCCCATCATTTACTTCTGGTATTGGATATAAAGTCGTGATTGGGCGACTTTGGACAATATAAAATGTATCATCCACTAAACACCATTCAATATCTTGCGGACAACCAAAATAAGCTTCAATCTGTCTTCCAATCTGTGCTAGTTGTAAAATTTGTTGTTCAGACAATGTTTGAATTTTTTGCTGAGCCAGATCAATCTGTTTCGTCTCCGTTCCGCCCTCTTTTAAAGCATAAATAGCTAATTTTTTAGTTGCTATCATCTTTCCAGTAATTTCGCCTTCTTTTACTTTATAATTATCGGCAGAGACCAGTCCTGATACTAACGCCTCACCAAGTCCAAAACTGGCATCAATTGATACTACCTTTCGGTTAGAAGTAACCGGATCAGCAGTAAATAAAATTCCCGAAGCCTCAGGGAAAACCATTTTTTGAACGACAACACATATAGAAACTTGATTATGTTCAAAATCATTTTGCATGCGGTACATAACTGCTCGCTCTGTAAATAAAGAAGCCCAGCACTTTCTTACATGCTGCAAAATCGCTTCTTTACCGATAATATTTAAATACGTATCTTGTTGACCAGCAAACGAGGCATATGGTAAATCTTCAGCCGTAGCACTAGAACGTACGGCATACGCATGTTCATTTCCAAAACGTGAGAGATAATGAGCTACCGCTTCCACTACTTCAGAAGGGATTTCTACTGCCATAATGACTTCTCTAATCTTCTTACTAATTCCACCAATTTGGGCTCGCTCTTCCATTTTCAACTTTGTTAGCTGCTGCAACAAAGTTTGAAGCTCGTCATTTTGCTCGATGGCCTTTTCATACCCTACCGTTGTAACACAAAAACCTTCTGGCACTTGTATACCTTGAATGTTTGATAATGCCCCTAAATTCAATCCTTTTCCGCCAACGAGCGAAAGCTGCGTTTTTTCTATTTCCTGAAAATCGAGAACGAAAGAACTCATTTAACATCTCTCCTTACTGTGCATGTGTTCTTGATTGTAGCAGTAGTAAATAAGAATAAACAGTCTATTTCGAACGTGATTTACATGATATAATTAAGTTAGGAAGAGATATTTCTCCCCTCTAATTCACTTCAACTACATCACCAAACTTAAACATCCTTTGATTATGAAAAGCATCGGTACAAGTAATCGTCTTATTTAATGGATTTATATCAGCTACTGTTATGTAATTTTTATATAGATAGCCATTTTTATAATATGTAAGTAAAATCTCTTCTTCACCTAAATATGAAATTAACAGCTTATTTTCAATCCTTTCTTTTGCATCTTGCGTTAAAATTGGACGTGGGATTTTTGTTTGCTCCTGTATCATTTCTTTTTCTCTTTGTATAATGTTATCGAAAAGTGAAATTTGCTCTTCCCCTTCATGTATTAAATTTGTTAATGAGATACTTATTGACCGAATCCGCTCTCCTGTATGCCGCTCGTATAAAAAATATGTACAAACATTGTAAATATCCATCGGTGAACTACCCCCCACTCAGTATCTCTTACGAGCTTACTTGAAGTGGGGCTTCTCGGTTCATCGTTACTTTTGATAGCTAACGAATTTGCCCTAGGACAGCCGAGCTAACTCCCTTGTTCCAAAGGTTATTTCTTACGATTTATATCAATGCTAATAACCGCATGGCTTCCTTTTTGATATTGATAGCTGCGTTATAGTCACGACTGATTGTGAGTCCACACGAACACGCATACGTGCGTTCACATAATGGCATTTCTTTTTTGTTTCCACAACGACTACACATCTTTGTAGAAGGAAACCATTTATCTATCTTTACAAGTTGTTTTCCTTGTTCTTGTAGCTTATATGCTAAAAACGTCGTGAACAATCCGCCAACCGTTATCCGCTACACTCTTACCAAATCTAAGTACTCGTGACATTCCTTTCATATGCAAGTCTTCGATTGCTACAACGTCAAAATTCGTAGCTAATTCTTTAGACTTGTGGTGAAGGAAATTTTTACGTTGATTGGCGACCTTTTCATGCAACTTCGCTACACAAATCCGTTGTTTATTCCAGCGTTCTGAACCTTTCACACGTCTTGCCAATACACGTTGTGCCTTTGCTAATCTGTCTAACATCTGACGATAAAAGCGAGGATAATTGGCTTTCTCATCTTCGCTACTCACATACAATTCAGCCATTGCGAAGTCTAATCCAACTACACTTTGTACTTCTTTTTGCACAATCTCTTTTTCATATTCAGTCAAGATGGACACATAGTATTTACCAGTAGGTGTCATCGAAATCGTACACGATTTGATGATATGTTTTGGCGGGATTTCTCTATGTTGCTTCAGTTTCACCATTTTCAATTTTGGTAATTTGATATAACCATGAAATAACATAATATTTCCGTTTACTCGATTCGTTGTATAGGATTTTCTACTCTTTTTATTTTTGAATGTAGGAAAATCACTTTGACCACTAAAAAAATTCTTATACGCAGTTTGCAAGTTTAATTGCGCGTTGGCCAATGCTAATGAATCGACTTCTTTCAACCATTCATACTCTACTTTGTATTTCGCAGGAGTAGGGAATTTTTGTTTCTTTAGTTCTTCCTTGTTCTCTTTGTATGTTTCGTATAGTTCTTTCCGCTCAGCCAGCATTTTATTATACACAAAGCGTACACACCCGAACGTTTTACGTATGAGATGCGCTTGTTCTTCTGTTGGATACAGACGAAATTTGTACGCTTTATTCTGCTTTGTCATATCTATTCACCTCACTTTTCGCTTCATTTCCCATAAGCTATGACGGTGATCATACAACCTGAACACTACATGATTATCTCATTTCATCGTTATATCAAACTTTACTTCTTATAAGACTGATTATATCAGAGGTGAAATAAGTAGGAAAACCAAATGTTTGGCTACGCAAAGTCGAAATTCATCTCCCACCTACCGCTAGACTATCGTCTTTCACACACTTGAGGAAGGAGACTTCTTTCGGATAATACGTTAAATTCGTTGCTCTGTTTAACGTATGTGCTTTTTTTATTCCTCCGCCGTATTCCTTGCTATATCCAACTGAAAAATGGATCGTTTGCGCGCATTTCTTTTCTCTTCTCAATCTGTAACAAACTTCTTCTATATGCTCTAATAAAATAACTATGAACTCTTCTATCGAATAATCCCGTAATAATATTTGGCTTTTCGCTATAGATGTTGTCGCTGGAACGTATTTCTCTGCTATTCTGCTAAAATCAATCCCGTTACTATGTAGATGTAATTCTTCCCCTATTACACCGAAAGATTGCTTTAAATATTTCAAAGGATACTGAGCTAATTCTCCAATTGTATGCATAGCTTTTCGATTCAATTTCATTTCAGTTTTATACGATATACCCCAAAGCGGTCTAATACTCCATAACTTCTCGGGTATATCGTCATACGTCCACTGTTCTATTCCATCTTTATTCTTTTTTGCCTCAACATCCATCGCTACTTTACTCAATAATAAATTCGGACCAATACCAATCGTACTTTCGATCCGTGTACGTTCATATATTTCTCTCTTGAACTTTAATGCGAATTCGCACGGATTACTCGCAAATAAATGAATACTTGCAGTCATATCCATGAAAAACTCATCGATACTATATTGATGAAAATCTTCCGGCGCAACATACTGTAAAGCTAAGCCCGTTATGTAATTTGAACATTTCATATACGTATGCATAATCGGATTCACAATAATAATATCTGGCCGCTTCGGTATTTCGTACAACCGTGCCATTTTCTTAATTCCTAACGCTTTTAATGGCGGTGTTGCCGCTAATACGATTGATCCACTGCGGTTTACATCTCCTACGACAGCCAATTTTGTATATCGTGGATCAAGTCCTTTTTTTATACATGACACGCTTGCATAAAAGCTACGAAGATCTACACATAAAATAATACGATTCGGTAAAAGAGAATAATCATACAAGGTTATCACTCCTAACGAAAGAACATTTGTTCTTATTATATACGAACTAACGTTCTTTTTAAAGGTATTTCCATGAAAATTTTGGTTAAAATAACCGTCATATCTATGCGCTATCAATTAAGGCGGGAAAAACTATGTATACAAAACCGCTAGAATTTCAAATAACTCATAAGTATAAAACTACTAAAACAAACCAATTAAACCCTTATTATCAAAACATAATTTATATAAAGTGAAACTTTAATCAGCCCCCACCTAACTTCTTTACTTCCGCTGAATTTTGAGGTGGGGGGCTTACTGCCCGTTAATGCGGGATAAATTCCTTTGTTTCTTATATGTGTGAAGATAATAAAATACTATTCCCAAAACAAAAAAGCAAAGATTTTTAATTTACTTCAGCTTTCTTGTCTCTCATGCATATATTTTTCTAATTTTGATTTTTTCTTGTATATTTTTTCAGCAAAATCTCCTATATAGCGCATGTACCAAGATTCATCCGCATAACTAGTTACATTCTCCTTTTTCTATTTTAATAGTTTCATAATAAAATCTGTTAAACAGCAAAAAATGCGAAGTCTTAAATTAGACTTCGCGCCTTATACAAATTTACAATTAGTGACAATACCCATACAATAGTATATACATAATAATCACTCATTATATCTGTTGCTCTTTTAATCGGCCAATGTATAAACCAATCCTTTTACTTAGCCACCTCTCATAATTGGTTTGATTGTTTCTAGATACTTAATCCCCTCTATACTCATTTCAAGCGGTAATCCATTCCGATTGAAATTACAAATGACAAAATTTATCCGTTTTTCCTTTTTGCTTACTTGCTAAATTCAGCAAGTAAAATATTTTTAAAAAATTCTGGATTATTAATATTTAAACTGTTCGAATTGATAGCAAATGTATGTTTGCCTCCAAGTGTTCCACCAGCAAAAGTGGAAAACCCTGGAACGGCACCCCTGTGTCCCCATACCGAGACACCGTTCGGAAGCTTAATTTCAAGGATTCCAAGACCATATCCAGTTCCCTCTCTTTCTGTAGGAACTGTAGTAAGCATTTCTTTTAGTTGCTGTTCCTTCAGTAATTTACCACTGAGTAAGTAAGAGAAGAATTTGTTTAAGTCGTCAGCAGTGGAAATCATATCTCCATCCGAGCTACCTGGGTTAATATAAGTAACGTCTTTTAGCTCACTTGCTCCGTCTAGTTGCAAATAGCCACGGGCATGCTTGGTGCCTGGAATCACGCTTGAATTGCCAGGTAGGAATGTATTTGACAAATCAAGCGGTTCAATAATCCGATTTTCAACCTCTTCCGCATAGCTGTTTCCTGTTACTTTTTCAATAAGGATCCCTAGTATTACGTATCCTGTATTTGAATAAGACCAACCCTTCCCTGGAGCAAAGTCTGGGGGAAGAGAAATCCCCATCTTTACAAATTCTTCAGCCGTATACGATTTTTTTATATCCGTAATATCAAAGTCTTTTGAATTTATATAGTCAGCAATACCACTTGTATGATTCAATATTTGCCGGATTGTAATCTGGTTACCATCATATCCGTTTCCTTGAATGACACCAGGCAACCATTTTTCAATGGAGTCGTCTAGATTCAAACGGTTCTCTCCAGATAATTGAAGTAGAACTGTTGCAATGAACGTTTTCGTCACACTGCCAATACGAAAGCGAAAATCTGCTTTCATTGGTTTCTTAGTTCTCAGATCCGCTACCCCAGCGGTATAACTCCAAGTTTTACCACCCTTAGAAATTTGAGCGAGTATTCCCGGGTATCCAAGTTGCAGTGTATCTCGCATTGCTTTCTTAACGGAAGTACGATCGCTTTGCGTACTTGTTTGTAACGAACTAGATACATTTTGCGCGGGTTCTGCTTTTACAATTGAGGCTGGTGTTATGTATAACAGGGAACTTCCAGCTATTAAAAGTGCTAGACTTG
Organism: Bacillus sp. FSL E2-8887; assembly: GCF_038007205.1. Classification (NCBI taxonomy): domain Bacteria; kingdom Bacillati; phylum Bacillota; class Bacilli; order Caryophanales; family Bacillaceae; genus Bacillus; species Bacillus sp. FSL E2-8887. The sequence continues at coordinate 2,762,159 of NZ_JBBOWS010000001.1, forward strand.
CACATGTAATTTTACTGCGTGTTTTCATAAAGCATTCCTCTCTTCTATTAAAATTGTATAGATAGTTGATAGCAGTGTCATATACGAACCACACAGCTATCAATTCCCCCAATGATGAAAAGGCAACAATGCATTTGCAATCATTGTACTCATTATTTTCACAAAACACTCTTGTTACTGATTGTTTTATATGTAGGCCGTACTTATCCCCCTTCACGCCTCCTTATATTTTTATCCTACACAATGAAAATCTCTTTTTCCTTACCTATCCCTTACAAATTCCTTACATTCAAAATCGTTTCTATAATGAAAGGATTGAAGTAGCATCTGTGCCCGAAAGCACAAAAAACACCGATTTTTGTCGCTCCGGTGTTTTTTTACACTCTAAATATTGAAGATTCATTTTACTCTTAACAGGTTACATTGCTGATTTTTTTCTAATGTGATTATTTTTCTTGCTATATGAAACACTTATCACGTTGTCATTAAGACATATGATTCTACTTTTATTGATGCACTTGAGATGGACTCACTTTTTGAATTTGAACAAGTATATCAAATGATTTCCCTAATGATATATCAACAGTTTTTGGTATATCAGACCCTTCGGTAGTTATCCCAGCGAAAATTGGATGTTGTTCGCTTAACCAAGTTTTTGTCACTCCGTTCGCCTTGCGTAAATCAATAAAAAATTGATCTTTTTTAACTTGTCCAAAGATGTAGTTATAACTGTTTGGATCATCTGATTTTAATGTTCCATAGGGGCCAGATTCACCGTCACTATTAATTAGTCACAGTAAGACTTTATTTCAAACCCACAAAAAATAGATTACCTGTACACGAAAAAGTATAGGTAATCTATTTGTTTTTGAGATTAATAAAAACCTAATTTATTTTTTGAATTCTTCCATCAATAATAGACTGAATTGGTTCTTTTGATTTTTTTATATAATCTACTAATGCTTCAAAATCAGTTGGTCCTGTTTCAGCATCTTTACCGTTTTTAAAGGATACAAATCCATCTCCACCTGAAGCTAGAAATGCGTTAGCAACGACGCTGTAAGTTTTAGAAGGAATAATTTCTTCTCCATTTGTTAAGCGAATACTTGTTACTTTTTCTCCATTAGGTTTTTTTGCATCCCAAGTGTATTGGATCCCTGAAATTTGAAGCATTCTTGTTATGTCTTTTTGCCATTGTTGATTTAAAATATCACGAATGTCTTGACCTGTTAAATTTACTTTTATTAATTGATTTCCGAATGGTTGAATACCATATATCTCTCCCCATGTAATATCACCAACATCTAAGTCATTACGAATACCACCAGGATTCATAAGTGCAATTTGGGATTGCATTGTTGTACGCTGGGCATCAGCAACTAAATTTCCAAGAGTAGATTCACCAGCCATATTGAGTTTGCGATCTAGTGGAGCAATAGACTTACCTACAACTTCATTGACAAGAGGTGCGATTTTTGCTTGATATTTCTCCATCTTCTTCTTTATTTTTTTATCAGGCTCCATGCCTTCATGGTAAGTTGTAACAATTTCTGCTTTTTTCTCAACAATATCTTGTGTTTTACGATCAATCTTTACATCAACATCAGCAAAAGCCATACCATAAGAATTTGCTTGTACGACAAGTTTATTATTAACAGTTCCATTTACATAGGTGTGGCTATGCCCACCAAAAATAACATCGACTTCTTGATCAGTCTCATTTGCTAATCGGACGATATCACCATTTGTTACGCCGTTCCCATCTGTTGTACCTCCGTTATGCGCAAGAACAACGATAGATTTAACGCCTAGTTTTTTTAATTGCTTTACGGATTTGTTAATAGCTTCAACTTCATCTGTAATTTCTACATTCTTTAGCATAGTAGGCATAACAAGGTTTGGAACATCCGTTGTTACGACTCCGATAAATCCAACAGGAACTCCTTGTACCTTTTTTATAGTGAATGGTGGTAAAAATAAACGACCAGTGGATTTATTATAGAAATTTGCGGCAACATATGGGAATTTTGCTCCTTTAAAATTTCCTGTTTTCTCATGGTATCCACCATAAATAAGGCGGTTCATTTCCTCAACACCTTCATCAAATTCATGATTTCCTATGGTTCCAACATCGAATTTCAAATCATTTAGAAATTCAATCGTAGGTTCGTCTTGTAATAATGCTGAAACAGGAGTACTTGCTCCAACAACATCGCCAGCATGTACCTTTAATGTATTCGGATTTTGTTTTTCACGATCACGTAAATAAGCCCCTAAGTACTCAATTCCCCCTGCATCTTTATTGTTAATTTTTTTTACAGTGTCTAGTTGCCCATGAAAATCGTTAATACCGAGCATTTGTACATCTATGTAGCGGTTTGGTTCTGTACTTGCTTGGGCTGAAGGCACAGCGAATACACTAGTAAAAGTAACTGTACTTAATGCTAAAGCAACTGGAATGATTTTTTTCAACATAAAATTTCTCTCCCCTAATTAAAATCTGACATAATACAATGTTATTTTAATATATTAAGAGAATTATTTCTATAAAAATTCTACCAATTATAAAAATTAATAAGATTTTATTGTTTTCTGACAAAATATTTCTTCCTCAAGAAAATGTACATTTCTTTGTTTTGAGGATTATTCAAAATATTATCTTGATAGTAATATAACAATACTTCTAAGAGATCTAAAAAACTCTAATCAATACATTTTAGCTGTCATGAAGAATATTCAATTCGAAACTAATGGAGATTTATCAACCTAACATCTCGATATCACCATTTAAAAATGAATAAAAATTTCGTTATGGAAGATTTCGATTCTTTAAATTGATTACAGTGGTGCACTACTCCGCATTTAAAAAGATGCTCCTGGATTTATCCAAGAGCATCTTTTTAAATGCGGGGACATCAAAACTTTAACTTGATGGGGATATGGCACTACCCCCATTAATAAATATTACTAACCATATATCTAGGTTAATATCTATCATATTTTTTATAAACAGGATTAATTAGATTTAAAAAAAGATTTCTTTTTCTTTACTCGTAACAAATCACCTGTCCATCCTTTGAATCGCATATACATATACATACCTCCTGTTGTGAAAATAATAAATAAGAGAGCAATTAAATAGCTATATTTCCATTCTAGTTCAGGCATATATTTAAAATTCATCCCCCACAATGCTCCTAAGGCCGTCAAAGGCGTACTTACAGCAGTTAATACAGTAAGAGCTTTCATAATTTCATTCCCACGATGAGAAGAAACAACTTCTTGTAAATGAATCATCGTGTCTAATTCTTCTTGGTACTCTTTAACGAGTTGTAATCCACGCTCTAATTTCAAGTATGTTTGTTTATAACAAAGAGTTTTTGTTATATTTTCTAACCAAGCTTCCTCCAAGCCTTGTAACACTTCTTGTATTAAGCGAAACACATGTGTGTTCATAAATAATTCATGACGAATATGATAAATTTTTTCTAAAACTGCTATGTTATTATGATGATAAAAATCCCATAATACATTTCTGAAATGGTTTTCAAAATAGTCAACCTCCCGCAAATAGTGAGATATAAACATTGATAAGATAGCACATAATCCTTCAGCGGAACTATTACAATTTTTTGTACCCATAGGGAAATTATGTATTAATTTTTGGAAATCCTCTTCCTCTTTTTCCTGGACCGTTATCAGTATTCCATGAGCTACGAAATAATGAAGAAAGTTTTGAATTTTGGCGTCCTTTTTATCTTGATCATATAAAAACGAACCATATACACAAGTTTGACTTGGTGATAACGTATAAACATATAATCCATTTTCACAAGGAGAACTTATTTTCTTTACAAATTGAGAGAAATAAGATGTTACATCACGAGGGATTATAGAAGAAAGTTTTTCAAGCTCACTAGTTCTCACATGATACCAACTCCATTTCGGCATTTTTATGCATTCCATATTATTCTTCCTTTCTGAATAGTCTTATGTTTGATCAAATGATATCCGTAATATGAAATTTGTATGTAGGTATTCATGTCTTGGAGGAAAAGTTTTTAGATCAACTAAATTACAAAATAAATGGCATAGGAGGTCTTATTCTGTAAAAAGGAAGACCCCCTATATATTAGCTATTTTTATTCTCAATTTTAAACATTTCCTCTATACAAGCACTTTTTATCTTTTCTTATAAAGAATTTATTATATGTGGAAAAGAAGCCACATAATTTGGTACTTCTATTCAACAAACTCCATTTCGGTCGTTATTATAATTTGGATTCATATGCAGATTGATTGGTGATGTCCTCAAATACTTGACTTCCAATAATATAGTATCCATGAAGTGCAGCCTCTTTCGAAGCGTCTACCATACGGAAAGAAGAGATTTCACCTTGCATTTTTTCAATTCGTTTTTTGTGGATATCTACTATTCCTCCTGTCCAAATAATAGTATCATACTGGTCTAACTTAAATTGTTCTTGTAATACACGCATAACGTCTTGGAAGTGTGCATCCAACTCTTTTTGAATCAAAGTATTAACCTGACTTGTCTGATAATTTTCTTCTCGACCTCCATATCCTTTTTCTAATATTTTTGGGATGTCGTTAATATGCAAGTGATTACTTTCACCCGCATGATTCTGCAGGATATTCTTAATATTTTTCAAAGGCTTGCTACATCCTAGTTCCGTCTCATAATGATTTAAAATGACATTCTGTTTCATATCTGTCATTTCTAATGTACGAAATCCACCATCAATAATTAAGATACGATCTCGTTCCTGAATGATTCCCTCTTTTAAGAAATAGGCATGTAAAGCGACCGGTTGCTGAAGAATCAAAGCATTTTCCACCGTAATATTAATAAATTTCCCATCAATTTGCACGGAAGTTTCTTTTTTTAATACATTTTGTAATTGCTCATGCTGACTACCAAAACAAGTGACGGGAAGCCCGGTAACAACTAAAGGTAACACGACATTTTCTTTATAATCCTTTGCAATGCAACCAAATATTTGTTGTTTAAACCGTTCGCTTTCATAATAATTTTCTATTTCTTCGTCAAATGGAGGAAGAAATGAAGCGTCAGATTGATGTGCTTCATTTCCCATGTAGTATGCAAAGTCTAAGTCTATAAAACTTACCTTTGTTAAATCTTCACTTTCAGCATGATTAGGTACAGGGGCTAGTGTGGAAGCTTCACTCTTGATCGTCATCTCAGAATCTACATCCTGTCGATATGCCCGCTTGGTAAAGCCAATTCCTGCATCAATCGCATACAGAGATTTCATACTTTTTTCCTCACTTTCTCTTTTTAGACTTAAATCTAGGCACTCTCTTCTTTCCCTTCTTTCATATATTTCTTTTCATTTTTCGTTTTTTCCCCGTCTATGTCCTTACTATTTTGATTTATTTCGTAATCCTTTTCATCTTTTTTCTTTTTGTTATTTTCGTTTTTTGTTAAATCTTTAATGGTAGAAATGACAACTGGTGTGGCTGTAAGCAGTTGTGGTAATGTTTGTTTTGCAACATTAGCTGCAGTTACAGAGAATTGTTTACTTGTCTCAGTTACCTTCTCCAATGTTTCCTTTATGTTTCCTTCTTGTAGTTTGTCTTTTACGCTTTTTCCTTTTGTTTGTATAGCTTTCCGATTTTCTTTTTTTAATAGGGAAACCATGACTCCGGTCGTAATCCCAATCAAAGCATATTTAAATATTGTATGTTTCATTTTTCTCATCCTTCTCTACTTTTATTTTCTTCAATGCTACAGCCTAAAATATAGTCTATTTCAATCTTTTCTTGAAATAGGAAATTAGCATTACCTTACCTATTTATCAGATGTTGCAATCTATTAGAGGGAATGATAGTTTTGCGGCTGCCTATCACTCGCCATTTGTGTTTCAGCTGTTACTAGGAGTAAAATTCTCCCTTGATCTAGTTTTTCTTCATATAAGTTAGCTTCCTCCTTCGACAACCCCATTTCTTCCATTTGATTTCGGAGTTCGTCCCCTTTTTTGGAGAAAAAGTTGATAATACTTGTGCCCAATCCTTGTTCTTTTACTCCAATCGTATTTGTGTTTGTATCATCCGCAATCCTTTTTGTTAGATGTTTTTCATGTGCTAAGACATAAATGTCATCTTGGCGAATCCCTTGCAATTCTAGCTCTTTTACTTTCATAACTACTTCCTGTTCATTTTGATATTCATGAACCACCGGTTTTCTTTCATTCTTATGCATGGTATCTTTCCTCCTTTAGATTTTTTATTTAGTTGTTATGTAATATGTAATACACCTATTTTAAAGATGTTAAACCTAAATTTTCAAAAAACTTAATACAATAGGTTATTAATGTTTTTGAATATCAAAGCGATGTCACGAGAACTTTACTTTAATAAAAGCGTTACAAATAACGATTTGTTTGGAAGGCAAGCCCCTTATTTTATAGAAAATTTCTATTTAGAAAAAGTTACAAAAGGAGTACAAGATATTTTTTTCGTTAATTAAATCAAAGGAAAATATAAAAACACTCCTTTTCAAAGAGTGCTTTTAAAAAACATATAACCTAATAAAAATGTTTCTATTTTGATTACAGAAAGAAAGTCTTTATTAAAACATATGGTTGCTAATTTAATTGCGATCTTCCTTGCACCCAAGCAGCAATATCATTTATAACATACTCAGGTATATTAGCAGGACTATAATATTCATCCGGCTTACTTATTTCCCCATCACCCTCTGTAAAGAAATGATTTAACTTTGGATATAGTCGATAATCAACGTTATCTCGTTCTTTTAATTGTTCTTTCCAAAGAGGAATTTCGATTTTTGATTGAACTTGATAGTCTCTTTCTCCTTGAATAATAAGAAGCGGTGTCTTTTGTTCTTTTGACATTTCTGCTGCTTTAATTTTCCGGATAGAATCCCAAAATACTGCTGATCCTAAGTAAAAATCTTTTGGGGGATTCCGACTAGAGAAATTGGGATCATTTAATAATTCAAATTGCGATTTGTAGAATTTATATTCCTCTAGGTTCATTGCTCCAATAGAAAAAAGGTACTCAAATTGATCTAAAACAACATCTTGGATCGTACGAGCTGGCCCTCCCATTACAATTGCCCCAGCAATATTTTGATTTTGGTCTTTTTCAATCATTTTCGGAAGCATCATTCCACCTTGACTATGACCCAGAATATAAATTTGATTCTTATCTATTAGAGGCTCATTTTTAAGAAATTGAGTTACAAGAAGAGCATCATCTGTTGTCTCTTTATCAACTGTATAAAAGGGACTGAATTGTGTTTTCAACCCATGTTCATATGTTCGTTTATTATAGCGAAGGACAGCAATTCCCTTCGATGCAAGACCTTCAGCTAAATCGCGAAATGGTTTTAAAGCAAACGCTGTTTCATCCTGATCAGTTGCTCCAGATCCTTGCACAAGAATAACCGCTGGGAAAGGACCCTTTCCTTTTGGAACAGACAATGTTCCTGGTAATGGAAATGCACCACTTCCAACTACTACTTCTTTATCAACAAATGATTCAGGCTTACTATATGATGGACGCTCTGCAACAGGACTAAACGACATGCTGAGTTGAAAATCGTCTATTTTTCCAGATGGATCTAGTTTTATTAGTAAAGGTACAGTCATTTGTTCAAAAACTAATTGAATCTCCACATTTGTATGAACAGGATTTGTCTCTTTTTGTGTAACCTCTCCAATTTCTATAAAAGAACCTGCTTGTAATTGAACTGGCAGTCCCTCCCAATAGCTCTTCAACCATTCTTTGGATATTATTTTCTGTAATGACCTTGAGGTTAAATCAAATGCAGATTTATAATCTTCACTATTCATATGGCGAATAAATGAAAGAGTAGTAGATATAATAGGATTTTCATCATCACTATTGTCTACTTTTTTTATATTTGTGTTTGCTTCCTTTAATTTCGAAATAAATTGGTGGTTAAACGGATTATTATATGTATCAGGATATAAACTTGTTTTCAATACTTCCGTATTCCGTCCCTCATACAAACTTGAAGAACTCGTAAAATTTTTAGGTGAAATTACTTTCTCCGCATATGAGACTGAGGGAATTGTTATTGTACAAATTGCACTGACAAGTAATAATTTATTACTTATTCTTTTTTTCTTACCCATAATTATTGATTCTCCTTTCAAAATTAAAAATTTCTAATACAGTATGCCAAATACTATAAGGAAAATAAAAATTATCAAAGAGATTAATAATCTATTTTACGATCCCCCCTAACAAGTTAAAAAGCTATCATTAACAAACTTCAATAAAAAACGCCTTCCCCCTCTTTTTTTATCATTGGATTTTCCAATGACCTAGAAGCACAGCGCTGAATTACATGTAACTGACCCATGGGATTCTCTATTCCAAAAGAAAAAAGCACCCCACTAGATGCTTTCTTTAATTGTTCTCACTATAATTTATTTAGATAATTCTCTTATTACTGTAAGATAAATTTATTCTAGTTCCTAAATCCCACTTATTTCTTAATTCACTCATACCAATATAAAACCAAATAACCTACCATCAAAAAATAAAGAAAACAGGTTATTTGGCTATTCATTCCGTAAGCTTAATGCTCAAGTTAATCTTTTTTTCACACGGTTAAACTTTATTAAGAAAACCTTAAGGAATTTCCCTCTATATTTATAAGAATTTTTTTCTATACTAAATCATATAAACGAACAAGAGGAGAAACGTCATGAAGAAATTTATAATTTGCATACTAGGAATAGGCCTCCCTATATACTTACTACCTTTCATATTACGCGGAGATTTAGACAGATTTAATCCGATTGCTGAAGAAAAAAATGTATACGCTATCGCGGAGGAATATGGCGTTCCAGATTACCATCATAAAGGAAGAGCTATGTACTCGCTAAAAGGTGTTGATGAATTAAGGAATGAGAAGGAATATAAAGTAGGAACGAACACTCCTAATGATTTTATAAGAAAAACTTACTTAAAAATTCATGTGAAAGGTAAGTATGTCTATTCCTACGACATTATTTCTGAAAAGGACATTCCGGAGAAAATAAGGGGCCAATTGGAGATAGCAAATAAATAAAAGAGCCAATTCGTACGAGTTGGCTCTTTATTATCTCTCCCACCTACCGTTAGGCTATCTTCCTACACATGCTTGAGATGGGAGAATCCTTTCGGTAAATTTATTACATTCGCTATCATTGTTTTAATAACCATTCTTCAATTACTTTCACTGTTTCATCTCGTTGTGCTTTTGACGTAATTAAGCTCGCATTATCACCTTTTTGCTCACCATACATGCCAAAATGAGCATGGTTTCCGCCTTTTATCATGTGCATAGTTGTATTCTTTGACATTAACTTTTTATTGTTCTCTATTTTTTCTACAGTTGCTAAAGCATCTACTTCCCCATAAATTGATAACATCGGAAGCGATTTAGTAGAGAAATCCTCTGCAGGATACGAACCTAAGAAAATGATCCCATCTACCTTGTCTTCATGTTGAAAAGCATACTTAGAAATCATAGCTCCCCCCATTGAATGCCCCGCAACATACCATTTTTGAACTTCAGGATACTTTTCAATCACACTGTCTACCACATTGATTCCAAGTATCGCTAAATTTAATGGTAACTTAGGCATCACTACAAAATGCCCATCTTTTGCAAGAGCTTCCCCTAAGTAACTATAAGCCTCAGCTTCTACTTTAGCTCCTTGATAAAAAATAATCCCTACTTTAGCATCTTTCTGTCCAAAAACTATATTATCTTCATCTTTTTTATCATCTACTAACGACAAAGCCTCTTTCGTTGGTTTATAAGTAAACTGAGACCAAACAAAAAAAGTAATACTTCCCATAAGTAAAATACCTAGTAAAGAGTACAGAACAATTTTCATCCACTTCTTCACATATATGCCCTCCCTAAGATGTGTATATTCTATACTTTAATTATTATTACTATAATTGTCGAATAATCTTAACTAATAAGTTTAGAAAAAATAATACGAGCCCTGAAATGCCGTTTTAACATAAATTCAATATATTATTTTAAAACGTAAGCTTCATAAGCTAAGTAAAATTTTATAAAGAAAAAGCCGATTTCCTTATCTTATAGGAAATCGGCTTTTGGCTTAGTTATTGATTTAGTAATAAAAAACACCTTGTTAAGATAACCACGTTCACTATAGACGTTGATCTTTCTGGAAGTTTAGACGAAAATGATCCGCATCATTATATACCCCAAATTCATACCCTTGCTCTTTATAAAATTTAATAATGTCAGGAAGTGCTTGTAATGTTTGCGCCTTTTCATGCATTAAAACAACTTCTACTTCTTCTGTTGTCTGTTTTTTTACATTTTCTATAATCTGAGTTGGATTATCTTTTAATTTCCAATCATTTGAGTCTACTGTCCAATCCCAAACTTTTATTGCTGCTTCTACAATTTGATTACGAATTTCCTCACCCTTTAATCCTGGTGCAGATCCATATGGCGGACGGACTAGTTTAGGAGTTGTGCCCGTAATATTATGGATAAGATCTAACGTTTCTTTCATCTCTGGTACAAATTGTCCCTTTTTGTATAGCTTATCACTATTATGTGTCATACTATGTGCACCAATATAATGTCCTTCTTTTACTGCTCGTTTTACATTTTCCTGAAAACCTGTATTTTGTAAATTACTACCTTGCATAAAAAATGTCGAAGCAACATTTTGCTCTTTTAGTACATCTAAAAATTTCCCAGTCAATTCGCTAGGACCGTCATCAAATGTTAAATAGACAACTTTTCCTACCGGTTTTCCATCAGGTCTTTTTTGTTTTGCTGGTGATGTTTCCTTTTTCTTTTCTTGTTGTTGCGTATTAACTTGTTTACTACTTTCATTAGCTACTCCCTTCGCTGGGATAGAGTGCCATTTTCCAATTAAAAAGAAAGTGAAAAAGGTCGTTGCTAAAACAACTCCTAGAGATATTATTACCTTAGTTAATCGACTTGTTTTTTTCTTACTTTGTGATTCTTTCATTATTTTTCGATCCTTTCCCTATTAATTTTCATATTCATTATTTATAAGGCTGAATCATTAGTTTCAACCGGTGTTTACAATAAATAGATTAATAGAGATGGATAAAGATAAAATGCAGATAATGTCGAAATCAGTTAAAGAATAGCTTATTGCATCCACTCTTTAGAAAAATATTTGTTTTTAATTTAAAAACTGGATATACACCCAAAATAAAAAATACTACTCTTCCTAATTAAGATTTAGAAAGAATAGTATTTTTCTATTTGCCTATTTTATTACATCGTAAAATAATTAATAATGCCATCCACAATTCCTTTTTGCGATTTTGCTTGGAATTCTTCTGAATTCATTCTTTTTTCATCACTCGCATTAGATGTAAACCCTAATTCTATTAGGATAGCCGGAGAAGGATTTTCTCGTAAGACAAGAAAATCACTGCCATGAACGCCTCTATCTCGGCTGTCTATATTTTGATCAAAAATAGCTTCTTGTACGATCTTAGCTAATTTTTTATCTTTCCTTTTATTAGATCCATAATGAGTTGTTATTCCTTTTACATTTGTATCCTCAAAAGCATCATGATGAATGCTAATATAAAGATCCGCCGCATGTTCTTTCACTACTTTGACACGCGCTTGCAATTCTTCCTTTTGTTTTGTTTCTGAAAGTAAACTCGCATCTTTTTCACGCGTCAATATAACTTTTGCATCCGTTCTTTCTTCTAATTCTTTCTTTATATTTTGTGCTACTTTTAAATTAAGCTCTTTTTCAATCGTTCCAAATTTCTTTCCTTTCGTCCCTCTATCTCCTCCACCATGCCCTGGATCAATTACAATTGTTTTTCCTCTTAATCGTAAATCCTCTTGTGATATATTTTTATGACCCTTAGCATGTATGAAACTAGCGCCAGTGCCCATTATTAATATAATAAACAAAAGCAATATCGCTCTTTTTTTCATTTTAACAATCTCCTTATCAACTTTTCATTCCGTTTCTAATGAAAATAGTAATGAATGTTGATAAAGATAAAATGCAGATAATGTCGATTTTGTTTAAAAATGATAAAAACGTGTAGAACGAAAATTCTACACGTTTTTATTTAAATAGAAGAAAAATAATACTCCATCTTCTGTATTCAAAACACCATATTCTGCGCCATGCAGTTCTAATATATTTTTTGAAATAGCAAGGCCCAATCCTGTTCCGCCTTTGGAGCGTTGACGAGACGTATCCCCTCGATAAAAACGATCCCATATTTTTTCTACATGTTCTGGCGCGATATGAGCCCCTTTATTTTCTACACATACTTTTACACGTTCATTTTCTTCTATTGTAGAAATAATAATATTCTCATGTTCCGGTGTGTAACGAATCGCATTCGTAATAAAGTTAGTAACCACCTGTTCTATTCGATGTGGATTTGCGACTACCTCAATTTTAGAAAGTTGTTTATGCACATGTAATTGCTTAGCTGTTATATCCGAGGTTAATTGCTCACATATATAATCAATCATCTCATCAATATGGAAAACATCCATTTCCATTTTATACGTACCAGACTCGAATTTTGCTAACTCCAGCATATCAATAATAAGCATATCCATTTTATCTACTTCTTTTGACATTGCTTTAAAGTAATACTCCTTTTTATTACTAGCAACACCATCCTCCAAAATTGAAATACAGCTCTTCATAATACTTAAAGGTGTTTTTAACTCATGTGAAACACCCGCGATAAATTCTTTACGTGTATTTTCTAATTGCTTTTCTTTCTCTATATCTTGCTGCAATTGATTAATATACGAATGCAAAGCCTTAGAAAGTGTATTAATATTTTGTGATAAAGCACCTATTTCATCCTTTGTAGTAATAGGTATTGTCTCTGAGAAATCTAAACCAGCGATTTTTTTTGTAGTATCATTTATTTGTAATAGTGGTTTGGCAATTTTATTTGAATAATAGAACGATATCAAAACGATTAAAATCAAAACAAAGATAATTAAATATACATAATAATCCTTTATCATTTGCACAGCTTCATCAACTGGCTGTAATGATGTCATAGCAAATATATAATTCACCTTACCATCTGCATCTATTGTTGGTTTGATTAATAGTTTATATTTAATATCATTTTCTTCATAGTCCACTATTTCTGTAGAAGTAATATTATTTGGTTTTTGATTTAATATTAAATCAACCTGAAATTGTTTTATTCTATCTATTAACACACGATTTCCATAAATAGAGTTAGTTCCTACAGTACCCTCCGGTAACTGCACGTTCTTAATACTTCCTGCTAAATATAACTGTGAATTTCCTTTTGAAGATGCGATTTTTGGGCCATATAACTTCTCTGACAATTGCTTGTTCCCTAGCCCAACATTCTTCTCTTTTATTGTTAACATCGCAGGGACTACTGCATCACCTTCCTGCACTCCATCGATAATAATATGATTCCCCTGTTCTAAACTATCTTTTATCCTTTGTATATCTTCTAAATTAACAAAACTATACAACGGTATCTGAATTAAACGTTCAGAAAAGGTGTTATTTCCGTTAGGATCTAACTGAATTTCTAAAGAAAAATCCCTTGCATATTTTATATTCCCTACACTATCTAACGTTGTAATCCATGTCGCATTATCTTGAAAGAAATTTTGTTCCAACTCTTGAATCCTTTTCACGTCATCTCCAGCTTTTATATATGCCTTTTCAAAGGATTGAATATTCGTTTTAATATCATTAACTTTTCGATTCGAATAATATTGCTTAAAAAATATGGTTTGTCCAATAAAAATAGTCACTAAAATAAGTGTGCATAATGCCGTTGTTAATATAAATAACTTTAATACAATTCCTTTTTTCATACCTGTCCCTCAAATTTATACCCAGTTCTAACAACGGTTACAATACAAGTCGCTTTTTGCCCTAATTTATGACGCAAATTACGGATATGACTATTAACAGTACGATCATCCCCAGCGAATTCATAACCCCAAATTTTAGTGATTAGTTGTTCTCTCGAAATTACAATCCCTTGATTTTGCATGAAATACGTTAATATTTCAAATTCTGTATGTGTCATACTTATGTCTTCCCCATCTACAGTTACTGTACGAGAAGGGAAATGTACATGGATACCACTACTAGTTAATGTGTCTGCAGTAGATACATTAATAGTGGAAGAATATCGGCTTTCAATTAATCGTTTTGCCCTTGCCAATAAAATAGGATGACTTTATGGTTTTGTAACATAGTCATCCGCTCCCATTTCAAATCCCAGTAAAGTATCATCTTCATCCACCCGAGCCGTTAGCATAATAATAGGTACATTAGATTTCTTACGAATTCGCCGGCAGACCGCCCAACCATCTAATTCCGGTAACATAATGTCTAAAATAATTAAATGTACCTCATGTTCTTCAAATATAGATAATGCTTCTTTCCCATCAATCGCCTCTAAGACGTTATATCCTTCGTTTAGTAGGTAATCCTTCATTATTTCACGTAAAATATCTTCATCTTCTACAATTAAAATTGTTCTTTGCATATTTCATCTTCCCCACGATTAATTTTATTTTTATGAAGAAATAGTTCATTTTATATTTTAACCAATTAGAAATCTTTCACTATTTCTGTCACTACTAAATGCAACATAGTTATATCAAGATAATAGCATGCTGATATAAAGATAAAATGCAGAGATAACTGTAATTCTTCAGCAAATAATGAAACTCATCTTGAATCGAAAGATCCATACAAAAACGCCATCCTTTCTGTATATTTCTACAAACAGGATAGCGTTTTTTCATATTAAAGGTAGAATTATAAGGTAATATCAATTATACGTAATACTTGATATTTAATTGATATTAGAACTTATTACTTTATATTTATCTTCTTTTGCAACATCTATAATTGCATCAATTTTTTGTTGTTCATTATTCAGCTCATGCCCTTCGATCCAAACTTTATATCCTATTTCTCCCACTACTCCAACTTTAGTTATAACAACATCTAACTGTTTTTCTTTTTGAAAATATTCAATAGCAGTTGCCTTTGCTTTTTCTTGAGTTTTTGGAAATTCTTTGTCACTTAATGGATCTTTCGTTGTTAATGTAATGTAAGAGACAAAACCAATAATAATTAAAGTTATGGTAGAAAGTCCAACTAAAAATATTTTTTTCATTCTTCTTCATCCTTGTCTATCTTTTTTTAAAGACTAACATAACATTTATCGTTTTTCAATAAAAAAATATTGTATTTTATTATTTATTTATTGAAAATATCTACAACTTTAGACAAATATAAAAAGCATTCCTCTCACTATCCTGATCTTTATCTCAACTAATCTATTACATAATGTAGATTTATAAAAGAGTTTGATCATTATTAAAGAAATACAAAAATAAAAACCCCAATTTCTCTATATTAAAATCGAGAAATCGGGGTTAAGTTATTTTTTTATTTAAAACAAGTAACTAATTAACAATCCTGCTGATAATAAGAAGCCGAAAATCGTATTTGTCATCGCTGTTGATTTCATTGCGATGCGCATATATCCGGGATCCTTTGCTCCTTTTTGGAAACTTTGAATTGCAGAGATTGGCTTTTTCAAACCTAGGAACATAACTAATGCCCAAGGGCTTATATAACCCATTAATACAATCGCCGCGATCCATAAATAAGCAATGAAAAAGGCTACAGCTAGTGTTACCACTGCTTTTTCTCTCCCAAGGAGGATTACCAACGTCTTTCTTCCACCTTTAATATCTTCTTCGATATCTCGGATGTTATTCGACATGTTAATTGCACCTACTAAAATTCCAATTGGAATGGAAATCAATACACTTTCAATCGTTATCGTATTCGTTTGAATAAAGAAAGCAATAAGTACAAAACATGTCCCCATTAACAGTCCAGAAACTAATTCTCCAAATGGAGTGTACGCAATTGGTAATGGACCACCTGTATATAAGTAGCCAACCGCCATCCCAATTAAACCAATAACGACTAACCACCAGCTGCTATTCATACAAATATAAATGCCAATAAATGCTGCTACCACATACAATAAAAGCGCAACTGTTAATACATTTTTTGGCTTCAATCCATGACGGACAATTCCACCACCAATTCCAACAGAATCAGCGGTATCTAATCCACGTTTGAAATCATAATACTCATTAAATAAATTTGTTGCTATTTGCAACGCTAAACATGCACTCATCATCGCAATAAATAAAAGCCAATGAATTTCGGCAACGTAAAGTGATGCCACTGTCCCTAAAATTACAGGAGAAAACGTCGCCGTTAATGTATGTGGGCGCGTCATCTTCCATATTAATTTAGCGGAACTAATTTCTTTTTCATTCCCCATAACTCTGTTCAATCTCCGATACGATAAACTTAACTAAATCTATACAATTCAATCAAATTTACACGAGTTAGTGCTTCATCGTGTTCTCGCAACCCCGAAGGGACGAGGGGTATAACACTCCACACGAGGCAGTATCGTTACCTCCTATTATCAAGCATTTATTTTACCCATCTTGATAAATTTATCGAAGCATTTAAATCTCTATCGTGGTGGCTATTGCACCCAACACAACGCCACTCACGTATTTTTAAACTCCACTGTCCTTCTGGTTGAACTGAATGGTCGTATTTTACTCCGCAACATGAGCAAATCTTGCTTGAGGCGAACCATTTATCAGCTTTTACATACTCAATGCCATACTTCTCGCACTTGTATGACAAACATTGAAAGAAGAAGTGTAATTTTTGAAATGAAAATGCTTTCGATAGTTTTTTGTTTTTTAACAGGTTTGAGATAGGTAAGTCTTCCACAACGATCCTCATTGGTTTGGTTTTCACCAATTTAGCTGTTGCTTGATGGATATGGTTAATTCGGATATTCGTAATTTTCCTAGATAACCGCAGATGCTCAGTTTTAGCTTTTTCATATCCGGCAGACTGAATTTTTACACCATTTTTAAATCTCCTAGACATATCTCTTTGTGCTGACTTTTTCCTTTTCAAAAGCTTTTTAACCTTGGCATCTTTGTTTATATTTCGTTCTTTCATACCATTAGAAGCTACAAACAGCTCTTTTAAACCAACATCCACACCAATCGACTCATTGGTTAGTGCTTGTAATTCAAAGTCTTCTTGGAATCCTACACTAATCCACCAGTGACGACCGTCAAATGTAACTCTTGGATTGGATGGTTTTTTGTTTCTTGGTAGTTGTTGGCTTGTTTTCACTTCTCCAATGGACTGAATATGAACTACTTTCTTTCCTATAATCAGTCTTTCATAATTGGCATAAAATCCTTGAATTAAATCTTTTTTTGATTTATAAGAAGTGTGAGAACCATTTTTGTACTTTTTGAACGAATTTTTCCTCGCCTTATCAAAATCTTTTGAAGCCTGTTTAGGAACTTGTGCGTTGATGTTATTTAACCACTCATATCTCTTTCGCTTCTTGATCTTTGTAAATCGTTTCTGTAAAGCTAACTGTGAAACAGATTTTCCAAATAGCTTATAGTATCTATCACTCATTCTTTTACAATAGTTATAAGCGAATCTTGCAGCACCAGCATGGTTTCTAAGCACTTGTTCTTGTTCAGGCGTTGGAATCAGTCTGACTTTCTTCGCCAATATCATCAGAATTTAACTCCTTTACTGTGCGATTATTCGGGCACTCATCTTTTAGATAATGAAAGATTGATTCTTCTGAATTGTAGCGTGTTCCATCAGCATTCTCCTAAGACTACTAGGATACAAACCTGTTAATTCCGATACTTGACTAACTCGTGAAAATTTCATTAATATTCTCACCCCATTGAATTTACCACAATGCATAGGTTCGGTAGCTTCAATGGGATTTGATAGATTTAATTAAATTTATCTCGTTCAACTAAGGGCGCAATTCCTTAGCCAGTTCTCTTATGAACTTCTCATATTTTCACATGAGCGCAGACTATATGTTTATCTCTTTAGAGATAGAGGATTTTTCCACCACCATAGGCTTGTGATGTACTCTCGTCAGTTATACGAGATAGTCGTTGAACGTTCATCTTATCCATTTTGACTTAGATGATTCGAGGCGGAAGACCCATTGTTCTAGTGTTTAGGATTTAACCTTACACCATCTGATTGATTTTTTCTGCTTTCGCAACATTCACGCTCGCTATTTCTAGCCACGTTGTAGTTCAATCAGCTTTAGGGATTGCCCGCAGTTAACCCTCACTACTAGCCAATCACTGGACTAGCAGGGCTTACTGATATATTTAATTAACTTTCGTTATAATTGGTTAAATAAATCGTAACAGTTAGTTACCCTACATTTAAGTATAAATTACTAGCAGTATCTTTCTATCTATTTCCTGCTTCACATCTATTATATCAAAAAAAGAATTGGCGATAGAACTTTCATGCTCTTGCTTACACCATAAATTTGCATCAAAATATATTTTTTTCTAATATGGGGGTACCCCTAATACCCCAGAAGAAAAAGAAGAGTTTGAATCCTTTAACGTACAGGGCGTTCCATATATCATTGTAAAAGATCATGAAAATAACATTCAAAAATTAATTCTTGGATTCAGCACTCAATCATTAGAAGAGGCTATTTTATAATAATCATCCCAAAAAAAGAAACGAACATATATGTTCGTTTCTTTTTTATGGTGCTTAATGCTCAAGAAAACTTATAACCGCATAAGTATATAGAACGACTAGAGCAAAGGCACATATTCCCATAATTATAATCGCTAGTGCGCTTTTCTCTTGTCTAAACCCTATAATTCCAAGAATAAATGCACTCAACATTGTTACCTTAAGCATTGTAGAAAGGTTGGGAATTGAATATCCACTCAACCAGGTAGAGAAACTTACAATTACAGAAAAAGAGAACAAAGTTAGAACAATAGATAATATATTAATGTGCTTCCCATACTTCAATTGCATTTCGCTAGCCTCTTTTCTTTTCATTAGTGAATAATAGGTAGGCGGCTATATTTTTATTTTATTCTAAATTTTCTTGAAAATCCACAACCAAAAGAAGAGGTTGTCCCAAAAGTCGCTAAATAGTTACTTTTAGGCAACCTCTTTTCTTTATTTTTTACTTTCCTCTAGTTTAGAGATACTAGTTTCTTTTTCAGGTAACGTATCAAGAAAGTCCGTTGCTCAAATTCGAACAACGGACCTTCTTTATATGAACCAATTTAAAACATCCGCAGCAATCTCTTCCGGTCTATCCCAATGCATTAAGTGCCCTGTATCTGTATAAAGCTTAGTCGTAATATCAATATGCTTCCTAAATTCCGCAATTTGCAATTCTCTTATTTCTAAATAATTATGTGGCAGATCACAATACAATAACAAAATATCGTTTTTAATTTTATGCGATTTCAACGTTTTATACACCGTATATTGAAACTTAATTACACTTCTAGCGGTATCGCCAGTAGCATGCCACTTCACTTTATTATCTTCTTCTCGCATTAAGTCATAAACCGCACGTTCTATTAATGGTGACCACCTGCTGTAAACCATTTCTTCTGATTGGATGAATGCTTCTTTATTGTCAAAAGTATATTCATCAAAATTTTTCTCGTAATGGGTGATTTCTTCTTCTAATGATCGCGGTGGACACTCTCCTTCTTTCGCATCTTTGTATAGCTTCGCAAAATAATCTGCATTCATTTTACCATGATGATAACCACCATCTAACAAAACCATCTTATTCACTTTTTCTGTACATTCTGCTGCATAGTGAAGCGCAACGCTTGCTCCCCATGAATGTGCTACTATATGAAATGTGTCTTTTCCTATCTGCTCAAGTAATGCTACTACCCAATTTGTTAAATGGGATGCACCGTAATCTTCATCCTTCCCAAAACTTGGTGTTTTCCCATGTCCAGGTAGATCAAACGATACAATATGACATTTATCCTGTAAAAGCTGCGCTATTTCTATAAAACTTAATTTTGTACTTCCTAAACCATGAAAACAAATGATTTGAGGATTTCTTTTATCCCCCATTCACAAACACTTGCTTCATATTCGCCAAATTCTACAAAAAAGTGATTCATTTTTAATCTCCTCTAATTATCAAATATAAATTAGTTTGTATGCAAAATCGTTTTTTCTAAATGAATAAATTCGGCAAAATTATCCAAATCCCTTTTTCGTAAATGATTTTATAGAATACTAGAGTTAACTCTATTTGAAAGCGCTAAACGCTTATCATTTCAGTTAATGGTTAGACTACATCTTCACGCCTATGAAATGAATATAATTTAATAATTGTAATACACGTCTATCATATGTGTGATGTTTCAACGTTCTATCCAGCCCATTTTTTGCTATTCGTTTTCTTTCTTGTACATGTTCCAAATAATACTCCGCTTTTTGTATAAACTCCGGTGCACTGTAAAACGTTTCTATTTCAACACCTGGTATGTAATGCTTTGCTACATCTGGGCGTATATCAGTTAATTGAAAAGAACCTACAGCATTAATTTCAAACGTCCTTTTGTTTACTGAATATGCTTGGATGTTTGCAGCATTACAATTCAATTCCTGATCATTTGGTGAACGGTGTAAATTTATATTGATTTTAGTCGATACGTAAAATTGTAACGCATCTTCATACTTTGCAAGTGGCAAGAGTTGTATTTTATCCTTTAATCTTTCATAATTCTTTAACTTCTCCCAACCGAACCCCACAATTTTTATGTTTTTTTCTGCTAAATACTCTGAAATTGAATCAACAAAAGTAATTCTATTTTCAAATGCTGTGCCTATAAAACTAAGATCATACTTATATGTATCTTCTTTCTGAGAAGGTTTAAACACATCTTGATTTGCTGCTAACGGGAGATGAAACACATTGTTATATCCTATCCCTTTATAAAACTCAATACAATTTAAATCTTGCGTGAATATGTAATCATAATACGGAACAAGATTCTGTGCTACATCCGTATAATAAGGATCATCTGTCAGCCAAAGTCCAGTAGTAAAACCTGCATTTTTTAAGAATGGTATTATACTATGAAATTGAAGTGGGATTCTTATTGCCCGTTAAAGAGGGCTAAAAAAGAAGTTAAATCACTTCCAAACAACACCTCGCCTCTCGTATTCCATTCTATATTCAACAGCAGCTGCAATTTTTGGACTTGCAAACCTTTCCGTGATCCAAAGACCTAAATCAATCCCTGAAGTAACTCCTCTTGCAGTAATAATATCGCCTTGATCCACAATTCTGTAATGAAGAAGTTCTGCCCCATATTGACTAATTTCACTCTGCGCCAAATGATGCATTGTTGCCTTTTTATCATTCAATATACCGGATGCAGCTAGTAACATACCTCCAGTACAAACTCCCGCAACAATCGTTCCTTCATTGTGCATCTCTCTAATCATTTTGGTCAAAGTTCCAATCTCTGCTTGCTTTCTCGCCCCATGTTCAGCTTTATGATTCCAGCCACCTCCGGGTACAATTAACAAATCTGGACGATTATCCATTCGTAAAAAATCATGTAGTTTAACCGTAACTCCAAACGAAGTAGTAACCTCTTGTTTTGGTTCACTAGAAACTAATTCAACCGTAAACGGAGCCCCTTCTTCTATCGCTCTTTTCAATACCTCAAAAGGTGCAAAGGAGACAAGCTCTCCGAATCCGTCAAACAATACAATTTGTATTTTCATTTTTAGAACACCTCATATGCTTTGTTTTATAAATCCCAAAAGAGAAGAAATGTTATCTACAAATTAAAACAATGAAGACAACCTTTCTCCCCTTACTCTATAAACTTTCAAATGTTCCTCTAATTCTCTCCCGTCACCAAATAGACTCATCGTCTTTTTAACGAAGTTCCAATTTAAACTACCGGATAACCATAGCAACGAAGAAAGTCTTTTATAATCATTTGAAGTTAAAATGTTATTAGCTTTATACCCTTCTAAAAATGCTCTAGCAACTTCCGGACATACTTTATGCGACTGTATTCCTTTCGTTCGAGAGTACCATTTTATTAAAAAGGCTAACCCTTCAATACGGTCAACATAACTAATAGATTCAAAATCTACAATTCCTTTTACCTGTTGACTTGAGCCCCATAAAACATTCAAAGGATTTAAGTCTGTTTGTACAATAAACTCTAATTCACTCGTATATGCGCAGTCTATATGATATTTAGCAAGATCTATATACTCCCGCAATTCCTTACATGTGCTTGTCTTGCTTTCTAACATATTAATAAACTCAACATACCCATCCAAATGAGATTTCTTCTGAAAAATCGCGCTTTGAAATGCACTAGAAATATCATGAACCTTTCTTGCTTCCTTTCCAAATGCTTCTGCGATAGCTTCCGTACAGAGTGTAATATGTTCTCCTTCAATCCAATTAGACAATATAAATCGGTATTGTTCATCATTCCAAGCGACTAATGTAAATGACTCCCCTGACCTATTTTTATTAATTTGCATAAAAAGGACTCCATGCTCGCGTAAATAATACGTAAAACGTACTTGCTCTATCAGTTGTTTGTTTGATAACGCCCCAAAAGCTGGATTGATTGTTCGCTTGCTATTGATAAACCGTGCGGAATATCGCTTCCCATTCACCATAATTTTATAGTGTAGATCTGTATTCCAGCTATTTTTATGTAGCTCTTCTTCCACTGCTAGTGAATGAATTTCTTTAAAATAATTTATTAATACGTCTTTTATTATGTGTTTCACCCTTTTTTCCTTTCATGTGAAAAAATTTTTATTACACGCTATTTTTTATGATTACTATCTCGATTACTCTAAAAACCAAAATTTTATTCATTGTTAATTATCAATAGTGTTTTTTTCTATATATAAATTTAATAGAGGCAGACTACCATTCTAACTATATCATTCTTACATAATATTCTGCATTCGTTGAGATAGTTGTTGTAAACCAATGCAGTAGTGACTATGTATAGAAAAAGAGCCAATCCCCTATATAATAGAAAATTGACTCTTTCCTTTATTTACTCCCCTGTTTCAGAAAATCGTTTTATACGTTCCCCAATTTCATCGCGAACACGTTGAAATTCAGACCATTCTTTTCCTGCCGGGTCATCAAATCCCCAGTGAACACGATTTACTTGCGGAGGTGTCGAAGGACAAACAGAATCTGCATGACTACAAAGCGTAACGACTAAATCAGCGTTATTTAAAATATTTGAATCAATCATATCCGATGTTTGATTCGTTATGTCGATATTTACTTCTTTCATAGCTTTAATAGCATTTGGATTTACTCCGTGTGCTTCAATTCCTGCAGAATATACATTCCACTTATCGCCTACATATTGTTTGCCCCATGCTTCTGCCATTTGGCTTCGGCATGAATTTCCTGTGCATAAGAAATAGATTGTCTTTTTGTTTTTCATGTTGTTTTCCGCCTTTATTTTTAAATTATACTGGTTGATCATTAAAATATTTACGCTTAAACCAAAAAGCGACGTTTACAAGTGCAATCATTACAGGTACTTCAACTAACGGCCCGATAACAGCTGCAAATGCTGCGCCTGAATGAATACCAAACACACCAACTGCTACAGCAATTGCTAACTCGAAGTTATTGCTACCTGCTGTAAATGCTAACGTTGTAGTCACCGGATAGTTTGCACCAATTTTTCTTCCCATAAAGAAAGAAACAAAAAACATTACAATAAAATAGATTAATAACGGAATCGCTATTCTTACTACATCTAATGGTACGCTAACAATCATTTCCCCTTTTAAAGAGAACATAACGATGATTGTAAATAATAATGCAAGTAATGTAAGTGGACTAATCTTAGGTATAAACACCTTTTCATACCATTGTCTTCCTTTTAACTTAACGAGTACAAAGCGTGTCAACATACCTGCTATAAAAGGAATTCCCAAATAGATAAATACTGATTTCGCTACTTCTCCCATTGTAATATCGACAATAGCCCCTTCAATCCCTAACCATTCTGGAATGACTGTTACAAACACGTATGCATAAACAGAGAAGAATAACATTTGGAATACGGAGTTAAAAGCCACTAAACCTGCTGCATACTCTTTATCCCCATCTGCAAGGTCGTTCCAAACAATTACCATTGCAATGCAGCGTGCTAAACCAATCATAATGAGTCCGACCATGTATTCTGGCTTATCTGGAAGAAAAATAATTGCTAAAACAAACATAAGTACAGGACCAATAATCCAGTTTTGCACTAAAGATAAAACCAATACTTTTACATCTTTAAATACCCGGCCCATTTCCTCGTAACGAACTTTCGCCAACGGTGGATACATCATGACAATTAAACCAACAGCGAGCGGGATGGACGTCGTTCCAACTTGTAATGTATTTAGTCCGTCTACTACACTAGGAAACACAAACCCTAAACCAATCCCAACAGCCATAGCTAGAAAAATCCATAGTGTTAAATATCGATTTAGAAAAGATAAACGTTTCATTTTATTTTCCATCTCCTATTAACAACAAGAATTTTTATCTACTACGTTAGAAGTCGTGCAACAAGATGGATCTTCAATTTTATGAACATCACTATGTGCTTTTGTATAAAAGAATTCCCACTCGTTCCCATCAGGATCCGTTACCCAAAACTTATCTTGAACCGCATAGCAACAAGTTGTATCCATCTCATCACGCGCAAAGAAACCTTCTTTTTCTAATCTTTCTTTATGAAATGTAATTTCTTCAGCTGTATCCACTTGGAAACCAAAATGATTTACCTGATTTCCCTTCACTTCATCTCGTACGTTCAGCGTGAAATTAAGCCCTGGTGTCTCTAATAAAAATTTTGCATAATCTACTTTCACCTTTACTGGTGACACACCAAATACCTTTTCGTAAAATTGAATAGACTTCTCTAAATCCGTAACATTTATACCAACGTGAACATATCTCATAGCTTATTCCTCCTCTTTAAATACTATTAATCAATTTTTTTTGATTAATAGTTTGAAATTTTAACAACAGCTACCTTTACCTGTTTTTCTAAAAATACAGCACAATTCTTCTGATAATAAATTATTTACTTCCGCATCATTTAAATCATAATAACTCCACGTACCTTTTGTTTCTTTTACAATTAAACCTGCATCTAATAAAATTTTTAAATGATAGGACAACTTAGATTGCGTCATTTCAAAAACCTCTGTTAGATCACACACACAAGTCTGTCCCCGCTGGCAAAGTTCATACATAATCTCTAAACGCTTCTGATCCGCTAATGCTTTGAATTTTTTCTCATAGAGCTGAAAATCTTGCGCCACTGTAGTTCACTCTCCCTTCATCAACTTTTTTTGATATTTATAGTATATACGCTGATTAATTTATTATGCAACTAATTAATCAATTTTTTTTGATTTACAAAAACCTCCTCACATCATATCTTTGCTACAACTAAAAAGGACCATAGCCTTTTCAAAAATAAAAAACTACGGTTCTTTTTACAACTTAATAGTTACAATGTTTCCGAGGAATGGAGTCTCTATAACTGTTTTAAATTTTAATTTGACCATTATAGCGTAGTGCCCCATCACCATCAAGCTAAGAAAAACAAATACCCCCAAATGAAAAAAATCGATATAACTCTTCGGCAAATAAAGATAACTCTTGTTTTTGGTACATATTCATAAAAAGCACGTCACCCTTTCTCATTAACATAAGAGAATAGTAATGTGCTTTTAATTTCAAAAATAGTCTAAATCCTTAAGTTGATGGTTGTGGGGCGGGACCCCAATAAGAACGGTATCTAAGGTTGGATGAGAGGTGTTAGTTCCATTCCAAAGGCCTCAGCCGAAGATTAACTCAAGTACCGATTTCGGATGACCCCCATGTGATGAAGTTCGTGTCCTGCGATGCCGTACGCGAGGGCGCGCACCGTAATGCTTAGGTTGTTGGCTGTGCCCTTGCGGGTCCACGCCTCCGCCGGTAGCCCGCGCAGCAATGTGATCGTTGATTGCCGTACGGCCCGGTAGTCTTCGGCCAATTGCTCGGTTGTCCAACTTCCGAAAGGAGGCATGAACAATTCCTGATCAAAACCAGTCAGAGGCGTCTGGTCCCCTCTTGCGAACCGGAGCAGGCGGTAGGTCATGACGCGTTCCGAGTCTGCAATGTGGCCCACGACTTCTTTCAGCGTCCATTTTCCTTCCGCATACCGATACGCGTACTGGCTTTCGGTCAACGATGCCAGGAGCTCGGTCATTTGTTTTTCCTGGGCGAGCAGAATATCGATGATGTTACCGTCCGGTACCAAACGGATATATTCGCCGGAGTTCCCGGCGTATTCTTCTTCTGATGGTCTTTGATTCATGCGTAGTCACCTCTTATATGTAGATATACAAAATTATAGCACTCGTCTATGTCTAATAAATTCGCGAAATGATAGAACTGTCCTTCTAATAATTGAGGATAAGCAACTATTTAGTTTGTCGGTCGCCACACTATCCTGATTCGTTAGCACAATAAGCAATGTTAATCAATAATGCATAAAAATTATCTGTTATACAATATTTCGAAGTTATTAATATATAAAGGTAACACCTTCTTTTTTAATTTAAAGATGGATTTTCAATTATATTTTGAAATGAATCGGAGTAAAACACACTAGTCTAACTACTTTTTTATAAACATCGTAACATTATTTCCCCCCCATATTTCCATCAATTTGAGAAATGTATTCTTCTCAAAAATGAAAATCGACCTAAGATCCTATGGACAACTATGAAAGGATGAAATTTTCGTTTTGGGGATATTTCAGAAGTATAGCTTGATAGGTATGGGGTGGGACCCCATACAGTACGATTTTATTTCAAAGACACAACGATCTTACTACACACTGTTTATTTATCCCACACTCTCATCTGCTAGTATTACTATTTTTTATTACTAATGTTGCCGTTTCACTCGGATGGCTAAGAGGAAAATGATGGCCATATGGAACAAAATCAACCTTACCAAGATGCGATGGAGCAGAATAACCTCTGTCACAATCCCCCCAAATAATGCGAAGATTATACTTTGTTACTTCATTGAAATCACCTTGATCGTGTTTCAGTAGTAAACTGTTAAGCTGAACCGTAGTATTTAAAATTCTAGGAGAAGTAAAACTGTTACTTATTTTTTCAATATAATTTTCAGGGATACTCTCCATACTTTCAAACAAACCATTACTTAATAAATAACGCCCTATCAAATTAGTAGTTGCCAATTTTAATGTCCATTTGTTCATAAATTGAGGAACATTTAGCGATTTAGCATTTTTTTTAGCAACAGGTGGCTGAAGTAAAGTGATTGAATACTTCTTATCTATGTACTCTTGTACCAATGCTTCCAGAAGAATAAACGCACCGAATGAATGGCCAATTAGATGTGCACCATTAGTAGCTTTCTCCAATAACTTTTTCACTACATTCAAATAGATATCTAGAAGATTTTTCTCTTGTTTAAAAGGAGAACGTCCCAAACCTGGAAGATCCACGATCCATACAGGTTGACCAGTTTTTTCATGAAGCTCTTGTGCTAAAGGAAATAAATCCTCTCCATCACTCAATAAACCATGTAATAAAATAAACGGTTTACCCTCTCCTTGTAATTGGTAAAGGGTAGTGTTATCGCATAATGTTCGTTTAAATAAATGATTATGCTGGCCATTTTGATGCATCATTCGATAATCCAGATCAGCTACTACGGCAGGGAAAAATTTCATTACACTCGTCTTCTTAAACCAATCTCCTCCCATAATTTTTTTCGCTGAAACATTTGAAAATTTTCGTTTTGTAATAAAATTCAGTCCATCAGAAGGAATTTTTGTTATTTTACTTACTCCACTATTCATAATTGCTTTCATAAGTGGCATTGGGACAGAGATTTTTGGTGCCCTCATATTCATACTTTCCGACATAATACTTAATAATTCAGCAATGTTCTGATCGTGCTGTTTGTCTTCAACAAGTGTATATGTTTGTATAGTCGGTTGCTCCAATCTGAAAACCTGCACAATAAACTTCGCAAGCTCATCGTTTGAAATAAGTGGTAACCTATATCCCTTACCTCCAGGAATCACTGGCATGAGCCCTCTTCGCATACTCATCACAAGCAAACCTAATCCTGCTATCTGCTCTGTACTCCCTGTTTTACTACTACCGACTACAGTTGGCGGATTAATTACAGAAAGCGGATAACCTACTGCTGATGCCTGGTGACGGATATAAAGATCTGCTAAAAATTTTGTTCTCTCATATGGATTTTTTATTTTCAAATAATTGTTTCCTTCTTTAAACACATCAATTGCAATCTTGCTATTTTTATCATCAAAGGGACTCATATAACCTACAACATGAATAAATTGTTGCAAGCCCTTCAATTGATGAATGCTTTTAGCTAATTCACTAATGTGTTTGGCGCCATTTAAAAATACGGAAGCTGCCTCTTTACTTGTCGCTTGAATATCCATGGGGCCTCCTGCG
Source organism: Bacillus sp. FSL E2-8887 (assembly GCF_038007205.1). Classification (NCBI taxonomy): domain Bacteria; kingdom Bacillati; phylum Bacillota; class Bacilli; order Caryophanales; family Bacillaceae; genus Bacillus; species Bacillus sp. FSL E2-8887. Next base: position 2,790,745 of record NZ_JBBOWS010000001.1, read on the forward strand.
TGAATAATCACATCCGTTTTCAATACCCTCTCCTTATCTTCAGCACTTAGACCTAAATCTATTTTCGTCAAATCACCTTCAATAAAGTGCATAACTGCCTTTTTTAAGATGCCTCTTTCTTGAAAAATGCGTATTGCTTTACTTTTCGACCTTACTAAAAGAAGAATTTTAACATCCTCTTTGGCTAATTCTTTTACTAATTGCTTTCCAATAAAGCCTGTTCCACCAGTTAAAAATACTGTTCTCATATAAAATCCCCTTTTTAGTACTAATTAGTACTAATTTGATATAAAAAAAATGCTTCTTTTATCGAAGCAATTTTAAAAAATGATCTGCTGTTTTCGTAATTACAGTTGCATCCTTCAATGTTTCTGAAATAAATAACGCTCCTTCAAGATTTGTAATAAAAAGTGATGCAACCTCATCAATATTAATCGTGTTTCTGAATTCTCCATTCTCTACCCCTTGTTTAAGTAATAGAGAAACTTTCTTTTGTAATCCTGTAAAAAAAAGACCTATTTTTTCTTTTATTTGCGTGGCCTGTTTAGGACTTTGAATATAAAGAGTAATAAATGGACAGCTCCCCTTATACTCTCTCGACTGAACTCCTTGTGATAATTGCTTTAAAAACAGTTGGATACGATCTTCAACTAAAAATTGGTTCTGAGAAAGTACGTCATCAATTGCAGATTGATACATTTCAATCCAATAATCAACGACCCCTTCTAATAATACTTCCTTATTAGAAAAGTGATAATACACATTAGACTTTGAAACTTTGCTTACACGTACTAATTCATCCATACTTGTATAAGCAAACCCTTTTTCTAAAAATAATGTTGCAGCTACTTCAATCACACGTTTTTGATTCATTAATTTTACCTTTGTCATAACTAGAACTATATAGTACTAATTTAAATGTTGCAAGTATTTGTGTTAATTTAGAAAAAAGTTTGATTAAAAAAGTTCCACTAACATTGATTTTACTGCAAAAAAATCTTATTTTGAATAAAGTTGAACTGAACCGCGAAATTGTTAATTCACTATCGTCTAATAGGGGTCACCATACATACCCATCAACTTAAGAAAAAGAAATGCCCCCAAAACGAAAAAATGAGCGGCTTCTCAAAATAGCTATCTGTAGAGAAAGAAAATTTTAATTTAGGGGGATATGAAAATATTAGCTTTATGGGTATGAAGTAGTGCCCCTATAAACAAAATCCTCCAGAAACATCTAAAATTTGCCCTGTTACCCAGCGGCTATCAGAAGAAGCAAGGAATGCTACTACATCTGCAATATCTTCAACTTGCCCTATTCGTCCGAACACAGATGAATTCGTAGCAAAATTTCGTATTTCCGGATTATCTAGCAATTTCGCATTAATATCTGTCTTCGTATACCCAGGCATAATTGTATTCACTGTTATACCTCTTTCTCCAAGCTGTTTAGCTAGAGGAAGTGTCATCGTATTTAGTGCACCTTTACTTAAACCGTATGCAATGGACCCTGCAAAACCAAGTCTTACTTCAGCTGATGAAATGTTAATAACTCGCCCCTCCGCTCGTAATAACGGTAATGTTTGCTGAATTAAGAAGAACGGTGCTTTAATATTTACAGACATAATTTCATCAAAAACTTCTTCTGTCGTATTTTCAATTGTTCCTTGTGTACCTATCCCTGCATTGTTTACTAAAATATCAATCTCTGATGTACCAACTCTTATTTGTAATTCATTCTTCAATTGTTCTACTATCTTTTTGACACCATCAATTGAATTGAAATCCGCTTCAATTAAGAATGCCTTTCCTCCATTAGATTCAATCTCACTAATTGTTTCATCTGCAGCTGCTTTATTTCGACCATAGTGAATCGCAACTAATGCCCCATCTTTCGCCAATCTTATTGCAATGGCACGGCCGATGCCGCGACTCGCTCCCGTTACTAACGCTACTTTTCCATCAAGATTCTTCATTTTTTTCATCCTTCCTAAATTTCCGTTTAATAAATCCTATACTTATATTTTTAAGCAAATACTAATAATTTTAAATATAGATTTATAGGTAATTTAGTTCCTTCACTTATGATATTATAGTTATAATTTACGATTTACTTTAGAAAATAAAAAGGGGGGCTATCCAATGCAAAACGCAGTAAAACTAGATGAAATTGACCATAAAATTATGAACTTGTTGTATAAAAATGCGAGAATTTCTGTTTCAGAAATAGGACGTATTATATCCATGACGCAGCCTGCTGTAAAAGAACGCATTAACAAGCTTGAAGATCAAGGGGTTATAGCTGCATACCGAACGAAATTTGAGCCTTCTAAAATTAATAAAAACATCCAAGCATTCATCATGTTTAAAACGAGTCAATGCTCTGATTTCATCCAATTTTGTAATGCCGCTCCCGAAGTAACTGATTTATATCGAATTAGCGGGGAGTTTAATTATATGATGAAGGTCATGAGCGATTCGATGGATTCTCTCGCTACATTTTTAGACTCCTTAATGCAATTTGGATTATCGTCTCCTTTAATTGTTTTAAAGAGTGAGTTTGAGGAGAAATTGTCGTTCTGATAAGAGGGTACTAAGATAAAGATACCGAGTGTATGTGGAAAAATTCTTATATAATGAAAAAAGAACCAGCCATAGGCTGGTTCTTTTTTCATTCAATTTCCTACTAGAAAATCCAGAGATACGTCTCCTTCTCACCTACCCCTGATTCCTCTGCTCCTCCCTAAACTCCTCCTTCACCTTCTCTAACAGCCCTTCTTCTGTAATTAATCGATACGCTGTATTTGCTAGTGCTTTTGCGGATGTAATTAGCGCTTTATCTCCTAATTCTGAACGTGCTGCTTCTCTAAATTCATTCGTATGCGCAATTAAGTCATCTGGACCGATTTTAATGTACGGATGAATTGTCGGTACAACTTGGCTTACGTTTCCTGCATCTGTTGAGCCAATTCCTACTCTTTCTTTACGGTTTACCTCTTCACCTAGTAGTTCTAACTCTTCGGCTACGACGTCATTAAATGTTTTTGTTACGAGTAGTTCATCGATTTCATTTTGGAATTGATGAATTTTTACTTTTGTGCCTGTTGCTAACGCTGCCCCTTGTGCAATATTTCTTACTTTTTCTGTTACTTCCGCACATCTTTTTCTCGTTGCAGCACGGATGAAGAAGCGTGCCGCAGCATAATCCGGAATAATGTTAGGTGCTTTGCCACCTTCTGTAATGATTCCATGAATTTTCACATCTGATGGGAGTTGTTGGCGAAGTGCATTAATACTGTTATACAGCTGGATAATCGCATCTAATGCGTTAATTCCTTCTTCTGGTGAGGCTGCTGCATGAGCTGTTTTTCCGTAAAAATGAAAATCAAGTGGATCGACCGCTAGTGATGGACTCGTTGGAGCTGTTTTTCCGCTCGGATGAATCATAAGCGCCGCATCAATGTTTTTAAATAAGCCAGCTTTCACATAACTCGATTTTGCGCTACCATTTGGCCCGCCCTCTTCTGCTGGTGTTCCGAACACGACAACTTCTCCGCCGATTTCCTCAAGCGTTTCTGATAATGCGATCGCTGCTGCAACGCTAATTGTTCCGATTAAATTGTGACCACACGCATGACCGAGTCCTGGTAAAGCATCATACTCAGCTAAAAATGCGATAACTGGTCCTTGTTTCCCGGAACTTTTTCGCGCGATAAACCCTGTTTCATGACCAGCTATATTGTGCTGCAACTGAAATCCTGCGCTTCCTAACAACAAACTTAACGTTCTTGATGCGTAAAATTCTTGGTTACCAATCTCCGGATTCGCATGAATATTATGACTTGTTTCTATGTACTTTTCCTTATTTCTTTCTATACTCTCTTCAATTGTTTTTCTTTGTGACGTTACTCCTGTCGCTCCCATTTTTCTTCCTCCTTTTATTTTCACGTAAAAAAGCCTCTTTCTAAAAGATAGAAAGAGGCTTCTGTATATACAGTCAAAATGAGCTTCTTTCTTATCTTTCAAGTTACCTTGCTGGAATTGGCACAGTATTCATAAAGAATCCGCTGCCGAGGTGTCATAGGGCCAGTCCCTCAACCTCTCGTGATAAGAATTTTCATAAAATTATATTAAATTATTTTCATTCTAAGTTCATTCCAGACAAAAGTCAAGGAATTCCTATCTGAATTTACCGAATATCTAAAAACCCTTTTAATACGCCAATTGTTTCAGGTGCTTGTAATCTTGCACATATGTACGGAAATTCCATACTACCTTCAAACATCATTTGAGATGTAAGAGGTGCTCCTGCCCAAAAGATTTCATCATCGATTACGATAAACGGGAATGCTTTATTTTGTCTTTGTAACTTTACATTTTTTAACGGAACTGGTCCATCACTATACACTGTTATTTGCGCATTTGTACGCATTAACGCTTGCCAGACTCGCTTATCCACTTGCTTTGTACTTGGAAGTGAAATGATAATTTTTCGTTTTGCTGCTAAAATATCTTTCAATAACCCTTTCGGCTCTTCAAGATTCATTTCCATAAACCAGCGTAAACGTTTCGAGATTTTCCGCTCCCACAATTGTCTTGATGTCGTGCGATCATACACATCTCCGTGACGTTCTATATGAGCTGTTAATTGCGATAACGCTTGTTTTCTCGAAAGATTTTTACGCATGTAGTGGCAATCTGATAATTGAATGAACTTCCCTCTCGCTCTTGTCACTGCAACGTTGACGAGGCGATGATTTTTATGGTCAAAGAATAACACGCCAGGTCGTTCTTGCGGATAACTATCTACCGTATCAAAGATCATCATATCTCTTTCAGACCCTTGAAACTTATGAACTGTCGCCGCTAAAACTGGTATGTTTTGACATTTCGTTTTCTGCAACATTTCTCTAATACACGTTGATAAAAAGCGGGACTGTGCCCTGTAAGGCGTAACTACACCGATAGATTGAACACCGTCTAACAATCCAATTAACATCATTTGCATCGCTACTAAACCAGACATAATATTAAAACGAGAACCGGAAGCAGCGTCTTTTAAAGAAAAGGCTCCCATTAAGCTCGTATCAAATAAAACACTCGCCTCATTTGCGAACGGTTGCAGTTTCGCAAGTTCTTTACGCTCTGAAACAGATGGATGATCGTACACTCTATTTTTATAAATAAATGAATTCGTAAACTTAGATATATCCGTATGCATACGTCTTTGCTCCTGCAGCATAAAAAGGTTCGGATGTGCTTCTGATTTATTTACAGAATCAACAATCCCTGCATGATAAAACATATCTTCACCGAGCCATTTTCGAACGAGTTCATGGTTCGCCATCGCAATCGGAGGTAACTGTAAAAAGTCACCACAAACGACAATACGTTTCCCAAGTGAAGCAGCTAATGCGATTTGCGGAACATAAGCCATACTTACTTCATCTACGACAACTAAATCAAATGTACGCTCATAAATAAGTGAATCAATTGCACATTTCGATAAAGTCGCACCGATTACTTTCGCATTTTCAATGTATTCTTTTTCTACTTCTTTAATTTTCGCTTTTTGCTTTCGAAGATCACTTTCAATCTCTTGTATACGCTTCTTATCAGCAGAAGTCGCTTTATATGATAAAATCTTTTCACGAAGATCTTGTCGTGTCTCTTCTAAATAGAGTCTTTCTTCTCCCCAAGATCCATTCGTCGTTTCAACTAACTTCGATGCAAGTAACGTTTCATGATTTCGTATATGTTCATGTTGACTATAACCGTAACGAACAATTTCTCCAGGCGTCCATTTCTTCTTCTTCTCAATTTGCTTCGTTACTTCACTCATTAATACGTCTACTGCCGCATTACTATGAGCTAACACAAGTACCGATTTTCCTTTTTGATAATGAGCAGAAATAATACGCGATAAATTGTAAGACTTCCCTGTTCCCGGTGGTCCCCACACGTACGTTGTTGGATTGTAAAAAGAACGATACGCCAATTCATTTTTCGTATTTTTCATCTTTTCAATATGTTTCGGACTGCTCGTCCCATCAACAAGACGCTTTATACGATTACGTTTCAGCTTATCTTTATGAGCTTCTTTCAATCTCTCTTGTAGTTGTTCTAACAATTGCCACGGTTCACTGTATAAAACCGCTTCTCGTATTTCACCTTGTATATAATCATTTAATTTCAGTTCTATTTCTAATCCATGTACAGATAATACTTCCCCTGTCGCTTCCTCACCATCGAACTCAATTCGAATTGGTGAACCTTCAGGTAAGCTTACTTCCGAAATAAGCTGAAATACGTATACTGTACTTTCATAATCTGTATATAAAAAACGACCGTTAATGATAGAGATTTTACTACCACCTATCGTTTTCCAATGTTTAATTTCATATGCTAATGCATAATGCCACTCTTTCATTGTTTCCGATAATGAAGGAGTTTGAGTAGTTGTATTCATCGTATAATCTCCTTCCTTCTCCCCAAACATACTTTCTCACTATACCATATAACACGCTAAAATTTGTAAGGTTTTTATCTTGATTATTTTCTTAATTTTCAATAATATATTGTATATAATTTTCAGAAAGAAGGAATCCACATGCCAGTTAGACGAATCGAACACGTTGGACTTATGGTTGCAAACTTAGAAACATCTATTTCATTTTATGAAGAAGTAATCGGCTTACAGCTCATTAAACGTATGGGGCACCCAAATCCAGACTTAAAACTCGCTTTTTTAGGTGTGGAAGAATCGAAAGAAACGATACTTGAACTAATTGAAGGTTACAACTCTTCCCTTCCGGCAGAAGGAAAAGTACATCACATTTGTTTTAAAGTGGATTCATTAGAGGATGAAATCGAAAGACTAAAGAAACACAAAATAACCTTCCTACTAGGAGAAGAAATTGAAACATTACCAGATGGAACACGTTACATATTCTTCGCTGGTCCTGATGGAGAATGGATTGAGTTTTTTGAGACGGAGAGATAAAGTAAACCTTTATTTTGCGGGATAGAAAAAGAGCCGGAATTCCGGCCCTTGTTTTTACAAGTGCATATCCAGTAACAATAAAACATACCTCCAACCTGAGAATTCACCAAGATTAAAAACACAATCCTTTTGTTAGGAGTAGAGAATGATTAATACCATCTATATTATTATTTTTTGGATACTTATTCTATTTCCAATCCTGTATGTAATTAAGATACAGCGCTGGAATATAAAAGTGGCTGCCGTATTTGTTGGAAGGATCCTATTAAGTATTATCTTTTTCATAAATGGAATGGTGTTAGGAATGCAACGAAATTGGTCAGAGCCTCCCTATGAAACAGAATGGGATTTCTTTATAAAATCTTTATTAAACGGGAAAACTGATGCACTTATACACTTGGTACTTCTAATTATTATCATTACTTTGGATCTAGTCATCATATTTTATTATATTAATAAAAAGAAATAGGGTGTTCTCTCCTATTTCTTTTCTTAATGTTATAAAAATCTTTCAAATAGCTCTAACTTGCACAATGCTTCCCGTTAATATAATACGCTGATTCTGTGAAAACCGTAAATACAACCTCTACTTCTGGAAGTCCAAAATCCATTACATATGTAGTAATGGCCTTGGCAAATCGATCACGAATTTCCTGTCCACGCTCGAACCATTTCACTTCAATAAGAGGAAACGCTTCTATTTCTTCTCCATTGAATACAAACGTAGAACTTGGTAGTTCCAAGGTGAAATTATCCGTACCACACTCACAGATATCTGCGAGCTCTTCTACTAATGGCTTGCTTATGCTTTTTAATTGTTCAATAGTAATTCCACGAAACACAACATGCGGCATGTGAATCCCTCCGTTAGATAGCTTTATATTTGCTCACATCATAACACAATTTATTTTGCTGCACTAACATCTATTGGTACATTTCAATGACATTCTTAAGAATGATCATATGTTATTGAAGCAATACATGTATTGTAACCTAAAAAATAATAAAGGGGTATTGTCACATCGATATCAAACTATCAAAAAGAGATGACCCTAAATTAAAAAACACGCTATTCTTTCTGTAGCATCAATTCAAAAAAGAAGGGATTCCCCCCTTCTTTTTTGAATTCCGTGTCCCTCATTATTTACTATAACCGCGATTCAGTTTAGTTAACTTTTCATTGATGTGAAAAATTCTTACTCTAATATCTTTAACACCAGATGCTTGCAGTCTATTTTTGTGCATTTCGGCGTATTTTTCAGCATCTTGTTTTTCTTCAAATACATAGATGCCTCCTGCTTCTTGCGTTTCTTGATTCTCCGTCCATATTTTCCAATGGAATCCGTCTTCTTCATTAATACTTTTTGCTATATCCAAAAATGCTTTTTCCATTTCTTCACCAAAAGGACCTTCAAACGGAAAATCAACTTGTAGTAAATATGCCATTTTCACTCACTCCTATGTTCAATATTTTCACAACCTCTTTTATAAAATAATTACAAAATGATAGCAACTTGAACGCATACAGTTTAACGGCTTTAGGTTATGTTTTAAAAAAACAGCCATTCCTTAGTGAAACGGCTGTTTTCGTAATTCAATAAAAGCTCCCAGATTGCGGTAGATATTTTTAAATATTATTTTGTTTTTTTTGACTTGATTATAATAAAAGATGGACTTCGCGATTCGTTTATTAAATCTGGCATTATCTCTATCCCTGCCAAAGTTGATTGCGGTTCGATTATTTTATCCAGCGAAAGCCCGTGTTCAATTAAAGTATTTATTAATGTGGCAACAGTTCTATGATAAATAACCACACTATCGTCAACAAACCAGTTGTGTACTCTCATTCCTTCTTCTTGATAATTATCTAATGCCCAGTGTGATGTATTACCATCCTCAGTTTTTATCCAATGGTTGCTTCCTTTGCGAGCTGTTGCTATTGGGTGTTCGGTTGAAAAGATAAATTCACCACCGCTTTTTAATAATTCATTAATCTTTTGAATCATTGCCGAGTAATCTTCAATATAATGTATAGAGAGGGAACTTATAATCAGGTCGAACTTTTGATTGGCTAGTCCCATATCCTCCATAGGAAGACACATAAATTCTATGTTATCATCCTGATTTAACTTTTTAGCACGTTCAATCATATTTTTGGATATGTCTACACCTATTACGTTTTTTGCACCATTTTCTATACAATACTTTGAAAAATGACCATCACCGCAACCCAAGTCTAGTACCGATTTTCCTTTCAAACACAGAATTAATGATTTGATTGCTGGCTGTTCTATGAAGTCATTAGCATTTATTCCACTTTCACGCAACGCTGTGTAGTTTTTGAAGAAATTCGGATTATCGTAAACATTTTGTCTCACTTACATCACTCCTCTGATAAGGTTTTCATAGATTAAGCTGACTTCTGTTTCCAAATTACCATACTAACCATAAAAATTTTGTCATCCTTTTATTCATGTTGTGTATATAAAGCATAAAGATTGTTGGATTTTGAATCAACATATACGTCCCTTTTATTTAAAAATAAAAAAAACCCATATTCAATGAAAAATACAGGGTTTTTATAAAGCAGTTTATTTCGTTTACAGTTATACTTAGTCGAAAGAAGTTCGTGAATTAAATATTACTTATCTAATTAAGACGAATTTAGATTCCGGCCCAAACATCTTTTCCATATCGCCCTTCTTCTTGCACACGATCCAGCCAATTCCTTGCTTCTTGTTCACTGACTTCATGAATTTCTTGATATGCTTGACAAAGGGTGTCTTCTACGTCAGGAGCCATTTTACTTCCATCACCACATATATAAAGATGCGCTCCATTATCTAATAACGAAATTAAATTGATTCTATCTTGTTTTATTAAATGCTGTACATATGTTTTAGGATATCCTTCTAGGCGAGAAAAAGCTGTGTGTAAAGAGATTAATCCATCTCTTTCATCATTTTCTAGTTCTGTACGATAGAGATAATCCTTTTCAGGATGACGACAACCAAAATATAGGTGTGCTTGTCCTAAGTTAATACCTTTTTGCTTTTGAACACGACGCGCTTGCAAGAATCCACGGAATGGTGCAATTCCAGTACCTGGTCCAACCATGATAATTGGTGTTTCTGGATTTTCAGGTAATTGAAAGTTTGATTGTGGCGTTCGAATGAAACAGATAATCTCATCTTTATTATGACGCTGAGCTAAATAATTAGAAGCGACTCCTTCATATGTCCCTACCCCACTCCATGCAGGTGCATTAACAACACCAACCGTAATGCTCAGACGATCCTGTGCAACGAGTGGAGAGCTTGAAATAGAATAGTAACGCGGTTTGAGCGCAGGAAGAAGTTCTAAAAAGCGTTCAAATCGGAGTTCACAAGCCTCATACTTTTCAAGAAGATCCAACATTGACATACGTTTCTTTAATATTTGTTCATGATAAACTCCCTCTTCCAATAATGATTCCAATTCCTTTTTATGAGGAGGGCATGCTGTGAATGTCACCATTTCTCGTATTTGTGCTCGAGTGGCTGCTTCTTGAACTTCTACACTATAACTAAGAAGGTCAAATAAACTAACAGGACTGTCTAAAGGTATGTGATTTACACTTCGTCCACTTGCACTCAGTATGACTTGATCCTTCCCATTTAATCCAAAGCGTTTTAAAATTCGGTTGACATTTTTCTTACTATTAATTGGCAGCACCCCAAGGTGGTCACCTTCTTGATACGTAGCGCCTTCTGGCAAGGATATCTCAATATGTCGCGTGCTTCTTTCACTGCTAGATGATTGAAGTTCACGATTTTCTAGTATAGATGCATAAACTGCTTCATATGTTCGCGCAAGAGGAGATCCTCCAAGACGACTAACAAATTGTAAACTTAATGTACTGCGTTCTTTCTCAATGTTTTTGTTAAGTTCCAATCCAAATGCCTTCATCGCATCAGGCCACATACTTTGTTTCCATTGCTCGAGCTGTTCCTCGAAATCACCACTTGCATCTGCTTCTCCACGTGTCGAAAATCTTGTTGCTCCTTTTTGAGCCATTTGCTCATCAATGTATCTTGGAATTCGCTGATAAGTACTAGCCCAATTATGATCTCCACAACCAAAAACTGCGTATTGAACACCTTTTAGCTCATCCGATTTTAATTCCTCCAACCATTGCACAAACTGCCCTGCATTACTTGGTGGTTTTCCATTATAAGAAGAAGTTACAATAAGAACCGCCCCTTCTTTTGGCAGACTTCCAATTCCATCGTTAAGTGCTACCACTTCTGTTTGAACACCTTCTAAACTAGCTGTATCTGCTAGTTCTCTTGCAATACCTTCTGCTACCCCTGTATCCGATCCATACAGAACAAGAAGCGAAAGATTATCGGCTCCAATAATAGAAGGAGTCTTCTGAACTTGCTGTTCGATTTCATCGTTTTTCAGTTTCTCCTCTATAGGCGCAAGAACAGTAGTATGGCTAATAGTTTGATTTCGGGGTAGAATCCTAATTTTAAAATCACCAGGCTTTAGCGTTAATGTTTGTTTTACGTCCAGCTGATAGTCTTGATAATCGATGAATTCAAAATGTTGAAGAAGCATTCCCATTACGAGTGTGGCTTCATGAAGTGCAAACTGCATACCGATACATGCTCGTTGACCATTTCCAAATGGCTTATAAGCATGATGAGGAACCTTATCCAGCTCTTCAAATCGTTCAGGTTGGAATTCTTCCACATTGTCTCCCCACGCGTCTTTATCCCTATGTAGCTGTGGAATAAGAACAGAAATACGATCTTCTCCTTTCTTAATTGGATATTTCCCACCAATCACTGTATCCTCTTTTGCATAGAGACTGAATGCTGGAGCAGTAGGCCATAAACGTAGCGATTCATTTAAAATCATCCGGATATACTTTAATTTCATAACTTGTTGGTATGTTGGAGTGGGATCTGTTAAAACCCGATCTACTTCTTCATAGGCTTTTTTCAATTTATCTGGATTCTTTAATAAAAAATAGATTGCAAAAGATAATAATCCACTTGTTGTTTCATGCCCAGCTATTAAAAAAGTGATAATTTGGAAACGAATATTTTCATCATCTAATTTTTCACCAGTTTCCGGATCCTGCACATTTAACATACGGGAAAGTAAATCATTTTCTTCCTGATTTCCACTACTTTTACGTTCAGCAATAATATTATCTACTAAAGAAAACATAGATTGAATATCATGCTGAAATTGACGTTTCGTTCTCCACATGAGTTTATCTTCTATATCCAGCCGCTGTAATTGGTGCATCGCCTCATCTAGAGCACGGCTCATGCTAGTAATAAAAGGATGAGGGGTCTCACGATAATAGCTATTAAATCGATAATTAAAACCACATAGACCAATTGTATCCAATGTAAGGCGAGTCATATCCTCCGGAACATCTACGTTTTCATTCGGATTAAGCCGTGCCCATTTTTGAACGAGTTGTACAGCAATATCGACCATCATAGCATGATAATCTTTCATTGCTCGTTGGCTGAATGTAGGCATCAAAATATTATGAGCTTTTTTCCAGTTAGGCTCGTGAGTCTCGCTTGTAAATAATCCGTCTCCAGCAAAGGCGCGAACTTTCGCTAAAGCACCCTCTATACTTTTATCAAATCTTGTTTCGTCACAGACTTCTGCTACCAGTTCATGTCCAGAAACGACAATAATGGTATCACTTAAAGTTTGAATTCGAAAAATGGGACCATACTCTTCCGCTATCTTGATAAAGGATAGGGTCGGTTTATCTTTATCGATTAATGGGAGATTCCCCAGCAATCCATATGTTTTCGGTTGAGGAATGGCAGATACTTTTTTATCCATTAAAAACACCCTTTCAAAAAAGCATGAAATAAAATATCCCATTCAATAAAAAGAAGATAGCAATGAATCGCCTGGGATAAAGATATGTAATTGATTACCTTATTTTATCTTTTCCCGAACTATTCACGATTATGATATTGCTTATAAGGTTGGTAATCTAAGTTGTTTGTTGATATTAGATTTATAACTTGCAGAGAAAATACTAAATTAAAATGAAGCGTATTATTATAATGTTTATCACAAATTGAGAGCTAAAGATTGTAGTATTGGGAAAACCAGTAGTTCCTAATGTCAATTCAAACAAATACGATAAGCAAGTATACTGTGTTACTAATGAAAAAGGATCTGATATGAATATCAGATCCTTTTTACTATATATAATTATTTCACTGGTCCTTTTCCAAATTTAAATACCAGCGCCTTAGCAGCAGAAATTTGCATTTCTTCATAGTCTAACTAAACAGTAAAAAAACTTGTAGGAATCATGATCTAGAGTTTTATTTTTCCCTACCGATTTAACCTCTCGACAGCTTCCGCGCTTGTATCTACACGTTTAACGAAAAAAACTAATAGTAGTGCAACAACATTCATGCCAAGCGCTACATAGAATGAATATTGAATTCCGGATAATAAAGCCTTCTGAGTTAACATTGCCTTCGTAGCCTCTGTGAAGGTTGTAGGATCTACATCAACCATTAGACTTTCAGCTTTTGTTTTTGTTACAGAATTCATAATCGTAACAAGAATAGCAGTACCAATCGAACCGGACACTTGTTGAGCTGTATTATTAACAGCTGTACCGTGCGGATTTAAGCGAGTTGGTAATTGATTAAGTCCGTTTGTCATAAGTGGCATCATCACCATCGCCATCCCAAACATCCGCAATGTGTAAATAAGAATAATATGTGTGTGACTAGAATCGAGTTGCAGGTTTGCTAGCATATAAGTTGAAACGGCTGTAATGGAAAGTCCTACTATACCAAGAATACGAGGACCATATTTATCAAATAGTTTACCTGTAATTGGTGACATAATCCCCATTATTACCGCACCTGGAAGCATCATCAGCCCAGAGCTCAGCGGTGAAATACCGCGGACATTTTGTACATAAGCTGGGGTTAAAATCATACCCGAAAACATGGCCACTGCGTTGACAATTGCAATTACAGACGCAAGTGCAAACATTGGGTACTTGTAAACACGTAAATCCAATAACGGTTCATTCATTTTTAATTGGCGGACAATGAAAGTAATTAGGGCAATAGCGCCTATGATTAAGGTTGTTAAAACAACTTTATTCGTCCAACCGTCGGAGCTTGCAGAACTGAATCCATATAACAAACCGCCAAAACCGACAGAAGATAATAATAATGAGAGATAATCAAGTTTTGCATTTTTGTTTTGTCTCATGACATTCTCCGATTTCCAAATCCCTAACAGTAAACTAATGATTGCTAACGGTAAAATCATTTCAAAAAGCAAACGCCAGTCATAATACTCTACAATATAACCTGATAGTGTCGGTCCAATTGCTGGAGCTGTAATCATAACTAATCCAAAAATCCCCATCGCTGTTCCCCTTTTTTCTCTTGGAAAGCTTACTAGCATAATATTCATTAACAAAGGCCCCATGACTGAAGAACCTGCTGCTTGAACCATCCGGCCAGTAAGTAATAAACTAAAGTTCGGCGCTAAAGCCGCTAAGGCCGTACCAAAAATAAAAATCACCATAGATGTAATAAATAAGCTCCTATTGGAGAAGCGGGTTATTAAAAATGCTGATGCCGGAATTAATATACCACTTACAAGCATATACCCTGTAGAAAGCCACTGGATCGTCGAATAATCTTTAATGTCTAAATCCTTCATTATTGATGGCAAGGCTACATTTAAAAGCGAGTTATTTAGAAATGAAACAAATGCCCCAATAAAAAGGATTACAAGCATTAAATATGGTGGTTTTCTTTTATGTAATGTTTCACTCATATATTCATTTGCCCCTTCATTATAAATTCCATTGATCAGTTTAAATCGTTTGTATATCTGCACAAGAATATATTGTCCTTGCAGTATTTTGCCAAACTCTTCGAATGGATATTCTCTTTTTAGCAATTCTACTTGCTCAACATAACATTTTAAAATTTTGTTGTTGATTAAACCTTTATAAACATTTAAATAAGATTTTGAATGTTTATTTAAACACGTTTATTAAATTAGGCTGAAATAAACAAAAGGAGCAGCTGAAAATCCCCTTCTAAAATAAAGTGACACTTTAATCAGTCGGACTTTTACAGGCAGCCCACAAATAGCCGGATAAATCAACAAGACCACACACCCATTCTTTTAAATACGGGCTTGTAAATCTAGTTATGTAACCATCCATAAAAAGTAATATTACATAGGCTAAATCTAACATTACATTTTTAAAGTGAGGGGAATAAGCTTATGCACCAATATTGGTATTTGAATTCAAAGGGAAACGGGGAGCAATATAATAACCAAATTTCAATGTCATCATTATATTCACAGCCCCAAATAACTAAAGCTGAGGAAATGAATGGTATGAATATTCCTGAGAATTGGAGTTGTCGAGTCTATCCATTTGGTTGGGATTCACCAGCCAATTATACGGGTTTCAATCCCCAGCCCCCTCCCTTCTCTTTAGGTCAGCCAATCCATTATGCAGGGATGATGCCCCAAGGACATCCTGCTAATTGGTCTCCATTACAAGGCCATGCAGGTTTTAATTTTCAAAAACCTCCCATCCCCTGGCCCCAACCATTCAATCATACAGGGATGTTCGCACAAGGTCATATTGCCGCTTTACTATCACCGCCAGCCAAAGCTTTTAATTTTAATACCAATAATAACTGGGGTGTTTTTGGAAATTCTCCAGGATGGGGAGGACAGATAAATCCCATGGGATGGGGGAATAACGGGCAGCCAGGAATGCTTGGAAACTTACTGACAGCAGGAAAAGGCACCATGAATGGAATCGGAATGCTTAGTAGTCTAATCGGTATGGGAAAATTCTTCTTTTAGTTAATTAGAACGGGAGGATAGGTCCATAGCTCAAACATGCCCCCTCAATGTATTTATTGTATGGTTCCAGTACTCCCTCCAAGTTCGTTTGCTAGTCAAGCGAACTTAATTAATAAAATACAAGGGAAAACCTTCATCTTATGTATGAAAGGATCTTTCAATCAAAGATCCTTTTATATTGCTCATTTAACTAAATAAATTGGTTAATTGCATAACGCTCTTCTAACTTTCCTTGCGAAACTTAGCGGATCATCAACGTCTTCGATATTAACGTAAATTAAATTCGGCTCATCACATAACCACTCATTGTGTATAGACGAAACGATTATTCCTTGTTTAATAATTGTAGCAACAAATTCAGTAACTTCTTTTTGTAAGAGCGCTATCCGACCTAGACATAATGCCTGTCCAGTTTTATTATCTCTTGATTCGAATGAGAAGGAAGTTGTTACTCTAAAACGTTTTCCTAAGATAGTTGCTTGTATTTCATCCCGATTTATTGTTGCCACGCATTTTCCACCGGCGAATCCTTCTTGGCCACCGATAATTCTTGCAAACTGTTGACAAATTAATTCATCATTAATCGCCATGCCTTTAATCATCCCCCTTTTACTGTTAGGTTATGAATGAATACATCGGTCTGAAACGGTAATGAATCTATTCTATTACAAAAAAGATGATAGCAATCTAACGAAATCTATTAGCTTG
The DNA here is from genome assembly GCF_038007205.1 of Bacillus sp. FSL E2-8887. Classification (NCBI taxonomy): domain Bacteria; kingdom Bacillati; phylum Bacillota; class Bacilli; order Caryophanales; family Bacillaceae; genus Bacillus; species Bacillus sp. FSL E2-8887. Next base: position 2,807,357 of record NZ_JBBOWS010000001.1, read on the forward strand.
ATTACTTGAATTAACTCGGCTATTATATGTTAAAACATTTTTAAAGAGCATAAAAAAGACACCCTAAGGTGCCAGCCTCCAACTTGAGAATCGTATCTATGTATGGAGAAATTTAGAAAAGACAAATACTAAAGATAAGGTTCTAGCTATAATTTATAGAGCTCTTATGCCATTAATTAATTACATTGTTCATCATAAGAAGAATCCCGTTATATTACTTTCTGACCAGTCTCGTTAAAGCCATCCCAATAAATCCAGCGCCCATTCCTATTAGCCATCCAGCATGAGTATCGCCTAATATAGATCCCACTCCTCCGCCAAGAAACATGCAGCCAACAAATACTAATCCTCCAATTCCCCAATTCGTCCGTTCCATAATTCAATCACACCCTTTCAATAAAACATATGCTTTTAGCTATCTAAACTTTCTTGCATAGGATGGTTAATTTTTTTGCTTAGGTTTAGCACTTCAGGGATATCTGCTTTCAAATTGGATGCTTAGTACTCTATTTTATAATCTAAAACATTGTTTATGGTGTTAACACCACATGTCTATAAATCTAATAGAAAAGGTTTCCTCAAAACGAAAAATTAGAGGCTTTTATAGCAATGAAGTTCATTTTTCTTTATTTAGCTAGCCGGTAGTTTAGTTTAATAAGTCCAAATGATAAAATAGATGCTTTTTTAAAGGATAAAAATGGTGGCGGAGAATTTAAAACCGTTATCAATTATGGCGAATATGAGACTTTTAGATATATTTATTAACTCAATTGTTCTTAAACTAACGGAGTGCTAATGTTAAATAAGTAGCATTTTTTACTTCCGCTAACGAGAATTATTTAAATAAGCTGTCCATATGGGCAGCTTATTGGATTTTTTCAAATACGCGATATTTTATTTGTCGATAATTTTTTAATCTTCATTATTGATTTCTATTGTACCTGTTCTAGCACTAACCTTTAAAATATTTAACAGATTATCAGGTGTCTTGATTTCCACTTCATATTCAAATTTAGATTGTGCTAAGTTTTCATCTTCTAATTCGAATTCTTTTTTCACATTAATAATTTCTCCATTTGTATGAGCTAAAGAAATTTCACGAACTTGTTTCTCTGTATAGTTTTCATTCTTTTTCGCATAATTGTAGCCCATACCATAATATCCACCAACAATAGCAATACCACTTACTAAAATAGCAATTACACTTATAATTATTTTCTTTTTATGTTTTAACATTTCCATCCACTCCTTAATAATTAATCATTTATTCCAAATCTTGCTTCAAGTACATTTTCTGCTTGCTCTAATTGATCTTCAAGTATATCTTGTTCTCTTTCTTGTATTTGATATTGTTCAACAGTTATCGTTCCAGCGTGAAAATCTGCTTCTAGCTGATCATCAGATAGATCTATCTTGTCATCTAATTGGTCAATTTCTTTTTTTGCTGCTAAGTACGTATTTAAGTTATCTTCTTTTGCTCCAACTGGTTTCGTATTATTTGCCTTTTCTACAATAGATGTGACTTCGTTTTTGAAATCTTGTGTTTGCTTAGTATCATTCATAGCAGGCCCTGTTTTGTGTGGTTCTTGTTGTAGTTGCGTACCTTCTTTTTGTGATGTATCTTTTTCTACTTTCAGTTGTTGTATTTCTGTATCGTTATCAGCTTGAGTAGAACAAGCTGTTAAGAATAAACAAGACATTGCTCCAATCATCATCCATTTTCCCATTATGTTCTCCTCCCTTTACATGTGCACCTTATCCATGTCCTTATATTACTGAACAAACATTAAAGGAAGATTAATGCGCAAAAAAATAAAATGATATAATTAAATAGTTTCTAATCTTTCTTTAATGTTTCGGAATTATAGTGATACATATAAATAAGAAGAAAAGGAGAATGTTAATGCGAGTTCTTATTGTCGAAGATGAAAAAGACTTACAAAATATATTGGTAAAACGATTAAATGCAGAATATTATAGTGTCGATGGATGTGGGAATGGAGAAGATGCTTTGGATTATATAAGCATGGCTACCTACGATTTGATTGTGCTTGACATTATGATTCCCGGAATAGATGGTTTACAAGTATTACAAAGATTACGTGCGGACAATAATACAACTCCTGTCTTGCTTCTTACAGCTAAAGATACAATTGATGATCGCGTAACAGGACTCGACTTAGGTGCGGACGATTATTTAGTAAAGCCCTTTGCTTTTGATGAGCTGTTAGCAAGAATTCGAGTGTTGATGCGAAGAAAAACAGGAAATACATCTAATGTGTTTGAAATCGCTGACCTAGTGGTGGATTGCAATATGCATAAAGTAACAAGAGGAGATCAAGTTATCAATCTTTCCAGTAAAGAATTTGCTATTTTAGAATATATGATTCGTAATAAAGAAGTTGTGTTGACACGAGATAAAATTGAGCAACATGTGTGGAATTACGACTATGAAGGTGGCTCGAATATTATTGATGTTTACGTCCGCTATCTTCGCAAAAAAATTGATAGCCAGTTTGAAACGAAGTTAATTCATACAGTACGAGGAACTGGTTACGTATTGCGAGTAGAATCATGAAAAGACTATCAATAAAAATGAGAGTGACCCTATGGTATACGGGGCTAGTTGTAATTATTATGGCACTCGTGTTAGCTTTTATTTTAACTTCTTCAGATAAAGTTTTGCTTTTTAATATGAAAAATCAATTGAAGAGCACAGTAAAAGAAAGTGTTGAAGATATCGAATATAAGCATGGGCAGTTAAAGATTGACGATGAATTTGAAGCCTTAGAAGATGGAGTAAATATCATCATTTATAGTAAACAAGGTGAGCTGCTGGCAGGACATAATCCAACAACCTTTAATAAAAAGGTATCGCTTAAATCCGATGAAATACAAACCATTAAAGACGGTAATAAGGAATGGATAGTATATGATTTTCTCCATAATGTAGGCGGCGATGAGCAAGTCTGGGTTCGTGGCATAATGACCATGAATCAATTATCATCGACCATGAATACGCTTATTGTGGTAACACTCATCTCATTTCCATTACTTATTCTCATTGCAGCAGCGGGAGGATATTTTATTACGCAAAGAGCGTTTCGACCTGTGCAACAAATGAGTGATTCAGCCAGTGAAATTGGTGATGGTAAAGACCTTTCGAAGAGAATTAATTTACAAGGTTCATCGAAAGACGAAATGTATCATTTAGCACAAACCTTTGACAAAATGTTTGTGCGATTGGAGACATCATTCGAAAGTGAAAAACAATTTACATCTGACGCATCTCATGAATTAAGAACACCAACATCTGTTATTATTTCGCAATGCGAATACGCTTTATCGCAGAGGAATAATCCGAAAGAAATGGAAGAATCGTTAGAAGTAATTTTAAGGCAATCGCGTAAAATGTCCGCGTTAATCTCGCAACTCTTATTATTAGCACGAGTTGACCAAGAAAAGCATAATACTTTTCAATTTGAATGTATCAATATGAGTGAATTAACGGAAATCGTTGTAGAAGAGCTTTCATTAATGGTTCAAGAAGCTTCGATTAATATAACAACAAATATAGAGGAAGACCTGTTTATTAAAGCAGATCAAACATTGATGATGCGTTTATTAATGAATTTACTAACGAATGCGATTGCCTATAGCAAAGCGAACGGCACTGTGAATATGCAACTGTTCCGGGATGAAACCAACATAATAGGTAAAGTCTCCGATAATGGCATAGGCATCAGCGAGCAACATATTGTGAAAATATGGGACCGCTTCTATCGAGTTGACGCAGCACGAACATCTTCAAACAATGGAAACACAGGTTTAGGATTGTCGATGGTAAAATGGATTATAGAACTACACGGAGGAGAAATTACCGTTGAAAGTGAATTAGGAGAAGGCAGTACTTTTACATTTAAACTACCAATTGAAAACCGAGCATAATGTATGCTCGGTTTTAGCTTTAGAATACAGATTGATTAAAAAGCTCTCTTCAGTCCTTGTTTAATAATTGTAGCAACAAATTCAGTGACTTCCTTTAATCAACATAGATCATGCACTATGAAATAAAGTGAAACTTTAATCAGCTCCCAACAAACTTCTGTACCCACCTATCTTTTGAGCTGGGAGTTTTACTTTCCACAAATAGTAAGAAGCTAAATATATAGTAAAACCCCAGAAATCCAAAGGTCTCTGGGGCTCCATTATATATTTAGCTCTTTTTGCTTTTTATTTTGTTTATGTCTATGCAGCAATTTTCGACTTATGAGAGAAATCAGTAATAAGATCAGTATTAGTACGAAAAGTTGCATAAATGATAAATCAAAATATTTAGCACCTGTAACTATTAAAAGTGTAGAAATCGTACCTTTTACAATGAAAAAAATAATAATCCATAATCCGCCTTTTTTCCAGTTCATTTTTATTTTACCCTTTCCTACGCTTAAATTCTTAAATGGGACACCTTAATAGAAATCTATTATATTAATAAAAAAGTAAACTTTTTCACAAAAATCATGTCCAATTACATGCGACGATTTCATAATAAATGAAAATGATATTCAGTGTCAATTTTATTGACTATTTGAATATCTATTTATCATCTCAATCTCTTTCTACTTCGTTTCTTATAGGCAATGAACTCTTGTTTTCAAACAAAAAACACCTCCATTGAATTTGCACACTAAATATGCGAATTCAAGAGGTGTTTTTTCATGTACCATCAGATAAGATTTCCTGCTTTATTTATTTCTTGATACGTAGCTATTTTCTAGTACACAATAACTGGATCATTAGTGTTCAAACTATCATATACAGTTTTTGCAACATTAGGAAGAAGGTTTACACACCCGCCTGATCCCCCTGTTAAATAAGCATTATTTGCCCAGTCTTTTCGCCAGCCTGCATCATGGAATCCTTGGCCGCTATTTGTGAATGGAACCCAGTAATCTACTTTAACTGCATAATCAGCTTTACCTACTGCGCTGCCTTTCAGCGTGTATGGTGTTCGTTTATATAGAACGTACCACACACCTGGTGATGTATCTTCACTCGTGCTATGTTTACCAGTTACTACATTTGTTGTGACGACTAATTTCCCATCTTTATAAATCCAAATTTGTTGATCTGCAATTGAAACTTCCGCATACGTGTCTCCGATGCCATTATTCGATGTTGTTTCATAACCGATACCTTCCTTCTCCCAACCATTTCCATGGATATTAGAAGCAGATAGCGATTTTTCACCCTTTTCAAAAGCTTGTTGAACTTGTTTTGTTTCTTTTTCAACATCTAGTGCCCAGCCATAGCCTTGTCCTTTTACTGATATGACCGAACCGGAATGGGTTTTAAAGCTGAAATTTTTATTTAATGTTGATTTAGCATTATTAATTTCAGCAATCTTATTCTTAATGTCGCTCGCATCGATTGTAACTTTCATATCCTTTGACATAGAGGCATTCTGAATTAAATCTTTCGCTTTTAAAGGATACACTTCATTCTGCACTTTATACTCAACAGACTGCCCAAGAAGATTCTGTAGCGCTTTCTCCTCTTTTTTGACAATCGGATCGTCTTCTTTAATAGGCTGTATGTATGTAGACTTCAGATGAATTTCGCTTTTATACTTCTGCTTGTCGTAATCTTTCAGTAGACTAGTAACGTCATACTGTTTTCCATCAACGCTCTTCGAAATAACAACTTTTCCTTGTTCAAGCTTCGCCATAGCATCTTGAGGCGCTTGTAATTTTTCATTCATAGAGATGAGCTTTTCTTCTACAAGTTTTTTCATCGTTTCACTACGATACTGATCCGCCTTTTCCGGTAGCACTGAATAATTTTTTTCCTTTGAGGAAGGGAAAAATGTCCACTGGCTTTTTAATAGTTTCTTAACTTGAGGAAAATCTTTTTCCGTAAGTTCCGTTTTTGTATCTTTTTCATCTAAAATTTGTTGTTGATCAACATAGACTTTGTTTTCTAGTCCAGATGTTTTTAATTTCTGTATTGCCTGATCAGCATTCAGACCACCGACTTTTGTGTCATTAATCGTAACATTTGAATTGAAGTGAGTTGCCTGATAATAACTCATTCCTCCAATGAGAAGTACAATTACACCAACACCCGCTGCAATAAGCTTCCAATTTGTAAAACGTTTGCTTGATCTTACTCGTTTTCTCTCAACTTCTTCAACTGATTCATTTATTGGATTATTGTTCATCAATCTTTCCCCCGTATACATTAACGTCAATCGATTTTAAACTAAAACCATTGACTAGTGTACCTTATTTTTCCTAAAATTTCATTATTTTTAAAAAGATTTTATCGCATTTAATTAATCAACTTTAGTTTTTTAATAGAACAACACATTGAATAGTCCCTTACAAGTAATAAATCATTACAATAAACACCAAAAAGTTAAGTACCATATACTTTTATTTAACTAACTTCTCTCCGGTAACAATCTGAAACAAGGTGGCTGCATTTTTCCCTTCTAATTGAGCATACCGATTATCCCCCGCCATAACTTCTACTTTATCTTTATTAGGACTTATCCAAATTTGATACAACACAGCTTTCGCCTCTATTTTCGGATTTTTAAATTGAAAAACAAAGTGATAATCAGCTGAACGAGACATTTCCACTTTTTTATTTTCAAAATGAATATCATTTAATATTTTCTTTACTTGCAACACTTGATTATTGTCTGTAACTACTTTCAAATCCTCATAATTATCATCACCAACACGTTTTTGCACTTCGATTCTTTGATCTTCATTTCCTAGTATATTTGAACAGCCGGTTACTATGAATATACACATAAAAACAAAAACTAAAGTCAATTTTCTAATTCGCATATTAGTCCTCCTCTTTTTAATAAAAAGCATCCCTAATTGTAAAATAAAGGTAAACACCTTGCAATTAGACATATAAACACTAATAAGGAAGGAGTGCCATTCCATGCAACTGAAAACATACACTTGGAAAAGTTATACGTTTCTCATTATAAGTATATTCGTTACTATTAATCTATTTCTCTTCTCACCTATTTTAGACAGAGTTGGAGTAGGATACGTGGTTCCTTTCGCGTACTTCATATTAACTTCCGCTGTTATAGCAATTATATTAGCAGTTATCTCATTTTGTAGTCGCAGCGAAAAGAAAATTTTATCTATTATCGGTTTAACCTTTACGTTATTTAATACAGCAATTATTTTATCTTTCCTTTGGTTCGGTTATCATTTCACTTAAAATACAAATATAATCCGTAACCAAAAAAATTATTAATATTATAGAAATACTGAGTATTGTGTATATGACCCCTCTTAATGTTGTACTCATATAATCACCCCTCTCACGCTTCAATAATTCCATTATATAACAAATAATTCGTTGGAAGTTTAAAACATGTTTAAACTAAATTAAGCGAAGTAAGGGATGCCATTTGACTTCCCTTACTTCGCCTTTAAAGAATAATTAGTGAGTAGCTTACACATCAAGCTTATTAAGTAACCTTTCACTATTTTTTACACAATTGTAATTATAGCGTTTTTTGACATTTGATCATTATAAATTTAAATGGAGGTTTACTTGCCATATTTTTATGCGGCTCCAAAATTTCCGTAGTTTCTATCAGTCCATATTTTCCAAAGTCTTGTTGTACCGAGTCAACATCATAAAAGTACATTTTTACCCCTTCCATTATCTCGAAGTAGTCTTTACCAAGTTGTTTCCCCTTCCCAAACATTGGGGCATCTTTAGAAATAGTAGTAAAAATCATATATCCGTTTGGTTTTAACTGACTATAACAATCTTTAATAAACTTCTCTCTCTCATCCTTATTCAACAAATGAATAAGTGCATAAGAAAATATGCCATCATACAGTTTGTTATCAAAAGGCATATCCGTAACTGAACCATGGAATAAATTGGCATTAATTTCATTTTCCCTCGCCAATTCAATCGCCGTTTTTGAAATTTCAATACCTGTTACTTGTATTTCGTTATCAATAAAAACCTTTGCATTTCTTCCATATCCAATACCAGGAATCAATATATCCTTCACTTTCTTTTCAAGGAAAAAATCCTTCGTCAAAATTGCGGAATCTGCAGCTTCAAATCCCCACATCATTTGATTTTCTATAAAACTTGCTTCCCAAAATTCTGTCATACATCAATCTCCTTTATATATCGTTGTTTACCGTTGAATGTTGAAAAATCATCGCATATTCACGAAATTGTATCAAATTTCAACATTAATTCAAAACAAAAAGCATTGGATACCCAATGCTTTTTACACTTACGCAAATAGAGACGTATTCGCATATAAAGCTGGTGAACCACCTGAATGTACGAATAAAATGTTGTCTTCTTTATTAAATTTGCCTTTTCTAATTAAATCAATTAATCCTGCTACTGCTTTACCTGTATAAACTGGGTCAAGTAAAATACCTTCTGTTTTCGCAAGTAACTGTACTGCTTCAACCATTTCTGGTGTTGGTAAAGCGTATCCTGGTCCTACATATTCATCAAAGCATGTAACTGCTTCGCGTGAAATAGAGTTTGGGATACCTACGTGAGCTGAAGTTTCATCTACAAGTTTTGCTACTTTCTCTTCTTGCTCCGCTTTTCCTCTACTTACGTTAATTCCGATTACAGGAATTTTGCTTTGCGTTCCAGAAAAACCAGTAATTAAACCAGCATGCATACCAGCGCTACCACTTACACAAACAACTGAACTGAAATCAATTCCTTGCTCGAATGATTGTGCCATAATTTCTTGCGCACAAGCAATGTATCCCATTGCACCAGTAGGATTTGATCCACCAACTGGTATTACATATGGTGTATTACCTTTTTCACTAACTTCTTTCGCTACTTTATGCATCTCCTCCATAAGATCTGCTCCGTTTGGCACAACAATTACGTTTTCAGCACCTAATAAATGATATAAGAAATAGTTTCCGTTAAAGTCTGGCTTTTCTTCTGGCTCAAGCCCTTCCTCTAACACAAGAATACATTTCATTTTTTCTTTTACCGCAGCTGCAAGTGTTAGACGGCAATGGTTTGACTGAATACCACCAGCTGTAATTAACGTATCTGCACCCTTTTCCTGTGCATCCGCAACTAGAAACTCTAACTTTCTCGTCTTATTACCGCCAGCTGTTAAACCAAGTAAATCATCTCGTTTAAAATAAATAGTTGGCCCACCAAGTGCTTCAGAAAAATTGTTTAATTTTTCAATTGGTGTATATGATTCTGTATATTTTTTTCTCGGAAATTTAGCTAAATTCATCAATAACGCTCCTTTTATACTCTTTCACAGTAAATGTAACCATACTATTATTACATGGAAAAATGATGAAGTCACCTTTCTGGATTAAAAATGTAGGGAATTTCGTTTCGGTGCATGAAATTGCATTAACGATTTTAACTTCAATACGGTACATGAAATTTATATTAGCGATTTTCAAATTATATCGACCGATACTTAAAATATATCGACTTGCCGATAAAAAACGACAAAATAAAAAGAGCCCACTCATTAAGAAGTAGGCCCTTACCAATCACTTATTTACCGAAAAACGAAGAAGCTGCGTTAATCCTGGCTCTAAATTCATTTCGCCTTTATGGCGTACGTATACAATTTTGTTCCCATCAAATTTTGGAGGATTCGCTTTATTGTACGTGTACCACTCATTCATTCCTTCTACATTGTACTCCATATACTCTGTTGCACCAACGATTACGTTTTTACTATCATCAGCCGTTACATCTGGTGCCATTTGTGCAATTTTTGCATCACTAATTAATAAGTTCTTTATACCTTTATCACGTTTATAATCGTAAGCCGTTACGACAACATCGTTACCATATGCTTTCACTTGCAACCCTTGTTTAAAAGAAGATCCATCAGGAGCATGAATCTCGCCGCCATTTGGACCAGCTGACCTCCATCCTGTTTCAATGCCGCCCGTATTTACAACTGTAAATCCCTTTTCATCTCCGCCTGCAATTTTCTTTTTACCAGCCCAGTCCGCTAAATTTAAATCCCAATGCGTATGACTCGTAAAGAAAACAACTTGCGGATAGTCTTTTAATATATCGTACAATTTATCAACGTTTAAATAATCTTGTAAATACGGATTTTGTCTTGATCCAGATACTGTATCAGGTAAAACGTGATGAGAGAAAATGAAAATCGGCTTATTTTTATCTTTTTGACTATACTCTTCTAAATTTTGTTTTAACCATCCTAATTGCTCATCACTCATATATACTTCATCCCACATTTTTGAATCGTGGTATTTCATATATTTTTCAGTTCCTAAAAATAAAAGCGGATAACCATCTAATTCTTTTTTATGATATACCTTATCTTGTCCGCTAAATTTTAAATATCGATTAAACAATGTCTCTTCCGTTACACCATTTGGCCATGTATTTTGAGAGAGTTTCCCATCAGCTGTCCATTTACCAGCGTAAAATTCATGATTCCCAACAGTTGACCATACATTTTCCGGATGCTTATTTTTGTTTAGCACGCGCTTTACATCATCATATTGTGACTGCTGTCCAGTTGGTGTTATATCCCCATTCATAATAAGCGCTCTAGAAAGTGGTGTCACTTTGTTCATATCTTTTAATACGTGATCAAAATCCCCTAAATCCCCTTGAATATCACTAATAACATTAAAAGTTGTAGCTGATTTTCGGACTTGCTCTTTTCCTTCCGCATGCACTGAAAACGTCGGCAATAGTGCCGCCATAACTGCTAACGAAGCAACTGTCTTTTTCACTCAAACTCTCCCCCTAATAACAGAATGTAGAAACTGACATGTTCTGCTTTCTCTTAGATGCTTGTCCAATTCATATTATAGGGAGCGATTGTAAAGGTAGATTGGGTAAAAAATTAAGTGTTTTTTAAGAGATTTTGTCTTTTCATTGCACTCCACAATTCGAGATTCACGCCAATCTAGCTTTCTAGCCTTTAACATTACATAAATGTAAATTTTGATGTTAAATCTTTTAGTTTCATACGTTGTTTTTTATTACTTCTAATTTTCGGGAAAAAGCCACTAATTAATAATGTTATAACCCACGCCATTATTAGAATAAAATTTATTGTATTACCAGAATTCAAACTGAAAATCCTCCACAAATAGGCAGCTCCAAATACAAGCATAGCAGTAATACTAAGTAAAAATACCCTAACTACTAATCTTATGTAAGGTTTCTTCTCTTGCTTAAAAATGAAAGTTCTTCTACTTTTGTACAATCTAATCACAAATAGCAGTAAATATACACTAAGTGTGGCTCCAATAACAATTGATGTAATGGAATTACTTTTTCTCTGCTCAGCTAGAGAGAAGTAACTTTCAGGTAATTTTCCAGTTTCATATTCCATCCATGCGTGGTAAATATCCTGTCGTAAGTCTATACCACCTTCACCATTTGTAAGGATTACCAATCCATCCTTTGTATTAGGAATGAAACCATAAAAAGAATGCCAGCCTCGATTGTCACCAGAATGATAAATTAATTTCCATTGATTAGATAGTTTTTTTTCAAATATACCTAAACCATTCTCCCCTAATACTGGCTTTTGCATTTCCTCAACACGTCCACTTTTGATGACACCATTCCCTTTATTATTTGTATCCATACTTGCAAGTATCAATGTCATCATATCCGTAACATTTGTCTTGAGACCTGCAGCAGCCTGTTCGGTAAATTGGTAACTAGGGAGCTCCTCTCCCAAATATCCATAAGCTTTCGAAAGGTTATGATTTTCAGGGCGTTGTAAGAATGAACTAGATTTCATTCCTAAAGGTTTCATAATTTGTTCTTCCATATAGCGATCAAACGATATTCCGGTAACCTCTTCAATTACAAGTTGTAAAATTGTATATCCGCCACCAGAGTAAATTGTTTCTGAACCTGGTTTATTGGTAACCTCCACTTGTTCATTAAGCCATCCTTTTCCAGACAGAGACTCCTCGATAGAATTAAGATTTTTCCCTGGTGCAACCCCGAGGTATCCTTTATGTGCAGACAGCCCTGCTATATGGCTTAGCAATCTTCTTATTGTGACTTCATTATTATTAAACTCTGAATTAGGTAATTTCCATTTGGTCAGATATTTTCCAACGGGATCATCTAGTGATAAACGACCTTCGTCTACAAGATGTAGGATTCCCCACGCTGTAAGGCTTTTAGATATGGAACCAGCTTGAAACAAAGTATCATCACTCACTGCTTTTTTTGTCTTTTTATCTACATAACCGTAGTTTAGTGTATAAGCAATACGCCCCTCATGTACAATCCCTATTGCAATCCCTGGTACCTCATAATTCCCCTGCCATTTTGGTACCTGTTCATCCAACTTTTTTTTAAAATCCTCTATACTCCTATCAGTCAACGTGCCCGATTCTGCCCTCACCACATTTGTAAACCATGCTTCATTCGTAATAAATATGCAAATAATTAAACATAAAATACTTTTGCATATTATCGATGCTTTTTGCCTATTCTTCATTTGCGTCACCCTTTTTTTCAGAATATTCTACCCATCAATCAGAGTATCCTATTCTAATATCCCGTTCTATCGATTTTTATTACTTAACCTTACATAATTGTAATAAAAATCAAAGATTTACATGCTTAGGGGTTTTACTGTTCTTTATCCGAGGAAAATGAAATTCATTAACAAGATAGACATGCGGTTATATTTATGGTTTAAGTTAATGTCTCTAAAATACTAGTTTGGTTAATCAAATAGATATATTCCAAACTACAAAAATTTATAATAGAAAAGGTGGATTTTAGTTTTAATTAAAATTTGACCAAAGTATTGCTGCAAATATTTATTCTATAAAAAGAAGAACCCCACACATTTTGATTGAAATGTGTGGGGTTCTTTTGGCTTCCTTAAATTTTCATGAAAAAGATTGATTATTTTATGTAGCTTACTAAAAAATAAATTTTGTTCAATCAACTAACAGAACAAGATTAAACACTTAACTCGTATTAGTAATTTTTACTGTTTCTGTTGATAAATATAAAAATACTGCCTAACACACTTAATGAAAGTGCAAAATATAATAACAAATCAGGTAGAAAGTTCAAAGGAATAATATCAATTAATTGTAAAACAATAATGGCAAGGATACCTAAATATAGAATATTGTACAAAACATTATTTGTTTTATATAGAATTTCTCTTCCTCTTTCGTCATTTGCTTCATCACTTGATTGAAATTTTATTACATACATCTTACTTATCACTATTAAACCAAATAATAAAATTTTTAACAACAACATATGTATCACTCCTCTAGATAATCAAATACGTCGGTTAACGGCTTTTCAAATACATTTGCGATTTTAAAGGCAAGAATTAGAGAAGGGTTATATTTATTCTTTTCAAGAGTAGCGATAGTTTGACGACTAACTCCCACTCTTGTTGCCAGTTCTTCTTGGGTCCAACCTTTTTCTGCTCGACAAACTACAATTTTATTATGCAACAATAGTAACACCTCTTGAGATAATTGTAATTTATTTTTTACAAATTGTAAATTATTTTTTACAATTTATTTTTAAAATTAAAAATCCTCATAAAAAAGGACATAAAGATTTCTCCCCATGCCTACTAATCTTCTACTTCTTTACTGTATGTATATAATGCGATGTTTCAAAAACTTAATAAAAAAGAGAACTACTCTTCAAGCACTTCTCTCTTTCATCCAAACGATAAATATAAAATAAATCATTAAAAATATACTATATAAATTCCATAACGTGGGTATTGCAGCTACACTTAAATAAAGAGTTCCAGGTAACAAGCAATCATAAAAGTTTTTTTGTTTAAAAGCGATTTTTTTTTGCCATCGGTTCTATATATGTATTTAATATCCACATTAATACTTTCCATACCTTTTGTTGGCTAGGTGGTAGATGATCGTTATATACATAACTGTATTCAATTTGCTGTGTTGCACCACGATTTCGTTTGAACTCTCCAGCCCCAGCACTACAATGGCAAATTAAATCTTTTTCGATAGAATCCATTGTAATAAGGAGGGAAAGTATACGGTATAAACCTTGTTGCTGGTCAAAGTTTGTATTATAGCCAAGGATCGGCGTTGTCATAACTCCATCCCTAATGAAATAAGCAATGACACCATCAATGGTATTCCCTTTTTTTATGGCCTTTATCTCAAATAAACGATGCTGAAGAGCATTCCATAAATAAGCAGGTGTAAACATTGGGTTATGGGCGGAATATTTTTCGATATATAGTTGGTTGTATAAATGGGAAATTTGTAAAATATCCTCCTTTGTTAATTCTTCATTCGTAATGATTTCATAATTGCTTTTCTCTAATAAGCTTTTATCGTTTAATAAGTCTTTTCGTTTTTTTCGATTCATTTTTTTATACTGTTTCGGATCAAATAAGTATATAGAACGAGACATAATTTTCTTGTAACCTACTGTAGATAGTGCTTCTGTCGTTACAGGATATAATGCGTTATTTAAAGAGCGAAATAAAATTGTATGCTCTGGAAATTTCTCAACAAATAGATTTGTAATTTGTTCGATTTGTCGTTCGTTGATAGAGTGATAAAGGTTTGTTGAAAGCATCCAATTATTTACGACAATTACTTTATTAATATTCGTTCGTCGTAGCCAACTTCCCATAAGATGAAGCGGATAGGTTAATAGCTTCTCTAGCCACGGTTTTTTCAACTCCCATAGCTCTTCTAACGCATAAGATACGTAATGTGTATAAGGAGAACATACATATGAATTTTCGAACTCTGCGTTATTAAGAGTAACTGGCAAGATGAGATCATCGATTTCTAATAGAAAGAGCTCCGTGTTAACATTTTCAATACATGCTGTAACGCCCTTTTGAAAAAGAGGCAGGAAACTATCTCGCACGTATGCCCCATCTTTTTTTGATTCCCAATCAATACTATGCAAGGAATGAACATCATGTAACTGAATCATTTATGTTCACCACGCCTTACAAGACTTTCTATTCTTTTTAATTTTTTATCATATACTTGAATATCGTAATGTGAAAAGAAGAACTGTGGTATCGCACACTTTTTAGTAGACCATAGTGTATGTAACTCTTTCATTACATTTGATTTACATAATTCCAGATTTTCAGGGAGTGCTTTAAGTTTAATTTCAATTTTGTCTACGCTATGCTGTATTACTTTAAATTCTTGAATGTCACTAGATGCAAACAAAATTGCTCTTCTAATGAAATCTGGAAAAATAGATATTTCTTTATTATCTAATTCACTTATTCCAATAAATATATCGTCACATCGACCATCAATTCGTTCTAATGCTAAGAAAGGTGAACCACAGCTGCACGGCGTTTTCTTCTCAATTAATATGTCATTGAGACGATAGCGTATAATCGGCTGTGTTTTCCTCATGAAATCAGTAATAATGGGAACGAATATCCCTTTCTCTTGATCTAAGTATTCTTTTTCAATATGAACGAGATCTTCATTAATGTGTAACGTTCCCTGCTTGCAGGTGGTAGCAAGAAAACCTTCTGTACATTGGTAAACTTGGTGTACTGTCTGCTTGAAAGTTGCACAAATAAACTCTCTATCAATATCTTCAAGCACTTCTGCTACAGAGATAATTTTTTGGGGACAAATCGTAATCAGTCCTTCTTGCTGCCAGTAAGCAATTTTCCGTAACATAGACGGAGGTGCAATTAAAATAGATGGCTGTATTTCATTTAATCGCGTGATATGCTGCTGAAACGAGTCTAGTAAATCAAAAAAATGAAATGAGATTCGCTTATTTTTTGTCGCTTCGTATAAATTGCTATTTGCACGTAAGAAAAAAGCAATCGTGTGTTTATGTAGAATGCTAGAAGGAAGCACCTTTCCAATAATCGAGCCAGCCCACAACGTTTGTTCTTCCTCGGAAACGAGAAAAACTCCACGATTCCCACTAGTACCTGATGATAAACCGATAGTTATATTACGAATGGTTGGTGAGAAATTCCGGGTCTTTTCTGCTTCAAATGCTACGTGAAACGCTTCTTCCTTTGAAATATGGACTGTATTTAATGTATCAAAATGTTCCATCATTACTTCTTTATCAATAATGGGGAGTGCAGACAAATTCCCCTTTTGAATTTCATTTAAAAATGGCGTATATAATTGGCGATAAAAAGGAGACGTCTCTATCGTGAACAAAAGTTGTTTTTCTATTTGTTGTTTATGAAACTTTTCCAATTGTTTGCGATTTGAAAATCTCAAGCCATATTTTGTTTTCAAGTATCGCTTGAGAATTCGTAGTTTATTCATAGTACACCCCTGCTTTAATTTTATCCCATGTATGTTCACAATGAGTTGGTACAATTTCGATCTCAGGTGATGTTTGTGATAAATGGTGTAACTTCTCAATATTCTTTCGGTAAGATTTTGGATCGCTAGTTAAAAGGTTGGCAATCTTACTAGGAAATACAAGGTTTTGATACGTTTTACTTAGCCACACTGCGTCTGCACAAAGAAAGACAATTTTATTACTCTGTAAATGAACGAATAGACCGAATTGTCCCGTTGCATGTCCTGTTAAGTCAACAGCAAATAATGAGCCATCATCAAATACATCATACCCCTCTTCAAACTTTCCATATGTAGAAGGTAAGTTAAGGGATGAAGTTTGATCAATGAATGACATTCTTTCCTCTAAATCCATCGGCAGTGTATCTTTTAGACACCCTTTTAATAGAGCACCAAATTTACTTCTCTTTTTAATATCCTCATAAGCTTTTGCGAAGGTTAATATTTTCGCTTTTGGAAAGTCAGGTAAACCAGCAGTATGATCGCCATGAAAATGAGAAAGAATAATATATTTAATTTCTTCTGGCTGAATACCATCAAGAAGAAGTTGCTGTTTAATAGATTGCTCTTCCGTGAAATGAACAGGCGTAAGTTTTGCATATACAGAGTAAGGAAATTTTTTTGTCGCCTCTTTAAAATGTCCCGCATATCCAGTATCAAATAAAATATATCCTAATACTGGATGCTGGAGTAATCCTACTGTAGCTGGAAAACTGATTTGTTTCCAACTGCCCTTGGAATATGCGATTTTTTCTGGATGTGTGCAATATCCTGTATCATATAGCTTTAAAGATTTGATTTTCATTGTATTTTCCACCAGTCTACAAATTTTGTAATTCCTTCTTCTATACTGATCTTTGGAGCATATCCTAGTTCTTCTTTAGCTTTATCAATATTTAAGGTCTGGCTTTTTGAAAGGACACTAACAGTATATTTTGTGAGAATAGGTTCTTTTCCAAATAAAATAGTTTTTGAGATTCCTTCTAGTATAGCAGCTAGTGAAAAAGCGGTTTTGTAGGAAATTTTTTTATATTTTACTTCCTTATCAAGACGCTTCATTACATTTTCTATGACCTCATATAAATTTACACGTTCGTCATTTGTTATATTGTACTTTTGCCCTAATGTATGTTTTGGGGAATGCATACAAAGAAGTAAAGCATCTACAACATTCTCAACATACGTAATATCAACAAGAACATTTTCAGTACCAATTCTCGGTAAAGCACCCTTTTCACATACTTTAATAAGACGCGGAAGAATCGCGTTATCTCCTGGTCCGAATAAAGCGCGCGGGCGTATTGTAATAACTGGTAAACCATGCATGAAAGCTTGATCAATAGCTTGTTCAGCCATGTGCTTCGTTGTTGCATAATGATTTACAAATGTATCAGGAAGTTTCGCGTTTTCTACTACATTTTGTCGCTCATCATAATAGAAATAAATACTTGGTGTTGATACGTGGATCAAGCGTTTTATACCGTACTTTTGACATCCCTCGATAATATGTTTCGTTCCTAACACATTCGCATTATAAAAATCTTCATATTTGCCCCAAGGGGAAGAAAGTGCGCCGCTATGAAAGATATAATCTTTATCTTTACAAACTTGTAGCACACGATCCCTGTCTTCAAGAGGACAATGAACAAACTCGATTCCATTTTGTTCTAATACCTTACCGATTGTTTTATTTCTTCCCGTTGCCGTTACTTCATAGCCCATATTTTTCAGTCGAAAGGCGAGTTTTTGTCCTAGAAAGCCCGTTCCACCAGTTACTAGCATTTTCATAAATCTTCACCATCCCACGATATGTCATATGTTGTTTGCTCTAAAATAGTCCGTTCATGTTTATAACTTTCACGCCATAATTTATACATGCTAAAAAACTGATAAAAAAATGGTTTCCAATCATTGTGACGATAAACGATATCTGGATAAGAGCATAGAACTTTTAACCATCGCTTACGCTTTTGTTTACTTTTTAAATAAGGAAATCCATATAGAAGCATCGCTAACCGAATTGCGCACTCAGAGTTTGGTCTTGGAATGAGTGTATTGTTTACTGTTTCATGAAAGAAAGCCGGCAATATTTCCTCATCGAATAAATGTAATCCACTTGTAGTACGTGGATTACATTCAATCGGAATCGCATCCCCATCCTCTGTAACGATAAAATCAAAAGCAATTTGTCCTGAGAAATTTAGCTCTTTTACAATATGTCTCACAAACTGATCAATTTTAGGATGATTCGTGTGCTGAAACGCAATGGTAGCACCTAAGCCTGCCGTGAATTCCGTTTTATACGTAGAGTGAGCTAACACTTTCCCAGATTGTGCAATACTGTAGGAACAGTGCTGCGTCCCTCGTATAAACTCTTGCATAATATAATTCGACTTATCTATCATGCTTTCTTTTAGAGCATCCTCTTTTGTAATAAATTCCACTTTATCAGAAAAACGGGAGAAAATCGGCTTTCGTACAAAAGGAGTATGAGCTGGCGTTTTGTGCATCATTGAACTTATCGCTTCTTCATTATTTATTCTATATGTTGCAGGTACTTGCCACCCTAAATTCGCTACGAATTGAATAAATTCCCACTTATTATGCAGTAATGAAAGTTTTTGAAAATCATCTACTAATACATGGCAAAATGCGCTTAATTCTTCTCTATATTTAGATATATAAAACACTTCTTCACAAGTAGGAATAAGCAAATCCACATTGTGTCGTTGAATAATGGATAGTAGCGCACGGATACTTTCATTTGTTTTCCATTTTGGAGAAGGAATTTCATAAAAGTAATCCGTACTCTTTGAAACTTTACTTAATGGATAAGGAATACTATCTGCAATAATAACGGTATGTCCAGCGTTATGAAACAGTCTGCATACATGCAGAGTTGCTGGTGCACGTGCCCCTGTAATTAATACTGTTTTCTTAGTATTCAAGAAGGATGCCCCCGATTGAAAGTCCTGCAGAAGTACCTAATAATAGTATTTTATTTCCACGTTGCACTTTCTTTTGCTTAATCGCTTCGAAAAGAGCGACTGGAATAGATGCGGAAATCATATTACCGTAGTCTTCAAAAATGGTCATAAAGCGGTCTTCATCAACACCTAATTTTTTACGAATGAGTCTCATAGCTGGTCCACTTGCTTGGTGAGGAACAATTAAATCAATATCGGCTAGAGTATAACCAGTGTCCATAAGTAGCTTGTCGATAAACTTCAACAAATACTTAGAAGATAGTTTAAAAATGGCTCTTCCATTCATATCGAACAAGAAGTCTTCTTTTCGTTCCTCACTATACTCGCGAGGATGAATCATCGTTCCACCGCCACGAATTTCTGATAAATGCGCACCAGAGCTATATGTTTCCATATGGGAAGCAATAATAGAAGATGTATGATCGCCTTTTGTTATTACTACAGCTGCCGCACCGTCACCGAATAAAATACTGCTTTCATTTTGTCCCCAATTTAATCCAACAGAAGAAATTTCAGAAGAAATAATAACAACATTTTTGTATCTCCCGCATTCCATTGCGTAAGAAATTGTATCAAGTGCTGTTATGAAACTTAGACATGTTGAATTGATATCAAAACATGGAATACCAGAATGCTGTAGCCCGAGCTGTTCTTGAATAAGTGACGCTGTAGAAGGTATTGCCTGTTGAATCGTTCCGCTTCCGCAAATAATACAATCGATATCATCCCAAGTTAACTTAGCATCTTCTACAGCTTTTTTTGCAGCTTCTGCCCCCATATAAGAAGACGTTTCCCCATCAACAAAATATCTTGTTTTTACCCCAGCTTTTTTTAATGTCCAGCCTTCTGGCACATGTAGCATGCGATCTATTTCAAAAGATTCTACCTTTCTTTTCGGAAGATATGTGCCAATTCCTTTTATACTAATATATCTTTTCATTCTCTATCGCCTCTTAATCTTTTTATAAATTTAAAAATCCTTTACATCTAAACATTGTTGTGGATACATACAGAAAGTCTTTTTATAAAATCCTGCTATCCCCTTATGTACTTCTAATCCTATTTCTCTTCAAAAAAGAGCAAGCTCTCTACTTGAGAACTTGCTCTTTTTGCATGAGAATTCTTCAAATACACAATCTAGAAAAAAACTTTTATATCAATTTAATTATATTATAACAATTATCCGAAAATATTTAATAGTATTTTTTGTAAATAAAAGTGAAAATGTGGTATAAACTTACGTGAGATGGTAGTTTATTGAGCAGCAAATATACACATATGGGGTGTACATACATGTAATTTTAACATCTTCTATTTTCCATTTTGATTTCACAAAAGTTACTGTATTTTAAAACCTAAAGTATGTATCTCCATATCTTTTATACCTATTTACTATTCTATTGAGATTGAAATATGATAAATCAAACTGAGGTAGTAAATTCAAATAAAAAATCTACTACTTTTGCAGAAGAAATCTTCATTAACTTCAGATGTAATCATATTTGAATAGTAAAAGAACGCTATTTTTTTAATAAGAATCGAGTTTTTTTTACGCTTGATTGCAATTAATATTTTTCAGTTAATAGATGTGTAGCCATATACCTATCAGTAATCTTTGTATTAACAATTATGCGTAACTTCTAGCTCATTATTAGCATAAATTGTTCCGTAAGTAGCACAAAGTAACATTCCACCACAAACCTCACTACTCACTTGAAAGTTTATGTTATCTTCAAATGTATCTATACTATTAGGTCTAATTGTATCTACAAGTTTTTTGAAATCAAGAACCGGTAAATATTTCGTTATGATTTCATAGCTTAATAAATTATCTTCATTATTATATGCATTATATTTCTGAATTTCTCTATAAATCGGACTTGGACTATACGGATCATATTGCAATTGTCCATTTTCATCTTCGAATTTTTTTATTTCTTCTTTTACTATATAATCTGATAATCTTCACTACTTTCATCTTCATCACCAAATTCCCAAAATGGATATTCTATATCACATAAATGCGTTATAATCCACATTAGAAATTGCTCATTTATAAATCCAACATTGGTTTCTAACTCTTTGAATCTATTACCATAATATTTTTTAGCTTTTTCTACCTTTTCTTCTTGAGTCATATTATCCGTCGCCCCTGTTATATCACATCCATCTAAATCTATAAAAATGCTATTGAATTTACCTAAAATGCCCAAATCAACAGTTTTACTCCAGTAGCCTTCACCATCTTTATCGATTATTATCATAATATCCTCCATTCTGCTTTGTTCGTTGCATAAGAAAAAGTGACTCTTTCTTAATAAGAATCACTTCCATTATTATATAACTTTTCCCTCATTAATCCTCAATTTCAATTCCAGCTTGTTTAAATGGTTCTAATACTTTTGGGTAACACATTGAAATATATTCCACTATTTTTAGATTTTTTAAATTTTGAAATCCTTCAACAGATATTACATCAAATAAACTGTCTTCACCATCCCAATCTGGCTTTAAGATATGATAAATTTCATTTCCTCCATCAAAGCAAAGGGATTCAATCTTTTCCAAATCACTTGTTTCCAAAATTAACTCTTCTAAAAAATCTCTAATTTCAACAATTGGCCCAGCTCCTGAATACCATTCGAAATTATTCGTATACTTTTCTATTAAGTCTTTTAATTCTTTTGAAAATAATGGCTCTTTATCTAATAAAGCATCAATTACTACTAATTTAAAATTAAAATCCTGAAATATCTCACTCTTCCCCATTTTAAATCCCTCCAATGTTATAATATCCTTACCCAAATTATTATAAGTAAAACATATCCAATTGCAGCTACTTTATTTCTTTCAATATCATATTAAAAAGGGATATGCTTAATTGCATGACCACAATCGAGAAAATATACATTAAAAATATTTTCTTACTAATTATATTCTTTATATACTTACCTTCGCTTCTCTAGCATCCTGTTTCTTAATTAAGTCTAAGTAAAAATGCGAGACAGTTGTGTTGTAATAAGGGGAAATGAATATGAATGACAGATTAAATGTAAACATACCTATAAATGCTGTTAATAAAAACCAACCAATAAAAGATAGCCAAAGAACAAATAACTTGAACTTATGCCCTTTCATTATTCTTTTACTCTCCCTTAGTGCTTCACTTGCTGTATAATCCGGATTCTCTATTAAAATATAATATGCCATTGAATAAGAAAAATATTTAATAATACCTGGAACAATTAATAACAGGCTCCATAAAAATAGAAAAATAGCCTGCAACACTCCTAATTTCATTGATTTAAACAAATTGTTCTTCCTAAACCCCACAAATACATCGTCCACCTTAGCATCTTCATTTTTACCTAAGCGTAAGGTGAAAACAGAATACCCATAATTAAAGATACCTTGTATGACACTGTAAATTAAGAAACAAATCAGTCCTATAAAAAAACAACTTAGAATAAGTAAAACTAGTGCTGTTGGATCTACTTGTGGTTGCCCACCAATTGAATAAATAAAGAAAACATCCAAACCAATTACCCCAATAAACAGGCCAAGTATTAAATATATAAAACTAGCAATCGCTGATGCACTTAAAGTTGGTACAAAATAGTATAACGCCGATACCCCTATACTTACTCCCCATTTCCCATCTAACGAATTAAGTGCTGCTTTCTTTAAATTTCTTATCAAACTTGCACCCTCCTTTTTTCCATATTTTAGTCAATAAAAATTTTACAAATAAAAGAACTTGTAACAAGCCCCACTACAAGTTCTTTTAGCTTATCAAAACAAAATATACTTTCTACATAATCGGGGGTAATTTCTAAAATATGGTTTATTAAAATCATTATATAACATAATCGCGAATTTTCGTTGAACATTCTGTTTTTTCGACAAATACACCCCACATTCTCCCTTATGTTCATCTAGATGTAGTAACTCATGTAACAATATATCTATCATTATCTTTCTCAATAAATCCCATCCTCTTGTTTTCCACAAAAAAAGACACAGAGATCCCTCCCCATGCCTACTAATCCTCTACTTCTTCACCGCATGTACATAATGCACCGTCTCAAAAGCTTCTAAATAATCGTTTCGTCCTTCAAAATATAATGTATGAATATCCTCTGGTGATAAGTGCTCATAAATGAGTAAGTCCGATTTCTCTAGCAGTGCTTCCATTTCTCCGTAAGAAAAACATGATTTCATCGGTTCTCCGCCTATCTCAGCCATCTTTATCATATTTTCAACTCGATTGGATAATCCTTTTTCCGTAAATAAGTTTTCATCAGGATAATCGAAAACGATAGAACTTCCTGCTGGAACTATCTCGAATAAATATTCTATTAAACTGGAAAGTTCCTCTTTCGTTAAATAATACGTAACACCTAAAAGGCTAAAGAAAGTCTTTTTATTTTCAAATCCTTCATTTACTAATGTTTGCTTCGAGAAACCTTTAGTAAAATCCATTGAAATAAAATGAAGATTGCTTGGGATTTCAAGCTCTGCTTCTTTCACTCTTTGTATTTTAAACTCTTGCGTAGAAGGATGATCCACTTCAAATATTTCTATTTTATTCTCTAACTCTCTATGTCTAAAACTAAATGTGTCTAAGCCCGCACCGAGTATAACGTATTGTTTTGCTCCTAATGTAATCTCATGTAGTAATACTCTTTCACAATATGCCGCGCGTGCTAAAGGTGTTGGTGATAATTGAACTTGCGTAATCCACTTTAATATTTCTTTCGGATTATCTTGAAACTGCTGTGCAATGTCTTTATTGAAAAAATGTATTCCTTGAACCATGTTCGTTTCAATATCATTACGTTCTTTTTGTGAAATGAAATCCTTAGCTATATAATCATCAAAGATTTTCGGACTATCAAATTCACTAGTAAACGTATTATTAACCCAAAAAGAAAAAACCCTAGTAATTAGGGTCTTTTCTTTTATACCATCATATACCACCAATCACGATCATCAAACCATTTTTTCATTTGCGATAATTGATTAGGTCCAGTTGGATCAGTAATTACATAAAGTAACTTGTCTTCTTGTAAAATTATTTTAGCAGTCATATTAAGAGACTGAAACGCGCCTATTACATCATTAAGATGTTGAGCATCAAAAGCACCTGACTGAATCATTTGTTTACTGTTAGTGAAGAATTCTAAAGGTTTACTTCCATTCAGTCGGTTAATATCACATTTCCCAATTCCTGGAATACTTCCTGTTTCAGTGTACTGCCATAAATCACAAGGATACGCAGGTTTATTTTCTCCATAACGTGGGATCCAAACGAAATCACAATTAATGTTTTTCGCGCCAAACTCTTCATATTTATGATGTCCAACATATAAACCAACAATTTCAGCACCTAAACGGCGTAATTCATCTATAAAGGATTGTACTCCCGCTTGCATATCGTTCATAGTTGTTACCTCTACATCAGCAACCCAAAACTTAGCTGCCTTATCACCGCGCGCCCAAAAGTCTTGCGCTTCTTTCTTTGCATCGTTAATAGATACAAAACGACAGAAAGCGTAATTTCCAAAAGGAATATTTCTTTCTTTCATTTGTTCCGCGTAACCTTTGTATAAAGGATCAACATAATTAGAACCATCCTGAACCCTAGCAATAGCTAGGTCCAGTTGTCCTGCTGCAATATCCCAATTGATATCGCCGTTCCATTTAGAAATATCTACGATGTAACCCATAAAAAACCACTCTCCAATTTTGTTAAATAAATTTAGATTAATGTGTTTCAATTCGCTGTTCTTCAGAAATTTTTATCTTTAGAATGTTTTTAATTTCGCCAACATCCCGCAATGATTCAGCTTGTTGTTTCATTATATCATGATTGTCACGAATTGTAGTTTGATAACTTTGTTCTCGTTGTGCACCTTTTTCAATTTCTTTCTCTAACTTTTCTTCTCTATGTTCGTTGCGCTTTAACACGTAACGGAAAAGCCAGGCAAACCCGCCGATACATAAACCGACAACGCCACCGCTTGCAAGTTGTTCCATAATGAAATTTTCCATTTTAGCTTATCATTCCTTCCCTATCAATTCTAACACTTGTGATAATTGTTTTTCTATATTATAAATTCTATCGTTTTGATTTTTGATAGTGTCATTTTGAGTCTCTATAACTCTTTCAGCCTCTACTAAACGACGGTTAATGTTTTGAGTTGCGTCAATGTGAATAGTCGCTATTGCGTACATGTCCATTGCGTCACCTTTAGGGACCTGGAAAACAGGATCTGTATTCTCAACGATAAATCCATAACTAATATCAATATCGTTGTAAGTCGGTAATGGATCGTCTTCTTTTCTGTTCTCTCTCATTTCATAAAGGCGTTCTATCTCTGATTTCATGTAGTAACTCTTTAACTCAAGATCCATGATTTTCTCTAATGAATCAAATTCAACGTCCTTTATTGCTTGTTTTAATTGTCGTTTCGACACTTGAGAGATACGACCATAATGTTTTACATCCCTAACTTCTAGATCTCTGAACGCTGTACCATCCCAGTTTTTAATTTGCATATTCCCAGTGTAACCAGTTACGTTTGAAGATCTCAATGTGATATCTGTACCAAAATTAATATCAGCATCATTCACGTTAGAAAGGTTAAATTTTATACCAGGTTTTCCAGAATCCTTTTTCGCAAACTCAATACGTCCGTTTCCAGCTTGGTAATATTGTGTTTGGTTTGAGTTCATCCATACGTTATTATGGGCCATAACATCAAAGTTATTTGTAGCAATAACGTTAACGTTTTTAGCACCGTCAGTGAAGTTTGTAGTTAACTGAAGAATACCGTTAGTTTCAAACATCATTTGCGTGTTACTTCTGAAATTCATCTGGCCCCAACAGTGGTGTAACAAATTCCCTCCGTCACGTTGAAACTCAATAGATGCATTCATGAGCAGATCGCCGTTTTCCGTGCGGTGAACCATTCCAATTCGGCCATATGCTGTATTGAAGTTATTACCTCCTGGTGTTGTTTGGTGGAATACCATAGCCCCCAGCAAATCACCTACAGAGCCTTTACCTAATACAATTGTTGGTTGTACATCGTTACCAGAATCATAGAAACCATAGTACATACGGTTAACGCCTTTATCATACATGTTGATATGCTGTTCATTTAACTCAACCCATCTTTGTTTTCCAGACGGTGCAGTCTTGATTCTCACACCCTCTAGTACAGAACCTTTTATGTGTTGTGCCGTAACGAAACCGATCAAATTAATTCGTCTTGCCTCAATAGATATTGTTTCTTTAGATATGTTAATTTTAGAGATAATGTCATTTTCTTTAACCGATAGATTGATATTTCTCTCATTCACTTGAATTTTAGCTTCTAACGTCTTTACGTGCGCTTCCTTAGCAAATGTTCCATCGGCCTGTTGTTTCGTGTACACACTGTCCGAATCCGCTTTTAAAAGAATTCCTTCACCGTTCGCCTTGATCTCTCTGTTGATATTGGTAACAACTCTATTAAATTCCTCTGTTGCAATACGTTGTGCAATATCTTCTCTTAAAGCGTCCACATCGGCAATATCAGCAGGATTTACCTGGAATTCACTCGCTACAGTTCCTCTTTGCAACATAGGCATACCGACACGCAAACGACCGTTTCTTACAGCATAGTATCTCCAAGTTATCGTTACGGCATTAGCGACGGTTTTAACTTTAAATGACGCTCTTTGCCATGTTGTCAGTGGTTTTAATGACACATTATCTGTTCTTATTCTCGTTCCAGCAGAGTTAAACTGTTCAACCTCCATAACGGCCCCTTTATCTATGGAAGCAGGGTTGTCACTTATGAACCAGCATGACGCAACAAAATCTTCATCAGCTTGACATGGGTATCTATTTGATATAGCGCCTTGCCAATCATCAGCAGTACGGCCCGTCTTGTCACTCCAGAACGTGTTGAAACTTCTGTACTTACTATCTGTTATTGTTGTCCCTTGTGTTAAACCGAAATACGGCACTTTTAAGCCAGTCTTCAGATCGGCATTTCTTAGAATGTTAGTCATACCAACACCAGCAACATAATCTTCTACCTGTTTGGTACTCATTTTTGCAGACATTTCATCAGACAACTGTTTCATTTGTGTTTGCGATTGTGTTATCTGTTTCCCGTGTTCGGTAGTAACTTCAGTAACTTTTTTAACGTCTGTTTTGATGCCTTCAGCGTCTTTTGTGATCTCTGTTACTTTCTGATTGAACACTTTAACGTCAACGCTATCTTCTGGAGAAGGTGCATAGCCTAAAGGCATTCTTCCTTTCACCAATGAAATATTCTTGACATATTTATCTGTCCCGTCAGCGTCACGATCTCCATATAAGTAAAAGGCACTTCCTTTATTCGCTTCATATTTATCATGTAATTTGAATGTAGCGTGTACTCTATGCCACTTTTGGGCCACTGTAGACTTAACTTCTGTTTGTCCAGAGTGGAAATTTTGCGTTGCGTTACCTTCAATGAAATGATGCAATCCAGTTGCGACGTTATCACCAACACGACTAGTCCATAAATCAAATGAAACAGTAAAGTAATCGCCAGGTTGAAGATCGGAAACGAATTGTTTTTGCATTCCCATGTTTTGTGAAAAACCTAACCAGCGTTTCGCACCAACTTGACCAACGTTTCTATTAATTAATGCTAATACAGGGAACCCGAAACGTTTTTCGTTGATATGTGCATGGTAACCCTTTGTAGGATCGGGAACTCCAGCGTTATAACCTGTACTCCACCAATCAGCACGTAAATTACCATTCAGGTTTTTATCCCATGCAAGGCCGTTATCCGTGTAAAAATCAGTGTAACCACCGTTACGGATATAGTTACGATCTCCCATGTCATTTGTTTTAACTTCTACTGACTCAATACGTTCTTTAACGCCTTTATAACTCTGTTCTAATTCATAAGTGGATCGTGAGTAATCAGTCGGTACAGAACCTTTTTCAAGTTTAGCTTTAGCCATTCGGAATTTCTTACCTTTGCTGATTTCGTTACGCTCGAATCTTAAACGCAATCCCCAACCTGTAGACCGTTCGTCTATTCTGAATGTCCACGATTCCCTTCGCCAGTTACCAGCAGGGATATTTTTATAAACTTGTTCGTTCCATGCGTTGTTTATATTTTGGAATAACATGATATCTACACGAACGTCATTTTGAATATCTAAAGAGATAGTCATGTCTTTCCCTTTTTCATAGTCACCCATCTTTTGTTGGTCTAAATGGAATTGATAGAAAGAGTCGGTGTGATCCGTACATTCCAGAATGACATAACCGTCATAAAACGATTGTCCAGCTTTATTAACGATAGCACCGTTACCCATACCGATTGTTTTCGGCTTTTCGTCTTTGCCTGTATGCTCAAACCAGTTTTCGACTCCGACTGTTCGAGCCTCTACCTTTTCTAGTTTAGTAGAAAGTTTTCCGGCTTCTTCTTTGATCTCTGTTGTCTCTTTCTTTAGTTCACCGATCCCGACACCTAAACTATCAGTATCTTTCTCAACTTTCTGGATCAACTTTTTATTTCCGTCAACTGTACTTTCTAATGAATTGATCTTTTGTGATTGACCACTAATGCTTTTGTTAACCTCTACAATAGAATTAGAAATGCCAGTGATCGACTGTTGTTGTTTAACTGTAGTCTCTTTCAATTCAGTGTCAGTTTTCTTTAATGTGCTGATCTCATTTGTGAAACCATTTAACGTCTGTTGCTGTTTAACTAACGTTTGATTAAGTTCTGTATCAGTCTTTTTCAAATTGCTGATCTCATTAGAAAAGCCCGTTAAAGACTGTTGTTGTTTAACTAATGTTTCGCTTAGTTCTTTGTCAGTCTTTTTAAGGTTGTTAACCTCTGTTGTAAAACCTGTTAAAGATTGTTGCTGTTTAACTAATGTTTCGTTGATCTCTGTATCTTTTTTCTTTAACGTGCTGATCTCATTTGTGAAACCGTTAATTGATTGTTGATGTTTAACACTTGTTTCTTTCAATTCAGCTTCAGTCTTTTTCATTTCTGTAATATCTGTTGTGAAACCATCTAGCGTCTGTTGTTGTTTGACGTTCGTTTCTTTCAATTCATCAGCAGTCTTTTTAAGGTTGCTGATCTCGCTTGTGAAACCTGTTAAAGATTGTTGTTGTTTGACTAACGTTTCATTGATCTCTGTATCAGTCTTTTTTAAGTTTCCGATCTCTGTTGTGAAACCATCAATTGTTTGTTGTTGTTTCACTACTGTTTTATTAGTTTCTTCAGCATCTTTCTTGATCTGGCTAATAGATTGATTGAAACCGTCTAACGATTTTCCGATCTCGACAATTGTTTGATCCACTTTTTGTCCATCAATCTTTAATTGTTTTAGAGTTTCTTGTGTGCCACGGTCTGTTTCTTTGATCTCTTTCGTGATCTTATCTAAAGAATCATAACCACCTTTTAAAGTTGTTACCTCTTTATCTAAGTCGTTCGCTTTAGTTTCTAGCGTTGTTGTTTTCTTTTCTAATGCATCAGCCTTTGATTCTAACGTACCATTCTTACTTTCAAGATCGGTTGCTCTCTTCTCTAATGCATCAGCCTTTCTATCGGCTTCGTTCGCCTTACGCTCGACCTCCGACACCTTAGAATCTAATTCTTTTGTTGATGCCTCCACATCTTTTGCAACTTCATCTCGAATTTGCTTTTCTAGCCCAGAAAAATCTTCTGTCACGGGCTCCCATTTACCATTACGCCAGATTTTTAGAATGCCAGGTTTACCGTTTGAAGTGTCCAACCATAATGACTTTCCATCCTTTAAACCTTCAGTTGGTGCAGTTGGGCCGTCGTGGATCGTTACTGAATTGTTAATAATCATTTCTTGTAACTTTTCCGTAACCTCCAGGACACGCTCGTTTTCTTTTACAACCTCATTCATTTTCTCATCTTGTTCTTTAACTAGCTTTTCTAGTTGATCCAGCATAGGTTTACCAGCTTTGTTTTCAAGCAATCCTTGTACACGGTTGTATAAACGCCTCATTTCAGCGTCATAATCAACGACCTCATGATACTCACCAAATGCATAACGGTTTGTATCTGGATTACTATTAGACTCTTTACCGCCTATTGCACGGGCTTCTAAATACAATGCAGGTGTAAACGCCGTGTCTTTAATTCCGATTGTATCACCTTTCATGATCAATTCATGACGTAGGCCGAACACTTCAGCGATGTCAAGCGCGTCAACTTCATAACCTACAGAAGAATTTTTTCTTTTCTCCATTTCGGTTTTCATAAGAGTTAAAAGGCGTTTCGCGTCAATTTGTTCTTCTGTTTCTGGTTGATAGAAGCCATATTTATGTTGTCCGTTTTCACTCCAGCGCTGAAAGGCTTCATTATCCACAATGTAAGGCGATCCAGCGTTGATCCCTTCAATGGTAATCATTTCATTATCTTCACCCCTGGTAAAGCCAACAAGGGCCGTACAAACGTTTTTAGTGTGTTCTATACGTGTGATATTGATTAAGTCTTTTCCGAGTTCGATTTCTTTTCGTGTAACTCGCCCAACCTTTTCAACTAGATCAACAAACCAGCCTATAACTTGATTCCCGTCAATTTCTACGCGGTATTGTAATTCTAAGTTAAATAGAGTTGCAACTTTCTTTAATAGAGTTAGAGGATCGGTGAATTCGTCCAGCGTCATTGTTCTGAATGATGCATACTCAATGTTCCCTGGTTGCCACTTAGTGCCAGCAGTTGCAAGGCTAACATATTGGTGTGCTGTAAGGGCTTCTAATCGTTGCGGGCGAATGTAGCCAGCCTTTCTAAGTCCTGTCCATGCACCGACCGCCCTAACTGTAATAGAACGATCTTTTGCCGTTTTCTCACATTCATCTTCAATAGTGTATGGAATAACGTTCCCTTCACGATCCTGGCGCAATACTAAGTTTTGTTGTTGCAACGTCACTGATTGGCGCGTACCGTCAAAGACTTTGAATTCTAGAATGTCAACATTGTTTTTTAATTCCCACTCTCGCATATCATCCCAATAGTCTTGATCCTGGAATGTAGCCACGATGGATTGTGTTTTAAAGTCTATTATGTGAAGTTCTGTATTTTGCATTTATTATCTGTACCTCTCTCTATATGTTACTTTTCCCTTTATGTCTGGTGGCATAATTGAAAGCCTGTTTTCCCCTCTTATGATCTTAGGGAATGAACTAAAAATATCTTTAGCGGAAATAACGTCCGTTCCGTTGATCGTAACAAGTGAACGCTCTGTATCTATTATAACTTTGTCGCCAGTGTCCAGCAAAAAAGGCTTCCCGCCATTTGGCACTTGATTAACTTTCCAAACTTTAAGATCATCAATTCTCATTAGATCAACTGGCGCGTTATCTTGCCAGCGTTGAATGCCTATAGCAATCTGGGCCACTCTTCTTCCTGTTACTGTCATAGGGTTTTTGTCGTCATCCGTGAAATACACAACAGCAGAGGCGTCATCAATTTCCGTTCCACTTCTAAACCTAGCAAAGTAGACAGACCACTTTTTCCCGCGTCTAGCGATAGCGATACGGCCATAAAAGTTATTGAAAGCGGTATTGCCATTGCCACCAGAATCAAATAACTTTCGTGTATTGTTCGGTTGCTTATCGTTCCCTATGCGTGCATAACCGTGCGCTCTTTCTGTAGTCCAGTAAAGATCATTCATGTTAATATCGGCCACTATATCGCCTTGTTCATCAAGCAAGAACATAGAAACTCGTCCCATTTCCCAATAGTTTTTAGCTTTCAATGTCACGTATGCTTCAGCCCTAAAATCAGTTAGCGGGCCACCTGGGATTGATCGTTTTAAAATAGGGCCTGTGAACGCTCCTTTTTTCGGTTCTCCAAAATCCTCGACTTCAAACGCGAATTTACCAGCATTCACTTTAAATTTACCCGTACTTTCCATGCCTGTTATAGTTTTTCCAGCGTCAGACCAACCAACTATATTGTTCATTTCATCCCATAAAACACGTTCATTTTCTTGTACTGGCTTATCTTGAATAGACATAGGCTGTCCAATTCGGAAATACTGGCGCTCATGTGGATATTTGCCAAACCAAACATCAAGATTTGTAGAGGGTTTAGTCATTTCTAATTCAATAATAGGTTTCGCTTCTACAGTCCCTCTGTTTCTAAAATATGCATTTTGTTCACTTGATGAATCTTGTTTAAAGTCTACAGTTTGTGTTTTTCCTAACTTGTAAGGCATAGGGCATATAAACTTCAATACACCCTGTCCAATATCAACTAATTGATCTGGATCGAGTTCACCATCAATTACAGCCAAATAAGTTCGTTCTTTTTCGTCATCGAAAATTAATTCGGCTGGTTGATCCGTATAGAGCCAATCGGCTAATTCTTCTTTTAATAGTTCGCCTTCTTCAGATGTTTCGTATATAAATGCTACAGGTATTAAAACCTCTCTCATTTTCGTTTCTGTACGTAGTAAACGCCCTCCAGGGTAATGAGGTACTTCTAAGAACGCTCTTTCGATAGGCGCCCATGCAGGACGCTTAACGCCCTGTAATGGAATCACCTTATCATTTCTTTTCCCGTCAAAACTGAAGAATGCTAAATTTTCTAAACACTTCATTCTTTCACCTCTTAAAATAGTTTTCTAGTTTCTTTCTTTCTAGTGTTCACGCGCTCTACAGTGTCGGCCACTAACTCACCTACAACTTTTCCGTCCATTTCAACTTTAGCAGTCAAATGAATGTCTTTATCGTTGCCACCTGTACCGCCTAAAGATTCCGCTACACCGTTTCCGATCTTCTGGAATACATCGTCATTTAATGGCATAATCGCTTCATCGTAGCCTTTCGCGTCACCGATCTTAACCATACGTTCCATACCTGGTTTAAATACGCCACCATTTGCGAAACCGCCAACACTAGCAGGTACAG
Organism: Bacillus sp. FSL E2-8887; assembly: GCF_038007205.1. Taxonomy (NCBI): domain Bacteria; kingdom Bacillati; phylum Bacillota; class Bacilli; order Caryophanales; family Bacillaceae; genus Bacillus; species Bacillus sp. FSL E2-8887. The sequence continues at coordinate 2,840,692 of NZ_JBBOWS010000001.1, forward strand.
CCATACTACGACCACCTCCGCCACTAGATGCAGGTGTAGGAGCAGAAAAACCGAGAGCGCCAGCGACAGCACCGCCAACAGCCTTTGCAGAATCCGCTATACCACTTATGAAACCTTTTACCTTATCTACAGCTTGTCCGATCCAGCCTGTAACTTTATCAACGATCTTCCAAGCGTCTTCAAATGGCCCGCCAATAGCTTTTGTTACAACTTTGAACACTGTGCCTATTGTGTTGACAGTACCCTGGAAAAACGATAACAGGCCGTTTAAAACACCGTCAGCAACGTTAACTATCGTATCCCATGTTTGTTGGAAGAATGTAAGTATTGAATTCCAGACACCTTCCCAGTTTCCGGTGATTAAGTTTAACACTAGGGATATTACTAATTGTATCGCATTCATTACCGTTGCGATAATACCACGAATTACAGGGAAAACAGTTGTTACAATGCCCAGGATAACGTTTAGTGCCGTTTGGAATACCACTGAAATTACACCCCAAACAACTTCAGTTATCTGTTTTATTGCCTGGTTGTTGTTATCCCAGAATGATTTCACACGGCCGATTACCGATGTTACAACGGAATTCACTTGGTTTACTATAGTTGTTACATATGGAGAAATAGCACCCCAAACAGCGTTAGTAACCTGTAAAATACCGTCCCAGCACATGGATATGAATGATCCGATAGGGCCTATAAGAGATATAACACCACTGGCTAGGTTTGTTACAATGCTGATAACGCCTGTTACAACGTCAGCTATTGTTTGTTGAGTTTGTGGCGTCAGTCCGATCTTTTCCGCTATCTTGCTAGCTTCTCCCCAATCTCCAGTGACCAGGGCCATAATTAAATCTATCCCCTGTTTAACGCCATCAATAACAGCCATTGCCATTGCTTGCATTTCTGGTGATAGTCCCATCTTTTCGAAAATCTTGACAGCACTATCTGGCACACCTTCACCAGATTTAGCGTTCCATAAGTCTACAAATGCAGTACCTAAAGATTGTAAAGGCCCCATGATCCCCTCAATTACAGCAGACCATTGCGCTTCCTTCTCCTGGGCTAAACCTACAGCTTCGGCGCGTTGTTCCATCGTAACTTTCGCTTCTCTCATTTGCTGATCATATTGCTCTTGTGTGATCATGCCCGCTTCTAATTGTATTGCAAGTTCTTGCTCTTTCGTTTCTAACATACCTTTAGCAGTAAGGTTTTCTTCCATAACTTGTTTAGCTTGTTGCATTTTCTGGTCATATTGCTCTTGATTTATGATCCCTTGTTTCAATTCGTTGCCCAGGATCAATTCTTCCATTGCTAGCTGGTTTTTTGTTCCCGCTAGTAATTGAGTAGCTTCTACAGCTTGTCCAGTTGGATCAAGATAGTTTGTGATTCCTTCTATCAGTCCAGTTGTTCCGTTTGTCGCGCTCATTAAGGCTGGTGTCATCTTGTCATATAAAACCATCCCCAGGTTTGACGCGCTTGACATCATGCTTTTAGTTGCTCCATCAAGGTTGTTTGACATGACTTTCGCCATCATATCAGCCGATCCACTTGACATGTCCATATAACGTTTTAATCGGTCAAACTCTTCTGTTCCACCCTTGATAACTGGCAACCATGCAGAAAAGGCTTCCTGGCCAAAAATAGCTTTTGCGGCAACAATTTGTTGTTCTTGTGATAAATTACCGAAACCTTTAGATAAATCACCTACAATATCACGAATGTTTCTCATTGATCCATCGGCGTTAGTTGTTGAAACTCCCAACGAGTCAAGGGCTTTAGATGCTTCTTTTGGTGGCCCAGCTAAACGAGATAGACCAGCACGCAAAGCAGTACCCGCCATTGATCCTTTTGTACCAGCGTTCGCAAATTGTCCCAGGATAACGTTTGTTTCTGATAAATTCATTCCAAACGCGTTAGCAACTGGCGCAACATATTTCATTGCTTCCCCTAATTGCTCAATACTAGTATTTGTTTTAGACTGTGTAACAGCAAATAGATCAGATGCTTGTCCAGCCTGGTTTGCTTCCATGCTAAACCCTGTCATAGTATCGGTTACAATGTCGGTTGCCCGCCCTAATTCCATGTTACCAGCCGTGGCCATGTTTAACAGTGGGCCGATCGCGCTAACTTGTTGACTAGCATTCCAGCCAGCTAAAGACATAAATTCGAAACCTTCAGCTACTTCTGTAGCACTATAGCGGGTTGACTTACCTAATTCACGAGCCTTTCCAGTTAGTTCGGCCATTTCATGACCAGATGATCCCGAAACCGCCTGTACTTTACTCATTTGCTTTTCAAATGCCATACCTTCCTTTACGGCGCCGACCATCCCGACCGCTAAACCTAAAGAAGCGCCAGCAACTCCAGCAAGGCCCAAACCCATTGCTACAGCGCTAGCGCCAACCATGCCAAATGTTTTATTAACAGGATTAAACCCTTTAGAGATAGATTGAGAGGCTTTTCGCCCCTCGTTCTCGCTCTTTCTTAGGCCGTTCCTGTATTCAGTATCTTTTAAACCTAGTGTTCCAAATATCTTAAATACTTCCAACCTTATTCCCTCCTAAACTGTTTACTTAATTCACGCGCGTTTGACATGACTTGTTCAACAGGGATTGTTTCTTCCTTCTTAGCGTTACCCCCATCGTGGTAACCTGTTTCTACTAAATAATCACTAAATGACTTATCACGGAAAGGATTATTAATATAAGCGTCCCAGCGCATATCGTATTCAATGGCCTTGTCCGTTACAGTCATATATAAATCTATTAAGAAACTCCAAGGAAGCTCTAACACATCTTTTAACGATCCGTAACGTTTGGCCATGCGATCTATAATAGTGCCTATTACATGCTTAGGTTCGTCACGGATTTCATAAAAGCCGAGATACCGCCAACGCGTTTAAATGCATTAAATACAATGTCAAAATCTGATCCGCATAACTCTTTCATTTCACCTTTAGGAAGGTTGGACATACCCGCCATAAGCGTGAACATTTGTTCAGCGTCTTCGCCCATCATCATTAGAATTTTGTTGTTTAATATCATTGCAAAATTGAACATGCTTGAATTCTCTTTGTCAGTTAGTTTCTTCCCTTCAGCTTGCTTTCGCGCACATTTAAAGAAGTTATCAACGTCACTCGCTGGTACATCCCCTAATAATTGGTGTTTACCAGCTAAACCAGCAATAACCATGCGTTGCATTGCGTTAGGCTCTTTCATAGTGTATGTATTGCCGTTTAATAGTTCGAATTGTACTGATTCCATTTATAAAAACATCCTTCCGAGATAAGTATTTTAGTATTTAGAAAGAGGGCCGAAACCCTCTGTTATTTATTCTTCGATCTTTTCAGCGTCTAAAAATACGCGCCCTTCATTAACCGCGCTAAATTCAGCGTTACACTTGTTAGCAGGTTCAAAGATTTCAATTTCAAATGGTGGTGTCATTGGATCATGCGGATCATTATGACCTGTAAACTCTACTTCTGTAGCAACTTCAGCTTCACTGAATACAGCTTCAAAACCAGATGTAGGCAACGCATTAAATATCGTAATTCGATAAACATTACCGTCATTACCTTGACCAATTACAGTAATGTCATCAATGTAAACATCATCCCCACAAGCGTTCATAAGGTTTTCATTTCCTCGAATGATCACACCTTTACCAGCGACTGTTCCAGGCTCTTTACCATCATGTGTATATTCCGTAATGTTGGCATTCAGTAAGAAGTGTTTAATTAAATCTTTTCTGATCCACTCCAGGAAGCCCGCTTTCATCTTTGTTTCTGATTCAGATACATATTGTAGGCCCTTCACTTTGCCGCGCACACCGCGTGCTTTAATGGCTTCTAATGAAGGTGTATAGTTAAACGTCAGATCGCCTTGTGTAGCGCCAACGTCAATCATTTTGTCTTCGCCTTGTTTCCAGTTAAAGAAAATGGCCGTTCCAGATCCCAATACAATGTTTTCTGGCGTGAATTTGTTAAACTTTGCAATCATGCTTTGTCACCTCATAAATTATTTTGTATCCTGGCCCGATCTTCTGTAGTGTCTCAAAGTAAAACGCACTTCTTTACACCTCAACTTCAGATCATCGACAGGTATATCCATTCTTGATAGAAACTTTGTATGGATCACAAGCGGTTTACAATTATCTATCAGCGTTCTGTTTACCACCGCTTCCATGATCCCCTGGCTGGCGTCATCCATTTCTTGATAATGTTCATCAACGCCCCAAATATTTATGTTAATAGTGAAGTTTTCCGAGAATTGAGACAATGCCATATCACTTTGTGTATCGAATACCATGTAAGGTAATGCAATGTTCTCTTCACTGGCTTCCTTGTAATACACATCAATTCCGAGTGGTTCGGCAATGTCCCATAACATTTCATGAATGTATTTAATAACCTGTCTCATTTACCCATGCCACCCTTCATTGTTTGTGCAATAATTTGTTTTACCTGGCCTTTTGAACTCTCTCCAGCTTTACGCATGGCCCGTGTTCCCTTTTTACCGCGTGTCATGTACCATTTACCTGTTGTTTTATCCTTGTACTTCCACGGGGTTTTTCGGCCACCTTTTTCGGAATAAATACCCGTTCCGAATTCTTCATATATTAAATTGTCATCGTTCCCGCCCACAATTGCCTTTAAATTTTGACCTTCACCAGTTACCTTACTTGTAATTGTTCTGGCTGTAGCGCCACTCTTTTTCCTGGTGTTTATCTTCACTTGCGCTTCAACATGTTTGATCGCTCTTTGAAGGGCCACTTTTTGCAATTGCGCCGTTTTTCTTTCACATTCAGCGCGCCTAGAATAGAACTCGGCCATTATGACCACACATCCAGCGCGACTTCTATATGATCGTTAGAGTTATAAGGGTTTGATGCTTTTGTTACACGGTATTCTTTACCGCTTTGTATAACCTTGTCACCAGCCCTTACATCAATAACGGAACAATACATAATAGCGTCAGTTGAATTAACAATACGATCTTGACGGAATCCCGCTGGTGATCCTGTCACCAATTCATCGACAATGGCCACAACCTCATGAATCGTTTTGAATTCGCCTTTATCATACGGGTCTTTCTTGTCCCGTTCACCTTTGCGCTGTATTTCCGTAGGTTTGCCGTGTTTCGCTAGTAATCCCGCAATTCGCATGTTATCCTCTTCCCTCTGGTCTACGTCCACGAATACGCACACTAGGTGTTCTCATTCGCCTTGATAGCCCTGTTAATAATGTTTTAGGGTAAATGCCCTCTGGCCCGTACTGTACGCGATACGCTCCCATTTGCTCGCTTATAATGTCAGCGCCTTCGCCAGATAAGTGATAAGTGATCAATCTAAACGCTACTACCTCATAAGATTTAGGGAATTCACGCCCTTCAGCTTCAAAATCAACGCCAGTATAACCGATGATAAATTCTGTCACTACAGGGATAAGAATGTCTTCAATGTATTCCTCTTGCATAGCCGTATACTCTTTTTGTGTAGACATAGCGTAACGATCAAAAGTAGTTATCATTTTCATGTGTTAACCTCTAAAAAAGAGAGGGCCGAAACCCTCTTAATTTTTAGTAGTAGCCTTTTCGACTTTTCCAGCGTGTGCATAGATTGCGTTTTTCTTCATGTCTAACACGAATGCATCATAGTAGAAACGGCCCTCTACTAATGTTCCAGAAATTCCAGGTGGATCAAGGTGTACTTTTGTTTCAGCTAGTTTAACTGGCGCAACTGTAGCAGATTTATGAGTAATAATAAATTCTTGACCATTCATAAATGATTTAGGTGTTTTGATGATAGCAACGCCGTCAACTTCAGCAACTTGACCTTTCATAAGGATTGTTCCTTGTGCTAGATCGCTAGCTTTCGTGTAGTTTTCATCCAACTTGATCTTATTAATGAATGTTGGCGTTGCATGGCATACGCGGTTTTCTGGTACAAAGTGATCATCAAGTGTTTCTTGACCAGCTAGGAATGATTCATAAGCATTTCCCTTAGTGATAGCGCCCTCTTGTTTCGTTCCAGCTTCATCAGACATAACTTTTAAGCGGTATGTTTCGATCTCTGGAATAACAACTTCACGCATTTGACGCGCAATAGCTGGAGCTACTTTCACTTCAGACTCTTCTTCATTCATTTTGTCTAGTGTGAATGTGAATGAACGGTCTTGAGTCATCATTTCTTCTTGAATATCGTTCGTTAATTCGTCAGCTTGTCCATATCGATTTTGTCCTGATCGTTTGTAATCATTCATAGGTACAGTTGGTACAGATGTAATCTTGATACCTTTAGCACCTTCAAACGTGTAATCTTTGTTAGTAGAAGCTTCAGTAACAGCCGTTGCGCTGAAACGCTCATCTACTAATGATGAAAATTTTTCTGTTAATGTAATAGCAGCCATGTGTTTAGACCTTCTTTCCATAATTGTTAAATATAATTGGAATAGCTTTTATAATGACTTCAATTCTATTGGTCATGTTCTATTTAGTTGAATTCTTTATCAAATGCAGCTTTTACAGGGTCAACAGTTGTTTGTTGTGCGCCGTTTGCTTCATTAGGTGTTTTCCCTGCTAATCCACCTTTAACGCGTTTCGTTACTTCAGTTTCCATATTAGCTTTAAAAGCTTCAATGTTAGCTTGAATTTCTTCTTCTGTATCGCCTTTCACGTTAGCGGCGAACCCAGCACCAAAACCAGCAGCGGCTAATTTATCAACAGCAATATCTTTCATTTTAAGACTATGAGCTTTTTGTTTCTCCTGGTCACGTTCGGTTTTAATCGTTCGCATTTCGTCCATTAACGTTTCCATTTCTGTTTTGTTCTTATCGCCGAATTCTTGTTCAGCAGCAGCGCGCGCTTTTCGTGATTCGTCTTTTCGAATTTTACCCGATACGCGGTTTAACGCTTCCTGAAATTCTGCTTCTGTATAAGTTTTTCCTTTTGGCGGTGTCTGTTCGCCTCCTGGTGGTGTTTGTTCACCTTCAGGTGGTGTTTGTTCACCATTTCCTTCGCCACCTTCAGAAAAGAACTGTAAACCGTTCTTGATGTCTTTAAAAGATAGCGAAAATTTATGAGCCTGTTTAGGAGGTTCAACTAATGCTTCAGCTAATCGTTTCATATGTTACCTCCTGGTTTTAAGTCTCAGTGACTATTATTTGACCCTGGTATTTCGTGTCCAGGTCCACGGTTAAAAGTTTGTTAATAACTCTTCTAATGCTTTTGTATATAGTTCACGGCGCACTCTAGGTGATACTTCATCCATAGTAGCGTTAAACTTTTCAGCCTTTGAATCTAATAGACCTTCAGGCAATGCTTCTTGAATATGTTCTAATCCTAATGTTGCAGAAAGCAAACCGATCAGGACAGCGTTCTTTTTGTCTCCCATAATATCACCTCTTATTTCAAGAATTGTTCTTTATACTCTTTGTACGACATATTAGCATTATCGACTTTAACCGAATTGCCGTTCTTATCTCGTACCCATCTATATTTAGCACCTTCAACGCCTTCAAAGTAAGGAATAGATAATGTTCTGCACCTTGTATGTAACGGCGGGTAGTTGATACCAGCGCGCGCTTCTGAAGTACGATGGATTTTAGAAGCGTCTAAAGACCTGCATATCTTTGAAGTTACATTGTCAAAGGTTACATGTAATTTATATAAATCTATTTCAGCTTCATCATAACTATCTAATTGAGCTTGTCCATAAACGAAAGCTGTTTCTGTATAGATAGTTGCTTGCGCTCTATGCAGTGGAACCTTCATAGTATCAGCGAACCGTTCCGCGACCTCATCGGCGTGTAGTCCTTGTAGGACTCCTTGAACAAGTGCTTCTCTAAGTTTCTGAAGCATTACCTGTTTATTATTCCATATGCGGTTACTGAAGTTTTCGCCGTTCCAGGGATATGATAACACTTTGTCAACTAATTTATTGTTTAAAGTGTATACTGGTGTATTAATTCCCAGCCCCGCTAACTCAAATTTATTCTGAAGTAGCGTTTCTTTGTACACTTCTTTCAGTTGGTCGCGTATCATTTGCTCATCTTTTATTGAATACTCACCAGTTTGTATTAACATTTCACTCATGATAGCATCCAGGCGGCTTAATTTCCGTTTATCCAGGTGTACATTCACATCTTCAACTATTCGTTTGCTTATTTCTGTATCTAGCTCTTTCAGCTTATTAAGGAAGTTTAACAGCGACTCTTTACGCTCTTTTATCTCACCTCTATTTAAAACTTTCATTAGTTCATTGTAGTTAAAGCCTTTTTGTGTGAGATATGCGCGCATTTCGTTTGTTGCTTCTTTTAAAGCCTGGCGATAGGACGCCTTAAGTTCTTTTTCAATCACTTCTGCGTCTCTATTCCATCTAGCTTCTAAGAGTTCTGCCCTTTTGGTCCAATACTCTTCTATTGTCGCCATTATTCTTTACCTTTGTTAATGGCAGGTGGTGTATTTCGTTCCCCATCTTGATCAGAAGACTTCGTTTCTTGTTCTTCCAAGTTATCATTTTCCCCGCCGAATGCATATTCGTTTTCATAACGTTCTTGTTCCTCTTCTTTCTTCATTTCTATTAAATGTTCAACGTCTTGTACGCTAGATAAATAAGAGTAAATGAATTTATCAGGAAGTCCCGCTGCTCTTAGTTTTGTAACCAGTTCTGCTTCTTCCATGAAGTTAGGTGGCAAGTTAGGCGTAAATTGTAGTTTCACATCTTTTAATTCGAAATTAGCAGCACCTTTAGGGAACTTAGCTAAGTAACCTTTGATAATAGCCAATTGATCAGTTAAGGCCTTGTTAAACATGCGCTCTTTTTGTCCTCGTACTTGTTCTAATGCAAGCAACTTGTATTTGATAGCGACACCAGTTAAATTACCGCCAAACGCCTGATCATTCATATTTGGAACGAATGTATATTTGTGAATGTTAGATTCTAATCTATCTTTCATATCTTTCTTGAATGCACTATCAACTTTCTTAATTAGCCAATCTGCATCGCCGTCTTCATCTAATAGCAAAACTTTATCCTCATTTAGATGGTTAACATCATCAGGACTTGTTTCACTCATGTTAACAAGCTTTAGAATCGCGTCAGTGAAGTCAGCAGCGTCTTCAAAGTCGTTACTGTCCATATCGTTATAAGCGTCAATTAATGACAAGTGCGGCTCATAGTCTCCTAATTCAAACTTATTGTTAGGGATAACTAATACTGGTACTTTTGGTTTGCCGTCTTCATCAGTAATCTTATGTGCTTCTAATTTACCTTCACTAGTTGGCGTTACCATTTCTGTGATGTCAGCTTTCGCTCTATCCGTTTCAATCGTTTTATAGTCGAATTCATATTCTCTTTGATGAACAGAATCATAGATAGTCATATTCACCTTAATTGTATTATCAGCAGTTAAAGCTTCGCTGAAGTAAATAACATCCGTTACTTTTGGTTTAATCTTTCCATCCGTCACAACGATTGTGTAGCGCGGGTCCAGGTCTTTGAAATTCAATTCCCCTTCTTCATCATGGAAGAATAAACGATAAGCCTTGCCGTAAATGCTCATATCTAAAGCATTATCATAATCAACCGTTTGTCCGTCATTGTCGTCTATGATGTCTAAAGCAGGTTCTAGCTGCTCCTTATTCGTTGTTGTATACGTTACAGGCGAACCGATAAAGAAGCCTGTTGAAATAGTCGATACATATTGTGGGTAATTGCTCACTGTTCTATATGTTTTACGTCCGTTAGGTCGCTGTTTCTTATCCGTGATAGCATGTTCACCAATGTAATAATCATGCAGCTTTTGAAAGTCAATGAATCCTTTTAACTTCCCTTTACCGCGTTGTGTTTTGAATCTGAAAAATAAGTCTCTAGCTTTATTAAAAGTTAGCATTCTGTCACTCTCCTTTCATATTAGAAGCCTAATTCACTTCGTTTAACTGTTCTAATCTTCTTAGAACGTTTCATATCTTTCTCCATTGCGTAACGCGTCATATCAATTGCGTGATTATCTTTGTCAGGCAGTCGAGGACGCGGGTTTCCGTCTTTGTCGGTTTCCCAATCAGCATTCTCGAATTCTTTCAGAGCGTTTGGGCAGCGTTTAGGATCAATCACAATTGCATATAAGTCTCCAAGCCATTCAACGCCATACTCAACGCTATCAGGTCCTTTCTTAGCGCCTTTAACCTTGTATATGTCATGTTCCTGCTTCAGTTCTGCAATAGATTTAGGCTCCGCGCTATCGGCTGTTATCTCGATATCCGTGTAGCCCTTCTTCTTAATCCATTTCGCTAATTCCCTATTTGATATGCGTACTCCATACAATTCATCGAATATATACAGCGTTCGCTTCTTCTTGTCATAGTGCATACGACCAAACGCCAGCGGGTCCGTTGCATAACCGAAATCGACAGCCTGTCTAATGTTATCGAATTGACTTATCTGTTCATCCGTTATTTCAGCAGCGATGATATTATCAAACGGAACGTTTCCTGATCCGATTGCTTCACCGAGATATTCCCACCTGTATTTAAGCGGGTTCATTTCCTTTTCAATCTCTGCTTCTTCATAGAACGCCTTAGTTAAATGTTTATTATCTAAGTAAGTAGAATGATTAACGTGTGTATTTTCAGGTATGAAGCTGCTGTTATACTTCTTGTTTAACCAGTGTCCACGGCGTTTAGGTGGATTGTAGCTATAGAAGAACGTGTATTCATAGTTTGGTAGCTCTGTACGTTGTTCAGGCTTGATTTCAAACTCACCACGTAAGATTGATTTCTCAATAATAGAAACATCTTCTTCAGCTCTGAATTCTCCTATCTCTTCAATCCACATACCCATAATAGGGAATTGCGCGTCTTTAATAGATTTAATCCGTTCAGGTTCTTCGCAGCCCAGGAAATATATTTTATTCCCACGCGGTTTATATTCCATTACCAGGCGGGAAGGTACGATATTGAATAGATGTGTTATACCTAGTAATACCATTGCTTCTTTAATCTGTTCGAATACCGACCTGACAATAGTATTCTGCACTTTTCGCAGCACCAACCAACTGATCGGATATTCCATGATGTCCATTAATATGCGGAACGGTATGAAGTAGCTCTTACCCGAAGCACGACCACCTTTCAATACATACCGCAGGTGTTTCTTCATTTCTGATAGATAATAGACTTTCTTGAAACGCGGTGAAATAACGTTTCTCATATCAATGTGATTAACGTTTTCGTTCATGCTCTTCCCGCGCTTTCTTTTCGTATTTGTCTATCAGCGCCAATGGTACAGTTATGAGCAGCAGCACAAAAAAGAATCCTTGCCAACTTTCTAACATTAGCATTCACACTCTTCATAATGTTTTCCACACTCATCGCACGTATCACCAATAGAACCATTAATAATAACTTGTGCCACGCCTTCAACTTCAACTTTTTCTGTCCATAGTCTATGACGTTTTCCTAACTGAACTGCTGCATTAATCTTTTCACCTAATGTTGGCGCGATATCAGCTATAACTTGTTCACCTTGTCCAACACCTCGCAGGACCTTACCTGAAACCTCACCACGCATTACAGAAGAAAGGAATTCTAATACTTCATTACCGTCAGCAACGCGCTTAGAATCAACATCAGACATCCTAGAATCAATATAGGCTGAAACCTTAGCATTTCTCATGAGCTTAGAAGAATTGACTTCGACAGTCCGAGGGTTTTCGGCTTTGTATCCCGCCCGCCTGTAAGCTTCTGAAGCGTTCCCTGTTTCAATGTAATAATCCGCGAATCGTTTTTGACGTTCGTTTAAATCATGCATGTTACCACCTCTCAATATTTCGTTTATACGTTCGCCTTTTCAATATAACGTATGTTGTTTAATAGAATTGAATATTTTCCATCGTTGTTAAATAGAATTAAAAAAGGTCACACATTAAGTGCAACCTATTTCTTTTTATATCCTGCATCCATCATGCTAATAGAAACGATTGACCCCACAACGTATAAAATCCAATTATACCAATGCTGCTGTAATCCTACTTGTTGCCAAGTACAACCAAACAGAATCAAACCGCATGTTTTTAATAACCATGATTTACTCATGAATGTACCTCTGAATGTTTCTTTAAATACTTCTTTCCATTCTTTCCAGGTTAATGCTTTCAACTTTTTCCACATATCATTTCCTCCTTTTGGTAAAGAAAAAAACAGAAATGGCGATATCTCTGTTTCTCACTTTATAACTATAAAAGATAATGCCCAGGGCTGGAATCGAACCAGCATGACAACGAGTCGTTTAACGCACTTTCTCGTTTGCAGTTACCAAGTTTGCACACCTGGACATGATTCAGGGTAGTTAGTCCCTGATCAATGTTTATAGTCCGTAGACTCGTAATTCATGCCTTTATCGCACTTCATACAATTTCGCTTAGTTATCAAATTCATTGTTATTTAGCGTAGCTGTTTCGCTACTCTTATTATATGAATTTTTGTTCAATACAATTGTTTGATAATAACCTTTGTATTGTATTTCCCTTTACGTTATGGATTAACGGAGTTGTACCACTCATTAAACGTATAAGAGAAAAAGGAGTGCGGTCTATGCCTAAACCGTTGTTTACTATCCCGTGCAGCAAACATAAAAACTCTTATACGCTTAATGAGAAGCAAAACTTCTCACATATGTGTTTCTCGATTCAGTTGTATACGCTCCGTCAGGAGAACATTTTGCAAAAATATTATAGCCTTCTACCTAACAGGCATGAAAAGTAGACCACTAATTCTAGTATTAGTGAGACTATATTATTTTGAAGTTTTTCACTTCTTTAAAAGCACTACAGTGACCGCACTAAGTGGCACGCCATCGGTTTGTAATACTCTTAAAGAAGGGAAAACCCTTCTCACAATTTAAAGGAGTGTTTAACAATGATTAAAGTAAGTATTAAGTAAGCAATCTTATCAAAACAGATAGATAGGAAAGGTGTTATAAACACCCTGGAAGCCACAAGTACAGTATTTGTGTGATTTAAGCAGGTACTAAGACTGGTTCATTCAGGAGGTGAAACACATTCTTTTTAGTACGCCTTATGACTTCCAGGCAGCTTACAGACTGCCTTTGTCAGTTCATTCAATCAGCGTGTCCACTGGTCAGACTAATGACGATCCATTTTGTGATAAAAGACTTTATGTTATTTAAAACAAGAAATCAAGAATATTTTACGTATACTAGAACTTTTCAGAACACAAAGGATAATTTACGTATCATACATTAGTAAGAATGTGAGTAATTACTATTGTATCAATTTAGAGTAGGTAACAACGTTTATAAAGAAATAGAATAATTAAGTGTATCTATACCGATACAATTTTTTTTATTTACGCGTTTTCCGACGCTTGTAAGAAATCCTCATGTCTTACAGTTACTAGTATATAACGCTCTAATTCTATTTAACAAAGTTTATCCAATGATATCTATTGCGTTTTTCAGAATAGGTCGAAAAGTTTTCTGACAACAAAAAAAAGAGCCGTTTAGACTCTCATTACAATAAAAAAGGGATAATCCCTCTTATTCATCGTAAGGACGGTATTTTACCCTCAGCACTTCTAATTCTTCTTTTTTGGCTTCTATATCGGTTTTTAGAAATAAACTCACATTCCCTAGCTTCTTAACTGGCGATAACTTACCAGCTTTGACCATAGCACTCATACGAGAACGATTCACTCCTAAAATCTCCATTGCCTCGGATGTTATGAGGACTTCACTCTTAATGAAGTCCTCCATTTCTTCCCTAGAGTTTAAATGATACTTCACTTTCCTTCACCTCTAATACATAGCTTAACTATAAACATGATGGTATATACAACTCCCACCACTATACATGCCCAATCCAACGCGTTCATTACACTAAAATCGTTTGTCACTATCCATAAGAATAAGATAACAAATACAGTTACATCAATTGGTTTAATTTTCTTCATTATTATTTTGGCGATCGACGTGTTATAATATTGCCGAGGGGACTCGGCGGTCAACCTTTCCCCTCGACTCTGTTATTTGCGCTTGCGTTTGTTACGCTGGCGCTTTTTATTTTGTTGTAACTTCTTCGTTTTAGAGTGGATGTCTAAGCTAAGATTTACTATCCCAAACACTCCAACGATTAGTGTTACAACCTTCGTCATCGTTTCGATCACCATTCCCTCACCTCCTTATACTCTTATTATACTCTATCTATATACATTTGTCCATAGATTTATGTAAGTTTTTTAAATAAATTTGGATTAAAAGAAAAAGAGAGTCGTTAGACTCCCTTTTTCTTTTTACCTTCTTCATATTCTGTATATATTGGTAGATTAAAATAAAGTATAGGCTCTATTCTCGTTACATCTTCATTATACTTTTTGCAATAAGCTTTCATTATTTCCATAATATCGAATTCGCTTAATGTATCTTCATAAATAAAAACATTATATGTATGTTGCAATTGTTTAAAATCTTTTTCTTTATCCATTCTTTTTTTCTCCTTTTCCTCTCAAACCTTGATATCATGCATTTAATCACTGTTTTTAGTTTTCTTCTTTCTAAAAGAATAGAGTTATCCTTAAACCGTTAAAACATATGATAGTTTCACTTCGTTCTAAATGACTTAAAACATTTAAGGTCAAAAGAACGAAGAAAGCACAATATCAAAGGCTTTCCTCTAAACCATTATACACACGAATATATAAACCTTTTTCCTACTTTGTATTGTTGTGATTAGATATCATTTGTTAAATAGAATTGGATTGTATAAAATTATACATCATTGTTTATTAAGTTAGACCATAAAGTCTGTTGCCGCAACTCACATCGCAAAAGCCGTACTTCACTTGATATCCGTTTCTAAGCTCCATTCGTTCCCTGCATTGTTCGCAAAATATAGGTATCTTAGTGAACATGTAACGCTTATTTTTATATTGGCTCCAATCACTATCACTTATATTCATTTCTTTTATCCATTCTCTCATTTCCTTAATATCTTTCATACTAGGTTTATCCGTTCTTTTTGGTAACACTACTTTAATTTTTCTCATTGTAATGTTCCTCCAATTTAATTTTATACTCTTCTTTAGTTATCAATGTTGCGATACCTCTAATTTCTACCCTGTCACAATCAGCCCACTTAACAGAAACAATTTCTCTTACAATTCCGTGTTTACCGCCTTTATCATCATCTATGAAAATAGGTTCCCCTATCTGTAAATTTCTTGCATAACTTACGATTCTAAACATTGAATGCTTCATTTATCTGTTCCTCCCGAATTGCGTTAGTAATTGATCAACATAATTTACTTTAGGTTTGTACCGTCCTATAATCTCGTATTCGTTAAAACTTACAGCCTTAATACTTCTTATTGACGTTATTTTACCTTCAACACCATCAATAATAATCTGTTGTCCTACCTGGTAATTAAGATTAACGCCTTCTATTCTAAACACAATCGTTTTATCCATGCCTATCTCCTCCATATAGCCTTTTGCGCTAATTCACGTTGTTTAGCTTCTGATTTCTTATCTAATCCACCATGATATACATAACGGAACATTTCGAACGTTTTATCAATGTCCCATCCTTCTATTTCTTCGCGGCGTTCCCAACCTAACTTATCTGTTAAATACACCTTCATGTGGTACATACTTCTTTCATCAAGATATGTCATAAAAACTCAATCATCCTTTGATTGCACCTTTCGCACTTATGTACCCTGCACACCATTTCATATTTATCTAATATATATTTTTCTTGTTTGTAGTCGTGCTTTTTATACCAAAAGTCACACAACCATCTTTTAAACCACCTTCTCATTTCTTTTCACCACCATGATTGCAAACCTCTATCATGCGATATTTCCCGCAACGTCTACAGCACCAAACCTCTTCTGTTATACCGTGAATAGTTATAGTTCCCATACAATAATATTTATGAGTCCCAAACCAGTAGTTACAAATAAAACGTTTAATAGCTGCTAGCATTATTCACCCCCGCCTTCTTCAATAGAATGTAGCTCTTTTACCTGGTGGTATGATTTCAATTGCATAATTACATCATCTTTGTTGTATCCCCTCATTTGTAACGTAACTGGTAGCCCGTCCCAACTCGTGTAATGGACCTTGAACAACTTCTTATAACTCAATGGAATTTCCACCCTTCTACTTCTTTTTTATCAGGCGTAACAATAACTAACTGTATTCCGTATTTAGATTCAAACAAATGCCTTCTCAATGACAGGTCACGCGGTATAGATTTAACAGAACCTTTTACTTCGAATGCTATTTCTTCGCCAGCTATTAAACACACAAAATCAGGCGTGTAACGCTTTTCCCTGACTTTCCTAACACCTTTCTTATTAACTATGCTAGGTATTTCATAACCGTCTAATAAGTGGTATCTATTGTGAGTTTCTATATACTCAACTAATTTATTGTTTTGTAGATAGATATAAAAATCACGTTCAGTCATAGAATCAAATTCTTTTCCGTCATACTCTACTTTTACAGCGTTCACGCGTCTTCTAGGAGCCTTTTTAATCTTGAATTGACCTTCTATATCAACCCGCTTTAAAATTGATTTCCTAGCCTGTTCCTTGCTTGTGAATCCCCATTTATGAGAACGTTCAAGACCTTTGTATAACACAAGGACAGAGTAGTGCAGGACGTTTTTATCCTGCCACTCTTTTATTTGATAATTTACATCTTGCGTTGTGTTTTCCCACGTTTTATTAAGCTTCATTTACTTTACCCTCACATCTAAATACAGTTGTAAACGGATCGTATTTCATGAATTTAGCCCAGGCATTAAACATATCTAAAGCTTCTTTACCTGTTGGAGCGTTTACTTTAACTGTTTCAATCTCGCTGTTTGCTTCATTTTTGTTAACTCTAAAACTGATATGCCATTTTTTCATGGTTGCACCTCTATTTATAATTTAATTGGATTGATTTATATGTTGCTTCGCCGTATGTTCTTTTCACTGGAATACCCATGAATCTTTCTTCCAGGTTTGTTTTGTATTTCGCCAGGTTCTTTTTAACGTTAGCTGTTATATAACGCAAGCTTTCACGCTCGTTTTTCAATTCGTACCATAAGCCCGTACCAATCTCTATTTCTTTAATTTCATAGCCGTTAGATTGTGCCGCCGTTACCTGTGTCACTAACGTTTCTGTTAATCTCTTTTTCATCATCTTCCATCCTTGTTAAATAGATTTGGATATTTAGTTAATATTTTATCGCGTCTTCTTTCTGCCTTGATCAATTCACCCATTGTTTTGTTGTATTGCTCCTTATGAAAATTCTTTTCCTTTTCAAGTTTAACAACTGCATCTGTAATGTGTGAAACTTCTGATCTTAATTGCACTTTTGTTTCTTCCTTCATGCTGCAATCCCTCTCTTTCTCATTTCATTTATTATAATCCTGTTCCATTTATCCTTATTTGTACTCATGTAGAACATTAAAAGCCCAGGATCATCTTTCCACTTTATTTTTCCGTGCTGCAATAATAAATCTATGATAACGATTAAAGACATAAGTTCGTCTTCTTTCGCGCTCATATAAATCTCTTTAACCGTCACCACCACTTTTTACTCCTTATCTATGAATATATTTGTCACGGTGTCAAACGTTTGAATGAATGTTCCAGCGCGTCCATTTCTGTACTTATCAACGATTATCTCCATTTCCTGATATCGTTCACCTTTTGTTTCATTATCATAATAGTTTTCTCTGTGCGGCATTATGATCATATCAGCAACCTGTTCGATTTCTCCACACGCTCTTATGTCTGCCATTGTCGGGCGCTTGTCTTCTCTGTTTGTATTCGCTCTACTCAACTGTACTAATAGAATGATAGGCACCCCTAATTGTACCGCTGTATGTTTCAACTCACGAACAATATGAGCAAACTTAATGATATCTTCTGTCATTCCATCCACGTTAATATGTGAAATGTGGTCAATCATGAATACGTGTTTCTTGTCAGGATTGTTTTTAACTTCTTTTCTCATATCCGCCTTTATCATCCTTAAATCTTTTTCTTCACTGATATCTAAAGGCATTGTGCTTAAATCGCCTACAGCCATTTGATATTTAGCAAAAGCTGTACCTGGTTGACTGTTCGAACTTTTATCGAATAATGGTAGGAATCTATTTGGATTCTTCATACAAGCAACTGGAAGGCTTGATTGTCCTGCTATCCATCTATCAATACATTGACCTTCAGGCATTTCAGCGGAATAATATTTTCCTTTGTAAATTCCTTTTTGATCACGTTCAGCGGCTCTTCGCATACTGTCCAGGGTCCAGGCTGTTTTACCCATACCAGGACGACCACCAACTATGATCAAGTCACCTTCCTGCCAGCCGTCTGTAAAGTTGTTAAATTTATCCCAACCTGTATCGACACCTGACAGTCCATCCACTTTCATATTTGCATGTTTGTCAACACGTACAGAAAGCTTCTCCATGAATGTTTCTTTACTCACTACCTTTTCTTCACTTGTTTTCATAACTCTGTTTATGAAGCGTTCTGAAGCTTCTGAAGCGTTTCTTTCTTCAGTGTCGCTCAAGAATGTTGCCGCGAGTTTTCTAATCTCTTCTATTTCGATAAAATCAAACATTTTACGCTGGAAGAAATCAAAGTTAGAAGTCAGAGAGCCATTTGACATGACTCTCATAACATCTTTAATTTCTAAATCACTATGACTTATAATCATTTGCGGATTGATATCAATTTCTTTATCGTTTAATTCGCAAATAGTTTTGTAAAGTTCTTTATTTTTACTGTCCAGGAAATGCTTTTGATTCAGACGGCATTCATCAATCAAGGTATTATCCTCTAGCATTGCTTCTAGGACGCTTATTTCCATGTCTGCATGGTTTGAATATTTAGTAGTCATTTACTCCATCATGCCTTTCATCATTTTAGCTTGTTGGATCGCTCTGAAGTTCGCCGCGTCTACATCATTGTTAATACTAAATATATCAATGAATAACCCTATAAAAAACCAATTAGCTGTAAATAACTTTGTAATTGCACTAATGATGTTCCCTGTATAAAACTTATGCGCGCCGAACGTTCCTAAGAATAACCATAATAACCAAGCTGTACTTTTGTTTTTCAATGTAATTTCCTCCGATGTATGTAACAGTTTATCGGCTTATAGGTTAACGATTGCCCAACTTAATGCATAACCTAACGCCCATAAAAATGCTAACACACCTGAACTGACAAATAAAGCCTCTTTGAAATCTTCTTTAATCATTTACCTCTACCTCTTTTTTGTAAGATTCACCATGTAGGAACTCTTCACAACCGCATACAGGACAACCAATCCACGTTTCAAACAGCCCGCTCGTTTCCGTATGGTTACACGCTTCGCAATTCCAATCAATAACCCTTACTACCTTTTTAGACATGACTTCTTTCCCCCTTCCTTGATACAACGCTGTATTTCATTTCGAATCCACTTTCGAAATCTATTGATTTACACCAAGCGATAAAGTCATTCATTGACTTGACACTTTCATTTTCGTTCGTTTCATAGTATTGAATCTTTCCACTTTCTAAATCGACTTGTTTAATAAATTGCGCCATTATGCTAACCACCATTCAGAGTTTAAATCTTCTATGATGTCAAACATCGTATCTTTGCACACGCGGTTATTTACTTTGACGAAATCTTTTGAAAATATATTTTCTGCTAGAGATACAGCTTTACGCGGCTGTAACCCAATTCTTATACCAGCACCCATAATAACCTGGGTAAATTGCACCTTTGTTTCCGTTACTTGACTAACCTCTTTATGAATAGCTTCCATAATCTCACGTTTTTTCATTATATTTACCCCCATATAGTTAAATAGATTTGGATTTATACTGTTAATTTACTATGAATCATTTGAAATCTAGGCTGATCAGTACCGCTGATACTTCTAAAACGTCTTGTAAACTTTCCTGAACCTGGATAAGTCTCAAAGTGTAGTTCTTCTATTACTTCATTAACTCGCTTCTGTGATACGCCGTAAAATACCGCTATATCTTTTACACTTACCATCATATCCACTTGAAACCACTCAGGCTGTAATTCTGCTGCATCCGATTTTTCTTCTCCAGGTTCAATAAAGTTAAATAGATTTGGTTCTTCAGTTAGTTCAAGTTGATCAGGTTCAAACGGCACTACATCTTCTTTTGTAGGTTTGAACTTGAATTGATTTTCTACCTTCTGCATTACGTCAACTTTCCAATAGTCTTGTTCAATTGTCGTAATGTGTTTAAAATCTTCAGTACCTAATTTTAAAACTAATGAACCGCGTTCTTCTCTATGTTTACGATCATACATGTTGTATTTAATCGTTGTTACTGTTGTTAATTCATCTATATGTTTTGTTTGTACTTCTACTTTCATTTTCGTTTCCTCCCAATTAAGTGAGTGGCTTTTCTTCGTCCATGACCACCCAGGCATTTAATTGCCTTGTCGCTTTGACAAGATTTATCTTACACCACTTTTTTAAACATGTAAACCATTTTATTAAACTTTTTACCCAATTAGTTAAATAAATTTGGATTAAACTATACTTTAGCCTAATCCGAAATCTATTATATATAGTTTATAAACTTAGTGGAATCCATGAATTGATAAAGTTCAACGCGTTATCGAAATCAATTTTAGCAATGTCTCTGTAACTCGCTACACCAAAACGAATGTAAATATCTTTCCAGGCTCCTGAATGCATTTTCTGTTTAGTGTCGTATTTGCTTAATTCCCCGCGTTCTTCCCACATCATTTCTACACGGCGTTTCTTAGCTCTATTAAGTACGCTCTGTTGTCCATAATCAATTGTCATAGTGTTTTGTAACACTTCCACTTCACCTTTAACGATTTCAAGACCTTCTCTAGTTTCCATCGCGATTTCATGAGTTTCAACGGCTGCTTCCATTAATAAACGTAGTTTATCGTTTGCACTAACTTGTTTTGTTTGTTTTTCTTTAATATATGATTCCATTTTATTGAATTCCTCTATGTACATCATTTTGAATTTCATAGCTTCTTTTCCTGTGAATCCCATTACAAGCAAAGCGAAACCGTCTTTAGTTAAATCGTATTTAGGATAATTTCTATTTCCTGCTCTGTATGAAGAGAAACGAAAATTCGTTTTTCCGTTTTCTTGATCAATCGGCAAAATATCTTTGATAGAATCTAATACATGATGATGTTTCTTTCCGAATACTTCAGCCACCATTAAAGAGTCTGTTACCGCTTCATTGTTGTTGTTTAAGAATACTAAGTTTGTCATTTCGTTTCCCGCCTTTTCGTATGTTTTTATTTTAATTCCGTTAAATAGATTTGGATTTGTCAAAATTCTACATCTTCCATTTCTTCAACTATCATATAGTTTCTTGCGTTCTTACGCGCTGCCACCCGCTTTTTATATGCTGGTCTTACATAGAATTTAATCGTTTCAGGTTTTACGCCCATGTGTTCAGCGCATTCTTTAGCTGTACCAGCACATATGAACGTTTCACCTTTATAAACTAGAAACTCTTTCGCTGTATTTGAGTGAACTACCATAATGTTATTTCAGTCCCTTGTTTAGCTTCTGCTGCTTTTTGTTTCGCTTCATCCAGTTTGTATTCTAAATACCTTTCATCGTTTAGGAAGCCTTCTAACATCTTTATATACTGCATATCTCTATTAGCGCATTCTTCAGCGTATTTAGTTACACCATACAGTATTACTTCGTGACTATGATGCTTTGCTCTAGCTTCATTGTATCTCTGATAAGCTTTAGGTTTGTTTCTCTTTTTAGGATATACAGACCATACTTCTTCAAATTCAGGAGAATAAGTTTTCTTGTTTTTTTTCGGTTTAACCTCTTCAGCATTAGCGTTAGTAGTAGTTTCTGTTATTCTCTGTGTAGTCTCTGGTAATGGTTTAATCATATTGATCATATCCATTTGTTCATTTTGATCAATTGTCATTTGATCATTTTGATTAGATGGATTACTCAATCTTTCATAGTCGATAGAATACCATTTTGTACGATCAATTTTTAATTTGTTGTAATTGCCAACTAATAATAAACCGATGTTTTCTAACTTCGTGAATGTTCGTCTTATAGTCGCGATTCCCCAAAAAGGAAACTGTTTCTTCCATTCTTCTGCTGAATTATAAATCCATTTGCGCCCATCATATTCATGATTAGACTTCTGAAGCCAGTAATGTATTTGCTGCACTATAATAGCTTCATTTAGTCCAATATCTACCGCTAAAGACGGTAATATAATTAATGGATGTTCATTTAATAAGTTGCTCATTGTAAATTCTCCTTACTTCCCTTTAATCTCTTTGTAAACTTTGTACCCTACCTGGTCCTTATAAACTACGCCTTTACTACTTCCCATTTCAAAAGTTAAATGCCCTTCACTAACTAACGCGCTTAATGCTTTTCTTACACCTTGTTCCGAAATGATATCCTGTGCTTCTTCTATTAAAATTCTCACTAAAGCCGCTTCGTGTAATTCTATTTCTTTAGGGTAAAGGTCGCACAAAAGATTATGAACATAATTACGTTTGATTCCCTTGTTAGAAAGGTATTCAACATGAATGTTATTGTCAGGCTTTATTCGCTCTGCTATGAGCTTGAAAGAAGGTTTTCTATGTTGTCCTGCACCCTTTGTGAAAACTCCATATCCAGCATCATGAAGCTTCTCAACAGTATTCTTAAAATGTATACGATTGTCCATGTATTCAGGTATTCCAGGTAGAACGCTATCTTTATAATTCATAACAATTTCAGGACCTTCAATCTTTGCACGTTCATGAAATCTTTCTAATAATATTGCTGCATGTACAGAAAACGTTTCTTGTGCCACTACTGAACTGAACCATATGTATTTACTCATTATGCTGTTACCTCCGAAATTTTGAACTCAATTCTTTTACCGCTAGTTCCGTTACCTTTGCTCGTTGCATCACGTTTAAGAAGTTCGCCTTTTCTAAACATATCGTTTAGTGCTGCATTAGCCGCGTCTTTTGTGAAAATACCGTCAGACGAATAACCAACTTCAACAGAGTTCATCCAACCTCCATGCTCCTGAAGGATTGTCAGTATTAACATTCTTTTAGGTGAAAACTGACACTTAATAGGAAACTTCAATAACGTGTTATCCGCTTCAGGTGTCTTTTTACGCATCATGAAAGTGAATTCATCTTTACTAATTCGTGAAGAATATTTAAACAAACCTTCGTCTCTTACTTTTCTTAATGCTCTTTCAGTAGCAAGTGGTTTAATCCCTATCGCTTCTTCGAATTCTGTACCAGTGATAGTTACTTTCTTTTTACCTTCTAACTCACAAATATCTCTAATGTATTCCGCTAATAAAGCCGTTGTTAAACTCGTTTCCTTCGCTAATTCTGTATTAAAATGTAATTCATTCATTGTATTTTCTCCTTTTTAGTTAAATAGATTTGGAGTAATTTTCTTTAATCATCATGCATTCGTAATACATAAGTTCTTTTAACATTCTTGTTCTGATTCCAACATCACTATTGTGTCGTGAAGACTGGTTAAAACGTCTTCTACCTAAACCGCAATTTTCATTACGTCTAGTTTCAATAACTTGATAGAATTGTGTTTTAAAATCATAACCGCGTTCTAAAAGTGAATCAGTTTTCTTTATCAGTTCTGTTACTGTTTCACCTGTTACAGCAAACGGCAATCCTTTATCGTTATTAGGATTAACTTTACCTCTATTAGAATAGCTTCTTACAACTGTTTTCATTGTTTACACTCCCCAAGATTGTAGCAAGTCTTTAGCCTGTTGTAATAATGAAGGGTCTTTAGTGTACGGAACCCAGCCTACAATATTTTGAGCTAACACTTCATTAATTTCTGCTTCTGTTTTTTCGTGTTTCTTCTCTAATGCTTTTCGTTTAGCGAATACCATTTTACTTAATTTATCGGTATTATCATTATTAGAACCTCTATTACTTCTTTCAGGTAATGACTTTTTCCCACCTTCTGTATCTTCAGGCAAGTCTTCACCAGCATAGATATAAAGCCCTAAACCGTGTAATGCAATAGCTTTAACCAGGCAACGTTTTTGATTTTTATTAAGTTCGAACGCGTTAGGATTTGCAATAGGTTTATTTTTATGATCAAGTACAGGCAACATTTCCGTTTCTGTATGTCCATGAATAGTAACTGATACCTGTACAAAGAAGCCGTTAGGTGTTTTTAAATAAGGTACCATGATATTGCTATCGCCTTCATATGGAAACCAATGAATTTTTTGTACTGCAAACTGATCAATCTTTTTAGTTTCAGCCCATGCCCACGCCCAGGAAAGATAAGTTAAATTCTGTTTCTTTTCTACTACATCATTAACGTTGATTTTAAACATCTTATTAAAGCTGTAAAGTTCCTCTTCTGTTACCGCTACTTCATCAACTTTAACTTCTTCAACTGCTGTTTGTTCTTTTGTCATTTTCATTTCCTCCAATTATTTAATTTGCAATGTTTTAGTTCGTTTAGTTGTTACGCCTTCTACTTGAATTCCTTTTTTAACCGCGTCTAACAATTGTTTTTTATCTAATGAAGGTTCAGCCGTCTTATAATACATTTGCGGTATTTGAGCGCCTTCAGCTATGTCTAATGATGGCGCGTTAGTTCTAAATTTAAGTGTTAACGTTTCGTTTTTTATTTCTTCCATATTAGATGCTTTTAATGATTGTTCTAAGAATGAATGTAAGTTCTTCACGTTATTTTCTAACGCTTTTCTTTTTGCCGCTAAACGCTTTTCTTCTATTTTAATAGTTTCTACATTGCCTTCGATATATTTGATGATGTAAGCCGTGTTCAAAGCCTTTTGTTCAATAGCTTCTTCAACCGCTTCTAATGTATCTTGAATCACTTCAGAGTCCACGCCGTCAGCAATCATGTTTTGAATGTTTAAAAATTGACCAGTTAAATTGTATAAGTTCATTTTGTTTTCCTCCTAGAATTCGATATATTTGTTTGGTTTACCAGTTATAGTTGATAGAAGTAAGTAAAGATTTATTTCTTCTACTAAGAATAAAGTTTCAGTACCGCCGAAAACTCTCGTTGATTCGATTTCTTTCAAACGTTTGTTTATTTGACGTTCAGCCGCTTCCAGTCTAGCTTCAGCCGCTTGTAATTCAAATGATTTCATTGTTTACTACCCCACTTTTCAGAAGCTTGTACAATAACTCTACCGTGTGCCGTATGTAGAATAGGTTTGTACCACCCTTGACCATATACATTATGCCAATCAACAAACAACGTACCAACGTTACTAGATTCTTGTTCCATGTGCTTGCTTACAACATCCCAAGCTTCTTGCAATGTAATTTCTCGTTTTGGCAACTGTTTTGTAAAGTAACGTTTCTTTTTAGACATTAGTAACACGCTCCATTTTTCTTAATTGTAAAGTGACTTGTTTTAATTCTTCATTAGCTTCCCTTTCTTTATCTAGCCAGTGAATCATTGATTTAGCGTAACCGCGTGTAACCTCTAAAGGTTCGTTTGTTGCTTTCCTTGCTTGCATTTGTACCAGGCGTTGATTTGCGATGTAACTGTTTTTAGCTTGCTTTAACTCTATCGCTCGTTCCCTTAATTGTTCTATCTTCATTATTAATTCCACCTTCGTTAAATAAACTTGGATTACTTTGTATGAACTTGATGATTGGTTTCAAAAACTGTTGTTGCTGCTCACTTGTTAAATTTAATTTTTTCATTAAGCTTATCTAACTCCTTACATAAATTTTAGTTTGATAGAATAATTACGATTATCAAAATTAATGTAACTAAACTGATTAGCATATCCATCTTTATATCCTTTTTAGTTAAATAGAATTGGATTTTTATGAAACATTATTTTTCGCATACTAACAGCAAGTGCAAGTGTTAACTTGCTAAAAACTCACTTTTCACTTGTTTTATGTAATCTTCCTCTTTGCCATAATAAAGCTTGAATGGATCAATATAATAAATGTCAGCCAACTTCTTAGCAACTTCCATTTTAATTTTAGAAGTATCGCCTTCTAACTTTTGTAAGGTATTGTAGCCGATACCAGCCGCTTTTGCTGCTTCTCTTAATGATAAACCTACACGTTGACGTGCCAATCTAAAAGTTAACTCCATGGAACTTCCCCCACTATTCTATTATTTTTGTAACATAGTGATGTTTAAATAACCAAATATCAGATGAGTAAACAGACCTCGCCCGATGCGAACACTTGTTCACCTCTGCTACATGAGTAATCTTACCATGCAAAAAAATCAAATGCAATACTTTTTGTCCAAATTTATTTAATTTTTTGGGTAAAAAGTTCATTTTTATGGGTGAAAGGTATAGATTTTATTGTTATTTCTATTATATAATGAATAACGTAATAACAAAGTAATAACAAAGTAATAACAATTAAGTACAAAGGAGAAATTTACTATGCCTAGGAATTTCAAAACTGCCAACGATGATATGATGGCGAAAAAGATGAGCGAAAACATTAAAACTCTAATGAAAAGGAAAGGTTTAAGGCAAATTGATTTATCTGATAATACTGGTATAAAACGTTCTACTATAAGTAATTATGTTAACGGAAAAACAATAATACCGATGGTTGCCCTACAACGTATAGCAAATGCATTAGGAGTTACTAAGTCTGAAATTGTTGAATTAGATGAATCCAAAACTATTGAAGTAATTGGGATTAAAAAAGTTCCTGTATATGACAATATAAAGAGCGAATTTGGATCAACTTCATTTAGTGATCCTATTGAATATATTGATACGCCTTTCAGTTGGATTAGTGAAGGTGATTTCTTCTATATAAATGTAAAAGATAATTCTATGCCTGGTATATTTGAAGGTCATAAAGCTTTAATAATGCAAACATCAAGTTTAGAAAATGGAGATATGGCTCTTGTTTCTGTAGATAATGAAGTTCTTATAAGAAGAATTTATAAAGATGGAAATTCAATAACATTAGATTCAATTTATAAAAAAGATATTATAGATGATAGGAAAACACTATTTTCGATAATTGGACGTGTAAAGAAAGTTATTGGTGATTTCTAATGAGATGTGCTATATATAGAAGGGTTTCTACAGATGAACAAGCGGAAAAAGGATTCTCTTTAGAGAATCAAAAATTAAGACTTGAATCCTTTGCAACTTCTCAAGGTTGGGAAGTTGTTGAGGATTATGTTGATGATGGGTTTAGCGGAAAAGACATAAATCGACCTGCATTACAAAGAATGTTCAGTGATGTTGATAAATTCGATGTAATACTGGTATACAAATTAGATAGATTTACTAGATCAGTTAAAGATTTAAACGAAATGTTAGAAACAATAAAAGAAAATGAAATAGCTTTCAAAAGCGCTACAGAATCTGTAGATACCACTACCGCAACAGGACGAATGATATTGAATATGATGGGAACAACCGCACAATGGGAACGTGAGACGATTTCGGAGAGAATAAAAGATGTATTTGGGAAGTTGAGAGAAAACGGCGTTTTTTCAACAGGGCATCCACCATACGGTTATAGATGCAGTGGTAATAAATCAATTGAAATAGTTGAAGAACAAGCGGAAATGGTACGCTATATATATGAGCTATCCAAGACCATGGGACTATTTAAGATTTCCGTAGAATTAAACAGGAAGGGTATTAAAACTAGGCGGAATAATAAGTTTGGACAGTCGGCGGTAAAAAGAATACTGCACAACCCTTTCTATTGCGGATATATGGAGGTTAATAACAAATGGGTTCCGATCAAGAATGAAGGTTACATACCTATAATAAGTGAAGAAGAATTTAAGACGACTCAAAAAATATTAACGAAACGTAATAAAGCACAGACAAGATCGAGAAGCGTTTCTTATTATCCGTTTAGTGGAATTGTACTTTGTCCCGAATGTCAACGGGCAATGAGGGGCGATAGAGCTAAATACGGCGATTATTATTATCGTTACTATCGTTGTGTATACGGACGAGAAAATATTAATTGCACTAACAGAAAGCGAATTAGAGCCGAGCAAGTTGACAAAGCTTTTGCTGAATACATTTCAGGGTCTTTTGAGAATACTACAATAAAATTAGATTCCAGAGATATTAAAAGCGATATAGAATGTGAACTGAAACACTTAGACAGTAAGATAGAAAGATTGAGTGATATATATATAGAAGGAGATATCAATAAAAGTAAATACAATGAAAAAATGAACTCCCTTCTAAATGAGAAAGAGAAATTAAAAAGAGATTTGACATCATGTAAGGAAAATGTTGACGCCGAATTTGTTCGGGATCAAATAAACAAACTGGAAAGTATTTGGCACTTAATAGACGATAAAACCAAATCCGAATCTATAAGAAGTGTTTTTGATACTATAAAAATAAAACAAGAAAAGAATAAGGTGACTATTATGGATTATACCCTACTTTAATTTTGGGTTAATGGTCCATTTCCTCTATGATATGCCCTTCCGAAAGCTGATACTAACGATGTTACACTTGATTCACCTTGTTTCACGCACATACACTCCTTCATTTTCACAACAAAAATAGGGTCCCCCTGGCCAGGAGAACCCTATTATACACTTTATTTTTATATTGGTAAATTATAGCATAAATAAGTTTTTTTGTCAAGTTTTCAGCCTGCTAACACTCCGACACTTTGTATATTCTCCGGCAGGAACATCGGAATTATATACTCAATTTTCCGAATTATTTATTCATTCTTTTTTGAGCAGTATTAGTATCTTGAGATACCGGTATGTGTTCGGTAGCTCTAGATAAACCTGTTTTTGGCATATTAACATAGATTGCTTCAGAAGCACCTTTTTCTATTTGATAGGTTTCGTGAAAAACACCGACACTCCCATTATCTTTAATCTTATTATTGTATGATTTCCAAGCATATGAATGATTTTTTCCGTGAGCATAGTTTACTAATTCGTCGAATCCCTTCCAGTATTGAATTAGGATTACTTTTCTCCAACTAAATAAGAATTCTGTATGTAAGAAACCCCATTGTGGATTTTGATACAATTCTTTAATCATAGGTCCCATAGCATTAAAAACTGGTATCCACTTCCAATATTTTAATAGGTTATTAATACGCATACCAATAATAAAAACAACAAATTCTTGATCCTTGCTATTGGCTATATGCCTGCCGTTAAAAATTTTAGCCCCCACTTTAATCCCCCTTTTTTACTGAACATAAATAATGTGCAGCTCCCAAATAAACCATAACACTTTCCCATGAATTTTCCAATTGATTCAACATAGATTATGAAAGGCTGTATTTAACTATAAAGGGTATATGTTTCCTACCCTTTTATTATTAATATTTGTTCTAAACCTCCTTTTCACCAGGAACATTTTCATAATATATTTCAATAACGATAGCATTGCCGCTCCCTTTCTAAACAGAATATTTTTTAGTTCATTTGAGTTAGGACAACATCACACTTTTCACATTAGGGAATTATTGGATAAATAAGTTTTTTGGTGAAATTTTCAGCCCATTACTACTCAGCCACTTTGTATTTTCTTCGGCAGGAAAATTGTCGATTCACACCGAACATTCCAGATTATAACAATACATATGGAGGCCAATATGAAACGATTAGTCATTATTACAGTAGGAAAAACCCACAGTGGAAAAACAACATTTGCTAAAGAACTAGAAAAAAAGTTACCCCACTCTTTCGTTATGGATCAAGATAACCAAGCAGAATTTATTAACACGCATTATGAAAAATTACAGCCAACTGAAGGCCCTAATACATTTAAGCACGCTCTTTCGAAATTCATTGTTGATTATGCAAAAGAACATACAAATTTACACCTTATCATTTGCAACTCAAATAGAAGCCGAAACGGCCGGATCTATTTGCTGAATGAGCTGTTTAAGGAAGAGGAATATGTACGCATACTCGTTCGTTTTGACATTCCAGATGATATTCTTTATGAAAGAGTAGCTCGTAGTAAACGAAGTATAAATATATTTAGAGGTAACTATTCCAGTTTCAAAGAAGTACTCGTTCGGCAACAGGCTGAATCTCAACATGAAGATGTAGTAGATCCTGTAGAAAATGAGGCTGATTATTTGTTTGTTATTCGCGATAGTAAAGATGTAAAATCTACTATAGAAGAAATTGTTCATCTTGCTGAAGATTTGTCCCCTATCCCAAAATAAGAGACTATAAGAATCACATAATCATAGATTCTTATGCAAATACTTCCTCTTGGCGCCGAACATGGTATATAATAATAAAATAATCTACTTCTATATGCTCAATTTTACACAAAACAGCTCATGCATATGAAAGAAAAGAGGTACAAAAATATGAAAACAAAACAAACAATCGCTGCGTCTACACTAGCTTTAGCAATGATTGCTGGCGCAAACTCTACTCATGCGGAAGTAACTGATGCTACTCCCCAGCAAAGTACGGGAGATCGCTTAGCTGAAATTAAGCAACATAGACAAGAGTTAGATGCGAAATTACAGCAGCACAAAGAAAATGTGGATCAAACATTAAATGAACTTAACCAAGTTAAGGAAAATGTTGATACAAAGGTGAATGAACTACATGAACGTAAACAAGTTGCAGATGAAAAAATTGGCGAGATTAAACAACATAAACAAGAGTTAGATGCAAAACTTCAGCAAGACAAACAAATCGCCGAAGATAAAATCGCTGAAATTAAAGAGCATAAGCAAACTGTTGATGAAAAGGTTAATGAGATTAAAGAACATAAACAAACTGTCGATGAAAAAGTGAATGAAATTAAGCAGCATAAAGAAAATATCGATGCAAAGGTTAATGAGCTTAAGGAAGTAAAAAAACAGGTAGATGACAAATTAGCTGAGTTAAAGAAAGCGAAACAAACCGCTGAGGACAAACTTGCTGAAATTAAAGAAAATAAACCGAATACAGGTAACACATTAGAAGAACTTAAGAAAATTAAAGGCAATTTAGATAGTCTTTCATCTAACTTAGAACTAGCTAAACAAGATGTGAAAAACAAATTAGCTGAGTTACAAGAAGCTAGACAAGATTTACTAAATAAAATAAACGAAATGAAACAAGCGAAACAAACTGTTTCAGACGATTTAACAAAGAAAAAACAAGACTTAGATATTAAAATAAACGATTTTAAACATACTGAGAAAAAAATTGATGACAAATTAGCTGAGTTACATACAACAAAGCAAAATGTAGATAACAAAATTAATGAAGTATCACAACCAAAACAAACGACAGTGAATAATAACACTACTACTACACCTTCTACTGTTCCAGCGAAAAACAATGCTAGAGAACTTCCTAACGCTGGTAGTGAAGAATCAAATAATATGGCTTTAGGTATGTTATCTCTATTAGGCGGGGTTTTATTAATAACACGAAATAAAATTAAAACGTTATTCTCAAAATAAAGCCATTATATCTATTTTAAAATAATCATACAAAGGCCAACTGCACATATATGTACGGTTGGCCTTTTTTCTTTATATTAACTTCCCATCTCTAAGCGTCAATATACGATCACATACATCAAGCATTCTTTCATCATGTGTAATCATAATTGCTGCTTTTTGACTTTCTTTCACTTCACGTTTCATCATTTCCACAACTTCACGTGCGCGTTTTGAGTCTAAGCTTGCAGTTGGTTCATCCGCTAATATTAAATCTGGGTTGTTCATGAAAGCACGAGTGATTGCTACCCTTTGTTTTTCCCCGCCCGATAGTTGATTTGGATAATGAGTTTTTCTTTCAGATAATCCAAATGCTGCTAGCAAGTGATCCGCACGCTTTTCCGATTCTTGTTTGTTGTCTTTTTTTAACTTTGCAATGTAAAGCAATTGTTCTTTTACATTTAAATATGGAACAAGATTTGCGAACTGGAAAATGAAGCCGATTTTTTTCAAACGAATGTCTGTCATTTCCTTTTCTGATAACTTCGTAATATTTTGCTCACGAATGTAAATATCCCCTTTTGACGGTGATAGTAAAGCACCTGCGATTGATAATAACGTACTTTTCCCTGATCCAGAAGGACCGACGATTCCGATAAATTCTCCAGCTTTCACATCAAGCGACATCGGATGAAGGGCTGTTACTTCTGTATTCCCTTCTCCGTACACTTTACTTACTTTGTCTAATTTTAATAATGAAGTCATTACATCCCGCCTCCAATTGCTTCTAATGCATCAACTTTTAATACTTGATATAACGAAATAAGTGTTCCTAAAATACTAATGACGATAAAGATTGCTGCATATTGTGCAATCATCGGTGTTGTTAATAAGAACGGCATACCCGCTGGTAAAATTTGTTCTAATCCTTGTACAAGAACAATACTGATTACCATCGCAACGACTGATAAGAATAACGCCTGCACGACTAAGCTATTTGCTAAATAAGAATTTTTCGTACCGATTGCTTTTAGTACACCTAATTGCTGTGTTTTTTGCAATGTAATTACGTAGAAGAATACACCGATCAGTAACGCAGCGATAACAAGTAAGAACGCAATGATCATCGTTAATGTTCCTTGCTCTTCTTTAAATCCTGGAATACTTTGCAGTACTTCTTTTTTGTCGATAACATGTGCATTTTTAATTTCTTTATCTGTATTCAGCGCAATTGCACTATAATCTTTTTGGTTTGGTTGTGAAATAGCACCCCATACGTCTTCATTTACATAAACGACTGGTGTATGGCTAAACATTTGATCTTTCGTAAATCCAACGATTGTAAATTCTTTCTTTGAAACAGGATCAATAATTGTATCCCCAATATCAATTCCTTTTTCTTTAATTGATTCATCAGCAACCATTTCGTTATTTGCTGTACCTAATTTCTCACCTTTTACAATGTTTGGTTCTAAAAATGAATCACGTTCACTTGAGAAAATAGCAACATCCACTTTTTTCGAACTATCTTTCTTTTCATACGTTGAAACTTTCACACGAAACGGAACGGCCTCTTTCTCGCCTACTTGATTTACTACGTTATCTACATCATCTTTCTTAATTTGTGAACGAAGTAATTTATTTTCCGCATCATCTGCTAATACAAACTTATTTGCCTCCATATTTTGAATCGATGAAGCATTATCATATGATAGTCCATTTGCTAATCCTGAAATAACAAGAACTAAAAATGATAATAACACCATAATAAGTCCGATTAATCCGTATCTTAATTTTGATTGTTTTAATTCACGCAGAGCTAAAAACATTTCGCTCGCTCCTTCCTCTTTCTTTCTATGCACTTATCATAAAAAAGAAATATGAACGGAATATGAACAGAAGATTACAGAGTGTAAGATTTAATTTTCAGAAAGTATTGAAAACAATTAAAATCCTTGATACAATTCAGTCAAATAATCTTGACCGAGTAATTTTATTTAAGGAGTTGATCATGTTGAAGCCCATGTTAACACTAACTACTTATAGCCAACTAAAAGCAATAAGCGATCCACTACGTGTCGAAATGATGATGCGTCTATGCGAACGTCCTTATACAGGACAATTACTATCTGAGAAATTCGGCATTCCAAGGGCTAAAATTCATTATCATTTAAAAGAATTAGAGAAGAATGGTTTTATAGAGATTGTTTATACAGAAGAAAAGAATGGCATCATTCAAAAGTTTTATCAATCTGTCGCTAGAGGCTTCACCCCTGCCGCGGACCTATTACCTCATTTAGAAATATTAAGCGAATCAGGTCGCCAAATCTTTTTACAAATGACGGAAAGAACGAAAAGCCATATTCTCGCTGCACCAGAAGAAGCTTTTACATTACGGAAAGTAAGCGAAGACCCAGCTGAGTGGAATTACGTTTCATCTTGTTGGGAGTTTGATGCTACGCCAGAACAATTTCAAGTGTGGGTGAAAAAGTTTCATGAATTAATGGCTGAATTAAACGAAATCACAAAAAGTGCGGATAAAGATCCAAATAGTAAAGCTTATTATATTTCTACTACTGCACTTCAAATCGCTGAGAGAACAATGCAGCAATTTGTAAAAAAAGAAGAAAAATCGTAATGCGATTTTTTTTTACATAAACGGTCAAATTTATTTTACCGAATAAATTTTTTATAAAGGAGTAGATAAAGTGGACATATTAAAAAACCGTAATTTCCTCTTACTATTTTTAGGGAGAATTTTTACAAACATAGGAGATAGTTTGTATTATGTAGCAGCGATGTGGCTCGTATATGAGCTGAGTGGTAATCCTTTTTATTCTGGATTGGCTGGTTTCCTTACATTATTACCTTCTGCATTACAATTTCTTACCGGTCCATTCGTTGATAGATGGTCAATCAAAAACACCCTTGTAATCACACAAGTCCTGCAATGCATTCTTATATTAATCATTCCTATTACACACTACTTCGATCTACTAACAGTCCAACTACTACTCATCATTATGCCAATCGTAGCCTTTATCGAGCAATTCGCCTATCCCGCACAATCAAAAGCTTTACCACTTCTACTGAATAAAACACAATTATTAAAAGGAAACTCACTCTTTTCCTTTGCTTATCAAGGCATTGATTTAATTTGCACGACTCTTTCTGGAATATTAGTAGCACTACTTGGCGCAATTACTTTATATGTGATAGACTCTTTTACATTTGCGATTACCGCCCTTTTGTTCTTTTCATTAAAAATGCCGAAACAAACCGAAACAGGCACATCACTGTCAACTAAGCAATATTTCTCTGATTTAAAAGAAGGCTTTTCAATCGTCTTTCGTTCATTAATGGGCGTTTTCTTAATCGGTTCAGTTGTCGCTAATTTTTCAATCGGTATGACGATGGCAATACTCCCTTCTTTCGCCGATTCTTTAGGAGAGGTTAAATTATACGGTTTCTTTTTAGCCGCTATATCCGCCGGTAGTTTAATTGGAGCACTATTCAGTTCATGGGTTGGTAAACATAATATTAGCCATGTCTCCATTATTAGCTTTGCGACTAGCGCTTTCTTTTGGTTTCTCTCTACGTTTGTACCGTTTCAATGGTTATCAATTTTTTTATTCGGCCTAGCTTGGATACCAATTGGTGCGACCAACATATTATTTGCGACAATTAGTCAAATTGTAATTCCAAATCAATATCTTGGACGCATCAATTCAGTCACACGAAGCATGGGTACAATCGCTATGCCGTTCGGCTCTTTAATTGGCGGATACACCGCAAATGTATTTAGTAGCCAACTCATTTTCGCGCTCGCTAGCATCGGAATTTTATTTATTTCTCTCGTATGGCTACTTCATCCGAAATTACGTTCATTGCCGAAAGCTGATGAAATTACAGCGGATACTTTTGAGCTTCGCTTTAAGGAAGAGCGCGGGAAAGGTGCGGCTTTATAGCAAATAGAAAATATCATGTAATCCGTAATTTGTAGAGATAATAAAGTTATTTAATTTTAGGCTGTTTTCGTAAAAATTGTTGCTATTGGTTAACTTTTAACGGTTAAATTGTCTGATATAATTAAGAGAGTATGAATTAACAGTATAGATAACCATCACAAAAAAGCTCAGATTTGAATCCTGAGCTTTCTAAATATTACATTCTGTTTCACAATTACTCTCGATTGTTGAGAACTTATTTTTTAAATTGAATTCTGTTAGCCTTAGCTCGCCCAGGATAGGATGCAAATACATCTCCATCAATCCATACTTTTACTTCATCACCTTTTGACCATTCCTCTGTATTGTCATATGCTAAATAAATTAAAGGAATACCCTTTTCCTCTCCCTGTATCTCTGAAATTGATTTATTTTTTATATCTTCATACTTGTCCAGAGAAAGATTCTCTGAAAGTAATATCTCATTTTCTGTTACTTCTAAAATAATTCCTTCCATATCAGCCTTGCCACACCCTGCGAGTGAAATACTTAACAATATAACTGTAAATGCCATGAAAAATTTTCTTTTCATTAGCTACACACCTTACCTTTATAAGATTAGACGAATTTAACATTATATAAGTTTCAAACTTGTTCAACAGTCCACCAAATCCATTGTATTTTTCACTACCGAAAAATGGTGTATTATTTAATGTTTTCTCCTCCATAACTAACCCCCGTTCTAAATTTAGGACGGGGTTATGCCTGTTTTTTTTGGATGCAAGATACTTCACAACACTAAAAATATAACAATAAAGTCGTTTGAAAACCTAAGTTTTATTCAAAAATAGCACCCTTTAATGGAAGAACTAAAACGTTCATTCAACGATTTGATGGCCATGATCCCTGCATTTTTCTTAATTGCATAATTTGGCCTGTATGATAAGCATCATGAAGCATGATGTCTAGTAATTTACCCTCAAGTGAACTTTGCTCAAGCTCTTTTTCGGAAATTGCACTCAATACCTGTCTTAAATTACGTTGGGCATTTTCACAACGTTCAACGACTTTCTTCCATTCCTTATCATCATTAGATTGATTGGTAAGATAAAAGGTTTCATCACCGTCGAGATTATGTATCCATTCACGGCCTTCCAAGTTTGCTGCAAGTCTCTCTTTGTAATAAATGAGATGATTAACGTTCTCCCAAATGGTTTTAGTTGCCTCTCCATATGGTTTCCAGATAGCCTGTTCGGCTGTAAGTCCTTCTATAGCATGTTTAAACGGTGCATACCAACTCTCTTTATCGAATGTGGAATCTAGTACGTTTAATAACAAGTCAATTCGTTTCAAAGTAATCGCCTCCCTAAATAGTTAAAGTTTCAATAAAATCCTTATAACTCTGTAGAGATTCTACATTTTTAAATAAACTTCCTGCTAATCTTATTCCACAAACTGACCCAATTGTGAAATAGAATGACTCGCATTTTGTCAATTGGTCAATATATTATCACTTTACACGTAAGTGATAATATATTGACCAATTGACAAAAATAAGAAGAGGCTGTTCTAAAAACAGCCTCTTCCTTTCCATCTATTTCGGAAGCTCCACCTGAACAGTAGTCCCTTCCCCTTTCGTGCTATATACCGAAACGTTTCCATTATGAAGTTCAACAATTTTCTGCACGATCGATAACCCTAAACCACTACCTTCTATGTTTCTTGCCCTTGCCGTATCTACTTTGTAAAAACGATCAAATATACGATCCATTTCTTCTTTTTCCATACCGATTCCGTTATCTGATATAGAAATGACAATACCGGATTCTAATTCTTCTACAACAAATTCAATCGTCCCGCCATCGTTTGAAAACTTAATGCTATTCGTAAAAATATTACTCCATACTTGATGTAGTAGGTTTTCATCACCTTCTATAAATATGTCCGGTACATCAAATTCAACAGCTATATCTTTTTCACGCCATTTCCATTCGAGCATAAAAATGACGTCTTTAATTTGCTTCTGCAGATTGAATTCTTTTATCTGTAAAACCTTCTCTTCTTTATCTAAAGAAGCAAGCGTAAGTAACTGTTTACATAAACTAGACATCCGCTTACTTTCACCCTCAATAATTTTCAAGTAACGTTTTCTTTCCTCTTCACTCATATTCTCCGATTGTAATGTTTTCGAAAAACCTTGTATCGAAGAAAGTGGAGATTGGAATTCATGAGAAACGTTAGAAACGAACTCTTGTCTCATTTGGTCTAATTCTTTAATGCTCTTTGTCATCTTTTGAAAATTAGTCGCTAGTGTACCAATTTCATCTTTTCGATTTTCATCTAATTCGATATCATATTCACCACTTGCAATCTTTTGAGTCGCTTTCGTAAATGTTCGAATAGGACGAACAATATACCCTGCTGCGATCGCTATAAAAATGATACTTAATACAACGATGAAACCAAGTAATACCGCTAGAAAAATTCTCATTTCACCAAATTGTTGCTGAATATCAGGGCGAATGAATAAAGCGTACTGTTTATCATCGTGTTTTAGCGGTACACCGACACTATTAATTAATTCATTATCAAAAAATCCTGTAATAAAGAGGCGCGTTGGATATGTGGAAACGCCATTAAACGTTTCACCTTGCAATACTTTATGAACGGTATCATCACTAATTGTTATCTTACGAAACGCATTCCCAATACGCTTTCCATGATTTTCGTCATCTACAATATAAATTTCATACCCTAACTTCGCAATAGACTGTAAGTATGCCTCTTTATTCTCTTCACTTTGCTTTTCATATAATGATTTTACTTCTTTAGCATACATTAAAATCTTTTCACTATTGTACGGTTTTAACTTCACTTGATAATATACGTTCGTTAATAAAAAACCGATAATACTACTAAGAAGCATAATACCGACTGTCATAAAAACAAATCTAGAATATAGTGATTTCATTTTATTTCAACTCCAACTTATAACCGAGTCCGCGTACTGTCGTAATTTGAAAATCATCTGTTCGTTTTGAAAAACGATCTCTCAGTCGCTTCACATGAACGTCAACTGTTCGTTCATCTCCTTCAAAATCCATTCCCCATACTAATTCAATTAACTCTTCTCTCGAGAATGTTCTTCCAGGATAACTAGCAAGTTGTGATAATAATTCAAATTCCTTTAATGGAAGCAAAATCGTCTGACCGTTACACTTCACTTCAAACCCTTTTCGGTCAATTGTTGTACCGTGCAGCGTAATAATATCAGCATTAAGCATTTGATAACGACGCAATAATGCTTTCATACGGAAAATGACTTCAGCTGGCTCAAACGGTTTTACAATATAATCGTCCGTACCAGAAATGAATCCTTTTTCTTTATCTACTAGCTGATCTTTTGCAGTTAATAAAATAACAGGTATATCATGATACTTCCGGATTTCTTCGCATAACGTATAGCCATCAACAAACGGCATCATAATGTCTACTATCGCAAGATGAATATTTTCTTTCTCTAAAACGCCTTGCGCTACCTTTCCATCTTCCGCTTCAAAAACTTTAAAGCCCTCTTTTTGTAAATGGTAATGCAATAACTCTCTAATATGTTTATCATCATCAGCTAATAAAATATGTATCATCTTCATTAAACCCTCTCTTGTTCATCCTTCTACATCCTTACATTAAGAAACAATTGGATTTTTTGCAAGAAAAAGAAAAACAATTACAGCATTAATTTTTTCATGGCAATGAGCTAAATTTTAAAATCCATTACGTGAAATTATTGAGGTTATCAAAGATACTACGCATTAGAACCGCAATACAGTACAACAGATCGTATGATAATGTAGCTTTGGAATAAAGGTTCATAAATAATACCTACAAGCCAATATTTTACGATAAATAAAAAGAATCCATTTTGAAATAGATTTTAAATAGACTAAACTAAGAAGAGGATATTACGTTCAATATATGAGTATATATCCTCTTTTCTTATAAACATTAGATTACTTATACAGATAATAAAAATAAAACTCTATATGTATACTGAATTCGGAAAAGTTTGTATAATTTAGGTAGCTAACGTATCTCATAACGGAAAGCGTTGTGAGGTCTTTAGACTGAGCGTTAATTTTTTTAGGGGTGAAGTGCTATGAGAGTACAAGAGGTTCTCATAGAGAATAAAAACAAAGGATACATATTACTGGATCAAAAAGGATTCCCTGTAATAAATCATTTAGGAGGTGACAATTATTAATGAAACAACAAGAACGTATTATCTTTCGTGAGGTTCAGCGACCACAACAAATTTGGGTATGGATACTCATATTTGGGATCGCAGCACTGATGTGGTATGGATTCATTCAACAAATTATCCTTGATACCCCGTTTGGAGATAAACCAGCTCCCAATGGTGTGTTAATTGCTTTGTGGTTGTTTTTTGGGATTGCCTTTCCTGTATTAATGCTTGGGGTATTGAAACTGATTATAGAAGTCCGTGAAAAAGGTCTTTATGTTCGTTTTGTTCCTTTTCATTTTCAATATAAACAGTACCTTTTCAAAAATATATGTCACTATGAAAGCATTACTTACAGTCCACTAAAAAGATTCGGAGGATGGGGAATTCGTTTTAACCTTAAGGGTGAAACGGCCTATAACATGAATGGAAAGAAAGGTATAGAGTTAAAGTTGAAATATAACACAGTGGTAATCGGCACTCAAAAACCGGACGAATTAAAAAAAGCATTGGACTCGGCACAAAAAGCATAATGAAAATTAATCGTCAACAAACGGGTATCATTGTGGAATAAGAAAGGACATTACATATTAGTCATATAAAATATATAATGTCCTTGAATTTATTTGTTTTTTTAAAATTTAGGTCTTGATAATTAAGTGATCAAAATAGATTCTCATATTTTCGCATTAAGATTATTTCAATAAAAAATATTGCTCATTTTCTGCCTTTTTAAAAACTAATTCTAACTCTTATTAAGCCTTAGAAATATCAACAAATCCTTCTCCAAACACATCACGAACATCGTGTATAGCGATGAACGCAGCCGGATCTGTAGTTTGAACAATCCGTTTTAGCTTCACTACTTCTTGCTTATTAATAACAATATAAAGAATTTCCTTCGGAGTTTTCGTGTAATAGCCATGACCTGAGTACACAGTAACCCCTCTGCCCATTAAGGTAGTTACCTTCCCGGCAATTTCATTCGGGTTATCAGAAATAATCGTAATGGCTTTCTTCGGATTTAAACCTTCAATTACAAACTCCATCACTTTCGTTGCTACATATAGCATAATAATTGTTATCATCAGTTTTTCTGCACCAATGATGAAATAAGATGAAAACGCAACAATTAAATCGAAGAACAGTAAACCATAGCTAATGCTCCATCCTAAATATTTATGCGTCATTCTTGCTAAGATGGTAGTACCTGCTGTTGTTCCGCCAACGCGAATAATAAGACCAATCCCGCACCCAATAAATATTCCTCCGAAAATGGCATTTACAAGCATTTCATCCGAAGCAATCGTCCAACCTTCTGTCAAATGAAGGAATAGCGAGTTCGTAACTACAGCGATAATCGTATAAATTGTTGTAATCTTATTCAAAAATTTATAACCAGCTATTAACAAAATCGCATTTAAAATTAAGTTAACTAAACCTGGTGACCATTCAAATAAATAATACGTAATAATCGTGATACCAGTTACTCCACCCTCACCAAACTCGTTCGGAATAACAAACAAATTCACACCTAACGCAAAAAGAAATGCACCAATAATAATAAAAATAATGTCTGTCGTTCTTTTTTTCATACAGTACCTCACTTCTTATGTAAATATTTATTCTGTCATAAACTCTCACCATTATATCGTGGAATATTCAAATCGAACAGTGGTTTATTTTTATTTTAATATAGGATGATAAAACAACTTTATCCTATATCCACATGTAATTTAAAAAGTAAAACAACTGTATTTATTATGTACTACAAGTAAAGTTTTGATTTCACATGCAGTTGATGCTAAAAAAATGAATAGGAACACTCACTCGCACAAACTTCGAATACAAAACAAATAGGCGAAGCTATAGAATAGACTTCGCATCAAACATTTGATCAAAGAGATTTATATTCATACATTCCAGAAATAAATTTACTTATCTTTCTCCATATATTCTTTAATCTTTCGTTCTTCCCACTCTTTTCCGAATATCCCAACTGGAAAAGTTGTCAAACCGTGTATAACGATACCGATCCCCCAACCTGCAAGTGGATATAAAAACCATAATTTACTTGAATCAGAGCTTATATTTATAATAAAAAGCATTAAGTTCACTAGTATATAGACCGTTAAATGAATATAAAACGCTTGTAAATTCTCTACCCTTTTTTTAGCTCGTAAATAAACCTCATCTTGCTCCACCCTTAAACACCTCTTTCCATATTGTTTTTTTCACCTTCGCTCCAGTATTAACATCATATTCTAATCAGAAATCCGTTATTCTCAAAAAAACATAAAACAAAAAAGTACCCATCGAATTATCATACATATGATCATTCGATGGGTACTGCATGATACATTTGTTATTTACAAGCGTCTAATTAAGACCAAATCCAAACATCATCATTATTTTCAACGTTGCTCTTTATCTCATGAATTTTTTCGATATGATCCGTTGTGTTGTAGTTAATAGAACTTCCGCCCCAGCCTACATACTTCATATCAATTTTTACTTTCTCACCTGTATGAAATACTTGTCCCTTCGTTAAGAAAACATCAATAATATCTTTTTTCCCGTTTAGCGATGGATACTCAACTA
Source organism: Bacillus sp. FSL E2-8887 (assembly GCF_038007205.1). Classification (NCBI taxonomy): domain Bacteria; kingdom Bacillati; phylum Bacillota; class Bacilli; order Caryophanales; family Bacillaceae; genus Bacillus; species Bacillus sp. FSL E2-8887. The sequence continues at coordinate 2,882,960 of NZ_JBBOWS010000001.1, forward strand.
CGACATATTTAGTAGAACCGTCTCCTTCATCTTCCATCGTTCCTACTTTTGATACTTCCCCAATTACATAATCAGGAGAACCATCTTCTTTCATGTGCATACCTAATTTATTTGACGTATTTTCAACTGTATTTGCAATCATATATTCAGTAAAATTACGCATCATAGATCCAGTAGCTTTAACCTCATCCCCTACTTTCACATTTGAAAGGGAATCTATATACACACTAACAGGTTCCTCATATTGCTTAGATTTTACGACAATTACACCGTTATCTACTTCTACTACTCGCCCTTCTAACGTCGAGAAATTCGATTCAATAGAAGCGGCACTCGCTTTTGATATTTCTAATCCTGGTAAATTCGTTCCTGATAATGCTGCGATCCCTAAAGCACCTGCTAAAATTATTTTTTTCATACCCATATGTAACCTCTCCATTCATGATGATTATATTTTTTTGATTGGATACGACCAACCTGTAACTATTATAGTTACAGGTTATAGAAAATAGCAACCCTCTTTCTCATGCAATGTTGCATACTGTGATTTTCAAATATAAATCGATTATTCCTATATTCAACACGAGTTCTAAATTCTTGAATACCAGCAGGTAAACGGATTGATAACGAAGAAATTAATGTGATGCATCATATTTTTTCAATGCTACAGTTTGTATAATCGTAGTCCATTACATTATGTAGGAGCGGAGTTAATATGTTAAAGAAACCAAAGAGATTACAGGCAGGAGATATTGTGGCAATAGTAAGTCCTTCATGGGGAGGCGCAGGCGATTCTGAGATAAGATGGCGTTATGAACAAGGAGTAAAGAGATTAGAAGAAGTTTTCGGTCTTACGGTTGTTCCAATGCCGAATAGTTTAAAAGGTAGCGAATTCATTTATAACAACCCAGAGGCTCGTGCGGAAGATTTAATGACAGCATTTAAAGATACGCGCGTGAAAGCAATTATTGCGAATATTGGCGGTGAAGATAGCATCCGCTTACTTCCTTATATAGATTTTAATGTAATACGTGAAAATCCGAAAATTTTTATGGGGTACTCTGACGTTACCGTTTCACACTTGTTTTGTCATAAAGCAGGAGTTTCCTCTTTTTACGGTCCAGCCATTTTAACTGATTTTGCCGAAAATGTAGAGATGGATCCATATACAGTTGAAATGGTAAATCGGACTCTCTTTTCAAATGAGACAATTGGCGAGATTCAACCAGCTCCTGAATGGACAAGTGAGCGTTTAGAATGGATAGAGGTAAATAAAGATACAAAGCGTACGATGCAACAAAACAATGGCTATGAACTACTTCAAGGCTCTACTACCGTACAAGGACGCTTAATTGGTGGCTGTATAGAAGTATTGGAATTTGCAAAAGGAACGGAACTTTGGCCTGAGAAAAAACATTGGGAGAATACCATCATTTTCTTTGAAACTTCTGAAGACCACCCAGAACCAAGCTATATAAAGTATTGGTTACGAAATTACGCAGCGCAAGGCATTCTTCAAAAAGCAAAGGGTATCATCTTTGGTAAACCAAAAGACGAAATGTATTATGAAGAATATAAACATGAAATACTGCAAGTTATGAAAGAACATAACTTAGAAGATTTGCCGATTCTTTATAATTTAAATTTTGGCCATACCGAGCCGAAGTTTATTTTACCTTACGGTGCGATGGCAGAAATTGATTGTGAAAATGGGTCTTTCTCTATTTTAGAGAGTGGCGTGGAATAAAGGAAAACTTTAAATAAGTATAGCCATTTTCCTGATCCTACAGAAAAAATAGCGTGTTTTTTCATTTTAGAGAGTATTTTATTTTGGTTAGCTTGATAGCGACATGAAAGGACCACAATAAATAAAATCACTCCTATGAGATATGACTGTGAATTGATACTTTTTAAAACTATATAATTGGAGGGAGATTACGTTTATGGAAGTAACATTTACAGTAAGTAAATGGGATGAAAAACTAATCGATGATACTAGAAAAGATTTTCCTATTAATATTGCCCATGTTGAATATGATATTGATGGTGAATTAAAAGGAAAAGCTTTTGTTGAATACTTATTATATTATTTAGACTCAAATATAAATGATGGTCACTTGGCTACTGCTAAAATTTCTGGGTTTTTACACTTTGAAGGAATTTATAAGGGGCAACAAGGGACATTTACAGCTATAGAGCAAGGAATATTTGATAAAGGAAATCTAGATTCCCCAGGAACAATTATTAAAGCTACTGGTAACTTAGAAAATCTGAGAGGGTCCTATAATTATCAGTTTACAGGTCAAACCAGTAAACTAATTTTAGAGTTTGAATTTTAGCAAAATATCCTATAATTTAGTGGAAAGGACATTTCTTTTAATACTAGGAATGTCCTTTTTTTGTTGACGAGCTTATTCAACTATTCTTCTATTAGTTAAGAAAAGAACAGAGTATATTACATAACGTCTTATTATCAGTATTCAGCAATGTGTAAAATTTTAATTATGGGGGGAATTAAAAATCTAAGCCCGAGAGACATGGCCCCCACCTATTCATTACTTTTCCTACTTACTAAAGAATAATCCCCGAAAAACTCCCCTTCATAACTTCTTTTTCAAGTTGGTTCCTACATATAAACATCGCAATAATTTTTGTGCGATGTTTTTCATCGGGTTCAAATTGTTCAATGGTTACGTCACAACGAATTGTATCACCGCTAAAAACAGGACGTAAAAATTCAAAATCCATCTTGCGAGCTAGTACGTTATAGTCACCGCCAATTTTTGTAGGCAGCGTTGATGTTAACAGCCCTTGTACAACAAATCTCCCCTGCTCATCTGGTGTAACATGATGAACACCTTCATCTTTAGATACTTCTGTAAATAAAACAACATCTTCTTTTGTAAACGTTCGTTCAAAGGTGATTTTTTCGCCTACTTGCAATTTCATCGATACCCCTCCTCAAAAACACTTTTAACATAAGAAAAACCGAAACTATAATCATTTCGGTTTTTCAATCTAAAGAAGTCTATATTTATTTTAACGAATGAACAAACAACCCACTGCGCAGTTTCGGTTCAAACCACGTTGATTTTGGCGGCATAACTTCCCCTGCGTCTGCGATTGATAATAAAGCTTCCATTGATGTCGGATATAATGAAAACGCTGCTTTATATTCACCGCTATTTACAAGGCGTTCTAATTCTTCTAATCCGCGGATTCCTCCGACAAAATCAATGCGTGAATCAGATCGTGGATCATGTATTTCAAGTACTTGGCTTAATAAATGATCTTGCAGAATAGATACATCTAAACCTTTAACGAGATCATTCGCATCAAACGTTTCCTCTTTCACAGTGAGCTTATACCACTTCTCGTTTACATACATGCCAAATGATTTTGGTTCATTTGGTTTATACGGAGAACCATTTGCTTCTTCTACATAAAAGTACTGCGTAATTTGCTTTAAAAATTGCTCTACTGATAAGCCATTTAAATCTTTCACAACCCGGTTATAGTCCCAAATTGATAATTCATCATGAGGGAATAAAACAGATAGGAAGAAATTGAATTCCTCTTCTCCTGTGTAATTCGGATATTGCTCTCTTCGCATTAGCCCTACTTTTGCAGCTGATGCAGAGCGGTGATGTCCATCTGCAATGTAAAGACTAGGAATATCTTCAAATGCGTTTACTAAATTTGCAATTACTTCTTCATCAGCTATTTTCCACGCAACATGCCTAACGCCATCTTCTGCTGTAAATGTAAAGATTGGCGCATGTTCTTCTTTCCAGCTTGCAATGATACGTTTCACATCTTCTTTCGTACGATACGTTAAAAAGATAGGCCCCGTATTTGCATCACACACATCTACGTGGCGAATACGATCAAGTTCTTTTTCATGACGCGTTCTTTCATGTTTTTTAATTGTATCATCTTCATACTCGTCAATCGATGTACAAACGACAAGGCCTGACTGCGTTCTTCCTTGCATCGTCAGTTCATAAATGTAAAGCGCTGGCTCCTCATCTTGAACGAACACTTCTTCTTGTATAAATTGCTTTAAATTTTCACCCGCTTTTTCATATACGCGATCATCGTACGGTGAAAGTGCCGGGTCTAAATCAATTTCTGCTTTATCAACGTGTAAGAAAGAATATGGATTCCCTTTTACAACTTCTCTTGCCTCTTCACTATTTAATACGTCATACGGTAAAGCTGCTACTTGTGCTGCTTTTCCTTCTACTGGACGAATAGCACGAAACGGTCGGATTTTTGCCAAGTTTCTCTCTCCTTTACACAATCATTCGAACAGCTACAACACCTGTGATTTTGCTTATATTTTCCACAATATTCTCTTTTATTATATCATCAATTCCGTTATCAATATCAATCATTGTGTACGCCCAAGAATGTTTACTACGATTAATCATATCCGCAATATTAATATGATGTTCTGCTAAGCATCCTGTAATTTGTCCTACCATGTTCGGAACGTTTTGATGCATAATTGTAATTCGTTTTTTTCCAATGTACGGAAGTTCTACGTTTGGATAGTTTACTGAATTACGAATATTACCTGTCTCTAAATATTCACGTAATTGACGTGCAGCCATTACTGCACAATTTTCTTCAGATTCAGACGTAGATGCACCAAGATGAGGCGTTGCTGTTACATTTTTCATCTTTATAACATTTTCATTTGGGAAATCTGTTACGTAATGTGTAATAATATCTTCTTCTAACGCTTTTTGAAGAGCTTTTTCATCTACAAGTTCTCCTCTTGAGAAATTGAATAGACGCATTCCTTTTTTCATCGTCTCTATAGCGTGTTTACCAATAATCCCCTTCGTTTGGTTCGTAAGAGGAATATGAAGTGTAATATAATCACACGTTGCAAAGATTTCATCTAGGCTAAACGCTCTTTGTACTTGCGTAGAAAGACGCCATGCTGTTTCAACAGATATATATGGATCGTATCCGACAACGTCCATCCCTAAAGATAACGCATCGTTCGCAACTAAAGCACCAATTGCGCCAAGACCGATAACACCTAAACGTTTCCCTGCAATTTCTGACCCAACGAATTGCTTCTTCCCAGCTTCAACAAGCTGTGGTACTTCTTCTCCATCCAACTCTTTCGTCCAGCTCACTCCATTTATAATATTACGGGAAGACATAATAAGGCTTGCAATAATAAGTTCCTTCACTGCATTCGCATTAGCCCCTGGCGTATTAAATACTACAATCCCTTTTTCCGTACAACGCTCAACAGGAATATTATTTACACCAGCACCAGCTCTTGCAATCGCCTTTAAATCTTCTGAAAACTCTTCTTGATGTAAAGAATAGCTGCGAAGTAAAATACCATCTGGATGACCTACTTTGTCTCCAATTTCATAGCGATTCCCATCAAAAATTTGCAAACCCTTTTCGGCAATTTGATTTAACGTCTGAACACGAAACATATCCCCATCTCCCTATCTATTTTCAAGCTCAAATTCCTTCATATAGTCTACTAATTCTTGTACACCTTGGGTTGGCATCGCATTGTAAACACTAGCACGCATACCGCCGACTGAACGATGTCCTTTTAACGTAACAAGGCCGCGTTCTTTCGATTTTTGTAAAAACTGATTGTTAAGCTCTTCTGACGGTGTTGTAAACGGAATATTCATAAGTGATCGATACGTAGGGTCAACTGGTGAAGTAAACAATTTAGATTCATCTAAAAAATTGTAAAGAAGTGAAGATTTCATTCTATTTTGTTCTTCAATCGCAGATACCCCGCCTTGTTCTTTCAACCACTCTAGTACAAGTTTTGCTACATAAATACTAAAGGTTGGCGGTGTATTATATAGGGAGTTATTTTTACTGTAAGTTTCATAGTTTAACATCGTAGGACAAGCACTATTTGCACTGCCAATTAAATCTCTTTTTATAATTACAATCGTTAAACCCGCTGGCCCTAAATTCTTTTGCGCACCCGCATATATGAGACCAAACTTCGTAACATCATATTGTTCTGATAAAATATTTGAGGACATATCCGCAACGAGCGGCACTCTTTCTAAATGTGGAATATCCACATATTTTGTCCCCTCAATTGTATTGTTCGTTGTAATATGTACATAATCTAGTTCTTCATCATTTGGTAAATCATCCATTTTAGGAATTGTAGTAAACTTCTCTTTTTCAGAAGAAGCAATCACTTTTACTTCTCCTACTTTTCCGGCTTCTTGCAGCGCCTTTTTAGACCATGAACCTGTCAGTACGTACCCAGCTTTTTTATACGTACTCATTAAATTTAACGGTATCATAGAAAATTGTAATGACGCACCGCCCTGTAAAAATAAAACTTCATACTCATCAGGAATGTTCATTAATTCACGAAGTAAGCTACTTGCTTCATCCATAATACTTTGGAAATAAGAAGATCTATGGCTCATTTCCATAACAGACATGCCTGTCCCGTTATAATTTACAAGCTCCTTTTGCACTTTCTCTAAAACTGGCAAAGGGAGTATAGATGGTCCTGCTGAAAAATTATACACTCTCTCCATCACCCAGATAACCTCCCTATTTCTCATTTTTATTATTTTTTAAACTTTCTGAATTATAACCTATATACACTACACGGTCAATTTGTTTTCCGTTATTACGGTGCAAGACGCAATGGAATCGCTTGCATGTGCACCCTGCTTTTTATAAACATACAAAAAAGTGTTAAGTACATAATCGTACTTAACACTCTAGTAATTAAGTATAATAGCTACTTACTCGTAAAGAACCGATCGAAAATTTGATAAATAGCTGAAAGACCAAAGAGCCAATAAATAGTATCCACAAGCGCCGGCATAGAACCAAACCATTTCTCAACTACATTATAATCTAACGCCACAAACAACCAATTCAAACCGCCAAGAATCACCAAAATTACTGTAAGGTATGACAAAAATTTCATTATGATTGCCCCCTAGGTGATAAGATGGTGAAAGGCCTTTCACTAAAATATATGTAATAGATTCTAAAACTTACCTATTTTATAAAATTTATTTTCGATACCAGCCATTAATAACTGTCTCTGCTTCTTTACTATGTATTTGATATGAATGATTACTATCATTAGATCCGATAAACCAAATTGAAAAACCTTTAAAATATGGCTTCGCTTCTAATACATCTCGGTAAGCACGCCACCCGTTAAGTTGTACATCTTTCGAAAACACATTCGTAACATCTGGGTTCCACGGGCTTTGTAGTCCAAGTTCACGTGCTGGCACATTAAATCCACCAAAATAAACTGGCTTTCCAGTTGTTTTATGTAATGTCTCAAGTTGCTGAACGACATTTTGGCCACGATTGTATACTGTCGTCGCAAATAAGCTTTGTTTTACTTCTTCGTATGATGGATTTCTTTTTCCTGAAACTTCAAACCAACTATCAATACTTACAATGTCCACCTTTTTTAAATACGGGCGATTTATTTTCTCTTTAAATTTCGCCTCATAAGAAGGATCAAAGCTTGCAGTTAACCACCAATTCATTTGATACAAAACATTTCCTTTATACTGCTGGCGAACAAAATTAATCGTATCATTCCAATATCCTTCTGCATATTCCATATTCACGAAATTAGAAGCGATTTTCAGCCCATAAATATTGTACTTACTTGTAATGGAATTAAAAATATCTTGTAAAACAACCGTTTTCCAATTCCAGAAGAAATCGTTAATATTACTAGGGTTCCACTCTGTTTCTCCAATATTTCCTTGCTGAATAAACGGAAACGGCTCCAATATAACTTGTATATTACGCTTTAATAATTCTTGAATTAAAATAATAGCTTGTTTCTTTTGCGCCTGATTAATTACCATATTAGCCGAATTCACATTCGAAATATCTACTTGAATAGGTACATTCACCGTATTTAAATTCAAGCGCTCTACATCTGCTAACACTTTCGCTACATTGCCTACTTCCCATACCGTTACGTTTCCTGATTTTATTTTTCCAGATTGAACAGTATTTACATCCGCCTGTATATTTCCCTGGAAACAAAAAGAAAACAACATGATACACACTCCTAAAATACTTATTAAACTCTTATTTTTTTTCACAACTTCCCCCCATAATTTTTGACTTTCTTGATTATTTTATACAACATTTCACATATATTCCAGAAAAAAATTAAATACATTTCCATTAATAAAAGTGTTATCCATATAATTCCCCTAAAAATAGTAAGGTAAATAAAAAAGGAGCGTATTTCCGCTCCTTTTTTATCTTTTCACAATTGAAGTTATTGAATTTTCTCTGATAATCTAATCACATCTATTTTTTCGTATAAATAAATTTTTATCTATATTCGCTTTTGTTTGTATTACTTTTATATTTACTTCATTATTTACCTTTATAGTTAATAATTTCTTTGTTCTTTTTTCAAAAATCACACCATCATACAAATAAATTCATAACTGTGTACAAAGTAATAATTACTTCATGAATATTATACCTATAATTAATTCTTTTAGTTAAAAAATAAAGAAGGGAGAGATACGTATATTATCCAAGTGTTCATTAAATCGGAATTTAACGAAAACTTGAAAGAATGGAAGTTAACCTCCCTTCTTATCACAGATATTGATTTTCTTGGATCCATGTTGTTTCCGTATCTCCAGTAATCTTGTTCAAAGCTCGTTCAGCTACAGTAACTGTTGATGCTGTAATATAAAGGTAATCCAAAAAAGTAATCGTAATTAAACTTGAGAAAGCGGATGATGGTTAGAAAATTAGTAAATCATAAAAAAACGTCCTAGAATTCTAGGACGTTTTTTTAGTTCCCTCAATCTTCTTCTTCGAAATCACGTAGACTAGCAAGCAATTCTGTAAATGTTGAGCAAACAGGATATATTGCTTCCTCTATGTTTTCTTCCTCATGCTCCCAAAATACTACTGTCGGTGATTCAGGATTGCTACGGTAGTCAAAACACAGATGATTTCCAAATGAATCCTTACCAAAGGGATATACTTTATTTGCTAATCTATCTTTTATATCATCATAAACTTGAATGATTGAATTTCTATTTTCTAAATCAAAAGTTAAAAGCTTACTAAATACATTCTCATCCTGTCCTGGTACATCAAATATTTTTGGTCTTGGATAACCACTATCATATTTTTTTACACATTCTACAAAATCCATAGGGAATTTAATATTGAAATATTGTTCTACTTTCTGAATGTTTTCGTCTGTAATTTCTTTTTTATTTACTCCAATCCAAGTAACGTTGCTCATATATACTCCTCCTTACTTATCGCTGTCTTTTCCCCAAATTTTATATCCACCAGTGTGACCTGTTTTCCTATGTGTTTCATAATCAACAAGTTGCATTCGTCCTGCTTCTTGATGATGATGCCATGTATAATTTTCTGGTACCTCGCCTAGCTTAAATAACTCTATTTCTTCTTCAGTGAATTTTGCAGCTAACTTAGGATCTTTCCTTATTTGTTCATATAATGCTTTACTACATATTCTATCATGTGTTGGTCTAGATTTTTTAAACTCAGCTTCTTTTAATTTAATTTCAGAAACAGGTTTAAAAATAGGGAAACCATCTAAATCATACGGAATTCCTGTAACTGGATGTTTATTTCCCGCTAACTCACCCAATCTTACTCTTATTGTTTTCGGACCATTTGGACCCTCATAAGTATATGGAGCTGCTTTCTGCAAGTACTTTTGAATACTTCCGACTCCCGCATATGAAAGGTGATTACCAGCTTTAAATTCATAGTTATTTAATATGTGTAGTGCATTTCTGTATGCCGGAGAATTAGTCACAAGTGATTTCCCTTTAGTAAAACCTGTAATAGCAGCAACCTTACCTGCTTGCCCTACTTTATCTAGACCTTTGCTACCAACAAAGCCTGTGAGTAGCGTAGTGACTGCGTAAGCTGCATAATGTTCTCTGCTTTCCAGATCTCCATTCCAAAAATTATTCATAAATGTATCTGATACAGTGTTCCATGCAGCAGGAATAGTCTCTCTATAGTTTACAATCGCATCTCGCATATTTAACCAAGTTTCTTTATCTCCTAAAGCTACGAATCCTTTCCATGCATCTACAACACCATCTACAAAACCAGTAGAAATACCAGTCCACGCAGCATTTAAATCCTTTTTATTGAAAAATGACTCTTCTGATTTTGGAGGGAGTTTTCCACACATGGCTCCTTCTTGAATATCAGAGTCAACTAAATTTCCGTCATACGATTCATCCGCTTCCCGGAATTTAACAGCTGCACGTTCTAATTCTACTGCGATTTTATCTAATTCTTGCAAAATGTTAAACATCATTGGTTTTGCTTCATTAAACATCTGATAGAAACGATCACTGCTTGCTCCGCTCCACTGAGAAGCTATCTATTCAATTTGAGAGTATAAATCTTTATGTATATATTCTAATGATGATCTCGTATTGCTTACGGTTTTAGCAGCTTGTTCTAATTGTTCCGGTGTTACCTTTATTTGTGTGCTCATTCCATCCCTTCTTTGCATATATATTATGAAAATTATAACATATCATTATTTCATTAAGGGTTAGCATTTGAAAATATCCGTTCCTAAAAGTGAAAGTATATTCCATCATAAAAACAGCTCCAATTCCTCATTAGAAAAATGAACTGCCCCCTTAAATAACCCTCGTTGTTATAAAAGACATCACGTTTTTATACTGATAGTATTATAAAATAAGCGGTTTATTAATTTTGCAATGAAATTCATTTTATAGACCCCTCTCTTTGTCAATAATTTATCTATTCAACGAAATTATATATTCAGATAGATAATTAATAAAAAAAAATTTCCGAAAAATATATTTCGGTCATTATATAATTTTTGATATTCGATTGATAGTCATAAGAAAAACATAATAGGGTAACGCCACATGCTCATCAAGCGAAGTTAAAATTATATCCTCAAAATAAAAAAACGCTATACTTATTGTAAAAACTTTCAACTGGAGTACTGATGAAATCAGAAGGATTGAATCCATGCTTTAATTCAGTATCCGTTGTATTTCTTCCAGAAGTCCTTACTCCTCTTTTTACACAAAAACAGACTGTGGAGAAGATTTTCTCCACAGTCTGAAAAGAATCCATATATGTTTTTTTATTTATCACCTTAACTTACTGTAACCTATATTGTCCTGTTAATTGTTCTTCTGTCATTCGAACTAAGCGTTTTGTAATTTCTCCACCGACAGAACCATTTGCACGTGCTGATGTATCCGGTCCTAATGTGACTCCTAATTCACGAGCAATCACGTACTTCATCTGCTCAATAGTTCTCAGCAGAAATAAGAATCTCATTTGTATTACTTTCATGTCTTTGAGCATCCATAATTGCGCCTCGTCATATTTCACTAATTGAATTTAAAACACATCCGTATGCTATTTAGTAAGATTTACTATTCGAGACGTAATTATTGCAGTAATCAAGATAATAAGAGCAGTTATCAAGCCAGATTCTCCAATCCAAATCTCAGTTTGATATCCTGTACTTGCACGTGCGAAAGGTCCTTGAATAATGGCATTCCAAGTAGTATGGATGATAACCGAAGGCCAAACGCTACCTGTGATAAGTCGTAAATAAGCTGTAATATAACTGAATGGCACAATACAAAAATAGATGCCAAGTACTGAAAGAAGGACAGATGTTCCCTCTACATATAGACCAGCAATAACAATTGGAACATGCCACGTTGCCCAAATCAATCCACTAATAAGGATGGGCCGTGAAAACTCTGCATCGACTAGCCTTGTGAGCATATAACCTCGCCAACCCATTTCTTCTCCCAAAACTGGGATTAAGTTAAGCAAACTCCCTAAAATGCCGCTCAATACTACTAGATAAATGAAACTGAATGGTGCCGTTAGATACTGAAGCCCAAGTATATTGTAGATTGGTTCTAACATACCACCTTCGGGATGCTGAAACCCCGCAATCCCGCTCAACCAGGCGATAGAATAAGTAATTCCACAAATAATCATAGGTATTAGCAGAGCAAAACCAATCCCCTTCCATATCTTTAAGTTACCGAGACTAAAAGATACATCTTTAAACCCTTCTTTCAGTATTATGCGAGTCAAAATAGAAGAAAATGCTGGGATAAACATATATACCACAATAAGCGGCATACTTTTAGTAATTATTACTACTACATTTAGGATAATAGAAGTAATGATTAAGATACTCAGAAAGAGTTGCAGTCCTATTTTAGCACGTTGGATTTTATCTTTATTGTGGAACGATTTTGCGTGTAATATCATTGTAATCCGCCCTTCCCCTTTAATTCACTTGTTTATCGAATTTACTTCTTGTCATTTCCACAGACACAACTTAGAATAAAAATATTTTGGCATACAGATTAATTCATCTTTAAAATCCCTCCCAAATTTATAATCTAGTCTTACTTGCGACTCATCAATGTAATTATTATTTATAAGTTGTCATAGCCGATAGTACAAAAGTGTAATGATTAGTCTATGACCTGTGTCAATTAACCTTATGACAATATGTAACTAGAAAATATGATATGGGATAGATAACAATTGAATTAAGGCAATTGATTCGTGCAAGTACATGAATCAATCTCGCTTTTAAAACAATTCAATTGAGGTGGAAAAAAATGAATAAGAAAAGAATAATTGCAATGGTTAGTACAGCTTTATTAGTCACAGGATGTGGAGAAGTAGGAAACGCTCAAACAGTAGCAGTCGAAAATTCAGGTCAATCAATCCAAAAAAATATAGTTAAATCAATACAATCACAGGCTTACCCATTAAAAACGATAGAACCGTCAAAATCATTTGAGGATTTAAAACCACTTAAGAAAATGATTGGGAGTGCACAATATGTAGGATTAGGAGAGAATACTCATGGAAGCTCTGAAATTTTCACTATGAAGTTTCGACTTGTGAAATATTTGGTTACTGAGATGGGTTTTACGAATTTCGCAATGGAAGAAGATTGGGGAAACGGCTTAAAGCTAAATGAATATATCCAAACAGGAAAAGGAAACCCTAGGGAATTTTTAAAATTGTTATATCCTACTGATGAAATTATAGCCATGATTGAGTGGATGAAAGATTATAATGCTGATCCATCCAATAAAAAAAAGATCCGATTTATTGGGCTCGACTTAAAGGAGTTGGACCAAGGTAGCTTTAATAAAGTAATTGATTATGTAAGGCTGCATCGACCAGATTTGCTGGCAGAAGTAGAAGCAAATTATAAAGAATTGCCGTCTTTTACTGGAAGTATACAGGAATATATGAAACTTGCTCCTGAAATGAAAGAGAAGTTCAAAGCAAACGCTGAGAGAGTAGCCCGATTACTGAAAGATGAGAATGAGCAAGCCAACACAGAAATAGTTTCACCCGAGTACATCTGGGCGAAAGCAACGGCAAGTGCAATAGAGAAATTTACCACAATGCTGCTTTCTAATGACTACCCAAATGTAATAAAGCTACACGAGCAATACATGGCCGATCATGCAATGTGGGCACAAGAGGCATTGGGTGGTAAAACTATGGTATGGGGACACAATATTCATATAGCTAAAGAAATTATCGATGAGGAATTATACCCTTATGCTGCGGGGCAGTTTTTGAAGGAACGTTTAGACACTAATTATGTCACAATTGGTAGTACAACTACGGAGGGGAATTTTACCTTATACAGCGAATATGATCCTTCCACCGGAGGTAAGATTACAACGGGTACGATTCCACAAGATGTAAATAGTTTCAATTATACCCTCGGAAAAGTACCATATAAAATGTTTTTATTGGATAACCGTCACCTTAAAGGACAAGCAGAGAAATGGGTTAAAGCAAAAAGGCCATTACTAAGTATAGGGGGACAACTCCTCCCGGGCAGTTCTTTATACTTTGATACTTCATTGCTTGAGCAATTTGATATTATTTTTCACATTCGAAAAACAAGTCCATCTCATATTAAATAAAAGTACAAAACAATCCCGTTCTTGCATCTGCAAGAACGGGATTGTTTTATGGAGATTAATATAAGCATCTTTTTTAACCAGAAGTAGGTTACTCTCCCCTTTTTAGCATCATTTAGAGATGTCATATGACACTTTTACACTAGTGAGAATGACAAAAAAAGCAATATAATTCGTTTATTACATAGATAGGAGCGATGAGCTTTATGAAATCAAGATTCATCCAGAATGGTTATTTTTTATTACTAACTTTCATTACAGGTTTGTTTTATTTTTGTTTTTATCTAATAGCTCTGCTATTCAGTTTCACCCTTTCATTTACGGTAGTTGGGATTCCATTAGTTATACGCGTACTACAAACTACCACACCCTTTATCCAATTTGAGCGCATACAAACGAAAATTTATACTGATATTTCGACAGAATCTTACGATAGAAGTGTAACAACGGATACATCGGACTGGGCGCAAGTAAAATTAGGACTTACGGATCGCCACACCTGGTCTGCTGTCTTTTGGTTAATGCAGAAATTTGTGATTGGCATTTTCAGTCTCATTAGTGCAATCATTTTTTATGTAATGCCACTTATGTTCCTGTTAGCACCACTATTGTATCGATACATCGATATGAATATTATTTTCATACAGATAGATACTTTTCCCAAGTCACTTCTTGTAATGTCTATCGGTATAGTGTTTACCGCCATAAGTATTAAAATAGTAGATGGTTTAACGAAAAAATTTGGAGGTTATACACGCAGTATGATTCAGCAACTAAATCGATAGAAGTTTGTAGTCTACGAATAGTAGGCAGTTTAAACTTAAAAATATAACAATGTAAGAAGGATTATTCTATAATATAGGAAATGAGAAAGAAGGCTACTTAGGGGGTAAATAAATTGTTTGATATGGTTAAATATTGGTTTTGGTATGATTGGATTATGTTAGGAATCCGTCTACTTGTTAGTGTGTCTACCCTCCTAGCAACATTAAATTTCCAGGATGGTTTAACATTACCACTTTGGATTATTATTATTTGGGAAATTATTGCCTTCTCTATTCCATGGGTAGCCTTACTATTCAATTATAAATATTACTTATTCACAGAAATATTGCTATATGGTGGACTATGTATATTCTTAACCTCTTTATTTCCAGAAGCTTACAATATCTTTCTTATATCGGTATTTCTTATCGCAGCAAATAGTAAGCATTTGTCCTATTATTGGACAGCTCCAACAACAGTTTTTATAACAACTGGAATTTTCTATGCGGTTGCGCCAAGTAATAGCTATTGGGTTATGGTCACCTATTATGGATTCGCTTATGTAATGGGATTCGCCTTTCATTTATTAATCGTCAATCATAAGCAAAATGAAGCAATTCGTAAACAAAACGCAGTACTTGAGCAATATATGTCTCAGATTGAACGCATAACACTGGCAGAGGAACGAAACAGACTGTCGGGTGAGCTTCATGATACAGTTGGTCACGCTTATACTTCTATTATTATGGGGATGGAAACGTTGCGCACCGAACTTGCTACTGAAATGGGTATACAGAGGCTAGATTCTCTGCTTGAAATGGGACGTAAAAGCATCGAGGACGTGAGAGGTTACCTACATCAAATTGAGTCTCCGTGTCAATCGCCCTCCTTAATTCAATCTCTACAAAATCTTGGAGCCGAATTTCAGGAGCACGCTCAGGTTACTGTAAGTTTTCGGGCATACGGAGAGGAATATCAATTGTCTCGGCAAGCGAAGATAGCGTTCATTCGTTGCTTACAAGAATCTCTTACAAATGCAGTACGTCATGGTCAGGGGACTGAAATTATAGTTTCATTGCAGTTTGAACAACAATATACGAGGTTAGAAGTTCAAGATAACGGAAAAGGAAATGTAGAATGGCAGGAAGGCTTCGGTATGAATGCGATGAAAGAACGGGCAATGAATTTGCAAGGTCAATTGTCTGTATATACAAAGCCAGAGGAAGGAATGCTTGTTACATGTACCATACCGCGACAAACTGAAATAAAAGATGGACTTATTCGTTTGTTAATTGTAGACGACCAGCCATTTGTTCGGGAAAGTTTGAGGACACTACTCGATAGATATGAAGATTTAAATGTAGTCGGTTTGGCTGAGGATGGCAATCAAGCCATCGATTTGTGTGGGCGCCTTCAACCCCACGTTATACTTATGGATTTAGATATGCAGCACATGGATGGAGTCGAAGCAACCAAAAAGATTAAGCAACAATGGCCACATATCCGCGTATTGATTTTTACAACTTTTCAGGATACCGAACAGGCGTTGGAATCACTTCGCAACGGTGCGGATGGTTTTTTACTCAAATCTATTGAAACATTGGAGCTAGCTAATACGATCCGACTTATTCACAAAGGTGGGACACTGATTGATCAGGGAATGTCTCACAAAATATTTGAGAAGTTTGATGAGCAAATCGAGACACCACAATCAAAAGCAACTGCTTATGAGCTAACAGCTAGAGAGATAGAAATATTGCAGCTAGTAGCAAAAGGACTTCGATACACTACCATAGCATCAAGGTTATATTTATCGAATGGTACGGTCAGAAATTATGCTTCCACAGCTTATACAAAGCTAGGAGTCCGTAACAAAGAAGAAGCTGTTCAAAAGGCTCTAGAAATTGGAATTATTGAATAACAAAATGTTTTGCGGTATATACCAATGAGTAACAAAAAAACAGAACGCTTTGTGTGGTTTCTTTTGTAACAGAGTAAATAAGGTCCGTTATCGTATAAGTAAATGTTAAAACACTTACTGTTTTGTCATAATAAAATCATTGAATCTTATTCTCTAAAATACAATAGCCTACTATCAATTTAACTGATAGTAGGCTTTTAAAATTATTTAAGAACTTGGTTATGTTCTAATTTAACAGTTTTCATCAGTGGAAATATTATCACTTCGGCTCTAAAGTTAACACCTTCCCCTCTATTCCATCCATATTCAATGTAGTCGTATGATACTCACCGTTCACCCAATCATCTATTTGATCATGGTACCAATCGCTTCTAAAATGTCCCGATTGTCCTGGCCCTACGATATGATAACCGTTTGACATATCTTTCGTATCAATAACGAATCGCCAAGAAGCTCCGTGATTGACAATACCGTTATCTCCGTAACTCGCTGCTTGAACGGTAACTTGGCTTCCGCCGATTGGAATTGGTTTTTCACGATTAAATGCAAATAGTGCTAGCATACTAGATGATTTTGAAATTGGATGTGTGAACGCCAGTTGATGGTAATCGCCCCACTTCCACTCCGTAACATTCGGTCCATATTCCTTCTGTAATTTCTTCATTACTTTCTCGTACGATGTATGCACAACTTTCGTGAAGCCTCCGTACTTCGTAAACCAAGCGCTATTTTCTCCTGCTACTTCTTTTCGAATCAATTCATCAACTACTTGTGACTTCCCTTCAAATAACTCCATCACATCTTTCGGTATTTCTTTTGAAAATAGCGTATTCGAAATCTCTTTCATTAACAAATGGAATATTAATGGTGCAGCTTCATCTTTACTATCGTAAAAATTCCACTTTGTTAATTGTTTTACGCCTTCTTTCTCTACTTCATTTAAAGATGCTTTATTTAACTCTTTTAACAATATAGGAGTAAACTCTTTCCCATATAAATTTTTTTGATCCATCTGTAAATCTTCTAAATCTTTCACCGTATACTTTTCCTTCTCTTGTAAAAACTCTTGAATACGCATTTGCCTATATGGCTGCGCCCACGTATTACTAATATGGTACGGATAAGCGTCATCAACGATTTTATTATTTGCAGTTGAAATAAACCCTTGTTTTGGATTTATTACTTTCGGTAGCTGATCAAACGGAATATACCCTTCCCATTCATATTCGTCTGTCCACCCTGGCACAGGCAAACTACCATCGCCTTTTTTACGCACTGGTATATTTCCATTCGCTTTATAAGCAATTGTGCCATCGTTTGATGCAAACACAAAATTTTGAGTCGGTGTATGAAAATCTTGAAGAGCCGTTTCAAACTCATTCCAATCTTTCGCCTTATTCATATTTAATACAGCCTTTAATTCAGCAGAAGGCTCCAAAGCAGTCCATTTCAAAGCGAATACTGTTTTCGTTTTCTCTTTCCCCTTATCCGCAAACTCTGAAATAACTGGACCATGCCTCGTAACCGTAACGTTATACGGAATTGTTTTCCCGCCTTTTACTTTAATAGATTCATTAACAACCGTAGCCTTTTCCCATTTATCGTTATACAAAAATTCATTTTCATTATTAGGATTTCTCTTTTCAATATACAAATCTTGCACATCGGGACCTGTATTCGTAACGCCCCATGCTATTTTGTCATTGTGTCCTAATATAACGCCTGGTACTCCTGCGAAAATAACGCCACTCACATGTAAATCTTTCATTTCAAGTTGCGATTGATACCAAATAGAAGGTGTCGCAAGAGATAAATGAGGATCATCCGCTAAAATTGGCTTACCAGATACACTCTTTTCACCACTCACAACCCAGTTATTACTACCGTTAAACTCTGGTGGAATAACTGTCTTTGAAAAACTTTGTGCTACGTCCACATTTGTATTTTTCAATTCAGCTAGCAATCTAGGCGCATCTTTCGGATATGTAGGAAATAGCTCATTTGCTTGCTCTTCCGGAAGATTTTTCAACGCCCAATATCGAAATGCTTGTCCGTGCCAATGTCCTCCTAAATCAAACGCCATATACTTTCCAATCGTTAAAGAATCCACGATTGACCATTCAGCAGGTTCATATCCTAATATAGTAAACTCAACCGGCAATTTCTTTTCCTCTTTTGCCTCACGTATAAAAGTATTCACCCCATCAGCAAATGACTGCAGGGCATATTTCGCTTCTCCATCATATTGACTAACAGATGCTTCTGCCGCTCGCCGTAAACCGAGCGTTCGAAACAATTTATCTCGATCAACAGCTGCTTCCCCTACAACTTCACTTAACATACCAGAAGCTTGTCTTCTACTTAAATCCATTTGAAACAAACGATCTTGCGCTTGTACATACCCTTGCGAGAAATATAAATCATGCGCATTTTCCGCTTTAATATGTGGTACACCTTTACTATCTCGTTTCACCGCAACAGCATGTTGTAAATCCTTAAGTTTTATCGTTCCATCTATCTTTGGCACAGAACTAAGCGTATATATGTTCAAAAAAATCATAGCGCAAATAAACAAAAAAAGAACGATACTACTAGACCAAATAAAAATTCTTTTTCCCCTATTTCGTTTCTTTTTTATGACGACTTCCATACAATCCCTCCTCTCTCAATCTATTCGCTTCTATTGTGAAAGAACCTTTTAGAAAAGAAGAAATCATTACTTGCTCATGCTATGGATCATACAAACTGAATACTTCTCTCTTACGCACTATTTCCTTTCCTTTATTGAAGCTTACTCGTCCTTTCTTACACCAATTCTTCAAAATCCCCTTTACATAAGCAAGTGTCCCCTTATTATTTTCAAACGCAATTTTAAGTGCCTCTAGTACTTTATCTCCTGAAATTCTTTGCATCCATTCCTTTAATTCCTTCGCGATATATGGAGATAGACTACTAATGTTTTGTTCGTAAAATTTATAAACTTCACTATGCGGAGTGGCATCCTCTACTCTTTCTACCTCTTCCTTCTCTTGAATAATTACTTGTTGTGAATTACTATCAACCTCTTCCTCTGGCATACCAAAATACTGAAGTAATAATGGAATCTTGCATTCTTCTTCAAGACATTTACGTAAAAACTTATGTAGGAACTCTTTACTTTTCACCATTTTCAGCTCACGTAATACACATTTCTCTATGTTCGTATTAAAAATAGGATTATAGTGTAACCAATTTATAATGAATAACTCTTTCGTTTCCGCATCATATAAAATCTTCCCGTATTCCACAAACCGGTTCAATAACTTCTCAACAGTCTCCATACTGTAACCAGTTTCAAGCTCTGCCAAACGCTTCGGTAATATGTAAATACCACATTGCTTCGTTTTCGTACTAGTTAACAAATATATGTAAAAATAACGCTCCTCTGGCGTTAAATCTAATATGAATTCATCTTGCCAAAAGTTCACCTGCACATTACGGTACACCGCCATCAGTTTTCCTCCCGCTCTTTACTAGTAAAAAGGAAAATTCCAATCCTTCAATATAAATATAGGAATGAGGTAACGGTTTTGGAATTCGAGTTCCAAATTTTTTTAACTACTACAACGACGGTTTTATTTTTTCGCGCTTGTTTTGTTCTTGTAGTTGTTTTTGTTTTTGTTTTTGTTTTTTCTTAGTGATTTATTACTTGGTAGGTGCTTATAAGGGGCTTATATAGTGTTTTCATTCCTCTCTTATCCGATTCCTAATTACAAATGTCTCCAACAATCTTCATATATTGCAGACAACCATTATGATTCACCTGCTCATATTTACACGAAAATAAAAAGCACTTGTTGCCTTCGTAGACAATTCAGTGCTTAAAGTTAAAAGTTTATAAATAAAAGTGTCTATAATCGACATAGTTGATTGAAATACACTTCTGTTACATTTATTTTAGTAACGATAATATGATACATACCGAATTATCTACAACTGAACGTTCTGGGCGAGATTTCATTAACACCGTTAATCCAATTAATGAAGTGACTAGCGTTTGTGCCAATGCTTTAGCATTCACATCACTTTGCAGTTCTCCAGACTGAATTCCTTTAGTAATTAATTCTTGAAATATAACTGAAAGATACATTTGATGTTCTCTAGTCAGCACTTCAAATTTTTCATTATGAGGAGCAAGTTCCACCATTGTGTTAATACAAAAACAGCCTTTATTTGATTCTTTTTTATATTCCTCTTCCACCATATTTTCAAAAAATATACGAATGGCCTCTTTTACAGATTGTTCTTTTTGAAGTTTTGTTCGAATGCTAGCTGCGTGTAAATTCGTGTATCTCCGTAATGCAGCTTCAAACAGCCCTTCTTTATCACCAAATGCTGCATATAAACTCGGTCTTTGTATTTCCATTTTAGCAGTTAGATCACTTAATGAAGTAGCAGCGTATCCTTTCTCCCAAAAAAGTTGCATAGCAGCATTCAAAGCTTTTTCTTTATCAAATTCACGTAGTCGAGCCATTTAACCCCTCCTCTTTTTTCACCTGTTTTCTAAATTATAAATCACGTTTTTATGTACTAATCAGTATATTATATATCGTATTAAATTATAAATGATATGTCAAAAGAAACTGAATTTAATTTACAATTCACTTGACATAGTAACTTATCCCTGATTATATTTGACTTACGAAATAACATACCGTTCGGTACATTATTTTAATAACAAAAGGAGATGATATTATGGATATTAAAGAAAAAATGACAGCTGCTCTTACACAGAATAATGATCAGTTCCAATCACCTATCAATACAATCATGCCCCGCTATATAACTCTATTATTTTCAATAGCTTGCGGGATGGCTGTGGCGAATATATACTTCGCTCATCCTCTACTTGATTCTTTATCAAATGCGTTTAAGATCAACCATTCAACTATTGGTGTCGTTATTACGATTACTCAAGTTTGTTATGCACTCGGATTACTTTTATTAGTTCCACTTGGTGATTTGTTAAACCAAAAAAGACTTATCATTGTTCAAATGCTTTTATCCGTTTTCGCTTTAATTGTGGTCGGAGTCGCTCCTTCCAGTACCGTACTTTTTATAGGTATGGCCTTAGTCGGAATTCTTGCGACTGTTACGCAGACACTCGTCGCATACGCATCCATTTTAGCTAACCCAAAAGACCGTGGGCGAATAGTAGGTTTCGTCACGAGTGGTGTCGTAATAGGAATTCTACTTGCACGTACATTTGCCGGAACATTAACAGATCTAGCGGGATGGCGTTCCGTTTATCTTACCTCTGCTGTACTTATGCTCTTCGTAATTGGTTTGTTATATCGTAATTTACCTAGTCTTGAACATAAAAAAACAGCTATGACCTATCGTAAATTATTACGTTCTGTTCTCTTATTATTTGTAGAAGAAAGGATCTTACGTATTCGCGGAATATTAGCATTGCTTATTTTTACTTCATTCAGTATTTTATGGACTTCATTAGTTTTACCTCTAAGTGTTGCACCATATAATCTATCACATACAGCTATCGGAGCATTTGGTCTTGCTGGAGTTGCTGGTGCATTAGCTGCCACTAAAGCCGGACAACTTGCTGATCGCGGATTCGGAGAGAGAACTACTGGCATAGCCTTATCCTTATTATTACTTTCATGGCTCCTAATTAAATTAATGAACCATTCTCTATTCCTACTAGTTATCGGTGTTATCCTTTTAGATTTAGCTGTGCAAGCTGTACATGTCACCAATCAAAGTATGCTTTTCACAGTGCGTCCAGAAGCGAGAAGTCGCCTCACTGCCAGTTACATGATTTTTTATTCTATCGGCAGTGCAACAGGTGCAATTCTTTCCACAAACATTTATGCAAGCTACGGATGGAACGGAGTTTGTATATTAGGTGCATCCGTTAGTGCTTGTGCTCTTTTATTTTGGGCAATGACCTTACGGCGATCGTCATAAATAAAAGGGGAATAATTTTCTAAACACTGTGGCAATTTCATATGTACCACTACACGAAAAAGCAGTCGAGACTGCAAAAGAAGTTGGTATAGTTGAAGTAAAACGTGATAAGAAAAAAAGCAGTTTACTAAATGCTTCCGAAAGTATTCAGAAAGAACTTGATAGAGGAAGACTTGGTTTCAAACGTAAATATGTAAGGTGTTAAAAGTATGAAGGTGTCAATCTAGGAAAGATTGACACCTTTTTTGTGGACATTACTAGACTAACGGGACTGAAAGTTAAAGGGAACCAATCATTCATTTCCCTCTATACATCTCATACTTCTTCTATCAATTTATATACCCTATCTCTTTTCTCATCATTTTTGATAAAAGTAAGCTTTCCTTCTGTAACAAACCCTTCTAATATTAAGCATACTTGTCCAAAGGCTTTAGGCTTATTCGTTGTAAATCTTTCATCTGATATTTTACCAGATCGTATTAATTGTTCGCATAGCTCAAGTGCACTTATTTCTTCAGAATTAAATAATCCCAAAATATCTTTTTGCAAGGGCGATAAAGGTGCTGAGATCTCAGCTACCTCCACTTTTTCTTTTTCTTCTTCAAATAAATCTTCAAATGAAATTTGATTCATTACATCTTTTCCTTTCTAACAACTGATTTGTATAACATGAACTGAATCCTATAGGTACGAGAACTTTAAATATTAGTTATTGTTATGTAGTACTTACCTTATTACATGAATTTCAAACTCATGTACATCATTTCATATAGTATGTTTTGATTATACCAAATATACGTTCTGTCTTCTATTGTAGAATTTTTTATAACAGGAATGAAAGTAATAGTGAATATTTATCTCCTCGTTAGTTGTATACACTATGTAAAAAACAGAAAAAATGTTTACATAATAAAATTATAGTTCTCTATTAATTTTCTATGCTAAAACGCAAAAAAGCACTTGTTTCCTTTAATTGACAATCAAGTGCTTTAGGTTCATATGTTTTTAAGTATCGTTAATTTTGTAAGTTTTTACGAGTTCGTTAGTTTTATGTCCATTCTATGTGTTTATATTCATCATCCAGTAAAATGTCATCTCGCCTATGCTCGTACTTCTTTTTCTATTCTATCATTGCACATTGTACCCTATGATGGTCCAACTATCATGAAGTACGTACTTTCTAACAGCCTATTATTTTCCTGTACACTTCATAATACATTTTAAATTAATTACAGCAATACTTTGTCACTCCTGTATGCAAATGCTGTAACCTTTACAAGTCACTAAATACTATCCAAATGCTATTCTACAAATGGATGCTAAAACTTTCATGAGTTATTAATTCAATATAAATATATCTATTACTATAAATTTTTTAAAGTTTATTATTTTTCACTTCCTCAAACCACTCATCAGCAAAATCATCAGCCGTTTTTACATCCTCATTTGTATGTATTAATTCATACTTATATTCAGCTTTAAACTTACCACTCTGAGCATCGTATATTAATCTCATCTCAGTTGGCATATCTTTTTCGTATTCTTTGCATAGTATTTCAATTTCTTCGATATCTTCACTTATAATTTGTAGAACCTGAAACATTCGTTCTGGAGATACATCATATATTTCTTCTCCATTTTCCAATGCATCATTAACCTTGTGACACTCTACATGCTTATTGTTAATTAAATAAAAGAAACTACTAGAAATCATATCTTCTTCACATGAAGCGTAAACATATACTTTATCGGCTCTATTTTCAACATATTCCATACATATGGATACTATATCAGCTTGCAATTCACTAAATTTTTCCTCAAATTCTTTCATACTACTTTTTCACTCCTTAGATTAAAAGTTAAATGGCAACGTCTTGATACCCCACTTCAGTTACTTTTTCATTTAGTAGACGTATTCCTAATCCATTCTCTGTATCCCACGTACAATCGAAAGTTATCCCACTATCTCGCTCTTCATTAATATCTCCATATGGGACTACAATTCCAACTAAAGTGATCCTCTTAAGTAATTGATCAATTGTTTCGATATGCGGATAATTTTCATTAAATCCAATATCATATCCTAATTGTTGACGCTCTTGCTTGTAATAGTCTAAAATCGCTTGTAAAAAACCTTGCTGCAGTCGTTCCCAATTTTGCAATAATGAATTATAAGCAGTATATTGTTCTTCATCAAACTTACCTTCTTTTTCACCTTTCACTATCAATGCTATTTCAACTTCTTTTCCACAAAATTCAAAGGTAATGTCCTTAACCCATCCATATGTATACTCAATCTCACCAAAAACTGCATCATTTATTATCATTTTTAACTCTCCCTGTTTACTCTCTTGGATCCATATCAATTTCTTTAATCGTATAAAAGTTACCCTCTAACATTAACTGTTTTTTTCAGCCACTACTATACTCAGTATAGTACTATCAATTGCTAATTTTTCAATTAGTTTTTTCGCCTTACCATATGGATATTTCCCTACTAATATATAAGGAAGATTTCTTGAACCCTTTAGCAAATCAATTGCGGAAATCTCAAGCCCTAATACGTTCTTTATTCTTATTAAATCTTTCAAACCTTCACTAGGAGTTCTCACTAACACTATATTACAAATATCAGACGACTTATTTATTGTTTTCTGTTCTATTTCACTTACGCAACCACTATTTACCCATTTTTTAAAATCAGCGGTAATTACAGTAGCATGGCTAGGATTCATATCCCCAGAACCAATTACTAACACCTCTTTTCCCTCTGCATGTTGAGCCATTAAAAATACATTACCTCCGCCATCATCACCAATTGAGACATACCCCATTGCATATTCATCTACTTCCCAAACCTCGTTCCTTTCTGCAATATGCTCCGTACCATAAATAAATAACCCACCACCGATTGAAAACCCATTTGTACATCTCAATAAACCCTTATATACATTAGGTAATGTAACATTCATGCGATTTTCTACTGCTTGAATTTCAATATCACTCGCTGCTGATTTTTCTATCAAATCTGGAATATTAAATAGATTAATCATTTAATAATCCCTCCTGAACTATCAAGATATTTAAACGTATCGATTATTGCCTGTCACCTCTCTATAATCATTTCACTATAGATTTCATTAAATTCATAAAGTATATCGGTATGTAAGCCTTCATTTTTCATTTGGTAAGTAGACAATCATTTTCCCTTTCAGGTACTCACCTTTCCATCCACAAGGCCATCCTCCCATTTTATACACCTCAAATACCTTTTCATAAAAATTATCCACTTTTCCATTTACTAAACGATTTAGTGCACACATCTCAAGATCTCTTTCTACTTCTTCAAGAATATTTATATGATCAATTGAAATAAAATCCTGATAATAATTATAATTATTAGAAAAAACTTCATATAACAGATCTTTTTTTGATTCCATATTAGGGTTATAAGTTCCTTCTAATAATTTTGCACTTTCATCCGATTAAATATCATCCCAAACGATTTGGGTAACATCCAAATCTTGAGACCAAGCCAATTCCTGTGCTTTATCAAAATCATGGATAATTTCAATGTCATGTAATAATTCATGTAACTTTATATCATTCCTATCAAATAAGCTCCTTTTTTGTATATACTCGATAACTTCCTCAACTAACTTAGTATTTTCACCATACTTCATCCCTGTAGCCACCTTTCGCGTCCGTCGTCCTTCAGTCCCATTCTCCATACTGTATTCACTTATGGATATTCGTTTGAATTTCATTGATTTTTTGTAAGTACCTTTGCTCATGCAGAGCTGCCTCGAAACCCCAATGCCCTCGCTTTAAATCAAAAATAGGCTAATCATAGTGATTATCTAACTATAATTAACTTGTCATGCGTACATTATTGCATGAAATGGTTTATACTGTAGATTTGAAATAAAGTTTAATCAAAAACAACTCTCAATCCTAAGTTTTACGATAAATAAAAAGAATCCATTTTGAAAAAAGATTAATCAAAATGGATTCCTCTTCAGCAGATTTTTGTTTCGGCTTTATAAAAAAGTTTGAGCATTTTCTGCCTGTATTGCTCCATCATCGTGCCTGATTGTTCTCTTAAAAGTGAAGAGTTGCTATTAAACTTTCTTAATATACTCATACACTTCTTTAGGTTTTATATTAAGCATGTGGGCAATTTCCGTTATTTTCTTTCCTTCTTCCTTCATCTTTTTTACTTTTCTCTCCATTGTTTGCTCATATTCTTCTGCAATATCAAATAATGGACTTAATAAAGAGTGCCATATTTCAAAATCAGCAAATTTATTTCTTTCCAAAAACTCATTTAACAATATTTCCAATTCTTTAGTTTGTATCATTCTTTTACCTTCTAACACTTGTTTCTCAGTAAGAAAATCACCTATATCTTTCATAAAATTAATAAATGAGTCCATGGAATCTGCAAGAAAATCGCCACCACTCCAACTGTCCATTCCGTGCATGATTGAAGATATAGGGTATCCTTCCTCATTTAAATCAATAATAATTGGATCTCCACACATAGTTTCGTATGCAATAACAATCCAATTTGCGTCCCAAGTATCTTCCTCAGCGGTTACAAGGGAGTTTCCATCTGTATCAATGCTGTATCCTACTTGAAATTCATCCAATTGTTCAAAAGAACATACATCAAAATTTACATATTCTCTAATTTTTTTATGTTCTAAGTTAATAAGTTCTAAACTTCTCTTAATCTCTACTTTTTGATGATAAGAATTAAATTGGATTATTGTCATTTTTACTACATCCCTATTCATACTTTATATGTATTCTTTTGTATCTGGTTGTTTACTAACCAACTAAGCCAAGAATATTAATAATAGATATTGTTATTTTTTCTTTACCTCATATAAAGATTCTGTATTGTGGAAATATTCTTCAAACACTCTCACAATGTTATTATCATATAAATATATCTTTGCTGTATTCCCTATAGCTATTAGAAAACAAATTACAATGAACTATAACACCAAAGTCTCTACATGTTCTCAAATGTCTAATAAGATATTCACACCAACATTATTTACTAATAACTCGGTTAGAGATGGTGCAATTTTAACTGCATCCTCCATGTCCAAATTTCCAAAACTGTTATAATATATACCAAAACCATCTTTACCTTGTAGATAAATTAATGCACCCCCACCTTCATCATCACCAATTGCGAGTGAATTAAGAAGGTAATTCTGCACTTTATAAGCTTCATTCATTTCTATGCAATCCGAAGCTCCCCATATCCTAATATACATTTGGTCGTTAACATTAATTTCAACATTTGAAGCTAGCTGAATCATTTCTATATATTCTGTAGGTACATCTATTACCGAAAAATGCTGAAGCGCTTTAATTTCTTCTTCTTTCGAAGGAGGTTCTTTATTATCAACTGTATACATATCACTGATGTTCTGTAGTATGTTCATTAATAATCGCCCCTTTCATGCTTAGCATATAACTCTCCGTATATACAGTAAAAATAAAGTAATTCATATCCGAATATGTATTTGCAGGACTACTATGTCGAAGGTATAAATACATTGTTTATAAGATCTGTGAAACCTCCTTTAATATTTCATCTTCCTAACTTAAAAACTCCCGATATCATTTTAAAATCCTTCAATACCATTACATTAGATTTCTAATCTTCATAAATTACCGATCCCATATACTTCAGGTTCCTACCATCCAGTTTTGCTTTTTCAACAAGTTCTTCATATTCAAAATCATATAACCTAATGACAGTATTATATTGTTCTTCTAAATTTTCACCATAAAAGTCTATAAGTTCACTTATAATTGATTCAGAATACGAAGCATTCTGTAGTAATTCAGACAAAGAAGATGTAACATGTTCATTATATGTACATTCTAATAAGTCTTGGTTATACTCAATGAAATCTATTTGAAAATCAGTCATAAAACGCGAAGGAATCCTGTTCCCCTCATTATCATATTTTATTTCTACATACTTTCTTAACACCATTTTGCTAGTACAATTTCCAAACCAAAGAGAAACAGCTCCTGGACTTTCCATATTAATCCTCCTTTCCAATTTTTCTATGTTCTAATGGTAATAAATCAGGCCCACTTTTTAAGATATAATGTAATCAGCTTCTTAAATTCTTTTTAAATGTTTCAATTCTTTACCAGTTAAATTATTAATAAATCTTATTTTTCCATTTTCAGTTGGTACGAGTTCATTAGTTTCATATACGTTCCATGTGTTTATATTTATCGCCCAGTAAAATGTCATCTTACCTAAGATCGTACGTCTTTTTCTATTCTATCATTGCACGTAGTACCCTATGATTGTACAACCATCATGGGGTATGTATTTTCAAACATCCTATTATTTTTCCTATCTACTTCACATATACTTTATTTTTTATTCATATATACTTATGCATATTTAAATTTAGCACCACGAACTTTAGCATATCTGTACATAAAATATAATTTAGTATAGTAAGCTTTATAAAATCACTATAACCAAACTCATTTATTTACTATAATGAGTTTTTAATGTTTATTTATATTTTAGGAATATCAATTATATTTCCTTGTGACTCATTAATAAGAATATCTGAAATACTTGGGTTGCTTTTTTTTAACTTGAATATTTGAATTTTTGTTAATTCAGGGCTAAATGATATATTTTGTGTTTTAAACTCCAAATTTATAATTTTATTTTGAAGTTTTAATATAAAAACCTTCCATTCTTCTAATGGAGGATTCAAAACTTCCTCCGGACTTTCTAATAGCCGATATCCATCCGTATAATGAAACATTAGTAATCCCGTTCCTAAGTCACAATCTTTATTTTCAAGAATTGCATTTGGTATATCAAATCCACTATTCCAATTATAATTTGCTGCAAAACAATGAAGGATTATTGGATTATCTATATTCTTTATTCGGCTAATTGTATCCTCTTTATTTGTATTATAAAGTAATTCTTCAAGCAAACTAATATCTTTATTTTCCATTACACCTTACCACCTTACTGATATTTACTTATTTTGTATTTCCAATTGTTTTAGCTTTCTTTCCCAAAGTTCCACTGTTGCACCTTGGCTTGGGTACAATGGTAAACCATTCCCCTGTAATCCCCTTAAATTTTTTTGCAAATCATATACCTTCTTTTGTAAACTATCAATACTTTGGTTAATATCCATTTTATTTAATGCTCTTGCAACTACTTCATTGTAAACAGAATGATATCCTCTGTGTCTAACCATTGTACTTATATTATCATCTGGTACTCTTAGAAAAATACCGTTTAATGAGTCATCAAAGTTCATACCGATTTTTTTAATTACAGGATTATCTGCCATTTCAGAAGGAATAATATGCTGTGCTTGATATCCACTCCATTTAGTTGAACGTTTAAGCCCAATTTCTGTCATCATATTTTTTCCTAATTTAGTAGAATTCCCTCCTATTACAATACCCGGAGTACCAGGAATAATCCTATTACCTTCTCCCGTACCCTTAACCCCACCACTCTCCAAATTCGAGATCCTACTCTGAATACTCGCCTTTGAGGCATCATGGGCTTCTTGGAATTTCCCGCTATAGTTCGTTCCAGTTCTAACGACACTTCCATCTGGCAGTATTTCTACACCTTTAACGAATGGGGATACGGAGTCCACACCTTTTGCTAATGTATTTTCAATTATATAATACTAGTAATTTCTGTTAGCTTTAATTCATAAAAATAATTTCTATAAATTTATAGTATACCTTTCAATTAAAAAAGCACTTGTTGCCTCAAGTAGACAATCAAGCGCTTTAAGTTCATATGTTTGTTCTAAGTTTCTACTTCTTTTCACGACGTAAAAAAACTATGATGCTTTTGCTTATCAAGACAAATAATCCCTTTAAAACGTATGAGTTTGTGTTTATTCATTAACTTATTATACTATGAAGGTCTTTTGTACTCGTCACAAGGTAAATGTCATCTTACTTAATCCCGTATGTCTACTATTTTTATACCCTTCTAATAAATCCCTTATACTAGTATAACCATCATGGGCTCTCAATCTCAAAATACCTATTTCTTTTTCTGTCCACTTTAACTTTACATATATGTTTTGTCTCTATAAACTTTTAATTTAAACATAAATTATAAAAACCTCGAGAGGCATATAGCCCATCAAGGTTTCAAATTAATATAAGATTAACGCGCTTCACTATTCAACAGTTTATTCAAATTTTAATCTAGAGATTACTATTGTAGGTGACTAGTAGAAGTAATATAATCAAAATCCTCAAAAGAATTAACTATGTTCTCGTACTCAAAATTGTAAATTAAAATAACAGCGTTATACAACTTATTTAAGTTAACATATCCTCTAATTTTAGGTAGTATAATCTCCTCATATGAACAGCCCTCTAATAAAGCAGAGATATTATCACTCTTTTCTTCTAATACCGCTTTTTCAATAAAATCCTCATCTGTTTCATCCATATCAATATTGAAATCCACAAAAAATTTAGAAGGTACAGACTCTCCGTCTTCATCGTATGTTAAATTGACGTATTTCTCTAACTGGTTTTGTGTTTTAATATTACCTAACCATATTGAAACCATTCCTTGCTTTTCCATAAATAACACACCCCTATTTTAATCTTAATCCTTCTGGCAATGATGAAATTCCACCCTCTAATCTATAGTAGGCCCAATTATTAAGTCTTCTAATAAATGTGTTATAGTCATTTGATGTATCAATAATTGCCAATAATTCATTATGTGCTTTTGTAGAACCTAATCCTCCATGAACGCCTTTAGGATTGACAAATTTAACATCAGATATTGCTGTTCTTAAATCTTTAATTTTTTCAGCACTTATATCCCAAAACTTGAATTGTGGAGCCCTTGATACTAAATGCCATTCATGTAAACCACCAGGTTCTCTAAGCTGACGTTCAATTTTCTTTCTAATCTTTTTATCTTTCCATAATTCATCCAATTCTGCACTAGAAAGAGAATTAAAGAAATCATTAAATTTGCCACTTTTTGCAGTCGGGATATCTTCTGTAGTTAATTTAGATATATTCTCTATCTTACTACCTTCACCCGTACCCTTAACCCCACCACTCTCCAAATTCGAGATCCTACTCTGAATACTCGCCTTAGAGGCATCATGGGCTTCTTGGAATTTCCCGCTATAGTTCGTTCTAGTTCTAACGACACTTCCATCTGGCAGTATTTCTACACCTTTTGCTAATGTATTTTCAATTATATAATACTAGTAATTTCTGTTAGCCTTAATTTATAGCATGCCTATCTATTAAAAAAGCACTTGTTGCCTTTCGTAGACAATCAAGTGCTTTAAATTCATATGTTTTATATGTAACATTAATCCATCACTATTCTTTTTTTCAATAGTCCAACCAAAGCTAGTTGATTTGGATATTTTACATATTTACTTGCTAATAATGCAATTCTATTTTTCAGAAAGTTCATTAACAAATTCTGTGAAACTAGAAGCTATTTTTCTAATAAATTTTGATTCTAATTCTCCTTCATCATCTATATGGTATGTATGGCAGTGGTAAACACTACCTATGTCGCTACCATGGATTGATATGCATATAATGTTATCAGCCGGGTCTTTCCCTATCGGAATAAATTTAGAGGGTAATTTATTCCCCTTGATATAATAATTTAAAGAATTTTGCAGATTATTTTCTGTTTCCTCTGATAGTGGAAAGAACATCATAATTGATGACGTAACCACATCATCTTTCGTACTAAATCTCCTTCTATTAGATTTACCACCATTATCCTTTAATAAAAAACTCTTATAATCATCTGGTAATTTTAATCCATTATTTTTTTCAAAACTCTCTATATCTTCTATTTTAATTTGTTTAAAAGTATATTCAAAACTAAGGTTCATAATTCATCAACCTCCAACTCATTCATTTTCATTAAAATACAACGAATTTATTAAATTTGTAAAAGTACTACAAATATATTCAATTCCAGTTCGCACATGTAACGTATGCTTTTAAGTTTTTCGCTTCGTTTAAAGAATCCTTCATACCATTTTCAATATTTTGCGCATAAGAAATGGCACTTGCAGTGTTACTTCCTATAATTTCAACCTCTTTACCACTCATGTGGGTTCCCCCATTCTTTATATGTTTAATGGATAAGATTTTCAATTTCCTTTTTCTTTTCTTCAAAAGCCTTGGTCGCTGCATTGTATGCTGACGCTTTCTCCGCTTCTGCTTTCGCTTTATATTCCAAATACTTTGCATAAGCTGTACCTATCGCAGATCCAACATCGCTTAATGCACTTTTAAAATAGGATAATAATGTATTTAATTCCTCATCCTTTTCATGACGTTTTTGTTCAAATTCAACTGCCGGAATTTTATTAGCTTCTAAGCCATTACTTTTACTCTCATAATCTCTCTTCGCTGATTCAGCATCTTGAATGAATCGTTTTAACTCTCTTTCTTGATCTTTTAAATAATCATGTAATTTATCATACTGATCTCGTTTCCTCGCGCTTTCTGTAAAACCCGATGCATTTAAAAAAGCATTATATAATTCATCTAACATCTTTCTCCCCCTTTATTACAATAACTATGTAGTTAAATTCGTATATTCAAACATGAATATTCATTACATTGAGAATTTATAAATAATTATTTTTGCATATTGCTATTCTATCAAAGGGATTTTAACATTTCCATATTTTATAAAGTGAAACTTTAATCAGTGGGGGTTTTGTTCATCTCCTGCTGAATTTTGAGGTGGGAGTTTTACTGCCCTCAAATAGCGGGATAAAAAGCTGTCGCACTTTTCTTCAATAAAATGAAACTGGGATCAATATGACTATATATTTATGTGCAGAAATAATAAAAAAACACTGCCAAGCGCAGTGTTCCGGCTACCTCCACATATCTAGTAAGCTAAGAAAAGCGACCATCCAAAACAAAAAAGATGGCGAGGTTAATGTTGTAACATCTCGAAAGCAGGCAGTCTCTAAAGCTTAGTTAAGCAGATACAGTAATCAACTATTCTATGTTACGAATGAAAAAGGATCTGATATGAATATCAGATCCTTTTTCACTGCTTCTTTTATACATTTAAGTTCTTCATACATACATCGCTTCACACGAAGTTGCTATTTACTAGTACACGATAACCGGTTCATACGTGCTTAAATTATGATACACAGTATTCGCAATACTAGAAGGAAGGTTCACACATCCTCTAGATCCGCCTTTTCCCGTAGCAGTACATAATTTTTTCCTTTGAGGAAAGGAAATATGTCCACTGGCTTTTTAATAGAAGCAAATTGTATTTTTACTTGCTAGGATTAATTTTTTCGCAATACTCTTCTAAAGTTAATCCTTTTTCTTTTAGATAAACAGCAACTTCTTTTCCTACATAACGATAATGCCATGGCTCATACTTAATGCCAGTAATATTCTCTTTATCTTTTGGATAGCGGAGAATAAACCCATACTCTGCAGCATTCTTATCTAACCATTTGAATGCATCAGTCGTTTCAAATTTTGCATTTAAATCTTCTACAGTATTCTGCCATTCAACTGAAATAATGTCTAATGCTAATCCAGTGTGATGTTCACTTGCACCAGGATACTGAAGATATTCCAATGCCTTAGCACTAGCCTCTTTATCCGACAAACCTTGAGATTTAAAGCTTTTAACTGAAGCATCATAATAAGTTTGTTGTAATTTTATAGCTCGATAACCTGATCTTAAATAAAGATTGATTCCCTCTTTTTTTGCAGCTGTTACCATATCCTGATAGGAAGTTGCAATTCTGCTATCGATTTTCATATTTGGCTTAGCATTTTGAGTGATACTTGTTAATTCAATCCCTAGTTCCTTTGATAACATATGTTCTCTATTTACAAGAATAATTCTCCAATCATTAAGATCAGAGAAAGGTAAAACATCTTTTTTATTCGCATTTATCTCATTTTTATTTTTATCGTTATTATTAGTAGTTTCCTGAGATGTTTGTTTTCCACTACAAGCAGCAAGGCTCCATCCCAATGTCAATACCAATGCTAAAATTATAAATTTTTTAATTGTATCTCATTCCCTTTTTGTTTATTAGTCTTTATACCAATTTCCCAACACATCTCTAGGAATATCCTTGAAATCCTTCAAAGAAACGGGACCTACAAATTTTTTAATCCCATGATTTTTAGAATTTTCATCCGAATAATCTTTTAAAAATTGAATTTTAAATTGTTTCTTACCATCAGCATAGTCGGTTACTGTCGGTACGAGTGCCGCTTGTCGTATACCAAAAGTTTTATCTTCATACTTAACAAATTGTATATAAGATAATCCTCCAACCAATGTTTCTAATTTTTCTTGAGCAGAAATAAGATTTCCAAGAGAATAATAGATTAGCGTTTGATGTCCATCTTTATTTTGTTTCCACTCAATTGGTTGAATTACATGTGGATGATTTCCAATTACTACATCTACACCTAAATCTGTTAAATATTGAGCAACTTCTTTTTGTTGTTTTGAAGGTGTAGAGGTATATTCAACTCCCCAATGCACCATAACAATCACCATATCAGAACTACTCTTTGCCTTTTCCACATCATTTTGTATCGCTTTTTTATCAATTAAATTTAATGCCCAAGACTTATCAGCTGGAATTTTAATTCCATTCGTACCATATGTATAATTAAGTAATGCAAAACGAATCCCATTTTTTGTAATCGTTTTTATTTCATTGCGCTCGTTTTGACTCTCATTAATGCCTACCGGGATAACATCCGGATATTTCTTCCAGTATTCTCTTGTATTCGCAACACCTTTAATACCCATATCCATAGCGTGATTTGTCGCTTGAGTCACTATATTGAATCCAGTATCCACTAAAGATTGACCTACTTCTTCAGGTGTATTGAAAGTAGGATATCCCTGTACTTTTAAATTATTTCCTGCAATCGGGGTCTCCTGGTTCACTATAGCAAGATCACTTGATTTAACAGCTTTTTTGATATTTTCATAAATATAGTTATAATCATATGAACCGTCTTTTTGTTTGCCATCTTTAATTACTGCGTCATGGTATAAATTATCACCCGTTGCTATTAAATTCACAACCGATTTTACTTTTTTATCTTCCGTAAAATTAGGAGATTGTTGAATAGGACTTTTATCTACCCAATTTGGTGCTTTTAAGGATTTATCTATATTTGATTGAGCCGGTGGTAATGAAGCTTTAGATGTCTTAACATCCGTATTACCACAAGCGGTTAAAAGCACTAAAAAAATAAGACATAATAAAAAAATTCTTTTACTTCTCTGTAAATTATGTAACATGTAATCCTCTTTTCTGTTTTATTACTTATAACCAGTTCTAACAAATAACTTTTTAAAACAACGTATTTTGGTTTTACACTTAATTATGGAAGGACACTCTGTTACATCTGCTTCGGAATATACGGATATTTTTTCCACTTTCTAACAATCTATCGATTCCATCAGAATTGATAGATTGCTAGAAAAACATTATCCACCAGGATGTCGAATAGGTTCCAATCAACATCCTCCAGATATTGAACTTGATATACCTGTTCCAATTGTAGTAGCTGGTTAATCTAAACAAGAGAGGAGAATAGTTCATATAGCCTCCTCTCTTGCTTTACGTTTGTGAGTGGCTCCAAAAAGAGGGAATCGCTGCCGTCCCCTCTTTAGATAGTGCGAAATCTGTGTAACTAATTTCTTTAAGTTGAGCGACAATCATTATACTGATAACAACAAGTAAGACCCAAGAACTTATTTTATCAATATACGAAAAAAGTAGCAATATTTTCTGCGATCCATAGAAAGAAGCCAATTAGGAGAAATGAAAAAGGAAGTGGCATTTTATATGTGTTGTTTCGCACTGTGAATTGTACATAAGTTTTAGCAAAAACAATAAATAAAGGCTCTGTTGCAAAGTTTTCTACATGAAGCTACAGTCTAGAAAACAGGATTTAGAAGAATTGGGCATGTCTTTTCGTTCTTCCCAGAAAATATATTTTCCTTCACTGATCAAGTGTAAAAAAACAAGCCATCCAATTCATAGAGGATGAATTGGATGGCTTGTTCTGTATCAAAAAGAAAATCTGTTATTTGATTACTTCAATTTCCCCTCAAAAACAATTTTTCTACCGCATGGTTCAACTTCTGTTTTGCCGTTTTTCTTCACTTCATGAAAGATTGGTTCTTCCATGCGACGAGACGGTGCATATCCTTCTTGTTCCATACGCGCTAAGCAGTCTGTAATTGTTTCGTTTTCGAGTACTTCAAATTTCTTTTTATTAGGTTGTTTTGTCATGCCCTAACCTACTTTCTATTTTTCTTGATGCGAATTGATTCTTCATGTAGACCATATATACCATTGCGAGAATTCCCATTATAATCATAACCGCAATAAAAAAGCTTGTATACTGTATTTTTTCTATAAATACGCCTCCTAATACAGGTCCCATAATACTTCCTATACTAAAGGCGATTCCGGATAATATATTACCCGCTGGTAGTAAGTGTCTCGGTAATAAATCTGTCATAAATCCAAGCCCTAGTGAGAAGCACGAGCCAATGACCATACCTGCTATAAGCATACATGCAAAGACGATCCAGTAATATTGATCAAATACTGCTGCAAGTAGGAAAATGCCCGTACTTACACTGAACGTCCACGTTAAAATACGGTCTCTCCCGTATTTATCACTTAATATACCGAGCGGGATTTGTGTAATAATGCCCCCAACTGCGAATGCTGGTAATAAGAAGGAAACTTCCGATACAGACCATCCTTTGCGAAGTGCGTATACTGGTAAGTTACTATTTAACATCGCTTCAAGTACGCCGTATGCGAGCGGACCAATTAGCGCAATCCAAGCTAATCCAACGACTTGTTTATAACGAGAAAAGGATGATTTACTTTCAGTTTTTGCCTCATCTTGTGCTGGAAATGCATTTTTCGTTGGTAGTAGTAAAAGCCATCCTATTAAGCAAAGTATAGTAGATACGATAAATGGTGTTGCAAGACCGTACTGAACAGTGCTTGCTAAATACGGGCCAACTGCGAAACCCATTCCGAAGAATACACCGTATATCGATACTTGTCTACCTATTTTACTCGGGTCTGATGTTGTCGTAATCCATGTTTGTGTTCCGACATGAAGCATATGATCTCCGACTCCAACTAGAAATCTAAGAACGAACCATACCCAAAATGAAAAAATTTGTGTAAAAAAG
The DNA here is from genome assembly GCF_038007205.1 of Bacillus sp. FSL E2-8887. Classification (NCBI taxonomy): domain Bacteria; kingdom Bacillati; phylum Bacillota; class Bacilli; order Caryophanales; family Bacillaceae; genus Bacillus; species Bacillus sp. FSL E2-8887. Next base: position 2,920,947 of record NZ_JBBOWS010000001.1, read on the forward strand.
AATAATGAAATAATAACGAGAAACCCACCAATAACGATAATTGGCTTCATTCCAAACTTTTGCATCGGTTTTTCAAGAAACGGTGAAATAACTAATATCCCAATATATAATGCCGTCGCATGAATACCGTTAATACTTGAACTAACCCCTTCTTGTTCAAAAATCATTGCAATGGCAGGTAAAAGCATCCCTTGTGACAAACCTGAGATTGCTACAATTCCAACCATAATCCAAAAAGTAAAACGCATCGACATCCCTTTCCCTCTCCTTCTCACGCTTTCCACTTTTCATTATAAACTGTTTCTTCAAATGCGTGTACGAATATTCATAATAAAAAAGAAGCTAAAAGAATGAACCTTTTAGCTTCTTATCCTTCCCATACTTGCGCTTTCACATTGTAATGAAAATGCTTAAAATATGGATTTTCATAAAATGAAGGCCCAAATAAAATCGGATGTGTATGGACCATTGATTGCTGCACTTGCAAAGGAACTACAGCTGGTGAAACTTGCATATACATCGGATTTATAATCATTTTTATATATTGATGATCATTATATGGAGAATGATATATTAAAAATGGATTATGCATTGACTCTCTCCCCTTATACATACAAATGCTATAGTATATGCAAGTTTTATATTTCGGGAATTATTTATTGTCTAACCAATCCTCTACATGTTTTATAAATACATCTAAACAATCTATAAACGGTGAGTGTCCGCAATCTTCTAATATCTTCAACTCTGCATTTGGCAAATGTTTTGCTAATTCCTCACCGACTACTTGCGGTACGACGTAATCTCTGTCACCTTGTATGACGAGTGTTGGAGCTTTAATATGATGAATTTGCTTATTTCCCTCTACAACCCCGTTATGTTCATCCGAAATATTAAATGTAATGAGCGCATAATTCACATCTACGAAATTACGTTGCGTTAACATATCATCTAAATACTTTTCATAACGATCCGGTTCAGGTTGATTATGTGTATATATTAATAGATTCCATACTGTACGGTAATATAATTTATTCATATTTTTTATCGCATCTAGCACTGGAGCAATTTGTACGGGATCTTGCGCGATTTCTTCTTTCGTCTTTACTAAACTTGATACGATCGGTTGCCCGTTAATATCTTTTTTAAAAATTGGATATCCCTTCATTCCCACTGATTCTACTAAAATCAACTTTTCGACAAATGTTGGATGATTCGCTGTAAATTGCATCGCAACACCACCGCCCATTGACCAGCCCATTAATGAAAATTTTTCTAGTTTTAATTGATCGATAAATAGTTTTACATCTCTTGCAAAGTCTTGTAATGAATCTATCGATTGATTATATGTTGATTGGCCAAATCCTCTTAAATCAAGAGCGTAAATATGGTATTGATCTTGCAACTTTTCAATAACTAAATCCCAGTGTTGTGACGATGTCATGTTCCCGTGAATGAGTACAAGAATTTCTGTATTTTGCCTTCCAACTTCCTGATACGCAATCGTTTCTCCGTTCGATAGTGAAACAAACTCCATTGTTGCAGGCTTAATCATCACAAGTTCCCCCATTCTATTTAATAGAAAGAAAATTCTTTACTTAATTAAAGAATACCATGTAGAATGTACGTTCTCAATACAAAATCTATACGAAATTTCCACATAAAACAACATGTCTATTACTAGACAAGTAAAATAAAAAGGTATATAGTTAGCTAGGTAACTAATTTGAAAGGATCAAAATACATGGACGAAAAACAACATTTTTTCCACATTGTCAGTCAAACTTCTCGTAAGTTTACGAAGAAATTTAATGAACGTGTATCTCCAACAGGATTATTTAGTGCGCAATGGGCTGTTATTTTCCGCATTAATCAAACTGGATCTTGTACCCAAACAGAATTATGTCAATATTTAAATGTTGAATCACCAACGATGACTCGTACGTTAACACGTATGGAAACGATGGGCTGGATTATTCGTACTGAAGGAAAAGATCGCCGTGAAAAGTTGATTTCATTATCTGATACTGCACTAAAAATGATTCCAGTATGGCAAGAAGAAGTTGATTCCTTTGAAGAAAAGACGCTAGAAGGTATTAAAGAAGAAGACTTACATGAAGCTTTTCAATTGTTACAACAAATTATCAAAAATTTGGATCATTAATATGGAGGGATGACGATGCAAAGTGAAAAACTTTGGACGAAGGATTTCCTCGGAACTTGTTTTAGTAGTCTGTTTCTCTTTTTAACATTTTACATGCTTATGACTACTCTGCCTGTCTATGTTATAGACAGCCTAAAAGGAAAACCTGAGGAAATTGGTTTAGTTGCAACTGTTTTTCTTATTTCATCTGTTTTATGTAGACCATTCACAGGAAAATGGCTCGATGATTTAGGAAGAAAGAAAATATTATTTATTTCACTTTCACTATTTTTAGCCGCTACTGTTATGTATTTCGGTACGCAAAGTTTATTTTTATTACTTGCCCTTCGCTTCTTACATGGTATTGGATTCGGAATGGCAACAACAGCAACTGGAACAATTGTAACTGATGTAGCACCAGCTCATAGACGCGGCGAAGCACTTGCTTATTACGGCGTATTTATGAGTCTACCGATGGTAATTGGTCCTTTTTTAGGTTTAACAATTATTTCTCATTTTTCATTTACTGTACTATTTATCGTTTGTTCAGTATTTTCATTACTCGCATTTTTATTAGGATTACTAGTCAATATTCCGCATGAAGCACCAGTAAACAAACAAAAACGAGAAAAAATGAAATGGAAAGACTTAATTGAACCATCTTCTATTCCAATCGCTCTAACAGGATTTGTTTTAGCCTTTTCTTATAGTGGCATTTTATCCTTTATTCCTATTTATGCGAAAGAACTCGGTTTAAGCGAAATTGCAAGTTACTTCTTTATTTTATACGCACTTGTTGTGGTTATTTCTCGTCCATTTACAGGGAAAATATTTGATCGTTTCGGTGAAAATGTACTTATCTATCCCGCTATTATTATTTTCACAATTGGGATGTTCATTTTAAGCCAAGCGCAAACTTCATTTTGGTTCCTTGGCGCAGGTATGTTAATCGGTTTAGGATACGGAACATTAATTCCAAGTTTCCAAACGATTGCAATTTCTGCCGCTCCAAACCATCGACGTGGTTCTGCGACAGCTACTTACTACTCGTTCTTTGATAGTGGCATTGGCTTCGGTTCTTTCATTTTAGGTATAGTCGCTGCCAAATCAAGTTATCATAATATGTATTTTATCGCAGCTATTATCGTTGCGTTCACTTTACTTCTATATTATGGATTACACGGACGAAAACAAAAATTCAAGAAACAAAGTACAGACGGACAAATATCTGCTTAACGTTCATAAGGAAAGTAAACTTACCCGTTTACTTTCCTTATTTTGTATTTATTTTAAGACGAGCGTATACTTATAATAGAAACTAAAGGAGGTACCTATATGAATGTAAAGAAATCTCCCCTGCTATTACTGTTACTAGTATTACTATTCGTAGTTACAGGGCTTGGGTTTACTTTTTTTAAAAATAATAAAACGACCCCCACTAAAGCAAATGTCACAAAAGAAAACTGGTTAGACGATCCTTACTTACGCTGGTCGTATACACATATGAAAGAATTCACTTTAATAAATGAAGTAAAAAACAATCCTGATCAAGTTGCTCCCTTCCCTACCGCGTTACAAAACTTAGACGATTTTGCTGTGGAGCGTAGATTTGGAAATAAGACTCCTCTAAAAAAACTTTTAGACGAAAACAAAACAGATGCTTTTGTCGTTGTACATAATGGTCAACTTGTTTATGAACGATATTTCAATGGATATAACGAGAGTGAACCTCATGGAATGGCATCATTAGCAAAGGTGTTTACTGGTGCAATCATACAATCTCTCGCTGAAGAAAATCTTATTGATGTAGAGAAAACAGCTGACACTTACATAAAAGAATTAAAAAATACACCGTTTGGAAAAGCAACACTTCAGCAATTACTGGACATGCAAGTTTCCGCTGAATACCCTACTCACGGATATATGCAGCTAGGACTAGAAAATCAAGATGCACAACTATATTTAGCTAGTAATATTTTACCCCAAGGTAAAAATTACGAGGGGCCTATGAAAATTTATGATATGTTACTAGAAGCAGAAGAAACTGCACCACCTGGTTCAGCTTTTTCTTACAATAACGGATCAACTGAAACACTCGCTTGGATTATCCGAACGATTACAGGGAAATCGTTAGCTGAAAATGTAAGCGAACGAATTTGGTCTCACATTGGTATGGAAGAAGACGCTTATTACGTTACAGATGAAACAAAAGTAGAACAAGCAAGCGCTGGCTTAAATGCAACTGCTAGAGATATGGCGAGGTTCGGACAATTACTATTAAATAATGGTCAATATAGCGGAAAACAAATCGTCCCTTCTTCTATTACAGAAAGTGTGAAAAATGTACAAGAAGGTGAGCTCGCAATTGGTCATGGTGCTTCCATTTCTTATCATAATCAATGGTGGATTCCGCACAATGAACAAGGTGCTTTCGAAGTGTTAGGCAGTTACGGACAAACTCTTTACATTGATCCGAAAGCAAGTATGGTAATCGTCCACTTCTCTTCTAACGCTGCGCCTAGTAATGAAGTCCATTCGGTTTATTCCGATATGTATATTGATATTGCACATCATTTGGAGAAGCTTCCACAGTAGTGGAGGCTTTTTTTATTTACCCAAATCCTATTCCAGTTAGTACTTGGTTAGTAGGAGTTGCCGAAAGAATTACTATTTAAGCCACGCCTAAACCCCATTTATATTGATAATATTTTAGTAATTTGAAAACACTAGTGCTTAGGAAAGGAGGGATTGTGAATGTCTGTGAAAAAGCTATTAACTGGATTAATCATTTCACTTGCGATGATTGTAGTTATGACTACTTTAGGTTCGCTCCATGTATTTGCCGAATCCGACGTTGTGAGACAGCCTATTGAGGTTGAATTGAATGATGATTACTTTAATCCGAGTATCATCACTGTTCCGGCTGGGAAAACGACGACGTTACTATTGAAAAACAAAGGAAATAGAGAACATACCTTCACGGTGAAAAAACTCGGAATTGACGCCGAAGTCCCGTCAGGAAAAGAAATAACAATTACCGTAAAACCTGAAACTCCCGGTACATATGAACTAATATGTCGGTTCCACTACTTGAAAGGAATGGATGGAAAAGTAATAGTCAAATAACAAGCGGTACCGGCCCTTACTTTTTTATAAAGTGAAACTTAAATTCGCGGGGGTGTCCCTCCCCCGCAGATTATGAGCTCTCAATAATCAGTTTTTTACTGGTAGCATAAAATCGTTACGCTGTCGTAGCGTACGAAATTTGTGTTTTGTTGGTGCTACCCCATCGCTATCAAGTTAAGAAACACATTCTTCCCCAAAATGATAAAAATGAACTTCGGTGCTATAAAAAACACAAAATTTCCATTTAAAGAGTACTTTAAAGTCTTAGCTTGATGGCAATGGAGTATTAAAATAGATTAATTTGATGGGCATGTACACAGACCCCAATTATAGTAGGGGCCCCGCCAACCAATTGACATAAAACCCACGCTAAGCAAATTGGCTTTAGTTTGTATTAATTTAAAGAGATTCTATGATTTTATAGTAAGTGGACTACCAGCACTTTTTAAAAAAATCATACTAAACACATTTTGATAAAAGAGCCGATTTTTCCAATTTTCTTGTAAATTGTGTTGCATAAATAAATGCTCATTTCTCTTGGTGTTTCGATTTTTCTTCAACAGGAATTTGCATATTCATAATTATCTGTCCTTCTGGGTAAAACAGATTCAATCCGTGTAAATCTGATTCAATTACATCACATGATCTAAACTGTAAACCATTTCTCTTTATATAGTCTTTAATGTTTGTATATATTTGACGTCGTGCTTCATCCATATGCCCTTCTGTACATACGTAATCAACACAAAGATAATTACCTGCAGGTATACTAAGAATATCAACATGCTCGATCTCTGTATCATTCAAAATAGGATAATAAACTGAAAGTCCCAAATCATCATTGAAGAAATTCTTAATTGGACACATTGTTATAAATTGTTCTTGAAAAAGTTCACCTTGCTTAAAAATAGAACGGAATTTATCAAAAAAGGATTTTACACTATTAAAATTTTCTCCTTTGATGTGATAATATTTTCTTTCTTCAAAATAGACACTCTGAATTTTATTGAAATTTCTGCTTCTATTTTGAAGGAGATCTAGGAGCCTAGTAATTTTCTTTTGCACTTCCATAAATCGATGAATTTCAGTTTCAATTTCATTTTTTTGTTCTGTAAGATATTCATATTGTTTATTATATTTCTCTTATTTATTACTAAATCAATTTCTTCAATTGAAAAACCCATATCTTTACAAAAGAAGATTTGGCTAATTCTTTGTAGGTCTTCATTTCCATACAATCTATAGTTATTTTTACCTACCTTTGGCTGAACTAATCCTTTTTCTTCATAGAATCGAAGTGTTTCTTTCGTAGTATTAAAAATCTTAATTACATCACTTTTAGTTAACTTATAGCTATCCATCTAATTATATTGCCTCCTATAAGGAATAATATTCATACTATAAACTATGTGGTTACTTCATAGTCAATAAATAAAAAAATTTAAAATCAAAACTGGCTGTTTTTAGTGATGAAGGAGTACATGTCTGGTTCTGTTGCAAAGTTTCTTAACAGCTAAAAAGTTGGTATGATAGCTGTTCTTGCAGAGTTTGAGCGTGATATTATTCGTGGAAAGCCTCTTCGTAAAGATAATGCGTAAATACAAACAAAACCAGCAAAACACCTTTTCTGTGTCGTACTGGTTTTGTTGAAGTCCATCTTGAATTGTAGCTAGTTCAACGTGATTGCAAATTCCGAGTTCGGCGCGCCAGCAAATACAACCGATCCGTTTTTCGGCAATTTTACTTTGTTATTGCCGCTCACAACGGTAAAATTGACGCATACTCCCTTCTCATCATACACCGCGAATGAACTCTTCGATGACAACGTCACGCTCATCGTTTTCCCTGCTGTCGCTTGTGGGATCGTAAACCATTTCGCATGCCCATTTGCTTGTAGCGTAACTTTGGATGATTGGCCTGCATCAAGCGGTTTTACGTTGGATCCACTTACATATAACAATCCGGCCATCTCCATATATTCACTGCCACCTTCTGTATAGAAATGAGTTTCCGTCGTATCACGGCCATTCATCACGGGGATCTGGAGCTGATGCGCCGCGGTGTTCGGACCTGTAATTTTTCTGCCGTCCCAATAGCCCTCCAGGTCTTCCTTGCGAGTAATTTGTGTGGTAATAAGTTTCGGTTGAACGAGATATTCAATAGAACTAAATTTCTCGTTCACGAGATAGAACTTGACGCCTTCCCGCTTCGCCCATGCGGCAGCGGTTTTCTTCGATAGCACGTTGTCTTCTAGTTTCTCGGCTAAATAGTGAGTCATCACATTTTGCCCTAAGCCTGGCGTCGATTTATATGTGCTCTCCTTCAAATAAGTGCTTCCATTCTTCTCAGTGACGAAGTTGAGCTTGGAAGTACCCTTCTCATTAATAAAGCTTCCATTCGCAGTATATACATATTTTTCTTCTCGATTAGATGGTAAGAACAGTTCTCCATTCTTCGTAATTTCTATTTTGAAATGACTTTCGCTATTGCCGTAAAAGCCCGCTTTCTTCGTCACGTCTTGAGGCATCTTGGCCTTGACCGGCTTGCCAAAGGATTTGTTTGGCTTGATGTCCTTAATTGTGCCCTTCTCTTTAAGCGCGGCGAGCAGTAATTCAGTTGCCAGTAGTTGATTTGTAGAGCTTTGGCCGCCGGATGACAACACAGCCACTGCCATCTTCTGTTCCGGAAGCACGACCAGTATAGCATGTTGCAGTGTTGTATCGCCGCCCTTAGCCATGCTTTTTATCCCATATTCACTGAATGGGTATAGTTTCACACTATCCCAGCCAAGACCATAGTTGAAAATATTACCTCCATCCCCCGGCCACATTCCTTTTTTATATTCCTCTTGCTCCATCGCCTTGACTGCCTTATCAGAGAGGATCCCTTTTCCCTGTCCCATAAATAATTGTGAGAATCGTACCATATCTTCTGCCGTGGAAGAGATCCCTCCCGAACCAATCACATTCACCGATTCAATGGGAAGCTTCCCTTGGTACGCCGGAAAATAGAGTCCAGCCCGCTTATCGTCTTCCCATTTATCCTGCGGCGTTTTCGTATGATTCAGCTGTAAGGGTTCTGTAAACCGTTGATGTATAAATTCGGTAAAGCTCATACCGCTGACTCTTTCCACCAAAATCTCGGCCAGCGTAAAGCCGTCGTTGCAGTATACCGAGAACGCGCCAGGATCCGCCTTCAAGCTTTGGTTGGACAATTGCCGCATCAAGACATCATGGGCATAGGTATCATTATCGTTAAATAAAAATGCATTACTTAACGTGGAACCTTGCAAGCCGGAGGAGTGGTTTAACAGCATACGTGGCGTAATGCGTTTGTACCGCTCGTCTTTCATCTTGAAATCAGGAACAAAGTGGACGACAGGAGCATCCAAATCGACTTTTCCTTCGTCGACCAATTTCATTACAGCCGCTGTTGCATACATTTTACTGACTGAACCAATCCCATATAGAGTATCTTTGTTCAGCCGCTGTTTTCCTTCCATATCGTTCTTGCCTGTCTGACCCGACAAAATAAGTTTACCATTATCAATTAGCGCATACTGCACGCTAGTCGTCCCATAGGACTTCGTGAGTAGCGCAGCCTTCTCTGCCGCAATCTTCTCCAGTTCTTGGTTAGCAACTTCTTGGTTAGCTACAACCGGAGTCTTACTGCTTGAAGATGCTATCGCCCCTGTTGGTAGGATCATCGTTAGCGCTAATGTAGCGGCTAACACCCCAGATAGTTTATTTTTCATGAGAGAATTGCCTCCTTAGATAAGTAATCGAATTCATCACTTATTTGTTTAACTATAAAAAATATGACAAAATTTATCCGTTTTTCTTTTTTGCCTACTTGCTAAATTCAGCAAGTAAAATATTTTTAAAAGGATTAGGACTGTCAGCTCTACCCAAACTATTCCAATTGACGACCAACGTATGCTTGCCTCCAAGTTTACCTCCAACAAGAGTAGTAAACCCTAGAATGCCACCTGTGTGTCCCCATATCGAGACATCGTTTGGAAGCTTAGTTTCATAGATTCCAAGACCATATCCATCGATTCCTTCTTTTCCTGTAGGAACTGTAGTAAGCATTTGTTTTAGTTGCTGTTCTTTCAGTAATTTACCCCCGAGCAAGTAAGAGAAGAATTTATTTAAGTCGTCAGCAGTAGAAATCATATCTCCAGCTGAGCTACCTGCACTTGGGTTATAATAAGTAACGTCTTTTAGCTCACTTACTCCGTCTGGTTGGACATATCCACGGGCATGCTTGGTGCCTGGAATAACGCTTGAATTGCCAGGTAGGAATGTATTCGACAATTCAAGCGGTTCAATAATCCGACTTTCAATCTCTTCCGCATAGCTGTTTCCGGTTACTTTTTCAATAAGAATACCTAGTAATACGTATCCTGTGTTTGAATAAGACCAGCCCTTTCCTGGGGCAAAGTCTGGGGGCAGAGAAATCCCCATCTTCACTAACTCTTCAGCCGTATACGATTTTTTTGTATCTGTAAAGTCAGCGTCTTTTGACCTTGAGTATTCAGCGATACCACTTGTATGGTTCAATATCTGCCGGATAGTAATCTGGTTACCATCATATCCGTTTCCTTGAATGACACCAGGCAACCATTTTTCGATGTAATCGTCTAGATTCAAGCGGTTCTCTCCGACTAATTGAAGTACAACCGTTGCTGTGAACGTCTTCGTCACACTGCCAATGCGAAAGCGAAAATCTGTTTTCATTGGTTTCTTGGTTCTCAGATCCGCTATCCCAGCGGCATAACTCCACGTTTTTCCACCCTCAGAAGTTTTAGCAAGTATCCCCGGGTATCCAAGTTGCAATGTATCCCGCATTGCTTGCTTGACGGAAGTACGATCTCGTTGAGTGCTTGTTTGTAACGAACTAGATACATTTTGAGTGGGCTCTGCTTTTACAATTGAGGCTGGCGTTGTATATAACAGGGAACTTCCAGCTATTAAAAGAGCCAGACTTGCAAATGTAATTTGACTACGTGTTTTCATAAGGCATTCCTCTCCTCTATTCATATTGTATAGGTGGTTGCTTGATATTTCATACTCACCACACAGCTATCATCTCTACCGATGATAAAAAGTCAACATTGAATTCGTAATCATCTTCATAATGATTATTTTTACAAGCTCCATTCTGTCCTAATAAATGGTAAATCCCTCTTTTTGCATGTATGTTAACCTCAGAAATTATTTCTTTTCCATGAAACACTCTTATTAACTGGTTTGTTTTTCATATATAAGTTATATCTGTTCCTCCTTTCATGCTTCTTTATATTTTCATCATACACAATGAAAATCTCTTTTTCCTTACCTATTCCTTACAAATCCCTTACGTTCAAAATAGCTTCTGTGTCTCAAATGTGCCAATTAATTCTCATCAAGAAGAAACGAGAATTAAGCGAATATAAAGCGATTTATATCATAAAAGATTATTTTCTACTTATTTATGAATCTCTACAAAAAGACACCAAAGAATTAACAAAGATATTGTTTCGTCTGTTTGATCTCTTACAGAAAAACGGACGAAAATCCCATAGGTATGATAAGAAACCGTCTTTGATATCTTAGGCGTCGTATATAACCTTTCTATGCCTCACAAGCATGTAACGTAATCCAAAAAATTAAAACCCAATAGGGTTTATCTGGTATGAAAATATTTAAAGAACTTACACTGGATCTTTAGAAAAAAGAAAAAAGCCCATCAAGCTAAGGTTTTGAAGTACCCCCTAAATGAAAATTTCCTTTCTCTACAGTTAGTTTTTTTGAGAAGTCAGCTCATTTTTTTGTTTGTGGGGTGTTAACTTTTCTTAAGTTGATAGGAATGTGGTGCTACCCCATTATGCAAAAGACAAAGGTTGGAATTTGATAGATGAAAAATAATAATTCCTTATTCAACTAACGCATGCATGAGTTAAACAACCTAAGGCTGCTTCGGTAGCCATTTTTTGTACCAACTGGCAGTTTGGTTTTCAATATGTGAAAAGGGATTTCTAAGTGATTAATTGAATATATATTTATTGTTTACTAATTTTTGGGAGGTCCCTTTATGGGAGATAAACTTTACTGTATTGCTACATATCAAGTTCTTAATGAAGAAAGAATAGGAGCTTCGCACGGTTCTATAATAATTTATAGTGCTGCTGTGACGGGATCTCCTGTTAGTGAGATAGGGTGTTTTTTAATTTATTTATCATAATAACGTACCCGAAGAGATTGATATGGTGACATATCAACCAACTGTGGTGGTACCACGAAATTGCAACTCTCGTCCTCAAGAATTATTTCTTTTGGGTGAAAGTTTTTTTATTATATAAGTTTCATTCTGTCATAATTTAAAGTTTTCGAGAGGAGAAATGATATGAATTCTATTTTATTAGATGTTCCGTTACAAATAGAAACAGACAGACTAATTCTTCGAGCACCACTTCAAGCTGGTGACGGGAATGTCGTACACCAAGCTATTAAGGATTCAATTAATGAGTTAAAACAATGGTTGCTTTTATTTCAGTCAATTCCTACTGTTGAAGAAACGGAAATTCTCCTGAGAAATGCCCATATAGATTTTTTGAAAAGAGAAAGCTTTCGCTATCTTATCTATCATAAGGATACTAATGATTTTATTGGAACTGCTAGCCTTCACGGAATTAATTGGAAAATTTCTAAATGTGAAATTGGATACTGGATTAACACGCAATTTAGTGGCAATGGATATATGACAGAGGTAGTAAGTGAGTTAACAAATCTTGGATTTCAGTTACTCAAATTTAGAAGGATTGAAATACGCTGTGAATCTAATAACACTAAAAGTCGTGCGATCCCTGAAAAACTAGGTTTTGAGCTTGAAGGGATATTACGTAATGAAGATCTTTCAGCTGACGGTAAAGAACTAACTGATACCTGCATCTATGCAAAGGTAAATTAGATTGAAATTTTAATACTCAATTGCGTCTGTGTACATAGTTTATTCCCCTTCTAATCCATTATTGTGATTTGTTTAGAACTATAGTACATCAATATGTTTAAAATGAAATGTACTGAAATGGGTATATTCTATTGTTACAATCATTTTATAAATAAATTACTTCATGAAGTTATAAAATTAGGACCGTACATATTAGACATATCTAAAATGTACGGTCCTTTTACAATTTGAATTTCTTTTTAAGCTTCTTATATTTTCTATATGAACGTCGAACAATGTTTAACATGAAATACGGTATTTTAACAGGGAAAGGCAATTTATAAATGAAAGGCAAGTAAAATGTAAAATATGCCTTTTCTAAGTCTCTCCACTTACTATCTTCTTTTGTTTTTAAGAAATCAGATACATCGACTACATATCCCCTTCCATTTTCCATCATCACATTTTTTCCGTGAACATCACAAGGAGTTAATCCTTGCTCCCTTGCATACTCTATAGCTTCATTGATATCAAGGATTACCTGCTTAGGAATTTTAATCCCCTTATGGATAGCATCGTATAAGGTAATTTCTTTTAAACGTTTCAATACTATGAAATTTTCTCCTTTATATATAAGTTTCGAATAAGAAGGATGATTTCCGATTCTTCGGTATACTTCTGACTCTTTTTCAATTCCTTCTCCTTCTCGCGCGTAAACTTTCACTACCCAATCTTTGTATTCTTTGTGCATAAATACTGCGGCATAATTACCTGTCCCTAAACACTTCCAAAGTCTAGGAATATCTTTAACTACTATAGGCTCGAATTCATCCTCACTTCTTATGCTTACCTCTTTTAATAATTCGTCCTTTATCAATCTCACAAAACTATTTATACTCATCATTCCCACTCCGGTTTTGCTACAAGGGGTACTACCCCATACCCATCAAGTTAAAAAGTACATTCTTCCCTAATACGAAAAAAATGAGCAGACTTCACTAAGTAACTAACTGTAGCGAAATAAATTTTTCATTTAGGGGGGTACTTCAAAATCTTAAAATGGATATTCTACGCAAATATATATTATTGATACAATAAGTTATGTTAACTTCACATAATTATATTATACAAAAACTCAGCAAATACCGTTACAAAAAGTGTACAAGCCATATCTACTCTCTCTAAATAGTTTATTGCGAATCTATTTTAAGGAGAATTCTTACATCACAATTTCATAAATCTAAGGTTTCAAACTATTCATTACGAAAAAAAGACCGTATCACTACGGTCCTTTTCTCGCTCTTATGCAAACACTATGACTGTGTAACTTTATTAGAAACAAGTAGTTTTTCAATACATATAGGTAACATATCTAATAACGTTTCAAATGCGTAATTTACGTCCAGACGCTCCGTCCATTGATGTGCATCTTTTCCTACTGGTCCCATATTTAATACTGGAACGTCAAACTCTTCTAATTCCTGAAGTGGAATCGAATAACCTTTATCCCATAATGGCATATTGTCGACAAGAGAACTCATTGAATCCAATGGGTTTTGTAAGCCAACATAGCTTAAATCTGAAATTCCTCCAAAATAATTTTGGTTTTCAAATGTAATGCTATGATTATAGTGGGCATACTTTTCCATTTCTACAACTACCTCTTTAATTAAAGGATTGTTGCGTGAACTCACAGCTGGATAGTATGGCGGCGCAAAGAAAAGTACAATCATTGGAGCCTTTTCTTTACATAAGATAGATAATTTGTCTACTAAATCAATAGTTACTGCACGATCATCTTTATCTTCTCTATTTTTTATAATATCGGATTGAATTTCATCTATTTTTTCTTTTCCATGTTGTTCAATTGCATAAGCGATAAGCTCTTCATACGTTAATACATTTACTTTAAGATTCGGCGGTATGAACGGATTATACTTAGAAAAATGATACGCTCGCTCCTCATACGATTCTTCGATTTTCTCTGCTACTTTCGTTACTTTTTGGCGTAACAATGAAACTACATCTGTCATCGTTTTTTCTAGTAAAAACAAATTAAATAATGTGACAGCACGATGAGGAATTTGTACAGAATAATCCTCCTTTAAATCTCTTTGAAGCAAGTTAGTTGGTGGTGGACTCGCTTCCCCTTCTACAATATCACAAAGGTCCGTATTCAACTCTAATTCCGCTGTTAATAATGCAGCCATATAGCTCCCATTTAATCCTGCAAAAGGTTCGCCTACATGTGTCTCTTTTCCATAGCAAAGGAAACCAGGTAACACCTTACCAATAGAACCAGTATAAATGTACTTATTTTGGTCACCAGGATGTCTTGAAAACATAGGCTCTGAATTTAGGACCGTTTTATACTCTAAGTCATGTTCTTTTGCTAAGTCTAATAATCTTGGAACAGCAGCTCTCATCCCTACAGAGTTCACTTCTTCATCTGGAACGGCCAATAAAAGAACATTCCCATCAAATCTTCCTTCACAAGCTTGCTCAACCATCGCCATTTGTAAAGCTAGACCACATTTCATGTCCATTGTTCCTCTACCAAAGAGCCAATCTCCTTGTTCAATATCTTCACGTACATGATCTGGTAGCTCATCTTTATGAGAATAAAACATAGATGTTAATTTTTTAGGGTTAAATGCATCTTCTTTCCACACTCCGTAATCTTGTACATCTACAACATCAAAGTGACTAACAAGAATTACGGTATTTTTCGTACTATCACTTTTCTTTACTAGGGCTGTAACAAAATATCGTCCATCCCCCGTCGGATTTTTTTGTAAATGATGCGGATTTTGTTTGAAATACTGTAAATCAGATAGTTGTTCTACAACAAAGTCTGGCAATATAACTTCAGCTTCTGAACCTGTAATACTAGGAATTTCAACAAGATTGCTTAATAATTGAACCAATTGTTCTTTAGATTGCCACTTTGACATATAAATCCCCCTATTTTTCCGCATTATGAAATTCATTTCCAATATATGAATAAAAAATGACGACAGCTATCAAAATTATAATTTTGCCGTTTGGCAAGCTTATGGTTCTTTTCATTTGCGGCAAACATATGCTTCCAAGATTTGAAGAATATGTTTAATATCGCTTTTAAATAAAGTCACGGTGTTTATTTAAAAGACGCGATGTTTTGTCCCTTTAGATCTGTTTATCTAAAGAGAGGTTTTTATAGTGAAAAGAAAATCTGAACTGAAAGACGGATTAAGAAACTGCTGAGTAGCAATAAAGTTACTCCACTAAAGGGACAGATTGTTGAGGAACGTTTCCAGGCAATTAGATTATTCAAGTTTGAATAGATCATTGAGATTGTGAAGGTTTTTTACTTAAACTAACGGGGCAGTAATACTCAATTAAAAATAATGGTAAAGTTAGTGAAAAGAAGAAGGATTAAAAATCGTATAGATTCATTGTAATACATTTTAAGTTTTTGTGTGGCGAGGTATTTGAGAAGTAAGAATGATTTCATCAAAAAAACATTGAAGCTCCAACGGGGTTTTATATGACTATTTTTCCAGACCCAATTTAACATCATAACAATTATAAATAAACAATCTATACTTTTGGTTAGATTTTTTATATAGTTTGATTGACAGCATCAGGGCTAGTCATAGCAATCTACTCGATACATTGTACGAGCTTGAATCAAAAATTGAACCAAGAAGTCGTTATGGATTTATACATGGGGAACTCGGCCCTGATCATGTATTAATTAATGACAAACTAGAACCTTATTTGATTGATATCGAAGGAACCGAGTTCTTTGATATTGAGCATGAGCACAGTTTTTTGCAGTTTCGATTTGGGGATTATTATCGATATTTAAAGAATGATACTCTCGACCCCAACAGGATGTTATTCTATCGATTCCATCATCATATATCCTTAACTTCAGGCGGGTTGAGATTGCTTCACAGAGGATTTCCGAATCAACAATTTGCAAAAGATCTAACCAATCACCATTCCCGTTGTGCACTGCGTTTTATTGAAGGTTGAACTTATGTCATTAAAAATTTAAAGACAGATAGGAGTTAAATACAATGATAAAAGGTTTCGGAGGAATATTTTGGAGAACTAAAAATCTTGATGTTATAAAAAAATGGTACAGTGAAGTGTTGAAGATTGAAATAGAAAATTGGAACGGGACTGTGATTAAACCCGAATTAGGAACTGAGACTATCTTTTCTTTCTTTGCCGAGAATGATAGTTATTTTCCTACAGAACAACAAGTGATGTTAAATTTCCAAGTACATAATCTACACGAGACTATTCAGCATCTTGAACAAATTGGCGTACCTCTTGAAAAAAAAGAAGAGATTAGTGAATTTGGAAAGTTTATTTGGATTAAAGATCCTGAAGGTCGATTGATCGAACTTTGGGAGAAATAGCCGGTTGTAATCATTTGCTATTAAGCTAGCAGGTGCTTTAGTTCAATAAGGTAAATAAAAAAAGTGCATCTCCGTTTATTAGACACAGTCTAACAATCGGAGGTACACTTTTTTATGGATTAACACTTCTTAATGTTTTAATTCCGTATTTTCCTGATCCTCCCCTTGTAGAGATTGATTATCAAAATGATTATATTCATTGAATAATGTTTATTTACTCTAAAAGCTAGAATTAGAACCGATTATGACAGTAGCGTCCAGTTCCTTGTTTCTAGCAACTTTTGTGCTAAGCCCAGCACCAGCAAAGATTTCAAAGGCCTGGGGTGCCTGAACTTCGCTCGTCTCTATCAAAAGATGTCCATCCAAAGCTAACCAGAGTAAAGCTTCTTCTGCTACTCTTCGCAGAATGTTAAGACCATCTTCTCCTCCGTCAAGCGTTACATGTGGTTCATATAGGCGTGCCTCCCGGGGGAGAAACTTTATTATTTCAGTAGGAACGTAAGGTACGTTCGCAACTAGGATATTTACATGGCCCTTAAGTGAGTCTGGTAGAGCTTTATACAAGTCACCTTCAAAAGCATGACCGCCAAAATTCGTTACATTGCGGCTAGCGCATTGTACTGCGATAGGGTCAATGTCAACAGAATACAATTCAACTCGTCCCAAAGCTGCTGCCAGTGCTGCGCCCACCGCACCTGATCCACAACATAGGTCAACAATGATATCGCTAGAACGTGACAGAGCCTCTGTTTGATGAACAAGGAACTCGGTACGTTTACGCGGTACAAAAACGCCTCGATCCACTTCTATTCGTAGACCACAAAACTCCGTGTATCCAACAACGTATTCCAGAGGTAAACCGTTGACTCGCATTTCTACCATTTTCACAAGGTCCTCTGGAGTTAGTGCCTCTGACATAAGTAACCGGGTCTCATCTTCTGCAAAAACACAACCGGCACTTCGAAGCTTGCTAACTATATATTTTTCCATTTTCATATCCAAAAATAAATTTGTTTTATTCTCTATATTATCTCACCACTTTTGATAAATTTTGTTTGTAATTCAGAATTCGTTAAAAATAGCTAATATCCTTTTTCAATAACCTGATTCTTACATAAACTGTCATTTGATGGACATATTCGTCTATGACCATCTCTTTCCCTTGTATATAGAGCATTCTTTTCAATTTCTGTTTTCGTCAAATCTAATTAACAGAGATATAAACGAAAACACATATTTTTACACTATTTCGATTTATATATACAAACTATAATTTTAACGTTTTGGGCTATTTGCTTTGCTTAAGTTGATTTGCATAGATACTACCCCTCTTTGAAATATTTCAGTTCAAAATGAAATAACATTTCAACATAGACTATCAATCTACCTAGACATTATGACAATCACCTTAAATATCTGAATTTTCCATATATTAAAGGATATTACTCAAACAACCTCGAACATTGTAATAAATATACATAAGGAGGTTGATTTATTTTGTTTCGTTCATTTACAAATGGATGTGTTGCCCTTGTGCAGCGTTTCTTACCAGAACCGTTTATTTTATCATGTTTATTAACTGTTTTCGTTATCTTCTTCGGCATGTTTGCAACGCACCAAACACCGGTCGAAATGATTACGCATTGGGGCAATGGAATTTGGGGACTTCTCGCTTTTTCTATGCAAATGGCTCTTGTACTCGTGACAGGATCTGCATTAGCAAACGCTCCTCTTATTAAAAAAGGATTAACGAGAGCAGCGAAATTACCGAAAACAAATGGACAAGGTATTATTGCTATTTCAATCGTAAGTTTACTAGGAGCATACGTAAACTGGGGATTTGGTATTGTTGTATCGGTTTTATATGCAAAAGAAGTGGCCAGACAGTTAGAAGGATTAGATTATAGGTTAGCAATTGCTTCTTCCTACTCTGGATTTCTCATTTGGCATGCAGGCCTTTCTGCTTCTATCCCTCTTACGTTAGCAACTGGCGGCGAAACGTTAATTAAAACGACAGCTGGAAGTATTAAAGAAGCGATTCCAATAACAGAAACGTTATTCTCACCATACGCACTCGTGCCAGTTATTATTTTTCTCGTTACGATGCCTCTCATTAACCGGGCCATGCATCCAGATGAAAAACATACGATAACTGTAGATCCTAGCGTATTCCATGAAGAAGCTGCCGCTCAAGAAGTAGGGAACAATACGTTCGCTGAAAAAATGGAAAATAGTATGATTATTACACTTTGCATCGGATTATTAGGTCTTATTTATATTTTTAACTATTTTAGTACGAAAGGCTTTAACCTTACACTTGATATCGTTATTTTTATGTTATTAATTGCCGGTCTTATTTTCCACCGTACTCCGATTCAATATATTCGCGCTTTCTCTGACTCAACTAAGAGTGCTTCAGGTATTTTACTTCAATTTCCGTTCTATGCTGGAATTATGGGGATGATGATTGGAGTAAATAGTGAAGGTCTTTCGCTTGGAGGAGCTATTTCTACTTTCTTTATTAGTATTTCAAATGAAACCACATTCCCGCTCTTTACATTTTTAAGTGCTGGCATTGTAAATATTTTCGTTCCATCTGGAGGCGGTCAATGGGCAGTGCAAGCACCAATTATGATTCCAGCTGGCGCTGAACTTGGTGTACCTGCCGCGAAAACAGCGATGGCAATTGCATGGGGCGATGCTTGGACAAATTTAATTCAACCTTTCTGGGCATTACCGGCATTAGCGATAGCTGGTTTAAGCGCGCGTGATATTATGGGATTTTGTGTTGTTAACTTACTATATGCAGGATTTATCATTAGTCTATGTTTCTTATTTATTTAAACGAAAAGCTAGTTTTATACTAGCTTTTTTATATAATAAATCATTCGTTATCTATACAGCTTATTACCTTCCTCCACTCTACCTCTGCATGATTTAATGCTTCATATGTAAACAAATCTTCACATACTTTTTCAATCATATGAGGATTGTTCTTAAGGAAATTCCACTGCAATACTTTAGGAAGAACATACGTTTCATATTCTTTACTTCCCTTTATTACCTCATCAACTTCTCTTTCACAAATCCCTCTTATTAAATAATCATTTCTTAATTGTATTTGAATTTGTTGAAACGTTTCGCTGTATTTCTTCAATTGGACTAAACAATTAATATACGTACGCAAAAGTTCGTCATCACAATTGCAACACTTTATAATACGATCGATTTCATTCATAATGTACGAGCCGCTTCTTCTATTTGTAACAGCCATTTTTCACGCTTCTCTACTTTACTCGTTTTCACAGATTGAAAAGCAGAACGTTTTATATTGCGAATACCACAAAAACGCAAAACCCCTCTTTTCATCATAATCCAATCCGCTGATCGATATAATAGTGCTACGTACCATAACGGTGAGTCTAACGTATTAATAACCCACGCCTTCTTACCTTTAAATAAGCCTTTCGGTAATGCCCCCTCATATTTATAAGCAAATCCAGCTACAAAAATACGATCGATAAATCCTTTTAAAATAGCAGGCATGCCCCACCACCATATCGGATATATGAAAAGAAGAATATCCGCTTTCTGCACTAATTCTCTATATCGCTTCGTCTCTTCTTCATTTAGTAAATCACGTCTTTTCTTCTCTTCATTAAATACAAGCACTGGATCAAATTGTTCTTTATATAAATCAAGTAGCGTAACAGAATGATTTGTTTCCTCAAGTCCTTTTTGCACATGCTCTAAAATTGCCCCATTAAAGCTTGAAGGATTAGGATGAGCATATATAATTAGTACGTTCACTACAAAACAACTCCCTCTTTAGTTAAAGTTTCCCCTTCTTTAACATTTTCTCTACAATTTGCACATTTTTCGAACTTTGTAACAAACGATTTAATACTGTTAGTAACTCTTCTTTTTCTAAACCTTTCAATTGCTCTTTAACTGTACTCTCACCAGCACCTTGAATTTCATACACAACTGCCGCCATATGTTTACAATAATTTTCATAAGGACACTCGCAGCTACTTTCTGCAAAATCTTCAAGATCAATAATCACTTCATAATTCCCTGCATTTCCAGTAACGAAAGCAAATACTTTCTTGTCGTGTATTTCAACATCTTCTACATGTCCCTCTTCATAATATTCATATCCTCTATCTATAATGTACTTTGGAATCCATTTCATTATATCTTTTAATAAGTATGCATACATCACAACACCTCTTCCTTTAATTCCCTTTTGACTTCCAAAATCCTGCATGTTATTCTAATAACTGTCAAGTAGCGAGTCTACGTGACAAACGACTGACACCTATTCGGCGAAGGTGTCTCTTTTCATTTGCAGCCGATATGAAGTGCCTTTTTCAGGCACATTCAATCTTTGACACTACACACTCAACACCATTCCCTTGTATCAGGCTGCTTTAGCAGTCTTTTACGCTACATACTTCGTTATTTCAAGAAAAAAAGAGAGCTCAGCTCCCTTTTCCCGCCTTATAAAATACCCCTTTTTCAGCATAGCGATATTCATCATCAGCTAAAGTAATTTTCCCATCCAGTTTGAGTTCATCTAATAGTCTTGATAAATAAAATTGATGTAACATTTTTTTAGTGAATTTTCCTTCATGATGCGAAACGATATGTTCTTGAATATCTAACAATGATATTGGCTTATCTTGCTCTATCATATATTCATAAACTGTACTACGCAGTTTTACGTATTTTTCGAGTGTCACAGTACTTCGCAACCCCTTTCTTCTTATTATATGTTTTCGTAATCGGTTTTTTTGCAACAAAAAAACCTCTCCGATAAGAAGAAGTTACGTATATCTTCGTCTTATCTCCCAGAACAAATATGTTCTGCTGGAATTAGCACCTGCATCGCGGTTGCTGGGTTTCATCGGGCCAGTCCCTCCACCTCTCTGGATAAGAAAATATTCACTTTAAATTTAACTATACGTAATTTTATTATAATTGTCAAATAAATATAAAAAATTATATTTTCTTCTTTATTGTTCATACTACAAAAAGATGTACAAAAGGAGGCTACTACTTTGAAAAAGAATGCTCGTGGATACGTACAAGATTCTTTTCATTCCTTACAAGAAGCGAAACATTGTTTAGAAGATGCATTACAGACTGTTGAAGAAGATTTTAATCGCGCACGTATTGAACAATCCCTTTACGCTGTAGAGCAAGCTCTTCAACGTTGCGATTACACCGTTCACATTTTAGAACAAGAATGAAAACTTCCCATCAAAAGATGGGAAGTTTGTTTCAAATGGCATACTTCATCATTATTACCGTTATTATTAAAAAATATACAGAATTAACAATTTCTAAAATCCCTACTTTTAATATAGAAATCTTTTTGCCATACAACATAATGGCCCGAATTACACTTGGTACAAATATGAGTGAACACCATGGATTTATAGCAAATACAATTACCGTTAATACAATATGGTATCCCCAAGATATAAAACGATACTTCGGATTATTTTTTTCACGAATCATCGTTTTCACATAAAACGTACTTCCTAAAAAATATAGAAATGAAATAAGCGCAATGAATAATGCTGTTTTATCTATGAATTTCACGGAGAAATAATAACTGATTAAACCACCTATACAAAACACTATAATCGCACAAACATCATTTAGTAATGCTCGTTCATTTTTTTGACGAGCGTAATACATATTTACAATAAACAATGGAATCATTAATACTGCGAATAAAAGAATTCGCCATTCATATAATAAAGAAATCATCCCAAATACAAATGCAATGATAAAATAAACAATTGCAGCGTGTAGAAATTCTTTTTTTCGTCTTTGCCTTATGTACATGAGAAATGGATAAGTAGCTAGATAGATAAAGAACCAGGCTAAAAACAATGGGATATGATAAAAAGTAGGTTTACCAAGTAATACACTTAATAGAAATGGTATGACAAGCATCGCCCATGCTCCATGTTGCTTCGGAATAACTAACTTCATTAACTATACACCTCCCTCTTGAAAATAATTCTCACCTACTATTATACAAATAATTTCATATAATAACGGATATATATTGAATCTATTTTTTGACAATAAAAAATGCTCCTTACAATATGTAAGAAGCATGAAAGAGGCAAACGAATATGTAAGTCGCGACCCTACCTTATATGAGTATGCTTTTCTATGTCACGTTATGCTCATCTAATATACCGTATTTCTTTTTAAATCTTGTGAGGATCGTAATCCATGACGTACTAAATAGCAGAAGGAAAATAACATTCGATATCGCGTGACTCAGATCAAAGTAAAAACTTGCGACATAGTAAGCAATAACTGTTTCCCACGTTGCTTCCTGTATAAAACCAAGAAGACCCCAAAAATTCATAATCCAGCCAAATAGAAATCCAACGGCAAATCCGTACAACAGTCTTCCCCACAGTTTTTTCATTAAAAATGTATTACGTAATAGTCCAGCTATAAACCCGATCATGCCCCAAGAGAACATTTGCCACGGCGTCCACGGACCTTGTCCTAAAAAAATATTAGATACAATAGCCGCCGTTGCCCCAATCATAAAGCCAGTTTCACTCCCAAAAACAATTGCAGAAACGATAATGACAAAAGAAGTCGGTTGTACACTTGGTAAAATAGAAAATGGTACCCGGCTAACCGCTGCAATCGCCGCTAACACAGCAACGATAACAATTTCACGTGAAACAAACGCCTTCCTTTCAAAACGAACATAGAAAGGTAACATAATGACAGCTAATAAAAACAAACTACTTACCATGTAATACCCGTCCATAATAAAAGTCGTAAAGAGTAGTGTACATATTACAACAGCAAAAATAAATATTATGAATGCAACATATCGTTTGGACACGCTTCGTACACATCCTCCCACGTTAATGCAAATGGCAACTCTCTACGGATGAATCGATTAATAGATGTTGTATAAAAGAAGTTACCACTAAAGAACTCTTTCGGTGCATCATTCATAATGACTTTCCCGTCAAATAACATCATGCACTGATCAACGTATTTCGCTGCAAACTCAATATCATGCGTTGCCATTACAATTGTTGTACCTTCTTTTTGCAACTGTTTAAATAGCTCTCCTACTCTTTCCTTTTTCCATGGATCTAGTCCCTTTGTCGGCTCATCAAGTAATAATAAAGTTGGCTTTGATAATAACGTTGTACATAATGCGAGTAATTGTTGCTCTCCGCCGCTACAATCATGTGGATGGCGCTCTTTAAGTGAATCTAACCAGAACTTTTTCAACATTTCTTCTGCTATTGTTTTTCCCTCTTCACCATATAATTCACGCGCACGCTCATAAACCTCTTCCCATACTGTATCAAAAGTAAAATGATAGTACGGATGTTGCGATACGTACCCTATACTTTTAAATCGTTCTTTCGAATCAATTTTATGTACCACTTTCCCATTCCACTTTACCTTACCTCTTCTAGCTTTTTGCAATCCTGCTAAAATCGTTAACAGTGTAGACTTCCCGGTTCCGTTTTTCCCAACTAGAGCTGTCCATTTTCCCTTTTCGATGTTCACTGTTAAATCTCGTAAAATAAGTGGACTATTTTTTTCATATTGAAAAGATATATGTTCTGCACTTAAAATTACATCTCGCTTTTCACATTGTTCTACTTGCCCATTCCTATATGATATCGCTGAAAAATCATTCATTTTCATTTGTGCTTCTCGCACTGTAAATGGAATCTCTTTCACATTCCACTCTAAAAACAATCTTGGAATTTGCGGAATGAATGGACGAAACTTTTCTACTTCCCACATGTTCGCTATCACACTTTTAGAAGTACCATCATAAATGATTCTGCCATTATCCATACAAACAACGCGTGTTGCGAGCGGTATAACTTCATCTAAACGATGTTCACTTAAAACTATCGTAATTCCAAGTTCTTCATTAATACGCTTTAACAATCCTAAAAACTCTTTCGCAGCAATCGGATCTAGCTGCGCTGTCGGTTCATCCAGTAATAGTAGCTTCGGCTGCATAACTAATACTGCTGCTAAATTTACTAGTTGTTTTTGACCACCAGATAAAGTATGGACAGATTGATGTAACAAATCTTGAAATCCTAAAAAGCTAATGAGTTCCGCTATTCTTTTTTGAATAATATGTGATGGTAACCCAATATTTTCTAAAGAGAATGCTAATTCTTGAATAACTGTATCCATTACGAGCTGATTTTCTGGGTTTTGAAATACCATACCAATTTCTTGGGCAGATAATAAATCTGGTACTTCTTCTAATAAAGCACCATCATAATATGTATGTCCAGAACGCGTGCCAATTGGAAGTAACTCCTTTTTAAAATGTTTTAATAAAGTTGTCTTCCCAGAACCTGAACCGCCAGCAAGTACTATAAATTCTCCTTTTTGAACAGAAAGAGAAATATGCTGTAACGCTTCTTCATTTTCATCAGTATATATAAATGATAAATTCTTCATTTCTGCATGCGCCACCATATCCATTCCCTTCCTTCCATCATAATTGGTAAACTAACAAACATCATAAATAATATAAACATAATTCCATCGTATTGCTGGAACAGTATTGATTCCACTTTCGGATAGATAATCAATTTCCCTCCGCCATAATAACTAAATATGAATGAGGCTATAAATAGAATACTTAAATAACTTAGCGTGTACCAATCGCGTCTTTCCATTCTATACCGAATATAAGTCGTACGTTTCGTTACACCAAATCCACGAGCTTGCATAGAATCTGCCGTTTGAAGTGCATCTTCTAACGAACAAACTAATAACACTTGCAGTAATTTCATTCCATTTTTTATACGCTCAATGAGTGAACCTGAATCTAATTGTACACCTTTCGTTTTTTGGACGAGTGTAATTTTCTTTAACCGCCTAATAAACAAAGGAACAAATCGTACTGTAATCATCGTTAACAATGCAACTTTCGGTGAAATTCTCGAAAACAAATATAAAAATTTATGACTCGAAATAATATCGTTATAAGAAGCAAATGTAAACATAATTGCAACTAATAATAATCCCATAACAAGTCCATACATACAGGCCTCAAGCTTAATCCGGCTATCTCCTAAATAAAATAACGTAGTCGCTCCTCTATGCGTTAATAAAGAGTTAAATAAAATAACCATCAAAAAGAATACGATAGTACTAGGTAACATCTTTCTGATTTTCTCACCATTTCCCTGTACTATATTTAAGATTACTATTAGTATAATCGCTCCAATTAAAAAAAGAGGATGAAGACACATCATACATAGTATCATCACCCCAATATAATAGAAAAAATTAACAAAAGGATGTAAAGAAGAAAAGCTTATTTTCATAGTCCTTTACCGAAGATCCTTTCCTATTTTAATACAAACACCCACTCGATTGTATCGCCTGGTTTTACTTTAACTACACCTGCACTATAGTTTGGAAAAGCACCGTTCACACGATATTTCCAGCCACTAGTAGCAGTAATATCTTTCTCGTATAAATCATTAATACCTTTTACATAAATATCACCTTTAGAGCCCATTGCATCAACCTCTAGTCCTGTACTCTGTAGCACACTGTAAACTGTGTCGCCTTCTTGTACATCAACCTTTTTCGCACCTAATAAGTATCCTTCATGACCTTTTACGGAGATAGTGACTTGTTTCGATTGCGGTTTTGGTACTGGTACTGGTACTGGTTTTGGTGGTTCAGGAGTTGGTACTACCGGAGTCGGTATCGTTTTCTCCTCTTTATTCGGATCTTCCTTTTGCTCCTGCTTTGGTGTTTCTTTTGGCTGATTAACAACCTTTGCTTCTTCTTTTACTTCTGGTGCTTTCGGCTGCTGGGGTTTCTTTTCTTGTACTTTTTGTTGCTCTGGTTGTTTATTTACAGCAGGCTGTTCCTTTGGTTTCTCTTCTTTCTTTACTTCAGCTTGTTCCTGCGCTTTTTCTTCTTTCGGTTTCTCTTCTACTTTTTGTTCTTGTTTATCTTTCTGCTCTTCTTGTTGTTTCTGTTTCTGTTCCGGTTCAGCTTGCTTCTCTTCCGGTTTCGGTACATCTTTTTGTTCTTCCTGTTTCGCTACTTCTTTTTGCTCTTCTTGCTTCGGTTCTGCCTTCTTCTCAGGTTTTACAGCCGTTTCTTCACATCCGGCTAATAATCCCAATGAAAGAACTAAAGAAATGAACCATTTCATCTTACTCATGCTGTCCCTCACCTTTCATATTAAAGTGAAACTTTAATGAGTGGAGATTTTGTTCATCCCCACTCATTATTAGCCCTCACTTTTATAATAAAATTAGGAGCAAATGATTGCTCCTAATTTTTGTTAAGCTGCTTTACGTCTCCATAATACATATGCAGAAGCGATACATAATACACCCATACCTACTTGTGTAGCTGCACTATGAGAAGATGCTCCTGTTTGTGGTAATTGATTCTTATTCTTGTTTGTTTCTTTATTAACTCGTTCGTTATCTCCAACAACTTTTAGATTTTCATCTTTTGGTTGTTTTTGTAACTCTTCTTGTTGTTTCGGCTGTTCTACAACTTCTTTTTCTTCTACAGTTGTCTCTGGCTCTACAATTGGTTTCGTATCAATTTCATTCTCTACTACATTTGACCAATCATAAATCGATTTTCCAAGATCTTTAAACTGAAGTAAAGCTAAAAATGCTTGCTCTGTAGCCATTCCGCTACCTTTTTGATCACTTGGTAACCATTTAAACTCACCATTTGGAAGCTGGTATGACATTAAATTTTGTACTGCTTTATTAAGACGATCGTGATCTACATCTTTAACTAGCGATAGTCCAATAATTGCTTGTGCAGTACTATTAGAATTCTCTTGTCCATCAGCGGTAAAACCACCATTACCTAGCTGCTGCTTGTATAAATAATCAACAGCTTTTTGAATAGCTGGCTTTACATCTGCTTGATCTTGATAAGGAGCTAATGCTGCTAATACCATACTTGTTACATCAACGTTACTAGCACTTTCTTTACTACTTGAACTATCATATGTCCAGCCACCGTCTGTATGCTGCGCTTGTAAAAGTGCTTGTACTAAAGCAGCTCGATTCCATTTTGCTTCGGCCGGAATCTCATATTTCTTTGTATCTAATGCAAGTAATGTAAATGCGTATCCTGTAACAGAATTCACTTTATCTGATTCAAATAAATTTTGTACTAAATTTTGTCCCTCTACCTTTGTAGGATCAACATTCATTGCATTCATCATAATAATCGTTCTAGCTAAATCTGTTGCTGAAAAACGATTTAAACGCTTCTTAACCTTTTCAGCTACTGGCTTAACATAGTTTATTTTCGTTTCAAGCGGAACATTTACACCTGAACGAGCAAGTCCAATCGCAACCCAATCACTACCAATTCCATCTTGTAACATCTTTTCTGACGTTTTAGAAATCGCTTCGTTTAATTGTGCTGCTGGAATTTCGACTTTCTCTTGCTTTGGTTGTTCTGTTACTTTATCTTCTGGGTTACCATCTGGTTTTTCTGTTTTCGGTTCCTCTGGTTTACTATCTGGCTTTTCTGTTTTCGGTTCTTCTGGCTTACCATCTGGTTTTTCTGTTTTCGGTTCCTCTGGTTTACCATCTGGCTTTTCTGTTTTCGGTTCCTCTGGGTTACCATCTGGTTTTTCTGTTTTCGATTCCTCTGGTTTTGGCTCTTCTACAGTTTTACAAGTGCCAAATTTATCTAACGTTTGTTGCAACGTTTGTTGACTCATATTGCTCCAGTCTGCAACGTAACGAAATGCAACAACATCCCCAGACTCTAATTTATAACTATCCGCCCCAACTTCTGCAGATTTATCATTTACATCATACAACCAACCGCTCGTTGCTCCGGCCATTAATCCATCGATGCCCTTTATATACGTTCCAAATGACATACTTTCAGATGTTACTTTGTCACCCATAACTTTTTGTAGCAAACTAAAAGCTGTTTCTCCATCTTCAATGGAAACTTCTTTCGGACATAACATAATTCCTTTTTGTGATTCACCAATAATTGCAAGTTTCGCTGTCTTTCCTTCAGCAAACGTAATATGTACTGTATTCGCAAAAGAAACAAATACAAGTGCCACTGCCATTAATGATGTAAGCAGCCATTTCTTTAACATTGCCATCCCAAAATTCCCTCCCTTTACTAACATTCACACAAAAAAAGACCCTTTAAGGGTATGCGGTTGACACTCTCTTTTTGTAAGTGTCGAACAAAAATGTACAACACCTCCTACCCGCATTATTCGCGGCTATATTTGTATAGGAAAAATAATTTCGTTTATGAACGCACCATTGTGATAACATTCACTTTTCTAGGCACAACTTACTTCCATTTAAGTTATCGTAAAACGATAAACCTATACATTCTGTTAATTTTAAATTTCTGTATTATTTTACTATTGACAAAGAATTTTGTCCATGCTTTATCGGATTTATTTTCTAAGAATAGTAACTTACTAACCTTTAACGATGCAAACTCTTTTCACTAATAATGACGCCATCTTCATCCGCATACACATATTCATTTGGCTTCCATTCTACTTGTCCAAATTGCAATGAAATACCACGCTCTCCTTTTCCTTCTTTTATACTTCTATTTGGCATCGTCCCTAACGCTAAAATACCAATATCTATATTCTTTAGTTCACTAGAATCACGAACATATCCATTCACAATAATCCCTGCTAGCTTTCTTTCCTCCGCAATAGCTGCCAAATTATCACCAAGTAACGCACAATTCGTAGACGCTCCGCCATCAACAACTAATACCGTTCCTTCTGGTAATGTTTGCAATCCTTCCTTCACTAGTACATTATCATCCTTCACTTTTACCGTTGCAATTTTCCCGTGAAATTGTTCTTTCTTCCCAAAAGAACGAAAAGACTGGCGACATATTTGTAATTCCTTTTCAAACTCATCACATAGATCCGTAGTTTTCCACATCTTTTTCCCCTCTTTTCCTTATTCTTTCTATATAACATATTCTTGGATTATTTTCGTTTCCCTGTCTAATGTTGCAAGAATTTGTATGTGCGGTGAAAGTCATATACAAATGAAGGAAAATAAAGCTTACCACTTGAAACTATTGCTTTAAGTAAAAAGCTTTATTATAATCTATTCCACTCCTATGAAAACCATTTATTCTAGCATAAAGATAAGAAGGGATTGATCATAATGATCAATCCCTTCTGTCAAAGTATAATTTCACTAAAAACTCTTTAAAAATCTTAGTTCCAAATTTTATTTACCCATTCTGGATGATCAATAAAAGGATTACGATTATGTTGATATTTCGTAAAAATCACTTCATTACGCTTTCGCTCTAAATCATCGACAGGGTCTTGTTCATTCCATTTTAGTAAAACGGATAGTTTACCCATGTATGGATCTTTATTGTTATTCACCTTTTCATTTAATTCTAAGTCTATTTCGCCGTTGTCTCCTTCATAACGAACAGCCATGTAAAATAGCATTCTAGCGATATCTCCTTTTACACTATCACGAGGTTCCCAAGAATCACTATCGTACTTACATTCTGTCGCTTCTGAATGATTCACACCACCATTATCAAAATCTAGATTTCCACGTGAGCTATTTACAGATACATCCGTCGCTCTTAAATGATGCAAATCTGTTCCAGCTCCTGCAGTCGTTCCAAAATCACCGTGAGATTTTGCCCAAACATGCTCTCGGTTCCAATTATCAACTCCTGAACCATTCGTAAGTTT
This sequence comes from Bacillus sp. FSL E2-8887, assembly GCF_038007205.1. Taxonomy (NCBI): domain Bacteria; kingdom Bacillati; phylum Bacillota; class Bacilli; order Caryophanales; family Bacillaceae; genus Bacillus; species Bacillus sp. FSL E2-8887. Next base: position 2,951,347 of record NZ_JBBOWS010000001.1, read on the forward strand.
CCCTTGCGAACGCCCAGTATATAAGAGTAGCACATTGTTTTTATTATTTGGATCTTCATCAGTATCTCTTAGTGCTTCCCAAACCGCACTGTATGATAACTTTGTATGATCATCAATAATATTATGAAGTTCCTTCTTTAATTCTAAACCCATTTTTCCTATTGCATTATTATAATATGTATCGTCATAGCTTTTTACAATAATCTCTTGTGGTGATGCAGAAGCTACTTCACCGTGTATGATATCTGTGAATGATAGAGATGCAGTACCTAAAATAAAAAATGAAGATAGTGTAACCATAGCAAGCCTTGTATTTCTAAACTTCATATACCCATTTCCCCTTTAACATATAATTTGAAGCTATTAACTAAAAAATGCTTTCTAGCCCCCAAAAACTTTTAGAAAGCCATACCCATCCTTTTCTTTTTATTTAATACAAAACTCTATTGAGTCTGTATTATTTCCACACTTTTTGTTTATCTACTTTTCACAAGGAATATCCTTCTCTAGTAAAGATTATTAAAATATTCTTTACAATTAAAAAGTAGTTTAATGTTAACTTATAAATTTCAATTTTTTTATGCAATTATGCATATTTGATAAATCGTTCGACTTTTCTTTTTTCTATAACTGTCTTTATTTTTTGTGTAAAACCCTTCTTCCTCTGTAGAATAAGTACAAAAATAGATTGGATACCATGTAAGGCACCAATCTATTTTAATTAAAGAAACTTTGGTAATTCTGAGTTCACAACACATTGTGCAGTAATGATAACATTTTTATATTGAGACAGAACTACTACTATTTATTTGGTATCGAATCTATATACTTTTTAACTACTTCATATACATATTCTTGATTTGCCGCTGCTGTGTTTGGGTTGTATTTTCCGCCGTTTGTTTTATTGTTAGATAATACGCGAATCCCTAAGAATGGTACGTCATAAGCTTTTGCGATTTGCGCTGCTGCTGCACCTTCCATTTCTTCTACAGATGTACCGTATTTTGTATGGAACCATTTAATTCTATCAACTTCATTATTCCAAACGTCTGCTGAACCTATAGTACCTTCCACCACTTTACCTTTTGTATATTTATCTTTCACTGCATTAGCTGCTGCAAGTAAATCCTTATCTCCCTCGTAGTATCGGATTTTCTCAGCATTTGGATCTTCTCCTGCACTCCCTTCAGAAGCCATCAGGTCCATAGATATCCATTTTTCCGGTTCAATTCCTTGGTTCTCATCCATATTTGTTGTTTTTAATGACCCTATATTCGCGACTTGTTTTCCTAAAACAATATCAAATACGTTTAAATTAGGATCATGTCCACCTGATGTTCCTTGGTTAATAATCGCTATAGGCTTATATTTTTCAATAGCCACTGCTGTAGCGGCTGCTGTATTTTCCATTCCTTTACCTGTTTTCGCAACGATTACAGGATAATTGTCTACAGTTCCTTTATAAAAGGTAAAAGTTCCAGATTTTTCTTCTTTCACATTTTTTAACCTTTTTGCAAATTTTTCAGCTTCTATTGGCATTGGACCTTGAATTAAGATTGGTTTTTGATTACTTTTTGCCTCAACTTGTTTTGGACCCGCATTACATCCCGCAAGTATTGAGAATGACAATGCAACAGTAGTTACTAGGGCAGCACATTTTTTCAACGTATTCTTCTTCATAAATAATCTCCTCTTTCTCTTGTTGTTTTCTATACTCGATGTTTTGGTCCAAAGAAAAAAGCTCTAGAAATTGTAGAAAAATCTCTACTTTCTAGAACTACGGTAGTTAAAGTTAATTAAGCAAAAGATAAGGCCATTGCTAAATTATAGAACGGTAGCGGCTCAATACACCGAACGACCGAATACTTTAACCCGTAGTCCAGTTCTTTCATTGGGAACTAGGTAGAAACGCTCGGACCATATTACCGAGTATATACGAGTGATGTTATTTAAAATTATTATATTGATAATATAACAAACTTTTAGTGTATACGCAATCTAAAAGTGAACATTTTTAACAAAAATAATAAAAATGTTCGTTTTTACAACTTAAATAGTTAGGATTTATCATTCCTAAATGGATAACGACGCTAAAAAACTCATAACCCATATACTAAACTAGATTAACCTACAACAACCGATCTTTTACAGACAATTACTCTACCTTTTCAGCGTTTGAGGCATTTACTACTACATAATTCGGTATTGTCGCAACGAGTTGTATTAAATGTTGATACATACTAATTTGCATCATTTCATTCGCCTTTTCAGCATTTCCAAGCATTTGATACGCCTGCGCAATTAGATCTTCCTCTGGAAAGTTAGGACGTATCGTTTCGCCAAGTAATTGAAGCACCTCATTTGGTCTATTGAGTATAAGATAGCAAGTTGCTTTAAACGATACCGCCTCTTTCACAAGAGAAACATCTACACTTTCTCCCTGCACTCGGCTAAAGAGATACATTGCCTCTTCTAAAATTTCAATTCTTCTATCCATATCCTCTGTTAACATGTGGTGATTAATAAAAAGTAGCCCCATTTGAATTAATAATGGAAAACAAGAATAATATTTTTTTGTCACTTCCCTGCACTCCATCATTACTTCATCAAACGGTTCTTCACTAAAAGCTTCCGCTAGTCTATGATATAAATTTTTAATATCTTCCTGTTCCATTTGCAGTGTATAACAGATTAATTCATCTATACTTATGTTAAAGTACGATGCTAACAGTGGCACAAATGTAATATCCGGATAACTCTGCCCAGTCTCCCATTTGGAAACAGATGCTTTCGTAATACCGATATACGCCGCTAACTCTTCCTGTGTAATTCCTTTTTCTTTTCTCTTATCCGCAATGATTTTATGAATATGAATTTCTCTCACTGTATCACCTCATACTTTTATTATATGTACTTTATTTCACACAAAATATAGATTTTAAGTCGACTTTCGTTAACAAAATCAACTGTTAGGAAACATCTCTCTAAAATAAAAGAAGCTCCAAATTTTATTATATTTAGGTCATAGATATTAAACTTAATAAAATCAAAGGCAGGAACATATTTGATATGTTCCTGCCTTTTTATTGTGGGGTACCGATACATAGCCATCTAACTAAGATTTTGAAGTGCTTCAAAATCAAAAATTTCATCTCACCACAGTTTTCTATGAGAATCCAGTGAACAGCTTATTTACATAATTTTCGAAAGCGGAAGTTAAAAATTCTTAGTTTCTTGCTCAATTAAAGCCACCCGTTAGTTAAACAACAGAAGGTTTCTTAGTCAAGAACCGCTCCAATCGTATTACGGTATTAAATTACATATCATAAGGTTCGAGCTTCAAAATAAATTCTTCAACATCCTTGCCTCTTGCGTTGGAAAAACCTTTATCTTCAGAGATGATTTTAAACCTGCATTTTTCCAATACCCTAATGGAGGCGAGGTTATCTTTAGCGGCACGAGCATAGAGCGGGCGTACCTTAATATACTCCAGAAACTCTGACAACGCTTTAGTTGCAATACCATGACCCCAATATTCCTTCCCAATCCAGTAGCTTACTTCGGGTTCGCCGAACTGTTCAAAGTTCGAGACGTGTCCAGTGACAATGCCATTGAATAATATAGTCTTAATTGTAATAGTCTCGTCAGCAATATTTTTTTTCCAATGGTCAAAAAATGCGTCCTTATCAGTGGGGTCTTTAGCTGTAAAAGCAGCCATATAGTTCGCCGTTGAATCTAGTTGTTGTTCGAAAAAGATAGGTAGATCTTTCTCTGTGATATCTCGTAGCTTCACTTCGCTTTTGCTAATGGATTCCATATAATTCACAAGCTCCTTAACATATTTTTTAATATTAATTCTTCCAAATTTAGAGAAATTCCTTCTTCAACTAATCTGCCCTTTAGTTGAAGAAGGAACAATGCATATTGTATACATGATCAGTTAACATAACGTCTCATTATCGGTAGCAAGGAAAAAGAAGAACCCTGCTCTAACAAGGGAACCTTCTTTTTTAGTTCTATGAATCTATACATTTTTTTATACATTCCTATCCTGGCACGGTTTTAGGGTTCTTGTTTGTTACTGGATTAGCCAAAAAACTGTATAAAATCTTGCATACTCTTAGCGTGGGGGGGGGGCCAAAATACTGGCATCCCCCAATATGTGCTTTCTTATGGTATTTCTTGAACCCTCATTAAAACACTCTCCCGTCCTTTGTCTATCTTTAAAAGTAACTCTGCTGTTTATTTAAAGTCTTTGAAACGAGGCATTGTACTCCTCCTAAAGCCAAACAAATGATTAAAATTACACATCCATATTATACTAATTAAACTAAAAATTCAATCTCTTTTCATTTCATTCATTATGTAAATAAAAAAGGATAATTCGCCCTCATAATGGACTAATTATCCTATAAATCTTTATCTAAATTTAATAAAATTAGAACTTCTTTTCCTATGTATACTTATTTCGTTATTTCACCAAACTGCGCTCTCGTCACTTTCGCCAAGTCATCAACTTTAAGCTCAATTTGTACTCCAATTTTCCCGCCACTTACAATGATCGTTTCAAGCGATTGAGCACTCGCATCAATACATGTAGAAAATAACTTCTTCATTCCTACTGGTGAACAACCACCGCGAATATACCCTGAAACTTTCGTAATATCTTTAACAGGAATCATTTCTATCTTCTTTTCACCGACCGCCTTTGCAGCTGCTTTTAAATTTAGTTCCTCATCTACTGGGATAATGAACACATGATAATCCTTACTATTCCCTTGAGCGACAAGCGTTTTATATACCTCTCTCACTTCTCTACCAATTTTCCCAGCAACTGATACGCCATCAATTTTCCCATCGTCCGGATCATATGACATCATCGAATATTCAATTTTTTCTTTATCTAATATTCGCATCGCATTTGTTTTATCTTTTTTCATAGTGTTCTCCTTAAAAAGTTATTTCATATTATTAAGTTTTCTTTTATTATACACTCTTTTCAATTTCTCCTACATAACTTCACGTATTCTTCAAAACTGAAAATATTGATATTTCCAAATTCATCTGATATAATTTGGAAAAACTTATGTTAAGGAGAGATTTTTAATGCGAACTTTTAATACTTCTTTCCAACTTCATCATCATACGTAACGCCGTGTATCCGAAGAAAAATTTTTCTTCGTGGATACAGGGCTTTTCCTGTTGACCCACGAAGCGTTCATAAAGCTATGTGGGTATTTTTATACCCGCATAGCTTTTTTTAATTTAAAAGAGGAGTGATTATGGTGGAAATGAAAAATGTAAAAGGGACAAAAGACTATTTACCAGAGGAACAAGTACTACGAAATAAAATTAAAAGAGCTTGTGAAGATACGTTTGAACGTTATGGCTGTAAACCGTTAGAGACACCAACGTTAAATATGTATGAGCTTATGTCTTACAAGTACGGTGGTGGCGATGAAATTTTAAAAGAAATATATACACTTAAGGATCAAGGAAAACGCGATCTTGCCTTACGTTATGATTTAACAATTCCCTTCGCAAAAGTCGTGGCGATGAATCCGAACATCCGCCTACCCTTTAAACGCTATGAAATTGGAAAAGTATTTCGAGATGGTCCGATTAAACAAGGAAGATTCCGTGAGTTCATTCAATGTGACGTTGATATAGTCGGTGTAGAATCAGTCATGGCGGAAGCTGAACTCATGGGCATGGCGTTTGAGCTGTTCCGAACGTTAAACTTAGAAGTAACGATCCAATATAATAACCGAAAATTGTTAAACGGTATTCTCCAGTCTATTAACATCCCTACCGAATTAACGAGTGACGTAATTTTATCATTGGATAAAATCGAAAAGATTGGGATTGATGGTGTACGAAAAGATGTATTGGAGCGCGGGATTACTGTAGAAATGGCTGATACAATATGTAATACTGTTTTATCTTGCCTAAAGCTCACTATAGCCGACTTTAAAGACACTTTCAATAATACACTTGTCGCCGATGGAGTAGAGGAACTACAACAACTACAGCAATACTTACTCGCCCTCGGAATAAATGAAAATACGATATTCAATCCGTTTTTAGCAAGAGGACTCACAATGTATACAGGCACTGTGTATGAAATCTTTCTAAAAGATGGCACGATTACATCTAGCATCGGTAGCGGTGGTCGATACGATAATATTATCGGAGCATTCCGTGGTGATAATATGAACTATCCAACAGTCGGTATTTCATTCGGATTAGATGTCATTTATACAGCTCTATCACAGAAAGAAACCATATCATCTACAGCAGATCTTTTTATCATTCCACTCGGGACAGAATTACAATGTTTACAAATTGCCCAGCAATTGCGCTCTACTACTTCTTTAAAAGTCGAACTTGAACTAGCTGGACGTAAATTGAAACGTGCCCTTAATTATGCAAATAAAGAAAATATCCCGTATGTGCTAATAATTGGTGAAGAGGAACTATCTACAGAAACAGTTGTATTGCGTAATATGAAGGAAGGTACTGAAGTGAAGATTCCCCTCTCTTCCTTGGAAAATAACACATTTAATAACTATATATAATAAGCGCCACCCTCATTTGGGTGGTTTTTCTAGTGCATAAATAAAGAGTCATTCAGTTTACATAATATAATTATTGATTTCTATAAATGTAATTTTCAACCATATAACAAAAGAGGGCAGATATGCATCTCCCTCTTTTGTCTAACTCTTTTTATTATTATTCTTGTTCTTGCTCGTCCATAATCTTCTCGAACGCCGCAGATACTTTTTCAAATTCCTCGTCATTCTCTATGTATGAGAATTCATTATCTTCTTCTACTTTTAAAAAGAAGATATCAATGTCTTCCTCAGTTTCTGTTTGAATGTCTTCTACAAAGGCAACCGCAATATATTCTGCACCTTCGACATCCATCGCTCCAAGCACTTCAACTTCCTGTTCTTCATTATTCTCATCGGTAAGACTAAAAATTTCGCCTACTTCAATTGCTTCCATATTCATTCTCCTCCTATCATACTCTAAAAAATAAAATGTTCAAATTGCACACTTACTAACATATCTTTCCATAAAAAAGTTGAATTCATACAGAAAGAACGACAAATTCTTGCTGATTCAGCAAAAGTATTCAACTATAAGGATATCATTTATGAATAGGAATGAACATATTTTAAATGAGATAATTGGATTAATTAATTTAAAATCCTTCTTTAGATTTCCGAAAGACCTCCATGTTCCATAATGATTCTTTCATATAGGCAGCTGGAATGCCACCTTTCAATCTGTAAGTAAATACTAAAATGGCACCTCATACCCTAATTCGTTTCCGTACGTTTTTAGGATGAGAGATAAATCCTTCTATATAAACTAAAGAGACTTATGCAGCAATTCCAATACATCTTTCATCGCAAAAGGACCGTCTTTTTTTACATGCTCAGCGAATTCCGAAACGAGACGTAACGTTTTCACACTTTCGATTGGATGATCTCCTGACGCACTTTCAGCAGAAAGCATAACAGCATTCGTCCCGTCCAGTACAGCTTGAAATACATCTGTCACCTCAGCTCTTGTAGGAATAGAATGATCTACCATAGATTGAAGCATTTGTGTCGCTGTAATGACATATGTATTCGTTCGATTGCACTCACGAATCATCATTTTTTGTAACAGTGGAATAAATTGATACGGCAATTCCACACCTAAATCTCCCCTTGCGATCATAATGCCATCCGCTTCTTTGCATATGTCTTGAAAATTCTCAATTGCTTCCATCGTTTCTATTTTTGCAATTAAATTAGGAGATGTTTCTTTATGTTCATGTATAAAACTTCGTATTTCCTTTATATGACTAGGTTTTCGAACGAAAGAACACGCAATAAAATCAACTTCCTCTTCTAGAAGAAATTGAATATCTTTTTTATCTTTCTCCGTAATAGCTGGCAAACTAACAATTGTACCTGGTAAGTTCACCCCTTTATGAGAGGAAATATTGCCACCTGTTTTTATTCTTGTTTCTATTTTTTCCGAACTTATCTTTTCAACGATTAACTCAACTTCTCCATCATTAATAAGAATTCTACTTCCAACTTTCACGTCATTCGCGATCCCTACATAATCAACACTTGCTTCTTCTTTATTCCCTTGAACTGGATTGGTATGTAAAGTAAATAACTCCCCTGCTTCAAGTGTAATTTGTTCCTCTTTCATTTCACCCAATCTTATTTTAGGACCTTGTACATCCCCTAGAATTTTAATAGAATCGTCTAACGATTTTACTAAACGAATGATGTCTTTATGACTTTCATGCGTACCATGTGATAAATTTAACCGAACAATTTTCATACCATTGTTTATTAACTGCGCTAACGTTTCTTCATTATTACTCGCTGGCCCAATTGTACAAACTCGATCAATTGTCATGTCCCCACCATCCTTTTTTAAATGTTTCCCATAAAATAAAGAGAAGATTCTTTTTATAGGAAAGACCATGTAACTAAGGGTGCAAAGAAGTTTTATATGAGGAGAATATTTTGCTGAAGAAGTAGCTTAAATTTAACTTTTCGACTCCATAGTTATTGTTAGTTTCGTTGCAATGGGGTACTACTAATAATAAATCTTGTTTACATACGAACGTTAGATTTGGATATCGAAAACGACCTATGGAGGAACCACAATGACTACTCTTCGAAAAAAAATAATGGGACTAACATTAGCGGGAACGATAGCACTATTTACATTAGCAACAGGAATCATAATGAACGATAACGAGGTAAAAGCTGAGGTAAAAAAAGCAGGAAAGCAACCTAAAAATGTGATTTTCATGGTTATAGATGGGACAAGTTCTTCTGCTACAACATTAGCCCGCTGGTATAAAGGTTCACCTCTTGCACTAGATCAAATTGTATCCGGAGGTGTTCGTACGTATTCCGCAGAATCAGCTATTACGGACTCTGCACCAGCAGCCACAGCTTTAGCGACAGGAAATAAATCAAATTCAGGCTACGTGGGCGTATTACCTTCTGTTGTGAATTCACCTGGCTTAGAACCAGTGAAAGAAGAATGCAAGTTTCGTCCAGTTGCCAACGTATTAGAAGGCGCAAAACGTTCCGGCCGCGCGACAGGAATCATTGCTACATCAGAAATTCAACATGCTACTCCTGCTAGTTTCTCTGCCCACCACGTTAACCGTAAAGATTTCGAAGTACTTGGTGAACAGCAAGTTTATCAAAATATAGAAGTTGTATTAGGTGGTGGAAAAGCAGCACTTCAGCCTACGACAAGCAACGGAATTCGTAAAGACAACGAAGATTTAGTAAAAGTGATTCAAGACAAAGGGTATGACTTTGTCGAAACAAAAGATGCGTTATTAAACTCCAAATCAAAGAAAATCTGGGGTTCTTTCTCTAATACTGCCCTTGCGTTCGATATGGATCGTATAATAACCAATCCTAAGCAGCCAACTCTTTCCCAGATGACGAGAAAAGCAATTCAAACATTATCAAAAGATAAAGATGGTTTCTTCTTATTTGTAGAAGGTAGTAAGGCAGATTGGGCAGCACATGCAAATGACCCAATCGGGATGATTAGCGATGTATTGGCATTTGATGATGCAGTTACAGAAGCATTAGAATTTGCGAAGAAAGACGGTAACACTATGGTCATTGCTTTAGCGGATCATGGTAATAGCGGTATTTCCATTGGCAACAGCAATACCACAAAAGGATATGATACCACACCAGTATCAGCTTACATTGCCCCACTGAAAAAGGCGAAAATGACACTTGAGGGTGCTACAAATAAACTAAAAGATGATTTATCTAATATAAAAGAGATCGCTGCACTTTACGGTTTAGACGACCTAACTGATAATGAAAAAGAGCTGTTAAAAGCTGCACAAAAGAAAACTGATGTAGGTCCAATCCTTACTAAATTATTGGCCAACCGTGCGAACATCGGTTTTACAACTGGTGGTCATACGGGTGAAGATGTATTCTTATACTCTTACGGTCCTCAAAAGCCATACGGTTTAGTCCAAAATACAGACATTGCGAAAATAATGGCTAAAGCAATGGGCTTTCAATTAGAAGAATTAACTAAGAAATTATTCTTAGATGCTGAAACATCCTTTAAACAAATTGGTGCAACTGTAACGATTGACAAAAAAGATGTACGAAACCCGGTGCTTGTAGTAAAACGCAATAATACGGAGGCCAAATTGTTTGTTAATAAAAACATTATCTATATTGGTGGGAAAGATTATGAATTAGGAGGCATCGTTGTAGAAAGCAACGGGAAATTCTATGTACCTGAAAAGGCAATTCAACTATTCACAAAGCATTCTCGCTAAATTTAAAAACAGACATAAAAAAACGCTATCCTTTCTATAGACAGGGTAGCGTTTTTTTCGTTATATGGATACAAATTTATCTTATTAAATCCATTCAACAATAGTATCCATAGTTTGTCTTGTTTTATTAAATTGTGGTTCTCCTTTACGGTATCCGAATGCAACCATAACTGACACCTCAAGATTGTCATCTTTTAAAATTCCTTCTTGACGAAGTAAAGAATCTACTTTTTCTTTATCGAATCCTTCCATTGGACAAGAATCAATACCGATTTGAGCTGCACTAGTCATCATATTAGCTAAAGCAATATAAGATTGCTTTGATGACCAATCAAATACAGCACGTTCGGAGTCTAACAATTTAAAATCCGATTCTTGGAATTTTTTGAAGAATTCATATCTCATCTGTTGGGCTTCTTCAGGCAATCCAATAATATCTTTCATCATGTGCTGAATATACTCTGCATCATAGTGCATATCTTTGATGTTTCTTGAAAGAACAATGACAAAATGACTTGCTGTTGAAAGTTGCCCACCTGCTCCCCATGAATATGGTAATAGTTTTTCTCTTAATTCTTTATTTTGTACCACAATAAATTTCCAAGGCTCATATCCAAAAGAAGAAGGAGATAATCTTCCTGTTTCTAAAATAAATTTAAAATCATCTTCTGAAATTTTCTTCATAGGATCAAATTCTTTACATGCATGTCTAAAGTTAAAAGCCTCAATAATTTTTTGTTTTGTATTTTGTTTTGTGTTAGTCATAAAAGATCCCCTTTTCATTAAATTATTATTTAACCAAATTATATTTTTAAAGTAACAATGATACAAGTACGCACATTTATTTGCTATAGTATCAAAAAAGATACTATTGTTAAGGGAGAGTCTTTTTATGATTAGTTCAAAAGAAGATGATGTAAATTATCCATTTTTAAATAAATATTCTTGTCCAGTAGAAGCTATGGTCGAGGTTATTGGCGGAAAATGGAAAGGTGTTATTCTTTATCATTTATTAGATGGTAAGAAACGATTTAATGAATTAAAAAGATTAAAACCTAATATCACCCAAAGAATGTTAACACTTCAACTTAGAGAACTTGAAGCAGATGGCATCGTACATCGGGAGGTATATCGTGAAGTGCCCCCTAAAGTAGAATATTCGTTAACTGAACTTGGCGAGTCATTACGTCCAATTATCCTTTTAATGATGGAATGGGCGACTAATAATATGGAGCAGGTTTTGGAAAGTAGAAATAACACTAAATAGTATTTAAAACCTGTAATTAGCCATTACAAACAACTCAAAAAAGATTGCCTCTTAGTATACAGGCGATCTTTTTTTGAGTAAAAGGATTATTTGGGTCAGATTCTGGAAAAGTGTTAATATTCTTCATAAAGGAGGTCTACTGATGAAAAATTTATGGAAGAAAGTTTCTTTAATTGCTTTCATAGTAATTGTCCTTTTAATAATTTTATATTTTTGTGGTATGTCACTTTTCTGGAACCAACCCTAAATTACATTTAAAAATAAGCCCTCCTCGAATAAAATTCAATATTCCGTCAATACTATACATGACATTAGATTTTCTCCTTGTTCCCCCTTGGAGAGTCGGGCAGCTAGCTTTTGTTAGCTGCTTTTTTATTTTCGAATCATTGCCGTCATTACTACTGGTAGTCCATTTGTTCCGTATTTCATAATTTGAGCAATTGATTGTAACTGCTGAATGCCTTCTTCTTCATTATGTTCTCCCTGAACAATTGCTGACGAACAATATAATGGTTGAACAGCCACTGTATGGAGACTCTTCCGCTAAATAAAATTGTGCGACCATTGGAAGTTATTCTCGTTTACATATTTCTAGGATTTTCTGCGATACTGGTGCAATTTCTTCATCATAAACTTCCTCTTTATCGTATATCTCAATTCATTCTCCTTTTCTACAAAATGAAATTTTTGTAGAAAATAATGAACTTTAAAAACTACTAAATTGCAAATATAAATACAAGGGAGCGTTTTATATGACTTCCTATCAAAAAATATCTTTAATAGTTATCACTCTTTTTTATCATTGTGATGTTCCTTTCAAATGAAGTCTTTATTTCTTAACACCCAACGAGAATGTACAACAAACTAAAAAGGCCTACTCACACGAGTAGGCTTTTGAAACTATGAAAGCTTCGTTAATAATTGATTTAAATCTTTTTTCGTTTTTGTCGTTAATGACTTCATTTTATTAATATCAATCTTTTCTTTCTCCGCTCCTACAATTAACGGATACATACTTTGGCCAATTGTTTTATATTCAGTCGGATGTGATGCTTCTAACTCTTTTTCAATGACATCCCACTTCTCATTAATTTGTTTTCCAAGTTTATTAACTGATTCTAATTTAGGATTTGCAGCTAATTGCTTGTCCAAGCTTTCAATTAATGTAACGACTTCTTTTACATTTGTTTTCACAGCGACGTTTTTCTTCGGATCTTTCGTTGTTTTTCCGTTATTGTTTGTACTTGTACTTTGATCTGTTGTTTTTCCGTTGTTGTTTGTACTTGTACTTTGATCTGTTGTTTTCCCGCTAGTAGTTTGATCATTCGTTTTTCCTGTCGTTTCTTTTTCTTTTGTTGTTTTGCCGTTACTTTCTGTTCCTGATGATTCCTTTGTATTTTTTGCATCCTTATCTGTTTTTTCATTCGAAGAAGTATTTGTGTCTTTTTCAGTATCTTTCGTTGTTTTTGACGCTTCATCTGCACTTGTCGTTTTCGATTGCTCTTCATTTTGTGCAGTTGCCTGATCCTTCTTCGCTGCATCTTTATCTGTGGAGGTACTACAAGCTGCCATTGTAAGCATTGTACCAATTGCTACTGATGCGATAGCGACCTTTTTCATTTTCATAAAAATCCCCCTATGTTTACAATTTTATCCTTCTCTTTACGATTCTATTTCCCCTTAAAAAATCCCTTTTCATACGAATCACCATCTTTCCGACAGTAATCTTCATAATAATACGTACAAAAAACGATAAATTCATTTTAATATTCGAGTTTTTTCTACTACATTTTCCTCCTCTGTAGCAAAAGAAAAAGAGTATGTTGTCACATGAAGATTTACAATCTACAAATGACAACATACTCCCCTATCAATTTTTTATCTTTCTTGACATTTTATTTATACAAAAAACAAAATAATTACTAATTTTTTTATTTCTCAACACTTGTTAACATAATATTTTTATGAATAACCACCATTCGAATGAATAACTTGCCCAGTAACCCACTTCGCTTCTTCACTTACTAAAAAAGCAATTAAGCGTGCCGCATCCACCGGTTCTCCAACTCTTCCTTGCGGGAATTTCCATACTAAATGATGCTGTAATTCCTCTGTAATCCATCCTGTATTCGTTGGTCCTGGATCAACAGCATTGACTGTAATCCCCTTCTCCATAGCAACTGGTGCAACTGACTTTGTAAATGCTTCTATTGCTCCTTTCGTTGCTACGTATGCTAGTTCATCTGGCATCGGGCCTAATGACTGCCCAGAAGTAAGATTTATAATACTTCCACTCGTTTTAAGTGAAAAATGTTTAATAAATAATGAACTTAATAGCATAGGAGCACGAACATTAACCGTATAATGTTTATCTAGCTGTTCTACATCTAACTCTTCAATTTTCGTAGGAGTAGAATACGCCGCATTATTAATAAGAATAGATGGATCCCCTAAACGTTCTGATACCATATACAATACACGATTAGGCGAATAAGACTGCGATAAGTTGATTTCTGCCATTTCACATCGAACGCCGTAACTTTCAATTTCCTTTTTCAACAAAAAGGGCTCTTGATCATTCATTCCCCATGGCATCGCTTTATCATACCGAGGCCAGTACGTGAAAAAAATGTCTATCCCATTTTGAGCAAGCACCTTGCATACAGCTGCACCAATTCCATTCAGACGAGTTGCCCCTGTTACAATTGCTATTTTCTTCACCTTTTCTCCTCCATCTATGGATAAATCCCCTGCACGAATACAGAGGATCTACCTTTTTAATTAATATTTGACAATATACGCTCAGCGCCTAATTTTAAAATTTTAATAAAGATATAATTTACAATCGTAAACATTACAAATAAAACGATAAACATAATCCAAAGTCCTACTTGAAGGAAGAAGTATAATACACTTACACCCGCTACAATAACTAAAGCTATTAAAATATTAGCTAAAAAATTCCACAAAGTTGTATATCGACTTTTAAATAATTTCTGTTCTGTATCCCAATGAATATCTGCAGTTTGTGCATCCCAGCGTGTACCGATTAAATTAATTAACAATAAACCGTTCGCACTTAGTAAGAACCAAAGTATCATGAAGACTGGCGAAATACCTGCTACAACTCCCATTGTAATACCGAATACTCCTAAAATGACTACATTAATTAACCAGGCCGTTATCGCTTTCGCAAAAAAGATATCCGAAGCCTTTACTGGTAAGTAGCGATTAACAAACCAAGAGCTTCCATCTCGTGAGAATGACGTTGTTGCAATAACGTTACTCCCCATTAAAAATAAGGATGCACAAAGGCCAACACCAATTGCGAAACCTGCTGATTCTGGATTATCAATATATTCCGTAATCCATTTTAAATTTCCATCTTGTACAAACAAAACAAAGAACAGCATAATTGGCATAACAAAAGTTTGCACAATACAATTTAAGAAAAATTGTGGCGTGCGGAATAACGTTTTAAATTCTTTTTTCACATACGCTTTTAAATGTGAACTTTGTACTGTTGATTTCTGTAAGCCTTCTGCTGAAATTACCTCTTTTTTTGCTGTACTCGTTGAAAGTCCAATAACCCCTTTTAAATATGTACGCTCTGCAATGTAATAAAACAAACCGAAAAATGCGATAGAAATAAGAATGTATATTAGTACGTATAATATTCCCTTCCACGATGCATTTTCTACTAATCCCATTGCACCAAAATATGTAGTCGGAAAATAATTTGTCATTTGTATGAAAAGGGAGGATTGATTATTTGTAAGATAATTCGCAACTGAATCTCCAGCTCCAGATACTGCACTTTTATTTCTCCATTGCATAAATACATTGATTCCGACGATAAATAGTATACTTACGACTCCAATAAATATACTTCCTCGATCTTTATTTTTCGCTATATTCGTATACCTCATAATAATTGTCATAATTAACGAAGCTAAAACTAGCGGAATGATCGGGAAGAATAAGTAAATGACAATCATATAAATGTAATATGTAATGAAAGCACCACTCTTTAAACCGTAAGTAATAAAGATAGGCAATAAAATAAACGAGCTCATTACGTATTGTGTAATTAACACTGTAAAGAACTTTGCCGAAATAATTTGCGCTGGTTTTAACGGTAACGGTAGCAACATTTCAACATCATTACTATAGTAAAACACTGTTAAAATGTTCATAATACTCATCAAAAATACCCATATACTAGCAACTGCTAATCCCATCGCAATAACAATTCCTGGATCCTGTCCGAGGTGTATCATTCCTTCATATATTCCATGGGTCATCGAACCAAATATTAAAAAACCTACAAATAAAATGGCTGCAAATGAAAATAAATACGCCCATCTTTTCTTTTTATCTGTTATGAAATCTGCATAATTTAATTTCAATAATACTTTCGTTAACGTCAAAATTTTACTCATTGCCCGTCATCTCCAAGAACATTTTTTCAAGTGATTCATTGGATTCAAAATGATCTCTCATTTCATTTAAATTCCCTTTAAACTGAAGATTTCCCTTATTAATAATCGCGACGCGGTCACATATTTTTTCAGCTACTTCTAATACGTGTGTCGAGAAAAATACAATCTTCCCTTTATCTGCATGTTCTCTCATCATTTCTTTTAAAATATATGCAGATTTCGGATCAAGACCTGTTAACGGTTCATCTAAAATCCACACATCTGGTTCATGTACGAGCACACCGATAATAACAATCTTTTGTCTCATACCGTGTGAATAACTTTGAATTTGATCAGATAAAGCATTGTACAGATCAAACTTCTTCGCTAATGACTCTATTCGTTCTTGTCTTACTTCCTTCGGTACTTCATACATATCAGCCATAAAGTTTAAATATTCAATCCCTTTTAATCGTAAAAACATATCCGGGCTATCTGGAACATAGCCAAATGTTTTCTTCGCTTCCATCGGATTTTTCATAATATCTTTACCGTTGATTGTAATGGTTCCTTTGTCCACCCCATGAATACCAGTAATCATCTTAATTGTCGTTGATTTACCCGCACCATTCGGTCCTAAAAACCCAAAGATTTCTCCGCTCGGTACAGATAAACTTAAATCTTTTACTGCATAGGTAGATCCATTATAACTTTTTGACACATTCAAAATTTCGATCATTACATCCAATCCTTTCCTTAATTACCAATTAACTATATTAATATTATAGCATACTTATATTTATAGATTTTTACATTTTTCAGTTTTTTTAACCTTTAAAATAAATATAAACTCCTAATCCAACAATTAAAACAACAGCTAGTATTATATAAATCATCGTAAGTCGTTTAATATTTCCTTTTGTCGCTTTACTATAATTCGCATCACCATTTCGCCCAATTAACACCGTTCCAATTACAGTAATAACTACAAGTAATATAACGATCATTATCCCAGTTAACATTTCGTCCTCCCCCTCCTTACATCCATTTTACGATATTTCCCTTTTTATTTTACAGAATATTTAACCTTTTTTACTATTATTATGAAATAAATCGCAAAACTATTATTACTATGAATTTCCATATGTGATATATTTATAACATATAGTGATTTATCCCGCATTAACTGGCAGTAAGACTCCCACCTCAAAATTCGGCTGGAGCAAAGAAGTTAGGTGGGAGCCCTGCTGCCCGTAAACGCCCGATTGGTGAAGGCTAATAATCAGTGGGGGATGAACACCCCCCACTGATTATTAGCCTTCACTTTATTTCTAACATCGAAAGGAGAATCTATCATGAAAACGACTTGGATAAAATATTTAGGATTTCTCGGTTTCTTTGGGTTTCTCGGATTTTTTTATGAAAAAGGATTGTTTACTATGTTCTGTTTCTTCTCCTTTTTCACGACGTATAGAAAAGTTCAACACGATGAACTATTTGAACAAATCGTCAATAAATCTTGCCGCAACGCCTTTATCGTTACGTTATTAACTACCGCTATCATTATCTTTATTGAAATGTTATTTCCGAATCCTACACTACAAGAGATTGATATTGCTCTTATTTTCAGCACACTCATTCTTACATTCGGATTCTCTACCTTCTTTTACGATAAACCAGTTGATGAAATGGAAGATGCACCATGGCGTTCGTAACGAAGATAAAAGAATACCGTGCCAAAGTACATATGACGCAGGAAGATTTAGCGAAAAAGGTTGGTGTACGTCGTGAAACGATTAGCCATCTCGAAAAAGGAAAGTATAACCCTTCCTTACAGCTTGCTCACGATATAGCGAGGGCACTACATAGTACGATTGATGAGGTTTTTATTTTTGAGGATTAATAAAGGGCACCAAGTTTAATATATAATACTGAATCGTGAGCGGAAAACATATCAACAAAACCACAGCCTAGATGCATAGTGCTCTCCTTTCAAATTTGATAGGTTCTTCTCTTATCTAGTTTACTTTTTACACATTAAAAAAGAGCGAATCTACATTCGCTCTTTTCCACATATTTATGGCGTAAAGCTTATCATCCAACCTAACATAAATCCAAATACAGCAAACAGTAACATAAAAACAAATAAACTACATGCCCACAATGCATATTTTCGACTTTTGCTTTTTGTGAGCATGCCTACGACTGAACACATCAATCCAGCTCCAACTATTTCTCGAAAACCTTCGCCTATAAATATTTCTTGAATAAGCAATGTAATGTTCAAATACAATAACGCTAGAAAGGCAATAATTAATGAAATAATACCCATCCACGTTTCCTGTTTATAAATATGACTCTTTCTTTTTTTTAAGAATGCCAATTCCATAATCTCGCTTCACCTACTTTCAAGTTTCTAACTTTTTCATGGCTCATCAATTTTTCAACTTCTCCTTTAGGTCCAGTTACAACTGCCCCGTATGTTTTTATCCCATTTTTTTCAAGGAAAGAAATGCGCTGTGACAACTCTAATGTTTTCGCTCTAGATAGCTTCACCGCTAAATCTTCATGCTTCCGTAATGACTTTAACACATCAATAAATTGTTCCTCATGAGGTGAGTCACTTAAAAAAGGACCACTTGGACTTGAAATCATATCTGCTGGAAAACCGATTGGGGCAACATACTGACCCTCATCATTCTTTTGCTTCTCCTCTAATCCTGTATTCACGGCATACCAAACAATATCAATAGTAGGAAACGTATCCGTTACCTCTTGTACACTTAATAATTCTCTAAAAGATACAAATGCTTCTACAACAGATTCTTGTGGAAGACCTTTTAATACCTGAGCTTCCTCGCTACTATTATAAGACACATTATAATTATTAGGATGAGATAATACCTCGTTATCTATATATGGGACTTCCGGAATTTTTTCATCTGTTGTATATTCACGGCTTACTTTCGTTGCTCTACTTAATAAATAATCTGTTTTCTCTTCTCCTATTCGAATATCTTTCTTTCCTACCCTTTTATACAAATCAAAATGCAATTGTAAACTAAGCGGTAACAATGTTTGCTCCATATCCCTTTCTTTCATAAATACATTAGGTTCTGTTACACTTAATGTTTGATTTACTACATTCCGTATCTCCATCGCGTTTGTAGGTGCCAATGTATAATATAAAAGTGTAGATATATATAAAATAGGTTGAATAAGTAATAAAAAAGTAAATACAATCAACACATTCGTAATTCGAGCTCTTTTTTTACCTATTTTCAACACTTGCTGCTGTTTTCCATCAGGAAGTGAATCTGGTCTTTGATGAAGAGCTTCTTGTAACAATTCTTTATAATCATCTTGTTCAGAATGAGGTTTATCATTTGTCATTTTGACTCTTTTCCTCCTTTAACAATTCTTTTAATCTCTTTCTCCCACGAAATATGTGACTTTTATAAGTATTTACCTTTAAATCTAATACAGTAGCACCCTCTTCGTACGTTAATTGATGTACGTCACATAATAAAATAGCTTGTGCCTCTACCACTGGTAAAGTATGAATAATCTGAATTAATTTTTCATAACTATTTTTTGCGACTACATACTCTTCTGTAGATTCCCCTGCTTGTATTGTCTCTAATTCCTCCGTTCCTACAAAAGATACTTTTTTCTCTTTCCTTACAAAATCAATAAACGTATGATATGCCACTTTAAAAAGCCATGATTTTACCTTTTGGTTTTCATAGTCTTCTAGATAAAGATACGCCCGATAAAAAGTCTCCTGCATCAAGTCCTCCGCTACGTGATGGCTACGAGAAAGGGAAAATAAATACCGGTACACATCGTTTATATAAACCTTATATATTTCTTCAATTTCCATCCCCCTCCTCCTTTCATATATAACACGAATAAGCGTGTTATAAAGTTGCATTATTTTTCCTTTTTATATTTTTTATTTATTAAAAAAGAAATAACATTTATACATTTTAATAACCATTTACAATTATAAACAAAATATGAGATGTTATAACTGTAAATTCCTAAAAAAAGAAAAGCGACAAAATGCAATCTTCACACCAGAACCACATAAAAAATACCGGTATCCTTCCCATGAAGAATACCAGTACTTTTCATTTATCACCCATACAAAACCGCATGAAATACACCTAACAGTAAGTATTGATCCTCTATATAATCCTCATCATATACATCCATCTCGATATAATACATATCTTCCTCAAGACGAATATTCCAATCTGCGATTACATAGCCGTTTCGTAATAATTTTCCAAGCCCAATTGAAGTTTTGTGAACAACATATTCTTCTGTCTTATATGTAAAAGTAAATAAGAAATTTGCATCTAATAACTTTCCGTCACATACAAGTATTTCATGCTCTGCATCATTATTATCGATGTACGTTACTAAAATCCTTCTTTGACGCTGCCTACTTACATCCTTTGCAATGACGCGAATATTGTTCTTACTATCCTTTATTTCATAAATGATATTACTACCGACTTTCGGAATGAAGTCTAGCACTTTCATCAACGTATTTTTATAATAGCCCCGTACTGCGCCTACTCCTTCGCTTCCATTGTAAACCTCTATTGAAGTCGTATCCGCTTTACTATCACACAGTCGTTTATAAGAAAGCTGCATCATTCGCTCTCCTCTTAAGTACTGATCAAACGTCACAGGATATCCTATCGCGCGCAGTTCCTTATTTAGCTCATATAAATAGCGTTGAACGCTCTCTACTAATGTTGTAGTTGATATACGCTCTTGAAGTTCAAATTGCTGCCAACTGGAAAAAACTCTCCACTGATCTTCCTCTTCATATACGAATCCGAGAATTACTTCCTCACGGTCACTCGTTTCATAATTCAATTGTTCTTTCTGCCCATGTTGCACTTGTTCCATCCACTGTCCTAAATAAATGCCAAGCTCTGCAACCTTCATGCATGACTTCTGAAAAAATACGCTGTCACTCACGCGAATCGTTAAATCCCCTTCAATAAAGCCATTTGCATAAGCGGCATACCGTGGCTCATCCTTCTGCGGGATAGCCTTGTCTAACTCAAATAAAAACATTAACATCCTTCACTCACCTCTAGTTGTTACACAGCTCATACATGACATCGCATCACTCTGAGAAACTATGTATATATGAATATTTAATTATCGCATTATAACACGTGAATGACCTTAGTATATTAGCGCTATTTTTGCTTCGCGAACTCCCTCATAATAGAATAACTATCCTTTTATTATTTTTTTCTTGACTTAGAGTTCACTCTAATTATTATAATCAACTCATAGTTCATTCACAATAAAATCAATTGGATAAAATTCAGGAGGGATCGGAAAAGCTAAAATCAAAAGTGGCTGATATTAACGCAGACCTGAATGTTGTCATTCGAACCTTTGATTTATCTGTTAATACAATTGTACATTAAGGTACTAATTAAATAAAAACCTACGATTTCCTGTACGTTAAGAAGTCAGTGATTCTTGCCTTATTTTACTTTCTCTTAATAGTCGTAAAGCTTCTATAATTTATTTAGTACATATAAAAAAGACGGAATCATAAAATCAGCAAATTAGAAAATAAAACAGGATGGGAGTCAGTTATTATGGAGCAATCAAATAAAGCGTTTAGCCAGGCATTAGTAAAATCGTTAAGAGGGGAACGAGGACATCTTCCCATCAAGAATGCTTTGTCGGATATAGACGTGGCGCTTGCGGGAAAACGCAGAGAGGAACTGCCTTATTCTATTTATCAATTAGTGAAACACATGACCTATTGGCAAGATTTTCTCTTATTATCCGCTCAGGGGAAGATGCCTGCATTGCCTGCCCATGTAAAAGAGAGCTGGCCTGAAGAAGAATGCCCTGGCAGTGAGGAAGAGTGGCAACAGATTATTCAGTATTTTCTTCAAGGGATTGAACAGGCATGCACGATCGCCCAAACTGTTCAATTGGACAAAACATTGGAGGAATGGCCTGATGAAACCCCTGGCGGTGTTCTACGGAATATTGCATCTCATAACTCCTACCATTTAGGAGAAATTGTGCTGATTCGCAGATTATTTAGTGCTTGGCCACCGCCAACAGGCGGATATCCGGTCTAAACAAGGAAAGGGTCCCACCTCATGCCCATTAACTTAAGATTTTGAATTACACCCAAAACGAAATTTTTACCACTTTACAGTTATTTATGAGAATTAAATTCATTTTTTTCATTACTGGGGAACAAACATTTTTTAAACTTGATGGAGATAGGGTATAAAAATACAAATTTCATCTCCGAAAAAAATAAAAAAACGATTGCTTGGATCCTAAGAGGCAATCGTTTTTTTTAGCTGTTTGTAATGACCAATTACAAACAGCTAAATATATTATTTTGTGTTATTTCTGTTTTCTTTCAGTAAAATTATTTTGACTTGGTACCATCTTTTTTTGTTCCATATCATAGTATATGAACTTATATGAACGATTTTTCAAATATATCTACCGTAACTTAATATATATCAACTAATCGAAAAATCTTAATTCTATTAAAATGAAGCTACCTTTTCTTCCGCCACTTCCGCAATTTCTAAAATTTGTAGCAGGTTCTCCACTTCATAAGTCGGCTTAACACTCGTCGTATTCTCTTTTAAACTCGGATTATACCAACACGTATCAATACCGTAATCTTCTCCGCCTTTCATATCAGAAGTTAGCGAATCTCCAACCATTAGTACACTTGATTTATCAGTAATCCCAAACTTCTCAAAAGCATAATCAAAAATCTCACGCGCTGGTTTTTGATGGCCGACTTCTTCAGAAATAATAATATGATCAAAGAAGTGACATAAAGGGGAATTTCCAATTCTAGATTGTTGCACCTTCGTATATCCATTCGTAATAATACCTAACTTGCAATCTTGAAGGTTCTCACATAATTGCACTGCACCATCTATAAGATGTACTTCTTTTCCTAAGTTTTCAAGGTATACATCACTAAATTGCTGCGCATCTACTTCTAGAGTATGAAGAGCAAATAATTGTCTAAATCGATCTACCGCTAATTCACTTAGCGTAATCATTTTATTCTCTAAATCTCTCCATAATCCATTACTAATCTCTTTATAACTTTCAAGATAATCATTATACCCTGTAGGCATGCCAAATTGTACAAACGCGTTATGTAATGCGTTTCTTTCTGTTTTAGGGAAATCTAATAATGTATCGTCTACGTCGAATAGTATTACTTTGTATTTCATGATGTTCGCCTCAATTCCTATTTTCTCATAGCTTAATTATAGCAACAATAATAAAAGGAGGCTAATCCAATCAGCCTCCCTTCTTCTTATTTATCTTCTAGCAATAATTCTTTCAATTCCTCTAACGATTCTTTCGTAAAGCCAAGAGCTTTTTCAGCGTATGCTTCCACTGATCCATATTGCTTTTTAACTTCATCAATCGCAGCTTGTAAATACTCAGCACGTGCTTCAAACATTGCACCTAATATTGCTCTACTTTCGTCGTTCTGTAATTTCGCACCTAAAAAGGCCATCATTTTTTCATTTAACTTTTCACGGAAACCGTTACTTAGTAAGTAGTCTTCCATTACTGTTTTTTCCGGTACACCTAGTAAAAGTAATAATAATGCAGAACCAAATCCTGTACGGTCTTTTCCAGCTGTACAGTGGTTTACTAACGGTAAGTTTTCCGGGTTTTGCGCCAGTTTTAAGAAGCTCACGAATGCTTCATTACCACTTACGAAATCTTGATTCATTTTCACAAGATACTCGCCTGGTTTCCCTAACATAGAAAGGTCACCAACTTGGAAAAATTCATTTATATTCAAGTCTTTCGCCAAGTCTTGCATAACTGGTAAGCACACTTGACGAGCACCTGTAACACTTGGGTTCGGCTTATGCTTCACTTCAAAATCTGTACGGTAATCACAAATTAACTTTAAACCCGACTTCTGTAAATACTCGATATCCCATTCTGTTAATCCTGCTAATTCTTCAGAACGATACAATTTACCCCATTTTACTTTACGGCCTTCAGTCGTTTCATATCCTCCCATATCACGGAAGTTAAACGCACCTTGTAATGGCAATCTACGCTCAGCTACTGTGACTGCTTGTCCATTACTTCCTACTAACCTAAAATATGGACGCTCATTTTCACTCGGGTTTTCAATTGTACATGCATCCCCACTTACTGTTACAAGTAATTCTCCATTTTCTTCAATATGATCTGGTGAAGTACTCCAATAAATACGAACTTCTTCTATATTATTTTCCCACTTTATATGTAACGTATTATCTTCATTTCGTTCTACAGTTGCTTGTAGCCAATTTCTTTGCTGCTTCATACTTTCACCAACGCTTTCTTCGTATAGTCTAATCCTTCTCTATTGTATTATAGGAAAGCTTACTTTGTCGTTTCGATTTTTCTTTTTATCTTACAAACATGCAAAAAGTTCTTTTATTTGTTCATAAGTTGTACATGGATTCCCGCTAAATGAGTTCGAGAGAGTAAATCATCCATCCTTCTAAAACCTTCTCACATATCGCTCAGTAGAGCTCAGCTGCTGACATCCGTTCTTTTCAAAGACATCCTTCATCCACTCGTTTTGTACATTTGTCTCGCCAATATAATAAGATGCGCCTATTTCTTTTAAGACAAACATTGCCCCTGTAAAGAATGCTGCTTCATACCCTTTATTTCGCATATTTGGAGCGACTGCGAAATACATAAGTTTTCCTTCTTCTAACGTACCTCTTTCAATATGCGGGATTACAATTCCTATTGGCTCTTCATCGATACTTGCTGTTAAACAATGTTCTTTCCATTGCCCACCTATTTCTTGTAGCATCGTATTTACAAATTGATCATAATCGATTTGTTCTCCCGTCACTTCATTCCACAGTGAATAAAAAGCGGCTTCGCCTATCTCTTCAATAAGCTTAAAATCAATTTCACTTTCTATATCTTCTACTTCATATATATCCTTAAATACAATCATATTTTCAGTAATATATTCAAATGAATACGTTTCGAAACATTTCTTATACACATCATAATTTGGGCTTTTTGAAGAAATCTCAAATTGCAATTCTTCTATTCCATCTTTTTCAGCTTCAGCAACGCAATATTGCATTATCTCTTCTAATTGCTCTTCTGTAAAAACCTCTGCATCATTTTCTTTTATCATTATAGAAGAAGCATTTTTTCTTATTTTAAAATGTTTTTCTAACTGTTCTATAGTCATCATATACTTCCCTCATCTATGTCATACTCGAATTTCTACTTGTTCTCCTTGCATGAGCAGGATTGTCCTTGAATATATAGAATACTAGAAAACATTGCATCTTTAAAGTGCGGAGGAGGTTCTCCATTGGATATTACATCATTGCAACAACAGTTAGAGCTTATACAACAAAATGACTATACGCAACTGCAACATATAGATATTAATGAGTTAACGCTCAATATGCTTCAGTATATCGGAACAACTGATAGTTACGTTCGTTACCAACTTATATATAAATGTTTTGCACATTTCATTCATCATGAATTCCTTATGGACGATCAACTGAAATTACTTCTACAAACTTGTTTAAGTGATGAGTATTTATATTGTGACATTCACTCCCCACTTACAGATGGGGTTTTCACACGTTCTTATACTGTTTCGTTACTTGCATTAATACTCCAATTCGCTAACTCGCACTACTTTTTTACAGAGGAGGATATCGAAGAAATAAAAAACAAACTCATTACATACACAAACTTAGAAATGGATTTTCGAGGCTATATTGAAAATAAAGGATGGGCTCATTGTCTTGCCCACGTATCTGATGCCTTTTCTGAAATTGTTCACAATTCCTATACGACCTTTGAATGGTACGAGGAATTAATTCATTGTTTATTAAATAAAATTTTCATCCCATCGGATCTTTTTCATAATAATGAAGATGAACGAATTGTTACACCGTTACTATCTATGCTATATCATGACTTCCCGCAAGATGAGTTAATTTCAATTATTTATAAAAAAATAAAAAGGCTTCCTCAAATTAGAAAACGCCTTTCCCTTAATGAGTATTGTATTTTATGCGCAAACATTAAAATCTTTTTACGCACATTATTTTTTAGAACAAAAGATGATCATAACTTAGCATTTACAGCACGTAAAACAGAAAAAATGTTAAAAGAACTGCCTAATTATTATTAAATATAAGGAGAAGAATTATGGGCTATATTGAAGACATGAGAAATCTAGTAGGAAATCATCCACTCATTTTAATCGGATCACACGCCATTATATTAAATGAGAAAAATGAAATATTACTGCAGCTCCGTACAGATTTTAACCGCTGGGGTATTATTGGTGGCGCCTTAGAATATAATGAAACGTTAGAAGACGCTTTACAACGAGAAGTATATGAAGAAACTGGACTTATCATTAAAAATCCAGAACTACTCCGTACATACTCAGGACCTGATTTCTTTCAAATCTATCCAAACGGCGATCAAGTACACGGTGTACTCGCTGTTTATATTTGCCGAGAATTCCACGGTGAGCTTATATGTGATCAAACTGAGTCAAAAGAATTACGCTTCTTTCCGCTTGATGAGTTACCTATTACTCTTCATCCAGTTATTGAACGTATTATTAGGGAGTTTCAGCACTCCAATTAAAAAACATTACATATTGTATATAGAAATAAAACAACCTCATTTCCCGTCATGATAACGCGAAATGAGGTTGTTATCGTTCAGCATAAATCCCTATTCCCCAAAAAATAACCAAATGATATTAACGTTCACTTTCTACAGCTGTATATCCCCTTACAAATAAGAGTGTTATATAAGAAGTAATGAATGAAAAAATAGTATATATGCCCACCCAAAAGAAAAATGATGGATCATACAATGTAACATTTAACATAAGAAAAATAAGAAATATTACCATTGGCATCACATAAAATACACCTAATTTATATGTCCCAGCTATTGAAAAAATAAAAATAAGCAATGGATATATACAGAAAATAAAAATGAATTCACTCACTGTTATGTCCCCCTTTCTGAAGAAATAATAGGTTTCTCGTAAACATTTTGGGGAACAACAAAGTTTTATTTTTTATCAGTTATTAGTAAATAAAATGTTAGATTGTTATCTCAATCTGATTTCCTTCAGGATCACTTACTACACTTTCATAATAACCATCTCCTGTAGTGCGTGGGCCGTTTAACAGAGGGTATCCTGCTTCTCTTAACCTATCCGTTAATTGGTTCACTTTTTCTTTGTTACCTACAGAAAAAGCCATATGCGCATATCCTACTGTTTGTTTTTTTATTGCATCGTCTATCCCTACTTGTCTCATAAGTTCTAGACGCGCTCCACCTTCAAAAGTTATAAAATAAGATTCAAACTGCTTTTTCGAATTGTGATATAAGCTATTTTCTTCACCACCAAAGTACTGTTTATAGAAATCACGCATTCCTTCTAAATCATTTACCCAAATTGCTACATGTTCAATTTTCATAATCGACACCTTTTCTTTTACAGTATTCAACCAACAATTTGATATTTAATTTTCTTTGCTTGTTCTTGTTATCATCAGATCAAGTCCAAGACTTTTTAATCCATATAAATAATCTTCTTTCCAATCGCTCACTGTTATTTTCGGAATATGTTCTGCCGGAATGTACTTCGGACAAGTTTTTACAATTTGATCTATTACGAATTGATTCAATTCATCATCACAGAAGATAAAGGCATGAGGGTTAATAATAGCTATACATGTAGCTATTAAACGAGTAATGGCATCTATATTATATTGCTCTGGATTATTTGAATCTCTTACTGCATCTTCACTTCTCAAAGATTGTAAGAAGTTTTTATTATCATACTGTGGAACGAAAGATATCTCCCCTGAGAAAAAGGTACTCCCTCGTACCACATCTCCATTTATCATAATTCCCGCCCCTGGGCCGTTTTGACCTGAATACAAATATACAAGAGATGATTTATCATTATTTCCAGTATTTTTATAATAGCCAAGGACTGCGGCATTCATATCATTTTCTATTACTACAGGTATAGAAAACAGATCCTCCAAATGACTTTTCAAATTAAAATTTTGGAACTTTTCATAACCAGGTATATAAAAAATACGACCATTATCAACCGAACCGGGCACACCAATTGATATAGAGCTTATTTTCGGAAATGTAGCTATAAGACTTTCTATATGTTTAGATAATAGGTTTACGCCAGTATCAATTAATACACTTGAAGTACTTCCTTGTTCTTTTACTTCCCCTAAACAGTTAAAAATTGTATAGTTCGTCTCATTTTTTTCTAAAAATATCGCTAAACCTAACATATATTCCGGATTATACGCATATCGTTTTGCTCTTCTTCCACCACTTGAATCATCTAAACCGACTAGAGTGATTTCTCCGTCTTGTTTCATTTTTTCTATAAATTTACTCACAGTTGGAAAACTGATTTCTAATGTATTACTAAGTTCAACTTTCGTTGCACTACCTTGCTCTAGAAGAGCTGTACGAATGCCGCGAAGGATCGTCTCTTTAATCGATTTTTGAGTAACAAATTGTTCACTCAAATCGTTCACCACCTTAATCAACATACTTATTAAACACTTTTAATAAGTTGCGTTGACAATATATCATACATCATTTTCTAAAGCAATAGAGATGATACATTTCCGCTGGCATGCACTCCTTATTTAGCTCGATTTATTCTCTCTCGTAACAGACGATACAATTCCAGACAAGAGAACAAATAATAAAACAGCTAACAAGGCATTGCGTATCCCGAATGCTTCCCCCAGTATACCTAAGAATGGTGGTCCGACTAAAAATGCTGTATAACCGATTATAGAAACTGCAGCAACATTAGAAGTCGCATTTTCACGGTCATCTCCAGCAGCTGACAGACCAATTGGGAACCCTAACGCTGCACCAATCCCCCACAGTACTACACCAAATGCTAGAAAATACGAATTACTCCCAAATATTACGATTGAAATTCCTAGAATCGCCATCATAATGGTGGCACGTACGACAGCGATACGACCGAATCGATCAAGGAAATAGCTGCTACACATACGAGTTAACGTCATTGCTAATACAAAAATTGTGTACATAATAGAACCTGCCACTATACTTTGCTCGTGTCCATCTACCATCACGATAGGTAGCCAATCATTTGCACTACCTTCTGCAAATGCCATTCCGAGTACAAAAAGACCAATTAAAAGCACCTTTTTTTCCATACGTAAGGTCGTATGCTTCTCTCTCCTTTTGTTCCACGATTTCTCCTTCTTTCCTGTTCCATGCGGAAGAAAACGATACACCATACATACAAGTAATATAAACACGACCGAAATCGCAAGAAACTGATACAGAATCGGGATGTGAAGCGACGCTGCGACAGAACCACTGAGCGCGCCTACTAAAGTTCCTACACTAAAAAAGCCATGGAATTTCGGAAGAAGAGTTGTTCCTAATTTCTGCTCAATGGAAGAACCTTCTACATTCAATGCGACTTCCGCCAATCCGTAGCCTACTCCAAATACTAGTAAGCTACTAAAAGCCCCCATACTAGAAACAAAATAAATATTTATACCTAAACAAATCAATCCAACAATCATAAAAAACATACTGCCTATAATAACGTCTCTAGCTCCCTTACAGTCAATAAAGCGGCTTGCACTCAGTAAACCAATTATTGAACCGACAGATAGTCCGAATAAAATCCAGCCCATTTCTGCATTTGACACTGCTAACATATCTCGAGTAGCTGCTGTTCTTGAAATCCATGTAGCAAACGCGACACCTGGCAAAGCAAATAAGAGAAAAAGAGCATTTCGAGAGGCAAGTAATGTCTTTGTATGATTATACGCACTATTTTTCTTCATATGAAACACCTTTCACATTGTCTATACGATACGACACCAGTTTATTCATGCATCCGTGAAAAATGATTTCTATAAGTCTATCATTTTCATAACTTTGGCTGGATTACCACCAACTACTACATTATTAGGTACATCTTTTGTCACAACTGCCCCTGAAGCAATTACAGCGTTGTCTCCAATTGAAATACCAGGGTTAATAATAGCTCCCCCACCAACCCAAACATTGTTACCAATCTTTACAGGCTTTCCATATTCTTTTCCAGAATTCCGCTCTACCGGATGTAAAGGATGAGTGGCCGTATAAATATGGACACCAGGTGCAAACATACAATTATCACCGATTCGAACTTCACAAACGTCCAAAATAACACAATTGAAATTTGCGAAAAAGCTCTTTCCAATGTGGATATTGTAGCCGTAATCACAACGAAAATCAGGATTAATGTGGGTTTTTCCGTCAGCTGAAGAACCTAAAAGCTGCTCTAACAAGGTAAAGCGACTTTCATCACCAGTCTCCATCGCCTCGTTATAAAGGCGTGTTAAACGTTTTGCCTCCACCCTATCAGCTACTAATTCTTCGTCATCCGCAATATACATTTCTCCCGCTAACATCTTTTCTTTCTCAGTTTTCATCTAATCATCTCCTTCGTTATCGAATGAATCAAACTTATTAAATTAGTTTAATAAGTGACTTTAATGTTACTTATTAAACATGTTTAATAAGTAACCCTATATTAACATATTTTTATTAATATGCAATTAATAAATTCAGTAAAAAATGCGAATCCCTCATTTTACATGCAGATAAAACGAATAAATAATTAAGATTCACATTAAAAAAAACAAGGGAGCGCTCAGCGTCCCCTCTCAAATCCAATCTGTTTTTTAATTTCCACCAAATTCACCTTCGCAATAGCCCGCGCCCTCTCAGCACCTTTTTCTAACGCTTCATATAGTAAATGTGGATCATTCATATAATTTCCGTATTTTCCCCTAGGTCCTGAGAGTTCACGATTTACAACGCGGAATAACTCTTTTTTCACATCGCCCCATCCGATTCCAGTCTCATACTTTTCGCGTAACGCCTGAATTTCGTCTTCCTTCGCAAATTCTTTATATATCATAAATAACGTTTCTAGTTCTTTCGGTTCATTCGGAAGTGAGGAATCTGTTTTTATTTTAAATATTAACTTTCTAAGTTTTTCTTGCTCTGCAAATAATGGGATAACATTTCCGTAACTTTTACTCATCTTTCTTCCATCAAGTCCCGGTAAAATTGCCCCTTCTTCTTGTATGACATACTCTGGAAGCGTAAATGTCATACCAAATGTATGATTAAAGTACGTCGCAATGTCACGAGCAATTTCAATATGCTGAATTTGATCTTTTCCGACAGGTACATGAGTAGCTTGAAATAATAATATATCAGCCGCCATTAAAATCGGGTACGTATATAATCCCATATTCACACCTGCATCAATTTCTAATCCCGCTTCTTTATTTTGCTCTACCTTCGCCTTATACGCATGAGCACGGTTCATAAGTCCTTTCGGAGTTAGGCAAGCTAACATCCAAGCTAATTCTAGAATCTCTGGTACTTCTGTTTGTCGATAAAAAATAACATCTTCTCCAAGTCCGAGTGATAACCAAGTAGCTGCTACCTCTTTCGTATAACTACTAAACTGACTCGGATCATGCACAGCATTTAACGCATGATAGTCAGCTATAAAGTACAATGCTTTTCCTTCATTATTTTTTGACATTTGCAATGCAGGTTTAATTGCACCAATATAATTTCCTAAATGCGGATAACCTGTCGGCTTAATTCCTGTTAACATTATTTTTCCACTCATACTAACCCCTCCTTTCTCAAAATAAAAAACAAAAAGAGCCTCTCATCCTTAAAAAAGGACGAGAGACTCCCGCGGTACCACCTTAATTAGCTATCATTAGCTCACTTCATACTTCTATAACGTGAAGTAACCGTCTTTACCTACTCATTTCAGTTAGAAGCTCCAGAGCCCATTCCATATTCATCCCTTACTGATTCCCACCACATATCAGCTCTCTGAAAAGTTTTGAACATGTACTCTTCTCTTTCATTGCTTTTAGTTATTTTTTACAGTTTATCACATTCCCTTTCCAATTAAACCCTAATTTTCTGTTTTATATAGCAGGAATTTTCACCTTGATTGTCTAATAATATATAGGTTTGCAGAAATACTCGAAACAACTTTGGAGGTTTTTTCATGGTAAAATATATATCCATTTTAGGTTCAACAGGATCCATTGGCACATCTGCATTAGATGTCGTTTCCGCTCATCCTGAACATTTTAAAATCGTCGGTTTAACCGCAAATTATAATATCGATTTTCTCGAAAAGCAAATCGAATCGTTTCAGCCTCGTATTGTAAGCGTAGCGACAAAAGAATTAGCGGACACATTACGTTCTCGTATTTCAACAAATACAAAAATTACATATGGAACTGATGGTTTAATTGAAGTATCTACCCATCCTGATACAAATCTTGTATTAAGTTCAGTTGTCGGTGTTTCAGGTTTACTCCCAACAATTGAAGCATTAAAGGCGAAGAAAGATATCGCCATCGCTAACAAAGAAACTTTAGTTGCAGCTGGACATATCGTAACCGAACTAGCGAAACAAAATGGATGCCGCCTAATTCCAGTCGATAGTGAACATTCAGCTATTTTCCAATGTTTAAATGGGGAAAATAATAAGGAAATCGAAAAATTAATTGTTACAGCTTCTGGCGGCGCTTTTCGTGATAAAACACGTGAAGAAATGAAAACATTACAAGCGAAGGATGCTTTAAAACACCCAAACTGGTTAATGGGGGCAAAACTAACGATAGATTCTGCCACGTTAATGAATAAAGGGTTTGAAGTGATGGAAGCTAAGTGGCTATTTGATATTCCTTATGAAAAAATTGATGTTATGATTCATAAAGAAAGTATCATTCACTCTTTAGTAGAGTTTATTGATGGATCAGTCATGGCACAGCTCGGTGCCCCTGATATGAGAATGCCGATTCAATATGCATTTCACTATCCTAATCGACTACCTTCATCCTATGAAAAATTAAATTTATTAGAAATTGGTAGTTTACATTTTGAAAAACCAAATTTAGAGAAGTTCCCCTGTCTACAATACGCATTTGAATGTGGCAAAATTGGCGGTACAACTCCAGCTGTATTAAATGCAGCGAACGAAATTGCAAATGCACTATTTCTTAAAAATGAAATTGCATTTTTCGATATCGAAAAAACAATTTACAATACAGTTGAAGCTCATCATAACGTAAAAGATCCTTCACTCGATGCTATATTAGAAGCTGATCAATGGGCACGCCAATACGCAAATCAATTATTAATAAAAAAGAGCTAAAACAGGTTTCTCTGTTTTAGCTCTTTTTTTTACGTATTCAATTTTACAAATCTATAACCATGTGTAACTAACACTTTTAATATCGCATACCCTGGAATTGCTAAAACTATCCCCATAATACCGAATAAGTTTCCAGCAGTTAAAATGATAAATATAATTGTAATCGGATGGATATCTAGCTTTTTCCCCATTACTTGCGGGGAGATAAACTTACCTTCTGCTAATTGCACAACCATCATAACTATAATTACCTTTAAAACCATTCCTGGCGAGTCAATAAATGCGATAATTAACGCTGGAGTTATTGCGATAACTGGGCCTACGTACGGAACGATATTTACAATCATCGCTAAAATAGCAAGTAATACCGCATATTTAATACCAATAATAAGGTAACCAATTAATAGCATGATACCGATAAACAAGCTAACGATAATTTGTCCTCTTATATACGAACTAATCGCATAATGCATATCATCTAGTATTCTCTTTGCTGCCGGTTGTCTTTGCTCTGAAATAAACTTCAAAAAGTGATTCGGTAATTGTTCACCATCTTTTAATAGATAGAACAATATAAACGGAACCATGACAAATGTTAAAACAACTTCTGTAAGTGTACTTAAAAATCCAGTTACATTTCCAGTTACTGATGATAATGACTTTGTAAAATCAACTGTGTAGTCTTTTACTATATTCGCTACATCAATATTTAAATTCTCCTGAATTTTACCGAGTAAATTACTTTCCCCAAATCTACGTGCTGCTCGTTCGATTTCATGACCGAAATACGGTAAGTTATCTATTAATGCATCAATTTGATCTTTAATAATAGGGATAACCGTTACAACTAAAAACACAAATAATCCTAGTACTATTAAATATATCGAGACTATCGATACGATTCTTGAAACACCTTTCTTTTCTAAAAGTGAAACGAATGGGTGCAAGATATAAAATAGTACTCCAGCTAATAATACCGGGAAGAAGATTGTTTTTAAAAAGACGATAAACGGAGTAAAAACAAAAGAAATTTTTGTTAGCAATAATATGTTAATGAACAATAATGCAAATCCAAGTAACACTGCTAAATAATTTTGTTCTCTAAAAAACTTTTTTAACTTGTCTCTTTTTCTTATATTTACTTTCTCCAATGAAATCACCTCTTTGAATGATGAAAAGCCCTTCCTCAGGGCTTTTCATCATTATCTATATCTTTATTTCCTTGCAGCTTTCACTACAAATGATACAATAAGAATTAATACGATTGCTCCTAATAGTGCTGGCACGACATGAATCCCACCAAATGATGGCCCAAAAGATCCAAATAATCTACTACCTAACGAAGCACCTAATAAACCTGCGATAATATTTCCGAACATACCACCTGGGAAATTTTTACCCGTTATAGAACTAGCAATTGCACCTATAATAGCACCAACTATTAATGTGATAATCCATCCCATTTCTAGTCCTCCATTTCTATTATAGTTTGTATGATCAAATACAAGAGTAGCAAAACTCTTATATAAGATTTCAAATTCGTTTACACTAACCATATCCTACTATAGAAATAAACGTAAGAATAATATATGTATGGAGATACATATATTATATGCAAAAAAGAAAAACATTGTCAAACTTACCCAAAAATCAATTATATTAATATACCATATTCAAAGGAGGCTTCCTTATCTATGATTCATAAGTTACTTTCCAGTTCTCATGAGGTAGCAGTATCTATTTTACAAGTTCAAATTCCAGCTTATAAAGTTGAAGCAGACTACTTAAATAGTACTGCCATACCCCGTTTATATGATACTGTAAACGATATTCAAAGTTGCGCTGAAACATTCTATGGATATTTTTCTGAAAATAAACTTGTCGGTTTTATTTCTTTTGTACAAGAAGAACAACTAATGGATATCCACAGGCTAGTTGTATCGCCCGATTTTTTTCAAAAAGGAATTGCAACGAAACTCCTAAGTTATATATTTAACATGTTCCCTTCTTCCATGACATACATTGTACAAACGGGTAAAGCGAATACCCCTGCTATTGCATTATATAAAAAACACGGATTCATTGAAGTAACAAATACAGAACTCCCTGATGGTCTAGTTCTTACAAAACTTAAAAAACAGAAAAAATAAAATAGTTTGACTTATCTGTTTCTTTATGTTATTTTTTACTTTATAAAACCTTTTGCTGAGTCCAAATTTTGGAGCGGGGGAACCATTTTTGTAGCAATGCTACTTGGGGCGAATCTTTTTTAAGTAGGGAAACTCTCACTTCCCGAGTCCGACAGCTAACCTCGTAAGCGTAATGGGAGAGGAAGGTGCTTTTTGCCTATGTTACACAGTATGCCTCCTTAACTATAAAATGTGGAATCGATATCATTTTAGAGACCTATATTTATAGAAAAGGAGAGATGTATTATGTTACGTTTATCTGATCACGCAATAAAAATGATGGAGCAAAGACTTCGACTCGAACAACATCGCACATATCAAGCAAATAAAGTTGTAGATAACTTACATCACAAATACTTTTTCCAACATATTTTTCAACCAAAAAGATAAAGAAATTGTTCATTTAACATCCAAAACACAAGGTGTGTCTAAAAAGACATCCCTTGTGTTTTTATATTTCCTGTGCTTTTTATAATATCCTCACTACATTTAAACTTGCCGTAATTGTCCCTGCTATAGTGGTCACATGCCCAACAGCTAATGGGCCATTTTGTAATACACTTCTTGTGAATTTGCACTCGCTACATTCACAAGAAGTGTATTTGAAATGGCTGGCTCTAGTACTACAGTTGATGTCGTTACATTTTGTATAAAACTCCCTGTTACTTGTGTTCCATTTAATAGTAATCTTACAGATACTACTTCATTCCCACCATTTGCATCTCCTTGAAAATAGTAGCTTACTAAATAGATTCCTGGCGTCGATACTGTAACAGTTGTAGCACTAGTTAAAGATACGCCAGCTCCATATACAGTTGATCCCGAATTAATTGGAATGTTGGCATTTGCCGCAATTGTGCTTGTTGATGTAGAAAAGAAGTACCCACCACCTGTTGATATAGCAGATGATCCAGTTGGACCCGTGGCACCTGTTGGACCGGTTACTCCCGTTCCCCCTGTTGCTCCAGTTATCCCTTGTATTCCTTGGATTCCAGTCGGTCCTGTTGGACCAGTTATCCCTTGTGGACCTTGAATTCCTTGTGGACCTTGAGGACCAGTTGCTCCCGTCGGACCGGTTGCTCCAGTTACACCGGTTGGACCTGTTGAACCCGTTATTCCTTGTATACCTTGTGGACCCGTTGGACCAGTTGCTCCTATAAGCGGAAGAGGCAGTGCCACTCCGAATTTTTTGCAATTTTTATGATGACGCACAACAATCCCCCTTCCCCAAAATAATCACACTTTTTATATGAAATGCACTGTTATAAAAAAAGTACACATTCAACTACATTTTTTATAAAATAAAGAAGCCTATCATTTCATGTATTTGAAATGATAGGCTTCTTTTCTACCAAATTACTTCCTAGCTTCATATAGAATAATATTTCGTAGAAAACTCCGCTAGTTTTTCATCAAACGAGCTAGATGGTTCAAATTCTTCTATTTTCTCAATCGTAAATCCCACTTTATTTAACGCATTTTTCTCTTATATACTATCGCTTGTACATCTTCTCCTTTAAATACTTCAAACGTAATAGGTATTACACATTATAACTTGATCTCCCTTTTCTTTTCGCTCGGTAGTTTTTCACTTTTGCGATCGTTCCGCACGCTCTTCCTCCTTCTTCTCCAGCATACATACCGCACCATCTTTTACTTCCATTACGCGAATGATCATAAAAGACCCAGTGGCAATCCGGACATGCTTTTAACCTTCCCCACAAATTTTCTTGAATCGCTATTAAAACAACGCTTAATATTTTTGTATACACATTCTCTTCGTGTATTGGTTCATATGTAATACCTTTCATATCTTCCTTTACATGTACTTGAAATGGGTATTTTTCTAACCACTTTTGCAACGATCCTTCCCCTTCAATTGTTAGCCGAATGTCTTCTCGAAAACGTTTCAATTCATCTATCGTATGAAAAAGAAACTCTTTATGAAAATGTTTTTTCATAAATTGCTTTATATCACCTTCTGTTTGCAACAAATCAATTGGCTCTCTCGTATCATTTGGTATTCTCCATGTATTTAAAAATCCCCGAATATATTCTAATTCATTTGGTGCGTTCTGATTCAATTCCATTCACCTTTTTCTTAAAATTTACTTTTTTCTAACTTTATGTATAATTATAATATAAAATCGTTAACCGCCAATTAATTTTACTGGTTACAAAATTAGGAGGAGTTCTATGAAAATTTTCTCAATACCGATACGTTTCATGCTTATTGCTTCATTTTTCATGTCTTTTGGTTATTTTGCGGTATATGCCTTTTTAGCTATTTATCTATTAAATTTTCTCCACTTTTCAGCGATGCAAGTAGGAACAGTTTTAACAGTTATGACAATCACATCTCGAATTATCCCTTTATTCTCAGGGCTAATCGCGGATAAAACAGGTTATATCATTATGATGATAGCCGGATTATTTTTAAGAGGAATCGGATTTATAGCCTTAGGAATATGCTCTGATTTCTATACAATTTCTATTTCTTCCGCACTTATCGGTTTTGGGACTGCATTTTATGAACCTGCTGCTCGCGCCATATTCGGCTCACAACCAGCTCATATGAGAAAAAGTTTATTTACATACTTAAACCTTAGTTTTAATTGCGGTGCGATAATCGGACCAATTGCAGGAGGTTTCTTACTCTTACTCAATCCGATATATGCTTTCTCTCTAACAGGATCTCTTATGCTGTTATTCTCTCTTATCTTTTACTTGCTTAAAAATCACTTCCAAGTCTCTACTGAAAACACGTCTATTACATTAGGAATACAGGCAATCTTACAAAATAAAACCTTTCTTTTATTTTCATTTATTATGATTTTCTTCTACATTATGTTTACTCAGCTTACTGTCGCACTTCCACTTCATATGAAAAACATTAGTCATAGCAACCAGCTCGCTACACTAGTTATTACGATAAATGCAATAACAGGTGTCATATTTATGGTATTATTCCGGAAACTCTTTCATAAATACAACACACTTTCTATTATTAAATACGGTGTTTTATTAATGGGTATTTCCTTTTTACTCATTCCTTTATTCCAACATCCATATTGGCTATTTATTTGTGTAATTTTATTTACAATCGGTGAAACGCTCGTATTACCTAACGCTGATATCGCTATTGCAAATTACAGTAACGAATCGTATACAGCTACTTATTTCGGATTTTATCAACTATCACTCGCATTTGGTTTTATCGTTGGTAATTATACCGGTACATCGTTTACATCGAACTTAAACGGAATGTATGCACCTTGGCTTATTTTCGGTACATTTGGACTTATTGGCTTTATTGCATTACATATTTTATATACTAAAAAACTTATTTCTAAAGAACATGAATCCCTATGTAAAGATACAAAACACCTTTAAAAAATTACAATTTTCAAGAATTAGGAAATGCGAATTTACAATAATAAATGTATCTTTCAATACGATAAAAAACATAAAATCCTGAAGCTATCCCTTAAAGTAAATATACACCTGTTACATTTTACATATTATGGTATAACATTGTCAGATTAATAGCTATTTATCTATGTTCCACACTAACCGTCTAGGAATGACAAATCAAAAGGTTTTTAAATTAGGGGGGATCTTGTGAAAAAGATAAAAGGATTTAGCCTTCTTCTATTCATCCTAATCACATTATACGGATGTTCAACTATAGTAGAACAGTCTTTAGAAACTGGAAACGGCAGTATTGAATTATTAACACCAACGATTACAACAAAAGATAATGAATTAGAAATTAAGACTGAAGGTATTGATGAAAATAAAGTAACTTTTATTTATGTTGCCAATAAAAAAGTATTGGAACAAAAAATAAATAATGGTGAATCCTACAAACTTAACATTAAAGATATCGAGCACGCTCATAGGACAGACTACAAGCCAAGAGTTCAACTTTTGCAAACGAAAGATGATAACGAAGATGGAGACATGGCAACCTTTAAACAAGTTAGATATACAGTTAAAAAAAAGTAGTTTTATAGTTATTTCATTTAAATATAACAACCGAAAATATACTTTTAACAGAGGGTAAATATAAGAGGTGCTAATATGAAAAGACGATGGATTTTTTGGTGGATTGGTAACATATTTTGGATTACCATTTTTGGGATATTGGCAGCTATCATTTGGCTAAGAGAGGTTGATGGTGCTGGTGTTACTCAAACACCAGAGCTTAAATTAGTGGCATTCATCGTTTTATTAATTGCATTTATATTACCACTAATTATTCAAGTTGTATGGTTAATTGTTAATCTGAGAAAAAGCAGAAAAAAATAACGCAAAAAAAAGAGAGGAATCTTTTTCAATATAGATTCCTCTCTTTTTTCTATGGGGATTATGCCGTGCTTTTAAAGCTGCACTACTCCCTTTTCTTTACAATGCATGTTCATCTTTCTTCTTCTTCAACAATGCTCTCTTTTTCATCGCCTTCGTTAAATATCCACCTTTAAACGAACGGATTTCATAAGAAGACATAAACGCTTTCGGTGCAATTTCATTAATAATTTCTAACAGTTCTTTTTCTCTAGAACGCTTTGCAACGATATCTAAGCGATAACGTATAGAATTTATTCCTTCACCTTCAAATACTGTAACGCCAAATCCAAAATGGCGTAATTCATTTACTAATTCATTACAACGGTCTAGTAAACTAACTTGATACGTAATATATCCAATTGCTAATTTATTTTCTATATAACCGCCTAATAATAGTCCCGCACTAAAGCCGATGACATAGGCAACAATGTTCATCCAATTTGATAAATCTTGAAACACAATACCTAAACTGACAATATAAATTGCTCCTTCTAACAATCCTACACCTGCAGCGGATCTTGTTTGATTCTTTACAAGCAAAATCGTACGGATTGTTAAAGTTGGAACGTAAATAATTTGAAGCACAAAAATAAGTAAAGCTTGTAACATTGGTATCCACCTCTTTCGCAAATTCTTTTGTCATGATAACATACATAAGCTTTAGAAATCGATGGGTTTTTTAATTTTTTTTAATTTTTTTTCATACTATTGAAATGCCCCAAAAATAAGCGTATTATGTTTGGCATAAATTCGATAAGTACCAGTAAATCATTCGTATTATATCATTTATTTTTAAACGCAAAAAAGGAACCTGATTAGGTCCCTTTCATCAGAGCTCTATGTTTTTCGAAGCATTTTCCTTTTGCTTCTCTTCTTCTTTTACTAGCTGCATATTTGCATAGGCTAAATTCGCAATCATTAAAAAGTGTCCACCCAATATTCCAGTACCAAATGCCCACATTTCCATTTCATGCTCAATTTCAAACATAATGATAGCCCCTAATATTGCGGCCGCAAATCGGTTTAGAACTCCTAATCCAGGAGCCTTTTCTTTCATCACGATACTTCTTCCTAATTTCTCCACTCTGCGAGCTAATAGCCAAAGACAATATGCGCTAACTGCTAAACCGATACCGAACCCTGTCACTTGTTTCCCAAACGGAGTAACCGCCCACATTAGTAGTAAACCACTAAAGATCGTATACAATTGTAATCGATATACACGTAAGGCTACTTGAATCAAAATATCCGCTCCTAATTTCACATTTTATTATGTGTCAGAAGAAAAGCAGCAACTTACACAGTTGCTGCTTTCTCTTGTTCTTGTTCCATTTTTTGAATTTCAACACGTTTAATTTGATAAGCATCTTTTTCTAACACTTTAAATTCATAGCCTTCTGCTTCAACGTATTGTCCTTCTTCGATTTCATGATTTTGCATCATAATCCATCCACCGATTGTATCCACATCGTCTTCTTCAATGTGTAATCCAAACAAATCTTTTACTTCTGAGATAAGCACTTTTCCATCAACAATTTTATGATACTCGTTCACATGTTGAATTGGTGGTGCTTCATCTTCATCATATTCATCACGAATTTCGCCGACGATTTCCTCCAATATATCTTCAAGCGTTACAATTCCAGCTGTTCCTCCGTACTCATCATATAAAACAGCCATTGGAATTCGCTTCTTCTGCATTTGCAGTAATAAATCATGAATTGGAGTCGTTTCCATAACTTCAATAATCGGACGCATATACGTGCGAATCGATGATAAATCTTCTTGATCGTTGTTCATATATCGAATAAAGAAATCTTTTACGTTGACCATACCGATAATATCATCTTTATCTTCTCCAAAAATCGGATAACGTGTGTATCGTTCATTTTGGATTACTTTCATGTGTTCTTCTACTGAATCTTCAAGATAGAAACCAACGATTTCTGTACGCGGTACCATTATCTCTTTCGCGATGCGATTATCAAATTCAAAGATATTATTTACATACTTGTATTCAGCTTGATTAATTTCGCCACTTTCATAGCTATCTGAAAGAATAAGACGTAATTCTTCTTCTGTATGAGCTACTTCATGTTCAGAAGCTGGTTTCAAACCGAATAAACCAGTTATAACACGAGCTGAACCGTTCAATACCCAAATAAATGGATACATGATTTTATAGAACATCATTAACGGAGTTGCCAATAACAACGTTACTTTTTCAGCCTTTTGAATTGCCAGCGTTTTCGGAGCTAATTCCCCTACTACAACGTGTAAATATGTCATTAGCATAAAAGCAAGACCAAAAGTTAATACTGATGAGATAGAAGGATTTACGTTCCATTTCTCAAATAACGGGTGTAATAACTTTTCGATTGTCGGTTCACCTAACCAACCTAATCCCATCGCTGTAACTGTAATACCTAATTGACAAGCAGATAAATATTCATCTAAATTTGTTGTTACCTTTTTCGCTGCTAACGCACCGCGTTTCCCTTCCGCAACAAGCTGATCAATGCGACTTGAACGTATCTTAACAATCGCAAACTCTGCTGCTACGAAAAATCCAGTAAATGCGATTAAAATCGCAACCATGACTAAATTAAATATTTCCAATGAATCCCCTTAGTTAAAAAACTAAGGTGTCCACCTCCTGTATACTATAATGTTTTCTTATTTGTTCATTAGAAAACATAGCCCGATACAAAAATTAAAGAGGTCGGATTTCACTTATTCTATAATAATAGAGCAAGTGTCTGTATTAAAGCTGTCGTTTGACCTGATAAAGATTTCGATATTTTTTCACGTTGTGAATCAGTCAATTCATCTAAAAGAGGCTTTAACTCCGTTAGCTCTGCTTCTAATCTATGAATATGGTCTGTCACTTCATTCACTTGTTTCGAAACGTGTTCATTGATACCGAGCAGCTTCTTCTCCTCGATCTTCTCTTTAATCTCACAAAGCGGCATATGCATTTCTTTGCACTTCTCAATAAATTGTAATGTCTCAAATGCTGTTTCGTCGTAATAGCGATAATTAGATTGAGATCGCTCCGCTTTTAAGATACCTAGATTCGTATAATAGTCAATCGTTCGTTTCGACACGTGAGCCATGAGAGCCAACTGTCCGATTCGATACACCTTCCCAACGATCTTCCCCCCTTGTTTATATTACTATTATCATACAATACATAAACTGTACAGTCAAACGTGATGGTTATCATTCACAAATTATACAAATTTCTAAATTTCATCCTTTATTAATAAAAACAATTAATCTATAACTATACAGCTTTTTCCTTTCAACCTTTCTTATTTAACAGCATACCTTACTAATAACGATTGCTTGTATAGGAGGAGATTAATATTAAAAAAACTATCATTTCTCATTTTTATAATGAAGAATACCTACTTCCATGGTGGCTTATGCATCATACAAAAATATTTGATCACGGCATATTAATTAATAGAGGTTCTACTGATCGTTCCGTAGAGATTTGTAAATTATTCGCACCCCACTGGGAAGTGCGAGATTCCAGATTTCTTGAGTTTGATCCAACAAATACTGATATTGAAGTGATGGGAATTGAAAGAGAAATTTCAGGTTGGAAAATCGTTTTAAATACTACTGAATTCTTTTGTTGTAATAATACAGAAGAGTTTTTCTCATCTCTTCATGCACTAGGACAAAATATGTATGCGATTAGAATGATTTTAATGATAGATAGCCATAAGTACAATTATTCAAAGCCAAGATACTCTATCCCATTAGTAGAACAACGATACCACGGCGTCTTCCCTTATAACCCAAAACTCGGATGTGCCTGGAGATTTATTCACAATCATCTAGATGGTGCATATTTACCTGGTAGACATTATTCGCGGCACGGGAATATAGTTTATGACTATCCTTCATTTATTTTAAAATTTTATTTTAGCCCTTGGAATGAACAGTCAAAGGCAAGAAAATTACAAA
Source organism: Bacillus sp. FSL E2-8887 (assembly GCF_038007205.1). NCBI lineage: Bacteria > Bacillati > Bacillota > Bacilli > Caryophanales > Bacillaceae > Bacillus > Bacillus sp. FSL E2-8887. The sequence continues at coordinate 2,995,286 of NZ_JBBOWS010000001.1, forward strand.
TTACACCTACCCTTTCAAAAATAGGTGTTCAAATGGGACTCCAAACACATTACGGTCAATCTCCTGAAGAACTGGAAACACGTTTTTTAGAGCTTAGTAACGTAACTCAAGACCTCCGTAATAATCCTGAATATCAAGAATTATTTCCAAAGTTTAAACCATAATGTTTTTTGCATGGTCATCACCTCACACCATTTCATCCGCTTAATCAAAAACAATCTCATTTGCATAAAATATGAATACTGTATATATTATAAATTTTTATTTTAGGAGGAAAAAATGAAAGCTGTTATTCTTGCTGGTGGATACGGTACAAGAATTGGGGAAGAAACACATTTAAAACCAAAACCTATGATTGAGATTGGAACAAAACCTATTCTATGGCACATTATGAGTTTGTTTAGCCATTATGGGATCACTGAGTTTATTATTTGCTTAGGCTATAAAGGATATGCAATTAAAGAGTTTTTTCTAAATTACAACTTACACATGTCAGATTTCACAATACATTTAAGCAATAACACAATTACTAGCCATTCTCATCCTATAGAACCATGGAAAGTTACATTAATTGATACTGGTCTAAATACCGAAACAGGTGGACGAGTTAAAAAGATAAAAAATTATGTTGGAGACGAACCTTTCTGTCTCACTTATGGTGATGGATTAAGTAATGTAAATATAAAAGAACTTATTGCATTTCATAAAAAACACGGAAAAATGGCTACTGTTACAGCCGTACAACCTCCTGGTAGATTTGGTTCTCTCGTTTTAGATAAACAATCTGTCACATCCTTTCAAGAAAAACCACTAGGTGATGGTGGATGGGTTAACGGTGGATTTTTTGTTTTAAATCATGATATTTTCAATTACATTAGTGGAGATAAGTCTGTTTTTGAAACCGAAACTTTAGTTCAGTTAGTAAACAAAAATGAACTGGCAGCATTTCAGCATACTGGTTTTTGGCATCCGATGGATACATTGCGCGATAAAAATAAATTAGTCGAGCTATGGGAAAATAATGACGCTCCATGGAAGGTCTGGTAATATGACTTCATCATCTTTTTGGAATAAGAAAAAAGTATTTATTACAGGACATACTGGCTTTAAAGGCTCATGGCTCACCCTTTTTTTAACTTCTTTAGGCGTAGAAGTAATCGGCTACTCTTCTCACCCTCCCTCAACTCCTAACCTTTTTGAACAATGTAACGCAGCAAAAGAGTGCATTACAATTGAAGGAGACATTACAGATTACGATTCTTTATTCCATGCCATAAAACAGCACAAACCTGATATGATATTTCATTTAGCAGCTCAACCAATCGTCACCACTTCATACAAAGATCCTATTGATACATTTAAAACAAACGTCTTAGGCACTGTTCACATATTAGAAGCAGCAAAGTACGTCGAAAGCGTACGTCTCATTATTAATGTTACGAGTGATAAATGTTATGCGAATGATGGGAGCGGTAATCGAGCATTTGTAGAATCCGACCGTTTAGGGGGCTATGATCCATACAGTGCTAGTAAAGCTTGCGCTGAATTAGTTGCAACATCATATCAAAAATCTTTTTTTCACACGAACACCCTTTCACTCGCCTCAGTAAGAGCAGGCAATGTCATCGGTGGTGGTGATTGGGCAGAAAATCGCTTATTCCCAGATATCATTCGTGCATATTTACAAGACCGTCCTTTAAGTATTCGAAACAAAAATGCTATCCGACCGTGGCAACATGTTTTGGATCCTTTACATGGATATATCCTTTTAGCTGAGAAACTTTGGAAGCATAAAGAGTATGCAGAAGCATGGAATTTCGGACCAATTAACGAGGCTAACAGAACCGTCCATGATGTCATTCAATCTATAATAAAATTATGGAATCAACCACTAACAATCCTTTCCCCTCATACAAATACTCTTTATGAATCACCTATTTTAACACTTGATAGTACAAAAGCAGTAAATAAACTCGGTTGGACTCCTAAATTATCAACAGATTATTCTATCGCTTGGACTGTTGATTGGTACAAAAAATATGCATCTGGTGAAAATATGGAATCTTTCACGCGACAACAAATCGATGCATTCAAAAATTTATAAGGGGGCTATAAAATGGAACAAAAAAAATGCCGTTTTTGCCACTCATTACTAACAAATACTTTTTTAGATTTAGGCGTTTCTCCTCTCGCTAACTCATTTGTAGTTCCAGAACACTCATATAAAATGGAGCCATTTTATCCGCTGCACACGTTTGTTTGTAACTCTTGTTTACTTGTACAATTAGATGAATTTGAATCTCCCCACAATATTTTTCATGATTATTTATACTTTAGCTCTTATTCCTCCAGTTGGCTACTACACGCTAAACAATATGTAGAAATGGCGATTAAGCGTTTCAACTTAACAAACCATTCGAAAGTGATTGAAATCGCAAGTAACGACGGGTACTTATTACAATACTTTCAAAAAGAAAATATCAAAACGTCAGGAATTGAACCAGCAAAAAATGTAGCAGAAATCGCTATCCAAAAAGGAATTCCTACTGAAGTGAATTTTTTCAGCAATGACTTAGCAAAAAAATTACCACAAGCTGATTTAATCGTCGCAAATAACGTATTAGCACACGTTCCAAACTTGCATGATTTTGTTGCCGGTTTAAAAACATTATTAAAACAAGATGGCACGATAACAATTGAATTCCCGCACTTATTGAACCTCATATCCTTTAAACAGTTTGACACAATCTATCATGAGCACTTCTCTTACTTCTCTCTTATAAGTCTTCAAAAAGTTTTAGCGCATCATCATTTACAAATTGTCGAGGTAGAAGAACTTGCAACGCACGGTGGTTCATTGCGTATTTTTGTAAACCATCACAGTGACTCATCCACTATCCATTCCAGTGTTACAAATATAATCCAAAAAGAAATAGATCACGGGCTAGATACTTTAGATTGCTATCTCCTTTTTTCTAAACGCATAGAACAATTGAAAATAAGTATTTTAAAGTTTTTTATCAAAGCAAAAGCTTTAAACAAACAAATTATCGGTTACGGTGCTCCCGCTAAAGGAAACACCCTTTTAAATTATTGCGGGATAGGAAAAGAATTTCTAGCTTATACAGTAGATAAAAACCCTCACAAACAAAATCTCCTTCTACCAGGTACCCGCATTCCAATAAAATCTCCAGAAGAAATTAAACGTACAAAACCCGATTACATTCTCATACTTCCTTGGAATTTAAAAGATGAAATTATGAAAGAATGCTCTTTCATTCGTGAATGGGGCGGCAAATTTTTAGTAACGATTCCAGAAGTTGAGGTGATTGAGCCATGAAAAAAATCCTTGTAACAGGCGGTAGTGGATGGATTGGTAAATATGTTGTAAATTCTCTTATACAAAAGGGCTATGAGGTGCACGCCACTTACAATACAAATAAGCCTTCTCACCTTTCTTGCCATTGGCATAAAGTAAACTTACTTTGCGATGAAGAAGTAAAAAAACTCATTTACGACATTAAACCTAGTCATCTCATTCATTTAGCTTGGGAAGCAGTGCCGCCAGCGTGTTATGTATCTATTAATAATTACTATTGGCTTACGTGCAGTATCTCATTGATTCAACACTTCACATCATGCGGTGGAAAGCGAGTCATTGTTGCAGGTACTGGCGCAGAGTATGAATGGTTTAACGGCGTATTATTTGAAGATTCACCGCTTCTTTCCTATAAAACCCCGTATTCATTATGTAAAAACACACTACATTCCTGGCTACAATCATACGCTGGGCAAACCAGCCTCAGCGTATGTTGGGGACGAATTTTTCATATGTATGGCCCTCACGAACAAGGAAATCGGCTCGTTTCTAACATTATCACTTCTTTATTAAAAAATGAGGAAGCACTATGTACACATGGAAAACAATCAAGAGATTTCCTCCATGTGGGTGACGTCGCTGATGCTCTCGTAACAGTATTAGAACGCAATGTTACAGGCACAATCAATATCGCTTCTGGTCAATCTGTACAAATTAAAGAATTAGCTTCTATCATTGCTAAAAAGATAGGAAAAGAACATTTAATTAAATTAGGTGCGATCCCTTTCTCTAAAGATGAACCTTTATTTGTCGGCGTTAATGTAGAACGTTTAAACACTGAAGTAAACTGGAAACCAACATACGATCTAAATACAGGAATTGAAGAAACAATTTTATGGTGGGAATCATTTATACAAAAGCATACCGATATGCATCACTAAAACGTAAATCCTTCGTTCCTCTCGCTAAATCCCTATACCATTCTTCTAATTTTTCGGGTGTAATAATATGATGCGTTCCCATTCCCCCATGCTTACTAGCTTCAGAAAGAGTCGGACCAATTTGTAATTTTCTCTTTCTCATCGCATCGTTCCACGGACTAAATCCAAACCATAATATGCAAGCAAGAGGCGGATAAATCATAGATTCATGCGCGGATAAATGTCTTCCAACCGTATAACTTCCGTGTTCATGATTATGAATAAATCTACCTCTTCTCCATAACGCCCAATCTTCTGGTAAATAACCGTGAAATCGCTGTTTCATTAAAGGTATTCCAAAGTTAAGGTCCGGATAATTATAGTTAAGATTATCGACCATAATAAGCCCTTCCAGCCAATACATCCTCCCTCCCAATTCATTTAGTGATTTCCAAAACTGATTCTTATCTTGCACACAAAGAAACTCAGTCGTATTTAAAATCATTTTCCAACCTTCTACTTCTTGTTCCGCCCTCATCACTTCATGATCTGTCGCTATTGCATCAAACTCTGGATTTGTAGAATCTCGCACTTCCCAATGCGGTGCGAATTTTTTACAAATTTCAACCGAACGATCTGTAGAACCTTTATTAATTAAAATACCATGATCAAACAGTTTCGTATGATGCACAAGCCACCACGGCAATAAATACTCTTCGTTATAAAAATGAGAAATAACGGTTGTAGTAATGTAAATCTCCTCCTCTTTCTCTATTAATCTACTTTTTCATCCTACTCTTAATATACTTATCAGTTATGTAATTGGTTTCTTTTATTTTAAAAATATGTTTTTCTACCATATACTATGCTTTCTTAGACAACCACCATTTTCTAAAGAATCAACTCCGTACAATAACCATCCCAATAAACTGAAAATTGAGTTATAATATCATTATAAAATTATGAAGGAGGAATGCGCTCATGTACTACAACACTTCATTCGAAAACGACCAACCTGTAGGCCGTCTATAAACTAAGACGGGCATTCATATAATAAAGTGAAACTTTAATCAGTGGGGGGCTTTATTCCCCACTGATTATTGGTTGAACCAATCGGGCATATACGGGCAGTTGATCCCCCGCCTAACTTCTTTGCTTTCGCTGAACTTTGAGGTAGGGGGCTTACTGCCCGTTAATGCGGGACACATACACTTTGCCTCGTCTTAGGGAACTCATAATACCCTAAAAATAGACGGAGGTAGTTTACATGAAACAAACAATTTTAGGAGCTATATGTTTATCACTAGCAGCAAGTATTTGGGGCGGTATGTACGTCGTTAGTAAATACGTACTCGACTTTATTCCGCCACTTACACTCGTTTGGATACGCTTTATTATCGCTTTTGTTGTTTTATATGCGATTTTGAAAACAACTGAAAAAAAGCAAAAGAAAAAATTAACCATACACAAAAAAGATTGGCTATTATTTGCTTGGATTGGATTCATCGGGTATTTCATTTCAATCACATGTCAATTTATCGGAACGAAATTATCCGATGCTCATACAGGCTCCTTAGTGACATCAGCTACACCTGCATTTATGGTTATATTTGCAGCGCTCCTTTTAAAAGAGAAACTAACTGCTCGTAGACTTTTATCAACTATAATAGCGACAATCGGTGTCATTATCGTTATCGGATGGGATATTGAAATCGGCTCCTATTTTATCGGTACAATCATTTTAGTTGGAGCCGCTATTACGTGGGCTTTACTATCCATTTATGTAAAAATCGCTTCCGCTCGATTTTCATCTTTAATTATTACAACGCACGCAATATTCTTTTCACTCTTTTTCATTACACCGTGCATGGTATGGGAACTCCAATCAAGTCCTATTGAACATATAAACATGTACGTATTATTAGGCGTACTCTATTTAGGAATCGTCTCAACCGCAGGTGCATTTTTTCTTTGGAATAAAGGGTTAGAATTAATGGATGCTAGCATCGGTTCATTATTTTTCTTCTTTCAACCGATCGTAGGATCATTACTTGGCTGGCTCCTGTTAAATGAGACGTTAAACAGTAACTTTTTCATTGGTGGTATCCTTATTATATGCAGTGTTATAATTACTACTTTTGAAAAGCAAAAATAGTATAAAAAAAAACAGGCAGAGACTTAGTCTCTGCCTGTTCGCATAATTGGGTCTTGGTCGTGGAAACCGATGCAAATTGGTATATTACTTTGTAATCCACTGCATGCACTTATAAAACTACACACCGTTCTTGCGATTAAATATAAAGTAATACCTACAGCCTTTTTATCTGAATCAAAGCCATTTTCACCATAAATATCAGCTAACTCTCCTAAAGATGGTCCTTCTATTTCATCCGTCCAATCACTTGCCCAATCCTCATCTTCTTCAAGAAACATATAATCGTCACAAATATAAAACTGACTATCCCACTCATTATCAAGATCATACTCAAAATAAATCGCCTTTGCTTCTTCACTTTCAGCAATTTCTAACGCTTCTTTCAAACCTATCCTCATACTTTCCTTGTATGAATCTAATGGAATCAATTTAATGCGCTCCGCATCCTCACTTGACGCTAGTGTGCGACAAATATCATAATACTTCAATTCTATTTGAGATACTGATAACAAAAATACATCTTCCTGCATTTCCTCTAAATACTGAAAAATATCCACACTATTACAACTCCCTACACTTTACACAGTCCAATGTGCTGGACGAGACAACACTTTCGGTAATTTCGTATGTTTGTCCCCTTTCGCCGCATTAATTTGGACTTGCGTAAGAAAAATACTATTCGTAAAATCTGCCCCTCTAATATCTGCATCACGCAAATCTGCTCCAATGAGATCAGCTCCGCGTAAGTCTGTACCATTAAGGTTAGCCGCAATTAAATACGCCCCTCTTAAATTGGCTCCTTGTAAATCTCTCTTTTTTAAATTCGCTCCCATAAGGTCTGCACCTCGGTGACTGATTCGTTTTTTACGTGCATCATTCATTTCTTTCCAAACTAATTCACTCGTCTCTAAAAGGAGAATGTTCACTTCTGCACGGTGTAATGGCACATTTACTTCCATTAACTCATCTGGACTTAAATTAGAAAGACGCTCAGTCTCTTCAATTGCTTCCTTCAGCTCTTTATGAATTGTCTGCGTCGCCTTTAATAGAATAGCCTCATTCAAATACCAAAGCATTTCATGAAGTTGATGCATTACCGGAAAAGCATCATACATTTTTCTCGCATGCTGAGCATCTTTCCGCCAATCAATTCCTTTAAACGTAACTTGAGAAATCTTTTGTCCAGCACCAAAACATTCAAACACTGTACAACCTTTATACCCTTTTCCTCTAAGATCTCTATGTATACTACATTTATAATCTGATTGTAAATTTGTACAAGGTTTACCACCATCTTTATTCACCGCAAAATCTATTGACGCTGCGAACGGTAATGCTACACAACATAAACCAAAACACTTTTCACAATCTGCTTTTAAACTATTGTGATTTACATCCTCTTCTACATGAAAATAATCGTTATTATTAGTCAAAATATATACCCCCTGTTGTCTTTTGACTATTTCATAATATTCCAACTACAATAAATAATCAATTTTAAAATAAATAGACTTATTTCATTTCAAACAACAACATAATCCTTTTATTTCTTTTCATTTAAAAAGGACATCCACTACAATGTTAATTATAATTAAATTAAGAACTTTCAAATAACAAGGAGGATTACTATGGCATTAGAAATGAAAACAAACTGTCAAATTTGCGACCATTCCCTTCAGCCCGATTCTGAAGCATACATATGCGTGTATGAATGCACATTTTGTGCACCATGTACAGAGGAAAGGCAAAATGTTTGCCCAAACTGCGGTGGAGAGTTAGTACGTAGGCCGAAAAAGAAATAGAAAAAAGCAAAGCGATATCGCTTTGCTTTTTTCTGTTTTTGGGGTATATAGAAATTCTACCAATCATAAATTAAACATTTAAAAACTTAACACAAACAGGCTCTGGTACAACAACATCAGATTGTAACAGTGTTAACTTCCCTGTCGTTTCATTTCTTGAAAATAGCACAAGATTATGTGACTTTTCATTTGTAGCAATAAGAAATTTTCCAGTAGGATCTAACACAAAGTCCCTCGGCCAATTTCCTTCTGTAGATGTATGTTCCACAAATGTAAGCTGACCTGAATTTTGATCCACACTGAAAACAGCAATACTATTATGACCACGATTCGCTACATATACAAAACGGCCATCAGAAGAAATATGAATAGCACTTCCTTGACTATTTCCATCAATCTCTTCTGGAACAGTAGAAATATACTGCAACTCTGTAAAAGACCCTTCTTCCGGATGATATGTTAACACAATGACTTCCAAACTAAGTTCAGTCATCACATAAGCGTACTTTCCGTCCGGGTGAAAAGTAATATGCCTTGGACCGCTTCCTGGGTTCACAGACAAGCTATTCACTTCTTTTAATGTACTATCTTTTATTCCATACGTAATTATTTTATCAATCCCTAAATCAACACCTACCACATATTTTTCATCAGGAGTATACCCCGCGTAATGTGCATGTGGTTTTTCTTGTCTTTCTTTATTTGGACCTGAACCTTCATGTGCCATAATAGATGCAGTAGGATTTACAGTTCCATTTTCTTCATCTACTTCAAAAGACTCAATCGTTCCTTTATGGTAATTTGCTGTAACTACCGTATGGTTTCCACTATCCACACTAATATGACAAGGAGAAGCCCCTACTACTACTTGTCTATTTTTTTCCTCTAGCTCTCCAGTATGACTATTAATCGAATAAGCAGCTACACCACCAGCTTCTCCTTCCTTTACAACAGAATAGAGATATTGATTACTTTTGCTAATCGTTACATATGTAGGGTTATCCAGCTTAGCCGCAAGTGTTACATTACTAACTTTTTGCGCTTCCGTATTTAAAGTAAAAGTATATATTCCTTCACTATTTTCTTTCGTGTAAGTTCCAACATATCCAATAAACTCTTTGTTATCCGTCATTTTCATAACCTTCTCCCTATAGTTTTTGTTCATCACACTTCTTACTAAGCAACCTAAAACTATTATTCATTGAAAGAGTATCCTAAAAAATCAGAGTACCTCTTTATACGCTACCATATTTTTCTGCCAAATAGCCTCTAAACCCACTTTTTCTGAAAAGCTGCTATACTTTCATATTCTTCTTCCAAGTGACGGGCCAAACGAATATAGATCGGTGTTAAATCTTTATATTTCTCCACACTTTCCATGTTTGGCTCATGATAAAAATTGGCACCTACCATATTAGAAACTACATGTAATGTATCTACTTCACCTAAGCTATATAAACCGAGGATTGCCGCTCCTAGGCAAGAACTTTCGAAACTTTCAGGAACGTATACGTCTTGATGAAAAATATCCGCCATCATCTGTCTCCAAAGTTCTGACCTTGCAAAACCACCTGTCGCTTGAATTTTTTTCGGTTCGCCAATTAGTTCTTTTAACGCAAGAAGAACTGTATACAAGTTATAAATGATCCCCTCTAAAACAGCACGTATAAGATGCTCTTTCTTATGATGTAGTCCAAGCCCAAAGAAAGATCCCCGCGCATTCGCATTCCATAAAGGAGCTCTTTCGCCTGCTAAATATGGATGAAATAATAAACCGTCAGATCCAGGATTCACTTTTGCCGCTATTTCCGTAAGCACTTCATATGGATCTTTTCCTAAACGCTTCCCATGCTCAACTTCTAACGTACATAATTGGTCGCGAACCCACCTAAAAATCATACCACCATTATTAACCGGTCCACCAATTACCCAAAGGTCCTCAGTTAACGCATAACAAAAAGTCCTACCTTTCGGATCCGTTACAGGATGATTTGTGACAACTCGCACTGCACCGCTCGTACCAATTGTAATAGCAACTACTCCAGGTTCTATTGCATTTACACCTAAATTCGATAGTACCCCATCACTCGCACCGATTATAAAAGGAGTAGCAACAAGTACATTCATCTCTCTTGCAAGTTCTTCATTTATCCCTATTAAACTGTGCGTCGTTGGAACAACTGTAGATAACTTTTCATCGGTAATTCCTGCAACACGAAGAGCTTCCTCATCCCATTTTAAAGATTTCAAATTGAACATTCCTGTTGCTGATGCAATAGAATAATCAATTACATATTCCTTAAATAACTTATAGAAAACATACTCTTTAATAGAGATGAATTTATAGCTTTTTGCAAACAACTCATCATGTTCATTCTTAAGCCAAACTAATTTCGAAAGTGGTGTCATAGGATGGATTGGTGTTCCAGTACGAAGGTAAATTTCATGACCATTCATATCATTCTTTATTTTTTCTGCCCAGCTGGCGCTTCTATTATCTACCCAAGTGATACATCTCGTTAACGGCTTCCCTGCTTCGTCTACAGCAATGACACTATGCATTGCCGAACTAAAAGAAACACAAAAAATATCAACTGGCTGCACATTACTTGATTGTATAGTTTCTTTAATCGTATGTATGACCGCTTGAAAAATCTCTTCTGGATCTTGTTCTGCTGTTTCTGGTGCGGGAGAATATAAAGGATATTCAATCCCATGACTTGCAATAACTGATCCATCAATCGAAAACAAAACTGATTTTGTACTAGTTGTCCCAATATCTACACCAATCATATATTTCGAGCTCACTATGTAACCCCTTTCAAATTATTCCTATAACAAAAGAGCACCATGATGTATACAAAAAAGACGCTCCCTTATGAGAGCTACGTTTTAATAAGCTTCTCTCTCATAAGGAGGTCCTTTTCATAACTATAGTGCTATTTTGAAAAGTGAAATCTTCATTTCATTATAACTTAGGCGCTTTCGCCCAATCCGCAGCAAACTTTTCAATACCTTGATCTGTTAGTGGATGCATAGCAAGTTGTTCAATGACTTTATAAGGAATTGTTGCAATGTGAGCACCTGCCATCGCTACACGAGTGACATGGTCTGGGTGTCTGACAGAAGCCGCAATAATTTGTGTATCTAATTGATGAACATCGAATAATTCAGCAATTTTAGCAACTAATAATACGCCATCTTCAGAAATATCATCTAAGCGACCTAAAAATGGAGAAACGTACGTTGCACCTGCTCGGGCAGCTAAAAGAGCTTGGTTCACAGTGAAAATAAGTGTAACGTTCGTTTTCACACCTTTTTCTGTAAGATAGCGACAAGCTTCTAATCCTGCTAATGTCATCGGAAGTTTTATCGTGATGTTTTTATCGCCACCGTTAATTTTAATTAGTTCTTCTGCTTGGGAGATCATTTCTTCAGCTGCAACAACATCTGGAGTTACTTCTGCCGAAACAGATTCAACGTTAGGTACTGCCTGACAAATTTCTGCAATACGGTCTTCAAACTTAATGCCCTCTTTCGCTACTAAAGAAGGATTCGTTGTAACGCCAGCTAAAACCCCTAGTTTATATGCCTTTTTTATGTCCTCAAGATTTGCAGTATCGATAAAAAACTTCATGATTCATTCCCTCCATTTTTTAAACGCTAACGAGTTATAATTTTAAAATGTTTATTTCTTTTCTACTGCATGTCCGCCAAATTCATTGCGCAGAGCTGCTACAACTTTTCCTGTAAACGTATCATTGTCTAATGAGCGGTAGCGCATTAATAAAGACATCGCGATAACAGGAGTTGCTGTTTGAAGGTCTAATGCTGTTTCTACTGTCCATTTCCCTTCACCAGAAGAATGCATAACGCCCTTAATTTCATCCAGTTTTGCATCTTTAGAAAATGCATTTTCAGTTAATTCCATTAACCAAGAGCGAATGACTGAACCGTTGTTCCATACTTTTGATACTTTTTCATAATCGTAGTCAAATTCACTCTTCTCTAAAACCTCAAATCCTTCACCAATAGCAGCCATCATTCCGTATTCAATTCCGTTGTGAATCATTTTTAAAAAGTGACCACTACCAGCTTTGCCAGCATATAAGTATCCATTTTCTACAGCTGTATCTCGGAAGATAGGTTCAACGATGTCCCAAGCTTCTTGGTCTCCTCCGATCATGTAACAAGCACCATTTCGAGCACCTTCCATTCCGCCAGAAGTTCCTGCATCCATAAAGTGAATGCCATCTGTCTTTAGTTGCTCATATCGGCGAATAGACTCTTTATAATGTGAATTCCCAGCTTCAATTAAAATATCTCCTTTTGATAACAACGGTGTAACCTCATTAATAACAGAATCAACAACAGCGTGCGGAACCATTACCCAAAGAATTCTTGGTGATTCCAATGATTGAACGAGTTCGCTTAAACTAGATACACCTGTAGCACCATACTCTTTCATTTCTTCCACCGCACTCGTATTTAAATCGAATGCAGCTACTTCATGTTTATGATCCATTAAATTCTTCCCTAAATTTAATCCCATTTTACCTAAACCAATTAATCCTACTCTCATAATATAATTCCTCCTTGAATTACCTTTCATCATAAATACATGTTAATAAAATGATGAATATCTTTTTTCATATTGCTTTACTTATAAGAATGTACTTATTTTTTCAATCCTTCATCTAACCACCATTTAAATTCACTTTCTTGTAATAGAGCATGAGCAGTATCCGGACCATACGAGCCAGACTCATATTCATGAAGAGGTAACAAATTTTCTTCGAATGCTTCAAGTATTGGCTGCACCCACTCCCACGACAACTCAACTTCTCTCCAATGTGCAAAGAATGTAGAATCTCCGCATACAGCATCATAGATAAGCCTTTCGTAGGCTTCAGGTATTCCCACTCCTGTTTGCTCACAAGTAAAATGAATACGGATCGGTTCAAGCTCTCCATTGTTCAATGGATTTTTACTATTTAATTGGAGTGAAACATTTTCATTTGGGCTAATTTCAATGATTAACAAATTAGGCTCTGCATTTGGATTACTATCTTGATATTGCTGTTTTAATGTATTTTTAAACTCAATTACAATACGAGTAGACTTTTCTTTCATTCTTTTTCCTGTTCGTATATAAAAGGGAACGTCAGTCCAAAATGGGTTATCGATCCATAGGCGAGCCGCAACAAATGTATCTGTTTGAGAAGAAGGATTTACTCCTGGCTCCTCCCTATACGCTACAACTTGTTGTCCTTTTATCTCCCCTGAAGCATATTGCCCGCGAACGATATGGTTCTGAACGTCTTCTTTTTTCACTTTACGAAGAGTCTCCATCACTTTTCGTTTTTCCTCACGAATTTCACATGCATTAATTTTTTCCGGCAAATTCATAGCAGTCATCATTAATATTTGCAACATATGATTTTGAACCATATCGCGAATGGCTCCTGCATGATCATAATATCCTGCCCTTTCTTCTACCCCAACCGTTTCACTAGCTGTTATTTGTACATTCGCAATATGTTCTTTATTCCAAATCGATTGGAGAACAGGATTTGCGAATTCAAGTGCTTCAATATTTTGAATCATCGGTTTACCTAAATAATGATCAATACGGTATATTTCGTCTTCTTCAAACGTTCGGCTAAGCTTATCATTCAGCTCTCGGGCAGATTTAAGGTCATGACCAAACGGTTTTTCAATCATCAGGCGCTTCCATCCATCCGTTTTATCAAGTCCACTTTCTTTAATATTTAAAGCAATTGTCTCAAAGAAGTCCGGAGTAACTGAAAGGTAGAACATTCTATTCCCTTGTATATTTTGTTCTTCTTCCCTTTCACGAACTACTTGTAATAACCTTTTATAATCTTCTGGCTTATTCACATCTAACGGACAATAACGAAAATACTCTAAAAAATCTTCTATTTTCGGAGTACCTTCTTCTCTGCGACGAGAAAAAGTTTCTATGGATTCTTTTATTCTTTTTTGAAAATCTAAATGAGATACTTCACGCCTTCCAAGCCCAATAACGGATATTCGCTTTGGAAGCTTTTGATCTCTATATAAGTTATATAGCGCGGGGTAAATTTTTCTTTTAGCTAAATCCCCTGTTGCTCCAAATAAAACAAAGGTCATTGATTCCAATTTCAGTCCCCCCTCGTGATGTATAGTCATTGTCACTATAGTAAAAATGCATTGTACAGAAGCTACTATTATTGTTGATCCAATCTTATTTCTTAACTTCTAATTTTTTATAGTTGTCGCTTTCTAATTGTCCCCAATATTAATAGTGGCAATTCAAAGCATTTTTACCACATTCTACTTACCTACCGTGACTTATATAAAATAACTTAATTATTAAAAGTAATTAAGTTATTTTATGTGTATCATATTAACTACATAGATTATAATCGTCAAGCAAAGTGTTTCGAATTGAAGATTTTTTATTTCATAATATCTTTAAATGGTTGTTTACTAGGAAAACGTTGACCCTTAGAATCCACGCTACATTCTCTTTGTACTTTTTAGGGATATCATCTCCCTGTCCATTTCCTTAAATAAATAATAAAAAGGCAAAAACGAACAGGAATATGTTCATTTTTGCCTTTTTATTTAACCTTTAAAATTACTTCTATTATTGATTTAAATGATTTTTAACTGCTCTTATAACCAATTCATGATCTACTTCTGGTGGTAATCCTGAGACTGTTATCATCCCAATAACCCCTACGTTTTTTATTTGGATAGGAAAGCATCCACCAAACGCAGCATATTCCGAGCCATCTAAACGGTATTTTTCATGATATGGAACTCCGCTTATTTCACTTTCTATCTGCATATAATACGAGCTATGATTATGCAGGGAAACGACCCGTTTTTTACGCTCAATCCATTTCGTATTTTCCTCAGTTGTCCCCGTCATCTTGAAATGAAATAATTGCACACCATTTTTGGCTATATCAACAGCAATCAATTTCCCCTCTCGCTTTGCTGTTTCAACGATATATAAACCTAATTGCAAGGCATCTTCATTTGTAAAAGAGGAAAATTGAAGTGTTTCCTCCTCTATTAATATTTGTTTACTTATTTCACTCAAATTTGAAGTACTCATATCTTTAACCTCCCTAATTGTCTTATACCACATTGGCATTTTTTAGAATTACCAGATTCTATAGTACCGTAACGCTTGTTTTCTTCTTACTGGTGCTATTATGAATTATATTTAACACATTAAAAATGTATGTACTTTAAAGTGCTATAGGTACTAAACATTTAGTACAGGAATTGTCTATTTCTGTGATTAATTAGAATATATTAAGGTGTTTGCATTTTTGCCTTGCTACAATGCCCTTGCGAAAAGATACTATATTTTACTTATGTGAATACAAAAAAAGCAAAGCGCCCAAGCTTTGCTTCTTACAGAATCCCTTTTAATTTTTCACAAATTAACTTCGCTAAATACTCATAACCTTGTGGTCCAAAGTGTAAACCGTCTTTTTCATCATCTTCTACAAATTTTTTATAATGCTGTTCTTGAATCATTTCAGCATACAAATTTAAAAAATGACTTCTTGTTTCTTTCGCCACTTCCTCAACCACGTCTGCATATTGGCCGAGTACTTCATTCGTTCTATTATGCTGTCTTTCTTCATCAACTGGTGCAGGACTAATAAGTAATACTTTTTCTGGTGAAATCATGCTTACAATCTTCTCTAAGTTTTCTTTGTATACTTGTAATGATACTTGAGAAAAAGAGACCGCATCATTTGTACCAAGAAAAACCGTTACAAAGTCTGGTTTATGCGATAGTACATCATCTTCTATCCTATTTAACGCATCGAAAGTATTATCACCTGGAACACCCCCATTAACCACTTTCCAATTTGGAAACATCTCTTGCAAACGTGGTGTTAATCTCGGTGTTCCATCAAAAAGTATTTCATCAGCTGTAATACTATCGCCAAAGCATACTAACGTTTTCATTAATCTAGCACTCCTTTTACGTATGAAACAGCTTTCCTTCTATCGCTTTCATATATCTTTCAGCAGAACGTTCCACTGCCTCATTTGCATTTTCTTTTACTACTCGGTGAAAAGCATTATATAAACGATTAAATTGTAACGGTTTCACTCGATTCGCCATTTCCTCAACTTTTCTCGCCGGTAATGGAATTAAGTTTGGATAGCTATACATGAAGCTTACCCACTGCTGATCCGCTACAACTTGAATGATATCACCTGTTAATAATATACCTTTCCCATCATTTCCTTCTTCCCAATGTAATACAGAACCGCCGCTAAAATGCCCTCCGAGACGATGTACAGTAATCCCATCTGCTAATTGTAAAGACTCACCAGACCAATAAATAATACGACTACTTGGACGCATCACCCACTCTTTATCGTCTTCATGTATATAAATTGGTACATCGAATGTTTCTGCCCATTCTACTTGCGTTGAATAATAATGCGGATGGGATAGTGCAATCGCATCTAATCCGCCCCACTCTTTTACCTTCTCAATTGTCGTGTCATCTAAATAAGTAATACAATCCCATAACAAACGATATGACTCTGTTTTTACTACAAATGCCGTCTGACCGATCGCAAATTCTGGTTTTGTCGTAATACTATAAAGCCCATTTTCTTCTTCTATAATTTCATTTTTATATGTATCACTCGTTTGCAAGTTTTCTAAACTCGTCCAAGACTGCCCTTTCGGATTAACATATTGTCTCTCCTCATCACAAATAACACAACTTACCGGTTCTTCCACACTCGCTGCATACTGCACGCCACACGTTGTACAAACGAAATTATTCATAGTTATTCCCCTATCCCTTTAATTTTTTGCTAAGCTGATATTTGTTGATCGTTTTCTGCTTTTTTATTTTCGATTACTAAACCTATTAGAGTCAGTAAATAGACAGCTGTAACTGACAATGGAATTACAATAAGTCCATTGTCTGCAAAAAGAATCCCGCAAACTGACGTCACAAATACGGTTCCTACTGACAATACACCATAACTTTTACTTTCATAAATCCATACGTACGGTACAAAATGAACACCTATTAACATTGCTACTACAAAAGGTAACCATTCTGGAAATTGAAAATATGCAAGTAACACTAACGGAATATTTAATACATTTATCCCACCAATTATTCCAGCTAAAGTCCCTAGCGAATTTCCTTTCGCAAACATATCAATTTTCAATATAGCAGCTATCATTAAGCCACAAGGAAATACACAACCCATACCAATTAAATACACCCACACAACTTGTTTTTCTGAAAGAAGAATACCCGTTACACTCGCTACAATCCAAAACAAAATACCAGCTATTATAACAGGAATTCCCCTCTTCGTTCTTTGTGCTAAATCTCGTTTTGCTTCTGCTATGTTCATTTCACTATCTCCCCCAAACTATTTGTACTATAAAGCCGGCTCAATTTCGTTCATCCAATAACGCCAAGCTACTAAGTAATCTTCTAAATCTTTCGGGTGGTGTCTCAAACATGTATCTATACGCAAATATAAACCTATGACTATTTCCTCATATAAATCTCGTTCTTTTTTATGAAATATACATGGTTTTATCGCATAACCAATCACTTCTTTTGTTAAATCTTCCGGAGTTGAACAGAACGCGTAAATTAAATCATATAGAGGATCCCCTAACACTGGTAACGGATCTATCACGCCATATAACTTATTTTCTTGAAATATAAAGTTATGGAATCCGCAATCACCATGTAATAAAAATGGCTGATTTACTCCGGCTTCCCTATTTGCTAGTTTAAGAACAATTCTATAATCTTCCTCACTTATGTAACGTCTTACATTTTCATAAGCTTCCATCACATTTGCCGTTAAAAATTCATTCCAAGATTGAACCGAACTTTCTTTCCATCCCCAGCCTTCTGCCCCTGGAACCATTTTATACTTATTGATAACTTCTTTTACAAGTGTACGAAGCGTACTTCGTTTATATCCTTGTTTACACGAAGTATTACCTTCAAGGAAAGAATACACGAAATATGTATGTAAAGGTTCCTTATACAAAAGCTTTGAAAATAAACTATTCTCCTCATAAAATGAGAGAAAATTAGCTTCTTCACGTATTATTTCCGCTTCATTCAGCTTTACTACATATTTTTCGTCCAACAAATATACAGTACTTGTCGTTCCTCCGTTCAACGCTTTTACACTATTTGGATCATGTGAAATAACTTTCTCCTTAACTAGCTGTGCAACAATTATTGAAATGTCCATTCTCTCACCCTTTAATTCCGAAGATTCCCTCAATTAAAAAGACAACTTTACTATTATTTGACAAACGAATAGGAAACCCCTTCCAAAATCTTAATATAACAAAAAATCATTTACTTTTATATTTCAAAAATAAGGAAATACTAACAACAACGTTACATACATATTAGGAGGACAATATGAAACCTGAATTTTTAAAAGCAGTACATGATGCCATTGGAAGTGTCGAACACATTCATATAGAAGAAAGCGGTGCCGACAGCTTACTTATC
The DNA here is from genome assembly GCF_038007205.1 of Bacillus sp. FSL E2-8887. Classification (NCBI taxonomy): domain Bacteria; kingdom Bacillati; phylum Bacillota; class Bacilli; order Caryophanales; family Bacillaceae; genus Bacillus; species Bacillus sp. FSL E2-8887. The sequence continues at coordinate 3,014,047 of NZ_JBBOWS010000001.1, forward strand.
CATCATGATGATGCACAGCAATTACAACAAGTCGCTAAAACGTTAGAAAACAACAATTTCCGCTCTGCTTTAAGAACAACTGGAGATGCTTCGTATATTGAAGTGTTGAATAGATAATGAAAGTCTGGATGTATTCCGGGCTTTCTTTTTTTATCCCGCTATTTGCCGTGCAGTAAGACCTCCACCTCAAAATTCAGCGGAAGCAAAGAAGTTAGGTGGGGGATGAACAAAACCCCCACTGATTAAAGTTTCACTTTATATTGAAAATTCAAACTCTTTCACATACACCGCTGTTCCCGCAATATCTATTTGTAACTTCTCATTTTCTACATCTTTCGTTACATAAACCATTACACGACCATCTTTATTTATTTCCTGTCCTTGCTCAACGATTAACTCCAATTCATGGTCAAAATCTTTCTCCAAATACGTCGCATAATACGCTCCCATTACACCTGAAGCTGTTCCTGTCACTGGATCTTCAATCGTTCCAGCATAAGGTGATGAAAAATGACGACCGTGCATTTGCACCTGTTCATCATAAGTTTCTAGACAAACTGGATGGATAGAAGCCTTAGGTATTTCTTTTAATACCGATGGAAACGCCTCATTTTTAGGTTTCATTCTTTCACATGCATCTAGATTTTTAATCGGTACAATTACAGTCCAGTTCCCCGTACTTCCATATACAATTGGTACACTTGCATCTAAATCAGTTACTTCTAACCCGATACTATGAGCTAATTCTTCTTTTGAACCTGCAAAATCTTTAAACTGAGGTGCTACCTGCCTCATTTTAATAAAGGTTTCTCCATTTTCATTTGCACCTATTTGTATCGGTAAAATACCTGCCTTCGTTTCAATCGTAAGGTTTGTTTTTTCTTCTAATAAACCTCTTTCACGCAAGGCATATATAGTTCCAACTGTCCCATGACCACATAAATCCATTTCAAACCCTGGTGTAAAATAGCGCATTCTTATATCTGCTACTTCTGAAGAAAGAACGAAAGATGTTTCGTTAAATCCAACTTTTTCAGCAATACGCTGCATGTCCTCTTCCGTTAATCCATCCGCCTCTAATACAATACCTGCTGGATTTCCCATATTTGGTTTATTCGTAAATGCGTCGTAATGAAATACGTTTATAGTCTTCATTTTTTATCCCCTTATTTGTTCGTTTCATTATTTTTATAATAATTAAGAAAATCTGCCCACTTACCATTCCCCATAGAAAATGCCTCTCTCCTACATTCAAAGGAAAATCCTGCTCTTTCTGCAAGACGAATAGATGGCTCATTATCGATATGTATATGTAATTCGATTCTATGAAATTGAAGGCCATTAAAAAATAACGGCAGCGCAGCTATTACACTTTCTGCTCCGTATCCATTTTTCCAATGTTGATTATGAATAGAGTAACCCATCATCGCCCATTGATAGTCCATACGTAAAATTTTTATAAGTTCTAGCTTTCCAATATTGGCACCATCTTCTTTCTGAAAAATACCTAGAACGTACATTTCATCCCGTCTTGCCGCCTCATCAAATCCTCTTATCCATTCCGTAAACCATTCTTTCGTTGAAGACGACATGTCATGATAGCCATCATCGTATTTATATTGAGATGGTAACCTCTTATTGAATCCATCTAACCAACTTTCATAATCCTCTTTTTGAAATGGACGAATAATCAGTCTCTCTGTCTCTACTTGTAATAGTGGCAGCTTCATTTATATCTCTTCCTTTAATTGTTAATTGAATATTCTTTATTATCTTACACAAAATACAAAATCTAGTAAATAATTATGTTTTTTATAAACAAAAATCCAGTTATGCTTTTTACATAACTGGATTCTTCATTATTTAATAACCTTTTATTTCACAAGAAAAACATCCCTTAATTCCCTCTTCAACACTTTCCCTAAAGCGTTTTTCGGTAATTCGTCCATAAATACAACTTCTGGTATTTTATAGCTTGCTAGTTTTTCTTTACAATGCTGAATAATCTCTTCTTCTGTTAAAGACGTTTGAATGTCCTTTACAATGTAAGCTGTTGGAACCTCCCCCCAAAAGTCATTTGGAATCCCAACTACTGCAACTTCTAAAACACCGTTTATTTCATGAATAACATCTTCTACTTGATCTGGATATACGTTGTCACCACCGCGTACGATAACATCTTTATATCTTCCCATAATATGTAGGAATCCATCGTCATCTATCATGCCAGCATCACCCATGTTAAACCAATTATCTTTTACTACCTTCTTTGTTGCCTCTTCATTATTCCAATATCCTTTAAACATGTACGGGCTTTTCACGTGAATCTCTCCAACTTTATTTGTTGTTAGTTCATCACCTGTTTCTGGATGAACAATTTTCAGCTCTACATGTTTCAAAGTTTTCCCTACAGAAGACATTTTTTCTTTTCCCATATTTGGATGCCAAGAAGTTACTACCCAACCTTCTGTACTCCCATAACCTTGCACCATATATATTCCTTTTTCCATATATTTTTGGATAAGTGTTTCTGGCACTTTTGTACCACCACTTTGCGCTACTTTAAAGGTCGAAATGTTGCGCTCTTTATTATCTAATTCATCAAGCATGTAACTATAAACAGCTGGGAACGCAAGCATTGTAGTAATTTTCTCTTCTTCAATCTTATCCCAAATAAGAGTAGGATTCGAATCAGCTAAAAAGACCATCGTAACGCCGTGATAAATACAATTTAAAATAGAAAGCACGCCACTCATATGAAACAATGGGTGCACTGATAAAAAGCGTTCACCTGCTGGAATTTCTCTTTGCCCCGCAATTTCAGTAAAATAATGGTGTAAGTTTTTATGACCAATTACACATGCTTTTGCCTGTCCAGTCGTTCCTGAAGTAAATAAGTAAATGGCATCATCATCTTCATGAACTTCCACATTCGGCTCTGTTATTGGCTGTTCCTTTAATTTTAATTCAAATGAGCCAAATCCTTCTTTTGTCGTCTCAATTACATAAGGAATTTCTTTAACTCCATTAATCTTTAATACAACTTCACTAAATTCATCATCAATAACTAATACTTTTAATCTCGCTTCTTTTACAATCGATTCTAATTCATAAGCAGTAAGCTGATGATTAAGCGGAATAAATACCGCTCCAATTTTTAAGCTTGCCATCATAACGCTTGGAAACGGATGATTATTTTTGCATAGAATTCCTATACGATCCCCTCTTTCCACACCGGTATGTAACAAATAATGTGCAAGCTGATTTACTCGTTCATTATACTGCTGAAACGAATACCTTTTCTCTCCACAGATAAGCGCTTCCAAATTTGGTGACTGCATTGCTCTTTTTTGTAATAATTGTCGCATCGTTCTCAAGTAAAACTCCCCTTTATATATGTTAGGGTTTTTATTTTACCAGATTAATTATTAATTTACTAAAGATTAAACTTAGTGAATTTAAATGAAGTGAATCTTTAGTCGATGTGAGGTGTTCATCCCCACTGATTATTAGTCCACACCCTACGGGCGGTTAATGCGGGATAAACAAAAATAGCCATCTACTTAACAAGTAAATGGCTATTTCTCCTTATATATTAGAAAACTCCTTATTCATCACATATTTCACATACTCAGGTGCACTTTTGTCAATCTCTTCATCACTGATTTCATATTCCGCACCATATAAATAAAATGATGGTATAAATTCCATTCCTGTATATAAGCTCGTAGCGTGGAATGGTTTCGTTAATTCATCCATTGTAATTCCGCTATTTTTATAGTCTTTTTCTAACCCACCTATAGAAATAGCTACACCAAATTCTTTCCCCTTCACTTTATCCCCTTTTGATCCATAGGCAAATCCATATGTTAATACATCATCGAACCATTTTTTTAATAATGGTGGTGAGCTATACCAGTAGAGTGGAAATTGGAATATATATCGGTCGTGCTCTACTAACAGCTTTTGTTCTTCTTCAATATTAAATTGCCAATTTGGTGCCACTTTATATAATTCATGCACCGTTATTTCATCTGGATATTTCTCAAGTTCTTCTACCCATCTTTTATTAATTCGAGACTTTTCAATATCAGGATGTGCTACAATTACAAGTGTTTTCATATATTTTCTTCCCCCTTATAAATAATTCAAACGCTTTAGTATTAGTATGAATGAGTCACATATAATTGAAAAGTACGTACTTTAAAGTGCTATAGGAACCTTAAAGTACCTTTGGAGGTGTTATATGAATCAAAATGATAATTGCCCAATCGCAACGACACTCGACGTGATCGGTGGAAAATGGAAAATTCATATTTTATGTGTTTTGGCGGATGGAAAAATGCGAACAAATGAAATAAAACGAGAAATTCCAAACATTACACAAAAAGTTCTCACACAGCAACTTCGGCAACTTGAGGCTGATGGGATTATCCATCGTACTGTATATCAAGAAGTACCACCAAAGGTTGAGTACACAATAAGCGAACATGGAAAATCTTTAATGCAAATTATGGATGAACTATTTGAATGGGGAAAAGACCATCAGATCAAAAGATTACATGACTAAAAAAACTACCAAATTCTTTACATACTAGTGGGAATGGCACATCACTATCAAGCTAACAAAAAGACCCTAATAAGAAAACCTTCATTTTTATAATCCATTTAAACTTTAGCTTGATAGTGATACGGCAAGACCCTAATAAAGAAATGTATTAAACAAATTAAAAACAACAACACATACGACTAATGTTAATAAGAAAATTATAGTCGCTGAATTGCTTACTTAATTTTGAAATCTAAACAGTTACCCTTTAAGCCAAGCTTAATAATATCGCTTTTGTACGATTATCTGTTACTTCATAATAAATTTCTAACCCTTTCCGAGTACCTGTAACGACCTTTGTAGCTTTTAGTTTAGATAAATGTTGACTAATTGTACTTTGAGGCATTTGTAATGTTTCATACATTGTCGTTACGTTAATAGGACCTTTTGCAAGCATTATTTTTACTAATGATAAACGAACAGGATGTGCTAATACCTTCAATACTTCAGTGATTTCTTCATACATTTCTTTCATATTTTTTCTCCCCTTTTATATAAACATTAATGATATCCATATATATAATTCGAAAGGATATACGATTTTATGTCCGTCATTTTAAAAAAATGTTAAAAAATATCTTCAGATGGAAGGAATCTCCCCTCCGTTCAATATTCTATAGATTTTTCTTTCACTAAATATTATGTGGTAGGAGCTTTCCTTACTGAGACCCTCTGCCATTGTTCCCTTGCTGGTGCCCATTATTCCCTTGCGATCCTCTACCGTTGTTTTCTTGCTGATGCCCATTATTCCCTTGCGATTCTCTTCCGTTGTTCCCTTGACCATTCCCATTATTCCCTTGCGATTCTCTTCCGTTGTTTCCTTGCCCATTCCCATTATTCCCTTGCGATTCTCTTCCGTTGTTCCCTTGACCATTCCCATTATTCCCTTGCGATTCTCTTCCGTTATTCTCTTGCTGATGCCCATTATTCCCTTGTGATCCTCTACCGTTGTTTTCTTGCTGGTGTCCATTATTTTCTTTTTGTGGACCTCTACCGTTGTTTTCTTGCTGGTGTCCATTATTTTCTTTTTGTGGACCTCTACCGTTGTTTTCTTGCTGATGTCCATTATTCCCTTGCGATTCTCTTCCGTTGTTCCCTTGCTGGTTTCCATTATTCCCTTGGGACCCTCTGCCGTTGTTTCCTTGCCCATTTCCATTATTTCCTTGTGACTCTCTGCCGTTGTTTCCTTGCCCATTTCCATTATTTCCTTGTGACCCTCTGCCGTTGTTTCCTTGCCCATTCCCATTATTTCCTTGTGATCCTCTTCCGTTGTTCTCTTGCTGATTCCCATTATTTTCTTTTATTTGCTTCGGTTGTTGTTCCTTAGATTGCTTTTGTTCTATATGCTCTTTCTTCTCGTTGCTTTCTTCTTTTACAGGAGATGCGTCCGATGATGCATCAGAAGATGACTTTTGTTGTTCTTGATTAGACGGAGGTGCAGGTGGAGTAAGCGATTTTTGCTTCTCATTCTCTTGTTTTATATAAACGCCCGTTCCAACCCCTGCTTTCTTGGCATCCTCCCGCATTTGCATCGTACTGCTTTGATATTCAACTGTAATATGTTTTATCTCATACTCTTTCTTTAATTCTTGCATAGCCTTTTCCAACTGAGGTTCTAACGACTTGTCCTTTGTAACAGCTGTTAGCATAACTTGCTTATCATTCGTTAAGTACTTATCCTTTTGACTCTGCTTTATAATAGTACGTATTACGTCTTGCAGATGCTTATTTTCCCACCCTTTCATTTCTTTTAAAATACGCCTTCCATCATCATTACAAGCCCGCAAATCTATAACACGAAGATCTTCCGTTACGCTCGCCTCTAAACTTGGATTTATATCAACTGAGACATAAGCAAACACTTTTTCTTCCGGTTGATTGTAGAAAAACAGCAATACGCATAGAAAACCAGCAACAATTACTGTTGTAGGCTTTAAGAAAGGTGGCATTGAAAAACGCGGTGCTCTTTGCTCTTGTTCGTTAAACGAGATTTCCTCTCCAATCATGTAAGAGTGTACTTTTCTTTTAAACGTAATAAACTCTCCATTTGGAGTTAAAACAACTACGTTATGTTTCTTTATATCCATCACAATTCCTTTATTCATCATGCTTCTCCCCTCTTATATAATCCAGAATATATGTATAGTTGTTTGCAAAGATAATACACATCGCAATAATGTATTTTCGATGTCGCTCCAACGTTTTACGACTTACCCTAACACATGGTTCAATATGTTTAAGGGGTAACTTTTTCTTTCGGAACAGCTCTTCCATCATTTTCTCGTCTTTTATAATAATCTTTACAATTTCTATTAAGTGCTCACGCGTATCACGATGCTTAGGGGATTCCTTAGCAAGCTCTGAAAATGTGATTTTAAACTCAGCTAGCACACTTTGAAAATGAAGAATTTCCTCCTTACGGTTACTATTTTCCATCTCTTTCATATACTCCGTAAGCGATACTTGTATTTCTAATATTTCCTCTTGCTTATCTTCTTTTAAAAAGACAAGATTATGCTTAGACTCCTTGCGTATATAGTCAATTACATCTCTTTTTATAAGAAGATCAGCAAACGCTAGAAAAGATTTTCCTTTTTTATATGAATACTGTTCAATTGCTTCGTTAAACGCAAACAATCCAATACTATATTCATCATCCTGTTCTGTAATGTACCTGCGGCAGACAGACGAGATTGATTTTCTAATAAACGGCTGATACTGTACGATAAAAGCTTCCTTATCTCCTCCGTTGTTTTGTATGTTAAATACGATATCTTCTATTTTCGTTTTTTTTAAGATTTTCATTACTAAACTCAACACTAGTAATCTTCCTGCCTCCTTCTGCTTCAAATAGCAAAATGGCCACTAAACAAGTGACCATTTAACCACATTTTCTTAGTACTTTTCTTTGGGCTTGTCTTCTTGCTGGTGCTCATATTTTTCGAGGCCGACTTTTTATATGACTATTTTTTCCACTTGTACTAAAGTGAAGTCTGTATTTTGTATTACTTTCTTGTTTTCTTTTGCAATACCACTTGCTCTTTTCTATTTTAGCTGCAATCTTTGAATAACTCTTCGCTATATTTTTGGTAATTTTAGCTTTTTCTTTCATTTATTTTCTTCTACTTATATATATTCGAAGGAATAAATAATTTTATGGGGGTCAAAAAAATATTTTTATAAAATAGTTATTTTTTCAAAAATAAAAACCATCAATTGGAAGAAACTCGTTATAACTCCTCCTTATGGTAATTCCTTTGTAAACCTTTTTATTTAAATGTATAATTGTATTAAAAGTCTAAAATTTCAGAATCGTAGGGCAACGTCATGAAAAGTTTTGGTACGTTAGTAATCTCTACCGTCATTTCAGCAGGCTTAGTGTATTATAATATCGATTCCTTTTATAATAAATTCACATCCGGGAATACATATTACTGGGTAAACGGTATCCTAGCTGCTGGATTCCTTATATCCTTAATTATCAACATAAAAGATATCATCAAGAAAAACTACACAACTTCTGAATCAAATTAAGGAGCCTATTATGGTTCCTTTTTCTATGCAAAATAAAAAAGCAGCTGTTAAGCTACTTTGAATTCTTCTTATCCCCAAATGAAATGATATATATATTCTCCCGTTACACGTTCATTAATTCCAGCGATCCTAGCGAATCTCATTAAGTCCGCCCCTTGAAGAAAATACACCGAGATCGTAACTGGTACTTGTGACCACATGAATTGATAAAGCTCATTCACTCTCTGATTCGTCGAAACGATTAAATCATTTACAGGTCCATGATTCCATACAGAGGTTTGAACTGAAGTGAACGGAAGGTCTTTCCCATTAACCACTATTCTTACCACACTTTGAGTTATGTCCACAACAATCCCCTCCACCATTACAAAATTTAAACCTGTTTCTATACTCATATTCTTGATTAATAATAAATGTTTAAGGCAAACCCCTATTTTCATTTCTACTCAAAAACAATTTAAATGATTTTTCTTTATTTCTCAATATAAGGAGCCTTGGATTTTCATTAAAACTCCTGTAGTATATGAACAAAGAGTAAGGTAAGAGTTACTCTTTGCCATTTTAGGAAAGGTTCTGTTGGAAACAACAGGACCTTTTTTCGTAAAGAGATGGTTTTGTTTAATTTCTCACCACTAACCACAAAAAAATATCTTATAATCGTTATATACTAAATTAAAATAATAGATTAGGAGTAGATCAAATGCCAGTTACACTAGAACTTATTCTTTTCATTCTTCTAGCAATTAGCGCTATTGGCTATTTAGTAAAAGAATTTCAAAAAACTAGGAAAAAAACACTTGGAATTTCACTAGAATTCTTGGTTCTTTTCTGGTCAATATGGAGAATATCGACTATCATAATCTGATTTGTAAAACATGAATTCCTTCGAATAAAAATCAATATTATGTCCATAATGTTGATAGGCTGTATGCCAAAATCCATTTAGTTTTCTCTGTATCTCCTTGTATTGAGCAGTTAGTTTTTGCTAGCTGCTCTTTTATTTATGAAAAAAGATAAAAATTTTTATAATGATTCTTCTTTATTTCTCAATATAAGGAGCCTTGGATTTTCATTAAAACTCCTGTAGTATATGAACAAAGAGTAAGGTAAGAGTTACTCTTTGCCATTTTAGGAAAGGTTCTGTTGGAAACAGCAGAACCTTTTTTCGTGATTTAAAGGCACTAAGACAAAATGAAATATTTACCATGAAGGTAATTGTTAAATATTTTACGCTTATACAGTATAATGGGATAGTTATTGTGTATTGGCATTAAGAGGAGCGTCCTGATTAAGCGCTTCTCTTTTTTTATAAAATAGCTCCAAATTACTTGGACACATTTACCAGTTTATTCAACACAAATATCATGTTAAAATCCCTTTTGAATACGACATAACTCAACTTGGTGAAGCCCTGTAATATTTCCTATAGGGCTTCTTTTTTTACAAGCAGTTATTTCATTACGCTGACTATCTTGTTGTGCAAAATAACGATTTTGTTCACTTTTTTGATACATTTATAAAACATTCATATGTTATCTTCAGTAAGTTCTATTTCCTTTATAATATTGTGTGAAGTATACCAACGAACGAAGCCTAAAAAACTCTAATGAAGTGATGAAAAAAACCTAATTTCTCTACAAAACATTGAGAAATTAGGCTTTTTAATAGAAAAAGTAGCATTCATAAACAATGAATACAGTTTAACTCTTCAATTCTATTTTCACAGATTCATATATTCTTCTAAAGTCAGTTTTTCCTTATATATATTTTCAGCAATATCTCCTACATAGCGAATATGCCAAGGTTCATATGCATAACCCGTAATACTTTCCTTCCCCTTAGGATAACGAATGATAAACCCTGCACGATGCGCGTTTTCTTTCAGCCATTTTCCTTCCTTCGTATTCGCAAAGGATAGCTCTAGTTCATTGTTCGCACTTTTAGAAGAAACATCCATCGTTAACCCTGTTTGATGTTCGCTATGCCCTGGCTTTGCAGAGAAGCGATCCGTATGCTCTTGCCCTTTCTTTTTAACATTGTTGGCATACAGACCTTTTTGATACTCATAGGAACGAAATCCTGAAACAGCATTCAACTGGATCCCATCTTGCTTAGCTAAAAGGAATAGTTTTTCTAACGCTTCCGCTGCTTCTTTACGAAGATGACTCTTTTCTACCGTTCCACTAAATGAGAACGGTACATTTGGTACAACTAAATCCTCTGGCATATAGTCTTCGGGTAAACCATATTCCTTATTTACTACAGCCTGTATACTAGCAAAGGAACTTGCTATCTTATTTGAGGTCCCATTTTGCTTACTATTTTTTTCTTTATTTATGGAGTTTTCACTAGTTTCATGGTTTGTCTTATATGGTTCTTTACCAATAGATATATTGGTGTAAATGATAAAGATACCTAACATTACTACTATACAAGTTAAGGTTCCTACTAATTTAAGTCTCATCATTCATTTCCTTCCTGCAACTCCTACTGTTACTCATTCATCATACTTCAACCATATCAAATCCATATTAATTCCCTGTGAACTTTTCTTCATAACGTATTCCTTAATAGATTGATAGTATATCTTCCCTTTCTTTTGGCACCCTTAAAATATCAGCTCTATTCATACATGTAGAAAAATAATCTAAAAATTTGTATAATAAGATAAGAAGTGTAGCATTCTATTATAGAAAGGTCTTGGTATAATGCTAGGTATTGATGTCAAAAAAACAAAAGAAGAGTTAATTATTTCATGGCAATTTGCGGAGGTCACGATTCCATTACGTGATGTGATTGAGGTTACCGAAGATGCTACCTATGCGGGTGTTGAAGAACCAAGTGCAATCCGTATCGGAACAGCATATGGGACAACTGATCGTATATTAATTAGAACTGTAAAACAAAATTATGTATTATTTACTACGAATAAAGTGTCGATTTTAAACGCAATTCACGCGTAACAATGAGTAGATAAACGCGCTTAAACAAAGTTCAAGTGAAATAAAAAGGTGCAAAGTCATAGAATTGACTTCGCACCTTTTTTAAAACAATCTATATGAATGAAAATTCCCTTTAACATTTCAGTAAGGTCAAAGCCACTTCTGTCACACCATACTACTTTGTGTCCCATTTATCTAAATTGAAGAGATAACGCTCTCTTTTTTTGATAAAATTATCTCTATAATGATAGCAGGAAAGGATTTGTTGCTTTATCACGGCAGAAAAAACACAGTTTGTAAAAAAAGAGCATTATATCCCCCAGTTCTCTATGAGACCTTTTGAAATAGCTAAGGGATTTTGTCTCACAGTGAATTTAGAAGCTGACACTTTGAAAGCTAAGGAAAAGAAAACAGGGAATTATTACAACAACTCAAAAATAAGCAAATAGATTAAAATACTGTAAATAGGACTAAATTATTAACATAAAAATAAGCACATCTTGTAAAAAAACAGATGTGCTTATTTTTTAATTTTTATGCATTTTTACGTTTTAGGAAAATCACTCCACCAACAATTAACAATAATGCACCTGCAGCCATAGAGATCCAACTTGTAAGGTCAGCACCTGTTTGGGGTAACCATCCAATTTTAGATTGAATTTCTTTCTTAGGTTGTGGTTGCTCTTTTACTTGCTCTTTAGGTTGCTCTGATGTTGGAGTATTTTCATCTTGATTCGGCTGTTCTGGTTTTGGTTGTTCCGGTTTTACTTCTTTAAATTTCACCGTTTGACCCTTATCTTCGATGTCAACGTGAATAGCAACCAAGACATTATCTTGATACAATTCTTCAAACACTACCACTTCTTTACCTTGTAATGCAGATGCATTAAATGTGAAATCGAGTGTGATAGAACCATTTTTTTCTTTTGCAGTAAACTTAGATTCTACTGTTACTTCTTTATCATCAACTAATAATGGTTTTTTTGTTGCTTTATCCATTAGTTTGCCTTTTACAACGTACTCTTTACCCACGATTAAGTCTTTGTATTCCACTTTATCTTGGATTGTTACAGATTTAGAAGCGTCTAACTCTTTAGAACCATCAGCTTTGTTTGTAGCTGTCGTTTTAATAGAAGGCTCTACAAATCGAACTGTTTGACCTACATCGTTAATGTCAGTGTGAGTTGCAATTACTTGACCTTCATGCAATAAGTCTTCAAACACAACTACTTCTCTTCCTTGCTGTTCAGCACCAACGAAAGTAAAGTCTAATGTTACAAAACCATTCTTTTCTTTTGCAATGAACTTAGTCTCTGCTGTTATTTCTTTACCATCAATTAATAATGGTTTGTTAATAGCTTTGTTCATTAATTTACCTTTTACAGTGTACTCTTTACCAACAACTAAGTTAGTATACTCTACTTTATCTTGAATAGTGATAGAATCCTTTGAATGAATCTCTTTTCCACCATCAGCTTTGTTTGTAGCAGTTGTTTTTACTGATGGCTTAACGAACTTAACTGTTTGACCTTTATCATTGATATCAGCATGTGTAGTAACAACTTTTCCGTCTTTCAGTAACTCTTCGAATACTACTACTTCTTTTTCTTCTAAACCAGTTGCATCAAAAGTGAAATCTAGTGTAATAGAACCATTTGCTTCTTTTGGTGTAAACTTAGTTTCAGCAGTTACTTCTTTACCATTTACAACTAATGGTTTATTAGTCTCTTTATCCATTAATTTACCTTTTAAAGTGTACTCTTTACCTACTTGTAGGTCTTTGTATTCCACTTTATCTTGGATTGTTACAAACTTAGAAGTGTGCATTTCTTTTGTACCATCGGTTTTATCAGTAGCTGTTGTTTTTACTGATGGAATCTTTTCATCTTTGACAATATGTTTAATGATTTGACCATTCTCTTTGATCTCAAAAGAGAATATTTCTTCATTCAATACATAACCTTTTGGTGCAACAGTTTCTTTATATGTGTATTTTCCAAATGGTAACTTTTCAAACTTCGCGATACCTTTATCGTCTGTTTTCCCTTTAACTACTTCTTTTCCTGCTTCATTATAAATAGTAAACTCTGCATTCGGAAGCTTATTGTTTCCATCAGCTACATCAACTTTTGTAATTTCTAGATCACCTTTGATAAGATGATTAACTGCTAATAGCTCAATAATTTTCCCGTGTTCCTTTATTTCGAACACAATTGGTTCTGTAATAAGAACGTAACCATTTGGAGAAGCCTTTTCTACAAATGAATATTTACCATACGCTAAATCTTTGACGTTAACTTCACCATTTTTATCTGTCTTATATTCCCCAATTACTTTCCCGCTTGCATCTTTTAGCTCGAATACTGCACCTTCTAATTTTTTACTGATATCTTCATTATCTACTTTTAGTAATTTCACACTACCTTTCACTTCTGTATTTTCCACTGTAAAAGTAAGTGTTTTATTGTGCTCTTTAATTTCAAAAGGATACTTTGTTTTATTTCCAATATATCCATTAGGTGTTTTTGTCTCTAAGAAATAATATTTACCATACGTAAGACCATCAACATTTGCAATTCCATTTTCTTTTGTTACTACTTTTTTCACTTCTTTTCCATCTTCAGTAAAGACCGTGAATTCAACATTAGGTAACATCTTACCTGAATCACTAAGTTTTTTTATTTCGATGTTACCTTTTACTTTGTTGTTTACTACTTGAACAGCTCCTATTTCCCCTGTCTTAACTTCAATAGTTTGTGGTTTATCACCTGAAACATAACCTGTTGGTGCTTTAATTTCTTTTACTGTGTAGGTACCAATTGGTAGGTTATTTAATTCTGCAGTACCATCAGCACCCGTCGTGATTTTTCCAACTGATTCATTATTTGCATTAAAGACTTCAAATACTGCACCAGCTAATATTTCTCCATTTTCCCCAACCTTTTTAATTTTTAAAGAACCAGCAGCTTCCCAATTTACTGCAAGGTCACTACTAAGCTTTTCCTCATTTCTTTCTAGTAGCACTGTAGCATTCTGAACAGTATCAGTACCGCGATAAGCAATTGCTTGAACTTTAGTTAAATTTGCAGCAACACTTAGATTAAATTCACCTGTTTTTGTATCTTTAGGAATTTGGATACGGAATTTTTCCCCAAGTGAAAGCTGATCTTTCACTTCTCCATTTTCACTAACAATTTTAACTCCATTAGGTGCATTTTTCGCTACTACTTTATAAGAACCACTCTTAGCATTTGTTTGTACTGTGTATAGGTTTGTTTCAAAAAACTCACCCTTTAATTCTGCCTTTTGCTTTTCAGCAGGAATCACATTCATAAAAATATCTTGAGTATCTTCACTTGTATTTGCAGCATTAATAATTGTCTTAGCCGCTTTTTCAACATTTTTATTTTCATGCTTTAATTCATTTACATCAAGTTGACCTAATGCATTCCAAACCGCAAGCTGAGTTGCGTAATGTGCTTCATTCTTATTAGCTACTCCCAGTTGTTCTATACTTTTTTGTGGGAAACCATTTAATAGAACCCTATATACTACATTATCTGTTTTCCCCATTTCAGGAAGATCTTCACCATTTGGTGATTTTAAACCTAGAGTTAAACAATAAGCAATTTGACCGCTTGAATTTTTGATAATTTCAGTTCGGATATCCTTTCCTAAACTGTTGCTATAACTCCAGTTCATTGAATACTTTTCATGCGTCATAACCTCCGCATTTGCCTTCGGTAGAAACACATTAAAGAATAATGCTAGTACTGATAATAATGCAAAAACTCTTTTAACAACTCTTTTCCCCAATTTTAAAACCTCCCTAGATAAAATGAATCTGATGTATTATTCAAATATTTAAAATAATCACAACGAAGATATTTCATATTATAAGACATAAAGTTACAAATATTATATTATTTTTACAAATTATTTATTTTCTCAACATTCACTATAAATTATAATATTAAAACATTTCATTTCACAAAAGTAACAATATTAGGATACCTTAACAAAATAAGAAACTTGGTAAAATACTAGAATAACGGTAGTTGGAGTACGGAAACGATTCTTCGCATGAAGGACCACTACAAAGATATTTTCAAATTGAATATATGTATTAATAATGAAATTTTATTGCATTTACACCTGCAATGTTTATATAAAAGATAGTAAATTATGTTTTTATAGGATTTTTTCTATTAGTTTACTGGAAATTTGCATTATTATGTGACAATAAATATCATTGTATTTAATATAAAATGATATAAAAAAAGGGGTACGTAGGTAATTATCGGAACTTTCAATCGATCAATTATACTAACATTAGTATTAAGAATATTAGTATAAAAGTAACAACGTTATTACTAAGTTCGAATATTGGTCTAAGTACCCTAGCATCTCAATGGTAACCTCTTGAATACTTTTACGTTTTTAAATAAATTAAAATAACAAAAAAATAATAATTTTTAATTTTTTCTTTGTAATTTAATAAGTTGCATGTTAATATGGCGAAGGTTATAAAATGGATTTCGCCATACACAATGTTTTTTCGGAATATTCACTCCAGAGAAACGTAACTATTTCAGTAATTTGCTTCATCTTTTACCTATACAAGGGCTACTTTCAATTTTTTTGTTCATAAGTAAAAGTAACTTTTTATTCTATCTTCCTCATCGATTTTAATATAAATGGTAAAAAAGCACTTTTTCAAGTGCCCTTCCTTTTCTTTTTTAAAGATAGAAAATCTAATAAAATCAAACACCTAGATTAAACACATACATAATCCTACTTACAAACTCTCAGAGAGGTATAAACTATGGGAATTCCTACACTATTATTAAATACATTTATTATTATTATTTGTATCCTTAGTTACCAAGTATTTTGGCTAGAACATAAAGAAAAAATGGCATGTAATAATATATTAATTTCTGTACTTTCCTCCATTGCAATTATTTTTTGTATGACTTTTCCTTTTCATTTACACGCTGGGTTCATTTATGATTTACGTTTTATTCCCATTATATTAGTTTTTCTATATGGAAATACAAAGAGCATTATTTGTATTGGAGTTTTATATCTTTCTTATAGATTTTACTTAGGTGGAAGCGGAGTCTTCCCATCATTTATTATCTTTACTGTTATTTCTGTTATTACAATCATGTTTCGTTACTTGTCACCTACTTATTTCAAAGAAAAGAAGATATTATTAAGTATTCTACTTATTTTGATATGTACAACTTCCCTTTCTATCTGCGGTATTGTAACGCAAATAAATACAGGTAGTAAAATTGACTCTACTCTCATTGAATTTTTATTCAATTATATAATCATAAATATTTTCACAGTATTATTATCAGTTTATTTAATAGAAGGAATGATCGAGAAATATAAAATAAAAGAAAGAATGCAAAGAGCAGAAAAATTTTATATAGCTAGCGAACTAGCTGCATCGATCGCGCATGAAATTCATAATCCACTGACCACGGTACGTGGATTCACTCAACTACTAAATGAAGATGAGAGTGCTAAGATGTCCCAAGATAAGTACTTAGAAATTATGTTACTTGAAATGCAGCAAATACAATCTACTATTAATAACTATTTATCTTTAACCAAACCACAAAACATTATAAAAGAGGAACTAGATATTAATTACATATTAAATCAAGTGAAAGATAATATTTCACCACTCGCTCTTTCATATAATGTTGAAATAAAACAGCATATTACAACAGATTCCCTTTACATAAATGCTAATACTGAAAAATTTAAAATATGTCTAACCAACATCATACAAAATGGAATTGAGGCTATGAAAAATGGTGGCGTATTACAAATAAATATACAAAAAATAAAAGGTAATATTGTAATTGATATTATTGATACAGGAATAGGAATGTCTTCCCAACAAATAAAACGTATTGCCTTGCCATTTTATTCAACAACAGAAAAAGGTACTGGGCTTGGTACTATGATTGCGTACAGTATTATTAAAGAATTAAACGGAGATATAGAGATAGAAAGTGAACTAGGAAAAGGAACACACTTTTCTATCACTATCCCCTGCTAATATAATAGAAGATTTATTTAAATGATATTATTTTGTAGCTAATATAACCATATAAAAAGAAGACGTAACTATTCGTCCTCTTTTTATATGGTTCTGGTGCAAAAATGTTAGTTAGAAACATAGAGTAGCAATTTCACAATTTATTCACAAGTACCGTTAAGCGCAAGTTTACGTTAAGTATGCTATTTGCATAATAATGTTTTCAAGAAAAAAGTAGCTGTACTTTTGTGCAGCTACCTTTTTATGCAATAAATCAGTAATAGATATTCGAGCTGCAATAAATGCCCCTTTTATACTTTGAAATGTAATTTGCAAACTACAATTTGACATAATTCTAATAGTATGGGATGTATATTTCTCCATAAAAGCAACTTATTTTTATCTCTTTTAAACAATTTATCATATTATTTTCGTCTAATTAAGCACAGAAACATTTTGCAAAATCTTACTACTTTTAGGAAAAATGTTTTTAGGGTACATTTTAAAA
This sequence comes from Bacillus sp. FSL E2-8887, assembly GCF_038007205.1. Classification (NCBI taxonomy): domain Bacteria; kingdom Bacillati; phylum Bacillota; class Bacilli; order Caryophanales; family Bacillaceae; genus Bacillus; species Bacillus sp. FSL E2-8887. The sequence goes on from NZ_JBBOWS010000001.1 coordinate 3,031,701, forward strand.
TAGCTCTTTTTCTTTGAAATGTTTCTGTGCTTAATATTTAAAATATCTTATGTCAAAATTTTTCGCAACAAATATGTTAAATTATTCATAATTATATATAATACGGAATATTAAAGTTAAATATTCCGTATTATACTCTATTAAATATAGCGTATTTAATTTATTAGTAATTAATTTATTAGTCTAAGTATGAATTATAAAGTATATTCGTTTAAAATTGTCACAATATAATTTTATATTCGACTTTTTTAATTACTCGTGAAACATTTGCAAATGCTTTAACCGTTATGTATAAGGTAAATATCCCCTCTAAATATAAGATTTACTTAATTTAGATTCTTTCTCTCATAGTCGTAATGTCGAAAAAAGTCGAATTTTTATATTTTTTCTTTATTTTCTAGTTGTAAACGTTTTATTTTCATGTTACCATCTTAATCAAACATTAGATGGTAATAAAACTTAAAGTATTTCTTTCCCTTAGAGACATATAAACGTTCGGTAATACCATGAAAATGAGGCCAAAGAAATATGAGTTACCTGATAAAAGATTTAATAGGATTTTTACCACTTAAATTTTCTGTTAATTCAGAATGTAACACTTTAATATTTTGTCCCTAAACAAAATTTAAATTTTAGTGTGGTAAACTCAAAAAGCTAAATCACCCACCCAAATTAATAAATGATATATCCTGTTATATCTAGCGATCAGTCATGAGAAATAGATTTCTTCCTAAGAAAACTTAGCCCATTAATAAAAAGTGTCTAAATTTCTATCTTTATTACCATCTATTGTTGATAACATATTTACCAACTATAAAAAAGAGCCTATTGAAGGTTCTTTTTATTATAATCATTAGCACTTCAATTATTGATAATCATTGGTGTTGAATCTTTATTCCCTCACCTTATATAGCTTTCTTTTATTAACACTTGAAGACTTATTGAGGTACGGTTCTGATTTTAATTTTTTTTATTTTTAAGCGACTAATTTCCGAATGATGGGCCATCCACAGTTTTATATCTAATAAAGAAAGAATTATATCTGTTTCAAGTGATATTTTGCTTACCTCCTTCTCTCTTATGGGTTATGTAGATAATATATCTCTTGAATCTGGAGCCTTTAGAACACATAATAGATACCCTAAAAAATGGACTTTATCTTTATCTTTATCTTATCTTTACCTTATCTTTAAATTTTTCTATTAAACTTAGCATTTAGAAAAAAATTTTCGAGTCTAAAAAAGCTGGGAAATAGAGAATTATTGAATTTTTTAATAACCAGCCACCATTGAAAATAGGGTTTCTTGTAAAAGGAGGAGTAATATTTGAAGAATAAGAGAAAAGTACAAACTATTATATTATTCTTTATTAGTATTTTAGGGTTAGGAACAATAATCGGGATACTATATTTTAATGACAAAACCAATACTCAAAAAAATAAAGCGTTTGCTACCGAGGAACGTTTATTGCAATATGAGCCCATCATGAAAAAAGAATTAGAAAAATATAATTTGGGAGAAAAAACAGCAATTTTACTAGGAATTATGTACCACGAGAGTAGGGGTGAGGGCAACGACCCTATGCAATCTTCCGAATCACTTGGATTAAAGCCAAATGAAATCCAAGTGATAAACTTGAGCATTAAACAAGGGGTAAAGCACTTTGTTCAAATGTATAGATATGGAGAAGAAAAAGGTGTTAGCATGGATACAATTATTCAAAGCTATAATATGGGGCCAGGCTATATTGATTTTATTGCCAATCAAGAAGCTAAACAACACTCGGAAGATACAGCTAAACAGTTTTCTAAGTTGAAAGTTGATCAGAATCCAGCTACATACACTTGTGGTGGAAATAAACAAAATTTTAGATATCCATATTGTTACGGTGATTTCACATATACAACAAAAGTGAATGAAAAAGCAAAACTTATTGAAGAACGCCTCCAAAAAAATTAAAATTTTATATATTTGTTTGAAGGAGTTTTCCATTTACTTTTATATGGTTTTTCATCAACTTTTATCCCCTCTTACCATCTAAATGTATATATACAACTATCGTATCATATTTCAATTTAAATACGGCTCTAGTTACATATTTCGCAAGAAATCTATCCAGAATATAAATAAAATCACCATTTTACATGAAATAGTATCCACTTAGCGAATTCATTAGGCATAAAAATAAATGTAGATTCAATAAAAAGAGAGTGCTCTCAATGTGAATTGGGGTTTATCCTGAGCATTGAATAGGACACGAAGAACTCGTCCTGTTACATAATATTATGCTTGTCCATATTATAATGTGCAATAAAAAAAGCACCCTCGCCCAGGCGCCAAGAGATACATATACGTTGAGGTAACTAACACGTTAGAAAAGGCCCTTCCATATCATTGTATGATTATCAATTATCTTTATACCTAGCAGACTCATTAAATACGTTTAATGTATCATTTCTATTAGTTTAACCATGCCTAATGTCATCCAATTCATGGTTAGTATTCTAAATAGACCAACGATGTATTATAATACTTTATATATCCAAGGAGGTTTACTATGCTTAATTTTCATAAAACATTCCCCATCTTAGGATTCTTTTGGTTTTTATATAGTTTTATCGGCATCATCTTTTTATTACTATTCCTTAGCGTGTAGTAACGACGCGTATAAATATATGTTTAATGTGTGATTTCTATTATCGGCTTTGTTAACTAACACTTAAATTATTTTAACAGCCTTTTGTTTAATTCCCACAAAGCTGTTTTGTTACTATCCCATTTTAAAAGCGTTACGGCTTCCTCAAAGCACAACCATTTATACTTGAAGTGTTCTTTAGATAATTTAATATTTTTTGTAGGAACTTTAACTCCAAAAGAAAATTCTTTTATTACATAAACATCTTCTCCCCAAAGAAATTCACCAACTACATCCTCTACTGGTAGTGAAGACACAGAATCTAGTTTTATATATGGACATTCTCTTATAATACCAGCCTCTTCAAACGCTTCCCGTTTTGCTGATTCAATAGGAGTCTCACCATCTTCTCCACCACCAGCTATTCCTTGCCAATAACCATAATCACTTCGATTAAAAATGCCATATTGAATGGAATCATCAGTTTTTATATAAGGAAATATCAATACTTGATACGGCGCTCTCATTGCTTAACCTCCTCTCGAAAAAATATGAACAATTTATTCACTAACTTGCTATTTTAGTAAATAAAGAGCCAACATCAAAATTCTTAAAAAATGCAGGTTTATGGTATCGGCTCTCCATTTTTTAAGAATTTTATTTTTCATAAATAGGTTTACTCTTAACGTGATAAAAACCTGCTTATTTCTTATTTAATTTGCTTAGCGTGTTTTTTTTCGAAATGCTGGCGGTATCACATGTTGACTAACCAGTCCAAATAGTCCCTAAAACGGTCGTTTAAGGAACTTTATTTATATCTATCAAAACTGACTGAAATATGTTTAAAATTCAGTTCAAAAACTCATTACCAAAAACTAAGTTTTATATCAAACATCAAATACCGTTTATGGAACACTCTTAATGTACGGAAAACCAAGTTTTTTAAATAAAAAATTCCTTAGCGTACGAAATTCGCGTTATGTTGGCGGGACCCCATCGCCATCAAGTTAAGGTTTTGAAGTACCCCCTAAACGAAAAAATTCTTTCTCTATAGGGGCACCATATCAAAAAAGAAAATTGTAAGTTTAGACACATTTTAGATACAAAATAACCGATTCCTTATACGTTAAGGGACCGGTTATTTATTTTCCTACTTTTTTAGGGAGGTTTTTCTCGTAATGGTCTTAAATGATTGATTTAAGGTTATAAACTTAAATCATAAATAAAAGATAGAGTAAAAACTATATAAGAAATAAATGTAACGAAAACAAGAAAACATATAAACTGAGCATTAGATACATATTGTTCTATTCTTTTTTTCATTTTAATTAGTATTATTTTTCAGATGTGAAGTATCAATTTGAATTTCTCCTTTCCAAGATCCAATTACTTTTCCAATTCTATTTATATTTACATCTAAAGTAAGGGGCTGTTTAAAATCGTCTTTTCCCCCAGAAACTATAACAAATGTAGCAACACCTTCGGGTTTATCATTATCACGAATACCTACATCATTTAATTTTTTACCTGCTGCCATAAGTTCAAAAGGAAGACGGTCATCTGAATCATGGATAAATGATAGTCTCCCTTCATGTTTAATCTCAGGGTTTTCCTCTTGTTGCCCATTAATTTTACCATCACTTTCGAGCTCTAATCCTGATGTATCAAATTCAAATGGTACTAAACTTCCGTCAGCTTTTTCCATTCTATAATGAACTGATATACGTGAATCTGCGATATATAATTCTTTGAAATGTACAGTAATACCTTGATCTGTAATTTTTTCATCAATAGGAATATATTCACCATTCTTCATCATATCTTGTGTGACACCATTTTCATCTTGTATTCCTTCATTTACAACTTTATCATTTGTAATTGCATCAGAAAAATATGAGGCAACATTTGTAGCCGCTACTTGTACTTGTGGAATCATTGCTGTTGTGAACAGTGCTGCTGCAGCTACTGCTGTATACATGAAACGTTTTGATTTTTTACTCATGTTTGTAAAGAGTCCCTTCTTCTGTTGTTTTTTGTGATTTATATTAGAAACATTGTCTAGCTTGGAACGACTTTCAAATGTTTTCCATGCTTGTTCTATATCAATTTTGATTTCTTGTGGTGAATTTACAGATTCTTCATCTAGCATTACGTTTTCCCATTGATTTAATTTGCTGATTTCTACTAATAAATCTTGGCATGCTTCACATGTATCTAGGTGCTTTGTGAATTCCTTTCTTATATCATGAGAAAGTTCTCCATCAATATATGTTTGAATAAATCCGATATCATAACATTTCATTTGTTATGCCTCCTCCATTTGTTTATAAATCTTGCGAAATTTCATTTTGGCTCGGACCAATAATGTTCCAATAGAAGATATTTCAATTTGAAGTATTTCTGCAATTTCTTTATATTGAAAACCAGAGAATTTCATTAGTAAAAGGGTTCGTTCTCGATCATTCATTTTATTTAGTATCGTTTGTACCTTTGTAATTTCTTCTTTTCTTATCCAATCATCGTCTAATGATGAAACATTTTGTACTTCATGGTATTGTATTTCTTTATCAATCTTCGCTTGTTGCCTTTTTTCAGATCGCAAATGGTTATAAGCTACATAAGTAGAAGATTTAATCAACCATCCAGGTATGTTTTCAATTACTTTCCAGTCGCTACGATATAATTGTAAAAACACTTCTTGTGCTAACTCTTCAGCGATAGATTGATCTTTAACAATCCATATAATCTGTTTCACAGCATAAGCATAGTACTGCTTAAATAAATCTTCAAAAGGCATATCAGAAGCATGACTTTCTTCATTTTCTATGGTTAACATGTTAGTTTAAACCTCACTTTCAATTTGATGCCTGTATTATAGAGAAACCAGAAAAACGGATTTTGTGACAGTTTTTCTGGTTATTTTTTTATTATGTACTAAAAAAAGCATTCATCTGATTAAAAGATAAATGCCAAAAGGGAAATAAAAACATAAAACTATAACTCTTGCAGTCGTTTTCTATTAATGGGATACCGCCACATCGCTATCAAGCTAATAAAAAGAAATGCCCCCTAGAATGAAAAAAACGCCATCCTTTCCTATGATTCTACAGAAAGAATAACGTATTTTTTTAGGGGAACAATTAATCTCTTAAGTTGATGAGCATGCAGCAAGCCCCTTTAAAGGTAATATTGTGGTACCAGGCTGCCCTCTATACTGAAAAGGTAATATCACAACTCAAACTGCTATATTTATTTCCTGTCGAATACACTCTTTTTTATTAGCACGTTTCCATAAATATATGGTGTAGAAGAATAAAATTGCAATAATAATATATGTAAAAAGCGACGAGGCTTGAACATTCCCCATAAAATTAAAGAAATTATTAAAAGTGTGGAAAGTAATGGTGATAATAATTGATTGCTTATTTACGATAAGTAAGGACAGAACAAGTCCAACTAAAAATGCATATATGATTTGTAAAATGGTATCTTCAATAGACTGCCCACCAATTAGTTGTAATAAATGGGTGATACCAAACAAAAAACTTGAAATCAAAACTGATTTTTTTATCCCCTTTGAAAACAACATTTTGAGCATAAATCCCCGAAAAAAGATTTCCTCAATAAATGCAACAACAAAAAATTGCATGATAAACATAAAAAATAAGTCAGATACCGATGTTGTGTTTAATCCTTTATTACCAAGTAGTATTACTAATAGAACAAGCACTAATGGGGAATTTAATAAAATGGTATTCTTCATTGAATTATTTAACTTAATATCAAAGAAATAGAATTTCCACTTGTTCTTTATTGTTAAATATATTAAAATTCCCACTGCTAAAGGAACAAGTCCAATAAATTGTAATACTGGACTGGATGGCTTAGTAATAATTTGATAGGCCCCGTTAAGCGTGTAAAAAATCATTAATAAAAATTCTAACCCAATAATTTTTAAAACAATATTCTGATTTACCTTCATCTAGAATCCTCCCCTATTTATCGATTTGAGCATTTTTCTTTTGGATTACTGCACTGTTACTATTTATAGATTAATAGTAACTTATTAATTCATCAAATAATTTACTGACATTTCAAAAAAATAGCATAAAACACTTTATTGTCCTCATGATAAGGTAAACAAATACCTCAAACGAGAAAATTGATCTCTTCAAATTGAAAATATATAAAATTCCTTTTTGGGGGTTTTATATATTTTTTTAGTTGATGGCGATGTGGTGAGACCCCATAAAGAAAAGACACCCATATAAGAGTGTCTTTTCCAATAGTTTTTTAGCAGAAGCAACTGCATCCGATAATGATTAATAAAATAAATAATACAACAAGTAAAGCAAATCCTCCAGCAAAACCGCAGCCTTCGCCGCAACTACCACCATATCCCATAATAATATTTCCTCCTTTAGATAAGAAGGTGAAACTAGGGTTCATTCCATGTATTTTTACGGGTTCACTTTACCTTATGTTTTTACGCCTGAATTGAGCAGGTCCTAAAAAAAAGACGCCATAAGGCGCCCCCCATAATTGGGTAGATAAGGTTTAGTTTTCCAATTCAAAGAAATTATGTATCACACCTTGAGAGTATATCATAATATCTGTTAAATTTAATATTCTATGCATTATTACATAAAAAAAAAGACACCCTAAGGTGCCGTTGCCTTCCTCCGACTTGAACCACTTTAATTTAATAATATGTATTGGACATTAAGTAAACACGTCCTATAAAACAGAATCATTTATTTTCAACAGATTGTTAGTGTACAAATACAAGAGAATCGAGATCGTTTGTTTGGCTAGATTAAAGCAACGCCACACCACACCTATATGGTTGATATGTGTTACGCCTTCTAATCGGAGAATCAGCTTTATAGAACGTGTCCACAATTTATATTTTACTGCATGTAATATTTATTTTATGTAATTTTTACAAATATGTATAATTACATAAAATTCACGAGAAAAAGAGAGTATACTTTGATATTGTGTAATAAAGATAAGGCCCACCTACGGAAATAGGTGGGTTTTTTGTTGGGCATTACTATCTCATTGCACAAAAGGGAATTTGCATTAAAATAATATCATATTCTTAGAGTTCTTATATTGAGAAAAAAGACACTCTTATGAGTGCCCCTTTTTTTAGTAACCGAATCCGCCGCTACCGCCACCCCAACAACTACATCCTATAATGTTTGACAGGATGAATAGAACGATCAGTAAAGCAAATCCGCCACCTAACTGTCTACGCTTAAAGACTAAAGTTACCTTTAGCCCTCCAAGACTCGCTACGAGCGAATGGCTAGTTCTTAATCGACGGGAATCCCACCCGTTATATGATACGACCTAGGCTCGGCCGCACACCTGCCTCGTTAGTTAATATGAAAATGAAACCCAATGTCTTTCAGGCGAAAGTATAATCTTGGTTTGGAAATATACAACTGTTTGGACATAAAAAAGACCATCGAAATGATGGTCTTGCAGACTGTAGACAAATGCATAAAATAACGGATGAACCTTTCTCTGAACACTTACTTTACTTCTTTCATAAATAGTCTAACGTTTTCAGCGATTTCTTTGAATTTGGTATGGTGTAAATAATGTGATCCATCCATGGTTACTATTTTTCCATGTACCGAGTCTTTGATCTGCCCTTCATGCAGAGGTATCCATCCTGCTACATCTTCATTATTCGCTTGTACAAAGAGAAGAAGTGGAAGATATTTAGGGAAGATTAAACCTTGAGCCCCTTTAAAATTAGACGAAATATGGTCCATCTCATTCAAGGTTGTTTCATTATACATGTTTTTATTCGAAATCATTTTCATTTGCTCTACGGTTTTTTCATCAAATGCCAGTCCAGCATAGGGGTCAGCACTGATTTTCATAGCCAATCTTAAGAGACCTGATTTTTTGAGATATGCAAACGTTTTTAATGGGAAATTGATATCCATACCCGGTTGTGTTGCAACACTGCTATCGATTCCGACAAATGCAGTCACCTCGTTTGGATATTTGTTCACATAATCAATTCCATAAATGCCTGTAATGGAGTGGCCCATGAGCATGTATCTGTTAATATTAAGCTGCTGTAGAGCTTCATGAACTTCACTTACCATATTCTCCGTGGTTCGCTCTTTTACAGTTTCATCACTTAATCCATAACCGAAAGGCTCTACCGCAACAACTTTGTAAAATGGAGATAATTCATCGATAAGAAGCTTAAAATCAAGCCCTGGAGTAGCTGTTCCATAACCAGGCAGGAGCACGATCGTTTCCTCGCCCTCGCCTTGAATTAACACATTCATGTTTTTCCCGTCTACAGATACGTGCTGCCCGTAGGGCACTATTCGTTTTTGCTCCGAATGACTACTTATCACATTTACGATATAAACAATACCTAAAAAAAGTACAATGGCTAGAACGATTGCTCCTATGGTTTTAAGTAAGATGTTTCGCACTTTCTTTATTTTCATTCCACTCAGCGTTTTCTTTTCCTCTTGTTGTGTCACTGTCATCTTCTCCTGTCCTGATCTGTTTGCCTTCCTTCATGTGCCTGTAATGAAAACTTAACCAATGAAGATGTACTCACCATGACGACAATATGAACTGAATATGAACTGCCAAAAAAAATGCTACGGCTCTATATGCAAGTAAGCTTGCATATGAGTCGTAGCATAGAGAATGAATCTAACTAATCTGTTGGTGTAGTGATTGGCAAGGTGACAATGAAGGTCGTTCCTTGACCAAGTTCACTTTTCACTCGGATGTCACCTTGATGAAGCGACACGATCTGTTTAACGATAGCGAGTCCCATACCACTTCCGTCATACTTACGACTGTGGGAACGATCGGCCTTAAAAAAACGCTCGAATATACGCTTCTGGTCGTCAAGGTGAATACCAATACCAGTGTCGGATATTAGGATTGTCACGTTTTTGATATCTTGTTTGATGCTTACGTTAATCACGCCGGCATCCTCGGAAAATTTGATGCTATTTCTGAGGATATTCGTCCATACCTGATTTAACAGGTCATGATCAGCCGTTACTTTAACTGTCTGTAAATCAAGCTCGAAATGTATATCGCGAGCAGACCATTGTGGCTGGAGCGCCACGATTATCCGTCGGATTTGTTCATCGAGGCTGAGCGTGACGAGCCGCAGTTGCTTTGACTGCGATTCAAGAAAACTCAGCTTTAGCAGGCTATCGCTCATTTTGGACATCCTTTTCGCTTCAGCGATGATAATATCAAGATAACGGCTTCGTTCGTATTCTGAGAGGTCAACTTGCTTAAGCACTAGAGCATAACCGGATATCGAAGTGAGCGGAGACTGAACCTCGTGCGACACGTTCGTTACGAATTCCCTGCGCATCTGCTCAAGTTGCTGCAGATCGTGCATCATTTCTTCGAAGCTGCGAGCCAAAGTACCCAGCTCACTCGTTTGCTTAATATTCAACTTGACGTTGAAATCTCCAGATGCTATCCGCCTGGTCGCTTTTGTCAGCTTTTTTATCGGTCTTACCAGGAATACAGAGGCAACTAGAATCAATAAGCTTCCTGCAATCAACGAACATGTTGCAAAGACCAATGCCCACTTTGTGACAAAAGAGGCTGAAGGAGGGGCGAGCGCTTCCAAAAATATCGCTTTCGTTCCCATTTCCGTTTTCAACGGCAACCCTAAGAGGACCGTGGCAATACCATTAGGAGTGTCCTGAACAACACCTCCATCTAATACTTTCTTTAGTTGCTCCATCGTCACAGGCGCAGGTTTGTGTCCGTGAAGTTTACCGTAAGACTTGAACTGACCCGTTGCTTCGTAAATTCGAATATAATAAGAATCTAGCTGCTTCATTTCACTTACGAACAAGTCCGCTTCACGTAACGGAAAGGTCTTGTAAATCCGGACGATGTCTTGGCCAAAGTTACGTGAGTTGATTTGAGCGTTTTCGTTCAATTTATCTTCGAATATCCAAGTTGACACAAAAAAAGAAATGATCGTGCCCCCGATGATGGAGACTAAAAATGTCAGGACAACACGTATATATAAGGATCTGATCATTCATAAACCTCAAGCCGATACCCAAGCCCGCGCACCGTTTCGATCCGAAAATCGGGTGTTGTCGCGAACCGTTCACGCAGCCGTTTAATATGTACGTCTACCGTTCGATCATCTCCGGCGTAATCGATACCCCAAATCTGATCGATCAACTGCACGCGCGTATAGACTTGTCCGGGTGTTCCAGCGAGCTTATACAGCAATTCGAACTCCTTTAGCGGCAACGTAAGCGACTCCGTCCCTTTCATCACCTTATAGGTCTGTCGATCAAGGATGACGTTCCCTAAATGGATCGTCTGCGTGGAGCCAATCTTGTATCGTTTGAGTAGTGCCCTAACACGAACCGTCAACTCTAACGGATCGAATGGTTTGGTTAAATAATCGTCCGTCCCAAGTTCGAAACCTTTCACTTTCTCCCATGTTTCTCCTCTCGCAGTCAGCATAAGTAAAGGTAGATCAGGATTGGCTCTTCGGAGCTCCTTGCTTAACGTCCAACCATCCATAATCGGCATCATAATGTCAAGTACGACAAGATCGACATTCGTTGAGATGTAGACGGCCAGTGCTTCCTTGCCGTCCGCTGCTTCAGCTGTTGCGAATCCGTCGTTGCGTAGAAATAAACAGACGAGTTCGCGAATGTTCGCATCGTCGTCAGCAACTAGTATAGTAGGCATCGGTTCCCTCTTTTCCCTGTTTTCCACCGCATTATTTCAAGCAATCATTATACTATAAATTAACACGTATGTTGATTAACCAAAGTAATACAGTTTCTTGATTTATCGACCTGTAGAATTCAAGTGTTTCTTTCAAACTAATTTGCCACTCAATTGACAAGGCTTCACAAAGAAACAGGCGTGTGAAACCTGCAAATGACAAGCGTTTATTTTGTCTTTTGGCCTTGTGCACGAAGAAATTTCAGCAAAGCATAGGCAATTATAGCTGTGAATAACTGATTGAACAACGCATTGGATGTTGTGCCAAACAATACGGGAACGTTCAAATTCAGCTAAATCCAGCGGAAAAATGATTCAATTACCCAGCGCGATTTGTACATGGCGGCGATTCCTTCGGACAGATAGATTGATAGAACGCATATTCCCCAAACTACTCCAGTAATTACACCATCTGAAATAACACGTCCCATACCCACTAATTATTTTTCATCAAATGCGTATGGCGTATCAACTTTGATTGCACATTCGTTCCAAATCATTACTTGTTAATTTAAGTGAATTCCATCATAAAGATTCATATAGGTTTAGTAATTAGTCAAAGTTATTAGGGTGTTCTGTCATATAATTTATATATTACTATATAATCACCTCCTGATTTTTGTATATTATAGTTCTACATCGACACATAATATATAACTTTTTCTCATTGCTTATTGAATTAATCTGCTCCGTTCAAGAAGAACCATATCAGTTTAAATAACTCAGATTTTGGCAAAATTAAATTGATTCAAATGATACCCACCTTTTAGTAATCTCAGAAAATTTCTTAGTCGCGAGTGAGGTTGGTTTTCTTATAGCTAATCCAATAGTTCGATAGCTATCACTTTCAAGTGGAATTGCTGCAAAAGAAATTTTTGATGTCGGTATAATCATTTCTGGCAATATACTAATTCCTAGATTATTCTCCACCATGGAGATCACTGAGTATTCATTCATATTTTCGAATCGAATATTGGGGCTAACTTTATTCTCCCTAAATATTTTTTGAATATCATCATAACACTGATATGTTGGCATAATAAAAGGTACATTTTCTATTTGTTGCATTGATACTTGGTTTTCCTTACATAATGGGGATTGGTTAGATACAACACATAAAAGTCGATCCCTCTTCAATTGTACGATTTCAAAGGATTTTTCAAATGATTCAAAGTAAGTATCATTATTAATAAATCCACAATCTAATCTCCCGTTTTGTAACCAATTCTCAACCTCAGCATAGTTTCCTTCCAGTAATTCGATTTCAATATTTGGAAACTTTTCCTCCATTTTTTTAAGAATACCAGGAATCCAGTTTTTAGAAATACTCGAAAAAACCCCCACTCTTACTGTTCCTTTTTGGAACCCATTGATAGCGGCTACTTCCTGCTTCAGCATGTTGTTATAGTATAAAATTTTCCGAACGGTAATTAAAAGCTCCTCTGCATTTTTGGTCAATGTTAAAGTAGAGTGATTACGAATAAATAAAGGAAAGGAAAACTCTTTTTCCAAACTGCTAATTGCATGACTTACAGCAGATTGGGTGAAACCTAACACTTCTGCAGCTTTTGTAAAACTATTGAGTTCTGCCACTTTGTTAAATATTTCATATTTTGTTAAAGTCACTATGGTCCTCCTCATGAATTTTATTCATGTCTCCATTATATTTCTTCGTTTTATTTAATGCCATTACCAACATACAATAAGTGCATGCTCTATTATATGACCCTTGACAAGGGATGTATTTTTTATGGAAGGATGAAGTGAAATGCAAAAAATTTTAGTTACAGGTGCTGCAGGTAAGATTGGCCAAGATGTTACAAGATTCCTAGATAAGCAAGGGAATTACCAGTTACGGCTAGCAGATATTAACTTATCTGCTTTAGAAACTTTTAAAGATACAAATCATGAAATCATATATTTAGATGTTTCTGATTTAGCTGCTTGTCAAGAATTTACGAAAGGTATAGATATAGTTATACACTTGGCAGGTAATCCTTCGCCAAATGCTGATTTTTATGGCTCCTTATTAGAAAATCATATAAAGGGAACCTATAATATTTTTAGAGCTGCTAGTGATAATAATGTATCCAAAGTGATAGTTGCTTCCAGTGCTCAAACAATTGAAGGCTATCCTTTGGATTATCAACCACATGCTTATTCACCCACGAGACCCAAAAATATGTACGGGGTAAGTAAGTGTTTTGCAGAGGCTGTTGCTTCTTATTTTGCTTATGAAGAAGGGTTACAAAGTCTTGCTATTCGTATAGGTGCATATGATGATTATAATCCATATGGTAAACCACTAACAGCTAGAGATATGAGTGCATACTTAAGCCCAGAAGATTTTATGGACCTTCTCTTAAAGTCGATGACGGCAAAGAACTTACCTCCATTTTCAATTTTACATGGTGTATCTAACAACAGGTTTAAACGAATTGATATTGAAGGAACAAGAAAGTTAGTTGGTTATAGCCCAAGTTCTGATGCTTTTGTACTAAGTGGTATTAAGTTCTTTGATTCTTGATAAAGGCATATCTAGAAAAGAGATTATATTATAGTAGGCGCTACCATGATCTGGTTGGCGTCTTGTTTGTTGTTAAGGAAAGATAACAAAACAAAAATTCCTTAATCACAAGGCTTTAAAAGTAACCTATCCATAGTGATATTAAAGTTACTACTAACAGGGCAAGAAGAAATGTGATATTTCGAATCCACTTTTGTATATCATCAAAATACCGCTTTATAAATGCAACGTTGATATAAAACATGAGAAATACAACAAAGAAGGTAAAGTTACCAAATTTATCATTCAATTTTTCATTAGTAAATGTGCTTACATGAAGGAATAGTAAAGCAAAAGTTACTAAGAATAACTCAAATAGCCTTTTTTTGCTCACGCCACCACCACTCTACAGTAATTTCCTTTCGTTTTATTTTATCTGAACGTAGTGTGTAGCAGACTATGAATATTATACTTATGTAAAAAAGGCTAACAATTTAAGATTGTTAGCCTTAATCGCGCCTTTTAAAAGAATAACTCAATACAACAAATGACTGATTCTTCAACTTGCAATATATTCTCCTTTAATTACAAAAAACGAACCTCGAATTGTTCCAGCAAGTTTAGACTTCTGTCTAGCAAACTTAAACTTCTCTACTAACTCCGTTGGTATCTCCATTCCCTCAGAAAGCTTAAATCCAACAGCCCGCTTCTTTGGGTTATCCAGCGTATACATGACGTTGACTGCAAGACCATCCTCATAGAAGACATAGGCAAATTTAATATTTTCCACTTGAAAACACGATGTTTCTAAAGGTTTTGCCGCAAACTCAATATCACGTTCTTCTTTCAAAATGCGGTTCACATAATCAAGAGTCTTCTCGCTTTCACTAGCTGGTACAACCGTAAATTCATGCTTGTATTTATTCATAAAGTAACGTGCTTCATGGGCACGTAAACCAGCAAGTGCTTCTGCTACGGGTGAAGACTCCATGCCAGCTGTAGTTACGTTTTTAAAATCAACTATATTGGACAATTCCATCTCTCCTTTTAATACTTTACTTCCTAACAACTGGAATCCATATTTCACCAAATACTAAGCCGTTTCGCTGCCCCATCTCAACTGTTGTATTTGGCCCACCAACATAGGAAAAATCTTTTACTTCTGCTAATGCTTGACCAAATGCAATACCAGTAAGCTTATTACTTAGCTCCTCAGCTGTATCGCCTTCCCCTTTAACTACTAGGTATTCTCCCCTCGGAAACTGGATAACTCTAGATTCTTCTTGTATCGTTGCCTCTGTCATGACACCAGCGTAATACATCATCTTGTTATTCACCGCTTCACTCACAGAAAAAATGTAATCATTTGTAGCTAAAGCTTTTAAAGTGTCCAACCTTCCATCTTGTTCGACAGCCAGCCAAAAGTCTGCCTTTTCCTTGTTTATGCCCGCAAAGTCTGTATAGTGGCTCTTAAGTTCAGTTCCAATACCTAACACGATAAAGCTATCTTTTTCTTCTATTGTATAATTTTTCATATTTAAAACCTTCCTCACTTTTAAATTGATCAAACGATTTATCTTTTCACTTGATGAGTTTATAATATCTTTAAATCATGTCAAAAAATGATACTGTTTAGGAGACCAACATGAAAAAAGTTGAACGGATTAATACGATCATGCGCTATATTAACAACCGCTCCCACTTTACAATTTCTGAAATCATACGAGAATTTAACATCTCACGATCGACAGCTATTAGAGACATTAGAGAAATTGAAGCCATGGGGATGCCGCTCGTCGCTGAAGTTGGCAGGGATGGAGGATATTTTGTCATGCATAACTCTATCTTGCCCGTTGTTCGCTTTACTGATAATGAGGTCAAAGCTCTTTTTATTGCCTTTATGGCCACAAGAAATCAACAACTTCCCTATCTAAAGAGTCGTCAGTCTTTAGCCGAAAAACTACTAGGACTCATCTCAGAAATCCAGCAGGATGACCTTGTTCTTTTAAATCAAATCTTGCTTTTTGAAGGGACTAACCCTCATAATCCTGACCTACTTGAGCTTTCTGACCTCCCCCATCCTATGTTAGAAAAACTCATCCAAATCCTTCTTTTAGATAGCCATTTATTGATTACCGTAAAAGAAGAGGAGGAAACCAAGTCTTATCCAATTTATCTACTGCACCTTTATCAAGAAAAAAGCCATTGGATAATTGAAGGCTTTGACATAAAAGAAGAAAAAAAGAAGATGTTTCTTGTCGATCATCTCATTAATGTCGAAACCTATACGACGAAAACTAGATTAAGTAAGAAAAAAATTTCAGAAAAACTAAGTAAGAAGGACGAAGCAATCAACCTTGTACTTGAACTTGGTCCAAAAGCGATTACCCAGTTCAAAAAATACCATCCTATAAAAATTTCTATTTCCTATACAAATCCTTACCAATCCACAGCCATTCTAAAAACTTTTATCAATGTTAATAATCTCGATGAATTGATAGAAATAACAAATTGGCTACTTTTCCTAGGTAAAGATATCAAAATCAGGGAAGTTCCTGAAGAAGTGTTAGAAGGTTTAAAAGAGAGATTATGTTTATACTGCCCATAAGCAGTGGTCAGTTAAACCCAAAATAATATTGAGTTTGACTAGATGCCAGTTACCTCTATTTAAATACCTAGTAAAAACATTTTATTCGCTACCGCTACTTGAAACGCTCTTCTAAGAATAACGCCAACACAAAAAAAGACATGAACTAATCTTTGTTCATGTCTTTTCATATTAGAGTTTAACCCTCATTAAATTACTTGTTCTAAATTCGAATTTGGATTTATCTTCTCCATAATCTCTTTCATTCATTTTTCATATCCCGCTATTTTAGCACTTGAACTAACAATAGCGAATTAGAATAATGACTTAATACTTGCTAGGACAGTAAGTATACCTACAATAATGACAAACACATTGCTCATTTTCCCTCTGTATTTAGCCAGTACTGGTACTTTACGAATCGCATACATTGGTAATAGACATAAGATCGCAGCAACTAATGGACCGCTAAGAGCATCAATGATTCCAAGAATACTTGGATTTGCATAAGCAACATACCAGCATGTTAATACGACAAAAGTAAGAATCATTGTCTGAACTGTTTTTTCTCCTATATCTTTCCCGCGTTTTTTACCGGACTTCATAATCATGTCACGCATTACCTCATACGCTCCTACATAATGGCCAAGGAAAGACTTTGTAATAGCCACAAAAGCAATGATAGGAGCTGCAATAGTGATTACAGGCGAATTAAGCTCATTAGCAAGATATGATAGGATTGACAAGTTCTGTTCTTTTGCCATCTTAAGATCATCTGGAGTCAAACTTAAAGTACTGCTCCAAACAAAGAACATAACAACAGCGAATGTCATGATATAGCAAACTTTTTGTATTTGAGCACACTTGGCATCAGTAGCTTCTATTCCATACGTAGCTCTCTGTTTCATAACGAATGACGAAATCATAGGAGAATGATTGAACGAGAATACGATGATTGGTAGTATCATCAATATCACTCCAAAATACCCTGTTCCTGTTGAAGCAGTAGACGCACTTGAGAAACTAAGCATTGACGTATTCCACTGTGGAATTAAAGATATTGAGATAAACAGTAAAGAAGCTATGAAAGGATATACTAGCATGCTCATTATCTTTACAGTGATATCTTGACCGAAATTTAGTATAGCGATAAGACCGAGTACTAATACAAGTGATAAAATGGCCCTTGGAGGCTCCGGCATGTGCAATTGATGCACGATAAAACTACTTGCAGTATTTGTAAGTGCAACCGAATACATCAGTACGATCGTATAAATTGAGACGAAATATACTATGTTAAAAATTATACTTGCCTTATTGCCAAAATACTCTCTTATTGTGCCTGTAATCCCCTCATCAGCAGAATTGGAAGCGTATATCATTTTAGCAAGTGCCCTATGTGAGTAATACATAACAGGAAATGCAAGTATCGTAATTAACAGTAATGATAATAAACCACCTGAACCGGCATTAATAGGTAAAAAGAGTACTCCTGCTCCAATTGCTGTTCCAAAAAGGCTCAATGCCCAGGTAGTATCTTGTTTATGCCACTTTTTAGGATCTGGATATTTCTCATTTTTCACTGCATTATTTTCAGCTTGAAATTCTATTTTTTTTGCAGTATTCCCATTCATATAATAAATCCCCCTTGTATCCTATTCTTACGTCTCTTTTTAGGCTTAAGAATATAGACCATTCTTAAAAAATGAACCGCTTACTAGATGCGCCATATTGTAAACGATTCCACCTAAAGCTGTCTCTCTTAATGTGCGAGGCATTTATCCTCCAACCCTATACTTACCATTGATGATATTGTTTACACCAGCTAATACGATGTCCGCTGCTGCTAAACTATTTTGAAGAAATTCCCCTTCTGGTCACACACCTTTCTGTAATTAATCGTTTCAGTCTGTCCAATTTTAAAATGTTTGATATTTTCTTCGTAGGTAATCGGTTACCTCTCGACGCCCTCATTATAACGTTTATATTTGCGAGTCTAATATTTTTTTATTTTTAGAAAGACAGAATAAACAGAATTATGAATAGATAATAAATTACAATTGGTATGTAGCAATTGTGTCTATTTTTTGAAGCTGTATTAGTTAATAGAAAAGTAAACATAATACAGAGTTCCTTTCGTTAACACATTGATTATATTAGGAACTCGTTATAAAGATACTTATATTTCCCTTTGCTTTCACATCTTATCTTTGACATGAAGCTGTTGTAATAAATAATACACATTGATGTAAAGGAATAAATTTAGAAAACATAAAATTATTCTCATGAATTTTTATTACATATAACGAATTAACATTCATTTTTCAGAAAAGAAGAACTTTTCCAAAGGAGCCTACGCACCTTATATAATGGTTATCATGTTAAGCCTGTTAAAAGAATTACACCATAAGTTTCCATTTACTATATGTAATATTTATTAAGTGTAGTTTTTTCTAAATATGCATAATTACATACTTAGAAAAAGAGAGTATACTTTCGAATTGTGTAATAAAGATATAGCCCACCTACGGAAACAGGTGGGCTTTTCATGTATAAAAATTGCATTTATTATATGGCAATTAGAATTGAGGGCAAAATATTATCTCTTCCCTTTTAACTCTCTCAGTCTGCTTTTTCTCAACGTCTGAGCCTACTTACGTACCAACTGCATAACCAGTAAGAATACTAACAATTATAGCAATAACTAAGATTAATGTGATTTAAATCCATTTTCCCATATATATATTATTCCAGAAGATTTAGTTGCCATTAACTGGTGGTGTTACCCTAACTGACGTTTAAATGCTTTGCCGGCGAAGAAGTAAGCGATAACCATAATGCCCACACACCAAGCAAGTGCAATCCAAATATCGTTGCCAACAGCCTCTTCATATAAGAGGGCACGAATCGCATTCACGATTGAAGTCACAGGCTGGTTTTCAGCGAACGCACGAACAATTTTTGGCATAGTTTCGGTAGGAACAAAGGCCGAACTAATAAAGGGCAGAAAAATTAGTGGGTACGAGTAGGCTGTCGCCCCTTCCATAGACTTCGCTGTCAACCCAGGAATGATAGCCAGCCATGTCAGCGCCAGCGTAAACATCCCGAGTATTCCAGCTACCGCGAGCCAATCCAGAATATTAGCACTGGAACGGAAGCCCATTAAGAGCGCAACAAGGATAACCACCACGATAGTAAGCACATTAGCAACAAGTGATGTTAATACGTGAGCCCATAATACCGACGAACGCTTGATAGGCATAGTAATGAAACGTGCCATCAGCCCGCTCTTTACATCCGTAAACAACCGTACGGAAGTGTAAGCGACACCGGATGCGATAGCCATCAGCAAGATTCCCGGCAATAAATAATTGACGTAGTTATCCGTTCCTGTCTTTATGGCGCCGCCAAATACGTAGACAAACAACAGCATCATCATAATCGGCGTAATCGCTACCGTAATAATTGTATCTGGACTGCGCATGATGTTGCGCATTAAGCGCCCTAATAATACCCCTGTTTTGCTCTTCATTTACATCTCCTCCTTTTTGCCAATGATCGCAAGGAAAATTTCTTCCAATGTCGGCTGCTTTTCGATATACTCCACTTTTGTTGGCGGGAACATCTCTTTAAGTTCTGTAAGAGTACCAGTCTTAATAATTTTTCCGCCATGCAAGATAGCGATACGGTCCGCCAGTTGTTCGGCTTCCTCGAGGTACTGGGTCGTGAGCAAGATGGTTGTGCCGCCGCCGGCAAGTTCCTTGACGGTATCCCACACTTCAATACGCGCTTCGGGGTCAAGCCCTGTCGTCGGTTCATCGAGAAAAATGACTGCTGGCGTCCCAATCAAGCTCATGGCGATATCAAGCCGGCGCTTCATCCCACCTGAGTACTGGTCTGCCCTCTGGTTGGCTGCATCAGTCAGGCTGAATCTTGCAAGCAAATTATCAGCGACTTGAGCAGGACTAGAAACTCCACGCAAATTGGCAATCATTATCAAGTTCTCTCTCCCCGTGAGCATACCGTCTAAAGCTGCAAACTGCCCTGTCAGACTGATACTTTGACGAACATGATCCGGTTGACGCTGAACGTCAAAACCACAAATACCTACTTCGCCGCCATCTTGCTTCATCAGCGTCGAGAGGATATTGACTATCGTCGTCTTGCCCGCTCCATTTGAGCCCAGCAGTGCGAAAATGGAGCCACGCTGCACTTCAAAATCTACCCCTTTTAACACTTCCTTATCTTTAAAGGATTTTTTTAATCCTTTTACAGAAATCGCTGTATTGGTCATGCTTTTTTCCTCCTTAAAAAATGTTTTGTAAAGATAGACTGCCTACACCCTCTATTTAGTATTACTGATAATCTGTATTACTTAGTACTGATTTAAAAATATAACTGAATAGCAATGGCGTCAATTCACATTTGTAACCAGCTAATCAGTCGGTATTACCTGTTGCATTTATTTTTTTCTCAATTGTTTCATGATACTTTCATTCAAATCTTCACGATACTTGGAAACATAAGTTTTAGCATTTGCCACTAGTTCGTCAGCAAAGGATGCCACGTCCTCCCCAGTGATTTCAAGCACTTGTCTGCCTTCCGCCGCACCGGCTTCAAACAAATCGATTAATTCATACTGTATGTGTAGCATATCCATCCCGTTACCAGCTGAGAAATTCCACATGTAGTTTTGAATTTTCTTAAACACAAACTGATAGTCCTCTGGCAGAGCTCCAACCCGTGCCATCATCATTTTGTACTCTTTTTTATCACCAATTAATTTTTTGAACATTTCCAACATATTATTTTTCCTCCTTTTTTATAAAGCAGAACAAGAAACTCCCAAAATATCGGCCGAATATTTAATCTTATGAGGCTAGTTTGACTTCAAGACGTTAATTTTTGATGATACAAAATCCCATTTTCTCCAAAATAATTCAAGCTCCTGACGGCCATCCTCATTTAGTGAATAAAACTTGCGAGGCGGCCCCATGTCTGACGGTTTCTTTTCAATATTCACAAGTTTTTTCTTCTCTAATCGCACAAGGATGGTATAGACCGTTCCTTCCACGACTTCAGTAAACCCAAGCTCATTCAGGTGGCGGGTAATCTCATAGCCATAAGTTTCACGGCGGCTAATGATTTCCAGAACACATCCTTCCAGCGAACCTTTCAGCATTTCAGTTAAATTTTCCATATTCTGATCCTCCTTTACCCCCTATTCTGTCTGACTTATATTCAGTATCACAGAGTACTAAGGCTAATTTTTACTGAATAGCTTTTGAGAAACCTCACTATTCAGTATTACTTATTACAACTACATTGTACGACTAAGTAGATGGAATGTCAACTCGATTTTTAAATTTTTTCTTAAATCCGCTTTTGCCTATTGGATACTGAATATATTTTTAAAAACTACGCTATTCAGTATTACTCATTACCACTACATTGTATGACTATGTAGATAGAATGTCAACTCGATTTTTAAATTTTTTCTTAAATCCGCTATTATCTATTGGATACTGCCTATTTTCTTCTTAAGAAATCTCACCACATACCTATCCAGCTAAGAAAAGGAAATACCCAAAACAAAAATTCCGCATTTTTATTTTGGGCGTTATAATATTCCGAAGTTAATGAATGTGGATAGCTCTCCTTATTAAAAAGACGGATCATTTTTTTGTTCTTCTACTAATGCACCTGTGCATCTAATACATGAGCTTGCGAATACATACAAACTCTTTATAAAGTCAACTCTACATATAGGACATCCTTTTTGTTACGATAACATCATATTCATATCTTCTGCTGCGGTTGTAATTAGTTTTAAACCGAATGTCTCTTGTAATACATCAAGCACACCAGGTGAAATAAATTCAGGTGCCTTTGGACCAATGCGAATATCTTGAATACCAAGACTAAATAGCCCAAGTAAAATGGCAACCGCTTTTTGTTCAAACCATGATAGAACAATACTCACTGGCAATTCATTCACTTCACATTGGAAAGCATCTGCTAAAGCGGCCGCTATTTTCACTGTAGAAATTGAATTATTACATTGTCCTAAGTCAATGTAACGTGGAATCTCCGTACCGGGCACAACACCATAACTCACATCATTAAAACGGAATTTCCCGCAAGAAGTTGTTAAAATAACCGTTTCTGGCGGAAGTGACGTTGCTAATTCACGATAATATTCTCCGCCTTTTCCCGGAGCATCACAACCTGCGATGACAAAGAAACGCTTAATCTTTCCTTCTTTTACTGCATTAATAATTTCCGGAGCTAATGATAATACTGTATTATGATGAAACCCTGTTACTAACTGCTCATCCGACTCCATATGTACTTCTGGAAGTTCAAGCGCTTTTTGAATCAATGGTGCAAAATCATCATTTTCAATTTTTTGTACACCCTCTAAACCTGCAATATCATATGAAAAGAATCGATCAGAGTATGATCCTTTAATTGGCATAACACAGTTCGTTGTAGCTAATATGGCACCTGTAAATTTTTCGAAAAGGCGTCGTTGATCATACCATGCCTTACCGATGTTTCCTTTTAAATGTTTATATTTTTTCAGTTGTGGATATCCGTGTGCTGGTAGCATTTCAGAATGCGTATAAATATTAATTTCTTTTCCTTCTGTTTGCTTTAATAACTCTTCTAATGCAAATAAATTATGACCAGTAACTACAATTGCCTTACCTTCTACATGGTTCTGCGTAATTTGAACAGGCTCCGGAACACCAAAGTGATTCGTATGTGCCTCATCTAATAACTCCATTACTCGTAAAGCCGATTTCCCTACTTTCATAGCCATATCAATATGTTCTTGTTCATTAAAGTTAGAATTTGTTAATGTCATATATAGCGCTTCTTGAGTTGTAGCATCTACAAATGCATCTGTATACCCTAGCTGCGCAGCATGCGTACGATAAGCCGCTATTCCTTTTAATCCAAACACAATCGTATCTTGTAAACTTGCAATTGTTTCATTCTTACCACAAACACCCATCACTTTACATCCGCCTGTTGGCGTTTGTTCACATTGATAACAAAACATATCATCCCACCCTCTCCCAATCATTCATTACAAATTAAGCATAATACCCATTAGGAAAAAAGGATGTGATATCAATCACAATAATATATATAAATTTGTGACAGTTCATATTGTTGACATAATATTTTTACTGACACTAAAAAACATACAGAAAAATGGACACCTTTGTTGATGCCTTCAAATAGCTAGATAATTGATTTAGAGAACTATTAGCAACTAATAAGCATACAACAACACTATTCTTTCTATCATTCAACAGAAAGAATAGCGTTTTTTCATTTTGAAGAACTATCAATTTTTTGATTAAAGATTTTATAGGAAACCTCTTTATTTACAATACATTTACACCATCTTAACATTTTTTACATTATTTATATGATATATTTATATAGAAACTACTTAAGAAATTTCATGTACATTGTTATCTTTATGATCTCTTATTTAATTGATAAGAGGTCATGTTATATTTTTATAACAGGGGTGAATTAGGATGACTGAAACATTAAAGACACTTATAATGCTTGATGTTACTTACGTTATTATAGCAATTATGACGGTACTAGTATTTGTATATTTAGAATTAAAATCTCAGTAACATATGCAGGCATAATTGATAGCTTCGCATTTAAATATAGTTAGAAGAAAGCGAGGAGAAAATTGTTTCTCCTCGCTTTTATATTCCCACAGTTTCTTATTTCAACAAATCCAATGTATGTAAAAGTAATCCTCTGTCCCCTACTTCTCCATGACCAGGCACTACTAAGTTCATATTTCCATATCGGTTCAACACATTCTCAATCGATATCGACCATTCATTTACATATGCATCAGCAACATTCCCTAAATCTTTAGCTTCCGCAGATTTCACTAAACAGCCTCCAGCTAAAATGTTGTATTGCGGTAACCATACGACAATATTATCTTCTGTATGCCCTTTCCCTGGATAGAACGTTTCTACTTTTATATTTCCAAACTTCATATTCGTAATTGTTTGTAAGTCTCCAAGTGGCTCTTCATATCCATTTTTCTTTGCTAGTTCCGCAGTTAGTACTGTACTATGCGCTTTAATGCCTCTTTCTTTCAACGTTTTAATTCCGCCAATTCGATCAGCATGCGCATGTGTAATAATAACATCCGTTACGCGCTTCTTAAATTTCTTTTCTACCATCTCTATTAATTCCTTCGTTAACTTATCATCCCAAGAAGAATCGACAAGCACTAACCCTTTAGAAGTAGTAAGAACTAGACCGTTCGAAGGAACTGCTACTCCATTAAAATAACCTAACTCAGTATGAACCCATACATTTTTGTTTAACTGAGAAATTGAAATAGTTCCTGTCTCATTCTTTATTACTTTTTGCTCTAGCTTTTGTTCCGCTTTCACAGAAGAAATTGTGCTAACAAATTGAATTGTTCCTAGTAAACTAACACATACCCCTACTTTTAATAATATATTCTTTTTCATTTTCTCCACCCTTTCTTTCAAACTAAATAGTTATTTCCTATATTAGACAATTCGTCTCAAATGTTTGTTCCATCTTTTTTTACATATTTTTCATACCATTAATAAAAAGCGCACAAAATTTTGTGCGCTTTTTAACCTTCCTTTTACCATTCACGTTTTTTATTAATCATCATTTTTTCTTCAAACGCCTTCTCTAAATCAATTTCTAACTTGTTTGCTAAATCACATATGTTCCAAATTACATCAAACATTTCTAAACCAATCTCTCTTTTCGAATCTTGTATTTTATCACGCTTTAATATACCTTCCGCTAATTCACCTAATTCCGCCATCACATACATCGTACGCTCTTCAATTGTTGTATCTTGAAATCCTTTTTCTTTACTGAAATTTAATACATATCTCTGGAATTCCACAATATTCATACTTAATCTCCCCTCATCACAAATACTCCATTTTTCTATTACACTTAAAATCAAAAATGTATTTTGTTAAATTATAACATTCATACTATAATTTATTTATAGCCCTTTAACGGAGGTGCTTTTAATGACTCTCTTCGCTTCCCCATCATTATTCATACTAGCAATCATTTCATTTGCATTAGCTTATTTCATCGGAGTAAAACAATACACTTGGCTCTTATCAGGATTCAATGAACGCCGTGTGCCTGATAAAGTTAATATTCTATCTTTAAAAGAAAGGAGTCACTATGAACTTAAAAAGTAACAATATATATGAGAAAATGAACCAATATTCTGTTGCAGGGTTAAGCTTTGCCGTTATACGTGACGGTAAACTTGATGAAGCTACTGCTTTCGGAACACTTGAATCTGGAACAACTAGAACTGTCACTACGAATTCCATATTCAATTCTTGTTCTATTAGCAAATTCATCACTTCAATGCTTGTACTAACGTTATCAGATCAAGGAATCGTACATTTAGATGAAGACGTAAATGATAGACTCACATCTTGGAACATCCCTACCAATCTATTTACTTCACAGAAAAAAGTCACGCTGCGAAACTTATTAAGTCACCAATCTGGAATCATTGATCCTCCCAATAGTTTTGAACATTATACACTTGCACAAGGAATACCTAAAATCCCTGAACTTCTTGCTGGTAAAACATTATATTGCCCAGTACCTATAGAAGTAACTTATGCACCAGAAAGCCAATTCCACTACTCTGACGCAAATTTTTGTATTATCGAACAACTACTTGAAGATATTACTGGAAAATCGTTCAACCTTTTACTTGAAGAATATATCTTTCAACCACTTCAACTGAAGAATAGTACGGTATTCCCTACTGAAGATATAAATAAATTAGATACATTTGCTTGTGGACATAATAAAGATGGCACCGTTACAAATGAGAAGTATCCATTTTATCCATTCGCAGCTGCTTCAGGCATTTGGACAACACCAACTGACTTATCAACTTTAATACTCGGACTCATTCATTCCTTACAGGGAAATAGCAAACTAAAACTTTCTCAAAAAACAGTACAAGATATGATTTCTCCTCAAGGATGCACCAAATGGACTGGATTAGGTGTTTTTCTAGAGTATTCTAATGAAGACTTACAAATTCATTCACTTGGATGGGGTGTTGGATTTCAATGTATGATGGTATGTAATCCATACCGAGGTAATGGCGCTGTTATTATGACGAACTCGGATTTAGGTGTTCATCAAAAGGATGGGATTATTGGTGTGATTTTAAAAATGTTATCCTTATAATTAACGAAGTAAAACAAAGAAAGAAGCTGATTCTCCCAGCTTCTTTCTTTATATAACATTTTTCACCACAATTTTAATATGTTCTGGTGCGATAATTTCAGTTATACTTTCTTGGAAATCTTCATGCAGCAGTTCTTCAATATGCTCTAGCTGCACTTCGACATGTGTGCATTCTAAATTATGTATGTTTAATAGTGCATAATGATCTTTCTTCTTAATTACTAAATATTGATTTTCTTCTGTTATGAGTACAGAACCTAATCGTATTCCTAGTAGACGTTGATCATCAAACTTCACAATTTTTTCCCCTTTCCAACTGCGAATGTAATTACTATACAAAAAACCTAATTTAAGGAAAATAATCTTATATAGACTATATCATAATTTACTAAAATATAAATATCATATTTTCTTTCAATAGAAATCCCCGTTTTTTTATATATTTCGATACAAAAAACTTTCTCAACAAAAAATTACAATTTTCAGTTTTTTATTTCATGAAAATCTATTATACTAAAGCTAATAAACGTTTGAAATGTTTGACCTCTCCTAATTCATGTACATATGGATGATCAGTAGCTGTTGCTACTGATCTATTTTTTGATTTCAGAAAGCAAATACACCGCATCCTTTCCTACACCACAAATAAGCGCAGAACCCCTTTGAGATTGCCACGGCAGTCCAATATAATACAATCCTCTTACTGGACTCATTCCCTTTGTATGATTAGGAAATCCATTCATACTCACTGCCTTTTCTATTTCAATCCATTTATAATCTTGAACAAAACCAGTTGACCATATAATACTTTGTGCACTATACGTGCCACCATTCTGAAACATAATATTATTTCCTGATGCACTTACCACTTTTCCCTGTAGTTTTATTGCTCCACTACGAATAAGTTCCTTACCTTCAAAACCAAAAATGGGATCCTTTCGCTTTTGAAACCACCTTCCTCTCTTTGTATGTATTTCGGCATACAATAAACCCATTTTTTCTAACCAATTAAAAATGCTTTTTCTAAAAAGATATAACGGTAAAAAGGTTAACGGATGACTTATAGACATTGTAACTTCATGAGTTTTTGCAAGTTCTACTGCTATTTGCATGCCTGAATTCCCACCACCTACTACAAGTACTTTTCCCTTTGGAATTTGTAATGGTGATTTATATTGGGATGAATGTATTTGAAAAATATGTGATGAAAGATGTTGTGAAAATGAGGGGATGAATGGTTGCTGAAAACCACCTGATGCGATAATAACTTTTTTCGATTGTAAAATTTCTGTAGGAGTGTGTAATTCAAATATTTCTTTCTCTTTTCTTATTTTTAAAACTTGATTCTGTAATTGTACCGGCAATTGAAAATACCTTGCATATTCTTCTAAATAAATTGCAATTTCATCTTTACATGGAAATCCACTCCCTTCTCCTTTTAATATCATACCTGGTAAACTACTATATTCCCTTGGTGTGAAGAGCTGCAAAGAATCATAGCGGTCTCTCCAAGAATCGCCAATTCGGTTTCCCGCCTCAAGTAATAAGAAACTATATCCTTCCTGCTTCAAGTAGTATCCCATTGTTAATCCAGCTTGACCAGCTCCAACGATAATTATATCTTTCACTCCAATTCCTCCTTCTCACAAACACATGAATACATGTTCACATGTTCATGCGTTTCCATAATCATAACATTTTATTTTTTTATAATTCAATATCTATCCAAAATAAAAAAGAGCAGTTCACTATAAAGTAAACTCCCCTTAATATGTATCATCTCGTTACTCATTAATATTTCAATTGTCCCCAAAGGATCTAACGGCCCATACACACTATCACCTAAATTTATTATCATTTCGAATATCTTTTAATACCGCCTTTAAAGCGTGACTATTCCCATGAACATCTGAAATCATCGCTATTTTTCTCTTCATTGTAACCCCTACTTTGATAAATTATTTATAACACCTCAATTTCTAAACCCGTTCCTCATAAAATGTTATTCTATTTAAAAATGGATCAATCACAGTTAATTCAATTGTATCCCAAGGTGTTCTCTCTATATCAGGTTTTGAATACGCATAATCTTTACTTGATAAAATAGCATAATAACTTTTTAAATCCTCTATTTTCACACGAATTGCACCGCCTGGTGAAGCATCCCCATGATGTTCAGATAGATGTATTACAGTATCATTTAACGAAATTTGCATATATAATGGCATATTCTCCTCATACCGATGTTCCCAATCCAGTTTAAATCCTAAAAAATTAAAGTAAAATAACTGAGCCTTTTCAATATCAAAAATTCTAAATATAGGTGTAATCATTTATAATCCCCTCCTATTTATAAACATCCGCCGCCAATTCCCGCAAAACATCTACATTCATCACTTCAAAACAACCATTGCTTTTCTTTATAATTTCTTTATCACAAAAAACATTTAATGTACGTAATAAATGCCGATAACTCGTCCCTAACAATTCAGCTATTTCCGTTAAATTCCCACTAAACACAATTCTATTTCCGTGCTGAACCGCCCGTTCCCCTGCTGCTAACATGTAACTCGCAAGTCGATTTTCAAGTGGATACAGTAAATTAATTGTACTATTTTTTGAAAGTCGATTTAATTTATGGGCTAAAGAACCGCAAATACATCTCAAAAATTTCGCATCATGAAATAATTGGTTTCTCACTTTCCCTAAAGGTAGCCCAACACAATATGAGTCTGCCATAACTTGTACGTTTGAATTGATTCTTTGAGAGTGAATTAACTCTACATCTCCTAGCAACTGCAAACTGTCATAAAAACATAATAATACAGATTTCCCGTTACTTAATGTGTTAAACGCTTTCGCTTTTCCTTCAACAAAGAAATATAAATAATCTATCTCTTCGTTTTCTCTGCAAATGAACTCATTCTTTTTAAAAAATATAAGTTCCATATATGGTTTCATATCACTACTAAAAAATGAATCAATATTATTTTGTTTCATATACTCTGCTAATTTATTAGAATTACATACTTTCTTCATAGTCCCCCACCTTTACAACTCATCCCAATTGTAAACAAAATTTTCTTCTTTCACTATGACATATGTCATAGTAATACACAATTTCAGCATGATACAGTCATTACAAATATGAAATATAAAAAGGGGATATTACATTGTATAACTTTCTTTCTGTCTTTATTGGTGTGCTTATTGCCATTATGCTCCCATTGAATGGGATATTATCTGAGTTAATTGGCAAGTATACAGCAAGCGTTGTCATTCATCTTGTCGGTTTAATAGCAGTTATTTTCGTTTTAATCCTTAACAAAAATAAAATCCATTTCGATAAAGGTATTCCACTTTTTTTATATAGCGCTGGAGCAATTGGAGTATTCACTGTTCTTTTTAATAACATAAGTTTCTCTGCTCTTGGTGCCTCTATTACGATTGCATTAAGCTTACTTGGTCAATCCATCGCTTCCATAGTTATTGATCATTTCGGTTTATTAGGAATGAAAGTTTCGAAGTTTGATAAGAAAAAATTAATTGGATTAGCATTCATCTCTTCTGGAATTATAGTCATGACAATTTACTAATGGAGGTAAGAAAATGTTATATATTTGTATCGCTATTTTAGCTGGTGTTTCTATCGTTGTTGCTAGAATTATTAACGCGAATTTAGCAAAGGAAATTGGAAATTGGGAAGGCACATTTTTCAATTATATTACTGGATTATTTTTCTCCATGTTATTTTTAATTTTCAGTTCAGATTCGTTGTATATTTCTAGTCATACGTTACAATCCATACCTATCGCTGTATACTTAGGCGGATTAGTAGGCGTTATCGTCATCTCATTATCAAACTATATTACTCCTAAAATATCAGCATTTTATTTAACGTTACTCATCTTTATCGGACAATTGTTTACGGGGACTATCATCGATTTCTTCCTGTCACACGAACTATCAACCGGAAAAATTATCGGTGGAATTCTCGTATTAACAGGGCTCACTTACAATTTACTCATTGATCGCCCTATAAAAACCGTGAAGCATAATCACGTTCAACTATAATACTTTACGCTTACCTATCATATATTAGTAGAAAAGCTCTTCACATGAAGTAATAGAGAGGAGAATATTCTATTAAGAAAATCATTTTACTGCTAGGTAGCGCATTGATCATTTTTGGAACCGTATGGTTTTTAAACTCTGGAAAATCTATTCAAGATCTCTATACAGCAAGTAAACCAAAGAAGAAAGCTACTATTATTTCAACTCAAAGAGACCCAAATGCACCTCCTGTTTTTTTAGGAAAACAGGAAATAAAAGATATACATGTAGAGTCGCTTAAGACAAAAAAATCTATCTTCCTTACAAAAACAGATGAATTAAAAACATTCATTAACAGTATGGATACAGCAAAAAAAGGCGATTTAACGCTAGATGAAGAAGGTTCTGATTTAGTAGATTGTAACATGTGGATTACTTTCCAAGATGGAACTTATAAACAATATTTAATTTGGATAGTAGATAACAACAGTAGTGAAGTTATGATTGCCCATCAAAACACTCCTGATGACGTAGACCTTACTTATTATCAATTAAATGAAGGTAATTCAAAAAAAGTATATAACTTATTTAAAAAGGTTATTTAATAGAAAAAGTCATGAGCTACTAGGCCCATGACTTTTTCTATTTATATATATTCAGGGAACACTTTACAACTCTTTTCCTGCTCTATATCATGTCCAAAGAAAACAATTGGGTTCTCTTTCCTAACAACTTCTTTTAAGCGTTTAATTGAAGATAAAGCTAATTCCGAATCAAATCCAGCGAACGGCACTTCATCTTCAAAATTTTCTTTCGTATAAGATGCATCAATCGTTAATAACACAGGACCGGATTTTTCTGTCTCAATTAATAGCGATTGATGCCCCGGAGTATGTCCTGGTGTATACAATAATTGAACTCCTGGTACAACTTCATAATCCCCTTCAATGATCTTGTATTTCAAATTCGGCAATATACATTCTTTCATATATTCTTCACTATATTGTGCCGCCTCATATTCAGCACGCTGCACAATAATCGGTGTATTTGTAAAAGCACCATTTCCTCCTGCATGATCAAAATGCAAGTGGGAACTAATAATATAAAGAAGGTCTTCCGGTTCATATCCAACGCGTTTTAAAATATTTATGATTCTATCTTCTTCAGTCATTTTCGGTAAAATATGTCCTTCAACAAATGTACCGTTAAAAAGATCTTCGTTATTAACCGCACTTTCTGGCATACCTGTATCTACTAAAATAGGCCCCTCTTCTGTCTCCAACAAATAGCACCATACAGGTAAGTTCAATAAATCCCCCGGTGTGAGCGTACTATTAACAGAGGAATGATCTAACATACAACGACCAGCTGGTACGAAATAAAGCTTCTTTACCGTCATTATGTATCCACCTTTACATTTAGTTTTGAATAAAACAATACAGTAAAAAATTCTTCCTACTAGAAATAAACTCCTTCTCTTCTTCCATTGTTTCAACTATTATTTTTAGGTTGTTCACAATTTCTTCATTACAGCATTACTTATCATTTTTTCATTTCCGAATAGCAAAAAAACAATAACCTAGCTGTGATATAACATATAGCAATACCTACAAAACTAATACTAACTCCATTTTGTTGAATAGCCATCACTTTTAAGATATCTAAATTTAATACGTGACCAATTAACGAATACATTATAATAATTGCCATTACGATTACATAATCACTTTTTCTTATTTTTGCGGTCATTAGTCATTCACCTCGCATTATTTTCTATACTAATTATATATTTTTTGTCAGAATTTTAAAACCAATCAAATGACAGTCTAAAAATGAGTGTACTTTTTTACATAACAACCTTTCTGCATCTATAATAAAAGAGAAAAAGACTCTTACTTTAATGGAGGGAATAAAAATGAAAGCAATTGGTTTACATGAATACTTACCTATTGAAGAAGAAAACAGTTTAATTGATATTGAAGTTGAAAGACCTGTTGCCACAGGAAGAGATATACTTGTAAAGATTAACGCTATTTCCGTTAATCCAGTTGATACAAAAGTTCGATCTCCGAAAGATAAAAAAGAAGATATAGCAAAAATACTTGGCTGGGATGCTAGTGGTGTTGTTATACAAGCTGGTGATGGTTGTACGTTATTTAAAGAAGGCGATGAAGTGTTTTACGCTGGAAGCATTACAAGGCAAGGTACATACAGTGAATACCATTTAGTTGATGAAAGAATTGTTGGTAAAAAACCAAAAACGTTAAGTGATGCTGAATCTGCAGCACTTCCTTTAACAGCCATTACCGCATGGGAAGGTTTGTTTGAACGTTTAGGGATTGATTATAATAAGAAAGATGAAAATTCATTTAAAAACATTTTAATTATCGGCGGAGCTGGTGGTGTTGGCTCGATTGCTATTCAGTTAGCTAAATGGGCTGGACTAAACGTAATCGCAACCGCATCCCGCAACGAAACTATACACTGGGTGGAAAAATTCAGTGCCGATTATATAGTTAATCATCACCAACCTTTAAAAGATCAAATATTAGAATTTGGGCTAAAAGATGTAGATTATATCTTCTGCTTAAACAATACTGATCAGCATTGGCATGCGATGGGTGACATAATTAAACCACAAGGAAAAATTTGCTCTATCGTAGAAAATGAGCACCCTCTTGAGATGGGGATTTTAAAAAATAAAAGTGCCACATTCGTTTGGGAGTTTATGTTTACAAAAGCGATGTATGAAACTGGTGATATGAGTACGCAGCACGAACTATTAAATAAAGTAAGTGAGCTATTAGATGAAGGCATTTTAAAGACTACATTAAATGAAACATTCACACCAATTAACGCTGAAAACATAAAGAAAGCACATGCACAACTTGAAAGTGGGCGTACAATTGGAAAGATTGTTGTAGAGAAATTTTAATAATAAAAAGTCCGATTTCTAAACGAGAAATCGGACTTTTTACTAACTTTATTTACTTGAAATCTCTTGATCATTTTGAACGTCTAACGGAGGTCGTTTCCCTATTCCGAAAGCATAGAAACTAATTGTGACGATAGCTAAGAAAACAATACCTACAACTAATGAAATACGCGTATCATCGTTAAACCACATTCCGATTAATACCATAATTAAAAAGGCAATTGTCAAATAGTTTGTAACAGGAGCAAATGGCATTTTGAATGGATGATTTTTCATCTCTGCTCCCTTTTCTTTTCTAAAACGAATTTGACTAATTAAAATGACAAACCATGGCACCATACCTGGAAGTACACTCGCACTATATACATATACGAATAAGTTTTTTGGTGCAATATAACTTAAAACAACACCAACCGCTAAACCGACAATTACACCAACTGTACCGAATAAAGGTACACCGTTATTCGAGATCTTCGTAAAGTATTTCGGTGCTTGTCCATTTACACCTAGTGTATAAAGCATACGTCCAGCACTATAAATACCACTGTTACAACCAGACATTGCGGCTGTAATAACAACGAAGTTAATAAGTCCCGCAGCTGCCGTAATACCAACTTTCGCAAAAGTTGCTACGAACGGACTACCAATTGAACTTAATTGATCCCAAGGATAAACAGTTACAATAACGAAAATAGCACCAATATAGAAAATTAAAATACGCCAAATTGTACTTTGAATTGCTCTAGTAAGTGTCTTCTTCGGATCTTTCGCTTCACCAGCAGTAATCCCGATTAATTCCACACCTTGATACGCCCCAACTACAAGTGATAATGCAAAGAAAAATCCTGAAAAACCACCTGTGAAGAAACCGCCGTTTGCCCAAAGATTAGATATGCCGATTGCTTCTCCTCCATTCCCAATTCCGAAGAAAATGAGGCCAAATCCGGCAATAATCATTAATAAAATCGTAACGATTTTAATCATCGCAAACCAAAATTCAAATTCACCAAATGACTTAACCGAAATTAAGTTAGCCGCACCAAGAATAACCATCGCGATAATACCAGGTATCCAAGCGGGTAAATCCGGGAACCAATATTTCATATACGCTCCAACTGCGATAATCTCTGACATCCCAACAATAACCCACTGGAACCAGTTACTCCACGCTGTCATATAACCAGCTAACGGATGAATATATTTGTGACCAAATGTCGCAAATGAACCTGTGCTTGGCTCCATATACAACATTTCTCCCATGGCACGCATAATGAAGAAGATGAAAACACCTGCGATTGCATATGCAAGCATTACTGACGGACCTGTCCATTTAATCGTGCTGGCTGACCCCATAAACAAACCAACACCAATTGTTCCGCCTAAAGCAATCATTTGAATATGACGTGCTTCTAAACCTCGTTTCAATTCTTTGTTTGCCACTTCATTTCCCCCTCTTAGATGATTCATAGCCGCATTTAAAGTAAGATGGTGTACCCTAATTCCTGTTTGGCCCTGAAGATGATGAAACAAACGTCATTTTAGACTAACTTTAAAGCTATCCTAAAATCTCATTTTGCCTCTTATAAAATTTCCAAAACCCCTCATCTTCCTATTTTCTATAAAATTTAAAATTGCTCACTTCATATTAATTCATTTATCTGAAAAGTTCAATTATTTTTTCAGTAAATTATTATATATTAGTTTGATTAATTTTTAACTAAATTAACAATAAAATACATCTATTCAATATGATTCCGGTATAAATATTATTACAATATAAATAACCGAGGAGATCCTATCTACCTCGGTTTCATACTGTATATACTTCACTATTTATAGTTTGTACTGTAATTGCTTACACATGCGATTAACGTATCACGCAGAAATTTAATATATTAGTAGAACTACAAAGTCACTAACTTCTACTTCTCTTAATTACCCCATTATCACAGCTGAAAATTCTCTTTCCCATCTCCTACTTTAAGAAAAATATAACCGCACTTAAAACAATCA
Source organism: Bacillus sp. FSL E2-8887 (assembly GCF_038007205.1). NCBI lineage: Bacteria > Bacillati > Bacillota > Bacilli > Caryophanales > Bacillaceae > Bacillus > Bacillus sp. FSL E2-8887. The sequence continues at coordinate 3,067,497 of NZ_JBBOWS010000001.1, forward strand.
ACAATACACCGGAAAGAGGAAAACTCTTCTCCTCAGCTTTTATCTTTTCCTTAATAATACCTTTAATTTTTGTCTTTATATCCTCTGGGCGTTTTCTAAATAAAATATTAGTTGTATGTAATGGTCTATTCAATATTCGAATTTTAACAGGAGATCCTGATAAATATATATTATTTTTATCCAATGTAAATTCTATGCTCGCTTCGGTTAACCCGTCTTTCACTAATATATTCACTCGGCTAGAAGGTAGATTAAATACCGTATAATCGTTAAAAGCGAGCCCTCTAATCTCGAAATATGAGTATATAAGAATAAAAGTTATCAGCAACAAACATAGTATCAATATGGTTTTTGTTAACGAAAGTTGCTCTAATACGTAGGAAGATGTTGTCATATAAGCGCAAAAGAATGCCATTAAATTACAAAGATAGTGGTTTACAATGAAAGTTTTTCGTATAACTATTGTAAGTCCGGAAATGATTAGTAGAGCGCATGCTAAATTCATTAACATATTTTTACCCTCCCTAAAAACTATAACTATACAATTTTGTTGTATTTTAACATTAATTACATATTCATACCTATAGTTATTTTCATAAAATATAAAAGAGTCTCATTAAAAAATGAGACTCTTTTACAATTTCATATTTAAATCATTTTTGAAGTTTGTTTACCTAAAATAAACACTTTAGTAAATACCATCATGATAACTACTATAGCCAGAAAATAAAGCGGCATCACCATTAACGAGCCCGTATGAAGCTGACTCATTCCCCAAATTGTCATCGTTACAATTACATAGTAGCCTAAGCTAAACAATGCTCCAGCTGTACCAATGACATCTTGAAAATCTACTAATGCTAAACTTAAACAGTTAGGCAATGCTACCCCAATTCCTAATAGCAATATAAACATCGCTACTAAAAATCCAATCATATATATTATGTTTGGATTTGATCCAAATGAATTAATAACAGTTAAGAAGATAGCTCCCCCTATCATTACAAGACAACCGATATATATAATTTTCTCTGGTTTATAAGTAGCAAGTAACCGCTTTGAAACTTTCGCTCCAATAATAGAAGCGGAAGCAACAACAATTCCTAGAAATCCGTACATACTAGGCGATAACTGAAAGTATTCAATAAAGATAAACGGCGCTTCTGCATAGTAGCTAAATAAAACACCATTCGCTCCTCCAATTAATAATCCATACGTTACTACTTTCGGATTTGTAATCAACCGTTTTAATACAGAAAATACATTTATTTTACCCGTTATTGCGTCCGTTTTTGTTTCCGGAAGCGAAACAAACGTATATAACAAAATCCCAACACTCATAACAACTAAACTTAAAAATACTATTTTAAATCCAAACATTTGATCAAGAAAGCCCCCAATTAGTGGACCTATCGCTGGTGTAAAAGCAATGACTGCCGAAATTTGAGCAAACATAACATGACGTTTATGCCCCTCTACACTTTCACGAAGAATCGTTTGTGTCACAACTGAACCAGCACTTGCTCCAAATGCTTGAATAAAACGACTAAACAATAAAAATTCAATTGAATTTGCAATATAGCATAAGAAACTTCCAGCGCCATATACTACAATTCCAAATAACATTGCTGGGCGACGACCAATTATATCTGATAACCATCCAATAAAAAATACACCTAAAGCAAATCCAGCAAAATAAACACTAAGTGTTAACTGTACCTCATTATTACTTACGTGCAACGCCTTTGAAATGTCAGGTAAAGACGGTGTGTAAATCGTTTCACTAATTTGCGGAAATGCCACAAGAATAATCATTAACCAAAGTGATGGTACTGAGACTTTTTTCACTTTTAATACCCTCCTATAACTTTGAAAATCTCAGAAATGAATAGACTTTCCTTAGCTATGGAACAGGAGGGGCCATTATAGAAATTCGATCATAAAACAACAAAGAAAACACCTCAATTACGCATGTTAATACTTATAGGAGGGTAATATTAACATTGATTTTAAAATATAGTCTTTCAATTATATGATAGGTTGTGTTCGTTTTCTAGTGTTCATAATCTGAATATTTGTTAGTAGACGAACGTCCTTTCAATTCTCTTGGAAAATTAATACGATTTGAAAGTCGCAACTAAACAATTGAAGGGGCGTTTTTTTATTGCTACATTTTCACTGATTGTTCTTTTTGATAGATAATTTCACCATCAATAATTGTTGTTTCTACTTTTAAATCTTTAATTTGGTTTGGATTGACACTTAAAATGCTGTCATTTAATATAACTAAATCCGCCAACTTTCCGGCCTCTATGCTTCCTTTTATCTCTTCTTCAAAACTCGCATAAGCACCATTCCATGTGTACAGTTTAATAGCTTCCATTACGCTTATAGATTGATTAGCACCAACCTCTATTCCGGACTTAGTTTTTCTATTGACAGCAACATGAATTCCTAATAAAGGATTATAGTCAGTAACTGGTGCATCCGAACTACCTGCTGCAATGATGCCACGATCAATAAAATCACGAGCAGCGTACATGTGATTAACACGATCACCATAGTGCTCTACATATATCTCTCCGAATTCATATGGAAATGGAGGATTTGGAATTGGAACCATCTCGAGTTTTTTCATTCTCTCTTGTAAATCTGGTGAAGAAATTCCCGCATGCTCGATTCGATGACGGTGATTTTTTCTTGGTGATTCCTCTAGCGCCCTTTCTACACAATTCAAATACATTTCAATAGCTTTATCACCTTGTGCATGTACAGTGATTTGATAGCCTTTTTTATGCGCTTCACCTAAAACCTTATAGATTTCTTCCTCACTATAATAAAGAATGCCGTAATTGTTAGGGTCACTTGAATATGACTTACGGGTTGCAATTGTAGGCCCCGTGCTACTTCCATCTGTAAACAATTTAGCTGGTCCGACTTTGAATCTTTCATCCCCGGTACCAGTTACCACACCAGCCTCGACCATTTTATTAACAAATTCATGAGAGTTATTTATTTGACATATCATTGCATATATTCGGACACGAATATCCCTACTCTTCACAGCTCGTTGTAGTAAACGAAAACTCTCCGGTCCATCTCCACCTGCGTCATGTATACTTGTTATGCCAGCTGCAACGAAATGATCTGATGCAATTTTCACAGCCTTCATCATTTCACTTTCTGTATAACTTGCAACCTCGCTCATACTCATATTTGCTGCTTCAATTAACTTTCCTGTAAGCCTTCCTGCCTGATTCTTTTCAATAACTCCCCCATTCGTATCCGGTGTGTTCTCGTTAATTTGCGCAATTTCTAATGCTTTACTGTTCACCACGCTTATGTGGTGACAAGTACGAGTTATAATAATAGGGTGTTCAACTGAAATTCCATCCAACTCAGTAATTGTTGGATAACGCTTTTCCTTCACAGCGGTTTCATTAAAGCCCCAAGCACGTATCCATTCACCTTTTGGCGTTTCTAAGGCCTTCTTTTTCAGATCATCTAATAAAGCATCGATAGAATCAATATGTTCAGCTTTACAACTGACAGCCAACTGATTTAGTCCATGAGAAATGATGTGAAGATGGGAATCAATGAATCCAGGAAGAATCGTTTTCCCTTGCAGGTCAATTACATCCGTATTTTCTCCTATAAAACTCTTAACCTCCTGATTTGAGCCAACAACTACGATATGATTATCTTTTATTGCTACAGCTTCGACTACTGTATTCTTTTGGTCTACTGTAATAACTTCTCCATTTATCAATACAACATCAGCTTTCATAAACTCAACCCTTTCGGAATTACTCTTTTCGAGTAATTCATTCAGTATTTAAAGTTACATCTCCTAATAGGCTCATCCGCTTTTTAACAAGATTTATCAATAATTAATTAAAGTTGAGCTAAAGTGAAACTTTAATCAGTGGGGGGGTTTTTGTTCATCCCCCACTGATTATTAGCCCTCACCAATCGGGCTTTTACGGGCAGTTGATCTCCCACCTAACTTCTTTGCTCCAGCCGCATTTTGAGGTGGGAGTTTTACTGCCCGTTAATGCGGGATAAACATTCTTTCATTGTTTTAACGATAAAAGTAAAGTCTTCCTCTGTGATGCTTAATGGAGGTGCAAGCTGCAAAATATTATTGTAACCTGCGACAGTGTCACCATTTTTACCAATAATTAGACCTTTTTCTTTACAAGCATTGATGACTTTGTTCATCTTTTCAATGGAAGCCGGTTCTTTTGTTTGCTTATCTTCCACTAGTTCAATGCCTAAAAGAAGGCCCTTTCCGCGAACATCCCCTACGTTTGGATGCTCTTTTACATCCTCTAGCTCATATAACAGTCGTTCACCCAATTCTTTGGAACGTTCAATGAGTTTCTCATTCTCCATAATTTCTAAATTCTTCAAAGCTAAAGCGCAAGCAGCAGGATTCCCTCCGAACGTATTTACATGGCGGAAGCGATCATAATCATCACTACCTACGAATGCCTCATAAACCTCTCGTCTAACTGCTGTTGCTGACAAAGGAAGATACGCACTTGTAATACCTTTTGCCATTGTAATGATATCTGGTTTGACGCCATAATTCATAAATCCAAATGGCTTCCCTGTCCGGCCAAATCCACATATAACTTCATCACAAATGAGCAACGCACCGTGCTTCTCGCAAATTTCTTTTACTTTTTCCATATATCCATCAGGAGGCATTAAAATTCCGCCCCCGGTAATAATTGGCTCCATAATCACACCGGCTACTGTCTGGCTTAACTCCCATGTCATGACACGATCGATTTCATTAGCACTTGCCAGTGTATGAACATCATCTGGATTTCGATACGTATCCGGCGGTGCTACATGCAGGAAACCTTGCCCGAGTGGTTCATATTTATACTTTCGCTGTGCTTGACCTGTTGCTGCAAGAGCCCCCATTGTGTTACCGTGGTAAGCACGATAGCGTGAAATAAACTTATAGCGTCCATGATCACCTTTTTGTTGATGATATTGACGAGCAATTTTAAATGCTGTTTCATTCGCTTCCGATCCACTGTTAGAAAAGAAAATGACGTATTCATCATCAAGCCATTCATTCAATTTTTCTGCTAATTTAATAGCAGGAACATGACTTTGAGTCAGAGGGAAATACGGCATTTCTTCAAGCTGCTCAAACGCCGCTCTTGCAAGCTCTTTTCGACCATACCCAACATTCACGCACCAAAGACCGGACATACCGTCTAAATAACGGTTTCCATCAATATCCGTCACCCATGCCCCTTCTGCTTTTGTGATAATTAAATTCGTTGGACTAGGGGCTGCTCCTCTCATCGCATGCCAAAGGTACTTTTCATCTGTTTTTTTCAAACTTTGTGTTTGCTCCGTCGCTTGCACAATCACCAGCTCCATTCTATCTTTTTATGGTTTTACATCACGCTTTCAATAACGAGCCGTAAGCATTTTCTTGCGAGTATAGAATTCTACGCCATCTTTTCCATTTGCATGGAGATCACCATAGAAAGATTTCTTATAACCTGAGAACGGGAAGAATGCCATTGGAGCAGGAACTCCAAGATTAACCCCAAGCATACCTGCATCAATTTCTTCACGGAATTCACGAATAGCTTTCGCGCTATTTGTGTACAGACATGCACCATTTGCGAATGGCGATGCATTAGCAACATGAATCGCTTCCATCAAGTCTTTTACGCGTACAATAGAAAGAACCGGTGCGAAAATTTCATCTTGCCAGATTTTCATTTCCTGTGTCACATTGTCAAAAATCGTTGGGCCAACAAAATAACCTTGGCTGTTTGCTACATCGTCTTCACGTCCGTCACGAATAAGTGTCGCTCCCTGCTCTACACCGGATTGAATGTATCCGAGTGTCCGCTCTTTATGTCCTTCACGAATAACAGGACCAAGGAAAACACCTTCTTCCAGACCATTACCAATCGTAATTGCATTAGCCTCTTGAAGCAGTCTATTAACGAGCTCATCTGCAACGTCTTCTTCCACGACAACAACAGCCGCTGCCATGCATCGTTCACCAGCTGAACCGAAGGCAGCACTTGTAATTTCTTTCACTGTAGAACTAAGGTCCGCATCTTTTAATACGATCGAATGATTTTTTGCCCCTGCAAGAGCTTGTACACGTTTACCGTTAGCTGCTGCTGTTTTATATATATACTCAGCCACAGGTTGAGAACCAACGAAAGATACAGCTTTCACATCCTCATTGTCAAGAATGCCGTTAACGACGTCATGTGCACCATGCACAATATTTAGTACTCCATCTGGAAGACCTGCTTCTTTAAACAGTTCAGCTATGCGATTAGCCAATAGCGGTGTTCTTTCAGATGGTTTTAATACAAATGTATTCCCGCATGCAATCGCGAGTGGAAACATCCAGCATGGCACCATCATCGGAAAGTTAAATGGCGTTATTCCTGCGATTACTCCGATCGGATAACGATACATCCCTGATTCAACACCAGTAGCAATATCGGGAAGTTGCTCTCCCATCATTAAAGTGGGTGCGCCTGCGGCAAATTCAACACATTCAATCCCCCGCTGCACTTCACCGTATGCTTCCTTATAACTTTTTCCGTTTTCCAAGGTTACGAGTTTAGCTAACTCTTCCCAGTTTTCAATCAATAGCTGTTGATAGCGAAATAGAATCCGAGCACGCCGAGGCACAGCGACCTTTCTCCATGTTTTGAATGCTTCTTTCGCAGTTGCTACAGCTCTATCTAAATCTTCTTTAGTCGAAAGAGGCACACGAGCAATAATCTCTCCTGTTGCTGGATTTGGTACATCTTCAACTTGCTTACTTGTGGATTCTATCCATTGTCCGCCAATATAATTTTTCAACGTTTGTACATTTTTCATTACTACCATGGTGAAGCCTCCTATTTTAAGATAACCGTCCTATGTTATCACCCCTAAAAAGAAAGCGCATTCATTTGACGGTATGTAAACTTATTTACATACATTTCTTCAACATTATTAATCTTATTCATTGAATACGCAGGAGCAGTCATCTGCTTAGCATTTGTCCACTCCCCAGTTCACATTATTTCAGATGGATCTCATGGTTCATCTTATAATTCTTTTTCAAAAATACTGGGCAATCCCATTCACAAACAAGGTCCTTAGCCAAGGAAACGATCCAGTCCTTTGTAATATGATACTTTTCCCCATCAACAGTAATAAACACTTCACCATCTGTCACATAGAAAACTTCCTGCTCTTCTACATGCCACGTTCCTTTATTCGGTTCGCCTACCCACGGTTCCCATGCGTTGGCACCTAGTTGCTCTGCTTCTTCTACTGTAAGTTTTTTCGCAAAAAACATGACAATCCTCTCTCTTTCTCTTTCTTATTGGTAATTTTGAAGGAATAAGTCTATAAATCTACTGTCTTAACATTTGTATTTTTTAAACGTTTAAACTCTTTTTTCATAAAGTATATGGCAATGAGAACACCTGGAATTTCTGCAGCAGGAGCAGCGTACCATACACCTTCTACACCCCAGTATTTCGGGAAAATAAATAGAAACGGTAACATGAACAACAATATTTTGCTTACACTAATAAACGTTGCGGACCAGTTTCTCTCTTGCGATTCGAAATAACCGGAGATAAGCAGGCTAACTGCACTAAGCGTAAACAAACAATTGAATACAACTGTCGTCCAAATGCCCAGTTTTTGCAATTCAGGATTACCACCGGAAAAAAATGACACAATTGGATCTGCAAAAATGACTAGTATGGCTGTCACGATTACAAAGAAGGAAACTGTAAAAATGAGTCCCATCTTAATTGCTTGTTTCACACGATCAAGGTTGCCCGCACCGTAATTATAACTAATAATCGGTTGAAGCCCTGTCATCCCACCAAGCGCTGCTAAGGCGAGGAGATTTGTAATATAACCGTTTTGAATCGTGAAAGCTGCAACGTGTAGACCACCACCGTAGCTTTGCAGTAAGTTGTTGGTGAAAATAATTGCAATAAACATCATGAACTGACTCGAGAAAGATGCAAAGCCCGTCCAAACCACTTCACCAATCTTCTTGAGATTAATCATCATATCTTTCATTTTTGGCTTAAGTTTTGTTTTACCAAACCAGAAATAAAAGATTAGGAGAACAGGAATCGATTGCGAAATCGTATTAGCCCATGAAGAACCCATCATCCCCATGTCATACTTCACTACCATAATCCATTCCATAGTCCCAGCAACAACCGCTGCGACTAACCAACTGTTCATTGATAATATAGGCTTTTCATCGATATTAGCTAAAATACTTAATACAACGGCCAATATCGTTAATGGCAACGAAATCCATAGCAGTCGGCTATATTGCACCGCATACGGAAGTGCTTCATCACTTGCTCCGAATAAAATCATAATATCATTTTCAAAGACCAACCCAAGTATAGCTAACAAAGAAGACAGGAAAAGAGTAAACCATAAAGTTTGTCCCATAATACTTCTAGCTTCTTCGATTTTCCCTTTCCCCAGTCGAAGTGAAATGACCGCTCCGGCACCCACACCTAAAAGAACACCAATCATACGGGTAATAACCATGACCGTAAATCCAATTCCGATCCCTTCGACTTCCAGCTCCTGAAAGCCACTGACGAAATAGCCATCAACAACCGATACAACTCCTAAAATTACGTTAGCCATAATTCCCGCCAAAGCAAACCGTAAATATAGTAACGGAATACTTTTGGTTCCTAGCACTGAATCATCCACCGGCTTATTCATTACTTCTGGTTGCTCTATTTTTGATGACGGACCGTTGTCCACTATTTTCATGAGCATATCCCCTTATAAATAATTTATATAGCACGTTTTGCTCAATTAATTCGCATACCACCCTACCGGATTTGCATGCTGGTGGATATTGATTTGCTTCGTTTCCATAAAGTGCTCCAGTCCGGCAACACCTAACGCTCTGCCGATGCCACTTTGCTTATACCCTCCCCAAGGACCTTCCACATAAGCGAGATGATAACTATTAATCCAAGTAATTCCCGCACGCAATTTACTAATGACACGTTTTGCCAGGTCCATATCTTCCGTAAATACAGCACCGGCTAATCCATAAATAGAATCATTCGCTTTTTGGATGGCATCTTCCTCATCTTTAAATTTCTGTACAACAAGGACTGGGCCAAAAATCTCTTCCTTCACAATACACATATTCTCATTTACATCAGCAAAGATTGTTGGTGCAATGAAAAACCCTCGATCAAGCCCATTTTCTGTTAAGCGCTTACCACCACAAACTAATTTTGCACCTTCTTCGATTCCTCTCTGAATATAATGTAAAACTTCATTCATATGAGACTCGTTTGTGAGCGCTCCCATTTCAATATTCTCACTTTCCCCGTTGCCAACTACAATTTTGTTCGCACGCTCGGCCAATCTTTCAACAAACTTATCATAAATAGTCTCTTGTACAAGTAAACGAGATGCAGCTGAACAAACTTGCCCAGCGTTGTGGAAAATACCAAACATCGCATTATCGACTGCGGTTTCAAAATCCACATCGTCGAACACAATAAGTGGAGATTTACCACCTAGTTCAAGTGTGATTTTTTTCATATTGCCTGCAGCTGCGCGCATAATACTTTGACCTGTTTTTGTTCCACCAGTAAAGGCAATTTTGTCGACATCATGGCTCTCTGCAAGCTCATTCCCAACCTTTGAACCAGGTCCCAATACTAAGTTTGCTACTCCATCCGGAAGTCCAACCTCTTCGATAATTTCAAATAACTTGAATACGCTTACAGGAGTGACGTCAGCAGGCTTAATTACAATTGTATTCCCTGCGGCAAGTGCAGGAGCAATTTGCCAAACAGCTAACATAAGCGGGAAATTCCAAGGTACAATAAGTCCACAAACACCAATCGGTTCATGAATAATAATCGTTTCTGAAGCATCATCACGAGTGTAAGATTCCTTTTTCATACCTTTAATCAAGTCAGCATAATAGCGGAAGCATTGAATCGATACAGGAATATCTACATAGGTTGTTGCACGGATAACCTTACCGTTATTTGCAGTTTCCAAACGGGCAATTTCAGCTGTATTCTCTTCAAGACGGTCTGCAATCTTATATAGATAGTCAGCTCTTTCATCAGCCGATAAACCCGACCAGATCCCGCTATCAAACGCTTTACGAGCCGCCTTAATTGCTATCTTCGCATCATCTGCTGATCCATGAGCAGACGTTGCAATAACCTCTCCGGTTGCAGGATTGATAATGTTTCGTCTAGCACCCGATAATGCTTCTACCCATTTCCCGTCAATGAACATGTTAATTTTCATAAACACCTCTCCTTTACGCGATAATATCTACGAGTTTGAAACCAATATGTGCTATATTGACCAGCATCGTTTTCTGATTATAAAATGGGAATGATTTAAGGCGTTCTTTTTCAAATCGATATCCACCTGCACTCCCCGTAACGATCCATTGTGCCAATAACTTACCAAACAATGTCGAGAGAGACGCGCCATGTCCCGTATAACCCGTTGCAAAATATGCGCCTTCTTTGGATCTACCGATAACAGGGAACGTATCAATTGTAACCCCGATAAATCCACCCCACCTGTAATCAATCTTGCTTCCTTCTAGTTTTGGCATTATTTTAACCATGGCATCGTAAACATTTTGATAAACAGCATCACCTAAGTTTGGACGAATATCGCCACCGCCAAATATGATCCGATTATCTGGTGTACGCCTGAAATAGTAAAGGAAACTGCTTGTATCAAAAACCATGCGATCTTTAGGAATGACGCTATTCACTAGTGATTCTGGCAGCTGTTCAGTACCAATAATACGTGCCGAAATTGGCAGTACGCCTTTATTCAATTCAGCCATAATTTTTCCGGAGTAACCATCTGTAGCAACAATAATGTCTTTCGCTGTAACAGTACCTTTTTCTGTAATAACTTTCACACTATTTCGGCCGTACTCAATAGATAGTGCTTTCGAATGCTCAAAGATTTTTGCACCGATCGATTTAGCTGCTTCTCCCAAACCAATTGCATAGTTCAGTGGTTGGAACGAGTAACTCGAGTCGTCGACTAAGCAACCATAATATTGCGGGGAATCAATTTCTTGATGCAACTGACTTCGATTAAGCACGCTACATTCATATCCAAAATTTTTGTTTAAGTATTCACTTTCAAGTTTCAATCCTTCAAAATGCTTGGCTTTGTAAGCCGCCACAATGTGACCTGTCTTTCTGAAATTACAGTTGATTTGATGCTCGTCAATAATGTTTTTAACTAATTCAACACTAAGCAGAGAAAGATCGTTAAGCTGCCTCGCCTCTTCAGCACCATACTTCTTGGCAAGCTCCTGCATCGTTGACTTATAGCCTGGCAATACCATCCCGCCGTTGCGACCGCTTGCGCCATATCCGATTGTTTCCTGCTCAAGGACAATGACACTCTTCCCTAACTTTTGCAAATGATATGCAGAAGAAAGACCTGTGAAACCTGCGCCAATAATGACAACATCCGCCTCTTCATTTCCTTCAAGAGGTTTTCCTTTGTCATATCTGTTTGCAGTCGCTGTCCATAGTGAGAGTGTATCCATATGATCCATCTTATCCATAGCTAATCCTTCTCCTTTCGTGACATGTATGTTACAATACAGTCAAAAATATTCTTAATATTCAAACTTATTGAGTTAATAATATGACTTGGAGTTTCCTCCAAGTCAATAGCTATTTGAGAGTTTTTTGAATTCATTTTGCGAAAAAAGTGGAGTAACTCCACTTTTTTCATTGGGGGTACATCTATGAAAATTGGTACATTTGCGAAGCTTTTTCATGTTACGACTGATACCGTTCGTTATTACATTGAACTAGGATTATTAATACCAGACAAAAAAAACACTCAGTATCAAATGAACCAATTGTGTTTCGACGACATGACTTTTATTACTGAGCTGAAAAAATTTCATTTTTCATTGATAGAAATCCAACGAATTTTATCATATCGGCGTGTCACAAACTTCTCGGACCATGAGGATATCGACTACTACAACAACTCGCTCATTGATAAAAAGGAAGAGCTAACCAAGAAAAAAGAAGACATATCAAAAGCTATCCAATTGATTGAAAAAGCGGTTCAAACTAGCTCGCCTTCATCCAAAGAAGAAAGTATTACAGGAATCCCGCTTGACTTTGTAAATTTTCTCTATTGTCCAAAATGCCGCATTCCACTTGAAATGAAAGATGTAACGATTAAAAAAGTCTACATTCACACGGGGAGTTTAACTTGTAGCTGTGGATACGAAGCAGCTATCGAGGAGGGTATTATCATTACCGCGAACTTGTACGAGACGTCTCCTTATCCATCTTATTTTTACGATAAAGAAACGATTAAAGAGATCAATCCCAAAATGATTAACTTATTTGAAAAAAGTAATTTTCGATTTCAAAAAATTCTACAAAATATAGATTTGAAAAACAAATTAATTGTGGAAACAAACGTTGATGCTTTTGTATCACTACCCAAATATATCGATGTTCTTGAACCAAGCGCAAACTATGTATTCAGTGGCTATTCGCTTGCAATGCTCAAGAAGGTGAGAAATAGAATTGAGCGTATGAATCCGAAGCCACGCGTCCTTTATATTTTGAATTCAGATTTAAATCTACCATTGAAACCGCTTAGCATCGATGTTTTTGTGGATAGTTTTACAATAACTGATTTTTCACTGCTCAACCCAGAGTTCCCAAGTCATGTTCTAAAAAACTATTTACATAACAGTTCAACAATTGTCGGTGGATACTCGTATTATGATAACTCGGCCAAATCCTTGAAAAATATTTCAGCCTTATATCCAAATTCCCATGAGCATATTTTACATCCAAAATACTTAGAAGAAAATTTATCAGTTAACGGATTTCAAATCATGCAAAATGAAAATATCGGTTACTGTACAGATCCAGGACCTTATTTCGATTATCATGTAAGAGACGAAAAATTCCACATGCTCATGTATTTGGCTAATACGAAACAATAGCACAAAAAGCGCCATCACAAGTGACGGCGCTTTTTCTATGTAAGAGCTACTAGAAGGTACCCTTCTAGCCTACTCCCATTTATAAGTCCAAAACTGTTCAAGTTGCAGCCATTTTAATGTTGCTGCGTCTTTGTTTTTTATTTTTGCATGCGTTTCTTCTAGCATCGCTTCCGTTTGTGAACGATGCGCGCCTAGTGCAGCTAATTTATGTTCAAATACTTCACTAATATTATTTACAACATCCGGTTCACCGAGTACTGCTTCGCGATTTCTTGTAATCGCAACCGCATGAATGGCTGGACGTTCTTCTTTTGGCATACGTGATACAGCGCGAACTACAGCGCGGCCAAATGCATCATGATCCGGATGTACGCCGTGTTCTGGATAAAATGTAATAATTCGAGATGGATTTACTTCTTGAATAATCGCTTCGATTTTATCGGCAACAAAATCAACATCTTCAAATTCTAACGTTTTATCATGGAAACCGAGCATTCTTAAATCTTGAATCCCCATCGCTTCACATGCATCTTTTAATTCTTTTTCACGTATATTTGGAATCGTTTCACGGTTAGCGAATACGTTTTTCCCCATGTTACGTCCCATTTGTCCAAGAGTACCACATGCGTACGTTACAGGTACTCCTTGATCTGTTAATAAGCGAATTGTTCCTCCCGCAGCAAATGCTTCATCATCTGGATGCGGAAATACAACAAGTACATGTCTCTCCATAAGTTTCCCTCCTTCTTACTTAAATGGCGTTAAGCTTAGCTCAAGCGCTACCGCTAAGCGGCCTTGGTTATCATGCCCTGCTAGTAATAAACGCTCTTTATCGTCTACTTCCCAGTGCGTAATGCCTTCTGCATATACCCAGCCATGATCCATTTTCAAACCAACTCGGTATGGGTTTGTTCCAGTTATTTTCCCACGCTCAAAGCGAATAATTGCATTTCGAATGAATGCTCCTACTGTCATCATCTTTTCATTAAAGTGTGACGCATACGCTCCATTCGTCGTTTCTAAATGAATATATACATCTTTATTTACAAAACGTTCAATTTCATTTTGAATAAGAGAACTATCTTTTACTATTTCCATCGGAATTCACCTCTTTAAACCATTTTACGCAAAAATAATGTAAATTGCTATCTCTATATTAGAGGACAACGCCCACTTTTCCTAATAATTTGCACTGTGTTTTTTATATTTTTTATCCCGCATTAACGGATAGTAAGATTCCCACCCCAAAATCCAGCGAACACACGTCAGCTAGGTGGGAAATCAACTATCCGTAAATGCCCGATTGGTGAGGGCTAATAATCAGTGGGGGATGAACAAAAACCCCCACTGATTAAAGTTTCACTTTATATGATATGTAAAAATCACATTTTTTCCTTCACTTTGTTAAATAGTTTTCTTTCTTTTTTGAATTTGCTACAATATATTTTATCCCGTATTAATACAGCGAGATACATTTCGACAATTGAATACATACTTTAAAGAAGGTGATATGATTGGAACAATCAGCACATGAAGTAGCAAATTGGCAATATTATTTTACAATTGCCGTATTTTTAGTCACGTACGGTTTTATTATTTCTGAGAAATTGAATCGTGCTGTAATCGCACTATTCGGTGCTGCTATTATGATTATTTTTGGAATTGTAGATTTACATACTGCTTTCACATCGCATATTCAATGGGAAACGATTACCCTTTTAATTGGGATGATGATTCTCGTACATATTACGAGTCAATCAGGCGTATTTGAATTTGTAGCCATAAAAGCAGCAAAAGCAGCTGGCGGAAAACCAATCCGCATTTTATTATTACTATCCCTATTAACTGCTGTCGGTTCTGCATTTTTGGACAACGTAACAACCGTATTATTAATCGTACCTGTTACACTATCCATTACACGTATTTTAAAAGTAAATCCTGTTCCTTATTTAATTTCAGAAGTACTATTTTCAAATATAGGCGGAACAGCAACATTAATTGGTGACCCGCCGAACATTATGATTGGATCAGCTAATAAACATTTAGACTTTAATGCCTTTTTACTAAACTTAGCTCCAATCGTAATCATTATTTCTATCGTTACACTTGGCATTATTTACTTCATGTATCGCAACAAACTAAAAACAACACCTGAGCAAATCGAAAAGCTAATGGCATTAAATGAAAAAGATTATATTAAAGATCAGAGCCTCCTTTTAAAATCCATTACGATTTTAGGACTAACTATTTTAGGCTTTGTACTTCATTCTATTATTCATGTAGACGCTGCCGTTATTGCGATGACAGGTGCTACACTTCTTATGTTAATCGGTGTGAAAGAACATGATATTGAAGATGTATTTGCCCACGTTGAATGGGTAACAATTTTCTTCTTCGCCGGACTATTCGTTCTCGTTGGCGGATTAATTGATATCGGACTTATTTCTTCACTCGCAAAAGAAGTACTCGACGTAACAAATGGCGATATCGGTTTCGCTGCTATACTTATCTTATGGGTATCTGGCATCGCATCTGCGACAATTGATAACATCCCATTTGTCGCAACGATGATTCCACTTATTCAAGATTTAGCTACAGGACTCGGACTATCTGTCGATTCTCCGCAAATTGAAGTACTATGGTGGGCGTTATCACTTGGAGCTTGCCTAGGAGGCAACGGAACATTAATTGGAGCATCAGCAAACGTAGTCGTTGCTGGTATTGCAAAACGTGAAGGACATGGGTTCTCTTATATGGACTTCTTAAAAATCGGTTTCCCCTTAACGATCATTGCGCTATTGTTATCACATGCTTACATTTATTTACGTTATTTAATGTAGAAGTTGTATTGCATGAAATTATGTCGTCAAATAAAAAAGGTTTGCAGCACTATGCTACAAACCTTTTTTCATCACCAAAATATACCTATAATTGCTAATCCACCTAAAATCATACCACCAATTTGTCCGATGATTGCTGGTGATAATTGAACACCTTTCCTCACTTCAACAACCGGCCTTTCGTGCCTTAGTTGCTGCACTTCACTTTGAAGTTGATGTACACTTCCATGTAATTCTTTAATTAGTTCTTTTAATTCAGCGACCTCTTCATTTACTGGCTTACTTTTTTCTAAGTTCATCTCGCATAACTCCTTATAAATTCAATCAGTTCACTGTAAAATTTCGCCAATTATCGTTATATCTCCTGCATACTACATATATAATATGGAATGTACCTTTATTAACAAGACCCTTTTAAGAACAAATTTAGATATTTTAGAAAGACAACTTTCATTAGTTCTTTATATATATAAAGGACTAATATATTCAACAATTCTATTCTTTATAGTTTCTTTTTCATACAAAAAG
Organism: Bacillus sp. FSL E2-8887; assembly: GCF_038007205.1. Classification (NCBI taxonomy): domain Bacteria; kingdom Bacillati; phylum Bacillota; class Bacilli; order Caryophanales; family Bacillaceae; genus Bacillus; species Bacillus sp. FSL E2-8887. The sequence goes on from NZ_JBBOWS010000001.1 coordinate 3,083,925, forward strand.
CTTCACTAAAATTTAGCAGGTGTACCTTGATGAAAATACATTTGCCATCTTCCTTCTCTAAATTTCCATATCGAACTACGTAACGAGTGTTGATTATTCATTTCATTGAATATTTGATAAGTAGTTAATGCTACATCTTTGGATAATGGATGTACTTCAAAATCACTCAAAGTCATTTTTACCACACCAATTCCATTTTTATCGATATCCTCATTTTTATATAAAACTTTACCAGAACTCCCAAACTCAAAAAAATCAGCGGCAAGTATCTTTTTAAGCTCCTTTTGAGATGTGCGAACCCCTGGTTTAAGTAATTGTTCCTCTAGCTGATATAAACACTCTCTTAATGAAGATAAACCTTCCATTAGTACACTCCTCCGCTCATCATTACCCAAATATTACAACTTTTCACTCTACACTACACAATTATTCTGTATGTTTTTGCTAGTTCTGCAGCTCTATCCATTCATCCCGCAATATCCCCATAATCATACGATCAAAACACTTTCCGTCTCGCTGAACTGCTTCTCTCATACACCCTTCCATCTGAAAACCCATCTTTTTATACAACGCAATGGCTGCTTTATTATAAGAAATAACATCGAGACCGACGCGGTGTAGATTCATTTCATAGAACGCATACTTTAAAATAAGATGCACTGCTTCTCTCCCAAACCCTTTTCCTCTATCATTTGCCTCTCCTATACCAATTGCTAATAGACCTGTTCTGTTATTCCACTCTATGCCGTGAATTGCAACAAAACCAATTAAGCGATCATCTTGAACTGTTCTTAACATGAAAGAAACACTATTCGATCTCCGTCCCTTTAATAGCCCATCACTCGCTATTTCATGTAACGATTGCGGGAATGCCAAGTCTGTATCTACATTTCTTAAGTACTCACTATCCTCTTGCCACATAGCCATTACTTCAGCATCTGCTTCTCTAATAGCTGATAATTTAATAGTTTTATTTTGAAAAAGATTCATCGTCATCTAAAACTCCCCCTTTTTTAAATAGCGGGGACAATAATTCTAGCCTATTTATCCCGCATTAACGGGCAGTAAGACTCCCACCTCAAAATTCAGCTGGAGCGAAGAAGTTAGGTGGGAGATCAACTGCCCGTAAACGCCCGATTGGTGAAGGCTAATAATCAGTGGGGGATGAACAAAACCCCCACTGATTAAAGTTTCACTTTATCCCCTTGTTCCATAAACTGTTTTTTTAACGGGATACTTACAATAAGCGCTGACATTGGCACATCTCCCTTGCATTGAATTAACTTCATTGTATAATTTTTCATTTATTCTAACAATAACAACGATAAAAAGACCCTCCAAATTTAGAGGGCCTTTCCTAATAGCAAAATTGTATTATTTCGTAAACATTTTCTCTGCTTCATCCATTGCCATTTTGTTACCTAAAGCAGAATAGTCAAGCCATGGTTGATCATTAATAATGTATACGTGCTTACCTTTAACAGCTTTTAAGTCTTTCCAAATTGGTGTTTCTTGCAGTTGTTTAAATGCTGCTTTCGCTTTATCATCTCTATTTACAACAACGAAAATAGCATCTGCGTCAAAGTCAGGTAATACTTCTTGTGAAATTACTTCGAAAGGACGGTTTCCATCAATTTTCTCTACACCATTTGCAGGTTGTAATCCTAAGTCTTGGAATAAAATTGGTCCCATCGGTCTTTTCGTACTAAATACACGTAATTCTTTTGCAGTAACGCGAATTGCCATTACTTTTTCGTTAGTACCTAACTCTTTATCTATTAAACTTTTTACTCGTTTTGATTGTTCTTCATAGTCTTGAATATATTTATCTGCTTCTTTCTCACGGTTTACAAGTTTACCTACTTCTTTTAAATGATCTCTCCACGTACCTTCATCTAAATTAAAAGTATGTGTTTTTGCAATTTTTTCGTATTTCGCTAAATCTTTACCAGCATATTTTTCATCAACATAAATTTCAGATGGCTTTAATTGAAGTAACGCTTCCATATTCGGATCTGTTACAACGCCAAGTTTCTTCGTATCTTTCAACTGTTCTTTCACGTGAGGTAAGAAATCTTTTAAATCTCCACCAATTACAGAACCTACCGGTGTAATTCCTAATGCAAGTAAGTTATTCGTTAAATGAATAGACATAGAAGCAATTTTTGGATCATTACTTTTTTCAGTTTTTTTAGTTGCCTCTTCACTAGATTTCGTTTGACCACATGCTGATAATACTAAAATAAACATAATGCTAAATAAAATAGTAAGTTTCTTTTTCATATGTTCTCCTCTTTGAAGTATTTATTTTGTTTTTGTAAGTAAATAAAGAAAATATGGCGCACCTAAAGCCGCTACTACTACGCCAGCTGGAATAGAGTTTGGCTCAAATAAAGATCGCCCTATCGTATCCGCGAGTACTAAAATAATCATTCCAATTATGCCAGCTAACGGAAGGAAATGTTGATATGTACTACCTACTAACTTTCTTGCGATATGCGGAGAAACTAAGCCGATAAAGCCAATTCCCCCTGCCATTGATACACTTGCACAAGACAATCCTACCGCTGTAGCTAAAAGCAGTAACCGTTCTTTTTGAACAGATACACCAAGTCCTGCTGCTACACTATCACCTAGTGAAAGTGCATTTAACGTTTTGGATTTCAGCCATGCGTACGGAGTTAGTATCAAAATCCAAGGTAATAATGCTAGGACATGAATCCAATCTCTTCCCCACACGTTACCAACTAACCACCTAGAAGCGAATGTATACGTCTCATCATTTAACTTGAGCGAGAAAAATAACGAAAGTGCACTAAAACCAGCTGAAACTGCAATACCAACAAGAATAAGTCTAATGGGAAGTAAACCTTTCGACCGATCACTCGCAAGCAAAACAATAAGAAATGCAGCTAACACTCCTCCGCCAAATGTAAATAACGGTATTAAAATCGATGCACTCTCGTTAATAGAATGAAAGAAAGTAACAAATACAATAAGCCCGAAAGATGCACCCGAGTGTAATCCGAGAATACCAGGATCTGCGAGAGCATTCCGAGATAATCCTTGCAAAATCGCACCGGAAACTCCAAGGCCAATACCAGCTAACATTGTGATTATAATTCTTGGCATACGATAATCGTATAGCACGGTTGCACTCTCAAAATCACCATAGCCAAAAAGCGTTTGAATTACTTTGAGCGGTGCGATGCTCAGCGTTCCCGTATTTAAGCTAATCAAAACTATAGCAATACTTATACATCCGAAAATTGTAGTTACAGTAATAGCTTTCTTTTTATCCGTGCTAAAAAGATTCTTCACTTATAGCTCACTCCCAACTTTACGTGCTATATAGAGGAAGAACGGAACTCCAACAAGAGCTACCATAATTCCTATCGCAAGTTCTTTAGGAGGATTTACTGTTCTTGCTCCTAAATCAGCTAAAACTAATAAAATAGCTCCTAATAATGCTGACATAGGAATAATAAGTTGATAATTAACACCTACTAATTTTCTAGCAATGTGCGGGATGACCAATCCTACAAATCCAATGGAACCAACAGCTGAAACAGAAACACCTGCTAGAATCACTACCATAATCATCCCGAGTATTCTCGTTCGGTTCGTTTTTACACCTAAATTTGTAGCGACATCATCCCCCATGGATATGAGTGAAATAGATCGCCCTAGCGCTGTCGCAAAAACAATTGTTATGAGAATAATAGGCACTAAAAATTTCAAGTGTTCCCACTTAACTCCCGCAACACCACCAGCATACCAAAACGCTAAATCTTGGCTTAAGTCATAATAAATCGCGACACCTGAACTTAACGAATGTAAAAGCGCGGCCATAACTGCCCCTGCAATCGTTAACCTCATCGGCGTTAGCCCGCCTGATGTTGCTGATCCAATAATAAAAATGAGTACTGTACTTAAAACTGCTCCAATAAAGGAGACAATCATTAAATAGGAATACGGCATATGCGGGAAAAAAGCAAAGCTAAGTGCTACTACAAACATCGCACCTGCATTTATTCCAAGTACACCTGCATCAGCTAAAGGATTTCGTGTTACCCCTTGCATAACAGCTCCAGCGACTGCAAAAGCAGCTCCTACAACTGCTGCGCCAATTACCCTTGGGAGCCTTAATTCATAAATAATTTGATGCTGTGTTAATTTCGGATTATAATCAAAAACCGCTGCCCACACAGTTTGCAAATGGATATCCTTTGCACCAAATGCAACGGCTAAAAATATAGCTCCAATTAAACATATAATTGTTAAGCTCATGAAACATATGAACTTAATATGTATCCAGCGATTATTGCCAGCATGTACAGTAGACTTATGTAACATGTTTCATTTCATCCTTTATATTCAGTTCTTTTTTATAATTATTTTTTATTTATAATCATTATTGATAATAATTATCATTTTCATTTAGATATTATATCCCCACTTTTTTTAAATAGCAAACTATTTTTTTACTTTGTTAAACTATCAAAATACTTATTACAATTCCCTTCTAAAACTTCCAAATACATGCAAAATGATGTACTGTTTTATTTTCAAATTTGTAGTATACTAAGTTATTATTTTGATTTTTCAAATAATAATCCTGAAGGTGAAAACATGTTTTATGTAAAACAACTACTCTATTTTACTTATGAACAAGCATTATCCTGTTTGTTCCCTGTCGTTATTTTTTTAACACTTGCTCTTTCAAAAATCATTTCGATTCCAGGGCTGTACCGATATGATTTCATACTCATCGTATGTCTTCTTATGCAGTGGATTATGTACAAAACAGGTCTTGAAACAAAAGATGAACTAAAAGTAATTACTGTCTTCCACCTCATCGGCCTTTTACTAGAAATATATAAAGTACATTTCGGTTCATGGAGTTATCCTGAAGAGGCGTATTCAAAAGTTTTCGGAGTTCCGCTTTACAGCGGTTTTATGTATGCGAGTGTCGCAAGTTACATATGCCAAGCGTGGAGAAGATTGCATTTACAAATGCATCATTGGCCGAAAGCTATTTTTGCAATACCTCTAGGAGCAATGATTTACTTTAATTTTTTTACACATCATTTTCTATATGACTTTAGATGGGTATTAACTTTAATTTTATTCATTGTTTTCTTTCGCACATTTGTGGAATTTTCATTACGAGGCGTTACATATAAAATGCCGCTCGTACTCTCATTTTTCCTTATCGGATTCTTTATTTGGATTGCAGAAAACATCGCTACCTTCTTCGGAGCATGGCAATATCCAAATCAACGGGAAACATGGAGCCTCGTTCACTTAAGCAAAATTAGCTCATGGTTTTTACTCGTTGTTATTAGCATTATGATTGTTACACAACTCAAACATTTGAAGCAGTCGAAAAGATAATGCTGATTATGTAAAAACAGTTAGCCCATCACTCATTAGAGAGTGATGGGCCTTTTTTAAACCATCCTCATCAAAGGCATTATAGGTTCATCATAATTTACGAGAGCATAAGCAGTTGCACATTATGAACTAGTACTAGCAGAAGAGGTTGCTGCAGATGAAGCGGCAATCGTTGCCATCATAGCTGCCTGTTGTGCTTGTATTAGGACTTCTATCATAGTTTGTAAACCTGTGTTGGTAGCTTTACTCTCCTCACCTTTCTGACTTACGAACAGTTGAATAGCAATAAGAATATTCGTATCTGTATGCCAACGGAATAATTTCTCCCCCTGCAATTTTTCAATCAACGCTTTAATAGAATGAATCTCTTTTTCTCCATCCTCAAGTAACGCTAGTAGCCCGATAGCTGGATAATGCATCTGTTTCACTTTTACCTTTTCTTGTTTTAACAACTTCCATATGTTTGTGCATTTTGCAACTAACATTTCTTCACGGACATCCTTCTTTAGTGAGAGGATATGACTTAAAAACTGAAGATCATTCCCTTTACGCAAACCAGCTTTCGCTAGTTTCTGATAAAGACGTTCTACTCGGTCCATAAGTGTTTCTACATTCTCTGATTGTCCTGCTAGTAAAACCGCGAGTGGATAATCATTTGTACCTGTAAGAAAAAGATGATCCTCTTTCATCCGTTTATATACTTGCATCGAACGCTGAATGTGCGTGCCATGCTGTTCATTTTCTTCTGTTAAAAGCACAGCTGCTGCGAGATAAGTAAATATACTCCGGCTAAAGCCACCAGCGACCAATTGTTCATATAAATCTAAAAACCTCTGAAAAGCTTCCTTGTAATCTGTAAAGTGAATATCTAATGTTGCGGACACCACAAAGCGATGATAAGACTTTAAGTATGAAAACATCCCTACCTGATTCTTAATATAACTACTAATTTCTAAAAAACGTCCGAGATCAAACAGTTTATCACTACCTGCATACATAGCAGCAATCATCATACCTGTTCGAGAATCACTCGTTTTCCATTTTAGTTCTCCCTTTAACTGTGCATATGTATGTGTGTATTGCTCCAACTTTTGTTCCAATGTAATCATAGTATTCCCCCATTTTCTAGTTCCTCTCTTTTATTATACGTATATTCCATATTTAGGAATACCCTATTTCATACAGATTTTGCAACCTTATACTTTCTTCTGTATTATTTTCAATATTTTTCTATTAAGTAATACAAAAAAAATAATAACTACCATAAAATTTAGGATGTTTCTTTATCCTAATTGGTTGGTTGGTTGGTTGGTTTTCTTTCCTTCTTCATCAGCATCACGATGATTAGCGTTCATAATCCTTAATCCTTCAAGAAGTTCAACAACAAAAAAGGATAGATAATAAATTATCTACCCTTTTTTGTCTATATATTATTTAACTTTACCCAAAACTAAAGAGCCTTAATAATACGTTCCATCGCCTTCATTTGCCCAATATGGTCTGCTTCATGATAAAGCATCATACCGTATAGCTCTCCTACTGTTTCCAATCCTAGGAATGGCTCTGGAAGTTTATTTTCAAATGCTTCTGCTGGAATTTCTTGAATGCGCTTCGCTTGTTCTTTTAATTGAACCGTTAACACTTCTAATGATGGCCCTTCTGTTTTCCATTTAGATGGTCTTGAACCATATCCAAACATACCTGGATATTCAGTTGGTAATTGTTTGAATTCTTTTCCAAACATGAAAACTTCTGCCGCCGTTAACACGTGACCGATATGCCAGCGAATTGTATTGTTAAAGCCCTCCGGCTGCGTATCCGCAGTTTTGTCATCTAACGTTTCCATAAATTGAAGTAATGCCCCACGCGTTATTTCAAATTGTTTTAAACCAATTATTCTATTCATTTTATCGTCTCCTTTTTTATGTACAATTTATTATGAACTAAGGATGTTAAACTTATTAAAGTTTCACCTTGTTTAATCTATCAGAAACAATTAAAAAATACATCTAATATGCTTACTGAAAACAATAAAAAAGGACCACTCCTCATAAATATAGAAATACTTACTGCACAAATATTACAGTAAACAAAAGAGGAGTGTAATTACATGTTACATGTTTTAAAACAACAATATAATCTTATTAGTTCTACAAGGGAACATCTATTTACATTTTTGGAAGAAATTCCACGAGAAAAATTGCACAGCACAGTTCCTAATTTCGGAAGTGGCAGCATTTTAAAAACCCATATTCATGTAGCTGATTGCTACCGATACTGGCTTGGATCATTCGCATTCAAGCAAAAACGAGCAGATTTTTCATTCGCTAGTGATTATGAAATTGAGCATGCAGATGTCGAGAAAGTTCGTGCTAGATTTAAGTTAGTCGATGAGGTTGTAATGCGTTTTTTAGATGAATACAATGACCGTTGGCTCGAAAATATAGCAAATGAAGTAAAATGGAAAAAAGAACCTTGGAGCACAACTCCGTTATGGCTTTTAACTCATGCGGAAACACATGAATTTCATCATAAAGGTCAAATTGTATCCATGGCTCGTCACCTCGGATACACTCCTCCTGACACAGACCTTAGTTAATTAATTACTGCAACTGAACTTAATAAAGTGAAGGCTAATAATCAGTGGGGGCTTTGTTCGTCCTCCACTGATTATTAGCCTTCACCAATCGGGCGTTTACGGGCAGTTGATCTCCCACCTAACTTCTTTGCTCCAGCCAAATTTTAAGGTGGGAGTCTTACTGCCCACAAATAGCGGGATAAACACAAAAAAGAAAGAGTACGTTTTGATTAATCTATTTCAAAACATGCTCTTTCTTTCCGTAAATAAGTTAATCGTTTATTATATTAATTCCTCACTTATAACACCCGTTAATTAAAAGACTCCCTCGTCACCTCAATAAATTGCTGCAGTGGCGCTGTCATCCATTTATCTTTATGCCAAGCAATTTGCGTATAGATCGGAGTGATTGTATTCTTTAAGACTAATTCCTTTATCGTTCCCTCTCGTATATCTTTTTCTACTACTATTGCTGGCAAAACTGCTATACCTAAATCTGCAATAACGCATTGTTTAATTGCCTCGACACTAACAAATTCAATCTTATTTGCTGGGTATACATCTTCCGCACGGAATAACTCTTCAAATAAAGTCCGATACGAGCAACCTAGTTCTGTTAGTAAAAGTGTTTCGCTTTCTAAATCTTTTGTAGAAACGGAAGGTTGTTCAAGTAAACGATGCGTAGGAGCAGCTACTACTTTTAATTCTTCTTTCATAAGTGGCTCCACATGTAAAACATCCTCTGTTTTACATTCGTCCAAAATAAATACAAGATCTACTTTCCCCTCCATCAATTGTTCCTTCGCATCTTTATTGGAATGTGCAGGTTTAAATATAAGCTTTATTTGGGGAAATTGTGCTTTAAATTTCTTTAATATAGATGGAAGCCTATATGTACATTGACTTTCTTGTGCACCGATTATTAACGTACCCGCTATTTCCTCATCATCTTTCACAGCCATTTTCGCTTCGTTACTGAGTGCAATCATCTTATCAGCATATAGTTGAAACTTCCTGCCTGCTTCAGTTAAGAAAAGACGTTTTCCTAATCTTTCAAATAATGGCGTACCGAGCTCAGCCTCTAACGTTTTAATTTGCGCCGTTACGCTCGATTGTGCAAAGTTTAATTTCTTCGCAGTTTGTGTAAAGTTCAAAGTCTCTGCAGCTATTTTAAATGTAATTAATTGTTTTATCTCCATTTATCATCCCTCTTTTCAATCGATATTTCCGATTGATTTTATCGAAATAATCCTCTTTGCCTATTGATATTTGTATTGTATGATAAAGAACATCGACAAACAATATAAATGGAGGTATTCCATATGAAAGCACTTTGTTTCGAAGCATTCGGAGACGCTGATGTACTACAATATAAAGAAATACATGATCCAATCATAAATCCAAATGAAGTTCTTGTTCGCATGCAAGCAATCGGTTTAAATTTCGCTGATATTTATAGACGCCGCGGCGATTATCATCTCGCTGGTAACCCGCCTTATATATTAGGTTATGAAGGCGCTGGTATTGTTGAAAAAGTAGGAGCTAACGTTACTACTATCAATCCCGGAGACCACATTGCATTTGCTGACGTTCCATTCTCAAATGCAGAATTAGTTGCCGTTCCATCTGAAAAAGCAATTACACTTCCAGACTCTATTTCTTTTGAAACAGCCGCTTCTGTCTTATTGCAAGGTCTAACAGCACATTATTTAACGAAAGATAGCTATCAAATAAAACAAGGCGATATAGTTTTAGTACACGCTGCAGCTGGTGGCGTTGGTCAACTTCTCGTTCAAATGATTAAACTACAGGGCGGAAAAGTAATCGGTCTTACATCATCAAAAGAAAAAGCACAAGTAGCCACGTTAGCTGGTGCTGATCACGTATTTTTATATACTGAAGCATGGCATACGAAAGTACTTGAATTAACTAATGGTGCCGGAGTAAATGTTGTGTATGAATCCGTAGGTTCTACATTAGAAGAAAGCTTTAAAGCGACTAAAGTTGGTGGTACTGTCGTATTTTACGGAATGGCTGGCGGTAATCCAACGCCTGTAGATCCACGTATGCTTATGGATACTTCAAAGACTTTAACCGGCGGAGATCTCTGGAATGTGCTTACGACTCACGAAGAGCGAAAAGAGCGTTCCTCTCAATTATTCGAATGGATTACAACTGGAAAACTAAACATTGCAAGTCCTACTACATTCTCTTTACAAGATGGTGCTCTTGCACATGAATTATTAGAGAGCCGAAAAAGTACTGGGAAGATTTTATTAACCCCATAATTTACAAAATAAGAAAGGGAAGCTAGATTTTCTAGCTTCCCTTTCTTATTTCTATTTGAGATATAATTATATTTCCACACTTTCTTTCCCTTTTGCAACATAACTCATATCTCCAACAGACTCGACTGTGTATGTTCCATCTTGATATACAATCTTCGTCACACTAGCATTTTCCACTCCAAGTTTTGTTTTACTACTGTCTAACATTTCTATTAAGGCAGTAATCAAAAGCCCATGAACGACAACTAGAACGTTGCCACCTCCATTTTTAGCAGCTTCTTCACTAATTTTATCAATCTCTGTTTTTATGCGAGTAGAAAATAATTCCCAATCTTCCGCCTGTTTCGTAGGGTCTGCTGCTCTAATAAGATTAATCACTTCTTGAATAGAAAACTTCATGAGTTCTTCTGGAGATGCAACGCCCGCAGCTTTTCTAACCACATCCCACATATTTTCAAGTTTTTCACCTTCAAAAATACCAAAATTTAATTCTCGTAAATCTTTTCTTTTCTCAAGTTTCAATTTTGATTGCTCACTATATTTTAATACTAAATTAGCAGTTTCAATCGCTCGACCGCTATCACTACTATACGCATTCGCAAAATGAACATCTTTTAATCCCGTTCCTAAATTAGAGGCAACTTCCACACCTTTTTCTACTAACGGAGAGTCTGCCCAACCTTGCGCGCGATGATTCGCATTTAATATTGTTTTACCGTGTCTTGTAACATATAACGTAACTACATTCTCATTGCTATCTGTTTCTCGATTCTTCATCATATTCTCTCCCTTTACATTTCTATATCAATTTTACCATCTCAATTATTCATTGAGCAAAATATACGTAAGTAGATCTGCTTAATAAAAAAAGCTATCTTTCTGTATATCCCTACAAAAAGATAGCATCTTTTATGATTACATTTCTTAATCGATTCTCCTACTCAGCAAAAGCACTCGAATACTGTACAACCCCTTCTACACCTTCAAGAGCATTTTCTGTTAATTCCATTACCATAAACACTTCTTCAGGCACTTCAAATGGTGCTTTTATATTCCACTCACTTGCTTTTTTAAATCCGAATTTCGGATAGTACTCTGGATGTCCTAATACTACAACTGACCCGTATCCAAGTTCTTTCGCTTTTTCTAACGCAGCTCCAATAAGCTTTCCACCAATTCCTTTCTTCTGATGGCTTGGTGCTACTGAAACTGGTGCAAGTGCTAATGAATCTACAGTAGTCCCATCTTGTTCTATTGTAATTTTCGATAACATAATATGCCCGACTATTTCCTCATCTACTGCAACGATTGATAATTCAGGAATAAACGCGTCACATTCTCTAATACGTTTTACAAGTTCATGTTCCTTTTTATCACTAAATTCTTCATTTAAAAATGCCTCTTTTACAACTTCTTCTGTCTTTCTATAATCATTTTTTTGTTCTTGTCTAATCGTTACCATTCTATATTATCCTCTATTCTTTCTTATTTCTTTTTCAATTTTACGAAGCGCTTTTTTCGATCCGCGCTCAATATCGTGTTGCATTTTTCTTTCTTTATAATCAACAAATAGTGTATTTAAATCATATCCTTCTGGGTATAATTCTTTCGCCGCTACCTCTAAAGTAATACGTTTCACATTCACTTCAACGAATTCACCGTTATAATATACAACGACATTATAGAAATTATCTTTTTCCTTATATACAATCCCGAAATCGTTATGATCTAACAAATTCACACGGTCGCCGATTTTATATTCATAGTCATTTTCTCTTTTTTCTTGCACCATTTTCGGTTTTCTAATCTTACTTTCATTCACTTTTTCTATAGCGTATTCTTTATTTCCCATATACTCTTTCGCTCTTTGCAGTACATGTTCTCTCACATTCATTTTATTCGCAATCCAAAGCGCATTACTTTCACCTGATTTACCGATCACTAATTTATAAAGTGGCTCTAGTGTTTCACTATTAAATTGCATTGCTGCGTTCATAAAATCATCGTGCATTTCTGAAAAGCGTTTAATTTCACCGTAATGCGTACTCGCAATTGTAATACATCCCGCAAGATAAAATTCTTCTAAAATAGATATCGCAAGCGCCGCACCTTCATTCGGTTCTGTACCGCTTCCTATTTCGTCAAATAACAGTAACGTATTATTATTTGACATCCTCATAATTTCAGAAAGATTTTTCATATGAGATGAAAATGTACTTAGTGCATTTTCGATACTTTGGTTATCACCAATGTCTACAAATACATTTTCGAAAATAGCAATTTCCGTTTCTTTATCTCCAGCGATGTGAAGGCCTGACATTGTCGCTAATGTTAACAATCCAATTGTTTTTAGCACAATTGTTTTCCCGCCTGCATTCGGCCCAGTAATAATTAAACTACGGTATTCTTGACCGATTTCAAAGTTTAATGGTACTACTTTTCCACTTAAAAGCGGATGCTTACAATTCATTAAATGAATGTAGCCATGATCGTTTAATTTCGGCTCTATTCCATCGATTGATTTACTAAACTTCGCTTTCGCAAATACCATATCATATTGGCTAATTAGTTCCATATTAATTTTTATATGATAAATATTTTCTAATACCATTCCTGATAAAGTCGCTAAAATTTGATACTCTTCCATCGCTTCTTCTGCTTTCCAACTTGCGAGTTCCGTATTTAACTTTGTAACCGTATGCGGTTCTATAAATACAGTTGAACCTTTAGCGGAAGCTTCAACTATACTTCCCGCAACTTGATTTTTATAAGAAGATTTAATTGGAATCGTATACCTATCGTCCTTCTTACTAATAAAGAATTCCTGAATATATTTCTTATTTGCACTACTATTTAAAAACTTCGTTAAACGTTCTTTTATTTTTCCGTCTACAGAATCAATGTTATTTCGAATTCGTTTTAACTCTTTACTCGCAGCTGCATCAATGCTATTTCCTTTAATTGAAAAGTTAATTTCCTCTTCAATACTTTTATATTCAGTCATTGAATTCGCATAAGAAGCTAATACTGGCGCAAAAAATTCTTTATCTAACATAAAATTTTTAATCTTTCTACAGCCACGTAAAAAGTCTGAAACACTTACTAACTCTGCTGGATCTAAAATCATCCCTTTTTCTAATTTTTGAATTGTACTAGCGATATTAGAAATTCCGAAGAAAGGCACATGCCCTTCTGCATCTACTATAGCTCGTGCTTCTGTCGTTTCATTCAAGCGATTCCTCACTACTTTTATACTCGTACTCGGCTCTAATTTATTTAATAGTTCTTTACCTAATCCACTTACACAATAAGATTTCACTATATCCTTTAATTCGTTATATTGTAACTTTTCAAAAGTCATCGTATTCATTTTGTTTCTCCTCACTATGATTGGTTTTTATCATCAATGAAGATACCTACTCATTAGATTCCAATGAGTTCTACATTATTCAATTATCATTTTTATACATTAAAAACATATACAAAAAAGCTGCGGGGATACCGCAGCTTTTACATTTACAAGGCATGTGTAATAACATATGAGAAAATAAGCCATAAAAACAAATGGCAATCCCCTTATTACACGCTTTATAAAGTATTGTAGGTATCTTCATAGGTTTCGAAATAAATGCATGACAAAATTAGGGGTATGATATACATAAAAATCCCCTGGTCTTATCCGATTTATTTCATTAAATTTTTCCTATTTAGTACCTACCGCACTCACAAAAAGCACCTCTCATTAATTTATATTTTATGTTCATTGAAATCTAATTTATTGAAATCATCATACTATATGTTTTGTAATAAGTAAAGATGTCAGACTTTTGCCCTTCACACCTGAGGAAGGACAATTTTTTCGGATAATGCTTTTTTCACTTTGTAGACTGTAAAACTTTCATATAATCAACCTTTTTCTCAAGGGTCTTTTTCGCATCTTCAGCCGTTACTATATAATCTACAGCAATATTTTGTAATACATCTTTATTAGTATTTGGCAGCTGAATCGTTATATCTTCTACACTACTTTTACTATTTTCAATCGTTTTATTAAATTCCTGAATACTTCTTGCAACCTCCGCTAATGTTTCCATATGTACAGGATTATTTACATCTAAAACAGTATTACTTCTAAAAACTACCGTATAATACTGCTGTAAATTTTTCTTCGCTATTTCTTTCTCAGCATTCTTATCGGAAACATTATCCCCAGTCTGCATTTGATCAAAAGTAAGTATAGTGTTATTCTCTTTTTCTCCATAGTATGTATTAAATTTCTTTTGTAAATCATATGTTTTCTTTTTCATTTTATAATTGTCATTATTTACTTCTGGAGAGATTTGTCCATCAAAATAAAGTTGAAATTGCAAATGCGGTTCATCGACTTGCTGCACAGAAGCTATCCGCCCCTTTGGACCAAGGAAATCCTTTCCGTTATCCAGTGTTTCAACTCCGTTTAATTTAACAGACATACCATATTCCGCTTTTGTATAATTTTGTGCTTTTTGTTCAATTTCTTCATCCGATATATCACATGATGTTAATAGTAATAAACTAAAAACTATGCTATATTTCATTTTTGTTTTTTTCATATCGCCTCTCCTTTTGCTACTACTTCCTATACAGAAATACCCTTAAAAATTTTAAATTACGATTTATATAAAGAACTTCCTCTAATAACCGCTACATCAAATTGTCTTCGCTGACTTGAATAATAAAAACTCATCATCTTGCTTTAGAAAAAACTAATAACCACAAGTGTAAAAACACCCATTTGTTATCACTTTACACTTATAGTGTATCTTTACACTATAATCATTTTATCGTAAAGCAAATATAACATCTATTAAAATCACGTTAAAAACATACTAATATTTAGTTCTATAGCAATCACAGTACGGTTTTTATCGTATCCAATTTTAAAGTAGCAACTTTAATTTCGTTGTAGAATAATTAAATAAGCGCCTCCGCTATTGCGAATGTCATTTACTTTCCCTAATACATTTAATAATTATGACAAGCAATCATAGGAGGTTACTATATGAGCAAAGAAAATATTATTTTACATGGACCTGCTCTTGAACCAAATTTAATTGGCCCCACACTCCCACCAATTCCACCATTTACATTCCCAACCGACCTACTGGAATCACAGGACCTACCGGTGCGACAGGTTTTACTGGAATTGGAATAACTGGTCCCACTGGGATTATAGGACCTACTGGAATTGGAATAACTGGTCCTACTGGTGTTACAGGAATTACTGGAATCGGAATAACTGGTCCTACCGGCGCTACTGGAATTGGAATAACCGGTCCCACTGGAGCGACCGGTTTAGGAATTCTCCCGGTATTTGGAACAATAACTTCTGAAGTAGGTATCGGTTTTTCAGCAGTAGTTAATACAAATGTTAATTTGACAATTCCAGGACCTGTTAGTGGAACTACTCTAACCCCAGTAGACAACTCCATTACAATTGATACCACTGGTGTGTACTCTGTATCTTTTTCAATTGTATTTGTGATACAAGCTATTTCGTCTAGTATATTAAACCTTACAATAAATGATTCCATTCAATTCGCCATTGAAACACGAGTTGGTGGTGGTTCTGGGGTAAGAACTACATCCGCTAGAACTGATCTATTACCTTTAAACCAAGGAGATGTCCTTCGAGTACGAATAAGAGAAGCCACGGGTGACATTATTTATTCCAATGCATCTCTTGTTGTTTCAAAAGTCGACTAGTTCATTTATTAAAATAAAGATTTAGGAATGATAACAATGTAAAAAGAAGAGGAAACTTATATTTCAGTCTACCTCTTCTTTTCATCACCAATTTACTGCTGAACATATATGGAAACTGAGCCTCCACTTACATAGAACTGCCCCCATCCGTCCTTATTAATTGTTACAGTATTTGTTTGATTACCCGTAATATCGTACCATACTTCCCCAGCGTTATTCTTTCCAACATCCATCCACTTTGATCCTCCTGGTCCGTCCGAGAGTAATGTCGCTAAACCAGAATTAGCATGTACACCATCGCCTTCTCTTGTCCAGCCAATCACATCTGGATGGTCTAAATAATCACGCTGCGTACCATATGCAAAGTTTTTTCGTGCCGTCAAAATTGGATCAATTTTACCTTTTAACGCTGGAATTTCATAACTACTATTTCCGCTTGTCCCATAGTAATCACCATAGAAAACTGAAGGATAGCCCTCTGCACGAGTTAAAATAAATGCATATGCCAGCGGCTTAAACCACGGACTTACTACAGATTCCAATGACTGCCCAGGCTGAGAATCATGATTCTCAACGAGAGTAACTGCGAGTGCAGGGTGATTTTTCATTACTGTTCCATTTAAAATATTTCTCATATCATAATTCCCATTTCCTGTTGAAGCATAATGAAAATTGTAATGAAGCGGTGCATCAAACACAGATTGATTATAATTGACTTTCGCTAAATAATTGTTTAAAGCCTGAACATCATTTTGCCAATATTCAGCTACTGTAAACATTTCTTTCCCCGTTTGCTGTCTGGCATGATTTACCCAATCGCGTAAATATTCATGATCAATATGTTTAACAGCGTCCAAACGAAAGCCATCTAAATTTAATTCATTCGCATACCATGTTCCCCAATTTTTCATCTCATTCGCAACATCAGGATGATCAAAATCAAGATCTGCATACATCAAATAATCATAATTTCCATTTTCGCTAGACACTTCCCAATCCCACGCTTTATCTACACCCCTAAATTTATAAATTCGATTTAATTTCCTTCCTTCATCCCAATCCGTTCCGTCAAAATGATACCATTTCCATTTGAAATTAGAATAAGCATCTCCGCGACCTGGAAAATTAAACCCCGTCCATGCACTAATTTGATAATCACCTGATACTTCAATATTTCGATTGTTACGGTCTACCTCAACAGCTGTTACGGTTTCAGTATAATCAGCCCCACCTTTATGATTCATAACTACATCACCGTATACGTCGATGTTTTGCTTATGTAATGCGTCAATTGCAGATTTCAACTGTGCTTTCGTCCCATATTTCGTCCGCACCGTTCCTTTTTGATTGAACTCCCCTAAATCATATAAATCATAGGCCCCATACCCTACATCATTTTGCGAAGTCCCCTTATATGCAGGTGGTATCCATACAGATGTGATTCCTTTATGAGCTAAACTTTCAGCATCGGAGCGCAAACGATTCCAATGATTCCCATCATTCGGAGCGTACCACTCAAAATACTGCATTAATGTTCCATTGTTCACTGTTGCTGCTTCCGCCTTATTTCCCTCATATATATTAGGAAAAAGTAAAGTAAACAATAAACAGACTACCGTAATCCTTTTCAACATATTTACACCATCCCCTTCAAGAAAACGTTTGCATAATTTGTTAAAGTTATTATAATATTCGTTCTACAGTTAGTAAAGTAACAATCTTTTAATCTCTCACATTATTTTTCAAAATATGAATTCAACTATTCCACAAGTACCCCATATAGTTTAAAATTCACATCGGATTCAAAATTGTTTACAATTTATCTATAAAAGCATACCGGAGGGATTTCTATGACCGACTTTCAAAAACAATTTTTCGCAAGATTAAATATAGAAGAAAAACACAAAGTTTCATTTGAAGATTTACCTAACATTATGTACGCAATGGCACAAACTGTCCCTTTTGAAAACTTAAATATTCTCGAAAACAACTTTAAAGAAATATCAAAAGAAAATCTAAAAGAAAAAATTTTAATAAACAACCGTGGCGGCCTTTGTTATGAATTGAATCCGGCTATGTATTACTTCCTTAAAGACTCTAAATTCGATGTCCATCTCGTTTCAGGAACAGTTTATAACGCTGCAAATTCTATATGGGCTGTAGATTCAGGGCATATCGCAACTGTTTTACAACATCATAATGAACTTTACTTAATTGAAGTAGGTTTCGGATCATATTTACCCCTTTCCCCTGTTCCTTTCTCAGGTGAGATCGTTCATTCTGTAACAGGCGACTATCGTATTCGTAAAGAAACGACTGAAAAAGGTAATTATATTTTAGAAATGCGTAAAAGCAATGAGTTTCTAGATCAATCTTCTACTGATGATTGGACAGTAGGTTATGCATTTTACTTGGAAGAAGTGGATGAAACGAAAGCAAATGCAGCACAAAAAATTATTGTTGAACATGAAGGTTCACCATTTAACAAAGTACCTCTTGTTGTAAAACTTACTCATGACGGGCACGCATCATTAACAAAAGATAACCTTACAGTAACGAAAAATAGAAATAAAACAAAAGAAACAATTACAAAAGAGCAATATACAAACCTCCTTCATTCAACGTTCGGCATTACATTATAACTTTTAAAGCCTCGCCATTCTCGGCAAGGCTTTTTATTTTCCAGCAGGGATTTTTTGCAATTTGTTGTATTTCATAGTTATATAGGAATATAACTACATATTTAGAAAGGAAATGATTATGACTGAACTTAAAGATCGACTACAAGTAGCTGATAAAGAAAAATGGGATTTAACGGATATTTATCATACAATTGAAGATTGGGAAAGCGATTTTCATAAAATTGAAGTATTAACGAATGAATTACACAAGTTTAATGGAAATATTCACGATGGCAATAGTTTATTAGCTTATTTAACAAAGAGTGAAGAAATATCTAGCATAATATCTTTAATGTTCGCTTATGCACGATTACAATCCGATCTTGATACACGCGATACTGACGCTCAATCCCTTGTCGATAAAGTATCACAATTACACGTGAAAGTAAGTGCGGCTAAATCTTTCTTTTCCCCATTCTTACTTAGTGTAGATGAAAACACATTACATTCTTACATAGAAGAAATAGAAGGCTTACACTATTATAAAGAAGACTTATTTGAGCTATACCGTTATAAAAAACACGTTTTGAATAAAGACCAAGAAGAGATTTTATCACAAATGGGTGAAGCACTCTCCTCCCCGCAGCATACATTTGGCATGTTAAATAATGCAGATATAATTTTTGGTGAAGTGACTACTGATGATGGAGAAAAAGTAAACTTAACACGTGGAATGTATTCAAAGCTAATAGAAGATGAGAATCGTGAGAAACGTGAAGAAGCCTATAAAGCTTATTACAAACCATACGTTCAATTAAAGAATTCTATCGCTTCTACTTTGTCCGCAGCTATTAAAAACAATGTTACTGTCTCAAAGCTACGAAAATATCCATCAGCTTTAGAAAAATCATTATTTGGCGACATGGTTCCGAAAGAAGTATATGAAAATTTAATTGAGACAACGAAAAAAAACATTCAATCATTACATACGTATAATGAACTTAGAAAAGAAAAATTAAATGTAGATGAACTACGACAATACGACTTGAGTGTTGATTTAGTAAAAGGTGTAAAACAAGACATTCCATACGACGAAGCGTTTGATATAATGATCGCGTCACTAGCTCCTTTAGGTAAAGAATATATCGAAACATTAAAAAACTTTAAAGATAAACGCTATATAGACGTGAGAGAAACACCAGGAAAACGTTCTGGCGCTTATAACTTTGGTGTATACGGTGTTCATCCTTTCATTCTTTTAAATCATCATGATGATTTAAATAGCCTTTTCACTCTTACTCATGAATGTGGACACGGCATGCATACACATTACTCACACGGATACCAACCAAGAATTTCTGCACACTATACTATCTTTGTTGCAGAAGTCGCTTCTACAGTAAATGAAGTGCTATTAATTCATTATTTATTAAAAGAAGCAAAAGAAACGAACGTACGTAATCATTTAATTAACTACTTTATCGATAGCTTTAAAGGTACTTTCTTTACACAAATCATGTTTGCAGAATTTGAAAAAATCACACATGAAATGGCCGAACAAGGTAAACCATTAAATGCCAAAGTCTTTAGTGAAATTTACGAAAACTTATTTAGAGAATATAATGGCGACTCCCTCGTATTTGACGAAGAAGTAAAATATGGCTGGTCTAGAATCCCTCATTTCTACCGTCCATTTTACGTATACAAATACGCAACTGGATTCGCTTCTGCCATTCAAATCGCCGATAAATTATTAAGCGGTGATCCAAATGCTCAGAAAAACTATATTGAATTCCTTAAAGGCGGAAGTTCTGACTATCCATTAAACCTACTGAAAAAAGCTGGCGTTGATTTAACTACACCAGAACCGATTGAAAGTGCATTAAATCGATTCACCCAACTTGTTGAAGAGTTTTCAGCATTATAGAAAAAAGCATGCAGATTATAGAATCTGCATGCTTTTTTCATTTCGGTTACTTTATGCTAAATGTTGCTGTGTCACACAGTGAATCATACCACCATACGCAAACAGTTCATTTACATAAACACCGACAATTCTTCTTCCTGAAAACTGCCCTTCAATGATTTGAAGTCCTAACTTATCATGTTCATCACCATATATAGGAACTAATACAACTTCATTTCCAATATAAAAGTTCAAATACGAGCCCTTACAGTCTGCTTCTTTTACCACTTTTCTTGTCACCGGTACTGGGATGAGCTGAAATGGATTTCCATCTATATTTCTCGCTTGTCTCAATTCTTGATAATGCTTTTCGTACGCCTCCAAAAGGTAGGATTCACTCTCCCCAAAAGGATCATATTCATAAAGAATTGTATTTTCATTTACAAAACGCGCTGCCCCATCAATATGGTAATCTGTATCTTCATCATAATTATCCTCTCCGCGAATACCAGTTATCCATATAAAATTCGTTACTCCCAAATACTTCGTTAACTCTATTTCAATCTCTTCCTGATTTAGTGTAGGATTTCGATTTTCATTTATAATAGAAGTTTTTGCCGCCATTAAGGTGCCATTTCCATTTATCTCTATTCCTCCACCTTCTATACAGACACTAGAATTAACTTTTGGAATGTTATACATTTCACTTATTTTTTCCGGAATAACAGCATCATTTTCATACGGATATTTCTCACCCCACCCATTAAAAATCCATTGTGTTAAGCAGAGCTTGCCTTCCTTATCTTTTACAAAGATCGGTCCGTTATCTCTTATCCATACATCATCCGTCTCTTGAACTAAGAAATCAATTTTATCCATATCCACTTTCGCTTCAATTAACTTCGATTGGACATGTACTTTTTCTTCTTCATCATATATAACAATATGCACAATTTCTCCGTAATGAAGCTCCTTTGCCATCGTTACCCAAATATCATCTAACTTAGCTCTGTAACCTTCACCTCTATGAGCTTTATCATGAGGCCACTGGAGCCATGTCCCCTCATGCTTTTCCCACTCAGCTGGCATATAAAACAAACTATTTTCCATATTTCTCATACATGTTCACCCCTTCTTCGAATGTAAGTTCAGTCTAAACTTTGACATCGTGTTAAGGTCAACAGAAATATATTAACTACTTCATAAACTGATTCTTTATTTTCCCTTGTGATACACTACTTCTCCTTGTAAAACCGTCACTAAAACTTTCGCATTCGGAATCTTATCGACACTCATTTTAGTAATATCTTCATTTAGCAATACCATATCGGCTGATTTACCTACTTCAATTGAACCAGTAATATTATCAAGGCCTAATGCTTTGGCGGGCTTAATTGTATATGCATCAATAGCTGCGTATACATCAGACAAGCCCTTTTCATCAATACTTAGTGCATTCGAAATCGTCACAAGTGGATTTAGTTCATTTACATCCCAATCACTACTAAGTGATACGTTTGCTCCTGTTTTCCAAATGCGTCCTAACGGCATAATTCGTTTCATCTGTTGATTTGTAAAATACGCACTTGCCCAGCTTTGTTTAGGATCTTCTGCAAAATCATGACCTACTTGGAAATCAGCGCTAATACCTAACTTAGCAAAACGATTTATATCACTATCTTCTACCATCTCAACATGTGTGAGCGTATAAGGCTGATTTGCACCTTCTTTTTTCGCTGCTTCAATTGCATTTAAACTTTCTCTTACTCCGCCATCTCCAATTGTGTGGATGAGTGCACCGTAACCAATTTTATTGAGTTCACTCAACCACCACTTCATTTTTTCTTCTGGAATATAGTTCAAACCGTACGGTGTTCCTTTAAACCACTCAAATTTATATTTTTCTAGTATTTTAGCTGTGCTGTTAATGCTAATTCCATCACTATACATCTTCACTTGATTAATAAGCATTCGAGATGATACATCATCACGCTTAATTTTTTTGAAATACTCCATTTGCTCTGCTTCATTTAAGTTCGGATATACCCACGGACGAAGTACTACTCGCGACGTTAACTTTTTCTCATCATTAACTTTATTCCAAACATCTAACCAGCCTCGTTTCCAATAAAGACGTCCATCGCCGACTGTAGTAATACCATTCTGCGCAACCTCATCTAAACCGTCTAACAAACCTTCATAATTTTTTTCAAAGAGATTGGGCTGGGAATTCCATGCTTTTTCCATCACGATATCCCCTGCTGTATCATACAGCAGCCCGAAAGGTTCTCCTGTTTCTGGATCCCGGATGATTCTTCCGCCTTGCGGA
Organism: Bacillus sp. FSL E2-8887; assembly: GCF_038007205.1. Taxonomy (NCBI): domain Bacteria; kingdom Bacillati; phylum Bacillota; class Bacilli; order Caryophanales; family Bacillaceae; genus Bacillus; species Bacillus sp. FSL E2-8887. The sequence goes on from NZ_JBBOWS010000001.1 coordinate 3,106,789, forward strand.
TCTTTCGTCTCTTTATTTATTCCCGCTACTTCCAATGCTTTTGAGTTAACCCATACAGAATGAGAAGTTCTTTCCATAATTAATACAGGGTTATTAGGAAATAACTCATCAAGAACTTGTAATGGAGTTTGTTGTTCTGATTTTTCGTCCATATCTTTTAACAGCTCTTCCAAACTAAATCCTGTTCCGCTTATCCATTCGCCATCTTTCACATCTTTTTTACAAGCCTTTAAATACGAGCGTTGTTCTTGCAGCGCAGCATCCGGCGAGACACTACAATTCCCTGCTGCTGGTGATTTCGCCTCAAATATATGATTGTGATTGTCCACAAAACCAGGAAGAATAAAACGCCCTTGTAAATCCACCACTTTCGTATCTTCATTTATAAATCCTTCTACATCTTTGTTTGAACCAACAAATGTAATTTTCCCTTCTTTAACGGCTACAGCCTCTACAATGTCTTGCTTGTCATTTGAAGTATAGATTGTACCATTTTTAAACACTACATTTTTTGGCAACTGATTTGGTAGAACGAAGCTACCATTCTCCCCTTCTCCTACTCCAGGAGTACACGCTGAAACCCATGTCATACTTAGAATCAGACAAATAATCATGATTGTTCTTTTCATATTCTTTCTCCTTTTTATTATGATGAATTACTTACATAAATAGAATAAGGATTGACATAATGTTAATGTCAATCCTTATTCTCAGTCTATTTTCATAACTAAAAAACAAATTTGTGTCACATACTCCTCTACTAAACAATCACATTCAGGTCCCTTTATGTAGACCTCATATGGTGAACCATCTATTACATAACCATTTCTTTCAATCCATTTTTCTAACGCAATATAAGCGTAGCCTATATAGTCATAACTTCCATAATGCATAGTAGTAACGATTTGATGTGGATTTAATTTTTTTATTTCATATTCTTGTACTACATCTTTATTGTTCCCATGCATGACCGGAATCCTTAATTCAACATCACTTTCATTTGGAATATACTCTTCATCATAAAAGACCGTAGAGGGCGAACCAACCATTTGTAAGTTATGCTTTTGTACTTTTTCATATAAGTCATAAAAATAATCATCCATATCATCTATATTTATTTGCAGTCTTTGAGCAATTACTGTTATTTCATTTCTCATTCCAATAAATATATCGTAATTTCTATGACAAGCAGTATTTAAAGCATGATTCATATTTACCATTTCATTCATTTCTGAAATAACCTGTAAATTTTGTTTCACCTCATGAGACAACTCTATAATTTGTGATTGCATATGTTTAATAAATGAATCTTGATCTGATGATTGAAGAATTATTTTAATTTTCGGTAAAGGGAACTTGTACTCCCTTAGCTTTTTAATTTTCAACCCTATTTCAAGCTGTCCTTGCTCATAATATCTATATCCATTTACCGGATTCACATATGCTGGTTTCAATATTTCCTCTTTATCATAATGCCTTAACATTCGTGTACTCATTTTACAAATCCGTGAAAATTCAGTAATTGTATACATATAAATACCCCTTGAATACATTTTCTTATATATAAGCTTATTTATTAAAACCAATCAAATATTTTTCTGATTGAAGAACCTTCATTCTGATCGTTCAGCCTTTTCATTTTTGAAGGTAACAAATGACTAGGACAATACCACGTTAAACAATTCATGGCGCCTCCCATTGTCGATATTTCTCCTACATGACTTTGAATAACTTGTTTCTCAGTATGCTGTTGAATATATCGTAAAACTTCCTCATCTTTAGCTAATCCAAACTTAGGAACGTAAAGCGTATCACATGTTTCTAACATATTTATATATAAACCTTTTGCTGACGCTATCTCTTCATCGTATTGACCCTTCTCTGTATATGACGAAGGAACAACTATAAATTCAGCCTCTGGCATTTGCTCTTGAATAATCTCTTGAACCTTATATCTAAATTCATGATCCCCTAAAAAATCACTAATAAACATTGTATGTTCATCAATAAATTTAACCATCCCGTCTGCGTGTGCAAGTACATCTCCCTCTTCAGTAGGAATAATAATAACCCGACTCACATCTAAATCCCATTCCAGTTGCTCTATAATTTCTTCTTCCGTCCAATCATAATTATCATCAAATATGCGTTCCGTTAATATAACGGTATCTTTTTTATTCCAAATAAGATTTCCACCGTCTAATATCAATGGAGATGTCACATATTCAAAGTCGTTCTTTTTCAACCATTTATTAAATTGTTGATCTAAATATCGTCCTTGATCTTTCGGTAAGTAATTTGGTTGATATTTGAATTTAACTAGATGATTTGTTACAACTGGTGCAACATCTCTTAGCCAAATATCATCATACTCAAAAAAGTTTGTATGAAAGTCTTGCTCTTCAACAGATAAAGATATAAGTTGATCGGTAAATGCTTTATTTTCATTTAAGTATTCATTAAAATAAATAATGTCTTCATAAAATGGTCGATAATATTCATTCGATTCATCTGGTATTGCAGTAAAAATAATGCCACTATGTTTTTGTTCCATATTACTTACCTCGCTTTTTAATAATGATTGAATAACTGTTTTCAATAAGTCAACTATTCCCCAATTCATTTCTCTTTTCATTACAATTTTTGAAACGTGCACATTTCATGAATGGATTATAGCACGGAGAAATATTATATATTTATATAAAAAATATAAAGCCGTCGTTAAGCCATAAACTGACTCTTGACAAGATTTTTAAATTTTAATCGCCGTACACAATGACGGATTAGATGATTTTTTTATCAAGATTCAAATCCGTTACTTCTAATAGAGCGTTTTGATTATATAAATTCACTAAATGTGTTTCTACCCCTATGCAAATCCCTTCTAGCGGAAGATCGTTTGGATCCTGACCAAATGGATCCTCAATTTCAACCCCTATTGCTTCAATCCCTATAAATGCAAAACTTATGAACGTAGTTGCAAGTACTGTAAACCATCCAAGACTATCAACAAGACCAATCGATAAAGTCCCGCAAAATATGAGCAGTAAAATTTTAATATGAGCAAAATATGCAAAAGGAATAGGCGTTGTTTTGATCCGATCACATCCACCCACAGCCGTAAGCAGAGTATTCAAATCAGCTTCCATATTAATTATTGCATTTGGGTGAATTTGACCCGTTTTCAAACCTTTTGATAGTATAGTTTTTAACATAAAAACTATACTAATCGGTAAATGAATAGACTCAGCCAACATTTCTTTTTCCTTCTCAGAACAAATATCAAACAATGCTTTTATTTCGGATAAATCTTTTTCGTCTCTCAAATGTCCTTTCGCTATCTTTGGAAAAGCAATTAACAAATGTAAAAATTTTAATTTTTCCTGATCCGTCTTTTTCCCTTCAGACTCCCAATAACATAAAAAACTAACTGCCAAATTTCTAGTACAAGCACCAACCGTGCCAAATAACTTTCTACCTTCCCAATACCTATCATAGGCAGTGTTAGTACGAAAAACTAACAGTAGACCTAAAGCCCCTCCAACAATTACCCAAGGAGTTTGATTAATTTTTATTTCTACATAATAATAATTAATCACAGTTACTATCGTTGAAATACATATATATAATAAAATTTGCGGGAAAATATCTCTTACCACTGTTCCCTTTAATGTAAATATTTGATGTAAACTATTTTGATTATTGTAATGAACCATATTTACAAAAACCTCTTTCCTTATTAACCTTTTATTCTTTTAAATTATGAAAGTATACAATTAAATAGTAGAATCATAAACCCTATTATTATAAAACTGGTTAAGATTATTTCTTTCAATACTGTTACTCCTTTTTACCAAAAGATAAAACATCTTTTTTGATTTAAACAACAAACGTTCACTCTTCTAAATCACGACGCATTATTTTAGAATTTGCAATGAATAAAGCACTAATTAATACAAGAATCGCGCAAGCATATATCAATGAATCCATTGGACTATCATGGTCTATAATAATTAGACGAACGATAGCCGTAATACCTATATATATAAAATAACGTAATGGAAAATGAAAGTTCATTTGAAAATACTTTATAATCATTACGATGAATTCAAAATATAAAAAAAATACGACAATGCTATCAATTTAATGTTAACTAGATTCCTCACTATTTAATTTAAGTTCTTGTATAAATTGAATGACTTCTTTCATAAGAAACACACTTAAAACAATTCCCAAACAGATCAAAGCTACATTTATAATGTACTGTAGAACGATAGGGAAAAACGAAAATACTCTTTTAAAATTCTTTAACACAAACATTTTTCTCCTTTTCCATATAAAACAATAATGACAATATACTTTTATTTAATTATCGTTACATTAAAATTATACATTACTATCTTGTTACAGATGTTAAAACAAGACAAAATAAGTAAAGATAGCATTTCACCTATTTTGTCTATAAAGCAACATAACGAAACTATAATCGATTACTTCAATTGAATCGGTTGTTGCTGTGTCACACAATGGATCATTCCGCCATTTTTATAAAGCTCTCTCACATCAATTCCCACTACTTTACGATCCGGGTATAATTTCTGAATCGTATCGTTTGCGATTTTGTCATTTGGATCATTATAGTTAGGCACCAATATAACTGTATTCCCAACATAATAATTGATATATGACCCCTTATAATCTAGAGTTTTTCCACCTTCTAAAGTAACTTTATCTTTACTAAGCGGTAAGTATTCGTACTTATATTTCTGTCCTGAAGCATTTTTTGCATCTAACAATTTATCCATATCTTTGTTTGACAAGCCCCATTCAGCCAAGTCATCTTCTGCCATCGTTACGATTGTAGATTGATCATGGAATTTAGCAAATCCATCAATATGAAAATCAGTAATATCTAAATTAGGCACTCCATCTAACCAAATAAAGTTTGTCACCCCAAGGTCACTTATATATTTTTCAATTTCCGCTTCTGATAAATCAGGATTTCTATTTTTATTCGTTACTGCGCTTCGAGTTAATAAAGCAGTCCCATTGCTGTCTAATTCAATTGCGCCACCTTCAAGGACAAACTTCCCCCAATCAATTCTTTCAACCCCTAATTGTTTACTAACATTCTCACGTATACGGGCATCATTTTTATATGGCGTTTTCTTTCCCCAACCATTAAATGCTGGATCTAATATTTTCAGATTTTTATTATTGTCATAAACAAAAATCGGTCCACTATCTCTTGCCCACACATCATCAGTAGGAGCGATAAAGAAATCAACTTTATCCATATTCAGCCCTTTATCTATTAAAAGCTTATTGATTCGCTCTTTCTCTTCCTCATCATATGCAACAATGTGGACTTTTTCACCCTCAGTTAAAGCACTTGCCATCTTAATCCAAATAGGTTCAACTTCTTGTTTATACTCTTGACCATATGTGTATTCATGAGGCCATTGTAGCCATGTACCTTCATGTTTATCTTTTTCATCCGGCATCGTATATTTTCCAGCGTTTTTCTGTACCTCTACTTTTTTATCCTCTTTCTCTTTCCCTTTGGCATTTTCATTATTCCCTTCAAAAGAACATCCACTAATAATCGTTGTAGATAATGTAGCTATTAAACAAAACTTTACTATTTTTTTCATTTTTCAACCTCCTGTTCATGTCTACAATACTGTAAGGCTTAACATAGTGTGAAGCTCAAGCTTTTTCATCAATGTAAAAATTACCAATTATTCTTCCGCATGATAATCACATAATTTCAATACAAATAGATGACATTCACAAAATACACTTCCTATATTTAACATCCATATCATTTAACTTCCTTCATAAATTTATTCTAATACTAATCCCCTCTCATACATGCTTGTTCACTAAATAAAAAAATCGGTATTGATAATTTTATATCAATACCGATTTTTAAATAATTATTTTCCTTCTATTAAATCATTCGCTAATTTCCTAAACTCTTGATTAAATGTATCATTCATACCATTTTGTACGTTAGAGAATAATATTACAAACGTTCTTTTATCCCAGTTAAAATTATTAAAAGTGTTCCAGCCAGCTAATACACCGTGGTTATGATAATAATCTGGGTAAATATAGAAGCTAAATCCATATTTTCTCGCAGGTGATACTGTAAACATATCTGATAAGCTTTGTTTAGAAATCAGCTTTCCATCCATAATAGCCTCATCTAATCTTTTCATATCTTCAACGGTCGTATACATTTCACCACAACCATACAGCCAGTTCATTTTTAAGCGGGGTGCAGCTATTAACTCATTATCTTTTTTCGTGTAACCTTCTGCTAAGAAAATATCTTCAGGGAGAGTTGCACCCATACCAGATTCATTCATTTCAACAGGAGTAAAAATGTTTTCTTTCACATATTCAGCAAGCGGTTTATTCGATATCTTTTCTACAATATACGCAAGCACCATATAATTATAATCTGTATATTTCCATCCTGTCCCTGCAGGAAATTGCAACTTTTGCGCTCCAATCCACGTTACTAACTTTAAACGTGATGCCGCATCAACACTACCTTGTCCCTGATCTGGTAACCCGGACGTATGTGTTAACAAATTTCGTAACGTAATGTTTTTATCTGCTGGAAACGATGGAATATACTTATTTACATTGTCTTCAATATTCAATTTCCCTTTTTCTCTTAGCTGTAATATAGATATTGCAACTACTGTTTTCGTTATGGAACCGATGCGATATTTTGTTCTTGGCGTTGTTAAAACTTTATCTTTTACATTCGCATACCCGTAGCCTTTTCGTAAAACCACATTATTTTTATCCGTTACGAGAACCGTCCCGTTAAATCCTTTATCTTTTAAATATTGATCGAGTTTCGTTGCTGCAATATCATAACGTTTTTGCTGATTCGCATCAACTTTCGGTTGAACATTTCCAACTTTATCCTCAAAATTTGAAAATGCCTTCAAACTGTATTTCTTTTCTTTATTTGCATGTATGAGTGCAGCGACACTCCCACAAAAAATAGCAAAAACAAAGAAAGCGATTAACCATTTCTTAAACATATGGGAACCCTCTTTTATCTAGTTTCACTTTATACTTTTCCATTCTATTCTATATCTTTTAGTTTTTAAATATCTTATAATCTATCTACTCTATTATTCCTCATAGTAAACTAGATTCCTTTTTCTAACGTTCAAATTTTAACTACTCTCTATTGTAGTTCTTTTTTACAAAATTTCCACCTTACAATCGGATACATCCAACTTTAATTTTAATTTTTTATGTAACATTCGTTACACATTAACAAGAATGGAGGCGTTAATTTGAAAAAGACCGATAAGCGCAATCGTTTAGATGATATGATGTTTCATTATCGAGTAACAAAAAACAATATAGATTTAATTTAATATTACGGAAAACAGATTATGATTTTAAAAGGAAATGATGCTGAAAAATTTTTAAACAAAATAAATCGGGCAAGTAACGAAAAAGAAAAACAGCTTATTATGGCTAAAATTACAGGTAATTTCAAAAGAGGAAATGAGCGTTAATGAAAACGAATCTCATTTATAACTTGATTATACAACATATTAAAAAAGAAATGTCACTCCCACGACATTTCTTTAGATTTTCTTCATAAAAGATTTACATTTTTAATATTCGTTTACTTTTACATAAACTCACTGCTGAAACGCTTAGTAATGCAGCTATCCCCATCCATGCATATGTGTAGCCTTTTCCATCTACTATATAACCAAACAAAGCAGGTGCAAAGATAATAGCAATTTGATTAAGTGTAAGCGCAAAACTCACTGTTAGGCCTACCAATTCCTCACTTGCAGACTCAGCAACTTCAACCATAAAAAGACTAAACCAACCGATCGCAAAGAACCCTAGCAGTCCGCTCATCACAAACAATGCCTCAAGTGTCATTGTGTTTATACTCATTACAACAACTAAAATTAAGCAAAAAGATATACATACAGTTATTAATAAAGGTGTACGACGATCACCTTTGTAATATGTATCACTTATTGTAGCTAATATAATTCGCCCAATCATTCCTGCAACTAGCATAACTGAAAATACTTTCCCTGCTACAATAGGTGTTATCGATTTTTCAATGACTAAAAATTTTATAAAATGTCCGACTAATATCATTTGTAAAGAAATCATGCAAATACCTGTAATAAAAATTGGATACAGCTCTTTTTTACATATTACCTTTTTTAACTGCATCCACAAAGAAATACTTACATTTTCTTTGCTCGTGTGTTCTCGTACGTACGATTCCTTATAAAATATGAAAAACAATAACCCGCCTATTATACATATAGTTGCAATAACATTTATCGTATAAGATAAACTAAATTTAATTGTAAGCAAAGGGATCGTTACTCCTGCTAATGCCCCGCCAATAGGTATACCAGCTTGCCGTATTCCCATAGCTAATCCGCGCATTTCTTTCGGAAACCATTTCAAGATTACTTTACTTCCCCCTGGCTGAGATACGCTATAAAAAGTTCCTATTAAAAGAAGGACAAATAATAGCCCCATAAAGCCCCTTGCCATATGAGCAAGTAAAAGCGCCCCGCCAAGTAATACAGTGCTCGCTCCAATTAATATTCTTTCGTTATATCGATCAAGTAACCTTCCGGCAAAAAGCATACAAAACAGCGGACCAATATTTACCGAACTTATTAACAACCCAACCTGCATATTCGAAAGTACATATTTCTGTTTCCAAAATAAAGCGAGTACCCCTACTCCATATGTTATAAGTGTTGCACTTGCCTGTGCTACCGTTGCCAAAGTTAACATGCTCCATTTATTAGAACTACTGTACTTTTCAATTTTTTCTTCACTTATCAACGTTATCTCCCCCATATCCCTTTCATTGTATGAAGGTTCTGATATCATGTAAAATAAGTGTTAATAATAGAATCCATCAAAAAAATTGATACCTTTTTCGGGGTGATAATAAATGGACATAAAAGATTTAACGGTTTTTTACGAAGTTGCGACAGTAGGAAATATATCTCATGCTGCTAAAAACTTAAACTATGTACAATCAGGTGTAACGATGCGTATAAAACAACTAGAAATTGAGTTAGGTGTGCCTTTATTTTATCGAAATGGAAAAGGCGTTACTTTAACTTCTAACGGAGAAATTTTATTAACATATGCAAAACAAATCATCCATCTAATCGATCAATCCATTCAAGCTGTCCAAAGTAACGGAACCGAGCCAAAAGGCACGTTAAAAATCGGGTGTACAGAATCGACAACAGCCGTTCGTCTCCCGCCTATATTAACGACCTATTATGAAAAGTATCCAGAAGTTGAATTGATTCTAGAAACAAATACGACAGACCAATTAACTCAGCTCGTTTTAGAGCGAAAACTAGACGGGGCTCTTATCGCTGGAAATATTCAGCATACTGAACTTCATACACTTTCATTTCGAGAAGAAGAACTCGTTCTCATTAGCAAGACTCCTCTATCTTCCTTTAAAACAATAGAAGAACTGAATTTACTCGCTTTTAGTCAAGGTTGTTATTACAGAAAACTATTAGAAAACTGGCTTCAAGAAGAAGGGATTTCACCTAAAAGAATACTAGAGTTCGGAACAATTGAAGCAATACTTGCATGTGTAAAATCAGGTATGGGTACGGCTATTATGCTGAAATCTATTATTCCAGATTACGAACATGGTTTATCTTTAAATACATTACCAAATCACTTTAGAAAGGTTCCTACTACTTTTATTATTCGAAAAGATATTTTCCACTCAGCTGCCTTGCAAAAATTTATGGAGATGATCAACAATGCGTGAAAAAAAAATACGCGGAATGAAACGAAAAACAAAAACTCTTATAAAAAGAATTGAAGACTCTACTAAAGCATTTCCGTCTACTTTCTATAACGATGAATACTGGCATATGTCTTTACCAGGCTCTCAAGCTTTTATCGATTCTAGTACAACACCTAGGAAAGTAAAGCGATTGTGCATTCAAACCCTGTTAAATCAAGCGAATCAATTAATGACAATGAAACCGAACGATACAAATACATATCGAGTCGTTGTTATGATCAAAATAGCAAGCTTATGGAACTCACAAATCATCATATTTAAAAACGATGACTACTTTCAAAATTTTTTCAATAGAGATAACGAATTTCAAAAATGGATTCCCCTCTCCAATGCTTCCGACTTCGGGCATGAATGGAAAATATCAATTTCTAACAGTGTCCAAACATTGCATTTCCAAGAGATAATCCATGATGAAGATGGATTTTATGATGAAGGAGAACTTTTGTTTATAGGAGAGTTATCATAAAAGGGGAACTGTCAAATGAAAAACTTCCCTTTTTCCACTAAACAACATCGCTATATGATGAATTTAACATTTCACTATATAGGAGGTTTTCATATGGTAATCCCTAAATATCCTGAAGTCCCACATCTTACGAAAAAACAAATTGAAGAAATAACCGAAATCGCTTTCCTAAAAGAATCAACACCACAACAGTGTGATGCAATTTTCGTTTTCGGTGGTTCCCATCCTGGTAATTGGCAAACTCCTTTACATGCTTATCAACAAGGTTTAGGTGCACAAATTATCGTCACAGGTGGTACTAGTTTACATGGAATGAAACATCCAAACTGGAATTAAGGAATAATGTAAAAAAAACTGCTTATTTAAACAGTTTTTTCACATTATTTCTTATTATATTTTAGACAATACATTTTCTTGGAAAGTACGTTCTTCTTGATCTTCATATCCTGTTGAAACAACTTCTTGAATATCATCATGGTTAAATAAATATGTGAAATCTGGATTCATATAGCCTTCTGGATAAGGACACCCCATATAATCGAACTTCCTTACCTCATCCGTTTCTACTTGTTGTTTCCTCCCAAAAATCATGAGTTTCTTTGTACCTTCTTTTAAAATTACAATAGAACCTATAGGAAAAAGTTGCGAATTCATTGTCTTTTCTCCTTTCTTGTAAGTTTAGGTTTCTTTTGAGAATAGGGTATATTTACATGTCCCGAAGCAGCCGTGGATTGTCTCCTTTCCTTCCTTGACAATCTAGGCTTCTTTTGAGAATGTAATTTTTTTAAATGTCCTGAAGCAATACATTGTTTTTTGAAATCAAAGTAAAAATACAAATGTGTACTTAGCGCTAGGAAAACAACTGAAATAAATGAAAAAATAACGATTATCACAATCGCCATAGCTTTTTGGCTCAAAATCCCAATAATAACTTGACCAATCATATAACCTAAACCCGAAAAATATACAATTTTAGGAATTTTCACATCTTGATCAGTTGTCCCCCTTAAGCGGGCTGTAAAATATTTAATCCAGAATAATTCAGATTTATAAACAATTAAACTATATGCAATAAGCGATAGAGTAAAAAATAAAGGTGACTCTATTTCTACGAATTCGTAAGCTAACTTTTGCACAGCTATGAAGCTACAAAATGAAATACTTAAAGCAACAAATCCAGAATATAGTAAATGTTGCAATTGAGGCTGCCGAGGCTTATGAATAGAAACCCAAATTCCCCATAGATTACATATCACATAAAATGGAAAAGCTGCGTAAGAGTATATATTGTACGGCAGAAATATGAATAGAATGATAAGTAGCATAAAATTCATAAATAACCATACAAAGCCTACAATATTCCTTATATTAAATGGTATTAATATTCGTATACAATCATCTATGTTGTTGCCATTATATTTGTCCATTACGCACCTCATCAAAAATTAAAAGATTTTATCTAATACAGTTCCGATTCCAGATTTAACTCTATCTTTTACCGAATCCTGTTTGCCATCATGATTCCAATCACCTTTGTTAAATTTGATTCCATCAGTGAACATACTAATTTCCATAAAAACATCCAAGCTTATTCCACTCCAATAAAGGTTCCATTTGCTGCATCACTAATAAGAAATAATATAAAAAAACTGCTTATTTAAACAGTTTTTTTACATTATTTCTTATTATATTTTAGACAATACATTTTCTTGAAAAGTACGTTCTTCTTGATCTTCATATCCGGTTGAAACAACTTCTTGAATATCATCATGGTTAAATAAATATGTGAAATCTGGATTCATATAGCCTTCTGGATAAGGACACCCCATATAATCGAACTTCCTTACCTCATCCGTTTCTACTTGTTGTTTCCGCCCGAAAATCATGAGTTTCTTTGTACCTTCTTTTAAAATTACAATAGAGCCTATAGGAAAAAGTTGCGAATTCATTGCATGGCCCCTCCTTATTAATTGTTTTTCACTAAGAATTTAAGGAACCTAGCTTGGCTTTCCGCTTCTTTAAATCGATATATACACATATATACGCTCCGGATATACTAAACACAACAGCAAATAAAGAAAAGACTAAAATTAAGACCGTCGCTAAAGCATTTTGTGATAATGAACCTATACATATCTGTCCAATAATATATCCCAATCCTGAAAAATAAACAATTGGAGAAATTTTGATATTTCCATTTTCTTCATTGTTTAATCGCTTTAAAAAACTTTTCATTCCAATAGAAGTCAATTTATAAATTGTAAAAATGTAAAGCACAAAAGTAACAATAAAAAACAGAGGTGTTTCAATTTTAATAAAAGTATATGCAAGCTTTTGAATCACTATAAAGCTTCCAAAAGAAAAAGTTATTCCCATAAATCCATTATATAAAATGTGTACCAACCTTGGCTCATTTGGTTTACAAAAAAATACCCATACCCCCCATATATTAGCAGACAAAAGAAAAGGTAAAATTATATATAAGTATATAGTAAAGGTTGGAGGAAATAAAAATGGGGTTAAAATCATAAAATTAATAACTACCCACACCATAACGACACTCGACCTTACACTGTCAGGCATCAATTTCCGAATAATTTGTTCTGTGCTTTTTCCGTGGTATTTTTCCATATTAATCTCCCAAAAACTAAAAAATTTTATCTAAAGCTGCTCCGATTCCAGATTTAACTCTATCTTTTATCGAATCCTGTTTACCATCATGATTCCAATCACCTTTGTTAAACTTAATTCCATCTGTTATTATACTAGCTCCTATAGAAACCCCAAAGCCAATACAAGCTCCAGCAACAGTTCCGATTGGACCTCCCAAAAAAGTTCCAACCAATGCACCTGCTTTGGCTCCCGCAAAGGCACTTACAGCAGTTGTACCAACCCCGATTGCTGCATCACCAATAATATCACCAGCTATCTTAGTTTTTGACGCTTTATTTTCAATATTTTCCTTTGTATCATTAATTACATCCCATCCTACAGCTGCATAGCCTAAAACATTTGTTTTTAATTTCAATGAATCTTTAAGAATTTCTTTTGGTGATAAAACATGTCTTTTTACATCGTCTATTTGCTTTACTTCGGCTAAAGGTAATTTTGTACGCCTTATCACATTAAGTCCATTTTTATCCTTTAGTACGGTGCGATTTTGAAATCTTACCATTTCTTTTCCTTTTCTATCTGTGTAGGGTGTTACACGCAAGCCTTTATTATGTAAAGATGCCAATTTGTAGGCAGCTGCACCTTCCGTTACGGTACCCAGTAAAGTAAATGAAGACCCTGCAGGGTTATCTTTCCAATCACCAATATCGCCACCAAACGGTGCAAACCAATTTATCTCAATTGCTTCTTCTCCAAATGAAACTTCTTGTTGATCAGCCTTCTCAAAACGATCAGCAGCTTTTCTTAATGAATCACTATGTTCTTTTAAAACGGTCGTTATAGTAGCTAACATGGATCCTGCGTATTGGGATTGATTTAACACAGCATCTCTTCCAGATATTTGGAAAGGTAGATCAAATAACTGCTGATTGATACGTTGATATGTTTCAGATAGCTCATGAGCTGTTTGTTCTATATTAGAAGCCAGTTTCCTTAACTGGTCAGGAGTAACCTTAATTTCACCGCTCACCTTGTTTTACCGCCTAATGATTTAAGATAAAGTACCATTTTCTTTATCTCTTCAGTAATTGTAAAGGTATCAAGGCAAATAAAATTCGTTTGTGTTTGCTCATTATCTAAAACTTTTTGGATTAGCCAATATTGGTTTTGACTATATAAAAACTGAATACAGTCTGTAGACCATGAGTCCTTTATATAATAATGAACTTGAACAGTATTTAACTCTTCACGATTATGTATAATGTTTGCTAACTCTAAGGAAGCTTCATCATCTAAGTAAAATTTCAAGTAATCTACTAATTGCTTGTTTGATTGATTTAAAATGTTTTCTTTATATGCAGAAGAAGGGATTTTAAATGTATAATTTGGACGAGAGAAAGTATTTTTAGGCTGTAATGCTTGATATATAAATTGCCAAGCTACATCTGGTGTCCCGCATTCTTTAAATGTACATTGTTTATCACCGTTATCATCTGTTATTACATTTTGTATAACTTTTTTTTCACTAAAATAGAAAATGTTTTTTTCTAAAGCGTTGTTTTTACTTATCTGTACTTCAATAACAAATCCTGTAGTTAAACAAATGCGAAAATATTCTAAAAGTTGTTTGTTGCATAATGTTTCATCTTCTTTTATTATGAGCAGTTCTTCGTTTGTCCAATTCTCGTGCATTACATCTAATTCTTTGTCTATTTCTTCATCTGACCAATTTTCAAAGGGGTTCTCAATTCCAATCATAGTTTCACGGTCAAACATACCAGTTAATACATATACTTCTTTAATTGATAAAATAAGAGGTTCAATAGTCAAATAGTCCCACTCCCTAGCGTAATATGTAATCCCTAAGAAATATAATACAATAAAAAAATGGTCCAATCTAGTAATAGTCAACACTTAAAACTAAAAACTAAAAAAATTCTAATAAAAACAAAAAGAAAGGGGATTAATTCAAATATATTTTTATAATAATAATGTCTCTTCACTACATAATTTTTATTTTGTAAGCTAAAAAAATAGAAGTATTGTCCCATATAGGACAATACTTCCGTAGTTACTTAAAAGTCACCTAATAAATTATCCATTACCTCTCCAAGCACTACATCTGGATTTACTACCTCTTTTTCCGAACGCCATCCTATAAAGCCATCTGGTCTAATTAATACAGCTCCTCCATTCTCCATCCCATATATTTCATTAAAAACATCTTCTTGAGTAATAAAGTCTCCACTTAAACCAACGCGATACACTTTTATATTTACTCTTAGCTTAGATGAAACATCATGTACACCTTTGGCCCAAGCACTATTTTCTACTCCAGTAAATAACACAAAATCGTTACCTAATAAATCAAGTATCGAAACTTCTTTTCCATCATACGTTCCCCAAAAGTGTGGTGCTCGCGTGCCAGGTCTTCCGTTAAACTCTACGATATCCATTCTATGTGGAATAGTGCATTTATCTATAATCGCTTGTGAACAATACTGATACCCAGCAGTTACAGCTAAACCGTCCATATTATTCAAACTGCCTACCTCTCTATTCGCAGCACGAAATAATAAACTACTCGCATAATCCGTGGTTAATTTTGCAACTGGATATCTCTCTTCATGATATGTTTCTAGCAATTTTGGCTTTGCTTTCCCTTTTATAACAGCAGCTAATTTCCAAGCTAAATTATGCGCATCTTGTATTCCTGTATTTGAACCAAATCCCCCTGTTGGCGGCATAATATGTGCAGAATCACCAACTAAAAAAGTGCGATTATCTTGAAATTTTACCGCTGTACTTTCACTCGCTTCCCACGGTAAAACACTTAATATTTCTGGTTCAACATTTGTACTTCCAATTGCTGTTTGAATAATTTGTTTACAGCGTTCTATAGAGAAATCCTCTAATCGTTCCCCTTTTATTGGATCATAAGCTACATGATAAATCCATTTTCTTACGTTATCGACTGGAATGAGCGCACCAAGAACCTCCGGATGAAGTACCATAGAAAAACCAAATGCATCTCCTTGTATAAACTCACTTAAATCAGCTTCAAAATAAATATTCATATAATAGCCACCGATTGTACCTCGCCCCTCGGTACTTATCCCTAGCTGCTCACGTATTTTACTTTTCGCTCCATCTGCTGCGATTACATAGTCACAATGAACAACGCTCTCTTTTTCCGTGTCACGATCTCGAATCGTTGCTATTACTCCGTTTTCCTTTTGTTCAAATGAAACTAATTCATGATAATAAGATAGTTGCCCACCTAATGTTTTCGCTTCTAGTAACATCATCTCTTCTAAAATAATTTGATAACAAGCCGTTTGTTTTGATGGACTAATCTCTTCTATTTTTTGAAGTAACTTTTCATCGTTTCCATACTGAGCGGTCCTCATTTTTGCCAATTCTTCCTTTTCCACCTCAGCTATTGTATTAACTGCTAGTCTTCCTCGGCAATTTTCTAATGCTTTACCCGCTGATTTAATTCTTTGTTCTAAACCTAATTCTCGAAATAACTCCATCGTACGAAAAGTGATTCCACCTGCTTTTGGATGAATTGCAGTAGTCGGGTGCCTTTCAATCAGTAAATAATCAATTTTATGTTTTGCAAGGAATAAAGCAGATGCTAATCCTGATAATCCTCCTCCAACAATTAAAACTGGTATATAATTCGATTTCATATATTTCCCCTCCACATCATTGTTCTGAGCTCAGTGACATAAATATAATCAAAAAAACAACAAAGATATAGACTTATATTTCATTTTAAATTATCATATAGATAGATTACGCCCCAAATTACTTTTATCCTTTCATACATCTACAAGTCACTTAATTTGTGTGTGTATGAAAGGATAAAAAAGAAGGCTTTACTTTGAACTATTCTCTGATATAGACATCAAAAATAATAAAAACATTATAAGCGGTCGTAACCTTGTAAATTATACAAGGTTACGACCGCTTATTTTATTGTTAAATGGCTACCCTTTATCCTCGGCAGACATCGTATTGTTAAATCATTTTCTACCTTTCAACTCCATTATTTTCTATTCCCTATAATAACTACTCCATAATTTTCAATACGTAAAAATAGATTCGTCTCGATTTTCTTTCTCAATATTGCAGCTCATACAACATTCATGTAGCATTACCGTATCGATGTAATGGTTCATCATCTTAAACCTTTCGACTACTTATTGGAGGTAAAGTGATTGAAATGAATAAACAAGAGCAATTAAATGTTATAAAAAAAGGTTTTATTGATTCTCAAAAAGTATTATTAGCAATTGGCGATGAAATTCGTCAAGCTATTTTGTTAGTTCTCATGGAAACGGAATGTCAAACCGGATTACGTGTAGGAGAAATCACGAAACAAACACACCTTTCTCGACCAGCAGTATCACATCACCTTAAGATTTTACGAGAAGCTGGTATTATTTTAATGCGTAAAGAAGGTACAAAGAACTTTTATTATATTGACATACGTACAAAATTAGGATTATTAAAAAACCTTGTATTAGATATTGAGAAGCTACTGCAAAACTTTTATTGAACTTTGGAGGTATAAGAAATGAGAGCAATGGTGATTGATAAGTACGGGAAAGTTCCAATGCGTATGACTGAGATGCCCACCCCTGAAATAAATGAGTATGAGGTGCTCGCAGAAATTCATGCAGCTAGCATTAACCCAATTGATTTTAAAATACGCGATGGAAAAGTGAAGTTGTTACTTAAATATAAAATGCCCCTTATTCTTGGTAATGACTTTTCTGGTGTCATTGTAAAAGCCGGAACAAAGGTGACTCAATTTAAAGTTGGTGATGAAATATATGCACGTCCAAGAAAAGATAAGATCGGTACTTTTGCGGAATATATAGCCATTCATGAAGATGATATAGCCTTAAAACCGAAAAATTTAACTTTTGAGGAAGCGGCGTCGATTCCACTCGTTGGCTTAACATCATATCAAGCATTACATGACATCATGCAATTACAAAAAGGACAAAAGATTTTGATTCACGCTGGATCCGGCGGTGTTGGTACTTTCGCAATTCAGTTAGCAAAAATAATGGGTTCCACTGTTGCAACAACTGCTAGTGAAGCTGGTGAAAATTTAGTAAAGTCTCTTGGCGCAGATGAAATTATTAATTACAAAAAAGAAAAGTTTGAAGATATACTGAAAAATTATGATGCGGTATTTGATACACTTGGCGGTACAACACTTGAAAAATCATTCGATATTATAAAAAGCGAAGGGAACATTGTTTCCGTTTCAGGAATGCCGAATGCTCGCTTCGGTAAAGAATTTGGTTCAGGATTTTTCAAAACACTCTTATTTTCATTAGCAAGCAAAAAACTTACTGCACTTGAAAAAAAGCATAATGCTCAATATTCGTTTTTGTTTATGAAACCAAGCGGAGATCAATTACGTATAATTGCAAAGTATATTGAATCTGGACAAATCAAACCTATAATCGATCGCATTTTTCCTTTTGAAGATACTCAAAAAGCAATGGAATATTCAGAGTCTGGAAGAGCAAAAGGAAAGATAATTGTAAAAATCAAATAATAATAAAACTCCATTTTTTTAAAATGGAGTTTTATTATTTGCTGTTAAATAGACATAGTGCAATGAAGTCCTTACAATAGATTTCAAGGGGAAATATCATATTATACTTTTAGCTAATTTTACAAAGAATACATACGTACAAATACATAATAAAAAAATAAACAAGGAGGAGATAAAATGACTAAAAATAATGAAGCAGGTTGGAATTTAGATAATAGTTATACGACTTTACCACAATCATTTTATACAGAAATCCCCCCAACTCCTGTACACTCACCGGAGTTAATTAAACTAAATAATTCTTTAGCAATATCTCTTGGCTTTAATCCTGAGGAACTAAAAAAGGACGCTGAAATCGCCATTTTAGCTGGTAATACTATTCCAGAAGGAGCTCATCCACTAGCTCAAGCGTATGCTGGGCACCAATTTGGTCATTTCAACATGTTAGGAGATGGTCGTGCCCTTTTAATTGGAGAACATATTACTCCTTCAGGCGAACGGTTTGATATTCAATTGAAAGGTTCCGGTCCAACTCCATATTCACGCCGCGGTGATGGTCGTGCTGCACTCGGTCCAATGCTACGTGAGTATATTATTAGTGAAGCGATGTACGCGCTTGATATTCCAACTACTCGCAGTTTAGCAGTAGTCTCAACTGGCGAACCAATCTATCGCGAAACGAAGTTACCTGGAGCTATTTTAACTAGAGTTGCAAGCAGTCATATACGCGTTGGAACATTCCAATACGCCGCAGCTCGAGGCTCAATCGAAGATCTCAAAGCTTTAGCTGATTATACGATAAAAAGACATTATCCAGAAGTTGAATCTACTGAAAATCCATATGTCGCACTACTACAAGAAGTCATTAAGAGACAAGCAAGCCTTATCGCAAAATGGCAACTCGTTGGCTTCATTCACGGCGTAATGAACACTGACAATATAACGATTAGCGGTGAAACGATTGATTACGGTCCATGTGCCTTTATGGATAGTTATAATCAAGGAACAGTATTTAGCTCTATTGACACACAAGGCCGTTATGCATACGGAAATCAACCATATATGGCTGCATGGGATCTCGCACGTTTAGCTGAATCTTTAATACCGATACTACATGAAGATGAAGAAGAAGCACTAAAAATTGCACAAGATGAAATTTCAAAGTTTAGCGTGCAGTACGAAAACAATTGGTTCCTCGGAATAAAGAAGAAATTAGGACTATTTAGCAATGAAGAGCATGATCAATCCCTTATTGAGAAACTTTTAAAAGCAATGGAAAAATATAAAGCAGATTATACAAATACATTCCGTGCATTAACTGACACTACATTAGAAAATACACCTTTATTTGAAAGTCCTGAATTTAAAGAATGGTACGAGCTATGGCAATCTCGGTTAGAAAGACAAAAAGAATCGAAAGATGATGCATACAAATTAATGAAAAATAACAACCCAGTAATCATCCCTCGAAACCACCGAGTAGAAGAAGCACTAGAAGCAGCTGTTAAAGATGGAGACTATAGCGTAATGGAGAAACTTCTTCAAGCTTTAGCAAATCCTTATGAATATTCTCAAGAACAAGCGGATTACTGCATGCCTCCAGCGCCGTCGAATCGCCCTTATAGGACTTTTTGCGGGACGTGATTATTTAACATAAAAAAGGTGTGTTCATACAAATTGTATGAACACACCTTTTTTATACACTTCCCTTTTAAAAAGACAGATTGAAGCATCTTATAGTTATCCTTACTATATTCCACACTCCCCTCCCTTAAACTAAAGAACAAAACTAACTTTATTCCAATTTGTTTAATAATAAATCCACTAAACAAATATTGAGAAATATAAAACCCCATTTCTAAATATTGTTATTTTTGATAATATGTTTTATAAGAATATTCAAAAAGTGAGGGGATTTCATGAACGTTCAACTACAAGGTAATGAACAAATTACAAAACTATTTAATGATTGGTATTTAGCTATGCTAAAGCAAGATGTTTCACAGGCGACGAATTTAAAGCATGAAATTGAGGAAAAGGAACTACATTTTAAAGAAGACGAAAATTTAGCATTATACTATTCCTTACTAGATTTTCGCTATAAAATTTTAACAGCTAGTTTAAGTATTACAAAAGATAGTTTTGATAAGATAGATTCTTATACTATCTCATCTAATCATCCACTTTCTTATTACTATAATTTGTTTAAAGCGATTTATGCTACTTTAACAACAAATTATAACTTAGCGAGTAAACATTATGAAAAGGCAGAGAAACTATTAGTCAATATTTCAGATAAATTAGAGGAAGCAGAATTCAATTATCGATTCGCTATCTTTAATCAACATTTTTATAAACCTATTGAAGCAATTCAGCAAGCAACAAAAGCCAGAGAAATTTTCATTACTGAAAAAGGATTTGAAATAAAATTAGCCCTTTGTGACAACATAATTGGTTCTTCATGTGTATTTTTAAAACAATATGAACAAGCAGAGGAAAAATTCAATTCTGCTCTTTCTATTTTACAAAAATTCAACGAAAATGCTTTAGTTTTAAGTGTTCGCAATAATCTAGGTTGGCTCTATGCAAGTCAAAACCTTTCTCCTCTAGCAATTCGACATTTATCAGAAGTTACAACAAAAATACCTACACATTTTAAAGCGACCTTTTTACAAGCTAGAGAACATTCTAAACTTGGTGAAATAAATATTGCTGAAGAACTTATTAAAAAAGGATTAAAAGTTTGTACAGAACTAAATAATGAAGAATATATACTTCATTTTAAAAATTTAAATTCATTTAACAATAATGAGTCAACTGAAGATCTAGAAAAAATTATTCTTGAAGGAATTACTTATTTCGACAAAGAATCTTTATATAACTACACTCAAGAGTATTCAGAGAAACTAGCTGTTAAATTTTATGATGAAAATAATCATATAAAGGCGAGTGAATATTTTCATAAAGCGTTACAAGCAAAAGAAAAAACGTTTGAGAAAGGAGCTCTAAAATGATTAAAAAAATTAGTTCTCTCGTTTTAGGATTATCTGTTATTGGTATTGTGTCTATTGGAATAAATAGTTCATTTACATATCAAGCAAGTCATGCCGATCTTCCTG
The DNA here is from genome assembly GCF_038007205.1 of Bacillus sp. FSL E2-8887. Taxonomy (NCBI): domain Bacteria; kingdom Bacillati; phylum Bacillota; class Bacilli; order Caryophanales; family Bacillaceae; genus Bacillus; species Bacillus sp. FSL E2-8887. Next base: position 3,128,451 of record NZ_JBBOWS010000001.1, read on the forward strand.
CACCACAACGACCTGATTTTGTTCAATCAGTTGACGTTAGTAAAGACTACAATCCAACAACTGCTGAAAAAACATTTTAATACCAAAGAAATGAACGACCTTCGATTAAGAAGGTCGTTTTAAATGCGCTTATTTTGTTGATGTATCGAGTACTTTTTAATAAACAAATGGTAGCGCAAGAGATACTAAACCACCTATTATTACAACACTTAATAAAGTAATACAATTCCGAATTGATATCCCATTCCTCTAATAAGCTATGCCTCCGGCGGGATTCGAACCCGCACTCCTTTCGTAAGCATAGGCTAAGGGGAACACGCTTCCCTACGGAATTTCACCGACAGGAGTTTCACCTGTCTCAGCTCATTTGCTTTTCGGTGCTTCTGAAACCTTCGCCTTGCGACCCGGTTCTACACTGTTTTCCGGCGCTCTTCCCTTCTAGAGCTACGGAGGCAGTTTTTCTTTCAAGTAAAATATATTTCTACAAAAATAGAAACATCCCTTTGCTTCACATGAAATCCCTTAATCTATTCCTTTCATCAAATCAGCAATCCCCCTGCTCCCTTCACTTCCAACTTTCTCAAGTCCTTCTATAACTAATTCTCTTCTCTCCACAGAATGATTTTGACTTAACTTCGCTTTTCCTTCTATATTATTTATCTTTATTTTGAACCCAACTATTCCCCTACTTAATCCTTCCATATAATTCGGATCTACATCATTCAGTGAGTACGTGCTCTTTGGATTTTCATATTTATGTACTAAATCTTGAAGAGAATCTATTAATTCCTGTTCATCTTCAACAATTTCTAACTCTCCATATACATGGACCGCAACATAGTTCCATGTTGCTACTGCTTTATTTGTTTCATACCATGACGGAGAGATGTAACTATGTGGCCCTTGAAAAATAGCTAACACTTGTTGATTTCCACTATCTTTCCACTGCTCATTTGGACGTGCAAAATGCCCAGATAAAGTAAGTGTTTCCCTATTTAACAATAACGGTAAATGCGTTGCGTACGGTGCTCCGTTATGTTGAGAAAATAAAGTTGCAAAGCTATTTTGTTCAATCATTTCGTACTTCGTCTCTTCATCTTGTATAGTGAAATATTTTGGTATGTACATAAGCTCCCTCTTTTCTTATCTTCTTATTTCCCATTATATTTACGAGATTTATTATTGGGCAGGGACAGATGATAATTGTTTTATAAGGTCAGTGCATATAGTAAAACCTTTGTTTCAAAAATAATAGGTGGCATTATATGATTTCTGCCACCTTAGTCAATTTTTTTATTTATACAAACTCCCTTATTCAACGATCCTTCATAGCTTTTTCTAATACATATTCAATAAATTCCGTTTTACCTAAGCTATAATTTAAGCGATTTTCCGCCGTTTCTGCTAATTCTTTCTTTAGCTTTCCATATTCAATAACAACGTTTGGATTTCCACGAAGATACTCACGAAACGCTACATGTCTTCTTAACTCTTCACTATTCTTATCGCATACATATAAATGATGTTCCATCCAAATTTTATTCTTCCCGTCCCTCGGAACATATTGACCCTTTCTCCCAAAAGCCTCTCTCCCCTTAAAACTCCACTCTTCTTGATGAAAATAACCTACCTGTTCAAGTCTCTTTATTACTTTTGGAAAAACATCATAATCTTCTATTACAACATCGACATCTAATATCGGTTTAGAAGCAAGGCCTTTAACAGATGTACTCCCAACGTGCTCTATAGAAAAAATGAGTTCTCCCATTACGTTATTAATCAACGTCTGTAATTTACAAAATTCACTTTCCCATTGTGTATTATATTTCTCAACAGTAATAAATTGTTTCAATTGACCACCCTTCTCAAATCACTTTTATAACCTCTGAATATGCGTATCCTTAAAATCAGTTTCATACTTCAATCCATACCCAAGCATTCGATCCATTCCAATATGTGCTGTCCATATTAAACCAATCATTAAAATCGTATCCATCTTTAAATAGACCCCTATTAAAACAAGTAATATTGATATGATATATGTGTGAAATAGATTATAAATTTGTGCACCGATACGTTTGTTAATAGCGTACGCCACCATTGCTAAATCAGGTGCAAAAAGTAATACAATAAATAATAACCAACTAAATCCACATAATCCATATATATAAATTGCAGCTAATAAGACCACCAATCCTTCAAAGTGTATAATTCGTTTCTCCAAACTTCATCATTCCTTATCTGTTAGCTTGAAAATTTTATTCGGATTTAAAATATTTTGCGGATCAAGAGCTTTCTTTATTTTCTCCATTACCAATAATGCCGCACCATGTTCTTCTTCTTGATACTTCTGCTTTCCTATTCCAACGCCATGCTCTCCTGTACAAGTTCCGCCACGCTTAAGAGCATACAGTACAATACTTTCATTTATTTCATCCGCTTTTTTCACTTCATCTTTATCATTTGGATCAATCATTAAGAGCACGTGAAAATTCCCGTCTCCTACATGGCCAAGAATACCACCAACAAGGCCCACCTTATCTAACGTCTCTTTCGCATTTTGAATCGCGCCAGCTAACTCTGAAATTGGCACACATACATCTGTACTCATTAGCTTTTTGCCAGGGTAACTATGAACGTAAGAATAAGCTAAGTTATGTCTTGCATCCCATAATTTATTTCTTGCCGCAGTTTCAGTTTCAAAAGCAACTTCTTTACATTTATTATCAAAAACAATTTCCTTCGTAAATTCAATGTCTTGCGTTAGCCCTGCTTCATTTCCGTGAAACTCTAAAAACAGTGTTGGTTCTTCTCTGTAATTTGTTTCATTGTAATGATTTACTTGTTTCATAGATAATTCATCAACAAGTTCTATTCTCGCAATTGGAATGCCCGCTTGCAGTATATTAATAACAGCTTCTACTGCATCATTTATAGTTGGAAACGATGCTCTCGCAGCCATAACATGTTCTGGTATGCCGTATACTTTTAATGTTAGCTCTGTAAAGCATCCAAGCGTACCCTCTGATCCTACGAAAATACCATTTAAATGATAACCTGATGATGACTTCGCCGCTAAATTGCCAGTATGTATCACTTGCCCATCAGCAAGCACCACTTCTAAATCACGAACTTGATCACGCATTACGCCATACTTAACCGCTGTCGTTCCGCTCGCATTCGTAGCAGCCATGCCTCCTAACGTTGCATCTGCACCTGGATCTACACTAAAAAACAAACCGTACTTTTTCAATTCTTTATTGAGCTGAGAACGAGTCACTCCTGGTTGTACTTTCACAAGAAAATCTTTCTCTCTTATTTCAAGTATTTTGTTCATTAATGAAAAATCAACTGTAATCCCCTTTTCATAAGGAATTATATGACCTTCTAAACTAGAACCTACTCCAAATGGAATGACAGGTTTTTTATGCTCACTCGCTATTTTCATTATTGCTCTAACCTCTTCCATCGTTTTCGGAAAAACAACTACATCAGGTAAACTACTATTATGGTAAGATTCATCTTTACTATGTAACTCTCTTACTGTCTTATTAACCACTACTTGATCTTCAGGAAGTACATCCTTTAATTCATTTACTAAACGCTCAATTGTTATTTCCATTACATACTCTCCTTTTATATTATTTACTCTACATTAATTATACCATTTTTATACATAATAATCAGAATAGTTAGATTCCTGAGGTTTTATATAAAAAAAGAACTTGCAGTATTCCCTACAAGTTCTTTTTTAAAACTATATTTTAGACGATTTTTTCAATAAAATCATAAACCAAACTAAAGTAAATGCCATCATAGAATGAGAGAACCCTACAATATAAGTTAACCCTTTAAAGTCCGCTCCATTTAGTTGAAGAAGTCCTCTCGCTGCTAGCGAACCTAACATTAAAGTTAATGCGATATTATGTAAAATAAACCAGTTATTAAATCCTTTCACTTCATGAAACGCGAATACTTTCGCTAATCCTAAAGCAATTAAAAAGAAGAAAAAGCCAAGTACTAACGTATGCGTATGCAAAAGATTTAATAAAGTAGAGCCTAAAATCCCTTTATATTTCCCATACTCCCTAGCAAATATTCCTGACAATAAACCGATAATCAAATAAGTAAACGATGCATTATATAATTTCTTCATTATGTACCTCCTTGAGTAGAATGTGTAGTGTGTCATATTTAGTAATAATGATAGTTATATAGTAAAAACTCCTAGTTTCCTAGGAGTCATTGTATAAGTATCTCACTCTTTACAATTAATCCTAATTATAAAATATCCTTTTATACAAAACAATCGAACTTTATGTGAACAGTAACTCTCAATTAAAATAACTTGCACTTTTATTTCGCACAATCCATACTAATTGTTATAACTTTTAAAGGTGGTGCAATAGATTGATAGTTCTTGAAACTGAAAGACTCACTCTTCGCTGGCTCGATGTAAAAGATGCTCCGTTTATTCTTGAATTAGTAAATGATCCTGCATGGATTCAATTTATTGGTGATAAAGGCATTAAAAACTTAGAAGATGCAAAAAAATACATCTTAAACGGACCCGTCGATATGTACAATAAAATGGGCTTTGGTCTTTACTTAGTTGAACGAAAAGAAGATCTCACTCCACTTGGTATGTGCGGCCTTATTAAAAGAGATTCATTAGAAGATGTTGATATCGGCTTTGCTTTTTTAGAAAAATTCCGTTCAAAAGGGTACGGCTATGAATCAGCTGCTGCAGTAATCGAATACGGTGTACAAAAGCTCGGACTGAAACGAATTGTAGCAATTACTTCTATAGATAATGTTGCTTCAGGCACGCTGTTAGAAAAAGCAGGATTGCGATTCGAAAAAATAATTTCAGACTCAGGAGAAAATCTAAAATTATTCGGGTATAACGCATAACAAAAAAGGGTCGCCATTCATGGCGACCCTTTTTTTCACTTCACTTCTACCGTATAATTCCCTGTTCCACCACCATACTGGTATACATGTAAATAGTACTTCCCTGGATACGTATAGTAACTACCTACTAATTTATTTCCTTGTTGCTGTGCATACGTAACATAATTATTTAAATCTGCTTCTGAATAAAGAACCCAGTTTACTCCGATATTATTTTCCTTCGTTACATTAATTTGAAGGTTTTTCGCAGTTTCTACATTTATTTCAAAGTAATCACTCGTATCACCGTTTCCTAAACTAGCACGTAAAACTTGATTTAACTGCAGTTTATTTGCCGTTTGGAATGAATTATTTGGCTCTTTTTCTACACTGTTATCTTCTTTCTTTTGAACCGTTACACTTGTTGTAGCAGTATTAGTTAACCCTTTATCGTCTGTTACTGTTAATTTCGCTGTATACGTCCCTTCTTTTGTATAAACGTGAGTTGGATTTTGTTCATTACTTACAGTACCATCACCAAGCTCCCATTTATAAGAAATAATTTTCCCATCTTCATCTTTTGATCCATCGCTTTTAAACGAGATCGCTTCATTCGTATGTCCGCTATACGGACCATTTATAACCGCGACCGGCGCTTTATTCACTGCACCTTCTTCTGTATTAATACCGTGGAACACAACATCATATTCAAATTGCCCTGATGCATTCACACGATAATTCACAAAGTATGCTGTTACAGTTTTATAGCCTGTCCATTCTTTTGCACTTAAACGTTTTAACGTATCATTAACGTTTTGCGTAATTGTTTTCCAGTCTTCATTTTCTCCTTTTGCAGCAGTACCTGTATACGTTCCTTGCAGTGTAAATGTATTAAAGAATTGTGATTTATTTTTCTTTACTGATACATTACTTAATTTTGCTTCCGCTGTAATTTCTGCGGCAATATCTGAAACTGGTTTCGGTGCATGAGTTGCTAAATAATCATCTGACACTAACGGAACATTATATTTCTCACGGTTGTCTACTAACATTTGCATATAGTCTTGATACTCTTTATTTAAATTCGCATCTTTACTTAAAGCAGAGCGATATGCATCATATGCTGTTACATCATTTTTCCTAATAAGATCATGAACTTTATCAAACATATCGTATCTCTTATTGTACATATACGATTGTAAAGCAAAGGAATAATTATAGAAATCCCACGTTCCATACTTTGCATTTAACGTTCGCTCTGCGGTATAACGTTCTGCTGGATTCGAAGATAGTCCTCCTATAATACTCTTTCTTAGAACGACGTTGTCCGTTCTCGTTGCACCTGCAAAAAACTCAGCATTCCCTTCTTCAAACCAAGATAATCTCTCATTCTCATACATCTTACCTTGTCCCCAAAGTCCTGGCACTTCATATCTACCTTGTAAATAATGCGTGAATTCATGTCGGAACAATTCTTCTAAACTATAAATACTTTCTTCTGGCGTACGTTCATAAGTAAAGAACGTACCTGTTCCTTCTATATAAAGACCGCCGTTATTCGTTTCATACCCGTACAATTGACGATTAAATTGATATTCAGCCGGGCTATTATAAATAACCATCGTTAATACATCATCTGGATTTCCTTTTTCTAACGGTTGGTCACTTTCAACCGTACGATGGAATTGTGCCTTCACTTCTTTTGCTGCCCAATATAAACGTTTAACTTTCTCCTCAGTCACTTTATCTCCCGCTTTTAAAACAATTGCACCATCATCAAACGTATACGTTTTCGGCAAATACTTTTTCTTCCCATCTTCTCGTATTTGATCTAAATTAACAACGTTACCGTTTGCATCTTTCCCGCCATAATTCGTCGTAATTTGCTCAGCTGCTACGAAATATTGCTCACCTAAATAAGGATAGATTTTCATCGCATCTGTTACAACTTGTAATCCTTTTGTCCCTGTACTATGGAATGTGCCGAGTCTACCTGTATAATAAATTCCATTATTAATAAGCCATCCGTTTTTCTCTGTAATCGTTCCCATTAACGCGAATCTACTTAATTCATTAATATAGCTATCTATTTTTTGGTACCATACTGTATCTTTCGGTGCTTTTCTCGTATCGTACAAATACGATTGAATATCGTAATCAACACCTTGCATAATATCGTAAATCGCATTTCCAGCTGAAAGATTATCTACCAATGTAGAAAAATTATCATTATATTGCTTAAAAATCTTTGCAGCCGATGTTATCGTTTCCACATCACTCGAAGCATTTCCTATTAATTTCCCATATGATGATACAACTTTATTTTGTTCTAACGTACCGAGTTTGAAATTTGGATTGTTCGCAATCGTTTTTAATGCAGGTAAGCACTTGTCATGATAGCTACGTTCATTTAGTTTACTTAATTCTGTATTATAAAATCCTAAATAAAACCCTGATCGTAAAACTTCCACTAATGTCTCAATCCCTTTTGAATCGTCTTGCGTATAAGCCTGTCCTTGCTGCTTCAATTTATCAATAATTGCCTGCATCCTACTATCATTTTGATAGAATGCAAGACTGTCCTTATTAAACTGAAATAGCCCCGTAATTTGCTCCCAATCGATTGTTACAAGTAAATCTACTAATTGTTGATTGCTTAATTGATTTAATTCAGCAATTGTATAAGTTTTCGCTACAGCTAATTGCTTACTTTCCTTTTTTACTTCAGGCGGTCTTTGCGATAAATCAGCAAATTGTAGCCTTTTCTCAAAAGACTTGCTTTCTAATACTTTCGATGAATGAGCTAATTCTTCCACGGGCAGTTGTACACCAACCGGCTCCATTTTTAGCACATTTCGATATGAAACTTGCTCTCCCTTAGTATCTTCCGCCAATATGCTTCCTTGAAAACTCCCTAACATTAAACTAGCAAAACTTACCCCTACTAAAACTTTTTTTGAATAGCCTTTCATGCTCTCCCCTACCTTACATTTTTTAGTGTCCCGCTCCATTATTTTACTATTCTGACTATTTATTCTGTATTGAGAAAAAATAAGGGAACGTTCACACATGTATCCATTCAAAGCGAAATTAACACTTGACTTCACATTTGATTCATGTCAAAAAAAGGATAGATAATAGCGAAATTCCTGCTACATCTATCCTCTATTTCAACACTATGATTTTAACTTTATAAACGTAATTTCCGGCAATGTTTGCATATGCTGAATAAATGCATTCTTTTCTTCTGACGATATATTTTTCAATTGCATTCCTACCTTATAAACTATTTCTGTATCTTGCTGTAAAGCTTCAACTTCATATGAAAGTATTGGAATACCTTTCACTCGTAGCGTCTCTACTATTTGTTGTACCGCTTCGTGTTTATTTATACACATTTGCACCGTTATATTTTGCGGAAATAAAAATTGCACCTTAAAAATACGACTTACAATCTCTAAACCAATCAAAACGAGAATCATCGCTCCAATCCCTACAACATACATACCTGCTCCAATTGCTAGCCCTATTCCTGCTGTAGCCCATAAACCAGCCGCTGTCGTTAATCCTTTCACTGCCTGCTTTTGAATAATGATTGTACCTGCACCTAAAAATCCAACTCCACTAACAACTTGCGCTGCAATCCGGCTCGGATCAAGAGCCATATGTTCTTCAAACACAATATCCGAAAAAGCATATTTCGAAACGACCATTATTAAAGCACTCCCTACGGCTACTAGGAAATGTGTTTTTAATCCAGCTTCTTTTGAGCGAATTTCCCTTTCAATACCGATTATCGCCCCTAACAAACCAGCAACACCGATTCGTATAATAAAATCAATATGTAAGCTCACGAGCACTTCCCCCTTTTATTCATTATAGAGAGATAAAACAAAAATTATCACATGCATCTACCCATCGATATAAAAGCATTTTATTAAAATACATTTAATATCCCAGTGATTTTATGTTAATATTTTAAATATTAACATAAATAAAACAACCTACTTCTCATACAAAAAAACTTTAAAGTTCAACGTCTAACTTATTTTCAGTTAAAAATGGCATATGAGTTGCGTGAAATGAGGTTGAGAAAGTCAGGAAGCGCTTTCATTTTATATCATAATTTTTGTGAAATAAACATAAATAAAAGGAGCTTACTAACAATGAACATCTCTTTACTTACACCTACTACTGATTTACAAGAAGAATACTTAGATTTTTATAACGAATGGAAAGATAGCGGTGAAACGATGATTCCATGGGTTATTTCAAAAAATCCTTCTAATTTCACGGCAATGATTCAAGAATTACACGACGCACATAACGGAATAAATATTCCTGAAACTTGGGTACCAGATTCTACTTATTGGCTTGTTACAAATGAAAATAAAATTGTAGGAGTTGTTAATATTCGTCATAGTTTGACGGAGCATTTATTTAATGCTGGAGGCCATATCGGTTATGGTATTCGCCCTTCTGAAAGAAGAAAAGGTTATGCTACAAAGTTACTAGAGTTATCATTAGAAAAAACGAAAGAATTAAACATCACGAAAGCACTTGTCGTTTGCGACGAAGTGAATACTGCTTCAGAGAAAACGATTTTACATAACGGCGGTCTCCGTGATGATGATTTCACTGAAGAAGATGGGAATGTTGTGAGAAGGTATTGGATTGAGCTCTAAGTAATCAAAAACAAGCCAGAAAGTGATTAAACACTTTCTGGCTCCTTTTTCCTTTTATACTGCTTCTATTTCAAACTGCACTGTAATACCACTTGGGTCTACTACATTAAATCCATTTGAAGTTTCATTTATTTCATGTTGTTTTTCTATTAATCTTTCTTTCACTTCATCTAACGCTTCTTTATGCGGTAGTACTATCGTATACACTTTTAGTCCAGTTGCATGTGCTGGTGGATACGGATTATTTACTCCATTCCACGTATTTGCACCGATATGGTGATGATACCCTCCTGCCGAAATAAATAAGCAATCATCTTCACGCTGCTGCACTTCAAAGCCTACTGTTTCTACATAAAACTCATGTGACTTTTCTACATCAGCTATTCGTAAATGGACGTGTCCAACCACCGTTTCGGCTGGTAAGCCATCAAACTCATAATCAACGAGCACTGCCAGTTCTTTTAAATCAAGTGGCGTACTTCCTCCTGGCCCTTCTCCCCACTGACCTCGAGGGCGATCTGCATAAATCTCGATACCATTCCCCTCTAAATCTTGTAAATAAAACGCCTCACTATACGTATGATCACTTGCACTATTAAATCTTGAAATTGGCAAAATTTCATTTGAATATGTATAACGTCCTTCTTGCTCAGCCGGACTATCAATTACCTTTTTATTGCGAATAACACCAAATAGTGCCGAAGCAAAAGCTTCACGAGTCGGAACTAAAAAGGCAACGTGATATATACCCGTCGTACGCGGTTCTTGTAGCGCTGCATCTTCCAACTGCTCAAGAACAAGTAACGTATTCTTACCACCTTTTCCTGTTAAATATGCTTTATTCCCCTCTTCCTTACTTACCTCTAACCCTACTACATTCTCATAAAAAGCAATTTGACGCTCTAAATCTTTTACTTTAAATTCGACATGACCAATACGTGTTTTCGGATGAATTTGTACCATGAATAACTTCCTCTCCTAATCCTTTATTTCAAAACAAACTAACATCGCCGTTACTATGAAGGATACAACTAAAAACACACTATGTAAATAAGAAAAATCAGAATTCATAGTTTTTTAAGAAGGCCATTAATGACAAAAAGCCATCTCCTCTGAAATTCAGAAGAGATGGCTTCAATTATAGAAACTATAAATATTTTACTTTCTTATCCTTTAACTACATATTTATTTCATCTTATGTACTTCAGCAACTAACTTTCCGCCTTGAATGCCCATATAAAGCTTAACAGGAGCATCATTCGTATTTTCAAATACTAAGTCTAAATATGGATAAGCAATTGTAGCATCTCTTCCCTGAGGGACATAACCTACTGTTTTAGAATGTGTAGTTCTCTCTACCATTTTCAAACCAGCTTGATCTGCTGCATTGTATAGCGTTGATGATGTTTGACAAACGCCACCACCATAACCATCTACTAATTTACCATCTACAATTTCTTTACCTAATTGATATCCTTTATCTGGCGTTGTATCACCAATTAATGCATTAAAAGAGAAACTGTCTCCTTTTGCTAATACAACTCCATTTATGCTCGCTGCCGACAAACGAATATTCTCAATACGGCCACCTGCTGATCCACCTAAATTCGTTTCATATCTACCAATTACCGTGCCACTTCCTTGCGCATCACTTAATGTTGCGGTAGGCTTTTTCTCAACGATAGGTAACTGATATGAAGAATCCCACATACCAACGTTTAATAATTTATCTACTAATTCTTTTTCCATTAATTCAAAAGAAGGCTTTCCTTCTTGCCATGATCCATCAGCAGCTATACGTGAAGGAACCATCTTTTTGTCAACGCTTTTCCCAACTTCACCTGCAACCTTCGTTACCGATTTTTTGAATTTCGCCTCATCTTCAAAATAACCTAAGCTCGATAAGTCTATTTTTTTCACTTCAGTACCAGTACGCCCATCCACTAAGCTAATTGAATCCTGTACATCAGCCTTAGCCTCTACAACGTTCCCACCAAAATCACTTACTAATGCCACATCACTTACTTTTGTGCCACAACCACTTACTACAGCTACACATAGCACCCCTACTAATATACCCTTTATTTTTCGGAACAATATACTCTCTCCTTTTCCCCAACATTATTTCTTATGTAATATTTCATTTTTATGTATGTTTTGTTACAATCATTTTACAATATATTTAGAAAATGTTACAAGTTATTTTTTACTCTATTAAAATTACTCTTTTCTTTTGTAAATGTCTATACATATTTATATAAATTTTCGAGTTTGATAAGATTGTAACTTTTATGTAACCTATCTCTATCCAGTATATACCATTCAACAGATGAAATACAAATGTAAAACCCTTTCATTTCACCTCTCTATTCACCTGCATGCTTCAGAAACCGTAATACCCCTTTCTCATATGTGATCATTATTAACAACTTAAACCGAGCTTTTATCGGTAAAAACAATCATTCACTTCAGGTATATAGGTATTTGCCGTGCCACTACTCCGCTTTTGCACATACATTATGATGAATTTAACCTATTATAAAGAAATGGAGGATGTTTTTATGTATCCCTACAATCCTTATGATCCATATAACCAATATGGTTACCAACCTCAGTATGATTTACAGGCACAATACCAACAATATATAGATCAAACAGAACAAGTTAATCCATATGATCAAAATCGACAATTTCAACTTCCAATCTCTTTCCCTGGTACTGGAAACCGTCAATTAGAAAGACGAGTAAATGAGCTTGAGCAAAGAGTACGTCAACTAGAAAACACAGTTGAGCGTCATACGCGTAGATTAAACCGCTTAAATCAGCGTTTACGTACAGTAGAAAATAGGCTAAATATTCCATTTTCAGCATTAGAAGACGGATTTTAATTTCGAAAATAACAAATATATAAGGAAGGGGCTCCCCCTTCCTTATATAAATTGACGAAAGTTTTTTCCATCTCTATACTGATAAGAGTTAATGAAATGAAACAAGGTGATAAATATGGATTTTGAAATAAATTTTCTTTCCTTTTATGTAGTACAAGTAGAAGGAAAAGGTGAAGCAGTTGATAAACGCTATAAACATTTTCAAACATTAGACGCTGAAGAGTATGAAGATAGCTCTTTAAAAGAATTTTTGAATGGTGAATTATTAAAAATTTCAAAGCGAAAAGTAGAACGTCACGCAAAAACAGAACAAGCCCCAACAAAGATCGGTCGCTTTATTGTAGAAGAAGGTCATGAACTCGATTCAAACCCTCATTACAACTTATTTAATCGTATTCGTTTTGCAGAAACAAAAGAAAACTTCAAAGATATGAGCGAACCTCTCGTTTATACATACCTTGACACAAGCGCTGTACGTGGTGGTGTATTTTTAATCGCTCAAGCAAAACTACGCAAATACTTTGATGATCCATTCGTATTCGTAATGAAATGTGACTTCGAACCAAAGGTTGCTTCCATTTCTGATGAATCAACACTTATTCGTAACGTTGAAATGGCCATCACAACAAAGAATATGAAATCTATCCAATATCCATACATGCCTGAAGAAGGTATGGTGGAGCCTGGCGAACTAAAAATACACCAAGCATCACACGCCCGCTACTTTGAAGACTTCTTAAAATTCGTCGAATACGAACGCTCTATGCCTGAAATTATGAAAACACAAGTAATGGACATGGTATACGACCAAATTGAAGATGTATTTGAAGAAGGTACTGAAGAACGTGAACAGTTCGACCAAGCGATGGAAGTATGGGCTGCCAGTCCGAAACGCGAAATTATGGAACAATTTTCAACAGAAGAAGTAATGGAAGCTACCGCTCAAATCGTCGAGCACGCCCCTGAAGTGGAATTAAAGCTAAAAGCAGATCATATCTCTGTGAAGGCTTTGCTTGCTGATTTCGGAGACCTAATACATATTGCAAAGGTAAACGACCGATATGTATTAATGATTGAGGCTGATACACTTACGTTTGAGAAAGGCTTCTCTCCCATTGAGTTTTTGAAGCCGGATGAATTACAAGACGTAATTGAGCGGATTGAGAATAAACAGCAGTATTCTTATGATCCGAATGGGATCGAATAAATGCTTCCATATACCTATTTTTACTGAGCTCTATTAACAAGCGCTCTTTTATTTGGGACATAGTTGACATTTATACTAAAAACCGATTCTACTAAGAATCGGTTTTTCTTCTTTATAACAAATATGCTTATTTTTAAAAAATATTTTTGCTCCAAGATGACATTTCTTGTAGAATCAAGCAGATTCCTTCCTTGTTGTACAAGCGTATTTCCATGAGAGACATCTACTTCAATATTCCTATTTGACCAAGTCCTTCTATAAGTTTTTGGTGTTTTTCCTTTTAGTCATTATGTATGTTGTTAAAATGAAAATTTCACTTTACTACCTCAAATTTATTGTACTCGTAAAAAGATAATTGAAAACGATATTCCGGATGCTCTCTCACCCAATCGTAGGCTTCTTCTAAAATATCCATTTTATTTTGCACGTCATTAAGTTCACTACATTCGTTCCTTTTCTGTTTACATAGAGGACAGGACCCACCCACTATCTCGGCATTCATCGCACGAATCGTTTTACTTTCTAAGTCAACTACTAGACGAAGAATAAGAGAATGCTCCGCTTTTGTAGTCACCATCATTTCAGCAATTCCATCCTCATTCCAAAAGACACCATTTAATTCCATCTGTACGGTGACATCTTTGATTTCCAAGTCTATCACTATCACACCTCCCTTGTATAAGACTCTTACCTTACTCTTCGATTTTAATCTTTAATACACCACGAGCTAAAGATATATTAAGCTTTTTCCAATTCTTCTTCTTTGCTATGAAAGGAAGTGTAATTAGTGCAAATAGTGTGGTAAATATTATCAAAAAACTAAAACGGTTAAAATGTTAAAGATTACTCCCATTAAACTACACTCTTTTCTATGTATATCCGTACTAAAAACAACAAAATATTCCATTAACAATACAGGACAAGCCGTGAATTCTCCAACTAAACTTCAGCAACTTAATCCTGAAGTCTAGTTGTACATATGAATAAAATAAATTTTATTACTAACTTTCTTCTACTACTTTCTCCATCTCAGCCAAATACCTAAGCTGCCGCTCCGCTTTTCTCACCGCAGTAGGAAAGTGTTTTTTCAGAAGTTCTACTGCTGATTCACTTATATAATATCTTTCCGTTATACTTTCCCATGTGTCACTACTTTCAAATGCACTCCATACAAAAGGACGCTCTGTATTTTTTCTCAGTTCTTTAAACACCCATTTCCGCATCCTTTTTTTCGCTTTTTCTGTTAGTTTTCCGTTCTTTACAAGTTCAAGCTCACCATGTCTCTTGTATCGCTTGTTAATATCTCTCTCGCCATATACTTTCAGAAAGATATTTGCTGTATTCTCAGCATCTGCTAAAGCCCGGTGCTGCTTCCCTTCCCACATTAAGCCGAGCTGATCCACTGCTAATTGTAAACTTGGTGTATGCTCAAATAATTCTTCATACGCCTGAAAAACAAATTTTTGCACATCAAATCTACTCTCTTTTTCCATACATGGGCATTCTACACCGTATAATGTACAATCTTGAGATAGAAAACGGTAATCTTCTTTTCCCCATGAAACAAATATTGAATCTTCTCCGATGAACTGAATAAATTTCTCTATAATTTGAGGGAAATTCCCTACACCTATTAAATCTTTCTTTGTAATTCCAGTTAATTTTGTTGTATGACGAGTTAATGGGGCACTTGGTTTTACTAACTCTGAAAATTCTCCAATAACCTTCATTGTACTCACATCTATTTTTACAGCTCCAATATCAACTATTTCTGACGGATCTTCTGATTTATACGGCCTAAAATTCCTTTCAATATCAAACACAATGAAGTGTGTAGCGTTTTTCAATTTATTTACCTCTTTCTAAATTCCTTTTCACACACATACTTTATTTTCAGTATTTATTTATTAATGCACTTTATGCATGAAAAACTTCGCATAAAAATCAAAAATTCAGTCTTATTATTACATGTACATAGGAGGATATTCAATAAAAACGCAAAAAAAAAGAAGGGCAAGCCCTTCTTTTTTTCATAATTACTTCTTGTTTACGTTTGTAGCTTGAGGTCCACGGTTACCTTGTTCTACTTCGAAAGTAACTTCTTGACCTTCTTCTAAAGATTTGAAGCCGTCGCCTTGGATAGCTGAGAAATGAACGAATACGTCTTCTCCGCCTTCAACCTCGATGAAACCGAAACCTTTTTCTGCGTTAAACCATTTTACTTTACCGTTTTGCATTTAAAAAATCCTCCTACAATGTACCTATATGTACATATTCATTTTCAACCACTTTACAATAATACATCATATATTAAAAAACTGCAACCCCAGAGGAGATTTAACATTGCTATCCTCCTCGGAAGTTACAGCTCATTTAAATCTCTATATTATTAAAAGTAAAATGGTTTAAAGTAACTATATCATACCAATATAATAAAAGTAAAGTTTTTTTAAAGTTATACAGCTTTTTTTTTCCACTGCATCGTTTTTAATTCACCTGATCCAGCTACAACATAGCCTTCTTTTTCATTAACAATGCGCCAACCATGCCCTTTAACCGAATCACATACTGTAACAATTCCTTCTTCAAGAAGCACACGGCAAACAGTGCTAATTCCCGCCTTATTTTGCGTTGACGTTGTATATAACACATGTTGATCCACACTTAAATCTAAATAACTACTCGCTTTTTGTTCACTTTGACATGTATGCCAACCTATTTTATCACTTTCGATACTCTCATTTATTCTGCAAAAAGAAATATTTCCGCTAATCCCCTTGCACGATCCACTTGCCGCTACTAAATAGGAATTATGTATAGTCAACGCAGAAATCATCTGATTCATCGCTATTTTAATCCTTTTTAATTTACGTGTCTCTAAATCAAAAAGCCAAACACCACCATATTTAGTATGTATTTTCGTACCGATAAATAAGTAATGTTTATATAAAAATAATGATCGAATAGATGGTGCCTCACTACCGTAATTAAGAAATGGCTGAATAGTCTCCCATGTGGAACCAAAATTATTAGAATGATACAGTGTTTTATCTCCATGAGCAATTACTGTTCCATTCTCATTACTACATACATTCCAGCTCGTTGCTTTCGTTGGAAAGCGCTGGATCGTCCACGTTTCTCCACCATTCATACTACGAATAAAAACTCCTTCGTCTCCTACTCCGTAAACTACGTTACCTTCACTATGTAAATCTCGAATTCGTTTTTGGAAACCAGTTAAAGCCTGTTTCCATTCTCCATCTTTTTCAATGAATAAACCATTATATGTAGTAGCTAACAAAAGCTTTCCATCTCTTAACTTTGTAATAGCAGTTGCACTTAACATTGTTTCCACGTTGACACTCCCGTTCCTAGAACTTCTCGGCAAAAGCAATTGCAAAATCACTGCATTTTTCAACGTCTTCTTTATATTCTGGAGCTAATTCAATTTTCAATCCTTCTTGTACAAGTTCTGCCCCACATTTTACAAGACGTTCTTCAAATATCGTTACCGCTTCACAAAACAGTTCATACGCCGTATCACCTGATCCAAAAACAGCCACTTTTTTACCCGTCAAATCTATATTTTCTAACTCATCATGGAAATCTTCCGCTTCAAATGGTAATTCACCATCACCCCACGTATAAGATCCTAAAATGATTCCATCATAAGCTAATAATTCTTCAGCATCCATACCTTCCATCTCTTGTAATACTACTTCATGATCAAAGGCATCTAAACTTACTTTAATTAAATCAGCAATACTCTCTGTATTCCCTGACATACTTGCATACGCTATTAAAATTTTCGCCACTTTGGCATCCCCCTCTTACAATAAATGATTCTCATTCTCATTATTTTAATAATGAGAATCAATTTCAATTATATTTTTTGCTATTTTATTTTATTCCATAAAAAAAAGAACAGATGACTATACAATCATCTGTTCTTTTTTATTACTTTTTAAAAATACCAAAGGGTTTTCCAACTGGTAATACAACTTTTCCGAAGTGTGTATTTAACACAGCTGCTGCTGAACCATAGAAAGATAATAATGAAATACATAGTTCAGAATACGCTGCTAAATTATGCATTGCGTGCGGCATAACACCTAAAGTACTTAATGAAAGACCGATAAATAAGAAATCAATAAGGACGAAAATCATAAATAATACTTTATGTGTTTCCATTGCACCAATTGTCATAAAGATCGTGAAAATCAAGTATCCGATAAAGGCTACACCGAGCTGTTTTGAATCTGCAGTTTGGGCTAATTTTTCACCAAATACTCCAAGTTGAATTAACCAAGTCATTCCAACACCTAACCAAAATAGGCCGTACGCACCAAATGCTGTTGTACCGAACGTATTGTTGTGCTTTGCATCGTGAATGCATGCAAAGATTTGTGCAAATCCTCCTAAAAAGATTGCCCATGGTAATACAAGTGAAACGCCATCTGTTAAGCCTAACTTTTGAGATGATGCTACAAGTGTTACCATCGCTAATCCAAATAGACCGATTCCAGATGGATCTGCTGTTGTCATTTTCACATGATGTGTAGTAGTTTGATTGCTCATATAAACCTCCTGATTATAAACATACTCGAATACAATACTTAAATCAGAAGGCTATGTCAATGGTTTTTTTTGTATGTTGTCAGACCTTATATTCCATAATAATCAAATACACATTTGGCCACATCATAAGGTTTTACATTTAAATTTGGCAACTCATTTACCGGTATCCATAAAGGAATATAACTCCCTCTATCTTTCAGCTCGAACTCCTCGCCTTTACCACTTCCGAAAACTCCACCTATAATATGGGCATTATAATAATACTCCGTACCTTTATACTCCACCTTTGCAATCCGATGCTCCACTTGTATATGTACCCCTAATTCTTCATAAACCTCTCGCTTCGTTGCTTCTTCAGGCGTTTCTCCTTCTTCAATTCCCCCGCCTGGAAAAACAAAATACAGCTCACCTTCTCGAACACGTTTTATAAGAGCGATTTTACCACCTTGTATAATTATAGCTGCACCGCGATTTCTTCTCACTTTATTACCTCAACACCAATCGCAACTGTTCCCCATTCTTTTTCTTGTTCTTTCGTATATATTCCGTATGTACTTTCTAACATTTCTTTTATACTAAGTTCTTCACAATCAAATAATTTTTTATCAATTTGTTCGTACATTGCTTTAAAGCTTTCGTATCGTTTTATCTCCGTTACTTTTACAGCCATCGTTTCTGCTGTCGTAAGGTTCGTAAATACAATTTCATCGTCTTGTTTTATAAGTTGACGTTTTCTATCGTATAAGCGTACTTCATATACTTTTTTTCCTAATTGAATCGACTGAAAAGGTTTATTATATAATCCCATTTCGTATCTCATACATTTCACTCCCTTTTATTCATCTTACCTACTAACATTTTTGCACATTACCATTTCATACAACATAGTTCGCCTTACTTCACCTTGCATATAATGTTCCATATCCATTACTTTCTTTAGAGAGGATGCTAAAATTGGTATGTTATATTTAAATCAAAAACCTGAATATAATAAATATGATATCGGTGATTATACTTACAGTAAAGTAGGCCCTATTATTTTTTCTTGGAATGATGAAACAAAATTAAAAATAGGTAAGTTTTGTTCATTAGGAGAAGAAGTCGTTTTCGTACTTGGCGGTGAACATCGTGCTGATTGGATAACAACTTATCCATTTAATGTCCTCTTCGAAGAAGGAGCACACATTACTGGTCATCCTTCTTCAAAAGGTGATATCGTAGTCGGCAATGATGTATGGATTGGTTATCAATCCTGCATTTTATCTGGTGTTACAATTGGTAACGGGGCCATTATCGGGGCCAAGAGTGTTGTTACAAAAGACGTACCTCCATATGCAATCGTCGCTGGTAATCCTGCCAAACTAGTTCGATATCGTTTCCCGCAAGAAATCATTGAAAAACTAGAAAACCTTGCATGGTGGGACTGGGACATTTCCGTTATAAAAGGAGCTATTCCATTTCTACTCTCCAACAAAGTCAACGAATTTTTCACTTCTCCCGAAGAAGAAACTACTTGATCTAAACAAAAAGAGCATCCTATTCTTTCAGGATGCTCTTTTTGTGTTTATTTTTTATTTATTCGCAACTGATTACACGGAGAACAGTGAAATGGAATTTTGTCTAAACAATTAAAGTTTGTTTCACAAATTTGTTCTATCGTTGGAACAAATGGAATGACAACTATGTTACTATCTATTATTTGTGTAACAGGTGGCAATACTGTGCCTACTTGATGTTCGAAGCGAATACTCGCTTGATTAATATAATTTCCTGAACCACTTGGTGCACTCTGAACTGTTACTTGGAACGAAACTGTCCGTGCTTCACCTGGATTTAAACTTCCTATAAGAAACCCTGATACTGGGCTTACATTTGGCACTGGCGTATTATCAACAGTTACACTTCCAGGAACAAATCGAAAACTACTATCTAACATATCTTGAAAACGAATATTTTGTATCGCTGTATCCCCCGTATTCGTAATAACTGTCGTAAACGTAATAACATCGCCTATCGTTGCTGATTGAAGATCTGCCGTTTTTACGACTGTTGTTGAAACATTTTGAGGAATAAACGGGATAACAACTGTATTACTATCGCCTTCAACTACTACTGGCGGCTCATTAGGATTTACAGTTGCAAGCCCATTCGCTGTAGCTGTATTTGTTAATAAGTTATTTATTTGCCCTCCTGTTATTACAACTTGGAAATTAATAATTGCTGCATCATTCGGCTGAAAATCACCTAAAAGGATACCGGTATTCGGATTGGCAAATGGAAAAGGTACATCATTTACCGTTACCGTGCCATTTATAAATAACGTATTTGGGTCAATGATGTCTGTTAAAATAATATTCGTCACAGGAACTGTACTATCATTTATAACAGCAATTCCGTAAGTGACAACATCTCCTACCATTGCTACTTCAAAGTTTGCTCCTTTTGCAACAAATAAGATTGCAGTATTTACCGTTACAATAACTGTATTACTCGTGTCCATCACTGTAACTGGCGGTTCCCCTGGTACTAAAATATATTCTGCCGATACCCCAGCAACGTTCACCACTGTACCACCATCTGGAAAACTTGTAATTGTAGCTTCATATGTTACAATCGCCGTCTCACCGACTGGAATGTCTAAAATCGTAAATCCAACCTGCGGATTTACTCCTGGACGTGCTACTCCATTTACCGTTACACTATTTGGTACAAAAGCCGCTTCCGGAGATAACACATCAATAAATTGAACATTCATTGCATCAGCCGTACCAGTATTTAATATGCGAACACGGTACGTTACCGTTTCTCCTACTCCAACAATTGAATGATCTACTTCTTTCAGCATATCTAAACTGCCTCTATTTACTGGTGTGACTGTCGTATTACTTGAATTCGTAATTGTAAACGGTGGTTCTCCTGGAATCAATTCGAAATCACCAGTTACTCTCGCTGTATTCATAATGCTACTAGAAGGCGGAATTACGATTACATTTACTTCAAATGTGATTAGTATGCTATCTCCTACTGCAAGATCCGGTAATGAAAAGCCTACAAAAGGATCTAAACCTACTTGTGGAATCCCATTTATCTGTACACTCCCTGGAACGAATTCTAAACTAGGTGATGGAACGTCAATAAATTGCACATTTGTCGCTGTTACCGTTCCTGTATTTGTAACTTGCACACTATACGTTAACGTATCTCCTAATCGTGTCGCCTGTTTGTTGACAGTTTTTATAACATTGAATCGCCCTCTATTTACCCTTGTTATTGTCGTATTACTCGGCTCTGTTACTACAACTGGTGGTTCTCCTGGTACTAAAGTAAAACTTCCTGTTATATTTGCAACATTCGTTATCGTTCCTGAAGATGGAATATTTGTCACTATCGCTTGGAACGTCACTATAGTCGTATTGCCAACAAGTATATCGCCAATTCCAAACCCAGTAATCGGATTCAAACCAGGTTGCGGAGTTCCATTTACCGTTACACTATTTGGTACAAATGACGCTCCTGCTGAAATCGTATCAATAAACTGAACATCGTTAGCTGTTACTGTTCCTGTATTCGTTATTTGCACTGTATACGTTAATACATCTCCAACTAAGGTAGCAGCTCTATTGACTTGTTTAATAACATTAAAGCTTCCTCTATTTACAGTTGTGAGCGTTGTGTTACTTGGCTGATTTACTATAACTGGTGGTTCTCCTGGTACTAATATAAAGCTTCCAGTAACATTTGCCGTATTGGCAATTGTTCCGTTTGATGGAACACTAACAACGGTTACTTGGAACGTGACTTCTACACTTCCCCCTGAATTTATATCTGGAAGTGGGAATCCATTATTAGGATTGAACCCAGGTTGTATCACACCACCTATCGTTACACTATTCGGCACGAATGCTATAGAGGAAGGTAATACATCACTATATTGAATATTCGTCGCTGTCACTGTCCCTGTATTTTGAACTACTGTCGTATATGTGATTGTATCGCCTACTGCAACAATTGGCTCACTTACTGATTTTAAAACATTCAAACCAGGTTCATTTATTTCGGTTAATGTCGTGTTACTTGTCGTTGTTTCAGTAATAGGCGGCTCTGTTTCACTTACAGCAAATGTAGCCGTAACATCTACAAAGTTAACAACTGTTCCACCTTCTGGTATGCTCGTTACCATCTCTTGATATGTGACAAGTACAAAATCATCTACAGGTATATCTGGAACTGTAAAACCGATAAAAGGATCTAATCCTGGTGCTGGTACCCCGTTTATGCTCACACTTCCTGGTACAAATGCTACACCCGCGGAAGTAGTATCTATAAATTGAACATTCGTCGCTGCCACTGTTCCAAAATTAAAAACCAATACATCATACGTTAAAATTTCTCCTACAGTCGCTACTTCTTTATCTACTAGTTTTAACGGAAAAATAAACGCTATATTAATTGTCGTAACGACTAAATTTGTTAATATCGTTTCCGTAATCGGTGGTTCCTGCGGATTTGGTTGTGAAGTAAATGTAACGTCTGCATCATTTAATATGACTTCATTATCTGGAATTTCTGTAATCGTCACTCGGAACGTTACCTCAATACTTCCACCATTAATTAATAATGGAGTAACTGTAAATCCTATTTCTGGATTTAAACCAAGTTGCTGCACCCCACCTATCGTTACACTATCTTCTAAAAATGTCGTTCCTTCTGGTATGACATCTTGGAAGAACACATCTGTAACAGGTATAATTCCTACGTTTGAAATTAGCACGGTATACGTTAATACATCCCCAACCGCTCCAGTTGCAACGTCAACTGTTTTGGTTGCTGTTACTTCACCAGGAGGAGGTAACGGTATCGTAACTACTGTCGTATTACTTGAATTTGTCGTTGTTACAGGGGGCTGTAAAGGATTTAATAAAAAAGTGGCCGTAGCAGCTGCCGTGTTTAGTACGGCTCCACGCGTGGATGGCGCAACTACTGTTACTTGGAACGCTACAGTCAATGATGTGCCAGCAGCTATATTAGGAAGCGTAAAACCTATATTTGGATCAAATCCAGGTTGAGGAGTTCCATTTATCGTTACACTATTTGCTACAAATGTTGTTTCTGGAGCAATTGGATCAATGAAAGAGACATTCGTTGCTGTTACCGTTCCATTATTTCTAATGACAACAGAATACGTGTAAATTTCTCCAAGTGCAGCTTGTTGTACAGATGAAGATTTTTGTATATTTAACTGTGCCGTATTTACCTGTGTCACTACAAAATTACTATTCGTAACAGTCGTTATAGGAGGTCCTGCCGGATTTATAAGAAAACTTGCAGTAACGTTCGATTGGTTTCTTATATTTCCACCGCTCGGAACGCTTGTCACTGTAACTTGAAACGTAATCGTAGCCGTTTGCCCGACCGGAATATTTGGTACTGGGAAACCTGCCATAGGATCCGCGCCTTGCTGTACGACTCCGTTTATTGTCACACTATTTGCTACAAACGCAGTACCAGACGGAATTGGATCTTGAAAAATAATATTTGTTGCAGGAACAGTTCCTGTATTTTGAATAAGAATCGTATACGTTAACGTATCTCCTACTCCTGCTTGAGGTGTGTTTACACTCTTTATTACATTAATTGATCCTACATTCACTCGCGTCACAACAATATTACTAATCGTTACAATTGTAATTGGTGGTTGGAGAGGACTTACTTGGAAATCCGCAGTTACATTCGCATTATTCGGAAGAACTCTATTTGGTGGTACACTCGTGATCGTCACTTGAAAAGTAACTGTTACCATCCCTCCTACTGGAATATTAGCAAGCGGAAATCCAGTTGTCGGATCTAAACCAGGTTGAGATATCCCGTTTATTGTTACACTATTCGCAACAAACGTTGTTCCAGATGGAATTGGATCAAGGAATGACACATTTGTCGCTGCTACCGTTCCACTATTTTGTATACGAACTGTATACGTTAACGTATCTCCTACTCCTGCTTCAGTAGCGCTTACGCTCTTCATTACATTTAAACCTGAAGAATTCACCACTGTCATAACAGTATTACTTGGTACTGTTACAGTAATCGGTGGCTCTGTTGGATTTACAAGGAAATCTCCAGTTACATTCGCATTATTTACGACATTATTTCCTTGGGGAATTTCATCAATTAATACTTCAAACGAAACAATTACACTTACGCCAGTAGGCAAATTATTTAGTGGGAATCCAAGTTCTGGATCTGCTCCTTCTTGTAAAACACCATTAACTAATACACTGTTTTCAATAAATAATGTCCCTTGCGGAATTGAATCTTGGAAAAATACATTCGTCGCTGGTACACTACCTGCATTTATAATTTCGATTGTATATACTAAAACATCCCCTACCGTTGCAACATCCGTATTGACTGATTTCACAACTTCAAAATCCCCCGATTGTACAGTTGTGTTAACAATGTTACTAGGAACATTAATTGTTACTGGTGGTTCGCTCGGATTCACTTGAAAACTTGCTGTTACATTTGCTTGATTTAAAATATCTTCATTTGGCGGATCCTGCTCAATTAATACTTCAAATGTAACTACAACTGTCTGAGCCGCAGGGATATTCGGAAGAGAAAATCCTGAATTTGGATTTAGTCCACTTTGTGGTGTTCCATTAATTGTTACAGAGTTTGCAACGAAAGAAACCGCTGAAGAAGTAGTGTCTTGGAAAAATACATTTGTTAACGGAACGTTACCTGTATTTTGGACGGCAATCGTGTATGTTAAAGTATCACCTACTGCCGCTTGAGCTGTATTTACTTCTTTTATTACATTTAAACCACCTGTATTAACTTGTGTTACAACGGTATTCGTTTGCCTATTAATCGTTACTGGCGGTTGATTCGGAATAACGACGAAATTAGCAGCTACATTACCCCGATTCGCAATCGTGCCTCCTGATGGGGTAGATGTAACTCGCACTTGAAAAGTCACCGTTCTACTTCCACCTGGAGATATATTCGCTACCGTAAACCCAGTCGCTGGATTTGCCCCAGGTTGCGAAACTCCATCAACAGTTACACTATTTGGTATAAAAGTCGTTCCAATTGGGGTTGGATCTTGAAAAATAACGTTCGTCGCCAGTACATTTCCTGTATTTTCAATTGTAACGGTGTACGTAAGAACGTCATTAACTGTCGCAAAAGCTCTATCCACTGTTTTTCTCGTTCTTATATCAGCTATATTAATAGTAGTAAATACAGTATTACTTGTCGCTTGACCTGAAATTGGTTGTTGGCCAGGCACTGGAGTAAAGTTAAATGTTACACTTGCACGGTTCGGAATTGGATTTACAAGAGGATTAGATGTTACTCGAACTTGAAAGCGCACTACAGTCGTTTGTGAAGCATTAATACTTCCAAGATTAATACTACTTGATGGATTCGCTCCTGGACGTGCTACTCCATTTACCGTAACACTATTTGCGACAAATGTTGTTCCTGCAGGGATACTATCAACAAAAATAACATTGTTTGCAGCAACATTCCCATTATTCGTGACATTAACTGTGTACGTTAATACGTCATTAAGCGTTGCCGTCTGTAGGTCTACAGATTTTTGCATACTTATAGTTGCTTGATTCACTGTCGTTTGTACTGTATTTGAAGAAGACGTACTTGTAATAGGGGGACTACCGACAAAAGGACGGAATTGATATGACACCATTGCACGATTTGGAATAGGGTTTGGGTTCGGGAACGATGTTATTCGAACTTGAAATGTAACAATTCTTTGCGTGTTATTTGGGATTGTACCTAAATTAATTCCATTCGCTGGATTCGCACTCGGTTGTGTTACTCCACCTACCGTTACACTACCTGCTACAAATGTCGTTCCGTTCGGAATACTATCTTGTAATACAACGTTTTCTGCACTTCCTGTTCCTGTGTTCGGGACCGTAATCGTATAGGTGAGAGTATCCCCTACCCCTGCAACTGTTCTATTAACCGATTTAACAGGATTAATGATTGGACCTGTCGCATCAATTTGAACACCAAAACCAGCTGCAGCGTATCCATCTCCATTTGTGACAAAGCGAACAGTTGCTGACGTCTGATTGTTTACTAAAGAAGATGAGGCGTCTACATTCGTAATATCCCACCCTTGTCTTCGGACTGCTAAAGCGATTCCTAACGGCTGATTCAAATCTCCAAATGTGCCGCTCGTATCTAGATTGCCACTATCATTACAAATTTGTGATTGAAAGAAATTATTCGCGGGGTTTCTCGGTCCGAATAATGCGACTGTAGCATTTGCATTCGGTCCAAAGCGAAGCTGATCTCCAACAATGTTAGAATCACCTTCTTGAGCAGTTACGAGCACTCTTCCTGTAACAGCTCCTGTTGCTGGAGTAGCAAATCCTGAAATAGTAGCATCAACTGGCGGGGATGAAGCATCGATAATTTCTTGACCTGCATATACTGACAAATTCCGAAGTGGTAAACTTGCATTTTGATAAACTACCTCAAGCGTCCAGCCAGCTGAACGACTGATTGTTGGATCAGCTGAAGTTCTTGCAGCTGGCACGGCACCTGTTGTATATGTGCCTGCCCCACCTGTACTTACAAGATTCGTTACATTAGCAGAGCGAGCATAATAAAACTGGTTTCCTACCGAACCTTGCTGCGCGGTAGCAGGGTCTGGCGTAACTGAAAATGTTCCTGCTGGTGTTGTAAATGTAATATTATCATTTAAAAATGGTAATACATCTTCCGTATCAGTCCGGAAAGTACCAGCCCAAACCAACTCTGCATACAAAATACTACTCCCTGCCGGAAGGTTTAAAATTGCACTTGAAGAATTCAATTGCCAGTCATCCGTTGTTCCTGCTGGGAATCCTGGTACTTGTAACGACGTATTTACTGTCGTAAATACAGCAAGTGTACCAAAAATATTACCTGGCGCAGGCGATGTAGGACTAAGTCCCAACGTATTCCCAGTGAACGTGACGGCACCAGTTACTGTTGTTGTAAAACGATTCATAAAAGGCACACAATCATCTCATTTCATTTATAGTAAAAAGTGCTCTATACTATAAAATGTAGACAAACTATATAATGTACGTTGTCCAACAAAATTCCACATATATGGAGAGGAGTTTACTATACTATGCGCTACGTTATCGTAACAGGAACTTCACAAGGTTTAGGTGAGGCAATCGCCGTGCAATTGTTAGAAGAAAATACAACCGTTATCTCTATTTCTAGGAGAGAAAATAAACAGCTTGCAAAACTCGCAGAGCAAAACGACAGCAATTGTATTTTCCATTCCATAGATCTTCAAGATGTACATAATTTAGAAACTCATTTTAACGAAGTCTTTTCATCTATTCAAAAAGACAATGTCTCATCGATTCATTTAATTAATAATGCAGGAACACTTGCACCAATGAAACCTATTGAAAAGTCAGAAAGTGAACAATTCATTACGAACGTTCACATTAATTTAATCGCACCAATGATCCTTACTTCCACTTTCATGAAACATACGAAAGACTGGAAAGTAGAAAAACGCATTATAAATATTTCATCTGGAGCAGGAAAAAATCCTTATTTCGGATGGGGAGCTTATTGTACAACGAAAGCCGGTGTAAATATGTTTACACAGTGCGTAGCTACTGAAGAAGTGGAGAAAGAATATCCTGTAAAAACTGTCGCTTTCGCACCCGGTGTTGTTGATACAAATATGCAAGCACAAATTCGTGAAACAAATAAGGAAGACTTTATTAACTTAGATCGATTCACCGCATTAAAAGAAGAAGGAAAGCTACTGTCACCTGAATATGTTGCGAAAGCTATTCGTAACTTACTAGAAACTGAGAATTTCCCGCAGGGTGAAGTAATTCGAATTGATGAATAACAAAGAGGCACACTATAATAGCGTGCCTTTTCATTCTATTTCTCTAAAAATATGAGTACAGACTCCATCATCTTCTCATAACCAATCTCTTGATAAATTTTATTTGATGTTGGATTTGCCAGGTCTGTATATAATGTCGTTGTTTTGTAACCTTCATCTAACATACGTTGACTAAGTGCAGCGACACAACTAGATGCGTACCCTTTTTTCCGAGCTTCTTTCGGTGTATATACGAAATTAACTGTTATATTGTTTGTAGTCGGTCTCGTTTTTGCAGCTACAGAAACAATCTTCCCGTCTACTTCTAAACCAAATAGACGATGATTAGTAATTAATGTATGAGCAGTTTGTTTCGCTTCTTCTTTCGTAGTAGGAAGCTTCACATCTTCGCAAAATTGATATATCCACTGCTCTATTAATGTTAGCTCATCACTACTTACTTCTCGAAAGATTCCATCTCCGTTCCACTTTTTCTTTACTTGTTTTAATTCATATATACCTTGCTCCATTGCAACATTAGTTTTCTTATTCTCTAACACTGCAATCTCTTCCGCTAATTTCTGTACGATTTTTTTATTACCAATCAATCCAGGAATATTTGGATATACTTTCGTTAACTCTTTTGCAAGTTCCTTAATAGCTACTGCCGAAATCTCAGACGTAGCAACAATTATTTGTTTCTTTTCTTCTGTTTGAAGAAATACAGCTGCAATTTCTTCCTCTTGTTTTGCTACTCCTATAAATATCGGTTCTTGGACCATTTGTAATACACCTAATATGAGATTATTTTCCTGCTCATTCTTCTCTAAAAATGGTGTAACCTCTTCTGTAAAATTAAGAATCTCTTCATATACATGTAATTGAATCATCGACAATCTCTTCTCTCTATTTATAGTTTCATTAAGTATTGGCGATTAATTCATTAAATCCTTCTTTTGCGATTTAATAATATTTGAAACTAATGTGTTCAAATCATTTTCAGCATGTAACACTCTCTTCTTTTCCTTCTCAAATAGCTCTTCTTCTTTTCGAAACGATTCTTTACGTTTATTAATCATACGCTCCATCTCTTTTTTACTCGGTCCACCATATACATTTCTTTTTTGAATAAAAGCTTCTGGTGATATAATTTCTTTCCACTCTTCTTCTAATAAATTTACTTTCAAATTTTCTTGTAAGTATACATTTATGTCTTTGAAATTTAATTCATGTAATTCTTTCTTCTGCTGCATAGACATATTCGCAATCGCACTTGCTGCATGATGTGCATGCCGAAATGGTATTTCATAGTTTTTTGTTAAAACATCTGCGAAATCTGTAATCGTAATCGCGTGTTTATATGAACGACTTTTTAACGTTTCCTTTTCTACTTTCATCGTTCGAATAACTGCGTTCATCATACAAAAAACACGAATCGCCTTTTCGATTCCTTTATATAAATACGGCTGCAAGTCATCCTCCGTATCGACAATATCGCCAAATGGTGTATTATGAATCATTTGAAATACAGTAAATGCTTCCCCTAAAGCACTACTCGTAATAGCACGGGCATGTTCTATTGAAACAGGATTTCGTTTTTGCGGCATAATACTACTTATTTGCACATATGGCTTCGCTACAGTAATCCCATCATATTCTTTCGTCGCTAATAGTAAAAAATCATGAATCCATCTACTCGTATTCGTCATAATAACCATTAGTAACGAGCTAACTTCTAATAAATAATCTGCTCCAGCAACAGCATCATATGAGTTCTCAATTACATTTGTAAACCCAAGTAACTGTGCCACTCGTTTTCTCTTAATTGGGAAGCTTGTTGTAGAAAGGGCAGCTGCCCCCATTGGAGAATGATTTAAAAGATGATACGCTTTTTTCATTCTTTCTAAATCTCGTTGCATCGTATCATAAATTGCCAAAATATAATGACCAAATGTTGTCGGCTGCGCCGGTTGTGTATGTGTATACGCGGGCATAATTGTTTCCATATGTTCACCGGCGAGCTCCAGCATACTTTCTTGCAGCAATAAATGATGTTCCATTAACCTCAATACAAATTGCCGTAAACTCATGCGATACATCGTTACACCCATATCATTTCTACTTCTACCGATATGCATATTACTTACAAATTCACACTTTGCTTCTTGAGAAAGCAAATGTTCAACTAAGAAAAAAAGATCTTCATGTTGCTCTGAATATAGCAACTTCTCCTTTGGAATCCCCTCTACTTTTTTAAGTGCGATTAATATAACTTTCGCTTCTTCTCTTTTCATTAACTTCTCTTCAGTTAACATAGCAATATGTGCCCTATGCACTTGAAACATATCTTTTAATAAATAATTACGCTGAAAATTAAATACGTGCTGTAATACACAATCTACATATGTTTTCCCAGGGAAATCAGCGCCTTCATTCTTAATAAACTCTTCTTTACTCTGTTTCATCACCTTTTCCCCTTTCGCCTAAGTGTTACTACCCATCATACCCAAGGATGGTGAAAAAGTGCTTGTACATAAAAATAAACTCGGCGCTCATAGCACCGAGTTTATTTAATAAAAGTCGCATCATACTTATCACTTTGCAACACTTGAAAGTGTAGATTTGCTAAATGTTTACGTATTTCAGCACTGTCATCTTCATTTAAATTATTTGCCAAGAAAACAATTTCTGTACAGTTTCCGCGTTTATCCATTGCATAAACTGCTTTTGTTACCGTCCATGGTGTATAACCATTCTTTTGTCCAGCATGCCTGAATGTTTTACGATATTTCTTTGCGCTCATATCTGTTTCAACGATATTCGCCCACACTTTTTCTTCCGCTTCTGTAAGACCACCTTGATGATTTGCCTTTTGAAGCAGTACCATATAATCGTTAGCGGAAGCAGCCGGCAATCTATCCGACCAAATTTTGTCGTAACGTTCCTCTAAATACAGAGGAATTTCCTTCTGTAATAATGGTCCCTTCTTTTTTAAGCGTTCATGAATAATCATAGCATATTCACGATATTGCTCTTGAGACATTTCTTTTAACTTTTTCTCTATTTTATATTTTGGAACATGTAATTCTTTATGCAAATATCCCGGAATGTATAAAGATGAAACAATCGGAAATAGCGGTTGATGTGCAGGAAGTGCTAAACTTTGTAAATTCCGATTAATATTGTCTAATCCTAATACCTCCATTAAATATTCAGTATTTGCATTAGAACTAAACTTAACCATTCCTTTTGCAACTTCTTCTAAAGAAACCGCTCCTTCAGTTATCTTTTCTTTTTTTTGCAAATAATTTTGCCATCTATCTTGTGCACCACCATCTGTACCCGGCACATAATAACGATTCACATCATTAATTGAAGCGAAACTAGACGGATCGATTTTCCCCTCTGTAACTTGTTTCGTATATTCAAGCGCCACAATTAACTTCATCGTACTAGCAACTGGCAATACAACATCCGGATTTACAGAATACACGACTTTATCATTTCTTTTTATTAAAAGTGCACTATTCTTTTCATCTTTATGTTCTTCAATAAAGGATGCTATGTACTGCGCATCATCATTATTTGAACTCCACACTTTTTTCACTAAAAAGTTACCTGATATCAGCAAAACAAAAATACCCACAATCACTGCGCATACTATAGTTTTTTTCAAGTAAAATTCCTCTCCTATTGTGTAACTCTTCTCTATTTATCTCTTAAAAACAAAATAATGGAGATGATTGTTTAAATAATCATCTCCATTATTTTAACTTGTATGCTACTATTATGTCTACGTCATAATTTTCACAAAATCCTCTAGAAACTTTTTATAATGTAAAGACCAGCCAATTTTAACCCAATTTTTCAACGCTTTTGCTTCAGGTTGCGGGCGAAAATCAGCGATACTTTCCCCTTTCGCAACTCCAACCGTATCTACATCAACACGACGATACACGTAATCTAAAATAGATGGATTTGCCGCTACCATCATCGTTACTACATCATGCACTGGGCTCCCTGTTATTTTAGGATTCAGATTTTTATAAGCTTTATAATAATAATTGAAAATCGGTTCTATTAATTTCTTGAAATTCGTTTTAGAATGTTTCGTAATGTATTTCACCATCTCCGGTGTAATAATCGCTTCTGATGTAACGTTAAGCGGTATTAATGTCACATTTTTTGCATTTTGCATAACTAATTGTGATGCAATTGGGTCACCATGAAAATTGGCTTCCGCGACTGGTGTAACATTTCCGGGCATTAAAAAAGCTCCGCCCATTATATAATATTCTTTCACATACTTCATCATTGGTTTTTCTAAAATAAATGCCGTCGCTAATGTTGTTGATCTGCCGGCATCAACAATGATTAGTTCTCCTTTATATTTTTCAATGATATCGAAAAATGCACAAAAAGGTTTAATATTGGGAGAAAAAGTTTTAGGAGGCTTAATAGGTCCCAAACCGTCTACCCCATGAATTTCCGGATAATATGTTACAAAATCCCCAGATAAAGGAATTTTCGCTCCATTAATAACAGGTATATCTTCCCGGCCCGCCATTTGCAATAAATACGCCGCATTACTCGTCGCCTTTTCCTGTGTTACATTCCCATATCCTGTTACTACTCCAACAATATCAATATCAGGATGCAATAATCCATACATAATTGCTAAAGAGTCATCAATTCCTGGGTCTCCTAAAAATAATATTTTTTTCATAGACCTCAACTCCATCCCATCAATTGTTATTACTTTATGAATACATGACGGAATACAGAATGAAAAAGATAAATTTTGTATAAACAAAAAACGTAGGAACTTCATATTAGAAGTTCCTACGTTTTTCTATATTTTCATGCTACTTTTTTCATCGTAACCATACTACCAATTATATAAGAAATAAATGCAAAGCAAATCGGGAAAACAACTGTATGTATACCGAATGGATTAGGGTAGCAAAGGTGAATAAACATATAGGAACCTACTCCAACTAAAATAGATGCGAGAGCTCCAGTTGCATTTCCTTTTTTCCAATATAAACCTAACACAATCGGCCAAATGAACGCTGCTTCTAAACCACCGAAAGAAAATAAATTTAACCAAATTAAAAAGTCTGGTGGCTTAATAGCGGCAGCATATACGAGTAATCCTACGATACCAGTAATCAATAGGCTACCTTTCTTTATCGTACTATCCGCGGCATCTTTATTTATGTAGTTCACATATATATCTTTAATAATTGACGAACTTACAAGTAATAATAATGAGTTCACAGTAGACATTATCGCTGCCATTGGTGCAGCTAAGAAAACTCCAGCTAACCAAGGTGGCAACACTTCCATCGCGAGTAGCGGCATTACTTTATCTGGTACCGTTATGCCTGGAAGGACTACTCTTGCAAACACACCTGTTAAATGCATACCAATCATAATTGTACCGACGACAACCGTTCCAATGATTAATGCTTGGTGCATAGCTTTTGAATTTTTATAAGACATAGCACGCACACTAATTTGCGGTAATCCAACGACACCAATCCCAATTAAAATCCAAAATGATGTGACATATGATTTCGTTAAACTTCCATCCGCTCCGAACGGTGTTATTAGATTCGGATTAATTTGAATAAGTTCCTGCATAATCTTTTCAACTCCGCCACCAGCAATGACAGTAGCAATTAAAATGATTGTTGTTCCGACTAACATAATGATTCCTAATAACGTATCTGATAAAGCGACTGCACGAAATCCACCAATTAACACATACACAAGTACAGAAAATGTAAATAAAAATAGTGCCGTTGTGTAGGAAAGTCCTGTTAGCGACTCAATTAATCGTCCGCCGCCAACCCACTGGGCTACTGTTGCTGAGAACAAAAAGATTATAATACATAACGCAGAAAGAACAACTACCGCTTTATTATTGTATCTGCCCTTTAAATAATCAATAAGCGTAATTGCTTCCATCTTTCTAGCGATAATTGCAAACTTTTTACCAATAACCGTTAAAACGATATATCCTGTTACAACTTGAATCGCTGATAACAGCACCCATCCAAGACCCATATTGTAAGCAATACCAGGCCCGCCGATAAAGCTACTTGCACTACCGTACGTAGCAATCATCGTCATAGCTAATAATAAGCCACCAAGTTCACGCCCACCAAGAAAATATTCTTGTAAAAATTTATTATTAGCGGTTGCTTGTACACGTCTTGATGCATATACACCAATTAAAAACACAACGATAAAAGAAATTATCATTGGGATTATTACATACCAATTCATCTATCATTCCTCACTTTTTTCTTCCTCATCGAGTGAAATATCTTGAAATAAAAAACGAACAACTAAAATAAGCAAAATAACCATTACGATAAATCCAACGATACAGCTATAAAAAAACCATGCTGGAAAACCTAATACATATGTATATTCACTCGGATCCTTACTTCCAAGCCCATAGGCAAATCCATACCATATTATAAAATTAATAATAGCTAATCCAAGACCAATTAACGCTTCTCTATGGGCAACTCGAAAGCGCGGATCATCATGATAATTCTTCATTTTCCCCCTCCTCTCACGATGTATAATTGTACCACTGTTTTTCTAGTTTTTCCTACTAGAAAACAAAAACGCGCAGGATTTTTTGTAATTATATAGAATACAATGTTTCATTACATATTTTTTACAATTGTAACGAAAATGAAATTTGAATTTTCAGCATTTTTTATTTATGATTTTAAGTAGAGGCTTTTCATCTAGTTCCCACATCCTTGATTTCGGAATAAACGCCGTCTCGTACTGCGTTTAAATTATATTTTCAAGGGGGTTATACAATGAGTCAACTAGCTGTAAATCTTCATGAAAAGGTAGAGAAATTTCTTCAAGGCACAAAGAAACTATATGTGAACGGAGCGTTCATTGAAAGCGCTTCCGGAAAAACATTTAAAACGCCTAACCCAGCAACTGGTGAAACACTCGCTATCGTTGCTGAAGCTGGTCGCGAAGACATTCATAAAGCTGTGGTAGCTGCTCGAATGGCTTTCGATGAAGGTCCTTGGTCACGCATGAGCACTGCTGAACGCAGCCGTCTTATGTACAAGCTCGCTGATTTAATGGAAGAGCATAAAGAAGAGCTCGCACAACTCGAAACGTTAGATAACGGAAAGCCAATCCGTGAAACAATGGCGGCAGACATACCACTTGCAATTGAGCATATGCGCTATTATGCTGGCTGGGCGACGAAAATTGTTGGTCAAACAATTCCTGTTTCCGGTGATTACTTTAACTATACACGCCATGAGGCTGTTGGTGTCGTCGGTCAAATTATCCCTTGGAACTTCCCACTTCTTATGGCAATGTGGAAAATGGGAGCTGCGCTTGCTACAGGATGTACAATCGTTTTAAAACCTGCAGAACAAACTCCACTATCCGCTCTATACTTAGCTGAATTAATTGAAGAAGCTGGATTCCCGAAAGGTGTTATTAATATCGTTCCTGGATTCGGTGAATCAGCTGGACAAGCACTTGTTAATCATCCACTCGTTGATAAAATTGCATTTACTGGTTCTACTCCAGTCGGTAAACAAATTATGCGACAAGCATCTGAATCATTGAAACGTGTTACTTTAGAGCTTGGCGGTAAATCACCGAACATTATTTTACCAGACGCCGACTTATCTCGCGCGATTCCTGGTGCACTTTCTGGTGTTATGTTTAACCAAGGACAAGTATGCTCTGCTGGATCACGCTTATTTATTCCAAAGAAAATGTATGATAATGTCATGGCTGATCTCGTCCTCTATTCTAAAAAACTAAATCAAGGTGTCGGTCTTAACCCTGAAACAACAATCGGTCCTCTCGTTTCCGAAGAACAACAAAAACGTGTAATGAGCTACATTGAAAAAGGGATTGAAGAAGGCGCTGAAGTACTTTGCGGAGGAAGTAATCCATTCGATCAAGGCTACTTCGTTTCTCCTACAGTATTCGCTGACGTAAATGACGAAATGACGATCGCAAAAGAAGAAATTTTCGGTCCAGTTATTTCTGCTATACCTTTTAACGATATTGATGAAGTAATTGAACGTGCAAATAAATCACAATTCGGCTTAGCGGCTGGTGTGTGGACAGAAAATGTTAAAACAGCACACTATGTTGCAAGTAAAGTACGTGCTGGTACTGTATGGGTAAACTGTTATAACGTCTTTGATGCAGCATCTCCATTTGGAGGATTTAAACAATCCGGTCTTGGCCGCGAAATGGGATCTTACGCGCTGAACAACTATACAGAAGTGAAGAGCGTTTGGATTAACTTAAATTAACGAGAAAGAACCTGACCTACTCGGTCAGGTTCTTTTCATTATGTATTCATTTACACTTGCAACCCACCGCTCACATTTAATACCTCTCCTGTAATGTAAGACGCATACTCTGATGCTAAAAAGGCAGCTGCGTTTGCAATATCTTCCGGCGTTCCGATTCTTCCAACTGGAATCGCTCCAACCATTTTCTCTTTTACTTTATCCGGTATTGTTTTTGTCATATCAGTATCCATAAACCCTGGACAAATCGCATTACACGTAATACCAAAACTTCCAACCTCTTTCGCTGCTGTTTTTGTTAAGCCTACAACCCCTGCTTTTGTAGCCGCATAATTTGCTTGTCCAATGTTTCCTTCCCTACTAATAGAAGAAATATTAATAATCCGTCCATACTGTTGTTGTCTCATATAAAGAAGTGCTGGCTGCATACAATAAAAAACGCCAGTTAAGTTCACTTGTAATACTTGTTCCCAAGCAGACTTCTCCATCTTATGTAACATTGCATCTTTTGTAATCCCAGCGTTATTCACTAAAATATGTAATGTACCAAATTTTTGCACCGCATATTCAATTAACGACTTCGCTTCATTTTGATTACTCACATCACATCGATATAAACTCACATCATACCCTTCATCTGATAATTCACGTGTCGTTTCTTGTAGCTTCTCTTCATTTACATCACTAATTAATACTTTGGCCCCTAGTTTTGCAAAAACTCGTGCGATTTCTTTTCCAATCCCCTGCGCAGCACCCGTTACAACAGCTGTTTTCCCATTCAACAATTCCATCCCTATCCCCCATTTCTATTAGTTATATTGTATATTTCGGCTCTATGCTTTCCAAATCCTCTTTGTATAAAAAAGTCTATTTGTGTCAAACTAACTTTGCAACGCCGCATAAAACACAAGGAGATTGTGTCGAATGAAAAAAAAGAATGTAAATCGAAACAAAGCTGCCGATGGCATTGATGTTGAGTTCGCTCGCGAACTCGCTGACCACAATGACTTAGAAGCAAACGCACGTGCAAATGCCGCTGATGCACGTCAAAAACGCCAATCAACAGAAAAATAAGGAACTACAACGTTCCTTATTCTTTTCAACAGGGACCTACTACCCATCAAAATAAACCGAGAGTATCTCTCGGTTTATTTTCTATATTTCTTTACGTAGTGCGCTAAAGCAAGTAACGGATATATATGCCCATAACTATGATAGCGAATATAAAAGCCCCCCGGTAACCCTGTGCCAGTAGGATATTTTTCATTCATAGTAGACTGCGCGAGCAAATATGTAATTCCTTTTCGAATAATCGGTGTTTCTTGATCGTAGTAAGAAATGAGTGCATCAAGTGCCCACGCTGTTTGTGACGGCGTACTAAAAGGTAAAGAAATAAATTTTTTCTCTACACTACTTTGACAGGATTCTCCCCACCCTCCGTCTTCATGCTGCAAATGTTCGAGCCATGAAGCTGCTTTTTTCAACGATGGATGAGTAGAAGGCACTCCTAATGCACGTAAGCCTGTCATCGTTGCCCATGTCCCATATATATAACATATCCCCCATTTTCCATACCATGATCCATTCTGTTCCTGTACATCCATTAACCATTTGATAGCTTTCTTTTTTTGCTCTTCAAGCAACTCATTCGGTGCATACGTTCCGAATAATTCTAACACCCTACCTGTAATATCTGGTGTGGACGGATCGGTTATCATATCACTCGCATTTTCAATCGGCAAATTCGATAGTAACTTGCTCGTTACCCCTCGTTCAAAAGCTCCCCAGCCTCCATCATTGTTTTGCAATCCTTTCACCCATTCCACGCCTCTTCCCCACGCATCATCTACTCTATCATTCCCTCTACTTCGCGCTAACGCTCTAAGGGCAGCTGTAGTATCGTCTATATCAGGGATCGTCGTATTAACATCTGAAAATCCCCAACCGCCAGCTACAAGTGATGATGCATGTACGCTCCAATCTACCTTTTTAGTTTGTTGTTTTTGCAATAAATACTCCGTCGCTCTTTGAATCATCTTATTTTCATTTGTAACTTTAGCTTCTTGCAATGAATAGCTAAGTAAAGCGGTATCCCATACGGTAGAAGGAGAATTTTGCAAATGACTTCCTCTGTCCATCTTCCATATATAAGATTTTAATCCTGTCACAGCTTTCTCAATAATTGGAGACTGAATAGAGTGCCCTAATGCAAGCAAAGCATAAATCATATAAAACGTAGCACTGGCGTAACTATATAATGTTCCATTTTCATCTATACGCTCCTTCATAAAGCGCTCTACTTCTTCGTATCCTTTATGATGTAACGATAATGGATACGATATTACCTTTTTCACATCACCTAAAAACGATTGAATCAGCGGAGACCGCTCCTCTCGAAACCATTGCCCACCCCCGCCTGCAATATGATTTAAATTTGGCAATAACTTTTTCTCTACACGGAATCTCTTATTCATACAAATCATCATCGGAATTAAATGTATACGCGCTGAGCTGCTTAACCCAAATATACTGAGGGGGGAGTCATCTTGTAAAAATAATATTGGTGTTGGAAAGTGAAAAAGCGCAGGAAATTCATATTCTCCATGAATCGCTAATAAAAATTTCGTCATAAAATGGGCACGAGAAACTCCCCCGTGTTCCTTAATAAACATTTCAGCTCGCCTCATATTCATATCTTCTTTCGAATATTTTTCCGAAGCAAGTAAAGCAGCATATACTTGAATCGTCGCGGATAAATTCCCTCCCTTTTCATCTTCGTATAATTTCCAAGTCCCTTCATTTGTTTGAAGAGATACTAACCTTTTCACAAACGGTTCTATTTCGTCATTTCGCCCTAATAATTTGAGTAAAAAAATCATGTGACAATCCGTTAGCAAAGCTCCTTCAAAACAAAATTGCCACGTTCCGTCTTGCCTTTGCATCGTTTGAAGTGCAGTCGTTCTCCGCTCTATCTCCTCATGCACTTTGTCATATAGTAGCACACCGCTCACCCACCCTTTCTAAGTCCGTATACGATATTCGAAAACTCATCTAAATATGTATGAAAGCAAAGAAAAGCAGAACGTGCATTACACACATTCTGCTTACAAACAATACCCAACCCCGACAACAATTCCTAATAGTGCACCAACAACAACTTGATACGGTGTATGTCCAACGAGCTCATTTAACTTTTTATATTCTGTTTGTCTACCATGAAAAAAATCATTCAATATTTTCGCTTGCTTACTTACCGCAAGCCTTACTCCTGAAGCATCGTACATAACAATAATGGCAAAAATAGCGGCAACCGCAAATATTGGACTCTCCACACCTTCCACCACCCCGACACCTGTAGCAAGTGCAGTAACAGTCGAAGCATGCGAACTTGGCATTCCACCTGAAGCAAAGAACTTAGCAAAATCAAACTCGCCTGTTTTTATTAATTTAAAAACGACTTTCGTTAACTGTGCTAAAAACCAAGAAATTATAGCTGCTATAAGTGGATCATTATGTAAAATTGTTTCCATGTTTTTCAGCTCCTCACTGACTATAATGGAATTTCTATATAATATAAGTATAAAGAAAAATGCGTAGAAAATACTACGCATTATGATACTTTTGCTGATTTATTTTTAATAAATTTTGGTTGCTTCTGTAGTAGAAACTTTGTTTTCGCCATTGAAAAGACAAATAAAGCAATCCATATACAGAAAAACGCAATCATATGAGTAGATGTAAAATGTTCACCAAAAACGAACACACCTAAAATTAAACTAATAGTCGGCGCGATGTATTGTAAAAATCCTATCATATAGAGCGGAATAAGTTGTGCTCCTTTAGCAAAATAAAAGAGTGGTAACGCTGTAACAATACCTGCCCCTATTAAAAGAAACGTTGATATTGCCGAAATAGAACCGAACGAACCAAAGCCATGAACTCCTGTCATAAACAAATATATAAGTGCAAATGGCGTCACTAACATCGTTTCCATCGTAAGCCCAATTGTTGCATCATAATTTAATAATTTTTTCGTTAATCCATATAATCCAAATGAAAAAGCAAGTGAAAGAGAAACCCATGGAATTGATCCGAAACGTATCGTTAAAATAACAACGCCCAATCCAGCTAAACCAACCGCAACATATTGCCAAAAATTAAGCTTCTCTTTTAAAACAACTGTACCAAGTAAAATACTTATAAGTGGATTAATATAATACCCAAGACTTGCTTCGATTACATGGTTATGATTTACGGCCCATATGTATACAAACCAGTTTCCACTAATAAGTACCGAAGCAATTGTTAATGACATTAATAATTTAGGTCGTTTAAAAAGGGCCACTAACTCCCCACCAAACTGACGAAACCTCTTCGTTACTCCTAAAACTAACAACATAAAAACAAATGCCCAAACGATGCGATGCGCTAATATTTCATCTGCCGGTACTTCCTCCACCCATTTCCAATAAATCGGAAGGACTCCCCACATCGTATACGCACCTGCTGCATATATAATCCCCTGCTTTTGCTCTGCTGTTTGACTCCCCATCTTCCTTTTTCTCCTCTTCTCTTTTTTTCTTCATTATAAAGTCTCACATGCTTACTTTACCAATATTCAATCTGCATTTCTTTCGACATTCCTCTTGCAAATCCTTTATATGTATAAAAACACTCCTACTGTTATAATAACGAGCACTGGAATACCGAAGACAAATTTACTTTTATGTGTCTTATGATGAAACATATACATACCAATCCAAGCTCCAACCGCTCCTCCAGCTACAGCTGATAAAAACAACGTACTTTCTGGCGTTCTCCACTGTTTTTTCTTTGCTTTTCGCTTATCAAGCCCCATCATACTAAATGCTATAACGTTAATAATAATAAAGTATATCCATTTCATCTTATTCTCTCCCTTAAAAAATTCGCTTTATTGTAACACGAAAAAACCACGCAGGCGAGTAGCCTGCATGGTTTTATAATTCAGTCTCTTGATTTTCTTGTTCTTTCTGTTCTTCCATTTGTTGTTCAGCGATTTCCGCTGAAATCATTCCATAATAAATTTCTGGATATAATCCAAATATTTGATATACACTACCTAAAAACGGCATCGGAATCCCTCATTTCTAAAGTTGTATTGTCATTCTTAAGGATTCCCTTTTCACTCATTATACATTCGTTTTTGGCACTTCTTCTTCATCGGGAACATGTAATATATTTTGCCATTTTTTATAAGGCGCACTATTTGGATCCACATACCCTTTCGCATACGAACGATCCCACAATTGTTTCATAAACATCTCTTTCTCTTTCTTTGCAACCATATCTGCACCTGTTCCGTAATAGTTTTGGAAATACAGCTCAATTTCATCAAGGAATAACCTTAACAAATCGTCAGATGTTTCTTCTAACGTCGGGTCATATTTTGCCTCACGGTCATACATTAAAATCATATCTAAAATATTATGAACATGCTCTTTACGGAGCCATCTTATATCTTGAGCGCCTAATACAAATGCATGTGTATATAAATGTCCACCTTGTATCATTGCCTTTTCTTGTTCTTCTTCAAATCGTGACAAGATGTTTTCATAAATAAACGGATTATGAAGCAATGCTCTGTGCAACTTATAACTTTCACTTGAAATATTTTTCCCCATCGACTGGATTAAAAAGCTACGGCCGACACCATTATATTGATACACGAATTGTCCATCAACAGCAACTAAGCTAATCCAGCGATACATATACGCGTATAGAAGAGCACGATTACATTTGTCGTAATCTAACTTCGTTTGCGTTGCATTCAAGTCTGGCATAAAGGCTGGTAAGTGCCAATATTTATCTAAATGCGGCGTCAAACTAGATTTTTTACTATTTAATTTGTTCACGCGGCGATAATACGATTGAAAATAATCACCTTTATCGTTCATAAAACCATTCGCAATATGTCCAGATGAAAGCTTAGGAAAATCTTGTAGCGATAATCCGTAATGAGCACGATAACAAATCACTTCAAATGGTGAAAACGCCTCGTTTACCGTATCTTTTTCTTTAAACATTTCTTGCAATAACTCTTCTTGCAATTCTTGTTTTAAAGATGGATGTACGCCCCAATATTGTAATTCTCTATGATGAGAAACTTTCGGAACGAACGGACTTGCTAAATGGAAAAGATCTTCAATTTTTTCACGAACGTATTCATCACGATCACGCTTCTTGAAATCTGCTTCTTTTCGCAATGCTTCAACGATATTAAGCTCTAATTTGTCACGATAGCGCACTTGAAGTTCGTCATAACAATAACTCAATATATGTTCACGATAGAAGTCTTCCACCTTTTTCGACTGAATTTCTTCGGCTTTCGCATCACGACAATATTCCCCGTACAAGCTCATATAAATTTCGGACGATATATCTTTCGGTAATACACCTAAATTTAAATGTTGCTGCATATCTTGCCAAATCTTTTCTTGCAATTTCTCTTCAGCTAATACGTATACATTCGTCGGGTTCGTTTTCCCCTCAAATTCCTTGCTTCGCTTTTGGATTTCAAACAATAAATTTTCACGTGTTTCGTATAAATTATCAAAGAATCTTTCCCAATATTGAATCATTTTATCAACTGCTTGGTATAGCGATTGATACACGAGTTCTAACAACATTTCTTTACGATACTCACTTAATTTGTGTACGTACTGCGTTACAATATCTTCAAATTCTTTTTTAAACAAACGCTGCTGATTATTAATCATTTTTCCAAACCAGCCTTGTTGCTGCGCAATTTCAACGCGGCGAACAGCCGTTACAGTTCCATCAATATTACTCACATTAAATTTCTTATCGTAGTTTTGAATTAAATTACGCTTTTGTTCATTATTTTCATGTAGTCGATTCATCTTCTCTACTAACTGCTTACGAATTTCATACAGCATAAAACGTGCTGCAACTGGATGAACTGGATCCGTTTTCTTTAAAAACCATGTATTTAATTGGTAAGACTGTCCTTCTGAGCCACTCGGTGTAAAGCGGTCTGATTCGATCATGTCATATAAAAGGGTAGTAACATGCTCATGTACACGGCTCGGAATGGCATAAGCATATAAACGAACCGCATGATCAACTCTCGCTACTTCCCCCTTCATTTGTTCCATCATTTTAAGCTTCGCAGCCGATATTTTGCACTCATGCTGCAGGCGGTTTAATTCCTCATCTTTTTGCACTGTACGGTGTACGTAACTCTCTACAGCATCTAAAAACAATTTTGATTTTGCAACACCGAGCTTACCACCCTCTGCCCCTTCACGTGTTTCATGGTACATTTGTCTATAAAAAATATGAGCTTGTTCTGGCCGAGTAGCAAGATGCTCTAAGTCTTCTAAATAACTTTTCCCGCGCTCTGGCTTTTCACGCTGCATACCGCGTTTTACATCTTGATCGTATCTTTGCCTCTTCTCTTGAAATAGTTGATCTAAATGAAGCCAAGATTCATCTAAACCTTGCACCGCCCATTTTAAAGCACAGTATTTCAAAACGTGCTCATACGGATAAATAAGTTTTGCCGTTCCTGCTCCGCAATATCTCCCTTTCCCACTCGATTCTGCCAATTGCTGAATTTGATTATCTTCTTGGGCAAAATGATTTGCAGACATTGGACTAAATAACTGTAAATAAATCGTATTTGCCATTTGCTCCATATAATCCGATAAATTGTGCAAATGGTGCCCATGTAAATTTTCATAATCATATAAGAAACAATAATTGTACGGTAAATGATGCTGCTTTATCGTATGGTTTGTTCTTCCATCTTCATCCACTTGATCAGGACGATATTCTAATTCAATCGTTACGCCGCCTCGTTTTGATAATTCACCAGTCGACCCAAGCGTAATAGCGTGCAACTCTTTTAACGATGCATAACCATTCGCTTGCACAGTTTCAAACTCTTTCGCACTAACCGTTCTCGTCTTAACTAAAACATCCGGCATTAAAAAAGCACCGCGAATTAAAATGTTATGATGCTGCAATTTCTTCCGGAGCATCTCACGCAAATATAATGCGATTTGTAAAAACATCCCTGAACCTGTTCCGCCGGCTAGTGATGTTACAATAATGACACGTACACCATATTCGGTCTGATCACTTGTAACTGGAAAAATCTTCTCGATTTCTTGCCAAAACGATGTGAGTTTATCTTCTTTCATCGCAGCACGTAACGCTAACCGTGA
This sequence comes from Bacillus sp. FSL E2-8887, assembly GCF_038007205.1. Lineage (NCBI taxonomy): Bacteria > Bacillati > Bacillota > Bacilli > Caryophanales > Bacillaceae > Bacillus > Bacillus sp. FSL E2-8887. Next base: position 3,173,149 of record NZ_JBBOWS010000001.1, read on the forward strand.
AATGACGCGTAACTGTCCAGCCCCTTCTGTTAACGGTTTATCAAGTATAGTCGGATCCATCGGAAACCACTCTGGAATCGTTGGATCTCCCGCAATATACTCTCTCGGTGTTTTACTCGAGCTCGTTTGCGTCTTAAACTTCCGAATATGATCAAATTTACTCAATGTATTCACATCTGTATCAAATACATGCATCGCTACCTTTTTACGACGCTCCTCAGGTAATCTTTCATATATTTGATGTGTGACAGTACTACCGATTCCACCTAAGCCAATTAAAATTGTTGGAACTTGTAATGTCATGTGAACCACCTTCCTATTCTTGCTTGTTTGAAAAGAAGAATAAAGAGAGCCGGGCCTCCTCCGCCCCTCTTACACCCTATCTACTATTCACATTCGTACCGGTAAATCTCCTTACCATATCCTCTATCAATTACTAAAAGTTCATTGGGATACAACGTCTTATGCTCCATTCCTACCTCTTCCTCTGTTATAAACATCCCATCAATAATCATCCCAACCACTTGCGATTCTTTTGCTACAAATATAGATTTCGATCCTTTTTTCGCTATTAATGTTACAGATTGCACCGCCTTTCTTTCTGCTCGAAATGGAATGCCAAAATAGTGCTTCCACCATTTATTTTTAAGTAACTCTGGTTCAGATTGATAAAGCCAATCTTTCGCTACTTCTTGATCCCATTCGTAATATAGTAATGCTTTCCGATGAAATCTCGGACGAACAATCCATCCTAAAATAATAATTCCTACTATTAAAAGTAATAAAGTAATAGGAATTACAAATTTAAAAACGAGCGCATACTTCTCAAAAAACGGCGCATTTTCAATGTGCAGTACAATCTTTTCCTTTACTTCTTGTAATTTTGGATCATTGATCGTGATGGTAGCCTCTACGGTGCCGGTATCTGTAAAATTGAATGTGTCGGAGTAATAAGGTCGAGGATAAACATAAACTTGACTACCATGCTGTTTTAATTCATAGTTGATCGATTGATTCGATGTGACACCAGTAGATTTTAATAGTTTCTTTACAGCCTCTTCTGTCATCGGTTTACCATTTAACTGGGGCTGTAAAATAAATGGTTTACTATTTTCTAAATTTGTTACCTTTTCTTCATAATCTTTCGTAACAGCTTGAAGTGTTAATTTTGGTTTTTCAGCTGGTTCAATCTTGAATTCTTTCGTCTGTCTATAAAATCCCTTTATATTCATATGGACTTTCCCGCGTACTAACTCTTTACCAACCTTTGTCTCGTAATAAAACACATGTCTTTTATCATCCCACTTCATCGGATACTGCTTTCCGTCTATTTCTACTTCTGCTTCGAAATAAGAAGTTTGAATTGGTAATTCAGTAGGTTTCGCTTCAATAACAGCTGTCACACCTTCATACATTTTCTCAACATTTTTTCTATCTTTATCATCTTTGTCGTACGTAGAAACAGTATAATTAAGCGCTGGTTCAACAAGTACTTGTAATCCCTCTTTCTCAATGTCCTGATCCACTTCTATCGTATATGTCCCTGGCTTAATCACTTCCTGGTTCGCTGTACTTACATGCACTATATTTCCGAATAATTTAGCTTCTCCTGGTGCATGTATAGAAAAAGAAGACTGCAATTGTAACGGTTTGGAAAGTTGCATAACTTTATAATTAGACAAAGAAGGTGATTGTCGTACAAGCGTCATACGCTTTAATGGAAACGGTGTTGTAATCTCTACTTTTTTCCCTACTATTTTCGTTTTGACAATCGATTCAACAGAAGAAAATGGATCACGATTTGCAACTAATGCTGCCACTTGATTCACACTTTGTACAATACCATCCTCACCGCTAGACGGCATGACAACTCCATTCATTTCTTTTTTCCAAATCTCTTTAAACGTATTTAACTGCAGCTTCTCTTGCTGCCCTAAATCCTCTTCCATCGTGATTAAGACTGGATGTAAAGAGATCTTTTTCGAATCCATTTCTTTCTTAAACTGCGCTAACTTCTGTGTAATTTGTTCTTTTCCGCCAATCTTATCTTTCTCCAAATCATTAAATGCCCCGTCAGTTAATACAATAAGCCAAAATTCACGTTTCCCATCTATATCTGCTTCCTTTTTTATAGATTGCATCGCCGTTTCTACTGCGCTAAATGGAGTATTTAAATATGTTTTCCACGCCCCAATCCCCTCAATTTCTGTTTGCCTTTGATCCTTTGTTAATGAAATGTTTAATGGAGCATCCGGCTTACTCATTGGAACGTAAGAAAATTTATCTTTCTCATCTAATAGCGCAACTAAACTTTGCAAGGCGTAATTGGCATACTTCCAGCGATCGTTATTTCTCATGCTGCCCGAATCATCATATACAAGTGAAACGACCCTTTCCTTTGCCTCCTCTCCTTTTGCAAAAACTGAAAAAGGTAAACATATAAATAGAAACAGCATGAACGTGGCACAAATTCGAATTTTCATGATGAGGCTTCGCCACCTTTGTAGACAAATTCCTATGTTTAAATTTATGAGAGGAAACAAGATATATGACTTGTATTTTAGGACAACAGTTCACAGCAATTACATTATGTAAACAAAAATGAACTACTCCCATATTTTATTTCGAATTTTTTCCTTATTATATATCTGAAATAACACATAGATTTCATACTTTTCCCGCTATAAATTCCACCATTAAAGTTTGATTTTCTTTTCAATACAAGAAATAAAAAGCACGCTATAATTAGCGCACTCTTTACTTCTTCACATATACTTCAACAATCGGATTTTCCTTTTGATCTGCATGTAAACGTATATTCTCTTCACCCGTATTATAAATGCTAGCTACCAGCATAACTGTTAACAAATTAGGGATTTTCCCGTCACTCCCATATTTTCGTTCAAGAGCTTCTGTATACTCGAAATCCAAATCACCCTGCACATATGTATACACTTCAAAACCATCTTTCAAATTACATACGACCGTATCAATAATATCCGCTCCTACTTGTTTCTTCATTTCACCTCGCAGTGCTTCTATTAATTCCTCCCAAGGAACTTCGTACGTCTGAAATTGGTCTGTAGATTTCATTTCTCTTCCTCCTCGTTATGTATCCTGTTCGTATATTTCCCCTTTCGTATAACAATTATGATAGATAGGTCATTCGTACAAGCCGCACTTGTCCTGCTTACATATCGTATTACGGTAATACGGAAGGAGGAAAGAACATGCATAGAAAAAGATGTTATGATACATGCCAACGTTATTTCGGTAAAGTTGTTCGAATTGAAGATCGGGATGGTCGCATTCACTTAGGCAAAATAATCGATGTAACAAACGATTCTGTTTGGATTGAACCAATGCAACAGCGCTCATCTTTTGATACAGGATTCGGGTACTATAACGCATATTCAAACGGCGGATGTGATATTTGCGGTGGTATTAGCAGATGTGATAACTGTGGATTTGGATTCGGTGGTGGATTCGGTGGTGGATTCGGTGGTGGATTTAGTGGCTGTGGATGCGGCGGTCGTGGTTGCGGTGGTTGTGACGGCGGTGGCTGGGGCCTTGAACTCGGATTTGGCTTTATTTTTGGAATTACTTTGGCTGCATTATTTTTCATCTAACATAGTAAAGAGTTGACTATCTTTAGCCAACTCTTTTTCTATTTTTCACATATAAAAATCCGATGCCCTAAAATATGTTGATACAGAAGCAGTACTTGTTCGTGTTTCACCCACGCCTCATACAATTCTTCTGGAATAAACGGTGATACATTCCACTCTGGCTCTTCCACATGTCCTGCAACTGTTTCTGCAATAGTTCCTCCACCGGCAATTGTAATTCTTTTAAAATTTGCTGCTTGAAATAAATGAATCCACTCATTCTCAGTTAATAATTCTTTCATACCGTATAACTGTCCAATCTTTTCCTCCTCTTTCTTCTCAATATGTTTTTCGGTAATCATTTCAATGACAACAAGCCTCCCATCCTTTTGTAATACACGATAACATTCCGAAATAACCTTTTCTTTATTTGTAAAAGCGAGTATAGATTCTCCAAGTACAAGCTCAAAAGAATCATTTAAACACGGTAACCTTTCTACATCTCCTTGAATCAATTGTATATTTAAACCATCAAACAACCATCTATCTTTCGCTTTTTGAATCATAATTTCATTCTTTTCAACCGCTGTCACTTTATAACCCAATTCTTTTGTCATATACGCCGCTGTTTTCCCCGTGCCGCAACCTATCTCAAGAACATTTGCTCCGTGTCTAAGCGGCAATTGAGATAGTAATTGCTTCGTTAACGTAAAACCACCAGGATGAGCACTCCCTATTCCGTAATAAGCTAAAAAATCAATGTACGAATTTCTTTTCATGGGATTCTCCTTCATTTTTCTATAATACTTATATTCATTCATAAAAAAGTGGTGCAAAAAAAAACATTTCCAAAGTGCTTTACTACACCTTAGAAATGCTTTTATTTGTTATTATTTCTCTTCTACATACGCCCATTTGAAACTATATTCCGGACTAATATTATGTTTCACAATTCCCTTTACATTTGGTTGCATAACATATGATCTAGCATTTTGATATAAAGGTACAAGTGCTACATCATCTTCAAGTAACACTTTTTCTGCCTTCCCTAACTCTTCCCAACGTTTCTTTGCATCAGACATTAATTCTGTTTTACTCTTTTTAATACTCTCATCATATTTTGAATTTGAGTAACTCATTTGATTCTGAGAATTCGTTGTTTCAAACATATCTAAGTATGTCATCGGATCTGCATAATCTGGGCTCCAACCACCATATGCGATATCATATTCTTGCTCTGATTCTAATTTTAATTTTTGCTTAAACGGCTGAAGTTTAATATTTACTGTTACACCTTTTAAGTTTTTCTCAATCTGATCCTTTACATACTCTCCAACTTTTTTCGCATTACCAGTATCGTAGTTTAAGAATTCAATTGTCACCTGATCTTTTCCAAGTTCTTTTTTCGCTTCGTCCCATGCAGCCGCAGCCTTTTTAGTATCTTGTTTCAAACCATTTTTAAATGTTTCTTGGAAATCTTTACCATCAGGTCCAGCTGCTAAACCCTTCGGAACTAAATAATCGGCTCCTTTTGAACCATCATTTAAGATGACATTTGCTAAATTCTTTTTATCTATCGATAATGCAATTGCTTCACGTAATTTCTTGCTTTTTAGTGGTGTATCTTGACCAGCACGCTTTTGATTTAAACGTAAATAGAATGTACTTGGTTCTGAATATGTTCCAAACTCATCTTTTTTATTTCTATACTTATCAACGAATTCTCCTGATAAAAGCGCGAAATCAATTGCACCTGTATCATATAAATTTACCCTTGTAGCTACTTCTTTTACTACACTGTAATTAATTTCATCTAGTTTTACAGTCTTTTTATCCCAATATTGGTCATTTTTCTTCAATTTCCAGCCTTGCTCATGTTTCCAATCAGTAAGTACAAACGGTCCATTATAGACTGTCGTATCAGATTCTAAACCGAACTTCTCTCCTTTTTCTTTTACGAACTTCTCATTTAATGGATAGTATGATGGGAATGCCACTAAGTTTAAGAAGTATGGTACCGCTTGCTCTAATTCTACTTCAAGCGTATAATCATCGGTTGCTTTTACTCCTAATTCAGTTACAGGTTTTTCTCCTTTATTAATCGCTTCTGCATTTTTAATATAGTAAGTAATAAATGCATACTCAGCAGCTGTTTTTGGATCTAATAGACGTTGCCATGCAAATACGAAATCTTTTGCAGTTACTGGATCACCATTTGACCATTTTGCATCTTTACGTAGCTTGAATGTATATTTTTTACCATCCTCGCTTTTTGTGCTAGATTCTGCTGCAGCTGGGATTGGCTTATTATCTTTATCAAGACGATATAATCCTTCCATCGTGTTTCCTAAAATTTGTGAACCAAGTGTATCCGTACTTTTCGAAGTATCCATCGTCGGAATTTCATTCGTTTCTGTTCGATTTAATACTTGTTTTGCTGCATATTTAATATCGGATTTTTTCTCTTCCCCACCATTAGACGTTGTAGTTGTTTTCTTCTCTCCACCTGATCCCGAGCAAGCTGTTAATGCCATACTCATTGCTAGAACTGGTGCTACAACCGCTGTTAATTTTGTCATCTTTTTTCTCTTCATTTCTTTGTACCCTCCCCAATTATATGTACGATATTAACAGTTAGAGATTCTCTATTAACTTTCGTTATCAGAAAATTCTTATTAATTAATATTCTACTGTTTTTTCTGGTTTTGTAAAGTATTTTTGTAAATTTTCTAAATATTTATTTTTTTATGATAATAACTTGCTATTTTACTATTACTACTATATGAATCATCCCCCGTCTACTATATGTAAACATATCCCCTCTTATTCTTCTCTATTGCTATGTTCTATATTTTTCTCATCAATATGAAATCTCTGCTATCATTTATCTATCCAATTGTTGAACTCCTTTCTAATTTCCATGTGCCTTATTCTCCTATTCATACAAAAAAAGCATTTCAAAAGCATATTAGCCACTTTTGAAATGCTTTCATGTTATTTCTTTCCGCCATCCTCAGTTACATACGCCCACTTAAAGCTATATTCTGGACTAATGTTGTGTTTCACAATTCCTTTTACATTCGGTTTCATTACATATGATCTTCCTGTTTGATATAAAGGAACTAATCCTGCATCTTCTTCAAGGAATATTTTTTCTGCTTTCCCTAATGTTTCCCAGCGCTTCTTCGGATCAGACAATAATTCATTACCTGCTTTTTGTACCATTTCATCGTATTTCGGATTTGAATAACTCATTTGGTTATATGGACTCTTCGATTCAAACATATCAATAAATGTCATTGGATCCGAATAATCTGGGCTCCAACCTGCAAACGAAACTTCATAATCTTGCGCTGACTCTAATTTTAATTTTTGTTTAAATGGCTGAATTTTCGTGTTAACTGTTACACCTTTTAAGTTTTTCTCAATTTGATCTTTAAAATAATCGGCAATCTTTTTCGCAGTTCCATCATCATAGCTTAGTAATTCAATTGTAACTTGATCTTTTCCGAGTTCCTTTTTCGCCTCTTCCCAAGCTGCTGCGCCTTTTTTCACATCATATTTCAGACCATTTTTAAATGTATCTTGATAATCTTTACCATCCGGTCCCGTCGCAAGCCCTTTTGGAACCAATTGATCAGTTGCTTTTGACCCATTATTTAATATAACGTTTGCCAAACCTTTTTTATCAATGGATAATGCGATTGCTTCACGAAGCTTTTTACTCTTTAACGGTGTATCTTGTCCGTTACGCTTTTGATTTAAACGTAAGAAGTACGTACTTGCTTCTGAATACTCACCATATTCATCTTTGTTCGATTTATATTTATCTACGAATTCTCCTGATAGTAGTGTGAAATCAATTGATCCTGTATCATATAAATTTACTTTTGTAGCAACTTCTTTTACTACACTATAATTAATTTCTTCTAATTTCACAGTCTTATTATCCCAATATTTATCATTTTTCTTCAACTGCCAACCTTGTTCATGTTTCCACGATGCCATTACAAATGGCCCGTTATACAATGTTGTATCTGCTTCTAAACCGAATTTCTCTCCTTTTTCTTTTACGAACTTTTCATTTAAAGGATAATATGACGGGAATGCTAATAAGTTTAAGAAATATGGTACTGGTTTGTCTAATTCTACTTCAAGTGTATAATCATCTACCGCTTTTGCACCTAATTCCGTTGCAGGTTTTTCACCTTTATTAATTGCCTCTGCATTTTTAATATAGTAGGCAATAAACGCATATTCTGCCGCTGTGTTTTTATCAAGTAAGCGCTGCCATCCATATACGAAATCTTTCGCTGTTACAGGCTCTCCATTTGACCATTTTGCATCTTTACGCAGTTTAAACGTATATTTTTTACCATCTTCGCTTTTCGTACTTGATTCTGCAGCAGCCGGAATAGGCTTATTATCTTTATCAAGACGATATAATCCTTCCATTGTGTTTCCTAAAATTTGTGCCCCTAACGTATCAGTAGATTTAGAAGTGTCCATCGTCGGAATTTCTTGATTTTCCGTACGATTTAATACTTGCTTCGCTGCATATTTAATATCAGCTTTTTTTTCTTCCCCACTATTAGATGTAGTAGTCGTTTTCTTCTCCCCACCTGATCCAGAGCACGCTGTCAATGCAACACTCATTGCTAAAACTGGTACTACAACCGCTGTTAACTTTTTCATCTTTTTTCTCTTCATTTTTGTACCCTCCCTAATTATATGTACATTACCAACCCTTGAGAGACCCCTTGCTAACGATTAATTTTCTGAAAATTATAACTAATATTATTCTACTCTATTTTTCATATTTGTAAATAGTTTTATTTTAAATATTCTGATTTTTATCTTCATAAATTAGTATGATTTATCCCCCATCTACTATATGTACGTACTATACGCCTTATTCTTCTCTATTTAACTGAGCTAAAAAAAAGCATTTCAAAGTAGCTAAGCTACTTTGAAATGCTTTTTTAACTCTATTATTTTTCAGTCACGTATGCCCACTTAAAGCTAAATTCTGGACTGATATTATGTTTTACTACACCTTTTACATTTGGTTGTAAAACATAAGAATCCCCACGTTGATATAAAGGTACAATCGCTACATCTTCTTCAAGTAATGTTTTTTCAGCTTTTCCTAACTCTTCCCAACGTTTCTTCGCATCGCTCATTAATTCCGTTCCAGCTTTTTTCACCATGCCGTCATATTTAGGATCTGAGAAGCTCATTTGGTTATGAGAATGCTTAGACTCAAACATATCTAAGAATGTCATTGGATCTGCATAATCTGGATTCCAACCACCGTATGAAATATCATATTGTTGCTCAGATTCTAATTTTAGTTTTTGCTTAAATGGTTGAAGTTTAATGTTAACTGTTACACCTTTTAAGTTTTTCTCAATTTGGTCCTTAATATATTCTCCAACTTTTTTCGCATTACCAGTATCGTAGTTTAAGAATTCAATTGTAACTTGATCTTTACCAAGCTCTTTTTTCGCTTCTTCCCATGATGCAGCAGCTTTTTTAGCATCTGGTTTCAAACCATTTTTAAACGTTTCTTGGAAGTCTTTACCGTCCGGTCCAGTCGCTAATCCTTTTGGCACTAAGAAGTCAGCTTCTTTTGATCCATCATTTAAAATTACATTTGCTAGATTTTTCTTATCGATAGAAAGTGCAATTGCTTCACGCAATTTTTTGCTCTTTAATGGTGTATCTTGTCCATCACGTTTTTGGTTCATACGAATGAAGTACGTGCTCACTTGTGAGAATGTTCCGAATTCATCTTTCTTATTTCTGTATTTATCTACGAACTCTCCATTTAATAAAGCAAAGTCAACTTGACCGCTATCATATAAGTTAATTAGCGTTGCTGCCTCTTTTACAACACTGAAGTTAACTTCTTCAAGTTTTACAGTCTTTTTATCCCAATATTGATCATTTTTCTTTAATTGCCATCCTTGTTCATGCTTCCAATCTTTAAGAACGAACGGTCCGTTATAAACTGTTGTATCAGACTCTAAGCCAAACTTCTCCCCTTTTTCTTTTACGTATTTTTCATTTAATGGGTAGTACGATGGGAATGCTACTAAGTTTAAGAAGTACGGTACTGCTTGCTCTAATTCAACTTCAAGCGTAAGATCATCTACCGCTTTCACTCCTAATTCAGCGACAGGTTTTTCTCCTTTATTAACCACTTCTGCATTTTTAATTGGGAATGCGATAAACGCATACTCAGCAGCTGTTTTTGGATCTAATAGACGTTGCCAAGCATATACGAAATCTTTCGCAGTTACTGGATCACCATTTGACCATTTTGCATCTTTACGTAGTTTAAATGTATATTTTTTACCATCTTCACTTTTCGTACTAGATTCTGCCGCAGCTGGCATCGGCTTATTATCTTTATCAAGACGATATAACCCTTCCATCGTATTCCCTAGCATTTGTGAAGATACTGTATCTGTTGATTTAGAAGAATCCATCGTTGGAATCTCTTGTGTTACTGTTCGATTTAAAACTTGTTTTGCCGCTAATTTTTCCCCTGACTTACTATCTCCACTAGAGCTAGAATTTGTGCTTGTCTTTTTATCTCCGCCTGATGTAGAACATGCTGTTAATGCCATGCTCATTGCTAAAACCGGTACTACAACTGCTGTTAGTTTTTTCATTTTTTTCTTTTTCATTTTTGTACCCTCCCTAATTCTAAACGATAGCTATTTAAGAATTTTCTGATAATTCTGTTTTTCTTTATATATTTATCAGACGATTCTTACTACTTCTTATTCTACTAATTTTTTAAAATTTGTAAAGTGTTATTATTGAAAATTATTAAAAAATTATTTTCTTACAGTAATATTCATAAAAATTCCATATAGTTTTTTAACATCATTTATTATCGTTACATATACACTAATTTAATAGTGTTAATGATACTTTCCAATAAATAGACTGTAGATTGTCGTTAATAAATAATGTATATTCTAGAGATCTCTTTCCTACAAAAACAAAAAAAGCCCACTTTCTCAGTGGACTTTCTAATTTACAACGGTAAATCCCTCTTCCTAAACACTACAATTGCTACTATGAAGATACAAAGTGCTCCAGCAGTTAAGCCTATACTTACTGGCCATATATTATATGTTCCTTCAGCAATTTCTTTCGGACGAAACAATGTAAATAAAGATATATTTCTCATCCACTCTAACTTATCACTTAATTTCCCTACCATATCTAATACGAAAAATAAGATTGTTAAACTGGCTGAGTAGCTAAGTGCCTTTCTTTCATCATTACATATACAAGAAAAGAAAAATGAATAGGCACTAACTACTAAAAATATAAGCCCTCCAACTACATTTATTTTCAAAAATAATTCTTTATTTAAGTTATTATCTTTTAAAAACCAATCTGCACCTAATATACCAGCTACATAAGTGACAATTACAATTATTAGTAGCCCCAATATGAGAACAGTAGCTTGTGTAATTGCAATTTGCACCCTGGATACAGGTGTTGCTAATAAATATGCCATCGCCCCTTTATCTACATGACGAGCAATTAGATGCGTTGCAACCGTGACACAAAAAATTGTTAAAATGATAATAAACAATAGACTATAATATTCACCAGCTAAAAAATCCATTACATTTTGAATCGGACTTTCCATTCCAACAATTTTTTTCACACTATCAGGCATGGCACTTATTAATTCATTTAAACCTTTGGCTGAAACCATCGATGGGAATATCCAAATTAATAACCATAAATAAAGAGCTGCACCAGTAGCATAGCTGAATATACTTTTTTTCGTTTCTTTCAAACTAGCTAAAAATAGTTGTTTATTCATGCTTTACCCCTTCTTTCTTCTCGTAATAATGCATAAATAAATGTTCTAAATCCGTCGCTCTCGTTTGAAGTGCAGTTACATTATAGTTTGAAAGTATTTGTAAAACAGTTTGATAGTTTCCTTGCACAATAATTGACGCCTCTCTACCTTTCATTCCTTCAAATTGCAAATCACATTGTTTAAGAGATTCGATTTCTTCTTGAGATGATACTGTTACATCTATCACCTGTCTTCTCATGCCTTGTAAATCATGAATGTTTTCAACGGTTACAAGACAACCATCTTTAATAATAGCTACTCTGTCACAAGTTCTCTCAATTTCAGTGAAAATATGTGATGACATAAGGTTTGTTTTTCCTCTTTGCTTTTCCTCTAATATTAAATCTATAAATACTTGTTGCATAAGTGGATCGAGTCCTGATGTCGGTTCATCTAAAATTAACACTTCTGGATCATGCATAAATGCCGCAACTATACCTACTTTTTGTTTCATTCCTTTAGACATTTTTCGAATTGGTGTTTTCACATCGAACTGCAAACGTTCTATCAATTCATCTCGTCTTTTTATATTTTTTAACCCACGCATTCCTTGCATCAAATTTAAAAATTCTAATCCATTCATTCCTTCAATAAAAGAAATTTCTCCTGGTAAATAGCCAACTTCTCTTTGAATTTTCGCAGCATCTTCCCAACAATCTAATCCGAAAATTGTCGCTTTACCAGCCGTCGGTTTTATAAATCCCATTAAATTACGAATCGTTGTTGATTTCCCAGCACCATTTGGTCCTAAGTAGCCAAAAACTTCTCCTTCTTTCACTTCAAATGTAATATCAAACAAGCCTTTTCCATTTGAAAACTGTTTTGTAACATTTTGAACTGAAATCATAAACCCACCTCATTTTTTGAAATATTTAACATGTGATATTTCAAAATTATTGCACTCCTCATCTTTCATATTCGCAACAACTTTTTGAAATATTTATATGTCCATATTTCAAAAATATTGTTTTCAATTATTTTTTCTTGTATATTTTAATTGAGGTGATTGTATTGAACGGCTTTGAAAAAGTGAAAGAAAAGAAAAAACGTGCCATTAAAGATGCGGCCTTTACATTATTTTCAGAACGTGGATTTAATGAAGTGAAAATAGAACATATTGCAAAAAAAGCAAACGTTTCTCAAGTGACAATTTATAATCATTTCGGAAGTAAAGATGCGTTATTTAGGGAGCTTATACAAGAATTTATAATATCTGAATTTCAATATTATAAAAAACTTGCAGAAGAAAAATTACCTTTTCATGAGATGATGCAAAAGATGATCATTAGAAAAATGAATACTGGCGGGTTATTCCAACCTGATATGTTGCTACAAATGATGCAAAGAGATGAAGAGCTCCGAGAGTTTATTTATAGTTATCAAAACGAAAAAATCCTGCCTTGGTATTTAGAAATACTAGAACAAGCACAGCAAAAAAATGAAATTAACCCTCACCTTACTAAAGAAATGATGTTGCTATACATTCAAATGTTCACTAAATTAGGTGATGATTTCGGGGCACAGCTTCTTGAAGGAGATCGCGAAAAACATATACAAGATATCGTTACGATGTTCTTTTATGGACTGTCCGTCCCAGAAAAATAATTTTTTTCTAAAGAACAAATAAAATCACCAAAAGGCCCTTTGGATATTTAGATTTCAAGGGCTTTTTGGTGTTAAAAAAATTATTAATACTAACTTTATCTTAACGAAGTTAAATGCTGCTTTATAGATAATACCTTATTATAAATTAACTCTTTTAGCATAACAGGCTGAATTGAGATAATCGTTTCACCGAAATTCAGAAAATAACTTGAAACAAAATCAACTTCTTTCTTGTTAAAATAGCCTGTTATAATGTAATTTTCGTTTTCTTTTTGTATCTTCATGGAGGGATAATTCTCTTTATCAAAAATGTCTTTTCCTTTTTGATTAACAACGACAATAAAATCAGTTGCATCAGGCCTTCTATGAAAATTAGTAAGATAACTTAACAATTCTTCAAGATTTTTTGAATTAGTATTGCTTGTTTCCACAATAGAAAGAATTTTATCACATCTAATTATTTGAACATGATTTGTCTCAAAATTAAAGATTTTAGCATACCACTGGCCAAATTTAGATTCTATTCGAATAAATTGGGCGACCAATACTTTCTCCTCATCTTTTTTTAAATATGTTAAATGATAAACTCGCTCAGCAAAAATCCCCTGTAAAAGTTCTTTTAAGAACGGACTAAAGTTACTATGATTTGTTACTTCAAAGGAAAGCGTTCGTTCCATGATTGAAATATTTTTACTCACATTATCAGGTAATACATGTTTAAATTTATTTTCAAGCGCAATACTTTCTATATTAAATGGCTTTGTTTTGTATCCATTTAATGTAAGCATCGAAAAGTATAACGCATACATTTCATCCACACTAAAATATATTGGTGATAACACACTATTTTCTATAATTTTATAACTCCCATTTCTACCTAGTTCAGAATATATTGGTACACCTATTTCTTCTAATGATTGAATATCTCGTAGAGCGGTACTTTTAGAAATATCATATCTAACCATTAAATCTTTTAAATTAAAATATCTTTTATTATTTAAGAAAATAAGCATATCATTTATTCGTTCAGTTTTTTTCATATTTCCCTCCATAAAAGGTGTCATGTATTGAAACCTTTTTAGTCTATATTATAATTATTAACTAATAAAGGAGTTATATATTTATGACATTAGAAATAGCTATTTTTCTTTCAATGAATGGGCAAGCAAAGGAGGCAATTAATTTTTATACACGTAATTTAGAGGCCAAGAAGTTAATGATTGTTACGTATGAAGAACTGGCCAAAAGAGATAGTTCTTTTGAAATTACAAGTGAAAATAAAGATCATATTGCCCACTCTGTTTTACAAATTGGGAATACAAAGCTAATGATAGCCGAAGATACAATGAACCCTACTGAACGTTATAGCGTTGGAAATAACATGTCACTTTGCATTCAAAGTGCTAATTTAGAAGAAATACAAAGATTTTATAATAATTTAATTTCCGATAAGCATGTGAAAATAATCTCTCCACTAGAAAAAAATATATTTAGTGAAGCATATGGTATTATTGAAGATCCTTACGGCATACAAATCCAATTAATGTATGACAAACGACTAAAATAAATAATGAGTCATATTCGCATATTCCTAATAAAAAAAGACACGAAATTCGTGTCTTTTTTTATTTTACCGCAATGACTCTACCCGCTTCACTACTTTCAGTCGCCAATTGAATCAATTTAATAACGTCTAAACCTTCTTGAGCAGTTACAGGTAGTTTTTCACCATTTAATATGCTATCTCGCACGCCTTTATAATACATGTCATAGCAGCCGACTTCTGTTGGAATACGCTCTAAGCTTTCTTCTGTTTCTAAAGTAGCAAAATTCTCTTCAGAGTCTGATCCATAACCATTATCCCCTGGCTTCATTCCAGTCTTTAATTGTTCTTCCTGTGAATCCATACCATACTTCACGATAGAACCTTTATCTCCATGCAGTGTAAAATGTGGTCCAGCTTGCTTTACGTAACTGCTACTATGTAAAATAACGCGCTTCACTCCATAGTGAAGTACAACATGGAAGTAATCATCCACTTCTGCACCTGGTCGTTGTTTTATTACATCTGCGCTTATCGCATCTGGTTTCCCAAATAATGATAATGCTTGGTCAATTAAATGCGATCCTAAATCATATAATATACCTGATCCTGGTAAGTTCTTTTCTCTCCAGCGATCGCGTACATGTGGGCGGAAACGATCGAAATGCGCTTCATATGCGTATACATTCCCTATTCTTTTTTCTTGTAATAATTTCTTTATCGTTAAGAAATCATTATCCAAACGGCGATTATGATACACACTTAAAACGACATTATGTCGGTTCGCTAATGAAATAAGTTCTTCTCCTTCTTCAATTGAAACAACGAATGGTTTTTCCACAACAACATGCTTACCGTGTACAATTGCTTCTTTTACATATGGAAAATGGGTTGTATTCGGCGAAGTAATGACCACTAAGTCAATATCAGCTCGATTTACTAATTCATCAATTGTACCAACAACTTCAGCATTTGGTAATGCTTGTTTCACTACTTCTTCTTTTGATGATAAAATAGCACGAATATCGTATTCTTCTATCGTTTGTAATAACGGGATGTGAAATGTTGTACTAGAAAATCCAAATCCTACAATCCCTACACCTATTTTTTTCATGTTGCCCCTCCATTTGTCCCGCTTTAACGGGCAGTAAGATTCCTAACTCAAAATTCAGCGAAAGCAAAGAAATTAGGTGAGGAATCAACTGCTCGTAAAAGCCCGATTGGTTCAACTAATAATCAGTGGGGATAAAGAAAATCCCCACTGATTAAAGTTTCACTTTATGAGAACGATTTCATTTCATCATTATAACAAGATTAATTTTATATACATAATGATTTGCTTAGAAAAAAGCATCTTGCTATCATTCATAGCAAGATGCTCCCTTTATCCCGCATTAACGCGCCGTAAGACTCCCACCTCAAAATAAGGCGAATGCGAGGGAAGTTAGGCGGGAGACCAACTGCCCGTAAAAGCCCGATTGGTGAAGGCTAATAATCAGTGGGGGATGGAAAAAAACCCCACTAATTAAAGTTTCACTTTATTCCGTTCTTTTCTTTGTCCACGTTTCAATTACTTCACCAGTATCATTAACATCTAGTACTAAACTACCATTACTATACCGGTCTTTATTTCGAAACGCTTTCGGATCAATTTCTTCTACAATGTGTTTCTCTGTCTTCATGTAAACTAATTCATCATCTCGAACAATTTCAATACCGACAATGCGGTACGGATTACGTTTTAACTCTTTAAAAATTACAAGTCCTCGCTTCGCCCTCGTTGATTTCTCAATTTCCGATGCCTTTATACGTTTCACAGCACCTCGCTGCGTAACGAGAATAAGTTGATCTTTTTCACTATTTAACGGTTTACCAGAAGCAACATAGTCATCTTCTTTTAAATTAATTGCTTTCACACCAGCTGCTCTGACACCAACTGGACTTACTTCTTCTTCATTGAATACAAGTGCATATGCACCATGTGTTGCAAGAACAATATCACTTGTCCCATCTGTCGCAAATATATCAACAACTTCATCATCTTTTTTCAAGTTTACAGCAACGAATGCCCGTGAATAACGCTGCACTTTATATTGGTTTAATTCTGTTTTCTTAATCATACCGTTTCGTGTAACAAATACGATAAATCGTTTTTCTTCTTCAAAATTCGGTACGACTGTTGCCCAAATTAACGATTCATCTCGCTCGAGTGAAACAAGATTCGCAACGTGTTGACCTAAATCTTTCCAACGAATTTCTGGCATTTCATACACAGGAAGATAAATATAATTTCCTTTGTTCGTAAATAAAAGAACGGTTTCTGTCGTGTTTGTATCGAAACGCTCAAGTAAGATGTCACCCTCTTTCATACCGAAGTATTTCCCGTTCGATGCATTATGCGAACGCCAACCTGTTCGTTTCACATAGCCTTCTTTCGTTACAGTAACGATGACATCTTCTTGCGGAATCATAACTTCCACATCGATTTTAATTTCTTCAATTTCCTCTTCAATTATCGCACGGCGATTATCACTATATGTTTTCTTTACTCTCTTCAAATCTGTTTTAATAACTTGAAAAAGTCTTTTTTCACTTTGTAAAATTGACTGTAACTCTATAATTTTCTTACTAAGTTCCGCTGCTTCTTGCTCTAGCGCTGTAATATCTGTATTTGTTAAACGATATAATTGCAGTGAAACAATTGCTTCTGACTGCGCCTCTGTAAATCCAAATTTCGCACTTAAATTATCTTTCGCATTACGCTTATCTTTAGACCCACGGATTGTTTCAATCACTTCATCTAAAATTGATAATGCTTTCTTTAAACCTTCTACAATATGCTGACGATTTTCTGCTTTTCTTAATTCATATTGTGAGCGTCTTGTAACAACTTCTTTCTGATGTCCAATATATGCATCCAAAATTTTAGGTAATGTCATAAGTGTCGGACGACGATTATTTATCGCTACCATATTAAAGTTGTATGGAATTTGCAAATCTGTATTTTTATATAAGTAATTTAAAATACCTTCAGCATTCGCTTCTTTTTTTAATTCTACAACGATACGAAGACCTGTACGATCTGTCTCATCACGTACTTCAGCAATTCCATCTAGCTTTTTATCTATACGTAATTCATCCATTTTCTTAACAAGATTCGCTTTATTTACTTCGTACGGAATTTCTGTAATAACGATTTGTTGCTTCCCGCCACGAATCGTTTCAACCTCTGCTTTTCCGCGAATAATAATTTTACCTTTACCTGTTTCATACGCTTTTTTAATGCCATCTATCCCTTGTATAATACCACCTGTAGGGAAATCTGGTCCTTTAATAACTGTTAACAAGTCCTCCACAGAACTATTCGGTTGATCGATACGCATAATTGTAGCATCAATTACTTCTCCAAGATGATGCGGTGGAATTTCTGTTGCATAACCAGCGGAAATCCCTGTAGATCCGTTCACTAATAAGTTTGGGAACATTGCCGGTAATACAATAGGTTCTTCACTCGTATCATCAAAGTTTGACACGAATTCTACTGTTTCTTTATCAAGATCACGTAATAACTCAGATGCGATTGGTGATAAACGTGCTTCCGTATAACGCATTGCCGCTGCTGGATCCCCATCAACACTACCGTTATTTCCGTGCATTTCAACTAAAACATTACGTACTTTCCAAGTTTGACTTAAACGGACCATCGCCTCATATACAGAGGAATCACCATGTGGATGATAATTACCGATAACATTACCTACTGTTTTAGCTGATTTACGAAACGCTTTATCATGTACGTTTCCTTCTACATACATAGAATATAAAATACGTCTTTGTACCGGTTTTAAACCGTCACGCGCATCTGGAAGCGCGCGGTCTTGAATAATATATTTACTATAACGTGCAAAGCGGTCACCTAACACGTCTTCAAGCGGGAGGTCATGAAACTTCTCTGCCTGCATGTTATTCCACCTCCGTCTCCATAATCATTTCATTTTCTAAAATATTTCCTTCTTCTTGCATACCAAATTGTACATTACGCTCAATCCATTTACGGCGAGGTTCTACTTTATCCCCCATCAATGTCGTAACTCGGCGCTCAGCTCTTGATGCATCGTCAATTTTCACACGGATTAACGTACGTGTTTCAGGGTTCATCGTTGTTTCCCATAATTGATCGGCATTCATTTCGCCAAGTCCTTTATAGCGCTGCAACATGTAGCCTTTACCGACCTTTTTCGTTACACCACCTAATTCTTCATCAGACCATGCATACTCAATTACTTCACTTTTCCCTTTTCCTTTACTTACTTTATATAAAGGTGGAAGTGCGATAAATACTTTACCAGCTTCAATAAGTGGTTTCATATAACGGTAGAAGAACGTCAGTAGTAACACTTGAATATGTGCTCCATCCGTATCTGCATCGGTCATAATAACAACTTTATCGTAGTTAATATCTTCAACAGCGAACTCATTCCCTACGCCGCCGCCAATTGCGTAAATAATCGTATTGATCTCTTCATTCTTAAAAATATCAGCAAGCTTTGCTTTTTCCGTGTTAATTACTTTACCACGTAATGGTAGCACCGCTTGGAAACGACGATCTCGCCCTTGCTTTGCTGAACCACCAGCCGAGTCACCCTCTACTAAATACAATTCGTTTTTCTGAGGATTACGTGATTGTGCAGGTGTTAACTTCCCGCTTAAAGTACCTTCTGATTTTTTCTTCTTCTTACCAGTACGCGCTTCTTCTCTCGCTTTACGAGCAGCCTCACGTGCTTGTGCTGCTTTAATTGCCTTTCTCACAAGAAGTGTAGCTACATCCGGGTTTTCTTCTAAAAAGTAAGCTAAATGCTCAGATACAATTGCATCAATTGAAGAACGAGCTTCACTTGTACCTAGTTTCCCTTTCGTTTGCCCTTCAAACTGGAGTACATCTTCTGGTACACGTACAGAAACAATCGAAGCTAATCCTTCTCGAATATCTGTACCCTCTAAATTTTTGTCTTTTTCTTTTAATAAAGAAACTTTACGAGCATACTCATTGAACACACGTGTCATTGCTGTTTTAAATCCAGCTTCGTGTGTACCACCGTCTTTTGTACGTACATTATTTACAAACGAAAGAATGTTTTCTGAGTAACCATCATTAAACTGAAAGGCTAACTCTGCTTCAATTCCATTTTGCTCACCCGAGAAATATACAACTGGATGAATCGAATCTTTCTCTTCGTTTAAGTATGAAACGAAAGCCTCAATTCCTGTTTCATAATGAAACACATCTTCTAAATCATTACGTTCATCTTTTATCGAGATTTTCATTCCTTTTAATAAGAATGCAGATTCACGTAATCTCTCACATAATGTTTCATAATTATAATTTGTTGTGCTGAAAATAGTTGTATCTGGTTTGAAGTGCATCGTTGTACCAGACTCTTTCGTTTTCCCGATTTTCTCTAACGTCGTTGCAGGAGTACCACCATTTTCAAAGCGTTGTTCATAAATGCT
The DNA here is from genome assembly GCF_038007205.1 of Bacillus sp. FSL E2-8887. Classification (NCBI taxonomy): domain Bacteria; kingdom Bacillati; phylum Bacillota; class Bacilli; order Caryophanales; family Bacillaceae; genus Bacillus; species Bacillus sp. FSL E2-8887. Next base: position 3,193,313 of record NZ_JBBOWS010000001.1, read on the forward strand.
ACCATCTCGCTTAATCGTTACTACTAGCCATTCTGATAAGGCGTTTACAACTGATGCCCCAACACCGTGTAAACCACCACTCGTTTTATAGCCTCCTTGGCCAAACTTACCACCAGCATGAAGTACTGTTAAAATAACTTCAGGTGTCGGCTTTCCAAGCTTATGCATTCCCGTAGGCATTCCTCGCCCTTTATCAATTACGCTAATACTATTATCTTTATGTATTACGACAGAAATTTCGTCGCCAAATCCCGCTAATGCTTCATCAACGGAGTTATCTACTATTTCATATACTAAATGATGCAATCCACGGCTATCCGTACTCCCGATATACATACCCGGGCGTTTTCGAACGGCTTCAAGTCCTTCTAACACTTGAATTGCATCTTCATTATATTGGAACTGATGCTTCGCCAAACTCCTTGCCCCTTTCCTAATCAAATCAGAACATATGTTTCTATTATAGAATAACGCCTCGACTATAGTTTTGGCAAGTTATCTTATCTCTTTTATATACTATTTTCAATAGAAAAATCCTTGTTTTTTTTCACAAGGATTCCTCTAGGCTACTATTTCAGAAAAATAATCGTTTGTCAACGAGAAATGGATATGTATTCCAACATTATACATTCCAAACCTTTATCATGATCCAAATGATCAATATCCAAAATGGGATAACAAGTAACAATCCCCAAAAACAGCCTTTAAAAAATCTCATGATGAACACCTCGTTCATCCGCCCTACTTATGTAAAAAGCGAGGGCTGAATCAATCTTTCTATCTTTAAAATCTATACTATTTTGTCATTACATGCTCTACTTTAATGCAACGATCCATTATTACTGTGTACCCTTTTTCTTGTAAAAGTTTATATGTATCTTCATCTTGTACTCCTAATTGTGCCCAGAAAACATCTGCATCAATCTCTACAAACTCTTTCGCAACATCCTTTAAAAATTCTGAGCGACGAAACACATTTACAATATCAACATGTTCTTTAATATCCGTCAGTGAAGAAACCGCCTTTTCTCCGAGTACTTCATCTACTGTTGGATTTACTGGAATAATGCGGTACCCAGCATCTTGCATTGCTTTTGAAACCATATACGATGTGCGTTCTGGCTTATCTGATAATCCAACAACTGCAATCGTTTTACTTTTCTTTAATACTTCACCAATTTCCGTACGAGTTGGGTTTTCAATTATCATAATTTATCCCTCCTATTCCTTTAGTATATCCGATAAAGAAAGTCTCTTTCAACATGAAAGAGACTTTCTTTTATTCCGATTATTGATTCTTTGTAGCTGAATTATCTGCTAATGTAGCTGTTTTCGTCATTTTTTGGCCATTGCGATAGAATGTAACTTCTACTTTCTCGCCTACTTTTTTCTTTTCATATAAATATTTACGGAATTGAAGTGAATTCTCTACTTTTTGATCATCTAACGCTACTACTATATCATATTGCTCTAAACCAGCTTTTTCTGCAGGTGATATTGGATAAATTTTACCTAATACAACGCCGTTTGTTACTTCTTTCGGTACTTTCAATTGATTTACTGCATAAGCTTGCACATCTTCTAATGAAACGACACCTACTCCTAGTGCTGGACGTTTCACCACTCCTTCTTTTTCAAGGGATTCAATAACTGGCTTTGCAATATTAATTGGAATAGCAAATCCAATTCCTTCAACTTCTTGTTGTGCAATTTTACTTGAATTAATCCCAATTATTTCACCGTTTTGATTAAATAACGCACCACCACTATTACCTGGGTTAATCGCTGCATCTGTTTGAATAACTTGAGCATTCCAATCTGCACGCTTATCGCCATCAATATCTACTGGAATTTCACGTTCTTTGCTACTAATAATACCTTCTGTTACACTTCCATCAAACCCTAGTGGGTTACCGATTGCAATCGCTTTTTCACCCGCACGAAGTTTACTTGAATCACCTAAAGTGGCAACTTTATTTACATTAGATCCATCAATTTCTACAACCGCTAAATCTAACCAAGGGTCTTTCCCTACAAGCTTTGCATCTACCTTTTTACCATCACTTAGTTTTACAGCAAGTTTATTTGCTCCATCTACTACATGGTTGTTCGTTACAATATACGCTTTATTTCCTGCTTTTTTATAAATAACACCTGATCCTGAGCCAGCTTGTTGCTCTTGGCCTGTCGGTTGCATTGCAAATGGATCAACACTTTGTTGCATATTAATAACACCTACAACAACATCCTTCGCGCCTTCGATCATTCCCGGTAAATCAGTTTCATTTTTCGCTTTATTTACAACTGGAACTACAGTTCCTTCTACTTGTTTATTAGAATTGAATGACGAAACAGCTGCATCATTATTTTGCACCCATGGCATGTACGGTGCTGCAAAACTAATCGAAACCGCCCCGACTACAGCTCCAACTAAACCTGTGAAAAAATATCCTTTTTTACTACCTGATTTTTTCACTTCTCTCGTTTCACTATGCTCTTCATTCAAATTCGGTCCGTCGTAATATCCCATGTTTTATTTCCCCTCCCTGGTGAATTCGTACTTTCAGTATAGTCACATTTTGTGTCCTTCTTGTGAACTCATCGTGAAATCCAATTAAAAAAATACTCCTATCTACCATTGTAGACAAGAAAAGTATTTTTTGTACATTCCACCTACAAAGGAGAGTGTAAATTTGCTATATCCCAAAGCCGGGATGCATAGTAACTTAAAGGTTATTCTTCGAATTTGTAACCTACTCGAATAACAGTGCCGATATGCCTCGCCTTATCTCCTAGCTTATTTCGCAGTTTTTTAATATGTGTATCAACCGTTCGGTCATCACCGTAGTAATCATATCCCCATAACTGATCTAATAAATGTTGACGTGACAACACAATTCCTTTGTTCTCCATTAAATAAACAAGAAGTTCGAACTCCTTATGTGTCAATATAATTTCTTCACCATCTACTAAAACCGTTCTAGATAGTCGATTCACTTCTATTCCAGCTAAAGACATAGTATTTTCTTCTGATACTCCTACCGCTCCATCCGCACGTTTCAATAACGTCTTCGCGCGAGCTACTAACACTTTCGGGCTAAATGGTTTCGTTACATACTCATCTGCACCTAGTTCAAAGCCTAGTAATGTATCATCCTCATCCGAACGTGCTGTTAGCATAATAATTGGTACTGCTGATTCTTTTCTAATTCGTCTACAAACAGACCATCCATCTATTTCTGGTAACATAATATCTAACATAATTAAATCAATTTCATGCTCTGCAAATAATTCTAACGCTTTTTTCCCGTCTTCTGCTTCGATTACTTCAAAGCCTTCATTACGAAAATAATCACTAACAATTTCACGTAATCTTCTTTCATCTTCAACAAGTAATACTGTTTTATTCATATAATCTATCCCGCCTTTTTACTCTTTCAATCGAATAATACGTTGATTGGAGCTTCCGCGAAATGGAAGTGTTAAATCTTTTTTCTCGATTTCAAATCTTCCATCGACTAAAACATCCCCATACTGTAACAACTCTATCATATCATTATTTCGAGAACTCTGTATCTCTTCTAACGTATAACCTGTATACATCCATAGATTTTTTTTCAAATCTTTCACAGCTTTTGCTACTTTTTTCACTTCAGCAGCTTGGAAGAATGGATCTCCACCTGAAAATGTTACATCTGTTAATGAATTACTTTCAATCTCTTTCACAATTTCTTCTACCGTCATTTCAGTTCCATTGCAAACATTCCAAGATTTCGGGTTATGGCACCCGAAACAACGATGCGGACAGCCCGCAAAAAACACGACTGTCCGCAACCCTTCTCCATCTACTACACTATCATGAATGATATTCATAACTTTCATTTATGCTTCACCCGATCCATCTCTTCACTACGTTTCGCACTATTCCACTTCGACATATCTCCTACAAGATAGCCCGTTATACGGCGAATTCTTTCTATATTAGCCTCATCTTCATTTCCACAGTTTGGACATTCATTCCCAATAACTCCGTGATAACTACAGCACTTACAACGATCAACAGGATGATTTATTGAACCGTACCCAACGCCATTCTCTGCCATCGCTTGCACAATTTGCTTTAATGCCTTTTTGTTATGCATAGCTGCTCCGTCTAGTTCAATATACGTAATATGTCCCCCGTTACATAGGGCATGGAAAGGTCCTTCTAAACGAATTTTATTTATCGCTTGAATGTTATAATAAACTGGAATATGGAATGAATTCGTATAGTAATTATGGTTCGTTATACCGCTAATCTCACCAAATTCTTCTCTATCTTTTTTCACAAACTTACCTGATAAACCTTCTGCAGGCGTTGCAATTACAGAGAAATTGAGTTGATGTTCTTCCATCGCCTTATCCATGCTCTCTCTCATAAAGGAAATAATTTCATATCCAAGCTTCCACGATTCTTCATTTTCTCCATGATGCTTTCCAGTTAACGCTACTAAACATTCTGCAAGACCGATAAAACCAAGACTTAACGTCCCTTGTTTTAAAATCGGTGCCACAGCATCTTCAGGTTGTAACGTCTCTCCACCACGCCATACACCTTGTGAATATAAGAACTGAAAATCTCTTGCTCTCTTTGTACATTGATAAGCAAATCTCTCTAATAATTGCTTAACGCCTAAATCTAAATAATAACTTAGCGCTTCAAAAAACGCTTCTTTCGATCCACTAATTAGCGCTAATTTCACTAAATTAATAGAAGTAAACGATAAATTCCCTCTTCCAATTGCTGTTTCTTCCCCATGTATATTAGACATAACACGAGTACGGCACCCCATATAACATACTTCACTTTCAGGTCGACCATCATAATGCACAGCATTAAACGGAGCATCTAAAAACGAAAAGTTAGGGAATAATCGCTCAGCGGTCGTTTCTAACGCTAATTCAAATAAATCATAGTTCGGATCACACTCTTCAAAGTTCACGCCTTTTTTCATTTTGAAAATTTGAATAGGAAAAATCGGTGTTTCCCCTTTACCAAGTCCAGCTTGCGTCGCTTTTAAAAGTTGCTTAATTAAAAGTCTTCCCTCTTTCGATGTGTCTGTTCCGTAGTTAATAGAAATAAATGGTACTTGTCCCCCGCCCCTACTATGCATACTATTTGAATTATGAACGAAAGCCTCACACGCCTGATACGTATCATTTTCTGTCTCTTTCCATGCAAATTCCTCTATTTGTTCTTTCGTAAGCGGATATGACTGTAGTCGTTTTTTATGTCTCTTTACTGTTTTTCTCACATATGGAGCTAAATCAATATCAAAGAGTGCAAACGATTGACCACCGTGCTGCATATTTTGATTCGCCTGAAAAATAATTGAAGAAAGCGCCAACGCACTTTTAATGTCTTGCGGTTGTCTCATATGTCCGTGTCCAGTATGAAAACCGTTAGCTAGCATTTGCGCTAACGGAATTTGCGAACAAGTCGTCGTTCCTGTTGCATAAAAATCTAAATCATGTGGATATAATATATTTTGATCTATCGCTTTTTTCACTTGATCTGATAATAATTTTTCTACTGCATAATACTTTGCGCTCTCAGATGCGAACGTTCCCATTACTCCCATTGGAGATCGACCATCTACATTTGCATTTTCCTGCATTAAATCTTGTTCATTACCGTGGATAATTGTCTCAAATACTTGCATTAATTCTTCTCCACGTACATTTTGTTTCAACATTCATAACCCTCCACCAACATGTTGTTGTCTTTTGATTAAAATCATACAACATATAGTTCTTCTGTTCCTGTGAAAAATGTAACATTCCTGTGAAAGTTTTTTTAAAAATTAATGACTTTTTCATTTATAAAAAAGAAATGTGCTCTTTACAAATGTATGGTACAATAAATGGGAAAAACTCTTTTTACCCTTTATCAACACATTTGTATAAAGGAGACTGAACTCATGGTTATTACATATCTTTTATTTATCGTTGCCTATCTACTCGGTTCGATTCCATTTGCATTAGTCGTTGGAAAAATTGGTTATGGAATCGACATTCGTGAGCATGGAAGCGGTAATCTAGGCGGAACAAATACATTCCGTACATTAGGGAAAAAAGCAGGTTTTATCGTAACAATTGCTGACATTTTAAAAGGTACATTAGCAACAGGTCTACCGATTATTTTCGGGTCAGATATTCACCCACTATGGTTTGGGTTAGCCGCTGTTCTTGGACATGTCTATCCGATCTTCGCAAAATTCCGCGGGGGGAAAGCAGTTGCAACTTCTGCTGGGGTGCTATTATGCTATTCACCAGTTGTTTTTGCAATATTAGCTGTTGTCTTTTTCAGCCTTTTATTTACAACAAGATACGTATCACTTTCTTCTATGATAACAGCTGTCGTTGCTGTTATTGCATCCATTGTTAGCGGGGATAAAATCTTCATTATTGCGATGTGTTTATTAGCAGGTATGGTTATTTATAAACACCGTGCAAATATCGGACGAATTATAAATAAAACTGAACCAAAAGCAAACTTTTCAAAAAAGCAAAAATAAGATCGTAACCCACATAACGCAAAAAGAAAACGTGAAGCATATTAATAGCGTCTTTTTGCGTTATTTTTTATACTAAAAGAAAAAGCAACATAATTTGGAGGAACTATACATGAATCTTTCCGTAACAAAAGAAGCAGCACAATGGTATAAAAACGAATTAAACTTACAATCGGGTGAAACAATACGCCTTTTCGTACAATACGGCGGTTGCAGTACTGTGCAAAAAGGACTTTCTTTAGGTATTCGTAAAGATGACCCTGCGCACCCTGCTGTTCAAACTCAAGAAGAAGGTATTAACTTCTTTATTGAAGGCGATGATGAGTGGTTCTTCGATGGACATAATTTATTAGTTACACTTAACGACGGTGATGATTTCCCTCAATTTAATTATGAAAAATAAAAAAGCGTGGCTTCTGCCACGCTTTTTTTATCCCGCTATTTGCGGGTAGTAAGACCCCCACTGATTAAAGTTTCACTTTATTTCTTTTTAATTTCCTCATATTTCGCATACCACTCAGGATATAATTTTTTAAATGATACAGGGCGGAAACCTTCTTTTTTCGCACAAATATTCGTCGTGCTTGCAGTAATACAAAGTTCGCCATCACTATTATAAATTTCATATCCATATACAACGCGGAGCGGGCTCACAGTATCAACCCACGTTTTCACAATAGCTTTTTCGCCGTAACGCATCGCTTTACGATATGAAATTTGCAAGTCTAATACAGGAGAAATAATTCCCTCTTTCTCCATTTCAACATATGAAAATCCTAATTCTTGTATAAGTTTAGTGCGCCCAAGTTCCAGCCACACTAAATAGTTTGAATGGTAAACAACACCCATCTGGTCTGTTTCCGCATAGCGGATTTCAACTTCATGTTCTGCTACAAACATTTCTATTCGCCTTCTTTCACTTCTGCTACCTTGCATACATTTAATCATAATACAGTGGAATCAAAAATAAAATAAAAACAGTGAATCTTTTACCGAAAGGGGCAAGCACATGATCCAAATTGTAACTGTTCGTAGCGGTGATAGTGTTTATGGTTTAGCATCAAAGTACGGATCTACACCTGAAGAAATTGTAAAAGACAATGGACTAAATCCAGCTGAAACACTCGTTGTTGGTCAGGCACTTATCGTTAATACAAAAGGCAATAATTATTATGTACAGCCAGGTGACAGCCTTTATCGAATTTCTCAAACGTATAACGTCCCTCTCGCCAGTTTAGCTAAAGTTAATAACCTTTCATTAAAATCTATTCTCCATGTCGGACAGCAATTATATATACCGAAAGGAACAAAACGAGCAGTAGAATCCATTGCTTATTTACAGCCTTCAACAATACCGATAAAAGAAAGTTTAGTAAATGCTACACGTGCTATTAATCCATTTTTAACATATTTAGCCTACTTCAGCTTTGAAGCAAAAAGAGACGGCACTTTAAAAGAACCGACGGAAACAGCGAAAATCGCTAATATTGCAACGCAAGGTAACACCATCCCTATGCTCGTTATTACAAATATTGAAAATGGAAATTTCAGTGCCGATCTGACCTCGGTTATTTTACGCGATGCAACAATTCAAAACAAGTTTATTACTAACATTTTGCAAACAGCTGAAAAATATGGCATGCGAGACATTCATTTCGATTTCGAGAGTGTGGCACCTGAAGATCGCGAAGCGTATAATCGTTTTTTACGAAATGTGAAAACACGCTTACCTAGCGGATACACATTAAGTACAACACTTGTACCGAAAACGAGCTCAAATCAAAAAGGGAAATTTTTTGAGGCTCACGATTATAAAGCACAAGGACAAATTGTTGATTTCGTCGTCATTATGACATACGACTGGGGTTGGCAAGGTGGACCACCGATGGCGATTTCCCCTATTGGTCCTGTAAAAGAAGTACTTCAATATGCAAAATCTCAAATGCCCCCACAAAAAATTATGATGGGGCAAAATTTATATGGATTTGATTGGAAACTTCCTTTCAAACAAGGGAATCCACCCGCAAAAGCAGTTAGCTCTGTCGCAGCTGTTGCACTTGCTCGTAAATACAATGTTCCTATCCGCTATGATTTCACAGCCCAAGCTCCACATTTTAATTACTTTGATGAAAACGGCGTACAACACGAGGTTTGGTTTGAAGATTCGAGGTCTATTCAAAGTAAATTCAATTTAATGAAAGAACAAGGCATTGGCGGTATTAGTTACTGGAAGATTGGTCTACCATTCCCACAAAATTGGCGTTTACTCGTTGAAAACTTTACAATTACGAAAAAAGGCTGACGAGAGTCAGCTTTTTAAATATTTTTATAATATTATCCAAACACACAAAAAGGAGAATGATGACATTCTCCTTTTTTTAACCGTTATCAACAATTGGTTGTTTGCCAGTTTGGTCTTGCATTTGCTTTCCTTTATTGCCACCAGCTTTTTTCGATTGTGTTCCAATTTGATTTGGTGCAAAGTCTTTTGAATTCTTTTTCGGATTACCCATTACTATCGCCTCCTTAACACTAGTATCGTACTAGTGTTAAGAATTATTCAGCCTGCTTAAAAAGTTTCATTTCATAACGTTTTTCAATTCGTTTTTCAATTCGATCCATTGCATCACGATCGCTTAATAATTGTTGTTTATTTTCATTTACAAGTTCTTCAAACGATCTACGGCGACTTCTTCTCATGTTGCTCACCCTTTCTTCTACGCTTTCTTATTACATAGTATGAGCAAATGAAAAACTCTTTAATCAGATTTGTAAGAAAATTTTATGTTTTGATAAAAAATCCCATGCGCATATATTGCACATGGGATTTTTTACACCATCGTATTTAAATATTTTTTAATTTCTTCATCCGCATTTACTTTATTTGCTCTATATTCATCCAGCGCTCGTAATACAGAATCGTATTCTGCTACAATGTAGCTCTCTAGCTTCAAAATGTCCTCTACACTGTCAATCATAATTCTCGTGTTGCCAATCTCACTTTTCAATGCTGCCTCGTATGTTAAGCTCGTACAAATTTCTCTTACATCGTCTTCCATTTTTTCTGTTAACACATATTTCTTTCGCCCTTTGACCTTTAACCTTATAATTGGGTAAAAGGCTTTTATATCTAAATAACTCCCAACATTCATACAACGAACCCACTCAATATCACGTTTATTTCGTACAAGCATTTCTTTTACTGCTTCAAATACCGCTGTTTCATCAAGTACTTCCTTATTCGCTTTTCTTTTTCCTTCTTCTTCAACCGCTGCACATTTTTGATAAACAGCCGCACACGTAATACAGTCGTCAAATGCATTATGAGAACTTAATCGAATTCCAAGCATTCGTTTTAACGTTTCAAGTTTATGATTAGTCGCATGCTTCATATATTTTTTCGCTAAAAACACAGTATCAATAACGTTATTTTTAGGCTCAGGTAGTCCAAGCATATTTACATTACTTTTTAAAAAACGCATATCAAAAGATGCATTATGAGCGACAATAACATTTGTATGTAAAAATGCTAAAAATAAAGGTAATACTTCTTCAATCGTCGGTGCATCTGAAACACGATAATTTGTAATACCTGTTAAACTTGTTATTCGGTCCGGAATTGAACGCTCTGGATTCACATAGGAAACAAATTGATCTACTAGTTCATGATTATGATATTTCACTGCTGCGACTTGAATAATTTTATCATTATAAGGGTTAAATCCTGTTGTTTCAAAATCAATTACAACATAATCTAACGGTAAGGATATATTCCCCACTCCAAACACTCCTTTACCTCTAAACGTTTATATTTCTTTTATCATAACATGCTGCTATCACTACGTGAAAAAGAAAAGGCAGAAATGGTAACTTTCCACCTCTACCTTTTCACCGTTATTTTAATTTAGCAATCCGTTTCTCCATCTCTTTTTGCGTCATCGGTCCAATGAACTTATCTTGAATGACACCTTCTGTATCAATAAAATAAGAAGTTGGAATGGTAATTACTTTATACGCTGTTGTCACATCAATGTTCTTGTCCAATAAAATAGGAAAAGTAATTCCTTTTTCTTTAGCGAAGTTCCTTACCTTTTCTTCTCCCCCTCCTTTTTCTGAAGGAGTATAGTTTATAGCTAAAATTTCTACGTTTTCTTTATGTTCTTTATAAAAGGCCTCCATATCAGGCATTTCTTGCTGACAAGGCCCACACCACGTTGCCCAAAAGTTTAAAATAACTTTCTTTCCTTTTAAATTGGATAACTTTACATTCGTTCCATCTATCTTTGCTAATTCAAAATCTGGTGCGCTCTTTCCAATTTCAATACCGTTCCTTGCGAAAATCTCTTTCATAGCAGCTTCACTTTTGGCAGGCTTTTCTTGCATTACTTGATCCTCTTTACCAAACTGTTCATAAGCTGCATATCCCGCTAAACAAAGTAACACTACAATAATGGTAAGCTTCCGCCACATATTATATCACCCTTACGTGTTTATCTTCTTATTACATAATCACCAAAATACTATATACCTTATTTTAGCTTATACGGACAAGCTTGGAAATATTCACAGTCGAAATAGTTAGAATTTTTATAGTCCAGATGAAATATTTCCCTTTTTATCATATAATTAGAAATACATACAAAACTTGCGAGGTGATATGTATTTTACAATTACTTATCAACCCTTTTACTTTTGTTTTCTTCACTTTACCATTATTATGTATTTTTTTTAGCACCTTACTATACAAATTCAAATGGGCTGTAATTATTATTTCTTTTACTGTTCCACTTATATTTTTCATTATCGTCTCGGGATTTGATATACACCTAGTTTTACAAAACTTAGACGCTTGGATTGTTTATAGTGCTGTTTATTCTGTACTTTCCTACATAACGCCAGCGCTAATACGAAGAAAACTGCACATGTAGAACTTTCAAAAAGGGGGATTTTTATGAATCTATTTGAAAAAATACTATTATATATTCTTAGTTTTATATTTTCCCCAATCGGGATTATCACTTGGATCATCTCGCTCTTCAGTAAAGATCCTGAAAAAAAGCAAGTTGGGCGAATTTGTCTCTTTATCGCTTTAATCTCATTTATCCTTTTAGCCGGTCTCGGTATTCTTAGTTTCTTCACGATGACTACCACTACTATACAATAGTTATAGAAAGGATGATTATTTTGGGAGAACATCCTATGAGTAAAGAACTTCGCTATATACGAATATGTTTAGTTGTTTTAGTAATCGTTCTTTTATTTTTCAACGGTGAAAGAGTTGTTGAAATTTCTACAAATCATGATGCCGTAGAAAACGTTTCAACCAGTAATATGACACAGATTGCTGAAAATACATTTGCTATTCAAGAATATAATCCATCACTAAGTAGCGAACGTACGGTCAAAATTTTCAAATATAATCCGGATACAAATCAACTTACTCTAGTCAAAGAGTTTAGCACTAACGATACTGAGTCTTATACGTATCAACTTAATAAGAGTGAATAAAGATAAGAGCGCTATATAGCTCTTATCTTTTTATTAGCATCTCTTTAAACAATGACTTACACGTTAATAATTCTCTAGGATCCCCGCATTCCACAACAATTCCATTCTTCATGACCACAACTCGATCCGCTATCATCGCCCTCTCAACATCATGTGTCGTCACAATTCTCGTTACATCCCCCCCTAGCCCTTTAAGCATATTCCAAACCACTTCTTGATTGCTCAGATCTAATCCCGCAGTCGGTTCATCTAGAATAATGAGGTTCGGATTTGATACAATCGCTCGCAATAACGCAAGACGCTTTCTCTCTCCTCCCGAAAACTCTTCACCGCTTTTATGTAGTACAGTCTGAATCCCTTTAGATAAACTCCTAATAATTGACTTCGCATTTACAAGTTCAATATTTTTTGCTAACTGGTTTTCTAAATACTCTTCCCCGAAATACATATTCTCTTTTACTGTCGTCCGAAAGAAACGAGGTTCTTGCCACACTGTAGTCATACGAGCCCCATTACCATAATAAACAATGCTACCGTTAGATGGTTTATACACACCCGTTATTAATTTTAAAAGCGTCGTTTTTCCTGCACCACTTTCCCCCACGATAATAACGAGTTCGCCAGGATTAATTTGCAAATGTATATTTTTAATTCTACATCTCTCTTCACCATTCTCTTGAAATGAAACGTTTGTTAATTTCATTCCCATCGCTCTTTCTACATTTCTGTATTCAGCCGGTATATCTAAAAAGCCAAAAACTCGATTTGCCGAAGCAATAGCAACTTGTGTCATCATCAATAAATCACTCGCATAACGAACAGGGAAAAATAACATCTCAATTGTAGCTAATACCGCCACAAGCGAACCGACTTCCATATCCCCTTTTATTATTTTTTTTGCTCCTATAATAAGAACAACTATATATGCTCCTGTTTCTATTACCGTTCCAACTATCCCAATACAATGTTGTATCATCGTCTTCCTTACTTCTGTTTTATAAGATTGTGCCGTCACTCCTTTAAACAAATGAATTGCCCATTTTTCTTTTTGTAAACTACGTAAATCTTGTATACCTTTTACAAACTGTGACATCATCTCTACAACACTTGATTGATTTTTTTGAGCAATACTTGCAATATTTCTTACTTTTCCCCCCATAAGCATTGGAACAATTACACTGAAAAATAAAAACGGCGCTACCCACCATATGAACTGTATATCTATATGTTGTAGTGCTATGAGCGCACCAATAAATTGTGCAATGGCGTGGATGTATTCTATTAATATAGATCCATATAACCTTATCCAATTCGGAATATCAGAAACGACTAATGTTTCTAACTCCCCTTGTTTTACCTTCTCACTTTCTTCAAATGGTAATAAGAAAAAATGACGTAATACATCTATACGCTTCTCTCGTAATATTCGCTGACTTACTTTTGAGCTTACATAATCAAATAACAGATTGTTCACCCACATCAAAAAGCGGCTCCCCGCAAACAAAGCAATATATACATACGTACCTTTTAACTCCCGCTGAATAAGGTTATCTACAATTAGCCCCATAAATAGCGGACGGGATAAATTTAAAATGGCAGCTACTATTCCGCTACAAATCGCACTAATTAGCAATAGCTTTTCTTGCAACAGCGGCAACATTATTCTTCTATACTCATTCATTGTCATTCCCCCAATTTTGCATAATAAAAGGAAAGGGATGAAACCAAGTGGTTTCATCCCTTTCCCTCTGTACATAAAATAAGGAAGCTAACAAATGTTAGCTTCCTTATCATTCATTTCAATTATTTAGTTTGATATTTTTGACTCTTCGATTTTCGAACGAAGAACCATTTGCAAGATACCACCGTGACGGTAGTAGTCAATTTCAACTTCACTATCGAAACGAGCTACTACTTCAAATTGCTTCTCTTTTCCTTCTGCATCGATTGCAACTACTTTTACAAGATCGCGTGGTCTAACCGTTTTGTCAATTTGAATTTCAAATGACTCGTCACCAACAAGACCTAATGTTTCAGCACTGTCGCCATCTTTAAATTGTAATGGTAATACGCCCATTAACACTAAGTTACTGCGGTGAATACGCTCGAAGCTTTCTGCGATTACTGCTTTAATACCTAATAAGTTTGTACCTTTCGCAGCCCAGTCACGAGAACTTCCCATACCGTAGTCTTTACCAGCAACAACTAGAAGGCCTGTGCCATCTTCTTTATACTTCATAGCAGCATCATAGATAGATGTTACTTCACCAGTTGGCCAATATGTTGTATATCCGCCTTCTGTTCCTGGTGCGATTTGGTTTTTAATACGGATGTTTGCAAATGTACCACGCATCATAACTTCATGGTTACCACGACGAGAACCGTAAGAGTTAAAGTCGACTGGTTGTACGCCGTTTTCTAGTAAATAACGTCCAGCTGGCGTGTGCTTACCAATTGAACCTGCTGGTGAAATGTGGTCTGTCGTTACAGAATCACCAAATTTACCAACTATGCGTAAACCTGATAACGTTTCAACTTCACCCGGCTCTTTAGATAATCCTTCGAAGAACGGTGGGTTTTGAATGTATGTTGAATCATTATCCCAAGTATATAAAGCTTCATTTGAAGTTTGGATTTCATTCCAGCGCTCATTGCTGTTAAATACTTGCGCATATTCTTTTTTGAACAATTCAGATGTAACAACACTTTGAACTACATCTTCAATTTCTTTAGCTGCTGGCCAAATATCATTAAAGTAAACAGCATTACCATTTACATCTTTACCGATTTCATCATTTTTCAGGTCAATATCAACAGTACCTGCAAGTGCATATGCCACAACAAGTGGTGGTGATGCTAAGTAGTTTGCTTTTACAAGTGGATGAATACGACCTTCAAAGTTACGGTTACCAGATAAAACAGATGTTACTAATAAATCATTTGCTGCGATTGCTTCTTCTAATTCCTCTGCTAATGGACCAGAGTTACCGATACAAGTCGTACAGCCGTAACCAACTGTTTGGAAACCTAATTGATCTAAATACGTTGTTAAGCCAGACTTATCTAAGTACTCTGTAACAACTTTAGATCCTGGTGCTAACGATGTTTTTACGTAACCAGGTACTTTAAGTCCTTTTTCAATTGCTTTCTTCGCAACTAACCCTGCTCCAATTAACACGTACGGATTTGACGTATTTGTACAGCTTGTAATTGCAGCGATTGCAATTCCACCTGTTTTCATCGTTACTTCTTGATCTTTCAATGTAACTTTCACTTCTTTATCAAACTCTTGCTCATTGAATCCAAGTCCTTGTGTTCCAACTGGTGCTACAACAGCTTTATGGAACTCCTCTTTCATATCTGAAAGCGGGATTAAATCTTGCGGACGTTTCGGTCCAGAAAGGTTAGATTCGATTGTATTTAAATCAATTTCAACAAGATCAGTATAGATTGGATCTTTACTATCTGCTGTATAGAATAAACCGTTTGCTTTACAATATTCTTCAACAACGCGAATTTGCTCTTCATCTCTACCTGTTAAACGTAAGTATTCTAATGAAATATCGTCGATTGGGAAGAATCCACAAGTTGCACCGTATTCTGGTGCCATATTTGAAATTGTTGCACGGTCAGCTAAAGGCATGCTCTTTAGTCCACTACCGAAGAACTCAACAAATTTACCAACTACACCTTTTTGACGTAACACTTGTGTTACTTTTAATGCAACATCAGTTGCTGTTGTACCACTTGGAAGTGTACCAGTTAATTTCACACCGATTACTTCAGGTACTGGGAAATATGAAGGCTGTCCAAGCATTCCTGCTTCTGCTTCAATACCACCAACGCCCCATCCAAGAACACCAATACCATTAATCATTGTTGTATGTGAGTCAGTTCCAACTAATGAATCTGGGTATGCAACTAAGTCACCTTCAGCATTTTTCACCGCATGAACAACCGGTGCCAAATATTCAAGATTTACTTGGTGTACAATACCTGTTGCTGGTGGAACTGCACGGTAGTTATCAAATGATTTCTGTGCCCAGCTTAAAAATTTATAACGTTCTTCATTACGTTTAAACTCTAAGTCCATGTTGAATGCAAGCGAGTCCGCTGTACCCGCTCTATCAACCTGTACAGAGTGGTCAATTACAAGGTCTACAGTAATTTCTGGATTAATTTTATCAGGATCTCCGCCCATATCTGCCATTGCTTTACGAAGCGAAGCCAAATCTACAACAGCTGGAACACCTGTGAAGTCTTGTAAGATTACGCGAGATGGTTTAAACGGAACATCGATATCTTGAACATCTTTCGTTCCCCATTTCGCTAAATTTGTAACGTGTTCTTCTGTAATTACGCGTCCGTCTACTTGACGAAGTACAGATTCAAGTAAAACTTTCACGGAATATGGTAATTGAGATACGTTGCCAACCCCTGCGTTTTCAAGCGCTTTCAATTGATAATAATGATACGTCTTTCCATCTAGTTCAAAAGTTGCACGTGATTGAAATGGATTATGTTTGACCATTATGTTTCCCCCCTGTTAAACGTGACTAATTTGTCTGAATATAAAATGTAGACAAACTTTTCAATACCTTACGATAATATCTTATTACAACTTTCTAAATAAGTAAATAATAAGAAACTTATGGATTATCATAAGTTTTCTTTATCTTTCTAAATTTGAATAGTGTCCATGCTCTTTATTAATACTATTACTATAAAGTAAAGCACTCTTTCAGCGTTTTACTTTACGTTCATATATGCTATGAACGACTCATGGTTCGTCTATAAAAAACATTATAGAGGTGAGAAAATGGGTAAACGAAAAGCCAATCATATTATTTCAGGAATGAATGCTGCATCCGCCCAAGGGCAAGGAACTGGCTATAATGAAGAGTTCGCAAATGAACCTTTAACTCCGGCAGAGCGACAAAATAATAAAAAACGAAAAAAGAATCAGTAACGAAAAATCCCAAAAGGTATACCTTTTGGGATTTTCTCTAATGTTTATAACGTAACAAATCCGAAACTGTTACAAATCGATAACCCTGCTTTTTCAGCTCAGGTAAAATTTTTGCTAATGCCGCCACTGTTTGACTACGATCACTTCCTCCATCGTGCAACAGTACAATATCTCCACTTTTAGCATTTTTCACAACATGATTTACTATGGATTCTGTACCTGGATTCGCCCAATCACGAGGGTCTTGATGCCATGACCATAGAACAATTTGATACCCAGCTCTTTTTGCCGTAGTAAATACAGCATCATTAATATATCCACCTGGTGGACGGAACAATAAAGGTTCTTTCACCCATTTTTCAAAATATTTCTTTCCATTTAAAATATCATGTTCTAATTTTTCATCTGATGAATTACTCGCATACAAATGATTCATCGTATGATTTCCAATTTCATGCCCTTCTTTCAACACTTGCTTTACTAAGTACGGATTACGTTGAACTCGAAAGCCAATCATAAAAAAAGTCGCTTCCGCTTTATATTGACGTAATAACTCTAATACTTGCGGTGTATAAGTTGGGTCCGGTCCATCATCAAATGTAATTGCGATAATTTTTTCATTATTTGGCACTTCCCATGTTACATAGCCAGTTGGCTCTAGCTCTTTTCTTAACAACATTTTAGCTTCCACTTTGTCCACTTGAAATATATGTACTGCACAAATTAAAGAAAAAATTGATAGAATAATTTTTCGTTTCAGCATAGTAGCACTAAAAGTAATGAGGTTGTTGAATTCACAACAACCTTTTTCACTTTTCTATTTGATCTACATTTCGCATAATATTTTGGAGATTACTTTCATATTGCTCAAGTTGTGGACGCTGCGTTTCTGATGCTACTTCAAGTGCATTTTGAATCTGTTCGTACGCCTCTTGCACTTCTTGGCGTAACTCTTTTAAATCATGGCCGTAATTCGGGTCATTTTTCACAATATTATTGAATATATTTTCCGCTTGAACAACCCCTTGCTGCGCAGCCTGAAAAGCCTGTTGCTTATCTTTATGATATGGCATAACACTTTCCCCTTCCTATATGAGTTAGTCCTACTTATCTTTACCCGTTTCTCAAAAAACATTCTCGTATAAATTCGCAAACTTCTCTCATTCTAAATAGGGAGAGGAGGTGTAAAATACAATGGGTAAAAACAATAATCAATCTAATCGTCAAAACGAGAAAAAAGGGCAATCTTCTGGACAGCCCGAACCTTTAAGTGGATCTCACAAAGTTAAAAATCGTAATCATTCACGTCAAAAAAATCATGCACATCATGATATGTAAAGCAAAAGTATTCACACACACTGTATCTTTCACATAAAATGTTTATATTTTTCTATTTGTTCTTCACCTCTATTTCATTCATGCATAACATAGTATGAATTGAGATTTTACGGAGGGTGTCTTTCATGGGCAAGAAAAAGAAGGATTGTCTTTTTCATGTTGATGGTTTCGAAGAATGGATGGATCAATTTTGTTCTGATTCTTGTAGTAACTTTAGTTTTCCAAATCAAATTCATATTGACCTTTGTGAAACAGAGCAAGAATACATTTTGGAAACAGATGTACCAAATGCAACTGCACAAAATGTACTCATTAAAAAGATGGAGACAGGCCTAAACATTTGTATACTTTATAAAAACACTTCTTTACAGCGGATTGTTCCTTTACCTACTAATATCATTTATAACAAGATGCTAGCCTGTTTAGAGAATGGATATTTAGCCATTCATATTTCCAAAAACGAAGTTGCCAATAAGCATGAAGAGAAAGTCTTTTTTCGAATTAACGATTGATATAAATATAAGCCCGAGCAACATTTTAGTTTGCTCGGGCTCATGTTATTTCGCATGTATTTCTATTTTAGAATTTCTAATATATCTTTTTTTCATTAAACCTTTTGTCACTAAAAGAACTGGGAACGCTATGCTTGAAAATATAGCTAATGTTAAAAATACTATAAAGCCATTTTGATATCCATAATGATCGAGAAGTATCCCGCCAAACCAAGGACCAATTACTACTCCAATTCCTGAAAAGCCCATAGCTCCAAAATATGTCCCTTTCAAATGTGAAACAGCTATCTCATCAATAAATACATCTGTCATTGAAAACATTAATACTTCTCCGAATGTAAAAATAATTGTACATATAGCAGCCCCTAACATAGATTCTACTAGTCCAAATCCAAACAATCCCCCGCTCACAAATAACGTTCCAACCATAATAGATGCTAACGGCGTATACTTTTTACACATTTGAATAACAGGGTATTGAATAACTACTACTGTAACCGCATTTAAAGTTAGCATATATGAGAACAACTTTACTCCATCTTGAAATATATGTGCGTTTGCAAAATATTGAGATAGTGTCGTCGTTAAATGTGAAAAACCACTATTACTCAAAATAATCCCGACTAAAGCAACTAAAAATACTATGTCTTTTCGCAAAATCCGAACCGCACTTAACATTGTGACCGGATTTTCTGTAGTTACTTTCTTTTTATCAAGTGGATATTTCTTAAATTGAAACGCTAATATAACTGTATATAAAATGTACACTCCAGCGGCTACTAAAAAAGGAATCGTTGATTTTGCACTTCCAATCTGTAATCCAACAAGTGGACCCATCGCTACTCCAACATTTATTGCACCGTAACGCAAATTATATACGAGTAAACGATACTCTGGTTTCGTTAAATCTGATAATAAAGCTCTTGATGTCGGTTCAAAAAAAGAACGACATAATCCATTCAAAGCGTTTAATAGAAAGAAACTCAAAACATGATCTGCAACTGAAAATCCTATAAATACAAACACCCAAACAATCATGGACCATATTATAATCATCTTTCGACCAAATCGATCCGATAAATTGCCTCCAATAAAACTAGCAAACACTCCAACAAGCGCACTCGTTCCAATGATAGCACCGGTCATTCCAGCCGATACGTCTTTAACAGTCGTTAAATAAATCGCTAAAAAAGGAATGCTCATTGAAGTTGCAAACCTAGCAAATAATGTCCCTATAATGATACTCATTCCAAGTGGATGAATATTTTGTAACTTCCCCTTCATCTTTAAACCTACTCTCCCTTTTCTTACATAAAAAAAGAAAGCAAAGGATCTGCTTTCTTTTTCCTTTTTCTACACTTGAGATGTTTATACCCGAGCTGTTCTCGTTATTTCCATATCAATTCCGTATGTAAACTGTAGTTCTTTACAAACATCTTTAATTAAAATAGCTACATTATACTTTTCATTAAATTCTAAAACAATGCTTTCTACTTCTTCATATGTATACTTATATTCGCCAGTAATTACACTTTTTAAATCAAAGCATTCATTAATACAAAGCTGGACGAGTAATTGTTCATACTTCTCTATGACATCTTCTTTTTTCCAAAGTAACTCCTTTACATATAACCTATCAAATTTCACACTTTCTCGATTACAATCCGTTAAAATCCGGGTCATCTCATTTAATTCTCGATATAATTCGGAAATATTTCTGCTTAAACTAAGCAACTTATCTACGCCGTTTTCATATGGCATTTTCATTCCCCCCCGCATTTTCTTCTTATTATAGCAAGAAAATTCTAAAAAAAGTTTCTTTCTTCTGAAATATTAGGAAACTAATTTCAATTGCTTTACAATGAAACTAGCTAACACGAAAGGGGAAAGAAAATTGGAGAAAAAATTATATTACATCGACGCTTATAAGAAAGACTTTACTACTAAAGTTATAAAACAAGAGCATGATACAGAAGGAAACTTATATGTTGTCTTAAATGAAACTGCATTTTATCCAACAGGCGGCGGACAACCACATGACACTGGAACTTTAAATGGTATTCCGGTAAGTAACGTTGAAGAAGTAAATGGAGAAATTCGTCATTTCATAATAGAACAATTACATACAGAAGAAGTAGAGGGTAAAATAGATTGGGAGCGCCGTTTTGACCATATGCAACAACATACAGCTCAGCACATTTTATCCGCTGCTTTTTGGGATCACTTTAACATACCGACAATCGGGTTCCATCTTGGAAAAGAAACTATAACCATTGATTTAGAAACTGCCAATCTTTCTACAGAAACTGTTGAGAAGGCCGCACAAATTGCTAATCAAATTGTTTTTGAAAACCACCCTATTCGTATTAAATGGATGAACTTAGAAGAGGCCAAAGCATTACCCCTTCGCAAAGAACCAACTATGACAGAAAATATACGGGTTGTTATCATCGAAAACTATGACTACAACGGTTGTGGTGGAACACACCCGAAACATACAGGTGAAGTAGGCCCTATTCAAGTACTAGGATGGGAGCGCAATAAAGGTGGTATACGCTTAACATTTATCGCTGGTTGGCGCTCTCTTAAATTAATGGGACAACAGCAACAAATTATGAAAGATGTTTCTAAACAATTGAACAGTAGCGACACTGATATTCCAGCAAAAGTAGCACAACTTCTTACCTCTCAAAAAGAAAACGAAAAGGCAGTACAAGCAATGAATGAAAAACTATTATTTGTAGAAGCAAATGAACTATTACAACAACCTGCAGAAATATACGCTGGAACACTTATCTCTCGAGCATTTACAAATCGCTCTATGCAAGAAGTCGCAAAACTAGCTGCTATTATTACGGAACAACAAGAACACGCAATTACATATTTCGTTATTGAAAATGAGGACAAATTACAATGTATTCTCGCTTGTGGTAAAGCAGTGACACTCGATATGAATACACTTTTAAAAGATGCCCTCCCTTCTATTGAAGGAAAAGGTGGCGGAAATAAAAAGAATGCTCGCGGCGGTGGAAAAGCAATTATGAGTGGGGATGAGTTTTTAAATCAACTTGTTTCTTCTTTACAGTCAGCAGTGTAGATTATTTTATGAATGGGATGTCATTGAACTGTGTGACATCCACTTCTCTTTTCTGCTTTGTGCACAGTAGTACAGTAAATGAAATTATATGAACGATTCTATAAGAAATATCGATTTTTCAACAAAATACGACAATAAACACAACTTATAGAGTAAGAGGAGGCTGTTCTAAAATAACAGCCTCCTCTTATGTTTACAAACCAATATTTTGTTTTAACCCTTGATAACTTCCTGCGTTCAAGAACTTTTCAGATGCAAGTTTAATGAACTTCTCAGAAAAACCATATCTACTCAATTCTTCTATCGCTACCATTTGTACATCATGAATTGGATTAAGATCAAATTCATTAGACGGAAGCTTGATTTCACCTGCAATCCTTTCAAGCAGAAATGTAATATGCAATAAAGATGGGATAGCATCTGGTTTATTACAAACATAGAGTAGTCTCTTAATCTTAACTTCTAATCCGGTTTCTTCTCTCATTTCTCGAATCATCGCTTCTTCTAACGTTTCACCGTTCTCTACTCTTCCTCCAGGTAAAGACCAATTCCGATTAGCGACTCTTTGTTTTACTAACAATACTTTTTCATCTTCAATTAAAATTCCAGTAACACGAACTTGCATTACATTTTCCATATGTAATCTCCTCTTCCCATTAAATTTATAAATTAATCCTTCCACAAAAAGAACGTATGTTTTATAATTAAAGAAAATTATGGAAGAAATAAGTTGTTATATGCATGCGCCCACCTTTAACAAAGTCTATATCTCTTGAAGATTTCCAAAACTATTATTGGTTAAAAACAGAACTGCAAACATTTTGTCGTGAGCATGATTTACCAGCTAGTGGCTCTAAGATTGAAATAAGCGGGCGTATCTCACATTATTTAACTACGGGTAAAGTATTAAAAAACAGTTCTCATCAAAAAGTGAGTAAAGCTTCCCTCTCTTATAAAGATCTTTCTCTTCAAACAATTATTACTGAAAATCACCGCTGTAGTGAAGATGTGCGTGCTTTTTTCAAAGAAAAAATTGGAGCAAACTTTCGCTTTACAGTAGCTCTTCAAAAGTTTTTTAAAGAGAATATTGGAAAAATATATGAAGACGCGATAACGTTTTGGTACGAAGAAAACGAACGTAAAAAAGAACCATCCTATAAAACAACTATCGGTACACAGTTTGAATACAATCGCTTTACTCGCGACTTTTTCGAAGATCCAAATAACAAAGAAAAATCAAAAGCTGATGCTATCGCTGCTTGGAATGAAATAAAAGCAAAACCTGGTAGCAATGTTTATGTTCCTCAAAAAGTAGAAAACTAGTTAACTTGCTAGTCTTCTATTTTTTCAAATAAAAGAGCAAGCCCAATTCCCCCACCAATTCCTAATGTCGCAATTCCATATTTCATATGCTCTCTTTTAGCCTGATAAAACAAACGTGTTACAAGCATAGCTCCAGATGCACCGTACGGATGACCAAGCGCAATCGCACCACCATTTACATTTAACTTTTCATACGGAATTTGTAACGTTTGCGCACATGCAACAACTTTAGCGGCGAACGCTTCATTCATCTCAATACAATCAATATCTTCTATTACTAAATTCATTTCTCTAAGTAGTTTTTGTACGGCAAATATCGGACCAGTTCCTGGAAGATTTGGGTCAACTCCAACTACAGCACTATGAACGAAACGAAGAACTGGCTTGTACCCTAATTTCCGAGCTTGCCCCTCTTCCATTACAAGAACAGCACATGCCCCGTCATTTACACCACACGAATTCCCTGCTGTTACCGTTCCATTTTGTAAAAATACAGGTTTCGTTCTCTTAATCATTCTTTCATAATTCATTTCTCGCTTTATAGATTCATCTAATAATCCATTAAAATAATGAGGTAATATCTCTTCTTGTATATATCCTTTTTCTAATGCTTGCAGCGTTCTTTTATAACTAAGACAAGCATATTCATCTTGCATCTCTTTTGTTATGTTATATTGCTCTGCAACATACTCAGCCGCTAATCCCATATCTGGATCCCCAATTGTTTCAGGTGAAAACCGCGCTCTATTTTGAAAAGGTGACGTACTTGTACTCTCTACGCCCCCAGCAATATAACAATTACCTGCATCCCCTTGAATAAAATGACACGCAGTACGAATTGCTTCCAATCCAGCGCCGCATTGCCGGTCAATCGTTACACCAGGAATATGATAACCAAGTTCCGCTTCTAAAGTAGATAGTCTTGCAACATTACCTCCCGGTCCAACAACATTCCCTAATATAACATCGTCTATTTCTCTCTCAATTCCTTTACTTAAAAACGTAAGAAGTGGTGCTGCTAATTGCTGAACTTCATAATCTTTCAACATCCCGTTTTTTTTACCAATAGGTGTTCTTTTCGCTTCTACAATAACCGCCCTATTCATGTATCTTCTCCCGGTTTTCAATCATACTTTTTGCTGCATTGCGAGCTATTTTCCCGCTATTTGTATAAGGTATTTCATCAACAAAGTACCATTCTTTCGGTATTTTAAAAGATGATAATCGTTGTAAGCAAAAACTCTTTAATTGTTGCTTTGTAGCACTTCCTTTTACGATAGCGACAGGCTTTTCACCCCAGTAACTATCTTCTACACCAACCACAACTATTTCTTCAACAGCTGGATGTGTCTGTAATACCCTTTCTATTTCTTCTGGGAAAATATTGATTCCTCCAAATAAAATCATATTCTTCTCTCTACCAACAATATATATAAAGCCTTCCTCATCTTGGTAGCCCACATCCTGCACTGTCATCCAGCCACCTTCGGACAATTGCGGGATTATAGCTCCATCCGATACATAGCCCATAAAAAATTGATCACTTTTCACATACACAGTTCCTATCTCACCTGTCTGTACTTCTTCTCCTGCTTCATTACATATTCGAACTTGTACATTATGACAAGGTTTCCCTACTGAATTCGGTTTTCTTTCACTCTCTTCATCAACCAATGCCGTTACAAAGCTTAGCTCAGACGCACCATAAAACTCATATCTTTTTGCATAAGGAAACACATTCTTCATCTTCTCTTTTGCTTCAGCTTCCCATTTCGCTCCTGACGAAATAATTTTCATTTCACTTTCAATTACTTTATTTTCTTTATACAAAGACTCAAGCATTGTAGGAACTGTATACATTACAGAAATATTCTCTATCCTTATACTAGATAGCACTTGAACTGGTACAAACTTTCTCATTATGTGTACCGTTTGCCCTAAAAACAATGCACTTATTGCCCCGTATAAGAAAAGAGAATGAACAAGTGTCCCTGCTATTAAAATAGAATCTTCCTTTTTCATATGAAAGTCATGTACATTACAATCAAAACTATGAACCCACGACTGTTGTGCACGTAAAAATGCTTTTGCCTTTCCTGTTGATCCCGATGTAAATCCCATATAAAAAGGAGCGTTTTGTACATTTTCTACAGAATAGTATGTAGGAAGATAGTTCTCAATCATTTCTTTCCATTCTTCAATCTCAATAATCCTTCCTTCTTCGCACGATATATCACTAAGCCTATACTGCTCCGCCACAATAACATCTGGTTTACTAATCACTAGTCTGTCTTTAAGCTCATCTCGTTTCCATTTTATATCTAGCGGCACACAAACCCATCCAGCCATAGCGGAACCCGCAAATATTTGTAAAAATTCCATACTATTCTCTAATAAAATTGCTATCGTTTTATTCTGCGATTCTTTTTCATTCAACCATTTTGCTACTTTACACACTGACTCAAACCATTCTTTATATGTTAATACTCTATCGTTTTCTTTAATCGCTATTTTATTTGGTTGTAAAGAGGCATACTTTTTATATTCTTTTGTAATCCCCATATGAGACTTCCTTTCTTTACAAAATAATAAAAAGAAACACGCAAGTAACGTGTTTCTCCTTTTTCTTACCCTGCATTTGTAATTTTTTTATTCTTCAAAGCAGGCGTAATAATATGTTTCAATGAGCGATGTAATCTTGTCACAAGAATCGCTGCTATAGTCGCCTTTATGCAATCACCTGGTAAAAATGCGACACTTACTTTCATCGTTTCCCATACGGAAATATCCATTACGAAAGCTTGGACAATGATACCAAATACATAAACTACGAAAATACCACCAATTATATTAATGCATAGTACTTTTATAATAGAAACTTCACGTAAACGCTCAATTAAATATCCAATGACAAACGCTCCAACGATATAACCAAGTAAGTATCCTGCACTTGGCCCAACAAATACACCTGGTCCCCCGCGCCCACCAGCAAGTAATGGTGCTCCAACTCCAACTATAAGTAAAAAAATAAGCTGACTTAACGCACCAAGACGTGAGCCTAACAACCCACCAGCAAGCATAACACCGAGTGATTGTAATGTAATTGGAACTGGTGTAATAGCAAGAGCAATTGGAGGTATTAACCCTAACACTCCCATAATAGAACTAAATAAAGCGACGAAAACTAAGTTTTTTGTATTCATGTTTGCTTCTCCTATTTGTAAACTTAAATTAGATTTTAGATAACATATTATAGGAGTTATATTATCTTTCTATCCACTCTTTGTCAACCTTATTTCCACATAAGTTTACAAATGTAAATTCAATTATTTCTCTTTATGCAAATGCTCAAGTTCTTTCCGAAGCGCCTGCTTTAAAAACTTCCCAACAGATGTTTTCGGAATTTCCTCCATAAATACAATATCGTCCGGTAACCACCATTTAGCAAACTGCGGTTTTAAAAACTCATATATTTCTTCTTTTGTAACCGTACTATTTTTCTTTTGAACAACGCAGGCGACTGGGCGTTCTTGCCACTGCGGATGAGGAATTGCAACGACAGCCGCTTCAAATATAGCATCATGTGCCATTAAAGCATTTTCAAGATCCACTGAAGAAATCCATTCTCCTCCGCTTTTAATAACATCTTTCGTACGATCAACAATTTTCACGCAGCCTTCCTCATCAACCGTAACGACATCTCCTGTATATAACCAACCATCACGAAAACCTTCGACAGTACGATCATCGTTATAATAGCTTTCAGCGATCCAAGGTGCTCGTAAACATAACTCTCCCATCTCAGTACCATCCCACTTCACTTCACCGTTTGTACCGACTACTTTCATCTCTACACCAGGGACAAGATATCCTTGTTTTGAGCGGATTTCTAATTGCTCTTCATATGATAATTCTGTTTCATAACTTTTTAAACGTGCAAGTGTTACGAGCGGGCTTGTTTCAGTCATACCATATGCATGTACGAAAGGAACATTATATTTTTGCTCAAATGCTTTAATAACGCTTTTCGGTGCAGCAGCACCACCGCATAATATTCTCGTTATACTAGATAAATCGTAACTATTATTTTCTAACTCTTGTAATACACCGAGCCAAATTGTCGGCACACCTGCTGCTATCGTTACTTTTTCAGCTTGAATCATCTCTAATAAAATTTTTGGAGTAAACATTGGTCCTGGCAGAACTTGTTTAGTTCCAAACCAAGTAGCTGCAAAAGGAAGCCCCCAAGCATTCACATGGAACATCGGTACAATTGCCATAGCCGCATCACTTTCCGATAAAGCAGCTGTATCGGCTAAACCGAGTGCCATACAATGCAAAACCGTACTACGATGCGTATAAACAACACCTTTTGGATTCCCTGTAGTCGCTGACGTATAACACATACCAGCAGGTGTATTTTCATCAATATCTTTTACAAATTGGAAATTGGGATCTCCTTCTTCTAATAGCTTTTCATAATGATATACAGGCTCCAGTGTAGTTTTTGGAAGTTCGTCTTTATCAGTCATAATAATGTAGGCTTGTACAGTTGATAATTGTGATTGAATATTTTCAACAAGTGGTACGAGATCTTCATCAATGAGTAAAATGCGATCTTCTGCGTGCTGAATAATGTATGAAATATGTTGAGGAGATAAACGAATATTAATTGTGTGTAAAACGGAAGCAATACCTGGAATAGCAAAATACGCCTCCACATGTCGATGATGATTCCACGCTAACGTTCCTATACGCTCGCCTTCTTTAATTCCTAATTTTTTTAGCTCACTTGAAAGTCTTCTCGTCCTTTCACCTAACTGCTTATACGTTAACGTCGTAACTGTATCATGTGTCCGTGAAACAATTTCTTTCTTCGAAAACAGTTTCTCTGCTCTTTCCATCATAGAACTAATTGTTAGCGGTACATTCATCATCATATTGTTTATAGCCTCCCTTTAAAGCGTTTTCATTTCTGTATATTATAACAGACTTCCACAAATAATTACGATATTTTTCTGTATTTTCTGAATTATTTCTTTGGAAATAATTCTAATAAATAAAAACCATGTTTTGAATACATACGATACAAAACATGGTTCTCTCCTATTTAAAAACTATCTACCTTTTTTCTTACTTTCTTTTTTAATTTAAAAATGACACGATTACTATATTCTTTATTTTCTACTAAAATCCGATACGTCTCTAACACTCCTAAAACACGAACAAAAAGATAAAACCCGATAGCAATAAGTACAACACAATAAGGATAATACTGCACGAGCTCTCCTGAAGTAATTCGTTTTTTCTCAAATAAAAATGGTATCGCTCCTGCTGCTATGAAACAAAGTCCAACAATTACTACTGCAGCATACTTCTTTTTAATAGTCGCATATCTTTTTGTCAATTCTTTTAAAAAGTTTGGATCAAATAGTAATTCTTCTTTTTTTAATACATTGTATCGACTCTCTTCTATAGTTACAGGTACCATCATTGCTCCAATTCCAAGGACAGCAATGATAATGACAAGGAATGTAGACATTGTTGCATTTTCTTTAAATAATAAATACGGTATTGTAGATAAAATAAGCAAGCTAAATCCTAACGCAATATATTTAGAAATTTTTTGCCCATACACTATATACCCTTCTGCCATTTCCTGACTTACGTAATAGCCATCCACATTTTCATTACTTTGCTCAGCAGTTTCTTTTAATAAATAGTCGAGTGATACTTCAAATACATTTCCAATCATTATTAACTTTTCAGTTTCAGGAAATCCTTGACCGTTTTCCCATTTACTAACTGCTTGCCTTGTTGTGTTTAATTTTTCAGCTAACGCTTCTTGAGAAAGGCCCTTTTCCTTTCTTAATTTAAAAAGCTTTTCACCAAATCCCATATGTGTGTCCCCCTTTGTTTTCTTACCTAAATTGTATGTAAACATTGCCCTTATCTCTATCTTCCTGCGGTTGCACTTTGTCAACTTACGGTTGCGATTGTGTTATATAGCGGTTTTAAATACGATTTAGCTGTTTTTCTTCTATAATTATGGCGTTAATAAAATAATTACTCTTAATGACCAATTATAACAATTAAAGGGAATTATTGTTGTAAAAAATAAAAAAACTCCTTTATTCATTTAAAGGAGTTTTCGTTATGAACCATTCTAAGATGACTACTTTTTCTTCTATATATTTTTCTGCTTCATGTAATGAATGATGAGCATCTCATACAGTATATGTTTTTATCTCTTTTTTTAAGCCGTACTCATATATATGTAAAATGTCACTTTTATTAAATTAACTTAATGTAAGATCTTTCGTATACGACGTTTTATATTACCACTTCTTAACAATCATAACGGCTTCTGCTTAAACTTTTCATAATTCCGTACCTTTAATGAAAGGATATTCCCGCAATCTGTACAAATATAAGCATCCACTGGTGAAGATGTGAACATCGTTTCCTTTTTCCGTATTTGTGCATAACCGATAAACTCACCTTCTCCTATGTTTTGAGAACCGCAATGAGAGCATGTCTGCACGTCTTTCTGTTTCATGAGAGCACCACCTTTAATCTGTTTCCACTCCCTTCGACAGTTCGCTTCCATTTCCCTTCCAAAAAACCTCTTATTCTCTTACATTTCAATAGGAATCTCAGAAGAAAAATCGTATATGTACTATGAACTATATTAATTGACGGAGGAATCGTATGAGTACAATTATGACAGTCAATACAGCACAAGAAATTGAAAACGCAGAAATACATATGCTTTCTTCTAGATTAGAGGCACTACAAACAATAAGCGGCAACCCAATGCAAGTACAAACGAAAAAGTTCGGGAGTGCCACTGCCTTTTCATCAAAAATAATTGCTGGTCCTGCTTTTAACACAGTAAAAGGCGTTACCTTTACAAATACAGATGAGATAGATGAAATCATCGCTTA
The DNA here is from genome assembly GCF_038007205.1 of Bacillus sp. FSL E2-8887. Lineage (NCBI taxonomy): Bacteria > Bacillati > Bacillota > Bacilli > Caryophanales > Bacillaceae > Bacillus > Bacillus sp. FSL E2-8887. The sequence continues at coordinate 3,223,561 of NZ_JBBOWS010000001.1, forward strand.
TTATCAATCACTACAAATCCCTTGCCGTTTTGAAATTACACCAGCGCAAGGTGCAACTGAATTATTTCAATACTTATCTCAAAAAGATTTTTATCAATCTAACTTCCATACCGCTTTATATAGTTTACCAAGAGAAGACTCATCGCTGCTGCCTTCTAACATTTCAGTACGCCAACTAAAAGAAAATGAATTTGATATTTTTGCAGACATATATGTACGTGGATTTAACATGCCATCCTTTACAAAATATGGTGTGCACCAAAATAACGAAATTCTCTACAATAAATCCGGCTGGCATTTTTTCATAGCCGAAGTTCAAAACACTCCTGCTAGTATAGGGGTACTTTATATAAATAAAGGTGTTGCTTCATTAGCTGCTTCTGCTACTTTGCCAGAATTTCAACGTAAAGGTTGTCATACCGTATTAATTCAAAAACGAATTGAGACCGCTCTTGAATCCAATTGTAATTTAATAGTTGGACAAGCAAGATTCGGTAGCGGCAGTCAAAATAATATGGAACGTGCCCATATGAAAATTGCTTATACAAAATCAATATGGACTGCGAAAGACATATAATTAACTTTCTTTTTCTTTCCATTACGAATGTATACATTTTATGACAATTACCTTTCTATCCTGTTACTCATTTGAATATTCAAACTAAATTTGTTACGCTATTACTAGATACATCATTCAACTTGCAATATGAAAAGAGAATTCTACTCAAACTACAAGGAGGAGAAATGTATGACTAAACATGATCATGGTTTAAAAGAAAAAGTAGAAGGTGCTATTGATAAGGTAAAGGGTGAAGTAAAGGAAGTTGTCGGGAAAGTAACTGACAATAAAAAATTACAAGCCGAGGGAAAATGGGATAAGGTGAAAGGCACTGCTAAAGATACTGTCGGTAATGTAAAAGAAAAAGTACATGAATATAAAGAACATAAAGAAAACAAATAAAAAAAGAGCCATCTGGCTCTTTTTATTTACCCTCATTCTTCTCTAACACATACAAATCTTCTTCAATATTCGTTAATTTCTCACTTACAAGCTTTCTTGCATCTCCAATTGCTTGATTGTATGCAAATGGTCCAACTAATTTAATCATTTCCTCTATTAAACGTTCTGCTTGGAAACGTCCAATTTCATCTAAATCTTCTTCAACGAAAAATTGCTGAATTTGTGCTACAAGCTCTTCTTTTTTATCAGTCGGTATTTTTATGTTCATCATCATTCGTTACTCCTCTATATTTAAGATAATACTTTTCTTAACTCTACCATAGAAAAGCGATTTCCTGGACAAGTTTTTGTAACCCCTTCTAACTCCCTATGGCCGAGTATATTTCCTTTCTCTATGGCAAACTGCTTCATAAACATTTTACATAAAGAATATAATGAATTCATTTGTGCAGTATTTGGATCATATTTATCAAAATTTCCCGTCATACATATTCCAATTGTGTCACTATTATTATCTTTCGCATGTGCTCCAATATGTAAACCTCGCCCTTCGACTACAGTTCCATCTTCTTCAATAAAATAATTGTAACCAATCCCGCTCCATCCTCTTACCTTTTGATGAAATTCGTGAGTTTTATACACATCCCAGCCATCTTCTGACGTATGGTGGATGATCAGTTTATTTACTTTTTCTAAAGGAACTAACTCATTTTGAAATGTTAAATTTGCACATTTAATTTCCATATGAACATCCTCCTCTTACAAATCGATCATAATAACTGTTTTATCATCTGGTCTTATTCTATTTTCTCCTTCTAACCTTTCAATGATTGCTACATATTCTTTTATACTATTTTTTCTTATATATGCTACAGTTTGCTCTAACGACCACTCGGGGTGAAACAATCCGTCTGAACAAATAAAAATCCCACTTACTTCAGCTACCTGTAATTCACCATATTGTAAATAATCCATAGCTTCTTTCATCCCATTTGCAACTGAGTAGCCGTTTGGCATATTTGCAAGATAGCGATTGTATTTTAACTGCTCCCGAACATCTTGAAAAACGTGTTCCTCAGGTACAGGTAATCCCTTTTCTCTATCTTCCTCTCTCTTCTTTTTTGCACGTTTACTAATTCCTTGAACCGTATCTTTCGTTAATACTCTCATCGCCCCATTTTGAAGTATTGCAACGATCATACAATCACCTAACTGTGCATATTCAAGTTTTTCGCCTTCTATTTGAACTGCTGCAATACATGTACACCACAGATGGTCTTTTTTTCTCGTATCAACCTTGTACTCTAGCATCTTGTTTTGCAATAATTCATTCGCCTTTGCAACTTCACCTTGTAAACTATTAATCTCCCGTAACGAAGTAAAATGACTTGCAAATAAATGCGAAGCGATGTATGCTCCATTATGTCCTTTTTCATCACAAAACGGGACGAGCGGAGTTGCTCCATCACATACACCGTAAATCATTTTATCTTCATTACAAAAAAATGAATCCTCACACTCTTGTTTTAAAGGACTTTTCTGTTGATATGTTGTTATCTTCATATCTGTATCCCCTCCCAATTTATCAAACAATCGAACTATTTAGATTAATCTAATTTTCCGAAATAAACTGTTTTCCCAAAAAACTTTCAATTTCATATATAATCTTGAAATAATATGATTATTTAGTGAAGGACGGGAAAGAGATGGTCAGATTTCTTGGTGTTATTTTTGGTTCTATTATTATCGCAATTGCCTTTAATCTTTTCCTTATCCCCCATAAAATTTTAAGTAGTGGAATTGGCGGAATTGCTATTATTTTAGGGATTGTAACCCCTGTAAACACAGGTATTATTAACTTTGTATTGAACTTACCTATCCTTATTTTAGGATACATAGGTCTTGGAAAAAAAGTAATTTTTAACACGGTTGTTTCTGTAATTGTATTATCTGTTGCATTATACTATGTTCCAGTAAAAGTCGTAGCAACAGATCCACTTTTATCATCTGTATTTGGCGGTGTCATCGCCGGAGCTGGTATTGGTCTTGTCTTTAACTGCCATGGTTCAACTGGTGGATTTGATATTATCGGTATGTTGTTATCTCGTAAGCGAGATATTAAACTTGGTGGATTCCTTATTGCATTAAATACTGTTGTTGTTGTCATTGCAGGATTTTTCTTCACTTGGGATGTTGCCCTTACAAGCTTACTTTCAATTTATGTAACTGGTAAAGTAATTGATGCCGTTCATACGAAACATCGTAAAGTTACACTTATGATTGTAACAAATCAAGCAGAAGAAATGAAAAAAAAGCTTCTTTCAACTGTAGTACGTGGAATTACGTTACTTGATGGTGAAGGTGCTTATTCAAACGAAAAAAAACGTGTACTTATGACAGTCGTTTCACGTGAAGAATTAGCAAGTATGAAACTAACGATTTCGGAAATTGATCCTCATGCATTCGTTAATATTACGGAGACTGTTGAAGTATTAGGATTGTTTAGAAAAGTGTAAAAAACTAGGTGGACCTTCACCTAGTTTTTATTTTCCATAAATTCAATTCGATTTCCAAACGGATCTGACACGTAAAATCTGATTACATCTGGTCGCGCATGATCATCTATTACTTCAATACCTTGCTTTATTAACCTTTGTTTAAATTCATTAATTTTCAAAACATAAAAAGCTGGATGCGCTTTTTTAGCTGGATTAAAATTTTGCTCAACTCCGATATGAATCTCTTGATTTCCACACTTAAACCAACACCCACCACGCTTCTTTAATTCCTCTGGCTTTGGGATTTCCTCCATACCAATTTTATTACCATAAAATTCTCGCGCTTCTTCTTCACATCCTACTGGCGCCGCTACTTGTACATGATCAATTCCTTGAATATAATTTTTCATATTCCTTCCCCCTCTTCTATTCTAATGTTATAACGAAAATACATTCATGTAACTTAGAAAATATTAATAAAGCAATATAAGATTCTCTTATTACTACCCTTTTTTACCTTCCACTAAAAATAAAAAAGAAAATTTATTATATAATTTCCATTTTTTATAGAAATACACATTGCACCTATATTATAGTTAGTACTAGATTCATCTTTTTTAGATGCTAGTTGTACGGAGGAAATATTATGAGTCGTAAAAAACATTCATCTACTCAAAAAAAGCGTCACCCAAACGTATCGGAGCGCTTGCGAAACCATATACAAAATCGTTCTTTAGCAGAAATGTATGCATCTCTTTTTGAACATAACCCTGATAGTATTATTTCATTGAATTTAGAAGGAGTTATTTTACATATTAACCCCTCTGCGGAAAGAATATTAGGTTATACTTCTAACGAATTAGAGCGAAAAACAATCACTTCTATTTTAGAAGCACATATTTCTGATCAAGTGCTACAATACATAAAAAATGCTGCAGCTGACAATCAAAAAGAGTATATCGTCTCTATTTATCATAAAGACGGATATTTACTAGATGCCGTAACAAAATTAGTTCCTATTTTTGTTAAAAACCGTTTAACAGGTGTATACGCCATTATGAAACCCCTTGAAAAATCAGAAAGAATTGAGAAAGTATTACAAGAGAGTGAGAAACGATTACGCACATTAATGAATTCAATGCCTGCATTTGTTATTTTTAAGGATCATGAAGGACGCTGGCTTGAAGCGAATGACTATGCGCTTTCTTGTTTCAATTTCCATAACGTTCCTTATCATGGAAAAAGAGATAATGAACTCATTCAATATAACGAAGCATACCGCGAATCTTTTTTGCATTGTGAAGAAGTCGATGAACTAACATGGCAAAAAGGACAAATTCTTCACGGAGAGGAATTTATTATACATAGAAATGATTTCGACCTAGTTTTAAGCATTTCAAAAGTCCCACTCTTCCATCCTGATGGCTCACGCAAAGGTCTTATAGTGATGGGAAGAGACGTTACCGAACTAAAAGAAACTGAAAAGTTATTACGGAAATCCGAAAAACTTGCAGTAGTAGGACAACTGACAGCTGGAATTGCCCATGAAATTAGAAACCCGCTCACTTCATTAAAAGGATTTTTAACGTTATTACATCCAGAAATAAATGAGGAAAATAAATGGTATGTGGACGTTATGTTGAGTGAAATTTCACAAATGGAATCTATAACAAGCCAATTTATGGCGATGTCTAAACCACAAGTGTTATCCATTCATACATGCAACGTACAAACATTAATTGAAGAAGTTGTAACTTTTATTTTACCAACAGCAATTATGCATAGCGTTCATATCATCATGGATCATTTCGATTATATTTCTGACATTCAATGTGACAGTAATCAATTAAAACAAGTTTTGATTAACATATTAAAAAATGCAATCGAGGCGATGCCTGATGGTGGTAACATATTCATTCAAACAGCTTCGTTAGAAAATGATTTTGTTTCAATACGCATTATGGATGAAGGCTGTGGGATTCCTGAAGAGCGCATGGCTCGTCTTGGCGAACCTTTTTATAGCTTGAAAGAAAAAGGAACTGGCCTTGGCTTAATGATGTGCTATAAAATCATTCAAGAGCATCACGGAAAATTATTCATTTCCAGTGAATTAAACATAGGAACAACTGTCGATATCCAATTACCGATTGCTACAGCTCAGCCTGTAACAAACTCATAACTATGCTACATTAATATAGTAAAAGACATCTGTTATAAGTAGTCGGGTTATTGTGGAAAACATCTACACTAATACGTTAAAAAGCTCAAAGTCCCTATATGACTCTGAGCTTTATTTTTGTATACGATTTATTTTATTAAACCCACTCTTTTCCATGTTTACGAATAAACTGAATATCATTTTCATAATGTTCAAGATGCCCTTCATCTATCATCTTTTGGAAGTTCATATCGCCTTCTAGTGCTTTTCTTTTCATGTATTTACATAATCCTTCTAATCGTAGAAGTACCATCTCCAAATAATCCTCGGCGATGCCATCACTTTTATAGGACTCAAAAAACAATTTAACTCTTTGCTTTATGCGGTCTGCATGCTGTAATGAATTATAATAAACCGCCGCACCTGTTTCCTTATAATAAACTCTACTTAATGGGACACAAGTGTAAAGAGTATAGGCTATGTCCCAAAGTCTTGGTCCAGGACCAGCAACATCAACATCAAAATCAATAATACCTACTGGTTTTTCGTTATTAAAAATAATGTTGTATATTGCAAAATCATTGTGGCATACAACCTCTATTTTATTTGGAGTATTATCCATCGGTTTCCAATCATCTGATAACGGGAAATCACTCACAGCATCATGATAAAGACGGAGCATCTTCGCTATTTCTTTTAAAACATCATTAGACCACATGTACTCTTTTAAAGGGTAATTACCAGCTTCTCCTTCAATAAATGATAATATCTCTCTATCTTTATCATCAATACCTAAAAACTTTGGTGCATAACTAAAACCTTTGTTTTCCAAATGGTTTAATAGCTTATGAATTCGGGTACTGCCTTTCTTTAATTCTCGTCGAACAGTATCTTCCGAACGATATACGTTTGAGACATTCCCTCCCGTTAGCATTTCTTCATTTTCGTAGTTTGACATCTAATAGTCCCCCTCCATTATTCTACATTTTCTTTATATTTTAACATAACTTTCCTATTCTCTTTTAACCCCTTAAATTACAACAAAAAAATCGAGTATAAAATCTTTATGATTTTACACTCGATTTAGTCTACTATTTATGCATGTGAAAATATTTTTTCATACCATTCTGTTGCCTTCTCTACTTCATTCATCGTTAATTGATGTCCTCTATTTTCCCAATGCATTGTTACATTAGCATCTACATTTTCTAATAGCATCTTCAATTCCTCTGACTCAGAAGGTGAACAAATTGGATCATTTGTTCCAGCAGCGATAAATACGAATTTCTCTGCTAAATTAGGTAATTCTATTCCTCTTCTAGGCACCATTGGGTGATGAAGGACTGCACCTTTTAATGCATTTTCGTAATGGAATAATAAGCTCGCCGCAATATTTGCTCCATTTGAATACCCAACAGCTACGATATTATCTCTATCAAATTCATATGTTTTTGCTGCTTCATTTAAAAATTCATTTAATTCCTTCGTACGGAAAACAAGATCCTCTTCATCAAAAATACCTTCTGCTAATCGGCGGAAGAAACGAGGCATCCCATTTTCTAATACATTTCCACGAACACTTAATACAGAAGCCTCCCGATCAATTCTTTCTGCAAGCGGTAATAAATCTAATTCATTTCCTCCTGTACCATGAAGCAATAACAACACTGGTTTTGACGTATCTTTTCCTTTTTGAAAAACATGTTTCATCATATTCCTTTTCCCCTTTCAATCACTTTAATCTAGATTTCTCACTTCAAATGGTAAGAGTGTCTGTTCAATTTGTTTTCTATGTTGTTCATATCGATCCGGTAATTTTAACTCCTCACCCATCGTCTCTAAAGATTCGTCATGGGCAAAACCAGGAGGGTCTGTTGCAATTTCAAATAAGATTTCGCCGTGTTCTCTAAAATAAATTGCGTTAAAATAGTTTCGGTCTTGTACAGGGGTTACACCATATCCAAAGCGAGACACATGCTCTTTCCAGTCTAATTGATCAGCATCATCACTCGCTCTCCAAGCAATATGATGAACTGTACCAACACCCATTTGGCCACGCCCGATTGTCGATAGCCTCAAGTCGATAATATTCCCAATATCAGCAGAAGAACGGAATCGAACGAATTCACCTTCTTCTCCAATTTTCTCAAGACCCATAACATGCTCTAACAATTCAGCTGTTTTTTGAGGTTGTGCAGATAAAAGAACAGCACCGCCAAATCCTTTAATTGCTACTTCTGGCGTAACTTCCCCAAAAGTCCAATTATTTAATTCGCCTTCTTCTCTTTCTACTAATTCTATATGCAAACCATGTGGATCATCAAATTCTAAATACTGCTCTCCAAATCGAGTCATTTTTGTATACGAAATATCGAATTTTTCTAATCTATTTTCCCAAAACTCCATTGCGCCTTTTGGTACGACATAAGACGTAATGCCTACTTGACCGTCACCAATAATTCCTTGACGAGCACCTGCCCATGGGAAAAACGTAATAATTGTTCCAGGCTTTCCTCCTTCATTACCAAAATAAAGATGGTACGTGCCTGGATCATCAAAATTCACTGTTTGTTTCACTAAACGTAAACCTAACACACCAGCATAAAAATCTACATTTTCTTGTGGGTGTCCTACGATTGCTGTAATGTGATGAATTCCCATCGTTTTCTTTTCCATTTTCTCCGCCCCTTTTTATTTCATTTTAAAAACTTGTATACATTAAAATTCATTATTCATTTTGTCCATACTGCAAAGTAAAATCCATCATTATAATTTTATCTTTAATTCGAGATATAAGCTGTGAAATTACGCATTATCTTCTATATCACTGAATTCATCTCGAATTCGAGATAATCCCCAAAAAATATTTACTCCATCTGAAATCTTTATTCGGAAATAAATTATCTTGAACTTAATATTTATTATAAGTTACTTACTTTTAGTTGTCAACAAGTTACTTATTTTCATTTTAAATCAAAAGAGAGTAAATGCTAGTTATCATTTACTCTCTTCGCTAATTATTTCATTTCCTCTTCCAGCACTGCTTCCATCTCATTAAATTCACGATGAATTGCTTTAACTGGTTCTTTCGTTAATAAACTTACAACAATAACAGCTAATAAGCTACAGAAGAATCCAGGTACCATTTCATACATTGTCGCTTTTAAACTTGGAATTTGTACCCAAGTAATTACTACTACTGCACCTACAATCATCCCAGCAAGAACGCCCCATTTGTTCGTTCTCTTCCAATATAAACTTAATAAAATGGCGGGTCCGAATGCTGAACCAAATCCTGCCCAAGCATAACCGACAAGTGTTAAAATTGTATCACTTGGATGATACGCTAAAACAACTGCGATCATAGCTACTACTAATACTGACAGTCTACCGATAAATACAAGTTCTTTATCACTTGCGTTACGACGGAAAAATGTTTTATAGAAATCTTCCGTTACAGCACTTGAAATAACGAGTAATTGCGAGGAAATACTACTCATAATCGAAGCCAAAATAGCTGACAATAAAAATCCAGTAATATACGGATGGAATAAAATGTTTGAGAATGTTACAAAGACCATTTCTGGGTCTTGTAATTTCTCATTATTTTTAGCGTAATAAGCAATACCAATTAGACCAGTAAGCATTGCACCTATAATTGAAATCGTCATCCAACCGATACCGATTCTACGAGAAGTTTTTAAATCTTTAACAGAGGTAATTGCCATAAAGCGAACAATAATATGCGGTTGACCAAAATACCCAAGACCCCATGCTAAAAATGAAATAATACCAAGAATTGTAGTACCTTTAAACATATCTAAATGCGATGCATCAACTTGCTTAATCGTATTGAATGTTTCTGTTACACCACCGACATCTGTAAAAGCTACAATTGGCACTAACACAAGAGCAATAAACATAATACAACCTTGCACAAAGTCGGTCCAACTTACTGCTAAAAAGCCACCGAATAATGTATAAGCAACAACGACACCGACAGTTACAAATAAACCAATTTTATAATCAAGATTGAAAGAATTCTCAAACAAACGTCCACCTGAAACTAAACCAGCTGACGCATAAAATGTGAAAAACACTAAAATGACGATAGCGGAGACAAAACGAAGTATTTTCGTACGATCTTTAAACCGATTTTCTAAAAAATCTGGAATCGTAATTGAATCATTTGCCATTTCTGTATACGTTCGCAAACGCGGGGCAAGAATTAAATAGTTTGCATAAGCACCTATTAATAAACCTATCGCAATCCATACACTTGATAATCCTGTTGCATACATCGCACCAGGTAATCCCATTAGCATCCAACCACTCATGTCAGAAGCACCAGCTGATAAAGCTGTAACTGCTGGACCGAGTCCCCTTCCGCCTAACATATAATCTGATAAATCGGATGTCTTCTTATAAGACCAATAACCGATATACAACATACCTGCCATATAAATAGCAAGCGAAACCATAATCTCAATCTTCACCAAATCTCTCCCTTAGTTATATAAGCCATTCAAAATTTCGAAAAATGACTTTTTCTATTTTCTTGTTTTCGCTTATGGTTCCCTACCTTAACAAACATTTTTTGTTCTTTCAAGTGAACAAGCCCTTTTCACTACATGTGAAAACCTTTATAAACGCCTTTATCCCAGTGGATTACCCGGTTTTTAAAATAAATTAAAGTAAAAATATTCAGAAAACAAAATGGCGTTTTTTCACACCTTATTTTCATTCGTTTATTAGTTGAATTTTAAAAGAAAAAAGCCATACGAATGTATGACTTTTAATTTATTAAACATAGCTTATCTTCTATTTACTAGTAGGAAACAATTCTGAAAGAGGAACTATCCGCCCCACCTCATCTTTAAACACAATATGCTCTCTCGTTAAATGGCGCGGGCTCTTTACCCCTGCTGCTGCCGCTAATGAAAACAAACTATATCTCATACTAATAACATAGTTCATTACTCGCCATTTTTTCTCATACGGATCTAATGCTTTTTGGTAGTGTGGATTCGTAGTTGCAACCCCAGATGGGCATTGCCCTGAATTACATTGAAGTGCCATAATACAACCGCTTGCCATCATAAATCCGCGTGCTGAATTTACGGCATCTGCACCGATAGCTAAAGCAATCGCCACTTTATCTGGCGTGATTAATTTCCCGGAGGCAAGCACCTTTAATTTATCCCTGACACCGTAATGATTTGCTGTATCAATAAATGTAAGTAATGCCGGTATAAGCGGAAGCCCCATACTATCTGCCATCGATTTATATGTTGCCCCTGATCCACCTTCTGAACCGTCGATTGTAATAAAATCTGGATAGATGTTTAATTCTTTCATTGCTTTTAATAAATCTTCCAAAGGCTTCTGTTGACCAATTACAATTTTCATGCCCACTGGTTTACCACCGTTTTCTTGTAAATCTTGAATAAAATATAAAGCCTCTGCGGCACTACTAATAAATGAAAAACGATTTGGCGAATTAATCGTTTCTCCTTCTCGTACTTTCCGAACGGAAGCGATTTTCTCATTTACCTTCTGTCCTTCTAAATGACCACCACGTATTTTCGCACCTTGCCCAAATTTCAATTCAAACGCTTTAATATTACTTTCTTTCGCCTTCTCCATAAATTCCTTCATCGAAAAATTCCCGTCCTCGTCACGGTATCCAAATAATCCCGGACCAATTTGGGCAACGATATTTGCACCCGTATGTAAATGTTCCGGTATTACACCACCTTCCCCCGTATTAATCCATGAACCGCCAGCCATCTTCGCGCCAAATCCACTTGCCAAAATATAATTTTCGCCAATCGCACCGTAAGAAGTTGCTGATGCGCCAAACATACCATACAGTTTCCACGGATATTTGCGGTTTTCACCGACGATAATTGCATCGTCTTCTTCATATAACCAAAGATTCGTTGTATCCGCTGTCAATTTTTCTCTTCGTGAAAATAACCCTTCTTTATGAATCACATACTTTTTCCCTTCACGTTCTTTCGTTACATTCACACTTAATTCATCTGTTAATTTCGGAAATAATGTATTAGCGATATAATATCCAGATGCATCAAAATCTCGTTTTGATCCAAAACCGAGTATTTCTGAACGGTATTTTGCTAGAAACATTACACTTTGAAAATCATAACGTGAAAAGGGCTTTCCATCCGTATCATGATCAAACCAATATTGCCTAAATTCCGGTCCTATCTTTTCAAGTAAATAACGCATCCTTCCTAAGTATGGATGTAACTTTAATATAGAATGATGCGTCCGTTTTTTAATAAAAAATGTAATAATAAAAAAAATGATTAATAGTAACATCAATAAGAGCAATATACTAATAATAACGAGTAGCGTTTCACTCATCCCGCTTCCTCCTATGAAAATCCATAATAAAAGGAGAACACCTGATGTGTTCTCCTTTTATCTTTATTCAAATTAATGTAGCAAGATGCTCTTTCGCGTCATATTCAACCAAACTTTCAAGATTTTTAATTCGCTGAACAAAATCTGGATTAGCGATTAATGGTCTTCCGAACGCCGCTACATCAATTGTTCCTTCTTGCAGTGCTTCTTCTGCCTCTTTCGGATTCAAATTACCTACTCCTACGATAGTACTATCCCAATACTTTCTTACTAATTGATGAAAATTCTTACCGTCAGCAATAACTGCCGTATAATTCATCGTTGAAGGGTGAATCATCGTTAATCCAACTTCTTTAAACATATTTACAAACGTTTCAATTGCAAGTTCAGGATGTTCCCACATATAAGTAGGATTATCACCTTTAAAGGCAGAGAAGCGAAGAAGCGTTTTATCAGCTCCAACTGCTTCAATTACAGCCTGAACAACTTCTTTCATAAACGTTAACCTTTGTTTTAAGTCACCGCCGTATTTATCAGTACGTTTATTCGCAAATTCATAAGTAAATTGGTCAATTAAATATCCGTGTGCACCGTGAATTTCTACACCATCAAATCCAGCTTCGATTGCGTTTTTTGCAGCCTGTGCATATTGATCGACAACTTCTTTTATTTCTTCTATTGTCATTGCTTCTGGTGTATCAAACGGTTTACGAAAACGCGGAACATTACCCTCCGCGGCAATAGCAGACGGTGCTTGCGGCATTTGACCACCAATTATCTCGTGATGACTCATACGGCCAACATGCCATATTTGGGCAATAATCGTTCCACCTTCTTTATGTACTGCCTCTGTAACAGGCTTCCACGAATCGATTTGTTCTTGTGTATAAATACCTGGTACTCCTGGATTACCTTTTGCCCTTGGGCTAATGACGATTCCCTCTGTAATAATTAAGCCAACTCCATCAGCTACACGTTTTCTATAATACTCTACCACATCAGTACCAACGACTCCCGTTTCATGATCCGCAAAACATCTCGTCATCGGCGCCATCGCTATGCGATTACGAAGAGACCAAGATCCAATTTGAATCGGATGAAATAACTTCGTTTCTTCAATATTTTCAAAAGACCCCCAAGCGTTTATATTTGTTCCTTCATAAATACTTGCCGCTTTATTATTTGAACTTGTCATTTTTCTTCCCCCTAAAAAAATCTAACTATAATCGCATCATACTTACTTTTAGATAGTAACGTCAATTTATACGCTCTTACGTATGAATATTCGTATAATATAACTAACCGTTTTTAACTTTAAGGATTCTGAAATTCAGGAATCTACTGTTTATTCTAATGTCCAGTAAGTGGATGAGGAAAATACTTATTAAGTGGATGTTTTCTTTTTTTCTAGTTTTATTAATATAGAATATATCGGTAATTAATTATTTAACTATTTACTAACCAAAAAGAACCTGTTTCCAATGTACTATGTTCAAACTTACACTAACGAGGTTTCAATAATTCATTTGTTTTTTAATTATACCAACGAAATTTTAGGAACTAATAAAAGACTCCTAGATAGTTGAAAGTATTTTTTCTTATTTAATTTTTAGAAAGAAGGATAACAATGAAAACAAAAGCTATCGTTTCTACACCTGAAAAAGATTTTAATATGCAAGAAGTATACTTAAACGATATTAAAGACGATGAAGTATTAGTAAAAATTATCGCTTCGGGTATATGTCATACAGATGCAACAGTTTTAGACGGTACAATGCCAACACCAAAACCAGTTGTTTTAGGACATGAAGGTTCTGGTATCGTGGAAAAAGTGGGAAGTAATGTAACATCGGTTAAACCTGGTGACCATGTTGTACTTGGATTTTCTTACTGTGGTCATTGTGAAAATTGCTTAGATGGTAATGCTGCTGCTTGCGAAAACATGATTGAATTAAACTTCTCTGGAAAAAACAAACGCCATGTAACACCTATACACGATCTTAACAATAATGACATTTCTCAATTCTTCGGCCAATCTTCATTCGCATACCATGCCGTTGTTAATGAGAATAATACTGTAAAAGTACCAAAAGATGTTGATATACGTTTGTTAGGACCACTTGGTTGTGGAATTATGACTGGTAGCGGTACGATCCTAAATTCATTACAGCCAAAACCAGGTAGTAGCCTAGTTGTATTTGGAACCGGTGCTGTTGGCCTTAGTGGCTTAATGGCAGCTAAAATTGCTGGATGTACTACAATCATTGCCATTGATATTCATGATAGTCGTTTAGAATTAGCGAAGGAATTAGGGGCTACACACACGATTAATAGCTTAAACGAAGATCCAGTTGCCAAAATTAAAGAAATTACAAACGGTGGAGCTAATTACTCCTTTGAAACAACTGGCGTAAATACTGTTACACTGCAATCCATTCAATGCTTACGAGTAAAAGGTACAATGGCAACTGTTGCTGTTGGTAAAAAGGATTTAACTTTAAACGTAACAAATGAAATTGTCGTAAAAGCTATTACAATTAAAGGGGTAGTTGAAGGTGATGCAGTACCGCAACTATTCATTCCAAAATTAATTAATTTCTATCAAAAAGGACTATTTCCATTCGATAAGTTTGTACAATTCTATTCTTTTGAAGAAATTGCTCAAGCATTTGAAGATTCTAAAACAGGAAAAACGATTAAACCTATTATCGTAATGGAGTAACATTTGTTTACTTTTTCCCGATAACTAACAAAACAAAAATATCCTGAAATGGAATAAATAAAATTAAAAAGGTTTCCTAAGTAGGAAACCTTTTTTAGTTGACCATATAAGGCTAACAATTCGTTTATCTCTTTTAAATAAAGAAAATAAACAATTATTATCTCCTCACATATGGAAAATCTCTTAACAATAGAAGTGGGAGTGGTTCAGTATTCTTCTAAAAATAATAACTTATATACCTAAAACAATGAAAGCCCTACCTCTCTTTCATCCTTACGGCTCCTCGTCCGTGCCAGTGTGAATCAGGATTGCAAAAATCAAGTAACTATTTTATCGAGTTATTTAATTAAACTTCGAACATTCGTAAAAGAAATTAAAAAATAAAAATGGATTAAATTGTAGTAATAACAAAAGAGGTTAATGCTCTAAAAGTGGTTTGAAAGAGTTGAATGTCTTTGAAATGATTGATTTTCTATAATTATATTCCCAAAAAATTCAAGATCTTTTTTGGGATGTAATACATTATCTACAATGAATCTTAACAAAAGCTTTTTATTTGATTTTCTGTGATACCTTCAATTAATCCCAGCTCACTAATCAAAAATTCATGTGCGTTATCTAACATTTTCTTTTCGCTTGCATTAAGTGCTTTTTCTTTCTGCATACGTAATAAATCACGTACAACTTCAGCACCTTCTTGTATTTTACCCGTTTTTATTTTATCAGTGTTCAATTTATACCTTTGTTTCCACGTAAGTAATCTATCTGATTCCCCATGCTGAAAAATATCTATTATGTTTGTTAATGCCTTTATATCTGTAACTGGTCGTATATTTGAACTCAATATTTTCCCCATAGGAATCATTACTTCCATATTACTAGCCGACATTTTTATAACATAATACTGTCTTTTTTCTCCTGAGATTTCCTTTTCTTCTATGGCTTTAATTATACCTGCTCCGTGCATTGGATAAACGATGTTATCGCCAATTTGAAACAAATAATCCACCTCCATATATGGTAACCTTCTCAATCTTAACACACATTTATTTTTTTAGCAAAATTTTTATAATATCACAAAATTATTTTCTATGTCAATTTATTTACACATAAAAATTCAAGCTGTACAGAAACACTAAAAAACCCGCGATTTTGTTACATTTCCACACCCATTTTCTCCAATTTTATATACCTTGTAAAACAAAAAAACACATCACTACATATAAGTAGCGATGTATTTTTATATAATGACAAAAACGGTTGCTTCAAAACTTCACACACGATCCTTCGCTTATATACTAACCTGTTTACTAATCGTTTCTCGCGCTAAAAGAAAACTCATAATCACTTGCGCAGCTACTCTACTCGTCATATCCCTAAAATCAAGAGTTGGATCAATTTCTACTATATCCATCCCTTGAACGAGTGGCTCTTTACCAAGGAATTCAATTGCATCAAGTAAAGTTGTACTATCCATCCCACCAGGGCCAATTGCTGGACAGCCCGGCGCAAACGCTTGGTCTAGTACGTCCATATCAAGAGAAATATAAATAGAAGTCACATCTTGTTTTCTTAATACTTCAATACTTTCTGAAATAAGATCTTTTATTTTTCGCTCTCTTACATCTTTCATTGTATACACTGTCACGCCATGCTCTTTTGCATATTCATGGTACGCTCGTGCATTTGAAAAATTACGAATCCCAATTTGAACGAGCTGTTTTCCTGTAATCACATCATTTTCTAGCAAACTACGGAACGGTGTACCATTTGATGGACCACCATCATCTAAATTACGTAAATCATGATGGGCATCAAATTGAATAATACCGACCTTCCCTTTACTATTTGCAAAACCAGTTATACTCGGAAAACTAATCGAGTGGTCACCACCAAGAACGATTGGTATCATTTTCGGATTTACTTTCGTCAAGTGACCAACTGTTTTCGCAATTCGGTTATGACTCTCTTTTATATCTGTCACATGCATCGTAATATCACCACAATCATGAAGAACACTTTCTTTCATATCGTGTTCTTCTGTAATTGCGTACGTGCTATATGCATCCAACATTGAACGAATTGTTTTTGGTGCAAAACATGCTCCGGAATGACTAATAGATGGTTTAGAAAGGGGTGCTCCAATTAAGGCAGCACCGAATATTTCTACGCCTTCCTCCCAATCTTTAATCATTTCGCTCCATTTCGTCACTTCCCGATCGATAAACTTTGCATTTTTCTTTAAATAGTGGCCGTGCTCCACGATTGTTCACCTCTTGTATATGCGATATTCCCATTCTTCCATACTGTATTTACATGACTTACGCCGTAATGGTACGGTACGTAAGCGTAATTATAAGCATCCCATAAAACTAAATCCGCCTTACGACCAACTCTAATTTTCCCAGCTACATCGCCTCGATTAATGGCATAAGATGAGTTCACTGTTACCGCATTCCAAACTTCTTCTGGTGTCATTTTCAGTTTCAGCATCGCAATGCTCATAATAAGCTGAATGTTTTCAGTTGGACAGCTACCTGGGTTAAAGTCTGTAGCTAAAGCAACTGCAACACCTTCATCAATCATTTTGCGGCCGCGTGCGAAACTTTCTTTATTTAAATAGAAAGTTGTTCCTGGTAATAAAGTCGCTACTGTATTAGAGTTTGCAAGCATTTCAATTCCTTTATCAGAAGCGCCAACTAAATGGTCCGCTGATGCTGCACCAATTTCAGCCGCTGCTTCCGCACCACCAAGAGGGTCGATTTCATCTGCATGAATTTTCACATCAAAGCCAAGCTCTTTCGCTTTTAATAAAAATTCTTTTGATTCTTCTACAGAGAACACACCTGTTTCACAGAAAATATCAACGAACTCAGCTAATTGCTTCTCTTTCATTTCTGGTAATAGATCTAGCATCCATTGTAAAAATTCTTTCGATCTTCCTTTATATTCTTTCGGAACTGCATGAGCACCTAAAAATGTTGAAACTAAATCAATTGGATGCTCTTTTTGTAATTGTGCAGTTGCCTCTAATTGTTTCCATTCTGTCTCATCATCCAATCCGTAACCACTCTTCGCTTCTACAGTTGTAACTCCGAAAGATAGCATACGGTCTAAATGGAATTTAGCTTTTTGAACAAGTTCTTCTTTCGACGCTTGTTTCGTTGCATTTACAGTTGAAAGAATACCTCCACCTTGTTCTAAAATTTCCAAGTACGGAACTCCTTGTAGTTTTAGCGCGACTTCATTTTCACGAGATCCACCAAATACAAGATGAGTATGCGGATCAACAAGACCAGGAGACACCATTTTCCCGCCGCAATCAATAACCTCTTTCGCTTGTAATCCTTTAGCTTCTTCCGCTGTTCCAACAAAAGTAATTACACCATTTTCAATTCCAACCGCACCGTTTTCAATAACAGGAAGCGTATTCATCGCTTCCCGTCTTAACAAGCCATCTTCTTGATCCATTGTTAGTAATTGACCGATATTTATTAGTAAAGTGTCCAGCATGTTTCTTCCTCCTTATTTCATCATTGGGATGTTAACGCCTTTTTCTTTCGCAGTTTGAACCGCTAAGTCATAGCCAGCATCAACGTGACGAACAACACCCATACCAGGGTCAGAAGTTAATACGCGTTCAATACGTTTTGCTGCTGCTTCTGTTCCATCTGCAACGATAACCATTCCAGCATGAAGTGAATAACCCATACCAACGCCACCACCGTGATGAACAGACACCCAGCTTGCACCGTTTACACTGTTAATTAATGCATTTAAAATTGGCCAGTCTGCTACTGCATCACTACCGTCTTTCATAGATTCTGTTTCACGGTTTGGAGATGCTACTGATCCACAATCCAAATGGTCACGGCCGATAACGATCGGTGCTGATAATTCACCATTAGCCACCATTTCATTAATAATGCGGCCAAATTTCGCACGCTCGCCATAACCAAGCCAACAAATACGTGATGGAAGACCTTGGAACTCAACTTGCTGACGTGCCATACGAATCCAATTACATAAATGCTCATTATCCGCGAACTCGCGTAAAATAACTTCGTCTGTTTTATAAATATCTTCTGGATCACCAGAAAGTGCTACCCAGCGGAATGGTCCTTTTCCTTCACAGAATAATGGACGGATAAATGCTGGAACGAATCCCGGGAAATCGAAAGCATTTTTTAATCCTTCATCGAAAGCAACTTGGCGAATGTTATTTCCGTAATCAAATGTAATCGCGCCTTTTTCTTGCATTGCAAGCATTGCTTCTACATGTTTTTTCATACTTTCTTTTGATAATTGTACGTAACGTTCTGGATCTTCTTCACGAAGCTTCGCTGCTTCTTCTACTGTGTAACCTACTGGAATATAACCGTTTAATGGATCATGGGCAGAAGTTTGATCCGTAACTAAGTCAGGGATAATATTACGGTTTACTAACTCAGGTAAAATTTCTGCTGCATTACCTAATAATCCAATTGAAATAGGCTCTTTCTTCTCTTTATATTCGTTTGCAATAGCCAATGCTTCTTCTAATGATTCTGTATACTTATCACAATATCTCTTTTCAATACGACGATCGATACTACGCTTATCTACATCAATAGCAATTACAACACCGCCGTTCATCGTTACAGCAAGCGGTTGTGCGCCACCCATGCCACCTAAACCAGCAGTAACCGTTACAGTACCTTTTAATGAACCATCGAAATGTTGACGTGCCGCTTCACCAAATGTTTCATATGTTCCTTGTAAAATCCCTTGTGTCCCAATGTAAATCCAGCTACCCGCTGTCATTTGTCCGTACATCATAAGACCTTTTTTCTCTAGTTCACGGAAGTGATCCCAGTTCGCCCACTTCGGTACTAAGTTTGAGTTCGCTAAAAGAACGCGAGGCGCATCTTCATGTGATTTAAAAATTGCAACTGGTTTTCCTGATTGAACAAGTAACGTTTCATCGCTTTCTAACGTTTTTAATGAATCAACAATTGCATGGTAGCTTTCCCAGTTACGAGCTGCACGGCCAATTCCGCCGTATACAACTAATTCTTCTGGTTTTTCAGCTACTTCAGGGTCTAAATTGTTCATTAACATTCGAAGTGCAGCTTCTTGAACCCATCCTTTCGTTTGTAACTCAGTACCTCTTGTCGCACGAATTGTTTGTTGTACTTTTTCCATTTCAATCTCTCCCTTTTCTCGTTTTATAGTGCTGCATTTACATCCAATCTTTCCTTTATTGAATAATTCGTTTTTAACCAATGCGCGATATTTTCAATATCCGTTGAGAATATACGGTCATTTGTAATAGAAGGCACTTGCTGACGACCTTGATGATAGAACGTTTTTGTAACTGTACTCATGTTTTCAATTCCGCGATATTCTGCTGCTTGCATCGCACAGATCATCTCAATTGCAAGAACACGTCTTGCATTTTGAATAATTTGATGCGCATGACGTGAAGCGATTGTTCCCATACTTACGTGATCTTCTTGGTTAGCTGAAGACGGAATTGAATCTACACTCGCTGGATGAGCTAACGTTTTATTTTCTGAAACGAGTGAAGCCGCTGCATATTGCATAATCATGGCACCTGATTGAAGTCCTGGTTCTGGACTTAAAAATGGTGGTAAGTCATTTAATTGCGGATTTACTAGGCGTTCAATACGGCGCTCTGAAATATTTGCAAGCTCCGCCATCCCTACTTTTAAGAAGTCCATTGCAAATGCAATTGGTTGTCCGTGGAAATTACCACCAGAGATTACTTTTTCACCGCCATCAAAAATAAGTGGATTATCTGTTGCTGCATTCATTTCAATTTCTAATTTTTCTTTCACATAATTTAAAACTTGCCAAGAAGCACCGTGAACTTGCGGGATACAACGAAGTGAATATGCATCTTGTACACGAAGTTCTCCTTGTTTTGTCACAAGTTTACTATCATGAAGAATATCACGAATTCTGCTTGCCACTTCGACTTGCTCTTTATAACCACGCGCTTTATGAACATTTTCATCGAATGCATCAATAATGCCGCGTAATCCTTCCATTGTCATCGATGCAATTAATTCTGATTGATAAGCACTTGCTTCAGCTTCTATATAAGAAAGAACCCCTTGCGCTGTCATTGCCTGCGTACCATTGATTAACGCAAGACCTTCTTTTGCTTCAAGTTCAATAGGTTCAAGTCCTTCTTCTGTAAGAGCAACCATCGCATGAACTCGTTTTCCTTTGTAGAACACTTCACCTTCACCTAATAAAACGAGAGCAAGATGAGATAAAGGTGCTAAATCACCGCTCGCTCCTAGTGATCCTTGTTGCGGAACGACTGGATGAATTTTACGATTTACAAACTCAAGAAGCATGTTTACAACAAGTGGTCTAACACCCGATACTCCTTTTAACATCGTATTAGCTCGTAAAATTAACATACCGCGTGATACTTCTTCAGGGAATGGATCGCCTATTCCGCACGCATGTGACTGAATTAAGTTGTGTTGAAGTGCTTTTACATCATCTTTTTGAATAAGTACATCACTAAACTTTCCAAATCCAGTTGTAATACCGTAAACGACTTTTCCGTCCTCTACAATTTTCTCGACAACTTCGCGGCACTCTGCCACTTTTTGCATACTAGTTGGGCAAGCTGTTACACCTTCACCTTCAAGTAACAACCTCTTCATTTCTTCAACTGTCAATATGTGTCCTGTTAACGTAATCATTCTTTTTCCTCCTTATAAAGGCAAAAGGGGACCTTATCTTTTTAAGACAGACTTCTGTCCTAAAAAATAAGGCCCCCTTCTAACTAATAGACTATGGGCAAATCATATGTGATTAATTCCTAAACCAATCGCCTCATGCTCAGATCCTTTTACAGGTGCACCAATCGTTCCATAAAGTGCAACAGCAACCCATTCGCCTTCTTTTTTTCCGTCGTATGGTGTACCGCGCACAATCGCAAAGCGAAGTCCTACTGTACGAAGAACGTCTGCTAACTGAATTTGACCTCTCGTCACTCCGTACAAAGCTTCCATAATTGCATGATAAAGTGCATGTGTTTCTCTGTAAACATCTGTTTCAATAACTCGGTTGCTCTTAGCCGCTGTTTCCATTGCTGCTACTACTTTTTGCGAATTCATAGAACCAACTTTCCCAGTACAATATTTCCAACCTTTCGGAATAGATAATACGGGACTTTCATTCTCATCCGCAAGTGCCAACAGCATGGCCATACGACCAATTCGATGTGTTCCTTGAAGAAGCATGTGACTCTCTCATTTCTTTTGAATTATTTGAATATTACTTAATTTAAGAATATATGAAAACGGTTAAATCGTCAATAGTTTAAAATATTATTCAAGCAATTTTTTATCCCTCTCATACTTGTACTTGTGTACACAATTTATTTACAGATTTTTTTCAGACGTGCTATAGTCTCACTAACAGATGCAAAGGGGCGAAATTTCAGTGGCGAAGCGAAAAGATATTCATTTTCGAATTGAAGAAAAATTACTTACAAGGTTTGAAGACGCACTCCATTACGAAGGTTTAAATAAAACAGATGTATTAACACATGCGATTCAGCAATTTTGCATAAAGGTGGAATGTGAAAAAATGAATGATGTAAAACGCCAATACAACGTAAGTAACCATTTACAAACACGTATCGATACGCATAAACATTACGAAGAAAAACAAGTGAATGTAGATGAAGTCGTCATTGAACATTTACAACTCCAAGGTGAAGAAAAAATATTAGAGGTCGGGTGTGCTAACGGAAAATTTCTTTCCCTTTTGCAAACTAATGGTCATAAAGGTCATCTAACTGGTTTTGATCAATCCGAAACTATGCTTTCTGAAGCTGCTATAACGAATAATATGATTGAATGGAAACTCGGTGACGCTAGTAAACTTCCTTTCGAAGCTAATTGTTATGACCTGCTAATCGCAAGGCATATGTTATACCACATGAAAGATGTCGAAAAAACTATTCAAGGATTCCATAAGATAATTCGTCCTGGCGGCGCCCTTTTAGCTACAACAAATTCTAAAGTTTCATTACCTCGTATAGATGAAATGTGTAACAAAATGTTAGTCACATTTGATTTACCGAAAACATCACCGTCAGTAGCTCCATTTTGTTTAGAAAATGGTAAAGATCTATTACACTCTGTTTTTTCAACTGTTGAAGAAACAATTATTCATAATGCCCTTGTTTTTCATCATGCCACTCCAATCGTTAACTATATTTCTAGCATGTTCCCGTCGCTGAATATACCTGATAATATGTCCCTTCACACCGAAATGAAGGAATGGCTAAAAGAAGAAATAGAAAATGATTTATCATTTCATAACGGTATATGGCGCGATCCGAAAACGTTAGTGATTTATCGATGTAAAAAAGAAAAGAGCTAGCATTCGCTAGCTTTTACACGTTTTCCGGTAAAAGATTCTCCATCATTATATTGCCATTTCCACTATAAAAATTTGTATTATGTTCATTCACTACTCCAAAATAGGAGGCAATCGCTAGTCCAAATGGCACAAATGCATGTCCTTGTGCTGTAATAATATTTGCGTGCTGTACAACTTCTGTATACACAAAATTTTCTACTGGAAAACAATCTAATTTTTGATAATCTATAGTCACTGTATAAGAGATTTCTTTTAGTAAACCTGCCCTTGCTAACGCATACGGTCCAGCACAAATCGCTGCCACTAATTTTCCTTGCTCAGAAAATTGACGAATAACTGAAAAAAGCAGTTTCGCCTCTTTCATATGTATTTCATCTCCGCCCGGAATGATAATCCCCTCATATTCTTCTACACGCACTTCACTTAATTCTATATGCGGCTGTACTTGTAAGCCTGTTTCACTTATAATCATTTCTTTTGTTAAACCCGCTGTAATGATTTCATATTTCTTTTTCAGCAATGCTGTTGCTACCGTTATTTCAAACTCTGCAAATGTCGGATATACGAATAATAATATTTTTTCATAGCCTTTTCTCCCTTAGCCACCCTATAAAATATGCCTCTAATTCGTCCACTGATAATATATTAGTGTCCACATAAGTTACGGGAAATTGTTTATACCATTCTTTTTCAACTTCTACTAATTTAAATTGTTCCTCAAATGTACTTCGATTTCTTGTCCTATCATTATTTCTCCTATCATACAAACTCTCTTTCGAAACATCTAAATAAAAAATTGCATCCGAACGGCATTCTCTTAATTTATACAATTCATCTTTTAATTCTGTTTCTATACCCCACTCTTTCCCTATCATCTTCGGATAAAAGAGTGTATAAAATTCAATATCTTCTGGTCCACGATCAAAAATCACGACTGAGCTTTTCACATTTTGAAACTCTTTTATTTTTGCTTCAATAAACATTTTTTGATTTGTAATAAACCCCTCTTTTGAGTTCATATCTAAATGTAATTCTTTTCTTTTTTCTACAATTGGATATGGATTTTCGTATATAATTGAAAGCTCATATTGCTCTAACCTTTTTGCCAATGTTGTTTTCCCACTTGCCATCGGTCCTTGGAGTGAAATTACGTATGTCATCCCTCTCATTCCCTTGTACTGTATTACATAAATAATAAACAGAATTTTGAAAACTATCAACAAGATATATATCATCTTGTTTCTTATTCTTATCTAACTTATAATAAAAAATAGAGATTATGACGGACGCAAAATAATGTAAGCTTGGAAATCCAAGCTTACATTATTTTTTGCTTTCCCTTTTCTTATAAAAAGAGTATACTAGATTAGAACGTATGTTCTTAATAATTACATACAGTAAGGAGATAGAACAATGGTATACGACACAAAAGCAATTTCTTGGAATGCATCTTTAAAACAACTTCAACGCCGCTATACAAACAAACAAGTTGACCGAAAAGAATTTGAAGATATTGAACTGATGGAATTCTTCCGCGATAACGACTACATTCCTTTACCTACACATATAAGCGGCCTATCAACAACACGTTTTACTTCTTACTCTATTTTCACAACTGAAGATAAAGATCGTAAAGTTGGCACACTCATCATTGAATATGTAGAAAATGACAATGATATTTTATGTGTTGAACAACTATACTTCGTTTAAATCACAACGCTTGGTCAAAATGATCAAGCGTTCTTGCTTTCTATGAATCTCATTGCTTATAATATAAATAAAATACAAAATATTGCTTTCGTTAAAGGAGGGCATACAATTGCTTGAAGGATGGTTTAGTTGGTTTATAGTCGTTTGGACTGTTGTATTATTAGGGCTTATGTCCATTGGTGGATATTTCATGTTCAGAAAATTCCTAAAACGGTTACCAAAAGAAGACGGTATGTCCATTTTGGATTGGGAAGATCACTATATTAATAAAACAAGACACTTATGGGCTGACGAACAAAAACAATTGTTAGAAGAACTAGTAAGTCCCGTTCCGGAATTATTTCGCGATGTTGCTAAGTCAAAAATTGCTGGCAAAATCGGAGAACTAGCATTACAAGAAAATGCCTCTAAAATTACACAAGATTTAATTATTAAAGGATATATCATCGCCACACCAAAGCGTGATCATAAATTTTTAGTTAAAAAACTACAAGAAAAAAAGATTGATTATTCAAATTACAAATCTTTACTTGCAAAATAATCTTCATTTTTTATTTTCCTATTTTCGACAAGTTACATTTTATACGTCGTGGTTGGGACAGAAGGTGCTAACAATACCAATAAAAAATACAGCGTCAAAGACGCTGTATTTTTTATTTTATACATGTACAATTTTCACGTTAATTTCATATCTTTTTCGTTATAAAAACCGTCTTCTTTTTCCATTTCCTTTTGTAATTTCGTAAAGGAACGGTACATTGCAATTCTCCATGAAACGATCATTGCAAACGCAAGTAAGAAGAACATACCACTAAGTTGTCCTAAATCAAGAGATTGGCTTAAGTATGTTTTAAATACAATCCGCACGACAAGTAATCCAATTAGTATAAAAACAAATGCTTTTGAACGCTTCAAATAAATCTCTTGTCCTCTAATTTCAAATTTAGATGTTTTAATAAGAAAAATAGAGAAAAACAAACCGACGCCAATTGCTTCTAACATTTCTGCTGGAGTTAATCGAAATTCAGGAAAAACAAACATCAACGCTCCCGTGCTCATAAAGAATGGGGGAAGTATAATTTTTTTCAATGTTGCAGGTTTCTTAGCTGCTTTTAAACGAATAAACATCGCACCGACAGCCATACAAACAGCAACGATACTTGATAACAGAACTATGTTCATATTTTCTCATCCTTTTTTGTGGCTATATGCAAAATATAATTTTATTATATGCTTTTCCGTTAGTATTTCCAACATTTTCACAGAATAATACTAAAAACCGGTAAAACCACCAAATAAACTTGAGAAATATACGATAATTTTCGTCATCCAGTTAAAATATAGGAAGATACCCATGACAATCATAACGTATCCTCCAATCTTCATGAATTTCATACTATTTCTTTTAATCCAAGACATTTTCGTAATAAAGAATGAAAGTACGAAAAACGGGATAGCAAATCCAAGTATGTAAGCAATCATATAAATCATTGCCGATTCTGGATTTGTTGCAGCTAATCCAATTACAGACACTAATATAGGTCCAGTACAAGGTGTCCATCCAGCAGCAAAAGCCAATCCAATTAAAACTGAACCAAAATAACCACTCGGACGATTTTTAAACGTAAATTTACGGTCTTGCATTAAAAACTTCGGTTTAAACACACCGACAATAATAAGACCAAACACGATGATAAATATACCGCCTAACTGTCTAATTAAATCTTTATAATTTGTAAAGATGCCTCCAATAAAACTTGTACCAAATCCAATTGCAATAAAAATAATTGAAAAACCAAGTAAGAAAAACGCTGTATGTATCATACTTCTTTTGCGAAGCATTGCATTTTCTTCTTTCAATTCAGAAACCGACATACCTGTTATGTATGATAAAAATGCCGGATAAAGCGGTAAGCAACATGGGGATATAAATGATAAGAACCCAGCTCCAAACGCTAAAAAAATACTAATATCTTGCATTATTCCACTCCTCTCCTCTTCAATATTGTAGCAAAAACAATTGAAAATACTATGGACATTTCATGAATTCACTTTTCCAACATGACAATAAGAAAAACTACCCTTTCACACATTTTCTAATAAAACGTTTTCATTCCCTTCTATTATATAGAAAAATCTCAATTGAATTATGAAACTCTTTCTAATTGTTACTAACATAACAAAGGTTCCACAGTTTCTCAAATGATTAGCACATTATAATTGACTTCACACCTATTGGCCTTAAATTTTTTTTTCAAATGCTGTCTTTATACAACATAAAGCTGATTTTACAATACTTTAATTATTATTAATTTCAAGATTATGCATAAATATCATACTTTTATTATTATTCTATAAAATTTTGCACTTTTCTTTCATTTGACCCTTCATTTTTAATTTTGTATACTTCCCTCTAGTTATATATGTCCGTTACGGAACAATTTCATATAGATGGGAGGAATTTTTCATGCTTCGTTATTCTCTTTTAGTTTTATTAGGAGCGTGTAGTTATGGGGTTTTAGCTATTTTTGTTAAACTTGCATATGCAGAAGGGTTTTCACTTGGAGAGGTAATTGGTAGCCAGTATTTGTTCGGTTGGATTATTTTACTTGCTATTACACTTCTATTTTCTAGACATCGTGTTCCACTAAAACAAATGTTAATTTTATTCGTCGCAGGAACGTCTGCAAGTTTTACTGGAATTTTTTATTACGCTTCTTTAAAAACTGTACCAGCTTCTATTGCAATTATACTTTTATTCCAGTTCGTTTGGGTTGGGATTATCATTGAAGCAGTCGCAACAAAAACATTACCTTCAAGAGAAAAAGTTATTTCAGTAATCTTCTTACTTGCAGGTACATTTTTATCAAGTGGGTTATTAGAAACATCAGCTGGTGATTTCGATACGACTGGAATCATTTTAGGCTTATTATCTGCTGTTACATTTGCAACATACATTTTCGTAAGCGGGAAAGTTGCCGTTGAAGTACCTTCTTTACCACGTGGTGTCCTTTTAATGGCTGGCGCTTTAACTTTAGTCATGATCGTATTCCCGCCAACATTTATTTTTAATGGGGCGATCTCTCAAGGCCTTTGGAAATACGGCTTAGGATTAGGAATATTTAGTATCGTTATTCCATCTATTGCCTTTACAATTGGCATTCCAAAAATCGGTTCTGGATTAGCAACTATTCTTGGTGCAGCAGAACTGCCAGTTACAACAATTATGTCTGTATTCGTTTTAAAAGAAGCTGTACTATCTTCACAATGGATCGGTGTATCACTTATTTTAATCGGTATCGCAATTCCGCAAATTGCATACGCAATGCGTGGACGTTATAAAAAACAGCATACTCATAAAAAAGTTGCCGCATAAAACGAGAGAGGATTTTCATTTGAGAATCCTCTCTTTTATTATTGTATAATTAATACAAATACTTCACTTAAGAAAGAGGGCATAATAAGTGGCATCTATTCCTGATCAATTAACAGAAAAACTTATTTCCATTCGTCGGCATTTACATGAAAATCCAGAACTATCATACGAAGAATTTGAAACGACAAAAGCGATAAAAAATTGGTTAGACGAGGCCAATATCACTATTATTGATTCCAATTTAGAAACAGGAGTTATCGCTGAAATTTCTGGTAATAAAAGAGGACCGGTTGTAGCGCTTCGTGCTGATATCGATGCCCTTCCTATCCAGGAAGAAACAGACCTTCCATACACTTCAAAAATACAAGGTAAAATGCATGCTTGTGGGCATGATTTTCATACAGCTACTATTATTGGTGCAGCCTATTTATTAAAGGAAAAAGAATCTTCTCTTAACGGAACTGTCCGCCTTATATTCCAGCCAGCTGAAGAAAGTAGTAATGGCGCTTGCAAAGTTATTGAAGCTGGGCATTTACGTGGCGTGCAAGCTATTTTCGGTATGCATAATAAACCTGATTTACCAGTAGGTACAATCGGCATTAAAGATGGGCCACTAATGGCCGGAGTTGATCGATTTGAAATTGAAATCCATGGTGTTGGTACACATGCAGCTGTGCCTGATGCCGGTGTCGATCCTATCGTTGCATCATCTCAAATCGTTATGGCACTTCAAACGATTGTAAGCCGAAATATTAGTTCTTCTCATAACGCTGTCGTAAGTGTAACAAACATTCATTCAGGGAATACGTGGAACGTTATTCCCGAAAAAGCAATATTAGAAGGAACTGTCCGTACATTCCAAGCTGAAACACGTGAAAAGATTCCGGCATTAATGAAACGTATCATTAAAGGTGTTTCTGATGCACTAGGTGTAAAAACAGAATTTCGATTTTACCCAGGTCCTCCTGCTGTTCAAAACGATAAAGTACTCACTGATTTTTCTATTCATATTGCAGAGAAAATGAATCTAAACGTTATCTC
Organism: Bacillus sp. FSL E2-8887; assembly: GCF_038007205.1. Taxonomy (NCBI): domain Bacteria; kingdom Bacillati; phylum Bacillota; class Bacilli; order Caryophanales; family Bacillaceae; genus Bacillus; species Bacillus sp. FSL E2-8887. The sequence continues at coordinate 3,252,835 of NZ_JBBOWS010000001.1, forward strand.
TCCTATACCATCAATGGCAGGAGAAGACTTTTCTTTTTACCAACAAGAAATACCAGGTTCATTCGTCTTTATGGGAACAAGTGGTACACATGAATGGCATCATCCAGCTTTTACAGTAGATGAAAAAGCATTGCCTATTAGCGCAGAGTATTTCGCCCTATTAGCCGAAGAAGCTATTCATCAATTATTACAAACAAAAAGCCGTTAAGTTACCCTTAACGGCTTTTGCTTATGCTGTTAAATCTCGTTTTATAAATACAGTATAGGAAACCCCTAAAAATACAGCTAAGTATAGAAGAAGCATACAAGAAGCAAATGGGAATGTTACTCCATCAATAAAGCTTCCACCCTTTAAAAGCCCATATAAATCTGTATTCGCTGGTAATAAATATTTCGCCCATTCATATCTTGCTGCCGGAATTAGCGCTATTCCCCCTGATAATGCAAGAAATAAAGAAATCCCGATTGCACCTCCGCTCGATCTCGTTAAAACGGAAATCATAAAGGCAAATGCAGCATACACAAGAGTTGGTAACCAAGATAAAATATAATATTTACTTGCTTCTACGAAAATATTTTGTTTTATTATATTTCCATTTTGAACGACAAATTCAGCCCAAGCTGGTTGTTGGAATTTATAAATAATCAACCCGCATAATACGGAAAAAATCATATTAAATATAAATAATAATGCCGCAAATATAACGATTGCCAAAAACTTAGATGTTAAAATTTTAAATCGGCTCGCTGGACGAATTGTTAAAAATTTATATGTTCCCCAGCTATATTCATTCGCAAAAATCGTACTCGCATATACGAGAATAAACGGAAGTAAAATTGGAAATACGATAAAACCTGTATCTCTCATAAATGAAAGCGGAGAACTACTTGCTGGCGCTGTATTCGTATCTAAATGCTTCATTTTAAGCTGGTATTCCTTTACAAGCTCGTCTCCTGACTTTTCTGTTAAAATATCTTCTTTTTTCATGCCGAGCTTTTTCTCAATTTCTACAGTGCGTTCTGTATAATCCGCTTTCCACCCTTTTGTTTCTGGCTCTAAATATTTTACCGTAACCCATCCTAATCCAATAATTAATACCGCAATAACTGCAAAAGGAATAATCGTTCGCTTTCGCTTAAATATTTTATACAGCTCGTTATAAACTAAATTAAACAATATCTTTTCCTCCTGTTAATTCTAAAAACTGCTCTTCTAGCGTTTTTCTTTCTTCATATACACGATAAACTTGAATGTTTTTCTCCATCAATGTACGAAGAATATTTGGAACTTCTTCATCTTTCACGTTTATAATTAATTCGTTTTCTTTTACTAAAACATCGTATTCTAAAACCTCTGCCGCTTTATTCGCATCATCTACACGTATATGTATTTCTTCTGTTTCTTCCTTTTTATCACTTTGAATATTTTGTGTTGCGACATATTCTCCATGCTGAATAATAATAACCCTGTCACACATTAATTCAACTTCTGAGAGTAAGTGACTAGAAACAAGGACAGCTTTTCCTTGTTCATGCGCAATTTTCTTTATGTACATCCGCATTTCATGTATACCACTAGGATCTAATCCGTTCGTCGGTTCGTCTAGTATTAATACATCTGGATTATGTATAAGTGCCTGAGCAATTCCTAAACGCTGTCTCATACCGAGTGAATATGCTTTTACTTTACGGTCAATTACTTGTCCCATTCCTAACAATTGCACTACTTCATCGATACGCTCTTCAGTCACATTCCCATTCATTCGTCCGAAATATGTTAAATTTTCATAGCCGCTTAAGAAAGGATAAAATTCTGGTGTCTCAATTACAGCACCAATTTTCGCAGCAGTTTTTTCAAATTGCTGTTTTACAGATTGACCATCAATCCATACTTCCCCTTCTGTCATACGGATCATTCCGACCATCATTCGCATTAATGTCGTTTTTCCAGCACCATTTGGTCCTAATAAGCCAACTACTTCACCTTTTTTCACTTCAAAACTAATATTTTCTACTAACGTCTTTGAACCAATTCGCTTTGTTAATCGATCAACTTTTACGATCGCTTGCTCATTTATCATTCCATACAACCTTTCTTCTTAACTCTTTTTTTCAGTTCTTCCCACTGTATCATGATTAATAACATGTGTAAAATGAAGAAAAAGCCATGATTTCTCATGCCTTTCTCCTCGTTTCATATGACTTTTCACCCTTTAACCTTTGTGTAAACCTACAACATTGCCACATTGATATTATAATGACGGTTATCATAACAACTGCTGTTATCACTACCGCATACATCGTAATCGGTGCATTGGTTATCCCTTGGATTCCTACTGCTTTCATAAAAATAATAATAAATAATTTCAAAAATAACATACCATGAATTAATCCGAAAACAAAAGCTCCTCCGTAAGTTAATAATTGCTCCTGACATAATAAACATAACATTTCTTTTCTTGTCATCTTCACTACTTCATACGATTTAAACTCCTCTTTTCTTACCTGTAAAAGAGAGGTTGTCATTTTATATGTAACGAAAATACACACAAAAACTATAAATAGAAACATAGCATAAAACCACTTTACAAACATAGGTGTATATTCCGCTTTACTTATTACAGCTTCATTAAATCGGAATGATATCATAAAAAAACAAATCATTGTATTCATAGCAATCCACATAAATTGTTTTAACCTTTTGGTAGCAAATATTTGTATATTTTTTCTCGCTAACCGAAATAAAGACATAATTTCCCCCTACCTTACTTCATAACATACGCATTCTATACTACTAGTGTATAAGAATATGACATTTTAAACATCGCACTTCAATCGGAATCTTTACTAAGCCTTTAGTCCTAGAAACCAAGCATATTTACCTCTTTAGCATTGAACAAAAAAACAAAAAACGGAAATGCACTTTAGTTACATTTCCGTTTTTTGTTTAACGAGGTGAATATTTATATAACTTAATTATCATGACTGCCTTGTAACTTCATCAACTATTCAACCTTCGCATCTTCCACTTCAATCCTTTTTTTCTCTCTTGCAATTTTCAAAAACTCTAACAACTCTGGATTGTTATTCATTTTTTTATAAGCCACTGACATTTCTGCAACAAAATTAGAATCACATAACTCTTTATATACAACTTCTGTTCTATACAATTTATTTGCGGATACAGGTATTACCGTAATTCCAATACCTGCCGCTACAAGCCCCATAACAGTTTGATACTCCGTTGCTTCTTGTACAATGTGCGGACTAAAACCTACATCACGGCAAAGCGATAAAATTGTATCATATAACGCTGGCCATACTGGTCTCGTAATAAATACGAACGGTTCATCCCTTAAATCTTCGATATGTATTTCGTCCTTTTCAGCAAGAGGATGTGCCTTCGGTAAACATAACGTACATGAAAGTTTTTGAATTGGTTCTAACTCAAGTAATTGCGTTGGAATTGGCGGACGTAAAAATCCAATATCAATTCGATTATCATGAAGTGCATGCACCTGATCCGGTGTGGACAATTCATGTAATGCTACAGACACTCTCGGAAATTTCTTTCTATACTCTCTGACGATTGACGGTAAAATATCATATATCGCCGCACCTACAAAACCAATTGAAAGTGATCCAACTTCTCCCCTTTGAGCACTTTGTGCAACTTCTACTGCTTTTTCAATTTGTTCAAACGCTTTTTTTACTTCTTTTAAAAACATTTCTCCTGCTTCTGTTAATTCAACCTTTCTCTTCGTTCTTGAAAATAACATAACTCCCATTTCTTTTTCTAATTGCTGAATTTGTTGACTAAGCGGTGGTTGTGTCATTTGTAAACGAGCAGCTGCTCGTCCAAAGTGTAATTCCTCTGCCACTACAACAAAATATTGCAAATGCCGTAATTCCATTTTGGACACCCTTTTCACTTTCGATTAATACATCTAATATATTAATAACATATAATTTATATATTAGACAAATATTTCGAATGAACGTATAGTAGAAATTGTTAATTCTTTTTTACAATTTTTATGTAAAAAACAAAGAGGTGGTTACTGTATGAAATGGTGGAAGTTAAGCGGACAAATTTTATTATTATTTTGTTTCGCTTGGACAGGTGAATGGATTGCAAAACAGGCACACCTCCCAGTTCCAGGAAGTATAATCGGTATTTTTTTATTGTTAATCTCATTAAAATTTAATATAGTGAAAAAAGAATGGATACAAGACGGTGCAGACTTTTTATTAAAAGAACTTATTTTATTTTTCATCCCTTCTGCAGTCGCTGTCATTCGTTACAAAGATACATTATCACAATATGGAATCGATCTCATTTTAATTATCGTGATTAGTACACTTTGTGTTACTCTCGTAACAGGACTTTTAACAGAATTGCTATTAAAGCGGAAAGGATCAACACAATGATCGGCTTTCTTTGTTTACTATTAACACTATTCACATATTGGGTATCTAAAAAAATGTATCAACGCTGGAATTGGAGTCTGCTTTCTCCCCTTCTTGTATGCCCAATCATTTTAATAGCTTTATTACTTGGATTAGATACACCATACGAAACCTACGAATCTGGTAGTCATTGGCTAACAGAATTATTAAAACCTGCAACAGTTGCTTTCGCATGGCCAATCTATAAACATTTTGATCTATTAAAAAAACACGGCACTGCTATTTTAATTAATGTCATTGTCGGTTCTTTTCTATCTGTTATTACTTCCGCACTACTAGCTAATTTTTTTCAAATTGACTCTACAATAGAACAAAGTTTAGCACCGCACATTGTAACAACACCTATTGCAATGGCTATTTCAGAAATGATTGGCGGCATGTCACAATTAACAGCAGTTTTCGTTGTATTAACTGCCTTAACTGGAGCGTTATTCGGTCCTACACTCATACGCATATGCCGTATTAAAACAGCGCTCGCAAAAGGTATAATGCTAGGTACTAGCTCGAATGGGACCGGAACATCAAAAGCATTTGAAATCGGTCCTGTAGAAGGTACAATTGCAAGTTTATCAATGCTTTTAACAGCTGGAGCTAGTTTAGTTATCGTTCCACTTTTCTTATCTTGGATACACTAAAAAGCAAGTATTTACACACTTGCTTTTTTATTTACATATCGGTATATTAGCTCGTAATCCTCTGGAAAAGCTAATGATAATTTTCCAACTTCATGTATCCCTTTCCAATCAATCTCATGTATTAACTCATCCGGATCTTGGATTTTCATATTACCGCCTATTTTTTTAACAAAGTAATAATGAACATACACCGGAATCCCGTATGTAATACCTTCTTTTTCGTATATTTTATTTACAACCTCCACATTGTAGCCTGTTTCCTCCCAAACTTCCCTGATACAACATTCTTCTAGTGTTTCTCCCTTTTCAAGTCCTCCACTTGGGACAGACCACCTTTTTTCTTCCCCTTCTTTTCCTTGCAATACCATTAAAATTTCATTTCTTTCATTCATACAAATAGCTGCCGTACCTATCCATCTCTCCATATACATCCCTCCCCTACTAAAATTCACCTTCTTTTTTATTTCCCCTTTGAAAAAAAGAGGAAATAAGTAAAAAGATGCCGAAAGTTTACATCAACTTCATGAGCAGTCCCTTCTTAGAAATTCAAACCGGAAGGATGAAATTATGATTTCTAAATATGTTGTGGAATGTGTTTTTTGTGAAGAAAACCGAAAACCTCGGCAAGCCATTGTCACAGTGCCTGCTACTTCTCAGCTACTAGCCATTCAAAAAGTACGAGCTGAATGTAAACGTCGCTTCGGAAAAACTTTATTATTGCAAACAGAAATTAAAGAAGACTTACTCATTGAACAAAAAGAAAGCTGACCATAAATTGGCCAGCTTTCTTATCCGATCATATTTTCACATGAAGATTAGGGGCATCCTCTTTAAGGATCGGGATTTACCCATTATGTGCGTTCCATAATGGTCATCGAACAATATATTTCTATACAATAAACTATTGAATAGAATAGGGCAAAACTTGTTCGCATTTTTAGAAAAGGGATAGGGATATAATTCAAGTAATACTTCGAATACTCGAACTTTATACTCATTATATTAAAGCAAATCCTTTTATATGAGAAATATGAATTACTTACATAATTCATTCGTAAAATATATTAATAGATTTCTATATATTCTCTTTAATCTACTAACAACATACATCCAGCTAATATTGGTGTCATAATCATCGAAAATCTTAGAAGCATGCGAGGTGCATAATTTGTAAACTTAGCTCCTATATATGCTCCTAACATTGTCCCGATTAAAACTTGTACTAATAATACATAATCTAAATACCCTTCCGAACTATATCCAAACCCACCTCCAATTGCGATTGGTAATATAACGAGCATTGTCGTCCCTACAGATTGACGGATTGTTAAACCTAATAGAACCATTAATCCGAGTTGGATAAAAGGTGCTGAGCCAATACCAAATGCACCTGCTAAAATTCCAGTCACCAATCCGAGGAATATACATTTAATCACGTTATCTTTCGAAAGTTCTTTATGCCCTTTTAAAGACAACTGTGATCTTTTTTGAAACATAATCAACCGAATAAACATAAAAATTGCCGATAAAAATAACATACCAGCTGTAAACCAATGCAACAGATGTGCTGGTATTAACGAACCAAACTTTGAACCAATAAAGGAACCAATCGCGCCAAATCCCCCAACAACTCCGCCTATTACAAGCACAACATTCCCTTCTCGGTAATGACTTACTACTCCAGATAATGTCGTAAATGCCATCGCAGTTAAAGATGTTGCAAGAGCAACATGAATAGGGATATGGAATACTAGAGTGAGTATCGCGATGATAAATCCTGCTCCCCCTGCTCCGACAAATCCTAATAAAACTCCCATTAATAACATTGTTATAATAATTGCCACATAATTCCCCTCCAATATCCCAATTATCTATCATATACACACTTCCATACAAACAAAAAGCACCCTAAGCGGATGCTCTGACTACTTTTCTTTATTGATAATATGTACTTAATCTTGATTAATTAAAATAACAGCTGGACCAGAAACAACTACTCCGGCCACTTCTATCTTTTCAAATTCCATCACTGTAATAGATATAACCCCTTCTCTTTCCATCAATTCCTTACTCAGGACTTCAGTCGGTATTGATTTCACCGTCCTACCTCCTTTTCATTTTATACAAAATTACAAAAAACTACCCAATGCATCTAAATATATGCATCACCTCCGCTTTCATTCCTTATTCCAGTCAAAATTCACATCACCTTTCTATAACATATTGAAAAATAAAAAAGCACTCGCCAAAGCGAATGCCTTTCCATTATTTACTCTCTATTACTTTTAACATTCTATTAATAAATGCTGCCGATTCCCCACGTGTTGCAGAACCTTTTGGCATAAACTCATTATTCTCATTCCCTTTTACGATACCTAGCCCATAAACACGTTGAACCGCCTGTTTATCATACGCTAAATTTTGATCCGTAAATGGTAATGGAACTAAATTACCTTTAATATTTTTGAATTGCAATGCACGATCAATCATAATGACAGCTTCATCACGTTTAATCGTATCATTCGGAGCAAATATATCATTTCCTCGTCCACTTATAATCCCAGCACTAGCTGCACGATTAATACCATCTACTAGCGATGGATGAGCTGTGCTTAAATCTTTGAAATTCGATTTCCCCTCTGGTAATTGCAATGATCTTGAAACTAAATTCGCAAATTCACCACGTGTTACAAGACGTTCTGGCCAGTAAGAACCCTTACCGTCTCCAACCATAATACCTCTTTTATCTAATTCACGAATATCTGCTTCATACCAACCGCCAGTTATATCATCTTTATGATTCGCATCATAATAAGCTTTCGTTCCCTGTAAAAATGGCTCCCACGCATTATTCCTTATCATAATGGCCGGACAATTCTTTCCGCTCCAAAATTGATGTTTTTTCACATTTTCTAAAGGAATATTTAATTCCCCCATTAAATAGGCTGCTAGTTTGCGAGCATTTTCCACAGCTTTATTATAATCACCATCTTGATTGACAGCAATTTCAATTGCAATTGATTCTCTGTTACCGGTTCCTTCTGATCCATCTCCAGCATGCCAACCATTTTCATTTAATGGTAGATGTTGATAAATTTCTTTATCATCTACTGTAAAATGCCAAGATGCTGAACGGTCAGTCGTTCCTGTTGCTTGACTGTATAAATATTGTGCATGGTTTCTAGCATTTGCTCCAACACTATAATTATCTGTCTCATGAATTGTAATGTATTTTGGTTTCATCGCATAACCTGGACGAATATTTTCATTACCTGTTGGTACAATCATTTCCTTTAATGGTACAACGTAAATATCCGCTGTTTTCTCTTCTATTGGTGCAGTATACATAACCGCTGCACGTTTCGTACGAGTTGGAGTTGTGCTTTGAATAAGAGATGCTTTTGTACCCTCAAATTTTGCTGAAGGTGAATAAATCCATTTCACCTCATTATCTATTTGGACTTGGAACCACTCTCCAACTTGTCCAATTGCAATAATTGTTTGCGGTTGTAACACTTTCTCGTCTTTATATGAATTAAATGGTGCGGAATATGTAGCTATCTCTTCATTAATTACTAACTTTTCGTTTGCCAAGTGATAAACTTCCTTAACCTCTACATTTCCTTCACTACTTTGTATCCACCCAGCTCCAGATTCTGTTTGTATATAGTAAGCGTTTCCTTTTTGTTTTTCGGCTTTCACTACTTGATTAGAAAGCTGAACACCTGTCGCTTTTTGTAACTCAGCAGAATCAAATAAAGATGCTGAACCTATTATATGTACAAAAAAATCTCCTTGTACTTCATTTGTTATTCCTTTGCTCTCTCCACGTCCATCTTCATCTTTCATATGGCTTTCAATACTTTTTAATGCTTGCTCGTCTGTTGAAATTGTTACGGTCTTTTCTACTGTGTCTGCATAGGAAAAACTTGGAATCGTTACCATACTAAATACAATTGATGCAGCTAAAACATTATAAAATTCTTTTTTCATACTAATTATTTAACACGTTTATATCTTAATTCGTGTTAACTTCCCTCCCTAATCTAAAATATTTAAGGCTATCTAGCAGACTTCTAAACTAAATAACCCTTTACAATATTACAAACTCTATCTCATTCGTATAGATAGGAATGACTACTATTTGCCTACTTTTTCTATATTGGAATATAGAAAAGAAGCTATAAAAGATATAGCTTCTCCTCTCACTATTTCAATCTCGTTGTACCTTATACTCTATAACTCTACCATCTTTATCAAATTGCAAAACAAGACATTCACTATCTATAGGAATGAAACCACGTTCATTCCCAAGATAGTATAGTGTAGTAATTCCCGTTTCCAAACTGCTTGTTTTCGTAGGGGCCCCTAACAATTTTGTAATTTCCTCGTTTGATTTCCCTATCAATTTATGCTCCTGTAATAGGTCATCTACCATATGTACTCGTTTTTCTTCATAATTTAACCACCGATCCTGATTAAAATTTGAAGTGTATTTATTTATACTTAATTGTACGGTGCATACTAGCAATGGAATGAGACCTACCATCATTATAGTGAACAGTTGTTTCTTACCTTTATCACGTCTTGCCGAAACATGTAAGATAGACTTTTGAATAATAACTAATAAAATAAAAGGCATTACTACCACCAAAATACTCATTACACTCAATGACACATGAACCATATCAATAACGAAAATAAACGCAATGTACATTAATATATGCAAACAAATATAAATGTACAACATTCCCCACAATATAGAGCTTTTACCTTTCTCCACCCAAATAACACCTACTTTATCCCGCTATTTGCGGGCAGTTAGACTCCCACCTCAAAATTCGGCTGTAAAGGGTAGAAGTCGGGTTGCCCATAAACCCCCACTAATTAAAGTTTTACTTTATTTTTCACTTCGCAACATAATTCATCTTGCCAATCATATCTCTAATCTTTTGTAGTTCTCGTGCTGTATATATTACTTTACTTGTTAAAACTTCATTTCTGAAAAACGTTACAATTTCCTCTCTATCTTTAAATCTCGGCAATTCTTCATTAGAAAGATCAATAACTTCTTTTCCACTCTCATTTTCAAAATATACAATTGGTTTTACTTTTCCCTTTACAATATCTACTTGCATTTCTTCCAAACAATTATATAAAATTTGAGATAGCATTTTCGCTTTATACGCTGGATTCCCTTCATTTCTTACTTGCAAAGTTAATGAAGTTCCATCCGTAATAAATTCAAATGTCTCTTCTTTTTCAATTTCATGTTGATACTTACCAATTTCCTCAATCATAAATGAATATATACCCGCATTTTCTTTCGTTAAGCCATGGATTAATTTCCCTGTCCATTCTTTCGTCTCAAGTAGATAAATACCTGTTTTACATAAGATAAGGTGATGAATTCGATTATCATTTATGTCACGTTTATCTCTATATTTATTGCGTATCATAAAAACGTTCGGTATAACATGAAACTCTTCTTCTAGTATTATTCCTTTCTCAACGAAACCTCGCTTCATATAATGTAATATTTCATGCGCATTCACTTCAGCACCATTTTTGGTATATTCTCGTAAATCCGCAATTAAATTTTGAAACATATGTATTTCACTACTATGCTTATCTTGCATTTCACTACGTTCTTTACTATGTTGAACAGCCAATTGATTTTTCATCATACGCATATTTTCAAGTTCTCTAGCTGTATTCACTTGTAAATCATTATATTTTTTCTGTTCCATATTCTTTAAAGTATCCTGTTGTTCTTTATGCCCTGTAATCGTAGCTGCAATCTCATTTTCATACGTTTCAATCGCTTGTTTCTTTTCAAACTCTACTTGCTGACTCTCTGATTCTAACTGTTTATTTTTATAAAACAGTACAAACACTACAGCTAATAATATTAAAATCCCACCTATTAGCACATACTCCATATTATTACTCCTTTATTTCATTTCCGATTATTTTTAAACATATATCAATTACATTATACTATGTTATCAATATATACTTTGTAAAAATTATATATTTTTCATAAAAGGCACCTCAGTCGAGATACCTTTTAGATTCACTTTATTGTACACCATACTGAATATAACTTGAATCATAGTATACCCATTGATTTGTCCCTAAGCAAAGCCATCCATCTTGCTTACTCCATACTCGATATGATTCACCATGATGTAACTGTCTTATAACATTCCCGTTTAATGATGGAGCATCTCGCAGATTCACATTATCGCCAGTAATAGTTGCTACATAATGTTTATACTGAATATAATTTGAATCATTATATACCCACTGATTTGTCCCTAAGCAGAGCCATCCATTTTGTTCTCCCCAAACTTCATATGATTCGCCACGATTCAATTGGCGAATTACACTAGACTGTAAAGATGGTCCACTTCGTAAATTCACATTATCTCCATTAATTACAGCAACTCCGTATACTGGAGTCGCATTATTAGGCGTGGAAACATTCCCTCCACCACTTGCTCCATTTCCTTGTAAAGCTTCTAATGAAACAGCTGCTGATACGTCACAATTTCCTACACCTGAAATTTGCCCAGAATCTGTGTACTGCCATGCTGTCCACTCTGTCCATCCACCAGCATCAGCAGGCGGTATACTAGAATATTTGGAAATCCAAAGTGGAATGTCACTTAACCCGCTAATTCCAAATTCATTAATATACCAAATTCCTGTATATAACATTACATCTTTCCCAGTAGCTTGTTTCACATAATTCACGAAACTTCTTGCCCAATTCGATATAGTCGCACCCGTTAAACTACTATTGCTAGTATCCGTTGGCGATTCTAAATCTAAAACAGGAATTAAGTCCGTCTGATTACTCTGTAATATACTCACAAAATATTTCGCTTCTGAAATTGCATCATTTTGTTCTGGATGAGCAAAATGATATGCACCAATTAATACATTCGCATTTCTCGCAGCTTGTACATTTTGAACGAAAGTCGGGTCAATATAGTTCACACCTTCCGTCGCTTTTGCGTACGCCGCTGGAATGCCAGATGACTTCACAGCATTCCAATTAATGTTTCCTTCCCAATGAGACACATCAATAAACGTAATATTTGAACTGGATCTATTTTGCATATAAAAGCTCCTATCAAATTTTGTTATTCTATATACAATATGTACAACTCTAGTTAAAGGACACGACAAACCTCTCACATATTTCGAAGATTTTATTACATTTTAATATCTGAGAGAATAGAAAAAAGACCTTGTAATTCTACAAGGCCTGTTGCAAACTCCCTTTATTTTGTAGCAAGTACATATTATAGTAAAGTCCTTGTTTACTAAGTAACTCTTGATGTGTTCCGCTTTCTACAATTTCCCCTTCATGCATAACAAATATTTGATCCGCATCTTGGATTGTAGACAATCTGTGCGCTATCGCTATCGTTGTTCTACCTTTTCGCATTTGCTGCAATGCCGTTTGGATAGCCTCTTCTGTTTCTGTATCAATATTTGCCGTCGCTTCATCTAACACTAATACTTTCGGATTGGTTGCTATCGTTCTAGCAAAAGCAATTAATTGCCTTTGACCACTAGAAAATGCAGCTCCTCTTTCGACAACTTCTGTATCATACTGCTCTGGTAATTTTTCAATAAACGTATTCGCTTGCACAAACTTTGCCGCTTCCTCTATCTTTTCATCCGTAATCTCTTCATTATACATACGAATATTTTGCTTTACATTTCCAGCAAATAAAAATGCATCTTGCAGCACAAGACCAATTTTCTTTCGAATTTCTTGTTCTTCGAACTTCTCTAAATCTACTCCGTCTATTACAATATTTCCTGATTTAATATTGTAAAATCTCATTAATAAATTCATGATCGTACTCTTTCCGCTACCAGTATGCCCTACGAAAGCAACCGTTTGCCCTGGCTTTACGTGAAAAGATACATTTTTTAAAACGTCACGCTTTCCATCATATGAAAAAGTAACATCTTTAAACTGAATTTCCCCGTTAGCTACTCGTGGCTGTTCACTCCCCATTTGAACAGGAGCTAAATCTTTATCATCCATTAAATGAAATACACGCGATGATGAAACAAGCGCTTGCTGGAAGAAAGATAGTTTCATCATCATCTCATTTACCGGCTGGAAGAAACGATGAATATAGTTAACGAAAGCATATAAAACGCCTACTTCAACAGGACTCTTTAAAGCATCGATTCCGAATAAACCAAGTACTAACGCAATTGCTACAATATGAACAAGATCTGTTGCTGGACGTAAAAGTAATGCATCTAATTTCAATGTACGACGTCCAGCACTAAAATGTTTATTGTTCACTTCTTCAAATTCTTTTCTCATCCGCTTTTCTTGCCGGAACACCTGAACAATATTCATACCTTGAATGGACTCATTTAACTTTGCATTTAATATACTCAGCTGATTACGTACCTCTAAATAAAAAGCTGCACTTTTCCGTTGATACAACACCATAATTGCAAACATTACCGGAATTAATATGAGCGAGAATAGCGCTAATTTTACATCTAATAAAAACATCGCTACTAAAATCCCTACTAAAAAGACTACATTTTTCACGAATGTTGATAGTACACTAACATAAAAATCCTTAATCGCTTCTGTATCATTCGTTATGCGAGATACGAGCGTACCAATCGGCGTACGATCAAAGAAGCTTAATGACAATTTTTGAACATGTTCATACACTTCAACTCGCATATCTTGGACAATCTTAAAAGCGATATTTTGAAAGTACAATAAGTCTAAATAAGTAAATAATACTTTTAATAAATGAGCAATAATATACACTACAAATAGGGTTACAAGTGCTGATTGTTCAAAGTTACCTGGCACTAAGTGTTCATCAAGAAATTGTTTAATTAAAAAAGGACCCATCATTTCAGTTACAGTTGCACCAACTAGAAATAAAAATGCTAACGCCAATAACCCTTTATAGGGCCTCATATAAGAAAGCAACCTTCTTAAATCACTCCGTTTTTTCTCAGCCATCATACGCCTCCTTTCTCTACTAATGCCTCTAACTGCTGGCTTTCGTACATTTCTTTATACCAACCATTTTCTTTCATTAATTGCTCATGTGTCCCTCGCTGCATAACCCTACCTTCATCAATAACAAGAATAAGATTTGCATGCTGAATAGCACTTAAACGATGGGCAGTAATAATCGTCGTTTTCTCTGCCCTTTCTCGTTTCAATGCAGTTAAAATAGTTTCTTCTGTTTTTGCATCTACGGCTGATAAACAATCATCTAATATTAAAATTTCAGCATTTGTTAATAATGCACGCGCAATAGAGATTCTCTGTTTTTGACCTCCTGATAGTGAAACGCCCCTTTCACCTACTACAGTGTCATACCCTTCTGGAAATTGAAATATATCATTATGAATACAAGCAATATCAGCAGCTCGGCTAATTTCTTTATATGTAGCATCGGCCTTTCCAAAAGCAATGTTCTCCCCAATACTCGCTGAAAATAAAAAGTGATCTTGCGGTACATATGAAATTGCAGAACGCACACCGTGAAGTGTTAAATCTCGAATATCCCGCTCCCCAACTTTTAATTCACCATTAAAATGATCATACTCTCGAATTAAACATTTTAATAACGTCGTCTTCCCTGCACCGGTACGCCCTACAACTCCTAACGTTTCACCTTTTCTTAAGTTAAAGTAAATATCTTTTAAGTTTAATAGTTCATTCTTTTTATAAGAAAACGAATCAACAGCAAACGAAACATCACCACTTGCTATAGCATGTATAGCATTTTCCTTATTCACTACATCTGAAGTTTGTGAAAATATTTTCTCCACACGATCATACGAAGCACGTCCACGCTCCATAATATTAAATAGCCATCCAAAAGCTAACATTGGCCATACAAGTGTCCCTAAGTACGTTGTAAATGTTACTAATTCCCCTACAGTTAATTCACCTCGTACGACTAATAATGATCCGTAACAAATTGCGATCAAAAATGAAAATCCGACAATTAGGGAAATCGTTGGATCGAATAACGAGTCAATACGTGCAACTAGCATATTTTTATGTACGACATCTTCAGATTTTTTCCGAAACGCTTGTAAATCCTCTTTCTCTTGTCCAAGTGAGCGAATTACCTTCATCCCACTCATACTTTCTTGCACTTTATCATTGATTTCAGAAAACGATTGCTGTGCCTTATGAAATCTTCTATGCAATAAAGTTCCATAATAATTTGTAGAAATAGCTACAATTGGCATCGGAATTAAACTTAATAACGTTAACTTCCAACTAATTGTAAATCCCATCGCTACGAGTACACATCCTCCAACAGCTAATGAATCAACGAGTGTTAAAACACCTGCCCCCGCAGTTTGCTGAATCGCCTGAATATCATTTGTCGCATGTGCCATCAAATCGCCTGTGCGACGTGATTGATAAAAAGATGGGCTCATCTTAGTAAAATGTTCATATAGATTCTTTCGCAGTTGACGAGCTAGTTTTAAAGAAGATCCAAAAATCATAATACGCCATAAGTAACGTAATATATACATCATAATTCCTACAACTACTAATAGAATAACCCAGTTCAACAATTTTTCAGACGTTAATGTTCCACTATTAATTTCATCTACTACAATCCCTAGTACTCTTGGCGCTACAAGTTCAAGAAGTGCGACACCAAATAACATAATAATTCCGATTATGTACGCTCGTTTTTCTTGCTTAAAAAACCAAGCTAAATTAAAAAACACTTTCATATTTATCCTCCTCCCTTAAAATGAGCGATGTTTTCAGTGTAACAAAAATACAGAATATTTAAAAGTTTTAAATGTGTTTTATAACCAAAAGAAAAGGGCACTCGGTAAGAGTGCCCTTTTGCGCTTATTTTGTTTGTTGCTTGTTCATCGCGCTCATCATTTGATTGATTTTCTTTTGGGAAGGTTTTTGTCCCATTTGCATCATCATCATTTTTAACATTTGTTCGTTAATTGGTGGATTTTTTTGTAAGTAATTCATCATGTATTTGCGGGCAATGAAAAATCCTAACGCCACGCCTGCTACTAGTGCTACTACGCCCACTAGAATACCTAACCACATTGGCATATCTTTTCCTCCTTCATGTTGTCTACCTTACAGTGTACTAAAACCTTTTCAATAAGACAAGATACTATTCGACATTTTTTACACATATGTTCGTACTTGTTTGAGAGGATTTAACCAACCGTACTTTTTATTTTCATAATCCATCGCTAAAAATGTTAACTCACACTTTCTAAGCACCTCAAAGAAAGTTGTTTCCATGGATACATTTCCAGAAGTATTTATTCGAATATATTGTGGTTTCACCATTATTTCTCCGTATTCGGCTCCTGTATAAAGCGTATGAGTATGATTTGTTCTTTCATATTTACCAAGAACACGCAAAGCTTGTTCTAATTTATGATGAATTTTCATTACTTGTAACGGCATCGTAATATACGTCATTTGTTTATATAATACTTTCTTCTCCGAAAGGAACCCAGATTCTGAAAATCGAGCAAATAAATCAAAAAACAAATATTCACGACCAAAGTAAGCTTTCGCAATATCCTCTTGAATTAAATACAATTCATACGTTTTCATTTTTCCCCTCCCGATCTGGACAACCTTTTCCCTACATTATATAAGAGAAGATTTGCAATGATTGTCTGACTACGGAGAGAGAAAAAACTTTTCCTGTCGAAAAAACTCAATTACATAGAAAAATCTCCCCATGCTGGAGAGATTTTTCTAAAATCATTAAAGCATTTCTTTTACTTTACGAACAACGTTCTCTACAGTAAATCCATACTCTTCCATAATCTTCTCACCAGGAGCAGAAGCACCGAATGTGTCGATACCTAGTACATCTCCATCAAGGCCTACGTAACGGTGCCATCCGAATGTAGCACCCATTTCAATTGCGAAACGTTTCGTTACTGCTTTTGGTAGTACAGATTCTTTGTACTCAGCAGTTTGAGCTTCGAAGCGATCCATAGATGGCATGCTAACAACAGCTGCATCAACGCCGTCTGCTGCTAGAGCTTTTTGCGCTTCGATTGCTAAGCTTACTTCAGATCCAGTTGCAATTAAGATTACATCAGCAGTTTCTTTCTTGCTTGCAGAAACTACATATGCACCTTTTGCTACTTTTTCATAAGTATCGTCTTTTGCACCTTCTAATGTTGGAAGATCTTGACGAGTTAACACTAATGCAGTTGGTGTTTTTGTTGATTCTAGAGCTAGTCTCCAAGCTGCAACTGATTCGTTACCGTCTGCTGGACGAATAACAGAAACGTTTGGCATTGCACGAAGTGCTGCTAATTGTTCAACCGGCTCATGTGTTGGACCATCTTCACCAACAGCGATACTATCATGTGTGAATACATACGTTACAGGCAATTGCATTAATGCTGCAAGACGAATTGCTGGACGTAAGTAGTCAGAGAATACGAAGAACGTACCACCGTAAGTTTTTAAACCGCCATGAAGTGCGATACCGTTCATTGCTGCACCCATTGCGAACTCACGTACACCGTACCAAATGTTTTTTCCGCTGTAATCAGCTCTTGTAAAGTCTTTTTCGTTATTCATGTATGTTTTGTTAGAACCAGCAAGGTCAGCAGATCCACCGAAGAATGATGGTACAGACTCTGCAATTGCATTAATTACAGCACCTGAAGAATTACGTGTTGCTGCTTTTGATCCTAATTCATAAGTTGGTAAGCTTTGTTCCCAACCTTCTGGAAGAAGACCGTTCATTGCTGCTTGCAGTTCGTTTGCTAATTCTGGATATGCTTGTGCATATTCACCGAGCATCGTGTTCCACGCAGCTTGCGTCGTTTCACCAACATCTTGTACTGTTTTACGGAAGTTGTCATATACTTCTTCTGCTACATGGAAGTCTTGTTCAGCAGTCCAAGCGTATGCTTCTTTCGTTAATTTTGTTTCGTCTACACCAAGTGGAGAACCATGTGAAGCTGATTTTCCTGATTTGTTTGGAGAACCGAAACCAATTGTCGTTCTTACTTCAATTAGCGTTGGGCGTTTTTCGTCAGCTTTCGCTTCTTCAATTGCTTTTGCGATTGCTTCAATATCATTTCCATCCTCAACACGGATTACTTGCCATCCGTATGCTTTGTAACGATCTTCTACACTTTCAGAGAATGAACGATTTAAATCGCCATCTAATGAAATATCGTTTGAATCGTAAAGTACAACAAGACGACCTAATTGTAAATGAGCAGCTAATGAAGATGCTTCAGCAGAAACGCCTTCCATTAAATCTCCATCACCACAAATAGCGTATGTATGATGATCTACTACATTATACGCATCACGGTTGTATTTAGCCGCTAAATGTCTTTCAGCCATTGCCATACCTACAGCAGTTGCAATACCTTGTCCAAGTGGACCAGTTGTTGAGTCTACACCTGCTGTGTGACCATACTCAGGATGTCCTGGAGTTTTGCTTCCCCATTGACGGAAGTTCTTTAAATCATCCATTGTTAAGTCATAACCAGATAGATGAAGTAGACTGTATAGTAACATTGAGCCATGACCTGCAGATAATACGAAACGATCGCGGTTAAACCACGTTGGGTTATTTGGATTGTGTTTCATAAATTGAGTCCATAATGTATAAGCCATTGGTGCTGCACCCATTGGCATTCCTGGGTGACCAGAGTTTGCTTTTTCAATCGCATCAATGGATAATGTGCGAATCGTGTTGATAGAAAGTTGTTCGATTGAATGTGACATGCTATTCTTCCCTTCGCGTATGTTAGTAAACGTTTTATACATTTATATGATAGCTTCCCACGCAAGATTATACAACATGTATCGACAAATATGTTGATGTTTTTTTGATTTTTCATAAAAAACACAGTGATCTAGGGAATGTATGGGCATTCAATATGACATACTTTTTAATTGTTTTTATTTTAAAAATAAATATAATTATCTGTATATTTATACAAATATACTAATTTCTGATATATCTCCTTTTTGATAACCTTTAAAAATACAAAAAAGCATCTGAATTAGATGCTTTTAAAACAAATTAAATAATCCGCTTACGAATAGAACTTGAAATAAAATCAATTATAATTACCATTAAAATGATACCTAATAAAATAATTCCCACACGAGACCAATTACGTGAACTAAGTGCAAAAATTAATGGCGTACCAATACCACCTGCTCCAATAACACCTAAAATCGCAGCGGATCGTACATTAATTTCAAACCTGTATAACGTATACGATAGAAAATCCGGTAACACTTGTGGTAATACGGCATACCAAAGTATTTGAAACCGATTTGCACCCGTTGCTATTAACGCTTCCGTCGGTCCCTTATCTATATTTTCAATTCCTTCCGAATATAGTTTCCCTAACATTCCGATAGAGTGTAACCCTAAAGCTAGAACTCCGGCAAAAGAGCCTGGACCAACAGCTTTTATAAATAAAAGAGCCATAACTAATTCAGGAAATGTACGAACAAAACTAAGTACAAATTTCCCAGTTCCTGAAGTTAATTTTCCACTACTCATATTCGTTGCCGCCCAAAAAGCAAATGGAACAGATAAAAAAGCAGAAATAAATGTACCTAATATCGCAATTGCCAACGTATCAATTAAACCGTGTAATAAATCTTCACCATCTGGCAAAGATACATACGACCAATCTGGGTTCAATACGCCTGTCATAATTGCTTTTGTAATTTCTCCCGCCGTATTCTTTATTCCCTCTAGCGGGACTCCTGAAAAGGCCCATACATATATAACTGTAAGTGCTATAAAAATAATCCAGCGATATATACTCGGTTTCTTCGGTTTTGGTACGATTATTGTCGTTTTACTCATTATAATTTCCCCCGCAACACTGTACTTATATAATCAATTAGCAATACAACAACAAGGGTATAAATAATAATAGAAGCAGTTTGTTGATATTGTAAAAATCCAAGTGTGCGATCATAATATAATCCAATCCCACCTGCTCCTACTAAACCTAGAACAGCTGCTGCACGTACATTCACCTCAAATGTATAAAGTACATAGGAGACGAAGTGCGCTTTCACTTGCGGAATGACCCCATAAACTATCCATTGCACCTTATTCGCTCCTACAGCTGTCATCGCTTCTAATGGACCTGGATCAATTGATTCAATTGACTCATACAATAATTTCGCTACGAGTCCAACGGAGAAACAAGTAAGAGCCAAAATACCTGGAAGTGGTCCTATTCCAAAAATCGCTACAAAAATAGCCGCTAATAATAAATCTGGTATTGTTCGTATAAAATTTAAAATCAATCGAGCTGGACTGTACAAAAATACACTAGTAAATACATTACTTGCCGCAAATAGTGCAAGTGGAATGGCTAAAATCGCCCCTAAAGTCGTTCCAATAATCGCCATACGTATTGTATCTAACATTGCTGTTGTAATAATTTGAAAATAACTCCAATCTGGTGGCACCATTTCCTTCAATAAATCCATCATATTTGGAAAACCAACTACTAGTTTTGAAAATGATGCGTCGACCTGTACACTACTACCCCACAACAGTAAAATAACTAAAATAACCGTTAACATATGTTTCAATTTACTCGGCGGCTTCGGTATCGATTTCGAATATATCGTCACTTCATTCATTTAGCTGCCACCTCTAATAATGCGCTTTTCTGAGCTACGTCCCCATAAATTTCAGCGAATTTTTCATCCGTTGCCTCTTCTACTAATCCATCAAAAACAATTTCACCAGCATGTAATCCAATAATACGAGTAGCATATTGCCTCGCTAAATCAATAGAATGTAAGTTTACAATTGTCGTAATTCCAAAATCTTCATTAATTTTCTTCAAATCATCCATTACTTGCTTTGTTGTCAGAGGATCTAACGAAGCAACAGGCTCATCTGCCAATATGATTTTCGCTTCTTGTGCCAATGCTCTAGCAATTGATACACGTTGCTGTTGTCCCCCTGATAATTCATCAGCTCGTGCATATGCTTTTTCTGAGATATTCACTCTATTCAGCGCCTGGAATGCAAGCTCCACGTCCTCTTTCGGAAACAGACCTAACGTTGTACGCAATGTAGAATGATATCCAACCCGCCCAGCTAATACATTCTTCAGTACCGTTGATCGCTTCACAAGGTTAAAGCTTTGAAAAATCATACCAATATCTCGGCGCATGCGTCGTAATCCTTTTCCTTTTGCAGCAGTAATAGACTCCCCTTCAATAATGATTTCTCCTTCTGTAATCTCATGAAGGCGATTTACCGATCTGAGAAGTGTAGATTTTCCAGCCCCGGATAGCCCAACCATTACAACAAACTCACCTTTTTGAATTTTCAAGTTTATATTATTCAATCCTTTTGTACCATTCGGATACACTTTGGAAACATTTCGAAACTCTATCACACATCTTACCTACCTTCTATGTATTATCAATAACTGAAAAACGGCAAACTAACTGAAATCACACACTTTCCAGTTAGTCGCCATTTCCATATGTATTATTGCGTTTTCACTTTCTTTCCATATTCACGAACGATATCAAATTTACTATCATCAGATTTAACGTATCCTTCATGTGAGTATACTTCTTTAATGATTTTGTGCCCTTCCTCATTCTTTCCTATTTCAATGAAAGCATCCTGTAATTTCTTGCTCCACTCTGCATCTAAATCAGAACGTACAGAAATCGTATCGTTTGGAATTTTCTCCGTAAATTTTACTATTTTCGTTTGATCGAATATATTCGGATAATCTTTTTTTACAATATTGCGAGCATCTTGGAATACAACAGCTGCATCTACATCACCATTTAAAAGAGCAATAAGTGACTGATCATGACCTTTTAATGTAACAGGTTTCACATCCTTTAGCGGATCGATTCCCTCTTTTAACAATACAGCCGCAGGCCATACATAACCCGCTGATGATGTTACATCTTGATAGCCAATTTTTTTACCTTTTAAATCTTTTACACTATTAATATTAGAATCTTTCTTAACAACAAACTCTGATTTATAAACATCTACTAAATCCTTTGTCGGAGCTCCAGTTTCATCATCTACCCCAAAACGTTGCGCCTGTAAAATTACGTTTGCAGCCTTTTTCTCATGCGCTAACACATACGCTGTTGGAGGTAAAAAGCCTACATCTACTTGCTTAGATGCCATCGCTTCTACAATTGTATTGTAATTCGTTGAAATACTAACTTTTACCGGAATGTTTAATTTATCACTTAATAGCTTTTCCAATGGTTTTGCCTTCGCCTCTAACGTATCTGCATTTTGAGAAGGAACAAATTGAACATTTAGTGTCTTCGGTACATAACCTTTTTTCGTATCTTCATTTTTACTTGCACTTGATTCCTTCGTTCCACATCCACTTAATAATCCCGCTGCTAGTACAACTGTTGTGTTCATTGCAAAAACTTTTTTCAACATGTTAATGCCTCCATTTTTCGTTGTTATAAAATAACCTTCCATAAACATGAAGAAATATATCACATATTTTTACAAATAATTGCTTATTTACAGAATCTTTACACATTCTATACATTCACATTAAAATTCTTTTCATATATTTGATATGATTAATTGAAAGATAACTATAGAAAAGGTGAATGGCGTTGAATCAAAATCAAATTGTAACTTTAAATATTTTATTAACAAGCGATGTACATGGTACTGTGTATCCAATTCACTACCAAGATAACTCCAAAGCAGAAATTGGTTTAGCTAAAATTTCTACTCTCATAAAAAAAGAACGTTCTCAAAATGCAAACGTTCTTCTGATTGATAACGGGGACTTCATTCAAGGAACACCATTTACTTATCATTACGCTACATACGAAAAAGATATGGAAAACCCAATGTCCTTATTAGCCAACTACTTAGAGTATGACATTGCAATTATCGGAAATCATGAATTTAATTACGGAATGGATATATTAAATAATGCTGTGGCTACTGCAAATTCCCCTTATCTATCAGCAAACATTTTAGATAAAAACAGAAAAGAACCTTATTTCGGGAAACCATATATAATAAAACATATTGAATCAAATATAAAAATTGCTATTTTAGGGGTGACAACGCATTACATCCCCCATTGGGAACAAGCACATCATATTAAAGATTTACAATTTGAAGATGCATTTGAAACAACAAAAAAATGGGTTTCTTACATCCGTAAACATGAAAAACCAGATTTACTAGTCGTAGCCTATCATGGGGGATTTGAACGTGATTTACAAACCGGAGTACCGACTGAAGTTTTAACAGGTGAAAACCAAGGATATGCAATGTGCCATGAAATTGAAGGCATAGATATTTTACTAACAGGCCACCAACACCGAGAAATCGCTCACACCGTGATTAATGGTGTAACAATTTTACAGACCGGATGCAATGGACACTCAGTTGGAAAAGTAACAGTAACATTCGAAAAAGCAGAACAAAAATGGGTGAAAAAAGAGAGTTATTCAGAGTTATTGCCCGTACAAGGAATTGCGGCAGACCAAGATGTTCTTTCCTTGGTTGCCAATTATGAAGAGAAAACACAAAATTGGCTTGATAAACCTATTGGAATAATTTATGGGGATATGCAAATTTCCGATGCTATGCAAACACGTTTGCAAGACCATCCTTTTATTGAATTCATAAATAAAATACAGATGGATATAGCTAATGTTTCAATTTCTTGTACAAGTTTGTTTCATAATACATCTCCAGGTTTCCCGAAACATGTAACAATGCGTGACATCGTTTCTAATTATATTTATCCAAATACATTAAAAGTAATTAGAATAACTGGAGCGGATATAAAAGATGCTCTCGAACTCTCTGCTTCTTATTTCACATTAAAAGCAGATGGAACCATCATCGTAAACCCTACCTATATAGAACCAAAACCACAACACTATAATTACGATATGTGGGAAGGGATTTCGTATGTATTAAACATTTCAAAACCAATTGGAGAGAGAGTAGAGTCTTTGCAGTATAAAGGCACTCCCCTTAATATGAATGAAGAATATGACGTTGTTATGAATAATTATCGTGCAAGCGGTGGCGGGAACTTCTTTATGTTTCAAAATAAACCAGTAGTAAAAGACATACCAACAGATATGTCTGAACTTATCGCTAACTATATATTGAAGCATAAAAGGATAGAAGCAACGAAAAATGAAAACTGGAAAGTTATTAAATAACAATTTTAACAAATAAAAAAAGATGGGCTATGCCCATCTTTTAATTTAATTTTGCATTATCCTGCTTTTTTAAAGCTTTTAATTTCGCCGGTGTAACGTCCGTGCCTTCTTCGTTAACGACTTTAATTCCTTTTAATTCGTTTAACATATTTTGACGAAATCCTTTTAAATATTGTTCACGAAGCGATTGGCGCTCACGTTGTTCTTCTTCAGTTAAGCCTTCAGCTTTTGCTTTTTTCGCTAAGAAGTTAATGCGTTCAATGAGTTCTTGACTTGGCATCTCGAATCCCCCTTCTACTCAAAACTGATTATTATCATACAATAGTTATTCCTCTTTATCAAGCAATTGCTTTGTATATTCTACATACCTTCGATGTACAGTTGCTTTTGAAACATCATGACCAAAACCACGAAGTGTTGCTGCAATTTCTTCAAAAGTTAATTCATTCCGGCGCAAACGTACAATTTCCTCAATTGGCACTTCTTTTTTCTCACGTCCTACGCTTAAATGACGATTTTTCAAATTATTTTCTGGACGAAATCCTTTCTCCACTGCTCTTTGCATGCCACGTTTAATTTTTAAATTGTGGATCTTTCTTTGATACTCTTCAACGATCCCAATTATATTTAGCACCATCGAATCAGAATCTGAAAGCTGTAATTCACCACTATGCGTGTGCGTATAAACTTTTATCCCCTCTTTATGTAAACAATGCATTAATGCAATCTTTGCATTTCCTCTACCAAGACGCGTTTCATCTTGTATAAGTAGTACATCAACTTGTTCATCTCGAATTGTATCTAGCACTTCCAATATGCCATCACGTTCAATTGTATAACCGCTAGCCTGCTCCTCAATTACCATTGTAACATCCATTTGATAGCGCTCAGCTAAATGCAATAATTCATCTTTTTGACGCAATAATGATGTTTCCTGTTCTTCTTTTGTTGTGCTCACACGTGCATAAATAATTGCATTCATTTTGAACCCTTCTTTCTCACTATATTTTCCTTATAGTGTATCATAAATTTGCCTTTCGTTCGAACTTATGTTTGTAGAATGTTTTTTCGCATGTTATACTTAATAATAAGAAAAATGAAAGAAAACGAGGTGTTAGAAAACATGGAAAAGTTAACGAAACGCCAGCAAGACATTCTCGACTTTATTAAGCTAAAAGTACAAGAAAAAGGATATCCACCTTCCGTACGTGAAATCGGTCAAGCAGTCGGCCTTGCTTCTAGTTCTACAGTGCACGGACATTTATCACGACTAGAAGAAAAGGGATATATTCGACGCGATCCAACAAAACCACGCGCAATTGAAATTTTAGGTGACAACCGAACGGAAACACAATCTGTTATTCAAGTTCCAATCATCGGAAAAGTTACTGCCGGTTTACCGATTACAGCAGTCGAAAGTGTAGAAGATCACTTCCCACTTCCAGCTAGTATCGTTTCTGGAGCAGATCAAGTGTTTATGTTACGCATTTCTGGAGATAGCATGATTGAAGCCGGTATCTTTGATGGTGATTTAGTTGTTGTTCGCCAACAACAGTCTGCATACAACGGTGAAATTGTAGTTGCTTTAACAGAAGATAACGAAGCAACTGTTAAACGTTTCTATAAAGAAAAAGATCATTTCCGTCTACAACCGGAAAACTCTTCACTAGAACCTATTATTTTAAAACAAGTGTCAGTTATTGGAAAAGTAATTGGCGTATATCGTGATTTACATTAAAAATAATAAAAAGAAGATAATTCCCTTATTTATATAGGTAATTATCTTCTTTTTATATTTTGATAGATTTCCGTTCATTCAAAAGAATGCGTTTCATTAATTATTAACGCGTTTCAATAGTAACATCTCCAGCAGCGGTTTTACCGCTAATCTTTTTACTACCATTACCAATCGTTATATTTTTATTGTCTTCATTAAAAATTGTCACGTCTCCAGCAGCAGTTTGCCCAGTTATAACTGCATCTTGTGGTTTTTCCAATAAAGTAATATCTACATCTCCAGCAGTTGAACTTACCTCTAAATCATATTTAGAATCATGATCAATAATATCTATATCCCCACTAGCCGTTTTTGCTGTTACTTTCCCTATTACTTTTTTAAAATTCACCTCACCAGCTTTTGTAGACCCCTCCACACTCTTTGCTGTTACATGTTTCAAATCCACTTCTCCGGCGAGTGTTTCAACACTTACGCGGTCACTTTTCACATTACTTATTTCTATTTGTCCAGCGGATGAATTTACTTTTATCTCTTGATAAGAACGTTCAGGTACTAATATAGTCAATGTAGGCGTTTGAAATCCGAAATTGTAAAATGAAAAATCAAATGAAACACCTTTTTCTATTTCCCCTATGATTTTTAATGTATCACCATCTTCAGCAATACGAATCTCCTGTTTACTTACGTCTCCTTTTTGCTTTACATAAAAAGAGGAATCAGGAGATTTTTGGACAACAATATCTCCAGCATCTAACTTAACTTCTACATTTTTTAGCGTTTCGTTTTTAATTACGTCCTCTTTATCTCCTTTTTCTGCAGTTTGTACTGCTTTTTCATATGTTTGTGAAATCCCTATTACTCCAATAATGATACAAGCGATAGCTACTAATAATATCTTTTTCATCATCTACTCCCCTTTTATCATTTTGAAGTTCCAGACTACATAGCGTACACATAATCTTTTAAACCACTTCGTACTATAATAAGCTACAATACATAACAACAAACCTACTCCGACAAACGTTATACTAACGAAAAGATCCAACCATATAAAAGTGCCCATAAATACTTTTACAATAACGAAAAATGGTGTCACTACACTAGCAATACCACCGACCCAAAAGGAAAATATAAAAGCTATAATTGCAACTAACGGGCCTAACACGATAATAAAATTAAACAAACTAAGTCCAACCGCTGCCATGACAGCTCTTGTCACATTTGAAGTCGACGGATCTTTTTTCATTTCATCAAATCGATACATCGCAAGTAAGTCTTTCGCAATTACTTTCGGAGAGCCAAGACCCTTTATTATTTCTGATTCAGTTTTCCCTTCTTCTACCCCAAACTGAAAGTGCTCTTCATAATCGAATAAAATATCTTGTCTCTCTTCTTCTGGTAACTTTCTAAGATGACTTGATAATTCTTTAAGAAACTGCTCTTTACTCATCCCATTCCACCCCTTCAATAATTTCTTGAACACCTTTAGCAAAATCACGCCACTCTGTTACTAATAACGTAAGTTGCATCTCCCCTTGCTCTGTTAGTTGATAATATTTACGGGGCGGTCCTTCCGTCGATTCTTTTAAATACGTTTGAAAATATCCCTCTTTCGTTAAACGACGTAATAACGGATATACAGAACCTTCCGATATTAAAAATTTATTAGAGATTTGCTGAACAAGTTCATAACCGTAACTATCTTTACGTTTCACTAGTGCCAAAACACATAGTTCTAACACACCTTTTTTAAACTGAACGTTCAAGGACAATCCCCCTTTCTCATTTTAGTACTGTTCAATAAACGGTAGCTGTTTTATCCATAATATACCACTTAGTATTGTTTATTGCAAGGTACTGAATTATATTTATTCCCTAAATTTAGAAAACACAAATATAAAAGCCCGAATAAGACCTTTTGTAACTGACCATTATCCGGGCTATCATTCAACTCGAATTACAATAATACAAGATTTCATTCAATCTTTCTCCTCTATGAACCCACTTCCATTTGTGACCCTAATAAATTTCGAAATACACCTTTTCTCTCTTTAGCCAATTGATTAAATTCACCTTTTTGAACAATCTCACCTTTTCCTAAAACAATAACTTGATCTGCATTGCGGATCGTAGATAACCGATGCGCAATAACAACAATAGTCATCGTTCCTTTCAACCTTTCTATTGCTGATTGAATTTTTACTTCATTTTCAGTATCTAATGCACTCGTAGCTTCATCTAATACTAAAATGGATGGTTGTCTTAAAATAGCTCGAGCTAGTACAAGTCGTTGACGTTCACCGCCTGAAAGTCTCACTCCACGATCTCCAATGAGAGTATCAAGCCCTTTTGGAAGCATTCGTACAAATTCAGCTGCCGCCGCAAAATCTAATGCAGTCCAAATTTGTTCTTCACTCGCATTCGGCTCAATCATCAATAAATTTTCTCTTATGCTTGCATTAAATAAAAAAGGATCTTGTGGCACATAACTAATAGCCCGTCTCAATGACAATAAATTTTCACTTGTAAGAGGAGTTCCATCTATTAATACTTGACCTTTCTCTGGCTGAATCAATCCCATTAAAACATCGATTAATGTGCTCTTCCCAGCTCCCGAATGTCCCACAATAGCCGTCATACTATTGATTGGTATTTTCACATTAATATTTTGAAGTGCATACAAATGCTCCTTCTTATTATATCGAAAATAAATACCCTTACATTCAATACCCTGCTCTATACAAATCGGCTTTATATGTTTTTGCTGATGTATATCCTGCATTTCAATTGCTTCATTACATTCCCCTTGTAAGTCCCATAATGACTTAAAAGCAGGAATGCTTGCAGCAAGCTGTTCTAAATTTGACTGAATTGTCATAAATCGTGGCCATAGTCTCGAAAAGATGAGTATGATTAATAGTAATTGGGTAGGTTGAGCTTTAAATATACTTACTGATAATAATATAAAAAATGCAATTAAAATAGCCATTGAAACTTTATAAAACAATTGAGAGTTCGACCTTATTCTCATATACTCCATTTGTTCATTACTCATCTTTTCTGTTATAGATTGTAACCAATCTAAACGTGATGCTTCCAAAGTATTACTCTTTATATCTTTAATTCCATTAAAATGATCTGTTATACCAGAAAGATAGTCTTGTGCTAATTTCGAGGTCTTACCGCCTAGTATTCGTGCTTTTTTTATAAAAGCACGAGAAGCTACTAAGAATAATAAGCCAAAGACCAAAACAAATATAGTTATTTGGGGAGATAATAAAAACGCAAGCCCCACCTGTATGAATGTAAACAGAATAACAGCTAACAATTGTAAAATTAAATTAACCCCATAACTTACGCGAGCTAATTCTGTAGTTAATATATTTATTAGATTTGTTTTCCTTTTCTCTAAAAAAAAACTCCACTTCGCTTTTAGAATCATATTATATGTTTCTATTCTTAATTCTCGTACAAAAGCTTGTTGCGTTCTCGCATCCCTTAGCGTTATGTTTCGTTGTAATAGATTTTGCCCTAACACTATTAGTATATATATACCTAAAATAGAAATTAGGCTTGTTGTTTTAGGGAAATCCTGCAAAAATCTATAAACAGGTGCAATAAAAGCAGCCTCCTCGCCTATATTAATTATTCCAGCCATACTTATCATAGGAATTAATAAAATAATACCTATCCCTTCAAGTAAACTTATTAAAACCATACCAAACAAATTCACATACAGAATTTTCCCTGCAGAAGAATATAATTTCTTCATAAAATATATAATATGATTCATCGATGTTCCCCCTATGACAAAGCAAGCTTCTTTGTTTTCCTCCAAAGACATAGAAACGGACGTAAAGGAAAATATAAAAAATGAAGGAATTTAGGTAACGGCAATGTTTTTGCATCAATCGGATAAGGATAGAGTTGGCTCATAATAAATAAAATTTTTTGCTGATTAGACATCAGTGAAAATAAATGCCTACTATGATAAGCAAGTACTTCTTCAGGAACAGGATCGGTATGCAAGTTTATCATTTGCTTGAAATAAAACAGCGCTTCTTGCGCTAACTGCTTTGAATGTTTTTTAGTTACTAATTCCATCATTCTTTCATCTAGTCGTACACCTAGCAATTGAGATGCCAAAATTAACGCTTGTCCTCCTAAATGAAGCATTTGATATTTTCTCATTAATTTATGAATCTCACTCCAATTAAGATCTTGATCGACAATTTTTTTTATGTCTACTAACCAACGTAGCCTGGACCAACCATGTCTGGCACCATGAGATACAAGAAATAAAAATAAGTCTTCCTTCCCTAACATATATACCGAATTACTTGTATGTGCACTTTTTCTCTTTCGCTTCCAAAGCTCTTCAAACCCAGGTTCCTTACCCGGTCCGGGATTTAATCTCCAATGAATTTCAAGTTTGATCCGCCTTGTTGGGTGGAAAAATGTTATATGGTGATGCCTCCATTTCCAATCACTTAATATCGTTTGAATATAATCATCTTTCACATACCCTTGCTCTAAAAGTAGTTTTTCTGCTTTTTCTAAATTTTGAATAGGGATGAGAACGTCCAAATCACAGGATGTTCGTAAAGAAAGATCTCCATATAAGTCCTGAGATAGTACAGGCCCTTTTAGAAAAATCGTACGAATCTCATTTTCATTACATAATTTATTTATTCTTTCCATTTCAGCACTTAAATAAAGCATTTGAAATGTATTTCTTTTATATTTTCTAGTCAAGGTTTGTACAA
This sequence comes from Bacillus sp. FSL E2-8887, assembly GCF_038007205.1. Taxonomy (NCBI): domain Bacteria; kingdom Bacillati; phylum Bacillota; class Bacilli; order Caryophanales; family Bacillaceae; genus Bacillus; species Bacillus sp. FSL E2-8887. The sequence continues at coordinate 3,283,720 of NZ_JBBOWS010000001.1, forward strand.
TATGTAAAGGAATCAGCTCCTTGTCCACCTGTTTAAGTTTTTGATATATCACCGGATAAACGCGATGATGCACGGCTTGCTCAAGAAATACTTCCCAATCAATATCCGAAAACCATTCATTACTGTAAGTTTGCATTGTTTCGTCATCTTGTAACTTCAAAATTGCAAAAAGAAGTTTCAATTCCTTAGACATGAACTCTACATTAAGACCAAAATCTTTCTCCATTTTACTCTCCTTTAATAGTGTTCTCACTTAGCCTCTTTGCAAATGACCCAACGACAGTGAATTTCTCCATTCCTTCCGATCCAGTAACATAAAAAGAACCGCTCCGTAACCATGCATGCGCAATTAATTCACCATGACTATCCTTAGCAGTTCCTAAATAAAGAGTACTCTCAATGTGACGTTTTTCGAGCATTTTCATCCCAGCTATAGCTTTAACAAGGCATTGACTTTCCCAAAAAGTATAACGACTCATAATAGAAATAGCTTCAGACACCTTCTTTAGTGTATCCCCGTGTGGCTGAATTTGAGCAACTGATGTTTCGTTCATGTAATCCCCTAAAGAAGGTGCAACTTTGGAAAAGGTAATACTTTTCAGTACACGCGCCCATCCTAAAAAAATAAAAGCCTCTAAAAATAAAAGCTTTGTTTCCATGTTCAGTGATAAAAATACCCTTAACCTTTTCACAATATTCATTAATCCCTTCCTAACAGTTCTCTTGAAATTGCGAATCTATCTATTAGATTGATCTTTTATTTGAATTAAACCTTCTTGAAATAAACGCTCTAAAAAGGAAAGAACTTGCTCTTCACAATCGCCCCGTTCAATGTTGTACTTTGACAACAATGTACTGACAAGTTCAGTAACCATAATTGGAGTTTTTATTAGTTCCCAAATTTCTCCTCCTGTTTCTCCCAAATTATAATATTTCCCTTTTTGAACATTTAGCATTACTTTTTCCCCATCCATATCACTCACAATATTCCCTTCACTTTGCACAATCTGACACTCTAGAGAAATTCTCTCTGTATACATCATCTATTACTCCTCCATGTATAGTTTTTAATATAATTGATACAAGTTCATGCGCTGTAAACCTATTATTTGGACGTTTCAAATGAAACATATCTACCTGGTTTATCACACTTGTAGAAGTAGTGAAATGCCACTCTGTCAATTTTAATTGCGTAATTAAAAACTTACGAAACGTGTGAAAAAACAATGTACGCAGTCGTTCAAGTCCTTCAATTCGAATCAATTCAACGTTCTCACCCTCTGTTTTCGTTAACTCAATAACACCAGCAAGAGGTAATGGTTCAGAGAAAAAATGAGATTGTACAGGCACAGCATACTTTGTTTCTCGCTCAAACAATGGATTATAACTTGCCGTTCCCATTCCAAAAGCATTCAAACTTTCCGCCCATAATTTTTGTTGCGGATAAGATGGAATCACAATTGGAGTCTTATCTGACGAAACTGTCACAGCAATTACATCATCACTCAAAATTTTGTATCCTTTACTTAAAAAAGCCGCTGCAAGAGTTGATTTACCTGCTCCTGAATTACCTACAAAGGCATAAACCTTCCCATCAATATTTATTGCACTACCATGTAATGGTAATATTCCCCTTTGAATTAGTAAGGCACCCATACAAGTTCCAAGTATATAAAGACGGATCTTATCTTCACAAGCTTCCTTCATTGGTGAAACAAATATTTGCTTTCCTCCTTGTATAGAAAATATAGCAGTATCAGGAATACGAATCATAACTACGTTTTTATCAACTACAAAGTTTTGTTTTGCGCTAGCAAGTTCACTCCACTTCTGAGATAAATCAGTTAGTCGAATTACAACTTCTACATTCTCTTCTTGTTCATTAATTTGAGGTAATTCCGGCAACTTCATTTCACTCAAAACTCTTAACCCAAAAACTTTATATACATTTTTATTTGTAGTTTCCATCAACTCTCTCACTCCAAATAGCTTTCAAAATTTTTATAAAAAACCCTTATACTTTTACTGTATAAGGGAATAACAATGTGCATCCTAATTGATAAATTAGCTATGGTGAATCGTTTCATCAACATCTGGTTGGGCAGCATCAGGTATTTTAATACCCGGTCCAGCCATTGTCATATTGATATCAAGCACTTCCAGTGTAGGCATTGTCCAATCCTTTTTCATGATGTCACCTCCCTTCAAATAATTTTTTTCATAAATCGATATACTATTAAACTACGCATTAAAATTCGAAAATCCAAATCAAATGCATATTCTGGATGGGGTTCTTCTTTAATCTTAGAAATCGCAGTTCTAATAACCCCTATATCCAAGAATTCTGAAATTATAGGATCCTTACTAAGCTGCTCAAGCTCTTCAATAAATTCACTCCATTGATGAGCCATACGGTAAACACCATCAGAACCTTGAACACCCCGAGTGCGCTGGTTCAATCTTACTTCATCAGGCAAGAAATTTTTCGTTGCTCTTCGAATTAGTGCCCGATCTAAACCATTTTGAACGTATTGCTCTTCTGGAACAGCTAAACAAAATTGAACAACCCGTAAATCATTCGTTGGATCGCGATCCCATAAAGAATAACGCAATGATAATTTGGATCCGTATGCACCAGTTATGCTCCAATAATATAACTGTTCAAATTGCCTTTTTTTTATTTCATATACATCTGTTATAGAGGTTCCTGTTATATCAACATCATGCTCTAGAAGTTTATCGAACACATTCATTCTATTTGCAAATTCTGGATTAATAAACCTCGGGAAAACAATTTGATTTTTTGATGAAGATATTCGATTCAAAAACGGAAATGCCTTTTTTTTCACTACTGAAAATACTCGTGATTTCTTTACACCAATATTTCTACTATACGAATATAGTTCTTGCAAAAATCGACGTAAATTCATCTTTTTCAAAAGCATAGCTTGATAGTCCACAGCCGGGCCCCATGACACCGTCCAGTTGCCTCTCTGTCCGTTTAAGAGTACTCCAATTCCTTGTAACCGTGCCTCCTCATAGATTCCCCTAAGCCAAAAAGTATTCTCGAAGAATTTATACGGCATCTCTAGAATTTCAAGCCACTCATCTATTTCTGATAGAGGACTTCTTCCTTCAAAATCCAAATAATGCTCCTTAATATTTCCTACATGCTGTACAGTCGATTGAATAAAAGGTCTTTCATCAGCTACTCTACTTCTATGCGTCCAATCTACAAAACCCTTTACTGGGACATAACTATATGTATGTAGACGTTTATTTGCTGCTCTTAAATCCCGTGCAGCAAAGCTAGCTACAGAACCAGAATCAAGTCCTCCACTCAAATGAGCCCCTACTTGATGATGAGTACGTAAACGTGATCTTATCGCATTTTGATACACTTCTAAAAACGCTTCTTCATACTCTTCGTTTGATTTGAGTTGAAGCCTTTCTCCAACGATTGGTGTATTGTATCTCGATAACTTCACTTTCCCATTTCTCACAATAACAGAATGGGAAGGTGGGATTTGCTCAATAGTTTTATATACCGTTGAAGAAGCATCTATCGATTCAAAATTCACCGGGATGGCTAAAAATTCAGCAAGCCACTGCTCATTCAATTTTTTCTCAACATATGGTAGAGTAAATAACGGGTTTATATTAGTGCAAAAAGCAAACTTTTCCTCACCACGATAAAAATAAAGGGTTCGGCTTCCCGAAAAATCTCTGGCTCCAAAAAGGGTTTGTTTTTTCTCATCCCAAATCATAAAGGCAAAATCGCCTACCAAATATTTTGGAGCTGCTTCCCCCCATTTCTGATAAGAGAGTAAAATCAACTCACTATCTGTCATGTTTTTTCTATCTGCATAATCCACTTGTAATTTTTCAAATAACTCATTACGATTATCAATAATAGCATCTGCTGTAATTGCCAGTTGCTTTTCGTAATTATAAAAGGGTAGTTGTTCACCAACAGATTCTGGTGTAATCCACTGTGCGTGACATCCCAGAAAGGCATTTTCTTTATGCCATATTTGAATATCATCAGCAGGGTACTTTTGTAAGTCACTCATTAACTGTGTGCCATGCTGAATCGATATAGTTTCTTCATTAAAATGAATAATACCTGTTATAGCACTCATTTTCCCCACCCCATATACAACAAGTTACCGCAAAGGTTCTTTTTTTATTTAACGCAACTTTTCTCCCTTGATTTAATTCTTTTTAAAGAACAAAAATATACATTTCAACTCCCAATCAACCACACATCCTAATCCACTTATAAACCTAGGTATAGATACATCTAAATTATCATTATATTACTTTCACGTCAATACAATAATGGGAATATACACCAAATTAACAACGTTAACATTCATTATAATGAACATTAATCCACTTGTTTCTCTGTGAATTATTCCCTGTTATATAATATTTATAATAGCCTCAATAACTCTCCGTTGATCCTCATCCATCATATTAGAACCCGAAGGAAGACAAATCCCCTTTTCAAATAATCTTTTAGATACATCATTATCTTTCTGATGAGAATAATACTTACTTTCTTTAAAAAGTGGCTGCATATGTAGTGGCTTCCAAGTAGGACGTGCTTCAATATTCTCTTCTGCTAAGGTTTTCAATAATTTTTCAATAGAGATACCAGATTCCTTTTCATCAATCATCATAGTTGTAAGCCAACGATTCGAGCGAGTATTTTCTAATTCCGGCATAAAACAAAATCCAGGTATGTGAGATAATTCTTCATAATACCGATTAAATATACACCTTCTAGTCCTCACTCTATCTTCTAACACTTCTAATTGCCCTCTCCCGACACCAGCTAATATATTACTCATTCTATAATTGTAACCTATCTCACTATGCTCATAATGTAGTGCTGGATCCTTTGCTTGCGTCGCTAAAAATTTTGCTTTCACTAATGCTTCCGCATCATCTGATATAAGCATTCCACCACCTGAAGTTGTAATGATTTTATTTCCATTAAATGAATAAACCCCAAACCTCCCGAAAGTACCGCTCGCTTTTCCTTTATATGTAGAACCTAGAGATTCTGCTGCATCCTCGATTATAGGAACATCATATTGATTACAAAGCGAAAGAATTTCATCTAACTTAGCACTCTGACCATATAAATGAACAAGAATGACAGCTTTCGGTAATTTCCCTGCTTTATTAGCATCATATAATGCAAGCGCTAGCGCTTGCGGTGACATATTCCATGTTTCTGGTTCCGAGTCAATAAACACCGGTTCAGCTCCCAAATAAACAATCGGATTCGCACTCGCTACAAAAGTAAAACTTGAACAAAACACTGTATCTCCCTTTTTAACATCTAATAGTCTCAAAGCCAAATGAATAGCAGCCGTACCTGAACTAACTGCAGCCCCACCTTTCACTCCTACAAAAGATGCAAGTTCTCTTTCGAATTCATCTACATTTGGGCCAAGAGGGGCAATCCAGTTTGTATCAAATGCATTTTGAATATATTTTTGTTCATTTCCACTCATGTGCGGTGAGGAAAGGTATATTTTCTCCTTATTTTTTATCATTATTCTTCATCCCCTCTTAATTTACTACATTAATAACCTTCGCTGGAATGCCAACAGCAGTACAATTAGATGGAAAGTCATTTATTACAACAGAGCCCGCCCCAACAATAGACCAACTCCCAATTTTAACACCTGGAATTATAGTAGCTGATGCTCCTATATGTGCCCCCTCTTCTATTGTGATAGAACCTGTAAGTGTAGCATGTGGTGAAATGTGAACAAAATCATCAATTATATTATCATGTTCTATTATTGAGCCCGTATTTATTATCGTATGGTTACCAATGATAGTATCAGCATTAACAACCACATTCGGCATAATTACCGTTCCGTTCCCTATATGCGCATGAGGACTTATAATTGCTGTTTTATGAATTAATGTAGCATATATGCCGACCGGTTGATTTAATATTCCGAAAATTATCTTTCTCATTTTGTTATTCCCTATAGCAATAACAAGCTTTATATCATTAAAATTGTTGATAATTTCCCGTGCATCTTCAATTCCCCCAAAATAAAGGTTATCAATAATAGTTATACCTGTATATAAATCATCTAAATAACCGACTATCTCGTATCCTTCATTTGATAAGATGATGTCCTTCACAACCTTACTATGACCACCACACCCAATTATCAAAATTTTCATTTCCCCTCCCCCTTTATCTCTATTTTCTCTCCAGTAAATCGCCCCATTGTTACATGCCCAACATGATTTATCCCTTCTGTTTTAAATACTTTTGTTATTGTAAGTACAATTATTTTCAAATCTAATAAAAAAGAACGATTCTCTACATACCATACATCTAATTCAAACTTTTCTTCCCAAGTAATCGAATTCCTCCCATTTATTTGTGCCCATCCCGTAATTCCTGGTTTTACATCATGTCTTTTAGCCTGTTTACTAGAATATAAGGGTAAGTATTCCATCAATAATGGGCGTGGGCCTACTAAACTTAAATCACCTCTTACAACATTCATAAGCTGGGGTAACTCATCTAGACTATATTTTCTAAGGATTTCCCCAAAAGTAGTCAGCCTATCTTGATCTGAAAGTAATTCCCCATTACTATCCCTCTTATCCAACATAGTTCGAAACTTATAAAGATTAAACGGTTGTCCATGTAGTCCCGGGCGCTGTTGTTTAAATAATACAGGGGACCCTAATTTCAGCTTAACTAAGATTGCTACTACAAGAATAGGAAGCAAACATACAAATAATAACAATAAAGAAATACATACATCAAAAATTCTTTTCATGTACTATCCCCCTTACTTATTTACGTTTAATACCCCTAACACGAAGGACCATTTAAAACTTTATATGCAATTAAACAAAACAAGAGGCAACTAAAGTTAGTTGCCTCTTGTTTTGTTTAATTACGTCATCTATCATTACTTCTATCTCATCAAATAGTTTAAACATAGCTAGCCTAAGTGAATATTTCCATGCGCTATCACTACTTACTTGCAAAGGATCTGTTACTCCATTAGTCCCTATAACTTTACACGTACGGATCAAAGACGCCATTAATATAATTATCCTTTTTTATATGTTCATCCCTTAACTTTATAACTACTGTGTCCACAATATTATCTTTAAAAATCAAAGTGATTGAGGATGAAATCTGAATTGCATTCAAGCCTATCATACTTTTATTTGACCTAAATATATTATTTTCTATTAACATAAACTCACTCGTAAATGTTTCATTCCAAAAATTAATTATACTGTCTGTCGATTCCGAATTAAGGTATTCAAATGCATTATTATTAAATTCTATTCTTCCCCCAATGTCCCATAAAAAAAATGCTGAGCCCCATCTTCCCCCTCTAAAATTACTATTTTTCACTTTTAGCATCGCTATCCTTTGAGAGGACTCAACAGTAAACAGATTATAAGCATCCCAACTAAATGAACATCCATTAAATTCATATTCTGCTTGAGGAGTGTTTGTAACAAATGATATTGTACCACTGTTCTCAAATTTACATCCCGTATATACTCCTGGTGGTAAATTCATAATGATTCCTTGCGGGTGTTTCGTATCTATAAAAGAAATATTATTTAATCTCCATCCATTTTTCATACCAGGTGATACGCCTGTCAAACTTGTACCCTCTACAGCCCCTCCTTTAATAACACAATCTGATATAGTTTGCGGTTCTGCTGAGAAACCAATTATTGCACCCAATTGTGAAAAAGTATGAAATAAATCTCGATCACTAAAAAATTCACATTGGTTGACTTGAATACAATATGCTTTATCTCTTCCCATTAACAATGCGCTATTATGGAAAGTACAGTTACCAATAAGCGCTTCTTTATCTCCTTGATCTATCGTGACTCGAGTAGCATACATTTGATTATTCGTAAAAGTTACTTCTCCGCTTAAAACACAACTTACTTCCCTTAAGTGATTATTGCTTATAATCACTTTCTCTACATTTTCGCCTACTACTAATGAATTGTTAGCTAATTTATTTTGAATGATATTAATATATCTACCACCGACTACAACAACGTTATATCCCTGATTATCATATATGTTATTACGCTCAATGTTTATATATTGATTTAATCGATATCCATCTTCAATATCTATTGCTCCCTGAGGTGCTGTACCTTTCATTTTGTAAATTTCACAATCTCTAATATAAATTTGTTTCGCTCCAGATACGCTTACCCCAAGCCTTCTACAATCATGTATTTTACATTTCTCAATAAATACATTTTTAGAGAATTCCGGAATTCTAACAGTTATTTTACAACCGTTTTCTGTAGGTACTGTACCTTGGTGAAGAACTATTTTCGCATAATCTGCTTCTTCTGGAACACTCACTTCTTCAAAAAACTTTACTCTCTTAGCAGCCGTTACAAAAGTATTATCAGCCCTATAAAATAACACATCATATAATTCTGTGTATATTTCTGAACCAGTCCCACCATAGCCATCTCCATACAAACCGAAATATCCCCATTTTATAATGCTACTATGATGTAAATCTATTTTTAAATTCGATCTAATTTTATTATCATCTACTATTAGGGCACCATTGACATCACTAATCCCACCCACTTCAAATGTACCAGCAAAATCATATTCTCCAATTTGTCCCCATGTACTTTCCATTGCTATACCATCGCCAGTACAATTTAAAATTTCCATATTATCTATTGAAATATAATTCATATTACTCCCCTCAGCAGGAGTCGTATTTCCAACTTCAATTCCATACCCCCATTCATGAGTATGAGGAATCGTTGTATAATCGTGTGTATTTTTATCCCCTTCAATCCTTCCATTTGTAACTCGAGAAAATTTTTGATTTCTTTGATATCGTACGATTGCATATTTAACTAATCCATTACTTCTTATTTTTAAAGTTGATCCACCTAAATTTAAAGTCATAAAGCTTTGTGGCTCAATTGGTGTATTTTCATCAATTAAATATGTCCCCAGGGGTAACACAACTTCTATAAATCCTTGTTGGGATGCCCATAATAATGCATTATTAATCCCTTTAGAAGTATTATCAGCGTCCGTTCCATCATTTTTAACATTCCATCTCTCTAACTCAAGAAAATATGTGCCTGAAACCACATTAGCAGATTCTGTTTCTCCAACCAGTGATTTTCTGGACTTAAAACCTCCAAATGTATTGCTTTTAAGTTTACTTACTAACCTCTCAAATGTATTCTCTGTTGATACTTTTACATTCCCTTTTTTCGTTCCAATAAATAACTCACTAGTATCTATACAAAAACAAAATTCTCCCTCACTTAACACAGGAAGATTACTTTTTAAAACACATGTCACCTGAAATTTTGCCATGATTTATATATAACCTCCAACTAAGATGCAAGCTGAATTTCACCAGAAAATTCAAACTTATATCAGTAGATTGGGATAAATATTTTATATTCTGCTTACATACGTATCCCTTTAATAGAATACTATGCATTATATAAATACTATGTTAGGGCTAATGATTCATGTTTTCTAATTAAAATCAGGTTTCATTTCATACTAACCGGTTTCAACAATATTATACTTCCTTATTAATTCAAATCAGTATAATGTCCATACTTTTTTATACCTAAATAACGTTTTGTTTCTTTTTAATTTGTAAAAACATCGTACTAAAGATGTTCCTTATATATTTAAATTCTGTACTTTTATAAAAAACTAAAACGTATATTACATTTGGTACTAATAAGCAAATTACACCTTTTCCGACTAACGAAATAAAAGTACTTCCTTCTATAAAATAATTACATATACTCGTAGTAATGAAACCTGTAACTATGGTTAAAAATATATAAAATACATATGTTGTAAAATAATTCAAAACCGATTTCTTAAAAAGATTTTTATATACAATATAAGGCTGAATCCACAGTACAGTAGCAATTGTACTTATCGCCGTGCCTATGAATATACCTACCAATCCAAAAATTTTAACTAATACAATAGATAAACTTAAATTGATTAACGCTTCAACTAACGGAATATACTTATCTTGTACAAATAATCCCGCTTTATTTTTAAAAATGGCTATCGCCGTCCGCATACCTGTCAAATAAAAGTTTATTAATATCACTACAAAAACTATGTTATTTAATAAATACTTCTTATCAAGCCACCACCCTATAAACGGCTCTAAAAGGTTATATAAAAATATGGTACAAAAAGAGAATATCCAAAAATTCACTAGATAAGTCACTTTAAATATAGAATAATTTTTATCATTATTCTCAGTAGCAATTAAATTCCCCACACTCGCTTCAATACCATTTAATATAGGACTTACTAGTGCTGATAATTGATTTATTATCATTGTGTAGTTAGAATATATCCCGACCATAGCAAGACCTATAAAAGAAGAAATCAATATATTATCCGTGCCAAATACAATATATCCTCCAATATTATGCAAAAACATCGCCTTTACATTTATAATTAAATTTTCTTTCGTATCTTTATCTATAGAATACTTCTTTTTTGTGTTTATATAAGGATAGTTCTTATTCACAATCCTACCGTTTACCACATTTTGAACTGTATATATGCTCAATTCTATAATTAAATACAATACATAATTTTGCGTATAAAGAAGTATAAATATTTTGAACATAGTAGTTAGCACTTGGAATACGAGATCCACCCTAGCTAATATATATCCCCTTTGATCCGCATTTATTAAAGACCTCTTATGAGCATTTAAATATGTGACTACATTTTTTGCTACAAATATTGAATAGATTATCGCGACATTTGATATAGACCCCCCATCTTTCATTAAATAGCTTAAAAACGGATATATCATCGCACTTATCGCTAGAATAATTATTGCCAAAATCTGATAGATTTTTTTATATAATTGAACAAGGGCTATAACTTTATGCTGATTATTTTCTGCCAAGGGTTTGTACAAATTGTATACTATACTTGCTCCTATACCAGCCTCAATTAACGCTAACATGGATAAAACATTAATTAATAAACCATCTATTCCTAAATACTCTATTCCTAAACTATCTAAAAAAACTTTCCTCGATATAAATCCTAGAATAACAATAACTATTTGAGAAAATATACTTATTGATATGTTCTTGATTGAATGCATCGTTCGCATGATTAATTCCCTTCATTAACTATATCTATTCAAAAAGTTTGAAATAATAAAATTATATTACCCTGGCAATAATTTCACTCTCATACTTTAAGTCACTAATTGCATTCACATTAGTTCCATTATCTACTTCACCAATATACTTATTTTTTACAGGCTGTTTTTCTGTTGCTTTCTTCAAAAACCATTCATACTCTACATCGATATGACCAATATCTAAAGTTTGATATCCATAAGAAGATAAATCATACGCTAATACCGTAGCTGTTGGACCTAGTGCAATTAATATTAATTTAGATTTTTTTTGGTTCTTTGCTATCTCTAAAATTTCTCTATACTTCGCAAAAGCATTTTTCGATGGGCATATTATCCTATCAATTGTTTTAACATTTTTAAAAAGATCGTTTCCTACCCCTAATCTACTTTGCACCCCTTCAATAACAATTACTTCTCTATCATCCCAAACATCTTTTATTTTATCAAAGCGAATTCCAGCCATACTCTTATCTTGATGGTCTATATATAACCTTGTAACTAATGCATCATAATATTCTTTATTCATACTTATACTCTTATAAATTCTGCTACGATTTAACTCTAAATATCTTTTCCAATATACTCTTGATTTTTCAGTGCACCAATTTAAATCTTTAAAAACATTCGGAATACAAACTAAATGCCCCACCTTATTACTCTTAATAATTTCATCCAGTCTATCCTTTAATTCATTTGAATACGGCTGAAAGATTAAACTTTCTCCATTTATAAGAGCGAATTCACCATCACCAAATCTACTTACTGAACAATTATTACCTATAATATAGTCAAGCGTTTCATCAAGAGTTTTCACTGTTGGAGGCTGCCTTTTCACTGTAATCATCCTGTTATATTGAATGGTTACCTTATTCTTCATTCCAATATATAAATAATATAACTTTAACAATGACTTCTTCATACCTGCCCCCTTTTTGCAAAATTGTTTATTAAAAATTTATACAATAATGGATGCAGCTTAGTCGCAAACAATAAGAACTTTACACTTTTCCCATACTCTTTTAAACTCATCGTTTTATAAAAATAATTATTCAATATACCAATAACCTTATAATATTTAACCTTATGTTCATTAAACCTTCCGCTCATTGATATTAAATTTAAAACTACCATCGAACAATTTCCTAGTTTTAATATAACTAAGCTATACAACTCCTTATAATATCGCTCCATAAATTTACACATTTCATCATAAATTAAGACTGAGTCAATTTTAAGCTCTTTTACAGCCCGATCCATCATGCTATTATCACGCTTTATATAATGATATTTAGGTTCTCCTATGAAACATACTTTTTTACACTTATGAATAACTTTATACGTAAATGCTGTATCTTCATATGACATACCTACTGGAAATTTAATATCCTCCAATAAATTTCTTTTAAATAGTTTAGTCCAAACGACTTCATCATACAATTTCCCTTCTAACATCGTCTTCATTGCAGTATTTCTATCGTGAATAATAAATGGATGGTTACTTGAAGTTACAATTCTATTACTGTAATGGATTTGACTACTACAAATAGCTATATCACATCCTTGTTCAACACACATACCATATAATAATTCATACATATCTGGTTCTATCCAATCATCACTATCCACAAACCCTATATAATCTCCCTTTGCATTTTCTAATCCGGCATTTCTCGCAGAAGATAATCCACCGTTCTCTTTATGAATTACTTTAATCCGCATATCTTTATCTGCATATCTATCACATATTTCTCCGCAAGTATCAGGAGAACCGTCATCAACAAGTATTAATTCAAAATCTTCAAACGTTTGTACCAATATAGAATCAATACATTTATGAATGTATCGTTCAACCTTGTATACCGGTACTATAATACTAATTTTAGGATTCATAATTGACTCCCTTCATTTAAATTCATCCAAAAACTCTATCAATATTTTCTATATTATTTAATTCTTCTGTCAACAAATTCGTCGTTATTTTTTCACATATTATCTTTTGATCTAAAAGATACTTAATTTTGTTATACAAATCTTCCTCATTCCATTCGACGATAAAACCATTATGCCCATTTTTTATTTGTTCATATGCCCCAGTAAAATTAGTTGTTACAATAGGTTTTTTTAAACATTTTGCCTCAGCTAAGGTGAGACAATATCCTTCATGTCTAGAAGTTTGAACATATATATCTGATTGATTTACATATGGATACGGATTTTTTGCTGATCCTAATAATAGAAAATCCTGTTTCAAATTATACTTACCTATTAACGTCTCATAATACGCTCTATTTTCCCCTTCCCCGATACAGTACCACCTTACATCGTATCCGTCTTTACGTAACATTGATAAAACTTTAATTGCAAGGTCTTGACCTTTTTCTTTTGAAAGTCTACCTACTGTTACTATCTTCATACCTTTATATCCATTATCAAATTCTATTTTTTCTTTTGCCATTTCGTTTATTAAATCCGGAAGTACAATATTAAAAAAGACACTTGTCTTATTTTTAACTATAGGAAACTTCTCTATTAAATGTTTTTGCGCTTCTTTAGAAACTACAAATATATTATCTAGCTCATCGTATAATTTTTCATATAATTTGGTATTAATTTGATGTTGAAAAACATCAAAATGTACCCAAGAAATCTTCTTTTCTGAAGCTACTTTATTTACTACATAATAATCAATTATGTCTGTAGGTCCTTGATATGCTATTGCAATATCATATTTATTCTTATTATGTGGAATGTCTTTAAAAATCTCTTTATAGAAAACATATCTATCCTTTAATTTTTTAGATACCACATAAGATAGTAAAAAATTTAAAGCCTTAATATATCTTTTATTTTTAAAGTACTCTTTAATCGTTTTCTTTGGTGGTTGCATAATTTTAGGTTTTATACTTTCAAACCAAGCTGCTTCTTCTATCTTTACCCAGCTTGGTAATTGTTTTAAAAATCCCCCTTTCTTCTCCAACATCAATACCGTAACGTCATATTTGTCTTTTGGTAAAACAGATAACAAAGAAAGTAGTGATTTTTCTACCCCACCTATATTCATACTACTTATCATAAATAGCACTCTCTTCATAACTATCTCCTTCTACCATCAAAATGTTTTATAGCAAAATTAAAAACATCCTCTCCAAGATGTTTTCGCACGCAATACAATTCATAACGACTAACGTTCCATATTCTTGAAATATTATAAAAAGAATAATAACAATCCCGTATGAAACAGGTTATACATTAGAATCTGCTATTCTATATAACTTTTCCAACTCATCCCTCGTATCTACCATTTCTTTTTCTATGTTTTTTCTCAGCCGTCCTTCCAACAGTTTATCACCTAATATTTGTACAATTGCATCATACATTTGCTGCTCGTCAAATTGAACTATTAATCCATTGTGGTTATGGTTTATTTGTTCACTCGCTCCTGTAAAATTTGTACTAATAATTGGATTGCTAAAGCATCTAGCTTCTGCGAGTGTTATGCAGTATCCCTCATAACGAGATGGTTGTACATATATATCACATTGCTTCATAAAAGGATATGGATTTGACATTGCCCCTAAAAATATATAGTCACTTTGAATACCGTAATTTTCTACGAGTTTTTCATACATTACTTTTTCCTTTCCATCTCCTATACAATACCACCTAACCTTATAGCCAGCTTCTTTAAGCTTAGCTAATACCGATATTGTTAAATCCTGTCCTTTTTCTACACTCAATCTACCAACAGTAAGAACCCTTACTCCATCAAAATCATCCAAAAATCCGATTCCTTCATTTGCCATCTTTACTATCATGTCAGGTGAAATAATGTTTAAAAAAGTTCCTGTCTTATTAATTAATTCTGGCATCGTTTGAGTAAGTTTTTCCCTTCCTAAATCAGAAACTACAAAAATATGCTGGAACTTTTTATATACTTTACTTACAAAGTATTTGTTAAAATATATCTTTTCAATATCGAAATGTATCCATTGAACCTTTCGTCTAGCTTCTATTTTATTTGCAACAACATAACTTATAAAATCCATAGGTCCGGCATAAGCAACTGCAATATCATAGTTGTTGTTTATAACAGTGTACTCACGCAAACAATATCTAAAAATAACACTCCTTTCTTTCATAATTTTTGATACTAAATACCAAAAAGTTGTTTGAACAGCTTTTATAACTTTTCCTTGTCTAATAAAACTGCTTATAACGACTCGTGGTGGTTTATTTAACACCTCTTTTATTTCCCCGTAATTTGTTAAATATTCTACATGTACCCCATCTGGGATAAACTCCAAAAAACCCCCTTTTTCTTCTAACATCAAAATTGTTATATCATACTTATCTTTTGGAATTTCTGCAACCATATTCAACAAAGCCTTCTCCGTACCGCCTATATTCATATTTATAACCATAAATATAATTTTCTTCTTCATATTTCCTCCGAATCACCTTATCCTACTATTTAATAGAATACAATCTTCATTGATTAAAGATTCACTTTCCCGCTCTTATTAATAAGCTTTGGATTCTTAGATTTACTCAGGTTAATATTTTTCTAATAAGGCATACACCTTCTTAAGTTCCCCTTCCGTTCCAACCTGCTCATTCTTTAAGTTCTCACACAAATATTTCTTCAGTAAATTGTCCTCTATAATTTCTTCTATCCCTTCGTACACTTCTTCCGAATTCATCTTCACTATTAAGCCGTTTTCTCTATTTTTAATTTGGTTATGAACGGTTATAAAATCAGTTACTACTATAGGTTTTTGAAATATTCTAGCCTCTGCTATCGCTAATCCATATCCTTCATACCTTGACGGTTGTACATATATATCACTTTGTTTTATAAAAGGGTATGGATTCTTGTGAGTACCCAATAGTATAAAAGTATCGTGTAAATTATATTTACTTATCATCTCCTCGAGTTTATTTTGAAGATTCCCTTCTCCTATTACATACCACTTAAATTTATACCCTTTTTGCTTTAATTTATAACAAGCTTCTACGGCCAGTTCATACCCTTTTTCATACACTAACCTACCAATAGTTAATATTCGTAATCCCTCAAACTGATCACTAAACCCCTGCCCCTCATTTGCCATCGATTTAATTAGAGTCGGCGATATAATATCATATACAACCTGGATCCTTGACTCTATTTTAGGAATTTCTTGAATCAATACTTCCTTACAAACATCGGACACGGCTACTATTTCATTAAATTCCTCATAATAGTTCAAATCAAAATCTTTATTATATGCAGCTAACCTATAATCTGTATTCACCCAGGCAATTTTTTTACTTGCGTAAACCTTATTTGCCACAAAATATGTCGGCATTCCTTGACTATAAGCTATGGCAACATCATATTTTCCCTTTAAATTATCCATCCCTTTAGACACCCATCTCCAAACTATTTGAGCTGCATGTAAATTATTATTTATGTATGGATTTCTAAGAGATATCGAAGCTCCAATTCTAAGAAATAACTCTTTAAAGTATTTATGTTTAATTAAATTTTTAAATTTCTCCGCCTGCCTTTTAATAACTATCGGTACATCTAATACGTTTACCTGCTTTGGAAGTAATGACAAATACAATCCACTAGCAGAAAACATTAACAAATCCACTTCATATTTTTCATAATCCAATAAAGAAAGTAAAGAAACTAAACTTTTTTCTGCCCCTCCACTTTGTAACGAATCTATGACGAATAAAACTTTTTTTTTCATAACTATCACTACCCTAAAGTGTTTTTATTGCGCTCAAAATATTAAACATCATTTATTGATTCTAGCTTTATGAAAATAATGCATATAATTTATCAATTTCATTACGATTTCCGTATTCACCTTTAAGCGTATTTTCCGCCAGTTTTTCCCTCAGCTCTTTATCACCAATAAGTTTCTTTATTCCATTAGCTATCCCATTTATCCCCATCTCAGTTACTATTCCATCGACCCCATCCCGCACCTGACTATTAGCAGTTGAAAAATTAGTAATAAGTACTGGCTTTCCAATAATTTGCGCTTCACGAACTGTTACAGCTTTCCCCTCATACCTAGACGGTTGCACATATATATCACATGCTTTTATATATGGATAAGGATTTGTTTTTTTACCCAGTAAAAAAAATCTTTTTTCCAGATTAAGTTCAGCTAATAACTTCCTAAGTTCAGCTTCTTGTGCTCCATAACCAACTACATACCATTCAATATCATATCCCTGATCTACTAAATCTCTTAATGCATACATAGCAAGATCTATTCCTTTTGCATACGATAACCGTCCTACCGTAACAAGCTTTACTTTTTCTGATTTCACCTGTATTTCTTCGGTAATATCTTCTTGATAAGCTTGCTCACGCACGAACTCAGGAGATAGTATATTTTCTATAATTTCAACCTTTTTATTCACATTTGGTAAACTACTAAGAAATGAATCTCTACATCCTTCTGAAACAGCTACGATATTATCCATCTTGCTCCACATTTTATACTCCATGTCTGTATTAAGTTTTATATTTGAATAATCCGTATGGATCCAACCAATTTTTCTTTTCGCTCGAACTTTATCTCCAATAAAATAATGTGGCCATAAAAAACTAATTGCTACATCATACTCCTCTTCCAATTTCGGTATAAAGGGTAACGTTATTCTCCAACCATATTGAATAACAAGGTATCCAGCTTCTTCACTTTTTACATATCTACCATGTGCATCACCTAAAATTCTCCCCAAGGTTCTTGTCAATCCAATTGTAATTTGTCCTTCTTGCAATATTTGCTTGATAGATTTTCTAAAAGTAGTATATTGTTTTACTTCCTTTAACAAATTAGGCATTTTAGGCAACAAAAAAAGAAACTCTCCTTCGTGTTTAAATAACATCAAATCTACATCATATTTGCTATAATCGATTGTATTCAATAAACCGATTAAACTTCTTTCTACTCCACCAATTGCCATATCAAATGATGTAATGAGAATTTTTTTCTTTTTCATTTTCTAATCCCTCACCCAATTTATTGTAAATTTTTATAATAATAGCCTTACCTTCATCATATATAAATACTTACAATTAATTATGACTCCCTATACTCTACTCCATATAATGCTAACCAATCTGGAATATTATTCTTAATATCAAAACCTAATTCCGAAATCTTATTAACTACTATTTGTGTATTCAATTTTTCTTTTAATAAAGCTCCATGAATTTCTGCAGACCATATTTCCAGTTTTTCATCTAAACTAATAAACGATATTATTCCTAAACCCATATCGACATTTTTAGTTATTGTATTTGCTACTACGCATGGTATCCCCGCACATTGTGCTTCTAATGCCACAATACCGAATCCCTCGAATAAAGATGGAAAAAGAAAAACATCAAACATCCTTATAATTCTTGGAATATCTTTTCTTACCCCCAAAAATCTAATTTTTTCATAGATACCTAAACTTTTTGCTTCTAACTCAATAGAATCCTGTAACGGACCCTCTCCTACTAAAACAAGCATAAATTTCGAATCAGACTTTAATACATCTTTGAATACCTTTAACATAAAAATATGATTTTTAGATTCAGAAAAACGACCAATATGACCTATCACCTTCGCTCCAACTGGTATGTTGAATTCTTCTCTTACTTTATTACTATCCTGTATATCTACATTAACAAATTGATTAGTATCTATTGCATTTTTCACTATCTTTACCTTTGTATTACCTATATTTTCATTAAATAAAAAGCGTGCAGCTTCAACACTGCACGCACAATAATTTGTTCCAGCATAAGCAATAAGTGTTCGTAAAAAAAACAACAAAACTTTCCCTTTCATCCCTGATCCTATCGGCCAATTATTACTATGTGAATGACAAACTCTTATTTTTATACCAGCTATTTTGGCAGCAACAGCAACAAATCCCCCTTGGTAATCAGTATGTGCATGTGCTGCCACATATTGATTACTAGACATTACCTTAACAAGCTCTTTAATGTACGAAAGAGGGCCTGCCTGTCCTAAGCTAGATATTCGATATATTTTCCCACCCAATGCAATTATTTCCTTATCATAATCACATTCTTCACTTTTATGGGAAACAAAATCAAATTGTACCTTTTCTCTATCTACATTCCTATATACATTCATTAGCAACGCCTCTGCACCACCTCGGTCCATCGCACTAACGATATGCAACACCCTTTTAGGTCGTTCTAGTTTACACATTGAAAATTACTCCCATCTAAGAATGATTTTCAAATATACATTTTATCCCCAAAAATTACTCTTATAAACTATCCCTAAAGTAATAACATGTTCATATACAAAATAAATAAAGTAACATAATATTACTGCATAGTAAATTAACTTTTGGTCCTTTTCAATAAATACCTTTATAACCCACGATATCAATATCAATTGGTATAATCCAAAATATATGGAGAATCTAGCAAAAATCCAATTTTGAGTTGAAATAATCATAAAAACTAGACCTAATAATGCCATATTTACGATATAATCACTCTTCGGAAAAAGCTCTCTTAGTTTATGCCTCCCAATAAAAGCAAGGATGAGCGGGGTTGCTTCCACAGCAACTCGAAGAATATTAGCTCCCCCTTCTTGAAAATCCTTATAATGTCCATATTGAGTATCTCCTATAGTCGCAAAGAAAGCTTCTGCAAATTGATTAAATCCTATCACAATAAGCACCGCAAGAAGGAGTAGTATAAATGTTATTGTCGACCAAGCTTTCCTTCGGACTACAAAATAAATAGGAATTAATACAAGAGCACTTTGATGAAAAGTAGATGCAAACAGAACTATTAAAAAATATTTTTTCCAATTCCCATCTAAAATATATTTTGTGGCGGTAAAAATAATTGCTGCTGTTAAATACTGCCTCACTCCATTCATTGAAACTAAGTACATACCCGATGCTATATATACATATAAACTTAACTCAATCATTCTTGAATATTTATATAAAACTGCTACTATTAATATATTTGTTATTAACGCTGTTATAAAAATTAGAACTTGGGGATTATCCGTATATACTTTTAATATCATTTGTAAAATACTAAACCCAACATCCTTACTATTTCGAATATACCCCCAATTGAAATCAGTAACTTTAAAAGCATGCATATAAAAATACGTATCACCAATATTATTTCTAAAACCAGATACTAATACAAGAGAGGTAGTCGCCATTAAAATCAATAATCGATTTGGTTTTAACATCACAATTCCTGTAGTTACCGGCATAGCAAAATACCTTGCAAAAAATGCGAGTATGAGCACTATAAAAAGATTCATCCAAAGTATAGTCATTATTATTCCCTCTCATTTAACTACCAAATAAATTTCTATATATTTGCTTTCACTCTTGTTTTTACTGTTATATAACTATAAAGGATAACTCCAAATGGCAGTGCACAAAGTGTAAGTACTTTGCATGGTGACTCTTTTATAAATCTTATGTTTTTTGCTATAAAGCTACTTGATACATAATGTACAGCTTGCCTATATTTAAATAACCTATTTGTAAATGGTAGCTTCATCAGTTCCTTACGATAAAAAGCAAAACCTTTTGGATTCTGACGATACTGATTTAACATATTCATCGAAGAACCATCAGGCATATATTCAACATAGCAAAGAGCTTCATTCATCAGTAACATCTCATATTTCTGATCCAACATATAATATTTATATGCCAAACCTACATACTTCTCATTTTTAAAAATCGGATATGGATACTTCTTTGTTAGTTCTGTACGATATACTAATTTCTTATCTCCAGTTACACCATGTTTATTGTAGAGATTAAAAAGTGTAGAACGGTTAAGATGTAATGGTAACTTTGAACCAATTACCTTCTCATCTTTATATAAATCAAGAGCAATTATCCCACTTACCTGTTCATTTCCATTTTCATTCCAAAAATTAATGATTTTCTCTACGGCATCACTGGGCATTGAATCATCTGAATCAATACATACATTGAGTTCTGTATCAATCATTTCATAAGCCGTATTATGAGCACCATGCATCCCTTGATTTGGTTGCCAATAATACCGTATGTCTATGTAATCTTCAGAAACCCAAGAATGCACTAACTCTTTTGTATTATCATCAGATCCATCATCTATAATAAGCCATATAAAATCTTTACACGTTTGCTGCTTCAAGCTTTCATAACACCCCTGAAGACAATACGCTCTATTATATGTAGGGGTAAAAACCGTTAGTTTTTTCAAATTTATCACCTCGATACTGCTACATAAAATTTTTGAGTGAATCCAGTAATATTTTTTATATCGTATCCTTTTTCAGCTAACGTAAATTGTGCAATGCCCCTCGATATCTTCCTATCCGCTATACTTTGTAATTTCCCTGTCCACTCTCTTACATCTAACAAAGAGCACTGTTCAACTAAATTCAAACCCAGATCTACATCTTGCGTAATAGTGTCTGATATAATACATGGTAAACCCGCCCCTTGCGCTTCAATAAGGGTAACGGGTAACCCTTCATAAATAGACGGAAAAATAAACATATCAAATGCCTGCAACAAGCGATTGATATCATCTCGTATCCCCAAGAATTTGACTCGACCTTTTATATTCAGTTTTTCTACTTTCTTCTCAATCTCTGATCGAAGAGGACCATCTCCCACTAACAAAAGAATAGATTTCGGTCGAGTTTCTATTAATCGAACAAAAATATCTATTAGAAAAGTATGATTTTTAGGATACGCAAATCTTCCTACATGTCCAATTACAAAAGCATCCTTATGAAGTTTCAGTTCTTTTCTTACTTGTTCTCTAATTTCTGAAGAAAATGCAAACTTATCACATTCAATTCCATTCTTTAAAATTTCAGTTGTACTTACCCTATCAGCAAACAACCATTTTGCCGCTGTAATTGAACATGCTAAAAAATGTGTTGCACATGGCACAATAAATGCTCCTGCATACCATTTATATATCTTCGCTATAGTTCCGCCTTCACTACTTGTACTATGGCTATGTGAAATCCTAACCGGTATTCCCGCCTTCTTAGCAGAACGAAGTACAAATCCACTCATTTTATCCATGTGTGAATGTACAATTCTATATTCTTGATGAGAGGTGAAAAAATTATCCAGTGCTTTTATATATCCTCTATGTCCAACGTTTGTGATATATGGAATTCTATGAATTTCCCCGCCTAACTTTACTATTTCTTCATCAAACACTCCTTCTTTACATGTTAAAAAATCAAATTGAACTTTGGAACGATCTATATTGCGATATAAATTCATAATTAAAGTTTCCGCTCCGCCTCTATTCATATTTACGACTACATGTAATACTCTTAATGGAGTGCCCAATTTAAATCCTCCATTTCACCCATAAATGTTGTATAGATTTCTTGTTTCTCCTTTAACACTTCATTTACTGAATATTGATTTTTAATACTAGTACATCCATACTGCCCCATCTGAGCTAATACTTTAGGATTTATAGAAATACCCTTTATCCTGTCAGCCATTGCTTTTATATCATCACGATCTACAATCCAACCATTTTTATTATTAATAATCAATTCCCTATGTCCCCGGTTATCAGTAGCTACAACCGGAAGTCCACAAGCCATGGCTTCCATAATATTAACTGGCAAACCTTCCCTGTAACTAGATGCAACTGCAAGATCAGACATCTGTAGTAAGGAAGCTATATCATTTCTGTAACCGAGAAAATGAACCATGTTAGTCACTCCTAGTTGAGTAGCTATTTTTTTACACTCTTCCATTAACGGTCCTTCGCCAGCAAGCAAAAGCTTCGCATGTGGCATTTCATTTTTTAATTGTGCTAATACATGGATTAAAAAGTTTTGATTTTTATTCTTATTAAATTCAGCAGCATAAAACATTAAAAAATCTTGTGATTTATAGCCACATTGTAGCTTTAATTCTCGTTTCTCAATTTCAGTTACAGGAGTAAACCGTTGTACATCTATTCCTACACCGTGAACTAGCTTAATATCTCTCACTGGAAAGCGATGTTTAACTACTAAATCATAATCTTCTTGGTTAATTGTTATTAGACAATCCGTATGAGAAGCTAGAATTCTTTCAATTGGATAATAAAGCAACCAATTCATATACGGTGATCCTTTACAAAAGTGAAATCCATGTGCTGTATATACGACTTTCGTTCCTTGCCGCCTGGCTTTCTGAGCAGCTAAACGAGCAATTACTCCTCCCATAGGCGTATGACAATGAATGATATGATATTTATTTTGATCAATAATTGATTTTAGTTTTTTATATGCGTGGAGGTTTTGTATACTAAGAGGTGACCTTTGAATAGGAATATTATATTTTCGAGTTACGTACGGAAGATGTATATTCCCACTCGCTGCAACATGTACTTCCCATCCTTGTTCTGAAAACCATTTCAAATACGGTAAATGAAAAGCCTTAAAATGATAATCTACAGTTGCACAAAACAGAACTTTTTTAGACACCATCCCACGCACCCGTCTTATATAAATTTTTTCTATTAACCTGATACAGGTATTAACAGTTTTAAAGTTTTACGCTGATTTACTAACTTTAACAATCGTTTTCTTAATTCTACTTCGTTTAAATCTGTATAACTTGAAATAAACTCTTCAATTTCTTCTATACGAACATTCATTTCTTGTCCTACGTAAATCCTCGGATGAATTTGCTTTTCATTCATTTCATCTTCTTTTAGTAATTCTTCAAAAAGTTTCTCCCCCGGGCGTATACCAGTAAATTCTATTCCTATTTCATCCACAGAATTTCCTGATAATCGAATAAGATTTTTGGCAAGGTCGACTATTTTCACTGGTTCTCCCATATCCAATACAAAAATCTCTCCACCTTTAGCTAAAGCACCAGCTTGCACTACGAGTCTTGATGCTTCCGGGATTGTCATAAAATACCGAACCATATCAGGATGAGTAACTGTAACTGGTCCACCATTTTGAATTTGCTTCTTAAATAAAGGTATAACACTCCCTCTACTTCCTAAGACATTCCCAAAGCGTACAGTAACAAACTTTGTATGACTTATTTTATCTTTATGTTGAATTACCATCTCAGCTAATTTCTTTGTTGCTCCCATAACACTCGTCGGGTTCACAGCTTTATCAGAGGAAATCATAACAAACGTTCCTACTCCATGTGCTCTCGCTGCCTCTGATACATTCATAGTTCCAATCAAATTATTTTTAACAGCCTCTTCAGGATTATTCTCCATTAGTGGTACATGTTTATGTGCAGCTGCATGATATACAACATTCGGAAGATGTTTGCTCATAATTAATTGCATCTTCTTTTCATCTTGTATATCTGCGATTTCAGGAATAAACGTGCCTTTCATATCTCCATATTTTCTGTTTAATTCCATTTCTATAGAATAAATACTGTTCTCCCCATGACCTAGTAAAATCAACTTTTTCGGCCTAAATTTTGCAATTTGTCTACAAATTTCCGAACCAATTGAACCTCCTGCACCAGTAACTAAAATAACCTTGTCAGTTATATAATCTGAAATAATATCCACATCAAGTTCTACAGGATCACGCCCTAATAAATCCTCTACTTGAACATCCCTGAATTCGTTCACCGATACTTTACCCGTTACTAAGTCTTCTAACATCGGAAGAATTTGAGTTTTCACTTCTGTTTTTAAACATCTTTTCAAAATAACATTTTGCTCTCTTTTGTTTAATGAGGGGATTGCCAAAATAATTATTTCAATATTCAGTTTTTTAACAGTGTACTCAATTTGATTCATACCACCAATTACTGGAATACCCCAAATATCAAGATTATGTTTTTTTGCATTGTCATCGATAAATGCGACTGGCATTAATTCAGCGGCACTATTCTTCAACAACTGCCTTGCAACCATTGTCCCAGCAGATCCCGCACCAACAATTAACGTTCTTTTTTTATCACCCTTTTTTACATAATAAATATCTCTGTACATTCTCCATATAAAACGTGAACCACCAATTAATAAAATATGAATCATCCAAGTTACAACTAACAGCCGAAAATACATTTTTGGCATGATTAGTTGCTGCACAACTGCTGTAGCAATTATAGAAAATGTAACAACTTTGCATATAATGAGTAATTCTCCTATACTTGCATATTCCCAAGCTTTATTATACAACTTATATATTAAAGCAAATAAATGATGACTGACTAATAGAGTGATAGAGCTAATAATTGATGATAAAGTGATAACACTAAAGCTAGCATTTACAAAGAAATAACTAAAGAAAATAGCACTTAACACAATCATTGAATCCATTAAAAGCAATAACGATATCCTCCGCCGATACGTCATGTAACTTCCTCCTTTAATCAATTCCATACTTAACTCTTTCAAATTTAAAGTTTCTAACTATATTCTCTTTATTAAAAACACATAGTTAGAAACTTTAATAAAATAGGGGCATCTAACCCTCCCTCACATTACACTCTTGATGACTCGCATCTAAGGTTGTTTTCACAACCCACAGCATAATCGAGTGCCTCCGTTGATAGCGGTAAGGAGACATCACCACATCGTATCCCTTTAAAAAATTCTTTATAAAGAACATCCTGATATAAGGATATTAAATTCATTTTTCTAAAGTACATTTATGTTATTTATACTTTTCCATTCAAAATCGCACCTAATATCCTACTTTTCGTAAAACTTAACGCCCTTTTCGTTTCAAGCGCATCTTCATTCACAGTATGATTATAACGGATCACCAATAATACACCTTCACATTTATCAGCCAATACACTCGTATCCGTTACTTCTAGTACAGGAGAAGAATCAAATAATATAATATCGTATCGTTCCAGCGCCTTTTGAATTAACATATCCATTGCATCTGAACTAAGCACTTCAGATGGATTAAATGGTACTGGTCCGCTAGTTAATACATCCAGACTTTCCATCTCTGTTTTTTTCACGGCGCCCTCTAAAGTTGTTTTTCCGTTCAATATATCAATTAATCCAATTGTATTTTCTACTCCAAACATTTCATGAATCGTTGGTGTTCGTAAATTTGCATCTATTACCAATACTTTTTCACCTTTTTGTGCTATTGAGACTGCTAAATTAACTGTAATCGTTGATTTTCCTTCACCATACCTCGGAGAAGTTATAACTATAGTTCTGCTTTTATGAATAGATGAAGATAATTGAAGGTTTGTTCGAAGCGAACGATACTGCTCCGAAATTTTCGATCTTGGAGCGGTATGTACAATTATACTTTCTCCTTTAACTTTATTTGTTTTTCGTCTATTTTTGTAAGCCACTCCGTTCCCTCCCCCAATAATACCGTATTTTTTTTACTGAATTTGTCTTTCACATTTTTTCTATTCATTTTAGATATTCCGCCCAAAACAGGGACATCTAACAATTGTTCAATTCGCCGTTCCGATTTGATTCTCTCATCAAGTGAATCCAATAAAAAAATGAATCCAATACTGAGCACCATACCTATAGCGAATGCAATTAGTATCGTCTTAAGGTGATTTATATTTATAGGCATAGAATGTTTTTGAACTGGGTCTTCTGGTAATATACTCACATTATTAAAATTCAGTATATTCGCTACTTCTTTCTTATAAACAGTGGCTGTAGTATTTGCAATTTTATGAGCAAGCACAGGATCTATATCCACTACATTTATTCTCATAATCTGGGACCCTTGCACACTTTCTGTACTTATTTGTCCACTTAATGCACCTGCAGATCTGTTAATATTCAATTCAGCAGCCACTTTTTCTAATATTACAGGCTCATTTACCATCGCTTTCAATGTATTCATCGTTTCAGCATTAGCTTGAACAATAACTCTTGCTGAAGAGGCATATAATGGTGTTTTTACATATATAGTATACATCGCTCCTGCTACTGTTGTGAGAGTTGTAAATAATAGAATGATCCAAATTCTTTTCCGTATAATAGTAAATAGATTTTTCAAATTTATTTCCTTATCCATAACTTCCCTCCTCATTTAAAACCAATGAGCTTCAACTTGAAATTGACATCGAAAGCTTAAGAAAAAAAACAATATTTTCATTCTTTTTAATATACAAACATTTCTAGTTAATGCCATTTTAGTTCTTTATACAGAACGAGTCAACACAAATTATTTTCACTAAATTACTTCCTGATGACACTAAAAAAAATGCGACAATATTCGTGTTTTTTCACTGTAGATAAATGACGAAAAAGCCCTAATACCGTAGTATTAGGGCTTTTTTCTCTCTTAGTATAGAGACATATATTGGTCGCGTTCCCATTGGTGAACTTGCGTGCGGAAAATATCCCACTCAATTTCTTTTGCTTCAATGAAGTGCTCAAGTAAATGATCACCTAATGCGCCACATACGATTTCATTAGATTGTAAAGTAACTAACGCTTGCGCTAATGTT
Source organism: Bacillus sp. FSL E2-8887 (assembly GCF_038007205.1). Lineage (NCBI taxonomy): Bacteria > Bacillati > Bacillota > Bacilli > Caryophanales > Bacillaceae > Bacillus > Bacillus sp. FSL E2-8887. The sequence goes on from NZ_JBBOWS010000001.1 coordinate 3,311,448, forward strand.
GCTGGTAAGTCAACGATACCTGCTTCTTCACGCTCTTCTTTTGTCATTACGTAGATGTTACGGTCTACTGCAGCTGGCGGAGTTAATTTGTTTTTAATTCCATCAAGACCTGCTGCTAATAATGTAGCCATTACTAAATACGGGTTTGCAGCTGGATCAACACTACGTACTTCTACGCGTGTACTGATACCGCGAGATGCAGGGATACGTACTAATGGGCTACGGTTTTGTGCAGACCATGCTACGTAACAAGGTGCTTCATATCCAGGTACTAAACGCTTGTAAGAGTTTACAGTTGGGTTTGCTACCGCTGTAAATGCTGGTGCGTGTTTTAAAATACCTGCGATGAAGTGACGAGCATCATCACTTAATTGTAAATCACCGTTTTGATCGAAGAATACGTTCTCACCATTTTTAAATAGTGATAAGTTACAGTGCATACCTGAACCGTTCACACCGTATAATGGTTTCGGCATAAATGTTGCGTGTAAACCATGTTTACGAGCAATCGTTCTTACAACAAGCTTGAATGTTTGAATGTCATCACATGAGCGAATTGCATTTGCATATTTAAAGTCAATTTCATGTTGACCTGGCGCAACCTCATGGTGAGATGCTTCAATTTCAAAGCCCATTTCTTCAAGTTCAAGAACGATATCACGACGACAGTTTTCCCCTAGATCCATCGGCGCAAGGTCGAAGTATCCACCGTTATCGTTTAATTCTAATGTTGGATTTCCTTTTTCATCAACTTTAAATAGGAAGAATTCTGGCTCTGGTCCAAGATTGAAATCTGAGAATCCTAATGCTTCCATTTCTTTTAACACACGCTTTAAGTTGTTACGTGGGTCGCCATCAAACGGAGTACCATCAGCATTGTAAATATCACAGATTAAACGAGCTACTTTACCTTTTTCAGCTGTCCAAGGGAAAATTACCCAAGTATCTAAATCCGGATATAAATACATATCAGATTCTTCAATACGTACGAAACCTTCAATAGAAGATCCATCAAACATCATTTTGTTATCAAGAGCTTTTGTTAATTGGCTCACTGGAATTTCTACGTTTTTAATTACCCCTAAAAGGTCCGTAAATTGCAGACGGATATACTTTACATTCTCTTCTTTCGCCAAACGGAAAATATCTTCTTTTGTGTACCTAGCCATTATAAATTCCTCCTTAGTCCCTCTAAACACCTTCAGAATCAGTTATCTTTAGTGAAAAAACCTTGAAATGTCACCTTGTCGCAATGAGGTCCGATTAAATCTACCTGTATGTTGTAGTTCATCTCGAAGAATTTTGCGAAGCTCGGATTTTGAAATTTCTTTCGTTTCTTCTTTTACTTTCACTGCTTCTGTTTGATTTTCTTTCATTTGCAATACTTGTTTAATTCCGGCCATATTTAAGCCTTGATCTAACAAATCTTTAATTTCCAACAATTTATCTACATCGTTAAATGAAAATAATCTACGATTCCCTTTTGTACGGGTTGGAAAAATAAGATTATGCTCTTCATAGTAGCGAATTTGACGTGCAGATAATTGTGTTAAATCCATTACAATACCAATTGGAAACAGCGGAGCAGAACGTCTATCTTCTTTCATTGTTTCAGTTCCTCCTTCGCCTTAACTGTTTCTCATTTTATACCATGTTATGTTTAGTGTCAATAGATGTTAGCTTTTCTTACATGATTTTTTGTGGATTTTTTCATTTTTTTTCTAATGGCACAAATCATTACTTTCACACGAAAAAAGCTGCCGAAATCGACAGCTTTCCTTTAAGAAATTGTTAATAGTTTTTTTTCAATTAACGCATCAATCGCAGAACAAATCGCAATCTTTACATGAGAATAAGTTAACCCACCTTGCACGTAAGCAACATAAGGCGGACGAATCGGACCATCAGCCGACAGCTCAATACTTGCACCTTGAATAAACGTCCCCGCAGCCATAATTACATCATCTTCATAACCCGGCATATAGTTTGCATATGGAGTGAAATGAGAATTAATTGGAGATGCATATTGAATCGCTTGACAGAACGCAATCATACGATCTTTATCATCAAATTGAACAGACTGAATTAAATCTGTTCTTGGTGCATTCCAAGCTGGTGATGTATTCATCCCTAACTTTTCTAAAAATGCAGCTGTAAAAATCGCACCTTTTAGCGCTTGTCCCGCTACATGCGGCGCCAAGAAGAAACCTTGATACATTTCTTGCAAACTGTATAAAGATGCCCCTGCTTCCGCACCGATTCCTGGAGATGTTAGACGATATGCACATGCTTCAACATACTGCTCTTTACCAACAATGTAACCACCAGTTTTAACAATTCCACCGCCAGGATTCTTAATAAGAGAGCCTGCCATTAAGTCCGCACCAACATGACATGGCTCTTCTTCTTCAATAAATTCGCCATAGCAGTTATCTACAAATACAACAACATCAGGTTTAATCTCTTTCACAAACGCAATCATCTCTTTAATTTGTGAAACAGTAAACGACGGACGAGTAGCATATCCTTTTGAACGCTGAATACCAATCATCTTCGTATTACTATGGATCGCAGCTGCAACAGCTTCAAAGTCTACAAATCCCTCTTCAGTTAACGGAACTGCGTTATAGCCAATATTATATTCTTTAAATGAACCTACACCTTTTCCGCGTACACCAACGATTTCTTCTAACGTATCATATGGTTTTCCTGTTATGTATAGCAGTTCATCTCCTGGACGTAAAATACCGAATAGAGCTGTCGAAATTGCGTGAGTACCTGAAATAATTTGTGGACGAACAAGACCCGCTTCTGCCCCAAATACATCAGCATACACTTTTTCTAACGTGTCACGACCAATATCATCATAACCATAACCTGTCGTCGGAATAAAATGCGAATCGCTAATTTTGTGTTTACGAAAACTTTCTAATACACGAAATTGGTTACTCTCAATCACTTCATCCACATGTTTATGTACTTCTGTAATTTGACTTTCTACTTCTTTTACAATTGGAGCAATTTTTTCTCCATTTTTCAAACGATCAAACATTATTTTCTCCTTCTTCCACTAAAAATCTCTTTAATTGCCCCTTAAGCGATGAATGAGCAAATATATACCCTGTACAATCATATACAAATTTATCTTCTAGAAACTCCATTTTAGTTAATATTGTTTCTGTCTTTAAAAGCGTTAATAACCTACCTTCACTCGGAGGGATTTCCACTTGATAATCATTCATTTCTTCCTTCATCTTCGTTTCTAGCGCTTCTTTTATACGCAATAAATCACTTTCTTCAAAAGCACTAGTCATTAAGAAATCACTTTTCGGAAATGGAATGAAGTTTTGATGCAATTTATCTTTTTTATTATATAACGTAATAATAGGAATATGATTAATTTCAAGGTCCGACAATAATTGTTTTACTGTCTGCTCATGCCCTACATAATTAGGATCTGCAGAATCAACAACATGTAAAATAACATCCGCTTCCCCAGCTTCTTCTAACGTAGATCGAAAAGCAGCAATTAGTGACGTAGGTAAATCTTGTATAAAACCAACCGTATCAGTCAAAAGCACTGTATAACCAGAAGGTAACGGCATCTTTCTTGTCGTCGGATCTAGCGTTGCAAACAATAAGTTTTCTTCAAACGTATCAGCTTCCGTTAATCTATTAAACAACGTAGATTTCCCTGCATTTGTATACCCAATTAACGCAACTTGAAACACTTTATTATCTTTTCTTCTCTCACGATATCTCTTTCGATGCTCCACAACAACCGCAAGTTGTCTCTTTATTTCATCAATACGAGATCGAATATGACGACGATCTGTCTCAAGCTTCGTCTCTCCTGGTCCCTTTGTACCAATTCCACCACCAAGACGTGATAAAGCAAGACCTTGTCCCATAAGGCGCGGCATTGTATATTGCAATTGAGCTAATTCTACTTGAAGCTTACCCTCTCTCGATTTCGCACGTTGCGCAAAAATATCTAGTATTAACTGCGTTCGGTCAATCACTCTCGCATCTAATACTGAAGATAAATTCCGAATTTGACTTGGTGTTAACTCATTATTAAAAACAATAACAGCTGGTTCTAATTCTTCCGTCAACGCTGCAAGCTCTTCTAGTTTACCTTTTCCTATATAAGTCGCCGGATGAAACTTCGGGCGCTTTTGCGTCGTTGATACTAACACTTCCGCTCGCGCAGTTTTCGCTAGCGATGCAAGCTCTTTCATGGAATGCATAAATTTTTCATCATCATCTTGTGGCAATTGACAGCCAACTAATATGATTTTTTCTGTTTCTTCCATCAAATATGTTCACTCATCCTTTTCGAAATTTAAACCTTCTAATATAATAGCAGAGGAAGCACATTTCATCTAGTTAGCGGGGGAGAAAATTCATGGCATGGGAGATTTTTAGCATCATAGGCACAATCGCTTTCGCACTAAGCGGAGCCATTGTTGCAATGGAAGAGGATTATGATATTTTCGGGGTATATATTTTAGGAATGGCAACCGCATTTGGGGGAGGTGCCCTTCGTAATTTATTAATCGGTTATCCAATCGTCGCGTTTTGGCAACAAGACATGTTATTCCAAATCGCACTATTATCAATGACGATCATTTTTCTTTTTCCTAATAAATTAATTAAGCATTGGAAAAAGTGGGAAAACATCACAGATGCCATCGGCTTATCAGCGTTCGCCGTACAAGGAGCTCTATACGCCCAAAAATTAAATTTACCAATTAGCGCTACAATTGTAGCTGCTGTTTTAACTGGCATTGGCGGCGGTATTATTCGTGATCTTTTAGCACGTAGAAAACCTCTCGTCCTTCGAGCTGATGTATATGCGTTTTGGACGATTTTAGCCGGTTTTTTGATTGGCGCTAAAGTCATCGTTAGCGATTGGGCTCTATACACCTTATTCATTTTAATTGTTTGCTTCCGCATGGTTTCTATTCATTACAAATGGCATTTACCGCATAGACGCATCGATACAAAGGAGCGCTCAATGCATAAATAGCAATCTAACCTCTTTACATATCGTAAAGAGGTTTTTCTTTTCTAACGAGTTTTTCTTTACATAATGTTTATACTAATTTTTAAAGCGAGGTGAATGCAAATGACAAACCATGTTAATAAAGGAGCTCAAAAAAGCTCAGTAAACCAATTTGGACATGATCCAAATTCAGCGCACGAAAAGAGCGCTAAAATGGAACGTCTTCATAAAACTCACCAAGAAAAAGCAAAAAAAGAGTAAACGAACTTATGCATAAAAACAGACGCACAGTTTACGTACTGTGCGTCTCCTCTTCAAGCATTAAATCCATACTTGATATCCCAATTAAATCATATTTATCATACGTATCCTCTTGTAACAATCGCATAGCTTGTGTACGAATCGATTTTTCAACAATATTCCGTACGTATCGCCCATTACTAAACGATGTAATTTGCGACGAATACTTTACCGCATGTAAATGATCTCGAAATTTCCACTCCGCTTCTTTAGATAACTGATATTCACGCTCCTCATACATTCTCTTTCCAATTTCCAACAGCTGATTTACCGAGTAATCCGCAAATTCAATAATAAATGGAAAACGAGATTGTAACCCTGGATTTAATGAAAGAAAATGATTCATCTCTCTTGAATATCCAGCTAAAATTAATACAAAACCGTGCTGCTTATCTTCCATATGCTTCACAAGTGTATCAATAGCTTCCTTCCCAAAATCCTTCTCTCCCCCCCGCGCTAAAGAATACGCCTCATCAATAAACAAAATACCTCCCATGGCCTTTTTTATTAAATCTCTCGTCTTTTGCGCTGTATGACCGATATACTCCCCCACAAGATCAGCACGTTCTGCTTCAACTAAATGCCCCTTCGATAAAATATTCATCTCAAACAACAATTTCCCTATCATTCTAGCAACGGTTGTCTTCCCAGTACCGGGATTCCCCCTAAATAACATGTGAAGCACTTGCTTCTCAGATTTCAACCCCATCTCTTGCCTTTTTTTATTTACATAAATCCAAGCATAAATTTCTTTTATTATCTTTTTTATTTCATCCATCCCAACAAGCTTTCCCATCTCTTCTTCAATTCTCTGCAACATCTCATGTTTAGTAGTGGTTTCACTTGAAATTACCGTTTTATTTTCTGATGCCGGTAACGAAATTTTCTTTCGATGGTTTAATACAATATTAATTTGATTGTTATTTTTCTTACGCATCGATTGCTCCATACAATCACCTCATTTTATCCACTCACCAAATATTATTATTCCAGTCCCTCTTGCAAATGCCTATTTTCAGAAAAGTTTGCTATAATATAAGAAATAATCAAGGTGGTGGGACTATGGAAACAACGGAATTCCATGATACAATACAAGCCTTTTCTATTTTTTTATTGAATAAAGGCCGAAAGTCTTCAACCATTAAACGTTATGTTTATGACATTGAAGATTTTGGACATTGGTTAGAAAAAAACAAAAAGCTCCCTTCCAGTAATATATGGGCAACACTTTGTACAAAAGACTATGAAGATTACTTTTCAGACTTAAAAAAGAATCGACACTACTCTGAGAAAACAATGCATCGTGTATTTATTGTATTAAATAGAATGCATCATTTTCTTAACATTCCAAATCCATTGAATGATATGGAAATTACTATTCAACCAAACCGTGCATTGCGTAATGAAGATTTCATTTCATCCGATGAAGAAAAAAGATTAAAGCATATAGTCACTTCATTAGAAGGACTTTCAGAAAAACAACGTCCCGTTCGTCCATTATTAATGGATCGTAATATCGCCATTTTAAGTATATTAATCGACTACGGACTATCCTTACAAGAGCTTACAGCATTAACTATGCATCACGTTCATTTTGAAACTAATACACTTTCTATTCCAGCAACCGCAGGAGTAGAAAGAACAATCACATTAGCAATCGAAGACAAAAAACAACTGTACACATATTATAAAAGTATTCCAGAACCAGTTCGTCCTAAATACCATAGTAATGACCCGTTGTTTGTTGCATTCGATTTTAACCGCGGAACATACAGATGGGTATACGAAAACGATGCACCAAAAGCACTAACAGAAATCGCTATCCAAAAAATGATCCGACTTGAAGTAGCAAGAGCCAATTTACGTAAAGGCATTTCTGGACAACATTTCCGGAACACGTTTATTTTACGCCTAATAAAAAAACAAACCCCAGAGCCAGAAATCATAAAATTAGTTGGCTTCAAATCAAAAATTTCACTAAAGCGATATTATCAATATGCTGAAAATAAAAAAAACGCCCTATAATAAGGCGTTTTTTTTATTTTTTCTCGAAAGAATCCATTTCACTATGACCATTTAACTACTCTCTGCATCTACTATGATGAGTTTCGTTCACATTCTTATTAGAAAGGAGAGATTTAATGTCTCGCTTTAACGACAATCAAAATAAATACTCCAATCCATGCTTTCCAACTAGCGCTGGACGAATTCCAACTACCCCAACGATTCCAATTACTAAAGCGCAAATTAGAACATTCCGTGCAATCATTAACGATTTAATAAAAATAATCCCTAAACTTTTCGCCAATCCATCTCCCAAAAACATTGAGAATCTAATAGATACATTGCACCTACTAAGCAAATTCATCTGTTCACTAGACACTACTTCCGCTCTGAAAGCACAAGGATTAGCCATCATTAAAAACTTAATAACTATATTAAAAAATCCAACCTTCGTAGCAAGTGCTGTATTTGTTGAACTTCAAATTTTAATTAATTATTTACTTTACATTACAAAGTTATTCCGAATTGATCCTTGTACACTCCAAGAACTCCTTAAATTAATTGCAGAGTTACAAACTACTCTAGTTAATTCAGCTTCGTTCGGCAGAGGACCTACTGGACCTACTGGACCTAGAGGTAACACGGGCGCTACTGGTGCGACCGGACCTAGAGGTAACACGGGCGCTACTGGTGCGACCGGACCTAGAGGTAACACAGGTGCTACTGGTTCCACTGGACCTCAAGGTGCTCAAGGTAACACCGGTGCTACTGGACCTCAAGGCGTTCAAGGTAACACAGGTGCTACCGGTTCCACTGGACCTCAAGGCGTTCAAGGTAACACGGGTGCGACTGGACCTCAAGGTGCGCAAGGTAACACGGGTGCTACTGGACCTCAAGGCGTTCAAGGTAACACGGGTGCTACCGGTTCCACTGGACCTCAAGGCGCTCAAGGTAACACAGGTGCGACTGGTTCCACTGGACCTCAAGGTGCGCAAGGTAATACAGGTGCTACTGGACCTCAAGGTACGCAAGGTGCGACTGGTTCCACTGGACCTCAAGGTATTCAAGGTAACACGGGTGCGACTGGACCTCAAGGCGTTCAAGGTAACACAGGTGCTACTGGTTCCACTGGACCTCAAGGTATTCAAGGTAACACGGGTGCTACCGGACCTCAAGGTATTCAAGGTAACACGGGTGCCACTGGACCTCAAGGTGCGCAAGGTAACACGGGTGCTACTGGACCTCAAGGCGTTCAAGGTAACACGGGTGCTACCGGACCTCAAGGCGCTCAAGGTAACACAGGTGCGACTGGTTCCACTGGACCTCAAGGTGCGCAAGGTGCGACTGGTTCCACTGGACCTCAAGGTATTCAAGGTAACACGGGTGCTACCGGACCTCAAGGTATTCAAGGTAACACGGGTGCGACTGGACCTCAAGGCGTTCAAGGTAACACGGGTGCTACTGGTTCCACTGGACCTCAAGGTATTCAAGGTAACACGGGTGCTACCGGACCTCAAGGTATTCAAGGTAACACGGGTGCGACTGGTTCCACTGGACCTCAAGGTATTCAAGGTAACACGGGCGCTACCGGACCTCAAGGTATTCAAGGTAACACGGGTGCGACTGGTTCCACTGGACCTCAAGGTATTCAAGGTAACACAGGTGCTACTGGACCTCAAGGTGCGCAAGGTAACACGGGTGCCACTGGACCTCAAGGCGTTCAAGGTAACACTGGTGCGACTGGTTCCACTGGACCTCAAGGCGTTCAAGGTAACACTGGTGCGACTGGTTCCACTGGACCTCAAGGCGTTCAAGGTAACACTGGTGCGACTGGTTCCACTGGACCTCAAGGCGTTCAAGGTAACACTGGTGCGACTGGTTCCACTGGACCTCAAGGCGTTCAAGGTAACACTGGTGCGACTGGTTCCACTGGACCTCAAGGTATTCAAGGTATTCAAGGTAATACAGGTGCCACTGGACCTCAAGGCGTTCAAGGTAACACTGGTGCTACCGGACCTCAAGGTGCTCAAGGTAACACTGGTGCTACTGGACCTCAAGGCGCTCAAGGTAACACTGGTGCTACTGGACCTCAAGGCGTTCAAGGTAACACGGGTGCTACTGGACCTCAAGGTGCTCAAGGTAACACGGGTGCGACTGGACCTCAAGGTGCGCAAGGTAATACAGGTGCCACTGGATCTCAAGGTGTTCAAGGTAACACTGGTGCTACCGGACCTCAAGGTGTTCAAGGTAACACAGGTGCTACTGGACCTCAAGGTGTCCAAGGTAACACGGGTGCTACCGGACCTCAAGGTGTCCAAGGTAACACGGGTGCTACTGGTTCCACCGGACCTCAAGGTGTTCAAGGTAACACGGGTGCTACCGGACCTCAAGGTGTTCAAGGTAACACGGGTGCTACCGGACCTCAAGGTGTTCAAGGTAACACCGGTGCTACTGGTATAGGAGTTACCGGACCTACTGGACCTTCTGGTGGGCCTCCTGGACCTACCGGACCTCAAGGTGCGCAAGGTAACACGGGTGCTACTGGACCTCAAGGTGTTCAAGGTAACACGGGTGCTACTGGACCTGAAGGTACGCAAGGTAACACAGGTGCTACTGGTTCCACTGGACCTCAAGGTGCTCAAGGTAACACGGGTGCTACCGGACCTCAAGGTGCGCAAGGTAACACCGGTGCTACCGGACCTCAAGGTGTTCAAGGTAACACGGGTGCTACCGGACCTCAAGGTGTTCAAGGTAACACCGGTGCTACTGGTATAGGAGTTACCGGACCTACTGGACCTTCTGGTGGGCCTCCTGGACCTACCGGACCTCAAGGTGCGCAAGGTAACACGGGTGCTACTGGACCTCAAGGTGTTCAAGGTAACACCGGTGCTACCGGACCTCAAGGTGTTCAAGGTAACACGGGTGCTACTGGACCTCAAGGTACGCAAGGTAACACAGGTGCTACTGGTTCCACTGGACCTCAAGGTGCTCAAGGTAACACGGGTGCTACCGGACCTCAAGGTGCGCAAGGTAACACTGGTGCTACTGGACCTCAAGGTACGCAAGGTAACACAGGTGCTACTGGTTCCACTGGACCTCAAGGTGCTCAAGGTAACACGGGTGCTACCGGACCTCAAGGTGCGCAAGGTAACACGGGTGCTACTGGACCTCAAGGCGTTCAAGGTAACACGGGTGCTACTGGACCTCAAGGTGTTCAAGGTAACACGGGTGCTACTGGTATAGGAGTTACCGGACCTACTGGACCTTCTGGTGGGCCTCCTGGACCTACTGGACCTTCTGGACCTCAAGGTATTCAAGGTAACACTGGTGCTACTGGACCTCAAGGTGTTCAAGGTAACACTGGTGCTACCGGACCTCAAGGTGTTCAAGGTAACACGGGCGCTACTGGACCTCAAGGTGCTCAAGGTAACACGGGTGCTACCGGACCTCAAGGTGCTCAAGGTAACACTGGTGCTACTGGACCTCAAGGTGCTCAAGGTAACACGGGTGCTACCGGACCTCAAGGTGCGCAAGGTAACACGGGTGCTACTGGACCTCAAGGTGCTCAAGGTAACACGGGTGCTACCGGACCTCAAGGTGTTCAAGGACCAACGGGTGCTACTGGTATAGGAGTTACCGGACCTACTGGACCTAGCTTCCCAGTAGCAACAATCGTTGTAACAAACAACATCCAACAAACAGTACTCCAATTTAATAACTTTATTTTTAGTACTGCAATTAACGTAAACAATATTATCTTTAACGGCACAAATACAGTTACTGTTATTAACGCTGGTATTTATGTAATTAGCGTATCTATTTCTACAACTGCGCCAGGATGCGCTCCACTTGGAGTAGGAATTTCAATTAATGGAGCAGTTGCTACTGACAACTTCTCTTCAAATCTAATAGGCGACTCACTTTCATTTACTACAATCGAAACATTAGCTGCTGGAGCAAACATTTCTGTCCAATCTACTCTTAACGAGATTACGATCCCTGCAACAGGAAACACTAACATTCGTCTTACTGTATTTAGAATCGCTTAAATTTCACTATTTATTGTTTATGACAAATAAAAAAAAGAGCGAGAAACTCGCTCTTTTTTTGTTATGTACAATAATTCATTACTACTCTAATTCAATTGAAACATTTTTTTGTGGTACAAATGTAGAAATTGCATGTTTATAAATAAGCTGTTGCTTACCTTCTGTTTCCAGCAGGACTGTAAAATTATCAAATCCTTTAATTAATCCACGAAGCTGGAAACCATTTAATAAGTACAGCGTAACGAACGTATTCTCTTTACGGAGTTGATTTAAAAACTGATCTTGAATATTGATTGATTGCTTCATGTCGAATCCTCCTCTTTTTCTCTACTTACTATTATTCGACTTTAGTTGTAGCTTTCCTTCTATGTATCGGAAAATTTCTGACGTTTTTTCACCATCAGTAACATCGAACCACGTGACATCCATCTTATTACGGAACCACGTTAATTGACGTTTTGCATAACGGCGTGAATTCGTCTTTAATTGTGATACCGCTTCTTCTAAAGATACACGATTCTCAAAATAATCATATATCTCTTTATAACCAATCGCTTGAATAGATTGACAATCTCGCACTCCTCTTTCATGTAAACCTTTTACTTCTTCTAATAAACCTTGTTCAATCATTAGGTTAACACGTAAGTTAATGCGATCGTATAGCATTTCTCGATCCATTGTCAAGCCAATTAATGAAACATCGTACAGTAACTCATTTTCTTGTTTTTCGAGCTGGTTACTCATTTTTTCACCCGTCGTGTGAAAAATTTCTAACGCCCGAATAACACGCCTTACATTATTGGCATGAATACGCTCCGCACTTTCTGGATCTACTTCTTGCAACTTTTTATGTACATATTCCACACCGTGTTCTAATGCTAACTTTTCCATCTGTTCTCGGTATGTAGCGTCCCCAGCCTCATCTGTAAACTGGTAATCGAATAGAACAGATTGTATATAGAGACCGGTTCCACCAACAATAATTGGTAATTTCCCGCGCTCTGTAATTTCTCGAATGCACTTACGGACACTTTCTTGAAATTCCGCCACAGAAAATGAATCTTCCGGATCTTTTATATCAATCATATAATGTGGAATTCCGTCCATCTCATCTGTCGTCACCTTTGCAGTCCCGATATCCATCGTACGATAAATTTGCATGGAATCACCACTAATAATCTCACCATTCAACGCTTTTGCAAGATCGATACTTAATTTCGTCTTTCCGACAGCAGTTGGCCCAATGATGACAGCAACTTTTTCACGTTGCACTTCTCCCATATCATTCAACTCTCTTTATGTAATATACTCCATCTATTGATTATACCCAATCTTACCAATTTTAACGGCATGATTGCAAGTTCTTTGAATCCAGTACATGAAATTACACAAAAAAAAGAGCATAGCTTGTCCAATTCTGCATATACATGATAAAAAATAGCTCGGAGAGGGTGCAATGACTATGAAACAAGCGACTATCGATTTTCCATTATTAATAAAAGACCTTATTTTAGCTACTGCTACAAAAGAACAAAATTGTTCACAAGAAGAATTATACTTCGCACTAAATTGTTTACTACGTTCCTTTCATTCTACTCTTCAAGAAACAACGTTACATCCAGAAAATAAAAATACAGAGTATATACAAACTCAATTTTGCACCGCGTATAAAATTATTACAGGTAAAACAATTTACCCTTTTCAATAATTCTTATATAAAAAAAGCGGCCGCTTAGACATTTTCAAGCAGCCGTTTTTTATTTTAATAAATTATTTTATAACTTTCACTTTAACGGATTTACGCCCCCAACTATCAGCAGTGCTATCTGAACCAACTAAAACATCAATACGGTTTCCTTTAATCGCGCCACCAGTATCTCCAGCAATTGCTTCTCCATATCCTTCCACCCACACTTTTGATCCGAGAGGAATTACTTTCGGATCAACAGCAATAACTTTCATATTTGGATTCGCTGTTAAATCATGCCCCATCGCTGTTAACACACGACCACCATATGTGCCATTTTCACTCGGGTGAGCTGTGTAAGCTGTCGCTTCTACTGTTATTTCACGACCAGCAGGTTCACTTGTTTCAGTAGATTTCGCCACTGGCTTAGTTGCCGGCTTCGCTTGCGCTACTGATTTACTTGATGCTCCACTTTTAACTGATTCTTTTCCATTAACTGCCGTATCATTTTTAGCCGGCGCTTTCTCCTTAACTGATGTATCATTTTTAACCGCCGTTTTCACCTTAGTTGGCGCTTCATCTTGAGCTGGAACTTCTTTTCTTTCAATAACAGGTGCTGTACCTGTTAAAAATGGTATGTGAACATACGCCGCTTTCCCGCCATATTCGAATTGTAACCATTCGTTTTGTACTTGATTTGTCGTTTCAATCAAGTCATCTTTTTTAAGCGTGCCAAGAATTTCTGAATCAGTATTCGCTCCAGCACGAATGTTTAATACGTTTGCTGTTACATAATAAGAACTTTTCGTAAACTCAGCACTTACAAAAGCTTCTTTACCATCTAATTTAATTTTGGACCATCCGTTTTCTGTATTTATAACATCTAATTTATTTCCACTTAACATTTTACCTACAAGTTTTGATTCTACAGTTGGGTTTTCTCTAACGTTTAATACATCTGTTGTTACAATCGTTTCCGCTTTAGCAGAACCTGCAAAAATCCCAAGACCAAAAACTGCTGCTGTTGCTATACCTAATAATTTTTTCATGAATAGCCTCCATTTGCTTTGTTTTCGTGTTCTCATTATAGCAACAGTTTTTTGTAGAATTTCGAAAATCACACAATTACAAAGCATTCGTAATAAACGATTAATGATTTGTAACATAAATTTCCATATTAAAGAATTGTATTTCTACCAAAATTAGCAATAGTTTTCATATATTTCTCACAAATTAGTATAAGAATTTTTTTCCAGAAAAAATTACAGTATTACTTTTTTGTTACAAAAAAATCACTTTTCATTACATCTTTTACCAAAATCCATCATAATCCAATTATTAAATTACTTTTTGTAACGAAAAAGGAACAACTCCTATTAGCTGTCCCTTTTTATCTTTTATTTAACTTTCTTCTTCCAAACACCTATCATAATAGCTGAAACAATCGTCCCAATTAATATAGAGAAAATGTATAGCAACGGTTTATTCACTAATGCGATAACAAACAATCCACCATGCGGTGCCGGCAATGTAATTTGGAATAACATAGATAAGGCACCCGCGATACTTGAACCAACAACACAGCTTACTATTACTCGAACCGGATCGGCAGCTGCAAATGGAATCGCACCTTCTGTAATAAATGATGCTCCCATAATATAATTTGTTAAACCAGATTTACGTTCTGCTTCTGTAAATTTTGTTTTAAAGAATGTGGTTGCGAATGCAATCGCAAGTGGCGGTACCATACCACCAGCCATAACTGCTGAGTGCACTCCAAAATTCTGTGCTTCTATTGCAGCAATACCAAATGTAAATGCCGCTTTATTAATTGGACCACCCATATCAATTGCCATCATACCGCCTAAAATAAGTCCTAATAATATAGCATTCGTACCGTTCAAACCATTTAACCATCCTGTTAACATTTCATTTAATGCTACTACAGGCGGATTTACTACTTTTTGCATAACAACTCCTGTAATCAACAATCCAAAGACTGGATATAACAAAACAGGTTTAATTCCTTCTAACTGTACTGGTAATCCTGAAAATAATCTTTTCAATCCTAAAACAACATATCCAGCTAAGAAACCAGCAATTAATCCACCTAAAAATCCCGCATTCGCTTGTGCTGCTAAAAACCCACCTACAACACCAGGCATAAAACCAGGTCGATCAGCAATAGAACTTGCAATAAATCCAGCTAAAATAGGTACAAGGAATAAAAAGGCTCCTTTTTCTCCACCGCCAATATTCATTAATATTTCAGCAATAGGACCTTCCGCCTTAATTCCACCGAACATAAATGCTAATGCAATTAAAATTCCGCCACCAACAACGAACGGAAGCATATTACTTACACCGCTCATTAAATGCTTATAAATTCCTAGCCCTTTTTCTTTCTCTACATTTTCTGCCTTCCCATTCTCTTTGACACCTTTAAAGATTGGTGCATCTTGTTTTACAGCTCTATTAAGAAGGACTTCAGTTTTTCTAATACCATCAGCTACTGGCACTTGAATGACATACTTCCCAGCGAAACGGTTCATTTCTACCTGTTTATCTGCCGCAACGATAATCGCTGTTGCGCGTTCAATATCCTCTTTCGTTAAACCGTTCTTTACACCTGTTGATCCATTCGTTTCAACTTTAATCGCAATCCCTAACTCTGCCGCTTTTGCTTTTAAACTATCCGCAGCCATATATGTGTGAGCGATACCAGTCGGACAAGCTGTAACAGCTAATACGTATGGCTCATTCCCTTCCGGCTTTGCTACTTCAACTTCTTCGTCTTCTTTTTCATTCTCTTTTTCATCAAATAAACGGAGAAGCTCATCCTCATCCTTTGCTTCTAATAATTGCTTGCGGAACCCTTCATCCATCAATAACGTAGAGAGACGAGATAACGTTTCTAAATGAGTATTATTCGCCCCTTCACTCGCAGCAATCATAAAAAACAGATGTGCAGGCTGTCCATCAAGCGACTCATAGTTGATACCGCTTACACTTCTACCAAAACAAATCGATGGTTGTTTAACGGCATTCGTCTTCGCATGAGGTATAGCAATACCTTCACCAATTCCAGTTGTACTTTGTGACTCCCGCTTTAGAATAGCTTCTTTAAATTCAGCTTTACTATTTAAACGATTTGCCCCGTCTAATTTCTCAACTAATTCATCTATGACAGCTTCTTTATTTGAAGCTGTCATATTCATAATGACTGTATCCCTTTTTAATAGTTCTGTAATTTTCATATATTGCTTCCCCCTATCGCTTAGCTACAATTACTTGCGACAATAATTCTTCTACCTTTTCCTTTGTACATAAATCCGCCGAGAATGCTGTTGCACTTCCTGTTGCAACACCATATTGAAATGCCTTTTCAATATCCTTTGTCTGTTCGTATTTACCTACAAACCCTGCAACGAGAGAATCTCCAGCCCCAACCGAATTAATTACAACACCTTTCGGAACAGTTGCTTCATATATACCTTCTGCCGTAAATAATAAAGCCCCATCTCCAGCCATTGATACGATAACATGCTCTACACCTTGTTCAACTAATTTTCTTCCAAACGGTAAAACATCTTCTACTGTTGAAATCTCTACTCCGAATAACTCACCAAGTTCATGATGATTAGGCTTTATTAAAAATGGTTTATTTTTAATTACATGCTGCAGCGCACTTCCACTTGCATCGACTACTACGCGAATACCTTTCTCAGCTCCGAGCGCTGCGATTGATTCATAAAAAGTAGTTGAGATAGACGCCGGTACACTTCCAGCTAGTACAACACAATCTCCCTGCCTCATACTTTCGATTTGTTTCATTAATTGTTCAAATTGTTCATTTGTCACATTAGGACCTTGCCCATTTAATTCTGTCTCTTCTTGCCCTTTTATTTTCACATTAATTCGGGAATCACCGTCTACTTGGACGAAGTTTGTTGTTACACCTTCCGCCTGTAATACATCTTTAATAAATCGACCGGTAAATCCACCAGTAAATCCAAGCGCTACATTTTCAACACCTAAACGATAAAGAACACGAGAAACGTTAATGCCTTTCCCTCCAGGAAATTTCATATCTTTCTCTGCTCGATTTACTGCGCCTAAATCGAAGGAATTAACTTGTACTACATAATCAATAGATGGGTTTAAAGTAACTGTATAGATCATTGTTTATCAGCCTCAATTACATTGGTTTGTCTTCTATATTTTTCTAAATCAATTTCTAAATGGTTTGTAATAATATTCGCTTCTTCAACATTGGCAATTTTCGCAAATGCAACTTCTGAGAACTTACTTTCATCAATTAAGAAATATCCTTCGTTCGCAAATGTTAATGCCATTTGTTTTAAAAGTGCCTCTTCTGGATCTGGAGTTGTAAAACCAAGCTGTTCATGTACACCATTTGCTCCTAAGAAACATTTATCAAAACGGTACTTTTGCATGCTTTCCTGTGCCATAGCACCAATTAAAGCTTTCGTCCTACTTTTCATCATCCCGCCTAGTAAATATGCACGAACATTATTTTCAACTAAAGCTTCAATATGCATAAGTCCATTCGTAACGACAGTAACATCTTTATTTATTAAAAATGGAATCATTTCAAATGTTGTACTTCCTGCATCTAAATAAACGCAATCACCTTGTTCAACAATACTAGCCGCATAGTTAGCAATTTGTTGTTTTATTTGAATGTTTTTGGATGATTTTTCAACCATCGTTGGCTCTTGTCCTTTTCCTGTTAAAACAGAGGCACCACCATGAACTCTTTTTAATAACCTTTGTTTTTCTAATTGTGCTAAATCACGACGAATTGTCGATTCAGAGCTTTCTGTTCTTTCAACTAATTGCTGCAATTTAACAACTTTTTGTTCTTTTACAAGTTGCAATATCATTTGATGACGTTCAGGAGTTAACATTTTCTTCACCTCTTCTTTGATTACAGTATAATGAAAACGATCACAAAAATCAACCATAAACATTCACAAATAACCAAAACCAATCACAAACAGTTATAGACAACAAAAAAAGAAACCCATTTGATTGTTATATCAAATGGGTTTCTTTTTTCGATTCACTTATAAAGAAGCTTTATATATACTTAAAACATCGTCTTTATTTAATTTTTTAAAGTTACCGAATTCACCATAAGCCATCGCTTTATCCGCCATTAAGTCAATTTCACTTTCTCTAATAGCGTAATCAGCTAATGTTACTGGAGCTTCAATTGAAGTCCAAAATTGACGTAACGCCTCAATTCCCTCTAATGCAACCTCTTTATCTGTCTTCCCATCTGTTTCTACATCGAATACACGAATAGCGAACTGTTTAAAGCGACTCACATTTTCATCTATAACATGCTTCATCCAGTTCGGGAATAGAATCGCGAGTCCGCCCCCATGCGGTATGTCATGAACAGCAGAAACTGCATGCTCAATATTATGAGTTGCCCAGTCTCCTTTTACTCCCATCGCTAAAATGCCGTTTAACGCCATAGTACCGCAATATAAAATTGTTTCCCTATGCTCATAATTTTCTAGATCACTTAAAAGCTTAGGAGCTGTTTCAATTACTGTTCTTAAAACAGATTCACAATAACGATCTTGTAATTCTGTATTCATGCCGTGATGGAAATATTGCTCTAATACGTGCGACATAATATCGACCATACCATAAATCGTTTGATCTCTCGGCACAGACGAAGTATGTAGTGGATCTAAAATTGAAAACTGAGGGAATGTAACTGGACTGCCCCAGCCGTACTTTTCATTCGTTTCCCAGTTTGTAATTACAGATCCTGCATTCATTTCAGAACCTGTTGCCGCAAGAGTGAGTACAGTACCGAACGGTAACGCCTCGCTAGCAAATGATTTTTTCGTTACAATATCCCATACATCTCCATCATATTTACTACCAGCAGCAATCGCCTTCGTACAGTCGATTACACTTCCTCCGCCAACCGCTAAAATAAATTCGACTCCATTGTCTTTACAAATTTGAATCCCTTTCTTTACTGTTGATAAACGAGGATTCGGTTCAACTCCTGTCAACTCAAATACTTCCGCATTTATATCCTTTAAAATAGAAATCACATTATCATAAATACCATTTCTTTTAATGCTGCCTCCTCCATACACGAGAAGAACTTTTTTACCGAACTGTGGAATTTCCGTTTTTAACTGCTCTAACTGTCCTTTACCAAAAATAAGTTTTGTCGGATTACGAAATACAAAATTTTGCATATATCTTTACCATCCCTTCTATATAAAAAGCAACTATACTTTTGTATACCACAATTTTTTCATTTCACAAAAATATTTGCCTAATAAAAAAATCCCAGCCTACAGGCTGAGATTTTTTTTATTGATAATAAGGTGAGATCATTAAGTAAACAATAACACCAGATAAACTTACATATAACCAAATCGGCATCGTCCAACGTACAATTTTACGGTGACGTGTTAATTGATTCGTAAAACCAAACACAAGTGCAAACAATGCAAGCGGTACAATAATTGCTGCTAGGATAATATGTGTAATTAAAATGATGAAATACACATATTTAATGAATCCTTCTCCGCCAAAATGTGTTGCTGGCGCCAAGTAATGATACGATAAATAAGAAACACAAAATAGCAACGTCGTTGTAAATGCTGCTAGGATGAAACCACGGTGCATTTTCACATTCTTCTTAATAATAGAGTATAAAGCTGCTAATAAGAATACGAACGTAAAGCTATTAAAAATTGCATTTAACATTGGTAAAATTGTTACATCAAAATGTACTTCTCCTTCATAGCCAACAGGTCCAAAGAACAAAAATAAAATAATCGCATTTACAATTACAGAAAGCGTTATCACAATAGGAGCATAGCTTTTCTGATTCGTTGATTGATCCACCAAAATGGTCACTCCTCTTCCTTCAAATATGTATACGTAACCTCACTATTTTAACATATTATTCACAGTGTAAATGTGACAATAGTTTGACACAGTAAGACAGGGCAAAGAAAAAACCCTTCTTAACAATACTTCTTAAGAAGGATTTTATCGCTTTATTATTCAAATAGCAATGCGATTAGTTTTTGTTAAAAAACGTACTGCTATACGCTTGATATATTTCAGACACTTGATATCCCATTAATGAAATTGCTGTTAATGAAAAGAAACCAATCATAAGAAATCGAAACCACATATAAATCTCCTCCTTGTATTTAGCTTAAAAAGCAGTCGCTATATTACAAGTTGAGTGGCACTCTTCATCGTCACTTTCCTTTTTCTTTACAATTGCTGTTATAAATCGAATCATAAAGAAAATCACAAAAGGAAATTGTTCGTAATTTACCTTGGCATAGTTTGGCAACGGCTCGCGCTGCACATCGAACGGAGATGAGAAGGAATAGAACATACCTTGCTCTTCCATATATACAATTACAATTTTCATACAAAACATTATTCCTAGAAATGAAACAATATCTTGCCATTCTGTCGTATATAAAAAGTTATACAGCTCTAATACGTACTCTTCCATCGTCATCCCCCCTTCCTTTTTTACCATTTTGCTCGCCTTCATATAAAAAGTCAAGAAAAAAGTTTATATTCACTATGACAATAGTAATTACTTGTTTCTATGATTATATATGATTCTTTTATAGCAATGATTGGGTGTAACTCTCTTCTAAAACAAGAAATTAGAATCGAACAGATTCCTCATTCTTACTTTTAGGATTCAACAATGTACTATTTTTATTTCTATTAAAAATAAAATAAGAAATTATTATAAGAACAGTAACAAGCATTGTTAAAAGCGCTTGTGAACGTAAAGATTCAATTGCGAGCATGGCAACTAAAACTGCTATAATCGCAGCAATTGTAACATATGTTACATATGGAAAAAGCCACATTTTCACTTTCAAATTTTGTTGTTCCGCTTTCCCCATTTTTTTACGTATCTTGAAATGTGAAACTGCTATAACGAGATAAACGAGTAACGCAATCCCGCCAGATGCATTCACTAAAAATAAAAATACTTTATCTGGAGATATGTAACTAAAAACAACTCCAATGTAAGCAAAGAAAGTTCCAAATAAAACCGCCCGAACTGGAACACCACTACTATTCAATTTCAAAAATACCTTTGGCGCATCTCCTCTTTCTGCCATTGAAAAAAGCATTCTTGAGTTCGTATATAAACCCGAATTTAAACAAGAAAGTACAGCTGTTAAAACGATAAAATTCATAATTTGCGCTGCCGCTGGTATCCCTATATGTTCCAGTACCGCCACAAATGGGCTTTTTAGTATGTTCGCCGAATTCCACGGAAGGAGTGTAACAACTACAGCGATCGATCCAATGAAAAATACGAGAATACGCCAAATTACACTATTTGTTGCTGTTTTGACTGCCTTTACAGGTTCGGCAGACTCTCCAGCGGCCACTGCAACAATCTCAGATCCCATAAATGAAAATATAACGACGGTGATTCCAAGTAACACCGAACTTATACCATTTGGCATAAATCCTCCTTGACCTACCAAATTCGAAGTGCCAGGTGCTTCCGTTCCTGGTACAAATCCTAAAATAACAGCTAGTCCAAGACAAAGGAACAAAACAATACTTATTACTTTAATAAATGAAAACCAATATTCAAATTCTCCAAATGATTTCACCGAGAAAACATTCGTCAACGTTAATAAAATCGTTAATATTAAGCTTAATAACCAGAGTGGGATTTCTGGAATCCAGTATTGAATAATACCAGCACCTGCTGTAGCTTCTATTGCAATAACAATTACCCAGAAAAACCAATATAGCCACCCAATTGTATAACCTGCCCATGGACCAATTGCCTCTCTTGCATATGTTGCAAATGAACCACTTGTCGGATTAATAGCTGCCATTTCTCCTAGCATTCTCATAACGAAAATAACTAGAAGTCCTGCTAATGCATATGAAACGATAGAACCTGGACCCGCTGAATGCACAACCGCGCCACTCCCAACAAACAAACCAGCTCCTATTACGCCACCAATGGAAATCATTGTAATGTGGCGTATTTTGAGGTCTTTCTTAAGATTTTTATCCAACTCTTGTACATCCCCTTCCAAACTTAATTTTGAAATTTATGTAAGAGTATTATGTGAAAAATCTTATCCTATACTTTAAAATATATCAAAATATTCTGAATTTAACAATCGCAATTCGACCTCCTTCAAAAATTATTTCATTAGGTTTAATAATTTCCCATACACAATTGTTGAGAAAATTATAGTCACCTTACAAGAGAATGAATTTTCAGATATCATTAAATAAACAAGATTATACATCTAGACAACTTTTTGTATAGGAGTGTTGATATGTTAAACAAGTTCAAATTCATTTGTTGTACTTTAGTAATTTTCTTACTGCTACCGCTAGCTCCCTTTCAAGCACAAGCAGCAAACAATTTAGGATCAAAATTACTCGTTGGATACTGGCATAACTTTGATAACGGTACTGGCATTATTAAATTAAGAGACGTTTCACCAAAATGGGATGTACTCAATGTATCTTTCGGTGAAACTGGTGGTGATCGTTCCACTGTTGAATTTTCTCCTGTGTATGGTACAGATGCAGAATTCAAATCAGATATTGCTTATTTAAAAAGTAAAGGAAAGAAAGTAGTTCTTTCAATAGGTGGACAAAATGGGGTCGTTTTACTTCCTGATAATGCCGCTAAGCAACGTTTTATTAATTCCATACAATCTCTAATTGATAAATACGGTTTTGATGGAATAGATATTGACCTTGAATCAGGAATTTACTTAAACGGTAATGACACTAATTTCAAAAACCCAACGACTCCTCAAATCGTAAATCTTATTTCGGCTATTCGGACAATCTCAGATCATTATGGTCCAAATTTTCTATTAAGCATGGCTCCTGAAACAGCTTATGTTCAAGGCGGCTATAGCGCATATGGAAGCATCTGGGGTGCATATTTACCGATTATTTACGGAGTGAAAGACAAACTAACATACATTCACGTTCAACACTACAACGCTGGTAGCGGGATTGGAATGGACGGTAATAACTACAATCAAGGTACTGCAGACTACGAAGTCGCTATGGCAGATATGCTCTTACATGGTTTTCCTGTAGGTGGTAATGCAAATAACATTTTCCCGCCTCTTCGTTCGGATCAAGTCATGATTGGACTTCCTGCAGCACCAGCGGCCGCTCCAAGTGGCGGATATATTTCCCCCACTGAAATGAAAAAAGCTTTAGATTATATCATTAAAGGAATTCCTTTCGGAGGAAAGTATAAACTTTCAAGTCAGAGTGGCTATCCTGCATTCCGTGGCCTAATGTCTTGGTCTATTAATTGGGATGCAAAAAACAACTTTGAATTCTCTAATAACTATAGAACATATTTTGATAGTCTTTCCTTGCAAAAATAATAAAAAACAACAATAGGTTTTATATGACCTATTGTTGTTTTTTATCTATGTAAATTACTTTTTCACTTCTACATGATGAAGAAATTCTTTTCCATCTCTTGAATAACTATTCACAAGACTTAAAAGCAACTTCCCACCAACCAACATCGCACGTTCATCAAAATCGAATTGAGGATGATGGTGTGGATATGTTGCCCCTATTTCTTCATTACCGGCACCTGTGAAGAAAAATGCTCCTGGAACATGTTCTAAGTAGTATGCAAAATCTTCTCCGCCCATAATAGGTGGTACTTCCATGACCCTTTCTTTGCCAAGATCGTGTTCCGCGACCGTCATAAAATGACGTGTTTCAGCTACATGATTTATTAATATTGGATAACCTCGTTTATATTGAATATTAACTTCAGCATGAAGGGACTGACAAATCCCCTCAACAACTCGTCTAAATTCCTTCTCCATATATTCTCTCACTTCAGGATCTAACGTTCGAATGGTTCCTGTAAACGTAGCAGTATCCGCAATAATATTATCGGCTTGCCCGGCATGGAATATACCAACTGTTAAAACTGCTGATTGAAGTGGATCGACTTTTCTACTCACTAAAAGTTGCAACTGATTAATAACTTGTGTTGCAACGATAATAGCATCTACAGTATGATGTGGCATACCGCCGTGACCGCCTCGCCCTTGAATCTTCACTTCAAAAGTATCAGCTGCCGCCATCATTGCTCCAGCTTTCGTTCCAACAATTCCTAAAGGCATCTGAGAAGATAAATGTGTACCAAAAACAACATCTACTCCTTCTAAACAACCATCCTCAATCATGGCAATTGCTCCGCCAGGCTCTTTCTCTTCTGCATGTTGATGAATAAGGACTATTTTTCCTGAAAGTTGGTCTCTGTTATCACTTAATATTTTTGCAACTCCTAAAAGTGTTGCTGTATGTCCATCATGGCCACAAGCGTGCATTACACCAGGAACCTTTGATTTATATGAAACTTTCTTTTCATCTTGAATAGGTAGTGCATCAAAATCAGCACGTAGCGCCATCGTCTTCCCAGGTATTCCACCTTCAATTACGCCGATTACCCCTCTTCCCCCGACATCTGTTTTCACATCAATATGAAAACTTTTTAAAATTTCAGCTATTTTTTTCGGTGTTTCTATTTCTTGAAACGATAGCTCTGGGTATTGATGAAAATCTCTTCGCCACGAAACCATTTGATTATATAAACTTTCCAATTCTTTATGCCATGTTTCTATCATAGAAATTCCCCTTTCTTTTTAACAGTTTAAATAAAAAATACATAATATTCTGTATTTAATCAATAAAAAAAGAGAACTTTCTTTAAAAGTACTCTTAATTCTTCAAAATATTAAACGTTCTACTTCAGTCACTACTTTGCTTCAATACAAATAGTGAAAGTTCCGGTACACTTAAAAATCTAACAGGCATTCGGGTTGTCCCAATACCACGATTTACGTATAAATGTAACAGCTTACTCTTCCCTTCTAATTCATACATACCTTCAACATGACTCTCAGCTAGTTTTGTAGTAATTAAAGGACCTACAAAAGGAATTTGAACTTGTCCTCCGTGACTATGTCCTGACATTTGAAAATCGACTGGATAACGAGATACTTTATCTACAACATCCGGCTCATGTATTAATAGCATATTGAAATCTTGTTGTCTTAAGTTTTTTAAAGTCGAGTCTATTTGTGGCTTCCCTAATAAAAAATCATCCAAACCTGATATTGTAATATACTTGCCGTTTTCCCCTTTAATTTTCTGCACTTCATTTACTAACACAGAAAAACCAGCTTCCTCCATATACTTTTTGTAAAATAAACTACCGCCCCCACCTCTATCATGATTCCCAAACACAGCATATTTTCCTAGGGGAGCTTTAATTTTCTGCAAAATAACCTTTGCTTCTTCTCTTTCCGCACTATAGGATCCAAACTTATCTATTAAATCTCCTGTAAAAACTACTATATCTGGATGTAATTCATTCATCTTCTCCACCAAATTTTCTAGTTGTTTCAATGTAAAATCTGGTCCTAAATGTACATCTGAGAACTGCAATATTTTTTTATTATTAAACTCTTTAGGAATTGTAGGAGCTTCTATTTCATTCCACGTAACTGTTACTAGTCTTCTTTCTATTTCAGTCGCATAGAAATACAAACTTACTGGTATCATTAATATACTTATGAAACTAATAATAAATATCTTTACGATTGATTTTTTCCGTTCTTTTTTTACATGATGCGTATTCATGTTTTCACCTCTAAAATCACTTTAAATCCTTATTGTTACATTAATGTGACAACATGAACAATGTTCGTTATATCCAATTTCAGCCCCACTCACTTTGACAAATTTATACAGAAATCATATCATATTTTTATCATACATAGATTCTTTAAAATGTTTCTTCTATTCATTCCATCATTCTATTAAGGAGAGGTTATTCATGTCTGTATTTACACCAGAAGAAATTACGGAACTTGCTGCTAATTCTGGAAGAAAAAAAGCTCATTTATCATTGCTCCCTATGCTAATTCTCGGTTTTTTTGGTGGTGCTTTCATAGCATTAGGATATTTACTTGATATCCATGTTATCGGAACAATGCCAAAATCTTGGGGATCATTTACTAGCTTTTTAGGTGCTGCCGTATTCCCTATCGGTCTTATACTCGTTATCCTTGCAGGCGGTGAATTAGTAACTGGCAACATGATGACCGTTTCAATGGCATGGCTTCACAAAAAAATCGACTTATTTCACTTCATACGAAATTTAGTTATTGTTACGTTTAGCAACTTCATAGGTGCTATATTCGTCGCTTATTTTTTTGGTCATATCGTCGGCTTAACGGAGGGAGCTTTTTTAGCAAAAACAGTTTCTATTGCACAAGCTAAACTACAAGATACACCACTGCAAGCCTTCATTTCTGCAATCGGGTGTAATTGGCTCGTTTGTTTAGCTGTTTGGCTCAGTATGGGAAGTAAAGAATTTATCGGAAAGATTGTCGGTATTTGGTTCCCTGTTATGACTTTTGTTGCGATTGGATTTCAACACGTTGTAGCCAATATGTTTGTCATCCCAGCTGCAATTTTTTCTGGTCATTTAACTTGGGTTGAATATTTTCCAAACTTCATTTTTGTTTTCTTCGGAAATTTAGTAGGGGGTATGTTATTTGTAGCATTACCTTATTTCATATCTTATAATAAAAAACTACCTTCCAATAAAGAGCAAACTGCATTAAAGAAAAAATCTGTATCCGCTTAAATTGAATGTCTATAAATTGGTCCTAAAAATATTACAAATTTCATTTTTTTTGCGAATATATGTACGTACACTTGTTCTCGAATGTTTTATACGTTATAATAACAACTTAAATAGCATTATTTACATATGAGGTGAAAAACATGAATAAGACAGAATTAATTAAAAACGTAGCACAAAACGCTGAGATTTCTCAAAAAGAAGCTACTGTAGTTTTACAAACTGTAGTAGAATCAATCACTAACTCTTTAGCTGCTGGCGAAAAAGTACAACTTATCGGATTCGGTACATTCGAAGTTCGTGAAAGAGCTGCTCGTACAGGCCGTAACCCACAAACGGGTGAAGAAATGCAAATCGCAGCTTCTAAAGTACCTGCTTTTAAAGCTGGTAAAGAACTAAAAGAAGCTGTAAAATAATGAAAAATAGCCTTCTCATTTATGAGAAGGCTATTTTTTTCATGACATAATTAATAAAAATCTGACCATTATGCTGCTTATTTTGTTCCTTTATGCAAATAAAACCTTTGCTTTCAAAGAAAGGTTTTGCTGTAATACTCGCCTCTGTATACATATCCCTATGCTGCAAGTTCACTGCTTCTTTTTCTAACTTCTGTAGTATGTATGATGCTATCCTTTTTCCTTGATAATCTTTATGCGTAAATAAGCGATCTACGTAATGATCATCATTATAATCCCCAAATCCCACTATCACACCTTTATAATCAGCAACGTAACAAATATTCTTTTCTAAAGACTGTAGCCATCTCTCTCTATCTAGTCGCTCCGGGGCCCACGCCTGTAGCTGTAACTCGTTATAATCTTTTGCATTCACCGTATGAACCGTTTCATAGAACAATTGTAATACTTGCTCTAAATCCTCCTTCTGGAATGTTCTAATTTTAATATCTTTAAACATATGTAAAACTCCTTATCAAACTAACTCTTTTATTTCGGTTATCCGGATAATTATTTCGTGTTTATTTTCGAAACAGTTTCTTCCACTATATATGATTCTACTTCTGCTCTTTCTATATTATATCGACTTTTCCTTCTAAACGAACAATAAACAATACTCATACAAAGTATTGTTTATTGTAAAAAAGCATATTAAATTCGCTTTATAGCTGAAAGTGTTTAAGATTTCAATTTAACTCTTTGTAATCTTAATGCATTTAATACGACTGATACAGAGCTAAATGCCATTGCTGCACCTGCAACCCAAGGAGCTAAGAAACCGAGCGCCGCAATTGGAATTCCTAGGCCGTTATAAGCTAACGCCCAGAATAGATTTTGCTTAATATTTCTAATCGTCATTTTACTCATAAAAATTGCATCAGCAATACTATTTAAATCACCACGGATTAACGTAATGTCTGCCGCTTCCATCGCTACATCCGTACCTGTTCCAATTGCCATACCGATATCCGCCGTAGCAAGTGCAGGAGCATCATTTATTCCATCTCCAACCATTGCTACTTTCTTACCTTGCGCTTGAAGTTTTTTCACTTCTTCTGCTTTTCCTTCAGGTAATACTTCTGCAATTACGTGATCAATACCAACTTGCTTAGCGATTGCCTGAGCAGTTTGTGTATTATCTCCTGTAATCATAACAACGTCTAGACCCATTTTCTTAAGTCTTGCGATAGCTGCTTTTGAAGTATCTTTTACAGTATCTGCAACGGCCACTATACCAGCATATTCTTTATTGATCGCAATAAGCATTGCTGTTTTTCCTTCTCGTTCTAGCTCTTCCATCGATTTAGAAACTTCTTCAATATCAATATCGAATTTCTTCATTAATCGACGTGTACCAATTAATAATTGTTTCCCTTCTACGACTGATTCGATACCGAATCCTGGAATCGCTTCAAACGTTTCTGAACTTGGGATATCAATTTTCTTTTCTTTAATTCCTTCTACAATCGCTTCTGCAAGTGGATGTTCAGAATTTTTTTCTGCCGCACCTACTAAACGTAGTATTTCTTCTTCATGGAATCCATCTGCTACAATTACATCTGTTAAAACAGGCTTCCCGTTTGTCACAGTACCTGTTTTATCTAGAATAACTGTATCTAATCGGTGCGTTGCTTCTAAATGCTCTCCACCTTTAAATAAAATACCATACTCAGCTGATCTTCCTGATCCCGCCATAATAGATGTAGGTGTTGCAAGACCTAATGCACACGGACAAGCGATAACAAGTACTGCTATCATTTTCTCAAGTGCTCCGCCAAAATCACCAGGTGTAACAAATATCATCCACACCGCAAATGTAATAATAGCAATTACAACTACAACAGGTACGAAAATACCTGAAATTTGATCTGCTACCCTTTGAATAGGAGCTTTTGAACCTTGAGCCTCTTCTACTACTTTAATAATTTGAGCTAATGCAGTATCTCTTCCTACCTTAGTTGCTTTAACTTTTAAAAATCCATTTTTATTCATTGTAGAGCCAATTACTACATCCCCAATTGTTTTATCAACTGGAATACTCTCGCCTGTTAACATCGATTCATCTATCGCTGATTTTCCTTCTACAATTTCTCCATCTACTGGGATTTTTTCACCAGGTTTAACATAGACAACATCACCAGCTACCACTTCTTCGATTAAAATTTTCATCTCTGTTCCATCTCGCACAACTGTGGCAGTTTTCGCTTGTAGTCCCATCAACTTTTTAATAGCTTCTGATGAACGCCCTTTTGCTCTCGCCTCAAATAATTTACCTAAAATAATTAAAGTAATAAGTACCGCACTCGTTTCAAAATATAAATCTGTCATATGTTCTGAAGAACCAATCGACCTAATACTTAAATACACACTATAGAAATAAGCTGCGGACGTTCCAAGTGCCACAAGAACATCCATGTTTGCACTTTTATTGCGTAGCGCTTTATACGCTCCAATATAAAACTGTCCACCAATGATAAATTGAACAGGAGTTGCAAGAGCTAGCTGCACCCAAGGGTTCATTAGCATATCAGGTAAATAAATAAACGATGTAAATGAGAAATGACTCACCATTGCCCACAATAACGGGAATGATAAAATAAACGAAATAATAAATTTCTTCTTTTGTCGTTCAATTTCTTGTAAGCGATGATCTGTTGATCCATCTTGCTCATCTGATTTCACTTCCAATTTATATCCTAATTTCGTGATTGCACTCTTCATTTCATTTACATTAATTTCATCAGGATTAAAATCTACTGTAGCTGATTCCAAAGCGAAATTTACTGTCGCTCCGTTCACACCTTCTAACTTATTTAAACGCTTTTCTACTCTATTCGCACATGCTGCGCATGTCATCCCTGAAACAGTAAACTCAGCTTTATCACTTACAATTCCATATCCTAGCGACTCAACTTTTTCCTTAAATTGTTGTGGATTTGTTTTATGGGGATCATACATTATTTTTGTTTTTTCAAGTGCAAAATTTACATTTGCATCATGAACACCTTCTACTTTTTTCAGGCCTTTTTCAATTCTATTTGCACAGGCTGCACATGTCATGCCTGATATTTGGAGATTGGCCTCTTTTTGCTCATTCATGTCTCTCACCTCTATATACCCTTATAAGGTATAATTTTTAGCAAAATAAATCGTACTCCATATAAAGTACGATTTATTTCTATATTAAAAATTATTATTGAATTTCATAGCCTTGATCTTCAATTACAGCAACGATATCTTTTAACGTTACAACTGATGAGTCGATAGTAACTTCAACAGTTCCTTCTGCTAATTGAACTTTTACTTGTTCAACGCCGTTTAGTTCTTTCACATTACTTTCAATAGAATTTACACAATGCCCACAAGACATACCCTCAACTTTTAATGTTAACTGTTCCATTTAAAATCCTCCTCTTGTTTATTCATTGTTTATTAATCACAACTACATCTTACCATACCCCCCTAAGGTAATCAATGGTTTTATATCATGATTTTTATTTTTTTCTAAAATCTTTATTTTTTTGCTCCAATTATGAATTTATATATCTTCTCCTATATAAACAAAAGCCAAGCTAGTCAAATACTAGCTTGGCTTTTATGCTTTTGAAAAACGTTCAAATACTGTCATTAATTCTTCAATTGCTTCGTCACCATTACCATTTTTAATAGCTCCTGAAACACAATGACTCGTATGATTTTTTAAGACACCCATTCCTACTTTTTTCATCGCTGCATTAATCGCAGAAATTTGAACTAAAATATCCACGCAATAACGATCATTTTCAATCATATTTTGAATACCACGGACTTGGCCTTCAATTCTCTTTAATCTATTTATAATTTGTTCTTTTTCTTTTTCTGATCTATGTGTTACTGATTCATGGTCCTTATGATCCATATTATCACCTTCTTAAAGTTTCTCTTCATCCAATAAAACAATTGCTTTTATGAGTATACCAATTATATCATCAAATATCTATGTAGGATACCCCATATGAGTATATTTTCGCTTTATGATTATTCTTAACACATCATTAGCTTCTCAGTCTCAATTAATATGATACCCTTTCTTTTTTTCAAAAAAACAATAATAAGCAGGGATTGTCCCTCCCCGCTTATTATTCATCCACAAATATAAAAGTCTCAATTTTCACACGTGTAAATTGAGACTTTTTTCTTCCTATATATAATTATTGCTGATCACATACTTTTGTATCATTCACTACTGAAGTTCCTTCAACGGTTACCGTATGAAAACAGTCATTTACACGAACTGTCACAACATTATCTTGCCGATCAATGATATGGTATTCATTAAAATTTTTATTCAGAGCACTGCGAATTTGTTCTCCTTCATAAATTGGAATGCCATGTGATAAAACCCAAATAAACCCAGCGATAGCAAGAATAGTTTTCATACGATCTACCTCCTTGAGAATATAGTGAACTTTTAATCCATGCTTTTTCAGCTCTACTAATCATGAATGGAATGAATCAAGCCTTTTTGGAAATAAGTTCATTTCGTCTATTTTATGTTTATGCTAATTGTGACCGAATTGTGACAACTTTTTGTCTATTTAGACGAAAAGTTGAAACAAAACTTTCAAAAAGGACAATTCTACTTATAAAAAAGGTTATGGAATGTTTCATCCATAACCTTTTTTCAGCCCTATTCTACAACTCATCCACCGTACTTCATGTGATTTTTGTAGAGTTATTTTATTTTTATTCATCGCCATCAAAACAAAATCTTGAAAAAACTTCCCACACGAGTTCATTTCTACTACTTACCCCAGTCTTTTCAAAAATGGATTTTAAATGATCTTGTACCGTGTATATAGATATACAAAGTTCATGGGCCAATTCCTTTGTCGACATACCTGTAAGAATTTTACGTATTACTTGCTTCTCACGTGTTGTAAAACTATACACTTCCGTAATAAGCGGAAAGATTTCTTCCGGTCTTGCTCTTTCGAATAGAACAACATAACCACCCTGAAAACTACTTGTACGTTCTAACTTACTGGCCCGAATGATTAAAAAATGTCCATAGGCTAAAGGTATACAAACTTTTTCTTCTCTATTCATACAACCTACATTATATTCGTTAGCCTTTACTTTCGAACAAACCGCACGTATTGGCCTTGGTATTTCTTTTATATTTAACTGTTCATACTTTCTAAAATTTGAGAGCCAATCGCTGCCATCTTGATTCCAATATAATAAATTAAAATCCTCACTTAATATAATCGTACCTGTCCCTATTACCTTCTCTTCTGAAAAAGGTTTAGGAAATGCCTTTTTTAAAGCCTCTCCAGCAATCGGGACTATAGTTGCCAAATACTTACAATTATCTATATGAAAAGCGGGACTTGTACTCCCTCGAAATAAACTAAGATGCCCAAAACAGTTCCCCTTACTCATACAAACGCCCCTTAATTCATCTCCAAAACTTGCTGGTTTTAAAATATTTCGGTATCTAGAGCTTTTCTTTTGTTCACCATTTGTCACCATACTAAGAGAAGCAACATGAGGATAGTGTTCTGATAAATATTTAAATTTATTAAAATCATCTTCTAGAAATTCATTCATAAACAATTGTGGATGAATCTTTTCAACACTTTCATCCGTAAATGCCCCAGTAGATAAAAAAGAAATTGGGTCTATAGCTGTAAAACAAGCGGCGTCAAAATCAATGACTTTACGTATTAAGTGGAGAAATGACTCTTGAAATGTCCTTATAGAACTTATACGATTCGCTACCATTGTAATTTCTTTCGTTATTTTTTCATACATCCTCTTCCCCCCAGATTTACGGGATTGTTTCCCTTCATAATTTCATTCCATAATAAACCTATAACACACATACTTAGGAGGTTAAAAATGAATTGGAATGATACTACCGTAAATTCATATGAACAAAGAATTCCATGTAAAATCCCAGGCTACTACAACCTATATGAAATGATGAATCATTTCTTGTTTACTACACTCCCTAAAGAAAATATGAATCCAAATTTTCTAGTTATAGGTGCTGGTGGTGGACAAGAAATTCTCTCAATAGGCAAACAAAATAGCAACTTATCTTTTACAGGTGTTGATCCATCTGAAAGCATGCTACAGCTAGCTAAAAAAAGAATTGAAAGCGAAGGCATACAAAATCAAATTCACTTTGTACATGGAACTGTCCATTCATTATTAACCAATCCATTATTTGACGCTGCTACTTGTATGCTTGTTCTTCATTTCATCCCAACTATTAAGGAGAAAAAAGAGCTTCTTAATGAAATTAGTAGTCGCTTAAAACCTGGTGCTCCATTCTTTCTCTCTACAATAAATGGTGTACCCCATACAAGTATGTTTTCTGCACAATTGAATGCTTGGCGCAACCACATGATGCAAAATCAAATTCCATTAGAAGATTGGAACCGATTTGAAAATTCTTTTGAAACAGAAATATTTCCTATTTCCGAAACGAATCTACTAGCTATCATGGAGGAATGTGGATTTACTCAAATCAATCGCTTTTTCACAAGCTTTTTAATTGATGGATACGTAGTAATAAAACAATAATGAAAAAAGGTAAGCAATTGCTTACCTTTTTTCATATACGTCTTCTACACTTGACTAATAAATCTCAATCCTTTACTTAAAGAAGTCGGCACAACAGATGCATGATTCTCCCCTTCAGCTTCATAAAACATAAATCTAAACTGATCGTGTTTTACTTGGAGAAGGCGCTCTGATAATTCGTTTGCACCTAAAACCATATGCTCTCGTTCCAATGACCCAACTGTAAGGAATACTCCCGTTTCAACCTTATTGTTTAATTCATTTATAAGATTCCTTTCTTTTTCAAGCACGGATTGGTTATTCCACCAAATAGATGGACTACTTATAAAATAATTTTGAAAGGCATTTACGTTTGTGAATAGTATATGTAAAGCAAATAGACCACCTAAAGAATGTCCAAATAACGTTTGCTTTCCTTTATCAATCTCAAATTCCTTTTCAATTTGTGGTTTCAATTCTTCTTCAATAAAAGTAAAGAAATTATGCGCTCCCCCTGTTTTAGGCCACGGTTTACCGTCCGGTTTTAACGGGGCATCTTTTGAAATTACGACAGGTGTAAGATCATAGCATCTTTCTTCTCCTGAAAATGCCCCTTCAATTGGATAACCAATACCTACTATAATAGCTGGTGAAACACCTGTTTTCTCTGCTCTAACTGATTGTATTTTAACCGCTTCATGGAATGTTTGAAAAAAGGCATTGCCATCTAATACGTATATAACAGGATATCCTGACTCTGGTGCTGGCTGCCTCGGCTTTGAAATATGAATTTGATATTCTTTACCTTCTAATTTTGAATACATTTTCCACTGTTCTGTATTAAATGTAATAATCTGCTGTTTTTCAATAGTAGTATTCATCTTATATCCCCCCTTCTTAACTCGTTACATATATTTCTACTTTCTCTTTTTGAGATACAACGCTATCGTAACCGAAACAAACAGGAGACCCATTATACGGATCAATCATGACACGTGCATCAATATGAAATACTTCTTTTAACACTTCATTTGTAATTATTTCTTCTGGGCTACCAGTTGTAACGATTTCCCCTTCCTTCATTGCAATAATTTCATCTGAAAACCTTGCTGCATGGTTAATATCATGTAATACCATAACGACCGTACAATTATGTTCTTTATTTAACTTCTCCACAATTTGTAATACATCTAATTGATGAGACATATCAAGATATGTAGTTGGCTCATCTAATAGCAACACTTCTGTCTCTTGTGCTAAAGCCATCGCTAGCCATACCTTCTGTCGTTGACCACCTGATAAATTTGCAATTTGTCTCGTTCTAAATTCAGAAGTTTTCGTTATTTCTAATGCCCAATCAATCATTTCTTTATCTTTTGAAGTTAACTTATTTACGTTATTTCGATGTGGATAGCGTCCATAAGAAATTAACTCTTCTACTTTAAGCTCTCCTGGTGCAATTGGAGTTTGCGGAAGTAAAGCTAACTGCTTCGCAATTTCTTTCGTTGGAATTGTATTTAAATCCTGTCCTTGCAAATATACTTTACCGCTCTTTTGCTTTAAGATTCTTCCCATTGTTTTTAACAATGTCGATTTACCGCACCCGTTTGGCCCTATAATTGTCGTTACTTTTCCTTCTTGTATTTCCACATTTAAATCGCGAAACACTGTAAGCTTTTCATAACTCGTCTCTAAATTTTTTGCACTTAAAATACTCACTTTTATTCCTCCTCTTACGCTTTCGCCTTATAAAGTAAATATAAGAAATACGGTACACCGACAATAGAAATAACGATTCCAACTGGTAACTCTACAGGTGTGAAAACTGTTTTTGCAATAAAGTCTGAAGCAATTACAAGGAACATTCCGATTACTCCGCACGTAGGAATTATATGCTTATGCTGAATACCGACAAGTCTTTTCGCTATATGCGGTGCCATTAGTCCAATGAAACCAATACTTCCTGAAACAGCAACACATGCGCTCACAAGTCCGATACTACTTAATAGTAAAATAGATTTCTCTCTTTCTACTGAAACACCTAGACTTGTAATACTCGTTTCTTCCAATTGAAATAAATCTAATAAATAAGCTTTCTTTTGTATAAGCGGAATTAATATGATAAGCCACGGCAACATAGCAACAATATACTTCCAGTTTGCACTATATATGCTTCCAGACACCCAAACTGCAGCCATCTCGAAATCAGTTGACTTCATTTTGAGCGATAAATACATAGAAAACGCTCCAAATCCAGATCCAATTGCAATCCCTGTTAATAAAAGACGTTGCGAGTCTAACTTACCGTTTTTCCAAGAAAACAGATAAATTATTATAGCGGCTCCTAGCCCACCGACTAAACCAAACATCGGCATCATCATAATAGAAACCCAGTCTGTGCTCTTTAATTGCCCTTGAAAGAAGAACATGAAAATTACGATGGCTGTACCTGCTCCGGCATTCACTCCTAAAATACCTGGGTCCGCCAATCCATTTCTCGTAATCCCTTGAATTACAGCACCCGCAACACCGAGGCCTAATCCTACTAATCCAGCAATTACAATGCGCGGAAGGCGAAACTCAAAAATAACTAAATCATGGTCTGGTACTGGATCTATTCTAAAGAGTGTTTTAAATACATCTGTAATCGTAATATCAAACGTACCATTCGTTAAACTAATATAAATAGCACATAATATTAAAAATATACTAATCCCCATTGTCATTCCAAAACGTTGACTTGAACTTTTAAGCATGTCTCTCTCCTCCTCTTGTACGGATTAAATAAAGGAAGAAAGGAATTCCAATTAAGGAAGTAACGACTCCAATTGGCGTTTCAAATGGATAGTTTACAAATCTACTTAAAATGTCACATAATGCTAAGAAAACTCCACCAATAACGCCTGCGCAAGGCAAAATCCACTTATAATCTACTCCAATTATAAAGCGCGTAATGTGTGGAATAATTAAACCTACAAAACCAACTTTCCCCACTAAAGCAACTGCTGTTCCTGTTAAAAAAATAACTGATAAAATTGCCATCGCTTTAACTAGTTTTGTACGCTGCCCTAGATTAATAGAAACTTCTTCTCCTAAAGAAAGAATGGTAATAGATTTTGATATTAACAGTGCTAAAATTATACCAATTATCCCAAATGGTATCGTGATTTTAATGATATTAGGGTCCACTTGATCTAACTTTGCATTAAACCAAAAACTAACATTTTGAGAAATTTGGAAATATGAAGCCATTGCAGCCGATACACTACTTAAAAATGTTCCAATAACTGTCCCTATAATTGCTAATCTAACTGGGGATAAGCCATTTTGAAGGAGTGAGCCAAAACCAAACACTATACCGGCTCCTAGTGCAGAGCCAATCATTGAACATAAAACCATACCAATCGATGACATTCCTGGAAGAAAAATCATACAAAGTGTAATAACAAAGGCTGCACCATCCGTCACACCCATAATAGAAGGGGATGCAAGATAGTTTCTTGTCATCCCCTGCATAAGTGCTCCTGATATGGCTAGAAATGCTCCGACTAAAAGAGCTGCAACTACCCTTGGTAAACGTGAAGTAATAATAATATTATGATTTACATCGCTTGAATCAAAATGAAATAAAGCATTCCACACTGTTTCAGCATCAATGTTTTTCGCCCCATATAAAACAGAAAGTATAACTGTAAATAAAATCAATATGGGTGCTATACATAAAATGGTTACTGGTACCGCATTCGTTTTCTGCATATCATTCAACGCACCTTACTTATTGTATTATTTAGATAAATTTTTCACTGCTTCTTTTAAGAATGCTGTTTTACTCCATGCTGTGCCACCTTGGGCCATTGGATCTACAACGTTTACAAATACTTTCTTTTCTTTCGCAGCATTCATACTTTGCCAAATTGGATTGCTTTCAATTTCTTCTAGCACTTTCGGGTTTTTATTTTCACTTGCCTCATATTGTAAGAAAACATAATCTGGGTTAAGTTCAGCAAGTTTTTCAAATGAAATTTTCTCTTGTGCTTTTACAGTTTTAAGTTGTTCTGGAGCAGTTAGTCCAAGATCTTTATAAATTACAGGGTTGAAGTATACTCCTTCTGGATATAGGAATAATTCATTTGCTCTTAGTCTAATTACAAGTACTTTTTTGTCTTTTAACTTATCTCCTAATTTTGCTTTTGCTTTTTCAGCGTCCGCATTGTAATCTTTAATAATTTTTTCTGCTTTATCTTTTTTACCAGTTAATTCTCCCATTAACTTTAAGTTATCTTCCCAATCTGTTGAAACGTGTGATACCGGGAACGTCGGAGCTACTTTCGTAAACTTTTCAGCTGTTTCTGCTGGGAATTTCGTACTAGATGTAATAACATCCGGTTTTAATTGAAGTAATGTTTCAAAATTAGGTTGCATTTTTTCACCCACAGATTTTGCACCCTCTAATTCTTTTTCAAGATACTTTGGTAATTTACCACCTACAGTAATTGCACCGACTGGTTTAATTCCAAGTACTGCTGCATCTTCCATTGACTCTAAACTAGCTGTCGCAATTTTATCTACTTTTGCTGGTACTGTATATTCTTTACCTAAATATGTAATTTTTCGTTTTTCATCTTTTTTTGTTTCCGTAGCTTTTGTCTGTTGCTTTTGTTCCCCTGAAGTTTTATCCGTACTATTACATGCTGCTAAACCTACACTTAAAACTGTAACCATCCCTAATGTAAATAACTTCTTGTTCATCTTTATATATCTCCTCTCAAAACTTGTAAATAGATTATTTTCATATGAAAACTTAACTACATGAAACTTGTCCCAAACATATATTTCATTAGATTAATAATTTTATCCGGAACTCATTCTCATTCACTTCCCCTAAACTATAATTCTTTTACACTTCATCCATCGATAACCTTTTTCATTGATAATGATTATCGTTACTAAGTATATATTTAATATGCAATTATTTCAAGAATGATTTGAAAAATTTTAACAAACTGAATTAAAAAGAAGTATCCGCCTATTATTAGCGAGATACTTCTTTTTTTAGAAATTTATATGTAATTCAACTGGACAATGGTCTGATCCCATTATTTCACTGTTAATTTTCGCATCGGTAATTTTATGTTTTATCCTTTCAGAAATCACAAAGTAGTCTAAACGCCAACCGATATTTTTCGCTCTTGCATCCATACGGTATGACCACCATGAGTACGCTCCTTCTTGATCAGGATAAAGATAGCGATACGTATCAATGAATCCCTCCTCTAAAACACATGTGAATTTCTCTCTTTCTTCATCCGAAAAACCAGGATTTTTCCGATTATTTTTCGGATTTTTTAAATCTACTTCTTTATGGGCAACATTTAAATCTCCACAAAAAATAACTGGTTTCTTTTCATCTAATCGCTTAATATAGGCCCTGAAATCATCTTCCCATTCCATTCTGTAATCTAAACGTTCTAATCCTCGTTTAGAATTTGGTGTATACAGCGTTATCATATAAAAATCATCAAATTCTAACGTAATAACTCGTCCTTCTTGATCATGCTCTTCAATCCCTAAACCATATGTAACAGAAATCGGTTCTTTTTTCGTGAAAATAGCCGTTCCTGAGTAGCCTTTTTTCACAGCATAATTCCAATATGTATAATATCCCTCGGGATTTAAATCAATTTGTCCACTTTGTAATTTAATTTCCTGTAAACAAAATATATCTGCATTAGATTCTTCTAGATATTCTAGAAATCCACCTTTTGCAATAACTGCTCGCAAACCATTTACATTCCATGAAATCAACTTCATCTATGTTCCTCCTCTTGATGTGCATTTTCAATTTTCATGCTAACACAAAATAGATACCCTATCATAGTTTCATCTTTGTAATCTTGCTCTTACATTCGTAAATACGTACATACGTACTTTATTCAGGTTATACTAATGCCAGAGGTGATGTTCTGTGCATAATGAAGAGTTCACAGTAACAAATGAGTATTGGCAAGCAATTATTCATAATGACTCCACATATGATGACAAATTCTTTTACGCTGTAAAATCAACCGGTATTTTTTGCCGACCATCATGTAAATCGAGAATACCGAATAAAAACAATGTACGTATTTTTCTTAAGGCAGAGCAAGCATTACATGAAAATTTTCGTCCGTGTAAACGTTGTAAACCAAACGGGCTAACTTTACCCAATGAAGAATGGGTAGAGCAAATTAAAGAATATATCCAAAAACATTATTGTGACGTGCTAACCCTCGACTTACTCGCAGAAATATGCCATGGTAGCCCTTATCATCTACAACGCACTTTCAAGAAAATTGTAGGGATTAGTCCAATAGAATATATACAGCAATTCAGAATTAAAAAAGCGGCAGAATACCTTTCACATACAAATCAATCCATTATGGAAATTAGTACTGATGTCGGGATAGAAAATCCGGAGTATTTCGCGACTTTATTTAAAAAGAAGACAGGATTTACCCCTACTGAATATCGAAAAAAGAACGGAATAAAAGAGGTATGAAATAATGAAACCACATGAAAATAAAACTATATATTGGACATTGCTTATTCATAAACATTGGCGTATGCATACTGCAGCTACTTCAAATGGATTATGCTTCATCGGATCGCAAAATGAAACTTTTGAAGAACTAAATACGTGGGCTAGCAAAAAACTGCCACAACATACATTCATCCAAAATCCAGATTATCTGCAAACATATACAAAAGAACTTATCGAGTATTTGGAAACCAAACTAGAAACCTTTACAATTCCTATCGATGTTTACGGAACTGCATTTCAATTAGCTGTTTGGAATACGGTACGTGAAATTCCTTATGGGGAGACACATTCTTATTCAGAGATTGCGGAAAGAATTCAAAAACCTAACGCTGTACGTGCAGTTGGGACTGC
This sequence comes from Bacillus sp. FSL E2-8887, assembly GCF_038007205.1. Lineage (NCBI taxonomy): Bacteria > Bacillati > Bacillota > Bacilli > Caryophanales > Bacillaceae > Bacillus > Bacillus sp. FSL E2-8887. Next base: position 3,352,178 of record NZ_JBBOWS010000001.1, read on the forward strand.
CGTTGGGGCAAATCCTCTGCTTATCACTATTCCTTGTCACCGCGTTATTGGGAAAAATGGTAAACTTACCGGTTTTAGAGGTGGTTTAGAAATGAAAAAAGAATTGCTCAAATTAGAAGCGCTTCGGGAGGAGTAAATATGACAGAGGATTGTAATGAAATATTGTCTTTAGTCGTTCCAAAAGAATTTAGTTTTCAAGAAAACTTACGCTATCTATCGCGTTCTAAAAATGAATGTATGTTTCATATTGAAAATAATAAAATCTATAAAGTCATTCCTGTTCAAAACATAAATCCATTAGTTGAAATTGGTTTTAATGCCGATAGTAATATTCAAATACGTTTTTTAGGAGAATCATATGTCTCTGAAAAATGGGCACACGATGCCGTATCTAACTATGTAAAAGAGTGGTTTGATTTAACTACTGATTTAGCTCCCTTCTATAAATTAGCTAAACACGACCCACTCCTTCAAAAACCCATTAAAGAATTTTACGGTCTTCGTACTTTGGGAATTCCGGATTTATTTGAAGCACTATGCTGGGGGATTCTAGGTCAACAAATCAACCTCACATATGCCTATACTCTAAAAAGAAGATTAGTCGAAAATTTTGGCGATTATGTAGATTGGAACGGTAGAAAACATTGGATATTCCCATCACCTGAAGTAATAGCAAATTTAGATGTAGAAGATCTCGCAACATTAAAAATGACTACAAGAAAGTGCGAATACTTAATTGACGTCGCGCAGCTCATTACAGAAGGTAAATTATCAAAAGAATCTCTATTACAAATACAAGATGTGAAGCAAGCTGAAAAACAATTAACTAGCATTCGCGGTATAGGGCCATGGACAGCTCACTATGTTTTGATGCGTTGTTTACGATTCCCTTCAGCTTTTCCAATTGATGATGTTGGTTTGCATAATACAATTAAATTTATAGCAGGTTCCGAAAAGAAACCGACTAAAAATGAAATAAAAGAATTTGCATCAAATTGGACAAATTGGGAGTCTTACGCGACTTTTTATTTGTGGCGGGTGCTATATTAAAATTTCCTAATAAAAAATAGATAGGGAAACCTATCTATTTTTTCACATGTAAAAACTTCACACATACTGGCTCTGGAACATTTACGTCCGTCTGTACAAGCGTTAGCTCCCCTGTCATTTCATCCCTAGCAAATAAAGTCAAAGTATTAGATCTTTCATTCGCTGCAATTAAAAATTTTTCATCAGGATCTAAAGAAAAATCACGTGGCCAATCACCTTCTGTCGATACTGTTTCAATAAAAGCGAGCTCTCCATTGTGCTCATTCACTCGGAAAACCGCGATACTATTATGTCCCCTATTTGCTGCGTAAACAAACTTGCCATCAGAAGAAATGTGAATTGCACTTCCGTAACTATCTTTTCTAAAATCTTCAGGTAATGTAGAAATGTATTGTTTTTCTTTAAAACTGCCACTCTTTGCATCATATTGAAGTACAATAATCTCTGAACTTAATTCTGTCATAACATATGCATACTGCGCACTTGGATGAAATATAAGATGCCTTGGACCACTACCATGTTTTACAGATAACCGTGTAACTTCTATTAGTTCTCCATCACTTTCTTTATATGTAATCACCTTGTCTATTCCTAAATCAACTGCTACTACATATTTTTCATCAGGAGTAAAATCTATATAATGAGCATGTGCCTTTTCTTGCCTTTCCTTATTTGGTCCTGACCCTTTATGTTCTACAATTACCGTAGCAGCATTTAAACTTCCATTATCCTTTTTCACTAAATAGGACTCTACTGTTCCTTTATGATAATTAGCTGCTACTACTATACTATTCTCCCGATTCACACTTACATAGCACGGCGATGCCCCTTCTAAAACTTGCATGCTAATCGAATTTAGATTACCGGATTTATTATGAATAGAAAAACTAGCAATTCCACCTAACCCATTATCTTTCACAACAGAATAAAGGTACTCGTTGTTATGACTAATCGTTACATATGTCGGACTTCCTATATGAGCTGCTAATTCAATCCCTTTAAGTTCTCCGATGTTCGTATCAAGTATAAATTTATAAATCCCCTTACTCTCTGCTTTGGTATATGTCCCTATATAACCATGAAACTGATTTTCACTCATAACATTTCCCCCTTTTACAAACGTCTTGTAACAAGTTTCACTTTGTATTTTTTACTATAGAAAAGAACCAAGTAGCACTTCATTACTACTTGGTTCTCTTTTTAAGCTTGTTCTTCAAATCGTCTTGCGATTTCTACAATTACTTGAACAGCTTTTTCCATAGTATCTACCGAAACATACTCAAATTTACCGTGATAGTTTTCACCACCAGTGAAAATATTTGGCGTTGGTAATCCCATATATGATAATTGCGATCCATCTGTTCCACCGCGAATTGGATGAATATTCGGTTCAATATTTAAACTTTTCATTGCCTCATACGCAATATCAACAATTTCTCTCACCGGTTCAATTTTTTCAAGCATATTATAATACTGATCATTCATCTCTAAAACGATTGCATCTTCGCCGTACTTCTCTTGCATGTTTTTCACAATATCTTTAATGTTATTTTTACGCGCTTCAAAATGATTACGATCAAAATCTCGAATAATATAGTAAGCTTTACTTTGCTCGACATCACCATTTAAAGAGAGTAAATGATAAAACCCTTCATATCCCTCTGTATATTCTGGCGCCTCTTCTACTGGCAACTGTCTATCGAATTCCATAGCGAGTTTACTTGCGTTACGCATTTTGTTTTTCGCTGTTCCAGGATGTGTATTTGTCCCTCTAAAAGTTAATTTGGCACTTGCAGCGTTAAAACTCTCATATTCTAAACCACCTAATGGACCTCCGTCCATTGTATAAGCAAACGATGCACCAAACGCTTCTACATCAAAATGCGATGGTCCACGGCCAATTTCTTCATCCGGTGTAAATGCTACTCTTATTTTTCCATGCTTAATTTGCGGATTATGTATTAAATAATTCATTGCGACCATGATTTCTGTAAGACCAGCTTTATCATCTGCTCCAAGAAGTGTTGTACCATCAGTTGTAATAATTGTATGTCCTTTATATGATGGTAATTCCGGGAACTGTTCAGGTGTTAACACAACATTTAATTCTTCATTTAACGTAATCGCATTACCATCAAAATTTTCATGAATTTGTGGTTTTACGTTTTTCCCTGTAAAATCTGTTGCTGTGTCTAAATGAGCTAAAAAGCCGATTACAGGAACATCCTTATCTGTATTAGCAGGCAGTGTTGCCATTACGTAACCTTTTTCATCCATCGTCACTTCTGATAACCCAATCTCTTTCAACTCTTCCACTAATAACTTACCAAACTCAATTTGCCCTGGTGTTGTAGGCACTGTATGACTTTCTTCATTTGATTGTGTATCAATCTTTACATATCTCGTAAATCTTTCAATAAGTTCTTGTTTCAAATTCGTTCACTCCTTTTATAGTTCTCTCTCTATTATAATCCTTATAACGAAATATTTTAACTTTTTTGACTATGAAAATATATATCCATTTACATTTTTAATAAATCATAAAAAGACATAACATTTGTACATTTAAATTCAAACATGTAATATACATCATTATATATTGGGAGGTTTTAAAGATGAGGCTAACTCTTTTTCGCTATTTTCTTTTTTTCCTAGGATTAATTTTTTTTGGACTTGGAAATGCTCTCGCAGTCAAAGTTAAATTCCTCGGTTTACATCCTTGGGAAGTTTTAAATATGGCTCTCTACCAACGATTTGGGTGGACAATTGGTACTTGGAGTGTCATATGTGGATTATGTCTCGTTCTTATCTCTTTACTAGTAGATCGAAAATATATAAACGTGGGCACATTTTTAAATGCACTACTTATCGGTCCTATTATGGACTTTTTCTTACAATCAAAAATCCTTCCAAACGCTAGTGATTATTTATGGATAAACTTACTCATTTTATTTTTTGGTATTGCAATTACAGGAATTGGGGGCGGCATGTACGTCGCAGCTGGCATTGGTGCTGGACCACGCGATGGATTCATGCTTACCATTTCTGACAAAACTGGGTTATCTATTAGCCGTGCTCGAATCATTGTAGAATGCTTTGTACTAGTCATTGGATTCATGCTAGGAGGTCCTGTTTTTATCGTAACTTTTCTATACACTTTTATTCAAAGTCCAATATTCCAGCATTCATTTAAGGTATTTCAAAAACTCTTACATACTTTAAATAACAAAAACAAAGAACGTATTAGTGAAAATATTTAAAACTCAACTTAATGCAAAAGAGTGTGTTTTAAAAGTAATTTTTAAAACACACTCCATATACCCCATTTCATTCTTCTCTCCATAATCTCTCTACATTCATTAATTGCTCTTCTTTAAATTCTAGCTTATATATATCCGGTTTGGATGTATTCATTAAAAATTCAAGTCCATATTGATTATCAAAATAGTTCATCATTAGTGTCATTACAAGCCCATGTGTACCAATTACAATTTTATGTCCTTGAAAATTCATTAATATTTCTTTTAACACTCTCACTACTCTTCGCTGACAATCCGCATATGACTCTCCATCTGTCAGTGCATATTCTGGATTAAAAAACATCTCCTTTACAAGTGGGTACACTTCCTTATCCGATATAATTTTATTTTCATTTGAAAACTTACACTCTTTAAGATCTTCATATACTAACATTTCTTTTTCATGGAGATTCGCTGACTCTTCTATCGTTAACATAGCCCTCTTATACGGACTTGAAATGAAAGTATTAATTCCCTCTGTTTCTAATATCTCAGTTATTCTTTGAGCATCTAAAATTCCCTTCTCAGTTAATCCACGTGTTCTTTCATTTCCTTCTAATTTTGGCGATTCACCATGCCTAACCATATAGATATATGTATTCATAATTCCTCCCTTTTCTATATCCCTCTTTAAAGACATGACTATCAACCCATAAGAATATACGTTCTTATTTCATATCTTTCCAGAACAAATTATCAAATGTTAATCTTCAGATAAATTCACAAAAAAGCTTCCCCTTGATTTTATCCCATTCAAGGAAGCTTATATATATTTTCTTTTACACTATCAAAACTCGAAACGTCTTTCTCCTCTAGTTTCGCCACACCTCATTCTTCTATTTTCATCAATACAATTCTCCAACCATCCGGATCTTCTATCGTTATCCCCTTTTCTTTCCAATACGGATTTTCTGGTTCTACTTCACCATACCCCATTGTATGCAGCCTTTTACTCACTTTTTTCATTTCACTATCTTCTCGCATGTAAAATACAAGTAAGTTATCTTTTGTTGGAGCTGGACATGGGCTCCCATCTATATATCTTGTAAATTCTAAATGATATTCTTCATCTGGTAGTCCAAACATGACGCCATCGTAACCTTCATGACCGTAAAATTCACCTATACGCTTTAAACCTAATCCTTTTTCATAGAATGCTATAACCTCTTCAAACTTATCTGTTGGACGTGCTATTCGAAACTTCACCCAATTTTTCATGCTTTTCCTCCCATACTAAAAACGTAATGAATGACTATATTTTATTGTATATACTTAAAACATTTTTGAAATCCCTCATTAGTATGAAAATAGATACATACAAAGGTGTTACTTACTAGCCTATAACAATCAAAAACTCACCTAGAAAGAAAATCCCATCATTTTATATGCAAATTTGCATCTCCACTTGCAAAGCACTAAAAAACCTTTAAAATATACTGGATGACTAAATATACAATTCCCATCTAAAATCTTGATACACTAAAAATCATTAAATGTAGTGTTTTTTCATTTTCAAGAATTATTGCACTCTTGTTTTTTTTCCTTATAAGCATGCTTTTTATAAGGAAATCTGATACAATCCTTAAGTAATATTATTATGTATAGATATTACGAATATAGTACATACTTAAAGAAGGTGATCTTTTTGAAATTAAATAAAAATTTACAGCTATGTATATTAATCACAACATTAATATGCTATTCAATCTATTTTATGTTTTTCTTTCTGTTCCCTACTAATTTTTCAAATTTCAATGTACGCTTCGCTTCACTCATCGTTGAAGTCATTACATTTATATCGCTAATTTACTCTATATACTCTAAAAAAGTTAGTTCAAATCCTTTTTGGATATGTATTACAATTGCAATTGGTAGTTTTTTATTAGGAAAAGTAGTATATACGTATCAAGATACCTTTTTCGAACTTCCAATACATCATTTTACTATTTCTGATGTATTTTACATGTTTTTTCTATTCTTCTGCCTTATCGCTTTCTGCTATAAGATCTTAAAAGAATGCACTAAATGGGAAAGAGCTTTCTTTATTTGTGATATATGTATAGTACTTACTTCCATATTCACATTAGAATGGTATTTATTTAATCAGCCAAATTTAAATATATTCTCACTTTCACTCGGAGATATTTTCCTTTCATTTCTATATCCAATTGCAGATCTATTATTTCTTCTACTAGGTGTTAGTCTCTTTTTCCGCCCAACAATTTTTAAGTCCAAGCGGAAAATTTATATCTTTATTTTTGTATTGATTAGTTCTGCAACTTTTAACTATATTTATTTTTACTTAAATACCCATTTATCAACTGACACTATAACATTTTTACGTCTTTTATATAGAATACCTATATTGCTTATCGCAATAGCTGGGTCTATTTCAGAAGATGATAATAGCCATAAAAATTATTTCATTGTAAACCCTATACTAGGAAAAAAAGTATTAGTCGTATTTCCCTATCTTGCTGTTGCAATACTAATCGGGTTTACATTAAAAGAACAAACATCGTCTTCAACTCTCATTACAGGAAATTGTATCGCTTTTGTTTTCGTACTTATTCGCCATTCTATTGTGCGTATGCAAAACGACACCCTAACAAAACGTTTACAAGTATTTAATGCTCAACTAGAAGAAAAAGTTACTTTAAGAACTTTTGATTTAGTCCATAAATCAGAGGCCCTATCTCAGAAACAACAAAAATTCAAATCATTATATGAATATCATCCTGATCCCATTTTTACGATTGATTTAAATGGAATATTCTTAAATGTAAATAAAGCAGGAAGCATACTACTTGGAGCACCAACGAACGAGTTACTTGGTGAGACATGTTTTTCTATTATTTTAGATGCAGATAAACATAAACTGATATCTGCATTAGAAAAAGTTAAACAACAAGAATCAGCATCCTTACAACTTAGTTCTCAATATAAAGATGGCTTTACTTATTTTTTATACGTTACCATCGTTCCTATTATGATAGATGGACAAATTTCAGGAAGCTATATTATGGTAAAGGATATTACCGCACTAAAAAAACAACAAGAAGAAATAAAATATTTAGCATTCCACGATACTGTAACGAAAATTGGGAACCGATCCTTTTTCCATAGGAAGTTAAGAAAATTTATAAAAAATGCTCAAACAACACAAAGTGAGTTTGCATTATTATATTTAGATTTAGATCGCTTTAAAGTAATTAACGATACACTTGGACATTCGTCAGGTGATTACATATTAGAAGAAGTAGCAAAACGTTTCCAATCATGTCTTCCATCACATACTCATCTGTCAAGAATCGGTGGTGATGAGTTTACAATCTTAATTGAAAACTATACTGACGAAGATTCCTTATTCGAGTTATGTAACCAATTATTTGAAAGCATGGAAAAGCCGTTTGTCATACATGAGCATAAATTAACTTTATCACTGAGTATCGGTATCTCCATTTATCCACATTCCGGAATCGATACCGCTACACTTCTGAAAAACGCTAATGTTGCAATGTATGATGCAAAGGCAAAAGAGCTTAACTCTGTCTCTATTTATGACGATGTAATCGCTAAAAAAATCGAAAGACGATTACGATTAGAAAAAGATTTACCAAACGCAATACAAAATGAAGAATTGTTCCTTTTGTATCAACCTCAAGTTGATAGTGAATCTAATAAAATTATCGGTGCAGAAGCTTTAATCAGGTGGAATCATCCTGAATTAGGTGTTATTTCTCCATACGAGTTTATTCCGATTGCAGAAGAAACACTACAAATTATTCCAATAGGAAAATGGACATTACAGCAGGCTTGTGAGCAAATGAAACGTTGGCACGCACTGGGATATTCGCATTTAAAAATAGGGGTAAATTTATCTGCTAAAGAATTTGAACAAGAAGGCTTTGTAAAATCTATTTCTTCTACTTTAGCAACTACAGGCTTACCAGCAAGTTCCCTTGATCTAGAATTAACAGAACGAATTGCAATGATGGATGAGAGAGAAACATTGATAAAACTGCGTACACTAAAAAGTTTAGGGATTCACATTTCAATCGACGACTTTGGTACAGGCTATTCTTCCCTAGCCTACTTACCTTTATATCCAATCGATACGTTAAAAATCCCAAGAGAATTTATTACAATGTCTGAAACGTGTGAAGATGGAATGGAAATCATTAAAACAATCATCACATTAGCAAATACATTAGGAATGTCTGTCATTGCTGAAGGCGTAGAAACGAAAGAACACGTAAATTTCCTTCAAAAAAATAAATGTCAGTTTATTCAAGGTTACTATTACAGTAAACCTATTTATGCCAATGCATTTACTAAGCTGTTAGAAAACGGTATTCGTCCATAGTAAATCAAAATGCCTATAACTCTATACGGAATGTAATCGTTATAGGTAATAATGAATTTGAACAACTATAGTAAAAAGGAAAGAAAATAATTTCTTTCCTTTTTTTATTATTTAACTACTTCATTTATTAAATCTATTAATTGATGAATTCCCTCCTCATTTGTTTTCTTAAATCCATTCATGTTTTGAATATATCTCTCCTTATTTACATACAACTTATTTACCACATCTGTAAATGTACTGGTGCTTATTCTATCTTGAAGTAATACTTCCGCATATCCTTGCCTAGAAAAATAGTCAGCATTTAAAACTTGATCCCCTCTACTGGAACCATTAGTTAACGGAATAAGCAACATCGGTTTCTTCAAAAATAACAATTCAGAAATAGCAGTAGAACCAGCCCTGGAAACTACAACACTTGCCATATTCAGTATATGTGGCAACTCTTCCCCTATATATTCAAATTGCATATAACCTTCCATTCCGATAGAAGGATCCACCTTCCCTTTACCACACATATGAACAATATTAAAACTTAATAATAATGTATCTAAACTTTTCCTTACCATATCATTTATCCACTTAGCACCTTGACTCCCACCCATTATTAACAATACCGGTTTATCTTGCTGAAATTCACAATACCTTCTTCCTCGTAATACGTTACCTCTCTCAATTTCTTCCCTTACAATTGGTCCTACATAAACCTTTTTCTCATTACTTACATTCTTCCCTGTATGAGGGAATGTTGTGCATAGTTTTGTAACAAAAGGTAATGCTATTTTATTTGCAAGTCCTAACGTGCTATCTGGTTCACGTATTACGATAGGTACACTATTTAACCATGCCCCTATTACTACAGGAACTGAAACAAATCCTCCTGCCGAAAAGATAACGTCAGGCTTTATTTTCTTAATTAATTTATAACTTTGTAAGCAGCCTTTTATAATTTTAAAAGGATCTTTAAAGTTCTCCCAATCCCAATATCTCCGGAGCTTCCCCGTTGAAATACTATTGTACTTAACATTTTGAACTAATACTTTTTCAATTCCATTTTGAGATCCAATATACTCAACTCCCCATCCTTTTTCCATAAATTTAGGAATCAATACCATATTAATCATTACGTGTCCGGCTGTACCGCCCCCAGTAAAGAGAATCTTTTTATTCATAACTTATATCCACCTTTATCATTTAAAGTCTAGCTTTATAGTAATCTTTCAAATGTACATTAACTTACTATGATTTATATAAATCTTTAACTCCAGACCTATGTCTTGCAAAAGATCTTTGATGAGTTCATAAAAATCATTTCCATACTCACTACATTCATACTGAGTAAAGACTTGGATTACAGGCCTAGTTCCTGTATATATTGTTTTGGGTTTTCGATTAACCTTTTCCACATATGCTCGACATGTATTTATCGCCTCATAGATGCGCAAAACATGTTCTTCTTCATCTTTCCAATCCAGCATATCAACAATCGAAAGCGATAGCATATTTTGATTATTTATAGTCTCATAACAATTCATATATTTCTTACATCCTTTTATATTTTTCATTAAATGCAGATGTCACTACACTTCGCATACTCAAGTACATCTTTTAATGATTGCTGAAATGGGATTTCTGGAACCCAACCTAACTTTTTTATATCCTCTAATACTAAACTTTCATTTGAGCCGCTCTCACTATTCTCTGTTTCTTTTATAGTAAAATTCAACTGTGTTAATCCTTTATATTGTTCCAATACATCTAATAAAGAGCGTTTTACTCCTGATCCAATATTATATTGTTTTCCATTTATACCATCACGTAATAACACATGATACGCTTTAACTGCATCACGTACATCTAGAAAGTCTCTACTATCTTTCAAACTGTTTACTTCAATAATCGCCTTACTTCTACCCGATTCTATATCTATCATTTTTTTTGCGAGAATTGAACAAACACCATTCGATACTCCTGGACCAATTAAATTTGAGGGCTTTGCAATGATAATATTTGAATCCATTAATCCGCCCCAAGCCTCCGCAATAATGACTTGCATAGTTTTACTTAAACTATATGGATTTGAAACTTTTATGTTTTTCATACTATCTGCTTGCAATGCAGATCCTATAACTAATGTTTTACAATGCGAGGCTTCCTGCTTAATGGCTTCTAATAAATATAAAGTCCCTATTACGTTAATCTCTATATATTCCAGAGAAGCTGTCCAAGACTCATTAACTGAGTTTCTTCCTGCTAAATGCAATACATAGTCTGGTTTTATTTGTTTAATTACCTTCATTACTTCACTCTTATTTGTTAAATCACAAGTAATACCATTTTCGATTTTTTCTCTATGTGAACGATTTTGAAACATAGGAATTACATGAAAGCCCTGCTCTAAAAAATATTGGCAAGCATGACGTCCTGTGAAGCCATTTGCACCAGTTATTAAAAGGCTCGCATTTCTTTTCATCGTAAAAACCCTCCTTTTTCTAACATTTGTTTCACCTCATGTTTTGTAAGTAAGTCTTGTTGAGAACTAAAACTCTTCACATCCACAAGCGGATAACTAGCATAATATTCTTGAAGTCCTTCTATAGGAATAGTCGGTAGTACCACAAAATAATTTTGATCAAAACTAATACTTGTTTTACTCTCTACCTCAGATAAAAGCATTTCACTTAATTTTTCACCAGGTCTTATCCCTACCTCTTTTATCTTCACGTTTTCTTTTTTTGAATCTTCAATCAATATTCTTGCTAAATCCGTTATTTTACATGCTGGCATTTTCATAACAAAGATTTCTCCTCCTCTTCCTTCAGATGCTGCTTTAAATAACAATCCAACAGCATCTTCAATGGTTAAGAAAAATCTAGTCATATTTGCATCGGTAATCCCTACTTTTGAAGATTGCTTAATTTGCTTTTTAAAAAGCGGTACCACACTTCCACTCGTTCCTAAAACATTTCCGCCACGAACACAAATGAATTTTGTTTTCTTCGTTTGCACATTCGCATGAACCATTAATTTTTCACCAATTGCTTTTGTCATCCCATACGTATTTGATGGATCGGCCGCTTTATCAGTTGAAACATATATAACTTTCTCAACTTGATTCTGGATAGATGCTTCAATTACATTTTGCGTACCATGTATATTTGTTTTTATAGCTTCATAAGGATAATATTCACATACTGGAACATGCTTTAAAGCTGCAAGATGAAATACATAATGTACACCTTGCCAAGCATATACTAGTTGCTCTTTATCACGAATATCTCCAATAATAAATTTCAATCTCTCTTCATTTATAAACTGTTGCTGCATTTCAAACTGAACCGTTTCATTCCTTGAAAAAACTCTAATTTCTTTCGGTGATTTTTCTAATAGTTGTTTTATAAGTTCATGTCCCCACGAACCTGTACCACCAGTAATTAAAATTATTTTATTAAGCATTCCTTTTCCTCCTACCATACATTTCAATTCAAATTGTATTTATTAAGGTTATTGAATTATTTTCAATTGATTCAAATCATAATCGTCGTTTGTTACATTTAATTGACAAAATAAAAAAACAGAAACTATTTTTTAATAGTTTCTGTTTTTCATTTCACTTCTTAGCAATTAGATTTTCTTTATACTGTTTGAATGATAACTATATTACTGGTTTAAAAAACACCGCTCATTTATTTCTTATACTCGTAATAAAATAAAGTGAAACTTTAATTAGTGGGGATTTTGTCCATCCCCCACTGATTATTAGTTGAATCAATCGGGCTTTTACGAGCAGCCCCACCCTCACCTAACTTCTTTGCTTTAGCCGACTTTTGAGATGGGAGTCTTACTGCTCGTTAATAGCGGGATAAATGGAATGATTCATAACCAATACCACATTTAAACTCATAGAAAAGGGAGGTAATGAAATGTACCAAAGCAATTCAAACAATACGTCTAAAGAATTCTCAAAAGCACTCCCTCTCTCCCTATTCGACGTAAAAAACGAGTTACAACAAAAAAGCGATCTCATCTCTTCTGTTACCATATATAAATTAACGAAAGAAGAGCAACTTATCATCGATAAAATTAAAGCTCAGACAAAAGAACTAAATAAAAATAACGTCACAAGAACACGTGCATACTACCAATTTTACATTCAATATCCAGAAATACATTGGGCACTACTTGGGCATATCGTATCACGTAACGGTGGCTGGAATATGACAGATTTAAAGGGAGATTTATATACGAGGCTTTTATCCGAGAAAGATCAAATTACATTTTTCTCTTTTTTAGAAAGAGGAAATTGGCTCATTTTCCAAGATGTATATCCTCAATTTTTACTATATGAGCAAAGTGTAAAAAAATCAAAAAAGCTATTTCACCTTCTCACTCACTTAAATGTTTCTACATTTATGGAAACAATGTGGAACTATTTTTGGAAAACAGGTAACAAAAAAACATTAGCGATCGCAACTATTGTTAATGAACAAAACTACTTAGAAAAAAGAGTTATTCAAAATGCACACTTTAAAAAGACTGTATTAAATAGTATTGGATTTAAACTCTTTGATTTTTTTCAGTTTAATCATATCCTTTTCCCATTTTACGAAAATGATAAAAAGCAAAAAGTATTACTATTTGGTGATACAATGAAACATTTCACTTCTTTGCATGAACGAATTTCACTTGGAAAACGGTTGTATTCATTGTTATTTCGGGATACACATATTTTATCTCAAATAATAAACTGGGTCCATCACCATCCACATACAGGCTCAAGAAAAGATTACTGGCCTCATTTATTTTCTAGTGTAAATGAATCTTTTTCGCGTGAGTTTTATAAACGCCGAATAAAGAAATGCCAGTTACGTAGTGACGCGTATCGTATATACAGCCCTGCACTCATCTATGCATGGCGGGATATGAAACATGAAGAAGTTGAAAATGAAGATTGGTTTAACGATTGGCAAGTTGTAAATTATTTAGTTGATAAGGAGGAAAATATAAATGGACAAATTACAGAAGACTACTGCAAAACACTCGAAAAAATTGAACTCGCAATTCTCGCAAAGAAAAATGTCCTCCTTCGAGAAGAAGAATGATTTTTTAGCATTATTAGTTACAGTCTTACTTTCTTCTATTATTGGAACTTGCTTAGATGCTTTCTTTGTGCATACACAAATATATTCCTTTCCAGTTAGACCTTTCTCATCTATATTTTCAGTTAACATAGGCTTTACGTTGTTTGTGCTACCAATTTTAACAATCATTTTCATACAAATTTCAAAAACATTATCTGCAGTTTCTAGAACTCTATTTATTATTTTAATAGGGCTTTGTGCTAGTATTTTTGAACAAGTTGCTGAGAGGTTAGGTTTATTTGTACATAACGGGAATTGGCATCATGCTTATTCTTTATTTGGATATATCATTTTCTTTTCTCTTATTTGGAAATTATATACTTGGATGCAAAAATAAAGAGACCGTTATAATAACGGTCTCTCCTTAAGCGTAATCTTCAGTTACTGCTACTGAACGACTTTGAAGGCTTTTTGATCGCAAACGATATGCAACTACTTTCTTCTTATATTGCTTTACTACATCAACGTGTTCCTCGTAGCTATATATAGAAAATCTAATCTCTCTTTTTCCTTTCTTCGTCTCCATGACTATCGGTGTACCATTCCCCTGCGGCGGAAAATAATGTTTATCTAAAAATAAAGCCTCGTTAAATTCATGAATAACTTGAAGTTTCATTTCTCCTTCTATACTTTCCCCATCTACCGTTACAGTAGTATTTTCCTCATCAAGTTTTTGGTGTAACTCAAATCTACTAATAATTGATTCTACAACAGAAGTTGGCATACTAGAAACTAGTACTTTAAGAGCACCAAAAATAAATAATGTAACTATAAACCATGTTGTCATTTTAATCATCTCCATTACGCTCTAAAATGAGTAGTGTTATACTCCTTATTACGATTCATTAATTTTCAAAATAAAAATTTCACTCCATAAGGTACTAATATACTAATAAGTATCCCTGTTACAATCATCGTTACCGAACCGATAGTTGCCTCTTTCTCTCCTTCTTTCACTAGACGGCTCACACCAATAATATGTGATGCGCAGCCCATACCCACTCCTTTTCCAATCGTACTTGTTATACGGAAAAACTTAAGTACTGTCGGTCCGATAATAGCACCTGTTATTCCTGCAACAACTACAAAACTAGAAGTCATAGATGGAATGCCACCAATTTGATCCGCTAATGAAATGGCAATAGGCATTGTCGCTAATTGTGGTAAAGTTGTTAATATAAGTTCCTTATCTATATTTAAAATTCCACCAATCACTATATTCATACTCGTTAAAGCGACTATACCTATCACTACGCCGATTAGTATTGCTAAAAAGTTTTTCATAAGTATCTTTCGCTCTTTAAATAGAGGTATGGCTAACGCTACAATTGCAGGACTCAAAAAACCTGAAAGAATGTCTCCCCCATTTTCCTTATACTCATGATGAGAAATACCAAATATCAAAAATAAGCAAATCATAATTGCTGTAACTGTTAATACCGGTAACGTAAATGGAAACGTAAATTTTTTATATAACTTTGTCGCCAATAAATAAATTACTACAGTAATAATAATTAAGACCATTTGAATCGTGCACCTTGTCGATTTTATTTTTTTGATGTTACTAATAATTGACTTACATACCCTGAAACAATCAATGTTACTACCGTACTTGCAATTACTAAAAGGAATATAACACTCCCCTTACTTAAAAGAAAAGATCCATATTCCATTAATCCTGTTGTCGAAGGAATTAGAAATAACGGTAAAAATACTATTAACTTTTCTGCCCCTACCTCAAACCACTTTAATGGAAAAATACGAGTAGAAAGGAGTAGAAACAATATTAACATCCCTATTAAACTTCCTGGCATCGACAGATGGAATACTCCTTGAATCCACGTACCAGCTAAGCTAAACACATATAGCACGCCTACTTGAAGTAAAAGCGTCACGTACTTCATTTCTTTCCCTCATTTCCATATTACGCTTCGCTATTATGAAATCTCATTTAATGTTTCCGCAAACCTTGTAACTCCAAGCTGAATTTGTTCTACATTCGCTCTGCCAAAAGTAAATCGGATATATTCACTTTTCGAACCTAGGACGCTTCCTGGGACAAATGCTACACCATTTTGTATAGATTCACCTAGTAAATGATATTCATCAAACGTTCCTTGCACTTTGCACCATAAATGTATTCCGCCCTCAGGAACAAAAAATTCAATCTGATCCCCTAATATTTCTTCAAGCTTTCTAATTAACTCATCTCTTCTTTGTTTCAGTTGTCCACGGAGCATCGTAATATGCGTATGAAAATCCTCAGATTCTAAAAATTGGTTCGCTACCCACTGTGTAAATACACTATGACCGAAATCAACTTGCTGCTTCGCATCTGCCAATCTCTCAATTACGCGCGTGGGGCCAATTACCCAACCAATACGTAATCCTGATGCAACAATTTTTGATAATGAGCTCACATAAAGAACATTCCCATTTTGATCCATCGATTTCAATGTTGGATTCACTTCTCCATTAAAAGAAGTCAAACTATACGGATCATCTTCTACAATCGGTATACCAAATTCAGAAGATAGTTCTAAAACCTTTTTACGTCTTGCCAATGAAAGTACCGTTCCAGTTGGATTTTGATAATCCGGATTTAAAAACACCATACGAATGCGATGCTTTTTGTGCAAATCGATTAAGTCATCTGGATTCATACCATGCTGATCAACTGGTAAACGGAATATTTTTAAACCTGCTGATTTAAACATCGGAAGTGAATAACAATAGGAGGGATCCTCAATTGCAATCGCATCTCCAGGCTTTAACAAACATTGAACGATAAGATTAAGTGCTTGCTGAGCTCCAGATGTAATAAGAATAGAGCTTGAATCTGCTTCTATTTGTTTATATTGCTCGACATGTGCCGCAATGGTTTTTCGCAACATTTCATTTCCAAGCGGATGGTCATAACCGAGATTTCCCATAAATGTTTTCTCCGACAAAATTGTTCGAAATCTATCACTCGGAATTAAATCTGATGACAATTCACCACTCGCTAAATTGATTAAATCATCTTTTTGTGTTTCCGTTCGAATTTGTTGAACAAGTGGTACATTAGGTAAGAACGATCCATCCTCAACGTACCTACCCCAGTTCGGTATTCGTTTATGTGACACACCCCATATATCTGTATTCACCCGAGTGCCGCTTCCTTTTTTCCGTTCTACTACCCCAAGTGATTTCAATTCCTCATAAGCAGCTACGACCGTACTCCGGTTCACTTGTAAATTCTGTGCTAACATACGCTCGGAAGGTAATTTTCTATCAGAAGGGAATTCACCGGTAGAAATGCCTCTTTCAATGTAATCAGCAATTTGTTTATAAACTGGTATCTTATCTTCACGATTCGGTTGCCATTCCATTTAGTTCCCTCCTCTCCAAGCTGGTGTCCTGAACTCATTAATAACAGTATTCACTGCAAAAATGGTATTAATCAAGCGCATGATTTAAAAATGCCTCTACCGTCACATTAAAGCTAGTAGGCTGTTCTAAATAAGGCAAGTGCCCACTATTTTTCAACTCAACGAAAGTCACGTTTCTCAGGTGTTTTTCAAATTCTCTCACATACTTTTCCGGAACAAAATAATCATTCTCTCCTCGTATTATTAATGCAGGACATGCAATGTTAGAGATGTATGGTCTTTGATCGTAATCAACTAATTCAGCGAATAGCCTTTGAATATGCGTCGGATGAATCGTTTGTAGGGATTGATGAAATCCTCGGACAATTGCATCATTATCTTCTACTCCCATTGCTCTCAATAACGTATCAGCCCAAGTTTTCCCTTTATCCTGCAAGCTAAGTAAATCATATACTTCAAGTCGTTCTTTACGATCTGCCGGTTCTAAATAGGGAAATGCATTTACAACAATTAAGCTAGAAACAAAACGTGGATATTGAATAGCAAAATCGATACCCACTCTAGCTCCTTTTGAAAGACCACAAATTGTTACTGATTTTAACTTTAAATGATTACATAACTCATATAAAACATTTGAATATTCTTTAAAACTAATTTCCATCCCTTCGGATTTCCCATGCCCAGGTAAATCGAGTGAGATTACGGTCCATGTCTTCTTGAAGTATTTTCTTTGATATAACCAATTATTCGAATTTCCTCCAAGACCGTGTAAAAACAATATGACAGGACCCGATCCTTCTATATTGTAAAAAATCTTTCGATTCTTATATTCAAAATACATATTCATCACCTTCAGATGTAGCATCACATATTTTTATCTTTGAATGAATATATCCAAAACGGTTCTCTTTCTAACCACTCAACTGTGCCTGAAATACCGTCTTCATACTCCCTTTCCAGCTCATCCACTTTAGTTGTAAATTGTGATGCATGTGCTCGTAATGCTTCCAATTTTTTCGGAACATATTTTTTCACTTCATTTTTAAAATCTGGAGGTCCTATTTCGTCTTCATGATTTTTCGAAAAAGCTACAGCATAAAAGGCTGGTCGTTTACTTTCCGAAATATTAGCTAAGGCCTCTACTACTGCTTCCCCAGTTGCATCGTGATCCGGATGAACTGCATACCCAGGATAGAAAGAAATAACTACAGAAGGATCCAATTCTTCAATACAGTTTTGAATCAAGCTTCTTAATTTTCCAGGCTCTTCAAATTCAAGAGTTTTATCACGATATCCCATCATACGTAAATCTTCAATCCCTAAAATATTTGTAGCTCGCTTTAACTCTTTCTCTCTAATTGTATATAAAGATTCACGAGTTGCAAAAGGTGGATTCCCCATCGCTCTCCCCATTTCACCAAGTGTTAAGCAAACATAAGTAAGAGGGACTTTCTGCTCAGTATAAGCCAAAATTGTTCCAGCCACGCAATACGACTCATCATCCGGATGCGGGAAAACAACTAAAACGTGGCGCTCATTTTTCATCAATATATTAACTCCTTCATCATATACAAACTTTATAAAATAACGACCGCATACCAAGTAACTCCTACAAGAAGCACTAAAAGAAGAATGACATAGATAGCGGATAAGTTTTTCACATTCCTCTTTGTAGACTTACCGTAATTCTCCTCTACATTTCGTGCGACTAGTACGGTCCCAAACAGTGATACAACTACAATAATAACAACTAGTGAAATCGCAAAACTCATTGTCTTCCACCTCTCTAAGGCCAGTCTATTTTAATAGCATGAATAAAATACTACCTTTCTTCTCTTATCATAATAGAAGTTTGTAAAAAACGGACCAACCACTTTTGTGTTTTTTTGCTCATCCACTTTAAAAATAAAAAGCAACTGCTCACTTAGGACCAGTTGCTTTTTTACAAGGCTACTTATATTCATTTTCAATTAAAATTAATTCGATTTAAAAGTTTGGTCTTTTCATAATGAAACATTGATTGAGATAGCTCGAAAATTGTTCCATTTACAAGATAAACTGTATTTTCAATAAGAAGCGCTGGATCACCTACATTTAGTTCTAAAAGCTTTGCATTTTCTTTATTTATTTTTTCACAACTAATAACTTTATCGGCAAAGCCAATATTTAATCGTAAATCCTCAATGAAATAACTGTATACAGAACTTAATGCTATTTCTTCATTCAAATAAGGAATGATATCTTTTTTGAAATAACTTACTTCAATAGAGAATGGTTTACCGTCTACAATTCTTAAACGCTTCAAAAAATATAGTCTAGTTCCAATCTCACATTGCATCCGTTCTACTATCTCTTCATTTGCCTCTATTACTTCAATCTCTAGCACTTTCGTTTCAATATTTTGTGAAACGAGATTTTTCGTTAATCCACGTAAACTTCCTAAATTAATGTAATCTGTTACAGAAGTTTCACGTAAAAACATACCACTACCTTGCACTTGAAAAATATAACCTCTATTCACAAGTTGACTAATTACTTTACGTATCGTATTACGGCTTACTTCAAATCGATTCATCAACGCTTCTTCTGTAGGTAATTTTTTCGTTTCATTAAAAAGCCCATCTCGAATGTTTTGCTCTAACACATCTGCAATTTGTTTATACTTTGCACTCATACACTTTCTCCTAAAATACTCTTTTATCTGTTATAACTCTTCTCCTCTCGTTTCGATCACATGTTTATACCAATGAAACGAAAGTTTCTTCTTACGTTTTAAGTTATCATTATGATCGACAAAAATAAAGCCATATTGCTTTTTATATCCATTTAACCAACTTAACAAATCAATAACTGACCATGCATAATAACCTTTTAAATTAATTCCCTCTTGAATTGCACACTTCATTACTTTTAAATGCTCTTCAATAAATTTAATTCGCGGAACATCTACAATTTCTCCGTCAATGATTGGATCTTCATCACCAAGTCCATTTTCCGTTACATACATCTTTATGTCACCGTAACGCGCTTTCAACATATGCAATCCATCTAAGAAACCTTCGGGAGATATTTCCCAACCCCATTTGGTATATGTTTTATCATCCATTTTTACTGTTCGATAAAAACCATCAAAAGAAGGATTACCTGGAGCAAGTGTTGAGTTTTCTCGAGAATGCTCCTCGCTCTTTATATCCATATCATATCTTTCTACTCGTATTGGCTGATAATAATTCAAGCCGATAAAATCATTTTTTTCGGCATTTTGTTTAATGATTTCTAATTCTTCAACCGTCCAATTAGGAGTCCACCCATTTTCCTTTAATTGTTGTACAACATAAGACGGATACTCACCTTTTAAAACTGGATCGTAGTACCAATACGTTTCATATTCATTCGCATGATTTGCTGCTAGTATATTTTCTTTTTGATCATCCACACTATAAGCAGGTAAGAAAACATGTGTAATCCCTATCTCCCCATACTGTTTCAGCTGCTTGTACACCGCAACTATTTTCGCATGCGCATAAAATACATAATGAGTCGCTTGAAAATACTTTGGAACATCATTTTGTATTCCTGGTGGATGTGCACCTTTTAAATAGCCTAATCCACAAAACATCACTGTTTCATTAAAAGTAATCCAATGTTTCACTCTATCACCAAATGCCTTAAAGCAAATTTCTGCATACTTTACAAAAGCCTCTGCTGTTCGTTTATTCGTCCACCCACCATCTTTTTCTAACGGTAATGGTAGATCCCAATGATATAAAGTGGCAAACGGTACAATCCCGTACTTTAAACATTCATCAATTAAATTATTATAAAATTCAATTCCTTTTTCATTTACCTCTCCATCTCCAGTCGGCAATATTCTCGCCCAAGAAATCGAAAAACGATACGATTCCAATCCCATCTCAGCCATTAAACGAACATCTTCCTTATATCGATGATAATGATCAACCGCTACATCACCATTTGTTCCATCGTATGTTTTGCCAGGAATTTTTGAAAACTCATCCCAATTCGTAATACCTTTTCCATCCTCATTCCATGCACCTTCTACTTGATAAGAAGCTGAAGCAGCTCCGAATAAAAAATCATGTGGAAACTTCATAATATATACCTCCGTTTCATTACAACAAATCAAATTCATTACTACATATAAAATTTATAGGTACAAATTTTATATGTAGTAATTTTAGCTTAAGTTTCGATTTTTTTCTATCATGAACATACGATATGTAAAACTATATTTGATGTTAATTTTTAGAAAACAAAAAAGAAGCGACGTATTTCATCGCTTCTTACTATGACAATCTTTACTCTTTTACAAGTGACTTATTCGCTCTTATAACTTCTTGATAAAGTATTGGGGACCATTTTTCATTTATATAATCTTGAATTACCCAGCCCACTCTCGTAGGATTCTTTTGCTTCATATAGCTTGCAATTTCAGGATTTATGTAGGACGCATAATAATATGGACTATTCCATGCTGTACCACCAGAAGACAAGCTTGTAAAATTAATATATAGATGATTACACTCTTCACTGTTGTTAATCGTTTCATTTATAGTATCTTTAATAGATGTTACTTTCTCATCATAACTCACTTTATATTTATCTTGTACTGTTACATTTACATTTTGATTTACAGTTGTCGTAAACGTGTCATTATCTGCCCAATAAAAATTATTATATCCTCCAGATTCATTACTACCACTGTATCTTTTGAGTAGCACAATTTTCCCTCGAGCATCTCCAAGTCTTATATTCCCTTCTGTTTTTAAAAAGATAGGATCAAGAAAATAATTTTTTTCAAATGTACTACTAAATGAATCTTCTGCCCCTTTCATATCCTCATACTCTTTTTTTAAAGACATAATAATCGTTTCACTTGGATTATCTTTTAAAAATTGTTTCGCTTCATTTATAAATTCATGCAATGTTACATAAAGATATAATGGCCCATGATGAAGAACTATCGTATTATCATCTGTTAAACGCCCTCTAATATCAAAAATTCTAGCTCCGTGATCCATTTGGTAACGAAAATTATATTCTTGCGTCATTCCCCATACTTGCTTTATCGGATTTTGCAACTTGAACGTTCCACTATCATGTGTTCCTGGAATTGAAATTCGTGCTAACGGTACGTTATCGGGTATAGGTTGCATCCATTTTGACCAGTTTTCAAGCCCATTACCAGCGCTAGCAGCAACTGCTTGCTTATCATTGAAAGCAAATACAAATGTGCTAAGTATAGTACTACATATGAATAATTTCAAAATAAACTTCTTATTGCTCATTTTTATTCCTCTCTCTTTCTGTTTTATATCACACTTATTGAATATAACATAAGCTACTTAATAAATAACATTTCATAAATATGGAATATTGCATATAAGTAAAATTTAAAAACATCCACATATTCTCATCTCAATGCATTAAAAAAATTTAATATCCCTTTTCACTAGATAAATTATAGTAATCAACAACTCGAACTTCAATGGGCTTTCATATGCAATATTTCATATTTGGGTCCTACATGATATAAATAAAAAACTTATAATGATTATTTATTCCATACGTGCTAATATACTTATATTAAAATGTAAATACATACCTTATATACTCTGAACTACATTACTCAACAGTTAAAACTTAATTTTTTATTGGGAGGATTTACAATGAAATTATTAAAAATAAAACATATAATTCCTTTATCTGCGGCAGCAATTACATTCGTATGTAATCAAGGTGTAGCTGAGGCTTCCACCATTCATACAGTAAAAAAGAATGATACACTTTGGGGTATCAGTAAACAATATGGAGTTTCAATACAATCTATTAAACAAGCAAATAATAAAGGAAAAGATCAAACTTTTATTGGTGAACAGTTACATATTCCAGGATCCATGAAATCAAATGAGGTCACTGTTCATCAAAACGACAAACCTAAGAACATCTCTGGACAAATTATTTATCAAGTACAGCCGGGAGATTCATTAGAAATTATAGCAAAGCGTTACAATGTTACCGTTCAATCTATAAAACAAATTAACAATACAGTCGGAAACAAGCTTTATACAGGACAACATTTAAAAATCAATTCAAGTATTTCAGAAAAAGAAAAAGACTTAATGGCACGCTTAGTTACTGCTGAGGCAGGTGGCGAATCATATAAAGGAAAAGTAGCGGTGGCGAAAGTTATCTTGAATCGTGTAAATGCAAATGGTTTTCCAAATACAATAACAGGTGTTATTTATGAACCTATTAAACGCGGATATGCATTTACTCCTGTTACCGATGGTAGAATTAATCAGCCTGCAAGCGCAGAAGCAAAAATGGCAGTAGAAGAGGCTATCTCTACAAATGGAATACATTCTGATTGGCTTTATTTTTACAATCCAAAAACTTCAACAAACAAATGGATTACGACACGTCAAACAGTAGCGGTAATCGGTAACCACGTCTTCGCTAAATAAAACTATAATTCTCTTCAAATTTATGCACTTAACAACTATTTCAAATGATTAGCAGACCTCTTCACTTAAAAGGTCTGTTTTTTATATGTAAGATTTTATTAATCATATGACATAGTGATCATTTAAAACTATTTCTTCTTTCAAATAAAAACATTTGTATTTACTCCACCACTCGGAGAAATTAAAAAAGCATCAAGTTCAAAAACTCCCTCTTTATTAATAAAAGCTATTTCTTAACTTCATAAAAGTGTTATACACTAAGAAAATAAAAAACAAACTATTCGTTAGCAGGTGAAAGAATATGTATGATGTTACAATTATCGGAGCTGGAGTAAGTAGCATCTTTATGGCTTATTCATTAGCCCAAAGTAACAAAAAGATTTTAATTCTTGATAAAGGTAAAGCGCTAAAAGATCGCCATTGTCCTTTAGACCAAGGAAAAGTGTGTAATTGTACTACATGTGATAAATATTTCGGATTTGGTGGTTTAGGAAAATCCGAAGGGAAATTTAATTATACAAATGGATTTGGTGGGGAACTTGAGCAAAAAGTAGGTAAAAAAGCTTTTATACAACTCATGGCTGAAGTAGATGAAATTCTATGTCAGTTTGGTGGAAGTTCCGTTTCAAAATATTCTACAGAAAATCTAAATCTCACTAAGAGAGCTGAAGCGTGTGGTTTACAAATGCTCACAACAGAAGTAAGGCATCTTGGCACTACACTTTCAAGTAACATTTTTCAGCAGCTCTACGAATTTTTACTTACGAAAATAAATATCCGATTTCATATAGATGTAGAGCATATCATAAGGCAGAAAGATCATTTTAGAATAGCTACAAATCAAGGGATAGTTCAATCTAAGCAACTCGTATTTGCAACAGGACGTTCCGGGGCTGATTGGTTAAAAGAAATGTGCTCTTCCCTTGAAATTGCACAGGAACAAACCCGTATAGATTTAGGTATTAGGGTAGAGATGAAAGAACATCAATTACGTTCTATATTAAAAGATACATTTGAGACGAAACTTTCTTATCAGCATGAACATT
This sequence comes from Bacillus sp. FSL E2-8887, assembly GCF_038007205.1. Taxonomy (NCBI): domain Bacteria; kingdom Bacillati; phylum Bacillota; class Bacilli; order Caryophanales; family Bacillaceae; genus Bacillus; species Bacillus sp. FSL E2-8887. Next base: position 3,376,939 of record NZ_JBBOWS010000001.1, read on the forward strand.
TCACGGCTACTACTTACTGTATGAATCCAAAAGGACGCATTATTCGAAAGTACGAAGAAGGTTTAGTTATGCCTGACGGTCAAAATTTTCGAGAGCAAGGAACTGGCACTTCTAACTTAAATTTCACTTTATTTATCCCACTCTATTTTCCAACTCTCAAAGAAGCCAATGTATACGCAAGTTCAATTATTAAAAGCATTAACCAAGGACGAGATCGGATTGTTATACAGCGTTTAGAGGACTTAATAAAGAAACAACCTACAGCGGAGAACAACATGAAACATAATCGTATACAGCCTACACTACATGGAGATTATGGAGATTTGAATGAAGAAATTCCTCAATTATATATTGAAGGACTCAAAAAATTTTTATTACGTTTAGAACAATTTATCCAAGAACCTATCGATAAAGATACTTTATTATATGGAATTGATGGAAAGTTCTATGCTCCTACAATAAAAATCAATAACCACTTTGAAACAAGTATGAATGGGCTATTTTTAATTGGAGATTGTTCAGGCGTCACTCACTCATTATCTCAAGCAGCTGCAAGTGGTCTGTATGTTGGAAAATATTTATCAGGTATTTAAACTTTTTAATTAAGATGCCAGTCAAATGTTTTAAGTTTCACCAACACTTTATTTATCTAATAATAGCTTTAACGAAATTATTATCCCTCCCCCGCTGATGATTAAGCCACAAAGAATCAGGATTTTACGGGATATATTGAAAACACATGAAAAACTACATTCTATATAGAATGTAGTTTTCTACTAATTAATATAACCGTTTTCTTCAAGTTGACTTTTCTGAAAATTTAAACTGATTGAATGTCAATAGTTTAAAAATCATCTATTCATTTTCACTTTCATTTGTTCGATATTTTGTAACATCGCCGTAGTGTTTAATATGTTAGGATGTCTATAAGTATTTTTTACTACGACTATGATTTTTTCTGCTCTGTTTCAAAAAAAATTAGATGTATGTTACTTCGCTTTAAAATTCTCCATTGTATGTATATGAATACTTCAAATTATTACCTTTAGAAAAATATAATCTAAATGGTTCACCACACTCTAATAGTTATAAAAACATAATATATAACCTTAGTTAAATAAACTCTATAAAGAAGGTGTAAAAATGAAGAATAAAATAAATTTACAAATGCAAAATATAAGCTTTGTTTTAATAATTGCTTTAGCAGTATGGTTAAAAACATATCTTATTACGCGATTCAGTTTTGATTTGAAAATTGAGTCTTCCACACAAGAACTTATTTTGTTTATTAGCCCTCTAGCTGCATCATTAGCATTTGTTGGATTAGCATTATTTGCAACCGGTGAAAAGAGAAATTATATAGCGCTATGTATTAATTTCTTATTAACTATAGTTCTCGTTGGAAATGTAATGTTCTATGATTTTTATAGCGATTTTGTTACGTTACCAGTACTTGGACAAACATCTAACTTTACACAGTTAGGCGGCAGTATTAAAGAAATATTAAACTACAAAATTATACTCGCATTCGTAGACATTATTTTCTTCTTTATTTTGTTAAAGAAGAAATCGATAGTCTTTAAAACAGGACGTGTAACTCATTCTGCACGCTTGTTATATTTTCTCTTAACGATTGCTGTATTTTTTGCGAATCTACATCTTGCAGAAAAAGAGCGCCCTGAATTATTAACGAGATCCTTCGACCGAGTAATGCTTGTTAAAAATTTAGGACTATATACTCATCAAGTATATGATTTAACACTACAAGTAAAAGCTGGATCCCAAAAGGCACTCGCAGATAGTAGTAAATTACAAGAAACTGAAAACTACGTAAAGGCAAACCATAGCGAGCCGAATCCTAACATGTTTGGTGCAGCTAAAGGAAAAAACGTAATTGTCGTTACTCTTGAATCCTTGCAAACCTTTTTAATAGGTGCATCCGTCAATGGTCAAGAAGTTACGCCATTCTTGAATGAATTCATAAATGAAAGCTATTACTTTGATAACTTTTTCCACCAAACTGGTCAAGGAAAAACATCAGATTCTGAATTTCTAATAGATACATCGTTGTATCCATTAAATCGAGGAGCTGTATTTTTCACGCACGGTAACAACGATTATACTGCGACTCCAGAAATTTTACGTCAGCAAGGCTATTTCACTTCTGTATTCCATGCGAATAACGCAACATTTTGGAATCGTAATATTATGTACTCCGCTCTTGGTTATGATCGTTACTATAATGAACTTGATTACAAAATTACGCCAGAAACAAATTTAAATTGGGGATTAAAAGATATCGAATACTTTGATCAATCAGTAGATATATTAAAAACTGTTGATCAACCATTTTACGCTCGTTTCCTTACTTTAACAAACCATTATCCATTTACGTATGATGAAGATACAAAATTCATTGAACCATACAACTCTGGTAATGGCGTATTTGATCGTTACATCGTAACAGCACGTTACTTAGACGAATCAATTAAAAAATTTATTGAGCGTTTAAAAGCCGAGGGAATGTATGATGATTCTATTATTGTGTTATACGGTGATCATTACGGCATTTCTGAAAAACATAATCGCGCAATGGCACAGTTTTTAGAAAAAGATCAAATAACAGAATTTGATACTTTAAATTTACAACGCACACCTTTATATATTCATATCCCTGGCCAAACAGAAGGTCAAACTATCTCAAAGCCTACGGGACAAATCGATATGAAACCTACTATTCTAAATTTATTAGGGATTGATACTACTAACGATATCCGTTTTGGCCATGATATGTTTTCAGATGAATATACCGGTTTTGTTGTTTTACGTGATGGTAGCTTTATTACAGACAAGTATGCATATACAAATCATACTTTTTATAATCGAGAAACAGGTGAGGTTGTAGATTTACCAAAAAAAGAAGCTCAAGAAATGATTAACCGTGCACAAAATGAATTACGAATGTCTGACAAAATTATTGAAGGCGATTTATTACGTTTCTCAGAAAGTAATAAAATTAAAACTGGAGAAGTAAAAACTAAAATTAAAGAAACTGAAAAGTAATCTATATAAAGAAAGGGAGCAACTCATTACGGTTGCTCCCTTTTCCCCTCTTATAACACATGATGCAATTTCATATAAAAAACTTGATATATTTTACTTTTATTCTACGCTTGTTTCTAAAGTTAAATCTGTATAGGCATTATCCTCACCTATATTTAAGATTACTTCACATTGACGTAATCTCAATTCAAAGAGCGTTATAGGATCATGATAAACTTCAGGGTTTGATTTCATTTTATGCAGTTTATCTTGTTTTTCTTTTATTTCTAAATGAGTGTTTTTTACAGCTTGTTCCAACGAGCCAAATGGATTTCTAAAGAACATATTAATATCCCGCTCTTGTGTGTTTTCAAATAGCTCAAACTGCAAGAAAAATTTCTTCATAATAGAAGCCGTTACATCGGTATAATCTTCATTTTCTAAATACTGTTTGTATTTGTTATATAGCATAGCTTTATTTTTAGGAAGAACTCCAAATAATTTACCGGCACTTTTCAGTAAAAATTGTGCTGGCGTAAATCGGCGTAAAATATTTACTTCTTCCATTTGTATTCTAGTTGTCATTCTATCAGTATCTCTTCGCCAGTCATCAATTACTTTAAAGTCACATTCTAACTGTATTCGATTTTCTCCAAATAAAGAATTAAGTCCTTCACTGGTTTCTGCTAAGTACAATTGACTTTGAAGGAGCTCGTTATTAGAAGTCGCAATCCAAATTTGCATCGAGCGAGCAAGATTAGGTAATACAGTTTGTTCTAGATATTGTTGCACCCTTTCATTCATCGCTGTATTTAGTTCAATATCAATGTGCCCAAAATCACTTTCTTCACTAATTAAATCGGAACAACTCTGCAATAATTTCGGAATATGTTCTGTAAGATCATTAGTAATTTCGTTTTTCATTGTACGATATGTTTCTGTAATTAAATGAATTTTTTCCTTCTCAAAAGCAGTAAGGTTATTAATACAAGCATTTAGTTTAACTAACATATCTTCATTCCAATTAATAGAATCCACTAGATTATTTTCCCTCTCGACGCGTTTATCCAAAAGATATGTAATTGTTTTTCGAATGAAAAACAATAGCTTTTCAGTACGTTCTGCATCGATATTTTTATGGTTAAAGTTAAAATGAATAAACTCAGTTAAATCGTTTAGTTGTTTACTATTTGTATATAACGAAGAATAAGGGAAAACTCTTGCATTAGGGAAATATGTATTTATTCTCACTTGCGTATCTTGTATAACTCTTTTTGCTTCTGCTTCATTGTAAATGTTATCGATTTTATTTAATAAGAAATGAACTTGTAGATTTGGTGTATGTTCTTGGATACTTAATAGAATGTCACGTTCTTTGTCAGTAAAAGGTGAATCCGTATTCAATACGAATAATAATTCATCTACAGAGTTTAAATATTCAAACACCTCATCTCTCGCATCATTGTTCCTATTAAAGCTAGGTGTAACAACGAATGTAAGTTTATTTTTACTTAAAAACCTGCATGGTAATTTAAATTCAACACACGCTCTATCTCTATATGTTTGACGATGCACTGCCATCATGTTATGGAAATCAGAGAAATTCTCAGTTGTTGTAATTTCCGAATCTGTTATAGCGTTAATTTCTGTATAAGCGTCATTTTTAAAAACAACTACATTTGAGATTGAGTTTTCTAATATATTTTCTCCTAAAATAGAGTTAATAAATGAAGCTTTTCCGTTCCCTGAAGTTCCAGTTACTAATAGGCGATTTGTTCTTAAATCTGCAAGCTCACCAACTAACCAGCTAAATCGGTTACCCATTTCTAAATCATGTTCTTGTGCCCAGTGTGTAATAGATTCAAAAAGATGTAAACTATACTCTAAGCCATTCACATGATTAATAGAATATGACAGTAGGTCTTCTGCATCTTTTATATCCGCTGAATCTATTTTAGAAGGAAAAATCTCATCCCATGCCAATACTGCTGCAGATGGAAATACAGCATGAGATGGATTGACTACCTTTAACCAATTTGTTAACAGGTTTGGAATGATATCGTGTAATTGTCTAAGCATATATTGACCTTGAATTAATTCAAAGTATGTTTCTTCGTAAAGAGAAGAAATTTCGTCCCATATATCGGACGAATGTATTTCGATATGTATGAAAAATTCATTTATTGTGTTGAGCCATAATAAGTAATTTTGTTCATCTTTATAGCTGTGCCAAAGTGATGAAACAATTTGCGTAAATTGTACTTGATCTACATTATTTAATGTAACTAATACTTTATAAAAATAGTCTGGTGAAATATTTTTAGTAAATCCTTTATCGATATATTCTTTTAGAACCTCAAACCACGGATAAGATTCTGTTCGAATTAACTCGTTCACAGCAAGCTCTACTGCACTATCAAAATCTTGCTGTTCTTCATAAAAGGAACGTGCAATTGTTGTGACGTTTGGATAATCGGGATTTAAAGAAACCGCTTCTTTTATAACAGCGAAAGCTGAATCAAAATTATTTTGCTCGATATAAAGAGACAGTAATTGCAGTACAATTTCGGTCATCAGTATTTTGTTATCAGTATTAATAGAAGTATACACGTTTTCAGCAACTGATAATTGGTTAAGTTCGAAGTAAGCATCCGCAATATTTTTTTGTGCCCATGGCGCTAATTCATTACTAACTTTCTCCCATTTAAAAATAGCTGCTTCAAAATCTTGATGGTGATAATAAAATTCACCTTGTGCAAAACGAATATAAGATCCATCAGAAATCTTATTTTTTTCTTCGTTTACATAAGCTTCTCCAAGTACTTGAAGAGGTGGGTGTGTTTCATTCTCCATTAGGAATGTTTCATAATACATCTTTTTTATTAATTGTTTTTCTAATCTCATCTTTTCCCCCACTATATCTCGAAAATACATTTTTTGAGATATGTCAATACTTTTTTGTATGTATGCTTTTTATCTTAACAAAGAATTCCTTTTGAAAAATTTCATTTTCCTTTCATTTTTCAAGTAAGATTGAATTTTTATGAGAAAAGTTTCAGTTTTTTTTCAATTCCCTTTCAGTTGTGAAACAACATTAAATGTTCCTAATAACCTAATAACACTATAATATTCCACATTATATTATCAGGAAAACTATATATATATTACATTATAAAAACAATCTATAACGAATATATATGCAAGATTCCCTTCGCTAATAAATAAAAGAAATCATTATAATATATTTCTCACATTGTTTTCCTTTGAAATATTTCAGTAGTTACGTAATTAAATTCCATTAACCTATATAAATAACTAGTCCAAAAAAAATCTATATGCATATCATGTTATAGTAAAGAATTCAGGAAATCCTAAAAAGGAGGCATTTTCATGTTTGAAGATAAATCTAAAATAAATTACCCATATGAATTTACTGAAACTACAACAGTCCCTCTAAAAAACCCCATCAATAAAACTTTCAAAAACGGCTCTGGTACACATAACTTCCCAATTAAAAAGCATTATAAAGAGCAGGTTTTATATACTGAAAAAATTAATAATAATAAAAATAAATAACCGTATAGATCCTTATAACAATTAACCAAATAAGAATCAATATTTGGCCATGCATAGTTATGTGTTTAATAATGTAGAAATCCTTATTATACAATTTACGTACCTTTAAAAAGTGCTGATATACGGCGCTTTTTTATACATAGATAATAGAAGCACAAAAAAGGTATGGATATTTTCCACACCTTTTTTGTGCTTTGCTATTTATAAATGGAGTAGTACGTCCATGTTTATTTTACCTAATAGCACTTTAATGGGCCTTCTAGAAGAAATAAAAGCTAGTTTAATGAAAAAATAAGTTTCTTAGCCAATGCCCCTGCCCCTACCAGCAGAATTTTACTGGTAGGAGTCATTGGATTGAATATATATAATACCTTGAATATTTTGCGTCTATTTTTTCTTAAGGGGTATTTATTCGGGTTACTTATTAGATTATCAATTATATTCCTTCCGATTCCTACTTTTTATAGGTCATTATTGCTCTATTATATATATTTGAAAATTTACTAAGCGTTGTTTCAAAGCTACTTAGTTTTCATAAAATATTTTTTGTTTCCGTTGGAACGGATAGGCTTTAATCTCATCTGTATCTAAATTTTCATGAAATAAATGAATGGCTATAATTTGTCTACAATCGTAAGTATGATAATAATATGTTCCGGACTCCATACACATTACGCTTGTATAAATGGTATTATCTAATGCACCTTCTTCTGTTATTACTCCGCCTTTAGGAACCTCGCAATTTGATAAGATATGAAAAAGGGCCGATACTCCCTCTTCTTCACTATCTATACCTTGAATGTTTTGTTTGCCATATGCTGCTCGCACAAACCTTGATGGCGGGGTGAAATCCCCTGGAAGTCCCATTGAACCTGAGCCCTGACCAAAAGCACTTAATGGTACATTACTCCACTCTGTTGGCGCGAATGGCTGCGATTTAAGGCCAATATATTGTCTTAAATTTTGTAAATGCCAACTAAACTCCGGACTATTCGTCATCACTCCTAGTGGGTTGTCATACATTTTTAATCCTTCATTTGTTGGCTCCAGTACAATGCAATCTCCCCATTTATCCGCTAAAATCCAATGGAGTGGCGGCGTAAGTCCTAAATCCGGTAATGGTATATCCAAAAAGGTAATGCTATCTACAGATTTCTTTAACTCTTTGACAGAATTGAATTGTGTGAGACTCCAAGTCACAAAATCAAATGGAGCCAAATTCGTTTTGTTATTATCTATACTTTTACTATAAGTAGCGAATCCTGGAAAATAGAGTGTTGCACATGTCATACCTGCTTCATTTACTCCGTCCGCCATAATGACCCTTCCTTGATGATTAATCCCCATTCCGACCGTAGCATGTTTCGTATTAATGATTTCACCAGTTATATTATTCCACTGGTAATGTCGAGGAATGATTATTACTTCTTGATTCAAATCTAATGTAAAATCCATCGTTCTTGCAAAAAGGTGCTGACCGTTTTTTGTCTGTAATGTCAAACTAGTACACATAAAGAACACCCCATTTTATGGTTTTATATACACTTTACATAATTCTGATAAATCTGTAAATTAAAACCCCTTTCCTTACAAAAAAAATGAGGAAGCACATATAAATTACAAATAGGTTATCTCTAGTTTATAAATGAATTTTTAAAATATAGTTGCAAAAGAATTATATTAAAAAGGAGCGACTTGTTACTATCGCTCCTTTTTATTTCTCTCAATATTTTATTAAAATAACTGTAGAGAACATTGCTATTACATATTTATTTTAACACATATAAATAATACTAGGCACTTTCAAACCGTTTCAAATAACTAGGAACGAACTTTTTCTCTTTGGACATTAATCCTACATAACCCTCTTAAACATCTTCTCCAACTCATAAGTAGAATGATGCACCAGAATCGGTCTTCCATGCGGACATGTGTATGGATTTGTTGTTGTACGTAGTTCTTCGAGTAAAGCGAATATTTGATCGTTCGTTAAATATTGATTTGCTTTAATTGAAGCTTTACAGCTCATCATAATCGCTGCTTCTTCGCGTAGTTTTTTTATGTCTACTTTTTTCAGTTTTACGACTTGCTCCATCATTTCATCAATGATTTCTGTTTCTTGTCCTTTTGGGAACCACGTTGGATGCGAACGGACAATAAAGGATTGATGGCCGAATTGCTCTAAAAATAGTCCGACTTTTTTTAGTTCTTCCAGCTGCTCTTCGACACGTAAAAATTCAGTAAGAGATAAGTCAATACGGTACGGTACAAGTAGTTCTTGTACTTCTTGCGCTACTCTTCCTACTTTATCACGGAAATATTCATAATTGATACGTTCCTGCGCTGCGTGCTGATCAATCATATATAACCCATTATCATTTTGAGCGAAAATATATGTTCCGTGCATCTGTCCAATTGGATAAAGCGGCGGTAAGTCATTACCGTTCATTTCAATCTCTTCTATCTCCCCGACTTCTTCTTCCAATTCCTCTAATTCAAAATCGTCATCGTTGCTAGTCCATTCCTTTTCCTCCCGAACCGTTTCCGGCTTAGAGGATGGCTGCCAGCTTTGCTCTTCTCTTACGAGTGACTGTGGTGGTTGCCATTCTTGCTTCGGCGGTTGCCACAGTTGTGCTGGTTGTTTTACAGTCGTTGTTTCTTCTTGTTTCTCATCCATTCCTGTTGGTAAAACGATGTTAGGCATAGATGATTCTCTCGGTTTTGTATGCTCAAACTTAAACTGTTCTTGCACACTTTCATCTTTTTCTTTTTTCTTCGTTGTTACACCAGCATCTGGAATGAGTTGTATTTTTTTGAATGCCGATTGCAATGTTTCTTCGATAAGCTTTAGCAATTCTTGTTCTTTACTAAAGCGTACTTCTAATTTTGCTGGATGTACGTTGACATCAACAAGCATTGGATCCATTTCAATTGATAAGAAGCCGATTGGGTATCTTCCGATTGGCAATAACGTATGATATCCTTGCTGAATTGCTTTCATTAATACAAAATTTCGAACGTAACGGCCATTTACAATCGTTGACATATAGTTACGCGACGCTCTCGTTACTTCTGGTAATGTTACATAACCTTTAATTGTAAAGTCTAGAGACTCAGCTTCAATCGGAATAAGCTTCTTCGCAACTTGAATGCTGTAAATCGATGCAAGTACTTGTCTTACATCACCGTTTCCTGATGTATGAAGCAATTTCTTTTCATTATGAAACAGTTTTAACGATACTTCTGGATGTGACATTGCAATACGATACACGATATCTGTAATGTTCCCAAGCTCTGTATGAATCGTTTTCATATATTTAAGGCGCGCTGGTGTATTAAAAAATAAGTTTTGTACAGTAATATCTGTTCCTTTTCGGCTTGCCGTTTTCTCTTGTTTTATAATGTCTCCACCTTTAATACTAAGGTGTGTACCAGGCGCATCACCTGTGCTCGTAATTAACTCTAATTCACTCACTGAGGCAATACTCGGCAGGGCCTCTCCGCGGAAACCGAGCGTTCTTATACGAAATAAATCATTTTCATCTTTAATTTTACTCGTTGCGTGTCGTTCAAATGCAACGATACAATCTTCTTCAGCAATACCATCTCCATTATCGATGATGCGAATCTTCGATAATCCAGCTTCTTCTAAGTGGATTTCAATAGATGTACTATTCGCATCGATGGAATTTTCCACGAGTTCTTTTACAACTGAGGCAGGGCGCTCTACTACTTCCCCTGCCGCAATTAAGTTAGAGAGTTGATCATCGAGTTTGCGAATTTTCCCCATCTACTTACTCATCCTTTCTTTAACTTTTTCTGTAAACGATACAGTTCATTCATCGCTTCTAAAGGCGTCATATCGAGTAAATCAATCTTTTTAATTTGTGCAAGTACTGCCGTTTCTTTTGCATCTAGAACTGACTTGTCTTGTTTTTTCGAAGACTGTTCTCCACCAAAGAATGATAATTGCGATTCTTCCTCAGTCTCTACTTTCGTCTCTTGTATTTCTGCTGGTTCTTCTTTTACAACAACTGGTTCTGGAGCGACTTCCGGCACTTTCACTTCTACTCGTTTCGGAATAACAATTTCTTCCTGTCCTTCTAGTTGTGCTAACACTTCTTTCGCGCGAGCGATTAAGCTCTCTGGAAGCTCGGCAAGTTGAGCAACGTGAATTCCGTAACTTTTATCAGCCGCTCCACCTTGAATTTTATGAAGGAAAACTACTTTTCCATTCTCTTCAATTGCTGAAACATGTACATTCTTTAGTTGGTCTAAACTTTCTTCTAACACTGTTAATTCATGATAATGTGTAGAGAATAATGTTTTCGCACCAATTTGGTCATGAATATGTTCAATGATTGCTTGCGCAAGTGCCATACCATCATACGTAGATGTACCGCGTCCAATTTCATCGAATAAAATTAAACTTCTCTCTGATGCATTTGCAATTGCATTTTTCGCTTCTAACATTTCAACCATAAATGTACTTTGACCTGAGATTAAATCATCCGCTGCACCAATTCTCGTAAAGATTTGATCGAAGACAGGTAATACTGCTTCTGTCGCTGGTACAAAACAACCAATTTGTGACATAACAGTAACAAGTGCTAATTGTCTCATATACGTACTTTTACCAGACATGTTCGGTCCTGTAATTAAAAAGACATCCATCTTCTCCGGCATAATACAATCATTCGGTACATACAATTTCCCGTTCAATACTTTTTCAACGACAGGATGACGACCATCTTTAATAAAGATTTCGCGCTTATTTGTTAAAACAGGTTTTACAAACTGCTCTTCTTCACTAACTGTCGCAAAGCTTTGCAGTACGTCTAGTTCACTAATTACTTTCGCTAAATGCTGTAATTTCGGAATGAATACTTTGACTTCTTCGCGAAGCGCTGTAAATAAATCGTATTCTAATTGTACAATTTTCTCTTCTGCTTCTAAGATTAATGTTTCTTTTTCTTTTAATTCATCTGTTATGAAACGTTCAGCATTAGCAAGCGTTTGTTTACGCTCATAGCGCCCTTCTGGAAGTGCTGCAAGATTAGCCTTCGTCACTTCAATATAGTAGCCGAAAATACGGTTGTACCCGATTTTTAACGATTTAACTCCTGTAATATCACGCTCTCGTTTTTCAAGCTCAGCGATCCACGTTTTCCCGTTTTTACTAACGTAACGATATTGATCAAGCTTGTCATTATAACCGTCTTTAATAATATCTCCATCTTTAATAGAAAGCGGTGGGTTTTCTTGAATACTTCTTCCTAGTAATTCAGTTAAGCTCTCACATGGATCCGCACCTTGAATTAACCTTGCTGCATAAGCATTATCTAACAGACTAATCGCTTCTAAAATAGCTGGTACTTGCAGTAAAGAACGTCTTAATTGTAATAAGTCCCGTGCATTTACATTACCAAATGCAACTTTCCCTGCTAAACGCTCTAAATCATATACTTCTTTTAACTTTTCTTTTAAATCTTCACGTAAGAAGTAATCATTTACAAACGTTTCAACCATTTCTAAACGCTCTTCAACTTTTTCTTTCTGGATAAGTGGACGTTCCATCCACTGTTTTAACATACGCCCACCCATAGCCGTTTTTGTTTTGTCTAATAGCCATAATAATGAGCCTGTCTTTTCCTTCGTGCGAAGAGTCTCTGTTAACTCTAAATTGCGTTTTGAATGCACATCAATTTTCATAAATTGATTCGTGTAATAAATTTCTACTGGTTGCAAGTGATCTAACGAACGTTTTTGTGTTCTTATCACATAGTTAAATAAGCGTCCAATTGCTTTAATTAATTTTGCTTGGGAAACACTTTTCACAAGATGTTCTAATCCTTCTGGAATAGTTGTTGTATCTTCATACGAAATCGTCATTTTTAATGTTTCAGTTAACTTATTTAATTCATCTTTTGAAAATGTAGAATCTACAACAATTTCTTTTGAACCAGTCGCATACACTTCTAATAAAATATCTTCTACTGAACCAGTTAATAACGTCACTGTATTTTGTCCAGTCGTTAAGTCATTACAAGCTAGCGCATAAGATCCATCTTCGAAATGTGTTAATGCTGCTAAGAAGTTATTCTCCTTCTCGTCTATTGTACGCCCTTCCATCATCGTTCCTGGCGTAATTAGTTGTACTACTTCACGACGTACTACACCTTTAGCTGTTTTTGGGTCTTCCACTTGCTCACAAACAGCTACTTTATATCCTTTTTCAACAAGTTGTTCAATATAATTTTTAGCTGCATGATGCGGTACACCACACATCGGTATACGTTCACTACTACCACCATCTCGGCTCGTTAATGTAATTTCAAGTTCATGAGCTGCTTTAACCGCATCTTCAAAGAACATTTCATAAAAATCACCTAATCGGAAAAATAAAAAGGCATCTTGATAGTCTGCCTTAACCTTTAAGTATTGCTGTATCATAGGCGTATATTGCGTCATGTCTTTCCTCCATAATTCTTACATAATAATCTATATTCATATATGTCACACTTCACGGACATCCATATCTCCTATTCCAGGAGTCTTTCCTCATTATAGCACATTTCATAAGGAATCATGTTCATGCAGAACCACTTATGTACTGTAAAAAGCTAGGAAGAACTTCTCCCTAGCTTTCTCTTACTCTTCTTCTGCATCGACGATAAAGTTCGGATCTAATTCTTCAAACTCATCATCATCGACTTGGAAATCCTCGTCTGATTCTACGCAACCTTCAGGATTTACACTTACACAAATTTTCGTTTCCCCAACTACTTCTGTTACAAATTCACGTTCTACCGTCACAACAATTTTATTACCATTTGGCGATACAAGAGCTTCTAAACAATTTGGCGGCTGAATTACACGAGCGATAATTTCTAAATCGTCACCAGAGAAGTTTTTATCACGATACCCAATACTTACTTCATCATTGTAGTTAACACGTTCTGTTACAACTTCAGTCTTTGTGTTTCCATCAAATGAATACCAAGTGTTTACATCATAGAAACCTTCAATTTCCACATGTTTTCCATTCTTTCTCGCTTCGTACGAATGGTTAATTACCCAGCACCCTAAAATACTTGTTGGCTCATTATTCGATTCACATGTATGCGTTGACTTTGTATACTTACGTCCTTTTCCAACCACTGCTTTTGTAATAATCTCTCTAAATTCGGACATTCGTAACCCTCCTCAATCACTATTCACTTAATCATATGCGTGACAATAGCGGAATGTGTCATTCTTTTTTTTGAGAAGAATTTCCGATATAACCCACTAAAAAAAAGAGATGTCAATAAGACATCTCTTTAACAACCACAATTTCCTTTTTTACTTTCTACTGCTGCACCAGTTTCACCCTTCAACACATCGCCGCCAGTTGAAACTAATATTTCATCTGTTACATTGTTAGAAATGGTACTAGCAACTAGCTGTAGTAAGTCATTTACATACGTTTGTGAAGATTTAAACTCCTGTACAACTGGGATATTATCTAACTTATCTTGAAGTGCATCAATTTCAGCTTCTACTTTTTTCAAAGCTTCCCATTTCCCATAATGTTGCAAATTTACTGCTTGTTTTTGCAAAGCTTTTATTTCATCAATTGCTCGCTTTACATTTTCATTTTTATGAATTTGTGCTTCTGCTCGCTTAAAGAAATCGACTTCTTCTGTTTCAGAGATCATTTTCGCTAATTCTTTCGCTTGCTCAACAATTTCATCTTTCGTATATACTTTCATCTATTATTTCACCTCAATCGGCTCCTTAACCAATTCCCCGTTAAGAGACCAAGTTTTTGCTTCCGTTATTTTTACTTTCACAAGCTGACCAATTAAAGATTTTGAAGCAACAAAGTTTACAAGTTTATTCGTACGTGTATATCCCGCAAGTACTTCAGGATTATTCTTACTTTCTCCCTCAACTAATACTTCTACAATTTGACCTATATAACGCTTATTCTTATTAACTGCATATTCATTCACTAGTGTATTTAAGCGTTGCAATCGCTCTTTCTTCACTTCCATCGGAACATTATCTTGCATTTTTGCAGCTGGTGTACCTTCACGCGGAGAATAAATAAATGTAAATGCCGTATCAAATCCTACTTCACGATATAACGACATCGTCTCTTCAAACTGCTCATCCGTTTCATTTGGGAAACCAACGATAATATCAGTCGTTAGCACTGCATTCGGAATGGCTTCTTTAATTTTTCGTACAAGCTCTAAATAGTGTTCTCGCGAATATTTACGCGCCATAATTTTGAGCATATCTGTACTACCAGATTGAACCGGTAAGTGGATATGTTCTACTAGGTTACCACCTTTTCCAAGAACATCAATTAAATGATCATCAAAATCACGTGGATGACTCGTTGTAAAACGAATACGCGCGATATCGATTTTACGAAGTTCATCCATTAAATCGCCAAGACCATATTGTATATCTTCAAAGTCTTTACCGTATGCGTTTACGTTTTGTCCAAGTAACGTAATTTCTCTATAACCGTTCGCAGCTAGATGGCGAATTTCTTTAATAATATCTTCTGGACGTCTGCTACGCTCTTTTCCGCGTGTATACGGTACAATACAATATGTACAAAACTTATCACAGCCATACATAATATTTACCCAAGCTTTAATATCACCACGACGTACTTTCGGAAGGTTTTCAATTACATCCCCTTCTTTTGACCAAACTTCAACTACCGTCTCTTTTGAGAACATTGCGTCCTTTAAGATATACGGTAATCTATGAATATTGTGTGTACCAAACACCATATCTACATGCTGATTTTTTTGCATAATTTTATTTACAACAGATTCCTCTTGAGACATACAACCACATACACCAATTATAAGATCCGGATTTCTTCGCTTTAATGATTTTAAATGACCAAGTTCACCGAACACTTTATTTTCAGCATTTTCACGAATTGCACAAGTATTTAATAAAATCACATCTGCCTCTTCAGTTGAAAAGGTTGGCTCATATCCAAGTGTTGTAAAAATCCCAGCCATTACTTCTGTATCATGCTCATTCATTTGACAGCCATATGTACGAATGTAAAACTTTCTTCCTGCGCCAAAATCGCGAAACTCTTTAGGTAGGCCAAAATCTCTTTCAATTTTAACTTCTTCTTTCCCACGCTTTTTCGCCAATTTCAAGGAAGGTGGTTGGTATACACTTTCAAAGTATTTACTATAATCTTTCTCTTCTTTTTTCGTAGAGGAATTTGCTTGTCGACTTGCTAATCGTTGTTGCTCGTTCATCGGTAATCTCCTTTCACCCTTAACTATACACACACTCTGTAGTCCATTTTAATGCGCTTAGACCCATCTCAATGATGTTAGATAGCATGAGAGATAACTTGCCCTTTGAAACTTGAGTAATCGATCTAATCATCCGTAAGAATGAAGTCTTCCCCACACAAATAGACATTCCCTTTTTTTATTTCATCTTGTCCTACCCAAAAGTATATTGCTTTATCCCTATACACATTATCATAGTATAGAGCCTTTAGCCAACTTTAACGAAGAAGGCTTCTTATCCTATATTTCATTTCACAGTTATTGAACATGCTATTTTTATACAACGATTTATATATTATTTTATCATTCTGAATTTTCTAAGTAAACAAATCTATTAATTATTTTTATTCACTCAAAAAGAAGGTTACCAAGCGGCAACCTTCTCTCCGATCATTACATAAATTCAGCAACAAGCTCATCAAACATTTTCTGATCCATATTCAAATCAGCTTGCACTAAAGGTTTTTCACTATAGTCTTTTACAAGCTCTTGGTAAGAAGGCTGCTTTGTGTTTTGATAAATTAAACCTGTTACTAACCCGTTCTTTTCCATTAATGTTTGCATAGCCATCATGCGGTTAGATGGATCATATCCTTCTACTGTACTTAGTTTCGTTAAATTCTCTTTAAACCAATCATAAGTATTTACTTTATTATAAGTAACGCATGGACTAAATACATTAATTAATGAAAAGCCTTTATGGTTAATACCAGCTTCAATAATTTGCGTTAATTCTTTTAAATCACTTGAAAAGCTTTGCGCCACAAATGTCGCACCAGCTGTTAAAGCCATTTCCATAACATTTAGTGATGGTTCAATTGAACCTTGTGGTGTACTTTTCGTTTTAAATCCAGCTTCACTACGTGGTGAAGTTTGACCTTTTGTTAATCCGTAAATTTGGTTATCCATTACGATGTACGTAATATCAATGTTACGACGAATAGAATGGATTGTATGTCCCATACCAATCGCAAAACCATCACCGTCACCACCGGATGCAATAACTGTTAAATCACGATTTGCCATTTTCACACCTTGTGCAATCGGAAGGGCACGTCCGTGAATACTATGCAAACCATATGAATTAATATACCCTGAAATACGACCGGAACAGCCGATACCAGAAATAACAGCTAGCTCATCTGGATTTAAACCAACGTTAGCTGCCGCACGCTGAATCGCAGCCTGCACCGAGAAATCTCCGCAACCTGGGCACCAGTTTGGTTTTACGCTGTTACGAAAGTCCTTAAATGTTGCCATTTAATACAACCCCTTTTTTACATTCGTTGTAAATCTCTTTCGGCAAGAATGGATTTCCATCGTATTTTAAAAGACTAGAAATTTTCTCACCATTGCCAAGATTCATTTTCATAATGTTAGCAAGCTGACCAGTTGCATTGTTTTCTACTACTACAACACGCTTCGCTTTTTTCACAAGTGGATCGATTTCAGCTGTTGGGAACGGATGAATTAAACGTACATGGGCATGGTTTACTTTCATTCCTTCTTGTTCTAAACGCTGCATTGCCTCTTCGATCGCACCACGAGTTGAGTTAAAGCCTACTAACAATACGTCTGCGTCATCATGCTTAGCATTTTTGTAAATAGGGGTATTAAACTGTAAATTCGCCATTTTACGGAAACGTTTGTCCATTTGATCTTTACGATTTAACGCTGATTCAGATGGTTTACCCGTTTCATCATGTTCTACACCTGTAACATGGTGAATACCATTTTTCATACCAGGTAAAACACGTGGTGAAATTCCATCTTCTGTTACTTCATAACGCTTGAAGTATGCTTTATTTTCACGTTCTGGTAATTCTACTTCTAAATCAAGCTTACCACGACGAATTTCCACTTTATCTAACTTAAGTGGTTCTACTGTTTGCTTTCCTAAAGAAAGCTGTAAATCTGTTAAGAAAATAACAGGCACTTGATATTCTTCTGCTAAGTTAAACGCTTCTACAATATCATAGAAAGCTTCTTCAACTGTACTTGGCGCCATTACGATTTTTGGAATTTCACCATGTGTTCCGTAAATCATAGCCATTAAGTCAGACTGCTCTTGTTTTGTTGGTAAGCCCGTACTTGGACCACCGCGTTGTGTATCAATGATAACTAGCGGTGTTTCAGTAATACCTGCTAAACCAATTGCTTCCATCATTAAAGAAAGACCAGGACCAGCAGATGCTGTTAATGTACGAACACCAGCGTAGTTTGCACCGATCGCCATTGTACAAGCTGCGATTTCATCCTCAGTTTGGATTACTGTTCCGCCGACTTTCGGTAACTTTTTAATTAAATATTCCATAATTTCAGATGCAGGTGTGATTGGATATGCAGACATAAAGCGAGCGCCACCAGTTACCGCACCAAATGCGATTGCGTCGTTTCCAATCATAAACATGCGTTTCTTACCGTCAGCTTTTTCAAGCTGCATCATGTTTACTTTCTCACCAAGCAATTCTTTCATGTATTGAGAGCCGCGTTTAATTGCTTCCATATTCTTTTGAACGACTTGCTCTCCTTTACGACCAAAGATTTCTTCAACAACCTCTAAATAAGCTGTTTCGTCTAATCCTAATACCGCACTAGATGCCCCAACAGCAACCATATTTTTCATTAAAGATGTGCCTAATTCTGAAGCAATATCTGTAAACGGTATCACATATAGATTTACATCTGTATTATCAGGTATTGTCGGATTAAATTTCGCATCCGCAACTACAATTCCGCCCGGACGTAGTTCGTGGAAGTTAAAATCAATTGTTTCTTGATCAAAAGCAATTAAAATATCTAAATCATCTGAGATCGCGCGTACTTCTGTTGTACTTACACGAATTTTATTATTTGTATGGCCGCCTTTAATACGTGATGAGAAGTGGCGGTAACCGTATAGGTAATATCCTAATCGGTTTAATGCAATACAGAAGATTTCCCCTGTACTTTCAATTCCTTCACCTTGTTGGCCTCCAACTTTCCATGAAAGTTGACTAATCATCTCCTACACCCCTTTTGGCTGCATTCATTGTAGTGTATTTTTTTACAGTATTAGTTTAGCATTTTTTATGCAAATAAACTACAATGGACGCAAATTATGCCTCTTCTGTTTTCCCTGAATCTTTAGTATAATGCTATTTCGTTTACCATTCTAGTATTAGGTCTTAAAAAAATCAATAAATTCAAGTGAATTTATTTTAATTCTTCTGAATTTTTAAAACATATTCTTTAGAACGTTATACAGTCAACAAAATTTTTATACAAAAATCGCTCTACAGTTGATTCATTATACTTTTTACACAGTTGATTAATTATATTTTCATAATCCCTATATACTTCTACACCTACAACAGTTTCTAAAATCCCATCAAAATCAGAACCGAATCCTATATTTTTTTCTCCACCTAATGAACAAATATATTCCACATGCCTTAATATATCTGCTATATTCGCTTGTCTTTCATTCGTTAAAAACTGCGGTACGAAAGTAATACCAATAATGCTATTTTTCTTTATAAGGGCTCTTATTTGTTCATCGGTTAAATTGCGTGGATGCCCACAAAGTTGATAACAGTTTGAATGAGATGCAATTGGGTTTTTAGCAATTTCAATAACATCCCAAAAGCTTCTTTCATTTAAGTGAGACACATCGGTCCATAAATGTAACGTATTAAGTTCTTGTACAACTTGTCTACCAAATGTAGTTAAACCTGCTCCACGTGCCTCTAGCGCTCCATCAGCTAACAGATTGGCATAGTTCCATGTCAATCCAAAGGAACGTACACCTAAGCGATAAAACAAACGTAATTTCATCTCTTCTTTTCCAATTGCTTCGCATCCTTCTAATGTTAATAATGCTCCAATCTCGTCCTGTTTTAGCATGTTAATATCGTTTTTTGTCTGAATAAACTTCATTCCTGGTAGCGATAGAATTTCATTATGAAAAATATCTATCATTTGCAGCGCAACTTCAAAACGCTTTTCATACGCTACTGTTTCTGGTATATATATAGCAAAGCATTGTATACTTCCTTTTCTTTTCATTAATTGTTCAAATGTAATATGTAATTGTGAATCGTTTTGAAAGTCTTTTTTTCCCTTTGCACTCCATAACTGAAAGAGTACATCGCAATGTGCATCAAAAATTTTCATTTTCATTCCTCCATTACAAAAACAACCTGTTTGCATACATGCAAACAGGTTGTTTCAACTTAACGAGGTTCTACAATTAATTTTATCGCTGTACGCTCTTCACCATCAATCATAATATCTGTAAACGCTGGGATACAAATCAAGTCCAAACCGCTAGGCGCTACAAATCCTCTTGCAATTGCTACTGCCTTTACCGCTTGGTTCAATGCACCTGCACCAATAGCTTGAATTTCTGCTGTTCCGCGTTCGCGAATAACACCTGCAAGTGCACCAGCTACAGAATTAGGGACCGACGTTGCTTTAACTTTTAATATTTCCATTCCGCGTTTCCTCCTCGTTTCTATAAAAAGTAATAGCAATTATTTCACTTTAACTTATATTCACGAGGAATGGCACGTATTCCTGCTAAATTTCTGTAATTTTTCTAAAAAATTAAAATATAACGAATTCTCTAACTTTTCGTTAAAAATCAGTCAAAAAATGGCTGGTCATCATTAATTAAAATGCGCTCAATTTTCTTTGCTTTCCCTGTATTAGGATCCACATCAATTAACACTGCACTTAATTGTGTTCTACCATTCGTCACTTCAAAACGCACTGGTAAGTTCGTTAAAAACTTCTTCAATACCGCTTCGCGATCCATACCTAAAATCCCATCATATGGGCCTGTCATACCAACATCTGTAATATAAGCTGTTCCGCTTGGTAAAATACGATTATCAGCTGTAGGAACGTGTGTATGTGTACCTACTACCGCTGTAGCACGACCGTCTACATACCAACCTAACGCCTGCTTCTCACTTGTTGTTTCAGCATGAAAATCAACAAAGATAATGTTTGTACGTTTTTTTGCAATACTGATTAACTCATCCACTTTACGGAATGGACAATCAATTGGAGGAAGGAAAGTACGTCCTTGTAAGTTAATAACTGCAACTTCTGTTCCATTACAATTTACAAAGATAAGCCCTTTTCCCGGCGTTCCTTCTGGGAAGTTAGCTGGTCTTGCAAGATATTTTGCATCATCGATAAATTCAAATACTTCACGGTTATCCCAAGCGTGGTTTCCAAGCGTAACCGCTTGTGCCCCGCACTCTAAAAAGTTTCGATATATTTTTTCCGTAATTCCACGTCCACCCGCAGCATTTTCTCCATTAATAATTGTTACTGTCGGTGTATATTTCTTCTTTAATGCCGGTACGTACTGTTGAATCATGTCTCTACCAGGAGATCCTACTACATCCCCAACAAATAATATTCTCATATGTCTTACCCTTTCTATGTACTACATTTTTTATTACCATACTATAACCTTAAAGCTATTTCCTTACAACAGTTACAATTTATCTATTATAAGTTTCTTTCACTTGCATACTGCTCATAAATAATTTTCTTTATTTTACCCAATTCCAACACAAAAAAATAAAGTGGTGTTTCACCACTTTATTTTGCGTATTCCACTGCACGTGTTTCACGAATAACAGTTACTTTAATATGTCCTGGATAATCCAGTTCATTTTCAATACGTTTTCGAATATCACGAGCTAAACGATGAGCTTCTAAATCATCAATTGTATCTGGTTTTACCAGAATACGAACTTCACGTCCTGCTTGAATTGCGAAAGATTTTTCTACGCCTTCATAAGACTCTGAAATTTCTTCTAACTTTTCAAGACGACGAATGTAATTCTCAAGCGTTTCACTACGAGCTCCCGGTCTTGCAGCTGATAATGCATCTGCTGCAGCAACTAGAACTGCAATGATAGAAGTTGGTTCTGTGTCACCATGGTGAGATGCGATACTGTTTATTACAACAGGATGCTCTTTATATTTCGTTGCGAGTTCAACACCAATTTCAACGTGGCTACCTTCTACTTCATGATCGATTGCTTTTCCGATATCATGTAATAGACCAGCACGTCTTGCTAGTTTTTCATCCTCACCAAGCTCCGCTGCCATAAGTCCAGTTAAGTATGCAACTTCCATAGAGTGTTTTAAGACGTTTTGTCCGTAACTTGTACGGTATTTTAAACGACCTAAAATTTTAATTAAATCTGGATGTAAGCCATGAACACCCACTTCAAACGTTGTTTGCTCTCCGACTTCACGAATATACTCGTCCACTTCACGTCTTGATTTTTCGACCATCTCTTCAATACGCGCTGGGTGAATACGTCCGTCCTGTACTAGTTTATCAAGAGCGATACGAGCTGTTTCACGACGAATCGGGTCAAATCCAGATAGAATTACAGCTTCTGGTGTATCATCGATAATAAGGTCAATACCTGTTAACGTTTCTAACGTACGAATGTTACGACCTTCACGTCCGATAATACGTCCCTTCATTTCGTCATTTGGAAGATTTACAACCGAAACGGTTGTTTCAGCAACATGATCAGCTGCACATCTTTGCATTGCAAGAGATAAAATCTCTTTTGCCTTCTTATCCGCTTCTTCTTTCGCGCGAACTTCACTTTCTTTTACCATAACGGCAATTTCATGAGAAACTTCACTTTCCACTTTACCAAGAATAATTGCTTTCGCTTGTTCGCGGGTCAGATTGGAAATGCGCTCTAATTCTGTTTGTTGCTTTTGAACTAACTCTCCCACTTTGCTTTCCAACTCTTCAATCTGTTGTTGTTTCGCTACAAGAGATTCCTCTTTCTTTTCTAACTGTCGCTCGCGGTTATCGAGCGTTTCGTCTTTACGATCAAGGTTCTCTTCTTTTTGCATTAAACGATTTTCTTGTTTTTGTAATTCGCTTCTACGGTCACGAATTTCTAATTCAGCTTCTGTACGAAGTGTATGAATTTCATCCTTTGCTTCTAAAAGCGCTTCTTTCTTAAGTGCTTCAGCATCACGATTCGCTTCGTCTAGAATACGTTTTGCTTCATTAGCTGCACCATTAATCTTCGCTTCAGCAATAGACTTTCGAACAAAAAAGCCAACAACTGCACCGACTGTTGCAAGCAAAATGGAGATGAGTATCCAAACTGTACTACTACTCATGATTTCACCTCCCCTTGCTATGAATGAAAAAAGACTGTCGGCATGTACATTGAATTACAACGTACAGCAAAGACCGTCGTCCCGCTTTTTTAAGGGACTTTCTTCATTTCACAATTAAAATGTCATATTATTATTTCGGCAAGATTTAAGTCTTACTCCGAATATTACTTCTCTTCTTGAGAAGAGTATATCGTATATAAGAAAAAATATACATTCTCATTGTATCTATCGCAATTTTCATTGTCAAGCGTTGTCTACTTTTACTTTCTTTACCTTAAGCCCTGAATCTTATATGGATTTAAAAAACAGACAGCATATTATCCTGGAAAACCTTAGAAAATCCCAATTCATTCACTTAAAATATATGAATATTCCCCTTTACACATAGCCTTTTGGATAGAATAAATATTTTATCTCCAGCTATATATAACGCTTTCATAGTGGATTAAAAAATAAAAGACACGGGACCGTGTCTTTTATTTTTTAATCTTGACGAGTTGAATCTTCCGTGTCTTCAACACCAGAGTTTTCACCAATTCCGTGATGTTCACGAACAAAGAAGGCAATTTCTTCTCTTAAATCCGTATTCTCTTTTAAGAATTGCTTCGAATTTTCACGACCTTGTCCTAAGCGTTCTTCATTATAAGAGTACCAAGCACCGCTCTTTTGAACGATATCAAGTTCAGAAGCCATATCTAAGATTTCACCTTCTCTTGAAATACCTTCTCCGTACATAATATCAACTTCAGCAACACGGAATGGCGGTGCTACTTTATTTTTAACTACTTTTACTTTCGTTTTATTACCAACAATATCGTTACCTTGCTTTAACTGCTCAGCACGACGTACTTCAAGACGGACAGTTGAATAGAATTTCAACGCACGACCACCTGGAGTTGTTTCTGGGTTCCCGAACATAACCCCAACTTTTTCACGAATTTGGTTGATAAAGATTGCGATTGTTTTTGATTTGTTGATTGCACCTGAAAGTTTACGAAGTGCTTGTGACATTAAACGTGCTTGTAAACCAACGTGAGAGTCACCCATGTCCCCTTCGATCTCAGCTTTCGGTACAAGAGCTGCCACAGAGTCAATTACGATAATATCAACCGCTCCACTTCGTACAAGTGCTTCTGCGATTTCTAGTCCTTGCTCCCCTGTATCAGGCTGTGATAATAGTAATTCATCTATGTTAACACCTAATTTTTGTGCATATACAGGATCCATTGCATGCTCCGCATCAATGAACGCTGCTTGTCCACCTTGACGCTGTACTTCCGCGATTGCGTGTAATGAAACTGTTGTTTTACCTGAACTTTCAGGTCCATAAATTTCAATAACACGGCCACGTGGGTATCCGCCTACCCCTAGTGCCACATCAAGTGCTAAAGAACCACTTGAAATTGTAGAAATTCTACGCTCCGCTTGTTCTCCTAATTTCATAATTGAACCTTTACCGAATTGCTTCTCTATTTGTTTTAACGCCATATCTAATGCCGCTTGACGATCACTCATTCAAAATTCCTCCTTAACTAAATTGCTAATCTTATTATACCTATTTTCAATTCAATTTGCCAACAAAAATCGAACATTTATTCGATTTTTTTATTTTATATCGAATAAAACTAGGTTTTCCAACAAAAAAAACTAGAAGAAATTTATATCTCTTCTAGCTTTTTAAATAAATGATAAAATCCATATTTTGTAGAGCGTTCTCTAATTTGTTGACGACTTCCACTTAAATTAAGCGAGAAGACTACAGCTGGTTCATCTTTAATCACCAATCCAATAAATACTGTTCCTGGTTCTTTATGCTCTGAAGCATCCGGCCCTGCCACCCCAGTGAAACTAATTCCGATATCTGCTTTTAACAGTTTCTTTACATTTTCAGCAAGATAGCGAGCACACTGTTTACTAACCGCGCCATCAGTACGTAACACTTCTTCAGGTACATGTAAAATTTGTTGCTTCACATCATTTTGATAACAAATGACACCGCCTTTAAATACAGACGAAACACCAGCATTTTCTGTTACTTGATTTCCAAAAAGACCACCTGTTAAACTTTCTGCACACGCTAAAGTTAACCCTTTTTCCTTCAATAGCCTTATTGCCTTGTAATGAAGGAAATCTTGGTCATATCCGTAGAAAAATTCTCCTACTCTTTCTAAAATCAAATCTTCCACATGCTGAATCAGTTTCTCCGCCTCATCAGCATCATGATGTTTGGCAGTTAAACGTAATGTCACTTCTCCATCATTTGCAAGTGGTGCAATGGTTGGGTTCGTTTGTCCATCAATTAAATCTTGAACTTTCACCTCTAATTGAGATTCCCCAATACCAAAAAAACGAAGAACACGAGAATAAATATTTTCCCCCGTTGTAAACTTACATAAAAAAGGCTCTACGTAACTTATATACATCGGCTTCATTTCTTTTGGTGGTCCTGGTAATAAAATATAAACTTTTCCATTCGTATTTAATCCCATACCAGGCGCCATACCGTGATCATTCGCAAATACAGTCGATCCATTTAAAACGAGCGCCTGCTTTTTATTATTCTCCGTAAATTCACGGCCTGTACGCTTAAAATAATCGCTTATCGATATTAATGCCTTTTCATCATACACAAGCTCTTCATCTAAACTAGACGCTATTGTTTCTTTCGTTAAATCATCTTTTGTCGGTCCTAATCCACCTGTAAAAATGAGCATATCAGCTCGTTCTTCAGCCAATTCAATTGCCTTCTGTAATCGCTTGTTATTATCCCCAACAACAGTATGGTAGTACACGTTAATTCCGATTGAAGCTAACTTTTCAGATAAAAACTGGGCATTTGTATTTGCAATTTGTCCAAGTAATAATTCCGTTCCAACCGCAATAATTTCAGCATTCATCCCAATTCCCCCATAAACTTCTATTTTGAGTTTACAAAAGCATCTTTATTTTTCCAGAAATAATCCCATCCTGAAATAACGGTAAAGAATAATGCAATCCATATGAAAATATCTGCAACTGGAATATGAAGTAGATTTAACGGTACATCATGTAATAAGTATGCTGCAATTGCAATAATTTGTGTCCATGTCTTAATTTTCCCTAGCTGATTTGCTGCAACTACTTCCCCTGTCCCAGCAAGTACAAGGCGTAAACCTGTTACTGCAAACTCACGGCTTATAATTACAATAACGATCCAAGCAGGTACATATTGCATTTCTACCAATGTGATAAGTGCTGCCGAAACAAGTAATTTATCTGCTAACGGGTCAAGGAATTTCCCTAAATTCGTTACAAGATTATACTTTCTTGCATAATGTCCATCAATCCAATCTGTAGCCGAAGCAATAATAAAGATAAGTGCCCCTACTAAATGTTGAATTGGTAACTCTACATCACCAATTATAAATGAGCCCCACTCAAAGGGCGCTAACATAATTACCATAAAAATTGGAATTAAGAAGATTCTAGATATTGTAATTTTATTTGGTAAATTCACAGCTATTCCTCCATCATGTCAAAAACATTTGTTCATTGAAAAAAGTCATCGAAGCGATGACTGTTATTGCGCAGCTTGCCCTATCCCTTGGTTTTTTATCACCAATCTTTGGTGATATTCTTTTGCTGGATCTAATGGGAAAGTAACCACTTGGCCATTCAGTTTAATTTCAACATTCGGTGCACTTCCAATATTAAGCCGCACTTCTTTTACTGTTGATAAATCACGTTTTTCTGTTTGACCACTTTGTACTGTAGTGTTTAGAATTTCGTTACCCGCATCATCTTTAACATCTACATAGCTTGCACCCTTCGCTGAAATTTCCAGTTCTAATGTTTTATTATTATGAATTTCCAAAGTAGATACCTTACCACTCGTTCCAACTACCTTCACTTCTTGTTGTCCAGTTGGTTGCGCTGGTTGCTCTTCTTTCTTTGGTTCTTCTTTCTTTGGTTCTTCTTTTTTTGGTTCTTCCGCTTTCGCTTCATCTTTCTTCGTATCTAACGGAGAATTTTTTGCTTTTTGAACCTCAATTTTCTCACTTTGAGCATTTTGAACTTGCCTATCATCTTTTCCAGTTAACGCTTGAATAACAAACCAGACTACCACTCCAAATGCGATTACTAACAACGCAATCAAAATTTTGGGCATATGATCCGCAATTGGCCATGATGAAGATTTTTGCATTGTTTCTTGTGTTTTTTGTCCAGTTGATACTTGTGGAACTTCACGTTTTTCAGACTGTGGTATCGTACTCTGATATTCCACAAGCAGTTCCTCTCCATTTAATCCAACAGCATCTGCATATTGTTTAATGAATGCACGCGCATAAAAAGCTCCTGGCAACACATCATAATTGCCTTCTTCAATCGCTACTAAATGGCGTTTTTGAATTTTTGTAATCTCATGCAGCTGATCAATAGATAAGCCTTTCGCTTCTCTTGCTTCTGTCAGCTTTTGTCCTAATTCCGTCACTACTAACACCTCAATATTTCTTTAAAAGTCGAACATAGAGAAATTGTTTTGCGTACCTTGCTCAATTTCATCTACTAAATTATATTGAATTTCTTCATCATAATCGTTACGCAATTCGATAATATAATCAAAATCATCCAATGTGTATTCTGACTGACTCACAAACACATCCGGATGTTCCACAACTTTCGTTGCAGGCAATCTCATGATTTCACGAACGAGCTGCCAGTGTCTTTCATTTGCACGCTTTGTCGACACAATTCCATCTAGTATGAAAATATTATCGTCGCTATACTCATCTTCAATCAATTGGCTACGAACAGTTTGCTTAATGAGAGTAGATGATACGAATAACCATCTCTTATTTGCACAAACACTTGCGGCAACAATAGATTCTGTTTTTCCGACACGAGGCATTCCTCGTATCCCAATTAATTTATGACCTTCTTTTTTCATTATCTCCGCCATAAAGTCTACAAGCAATCCTAATTCATCACGCACAAATCGAAATGTTTTCTTATCATCTGCATCTCGTTGTATGTACCTACCATGTCTAACTGCTAGCTTATCTCTAAGCTTTGGCGGACGATATTTCGTTACCGTTATATTATCCATCGTATTTAAAATTGATTCAAGTCTAGAGATTTGCTCTTGATTATCACACATAAGCAAAAGTCCACGTCGTGCATTATCTACACCATTAATTGTGACAATATTGATGCCAAGCATACCGATTAACGAAGAAACGTCACCAAGTAAGCCAGGTCGGTTTTTATGTATTTCATATTCAAAATACCATTCAATCATCCAAGATCACTCCCCTACGCTTACTTTACACCTACGTACTATATTATATGATTTCACCTTAATAGGGAAGCTAAATGTATAATCTATTCCTCCTAATTACTATACAAAAAAAGTAGAGAGGAGAAGCTCCTCTCTACTTTTACTTATGTTGTACAAACTTCACCATTAAATTTGCAATTGTATGTTGCTCTTGTTCATCAGCAACTTTCCAAAGCTCAGACAATAATTTTTCTTGATCGTTGCGCGCTTCTACTTCATTTGCTAAATAATCACCAACACGAAATGCCATATCTGATACGGCACCACCATCAAGCCCTTTTCCCCCCGCTTGTTCTAAACGTTCTCCTAAAAAGCTCTTCCACTGATCAAAATTATCTAACACTGACATGTTTAAGCACCTCACTATTTTAGTAATAGAATCATGCTTAATTTGTACAATTTCTTGTTTTTTATGTAAGAATTTTTTAGCAATGCCAACCGCCATTCACT
Source organism: Bacillus sp. FSL E2-8887 (assembly GCF_038007205.1). Taxonomy (NCBI): domain Bacteria; kingdom Bacillati; phylum Bacillota; class Bacilli; order Caryophanales; family Bacillaceae; genus Bacillus; species Bacillus sp. FSL E2-8887. The sequence goes on from NZ_JBBOWS010000001.1 coordinate 3,405,814, forward strand.
CCGATAATTTGCCCCGTAATATAAGAAGCTCCTGGCGAAACGAGGAATGATACTGTTTTTGCTACCTCTTCGGGTAGTCCTATTCTACCTAATGGAATATCTTCAGCAATTTCATTTTTATCATCTTCTGAAAATACATTTAACATTTCTGTTTCGATCGCACCTGGCGCTACCGCATTAACGCGCAATCCACTTAGAGAAACTTCTTTCGCTAAAGCCTTCACATATGAATTTTGTGCACCTTTCACCATTGAGTACAGCACCTCACAAGACGCTCCTATTTGCCCCCAAATGGATGAAATAACAACAACATTACCACTTCTCCGCCCGATCATCGGTGGAAGCGCCATCGATAAAAGTCTATATACACTCTTCACTTGAAGCTCCACCATATAATCTAATTCTTCGTTCGTAACATCCGTTACTAATCCAAATATACTCTTTCCAGCTGCGTATACAATAACATCAATAGGATGTTCGATTTGTCCCCACAATTTCTCTGCTCCATCGATAGAAGCTAAATTTGCTTGCACAGGAATCACTGCATCAAACTCCTTTTGTAACCCCCTTATCTTCTCTTCGCTTTTATTGTAATGAATATAGACTGTATAACCATCCTCGATTAACTGCTTCGAAATAGCAGAGCCAATCCCTCCGCTTCCTCCAGTTACTAATGCATACTTTTTCATAAATTCCCTCTCTTATCTTTTTATGTATAAATAAATAATACCCTCATCTTACCATTTGGCAATAACCAAACGTTAGATGAGGGATATAGATACTGCGTTTTTTATTCACATATTACTTCATTTTTTTGGTAACACTTGGCAGACACTCATTTTCTCTTCAATTAATAATGTTTTTGCTGCTTGTTGTAGGTCTTGAACAGTTAATCCTTCTAACACTGTAAGAGCATCAAATAAACTAGATTCATTAAACGCATATCGTGTAAACTGATTTGCAATATATTCAGGTGAATTCAACGATCGTAAAAATCCGCCAATTTTCTTTTTCTTCACCCGTTCCAGCGCAGTCTCATCTAACTGATCATAATTCGTTTGTAGTAAAATACCTTTTAATCGCTCTGCCAATTCATCAGGGTGCTTCGTATCTCCACCAACCATTGCAAAACCGAAGTTATTTTCTTCTGTATAGTCATACGAGAACGAATCATCAATAAGACCTTCATTATATAAAGATTCGTAATGAACTGACCCTTTTCCAAATAAATAATCTAAAAGTAATGTAAGTGCAATTTCTTGTTTTAACAGAGCTTGCCCTTTTTCTTTTAAATTCGTTGCCTTAATACCAACTAAACATTTTGGAGTTTGAACAGGCATTGAAATAATCTTTTTCTTTTCATTTACTTCTTCTGGTTCCTCTTCAAAAGAGCGAACGATTTCTGGTTGATTTTCGTAATCTTTTTTCGCTTGATTTTCACGAACTAAATCCATTGTTTTTTCAGGATCAATCGCTCCAACAACAAATAATAACATGTTGCTCGGATGGTAAAAAGTCTCATAACATTCATACAGTAGGTCTTTTGTAATTTTACTAATAGACTCAATCGTCCCTGCAATATCAATTTTAATTGGATGTTTCACAAACAAACTATCGATTAACCCAAAGTATAAACGCCAGTCTGGGTTATCTTGGTACATTTGAATTTCTTGACCGATAATACCTTTTTCTTTTTCAACCGTTTTTTCAGAGAAATACGGTTCTTGTACAAAGTCTAACAACGTATTTAAATTTCTCTCTACATTTGATGTACAGGAAAAGAGATAAGCGGTTCTTGTAAAAGATGTAAAAGCGTTCGCTGAAGCACCTTGTTTACTAAACAATTGAAACGCGTCATGGTCCTCTTTTTCAAACAATTTATGCTCAAGGAAATGAGCAATTCCATCTGGTACACGAGTCATGTCTTCTTTTCCAAGCGGTACAAATGTATTATCAACAGAACCGTACTTCGTCGTAAATGTTGCAAATGTTTTGTTGAAGCCTTGTTTCGGTAAGATATATACGTCTAATCCATTCGGAAGTTTTTCATAATATAGCGTCTCTTTTAATTGCTCATACACAATTTTCTCCATTTATTCTCCCTCCGTTCCATGTAAAAAGTAAATTGTATCTAGTTCAATATTATTAGCAACTTTCACAATCTCTTCTTTCGTCACGCTTTCTATGCCCGTTAGCCATTCTTCAACTGGACGCGTACGCTCTGAAATCACCCCGTGATAAAGCATTTCAACAAAACCACGTGGTGTATCAATTGCCTCTAAGATTTGATTTTGAATTACACTTTTCGTTTGCTGAATCTCTTCCTCTGAAAAATCACCGCTTTGCATTGCTTTCATCTGTTCTTTAATAATTTCAACAGCTTTTTCAAAGTTCTTCGCTTCAATTCCAGACATAACGAAGAGCAAACCTTTATGACTTTCAAATCTCGATGCTGCATAGTACGCTAAACTATTTTTTTCACGGACATTTACGAATAACTTCGAATGAGAAAACCCTCCAAATAATCCGTTAAACAATTGTAATGCAAAATAATCTTCATCTTTATACGTAATGAATGTGCGATAGCCGATATTTAATTTACTTTGCTTTAGTTCTTGTTTTTCAACAATTTCTTTTTCTTCATTATTTCGTTTATGAAGAAGTACATTTCTCTCTTTCATAGCGCGAGGTGAGATCGAAAAATACTTATTTACAAGCTCCACAGCATCTTCCGAAATATCACCAATGATATATAAATCCATTTCATCTTCAGCTAACACTTTTTGATAATATTGATACAAACTTTCATTTGTAATAGAAGCAACACTTTCTTTTTTTCCATTTGCACTTAAGCGATATGGTTCTACTTTGCACATTTCTGCAATTAAACGCTCATTTGCATAACGCATTTTATCATCATAAGTAGCTTCAATTCGTTGCAAGAGTGCTCGTTTCTCACTTTCTACAATAGAAGATAGAAAACCGTCCCCTTCTGTTGCTGGATGTAAAACAATATCAGATAACATAGAAAGCGCTTTTTCAAATAACGGTGGTGCATCGCGTAAATATGTTTCATTTGCAATGTCTACATAAATAGAGATGATATGGTCTTCCCCTTTTTTACTTACATCTACCGCTAAAGAAGATCCATATAATTCTTCTAAATATTGACGAAGACGAATTACAGAAGGCAGTTTTTCTGTCGCACTTTGCAATACGTACGGCAATAGGGCACGCTCTGTCACCGTCTCCTCATTTAAAGGTGCTTTAAAACGAAATACAAAGGTATTTGTTTTAAATTTATCAGTCGGAATAATATGTACTCGCAAGCCACCTAATTCATGCAGTTGCTGTTCCATTAGTTTCATTAATAGCCCTCCTTTACGTATGTAGGAATATTCCTCTTCAATATACAGTTTTTAGAAATAAAAAATCAACTTTTCTTCCTTATTATGCTTACATTTGAGTCTTTCTAAAAACTTTAATATGTAAGGAACATAGTAAAATTCCGTATTAAATATATTCTATGTAAAAAAGCCCGCACTAATGTGCGAGCTTTTTTTATACTTTCTAAATACTCATCGTTTTCCTTTTTCATAAGGCGTTCCTAATGCTTTCGGAGCTTCAGATCGGCCTACAAAACCAACAAGTGCTAATATTGTAAATACATACGGTAATATCGTTAAGAATACACTTGGAATTTCTTTTAATATAGGAATTGTACCACCTGTTATCCCAAGTGATTGAGCAAATCCGAAGAACAGCGCTGCTCCAAGAGCACCAAGTGGATTCCATTTACCAAAGATCATAGCTGCTAGTGCTAAGAAACCTTGTCCAGTAATTGTAGCACCTGAGAAGTTACCAGAAATCGACATTGCGAAGACCGCACCACCCACTCCTGCAAACATTCCAGATATACAAACTGCAATATAACGCATTTTATATACATTAATCCCCATCGTATCTGCTGCCATTGGATGTTCACCAACAGCACGTAGACGAAGACCGAACGGTGTTTTATAAATAATGTACCAAACAACAAATGCTAAAATAATGGCAATATACGATGTTAACGGTACATTTGAGAAAAAGATTTTCCCGATTACCGGAATATCCGAAAGTCCTGGAACATCGATTTTTTCAATTCGGTATTGAATAAAATCAGTCTGTCCTTTACCAAAGATTTTCTTAATCGCAAATACTGTTAAACCGAGAGCCAAAAAGTTAATCGCTACCCCGCTTACTACTTGATCCGCGCGGAATGTAATGGACGCTACTGCGTGAAGAAGTGCAAATAACCCACTACCAATAGCTGCAAATAATAGTGCAATCCAAGGAGTCATTGCTCCCCACGTATCACCCATTAATAACGTTGTAACGATACCAGTAAATGCACCAAATAACATTAAACCTTCTAAGGCTATATTTACAACCCCAGAACGTTCACTGAACACTCCACCTAACGCCGTAAAAATAAGTGGCGCTGCCGTATATAACGTACCAGTCACAAGAATGGCTAAAATATCTATAAAGCTCATTTATTTCCCCTCCTTGCTCATGCGTGTAAGTGCCCAGCGTAAAACATAACTGCAAGCAACAAAGAAAATAATACATGCGATAATAACATTAATTAACTCAGAAGGTACATCTGCTTCAAAATTCATTTGCGGGGCTGCACTTTTCAAACCACCGAACAGTAAAGCCGATAATAATATACCAAACGGATTATTTCCTCCAAGAAGAGCTACCGCAATCCCATCGAATCCAATACCAGTAAACGATGTCATTGCCGTCATACTTTGGAATGTTCCTAGACCTTCCATTGCCCCACCAATTCCAGCAAAAGCGCCAGCAATTGTCATTGATAATACAACATTACGAGAGACTTTCATCCCTGCATATTGCGATGCATTTTGGTTAAAACCAACCGATTTCAACTCATATCCTAACGTAGTTCTATCTAATACGAACCACATTACAATAGCAATTAAAATAGCTACAACAATTCCCCAGTGCAAACGAGATCCATCTGTCAATGAAGATAGCCAATCAGAAGCTAATGAAGCACTCGCTTGTACATCATAAGATTTCTCATTACCTTCATGTATAAAACGTTTAATAAGATCATACGTAACATAAAGTGCAATGTAGTTCATCATAATTGTGACAATTACTTCATTTACTTTAAGCTTTCCTTTCAAATATCCGGGTATAAATCCCCATAAACCACCGGCAATCGCGGCTACTAAAATAGATAACGGAATATGCAAAAATGCTGGTAACGATACTGCATATCCAAACCAGACAGCGGCAAGCCATCCAACTAATAATTGTCCTTCTACCCCAATGTTAAAGAGACCTGTACGAAACGCAAATGCAACAGACAGACCAGCTAACACGAGTGGAATCATCGTACGTAGCGTCTCACCGATAGCCTGCGGATTTCCAACCATTCCTTCCCAAAGCGCTGCATACCCAACAATTGGATCATATCCACTAACTAACATTACAATGGCACCAACAAGTAAACCAAAAATAACGGATAATACAGGAACTAAAATGTTAATTGTTCGCTCCGTTAAAAATTTTTTAGCCATTTGTATTCACCTTCTCTTTCTCCGTTCCGCCAGCCATCAACAAACCAAGCTGTTGTTCATTTGTTTCTTTCGCATCGACAATTGCTACAATTTTACCTTCATATATAACAGCAACTCGATCACTTACATTTAAAATTTCATCCAGTTCTAGCGATAGAAGTAATACTGCTTTCCCATTATCTCTCTGCTCGATTAATTTTTTATGAATAAATTCAATCGCACCTACATCTAAACCACGTGTTGGCTGTGCTGCAATTAATAAATCTGGATTACGATCTACTTCACGTGCAATGATAGCTTTCTGCTGATTTCCACCTGATAGAGCACGCGCTAATGTTTGTTCGCTAGGCGTACGTACATCAAACTGTTCAATAAGCGCCTTTGCTTTCTCTGTGATTTTGCTAAAATTTAAAATCCCCTTCTTTGAAAATGGATTTTTATAGTATGTTTGCAAAACTATATTGTCTTTAACAGAAAAATCAAGAACTAGCCCGTGTTTATGACGGTCTTCTGGAATATGACCAATTCCTTCTTCTGTAATTCTTCGAACAGGCCAATTCGTTATTTCTTTTCCTTTAATTGCAATAGAACCTGACTCAACTTTTCGTAAACCAGTAATCGCCTCTATTAATTCACTTTGACCATTTCCATCAATCCCTGCAATACCAACGATTTCTCCTGCACGAACAGTTAAGTCAAGGCCTTTTACAGCAGGTAATTGGCGTGCATCATGAACGACAAGATTCGCAACAGACAGAACCTCCTCTTTCGGTTTGGCCCCTATTTTTTCTGTTTTAAAATTCACTTGACGTCCGACCATTAATTCTGCAAGTTTATGTTCATCCATTTTCGCAACGTCAACTGTACCAATTCCTTTACCTTTACGAATAATTGTGCAACGATCGCAAACTTCCATAATTTCTTTTAATTTATGTGTAATAAGAATGATAGATTTTCCTTCTTGCACAAGCTTTTTCATAATTTGAATCAACTCATGAATTTCTTGAGGAGTTAACACTGCAGTCGGTTCATCGAATATTAAAATCTCCGCACCACGATAAAGCGTCTTTAATATTTCAACCCTTTGCTGCATCCCAACCGAAATATCTTCAATCTTTGCATTTGGATCAACAGCTAAACCGTACTGTTCAGATAATTGTTTAATTTCTTTTGCAGCCTCTTCAACAGCTATTTTCCCTTTTCTCTTCGGCTCATTTCCAAGAATGATATTCTCTGTAACTGTAAAATTATGAACAAGCATAAAGTGCTGATGGACCATCCCAATTCCAAGGTCATTTGCTATATTCGGATTTGTAATTTTTACAGGGGTTCCTTTAATTTTAATTTCGCCCTGTTCTGGTTGATACAAACCGAACAGTACATTCATCAACGTTGATTTCCCTGCACCATTTTCTCCAAGTAAAGCGTGTATCTCTCCCTGTTTTACTTGCAGCGTAATATCGTCATTCGCTACAATACCTGGGAATACTTTTGTAATATTGTTCATCTCAATTACGTATTCCATTTTGTTCCTCCTTCTAGCAGGGAACACTCCCCAATTACACTCTATTAAAAGTATTTTTATATATACAAAGGTTAGTTCTAAGAACTAACCTTTGCTATTTCTCTATCATTATTTCTTTAGAGAAGCTTCATATGCTTTATATTCTTCGTCAGTTGCAGGTACTTTAATTTCACCAGCAGTGATTTTCTTCTCAAACTCTTCTATTTTTGTTAAAATTTCTGGGTTTACTTTTTTCACATTATCAGTTGTTTTCGCGATACCAACGCCATCATCTTTTAAGCCGAACTCTTCTACTTTACCGCCTTTTAACTTACCATCTTTCGCTTCTTGCGCTACTTTTGCTACTGCAACATCAACACGTTTTACCATTGAAGTTAAAGTTACGTTTTCAGGCATGCCTTCTTGATTTTGGTCACGGTCAACACCGATTACCCAAACATTTTCACCTTTTTTCTTACGGTTTTTCGCTTCTGTGAATACACCGTTACCAGTTGCACCTGAAGCATGGTAAATTACGTCAACGCCTTGACCATACATTGCTGAAGCTAATACAGATCCTTTTTCTGGCTTATCAAATGCATCAGCATATTGTGATACAATTTCGATATTTGGATTTACTGCTTTTGCACCAGCTTTAAAACCTGATTCGAATTTTGTAATTAATGGACTCTTCACACCACCAACAAAACCAACTTTATTTGATTTTGTTGTCATCGCTGCTACAGCTCCAACTAGGAATGAACCTTCATGGTCTTTAAATGTAATACTTGTTACGTTTGGCTTCTTTACAACAGTATCTACAATCGCAAATTGCTCTTTTGGATACTGTTCAGCCACCTTTTCAATTGATTTTTCCATTAAGTATCCAATACCAAATGTTGTGTTATAATTATCTTTCGCAAATTTCGTTAAATTTGGAATGTAATCAGCATCTTTACTTGATTGAAGGTAACGATATCCTTCATTTTTCTTTAAATCGTTGTCTTTACCGAATTTTGTTAAACCTTCCCAAGCTGATTGGTTAAATGATTTGTCATCAACGCCCCCAACATCTGTAACCATACCAACCTTAAACTCTTTATCCCCTTTTTTGTCACTATCCGCTTTATCCGAGTTACCACATGCACCTAACACTGTACTTGCTGCTAACGTTAACGATAATAAAAGACCTGTTTTTTTCTTCATACTAGAAACCCCTCCTGAAATGTTTTGTCTAATGATTCATACGCTGCTGTCCCTTACTTCTTGCTGTCACCTCCCTAAAAAGGAACTTCCCTACATACGTTTTCTTAATACGTGGAAGCTAAACTTATCAGCTCTAAAGTAATTAATAGAATATAAGATTGGCTCATCATTTTGATCATAGTGCATTTGTTTTAAAACTAGCAGTGCCGTTTCAGGTTCACATTCTAAAATCGGTGAAATTTTCGGGTGATAACCAATCGGTTCAATGTGCGCAACTGCGTATGTGATACGCTTGTGCGTATTATTATGTATTACTGTAAGCAGCGATTCCTCATTGTATCCCGATAAATCTGGTAATATCTCTTTTGCCAGTTTATCAATGCAATATACAACTGGTTCCCCATCCGCTGTACGAACACGTTCAATCATTACTGCGCTAAAAGCATCTTCACAATTAAATTTCTCTTTTTCTTCTTCTGTTAAAGTTGTTGTAGATGATGATAAAAAGATTGTTCCTGGTGTTTTCCCCACACTAGAAATCATATCTGTAATACTAGAAAGTTGCTCTATTCCGGAAGAAAATAACGGCTTCGCATTTACAAATGTCCCTACACCATGTCTACGAATAACAACATTTTCTTCTTCTAAAATACGTAGTGCTTCCCTTAAAGTTGCCCTACTTACACCAAGTTCTTTCGCTAGATCAAACTCTGAAGGTAACTTTTGTTTTTCTTTGTAAGCCCCATCTTTAATTTTTCCTTTGATGTGATCAATCACCCGCAAATATAGGTGACGACTATCGGATTTTACTGACATAAGACTCCCCCGCATTTCAATTATTCGACCTCTGATGTAAGACTTCTTTTCTCTTTTTTCAACTTACAACATAGTATAAATTACTAAATACTAAAAATAAGCGTAATTATCGAATAAATATTAATAATTTTTCAAGATGAAATTTTCACACTTTATTCCATAAAAAAAACTTTGTACCATAAACATTTCTCATATAGAGAAAAAGTTCGGCACAAAGATTCCTTACATCCTTTGTTACACACTTTTCCCCTCATAGTCTAGCAATTCATGGTTGCCAGGTAGAAACTTATGGACCTTATCTCCAAGATTATATGAGGCAGTGATTCTTTTCGAAGTAATCTTACCACTTGCTCCCATATGTGTCAACAGATTTCAACATTTTTCTACATTAAATATCGAACGTTTTGAAAACCAAAACGATAAGCATTCGTATTCTAAAGGACCCTTAAAAATGTAAGCCCTTTCTTAGTCGATGACTATAGTATATAACAAAAACAGCATATAAAAAAGCCTAATTGTAAAAACAATTAGGCTTTTTTTAAGAACTTTTTTCTTGCACATCTTTAATGAGTACTCCCCTTGGTTTACTACCTTCATAAGGACCTACTACACCATTCATTTCCATGGCATCAATTAAACGAGCTGCTCGCGTATATCCTACTCTAAATCTACGTTGTAACATAGAAACAGATGCTGTTTGCATTTCTACTACAAGCTGAACAGCTTCATCGTATAATTCATCTTCTACTTCCTGCTTTGTTTCAGGAACATCTTGTGGAATCATATCCTCTTGATATTGCGCTTTTTGCTGCGCAATAACAGATTCTACGACTCTCTCAACTTCATCATCTGATAAAAATGCCCCTTGTACACGAACAGGTTTCGATGCACCAATTGGTATGAATAACATATCTCCACGACCTAGCAACTTTTCTGCACCACCACCGTCAAGAATCGTTCGAGAATCTATTTGGGAAGATACAGCAAATGCAATACGCGATGGAATATTCGCTTTAATAACACCTGTGATAACATCAACTGACGGGCGCTGAGTCGCAATAATTAAATGAATACCAGCAGCACGTGCCATTTGCGCTAAACGCATAATCGCATCTTCTACATCCGAAGAAGCAACCATCATTAAATCAGCTAACTCGTCCACAATTACTACAATATATGGTAATTCAGGTTGTTTCGCTTCCGATTGGCTATTATGTTCTTTAATATAATCATTATATCCTTCAATGTTACGCGTACCGCTATGCGCGAATAATTCATAACGACGCTCCATTTCACTCACAACTTTCTTCAAAGCCTGTGATGCTTTTTTCGGATCAGTTACGACTGGTGTTAATAAGTGCGGAACACCGTTATATACATTTAACTCTACCATTTTCGGATCAATCATCATTAATTTTACTTCATGCGGTTTTGCACGCATTAAAATACTTACAATAATTCCATTAATACATACACTCTTTCCACTACCAGTCGCACCAGCTACTAATAAATGGGGCATTTTATTTAAACGTGCCAATACAGCCTCTCCTGTAACATCACGTCCAAGACCGATTAATAACTTCTCTTCTGGGTGGTTATTCGCCTTTGAATCAAGAACTTCTCTCAGCGTTACCATAGAAACTTCTGAATTCGGAACCTCAATCCCTACAGCTGATTTCCCGGGAATAGGTGCTTCAATACGAATGTCTTTCGCTGCTAAAGCAAGCGCTAAATCATCACTTAAACTAACAATTTTACTTACCTTTACTCCCATATCAGGATACACTTCATATTTCGTAACTGCAGGACCTCTATGTACTTTTGTTACTTTCGCTTTCACACCAAAACTTTGGAATGTACGTTCCAATTTACGAGCATTTTCATAAATTTCCGCATTTTCATTTGTAACTTGCTTATTTTGGGGAAACTTTAATATATCAAGCGAAGGAAGCTTATAATCTTTATTTTCCACATTAGAAAATTGCATAGGAGGTGCTTTCGTTTCACCTTCTAGCGATTCAACGATTTTTTCTCCTCGTTTCTTGTGAGGTTGTTCTTCTGGCGCAGGCGGAACTGCCTCTTCAATAAACGGAGGAGTGATTAAATCATTTTCTTCTATCTGCTTTTCCGTCTCTTCACGTACTGGATAATTCTCAGTAAAATTCGAAATAATTGGTGGACCAATTTCTATTTCTTCTACTGGCTCAATAGCTTCTTCTTGTTCAGCAACACGTTCACGCCTCTTGCTTCTTGTTGTTTTTTTCTTTTCAGTTTGCTCGGCGACCCTTTGAGATTTCCAATCTTTATAATCCCCTTGCATTACTTGAAACTGACTTCTAAGAATTCTCCCTACCGGAGCAAGTACTTCTCCAATATGTTTATTTGTTATACAAAGTATTCCAAGAATAACTAAAATAATTCCAATGATATATGCCCCTACTTCGTCAAATAAGAAGTAGCACGTTGCGAACATCAATGCACCGAACATACCACCACCTAAATGAACACTATCCGGGCCCTTTTTCATTTCAAGGAAGAAGTAATCTTTTGTACTAACAATTACAGAAGTATTTTGCACAGCTCCATCTTTCGTAAGCAGGTTAAATAATGTAATATGACTAAACATTAATATTGCTAGTACAATTAAATAAACACCTATTAGCCGTTTATTTAAAAGGTTGGGCCATCCCCGCTTTATTACAAACGCAACAGATAAAGCTATTACACCTAACACACCAATTATGTACCACTCACCAAAGAAGAAGCGAAAAAATAACACAAACGATTTCCCTACAACACCTAGCTGTAAAATCGTAATAATCGAAAGTGCAAAAAGAGTCAACCCGACGATTTCATAATACAAAGTTGGCTTTATCGTACGTCTTGCCTTAGCCTTCGTCCCTCTTTGCTTTTGTTTTGCCATTTCTTCACCTCGTGTTCTAGAAATTAAGTACAACTTTCTTATAAAAAAGATCTACTTACATGTCTTTCTCTCTATTTTTCAGGTCTTTATATCTTCTATTTTTACACTTCTTGTAAAATGTTAAATAAACAGAAGAAAGCAGCCTACTCATGGCTGCTCAACCGTCTTGTTTTTTATATTATACCATAGCTCCTAAACAAAATCCTTCTTTTTGCTAAAAGGTAATTTTCTGTCCAGGCTCAAACTCTAGGTAGTGAGACGGATTCGTACTTAATACACGTACAATAGAGTAACATTGATTATCCTCCTCAGAAACCACTAATTCCACGCCATTTATATTCACAACTTTTTGGCTTTCGCATTGTGAATAATCGGCCGGATACACAAGTTGCTCTGGCATAATTGTATATAAAATCATTGTAGCATTGTCCCTTCTGTACTATTATCCTTGCGTTCATCAATTAATTCGTTTAATTTTCGAAGTGCGCTACCAATACCACCGACACCATCTATAAGACCATACTTCACTGCATCTCCACCTATTACATTCGTCCCAATATCTCGCGTCAAATTCCCTTTTGCAAACATAAGCTCTTTAAAACGATCTTCCGTTACTTTCGAATGCTTTGTCACAAATCGAATGACTCTTTCTTGCATTTTATCCAAATACTCAAATGTTTGTGGCACACCTATAACAAGACCTGTTAAACGAATTGGATGAATTGTCATCGTCGCTGTTTCGGCAATAAATGAATAATCAGTTGAGACCGCAATCGGTACACCGATTGAATGCCCTCCTCCTAACACAAGAGATACAGTTGGTTTTGAAAGCGAAGCCACCATTTCAGAAATCGCTAATCCAGCTTCAACGTCACCCCCAACTGTATTTAATATTAACAGTAAACCTTCAATTTTTGGATTTTGTTCAATCGCGACAATTTGCGGAATGATGTGTTCATATTTTGTTGTTTTATTTTGTGGTGGCAACTGAATATGACCTTCCACCTGCCCAACAATTGTTAAGCAATGAATACGCGATTCATTCATTTGTGGTACATTTGTCTGTCCAAGTTGCTGAATTTTCTCCACTATAGAAGCCTCTTTTGGAACTTCTTTCGGCTCAGCTTCTTTTTCTTCATTTGTATAACGATCACGTTCTGTCATATCGCATCCCCTTTCACTCGTATATAACTATTATTTCTTAAGTTATGAATTTCATTCGATAGGGTTAAAAAAGAAAAAGATCACCTGTAAAGGTGACCTTCTTTATACTTCCATAATAATCGGTAAAATCATTGGCTTTCTCTTCGTTTCTTCGTACAAGAACTGCCCTAATAATTCACGAATATTTTGTTTCAACATAGACCATTCAATTGTATATTCTTTAATTGATTGTTCAACAATCATACGTACAATATCTGTGGATCGTTCGATTAATGCTTCTGATTCACGAACATATACAAAGCCGCGTGAAATAATTTCTGGACCAGAGATTATTTTCTTTTCATCCTTACCAAGTGTTACAACAACAACTAAAATTCCATCTTGAGATAACATCTTTCTATCTCGAAGAACGATGTTACCGACGTCACCTACACCTAATCCATCAATTAAAACATTACCAGCTTGCACTTTACCAGCTAATTTTGCTTCATCGTCACCAAAAGCAATTACATCGCCTTTTTCTACGATAAAGATATTCTCTCTCGCAATACCTACATCTTCCGCTAAATACGCATGTGCTTTTTGCATACGGAACTCACCATGTACGGGTACAAAATACTTCGGCTTCATTAAATTTATCATCAGCTTTAATTCTTCTTGGCTACCATGACCTGAAACGTGAACTTTTCTTTCACCGTAATAAATAACCTCAGCACCAGATCTAAATAACAAATCAATAATTTTTGATACAGATACTTCATTTCCTGGAATTGGAGAAGCTGCAATAATAACAGTATCACCTTTACGAATTGAAATTTGTTTATGAGCTTGTTTCGCCATTCTAGAAAGGGCTGCCATCGGTTCCCCTTGACTACCAGTCGTTAAGATAGCTACCTTTTTTTCCGGGAAATTGTCTATTTCTTGTAATGAAATAACCATACCTTCTGGAACATCTAAATAACCAAGACGTCTTGCAATATCTACCACTTTCACCATGCTACGTCCTACTACCGCTACTTTCCTTCCAGTTTCAGCAGCTGCATCAAACACTTGTTGAATACGGTGTACATTCGATGCAAATGAAGCAACAATAATACGTCCTTCTGAACTATAGAATACTTTAGAAATCTCTATACCAACTTCTTTTTCCGAACCTGTATAACCAGGACGTTCAGCGTTTGTACTATCAGATAACAAGCAAAGTACGCCTTCATTTCCAATTTGCGCCATTTTCCCAAGATCTGCTCCACTATTTCCGATTGGAGTTTGATCAAATTTAAAGTCTCCTGTATATACTACAGCACCTTTTGATGTATGGAAACAAACACCCACAGAATCCGGAATACTATGTGTCGTTCCGAAGAATGACACATTTGTTGAATTAAACTCTACTGTTGAATTCGAGTCAATTGTTTTTAAGTCTACACGGCCTAACATTCCTGCTTCGCCAAGCTTTTCTTGTATAAGTCCTACCGTTAATTTCGTCGCATATACTGGAATAGGTAATTTACGAAGCACATAAACAATTCCACCAATATGATCTTCATGACCATGGGTAATAAATAGTCCTTTTACTCGCTCTTGATTTTCTACTAAATATGTAATGTCAGGAATAACAATATCAATCCCAAACATTTCATCTCCCGGGAACATCAATCCGGCATCTACAATAAAGATTTCAGAATCAATTTCAACACAGTACATGTTTTTTCCGATTTCACCTACTCCGCCAAGAGCAAATACTTTAACAGACTCATTCTCTTTTCTCTTCATGTTGTTGCCTGGTTTAAAAATCTTGCAAACACTGATTTCACTAAAATTGCAGAGACACCAGGGGAAACTCTACAACCACCATATATTCACCGTCCAAGACGAATGTCCTTACCGTTATGCGATATCATGTCCTTGTTAATTTTTTAAACCAGGTTTCACCTCTCTTTCATTATATAAATCAAATATCTTATTCGATATGATATGAAAATTTCATTAAATCTTAATTTTTACCAATTTTGCTAAGCATACCCGTACTAAGCTACTTAGCCATATTATAACTGATACAAGAAATAGAACACAAGTTAAATTATGCGAAAGACAAGAGAAGACACTAAAATGAGATTATAATTTAAGAGGGCAAAATTCATATCAGTTTTACTATTTTCCCTACGTAATAAGAGTTTGATGGAAAAATATTCATGTAAATTCTTTACATAAACATGAAACGATATTCACTAAAAAAATCTTATCTCTGTAATCAGTTTCTTACTAATTCTCCCCCCTGCCATCCCCTTCTTATTACAGCCTATTAACTATAGCTAATTTTCAGCACTTACATATAGTTAGTCAAAATAAAAATGACCTAGTTTCACACTAGGTCATTTTTATTAACGAGGAATAGATTGCATTACGGATTGTAACGTTATTCTTTCTTCTTCCGTTAATGGAAGAAGTGGCAAACGTACAGAACCTACATCTAATCCCACCATTTGTAATGCTGTTTTTACTGGTGTTGGGCTCGGCGCCATAAATAGTGCATCCGTTACTTTTACTAGTAATTGATGTAATTTCTGCGCTTTTTTGAACTCTCCAGCTTGGAATGCAGCAATCATTTCTTGCATTTCATTCCCGATAACATGAGATGCTACAGAAACAATACCTTTTGCTCCAATTGCCATAGCTGGTAATGTTAAACCATCATCACCGCTGTATACTGCAAAGTCGTCCGCTGTTTTTTCAATGATTTCTGTCATTGTTAATACATCGCCGCCTGCATCTTTAATCGCAACAATGTTTTCTATTTCTGATAAACGAACAACTGTATCAACGGAGATTTGTACAATAGATCGTCCTGGAACATTATATAGCATTACCGGAAGCGGAGTGCTTTCAGCGATTGTTTTAAAGTGCTGGTACATCCCTTCTTGACTCGGTTTATTATAATACGGTGCCACTAGCATAACTGCATCAACACCAACTTCAGTTGCCTTTTTTGTTAAATCGACAGAAGCATGCGTATTATTGCTACCTGTTCCAGCGATGACGGGCACCCTTTTATCGACAACAGATACGACATGGCGATATAACGCTACTTTTTCTTCTGATGTTAATGTAGGAGATTCTCCAGTCGTCCCTCCTACCACGATTGCTGTTGTACCGTTATCAATTAAATAATTTACCAATTTCGTTGTCTTTGCAAAATCGATATTACCATTTTTATCAAACGGTGTTACCATCGCGGTTGCAATTGTCCCAAAATCTATCATGATCTCACTCCTTATTGTTCCAGTTGCTTTTCTTTTGAAAGCTCAAATGCACTATGTAATGCATTCACAGCCTCCACTAAATCGGCTTCTTTTACAAGAACCCAAATTGTCGTATGACTATCTGCTGATTGCAGAATTTGAATACCTTTTTCCGCTAAAGCTGTGACAATTTTCGCTGTAACCCCTGGAATACCTGCCATTCCAGCACCAACGATAGAAACCTTCGCACAATGCTCTGTAACCACTGGATCATATCCAAGTTGCTTTAAAACCTCAACTGCACGCGCTGATACACTATCCTTTACTGTGTAAGCTACACCAGTAGGAGAAATGTTAATTAAGTCCACACTAATCCCTTCATTAGCCATTTCTTTAAACACGTGTTGTTGTAAATCATATGCAGTTTCTTTTGCAAGCACTTTAATTTGCGTTACGTTTGACACATGGGCAATCCCTGTAACAGGACGTTCTTCTACATCCTGCCCTTTTGTAGCACCATCATATGCCGCAATAAGCGTACCTTCACTATCAGAATACGTAGAACGTACACGAAGTGGTACTTTTGCATGCATCGCAATTTCAACCGCACGCGGATGAACAACTTTCGCACCCTGATAAGCCATGTTACAAATCTCGTTATATGTTACAGTTTGAAGATGACGTGCATCTTTTACGATACGAGGATCCGCAGTCATAACACCTTCAACATCTGTGAAGATATCGATATATTCAGCATGAAGCGCAACACCTAATGCTGAAGCTGAGGTATCACTACCTCCGCGTCCAAGTGTTGTCGTATCTCCATTTTTCGTTTGACCTTGGAATCCAGTCACGACGATAACATCTACATTTTGTAACTCTTCATGTATACGATCGCAATTCATTTCAATAATCTTAGCATTCGTAAAGTCATTATTCGTTACAAAACCAGCTTGCGCACCATTTAATGCTGCTGCTTTTATACCATTCTCATTCAACATGTTAGAGAAAACAATTGCTGAGATTAATTCTCCGCATGATAATAATAAATCTTGCTCACGTTTAGAAATATTAGGTTCCTCTTGATTTACAAGACTTAATAACGTATCAGTTGCATACGGTTCACCTTTACGGCCCATTGCTGATACAACAGTAACTACTTTATAACCAGCAGCTAACGATTTTTTTATATGGTGAAGCGCATGCTTGCGCCCATTGTCATCACGTACTGATGTACCACCAAATTTTTGAACAATAATTTTCATATTTTGCACCTTCTCTTAGCCGTTTACACTAATTGTAATTTTACTAAGCGCTCTGCAATTTGAACAGAATTCCATGCAGCGCCTTTTAATAAGTTATCAGATACGACCCAAAGGTGGAATCCTTTATCATTATTTAAATCTTTACGGATTCTTCCAACGAATACTTCATTTTTACCTACTGCAGTAGCTGGCATTGGATATAACTGCTCTGCTGGATTATCTTGCAGTACAATACCTTCTGCATTTGCAAGTAAGTTTTTCATTTCTTCTACTGTTACGCCTTCTTTATCTACTTCAATGTACACAGACTCGGAATGACCCGATACAACTGGTAAACGTACACATGTCGCAGCTACTTCTAATTCAGGCATATGCATAATTTTTTTCGTTTCATTAATCATTTTCATTTCTTCGAATGTAAATCCATTATCTTGGAATTTATCAATCTGTGGAATAGCATTAAAAGCGATTTGGAAATGCTTTTCGTCACCTGATACAGGTAAAACATTCGCCTTTACTTCTTCGCCATTTAAGATTGCTTGTGATTGTTCATGAAGTTCTTCAATAGCTGCCGCACCAGCACCTGATACAGCTTGATATGTGGAAACGATTACTCGTTTTAAACCATATTGCTGGCGAACTGGTTCAAGAGCTACTACCATTTGAATTGTAGAACAGTTTGGATTTGCAATAATACCATTATGTTCTTTTAAATCATTTTCATTTACTTCAGGTACAACAAGTGGCACGTTTTCTGTCATACGGAATGCACTTGTATTATCAACAACAATTGCACCGCGCTTTGCTGCTTCTGGCGCTAATTGTTTCGATACAGATCCACCTGCACTAAATAGTGCAATATCTACTCCTTCAAAACTTTCAGGAGTTGCCTCTTGAACTGTAAATTCTTCGCCTTTAAATACAAGTTTCTTACCTGCAGATCGTTTAGATGAAAGTAACGTTAACTTCCCAATTGGAAATTCTCGTTTCTCTAAAGTATTTAACATTTGTTCACCAACTGCGCCGGTTGCTCCAACTACAGCGACATGAAAAGTTTTTTGCTTTTCCATCACTATGCCCCTTTCTAGATACCAATCCTTCTATAACTTAGAATTAGAAGGAGCTTACAATGCCCCCTCTAATCTTAATAACGTTAATTTTATCATATTCTACAGTAAGAATGATGGTTTCAACAAAAATTGTACGTTTTTTTCGTTTTTTAATTCATATATCTGAATTTTTCTACAACAACAGGTTGTAATTGTTTTCCTTGTAGCGCTTCCAATACTGTATCTTCAAGTAACTCCATACGAGCTACCATTGAGTTCGGTTTTTTCTCTGGTGCATCTTGGCCAAATGGTACGAAGTAGATGTCTTTTGTAGCCATTAGGCGCATGAGGTTGACGCCAACAGGGTGATAACAAAACCAATAAACATTTTCATTCTTCTTCTATTATATATAGTACATCATGAGGAGTTGAATTTATTTAATTATCAAATCCCATATGCGCAGTATAAAGTATACCATATCAATTAGTGTTGTTTATGTTATCCTTTTGCATTCTATCGTAAAAGAAACAAAAGGAATTGTCATTTATGCGTGTGAAATGTATTTATTTTATTTTAAGTGGGTGGTCGTTTTTGTGGTCGGTGGTCAAAATTTTAAAAAAGCGGGCCCGCTCATATTTGAGTAGACCCGCTTTTTATTACTTTACATATACATAGGATTTCATTTTTGGGAGTTTGTAGTATTTACAGCTCGTTCCTTTAATTGGTATGATTTACTTAATTTAAAGGGGATGACTATATGAAGGTTGTAAGGTCTATATTTAGGGGATTTCGTTTAATTGGTAAAATCATAAATCCTATATTAAAGGCATTATCTAAAAGTAAATTCTAAACATCATAACAATAAAAAAGTCGCCTCCACTAAGGAGACGGCTTAAACATTACTCTTCATCAAAGTGTTTTTTTCTTTCACCAGAAACTTCAAATTTCACTTCACCATTCTCTACGCTAATCTGTGTCACTACGGGGACATTTACAATCTGCTTTTCTAATCTTTTTTCTAATTCTTTTTTCTTTCTAAATTGTATTAAGTCTATTATCTTCATGTTGTATACCCCCTTAGATACGAATATTATACATTCCCCATATTTTATTGGATAGATTAATATTCATATTATTCTCAATTTTTACAAGATAGTATATCGAAGCCGAAAAAGAGGCTTCCTCCCATACTAAGAATCCCGCTTTTACCTTACTTCACATATACATAGGCTACATTTATCTCTACATTAGAATTAGATATTTACATTTTTTTCTTTTTATCTCATAATTTTAATTGGGAAAGGGAGGAAGAAAATGGTTCAAATCAAAGTAACACCTGAAATGCTAGAAGAAGTCGCAAATCGTGCAAGTAATACCAGACACACCTTAGAATCCATACATAATAATTTATGTAATCAAATTGATTATTTGTGTTCTCAATGGATCGGTGCTTCTAATCAACATTTCGTTCAAATGTTCAATGATGCCAAACCAATGGCTTTTACATCTATCAATTCTATTGTACAAGTAGAAGAAGATTTGAAACGAATTGCCGAAAAATTCCGTAATGCTGATGATCAGGATGTAGCAATGTCAGAAGGTGCAATGTGTGGTAAAATATCATCGGAAGAGAAAGGTTTTGATGGTAAAAAGCTCGCTAGAGATATTGCTGGTGAAATCAGCGGTGAATACGATGCTCGTCGTGCATGGGATGGTATTGATCCATCTACTGGCGAAAAACTTTCCGCTTGGGAAAGAATTTTTGCAGGCGGAATGGCAGTAGCTGGTCTTACACCAGTTGGAAAAATTGCCAAAGTTGGCAAAGGGGTAAAAATGACTGCTAATGCGGTTGAAGGTGTTAAAAACGCTGAGAAGGCGGCTGAAGGTGTTAAGAACACTGAGAAGGTGGCTGAAGCTAAAAATATTCCTGATAGAGGTTATCACAAAGAAGTGTATGCTAATAAACCTGTGAAAGTACAAGACGCGGTAACTAAGTGGGATGAATTTTTAGGAACTGGTGAGCATACTAATATTCATCCAAGAACAGGATTAAAAGACTCAGATAGAATATTTTCAGCTGATGGAACTAGAAGTATACGATTCGGTTCACATGAAATGAACTCAAAACCAAGTAAGTTCCACTATCATGAAGAAACATGGACTTATGACCCAGTAAATAATGTTATGAATGTTGACAATACACTTGTTAGAGTACCGTATAAAAAATAAAAAGGAGTAATAAACAATGAATGTTAAAATAGTAGATATATCAGAGAAATTATTAGATGGATATAAAGTATTAGTTCAAGTAGCTAGCAATCAATTTATCGCTGAGTGGGATGGTAATAAGCCAGAAAAAAATGAAAACTATAATGTAGAAATAGATATAGATGATGAATTTATATGGAATACAAATATAGCCTTTTCAGATGAAAATGCTAATGCAATAATTCAGAATGATGAGGGCATTAAAGTAATTGCTAAGCTAGATTATAACAGCGAGGATAACTTAGCATCACTAAATATTTATGATAGTGTAGTACTAATTGATTTAGAAGGAATTGAGCAAGATATATCAAATGAATGGGTAGAAATACAGTGTACTTCAATTAAGCTATTTAATACCAATTTATAACAGAAACTAAATACATAACTAAGGCATAGTTGTTATAATGTAGTGAGATATAACAAAAGTAAACTAGTATATAAAAAACCGGCTCAAATAAAGAGCCGGTTTCTTTTTCATACTGCTACTAGGTTAATAGACGTATACATAGACTTCATTTACAGTAACATCTATCCCCTGCCAAAAAGGGGTATAATTGAAACGTAGATTATTAACCTTAGCAACAACACGCTTACCTACAAAGAGGAATCCATTTTAATTTCTTCTATTAAATACTTTAACATTAAGGAGTGAGGGGGATATTAGCTATGAAACTATACTTTAAAGACATACATTTGGGTGATATTTCCAATGAAAATGGTGATGGATTTTGGATGTACGGGGATATTAAATTCACCGATAATATTTCTAATTTTAAAGATTTTCTTAACAAAATGGTAGATGAAAATAATCCATCGTTAGATAATGTAAATCCATTTTTTTTGGATGAAAACAATTGGTTTATATCAAAAAATAACAAATTAGAAAGAATTGGCATACCTGCTGTTTACTTCGATTCGAATGAAATAGAATGGCGTTGGAGATAAATAAAAAGGTTCTCTTAACTGAGAACCTTTTTTCGCCTTACCTCACATACACATAGGCTTTATTTGCTGTTACATAGTATGTTTTCCCTTTGCTGTTGTGTACTTTATATTGTGACGATCCATTGACAGATACTTTTGCATCAATTGTGAAGCCTAACCCTACATCTACAGAACCAGCAACATCTTTATCTTGCCAAGATGGAGCATCATAGAAACGTAGATTGTTAACTTTAGAAACAACGCGTTTTCCAACAATAGAAAAATCTACTGTGCTTTTCTTATTAAACTTCACATAAGATGAATCGTTTTTAATCCATTGATCGCCGCCAAGATTTAACCAACCATCCTTTTCAGCCCATACAACATATGATTCTGGCTTGTTTAACTGACGAATCTTAGAATAGCTTGTACCTGGTCCTTTACGTAAGTTCACATTGTAACCATCAATATAAGCAATTTCATCTGTTACAGCCGTTAGAACTTCGGCAGGCTTAGATGGCTTCTCAGGAACAGAAACTTCAACATTAGCATTATTGTATGCACGTTGCACATCAACTCTAAATTGAGCTTCTGACACGCCATGACTACGTAAATAATCAAGTGGATCTTCATGATCTGTACCACCAAGGTACTTTGTAACATCGTAGTGAGTCCATAATCCTTTTTCTTCTGATAATCCACGGTCACGTAAGATTTTAGCTAGTAACTTCACGTATTTATCATAGCTGCGTTTAAACTTCTCATAATCTTTTGTTTCGCATAATTCCACATGAACAAATCGTTTATTCGCTCCTGGTCCTGCACCATAAGCAATATATTTCGTATCAGCAATTTGGATTGTTTCATTCCAATCAACCGCATAATGTACGAATGCTGAACGCCATGTACGAGACTCATATTTTTGAATATTGATAGCTGGTGCTTCTGGAGTTGCTGTAGAATGTGCCACAACGCCCTCATAAGCACCTACACCATTACGGTATGGTTGTTTCGGTAAATCAGGAATAATAAGTGTTCTATCAGCAAAAGTACTAGTTGCAACAGATAAAACTAAAATAACAGCAAATGCTACAGAAGAAATATTTTTTAATGTTTTTTTCATTTTACATCAACATCCTTTTTTATAATTTTTGTGTGATCAAATAGTCCACTTGCTGACAATCCAATGATGATTCCTTGAAATACATTTGTTTTGATATCTCCGCCCAAAAATAAAACGCCTAGCACAATGCCAAGCGTTAAATTCAATAACGGAACATATTTTGTTTGTAATCCAATTGTTTTTCCAATTTGTGAAAGACCAACTACAATGCCAATCATTACTGTAATTTCAAACATTACATACCACCTCCTTTCATTAAGAAAGTCAGCGCTGCCCCAACAAGTCCGCCCACAATAAGTCGTAATATCCAAGTAGTATTGGCACCAATCTTATCTAACTGTTTAGTGATATTAATAATGTCTTTCTCGTTACCAGTTGTTCGCATCTCTAAGCTTTTAATTTCTAAACGAATGTCCTTGATATCTTGCTTTATTTCTTGAACATCACTTCTTACTTCTTGTAATCCTTCCACTTTGACCACCCCGTTTCAAAATAAAAAGAGAAGCGAAATCGCCCCTCTTTGTTATAAAAGCCGTATTTTGTACAAAATAAAAAACAGCTTATGGCTGCTCTGTTTGTGTTTTATTTTCAGTTGTTAATGGCTCTTGTGGAGGATTTTTGCCTGTAAGTTTAAAATAATCTTCTGCACAAAGGCCTTTTTTAGCAAATCCCATATCTAATTCATACAACCTCGAACCTCGTCCACATAGTTCACATCTTGTTGCGATTCTGAAACAGATCGTTCCGTCAGACATCTCCCTCCACACTTCAACTTTACTAGTTCCGTCAGGAATGCCAGCGTTCTTTAGCATATCGGCAGGTATTTGGACGGAAATCCCTGTATCGGTTCTTGTTGCATCTACCAGCCTCCCCATAAAAGGAAAGCTTTCACCTGCTTGAAGTGGCATCATTTGAATATCTTTCATTTATATCTTTCCTTTCTATCCAAGCGCGTTAAACTTCCAACCGTTTGGAGTACTTACATAAAATCCTGGTCCAAGATTACCATCTGTAAAACGGATGTGCCCCCAGCCTTGGAACTGATTGCCCCCCATGTTTACACCTTGTACTGCTCGTATGTTGGTAAAAAACTTCACTTCTTTGTTACTTGTGAAATCCACTGTATATCCATCATCAGATATACCTATGTTCGTATTGGCATCACCTAGTGCAATCCTACGAAACGGCTGAATACCGTCTGCTCTTTCCGCTGCCGCACGATCCCAGTTATACATGCAAGCGTAGTTACCACTAACCAATGTTATCCCTGAAACACAAACAGCTTTACCCGCAGAAATTTGCGCGTTTGCAGCTGTAATTTTAACTACAATCATGTGTTCTTGTGGATTGTAATTGTTAGGAACGGTAAATGTGAAATTATACCTTCTAATGTCACCGTAAAATGTAGATGGCTCTGGAAAATCTTTGTACATTTCGTGCCAAATTTTATAACTCACTTCATCCAATGGCGTAACAAAGCATACCTGCAATCTTGGTTTTGCAGTTGTACGCACACCATTAATCTGTGCAGTTCTATAATGTGCTGACAATGTATATGAGTTTCCTGGATGAATCCCGTTTTGAACTTTTGTTTCTGGGTAATTATACGTGTCAACACGGACTGCATTTACCATTTGTTCATAGTTAAATATAAAAGTGCTATTTTCTATCGCTACTCCATTTCCTTGTGCTTTCCAAGGTAGACCATATCCAGTACCAAACCCCTGATAATTTTGATTACCTATGTTCATTTTTGGAACACTAGAAAAATCATGATCGGCTATTAAATTCCTTTTCGGCATAACGGTTGTTTTCGTTCCCCATTCATCTTCAAAAAGGAAGTCTAACATTTTAATAGTAACGCCGTTTTTATCGATGGTAATTTTATCGCCATTAACTTTGATGATATTCGTATCAATACCTTTTGCAGTTAGCCATTTCACCATTGTATCTGCATTGATATTTACCTTTGCAACATCTATTACTAATTTTTCTGATGAAAAGTTAATAGCTGCGATGATATTCCCTTTTTTAACTTCTGCAAGGATTCCTTCATCAAGAACTTTAAGCTTAGAACCCGTTTCTTTTACATAAGCGGCGTAAGTCTCATTTATAAAGGTTTCTTGTTTCTTCGAGGTTAATTCGATGCCGTCTGCTGTAGCTTTTATTCCCCTCTCAAGGTCCGTTACTTTTTTATTGTAATTCTCAGTTACTACTCTATCGGCTATATCATCTAGTATCTTATCAACATCATTTTGATCTTTCGGATGTAACCAAAATTCACTTGCTATAGTCCCACGTTGCAGCATAGGTGCAGTACACCACAAACGCCCATTTCTTGTAACATAATAACGCCATCTTACAAACGATGCATTAGCAGGTGCTTTATCTGTGCATACAGCACGAACCCACATATTATTTACAACTTTGACATTAGTTCTAGCTGTTTTAACACGAGTTTTTTTGTCAGCAGTCCACCATTCAATTTCAATAAATGCACCGCCACTATCAATAGGTGTTTTCCCGTCAGTATTGAAATAACCTGATGCAACAAATTCCTCGTTAACTTGACACTCAATGAATTGACTTGTTAGACCCCACCAACGATCTTGAGTCTGTCCAGTAACGGTAATTGAGAATGTATTCATACCTTTGTATTTCAGATTTGTATCGACAGAACCAACAGCCCCATTACCACTATTCCAAATCCAATATTTCTGTCCTAACTTAAAATCAGCATCACGCACCTCATTGACAGTACCTAAACCGCCAACATAGTCCTCAACATCTTTCTTTTTCATTGTTAGATTCAATGCCTCAGAGTGTTGTTCTATCGTTGTAGCAGCTTCGGTTAATTGTTTTCCTTGCTGCGTTTGTGTTTCTTGTAATTTTTTAACGCTTTGATTGAATCCTTCTGCATTCTTTTCTACAGTATTAACCCGTTCACTAAAATCACCTTGTGTTTTTTCTACTTTTTTAATAGTTTCTGTAGTACCTTCCACACTTTTGATAATCTCATTTGTTTTTTTAGTAAAATCATCATTTGTTACCTGATTTTCCGGTGCTGGCGTCCAGTCTTGCGGTTTATTCCCTTTATATAAAGCAACCCATTCAACTGTTGCTTTCGTTATGTTTTGAGGGGCATTGTATAAAGACAATTTCTTCTCGTTACCTACCGTCGTTGCAACAGCTTTAAATGTCACATAAGTAATTCCACTGGCATAAGCGCTTGTTGCATACCCGACATTATTCGAACCACCATTCTGCCAAATGCCAAATTTCTGTCCCTGTGGAACACTACCTTTAATTACAAAAGTATATTCCTCACCTGCAGAAAAATTTTCAGATAGAGTATATTGATTAATTAAATAATCCGCTTTTTCATATTTAACATTTGAATCTAAAAGAAGGTTACGTCCTCCAGCTTTATCGTTAGCAACCTTCTTTTCTAAGTTCTCTAATTTCTCACTAATCTTCCCTGCTTTTTCTGTAATTTCAGTTGTGGTTTTCTTTAGATCATTTGTTGTTTGCTGCACCTCAGAGATTATCTTTTTTGTGCCTTCGGAAGTCTCTACTACTGTATTTAATTTTCCAGTGATTTCACCGTCTTTTTTTGTTAATAATTCAATAGATTTAGTAAAACCTTCATTGGTTTGTTTCATTTCAGAGACAGTTTTATTAATTTCACCTTGGGAGCTTTGTACATTTTTAATAGTTCGAGAAACCTCTTGAAGATTTTCATTTACTACATTAAATTGTCCAGCGGTTTCGTTTTGTGCTTCTTCCACTCTCTTATTTAACTCTTCTTTTGTGGACTGAATATCCTTATTGACCTGCTCCAGTGTCTCTTTCTTTACTGCTTCTACATCAGGAATCAGCAATTCCCACCCGTTACCGTTCCATACTTTTAAAATACCAGGTTTCCCGTTACTAATATCTCGCCATATTGTTTTACCAGCTTCCAATCCTGTAGTCGGCGCTGTTTTACTTTCAATGATAGTCGTTTGATAGTTCTTTATGTTTTCTTGTACTTTTTCAGCAAGTTTCTTTGCGGTTTCAGATTCTTTTTGAGCATTGTTAGCTGTTTCAGCCGTTTCTTTAACAAGTTCATTCAGCCTGTCTAATAATTCTTGTTTATCTCCTAATGAAGCAAGAATTTTATTGTATAACTTCCTTAATTCTTCGTTAGCATCCACAATTTCACGATAATCTCCGAAAACGTATTTATCTTGTGTAGGATTAGTAAATGATTCATCACCAGCAATAACACGAGCTTCTAGATACAATTTAGGCGTGAATCCTGTATCTTTAATTCGAATTGTATCTCCTTCATTAATCAGCTCATGAACTAGCCCAAATACACGCCCTATACTTTGTGCTTGAACATCATATGAATAAGATGTATTAACACGTTTCTTTAACTCAGTTTTCATAAGGGTCATTAAACGTTGTGGCGTTATATCTTGTTCTGTCTCAGGAGTATAGAATCCGAATTTATGTTGTCCTTTTTCATTCCAACGTTGGAATGCATCACCATCCACAAGATAAGGAATACCATTATTGATACTGGCGATGGTGATAAAATCCCCACCTTCTTTTTTCACGAACCCTAATAGGGCTGTACAGATGTTTTGGGAATTCTCAATTCGTTTGATACCCATCAAATCTTTACCAAGAGTTACTTCTTTACCAGTATCACGCCCTCGCTTCTTCACCATATCTACATAACGGCCTACAATTTGAGAGCCTACAACTTCCGCACGGTATTGGATTTCTAATTCGAATAAGGACGCAATATCTTTTAAAAATTTTAATGGATCTATAAATTCATCAATCGTCATCGTGTGGAAGCCAGCGTATTCCGTTTTTCCTCTTTTCCACTTCGTACCTACAAGAGCCATATCGATAAACTCATTGACTGTTTTGCCTTCAATCTTCTGCGGATTGATAATGCCAGCTTTCGCTAGTTGAATCCATTCACCAGATGCATAAGCAATGATGGATCTATCATCTGAATTTTTTTCAGTTTCAGTAATGACATACGGAACAATCCGTCCACCCCTTACCTCTTTTAAAACTAAATTTTGCTGCATGAGTGTAGCTGCATGGTCTGTATTATCAAATACTCTAAACTCTAATGTATCAATGTTATTTTTTATCTCCCAATGTCGTTTATCATCCCAATAATCTTTTGGTTGTATATTGGAAACGATTTGACTTGTCTTAAAATCAACAACATGTAAAATTCCGCTTGGTGTCTTCATCTAAATCGCTCCCTGTACGTTGCTTTGGATGTTCCGACAGTTGAAGGCATTATTTCTAGTTTATTCAACCCCTTATGAATAACGGGATAATCACTAAATATATCTTTTAGATTAATAGCACTCTTACCATTTATCGTGACAAGACTTCGCTCTGTATCGATAACAACCTTGTCCCCAACATCAAAGATATAAGGCGGATTATCTTGTGTATTCATATTCACTTTCCATATTTTCAAATCATCGATGCTCATATTTTGCGAAAACATATTGTTAGAGAATTGGCAGATACTGATTTGTACTTGTGCCACTTTATTCATATTGACGTTGTTTTCATCTATCCATACTACAAATCGTTCAGAATCATCAATTTCTGTGCCGTCTTTAAATCTTGAAATATAAGCTTCCCATCTGTTCCCTGTTCGTGCTAACCACAATCGACCTCTGTATTGATTCCAGGTATTAGGATGGTCGCCTGTTTCGTTAATAAATACTTGACCACCTGGCTTCTTTCGATTTCCAACAGAAGCAAATCCACTATTCTGTTCCGCTTCCCATTGCACGTCACTCATAGATATACGAGCAACATAATCACTATTTTCATCAAGAAGTCCAATTTCTACACGCCCCATTTGGTCCCAGTGCAAACTTCTTACTCCAACATAAGCTTGCATAATGAAATCCTGCAATGGACCTTGCGGAATATTCTTTTTAGCGATAGCACCATGCCATCCATTTGTACCTTCCGTTCCAAAATGCAGTGGTACAAGGCGATATCCATCTGGCTTAAATTCACCTCCACCAGTCATATCCTCTGTCTTAGCTACTTTTGTCCATCCTACAGTTGTTGACATTTCATCCCACAACACACGTTGATTTCTTTCAACGGGAACCTGATCTGCTTTCAATGGATATCCAATGCGAAAATAATTCGTACTATTCCATACATCAAGAAAAGTGGAAGGTTTCGCTACTTCAACTTCTATAATCGAGTTAGATTCCACACTTCCTTTGTTTTGAACATTTGCTATTAATCCACGCCCATCCATTTGAAATTCTGTCGTTCGAGTAGGTCCTAATTTATAAGGCATTGGACAAATAAATTTAAGAACGCCCTGACCAAGTGTTACAAATTCATCTGGATCAAAGCTATCATCCACAACAGCTAAATACGTTCTATTTGGTTCTACATCGAAAGTAAGCTCTACTGGTTGCTCTGTAATAAGCCAACCTGCTATTTCTTCTTTTAATGTTTCTAAATCTGCACCATCAGGAACAATAATTCCAACTGGAATAGAAAGAGTGCGAATTTCTGTTTGCGTGTTTAATAATCTTGCGCCTGGATAACCTGGAACATTTAGAAAATTTCTTTTTAACGGTGCCCATGCTGGTCTTTTCCATCCTTTTTCTATTTGAATAAAATCTTTACGTTCTTTGTTAAATGTAAAAGAACTCATGTTAACACCTCATTTCTTTATAAAATAAAAGAAACCCAAACCTAAAAGGCTGAGTTTCTTTCTTCTTCTCTTCTTTGATATTCAGTTGTATGTCGGTAAGTCCCACGCGCAACCGCTCTACCATCTAACGTGACAGGTACTTCAATTAATAAATCGCCACCTTGCATCGGTACCGCTCCACTAACGCCAGATTGACCAGGTGAATAATTGAATACTTGATTTGCGGTAGTATTTGTCATAGCCTGTCTACTATTTGACATACTTCCATACACACCACTCATAACAGTTTTTAATCCTGACAACTGGCTCATAGAACTATCCATCATACTACCCATATCACTCATTAATTGGCTCATAGATCCAGTCGTGCCAACCATAGTCGCAGCAATACCTGCACCAATATCTCCAAGTGTCTTTTTATTTAGGGGAAGCACTGCTTCTCTTCCCGCTTCTCCAGCGCCTTGCAAGTTTCCACCATTCATTCCAAAGATAGTTGGTTTAGTGAAAATACCACCTTTCGCGCGCCAATCAATATTGATTCCAGATGGATAAGTAACATCTTTACCTAAAACGTTTTTCGTGCTTGTTTCCAGGCTGAAATGTGGAAGAGGTGGCATTTCAGGTTTTGGAATCTTTAACTTCAAGTCACTAAAGAATCCCTTAATCTTCCCAATAAACTTTTCTATGCTGTCAACTGCATCTTTTATTGGATCTACAATAAATCGTTTCGCTGCTTCAAATTTTTCTTGCGCTGCATTCTTTACCGCATCAAATTTTTCTTTAGCTGAGTTATATAAATCGGTGAATTTTTGCTTGGCTTGATTATACGTTTCAGTGACTGGATCAATCACATATTTCTTAACCAAATTCCAAGCTGTGAGTGTATAGGATTTTATAGTTTCCCAATTACTTAATATCCAATTCGCTAAATCTCCAAGCTTTTGTTTTGTTGTATTCCACAATTCTTGGACCGGTTGAATTACATACTGTTTTATTAAATTCCAACCTGCTAGTGTATAAGATTTCGCTGTTTCCCACTGTGAACCAAGCCAAGAAACCAAATCAGAGAATTTTTCTTTCACCAAGCTCCAAGTCTCCTGGACTGGTTGAATAATATATTGTTTAAATAATCCCCACGCAACTTGTGCCACAGCTTTTGCAATTTCCCATTGTGTACCAAGCCAAGTGACCATTTCACCGATTTTTGTACTTACCCAGTCGTAAGCTTCTTGAATCGGTTGAATAATATATTGGCAGATTGCCGCCCATGCAATTTGTGCACCTGCCTGAATTAACAGCCAACCAGCTTCTAAAACGGTAGAAACCGCCGAAATAATTGGATCTAAAACAGTAAGAATTGTATTCCAAGTATCTTGCCAAGCTTGCGTTAACATGCCCCACAATTCGGTAGCTGTTGTAACTAAAGAAGACCACCAAGAGGAAGCTGTTTCAACAATCCCAGACCATAAGCTACTAAAGAATTCGCCTATTGGGTCAAAGAAACTATGCATCATTTCTGTGAATGAAGCCCAAGCTCCAGAAAAGAATTCAACAATTGAATTCCATGCATTACTACATACCTCACCTATACCTGTCCATAAATCACTGAAAAATTGACCAATGGGATCAAAAAACTCATGCATTGTTTCTAAAAATGAACTCCACGCTTCACTGGATGATTGAACTATACCGTCCCAAAGCTCTACTAAATATTCCGTAATAGAATTCCAAATATCTATAATCCATTGTTTAATGTCATCAAAGTTTTTATAAATCGCAAAACCTATGGCAGCTATCGCGGCTACGATAAGGGGAATAGCAGCAAAAATTCCAGCCGCTGCAGCCGCTCCAATCCCGAAGATACTCATGACTGTCACAACTATAGGCGCAAGTGCCATGATAGCACCTGATATTATGCCAATGGCTACAGCAATTGTTGCTAATGTCGCTGCCAACTCCGGATTATTTGTGACCCACTCAGCAAACTTTGCTACTAAATCCGCTACGACACCTAGAACCGGTTCAAGAGCCATTTTTAAATCATTCATAGCTTTTTGCATTTTTACAGCTGGATTTGCATCCATTTTCTTTATGGAGTCATTCAATTGATCTTGGTTATTCTTAAAATCAACAGTTTTCTCTTTTGCATCTAGTAAAGTATTAATTATGTTTTGTCCTTGGTCTTCGTACATCGTACCAAAAAGCTTTACTCCTAGCTCATTTCGTTTCGTTTCATCATCAACTTCTGATAAAGCCTGTGCAATTTCAGTCATAGCGGCTGATCCTTCTTTGCCACCGTTCGATACAGCCTGTCCCCATTTTTGTAATTGTTCGGCTGAAATGTTAGTTCCTTCAAGGGTTTCTTTCATCGCTTTATCGACACCTTGACCAAATTCAGCTGCTTTAATACGCCCTTCTTTTAGACCCGTAATGTTCAGCAGGATTCGCAACGCCCTGCCAGTTCTCTTATGAACTTCTGTATATCACTATACAGACCAGACTATATCATCATCTAGGCAATAAAAAAGAGAGCCTAGATGCTCCCTATTTCCACTATCATCAACTTATAGTGTACGTCTCTAGACTAGTCGTTACACCTTCATTTAACAAATCGAATTGATACCCTTCTAAATGACGATATTTATTTTTTTCTCTGTTAAAATCTTTTTCTACGGATATTTTTTTCCCTATTAATTTATTCAATAAGTAATAACTTATCCTAAATTGTTCAGTAACCTCTTCTTTAGAAGCAAATATAGTAACACTTCCATTATTATCAGTAGCTCTTATCTTTATAGAACTAGGATTATTTTCTCCAGATATAGCTGCTCCATTACCGAAGTTAGGATTATTATTACCCGAATAATCCCTATTCAAGCAATGAGCTTTAAGTTTTAACTTATGCTCTTCTGACTTTTTCTTACCTTCAAGCGCTTTACTGATTTTTTGCTTCCTCACTTCCGTGGCTTTTCTTCCATATAACGGACTTAAACTACCTTTTCTTCCGTACATTGGATTAGAATCACCAGAGGCTGCACCATATCCACCGTCATCTAAATTCACAAGTTTGTAATTAAATAAGTACTTATATTCGTAGATATACCAGACTTCAGCTTCGTACGCTTCTTTCTCAGTAAGATTATCAGCTATAATCCTAGAAATAGTGCCATGCACCTTGATTGTATTTTTAAACCATTCGCTTCTCCCTCTGTGTATATCATTCACTCGATTTCCACAGCCTTTTCCTACGTAAAATGGCTCTCCTGTATCAAGTCTTATAAATTCGTAAACATAGAACCGGTTGTCCATCTACTCACCTCATATTTACAATCCTTAATGATACTTATATTGTATCATTTACTTTTGAGGAAGAAATGTTTGAACTATTAGGAACGGTATTTAAAATAAAAAATAAAATCTTCGTCGATTTGTTAAAAGCTTGGCTCGGTATTGTCTCTATGAAAAATTATTGAGAGTTTCACCGAATTAAAGGAGTTTGCTATGAATGTCACCATTCATAGGGACAATTTTTTATCCAATAAGTTGTCAATGTTCCAAGTACCAGTTTCAACACCAGCTTCCATAATAGCTTGTACTTCCTCTGCATTATATCCAGCTCGTGTTAATTGCCCTCCATATTCGGCGATGATATCCAATTGTTCAGAAGGGAATCCGACTTTTAAAAGTGAATTTGTTAATCCCAACGCGCCTTCTTGCGAAATCCCTAACTCACTTGCTATTTCATTCGTTTCCTGTATTAATTCAGTGAAATCAATACCTTCATAAGATTGAGCTATCGCTGCTGCTCCTTTTACAACTGCTGCATTTGCTTCATCACTAACGTTTTTATTTAGGGCCCATTGCCTACGTACGCCCTCTAAAGATGCTTCTGCATCAACACCATAAGCGGTAACACCCCTTACAGCTTCCTCCACAGATTTCTTTGAGGATTCAGGGACATCAAAAGTAATATCAATCTTCGTTTTTAACTTAGACATGTCCATTGCTTGTTCAACTGCACTTGCAATACCCCCACCAGCTGCCATTCCACCTATAACATTTTCTAATCCTACTTGTAAGCCTTCAAACTTTTTCTCTGTTTTGTCAGCTTCTTGCTGTAAATCTCTTAACTCATTTCGTACTTGTTGTATGGAGTTGCCAGCATCCACAGATCGAAGTGCACGTTGTAGCTTTTCGATATCTGCTTCTGTTCCTAATGCTTCTCGGCCGATAATTCCAATCGCTTGTTCTAACTGCCGACTTGTAGCTGTTCCGCTTTTAATTGCATTCACAAGACGATTCCCTAATGCTCCTGCAAAATCATCAACGCTTTTTCCTGTAGCGCTAAACAATGTTTCTAATTGTCTTGTTGAACTTGCTACATTTTCTTGTTCAGCTTTCATGCTTCCAAGCTTATTTTTCAGACCATTAAGTGACCCTTCTGTAAATTCAATTTCACGCCTGAATGCACGATATTGTTCTTCGGAAATCTTACCATTTTGAAATTGTGCCTGGACCTGTTGTTCCGCTGCTTTCAATTTATCTAGCTTTTGTGTTGTATTTTCAATTTGTTGTGTAAGTAACTGTTGCTTTTGCGCTAATGCTTCCACATTACCTGGGTCGAACTTCAACAACCGTTCAACGTCTTTCAATTCCTTAGTTAAATCATTACTACGTTTATTAACATCTTTTAAAGAATTTTGAAGACCAGTAGTTTCTCCATCAATAGAGATAGTAATCCCTTTAATTCTTCCTGCCATTTTCTCACCCCTTTCTTAGAAATTGTCCATATCACTCTGATTTGCTTTACGAGTTTTTTCTTTGTCTGGATTCTCCATTTCAGCGAATTCAGCAATGTAATCAAAACAATCACCAACGGTCATTTCTTCTAAATCACCATGTGTTAACTTCGCTTTATAACAAAGAGCAAGGAACGTATCAGTGGATAATTCTTCATCACTGAAAGTCCCTTGCTCTCCATTATTTTTCTTTATTTTTTTTTTGCTCCCATTGTACTTTGAATCATGTCATTAATTTCTGGCATGATATCGTAAATAGGAAACTCGTCAAATCCATCTAGCCATGTAATTGGATCAGGAAGATTTGGAT
Organism: Bacillus sp. FSL E2-8887; assembly: GCF_038007205.1. Taxonomy (NCBI): domain Bacteria; kingdom Bacillati; phylum Bacillota; class Bacilli; order Caryophanales; family Bacillaceae; genus Bacillus; species Bacillus sp. FSL E2-8887. Next base: position 3,440,720 of record NZ_JBBOWS010000001.1, read on the forward strand.
CTGCTGTTTTTGCATATAACCAAACTAAATCATAAATAACTTCAAAATCGACGTTCTTAAAATCTGCGGTTGATAGGTCGATAGTGCCTTGTGACTCATCTTGCGAGGTAAATGTACCGATAGCTCCTAATGCCATCATATCTGCGAATAAATCACGTCTGAATTGTGCCTTATAGCGTTTAACTGTTGCCGCTGTACCTTTTAATCGAACTTGTTTTCCGTCAATTGTAATTGTCTTTTCCATTTATAATTACGCTCCTTTTGGTGCTGCTGGTGTTTTTACATATACTTTTTTGTACCAATTATCATGGATTGCTTGAGTTGTTTTAGATGTTGTTTTTGTTTTAACCATTGGTCTTCCACCAGGTACTAAAATAATTGGACTAGAGACAAATTTCAATTCATTCGTATTTGGTTCAGCAGAGTTTGTTTTTGTTTTAGATCCTAGTGTTGGACGGCTTGCTGAACAGTTATACATAACATGACGAGTTGCATTCACATCACCATCAAATTCAAATAGTAGTGCAAATGATTTTCCTTTTGCATCCGCCAACTCATTTAACACTCCGTCTTCCGGATCTAATTGTTCTCCAAGTGCATCAATAGCAAATTGCTCTGGGATAGTAGCAATATTCAACGTTCCATCGTAACCTTGGTTATTACTTGCCGCGTAATAAAGCATGTCATCTGCATAGAATTCAATTAAATCACCGCGTGGTTCAAAAGTTAATTCAACTCCACCAGGTAGTGGAATTGGTTTACCAAACTTCACTAAAAACCCTTCAATATCAATTGGCACATAATGTACATTCTTCAAACCGAATGTCACTTTGTTTTCATTCTTCATTTACATCAACCTCGTTTCATATATTTTTTGAAATAATTTCTCAGATTCAATATAAGTCCCATACGAGTCATAAGTTATTTCATGATCGTCTAGGACTTTTTCAAGTTTGGCTTCTGCAACTAAATCTTTTCTAGTTGTATAAAGCTCAATATTTAAATCGTTTATCTTGTGATAGACCTTGTTATCAGCCATGAGATTGGCTGAACCGTCCACAAGAAAACAAATATAAGGTGGTGCTGGAACTGGATTGGTTGGCGTTGCTGTGAAATGCGAATAAGCCACAGGATAACCGGTCGCTTCAAGAATTTTTGTTAATTCACCTAATGTCATTGCCCAATCGTCCTTTCGATACGTCTTGGCAATTCGTCAATTACATACTCTTCAACTGGACGAATATGCACTTTTGCTGGCACTCGACCACCACCAACTTTTGCATGCCCATTTTCTAATAGATGTGTTAATTGCCCTTTTGTATTATGAAGAACAACGCCATTCCCCTCTTTTTTCTTACGCCAACCCTTACGATAAGCACCTGTTTTTTTAGGACCACTTTGCCTTAATTTACTTACAGCAATATCTGCTACTTCATCGATTTCATTTTCCAAATCTTCTTCCACAATACTTGCATATCTTTGTAATTCTCTAGCAAGATCACTCGCAAAATCATTCATACTAAACATGCTCCTTTGCGATAATAGTCAATGTTTGATACATTTCATCATCATTCATTGGCGGTTCGATAATATCAAAGATACGGCCTTTCATATTAATTCGCATTTCTTCCGTAATACCAGAAGTATATGGAATCACAAAACGATACACCCGTGTAGCCTGTGAAGCTGAAGCTTCAATATACTCGGAACCTTTCACCGTTTTTATCATTGACCAGGCTTTTTTTAACTCCTGCCAAGATGTTTCAATTACCTGGTTTAATTCATCTTTTATTACTACAGGTTGTTCAATATTGATTCGATTTCTAAAATCGCCTGTATTCAGTGGCTTTTTGTATTGAAAAGGACGCATTTTATTCACCGTCCAGTTTGATTTCTTCTAAAGCTTTTTGAATGCCGAAGCTATTAATTTCCGTTAAAAAATTCTCAGAAAAATACTCGAGTGCATCATTATAAACATAGCGAGAACGTTCAAAAACTAATTCTTTGAACGTCTCGTCTTTGTTTATGTCATATGATCCACAGTCTTTTATTAAAGCTTTATTTGATGCAAATAGGATGCGTCTTAGGTTATCATCTTCATCATCACCTAATCGCATCCTATCTTTGAATTGCTGTAATATTTCATTTGAAATTACTGTTTCCATTTACATCATTCCTTATTTAGTTACTGGTGGTGTTTCCTCCAGGCTTAATGTGTAAACTTGTGAAGTATATTTGTCCTTCGGCTTACCCGTAGCATATTGTTTAGCAATATAAAGTGTTGCATCTTCTAAAGCTAATGTTTCTTCATACTTTTTAATTGGTTCAGTTCCACCCATCGCTGCAATATACTCTCCTTTAACAAAAAACAGCACCTTACCTTGAGGTACAAACACTGATTCTGTAGGAGTTGGATTGAACGGTAAGCTTGTCACATACACTCCAGCTGCATTTTGAATTGTTGCATTTGCTTGGATATCAAAAGTATCAAACGGATTTGTTACCATAACTACTTTCCCAGCAATATTTTTTGGTCTGTCTGCATCAGTTTTACCATCAGGATTTAGCTTTTTAGCCAGTAATTTAACAACTCCTTTTAATTCATTGATTGTTTTTCGACCTGGCTCAAATGTTAAAGTCCCTGCTGTTTTTTTATCTGGATATACTCCTCCAACAACACTTCCACTTGGATCTTTTAACAATCCGATAGGTTCATCTTTACCTGTACCAATTACGAATCCACGTTCTAAACCTACAGACATAGCTTCTGAAATCATTGTACGAACATAGCGTTCCACCCACACTGGACCAAGTTTAAGCATGTCATTTGCCAATGGGATAAATGCCGTTAATTTAAGTTGAGAGATAGACTCTTTTCGGAATGTAGCATTTAATTGCCCTTTAATATCACCGAATAATGGTCCCCATACAGCTGCACCTTCTGGATCTCCATAGATAAATTCTGTCACAGCACCTAAGTTTTCTAATCCGATATGTTCTAACAACGGATGACCTTGAACTAAATCATCAAAAATTCGTTCTTGTGTTGTCTTAGGTAATGTTTCAGTATCTTTAAATCCACCATCTTGAACAACTGCATTAAAGAATTTCATTTCCTCACTTGTTAATACATTAGAACCACGAGACTGCATAATAGAACGGTCTACAATAGATTCATTGACTTGATTCAAGATATCTGAGCGGACATCTGTAGCAAGTGCTTCAATCATAGAATTTAATGCCGCTGTTTGTTCTTCCGGTGTTCCTTCCTGTGTTGCTTTCGCAAAAGCTATTTTTTTCTCTTCAAAATTATTAAATTTAATCACCATATTTTATTTTCCTCCTAAATTTAAAAAGAGCGTACTCAAGTTCTGTTTATTAACAGGCTCTTGAATAGGCTCTTTTGGATTTTGATTATTTGGTTGTTTCGTATACTTAGCTACTAAATCTTCTTTAAAATTTTCTACAACTTCCTCTTCTTCATCTTCTTGCGTATCATCAATTTCAATTTCATCAGCAATTTCATCAGCTAAACCAAGAGCAACTGCTTCCTCTGCTGTTAGCCAAGTTTCATCTTTTAAAAGCTGTTTTAACTCTTCGTCTGTTCCAACAAAACGTTTTTATAAGATGCTGCTAAAGCTGAATCAATTTTTCGTAAATCTCGTGCTGTTTTTTCAAAAAGATCTGCATTTCCATATTCGATGCTACTAGCTTGATGAATCATCATCATGGTATTACTAGGCATAACGATTTTATCACCAGCCATTGCAATTACAGATGCGGCACTAGCCGCCCAGCCATCAATATGAACTATAATTTCGGCATCATGCTGCTTTAACAGATTGCAAATTGCTACACCATCAAATGCTGAACCTCCACCTGAATTAATATGAACGTGAATTTTTTCTGCTTTTACATCTTGAATTTTTCTTCTTACTGCTTCAGCGTTATTTTCACTAAACCATCCACCGATTGATCCATAAACGGTTAATTTGTACTCATTCTCACCTTTAGCTTCAAAGCGAATATCTCGTTTTAAATTTAAAAGCTTATTCATGTTCAAATGTTCCATCATTTATCACCTCCTTCAGATTCATTTAGTTTCTTATAGTTCTTCGTAATATGATGGATATTTAAGTTTGGATCATCAGAACCTTCATAATCTACTTCTGAACGAATCTCATTTCCTGTAAATGCACTTGAAGAAATGAGTTTATCAATACTTGTTGCAAGGTCAAATATACTCTGATAAGAAACAGCTTTAACTTCAATCTTTTGTCCTGAAAGATATTCATTCATTTCAAAGAATTTAACATTCGCTTCATCAGATAGCTTTTTTAATAATGGCCTTACTGTAAAAAGCATGTAATTTTTCGTTTGCTTCTCTACATCAGCCATTTCGCCATATAACAAAGCTGTTGGAATACCAATAGCCATTGCTACTTGATTTAAAAAACCATTGGTTACTTTATTGATTTCTTCCACACTAGGACCATTCGCAACCCCATTATATATTTCGTTATAATTAATACCCTTTTGTTGTGGAACAATAGCGATATCTTTCGTACCAATTGCTTTATACATATTGTCAATAAACTCTTGCAACTTGGCTATCTGTTCTTCTGTTTTAGCACCGATAATATCCATATCAACTGTTCCACGAACTTGATTCTTACGTTTTTGAGAGTTTAATAGCCTACCGAATAAGTCCCCGTAATCTGCAAATAATCCATCAATAAGTGGAGATAATTTATCATTTCGATACTTTAAATGAATAACTTCGCTTTGCTTAAAACTTCTCTTAAACGTATAATCCTTTACTATTACATCGGTAAAAATATCTTCAAACACAACATATTCGTTATGTTGAAATCCATCAGCAATAAGTAAATCACTATCATCTGCTTGTATAACTAAACACTCATTATCATAAATAAGTTTGCGAATAAATCTTTCCCAGAAGGTACTGGCCGTCATGTTTTTGTTCGGTCTAACGTTTAATCGATAATAAAGCTCATTCTTCTCAAATGCTTTACCGTTTCTTACTCTAAATTCAGATTGACTAATTGTTCTTCCTAAAAATGATACGCATGTATCAATTGCTAATCGTTTCATATGAACCCTGTTTGCTGTATCAGCAATCAAATCCAAATCGACCATAAATTCTAGCTCTTTATTTCTTTTGAATACTGAACCTAACCATCCAATGGTTATCACCCCCTTTATTAGAATTTAATATCGCTTAGTATAAAGTCGGTTGCCTCTTGTATCTCATCCGCTCGATAAAGAGCATGGACAAAACATTGGAATCCATCTGTTTTTCTACGTACTGGCTCTTTTTTCTCGTATATTTTGTTTCCATCACCTTTGATAACAACCAATACGTTTTGTGTGTACCAACGCATTAAAGGGTTATCATCGAAAATAATTTGTTTATTTGCAAATGCCATTTCAATACGTGGGGCTAGCAAACTATGAATTGCCTTTGGATTTCGTATAACTTCTATTTCAAACCCTTCCGCAACTAATAAAGGCCTTATTGCTTCCATACGGAAATTATCAGCTATAATCTTTTTAACTCCGTATTGTTCGCGCATTTCTACAAACCAATCAACAATGTGTTGAGGATTAATAGTCGGTTCATCCACAACCGTTAGTAGTCCTTGTTCTTCCCATTCTTTTATTGGAGCAAATTTCTGCTTTTTAAACTCACCTGCTTTTTTAGAATATCCATAATAGATATCTACAAATTCCTTTCGGACAAAGGAATGCGTTTTAAAAATGTACTCACCATTTTGTCTAAATAAAAGGCCACATGCTGCAAAATCTCTAATACTTGCAAAGTCTAATGCTCCTATACATTCTTGAGCATACAAATTAGGGAATGGACGATTTGTAGCAAGAATTTCTGACCACTTTGCAACGGAACGCTCTAAGTTTGTAACTGGTAAGTTCATACGCTTCGTCATGAACTCTTCTCGGTTACTTGGATCATCTTCTAAATCTTCGTATTCTTCCTTGATTGTTTCAAGCAATCCTTCGGCATACTCACTTAAAGGCTGCGATAACATAGGGTTTGCCATTTCCCAATCGTCTGGATCATCAACTTCTTTTTCATCATTCAATTTACAAATGAATGGAAAGATAGCATTTGGACGGGCTTCACCGTTTAAAACCTTCATTGCTTTTTCTTTTTGCTTATCTAAGAAACCATCACGTACATATCCATCTGTACCAATATAAAATTCGCGTGGGTTTTTCTTTTTCCCTAAACCACTGATATGGACTCGCACATCTTTATTACTTTCATATTGATGTATTTCATCAAATACAACCGCACCATCACGCAAACCATCTTTTGTATCTCCGTTTGATGTCCTAAACTTCAATACACTTCCTGTAGCTTTAGAAACAGTTTGAGTTAATGTTGTTTTAAATGCTCGTTGCAATATTTCATTCCGTTTAACGCATTTATGAACTTCATCAGGACTTGTTTTCGCTTGTTCTTCACTGTTTGCAACAACGGAAATGTTATACTCCGGAATACCATGCATTTCACTAATTAAAAAGTGAATGATGACTGATATTAATCCGTTTTTACCGCCACCACGTCCAAGCATCCATAAGAATTTACGATAAAATACGCGACCATTTTTCTTGTAAAATAAAAAGACGAATGCTATTAAGAATTTCTGAAAAGATTGTAATGGAAAGTACCACTTCTCACCAAAGCGGATACACTTCTCGATCATTTCATCATCAAAATATAAATCGTCTCTGTTCAAAACATATTTTTCTAGATATTCAATTAACAATTCTCTTTCTTTATTGAACTTTACTTTTCCACTTCGATAAAGTTCAATATATTCATCAATGTACTTTTGCCTAATCATGTTAGATCACTTTCACTATAACCCGCATTAGGAATGTTAGCCTTAACAACAAACTTTATATCTCTGCCTAACGCAATTAAAGAACTGTTAATTTTATTCCTCTCACCTATAAGAGGGTGGGCTTTAACAAAAACTTGAGAACCGTTTTTTACTGTTACGGACTCGCCTTCTTTATTAATGGTTTTGTTTATTTTTCTAAATGCCTTGACCAGATCAATGTATCTTTCTACCTTTTCAACTTCGACTAAATCTGCAATATCAATACTATTCATGAGCTGTTCTTTTAACCTCACAATACTAACAGCCATCTACCCACCCCCCCTTACGTGCGTAATTTCGAAAAAAACCTGACAGTTAACCCCCTCCTCCGGTGCCCCTAAGAGCATTTTTTGATGAATTTTTTTAAGGGGGGGTGTTGTTTTCGAATCATTTTTACCACTTTTCATCGTTTTCCCATTTGTTGATTTTCTTTTTGAATGTTCTACCGTGTTCTTTATTATGGCAATCCACACAGATTGTTTCTAGATTATTTATGTCTAATGCAAGTGTTGGATGATGTTCTAGTTCTTTTATATGATGGACAACGAGCTATATCTTCTTACGCTTCGCACTCTCACTGTACTCATTTGTATCAGTTTGAACTCGACCGTTTCGTTTACACTCTTGACACTCATAGTTGTCACGCTTCTTTACTTGTTCTCGTATAGTCTTCCACTCACCACTGTCATAGAACTTACGCTTCTGCTGTTTGGTTTTGTATTCATTCATTAGCCTTTGCCTCAATCACTCCCGTATCAATTCTTTTCTCACGATGTTGAATATCAAGGCACTTCTCGCAGTAAAATGTAACCGAAACATCTACCCCATAATGTCTGGCATCAGAATAAAAAGTAGTAGTCTCACTTTCTAACAGTTGGTATCTATGCTCACACATTATCCTCGCTCCTTACCTCAAAATAAAAAGCACCCAAATGGATGCGTTTTTCATTAATTATTAATCTATACTTCAATTACGGTAAATGAAGTTTTAACCTTCTTCCAATCACCTAATGTTGCTACATTCATCTGCGCCAATATTATTAAGTAGCTGGAAGAAGAGCAAAAGCCCTTCTCCGTTTACACAACGTGAATTGCAATTGAATGTGAAAACAAGAAACAACTGTTCATTCAATCTACAATCATCGCCACCGGTCATGACGATCCATTTTCAGTTATAAGGAATCTTGTGAGCAATGTTTTCCGCCACTACTCACAATACAAATATAACATGCTAATTCCAAAACAACCGGCACATTTACTGCCAAAAAGCGGTCACGATTCTGCCACTTATTTTAATTCGCTAATAACCTTTATTTTCCTAGATTACCTCACTGCAACAGCCATACTGAATAAATTGAATTTCCTTTTAGTAATTATGCTTGATCGGATTGTAGAACATGTAATGGAGGCGGAATAATCCAACCTTTTTTCTTATTCAGACGAAGTAATATAGCTCCAGCTTGTGCTTTTTTCATATGAAATTGACCAAACATCATTCCAACATCTTCTCGAAGAGATTGTCCCATAGCTTGACTACATGCTACTAAGCCAGCAGCAAGATCCATAGAAACTTTAGCTGCAATTTCCGCATCATTAATACGAGCACCAGGAGGAATCGTTTCAATAGATGCAACTGGTCTTTCTGGAGGTGCTGGTGGTAATGCAACACCATTCAATTTTAATATATTTTTTAATTCTTCAACTTCTGATTGAATATCATTCTCTACAAGGTTTTCTAAAAATTTCTTTAAATCCTCGTCCCCTGTGTGGTTAATAAGAACTTGATATCCAGCAATTGCGCCTTGTGCCGCTGCAAGGTAACTCCAAATCCCAAAGACTTCTCCGTAGTGCATTGGTTCATTTTGTGGATTTCCACTTAAAATACCCATAAAAATATTCCTCCTTAAAGAAATTAGACTTTTAGCAACAATACTTACTATAGAAAAAATTTTCCCAATCATGTTCTTGATTAAAGAAAATAAGTTCTTATAACTCATAAGGAACACCTTACCCAAATATAGTAATTACCTCTCATAGAATGTACCGTTACCAAAAATTTATGCTTATAAAGAATAAATACATTTCAATTAACTTAATCCATTATTATTAAGTACTTTTAATAATAAAAATTAAAGATATTTATCATAATTTGAATTCAAATGGTTTTATATATTTTCAACCGAATATTGTCTAAAGGAACTGGAGACATTACTAAATACGAAAGGAGGGAAAACCATGAAGAAAAAACTTTCATCTATTTTAGGTGCCCTATTACTAACTATTACGGTTTTTGGTACAAGCGTCCATGCTGAATACGATGGATATAATACGAATAGAGTTAACAATAATAATACTACAACTCGAGTTAATGACTATAACACGAATAGAGTTAATGACTATAACATGAATAGAGTTAATAATGATGTGAGAACTCGAAATGTAAATACGACAAATGATTTAAATGATAATCGTAATAAAAATAATAATTGGACTTGGCTTGGTTTATTGGGACTACTAGGATTATTTGGTCTTAGAAAAAAAGACAAAGATCCAGAAACACGTTAATGTAGAACATTGTATTTAATTTTAAAAGATATTTATTTATCAAAAAAATACAAGATGAATCGCCTTTAATAAGGCGATTTTTTATTTTTTAAAATCAATAAGAATCACAATAAACAGATGCAATTAATCGGAAACAATGAATTTCTTAACTTAATAGTAATAGAGCATTACATCTATTTGACGAACTACGCTCCTTTTTTATGCCTTTTCTTCACTTACCCATATCTTATATTGTGTGTAACTGACCCTATTGCTGAATCCATTGATATCATTGATTTAATTTAACTTTCTCTTTTGAGTTCCACAGTACGAAATTTATGAGTAACTATATAGGGGTAAAAGCAGCATTTTTCAAAATAACCTACGCTATGCGGAAAAATAAAATAAGCTGCCCATGTGGACAGCTTATTTACATAATTATCTTTATCAGAAGTAAAATTTAACTCGAAAATAGCTAATTTTATCAGTTGTTGAATGTCTGAAAAAAATCAAAGCAATGATATTGTCGAGATCCTTTGGCAACTTCTTGCTGTGATGACTATCATAGTGACTTTTTCTCCAGCAACCACTATTAGTGGCTAATTACCATAAGGACTTATTTTTGAAATTTGCTGTTTTTTAGAAAGTATGTTAATGTAAGAAAGACCTATTTTTGTTCGGTTTGAGATTAAGAATAAATTTTGTTTTTCGTCTAAGGTATTTGAGCAAGGGTAGTAACATATGTGTGGGTATCCACACTAGGAGGCAACAATTATGGAACAAGGTAAAGTAAAATGGTTTAATGCAGACAAAGGTTTTGGATTCATCGAGCGTGAAGGTGGAGAAGACGTATTCGTACATTTCTCGGCTATCCAAATCGACGGTTTCAAATCTTTAGACGAAGGACAAAGTGTAACGTTTGAAGTAGAACAAGGACAACGTGGCCCACAAGCTACTAATGTTCAAAAAGCTTAATATTAGCTGATGAAAGACCCTATTGTAGGGTCTTTTTTTTGATTTTGTTACAATATTCCGAATACAACTTTTTTAAGGGGATTTGGGGTGCTTAACTTTTAATGAAAAAGAAGATGTTAGAAATCATAATTTTAGCATTATGGGCTTTTTCTTTTAGTTATCTTGCAATTATATTAGGAATACCAAAAAACGGATTATATATAGTCGTAGGATTTCCAATCTTATTTGTTGGTGGACTTTTGATTGTGCATCTATTTCAAAATAAGAATGAAAATGGAAAATAACTTTGTTTGATTGTATATCTCATACACATCTAGTTAACATAACGTCCTATTATCGGTAGCAAGAAAAAGGAGGATCCCTACTTTTACGAGGAATCCTCCTTTTTCTTTTTCTATGACTCTATTCATTTTTTATACATTCTTATTCTGGTGCGGTTTTAGGGCTCTTGTTTGTTACTGGATTAGTCGAAAACTGTATAAAATTTTGTATGCTCTTATCGTGGGGTTTTTCAAAAATGCTGGCGATACCCCTAGATTTAAAAAGAAAAAAGCAATGATTAGATTTTAAACCTAGTCATTGCTTTATCCATTGCATCTTGGTTTACACCTATATAACGTAACGTGACCTTCTCTGACGAGTGATTGAATATCTCCATAAGTAATGCTATGTTTTTGGTTTGCATGTACATGTGATACCCATACGTCTTTCTCAAAGTATGCGTCCCTATCTCATCTAATCCAAACTCTGCTGCAGCTCCACTTAATATCTTATATGCCATACTGCGACCAATCGGACGATTCTTCCCTTGTCTACTTTTTAATAGGTACTCATCATCTTCTCTATTTTCATTAAACCATTTAAGCTCTCTCTTTAGTGCTGTTGTAATCTGTATACGCTTCTGCTTACCTGTCTTCATTTCACGTATTGAGATGTGGCTGCTTTTTAAATCTCCAACCTTTAGTTTTAAAATATCACTTATACGTAACCCTGTATTAATTCCCATCACAAATAAGATATAATTACGGTCACTCTTTTCTTTCAAATATTCTTTTATCTGTTGTATTTGCTCTGGATTACGTATTGGTTGAACAAAATTCATTATTCATTACCTCCAGTCTCTTCTGTCTCGTAAACTTCTAATCCAAGTGCAAAAGCTAGTTTATAAAATGCTTTAGACTTCCAACGGCGGTAAGTACGCTCTGACATTCCGATTTCGTTATAAACCATGTAATCACATACATCCTCTTCTTCTAAATAACGTTTACAAATAATATCCCTTTGGATACTTCCTGCACGTCCGTTTCCTAATCGATTTAGAAATTGATCAATACGTAATGACATTCTTTCGAGCCATTCTTCACGTTTACTTTGTTGAATATTCGCTATGGCAACATCTTCTAATGGCTTACCAACTGCATGTGTAGGACCGTGCTCGCGCATTTCATAAGAAGGAGTGACTTTCATTTCTTTACGCATCATCCCAAATTGTCTATGTATACGTACACTTTCCAACACGCCTTCTAATTCCTCTTGTGTTGCCGTTCTATCGATTTTTGGTAAGAAAGATAATTGTTTAGTCATGTAAGACCACCCCTTTTTATTTTTTAATTACTTTTGTCTTAAAGCTCCACGTCTACGTTCATAACGTGGTCCACGAATCCCCATTAAATCTTCAATGTCACGAGTGCTTAATTTCTCTTTTTGTTTTTTCTTGTTTTTCTTCTTCGCTTGTTTTGATTGCTTATTCCACTCACGCAATTGATCCCTTAGCACCTTCATTTCTCCATCTCCCTTTTCAAAATAAAAAGGACACCATTTCTTAAAACAGCTCTATTGCTGCTCTAAAAATTGGTATCCTCTAGTTTTCTAGCCGGACTGTATTCTGTTTTCATTTATTTGATAATACCAGCCTGCACAAAGATGTTTCTCCAAGCTTTGTTAACTTGGTATTTATCAACGTCTATCGCACGACGAGCGATAGCTTTTCTTATTTTCTTTTTCTTTGCATTTGCCATTCCTCTCATCCCTTTCATGCAAACGTCTCTCATTTCCATTTTGGAGCGTTTCACTCCTCTTGATACCTATATTACATTCAAAAATAATCTAAACGTGAATTGTACCTATTTTATAAAGTCCTTTTCCCCACAAAAGGATTATTTTATTAAAATCTTCACAAGCCATAACTTCGAATTATTAGATCTAAATGAACCTCTAGACGATTACGCCATATGCTAATTTAAATACTTTCCAGGAAAGCAGGTGCGTACTATGCCCTCAGTTGTAGCAAACCTTGTCGTACAAAATAGTGCTGGTTCTTTCAACTTAGGCGATTTTTATAACGTTTCTCCAAAAGAGAATACAAAATCTTATAATGGTTCAGGGGCATCAAATGTTGGTTTTGTTGTCAATACCTTTAGCGGTGTTAGCGCAACAAACACATTTGATGCTGATGTTGCAGACCAAAATCAAGTTGGGACAGCTTGATTTTATTCACTTCCTTCTCCCCCTGAATAAAACTCAATATCCCGTCCATACTATAGATAACCCATCTTTAATGTACTGTAACCATTTAGATCTTCTTTAAGACTAAGCAGTTAGCTTTTGCTAGCTGCTCTTTTGTTTGAAATTAAAATAGCGATTTCGTTCAAATACTTCACGCCCCATGAAAAAATTACATATGGTATCACGTACTCTTTTACATTAAGAGTTTTGGTCCGAAGAGCACTTATATATGGTGCTCTTTTTGGTATGGAATGTGAAATAGAGGCTTGCTCTTAAAACCTTTTATGTAATTATTATAGGTTTTTTCCTTACACCCCTGTGTCTGTTTACTCATAAGTTGTTAAAGTATAAATATAAATTGGTAGTTAATTTATAAGGGAGGTGTAAAAATGAGTAAATTTAAAGAATTGTCACACACCCTTTCCATGTGCCCTCCCTTTGCCTCAAATAGGGCCTACTGGAATAACTGGAGCGACAGGATTTACTGGGCCAACCGGAATAACTGGAGCAACAGGACCTTCAGGTGGACCTCCAGGACCGACTGGGCCAACCGGAATAACCGGAGCAACAGGACCTTCAGGTGGACCTCCAGGACCGACTGGGCCAACCGGAATAACTGGAGCAACAGGACCTTCAGGTGGACCTCCAGGACCGACTGGGCCAACCGGAATAACCGGAGCAACAGGACCTTCAGGTGGACCTCCAGGACCGACTGGGCCAACCGGAATAACTGGAGCAACAGGGCCTTCAGGTGGACCTCCAGGACCGACTGGGCCAACCGGAATAACCGGAGCAACAGGACCTTCAGGTGGACCTCCAGGACCGACTGGGCCAACCGGAATAACCGGAGCAACAGGACCTTCAGGTGGACCTCCAGGACCGACTGGGCCAACCGGAATAACCGGAGCAACAGGACCTTCAGGTGGACCTCCAGGACCGACTGGGCCAACCGGAATAACCGGAGCAACAGGACCTTCAGGTGGACCTCCAGGACCGACTGGGCCAACCGGAATAACTGGAGCAATAGGACCTTCAGGTGGACCTCCAGGACCAACTGGGCCAACCGGAATAACTGGGCCAACCGGAATAACTGGAGCGACAGGATCTACTGGATCAACCGGGCCTTCTGGACTTACAACATCTGGTTTATCCCAGTATGCTTATGTTTTCAATACAGTAGCTCAAGTTGTTGCATTAGAAGCACCTATTCTTTTTAATTCACACGGTAAAATCACATCCGGTTTTACTCATACTCTTGGAACTTCTCAGATGACAGTTATTAATGCTGGAGATTATAAAATTTCTTTTTCTGTATCAGGAGTTGAGCCTAATCAATTTGCCCTCTTTTTAAATGGGGCTCCCGTTACCAACTCCGTTTATGGATCAGGTGCAGGTACTCAACAAAACAATGGGCAAACAGTTCTCAATTTAGCCGCAGGTGATATTCTTACCCTTAATAATCATACTTCCGCTGCTGCAGTTACTTTGCAGACTTTAGCGGGTGGAACACAAACCAATATAAATGCTTCAATTGTAATTGAAAAGTTAAATTAATTATTCCTTGAAGCTCTGGCAGTCAATAATCTAGAAAGGATTCTTTTTTCAACAAGTATTTAGCATTAGTGATTCATTTTCACATTACGTTGAAATGGTCATATATTATTTCGAAGCAAGAAACCCTAATCTACTTTTCAACATTTCACTTTTCCCCTAAAGAGCACCGTAAGTAAGTGCTCTTTTTTAGTTTCATCTATTCTACAAAATGAAATTTTTGTATTAATCCTCATCTTACGCCGTAACAGTTAAATAATTACGAGCTTTCTTTCTGCTGTCCACTCTCTTTCTATAAGCTGGTGTCTTATAAAAGAGTATTGTCTTAGGAAGTACGCCCAAATGTTGAGCGCACTCCTGTACAGTTCCAATACATATTAGTGATTCACCCTTATAAATGGCGTACTCCTTTAACTCCATTCCCCAACTCCCCTTTGCTCTAAAATGAAGTTTTTATCATGAAACAAACCTTGAATGTTTATGTCACTTTTAGACATCCTAAAAATAGGAGGTGATATATATGAATAACTCTAAAAAAGAAAAAAATGATGTGACAAATAATAATGTGCTTGGTCTTGATTTAGATGAACAGACTATGAACGGATTATATGGAATGCCTGAAACTGATATTGAAGACAAAGATCACCGTAAAAAAAGCAATTCACCAAAAATCTAGTACATATTTACACATAACATCTTTCTGATTAAGAGCACATTGCAAAAGTGCTCTTTTTTATTTACTATGAAATAACGATTTTGTTTAGTTTTCTAAACTTTTCCCTACCTTACATTAATAAATTTATATATAATAAAATATATAGTTGCAACAATTTATTATTAGGAGGTGTAATTATGTCATTTGCAGCATGGAGTGCAATTTTTATGACTTTAATTGGAGCAATGTCTGGAGCAATATTTGGTACAATCTCTTCTAGAAATAAGAGCAAAACTGCCAACTAAAAAACCTAATAATAAAAGTTAATACCTATTCCATTGACAGCTGATACATCCTTGACATTTCAGCTGTCATTTTCTATTTAAATAAGGATTTTGTTAAAAACTTACATGTATATGCTTTTCGTTATATAATTAAGTTATCAATATATTAGGAGTGTTAATTATGTCAGAAACAATAATGATTTTGTTATACATTTGTTTCGGATTGAGTGCAGTTTTTAGCTTAATAAAGGAATTGAAAAAGCCAGAGAAAAACCAGTTCTTGATTTTAGTTGATTCTCTAATTTTGCTAGGAGCTTTATTCCTAGTAGGTAGTATCTTCATCTAAATCACATAACGAGAACTCCATTAGGGAGCAAAGCAGCCTAGCGAAAGCTAACTGCTTTTTTATTAAATTAACTATTTTGTTTAAAGTCATCCCCATATAACCCATCCTGTTCCTAATCCGATTAAGAATGCAGGACCTTGCCATTTTATTAGTTGCCATAACCAGATTCCGAGTAGCATACGGGTAAATCCATTGCCGAAAATCATCATCTCACCTCTTTTCTCCCAAATAACGCTTTTGTTATAATTTATGAACATATTTTAGACTTAAAAATCCTGCCGAATATTTTTAGGATAAATTTACCGGATGAGTTAACAGAAATTTCGCGTTATTCTAAACGTGTTGAATAACCCAATACATTCAACAATGCTCCTGATTGCATACTTAGTATGCAATCACCTATACAGATACCTTAGCTAATACGTCCCCCTAATCGTCGTTATTGCTAAGGTATCTTTTTATACGACCTGTGTGCAGGGCTTTTTTATTTCAGTGATGATGCTCTTTTTCCCACCTCATTATCGATGCTTTTAGTCCAATTTTTTAATAAAATTCAAATTTGATTAAAGTAACTGTGTTTTTCGTTCTTCCATACGAATTACTTTTCCGCTTTGATATACAAATGATTGTTCACCAAATCCACCTTGAGGTGGTTCTATTAGTTGGACTTGACCATTTTTAACAACATACATTCCATTTATTCCCAAATCTATTTCAGCTGTCATTTCTACAAGATTTTCTTTTCTGATTCCCACCAAGTTCACTCCCATATGTTATAATTACTTTGTCGAAAGTAGTCGGGAGTATTCTCGACTTTTTTATTTGCTTATAAATACTGCACAACATTCTCCGGAACAAATGATTGTTCCAAGGATAGATGAAGTCGTATTGGAATCGGCTCTTTGCTATCCCTTGCTCGCTTACATATCTCTTCAGCTTCTTCCCAATCAAACTGTTTATCCTCCACTCGCTTATAACGCCAAATCCCAATTGCATAATCCTCAAATAATTCGTAACGATCATCTGGCGCTGTCGTTGGTTTTAATTCGTCAATTGCCTTTGCTTGGCGTGGTATTTGTACAACAACGTCAGCAAAACGTAGTTTAGAATTTAACCGATGAACATGAGCCTTCTTAGGATCAAATGATACAACTGGTTCAACATCAAAGATTGTTAGCTGCTTTGTCATCGCTTGTTCCCTCCAACACCTGCAAACTTGCTATTAAAATTCCTTCAAGCTGCGTTAACGTTAGTTGATCTAATGTTTGTCCGTTAATTTCAGCTAATCCTAATCCCAATAATTTACGAATGATTGCTAGTTTTCTACGTTCTACTTCCTGACGTAACAACATGATTAAGCCTCCTGTTGGTGATTGAACTTCCGCTCTAAATTTACAAACTTACTAAATTCTTTAATGAATGCTAGCTCAACAACACCAACTGGACCATTTCTCTGTTTCGCTAAAATGATTTCCGTTATGTTTTTATTTTCTGTTTCACGGTCGTAATAATCTTCGCGATATAAGAATGCAATCAAGTCCGCATCTTGCTCAATTTGACCATTTTCACGTAGGTCTGAGAGTAACGGCCTTTTATCTTGTCTACTTTCAACAGCACGACTTAACTGCGATAATGCAACCACACATACGTTTAGCTCTCTTGCCATAAGTTTTAGCTTGCGACTAATCTCACCAATCTCTTGCATGCGATTTCCTTTGTGCTTTGGGTCACCTACAATAAGCTGCAAGTAATCAATTGCGACTAGCACCTTTTTGTCTGGGTATTTGCGCTTTAGTTTCCTAGTCTTTGCGTAAATCTCTTGCATCGTTACATTGGCTTTATCGTATATTTCTAGTGGTAAATCATTTATCAAGCCCATAGCCTGACTAATCTTTTCCCAATCCTTTAAATTACATAGTTTTTTAGGATTCTTTAATTTCGTAGCATCTATATTTCCAGTACTTGAGATCATACGCTTAAGTAACTGTTCTTCTCCCATCTCTAGCGAAAAGACCCCTGTTGCTGCATGAGCGCTCGCTGCATGAAAAGCAACGTTTAATACAAATGCTGTTTTCCCCATCGAAGGACGGGCACCCACAATAATTAAATCACCTTCTTGTAATCCCGCGGTCATTCTGTTTAGGTCGTCATAACCAGTCGGTATACCGGTTAAATCTCCTACATCAATTTGCATGTTCTTATACAGATCAACTAGGGTTTCCTTTAAATTAAATTCATCTGAATAACCTGTTTCTTCAATGGCACTTAGCTCATCAATCGAAGTACTAATTGCGCTCATATCCCTTTCTTGCTGAAGACGATTATATAAATTACCAGCAACCTCCTGAGCATGTCGTATCTTCCACGCCTCAATTACTAAACCTTCGTGATACGAGAAGTTTTTAGTTGTCGTTACAACTTCTGTCAAGTTTACAAAGAATTCAATTCCGCCAATTTGATTCATAAAGCTTTCATCGAATTTTCCCATGAGAGCGACAAGATCTATTGGGACCTCAGCATCCTCTAACTCTCTCATCGCTTTAAAAATCACTTGATGTGTTGGTAAAGAAAACTGTTTTGCCTTTAGTTGGCAATCTTTAATTAAATCTCCTTCTTGGATAATGCTACCTAAAACACTTTGTTCAGCTTCTGCGTTACGAATCATATCGTTACTCATTGAACCATCCACCCATTCTGTTGATTAAGCGCTGCAAGTTCTTCATCCGTTGGAATGTTTTGTTCCCATGATTGTTGCTGCTGTATTACGTTTTTAGTAGATTCCGATAAGCCTTTTTGTTGATAAGGTATTTGTGTCGGCTGTTGCACTTTTGTTAATCGTTGAGCGCGAAATGCTTTATCCGCCACCTCCACATCTGCTATCGTTTTAAAACCTTTAAGATGCCAATCTCGTAAAATCGTATTTACGTAAGACATGTTTCTCGTATTTTTCTCTAAAGCAATCTCCATGGCTTTTACAACTAGCTCTGCATTTAAATCATCTATCCAAGCGTGTATACCATCTGCTACAAAAGGTGTAATGAATCCGAAGTTCTGCTCGTAAAAAGAAATTGGATTAACCTCAACAACTTCTTCCGCGCCTGCGCGTTCTTCTTGTTGTTGTTCTTTTTCTTTTTCTTCTTCTTTTTCTTCTTCCTTGCTAGGGTCTTGGAAGCCCCTTATAAGCCCCTCCAAACGCACTGATAAATACTCCTTAATTCTTGGAATCTTAAATTCTTGTTGCACTTCTAATTCCAAGCAAGTTTCATAGAAATCAACTAAAAAATCCTGGTCCTTCACAGATTGAATTTCTTTTAATACACACTTTTCAATGTTCACATTTTTAATCGGATTGAATTTCAACCAGTTGATTAAGAACAATTCTTTTGTTTTTTGGTTGTAATTAATTTTCCCGTACTCTGCAAAGCGTTCTAATAACTTCATAACAGTTTCGCGGTTGTACCCTGTATCAGTTTCAATGATACGAAGTGGAAGCTCATAGATTCCTGACTGAGACGTCTTACTGTTTGTCATCAAATATAAGTAGAAATACTTTTCCTCCGGTGTAAGATCTAAAACAAATGAATCCTGCCAAAATGAAACATGTACTGGTCTATAAACTGCCATATTATTCATCCTCCCGTTTACATATCGCAAATCTGTCTTCTATACGTAATAAGCGATAATTCTTATATCCTGTTTTGAGATATTGTTTTACTAAGTAATTTAGGTGCTGCTCTGTTGTCGCTTGCTGAAGGATCTTAGGATTCAGCAACACTCTATATAATGATTTGTCCAAAAGCATGCAACACACTCCGTTGTTATACGAATGCTAATTTGATATAATTAATTTAAATATTTTTTCCAAAGCCATTTATCTATCACTCTGCCAAGTGATAGATTTTTTATTTTCTACGTGTTACTAAAGAGGCGTTAACTCCTCTTGCTCTTAAATCTTTAATCACTACACGATAACTCATCGATGCCTCATGTTCTTCTTTTGTATCACGAAGCATTTTAAATTCTTTCATACATCGTTCCAGTTCTTCTTCCCAATGATTTGATTCTTCGGCTGATTTTGCATAAAACATGTTATGAATACATGCAACCATACAGTTATGAAGTTTATTCGCAAAGGAAAAGTCTCCTGGGAGAACTAGATCATGAAGACAATCGTATTTATGTGTCATGAATTACACCTCCTTTCTATTGGAGTTGATGCTGTACGCATCGTTACAACCAGAAAGGTTTATTGTAAGGGGGGATGGAAGGAACAATCCCTTTCTGGTCATAACGACAAGCACAGTGGCTTGTCCAAATAATGAATAAAATGTTATAATTGCTTTGTAGACTTTATTGCTAGCTACTGTTCTCAGGCGGTAGCTTTTTCTTTTGCCCATTTATGTTTTAAAATGAATGATGCTTCGATAATTTTGATTCGAATCCCCACTAACTTCTTCTCTTGCTTTAACTCAACTGACTTTGAATCCTCACCTAGTATTTTCGCTATTTTTATTTCACCAGTTAACTTTGCATCATAACGAATTAGTTCCTTATATTCTCTTAAACTTGGTTTCTTGTAATCTACTGTCATTTTTCTTCCTCCTTTACAGCATCTTTGTTAAAGTCATTAAGCTATCCACCGATTGAATAATAACGTTCTCTGCCATAGCCTTTTGCAACCAACTTCTTTGTATTTGTTCCATAATGCCAAAATGAACCTGCTCAAGAGCTTGTACTACACATTGAGTAGCTTGGATTGTATCGAAGATTTCTTTTGCATGAACTGCGTATTCATTTTTCTCTTTTTCATCAAGCTTCCATGACCTTGTTGTAATTTGTAAGTTCATGATTACCTTCGCTGCTTTAATCCCCTCTTCAGCTTGTTTAATGTAGTTCATCAATTGTAGATTTACATCTTGAGTTAATCGTGGATCTGTAGGCGGTAACCCAACACCATAAATATGTTTAATTGCTTGTTGATTTAACTTTGCTCCTGTTGCATGACACCAATCCATCGCAAGCTCAAATTCTGGTTTAGAAAGTCCAGATTCAATACGAGTTAAGCGTTCATGTGTAATGCCAAGGTACTTAGATAGTCCTTTCTTCGTTTTCAGCTGAACATTATCACAACATTCTCTAGCATTCTGTAATAATTCCCCTATTGCTGAATTGCAGTATATGCTTGTTCCCATATCTGTTCGCCTCCATATTTAGTTTTCAAATGGTTACAATGAATTTAGTACATATGTAACTTGTCTATTTTTCATTTAAAAAGAGAGGAACTATTCCTCAATGTTTTCTTTCACTTGCATTTCTTTGATGATGGCCCAACCAGCCTTGTAATATGCTTGAAGGATTTTATCAATATCCTTTTGCGATTTTGGTTCAGGAGCCACAACATGGACTTTCGTTTTTCCAAATTCATAAGTCGCTGCATATTCTTCTTGTTGGCTCATGGTGTCACCTCTTGAAGTGCTTTCTATATTTGTATGCTGCTGATCTGTTGGTACTACCATATTAGTTGCTGTCATTTAATCACCACCCCTTTGTACACCATGGTTTACAAATTACTTAAAAAAATATCTTCAACTCGTTTATTTAAAGCTTTAGCAATTCTGATTGCTGCTCCAACACTAGGCTGAACTTTTAAATTTTCTATATTAGATAAATAGGGTCTTGATACTTTTGCTCTTTTAGCTAACATATCTTGTGACATATTCAGCTCTTTACGAGCCTCTGCTACATGATTCACTTAAGCACCTCCTGTATTCATATGATTACAACAAAATTGTACTCCATTGAATACAACGTGTCAACTATGAAGTACAAGTTATTTTTAGCTTTTTTGTAAACGATAGATTACAATTGTATTCAAGGAGGCTCATATTATGAAAACATTAGGCATGATAATACGAGAATACCGCCAAGAACATAACCTTTCATTACGTGAGTTTGCTACACGTTGCCAATTAAGTCACTCTTACATAGATAAATTAGAAAAAGGTATAGATCTTCGAAATGGTAAACCCGTAGAACCTACATTAACTGTCATCGAACAAATTGCTAAAGCAATAAATAAAGAAAAAACTAATTTATTAGAAGAAATTGGTTACCTTAATGACCACGATCAATCTAAGAAAGCTGAAGTTGTAGATCGTGATTTTGAAAAAACACTTAACGATCCTGAACTCGGCCTTTGGTTCAAAGACATCAAAGACGCTTCGCCTGATAAACAAGAAGAGCTTAGACAATTTTGGGAGTTTATTAAAAATAAAGAAAAAAACCGTAAGCCTGAGGATAAACAAAAATAATAAACGTAATAAATCCATTTTCTGATTAATCTACATTTAGATAGTATCTATTATCAAGAGCCCCTTCACGGGCTTTTATTTTTATAGTAAAACAAGAACACAAGTTCGATATTAAGGTAATGGAGTGAAATTATATGCATAAAACACAGCCCTACTACACAACACAAATTGAAGATTATATTGAGAACCTTTTGCATTCCTTATCTATTTTTGTTCCAGAACAACTTGATATGAGATTGATTGCTCAAAAGCTAGACATTTGGCTACATTTTGCTCCGTTTGGAAGTCGTTCTATTTGTAGAAATGATTTACCAAGCATTATTATTGATAATCGAAACACAGCTTTTCAGCAATGGGAGGACTTTAGTCATGAACTTTGTCATGTTCTATTCCATGTAGGAAATCAGCTAAACATGCCGAAATTATTTTTAGACTATCAAGAAGCAAAAGCGAACAAATTCATGTTGCACTTTTGCATTCCGACTTTTATGTTAAGGACACTAGAATTCCCCGAAACTAGAAAAGAATCGATACACCTCATCGCAAAAACTTTCAATGTTTCATTTCAAGTCGCAAATCAACGCTTATTACATTATGAAAATCAATTATTAGCTGCTCATTTACAAACTATCTTTTCACAAACATTGTTAATTACATAATAAAAAATATACATATGCTTGTTTTTATACAAAATTCTCCAAACAATTTTTATAATTTTTTAAAATTAATTTTTATATACTAGATACTAATAAGAGGAGGAATTCTTATGAAAACCGCAATCTACCTAAGAAAATCCCGTGCCGATCTCGAAGCTGAAGCACGTGGCGAGGGCGAAACTTTAGCAAAGCACCGCACTACCCTACTGAAGATAGCTAAAGAACTAAATTTAGATGTTTTATCTGTCCGTGAGGAAATCATTTCTGGCGAGAGCTTAGTGAAACGTCCTGAGATGTTAGCGCTGCTTGAAGAAATTGAAGATAACAAATATGATGTTGTTCTTTGTATGGATATGGACCGTTTAGGTCGTGGTGGTATGAAAGAACAAGGAATCATTTTAGAGACGTTTAAACGCTCGAATACGAAGATTATGACACCTAGGAAGACTTATGACCTTAATGATGAGTGGGACGAAGAATACAGCGAATTTGAAGCGTTTATGGCACGTAAGGAGTTAAAGATTATTACACGCCGTATGCAGAGAGGTCGTGTTGCAAGTGTAGAAGCTGGTAATTACCTTGGCACACATGCACCCTTCGGATATGATATCCATCGTTTAAATAAGCGAGAACGTACTTTAACGATTAATTCAGAAGAGGCTTCTGTTGTAAGATTGATATTTGATTGGTATGCAAATGAGGATATGGGTGCGAATGCAATTAGGAGCAAGTTAAACGATCTCGGCTATAAGAGCAAGTTAGGGAATGAATGGAATCCCTATAGCATCTTGGATATATTAAAAAACAATGTGTACATCGGAAAGGTAACTTGGCAAAAGCGAAAAGAAGTAAAACGTCCTGATGCTGTGAAACGTAGTTCTGCAAGACAAGATAAGTCAGATTGGATTATTGCTGATGGCAAACATGAGTCAATCATACCTGAAAGCTTGTTTGAGCAAGTGCAAGAAAAATTAAACTCAAGGTATCACATTCCATACAATACGAACGGGATAAAGAATCCATTGGCTGGTATTATTAAATGCGCTAAGTGTGGTTACAGTATGGTCCAACGTTATCCCAAGAACCGAAAAGAAACTATGGATTGTAAACACCGGGGCTGTGAAAACAAATCAAGCTATACTGAATTAATCGAGAAGCGTTTACTCGAGGCCTTAAAAGAATGGTACATCAATTATAAAGCTGATTTTGAAAAACATAAGCAAGATGAAAAATTAAAAGAAACACAAGTTATTCAAATGAATGAAACTGCATTACGCAAGCTTGAAAAAGAATTAGTGGATGTCCAAAAACAAAAAAATAATTTACATGATTTATTAGAACGTGGCGTTTACACAGTCGATATGTTTTTAGAACGCTCGAATGTAGTTTCTGATCGCATTACTGAAATTACTTCCACGATGGAAAACTTAAAGAAAAAAATTAAAACAGAAATTAAGAAGGAAAAAGTGAAGAAAGATACAATTCCTCAAGTAGAGCATGTTCTTGATTTGTACTTTAAAACAGATGATCCCAAAAAGAAAAACAGCCTCCTAAAGTCGGTTTTAGAAAAGGCTGTTTATAAGAAAGAAAAGTGGCAAAGACTCGATGATTTCGAACTTGTGCTTTACCCTAAGCTCCCTCAAGATGGCGACATATAAGCGTTTATGCTTTGTCGTCACCTTGTTGGTGTAATTAGATTTACTCCATTAAGCCCTAAAGCATCATTCGTCGAAACAGCCAATACGACAGGCTTCCCATTTCTAAGCGTCGCTTTTGCTGCCATTAATACTGGAGAGTCTGTCATTGCATTTGCAAATTTACTCATCGAATTCCCTGTTAGTGGTGCAATCACCATGCAATCTAGTGGGATTTTCGGTCCTAGTGGCTCTGCGCCAACGATTGAATTAATTGCCTTAAAACCGGTTATTTCTTCGATCTTTTTAATCCATTCTTCCCCTTCGCCAAATCTAGTATTTGTTGATTGGACAGTATAAGAAACAACGGGACGTACTTCTGCACCTTCTGCAATTAACTTCTCTAAATGTGGCATAACTTCTTCATACGTACAATGTGACCCTGTAAATCCGAAACCAATTCGTTTTCCCTTCAAACTCATTTCTCATCATCCTCCTTTGCGATTGCATCTGCTATTAATAACTGAGAAAGAACATTCGCTAATATTTGTCCTGCTGTTTTCGGTGCAACAATCCCAGGAAGACCAGGTGCTAATAGTGCCTTCACTCCACGCTTCTCCGCATAGCGAAAGTCCGTGCCACCTGGCTTAGAAGCTAAATCAATAACTAGCGTATGAGCTGGCATTTTTGAAAGAACATTCGCTGTCACAACAAGATGCGGAATTGTATTAATAACAATATCGATATTACCTACTTCTTTCTCTATGTCTTGCATATGAAAAGGAGAAAACATCATTTCTGTAATACGAGCAATATGTTCCGAACGTCTCGCTCCAACTTTGACATGTGCTCCTAATGATTGAAAGGCTCTTGCAACACTCATACCAGTTCTACCAAATCCTAAAACCATTACATTCGATCCATGAATTGTGTAATCAGTATGTTGAATAACCATCATTAGTGTACCTTCTACGGTCGGAATAGAGTTATAGATTGCAACATCATCACGATCAAATAATTTTACAAGTTTGCGATTTGTAGTAGCTACGAGATTTTCCAAGTAAGGTGTACCAATACCTGAATATATAGTGAAGTTTTCTGGCGTCTTTTCAATTTGTTCTTTCGTTATGGAAACTTTCTCATTTGAAAAAATAGTATCTACTTCTCCTCTGGCATTCGTCCCTGCAACCGGCAAAATAATTGCATCTAAAGAAGTGAAATTTAAATCTTGTATACTTTCCTTTGCTGCCCCTGTGAAGCCATGATCTAACTGTTCAAACCCTATTAATGAAAGTTTCGCGTCCAGTTCGACTAGCTTGCGAATTACTTCTAGCTGCCGTGCATCTCCTCCTATGACAGCAATATGCATCTCAGTCAACATTCCCTAATTCACCTTCTTTTTCTTTCATTTATAAGAAAAATGCCTACTTTTTCTTTTTCCTCCACATCATATGTAATGTACGAGTTTGAGGTGATTGAAAAACAAAAAGCACACGTGATTTATCTTCTTTATATAAAGATAAAAAAAAGACAACCAAAATGGTCATCTTTCACTATGATCTTGAATGGTTCGTAAGATCGCAAAGTATCATATCATTTCCAACCTTCTTTATTTTGCTCCATTCTACTCTCACTTCTTGCTGTTCTCTTTTAAAACCTCCCCATTTCCCAGCAGGTATAATAAGCGCTTGTATTTTTCCATCTCTCTCATCAATTTCTAAATCTGCATGACCTAAAACTCCCATTTTTTCTGCTCTTTCTAAATCCACAATCTCTTTGCCACTTAATTCACTTAAACGCATTAAATCTCCCCCTATCCTACTTTTTATGAAGGTTATCCTATAATAAGTACCTATTCTGCATATATAAAAAAAATAACCGTATCTCATATAAAAGAGATACGGTTATTTCCGAAAGCGAATGAATTACAAGATCGATTAAAGTTTCATTCCTTTTGGCAGTTTTCCATCTGGACTAATAAGTGCCGCAGAGAATTCATCGGTAAACATATTGCGAATTAACTCGTCTACATTTTGCTTTGTCACAGTGTTTACACTTTCAATAATCTCATCAAGAGAACGATGTTTACGAAGAAGCAATTCGTTTTTACCATTACGGCTCATACGACTATTCGTACTTTCTAAACTTAACATTAAGTTTCCTTTTAATTGTTCTTTACTGTTAACAAGCTCTTTTTCTGTAATACCTGTATTTTTCAACGTATTTAACGTTTCTTGCATTGTTTCATACAGTGTATCTAATTGTTTACTACCTGTTCCACCGTAAAGTGTTAACATTCCTGTATCTTCATAAGAAGAGTGATAAGAGAACACTGAGTACGCCAATCCACGTTGCTCACGTACTTCTTGGAATAAACGGCTACTCATACTACCGCCTAAAACATTATTTAATACAATTAAGTTATAAATATCTTCGTGTCCCATTTGCAAGCCTTTATATCCTAAACATAAATGAGCTTGTTCTGTTTCCTTCTTACGTGCTACTTTATTGAAATGGAAGATTGGGCTATGTACTTGTTCACGATTTGTTGTCCCTTCGTAACTACCGAAATATTGCTCTACAGTTTGTAAAAATGCTTCATCAATATTCCCTGCAATTGATACAACAACATTTTCAGGTGTGTAATGATCTTTCATATATTGACGTAACGTATCACCTGTAAATGTTTCAAGCGTTTCTTCTGTTCCTAAAATAGGATATCCAAGCGGATGCGTTTCATATGTTGCTTTCGTTAACATATCATGCACAATATCATCTGGCGCATCTTCGTACATTTTTATTTCTTCACATACAACATTCTTCTCTTTTTTCAGTTCTTCCTCATCAAATGTTGAATTAAAGAACATATCTGCTAAAACATCTAATGCATATTTAGCATGCTCATCTAGCACTTTCGCATAGTAACATGTATATTCTTTTGAAGTAAAAGCATTTACCTGTCCACCAATGCTATCAAATGATTCTGCAATCTCTCTTGCACTTCGCGTTTCTGTCCCTTTAAAGAACATATGTTCCAAAAAGTGTGAAACCCCATTATTTTTTTCATTTTCATTTCTTGAACCTGCGTGGATCCATACACCAATCGCAACCGAGCGTACAGTTGGTATATTCTCCATAACAATTCTTACACCATTTTTACACGTATATTTTTTAATCAAAAACTTTCCTCCTAATGCCAGTTTCTCTAAATAATTGCTATTATTTAATGATAACAAGTTTAGAGATGAATGTCATGCAAATGTATTTAATCCACACGTTTTTCATCTAGTAATTCTGTAATATTCCCCACTTTATATCCTTGTTCCTTTAAATTTTTAATCATAGTATCTAGCGCTTCTGTTGTAGGTGAAGTAGGATGCATTAGCACAATAGCACCTGGATGTATTTTTCGCATTACTCTCTGCAATAGCACACCCGGTTCTGGCCGCTTCCAATCAATTGTATCTACAGTCCACATAATCGTCCCCATTTGGAAATCATCCGCTATTTTTACTACCTCATCCCGAAAGCTTCCACTTGGCGGAGCAAACCATCTCACTTTCTGATTTGTAGCTGCTTCTATCATTCGATTCGTTTTTTGTAATTGATCTCGTATTTCATCTGTAGACAGCGTTTTCATATTAGGGTGTGTGTAAGAATGATTTCCTACTTCTTGATTTGCATCGACAATCATTTTGGCAAATCGTAAGTTTTCTTTCACCCAGCGTCCTTCTAAAAAGAAAGTCGCCTTCACATCATGTTTTTTCAATATCTCTAATATACGTGGCAAATACTCATTACCCCAGGCCACATTAATTGTTAATCCCACCATCTTTTTATTTGGATGTCCTCGATAAATGGGAGCTGGTGGTAAATCTTCTAAGTGAACACTCGGTGATACTTCCTTAAATTCAAGTTGTTTTTGATCAAACTTCTTGATTTTCTTCATATTATTATAGGACGCTTCTATATCCACTTGTTTTCCATTATACCCAGGCGTCGCCTTCCAAATCTTATCAATCATCGCATTTTGCGGCATAATCTCGTACTGTTTTACATGCTTTTGAATCTCTTCATGCAAGTTATCCTGCGCAAAAACGGAATAAGAGCCACAACCCATATATAAAGAAAATATAAATATGTACGCTAATATACGAGCTTTCATATAAACCCTCCCATTAACTATAAAAAAAGAAACCATTTTCTTCTTATCTTTGTTAATTTGAGCGTTATGATGAAAACTATACCTATACTCACATAAAAATCTAAATGAATCACATTTTTTACATAACAAAAAAAGCCAGCTAAACTGGCTTTCACTTATTGTTGCTCTTGTGCGTTTTCTTCTTTAGCTGCTTCTTCTTTAGCTGCTTCTTTTTCTTGCTCTTCTTTTAGCAATACTTTTCTAGATAAGTTTACACGACCTTGTTTGTCAATCTCGATAACTTTAACTGAAATCTCATCACCGATTTTCACAACGTCTTCTACCTTACCTACACGCTCAAGTGCAAGTTCAGAAATGTGAACAAGTCCATCTTTACCGCTAAATAATTCAACGAACGCACCGAATTTTTCAACGCGTTTAACTTTTCCTAAGTAGATTTCGCCTACTTGTACTTCGCGAACGATATCTTCGATAATTTTCTTCGCTTTTTCATTCATCTCTTGATTAATTGATGAAATGAATACTGTACCATCTTGCTCGATGTCAATTTTAACGCCAGTTTCTTCAATGATTTTATTGATTTGTTTACCACTTGGTCCAATAACATCACGAATTTTATCTGGGTTAATTGCCATTGTAATAATCTTCGGAGCATACGCAGATAACTCAATGCGAGGTTCAGCGATAACAGATAACATGTGATTTAGAATGTGCATACGACCAACTTTCGCTTGTTGTAATGCTTCTTCTAAAATCTCACGAGATAAACCATCGATTTTAATGTCCATTTGTAGTGCAGTTACACCTTTTGCAGTACCTGCTACTTTAAAGTCCATATCACCTAAATGGTCTTCCATTCCTTGAATATCTGTTAAAATTGTGTAATGCTCACCAGATTTCACTAGACCCATTGCAATACCAGCAACTGGTGCTTTAAGTGGTACACCCGCATCCATCATCGCTAATGTACTACCGCAAATACTTGCTTGTGAAGTAGAACCATTTGACTCTAATACTTCAGATACAAGACGAACTGTATATGGGAAATCCTTTTCAGATGGAAGTACAGGTTCAAGAGCTCGTTCTCCTAGTGCTCCGTGACCAATTTCACGACGACCTGGTCCACGCATTGGTCTTGTTTCACCAACACTAAATGAAGGGAAATTATAATGGTGCATAAAGCGTTTTGACTCTTCTACACCTAGACCATCTAAAATTTGCACATCGCCTAATGCACCTAATGTACAAATACTTAATGCTTGCGTTTGTCCACGTGTGAATAGACCAGAACCATGTGTACGAGATAAAATGCCAACCTCTGATGCTAAAGGACGAATTTCGTCACCTTTACGACCATCTGGGCGGATTTTTTCAACTGTAATAAGACGACGTACTTCTTCTTTTACAATTTTATATAAAATCTCACTTACTTGTCCTAATGTATCAGCATCAGCTTCCTCAGCTTCGTAATGCTCAATTACACGCTTTTTCACTACGCTAATTGCATCTTCACGTGCATGTTTTTCGTGCACTTGAATTGCAGAATGCATATCTGTCTCAGCCATTTCACGTACAGCTTGGTTCAAATCAGCATCCACTTCATAAAGTTTCACTGCTGTTTTCTCTTTACCGACAGCTTGTACAATCTCTTCTTGGAATGCAATTAGACGTTTAATTTCATCGTGTCCAAACATAATTGCTTCTAACATTGTTTCTTCAGGTACTTGATCCGCTCCTGCTTCAACCATGTTAATTGCATCTTTCGTACCAGCTACAACAAGGTGCATATCACTTTGTTCTTGCTGTTCTACTGTTGGATTAATAACGAACTCGCCATTAATACGACCAACTGTCGCACCTGCGATTGGACCTTCAAATGGAATATCTGAAATAGATAATGCTAATGAAGAACCAAGCATAGCTGCCATCTCAGAAGAACAATCTTGATCAACACTCATTACGATGCTGACAACTTGTACTTCATTACGGAAACCATCTGCGAAAAGTGGACGGATTGGACGGTCAATTAAACGACTTGCTAAAATTGCTTTTTCACTTGGACGGCCTTCGCGCTTAATAAAACCGCCTGGGATTTTTCCAACTGCATATAAACGCTCTTCATAGTTTACTGTAAGCGGGAAGAAATCTACATTTTTTGGCTCTTTTGATGCAGTTGCTGTAGATAGAACTGCTGTGTCGCCATATCTTACTAATACTGCTCCGTTTGCTTGTTTTGCAAGCTGACTTGTTTCAATTGTTAGCTGACGACCAGCTAAATCTATCGAGAAGACTTGCTTTTCCTGACTCATTTAAGTACCCCTCTCAATTTAAAATATTCAATTCTTCTATGTAAATGGGTAGTATATCACAATATTCTTTCCTCTAGTATTGCCGAAAATTAAGTAAGCTATAAAGAGTAGAAGATATATTTTTACCTAACAAAAAAGCGGGAATATTCCCGCTTCTTTGACTATCGACGTAAGCCAAGCTTTGTGATTAATTCACGGTAACGTGTGATATCGCTATTACGAAGGTAAGTAAGTAAGTTACGACGTTTACCAACCATCTTTAATAGACCACGACGTGAATGATGATCCTTCTTGTGAGTACGTAAGTGCTCGTTTAGAGTGTTAATTTGCTCCGTTAGGACAGCAATTTGAACCTCTGGAGAACCAGTATCAGTCTCATGAGTTCTAAATTGTGCAATGATTTCATTTTTACGCTCTTGTGTTAAAGCCATCCTATTTCACCTCCTAATAATTAAACCCCCAGTTACCTAGCAAGCATCGGTGAGTCGCAATGCCAAGTAATGGTTGTCATAAAGTACATAACATAGAATACTACTTTTCATTTGAAAAAGCAAGTATATTCTTTACGCTCGCAAAATATTCTTGGGCAACCTTTTTATCTTGAGCGATTTGCGCAACTAACTCATCAATTCCATTAAACTTTTTTTCTTCTCTTATACGCATGTGCCATTCCACTGTAACACTTTGATCGTATATGTCTTTATTAAATTCAAATAGATGCACTTCAATAGATAATTGACGCTCATTCTCTTTGAAAGTTGGTTTATATCCGATATTACATACACCATCATGCCATTCATCATGAACCTTCAACCTTACCGCATATACACCTACAGGTGGCAACAAATATTCATCACTTAAACCTACATTTGCAGTTGGGAAACCAATTTGACGTCCACGCTTATCACCGTGTACAACTGTTCCTTCTACCGTGTAAGCTCTCCCTAAAATAGATGGAATTTGTTCCATTTCACCGTTTCGAATTAACTTTCGTAATGAAGTAGAACTTACTTTTTCTTCTTGATATTCAACTTTTTCGATCACGGTCTGTGTAAACTCCCCTCTTGCATGAAATGGTAAAGTCTCCATCTTCCCTTTTCCTAAACGTCCATATGAATAATCAAAGCCTGCTACTACATGCTTTACATTTAAACCAATAATATACTCATCGACAAACTGCTGTGGTAATAATCCAGCAAATGGCTCATCGAATTTCACCACATATAAGATATCAATTCCTAAACTTGCGATGATTTCTTCTTTAAGGCGCATCGGTGTAATATACTCCACATGCGCTTCTTTTTTTCCTAATACAACAGATGGGTGTGGATGGAACGTCATGACAGCACTTTTACATCCTCTTTCATCCGCTATTTTTTTCGCTGTTCGAATCACACGTTGATGTCCTAAATGAATGCCATCAAAATATCCTAATGCCATTACAGTAGGTGGTAATTCTATTTTATTCTGTTCATGTGGATGAGTTAAATGAATAAGTTTCACGCTTGAATTCACCTTTTTCTGTAATAATCCTTCCAATAATTCATTATAGCTTTAGTTCTTGATTATTCACAAGTACTTTCATTGGCTTTAGCATTCCAGGGTGTTTTGGGTGATGTTCATAAATTGCTAAGCAACGATCATTTTTATCAAATACTGTAATAAATGGTGCTGTTGTTTCTAATTCATTCTTTAAGAACATACCGTTCTTTATTTTTTCAGCTTGCTTTTCATCTACAACCATTTTTGGAAACTTACTTAGCGCCTCATCAATTGAGATGAAAATAGACTCTACTGTTCCATTTTGCACGTTTTCTTCAATTTCTTCAAATGATATGCAATCTTCTAGTAAAAATTCACCAGATGCTGTTCTTACAAGGTGAGACATATGTGATGGAAATCCAAGCTTTTCACCTATCATTACTGCTAGTGTTCTTACATATGTTCCTTTACTACACGTTACACGGAAACGAAATGAAATATTTTCCCCTTCAAAAACTTCACGTTCATCAAGTAATACAAATTCATGAATTGTAATTGTACGAACTGGACGTTCAACTTCTTGTCCTGCCCTTGCATATTCGTATAGTTTTTTCCCGTTAACTTTTACAGCTGAGAACATCGGCGGCATTTGTTCAATTGTCCCTGTTAATTCCGCTAGTACCTCTTCTACTTCTTTACGTGTAATGACACGATTTACATCTTGTTTCTCCACAACTTCACCAGAAGCATCTTCTGTTGTTGTCGAAAATCCTAATGTCACTTCACCTTCGTATGTTTTTGTTTCACTTGTTAAAAATTGCGCAATTTTTGTTGCACGCCCAACGCAAATAGGTAATACTCCTGTTACATCTGGATCCAGTGTCCCTGTATGACCAATTCGTTTCTCACGCAATATCTTTCTTAATTTGAACACACAATCATGTGATGTCATTCCCTTTGGCTTATGTAATAATACTACACCTTCCATATACTCACCTCATCATTATTCTTTTGTAGTAATTGCAATTATGCAAAACTTATTTTACATTGAAAAAATGGATAGACAAATGTCTATCCATTATTCTTCACGTTTACCGTCTTTATTAATTTCATGTAAAAGTGTATCAATTCGATGACCATATCCGATAGACTCATCAAACTCAAAGGTAATTTCTGGTGTTTTACGAAGACGAATACGTTGGCCAATTTCTGAACGAATAAAGCCTTTTGCCTTCGCTAAACCTTTTAATGTATTTTCTTTCTGTTCTTCGTCACCTAAAACAGAAATGTATACTTTAGCAATTTGTAAATCTCCACTCACTTGTACATCTGTTACTGTAACAAATCCAATACGTGGGTCTTTAATTTTACGACTGATAATGTCGCCTAATTCTTTTTTCATTTGCTCGCCCACACGGTTCGCACGTAATTTCATAACTCTTCACCTCATTCAATACCATTCCAAATGTGTTATCGTACGTTCAATTTCAGGAAATGAATCGATATACTCAAGTACACGATTCATTTCTTTTTCACAGACAACACGATTTGAGGATACGGAAACAATTGCAATTTCTGTACGTTGCCATACATCTTGATGCCCAACTTCAGAAACAGCTACATTATAGCGCTGTTTCACACGAGTTAACACACGTTGCAAAATTGCTCGTTTCTCTTTTAAAGAATGCACATCGTAAATCATACACTCGAATGAGAGTGAAGCGATAATCATCGCTTCACTTCTTCCATAACGTATGCTTCAATGATGTCCCCTTCTTTAAGATCATTATATCTCTCAATTGTAATACCACACTCATAGTTTTGTGCAACTTCTTTTACGTCGTCTTTGAAACGTTTTAACGTATCAAGTTTTCCTTCGAAGACTACTACGCCATCACGGATAATACGAACGCCACTATCACGTGTAATTTTACCGTCTATTACGTAACAACCTGCGATTGTTCCAACTTTTGTTACTTTGAATGTTTGACGAACTTCCGCTTGACCGATTACTTTTTCTTCGAATTCTGGATCCAGCATACCTTGCATTGCTGATTCAATTTCTTCGATTACTTTATAGATAATACGGTGTAAACGAACATCAACTTTCTCTAATTCAGCTGTACGCTTCGCATTCACATCAGGGCGTACGTTAAATCCAATTACAATTGCATTAGATGCAGAAGCTAAAATAATATCAGATTCTGTAATCGCACCTACGCCTGTATGGATAATTTTTACTTTTACGCCTTCAACATCAATTTTACGAAGTGATGCTGCCATTGCTTCTACAGAACCTTGTACGTCTGCTTTCACAATTAAGTTAATTTCTTTTACATCGCCCTCTTGGATTTGTTGGAATAAATCTTCCAGGCTGAATTTAGATTTCTCACCACGTTGTGCAACTAACGCTTCTTGTGCACGTGATTCACCAATTTGACGAGCTTTCTTCTCATCAGCGAATGCCATGAAACGATCTCCCGCTTGTGGCACTTCATTTAAACCTGTAATTTCAACAGGAGTTGATGGACCAGCAACTTTTACACGACGACCAATATCACTTACCATTGCACGAACACGACCGAATGATGTTCCAACAACAATTGGATCTCCAACTCGAAGTGTACCGTTTTGAACAAGTAATGTCGCGATAGTTCCTTTACCTTTATCAAGCTGTGCTTCAATTACAGTACCAGCTGCATAGCGATTTGGATTTGCTTTATATTCTTCTACTTCACTCACAAGAAGGATCATTTCTAGTAAGTTGTCAATTCCCTCGCCTTGAATTGCAGAAATTGGTACGAAAATCGTGTCTCCGCCCCAAGCTTCTGGAACTAATTCATATTCTGTTAATTCTTGCATTACACGATCAGGATTTGCCGCTGGTTTATCCATTTTATTCACAGCAACAATAATTGGTACTCCAGCTGCTTTCGCATGGCTAATCGCTTCAACTGTTTGTGGCATAACACCGTCATCAGCTGCAACAACAAGAATTGTAATATCTGTTACTTGTGCACCACGAGCACGCATTGTTGTAAATGCCGCGTGACCTGGTGTATCTAAGAACGTAATTTTCTTATCATTTACATCAACTTGGTATGCACCGATATGCTGAGTAATTCCACCAGCTTCGCCAGCAGTTACTTTTGAATTACGGATAGAGTCAAGCAATGTTGTTTTACCATGGTCAACGTGTCCCATAATTGTAACAACAGCTGGACGTTCTTTTAAGTTTTCTTCATCATCTTGCTCATCGATGAATGTTTCAAATTCAGTTTCACTTACAACTACTTCTTCTTCTACTTCAATACCGTAATCAGTAGCAATTAACTCAATTGTATCTTTATCTAAGTCTTGGTTAATTGTCGCCATAATTCCTAGCATGAAGAGCTTTTTAATAATTTCAGATGGCTCTTTGCTTAACTTTTTAGCAAGGTCACCTACTGTAAGGCTTCCAGAGAAAGTGATTTTATCTGGTGTTTCTACTATTGGTGTTTGTTGTCTTCCAGCAAAGTTATCTTGACGTTTATCTTCATTTGCTTTGCCTTTTTTCTTATTCTTATTGCTGTTCTTTTTACTGCGAACAACTTTCTCTTCTACTTCAAACTCATCTGCAACAGAAGGTTTTTCCGCTCCAGCGCTATATTGATTATCTAATTTGTTTACTACTTCATCTTCTAACATTGTCATATGATTCGAAACCTCGATATTCATCTCTTTTAGTTTTGTCATAAGATCTTTACTTGAGATATTATTTTTTTTTGCATATTCATGTACTCGAATTTTACTCATACCTTCACCCCCGGTAATTTGTATCGAGCATGCTACGTAGCTTTTTCGCAAAGCCTTCATCTAAAACAGCTACAACGACTCGCTCGTCTCTCCCAATCGCATGCCCTAATTGTTGTCGATTTTCGACTTTTCTCATTGGTATGTTGTAGTACGTGGTTTTATCAATGATACGTTTTGTAGTGTTCGCTGACGCATCTTCAGAAAGCAATACTAGCTTTGCTTTGCCACTTCGTACTTCTTTTAAAACGAGTTCTTCACCCGAAATAAGTTTTCGAGCGCGGTTTGCTAGTCCTAAAAATGATTTCCAATCAGACACTTATTTCGACTCCTTCTCAACAAGCTCAAGAAGCTCTTCGTACAGAGAACTGTCGATTTTCGCTTTTAGATGATGTTCCAAAATGTTTTTCTTTTGGGCTTGAATAATGCTTTCTTTATCTTTTGATAAATATGCACCTCGTCCTGATTTTTTTCCTGATAAATCAATAGACACTTCGCCCTCTTTGGAACGAACAATGCGAACTAGCTCTCGTTTTGATTTCATCTCTTGCGTCGCAATACATTTTCGTAACGGAACTTTTCGATTGCTCATACTCATCACCTCTATTCGATTTCGTCTTCAGCTGAATCGAATCCGAATGCGATTACGCTATCTTCTTCTGTCACAATACCAAGTTGTTTCGCATCAGACTCACTTTTAATATCAATTTTCCAGCCTGTTAATTTAGCTGCAAGACGCGCATTTTGTCCACGCTTACCAATCGCTAATGAAAGCTGGTGGTCTGGAACAACAACAGTTGTTGCTTTCTCTGCTTCATCTACAAGTACTTTAACAACCTGTGATGGACTTAAAGCATTTGCAACATATTCAACTGGGTCATTCGACCAGCGAACGATGTCAATCTTTTCACCTTTTAGTTCATCTACAACGCGTTGTACACGTTGTCCTTTCGGTCCTACACAAGAACCTACTGGATCAACATCGATATTCTCTGCATATACAGAAATTTTAGAACGGTCGCCTGCTTCACGTGCTACAGAGCGAATTTCTACAGTTCCATCATAAATTTCTGGAACTTCCATTTCGAATAAACGTTTTAAAAGACCAGGATGTGTACGTGATACGTAAATTTGTGGTCCTTTTGTTGTCTTTTCTACTTTTGTAATAAATACGCGAATACGATCATGTGGTTTATATTGCTCATTTGGCATTTGCTCACTTACAGGTAATAAAGCTTCTACTTTACCTAAGCTTACATAGATGAAACGAGCATCTTGGCGCTGTACAATACCAACCATAATGTCTTCTTCACGATCACTAAATTCTGAATAAATTACACCACGTTCCGCCTCACGAACTCGTTGTGTTACAACTTGTTTTGCAGTTTGCGCTGCAATACGACCAAAATCTTTTGGCGTTACTTCAATTTCTAGTACGTCACCATCTTGGTAGTTTGGATTAATTTGTCTTGCCTCTTCTACAGAGATTTCAAGACGTGGATCAAACACATTATCTACAACGTCCTTACGTGCTAAAACTTGAATTGTTCCCACTTCTGGGTTAAAGCTCACACGAACGTTTTGTGCTTGGTTAAAATTGCGTTTATAAGCAGAGATTAATGCTGCTTCAATCGCATCAATAATAATATCTTTGCTAATACCTTTTTCTGACTCTAATACGAGCAAAGCATCTAACAACTCAGTGCTCATGAAGATCCCCCTTCTTACTAAAACGTAACAGCAAGTCGCGCATTTGCAACTTTATCCATTGGAATTTGGATTTCTTTTTTACGTGTTTTAATTGTTAATAGTAGTGTAATTGTATTACCGTCGTAGGAAAGTAGCTTTCCTTCAAACATCTTCTCACCATCAATCGGCTTATATGTTTTAATTGCCACTTGTTTTCCTACCGCTTGCTGGAAGTCTTTCTCTTTCTTTAATGGACGTTCCGCTCCAGGAGATGATACATCCAAAAAGTAAAGATGAGGAATTGGATCCTCTTTATCTAAAGCTTCGCTTAAACGTTCACTTACCGCACCGCATTCTTCAATTTCGACTCCCTTTTCAGAATCGATGAATACGCGTAAGAACCAGTCTTGTCCTTCTTGCACATACTCTACATCTACAAGTTCAAGATTTAACTCTTCAACGATTGGCTGCGCAAATGCTTCTACAATTTCTGTGACTTTCTTATCCATAAACAGCCTCCTTCCTGCCGCCATGTACCATTTACAAGAAAAGATCCCGTTCATAAAGACGGTCTATCTTATTCTTTCTCGTTAGCTAACAAAAGCCCCTGCCGTTAAGCAGGGAATATCTGTCTTAGTATTACCAAATTTAAGAAGTAAAACTTGTAACAAAATATGTATATACGACAGAAATATCTTTACTATCTACATCAGCAAAATGTAGATAGTAACACGAAAGAGTGGGTTTCCCCACTCTCTTTTTCACAAAATATACATGACATGGTTATCTCGGTTTATAGTATACCATAGCAAATGTTGATTTGCAAAGATTTTTCCTACCTATTAGAACAGTGACAATTGGTTTTGATCCGGTAAATCTCCTAGACAACCTTGACCATCTAAATACTCAATAATCGTTTTAGAAACCTTACTGCGCTGCTGTAAGTCTTCTTTTGATAAGAAATCACCATTTTTACGAGCTTCAACAATACTGAAAGCTGCGTTTGTACCAAGACCGGGAACTGCATTAAATGGAGGAATTAAAGTATCCCCATCAATTATAAATTCGGTTGCATGCGAGCGGTATAAATCAACCTTTTGGAATGAATAACCACGCTCACACATTTCAAGTGTCATTTCTAATACCGTTAATAAACTCTTCTCTTTCGGTGCTGCATCCAATCCTTTTTGTGCAATCTCATCAATTTTTACACGTATGGATGCTGAACCTTTCGCCATCGCCTCTACATCAAAGTCATCTGCACGAACTGTAAAATATGCCGCATAGAATAAAAGTGCGAAATGTACTTTAAAGTATGCAATACGTACAGCCATAAGTACGTAAGCGGCCGCATGGGCTTTAGGGAACATGTACTTAATCTTCTTACATGAATCAATATACCAACCTGGTACATTGTTATTTCTCATTTCCTCTTCCCATTCTTCAGGTACACCTTTACCTTTACGCACCGACTCCATGATTTTGAAGGCTAATGATGGATCCAAGCCTTGATAAATTAAATATACCATGATGTCATCACGACAACCGATAACTTCACTCAGTGTACACGTACCGTTATAAATTAATTCATTCGCATTACCTAACCATACATCTGTACCATGGGACAGTCCAGAAATTTGGACAAGCTCTGAAAACGTCGTTGGTTTCGTTTCTTCTAACATTTGTCTTACGAATTTCGTACCAAACTCTGGTATACCAAGTGTACCTGTTTTACAGTTAATTTGTTCTTCCGTTACCCCTAAAGATTCTGGACCAGAGAAAATTTTCATTACTTCTGGATCATCCGTTGGGATTGTTTTCGGGTCAATACCACTTAAATCTTGAAGCATACGAATAACAGTCGGATCATCGTGTCCTAATATATCAAGTTTCAATAAATTATCATGAATTGAGTGGAAGTCAAAGTGCGTTGTTCTCCACTCAGCACCTATTGAATCAGCCGGAAACTGAATTGGTGAAAAGTCAAAGATATCCATGTAATCTGGTACAACGATAATACCACCTGGATGCTGTCCGGTCGTACGCTTTACACCTGTACATCCTGCAACTAAGCGATCAATCTCTGCATTTCGAATTGTTAAGTTATGATCATTAGCATAACCTTTCACATACCCATAAGCGGTTTTTTCCGCAACCGTACCAATTGTTCCTGCGCGGTATACATAATCTTCACCGAACAGTAATTTCGTATAGTTATGGGCGCGTGGTTGGTATTCTCCGGAGAAATTCAAATCGATATCCGGTACCTTATCCCCTTTAAATCCAAGGAACGTTTCGAAAGGAATGTCATGCCCATCTTTCACATATGGAACATTACATGTTGGGCATTCTTTATCTGGTAAATCAAAACCAGAACCTACAGAACCGTCATTAAAGAACTCTGATTGTTTACACTTTGGACATACATAGTGCGGTGGTAATGGGTTTACTTCTGTAATTTCCATCATCGTTGCAACAAATGATGAACCTACCGATCCACGCGAACCTACTAGATAACCGTCCACTAACGATTTTTTCACAAGCTTATGTGAAATTAAATAAATAACGGCGAATCCATGTCCAATAATACTTTTCAATTCTTTTTCCAAACGAGCTTCTACAATTTCCGGTAGTTCATCTCCATAGATACTTCTTGCCATTATATAGCTCATATCACGTGTTTCATCATCAGCACCTTCAATTTTCGGTGTGTATAAATCATCTTTTACTGGACGAACATCACCAATTAATGATGCGATCTTGTGTGTATTTGTCACAACAATTTCTTTTGCTTTGTCTTCACCTAAGAATGAAAAACAATCTAGCATTTCATTTGTTGTACGGAAATGTACAGGTGGTAATGAATGGCGATTTAACGGATTAGCTCCTCCCTGCGAACTGACTAAAATTTTCCGATATATCGCGTCCTCAGGATCTAAATAATGCACATTCCCAGTAGCAACAACTGGTTTATCTAACGTCTCACCTAGTTTTACTAAGTTAGAAATTATTGTTTTTAACTGTCCTTCATCTCGAACGAGTTCACGTTCCACTAAATGACGTAACACTTCTGGAGGCATAACCTCAATGTAATCGTAAAACTGTGCAATTTCTTCTACTTCTTCAGGCGCTTTTTGCATCATAGCTTCAAATACTTCACCTTTGTCACAAGCTGTTCCTACTAAAATGCCTTCGCGATATTTTTTTAATAGTGATCGTGGTACACGTGGTACACGATAAAAGTAATTCAAGTGAGAATATGAAACAAGTTTATATAAGTTTTTCAACCCAACATCTGATGTGGCAAGTAACGTCATATGACTTGGACGCCCACGTTTATACGCATCCCCTTGTCCCATACTATCGTTTAGTTGATCGTGATATTCAAATCCCTTTTCAATCACATCTTTTAACATCTTCACAAGTAAATATCCCGTTGCTTCTGTATCATAAATCGCACGGTGATGTTGCGTTAATTCAATATCAAGCTTTTTACACATCGTATTTAATCGATGATTTTTCATTTCTGGGAATAAGAACCGTGCAAGTTCTAACGTATCAATAACTGGATTTTTCGTTTTTTCTATCCCAGCCTTTTTAAAACCTACGTTAATAAAGCCCATATCGAAGCTTGCGTTATGAGCAACAAGTGTATGGTCACCCATCCATTCCTCAAACTTTTTAAACACTTCGTCCACTTCTGGTGCATCAGTTAACATATCATCTGTAATACCTGTTAATTCAATAATCGTCGCCGATAATGGTTGATGAGGATTTGCGAAAGATTCAAAGCGATCAATAATTTCTCCACCTTTTACCTTTACAGCAGCTAACTCAATGACTGTATCATATACAGCAGATAACCCTGTTGTCTCAACGTCAA
Organism: Bacillus sp. FSL E2-8887; assembly: GCF_038007205.1. Lineage (NCBI taxonomy): Bacteria > Bacillati > Bacillota > Bacilli > Caryophanales > Bacillaceae > Bacillus > Bacillus sp. FSL E2-8887. Next base: position 3,482,433 of record NZ_JBBOWS010000001.1, read on the forward strand.
AGACAACATATGTTTCTTCTGCAAGTAGACGATGTGCTTCGTTATATGCTATCGGCACACCATCATTAACTAAATTTGCTTCTACACCATATAGAACTTTAACTCCAGCCTTTTTACCAGCAGAATATGCTTCTGGGAACGACTGTGCAACAGCATGGTCTGTAACTGCAATAGCCTCATGCCCCCATTTTCCGGCTTGGGCAACGAGCTTAGAAACAGAAGTAACAGCATCCATTTGACTCATTGGAGTATGAAGATGAAGTTCTACTCTTTTTTCTCCTTCTTTTGCTTTATCTTTACGAGAAGGTCCCGTTATTTCATTTATATCATTTGCGATCATAACTAAATCACGCACGAATGTATCATTTTGAACTGAACCACGCGCTTTTACCCAAGTTCCTTTTTTCAAGGATTGTAACATCGGGATATCTTCTTTATCACGTGAGAACATCTTAATCATAATAGAGTCCGTATAGTCAGTTATCTTTAAAGTTAATAATGTACGTCCACTACGAAGTTCTTTCGTCTCTACATGGAAAACATACCCTTGAACGGTTTTTCTTCTTTCTTCATCTTGAATTTCACGCAGCGGCGTAATCTCTTCATCTGGCTTAATAAGATAACCAAGCACAACTGGTCCTTCATGAACAACATCACTTTCTTCAGCTTGCCTTTTAGCCATCTCTTCCATAGCCTGTATAACTCGTTGACGATCTTCTTCCTGTGTCTGCTCACGAAACTTTTGCATTTCTTCTGCATTTTGCTTTATATGTGTGTCTAACTGAAAACGCGGGAATCCAAAAGCTTCGTATTGATCACCTACTGGTTTCGCAACGTTTTTCTTTAAAGTAGTAGATTCCAGCTCATTATTCACATTTAATAGCAACTTCACGCCATTGACCTGCGGAAGTTGCTTCTTTAAGTACGCGAACATAGGTGAAAATGTAATTCGTTCTGTACAAAGCGGCCAATATGCCTTTACTTCTTCTTCTGTAAATTGTTTATTCTCTGCTTCTAATGCAAATGTTGTTCTTGCAATATGAGAAAATGATTGCTTAAGCTTTGTTTCTAGCAACTCATATAATTCTGTCGGCAAAATACGTGGCACTTGTAAGTCAAAATGCCAACTTTTATTCGCTTTATCAATAACTAGCTTTTCAATACCACCGCCATGTAAATATTGATTTATAAGGTCTTCTGGTATTTGCAACTGTTGGAGCAAAATTTGAAATCGCTCTTGTTGTTCATTTGTTAATGACATAAGCACTCTCCTTCCATTTGCTATTATAAATTGAAACGTACTACAAAGAAAGATTTCTTCCTTCTTCTTTTACAAAATACGTTTACAAAGAAAGAGAAGGTACCTCATTACGAGGTACCTCTTCTTATTTTAAAATATTAGCAATATATGTTTGAAGTTCTTCTACTTTCACTTCTTCAGACTCGCCTGTAGCACGTACTTTCACTTCTACAATACCTTCATCTGCTTTTTTACCAACTGTAACACGAACTGGAAGGCCGAATAAATCTGCATCTGCAAATTTAACACCTGCACGTTCTGCACGATCATCTAGTAATACTTCGTATCCTTGCTCTTGTAATGAGTTATAGATATTTTCACCCATTTCACGTTGTGCATCAGATTTCATATTTACTGGAATTACATGCACATGGAACGGTGCAACAGCTTTTGGCCAAACTAAACCGTTCTCATCATTAAACTGCTCTGCGATTGCTGCCACTGTACGAGATACACCGATACCGTAACAACCCATAATAAGTGGTTTTGTTTTTCCGTTTTCATCTAGGAACGTTGCGTTCATTGCTTCACTATAACGAGTTCCTAATTTGAATACATGACCAACTTCAATTCCACGTGCGAAAAGAATTGTTCCATTTCCATCTGGAGATTGGTCTCCTTCTTGGATGAAGCGTAAATCTGTATATTGACTTACTTTAAAGTCACGTTCTGGATTTACATTTACATAATGGAACCCTTCTTCGTTCGCTCCTGAACATCCGTTGACAATTGATGCTACAGCATGGTCAGCGATAATTTCGATATCCCCTGTAACACCAATCGGTCCTAAAGAACCCACTTCACAGTTTAATAACTCTTTTATTTCTTCATGTGAAGCAAGCTCAACGACTGAAGCTCCGTATACATTCTTCACTTTTACATCATTGACTTCATGATCGCCACGAACAAGTACTACTACTAATTTCGCATCTACTTTAAACACCATAGATTTAATGCATTTTTCCGCTGCGATATTTAAGAATGCAGATACTTCTTCAATAGCTTTTTGATCTGGAGTTGCTACTTTTTCAAGTGCTTTTTCGGCTTCATCGCTCTTCGTATACGTAGCAACAACAGGAGCCATTTCAATATTTGCCGCATAATCAGATGTATCAGAATACGCAATTGTATCTTCACCTACATCAGATAACACCATAAATTCGTGTGTATCTTTTCCACCCATTGCTCCAGAATCAGCGATAACTGCACGGAAATTCAAACCACAACGAGCAAAGATATTAGAATACGCTTTGTATAAACCGCTATATACTTCATCCAAACTTTCTTGTGTTGCATGGAAAGAATACGCATCTTTCATTAAAAATTCTCTTCCGCGTAATAAACCGAAACGTGGTCTTTGCTCATCACGGAATTTTGTTTGAATTTGATATAATGTTAATGGTAGTTTTTTGTATGATTTAATTTCATCACGTACAAGATCTGTAATTACTTCCTCATGAGTTGCCCCTAGCGCAAACTCGCGAGCATTACGATCTTTCATACGCATTAATTCTGATCCGTAAGAATACCAACGACCTGATTCTTGCCATAATTCAGAAGCTTGCATAGCTGGCATTAATAGTTCTACTGCCCCTGCGCGCTCCATTTCTTCACGAACAATACGTTCTACTTTGTGTAACACTTTTAAACCAAATGGTAGAAAACTATAAATACCAGAAGCATTTTGACGCATAAACCCTGCGCGAAGTAATAATTGATGACTCTTAATTTCAGCATCTGCTGGAACTTCACGTAATGTAGGACTGAATACCATACTTTGTTTCATTTATTCGCACCTCTTCATTTTACTCTTACACGCAATAAAATCCCTCACCTCGAGTTAGGTGAGGGATTTTATTCTATGAGCTCTATTTCATTATAAACTTCTTCTTATTTTACAAGAAAAACTTACGGATGTCATTCCATGTTACAACTAACATAAGCAACATTAATAATGCAAACCCAATAAAGTGAACCATTCCTTCTTTTTGACGATCAATTGGTTTTCCTCGTAATGCTTCAATTAAGAAGAAGAACAAACGTCCACCGTCTAAAGCTGGGACTGGTAATAAATTAAATAAACCAAGGTTAATACTTAAAACTGCCGCTAAACTTAGTACACGCGTAAATCCATAATCTACAACTTGATCTGTTAGATTATAAATTCCTACTGGACCTGACAACTCATTAATAGAAAATTGACCCGTTACTAATTTCACAAGAGAATCAAAAATTAGTTTCGTCCATTCGTATGTTTGTTCAAACCCTGATTTAATAGAACCCATCACTGTTTTCTCTACAGGAGAATAAACACCAATTCTACCAACTTCGTCTTTTCCTTCTTTATCAAGCGTTGGTGTTACTTTCACATTAAATTGCTCACTATCACGCTTTACATGTAACGTAATTTCTTTATTTGGGTTTTCACGTACAATCGTTACAACATCTTTCCATGTACTAGTGTTTTTCCCATTGATTGCTTGAATTGTATCGTTTTCTTTTAATCCAGCTTGTTCTGCAGCACTATTCTCCATTACTTTTCCGACCATTGGTTTGTCAACAGGAACTCCTTGTACAAATCCAAGAATCACAAAAATAACAAATGCTAGAATAAAGTTCATTGCAGGACCTGCAAAGATTGTTAGAGCACGTTGGCCCAATTTTTTAGAGCCAAATTGTCTATTGTACGGAGCGATTTGAATTTCTTCTCCCGCAGAAATGATACGAGCTTTTTCATTTACTCGGAATGTTTGCAGCTCTTCCTCGTACTCTTCATAACCCAAAATTGTAAGATTATGCTCTAAATCAGCTTGTTCGACTTCAATGACACGAACATTTGGATATTTTTCATGCCCGTCAAAAACTAATTTCACAACTTCGTCTTTTTCATTTAATACAAGTCCAACCTTTTTTCCAGGTTTTAACTCAACTGTGTCCGCATCCTCGCCAGCCATTCTTACATAGCCACCAAGGGGCAGTAATCGAATCGTATACACCGTTTCATTCTTTTCAAATGAGAATATTTTCGGACCAAAACCAATCGCAAACTCGCGGCACAAAATACCTGCTCTTTTTGCGAAATATAGATGCCCTAGCTCATGGAAAAATACGAGTGCACCGAAAATTAATATAAAGGCAATCGCTGTATTCAATTCCATAACCACCTTTGCTAAATTTGTTCCATCACAAACCGTCTTGTGGCTGCGTCAATTTCCTGAATTTCCTCTAAGCTCGGACGTGCAATGACAGTGTGATGGTGCATTGCTTTTTCAATGAGGTCTTCCACTGTTAAGAAACCAATTCTCTTTTGTAAAAAAGCTTCAACAGCTACTTCATTTGCCGCGTTCATTACAGCCGGCATACTTCCACCTGTCTTTCCAGCTTCATACGCAAAACGTAGACAACGGAAACGCTCTTGATTCATTTTCTCAAAATGCAATGTTCCCATTTCCCATAAATTTAACTGTTTCGTGTCTGAAAGAGGCAATCTATCAGGATATGTAAGCGCGTATTGAATCGGTACTCGCATATCAGGTGAGCCAAGCTGTGCCATTACACTACGATCTTCAAATTCAACCATAGAATGAATAATACTTTCTTTATGTAGAACAACATCGATTTGCTCATAAGGGATACCAAAAAGCCAGTGTGCTTCAATTACTTCTAGCCCCTTATTCATCATTGTAGCAGAATCAATTGTAATTTTCGAACCCATTGACCAGTTTGGATGACGAAGTGCATCTTCTACGGTCACTTGATGCAATTCATCTCTCGTTTTATCACGAAAACTTCCGCCTGAAGCAGTTATAATTAAGCGAGAGATTCTTTTTTCATTTTCACCATTCAAGCATTGAAAAATAGCTGAATGTTCACTGTCTACTGGAAGTAACGATACATTATGTTTTCGTGCTGCTTCCATTACAAGATGCCCTGCAGTTACTAACGTTTCTTTATTTGCAATTCCAATTGTTTTTTTCGCCTCAATTGCGCGGAGTGTCGGTAACAACCCTACGCTACCTACAACAGCATTCACTACAATTTCTGTATCTGGGTGCAGCGCTACTTCTAATAAGCCTTCGCTACCATATACTACTTTTGTATTACCAGAAACAGCTTGTAATTTTAAAACATCTTCCTCTCTTTGCACAGAGACAATTTGCGGGGAAAATTCTTGAATTACCTTTACTGCATAATCAACATTTTTCCCTACAGAAAAAGCAACGAGACGGAATTGGTCTGGGTGCGAGCGTAACACATCTAATGTTTGTGTACCGATTGATCCGCTTGCACCTAGTAAACTAATGTTTTTCATGACTCCAACCCCTCGTTCATTTATTAATTGTATTGTAATAAGAAGTATAGAATTGGTAACACAAATAACCAACTATCTGTTCGATCTAAAATACCACCATGTCCAGGTAAAATTGTACCTGAATCCTTTACACCATAATGGCGTTTAAATGCAGATTGCACTAAATCACCAATTTGTCCAAAAATAGAAATGATAATCGTCAGAACGATTAAAACTCCTACATTCGCTTCAACTGGGAAGAACATATTGTAAACAAGTGCAACAACAATTCCACAAACAATACCGCCTAATGAACCTTCAATCGTTTTATTCGGACTAATTTCTGGCCATAATTTTCTTTTTCCAAATGCTTTCCCTATGAAATATGCACCTGAATCAGTTGCCCATATGACAAATAGTGCACAGAACACATATTTGATTCCTAATATTCTCGTTTCATTTAAATATAAGAATCCCATTCCAACATATGTCGTTGCCATAAGTAAAAATGAAGCATTGTCAAAAGTAAATGTATTCTTAGAAAGGACTGTATATGATAAAAGTAATAAAACAATCACAAATGTGATTTCTAATTTACCTAACCCAATCCACGTAAACAGTTCTGATGCACTACTCGGAATTAAAATAATCCACAATAATACTGCAGCTAAAACTGTTGGTACCGAAATAAGCGTAAGCTTGTTCATACGAATTAATTCATATAAACCTATAGAAGCAAGTGCATACACTAAAACTGTAAAAGGCACGCCACCGTAAATTACGATGGGAATGAATAGCGCGGCAGCAATCACTCCAGTAATAATTCTCTGTTTCACTACCAAACCCTCTCTTTCTACACGCCTCCGAATCTGCGCCCTCTATGTTGAAAGTCTGTAATCGCATTTAGCAAATGTTCCTCGGTAAAATCTGGCCAATACACATCTGTAAACCAAAATTCCGAATAAGCAATTTGCCATAACATGAAATTACTAATACGTAGCTCTCCGCTTGTACGGATTAACAACTCTGGATCAGGTAAAGAACTCGTCATTAAGTAAGAAGAAATCTTTTCTTCACTTATTTCTTCCGAACGAATTTTTCCTTCCTCACTATCTTTCATCATATGTTGCACAGCAGAAACGATTTCATCTCGACTTCCATAGTTTAACGCGAAATTAAGAATTAATCCCGTATTCTCTTTCGTATCTTCCATGGCTTTTTCCATCGCTCTGCGCGTATGCGTAGGAAGACGATCTTTTTGCCCTATTACTCGGACTTGTACGTTTTCTTCAATCAACTCTGGTAAAAATGCACCTAAAAATTCTTCTGGAAGCTTCATCAAATAATCAACTTCTTTTTTCGGTCTTTTCCAGTTCTCAGTCGAAAAAGCATAAAGAGTTAATACTTTCACATCAAGCTTACTTGCAAATTTTGTGATTTTCTTCACAACTTGCATACCTTCATGATGACCAGCAATGCGAGGCATGGCTCTTCTCTTTGCCCATCTTCCATTACCATCCATAATAATAGCAATATGTTCTGGGATATATCCTTTTTTCACTTTTTCAATGAGATGATCAAACGATGTGACCTTTTTACTTTTAAAAAAAGGAAACTTTTTAAACATCATTCATACCCTCCAACAAGCAGACGTATGCCTAAAAGTGTAAAAAGACCCCCTTAAGAAGAGGGTCATATTTGCGAAATTATCGCTATTACACTTCCATAATTTCTTTTTCTTTGTTTTTTGCGATTTCGTCAACTTTTGCAATATATTTATCTGTTTCTTTTTGGATATCTTCAGTATATCCTCTTAAATCATCTTCTGTAATGTCGCCAGCTTTTTCAAGCTTCTTAAGGTCATCATTACTGTCACGACGTACGTTACGAACAGCAACTTTTGCTTCCTCAGCATATTTCTTCACAACTTTTACAAGATCGCGACGACGCTCTTCTGTTAATGCAGGAAATGCAATACGAATTACAGTTCCATCATTAGAAGGGTTTAAGCCTAAATCTGCTTTTAAAATTGCTTTTTCAATATCACCGATAGAAGTTTTATCATAAGGTTGAATTACAAGCAAACGTGCTTCTGGAACTGTAATGTTCGCTAATTGCACAACTGGTGTTGGTGCACCATAGTAATCAACTTGTACCTTATCTAATACAGACGAGCTTGCACGACCAGCGCGAACTGTTGCTAATTCACGAGAATAAGCAGCAACTGCTTTTTCCATTTTTTCATTTGAAGACTTCAATACTTGTTGTCCCATAATTTATTTCCCCCTTACAACTGTTCCAATATTTTCGCCTAAAACGGCACGTTTAATGTTACCTTTTTCCATAACCGAGAATACAATTAATGAAATATCATTATCCATACATAAAGAAGAAGCTGTAGAATCCATTACACCTAAACCTGCTTTTAATACATCTAAGTAAGTAAGTGTTTCGTATTTCGTAGCTGTTGGGTCAATAGATGGATCTGCACTATATACGCCATCCACATTATTTTTCGCCATTAAAATAACGTCCGCTTCGATTTCAGCTGCACGTAATGCTGCTGTTGTATCTGTAGAGAAGTATGGGTTACCTGTACCTGCAGCAAAGATAACAACACGTTTTTTCTCTAAGTGACGAATTGCTTTACGACGAATGTAAGGCTCTGCCACTTGACGCATCTCAATTGAAGTTTGTACGCGAGTTTGAATTCCAATATTCTCTAAGCTATCTTGAAGAGCTAATGAATTCATAACTGTTGCTAACATGCCCATGTAATCTGCTCCTGCACGATCCATGCCCATTTCACTTCCAATTTTCCCACGCCAAATGTTACCGCCACCAACAACAACAGCAACCTCTACATCAAGTTCTGCAATTTCTTTCACTTGTTCCGCAACTGACTTAATAACAGCTGGGTTAATTCCAAATCCTTGCTCGCCAGCTAAAGCTTCTCCGCTCAGCTTTAAAACGACACGATTATATTTCGGTTTACTCATAATGAACCTCCAATTGCTTACATCTTTATTTTAAAAAAGGGAACACAATGTGTTCCCTAATCTGTATTAGTTGTTACCTTTTACTTGGTTCATTACTTCTTCAGCAAAGTTGTCTTCGCGTTTTTCGATACCTTCACCAACAGCGTAGCGAACGAATCCTTTTAATGTTCCGCCTTTAGACTCAACGAATTGACGAACTTTCATGTCAGGATTCTTAACGAATGTTTGGTCAAGTAAGCAAATCTCTTCAAAGAATTTGCCAAGACGGCCTTCTACCATTTTCGCAACGATTTTTTCAGGCTTGCCTTCGTTTAAAGCTTGTTGTGTTAATACTTGACGCTCATGCTCAACTTCTTCAGCTGTTACAGCATCGCGGTCGATGTATTTAGGGTTAACTGCTGCGATGTGCATTGCTACATCTTTAGCAGCTGCTTCGTCAGTAGAACCTTCAAGAACTGTTAATACACCAATACGTCCACCCATGTGTAGGTAAGCGCCGAATGCATCAGCATCAGTTTTTGATACGATTTCGAAACGACGAAGTGTAAGTTTTTCACCAATTTTAGCGATTGCTTCGTTGATGTGCTCTTCTACTGTTTTGCCGCCTTCGATTGTTTGAGCCATAGCTTCTTCAACGTTAGCAGGTTTGTTAGCTAATAAGTGAGCAGCTAATTCTTTAATTAACGCTTGGAAACCTTCGTTTTTCGCAACGAAATCAGTCTCAGAGTTTAATTCTAAGATTAAACCTTCGTTACCGTTTGTTTCGATGAAAGTTAAACCTTCAGCAGCGATGCGGTCTGCTTTTTTAGCAGCTTTCGCAATACCTTTTTCACGTAAGAAGTCAATTGCTTTCTCCATGTCGCCGTTAGTTTCTGTTAAAGCTTTTTTGCAGTCCATCATACCTGCGCCAGTTTTTTCGCGAAGTTCTTTTACCATTTGTGCAGTGATTGCCATATTTTTCATCCTCCTAAAATATGTATTTATACCTTTTATAAAGGTGTTTATACCTTAAAAAAGGTGATAAAAGGCCGAACCCCTTATCACCTTTCCAAATTTGTTACGCAGTAACAGTTTCTTCACCTTGTTTTGTTTCAAGGATCGCGTCTGCCATTTTAGATGTAAGAAGTTTTACAGCACGAATTGCATCATCGTTTGCTGGAATAACGTGATCGATTTCGTCCGGATCACAGTTTGTATCAACGATACCGATGATTGGAATGTGTAATTTGCGTGCTTCAGCAACTGCAATACGCTCTTTACGAGGGTCTACTATGAATAATGCACTTGGAAGACCTTTCATATCTTTAATACCGCCTAAGAATTTCTCAAGACGCTCTAACTCTTTTTTAAGTTGAACAACTTCTTTCTTAGGAAGTACTTCGAAAGTACCATCTTCTTGCATTCTTTCGATATCTTTAAGACGCTTGATACGCTTTTGGATTGTTTGGAAGTTTGTTAAAGTTCCACCTAACCAACGTTGGTTAACGAAGTACATACCAGCACGAGTTGCTTCTTCTTTAATAGCTTCTTGTGCTTGTTTTTTAGTACCTACGAATAAAATGTCTCCACCTTCAGCAGCGATGTCACGCATCGTTCTGTAAGCTTCCTCAACTTTTTTCACAGTTTTTTGTAAGTCGATGATGTAGATACCGTTACGCTCTGTGAAGATGTAACGCTTCATTTTTGGGTTCCAACGACGAGTTTGATGTCCGAAATGAACACCAGCTTCAAGCAATTGTTTCATAGAAATTACTGACATAATTTAGTTCCTCCTAAATGGTTTTTTTGATATCCTCCGTTTACTTCATCTCTAAGCGAAACTACGAACGTAGCACCAACACTTAAATCAGTAAACGTGTGTACTTTGTACTGACACCACTGCTTACTATATCATACTGAAATATTACAATCAAGTCGAAAATGCGAACAATGTAAAACTTTCTTTTTTTCACGCTCAAATCCTAGTATTACCAACCTTCAATTCCTTTAAGCAAGGAATTGAAGGTTAATTAATAGTTTTCTAATGAATGTTGTCATGACGCCTTACGTAAGCAAAATCATTCACTTAAAAAAACAAAAAACTCTCCTCAAGCGAGGAGAGTTTTTTTATAAATTAGTTTGTTTTTAATTTAGCAAGTTCCTGTAGAAACTTGTCGTTTAGCACTTTAATGTATGTTCCTTTCATACCTAAAGAGCGAGACTCAATAACACCAGCACTTTCTAATTTACGTAGTGCATTTACGATTACCGAACGAGTAATTCCTACGCGATCAGCAATTTTACTTGCAACAAGTAAACCTTCTGTTCCATTTAATTCTTCGAAGATATGCTCGATTGCTTCTAACTCACTGTAAGATAATGAGCTAATCGCCATCTGAACAACAGCTTTACTACGTGCTTCCTCTTCGATTTCTTCTGCTTTTTCACGTAAGATTTCCATACCTACAACAGTTGAGCTGTATTCAGCAAGAATTAAATCATCGTCTAAGAACTCTTGACCAAGACGAGCTAATACTAGTGTACCTAGACGCTCACCGCCACCAACGATTGGTACGATTGTAGTTAAACCTTGACCGAATAATTCTCTATTTTCTACTGGGAATGCTGTGTAGTCACTATCCACACCTAAATTTGAAGATGTTTCTGTAACATTGAATAAACTTTGCGTATACTCTTCTGGGAATTGACGCTCTGCAAGCATGTGCTTCATACGTTCGTTTTCGATTTGTTGGTGAATCGCATATCCTAATAATTTACCGCGACGACTTACAACGAACACGTTCGCTTCAATTACTTCACACATTGTGTCAGACATCTCTCTAAAGTTTACAGGCTTTCCTGCTGCGCTCTGTAATAACGCATTTAATTTTCTCGTTTTTGCTAATAATTCCATTTCAAAATTTCCTCCTACATGTTACTTACATATTTTTTCATCACTTGGAAACTAGGGCGAGTCACCTGATGACACTATTACAAAATAAACTGGCTCACATCTTTATTTTTAGCTATTGTCGCTAATTTTTCCTCAACATATTGAGGTGTTATCGTTATTTTCTCTAACGTAATTTCAGATGCCTCAAACGATAAATCTTCAAGGAGCTTCTCCATAACAGTATGAAGTCTTCTCGCTCCAATATTATCTGTATCCTGATTAACTTGATAAGCAATCTCAGCAATCTTACGAATAGCTTCGTCTGAAAATTCAATTTCTATACCTTCAGTCGCTAATAACGCCGTGTACTGTTTAATTAGCGCATTGTCAGGCTCGATTAATATTTTAACAAAATCATCCGCCGATAATTTTGTTAATTCTACTCGAATCGGAAATCTCCCTTGCAATTCCGGAATTAAATCCGACGGTTTAGACATATGGAACGCTCCAGCTGCAACAAATAAAATATAATCGGTTTTTACTGATCCGTATTTCGTTGCTACATTCGATCCTTCTACAATCGGTAAAATGTCACGTTGCACACCTTCACGCGATACATCTACGCTATTCGACTGCTTACCAGCAATTTTGTCAATTTCATCGATAAAAATAATCCCGAGCTGTTCAGCACGATAAACAGCCTCTTGTGTAACTTCATCCATATCAATTAAGCGCTGTGCCTCTTCATTTGTCAAGAGTTTTCTTGCTTCTTTTACAGAAAGTTTACGTTTTTTCGTTTTTTTCGGCATGATACTTCCTAGTGCATCTTGGAAATTCATTCCCATTTGTTCCATGCCAGTTCCTTGCAACATATCAAACATAGAAGACTGTTGTTCCGTCACTTCGATTGATATCACTTCATCTTCAAGAAGGCCTGCCGCAAGCTTTCTTTCCACATCTTGACGTTTCTTTTCGATTTCATCATCTTCCTGTGCATCAGATGTTTGGTTTGAATTTTGATTACCACCAAAAAGCATTTCTAATGGATTTTTAAATCCAGATTGCTTCTCCGGACTCGGCACTAAAATTTCAACAAGACGTTGATTCGCTTGCTCTTCTGCTTTATCTTGAACTTTAACTACCATTTCCTCTTTCACAATGCGAACAGACGTTTCAACAAGGTCACGGACCATCGACTCTACATCTCGACCCACATATCCAACTTCTGTAAATTTCGTCGCTTCAACCTTAATAAAAGGTGCTCCAACGAGTTTCGCCATTCGCCGTGCTACCTCTGTTTTACCAACACCTGTCGGTCCAATCATTAAAATGTTTTTAGGTGCAATTTCATCACGTAAATTTTCAACTAATTTACTGCGACGGTATCGATTTCGTAGAGCTACAGCAACCGCTTTCTTTGCATCTTTTTGACCGATGATGTATTGATCTAATTTTTCCACAATTTGACGCGGAGTAAAATGTAAATGCATATAAAATGCCTCCCTTACGATTCTACAATTCTTCAACAATTATGTTGTGGTTCGTATAAACACAAATATCGCCTGCAATTTCTAAACTGGCCTTCGCAATTTGTTTCGCTGTTAAATGTTCACTTGCATGTTGCTTTAAAGCACGACCAGCAGCAAGTGCATAATGTCCGCCTGAACCAATTGCTAAAATACCATCATCTGGTTCAATCACTTCTCCTGTACCTGAAACAAGGAGCATCGTTGTTTTATCCATGACAATGAGCATTGCTTCTAGCTGACGTAGCATTTTATCACCACGCCATTGTTTCGCCATCTCAACTGCAGCGCGCTGCAAGTTGCCATTATACTCTTCTAATTTTCCTTCAAACATTTCAAAAAGAGTAAATGCATCAGCAACTGATCCTGCAAAACCAGCTAAAACTTTCCCTTGGAAAAGTTTGCGAACTTTGCGAGCTGTATGTTTCATTACAACAGCATTTCCCATCGTTACCTGACCATCTCCAGCCATTGCACATTCTCCATTATGATGAACTGCAAATATCGTTGTAGCGTGGAAATTTCCCATAGAAAAAACTCCTTTATATGTTTTTATAGCCTTAAAAGCAATTTATGCCCGCGGGTGATGCTTCATGTACACAGAACGCAATCTTTCTTTAGAGACATGCGTATAAATTTGTGTGGTTGACAAATTCTCATGACCTAATAGCTCCTGCACAGTACGTAAATCCGCTCCTTCATCCAACATATGTGTAGCAAATGTATGCCTTAACATATGGGGACTTATCCGCATTGTAAGTGAAGCTTTCTTAATGAGTTCGTTCAAAACATAACGTACACCCTGATCTGTTAACGGCTTACCTTTCGCATTTAAAAATACCATATGAGATTGTTCTTCAGTCTTTTGAGCTAACTGTTTTCTCCCGTTCTCTATATAAGTAATTAAAGCATCTTGTGCATAGCTTCCGAACGGAATATATCTTTGTTTTTTCCCTTTTCCCATCACTAAAATTGTTCCCACTGCAAAGTCAATGTCGGTAAGTTGCAAATTAACGCATTCGCTTACACGAATCCCAGTTGCATACATCAACTCTAATAAAGCTTGATTCCTTTGACCTAATGGTGCCCCTGTATCAGAAACTTCAAACAATTCCTCTAACTCTTCAGCATATAAAAACTTTGGGATTGACAATTCTTTCTTGGGAAGTGACGCAAGTGCAAACGGATTATCTTTTTGATAACCTTCACGCATCAAAAAACGATATAAACTTCGTAAGCTTGATACTTTCCTTGCGACAGATTTACGGGCTAACTTCTGATCGTGCAACGTCGTCAAGTATAAACGAACATCCGCGTATGTAACATCTAAAAAAGAGGATATGCCTTCTCGCTCCATAAATTGCACAAAATGTTCTAAATCATTTTGATAACTTGCAATTGTATATTTTGAATAATTTCTTTCAATTTGTAAATATCCAACGAATAATTGTAACAATTTCTTCACATTCACATCCATATAATTCACCTCAATAAAGGCTACTAAATCGTATCACAACTTAGTAGCCTTTGCAAGAAATTTAATTAAATATTTACAAAATTTTGAATTGTTTCCAAAGCGCGTGTAGCATATGCTTCATTTCGCTCTTGTTTCTTTTTAATTTTCTTCTCTAACGGTGTAAATAAACCGAAGTTTGCATTCATTGGCTGGAAGTTTTTCGCATTTGTCGCAGTAATATAATTTGCCATACTTCCCATTGCAGTTACAGGTGGTAATACAACTGGCTCTTCACCTTTTACAAGTCGAGCAGCGTTAATACCCGCTAATAATCCTGATGCTGCTGATTCAACATAACCCTCTACACCAGTCATTTGACCAGCGAAGAATAAATCATCACGTTGTTTATATTGATATGTTGGACGAAGTAAATTAGGCGAATTAATAAACGTATTACGATGCATTACACCATAACGTACAATCTCTGCGTTTTCTAGTCCTGGAATTAGCTGTAACACTTCTTTTTGTGGCCCCCACTTTAAATGTGTTTGGAAGCCTACAATATTATATAATGTTCCTGCTGCATCATCTTGACGTAATTGAACAACCGCATACGGTGTTTTCCCTGTTTTCGGATCTTCTAACCCAACAGGCTTCATCGGTCCAAATACTAACGTCTGTCTTCCTCTACTTGCCATAACTTCTACTGGCATACAACCTTCAAAGAAAATTTCTTTTTCAAATTCTTTTAAAGGCACTGTCTCAGCAGCAATTAAAGCCTCATAAAAACGATCAAACTCTTCTTCTGTCATTGGACAGTTTAAATATGCCGCTTCACCTTTATCATAACGGGATTTTAAATATACTTTATTCATGTCAATGCTGTCTTTCTCAACGATTGGCGCTGCAGCATCATAGAAATAAAAATAATCTTCACCTGTTAGTTTTTTTAATTGTGCAGAAAGATCCGGAGACGTAAGTGGACCTGTCGCGATAACAGTTGGTCCCTCTGGAATTTCAGTGATTTCCTCATTCATTACAGTTACGTTCGGATGATTTTTCACATATTCAGTCACTTTCGCCGCGAATTCATGACGGTCTACAGCTAAAGCACCTCCTGCTGGTACAGAGCACTCATCAGCTGCACGAATAATGACAGAATCCATTAGACGCATTTCTTCTTTAATAACACCAACAGCATTTGTCAATGTGTTTGCGCGAAGTGAGTTACTACATACTAATTCAGCAAATTTATCTGTATGATGAGCTGGTGTTTGCCTTACTGGTCTCATTTCATATAATTTTACTTGGACACCACGCTTTGCAATTTGGTAAGCTGCTTCGCTTCCTGCAAGACCTGCGCCAATGACGTTTACTACTTGTGTTGTCATATATATCACCTTTCCTTTTCTTCCCGAAAAAAATGTGAGCAGTTACGCTCACATTTGTTGTTCTTCTTCATAATCACACGAAATACATTGTACTTGCACGCCTTTTTTTAACTTTTTCTCTACGAGCATACCTTCACACTTCGGACATTTACGACCAATCGGCTTATCCCAAGATACAAAGTCACATTCTGGATACGTACCGCATCCGTAGAAAAGGCGTTTCTTTTTATTACTACGGCGTTCAATAATTTGCCCTTTATCACACTTCGGACAAGTAACACCGATTTCTTTTACAATCGGTTTTGTATTACGACATTCCGGGAAATTTGAACAAGCCATAAACTTCCCATATTTACCCATTTTAAAGACCATCGGGTGACTACATAATTCACAGTCTTCCCCAGCTGGTTCATCTTTAATTTCCACTTCACGCATTTCTTTTTCCGCTTTTTCTAAGCGCGGTTCAAATCCTACGTAGAAATCATCAACAATTTTCACCCAATTTGCATTTCCTTCTTCTACTTCATCAAGGCTTTGCTCCATATTGGCAGTAAATTCAATGTTAATAATTTCTGGGAAAAACTCTAAAATAAGTTCGATTACTATTCCACCAAGCTCAGTCGGAACGAAGCGTTTATTATCTAAAGCAACGTATCCTCGTTTTTGGATTGTTTCAAGTGTCGGTACATAAGTAGACGGTCTCCCAATTCCAAGCTCTTCAAGTGTTCTTACTAGACGAGCCTCTGTGTAACGCGGCGGAGGCTGTGTGTAATGTTGCTTTGGTTCTATATCTTTTGAAAATACAGTTTCACCTACTTCTAACGGTGGCAACATCTTATCCTTTTCTTCCGCACCATCATCTTTCGACTCTACGTACACTTTCATAAATCCTGGGAACTTTACAACTGATCCACTTGCACGGAACTGAACATTGTTATTAATGAGTTTCGCTGTAACAGTATCCATTATAGCAGATGCCATTTGACTTGCAACAAATCGCTCCCAAATCAGTTTATACAAACGGAGTTGATCACGACTTAAGAAACTTTTTAGTTCCTCTGGCTTTCTCATTACCGAAGTAGGACGAATCGCCTCATGCGCATCTTGTGCTTTCGACTTTTTCGTTTCTTTCCTCTTCTCTGTTCCTATGTATTCCGCACCAAACGCCTCAGTAATGTAATCACGAGCCTCTGTTTGAGCTGTTTCTGAGATACGTGTTGAATCAGTTCTCATATACGTAATAAGACCTACAGTCCCTTGTTTTCCAAGATCTATCCCTTCATACAGCTGCTGTGCAAGCATCATTGTTTTCTTTGCTCGCATATTTAACTTACGCGCTGCCTCTTGTTGCAAGGAAGATGTTGTAAACGGTAATGCAGGGTTACGCTTTCGCTCTTTTCGCGTTACATTTTCAACCGAAAACGCATTGTCTTTCATCTTTTCGATTATTTCGTTCACTTGTGCTTCGTTCGTTAATTGAACTTTTTCACCATCTACACCGTAAAAGCTTGCTTCAAATGTGTCTTTCCCTTTCACAAATTCTGTTTTAATTGTCCAGAATTCTTCAGGTTCAAAACTTTGAATTTCTTTTTCACGTTCGATGATTAAACGAACTGCTACAGATTGTACGCGTCCTGCACTTAATCCTTTTTTTACTTTCTTCCATAATAAAGGACTAATATTGTAACCAACAAGACGATCGAGTATACGCCTTGCCTGTTGTGCATCTACTAAATCCATATTAATTGCACGAGGATATTTAAATGATTCTTTTATTGCATCTTTTGTAATCTCATTAAATACAACTCGGCAATCTGATTCAACGTCCACATTTAACGTATTTGCTAAATGCCAAGCAATTGCTTCTCCTTCACGATCCGGATCGGCCGCGAGATAGACTTTCTTTGCTTTTTTTGCCGCTGATTTTAAATCTTTTAAAACGGGACCCTTACCACGAATGGTAATATACTTCGGGGTGAAGTTATTCTTTACTTCTATCCCCATTTGGCTTTTAGGTAAATCGCGGACATGTCCCATGGACGCGACGACTTTGTATTTTTTCCCTAAATATTTTTCAATGGTCTTCGCCTTAGAAGGCGACTCCACGATTACGAGGTAATCTGACATGCTAGTGCCTCCTTAAGAGGTGGATTCAAGTCTTCATCAATCTTATTGATTTCTCTTGTTTTTGTCAATCAAGAATGAATATACCATACAGCGACAATCTACCATTTGTCAATAATTGTTTAATAAAAACATAAAAATATATGGTTAATTTAAAATTTCTTCAAGGATATCCTCCACATTTCTTACTAGCTTTGCGCCTTGTTGAATTAGATGATTCGTTCCCGCTGCACTCTCTATAAATATAGGTCCAGGAAGCGCAAACACCTCTCTATTTTGTTCTAGCGCAAGGTCTGCAGTAATAAGGGATCCACTTCTCGTTTTTGCTTCTACAACTAAAACACCTTTACTTATACCGCTAATAATTCGATTTCTTTTTGGGAAATACCATTTTTTCGGCACATAATGGGGCGGATACTCTGTCAATAACAATATATAATCTTTCCACGTGTCATATAAACCTCTATTCTCCTTTGGATACATATAAGATAATCCATGTCCTAATATTGCAATGGTCGGGCAATGCTGCCTTACTGTAACTTCATGAGCAATTGTATCTATCCCTCTTGCAAACCCACTAACAATAAGCCATTCTTTTTCAAGTAAAGGTTGTAAAATAAACTTCATACTCTCCTTTCCATATAAAGACGGTTCTCTCGTTCCAACAATCGCTAATTTATTTACTTTATTTAGAAAATCTCCTTCTCCTTTTCCGTATAAAACAAAAGGGGGATCTTGTATTTCTCGCAGTAATTGTGGATAGTCCTTATCCCATATTGTTATATAAAATATTCTCTTTTTTTCTAACTGGGATACATATTGTTGGAGATTTGAAATTTGAAGAAAATTTACTAGTTCTAAAGATTTTTTCGAGGATATTCCAGCGTAATATTCAAATTGTTTCGGACTAAAAGTGTATATTCCCTTCAGTTCTGGATCAACATATAGTAGTCTCTCCATCGCCTTCCAATGATCCGCCAACATGTAATGAAGGTGCAATAAACGTTCTCTTTTCATCTCAATTCTCCTTACCCATAATTTTTATTATGTAAACAAAAAATGTGTAAAAAGACACCCTCTAATAAGAAGGTGTCTTTCAAAAAGATTAGTAGTTTTTACAAGTCTCAAATAATCCCTTTTCTTTTAAAACAGAGATTAATGTTTCACCCATAACAGCTGGTGTTTCCGCTACTTTAATACCACAAGCTTCCATTGTTTTAATCTTTTCAGCAGCAGTTCCTTTGCCGCCAGAAATGATCGCCCCAGCATGACCCATACGTTTGCCTTCAGGCGCTGTTTGACCACCAATGAAGCCTACAACTGGTTTTGTCATATTAGCTTGTACCCATTCTGCTGCTTCTTCTTCTGCCGTACCGCCGATTTCACCAATCATAATTACAGCATGCGTTTCTTCATCTTCATTAAATGCTTTTAACGCATCAATAAAGTCCGTACCGTTAACAGGGTCTCCCCCGATACCTACAGCAGTAGATTGGCCAATACCTTCTTGCGTTAACTGATGTACAGCTTCATACGTTAATGTACCAGAGCGAGATACGATACCAACATGACCTTTTTTGTGAATATATCCTGGCATAATACCAATTTTACATTCGTCAGGTGTAATGACACCAGGGCAGTTTGGTCCAAGTAAACGTGTATGTTTACCCGCCATATATCTCTTTACATTTACCATATCTAATACAGGGATTCCTTCAGTAATACATACTACTAAATCAACCTTTGCATCAACAGCTTCCATAATTGCATCAGCCGCAAAAGCGGGTGGAACGTATACAACTGAAGCGTTTGCGCCTGTTGCTTTCACAGCATCTTCTACTGTATCAAATACTGGTACGCCTTCAATATCAGTGCCACCTTTACCTGGTGTTACACCACCTACAATTTTCGTACCGTATTCAATCATTTGCTTTGTATGGAATAACCCTTGAGAACCTGTAATACCTTGAACAATAACTTTTGTATCTTTATTAACTAATACGCTCATTTTTCTCCCCCGCTTTCTATTAGCCCACTAGTGAAACAATTTTTTGTGCACCGTCTGCCATAGATTCTGCTGCAACAATATTTAAACCAGACTCATTTAAAATTTTCTTTCCTAGCTCTACGTTTGTACCTTCAAGACGTACAACTAAAGGCAACTCAAGGCCTACCTGCTTCGTCGCTTCAATAACACCTTCTGCGATAACATCACACTTCATAATGCCACCAAAAATGTTAACGAAGATACCTTTTACATTTTTGTCAGAAAGGATAATTTTGAATGCTTCTGTAACTTTTTCAGCTGTTGCGCCGCCACCAACATCTAAGAAGTTAGCTGGGTCACCATGGTAATGTTTAATGATATCCATTGTAGCCATTGCTAAACCTGCACCATTAACCATACAACCGATATTTCCATCTAAAGGAATGTAGTTTAAGTCATATTTAGAAGCTTCAATTTCTTTTGAATCTTCTTCTTCAAGATCACGAAGTTCTAAAATATCTTTATTGCGATATAACGCATTAGAATCAAAGTTTAATTTTGCATCTAACGCCATAACTTTACCGTCACCTGTTGTAACAAGTGGATTAATCTCAGCGATAGAGCAATCTTTTTCGATAAACGCACTGTATAAGCCCATCATAAACTTCACAGCTTGTCCTACAAGTTCTTTTGGAATATTGATGTTAAACGCGATTCTACGCGCTTGGAAACCTTGTAAACCTACTGCTGGATCAATATATTCTTTAAAGATTTTTTCAGGCGTTTTTTCTGCTACTTCTTCAATTTCTGTTCCACCTTCTTCAGATGCCATTAAAACAACTTGAGAAGTTGCACGATCTAATACAAGACCTACATAATATTCTTTTTTAATATCGCAACCTTCTTCGATAAGTAAGCGTTTTACTTCCTTACCTTCAGGACCTGTTTGATGCGTCACAAGTGTAGTTCCTAAAATGCTTTCTGCATATGTACGAACTTCTTCTAAATTTTTCGCAACTTTTACACCGCCAGCTTTGCCGCGTCCACCAGCGTGAATTTGCGCTTTAACTACACATACTTCCGTTCCTAATTCTTTCGCTGCTTCTACAGCTTCTTCTACTGTAAATGCAACCTTCCCGTTCGGAACGCTAACCCCATAGCTTCTAAGGACTGCCTTACCTTGGTACTCATGGATATTCATGGTCCCATCCTCCCCTGTTTTCCTGTTTTACTCGAAAAGTTTTTTAATGTTTAAAAAACATTACATTGCCATTGTATAAGATGATTGGCACGCTGTCTACAATAAAGTGTCAGAAAACTGAAATCGCTTTATTCTTTTTCGAAAATAATAATGTTTATATACCAAAATAAAAAATAAGCTGTGAATATACAGCTTATTTTTGAATCATATCTTTAATTGGCGCGAATGATTTTCGATGTTCTTCTAATACTCCATGTACTTCAATCGCTTCTAAATGCTGTTTCGTCCCATATCCCATATGTTGTTCGAATCCATATGCAGGATACTTTCCTCCTAACTCTTTCATCATGCGATCTCTCATCACTTTCGCAATAATAGATGCAGCTGAAATAGAGACACTTTTCGCATCACCTTTAATGATTGATGTTTGCGGAATTGATGTAGGAAGCTTCATCGCATCGATTAATAAATATTCTGGTGTACATGATAAATTAGCAACGGCATCTAACATCGCTTGCTTCGTCGCTTGATAAATATTTATTTCATCAATAACTTGTGGTGATATAATTCCAACTCCAATCGCAATTGCATGCTCTTTAATTTCATCATAAAAACGCTCACGTTTCGCTTCACTTAATTTTTTCGAGTCATTTAATCCTGGAATATAAAAATCTTCCGGAAGGACGACTGCCGCCGTCACAACCGGTCCTGCTAACGGCCCACGACCCACTTCATCAATACCAGCAATGTATGTGAGCCCTTTTTCACGTAACTCATTTTCGTACTTTGACATTTCTAGAAATTTTTCTCTTTCTTTTTGCGCTAACTCTTTTTGTTTATACCACTTCAAAATTAGTTTTTGAACACCTTTTCGCTCATCTTTCACTAACATTTGAAAACGCTCGTCTTCTTCATTCATAATTTCTTGCAGCAAACATTCCGCTTCATGAATAGTCATTTTTTGCATCTATTTACACTCCTTTTAAACGTAACCAAAAAGAAAAGACGTACAAACGCACGTCTTATACTTCTTCTACTTTTTCCGCATCTTCTACCTGCTCTGCAAACTCTTCTGGTGTTTCAAATGTCATTTTTCCTAATCTTCCACCACGAAGCTCACGAAGTATAAGCTCAGATGTTTTATCATAATCAATCATTCCGCCGCCCATTAAGCAACCTCTATTTTTTCCAATTGCATCAAATAACTCCACAATTTCTTCTGGAATGTCATTTAAATTATATCGCTCTTTTAAACGTTCCGGATAATGTTTTTCCATAAAACGTAACGCATAAATAGCTACATCCTGTAGATTTAATATAGAATCTTTAATTGCACCAGTCGTCGCTAAACGAAGACCAACTAATTCATCTTCAAATTTAGGCCACAAAATACCTGGTGTATCTAATAATTCCATTTCTTTCCCAACTTTAATCCACTGCTGGGCCGTTGTCACACCAGGACGATCTCCTGTTTTTGCTATATTCTTCTTCGCTAATTTATTAATTAGTGTAGATTTACCAACGTTTGGAATACCTACAATTAAAGCACGAATTGCTCTTGGTCTAATGCCTTTAGCAACCATTTTATCGAATTTTTCTTTGACAAGAACTTTACAAGCTGCTGCAATTTCTTTCATACCTTGTCCAGCTTGCGCATTAATTGAAATTGCCTTTTGACCTCTTTCATCAAAATATGCAATCCACTGCTTTGTAAGACGATCATCCGCCATATCCGCTTTATTTAAAACAACAAGCCTTGGTTTATGTGTAATAATTTCATCAATCATTGGATTACGAGAAGATAAAGGTAATCGAGCATCTACAAGCTCAATTACAACATCAATTAACTTTAATTTTTCTGTTACTTGGCGTCTAGCCTTTGCCATATGTCCTGGGAACCATTGAATTACCATGTTGCCACCTTCTTTTTCTTTTATTTCACAATACGCGCATCTTTTAACGGCCAATATAGCATATTTGCTTTACCAATCACTTGGTCCATTGAAATTGTACCAATCGAACGGCTATCTTTACTAAAACGACGATTATCGCCTAAAACAAATAATTGACCTTCTGGAACAGTTTTCTTTCCTGTCATTTCTTCAAGAGTAAAATCATATGTAAGCGGTCCGTCAGCAAGTTGTTTTTTCTGCTTATCTAAATACGGCTCCTCATAAGGTTTCCCGTTAACATATAGTTTATCATTACGGTATTCGATTTCGTCGCCTGGCAGGCCAATAATACGCTTAATATAATCTTTTTCTTCCGTCGCTCGGAATACAATAATATCAAAGCGTTTCGGATCACCTATGTGATAGCCAATTTTATTAACAATCATTCGATCACGGTCATGTAAAGTCGGCGACATCGATACACCGTCTACGAGAATTGGGGCAAAGAAAAACTGTCTAATTACGCCCGCTAATACAACAGCAATCAAAATTGCTTTGATCCATTCCCAAAGTGAGCTCTTCTCTTTCTTCATGCTTTCCCCTCCACTGTTATGTAAGCTGCTCGTATTATACCAAAATTTCATATAGATTGGAAAAAGGGAGCTTGTGTATTTACAAGCTCCCATACATGTCTTATCGAATTTCTTTAATACGTGCTTTTTTACCGCGAAGGTTACGTAAGTAGTATAACTTAGCACGACGTACTTTACCACGGCGAAGTACTTCGATGTTCGCGATTCTTGGCGTGTGAACTGGGAATGTACGCTCAACACCTACACCGTAAGAAATCTTACGAACTGTGAATGTTTCACTGATTCCGCCACCACGACGTTTAATTACAACACCTTCGAAAAGCTGAATTCTTTCACGAGTTCCCTCAACTACTTTTACGTGTACACGTAAAGTGTCTCCAGGACGGAATGAAGGAAGGTCAGTTTTCAATTGGCCTTTTGTGATTTCTGTGATTAATTGTTGCATATTAAATTCTCTCCTTTAAACAGATGCTCTTATAAAGTCTTATTAAATTACAGCGGAACATCGTTAATACGGCTACTGATTTCAGTAGCACAAATGTTATAATAGCATATTGCTAGGACTGTTGCAATAGAAAATATATCAAGCCCTTATCGGTCTTCTTTAATCTGTTCCAGCCATTTCTCTTCTTGCTTAGATAATTCTCGTTCTTCCAGCAAATCCGGTCTACGTGTGTACGTACGACGTAGTGACTCTTTATGGCGCCATTCATCAATGTTTTTATGATTTCCTGACATTAGTACATCCGGTACCTTCATACCACGAAAATCAGCAGGACGTGTATAATGTGGGTGTTCTAACAAACCTGTGCTAAAAGAGTCTTCCACTTGTGACGTTTGATTCCCAAGCACTCCTGGCAAAAGACGTACAACACTGTCAGTGACTACCATAGAAGCCAATTCCCCACCCGTTAATACGTAATCCCCAATAGAAATCTCATCTGTTACAAGATGCTCACGAATTCGTTCATCGTATCCTTCATAATGGCCACATACAAAAATAACATGCTCTTCTCCAGCAAGCTCTTCTGCCTTCTTCTGCGTGAAACGCTCTCCTTGTGGACACATTAAGACGATTCTCGGCTTACGGTCTGTTTCCTTCGTTAACTCTTCTACTGCGTCAAAGATAGGCTGTGGGGTTAATACCATACCAGCGCCCCCACCATACGGATAATCATCTACACTATTATGCTTACTAGTTGTATACTCACGAAAATTGACAACACGAAGCTCTACCGCTTCTTTTTCTTGTGCTTTCTTTAAAATTGAAGAACCAAATACACCCGTAAACATATCTGGAAACAATGTTAAAATGTCAATTTTCATTATAGTAGCCCTTCCATTACATGAATGGTTACTAATTTATTTTCAATGTTAACTTGAAGTACAACGTCATCAATATAAGGAATCAACAAATCTTGACCCTTTGGACGTTTAATCACCCAAACGTCATTCGCACCAGGAGATAAAATCTCTTTGATTGTCCCTAACGCTTCTCCTTCTTCCGTTACAACGTTGCAACCAATAATTTCATGGTAGTAGTATTCACCTTCAGCTAGTTCGCCTAACTGCTCTTCTGGTACTTTTATTAAAGAACCTTTTAACTTCTCTACTTCATCTACATTGTTGTATCCTTCAAGTGTTAATAAATCAAATGTCTTATGTTGACGATGAGAAGTTACCTTCACTGTAAGATAGTCTGTACCTTTCTCATCCCATATGTATAACGTGTTCCCTACTTTATATCGCTCTTCTGGAAAATCAGTACGAGAAATAACACGAATTTCTCCTTTTACGCCATGAGTATTTACAATTTTCCCTACATTAAACCATTTTGTCATAAATAGTATGTCACCCCTGGTTTCTATATAAATTAAGCATTTCCATTTTATATATGGAACATGCAATTTCTCTTTAAATGTTAAAAAAGGGAGAGGAAATAACTCCTCGCCCTTTTTACGTTTATTGAATTTCCAGTGTGACGTTCTCATCATTATGATGTCCCACTGAATACAAGAGCATTCTAATCGCTTTCGCAACTTTCCCTTGCTTTCCAATGACTTTTCCAACATCCTCAGGATGTACAGTTAATCGATACTTTATTTCTCCGTTGCAAAGTTCCTGTGTAACTTTTACATCTCCAGGATGATCCACAAGAGGTTTAACAATTGTCTCGACTAACATTTTCATTGTCATTGCCTCAATTACTTACCTTGTTTAGATAAGTGGAATTTCTCCATGATACCTTGGTTAGAGAAAAGGTTACGAACTGTATCAGATGGTTTAGCACCATTTCCTAACCATTTTAATGCTGCTTCTTCGTTGATCTTAACTTCCGCTGGTTGAGCAACCGGATTGTAAGTACCGATTTCCTCAATGAAACGTCCGTCACGAGGAGAACGAGAATCTGCAACAACTACACGATAGAAAGGAGTTTTTTTAGCTCCCATACGTTTTAAACGAATTTTAACTGCCATTTATAAAGCACCTCCGAATTTATTTCACACAGATAATTATATTAGCAAAAAGACTATTGCTTTGTAAAGTATTTTTTCTTAACAGAGCCATCTTTTTTCCTTACATGAATGGAAACTTCAATCCACCTAGTCCTTTTTTCTTACCTTTTTGCATTCCCGTCATCGTCTTCATCATTTTTTTCATATCATCAAATTGCTTGATTAGACGATTGATTTCTTGTACCGTTGTACCGCTACCTTTGGCAATGCGCTTTTTACGACTAGCATTGATTATTTCCGGTTGTTCTCGTTCTACTTTAGTCATAGAACGAATAATTGCCTCAATATGCCCAATTTGTTTTTCATCAACTTGTGCATTTTTCAGCCCTTTAATTTTATTTGCACCAGGAAGCATTCCTAACAATTCGTCAAGCGGTCCAAGTTGACGCACTTGTCCAAGTTGTTCTAGGAAATCGTCAAGCGTAAACGAAAGCGTACGCATTTTTTGCTCAAGTTCTTTTGCTTTCTCTTCATCAACTGTAGCTTGCGCTTTTTCAATTAATGTTAAGACGTCGCCCATCCCTAAAATACGGGATGCCATACGTTCTGGATGGAACGCTTCAATTGCATCTAGTTTTTCACCCATACCAGCGAATTTAATTGGTGTATTTGTTACAGCCTTAATAGATAATGCCGCACCACCGCGCGTATCACCATCTAATTTCGTTAATACAACACCTGTTAATCCTAACTGTTCATGGAAACTTTGTGCTACATTTACCGCGTCTTGTCCTGTCATCGCATCGACAACAAGGAAAATTTCATCCGGTTTCGCAACTTCTTTGACTTTTGCTAATTCACCCATTAGTTCTTCATCAATATGCAGGCGACCCGCTGTATCGATTAAAACGTAATCGTGATGATCTTCTTTTGCTTTCGCAATCGCTTGTTTCGCAATTTCAACCGGACTTACTTGATCTCCTAAGGAGAAAACAGGCATGTCCAATTGCTTCCCTAATGTTTCAAGCTGTTTAATCGCTGCTGGACGGTAAATATCCGCTGCAACAAGCATCGGTTTACGATTATGCTTTTTACGAAGCAAATTTGCAAGCTTACCTGTCGTCGTTGTTTTACCCGCACCTTGCAGACCAACCATCATTATAACAGTAGGTGGCTTATTAGCAACAGCAATTTTGCTTTGCTCTCCGCCCATAAGTTCTGTAAGTTCTTCCTGTACGATTTTAATTACTTGTTGTCCAGGTGTCAAACTTTTCATTACATCTTGTCCGACAGCACGCTCAGACACACGCTTTATAAAATCTTTTACTACTTTAAAGTTAACATCCGCTTCTAAAAGAGCTAGACGAACTTCTCTCATCATTTCTTTTACATCGGCTTCAGAAACTTTTCCTTTGCCGCGGATTTTTTGCATTGTCTGTTGAAGTCGGTCGGCTAATCCTTCAAATGCCATATTGCCGCCCTCCTAATCTAATTTTTCGATAGCTTCAACAACTTGTTTCATTTCTTCATTCACATGCTCTTCTTCGCTGAGTAGCTGTTTTAGCTTTGCAACAAGTCGCTGTCGCTCTTGAAACTTTTGAAGTAATACTAATTTATCTTCATATTCTTCAAGCATCGCTTCAGTCCGTTTAATGTTATCATACACGGCTTGGCGACTTACATCAAATTCTTCCGCAATTTCACCAAGAGATAAATCATCTAGATAATAAAGCGACATATAACTTCTTTGTTTTTGCGTTAACAACGATTGATAAAAATCAAATAAATAGTTCATTCTCGTTGTTTTCTCGAGCATGTTGGATCATCCTTTGTTAAGTGATTTCCCTTTACATGACTTAGTTTACATGGAGTATAAAAGAGTGTCAAGTTTTTTTCTTAACATCACATATTTTTATAAAAAAAGAAGCGGAAATACCGCTTCTTTCACTTACACTTCTTCTGTTTCTACTACGTTCGCAAACAAACCATAAACATATTGTTCTGGATCAAACTGTTGCAGATCATCCATTTGCTCTCCTAGCCCAACAAATTTCACCGGAACATCCATTTCGTTACGAATCGCTAAGACGATACCACCTTTAGCAGTTCCATCTAACTTCGTTAAAACAATACCAGTAACATTCGTGGCTTCACGGAATGTTTTCGCTTGGCTTAAACCATTTTGCCCTGTTGTTGCATCAATAACAAGTAATACTTCATGAGGAGCCCCTGGTACTTCACGCTCAATTACGCGCTTCACTTTCTCTAACTCATTCATTAAGTTTACTTTATTTTGTAAGCGTCCCGCTGTATCACATAGCAATACATCCACTTTACGGGCCTTTGCCGCTTGTACAGCATCATACATAACAGCCGCTGGATCAGATCCTGACCCTTGTTTAATTACTTCTACACCAACACGATCGCCCCATACTTCTAATTGCTCAATCGCCCCAGCACGGAATGTATCTCCTGCCGCCAATAGGACAGACTTACCTTCTGATTTAAATTTATGTGCAAGCTTACCAATCGTCGTCGTTTTCCCCACACCATTCACACCAACAAATAAAACTACTGTTAATTGATCCTCTTGTATATTAACTTCATTACTAAAATCGCTGTCACCTTTGTAAATGCCCACTAGCTTTTCAGAAATAACAGCCTGTACTTCTTTCGGATCTTGAATGTTACGACGTTGCACTTCTTCTTTCAACTGATCAATTAATTCCATCACTGTCGAAACTCCGACATCCGCACTAATTAAAATTTCTTCTAATTCTTCAAAGAAATCTTCGTCTATTTTGCGGTAACGGTACACTAATTCATTTACTTTATCAGCAAATGAATTTCTCGTTTTTTCTAATCCTTGTTTAAACTTCTCTGTTACCGTATCCGTTTGTTTTGAAATTTTTTCTTTTAATTTTTTTAAAAAGCTCATACTTCCCATCCTTCCTATCTACTTGCAACAAGTTCTTCGCCATCATCTAAACGAACAGAAACAAGCTTCGACACCCCTGATTCTTGCATTGTTACACCGTACAATACATCAGACTCTTCCATTGTACCTTTTCGGTGTGTAATTACAATAAACTGCGTTTCATCACTAAATTTCTTTAAATACTGCGCAAAACGAGCAACGTTTGCCTCATCAAGAGCTGCTTCCACTTCATCTAGAACACAGAATGGAACTGGGCGTACTTTTAAAATACCAAATAAGAGCGCAATTGCCGTTAAAGCACGCTCTCCCCCTGAAAGTAAACCTAAATTTTGTAGTTTCTTCCCTGGTGGTTGCGCTACAATATCAATACCCGTATTTAGTAAATCTTCTGGGTTTGTCATTACTAAATCCGCTCTTCCACCTCCGAATAATTCAGAGAATACAGATTGAAACTCTGTTCGAATCCCTTCGAACGTAGTAGAAAAGCGTTTTTTCATCTCTTCATCCATTTCCGTAATAAGTTGATGCAATGTCGATTTCGCTTCTTCTAGGTCATCTCTTTGCTCTAATAAGAATGTATGGCGCTCTGCTACACGTTCATATTCATCAATTGCCCCTAAATTTACTGCGCCTAACTCTTCAATGGATAGTTTAATTAGTTTCACCTTTTTACGTGCATCTTCTGCAGGCATCATCATTGTATACTTAAGTTTTGCTGCTTCAAATGAAATAGTATATGTTTCACGTAAATGTTGCAATCTATTTTCCAGCTCTACATCAAGTCGGTTAATTTTCACTTCTTGATCTTTCAGCATCTCAAGAATATATTTATGTTTACCTATTGTTTCTTTCACACCGCGCTCTAAATGCTCGACTCTTTCTTGCAATGATACGCGTTGTTCACGACGAGAACGAATTAACTCCGAAGTTTGATTACGATCATACGCTTTCTTCTCAATCATATTCGTAATTTGTTCTTCGCCACTTGAATTAGATGTCATCTCTTGCTTTAAGAACGCTAAATCTTCTTTCGTTTTTACAAGCGTCGCATCAGTCTCTTCCTTTTCCTTCGTCAAACGTTCGACTTTTTCTTTTTGATTAGACAAACGTTGTTGTTGTTCAGCAGATTGTACTTTTAGCTCCGTCATTTCCTTCTGAACTTTTTCTTTTGAAGAATATTGTTCACTTTTTTGTTTCGTTAAAACGACGATTTTGCTATCTAATTCCCCAATCTCAACTTGAAGAGTCGCTAAAATCTTTTCTAACTCTTCTTTGCGCCCTTGCATTTTTACTTGATCTTGTAAAAATCCTTCAATCTCTAAATCGTAAATCGATAAACGATCATTAATACGATGTTCATCTAATTCTAAACGATTAATTTCTTCTCTTAGCTTCTGTTCATCTACACGTTCGGTCTCTACACCTTGGCGTAGCTCTCGTATTTGTACTTCTTTTTCTTGAATCTCTTGCTTTACTGCTTTAACAAAGTTTTCTAGCTTTGTTGTTTTTTCTTCCATGTCAGTTAGTTTTTTAGTCCACTCTTCAAGTTCACGTTGACGTCCCAATAAAGAGGATTTCGCCTGTTTTACAGCTCCACCCGTCATAGAACCACCCGGGTTCACTACGTCACCTTCGAGTGTTACAATACGATAGCGGTATTGCAGTTGTTTCGCTAACTCATTTGCTCCGCGTAAATCTTTCGCAACAACAACTGTACCTAATAAACTTGAAACTACATTCTCATATTTATTATTGTACTGCACAAGTTCTGCCGCTACACCGACAAACGATGGATGCTGATTCACAATGCGTAATTGATCAAATGATAGCGATCGGCTTTTAATAACAGCTTGAGGTAAAAACGTTGCACGGCCATGTTTATTTTGCTTTAAAAATGCAATTGCATTACGAGCATGCTCTTCTGTTTGTACTACGATATGTTGCATCGCTGCCCCAAGGGCGATTTCCATTGCGATTTCATATTCTTTCGGCACAGTCAGAAGTTCTGCAACAGCTCCCTCAATACCTTGTAGTCTATTTTCTCTAGCCTTTAATACTTCACGTACCCCTTGATAGAAGCCAGAGTAGTCCTCTTGCATCTCTTCTAACATTTCTTTACGAGAGCGCGCCTGTTGCACAAATTGATACGCTTGATACAGTTTCGTTTCATTTTCACTATACTGTGACTTACATTTCCCAAGTGCCGTTTCTGTCTTCTGTATGTTAGAAATAATGCCAGCTATTTTCTCTCTCGCTTGCTCATAACTGTCTACAAGTTTCGCCTTTTTCGCTGTAATTTCCACACGCATCTGTACATACTTTTCATTTTCTTCATCAAGTCGTTCGTTTTTAGAGTTTTGCTGTTTTGATTGTTCTTCAATCATAGATAATTCATTACGAAGACTTGCTTGTTGATTTAAAAGTTCAATATAGTCACCTTTTAAATTCTCAATTTGTTCCTCTAAATTCTCAGCAAAAGTCGCAAGTAATTGCTCGTTATCATGCAATTTCTTCTCCAATTCTTTTACTTGATTCACAAATTGCATTAAAGCTTCTGTACTTGTTTCAATTTCGCCATCATAACTTGTAGTTTTCTCTGTTAACTCAACAATTAGCTTTTCCAGCTGCGCACAATGTGTCGTTGCATTTTGCTTTCTTTCCTTTAACAGCTCGCGTTGCCCTTCTAGTTTTTCTAGTTCTTTACTAGACAGAAGTAGAACTTCTTGTAAGGAATTTACAGATTCATCAACGGCTTGTAATTGCCCGCGTAATTCCTCAAGCTCTTCTTCACTTTTTTGTAAGTTCGCCGACATTTTAGCTTCTTCATCTTTATTATGCCCAAATTGATTTCGAAGCGCTTCCCACTTTTCATGTAATTCTTCAATTTCATGTACAATAAGCGCAGCTTCTACTTTCTCTAATTCTTCTTTTTTCTCAAGATAATCTTTCGCAATAGAAGCTTGTCTTTCTAGTGGTTCTACTTGACTACTTAATTCGTGAATAATATCTTGTACACGATTTAAGTTTTCTTGTGTTTCCGCCAATTTCCCTTCAGCTTTCTTTTTACGAAGTTTATATTTCAGCACACCCGCAGCTTCTTCAAATACACCACGACGTTCTTCTGATTTACTACTCAAAATCTCTTCGACTTTCCCCTGGCTAATAATCGAAAAAGCTTCCCTTCCCATACCAGAGTCCATAAATAAATCAATAATATCTTTTAATCTACAAGATTGTTTATTAATATAAAAATCACTATCACCCGAACGAGATACACGACGCGTTACACACACCTCGTTATACTCAATCGGTAAGCGTTGGTCTTCATTATTTAAAGTTAATGTAACTTCAGCAACATTAACCGCTCTTCTCGTATCACTGCCGGCAAAAATAATATCCTCCATCTTTGCACCGCGTAATGACTTTGCAGATTGTTCACCAAGTACCCAGCGAATTGCATCAGTAATATTACTTTTCCCGCTCCCGTTAGGTCCTACTACAGAAGTTACACCTGGAACAAAATCGACAGATACACGCTCAGCAAAAGACTTAAATCCTGCTATTTCTAATCTTTTTAAAAACACGAAAGGCCTTCCTCCTATTCTCCGTTGTTGTAAACGTAGTCTGTACGAAAACAAACTACTATACGGATTTCCCACTCCTTTTATTTATAAATAAAAGGAAAGTTTCATTCTATGCATAAGGAATCCCCCTCATTCAAAGGGGGATTCCTCATGATTGTTCTTTTAATTTTTTCAATGCTTCTGCAGCAGCTTGTTGCTCTGCCTCTTTTTTTGACTTACCACTTCCAAGACCTAATGCCTCATTATTTAAAGTTACACGGGACACAAATTCTCGGTTATGGGCCGGTCCTTTTTCTTGCAAAATTTGATACTCAACATTGCCACTACCATCACGCTGAATCAATTCTTGCAATTGACTCTTATAATCCATCACATGAGAAAAAGCACCTTCATTAATTTTTGGATATACAACTTCTTTTAAGTAACCCCAAACTGTTTCTAGCCCTTGATCAAGATAAAGGGCACCAATAAACGCTTCAAAGACATCCGCTAATAAAGCTGGTCGTTCACGTCCACCCGTCATTTCCTCACCTTTCCCTAATAAAACAAGGCTACCAAATGACATTTCGTTTGCAAAACGAACAAGAGATGGCTCACATACAATAGCTGCACGTAGTTTTGTTAACTCTCCTTCGCTCATTGTCGGATATTTTTGAAACAGATACTGTGATACAGTGAGTTCCAATACAGCATCGCCAAGAAACTCAAGACGCTCATTGTCCTCATGCGGTTTTTTTCGATGCTCATTCACATACGATGAATGCGTAAACGCTTGAATCAATAATTTTTCATCTGTAAACGTAATACCTATCTCTTCTTGAAATACTTTAAAAGCTTCACGATATTTTGCTTCGTATTTTTTTTCTCTATGTTTTCGGTACGGCATAGGTCCCTCCAGATATAAGCCGAGAAGCCCCGTTAAAAAACGGGACTTCACTTAAGCATTATAGATGACTCTCTATGTAAGTCACAGCATCGCCAACAGTAGCAATCTTTTCAGCATCTTCATCAGAAATTTCCATTTCGAATTCATCTTCTAATTGCATTACAAGTTCTACTACATCTAGGGAGTCTGCGCCTAAATCTTCTTTGAAGCTTGCAGCTGGTACTACTTCAGTTTCTTCTACTCCTAAACGATCAACGACAATTTTGGTTACACGCTCTAAAACATCTGCCATTCTATTCACCTCCCCTCAAATATTATATAAAATATTGTCCAAAAAAACTAGGTGAAATCGATTCTTTTATTACATTACCATACCGCCATCAACATTTAACGTTTGACCTGTAACATATTTACTTTGATCAGAAGCAAAAAACGTTACAGTATTTGCGATATCTTGTGCTTCTCCAAACTGAGCTGCAGGAATTAATTTTAACATTTCGGCTTTTATATTTTCATCTAATACATCCGTCATATCAGTTGCAATAAACCCTGGAGCAATTGCATTTACAGTAATATTTCGGCTCGCTAATTCTTTTGCTGATGTTTTTGTTAATCCAATTACACCAGCTTTAGCAGCAACATAATTTGCTTGTCCTGGGTTTCCTGTTACACCAACAACAGAAGCGATATTAATAATACGTCCATGACGTTGACGCATCATATAGCGCGATACTGCTTTCGTACATAAGAAAACACCTTTTAAGTTTGTATTAATAACTGTATCCCATTCTTCTTCTTTCATACGCATTAATAAATTATCTTTTGTTACACCAGCGTTATTTACAAGAATATCAACTTGTCCAAACGTATCTACAGTTTGTTTCACCATTGCAGTAACATCATCAGCATTTGCAACATCTGCTCTTACTGCAATGGCATCTGAACCTAATTTCTTTATTTCATCAACTACTTCATTCGCCTTTTGCTCATTACCAGCATAATTTACTACAACATTTGCCCCTTGTTTCGCTAAATCAATAGCAATCGCACGACCAATCCCACGTGAAGCACCAGTTACTAATGCTACTTTCCCTTTTAACATCAGCTTTCTCCTCTCAAATTTGAAATGGTATCTTTTAATGTCTCTTCATCATATACCGCATATGCTTTCACTGAAGAATCAATCGACTTCATAAGACCAGCAAGTACTTTTCCAGGTCCGATTTCAATAAATGTATCTACCCCTTGATTCACCATATACTCAATAGATGGGTACCATAATACAGGCGAATAGAGCTGTTCAATTAGCTTTGCTTGAATATCTGTACCACGCGTAATAACATCTGCCGTAACATTTGCAATAACAGGAATATTCGTGTCTTGAATTGTAATTTCATTTAAAACACTTTGGAATTTCTCAGCAGCTGGTTTCATAAGCGAGGAATGAAACGGTCCACTTACTTTGAGCGGAATTGCTCTTTTAGCACCATTTTCTTTCGCTCTTTGAGAAGCAAGCTCTACTCCTTGCTTTGTTCCAGAAATAACAATTTGCTTCGTACTATTCATATTAGCAATTTGTACTGCATATCCTTCACTTGTTACTTCTTCTGTAACTCGTTTCAGCATATCCGGATCCGCACCTAAAATAGCTGCCATTGCACCTTCCCCGCCTGGAACAGCTTCTTCCATATATTCCCCGCGTTTCCTTACAGCATATACAGCGTCTTCGAATGTTAATGCACCAGCAGCTACAAGAGCGCTATATTCACCTAAACTATGTCCTGCGACAAAATCAGGTGTAATATCATACTCCTTCAAAGCTGTTAAAATTGCAAAGCTCGTTGTTAATAGTGCCGGCTGCGCATTTGTCGTTAATGTTAACTTTTCTTGCGGTCCTTCAAAAATCACTGCTGAAAGAGAATCATGCAAAACCTCATCCGCTTTTGCAAACACTTTCGCAACCTCTTTATTATTCTCCGCTAACTGTCTACCCATTCCAACTGCCTGTGAACCTTGGCCCGGAAAAAGAAATGCTATTTTTCCCATTTCAAATCCTCCTCTTATTGAAGCGGCTCCTTCTCCATTACACTTGAAATTGTAGGAATTACTTCTTTCGCTACCATTTCTCTCGTTTGACGAATCGCACTAAATATCGATTGGTCATTAGAAGAACCGTGAGCCTTAATGACAGGAGCTTTCAATCCAAACAACGCCGCTCCCCCATACTCCGAATAATCCATTTTATCTTTCAATACCATAAGTTTTGGTTTTAATACCGCTGCTGCTAATTTGCTCGTAAACGAACTCATTAATTGTTCTTTTAACATAGAGAATAACGCAAGTGCTGTTCCTTCTAATGATTTTAGCGCTACATTACCCGTAAAACCATCACATACAACAACGTCTGCTACACCTTGCAATAAATCTCTTGATTCAACGTTTCCAACGAAATTAATTGGTGCATCCTTGAGCATAGCAAAGACTTGTTTTGAAAGCTCGTTTCCTTTACCATCCTCTGTTCCAACGTTTAAAAGTCCAACGCGTGGATTTTTAATTCCTCTTACCTTCTCTGCGTAAACAGAGCCCATTACTGCATATTGATATAAATGAATTGGTTTTGCATCAACGTTGGCTCCAACATCTAACATAACAAAACCTTCTCCATCAACAGTTGGCATTGTAGGTGATAAAGCTGGTCGTTCAATTCCTTCCATACGACCAACAACAAACAATCCAGCTGCCATCAAAGCTCCTGTACTACCTGCTGATATACAAGCATCCGCTACGCCGTCTTTTACTTGCTGCGCCGCTAGTACCATTGAAGCTTGTTTTTTTCGACGAACCGCTCTTACTGGTTCGTCTGTCGATTCAATTTTTTCGTCCGTATGAAGTATAGTAATTCGCTCTTCACTCGTTAAATATTGACGAATTCCCTCTTCTTTCCCTACTAACGTAATATGTAAATCTGAGTATTCCTTAATAGCTTTCATTGCTCCTAATACTACAGCCTTTGGTGCATGATCGCCGCCCATTGCATCTATTGCGATTTTCATAAGTTGTTACCTTCCTCACTATAATTACTAGATCGATACATTTCAAAAGTGCCTGTAAAGACAAGTTCTTCTCCAACAAAACTACGCACTTTGACAACCGTCCGTCCTTTATCATTCTCTACATCTTCAACACGTACTTTTGCAACAACACGCTCTCCTAATTTTACAGGACGAATATATCGAATGGTGGACTTTGCAGTTAAAGCTAATTCTTCATCAATAACCGCAACAGCTAGTGAGTTTGCTTGTGCAAACAAATGATGCCCACGAGCAATTTGATTTCTTTTAAATACATGTTCTACCTTTACTTCAAAGATAGAAATCGCATGTCTATCTAATTCTATATCAATAATTTCTCCGACAACCTCTTCTAACGGTAAAGATTTCACGTCTTCTTCATGTTGTTTTGTAGCCACATGCTTAATTCGTTCTCTTAATTCAGGAATAGATAATTCCATACGATCAAGACGAACAGTTTGTATGCTCACTTGAAATTTTTCCGCTAAATCTTCATCCGTTATAAAAGGATTCGTTTCTATTGTTTGTTGTAATAATTCTTGTCTTTCTTTTTTACTTCTTCTTTTTTTCATACCGCACCATCCATTTTTATGACTAGGTACTAAAAGTAGTATATAATCATTAAAAGTAGAATGCAACAAAAACTTTTGCAGACTACTTTTAATCGAGCTTCTCTCCCTGGAACACACCTGTCCCATCAAGATAAGTACGCAGCGAAGCATACTGATCATTATGCCAAAACGCTTCTGAATCAACTAGTATCGCTGCATCTTGTCTTGCTGTTTCTAACGCCCGATAATCATGTACCATATCAGCAACCTTAAATTCTGGTAGACCACTTTGCTTACTTCCAAAGAAATCCCCAGGACCTCGTAACTCTAAATCTTTTTCTGACAATACAAATCCATCATTTGTTTCAGTCATAATGCGCATTCTTTCTTTTCCCGTTTCTGATTTCGGGTCCGCAATTAATAAACAATATGATTGTTCACTACCACGCCCAACACGCCCCCTTAGCTGATGGAGCTGTGATAAACCGAAACGTTCCGCGTCATAAATAACCATAACAGTCGCATTTGGTACATTCACGCCTACTTCAACAACTGTTGTCGACACAAGAATTTGCACTTTATTTTCACTAAACTGTCCCATTATCTCTTCTTTTTCTTGAGATGATAGTCTCCCATGCATTAATCCAACTTGGCATTTCCCTTGATAATGATGAGTCAGCATACTATGTAAGTCGATAGCATTTTGTACATCAAGCTTCTCAGACTCTTCAATAAGAGGGCAAATAACATATGCCTGTCTTCCTTTTTTTATCTCTTTCTCCACAAAGCCGAGGACACGATCTAACATATCATGTTTTGCCCAGTACGTTTCGATTACCTTTCTACCAGCTGGCATTTCGTCGATAATAGAAACGTCCATCTCTCCAAATGCAGTGATAGCTAACGTACGCGGGATTGGGGTCGCCGTCATAAACAATACATCTGGACTTTCACCTTTCTCACGTAAAACCCGGCGCTGCGCCACACCAAATCGATGCTGTTCATCGGTAATAACGAGACCTAACCTATGAAATATAACTTCGTCTTGAATTAAAGCGTGCGTTCCAACAAGGATGTCTACTTCTCCCTGTTCTAATCTCGACAAAATTTCTCGACGTCTCGCACCTTTAACAGAACTTGTTAGCAATTCAACCTTCATACCGAAATGTGAAAACGTCTCCGCGAGCGACTGATAATGTTGCTCGGCTAAAATTTCTGTAGGAACCATCAAAGCACCTTGATAACGAGCCAATTTCGCCGCATAAAGAGCAATCGCAGCAACAACTGTTTTCCCAGAACCTACATCCCCTTGCAATAATCGATTCATTCGGTACGGAGATATCATATCTTTCATTATTTCATCTACAACCCGGCGTTGTGCACCAGTTAATGGAAACGGAAGCGCATCAGTAAACTCTTGCAATTCTACTAATGAAATTTCCTTTTTCGTCCCTTTCGAGTTTTCCCTTTCCATTTTCCGTAATGTTTGCATTTTCAACTGAAACAAGAAAAACTCCTCATATACAAAACGGCGACGCGCTTGCTTTAAGTCTTCCTGTCCCACTGGAAAATGTAACCCTCTGAGCGCTTCATAGCGTGATAATAATTTATATCGACTTAACAAACCATCTGGTAACACTTCGACTATAGAATCTCCATACTCCTTAAATGCTTGTGCAACAAACCGGCGCATCTGTTTTACTGTCAGTTTTCCTTTCACTGAATATACAGGTTCTACTTCTTGTTGTCGTACAACCGGTCCAAAATTCAGTTCTGATACAGCAATTGTTTGGCGATGCTGATCCCATTTACCAGTAATCGTTACCGTTTCATCTAAATTTAACTTTTGTTTATAGTATGGTCTATTAAAACATACAGCTGTAATTAAATAACGACCGACGAGAACACGAACTGTAAGACGTGACTTCTTCTTCCCATAATATTGCAGTAAAGGAGCACTATGAACTTTCCCCTCAACCGTTACACGCTCGTCATGCTTTACTTCAGCAAGATCTTTCATCGCATAGTCTTCATAGCGGTACGGAAAATGTTCTAATAGATGAGAAACTGTATAAATTCCCATCTCGTGTAACAACTCAGATGTTTCTCCTCCGATTCCCTTTACATCCGTAACAGGAACTTGTACAACTTCATTCAAGATTCTCACGCTCCGTCACATTATTTTCTTTGATTCATTCTATTGATTATCCATTATTATCATTGACATCTGTAATCGCTCTCTTTCACCTTATATATTCTATCATAGGCATTCTAAGAGAAACTACTCTAATCCCTCTATATAAAGTGAAACTATAATCAGTGGGCGCTTACGGGCAGTTAATCTCCCACTTAACTTCTTTGCTCCAGCCGAATATAGGGGGTGGAAGTTTTACTGCCCACAAATAGCGGGATAAAACAAAGTTGTACAATACGTAAGAAAAGAGCCTCACTATTAGCAGCAAGGCTCTTTTCTATCATCAATATGCTAGCCTTTTGAATAAAAACTAGTAATAAACTTCATATCACTATTTCTTATCTATTAGCAAGTAAGTAACCCATTTATTTTCAAATCGAATCTTTTCTTATTCTACAGAGAAGATGAAAGAATACACCGGTTGGTTCCCTGCATGTACTTCTACTTCTGCATCTTCAAAGTTCTCTTCTACAAACGCAACTAATTTAGCCACTTCTTCATCTGTTGCATCTTCACCTTGTAGAATCGTTACGATTTCAGAATCTTCATCAATTAGCGCTTCTAGTAATTGCTTTGCAGCTCCTACTTTCTCAGCATTTGTAGATACAATTTTCCCATCTGCAATACACATGAAATCATCTTTTTGAATCGCTACACCGTCAATTTCCGTATCACGAACAGCATACGTAATCTGACCTGTTTTCACATGAGCTAAAGCTTCTTTCATGTTTTCTTCATTCTCTTCTAGCGTTCCAACTGGATTAAATGCTAACATTGCAGCCATACCTTGAGGAACTGTTTTTGAACGAATAACAATAACTTCTTGTTCTACAACTGACGCTGCTTGTTCTGCTGCCATCACGATATTCCCGTTATTTGGTAAGATGATGATTTTTTCAGCATTCGCCTCTTCAATCGCCTTCACAATATCCTCCGTACTCGGATTCATCGTTTGGCCACCTTCGATAACTTTCGTTGCACCAATGCTCTCAAATAGAGTTTTAATACCCGATCCCATAGCTACAGTTACAATACCATACGGTTGTTTCTCTATTGGCTGATTCGTTTGTTCAGGTACCATGGTAGGTTCATCTAATAAAGCAGTATGCTGTTCACGCATATTTTCTACTTTGATCTTAATTAGACTACCGTAACGTTGTCCATAGTTCATAGGATCTCCAGGATGTTCCGCATGAATATGAACCTTTACAACCTCATCATCCGATACAACAAGTAGTGAATCTCCGTACACACTAATATCTTCACGGAATTTTTGTTCAGAGAAATTATGTTCCTTCATTTTTCCAGGCTCTAATTTCACCATGAACTCCGTACAATATCCATACTTAATATCTTCTGTACTCAATTGGCTTTGTACACTACGGTGATGTTCTGCACGTACCATGTCATTCATAGATGGTTGGGCAGGCATATCAGAAGAAATCGTTTCTCCTTTTAAGTCAGCTAAAAATCCTTCATATACAACAACAAGACCTTTACCACCGCTATCTACAACGCCAACTTGTTTTAATACAGGTAATAAATCTGGCGTACGATTTAACGATGCGTTTGCTTCTTTTACAACGTCTTCCATAAACAAAACAAAGTCGCGCTGTTTTTTCGCAACTGTCACTGCATATTTACCCGTTTCTCTTGCAACCGTTAAAATCGTTCCTTCAATTGGTTTCATAACCGCTTTGTAAGCTGCCTCTACTCCAGCTTCTAAAGCTGCAGCAAAATCAACTGTCGTTAATTCTTCTTTTTGTTCAATGGATTTAGAGAAACCACGGAATAACTGAGATAAAATAACCCCAGAGTTACCACGAGCTCCCATTAATAATCCTTTGGCTAAACTTACACCGACTTTACCAGCATGCTGCGAAGGATTTGCTTTCACTTCACGTGCGCCTGAAGTCATTGATAAGTTCATGTTTGTACCGGTATCGCCATCTGGAACTGGGAATACGTTTAATGCATCAACAAGCTGAACATTATTTGTTAAATTATTGGCTCCTTGAATGATCATTTGTGATAAACGTTTTCCATCAATTTTTTGAATTGACACAGATTTTCCTCCTTAATGCACATTACAAGTTTATTACTTTAACTCCTTGTACGTAGATGTTTACAGAATCTACTGCTAGTCCTACAGTTTGATCTAATGTATATTTCACTTTAGTCTGCACGTTATGTGCTACTTCTGAAATTTTCGTACCATAGCTCACAATAATATACATATCAATATGTACTTCATCTTCATTTTTACGAACAATAACGCCTCTAGTGAAGTTTTCTTTTCGTAAAATTTCTGTTAATCCATCTTTTAACTGATTTTTTGATGCCATACCTACGATACCGTAGCAATCTACTGCGGCACCTCCAGCAATTGTTGCAATTACATCTGTACTAATATCAATTTGACCGTACT
Organism: Bacillus sp. FSL E2-8887; assembly: GCF_038007205.1. Lineage (NCBI taxonomy): Bacteria > Bacillati > Bacillota > Bacilli > Caryophanales > Bacillaceae > Bacillus > Bacillus sp. FSL E2-8887. Next base: position 3,524,173 of record NZ_JBBOWS010000001.1, read on the forward strand.
TCGTTTTAATTTCAATTGACATCTCGTTTCCCCCTTCATAAATGGTGAAAGTGAGCTAGACTACTTTAGTTACTATCATATAATCTTTTTAAAGAAAATTCCATCGTTCTTTCTTTTTCACTCTCATATTTTATGTTTTAAATTACATTTTTTTATGATGAGCAAAATAGTCCATTGTTATTATACAACATGTACCACTATAATATGTCAAGCAATTTTTCTTGATTTCACCTTTTCTTCATTGACATATAGTGTCAAGTATTTTTTCTTGATTTCTTTTTCCTACGGTGTTGCATTCTCTTTTTAGTTGTGTTAAATTATAGTAGTGTTTTTAGCATCGCATAAAAGACTAATATTGAAAAATTACGTATGTTACGGTAGTTAAGGGAGGGAAATATAAATGGCTCGTGTTTGTGCTATCACTGGAAGAAAAGCTCGTTCTGGTAACTCTCGTTCTCACGCAATGAACGCTACAAAACGTAAATGGGGCGCTAACCTTCAAAAAGTTCGCGTACGCATCGACGGAAAAGTTCAACGTGTTTACGTTTCTGCTAGAGCATTAAAATCTGGCAAAATCGAACGTGTTTAATAATAAAAAAAAGAGCCGCTAGGCTCTTTTTTTATTATACCATTGGAAAAAGCACCGGTAATAGGTGCTTTTTTTAGTCTTTTTTGAAGGTATTTAACATCGCACGAACAATTCCACCAAGAAATTTAGGTAACTTAATTGTATAAAATCTCATGGTTTCCCTCCTAATCCCCATTACTCCACTTGTTCACTATATGATGCAAGGAGCAAAATTGTTTCTTCAATCAGTGCTTCTTATCATCATTAATATGCCAGAAGTGAATGAAAAAGTACCTTTTTCCTCAACGAGTTCATTACTAATACAAAGTGTCGATCCCCACTCTATTGTTTTATTAGTAAGGGGATACTTAAAACCGTGAAGTGTAATACCTTCTACCCTTTCAGTAACTGGTACAAATGATACGTATGGAAAATGTTCGTTTCCTTCAATTATATACATACCAAACTTTTTCACCATTATTTCATTTTTATTGTCCACAATACACATTTCTATATTTACTTCTAATCCCTTTAAAAGCATCTGAATATTTGCTAAACCATGATCAAGTCTTCCACCAGTAGCACCAAAAATACGAATTAATTTTGGTTTCTGTTCTAAAGCCCAGCTAATTGCAATTTCTAAATCTGTTTGATCTTTTTCTCGCGGGACGATATGTAATTCATTTGTTTGCTGCCTCATCCATGCTAATTCCTCATCAGTAACTGAATCATAATCCCCAAACGCAACAGCCGGAGTGATTCCTCTTTTCAACAAACGGTACACTCCTCTATCAACGGCCGCCCAAACTACTTCTTCATTTTCATACCGCGAAAAATCTGCGCAGTATTCTGCAGGTCCTCCCGCTAAAATATGAATAATCATTTTTCCTTCCCCTTCTATTGTAAAAAGGCAATCTGCCATTCGGTAGATTGCCTTTCTCCTTATTTGCCACTCTAACATGTATAAATAGTGAAGTCTTAATGAACTAGAAGCTTCACTAGGATAAAGGTTCGTTCATTCTTTATCCGCGAATTACACGAATTGCTTCACCGCGGTCTTTTTGATTGTATACTGCTGATCCCGCTACAAGAACATTCGCTCCTGCTTCAATACAAAGTCTTGCCGTTTCAGCGTTGACACCACCATCAACTTCAATTTCCACTTCTAGATTTCGCTCTTTAACCATTTCTGCAACTTGTTTGATTTTCGGTAATACAGAATGAATAAACTTCTGCCCGCCAAATCCAGGATTTACTGTCATAAGTAATACCATGTCTATATCTTCTAATACATGCTCAATCGTTGAAACTGGAGTATGCGGATTTAATACAACCCCTGCTTTAATGTCATGAGATTTAATTAACTGAATTGTACGATGTAAATGAGGACACGCTTCTACATGAACAGTAATAATATCCGCTCCCGCTTTTGCGAAAGTTGGGATATAGTTATCAGGATTTTCAATCATTAAATGTACATCTAACGGTAATGATGTAATCGGACGGATTGCTTCTACAATTAATGGTCCAATCGTAATATTTGGTACGAAATGCCCATCCATTACATCGACGTGAATGTAGTCAGCTCCGCCTTTTTCTACATCTTTAATCTCTTCCCCTAATCTTGAAAAATCTGCTGATAAAATCGATGGTGCAATTTTAATCATGACTAATACCTCGGCTTTCTCTCTCTAATTTCTTCTACGAATTGTTTGTAATTCTTATAACGATATTCGGTAATCTTTCCTTCTTCAACCGCAGCTTTCACCGCACATTTCGGTTCAGCAAGGTGTGTACACCCTCTAAATTTACAGTATTGGCTCGCTTCTTTCAACTCTGGAAAACAATATGTAAGATCTTCTACCTCTATATCTATGAAATCAAGCGAACTAAAACCAGGTGTATCCGCAACAAGTCCGCTTCCAACTGTAATTAATTCTACGTGTCTTGTCGTATGCTTTCCACGTCCTAAATGTGAAGAAATATCATTAGTTTTCAATTCTAAATCTGGACGTAATACGTTTAGCATTGAAGATTTCCCAACACCAGATTGGCCTGCAACGACGGAAATACAACCTTCTAAGAATGGTTTCAGAATATCAATACTTTCCGATGTATTTATAGAAGTAAACAACACATCATAACCCATTTCACGATAATCATTTGCATAAGATTCAACAGTTTCTCTCATTTTTTCATCTACTAAATCCATCTTACTAATACAAATAATTGGTTTAATGTTATGATATTCAATTAATACTAAAAATCGATCTAACAGTCCTGGATTAAAATCTGGTTCTACCGCAGAGAAAACAAGAATAGCTTGATCAACATTAGCAATAGGAGGTCTAACAAGTTCATTTTTCCGATCAAATACTTCTAACACATAACCTTCATTCGGATTATCCGCTTGAAAAACAACTTGGTCTCCTACAAGTGGCGTAATTTTATTCTTTCTAAATACACCACGCCCACGACATTGTGTAATCCCTTCCTCATTCTGCACATAATAAAACCCACTTAGAGCTTTTACAATTTTTCCTTCTGGCATATAATCCTCCTTTATTTTGTATAAAATGAAACTGCAATTAAATATGAATAGACTAGCGTTCTTTAAACAATTAGTTCAAAGCCCACCAAATATATATCCAGGTTCATATATTTAATCTACCATCAAATTTGAAATATTATTTACAACAGTATCACTTTTACAGCTTTTTGAATCATATATTTTTGCCTGTTATACAGTCCACGATGTAGACAGCATAACAGGCAAGAGTAATAAATTCCATCTTCTATATAAGGACGATGGAATTCACTATTATTGAGCTGGATATGGTACTTCCTTGTCCATAATCGTTACTCCATCTCGGACAATTTTATAGTGTCCCTTTGCACCTTCTTGAATTACAAATTCTAAAGAAATAATCGCTGACTCAGTAATTGTTCTCGTTTCAACTGGTTTATCCATTTTTTGCTGCATATCTTCTTTATAAATTTCTATTGTTTGCGGCTTTTTCTCACCTGTTGCAGAAGCTTCATATGGGATAGAAATGTTATCCACTTTTACCGTTTTCGTCACTTTAGGCTTCGGACCATCGGAGATAACAATCGATACTTTATCTCCTTCTTTTAAAGGTGTCCCAGGCTTTGGTAACTGTGAAATAACAAGACCTTTATCAACCTTATCTGAATACTCTCTTTGTATATCAGAAACAAGCTTTCTTTCATTTAAATAACCTTTTACACTATTTTCAGTCCATCCTGAAAAATCACCTGGTCTTATTTGATAAGGTCCTTTACTTACCCAAATTTTCAGTTCTTGTTCTGTCTCTATAACCATTTGATCAGGCGTTGGTATTTGCTCTACAATTTCACCTTTCGGCTTATCATTTTCAATATAATTTATTGTAACTTGTTTATATTCTTCTTCTAACTCAGCTCTTATACTCTCGAAATCTTTTCCTGTCAAATCACGCATCTTACTTTTCTTTTTCCCACCTGATTGATAGATAGTAATTTTAGAGTTTTCTTTCACTACTCTTCCTGCTATAGGATCTGTTTTTATCACTTTTCCGGCTTCAACATCATCTGTATATACAAGATTAGGTTCAGTAACTTCAAAACCTTTTTCAACTAATGTATTTACAGCTGTCGTATATTTCATACCAGCCACATCAGGAACCTTCACATCTTTCGGAATAAAGAAGCCTGGAATAACAGTAAGTGCTAATGTTATCCCTATCGCTAAAAGTAAAAATGTTGTAATTAAAACTTTCAGCCATTTATTATTTCGCTTTTTCTTCTTACCTGATTTGGTCTCTTCTTTTCTTACTTGTTCATCCACTTTACTTCCTTTTAATACAATCGTTTCATCACTTACATTTTGAAATAGTTGTTCTTGTTGAATAATTGGAATCGCTTTCGTTGCTTCCATATCTTCTGGTATGTAAAATGGTTGTTCATTTATTCGTTCTGGGTATAGTGCTGTTTCAATATCTCGTTTCATCGCGTTAGCAGATTGATATCGATGGAACGGATCTTTCGCAGTTGCCTTTAATATAATATTTTCAACACTTTGTGGAATATTGTCATTCCATCTTTTTGGAGATGGCATTTCATTTTGTAAATGTTTTAACGCAATTGCAACAGCAGATTCACCAGAAAACGGTTGTCTTCCTGTTAACAATTCAAACATAACAATCCCAAGTGAATAAATATCTGATTGTTTATTCGCTATACCGCCGCGCGCTTGTTCTGGTGATAAATAATGCACCGAACCGAGCACCGAATTTGTATGTGTAATTGTTGCTGCACTTGTAGCTGTCGCAATTCCAAAGTCTGTTACTTTGACCACTCCGTCATCTCGAATCAAAATATTGTGCGGTTTAATATCACGATGTACAATCTCAAAATGATGGGCGTGTGCCATAGCGGACGTTAACTGCTCCATTATATCAAGAGCCTCTCCTATCGGTAACATCCCTCGATCAATTATGTATTGCTTCAATGTTCGTCCAGGTACATATTCCATTACAAGATAATATATATCATCCTCTTCCCCAACATCATACATATTCACAATATTTGGATGCGACAACGTTGTAACAGATTGCGCTTCTCGATGGAAACGTTTAATAAACTCTTCATTATTTGAATAGTCGAGTCTTAATATTTTTACCGCTACATCTCGGCCGAGTATATCATCATGAGCTAAATATACATTGGCCATTCCTCCACCGCCAATCATTTTCAGCAGCTTATAACGGTCATTTAAGCGTTTTCCAATCAGCACGTTGCACTTCACCTACTTTCGTTTGTCGAATCCGTATAATCAATAATAACGAGGGTAATATTATCTTCTCCACCACGATCATTTGCTAATTGAATGAGATGCTCTCCCTTCGCCTCGAGCTGTTCATTCAATTGTAAAATTTGTTGCATATCAGCAATAGAAACTTTGTTAGACAATCCATCCGAGCAAAGAAGTAATTGATCATCTTCTTCAAGCACCAATGTTTTAACATCTAATCCAACTGTTTCTTCATTTCCTAATGCTCTTAACAAAACATTCTTTTTCGGGTGATATTCTGCATCTTCCTTTGAAATTTCGCCATGTCTTACAAGTTCATTTACAAGCGAATGATCTTCCGTTACAAGCGTCATTTTCCCCTCTGATACCATATAACAACGACTATCTCCTATATGACCTATCGTCACAAAATTCGATGTACAAATGGCTATTATAAGTGTTGTTCCCATGCCATTACATTCTGCATGCTGCTGAGAGTAAGCATATATGCGCTCATTAATAATTCCAACGTTAGTATGTAACCACTTTTCTACCTTTTTAGGCTCATTCATATTATGCGTTTGCTTCCAATAATCATGGAATAATTGAATAGCCATCGAGCTAGCTACATCGCCAGCTCGATGACCTCCCATTCCATCTGCTACTACCGCTAAAATATTTCCATCTAAATTGCGAAAAACTCCTGCACTATCTTCATTATGTTGACGAACTTTTCCTTTATCCGATAGAAACACGGCTTTCATCTAGTCACCTCGTCTCTTCTTTGCGCTCCTTTGCACGCAACTGACCGCAGGCTGCATCAATATCATGACCTTGTTCACGGCGAATGGTTACATTCACTCCACGATCTTTTAGCGTCTTTTCAAATAAGAAAATTTGCTCTCGTGGCGTACGTACATAATCACGTTCTGGCACGTAGTTTACCGGAATTAAGTTTACATGACATTTTACACCTTTTAAGAGCGCAGCAAGTTCTTCAGCGTGCTCAACTTGGTCATTTTCTCCTCCAAATAAGCCATATTCAAATGTAATACGACGCCCTGTTCTATTTACATAGTATTTAACAGCTTCCATTAAATCAGGTAGCTTATAAGCACGGTTGATCGGCATTAATTTTGAACGTATCTCTGTATTTGCAGCATGCAATGAAATCGCAAAATTAATTTGCATATCTTCTTCAGCGAACTTATAAATTTTTGGAACAATTCCACTTGTTGAAACTGTCATATGTCTTGCACCAATATGAATTCCTTTTTCATGATTTACAATGCGTAAGAATGACATTAAGTTATCATAATTATCAAATGGCTCTCCAATTCCCATAACAACAAGAGAACTTACACGTTCTTCTGTTTCATCAAGCGCACGCTGAACTTCTACTACTTGCGCTACAATTTCTCCAGCCTCTAAGTTTCGTTTTAACCCACCAAGTGTAGAAGCACAGAACGTACAGCCAATGCGGCAACCCACCTGTGTTGTTACACAAATGGAATTTCCATATTCATGTCGCATTAGTACAGTTTCAATAGAGTATCCATCGTATAACTGGAATAGGAATTTAATCGTTCCATCCGAAGACGTTTGTTTTACTAAAGTGTTTAAAGTAGTAATATCAAAGGAATTCGACAATTTATCGCGCAATCCTTTAGCAAGGTTTGACATATCCTCATAATTTTTTACACGTTTTTTATATAGCCAATCAAAAATTTGTCCTGCACGGAACTTAGGTTCTCCTTGTTCCTTTAACCAATCTTGCATTTCATGAAGTTGTAAAGAATAAATTGATGGTTTCTTTGTTTCTAGATTTTTCTTTTGTTTTTTTACAGTCGTTTCCATGATGCTACACCTTCTTTCTTAAACAAGCAATATAAAAGCCATCTGTTGCAAAATAATGCGGTAAAATTCGTACTTGACCTTCATCAATATACGGATTTAACTTTTCTGGCATGCGATCTTTTATCGTAGTATCCCATTCAAATTCAGGATGCTCTTGTAAAAATTGCTTTATTACTTGTTCATTTTCTATTTTTTCAATTGTGCACGTACTATAAACAAGGCGACCACCTTGTTTTAACAATGGTGCTATTTTTTCTAGTATCGCAAGTTGAATCGTTGATAACCTTTCACTATCGCCCTTATCTTTACCTAACTTAATATCAGGTTTACGTCTAATAACACCAAATCCAGAACATGGTGCATCTACTAATATTTTGTCAAAAGATTCATTTGCAAAATGCTCTTGAACTTTTCTAGCATCTAAAGCCATCGTTTCTACATTTTCTAAACCAAGTCTCTTCGCCTGTTGTTCAATTAAACGTACTTTATGTGCGTGTAAATCAAGCGACATTACCTTACCAGTTCCGTCCAAACGCTCTGCAATATGAGTTGTTTTTCCGCCAGGAGCAGCACAACTATCTAGAACTGTATCTCCTTTATTCGGTTCTAAAGCACGTGCTACAAGCATTGAGCTTTCATCTTGAATAGAAAGGAAACCTTTTTTGAACGCTTCTGTATGTGCGACATTTCCTCTTTCAATTTGAATTGCATCCTCTGACAATTCACCACGTTTTGCTTCTATACCCTCATCAGCTAATAACGCAACCGCTTCTTCTACCGTTACTTTATCAACATTTACACGTGCTGTTGGTACAGGTGGCAACATATTTACTTCACACATTTTCTCTGCTGTCTCTAAACCATATTCGGATGCCCATTCTTGTACAAGCCACATTGGATGACTCGTTGCAATCGCAAGACGTTCTACTGGATTTTCGATTTCTTCTAACGAAGGTACACCTTCTCGCTGAATTGAACGCAATACTCCGTTCACCATGCCTGAAATCCCTTTATGTCCACGACGCTTTGCAATCTCAACTGCTTCATGAATAGCCGCTCTTTCTGGAACTCGGTCTAAATATAGCATTTGATATAGAGATAGGCGAAGCAACACTCTTACCCACGCTTCAACCTTTTTTCTTAAAAATGGTTGTAAATAATAATCTAGTGTGTCACGACGTTGAATTGTTCCATATACCATTTCAGTTAATAAACCAATATCTTTTCTGTCAATTGTATTTTTTTCAATCAAATTATTTAAAAGTAAGTTGCTATATGCACCACTTTTTTCTACTTGAATTAAGCCATCCAGAGCTAATTCACGAACATTTTGTCTCATGCATTTTCTCCTAACTTCGTACCAATTTCAGGTTTTGTTCCACGTAAAAATTGTGAACAACTCATACGCTTTTTACCAGATGGTTGCAATTCAGTGATTTTAACGCCTGTCTCGTTCCCTGTTGCAACAACAAACCCATCTTCTTCAAGAGCTACTATTGTACCTGGTTCAGCTTTCTCTGTAATAGAGACCTTCTCTCCCCACCATACTTTAATAACTTGTCCTGCCAAAGTCGTATAAGCAACTGGCCATGGATTCAATCCGCGAATGTGATTGTATACTTCTTCACCTGTTTTTGTCCAATCAATTATCTCTTGCTCACGTTTTATATTATATGCAAACGTCACTTCAGCTTCACTTTGTTTAATTGGTTCTAGTTTACCCTGAATTAGTAAAGGAACCGTTTTAGATAAAAGGTGTGCTCCTGCTTCGCTTAACTTATCAAATAATGAACCTGTTGTTTCACGCTCTTCAATTTCTACTTCTACTTGCGTTAATATATCGCCCGCATCTAATTTTTCTACCATATACATAATTGTAATACCTGTTTTCTCTTTACCTTCCATGATCGCATAATGAATTGGTGCACCACCGCGAAGTTCTGGAAGTAATGATGCGTGGACATTAATACATCCATACTTTGGCGCTTCTAAAATTTCATTCGGTACGATTTGTCCAAATGCTGCTGTTACAATTAAGTCTGGCTCTAGTGCTAATACTTTTTCATATTCGTCTTTTTCACGAATTTTTAACGGCTGTACTACTGGAATACCATGTTTCTCCGCTTCTACTTTAACAGGAGTAGGTGTTAAAACCTTTTTTCTACCAACTGGACGATCAGGTTGCGTTACAACACCAACTACGTCATATCCGTCCTCGATAAGACGACGAAGCACCGGCACAGAAAAGTCCGGTGTCCCCATAAATACTACTTTCATCATTCAAAAACCGCTCCTTTTAAACCTATTCTAATTCGCCTGCTTCATAATACCTTTTCACTTTAGATGTAAATAAAACACCGTGTAAATGATCGATTTCATGCTGAATTGCACGCGCTAAGAAGTCATCCGCTTCTAATAAAAATATTTTACCGCGACGATTTTGTGCACGTACTTTAATGTAATCTGCACGCTCCACTTCACCATAAAGTCCCGGAAAGCTTAAGCAGCCTTCGGGACCTACTTGTTCACCACGTTTTTCTAAAATAACAGGATTAATCAATTCAATTTTACCCGTATCATCACCTATATCAACAACAGCAACTTGTAAGCTTACACCCACTTGTGGCGCAGCTAGACCAACTCCGTCTGCAATTAACATTGTTTCATGCATATCTTTTAACAATTTCACTAACTTTTTATCAAAGTTAATTACTCTTTCGCATGGTGTTTCTAACACTTCATTTGGATGCTTTACAATTTCTAAAACTGCCATATTTCCCTCCGCTACATTAACATTGTTGGATTAAAATCAATTGAGATTTGTAGCTCTTTTTGCATTTCTGCTTGATAATGTTCATTTACCATTTTGAGCACGTTCTTTAAGTTTGGTTCCCGTTTGTATTTTATCATGCATTGGTAACGATATCTATCTTTTATCCTTGGAATTGCTGAAGCAACCGGCCCTAACACCATTGTTTGCCTTGAACAATGCGTTCGTAAATGACCGACAATTTTTTCCGTCACTTGGACTGCCTTTAATAACTCCGGATGAGATACAGTTACAAGTACAACGTAGTAATATGGCGGATATTGTCTCATTTGCCTCATTTGCATTTCGTGCTCATAAAATACATCATATTGTTGATTCTTTGCTAATTCTACACTGTAATGTTCCGGCGTATACGTTTGAATTACAACTTCACCTGGCAATTCATGTCTTCCTGCACGTCCACTTACTTGTGTCAATAGCTGATACGTCTTTTCACTCGCCCGAAAATCAGGTAGATGAAGCATCGTATCCGCCGTTAAAACGCCAACAAGCGTCACCTTCGGAAAATCAAGCCCTTTTGCAATCATCTGTGTTCCAAGTAATATATCTGCTTTCTCTTCACCAAACGCCTTTAATAATTTTTCATGCATTCCTTTACGGCTTGTTGTATCCACATCCATTCGAATGACCCGCGCCTCAGGGAATAGTTTTGTGATTTCTTCTTCAACCTTTTGCGTCCCTGTACCAAAGAAACGAATATACGTACTATTACAAGCAGGACACTCCGTTGGCATATTTTCCTCATGACTACAATAATGACACTTTAAACGATGGTTCATTTTGTGATATGTCAACGAAATATCACAATGCGGACATTGTACGACATACCCACAATCACGACACATCACAAACGTAGAATGACCCCTTCTATTTAAAAAGAGAACCATTTGTTCTTTCTTTTCTAATCGATCTGCTATTTTTTCATGCAGTGCCTTTGAAAACATTGAGCGATTTCCATCACGAAGCTCTTCACGCATATCAACAATTTCTACAGTCGGCAAAGCTTGCTTGTTCATACGTTTTTCCATTGTAAGCAACCCATAGACACCTTTTTTCGCTCTAGCAAACGATTCAAGTGTCGGCGTTGCACTTCCGAGAACGATTGGACACTTATGATATTGTCCTCTCCACACTGCTACATCTCTTGCATGATACTTTGGGTTATCCTCTTGCTTATAACTTGATTCATGCTCTTCATCAATAATAATGATTCCTAAATTTTCGAATGGAGCAAAAATAGCTGAACGCGCACCAACTACAACTTTCACTTCTTTTCTTAATATCTTTCGCCATTCATCATATTTCTCGCCAACAGAAAGCGCACTGTGAAGAACTGCAACTTGCGAACCGAACCTACCTTTAAAGCGATCTACCATCTGGGGCGTTAGCGCAATTTCAGGAACAAGCACAATTGCTTCTTTTCCTTTCTCGAGCACCGCTGCTATAGATTGTAAATATACTTCAGTCTTACCACTTCCTGTAACACCATATAGTAAAAATGGATTGTAAGTTTCATTTGTAATTGATGACAAAATCGGTGTAATTACTTGTTTTTGTTCCTCAGTAAGCGGAAATGGTTTCGTTTGTTCAAAATCATCATCGTCATACGGACTCCGGTATACCTCTACATACTTTTCTGAGATTAGACCCTTTTTAACAAGTGCTTTTATTGGAGCATCTGTTATTTGTAATTCTTCTGTTAAATTTTTTAACGGTACACTTTTGTAGTTTTCTACAAAATAATAGAGTACATCTTGTTGTTTTTTACTTTTCAGTTCAAATGCTGCTAATTCCAATTTATCTGCCGGCAACTCCGGTTGAACTACTCTTTGTTTCTTCTTCTGCACTTTATCCTTTACTTGATAAACCACTTCAGTCGTACCATTTTTAATTTCTTGTTGAATAGTGCGATATAGGTGCGGCTGTGCTTCGATAACTTCCCAATCTATCGTTTCCTTCCCTTGAAATAAAGAAAGAATTTCTGGTGCTACTTCTTCTCGGTTACGAAGTTGCAGACGCTTTTTATATGTTGCTTTAATCGCCGTCGGAAGCATCACCTGAAAAGCTGAAATCATATAACATAACGTTTCACTTGTAAGCCAATACCCAAGTTTTAATAATTCATCATTTAAAACCGGAGTGACATCTAATATTTCATACAACGCTTTTAACTTTTTACTTTCTAGTTCAACCGAATCCTTTATGCCAATAATAAAACCTTGCAATTTCCTCGGACCGAATGGGACTACTACACGCATTCCTGTTTGCACGATATCTTCCCATTTTTTAGGGATAATATAATCAAACGGTCGATCTGTTTGACGTGCAGGTACATCAACAATTACACTTGCAAACTTCATACATAATCATCTTCTAACATCATTTCTATTTGCTTTAATATTTCACGAGCCACTTCTTTCTTCGTTAAAAGTGGCAGCTCAATGATTTCTCCATCTTTTCTATACATTGTCACAATATTTGTATCCGTACTAAACCCAGCTCCTTGCGCTTTCACGTCATTCGCAACAATCATATTTGCATTTTTCTCACGTAATTTTCTCGTTGCGTATTCCTCTATGTTTGTCGTTTCAGCTGCGAAACCGATAAGTAACTGTCGGTCCTTCTTCTCACCTAACGTTTTTAAAATATCCACTGTTCTTTCTAATTCAATTACAGCATCGCCATTTTTCTTTTTCATTTTATTATCATGAACATATTTCGGACGGTAATCTGCAACGGCTGCTGTTTTGATGACAACATCCACACTCTGATAATGCTGAAGGACTGCCTCTAACATATCTTGTGCAGATTCTACTTGTATTGTTGTGACATGTAATGGTGACTCTAATGCTGTCGGTCCTGACACAAGTATGACATCAGCACCTAAGCTTGCTGCAACTTCTGCGATCGCATACCCCATCTTTCCAGAAGAAAAATTCGTCATAAAACGAACCGGATCAATCTTTTCACGTGTCGGTCCAGCTGTTATTAATATTCGTTTTCCTTGCAATGGTTGTTGTTCCGAGAAAGCCTCTTCTAATCGCCCAATAATTGCTTCAGGTTCTTCCAGTCTTCCTTTTGCTACATAACCACATGCTAAAAAACCTTCCCCAGGCTCAATAAATGTATATCCTAATGTTTTTAACGTCATCATGTTTTTTTGAACAATTTTATTTTCATACATATGCACATTCATAGCAGGTGCAATCCACACTGGAGCTGTAGTAGCTAACAAAGTAGTTGTAATCATATCATCAGCAATACCGCCAGCTAACTTTCCAATGCAATTAGCTGTAGCAGGTGCAACAAGTACAACATCTGCCCAATCCGCTAAATCAATATGAGCAATAACAGCCGAGTCTTTCTCATCAAACGTATCCGTATATACATCATGGCGAGAAAGTGCTTGAAATGTAAGAGGCGTAACAAACTTCATTGCCGACTCACTCATCATTACTTTTACAAGAGCGCCAGCTTGTGTCAATTTACTTGTTAACGCAGCCGCCTTAAAAACTGCAATGCCTCCTGTTACACATAGAAGTATCTTTTTCCCTTTTAGCATATGACTCGTCCTCTTTCTTTTTCAAACTTATTCTACTGAAATAGAATTTCCAGCTCGTCAGTACCAGTATTTCGTTCCGTCTTTTTCGATTCCTTTTCATCCCTATCGTAAAAAAATAACAACCTACTTGTAAATAGGTTGTTACCGTTACATAGAAAATTATAAAGTCTATGTTTTAATTTGTCGAAAAGAATGTCTTAATCAATTATTGTGTCATCGCTTGGTACATATTTTAATACTTCTAAATCGATTTCTTCTAATGCTTTACCTACACATTTATAAGAAACAGGCTTTTCAATAACACAATTGTCAGCAATTTGCATTTCACGTGCACGCTTTGCAGCTACTGTTACAAGTGTATATTTAGAATCGATTTTTGTTAATAATGAGTCAATTGATGGATTTAACATAATTATAGACCCTCCGTCATTTCTTTATAGTATTTTGCCACTCTTTCGCGGCGGCAATGTTCACCAACCACAATTGCTTTAATTCGGTCGCAAGCTAATTCAACTTGATCGTTTTCTACAACATAGTCATAAGCGTCCATCATTTCGATTTCTTCTTTCGCTACAGTTAAACGATTTTCAATAACATCTTCAGTTTCTGTACCACGGCCGACAATTCGGTTCTTTAGTTCAGATAAACTTGGAGGTGCTAAGAAAATAAATACACCTGCTGGGAAGGCTTTCTTAACTTGAATTGCTCCTTGCACTTCAATTTCTAAGAACACATCTTTTCCTTCTTGTAACGTTTTTTCAACATAATCAATCGGTGTTCCGTAATAATTACCAACGAACTCAGCCCATTCAAGTAACTTTTCATTACGAATCATTTCTTCAAATTCTTCTCTCTCTTTAAAGAAATAATCCACACCATCTACTTCACCTTCACGCGGTTTACGTGTCGTTACTGAAATAGAGTACTGAAAACGTGTGTCTTCATGGCTAAACAGCTCTTTTCGAACCGTTCCTTTCCCGACACCAGAAGGTCCCGAAAGAACGATGAGCAATCCTCTTCTACTTCTCATAAATATGTAAAACCTACCCTTCCTCACTTAAATCTTCTTTATTATTCAAACGATGTGCAATCGTCTCTGGCTGAATTGGACTTAATACTACATGCCCATCATCCATAACAATAACCGCCCTTGTTTTTCTCCCATACGTAGCATCAAGCAAAGCATTATGTTCACGCGCTTCCTGTACTGTCCGTTTAATAGGAGCTGACTCCGGACTTACAATAGCAATAATTCGATGAGCAGATACAATATTTCCGTATCCAATATTTAAAAACCGCATGGCCATAGTTTGCGCCTCCTAGTAAGTCTATCCGATTTCTCCACCACGTATAACTTTATATATTTTTTGAAAGCTACTCAATATTTTGTACTTGTTCACGAATTTTTTCAAGGTTATTTTTCATTTCTACGACATATTTTGAAATTGTTAAGTCATTTGCCTTAGAACCTATCGTATTAACTTCCCTATGCATCTCTTGCACGATGAAGTCCATTTTCCTTCCAACAGGCTCTGTAATTTGCAGTGCTTCACGAAATTGATCTAAATGACTTTGTAATCGAACTAATTCTTCGTGAATATCTGAACGCTCTGCAAATATTGCTACTTCTGTCAACAATCGTTGTTCATCTAAATCTTGATTATGTAATTCTTTTAAGCGATTTTCTAATCGTTCACGATATTTTTGTGTAACAATTGGTGCATGTGGAATAATTGCATTTACACAATTATGAATCTCTTGCAAACGATATGCTATATCTTTATGTAATCGTTCTCCTTCGCCATCTCTCATCGTTTTCAACATATGAGCAGCTTGGCGAACAGCTTCATATAAACCGGTTTCAAATTGTTCATTTACATTTTCTATTTCTTCAACTGCCGTTACTTCTGGCATTCCCATTAGTTGCCCGAGTGTAATAGAATCTTGTAATTGAAATTTCCCTTTTATATCTTCCATAATGGATTGGTACTGCTTGAGAAGTTCCCAATTCACAGTTAATTTTCTTTCAACAAGCCCTTCACCTGTTATACTAATAGACACTTCAATACGTCCACGGCGAACTTGCTTTGCAATTATTTTACGAATCTTGTCTTCAAACGCCATCATTTGCTTCGGAAGCCGAATACTCATTTCTAAAAAACGATGGTTCACCGACTTCATTTCTACTGTTATTTGAAAAGTATCGTTTTCTACCTTCGATCTTCCAAATCCTGTCATACTACAAATCATCTTTATCACATCCAAGCCATGAAATAACTCAATGAAAAAGGCAATAGAGACAAGGCTCTACTACCTTCTGTAAATTATATCATATTTTCATATCATTGACTATTTCAAGTTTAATCCCTTCTTATATAACAGCGGCTTTTTCTTTTTCTCCTTTTTTCTTGTTAATAAGGATCCTACTAATAAGAAGGTCGGAATAGATGATAATCCTCCAATTAACAACCAATCTCGTGCTTGTATCGGCATTGTGCTAAAAATCGGCTGTAATGGTGGATAATATATAACTACAAGCATTAACAGTAAAGAAATAATAACCGCCCCTACTAAATATATATTTCCAAACGGGTTGCGGTGAAATATAGAATGTTCACTACGACAATCAAATACATGAATAAGCTGAGCCAGTACTAATGTTGCGAAGGCTACCGTTTGTGCATACTTCAATTCATTCGGATGCTGGTTAAATGCAATAATAAACGCTACTAATGTCACTGCTCCGATTAGAAAACCACGACTTATAATTTTCCACGCAAGCCCTCTAGCAAACACCCCTTCTTTCGGATGGCGTGGTGTTCTCTTCATCACATCTCCTTCAGCCTTATCCAAACCTAATGCCATCGCTGGTAAACCGTCAGTAACTAAGTTCACCCATAAAATTTGAATTGGAACCATCGGCAATGGCAGTGCAAGTAACATCGCAAATAACATAACTAAAATTTCACCAACGTTAGATGCTAACAAATACCGAATAAACTTCCGAATATTTTCATATATGTTTCTACCTTCTTTAATCGCCGATTTAATCGTAGCAAAGTTATCATCTAACAACACAAGTGACGAAGCTTCTTTTGCAACATCTGTCCCTGTAATTCCCATCGCAATCCCTATATCAGCTGTTTTAATAGCTGGAGCATCGTTCACTCCATCACCTGTCATAGCTACTATATGTCCCTTATTTTGTAGCGCCTTAACGATTTTCAATTTATGCTCAGGAGACACACGAGCGAATACATACGTATCTTCTACAATATCTTCTAATGCCTCTACATCCATATTCGCAAGTTCTACACCTTCAACAACGCGTCCACCCGCCGGTAAAACCCCTAGCTGTTCCGCAATTGCCATTGCCGTCACTTTATGATCTCCCGTAATCATTACCGTTCTAATACCAGCTTCCTTACACTCTTTCACCGCTTGCGCCACTTCTAGTCTTGGCGGATCTATCATTCCTTGTATTCCAACAAGCATAAAATCCTGCTCGACTTCTCTTTCATGTTCAATTGAATCTGTAGCTTTTAACGGTTTAAATGCCACCGCAATCGTTCGTAAAGCTTGACTTCCTAAACTATGAATCGCTGCCTGCACTTCTTTTCGATACATTTCACTTAAAGGCTGCTGCTTATTTCCCCACAAAATTGTTTGACTCATCTGCAAAAGAACATCTGGTGCTCCTTTTGTAATAACAAATTTTTTACCTTCACGATCACGAACGATAACGCTCATCATTTTTCTAGTTGAATCAAAAGGAAATTCACGAATGACTTCAAACTTTCCTTTAAGAGCTTCACGTGATATTCCCGCCTTCATTGCAGCAGCAACGAGAGCTCCCTCTGTTGGATCTCCATCTAACACATACGTCTTTTTCTTTTGAATAACATTCGCATTATTACATAAACAGCCAAATGTAAGTAGTTGATACAGTGATTTCGTCTTAGTAGGGTCAATTACTTCTTCACCTTTCATAAACGAACCTGTTGGCTCATAGCCTTGACCTGTTACTTTCCACAATTCTCCGCCTGACCACATATGTGTTACCATCATTTTATTTTGTGTCATTGTTCCTGTTTTATCTGAGCAAATAACAGAAGCACAGCCTAACGTTTCTACAGCTGGCAACTTTCGCACAATTGCCCTCTTTTTAATCATACGCTGTACACCAAGTGATAGCGCAACCGTAACGATAGCTGGCAATCCTTCTGGAATAGCTGCAACAGCAAGCGAAACCCCAGCCAAAAACATGTGATACACTTCATTCCCTTGATATACACCAGCTAGTACAACAAGAGCCGTCAAAATAAGAGCAACAATAATTAAAATTTTTCCAAGCTGTTCTAATCTTCTTTGTAATGGCGTTTCCATTTGCTCAGCATTTTGCAACATATTTGCAATTTGCCCCATAGCTGTATTCATTCCAGTTGCTACGACTACCCCTGTTCCAGCACCTCTCGTTATCATCGTCCCCATAAATGCCATGTTTTTTTGATCACCAATTGAAACATCTTGACCTTGTAACGCATCTACCTTCTTTTGTACAGGCAATGACTCTCCTGTAAGAGCCGATTCTTCAATATATAAACTTGAAGATTCCACAAGGCGAACATCTGCGCCAATACGGTCACCACTAGAAAATTTAATAATATCACCTAGTACAAGCGCTTTTGACGGCGCTTTTATCCACTTCCCATTTCTTAGTACAGTAACTTGAGGAGCTGCCAATTCTTTTAAAGCTTCCAACGATTTTTCAGCTTTCCTCTCTTGGAAGAAACCGAGGACACCATTAATAATAACAATTGCAACAATTGCAATCGAATCAATATACTCTCCTAAAAAAGCTGAAATAATTGTAGCACCAAATAAAACAAGTACCATAAAATCTTTAAATTGCGCTAAAAACACCATAAGCGCAGAAGGCCGCTTTGCTTCTTGCAATTCATTTGTACCAAATTTCTTTAATCGGCCCTCTGCTTCTTGCTCTGTAAGACCTACCTCCACATTCGTATTCGTTCTTTCCTCCACTTCATGTGCTCGCATTTCATACCAGTTCATCCTGCCATCGACCTCCTGATTCCAGACATACTCTAATGAAAGCTTATTCAGCCTCGTCCAAAAAAATGCTATAATTAACTTTTAGTTAGAAAGGAGTGTTCATTCATGGCATTCGATGGATTATTTACAAGAGCAATTACACATGAAATTGCAAATTCTCTTTACACGGGAAGAATTTCCAAGATATATCAACCTTCAAAATACGAGATTTTATTACATATTCGCGCAAACGGAAAGAATCAAAAACTGATTCTCTCCGCTCATCCGACATATGCACGTTTACACTTAACAAACCAAAATTACGATTCACCTGCACTTCCACCAATGTTTTGTATGCTTCTCCGCAAGCATTTAGAAGGTGGTTTCATTGAAAAGATTGAACAAATTGATTTAGAGCGCATTATTCAAATTACAGTTCGCAGCAGAAATGAAATTGGTGATGAATCGCTTAAGACATTAGTAATTGAAATCATGGGACGACATAGTAACATCATTTTAGTAGACACAAAAACAAACAATATTTTAGATAGCTTAAAACACGTTTCTTTAGCAGTAAACCGACATCGAACTGTATACGCTGGAGCTGAATATATTGCACCACCAGCACAACATAAAATTAACCCGCTTCAGATTGAAACAGATGATGAATTTATTAGACCGCTAGACTTTCTATCTGGAAACATGGATAAACAGCTTGTCGGCACCTTTACGGGAATATCACCGTTATTCGCAAAAGAAGTAGTGAAAAAAGCAGGTATGGCAAATGAAAAAGCATTATCTGAAGCATTTTTCTCCATACAAAAGCCATTACTAACTCATACATATGCACCAACAATGAGTACTGTAAACGGGAAAGAATTCTTTTATCTTTTCCCTCTTACGCACTTGCAAGGAGAAGAAAAAACATTCTCATCAGTAAGCGAATTGTTAGATCGCTTCTTCTTCGGTAAAGCAGAGCGCGACCGTGTAAAACAACAAGCTCACGATTTAGAACGCTTTATGCAAAACGAAAAAAATAAAAATGAGAAAAAACTCATTAAACTAGAAAAAACATTACAAGATGCCGGGAAAGCAGATAAATATCAACTTTTTGGAGAGCTACTTACAGCCAATATGTATGCTTTGAAAAAAGGTGACAAAGATATTGAAGTCGTTAACTATTACGACGAAAATGGTGGAACTGTAAAAATCACATTAGATCCTTTAAAAACACCATCCGACAATGCACAACGCTATTTCCAAAAATATCAAAAAGCAAAAAATTCAGTTGTTGTAGTAGAAGAACAAATCGAAAAAACAAATGAAGAAATTCTTTATTTTGATAGCTTACTTCAACAAATGGAAGCTGCTTCTTCAAAAGACATCGAAGAAATTCGCGAGGAATTAGCCGAAGAAGGTTATATGCGCAATCGCAAAGCAAAAAATGCTAAGAAGAAACCAACTAAACCGGTATTGGACAAATATTTAGCTAGTGATGGAACAGAAATTTTCGTCGGCAAAAACAATAAACAAAATGATTATTTAACAACGAAATTTGCCCGTCGTGATGAAATTTGGTTACATACGAAAGACATACCTGGCTCTCATGTTGTCATTCGTTCTTTAGAACCTGCTGAAGAAACTTTACTAGAGGCTGCAAAAATCGCCGCTTATTTCAGTAAAGCAAAAGAGTCTAGCTCTGTACCTGTTGATTTCACGAAAATACGTCATGTCAAAAAACCGAGTGGCGCAAAACTTGGCTTTGTTACGTACGACAATCAGCAAACCGTATATGTAACACCGGATGCTGATACTGTAATGAAATTAAAAGCTTAAATATTAAAAAATGCGTTGCTTGCAAGCGACGCATTTTTTATACGGTTTCAATTCAGTTCATATATCCATTCACTCATTCATAACATCTTTCTTCCCTTCAATATTGTCAAAAAAATTGACAGTGTCATTTCACATCTGTATAAATTTTTTTACAGTATGTATATAAAGTGCACCTCCAATCAATATTTTTTCATCCCCCCACTGATTATTGAAGTAATCCTGATTTTATGAACAAACCGTCTCCCACAAATAACCGGCTAATTTTTTATCTCCCCTAAAATATATGTAGTTCCTACTATCTTTTCTTCAAATATACATTTTGGCACGCTATTTGCTTTATTCAATACTGTGAAAAGGGGGAAATTAACATGACTTTAAGAATTAATAAAATCCAAAATCAACTACAAAAATATGAAATTGACGGATTACTTATTACAAAAAAAGAAAATCGCCAATATGCAACAGGCTTTACAGGCAGCGCTGGCGTCGTCTTAATCTCTGTGGATAAAGCGGTTTTTATAACCGATTTTCGCTACGTAGATCAAGCGAAATCACAAATAAAAGACGCTGAAATTGTTATGCATAAAGGAAATTTAGAGAAAGAAGTTGCAAATCAAGTATCGAAATTAAACATTCAAAAACTTGGAATTGAAGAAAATAACATGACATTACAACAATATAAAAACTTACAAAAATACATACATGCGGAAATGGTGCAAGTGTGCGAAATCATCGAGGATATTCGTATTATTAAAGACACACCTGAAATAGAAACAATGAAAATTGCAGCTAATATTGCTGACGAAGCATTTCACCACATCCTTACATTTCTAAAACCAGGAATAAGTGAAACTGATGTCCGAGATGAATTAGAATTTTTCATGCGAAAAAAAGGGGCTACATCCTCATCATTTCAAATTATTGTAGCTTCTGGCGTTCGCTCTTCACTTCCCCATGGAGTTGCATCAAATAAAATAATCGAACGAGGCGACGTTGTTACATTAGATTTCGGTGCACTTTACGACGGATATTGTTCCGATATAACACGTACTGTAGCAATCGGGGAACCATCAGAAGAATTCAAAAAGATATACAACGTTGTACGAGAAGCATTAAAACGTGGAACTGAAGCAATTAAGCCTGGAGAAACTGCGAAAAGTATCGATGATATAACGAGAGATTACATTATAGAACATGGATACGGTCAATATTTTGGACACTCTACTGGTCATGGTCTTGGGTTAGAAATACATGAACCTCTTCGCCTATCCCAAGAAAGTAAGGCTACTTTAGAAGAAGGTATGGTTGTTACCGTTGAACCTGGTATTTACATTCCGAACTGGGGCGGTTGTAGAATTGAAGACGATATCGTCATTACAAAAGACGGATATGAAGTTATTACAAAAGCGAATCGGGAACTAATAGTTATTCCTTGTTAAAAATCATGTGCTTTTTAACAGGAGTTTTTCTTTACACATAGAATTCCTTCTCTGGAGTAATTGTTTAAAGAGGGGGAATTTTAATTGAACTTTGTAATCGATAAAATAGATGGTTTACAGCCTGAATTTTCAAAACTTGTTTCCATGATGAATTACGCTCGCTATACAACAATGCAGGCTGTCGAGGGCTTAACAATTGAAGAACTTGATTATTTATATGATGAGGAAGCAAATTCAATTGGCATGTTATTGTACCATATGGCTGCTATTGAATTTTACTACCAAATTCATACTTTTGAAGATCGTGAACCAACGGAGGCTGAATTAGAACGCTGGTTACCTGCTATTGAGTTAGGAAATCTTGGACGCAAGAAAATAAAAGGAAACCCGATAGAATTTTACATAAACACATTACAAGAAGTACGTTCCAAAACGATTGAAACTTTTCAATCGTTACCTGATGAATGGCTATTTAAAACGACAGACTTTTGGCATGACAAACCAGCAAATAACTACTTTAAATGGTTTCACGTATTTGAAGATGAAATCAATCATCGCGGACAAATTCGTTTAATTAAAAAGATGCAAAAAGCACATTCAGTAAAATGAGAAAATGCCACCGAATAAGGTGGCATTTTCTTTTATTCATTAACGAATAACTTTTCATTTACTTTTTTAGCGACTACCGCTACCGACATTAAAATGCATATTAAATATAGCAATTTTGCAATGAACAACCACCCTTGAAACATTACAATTCCATCTATTATCTCATTTCCTTTCAATAACAAAAACGGAATCGTGCTAATTATAATAACAAACTCGATACTGAAAACAATTTTCTTTTTTCGGCTATATGCTTTCCATTCATTCCAGCGATACATAGGAGCAAAAATCAATACTCCTATACTTAATATAACTGGTACCCATTCACTTTTAAGAAATTGCCCTGAAATAACTGATAATAGTAAACAAACGAGCACACCAAAATACCCTATTTTCTCTCTCATTCGTACTCCCCCATTCTACTTCTCCTTTAATATGTAACTTGCTATGCTTATAACAATTCTTAGAAAAATAACAACTACAAGTACAATATAAAGACCTTTTGCAGAAGACATCCATTCTTGAAAAATAGACATTTTCTCCATTTGTTTCTGCCCTTCTATTAAAAGAAACCCTACGAAAAATGAGCAAACAACAGTGATACCTATCATAATTCCGATACTTTTCTTACTATATTGTTTCATATCATCCCAGTTATATAAAAGTATAAATACAAACCCGAAAACAGGTATGATACTTATCCATTCATTGCTTGTAAACAGATTTAAAATGATTAATAGACTACAAGATATGATGAATCCCCAAAATCCAATTTTTTTGCGCATAAGCCCTCCTTTAATTCCATTTTTAGGATTAATTGCATTGTAACATCCATTTATTATTCTTACCATTACAGTACATGAAATTTCACTTTTTTCTTTTTCCTATACTCACATACCTTCACCGCTTTCATACAATGAACTACACGAATGCCTAAAGGATGTGAATGTTATGGGAGTTGAATTAACGCTTTTACATGCTCTCTATATTCTTTGTTTACTCACTATTATTACCTTTTTTATTCTTCGAAAAGATACGACAATTATTTGTATTGTTTTTATCTTTTTATTAGCATTAACCGCTACAAGTTCTCTCCCTCTTGCTATTAGCGGTATTTTTCAAAGTTTCATTTACGCCATTACTGAGCTATTACCAACACTTGGGATATCTTTGCTATTATTTTTGGTGTATTTTTTATTAAGGGAATTTGCATTTAAAACATATTTAGTAAAAAATGTTGCCACTGGGGAAACGTTCAGAGTAGATAAACAGGATTTCAAGCAATATAAAAGAGAATTTAAAGCGAAGGAAAAAGAAGTTAGAAAGATATCTGATCTACAGTAAAAGTGTAACTAGTACACAAAAAGTAGGTGTTTAAAATAAGGAGAGATTCTACCTTTATGAAAGTCATTCGTTCAATCTTCCACGCATTTCGTTTATTGAGTAAAATCTTTAAACCTATATTAAAAGCATTATCTAAAAGTAAATTTTAATTACATATAAATAAAAAAAGCCGCCCGACAGGACGGCTCTTCTTTCACATATACATAGGCTTTATTTACAATTAAGCAAATTTTATTTTATATAAATATTACTATACTAGTCTAAAATTTCTGTGTTTACATTTTTTTCTTTTTATCTCATAATTTTAATTGGGAAAAGGGAGGAAAGAAATGGTTCAAATCAAAGTGACACCTGAAATGCTAGAAGAAGTTGCTAATCGTGCAAGTAATACCAGAATCGCATTAGAATCTATACATAATAATTTATGTAATGAAATTGATCATTTGTGTTTTCAATGGATTGGTGCCTCTAATCAACAGTTCATTCAAATGTTCAATGAAGCGAGACCAAAAGCTTTTACATCTATCAATTCAATTATACAAGTGGAAGAAGATCTGAAACGAATTGCCGAAAAATTCCGCAATACAGATAATCAAGATGTTACAATGGAAGAAGGTGCAATGTGTGGTAAACCTTCTTCTGAAGAGAATGGCTTTGATGGTAAAAAATTAGCTAGAGATATTGCTGGTGAAATAAGTGGTGAATATGATGTTCGTCGTGTTTGGGATGGTATTGATCCATCTACTGGCGAAAAACTTTCGGGGTGGGAGCGTGCTGGGGCAGGTGTCATGGCTGTAGCCGGCCTTACACCCTTTGGAAAGATAGCTAAAGTAGGAAAAGGAGTTAAAATGACTGCTAAGGCTACTGAGGCTGCAAATACAGCTAAA
The DNA here is from genome assembly GCF_038007205.1 of Bacillus sp. FSL E2-8887. Classification (NCBI taxonomy): domain Bacteria; kingdom Bacillati; phylum Bacillota; class Bacilli; order Caryophanales; family Bacillaceae; genus Bacillus; species Bacillus sp. FSL E2-8887. The sequence goes on from NZ_JBBOWS010000001.1 coordinate 3,548,946, forward strand.
AAAGTCACTGCTGGGACAAACAGCGGAGCTAATCTTAGAGTAATTGAAGAACTTAAAGGACCTGTTATAGATGGAAAACGAGTTGGAAGTGGAAAAAAGGTTGATAATGTAAAACCAGTTTGGGGAAGAGATGAAAAAGGGAAACCTTTTATAGAAAAAGAGTTCCCTCATGTATCAAAGGAACATGGTTTTTCTGATGTTATTGATAATTATTCAAGATTTGCGGAGGAGTTTCCACTAGTAGGAGGGGACCGTATTAAAAGGGAATTATATCAAATAACAGGAAGTAACAATGGTAATAAAGGTGTTTTTGAATGGATTGTTGAGCCCAATGGTGATGTGAGCCACAGGAGATTCATTGAAAATGGTGTTATGACGGGTAAGCCAAATCAAATTCCAAAAAGTAAGAGGTAAATAATATGAACTTAAAAGATTTAAAAAATAAACATATTAAGTATGACTGGAAAACTATTTTTATAGGCATCCAAGAAAATTATTTTAATAAAGACGTCATTTCCGATTATGCGGTAGAATTGATGGATATTGGTGATGAAAGTGAGTTTGTTAGTGAACTTGCATGGGGAGTATCTAGTGAAGATTTAGATAAGGTGATGTTAGAAATAAAAACTAATTATTTTCCTCAATTAGATGAAGAAAGCACAATGTTAGTAGAGGAGAATAGAAAACTAAGATTTGTTTGTTTATCTGAAATAAAAGAAAGATGTAAAGAAGATAATGAATTATTAAATGAAATTGCAGAGTTTTATGGAAATCATCACTACCCAGAAGATATGGTGAGTTTTGTTAATTATATGCCTCAAGAAGTCCCAACTACGAAAGAAGATCTGATAAATAGGTTTGAAAAATTTTTAAACTTAGAGAGATCGAGATTTAAATATGAATAAGGAAACATTAGGAGAATCAATAAGAAAAAAGCCGCCCAACAGGACGGCTCTTCTTTATTTCACATATACATAGGCTTTATTTACAATTAAGTAGATTTTATTTTACACAAATATCATTATACTAATCTAAAATTTCAAATGCATTCGTTAATGCTGAAGGTAAAGGGATTCCCATACGACCAGCATTTTCTAACAGTGATAGCAACTCATTTCCAATAAATAAAAAGATTGTTGCCTCACGAATAGCGCTATTTGTTCCCATAACCACATCAGCTTGTGAAGCCGCTGCTATTTGTAAAGTAGATCCATTTGAACTCGCACGCCGAAATTTTTTGCCAGTTATTATCGGCTTAATCGTCACCACTATCGTTGTGATGTTTATCCTGTAACGTAAGCAAGATAATACTTGCTTACGCCTTTTTAGGTTAAATATTGAAATATACTAACCTTCAAAAGGGTTTATTTATTACATAGCGAAATTATATTATGAGAGTAATTATTTCAAAACGTTTACGAGCAACAGATTACTTCAATTAGAAAAGGGGACATAACTATGAATGAATTGATTTTCGTCTTATTAATTTGTCCATTACTTATCTTTATCGTTTCTGTTATTGGAACGCGCAAGACGAAAACGTATTACGTAATGCCGATTGTAACGTTTGCTAGTTTTTTAATAATAGGTGTTATCGCCTTTACTCCAAAATTTTTCTTTTGGGTTGGCATGTATAGCATCTTCTCATTTATTGTTTCTTATATGACTCTATTGTTTGTAAGAGGATATGAAGTTGTAGAAAACGCTAAATAGTTATTAGCGAGGAGATTGTAATATGATTTTCTTTGATGTCGATGGAACCTTACATAAAATTTCAACAATTATATAAAAAGACGACCGCGTTCCCCCGCGGTCGTCTTTTTTCATGTTACGCTGTGATCCAAGCTTCATTAGCTGGATTTTTACGCCACTCTTGTAATTTTTTCGTTTCAGCTTGTCCAATCATACCTTTTTCTGCTGCAACTTCAGTTAATGCACTGTAATCACTTAAAGAATATGACGCTACGTTAGCTGCTTCTAATTTTTCTTTTCCTGACTCTAGCTCGTATGTGAAGATTGATACGATTCCTAATACTTCACAGCCAGCTTCGCGAAGTGCTTCTACACATGTAATTGCACTACCGCCAGTTGAAATTAAGTCTTCTACCACTACTACTTTTTGACCCTTTTCAGCTTTTCCTTCGATTTGGTTCCCTTTGCCGTGACCTTTTGCCTTACTACGTACGTAGCACATCGGTAAATCCATACGATCGCTTACCCATGCAGCGTGCGCAATACCAGCAGTTGCTGTTCCTGCAATAACTTCTACAGTTGGGAAGTGCTCTTTAATTAACTCTTCTAATCCAGCTGCAATCGCTTGGCGTACTTTTGGATAAGATAAAGTTAAACGATTATCACAATAAATTGGTGATTTCATACCAGAAGACCAGGTAAATGGATCATTCGGTTGTAAAAATACTGCTCCAATTTCTAATAAATGCGATGCGATTTCTTTTTTCATACTGTTACACCTTCCCACTGTTGTTTTACTGTTTTATACGCTTCAAGCGGATTTTCTGCTTTTGTAATACTACGTCCAACTACGATGTAGCTTGAACCAAGTTCCCTCGCACGTTTCGGTGTTGCTACGCGCACTTGGTCATTTACATCATCGCTTGCAAGACGAATCCCCGGTGTTACTGTTACAAATTCATTTCCGCATACTTCACGTAATTTTGGAACTTCAAGTGTTGAACAAACAACTCCATCAAGTCCACTTTCTTTCGTTAATTTTGCATAATGAGCAACCGCTTCTTCTAACGTTTTCTCAATGCCGATCTCTTTTTTCATCATAGCTTCCGAAGTGCTTGTTAGTTGTGTAACTGCAATACAAATCGGTCTCTCTTTTCCTTCTTGCTTACCTTCCTCTAATCCCTCAATCGCAGCTTTCATCATACTGCTTCCCCCAGCAGCATGAACATTTACCATATCAACTTCTAGACTAGCTAGGCTACGCATAGCGCTTTTTACTGTATTCGGAATATCATGAAGTTTTAAATCTAGGAAGATCTTATGCCCTTTTTCTTTTAAGTACGTAATAATCGCAGGGCCTTCTTTGTAAAATAACTCCATACCAACTTTGACAAATAATTCTTCCCCTTCAAAGTGGTGTAAGAATTGTTCTACATCTTGTTTCCCTGGAAAATCTAGTGCAACAATTAACGACTGTGACATGTTTGCTTCCAGCTCCTTCCTTGACACTCCGAAATGTGATCAAATCCTAATTCATCTAGTAATGCTGGTAACTCCTCAATAATTGTCGGACATACGAACGGGTCTATGAAGTTCGCTGTACCTACTGCAACCGCGCTTGCGCCAGCATAGAAGAATTCAATTACATCTTCCGCAGTTTCAATACCACCCATTCCGATAATCGGAATGTTAACCGCTTGACTTACTTCATGTACCATACGAATTGCTACTGGCTTAATCGCTGGCCCTGATAGTCCGCCCGTACGGTTTGCTAAAATTGGTTTTGCAGTTTTTAAATCTAGACGCATACCAAGCAATGTATTAATCATCGTTAAACCGTCCGCACCCGCATTTTCAATTGCTTTTGCAATCTCCACAATATTTGCCACGTTCGGTGACAATTTCACATATACCGGCACTTCAGAAACCTCTTTTACTCGCTTCGTTAAATCAGCAGCAATTTCAGGATTGGTACCAAAAGCGATACCACCCGTTTTTACGTTTGGACAAGAAATATTTAATTCTAGCGCATGAACATTAGGTGCCTTTGAAATTCCCTTCGCAACTGCTACATAATCCTCAGCTTGTGAGCCAGCAACATTTGCAATAATCGGAAGATCAAATTGCTCGAGAAAAGGTAATTCAGAATTCATTACCTTTTCTAATCCAGGATTTTGAAGCCCGATTGCATTTAGCATTCCGCCTGGTGTTTCAGCAACACGAGGCGTCGGATTTCCATAGCGTGGTTGTTCTGTCGTCGCTTTAATCATAATTGATCCAAGTACACTTAAATCATAGAACTGTGCATACTCACGACCAAATCCGAAACAACCAGATGCTGGGATGATTGGATTTTTTAACGATAACCCTGGTAATTCAACTTGCAATCTGTTCATAGTACAACCTCCCCGATTGGAAATACTGGTCCGTCGCTACACACCTTCTTGTAAGAATGTCCACTCGGATCTGCTTGCAGATGGCATACACATGCGAAACATGCTCCAATGCCACAGCCCATACGCTCTTCTAATGAAATGTAGGCTTTTCTCTCTTTATAGCGTCCTTCTAATGCACGAAGCATCGCTAAAGGTCCACATGAGTATAGAATGTCAAAGTCAATTCCATAGCTATCAATTACATCTGTTACAAAGCCTTCTGTACCATGCGTACCATCAACTGTTGCAACATACGTATCACCAAGCTCTGCGAATTTCTCTTCATAGAAGACAACATCTTTCGTTTGGAAACCTAAGATGTGAATAACGCGTACTCCCTTTGCTACAAGACGCTGTGACAATTCATATAGTGGTGGTACACCAATTCCCCCTCCAACTAATAGAGCCGTTTGTCCAGCTTCCGCTTCTTCTACAGGAAAACCATGTCCAAGTGGTCCTAACACATCTACAAGTTCGCCTTGTTTTCTTTTCGCTAATGTTTTTGTTCCTTGTCCTTCCGCACGATATAGCATTGTAAATTCGTTCTTGTCTTGATCGACATTACAAATACTAATTGGGCGGCGCAGAAGGGGCGTAATGCCCTCTGCTACCTTAATGTGTACAAACTGCCCTGGATCGTTCATTTGCTGCACAAGATCCCCTTGAAGCACTAATTCGTAAATGTTTTTTGCGATTTCTTTTTGGTTAACGACGATCATATTTTGCTTTTGCATCATGCATGTACCACCTCGTGACGCTTCGTTTGCGTAATTTCTTTCATTGAATGAGCTGAGAATGTCATAGATTCTAATACTCGTAAGATTGCTCTCGTTGTATCAAGTGATGTTAAGCAAGCCACACCATTTTCTACTGATTCACGGCGAATGCGGAAACCATCACGCGCTGGTTGTTTGCCTTTTGTTAATGTATTGATTACAAACTGTGCTTTTCCTTGACGAATAATATCTAGTAAGTTGTAGTCTTCAGAATCAATTTTGTTTACAACTTGTACTGGAATGTTTTGCTCTGCTAATGTTTGTGCTGTTCCAGCTGTTGCTAATAAGTTATAACCGATTTCGTGGAAACGTTTTGCAATTTCCATCGCCTCTTCTTTATCTTTATCCGCTACAGTGATGATTACTGATCCGTGCGTTGGGATGTTAATTCCAGAAGCAACTAACCCTTTGTATAAGGCTTTTTCAAGTGTTAAGTCTTTCCCCATTACTTCCCCTGTTGACTTCATTTCAGGTCCTAATGTTGTATCAACTGATCGTAGTTTCGCAAATGAGAATACCGGTGCTTTTACATACACTTCCTTCTCTTCTGGGTGATAGCCAGTTCCATATCCTTGTTCTACAAGGTTTTGACCTAAAATAACTTTCGTTGCGATATTTGCCATCGGTACGCCTGTAATTTTACTTAAGAATGGTACTGTACGGCTCGCACGTGGATTTACTTCAATTACATACACTTCATCTTTGAATACTACAAACTGAATGTTTAGTAATCCAACAATGTTTAAACCTTTTCCAAGCCCAATTGTATGTTCAATAATTTGTTCTTTTAGTTTTTCAGATAAGCTCTGTGGTGGATATACTCCAATTGAATCCCCAGAGTGAACTCCAGCGCGTTCGATATGTTCCATAATACCTGGAATGAATACATTCTCACCGTCTGAAATTGCATCTACTTCAATTTCTTTACCAACCATATAACGGTCGATTAATACTGGGTGATCTGCGTGAACTTTAACCGCATTTTTCATGTAGTGCAGTAATTCTTCTTGACGATATACGATTTCCATCGCACGTCCACCTAGTACGTAAGATGGTCTTACTAATACTGGGTAACCAATTTTGTCAGCGATCGCTACTGCTTGCTCTACAGTCGTTGCTGTTTTACCAACTGGTTGCGGGATACCAAGCTTTGTTAAAGCTGCTTCAAACTTATCACGATCTTCTGCACGGTCTAAATCTTCAAGTGATGTTCCTAAGATTTTCACACCATGTGCTTCTAATTTAGCCGCTAAGTTAATTGCCGTTTGTCCGCCGAATTGGACGATAACACCTTCTGGCTTTTCTAAATCGATAATGTGCATTACATCTTCGATTGTTAATGGTTCAAAGTATAATTTGTCAGAAATACTGAAGTCTGTTGAAACTGTTTCTGGGTTGTTATTAACAATGATTGCCTCATATCCAGCTTCTTTTATTGCCCATACAGAGTGAACTGTTGCATAATCAAACTCAACACCTTGACCAATACGGATTGGACCAGATCCTAGTACAACTACACTCTTACGATCTGTTACAATCGATTCATTCTCGTCACCATATGTGCTGTAGTAGTATGGTGTTGCAGATTCAAACTCTGCCGCACAAGTATCTACCATCTTATAAACAGGAGTCATATTGCTTTCTTTACGCATATCGTAAATTTCACGCTCTGTTTTGTTCCAAGCATTGGCGATGTAATGGTCACTGAAGCCCATTTCTTTCGCAGATTGTAACACTTCCATATTTCCTACATTCGCTTTTACTTCGCGTTCCATGTTTACGATATTTTCAACTTTTTGTAAGAAGAAGAAGTCCATTTCACACCATTCGTTGATTTCTTCTTTCGTTACACCTTGACGGATTGCTTCTGCTACAACGAACAGACGCTCGTCATCAGCTTTTATAATACGCTTTTTCATCGTTTCTTTATCAAGCTCTTTTAAGTGGTCTAACTCTAGGTGATAAACGCCAAGCTCTAAAGAACGAATCGCTTTTAATAATGATTGTTCTAAGTTACGTCCGATTGACATAACTTCACCAGTTGCCTTCATTTGTGTACCAAGTGTTCTGTTTGCTGATTCAAACTTATCAAATGGCCAACGTGGAATTTTTGAAACAACATAGTCTAATGCTGGCTCGAAGCAAGCGTATGTTTTTTGTGTTACTGGGTTTATAATTTCATCTAATGTTAAACCGACTGCAATTTTCGCCGCTAGCTTCGCAATTGGATATCCAGTTGCTTTAGATGCTAGTGCAGACGAACGACTCACACGCGGGTTTACTTCGATTACATAGTATTGGAAGCTATGTGGATCAAGTGCAAGCTGAACGTTACATCCACCTTCAATTCCTAATGCACGAATAATTCTTAATGAAGTGTTTCGTAACATTTGATACTCACGGTCACTTAATGTTTGGCTCGGTGCTACAACGATAGAATCACCTGTGTGAACCCCAACCGGATCGATATTTTCCATGTTACATACTACAATCGCGTTATCATTCGAATCACGCATTACTTCATATTCAATTTCCTTACAACCGGCAATACTCTTTTCTAATAAACATTGTGTTACTGGACTATGTTTTAATCCACCTGATACGATTTCAATTAGTTCTTCTTCATTATTACAGATTCCGCCACCTGTTCCCCCCATTGTAAATGCTGGGCGAACAATAACTGGATAACCAATTTCTTTTACAAATTCATGTGCTTCTTCCAGCGTATGAATAATCGTGCTAGATGGAATTGGTTCATTTAATTCCTGCATTAATGTACGGAATAAATCACGATCCTCGGCTTGCTCGATTGCTGATAATTTTGTTCCTAAAATTTCAACTCCGCACTCTTCAAGTATGCCTGATTTCGCAAGTTCAACAGCCATGTTTAGGCCTGTTTGACCACCTAATGTTGGTAGGAGTGCATCTGGACGTTCTTTACGAATGATACGGCTTACGAATTCTAATGTTAATGGTTCTATATATACTTTATCTGCTGTTGCAGTATCTGTCATAATTGTTGCTGGGTTAGAGTTAACAAGGATTACTTTGTAACCTTCTTCTCTAAGAGATTGACAAGCTTGTGTACCAGAGTAATCAAACTCTGCTGCTTGCCCAATTACAATTGGTCCTGATCCGATTACTAAAATTGTGTTAATGTCTAGGCGTTTTGGCATAACTCTTCCCCTTCTTTCTTGAAGTTTTCAATCATTGCTAAGAAATCTTCGAATAAATCATTTGCATCTTCTGGACCTGCAGAAGCTTCTGGATGGTATTGCACTGTAAATGCCGGGAACTTCGTATGACGAAGACCTTCTACTGTTCCATCATTTAAAGCAACATGTGTAATTTCCAGTTCTGTATTTCCAACTGATTCTTCTTCTACTGCGTAACCATGGTTTTGAGATGTAATTGCTACTTTTCCAGTTGCAAGATTTTTTACTGGATGATTTAAACCACGGTGACCGAATTTTAACTTACTTGTATTCGCACCAGATGCCAGGGCGAACAATTGATGTCCTAGGCAAATCCCGAATAAAGGAACTTTACCAATAATGTCTTTTAACATTTCAATTGCTTCTGGTACATCTTTTGGGTCCCCAGGTCCATTACTTAACATAATTCCATCTGGACTAAGGCGTAGAATTTCTTCTGCTGTTGTATTGTAAGGTACAACAATTACATCGCAATCACGCTTATTTAATTCTCGTAAAATACCATGTTTCATTCCGAAGTCTACAAGTACAACTCGGTGTCCACGGCCTGGACTTGGATATGGATCTTTTGTTGATACGCGTTTCACATGATCTGTAAAGACAGTTGCTTTCAATTGGCTAACGATGTCCTCTACATCCACATCCATATTGCAAAGACGTCCGCGTAAAGTTCCATATTGACGAATTTTTCTTGTTAATTTTCTCGTATCAATTCCTGCTAATCCTGGGATATTTCTTTCTTTCAAGTAATCATTTAGCGAAATTTCATTACGGAAGTTTGATGGGTGATCACAAATTTCGTTTACGATTAAACCATTTACAGATGGGTGAATTGATTCAAAATCATCACGGTTAATGCCGTAGTTTCCGATTAATGGATACGTAAATGTTACGATTTGACCGCAGTATGATGGATCAGATAAAGTTTCTTGATATCCAGTCATCCCAGTTGTAAATACAACCTCACCTGACTTTTCTATTTCTCCTCCGAAACCTTTTCCAATTAATACTGTTCCATCTTCTAAGATAAGTTGTCTTTTCATACTAATGCACTCTCCTTTTGCCATGCGATCTTACCACCAACGATTGTCATAACCGGCCAACCTTGGCATTTCCAACCTGCGAATGGTGTGTTTTTTCCTTTTGATAAGAATGTTGTTGGATCAATTTCTTCTTCTTGTTCTAAATCGATAATTGTAATATCAGCTGTTCTACCTTCTGTTAGGCGCCCTGCTTCTAAACCGAATGTGTCAGCTGGTTTTTCTGTTAAGAATTGAATCAGTTGCTCTAATGTAATGATTCCTTTTTTCACAAGGTTTGTATATAAAAGCGGGAATGCTGTTTCAAAACCAGTAATTCCGAACGGTGCTCTTTCAATCCCTTGCGCTTTCTCTTCTGCAGTATGCGGTGCATGGTCAGTTGCGATCATATCAATTGTTCCATCTAATAGTCCTTCAATTAACGCTGCATGATCTTCTTTTCCTCGAAGTGGTGGATTCATTTTAAAGTTAGGATCAGCCGATGGGATATCATCTTCACATAATACTAAGTGATGCGGTGTTACTTCTGCTGTCACCTTAATTCCAGCACGTTTCGCGTCACGGATTACACGTACAGATCCTTTTGTACTTACGTGACATACGTGGTAGTGACAATTTGCAGCTTCCGCAAGTAAGATGTCCCGGGCAATATGTACGGATTCACATACTGATGGGATACCGTTTAATCCGTGTTTCTCAGAAAACTTCCCTTCATGTACACATCCTTTATTAATAAGTGTGTTCTCTTCACAGTGTGCAACAACTGCCATATTTAATTTCGATGCACGCTTCATTGCAGCTAACATCATACTTGCATCTTGCACGCCTACGCCATCATCAGTGAAAGCAAACGCTCCAAGTTCTTTTAACGTTTCAAAATCGGTCATTTCAGAACCTGCTTGACGTACTGTAATTGCTCCATATGGTAATACATTTACATGTGCTTTTTCTTTAATACGCTTTTGCAGGTCTTCCATATGTTCTTTACAATCTGGTACTGGGCGTGTGTTTGGCATTGCGCAAATTGTAGTAAATCCACCTTTTGCTGCTGCAAGTGTTCCTGTTTCAATTGTTTCTTTATGTTCACCACCTGGTTCACGAAGATGAACGTGTACGTCTACTAATCCAGGTGCGATTAACTTTCCATTTACATCGATTACTTCAGCATTATCTGCCGTAATATTTTCTGCTACCTTCGCAATTTTACCGTCTTGTACGAGAAGATCTGTTGCTACAATTGTTCCTTCTTCATTCATATAACGACCATTTTTAAACAAATAATTCATGTTTCATTCCTCCTAATACATTTGGTAATGCGCGTTTTAGTACAGCCATTCTTACGTAGACCCCGTTTTCCATTTGCTTGAATATGCGTGAGCGTTCACACTCGACAAGTTCACTCGCAATTTCAAAATCACGGTTTACAGGGGCTGGATGCATAATAATGCTTCCTTCTTTCATACGTTTTTCTCTTTCAACTGTTAACCCATGTTGCTCGTGATACTCTTTCATAATGTCTGTTTCATAATGGTCATGACGCTCATGTTGTACACGAAGTAACATCATCACATCCACTTCTGGAACAAGTTCATCTAAACTCTTGTACGTTCCAAATGTGTTCTCTTCATCTTTCCACTCTTCTGGGCTTGCAAAGTAAATTGTCGCGCCCAGTTTCGTTAATGCTTCTGCATTAGAACGTGCTACTCGGCTATGACGAACATCCCCAACTATTGCAATCTTCAAACCTTCAAATCTTCCAAACTCTTGTTTAATTGTTAGAAGATCGAGTAGACATTGCGTTGGATGATTTCCACATCCATCTCCAGCGTTCAAGATTGGGATATTCACCTGATCTTTTAATTCATCGAAGTAACGATCTTGCTCATGGCGGATGACTACCGCTTTTGTTCCGATTGATTCTAGTGTTCTTATCGTATCGTATAAAGTTTCTCCTTTTTGTACGCTAGATGCATCTGCGGAAAAGTCTAATACTTCAAGTCCTAATCTCTTCTCAGCAACTTCAAAGCTAAATCTCGTCCTCGTACTATTCTCAAAGAACAAGTTCGCAACAAATGTTTGCTCTGTCGTTTTTCTCTCTTTTCCATTCGCGAAATCTTCTGCGTCTTTTAGGATTTCTGAAATTTCTTGTTCCGATAATTCACTCATCGTTAACAAATGGCTCATCGTCATCCCTCATCTTTCTGTTTTTTATGATAACACCATTGAATTTATATAACAATAACTGTATAAAAATACCCTAGTCTTTGAGACTAGGGTGCGTTAAAGTAGCCACCCTTTTCTATCTCACAGGACTGAATTAAAAGGTTATTTTTATGAAGCAATCTGCTTAGATTGTTTTGTTTTATTTGTTTGTTTTGTCTCTGGTAGTAGTAGATTTAATAGTACACCTACAATTGCTGCTAGCGCCATTCCTTCTACTTGGAACGATTCACCTACGTGCAGTACCGCTCCGCCAATACCAATTACTAGTATAACTGATGCAATCATTAAGTTTCGTTTGTCACCTAAGTCTGTTTTATCGTCTACCATCATACGTAAACCACTTGATGCGATTACACCGAAGAGTAAGATTGATACACCACCCATAACTGGTGTTGGAATCGAATGAATCAGTGCTGAAATCTTCCCGATAAATCCAAACATGATTGCGAACACTGCTGAACCGATGAATAAGTATACACTGTATGCTCTCGTAATTGCTAGCACACCGATGTTTTCACCGTACGTTGTATTCGGTGGTCCCCCTATTAGTGATGCGATCAATGTTGCTATCCCATCACCGAAGATTGAACGATGTAAACCTGGTTTTTCAATTAAATCTCTTTTAATAACATTTCCAAGTACAATTTGATGTCCGATATGTTCTGAAATTGTTACAAGTGCAACTGGCACCATTAAGAGTACAATTTTCCATGAAAACTCCGGAGTATATGTTACAAACGGTACTGTGAAGTCTGGTATGACAAACCATTTTGCCTCAGCTACTGGCTTTAAATCTACTAGCCCTTGGAAGTAAGCGAATATATACCCGCCGATGATTCCAAGTAGCACTGGTATGATACTGAAAAATCCTCTCCCGAATATGGAGCAAATGATTGTAATTGCTAATGTTACTAATGCTACTGAAAAGTGTGTAATGCTATACTTACCATCCGCACCGTTCATCGCCATGTTCACTGCTGTATGTGCTAAAGATAAACCGATTACCATTACGACTGGCCCAACTACGATTGGCGGAAGTAATTTCATAATCCATTCTGACCCAGATTTCTTAATTCCGAGTGAGATTAAGATGTACACAAGTCCCGCAAGCATTCCTCCAAGCATCGCTGCTCCAGGTCCACCTGCTGTTTTTGCTGTAATAATTGGTGCAATAAAGGCGAATGATGATCCTAAATATGCTGGTACTTGACCTTTCGTTATTAGAAGAAACGCTAGCGTTCCTAATCCACTTGATATTAAAGCTACTGATGGATTCAGTCCTGTTAAAAACGGAACAAGCACTGTTGATCCAAACATCGCGAACAAATGTTGTATACTTAATAATAACCATTTTCCCGGTTTCGGTACTTCATGAATATCTAACACTGGCTTTTGCTCCATTGTTACATCCTCCTTCAGTTTTAATTTTTGCAATAAAAAAACTCTTTGTGCCTGTGCACAAAGAGTCCTACACTTTCGTATGCCAAATTTGACATATGAAAGCCAAGACCCTTTGGCAGCCTCACAGGACTACATTTAAAAGGGCTTTACTTATCGTATATGCTTACTCGATCTTGTTGATCTGTCTCTTGCAAATCAACTTCGATACGCTCTTCACTAGATGTTGGAATGTTCTTTCCTACATAATCAGCGCGAATTGGTAATTCACGATGACCTCTATCAACAAGAACAGCTAATTGGATTTGTGATGGTCTACCTAAATCCATAAGAGCATCCATTGCTGCTCGAACTGTTCTTCCTGTATATAACACATCATCCACAAGGATAACTTTTTTCTTCGTAATATCTACAGGAATATCAGAACCTTTTACAAGTGGTTCTTTATGTTTCGATTGTAGTGTTAAATCATCACGATACAACGTAATATCTAACTCTCCTACTTCCATCTCTTTTCCTTCAATTTGACCAATTCGTTCTGCCAAACGTTGTGCAATAAAAATTCCACGTGTTTTTATTCCGACAAGAACACAATTATCGACACCTTTATTTCGTTCCACGATTTCATGACTAATTCGTGTTAAAGCGCGGCGAATCATTTGGTCATCTAAAACGACAGCTTTCTCTTGCATGCTCTACACCTCCAAGTTTTTTTCTTGCGTGAGAGTAATGGTATAAAAAAAGTCCTCTCAGCGTGTGCGAGAGGACTTTTGAAAAAAGGGTACAACATACCCTAAGTATTTCAAACCGTTACCTTCTCAACCTCACGGGGCTGTGTTAAAGGATCATTATTTAACTGTTGTCAGTATCTCAGTTTTCTTATGATTTGTCAATACTATTTCCGTAAAATATTTAGCGCTTCTTCAAACACTTCTGGAATCGGTGCCTCAAACTCAATATATTCACCAGTACGAGGGTGATCGAAACCTAAAATCCCTGCATGAAGTGCTTGTCCATTCATATCTAATGTTTTCTTCGGACCATACTTTGGATCCCCTGCAAGTGGATAACCAATATATTTCATATGAACACGAATTTGGTGTGTACGTCCCGTTTCTAAGCGGCATTCTACAAGTGTGAAATCCTTAAATCGCTCTAACACTTGGAAATGTGTAACTGCATTCTTACCATTTTCATCAACAGTCATACTTTGACGTTCTTTTTTATCACGACCAATTGGAGCGTCAATTATTCCTTTATCATGTGGAATTACACCATGTACAATCGCTTTATAACGTCTTGTTACCGTTTTTGCTACAAGTTGATTTACAAGTGATTCATGCGCCATATCATTTTTAGCAACCATTAATAATCCAGATGTATCCTTATCAATACGGTGTACTATACCAGGACGCATTACACCGTTAATACCTGATAGGTCTGTACAATGATGCATAAGTCCGTTTACAAGCGTACCCTTCGTATGCCCTGGTGCTGGATGTACTACCATGCCACGCGGCTTATTTACAACTAGTACATCGGCATCTTCATAATAAACTTCTAAATTCATATCTTCCGGTTGAATATCTAACTCTTCTGGCTCGGGAATTGTTACTGTAATTTCATCATTTCCTTTTACTTTATAATTCCCTTTAACTGATTTCCCATTTACTGTCACAACAGCATCTTTAATCCATTGCTGCACTTGTGAACGTGACCATTCACTGTTTATTTCTGCAACGAATTTATCAATTCGCTCGCTTTTTTGTTCTTCTGCAACTGTTACTTGTACTACTTCACTCATTCAATTACTCCTTCGCTTTCTTTCCTTCTAATACTGTTTGAATAATAATTAATACAACTCCAATACATAATGCTGAGTCAGCTATATTGAATACCGGATAGTTGTACGAGAAAATATACACGTGAATGAAATCCACTACTTCTTGTCTAAATACACGATCAATAAAATTGCCAATTGCTCCGCCTAAAATTAGACCTAATGAAATACCTAGAAGCTTGTCCGTTTTCGCATATTTTTTCATATAAAATACGATAAATGCTACGAAAATGACTGTAATAATGTAGAAAAACCACATTTTATTTTCTAAAATACCCCAGGCAGCTCCTCTATTTCGATGAGATGTTATGTATAATACATTATCGATAATCGGAATGCTCGTACCCAATTCCATGTTCTTTACAATTAGCCACTTCGATATTTGATCGATGGCAATGACAAATAACGCTATTACATAATATATCATTTTCATTTCCCCCACAAAGACAGTGTACCTCAAAATTTTAGCATAGCTGCTACCTTTTCACAATGAACCTTTGTAGAAGAATAAAATAAATTAAAAAAAGGTAACATAATATCGTTGTGCGTATTTCATACATTTACCTTTTCATAGAAAAATTCATGAATAGTACGAGCAGTCGGCATTGTTTTCATTTGTTTTGTAGAAATCGCTCTTCCAGTTTCTTCACAAATACCGTACATATCTATTTCCATTTTAAACAATGCACGTTCTACATCTTTTAAATCCTCTTTTATATCATGTAATAGCAATTTTTTCTTTGTCTCTTCCTTTATTTCGTATCCAAGTTCTTGCCCAAATTCCATATAGTATGTGTGCATTACTTCTTTCGCCAATCTATCTTGCAACTCTTTTCTCATCAATTGTAATTCTTCTTTTATTTCCATATAAATTTCATTCACGTGTACATTCCTCCCAGCTGCAATGTACAATTAGTGTGTCCGAAATTTCCACGCTTACCTCACACACATTTTTCCTTCATAGGAAAGAGAGTGAAAGTTATTTTGATATATCATCAACAAAAAACTGACTGCTATTATGAGCAGTCAGCTTTTTTTCATTATTTTACATAATTTTCTTTAACAACCGTTGCACAACGCTCACATAATGTTTCATGTTCTGCATCTTTACCAATTGTTTCTGAAACAACCCAACAACGTTCACACGTCTCACCTGTCGCCTGTGCTACAACTACAGCTGTATGCTCATACTTTGGTGCATCTGTTGGTGCTTCTTCAATTGTACCACCAAGTTTATACTCAGAGACGATGAATAATTGCTTTAAGTCTTCGCTAATAGACTCTAACATAGCCTTCATTTCTGCAGTCGGATATAGCGTAATGCTCGCATTTAATGACTTACCAATTACTTTCTCATTACGAGCTACTTCTAACGCTTTTAAAACGTCATCACGTAATGTCATAAATGCATCCCATTTTGCTCTTAACGCTTCTGAACCCTCTACTTCTGTAGCTTCTGGCATATTAGTTAACTGTACGCTTTCTTCTTCTGCACCAGGAACATATGGCCATACTTCATCAGCTGTATGAGGTAAGATTGGCGTTACAAGTTTCGTTAATGCAACAAGAACATCATATAATACAGTTTGAATTGCACGACGATCCGCGTGATCTGCACCTTCAATGTATAAAATGTCTTTTGCAAAGTCTAAGTAGAATGAACTTAGATCAATTGTACAGAAGTTGTGAATTGCATGATATACAGCAGCAAAGTCATATGTTTCATATGCATCTTTTACTTTTGTAATTAAGTCATTTAACTTCACTAACATGTAACGATCTACTTCACGAAGTTCAGCTACCGCTACTGTATTTTCACTTGGATTAAAATCATCTAAGTTTCCTAATAAGAAACGGAATGTGTTACGGATTTTACGATACACTTCTGCTACTTGTTTTAAAATATCATCTGAAATACGTACATCAGATTGATAGTCAACAGAAGATACCCATAAGCGTAAAATGTCTCCGCCTAATTGATCCATAATTTTCTTCGGTACGACGATGTTTCCAATCGACTTACTCATTTTACGTCCGTCACCATCTAGTACGAAACCATGGCTTAGTACGCCTTTATACGGAGCTTTACCAGTTACAGCAACTGCTGTTGATAATGAAGAGTTAAACCAACCACGATACTGGTCAGATCCTTCTAAATATAAATCAGCTGGACGTTGTAAGTCTTCGCGCTCTTCTAATACCGCTTGGTGAGAAGAACCTGAATCGAACCATACATCCATGATGTCTGTTTCTTTACGGAATTCACCATTTGGGCTACCCGTATGTGTAAATCCTTCTGGTAATAAATCTTTCGCTTCACGCTCGAACCATACGTTAGAACCGTGCTCACGGAATAAATCTGCTACATGATTAATTGTTTCATCTGTAATAATTGGATCACCATTTTCTGCATAGAATACAGGAATTGGCACACCCCATGCACGCTGACGAGAAATACACCAGTCACCACGGTCACGAACCATATTATGAAGACGAGTTTCTCCCCATGCTGGTACCCATTTTGTTTCCGCAACAGCTTCTAATAATTCTTTACGGAACGCTTCAATAGATGCAAACCACTGCGCTGTCGCACGGAAAATAATTGGTTTTTTCGTTCTCCAATCATGTGGGTATGAATGCGTAATGAATGTTAGTTTCAGTAACGCGCCTACTTCTTCTAATTTTTCCGTAATTGGCTTGTTAGCTTTATCATAGAATAAGCCTTCAAATCCAGGTGCTTCATTTGTTAATACACCTTTATCATCAACTGGGCAAAGTACTTCTAAGCCATACTGTTTACCAACAACGAAGTCATCTTCCCCGTGTCCTGGTGCTGTATGAACACAACCTGTACCTGCATCTGTTGTTACGTGCTCTCCTAGCATAACTAATGAGTCACGATCGTAGAATGGATGTTTTGCAACTGTATACTCAAGTTCGCTACCTTTTACCGTTTTCACAACTTCAGCATTTTCCCACTCTAACGTTTTTGCAACTGTCTCAAATAGTTCAGAAGCGATGATATATTTCTCATCATTTACTTTCACAATAGCATATTCAAGTTCTGGGTGAACAGAAATACCTAAGTTTGCAGGTAACGTCCAAGGCGTTGTTGTCCAAATAATGTATTTCTCATCACCTTCTAATACGTTCTTTCCATCTTTTACAGGGAATGCTACGTAAATAGATGCTGATTTTTTATCTTGATATTCAATTTCAGCTTCTGCTAAAGCTGATTCACTTGTTGGAGACCAGTAAACTGGTTTTTGTCCTTTATAGATATAACCTTTTTTCGCCATGTCACCAAACACTTTAATTTGTTGTGCTTCATAAGCTGGCTCTAAAGTAATATATGGATTATCCCAATCTGCACGTACACCTAAACGCTTAAATTGTTCACGTTGACGTTCCACTTGCTCATATGCATACTCTGCACATAACTTACGGAACTCAGCAACTGTCATTTCTTTACGCTTTACACCTTTATTTGTTAAAGCTTGCTCAATTGGTAAACCGTGTGTATCCCAACCTGGTACATATGGTGCACAGTATCCAGTCATTGATTTAAAACGAACAATAAAGTCTTTTAACACTTTATTTAGTGCGTGTCCCATATGAATGTCACCATTTGCATATGGAGGTCCATCATGTAGTACAAATAAAGGACGGCCTTTCGTATGTTCTTGTACCTTTTCATAAATATTCATTTCAGCCCATTTTTCTTGCATTGCAGGCTCACGTTTCGGTAAATTCCCACGCATCGGGAATTCTGTTTTTGGCATTAGTAATGTATTTTTGTACTCCATGCTCAATTCCTCCTTAAATATATAAACGACAGACCTTAAAAAAGGGAATAAAAAAGAGACCTCTCATCCCCAAAAAGGGACGAGAAAGTCTCCCGCGGTACCACCCTAGTAGACCATATACAAATGCATAAGGTCCTCTTTATATTCTTAACGCGAATATACGCCTACGCTTACTAAATTTGTTCAGCGCGGAACTCCAGGGTGATATTCCCATTATCTCCTTATCCTGAGCTTACACCATCCTCAGTTCGCTATATAAGGTATGAAAAAGGTACTTATCCCTATCTTCGTTTTTCTTAATAAATATGCTGTTTAAAATTATATGTAATAATGAGAAAAACGTCAAGCTTACACTGTTTCTTCTTTTTTCAACAGTTCGTCCACTTCGTCTTCTAATTCAATTAGTTTATCCCAATCATCGTTGTTTAACATTTCAAGTTGTGTTTCTAATAACATACGGAAACGAGTTCGGAATACTTTCGCTTGTTTCTTCAACTCTTCAATATCAAAAGCAACTTTTCTTGATTTCACTAACGCTTCATTAATGATACGATCTGCATTTTTTTCTGCTTCACGTACAATTAATTTTGCTTCTTTTTGTGCATTACGCTTCACTTCTTCAGCAGCTTCTTGTGCGACAATGATAGATTTGTTCAGCGTATCTTCAATATTAGAAAAATGATCTAACTTTCCTTCTAATTGTGCAACCTTTTCTTCTAAAGCTTTTTTCTCACGAATGACTAATTCATAATCTTTGATGATTTGATCAAGAAACTCATTTACTTGATCTTCATCGTAGCCACGAAACCCGCGACCAAATTCTTTGTTATGAATATCTAATGGTGTTAACGGCACAACGCCACCTCCAAGTAGTTATCTAAATTTCCTCTTTCAATTATATCTTTTCTTCGACAAAATAAGAGAATTTCCTTCTAAAAAACCAATCATTTTAGTATACCATACAAAACTCTCCATTTGTCGCGCTTCGTTTTACCTTCTACAGAAAATAATTTACTTCGTCCATACCCTCTAACCGAGAAAACATCCCCCGGAAAACATTCATACGAAGTTTGCTCTACTGTTTTCCAATTGACTTTTACTAAGCCACCTTTTATAAGAGGCTGTACCTTCTGCCTAGATATATGTAGCATTTCAGCTAATAAAACATCTAGACGAAGTGACGAAACAGTCCCAGATTTTTCTCCCCATTTTTCACCTACACGCAAAATTTTCTCTACTTGTATAGGAGAGAGTGTGACTTTCATTTTCCCTATTGATTGTAAGTTCATTTCAATATACGATACAACTTCTTTGGCAACTGCAATTTGGGCACGGTCTTCTTGAAGCAAAATATCACCACATTTTTCCCTTGTTAAACCAAGCGACATGAATGCACCTAATATTTGCCTATGTTCTAGCGTAAAAAACTTGGAAGGATAGTCAATTTCTAATACTTCTACTTGAAATTCCTCTTCATTTAATTCTAGATAATCTGGATAAATTAGTGCTCTTTTCCGTTCGGCTTCAGGCATCGCACCATCAAACCGTACAGCTACATCTCCTTGCCCTATTACCATAGAAACAATTTGTTGCTGTCTTGGATCAAGAAAATCTGTTAACTTAACTTGATGGTACTCAGCAGCCTGTTTCCACTCTAATACTTTATCCACAAAGACCTCTTCATCAGGTCTAAAATGCTCATAGATGCTCATGTATTTAACCTCACACTATAAAAAATAGTTGAATAAACTCACTAAACCACCTCTAGCAAGTTTCAAGGCAACAATAGCAACAAGTGGAGAAATATCAATCATACCAAATGGTGGAATAAACCTTCTAAACGGCTCTAAATACGGTTCGCAAATACGCGCAAGAAAATCTCCAAAAGCTGATTCCTTTGCGCCAGGAAACCATGATAGGAGAATGTAAATAATTAGTGCCCACGAGTAAATCTCGATAGCAGTAAGTAACACTGTTAAAACTGTTGTCATGGCGTATTACCACCTCTTTATATTTGTCTCTTCTTCTTCACCGAATAACTCTGAAATCGCACCAACGATATCAACATTTTCAGGTGTACACATAAATGTTTTCGGGCCTATTTTTTGAATATCCCCGCCTATAGCGTATACAGTACCACTTAAAAAGTCAACGATACGTACAGCTTGATCTGTAGACATTCTTTGCAAATTAATTACAACAGCTCGTCTACCTTTTAAGTGATCCGAAATGCCTTGCGCTTCCGAATATGTACGTGGTTCTAGTAAAACAACTTTTGAAGATTGCTTCGCTGTTTCAATACTCACTACATTTTGCTTCGGTTGCACTTTCGCAAACGGAACATCTTGTTGTTCTGGGGGATCTTGTTGCTTTTTCATGTCTGTTTGCTCCTTTTCATAACTATATTGAGCTGCTTCTTTTTCTTCCGGTGTGTCAAAAAAGAAGTATTTTACTTTTGACCAACTCATAATAACTTTCTCCTTCCTCCTACGCTTTTCCTACTAAAACCGTTCCCAAACGAATATATGTAGCGCCTTCCTCAATTGCAATCGTGTAATCATTTGACATTCCCATTGATAATTCTTTACATGGTGCATGTAATAATTCTAGCTCCTGCACCTCTGTTTGTAGCATGCGCAATTCCTTAAAGCAGCGACGAATCTCTTCCTCTTCTCCTGTAAACGGAGCCATTGTCATCAATCCTACCACTTCAATCTTATCCAATTCTTGCAAACTTTGAATAAAAGAAATTGTTTCTTCTATCGCCAATCCTTGCTTTGATTCTTCAGATGATGTTTTCACTTGAATAAAGCATTTAACTTTCTTATCAGCACGTTTTTGAATTTCTTTTGCAAGCGAAAGACGATCTAATGAATGTAAATAATCAATCTCATTAATGATTTCTTTTACTTTTCTCGTTTGCAATGATCCAATAAAATGCCAATTCACTTTTGAACCGAAATGCTCGTATTTTTGTAAGAAACCTTCATTTCTATTTTCACCTAAATCAATAATTCCTGTTTCAATTACTTCGCTTGTTTTTTCAATCCCTACAGTTTTTGTAACTGCAACGAGCTTAATATCTTTCATCGAACGTCCAGCTCGTACACAAGATTCTTTAATTACTTCGTTTACATCTGCTAAATTCCCTTGCACTGTCACTTACTTCACTCCTCCTTAAAACCTATGAAACTCAACATTCTCCCCGTCTTACCTTGATCACGACGATGAGAGAAAAATAATTGTTCTTCACAGCTTGTACAAAGAGATGACATTACAATATGTTCTTCTTTTATGCCTGCTTGTACACATAATATACGATTAACTTCTTTTAAATTAATTGCATACTGACCATCAGAAATTACTTTATGAGGAACAGATCCGTTTACTACTTGCTGTGCTGCTGTTAATACACGATCATCAACAACATAACAACATGATCCGATTGCAGGACCAATTGCGACATAAATTTCATCACTTGAAACACCTTCTGCATTCCACTTTTGAATCATTTCTTTCGCAATCTCTGTTACAGTCCCTTTCCACCCAGCATGCGCAAGTCCTATCATATCATGTGATGGTGCATAAAAATAGAGCGGAACACAATCAGCGTAACAAGATGTTAAGAGAACATCTTTGTTAGTCGTATAAATGCCATCCGTTTTTGGAATACCGTCTTCATATGAATAAACGCCTTTCCCTTTTTCTTGCAGTCCTACTTTCTCAACATGATGGTCATGAACTTGTTCAGAGCAAATCCATTTTTCTAATGGTTTTTGTAACTTATTAGCTAAAATGCGTCTGTTTTCATGAACATTCTCCACGATATCATTCACATGTAATCCTAAATTCATCGCATGAAAGGAGCCTGTACTTACTCCACCATCTTTTGTCGTAAATCCAACAGTAATGTTTCCAAGTTCTTTCCACGCTTGTAAATACAGTATACCGTCCGCATATTTAAATGGTTCTCTCATAAAGCGACTCCTTTTAATTAAAATAACAGAAAAAAGTATGGTACTTCCTGTCTATTTTACCATACTTTTATTTTTTCATAATGACAACAGAAAAAAAAGAGGAATTTGTAATATTCTTTATGAAATTGTCGGTGTTTGTATTGATTCTGTTACAGAATTAACATGATCTACTTTTACAAGTATGACATCTTCTCCAATTTTCATAATTTGCTCCCAAGGAATCACAAATTCTACTTCCTTCCCAAAGAGTCCAAGCATTCGTGCCTGCTTAGAAATAATAACCGCCCTAATCTTTCCTGTGTCTATATCAATATCAATATCTCCAATATTTCCAAGCCTCTTTCCATCTGAAACATTTACAACATCCTTCATTTGAAACTCCGAAATCCGTATCATATTCATCCTCTCCCTTATATCATGAATCGTAAGTACGCTCTCAAATAAAGTGAAACCTTAATCAGTGGGATTATCCCCATCCCTACTGATTATTAACCCATGCCAATCGGACTTTTACGGGCAGTCCCGCTTCCATCTAACTTTTACTTCAGCCTAATTTCGAAGCGGATAAACAGTATATAACCGCTACTAATAGAACATCCATTTTATTTTCATTATATGAACCTACCCAATCTACTATGAGCGCAAAATATTATATATAAAAAAGACCTCACCATAACTGGTGAGGACCTTATCCTTGAATCGTCTTATTCATTTGCTTAATAGCAGACTTCTCCAAACGTGATACTTGCGCTTGAGAAATCCCAATTTCTTCGGCAACTTCCATCTGTGTCTTTCCTTGAAAGAAACGTTTTCGAATAATCATTTTTTCACGATCATTTAAACGCTTCATTCCTTCTTTCAACGCCAGTTCTTCAACCCACTGCTCGTCCTTTTGTTTTTCATCCTTTAATTGATCCATAACAAAGATAGGATCTCCTCCATCGTTATAAATCGGTTCAAATAATGAAACCGGATCTTGAATCGCATCTAGTGCAAAAACAATCTCTTCATGTGTCACTTCAAGAACTTTCGCAATATCCATCGCTGTTGGTTCTTTTGAATTTTCAGCAATCAATTTTTCTCTTACTTGCAACGCTTTATACGCAATATCTCGTAATGAGCGAGATACACGAATTGGATTGTTATCACGCAAATATCTGCGTATTTCTCCAATAATCATCGGCACAGCATACGTTGAAAACTTTACATTTTGGCCTAAATCAAAGTTATCAATGGATTTCATAAGTCCAATGCAACCAACTTGAAATAAATCATCAACATATTCTCCTCTGTTATTAAATCTTTGGATGACGCTCAGTACAAGACGTAAGTTTCCATTCACTAATTTCTCTCTGGCGCTTATCTCTCCACTTTGCATTTCACGAAATAATTTACGCATCTCTTCATTTTTTAGTACTGGAAGTTTAGCTGTATCAACACCGCAAATTTCTACTTTGTTTCTCGTCAAAGTGTTCCCTCCTATCGGGAGTTGCTGTACAGTGTAAAGTATTTCCTTTGAAGGGGATTTTATGCATACGGTTTTTCCATCATTTTTCACAAATATCATATTTCCTAATGCACAAAAAAAGAATAAGACCAGTCTAGATACCGACTGGTCTTATTCTTCACACCATTTTATTAAATTCTTTTCGTAATCTTTTTATAATTCTTTTTTCCAAACGAGAAATATAAGACTGTGAAATTCCAAGCATATCAGCCACATCTTTTTGTGTCTTCTCTTCGCCACCAGCGAGTCCAAACCGAAGCTCCATAATTTGTTTTTCACGGTCATTTAATTGATGCAATGCTTTCATTAAAAGATGACGATCTACAGTAGCTTCTAAATCTTTTGTAATAATGTCATCATCTGTACCTAAAACATCTGATAGTAACAGTTCATTTCCGTCCCAATCAATGTTAAGCGGTTCATCAAAAGAAACTTCCGAACGATTTTTATTATTTCGACGCAAATGCATTAAAATTTCATTTTCTATACAACGAGATGCATATGTTGCTAATTTAATTTTCTTTTCTGGATTAAATGTATTCACTGCCTTAATAAGACCAATTGTTCCTATACTAATCAAATCCTCAATATTGATCCCTGTATTTTCAAATTTTCTTGCTATATATACAACAAGCCTTAGGTTACGTTCAATAAGCATCGACCTCGCAGCTTGATCTCCATTTGGTAATTTATTCAAAAGAACTGCCTCTTCTTCTTTCGTTAACGGCGGTGGCAACGCTTCACTTCCACCAATATAATAAATTTCATCGGTCTTAATTCCTAATTTCAGCAATACTTTATACCAAAGGTATACCAAATAAAATTTAAATTTCACCATATTATCCCGCCTCTCATAATTAAGCAATTACCATCTTTTGCGAAATCAACATTTTCGGATGTACAATGCATTGATACTCTCCATTAGTAGATAATTGTTGTGTATTTAATCCAATCAGTACTTTGTTTACAACAACCGAACTACCTTCATGATAAACTCGCACACAATCTGGCTTAATTGCCCATAAAAATTGATTCTCTACTCCTACTGCTCGGAAAGGAATTAAACGTAGTTTCGTCGCCCATCCAGAATCATTTTCTGGTATTTGAGGAATTTCTGTTTTGGAATAAATTTGTTCTGTTAACCAAGCTGGCAAACAATGTTCTAATGATGAAATATGCATAATCATAACGGGTGTTTTCGTTAACGGGTCATAAAGTTGGTTCCCACTATCAATTAGACCTGCTAATTCTAGTTCCTCTCCAGCTAATTGAATTTCCACTTTCACGATTTGATCATAGTGTATCTTTGTGACCTCTACGCTTTCTATACGCTTTTTAGAAAAATAATAAATTACTGGAAAACCAAAAATAACAAATACCCAACTAATTGGATCACCGTAAGAAACTGATTTAGATTGAACTAATCCATTTACCATTTCGTTCGTTTGCAAAAAGTAATGCGTTCCAATTAATCCTCCACCAACCATAAAGGTTACAAAATAGAAAGTAAAAACAGTTTGTGTATAATTTCTAAATGTCGAAAACCCAAATGCTGTATACACAATAAGTAACGAGTACAATAGTTTCATAATTGGATGTGTCATCATAGAAGCAAAAGGCGTAAAGGCGAAAATAACAATAGTTGAACCTATAAATGCCCCTAACACAAGCCTCCATCTTTTGATTCTCTTTTTTAACACGGTGGCTGTTAATAAAAGTAAAAGAAAATCAATGCAGGCGTTTAACAACCAGACAATGTCGGCGTAAACAACCAAACAATTCACCTCTTTTTTTAAGTTGAGACTAGTATAATGCATATCCAATAGGAAAGTGTGTCAATTGGTGGAGGGATTTTTTTGTTATTTTGTGATTTCTAGACATAATCTGTCGGTAAAAAATAAAAGTGTATTTTTCATAGAATAATATAATTTTTTTACTTGTATATATAATAATTGAATTATATATATACAAAGTTTATCTTGCTATTTGCGAGCAGTAAGACCCTGCCTCAAAATTCAGCTATAAAAAAGGACAGAAGTTAAGTAGGAGTCGGGCTAACAATCATTTTTGGATGAACACCCCCGACTAATTAAAGTTTCAATTTATCACAGCTTATGGTTTGAAAATAGGACTGGGCTCTCCATATGCAAAATAATAAAAAAAGATCTGCTTAGCAGATCTTTTCCATTTAGACAACAAAAAAAAGGAGCATGAAAGCTCCTTTTCTTTTATCGTCTACGACGGTTACGTAAGAATGCTGGAATATCGATGTCATCTGAATCTGTATGACGATCATGCACAACCGGCTCTTCACGTTTCATTTCACGCTTAACTTCACGTTGTTTTGAAGGTTGAGCTAATGGTTGTTGTTGCTGTTGTGTGTGATTCGCAGTCGGACGGATAATTGGTTTTGGTGGTTGTGTAGAAGCACTATCATCAAAACCAGTTGCAATTACAGTGACAACGATATCATCTTTTAATCCTTCATTAATAACAGAACCGAAGATCATATTTACTTCTGGATCCGAAGCTGAAGCTACAATGTCTGCTGCTTCTTGTACTTCATATAAACTTAAGTTTGCGCCACCCGTAATGTTCATAATAACACCTTGAGCTCCATCAATAGATGTTTCTAGTAATGGACTAGAAATCGCTTTTTTCGCAGCTTCAGCAGCACGATTTTCACCATTACCAGAACCGATACCCATTAAAGCAGAACCTCTATTAGACATAATTGTTTTTACGTCTGCAAAGTCTAAGTTAATTAGACCTGGTGTAGCAATTAAATCAGAAATACCTTGAACACCTTGACGTAATACGTTATCTGCTTCACGGAACGCTTCTAACATTGGCGTATTTTTATCAACAATCTCTAATAAGCGATCATTTGGAATTACGATAAGTGTATCTACATTTTCTTTAAATGACGCAATACCAGATGCAGCTTGAGTTGCACGTTTACGCCCTTCAAATGTAAATGGACGTGTTACAACACCAACTGTTAACGCGCCTAGTTCTTTTGCAACTTGAGCAACAACTGGAGCTGCACCAGTTCCAGTTCCGCCGCCCATACCAGCAGTTACGAAGACCATATCCGCGCCACGAAGCGCTTCTTGAATCTGTTCTTTACTTTCTTCTGCAGCTTTTTTCCCTACTTCAGGGTTTGCGCCTGCACCAAGTCCACGCGTTAATTTTCCACCAATTTGCATTTTCGTTTCAGCTTTTGATAGATTTAATGCTTGTGCATCAGTATTCACAGCGATAAAGTCTACACCTTGTACACCGTGTTCAATCATACGGTTTACAGCGTTGTTTCCGCCACCGCCGACACCGATAACTTTTATATTCGCTAATTGATCTTGAGTAGTATCAAACTCTAACATGTCGAAATCCCCCTAGAACCTCATTTTTCGTGTCCAATTTTAATCCCATAAATAACGGAATGCACGTTTTACTTTTGACATCATGCGGTCATCATTTTGATTAGTATTGTTTTGATTACGAGTTTTTTGTTTCGCAGGTTGCTGTTGTACCGGCATTGGTGCTGGTACTGGTTCAAAATGTTCTTGCTTTTCCTGCACATTTTTCCCACGTAATTTAGCTTTTTGATAAGAATGTTTAATTAATCCAACTCCACTTGTATATTGAGGCTCACGAACACCAATATAATCAGGAGTTGCTATACGAACATTTTCATGTAAAATATCGTATGCAAGATCAAGAACACCTGGCATAGAAGCTATCCCACCAGTTAGTACATATCCAGAAGCAGCTTGCTTTACTCCTAACTTATGCACTTCATCTTGAACAAACATTAAAATTTCCTCTACACGAGCCTCTATTATATCCGATAATTCCAACTGAGAATATTGTTCTGTTTGATCGCTTCCCATAATAGGAACCGTAAACATCTCTTCTTCAGATGCTGTATCATAAAAAGCATGTCCATATTTCAGCTTAATTTGATCTGCATTTTCTGTTGAAGTTTTCAGCCCAATCGCTATATCCTTCGTTATATGATCTCCACCTAATGGCAATACGCTCGTTGCTTGCAACTCTCCATCTTTAAAAATAGATAAGGTTGTAGATCCTCCGCCCATATCAACAAGGGCTACCCCTCTATTTCTTTCATCCGAAGATAACGCAACTGTCGCCGCCGCTAAAGGTTGCAGACAAATATCAACAATTTCAAGACCTGCTTTTTCTACACAACGAAGTAGGTTATGTAGTAAAGTTCTCGAGCCTGTAATAAGTGTACCTTCCATTTCTAATCTTACACCGATCATCCCGCGTGGATCGTTAATCTCGTCAAGACCGTCTACAATGAACTGTCGAGGTACCACATCAATAAATTCACGTTCAGGAGCAATTGACACAACTTGCGCTGCATCTAGAACGCGTAAGACATCTTCATTCCCGATTTCACGATCTTCATTTGAAACAGCGACTACTCCGTGACACGGGAGCAACTGTACCTGGTTTGCATTGACACCTACTACAACTTGCTCAATGTGGATACCCACCATGCGCTCAGCTTGTTCAATTGCTTTTTTAATTGATCGAACAGTTTCATCTATATCAACTATCGATCCCTTTTTCAAACCATTTGATTTTACGTTTCCAACACCAATAATGTTTAAGCTATCATTAACCATTTCACCAATGATGACTTTAACATTGGATGTACCGATGTCAAGACTAACATATATTTCATTGCTGTTCATTCTTTGGCACCTCCTTCTTTATTTATACCATACAACTCAATATATGGAACAACAATCGCAACTTTACTATTTATAAGAAAAATATTCAACGTCTTTGTACGTTTCCCTTTTTTAACCCTATATTTTTCTTATTTTTATTTAACATTCATTTAAGAATATCGCAGTAACCTGTGAATAACTGCTCTATCTTGAAATAATTATATTTCAAGTGTAAAGATTACCGCCAAGTATAAGTCTACACTAAGATGTACTTGTAGAAAAGTGAAACTTGTACCAATCCTAGTATGAATCTAAGAAAATTTACATTTTTTTCATCAAATTAAGCATTCTTGCAAATTAGCATCCATATAAAAGAACATTTGTTTCATTTCATACGTAATAACGCAGTAAAAACTATCATTCTATTCTTTCTTTTCTTCAGCACCTAGTTCCTTCGTATATGCACCCACTTCTAAGTCAATTAAAACCTTCTTACCAGGTTCAATTGTTTTTAAAATAAGTGGATAAGCTTCCATTCGCTTTGCGAAATTTTGAATAGTGGTGCTCACTTCATATCCTTCATTCATATATAAAGTAAGATGATCTTCATTTGCGTTCGTTGGTGTATAACGAATTTCAGAAATAGACCTTAAAATAGTTGGCGTTAATTTTTCTAGTTCTGCAATTAATTCCTTCATTTTTTCCTCTTTAAATGGTTCAAAAATTGGTGCTGCAACTGGAAGCTTTCCGTTCGGAAGTACATCGAGTGTTTTCCCATTTTCTAATAACGGTTGTAATTTCCCATCTTTGTTTATATAGCCAATTGTTAAATATTCTTCGATATGAACATCAATTTTGTTTGGGAAACGTTTTTTTACATTTACCTCTTTAATTTCTTTTCGTTTCGTTAAGTTTTCTTCTGCTTTATGTGCTGTTACTCGGAAATAACTCGTATCATATGTCACACCTGATTCCTTCATAACTTGTTCATCTGTCATATAATGATTTCCAAAGACACTTATCTTTTTTATATTACTAAGCGGAGACCGAAAATAAATTAAAAAGAGTACTAATAAAAATAAAATCGATATGTATAAAATTAACCGATGATTAACAGGTTTCTTATTTTTTTTATTTTGATTCTTTAATTTTGGTACACGATCTTGTAGTTTAATCACTTTACTATTTTTCATGTACGATCCCCCTATGTAACATAAAGAACGGCATGTTCCTCATGCCGTTCTTATCTTCTTATTATAACATAAATGATAATGAGCGGAACGAACAACCGTTATCTTCCAATTATTTCTACTTCTGTATGCATATCAACACCAAATTTATCTTTAATTGTACGCTTTACCAATGCGATTAAGTCTAATACATCTTGCGCTGAGGCCACACCAGTATTAACAATAAAATTCCCATGCATTTCAGAAATTTGAGCTCCACCTATTGTATAACCACGAAGCCCTGATTTTTCTATTAAATCTCCTGCAAAATAGGGGACTGGATTTCGAAATATACTTCCTGCACAAGGGTGATTCCAAGGCTGCGTTTCACGGCGATACTCTTTATTCTTTTGCATGCTTCTTACAATTCCCTCGCGTTCGCCTACCTCCAATTGGAATTCAGCTTCCAAAACAATACCAGGGCGTTTCATTTGCAATACAGATGTGCGATAAGAAAAGCCCATTTCGGTATTCGTCAACCAATTAATTGTTCCATTGTCAAACAAAATACGAGCTTTCGTTAATACACTCGATATGTCGGACTTATGAGCGCCTGCATTCATATACACTGCACCGCCAACACTTCCTGGAATACCACTTGCAAATTCCAGGCCCGCTAATCCCTGTCGACTAAGTAAAGTTGACAATTTAATAAGGGGATATCCAGCACCGACTCTTACTCTATGTTTTTCGACTTCTAAATGGTCTAATCCTTCTCCTAAACGAATAACCACACCTTCTATACCTTGATCAGATACGAGAAGATTTGAACCACGACCAATTGCAGTCCACCTTGTCTTGTACTTCTTTACTAACTCTAGAGTCTTCTCAATACCAGCAACATGCTTTGGTACAATTAAAATATCAGCTGGTCCGCCTATTTTCATAGTCGTGTAACGCGCTAACGGTTCATTAACTAACACGCGACCAACATTTGCTTCTAAAAGCTCTTTTACTAATTGTTCCATAGACAATCTCCCCCATATCAAGTCTCCTTATTACAGTAATATGCGGGGCGTTCACCTAATGTTATTTTTTAATAAGCTTGTTCATTACTTCATATAGCTTATTTGCTGCATCTGGAATACCAAGTTGCTTAGTAGCCAGTTTCATATTTTGTAATGTTTGTGTATCCAATAAAATCTCATCAATGTCACGAATAAGCGTTTCAGATGTTAAATCTTTTTCAAGTAGCATTTTAGCTGCTCCTTTATCAACAACTGATCGTGCATTTTTTTCTTGATGGTTATTTGTTACGTACGGACTTGGAATTAATACACTCGGCTTTCCTAACGCTGTTAATTCTGCAAGCGTTGTAGCCCCTGCCCTTGAAACAACAAGATCTACACCCGTCAGTACCTCTGGCATATTATGAATAAAAGGTTTAATAATAACATTATTCGGATTCCCTTTTTGTTTCACGGCTTCCATAACTTTATCATAATGTACTTCGCCTGTTACATATAATACTTCGTAACTTTTATTCCCAAATTGTTCAATCGCTTCTACAAAAGCATCGTTAATCGGTCTAGCCCCGCGGCTCCCACCAAAAATAAGCACGGATTTTTTAGAAAGGGATAGTCCTACCGAACGTTTTCCTTTCATTCCATTTTGGTCCATTACTTCTGATGCACGTGGATTACCTGTCATAACCACTTTTGACTGTGGAAAATGTTCTGCAGCTGCTTCAAAACAAACTGCAACTTTATCGACATAACGACTTAAAAATTTATTCGTTACACCAGGTACACTATTTTGTTCATGGACAATAGTCGGAATACCTAATTTAGCCGCAGCATATACAACTGGCCCACATACGTATCCACCCGTACCAATCACAATATCAGGGTTAAAACGACGAATATATCGTTTACTATCTTGAACACCTTTTAGGAAACGCATCACGGTTTTTACATTATCAAGAGATATTTTTCGTTTAAATCCACTTATAACAATAGATTGGAACGGAATACCCGCTTTCGGTACGATGGTACTCTCTAATCCATTCTCTGTACCAATGTATAAAAATCTTGCTTCCGGATTTAGTTTTTTTATTTCTCTAATTAAAGCAAGAGCTGGATAAATATGTCCTCCAGTACCCCCACCACTTACTAATACTCGCACTACTGATTCCTCCACTTCCCTGTTCTTATTCAATCGTATTTATTTCTATATACATATTGTATTTTCACACACACACACGAAAAACCCTGTCTTTTAAACAGGGTTTAATAGCGAGAATGGCGACTTATATTCAATAATACACCTACTGCCATTAACATTAAGGTCAAACTTGATCCACCATAACTTAAAAATGGCAAAGTAATACCGGTAACAGGCATCAGTCCTGTTACAACACCAACATTAATCATTACTTGAATCGCAATCATCGCCACAATACCTACTGCTAAAAACGTACCATATAAATCTGGCGCTCCTAATGCTATACGAATCCCACGCCATAATAATAGACTAAATAATAATAACACAAATGAACCACCAATAAAACCTAATTCCTCGGATAAGATTGCAAATATAAAGTCTGTTTGTGGTTCAGGTAAATAAAGAAATTTTTGTCTACTTTGTCCAAGTCCAAGCCCAAATAAACCACCAGGTCCAATTGCGAGTAACGATTGGATAATTTGAAATCCACTTCCGAGCGGATCCGACCACGGATCTAAATATGATGTGATGCGTTTCATTCGATATGGCGCTGATGCAATTAACCCTACAAATCCCGCTGCACCAAGCAAACCAAACATTGCAAAGTGAAAGACCCTTGCTCCCGAAATAAATATCATAATAATACATGTCCCAATCATTACCGTTCCCGTACCAAGATCTGGCTGTAACATAATTATCCCAAAAGCAAGAAATACAAAACTAAGAGCCGGTAGTAAACCTCGTTTAAAAGATGTAATTAATTTTTGTCGTTCCGCTAAAAATTTTGCTAAGAAAATAATCATCGCGAATTTCATAAACTCTGACGGTTGGATAGAAAATGCCCCGATTCCAATCCAACTTCGTGCCCCTCCACGAACGAGACCTACTCCAGGAATAAGAACTAGAATAAGAAGAACGAAACAAACTAGTAAAATTACTTTTGAATACGTACGCCATACCCAATAATCAATTTTCATCAGAAAAAACATAGCTACTACCCCAAGACTTGCAAATAACAATTGTCTTTTTGCAAAAAAGAATGAATCCCCCATTTTATAAGAGGCCCAAACCGCACTCGCACTATAAACCATAATCATTCCGATTGTTAACAACGCAAGTGTAACGATGATGAGAATAAAATCAGGCGTTTTCTTCATTACCCATGAACACCACCTCTTTGGGCAGAACCTTTGCCCTATGTAACAAAACATCAGTAGGTGTTAGCCTACTGATGTTTTGATTTACTTTATATAAGTTTATGCACAGCTTGTATAAAAATGTCTCCTCTTTCTTCAAATGTTTTAAATTGATCCCAGCTTGCACATGCTGGTGAAAGAAGAATTACATCACCATCGGTAGAATGAGCATAAGCTTTCACTACTGCATCATCTAAAGTATCGACACTTTCAATTACATCTAATCCTGCTTTTTCTGCCGCTCTTACTAATTTTGGTGCAGTTTGTCCAAATGTCACAATCGCTTTGACATGTTTAAAATATGGAATTAAATCATCAAATTCATTACCACGATCAAGTCCACCAGCCAATAATACAATCGGTTGTGTAAATGCAGATAATGCTTTTTCTGTCGCTAGCATATTCGTCGCTTTTGAATCATTATAAAATTTACGATTATTAATCGTTGTTACATATTCTAAGCGATGTTTTACACCTGTAAAACTTTTTAACACAGCAGTAATTGCTTCATTAGAAACACCTAGTAATTTAGCAATACTCATTGCTGCTAAAATATTTTCTAAATTGTGCTTACCAGGTAAAACAATATCACTTACTTTAACTACTTTTTCGCCTTTAAAATAAAGAGCGTTATCTTTTATATACGCACCATCTTCAATTTCTTTCGTCGTCGAAAATAATACTTTCTGTCCTTTACTATATGCCGATAACGCCATGACATCTGCATCATCTGCGTTAATTATACTATAATCTGCTTCAGTTTGGTTTTTGAAAATATTCGCTTTCGCCAAACCATACTCTTTCTTCGTCCCGTGATAATCTAAATGCGCTTCAAATAAATTTAAAAAGGCTGCAATTTTTGGTTGGAACGATTCCACTCCCATCAATTGAAACGATGAAAGTTCCGTAACGACAACTTCATTTTCCTTCGCCAATTGTGCAACTTCACAAGCTACAGTACCTATATTCCCCGCAATAACTGGGTGCTTTTGTCCTTCTTTTAACATTTCAAACGTTAACATTGTCGTTGTTGTTTTACCGTTAGATCCCGTAATCCCAACAAACGGTGCTGCTGAAATGGAATATGCTAATTCAACCTCAGTTACAATTGGAATTTGTTTTTCTTTCGCCGCCACTAAGAGTGGATTAGAATATGGAATTCCTGGATTTTTTACGACAAGTGAAATGTTTCTCTCCAGCAATTCTAATGGATGCCCACCACACACAACATCCATTCCTTCCGCTTGTAACTCAGCTGCAAGCACATTACCCGCTAATGGTTTCCCATCATTTACAATGACGTTTGCCCCTAACTTTTTTAATAAAGTAGCTGCTGCATAACCACTTTTAGCAATACCTAATACAAGAACATTTTTATTTTGATATTCAGTTACAGTTTTCAATTACATCCACACCCCGATATAAATTCCTAGCACAGCTAATAAAAATCCTACAGACCAAAACGTTACAACAACGCGCCACTCTGACCAACCACATAATTCATAATGATGATGTAATGGACTCATTTTAAAAACACGCTTTCCTGTTGTTTTGAACGAAATAACTTGGATAATAACAGATAAAGTTTCCGCTACGAATACACCGCCAATAATAACGAGTAACAATTCTTGTTTTAACAAAATCGCTACAGCTGCGATAGCACCACCTAAAGCTAGAGAACCAGTATCCCCCATAAATACTTTCGCTGGATTCGCATTGAATACTAAAAAGCCAAGTACAGCTCCTACGACTGCCATACAGAAAATCGCTACCCCAAATTGTTCTTGAGCTACAGCAATAATACTAAATGCTCCGAATGCAATAGCAGCTGTTCCTGATAATAAACCATCTAAACCATCTGTTAAATTAACCGCATTTGATCCACCAATAAGCATAAATAATACGAGAACAAAATACGCCCAGCCTAATTCAAATTTAACATCGGTTCCTGGAATCATGATATACGTGTGAAATGCTTGCCCTTTTCCAATTAAAAAGAACGCAATAGCAATTACAAGCTGACCAATCAATTTTTGTTTTGATGTTAAACCAAGATTTCTTTTCTTTACTACTTTTATGTAGTCATCTAAAAATCCGATTAATCCGTACCCAAATGTAACTAATAATAACAATGATACTTCTGCACCTAAATTGTTAAATTTAATCGCCATAATAAGCGTAGTCACCATCATAGATACATATATGACAATACCACCCATCGTTGGTGTCCCTGATTTTTTTTGATGTGACTTCGGTCCTTCGTCACGAATACTCTGTCCGAACTTTAACTTTCTTAAAAATGGAATAAATAATGGCGAAAGGGCAACAGAAATTAAAAATGCTACCCCAGCCGTTACTAATAAACCTTGTTCAAGCACATGTAGTCCTCCTCTCATGCTGTTACACTTCGTTGTTTAAACGCTCCGTGATTGCTTCTTTAGCAACTTCACGATCGTCAAAATGATGAACTTCTTTACCAATAATTTGATACGTTTCATGCCCTTTACCAGCAATAATAATAATATCTTCTGCTTTTACTTTCGAGATAGCGGAACGTATCGCTTCTTTTCGATCGACAATTACTTCATAATTATTCCCATTCACATCATTTACCATATCATCTAAAATAGCCTTCGGATCTTCACTTCTTGGATTATCTGATGTATAAATTGCATGAGTTGCATATTCGGTTGCAACACTTGCCATTATTGGTCTTTTCGTTCTATCTCTATCACCACCGCAACCAACGATACAATATACATCGCCTTTTGCAAACTGTTTTGCTGTTTTTAGTACGTTCTCTAAGCTATCAGGTGTATGCGCATAGTCAACAATAACTGTGTAATTTTGTCCACCATCTACAACTTCAAAACGTCCAGGAACGCCAGCAAGCTCTTTAATTACATCAATAATTGTTTGTAAGCTCACTCCTGAAACAAGACCTGCTGCTGTAGCAGCTAACACGTTGTATACATTAAACTTACCAATTAATTTCATCGTAACATTTACAGTTTCATACGGTGTTACAAGTGAAAATGTTGTACCGCCACTCGTCATTACGATATCTCGTGCCATAATGTCGCTTGCAACATCTATACCGTATGTTACAACAGTAGCTGCTGTACTTCTCATATACTCTTCTGCTACTGGATCATCACTGTTTAATATAGCGTATTTTTCACGATTATGATGATAACTATTGCCAAGCTGTGCGAAAAGCAACCCTTTCGCATGTTTATATTCTTCCATCGTTTTATGATAGTCTAAATGATCTTGTGTTAAATTCGTAAATACTGCAACATCATAATCGCACCCGTGTACACGGCCAAGATCTAAAGCATGAGACGAAACTTCCATTACTGTGCTATCCACACCTTGTTCAACCATTTTTGAAAATGTCTGTTGAAGTGTTAGTGCATCTGGTGTTGTATTTTTCACCTCAAATGTTTCATCACCGATTTTCATATTAATCGTTCCAATTAGCCCTGTTTTATGACCATGTGCGCGCATAATTTCATCCATAATATGCGATGTTGTTGTCTTTCCATTTGTACCTGTAATACCGATTAAATGTAACTTGTGTGTTGGTTGGCCATAAAAATAATCAGCTAAAACCGCTAGCGAACGAAAAGTATTTTTCACAAGTACAACTGGAACGTCAACATCAATTGGTCTTTCCGCAACAATAGCAGCCGCTCCTTGTGCGGCTGCTTGCTTAGCAAAGTCATGGCTATCAACCGTATATCCTTTCATACATATAAATAAGCTTCCCTCTTTCACTTTACGTGAATCCGCTTCAATAGATGTTATTTCTGGATTTTCTGTTGGAACAACTGGAAAATCATGCAAACATGATACAAGTGTATGCAACTTCATTTCACTAAACCCTCTCTACATTGTTTATTTATCTCTTATTTTAGCAAGTAACACGTTACCTCCTAGTTATATAAAAATAGGAGGTAAGTGCTACTATAGTCTAATCAATAGATTTATTTATTAATGAGACACTTATCGTCTCAAGTAAAGCAATTTTTCTATAAAGAACTCACTTCCACCAATTGTACCATAAAACACAATCAGTTACCTTTAATTCCCGAAGTAAATTCTAACTTTTGAACCCTCTTTTACTTTAGCTCCTGCTTCTGGTGATTGTTTAATTACTTTCCCACCATCACCACTTATATCAAGCTTCAAGTCTACAAGTTGCGTTTGTAAATCTTTCTTTTTCATACCAATTAAATTAGGAACTTCCACAGTTGGTGTATCGCCCCATTTATATTCTTTCTCAACTTGCTCTTTTCTCGGTTCCACTCCCATTACAGGAAGTGCGTCACGAAGAATATTCCCAACAATAGGTGCTGCTACAACTCCACCAAATTGAGTGACTCCTTTTGGATTATCCACTGCTACATAAACAACAATTTGCGGATCGTCAGCTGGAGCAAAACCGATAAATGATACAATATAGTTATTATCTAAATATTTTCCATCTTTCACCTTTTGAGCAGTTCCAGTTTTTCCACCTACACGATATCCATCAATATAAGCCCCTTTACCCGAACCTTTCGCTACAACATTCTCTAATGCGTAACGAACTTTCTCTGAAGTTTCCTTGGAAATAACTTCCCTTTTCGCAACAGGTGTCTTTTTGCTGACAACTTGATTATTCTTCGGATCAATAAATTCCTTCGCTATATATGGCTGATACAAAGTTCCACCATTTACAGCGGCCGCTACAGCTGCTACTTGTTGAATCGGTGTAACAGAAACACCTTGCCCAAATGAAGTCGTCGCTTGCTCGACTGGACCAACTTTATCTAAATTAAATAAAATACCGCTACCTTCACCTTGTAAATCAATTCCGGTCTTCTGTCCAAACCCGAAATTGCGAATGTATTTAAACAATCGATCTTTACCAAGACGATCACCGAGTTCAATAAATCCTGGGTTACAAGAGTTTTGAACTACCTCTAAAAACGTTTGGCTACCATGGCCTCCAGCTTTCCAACACCGCAATCTAGCTCCACCAACTTCAGCTGCCCCATCATCATAAAATGTATCTTTCTCTAAGTCTACTAAATTTTCATTCAAGGCTGCAGCTAATGTAATAATCTTAAATGTTGACCCCGGCTCATACGTACTCCATACAGGTAAGTTTCTGTTATATACTTCCGGAGAAACACTTTGGAAATCTGCTGGATCAAAACTTGGTCGACTTGACATACCTAAAATTTCACCATTTTTCGGATTCATTGCAATTGCTATCATACCGTCAGGATTATACGTTGATTCCGCAATATTCATTTCTCTTTCCATAATCCTCGTAATGCGTGAATCAATTGTTAATCCTAAATTCAAGCCGGCTTCTGGTTTTTTGAAATCATCTCCAACGTTAGGCATTCTCTGTCCTTTCGCGTCTGCAAAAAATCGCACATGACCTTTATCACCATTTAGCTCTTTATCATAATATTTCTCTAGTCCCATAAGCCCTTGATTATCACTGCCCGCAAATCCTAATACGTGTGATAAAAAATTACCGAATGGATAGTACCGGATAGAATCCTCTGCAATGTAGACACCCTTTAAACTTAATCCGCGTACTTCTTTCGCTTTGTCATGCGATATTTTCCTTCCGCCTTTATCAAGCCTTACAATCGATTCTTTTTTTGTAATCCGCTTATAAACATCATCTTTTTCCACACCTAATACTGCAGCTAACTTCTCTGCAGTCTCTGCTGGTTTTTCAATTTGCCTCGGCACAACAAAGACGGTCGGTGCACTTTTATTCGTAGCAAGCTCCACACCATTTCGATCTAAAATTTTCCCTCGCTCTGGTTCAAAAGTAATATTACGACTCCATGAATCCTTCGCACGATCCGTTAACATATTTCCAAGAAAAAATTGCACATAACCAAGACGAATATCGATAATGGTGAAAATGAGTATACCCGATATAAGTATAAAAATAAGTCGTTTTCTAACTGTTACATTTGATACACGCATATTGGAACAAGCCTCCCTTACGCCTAGCTTGTTCCAATATATGCTTGTACTTATTTAATTAGAACTTCTTCCCTATTACCATTATGGCTTTTCTGCTTCTTGCTGCGGTTCAAGTGGTGGTACGAGTGTTACACCTAATTCTGTACCAGGTTGCAACAATGTCCCTTCCGCTACACTTTGCTCAGTTACATATCCTGTACCAGAAGGTTTTAAGTTAAGCTTTAATGTTTTTGCTAAATTCATAACATCACGCAGTGCCCATCCCTGTATATTTGGCATTGTAGGTTTATCTCCTACTAAGAAGACTCGATCACCCTTTAATGTTTGTTCAGTTGCTTTTGGCACTTGCTGCTGCACTTTACCTTCACCTAATACGATTGGACGAAGTTTTGCTTTATCAATTGCTTTTTTCGCTTCTTCCATCGTTTTTCCGGTTACATCTGGAACGACAGTTTGTTGTTCTTTCACATATTTTTTCGGGTCTTTTACTTCATTCGGCTTAATCTTTAAGTACTCTAAGCTATTTTTCGTTACATATTTAAAGATATCTGCTAAAGGTTTAGCCCCGTTTTCATCATCTTTTAATTTTGGTTGTTTAACGGACACATACACAACAAGTTGCGGATCGTCCATCGGTGCCATACCTAAGAATGAGAATATATAATTCTCTCTTCCCGTCATATAGCCACCTTTCCCGTCAGGAATTTGTGCTGTACCTGTTTTCCCCCCGACTGAGTACCCATCAACTTTATATGCAGTTCCTGTTCCTTTCGGTGATGTAACAACACGTTCTAGTAATTGCCTTACTTGCGCTGCTGTATCTTTAGAAACAGGTTTCCCTACTTCTTTTGGTTTATGCTCTAGCTGTACTTTACCTGTTATTGGATCCACAATTTTATCAATTGTATAAGGTTTCATCATTTTCCCATCATTTGCAATCGCTGTTGCAGCTTGTACAAGTTGAATTGGTGTAACTGTAGAACCTTGTCCAAACGCTGTTGTTACTTGTTGTATTTGTTGATCAAATAAAATTGTATTTGACCCTTCACTAGGTAAATCAATGTTTGTTTTTTCATCTAATCCAAAATTATGAATATATTTTCGGAAACGATCTGGACCAAGTTTTTGATCACCTAAAATTGCAAACGCTACGTTTGAAGAGCGCTCTACCCCTTCATCAAAAGTAATAGAACCCCATCCAGCACCACCGTTATGATCTTTTATTTTGCGATTACCAACTTGATATGTACCAGACTGATAAAAGTCTTGTCCATTGTATACACCTTCATTAATGGCCGCCGCTAATGTGAAAATCTTCATTGTTGATCCCGGTTCAAATGCATTTGCAATTGCATCGTTATAATAATAATCCATCTTTCCCTGGTTCGGATCATAACCAGGTTTACTAGACATCGCTAATATTTTCCCCGTCTTTGGATCCGCAACAATTCCAATTAAATTTTCTGGTTCATAATGTTTACTCGCTTCTTTCATTGCGTCTTCTAAATAACTTTGAATACGTTGGTCAAGCGTTAAATACACATTATCTCCATTTTTAGGTGCCTTTACATTCACTTTCCCACCGTCAAGAGATACTCCTTTACGGTCCCCTGTATAAGCTACCTCACCATTAGAAGCACCTAAATACTTATCCAAACTCTTTTCTAAGCCAAATTGACCTACTGCGATTCCATTCTCATCAGGGCTGGCATGCCCTATGACGTAAGATGCGAAATCACCGTTTGGATACACTCTCGCATTTTCGGTGATAAAAGAGATTCCTGGCAATTTCAACGCTTCTATTTGTTCTTTCTTTTCTTTCGTCAAGCCCCTACCTAATGTTCCAAATTCCACTTGACTTCTATCTTTATTTAAAGCGGCTAAGATCGCATCTTCGCCCGTTCCGAGTACTCCAGCGATTTTCTTTGCAGTATCCTCTTTATCCTCAACAGGCTTAGCACCTTTTAATTCCGCTACCATTTTATAGGAATTTGCGTCTTGTGCTAGCACATGACCATTTTGGTCATAAATTGTTCCTCGATTCGCTTCGAGAACTCCTTTTTTACTATGTTTCTGTTCAGCAAGTTTCTTCAAATCATGATTGTCCACTGTTCCTGTTGCTTGTATGTAAAAAAATCGGGCTAATAACAGCAAAAAGAGCAGGAGGAAAAATATCATAAAATAACCTGCTCCCTTATTGGTATGAAATTTGGTCATATTTCTCTTCATCTTTTCTTCACACCTATTTGCCTTACTTTAGGCCTTTCACATTATTCGCATTAATTTCTAGCCCGTGTTTTTTTGCAACTTCAGCGATACGTTCATAACGACTTAACTTCTCTACTTCAGCCTGCAATTCTTGATTTTCCTTTTGTTTTTTCACAATTTGTTCTTCTATCGTCGCTGCTTCTACATTAACTTGATATAGACCCGCTTTATTCCCAATAAAAGCTACACAAGCATATAATAAAAATCCAATAAACGTTACGTACAATAGCTTTTCAATTCTTGTAATTTTCGTTTTAACTTTTGGCTTAACCATCTGCTGTGGCGGCGCTTGAATTTGTACCTCTTCTTGCGCCTGTTGTTTATACTTTACAGCTAAATTAGTCATACCTCTCTCTCCTTTTTATCGTTTTTCAGCGATTCTCAACTTCGCAGAACGCGCTCGATTATTTTCTTCTAATTCAATGTCAGAAGGTAAAATCGGTTTCCTTGTAATAAGCTTTAATTTCGGCTTAAATTCATCCGGAATAATCGGTAGTCCCTGTGGTAATTGCGGCGTTGTGCTATTTCGCTTAAACGTCGTTTTACAAATACGATCTTCTAAAGAATGGAATGTTATAACACTAACTCTTCCACCAGGCTTGACCATATCAATTGCAGATTCCAACGCTTCTTCAAATACTTTTAATTCATCATTTACAGCAATACGAATCGCTTGAAATACTCGCTTCGCAGGATGTCCACCTGTTCTACGTGCCGGAGCTGGAATACCTTCTTTAATTAATTCCACTAATTCTCCTGTCGTTTCAATAGCCTTATTCTCGCGATAAGCTTCAATTTTCCTTGTTATTTGCTTTGAAAATTTTTCTTCTCCGTATTGGAAGAAAATTCTTACGAGTTGTTCATATGACCAGCTGTTCACAACATCATATGCTGTTAATGGGGCATCTTGATCCATCCGCATATCTAACGGTGCATCATGATGATAACTAAAGCCACGCTCTGGTGTATCTAATTGTGGGGATGAAACACCTAAATCGAATAAAATCCCGTCTACTTCTGTGATACCTAATTCATGTAGTTTTTCAGATAAATAACGGAAGTTGCTCTTCACTGTTACAAATTGTTCACCATAAGAAGAAAATTTTTCCTTCGCATTTTGAATCGCTATTTCATCTTGATCAAATGCTATTAACTTTCCACCATCTGTTAGCTGCGATAATAAATAAGAACTATGTCCTCCTCCACCCAGTGTACAATCTACATATGTACCACTCGGTTTTATATCTAAGCCATCTACTGTTTCTTTCAAAAGTACTGTTACGTGTTTGAACATTGCTGCACCTACTCTTTTTCCAATTAATTATGTTAAATACATTTCTCACTCTACAAACACAATTTACTACTAGAGGATGAAATGCTACTAAAGAACGACTCATTTAACTTCCAACAAGGTAGTACGCTATACAAATCGCTATTTTATTTTATTATATACTAAATTTTATCATTTTTTGCGGGAATTTAAACAAAAACCTGTCGAAAAAGATATTAATCCGTTTACATTTTGTGCTATTTTGTCATATATATATATACCTAATACATAGCGATTCATTACATTAACATAAGATGGATAATTCAGAAATATTTCACTTCACAGTTAATTCAACAGAATAAAAATAAAATCCTGCTCAAAAGAGCAAGATTCTATAGTTTTATTACATGATGTTTTCCATCCCACGAAAAAGATTGTTCCATTACCCGGTCAACAAAATCAAGGCCGAACTGATTTAAATAATAACACACATTCCACACACGTTCTTGCGGTGCTCCTAATGGACGAAGCGCGAATTGTAAACGGCGGAATTTATTCAGTTGAACCTCATGTTTCTTCTCAACATTTCTTTTCAACATTTTTTCTAACAGTTCAATTTGCTCATTAATTTTCAGTTCATTTTTCCCCGCAAACTCATTTAACCCTGGATCTATTTTTTTCACGAATTGTTGTAATGATGTATGAATATCCATTATTTCTTTTTTCGCTTCTATAAATCGCTCGTCTATCGGTTCCTCTATTTGATTAGAAAGCCAATTGTCACGCAGATTATCTATATTATTTAGAAATGGATCAATTTCTTGCAAATCTAAATCATATAAATCTGTCGCTATATCTCGCTCCATATAAGTAATTGTAAGCCGCGGAACAACAGGTGGCATTTGGAAACCTGCCGTATGAAACACTTGTTGCAATTCACTCCAATAAGCTAACTCCCCTGGACCGCCAATAAACGCTAACGTAGGAAACACATATTCTTGCATAAGAGGGCGCGTTACAACATTATTACTAAAACGTTCTGGACTTCTTTCCATCTCTTCCATCAATTCTTCATACGAAAATGAATGCACTCCATCTTTTCCAATAAACTTCCCTTGATTCTCTTCAAGCAATACTCGCTCATTATCAATTTCCATAAATATATGCACTGCATTTGTCTTCGTTTCAATAATCGGTTTAAATCCTA
Source organism: Bacillus sp. FSL E2-8887 (assembly GCF_038007205.1). Lineage (NCBI taxonomy): Bacteria > Bacillati > Bacillota > Bacilli > Caryophanales > Bacillaceae > Bacillus > Bacillus sp. FSL E2-8887. The sequence continues at coordinate 3,592,894 of NZ_JBBOWS010000001.1, forward strand.
ATTCCTTAAGTACTTCCTGTTGATTACGAAGCCCTACTTGAATTTCTTTATATTTACTTATAATTTGTTGTAAAAACGGCACTTCTAATTTTCTTAATGCAGGATGATGTGAATCTACAAGAATTAAACCAGAATTTGCGAACATTTTCGTAATAAGGTGCGCAAAGAAATCTACATATGTATGCGATTTACCTAAAGCATCATCAACAAATTGTAATACATCCTTTGTAAAATTCGTTTCCGGATATGTTTTAAAAATCTCTTCGACCCATTTTCTACAGTCTTCAATAGAAAACTCAGACTCAGAAGCACTCGCCTTTTTCGGATAACGATCATGAAAAATGGTCTTTTTTATTTTTTTATTTTTCGTTACAAATGTATGATTAATTTCATCCATATCATGGTCTTCACCAGCAATCCAAAAGACAGGAACAACCCGAACCCCTAAGCTCTCTTCTTTTTCTTTTGCAAGCTGTAAAATTGAAATGATCTTATGAACTGTATAAAGCGGACCAGTTAATAACCCAGCTTGTTGTCCAGCTATAACTACATATGTATTTTCATCTTCAAGCGCTTTTATATTTTGAATTGTAAATTCTCCCGCTTGCAATTGTGTATTATATTCTAATAAATGCGTTACTAAATCTTGACGGAAAAACTCTCTCTCACGTAAATCATGTAAACGCTGTTTAAAAGCATCCTCTGTTAACAGATAATCAAAACATGACTGTATCTCTTTTTTACCGTTCATATAGTCCGCTACAACACCTTGTAGTGGAACAGAGATTTCTTTTATCTCCATATAATTCTTCCTTTCGTATCCTGTTCTCTCACCAACCCACATTGTATTCAATGTTTCACGTAAAAGCAAAGAAAAACACTTATAATTCCATTCCTTTTATTGCATTGAACAAAAATTGAAGTGTCGGAACAGATTGTTGTTGTTCCTTAGCTTCTTCTAATACATATCCAACAATCGCATTAACTTCCGTTTGTCTATTCGCTCTTACGTCCGCTAACATAGATGAAGTATTATGGGATGTTTTTTCACATACTTGGCATACCATTTTCCATAGCATTTCCTTATCTTCTTCTTTAACAAGAAATGCAACTTCCTGAAATACTTGCTCCATCATTTGATAAAAAAGCGGGTTTGAAATTAACTCCCCGTTCTCAACCCGCAATAATGCCGTCAACGGATTAATACATACATTGACTACTAATTTATTACGCATAATCCCCTTCCAATCATCTTCTATATGAATCGGAAAATAATCAAAAGGAAAACAATTAAATACCTTTTTAAAACAACTAGATTGACCACGCACTACACCAAACTTTGTAACACCTATTCCAGTATGACGAACTGTATGTCCATCCTCTTTTTTTGCACCATGCTCCACAATCCCGACTGCTATACGTTCATTTCCTATTTTTTGCATAACGTGAAGATGTGACATTCCATTTTGCAAAAAGATTAATGACGATTCTCCCTGCACAAAAGGTAATATATCAGTTACATGATATTGCTTTACAGCAATAAATATATAATCTAACTGTTTATCCAGCATACTTTCTATCGGTAAAATAGATGGAAATACCGTTTCACGTTCTCCATTCCTAATACAAGTTACACCCGTTAAGTTTAATTCTTCTGCTTGCTTATCGTTTCTTGTAAACAACGTAACATCTTGATTACTTTTTTGTAAATAAAATGTATATAGGAGACCAATAGCTCCCGGTCCAACAATTCCAATTTTCATCTTCACACAAAGAACTCATATTAACAAGTGATATAAGTTCCCTTGCCTTTCCCCCTTTATATCTTATTAAATTACAATTACATAGTTGAGGATTCAATTACCTTTTAACAAATGCAACCTCTTCTTTCACTACGTATATACTACCTATATACATAGTTCTATTCTTAGTTTAGCAAATCCTCAAAAAAATAATGAAAGAAATATTCTATCTTCTTCATAAAAATTTAAAAATGAGTTATAATATTATTATAAATATTTTAACTTTTCTGCATTCAACAAGATAAGAAAAGGACGTGATGTAATGGGATTCCCAAAAGTTGAACGCTTGCTCATCAATTATAAAACATTAGATGAATTTAAAAAATTTAAAGGGTGCGGAGCTCAAGAACTATCCATGTTGGAAGAATTACAAGCAAACATTATTGAAAATGATAGTGAGTCTCCATTTTACGGTATTTATTATGGTGGATCGCTAATCGCACGTATGAGTCTATATATGAAAAGGAACGGCGGAGAACCATTTGAAATTACAGGTACTTACCTAGAACTTTATAAACTTGAAGTATTGCCGACTTTTCAAAAACAAGGATTCGGACAAATGCTTGTTAATTATGCGAAACAACTACAATTCCCAATTAAAACGATAGCACGTATCCAGTCATCTGGTTTTTGGGATAAATTAAGTTTCCAGCCAGTATCAGTAACTGATGGTGATTTTTATATTTGGCATCCAGAAACAAATTCGAATGCGATTACAAACGAAGAATCTGCATAAGAAACAAAAAAAAACAGCTGTTACGCAGCTGTTTTTATTTCTTTAATTTTTCTAATTCTCCATTCGAGCGAGCGCCATTTCTTTCCGCTACCATTACACTTCTTTTTTGATCGATATAATCAAGTAATGTTCTATATTCTTCCTCATATACTGATAATCGCTCCAGAAGATGTTCTTTCTCTGTTTGCAACGATTCAATTTGTTGTTGCAACACCATTAAAGAGCTTTCATCTTTATAATTTCGCAAAAATTCAATAACATCATTCAATGTAATTGATGTAGGCTCTACTACCTTTGTCTCTTTCACTTCATAATTTTCTACTTTACGAAGTTGCTTTGCTTCTTCAATACGTTCTTTGTATTGCTTTCTAACATAAGAATTCCACCTAAATCCACATGCTGCTGGTGTGCGAGACAAATGTCTCCCCACTTCTTTAAAGGCAGAAAGTTGCGTTCCACCTTCTTGAATATGCCGGAGTACTACTTCTGCCAGAAGCAAATCTTCATCATCAGTCCAAGCATCTTGTCTTGTTGTCGCCATCTCTCTAGTCCTCCCTATGCATTTTTTATTAAGCATATGCAGTTACTAGAAAAGATAGAATACAACAAATAAAGAATAAGACAAAAAAAAAATAAACGTAGAAGATATCTTCTACGTTTATTTTCCCGCAATTACTTGCTGATTACTTCTTTACCTTTGTAAGTACCGCATGCTTTACATACACGGTGAGCTAATTTCGCTTCACCACAGCTTGGGCACTCTACCATACCAGGTACTGATAATTTGAAATGCGTACGACGCTTTCTTTTTACTGTTTTAGAAGTTCTTCTAAAAGGTACAGCCATTCTTCCCACCTCCTTAAAAGAAATAGTTATTTTCATATGAAGGCCTAAACCAGTCTTCCGATTATTTGTCAAAAAACTTTGCAAGTCCTGCTAATCGTGGATCAACAGTCTTTTCTTTGTTTTCTTCCGAAATCACTTGCCAGTCTTGACCTTGCATCGGTGCTCCACCAGAAACATCATCACTGAAAATTTGCATTGGAATCTCCAAAAGTATATTTTCCTTGATTACGGGCAGTAAGTCAAGTACTTCTCCTTCTAAACAATGAATTTCAGCTTCTGTTTCAAATTCTTCTTCCGAAGTTTGGAACACCTCAGTTGTTTTAATGTCAAATGGTAATGTCACATCTACTAAAGAGCGAGAACATGGTAAAACCATGCTTCCAGTTATATGTAGATGAAACGTAAACTTACCGGAGCCAAAATCAACTCTTCCTGTTACATGAGCAGGATTAATTTCACGAATATCTTTCTCGACCTCTTTTAGCTCACTTACATCTACCATTTCATTTAATGTCAATCCTTTATTTCTCAATTTATTCAATTGATGGATGGACCATTTCATATCATATCACCTCAAGGCAACAAACAAAATTATAGCTAGCCATTTTATATTTGTCAATGTTTTTTCTTTACACTATAATGAAGTCATCATAGGAAATAATATATAGACTATCACGTTTTCCAAAAAGATGCTACATCGAAAGGAGAGATTACCATAAAATCCAGTGGTATTGTTGTTGAATATAACCCTTTTCATAACGGTCATGCTTATCATGTGCAACAAACAAAAAAGTTAACACAGTCTGATATTATTATCGCCGTTATGAGTGGTCCTTTTTTGCAGCGTGGTGAGCCCGCACTCATCTCCAAATGGTATCGTACCAAAATGGCCTTAACAAACGGCGTAGACCTCGTTGTAGAGCTTCCATATGCATTCGCAACACAAAAGGCCGAAACTTTCGCAAATGGCGCAATTTCGATTTTAAACGCCCTTGGTGTTTCTGAAATTTGTTTCGGTAGTGAAGATGGACAAGCTGAAAATTTCTACAATACCATCGCTATACAAAAAAATGAAGAAGAGACTTTTAATCGTCTTGTGAAGCAATTTATGAATGCAGGTAATAGTTATGCGAAAGCTACATCTGAAGCCTTTCTACACATCTTACCACCCGAAAAAAACGTAGATATGTCACAACCAAATAACATTTTAGGCTTACAGTACATTAAAGCAATTCTCTTACAAAACAGTTCGATGCAAGCACAAACTATAAAAAGATTCGCCTCTCATTATCATGATGAAACATTTCACGATCAACATATTGCAAGTGCAACAAGTATTCGCAAACAGCTATTTAATGAAAACAATTCCTCTACAACTATTGAGCCTTTTATCCCGAAAATGACTGCTTCTCTTTTAGAAAACTACAAGCAAAACTACGGGACGTTACATAACTGGGAAAAATACTTTTCATTTTTTAAATACAAACTTATGACGATGTCTTCAGAGGACTTACAACATATATATGAAATGGAAGAAGGTTTAGAGCATCGTATTTTATCAAAAATACAAAACAGTTCATCTTTCTATTCATTCATGGAAGCATTAAAAACAAAACGTTATACATGGACTAGATTGCAAAGAGCTTGTACACATATTTTAACAAATACAACGAAGGAAGAAATACACAAAGCAAATATAGAGCAACATGCGCCGTATATCCGTCTTCTCGGAATGTCACAAAAAGGACAAACTTATCTTTCTAGAAATAAGAAAAAAATAGAACTCCCAATCCTTACTCATACAAAAACATTCGAACATCCAACTTTAGACATAGAACGAAAATCAAATGCTGTATATTTCTCCATAATGCAAGAACCTTTGCGGACACAACTGCTAAAACAAGACGCAACGCATCATCCAATTCGTTATGATGAAATAACGAAAAAATTCCTATAAGAAAAACCTCTCTTCTTCAGAGAGGTTTACTTTGTTTTACCCATTTTTTCCAAATAAGTTAATGCATCATCCAGTGTGTCCACCGGTACAATTTTCATCTTCGTTTTAATATCTTTCGCAGCTTCAAGAGCATCTTTATAATTCGATTTCTCTACACCTTTTTCATTTGGCGCAAAAAACACTTCAGCTCCCGCATCACTAGCAGCTACTACTTTTTGCTGAATACCACCAATTGGACCAATTTCTCCTTTATCATTGATTGTACCTGTTCCAGCTATTTCATGTCCGTTTGTTAAATCTTCTTCAACGAGCTGATTATAAATTTCTAGTGTAAACATTAACCCCGCTGATGGACCGCCGATTTCATGGGAATCGATTTTCACTTTCGGGTCTACTACTAACTCTCTTTCCGTAACGATAGAGACCCCTATACCGACGCGTCCATTCCCATTAGGGATCGTCTTTACATTTAAATTTTCTTTAAACTGTTTTCCGCCCCGCTTGTATTCAATATTTACTGTGTCCCCTTCTTTTTTCCCTGTCATATACTCAATAAATTGTTCCGTCTTGTCGAATATTTTTCCATCGACAGCTATAATAACATCTCCAAGCTTAAGCTTTCCCTCTGACGGCATACCCTTTGCTACACCAGCAACTAGTACACCTTTATTTTCAAAAGAAACAGAGCGATTTGCACGTTTATAAGCATTATAGATTGCTGCATTTTGCGAATCTTTCATTGCATAATTTTGGCGAAATTGATATTCTTCATCACTCTCGCCTTTTTGCAATATTTCTTCCGCCTTCGAAACGTGTGTATATTTATTAAATTGCGCGGCTATTAAGTTCACCACATTAGCAGGTCCCATTGAGACAGTGACAAGCATGAAATCACCAGACTCTTTAGTTCCACCGTCAACTTGCACGTACGGCGCTAATTTCGCGGCCATACCTGGTTTTGTCACATAATACGGCAAGCGCACATAAACAAGTAGCATCGCCAATATAACCCCTATTAAAATTGCATATATAAACCGAAAACGCTTAAACATTATGTTTCTCCTTCCACTGCTCAATTAGTAAATAAATGTTTGAAATATGTTGTTCCGCTTCCACTTCTCCGACCCTAATAATGTCTTCAATATGTGTAAAAGCACGCGAACTAAATTGTTCCACTGCTGGCCGCATCATTAAATCTGATGCTATTTGCCGATTCATCACAAGTTCATGTTGCATAATTTCAATACTTTGCATAATTACATCATAAATCGATGTAACCTCTCCATTCACCTTAATTGGAGATACATCAACAGCAATAACAATATCAGCACCTAAATCTTTTACAACCGATACGGGAATACGGTCAATTACCCCTCCATCCACTAATAAGCGGCCATCTATTTTTTCTGGAACAAACACCCCTGGTACAGATATACTAGCTCGAACCGCCTCCGCAATTGGACCACTTGTAAAAACAACTTTCTCCCCCTTCAAAATGTCAGTAGCCACAACAGCTGTCGGGATATCTAACTCTTCTAAATTTTTATTATATGTAAACATTTTAATCATATCTTTAATACGTTTTCCAGCAATAAATCCCATTTTAGGAACTGTAAAATCCAAATAATATTTCCTTTTAAAAACAGCGGCCAATCTATACAGTCTTTCAACGTCACAACTCGCTGCATAAAATGTACCAATTAACGCTCCTATACTACTACCTGCTATCATGTGAATAGGGATGCCAGCTTCCCTTAACACTTTTATTACCCCTATGTGAGCAAAACCTTTTGCACCTCCGGATCCAAGCGCTAAACCGATTTTTGGTTCCTTCATTTTTCTCACCCTTTAATTTTTTTCATTCCTTTTTCATACTTATGGTCTAAATTCACCACATATCCACGTATACTGAAATGAACGTTTTTGGGACAAAGGGGGATTTTCTTACATGTACGAAAAATGGAAAACTGCTTTTCTTACCATATCAATGTTGTTTTTAACCTTTTCTCTTGTACTTCACCCCCAAGATGCTTTGCAAGCTTCAATTCGCGGGTTAAATATATGGTGGGAAGTTGTATTCCCTTCACTACTACCGTTTTTCATCATTGCGGAACTTCTAATCAGTATTGGTATTGTAAAATTTATCGGTGTTATATTAGAACCACTAATGCGTCCACTGTTTCGTGTTCCAGGGGTAGGCGGATTTGTTTGGGCAATGGGAATGGCTTCAGGATTCCCCGCTGGCGCCAAATTAAGCGCTAGACTACGCAAGAGCAATCAACTAACACAAATTGAAGCGGAACGACTCGTATCTTTCACAAATTCTTCTAATCCACTTTTTATTTTCGGAGCGGTTTCTATTGGTTTTTTCAATAATCCGAAATTAGGACTCGTATTAGCAGCAGCACATTATATAAGTAACTTTATCGTCGGATTACTTATGCGCTTTTATGGTAATAACGATACTTACATAAAAGACAAACATACGAATCAAAAGCGTGCCTTTCAAAATCCTTTTTCCATCCTCCACCAAACACGTATGCAAGAAAAAAGACCAATCGGAAAACTACTCGGTGACGCTATCGTTTCTTCTATTCAAACATTGCTCATGATTGGTGGGTTTATTATTTTATTCTCTGTTTTAAATAAAATGATTACTGTTTTCAAAATTACAGAAGCGCTTTCTTTTATTATGCAACATATTTTATCATTCTTCCAACTTACATCCCAATTTAGTATTCCGATATTATCCGGTATTTTTGAAATGACGCTCGGAAGCCAAATGATTAGTCAAATTAATGAATCAACACTTCTTCAACAAGCGATGGTAACAAGCTTCATTTTAGCATTTAGCGGTCTTTCTATTCAGGCACAAGTAGCAAGCATATTAGCGGAGACAGATATCCGCTTTAAACCATATTTTTTAGCTCGAATTATCCAAAGTATTCTCGCTCCTATTTTCACTTTTATATTTTGGGGACCATTTTATGAAAAAGTTCATTCTTTCTCGCCTACGCAAGAAGATCTTCCCGTATTTTTATTGAATCATTCTTATACACTAACTGATATTTGGACATCATTTATACACTACGGACCAATCTTCACCTTATTTTGTTTATATTTATATGTCATCTTATTGTTTTTACGCATTTATAAAGAAAAACCCCGTTCACTTTAACGGGGTTTTAAACTTTTCTTTTAAAGCACGCTCTACAATCGGAGGAACAAGGTCTACTACACTTCCACCATATCTCGCAACTTCTTTCACAATACTTGAACTTAAAAATGAATATTGATTATTTGTCATAATGAAGAAAGTTTCGATACTTTCGTCTAGTTTTCGATTCATTGAAGTAATTTGCATCTCATATTCAAAATCAGAAACTGCTCGTAAACCACGTAATATTGCATTTGCATTACGCATTTTTGCATATTCCACCAATAATCCACTATGTGAATCAACTTTTACATTCGGAATATCCTTTGTCGCCTCTCGAATTAACTCTAGGCGTTCTTCTACCGAAAAGAATGGTTTTTTTGATGAATTGTTTAAAACAACTACATATACTTCATCAAATACTTTTGCTCCCCTTTTAATAATATCCAAATGTCCAAGGGTAATTGGATCAAAACTCCCTGAAGAAATAGCTATACTTGTCATTCTGTCCCCTCACCTTCATACTTATAAATCGAAATTGCTGTAATCCCGTAGTTTTCTGCCCGTACTTTTACAAGTTCTCCTATAGAATCAGGTAAAACCACGTCATCTCCATGCTCTGCCATAATGATGCCATCTTTATTTAACAATCCATGTTGATCCATTACACTAACTAAAGACACAATTTTTTGAGCTTTATATGGAGGGTCTATTAGTATAAGATCGAATGATATTTCACGCTTTATAAGCGCCTTTACCGCACGCTCTGCATCATTTCGGTACACTTCAGCTTGTTCTTGTAGTCTACAGCTTTCTAAATTTTGATGAATGACTTTTATCGCTTTACTATCTCGGTCAACAAAAATCGCTTTATCAATCCCTCTACTTATGGCCTCAATTCCAAGACCACCGCTACCACCAAATAAATCAAGAGCGATACCACCATCATAATAAGGACCTATCATATTAAAAATAGATTCTTTCACTTTATCTGTCGTTGGACGCGTTGTATTACCAGGTACCGCTTTAAGTGGGTGCCCTTTACATTTTCCTGAAACTACTCTCATCTGTTGTCACTACCTTTATTTCAATCTATAGAGCGATTACAGCAAATTCATTTCAATTCGGTAACCGCTACCGATTCATACTATTTCATACATTTTTTCATTAATCTGTTATTTAACTAATTGAAAACCTCAGTTAAAATAATCGCTCGCTATTTCTTTCATATCCATTTCACTATTTGCAAGCAACAACCCTCTATGTACATCAGTTCCACTTTACCTTTTTTATCCTATCATAAAATAAAAAAAAGAAAAATAAAAAGCCTAACATAAATTTTAATTTCATTATGTATATCTTCATTTTAGATTGGACATAAATAAATATAACAACATCATTTTCGATGTTGTTGCCAACCGCGGAGAAGACTTACGTTTCCCCATAAGTTCTTCCTCCGGTTTCTCCTCTCCCTTTGCCTTCTTACTAGTAGTACATACTAGTATTAGAAGGGCCCTGCTTTGCAGGGTTTTTTTATTTGTCTACTTTTCATTTAAAAAGTGAGGTGGTACAGTAAAAGAAAGAGGAGGAAAAAATATGATTCAACGCTTTATAGAACTCGGAGAAGGCTACTCTGACTTATATGAATTACTTGAAATTGCCAAAACAAACCAAGAACGTGTAACACATATGTTACAATTCGAAACTGTAAAAAACGAAAAAAAAGTGTGTTCACTTGTTGTAATACTAAAACCGACAACTACTGGTGATTTCCAACCATTATACATATGTCGTGAAGGCATTCCTGTACTTGAAAATAAAAAAAGTAAACGTGTCGTTTTATTTGAAGAAATGGCGGAACAAATAGGGAAAAAAGTTACTCCCTTTACTGTAAAACCATCAACAACTTTCCCTGAAAAAGAACTATTTTTTAATCATCTAATTGGTATTTTACGAATGAACAATTTCATTCCTCCAATGAAATAACACGTTATTTCAAGTAAAAAAATCCCCTACTAAATTTAGCAGGGGATTTTTTTACTTAGCTATAATCGTATTCTTTTGCCCGATCAGGACGCGAATTTTCGAATTCCGTTTTTAAAAATGGGCGATACGACTGTTCTACTTTTTTTACAAAAGGAAGTTTATTCAATTTTTGCATCATATGCTCAATTTGTTCCATATCACAATATACAACGGCATATTTCAAACGTTTTGATATGTAATGAATGTTACCATATTTCCTTAAAATCTTGGCATGTTTCAATGAATGTAAATAAACAATCATACTTTGTCGTTGCCCGAACATAATCTTCTCCATCTTCTCCTTTTAAAAACTTATATTCTTATATTTTATGAAAACCAATCATAAATTTATGACATTAAAGAACAAACTCTGTATACGTTTTCTTCTATATTCTAAAAAACGGGGTAAATTACCCCGTTTTTTTACAACCACAACCGCCTCCGGTACCACAACCACCGCCACAGCCACCCGCATCAAAAAACGGATTTCCTGTTGGAACTTTAACGGAAGAAGATACCTCAGAACCAATTGCTACACTAACTTCATCTAATAACTTCTGTAAAGCTGTTTCTGCTCTTTTAAAAGTTGCAACCTTATCATGCATATCTACAGAACGCTTTAATTCCCTCATTTTCGTCGAAACGAAAGTATAATCAGGATGATATTTACCAAAACGTTGCACTTCTTCGTATCGCTCTTTCATCGCTGTAAATTGCTGAATTAGCGTCTGGACTTCTATATCTTCTTGTAAATCCTTATAATACTTACGGTAATCTTCTGCTATATCTGAACAGATGATCGCTTTTGCAAGCTGCTCTGCCTTATCTAAAATCAATACGCTTTCCAGCGTCGCTACAATCATGAGAGACACCTCCGAGTATTCATCATAACACATTTGGAACAGAACTACTAATTGAAGTGTCTCACCTAAAAGAAAGATATGATTCTAATTACTTTTCATACAATCTCCTTGCACTCTTATACACTAATATGCTCCGCAATATTATATTTAAGAACATCCCATTTCCCGCTATTCTCTTTCACGTAGCTAATACATGCGTTTTTTAACGGCGTTTTAAATGTAATTTCATTTGGTGCAATTGCGTGTAAAATAGCTTTTATTGCATGTGAATGCGCAACAATGATAATACGTTTATCTCCATGTGCTGCTGCAACCTGTTGTAAAGCCGTAAAACAGCGCTCTACGATTTCTTCATCCTGTTCCATTCCTTCTACATTACCTTCTGTAATTAACTCTCTAACGGCCGCAACTGGTTTCCCAGAAGCTTCCCCAAAATTACGTTCCATAAATCGCTCATCTAATAAAATAGATGGTAATCCAATAGCCCCAGCAATTTCCTTAGCTGTTTCTTGCGCTCTAATTAACGGGCTACTTATAATTATATCCCACGATTCCGCTTGCAAGGCAGCTGCACTTTGACTCGCTTGCTTCTTCCCAACTTCATTGAGTGGAATATCTTCGCGCCCTTGAATAATCTCTTGAAAGTTCCAATCAGTTTGTCCATGTCGTACTAAACAAATTTCCGTCATGCTGCAACTCCTTTTTTAAATAATCCGATTCTATTGTAACAAAAGTTTTGCATAACGGACATAGTTTTCCCTTCCAATTACGTCGTATTTTGCTGCTTCATATACTGGAACATATCAATCATAATTGAAGCAACGGCCAATTGATTTTGAAATTTTTCCACTTTATCTGGTATCGTTTTTTTGAAATGCTGCATGGCAGCTAACTCAAAAGCTTCTTTTTCTTCTGGGTTACGCGTCAATTTCCGGTACCAGTATGGCTGTTCCCGAATATAGCGAGCTAAATCCTCATCAGCTTTTATAAACTCCATAAGCTCTGCTCTCATTCTCTTTCCCCCTAATCCTTTTGAAAGAAAAAAGGATTATTTTCAGAAGTACTTTGTTCTTGCTGCGCACGGTTTCCTTGAAATTGTTGAATAACTTGTTGCACGCTACCAATCGCACTCGTTACATTTGCTAAATGATGTTGCATTTGTTCTACGTCTAGCTTTTTAAAGAAAGAAAGCATTTGCCCCATCACATCAGCAGTTTTTTCCTCTTCTGTTCGATTTTCTTTTTCTTCTTTATTTTCTTTTACCGGAGAAAAAGCAGGTGCTCCATCAGGTCTATATGCTGTCCATATTTGATCTTCTTCACCAAGTAAGTACCATTCTTCATAAAATTGCTGCCAAGTTTTTTGACCACTTCTAACCTCATGAACCATTTTAGGGTGATGGTTTACAAACTCTTTAAACTGTTGAACCGATGGATGTAACGGCCCTTTTGTTGTTGGCATAATCCTCACCTCTTCATGTATATCTACTATATTGTAAGAAAAAAAAGGCACATGGTTCGCCTATTTTTAGACGATTCATGCACCTTTTTATCTTCCTATTTGTGGACAATTAAAGCCCTATTGGTGAAGACTAATAATCAATGAAGGATGCCCCGACTGATTAAAGTTTCATTTTATTTTCGGATAAAGTTTTGAGTATAAAATTTATCATATACCCCAACACCTAATCCAGTAAATTGTTCGTTTAATAAATTCTTTCTATGCCCCTCACTATTTAACCAACCCTGTACCGCCGCAATTCCATCACTATGTTGCGCCGCTATATTCTCACCAGCAAGTTGAAAAGCCACTTGCCCACGTTGCAAGCGATCTCCTAACGTACCAAAAGTAGGTGAATCGTGCGAAAAATAATTATTATCCTTCATATCTTTACTATGGCCAAATGCAACATCTGCAGTTTGTTGATCCAATGTTAACAACGGTAATTGATGACGACTCCGAATAATATTTGTTAAATCGAGAATTTGTTGCATATTTCCATTTTCTACTTGCTTCATTTTTTCTGGCGTCAGCGGCTGTTCCGCTATTAATTCACCTGAATAAACAAGTTGATATGGTCTTTGTCGTAATAACGTTTCATCATCCATATAACGAAGACCAACAAGCTCATGTGTAAAGTGATCAAAGTATAATTGTGCCCATCCATCTTCTACAGGTACTAGCGGTTGTTCCATTACTTCCGTATCAGATAACTCAAATTGATAACTATTCTTTCCTCTTTTTAATGAAATCTCATGTGAAAGTGGATTCTTTTTATATACCTCTTCATACTTTTCATTTATATAATAGGGAGCCACCTTAACTTGCTCACCAGCAACATACGCCGTTACAACTTTACGTTCAGCAACTCCAAATTGAACATACTGAGCTAAATCTTGATTATACACCCACCATTCATATCCATAAGCAGACGGCTCTATTCGAGATGGTTCGCCCCACTTCGCTAATAAATTCTCAGAGTCCCCGCCAATCATATTTAAAACAGTGTCTGTGGATTCTTCATTTACTTGCTTCTTCTTTTTCACAATTTTATTTTCTTGCTTAGAGTGAGATGGGGTTAATATATATTGTGACACGAGTAACTTCCCGTATAAATCAACAGCTAAAATTAAAAATGTAATCATTACGATACGCAATAATTTCTTCAAACGATATACCTCCTGAACAAAGCATAAAATCGAGATATACACAAATCCTTTTATTTCCTTTTTTTGTGTGTACCGTACTCTTTTCACTATATCATATTTTCACGAAAAAAGTCTGGATTATCCCTTTTCTCGCAATACGAATTGCACTTTCTTATTATTCGTACTATTATAAAAATAATGAACTAACATTAAAATAAGGAGGTATTCTATGCAATTTACAAATACAAACTTTACTGATGCAGTCGTTGATCTAACTCTTTTAACTGAGATTATGGAAAACAATCATTTTGTACTTGCTGGACAATGGGATTACGAACGCGTTACATATGATTATAAATTTGAAATATTAAAGGATATTTATTATTTACGTGTACAAGGATTTGCTGTTGAAGGTGACATCGGCGGCAGACACGCTCAAGTAAAACTATTGCCACCCTTATTAGGAAAACATTATTATCCTCATGGCGTTGAATATGGAGATGATGAGATTTTTCCAACGAATGTACTTCAAAAAAGCGAACAACTCCTACAAAATATTGAAAAAGAGTTAAAAGAATTTCAAATTATTGAATAACAAAAAAACTAGCGCATTAACACGATGCGCTAGTTTTTATTTCGTCTGTAAATAAGGAGGTAACTCTTGCAGCTGCTCTTTATCCTTTTCACGCTCTCTACGTGCCCATTTAAAGAACACATAACCGATAATCGTACCGTACACTATTTCCTGGACAATTTTCATAATAATACCACCTGTTTGCTGGTCTTGTACTACCGGCATCCAATGTAAAAATTCTGGTCCAGTTATATTTAAATCTGATAAAGTACCCGCCGGTACACAGAGTTCCATTGCCTTCATCCAAGCGGCCGGATCTGTATATGTTGCAAATAATGGTGCAGTCGCAAAAATTATTAACGCACAAGCTGGCGTTAATAAAATACCATTAGCAAACATGTAACCAAGCTTCTTAATATCACTTAAAGTTTGATATTCTGGCAGTGGATTTAACATCGGCCACCACATCATCATTGCTGCAAAAAACAATATAGCAAGGCAAATAGGATGCGCTATTTGACTTTGTTTTACTGCATCAAAAACAATTGGCAAATGATAAAAGGAAAACAGGCCATTAAATACAAACAATGCAATAAGCGGCTTAGCAAAAAACTTTATCACAATTTGAACGAACTTAAAAGAAGTAATATAACGATATAACCAAACAGGTATACCAAGCAGTAATAACGGAGGCACCGCAATATACATTACTGCCATCTCAAACATATGTGCACTAAATATGATATGACCAATTAAATCAATAGGTCCTCCCTTTACAACATACAAAAGAACAATCCCGGTCGTAAAATAAAAAATTTGCTTCTTACTTACCTTCGTCGCATTTTCAAATCGCGTTCTATACGGTCCAATAATTAAAAAATAACTAATAAGAATCGAGATCATAAATAATAAAAAAATTGGACTCCATAAAGCTTGAAAACCAAATACCCATAAGTTTTCCATTTCCACACCTACCTTTTCAAAATTCTTATATTTCATATAAAAAGAGGGCTTTGATATATCAGAGCCCCCTACTATCACTGTTTAAATCCACACAATTGTCATAAAGGCTAATATTGTTAATAAACCAATTAACAATCCAGAGTACAAGAAGAAACTCGCCGCTTCATGCCCTTTATGACTCATATGCATGAAATAATATAACTGAAATATAACTTGAATGACTGCTAACAATAATATAAATGGAACCGAAAAAATCGGGCTAAATGTTTTCGGATATGCCACCGCTGCAAATGCAACTAATGTTAAAAAAATCATTAGTGAAAATGTAACAACTTGGTGCTTCATTTCCTCTGCACTTTTTCTCTTCCGATAAACAAGATCCACCTTAGGATTATTCGTTTGCTTAACCGCCATTGTTTATCCCACCATTCCCATCAAATATACTACAGTGAAAATAAACACCCAAACTACGTCAATAAAGTGCCAATAAATTGATGCAACATAAAACTTTGGTGCGTTGTATAAATTTAAGCCTCTCTTCGCGTTTCTAAAGATTAATGTTAAAATCCAACATAATCCAAACAACACGTGGAGCCCGTGTGTACCAACAAGAGCATAAAATGCAGAACCAAATGCACTACTTCTCATAGTATGCTTAAATTCATGCGTATAATGATAAAACTCATATATTTCAAACCCCAAAAATCCTAAGCCAAGCAACACTGTTACAAGTAACCAAAGTTGCATTTTCTTAAAGTTAAAATTTTTCATATGATACATTGCGTATACACTCGTTAAACTACTTGTTAACAAAAGCATCGTCATAATGAAAACGAGTGGCATTTGAAACATCTCTTGAGATGTTGGTCCACCATTTGTAGAGTTCTTTAACGCTAAATATGTGCCAAATAAGGAAGCGAACAACACTGTTTCGCCTCCAAGAAATAACCAAAAACCAACAAACTTATTTTTCCCCTCAAGGGTTGCTTTTTCAGGCTCTGCTGGAAATGTTTCATTCGTTAATTTCTCATCTACATGCATTACGCCTTGCCCCCCTTATCATCTAAATCTTCCTTATGAATATGATATCCATGATCATCAATTACTGAACGAAGGAACATTGTACCAAACGTAATGATTAAACCGATAATCGCTACTAATAACCAAAATTTATCTTTGCCACCCTGCATATACATCGCACCGAATGCTGCTATGAATAAGCCTAGAGAAATGATAAATGGTGAAAATGAAGCATTTGGCATATGAATATCACCAACTGGTTCCGCTGCTGTCATCTCTTTATTACCTTCACGTTTTTCAATCCAAAACGGATCTAACCCGCGAACAAATGGCAATTGTTTAAAATTGTATTCCGGTGTAGGTGCTGGCATTGTCCATTCTAATGTACGTCCATCCCATGGATCACGGCCAGCCTTCTCTTTTGATACCGTTGTTTTTATTACATTGAATAAAAGAACAATCGTTCCAAGAGCCATAAACACAGCTCCGATAGAACTAATCATATTCCCCATTTCCAACCCTTGGCCCTCAAGATATGTGTAGTAACGACGTGGCATACCGATTAGACCTAGGAAATGCTGAATAAAGAATGTTAAATGGAAACCGATAAAGAATAACCAAAATGTTATCTTACCTAATGTTTCATTTAATACTTTATTAAACATAAGTGGCCAATAATAATGCGCACCTGCAAGTAAACCAAATACAACACCACCAACAATTACATAATGAAAGTGTGCTACTACGAAATAATTATCATGAAACTGATAATCAGCTGGTGCAGAAGCAAGCATAACACCTGTAACTCCACCCATAACGAAGGATGGAATAAAAGCTACCGCCCACATCATTGGTGTTGTAAACCTAATACTTCCACCCCACATTGTAAAGAGCCAGTTAAATATTTTAATACCCGTTGGAACTGCAATCGCCATTGTTGCAACCGAGAAGATAGCATTTGCAACAGGCCCAAGACCAACAGTAAACATATGATGCGCCCATACCATAAATCCTAAAAACCCTATTAATACTGTCGCGAACACCATAGAGGAATAACCGAATAATCGTTTTTTCGAAAATGTGGCGAAGATTTCTGAGAATATTCCGAAAGCTGGGAGTATAAGAATGTATACTTCCGGATGACCGAAGATCCAGAATAAATGCTCCCATATAATCGTGTTCCCACCTAGTGCCGGATTAAAGAAACTTGTGCCAAATAAACGATCTAACATTAAAAGTCCTAATCCTACAGTTAATGGTGGAAATGCAAATAAAATAAGTGAAGATGTTACAAATGTTGTCCATGTAAACATCGGCATGCGCATGTACGTCATCCCTGGCGCGCGCATATTAATAATTGTAACAAGGAAGTTAATACCTCCAATTAATGTACCAATACCTGATATTTGCAAGCCGAGTACATAAAAATCAACACCATGTCCTTTAGAGGCTAAAGCTAAAGATGCATACGATGTCCACCCTGCATCAGGCGCTCCTCCTAAAAACCAACTTAAATTTAAAAATAATCCACCAAAGAAAAATAACCAAAATCCGAGCGAATTCAAAAACGGGAACGCCACATCACGTGCTCCAATTTGAAGTGGTACAGCGGCGTTCATAAATGCAAACACGAGTGGCATAGCTGCGAGGAAAATCATTGTTGTACCGTGCATCGTTAATACTTGATTATAAGCATCCCCAACAAGAAAAGCATTGTTAGGAATCGCTAACTGCAGGCGAATAAATAGTGCTTCTATTCCACCTATTACAAAAAACAATCCACCTGCAATTAAATAGAGAATGGCAATCTTTTTATGGTCTACTGTCGTTAAATAATCCCATATGACAGCACCCATCCCCTGTTTTTTTGCTACAGAACTCACGTTTTCAACCTCCCCTTCGCAAATGATCCCTCTTTATTTTTCAATCTTTAACGTTTGTAAATATGCATTTAATGCATTAATTTGATCATCCGTTAAGTTGCCATATTTACCAGTCATTTTATTACCTGGTTTCATATTTTCAGGATCTTTGAGCCATTTTTTTAAGTTCTCTTCATTATTTTCGGCAATACCAGCAACCATATCGCGATCTGCGAAGTTTGCTAAGTTCGGTGCGATACGAGCAGAAGGTGGTCTACTATCATTTGATCCAACTGCATGACAACCAATACAGCTTTTATTAAATATTTCTTGACCCTCTTGCGCCTTTGTAGAAGCTACTTCTTTTTTTCCATCAATCTTCTTCATGTCAGCAAGCCACTTTTTGTACTCGCTTTCATCCAGAGCTTTCACTTTGAACTGCATTAAAGAATGTGATGGGCCACAAAATTCTGTACAAAAACCATTATAAGTGCCCGATTTATCTGCCTTTAACCACATTTTGTTTACATTATCTGTATTTGTATCCATTTTCCCAGCTAAAGATGGAACCCAAAACGAATGTTTAATATCGGCACCCTTCAAATTCAAATACACTTTCTTACCTGTGGGGATAACTAAATCTTGAGAAGTTACTATTTTTTCTGATTTATAAGAAAATTCCCACCAATAAAGATTCGCTGTTACATCAACAACGATAGTATCTTTATCAATATTCTTTTTCTCCATCGCACTTACATCAGCAAGCTTGAATGTATATGTAACAGTCGGAACAGCCAAGATTAACAAAAGAATAATCGGAATGACTGTCCATATAATTTCTAGTTTGTGATTTCCTTCAACTTGCTCTGGAATATAATCTTCCTCACCCTTTTTTTGTCGGAAACGCACAATTACATATAAGAAAATAATAGTAACTACAAGTACTACTCCTACCATGATTGCACTCGCTAGCAAGAGCAAATCATATTGCATTTTTGCTACTTCCCCTTGCGGAATTAAAGTAGACTGAAAAGCTTTACCGCATCCCCCTAACAGTAAAGCCAGCAGTGAAACGAACGAAAGCAGTCGCCACTGTTTCTTCATACAAACAACCCCCACTTTCTTTGTGAATTAGATTGTACTTTATAGTTAAGTAAAGTAAATCTCAACGTAAAGAAATCCAATCATGTCGTTGTCTTAGAAGAATGTAACTACAATCATTGACACAAATAAGATTGTTAAGTAATTCAGGGAATAAACAAACATTTTTACGGACCACTTGATGTCATCTTGCTGACGGAAGCCATAAAGCCCTAATGCGATCCATCCGATGTTAAGCAATGTTGCAATTACCATGAATGTTATTCCAAGTCCACTCATATAAAATGGTAGTGGTAATAAACATACTGTCCAAATCATAATCTGACGTTTCGTAATATCAAATCCCTGTACAACAGGAAGCATTGGGATTCCTGCATTTCGATATTCATCAACACGCTTCATCGCTAATGCGAGGAAATGTGGGATTTGCCAAATAAACATAATTAAAAATAACATCCAAGCAATTGGATGATTTAAAGACGGATCAATTGCCGCCCATCCAATTAAAGGTGGAACTGCTCCTGATATACTACCTACAACAGTATTTAACGTATATTTTCTCTTCGTCCATAACGTATATAAAACAACATATGTGAAGGCACCAATAAATGAGATTAACACTGCCATCGGTGTAGTAAGTAATAAAAATACAAAGCCAAGAAGTAAAATTACAAGTCCAAATGCAAGTGCAAAGCCAGGTTTATATTTACCTGTTACCGTTGGACGGTTTTTTGTTCTTTCCATTAATGGATCGATATCTCGGTCAATGTAGTTATTTAAACAACATACCCCTGCCATAATTAATGCCGAACCAACGATTGTGAAAAATAACTTATCTAGATTGTCCATAACACTCAATCCATTAAAATGTAAAGCCAACCAAAATCCTGTAAATACAGTAAGTGTATTTGAGTTTACAATCCCCATTTTAACGAGCGCTGATAAATCTTGTAACCGAGTTGTTTCCGGTACAATTGAAACAGCTGACTCATCATGCAGCTCACTTGTTGCATGGTTCATCACTTTAACCCCCTCTTAAACCTATCATCTTTCTAAGCATATATTTCATGTGAAATATTTCGCTTCTATATAGCAATATTATTACAGTAGAAATATTGTTAACCCATTCTACTACTAATCTACGCCCATACTCCAATATATTAAATCACATTTCCCGAACATTTTGTGAAGAAAACATGAACTTTTTGTGTCAAACATTAAAAAACTTTATTCTAATTTATCCTTATCATAACATGATGTTATCTTCTATAATAAACTATTTTGTCATATTTAGCATGTATTCTCCCCATTTCTTTTCAAAATAGCCTAAATTCCTCCTAAAATATGTATTTTAAATCCCATTTTTTTCTTTATAATACGTACGTTGTCCTCGCCCTCCATTTCTTTGCTATTTTATTATTTTTTATATATCATAGGACTGTAGCACGTTTTATTCTATACATAATGGAATGAAAATATTTCGCAATAACTTCATAGCAGAAAGATGGTGAAAGAGATTGCAACGCTTTATTAAATGGTTAGCAGTCATTACAAGTCTCGATTTATTAGTAGTTTTACTAGGAGGCGCTTTAGTTACAAAAACGGGTTCAGGCCAAGGATGCGGCAAATCATGGCCTCTTTGTAACGGTGAATTTGTTCCATCTAATTTATCAATGGAGACTATTATTGAGCTAAGTCACCGCTTAACATCTGGATCAGCCGGAATCCTTGTTACTCTTCTTTGTATCTTGTCCTGGAAATATTATAAACATGTGCGCGAAACAAAGACGTTAGCAATTTTATCCTTCGTATTTTTAGTTGCACAAGCATTAATGGGGGCGGCGGCGGTTGTTTGGGGTCAAATGCCTGCTGTATTAGCTATTCATTTCGGTATTTCCTTAATTTCATTTGCTTCTGTCATCTTGTTAACGTGTCTTATTTTTGAAATTGATCAGAAATTTGATGCACGTTCACTTATTATGGACAAAAAAATGAAATTTCATATTTATGGTGTAACAATTTACAGTTATATCGTTGTCTACACAGGAGCTTTAGTACGTCACGAACGAGCTACCTTAGCCTGTCCAGACTTCCCTTTATGTAGCAAAAGTAGACCTATGCCAACTCAACTACATGAGTGGGTTCAAATGGGACATAGAGTTGCAGCGATGTTAATTTTCGCTTGGATACTATATGCGATGATTATCGCTATTCGCCATTACAAGCAGCAGCGTGTAGTATACTGGGGATGGATTATTTCATTTATCCTTGTTACACTTCAAGCTATAGTAGGGATTTTGGTCGTATTTACAAATGCTAGTTTAGCAATGGCATTATTACATTCGCTCTTCATTTCTTGCCTGTTTGCTGTACTATGCTATTTAGTTATGATAGGTACAAGAAGTACAGTCAATGCAAAAGAAACTGAATCAACTTCTAAGCAAACAAAATAAAGTAAAACTATAATACCTTGCCAATTCGGCAAGGTATTATTTACACACAAAAAAGAGCTGCTTTCGCACAGCTCTTTTTCTTTATTTTAATGATCTAATTCAATGAGTAAATCTCCCGTTTGAATTGCATCCCCATCATTTACATATACTTTTTTCACTTTACCACTAAATGGCGCTTGAACCGTCGTTTCCATTTTCATAGCTTCTGTAATTGCCATGGAATCACCTTTTTTCACTTCATCGCCTTCTTTTACAACTACTTTAATAACAGTTCCCGGCATCGTTGCGCTAATATGATTTGGATTTTCACGATTCCCCTTCACACGCTGTGCAACAGTTGATTTCACGTTTTCATCTTTCACTACGATTTCACGCGGTTGTCCATTAAACTCCAGGTAAAGCACACGATTTCCATCTGGCTGTGGCTCCCCAATGGAAACTAGTTTAACCATCAATGTTTTACCTTGCTCGATTTCCACATCAATTTCTTCACCAAGTCTCATACCATAGAAGAATGTCGGTGTATCAAGCACAGATACATTTCCATAAATCCCAGCAACTTTTTCGTAGTCCATAAATACTTTTGGATACAATGCATATGCGACTACATCAAAAATTGTTACTTCGCGTCCAAGTTTGTGGAATAACTCTTCTTTTAAAGCATCGAAATCTACTGGTTCTAATAATTCACCCGGTCTTACTGTTAATGGCTCTTTCCCTTTTAAAATAATTTTTTGTAATTCTTTCGGGAAACCACCATATGGTTGTCCTAAATCTCCAGAGAACATTTCAACAACAGATCCTGGGAAGTCCATAGCATGTCCACGTTCTAAAATATCTTGTTCTGTTAGGTGATTTTGAACCATAAATAATGCCATATCACCGACAACTTTAGATGATGGTGTTACTTTTACAATGTCGCCAAACATATCATTAACACGGCGATACATCACTTTAACTTCATCAAAGCGATCTCCTAAGCCAACCGCTTTTGCTTGTTGTTGAAGATTACTATACTGTCCACCCGGCATTTCATGCATATATACCTCTGTGTGAGGAGCATTCATACCACTTTCAAATGGAGCATAATATTTTCGTACATCTTCCCAATAATGAGATAGTTTTTCTAATGAGTCTATATTAACATCTGGCTGTCTTTCGTTTCCACCTAACGCATAGTATAGTGTATTCGCACTTGGTTGTGACGTTTGACCAGCCATTGAACTCACCGCTACATCGACAATATCAACACCTGCTTCAATTGCCTTCGTATACGTTAAAATACCATTTCCGCTCGTATCGTGTGTGTGCAGGTGAATTGGAATCGACACCGTCTCTTTTAATGCTGAAACTAAATCATATGCTGCGTTTGGCTTTAGTAAGCCCGCCATATCTTTAATTCCTAAAATGTGAGCTCCTGATGCTTCCAACTCTTTTGCTAAATTTTTATAATAATTTAAATCATATTTACTGCGTAACGGATCATGAATTTCTCCTGTGTAACACATTGTTGCTTCTGCAATCTTACCAGTATCTCGTACAGCATCAATTGCAACTCTCATGCCTTCTACCCAGTTTAAGCTATCAAAAATACGGAACACATCAATTCCGGCTTGCGCGGAACATTCTACAAATTTTCGAATTAAATTATCTGGATAGTTTTTGTATCCAACTGCGTTTGAAGAACGAAGTAACATTTGGAATAAAACGTTTGGCATTTTTTCACGAAGATCTAGTAATCGTTCCCATGGATCTTCTTTCAAGAAACGATATGCAACATCAAACGTTGCACCGCCCCACATTTCTGCTGAGAATAAGTTTGGTAACATTCTCGCTGTCGGCTCTGCAATGTGATGTAAATCTTTTGTACGAACACGAGTTGCAAGTAATGACTGATGTGCATCACGGAATGTTGTATCAGTTAAAAGTACACGCTTTTGATCTTGTACCCACTTTACTAATCCATCCGCTCCACGCTCATCCAAAATTTGTTTCGTTCCATTTTGCATTGGCTCTGAGTGTATCACATTTGGTATACGAGCATCTGGGAAAATTGGCTTCTCTTTTTTCCCTACTCCTGGGAAGCCATTTACTGTTACTGTACCAATATAATTTAACATTTTTGTTCCGCGGTCTTTACGTTTCGGGAACAAGAATAGTTCAGGTGACGCGTCAATAAATGAAGTGTCATATTCTCCTGATAAGAAGTTTTTATGTTTTACTACATTCTCTAGGAATGGAATATTTGTTTTAATACCACGAATACGGAATTCTTTTAAGTTACGTTCCATTTTTGCAGCGGCTTGTTCAAAAGTAAGTGCCCAAGTAGTAACTTTTACAAGTAAAGAATCGTAGTACGGTGTAATAACTGCACCTTGGAAACTATTACCTGTATCAAGACGAACACCAAAACCACCGCCTGATCGGTACGCCATAATCTTTCCTGTATCAGGCATAAAGTTATTAAGTGGGTCTTCTGTCGTTACACGAGATTGGATTGCAAATCCATGCACAACCACTTCCTCTTGCTTAGGAACACCTACCATTTTGCTATGTAATGCATGTCCATCAGCTATTAAAATTTGCGATTGAACGATATCCACTCCTGTAATCATCTCTGTAATCGTATGTTCAACTTGAACACGTGGGTTTACTTCAATGAAGTAAAACTCATCACCTTTTACAAGGAATTCTACCGTTCCAGCATTTAAATAATTTACATTTTTCGTTAACTTTACTGCAGCATCACAAATACGCTGACGCAAATCATCTGAAAGCGACACGCTCGGTGCAATTTCAACTACTTTTTGATGGCGTCGTTGTACAGAGCAATCACGCTCATACAAATGAACAACATTACCTTCTTCATCTGCTAAAATTTGTACTTCTATATGTTTAGGTTTTTCAACGAATTTTTCAACGTACACTTCATCATTACCAAAGGCTGCTTTTGCTTCTGATTTCGCGCGATTATACGATTCTCTTAATTCTTCACTAGCACGTACAATACGCATACCGCGACCGCCGCCACCAAGGGATGCTTTAATAATAATCGGGTAATCATACTTTTCAGCAAATTCTTCAACTTCTTCTATTGAATTTACTGGACCATCACTACCAGGAATAATTGGAATTTGTGCTAGCTGCGCTTGTGTTCTTGCTTTAACTTTATCTCCAAACATGTCTAAATGCTTACTTTTTGGACCGATAAAGATAATCCCTTCTTCTTCACAACGTTTTGCAAATTGAATATTTTCTGACAAGAAACCATATCCAGGGTGGATTGCATCTACATGATTACTTTTCGCAATCTCAATAATGCCTTCAATATCTAGATAAGCATCAATTGGCTTTTTCCCTTCCCCAACTAAATAGGACTCATCGGCTTTATAGCGATGATAAGAACCGCTATCCTCTTTAGAATAGATCGCAACTGTGTTTAATCCAAGTTCTGAACATGCTCGGAACACACGAATTGCTATCTCTCCACGGTTAGCTACCAATACTTTTTGAATACGTTGCAGCTTTGTCATGATTTTCCCCCTCTATTTTCCTACCACTCTAGAGATAAAATACATACACACTCTAAAGAGCGTGAAGTTCTTCACTTTCTACATTATATTATACTTAGAAAGCTTCACTTTATTTTTATCCATCATACCTTATTTTTCAACAAATGATAAGTTTTCTGATCGATTTGTTTCACAAAAATAGTATAGCATACCTCTTCCTTTTCTAACAACAATATTGTATATCACATTCACTTTAATGTAATATACTTTTCGTTTTATAACAATCAATATTGTATCACATTTAAAATCTAACAAAATAAAAAACACATTGAACTCTAGAGCTCAATGTGTTTTTTATTTTACAACAACAAGATGCGGTCCACCTTGTTCTATTTCGTTAGTCAATTTGTTTTGTTGTTTCTCTTGTCGTTTTACATAACTAGCAATATTTAACAGTATACCCATTGCAAGTAAATTAGCCAATAAAGAACTACCACCATAACTTATAAACGGTAATGGTACCCCTGTAAGCGGTATTAACCCAGACATACCACCAACATTTATAAAAGTTTGAACTCCAAACAAACTTGCAATTCCAATTGCTATTAAACTTCCAAACGGATCTCTGCACTTTTGTGCAACCCTAAATGCCCGAATAATAATAAGTAGTAAACAGATTAAAATGACAGCTACGCCTATAAATCCAAGTTCTTCAGATATAATTGCCATAATAAAATCTGTTTGCGGTTCTGGTAAGTATCCATATTTTTGCACACTGTTCCCTAACCCTCGACCATTTAGCCCTCCTGAAGCAATTCCAATAAAAGAATTTATTAATTGGAACCCATCATTTTGAGGATCGTTAAATGGATCAAGAAAAACTGAAAACCGAGCTTTTTGGTACTGACTTAACTTATAGTTCCCAATAAAATATAACGCTGGAATCCATATTATAGACGTTAAGAGGAATCGCTTTATACTTAAATTAACATTAACTCCTGAACAAAAGAACATAATCAGTACAGTTCCACCTATTAGTATATCGGTCCCTAAGTCATTTTGAAGTAAAATTAATCCCATCGCTCCACCGACAACAGCTAGAGGAGGAATTATCCCTTGTACAAAAGCTGTTTGCGTTTCTTGTTTCTTAGCAAAAAAGTTTGCTAGCGTAATAATAACCGTTATTTTCACAAACTCAGCTGGTTGTATACCTAATATCCATCCTTTTGCACCATTTATGACCTGACCGAAAAGAAAGGCTGCTGCTAATAGACCAATACTCCCTATTCCCATTGCGATCAAAACTATTCGCTTTCTCCACAACTTATAAGGAATGGCAACTATAATCGCTAACATTATCGTTCCAACAGCTAGAGCAAATAATTGTTTTTTAAAAAAGTAATCTGCTGGCCAGTTATGTCTCGACGAAATCGCAACAATGGAACTAGAACTATATACCATTATTACTCCCAGCACACATAAGATAACAAGAGGAAGTAATAAGGAATAATCCATCGATTTCCATACTTTTTTCATTTCATTTCCTCTTTCTGTTTCAATTTAATTATTGTTGTATTCCATATGTATATAGGTTCTTCCTTCTTTATTAAACAAATAAAAAGCCCAAACTATTTCAGTTTGAGCCCCCTTATTTGAACCCGTTATTGTTGTTTGTTTGTAAATGCTTCATGAAGTGCAGACAACTCACGTTCGAGCTCTCCTAACATTGCTTTCCCTTGTTCTTCTCCAATAAGACCAAGGCGAACCGCAAAATCGACCTCGCGGGATAGTCCAAACATTTGTGTGTCTAAAACTTCTTCATATAATGGACATTGCGGCATTGTAAGATTGTCCATTTGTACCTTAATAAGTCTTAAAATCTTCTCTGCATCCGCTTGTAGAAGGGCTAGTGCCTTTTCCTGATGATTTGATACTGTCTCAGACGCCAAATTGATTCCCTCCGTTTCCGTCCTACTCTCTCATATCTATTAATATTAGCGATAGTTTTAATAAATTGCAATAGAAACATTTTTTGTGACAACAGTGCCTAATACTATTATACTGAAAAGTGGGAGTATAACACAAATGGGGGAACAACAATGAGCGAAATTTTATTTATTAATGGAAAAGTTCGTTTTCCAATCACTATCGATCCAACTGTATGGATTTTCGATGATCGAAAAATAGATTTGACAACCTACTTTGATGAAACTAGAGAAGCATCATCCGAATTAGAAACATACTTAAAACATACTTCAGAGCATTGGGATCGCGAAATCCGTGATGGTGCTGCCTTCCCGCCAATACAACAAAGTGTAAAGAAATATAAAAAAGAACAGCTTATTAACGGGACGTTTGGCATACCACTTCATCCATTTCTAAAAAATGCTGAAATTTTAGAAGATGCTACTCATGTCGAAATTGCAACCACAGACAATACAATTACACTTCCGTTAGAAACAGCCCATAAAGCTATTCTCGGTTTTTCAAAAGAAGGTAAACCATTACGAGAAGACGGGCCTGTTCATCTATATTTCCATGATGGATCTAATAGACAAAATCCGATTCGTAACATCCGTAAATTTACAATCATTTAAATTGTATAATTAAAAGGCAAAAAAGGAGTGAGCTTAAGCTCACTCCTTTTTATAATAAATCCGCTGCTAGTTGTGCTAAATTAGAACGCTCTCCTTTAACAAACTTTACATGACCACTAATACGTTGTTCTTTAAACTTCTCTACAACATATGTTAAACCGTTATTATATTCATCTAAATACGGGTGATCAATTTGCTGAGGATCCCCCATTAATACAATCTTACTTTTTTCGCCTACCCTTGTTAATATCGTCTTTACTTCATGCTTCGTTAAATTTTGTGCCTCGTCAATTATAATGAATTGGTCTGGAATACTTCTCCCGCGTATATAGGTAAGCGCTTCTACTTCAATCGAACCCATCCCAGCTAAAATAGCATCTAGCTCCCCAGGCTTTTTCGTATTGAATAAATACTCTAGATTATCAAAAATCGGCTGCATCCACGGTCTTAATTTTTCCTCTTTCTCTCCTGGTAAATAGCCTATATCTTTCCCTACCGGTACAATTGGTCTCGCGACAAGTAGTTTTTTATATAACCCTAAATCTTCCGTTTGCATTAGTCCCGAAGCTAATGCGAGTAACGTTTTTCCTGTACCGGCTTTCCCTGTTAACGTTACAAGTGGAATATCTTCCCGAAGTAGCAATTCTAATCCCATAATTTGCTGCACGTTTCGTGGGCGTATCCCCCACACTTGTTCATTGTGAAAAATAAGTTTTTTTACCTTCTTACCTAAATGATCCACAATCCCAAGTGCAGAACTAGAACCCCCTAGTGCATCTTTCATTACAACAAACTGATTTGGATAAAAAGGATGATTTGCGATTTCAGATAAAGGTAGTTCACCTTTTTCATAAAAATAATCTAACTGTTCTTTTGATATATACCCTTCTAAAAATCCTGAATATATATTTTCCACTTCGATTACTCGGTCACTTAAATAATCTTCGGCCTGCAATCCGATTGCATCAGCTTTTACCCTTACGAGTACATCTTTACTTACTAAAATAACTGATTTCCCGTCCTCTTTTTCTTGTTCTTCTAAAGAGAGGTTTTTCGCTACCGCTAAAATTCGATTATCATTTGTTTTTTCTACAAAAATATCTTGCAGTTGAACAAATGAGCGATGATTTAATTCAATACGAAATGTACCGCCGTTTTCTAACGGAATACTTTCATGCAGCTTTCCTATTTCGCGAAATTTGTCGATTAACTTAGATACATAGCGAGCATTTCGTCCTACTTCATCCATATAACGTTTTTTCGAATCAACCTCTTCTAATACAACTGCTGGAATCACTACTTCATTTGTTGCAAATGAAAAAATAGATAAAGGATCCTGCAAAAGTACATTCGTATCTAACACATAAATTTTATCCAACCTGTTACCCCCTGACTCCACTTTTAAATTTGTAGAACAAGGGTTTCATCCATAAAATATGGACGAACCATTGTTATAATTATATGTACCGTAAAAACGAGGTAGAATCGAAACTCATAGAAATTAAACCTTTTCTTTATTTTTTATTCATTTCTATTCAATATATTACTTTTTATTATAATTTTTCACATTAAATCACAATACTCACTTGTAAAAGTTTATGAACGATGTTCCTATTCATCTTCTTTATAATTCTTTCATTCCTACTAATACTTGGTTATCAAGCTTTTTAGCTGCTCGAAGATCATATGTTTTTTCATATGTTGGTTCAGTAGCAAGTTTCGCACCATAAAACATAACATCACGAACTTCTTGTACATTCACTTCTACTACCGTTAATTTTAGAGGAATCCCTTCCATTCTATCTGTTAAAATTTCACTTTCACCACTTATGGAAAATACGGATTCATTCGCCATTATAGTCAATACAACCCCTGCACTATGCCGTATATTCCCCACAATACGTGAGCGTTGATCTACCGCAAATCGAATACTAGTTTCACTCACTGCATATACCCAAGAAATAGCACTTACGTTAGGAATTTGTTTTTCGAAATCTGTTGTTGCTATCATAACGATACACTCTTTACGCAACGATTGTACTAAATCACCTGTCAATGTAGGCTCAACTACATTCGCCATATTTCCACCTCCAAATATTATTTATATATCCTTATCATAACCTATTTTTCGAATTGCAAAAATATTATTTTTTCCCGCTATTATTCAAAAACATTATACTTCCATGATATACTTATACTGATAGAATTCGTATTGAGGTGACGAAATGAGAGTCAAATGTATGATTTGTGATAAAAAAGATATGTTAGATGACGAAAATCCTATGGCAAAAAAACTGCGTAATCGCCCTATTCATACATATATGTGCATGGAATGTACGGAACGAATTGCAGAGCGTACTACGGAACGCCATGCGAGTGGTAATTTCCGATTATATCGTGATAAAAAAGTAGAAGACGATTGGTAAACCGGAAATAAGTCCTTAATCATATAGATAAGGACTTATTTGTATTTTTCTGGTTCACGATTCATCTGATCCAAAAAACAATCAATGGCTTCTACTGGAAATCTTGCACACCTTATTTCTCCATCAATTTCATATGTAATCAAATACATTTCCTCGTTCTTTTCAACTTCTACATTTCGTAATTTATGCTCTTCATATATCATATTTTGGAATAATACATACGTTTCTTGTGCAGCTCTATCATCTGGACGTGCTTCCGCAACCGTTTTAATTGTTAACCAATTATATAATGCATCTTGTACTGAGCGCATGAAAGCCCCTCCTTTTTTCACCCTGTTTTTTGTTGTTTAGCTTGACGTAAACGCAGTCTATAAATTCCAAGTACAATTGCCGCTACAACGAGCCCCTCTCCAACGGGTAAAAAAACTGCAAAAAAAGTTAATACCGTGCATCCAATTGCTAAAGATGTATATATCACTATATTTTTTAGTACCGATAGCTTCCTTGCAAATCCTAGATTATATACAAGTGCACTTAATAAAATTATTGTTCCATAAAGCAACCACATCCCTAACTCTGGATTTTCATCAACTTTACAAAGTTTCGCGAAAAATGACATTCTTTCTAACACTATCTTTCACCCCTTCTCATGAAACAAATTCTCTTTATGTACTTAATACAAGAGTAACTCGCAAAAAAAATACTGTCTACAAAAAAGAGTAAATATTCTAAAAAATAAACAAAAAACAAAAAAACAGCTACCTTTATAAAAGGTAGCTGTTCTATTATTTTATGCTTCAACAGATTTCTTTTTCTTAGCAGCTCTTTCGCGCTCACTCTTATCAAGAATCTTTTTACGTAGACGAATTGATTCTGGAGTTACTTCACAGAACTCATCATCGTTTAAGTACTCTAATGACTCTTCTAAAGTCATTAAGCGTGGTTTTTTCATTGATGAAGTTTGATCTTTCGTCGCAGAACGAATGTTAGTTTGTTGTTTCATTTTTACAACGTTAACTGTTAAATCATTCTCACGTGTATGTTCTCCAACGATCATACCAGCATATACTTCTGTACCTGGTTCAACGAAGATTACACCGCGATCTTCAACTTGCATAATACCATATTGTGATGCTTTTCCTGTGTCAAGTGAAACTAGAACACCTTGGCGACGTCCACCCACTTGTCCAGCATGTACTGGTTGGTAGCAATCAAATGTGTGGTTTAAAATACCGTAACCACGAGTTAATGTTAGGAATTCTGTTGTGTAACCAATTAAACCACGTGCTGGAACCATGAAAGTAAGGCGAACTTGACCATTTCCATTATTCACCATATCTAACATTTCACCTTTACGTGCACCCATTGATTCCATAATAGAACCAGTGTATTCTTCAGGCACATCGATTTGTACGCGCTCTACAGGCTCAGATCTTACGCCATCAACATCTTTAATAATTACTTCTGGCTTAGATACTTGTAGTTCATAACCTTCACGACGCATGTTTTCAATTAAGATAGATAAATGTAACTCTCCGCGTCCAGATACGATCCATGCATCAGGAGAATCTGTATTATCTACACGTAAACTTACATCTGTCTCTAATTGTGAACGAAGACGCTCTTCAATTTTACGAGAAGTAATGAATTTACCTTCACGACCTGCAAACGGGCTATTATTTACAAGGAATGTCATTTGTAATGTTGGCTCATCAATACGTAATAATGGTAAAGCCTCTTCATGCTCAACCGGACATACCGT
This sequence comes from Bacillus sp. FSL E2-8887, assembly GCF_038007205.1. Lineage (NCBI taxonomy): Bacteria > Bacillati > Bacillota > Bacilli > Caryophanales > Bacillaceae > Bacillus > Bacillus sp. FSL E2-8887. The sequence continues at coordinate 3,625,198 of NZ_JBBOWS010000001.1, forward strand.
TTCACCTACGTTAATGTCTTCCATACCTGAAACAGCTACTAAATCTCCAGCTTTTGCTTCTTCAATTTCTTGACGTTTTAATCCAATGTAACCAAATAATTTAGTTACACGGAATTGTTTTACACTTCCGTCAACTTTCATTAATGCAACTTGTTGTCCTACTTTCATTGTACCACGGAATATGCGTCCAACCCCGATACGACCAACATAGTCATTGTAATCAAGAAGTGCTACTTGGAATTGAAGTGGCTCTTCGCTGTTATCAATTGGTGCTGGAATATGTTCAATGATTGTGTCAAACAATGATTTCATATTCTCTTCTTGATTTGCTGGATTTGAATCTAAGCTTGCTGTTCCGTTCATTGCTGATGCAAATACAACTGGGAACTCTAATTGATCTTCGTTTGCACCAAGTTCGATGAATAAGTCAACTACTTCATCAACTACTTCATCAGGGCGAGCGAAGTCACGGTCAATTTTGTTTACAACAACGATTGGAGTTAAGTTTTGCTCAAGAGCTTTCTTTAAAACAAATCGTGTTTGTGGCATACAACCTTCATATGCATCAACTACAAGTAGAACACCATCAACCATTTTCATGATACGTTCTACTTCTCCACCGAAGTCAGCGTGACCAGGTGTATCTAAAATGTTAATTCTTTTATCTTCATAGTGAATCGCAGTATTCTTCGCTAAAATTGTAATACCACGTTCTCTTTCTAGATCATTTGAGTCCATTGCGCGTTCTTCAATATGTTCATTCGCACGGAACGTCCCCGCTTGACGTAATAACTGGTCAACAAGTGTTGTTTTACCATGGTCAACGTGGGCAATAATTGCTATATTTCGTAAATCTTGTCGTTTTTTCAACATGTCCAACTCCTAATGTCTTTTTAATCCTTCTCTATTATAAGAGCGAAGGGGATACAATGGCAATCAAAATAAAATCAAGAATGAAAATATAGTTGTATTCTTACTTTTGTGAAAGTAAAATAAGATTGGAGGGTGAAGAAATGGAACACATTCAATATCGCTTTTTATTAACAGCAATTATCGGTGTTATCTTCTTAATTGGTATCGGAATTATGATTGCTGAAAATAGTCCCATCGGCATTATTATTTGCATTATCGGCACATTTGTTACAGTTGGATACGGTTTTGTAACAAAAAGAAAAATGCGTAAATCGCAATAACATTAAAAAGTAAGAAGCTTCTTTATGCCTCTTACTTTTTTTCATTATTGCGATACAAATGGTAATAATTCTTCGTATACTCCTGGTTTTGCAACTAACACACTGCTTTTCTCTACAATAGAAAGAGGCGTTCCCAAGAACGTTGTCACTTTACCGCCAACTTCCTCTACAATAATCTGTCCCCCGCCAAAGTCCCATGGCGATAAGCGCGGTGTTACATATGCGTCTAATCTTCCCGTGGCAACATATACCATTTCTAACGCTGCACAACCATATGACCTCGTACCTCTCGCCTTCTTAACGAGCATCATCATTTTTTCCATATTAAGCAATGGATTATCAGTAAGCCATATCGCATTCAAAGCTATAACTCCATGCTCTACCGTTCCTTTTTCCAACATGGGAATAGCTAAATCATTGCAAAAAGCCCCTTCTCCCTTTACCGCATGATATAGTTCGTCATGAACTGGATCATAAATAAGACCAATCTTTCCGATACCGTTCTCATAAATCCCGATTGAGATTGCGAAATTTCTTTTTTGATGAACAAAGTTCATCGTGCCATCAATTGGATCAATTAACCAAACAACCCCATTAGAAGAGGTAATCTCATCTCCATAGCCTTCTTCTCCTAAAATATTATGAGCCGGGAATGTTTCTTTAATTTTCCCAATTAAAAACTGCTCCGTTTCTCGGTCCATATTTGTTACTAGATCAGCTGCATTTGACTTTGTTTCTATAATAAGTGTTTTTTTCAGTGACGCCATTAATTGTTCTCCGGCTTCTCGAATCCACTGTTTCGCGTGTGTATCGATGTCTTTCCATACTTCTTGCATGTTTAAACACTCCGATCTATACTGTTCACAGAAAAAACGAACCCTTTATAAGGTTCGCACCAACTAATTATTTATACATATACTATTATTACGCTTCTAAACGGATCATTTCAAGTCTTAACACTTCTAATTTTTGTACGCACTCTTCTTTTTTCTGTTTGTCATTATCCATCATCGCATCATATAAAGTTGCTAATTCATAATCTAGCTCCAAACGTAGCACCGGAATTCTCTTTTCAGCATCTGTTCTCTTTAACGCATTAATCACCTGTCTCATTTTTTTGCCTCCTCCCAATATTCGTCTGCCCTCGGACTAGAATTGATTCAATTTTCTGATTTTTTGTTTTATACTATACTATGTTGGATAAATCATCTATGCAACAAAATTATATTTTTTTATTTAAATTTTTTTGTGATGTTTTTTTTATGAATAGTACAAGCTATGCTAAAATTAAAACAAAATAGGAGTTGGAGGAACAATCATGACACTACAAACATTCACATCAACTGATTTTGAAGTCTTTACTGTTGATGGTCTTGAAGAACGAATGAGCGCAATTAAAACGAATATTCATCCTAAGCTAGAAGCTTTAGGGGAACAATTTGCAGAATATTTATCACAACAAACTGATGAAAACTTTTTCTACCATGTAGCAAAACATGCACGCCGCAAAGTCAATCCACCAAACGATACTTGGGTTGCTTTTTCAACAAATAAACGTGGATATAAAATGTTACCACACTTTCAAATTGGTTTATGGGGTACTCACGCCTTCATATACTTTGGTTTAATCTATGAGTGTCCACAAAAAGTGGAGACGGCTCACGCCTTCTTAGAACATTTAAATGATTTAAAAACAAATATTCCAAATGACTTCGTTTGGTCCATTGACCATACTAAACCAGGTGTAAAACTGCATAAAACGCTTGAAACGGAAGACTTACAAAAGATGATTGAACGTTTAGCTACTGTGAAAAAAGCAGAGTTATTAGTCGGTATTCATATATCACCAGAGGAGTTTTCAGCAATGACCAACGAACAATTCCTTGCTAAGATTGAATCTACGATGCAACCACTCCTTCCTTTATATGCACTTTGTAATCGATAGTAGAAAACGGACAATTTATATTGTCCGTTTTTAGTTGTTATCACATTATAGCACTTTGCATTATAATTTTCAAAATATTTTTACATCTTTATAATCTTTTTTTCCGCTACTTCTTTTGCTCTTTGAATCGTACGATATATAGAATATCCACTTACTTCTTGAAATTCTTTATCAATTTTTTTCTCCGCTGCCTTCGATGGCACAATCTCTTTAAAACGACGATATAATTCCATCAAATCTTCTCTCAAAACTCCTTTTTCGTATACCTTTTCAATCGCTTCATAAAACTTTACAACTGCTACCATTTCTTCATTTGACCAATTGTAATCAAGTGGATATTGATATTCCATTTTTGCACCTCATTCAGTATTCTTTCTTTTTCCATTATGCTACCTTTAAGACAACCTTTTATTCTTCACTATAGCCACTCTGCATTATACACCATTTATCCATTTCAATGGAATTGTCTTCCTCTTTGCAGTATTTAAAATATAACTATTAAACATACTCACCTTGAAAATGCGATTTTTCTATACATCTATAATTATTGGTGATATAATGCTTTTGTTTTATAGAGAATAAAGTGAGACTACCATCCCAAAAAAGGCTTTTGCGAATGGCAGAAAAACAAGTCAAGTTCTAAAAGTTTGTCATCTTAATTTCCTTTTAGAATGAGATGAAATCATATAAAACAAACTCTAATAAATATTACGAAGAAGAAGGGGTGTATAGATTGTCCCAATACGAAACACCATTGTTTACCGCTTTAGTTGAGCACAGTAAGCGAAATCCAGTTCAATTCCATATTCCTGGTCATAAAAAAGGACAGGGCATGGATCCTACATTTCGCGAATTTATTGGGCATAATGCATTAGCAATTGATTTAATTAATATTGCGCCGCTCGATGATTTACATCATCCAAAAGGTATGATTAAAGAAGCACAGGATTTAGCAGCCGCTGCTTTCGGTGCAGATCATACGTTCTTTTCTATTCAAGGTACAAGTGGTGCAATTATGACAATGGTGATGAGCGTGTGCGGTCCTGGGGATAAAATCCTCGTGCCACGGAATGTGCATAAATCAGTAATGTCAGCTATTATTTTCTCAGGTGCAAAACCAATTTTCATGCATCCTGAGATTGATCCGAAGCTCGGTATTTCACATGGGATCACAATTCAATCTGTCAAAAAGGCTCTTGAAGAGCACTCAGATGCGAAAGGCTTACTTGTTATAAATCCAACATATTTTGGGTTTGCTGCAGATTTAGAGCAGATTGTAGAATTAGCACATTCTTACGATATTCCTGTACTTGTTGATGAGGCTCACGGTGTTCATATCCATTTTCATGATGAACTACCAATATCAGCTATGCAAGCAGGTGCAGATATGGCAGCAACAAGTGTTCACAAATTAGGTGGGTCTTTAACCCAAAGCTCTATTCTTAATGTAAAAGAAGGTCTTGTGAACGTAAAGCATGTCCAATCCATTATTAGCATGCTTACGACTACATCAACTTCTTACATTTTGTTAGCATCCCTTGATGTTGCTAGAAAACGTCTTGCTACAGAAGGAACAGCTCTCATAGAACAAACAATACAATTAGCTGAGCATGTTCGTGATGCTATTAATGCTATTGAGCATCTTTATTGTCCCGGAAAAGAAATGCTAGGAACAGATGCTACTTTTAACTATGATCCTACAAAGATAATTGTATCTGTAAAAGATTTAGGTATTACAGGCCATCAGGCTGAAGTATGGCTTAGAGAACATTACAACATTGAAGTAGAACTCTCTGATTTATATAACATACTTTGTCTTATCACATTTGGAGATACAGAAAGTGAAACAGATACACTTATTACAGCATTACAAGATTTAGCAGCAACATATAGAAATAGAGCAGACAAAGGTGTTCAAGTACAAGTAGAAATACCTGAAATACCTGTGCTAGCACTTTCTCCTAGAGATGCTTTTTATTCAGAAACAGAAGTCATTCCATTTGAAAACGCAGCAGGTCGTATTATAGCTGATTTTGTTATGGTTTATCCGCCAGGGATTCCAATCTTTACTCCGGGGGAAATTATTACACAAGATAACTTAGAGTATATTCTTAAAAATTTAGAAGCTGGGTTACCTGTACAAGGTCCTGAAGATATGACATTACAAACATTACGTGTTATTAAAGAGTACAAGCCTATCAGTTGATAGGCTTTTCTTTCACCTTTTTTCTCTTTTTTTCATACGATACTAAAGAATTTGACATTCCCACCCTAATGGGGCAAGCTGACTAACATCAGTGGGATTCTTGCTACCTAAGGCGAAGTCCATTTCTGGTATCGCTGACGTGCAAGATTGCGGTGTGCCATCACCACTCTCACAACAGACCGTATAGGTTCGTGAGCTACTGTACTATACCATACCGTACAGATTCGTGTTCAGGTGTTTTAGCGTCTTGTTGACGACACATATCATTTTACCGATAGCTTGAATTCGGCTATCGAACTCCCTATGCTATCTTTTTTCAAAGAACACATTGGCGTTTTAAAGACTTGTACTTGTCTGTAGTTAAAGTCTACCAAAATATAAAGTGAAACTTTAATCAGTGGGGTTTTGTTCATCCCCACTGATTATTAGCCTTCACCAATCGGGCGTTTACGGGCAGCAGGGCTCCAGCCGAATTTTGAGGTGGAATTCTTACTGCCCGCAAATAGCGGGATAAATGTTTTTCTATGAAAAAGCGATACTTTCATCCTATGTCTAAAGTCCAATATAGGCTTTCCCGTATCGCGAAATCTGTAACGTATAGGTGGGGATACCATTATGATTGTGATAGGCCGTTCTATTGTACACCCTTATATCACAAATGAATATGAGCCATTTGCAGCTGAAAAACAACAGATTTTATCCATAATGGCGGGAAATCAAGAAGTTTATTCCTTCCGAACAGCCGATGAACTCAGCTTTGATCTTAATTTACGAGTTAATATTATTACTTCCGCGCTAGAACTTTTTCAAAGTGGATTTCAGTTTCGTACGTTTCAACAATCTTTTTGCAACCCTCAGTTTTGGGAAAGAACATCACTTGGCGGATTTCAACTACTCCCAAACATAGCCCCTTCCATTGCCATCCAAGATATTTTTAAAAACGGAAAACTATATGGAACTGAATGTGCCACCGCAATGATTATCATTTTTTACAAAGCATTACTATCATTATATGAGGAAAAAACTTTCAACCGTCTATTCGCAAACCTCTTACTTTATACATGGGACTACGATCGCGACTTAAAGCTCATAACAAAAACGAGTGGCGATATCGTTCCAGGTGACCTCGTTTACTTTAAAAATCCACAAGTTAATCCAGCTACGATTGAGTGGCAAGGAGAAAATACAATCTATCTAGGAAACTTCTTTTTTTACGGACATGGCGTAGGCGTAAAAACGAAAGAGGAAATTATTTATTCATTAAATGAACGAAGGATTCCTTATGCTTTTATTTCAGCTTATTTAACCGATTTTATCACTCGTATTGATAGCCGTATGATGAGTCAATATGCCCCTCCTAACACGCCACAAACATCAATAGGATTTATTCCTATTAGAGATGATGCAATTGTTGCAACAGTCGGGCATACAACTACAATCTATTAAAAAAACGCCTACATGTGTAGGCGTTTTTTCTTAATTATTAAGCTTTTGTATGTTCTGTATGGTCACATTCGCAATGAGATCCACATTTCCCATAAAGTACTGTTGATTTTTCATCTTCAAAATGTGCGATTGTTCCTTCACAAACTTGGCATACGATTGTTCCCATTTTCATTTCCCCCTGAGTTTAAAGAATAATCTACTTATATATGATTAAGCTTTCGCATTGTCTCTACTAGCACAGTCACAATTGGAACCACATTTCCCATAAAGTACTGTCGTTTTCTCATCTTCAAAATGTCCGATTGTTCCTTCACAAACTTGGCATACGATTGTTCCCATTTTTCATTTCCCCCTAAGTTTATGGTCCTAAAAACTTTTAGCTGTCAATTTCCTATCAATTATTGGGCTTTTGTATGTTCTGTGTGATCACATCCGCAAGATCCACATTTCCCGTAAAGTACCGTTACTTTCTCATCCTCGAAGTGTGCAATTGTACCTTCACAATCTTGACATACGATTGTTCCCATTTTTCATTTCCCCCTAAGTTTATAATCCCAAAAACTTTTGTAACCGCTTAACTTTCTGTCTTCATTTTAATATGTTATACTTTTTACGTCAATAGGTTTTTAGTATAACACATTAAATATTTTAAAATTAAATTAGTATGCGATATTAACACAAAAAAACAGCCATATCTCATACGTACGACTGTTTCTTGTTAATTATTCTTCATACTCCGCATGTAAAGAAGTAGACGGAACAAGAAATTTAAAAAACTGAGCTAACTCCTCCGCCTCCTCTTCCGATCCTAACTTAAAAGTTTCCTGTATATATGGAACATTTTCTACATCATCTCTCCCAAGCAAAGTAGATCTCCCTGTTTGCATACAAACAATAAGTGGCTTTCCAAAAAACATATTTGTATAAATAACTCCAAAATCATAACGTGTATCATGCGTCATAAATCCTAAAAATCGTACCTTCACACTTTCATGCTCATCATACAATTTTTCAAACATGAGTTTCCACCTTTCTAAATAACACTTCCTACTCATTAATATATTAAACAAAAAAAGTAATACTCCTTTTAATTGTCAAAAAATTCAGTAGGATGTAGAATGATATTATTCTACTAAGCTAAGGGGGAATTTGTATGCAACACGCCTTTATCACACTTGTACCTAAATCCAATCAACAATCTGTTTCAATAGAAGATGTTAAACACCTTTTTCATAACTATACAACCGTTACTTCCAAGACTGGTGATCAAATTAATTATGCTTATACAAATACAGCTTTTCCTTATGAAATATTAGATACATCAGCAACAACATTAAAACTCCAATCGAGTCACGATCGATATGATTCTATTTATGTTGGGATTGGAATAGAAAAGGAACAATCTTTTATTCAGGTTTCTTTGCCTACTACAGCAACATTTGGTGATAAAGGAAAGGCAAATGAATTTAGCCGTTTTCTAGCGAAGAAATTAGAAGGAGAGTTACAACTATTTAATGGAAGAACAATGTATTTCTATAAACGTTAATTTAAAAAATAGAGAATATGATTAAAAAAAGTATGCAATTTGAACACGTAAGGAATAATGCCTGCTTTCTTACGTGTAATACAAAACATGCAATCACATATGCCAAATAAAGAAATACGAAAAAGAGAATTACTTTATAATGAAACTTATCACCATTCGATAATGTTAATACAATGGAAAAACCACTCCATAATAGAAAATGATAAAATATAACATGTAATATTCTCATGGAACCTTCTCCTTTGACATGCTCTATTTTATTAATATATGGGATTAAGTTTGAATCAATTACATATTATATAACGGCATATATGCTAACGGTTCATTTAAAGTATTATATATTCATTCGACAAGTACATATAAAGACCTTGCAAGTCATTTTATGAAAATAAAAATACCCCATCTCTTTAAATAAGAGATGGGGTATTTACATTACTTAAATTATTTTACAATGTGAATTGGCATTCCAAGAGCAACTTCAGCTGCTTCCATTGTGATTTCACCTAATGTTGGGTGAGCATGGATTGTTTGAGCGATATCTTCAGCTGTCATTCCAGCTTCGATAGCTAAACCAATCTCAGAGATAATATCAGAAGCACCTGCACCTGCAACTTGTGCACCTACAAGAAGACCATCTTCTTTACGCGTTACAAGTTGTAAGAAACCGTCAGTGCTGTTTAATGATAACGCACGACCGTTTGCAGCGAATGGGAACTTAGATACAGCTACTGTCATTCCTGCTTCTTCAGCTTGTTTCTTAGTGTAACCAACAGATGCTAATTCTGGATCAGTGAAGCATACTGCAGGAATTCCGATGTAATCGATTGCTGATGCATGGCCACTAATTACTTCAACAGCTACTTTACCTTCGTAAGAAGCTTTGTGAGCTAATGGTGGTCCAGGAACGATATCACCGATTGCATAGATGTTTGAAATATTTGTACGGCATTGCTCATCAATTTCGATAATGCCACGGTCAGTCATTTTAATTCCAACTTGCTCAAGACCGATTTCTTGAGTGTTTGGACGACGACCTACAGTTACTAATACGTAATCTGCTTCTACAGTCTGGATTTCACCGTTAACTTCAAAGCTAACTTTTACGCCAGTTTCTGTTTCTTCAACGCCTTTAGCCATAGCTTTTGTATGGATATTTACGTTACCTTTTTTCTGTAGAGCACGTTTAACAACAGAGCTCATAGCTTTTTCGAAACCAGCTAAGATTTCGTCGCCAGCTTCTACTACAGTAACTTCTGTACCGAAGTTAGCATATGCAGTACCTAATTCCATACCGATGTAACCGCCGCCGATTACAACAAGTTTTTTAGGAATTTCAGGTAAGCTTAAAGCGCCTGTAGAGTTGATAACACGTTTAGAGTATTTGAATCCTGGAATTTCGATTGGTGTAGAACCAGTTGCAAGAACAGCATTTTTAAACGTATAAGTTTGTGCTGCATCTTCAGTCATTACGCGTAATGTGTTAGCATCTACGAAGTAAGCTTCACCGCGAATGATTTCAACTTTGTTACCTTTAAGAAGGCCTTCAACACCGCCAGTTAATTTCTTAACTACGCCGTTTTTCCATTCTTGAACTTTTGTAAAGTCAACTTTTACGTTCTCTGCAGTGATACCCATGTCATCAGAATGCATTGCATTCTCATAACGATGACCTGCATTGATTAACGCTTTTGAAGGAATACATCCAACGTTTAAGCATACGCCACCAAGGTTAGATTTTTCAATAATCGCTACCTTTTGACCTAATTGTGCTGCACGAATTGCCGCAACGTATCCACCAGGACCTGCACCAACAACGACTGTATCTAATTCAATTGGGAAATCTCCTACTACCATTGTTATTACGCCTCCATTACTAATAATTGTGGGTCATTCAATAGACGTTTAATTTGGTTTAATGCTTTTTGAGCAGTTGCGCCGTCAATTAAACGATGGTCAAAGCTTAGAGATAATGCTAATACTGGAGCTGCAACGATTTCACCGTTTTTCACAACTGGTTTCTCAGCGATACGGCCGATACCAAGGATTGCTACTTCTGGGTGATTGATAACTGGAGTGAACCATTGTCCACCTGCAGAACCAATGTTTGTAATTGTGCAAGAAGCACCTTTCATTTCAGTTGGAGCTAAACGACCATCACGTGCTTTACCAGCAAGTTCATTGATCTCGTTAGAGATAGTAAAGATAGATTTACGATCTGTATCTTTAACAACTGGTACTAATAGACCTTTGTCTGTATCAGCTGCGATACCGATGTTGAAGTAATGTTTATGAACGATTTCTTGAGAAGCATCGTCTAAAGCAGTATTCAACATTGGGAATTCACGTAATGCAGATGTTAAAGCTTTTACAACGTATGGAAGGTAAGTTAATTTAATACCTTTGTCAGCTGCAACAGCTTTGAACTTCTTACGGTGAGCAACAAGTTCTGTTACATCTACTTCATCCATTAATGTTACGTGAGGAGCTGTATGCTTAGAGTTAACCATTGCTTTCGCAATCGCTTTACGGATACCACTCATTTTCTCACGAGTTTCTGGATATTCACCAGCTGGGATTGGTTGTGCTTTTGGTGCTTCTTCTTTCGCTGCTGCTGGAGTAGCTTCTACTGCTGCTGGAGCCTCAGTTGCTGCTACAGTTTGTCCACCATTTGCAAATGCATCGATGTCAGTTTTCACAACACGGCCGTTCTTACCAGAACCAGCTACTTTATGAATGTCTACACCTTTTTCACGAGCATATTTACGAACAGATGGCATAGCGATTACACGCTCATTTACTACTTCTGCAGTTGCTGCTGGAGTAGTTTCCGCTGCTGGAGCTTCTACTGCTGCTTCTTCAGCTTTTGGAGCTTCATCATGATCGTCACCTTTAAATTTAAGGTTTTCGTATCCAGGAGCATCAAATTTAATTAATGTATCTCCTACAATTGCAACTGTTCCTTCTTCTACAAGTACTTCAAGTACTTTACCTTTAACAGGAGAAGGGATTTCTACTACTGCTTTATCATTTTGTACTTCAAGAAGTACATCATCTTCATTTACTTCATCGCCTGGTTTAATAAACCATTTTACGATTTCACCTTCGTGGATACCTTCACCGATATCTGGTAGTTTAAATTCAAATGCCACGGAATTCAGCCCCCTGATTCATTTCATTATTATGGAATATGTACAAAAGAAACCAGCATGTGCTGATTTCTTTTGCACATGAAAAACTAAAAATTAGAAGTTCATTACTTTGTTAACAGCTTCAACAATATCTTTATGGTTTGGTAACCATACGCTCTCAGCTTGAGAGAATGGGAATACTGTATCAGCAGCTGCAACACGTACAACTGGAGCTTCTAAGTTTAAGATTGCACGGTCGTTAATTTCCGCTACAACGTTAGCTGCAATACCAGCTTGTTTTTGAGCTTCTTGAACTACAACTACGCGGCCTGTTTTTTCAACAGAAGCGATGATTGTTTCGATATCTAATGGTTGAACTGTACGTAAGTCAACAACCTCTAAAGAGATACCTTCTTTTTCAAGTTCTTCAGCAGCTTTTAATGCAGCATGAACCATAGCACCATAAGCGATAACAGATACATCTGTACCTTCACGTTTGATGTCAGCTTTGCCTAAATCAATTGTGTAATCACCTTCTGGTACATCTTGACGGAATGAACGGTACAATTTCATATGCTCTAAGTAGATAACTGGATCGTTGTCACGAATCGCAGAGATTAAAAGACCTTTTGCATCGTATGGAGTAGATGGAATAACAACTTTTAGACCAGGTTGTTGTGCCACTAATCCTTCTAAGCTATCAGCATGTAGTTCAGGAGTATGAACACCACCACCGAATGGAGAACGAATTGTTACTGGAGCAGTCCAACGTCCACCAGAACGGTAACGCATACGAGCTAATTGACCAGAAACTGAATCCATTACTTCAAAAATGAAACCGAAGAATTGGATTTCTGGAACTGGACGGAAGCCTTCAAGTGCAAGTCCAACTGCAAGTCCACCAATACCAGACTCTGCAAGTGGAGTATCCATTACACGATCTTCACCGAATTCAGCTTGTAAACCTTCAGTAGCACGGAATACTCCGCCGTTTACACCAACGTCTTCACCAAACACAAGTACGTTAGGATCATTTTTCATTTCAACGCGTAAAGCATCAGTGATTGCTTGAATCATTGTCATTTGAGCCATGGCTTACTTCGACTCCTTTTCTTTGTAAATTTCATATTGTTCAGCTAAGTTGTAAGGCATTTTTTCGTACATGATTTCCATTAAATCAGTAACTTTTTGTTTTGGAGCTTGGTCAGCCTTAGCAATTGCTTGTTTGATATCTTCTTTTGCTTCTTCGATAACTTTCTCTTCAACTTCTTGAGACCATAGGCCTTTGTTTTCTAAGAATGCACGGAAGCGTACGATTGGATCTTTTTGTTCCCATTCGTTTTCGATATCTTTTGTACGGTAACGAGTTGGGTCATCACCAGCCATTGTATGTGGACCATAACGGAATGTTAAAGTCTCGATTAAAGTAGGACCTTCGCCATTTACTGCGCGCTCACGAGCGAAAGCAGTTGCTGCGTATACAGCTAATGGATCCATACCGTCTACTTGAATTCCGTAAATACCTGCTGCTACTGCTTTTTGTGCTACAGTTTTAGCTGCAGATTGCTTTTCTACTGGAGTAGAGATTGCATAACGGTTGTTTTGTACAACGAAGATTGCTGGAGCTTTGAATGCACCCGCAAAGTTCATACCTTCGTAGAAGTCACCTTGTGAAGCACCACCGTCACCAGTGTAAGTAATTGCAACAGATTTTTTACCACGTAATTTCATACCTAACGCAACACCAGCAGTTTGGATGATTTGCGCACCGATAATGATTTGTGGAGCAAGTGCATTTACATTCTCAGGCATTTGGTTACCCATGAAATGTCCACGAGAGAATAAGAATGCTTGGTATAATGGTAGGCCGTGCCACACTAATTGTGGAACGTCACGATATCCTGGTAAGATGAAATCTTCTGCTTCAAGTGCGAAATGACTTGCTAATTGAGAAGCCTCTTGTCCAGCAGTTGGTGCGTAGAAACCTAAACGTCCTTGACGGTTTAAAGAAATAGAACGTTGATCTAGTACGCGAGTATACACCATACGGCGCATTAATTCTTTTAATTGATCATCAGATAATTCAGGCATAGCTGCTTCATTCACAACTTCGCCTTTTTCATTTAAAATTTGTAATGTTTCAAATTGAGCTGCGATAGCTTTCATTTGCTCATCAACATTAAATAGGGTCTTTTTTGTTTTAGTACCCATTCCGTTCACCTCTTCCTCTCTTGAACCATATTCTGAAACGCTTTCACTATCTATTAGCTAGACTGAAAGCGCAACAATGTAAACCAACAAATTTGTTTGTCGGTTGAGAATAATTTTGTGTACCTAACAATCTGTACTAATGTTTTTTCAAAAACATATTAATACAATCTTGATCACGTTTTTTAGTTTACAACTATTCTAATTACGATGTCAATTACTTTGAATACGTTTTTTTATAAATAATATGCCGGTTTCCTCTACACAAACGTGTTTTTATTTTTCACATCTGTATTAGTAAGCAATAACCTGCTGTTATATTATTCCCTTTTTAACTTATTTTTTCTCTTAGAATAATATGTAAACGATTTAATTCTCCTTAGTTTTTCTCTCTTCTCAAGAAAATTATACAAACACTTCTTCCTTTTATAGGTAAATACCTATACATTTCTGATCATTCCTCCATACATTATAGTAACCGCAGTATTAGCGGGAAATGATAAAGGAGGTCATCTCATGTACGGATACTCATATTGCTATCCAACAACTTGTTCATATCCTTCCTACGGTTATGGCGGTTCTTGTGGCGGATCTGGAAGCGGCTTCGCCTTAATCGTTGTGTTGTTTATCCTTTTAATTATCGTTGGTGCTGCTTGCATTCGCTAATTAATGTAAAATGAAACAACTATGGAAAGAAACAGACGGCTTTGCCGTCTTTTCTTTTTATTACATAACTTATCTGTAGAAGATTTGTTTCCAAGTAGCTCTTCCTTACTTGCCGATGACTTTTTTTATCTCCTTTGGTAGACTAAAGGAGAAAGGAGAGATTACATATGCTTACAATGAATGAGGTAATTCGTGAAGGAAATCCTATTTTGCGCGACGTCGCAGAAGAGGTCTCCTTACCTGCTAGCGAGGAAGATACAAATACTCTTAAAGAAATGATTGAATTTGTAATAAATAGCCAGGACCCTGAAATGGCTGAAAAATATAATTTACGCCCCGGAATCGGATTAGCGGCTCCGCAAATCGGTATTTCAAAGAAAATGATTGCGGTTCATGTAACTGATACGAACGATACGTTATATAGCTACGCATTATTTAACCCAAAAATCATTAGTCATTCTGTTGAACGTACATATTTACAAAATGGTGAAGGCTGTCTATCTGTAGACCGTGAAGTACCTGGTTATGTCCCTCGTTACACGAGAATTACAGTAAAGGCAACAACGATTAACGGTGAAGACGTAAAACTGCGATTAAAAGGTTTACCAGCAATTGTATTCCAACATGAAATCGACCATTTAAACGGTGTTATGTTCTATGACCATATTAATAAAGACAATCCATTTGTGGCTCCCGATGATTCAAAACCTCTCGAGCGATAATAGTAAAAAGGCGGAAGTTAACCTTCCGCCTTTTTATTATATGAAATGGGTTCCACACTTACTTATAACAAGCCAGCCCACTTTAATCCGTGATAAATACCGTCTTCATTAACATCTTTTGTCACATAATTAGCAAGTTTTTTCAAATCCTCATGACCATTCCCCATCACAATGCCCGTTCCTACTGCTTCAATCATTTCTAAATCATTTAATCCGTCCCCAAATGCATATACTTGTTCACGATTAAATCCTATTTTCTCAATAAACTTCTCAATCCCTTTTGCCTTAGAACCACCATTAGGGATAATATCCATTGAATATGCATGCCAGCGTATAAAATGAAAATCTGGATAATGATGAATAAACTTTTCTTCTTCGTTTACTTCACAAAAAAGAAGCGTTTGATAAATATCGCGTTTCTCATAAAAATCAGGTTCATATGCCGGATGATCGAATTGTAAGCTTCCAAAACCTTCTTTTACATAATCATGATATTCCACTGACGCTCTCATTTCTTGATGGTCAAGATATACAAGTGGATATCCTTCTTGTTTTGCAAACTGAGTAAACTTATGTAGAGCATCAGGATGTAATGGATTATTAAATAATACCTCATCCTCAAATACAACATACTGCCCGTTAAAACTAACATAATTATGTATATTGAGTTCCTCACGAATATCTTCAAACATAAATGGCGCACGCCCTGTCGCAATCGCTACATGCACACCTTTTTCTTGTAAATCTCTTACTGCATCTCTTGTAGATTGCGGAATTTTCTTATCATGATCTAATAATGTTCCATCAATATCAAAAAAGACAATTTTATCATTCATTTGTCAAAATCCTTTCTGGCACTCTATATTCCTATTTTGATTATCACTTTTCAAATTTCAAAAAAAAGTATAACATATTAAACATCTGTGAAGAAAGCGTTCACTTTCTGACCTTATTTATGAAATGTGCATATACTATTAGTGAAAAAATGTGGATACTTGTTCGGATGAATTTTCTTTTCTATTCTTCCTCATACTATATCTATAACTAACGGCTACTAATCGTTACTACAAGATAACTTACACTATACTAAAAAGAACAAGATTCACTATTCACTTCTAATCTTCTTTCTTGTATGGGAGACAGAGTTATCATTAGTAATATGCATGTTTTAAATAAGGAAAGGAAGGAGTAATCATGCTGAAGAAGCTGAAGAAAAAGCTCAAGCGTTATTTAAACGATTTAGTCCGTAAGAAGACAATCGCTTAAATTGTGCCCATTTCGGGCTTTTTCTTCATTCTCATTCGAAAAAACATGAAAATCGTGACTGTTTGCTTTATAATAAGTAACAGATAATGCAAAACATAGACAAGGAGAGGTTTTCCAAATGATTTTTAAAGTATTTTATCAAGAAAAATTAACTGAGGTCCCAGTACGTGAAAATACAAAAGTTTTATATTTAGAGGCTACGTCTCAAAAGGATGTTCGTAAAAAATTAAATAAGTTCGCATATAATATCGAGTTCGTTCAGTCTGTTACTGGTGCTCATCTTGAATATGAAAAACAAAACGCTGATTTAATATTAGCGGAGATCGTATAGTCATATGAAATTCCTAAAAAATGATCAAGCTGCCGTTTTTGCCCTCGGTGGTCTTGGTGAAATCGGTAAAAATACATATGCTGTTCAATTTCAAGATGAAATTATTATAATTGATGCTGGAATTAAATTTCCAGAAGACGAACTCCTCGGGATCGATTATGTAATACCAGATTACACTTATTTTGTGCGAAACGAAGATAAAATTAAAGGATTATTCATTACACATGGTCACGAAGATCATATCGGTGGAATTCCTTATCTATTACGTCAAGTAAACATTCCAATTTACGGCGGAAAATTAGCAATTGCCCTAATAAAAAACAAATTAGAAGAGCACGGATTACTTCGTAAAGCAAAACTTTATGAAATTCAAGAAGATGATGTTATTAAATTTAAAAAGACATCTGTTTCCTTCTTCCGTACAACTCACAGTATTCCGGATTCATACGGAGTTGTTGTGAAAACACCTCAAGGACAAGTCGTTCATACAGGTGATTTCAAATTTGATTTCACACCAGTAGGTGAGCCAGCAGATTTAACAAAAATGGCCGAAATCGGAAAAGACGGTGTACTTTGTCTCTTATCTGATAGTACAAACAGTGAAGTGCCAAACTTTACGATGTCTGAGCGCCGCGTTGGTGATAGTATTCAAGATATATTCCGCAAAGTAGACGGTCGTATTATATTCGCAACCTTTGCATCGAATATCCATCGCTTACAACAAGTTGTTGAGGCTGCTGTTGAAAACAATCGTAAAGTAGCTGTATTCGGTCGAAGTATGGAAGCGGCTATTGAAATCGGACAAAACCTTGGTTATATCCGGTGTCCAAAGGATACATTCATAGACACAGCTCAGCTAAACCGCCTACCAGCTAATAAAGTTGTTATGTTATGTACAGGTAGTCAAGGGGAGCCGATGGCAGCACTTTCACGTATTGCCAATGGTACACATCGTCAAATTCAAATTATCCCTGGCGATACAGTTGTTTTCTCTTCTTCACCAATCCCAGGCAATACAATTAGTGTAAGTCGTACAATTAACATGTTGTACCGCGCTGGTGCTGATGTAATCCATGGTAAACTCTCAAATATTCATACGAGTGGACACGGTGGACAAGAAGAACAAAAGTTAATGCTACGTCTTATTAAGCCCAAATATTTCATGCCAATTCATGGTGAATATCGTATGCAACGTATGCATATGAAATTAGCGAATGATTGTGGTATTCCAGAAGAAAATTGTTTCATTATGGATAATGGAGATGTTCTTGCTTTACGTTCTGATGAAGCAAGCGTAGCTGGGAAAATCCCATCTGGCTCTGTCTATATCGATGGAAATGGTATTGGAGATATCGGTAATATCGTATTACGTGATCGTCGCATTCTTTCTGAAGAAGGACTTGTTATTGTAGTTGTAAGCATTGATATGAAAGAATTTAAAGTTGCAGCAGGACCTGATATCATCTCGCGTGGTTTCGTTTATATGCGTGAAAGCAGCGATTTAATCAACGATGCTCAAACATTAATTACAACACATTTAGAAAAAGTAATGGAGCGAAAAACAACACAATGGTCTGAAATTAAAAATGAGATTACAGACACATTAGCACCATTCCTATACGAAAAAACGAAACGTCGTCCAATGATTTTACCAATCATTATGGAAATATAAGAAAAAGGACAATGCCTCCTCGGCATTGTCCTTTTCTCTTATCTTAAAAAATGCTTAAAACGATCTACTTCATCGTCATGACCAATTACAATTAATATATCTCCCGCCTGAACGTTTTCTGTAGCTCGAGGAGATACGATAACTTCTTTCCCACGTTTAATTGCTACAATGTTCAAACCAAACTTCGCACGAATATCTAATTCAATTAAAGAGTGCCCATCAATTTTTTTATTTGCGATAATCTCTACAATACTATGCTCATCTGAAAGCTCTAGGTAATCTAACACATTACTTGATGCGATATTATTAGCAATCCTTTTTCCCATATCTCGTTCTGGATGCACAATATGATCTGCCCCTATTTTACTTAACACTTTTTCATGATAGTCATTTTGAGCTTTTACAGTAATATTTTTCACACCTAATTCTTTCAAAATTAACGTTGTTAAAATACTTGAATTCAAATTATCTCCAATAGCAACGACTACATGATCAAAATTACGAATACCAAGACTTTTTAATACCATCTCATCTGTTGAATCTGCAATTACAGCATGCGAAGCTATATTTGCAAACTCATTAATTTTATCCTCATCTGAGTCAATTGCCATTACTTCCATACCTAATTGAGCTAATTCACGGCAAATACTTCCACCAAAACGGCCAAGCCCAATAACAGCAAATTCTTTCTCTTTTTCGCCCACAGGAATTCCTCCAATAACATCAAATACTATGTACTTTTATTGTAACATACTTTAAATTCGCTACAAAAACCTGTATATACTTCTTATTTTTGTTTTTGCATATAAAAATACTGTTGTAAATAAAACGCGATACCGAAAATTAACATACCAAATACAAATATATTTCCAAATGAACTAAATGTTTCAAAAACGAACAATAGCGTTTCTTGTCCGAAAAAAGCAAATAAAAGTTGTGTAAATGCGAATAACAGTGCCAATATGTAATGATGTTGATGAAATAAATAATGTGTTGCGCCTAAAAAAGCTACAAGCGAAACAATGAAGATCCACCAAGTTTCTAAAAACAATTGCCAATTAGTAAATTGATATCCATTTACTAATATCGCAATAATTCCTATAACTGCCATCGTCGGCACACTCCATAATAATGCACGCCCTCTAAAGAAGTGCGCACCTTTTGCATCTCCTTTTTCATTTGCGATGTATGTTAGCACGACAGTACTTATATACAAAACAGAGAGGATTGTTAAAACAATGATAAGCCAAAAATGTAATTGATAATATTCATGTTCTATATTCGTCACAATTGCAGCTAACATACATGGAATAAACATCCCTGTCCAACCATCTATTTTTCTTTCGTTCCAAAACACCGTATTACCAATCCGAATTCCTAATAGCATAAAAATAATGATACCTAGTACAAATAACGTAGTCTTATTCCCTACTAAACTCGTTGAGAAAGCAATTAATCCAATAAATAAAAAAAGAACAAATCCATTCATAATTTCTAGTACAGGTGACAAATATCTTTTCACCCATTTGTATGTTTCTTCATATTCACTATTATTTGCTAAACGATAGGCGTAAAAACTTATCCCAAAATAAACCGCCGCAATAATAACATATGCATATAAGACGAAACATAAAATCGCACTGCTAATTTGCACGTAATTCCCCACCCTTTTTTCTATGTATCACATTGATTTTACACACTTTTCATACTAAAAGTAAACATATATAGGGTAGTTAAATAATTATCTTCCCTATTAGCAATAATTAATAATGAGCAGTGGCTAAAAACCCCCTGCTCATTATTAAGACGTCAAATTTAACTTTACTCATTTGTATGAAGATGTCTAACACTAACGAATACGAAAGATGTTTTCGTCTCTGAACTAAGAAGTCCCCACTCTAAACTATTGCACAATTAGCGAGTAAGTTCACTTTCTATTTCCCTTCCACTTCACATATTGATTTAAAAATACAATTGCTTTCTCAATAACCTCTTCGTCTGGTTTTAATTTCGCATGATGTAAACCATATTCTGAATTTACTCCAAGCCAAAACATAAATCCAGGTATCTCTCGAAGCATATAACCAAAGTCTTCACCTGTCATTGCCTCCGTACACGTAATTACGTCCATAGTCGTTTGTTCACGTGTAAATTGCATAAACTCTCTCGTTAGCTCCTCATGGTTATACACTTGATGATACATCGCTCCGTAGTCAATAACAGCTTCACATTGAAAAGAAGCTTCTATTCCCGCAACAATTGCCTCAATTCGGCTTTTAACACGTTTCATTGATTCCACTGATAGCGTTCGAATTGTTCCTTCTAAACGAGATTTTTCTGCGATAATGTTTTGAACTGTACCACCTGTAATTTTCCCAATTGTAATTACCGCACTGTCAAGAGGGTTCACATTACGACTAATAACTGATTGAAGTTGTGTAACGAGATGACTCGCTGCAACAATCATATCATTTGCTGTATGCGGATATGCAGCATGTCCACCTTTTCCTTTTAAATCAACGTATAGCTCTGATGTATTCGCAAATAATAAACCTTCTTTTGTCGCAATTGTTCCCACAGAGTATTCAGGCGCAATATGAAGTCCAAGAATCATATTAGGCTTCCATTCTTTTAACTCATCGCTTTCTAACATAGGAAGTGCACCACCTGGACCTTCTTCAGCTGGTTGGAATATAAACACAAGATCATCATCTATTCTTCCGCTTACAGCCGCTGTTAGAAGTCCTAAACCGATTGTTGCATGCAAATCATGTCCACATGCATGCATCATTCCTTCATGGACAGAAGAGAATTCATATCCAGTTTCCTCTGTAATTGGTAGACCGTCTATATCTGCACGATAACCTATTATTTTTTCTGGATTTTTTCCATTTACTTTAACAATTACACCTGTTTTCCATGTTTTCACTTCCAAATATTCATTAGGAAGCGTTCCTATATAATCTAAAATATACTGTTGTGTTTTCCACTCTTTAAATCCGATCTCCGGAATTTTATGTAAATCTCTACGAACTTGGACAAATTTGCTTACTGTCATTTTTGCACCTCTATCTATAAAAAGCGTAAGAGCACATTCATGCTCTTACGCTTTTTATTTTTTATTTCTCTGGGTTTAATTGACGAAGCTCTTGTTTAATTTCAGTTTTTGCTTTTGTCTTCTCATCAATTTCTTTAATTACACGTGCCGGAGTTCCCGCAACAACTGTATATGGAGGCACATCTTCTGTTACAACAGCTCCTGCTGCTACAACTGCACCTTTACCTACTGTAACGCCTTCTAGAACAACTACATTTGCACCAATTACAACATCATCTTCAACGATAACTGGTTTTGCAGAAGGTGGCTCAATAACACCGGCAAGTACAGCACCTGCACCTACGTGACAGTTCTTACCAACTGTTGCACGTCCACCAAGCACTGCGTTCATGTCGATCATAGTACCTTCACCAATTACAGCACCAATGTTAATTGTTGCATTCATCATGATAACAGCGTTGTCACCAATTTCTACATGGTCACGAATAATCGCGCCTGGCTCAATACGAGCTTTAATACCTTTTAAATCAAGCATTGGAATTGCAGAATTACGACGGTCATTCTCAACTACATAGTCAACAATGTGCTTGTTATTTTCATCAAGAATTGTCTTAATTTCAGACCATTCTCCGAATAATACACCAGATTTTTTATTTACAAATGCTTGTACTGTTTCAGGGAATGTTACCTCTTTTAAATCCCCTTTTATGTATACCTTTACAGGAGTTTTCTTTTCACTGTTTTGAATAAACGAAATAATTTCGTTAGCGTCCATCATTTTCATTCTTGTTGCCTCCTAAATCCATTTATAATGTTACTCTACCAAACGATAGAGCGAGTAGCAAGACAATAATCTTATTTTTCCATTTGAATTTCTTCTATAATTTCTAAAAATGCTTGTACTTGCTTCAACTGCCTTGCCGAGTCACTCGTCAATAACCATGTTTCTCTCGTTAATTGAACAGGTGTTTTATACATATTTTCCTGCACTTCTTTTAAAACAGTCGAAGGTAAAAGAGCATAACCTATTCCATTTAAAACAAGCTGTTTGCACGTTTCAATTTGGTCAACTACAATCGTTCGCTTAGGTGGATTTGAAAATAATCCATACCACCAATTTTGTATTTGTCCATAGTAGGTCGAATCACTTTTAAATTGAATAAATGGTCTATTTGTCTCTTTTAACATCGAAATATCTTTTATTTCTTTATCAACTAAATATAATTCATCTTCAAATAATTGTTGTTTCTGCCCTTTGTATTCTTGTGATCCTCTCAGTATAGCAACATGAACGTCTCCTTCATAAAATTGCTTTTGCACTTCACTACTCCAGCCAGTAAACAGAGATATCTTCACAGAAGGATACTTATGCACAAATTTTTTCAAAACAGGTGGAAGCCAATATTGCCCAATGACTGATGCAACAGCTATTTTTAACGTACCGTATGTTTCGGTTCTAAAAAGAGCCAGTTCACTTTTAATACCCTCTTCCCGTTGTAACATTTCTTTTGCATAATTTGCAACTTTTTCCCCTTCAGGTGTAATTGTTAATCCTTTTTGTGAACGAATAAAAAATTTCATTCCCCATTGTTTCTCCATAGATTGTAATCGTTGACTAAGCGCAGGTTGGGAAACAAATAAACGTTCCGCCGCTTTTCTCATATTTGATTCCTGAGCTAACACAACCATCATTTGAAAATCATCAATTTGCAACTTTCTCCCTCTTTCCTTAGCTTCCATACACCTAATTTTAATAAGTATTTCATCCTTAATTTAATTGCATACTTTTATACATTAGAACGGTTTGTTAGTTCAAACTTTTCTTATGCTTTATGTCTTTTTAAATATAATACATACACAACTGATATGCACGAAAAAAAGTGACTTCGCCTTTTCTGTGAAGTCACTTTCCCTACGTTATCGATTATGCTGTCTCACTTTTTTATTCAACAATTTTAAAATAGCCCGCCGTGTTAAAATACCCTCGAAGTAACCTTCTTCATTGACAGCGCAAATAAAAGGATGATCAATTGTCATTTCTAAAGCTTTTGCAAAAGAATCTTCTAACGTAAGAACTGGAATCTCTTCCTTCATCACTTGTTCCACTTTCATATTCTCAAGTCTTTCAAACTCAATGCGCTCTAATCCTAAAATACCATCTAAAATCATAGCAGTACTAATTAACCCATGTAATTTATACATAGGGTCTAAAACAGGAATCGCCGAATATCCAGATTTCACAAGAACGAGTAAAGCATGTTCTAGACCATTCCCTATTTGTACATGTGCTACTTTATCTGATGAAATCATTAAATCCTTCACAAGAATTTGTTGAAACTCGTCTTTCGGAATACTAATCATGTTACATCCCCCATTTTCCCTTTTTCCTGCTAATATTCTCCGATCCTATTCACATTTTATGATAGCGTTTTCATATTATTATTTTGTCCTGACATTCTTCTAATAAAAATACATAACTATTTTAGCATATAACATAAAAAAAAGACTACCATTCCGGTAGTGCTTAATACCCTTTATTTTTTAATCGGTAAAACAATCTTGTGATTTTTTTATATTGCGTCACATCTGTCTGTTTTAAACCATTCTCAATGTCTGTAAGCTCCACCGCTAAAATTTCGCTCGCGTAATTTTGCTGAAACAGAATATCCAACAATAAATTTTCTTCTTCTCTTGTTAAAACAAATTCCTTTTCCATATGCTCCTCTCCTTGCACTCGCATCATCACTCTCATTATATAAATTTTTCAGTCTATTTAACAGATGTAATATTCAGTTTTCGTTAGAAACACTTAAAGACTGCGAATATATAGACATCATTTCACATTATTTTGTATATCTGTTTGCGTAACTAAATGCCGCATAAGCATCTGGTTTAATTTTTGCTGTTAATCCCATTGCTTGAATTTTCATCGTCATATCTAAAATAAATTCTTTTGTTAAACCATCATTCCCGATATCTAAATGAATTTCCATTATGAATCCTGCTCCATCTTGAGCGTATGGGTGCAATAAATCCCATATCGCTTGTATATGATTGGGAGTAAATAGATAGGCGATTTCTTGACTAAACTGTGTTTCTAAATATATTTTCTCTCGCAACGTTGCTGGCTTATTTTTCACTGATTTATGATGCAAACATCCCCATGCTCCTTTTCCAACACGATGAATATGTATCGCTGTAATAAACCTCGTATCCTTTTGATGCGCTTGTGAGTCTGTCCCAATAGATAATCGATATAAATTTCGCGGATCCTTTTCAATGAAACTACAAATACGGTTAAATACCATATCAAAATTCAAATGTCTCTCTGAAACATTATAAAATGTATGCTCACCGTCCACATAGTCACGTCCTTTCAATTAGACAGACTTTTCGTATTCTCATTGTATGGGACAAAAACAAAAATTATAACTTACTACCCTTTATTCGTTTCAATATTTCGAATTACATAATTACAAAACCTACATGTATATATTACATTTTGATTAGACTGGGCGGTTAATACGTGATTAATTTCAGCATGACTGTGACAATTAGGACAAATAACAATCGGTAAGCGTTCCATCCTTTGCACCTCCTATTAATATTTACTATCATTGTAGGAAAAATAAAAAATTCCTATACATATACATTTGTAAAAACTCTTTTATTTAATCGCGACTTAAATTACAACTTCTACTACCTATATAGCCCATTAATTAATATAACTAAAAAAGGTACCGCCATTTGGCAGTACCTTTTTTATATGTATCAAGAAATGATATCGTAAATCTCAATTGCAACCATATCGATGTTATCGAATTGATACACTTGAGGTTTTTCACCTTGTTGATACACTTCTAACTCATACATTTCACTTTTATCGAAAAATTTCACGCTACATTTGCGCTCACCGTTCACTTCAAAATAGCGTTGTGCTACTTCACCGCTTTCAGCTTGTTCTTGTAGACTAACAAGTCGAGTTAAAATTCCTTGGAGTAGAGACATGAAATCTCTCCTTTCTCTGATCTTCCTACCAATAGGTTTTACAGCTATACTCATTCTATCCGTCATAACAGAAAAAACGTTCCACAATCTAGGATAAAGGTTCTTGGCCAGAAACTCAACTAAAATTTGTCGAAATAAGAAGTAAAAAGATGAAAGATCATCTTTTTACTTCTTTATTGCGCTTTTTATACTGGCAGAATATAATAAACAACAGAAAAAGGGAGGAATTACAATGAAAAAAATTGAGGTTTATACACAACCTGATTGTCCGCCTTGTACCATTGTAAAAGAATTTTTAAAACATAATAACGTTGTATATGAAGAATTTGACATAAAAAAAGACGCTGCTGCACGCAATCGTCTTTTATATGACTATGAATCCTATTCAACTCCAACAGTTGTAATTGACGAAGAAGTTGTGGCAGGTTTTCAAATTGAAAAATTACAACAGCTACTCGGTATAGAATAGGAATAGGCGACACCTATTCCTATTCTCATAATTGTTGTAACCTTTTTATTTCAGTCAATAGTTCCTGACTTTCATGATACCCTGCTAATTTCCATTTTCCATTATCCTTTTGCAATGTCACAATTTGATATTGTCCACTCTTTGTCCGCTCATAGACATATAAATTTTTATGTTCTTCATCATAAGACATTTTTGTTTCTGAATTAAAAGAAAACGGAGCTTCTTTTGCTGGAAGTAAATATTCACCACTTTGTTTTTCATTTCTACTGTTTTCATCTGTAAAAACTTGAAGGAAATTATTTGTAAAATATGGTGATAACGTCTCTATCATCTTATTCATAGGTATTTGCTTCCCGCGGATTGAAAATTGCGTCTCATAACCTTTTTGTATCGTTGTAAACACTTCTTTCCGATCCACTTTCACTTCTTCTTTTCCTAAAACAGTTGTGACACTATAGCCAACTAGAAAGGCAACACATATAAATAGAACAAACCATATTCCATATTTCTTCATTTTTTCACCTTCCTTTTAAAAGAGCTTGTCTTTGTAGTATTCATTGTAACAATGATTATGCAAAGAAAGGGATGATTTCGTTCGTAAAATCTTTACAACGATAGACAGCATTTTCATCATCATGTTCACTATTACCAATTTATGATAAAAACAAACAAAAAAATACACGAATCTCTTCGTGCATTAAAATAAAACATCTTCTTCATATAAATATTCGTACGATAAATCTATAAATAAAAAGTTTTCATCATCAATCGGGAATGAAAATGTTCGTACCATTTCACCAGTTTCGATATCAGCATATAAATCTGAAAGTCTTGCCTTATTCTCAAAACGCATTTTCATTATATTTTCTAGAAAATACGGGCGCCAGCTCCAGTTCTTCATATAATACTCTGGCATAATGATCCATCCACCATCTTTTTTCATAATATTACCCGATTGTTGAAAACCATCTTCATTACAAATAAATATCCGAAAACTATATTGTGATATGCTTTGGCTAAATTGTAATAACCAATTATTTATATCTTCATTCTTTTTTTGTTTTGACAGAACATCACCAATTCGATCACGTAACATCTCTGTTAAATTATAAATTTTTTGCAACTTCTTCTTCTCATGCAGAATAAATTGATGACATTCATTACCAAGTCGCTCTTTTAAAACATTCGTTTCAATAAAATCAGGTAAACATTCTTTCAAATAATTACCTTGATAATACCTACCACCGTTTTTCCAAGCATATTGTAGTTGATAAAAAGCATCAATTTCTTCATATAACAATGTCGCACCAATTCTTCTAGCAAGTAAAGATAAGGAATATAAAATATCTTGATAAGATTGTAAAAGTGCAGTTTGCCTTAAATTTATTAAATCTACTTTTAAAATATCCGGTGCTAACACGCTAATACGCTCTAAATTACTTGTACCCGTTCCGACTTTATTAATCGAAATTTGAATACCATATGTACGATAATACATGAGTAAATGATTAAATTGTTCTATATCTTCTTTACATTCATGTTCTGTTATTTCCAGAACAATGCGTTGTAAGTTCAAACCTTGTTCTTCATACATCAGCAAAAGTTGAAGTAAACTTTCATCTTCATCATTCATTAATACATTAGCATTCCGATGTATAAATAATAATAATTTTTGATCCGTTTCTAAATACCTATTTAACGCTTTTTCTACGATGATGTTATCCGCTTCAAGTTGGAACTCACTCGGAATAGAATCATCATGGAAGAAAGATGCTAAACTTTGTATGCCCTCTTCTGTTTGAATTCGTCCTACAACTTCATATCCAATTATTGTATGCTCATCAGCACTAAAAATAGCTTGATAATAAGGAAGGACTTTATCCAAGTTACTCATTACATCTAATGCATCTATCAACGTGCTTCCCTCCCTTTACTTTTCAAAAATTATAACACGATATTTACGGAAAAATAATAAAAAATCCCTTCAGTTTTCCTGAAGGGATTAGAGGGGTAAAATGCTAAGGGGAATTAGCAATTCTACTATGAAGAAAAAAGAGGTCTTAAATATAACGTATATATCCCCTCTTGTAAACACATTTCTTTTAAGTGTCACAATTTCGTCATATTTTACCACAAAGAAATGAATAAATCATTCGTTTTTTTCATCCCTTTTAAAATGGATATTGATGCAAATGCTGGCCACCATCCATTGTCATACAAGTTCCATTTATGTATGCAGCTTCATCTGAACATAAATAATAAGCTAGACCCGCAATTTCTTCTGGTGTCCCCAGCCTACCAAGTGGGACACTTTGTATTGTACGCTTAGCCATTTCTTCTGAAATCCATAATTTATCGGCACCACCTGTACGTTCAATTGGTCCTGGTGCGATAGCGTTAACTCGTATTCCATATTTACGTCCCCACTCAACAGCAAGAGTTTTTGTCATCGCTAATACACCAGCTTTAGCTGCTGCCGAATGGATAACCCCTGGGCCTGCATCCCATGCATAAGTTGCCACCATGTTAATAATATTTCCTTTTATACCTTTTTCAATCCAATATTTCCCAATAGCCTGACTACAATAAAATGTACCATTTAATACAATATTAATTACCGAATTCCAGCCATTCACAGATAAGTCCTCTGCTGGACAAATAAAGTTTCCAGCTGCATTATTTATTAAAATATCAATTCGTCCAAACTTCTCATCAATATGTTCAATCATTTTTTGAATATCATCAGTATTTCGTACATCCATTTGTACAGATAATACTTGGCCTGGAAACTGTTCAATTTCTAACTTTGCTTCTTCTAGCTTTTCTTTTGTACGCCCTGTAATAACAACACGTGCCCCTTCTTTCGCAAAACGTATCGCCATCCCTTTTCCCATTCCACTTGATCCACCTGTTATAATAACTACCTTCTCTTTCACATACATCCCCTCCAAAAAATGAATACACATTCATTTTATCACTTTATTTGATAGAAATCTTTATATTTTTCAATTTTTCTGATATTTTAACGTAAAGAGGTTTCTTTTCGTTCATTTTTTTCGTAATCTATACTACTTTTTTAGTATTTAAAATATATTTTAAAAAAACTGAAGGGAGGTTCGAGTAACCTGTATATGAAGAAAATTACAAGAAGAAATTTTTTAAAATCTGGAATGCGCACTTGTCTATGTTCATTTATAACCGCAAGCATCGGCTATTATTATGCTAAATATATAGAGCCCTATTTGCTTTCTTTTACGCAACACACACTTAAATCACCACTCATACCAAAAGGTTTTCATGGTATGAAGATCCTTCAATTTAGCGATTTACATCTAGGATACTATTTCTCTCTCCAACATTTATCTCAAATCGTTTCCAAGATTAATGCTGAAAAGCCAGATATTGTCCTTTTTACTGGTGATCTCATTGATGATTACCAAACATATACCGAGGCTTCTTTTGTTGCATCCATTTTAAAGAATATACAGGCACCCTTCGGTAAATTTTCTATTTATGGTAACCACGACCATGGCGGATATGGAACTGAATACTATGATCACATCATGCGCGAATCTGGATTTGAACTTTTGCAAAATAGCGAAAAGCGAATTCGTTTACTGGATAATAGTGAAATTTCTATTTTCGGACTCGATGATATGCTACTGGGTAAACCAAAAATAGCGGAAACTTTACAACATGCAAAACAAAATATTTATACAATTGTTCTCGTTCACGAACCAGATATCGCGCCACAAATCGCTACATATCCAATCAATCTTCAACTTTCTGGTCATAGCCATGGCGGACAAGTACAAATTCCTTTTTTAGGTGCTATTATTACCCCGTCGCTTGCAAAAGAATATATTGAAGGTTTCTATAACATTCAAGGTTTGACTCTCTATGTCAATCGAGGTATTGGAAGAACACGTGTCCCATTCCGCTTTATGTCAAAACCTGAAATTACACTCTTCATCCTACAACATTCGTAACAATTCGCCTATTTCCTTACATATCCTTCCTTGTACTCGCTCATCCACGCTTGGTCCACCATATGATAAAAATGAGTCCAGTAAAGGAGGTTTGTTCATGTATCCATATTATCAACCGATCCCAGTTCGTTCAGCACCTTTTGGCCCAGCAGGCGACTCACGCTTCTTTCCATTTTTCGGTGTTCCATTTCTAGCTGGAATTGCTGGCGGACTGCTAGGCGGAGCATTAGCTTTCGGGCCTAGACCGTTTTATCCGCCTTATCCACCGCCTTTCCCACCACCAGCACCTTTTCCTTGTTACGGAGGGCCTTGTCAACAACCATACTATTATTAATTTAAACCAACCATTCTTCCAATGTTTTTCTCTCAACGAACCGACTCATCACACGCCTATAATAAAAACTATTCTCTCTACTCATCCTTCCATTTTGAGAATATATGAGTAGAGAAAAAAAGTAAAAACCTCTTAAATTCAATAAGAGGTTTTTACTTTTTTCACACTATTCAGCGTCTGTATTTTGATACGCCATCTTAAATAAATTCACTTGGCTATCAATTTCTTCTATACTACTATTAATTATATAATAATAGTCACCATCTTTATTTTGTTCACGTGTTTTCACATTATCAGCTAAAACCAGCTGTAAAATTGCCTTTATTCTCGCTTTCATTTCAATATCTAAAATTGGGAAGGATATTTCTACTCGTTTTTCCATATTTCGCGTCATCAAATCAGCTGAAGATAAATATATTTTTTCATCTCCATTATGATGGAAATAATAAATACGACTATGTTCTAAATATCTTCCAACAACACTAACTACACGAATATTTTCACTTACATTTGGAATCCCAGGTCTTAAACAACATGTCCCTCTAACGATGAGCTCTACCCTTACCCCAGCTTGTGATGCTTCATACATTTTTTTTATTAACGGTTTATCTGTTAACGAATTCATTTTAGCGATAATATATCCATTTCCATATTGTCTATGATAACGGATTTCCTCATCTATTAACTCCATAAACTGCTCTCTTATATCAAACGGGGCAACAGATAAATGATGAAAATGCGGTTTTTTTGTATAACCACTCAAATAATTAAAGAAATTTGTTGCATCTACACCAAAGTCTTTTCGCGATGTAATATATCCAAAATCGGTATACAACTTCGCTGTTGCATCATTATAATTTCCGGTTCCAAGATGTACAAACCTTTCAATTTTTCCGTTTCTTCTTCTTACAACTAACGTAATTTTACTATGCGTTTTCAAGTGACTTACTCCGTAAATAACGTGACATCCGGCCTGTTCCAATTCTTTAGCCCAATGAACATTATTCTCTTCATCAAACCTTGCCTTTAACTCAACCAATACCGTCACTTGTTTTCCTTTTTCAGCTGCTACCTTCAGCGCCTGAATTATTGGAGAATCTCCACTTACACGATATAATGTTTGTTTAATCGCAAGTACATTCGAGTCATCTGCCGCATCACGGACAAAATCAACGACTGGCTGAAACGACTCAAAGGGATGGTGTAATAAAATATCATGTTCTATCGCTTTTTCAAATACATCTTCCTCATCACCTAAATCTTGAGGAGGTTGAGGAATAAGAGCCGGATATACTAGATGTTCATATAAAGGCGCTAATTTTTTATATAAGGAGAATAAACATGTTAAATCTAACGGTCCATCCATCATGTACACATCTTCATCTTTTACTTCTAACACATCATACAATAACGCTAACACTCTTTCATCAATGTGTTCTTTACCAACTTCTAAACGAACGGCAGCTCCCCACTTACGCTTTTTCAATTCTTTTTCAATTACTTTTAATAAATCGCGTGCACCTTCTTCATGGATCGTTAAATCCGCATTACGTGTAATACGGAAACGAGTAACAGGCGATACGTTATATCCTGTGAATAGTTTATGAGTAAAACCACTAATTACATCTTCTAATAAAATAAATTTATGTTTTTGCCCTTCACTCGGTAAAAATATGAAACGCTCCAGTAATGAAGGCACTTGTACAATTCCTAACTTCGTACGATTTTCTTCCTCAGCCTGTTGCTCATCATATAAAATAGTAGCTAAATTCAAACTTTTATTTAATAACATTGGAAATGGACGATACGCATCAATAGATACAGGGGTTAAAACCGGAAATATTTGTTCATCAAAATACTCCTCGATAAATTCCCTTTGCTCTTTCGTCAAATCATGGAATGTTAAACGCTCAATCCCCTCTAGTTCAAGCGCTGGCAATACATAATTTTTAAACGTTTCATACTGCACAGTCATTAACTCATGCGATTTTATCGCAATCTTATTTAACTGTTTCTTTGGTGTTAAACCTGCTTTATTTTCTGGCTGATTAAATCCCGCACTTACTTGATCTTTCAAACCTGCTACGCGCACCATAAAAAATTCATCTAAATTCGAACTAAAAATACTAATAAACTTTAGTCTTTCTAATAGTGGATTATTTTCATCTTGCGCTTCTTGTAGTACACGTTCATTAAATGCTAGCCAGCTTAATTCACGATTATTATAATACGCTGTATCATTTAAATTTACTAAATTCCCCTTTAGCAATTCCATTCTCTTCACACTTCCCTTTGAAACTTTTTCACTATAATTTAGTTACTTTCATTTTATCAAATTACAATATTCCAAAGTGTTAATTTTCTGTAAAGACATCCGTACAACTTAACGTTTTGATTCAAATGATAAGTGAATATTTGTTTTCAATACTCTTTCTAGCTGCTTTTTTTGTTTTTCAGCTTGTACTTTTTCCGCTAATGCCGATTGCTCACATAAAATTCTAAACGTTAATCCTTCTTTATTTTCTGTTATGGATATCGTATCAACAAGCGATCTTTGTCTTACATTTAAAGCAGCTGAAAATTGTAAAACAGCGCCTAATAGGCGGATTTTTTTTTGTTCGCTTTTATCAAACCAACCTTCAAATGGAGATAAATGTTGTTTAAATAGCATTTTTGATTTATAAGATGCAATAAGCGCTAACCTCACTCGATCTTTATGCATCATGCCGTCAATTGTTTTATTTGCCAATAAATAAAACGTGTGTAAACGACTCGCTTCTTCGTCTATATATTTTCCAATATTAAATACTTTCGCTGCTTGATGGAATGCTTCCCAGTCTTTTATTGAAACAGAAATCAGTCCCATTTCTTCGAGTTGTTTACAAATCAATCTTCCATGTTTAATAAGTTGAATGACAAATTCCATATCCATTTCATATTCGTGTGATAACAAATGTAAGCTTTCTTCAACTACATTCGGATAATATGAAATCCCTAAATCTTTCGTCAACTCTTCATAGAAAACACCTTCTCTTAATCCTTTTTTGCTTAATACAAATGCCGTTGCTTCTATAATATTTACAAGTTTATGAAATACTTCAACCGCTGGAATAATTGTATCAGCTCGATCTTTTGCCAATCCTTCCATTTTCTGAAGTTCGATAAACGATTGTTTTTCCAATGCACCTTTTACATTTTCAATATCTTCTTCTTTCATTTTGTATAAATGTACTCCCGCTATAGGATAGTTTGTTGAATTTTGGTGAATTTTCGCTAAGTTTCTCGCACTACCACCAATTGCAATAAGAGGCAATTTCTTATCAATTAACCATGGTAACGTTCGAAATTGACACTCTAAATACTCTCGAATTTCCTCTAATTCATCTTTAGTAGGAATATCACCTTTAATAAATAGATGTTTTAAAGAAAGCGCACCAAAAGGAAAACTATGGTACTCTAAAATCTCTCTATTTTTAATATATGTAACTTCCGTACTTCCGCCACCAATATCTACTGTTATTCCTTCCGAAAACGAAGTAGAATTCATAACTGCTAAATAGCCGTAACGTGCTTCCTCATATTCTGATAATACTCTAAGAGTAAAGTCTGTTTGTCCTTCAACAAGTTTTTTAATCTCCTCTTGATTCTCAGCCTGTCTAATTGTTGCCGTTGCCACACAAAGTACATGATGCAACTGATGGAATTTTGTACTTTCTTGAAATTGAAATAATGTTTGTAACAATACTTCTTTACCTTCTTCATTCAAAACACCATCGATTAAATAATTTCTTAACCGAGCAACCACTTTCGTATTTTCAATTTCTTTATAAAAACCTCCATTTTGCTTTTCATAAATAACTAAACGCATTGTATTAGATCCAATATCTATAATGGCATATTGTAATTTTAATATTTCTTTCAAACTTCTCACTCTTTCATTATCAAATTTCTGAAACATATTCTATCACTATTATACAAAATAGTTGTTTTTTGTAACAATATTGCTTTAATATTGAAAATATATACAATTACTTTTTGCATATAATAAAAACCCATTTTATTTATGCTATAATAAGGAAAAATTGAAAGGAGAGTCAATATGAAACCTTCACAACCACAATCTCCATTGCATAATCAACATTCTATTAATAGACTAGCTCAATCTATTTTCGTTGTGAATCGTCATGCTAAAGCCGCAACTAACCCTAAGTACTTATATTGGTTAAAAAAGACTGCTTTAGAACGCTTAATTACTGAAAAAAAGGCTATCAAAGAAGGATTACATTTTTCTAGAAATCCACGTTTTAGTCAACAACAATCCGATGTTCTTATACGTTTAGGTGATTATTTTTTCCATATCCCTCCTACGAAAGATGATTTTCGCACCCTACCGCATCTTGGTCACCTTGAATCCTCCTATCGAAATCCGAAAACAACCTTATCTTTAACAATAGCAAAAAAAACACTTCAAGATTATATTGGTCCTGAAGCATTAAAACAGGAAAAAAAATTAAGCGAACCAGTTCCATGGTATAGCCGTACCTATACAAAAAAATAAAACAGTTTGGCCTAATATTAGGCCAAACTGTTTTATTTTTTATCTTCCTTAATTTTAATATTAGCTTGTTTATAGAATGCAACTTTTTCTGTATTATATGATTTCGTATATTCATTAAACTTATCTTTTTCTGTCTCAATATCTTTATATGCTTGGTTTACTACCTTTACTTTCTCGCTAATATCTTTTAATTTTGTACCTTTATCTTGTAGCATTGTATATAATTCTTTTTCTTGCTTTAAAGATTTATTATAGCTATCGTACATCTTTTGGAATGAATCATGTCGTTTCTCATAAGTACTCTTTACTTTATCAGCCTGTTCTTTTAATTTATTATCTTCAATTTTCTTCACATGCTTATCAGCTGACTTCACTTCTTCTTGCGCTTTATTTAACGCCTCTTTTTCTTTAATAAGAACTTTTTCTCGTTCAGCTGTATTTTTCACCGCTTGATCAAGCTTATCCTTAACAGCCTGATTATTATCTTTTCCTTCTTGGACAATTTGATTATATAATACTTGGCCCTCTTTCTCTAATGACTCTAATTTTTTCGCATCTTCAAACATTGTTTTTTCTTGCTTGGCAGCATTTTCAAATGCAACATATAGCTCCTCTTCTGGTTTTGGGCCGAAACAACCAGCTAGTAAAGTCATTGATAATGCAGTTACAATTGCTAATTTATTATATTTCAACATCTTTTCCTCCTATTAATAAACGACCATCGTGCCAAAAATCCCATGAAAAACATGTAACTTCTTTATCTATTTCACGCTCGCATCTTTTTTACGAAGATCATCAATAATTATTTATACTGCTTGTACAATTTTCGCACTTGAAATTATGTAATGTCTTAAAACATAAAGGTATTTACCTTAATCTTACCTACTGCAAGAAACACTATAATGTTTCACCTGATAAAAGATGACCGTTGACCTCTCACGTCTATCATTCCCTTTCTCACTTTCTATCAAATAACCTCTTTGTCCATTTTACATAGTGCAAAGGGGACCTCGCAACTCTTACAAAGATTCTTTTAATTTCTTAAAAAGGAAAAGTGTAGAGCATGTTTTCCTCTACACTTTTAAACTGAAAACATTGTGCAAAATGCATTGACACATCCACACACAATTATATGCTGATTTCATATATTTTTAAAGACTTTTGTTACAAAAAAAAGTTTTCTTGTAACAAAAGACAAAAAAATGTTACAAAAAAATCTTTATATCATACTTCTTTAAATCAAAGTTTCATTCATGACTTTGCAAGTTTCTATAATTATACAATTGATTTTGTGCCTTTCTAAACAAATCTTCAAAAGTTTTCCCTTCTATAGGATAACTTGCAGCCCCAAATAATAGTGTGACACTTAATAAATCATTCGCTATTTCATTTTGAATATTTTTGATTAATCGGCTTGTTATTGTTGACTTTTCATAGCCATTATCAACAGCTACGATAACATATTTATTTTCATCCCACCTCGTAACTACATCGCCTTTTCGAACTGTCTTTACAATTGTACGTTCTACTCTTTGGACTAGCTCATCTAACTTTTTTTCTTGCACTGTGTCTTTTAATACATCCCATTCTTTTACGGAAAGAATATACACTGTAATATTACGAGAATCTCTTTCTGATAAAGCAGCTACTTTTCCAAAAAAATCAACGACAAAATCGTTATTCGTCATTCCTCCTACTTCAATATTTACACGCGTATTCGTTCTTTTATCGTACCAATGTCCAAAATAATAGCTTAGTATCATTTGCAATATATAAATAATAAAGACGGTTAAAAATGATCTCGAATCTAGCTTAGCAATTACATCCTGAAGTGCAATCCATTCTGTAACCGCAACTGTGTTCCCAAGTAATAATCCACTAATTTTCCCTTTATGTTTCATACTCTCCCCCTTTTATACCAATATATGTTTCTATAACAATAATGTTTTTCTATAAAATAAAAAATGTACATATTTAATGTACATTTCTACTTAAGTTTGTATACCTTTTCTATTTTATTTCATATATATACTATATATCGTTTTTAGGAAGGAGTGACCTATATGCCTCAAAAAGAAAATCTATTAGATATTATGCGCTTACTAGCTGGCTTTTTGTTATCATTAAAATTACTATTTAACTCTTTCGGAATAAACTTCATTACAAACGATCAAATTGACGCTATAGTAAATGTTATTTCATTTCTATTCATTCTATATTTTGGATACAAAAATAACTATATTGGAAAAAAGGGAGTGGAACAAAAGAAATTACTCAAGAAGCACAATCTTCATTAAAGAAGGAACCTTTCGCACAGGTTCCTTCTTATCATTTTCTGACAACCACTTCATTTGTTTGTAGCGGTCCATATGATACACCTTTATATTGAAATGTATATGTAGCCTGAAATAATGAATTGGGAGGAGCTTTATCTTTATTTGCTTTTATTTGACAAATTAATTCTACCTTTTCATTCGGTGATAAATTATCGATTCGCCACCTTACAAGCTGAAATAAAAACTCACTTATTCCCTTATCTGCTTTTAAAGAGTTTGGGATATACGCGAAATAATCACGAATCATATGACTTACAACTACTCGCGAAATCATTTCAACGCCTTTATTTTCAACTTCAAGTCGAATAATTAGTATGTCATTAACATCATAGATCATCTCATACGAAAATTTTTCTTTATACATACTACGGATTTGCAATGTGACTGCTACATCGGATGCTTCCGTGTCCTTTTTAGAACCATCAATCCACAAAACCGGCTGTAACGGTATAGAATACCTTCCTTGATCCGAAATTCGTTTCCATATTTTCATAATATATTCACCTCATTCCAGATATATCATCTATACAACTGTATTCTGCCTCTCGATGCAATGAACTACACTTAGAAAAAATATTTAGCTTGTTACAAATCATATTAAATTTTTCTTTTCCTTTTATCCTATTCGACAATATAAAGAAAAAACCATTTTTAATAGGTTGACACAGGTTATACTTTATTAAATATTTTTTTACAATTTCCTTCCTTGACTACATAACAAAATAAATTCTTACTCTCTTTTGGTCAATATAATAAAGTGAAACTTTAATCAGTGGGGGTTTTGTTTTGTCCATCCCCCACTGATTATTAGCTTTTACCAATCGGGCTTTAACGGGCAGTTAAAGCGGGATAAAATAATTTGGCGGTAGAAAACATTTGCCTTTTAGTCAAATTTGACTATAATATAATTTATGATTTCCATCCTTTATATCATGTCAGTGCAATTTTTTATAAAATGAAGAGGAACTATACAAACTGTACATAAAGTTTTTTTATGCATTGCACTAAAAAACTTAAGTTAGTTTAATTTTTATTAAAGGAGGACTACTTTT
The DNA here is from genome assembly GCF_038007205.1 of Bacillus sp. FSL E2-8887. Taxonomy (NCBI): domain Bacteria; kingdom Bacillati; phylum Bacillota; class Bacilli; order Caryophanales; family Bacillaceae; genus Bacillus; species Bacillus sp. FSL E2-8887. Next base: position 3,663,331 of record NZ_JBBOWS010000001.1, read on the forward strand.
GGAAGCACAACTATCAAAAAACGATTCAAGTAAAACAAAATTTGTTGTTGCTGGTTTACTACTTGGTATTCTAATGGCAGCAATGGATAACACAATCGTCGCAACTGCGATGGCAACGATTGTCGGAGACTTAGGAGGGTTCGACAAATTCGTTTGGGTCACATCCGCCTACATGGTAGCAACAATGGCCGGAATGCCTATTTTCGGTAAGCTGTCTGATATGTACGGACGGAAACGCTTTTTTATTGGCGGATTAATTCTCTTCTTATTTGGTTCTGCACTTTGCGGGACAGCATCAAGTATTGAACAACTAAGTATTTATAGAGCCATTCAAGGAATTGGTGGCGGCGCTCTTATGCCTATCGCATTTACAATTATGTATGATATATTCCCGCCTGAAAAACGAGGAAAAATGACCGGACTATTTGGTGCTGTTTTCGGAACATCTAGTGTTTTCGGACCTTTATTAGGTGCTTACATTACAGATTATATAAGTTGGCACTGGGTCTTCTATATTAATATTCCGTTAGGACTTATTTCCTTCTTCTTCATTACTAAATACTATAGCGAGTCTCTAGAATATCGAAAACAAAAAATTGACTGGGCTGGTGCTATTACGCTTGTCATTAGTATCGTTTGCTTAATGTTTGCTTTAGAACTTGGTGGTAAAGAATATGCATGGGACTCTAATGTGATTATTGGTTTATTTTCCACTGTTGTTATTCTGCTTATTATTTTCTTCTTCGTAGAAAGAAACGCAACCGAGCCTATTATTTCTTTCCATTTATTTAAAAAACCTTTATTTGCAGCTAGCCAAGGTGTTGCCTTTTTCTATGGCGCAGCTTTTATCATCTGTACAGTTTATATTCCAATCTTCGTTCAAGGTGTTCTCGGTGGTTCAGCCTCAAATGCTGGATTAATTTTGACACCTATGATGGTAGGATCTGTAATCGGAAGTCAAACTGGTGGACAATTAGCTTCACGAACAAGTTATCGTAACATCATGACAGTATCTGGAGTTTTCTTCGTTCTTGGTATTTATTTACTAAGTACTTTAACTATGGAAACACCTCGTACACTCGTAACAATGTTTATGGTGCTTGCTGGACTTGGAGTTGGATTCTCCTTCTCAGTTTTAAGTATGGCATCTATCCACAAACTAGAAATGAGAGATCGCGGTTCTGCTACATCCACGAACTCATTCTTCCGTTCACTTGGAATGACCCTTGGCGTCACGATTTTCGGTACGATTCAAAATCATGTTTTCACTGATAAATTAAAAGCAGTCTTCCCTCCTGAACTAGAAAAAATGGCTCCTAAAGGTGGAGACACAAGCTTTTTATTATCACCAAACGCTACTGAAAAGCTACCTCCTGAAGTACTGAGCGGAATTAAAGAGGCTCTTGCAACATCTATTGCTAATACATTTTTCTGGGCACTTATCCCAGCTACGCTAAGTATAATTTGTATTTTACTTATGGGAAATGAACGTCTTTTAACAGGACCAAAAACAAAGCAAAAACAAAAACAAGTAAGCTAATATAGAAAAACGAAACGGTATATCCCTTTATGAAAGAGGATATACCGTTTATAATATATATAAAGTTTCTATATACAGGAGTTGAGACAGCATGAGCATGAAGTTAGTCATTCTCGGCTTGTTACTCGAAGGAGATAAACATCCCTATGAAGTGCAGCACATAATGAAAGAAAGACAAATGGATTGTTATATTAAATATGCCAAGGGATCGCTATACTACGCCTTCGAGCAATTAGAAAAACAAGGTGCGATTAGCATTACCAATATTGTTAGAGATACGAATAGACCAGATAAAACAATCTTCCATATAACAGAGGAAGGAAAAGCGCTTTTCCACACCTTATTATTAAAACAATTTGAAGCGAAAAACCAAATATATAAACCTATTTATTCAGCACTCTCTTTCGCTCACTTTAGCGACGAACAAGCTCTAGTTCCTATTTTGAAAAAAAAGAGAGATGATACAATGCTCTATTTACATACAATGCAAACGATATACGATCATAATAAACAACTAGTTCCTCGTGCTCAACTATATATTCTACAAAGCGTCATTGAGCATATTAATGTTGAATTACGTTGGCTAAACACGCTCTTACAAGATGCAACTGCAGGTCGTCTTTCAGAAATAGGTGTAGATAATGATTAAGTTTTTCTAAAAGAGGTGCCTCCTCTTCTAGAAAAACTTAACACTATAATTATTCCTCGCAACTCAAAACACCCTCATTTTAATAATAAATAAACATTAAAAAAACTTAATTTTCCGAATAAAAAGAAATAAAAAACTTTAGAATTTTCTTATTTTAAAACAGTGGACAAAATTCCGAAAATTGTGTTAGAATTTGTTTCAATATCATATCGCTTGTTAAATTCCTTTCAAAAGGAAAATAGGTACACGAATATTTCACTTCGTGTTTAAAAGGGAAGTTTGGTGAAACTCCAACACGGTCCCGCCACTGTAAATGCTGAGATTTCTTTTTTGTGCCACTGTGAAAACGGGAAGGTGAAAGAAATTATATGAAGCATAAGTCAGGATACCTGCCTATTTTAACAACACTGATAGACTCACGGATGATGATGAGGTGTTAAGAACAAAAAGGAAGGCTTATTTTTCTATGCCTTTATGCTTTTTGTTATAGGTATTTCCGAGTAAACGGAAATGCTTACTTTCAATTAGGGAGGAATTTAAAATGGCAATTCAAACAAGTAACTTAGGTTATCCACGTATCGGACTACAACGAGAGTGGAAAAAAACATTGGAAGCTTTTTGGTCCAATAAAATTGATGAAGAACAATTTTTAACGACAATGAAAGAAATTCGCCTTCAACACGTCAAAGTACAGCAAGAAAAGGGAATTGAATTAATTCCAGTTGGCGATTTTACATATTATGACCACGTTCTGGATACGGCCTACATGTTAGGATTCATCCCGTCACGTTTTTCAGAGTTTACCTCTTACCTTGATGTATATTTTGCAATGGCACGCGGCTCTAAAGATCACGTTGCTTCTGAAATGACAAAATGGTTTAACACAAACTATCATTACATTGTTCCTGAATATGAAGAAGGATTACAAATCTCTTTAAAAGACAATCGTCCTCTTCGTTTATATGAAGAAGCGAAAAAAGAGTTAGGCGTTGATGGAAAACCAGTTATTTTAGGCCCTTATACATTCCTAAAACTGGCAAAAGGTTATAATGAAGAGCAATTTGCCACTATTTTAAAAGAGCTAGTTGCACCTTATGTACAATTATTCTCTGAATTACACGCAGCTGGAGCACAAATTATTCAAGTTGACGAGCCAATCTTCGCATCTTTAACAAAAGATGAAATTAATCAAGCGAAAGAACTTTACGAAGCTATTCATAAAGAGGTTCCAAATGCGAATCTTCTTCTACAAACATATTTTGATAGTGTAGAAGAGAACTATGAAGAAATTATTGCATTCCCTGTTTCTGGTATTGGATTAGACTTTGTTCATGGCAAAGAAGGTAATGTAAATGCTATTTCAAAATATGGATTCCCAGCTGATAAAATTTTAGCTATCGGTTGTATAGATGGCCGTAACATTTGGAGAGCTGATCTTGATGATGTACTTTCTTTATTTACAACATTACAAAATCAAATCACAGCAAAAGGTTTAATTGTTCAACCTTCTTGTAGCTTATTGCATACTCCAATTGATAAAACGGAAGAAACGCACTTAACAAGTGAATTATTTGATGCACTTGCATTTGCTAATCAAAAATTAGAAGAACTAGTCCTTATCCATTCTGCTCTTACTAAAGGTGTAGAAAGCATCAGTAGCGATTTAACAACATATCGTAATGCACATCATGCAATCCGCTCATCAGCTGCACGTAATCGTGAAGATGTAAAAGTGGCACATACATCACTTAAAGAAGATGATTTCTCACGTCCTCTTCCATTTGAAAAACGATATGAACTACAGCAAGTAGCTTTACAATTACCGTTGTTACCAACAACAACTATTGGTAGCTTCCCGCAAACATCTGAAGTTCGTCAAACACGTAAACAGTGGCGTAACGGCGATATTACAAATGAACAATATAATCAATTCATTGAAAAAGAAACTGCAAAGTGGATTCGTTACCAAGAAGATATTGGTCTTGATGTACTAGTACATGGTGAATTCGAAAGAACTGACATGGTGGAATATTTTGGAGAAAGACTTGCTGGTTTCTCCTTTACTAAAAACGGATGGGTACAATCATACGGTTCTCGTTGCGTAAAACCACCTGTTATTTATGGTGATGTTGCCTTTATAAGTGGAATGACTATTAAAGAAACTGTATATGCACAAAGCTTAACGGAGAAAGTAGTAAAAGGTATGCTAACTGGACCTGTCACTATTTTAAATTGGTCATTCGTTCGAAATGATATTTCAAGAAAAGAAGTATCATATCAAATTGCATTAGCACTTCGTCATGAAATTGAATTACTTGAATCTTCCGGAATTAGAGTAATCCAAGTCGATGAACCTGCACTTCGTGAAGGTATGCCGTTAAAAGAAAAAGATTGGGATGCATACATTACATGGGCAGTTCAATCATTCCTTTTAGCAACATCTTCTGTAGAAAATGAAACACAAATTCATACTCATATGTGTTATAGTAACTTCGAAGATATTGTAGATGCAATTCGAGCGTTAGACGCAGATGTTATTTCTATCGAAACATCAAGAAGTCATGGAGAATTTATTAATACATTAAAGCATACAACATATGAAAAAGGAATTGGTCTAGGGGTATATGATATTCATAGCCCACGTGTCCCAAGTAAAGATGAAATGTTCACAATCGTAGAACAATCTTTACAAGTATGTGACCCTAAATATTTCTGGATTAATCCAGACTGTGGTTTAAAAACACGAAGAACTGAGGAAGTTATACCTGCTTTAGAGCACATGGTTCAGGCAGCAAAAGACGCTCGTTCTCTCCTAAAAACAAACGCATAATAAAAAAACGTGTTATCCTTTTGAAGGATAACACGTTTTTTTATTCTACACTCTCAAAATAGAAGTCGTATTGTACTTTATACAATTCATCGTCTGATGGCTCTTCAAGAGGAGTTGCCTGCAAGACTATCATATATTCTCCGTTCGGAATAGGAATATGATATTTATTAGAAAGAATACTTGTTATATATACTTCTTCATTCTTCACTGTGAAAGGAACTGATATCGTTCTAACCACTTCTTCTTTCTCAATATGATTTCCACAAGTAACTTCCACTTCACAAGTATAGTCAGAGATTGCTTCAAAAATAATAGCTCCATCCACCTCAGCATAGCCTCTTTCAAAATCTTCAGGAGTCCAATCTACATAAGGCTGCTGACCATCATAGTTCATTATCATTAATTGCGAATATGAAATTGTTAATTCCATAACTATCCCTCTCCTCCACTATGAAATGTATGCCAATTACTATTTCACTTCAAATTTCACACGCGTACCATCTGGATATTTGTCTAGCTTATTCCCTACCCAAGAACCTGCACCGCGGTTATCTGCTGGACTTATATATTCAATATGAGCTCCTTTTCCGCCTTCCTTACACATCGCCATCGGCCATTCATCACGATCATAACCTTTCTTCGTCGGATATGGCGCTAACGATAATTTCCTTCTATCCGCTGCACCATTACGATCAATTGTACACATTTCCGAATGTCCTTCTTTTATAGCATCCGTTATATGTTTCCCGGTCTCTGGATATCGTTCTTTCGGGAACTCTAGAATTTGATCATACGTAGTTGTCTTTTTAGTACTTGTCTCCTCTGGCACAAGTACTTCATATACCGCTACCAAAAGAGAAAGAATTGCAATAATTGAAATGATAATACCTTTAAATTGCTTCATGTGTACCTCCGTGTTCCTACCAATTTCTTTTCCTCAGTTATTATAACAAACTTCTTCTATGTATGTTTTCAGACATTATTTTAGCTCTTCCTCTCCATTCCGCCAAAAACATTCATTTTTCTTCATCTTTTCACTAATGCTGTAGAAAACTAATAACCTTCCGACATTCTTTTTCAAAGGAAGTCCACATAAAAGGTTGAAATGATATATACGATACTTTTTGGGGAGGAACTATCATGGAAGCTATTTATAAAACGAAAGATGTTACAAATAAAACAGGTATCCCAAAACATATAGTCCGAAAATATAGCCAACTCTTAGAGGAACACGGTTATATCATTTCAAAAACAGCTGATGCTCGTATTTATAAATTGGATGATTTAAAACTATTGAAATCTATACATGAAAGAGCTGCTACATTACAAGAAGACATTTCAGAAACAATACCTATTATTTTAAAAGAAAAAGATGCCCCACCTGTACCTGTTATTCAAGATAAACAAGAAGTGCAACCAAAAGAAGATGGGCGTAACTTTGAGGAGTTCATGCTAAAACTTGAAATGCTTGCTCAATTAAATGAAGCAATTATTCATCAAAACTCTACTCTCATTACACAAAATCGTTTAAAAGACGAGAAATTAGATGAACTAATGCAACAAGTTTATGTAAAAGAAGGCTCACAAGAAAAAATGTTACAAGATCTAGTTGTTCACGCCGCTCAAACAGATGCACTCCAAAAAGAAAAAATGGACTTATTAATGAATCATATGTATAAGCGAGAATCCAAACAAGAAGAAAAAATGAATAAACTTGTCAATCAAATTTACAATAAAGATAGCAACCGTGATACACAACTTATGCAAGTTATTCGCGAAATTCAAGAAACAAAAAGATTAGTCGCCGCCTCAAAAGAGCAAAGCTTCTTTCAATCATTTAAAAGTTTATTCGTTCGAACAAAACAAGAAAAAATAAATGAATGAAATTTTGTATCTTTTTCTAATGCACGATAAAATAAAAAGTTACCTTCTATCGGTAACTTTTATTCCTTATATCGTACAGCTGGCAATATAATAATAGCTTCAGTTCCTTTTCCGCTTTCACTTTTATATTCCAATGTGCCATTATGCGCTTGTAAAATACTAAATGTTACCATAAGGCCTAATCCTGTTCCTTTTTCTTTTAAAGAATAATACGGTTGTCCAAGCCTTACTAACTGTTCTTTTGTCATTCCAACACCACTATCTTTAACTCTTATTATTATCAATTCATCTTTTTGAATAGCTGTTACTTTTAAATACCCTTTGTTTCCTTGAATTGCTTCAATACCGTTTTTAACAACATTCATAATAGCTTGCTTCAATTTCGTCTTATCGCCGATAGTATAAAGGCTCTCAGAAATCTCAACTTGCAAATAAACGCCCTGCATCGCTGCAAATGATGACATAAGAGTTGTCATTTCAATTAATTGTGCTGATAAACAAATATGTTCTTTTTTTTCAATTTGAGGCCTTGCTAAATTTAAATAATCTGAAATAATCTGTTCAGCACGATCCAGTTCAGCTAATACGAGACGCATATAATCTTTGTTTTTTACGTCTTCTGTACTCTCTAGCAATTGAATAAACCCTCGTACAACAGTGAGAGGGTTTCGAACTTCATGTGCAACACTTGCAGCTAACTCACTTACAATATTAAGTTTTTCTGATTTTTGCATTTCTGTACGCAATAATGCATTTTCGTTTAAATACTCAGTCAAATACACTTGAAATACCATTGTCATAACCATAATAAGTGATGCAAATATATACCCACTATATAGATTAGATATGTACGGTGTAAAACCTGTTTCTAAAAGGACATTCAACATCCCGACTACTAATGAAACAAGAACATAAAATGATGCAATCATAAAAGCTAATATTAGCTTCTTATCTCTTGAAAAAAGAGACCATTTCTTTGACAAAAATAATGGAATTATCGAAAGAAATATAACTTCTACCATAGGCAACCAACTAAGCCCCTTAAAAATCCATTCATATGCAACATAAATAATGGCAGGGATGAGCCCAACAATCCCACCATATAAAAAACCACTAACAATTGGGACTGGATGAAAATTGTATCCGCAAACGGTACCAAAACAAATAGAGTATGTCATGGAGAGAACGAGTGTAACGCTAGATAAAAACATAATAAAGTAGCGATTAGGCTTCGGAAGCATTCCTTGATAACGATTTAAACGAATCGCTTCATATAAAAATAGTGGTAAAATAATGATGGCAATTTGGATCATTAAATCACGAATCAGCTCCATAGCCTCTCATCCCCTATATGTATTTTGATATGATTATATCATTTTATAAGTCTATTTGTTTCAAAATTTTGATTTTTCTTAACATCTTTGTTAATTATTTGTTAACAACTAATAATAAATGTTACAAATTTCCGAAATGATTGTAAACCCTGTACCAAATTTCCTTCGTGCAGTATACAATGAATACGGATTACAAAGAAAATAAAAAACACTTCACTAGACGGACAACTATCGCAAAATACAGCATATAATCCATACTATCTATGTTTACAAATAAGTGATCATTACTTTAGTAGGAGGAAGATAAATATGGCGGGTACTACGCTTGTTTTAAAAGAAGAAAATTTGGTTGTGCTAGAAAACGTTGAAAAATCAGTATACGAAGAATTGCAACATAAAGCAGGGGACGAAGACTGTACATGTGCTGTAAATGAATCCGTTGTCCATCTTGGCAAAGTATCTTCCGTACTTTGGAACGAAGATGAAATAGATTGGGAATACGGTTATTAAAAAGTCGCTTGCAGCGGCTTTTTTTGTGTTTATGCTTAAGTGAAACTTTAATTAACTCACACAGCTTATACTCTTATAGACATTTGAATCCTCACATAATTTCTTACTTCCACTGAATTTTAAGATACGATTCTTATCTTTCACAAATAGCGGGGGAAATTTTATAAACAAAGCGTAATAGTTGAAAATATGATAAAATGAACTTAATTTTCAAACGGAAGAAAGGGAGATACAATGGAACAATTCATTAATCCTAGAGTGAAGGACATCCAAATTTCTGGAATCCGTCAGTTCTCTAATATGATTCAAAACTATGATAATCTTATCTCTTTAACAATTGGGCAACCCGATTTCCCTACACCTTCTCTAGTAAAAGAAGCAGCTAAACGGGCCATTACAGAAAATTATACAAGCTATACACATAACGCTGGTTTACTAGAATTACGCAAGGCAGCTTGTAACTTTGTAAAGGACAACTACAATTTACATTATTCACCTGAAAACGAAACCATTGTTACAATCGGTGCTAGTGAAGCGATCGATGTTGCATTCCGAACTATTTTAGAACCAGGAACGGAAGTAATTTTACCTGCTCCTATTTACCCTGGTTACGAGCCGATTATTCGACTATGTGGTGCAACTCCTATTTTTATAGATGTTCGTGAAACTGGATTTCGTTTAACAGCTGAAGCTCTGCGAAATGCAATTACAGAACGAACAAGATGCGTCGTTTTACCGTATCCTTCTAATCCAACTGGTGTTACCTTATCAAAAGAAGAATTAGAAGATATTGTATCTATCTTAAAAGATAAAAATATTTTCGTTCTTTCCGATGAAATTTATAGCGAACTTGTATATGAAGACAAACACACATCTATCGCTCATTTCCCAGAAATGCGTGATAAGACTATTGTCATTAACGGCTTATCAAAATCACATTCTATGACTGGTTGGCGTATCGGACTTTTATTTGCTCCAGAATATTTAGCAAAACACATATTAAAAGTTCATCAATACAATGTTACATGTGCTACTTCAATCGCTCAGTATGCTGCAATCGAAGCTTTAACAGCTGCTAAAGATGCACCGAAGATGATGCGCTATCAATACAAAAAACGCCGTGATTACGTGTATAATAGACTCATTCAAATGGGTTTAACGGTTGAGAAGCCAACAGGTGCATTTTATTTATTCCCATATGTTGGACATTTAACATCTTCATCATTTGATTTTGCACTTGATCTTGTAAAAGAAGCTGGGCTAGCCGTTGTTCCTGGAACCGCATTTTCCGAATACGGTGAAGGCTACCTTCGCCTTTCCTATGCTTACAGTATCGAAACTTTAAAAGAAGGCTGTGACCGTTTAGAAGCCTTTCTAAAGAAAAAAGCTAAGAGTTAAACTCTTAGCTTTTTGTTGCATAATGATCACAAGTTTGACGCTTCAATAATTTATGCGGAATAATAATGCATTTTGAAGTAGATTCAGAATGCTCCACCTTATCAACTAAAGCTTTTGCCGCTTCATACCCTAATTGATAAATATTCACATCAACTGTCGAAAGTGGTGGACTAGCAATTTCTGATAATAAAGCATTGTTAAAGCTTACAATCGAAACATCTTTCGGTACAACAAATCCTTTTTTAGAAAGCGCACTTAACACGCCAAGTCCAATTAAATCATCCGTTGCCATAATTGCCGTCGGTGGTTGCTTTAGTCCCATTAATTCCTCAACAGCCTGTTGACCACTCTCTCTTGAAAAATCAAAGTGTAAAATATACTCTTTCGGCAATAGAATATCTGCTAGTTTCAAAGCATCACTCATCCCCGCCAAACGATCTCTCGTTACAAGTAAATCTGATCCACCGCCGATGAATGCGATTTGTTTATGGCCTAATGAAATCAAATATTCCGCTACTTCTCTTGCAGCTGTATAATTGTCATTATCTACATATGTAATTTCATCTTTTCGATCATATGGTTTTCCAATTAAAACAAACGGGAAGTTTTGGTCATGCAAGTATTGAATAATCCGATCGTTCTCTCTTGAATATAAAAGAATAATACCACCGATTTGACGCCCTTGTACCATTTTTACAACACCATTAAAAATTTCATCTTCCGTTTCACCAGTCGACATATAAAGCGCATACCCTTCCACATGTGCAAATGAACTAATTCCTCTTATAACTTCCGGGAAAAATGGATTTTGAAAAGCTTTACTTGCAGAACTCGGCATAACAAGACCAAGTGTCTTCGTCGTTTGGTTCGCAAGGTTTCTTGCATTTAAATTTGGATGATATCCTAATTCACTCATTACTTTTCGAACACGGCGCTTTGTCTTTTCACTTATACTTGGATTATCAGCAATTACACGAGAAACAGTTGATGGTGCTACGTTCGCCTTCTTCGCCACATCTTTAATTGTAACTGTCATAAAAATCCCCTCCTTTCACTTCTCTGCCATTTTCATATATTTTATCTTGCACCCGTTGCAAGTCATAGGAGAAGTCATAAACTGTCATTTATTTATTCTATCTTGCAAAACTTATCATATTCTCCCTCTCCATGTATTGTAAGGGATATAGCTCTTTTTTCCTATACTATAATATACTATTTATTTCACTTCTTTTCATATGCGATGTCAAATCTCTTTTCATCTCTCTATAATTTTTTTATAGAGAGATGAAAAGAAAAATGGGACATAATGTCCCATTTCTCATCCTTTCGTACCTCCAGCTGTTAAACCAGAAATAAAGTATTTTTGTAGTGATAAGAATAAAATCGAAATCGGGATTGCAATTAATACGGAACCAGCCGCAAACGTCGTAAATTCATTACCAAATTTCTTCGCTACCATTTCATAGAGTCCAACTGCTAAAGTGTAATTTTCCGGCGTGCGTAAAATAATACTTGCTAAAATGAAATCTGTAAATGGACCGATGAAAGTGAATAATGCTACAACCGCTACGATTGGCTTTGCAAGCGGCATAATGATTTGCCAAAAAATACGGAAGTGTCCTGCTCCATCCATGCGGGCTGACTCATCCAACTCTTTCGGAATCGTATCAAAATACCCTTTCATAAGCCAAGTATTCATTGGAATTGCTCCACCTACATAAATTAAAATTAATGCAAGATGTGTATCAATTAATCCTGTTAACTGTGCTAATACATATAGTGCGATTAACGCTGCAAAGTTCGGAATCATTTGTAGAATTAAAAATGTTAATAAACCATTTTTTCTTCCGACAAAACGATATCTCGAAAATGCATAAGCAGTAAAGCTAATTGCTAACACCGAAAAAATCATCGTCATAACACTAACTTTTAACGTATTTTTATACCAAAGTAAGTAATTACTTGAATCAAGATCAAGTAGCTTACGATAATGATCTAACGTAGCATTTTTTGGAATAATGCTAGAACCAGACAAACTATCTCCTGGATTAAACGATGAACCAATAATCCATAGTAATGGATAGAAAATAATCGCACACATTATGAAGATAACCAAATAACTTAATGAAAGACGTAACATCTTTTGTCGTTTAATATTCATTTACATCATATCCTCTTCTTGGAATGATTTTGTTCTCTTAAATTGCCATAACGCAACTGTAATAACGATTAACGATAAAATCATTGTAAGAGCTGCTGCTTTTCCGTACTGCGCTGAAGTCATCGTTAACTTATAAATCCATGAAATTAAAATATCCGTTCCACCTGCATCTTGCCCCGCTACAGCAGGACCTCCGCCATTAAATAGATAAATGATACTAAAGTTATTAAAGTTAAACGTATATTGTGTAATTAAAATTGGTGCTGTTGCGTATAAAACAAGTGGCAATGTAATTTTACGGAACTGTTGCCAAGCAGTTGCTCCATCTACTGTAGCAGCTTCATATAATTCTCCTGGAATCGATTGCAATATACCTGTTGTCATTGCAAAGACGAATGGGAAACCGAGCCACGTTTGGATCATAATTAAAGCAATTTTCGCCCAAAACGGATCTGTCATCCAAGCAATCTTTTCAATCCCGAATAAAGCTAATACTTGATTATTAATTGCTCCAAATGTTTCATTAAACATACCCGAGAAGACAAGAATAGATACGAATGCTGGAACAGCCCACGGTAAAATGAAAATTGTTCGAATAATTGCCTTACCTTTAATACCAGGCTGATTTACGATAATCGCTAAGAAAATACCAAGTGCAACTTGTAATGTTGTTGCAACAAATGTCCAAATGACAGTCCAAGAAAATACACTTGAAAATGTCTCTCTCCACATTGGTAATGTGAAAATATCAATAAAGTTTTTAAAGCCCACCCAATCTACTAATTTAGCTGGAGGAGAGTGATATAAGTCATAGTTCGTAAATCCAATTAAAATTACAAAAATGATTGGAAATACAACTACAAAGATTAGTAATAGAAATCCTGGTGAAACCATTAAATATGGAAAACCTTGATCTAATAAGTTACGGTATTGCTCTTTTACAGAGTTTAATGGGGTTCCTATATCACGTTTCTTCCCGTTTTGATATGCATCATATAAATTAAATCCATATATTCCGAGTCCAAACACGATGACGATAAGTGCCAAGATCCCTTCCACTAATAGAAAGACAGAATGGTCACGTGGAACTTCTGTACCGAGTGTTACAATTCCCCATAATCCCATATTTAATAAATCAGTAAATGCTACAATAAATGAACCTGTTAATACTAGAAAAATAAGGCCTTTTACAAATTGTTTATTATACATTTGGCCTATGCCTGGAATGATTGATAACATGGTTGCCATTTTCCTATGTTTTGAACCTTTTAAGCCGTTTGCTGGTTCCATAGATGTTTGCATGTTCCTTCCCCCTTTTTTCTGGGAGAGAATTCGTGCCTCTTATAGTAGAGGCACGAATTTCACCTTATTTTTTATTGCTGTGGTTTGCCTCAATATTCCCTTTAATTTGCTTCACTGCATTATCAAGTGCTGCTTTTGGTGCTTCTTTATCTGTAACTACTAACTGAAGCGCGTCTCCAGCTGGTTTCCATACTTCTTGCATTTCTGGAATATTCGGCATTGGAATTCCATTTTCTGATTGAGTTGCAACTGCTTTTGCAGCTTCATTATCTTTAATAATTGGATCTTCCATTACTGATTTTACTGGAGGAATCTCTTTTGTCTTCTCAAATCTAATTTTTGCGTTTTCTTCATTTGTTACCCACTCAGTGAATTTTGTAGCTAAATCATTTTGTTTAGAGAAGCTTGTTACATGCCATCCTTTTACCCCAACAAATGTTTTCATCGGTTGACCATTTGGTAATTTTGGCATTGGAGCAACACCATAATCAATTCCGTTCTTTTCCATCGCTTGGAACGCCCACGGTCCGTTCATAATAGATGCTGCTTTTCCTTCATTGAATAATCCATCAGCAGCAGGTCCACCAGATTCACCGATAATACCTTTCGGGAATAACTTTTCTTTGTACCATTTTTGAAGATATTCAGCACCTTGTACTGCTCCGCTATTATTTAATCCAACATCACTTGCATTTGGCTTTCCGTCTTTCTCACCAAATACATATCCGCCCATACCTGCCATAAACGCGTTAGCAAAGTAGAAGTTATCTCCTAATGTTAAAAATCCGTACTTGCCATCCTTCGTAAAGTCTTTTGAGAAGTTAAATAGCTCGTCCATCGTTTCTGGAGCTTTTTGCATTAATTTTTTATTGTAAATAAAAATTGGTGTTTCAATTGCTTTTGGTAAACCATATAATTTCCCGTTGTATGTTTGTGCCTTTATTGATAAGTCAGTAAATTTACTCTTCACAGCATCATCTGCTTTTACTTCAGAAAGTAAGCCTTCTGTTACTGCATTTCCGATTTGATCGTGTGGCAATGTTACAACATCTGGTCCCGTCCCCGCTGGTCCATCAAGGCGTAACTTCTTCACTTGATCTGTCATTTGCATTTCAACAACTTTTACTTTTACTTTATATTTTTCCTCAAAGCTTTTCACTGCTGGTTCTAAACCAACACCTTTTTTATCATCTTCCCAAACGAGAAGATCATAGTCTTTCTTCGCTTTACTTTCCTCTTTTTTTCCTGAATCTTTCGGTCCACATGCAGATAACATGCCAATTGACAATGCTGAAATCGTTAATAGTGATAATGCTTTCTTCATCCCAAAAACCTCCCTAACTTGTCTATGTACCTCTTTAATTGAAAACGTTTGCATTTAATTGTTTAATAGAAGCGCAAACAATATCTAAATCTATGAAAACGTTTGCGCTATTTGTCTATCATTATACATCCTTTTATTCATTTTGCAAATATTAATTTTCAAAATAATCTTATCACACTCTTTATTCATTGACTTTACATAAAATGAATACTACTCTTATAAGCAATATTAAAGTTATGTGGAAGGCAATCGTTTGCAACATAATCTTTATTATTTCATTTACGGGAACTATATGTATAGAGATATTAAAGGGGGATTTTCTATATGCTCAAAGAAGCGATCTATCATAGGCCAAAAGATAATTATGCATACGCTTACGATGAAAAAACAATTCACATCCGAATACACACAAAAAGAGATGATGTTCACAACGCCGCTCTCATCTACGGGGACCCGTACGAATGGCAGGACGGGAAATGGATTACAGCAAGTACACCGATGAAAAAAACTGGATCTACTGAGTTATTTGATTATTGGTCCGTTTCAATCAAACCAAAATTTAAACGCTTACGTTATGGATTCGAATTAAAAAACGACGTAGAAACTTTTATTTATACAGAACGAGGATTTTTTTCTAATATTCCAAATGACGATGTCGGTAACTTTTTCTGCTTTCCATTTGTTCATGCAAAAGACGTTTTCAGGGCACCATCCTGGATTAAAGACACAGTATGGTATCAAATTTTCCCAGAACGATTCGCTAACGGGGATAACACATTAAATCCAGCAAACACCCTCCCTTGGGGAAGTACCGAACCAACTCCAACTAATTTTTTCGGCGGAGATTTTGCTGGTATTATTCAAAACCTTGATTACCTTGTGAAGCTTGGAATTTCCGGAATATATTTCACTCCTATTTTCAAAGCTCATTCGAATCATAAATATGACACAATTGATTACATGGAAATCGATCCACAATTTGGGACGAAAGAAACTTTCAAAGAACTCGTTCAGGCGTGTCATAAACATGGTATAAAAGTAATGCTCGACGCTGTTTTTAATCATAGCGGGTACTTCTTTGATAAATTTCAAGACGTGCTGGAACAAGGTGAAAATTCCGCCTATAAAGATTGGTTCCATATTCATGAATTTCCAATTATAACCGAACCACTTCCTAATTATGATACTTTCGCATTTACACCGTATATGCCTAAATTAAATACAGCACACCCAGATGTAAAAGAATATTTACTTGAAGTAGGGCGTTATTGGGTAAGAGAATTCAATATAGACGGTTGGCGCCTTGATGTAGCAAATGAAGTCGATCACAGTTTTTGGAGAGAATTCCGAAGTGAAATAAAAGCATTAAATCCTGAAGTATACATTTTAGGTGAAATTTGGCACGATGCACTCCCATGGCTACAAGGTGACCAATTTGATGCTGTAATGAGCTATCCTGTTACAAACGCTCTACTTTCTTACTTTGCTAACGAATCCATTCATGCAAGTGAATTTATGAAACAAATTACCGATTCTCTACATTCCTACTCTATGAATGTAAATGAAGCGGCATTTCATTTATTAGACAGTCATGACACACCTAGAATTTTAGCAACATGTAACGGGGATAAAAATAAGTTAAAGTTACTCTATGTATTTCACCTTTCTTTCATCGGTTCTCCTTGTATTTATTACGGCGATGAAATCGGTATGGATGGTGGAATGGACCCTGACTGCCGCAAATGTATGATATGGGATGAAAAAGAACAAGATACTCTTTTATTTACACATATACAAACATTAATTTCATTACGGAAACAACATAAAGCATTTGGAGGAAATGGTACTTTTCAATTCATTGAGGCAAATGATGAACATAATTATATTTCTTATACAAAAACATATGAAGATGAAACTATCTTTTTCGTTTTAAATCCTACTAACAGTGAAGTTACAACTTCACTCCCTCTTCATATTACCAGGAAGAAAATAATTAACATTTATACAAACGAAGAATTTTCAGCGGAAGCAAGTGTATTACAAGTTACACTTCCACCGTATGGATTCTCTATTTTAAAATGGTAATAGTAAAAGCCTTATGCCAGGGTGGCATAAGGCTTTTCTTATTTCAATTTAAATACCATTGCTTCATATGGTCGTAATGTAATGTTTTCTATCAATACATTTTCTACATCATAATTGTGTATTAATAACTCTGCTTCACTATAAATAATGTCCTCAGGCAATTCAAATACACATTCATCTGCAGTAAAGTTTGCAATCACCAGAAGCTTTTCTTCTCCATATGTTCTTACATAAGCAAAAATAGAAGGGTTATTTTCTAATATTAAATCATATGTTCCATACACAACTATTTCATTGTTTTTACGTAATTCAATCAATTTTTTATAGTAATAAAAAATCGATTCTTCATCTTGGATTGCCTGTTTCACATTAATCTCTTTGTAGTTAGGATTTACCGCAATCCAAGGCTCACCCGTTGTGAATCCAGCATGTTCTCTATCATCCCACTGCATCGGAGTTCTAGCATTATCTCGGCCCTTTATATATATAGACTGCATCACTTTATCTATATCTTCGCCGCGCTCTATAACTTTTTCTTTATACATATTTAGTGTTTCAATATCTCGGTATTCATCAATTGATTCAAATCGAACATTGGTCATTCCGATTTCTTCTCCTTGATAAATATATGGTGTCCCTTTCATCATATGAAGTACTGTCGCTAACATTTTTGCTGATTCAGTATGATAAGCTCCATCATTACCAAAACGAGATACAACGCGAGGCTGGTCATGGTTATTCCAATAAAGGCTATTCCATCCTGTTTGTTCTAATGCTTTTTGCCACTTTGTTAAATTTTGTTTCAAAGTAAGAAGTGAGCATGGTTTTACATCCCATTTCCCACCTTCTCCGGAATCTAAATCCATATGTTCAAATTGGAATACCATTTGTAGTTCTTTTCTAGCTTCCCCTGTATACAATTTAGCCTCTTCTGTCGTTACACCAGGCATTTCCCCAACCGTCATAATGTCATACTGAGACAATACGTCTTCATTCATTTCATGCAAATACTTATGAATGTTCGGACCGTTCATAAAATGTTTATGCCCTGAAACATATCCTTCTTCATCCGTTTCAACAGCTGGTAAGCCATCTTCTTTAGAAATAAAATTAATAACATCCATACGGAACCCATCAATTCCTTTTTCTAACCAAAACTTCATCATGTCATAAACATCTTGTCTTACCTTTTCATTATCCCAGTTTAAATCTGGCTGTTTTTTAGAAAACAGATGTAAATAATATTCATCTGTCATCTCATCATATTGCCATGCAGATCCACTAAATGCTGCTCCCCAGTTATTCGGCTCTTTCCCTTCTTTTCCAGGGCGCCATATATAATAGTCTCTATATTTATTATCTTTCGATTTACATGATTCAATAAACCAATTATGTTCATCTGAAGTATGATTAACAACTAAGTCCATCATAAGTTTCATATTACGTTTATGCATTTCATGTAATAGTTCATCCCAATCTTCCATTGTTCCGAACTCGTTCATAATTTTACAATAATCACTTATATCGTAACCATTATCATCGTTTGGAGATTCATAGACTGGTGATAACCAAATTACATCAATACCTAATTCTTTTAAGTAGTCTAGCTTCGTAAGAATACCACGAAGGTCACCTATACCATCACCATTACTATCCATAAAACTACGAGGATAAATTTGATATACTACACTTTCTTTCCACCATTGTTTTCCCATTATGCTACCCCATTTCATCTATACTATTGATTCTTTTTTCTTTTTTTAAGGCGCAAACGTTTTCATTACTGAATGATAACAGATTCTATCCAAATTTAAAATAGCGCTTACAATATTTATTTTCTTTTTCTAATAAAACATGTGAAACTTATTATATATTCATAGGAATAATGAAAACGTTTTATTTTTTTATAGTGTTTTTATTTCTTTTTTGAATCTATTCGTTTATAATAAATTCAAAGAAAACGTTTGCATAAACTTTCTAGGGGGAAATATCATGGCAGAACTTAAATTAGAAAATATTTATAAAATATATGATAATAACGTAACAGCCGTAACAGATTTTAACTTACACATTCAAGATAAAGAATTTATCGTATTCGTTGGTCCTTCTGGATGCGGAAAATCTACAACACTACGAATGGTAGCTGGACTTGAAGATATTTCAAAAGGAGAATTTTCAATTGATGGTAAGCTAATGAACGATGTTCCTCCAAAAGATCGAGATATCGCAATGGTCTTCCAAAACTACGCTCTTTATCCACATATGAGTGTGTATGATAATATGGCATTTGGATTAAAACTTCGAAAAATACCGAAAGATGAAATCGACCGTCGAGTGAAACATGCAGCTCAAATTTTAGGGCTTGAACAATATTTAGATAGAAAACCGAAAGCTTTATCAGGTGGACAACGTCAACGTGTTGCATTAGGTAGAGCAATTGTTCGAGACGCAAAAGTCTTCTTAATGGATGAACCATTATCAAACTTAGACGCTAAACTACGTGTTGCAATGCGATCAGAAATTTCTAAATTACACCACCGCCTTGGCACAACGACAATTTATGTAACACATGATCAAACTGAGGCAATGACAATGGCTTCACGCCTTGTTGTTATGAAAGACGGCAAAATCCAACAAATTGGAACTCCAAAAGAAGTATATGAAACACCTGAAAATATTTTCGTTGGTGGTTTTATCGGTTCACCCGCAATGAATTTCTTCCGTGGAAAATTAACTGAAACCGATTTCGTTATAGACAGTTCACTAAAGTTTAAAGTATCTGAAGGAAAAATGAAGTTATTACGCGATCAAGGCTATGTAAATAAAGAAATTGTTTTAGGTATTCGTCCAGAAGATATTCATGATGAACTATTATTTTTAGAAGCTTCACAAGCTACTACTTTCACAACGAAAATTGAAGTTGCAGAGTTGTTAGGGGCTGAATCCATTTTATATATGAAACTTGGAAATCAAGATTTTGCAGCACGTGTTGATGCAAGACATACTTTTTCACCTGGTGACCAAATTAAACTTGCTTTTGATATGAATAAAGCACATTTCTTTGATAGCCAAACCGAACAACGTATTCGTTAAAAAATAAAGTTCTATAATAGAACATACAAAAAAACCGTCCACATATATACTGGGGGCGGTTTTCCATTATTATACTAGGGCTTCTATTGTATGAAATGATTGTCCTCTCGTGCTAATAATACCAAAAACAGGTAAATCACTAAGCACCACTTCTTCTTGCTGTTTCATAAAAGATGACGTTAATTGTTTTATCTCTATCCAAACGTCATTAATACAAAGTACATTGGAATCGTTCTCTTGTTGGCGAGAAAAAATAGAATCTATTTTATATAGACCAGCATTTTGAAAAAGCATATCAATACGACTGTATGCCTCCATAGCAAAACTAATAACACGTTGCCAATCTCCTTGTTTCCCCATATCGTAGGATACAAAAAGTGCTTCTCCGCCTAAATCCGTAATTTCCTCGGCTGTTGCTTGTCCACTTTCTTGATCAATGTCCGTCACAATTACTTTTGCGCCTTGCTTAGCCAACAAAAGAGCTGTACTACGTCCAATACCGATGCCACCACCAGTTACAATGGCAACTTTTCCTGCAAGCTTCATTTTCATTACCCCTTCTATATGTCTTACCGTCATTCAGTATACTCCTTTATTAGATTAGTCCGCAAGCAGGAAAAGTTTACTCCACAACTTGTAAGCGGTTACTTTTCTGTTTCTTTTTTTTTCTTACTATTATATTGATCGAAGGTTAAACCAATAAAAATAAGAATTCCCCAAAATATTAAGCTACCTCCAGTCATTCCAAATCCCCCTTTGTTATATAACGATATTATTTATATCCATTATATCATTCTCTTAATTTTCAATCTATTCAAAACGAAAATAGGATGTTTGAATTAGCTACAGCTTCTTTAAACATCCTTCCGTAATATGGAAGGTACTATATAGGAGATATCCACCCTATATCAATTCCATTTATCTAATTTTATGAAAAAATAAGAGAATGATGAAATTTTTCACGAAATTAAAAATAAGACTTTTTATATACAAACGATAAAAAGTCTTATTTCATTAGTAGCACGTATAATCTAAATATTAATTATACAAGACTCATCACTTTCGTCTTTGCAATTAAATCATGGAAGCCACAATTATCTTTGCGGAATAACATCATATATACATTGCATATTAATGGAACTCCAAGTAATAATATGCTTGGTAATAATAATACCAAAAATCGTATTATTAATGTTTGTAACGTTAGTTTTTCACTTGTTAACGAGATTATTTTTGTTCTTGTTACCTTTTTACCAAGTGTAGAACCGTTCCAAAGAAAAGGTAACAGAATAAAATTTATAGCCATTAATACGAAAACAAGTGTAAGGTCATATCTATAGTCACCTAAACTTATATTAAAACGATCAAAAATAGCACTATAGTTTCCTGTAATAATAGCTACTACTGCACCGTACGTAACCGAGATTAAAAACATGTCAATAAGGGAAGCACCTATGCGATTCATTACAAGCGCTGGACGATGCATCTTTAACTTCATTTTGTGTCGACTCCTTCATATCCTTCTTTACCCGTTTCATCGTACCACTTCTAAAAAACATTGTAAACTGGCGTTTCGCTTACTTTTCTTGTACAATGTGTTACAACAGCATTATAAAGGAGGTTCCCATATTGAAAAGATGGATAATCCTATTTGCCGCACTCTTATTAACAGGTTGTACAGGCAATACAAACCATTTAACTTATACAATTAACGATGAATATGAACTCATCCATACTTCTGGAGATGCATTTGAACTTTTCCCCTCTCAGGATGCTGTATATGCTACACAATACATCCCTGCAAAGATTACAGAAATTGCTTGGGACGATAAATACATTATCACAAAACAAATTGAGGAAAAATCAGATCCAAATAATCCTGACGCAGCAATTACAAATAAAAAAAGTGAACATTATTGGATTATCGATGTAAAGCATAATAAACGATTCGGTCCTTATAATGAAAAACAATTTAACGAGCAAAAAGATGCTTTTAAAATTACAGTACCTTTTCAAAGTGTAGATTCATATGTGAAAGAACTAAAAAAACAGTCAGCATAACTTTTTATGCTGACTGTTTTTGCTTAAATTATTATAAAGACACTTTATTTAGAGAGTGAAATATTAAAAGTTTGCGGTTCTTTAACAGCTTCATTTGTGTCTCCTGCTGCTAAATCATCTGTCGTAAACTTAATATCCTTTACTTTTTCTTTTCCATCATCAAGTATTAAACCGATAATTCCTTCTCGTGTCTCACCAGGCCTATAATCTTCCCTTGAAACACTCTTTGTACCAACGAGCGTATCTTCATCATATAAAAAGTTTTGAGTCGCTACATTAAAATGTTGTTTGTCATTTATAGCAACATCATTCATAGAGAAAAATTGCATGTTCTTATCTCCACTATTCTCTACCTTATATGTAATTTCAACATACCGAATCGTATCGCTAATCTCTGTTCCACTTAACGATGCATATAATTCAGCATCTTCTTGACTCACTTTATCTCCCAATCTACGCTTCACTTCTTCAGGAGTTAATGCAGTATACACTTTCAATGTATTTTTTGCCTCTTTGCTCATTTGTGATAATGAGATAACTTTAACGTCTTGTACGTGAATTTTCATTGGGGCTACTTCAAATGTCTGGTTCACAGAATGAATCTGTTCTAATTCAAATGTCCCCCACCCTTTTTCTTTCACTTTTTGTCCTACTTTTTTAAGCTCACGCCCACCATACTCTTTTGTTTCTGGAATAGATTCTTTCTTTTTAGGTTCTGCCTTCTTTTCTTCTTGCTGGAAGCAACCACTTAACATAAGAAGAAAACTGCATAAAACAAAAATACTTTTCCATGCTTTCATCATTTAATTTCTCCTAACACTATCATTCATTAATATAAATTAGTCCCTTGATTTGTAAACTATAGAAACAATAAGAAGTCCACAAAACGAACTTGTCAGTCCAGATACTATTATACCTCCTATTTGGAAAATATGAAAATAGGGGTCTAATAACGCGTGAACGATAAATATAATGGTCGCCACAACGATAGATGAAGCCCAATATTTCTTTTTTTCCGAAGTTAAACTAGTATCTTGATCAGTTTCCCTCCTATATTTCAATAGTACATATATTAGTAATAGTAGACCAAAACACGTACTCCCATGCTGTAAAAATTTATAAATTGGAATACTATATACTTCTTGCTGTAACAGTGGTATTTTCACAACAAAATAGCCTGTCTTATGAGTAAAAGCATCCCAAACGACATGCGTCACCATACCGAATAAAGCAGAATAGCAAAATACAAAAAAGTCCTTCCAAGTATATAGCCCCCACTTCGCATCTATTACATATTTATAGTAACTAGCAAAAGGCTTAGGTAAATGTGTTATAAACGGTCCTTTTAAAATACGATGATATGCATATGCTAATAAAAAAACGAGTGGTAAATTCAAATAGAAGAAACCAGCCCATGTATGGCCAATAATACCGTATGGCCTAAAATATAAAAAATATTCAAAATCAGGTGCCATACTACCTAATATAAGAGCCGTCACCGAAATATAACTAGAATGTTTCTTAGCAAAAGGGAGAACAGCTGCTGGATGTGCAAATGTAAACGGCATATTAATACTCCTCTTCATATTTCTAATAGAATATCATCTATCATAACGAGAGAATTAATCTTGATGCAATGTTTATTTTCACATTGGAATATGATAGTTTACGTGTTATAATCCACATAAAATATTCAGAAAATAGGAGGAGTTCACGTGTCGTTAACACTTGTATTTTTTCTTGTTCTGTCTACCTTTTTTTTAAGTACATACATTGGCTTCTTTCTATGGAAGCACTTGAAAATTATAAAATATATGCCTGCTCTCTTTGGCTTTATGAGCGTTCTTTTCATTTTCATATGGAAGAGAATGACTTTCGGCTGGGAAGGGCTCGGTTTTGGCGCACTTCAATATACAATATTACTAGCAAGTTGTATTACATTTGTATTTGCTGCTTTTTTAGAAACAAAATCCCTTATGAATTGAGGTTTATATATTGATTGAAACACCCTTTTTAAAAAGCGTCTCATTACAAAAAGAAAATATCCCTAGCTTTTCCGCATATCCATACTGCTTACCGGCTATACGAACATTACAATCACTAGCTTTCCACCCAAATGTAACATTCATTATTGGAGAGAATGGGACAGGTAAATCAACATTACTGGAAGCAATTGCAATTGCTTTAGGTTTTAATGCAGAAGGTGGAACGAAGAATTTCCGTTTTAGCACAAACGATTCCCATTCATCTTTACATGAATATCTTCGAATTTCAAAAAGTTTCAATACACCAAACGACGGTTTCTTTCTTCGCGCTGAATCATTTTATAACGTTGCTTCTTATATCGATGAAATAGATGCTATAAAATCTTATGGTGGTGTTTCACTTCACGAACAATCACACGGCGAATCCTTCTTCTCATTATTTATGAATCGTTTTTCAGGACAAGGTTTATACATTTTAGATGAGCCTGAGGCAGCTTTATCCCCAATGAGACAACTTTCAATGCTCATTCGCATGCACGAACTAGCTGAACAAGGTTCACAATTTGTTATCGCAACGCATTCTCCCATTTTAATGGCTTATCCTGAATCTACTATATACTCTTTAACTCAAGAAGGGATTCACGAATCGACATTAGAAGAAACGGAGCATTACCAAACGACGAAACTTTTCTTTGAAAATCGCGATCGATTATTTCATCACTTATTTGAGTCATAAAAAAAGAGGCAGCAATATGATATGATCCCCTTATAGTAGACAGGAAAAAGAAAGAACATTAACCTGTTTACTATGGAGGGGATTTTTTTTATGGGAAAAATTAGAGTCACTTACGATGTAGAATTTAAGAAAAAAGCTATAGATTTATACTTAAAAGAAGGCATGAGCTATAAAACCATTGCGAAAGAATTAGGTATTCATCACTCGGTTGTAAGTCGTTGGGTGAAATACTTTGAAGCTGAAGGAATCAAAGGACTAGAAGAAAAACGCGGTAAAGCGAAAGGACCAGGTTTAGGTAGACCAAGGGTTAGACCCGAAGATCCTGAAGCTAAGATCCGACGATTAGAAGCGGAAAATGAAATGTTAAAAAAGCTCTTAGGGATGTAAAAGGAGGAATGAAAGTCGTATCCAAAACGAAAAAATTCGAAGTCATCCATGAAATGACAAAAACAGGTTATACAGTGACCATTCTATGCGATATTGCTGGTGTAACCAGAAGTGGGTACTACAAATGGATAAAACGGCATACGACGCCTTCAAAAAAACAATCAGAGGATATCGAAATTAAGAAAAAGATATTGGAGTGTCATAAAAAATTAAGAGGAATTTATGGATATAGAAGAATACAAGTGTGGCTGAAAGCCACATATAACCTTCATTTGAATCATAAGCGCATCCAAAGATTGATGAGTGAACTAGGTATCAAAGCCGTAATTAGAAAAAAACGACCTTATTACGGAAAAAAAGAGGCTTATGTGCTTTCAGAAAACCATCTCAATAGGCAGTTTCAAGCTTCAAAACCGAATGAGAAATGGGTAACCGATATCACCTATTTGATTTTCAATGGACAGCGCTTGTACTTATCCGCTATTAAGGATTTATACAATAATGAAATTGTTGCCTATGAAACCAGTCGTAGAAACGACTTAAAACTTGTGTTAGATACACTTAAAAAGGCAAAGAAAAAACGAAATGTGAAGGGAATCCTCTTACATAGTGATCAAGGGTCCCAGTATACATCTCGTCAATATAATCAATTACTTAAAAAATATCAGATGAAGGCAAGTATGTCTCGAAGAGGCAACTGTTGGGATAATGCTTGTATGGAAAACTTCTTCAGTCACTTTAAGGCAGAGTGTTTTCATTTACACTCCTTCCGTAAAGCGAATGAGGTCAAACTTGCCGTGCGTAAATATATGTACTTTTATAATCATCAAAGATTTCAAAAGAAATTAAATAACCTGAGTCCATATAAATATAGAACTCAGGTTGCTTAGTTGCGCTTTTTTAATACTGTCTACTTGACAGGGGTCACTGCAATAGCTGCCTCTTTTTTATAATGCTTCTATAAATAAAGCTACTCCAATACCGCCTCCAACGCATAGAGAGGCAATACCTTTCTCTAATCCACGTCTTTTTAATTCGTGAATTAAACTTACAGTAATACGAGCTCCTGTACAACCAATTGGATGTCCAAGTCCTACACCACTACCGTTTACATTCACTTTCTCACGGTCTAACCCTAACTCTTTCTCTACAGCTAAATATTGTGCAGCGAAAGCTTCATTAATTTCAAGTAAATCTGCATCTTCTAATGACCAATCTACTTTTTCTAATCCTTTACGAATTGCTGGTGCTGGTCCAATACCCATAATTTTCGGATCTACACCCGCTACTGAGTATCCAACAATTCGAGCTAACGGTTGTAAGCCTTTTTCTTTTGCTTTTTCTTCGCTCATTAATACTAGAACTGCACTTCCGTCATTAAGACCAGATGAATTCCCTGCAGTTACTGATCCGTCTTTACGGAAAGCTGGTTTTAATCCTGCTAATTTTTCCGCTGTAATATCTGCACGTGGATGTTCATCCTTCGCAAATACAACTTCTTTTCTACGTTCTTTTATTGTAATAGGAACAATTTGATCGTCAAAGTATCCAGACTCCATCGCTTGCAACGCTAATGTATGACTACGAAGCGCAACTTCATCTTGTTCCTCTCTTGTAATTTCATATTGTTCAACTAAATTTTCCGCTGTTTCACCCATCATAATATGGTGAATCGGATCTTCTAAAACTTCCCACACCGTATCACGAATTTCTCCGTGCTGTAGACGTTGTCCCCAGCGGTGTTGTTTTAATGCATAAGGGCTCGAGCTCATTGCTTCTACTCCACCTGCAACAACAATATCACTTACACCTAATTGGATTTGCATTGCAGCAGACATAATTGCTTGCATACCTGAAGAACATTGACGTTGAATTGTATAACCAGTAACTGTGTCAGGAAATCCTGCCGCTAATGCAGCTGTTCTTGCCGTATTTGCTTCATCAGTTCTTTGAATACAATGACCTAAAATTACTTCATCAACTTCATGTGGCTCTACTCCGCCTCTTTTTACAGCTTCCTGAAGTACAGGAACAGCTAATTCTACTGGTGTTATATTTTTTAGTGCTCCTCCGAAAGTTCCAATTGGTGAACGAACTGCAGCTGTAATGACAACATTATGCATTTTGTACTTGCCCCTCTCTTATGTACCCTAGTAAGTTTGTAGGTGAAATTCCATAAGTTGTATGTCTAAAATTATCATACTATAAACATACCAAAAAATCAAAATATTTAATATAATAAAAATAGAAGGAATTAACCTTCTATTCTGTCAATGCGTATAAGAATTTTTGTAATATCTTCTCTGTCGTTTCATTCAATTTTGGTAACTTATCTACTGGAAAATATTGAAGTTCTAACCCTTCATGATCGAGCTTTAATTCTCCGCTTACATGATGTGCCTGATACAGATGAATCACATTAAAAATTTCATCTCCATTTGGATAACGGAAATAAACTTCCTTTCCTGAAAGAACGCCAAGAAATTGCATAATTTTCGCGTTTAGTCCCGTCTCCTCGAATAATTCTCTACGAGCAGTTTCTTCTGTCGTTTCTCCCAGTTCCATTGCCCCACCAGGTACGCCCCAATCATATGTATCTGAACGATATTGAAGCAATACTTCTTGATTATCATTTAATATAATAATTGCTGATCCTACTAAAATAAGTGGTCTTGTACCAACTACTTTGCGTAACTCTTCAATATACCCCAATATGTAAACTCCCCTTTCCTCACCCTTCCTTATCATAACAAAATTCTCTTTCTTTTGTTGCTGTAATTTTCAATAAAAAAGGAAGCTTCCACTTCCTTTTTTTACCGTTATCCTGCTATTTGCGGGCGGTAAGACCCCTACCTCAAAATTCAGCGAAAGTAAAGAAGTTAGGTGGGGATCGGGCTGCCCATAAAAGCCCTATTGGTGAGGGCTGATAATCAGTGGGCGATGAACAAAACCCCCACTGATTAAAGTTTCACTTTATTTCTTAAAGCTTTCGTATTTTA
Organism: Bacillus sp. FSL E2-8887; assembly: GCF_038007205.1. Classification (NCBI taxonomy): domain Bacteria; kingdom Bacillati; phylum Bacillota; class Bacilli; order Caryophanales; family Bacillaceae; genus Bacillus; species Bacillus sp. FSL E2-8887. The sequence goes on from NZ_JBBOWS010000001.1 coordinate 3,691,609, forward strand.
CAACTTCAAAAGCTTCTTCAATTTCCTCATTATGATAATGGACATATGTAAAACGCCCTAATTCTACTAACCTAGCTATTTCTTGCAATGCTTTATGCTGATCATATGTTTCTTCAATTGTAATATGTACATAAAACTTCATTAATGGATGTTCATATAAAGGTTCTCCCACCTCTACATATACATCTTCAATCCCTTGCACAACTCTTACATAGCTCGCAAATTGATACAGAGCTTCTCTGTCTGAAACGATTTTTAATGTATACATATATTCTCCCCCTTTTCTTTACTATATCAAAAAGCAGACCATACTACGTTATAGAACTATGAAATTTTTTCGACTTATAGTCTATATATTCGTGTAATAAACAAGGCGTTTATCCATACATAGGACCTTTCCCCCACATATATTATAGAAAGAATTTTTTCATTTGAGGTGTTCCTTATGAATTCATACGTTAATATATGTGTTTGCATTACTCCAGGCGCCGATATTTCTGACGACCGTATTGCAAAAGATTTAGCAGTTGCAGAATCAATTTGGCATCCCATTACATTTAAAATTAAAGAAGTAATTGTACTAAACGAGCTTTTCCGTTTTTCTAATCGGGAAATTAGTTATAAAAACTCCATTCAAAGTCAGGAAAAATTATCATCTTTTTTTCAAACTTGTGTTAACGAAGCTCCTGAATGCGACCTTTATATTTGTTATATTGGTAGTGATTATTTCAAAGAAACCGCAGTAATCGCTTGCGCTTACTCTCTAGCGAAACAACAACAACTTACTGGTTACATCGTTTTAACAAACTCAGCTGCTCCAATGAAAAATATATACACCCTCGCTCACGAAATTGGTCATATTTTATTTACAAGACGAATTCATGGAAAACTTACGCACGCAGATCCCCACTCTCCAACCGGTTCTGAACATCACCATTCACCATCGAACCTTATGTACCCTATAGTCCCTAGCCCTAATAACGTTCACATCAATTCATTATTAACAAATGAACAAAAAGCGCTCTCTTTACAAAGTCTCTTATTACAAAGAAAAAAACAGTAACGATCTTGTTACTGTTTAAAACAATTTATTCCAATTAATAAACGATATACCGGCTGCAAAGGATACACTATACACCTAAACCGAATCCCTCTAAAAATCAAAATATAGTATTTCTTTGGAAATAATTTTTTGTATATCCAGAGCAGCCACTTTTTTTGAACTACTCGTTTACACTTTTTCTCTCTTCAATTTTTAAAGACCATCTCATTAATCCATATATACTTCCATACATAAGTAATATCTTTGCAATTCCCCAAAACACATTTTTTTCTTCTAATTCTTTAAATATAAACATAATCGCTAAAGGAACAATTAGCACCAAAACACCCATCCAACCAAGGACATACACTTCTCCAACAAAAAGTAATAAAAAGATACTTGCTGCTAATATATATGTTTGCATTGTCGAAAATTGCAAAATAGGTGTACCGTACCATTTATCAACAAACATCAATAATACTAATAATAAAATGGGAACCATTACTATTATGTAAATAATCCCGAACTCTACAAATTTATTTTTAAAAGAAGACATTCTAAACGCAACAATGGTTCCAATAATCGTAATGATTAAAACGATAGGATAGCCAATTAACTGTATATTCGTTAGTGTAAATTGCTGATTCGGATTATTAAATAAAATATGAGTTAATATCCAATACCCGCCAATACCAATTATCATGGCAAGAATACTCTTTATACTCCCGCCTTTATCCTTCTCCATTTCTTTCGCTAATTCTTCCGCATATTCTTTTGGTGAATCACCGAATATATCGCTTACCGTCTTTCCCTCTTTCTCACCTTCTATTAAATGAAGTTCTGCATCCTCTATAAAAGCGTCCACATCTTCTTCTTTAATTCCTTTTGTTATTAAATACACTTTCGTATCGATTAAAAACTTTTCTCCTTCTTTAGAAATCTGCATGATAACCCCTCCCTTATTTAACCGTTACTCTTCTATTCGCCTTCATCATAATTTCAAGGAAGATTAAAATAAACAAACTTCCGTATAAACATATAATTTGAAATAACATTGGCACGAGATCTTCTGATGTAAATGTTTTAAACACTAACATAATAGAAAGTGGAATAATTAAATATAAGTTTTTAAACCATCCTTCAAAATACATATTTATCGCTACTGTGATAATAAAAATAGCTCCAGCTAATATATAACTTTGCGTTTGGGTGAATGTAAACATTTTGGTAGGATAGATTACATCTAATATCGTAACAACTCCTATTAAAAACATTGGCGCAATCATGACTAAAAACCACATAGAAAACCACGTTTTTGTAAAACTTGTTACGAAGGTCATTTTGCGAAGTAAAAAATTAGGACCTATAACAACTAAAATCAAGGAAAAACTATACCCAACGCACTGAATAAGTGAAATCTGTAACATTCCGTTATTCACTATTAAGATAGAAGCAATAATCCAAAACGATACAATATTCATTACTGTAAAACCAATTTGCTTCCACGTTTCCTGTCTATCTCTTTCCATTACTTTTACAAGTTCATTTGCATACTCTTTCGGTGAGCTTCCGAAAATATCTTCTACACTTTTCCCATCACTCTCACCCTCAATTAAATGGAGTTCCGCATCTTCTATAAAATTTTCAATATCGCTTTCTTTCACACTCTTTGCCGCTAAAAATAATCTCATTTCTAATAAAAAATTTCGTGCTTCACTTGATAACATTATTTTTTTCTCCCCTTCCCCTCAAGTAGACGCTCTACACTACTTTGCATCGCTTCCCAGCGATCCATAAATTCATTAAGTGCTTCCTCGCCTTTTTCTGTTAATGTATAATATTTCCGCTTTGGACCAGATGGAGATTCCTTCATTACACTTGTTATTAATCCTTCCTTTTGCATTCGTATTAATAACGGATAAATACTTCCCTCACTCGCCATTGTAAAACCATACTTCGCTAATCTTTCACTCATTTCATAACCGTATATTTCACCTTCAGAAATAATAGCAAGTAAGCATCCTTCTAAAATCCCTTTCAGCATTTGACTTGTCGACATATTTCAAATCCTCCCACTATCTTGTTTTACAAGATAGATAAGCGTAAGTATCTTGCTTTACAAAATAGTATAGCAAACGCTACTTTGCAAAACAAGATAGCTAGCAATATTTTTCCAAATGTTTGCAGGAATTTTATTATCACCTCTCTAAATAGAGCAATAAGAGAACTTTTATTATGAAGGAGTGTTTTTCATCATGGTTACAAATCGAGTTGTCTTTTTAACAGGTGCTGCGAGCGGTATTGGTTATGAAATGGGAAGTGCTTTCGCAAAAGAAGGTACTAAAGTTGTGATTAGTGATCGTCTTGAAGAACGTGCGAAAGAAGCTGCTGAACAATTGCAAAAAGAAGGCTATCAAGCCATTGGTTTAAAATGTGACGTTACATCTGAAGAAGAAATTACAGTAGCAATTTCTCAAACAGTTACTCACTTCGGCTCATTAGATGTATTAATTAACAACGCAGGAATGCAACATGTTTCACCGATTGAAGATTTTCCAACTGATAAATTCGAGCTTCTTATTAAAATTATGCAAATCGCTCCATTTATCGCCATCAAACATGCCTTTCCGATTATGAAAAAGCAAAAATATGGTCGTATTATTAATGTTGCTTCGATTAACGGACTTGTTGGATTCGCTGGAAAAGCTGCCTATAATAGTGCGAAACATGGTGTAATTGGATTAACAAAAGTTGCTGCTTTAGAGGGAGCAACTCATGGAATTACTGTAAATGCTCTTTGTCCCGGATATGTTGATACCCCTCTTGTACGAAATCAACTACAAGACTTAGCAACTACGCGAAATGTACCACTTGAAAATGTTTTAGAAGATGTCATTTATCCTCTTGTACCACAGAAACGTTTGCTACAAGTACAAGAAATTGCTGATTATGCTATGTTTTTAGCGAGTGAAAAAGCAAAAGGTATAACTGGTCAAGCTGTCGTTATCGATGGTGGTTATACTGCTCAATAAAGTGAAACTTTAATCAGTGGGGGTTTTGTTCATCCCCACTAATTATTAGCCTTCACCAATCGGGCTTTTACTGCCCATTAATGCGGGATAAAAAATAAAGTTTGCTCTTCGCGAGCAAACTTTATTTTACTTTCTATCGCGAGGATCTTCCTACTTTAGTAATTGTTTAGGGAGCTTCTCAATTGCTACAATCACTCCGTCTAATTTACTTTCAATGCGATGTAGTAAATATAGCGTTACAACAATTGGAAAGCCCACATTACCTATCATCCCGATCCACTCTTCCATCTTTCTCTCCTCCCTTCATTACATAAATAAGAGGAAACGAAGACTTAAGGCATAAAAAACAAGCTATTTTTTATTAGCTTGTTTTTAACTACTCAGCCATACATTTCATTTTTCAGCATATAGATTGCTACCATGAAGATACAAATGGTCCTACACCTTGCTACCTTTCTTTGTTTTAAAACGTTGCGCGTGGTAGGAACAGGCACTTACCGCTCCTATACATAGCCAGTCCCTCTCGACCATTTAAAAACATGCTTTTCTACCGTTTTTTTATATAGCGACTGAGCAGTTAGCTTATTTTTTCAAATAATGATGTAATTTCTTGCTTATAATCTCCACGTAAAATACCTTTCTCAGTAATAATCCCCGTAATTAATTCATGCGGTGTTACATCAAATGCAGGGTTAAATACAGGCGTTCCAAGTGGCGCCACTTGTTTCCCAAAAATTTTCGTAACTTCTGTTTCATCTCTTTCTTCAATGACAATTTCAGCACCTGTTTGTTTCGTAGTATCAAATGTAGATAACGGTGCTGCAACGTAAAATGGGATACCGAAATACTTTGCTAATATAGCTAAATTTAATGTTCCTATTTTATTAGCAGTATCACCGTTTTCAACGATTCGATCTGCCCCTACGATAATCGCATTAATTTCTTTCGTTCGAATTGCATGTGCTGCAGTATTATCCGTAATAAGCGTTACATCAATGTCTGCTTGTTTCAATTCCCATGTCGTTAAACGACCACCTTGTAAAACCGGCCTCGTTTCACACGCATACGCATGTAAACGCACACCCTTCTCTTTCCCAATATAAAATGGGGCTAATGCTGTTCCATATCTAGCAGTTGCAATACTTCCAGCGTTACAAATTGTTAAAATTTTATCACCGTCTTTAAAACATGTTAAAGCATGTTCTCCAATACTTCGGCACACCATTTCATCCTCTTGCTGAATATGAAGCGCTTCTTCTTCTAATATTTTTTGAGCTTCTTTTATTGTAGTAATCTCTCGAATAGATTCTCTCATACGATCGATTGCCCAAAATAAATTGACTGCTGTCGGGCGTGATGTTCCTAAATAGTTACAATCTCTATTAAACTTCTTCTGAAACTCATAGATATTTATAGCATCGTATTTCTTTGCCGCAAGCGCCAAACCAAACGCAGCTACAATTCCAATTGCAGGCGCTCCTCTTACTTCTAACATAATGATACTTTTCCATACCTCTTCAATATTCGTTAATGTTTTGTATTCAGTGACATGCGGCAACTTTGTTTGATTTAATACTGCAATTGCATCGCCTTTCCAACTTACAGATCTCGGAATAGTAATAATTGTACTCATGCTTTTACACCTCCAACTGTCTGTTGAAATAATGTTCGAAACAGTTGAATATCAGCACACTTGGCTTCATATTTTATTAGTTCTCTACCTAAGGATAACGCTTGTTTTTTAGCTTGAATTCTATTTTCTTTATTTGCTATCCCATCTAAATCCGCTACATGAGCTAAGCCAATTGTTCTACGAATCAGTTCACATCCGGCAAATCCGACGGCATCAGTAAAGATATTTTGCAAAATAATTGGTAACCATTGTTTTTCTTTCGTATATGCTTCTACACCTTCTCCAATCCATAACTTCGTAAAGTTTTCTACAAAATAACTCCATGTCTTTTCTATATGGAAAAATAGTACACTTCTCTTTTCTTCTTCTCTAGATAAAGCATTTAATAATAGATTTGCAATAAATTGACCGATATCAAATCCAAATGGACCGTACGTTGCAAATTCTGGATCGATCACTTTCGTTTCAGAAGGTGATGAAAAAATACTACCAGTATGTAAATCACCATGAATAAGCGCTTCTTTTCTCGTTAAAAACTTATATTTATATTGTGCTACTTTTAGCTTTAAAGTTTTGTCACTCCAAAGTTCATCAATCACTGACTGTAAATCTGACTCATAATCATTCGTATCATAATGTCCAAATGGATCCGTAAAAACTAAATCTTCTGTAATTTTACTAAGGTCTGGATTTACAAATGTACCTTCTAGTACCCTTTTCTCTTCTGACTGTAAACCGAAATCTGAAGTATAAAACAAAACATGTGCTAGAAAACGACCGATATGCTGGGATAAAAGTGGATATCCTTCTCCATCTATTAATCCTTTTCTTGTAATTGTTAGTCTTGATAAGTCTTCTATTACTGTAACTGCTAACTCTTCATCATGACTGTACACTACTGGAACATAATCTGGCACATACTTCGCAAAAATTTGTAATGCTTTACTTTCAATCGTCGCTCTTTTTATAGACAGTGGCCAGCTCTCACCAACTACTTTCGCATATGGCAGTGCTTGTTTTATTATAATAGACTTCTCTCCATCATCTAATTTGAACACGTAATTTAAATTTCCATCTCCAATTTCATGACAAACTACATTTGCTTTCTTTTCAAAATAACCGTGTTCTTTCGCATATTGTATAGCTGTTGTTTCAGTTAATGAATAATATCCCATCGTCTTCTCCTCCTTTTCATTCAGAGGTTTTTCTAAAATAGAAAAACCCCTTTCCACAAAGAAAGAGGTTTGAAGTTTATCTTCTCCCCTCTTATCTGCCAGAAAGTTTACTTTCTGCTGGAATTAGCACCGTGCCTTTTGGCGTCATAAACGCCCCATTTCACAATGGTATTACGGTCGGTTGCTGGGCTTCATCGGGCCAAATCCCTCCACCTGCTCTTGATAAGAGTTTTATAATTTTTAGAATTTTTAACTTTATGATGAAGACTATACCAAGAATAAAAATCATTTGTCAACATTTTATTTGTATAATTCTGGACGACGATCTGCAAAAACCGGAATTCCTTTACGTACCTCTTTAATTTTCTCGAATTTAAGTTCTCCAAATAAAATTGATTCCTCTTCATTTGCCTCTACCACAACTTCACCCCAAGGATCCACAATTAGAGAATGACCTGCAAACTCATTATTCGGATCCTTTCCTGCTCTATTGCACGCAACAACATAACACTGATTTTCAACTGCTCTCGCCTGTAAAAGCAAACGCCAATGTGCTAAACGTACTAATGGCCATTCTGCTACAACAAATAAAACTTTTGCACCTTTAGCAGTATGAACGCGCATCCACTCTGGAAAACGAATATCATAACAAATTGTACCAGCACACTCTACATCATCTAACTTAAATTCACCTGTTTCATTACCAGCAACTAAATATTTATGTTCATCCATCAGCTGAAATAAATGTACTTTACTATATTCATTGACTAGATTCCCTTCATTGTTTACAACATACATTGTATTTGTAACCCCTTGCTCTGTTTGCTTTGCTATGGAACCACCAACAATATGTACACCATATTGCTTCGACCATTCTTTCAACTTTTCTTTCGTTTCTAATCCATCCGTATCTGCAATTTCAGAAAGTCTCGTTAAATCATATCCTGTTGTCCATAGTTCTGGTAAGACGATAACATCTGGTCTTTCTTTCATCGCTTCACTTATTTTTTTTTTAGCGTTCTCAATATTTTTTTCTACATCTCCAAAGACAATATCCATTTGAATACATGCGACTTTCATTTTTTCAGCCCCATTCTCATTTTTTTCTTTACAAAATACTGGAAAGATTATATCATTTGTCACTAGAATTGTAACAACTTTCAAAAGAGGTGGAAAGTATGAAATTATTTCAACCTTCTGAGATAGTAACATCATTGCCAACACAATTTTTCGCTTCACTTGTTGCAAAAGTTAACAAAGTCGTTGCAGCTGGTCACGATGTTATTAATCTAGGTCAAGGTAATCCAGATCAACCAACACCGCAGCATATCGTTAAAGCTTTACAAGATGCTGCTGAAAAGACCATTCATCATAAATATCCGCCATTTCGCGGACACGAAAGCTTAAAAGAAGCCGTGGCAACATTCTATCAACGTGAATATGATGTAGTAGTAAATCCAAAAACTGAAGTTGCTATTTTGTTTGGCGGAAAGGCTGGATTAGTAGAATTACCAGTTTGTTTTACAAACCCTGGTGATACTATTCTCGTTCCAGATCCAGGCTATCCAGATTATTTATCAGGAGTTGCTTTAGCAAAAGCACAATTTGAAACAATGCCGCTTATTGCAGAAAATAATTTTTTACCGGATTATACAAAAATTGATGACTCTGTTGCGGAGCGAGCAAAGTTAATGTTTTTAAACTATCCAAATAACCCTACCGGTGCTACTGCATCAAAAGATTTTTTTGATGCAACCATTCATTTTGCTAATAAACATAATATATTAGTTGTTCACGATTTTGCTTACGGTGCTATCGGATTCGATGGTCAAAAGCCTGTTAGTTTCTTGCAAGCAGACGGCGCTAAAGATACAGGTATTGAGATTTACACTTTATCGAAAACTTTCAATATGGCTGGATGGCGTATTGCTTTTGCAGTAGGAAATGAAAGTGTCATCGAAACTATTAACCTATTGCAAGATCATATGTATGTTAGTATTTTTGGTGCAGTTCAAGATGCTGCCCGCGAAGCACTATTAGGCTCGCAGTCTTGTGTGGTAGATCTTGTTAATAGTTATGAATCTCGGAGAAATGCTCTTATTTCAGCTTGTCACTCAATTGGTTGGAAAGTAAACATTCCAACAGGATCATTCTTTGCATGGCTTCCTGTTCCAAAAGGATATACATCTGAGCAATTTTCTGACATTTTACTAGAAAAAGCACACGTTGCAGTTGCTCCTGGTGTTGGATTTGGTGAGCATGGCGAAGGGTATGTCCGTGTTGGTCTCTTGCATACGGAAGATAGATTACGAGAAGCAATTAATCGAATTGATAAATTAAATTTTTTCAAAAAGTCATTGACAACATAAAAAATATCTGACAAAATTCAGTTATCTTAAAAATTTAAACATTTCTAAATACTTCTTATCAAGAGCAGGTGGAGGGACGAGCCCGACGAAACCCGGCAACCGATCTACAATTGTAGACACGGTGCTAATTCTCGCAGCATTATGCTGACAGATAAGGAGCTGGTTGTAAAAAAACCTCTCCTTAGCTGAGAGGTTTTTTTATTTAACTAGGAGGGTATAACAATGAGCGGAATTATAGCGACATATTTAATCCACGATGATTCTCACAACTTAGAAAAGAAAGCAGAACAAATTGTAATCGGTTTAACAATTGGTTCATGGACTCATTTACCACACTTATTACAAGAACAATTAAAACAACATAAAGGCAATGTCATTCATATTGAAGCGTTAGACGAACAAGAACATATTAACTCTTACCTTGGCAAAAAAGTATCACGTGGACTCATTAAAATTCATTATCCATCGCTGAACTTTAGCCCTGACTTACCAGCCATTTTGACAACAACATTTGGAAAACTTTCGTTAGATGGAGAAATTAAACTAATTGATTTAACATTCTCAGACGAATTAAAGAAACAGTTCCCTGGACCAAAATTTGGAATTGAAGGCATCCGAAACCTTTTACAAGTTCAAGATCGACCTCTTCTAATGAGTATTTTCAAAGGGATGATAGGACGGAATATTGGATATTTAAAAACTCAACTACGCGATCAGGCAATTGGAGGCGTAGATATTGTAAAAGATGATGAAATTTTATTCGAAAACTCATTAACACCACTTATAAAAAGAATTGAATCTGGTAAAGAAGTTTTACAATCTGTATACGAAACTTACGGGCATAAAACTTTATACGCAGTAAATTTAACAGGTCGAACTTATGATTTAAAAGAAAACGCGAAACGTGCGGTGGTAGCTGGAGCAGACATTCTTTTATTTAATGTATTTTCTTATGGATTAGATGTACTGCAAGCACTTGTAGAAGACGATGAAATTCCAATTCCTATTATGGCACACCCTGCTGTAAGTGGCGCATATTCATCATCGAAACTATACGGTTTCTCTTCTCCATTACTACTTGGAAAATTACTACGTTACGCTGGTGCTGATTTCTCTTTATTCCCATCACCATACGGCAACGTTGCATTAGAAAAAGAGGAAGCTCTTCTCATTACAGAAGCATTAACTGAGGAAGACCACTATTTCAAGAAAAGTTTTTCTGTTCCATCTGCTGGAATTCATCCTGGTTTCGTTCCCTTTATTTTACGAGATTTTGGTAAGGATGTTGTTATTAATGCCGGCGGCGGGATTCATGGGCATCCAAATGGAGCTCAAGGTGGTGGCAAAGCTTTCCGTGCTGCAATTGAAGCTACTTTACAAGGTAAACCACTCCATGAAGTGGATGAAATAAATTTGCATAGCGCACTACAAATATGGGGAAATCCTTCTCATGAGGTGAAATTATGAGTATTCAAGTATTTTGTGATTTCGATGGTACGATTACAAATAACGATAATATCATGTCCATTATGGAAAAATTCGCACCACCAGAAGCAGAGGAAATAAAGCAAAAAATTTTATCGCAAGAACTTTCTATTCAAGAAGGTGTTTCTCAATTATTTCGATTAATACCTATTAATCTACACGATGATATTATTCAGTTTTTACAAGAAACTGCTGAAATCCGTACAGGTTTTCATGAATTCATACAATTCATTAATGAAAATAACATTTCCTTTTACGTTATATCAGGTGGAATGGATTTCTTCGTCTATCCACTCTTACAAGAAATAATCCCTAAAGAACAAATTTATTGTAATGCAACTGACTTTTCAGGAGAATTTGTTGAAGTGAAATGGCCGCACCCTTGTGACGAGCAATGTCAGCATAGTTGTGGTCTCTGTAAATCATCATTAATTCGTAAACTAAGCTCTAAAGATGATTTTCATATTGTGATTGGAGATTCTATTACTGATTTACAAGCAACAAAACAAGCAGATAAAGTATTCGCCCGTGACTTCCTTATTACAAAGTGTGAAGAAAATCGTATTGCTTATACACCGTTTGAAACATTTCACGATGTTCTAGCTGAACTAAAACATTTGTTGGAGGTGAAATTATGAAACAACTTTTTCGTCAATGGTATGACTTAAGTGAAATTAAAAAAGAATTAACAACTCGGAATTGGTTTCCAGCAACGAGTGGAAATATTTCTATAAAAGTCAGTCATGATCCCCTTACTTTTCTTATTACAGCAAGTGGCAAAGATAAAACAAAAACCACTCCAGATGATTTTTTATTAGTAAATCATCAAGGAATTCCCGTTTTAGAAACTGAGTTACGCCCTTCGGCAGAAACAATATTGCATACACATATTTATAACAATACGAACGCCGGGTGCGTACTTCATGTTCATACAACTGATAACAATGTCATCACAAATTTGTATAGTGATGCAGTCACCCTTCAAAATCAAGAGATTATTAAAGCTCTTGATATTTGGGAAGAAGGTGCAACGATTAACATTCCTATTATCGAAAATGATGCTCATATCCCGACGCTTGGAGAGAAATTCCGAAAGCATATACAAGGAGATTCAGGAGCAGTATTAATTCGAAACCATGGCATTACCGTATGGGGCCGTGATAGCTTTGATGCAAAAAAAAGATTAGAAGCTTATGAGTTTTTATTCCAATTTCATATAAAATTATTATCAATTCAAGGAGGCGTTTCTAATGGCGCAAATTCGTATTCATGAGGAAAATACTCGTATTGAAAATGAAGTAGAAGTATCAAACTTTCTACAAGGAGAAGATGTTTTATATGAGAAATGGAATATTTCTAAACTTCCTACTCATTTAAAAGAAAATTACTCCTTAACAGATGAAAACAAAGCTGAAATATTAACGTTGTTTTCAAAAGAAATTGCTGATGTTTCAGAGCGCAGAGGTTATAAAGCATATGATGTGATTTCACTTTCAAATAGCACACCTAACCTTGACGAGTTATTAATTAATTTTCAAAAAGAACACCATCATACTGACGATGAAGTTCGCTTTATTGTCAGTGGTCATGGCATCTTCGCTATTGAAGGAAAAGATGGTCGATTCTTTGACGTTGAACTCGAGCCTGGTGATCTTATATCTGTGCCTGAAAATGCAAGACACTATTTCACCTTACAAGATGATCGCCAAGTTGTAGCTATTCGTATTTTTGTTACAACAGAAGGTTGGGTTCCAATTTATTAAGGTAGCTAGTTGAATAAAAGAACTTGGAACCCCTTTTCCAACCTTTTATTCACTCTACATATATACATCCTCCTATGGAACAGGCTTATTTCATAACATTGAAGTAAGCCTGATTTTTTATTTACTAAAATGATTTGTCCCTTTCGTTTGTTCAAATCAAATATCTCGAATCACAATTCCACTTTATCAAGTACATTCCGGAATATTTTTTGAACATTTATTGAACTTTTTTTGAATCTTTTCTGAAAATTCCGTTTTATGTATGATATACTACAACTAATAAGAAGGAAAAGAATATTGCAAACAGAGGGGGATAATCATGAGTTTACTTATCGCACTTATACTAGGAGTTACATGCGGAGCTATTCCTGTCATTTTAGGAGCTATTATGGAAGAATTAGAAGTTGGTGTTTTAGGTTTTGCTGCATCATGTGTAAGCGCTTTATTTTTTGGTTTATATGGTGCTATTCCTGTTTCTATTCTGTGCGCATTTTATATACTACGCCATGCTCGCGCAAAACAGCTCGGCCCTAATCACATCGCCCAAGTTATTCCATTCCCAATTGAACGATGCCGCCGCGCTTCCAGCCTATAAAGTGAAACTTTAATCAGTGGGCGTTTTACTGCACACAAATAGCAGGATAAATTATCCAACTTAAATATTATGCCTGCCTAAATAAATAAAAAGTCCTCAAATGAGGACTTTTTATTTATTTTCTTCTAGAAATTGAAACAATTCTTGCAAATGAAGTGCATCTTCACTGTAGCTAACGGATACATGACATGTCCCTTCAATCTCAGCATGCATATAAAGGACAATTCCATCCCGATCATATTTCAATGCCAAATAAAACTCCATTTCCTCTAACATCTTTTTCGAGCTTCGGATAACATAATGTCCTTTCTCATCTCTTCCATATTCAAAATCTGGTCCAAAATCGTATTTTTGTTTAAAAGCTTCTTTTTGCTTATCATTAATCTGTACACAAGTTGCTCGCTGCACAGCATCAATCATCTCGTCAAACTTTTGGAGATCCATTCCATTTACCCCCTTATATACTTTTTGTATAATACTTGTGTTCCGCTATTCTCTTTTCCATCTGCGATTAGCTCTTCATACAATTCCTTCGCTAGGGTTAAACCCGGTACTGGTAATTGTAATTTTTCAGCTTCATCTAAAGCAATCTTCATATCTTTCATAAAATGCTTTACATAAAAGCCAGGTTCAAAATCTCCTTTTAACATTCGAGGAGCTAAATTACTTAATGACCAGCTACCTGCTGCTCCTGTCGAAATACTCTCTAATACTTTATCTGCATTAAGTCCAGCCTTTTTCGCATATGCTACCGCTTCACATACTCCTATCATGTTAGAAGCAATTGCTATTTGATTGCACATTTTTGTATGTTGTCCACTCCCAGCAGGGCCTTGCAACTGAATATTTGTTCCTAGTTTTTCAAATAGAGGTAAGCAAATATCATATATTCTGTTCTCTCCACCGACCATAATTGCTAGTCTTGCTTCTTTAGCCCCAATGTCCCCGCCAGATACTGGTGCATCTAATGTATATATATTCTTGCTTTTCGCAACTTCATTAATACGTTTTGCCAATGTTGGTGTAGATGTTGTAAAGTCAATTGCTATCGTACCTTCATTTGCATGTTCTAAAATTCCATCAATCCCAAAGTACACTTCTTCTACATCATGAGGATAACCAACCATCGTCATAACAACATCAACTTGCTTTACTAACGCTTTCGGTGTATCACACCAAGTCGCACCCTCTTGCACTAAAGAATCCGCTTTTTCCTTCGTTCTATTATATACATATACTTTATAACCACTTTGCATTAAATGGTTGACCATACTTTTTCCCATTACACCAATACCAATGAAACCTATTGATAAATTTTTATTTTCCATCTTCTCATCCCCTTTGTTCTAATAAATCATTTACCATCTTTCGGAACTCTTTATTAAAATCATCATCCATACTATTTTTCACATTTGAAAATAAAATAACAAAAGTTCCTTTTTCTTTATTAAAATTATTGAAAGTGTTCCAACCAGATAGTACACCATGGTTATGGAAATAATCTGGATATATGTAAAAGCTAAATGCATATTTTCTTTCTTGGGAAGGTGTAAACATCGCTTGTATACTTTGTTCAGAAAGAAGCTTTCCATTTATAATCGCTTCATCTAATTTTTTCATATCCCCTACTGTCGTATACATCTCACCCGATCCATATAGCCAGTCCATCCCTAATTTTTGTGCTAGTACAAGCTCTTGATCTTTCTTCACATACCCCTTCGTGAAGTTTTTATCTCCAGGCACCATATTTCCCATACCTGATTCATGCATCTCGGCCTTTGTAAATATATTTTCTTTTACATAGTCTCCTAAAGGCTTTTTCGTTATATTTTCTATAATATAAGCGAGCACCATATAATTATAATCCGTATACTTCCAACCTGTTCCTGGTGGAAACTCTAATTTTTGACTTCCAATCCAAGTTACTAAATTTATACGTGAAGCTACATTAACCTTCCCTTTCCCATTTTCCGGTAAACCAGATGTATGCGTTAATAAGTGATATAACGTGATGTGTTTATCTGCTGGAAATGAAGGAATGTATTTATTTACATTATCTTGGATATTTAACTTCCCTTGTTCTTGTAACTGTAGAATGGATGTAGCAACAACTGTTTTCGTAATAGAACCGATACGATATTTTGTTTGAGGCGTATTTTCTATTTTATTTTGAACATCAGCATATCCATATCCTTTATTCAATATAACATGCTCTTTATCTGTCACCAAAACTGTCCCATTAAATTGCTTTCCTACTAAATACTGATCTAACTTTTGAGATATACTAGCATAATCAATTTTTTGTACTTCTTCTATATTATCCTGTACCTCTGACTCAATAGCGGGAGTTACCTTTGTTGTTAATACTGCTTGTTCCTTTGGATCGGGACTATAGAGAAAATAGTATACTCCGCCGCAAACTACAGCAGACAGTGAAGCCATAACCATTATTTTTTTTATCATATTGTTCCTCCGTAATTACTTCATGTGAACTACCCACCACTTAGTCTCTCTTGCGAGCTTACTTAAAGTGGGAGCTTCTCGGTTAAAATGGTCCCCCATATTCTATTATCAAGTAATAAAAAAAAATCGCAACAATTTGTTGCGAAAAATCACATTTTTTCTTTTCTATATATACATACTTGATTTTTCCCATTTTTTTTCGCTTCATATAACGCAATATCCGCTCTTTGCATTAACTCTTCTCTTGTAATCCCTTGCTCATATAACGCAACTCCAAAACTCGCTGTTAATTTCGAAATTCCAGAGAAATGCTTTGTTTCAATGAAAAATCGCAATGATTCCGCAACTTGAAACGCTTCTTTTTCTACCGTATTTGTCACTAATATTATAAATTCCTCTCCTCCCCATCTTGCAAATACATGTTGATCTTCAACTTTAGATTTCATAAGATCTGCAAGTTGTACTAATGCTAAATCGCCAAAATCATGACCATATGTGTCATTTACTGATTTGAAATTATCTATATCAAACAAAATAAGTGCAACTTTTTCATCATTACGTAATACATTCTCCCACTCTGTCTCCAATATTTGTTGGAATTTCAAGCGATTATATATTTCTGTCAATGAATCTATCATAGCCAATCTTTCTTGCTCTTGATAGATTTCATCTAATTCTGTAATCTCTGTGCATTTTACTATAAATCGAGATAAGTCTTCTGGTAATGGTGTCGCACGTAATAGAAAAGTAAATGCTTCTCCTTCATAATTGTACATTTTAATTCTTCTTCCATTTGATAAAGTATCATCCAGCCATGTTATATCGTGAGTCGTCGAATAATATCCGTTCTCTCTAATAAGATGTTCTGCAAACACTAAATGTTGTTCACGATACGTAAATAAATTATCATGTCCGAAGAATTGTAAAAAATTCGTATTACAATCAACAATCTCATCATCTTCTACTATAAATAATAAATCATTTTGAAAATCAAACATCGTTTGAAGCAATTCTTGTTGTAAACCTACTTGCCGCACTAAAGAAAGTTGATATAAACTCTTATTCACTTCCTCTAGTACTACTTGTGGGGTTACTGGTGCTATAACAATATTACGTATTCCTAACAGTAGTAAATCTGCAAACTGATTGTCTATCTGTTGATCCCAAATGATAATGAATGTGCTCTGTGAATTATATATATTCTTTATATATTTTATTTGAGCAAAATCTGTTACATACATAATTACAATATGTGGTCTAGTTCTATGAAACAATATTTCTCCTTCTTCAAAACTATTTGCTATAAACATACATTTTGGATGGACGTTTTCTATCGTTTGTTGATGTGTACATCCATCTTCTATATAAAGGACATTCAACTGAAGATCTTGTAATACATTTTGGAAAACAGTATTCTCTAATAAAAAATGTAGTATGTTCATCACTAGTCTTCACTCACTTCATATATCTTGTTTTACTGAATTCCTCACAATCATTTTATAAAGAATTGTGAGGAACTCATATTAACAAGCTAATTGAGAATGTTATCTTCGCTTATCTGCTCTGGAAATTCCTTTTTTAGTTTATGATTATATGAATTGTATCGTTTGTATGAATGCCCTGCCTTACTATTTAAAACTTGACAATTAAAATAAAGGTATTATATTCTTAAATTCAATAACTTACAAAATGTAAGTAGAGTATATTACATTTATTTTATATTAAGTTGATATGTAATTTGGAGGATATAT
Organism: Bacillus sp. FSL E2-8887; assembly: GCF_038007205.1. Classification (NCBI taxonomy): domain Bacteria; kingdom Bacillati; phylum Bacillota; class Bacilli; order Caryophanales; family Bacillaceae; genus Bacillus; species Bacillus sp. FSL E2-8887. The sequence goes on from NZ_JBBOWS010000001.1 coordinate 3,708,917, forward strand.
AATGACAAACAACGACTTTTTTAACGTTTTATATGAACGCACATCTACACGTGCATTCAACCCTGAAAAAGAAATTTCATCTACAGAGTTACATGAAATTTTAAAAGCAGCTGCGCAAGCACCTTCTGCTTGGAACTTGCAACACTGGAAATTCCTTGTTTTCCAAGGCGAAGATGTACAAAAACGATTACACCCAATTGCTTATAACCAACAACAAATTCTTGATGCTTCTGCCGTAGTCGCTATTTTAGGTGATTTAGAGGCATATAAAAATGTTGAACCTGTTTACGGTCCAATTGTAGAACAAGGATTTATGAAAGCAGACGCAAAAGAGCGCTTAGCTAAAAATATTGAATCTGCATATACTCGTGAGCAATACCCACGAGATGCTGCCTTTTCAAATGCTGCTTTAGCAGCAATGCAACTTATGCTTGCTGCTAAAGCAACTGGCTGGGATACTTGCGCTATTGGTGGCTTCAATCCACAGGCATTAATGGAAGAATTCAATGTTTCATCTCGTTACGTACCAATTATGCTTATTACAATTGGTGAATCAACTTTAAAAGGTCACCCTGCACCACGCATGAGCGTAGAACAAGTAAGTGAATGGGCGAAATAATAAAAGCGAAGGTAATTTCATTACCTTCGCTTTTTTATATTCTGTCACACATCCGTAATATTACAATGTATTATTCGACATCTATACATAGAGAAATTGTAATTTTTACGCTATCACCATAAACAAATATGGCGTTTTGTGTCGAAATTTGTTAAAGCATTGAAATATAACCGTGTATTTTTGTTACAATTGTGATACAATGATAACAAATAGATAACAAGAGAGGGATTTTCATTGAGTTCATACGGAAGCTTTATCGCACTTTTGAGTTACATAGTAACTGTACTACTGCTATATTTTATTGGCGATGCTGCAAACATATCAGTGTTACAATTCCCTAAAGAAGAAGCGTTACAATTAGAAGCAGAAAAACATACTGCACGATCCATTGCACCACTACTCTTAGCTCTTCCTGTATATATCATCGTTTTATATAAAAGTAAAAAAGTGTAAAGGCTACCTAATTCATTCATTTCGGTGGTCTTTACATTTTTTTGTGACATTTCCCCTATTTTAAACATCATTCCATACTAAATACCCATCTAGTCATTTAAAATGAGAAAATCCCCTAGAAAAATTTCCATTATCTGTCCAGTCACTAACTACCGAACTTACATAGATTATAAGTGTGAAGGGGGTGATGAGGATTATGTTTGGATCATTTGGATGCTGTGATAACTTTAGAGACTGTCATCATCGTGAAAGAGAGTGTGACCATCGCGACCATCGCGATCATCGCGAGAAAGAGAAAGAGGTAAAACCACAACAAACAGCTGTATGTAACGTACTTGCTAGCATTTCAGTTGGAACAGAGCTTTCTCTTTTAAGCATTAGAGGTAACGGAACATTCAACAATGTAATTTTTGAAGGTTTCGCTAACGGCGTTGCTCTTTTCTCTGCTTTAGCTCGTAATAATAACGACAAAGATAACAATAACAATAAAGACGATAAGAACAATCAAAATCGTAATACTTTTACTGGTATTTTACGTGTATGCCCAACTGATATCGTTGCAATCGCTATCTAATTCTGTTCCTTATCCTCTATAGTAAGAAAACAAGATTTACTTTTCTCATAGAAAAAACCTGAGACCGATTTCAAATCGACTCAGGTTTTTTTACTATTATATGCTTTTAACTAATTCAACAACTTCTTCAGCAGTTGACATTGTTAATGCTTTTTCTGCTAATGTTTCCATTTCTGCTTTTGACAACTTGCTTAGTTGTGTTCTTGCAGGAAGGATAGATGTTGCACTCATACTGAACTCATCTAAGCCTAATCCTAATAATAATGGGATAGCAAGTGAATCTCCCGCCATCTCACCACACATACCAGCCCATTTGCCCTCTTTATGAGCAGCATCGATAACCATTTTTACAAGACGTAAAATAGATGGGTTATATGGTTGGTATAAGTAAGCTACTTGTTCGTTCATACGGTCTGCAGCCATTGTGTATTGGATTAAGTCATTTGTTCCAATAGAGAAGAAATCAACTTCTTTTGCGAACTGATCAGCTAATACTGCTGAAGCTGGAATTTCAACCATCATACCAACTTCAATAGAATCAGAAACAGTTGTACCCGCTTCTACAAGTTTTGCTTTCTCTTCTAATAAGATTGCTTTCGCTTGACGGAACTCATCAAGAGTTGCAATCATTGGGAACATAATTTTCAAGTTACCGTATACGCTAGCACGAAGTAATGCACGAAGTTGTGTACGGAACACATCTTGCTCATCAAGACATAAGCGAATTGCACGGTATCCTAAGAATGGGTTCATTTCTTTTGGTAAATGTAAGTATGGAAGTTCTTTATCTCCACCGATGTCAAGTGTACGAACAACGACTGGTTGATCTTCTTTTACACCTTCAAGAACTGCTTTATACGCTTCGAACTGCTCTTCTTCTGTTGGAAGATTGTCACGGCCCATGTATAAGAATTCTGTACGGTATAAACCAACGCCTTCTCCGCCATTATCGATAATACCTTGTACATCATTTGGTGTTCCGATATTAGCAACAAGCTCAACGTGATGTCCATCACTTGTTACAGTTGCTTGGTCTTTTAATTTTGCCCATACAACTTTTTGCTCTTCAAATTTCGCTTTCTTTTCTTCAAAAGAACGAAGAGTTTCTTCAGATGGGTTTACAATTACTTCTCCATCTAAACCGTCAATGATTACGATATCGCCGTTTTGGATTTTCTCCATAACAACTTTCGTACCAACAACAGCTGGAATTTCCATAGAACGAGCCATAATTGCAGAGTGAGATGTACGTCCACCGATATCAGTTGTGAAACCTTTTGCATACTTACGGTTTAACTGAGCTGTATCAGATGGTGTTAAATCTTCAGCAATGATGATTACTTCTTCAGAAATTGTACCAGGGTTTGAGAAGTTAATTCCTAGTAAATGTGCAAGAACACGTTTTGTTACGTCGCGAATATCCGCAGCACGTTCTTTCATGTATTCGTTATCCATGTTTTCAAACATAGAAATAAACATTGATGCAACTTCATCCATTGCAAATTCAGCATTTACTTTTTCGCCATTTACTTTATCTTTTACTGGATTCACTAATTCTGGATCATTTAATACTAATAAATGTGCTTCAAAGATAGCAGCTTTATCAGCACCTAGCTCAGCAAAAGCATGGTCCTTAATAGCTTCTAGTTCAGATTTTGCTTTCTCAAGCGCAGCGTCTAAGCGTGCAATTTCAGCAGCTTCGTCTGTAATTGATTTCTTTTCAATGTTAAATTCAGGATTCTCAAGTCTGAAAGCCTTTGCAATAGCAATCCCACTTGATGCAGCGATCCCTTGAATGTTAAGAGTCATTATTCTCCTAATCCTTCGTTTTTCATAGTTTCTTCGATAGCTGCTAGTGCTTGAGCTGCATCATCACCATTTGCAGTGACCTTAATTTCCGCGCCTTGTTGAATTCCTAAAGACATAACACCCATGATTGATTTTAAGTTAACGTTTTTTCCGTTATACTCTAAGTTGATGTCAGAACCAAATTTGCTTGCAGTGTTTACAAGTAGAGTTGCTGGACGAGCATGAATTCCTGAGTCGCTAGTTACTTTAAAGATTTTTTCCATGATAATTTATCTCCTTCAAATACAGTATTTTTTTAGTTGTATAGACGTGAGTACTACATCATCTATTGTATATAATAGGCGATGTTCGGTCAACCACATCGCCTATTATAATTATAAACATTTTGCGTCAAATTCCTACTGAATGTCAATAATAGCGTTTTCGCCCTTCTTAACATTTCCATCTTTTTTCAATTCGACTTGTTGCCCTTGTTGTAAATTCGTAAAGACGATTGGTGTAATAATAGATGGTGCATTTTCTTTTACAAATGCAAGATCTACTTTTAATAATGGTTGTCCTTGTTTCACTTTATCACCTTGTGCTACAAGCGCTTCAAAGCCTTCACCATTTAATTTTACAGTATCAATACCGAAGTGGATTAAAATTTCTTTTCCGCCTTCAGACTGAATACCAATCGCATGTTTTGTAGGGAATACATTTACAATCTCACCATTAACCGGAGAAACTACTGTTCCTTCTGTTGGCTCAATCGCAAATCCATCTCCCATCATTTTCCCTGAGAATACTTGGTCAGGTACTTCTGTAATCGGTAAGATTTTCCCTTCAATTGGTGAAACGATTGTTTCATTTTCATCAACCTGTTGAGGAGCTTCTTCCACTTTTACAGGCGCTTCTTTTTCAACATGAGGTGTACGACCTGACATAATATCATGAATTTGTGATTTTAATGTGTCAGATTTCGGTCCGAAAATAGCTTGAATGTTATTTCCAACTTCAAGTACACCGGCTGCTCCAAGCTCTTTTAAGCGGTCTTTATTTACATTTTTTTGTTCGTTAACTTGAACGCGTAAACGAGTAATACAAGCATCTAACGAAGCAATGTTTTCTTTACCACCAAGTGCTACTAATACTTCACGTGGAAGTTCTCCTGCTTCTGTTTTCCCTGCGCCTTCATTAGCATTCGCTACTTCACGACCAGGTGTTTTTAAGTTCCATTTACGGATTGCGAAACGGAATCCGAAGTAGTAAATCACTGCTAGTACAAGACCAACAATAATTACCCACCACCATGCCGTACGACCTGGTAGTACACCGAATAATATGAAGTCAATTAAACCACCAGAGAATGTCATACCAATTTTAACACCTAAAATTTGCATTGTCATAAATGATAGACCAGCGAATACTGCATGAATTCCGAATAATACTGGTGCTACGAATAAGAATGAAAATTCAAGTGGTTCTGTAATACCTGTTAAGAAAGATGTTAATGCAGCAGATCCTAAAATACCAGCTGCTAATTTTTTATTTTCCGGACGTGCTTCATGGTACATTGCTAAAGCTGCTGCTGGAAGACCGAACATCATGAACGGATACTTACCAGTTGTAAATGTACCTGCTGTTAATTCTACGCCGTCTTTTAACTGTGCCATAAAGATTTTTTGGTCACCACGGATTAATTCGCCAGCTGCATTTGTATACTGACCGAATTCGAACCAGAACGGTGAATAGAAAATATGATGTAATCCAAATGGAATTAATGAACGTTCGATTAAACCGAATATAAATGCTGCTATCGTTCTATTTGCATCAATCATTTGATGTGAGAACGTATTTAAGCCACCCTGAATGTATGGCCAAATGAAGCACATGATAATACCTACCACTAAAGAGAATGTTGCAGTTGCGATTGGTACGAAACGCTTACCTGCAAAGAAACCTAAGTATGATGGTAATTCAATGTTGAAGTATTTATTATAACAATATGCCGCTACTATCCCGACGATAATACCACCAAACACTCCTGTTTGCAGCGTTGGAATTCCTAATACGTTTGCATATGCTGGATCTGAAAATCCAATTTTTACTGGATCTGTTCCAGTGCTTGTTACTTTCACTAGTTTATCTACTTCTAAGAACACACTCATCGTTTTGTTCATAATTAAGTATCCGACGAACGCTGCTAAACCAGCTACTCCGTCTCCACCAGCTAAACCGATCGCTACCCCAACTGCGAATAATAGCGCAAGGTTAGCGAAAATAATATCGCCAGATTGTTCCATAATTTTTGCAACCATTACGAACCAATCTGCTTTTAAAGCAGGGATAACATTTGTTAGTTGTGGATTTTGAAATGCATTACCAAATCCAAGTAAAATACCTGCTGCCGGTAAAATCGCTACTGGAAGCATAAGCGCTTTTCCGACTTTTTGAAGAACACCAAAGATCTTCTTAAACATGGAAACCCTTCCTCTCTTATCTATATTGATACTTTTCGACAAACGCCAAAAAGGCATGAGGAAAAAAAAGATAGAACGATAGCTATACAAAGGGTAGTATGTCCCTTTCTTTAGCTTACATTCCCAACTTTTCTCCACTCATGCCTGATCGAATCAGTAACACGTGTCAAAAATAGGATTACGTATAAGTTCACTATAATTAAAGCAAACGTTTTCGTTATTTACCTTAATGTGTTTGTCGAATTTTGTATAACTTTGCAATAGTTATTATACATAACTATTGTAAGCGATTCAATCATTTTTTTTAACGTTTTCATTTTAGACAAAAATATATGTCTTTTTACACATGTTCTACTTTCACTAATCGTTGTAAATGCATCGTTAAATAAATACTCTCCGCTTCATATACAGGAAGTTGTAATTCTTTCTGCATTACTTTGACTAGTTTCCACGCCAAATTATAACAAACTGGATATTCCAACTTTAATAAATCAGCAAAACTCTGTGCTTCTTCTACTTTTTCTCCTTTTTTCACCCGCTCAATAGCATATTGTAAATGGCGAATAAGGCGTAAATAATGAATGCTTTCTTGGTCTAATGTAATTTGTAGGCTTGTCTCAATTAAAGACACAAGTTGTGCAATAAGACGAGAATTTTGATTAACAGAAGATAAATCAGAGTTTGTAAGCGAGCTGTAAATGTGAAGTGCGATAAAGCCAACTTCCCCTTCTGGCAATGTAATTTGCAAACGAGAATTTAAAAGTTGCACAACGCCTTCAGCAATTTTATATTCCTCTGGATATAGCATTTTCGTTTCAACTAAAAAAGGATTATCTATTGTAAGTCCTTGTTTCAGCCTTTTAATTGCAAAAGAAATATGATCTGTTAAAGCGATATGAATATGTTCATTTAATGGAGACTCCGCTTTTTCTTGAATATATAACATAATATCATTCATCAATTCAATTAGCTTTTCACTCACATGTGGTACTAAAAGTTTGTATTGTTCTCGATCACGTTCATTTTTTAAAACAAACATTTTCTCAATTTGTTCTTGCTCCAACACATCTTCAGCCTTTTTCCCAAATCCGATTCCTTTACCGATCACTACTACTTCCTCGTGTTCAGGATGGCTAGCAATGATGACATTATTATTTAAAACTTTTTTAATTTCTAGATAATTACTCATATAACACCACCCTCGTACTTAAATAGCCTACTTTTATGTTACAGAACATTCTTCTTTTTCGTCAATATAAAACATCTACCATTTAATAAAAATTCATTTTTTAGACATGTTTGTATATGATGCGTATAATGTAAGGGCAACTGTACATAGAAAGGAGATTGCAACATGATTAAAATGTTTGTAAGTGATATTGATGGAACGATGATGCAACACGGAGGTTTTATCGACGAAAAAGATGTTATCGCTTTACGCAGCTTAGCTGAACAAAATGTAATTCTTTGTTTTGCTTCTGGAAGACTTGATAATGAAATTGCAGACCTAATGAGAGCGGTTAATACAAATTTCCATCGCATTAGTGTAAATGGTGTTTTTGTATATACACATGAAAATAAACAGCTATTATCTGCAACTTTCGATTCCAGCATTCTTCCAGATTTGTTAGCTATGACAAATGAAGACCCTTATTTCCGTTATGTAAGTGATGAACATAACTACTACATTGAAGAAAAAACACCGTTTATTCATGAACTTGAACAACAAGTAACGATGACTTCTGTTGAAGAACCTAATCTATTACAGAAAATTGATGATACAATTTTTCCAAATAAAATTTCTATCGGTGGAACGAAGGAAAGCTTACAACTCCTTCAGAACAAAATTGATGAAAAATTTCACAGAAAAGTTAGCACCTTCATTTCAGCAGAACAATGTTTAGATGTAATGCCACCTAATATTAGTAAAGGTTCTGCTATTTCTATTTTATTAAAAGAATTTCAAATACAACCAGAGGAAATTGCTTGCATAGGGGATTCTTATAATGATATTCCAATGTTCTCTTTAACTCCTCACAGTTTTGCTATGTCTCAAGCAGATGACGCAGTAAAAGAGCACGCTCACTATGTAGTAAATACGGTTAAAGATGCTGTTAACCACGTAATTGCTCATAATAAAAATACGACTCACTCCTTATAAGGATGAGTCGTATTTTTATTTCTTTACATGTTGAAAACATCAAAGTTCACTGTACTTCACAAACTGAAATATATTACTTGTTACGTGCGATGTTCGTAATAAACTTGTAACGATCCCCACGATAAATACATTTCACATACTCTAACGGTAACTCACCTTCTGCATATGACCATTGACGCATTACAAGTACAGGCGCCTTTTTAGGAATATGCAGATGTTCAGCTTCATTATCCGTTGCAATTGAAGCTTCAATTGATTGAGTAGCGCGAACAAGCTTAAAGCCCAGTTTTTTCTCTAAATGTTCATATAAAGATTGTTGTAATATTTCTTCGTTAATATCTTTCACAAGAGTTGGCGACAAATATGTCGTCTCAAATGCAATCGGTTCGTCATCAGCTAAGCGCGTACGTCTCACTTCATAAACCGATTCTCCCTCTTGTATTCTCAGCCGGTCTGCTATTTTAGCAGTAGCTGGAACTAGGCGGAAACTTAATAACTGGCTGCTCGGTTTCATACCACGAGATATCATATCTTCTGTGAATCCCGTCATTCCTTGCAACTTTTGCTCCACTTTCGGAAGTTGGACGAACGTTCCAATCCCACGTTTCCGGTATAAATAACCTTGTTCCACTAAGTTATTAATCGCCTGTCTGATTGTCATACGACTCACTTCGAACTTATCACAAAGTTCATTCTCAGATGGAATTTTATCTCCCGGCTTCCATTCGCCTTCCTCAATTAGCTGTTTCACCCACTCTTGAATCTGATAATAAATCGGAAATGGTGAATACTTGTCGATGTTCATCAGCAATCGCCTCACTGCATAAAGATAGAGCTTCTGGATCTGCGATTACGGTTACATTCGGATGACGTTGTAAAACTGTAGCAGGACACGCCTCACTATATTCACCTTGCAATAATTCTTTAATAGCTTCTGCCTTTTTAGATCCCATAGCAACAAGAAGAATTTGTTTCGCTTTCATAATACTTCCAATTCCCATTGTAATCGCATGAGTCGGCACATCTTCTTCATTTTCAAAGAAGCGAAGGTTTGCTTGGCGTGTAGATTCTGTTAATTCTACAATGTTAGTTGGAGAATTAAATGGTGTTCCTGGCTCATTAAATCCGATGTGACCGTTTTCACCGATTCCAAGAATCTGTAAGTCAACTGGGTTAGCTACTAGAATGCCTTCATAACGCTTGCACTCTTCCTCTAAATCACTTGCCATCCCATTCGGTACATAAGTTTGTTTAAATGGAAGATGATCAAACAACTGTTCTTGCATGAAATAGTGATAGCTGTTTTTATCTTCGTGTGGTAAATTTACGTACTCATCTAAGTTTACAGTGGTTGCATGACTTGTATCAAGTTTATTTTTTCGCATTTCTGCATAAATACCTAATGGAGAGCTTCCTGTAGCCATTCCTAAAGTTGGATTTTCTTTTGATTTTACAACCTCTTTAATTAACTTATAACCTGCTTCTGCTAATTCTTCTGGAGTTTTTACAACTAGAATATTCATCTAATTACTTCCCTTCCTTCATATGAATTCCTAAACGAACCGTATCATATACATGTAATTCTTCAGTCATAACAACAAAGTCTGCATCTTTACCTACCGCTAACGCGCCTTTATTATTTAATCCAAATTCTTCTGCTTGGTTAACTGATGTCATTAACACTGCCTCCTCGATTGAACATCCTGTAAATTCAATTACATTTCGGAAAGCTTGATCCATTTTTAAAATACTACCAGCTAACGTTCCATCTTCTAATCGGGCACTGCCATCTTTTACATGTACTGGCTGTCCGCCAAGCTCATATAATCCTTCTTCAAGACCTTTTGCACGCATTGCATCTGTAATGACACTTACTTTTTTCGGTCCTTTTAATTTATATGCTAATTTCACCATATCAGGGTGAATGTGAATACCATCTGTAATTACTTCAACCATTACATCTGGATTTAATAACACATGACCAACAACTCCTGGTTCACGATGATGTAATCCACGCATTTGATTGTATAAATGTGTTGCATGTGTAATTTTTCTATTTTTCAGTTGTGCATCAATTGCATCTGTATGCCCCATTGTGCCAACAACACCTGTTTCAGCAAGATACTGTTCAAACTCTAACGCACCTTCTTCTTCCGGTGCATATGTTACTAATTTAATTAGATTACCGCTTGCTTCCTGCCATTGTTTAAATTGCTCGATACTCGCAGGAACAATATGTTCAAGCGGTTGTGCACCCGCACGTTTTTTTGAAACATATGGTCCTTCTAAGTGAATATATTCGAAATGTGCTCCTTTGTCTTTAGCTTCCTTCGCAGCACTTAGCGCCGCTTCAATCGCTTCTGGAGCTTGTGTCATTGTTGTTGGGAAGTAAGTTGTAACTCCTTCTTTTAACATTTCTTTACCAAGAGTTACTAATCCATCGCTATTTGCATCCATCGCATCAATATCGTATCCACCATGAATATGAACATCAATCATACCTGGAATCACAATCTTTCCTGCCACATCTAACACAGTTTCATTTTCTTGTGATACATATTGAGCCATCAAACCAATTTCTTTAACTGTTTCTGTGTAACGAATAAATCCGTTTTCCACTACTTCTTTACCTGTATAAATTTCGGCATTGATGACAACTTGCGTTTTCATTTTCATCGACCCTTTCCCATGAAATACCTACTTATTATTATTACCTGATTCGCCTAATTCCATCTTAATATACACACAAGTAGTTGTCTATACATTCTAATGAAATTTCCTCTTCGTTCAGCGAAAAAAGGAAATTGATTTCTTTTTCATTCTAATATATATTATCCATTTTTACCAAAATGGATAATAACCTCTTATATAATTAGTTACTTAAGTAATGGCATAAGACCGCTTGCCCCCATAGTAATATGTTCACCATCTGTTTCTATTTCCACAGTTCGCTTGTTTGTTCCATATATCATTATACCACGCTGTTTTAATCGTCTTACTACACTCTGATGAGGATGCCCATACGGATTTCTACTCCCGTACGAAAGAATAGCGAATTGTGGATCTACTTTTTTTAAGAATGTTTCACTCGTTGAAGTATACGAGCCATGATGCCCAACTTTTAATACATCTGCATGTACATCAAATTGCTTTAATATTTCATTTTCCGTCCGTATATCAGCATCACCCATTAATAAAAAGTCCGCTTTACCATATCGAATCTTTAACACAATTGAGGACTCGTTATTCTCGTCTTTCGATTTACCATTGTTTAATACTTGTATAGAAACATGTGGATCTAACGGTATGTATTGTCCTTCCTTCACTGAAATGAAAGGTATGCCCCTTTTTTTAATATTATTCCGATACGTATGATAAGTAAATGAACTATATGTTTTTCCACTATCTAATACGAGTGAAACCGGCATTTGTTCTACAATTGGAATAAGCCCCCCTATATGGTCCATATCAGGATGAGTACTTACAATCACATCTAAATGATTAATTCCTTTTTCAATTAGTTTTTGAATAATAACCTCTCCCGCTTCATAAGGGCCCCCATCTATTAACATCGTTTGACCATTTGGCAATGTAATAAGTGTCGCATCACCTTGTCCAACTTTTAAAAAACTCACTTTCATTTTACCAAAATGTTGCCGATGCATATGTATAGAAGACGCAGTATGAATAGACATCATATATCTTTTAGCCGATGCGCTGTTTAACGAAAAACATAATAAAACAGAAACCAACAATAGAATACTCCGTACACCTTTCATAACTCGTCTCCTTTTTTCATTTAGTATGGCACGCTCTGTAATTGATATACAAAAAAAGCTTAGCAAAATGCTAAGCTTTTATTTTGATAATTCCTGTAAAGAACCAAAGAATAAATCTGCTTCATTCATTTGTTCATTTTCTTCCGAAAGAGGTGGTAAATCATCTAATGTTTTCAAACCAAACGTATCTAAAAATTCTTTCGTCGTTCCGTATAAAATAGGGCGCCCTGGTCCTTCCGCTCTTCCCGTTTCTTTTATAAGTAAGTGTGAAACTAACGTTTGTAATGCCTTGTCCGTTTTCACACCTCTAATCTCTTCCATTTCTGTCCTTGTAATCGGTTGACGGTACGCAACGATTGCCAACGTTTCAAGAGCTGCTTGAGAAAGTGAAGCCGCGGTTGGAGTATCTATTAATTTTTGATAGTACGAAGCATGTTCTTTCTTTGTTGCAAAACGATACACTTTTGCATATTGTACAATTTGCAAACCGCGATTCGATCCTTCGCATTCTTTTTGCATTTCCTCTATACTGTTTAGTACTTCTTCCACTTCAACTTCCAGAACTTTAGCTATCTGTTCCGGATAAATCCCTTCGTCACCTGCAACAAATAAAAGCCCTTCAATAATCGCTTTTTGTTCTTTTCTATCCATTTTACGAACTCCTTCCTCCTATTTCCCATAAAAAACACACATAAAAAAACCGAATCACAGTAAATGCGTTCGGTTCAATATTTCTTCTCTCGTTCCAAACGATACATTAAAACCTAACATGAGATAAAATATTTCTATCCCATCTTCACATCAACTCTATACGGATTTATTAGAGCTTGATACGAAAATTTCATCAAAATTATGTTCCTGCTCAATTATGATTTGTTGATTTTTCATTAGCTCAAGAACCGCTAAAAATGTTACAACCATTATTTCACGTTCTTCATCAGCAAACAAATCATAAAAGCTTTGACGACCGCCTCTTACTTCTAACTGTTGTAGAATATCAGTCATTCGCTGTGCAATTGGTATTTCTTGGCGAGTAATTCGCGTTGTTACGGGGGTTTTTGCTTTTTTACGACGCATTAGCTTTTGAAATGCCGCTAACATATCATATAACGTAACATCAAGAGGTAAGCTTGTCTCCTCTTCTTGTTGAAATGATGTAAAATCAATTGGCGGACGTGTATATAGCTGTGCTCTTTCTTGTTCTCTTTCTTTTAACTCAGTAGCAACTTGCTTATATTTCTTATATTCAATTAACCTCTCCATCAATTCTTGACGAGGATCATCTATAAAGTCTTCACCGTTATCAGGTACATCTTCTTCTTGTTTCGGTAACAACATTTTACTTTTAATTTGTAATAACGTTGCAGCCATTACTAAATACTCACTGGCAACATCTAATTGTAATTCTTTCATCGTATGGACATAAGATAGATATTGCTCTGTAATTTTCGCTACAGGAATATTATATATATCAATTTCGTAACGATTTATTAAGTGTAACAATAGATCTAAAGGCCCTTCAAAAGCCTCTACTTTAAAATTATACTGCACAAAGCATCCCACCACATTTTTTCTATAACACCATAAGTATAGAGCATACTCATGTTCTATCCAACCTTTTTAAGAAATTTAATTAAAAATAGACCTATGCCCATGTCATAATGCCCACCGCTTCATATGATAACAATGTAGTAAGAACAATGTAGGAGGTCAAAAAACTATGGGTCACGTTGATTGCGGTTTTAGCGGTGGATTCGCATTACTAGTTGTACTGTTCATTTTACTAATCATTGTAGGAGCAGCTTGCTTCTGCTAATATGAAGCAATAAAGCGACTAGGGATATTTTCCCTAGTCGCTTATTGTTAATATTTCTATGATACACTGTACATATAACCGTTAGACAGGAGCGAAAAAAATGTATCCTACCGAGTACATACAATTTTTAATTCATTTTCACGGAGACTATGATTATTTTGAATGTCATGAAATATTAGAAGAATATTGGAAATTAAAGCCTAGAGGAGAACGTGACAATTACTTAGTCGGCCTCATTCAAATTGCTGTTTCCTCATACCATCATAGACGATCCAATTGGAATGGTGCAGAGAAGATGATAAAAAGCGCAATAACAATTTTAGAAAAGAGCAGCGCGCAATTACATAAATTCGGAATAGATCATAAACAACTTACATTCTTATTAAATGAAAGATTACAATCTATCCACAAAAAGGAAAATTTCGCCCCGTTATTTTTACCATTATTAGACGTATCGTTAGAAAAACAATGCATACAGTTATGTAAGAAACAAAACCTCTCTTGGAAAGATGCGAACGTCATTCCTGGTGAATACATCATAAATAAGCACACATTGCGTGATCGAACAGACGTCATTTCTGAACGACACGAACAACTACAAAAAAGAAAGCAGAGATAATAAACTACTTATCCCTGCTTTCATGAATGTATATTTTGTTCAAGCTCTTTACACTTTTTGCAAAAACTTGCTGTTTGCTCATTTCCGCAAATTGTAAACTCAAGAAATTTACTCTTAAGCTCTTGAACCATCTTCGTCCCAATCCCCATATGACGGTGAGACGGATTCACGCTCAAATGCTGAATTTCCAATACCTGATCTTCTTTTTTTATAATCCCCATTATCCCAACAAAATCTTCATTTTGTTTCCACAAATACAATTGCCAATCCTCTTTCGCCTCATACTCTTTCATTGTCAATTGTAATGTTTTCACATCTTTTTCAGTTGGCATAAATGAAAGAAGCCCCATTGCAATTTTTTCATAACTTTTTTTAAAACGAATTAACATAACCCTTATCCCTTCTTACAAAAGTTACAAACTATTTATCCCCTCAATCACTCTTTTCATATCACATTCATTCTACAATATTTTTACCAGAGTGAGAAGGGGCTGAAACAACTTGATAATCATACAAAGCGTTAAGAAGAAAGTCAAATATATGTTTCCACGCTATTTCTTTCTATTACACCGCTCAAAAAAGAGACAATACTATATAGGAACTAAAAGAAAAATCCCTTTCTCATCACATTTCACTTATTAACCACTTTTGAACAAAGTAGTTCTACTAAAAGCAATATGTTAAGAGAAATACATTTATTGAAGCATATAATTCGTACTCCATCCTATGTATTTTGTTAAAAGTTTGTTCTCATGAACAATATAATTTAACGTTAGTAGCCGTCCTATTTGTGTCATATACTTTAAAATATATACCAATCCCTGTTTATAGGAAATAAAAAAAGAGAGCAAAATCGCTCTCCTTTTCTCGTAACTTATTCTTCCCAAACTTTAACTTCTTTCATTACATCGCCTTGACGCATGTTTAATACTGTTTCAATACCGCTTGTTGCTTTACCGAATACAGTATGTACGCCATCTAAATGCGGTTGTGGCTCATGAACAACAAAGAATTGGCTACCACCTGTATTACGGCCAGCATGTGCCATAGAAAGTGAGCCAACAAGATGTCTATGAGGATTTCCATCAGTTTCACATGGGATAGAGTAACCTGGGCCACCTGCTCCTGTGCCTGTTGGGTCTCCACCTTGGCTTACGAAGCCAGGAATAACGCGGTGGAATGTCACACCATCATAAAATCCTTGCTCTGCTAATTTTTTAAAGTTTTCTACTGTTTTTGGTGCCTCTTCTGGGAAAAATTCTAAATCGATTTTTTCGCCATTTTCCATTAATATGTATCCTAAAGTTTTCATATGTATATGTCTCCTTTCAACTATCTCAGCACTATATTACCATATTCATGACGAGAAACAAAAAGAATCCGACAATCTGCATACTTCTTTTTTGAAATGTGGAAGAAGCTAGGTGACAAATAAGAAAAATATACTATAATAACTGTGTTGCCCGAAAATTTAAGAAAGAGAAAGGGAGCGATTTTTCGTGAAAACGAAATTACTAGCTCTGCTATTAGCTGTAGCCGTATTTATTATGCCAACAGCTTCATTTGCAGACATCATTGAGGGAGAATCAATTGTTACACTAGGAGAAAACTTATCTGAACAACAAAAACAAGAGCTGTTAAAAGAAATGAAAGCACCAAAAGATGCTACAATCATCACTGTGTCTAATGCGGAAGAACATAAATTTCTAGAGGGCATCGTTCCAAAAGCGCAAATTGGTACGAGAGCTATTTCCTCTTCTATGATTACATACACAAAACCAGGGTCAGGTCTCATTGTACGCTCAAAAAACATTAATTCGATAACAGATGCAATGTACACAAATGCACTTATTACAGCAGGTGTGAAAGATGCAGAGATTCAAATTACTGCACCATTTAAAGTTTCAGGAACTGCTGCTTTAACAGGTTTAATGAAGGCCTATGAAACAACATCAAACAAAGCCATTCCTGAAGAAGTAAAAAAAGTAGCCAATGAAGAAATGGTACAAACAGCCCAGCTTGGTGATAAAATCGGCGAAGAAAAAGCAGTTCAACTTGTTGCAAAAATTAAAGAAGAAATTGCAAAAGAACAGCCAAAAACAACTGAAGATTTACGTACATTAATTAAAAAAATTGCTGATCAACTCGGTATTACATTAACAGATGAACAGCTGGATAGCCTAGTAGCGTTATTTGATAAAATGAAAAATCTTAATATCGATTGGAACCAAGTTGGTAGCCAATTAGAGAAAGCAAAAGACCATGTGTCTGCCTTCTTAGGATCTGAAGAAGGGCAAAGTTTCCTAGATAAAGTAAAAGATTTCTTCTCTAGTATCATTGATTTCGTTAAATCTTTATTCAAGTAAAAAAGAAGCTCGCCAGTGACGAGCTTCTTTTTATACAAGTAACGGTAATTTCATAATAGCTTCTTCAACCGAACGGACAACATGATTTGCTTTCTCCTTCACATACGGATGAGCATGATGGAGGGTGAAGGAGTGCGGGGTTACTTCAAACATAGAAATATCATTGAAAGAATCTCCAATACACGCAACTTCATTTGCTTCAATTTGTAAATGTTCCATTAATCGCTTCAGAGCGCTTCCTTTACTTACACCTCTTGGCATAATGTCAACATATCGCTTACCCGATATAAAGACTTCCGCTTCGCTATGAAATGTATCTCTCAACTCTTGATCTAATGCTACAATTTTTTCTTCTTCGCCAAAAACAAATAATTTCGCAGGATGTACAGTCTTCCCAAATTCCTCTTCTAACTCTTCGATTTCAGCAATATGCACTCCCATATACTCTTCAAAAGTATGGTGATGTTCATTCTTCCTTTTTGTATATCGCTGCTCATTTGCACAAACAATATCTGCTAGTCCCTTTTTATGTATATATCGATATATTTCCTGGGCAACCCCATCTTCAAAACTCGATTCATGAAATACTTTTCCATCCGGTAGTATCATTGTCGCTCCATTTAAACTAGTTGTGTAATACGGGAACGAAAACCTTTTTACCACCTCATCAATTCGTTGAGTAAAACGGCCAGAGGCAAAACAAATATTTGTCCCGTTTTCAGCTAGCCAACAAAGCGCTCGTTCATCTTCTTTTTGCATATCATTCATATTGTAAACGAGTGTATCATCTAAATCACTTACAAATAGTTTAATCATGTCCTCTTCCCCTTCCATACACAATATCTACTCTAATTGTACAAAAAAAATGTTTGATTTTTGTTAAAAAAACAATAAATTTTCAATAAAAAATAAGCGGAGCATAATCCCGCTTATTTTTGTCTTCGCACATTTTGAGGTCTTACAATACTTGGACGAACCTTTAAACTAGACATAGTTGGACGAAGTAAAATTTTCGTTAACGCGCCCCAATCAAACGGTAAAAACGGCCATAAATACGGTGTTTGCAAACTTCTTATAGATGTTAAAAACAGAATCAACATCGTCATTCCAATGACAAATCCCATTTCATGAAATATGCCTGTTAAAATAATGACAAACAATTTTCCTATCTTATTCCCAAGCCCTAGTTCATAACTTGGCGTAGCGTATGCTCCAATCATAGAAACTGCTACGTACAAAATAACTTCTGGTACAAACAAACCTACATCAATTGCAATTTGACCAATTAATATGGCAGAAATTAATCCTGCTGCCGACGACAATGATGTCGGTGTATGAATGGCGGCCATTCTTAAAAATTCGAGTCCGACTTCCGCCATCAAAATTTGTAATAAAATCGGTAAATGCGTCATCTTATTTGGTCCAATGAAAGCAAGGCTTTCCGGTAAAAGAGTCGGATCAAAAACAAAAACTAGCCAAAATGGCAGTAAGAATAGCGAAAATATAACACCTAAAAAACGTACCCAACGTAAAAATGTACCTACAGCTGGATTTTGTCTAAACTCTTCTGCATGCTGTAAATGGTGAAAATATGTTGTTGGAGTGATCATAGCACTTGGTGATGTATCAACGAGTACTAACACATGTCCTTCTAACAGATGATTTGCTGCTACATCTGGTCTCTCTGTGTATCGGATAAGCGGGAATGGATTATAACCTTGTTTCACTACAAATTCTTCTACCGTTTTATCCGCCATCGTAATCCCATCTACTTCAATATTATTTAATTCTTGTTTTATAATCTTCACTAAATCCGGATTTGCAACATCTTGTACATATGTAATACAAATATCCGTTTGCGATCTATCCCCTACTCGAATCATTTCATTTCGAAGACGTGGATCGCGTATTCTTCTACGAATTAACGCTGTATTTACAACGATATTTTCAACAAATCCATCCCTTGCACCACGCACTACCTTTTCTGTATCTGGTTCTGTCGGTGTCCGGCCCGGATAACTACGAACATCTATTGCGAACGCTTCAGTTTCACCTTCCACAAATATAACAATGAGTCCTGATAATACTTGGAGCATTACATCATCCATCGTTTTTACTTTACTTACTTGTTGATGAATTAAACGATTCTCTAAAAGCTTTACTGTATCTTCTTCTACATCCCTTATTTCATTTGTATCCACCGCTTCTTCTAAAATAGGGATAATATAATTCGTATCACAAAGTCCATTTACAAATAACACACCAATTTCTTTATTTAAAATTTTAAATTTACGAATACCAACATCGTATGTAACACCAAGTCCAACTGTTTGCTTTAAATAATTTTCATTATCACTTAAAAAAGATGAAATCGGGATATTCACTTTTTTAGGCTTCGTCATAAAAGCCACTCCTTTCCAAAATTAATTGAATCGCTTTTCTAGTAATAGGTGATCCTCTCTCCCATTCATCATTTCCGCACATCTTGCCAATATCACCGACCCCCACTATGACAGGAACATTCAGACCATCTAAACAATAAATCGTATCCCCACTAATCCTGCCAATTTCACCATCTGGGAGTCCAAATTTATCAACGCCATATTCTGTCAAATTCCCATTCCGATCTACACTTACATCTACACGCGCCCATTCCCAATGATGTGTATTAGATGCTACTGCTAAAATACCGAGTACATCAACTTGTTTATGTGTTGCGACATACTTTAACGCCTTTTCACCAGATCCTTCTCCTATAAATCCGCTGTCATCAAACATGACAAATACAGGGTCATATGGCGTTTGCATAATAAGCTCAACAACTTTCTTCCCTGTCAATTTGGTCGGATTACTTTGCGATGCTGAAATACACCTCCCCCCAAATTCCTTTGTTAACAGCTCAATTGTCCGCTTTGCATATTCATCTCCATCTGTGACCAAAACAACCCTTCGTCTCATTTGATTTATCCTTTCGGTTTACATATAAGTGCAACAAAAAATGAAAATAATATCGCTGCTGAAATCCCCGCAGACGTTAAGCTAAACATACCGATTCCAATTCCTAAATATCCATGTTTTTCTGCCGCATGCATTGCCCCGTGCAATAGTGAGTGTCCAAAACTTGTAATAGGGACTGTTGCCCCAGCACCTGCAAATTTTATAAGCTTATCGTACAATCCGAATCCGTCTAAAATAGCTCCGGCGACTACAAAAGTTGCCATTAAATGTGCCGGTGTTAACTTTGCGAAATCTAGCAACACTTGTCCAATTACACAAATAGCTCCTCCTACAAGAAATGCATATATAAAATCCACAATTCACTCTCCTTTAACGCTTTCAAACACAACACCATGCGCAATCGTTGGAATCGTTTCCTTCTGTTGCATCATCATGGGGCTTAATAGAGCTCCAGTTGCAACGACAAAAATTCTTTGTAAATTCCCTTTTTGCATTTCACGCAATAAATGGCCGTATGTTACAACAGCTGAACAAGCACAACCACTGCCCCCTGCAAACACTTCTTCTTGATTTGAATTGTAAATCATTAATCCACAATCCTTGTATACATTCCCCAAATCATACCCTTCCTCAAGTAAAAGTTGTTTCGCAATTGGTGTCCCAACAGCCGATAAATCACCAGTAACAATAAGATCATAATCAGCTGCACTTCTTCTCAAATCTTCAAAATGTTGTTGAATTGTATGAGCAGCAGCTGGTGCCATCGCTGATCCCATATCTAAAGGATTAGCAATTCCTAAATCTTGCACTTTACCAATTGTTGCTGCTGTTATTTTAATTGCACTCTCCTCATTGCTAATTAATATTGACCCTGCTCCGGTAACAGTTGAGTTTGCTGTCCCTGGCTTTTGTCCTCCGTATTCTGTTGGGGAACGAAATTGTCTTTCAGCCGTCGCATTATGACTACTTACTGTAGCTAAAATACGATTCGCAAATCCACCATCTATAAAAGCTGATCCAATCGCCAAAGTTTCCATTGACGTCGCACAAGCGCTGAACATCCCTAAAAAAGGAATACCATACTCACGAGCAACATAATTTGCTGTCACTGTTTGGTTTAATAAATCTCCCGCTAAAAAGAAATCAATTTGCGATTTTTTTATATTCCCTTTTTGCATCGCTTGTTGAATTGAGTCTGACATTAACCTTCGTTCAGCAAGTTCCCAGTTTTCCTCTCCGCAATGTAAGTCAGAATATGAAATATCAAAATCCTTTCCAAGAGGGCCTTCAGCTTCTTTCGGACCGACAGCAGTACCAGTTGCATTCACGAAGATATCATTTTGAAATACCCACGTTTGTTTTCCTGTCAATCTCATACCCACCCCTCCTTTAAGACATTAAAATTTGAAATGTATATCTTATTAATCCGATAATGTATGCACCGACGACTCCAAATACAATGACACTTCCTGCAAGCTTAAACATGTTAGTAGCGATTCCTAGAACAATCCCTTCACTCCTATGCTCTATTGCGGCACTCGCCATAGAATTCGCAAATCCAGTAACTGGTACTGCTGATCCCGCTCCAGAAAACTGCCCGATTTTATCATATACGCCACACCCTGTTAAAATCGCTGATAGTAAAACAAGAGTTGCAACTGTAGGGTTTCCTGCCTCTTTCTCACTAAAGTGAAAGTAATGTATATAAAATTTCATCAACACTTCTCCCACCGTACAAATGAGTCCACCAACAAGAAATGCCTTCACACAATTTATGAAATAGTTCGGTTTTGGATGGTACTCCTTCACTTTATTTATGTAATCGTCCTTCAATTTTCGCCCTGCCATATATGTTGCCTCCTACTTTACGAAATAAATCCAGTGAAACAACGAGCCTATTACTTTCCCAAGTACAAGAGCAACGAGTAAAACAATAATTTTCTCCTCTACCCTTACTCGTTTCGCTAAAATAGGTAAAACGTTTAACACTTCCGTTAACGCCGCAGCGAGCATTCCAATGAATGTGCCACAAAATATCCCTAATATAACGAGCCAATATTGTGACGTTTGAAATGTAATATTTTTCAAACTACACCAAGCCCCTGTTAAAGTACCTGCAATGACCGCCCACTCAAAGTATTGAATATGCTTTCCACTTCTCGTTAATTGAGCTAAACGAGGGATTATACCAAGTACAGCTAAAAACGCGACATATCCGCTACCTACTGCAATCCCTCCAGCTAAGCCAATTAATACAACAAATGCACACTCAATCATCAGCAATCTGTTTCATATTATCCTTGTTTTCATGAACAATTACATATTGATCAAGCGACTGCTGATATTGAAACATCTCAACTTCTAATGGGCTCGGCTCTTCATTAATTCTCTTTTGAAATACATGATTAAAAAATAAGACCATACCTAATCCAAGACCTAATGAATAAGGAATTTGAAATAAAAGTGGTTGCGCCTTAAATTCTCCAGTAATCATGTAATATAACCGTTGGTGTACTTGTTGCATACTTACATCTTCATGGAAATAAATGATCGCAAGGGCCGCTCCAATGAAAAGTAACAACCATACAAGTCCGAAGAAAACCGGATGCACTTTCTTTTTTTCGTATATAATTTCAACAAGAGTTTGTCCAGAACCAAGTAAATTAATTTGTATGTGAGCCGCTTTTTGTTGAATAATCTCAATCACTTTCATAACATCAATTACAACATGTGTTTTATCATGCGCTGTTATTTTGTAGACTATTTCATTTTGTAACAACTCAACTATAAAAGAATCTCCGGCAAGTTGAGCAACATCGCTCAGCTTTACTTCATACGTAGGAGACACTTTTAAACGATTGCGCATTTTAATATAAATCGTTTGTTCCAATTTTCATTCACCCCTTCACTCTTCCTCGTAGTTGTAGTATGGTTATTGGAATTTTTTCTAATACAATTTTTTCATAAAAAAACATCTGTACCATTTCGGTACAGATGTTTTTAGCTTATGCCTTTTTCTTAAATAAATTTGCAATACTTAATGCAAGTCCTCCCCAAATGACTACCATACCTATAACCATCATCATAATCGCTGATCCACTCATCATGAAACACCTCGGTCCTTCCATTCTTTTTCAAGCTGAACAGAGTCTGAATGTATTTGTGCATTCCATTTTTTCAGACCAATAACTAACGCGACTAGAAGGAATGCTGCCGCTATCGACCAACCATACGTTACAACAAACTCTGTTGGATAACCTCCGTAGTTCTTTTTAATGTTTTGGATTGTACCATCAATTAACATATACCCTAACATAAGTGGAGTAATAACGAGTAAACTCACTCTCCAAAACGTTCCTAACTTTATATCAGATACAAAGTTTGCATGATTTTGATAAACTGGTAAACGGCGCAAGATTAGTCCTATTGTAACTACTTCAACGAGTGCAATTGTAATCAATCCAAAATTGTTAGCGAAGTAATCAACAACATCTAGGAACATAAGTCCACCACGTGTTGCAAAAACAAGAGAAACTAATACTAATAGCGTTCCCATAATTCCAATCGTCTTTTGACGACTCAAGCTGAATTTTTCAGATACAGCGGCAAAGCATACTTCTGCAAGTGAAATGAGTGATGTAATTCCAGCAACAGTTAGAGATAAGAAGAATAATACACCAAATAACGGCGACATCGGTAACTCATTAATAATTTGCGGGAATACTACAAATGCAAGTCCTACACCAGCACTAGCTACTTTATCAACCGGTACCCCCATGTTATTCGCCATAAATCCAAGAGCTGCAAAGACACCAATACCTGCCAATAATTCAAATCCTGAATTTGCAAATCCTGTAATAAAAGCATTATTTGTTGTATCTGAGTTTTTCGGTAAATAACTAGAATACGTAATCATAATTCCGAATGCTAAAGATAAACTAAAGAAAATTTGACCGTAAGCAGCAAGCCATACTTTCCCATCCAAAATACGACTCCAATCTGGTTTAAAAAATGCATCTAGCCCCTGCATCGCCCCTTCCATCGTCACTGCACGAACAACGATAATAAGGAACATAACAACTAGTAAAGGAATAAAAATACGGTTAACAACTTCGATTCCTTTTTTAACTCCTTTAAACGCAACACCAAGCACAATAATCCAAACGAGAGCTAACGGAATTAATACTTCTGGTACGAGCCCCCCGAATTGTCCTGGCTTATCTGCAACATGTAAATATTCTTTAAATAAAAATGATTGCGTGTCTTTCCCCCATGCTCCAGTAATTGCAAAGTACGTATACGAAATAGACCAAGCAATGATTACGGCGTAATATGTTGAAACAATAAATGTCACACACATTTGCCACCATCCAATAAATTCAGCACGTCGATGAATACGGAAGAATGTAAGTGGCGCCGAACCACGATGACGATGCCCAAGAGCAAACTCGAAAGCTAACAATGAAATACCAGTCGTTAATAATGCAAATAAGTACGGTAAAAAGAATGCGCCTCCCCCGTTTTCATACGCTGTATAAGGAAAACGCCATATATTCCCTAGTCCAACAGCGGAACCGATTGCTGCAAAAATAAATCCAGCCCTCGTTCCCCATTGTTGCCTCGTTTCCATGTTTCCTTCCCCCTTTGTGACAAGTTCATACTTGGATTATAGTTTAAATTAACTAAATTATCGATAAATTCTGTAAATTTTCAGCGATAGTTGGAATCTTCTCCTTTTCGTGACAATAAAAAAAAATCGAATAGATAGCTATTCATCTATTCGATCTTTCATCTGTTTTAATATTTTCTTTTCAAGTCTTGAAACTTGTACTTGCGAAATGCCTATTCGCTCCGCTACTTCTGATTGGGTTTGGTCTTTATAATAGCGCAAATACACAATTAGCCTTTCTCGTTCATCCAATTCTCTAATTGCTTCTTTTAAAGCAATTTTATCAAACCATTTCGTTTCCGATTGATCTGCAATTTGATCTAAAATAGTAATTGGATCTCCGTCGTTTTCATACACAGTTTCATGTATCGACGAAGGAGCACGACTCGCTTCTTGCGCCAGAACAACTTCTTCCGGCGTTAGTTCAAGAGCCTGTGCTACCTCATTAATCGTTGGAGCCCTTCCAAATTCTTTCGAAAGCTCGTCTCTCATCTTTCGGACTTTGTTTCCTGTTTCTTTTAAAGATCTACTTACTTTCACTGATCCATCGTCACGTAAAAATCGTTGTATTTCACCGATAATCATTGGAACTGCATATGTTGAAAATTTCACGTCGAAAGATAAATCAAATTTATCTACCGATTTTAAGAGTCCAATACATCCAATTTGAAATAAATCGTCTGGTTCGTATCCTCGATTAAGAAATCGCTGTACAACCGACCATACGAGACGCATATTACTTTGAACGATTGTATCTCTCGCTTGTTGATCTCCATCTTGACTTTTTTGAATTAACGCTTTTAGCTCGTGGTCCTTTAACTGAGGTTTCTTCTTCTCATTTCTGACCTCTATGTCCATTGGCTATTCTCCTTAATTGCATAGAGCGTTACTATTTGATAAGTATTTTGTCAAATGGATTGTTGTCCCGAAAGATTCGTTTGAAATAACTTCTACTTCATCCATAAAATTTTCCATGATAGTAAATCCCATTCCGGAACGCTCTAATTCAGGTTTAGTTGTAAAAAGGGGTTGTCTTGCTTCATCTAAGTTAAAGATACCAATCCCTTCATCTCGAATCGTGAGTTTCACCATCGCTTCTTCCAAAATCACTGAAATATAAACAACACCTTCTGCATTTCCTTCATACCCATGAATAATTGCATTTGTAACCGCTTCTGACACAACTGTTTTAATCTCTGTTAGTTCTTCCATCGTCGGGTCTAATTGCGCAATAAAAGCAGCTACCGTAACACGAGCGAATGATTCATTCTGACTTAACGCTGAAAATTGAAGGTTCATTTCATTTCTCATCTACGCCACCCCCAACGTCGCGAGCGCATGCGCTTCACTTTCTTCTAAACGAACAATTTTGAATAGACCTGACATTTCAAATAAACGTTTAACGGGCGGTGAAATTGCACAGACAACCATCTCTCCACCTAATCCCTTTACATGTTTATATCGGCCTAATATAACGCCTAAACCAGAACTATCCATAAATGTTAAGTTCTCTAGGCTCAAAATAATATGATGAACACCATGTGTCTCAATCATATCTGTGACTTTCGTTCGCAACTCTTCAGCAGTATGATGATCTAACTCGCCCTCTAGCCTCACACATAAGACGTCACGTTTTACTTCTAAATGCATGGAAAGACTCACACGATTTCCTCCTTATGCTCAAACTTTACTCATTAACATAAGATTTTCGTGATATAAAATCAGAATCCTTCCTACTGACAAAAGAAGAACTATTTCGTCATAAAGTGAAACCTTTCAGCAATTATTTCAGTAAATACGAACAGAAAAACATCAAAATTTCCGCCGCTATTTTGATGTTGAAAACATCCCAAAACTTCTTTTAAATAACTCCCACCAGCTCGCTGCCTCAACATCTTCTTTCGCTACAATTGTTTGTTTTAATAAAACATCTTTATCTCTTTTAATAACAAGTGTGCCAAGTGCATCACCTTTTTTAATCGGTGCCTTCACTTTCTTTTCAGCAATCACTTCTTGTTTAACTTTGTCCATATTTTCGCCCTTCTTCATAAGAAGAGACACATTGTCTGACGCAACTAAATCTACTTTTTCTTCCTTACCTTTTCCTACTTGTACAGTCTTAATTTTCTCACCACGTGTATATAATTTCTTTGTCATGTATTGTCCAAATGCATAATCAAGAAGCTTCGTTACTTGATTGTTCCGCTCTTTTGATGTAGGTGCTCCCATTACAACTGAAATAACACGCATACCATTTTTCTCAGCCGATGCCGTTAAACAATATTTCGCTTCTGTCGTAAAGCCTGTTTTCACTCCATCTACTCCAGGATAAAAACGTACTAGCTTATTCGTATTAACAAGCCAAAACTTCTTATCCGTATTTTCACGTAAATAGTCTTCATATTTACCTGTGTATTTTCGAATAAGTGGATACTTCATCAACTCTTTCGCCATAATAGCCATATCATTCGCTGTAGAATAATGATCTTTCGCTGGAAGACCTGTCGGATTTTGAAAATGTGTATTTTTCAATCCTAGATCTTTCGCTTTTTTGTTCATCATATTTACGAAACCTTCTTCTGAACCAGCGATATGCTCAGCTACTGCAACCGATGCATCATTTCCAGATGCAATTGCAATGCCCTTTAACATTTCATTTACAGTCATCTCTTCCCCAGGTTCTAGAAAAATTTGTGATCCGCCCATTGAAGCTGCGTGTTCACTCGCTCTAACTTTATCGTTTAGTTTTAGTTTTCCTTTTTCAACTTGTTCCATAATTAATAGCATTGTCATAATCTTTGTCATACTAGCAGGTGGTAACTTTTCATTCGGATTTTTATCAAACAAAACTTTACCTGTATCTTGCTCAATTACGATCGCTGACGACGCTTGTTCCGCTAACTTCGGCGTGGTTTCTTCTGTTTTTTCCTGCTTCGTTTTCTCAGATTGTGCGAAACTAACTGAAGTACCAGAAAGCAATAACATGAAACAAACAAGTATTCCAAAAACTCGCTTCATGACTAACCCTCCATTCTATATCAAACTTATTTTTTCCAATTTATACATTTTTAATACCATATTTTTCTATTATTTTCAGTTGACAAATAAATTCCTTGCCTATATTGTATTAAGTGCATTACACGTAGTAGTACACTTAATACTCATCAGGAAGGAGACATTGCTCTTGCATATTCAACTTGATCCAAGAAGCAACACTCCGATATGGGAACAAATTGTTCAAAATATAAAAGAGCTCGTACTAAAAAATATGTTAGCTCCAAGTGATAAACTTCCTTCTGTACGCGAGCTTGCTTCTTTGCTCGTTATAAATCCAAATACAGTAAGTAAAGCTTATCAAGAATTAGAGCGACAAGGGATTATTGAAACATTACGAGGAAAAGGAACATTTGTAGCCCAATCGATTACCCCAACATTAGACGAAAGGAAAATCGCTATGGTTGAAAAGCAATTTCATCAATTATTACTAGAAGCCTCTTATCTTGGGATTACGAAAGATAAAATTCACGATTGGATAGATTCATACTATAAAGAGATTGGAGGAAATACAGATGTTGAAAGTGACAAACTTGAAGAAAACAATTGATAACCAAACGATTTTAGACGATGTTTCTTTCACATTACAAAAAGGTAGTATCGTCGGATTGCTCGGAAGAAACGGTGCGGGGAAAACAACTTTATTACGAACGATGGTCGGCATTTTAGACCCCGATGAAGGAACTGTTACATATGAGAATACAGATGTTCATATGCATCCTGAAATTAAACAAAAAGTTGTATACGTTCCAGACTCTACTAACATACTGAACGGATATACAGTAAAAGAAATCGTAAAGTTTTATAAAGCGGTTTATACAGCATTTGATGAACAATATTTTTATGAAATATTAGAACGTTTTAATTTACCAAACAAACGTATTCGTAGTTACTCAAAAGGAATGAAAGCACTGCTTGCGATCATTTTAGCTTTCGCTGCAAAAGCAGAATATATCATTTTAGATGAACCGACAAACGGACTTGATCCTATCGTCAAAAGACAGATTCTACAATTTCTCGTTGAAGAAGTAGCAGAAAAAGAAATTA
The DNA here is from genome assembly GCF_038007205.1 of Bacillus sp. FSL E2-8887. Classification (NCBI taxonomy): domain Bacteria; kingdom Bacillati; phylum Bacillota; class Bacilli; order Caryophanales; family Bacillaceae; genus Bacillus; species Bacillus sp. FSL E2-8887. The sequence goes on from NZ_JBBOWS010000001.1 coordinate 3,737,303, forward strand.
CAATTTTCATCTCCACTCACCATTTAGATGAAGTTGAAAAAATTGCCGATACAATCATTATTTTAAAAGGACATACAGTAGATTCTATTACATCACTAGATGATGCAAAATCACGATTTGCCAAAATACAAGTTGCTTATGAACGTTCATTACCTCAAAAACTAGAAAACTTAAGCAATATTAAAATATTAAACCAAACAGGAAAAGTATATACAATCTTAATTGAGGAAAATGTGGCTACAACACTGGAGAAGTTTTATAAAGAGCAACCAATACTCATTGAAGAATTATCAATGTCACTTGAAGATGTCTTCGTTACGACACTTGAGGAGGATGGGTATGTTTCATAAGGCGTTGTGGATGTGGAATTGGAAGCGCGGGAAATATGCTGTATTAATAATGTTTTTAGTATCTATGTATGTTTTCCCTTATAAATACTATAAGGCATCCCAAACCCAGATGGATTTTTTCTATAAATATAACCCAACAGGAGAGTTTTATTACGACTATTACTTCTCAGATTACAATTCCATCATTATTCTCTCTATCATTGCACTAGCTTGCTTAATGATTGGATGGGAACGTAGCAATTTGAAGTTGAGTGATTCTTTAATGGTAATGCCTTTTAAACGTAGCACCATCTTTTTTTCGAAATGGTTATTTGGCATTATTCACATTGTTACATGTCTTTTACTATGCTGGGCTCTAATGTACCTTGTATATAGAACGACAATTCACTTTGAATTTCAATCATTCAACTTTTTCCATAGATATTTTTTCTATGCAATAATTACTTATATCGCTCTCTATACTACAGCTTTATGTATCGGAACTTTTACAGGAAGTATCATTTCTCAAGGTACCTTCTGTGCTTTATATTTAATTAAAGGGTTTGGAATTCTTTCTTTGCTCTTCTCTTTTTATAATGCACATTTAAATATGGATACAGAAGATTCTTCAAATAAATATGAAGCAATCTTTCATTTAAACCAGCAAACAGAAATTCTTGCTCCCATAAAAAAATTTCATATTCGATATAATTATGATACGAGGAACCAACCAACTAAAAAGGAAGGACCTGTATTCTATGACTATAGTTCTCCTAAAATATTACTAGTACCCATTCTATATACAATATGTTCCTTATTACTGGGGGTTATTTTATATAAGCATTCACCTAATGAAAATAATAAAAAGGTATTTTCATTTCAAAAGAAACAAAAACTATGGATTGTTGGGACAACTTTCTATTTTGCTTTAATAGGTGGGAGCATGTTACACTATTCTGATTTGATATTTAGCTATTATTTTGGGCTAATTTTATTTGGAACCCTCAGCTATTTTGCACTTTCACGCCTTACAAATTATAAAGTTTTATAAAGGAGAGATCCTATGTTTCAAAAAGCATTATGGTTACAAAGCTATAAACAAGGAAAATATTTCATTTGGCTTTTTTGGATTACTAGCTTCTATACACTATCTTATAAATATTATGTAGATGCTGCAAAATCCTTTCATTTTTCACAAACTATCACGGAAAAAGTTAATTATCATTATCAATATTTCCTTAGTCCTGAAGACCATTTATTCATACAGGGAATTGTAATTATTGCGTTAGCATGTGTGCTGATTGGTTGGGAACGCCATAACAAAACCATGGATTCTTTATGGTCGCTGCCTTTTAAGCGAAGATATATATATCTTACAAAATGGTTATTAGGGGTACTTAATATTATTGCTGTCTATGCAATAAATTGGGGACTTTTCGCAATTTTAAAAAAGACGACCTTTCATGATAAATACCAGTTATTCTCACCATTTCATTCTTATTTTCTTTATACAGTCATTGTATTAATTGCTATTTATACTTTGACATTATTTATGGGAACAATAACTGCTAATATACTTTCTCAAAGTATATTCACTAGTATTATGCTTATTTTACCATACGGATTGGCATTACTTTTGGCTGGTTTTATTTCAGTTCACCTGTACGGAACTCACGAGAAAACTTACAAAATTGAAAATCAATACGTATCAGTTTCATCACATATAAATATACTTTCACCTATCGAGGACTTAGAGATTAGATTTGATTACGATCCACAATCAGCTTACACAGATAAAAACGGTAAACGATTAAACGAACCTAATTTTTCAAAAATACCCTCTGCTTGGAACTTATTAAGTCCAATTATGTATATACTTATCTTATTACCTTTAGGTACCTATTTATATACACAATCGCCTAATGAACAAAACGGTAAGTTGCTTTTATTCTCAAAGCTCCACAAGCCTTTTATAGCATGTACTGTATTTTGTTTCGCCCTATTTGGAGGTCGCATAATAGGAGGAACACAATCAATTATTGGTTATTATATTGGCTTTGGTGTAATTGGTCTAATTTGCTATGTCGTGTTATCACGCTTATTAAAGAAAAGGATTTCTTTGGGAGTAAAATAGTAAAATGTAATTTTCTAATAAATAGCCTCCTTCAAAAGGAGGTTATTTCACATTCTCTCTCCTATCTCCATACACCATCTCTTCTTTCATCCCAAATCCATCACCATTTTTCACAATTTGCTCTGTCGGCGCGACTACACTTTCAGCAATTTTCCATTCGCCGCGCTCTTTCACAAATACTTGCAGAAAATAGTTCATGCCATTTAATTGATACGCATTTTCTTTTTTCACATTATAGTGCACCGCAATGTAGTGCACTTGAATATTTTCTTTCCCTGCTTTTGATACGTATTGCGATAATCTTGGAATGTACATTGATGCTTTCTTAAATGGTAATTGCTTCGCTTTAACGAGCGATGAACTTGTTACATTACGCAAAGTGTCCTGATTACGAACATTATCGCTATGATGAAATAATACTGCGTTTTGCATAGAACGAACCCATAATTTCGAATACAAGACGGTATTATCATTCTCAATGTACTTCACTTCTTTTTGCACCACTTGGATAGGGGTATCAGCGTACATGAATGTATGAAAGCAGAAAAAACTTCCAAGTAAAATGGTAAGTGCAGCAATATATTTCATAATCTTTCCTCCGATCTGTTTAATTAAAGTATCGGAGTTTCAAAATATTTTTATTCAAAAGAAAAAGGATAGGAAAGCTCTCGCTTCCTATCCTCATTTATTATAATACGCGGCCAAATAGTTCTAAAACCATTTCTATCTCTTGGTCGCTCCAACCTTTAAATTTCTCTTTATAATATTCTTTACGCACAGCTTCAAGCTTTTCAGTTACTTCTCGTCCGTTTTCAGTAATTTCTAAGTATACGATACGACGGTCCGAATTTGAACGTTTTCTTTCAACAAACCCTTTTCGCACGAGACGATCTGTTACAGCTGTAATATGACTGGAGGTTACGTTTACTTCACTCGCAATTTGCGAAGCCATCTGTGGACTTTTTAAAAATAACGCACGTAATACAGAGAATTCATTATATGGCATATGCTCTGAAAAACGTGTATTAATATCATTTTGTAATAAACGTATCATCTTTCGAAATGATGCAGATAAATCTAAAATCAGTGTTTCTCTATTTTCGTTCACTAGCCTCGTCCCTTTTTTATCATATTTACACATATTATAATCTATAAATACCTATATTGTATATGCTTTCTTCCCTCAACATTCTCATTTATGTAACTTTTTTCATAAGATTTTCTTTTTTGTTCACACATATACATATAAAAAAGGATGGTGAGCATAAATGCAAAGTGGAATGAATCCGTATTTACATAATATCCGTACGACGAATACTGGTAAAGAAGCTACTATTACTGTACAAGGAGAAGGCATTATAAAGGCAAAACCAAATGTTGTCATATTAACACTGGGCATTCGAACAGATAGTAAAAATGTAAAACAGGCGCAAGAAGAAAATGCAGTGCAATCGAAACAATTGCTTGATGCACTCAAACAGCTAGGTATTGCCGATAAAGATATAGAAACCATTTCTTATACAATTACTCCTCAATACGAATATGTAAATGATAAAGCATTACTACAAGGCTACCGTGTGGAGCATTTGTATGAAATTACCGTTTTAAATGTGCAAAAAGCAGGGGAAGTATATGATATAGCCGTTACAAATGGTGCAAACGTAGCAAAAGGATTACGTTTTCGAATATCTCATCCAAATAAATATTATGAGCAAGCTCTCATTCAAGCTCTGCAACAAGCAGTAGACAAAGCTCGTACAATTGCGAGTACCTACAATTTAAATATTAATCCTGTTCCCCTCTCACTCGTTGAAGAATCTGCCCAATTACCACGGGAGATCGCATCATATGCTACTTTGCATGCGCAAGCAGCTCCGCCCATTCAATCAGGAGAACTAGAAATCATTTCATCTATCCGGGCAATTTTTACGTATTTATAAATAAACTCATTTATAAGTAACCGTTATCATTTTCGTTGTTGTAAAAACATGATGTTCTGATATAATAAAGGACGGTGAGCTCTTACATAAGAGATATCACGGGTGGGAGAGGGATATGAAAAAGAAGGTTTAACATGAAAGGAATACTTGAAAGAACATTTAAATTAGACTTACACCAAACATCACCAAAACAAGAAGTTTTAGCTGGAGTCACGTCATTTTTCACAATTGTTTATATTATGATTGTAAATGCGTCAATCTTATCAGATGCCGGCATTCCTCTTGAGGCAGGAATTTTGGCAACTGTTTTTAGTTCATTTGTCGGATGTCTACTCATGGCATTTTGGGCAAATGCACCTGCTATTCTTGTCCCTGGTATGGGTGTAAATGCATTCTTCACGTACACTGCTGTGCATACGCTCGGTTTAACTTGGCAAGAAGCATTGGCAGCTGTTTTTATCGCCGGTATTATTTTTGCAATTGCTGCTTTTACACCGATTGCTCGCGTGCTTTCGGTATCGATTCCAAAGTCATTAAAGGAAGCGATCACTGTCGGTATCGGGTTGTTTTTAGCTTTCATCGGCTTGCAAAAAGGTGGTTTAGTCGTTTCGCATCCTAATACTGCTGTTGCAATGGGAAAATTAAGTAGTCCTGTCGTTCTTGCCACACTACTTACTCTTATTGTCGCACTTGTACTATTTGCGCGTAACGTACGTGGAAGCTTTTTATGGACGATTGCAATTGGAACTGGTATTGCATGGCTGTTTGGTCTTGTTGATACGAGTCAAATGGGAAATAGTTCGTTTTCATTCGCTAATTATGGCGATGTGTTTGGAGCTATGTCATTTGGGAAACTTTCTTCCTTGCCATTTTGGATTGCAACATTCTCCTTAAGCATGGTGCTTATTTTTGAGAACATGGGACTTTTACATGGTTTATTAGAAGATGATCGTAAATTCCCACGTGCTTACCAAGCAAATGCAATTTCAGCAATGACATGTGGTCTATTTGGCACAAGCCCTACCGTTTCAACAGTAGAGAGTGCCGCAGGTATTACTGCAGGCGGAAAGACAGGTCTGACGTCTATCGTTACAGGGTTGTTATTCTTCGCATCACTGTTTGCGCTTCCGTTTGTCAAAATAATTCCTGACAGTGCCATTGCACCAATCTTAATTATTATTGGCGGGCTGATGATTACAAGCATTCAACAAATTCCTCTAAACGACTTTTCAGAAGGATTTCCAGCGTTTTTAATTATCGTTATGATCCCGCTCACATATAGTATCGCTGATGGCATTGCGTTCGGATTTATTGCTTATCCTATCTTGAAAGTTGCACTTGGAAAGCGTAAAGAAGTCGCACCGTCCATGTATATTATTACATGCTTATTCTTAGCCATGTTCGTATTACACGCTATTGGCTAAGAAAAAAACACCGAGGAAATCCTCGGTGTTTTTTTACTTAAACCAACCTTTTTTATAAAACCAAGCCATCATTCCGCCGCCAATTAATGCCATTAAAATTAAGCAAATAAAATAACTATACTTCCCGCCAAGCTCTGGCATATGTGCAAAGTTCATGCCGTATACCCCTGCAATAAATGTTAACGGCATGAAAATAGTTGAGAAAACAGTTAATGTTTTCATAATATTGTTCATATGGTGGGAATTCAACGAAAAGTAACTATCTCGAATATCTGCTGTTAATTCACGGCTCGCTTCAATCATCTCTGTCAGTTTAAGCAAATGATCATGTATATCTTTAAAATAAATTTCATGATCGCTTATACCGTAAAAACGTGTTGAATTTAATATACGATACAATAAATCACGCATCGGAATAATCGTACGCCTTAGCTTAGATAAATCTGCACGAATATCAAATACTTCTTCTAGCACACTTCCTGCTGTCTCACCCGTTAAATTATCATCAATTGCATTTAAATGGTCTTCAATGTAATAAACAGGTGCGAAATAATCATCTACAATTTGGTCAATAATTGTATGTGCTACATGCAAAGGGCTCTTCTTAATACGTTTCTTTTCACCGAGCGTTTTCCATACTCTTTCAATCGCATTGTTATGAGAGAAATGGAAAGAGACTATATATCGATCACTAATAAATAAATCGATTTCATGCGGTTCTAATCCGTCTTCTCCGAATGCATGAAGAACTAAAAAGTTATATCCATCATAAAAATCTACCTTTGGTCTCTGTACATACTCTACACAATCTTCAATTGCAAGGGGATGGAACTTGAAGTGATCTTGTAAAATATATGTATACTCCTCTTTCGTTGGCTTATATAAATCAAGCCAATACCATATGATGTTCTCTTTTTTCGTTTCTTCTAGCGAAACATCATATAAAACTTCATTTTTTTTCGTTATTGCACAAATTCTAATCATAATTTCACCCATTACTATTATAAACAAAAAATAGTAAAAAAAGCCAAGGAGAAATCTCCTCAGCTTTTTTTTATCCCGCTATTTGCGGGCAGTAAGACCCCTACCTCAAAATTCAGCGAAAGCAAAGAAGTTAGGTCTGGGTCGGGCTGCCCGTAAATGCCCGATTGGTGAAGGCTAATAATCAGTGGGGATAAAGCCCCCACTGATTAAAGTTTCACTTTATTACTTCGTTACAATACCGTGTACTAAAGTTGGTGCATCTACGTGATCTTTAGCGATTTTCATGTTCTCATAAATTTTCGCTTTTACGTCTTCAACATTTTCGCGGTTTGCGTAAATTGTAACAAGAGAGTCACCTTTTTTCACGCTATCGCCTACTTTTTTGCGAAGCATTAGACCAACTGCTAAATCAATTTCAGACTCTTTCGTTGCACGCCCTGCTCCTAAAAGCATTGCTGCTGTTCCGATTTCATCTGCAACGATTTCCGATACGTAACCGTCTTCTTTCGCTTCCACTTCAATTTTAAATTGTGCTTGTGGCAATTTAGAAGGATCATCAACAACAGATGCATCGCCGCCTTGTGCTGATAAGAACGTTTTAAATGATTCTAGCGCTTTACCATTGTTCATTACTTCAATTAACTTTTCACGTGCATCTTCTAAAGATGAAGCTTGTCCAGCAAGGTACACCATCTGACTTCCAAGTGTTAAACATAACTCTTCTAAATCTTTCGGTCCCTTACCTTGTAATGTATCAATTGCTTCTTGTACTTCTAATGCATTACCGATTGCTTCACCAAGCGGCTGACTCATATCAGAAATAACCGCCATCGTATTACGACCAACGTTATTACCAATGCGTACCATTGCTTCTGCTAAACGCTTTGCATCTTCATCCGTTTTCATAAACGCGCCTGCTCCAGTTTTTACATCAAGAACAATTGCATCTGCACCAGCAGCAATTTTCTTACTCATAATTGAGCTAGCGATAAGAGGAATTGAATTTACTGTTGCAGTTACATCACGAAGCGCATATAACTTTTTATCAGCAGGTGTTAAGTTTCCACTTTGACCAATAACAGCGATTTTATTTTCATTTACAAGACGCATGAATTCATCATTTTCAATTTCCACATGGAATCCTGGTACTGCTTCTAATTTATCAATTGTACCACCCGTATGTCCTAGACCTCGTCCAGACATTTTCGCAACTGGTACACCTAAAGCAGCTACTAATGGACCTAATACAAGTGTCGTTGTATCACCAACTCCACCCGTTGAATGCTTATCTACTTTTACCCCTTCAATGGCTGATAAGTCAATTGTATCACCGCTATTTACCATTGCCATCGTTAAATCTGCACGTTCTTGATCATTCATATCTTGGAAGAAAATTGCCATTGCAAGTGAACTCATTTGATAATCTGGAATACTACCATTTGTGTATCCTTCAACGATAAAGTTAATTTCTTCTGTCGTTAATGCATGTCCATCACGTTTTTTTGCAATTAGATCCACCATTCTCATTGTGAAGTCACCCCTTCATTTGTTTTACAATTGCTTTTACTAATGCTAAGAAATTAGCTTTAACACGTTCTGTCGTTTCAATTACTTCATCGTGATGAAGTGGTTGATCTAAAATACCAGCTGCCATATTTGAAATACAAGAAATACCTAGTACTTTCATACCTGCATGACGAGCTACAATTACTTCCGGTACTGTTGACATACCAACTGCATCTCCGCCAAGTGTACGAAGCATACGAATTTCAGCAGGTGTTTCATATACAGGACCTGTCATTCCAACATATACACCTTCTTGTACTTTAATATTTAAATCTGCTGCAACTTGTTTCGCCATTTCGCGAAGTTCTGGCGTATATGATGTAGACATATCAGGGAAACGTACACCCATTTCAGAATCATTTGGTCCGATTAATGGGTTCGTACCCATGAAGTTAATATGATCTGAAATTAACATAAGATCGCCTGGTTCAAATGATGTATTTACACCACCAGCTGCGTTCGTTACAACAACTGTTTCTACACCTAGTTCTTTCATAACACGAACTGGGAATGTTACTTTTTGCATATCGTATCCTTCGTAGAAATGGAAACGTCCTTGCATTGCTACTACTGTTACACCTTGAAGTGTACCGAACACAAGTTGACCTGCATGTCCTTCTACAGTTGAAACTGGGAATTCAGGGATTTCACTGTATGGTACTGTTACTGCGTTCTCGATTTCATCTGCTAATACACCTAGTCCAGATCCAAGGATTAGTCCTACTTGTGGTGTCTCTTGAAATTTCTCTTTTAAGTATGAAGCTGATTTTGTAATTAGTTCACGATTCATCTGTTTATCCCCCTATTTCTTTAGCTCGTTTAAGAAGCTTGTTCCATGTTCTGGCATTTTAACATTAAAGTTTTCTGCTACAGTTGCACCAATATCAGCAAATGTTTGACGAAGTGATAACTCTTGTCCGCCTTCTTTCATGCTTGGGCTATATGCTAATAACGGTACATATTCACGTGTATGATCAGTACCAGGATGTACTGGATCATTACCATGGTCTGCTGTAATTAATAATAGATCATCTTCTTTTAGTTTTTCGAATACTTCTGGAAGACGTGCGTCATATTCTTGTAGAGCTTCTCCGTACCCTTGTGGGTCACGACGATGACCAAATAAGGCATCAAAGTCAACTAAGTTTAAGAAGCTAATACCTGTAAAGTCCATATTTAATGTATCTACAAGCTTGTCCATTCCATCCATATTTGATTTCGTACGAAGTGATTCAGTTACACCTTCTCCATCATAAATGTCAGCAATTTTACCAATAGCAATTACATCATAATCGCTATCTTTAAGTTCATTCATTACTGTGCGACCAAATGGTTTTAACGCATAGTCATGACGATTTGGTGTACGTGTGAAGTTTCCTGGCTCTCCAACGAACGGACGAGCAATAACACGCCCTACCATGTACTTCTCATCTAATGTTAATTCACGTGCGATTTTACAAATTTTATATAGCTCTTCAAGTGGTACTACTTCTTCATGAGCTGCGATCTGTAATACACTATCAGCAGAAGTGTAAACAATTAAAGAACCTGTTTCCATTTGTTCTTGACCAAGCTCAACAAGTACCTCAGTTCCAGAAGCTGGTTTATTACCGATAATTTTACGACCTGTCTTTTCTTCTAATTCATCAAGTAATTCTTTCGGGAATCCTTCAGGAAACACTTGGAATGGTGTATCAATGTAAAGGCCCATGATTTCCCAGTGACCTGTCATTGTATCTTTACCTGTAGATTTCTCTTGCATTTTTGTATAATATCCAAGCGGTTTCTCTACTTTAGAGATTCCTTTCATTTCACGAATATTACCAAGGCCTAATTTCACCATGTTTGGCATGTGTAATCCATTCATATGTTCAGCGATATGACCAATTGTATCAGAACCTAAATCACCAAACTGCTCAGCATCTGGTGCTTCACCGATTCCCACAGAGTCCATTACGACTAGGAAAATACGTTTATATTTATTCATAACTGCAACCTCCTATATGTTCAGTTCTACTTCTTGTAGTATGTTCAAAACGCTATAAAGTGAAACTGTTATCAATGGGAATTATCTTTCGTCCTCATTATCAAACAGTACTGCTTTAAATCAGTCTCTAACTTTTTCGTTTTACTTTCAAACGAATCAAAAAAATTTCTAGTTTTTTCTAAGTCAGATGTCAGACATCTGATATTGATATCATACCATGTTTACGCTTTCTTTTTAATACATTTTCGTAGAATTTCTCATTTTCTTTACCATTCTATTGTAATCCATTCTGCAAAGAAGTGCTAATCATTTTATAACATATTTCCTAATATAAAAATAAAAAGCAGCTCTAAAGAGCTACTTTTTATTTTACTTCTACTGTTTCTTCTTTATGTTCATGTAGTTCACCTTTTCTTACATGAACTTTCACTTTATAAGCACCATTCTCTTTGAAAGTATGTTTACTTTCATACTCCCCTTTATTCCCCTCTTTCGCCGGAATAAATTCGTGTTTTTCAACGCCGTCTTTCCAAATCTCAAGTTGTACTTCAGCACCAGATAACGCTTCTTCTTTTTGTTTTAAATGAACTTTCATTGTTGACTCTGCATTTGCTTTAATATCACCAGCCATAAGATGTATCATCGTATCACTTTTATGATCCCCATGACCTTCTTCTTTTTTCGCATCTTCAACTTTTGCATTTCCCACAGCCACTTTTACTTCTGGCATAACATGCATTTCACGTGCATTTGTATGAGCAATAACATGATATACTCCATCCGTTTCGAATGTTTTTTCTACAGCATAAACACCTTTTCCTTTATGCTTAGCATTTAACATCTCGTGCTTTTCGTCGCCTGCTTTCCAAATTTCAAACTTTACATCATCAGCATCTGTTACTTTTTCTTTTCCTTGTGTAACAAGTGCTTGTACTTCTGTTTTTTCACCTGGTTTAATTTCTTTCGGATTCGTTTGAACTGCTACTTTTACAGCTTCAAGTTTCTGCTCTTTTTTCGGTTCTTCTTTGTTTGTATTACAGCCAGCCAATGCTAGCATCGCGATAAATAATGTAATAATAAGTTTTTTCATCATCATTTCCTCCTTCATACCTTATTTAGTATAGAGGAAATACATTGTAATATTCTAGTCTTCTGCTGAAAACAATGTACGAAATGTTTGTGAAGTTTTTGTGAAGTGCTATAGCCTTTTGAATCTATGAAAAAAAAGAGCATAGTAACTATGCTCTCGGATGAAACTGTTTATATACATCTTTTAATCTAGCTTTTGAAACATGCGTATAAATTTGCGTCGTTGAAATATCTGCATGTCCAAGCATTTCTTGCACAGCACGTAAGTCTGCCCCATTTTCTAATAGATGCGTAGCAAAAGAGTGACGCAACGTATGCGGTGTAAGCTCTTTTGCAATATTCGCTTCTTTCGCTAGCCGTTTTAAAATTTTCCAAAATCCCTGTCTCGATAATCGATTACCATGATGGTTTAAAAAGAGCGCATCTACTGCTTTTTTACCCATCAATTCTCTTCTTCCTTTTTCAATATACTTTTGAATCGCTTCTTTCGCTAAGCTTCCTAGTGGAATAATTCTTTCTTTGTTCCCTTTCCCGATACAGCGAACAAATCCCATCGTTAAGTGCACATCTTCTAAATTTAATGCAATTAATTCTGAAACACGAAGTCCTGTTGCATACAACAACTCTAACATTGCCTTATCACGAATCCCAAAAGCACTTGCCGTTTTCGGTGTTTGAAGCAATGCTTCCACTTCGTCGATTGATAATACTTTTGGTAATTTCCGTTCCCCTTGTGGCGTTTCAATATGTACCGATGGGTCATGCTCCACTGCTCGTTCACGAAGTAAAAATTGATGAAACGAACGAATCGATGCAATATGACGCGCCAATGTTTTTGAAGATTTCCCGTTTTCTTTTAAATACTGCAAAAAGTTAACAATATGCAAGCGTGTCACTTCATGAAACGTCTTCGTTTGTTCTACATTTTGCAAATACTTCACATAGCTTTTTAAATCGCGTTCATAAGATACAACTGTATTTTTCGCTAAACCTTTTTCAACAATCATATAATGAATAAAATCTTTTAATTGATCTTCCAATCTACACTACTCCCCATTTTCATAGAAAAACATCATTCTATTTACGAAAGCATCCTTTTCCGGCTCCTCATTCCCTGATACTTTTTCTACAGTCTCTTCTTTTGGCTTTTCATAACGATGGTAACTTTCATATTCTTCATTTATCCATAGTATAGCGAAATAAAACAAAATCGTACAACTTGTAAATAATAAAAATACTTTCATCCCATCAAAAGTTAATTTTAAAGCTCGGCGCATTGTAAATTCCTCCAAAATATAAGTTATTACAACATATGCCAAGCTTTCACCAATTTATACCTTATTCAAATAAAAAACCTCTTCCTAGTTAAATAGGAAAAGGTTATTTTTCATCCGTTTCATTTTCTTGACAATTTTTACAAATCCCATGGAATGTTAAACGATGATCTTTCACCTTAAAGCTCCAGTCTCGTTCCACTTTATTCTCCACTTCACCAAGTAAATCTTCTTGTATTTCTTGTACAGCACCGCATTGTGTACAGATTAAATGATGATGGAAACGCTGTGCACCTTCTTGGCGTAAGTCATAACGCGAAACACCGTCTCCAAAGTTAATTTTATCGACAACTTTCAACTCAGACAATAACTCTAAAGTTCGATAAACGGTTGCTAATCCGATCTCTGGCGACTTTTCTTTTACAAGGAGGTATACATCTTCTGCGCTTAAATGATCTTCTTCATTTTCTAGCAGCACACGAACTGTTGCTTCACGTTGTGGTGTCAATTTATAGCTCGCTGCATGTAATTGCTTCTTAATTCGTTCAATTCTTTCTTCCATTCGGTACTACTCCCTCCTCGCCACTCTTACACCATTATATCAGAAGAAGGGCTCCTGTCAAAAGAAAAACAATAAAAACAAATTGATAATTATTCTCAAAAAACATTTATTGTTTGTTAATAGCCTCCACAACTTCTTTCATTAAAACTGGTGATGCATACACTTCGACACTGGAAGCAATAGCTAATACCGCTCCAATCACGAGAAAAAAGCATGTATAGCGAATTAATAACGGTAATAGTGGCTCAGTTATTTTCCGAATAAATTGATGCCTAATCATGCGTAAGGAAAAGCTTGCAGCAATTGTTGTCATTAAGAGAAATACAGGAATTATAATTAAATTTTGTGGCAATACAGATACAAATGCTAATAATAGTCCATTCCATCCGTGCTGACTTACTAAAAAACCTACTGTAAATCCAACAACTACCCCTTTTAAAAATAGTAAGATAAAAATGAGCGGCAACCCAATAATTGAAATCCCCAAAATCCAAATAAAGCCGATATATTTTAATTGCGAAAAGTAACTTTCTCGAAACATTTCGCCTGCGACAGCAAATTCTCCTTTAGAAACTTGTCCAAAAAAACGCTGTAAATAAAATGATAAATCTTGCTTTTGGTTTATTTGTAAACTATTCACAAGAATCGCTCCAAATATTACTCCCATCAGTAATAAAACCGCATTAAATATATATAGTGAAGAATTTTCCTGTATGTGAGACATTACACGGTCTTGCCACGTTTTTCGCCACATTTTCCTTCCCTCCGTTCACACTCTTACTAAAAATGTATGAAAGAAAGAAAAAAAGTATGACGAATTAGCATTGAAATTCCGCTCTACTTTGCTAAACTAAAAAGTAGAGAATAGGAGGGATTTCTCTTGAAACCATTATTATTAGATTTTCCAACATTATTTCAAACTGAGCGCTTGCAAGTACGTAAGCCGTTTCCAGGTGATGGAACAGAGGTATATGAAGCAATCCAAGCTTCGCTAGAAGACTTATTACCATGGATGCCAATTACAGCTGAAACAGAAGAACGTGCTGAAGAAATTGTTCGCGAAGCTCACGGACAGTTTTTACTTCGTGAAACACTTGATTTCCACTTATACGATAAAGTATCTGGTACATTCATCGGAGCTATTACGCTCAAGCCTGAAAACTGGGATATTCCAAAGTTTTCACTTCACTTTTGGCTACATAGCGCTTATACAAAGCATGGCTATATGACAGAAGCCATTAAAGGTGCGATTCAATTTGCATTTGATAAACTAGGTGCTAGAAGAATTGAAATTCGTACTGATGCAACAAATATAAACGCATGTAACTTAGCAGAACGTCTAGAATTTATTTTAGAAGGTACAATGGAAAATGATTTCCTAGCACCCGATGGCAGCTTACGCGATGCACGTGTATATGCAAAAATCAACTAAAAACACTCGCCTTAGGCGAGTGTTTATTTTTGTAATTGTAAATATTGTACTGCAAACATCGTCTTAGCATCATGTATGCGAAGGTCTTTCATAAGATCAATCGCTTCTTCTAATGACACTTCCATTAATTCCACAAATTCATCTTCATCTAAAGCTGCTTTATTTTCTTTTTGTTTTAATCCTGTCGCTTTATATACATATAAAATCTCATCTGCAAAACCAGGTGATGTATAGAAAGATGTAATAAGCTCCATATTTTCACATACATATCCTGTTTCTTCTTCTAATTCACGAACTGCTGTTACCTCTGGCTTTTCCCCAGGTTCTAACTTCCCAGCAGGAATTTCCACAATTGCCTTTTCGAGAGCTTTACGATACTGCTCAACGAGTACAATTTTCCCCTCATCAGTAATAGCAATAATAGCAACTGCCCCAGGGTGATTTACGATTTCACGTTTACTCATTTCTCCATTTGGTAATACTACATCATCAACACGAACTTTTATAACCCTACCATCAAAAATCGGTTCAGTTTTTACTGTTCTTTCTGCAAGATTACTCATACTACTTCATCTCCCTGTTCTATTTCCTAATCGTTCTTCATACATTTTACCACATTGAAAGGAGCGTGATAGAAATGAAAGTTTACATTTTACCAAATCGCGTCACTTTAGTCGGCAAAGCATGGCAAATTCGTCATAAGCTAAAACAATATGGAAAAGAGTATACAACTGTACAAGAGTGGATTACAGCAAATAAAAAGTAAACGTTTGTCAACCTCCTTCCCCTTTCGTACAATAAAGGTAAGGAGGTTGACCTATGAAAAAACGTCAATTAGGAAACTCAGATTTATATGTTACGGAAATTGGATTTGGCTGTATGTCTCTCGGTGCATCTGAGGCTGAAGCTATACGTATTATCGATGAGGCAATCGATTTAGGAATTAATTTTTTTGATACAGCGGACTTATACGATTATGGATTAAATGAAGAATTTGTTGGAAAAGCTCTGAAAGGAAAACGCGACCAAATTGTTCTTACAACAAAGGTTGGAAATCGATGGACAGAAGAAAAAAACGGTTGGTCTTGGGATCCTTCTAAAGCTTATATAAAGACCGAAGTAAAAGAGAGTTTACGTAGACTTCAAACAGATTATATTGATTTATATCAACTGCATGGCGGGACGATTGAAGATCCTATAGATGAAACAGTTGAAGCCTTTGAAGAATTAAAAAAAGAAGGGATTATTCGTCATTATGGTATCTCTTCTATACGTCCAAATGTCATTCGTGAGTATGCAAAACGATCAAATATCGTTAGCATATTAATGGAATACAGCCTTTTAAATCGTCGCCCTGAAGAATGGTTCCCGTTTCTTAATGAACAGCAAATTAGCGTTATTGCTCGCGGACCACTTGCAAAAGGGATTTTAACTAACAATAATGCAAGAAAGATAGAAAGAGTAAAAGAAAAAGATTACCTCTCTTATTCTTACGATGAGTTAAATTCGACACTCGCGAGTGTAAAAGAAATAATCGGAGAAAGCTCTTTAACAGGAACAGCTATTCAATATTGCTTACATAACGAAACTGTTGCAGCTGTTATACCTGGTGCAAGCTCTATTCAACAATTGCAAGAAAATATACAAGCTAGCCAACAGTTATCTTTAACAAAAGAAGAATATGTACAACTTCAAAAGATTGTTAAGTATGATTCATATGCTTTGCATCGCTAAAATATTGATACCGATAAAAGCAAAAGACTGCCCCCCAACACTAGGCGGCAGTCTTTTTTTATAACGTATCATATTTATCAGGATTCGTTCCTACATGTAAATTACGATTTAACGTATTAATTTGATCCATCTCTTCTTCAGTTAATGAGAAATCAAAAATAGTAAGGTTCTCTTTAATACGAGATGGCGTAACAGATTTAGGAATAGTCACAATCCCACTTTGAATATCCCACCTTAATATAACTTGTGCAGGTGACTTTTCATATTTTTTAGAAATAGCCTGAATAATTGGATGCTGGAATACTTCGCCGCCTCTCATTAAAGGACTCCATGCTTCCATTTGAATTTGCTCACCTTGACAGAAATCACGCAATTCAAATTGCGCTAACATCGGATGAAGTTCCACTTGGTTGACCATCGGCTTCACTTTACAATTTGGTAATAACAGTTCTAAATGATGTTTATGAAAATTAGAAACACCAATCGCGCGCACTTTACCTTCTTCATATAGCTTTTCTAAAGCACGGTACGTATCAACATACTTCCCTCTTATCGGCCAATGGATTAAATATAAATCTACATACTCCATTTGTAATTTCTTTAAACTTTTTTCAAACGCCTCGAGCGTCTCCTCGTACCCTTGATCGTCGTTCCAAACTTTTGTTGTAATAAACAAGTCTTCTCGCGAGATTCCAGATTCACGAACCGCTTCTCCGACACCGCTTTCATTTTCATATACAGTTGCTGTATCAATCGAACGGTATCCAACTTCTAACGCTGTTTTTACTGCTTGTTTAACTTCGTCGCCTTCTTTCGCTTTATAAACGCCTAGACCAATCATCGGCATTTTCACACCATTATGAAGTGTAGTTGTTGGAATATGCACAGTCTTTCTCCCTTTCATTGTTACATTTTTATAAACCACAACTTTATTTCAACAAGATTCATCCAAAAAGTCAAAACATACGTACAGTTTACATAATACCTTTATACACATTTAAAAAAATAAAGTGAACTCAGTCATTCACTTTATTTCCTTTCCATTCTTTCGCTTTTTCATCAACATTACGTATAAATTCATTTTTTCCTTCTGTATACAACGTGCCATCATATGTATATTTTTCAGCTAGTTCTTTCTTTAAAGTCGCATACGCTTCTGCTTCTTCACAATGAGCCATCATATAATCACGAAATGCTAAATGCCTTACTATCTCAGGATTTCCTTTTTCAAATACGTGTAAGTGATACGAGCGTTTTTCCTCAGTCCCATGAATAAAATAACGACGTCTTGAAATACCATTTTCCCCTTTTACGATGTAACCAAGCTCTTTAAAACGTTCATTCCAATGATCTACTCTGTCGATACTCTCTACTTCCATAATCATATCTATAATTGGTTTAGCTGCCAGTCCTGGCACTGACGTACTTCCAATATGATGGACTTTCACCATTTCTGGCATCGCCGATTTTAATCTTTCGGCTTCCATTTGGAATTTCTCACTCCAATGATTTTCATACGGAACGACTACAATTTCCCTCATTCTAACTCCCCTTTTCTTACAAACTCGTCAAAAAAATGATCAGCGGCATTTCACTGACCATCTTTTTATTATTTAAAGTCTTTCCAAGTAAGGCTACTTTCACTTAACAGTTCTTCAAATGATTTATTCTTTTCACGTTCTTTTTGTTCCTTACGCTTTCTTTCTTGTTCTGCTGCCTCTTTTTTCTCTTCTCTCACTTGCAACTCTTTTTTCTTATTCTTTAATTGTTGCATTAACGAATCGTTCAATTGATCACCTAGTGTAAGTGATTCTTTCTCTGGTTGATTCATTTGAGAGTGTCTTTGTGTTTGTGTTTGTCTTTGCTTCTTTTTCTTCATACTATTCACCTTTTACTTTTTTCTCCATTATAGAGGATACACGGCGAAATCGACAATAAAAAAGGTTCCCTACTCTATTATTTATCTTTTGTAAATATGTTAATTTTTCGAAAAAACTAAATTTTTATATGGATATAATCCTAGTAATCTATTAAAATTATGTCGTATGATGTCAGATTATAAAAAAAGGAGAAATTAATTATGTGGAAAAAAATTATTCCTGCTGTTGCTGTTTTAAGTACTATTACTTTTTCAAGCGTATTCGCCGCTCCTCCATCTCAGACTCCTGCCGAACAAAACCGATACATAGACGTACAAATGCTTGGTATTAATGATTTACATGGTCAACTAGATACTGTAAAAAAAATTAACAATAAAGAAGCTGGTGGTGCTGATTACTTAGCTACTTATTTAAAAGAACGCAAAAAACAAAACCCTAATACACTTCTCGTACATGCTGGAGATATCGTCGGAGCTAGCCCACCAGTTTCTGCTTTATTACAGGACGAACCAACTATTGAATTTTTAAATGATTTAAAGTTTGATGTTGGTACAATTGGAAATCATGAATTTGATGAAGGCATTGATGAAATGCGACGTCTCATTTATGGTGGATATCATGAAAAAACAGGGAATTTCAAAGGAGCAAACTTCCCTTATGTCGCTGCAAACTTCTATAATAAATCAACTGGCCGCTTATTTTTACCACCATTTACTGTAAAAATGGTAGATGGAGTTCCTGTAGGATTCATCGGAGTTGTTACAACGGATACACCGAATGTCGTTATGCCAACTATGCTAAAGAATGTACAAATTACTGATGAAGTAGAAGCTATTAATAAATCTACTCAGCAATTAAAGCGTCTCGGTGTTAAATCTATCGTAGTCCTTGCACATGTTGGAGGTACAACTGATGACACTGGTGTAACAAACGGTGACCTTACTCGCATTGCAAATGAAACAGATCCCGAAGTTGATGTTATTTTCGGCGGACATAGTCATACGTACGTAAATGGTACTGTAAATAATAAACTTATCGTGCAAGCGAATTCTTACGGAATGGCTTTTTCGGACGTAGATGTAACAATTGATAGAAAAACAAAAGATATTGTGAAGAAAAAAGCTGAAGTTATTACAACGTACCATGAAGGTGTAGAGCCTGATAAACAAGTAAAACAAAAGTTAGATCAATATAAAGAAAAAATCGCACCTCTTGTAAATGAAGTAGTCGGAAAATCTACAGCACCTATCGACCGTAAACAAAACGATGCTGGTGAATCTACACTTGGAAATTTAGTTGCGGATGCCCAGCGCCAAACTATGCAAACACAAATCGCTCTTATGAATCCTGGTGGAATTCGTAATGATCTAGACGCTGGAGATATTACATGGGGCGAATTATACGGCATTCAGCCTTTCGGAAACCAATTAATTAAAGTAGATCTAACAGGTCAAGATATTCGTGATATATTAAATCAACAATGGCAAAAAGGAGCAACGAGAATGCTTCAAATTTCAGGTATTCAATACACTTGGGATGCAAATAAACCAAATAACGAAAAGGTTACGAATATCCGTTTAACAAATGGTGAAGAATTAGTTCCCTCTAAAACGTATAGCGTAGTTGCAAATGCTTTCCTAGCTTCTGGCGGTGATGGATTCGTATCCTTTAAAAATGGAAAAAATGCTGAAACTGGTCCAAACGATTTTGAAGCATTAGTCGATTATGTAAAACAAGTGACAGAACCAATTCAGCCGATTATTGATGGACGTATTCAAAAAAACAATTAAATACTATTCAAACTAGTGCGTGACACTCGAAAGAAGAAGCTCCTTTTATATGCAAGGAGCTTCTTCTTTTAGAGTCATACGTATTGTCATTCTTCTAGTGCAGTAAAGGATACGCACATAGCCCCTTGTTTCTTCGTAGTATATAGAAAACTATAATGGGAAGATTTGTATGTATTTCTATCAAACAATGACGATACATTGTATCGACGAAACGACAAATCAACAAGTGAAAGAAACATTTCGGAGCGCAGCAGCTGATGAACAAAATCATGCCGTTTGGTTCCTATATTACTTTTCGAAACAAAACAAAAAATGAAATAAAAGAAAGGATACACGCTCTTATATGGAACATAGTATCCTTTCTTTTATTTCTCTGGATACGTTTCATGATTAACATCATACCGTTGCAAAAATTCCTGTAGTGCTTCTTCTACAATTTTAGACTTTTGAATCCCTTTTGATTCCGATATAACACCTAGTCTTGCTAATACTTCTATATTAATCGAAAAGGTTCGTTTCTTTTTCTCTGTGCTCTTACTTATAATTTGAACACTTACTTCTTCTCTTTTTCTTAGCAATTCATAAATGCTTTGTAACTGTTCATAAATTAGTAATTGATAGTCTGTTTTTGCATATTGAAGGGCAGTAGCTTCTTGGATTTGCAAATGACGTGGCTCTTCACCATCACCTATAAAGATACGTTTTTTCTGCTCTCCATCATATTCATATCCAATCACCCTTAATTTCTTTGATAATGTATATGGGCTCATTTCAAGCCGTTTCGCTATAATAGCGATTGATTCGCGTCTATTTAAAGAATCAATAATTTCTCCAATCGTCATATTCTCCCTCCTCTCTTAATCGCCTAAACTTGAAATCAAACCAGTATGTTATGATACAATGATTTTCTAGTAGTATATGCAAAAGAAAGAGCCTGTGCGATTCATACCATTTAAGAAAAGGAGGTTTACATATGCTTTTTCGTAGCCATACCCCTCAGTTTTACAACGAAAAGAAGCAACTAATCCCTAACAGTATCGCTACGATAGAAAGCGTTATGATTAATGACCGGAAACAATCTCTCCTTATACGCGGCCAAAACGTGGACCAGCCTATTTTATTATGCTGTCACGGCGGCCCTGGTATGGCACAAATCGGCTTTATTCGCCATTTTCAAAAAGAGTTAGAAAAGCACTTTATCGTTATTAATTGGGATCAGCGAGGGGCAGGTAAATCCTTTTTATGGCGGGACATCCAAACAAATCTTACGATTGATCAATTTTTTTCAGATGCAAAAAAGGTTATTCAATATCTTCTCAAACGCTTTAATAAGCAAAAACTATTTCTCGCTGGTCATTCTTGGGGAAGTATTATCGGACTACAAATCGCTAATCAATGTCCCGAATATATAGAAGCATACATCGGCATCGGTCAAATCGTACATATGAAGCAAAATGAAGAATTACTATATCAACATTTAATTAGCTCTGCCAAAAAACATGACCATAAAAAGGCATTAGCTTCTCTTTTAAAATTAGGGAAACCACCCTTTTTAGATACGAGACGCCTCATTATTCAAAGAAAGTGGCTTGGTACATTTGGAGGAGCAATCCAAAATGGATCTTCCTTTTCTTTCATACGAAAAGGCTTCTTTTCTCCTGAATATACGCTATTAGATTGGTTCAAATTTCTCGCAGGAAATTTAAAATCCGGAGTTTTATGGGAAGAGATGCTGACAATCGATTTCTTTTCATCTATTTCAAGTTTATCTGTTCCTGTTTATTTTTGTTCTGGTCGCTATGATTATCAAACTCCTTATGCACTCGTTCAACAATATTGCGATGTCATTCAAGCTCCTATTAAAAAGATGATTTGGTTTCCAAACTCGGCACATTCTCCAGATTTAGAAGAGCCTGAGTTATTCGCTAAATCTTTACAATCAATTAAACAAGAACTATCTTTTCAACATTAATAACAAAAGGCGCTTTTACATTTCATAGAAAACATTTTATAATGATATGTCGCAAGTATATGTCACTACAAACACTTGCTTGCCTTAACAGAATAAAAATTAGGGAGATTACATTTATTATGAACGCTGTACTCATCGCAGTAGCAGTCATGCTACTGCTTAGTTTGTTACGTGTCCAAGTCATTGTCGCCATTATCGTTGGAGCTTTAACAGGCGGACTTATCGGCGGACTCGGTATTTCAGAAACAATTAGTACTTTTACAGCCGGTCTTGGGAACAGTGCTCCTATCGCATTAAGCTACGCAATGCTCGGTGGATTTGCTATTTCCCTTTCAAAAACAGGGCTTCCTGATGCAATGATCCAATCAGCTTTAAAATGGATCGGCAACGAACAAGACACGAAAAAACAAGTCTATTCTAAAATACTTATATTATTTATCATTTTAACAATGGCTTGTTTCTCACAAAATATTATCCCTGTTCATATCGCCTTCATCCCAATCTTAATTCCAGCACTTTTAAAAGTATTAAATGAGCTGAGGGTGGATCGTAGGCTTGTAACATGTCTTATTACATTTGGGTTAATTACCCCTTACATGTGGGTTCCAGCAGGGTTCGGAAAAATTTATCATGACGTATTGCAAACAAATGCTGCGCAAAGCGGTCTTACATTTGATGTCGCACTTATTCCAAAAGCGATGACTATTCCAGCAATCGGTATGATTATCGGATTATGTGTAGCGGTTTTCATTACATACCGAAAACCACGTACATATGAAACAGAACAAATTCATTCTGCACAGAATGAAATCGTTCCCTATACGAAAAGAAGCATTACTTTGGGTTTATTATCAATACTCGCTACATTAACTGTGCAATTAGCAACAGAATCAATGATTTTTGGTGCTTTAGCAGGTATTATCGTCTTATCAGTTAGCGGTAGCCTCCCTCTTAAAGAAGCCGATGCTATTTTAACGAGTGGAATGCGTATGATGTCCTTTATCGGATTTGTTATGATTTCTGCCGCTGGATTTGGCGCTGTTCTTCGAAAAACTGGACATGTTGAATCTCTTGTGCAAACGAGTGCACATATAATCGGAAATAATAAACCGCTTGCTGCATTTCTTATGCTCATTATTGGACTTCTCGTTACGATGGGAATTGGCTCTTCCTTTTCAACCATCCCAATCTTAACAACAATTTTCGTACCATTATGCGTCCAGCTCGGATTTAGTCCCATGGCTACAATCGCAATTATCGGTACAGCTGGTGCACTTGGTGATGCAGGTTCTCCAGCATCTGATAGTACACTTGGACCAACGTCCGGTTTAAATGCTGATGGTCAGCACCATCATATATGGGATACATGTGTCCCAACATTTCTACACTATAATATACCGTTACTTATATTCGGCTTTATTGCCGCAATTACACTATAAAAGGTGCGTTTTAAAAACGCACCTTTTACTTTGTTGTTTCTCTCTCAATGCACCTAAATTCTGTTTCCACTTCTTCTTGTCGCACTTGTTTCTTCTTTATTTTTCCTATTAACTGTTGAAAAGCTATTTCCCCATTTTCTTCGATATAACTTCCAATCGTCGTTAATGATGGACTTATCCATTCACCCTCTACACTCCCGTTAAATCCAATGATTTGTAACTTACCTGGTATATGAATATTAAGAGTTTTCGCCGCCCTGATTAGCTCAATAGCGACCTTATCACTTGAAGCTACAACCCCATCTATGTATGGATGCTTTTGTAACAATTCAAGAAACTGTTGATTCGTATACCCTTGTACAATTTCCTCTCGATAAGAAAGTCCTTCTTTCCAAGCAGTATCTAGAAATCCTGCCACATGCTCTTCCATTTCTTCACTCTCTACTCCCTCACCGATATAGGCAAGAAACTGGCAGCCTTTCTCTTTTAATAAAGAAACAGCTTTCTGTCCACTTTCATAATAGCTCATAAGAGATTGTCGTTCTTCAAGCACAGCGAAAGGAAGTGAGATTTCTCCTATACTTCGAAAAACAGATTTCGTCATTATAACGCCTGCAATGTTATTTTGTTCCAACATATCTATGTATCTATTCTTATTTTCTATATTACAAACTATTACTTGATACCCTTCTTTGTATGCTATTTCCTCAACGAAACGGAGCAAAGTGATGTATGATGGATTATGCAAATTATCTACAAGTAATGCAATCACCGTTGAAGGCTGTTTAAATAAAGGCTTTGCTGTAGCATTCGGTCTATAATGTAATTCTTCAATTGCTTTTTTTACTTGTTTCACCGTATCTTCATGGACATATCCTTTTTCGTTAATGACTCTTGAAACGGTTGCGACTGAAACACCGGCCAATTTTGCAACATCACGTATAGTTGCCACATCGTCACCCCTTAATATGGTAATAGATTACAATTTTAAATTAAACCAAAATATAACATTCGTCAAGGTTATTGTTTTATATTTCTGAAAATTGTTACACAATTTCCACTCTACTCAGAAAATATACTCCAGCTGAATTTCATGTGAAATCGCGATATTATCATAACCAATAAACGGAATTTCTTTCTTTATTTTTCGTGCTTCCTTTATCGCATCAATATACAAGTTCGTCATCATGAAGTTACGTTTTTGATAAAAACGAAGTGCGTTCATATTATCATTCGTCGTAATAAGCCACAATTTTTTACATTCGTTCTCTTTTGCCACTCGCAATACACAATCCACCAGTTTTGTACCAATCCCCTTCCCTTCCTCAAAACTATTTAACGATACAATTTCACACATGTTTTCTATCACTTTATATGTTACAATTCCCACTATTCTGTTATTTCTAAGTGCAATAAAACCAGGTAATTCTTCTAATTGATGTACTCTGCCTCGCGAGACCATCATTGAGCTTCCCCAGTTTTCACACATAAAATCCTGAATTACTTCTTTCATTTCTGGTGTGATTTTTTGTATATGAACCATACACGATTTCTCCCCTTTTCACATCATTGTGATACAATGTTAGTGTATCACATGTAGAGGTATTTGGAGGATGAGGTAAAGTATGAAACGTTTTTTTACAGCATTGTTTACTATACTAGGTGCACTAACTGCGATTGGGATTTTCTTTACAAATAAAGTTATGTACTTGAAGAAAAAAACAGAGGAAGAAGTTTTAGAACGCGAAACGAAAAAGCATTTTCATTTGGACGATTTTAAGGCTATTCAAAAAGAAGAGGTTCACATCCCTTCTCAATTCGGATACGAACTTCACGGATATTACATGCCAGCTGGTCATTCCAATAAATTTATGATTTTTTGCCACGGTGTGACTGTAAATAAAATGAATTCCGTTAAATATGCAAACTTATTTTTAAATAGAGGATATAACGTATTTATTTATGATCATCGCCGTCATGGTAAAACCGGTGGTAAAACAACAAGTTATGGCTATTATGAAAAACATGATTTAAAGTCAGTAGTTGACTGGCTAAAAGATCGTTTCGGAACGAATATTACACTCGGAATTCATGGTGAATCTATGGGCGCTGCAACTCTTCTTCAATATGCAGGATTTGTAGAAGATGGTGCTGATTTTTATATTGCTGATTGTCCTTTCTCTGATTTTTATGGACAGTTACAACATCGTTTGAAAGTTGAGTTTCATTTGCCAAAATGGCCTTTATTACCTTTAGCAAATGCCTTTTTAAAAGTTCGTGATGGCTATACAATTCGTGAAGTTTCACCAATTGATTGTATAAAAAATATTAACAATCCGGTTCTCTTTATTCATAGTAAAGATGATGACTATATTTTATCTGATATGACGAAATCACTTTATGAAGCGAAAGAAAATAATAAACAGCTTTATATTGCAGAACATGGTGCACACGCTTGCTCTTATAATGAAAATAAAGAAGAGTACGAAGATGCCATCGATCAATTTTTAAACACATATGTAAAAGAAACAAAAAACAGGCTTGCATAAGCCTGTTTTTTTACTGCGCTAAAACGTCTGTAACTTGTTCCATATTTTCAGAAATCCACTTTACTGCCTCGTCTAGCGTTGGGAATTCCGTCGTTTGAAAAGTTACCTCATCTTGAAGTAACCAAACATCTTTCGGTTCTTGTCCTACACCTGCGATTGACCAATGAAGTAAACTATATGGATGATTATCATTCAAAAATGATGCCCATGTGCGCTCATTTGCAATATTTTGTAGTGCGTGTAATTTTTTATCCATCTTTCGTCACCTTACTCTAGTCAGTTATACAAACTATTATAACACTCTCTTCTCTCTCAAACAAAGTGCTCTTTTTATATTGTCAAGTACTCTCCCTAATTATATGATGAGAGTAAGCGTTTGGAAAGGAGGGATAACGTTGGCAAAAGTACAAATTAAAGTGAATGATAATGGCTCTTTTCGCGTTACAGGGGACGTGGAATTAGTTGACTCACAAGGGAATGTATTCCCAGCAAAACCAGCATTTTCTTTATGTCGTTGTGGTTTATCAAAAAACATGCCTTATTGCGATGCTTCGCATAAAGGCAAATTCGAGTCTGTTGTTAGAGCACCAGAGGCAGAATAAATATTTAAAGAACATGCACATTTATTTGTGTATGTTTTTTCTTTTGATCAAAGCCTATACAGCCCTTCCCCTTTCCACATTTCTATTACTTTCGTCCCCATTCAAATCGGCATATATTTTCAAACAATTCTTCACATTCGAACATTTTTTACTATGCTTTTTTCTTTTTTGTGCTATAATGTGAGCAAACAACATCCTTCGGGGTCGGGTGAAATTCCCAACCGGCGGTGATGAAGCGATAGCTTCTAAGTCCGTGACCCGTTTTCAACGCGAAAACGGTGGATCTAGTGAAACTCTAGGGCCGACAGTATAGTCTGGATGGGAGAAGGATATGTTTTCTAGTAATTTTATATAGCGAATACACTTTTATTTCAGTATGCATATTTTTAAAGTTTCATTTTGAATCTTTATATATGTTTTATTTTGTATAGTTATGTTTCTATACTGAAATAAAAAGATACGACTAGCGTTGAAAGAATTTGATATTTTGCTAGGTTTTTTCCTTATGCCAAAATATCAGTCATCGTTAGGTTTCTTTCCTATACTTTCGTATTCGAACTATATTTCTAGAAATCACGTCTCCCAAACCCCAAGGATATAAAATCCTTGGGGTTTTTTGATTTTTTCAGGAGAGGTGAAAAGAATGACAGATCAAGAATATATGAGGATTGCCTTGCAGTTAGCACAAGGAACATCGGGACAAACAAGCCCAAATCCTATGGTTGGTGCCGTTGTTGTTAAAGATGGGGAAATTGTTGGAATGGGTGCCCACATGCGTGCTGGTGAAGAACATGCTGAAGTTCATGCTCTTCACATGGCTGGTGAAAGAGCAAAAGACGCTACCGTTTATGTAACACTTGAACCGTGTAGCCATTTTGGAAAAACACCCCCTTGCTGTGAATTACTCATTGAAAAAGGAGTTCAGCGTGTTGTAATTGCTACTCTTGATTGCAATCCACTCGTTTCCGGCAATGGAAAAAGGAAATTGGAAGAAGTTGGAATCAAGGTAACTACTGGTGTTCTTGAGGCGGAAGCCACTTTATTAAATCGATACTTTTTTCACTATATGAAAACGAAACGTCCCTTTGTAACAATAAAAACTGCAATGAGCTTAGATGGAAAAACAGCGACTGTAACCGGTGAAAGTAAGTGGATTACAGGCGAAGAAGCACGCGCTGACGTTCACCAATATCGTCATATACATGATGCTATTCTAGTCGGTGTGAATACAGTTCTAACTGATAATCCACACTTAACAACACGAATTCCAAACGGAGGTAAACATCCTATACGCGTTATTTTAGATACCCACTTACGAACGCCGCCATCTTCTCATGTCATAACAGATGGCTTAACTCCGACATGGATTATTGTCGGTAAGGATGTAAACAAAGAGAAAATAGCGCCTTATGAATCTAACAATATAGCTGTATTCCAAATGAAAACACAGCAAATTGAAATACAAGATGTCCTATCCCTGCTCGGTGAGAAACAAATTCTTTCTCTGTTCGTTGAAGGTGGTCAAACGGTGCATGCAAACTTCTTAAAAACAAATAGTTTTAATGAAATCGTGACCTATATAAGCCCGAAATTAATTGGTGGAAAAGATGCACCCACCTTATTTGGCGGAGCTGGTTTTTCGAAGTTACAAGATGCACTTTCCTTAACAATTCAAGAGATGAAACAAATCGGTAATGATATAAAAATTGTTGCAACCTTAAAAAGCGAGGTGACGGAATGTTTACAGGAATCGTAGAAGAGTTAGGAACGATATCAAGCATGACTCAAAGTGGTGAAGCAATGAAGCTAACTATTAGCGCAAAGCAAATTTTATCGGATGTCAAATTAGGTGATAGTATCGCAGTTAACGGCATTTGCTTAACAGTAACTACTTTTACGACTACTTCATTCACTGTCGACGCAATGCCTGAAACAATGAAAGCAACATCACTTCGTATGCTAAAGCCAAGTGCCAAAGTGAATTTAGAACGGGCGATGGCTGCAAACGGACGATTCGGTGGACATTTCGTCACCGGACATATCGATGGCATCGGTACGATTTTAACTAAAAAACAACATTACAATGCCATCTATTACAAAATAGCAATTTCTGATGAATTACTACGCTATTGTTTGCATAAAGGATCCGTTGCTGTTGATGGCACTAGCTTAACAATATTTGATATAGACGAATCTTCAATTACAATTTCACTCATCCCCCACACAGTAAGCGAGTCTATAATCGGAGAAAAAAAAGCCGGGGACATCGTAAACATTGAGTGTGACATGATTGGAAAATATATTGAACGCTTTATCTCAAAGCCCGCAAAAAGAACTGGTTCAATGACCGAAAGCTTTTTACAAGAAAACGGATTTCTATAAGGAGGAAGCACAATGTTTCATCGTATTGAAGAAGCTCTAGAAGATTTAAAACAAGGAAAAGTTGTTATCGTATGTGATGATGAAAACCGAGAAAATGAAGGCGATTTTATTGCTTTAGCAGAGTACATTACACCAGAAACGATTAATTTTATGATTACACACGGTCGTGGTCTCGTTTGTGTACCCATTACGGAGGAGTACGCAGAACGTCTACAGTTAGAACCAATGGTATCTCATAATACAGATTCACATCACACTGCGTTTACAGTGAGCATTGATCATGTTTCTACAACAACAGGGATTAGTGCTCATGAACGTGCAACTACGATACAAGAATTGTTAAACCCTGCATCAAAAGGCTCTGATTTCAATCGCCCTGGACATATCTTTCCATTAATTGCGAAAGAAGGCGGTGTACTGCGCCGTGCTGGTCATACAGAAGCCGCTGTCGATTTAGCCAAACTTTGCGGAGCAGAACCAGCTGGAGTCATTTGCGAAATTATAAATGAGGACGGTACGATGGCACGTGTACCTGATTTACTAGAGTGCGCAAAACAATTTGATATAAAAATGATTACAATAGAAGATTTAATTGCTTATCGCCGCCATCACGAAACACTTGTGACAAGAGAAGTGGAAATTACATTACCTACAGATTTCGGTACTTTCCATGCAATTGGCTATTCTAACTCATTAGATATGAAAGAACATATCGCGCTCGTAAAAGGTGATATTTCAACAGGCGAACCTGTACTTGTACGCGTTCATTCAGAATGCTTAACAGGAGATGTATTTGGTTCGTGCCGCTGTGATTGCGGACCACAGCTACATGCTGCACTTGCTCAAATTGAGCGTGAAGGAAAAGGTGTTCTTCTCTATATGAGACAAGAAGGACGAGGCATTGGCCTTCTGAATAAGCTTCGCGCTTATAAGTTACAAGAAGAAGGGTTAGATACTGTAGAAGCAAATGAAAAACTTGGGTTCCCAGCTGATCTTCGTGATTACGGTATTGGCGCTCAAATTTTAAAAGATTTAGGCTTACAAAGTTTACGATTATTAACGAATAATCCACGAAAAATTGCTGGCTTACAAGGTTACGATTTAGAAGTAACCGAGCGTGTACCGTTGCAAATGCCAACAAAAGAAGAAAATAAAACGTATTTACAAACGAAAGCAAGCAAATTAGGACATTTACTAAACTTATAATTAAGGGAGAGATACATTATGGTATTCGAAGGTCATTTAGTTGGTACAGGATTAAAAGTTGGGGTTGTTGTTGGACGTTTTAATGAGTTTATTACAAGTAAGTTACTTGGCGGAGCTTTAGATGGATTAAAGCGTCACGGTGTAGAAGAGAATGATATTGATGTTGCATGGGTTCCTGGTGCATTTGAAATTCCTTTAATCGCTAAAAAGATGGCCAATAGCGGAAAATATGATGCTGTTATTACATTAGGTACAGTAATTCGCGGTGCTACAACACATTACGATTACGTTTGTAATGAAGTAGCAAAAGGTGTTGCGTCTTTATCACTACAAACGGACATTCCAGTTATTTTCGGTGTATTAACGACAGAAACAATTGAACAAGCGATTGAACGTGCAGGTACAAAAGCTGGTAATAAAGGATATGAATCGGCAGTTGCTGCGATCGAAATGGCTCATTTATCAAAACAATGGGCTTAAAAAAGAGGCTACAGCCTCTTTTTTTATTTTCTCACCTTTTTTCGTACATCTTCTATTAATTCATCCATCGTTTTTCCTTCTGTTTTTATACGAAGAGCTTGTGCTGTTCTCCACACATTTTCTCTCTTTTCCGCTTCTTCTATAATAGAAATTTCCTTCCTCACTTCTTTTAAATCTTTTCCTTCTGTTTCAAGCCCAAAATGTTCAGCTTTCGTTCGAAAATGCTGTTCAATTCTTTGTTGCATTTCTTTTTGTTCAGGATTTTCAGCCGCCTTAACTGGATCAGCACTTATCGCTTTTATTAAAATCAGACAGGTCATAATAGTTAATATGTATTTGTACATGTAAAATCCTCCAACCCGATATAAATTACATTTTTACTATGTACAATTAGGGCTTGGAAAATTCGTCCACAAAATTATTTTTCTCGTCCAAAAGTGACTACTATCAAGCGTTAATGGACTTTTATTACATTTTATTTACAAAAAAAAAGCAACCCCTTTAAAGAGTTTGCTTTTCATCTATCTTATAGCGCACATTCTTCAATCTCAAATCCTAAATCTTCAATCATACCCCAGTCCGCAGTCGGCTCTTGTCCAGCTGTTGTTAAATAGTCCCCGACAAAGATAGAGTTTGCTGCAAATAAACCAAGTGGCTGTACAGAACGTAAATTAAGTTCTCGACCACCTGAAATACGAATTTCTTTTGTTGGATTTACAAAACGCATCATCGCCAGCACTTTTAAACATTCTACAGGTGTTAATTCTTTTTGTCCTTCAAGCGGAGTACCCTTTACAGCAACAAGGAAATTACATGGAATAGAATCCGCATCTAAACGTTGTAATTCAAATGCAATTTCAGCGCGCTGTTCAATCGTTTCTCCCATTCCAAAAATTGCTCCAGAGCATGGCGAAATACCGGCTTGCTTCGCTTTTTGGACTGTATCAACACGATCGTCATACGTATGCGTTGAACAAATGCTATCATAATTGTTGGCATGCGTATTTAAATTGTGATTATAACGATGCACACCAGCTTCTGCTAACTGACCTGCTTGATCTTCATTTAAAAATCCTAAACAACAGCAAATTTTTAAATCTGTCGTTTCACGAATTTCCTTAACTGCTCCAATAACGTGATTTACTTCTTTATTCGTCGGACGACGACCAGATGCAACAATACAATATGTACCTGCTTTACGACGAATTGCTTCGTGCGCTCCTTCAACAATTTTCTCTTGTGTTAACCATGCATACTTATCAATCGGTGCTTCTGAAATAATAGACTGTGAACAATACCCGCAATCTTCAGGACATAATCCAGATTTCGTATTTATAATCATGTTCAACTTTACTTTCTTACCAAAATGATGATGGCGAATGATGTAAGCTGCATTCATAATTTCTAAAACCTCTGTATCATCAGCTTCTAATATTGCAATTGCATCTTCTTTCGTAATCATTTTCTCTTCTACTACGTCGTATGCAAGTTTTTTCCAATCCCTTTTTGTTTGTACTTGTTTCATTTCATCTCTTCCCCTCTTTTGTTATATACGTAAATAAAGCATGATATGTTGCCATTATCCCTTCTTTTCCCGTGAAGTCTCTTTCGTATATACGAAGCATCGTACGAAAGAGTGAAGGGCTTTGACAGTAAGACTCTTCATTACTATTGGTTGCCCCTACTTTTCGAATAGAATGTAGAAACTCCCTAACTTCTGTAAAGCTTTCTATGTAACACGTTTCAGAAACATGTACATTTCCTAATGGATTTTTGCATATATTCACTAACTGTTCTTTCGAAACGAATCGTTGTCCTATTGAAGTACAATTGTGTATCCCCTTTTCTTTCTTAGCACGCTGAAAAGACGTATGCAATTCTTGAAAAGTCGTATTACCAAACGTGGAAAATAATAATATTCCTTCTTCAGACAAATAGTTAAATAAATTTTTCACTGTCTCTTTTAAATCATTAAGCCATTGAAATGTAGCATTTGAAATGATGACATCATATGGATTTTCTAATTTTAATTGTTCAATATCTTCACATCGAAACATCACATTTCCCAAACTTTTTCTAGTTTTCGCGACTGCAATCATCTCATCAGCAAAATCCACAGCTGTAATATGAGCTTTCGGAAATAAATTTGATAATTGCTCTGTTACATATCCTGTCCCGCATCCAAGTTCTAAAATACGTATCGATGATGTTTCACTATATCGTTCCTTCAATGTAGAAAGTAACGAATGCGCCATCTTTTTTTGTACATTTGCATATTGATCGTAGGATACAGCCGCCCCGTTAAACCGTTTTTGCAGTAACGTTTTGTTGATCATGTCGTATCCCCTCTACAAATTGAATAATTTCATTTGCGCAATATTCAAAATTCATTACACATAATGCATGCCCAGCACCGCTTACTACTTTTAGATTGGCATTCGTATTATTCGCCATACTATGGGCTGCAGACAATGGACATATTACATCCTGCTCTCCATGAAGGAGTAACAGCGGGGCTTTCATATCTATTACTTCATTTCTCATATCTGTTTCTATTAAATAATCTAAGCCTAATTGTAAAGACTGAATCGAGTCTCCTTTAAACTGCTGCGCAATCTCTTCAAAACTCGTATTCTCCCTCAGCTCACTTTTTGTAAACATATTTTCATAGAAACGCTTCAAAGTATCTTCTTTTTTTCTCGTTAAATTCTTTTTCATACGTTCTACATGCAAGGAATTCCATCCACTTGTATAGTCACTTGTATTGGTAAATTTAGCGGTACCACCAATTAGTACCATACCTTGGGTCTTAATCTTTTTATAAGCTTGTACTGCCGCTAACGCTCCTAGTGACCATCCAACTAAAATTACATTTTCATCCTGTGCTACATCTATTATTCGCCCCGCAAATTCACTTTGTTCTTTCACGTTACGCCAATCTATACATTGAACAGAATATCCTTTAAAATATGGCAGAACCAAAGTCCAAACACCTTCTTCCATTCCCCATCCTGGAATAAAAATAAGCTTTAGCTCTTTCATACTAAAAACCCCTCTTCTTTGCCAATGCGTATAATATGCTGAATAGCCCATTTTAAATCGGCTATTGTATGTTGTGACGTAACTGCAAAACGGACTCGAGAACTACCAACTGGAACAGTCGGCGGACGAATTGCAATGGCTGCGATAC
This sequence comes from Bacillus sp. FSL E2-8887, assembly GCF_038007205.1. NCBI lineage: Bacteria > Bacillati > Bacillota > Bacilli > Caryophanales > Bacillaceae > Bacillus > Bacillus sp. FSL E2-8887. The sequence goes on from NZ_JBBOWS010000001.1 coordinate 3,771,248, forward strand.
CTACCTCTTGTAACCTTTCACTAAACCGTAAAGTATTTTCATTTGACCCAACTACAATCGGTACAATATGAGTTGAGCTATTCCCAATATCAAAACCAGCTTCTTGTAAATGCGTCCTGAAATATGCACCATTCTCTATAAGTCGCTCTCTTCTTTCGTTATCTTCTTTCACAATTTCAATTGCTTTTCGGATCGCCCCTAATGTTCCTGGTGGTAAAGCTGTAGTAAAAATCAAGCTTCTCATCATATTTTGTAAATACTCTATATAAATGGAATCACCCGTTAAATACGCACCATAACACCCTAAAGCCTTACTAAACGTCCCCATATGTATATCAATTTTTTGAGCAATATCTTTTTCTACATGAGATAATCCTGCTCCACCGATTCCATATATTCCACTTGCATGTGCTTCATCAACTATAATGATCGCCCCGTATTTCTCTTTCAGCTGAACTAAGCCTCTCAAATATGCAATATCTCCATCCATACTAAAAATCGTATCTGTTACGATTAATTTTCTCTTTTCTGGTGACGCTATTTGCAACATCTTTTCTAAATGATCCAAATCATTATGACGATATCTTTTATGCTCTGCTCCGCTTAATATAATTCCATCAACAATACTTGCGTGATTTAATTTATCACTAAAAACCATATCGTGACGACAGGCTAAAGCAGATATAGCACCTACATTTGCTGTATACCCGCTATTTACGATTAATGCTCTTTCAGTACCTTTCCAATCACATATACTTCTCTCAACCTCTTCATACAGTGGATAATTTCCTACAACGAGACGAGATGCTGTCGCTCCAGTTCCATATTTTCTCGTGCAGGCAATAGCAGCTTCTTTCAACCTTTCATCTCCAGCTAATCCTAAATAATTATTCGATGCTAAATTTAGCATCTTTTTCTTATTTCGAATAAGCCATGTCTCTTCCGCTTTCTCTGTTACATGTAAATTACGATACTGCCCTTGCCCCTTTAATTGTTCTACTTTAGATTGAAGATGCGTGCGCCACATTTGATTCATTTTGGATGAGCTCCTCTAATTTTGAAATCATAATATGCTCTTTTGCCGCCCCTAATAATTCTTCCTTTGTAAACTCTCCTTCAAGGAATGGTAATAACCCTAAAACCGGCACGCCACTTAACTCCTCAATCATTATTTTATTTTCTTGCACTCTTTCTTTTTCACATTCTTTACAACCAGACAAAATTACACCCGCTACTGTTAAACCGTGTGCCTTTGCATAAGAAATTGTTAAGACAGTATGATTAACTGTCCCTAGTGTCGGACGCGCTACTACAATAAGAGGAAGCTGTAATTCTTTTGCAAAATCAATCACTAAAGCATCTTCTGTATATGGAACTGCAAGCCCACCAGCCCCTTCTACAAATAGGCTATTAAACTTTTTTAGTAGTTCATTATAGTGATCAGTAATTTCTTTTAACGTTACTGTCCTTCCAGCTCTTTTCATTGCAAGTCTCGGAGCAAGTGGTTCTTCAATGGAATAAGGACAAATTTCATCTTCTTCTGTCGGTACACCCGATAATGCTTTTAACCTTGCTGCATCACCCTCAGGATTTGATGCAACATGTCCACTTTGCAACGGTTTATATACACCAACATTATGTCCACGCTCTCGAAATATACCTGCCAATGCTCCTGTCACTACCGTTTTTCCAACTTCTGTATCCGTTGCTGTTATAAAGAAACCACTCATTACTCTCCCTCCGTAACATCCGAGATTGCTTTATATAAAATGCGTAACATCTCATCAATCTCAGCCACCGTAGATGCAAGAGGAGGCATAAATACAATCGTATTACCGAGTGGTCGCAAAATCATGCCCAGCTCTCTTGAACGTTTACATACTTGAACGCCGACTCTTTCTGTCCATTCAAACGATTCTTTCATTTCCTTATTCTTCACAAGTTCAATACCAACCATTAGCCCACACTGACGAATATCTCCTACGTGCTTATATTCATTAAGAGCTTCTAATTGTGCCGCTACATATTCTGCTTTATGCGCAACATCTTCTATTAAATTAGTTTTTTCATATAGTTCTAAATTTGCAATTGCTACGGCACACCCTAACGGATTCCCTGTATAACTATGACCATGGAAAAACGTTTTTTGTTCTTCATAGCCTCCTAAAAAGGCATTATAAATTTCATCTGTCGTTACCGTAATTGCCACTGGTAAATAACCACCTGTTAAACCTTTTCCGGCTGTTAAAATGTCTGGCGTCACATCCTCGTGTTCACATGCAAACATTTTCCCGGTACGCCCAAATCCAGTCGCTACCTCGTCTGTAATAAATAATACATTGTATTTTGTACATAAATCGCGAAGCCCTTTTAAGTATCCTTTTGGCATTGTAATCATCCCACCAGCACCTTGCATTAATGGCTCCACAATAATAGCTGCTACTTCTTCATGTTTTTCTTGTAGCATTTCTTCCATTTCTTCTAAATGTTTCTTTACAATTTGTTCCTTATTATCTCCATAAGGAGAACAATATGTATATGGATACGGCATTTTAATTGCCTCAAATAATAGTGAACTATACACTTGGTGAAACAAGTCTATTGCTCCTACTGAAACAGCCCCTATCGTATCACCGTGATATGCTTCTTTTAATGTAACAAATCTTTGTTTTTTCGGTTTTCCTTTATGCTGCCAATATTGAAAGGCCATCTTAATTGCAATTTCAACGGCGCTAGAACCAGAGTCTGAATAGAATACTTTCTTCAAACCTTCTGGTACAACTTCAATTATTTTTTCTGCTAATAAAATAGATGGAACGTTAGCAAGTCCTAGCATAGTAGAATGAGCAATTTTATTTAATTGCTCGCGAATTGCCTCATCTAGTTCTGGTACTTGATGCCCATGAACATTTAACCAAATAGATGAAACACCGTCCCAATATTCATTTCCATTTACATCGTATAGCTTTCTTCCCTCTCCACGTTCAATAATGACAGGATCTTCTTCTAAATAATCTTTCATTTGTGTAAATGGGTGCCATACGTAATCTTTATTCTTCTTCGATAATTCTTCATATGTATAAGACGATTTTTCACTCGTGTTACTATTAACAGCCACAATTGTCACCCCTAATGTTAACTTATTTATAAATATAGTTAACATTAAAAACAAATGACTGTCAATTATTTTTAAGTCAAATAGTTCTCAAAAAAGAACAACTTATCATACGATAAGTTGTTCTACTTTCCATGTTGTATCTTTCCAATTTCTAAAATAATCTCTTCATCTTTTTTTCCTTCTGTATCAATTCCAAGTTGCTTAGCATGCTCAATTAACAAATCATGGCGCTGCTCAAATCTAGCGGTATCTACTTCTTTTGTAACCTCTTCTTTTGTTTTCCCCTCAGTAGAAACTCCTAGTTTAGTAGCTGCTTTTTCCATCGATTTCTTCTCTTCAGTTTCTTTCACTTTCTTCACTTCTGACTGCTGTATTTGCTTTTGTTTCGACTGCTCTGATTCAGCTGCAAAAGCTGTGTAAATTCCAGCACTTCCGCCAACGACTAGTAAGGTGGTAAAAAGAATTATTTTTTTCTTCACTCTTTCCTCCCCTTTCAAATTCATTATAACGCACATTTTTACAGTATGAAAAACATTTCTCCTTTATTTCCCTAAAAAAATATCGAATGTTTTTATTGACATGTATGATGAATATATGATAAAAATTTAACTAACATCATATGAATCGGCGTTGATAGGATTTAGTAGTATTTCGTTTTCTGATTTCAGAGAGCTGGTGGTCGGTGCGAACCAGTACAGAGCGATTTATGAATTACCCCCTGGAGCTTCTTTTACGAAACGTGAGGAGTAGTGAAAGACGGTTTAGACCGTTATGTCTAAAGAGTGGTGAAATGAAACTGTTTCACAATTTAGGGTGGTACCGCGAATTTTTCGTCCCTGCATATATTGCAGGGGCGTTTTTATTTTATGAGCGCATATCATATGACCCTTTATTTTGTGATACATTCCTTTCACAAGCTAGGGTGGTACCGCGATTTCTTCGTCCCTGCATAATTATATGCAGGGGCGTTTTTTTATCCAATCATTTCCGTATCATATTGAGATGTTGACAATTACCGGTAATTTGTCACAAAATTCTAAATTTTAGAAGGAAATATACAATATTGGCGAATTTTATATAAAAAAGAGCTATTTTAAATTACTTAGGAGGGAAAAACAATGGTTTCAAAAATTGAATCTGTTCTTTTAACATTATTTATCTTTTTCTGTATTGGCTTTAGTGTTATCCAATTAGAAGTTTCACCACACATCCCAATTTTATTTGGTATCGTTCTTTTATTAGCATTTGGATTTATGAAAAAAATCTCTTGGTCTACTATGGAAAAAGGGATGATCAGTAGTATTTCAGCTGGTATTCCATCTATTTTTATTTTCTTACTTGTGGGCGTATTAATTAGTGTTTGGATCGCTGCTGGAACAATTCCAACTTTAATGGTATACGGCTTCCAGCTTGTATCTCCTAAAATTTTCGTCCCAACCGTTTTTGTTGTTTGTGCAATTGTTGGAACAAGTATCGGTAGTGCCTTTACAACTGCCGCAACTGTAGGACTTGCCTTTATGGGAATGGGTAGTGCTCTCGGATACGATCCAGCTCTGATCGCTGGTGCAATTATTTCTGGTGCATTCTTTGGAGATAAAATGTCTCCTTTATCTGATACAACAAACTTGGCTCCTGCTGTAACGGGTGTAGATTTATTTGAGCATATTCGTAACATGCTTTGGACAACAGTTCCTGCTTTCATTATTGCTTTTATCGCATTTTTCATTTTAGGAAGCGGTACTAGTGGAGACGTTGACTTCACAAACTTTATTAGCACGTTAGAAAAAAACACAACGATTTCCATCGTTACACTTATTCCAATTTTATTACTGTTCCTATTCGCATTTAAAAAAGTTCCAGCAGTTCCAACATTGCTTGCAGGAATTGTGGTAGGAATTATTATTCTCTTTATTTTTAAACCTAGCACTTCTTTAGCTGATTTAATGAAAATTATGCAAGACGGCTACGTTTCTAAAACTGGTATTAAAGACATTGATAGCTTACTATCTCGCGGTGGTCTACAAAGTATGATGATGTCGATTGCTCTTATTTTCCTAGCTCTTTGTATGGGAGGATTATTACAAGGAATGGGTATTATAGCGCAGCTGATGAATATTATCTCTAGCTTCGTAAAAAATAGCACACGCTTAATTATTTCTACTGCTTCAACTGCAATTGGTGTAAACTTCTTACTTGGTGAGCAGTACTTATCCATCGTTTTAACAGGACAAGCATTCGCTAATAAATACGATGAAGTCGGTTTAGAACGTCGTAATTTATCACGCGTATTAGAAGATGCAGGTACAGTCATTAACCCGCTCGTACCATGGGGTGTAAGTGGCGTATTCTTAACAAACGTCCTTGGCGTTCCAACATTCGATTACCTTCCATACGCAATCTTCTGTTTAGCTTGCCCAGTCTTAACGATTATCGTCGGCTTTACTGGATTTGGCCTTTCATGGAAGAAAGAAAAAGCAGTACCAGTTTCATAATATAATAAAAAGGATTACCTTAATCGGTAATCCTTTTTATATTTCTCCGCTATCTATTCGCTTTCTTTCTTCTAAATAACATAAGTAATCCCGCTCCAACAAACGCCAGACCTGCTCCAATTGTAGAAGCAACACTTGTACCTGTTTTCGGTAAATCACGTTCTTCTTTACCTTCACTTACTTTCGTTGTTTCTTTTTCATTTTGACTATCTGTTGTAGTTTGTCCAGATCCCGCGTTGTTTCCATCTTGTTTTGGTTCATTAACAGTATTACCTTCATCCGTTGGTGGTGTCGTTGGATTTCCTCCGTTATTGCCTTCACCTGTTGGCGGTGCCGTTGGATTCTCTCCATTATTGCCTTCACCTGTTGGTGGTGTCGTTGGATTTTCTCCGTTATTGCCTTCACCTGTTGGTGGCGTCGTTGGATTCTCTCCACCAGTTTCCTTATCATCATTCTTCTTCGTTATATCAATTGCATATTTAGCAAATTCATTTTCAGATGGTCCAACATATGATATCTTTCCATCTTTCTTTATATGATTTTGTGCATTTGGTGAAGAATCGAATGTTGTATTTAATTTATCTGCTACAATCGGCTTAAACGTCCAATTTTGATCTGCTGCTGGATCAATAACTGGTGTTTCTTGCATATATTTCACAATGATTTGACGTGTTTCATCTTGTGATTGATATACAACTTCCCCTTTACTTACACCTGGGAACGTTTGGCTACTTCCACGATAGTTATTTGTAGCGACGATGAACTCTTGATTATCAGCTACTGGCTTCCCTTCATACGTCATATTTACAATACGATTCGTATTTGCATTTACAACTTTACCATCTTTATCGTATTTCGCTGGTTGCGTCACGTCAATTTCGTATTTTAGACCATCTAAAATATCAAAATTATATGTAGGATAACCTATATTTACTAGTGGCTGCTCTTCTGTTTTCGCTGGATCAATTTTATTAAACTGACCAGCAGACATTTCAAGCCATTCTTTTACTTGTACCCCGTTTACTTTTACAGCATATAACGTATTTGGATATACATATAAATCCGCTACGTTTTTAATTGCTAACGTTCCAGCTGGAATATCCGTATAATATGTAGCACCGTTTCGGCCACCCGCTTTAAATGGTGCTCCTGCAGATAATACTGGAATTCCTTTATATTTGCTATACTGTCCATTTTCAGCAAACAACTTTTCTACATACCATTTTTGTGCATTTGTCACAAGTTGTACAGAAGGATCATCTTGTACTAATGAGAAATAACTATTAATTGGCGCTGTCGTTTTTCCTACAGCTGTATTCACATAATCAATTGTCGCTTGATGATCATCTTTAATTTCATTAACTAATCTTTGATCAGATTGTACTAATGGGTTCCCTTTACTATCAGCAATCGGACGAAGTTGCGGCTTCGATTGCTCTTTTTGTACTTCCCATTTTCCGTTTACCTTTTTCAATTGCATATCAATAATACCCAGGTTACTTCCAAAGACACCAGGCATTACAACAGGAACACCATTAAATACATCCTTCACTTCAGTATGTGAATGTCCCATTAATACTGCATCTACACCAGGAACCTCTGTTAAATAATATGAAGCATTTTCCATTTTGGGGCTACGGCCGCTCTTATCGACACCTGAATGGGCTAATGCAACAATAACGTCCGCACCTTGCGCCTTCATTTCTGGAACTAACTTTTCCGCTGTATCAACAATATCTTTCGCTTTTACTTTTCCTTCTAAATTTGCTTTATCCCAGTTCATAACTTGAGGTGGAACAAATCCCATTACACCAATTTTCACCTTTTGTTTTTGACCAGATTCATCCTCTACTTCTTTTTCAAAAATATGATATGGTTTAAAGTAGTTTTGGTCGTTCTCTTCATTATTATCTTTATCGTCTTTATAAACGTTCGAGTTAATAACCGGGAACTCTGTTTTACTAGTCACTTTGTTTAAATAATCTAAACCGTAGTTAAATTCATGATTCCCAAGAGAGATGACGTCATACTTCATTAAATTCATTACACGATATAATGGATGTGTATAACTAGGATCCACAGGCTTCTTCGGATCATTTATTTTATTCGCTACATAATCTCCAAGCGGTGTCCCTTGTAATGCATCCCCATCATCAAATAGGACAGAGTTCTTCGCTTCTTCACGTGCTTTATTAACAAGTGTTGCAGTTTGCACGAGACCTACTTTATTATCTGTTTTCGTTTGATAATAATCGTAATTCATTAAGTTAACGTGAATATCTGATGTTTCTAAAATTCGTAAGTTAACTGTACTCTCCCCAGCTTTTTCCTCTGCTTGAGCTGTTGTTGGCAACACTTGCGTTGCTATAACGCCAATAGCAATTGTTGCTCCAGCTAACATTTTTTTTGACTTTTTCACAAAAAATCCCCCTTATACAATTACCCCAAAATAATGAAGTGAATCTCTATCAGTCTCTAACCACATACCTTTTTTCTTCTATTAGAGCGATAATCTTCACCTTATCTGACATTATCATATCTAAAGTGCTTTCATATCGTCAATATTTTTTGACACACTTCTACAAATTTTCTGTAAAGTTTTCATAAATATATAATATGCCCTTACATTGCTTATACTGCTGAATATGATACAATTACCAATTACAAGGAGGATGAATTTATGAAAAAAGTCATCTTAACAATTGTTTGTCTCCTCCTTCTAATCATTTCTTATTCTTATTTTGAAAAGAACGATGAGACAAAACAAAAAGAAATTGAAAGAAAAACAGAAAAAATATCTGCTCCCAGTTGGATTGATAAGCAAACGAATGATTCCTTTTATCACCTCGTATTAGGTGATTCACTTGCAAAAGGATATGGATCTACACAAGGGGGATTTGCCGAATTAGCTTCTAAACAATTAGAAGGACAAATTCATAAACCAATTAGGGTAGAAAACCTCGGTGTAAATGGTCTCACTACAGATCGTCTCGTTAAAAAAGTCCAGTCAGAAGAAGTTCAACAAAAAATTAGGGAAGCAAATATAATTACTATTAATATTGGAGCAAATAATTTATTCCGCTTAAATCGTGATGTAGGTGTTATAGATGGTATTAAAATGTTAAATAAAGAAAAAGCCCGTTTTGAAACGGATGTAAAAAACATTGTAAAGACCGTTCGAGATCAAAATCCGAATGCTTTACTCATTCTATCTGAACTCTATAACCCTTTACAACTAGATGACTCCATCGCAAGTTATGCAGATATGTTTTTAGATGGTTGGAATGATTCTATTTATTCTATTTCAAAAGCACATCAACCGTCGATTGTTTTACCAATTCGCAAATTAATATCGAAGGATAAAAAAGATTTACTATTTGACCAAGTACACCCAAATGATAACGGTTATACGATTATTGCCAATACATTTACAAAGCAAGTGTTATCCTACAAATATTAAGGCTACCATGAAACAATTCTATTTTTATACCTTGTCTTTTTTGTTACAATGATAGTAGAAGGGGGCCGTTATATGGAATCACGCGAGTGGGAACGTATTGTTGATCATCTTCTTTCGCTAGTGCCTCTTTTTTATCGCAAATTTATGCTTCCTGGAGAGTTTTCTTCTCAAAGACATATGCCGCCATCACATACGCAAGTGTTACTGCTTTTGCATGAAAATGGTACATTAGCAGTTTCAGAAATTGGCAAGCGGCTAGCGATTTCACGGCCTAACATGACCCCTCTATTAAACAAACTTATTCAAGAAGAGCTAATAGAGCGTCATTATAGCGAAAAAGATCGAAGGGTCATTTTAATTTCCCTAACAACTGAAGGGAAAATGTTAGTAAGTCAGTATCAGCAATTCATTTTAGGAAAACTAAAAGAAAATTTTCAAACATTATCTGAGGAAGAGCGTGAAAAGCTCATTTATTCTCTTAAAACCATTCAAAATTTAATTTTGAAAACAAACGCATAAAGCTGCTTCTAAATAGAAGCAGCTTTATGATTCGTAATAATTACCATAGTATACATTTGAATACGGCCATGTCGTTAAATATGGTTTTTGTTCTTGCGTAGGCTGTTGTTGTGGTATTTGTGGTATTTGCTGTAATTGTTGTTGTCGATATAGCTCGTATTGTCTACTCATATCATAAACCGGATAATAATTTACATATGGGTATACTTGCGGTACGTAATAATAATACATTCATTCTCTCCCCCTTTTTCTTAAACATATTCAAAGGAGAAAATGAATGTGACATTCTTTATATTTGAACAAGTGGTTCTCTCACTTGTTTCTTTCTTTTCTTCAAACGTAACTTACGATTCTTTTCATATAAATAATGCACAACGAAATATGAAATTACCCCAAACACAATTCCTATTATCGTCATACCAATTAATACATATACTTCACTCTGTAATAAGCTCTTTAACATCGTAAAAATATGGCTCGAAAACAAATCTGATATCGTAAATGGTTCATGATGTATTTTCTGTACATCAAATGGATAAATCATTTTCCCTAACGCATAAGCAAACGGAAATAAAAATACTGGGAGAAACGATATTTTCCCAATAATATTACCAATGACTGCGGCTGGAAAAGATCCTTTTGCTAACCTGACAATTGGATAAAATATTAAATATACGAGCGATGCCGTATAAATTACCAACATTTCTAAACCAAATCCAATCGCAAAACCTAACGACACTTTCTTTGCTCCTTCTGGTGATCGAAGCAACTTATAATATTGAAACTTTAATATTCTCCACATCCGCTGAAAAAACGAATATGTTTTCTTAGTTGTTTTCAAATTCATCATCTCTTTAACTATATTTTTTCTATCTAGTATGTCCTTACATGATATGAAAAACAAATGTAGTTTACTCTTTTTATTATAAATGATATAGAGATGGTTAACCAAATATACATACGACATTTCAATATAAAAAAGCACACCTCTAATTGTTATTCGTGTCTAAAAATTTGAGGTGCACTTTAGTTGAACGGCTTTTTTCTTATTTATTCTCCTAATGTTTGTCCCATGTCATTTATTTTTATATCAAGACGAAAAAAGCACTTGTTGCCTTTAATCGACAACCCAGTGCTTTAAGTTCATCTGTTTTTAAGTAGCATAGATTTCTAAGTTTTGTAGTAACAGTTTGACAGCCTTTATATGTTGTGACAACTACTGCGTTAAAACTTACGAGTTTGTACGATTTCATTAGTTTTATGTCCATTCCATGTGTTTATATTCATCATCCAGTAAAATGTCATCTCGCCTAAGCTCGTACTTCGTTTTTCTATTCTATCATTGCACACAGTACTCCATGATGGTACAACCATCATGGAGTATGTACTTTTTAATAGCTTATTCTTATTCTTTTTCTTTCCACTCCAATAATAAATTCTTTTCTGTTAGCTTGCCTTATGTGCTTATATATCGTTTCAACTTTAAACATTAGATGGTTAGATGCTCTTAATTACCTCATTAACAGATTCACTAAACATATCAGGGTCTTCATTTTTTATATCAATCAATAATTCTTTAATACTAATCGTAATTGATGGATCAAATCCCGAAAGTACTTTTCCATATGCTAATCTTACTTGAGGGTGATTAAGAATTCTATAATGTAAAATTTCTACCCATTCTTTAGCTGAGTTAATCATCTTTGGAAAAGCTTTAACAATACATACAAGTCCTTCTTCTATGTTATTTTTATATAAGCTCTCTATTCCATGAATCAAACCAAACATAACCTCAAATTGCTCAGTCTCATCATCCAGAACTAAACATAAATCTGTAATAACAGAGACGTCATTGTACTCTATTACTTCCATTAATGACTCATTAAAATCTCGTATCTCATTTTCATTTTCTAATAAACGATTATCATATAGTCTTTTTAAATGACTCTTAATATCCAAAGGTAATCATCCTTTCCATGTTTTATTTATCAAATAAATGCGGATACAGCTCTTTGTTTCTTTTAATAACTTCTCTTAAACCTTCTCTTATCTCAGCAGTATATAAACCATCTTTTATATAAATTTTTCGAGCATCCAAGATATCATGAGATAAGGCCTCACGAAAGCTAAGGTTTAAATACGCCTGCGATTTTTCTCCTGATAGACCATATGTATATGTTTCACGATGTCTCCCACCAGTTCCAGGATGAGGTTGTTCCATATTCATACTCACACCATCATTCCTTTTTATACCAGCTTGTTTCATTTTCTGTGCAGAAGGCATATGATGTGGAGTAATATTATCAAAAGCAGTTCCTTGTTTCACAAGTTGTTTATAGGTTCCAACTTTTCCTTCATTAGTCAATAGAGCTTTATCCGCACCATTAACTCCATTGACTTTCTCCACAGGTACTTTTTTAGCTTTATTCACAGCCTCAGTAGCCTTAGCAGTCATTTTAACTCCTTTTCCTACTTTAGCTATCTTTCCAAAGGGTGTAAGGCCGGCTACAGCCATGACACCTGCCCCAGCACGTTCCCACCCCGAAAGTTTTTCGCCAGTAGATGGATCAATACCATCCCAAACACGACGAACATCATACTCACCACTTATTTCACCCGCTATATCCCTAGCTAGTTTTTTACCATCAAAACCCTCTTTTTCTAATGATAGCGGTCCACACATTGCACCTTTTTCCATTGTAACATCTTGATTATCTGTATTGCGGAATTTCTCAGCAATTCGTTTCAAATCTTCTTCTACTTTTACAAGTGAATGAATAGATTTAAAAGCTTTTGGTCGCGCATCATTGAACATTTGAATGAACTGTTGATTGGAGGCACCAATCCACTGAAAACACAATTGATCTATTTCATTACATAATTTATTATGTATAGATTCTAATGCGATTCGAGTATTACTTGCACGATTAGCAACTTCTTCTAGCATTTCAGGTGTTACTTTAATTTGAACCATTTTTTTCCTCCCTCTCCCAATTAAAGTTATGAGATAAAAAGAAAAAAATGTAAATACGGAAACTTCAGGCTAACCAAAAGTCTTTATATAACATAAAACCTGCTTAACAACAAATGAAGCCTATGTGTATGTGAAGTAAAGGAAAGAGCCTTCCTGGTGAACAGGGCCCAAAAGGTTAGATAAAAAATTAAGTAGCTATTTCTCTAATGGATATCCCTCGGATATCCATATAATTAAGTACATTCAGTGTATACTGAAGGGAATATGTTTTTATTTCATTTACTTTTTCTTCTAGTAAGAATTTAACCATAAAAAAATACACCTCCAATTGTTATTCGTGTCTAACAATTGGGGTGCACATCATTTAGGAAGGCTCTTCTACATTTTTAAATAAACTTACTAATAATGCTTTTTGCGCATGTAATCGATTACCAGCTTGCTCAAATACGATAGACTGTGGTCCATCTATAATTTCTCCTGTTACCTCTTCTTCACGATGGGCAGGTAAACAGTGTAAGAAACGATATGTTTGCTTCGCATGCATAACAAGTTCTTTATTGATTTGGTAAGGTTGAAATAAAGTATATTTCTCTTCTTCTCCCTCTTGCCCCATGCTCATCCAAACGTCAGTATAAATGAAATCCGCTTCACTCACCGCTAGTTCAGGGTTATGCAAAATTTCAATTTCAGCTCCTGTTTCTTCAGCAATCGCTAACGCTTTTTTTACAATTTCCTCATTCGGTTCATACCCTACAGGCGTTGCAACAGTCATATTCATTCCGACTTTCGCACTCGCTAACAACAATGAATGACATACGTTATTCCCATCACCTACGTAAGCCAATTTAATTCCTTTAAATGTCTTCACTTCTTCATAAATCGTCATTAAATCTGCCAACGCTTGACATGGATGATGATCATCCGTTAATCCATTAATTACAGGTATGCTCGATTCTTTTGCAAGCTCTTCTACATCCGCATGTGAAAATGTACGTATCATAATCCCGTCAATGTAATGAGATAACACTTTCGCAGTATCTGAAACGCTCTCCCCTCTTCCAATTTGCATCTCTTTCCCACTTAAAAACATGCCATGTCCTCCGAGCTGTACCATTCCTGCTTCAAAAGATACGCGAGTACGAGTTGAATGTTTATCAAAAATGAGCCCTAATATTTTTCCTTGTAATAAAGGCTCCTGCTTATTCTTTTTTAAATATATAGCAAACTCAATTAAAGAAATGATTTCTTCTTGCGTCAATTCTTCTAGTGTTAAAAGATCTTTCGTATTTAATTTCGGTACTTGTACAGTTGACATGAAATTTCCCCCTTATATGATTGATGCATTTTTTGTACAAACCACTTTTTTTATCATATATGCTGCCTGTTCTAGCTCTTCATTCGTTACAATAAGTGGTGGTAATAGTCTTATAACATTAGGCCCTGCTTGTAATACGAGAAGTCCTGCTTTTTCTAGTTGTTCTATGACATTTGCAACCTGATGCTTGCATTCGATTCCAATCATAAGTCCCTTACCACGAATATTTTGAACACATTCAACGTGTCGTAATTCTTCTTGCAATTTCTTTAATACGTACTCGCCCTTTTCCTGTACCTCTTTAAAAAACGATTGTTCCTTAATGAATTGCAATACTTCTTTCGCTGCAGTCATAGCAATATAATTCCCACCGAAAGTTGAACCGTGTGACCCGGCAGTAAAAGAAGAACCTAGTTCTTTTCGGCCAATCATCGCTCCAACTGGAATACCATTCCCAAGCGCCTTTGCGATGGTAACGATATCAGGAACTATTCCCATTTGCTCATAAGCGAATAGTGTTCCTGTTCTGCCTATTCCAGTTTGTACTTCATCTATAATAAAAAGAGCATTGTACTGATTACATAGTTTTTCAATTTCCTTCAAAAAGGATGGATCAGCTAATATTACTCCTCCTTCTCCTTGAATAACTTCTACCATTACCGCCGCAACTTCTTCATTCATTACTTCCTCTAATGCTCGTATGTCGTTAAATGGTATATGTAAAAAAGACGGAAGTAATGGACCGAATCCTTCTTTCACTTTATCTTGCCCTGTTGCACTCATCGTTCCAAATGTTCTCCCGTGGAAAGATTGCTCACATGTTACTACGAGAGATTTTCCAGTATGCTTACGTGCTAGCTTTAAAGCCGCTTCATTTGCCTCCGCCCCGCTATTACAAAAAAACACATGATCTAATACTGTATCTTCTGTTAATAATGATGCGACCTCTTCTTGTAAGGAGTTCGTAAATAAGTTAGATATATGCCATATATTTCTAAGTTGCTTTTCTACCGCCTTTACAACCGTAGGATGACAATGTCCTAAGTTACATACTCCAATACCAGAAGTGAAATCTAAATATTGCTCACCACTTTTATCAATAACTTTCGCCCCATTGCCCTTTAGAAATTCAATTTCTCTTCTTCCATATGTTTGAAAAAGATGGCTTGTCATACGATACTCACTCCTTTCGTTACCGTCGTTCCAATACACTCTCCGGTAACTTCAGCAAAGTCTTTTGTACCATTCACGACACTTACCTTTTGCACTCCCATTTTTAATGACGCTAGTGCCGCCTGTACTTTCGGAATCATCCCGCCTGTAATAACCCCTTTTTCAATAAAAGTATCAATTTCAAATTCGTCCGTTTTCTTTACTAATTTTCCTTCATGTAATATTCCATCTACATCTGTAATAAAAATGAGTTCCTTTGCAGATAATGCTGCCGCAATTCCAGCTGCAGCATTATCCGCATTTATGTTATAAATCTCATTTTCATTTATCCCGATTGGAGCAATAACAGGAATATAATTCATATTTATTAACCCTTTTAGTAAGGCTGTTTCGACATAACTTACTTCTCCCACATATCCTATCTCCTTGCTGACAGGTTGAACTTGAAGTAAATTGCCGTCACATCCTGAACAACCTACCGCAAGTAAATTATGCTTTTGTAAATTCATTACGAGTTTTTTATTCGTACTTCCACATAGCACCATTTGAACAATATCCATAACTTCTCTTGGTGTTACTCGTAACCCATCTCTTTTCTCTACTTTGATGTTACAATCTTTTAATTTGGCATCAATTTCTGGACCACCACCATGAACAATCACTACCTTATACTTTTGTTGCAATTTCTTTATACAATCAAAAAACACATCATTTAATTGATCCAACATACTACCGCCGCATTTCACTACAATATAATCGCTCATCTTCCCTCTCCTTATGTACGATAACAAGCGTTTATTTTCACATATTCATAGCTTAAGTCACAGCCCCAAGCTGATCCGTTCTCTTCTCCTAAATGTAAATACACATCAATAATAATTTCATGTTCTTGTAATCTCTTTTTCATTTCCTCTTCAGAAAACATTTGAGGTTCACTATTTTTTAACACAGCGATAGATTGAAGAGTAATATCAATTGTATTCGGATTAATCTCTACTTCACTTTGTCCAATACTGCTAATAATTCGCCCCCAATTTGGGTCTTCACCATATATCGCTGTTTTCACAAGACTCGAACCGACTATTTGCTTTGCAATTTTCTTTGCTTCTTCATTTGTTCTAGCCCCTAACACATTTACTTCTATTAACTTCGTAGCACCTTCACCATCTTGTGCAATTTTTTTCGCTAAATCTTCACATACCTTTTGTAAAGCAACTACGAAAGTTTCCCAGTCTTCATGTTCCATATTCATCGTTTTCGTTTCTGATAATCCACTTGCCATAACGATGACCATATCATTTGTAGAAGTATCTCCGTCCACCGTAATTTGATTAAACGTATGATTCGTAATTTGTGATAATGCTGTTTGCAATACTTCATGCTCTATATTGGCGTCTGTTGTAATAAAACTAAGCATCGTTGCCATATTCGGTTTGATCATCCCTGAACCTTTTGCGACCCCAGCAATGATCACTGCTTCCCCATCAATTATCATCTCATAGCAAGTTTCTTTCGTTATAAGATCTGTCGTTAAAATTGCTTCACAAAAAGAATAAGCTTCACTTACTTCCTTTGTTGGCACAAGAGATTCAATTCCCTTTCGAATGATATCCATCGGTAAAGGTACTCCAATTACACCTGTTGAAGCGACTGCGACGTACTTTTCTTTTACTCCAAAGTGTTCCGCTCCTAATGTTCGCATCTCATAAGCATCTTGCAATCCTTTCATCCCCGTACAAGCATTTGCATTGCCGCTATTTACAACAATTGCTTGTAATTTCCCTTCTGCTGCTATGCTCTCCTTCGTTACTTGCAACGGCGCTGCTTGTATTTGATTTGTTGTATACACAGCGGCACATGATGCTGGCACCTCACAAACGATTGCACCCAAATCCTTTTTCACCTTTTTCAGACCATTTGCAGTACCGATTGCCAAAAAGCCTTTTGGTGTAACAATTGAACCATTTGTTAATTTTGTAATAGACGATGCTTTAATCATAATTTCCCCCTTATGGATAAAGCGGCATATGCTGTAAACCCGTTGTCTCTTCTAGTCCCGCTAATAAATTTGCATTTTGAACTGCTTGCCCTGCCGCACCTTTCATCATATTGTCTATAACAGAAACGACCGTAACTCTTTCTGTTCTTTCATCGTAAGCTATCCCAATATCACAATAATTTGAGCCCCTTACTTCTTTCGGACTTGGAAATTCTCCTTGCGAGCGAACTCGAACGAAAGCTGAGTATTCATACGTTTCTTCATACAACTTTTGAAGTTGCTCTATTTTCATTTCCTCTTTCACTTTCGCATAAAGTGTAATCATAATCCCTCGTGATATCGGTATTAAATGTGTACTAAACGTGATTGGCTTCGTTTCACGATTCCACTCTGCAAGCATTTTCTCAATCTCAGGAACGTGCTGATGTTGATTAACTTTATAAATGTGTAAGTTATCGTATAACTCAGGAAAGTGAGTCATTGTTGTTGGCGTTTTGCCCGCTCCAGATACTCCTGATTTCGCATCAATAATAATCGAAGCTTCTTCAATTATGCCGCTACGTACTAACGGCGCTACCGCTAATAATGCAGCTGTAGCAAAACATCCTGGGTTTGCAATTAAATTTGCATTTTGGATCTCATGCCTTTTCCATTCACTTAATCCATATACTGCTTTCCTAAGAAATTCTTCCTGTGCAGTTGGCCTTTTATACCACAATTCATATGACGAGGGATCTATCATACGAAAGTCTCCAGATAGGTCAATTACTTTTAAACCTACTGCCAACAATTTTGGTGTTAACTCTGCCGATACTCCCGCTGGGGTTGCTAAAAATACAATTTCAGCTTCCTTCTCTATTTTCTCCGCATCAATTTCTTGTAACGTATGGACAAGAACATTTCGAAAATGCGGGTATACATTTGTTATAAATTCACCAACTTGTGAAAAAGAATGGAGAGATGCTATCGAAAAATATGGATGTTGCTCTAATAACCGAATTAACTCAATACCTCCATATCCAGTTGCTCCAATAATTGCGACTTTCATAAGCTCCTCCTCATATCTATTCTTTAAATTAAGTTTGATTATAATATTGCATAATTATAAAGTCAATTAAATATTTATAATTTTTAAAAACTTCAAAATATTAATCTCACTATAAAAGCAATATACACAAGTGGATTTTTATGCAAAAATAGTGCATAGTAGTATTTTTATTTCACTTCAAGTACAATAAAACAATACATGTATACATACAGGCGGGGAAAAACATGAATAAAAAATTAATTGAGAAAATGATTATAAAAAGTTTTCGGCAATATCAATGTAATCCTGTTTCAAAAGAGGATCAGGAAATGCTAATTAAACATATTCAAATGATAATTCATTTAAATACTGAAATTGATGTATACGAGGCTGTTGAGGATATCGTTTACGATTATGTGACTGGAAAATAAAAAATAGGAGATTTCCATATGGAAATCTCCTATTTTTTACTTAATGATTTGCCTGCAACGCGTTCAAATAAACCTGGGAATAATGCGTAGAGCTTTGGCCCCATTCCCATCCACTTCGGCAAGTTTACTTCACGTTTTTTCGTTTGCATCGCCTTTACGATTTGTTCTGCTACATATGTTGGTTTTAACATGTAACGTCCCATATTTTTCACATATGTACCTGATTGATCGGCTATTTCAAAAAAGTTCGTATCTATCGGTCCTGGGTTAATTGCTGTTACATATACATTTGTGTTAGATAACTCCATACGTAAACTATTCGTAAATCCTAATACAGCGTGTTTTGTTGCTGCATAAGCACTCGACTTCGGAGTTGCAATTTTTCCAGCCAATGAAGCAATATTAATAATTTGTCCTTCGTTCCTTTTTACCATATTAGGTAATACCGCTTTCGTACAAGCTACTAATCCAAATACATTTACTTGAAACATATCCTTTACTTCATCCATTGAAGCATCTTCAAACGTTTTAAAAATACCAAACCCAGCATTATTTACCAATATATCAATACGTCCTACTTCTTGTAATACCTTTGAAAAAACAGATTGTACTTTCGTTTCTTCACTTACATCTAATACATAGTAATAGCAAGGCGTATTATAAGTTACTTTAATTTTGTTTGCTAATGCTTGTAGCTTCTCTTCTGTTCGAGCCATTAATACCGGCGTCGCCCCTTGCTCTGCAACCTGCATTGCCACTTGCTCTCCAATTCCACTAGAAGCACCTGTAATGACGATTACTTTTTCTTGTAAACGTCCCGTCATTGCTGTCACCTACTTTGCATAATAAATCAATTGTTGTGAAGATTCATCAATCATCACCTGTTGATTATATGCTAAAAAGTCTAATTGTCCAACAGTTTCTGAGATAGTAAGTGGTAATTGCTCTTTATATAATACCGGAAATAGTTTTACACACACCTCAAATGCTGTCATTGGCTTTTCCTTTAATAGTTCAAGCACTTTAAAAGCACGTGTCTCTTGCTTTTGTAATCTTGTTTCAATAAGTTGTTTCACATTCAGAACATCTTCCCCATGCCCTGATAAAATCCGTGAAATATTCATTTCACTTAAACGTTTTAACGTTTGATTGTACTGCAATAAAGGATGCGCTCTTTCTGTTTGCCCTTCATATGGTGGTTCTAATATTGGATTTGAAGAAATATGACTAATGAGAGCATCCCCACCAATTAATATTCCATCAGATTCTCTATATAATGAAATATGAGTGGAAGCATGACCCGGGGTTTCAATCACTGTAAATCCAGGTAAGGAATCTATACGATCTCCCTCTCTCACGGTATGTGTTAACGATCTATTACAAGAATATTTAAGTGTCTTCGTCGTCAATAACGCCTCACCATTCAGAAATACTGCTGGAACGCCGAACTGCAAGGCTGTCTCTTTAAAAAATTCATGATACCTCTTTAAAAATTCAGCATTCTGTGTAATCCACGGTTCATTCCAAGGATGTCCGATAATCTTTACTTTTTCAGAAAATGTATTTAAAAGTCCGCAATGATCCGCATGGTGATGCGTAATCACTACCGTTTCAATATCTTCTATCTTATATCCTAATGCACCTAATTGACTTTCTAGTGCTTTCTTTGCTTCTTCTGTATTTGTCCCTGTATCAATTAACGTTAATGTTTCTCCCTCAACTAAAAACACATTCACTGTCTCAACTGCAAATGGAACAGGAATCTCCATTCGATGAATCGCCGTCATGCTTAGCCCCCCCCTGTCTTTTTCCGGTTCAAAAATGAATACCTCTTCAGTTTACAACTTCCCTATAAATTTGTCATTATTTTCAGATAAAAAGAGGTCTTTTCCATAAAAAAACGAATGTATGTACATTTATAAGTATTTCTAACCAAATTTAAAGGAGGCACATCATGTCTATGCAAAACATTTCCTTTCTCGGTGCAGGCTCTATTGCCGAAGCGATTATTGGTGGCTTATTAAACGCAAATGTTGTTAAGGGAGAACACGTCACTGTAAGTAATCGTTCTAACGAGACAAGATTACAGGAGTTACATAAAAAATACGGTGTCAAAGGTACACATAATAAAAAGGAATTACTTGCTGATGCAAATATTCTTTTTCTAGCTATGAAGCCAAAAGATGTCGCAGAAGCGGTTATTCCTCTTAAAGAATACATAAATAATGACTTGC
This sequence comes from Bacillus sp. FSL E2-8887, assembly GCF_038007205.1. NCBI lineage: Bacteria > Bacillati > Bacillota > Bacilli > Caryophanales > Bacillaceae > Bacillus > Bacillus sp. FSL E2-8887. Next base: position 3,791,990 of record NZ_JBBOWS010000001.1, read on the forward strand.
TTATTATTTCATTATTAGCAGGTGTTTCTACTCATTCAATTAGAAACCTACTTCAAAAAGACGTTCCGATTATTCGTGCAATGCCAAATACATCTGCAACCATTTTAAAATCCGCTACCGCTATCTCACCTTCAGAACACACAACGGAGGAACATATTCGCACTGCAACATCTTTATTTGAAACGATTGGTCTCGTCTCTGTTGTAGAAGAAGAAGATATGCATGCTATCACTGCATTATCTGGAAGTGGGCCAGCTTATATTTATTACGTGGTAGAGGCACTGGAAGAGGCAGCAAAAAAAATTGGTTTAAAAGAAGATGTTGCAAAATCTCTTATTCTTCAGACAATGATTGGTTCTGCTGAAATGCTAAAAGCAAGCGAAAAACACCCTTCTATTTTGCGAAAAGAAATTACTTCTCCTGGCGGAACAACTGAAGCAGGTATTGAAGTATTAAAGGAGCATAATTTTCAACAAGCATTAATCTCATGTATTACACAAGCAACGAAACGATCACACGATCTTGGAAAAACATTAGAAGAAATAGCAAAAGAAAAATAAAAAACGGAGCTCAACTTTATTTGAGCTCCGTTTTTACTTTAATCATATGATATGCTTTTAGTTATTACTCTTACCAAAAATCTCTTCTTGCAAACGACGACCTGTCGGTGTTGCTGCAAGGCCACCTTCTGCTGTTTCACGAAGTGCTACTGGCATCGTTTGTCCAATTCTAAACATCGCCTCAATGACTTCATCACATGGAATTGTACTAGTTACACCAGCTAATGATAAATCAGCTGAAATCATGGCATTCGCAGCTCCTGCTGCATTACGTTTTACACAAGGTACTTCTACAAGCCCTGCAACAGGATCACATACTAAACCAAGCATATTCTTTAATGAAATCGCCATCGCTGTAGCTGCTTGATCTTGTGTTCCACCAGCCATCTCAACTGCTGCTGCAGCTGCCATTCCACTTGCTGAACCTACTTCAGCTTGGCAACCTCCTGCCGCGCCAGAAATACAAGCATTATTCGCAACAACCATACCGAAAGCTCCTGCTGTAAATAAAAATTCAATCATTTCTTCGCGTGTCGGCTGTAATTTTTCTTGCAGTGCAAACAGTACACCTGGCACTGTTCCAGCAGATCCTGCTGTTGGTGTTGCACAAATAATTCCCATCGCCGCATTTACTTCATTTGTCGCAACAGCTTTACTCACTGCGTCCAAAATCGTATCTCCAGATAAGCCTTTTCCACTCTGCATATACGCTTGGACTTTCACAGCATCCCCGCCAGTTAAACCAGTCGGTGATTTTACACCACGAATACCGCGTTCTACTGCTTGTTCCATCACGACTAAGTTCTTTTCCATTCCAGCAATTACTTCTTCACGTGAGATATTTCTTGTTTGCATTTCACATTGAATCATAATTTCTGCGATTTTTACATTTTGCTCTTTAGCTTGCGCCACTAGTTCCGCTGCGTTCCGAAACATGGTGTGTCCCCCCTGCAATTAATCCATAATAGTTACTTGACAAATATTTTGTTGCCCATTTATTTCCGCAATTACTTCATCTGCTAATAATTCATCTGTTTCAATGACCATAAGCGCTCTTCTTCCTTTTTCTTTACGAGAAACACTCATTGTACTTATGTTAATCTCATGCTTAGCAAGGATTGAAGCTACAGCTGCGATAGCACCAAAGCGATCGTTATTTACAATAAGTAGTGCTGGACTCGTGCCTGTTAATTGAAGATCGAATCCGTTTAATTCTACAACTTCAATTTTACCGCCACCAATTGAGCAAGCAACAACTTCAATTTCCTCTTCACCTTTATACAGACGAATTTTCGCTGTATTTGGATGCGGAGCATTTGCATCTTCTTCAATGAATTCCACTTCAATCCCGCGTTCTTTTGCAATATCTAACGCACTTGGAATACGTAAATCATCTGTTTCAAATCCTAGTATTCCACCGATTAGCGCTACATCCGTACCGTGACCACGGTATGTTTTTGCAAATGAACCATATAATGAAATGCTAACTCTCTCTGGTTCATGACGAAACAGCTGACGAGCAACTTGCCCCATTCTTGCCGCGCCTGCTGTATGTGAACTTGATGGACCAATCATAACCGGACCAATAATATCAAACACTGAGCGATACTTCATCATAACTCCCCCTAAACCTCTATGAAAAAATTATTTACTATTCTATTAAGCTACCGAATCGGTTGCTGTTCCAGTCGTACCACGAATTTGTTCCGCTGTAAGAATTGGATAGTTTTTGAATAACAGTGAAGCAATATATCCTGAAATAATACCAGTTATAATAATAAATAAGAAACTTAGCATTACCTGCATTTAAAAATAATATAGGATAGTCCACAATAAAGTCTGGTAGCAATCCAAAGTTTAACACAGAACCCCTTACAAGCATAGCATAAACAAGTGAAACTCCCATTGCTTTCATACCTTTTGATATTTTAAAGCTAAAAAGGGAAAAAAGACTTAGTACAAATAATAGTAATATCCTTCCTATTATAATTTCCATGTTGCTCTCTCACGATTTAGTCAACTTCACTTGTTATGACAAATGGCTAAAACGCATGTAGCCTACAATAAATTATAATCTGCCCTCATTATAGCTTGTTTTTAATAAAACGCTTACTTTTAATAAATTTTAAAAGTTCTGAATAAAAATCCATTTTCGCTACTTGTACCACTCGTATGTCATCTGACTTATATAACAGTTTTTCTAAATAATCGGTATTATGTATTTTTATCCTATATCTTCACATCATTAAAACTTTCTGTGTCATCCTATATAAAAATAAAATGATAACAGTTTTATTTTTAATTTTTTTTAGAAATAAAAAAAATGGCAACCTATCGTCACCATTTTTTCACAACATTATTATCTTTCTACTGGAAATGATTTTAAATCCGTAGCTATTTCTGTATTAGAAAATAGCTCTCTTGCCTCTTTCAATAATTCCTTATATGTATCTCCTTGATAACGAGAACTAATATGAGTCAATATTAAGCGTTTTGCATTTGCCTGAAGTGCAATACTCGCAGCTTGCTTAGATGTGGAATGAAAATAATCATACGCTTGTTGTTCATCTTCTGCCGCAAAAGTCGCTTCATGAACAAGTACGTCAGCATCTTGCGCAAGCTCTCTACTCGCTTCGCAATATCGTGTATCGCCTAAAATTGTAATAACTCTTCCTTTTTGAGGTGGGCCAATAAAATCTTTTCCATCTAACACTGTGCCATTCTCTAATTCAACTACTTCACCATCTTTTAAGCGTTTAAAAACTGGACCAGGTTTCACACCCATTCCCAGTAACTTATCCACTAAAAGAGCTCCCTGTATATCTTTCTCTACAATTCGATATCCGAAGCATTCAATTCCATGTGATAACCTTTTTGTTTCTACACAAAATTCATTATCCTCAAACACAATACCTTCTTCCGTAATCTCAACGATTTCAAGTGGATATTTAACGTGTGTCGTACTTACTAATAATGCCACTTCAATAAATTGTTTAATTCCTTTTGGTCCGTACACTGTTAATTTTGTTGTTCCACCTTGAAACGAACGGCTACCCAATAAACCCGGCAATCCAAAAATATGATCGCCATGTAAATGCGTAATAAATATTTTTTCAATGCGGCGTGGACGTACAGACGTATGTAGTATTTGATGTTGCGTCGCCTCGCCACAGTCAAATAACCAAGTCTGTCCTCGTTCTTCTAACAACTGCAAAGCAATTGCTGAAACATTCCTTCCTTTTGAAGGAACACCTGCACCAGTCCCTAAAAATACAAATTCCACTTTCTTTCCTCCAGCTCTTTATATAATCTATCTTTCATCTTACGGAATGTTATTTCAAATGGCAAATTGAATTTGTATAACCAATCATCTAGACAACTATATAACACGAACATTATACTTAAAAAATTTAGCTATCGTTCGTATTTCGTGGTAAAATGATTGTACTACATTTTAAGGGAGCGTTTTATTATGAAAGAAGTATTTCGTTTACAAACTGATTTTTCATCTTCATTTGATCGCTGGGTAAGTTCTTTCGTTTCTGATCACCCAGCACAATTAGAATGGACGACTTTAAAAGAATTAATCCATGAATATACAACATCACATACAAATGAGACGTTACCAACATATATTTCTTCAGCTTTAACATATTACGCACAACGCGTTTCAACAACAAGTAACTCAGAAATTGTTATTTTTGAAAATCCTACAATCTCATAATCTATAATAAAAAGCACTGATTACAGTGCTTTTTTATTTATACTTACTTAACAAACAATCATCTTCTGTCCGAAAATCTGTATACATACTCCGATCAAATTCATCTAAAATTATCTTTTCACTTGATTTATTAAATAATCCTTTTGCTTGTAGCGCAATTGAAGCAACTATATTGTATTTTTTTTTGTAAATATCTTGTTTTTATTTAATATCTATAAGTAAAACAGTTTTTATTGGTTGAAAAACTTTGTGTAATGATATTTTTTATAAGATATTTGTTAAAAAGTTATAGCTAATATTAAAGAAATATTAATATTAGTAAATCTATATATTTTATTTTATTTAGTGTGCTATATTTTTTAAGGGCTTACAAGTAAAAGAATAGGAGGAGAAAAAATGAAAAAAATAACAGTTCTAACTTTAACGGCAGGAATTGCCTTGTCAAGCTTTGCAGCATCAGCAGCAGCAAAGTCTAATCATGAAGATAGACCCTGGTCAAATGTATATCGTGTTTACAGTCCTAATGATGAAACACCATCTCAACCTAAATATAATAAAACGGCTTATTATATGAGGGTAGACAACATGTCGGGATTAGATGGATATTTCAATGCCTGGGCTGCATTAAAAGATGGTACTGATGTTTCGGATGGTCATTCATACAAAATGCGTGATGGTCAAGAAGAATTCTTATACAATTTAGCAGTTGAGAAATATAATTCTGGTATCAAGGTTAAAATTGATACCAGAAGATGGGCTGAGGGTACAGCAAGCGGTGTTTGGAGCCCGGATAGTATTCGTAAATAATTATATAAAAAAATGAACTTATAAATATAATACTTTATATTCTTGTAAGCCTTTCCTCGTAACATTACATATTTTAAATGTTACGAGGAGTATATTTGAATTTTTAAGAGGTGAAACATGGGTACTTATTTTAATGAAAGAATGAATAATAGGAATTTTTATTTTTCGCTTATGTTAGGAATAGCCTTATCTTGTGTATATATATTATATTATGTAATTCCACTAGCCGATAAAAAGGATGTTATCTTCACTCCATATACAACTTGGATGGGAATTAATAGTATTGTAACACCTTCCTTTTTATTTTTCTTTATACTTCCAGTTATTGCAAGTTTACCTAGTTCATCGATCTTTCAGGAAGATAAAAAAAATGGATCTTTTTTGTTTGTAATTATAAGAAGTAATTATAAAATGTATTTTCTTAAGCTGTTTAGTAAAACCTTTTTTATCGGTGGCTTTGTTGTTATTATTCCATTGATTTTAAACATTTTTTTATCATTTATGTTTCTTCCAAATGTAAATCCTGACGAAGTTTTAAATTCCAATATAGGGATGTATGAGCGAGCGACCTTTTTGATTAACATTTATTTCACTCATCCTTTTATTCATATGATGTTATATACAGTTATTACTTTTGTTTATGGAGGAGCATTTGCTTTGTTTTCTCTTAGTATGTCCTTTTATGCCAAGCATACTTTTGTAACTTTATTAAGTGCTTTTTTATTACAACTTTTTTTAATGATAATTAATTTATTTTATCCTATGCCCCTCGCTCCTATATATTTCTTATCTGAATCCCATATATATCATGGAGCCAATATTATTGTTTCTATTTTAGTGTTAATAGGGATTTTTATTTTATCGATAATTTTATTTTTAAGAGGAGTAAAAAGACATGTTATTTTATAACCTTTTAAAAATGTATTTATTAGAGTTGTTTCAAAAACGAGGGTTATTTGTGATTAATATTTTATTTCTTATAGTTGGTGTGTCTATTCACCTCATTAGATCATTTTACTTTTTATCTAATGATTCTTTGTTTTCATTTCTTAGTACTTCAAGAGATATGAAAATAGTGTTATTTAGTTATCTTCCATTATTGTTGCTTTTTTTCTATTCATTTAATTATACGGATAAGAATGTTTATATGTATTTTAGACATAACACTCGTCAATCATATTGTTTTCATTTAATCATAAAAATTGTAAGTCTAACAATCATCTATTCAAGTATCTATCTGTTAATTGTAGGAATTAATTTTTTTATTGTGAAAGAAAAAATAGTGATTTGGTTGCTCCCATCTTCAAATTGGTTAGTAATTACATATTTTATAGTATCGTTATGGCTAGTAACTGTAGCAATATGCATTTTTGCACAAATACTAGTTTTTTTCATTAAAAATAAAGCTATTTGTATTTTTACTATTTACTTCCTTATTACGATAGATCAGTTGTTAGAAAAAAAATATAATTTCTCTTTATTTTGGTCAAAAGGTTTGATTTTTCAAGAAAAAGATTGGTTTCTAATAGATATAATCTTGATGAAATTGGGTTTTATGTTAGGGATTATTAGTATTTCATTTGCTATATTGAATATTTGTTTACATCGGATGGACTTATATAACGGAAGTGATTAATTACCATGAAAAATAGTATTTTTTATAAATTGGTAAAAAGGGATTTAATATTAAGCATTCATATTATGAAATTAAGATTTATAATATCATTTATTATTTATAGTGTGTTGGTTTTGGGAGAGGTATTTTTATTAAAGCAATCAGCCCTGTATAGAGAACTGCCTTCAAATGCTATAACAATTCTTGATGTTTTATATGAATTACTAAAAGGGATATCTTTTAAAGAAGTTGAAATGGGGCGATTCCAGCTTCCAGTAACATGGCTTATATTACAATTATCTTATTGTTTTATATTAGGTACTTATGTAAGAGCTGATTTTATACAACAGACACCGTATCTTTTAGCAAGGAAAGTGTCTAGGTATCAAGTATTGTTTAGCAAATTTATTAGTACAGGTATACTAACTATTTGTATAACTTTATTATTTTATATTGCCGTGTTCTTCTGGGGAGGTATTTTTTGTTCTTATCAATTTAACTGGGGGATATATACAGAAAATATTAATCCTAAAATTTATAATCATTTAAAAGAAACCATTTTTGTTATAAAAAGCTTTACTTTACAACTAATAACATCTTCCTTATTAGTTTGGGTTTATTTAATTGTGTCTACTAAATTCAAAAGTGTTATTTCATATATATTGATTATAGTGATTATTACCATAACTATATTTATACCGGTTATATGTAATCCATTCGATAGTATGTTAATCCGTAAGAGTTTATTTTACGTTAATAATGAACATTTTCTATATTCTATTTCCTATTTTCTTTTGTGCACTTTTTTTCTATGGATAAGTGGTTATTGGGTAGGGAAAACATTTGAATTTGTTAATAGAAAGGATGATTCTGATGATATACATTGAGGCCAAGCACGTTTCTAAAATGCTAAAAGGTAATATTATTTTAAATGATGTTAATTTTGAATTAGAAAAGGGAAAGATTTATGGTTTTAAAGGGAGAAATGGTTCAGGTAAAACAATGCTTTTTAGAGCTTTATTAGGATTGATGAAAATAGATAGTGGTGAAATATTAATAGATAAAAAAATAATTGGTATTGATCATCCGTTTCCTGAAAATACAGGCATTATCATTGAATATCCAGGATTCATTCCAGACTATACAGGATTTAAAAACTTAAAACTATTAGCTTCTATTCAAAATAAAATAACGGATAAAACAATTAGTGAAACAATGGAGCTCGTAGGATTAAATCCAGAAGATAAAAGAAAAGTAAAAAAATATTCACTTGGAATGAAACAAAGATTGGGTATAGCACAAGCAATTATGGAAGATCCTAAGTTATTAATTTTAGATGAGCCTACAAACGCTTTAGATGAAAATGGAATTAGGGATATAACTAAAATCTTATTAGATTTAAAGTCTACAGGTACAACTATATTAGTTGCGAGTCATGATAGTGAAACATTAAATTTAATTGCAGACAGAATATTCCTAGTTGAAAATGGTAAAGTATCACTATCTTCAGAGATGTAGAGGGAGAAAGATATGAATAAAAAACGATATGTTTTTATGATTATTTGTACATTTTTTATATTAGGGGCATGTTGGAGATATCAGGTAGTAAATAATTTAAATGAATCTTATATTGTGAAATCAGAGAATATTAATCTAGGTCAATCATTTAATACAGATATATTTAAATTTAGCATTAATTCTTTCAAGAAGAAACAAGTAATTGATGATAACGGAAATAAAGAAGTTCATTATGTTTTTGATATTGAGGCAACAAATAACACGCAAACGGAACAAACAATTTTTACAGATTTGCATATATTAGCACCTTTAAAAGGTGTTAACAAGACGAATGGAATGTTTAATGAGAGTACAAGGAAAACAATAGTTTCATGGGAGAGTTTACAAAATCATAAAGGCATTGTAACAATGAAAATGAGAGAAAGCTGGGGTGTTGCACTTAATACACCTGCGAAATTAGTATATCTAGGAGAAAAAGATGGTAAGAAAATAAAATACATATTAGATTTACCTAACAATTAAAGGCCTAATTCGATTGTTGATTTCTGGAATGAGATGAAATCACCTTTTCGATTAGATTGTTTGTAATATATAACCTAGCTCTTACTATTAAACAAAGAAAATATTCCTACTGTGGTGCAAATATGAAAAATATACGTTATCAATCTACAAATGCCAATAGAGCCCCGAAAGAGGTTCTATTGGCATTTTAGATTTTAGCAAATCCTTTAAGGCAAAAAAGTATAAAAACACTTTTAAGATTCTCTTATGCACATGGTAAGTTCAGAAGGTATCGGTTTAAAGGAATTGTATAGTGAAGACGTTGATTCTAACCAAAAACTATCTATACGAGCTACATTACATTGCAATACAAATACAACCGTCTTAATTGAGAAAATAGTAAGTAGAATGTTATTAGAATCTGGCGTTACTGCCGCAGGTTGGAAGACTTCATTAGATTTGGAAGCGAGTTAAATATGAAAGGTGGCATGATATTTACTGCTTCATGCCACCTTCTACATAAATTTATTTTCTAATTTTTGCTGAAACGACTTTTCTTGCTTACGCAATAATTGACTACCTCTCTGTAAAAGAGGTGTTCCATACTTTTCATTAATTTGATCAATAACAGCAAGTAACGGCTCTTCTTTCGCATCTTCTTCGAATGAAAACAAATCTAACTGTTTCACTGATTCTGTCTTCCATTCTAATTCAGTAGCTGTAACACCTAACAGACGAACAGAATCACCATCCCAGTGTTGCTTCCATAAACGTGATGCTGCTTGGAAAATAACCCGTTCTTCCCATATTGCATTTTTCAATTGTTTACTCCGTGTTACCGTGCGACGATCATGGTATTTAATCATAATTTGAATGTTATAACTAACGAGAGTTCGTTTTTGTAGCCTTTTGCTTACTGATTTCGATAATCTTTCTAACATATCAAGTAATTCTTTTTCTTCGTCCATATCCTTTGAGAAAGTCATCGAATTTCCAACGCTTTTATGTTGTCCCATTTGATTCGGATCAACTTCCCTGTCATCCATACCTTTTGCACGTTTTTGTAAATCAACACCGTGCTTTCCAATTTTAGCGCGAATGATATGCTCGTCTCCTTTTGCTAACTGTTCAATTGTATGTATATGAATGTCTTTTAGTTTTTCAGCTGTTTTCTCTCCGATTCCATGCATCTCTGCAACTGATCGTGGCCAAATAATTTCTGGGATATCACGTTTTCGAAGTACTGTAATTCCAAGAGGTTTTTTCATATCTGAAGCAGTCTTTGCTAGGAAAAGGTTTGGGGCGATCCCAATGCTACATGGAAGCTGTAACTCTGTTAGTAACACTTGTTGAATCATCTTCGCTATTTCAAGAGGCGAACCGAGCGCATAGCAATCTGTAATATCTAAATACCCTTCATCTATAGAAAACGGTTGTATTTGTTCTGTAAAACGGGAAAGAATTTGAAACATTTGAAATGAAGCTTCTCGATATAATGTAAAATTAGGGTGCCTCACAACTAATTGCGGGCATAATCGCTTCGCTTCCCATAGAGGCATCGTCGTACGTATTCCATATTCTCTCGCCTCATAACTACATGTTATGATAATCCCTTTTCTCTCTTTTTCATTCCCCGCAATCGCTAATGGCTTTCCTTGTAATGATGGGTCATGAGCAATTTCAACAGATGCGAAAAAACAATTCATATCTACATGTAAAATAACACGTCCATTTTTCGGATACATTTCTCGCATTATACTCACCCCTTCTAAAGAACATTTGTTCTTTCATTATATCAAATTCATGTACAATATAATAATTACTTATTCTTTTTATCCTTATTCTTTTTTTATCCTTATTTTTGCTATACTTTATATTAAATATGGATATTATTGTAAAAGGGGTGATCTATTGTGAAATCAAATAGTAAACTCAACTATACATTTCTCATTATTATATTAGTCCTCTTAATTAATTATTTATTACTTCCTATTTTTGATATAAACGTAGCAGGGCTCCTTCCACGCTTACTAAGTATCGTAACAACCTATATACTGCCATGGATTTTCCTATATTGGCTTATCCGCCTTGTGAAAGCAATTGAATCAAAATAAAAAAAGACGTGTAAACCATAATTGGTTCACACGTCTTTTTGACTTTATTACTTACTTCGCTACTTCTTCGATAATAGCTACAACTAATTCTGCTGTTTTCGCTAATTCTTCAACAGGAATTTTTTCATTTGTTGTATGAATTTCTTCATAACCAACTGCTAAGTTAACTGTTGGGATACCATGTCCTGCGATTACGTTCGCATCACTTCCGCCACCACTTTGGTGAAGAGAAGGCGTACGACCAATGTTTTCAGCTGCACGTTTCGCAACTTCTACAACGTGATCGCCAGCAGCAAACTTAAATCCTGGATACATAACGTTTACTTCAACGTCTGCATGACCACCCATTTCTTTTGCAGTTGTTTCAAATGCTTCTTTCATTTTTGCAACTTGTGCTTCCATTTTTTCATTTATTAAAGAACGAGCTTCTGCAAAGATTTGAACATGATCGCAAACGATATTTGTTTGTGTACCACCTTCAAAACGTCCAATATTTGCAGTTGTTTCAGAATCGATACGACCAAGTGGCATCTTTGCGATTGCTTTTGCTGCGATAGTAATTGCAGATACACCTTTTTCTGGTGCTACGCCAGCATGAGCTGTTTTCCCGCGAATAATCGCATTCACTTTCGCTTGTGTTGGCGCTGCAACTACAATTTCACCAACTTTTCCATCACTATCTAATGCATAACCATATTTTGCTGTAATGCGCTCGCGATCTAACGCTTTTGCGCCAATAAGACCAGATTCTTCTCCAACTGTAATAATAAATTCAATTTTACCATGAGGAATGTTTTTCTCTTTTAAGACACGAATTGCTTCAAACATAGATGCTAATCCAGCTTTGTCATCGGCTCCTAAAATTGTAGTACCATCTGATACGATATATCCATCTTTAATAGAAGGCTTAATTCCATTACCAGGAACTACTGTATCCATATGAGAAGTGAAATAAATTGTATCAACACCGTCTTTTGTTGCTGGTAAAGTACAAATTAAGTTACCTGCACCATGGCCAGTCACACCCATCGTGTCATCCTCAAATACTTCTACACCTAAAGCAGTAAATTTCTCTGTTAACACTTTGCAAATTTCTGCTTCAAATTTTGTTTCAGAATCTACTTGTACTAACTCCATAAATTCATTTACTAAACGTTCTTGATTAATCATAAGACTGCGCCTCCTGCACTACCATTATGTATGTAACAACATTAATTATAACAGAATTTCGCAAAAGTTTCGAAATACAAGACAAAAAACAGATGGTTAACACATCTAGATACCCATCTGCCTTCTATTACTCGTTTAACAATACCCAGCGCATATGATCTTCCCAGATGCCATTTACCATTAGCATTTTTCGAGATACACCTTCATATTGAAATCCTATCTTCGTCACTACTTGTATAGATGCTAAATTTCGTGGCATAATTGGTGCTTCTATACGATGTAAATGAAATTCTTCAAAGGTAACTTGAATTGCTTTTCTAAGCGCTTCTGTTGTGTAACCTTTATTCAATTCTTCCTTATCTAATTTATAACCGAGTACACAAGATTGATAAATTCCGCGAACAATTAGATTAAATGAAATACATCCAATAATTTTTGTATCATCACCCTTTTTAAAAATCCAAAGCCTGATAATCTTGCCTTCCGCGAACTCTTTTCTATCCTTTTGTAACTTTTTCTTTTGATAATCTAACGTGAAAAACCCCTCTGGTCTATACTCTTCCCACGCTTTTAAAAATTCACGATTTTTGTCGTAATATTGAAGAACTTTTTCCGCATACGACTCATCAATTTCTCTTAAATGTAAACGATCTGTCTCGTATATTTTCATCATTGTATCTCCATTCTTCAGCTTGCATAACAAAAAATTAATAATCTATCTTTTAACATATTCTCTACGTATGCTCAAATTTCCTGTAATATTTTGCACCCCCTTCCCGAATTTTGTCCTTTCTCTCCCCTTGTCCACAATTTCATTTCTCGTTACAATGAAATTGTACTGATTTGCAAGGAGGTTTAACGATGCATAAAAAAGCTCAAAAAATTATGGTTTATATAATGCTAATTTCTATGCTTGTAACAACATTACTTACTGGCGCAAGTATGTTTTGGTAAAAAGGACGATTCACTCGTCCTTTTTTTACTGCTTACACATACAAAATAGACCATCTCGAAATCGAGATAGTCTATCTTGTAATGAACATTTTATTTTATATATATTACAATTGCTACAATGCTAAAGGAAAAGGCCATTACAAGTGCTATTACAAAACTTGTATATTGTTTCTGCTGAAATGCCCCAATAACAAAAGTAAGATTGAGTAATGCCATAAATACGATCGCTACAACGTAAGAACATATATTAAAAGTTGCCAATATGAATGTAATAACAAATAGAAAACCAACACAAAACTGCATGTAAGAAATTTTTGGATTTAAATACATATGAGCAACCCCTTTACTCAATTATCTTTATATATTCTCATTAACGCATGGTTATGTACACATGTCAAGACAACTTATAATAAAAGAAAAAGCCAACCGTTTCGTTGACTTTTCCAAATACTATGGCCCCTTTTTCCTTCGCCAATTGCTGAAATGTTTTTTTCGATTTCACAATCGATACTTTCGTTCCAATTGGAATACGATCAAACAAATATTCCACATCATGTTTCTTCATTCTTATACATCCTTGCGAAATATATTTTCCAATTGAACTAGGTTGGTTTGTCCCGTGTATCCCATACTTACTTCCATCCGTGCCTCTTGCATTAAATCCCATCCATCTCGATCCAAGTGGATTTTTGGGAGAGCCCCCAGGAATATCCTTCGCAATATAATAGGGATCCTTCGCCTTCAATACAATGTCAAAGGTTCCTTCTGGGGTTAATTCATTTGTTTTCCCTGTCGCTACTGGAAAAACCTTTTGGATCTTCCCATCATCGATGTAAGCTAGTTTATTCGTTGCTTTATTTACAATTATAAAAGGATCTCCAGCACGTGGGTTATCACCAAGAGGCCAGATCGGTGATAGAGAAAGACATAATAATAAAGAAAGAAGATACGGCATATATAGTTCCTACCTTCTAAATAAGTTCTTTTATATTATCCTTTCCCTTAAAACGACTTTTAATGAGTAAATATTGCTCCATCTCATAAACAAGTTGAACAAGTTTTGCACGTATTTCAAATTCTTCTCGCGAGACTGGTAAAGGCATTTCTCTAAATACTTCTCGCATTTCTTGAAGTTGTCTTAACGAAATGACCCCTGTACTTTCAGGTCGAATAGAATTCCCTATATTTTCAATTACGTCTGCAATCATATCAGCTTGTTCATACGTCCAAGATAGTGATGCAGCTAATGGTATCATGCGCTCCAAAATTTCAAATTGTTGCATACGCATATCAAAATACCGATAATAATAGTCATCTTCACGCATAAATTCATTCTCAAGTTTTTTAAATGATAAATCTTTCGCTTCTTTCAGCATCATTTCTGTTTCAATTAATTCGGCCCCACTCCAATTACTATCTCGATTCCGTAAATAAACGACCATTTCAAACAAAATCGTTCTGAAATGCTCTTCTATTTTTCCTTGATACTCTTTCAGTTTATTCTCACTGCTTGGCATGTACATGTTTACTAATAAAGCGACACTAATTCCAATCGTTAATATAGCAATTTCATTACCAACTATAGACCATGTAATTTGCTTTAATGAATACAGATGCATAACGATAACCGAACTCGTAACAATCCCTTCTTGAATTTTGCACATAACTGCAGTTGGAATAAAGGTAAGCAGTAATACGCTAATCGCAAGTGGTGTATAACCAATCGTTTCAAAAATACAAAACGCAAATACCATCGATAATACACAAGCTAAAAAACGGTGCAACGATACTTGAACGGATTTTCGTTTCGTATTTTGCACACATAAAATGACTAAAATACCAGCTGAACTATAAAATTCTAATCCTAATAACTGAGCAATAAAAACTGCCGCTCCCGTTCCAAGCGCTGTTTTCACTGTTCTATATCCAATTTTAAACATATCATTACTCCTATATGTATAAATGTATTTAAAAATAGTATAAAAAAAGGATGACGCAATGTCATCCTTTTCTACCTATTATTCACGTACCCTTCACATATTACAATATCTTTTGCAAAAATTCTTTTGCACGGTCACTTTTTGGTGCTGTAAAAAACTCTTCCGGATTACTATCTTCTACGAGCTTTCCACCATCTAAAAAGAGAACACGGTCTGCTACTTCTTTTGCAAATCCCATTTCATGTGTAACGATTGCCATCGTCATTCCTGTCGTAACTAATGATTTCATAACTTCTAACACTTCTTTCACCATTTCTGGATCTAGCGCAGAGGTAGGTTCATCAAATAACATAACTTCCGGTTCCATCGCTAACGCTCTTGCAATTGCTACACGTTGCTTTTGTCCTCCTGAAAGACGGTTTGGATATGCATCTTTCTTATCTAATAACCCCACTTTTTCTAGAAGTTTCTCAGCTTTTTTTTCAGCTTCTTGCTTCGTTACTTCTTTTACATTGATAGGAGCATACGTAATATTTTCTAATACAGTCATATGAGGGAATAAGTGAAAATGTTGAAATACCATTCCGACATTTTCACGAACGTGCATAATATTTGTTTTCGGATTCGTTACTTCTTCCGTTCCAATCCAAATGTGACCATCTGTCGGCGCTTCCAATACATTCATACAGCGTAAAAACGTTGACTTTCCAGATCCAGACGGTCCAATAATTGCAACAACCTCTCCTTTCTCAATCGTTGTTGTAATTCCTTTTAATACTTCATTTTTCCCAAATGATTTATGAAGGTTGTCAATTTTAATCACTTTTCTTCATTCTCCCTTCAATGGCTTTCCCGACTAATGTAAGAATAATTACTAATATATAATAAATAAGTCCAACAAAAAGTAATGGCTCAAGATATTTAAATGTTTCACCACCTACAATATAAGCACGGCGCATTAAATCAGTCGCTCCTATTACGGTTACTACAGCCGACTCTTTCGTAAGTGTCGCAAACTCATTCACAAGTGCTGGTAATATATTTTTTAAAGCTTGAGGAAAAATAATATTTCTCATCATTTTACTGTACGGAATACCTAAAGCCATTGCTGCTTCTGTTTGTCCTTTATCGACTGCTTGAATGCCGGCACGAATTACTTCTGACATATATGCACCTGAATTTAAGCTAAATGCAAGTACAGCTGCTAAAAAAGCTGGTATCTCATAACCCATCATTTGCGGAACACCGAAATAAATAATCATTAATTGTAATACTAGCGGTGTGCCACGAAATATTGACGTATAAATATCTGCTGCAATATTTAATACTCGTATTCTAGCAATTTTGCAAAGTGCTAATAACGTTCCTAAAATAAATCCTACCACAGCTGATGTAGCTACAATTTTCAATGTAACTTCTAATCCCTTTAATATATATGGTATTGAAGGCGTAATTGCCGAAAAATCTAGATTCATCCTTTTCATTCCCCTCACAGAAAAGTGAAAGGCAGCTTATTTTCCGCTGCCAAACCATTTCTTCACTAATTTATCCATTTCTCCATTTTCTTGCATTTTCTTAATTACTTTATTAAATTCTGCTGTTTTATCACTATTTTTCGGAAGAGCAATTGCTGCACCTACTTCTTCTGGTGCTTCTTGAATTTCAATTCCTTGTAGTTCTTTCATTTTTTCTAAATAATTTTTTGCAACTGTGTCTTCTATAATTGCAGCGTCAAAACGACCAGCTTTAATTTCTTGTACGATTTCTGGTATACGGTCACGTCCCTCAGCTTTGAAATCGACTTGTTTCTGAAATTCTTTTGCCTTTTCTTCTTGAATTGATCCTGTTTGTACTCCTACTTTTTTCCCTTTTAAATCTTCTAACGATTTAATATTGGAGCCCTTTTTTGAAACGATCATATTTTTTGCAACAAAATATATATCTGTGAAATCAGCATTATTTTTACGCTCTGCAGTTGGCGTCATACCCGCCATAACGAAATCAACTTTTCCTGAATTAAGAGATGCTAATAATCCGCCGAAATCCATGTCTTTCACTTTCACTTCGTATCCAAGTTCTTTTCCGATATATTTGGCAATATCAACATCAAAGCCGATAATTTCATCACTTTTTGAAGCTTCCACGTATTCATACGGTTTATAGTCTGCTGAAGTCCCCATAACGAGTACTTTTTTATTTTTTCCAGTAGCCTTTTCTTCCCCATTACTACAAGCACTGAATATACTTACAATTAAAATAAGTGCAAACGATATTGATAACAACTTCTTCATCTTTCTTCCCCCTAATAATGTATATTTAAAAGTTTAATAGAATATTTATTCGATGTTTGTATTGTATCAGCACTTTCATTTTTATGCAATATTTAAAATAAAAATAAATAAAAAAACAGCATTAAAGCTGTTGTTAATGCATGAAAACATGCATAAAATAACAACTTCCTGCATGTTTAATTATTTTGAAAACTAAATAAAAAAGGCGGTACATCCACTTCATTGTGGACGTACCGCCTTTTCGCTTATATTTATAGTTCTTCACAATTCTCTTCGAAATAAGATTGTAGTTTTGCAATAACTTGCATTGGTTCATGACCTTCAATTTCATGACGTTCTACCATCGTTACAATTTTTCCATCTTTTAATAAAGCGAATGATGGAGAAGAAGGTGGATATCCTTCGAAATATTCACGAGCTGTTGCTGTTGCTTCTTTATCTTGACCTGCAAACACCGTTACAAGATGGTTAGGACGTTTATCATAATGTACGGAATGCGCAGCAGCAGGACGAGCAATACCACCTGCACAACCACATACAGAGTTTACCATTACAAGTGTTGTTCCATTTCTTTTAAACGCTTCTTCTACTGCTTCCGGCGTCGTCAATTCTGTATATCCAGCAGAGACAATCTCTTCACGCGCTTGGCGGACAACATCATTCATAAAAAAGTTAAAATTAATCAATCTTTTCCCTCCTCTAAAACTATCTATTTGTATCTTACCAGTTAATGTTTATGAAATACAAGTAAGTTTACTTGTATTTAGGCATAGAAAAGGTGTTAGAGCCCTTGCTCTAACACCTTTTTTTTAATGGCCACGATGCTTTTGCTTTGCTTTTTGTACTTTAATTAAACGTCTTCTTTGTTTTTCAGCTTCTCGCTTCTCTTTAGACTGCACTTTCTTTTCTTGTTTATACAATTCATAAGATAAACTAATCGCTTCTTGTGCCTTAGTAAAACGCTTTACATTTACTTCTTTTGCCGCTTGTCGTATGATACGTTTTATATTTTTGGGGCGCTGTTTTTCTTCCACTTCCACACCACATTTTGCAACATGCTGGAAATATGCTAACATTGGACCATTCACAAATATAAGTACTTCTTCATCTGAAGGTTCCATTCCAAAAATATACCTTGCTCCATACAATTTTCCTTTTTCTTTATGCGTAATAATTCCTACGAAAAATTGACCATCGTGATATACTGTCAAATCCATTGACAGCCCCTCCTTTAAAAAAATTAGAAATACTGGACATCCCGGAGGGGAAGGTACTGACATGAAATCATGCGTCTGGACTACCGACCAGAACTGTGTTTTTGTATTTCTTTCATTATATCATATCTTATTTCCCATAATTTTTATATATTCACCAATCATTTTTTTATGTGATCCTACAATATAGTCAGGTAATTCTGTTAGTGGGAAGAATGTAAGCTGAACCGCTTCTTCTTTATTCATAACAAACTCCCCTTCATATTCATCCGTATAATAGGCTGTCGTCACGGATTGAAATTCATCACCATTTGCTAGTTTTGTAAAATAATTCGCTCCCGAAAATACATTAATTAATCGCAAGTTCTTCACTTCTATTCCTGTCTCTTCATATACTTCACGGCAAGCTGTTTCTTCTGGTGATTCGCCAAGCTCCATTAATCCGCCAGGCAATCCCCATTTTCCGTAAGGCTCTGTTCTTTGCTGCAATAAAACATCCCCATTTTCATTTATAACGAGTACAACAGCACCAACTAAAATTAAAGGGCGATGACCAATTACTTTTCGTAACTCCTCTACATATCCCATCGTATCCCTCCTTTTTCGTTGTCCACACTATTGTATCATATGTATGAAACGACAAAATGCGTATATTTTTCATTTTTTTAACAAAATATTTATTTTATGAGCTTCATCTACTGTAGCTAACATAATGGATTCGACTTCTGCACTCTTCTCTAGAAATTCTCTCGCCCACTCTTCTGTTTTTCCTACTAAAGCTAGAACATCTTGCTGAATCCTCCCATCCTTTACTAATACAAAAGAAACTGGAGATCTTCTTCCCGCCACTTTCAGATCAAGCCGCGAAACTGCTTCATATTCTGGATACCGAAATATAGAAACAACACCATTCGCTTCCCACAATGCTAATTTAATCGTTTGAATATCGCTCACATTTCGCATACGAAGTTCCGAAAATAAATATTCCACCGTAATTCTCGCTTTTTTCAAATTGCTAAAATCAATGGAACCATTGTGTATAAGAATAATAGGTGCTGGCTCTAAAAAGCGTCTCCATCTATCCCATTTCAACATTAAGACTGAGCTTATAATGTGAAGTACAACAAGTATGAACGTTGTAATCATCGAGCCGAGTAACCCCACTTTTTCATCAGATAATGCATTAGAAATATTCCCACCAAGCAATAATACTAATACAACATCTAAAAAACGAAGTTGCGCGATGGACCTTTGCCCCATCGCTTTCGCAACTAATATTAAAAATATGTATGCTATGATAGCCCGAATAACCCATTCACTATTAGAAAGATGCCGTGCCCCTTCAAAAATATGCATATGCATCACTTTGCACTCCTTACCCGTCTCAAACTGCTACTTTGTTTTAGTTTGCAACGTTTAAGAGCATATATGTAAAAAAGCTGGTTCGTTTTTACACGAACCAGCTTTTTTACTTAACAGAAAACATATACTTTTTATACGTTTTCCGTACCGATAATATAAGACCCATCATAATCATATTTGAGAATAAGGAACTTCCCCCATATGATAAGAAAGGTAATGCAATCCCTTTTACAGGCATTAATCCAACGATCATACCGATGTTTTGGAATATTTGAACCGTTAATATTCCGATTGATCCAGCACATAATAATGTACCGAATAAATTATCAGCAGAATAACCGATAATAATTGTTCGATATAGTAGTAATAGGAACAAGAATACAACTAACGCTGCTACGATAAATCCACCTTCTTCGGCAATTGTAGCGAAAATAAAGTCAGTATGCTTCTCAGGGATATAGACGTTCCCTTCACCAAATCCTTTTCCTTCCATACCGCCACTACCTACAGCTAAAATCGATTGCTGTGTTTGATAACCTTGATCTGTATGTTCAAATGGATCTAACCAACCTAAAATACGTGATTGTTGGTGAGGTTTTAGTAACGTAACTAACTTATTAAAGAAGAAATCCTCATACCTTACGTAAATAAATATTAACGCCGATAATATGGTGACTGGAATAACTGTACATAACGCTATCAATTTCTTCTGAATTCCTGACATAAATAAAATACATGCGATAGCTGCTGCATATAAGAACACCATACCTGTATCCGGTTGGCTATATACAACGGCCATAGGCGGGAGGGATACTAGCATAATTTTACCTACTAATTGTAAATCCGTTTGGAATGTCCTTACCATATACTGTGCATTATGTTTCACTGCTATACTTGCTACTACAAGAAGCAATGCGATTTTGAAAAACTCGGATGGCTGAATTTGTCCAAGTACTGGAAAAACGAACCACCTTTTTGCCCCTAACTTTTCAGGTGTGAAACCTGATGGTGGTAATACTTTCAAAAGAATAAGTGAAGCAAACCCAGCAATATAAAGCGGCCAAGACAATTTTTGCAACTGATCTAAGTCGATGCTAGCAACAAGAAGTAACAATACAACCCCAATTATGTAGTTAACTCCCTGCTTCATAGCAAAGTTTGCATCTCCATACTGTCCGGTTTGCTGACTGCTATATATAGCAGTTATACTTATAACACAAAATGCACACAAAATTAAAATTAATTTTACATCTAAACTTTTTAGAAACTCGGTACTTCTTTTCATGACATCCTCCTGAAACATTGTTACAGCAAAATAAAAAACCAGGAGTCAACATTCTTCATGTTTTGACGACTGATTACACATTATCTATAAAACACTTATATAGAATAACTCTCTTTTTCATACAATACAATATATTATACTACAGTTTCGTCAGTAAGATTTGCCAAAAAAATTATTCTTTTCTTATTTTATATCTATATACCATATATCAGCAATGTATTTTCGTAAATTTCTAATACATACTCGTTCATTGTAAGATTGCCGGGAAAAGTGTTGTACATATAGTAGGATGCAAATGAAGAAATAAGATGATAAAAAGCTCGCATAAGCGAGCTTTTTATTAATATACAGATGTATTATTTTCTGACGTATTTTCTAGAATTTCTTTTACACGTCCTAAGAACTTACCACAAATTAGGCCATCTAGTACACGGTGGTCAAGTGATAAACATAAGTTAACCATGTCGCGAGCACCGAACATACCGTTATCCATAATTACTGGGCGTTTTACAATTGATTCAACTTGTAAAATAGCCGCTTGTGGATAATTAATAATACCCATAGATTGAACAGAACCGAATGATCCTGTGTTATTAATTGTAAATGTTCCGCCTTGCATTTCGTCCGCTTTTAACGATTTCGTACGTACTTTTCCTGCAAGCTCTGTAATTTCACGAGCGATACCTTTAATCGTCTTCTCGTCCGCGTGTTTAATTACTGGTACAAATAGTTCATCCTCTGTTGCAACAGCGATAGAAAGGTTAATATCTTTCTTCTGAACGATCTTATCGCCAGCCCACATTGAATTGATTTGAGGATACTCTTTTAACGCTTGTGCTACTGCTTTTACGAAGAAAGCAAAGAACGTTAAGTTAAAGCCTTCACGCTTTTTGAAATCGCCTTTAATTGAGTTACGATATGATACAAGGTTTGTCACATCTACTTCAATCATCATCCAAGCATGAGGTGCCTCATGTTTACTGCGTAACATATTTGCTGCAATTGCTTTACGCACACCTGTTACCGGAATCTCGATATCTCCAGGCATTGTCGGCACAGAAACTGGTTTTGCAGCTTCTACTTTTTGCGCTACCGGTGCTACTGCCGCTGATTTTGGTGCCTCTGGACGCTCTGCTACTGCAACAACTTCCTCTTTCTTGGCACCTGCTTGCGGAATATTTCCAGATTCCACTAGCTTTAAAATATCTTTACGAGTGATACGGCCATTTGCTCCCGTACCTTCTACTAAATCTAAATCAACATTATGCTCACCTGCAAGTTTTAAAACAGCTGGTGAAAAACGTGGTTTTCCATCAATTGGTTGTTTTGCTTTCGGTGCTTTTTCAGGCGTAGCTACTTCTGCCTTTGGTTCTTCTTTTGTTTTTTCCTCAACAGCTGTCGCTGCTACTTCATCTGCGCCTTCTACTTGAATAACACAAACTACTTCACCTACAGCTAACGTCTCACCTTCACCAGCGATTAATTCTTTCACAATACCAGTGAAAGAAGATGGCACTTCAGCATTTACTTTATCAGTCATTACTTCTGCAAGCGGATCATACTTGTTTACGTGATCGCCAACATTAACGAGCCATTTACTAATTGTACCCTCTGTAACGCTCTCCCCGAGCTGAGGCATTGTGATATTTTCTACAGCCATGTATAGTCCCCCCGATTAAAATTCCGCAAGTTCACGCATTGCTTTTTCAACTTTATCTGGATTTACCATAAAGAATTTTTCCATTGTTGGTGCATATGGCATTGCTGGAACATCTGGACCTGCAAGACGTGCGATTGGCGCATCTAAATCAAACAGACAGTTTTCAGCAATAATTGCTGCCACTTCACTTATAATACTTCCTTCTTTATTGTCTTCTGTTACAAGAAGAACTTTACCTGTTTTAGAAGCCGCTTCAATAATCGCTTCTTTATCTAACGGATATACCGTTCTTAAATCAAGAATGTGTGCAGAGATTCCATCTTGTGCTAACTTCTCAGCTGCTTGAAGAGCAAAGTGAACACATAATCCGTAAGTGATAACAGTAATATCATCACCTTCGCGTTTTACATCTGCTTTTCCGATTGGTAATACATAGTCATCTTCTGGCACTTCACCTTTAATTAAGCGATATGCACGCTTATGCTCAAAGAATAATACTGGATCTTCATCACGAATTGCAGCTTTTAATAAGCCTTTTGCATCATATGGTGTAGAAGGGATAACAATTTTTAAACCTGGTTGGTTTGCAAACATCGCTTCTACAGATTGTGAATGATACAATGCACCGTGAACACCCCCGCCGAATGGCGCACGAATTGTAACTGGACAAGTCCAATCGTTGTTAGAACGATAACGAATTTTTGCTGCCTCAGAAACAATTTGGTTTACTGCTGGCATGATGAAATCAGCAAACTGCATTTCAGCGATTGGACGCATACCATACATTGCCGCACCAATTGCTACCCCAGCAATTGCAGATTCTGCAAGCGGTGCATCAAGCGCACGATCTTCACCAAATTGATCATACAAACCGTGTGTCGCTTTAAACACGCCACCTTTTTTACCAACATCTTCTCCTAAAACGAATACTTTCTCATCGCGTTCCATTTCTTCGCGCATTGCTAATGTAATAGCATCAATATAAGACATTACAGCCATGAAACGTTCCCCCCTATTCTGCGTATACGTGCTTCAATGCATCTTCAGGTGCTGCATACGGAGCATTTTCTGCATATTCTGTTGCTTCATTTACGATATGCATAATTTCGTCTAGCATTTGTTTTTCAAATTCCTCAGTTAACACACCAACTTCTTTTAAATAAGCTGCAAATGTTATAATTGAATCTTTTTTCTTCGCTTCTTCTACCTCTTCTTTATCACGATAAACACGATCATCGTCGTCACTAGAATGTGCTGTCAAACGATATGATACTGCTTCAATTAAAGTCGGACCTTCACCACGACGACCGCGGTCTGCTGCTTCTTTTACAGCTTTATATACTGCAAGCGGATCGTTTCCGTCTATTGTATATCCAGGCATGCCGTAACCAATTGCACGATCTGATACGTTTTTACATGCTAATTGTTTTTCAACTGGAATAGAGATTGCATATTTGTTATTTTCACACATGAAAATAACAGGTAGTTTGTGTACACCAGCAAAGTTTGCTCCTTCATGGAAGTCACCTTGGTTTGAAGAGCCTTCTCCGAATGTAACGAACGTTACTAAATCTTTCTTCTCCATTTTTCCAGCTAGTGCAATACCAACTGCATGTGGTACTTGCGTTGTTACTGGTGATGATCCTGTAACAATACGATTTTTCTTTTGACCGAAGTGACCAGGCATTTGACGACCACCAGAGTTTGGATCTCCAGCTTTTGCGAAAGCAGACAACATAAGCTCTTTAGCTGTCATACCAAACGCTAGTACAACACCCATATCACGGTAGTATGGTAATGCATAATCTTTCTCTCTATCAAGAGCGAATGCCGCTCCAACTTGTGCAGCCTCTTGTCCTTGACAAGAAATTACGAATGGAATTTTACCTGCACGGTTTAATAACCACATACGTTCGTCAATTTTACGTGCAAGTAACATCGTACGGAACATTTCTAATACTTGCTCATCACTTAAGCCAAGCTCTTCATGGCGCTTTTCTTTTACTTCTGCCATTTTTCATAACCTCCTAAATCCACATTTTTATGCGTGTAACGCTCTTCCATCTACAGCAAGTGCAGCTTCACCAATCGCCTCAGATAATGATGGATGCGGATGAATTGTATGTGCTACTTCCCAAGGTGTTGCATCAAGTACTCTTGCAAGACCAGCTTCAGAAATCATATCTGTTACATGTGGTCCGATCATATGAACACCGAGAATGTCATTTGTTTCTTCATCAACTACAAGTTTTACAAAACCGTCTGATTCTCCGTATACAAGTGCCTTTCCGATTGCACGGAATGAGAACTTACCGACTTTTAACTTATAGCCTTTTTCTTTTGCTTCTTGTTCTGTTAAGCCGACAGAAGCAACTTCTGGACTACTATATACGCATTTTGATACCATAGAATAATCAATTGGTGTAACTTCTTTACCAGCGATATGTTCTACTGCAACAATTCCTTCATGAGAAGCAACGTGAGCAAGTTGCAAGCCACCGATTACATCTCCAATTGCGTAAATATGAGATTCCTTCGTTTGATAAAACTCATTTGTTTGAATGTATCCTTTTTCCACAACAATATCTGTGTTCTCTAAGCCCATATTTTGCGTATTCGCTTGTCTTCCGACAGATACAAGCATTTTTTCTGCTTTAAATGCTTTGTTCTCACCGTTATGTTCAGCTTGAATTGTTACTCCATTATCTTTTACCAATGTTTCTGGTAATACTTTTGCACCAGTTACCACTTTAATACCTTTTTTCTTGAATAGACGTTGCATTTCTTTTGAAACGTCATTATCTTCTAGTGGTAATATGTTTTTCGCATATTCTAATACAGTAACTTCTACACCGAAGTCAGCAAGCATAGATGCCCACTCAATACCAATTACACCGCCACCAACGATAATGATTGAGCTAGGAAGCGTTTCCATTTTTAGGGCATGATCCGAAGACATTACATACTCTCCGTCTAACTCTAATCCTGGTAATGAATTTGGACGAGAACCTGTTGCAACAAGCACATTTTTTGGAATTAACATTTCATTCTCTTCTCCACTTGCAAGTTCAACTGAAATTGTACCTGGCATTGGAGAGAAAATAGATGGGCCAAGAATACGGCCAATACCTTCAAACACATCAATTTTACCTTGTTTCATTAAATGCTGAACGCCTTTATGAAGCTGCGTTACAATCTTCTCTTTACGCTCTTGTACTTTAGCAAAGTTTAGTTCTACATTACTTGCAATAACTCCGAACTCTTCTCCTTTTTTAGCAGTTGCGTATACTTCCGCACTACGTAAAAGAGCTTTACTAGGAATACATCCTTTGTGTAAACAAGTACCACCAAGATTTTCTTTTTCAACAAGTGCAGTTTTTAACCCTAGTTGTGATGCACGAATAGCAGCAACATATCCACCAGTACCGCCGCCAACGATGACTAAATCATATTCTCTTGCCATTATCTCAACCCCTAGCTACTGTTTGTTTTTCTCGTACAATATATTCTTTTGGAGCTTCTTCTTCACGTAATACACGAAGTGCTCCTTCTGCTAACGCTTGTAATTCATCTTCTCCTGGATGTACGATAACATCTGCAATCCAGTGAACACGTTCTTTTATTTCATCGACAAGAATTTTACTGTACGCAAGTCCACCAGTTAATACGATTGCATCGATTTTCCCGTGAAGTACAGCACTAGCTCCGCCAATCTCTTTTGCAACTTGATACGCCATTGCTTTATAAATAAGAGTTGCTTCAGGATCACCTTTTTCAACCATTTGTTCTACTTTAATTGCATCGTTTGTACCGATAAGACTTACAAGTCCACCTTGTCCGACAAGTTTTTTAACCATTTCGTCTCGGTAATACTCACCAGAAAAACACATTTCAACTAATTGTCCTACTGGTACTGTACCAGCACGCTCTGGACTAAATGGTCCTTCTCCGTTTAAGCCATTATTCACATCGATAACTTTTCCTTTTTTATGAGCACCAACTGTAATACCGCCGCCCATATGTGTAACTAATAAATTTAAATCCTCATATTTGTGATTTAATTCATCTGCTACTTTACGAGCAACCGCTTTTTGGTTTAATGCATGGAAGATACTTTTGCGTTCCATACCAGCAATACCACTTATACGAGCAATTGGCTCCATCTCATCTACAACGACAGGATCCACAATGAATGCAGGAATGTTTAATCCAGAAGCAATTTCATATGCTAAAATGCCTCCAAGGTTTGAAGCGTGATGACCACTAAACCCATTTTTTAAATCTTCTAACATCGCATCGTTTACTGTATACGTACCGCCTTCGATTGGACGAAGTAATCCACCACGCCCACAAACAGCGTTTAATTTTGAAATGTTAATACCATGAGAATGTAGAACTTCTAAAATCGTTTCTTTACGAAACTCATATTGGTCGATAATTCGCTTATATTTTCCAATCTGTTCTACGTCATGACGAATAGTTTCTTCTAGAACGGGTCTTTCATTATCAAAAACACCAATCTTTGTGGATGTACTACCTGGGTTAATAACAAGAATTCGATTTACAGACAATGTTGCTACCTCCACTAATAAATTTAAAAGGAAGTGGAAACCTCATAAGAGGTAACCACACCTTTTGTAAAAGTTATATATGAATGATTAGCGACGGCTAATAATGTCGTGACCGTTGCGTAAGTATGTGCTACGAGAGTTTTTCAAGCTTGCAATGCGCTCTTCAGCTAGGCGATCTGCTGCTACATAAGTTGCTATGCCATCGCGTTTTGAAATTTCGATTACTTTTGCAATTGTGTCATAAATAGACTCAACACGTTTTAATGCACGTTCTCTATTGTATCCATATAATTCGTCTGCTACGTTAATTACGCCACCTGCATTAATAACATAGTCTGGTGCGTATACAATACCCATTTCATGAATAAGGTCGCCGTG
Organism: Bacillus sp. FSL E2-8887; assembly: GCF_038007205.1. Lineage (NCBI taxonomy): Bacteria > Bacillati > Bacillota > Bacilli > Caryophanales > Bacillaceae > Bacillus > Bacillus sp. FSL E2-8887. The sequence goes on from NZ_JBBOWS010000001.1 coordinate 3,819,654, forward strand.
ACGATCTTCTTTTAATTGGTTATTTGCAGAACCAGCGATTACTTTTGCTTTAAGTTGTGGAATAGTTTCATCATTAACTGTTGCGCCTAATGCACATGGTGCGTAAATATCACATTCAACACCGTAAATTTCATTTGGCTCAACTGCTGTTGCACCGAATTCTTCTACTGCACGTTGTACAGCTTCTTTATTAATATCTGTAACGATTAATTTTGCTCCTTCAGCGTGTAAATGTTTGCATAGGTGATACGCTACGTTACCAACACCTTGAATAGAAATTACTCTTCCTTCTAGGTTATCTGTACCAAATGCTTCTTTTGCAGCTGCTTTCATACCACGGTAAACACCGTATGCAGTTACTGGAGATGGGTTACCAGAAGAACCGAATGATGGTGAAATCCCTGTTACAAAATCAGTTTCCTCATGGATAATATCCATATCATCTACTGTTGTACCAACATCTTCAGCTGTAATGTAACGTCCGTTTAGTCCTTGAATGTAGCGTCCTAATGCACGGAACATCGCTTCGCTTTTATCTTTACGTGGATCACCGATAATTACTGTTTTTGCACCACCTAAATTTAAACCAGCTGCTGCATTTTTGTATGTCATCCCTTTTGCAAGACGCAATGCATCTTCAATCGCCGCTTCTTCAGAATCATATGTCCACATTCTTGTTCCACCAAGAGCTGGTCCAAGTGTTGTATCATGGATTGCAATGATTGCTTTTAAACCAGATTCTTTATCTTGACAAAATACCACTTGCTCATAATCATATTTTTCTAAGTATTCGAAGATTTCTAATGTCATTGTCGTTTCCCCCTAATTGTTTTACCCTATTTGGTTTATTTTGAAGCAGTCGCAACTGCCAATGCTAATGAATATACTTTTGTTTCTGCTGAATCAGCACGTGATGTTAAAACAATCGGTGCTTTAGCGCCAGCAATCATCGCTCCTACCTTTGCATTTGCAAAATAGACGAGTGATTTATATAGCACATTTCCAGCTTCAATCGTTGGGACGAGTAAAATGTCTGCCTTACCTGCTACATCACTTACTATGCCTTTATGTTCTGCTGCAATTTGTGATACTGCATTATCTAAAGCAAGTGGTCCATCAACGACACAATTTTTAATTTGTCCGCGGCGATTCATTTGAGTTAACATCGCTGCATCAATTGTCGCTTGCATCGCAGGATTAACAACCTCTACCGCTGCAATTGGCGCTACCTTTGGCAAATCAATTCCTATTGCCTGGGCAACTTCTACAGTATTTTGTATAATAGCAGCTTTTTGTGTTACATCAGGTGCAATGTTCATCGCTGCGTCTGTAACAAAAATAAGACGATCGTAATTTGGAACTTCAAACGCTGCAACATGTGAAAGCACGCTGCCCTTACGAAGTCCCCACTCTTTATTTAATACAGCTTTCAAAATATTTGCTGTTGGGATGTTCCCCTTCATTAGCACATCTGCTTCGCCATTGCTTACAGATTTAACAGAAAGTTCTGCAGCCTCAGCACTTGACGCTGCTGCAATCACTTCAATATGTTCTGAAGTTTGTAGCCCATGCTCTTGTAGCATCCCTATTATTTTCTCTTGATTTCCATATAGACGAAATTGAGCTAGCTGTAACTTGATTGCTTTCGCTACAGCTTCAATTACTTCATGATCTTCAGCTACTGCTACAGCCACAGTTTTTTTAGGCTGTCCTGCTGCTTGATCAATTAAGTGTTCTAACTTCATATTTTGTAATCAACCCTTTCCGTCGTCCCTCGTCTATTCATTAAGCAAATACCGTGCCAACTTTCAAAAGTGGTCTTACCAATAATGAAAACGCATTCAAAATGCAGTGAAATCAATACTTTGGAAAACAACGAAATATTCTGTCTCGTTTTGTCGCTTTTTGTATACCACGCAATAAATTGCACGGTACGCAATTTATTGCGTGCTATTTTTTGCACACTCATACTTTTCTAGCTTGTAATATAAGTTTCGAACTGAAATTCCTAACGCTTTTGCAGTCTTCGTTTTGTTCCCATCACATTTCTCTAAATATTCACGGATAATATTCCCCTCAAATTCTGTCACTAGGTGTTCAAGGGCCTTCTCTTCTAATTCAGGTAATAAATTATTTTGTTTCGTCTCTACTTGTTCTTCTTTATGTAAAGGCGGTAAATGATGTACATCAATATATATTTCGTTATAATTCATAAAGATAATAGCTCGTCCTAAAATATTTTCAAGTTCCCTAACATTCCCTGGCCATTCATATGATTGTAAATACGAAACGGCTGAATCGGTGAGTCCTTCTACATTACGACCATAATCTTGATTAATTTTTTGAATTAACCTTTCTGCAATCGCTGGTATATCTCCTTTACGCTGACGAAGGGAAGGAATTTGAATCGGGATTTTATTTAAACGATAATACAAGTCCTCTCTGAACTCTCCTTCTAGAATGCCCTTTTCTAAATTCACATGTGTTGCTGCAATTACCCGGACATTAATAGGTATCGCTTTCGTTCCCCCTACTTTCACAATTTCTTTTTCTTGTAGCACACGAAGGAGCTTCGCTTGCGTATTTGCAGATAACTCTCCGATTTCATCTAAAAAAACACTTCCATTATTCGCTTCTTCAAAGAATCCTCGTTTCCCGCCTCTTTTCGCTCCAGAAAACGCGCCTTCCTCATAACCGAATAATTCACTTTCTAATAAGGTCTCAGAAATAGCAGCACAGTTTACTCGTACAAACTTATTGTATTTTCGATTACTACTGTTATGAATAGCATGTGCAAATAACTCTTTCCCCGTACCAGATTCCCCTCTAAGCAATACTGTTGCCGGTGTATTCGCTCCAAGTTTTGCTTGTTCAATAGCTGCCGTCGTTTCATCTGAATCACCAACAATATCATCAAATGAATATTTTGCTTCTAACGTTCGAATAATTTGTCTTGCCCTATTCAATTCATTTGTTAACTTTTGAATTTCTGATACATCGCGAATTACCCCGACGCTCCCTTTCAATATTCCATCGACAATAACCGGTGCTACGTTTACAATTACATCTCGCTTTTTTTGCCCAATCTTCATATGTATTCCTCGTACCGCTCGGCGCGTCCGAAGTACTTTCATATGCATACTTTCACCTTCCACAATATCAGTTGTAGCCGGCTTCCCAATAATTTCTTCTTCAGTCAAACCCGTTAACTTCGTATAAGCAGGGTTTATAACTAGTCCTCTTCCTTTCTCATCAACAACCGAAATTGCTTCCTCAGATGAGTTAATAATCGCCTCAAGTAGCGTTTGAATTTCTTTTAAGTCTGTAACTTCTTCCGCTAAATCTACAACTTCTGTAATGTCTTTAAAAATCGCAAATGCCCCTTGAACCTCTCCACCTTCTTTTAATATCGGAATACGCGTTGTAATAATCTTTTTTTCATTCTCTAACGTCAGTTCATGATTCACTTCTATTTTTTTCGTGCGTATAATACGAAGCAACTTACTCGTTGGAATAACTTCTAAAATATATTTCCCTATTGCTTCCTCTTTTTTATATCCAGTAATACGCTCTGCGCTTTTATTAAACAGACGAACTTGTCCCTCTTGGTCTATAACAATCATACCGTCATGCGTTGAATTTAAAATTAAATTCCCTTGTTGCGTCTGTTCTTCTAGCTTTCCAATTAAGCTTTCCTTCTCATGCGCTAGTCTCGTAACAATTTTTGCAATATCCCCTGGTATAAGAAGGGTGTCTTTATGCTTGCTTCCCAATAAAACTTTATGTAAATCATAATCACCTGTCATATCAAACATTACATCAATATGCATAGAAAGAAACGGAGTTACACTATCACCAATCGGAGTCCCATATTCCTTTGCGATTTGTAATCCTTTCGCAATTGGATTACTATCAATAACTCCTATAATTTGAAATATATTCGAATTTTGCAACAGACTCAGCAGTGTACTCCCACCTTCACCTGCTCCAACAATTAACACATTTTGTTTCATACATTACACTTCCTCTCGAAGTATCTCTGCAAAATTTTTCACATTCTTATCTTACTCGTTCAGCAACCTCTTGACAAACCCCCATTCCATATAACATCATTAAAATACACAAAATAATCTGAAAAGGAGCGTTATGTATGCAGCGTTACCTCGCTCTATTATTAGCACTCATCCCCATTTCATTAGCCGTGCTTGGTATTAAACTGATGAGAGATACTGTATTTGGGATTTTGTTCTCCCCAATCCCTATATTATGGTTACAATTTTTAATCGGCGCTCTTTGCTTCGCACTCGGGTTTTATATCTTCGGCGGCTTCGTCTTACACAGAGATCGTAAGAGAAATAAAGTACAAGCACGCTTCAGAAGATAAAACAAAGTTTTCACATATCATAAATAAAAAATGAGACCATTATATTAGGTCTCATTTTTTTATCGGTAATAAAGTTCTTGCTGTTTCAGGATAATCAGTAATAATCGCTGATATATTCATATCAAAATATTTACGCATAAGCGTTTCTTCATTTATCGTGTAAGGACGAACCTCCACACCACTTCCCATCGTTAATTCAGCGATAGCATCTTGAAGATAACGATAATTCGGATGTACTGCAGTAGCACCCATCTTTTTTGCATATGCCCACGGGCTATGCAAACCTTCACGATACAAAATAGCTGTTTGAATATCAGGAGCCATCATATGACATCGCTTCATACTGTAGTGATTAAAAGAAGAAAACACAATCCGATCCTCTAGACTAAACTTACGTACAAGTGTTATAACCTCTTCTTCTAAACCTCTGTATGGGATTTTATTATTTTTCAGTTCAATATTGAGTAGCAATTTCGTTTTTGCGAGCCATTCTAACACCTCTTCTAGAAGAGGTATTTTGCAAAAACCTACTTTGTCACCGAATTTATAACTCGCATCCAACTTACATAAATCCTCATATAAATAATTTCGAACCGCACCTTTTCCATTTGTTGTCCGATCCACCGTTTCATCATGAATAACAACAACTTTTCCATCTTTCGTGAATTGAACATCGAGTTCAATTCCGTCTGCCCCGAAAGCCTCCGCCGCTTCAAATGAAATCATTGTATTTTCCGGATACGTTCCCGCCGCACCACGATGCGCAAATATAAGAGTCATCCTCACTCCCCCAATCTTATGCTATACTATACGAAAAAGGAGGTACTTCTATGAGACCATTACAAATTTCTCCAGACACTGCAGTCCGCCTATCAAAAGCGTTAGGTGTTCCACTTGAACAACTTATGCATATGCCACAGCATATTTTAATACAAAAGTTAGTTGAATTAGAAAAACAAAATAAAGACGAAGAATAATATAGTCCTGTTTTGCAGGGCTTTTTATTATCATCTATTATATCATGGATGACTTCCCCACTAAAATCCTTTAACAGATGTACTACGATGCGATTTAGCCTTCACTTCATCATTTAATAATGAATTATATATCTTCTTTTTTGTTACAATTCATAAAGAAAGCAGAATATTTATTCACAAGTCACCATTGCCCCCTTAAAGCAAGGTAATAAAAAAACTAGAAGCCCTTCATATTATTTTTTATTGAACGTGCGGAGTATCCCCTGATTCGTATAGTTCTTTCGCTTTTTCCTCCCCGAATGTAGTTAAAATATAATGTTGCTCTTCTACCGCATCCATCGCTCTAGTGGCTTTACAAACATTACCCTCTTGAGCATCCGAGAAAAAATTGTGATCTTCTACAATTTTACTAAAATCTTTTTTCGCCCATCTATCAGCAATTGCTACAAGCTCATTTTTCTTCGCAAAACTACTCTTATTTATGATTTTTTTTAATTTTTCAGCGTTATTTTGAATCATTGGGATGGATCCCGATTTTCGTTCTGCCACTACTTTTTGATGAGTCATGTGATACATCGCTGTAATGACTTCGCTTTCAGTAGAATTTTCAGTAACATACACATCAACAAAGACTCCATCTACCTCTCTACCTACTATCGTTGGGTCTTCTTTTTTATCTATTTGAGCACTCACTTCTTTATCTACTGGATTATCGGCAAGCTCTAACATTCCAAATGTAACTGCAACAGCAAGAACTCCCATAGCTGCTACTATTCCTAGCCAAGTTAATATTTTGTTTTTCATTTCCCTTCTCCCTCTGTATACCTATTTAATTACCTTAAAAAACTCACTTATATGTAATATTACTAAAAACAGGTTTTATTTTCCATAATATCAAACAACCCTTTTTATCTACCCAAATAATTTTGATAAAATCGATATCACTTCTCCCTCTTTTTCTCAACAAAATAAAAAGACCAACGAATTCTAAAATTCATTGGTCATTAAATAAAAGTTTATTGGTTTTAAAATTGATATCGAGTATAAATTTCAAGAATTATTAAGCTCTACTAAAACTTAAATCCCTTACTACTCTTCCTCTCAGCTAGCCTTATGTTCAAGTCTTAGCTTATCCGCAACCATTGCGATGAACTCAGAATTCGTAGGTTTTGCTTTTGACATGGATACAGTATAACCAAAAGCTTTAAACGTTGATATGTATACGTTTCTAACATTTTCTTTTCGTCCAATAAATACGCTAAATTTCACGCCCTTTATTGGTTTAGTTTTTCCTAATTCATTGGTAACATTACGTTACTAATGTGTATAAGAATATGATACATAACCACAGGGGCAAACGTCAATAAAATTAAATGACATTCGTGTACTATTATTCATTTCATCAACTATCTGGTACGACTTTATCTCAAAATATAAATCAATGTATAGATGATTGACGATTCTTAATCATTTCTAATGGAACTTGAACACTCCCATAAGATACGCCACAAGTGAGAATATGTCCTATCATACTCATTATAGCTTCATGCTTTTCTTTTTCGGTTCTAAACTTATTATTCAGTATCGTATCTATCATTTCTTCACATTGTTTATATTTCATCATTGCTTCAGCTTGAATCAGTTCAAAAATTTCTTTTTCATTCCCTTCATAATCGTTTAATATTTTTAGCATTTCTGAAATCTCTACGTCCATGTTACTAACTCCTGTCAGTTATTTTAGAACTTTGCTAAAGACTTACACGTTCAACTCTGAAACTCAGGTGTTCATTGATTCTTTCATTAGATATAATAGTCAGGATTTTCGCCCATTTTAATTAAAAATTCTTCTAAAGAATCCGCTATTTTCTCATCTTCAGAGTAAATAGGGCATTGACCTAATTCATTCGCTTGCTTAAATTTAATTGTTAAAAAGCTAAGTTCTGTCACTTCAAAAAACACTAATGATTCTTCATCGTCTACACCATCTATATTAGGGTTATATTCATAGATATCTTGTCTCAAACGAAAATCCACAACAGAAAAGGGGTCCATAAATCTGTTAAAAAAGAACTTACTTGATGCCTCTAAAAAACCATAACCAATTTCTTTATAAAAATTTTTCAATTCTTTAGGGAATTTCATTTTTAATAAATCTTCTGCTTCCTCTATCTCTTCACTTTTTAAAGGATAGAAAATAGGTGTTTGGTCAGATTTTATACTTTCATCAGCTACAACACAATTTTTCAAAAAATCAAACATAACTTTTACTACCTCCGTTAATTACTTTTTAAAAATTTCTCTTGAAATACTTTCCTTAGCATGTATACCACCTTGATGTTCATCAGGGTATTTAGCTGGGTGCATATTCCACCATTCATGTTCTCCACCATGTGCATTTTCAATAAGGTGATGTGCATCAAATGGCTTATCAATTCTCCGTGTTACTTTACCTCTTTTCGAAATAACTTCCTCAGCATATGTAGGCCATGTTTGGTTTGTTTCTTTTTCCCACTCAGCTATCAGCTTATTTTTTTCAGAACGGAACTCGTTCCTTCTTGTATCTACTTCTTCTTTGCTTAATCGTTCATAACCATTATTTTTCCAAATGTTCTTGTAGTAATTCCCTCTGGTTTTCAGGAATCTTTCTATTTGTTATTTCTTCTACTTGGCCAAGATATTCTTGAAATCTAGGTGTATTTAAATTACCAGATCTAGGTTTGGATTATATTCATAAATATCTTGCCTTAAACGGAAATCTGCAACTGAAATCGGGTCCATAAATCTATTGAAAAAAGTTCTTTTGTCAGACTCTAAAAAACCGCAACCAATTTCTTGATAAAAACATTTTAATTCTTTCGGAAGTTCCATTTGTAATAAGCTTTCTGCCTCATCTATCTCATCTTGATATATAGGATAGAAAATAGGTTTTTGTTTAGAACGGACACTTCTGTCTGCTACAACATATTCTTTCAAAAAATTAAACATAATTTTTAATACCCCCTATTAAAGAAGGGCTGCTTTCAATGCTTCCTCAAGCATTGTGTTGCAATCATTATATGTATTCATCACTGTACCAGATGGTTTATCAAGTTCTAAATAAATACCATCAGATAAGTTTTTACAGAACCATGCTATATTTGAATCTCCAAGGAAAAGATACTCTTTTTGAAATTCATTTTCATACCAAATCTCATTGGTTTCTATAAGCCCGCAAATTGATTCGTCCCTTTCTGTATCTAACAAATAAGAGTCAACTCCATAAAGTACTAGCCCGCTAAAATCTAATCCATTTACAGTTTTAAGAAACTCCTCATATTCACTCGGTAAGTCAACATTAAAATTCTCTTTCACACGTTCTCTTAATTTACCAATTTCAGTATCCGTTGCGGGTGTATTCAGTTTATCATTAAAACTTCTCTCTACCTTTTCAATTTCTAAAATCAGATTTTTCCACATATAAAAACCTCTTTCTAAATTTATTTATTCTCCTTTAGGATAGATGTTGTATTTTGGTATAGGCCAGCTTATGTCTGCACTATCTCCATCTTGTAAGTGTCTAGTTCATGTACATTAAAAAAGCTTATGCAAGTTATACATAAGCTTTTTATTCATGATTAGATATTTTTCAAATCCTACGCCTTAAAGTAAGTCTTAAAAAGATTAAATATAATAGTCAGGATTTTCATTCATTTTAATTAAAAATCCCTCTAACGAATCCGCTATCTTTGTTGAACCATAATATATAGGACATTGACCTAATTCATTTGCCTGCTTAAATTTTAACGTTAAAAAGCTTGATTCATTAATTTCAAAGAAAGCTAATGATTCTTCATCATCAATATAATCATATCTAGGGTTTTCTTCATACACATCTTGTCTAAGTCTTAAATCCGCAACGGATTCAGGGTCCATTAGACGGTTAACAAAGTACTCAGAATTACTTTTCACAAAACCACTACCGACATTTTTATAAAAATATCTTAGTTCCTTTGGGAATTTAAATCCTATCATTCCTTCAGCCTCTTGTATTTCATCATCATATATTTTAAAAAATACGGTTTCATATTTATCTAAAACTTGTTCTGCCTCAGTTCTATCAAATGATACCTTTTCCAAATTTGTGAAATTAAACATAAATATTACCCTCCATATAAGTGTTATCTTTTGAAAATCTCTTTAGCGATTTTTTCTTTTCCATGTATTCCACCTTGATGTTCATCAGGGTATTTAGCTGGATGTAGATTCCACCATTCATGTGCACCGTTATATGTACTTTCTATAATGTGATGTGCATCATAATTAGCGGTTTTTTTACGTAAAGGCAAACCTTTCTTTGAATACACAACTTCTTCATAAGTAGGCCATTTTTGGCCAGTCTTAAGTTCCCAATCCTTAATTAAGTTAGTGCGTAATTTATCAAATTCTGCCCGTCTTTGTGCAGTCTCTTCTTTACTTAATTTACTATAAGCATTATCTTCTAAAGCTTCCTGTAGTAATTCCCTCTGATTTTCAGGAATCTTTCTATTTGTTATTTCTTCTACTTGGCCAAGATATTCTTGGAATCTAGGTGTATTTAAATTACCAGGGTCAGCAAACATAAATGTATTACGTGCTTCTTCTAAAGAATTAAAAGAAGTTTTCGGAATATCTCTAAACTCACCAACGCCAGCATATGCAAAGCGGTCTCCCGTTTGCAATTTATTTGTATAATGCGAGATACCTTCTGATACCTTTGCTAAATTCGTACCCTTTGCAAGTGTAGTGACTTTGCTTATTCCTTTATCACCAATAAGTCCTAAACCAACTTGAGTTAAAGCATAACTTCCCCATTTTGCACGACTTTCTGCGTCACCATTTATTACATCTTTAATAAATGAATCCGACAATACATTATACATGGTACTAAGTGTATCAATAGGATGCAAGGCTGCGTTCCCCATATTTTGCCACGTTCCCCATTTACCAAGTGCCTTAAATCCTTCTATAGTATCTTCAATGGCTTCCCCTGCACCTTCTACAATACCATCCCGAATTTTTTCGAAAGTAGATTTTTCAGGTAACTTACCACACATTGCCCCTTCTTCTATGTTTCCATCAACTAGATTACCATCATAACGTTCATCAGCATTACGAAACTTTTCAGCAGCGTGCATTAGTTCTTCTGCAATCTTATCAAATTCCCGAAACACATTAAACATTTGAGGTTTTATTTCATTAAACATCTGATAAAACCTTTGACTCGTTGCACCATTCCACATTGAAGCTACGTATTCCGTTTGGTTATATAAATCTTTATGTATCTGTTCTAATCTATTTTTAGTTTCAAGAACTAGCTTTGCTGACTGTTCTAGCCGTTCTGGCGTAACCTTTATTTGCGTCATGCTACCCCTTCTCCATACAATATTTTACAAACGAATTATATCACGTGAAACTATTTTACTGTACTAAATATTCGGATTTTCTAGTAAAAAATTTAATCCATTCCTTTTAAAGAAGTTGAAATGAAGCTGTCTGCTATATAAAGCAAATAAATACGAGAACCCTATCAAAATATAAATTCACTTAACTTCCTCTTTGCTGAATCAAGTATCCGTCTCACTCTTTCAGGATGATTTATCCCATGTAAACACCCTAAGTCTCTATATGATAAATGGGGACTTTCTATATACGTTGTTATTAACTCCTCTTCAATATCATTACAATACTGTTCGATTAATAGTTTAATTTCTACATCGTCCTCAATTCGAAACGGCGAATCAATTTTTTCTAAGTCTTCAACAAGGTCAATGTTTTGATGATTTACTTTCCTTTTATCTGTCCTTAAATTTGATTTTACTAAGTTGTAGCCCGTACACTCCAACGATTTTCTGACTTTTTCATATAAGTAATACTCATCGTTCCATGAATGTTCTCGACACACATGCCATAACTTCTCCCAAAATACACTTTCAAAATCATCTCGATAAATCCGCTTATTTTTCCATGCATTTTCAAATTTATTGAGAGTTGTTTGAATGAACCATCCTATTAAATAATCATTAAAAATGATATGGAAGGCATCCTCTCCTTCTTCCAATCGAAGTAAAGCATACTTATTCCATGTCTTTTCTACTGCAAGCACCTGCTTTACTTTTTTATCATCATAAATTTGCTTTATTCGTTCTAGCTTATCTTCCTGCTGTATTTGAATGTGTGTTTTCTTTTCTCTTTTGTATAATTTCATGTTGCCGTCCCTCACTGATTTTATAATTTTAAAAGTTTACTGTGACAAAATCATAAAAAATGTTGTATTTATGAATGTCTAAGAGGAGAAAGGAACTACCTCTTCCCTTTCTATTGGTCTCTACACACATAAAACGTGACACTAAACCTTAAAAAATCATTATTTATATGGACGGACGGCACTGAAATAAAAAAAGACAACGAACAATGTCCTCGTCTTTTTACCTTCCTCTATTCTGTTCTTCTAATTCTAACCAACATTTTATAAATTCTCTTAGCTTATTTGAAAATGCATCAATTGTTAGCAATCGTTGTATCGCTTAGTGGCTTTTTGTAATCCGTCCGATTATGCGGGCGATTAATATCATTAGCTATTGTTTTAGCAGCCACAGTGCACTTTCCACGTTCCTTTAAATACTTAATATACTGCCGAATGTGTACGGCCTTTACCTTCCCCGCTTCCTCCACTTGATACGTCTCTCTCATGTACAATAAAAATAAATTTAGCGTCTGGTCATAGCTTTTCAGCGTTTTAGTCGATAAGTTTTTACTTGAACAATACAACATAAAATTATCTAGCTGTAATTCAAATTCAGTCAAAACAAAAAACACCGCCTCTCATTAGTTTGATTTACAAACCAATAAAAGACGGTGTTTATTAAAATGCATTAACATTATTTGTTGGTACGAAAAGAAGTTTGTTGGTAACTTTACATTACCGCTAAACAATCAAAAACACTATTATATCAACATTTACGAAGCCTTATGTTCAAGTCTTAGCTTATCCGCAACCATTGCGATGAACTCGGAATTCGTAGGTTTTGCTTTTGACATGGATACAGTATAACCAAATAAGGACGAAATAGAATCAATATTCCCACGGCTCCAAGCTACTTCAATTGCGTGACGGATTGCGCGCTCGACACGGCTTGCTGTTGTATTATATTTCTTTGCAATATCTGGATATAATACTTTCGTAATAGATCCTAGTAATTCGATATCATTGTACACCATAGAGATTGCTTCTCGTAAGTACATGTACCCTTTAATATGAGCGGGTACACCAATTTCATGAATGATACTTGTAATACTCGCATCTAAGTTTTTCGGTTTTCCATCTATCGTTGTTGCTGATCGGAAAGATGGTAATGGACGTTTAATAGTAGCACTTTCCTTACCACTAACTTGACGAATATGACTTGTTAAATTCTCCATATCAAATGGTTTTAATATGAAATATGATGCCCCTAAATCAACCGCTTTTTTCGTCACATCTTCTTGTCCGAATGCTGTCAACATAATAACGCTAGGTTGTCTTAACCTTTCAATATGTCGCATTTTCTCTAGCACAGCTAGACCATCTAAATGTGGCATAATAATGTCTAAAACGAGTATATCAGGCTGCTTTTCTTTCAATAAGTTTAAACATTCTTGACCATTGTAAGCAATTCCGATAACTTCCATATCATCTTGGGCAGCAACATAACTCTCTAGCATCGATACCAATTCTTTATTATCATCCACAAGACATACTTTAATTTTCTCCACAGTTTTTCCTCCCTTACCGAATCGATTCTTCCGACATGTGTAAGCTTCTAGGCTACATGAATTGTTCGACAATTGTGTGAAAATTCCCTTTAAAGTTTCTTACTTTCCGATAAAATCACAAAAAAATATGTTTATCGTTCATTTTTTTACTTTCGCAACACATTCCATCATAGAATTACAGCGAAACGTTCAACCCTTTGCTTATATCTTACAACAAAAAACAGCTCTTGCGGAGCTTTTACAAAATTTCAACGAATTTTTCAAAAGAAAAGCGAGCTAATATGTATTAGCTCGCTTTTTTCTCTTGATCATAAATATTAATTCCAGCCTCATGTAACATCCATTCAATATGAACACCGTATCCTGACGTTGGATCATTTACAAATACATGTGTAACCGCACCAATTACTTTCCCATTTTGTACAATCGGACTTCCACTCATTCCTTGTACAATACCACCCGTTTTTGCTAGTAAACGTTTATCTGTCACTTTTATAACCATACCTTTTGTAGCCGGGAACTTTTGTGGTACCGTACTAACAACTTCAATATCAAACGCTTCCACCTTATCTTGATCAATAACTGTTAATATTTTCGCTGGCCCTTCTTTTACTTGATGGGATAATGCGATAGGCATTGCTTTATCCATTATGCCGTTTGTCATATCTGTGTTTAATTTCCCAAAAATACCATACGGGCTATTTATTGTAATATTACCAATCACTTCACGATCCGGTGAAAATCTTGCTAATTTTTCTCCCGGGTTCCCGTGACTTCCTCTTTCAATAGACGTTACTGTCGAACGCATAATTTGTCCATCTTCTACTTGAATTGGCTTTTTTGTATCATTATCGGAAATTACATGACCAAGCGCTCCATATTTCATAGAATCTGGATGTACAAATGTCATCGTTCCGATACCAGCTGCTGAATCACGAATATACAGTCCAATTCGGTAAGAGGATTCACCATTGTCTTTTTGTGGTGTTAGCTTAGCACGAATATATTTTCCATCTCTTAATAAAACAAGATTAAGCGGTTCACCTGTTTCTCCACTATTATGAATAAATGGTGCTACATCACTCATTCTTTCAATTGTTTTACCATTGATTTCAGTAATCATATCTCCAATCTGTACACCAGCTGTTTCACCAGGAGATACTTTACCCTTTTCAGTTTGAATTAAATGATGGCCTACAACAAGTACACCTTTTGTGTTCAATTTTACACCAATCGATTGTCCACCTGGAATAACTTTAAAATCTTTTAATACTTTCACATTTACTTTTTTCACTGGAAATCCAGCAAGTTGAAACACCATATCAGCTTCACCATTTTGGTGAGAATTTACCATAAGTTCTTGTTCATTTGAACTTACAGTAAACACATTACGATTTGTAGATGCAGCCTTAAAAACTGGTAATGATGCTATTTCTGATTGTTGTCCTTCAAAAACAACAAGTTGCTTCGGAGATGAAATAAACGTTCGAAGCGGTTTAAAACATCCAATAAAAACTAGAGAAACAAGGAGACAAAGACCTATTATTTTTCGAAATCTTTCTAATTTCAATTTGTTCACTCTCCTCGCTCCTACCCCACATTCAGCCTCTTGGCTTCACTTTTTAATCTCTCCTTGCAGCGCTTTATTTATAACCGGAAGAATTAAGAAATCGTCATTTGAGAAAAAAAAGCTATCCATTACTGGATAGCCTCTGCTGTCTGTTTGAAATGATGCGCTTGCGTAAGTAACTCTTTCGCATGCTCTGTCGTTAAATCTGTAATTTCAACACCAGAAATCATTCGAGCAATTTCTGTTACTTTTTCATCCGTACTTAACACAGTAACCGATGTAATCGTACGATCATTCGCCACTTGTTTTCTAATAAATAAATGAGAGTCCGCCATTGAAGCTACTTGAGGTAAGTGCGTAATACAAAGTACTTGCGAGTTTACTGATACACGATAAATTTTTTCCGCAATAGCCTGTGCAACCCGACCACTCACACCCGTATCCACTTCATCAAAAATAACAGATGCAACACCTTGATGCTTAGAAAAAATGCTTTTTAAAGCTAAAATAATACGAGATAACTCTCCGCCAGAAGCGACCTTTGAAAGTGGCTTTAACGGTTCACCCGGATTCGTTGAAATATAAAATTCCACATGATCGTAGCCATCCGCCGTAAGTTTTACCGGTGTTCCTTCCACGAGAGGTTCTTCTACATTTCCTACCCTCTTCATAATTCTCACTTCAAATTTCGTTTTTTCCATATATAGTTCTTTTAATTCTTGATGAATAGCGCTTGTAAGATGATCTGCAAGCTCATGACGCATAGTACTTAACAACGTTGCTTCTTTTACAATAACACCTTCTAATTTCGTTAACTGCTTTCTCGTCGTTTCAATATGTACGTCTTTATTTTCAATCGTAAAAATTTCTTGTTCAATTTTATCAGCATACGCTAAAATCTCTTCTACAGTATTTCCATACTTTCTCTTTAACATACGGATTTCATTCAAACGTGTTTCAATTTCATCTAGACGTTTCGGATCATATTCCATCATATCTAATTTTTCTCTAAGCTGGTATGCAACTTCTTCTAATAAGTAATAACTATTCGCAATAGAATCATGATTTTCTTGATACGCTTCATCTAAGTGCGTAATACTCTCCATTTGTCCCATTGCATTTCTTACGTGATCCAATCCCTGTCCGTCTCCACTTAACGAACGATACGCATCTCCTAATGCTTTATAAATCTTTTCAAAATTGGAGATTTTTAATCGTTCCTCAGTCAATTCATATTCTTCATCCATTTTTAAATCCGCCTTACGAATTTCTTCATGTTGGAATTGAATTAAATCTAGACGATGGGCCATTTGTTGTTCATTTTCACTTAAAGATTTCAGCTGTTTTTTTAACTTCTCATAGTCTGTATATACATTTTGATATATGCCCAATTGTTTAACAATGCGATTTCCATCAAAATGATCAAGCATAAACATATGACGCTCTTCATTCATTAAATCTTGTGTTTCATGCTGTCCATGAATATCAACTAGCGTTTTTCCAATCTCTTTTAATATGCTGAGTGTAACAAGTTTCCCATTTACACGACAGACACTTTTTCCGTTCGCAGCGATGTCACGCTTCAAAATAATCATGCCATCTTCTATTTCTATATCTAACTCTTCTGCCTTTGCGATACATGGATGCTTGTCATCTTCTACATAGAATAAGCCTTCTATCTCAGCCTTTTCTGTTCCATATCGAACAAATTCTGCTGAACCACGGCCACCAACAAGCAAACTAATTGCATCAATAATAATGGATTTTCCAGCTCCTGTTTCACCACTTAAAACGGTTAAACCTTTTTGAAAAGAAATATTTAATGCCTCAATAATAGCAAAGTTTCTGATCGATAATTCCGATAACAATGCCCCATTCACCTCGTTATAAACTAATCCCCTATTAAGGGCTTTTCTCAGTATTCTTCATTCAAATAGTTATACTATATGTTTGTATGTATAAATTACTCTTCTAACCCGCTCCATTGTACCAAACATTCGTTTTACGGGTCAATCCACCTATTTTCTAACTTCATTCAAAAAAAATAATGTATTGTATTTGAAAATCCGTATTTTTCGCCAATAAAAATATCTTGTTTACTTTCCACTTTACAGAGGAAAGTAAACAAGATTTTTCTGTTAAAGCATATTTAAGAAACGATCAGAGACAACACCTGTATCTTCAGGTGTACGGCAAATAATTAAGCAAGTATCATCACCACAAATGGTTCCGACGATCTCATCCCACTCTAAATGATCAATGAGTGCCCCAAGTGAATGAGCGTTACCAGGCAATGTTTTTAGCACAAGCATATGTCCTGCCGTGTCTAATTTTACAAATGAATCCACTAGATTTCGTTTTAATTTTTGCAACGGATTAAATCGTTGATCTGCTGGCAAGCTATATTTATAGCGGCCATCATGTAATGGCACCTTCACTAAGTGCAGTTCTTTAATATCGCGCGATACTGTTGCTTGCGTTACATTAAACCCCACATTACGTAAAATATCAACTAGTTCATCTTGTGTTTCAATTTCTTTGTTAGCAATAATTTCCCTGATTTTAATATGGCGCTGACCTTTATTCATACATTTGCACCTCACACTATCTCTTACCATAGTTTAAACATTGGTATACTTCATTTATTTATGTTACCGTATAATCCATTACTTGTACACAATTGTTTTTACAATCATTATACGATTACAACAAAAAGAGGAACAACATATGTTATTCCCCTTTCCCTTTTTGTTTTAGAACATCATGTGCTTCTGTAACAACTTGCTCAATAGAAACCGGAGAATGATTTTCGCCATTCTCACGCTCACCGTGCCACTTTAGATGAATTAAAAATTCAATATTTCCATCCCCGCCTGTAATTGGTGAGAATGTTAAACCTTCGATATTATAGCCTTCCTTAAGAGCAAAATCGACAATCATTTCCACGACAGCTTCATGTACTTTTCTATCACGAACAATGCCTTTTTTCCCGACTTGTTCTCGTCCAGCTTCAAACTGAGGTTTAATCAATGCAGCTACATCACCATTTGGCATAAGCATTGTTTTTAAAACCGGCAATATAAGCCTTAATGATATAAATGAAACATCAATACTTGCAAACTGCGGTAAACCACGCTCTAAATCTGCCGGTGTCACGTAACGGAAGTTCGTTCGTTCCATCACAACAACACGCTCATCTTGACGCAATTTCCACGCAAGTTGATTATATCCTACATCTAATGCGTAGGATAACTTCGCCCCATTTTGAAGCGCACAGTCTGTAAAACCACCAGTTGATGAACCAATATCTATCATAACCTTATCTTGTAAATCAAGTTGAAATGTTTCTAATGCCTTTTCAAGCTTATAACCACCACGGCTTACATACGGCATGACTTGCCCTTTCACCGTAATCTCCGTATCTTGTGAGATTTTCTCCCCTGGCTTATCGAGTCTCATTTCATTCGCATATACAAGACCTGCCATAACAGCACGTTTAGCCTTCTCACGCGTTTCTATAAGTCCTCGCTCTACTAATAGTACATCTACTCTTTCTTTTTTTACGCTCATTTGTTACGCCCTTTTTTGTTTTGATGGAATCATTGTATGAATACGGTCTACAACAGCATCTGTTGTTAAACCAATTTCTTCTAACAGTTTTGTTACACTACCATGCTCTATGAAGCGATCAGGAATACCCATTCGTTCAATTAAAGCACTATGGTATCCGTTCTCAGAAGCAAATTCAACTACTCCCGTTCCAAAGCCACCGATTAAACAAGCCTCTTCAATCGTTAAAATCGGTATATTTTTCCCTAAAAGATCATGTAAATATGCTTCGTCCATCGGCTTAATAAAGCGAGCATTCACTACTTTCACTGATACTCCAGCTTGTTCAAGACGCTCAGCTGCTTCCATTGCCATCGGGATTGTCGTACCAAACGTTAAAATTGCTGCTTGTGTGCCTTCTTTTAACGTTTCCCATGTACCGATTGGAATCGCCTTTAATTCTTCATCCATTTGAACGCCAAGTCCATTTCCGCGTGCATAACGTAAAGCAATCGGTCCATCTTCGTATTGCATCGCTGTATATACTAAATGTTGACCTTCATTTTCATCTTTCGGCATCATAAGCACCATATTCGGCAAGTGACGTAAAAACGCGATGTCAAATACACCTTGATGCGTTTCACCGTCTGCTCCTACTAATCCAGAGCGATCTATTCCAATGAAAACATTTAAATTTTGGCGACAAATATCATGAACAACTTGGTCGTATGCTCTTTGTAAAAATGTTGAATAAATTGCTAAGAACGGCTTCATCCCTTGTGTTGCCATACCAGCTGCCATTGTTGTAGCATGCTGCTCTGCAATACCTACATCAATCATGCGATCCGGAAATTCTTTTTGGAATTTCTCAAGTTTCGATCCAACAGGCATTGCAGGCGTAATTGCAACGATACGTTCATCCGTTCTCGCTAGCTTAAGCACTGTTTCACTAACAACAGCACTCCATGCTGGTGCAACTTCTTTCGGTTTAACGAAGTCACCTGACTCAATTTTATACGATCCTGTTCCATGCCAAGTTCCAATAACGTCACTTTCAGCTGGTTTATAACCTTTTCCTTTTTTCGTAATAACATGAACAAGTACTGGGCCTTTTGTTTTCTTTGCATATTGCAACGTTTCGAATAACTTTTCATAATCATGCCCATCGACCGGACCTAAATATGTAAAGCCTAATTCTTCAAAAAAGACGCCTGATACTAGTAAATATTTTAGACTATCTTTTATTTTCTCTGCTGTCGCAGCAACTTTCCCGCCGACTGCTGGGATTTTCTTCAATATATACTCTAGTTCATCTTTTACCCAATGGTACTTCCCTGCGGTACGTAAACGACCAAGTACATTATGAAGTGCACCGACGTTTGGTGCAATTGACATTTCATTGTCATTCAAAATAACAATCATGTCCGTTTTTTCATGCCCAATGTGGTTCAATGCCTCTAAAGCCATTCCACCTGTTAATGCACCATCGCCAATGATTGGTATAACGTATTCTTCCGTTTTCTTTAAATCACGTGCTAGAGCCATTCCCATTGCAGCAGATAACGACGTTGAACTATGACCAGTTTCCCAAACATCATGCTCACTCTCGCAGCGTTTTGGAAAACCACATAGACCTTGGTATTGCCTTAATGTGCCGAATTCTTTCGCACGCCCTGTTAAAATTTTATGTACATAGGATTGATGTCCTACGTCCCATAAAAACTTATCTTTCGGACTATCAAATAATTTATGCAGAGCAATTGTGAGTTCTACTACACCTAAATTAGGTGCAATATGTCCACCTGTTTGAGAGAGCTCTTCAATTAAAAACTTACGAATATCCTCACTCAACCCCTCTAGTTCACTGATAGACATATCTTTCAAAAAACTAGGGTTTTGAATTTGCGTTAGATCCACATGGATCACTCACTTTCATTTCATAATCTGTCAACATGTCAAATATTATAAGAAACATTTACACAACACAAGAAATTATCTTTTCTATTCTTTTTATCTTGTCCTGCTTTCAGAAAACACTTCCATTTTTTCACTTATCATATTATACATCATATTTCTTTACGTGATGAAAAAAATAGCCGCTAACACGAAGTGATAACGGCAATGTAATCTACATATATTTTTGCCAATAACAAGAAAAGAAAAACCTTTCCTACATTTATATCATAAAATGATGAATGACTCAACAAATGGAAACGCTGTTATATTAGTTATTACGTTTTGCGATTAAATCACAAATAGATAGTAAATATTCATCTTGTAATTGTAAGGAGCTAATAGAATCTTTTGCTTTTGCAATTTTCTCCTCTAAAATAGATTTTGCTCTATCTACAGTAAATAACGTCGTATATGTGCTCTTCTCGTTGGAAGCATCACTACCAATCGGTTTTCCAATCTCTTCTTCTGTTCCTTCTACATCCAAAATATCATCTCTAATTTGGAAAGCTAGACCGATATATTTCGCAAATGCAAGTAACTTCTCTTCTTGCTCTTCTGTAGCATCAGAAAGTATCGCGCCTGCAAGTACAGCAAACTCAAGCAGTTTACCTGTCTTATGATTATGAATGTACTCTAATTCATTAATTGTAAGTCGTTTTCCTTCAGCTTCCATATCTGCCACTTGTCCAGCAACCATTCCTTCAGGTCCTGCTGCTTTCGCAAGCTCAAGTACAAGTCTTACTTTTTTTTCAGCAGAGATTTCTTTTTGCTCATATGCCATAATAACTTGAAAAGCATATGTCAACAAACCATCTCCCGCTAAAACTGCCATTGCTTCACCAAATACTTTATGATTTGTAGGCTTTCCTCGTCTTAGATCATCATCATCCATACAAGGTAAATCATCATGAATTAACGAATATGTATGAATCATTTCAAGGGCACAAGCTGCACCCACTCCAAGATTTCTTTCTTTCCCAAACGCTTGTAACGTTGCAAATAAAAGTAACGGGCGGAGACGTTTCCCACCCGCTTCCAAAGAATATGCCATCGCTTCACGAAGCACATTTGGACATTGTAATTCATTTGCATAGCTTACAAGCTTTTCTTCTACGAAAGTTTTACTCTCTTTCAAAAAAGCATCAAAAGCTATATGTGTCACTATGCTTCATCTCCTAAAGCAGTAAACGGTTTAAGCTCTCCATCTTCCCCAAGGATAACTGCCATTTGTTCTTGTACATCTTTCAATTTCTCATCACAAAGCTTAGATAATTCCATGCCTTCCTTAAAATAAGAAATTGCTTCCTCTAAAGGTACATCACCTTGTTCAAGCTTAGAAACGAGATGCTCAAGCTGCGAAATTGCTTCTTCAAAGCTTAACTTATTTTCCATTATTCAATTCACGCTCCTCTATGCTTGATACGCTACAATCTAGTATTCCATCTTGTAATTGAACCGAAACAGCATCTCCAAGGCTAACATCTTTCACGCTTTTTAATACTTGTTTCTCTTCATCGTATACAAGCCCATACCCTCTCATCATTACTTTAAGCGGGCTTAATACCTCAAGCTTTTGAGCCGCTCTCACAAATACGAACTCCTTCGTTTGAAGTAATGTTTGCATTTCACGTTGCAACTGCTTTTGCAACGTTTCAATTGCCGTTTTCGTTTGTATAATTTTTTGAGATGGGTGGTGCTTTTCTAAATAAAATGAAAGTTGCTTTAATTGATTTACTTTTTTATCTATATAACGCTCTTTCGCTAAAACAAGTTGTTCAAGAGCCCTGTCTAACTGCTCTTCTTTTTGCTCGTACACTTGCCTTGGATAACGGAACGCATAAGATTTTTGTAACACTTGCAGTTTTTCTTCTTTTTTATGTACTCTCTCTCTCATTGCTCTTTGCAATCTCAGAGTTCTTTGTAATACCTTTTCTTGTAACTCTATAGTATTAGGTACCGCCAGCTCAGCTGCTGCAGTCGGTGTTGGTGCACGTAAATCCGCGACAAAATCTGCGATTGTAAAATCTGTTTCATGGCCTACAGCCGAAATAATCGGAATCTCACTTGTGAAAATTTCTCTTGCAACTACTTCCTCATTAAAGGCCCATAATTCTTCAATAGAGCCTCCACCACGTCCAACAATTAAAACATCAATATCTCCCATTTCATTCGCTGTACGAATTGCTTGTACAATCGAGGGAGCTGCTGACTCCCCTTGTACAAGTACAGGAAACACAATAACATTTCCAATTGGATAACGACGTTTAATTGTTGTTATAATATCGCGAATTGCTGCTCCTGTTGGCGACGTGATTACACCTATTGTTTTAGCATACGGAGGAATTATTTTTTTATAAACTTGAGAAAACAAGCCCTCTTCCTCTAAACGAACTTTTAATTGCTCATAAGCTAAATGCAAGTTTCCAATTCCGTCAGGCTGCATGTCTTGAATATAAATTTGATAAGAACCACTCGCCTCATAAACAGAAATCTTTCCTTTTACAAGTACTTTCATTCCATTTTCCGGCCTGAATTTAATGTTACGATTATGACCCGCAAACATAACCGCTGCAATTCTTGCATTTTCATCTTTCAATGTAAAATACATATGACCACGACTATGATATTTAAAGTTGGAAATTTCTCCTTTTAACCAAACAGACTGTAAATGCGGATCATACTCTATTTTTGTTTTAATATAGCGTGTTAATGCTGTAACGGTTAAATATTGTTTCTCCATTTCTCTCTCCTCATAGCCGATTCAAATTATTGACAAACAACACCTGCACGCTTTGCAGACTCCACAGTGTTGTGAAGAAGCATTGTAATAGTCATTGGGCCGACTCCTTTTGGCACAGGCGTAATGTAACCTGCAACGTCTAATACATTGTCAAAATCAACATCACCACAAAGTTTGCCTGTTTCTAAACGGTTAACACCAACATCAATTACAACCGCACCCTCTTTAATATAGTCAGCTGTTACCATTTTCGGTCGTCCAACGGCTACGATTAAAATATCAGCTAACTTCGATAATTCTTTTATATTTCGCGTCTTAGAATGACAATATGTGACAGTTGCATTTTCATTTAAAAACAGTTGCCCCACTGGTTTACCAACAATATTACTTCTTCCAATTACAACAACATGCTTTCCAGAAATATCAAGATTCGTTTCTTTTACTAATTCTAAAATGCCATGCGGTGTACATGGAAGGAATGTGTCTTGTCCCGTCATCATACGTCCTACGCTGATTGGGTGAAATCCATCTACATCCTTTTCCGGTGAAATTCTTTCAATGATAGCTTTTTCTTCAATATGTTTTGGTAAAGGTAATTGTACCAATATGCCATTAATGCGGTCGTCTCCATTTAAGCGATCGATTTCAGCAAGCAAACGCTCCTCAGTAATCGTTTCAGGAAGTTCAATTAGCTCTGAATAGATTCCTACTTGCTCACAGCCTTTTTCTTTTCCTTTTACATAAGAACGAGATGCTGGATCTTCTCCAACTAAAATAACTGCTAATCCTGGTACAATCCCTTGCTCTTTTAACTTCACAACTTTTTCTTTTAATTGTGCTCGTTTTTTCTCCGCAACTTCATTTCCTTTGATGATTACTGCTACCATTTTAAGTTTCCCCCTTAAAGAAATTACAGTGTATCTTTTATATTAGATAAAACGCCGTTAATAAAACGACGAGATTCCTCATCCCCAAATGTTTTTGCGATTTCAATTGCTTCGTTAATTGTTACATTGTGCGGAATTTCTTCCATGTATTTCATCTCACACACAGCTACACGTAAAATACTGCGATCAACAATACTAATACGCTCAAGCTTCCACTTTTTTAAATTTTGACGAATTGCTGCGTCAATTTCTTCTTTGTTGTCTACAAATCCTACAACAAGTGATTCTAGAAACTCATTTGTTTCTTCGCCTTCATCTAGCGTATTTTCCACCGCTACTTTCGGTTCTAATTCACCTGTAATATCCATTTGGTATAATGCTTGCATTGCTCTTTCTCTAGCCGTCCTACGTTTCATTGTAACTCTCCTTTATACTTCAAGTCTTTCCTTATGTTTTGTTATATTATTATAATTTATAAGCCGTCAATTCACTTACTCTTGCAGTTTTCATTGATTTTCCAACCTTATAATACAATGATAATAACACAATTTATCGTTTCACACACGGGGTACAAGGCTGAAAAATAATAAAAAGATTAACTTCAAGTTCCATATCTTATCACAATGTACGTTTTTTGGAAAAATGAAACATACCGTTTTATTTTTCTTTTTTTTTGAAATAGTATAATAATTAGAGGGTTTTAATTTGTGAAGAAATGAAACGATAAAAAAGATGCCTATTTTACTAGGCACCTTTTTCCACTCTTACACTGGTTCGATTTCTGTTTTTTGTGTTTCGAATGTTACGCCAACGATGTGAACGTTCACTTCTTTTGGCTCAAGTCCTGTCATTGTAAAGAGTGCTTGGCGAATATTGTCTTGAATTTTTTGTGCAACAACCGGAATCGCTACACCAAAATACATCACAACGTAAAGGTCAACAATAATATCTTCGTTTGCTAATTCAACCTTTACACCTTTACCATGATTTTTCTTACCTAACTTCTCAACAACATCTGTAGCAAAATTACCACGCATTGCCGCTACACCTTCTACTTCAGCAGCTGCAATACCTGCAATTACTTCGATTACTTCTGGTGCAATTTCTACTTTTCCAAGAGTTGTATCTTGACCCATATCTAACATATGTTCAGCCATGAAAAAAACCTCCTTTAATGTATCACTGCGTCACAAGTTCATGCTCTTCCAAAAATTTCGTGTTAAACTCACCTTTTACAAAATCAGGATGCTCTAGCAATTGCAAATGGAACGGGATTGTTGTATGTACGCCTTCAATGACAAACTCACTGAGCGCTCGCTTCATTTTTGCAATTGCCTCTTCACGTGTTTTTCCGTGAACAATTAATTTAGCAACCATCGAATCATAGAAAGGTGGTATTGAATATCCCGGATATACAGCTGAATCGACGCGAATACCAAATCCGCCTGGTGGTAAGTACATTTCTACTTTACCTGGAGATGGCATAAATTTTTTGGCAGGGTTTTCCGCATTAATTCGACATTCCATTGCCCAACCATTAAATTGTACTTCTTCTTGCTGTAACGATAACTTTTCTCCAGAAGCAACAAGAATTTGTTCTTTAATTAAATCCATCCCTGTTACCATTTCAGTAACTGGATGTTCAACTTGGATTCTCGTATTCATCTCCATGAAATAAAAGCTTTTCGTTTTATATTCATAAATAAACTCAACCGTACCAGCACCTGTATAATCAACCGCTACCGCCGCTTTAACTGCTGCCTCACCCATTTGCTTGCGAATATTCTCATCAAGTGCAGGTGATGGACTTTCTTCTAATAGTTTTTGCAGACGGCGCTGAATTGTACAATCACGCTCTCCTAAATGAATGGCATTTCCATGTGTATCTGCCATTATTTGAATCTCAACATGGCGGAAATCTTCAACGTACTTCTCCAAGTATACACCAGGGTTCCCAAAAGCGGTACTGGCTTCTTGCTGTGTAATTTGAATTCCTTTTACAAGCTCTTCTTCATGGCGCGCAACACGAATACCTTTTCCGCCGCCACCTGCAGTCGCTTTAATGATAACTGGATATCCAAGTTGATTAGCAAGCTCGATCGCTTCTTCGGTATTTTTAATAATCCCTTGTGAACCTGGTACAATCGGAACCCCTGCTTCTTTCATTGTATCACGTGCAACGTCTTTTGTGCCCATCTTTGAAATGGCTTCTGGGCTTGGACCGATAAAAATCAAGTTACACTCACGGCATAATTCTGCAAAATCTGCATTCTCTGCTAAAAATCCATATCCCGGATGAATTGCATCACAACCTGTTAATTTCGCAACACTAATAATGTTCGTCAAATTTAAATAGCTTTCTTTTGAAATCGTTGGTCCAACACAATACGCTTCATCTGCAATTTGCACATGAAGTGACTCTTTGTCTGCTTCTGAATAAATTGCAACTGTTTCAATATCCATTTCTTTACAAGCACGAATAATTCGTACAGCAATTTCCCCACGATTGGCTATTAATACTTTTTTTATCATCACAAAGACTCCCTTATTACGCTTTTACAAGAAATAGCGGTTGTCCATACTCAACAAGCTGTCCGTTATTAACAAGAATCTCAACAATTTCGCCCTCTACATCTGCGTCAATTTCGTTAAATAATTTCATAGCTTCAACAATACATACGATAGAATCTTTCGATACTCTGTCCCCAACACTTACATATTGAGGTGTATCAGGCGAAGAAGAGGAATAAAATGTCCCTACCATCGGTGATGTGATTTTATGTAGGTTTTCATCTTGAACAACTTTCTTCTCTTCTTGTTTTGGCGCTTCTACTTGCGCTGCCGCTACTGCTGTTTCTACTTCGACAGATGCTGCTGGCTGTACTACCTGTTTCGTTACCGGTGCTTGCACAGTAACTACTTCATTACCACGTTTTTTCATTTTGATTGTTGTACCGTCTTTTTTGTATTCAAATTCATCAATATTAGAGCTATCAATTAATTTAATTAATTCACGAACTTCTTGAATTTTAAACATGTAAAATCCACTCCCATACTCTTGTTTGTCCCGTTTTTACAGATTGGCATCAAACTGATTTACTGTAAAAATACGATGTATTCTATTAGAAAATTTATTCCTATGACATTTACTAATAGAAATATTTACTATTCCCATCTTACGCTAAATTTTTTAAACATTCCAATTTATATTTCTTTATTATAAATCGAAACTCCTGTAAAAATATTATTCCACCAAAAAATTATTACCTAGTAATAATACCAAGTTTCACACAAAATTGGCAAGACCACTTCCTAAAAAACATTCTTTACTTTTTCAAAACTGCAAAGTGTAAAAACGTAATTCCCTCAGCATTCTTCATTTTATCCACGGTAAAAAAACATATTTTTACCAAATATTATTTTTTTGTTTACGTGCCGTTCATTCTTCCTTCATAAAAGAATAGTATGTTCAAAGTGTAGCAAATTTATTGTAGTGAGGTGCGGACATATGATATGGCTCATCCTATTCTTGCCTGCCGTAGTGATTTGGACATTGGTCCTCTTCATTCACGTCAAATCTGGAAAAACTAATCACCATCATCACGAACCATTAATCTTTTACTCACAGCGTATTTCCCCGTTTCCAATTGAAAATACTAAATACAACTGCAAAGATGAAATAGAAAAAAGCTATCGAAAACGATAGCTTTTTTCTATTATTCTTTTATCTAATTTGAAGCAGCAACACCTATTATAATTTCAATTTATTTTACTGATGGATCAAATTTCACACCTACATCTTTTGAACCACCTTCACTTCTTACGAGCTGAATAATTTTATTCGCTTCTTTTTGTGAATGCTTTGCCGATTTAACTGTTACTTTAATGTCTGTTCCATCAGCTCTTACAAGAGCATCCTTATATCCGCCTTGAGATTTAATCACTGTCTCAAGTAATTGTTGCTTCGTTTCCATCGTAGTGATTGCATCAAGATTATCTTTCGCTTTACTCTTTTCTTCTGCTGAAGATTTTGATGACTTCATTACATTTTGTAACTTTTCTTTCTCTACACTACGCTGATCTTCCATTTGCATACGTAGCGCTGTAAAATTCTCATCGCTTGATTGAACTGTTACGCTAGCCTCTTTTTTACTTGTTTCTTTTTTGTCATTCTCTTTCTTGTCTGTTTCTTTATTTGTAGTTTCCTTGCTTGTATTTTCTTTTGTTGTCTCTTTATTTGTAGTTTCTTTCGTTGTTTCTTTTGTAACTGCTTTATCAACACCTTGCTTTTCTTGTCCCATCTTTTCACCCGTTGCCGGTGCTGCTGTATTCATTTTATCAGGAGTTGTTACGTAATAAACAGATAGTACAACCACTAAACTTAACATCGTTAATAGCCAAACCGTTTGTTTTTTTAACACTTTATTTCCTCCCTATCAATTTTTCGGTGATACTGAAACGCGATGAGCTGGTACATCTAATAATCGCGTCACAGCTTCTTTTACCATTGCTTTTATTTGTATATTATCCACTCCCTTTGCTACGACCAGAACACCTCGTACTTTCGGTTTCTCTGTTCGCAAAACAATTGGAGTTTCTTTATCACCTTCACGTATAATGACTGTCTTTTCATCAAGAGACTCGTCTTCTACTTCCCTTTTCCCGCCTGCTTTATCAGTTTCACCTGTCGTTTGTGAACGTTTTACTGTATTTTTCTCGAGTATTTTTTCTTCAGATGAATCTAAGTTCACTTTAATAGTTACATCTTTTACTCCCGCTATCTCTTCTAAAGAAGCTTTCAATTCTTGTTCATACGCTTTTTCGTATTTTTCTACATTTGACATATTATCATTGTTTTTTTGACCGAAAGTTGGTACATCTTTATCTTGGCTTTGACTTGTCTTTTCTTTAAACACAGGCACTTCTTCTTTTTTAGGTGATAAGAGATTACTAGAAAACATAAGCGCAATCCCAAGTATGAGTAGGACAAGCAAAAACTTAGGTGTTACCTTTTTCCCCTTCTCATTACTTTCTTTTCCATCCCCATTTAATAGGTTTCGAAAAAATGAGAACCTCGAATTTTTATCTTTATTGTCCATTTACGCTACCTGTCCTCCCTTCCATCTGAACTTGGATTTGTTTATCCTCTAGTTGCCACCTGCTTGAAAAGAAATCTTTCATTTCTACATTCGTTTCTTCTATTTTTTTTGGAGGTTCTTTCATATTAATTTCAATTGGCTTTACTGTTTCGATTGCATCATTTTTACTACGTTCTTTTTCTTTCAACGTCACAACAACAGATTGAATATCTTTCGCTGATTTTACTTCTTCTGCATGTTCCACTGCGACTATTTGTATTTCAGAGACTGTCATACCATACTTTTTCTCAAACTCTTTTCCTACGTCTTTTTTCATTTTGGTAGCCATCTCTTCTAAACTATATGCACGTGTTAGAGCTTGTATTTCTTTTTTCTTCGAATCTATCGAATTTTTTACAGATCCATCTGCTACGTACTTTTCCTCATTGAAATTTGCGATAACTTCATTTACATCTGTTTGTAACAACTTAAATAGAGGCGTTAAAATTAATACGACTAACAATAGACTTACAACGAATTTAACGTACTTTTGCAAATTTGAATTTGGAAGAATAAGATGAAGCATTGTCGCTAAGAGTAAAAAAACGATAATATTTCTAATCCACTCTGTAACAAATTGCATACTCTTCACCTCCTACCGCATCATGAGAGTAATGTTCCCGGCAGCAATAATAATTGTGATACTTAAAAAGAACATAAATGATACGATAGCTAAGCAAGCAAATACGTAAATGATACTTCGTCCAATGATATCTAAACATTGAATAATTGCTCCTCCGCCTACTGGTTGCAATACTGCTGCTGCGAATTTATAAATAAACGCGATACAAAAAATTTGAATCGCTGGGAAAGCGACAATTAAGCATAAAATAACGAGCCCGATAATTCCGACTGTGTTTTTTAATAATCCAGATGCACTAATAACAGTATCCGCCGCCTCAGTAAACATCCTTCCTACTACAGGAATGAAATTTCCTGTTACAAATTTAGCCGTTTTCACAGCTATACCATCAGCAACGGCTGACGCTGTTCCCTGTACAGATAATACGCCTAAAAAAACCGTCAAAAAGATACCAATAATCCCAACACTAACGTTTTGCAAAAGCTTGGACAATTTCGTAACTTTATATTGATCACTCATCGTGCTTACAATACTTAATATAGTTGCAAGTAATAAAAGTGGTAGAACGATATAGTTCATAAGAAGCCCACTCGTATTCATTAAGAAAATGATGATTGGATGAAAAAATGATACAGAAACAACACCGCCGCCTGTTGCTACGAGTGCAAGTAAAATTGGTAATAACGCTAGTATAAAATCTACCATTGTTTGTATCGTCTCTCTTGCATATGTCATAACGACATAAAAACTATTTAAAGCGAAAATAATAAGTACCATGTATACGACTGCATCAGCGATTTTACTCACGCTACTCTTTGAAAAAGCAGATTGCAACGATTGCAACAATGCACTGAAAATCGTGAGCATAATGAGCGTTCCGAGTAACTTTCCATTTGCAACAAGCTCATGAAATAAATATTTTAGTAGACCTATCATCCACTCTTTTATGGAGAACTCTTTTTCTCCCTTTACAAACTCCATAAAGCTTCCTTTTTGACTCTCTGGTAAATAGCCTCCATACTTTGTAACAAGCCCGTCCCAAAATTGCTTCACATCTTCAATTCCGAGCTTATCCAATTGTTGATCAACGACGTTTGTTTCTATAGGAGAAGCTTGTACAACAATCGGTAAAGAAAAGAAAAGGAAGCAAGCAAATAATAGCTTAGCTCCAAACTTCCTCAACATTCACTCCCCCTTATCCCGTAGGTAAAAAACCGAGAATTGTTTCAATTACAACCGTCAAAATAGGAATTGCCATGACGAGAATTAAGATTTTCCCAGCTAATTCAATTTTCGAAGCGATTGCACCTTGACCAGCATCCTTTGTAATTTGCGCACCAAACTCAGCGATATAAGCAATCCCTATAATTTTCAATAACGTTTCTACATATACGTTGCTAACCTTCGCTTCACTCGCCACTCTCTCAATCATTTGTAAAATAGAATGAATTTGATCGATTAAGAGAAGAAACATCATGCTACCAATGAACACAATAAATAACGATGTAATACTAGACTTATGCTGATTTAAAACAGCAGCTAAAAATGTAGCAACGAGGCCTAATCCGACAATTTGTATAATTTCGATTCGAACCGCCTCCTTTACTGGAAGAGAAAGACACTTTTAATCTTGTCGAATAGAGTATTAATTAAAAATGCAACATGAAACAAAATAACGACAAAACCGACAAGGATAACCCAATTTGCAATATCCTCTCGCTTTAATTCTTTTAGTACAGTATGAATGAAAGCTAAAACAATGCCGATTCCGGCGATTTGAAATATTAATCCAACATCAATGGACATCGCCTTTCTCCCCCCTATAGCAGTAAAATTACGATAAGTAGCCCTGCTAGTACCCCTAAACTCTTTATCATTTTTTCATATTGTAGTTGTAATGCTTTCGCTTCTCCTTCTTCTCTCTCCAAATGTGTAATACATAAGCGAATATGTTTTTGCTGTGATTCACGATCATGTTGTCCAAGTGTTTCACCAAATTGTTGTAAGATTTCATACTCGGTTTGTTTAAACGCCGTTAACGTCCAGTTCTCCTTCAAACTATCAATCCAAGCTTCTCTAACTGTTTGCTCCCCGTCCTCTAGCCGTTTCGAAAAGCTTTGAAATATCCAATTTAACGGCTTCGGCATTTGTTTGACTAAACGCTCTGCAGCCTCAGATAACGGCGTGTGTCCATACATAATTTCAGCTTCTAATGATTGCAATGCTGCCTTCAATAACCTAAGTTGCCGCGGTCTCTCACTGTACCTTTTAGCGTATGAAAATCCGAAAAAAGTGCTAACAGCAACTATTAATACCGCACCAAATATTTTCACCATACGCCTTGAACCTTTCTATGGGATAATACTGGTTTTCCATCTCTATCTTTCACTTGCATAACTGTTCCTGGCCCTCTCGCTTTTGATAATTCCACAAACCTATCAAATACACCAAGTTCCAGCACCGCCTGTAACGATGGACGTTTCACAACATCATCATAAGAAAATCCATGTGCACTTATAAAAAGCTGAACACCTGCATGTACCGCCTCCATAATCGCTTCACTATCTTCTTTACGTCCAATTTCATCTACGATTAATATGTCTGGGCTCATAGAACGAATCATCATCATCATTCCTTCAGCTTTTGGACAAGCGTCTAATACATCTACTCGCACGCCAAAGTCATATTGCGGGATTCCTTTCACACAGCCCGCAATTTCTGATCGTTCATCAACAATCCCCACTTTACATGAAGGAATTTTCGAAGCACTTACACCTTGACTCATACAGCGTGCTACATCTCTTAAAAGTGTTGTTTTCCCCGTTTGCGGTGGGCCAATTACCATCGTGTTTAACCATCGCGATTCATAAAGATATGGCAGAAGCGGCTCAGCAATCCCTATTTTTTGACGGGCAATACGAATATTAAAAGAAGAGACATCTCGAATCATTTTCACTGCGCTTTTTTCTGTAATGACTTTTCCAGCTAGGCCAATTCTATGTCCTCCTCGTAGTGTCACATATCCACGTTTCAATTCCTCTTCCATCGTATAAATTGAGAATTGACTTAATTTATTCAATAAATGGATTGCATCTTCCGCTGTAGCGATATAGTCATAGAAAAACACTTCTCCATGTGCAATACACTCTAGTGGCCTTCCAATTCGAACGCGAATTTCCTCTAGAGTATCGTATTGTTTACAGCATTCAACTAACTGTCTCATCGCTTTCGGTAAAACTTCTAATACTTCTTTCATAAGCTTCTCCCCACTATACTCGACTTACTATTTCAACAACGCGATAAAAATGCAGCCAATTCCAAGCGCTAGAAAAAAGAGTTTCAAGAAAGAAATCTCACTTGCTACACTCGCTATGCCAATTGTCATTGTTAAAATTAATACGGTCGGTCCAACAAACGCCAACATACCATTTATAAACAATGCTTTCTTCGCATCATTCACGTAAAGCATAAGCAGAGCGGCGAATATTTCCACGCTTCCTGAAAACAACCGAAGTAATCCCATAACAAGCACGGATGTTTCCATTGCCGCTAGCCACTGTTTCATTCTCCCACCTTCTCCCATAACAGTTACTACTTCCTTATTCTGAAAAAGAATATATTTGTACAACCATATGCAGAGGTTGTCTATTTCAGAAGTAAAAACATAATTTTTCTCTATCGACTTAATATAAAACTGAATATTCTAATTAATTTATGGTATATTTAATAGAAAAGGAGCATAGATGATGAAGCAAGTTACTTTATTACCGCTCGATTTACGATATGCAAATGTGATTTTTGAGCTATCAAGCAATCCACATGTAAAAAATGCATTAGGGCTAAAAGTAGAATCAGTGGAAGATACAAAAACATTCATTCTTTTTGCAATTGAAGAGGAACGAAAAAATCACTCCTTATCAAGAGTGATTGTAAATGAAGAAAATGAAATAATTGGCCTCACCACACTTAAACATATTAATTATGAGAAAAAGCAATCTCACATTGGCAGTTGGATCGGCTATCCATACTGGGGAAAAGGATATAACGAGGCCGCTAAAAAAGAAATCTTTAAAGTTGCTTTCTTAGACTTACAACTCACATACGTATTCGCCGGTGCTAAAACGAATAACATTCGCTCTTTAAAAGCACAAGAGAAACTATCTTACATTTCATTACATGTGGAAAAACAATTTCCAGACGTACACGCTGCACTTGAGAAAGAAGTAAAGTCACCTTGCTCACTACATGTCGTATCACGCAAGAATTTTTCAAATTGGCTGGACGTACAAAATGAGGGGGGAAAATATGAAAGCATTAAAAATTAGTTTAACAATTGTAGTAGAATTAGCTATTATTTATCTTTTTTCAAAAATGGTCGGCTGGTCATTTTTGGAGAGCTTTTTCCTTGGCAGTCTAGCAATATTTGCAATTACGTGGTTAATTATTATGAGTAACTTTAGAAATAACAATATGGATCATGTAACGAATAAAACTTTTACCGGTATTGAAACTGGTGAAATACGCCCGTTTCAAATTGTTTTGACTCCATATATTATGGGTACCCTTTCACTCGTCACAGTTAGTTTTGTTATAACTGCAATTTACTATCTGCCCTATTTCCTATAAAAAAAGCACTCGTGATAATCACGAGTGCTTTTCTACTATGCACGAGAAACGTATTTACCTTCACCAGTGTTGATGATAAGCATTTCGCCTTCATTAATGAAGATTGGTACTTGTACAACAAGACCAGTTTCTAATTTAGCTGGTTTTGTTACGTTAGAAGCTGTGTCACCTTTAATACCAGGTTCTGTTTCTGACACTGTTAATTCAACTGTGTTCGGAAGCTCAACACCAAGTACTTCATCTTGGTATGTCATAATAGATACTCCCATGTTTTCTTTTAAGAATTTTAATTCGCGCTCGATTTGGTTTTCGCCAAGTTCGATTTGCTCATAAGTTTCGTTATCCATAAATACGTGAGACTCACCGCTCGCGTATAAGTATTGCATACGACGGTTTTCGATGTGTGCTTTTTCTACTTTTTCACCTGCACGGAATGTTTTCTCTTGAACAGATCCTGTGCGAAGGTTACGTAGTTTAGAGCGAACGAATGCAGCACCTTTACCTGGCTTTACGTGTTGGAAATCCATTACTTGCCAAAGGGCATTGTCCACTGAAATTGTTAAACCTGTACGAAAATCGTTTACTGAAATCATGTAAAAAAATCCTCCTGTGTATTACAAAATAATAAGTTCTTTTGGTGATTTCGTTATTACTTCATTGCCTTCACTTGTTACAATGATATCATCTTCAATACGTACCCCGCCAACACCTGGAATATAAATACCTGGTTCTACTGTTACAGCCATACCTGGTTCAAGTACTGTATCAGAACGGAACGCTAAACCTGGTGCTTCATGGATTTCAAGACCGATTCCATGACCAGTAGAGTGTCCGAAGTATTCACCATATCCTTTTTCCGTTATGTAATCACGCGTTAATGCATCAGCCTCACGACCCGTTAAACCAGCTTTAATACCGTTCACACCACGTAGTTGTGCTTCTAAAACGATATTATAAATTTCTTTTAATTTATCAGATGGTTCACCGACTGCAATCGTACGAGTAATATCAGAGCAATATCCTTTGTAATAAGCGCCGAAGTCTAATGTAACGAAATCTCCTTTTTCTATCACTTTTTCAGATGCCACGCCGTGCGGTAATGCCGAACGAAGACCTGAAGCAACGATAATATCAAACGAAGAAGATGTTGCTCCTTGTTTTCTCATGAAAAATTCAAGTTCATTTGACACTTCAATTTCAGATACTCCCGGGCGAATGAATGATAGAATATGCTCAAAGGCAGCATCTGCAATCTGTGCAGCTTCCTTTAATATCTTAATCTCTGAATCAGTCTTTATCAAGCGTAACTTTTCTACAAGCCCAGAAGTTGGGATGAATTCAGCTTCGATCGCTTCATTATGCGTTACGTAAGAGCTATATGTAAGATTATCTTGCTCAAAGCCTAGCTTTTGAATTCCAAGTTCTTTAACTTGTTTC
Organism: Bacillus sp. FSL E2-8887; assembly: GCF_038007205.1. Classification (NCBI taxonomy): domain Bacteria; kingdom Bacillati; phylum Bacillota; class Bacilli; order Caryophanales; family Bacillaceae; genus Bacillus; species Bacillus sp. FSL E2-8887. Next base: position 3,855,271 of record NZ_JBBOWS010000001.1, read on the forward strand.
GCAACTTCATCAAGAATTAATCCTGGATGCTGCACTATTTCGTATCCAACCGCTTGCTTACTAGCTTGCTCTACATAACGGAAATCTGTAATAAATAGAGCACGCTCTTTTGAAATTAGTACAACACCAGCTGTTCCTGTGAAATTCGCCATATATCTACGGCTATGTTCATTCGTTAATACGATACCGTCAATACCAGCCTCATCAAACGCACTTCTTAATCTCTCGATCTTTTCCATTACTTTATGCCTCCCTCAATTTCTCCATTAATGCAAATAACGCTAACTTATAGCCATAAAAACCAAATCCAACAATTTGTCCCGCACAAACAGCCGCCGTCACAGATTCGTGACGGAACGATTCACGCTGGTGAATGTTAGAAATATGTACTTCAATAACAGGAATCGAAATGCTCGCAATTGCATCTCGAATCGCATAGCTATAATGCGTAAATGCTCCAGGATTTAAAATGATCCCTTCATATATATCTTCAGCCTCATGAAGACGATCGATAATAGCACCTTCATGATTCGATTGGAAACATTCTAACTCCACTCCCATTTTCTCTGCTTCGTGTTTCATATCTGTTTCAAGCGTCGCTAACGTTCCTTTTCCGTATACATTTACTTCCCTAACGCCAAGGCGATTTAGGTTAGGACCATTTACGAGGAGTAACTTTTTCATTTTCTTAAAACTCCTTAATATTAAAAAATGTCTATACGACATTTTAACATAGGAATCACTTATTTGAATAGTTTGTCTTCTCGACCCCTTCTCCTCTATTTGTATTATTCGATTCGAATGCTACAGAATACGAAATAAAAACACCATATAATATAAAGATACATATTGTCGTTACAATTGTTTCTTTCGGTAAATGGAGTGCACTTTTAATAACAGGTGCCATTAGCCCCATCCCCAAAAATAATAATGCCCACCAAAACAAACCGTATAGTACGCCAGGGAATACTCCTTCAAACTTTTTAAAAAGGGCTTTATAGAGAAATGCCACTAAAATTGAAAGAAGTCCCATACAAACGATACCTAGTACATTTCCCCAAACCCCTTCTTTCCAATCTCCAAATGCAAACGGTAAAAGTAAATAGTTAGGTCCAGCTTCTGTAAATGAGAATATATGAAGGAAATACCATATACCTCCCCAAAATAAGCCACCAAATAAACCAATTTGTACAAAGTTTCTTATTGTTGATTGTTCTTGATTCACATTGACACCTCCGCTCACTAGTATGCCCGAAACTATTTTGAGGCATGTTTAAATCCTGCAAAATTTGTCTATAAAAAGAATAAGAAATGTCCGACTCTCGTAACATTTTCCCTTGTCATCTGCCTGTATTTGTCGATAAAATAAAGGAAACTCGGTGATTGTCTTATTTCAAGATGACAAAACCAAGTATGACAATTGCCTCTTTTTCTACATAAGAGAGAAACAAATACAGGTTGGTGTTAACATGGCAGAAGAGTCAAAACAAATATATGGCGGGCAGGCAGTCATAGAAGGAGTTATGTTTGGCGGTAGAGAATATACTGTTACAGCGGTTCGTCGTAAAGATAAATCGATTGAATTTTATCGTTTACCACGCGTTCGTAATAAAGCATTATCTCTACTAAAAAAAATTCCATTTTTACGAGGTATTGCCGCTATTGTGGATGCAAGTGCGAATGGAGCGAAACATTTAAACTTTGCTTCAGAACGATTTGATGTCCACCCAGAAGAAGATGAACAACTTGCAAATAAAAAAGAAGAACAATCAAAATTAACGATGGTATTAGGAGTTGCAGCAGTTGGCGTTTTATCGTTCATATTTGGTAAAGTAATTTTCACAGCAGTTCCTGCACTTTTAGCTGAATTAACGAGACCGATTTTCCCATCTCATACAGGGCAAATCATTGTCGAAAGTGTCATTAAGCTCATGCTATTATTGAGCTATATATACTTCATTTCTTTAACCCCACTTATTAAGCGGGTATTTCAGTACCACGGTGCGGAACATAAAGTAATCAATGCTTATGAGAATAATCTTCCACTGACTGTAGAAAATGTTCAAAAGCAAACTCGCCTCCATTATCGCTGTGGGAGTAGCTTTATTATATTTACAGTCATTATTGGAATGTTTGTCTATTTCCTCGTCCCTACAGATCCGCTTTGGGCAAGGGTAGTAAACCGAATTTTATTAATTCCAGTTGTTCTCGGTATTTCTTTTGAAGTATTACAATTTACCAATCGATTACGAGATGTCCCTGTTTTACGAGTACTTGGATATCCAGGATTATGGCTGCAACTATTAACAACGAAAGAACCAACAGATGATCAAGCGGAAGTTGCAATCGCATCGTTTGAAGAATTATTACGTTTAGAAAACAAACAATAATTATTTAAAAATGGTGTTCAACTCCTTTCCTCATCGTTAATATACTAATTTTAATATATGTTTTTAGGAGGTGTCCCTTATGAACGGTCGTTCGTTTACATTCGCTATATTTGTGCTTATTATCGGATTGGCAATATTCGGCCTCGTTTCATCTGTTATTACAAATCCAATGGAAGTATTGAAAAACATTGGTATCATGTTAGCTGTCGTCGGTATCTTTTACTTACTCTACAAAATGTTTACAAACTCTAGTGGTTCTGCAAATTCGCAAAGCTCATATAAGCGTGCAGCGAAACAATCGAACCGCAAACACGGGAAACAAAATGTAGCACCCCTAAGCAATTCTTTCTTGAAACGAAATGCTTCTGATGACAAGGGGAAAAAGGGTAATTCTCCATCGTTGAAAAGAAAAAGAAAACAATCTCATTTAACTGTCATTGAAGGTAAAAAAAACAAAAAGAAAGACCGTGCTTCCTTTTAGGAAATACGGTCTTTTTTTATCCCGGTTGGTGCGGGGCTAATAATCAGTGGAAGATGCGAAAAACCCTACTGATTAAAGTTTCACTTTATATGTTGAAGCACTTCTTTCAAACTTTTCTCTTTCATACTTTCGATACGAAGGTGATGGTTTTCAAATTGCAAATTTCTTGTCACATCATTAGGTACGACGACACACTTTAATCCTGCTGCCACCGCTGCTTTCAATCCATTCAATGAATCTTCAAATACAACAGCTTCTGATGGTTCAATTTCTAATTCTTCTATCGTAACTTTATAAAGAGCTGGATCTGGTTTTACCTTCTCTACATCTTCTCGCGTTTTAATCACTTCAAAATAATCTCTAATTTGTAGCTCTTCTAAAAAACGAACGACCCACTCCCTAGATGAACTAGAGGCTAATGCGATTTTCAATCCAAGTTCTTTCGCTTCTTCTAAATATTCTTTTACCCCGTCACGCGCTTTTGGTATTTTCATTTTCTCTTTATGTAAAGTTGTTACTTTTCCCTTTAATGCATGCTCGTTAAATTTTTCTTTTAATTGCTCTTTTAAATATGCATAAAGCACTTCATCTGTCGTTCCAATACATTTTGCAAATTCCCCTAAAGGTAACTCGCCGCCGTATTCACGAACAGCATCTCTGAAAGAGTGAAACCATATTGTTTCTGTGTCCACAATTAATCCATCAAAATCAAAAATAATTGCTTTCATTATTCTCCCGTCCTTTTCGATTGAAATAAAAAAGGAAACGCCACACGTTCCCCTTAATTACTTTTCTCTTCATTTGCTTTTTGAACACCACGAAGTGTTTTTACTCGAACTTCATCTTGTTCAAAGTATTGTACTAAATCACCGATACGGTCAATTGATTCCCAACTTAAATGATGTTCAATTCCTTCTACATCATTATAAATTTTGCTTTCATCCACACCGATAATGCGCATAAACTGTTCTAACAATTCATGACGATATACGAGACGTTCTCCGATTTTTTTACCTTTTGATGTTAATACAAGCCCTCTATATTTTTCATAAATTAGATATTCGTCTTTGTCTAATTTTTGTACCATTTTTGTTACAGAGGATGGATGTACACTAAGCGCTTCAGCAATATCAGATACACGGGCATAACCCTTTTCATCAATCAACAAATAAATTTGTTCAATATAATCTTCCATACTAGGGGTAGGCATCGGTTTCCTCCATCCAATTTCATTTTGCTTATTCCGTACGAAGCAATCAATAAAATGATACACCAGAAAGAATAACGTGACAAGGTGGAAACGAGCCTAAATATATAAAACAAAAAAAGAATCCAGATTCCCCTTATGTAAAATATTGAATTTCTGCATCGGGAAAATACTCATATATATAACCTCGTATTGTTTCTTCTAATACTTCCACATCATCCTTTTGATATACATATTTCCCAATACCGTATCGTCCCCATTTATATTTCCGCTTCTCTTCATCCATTTCAAGTTTCGTATTCGGATAACGTTCTTGAATGACTTTTTTGGCTGGTTTCGTAAAACGATGTTGAATTAATTCGAACGTTAAATTTGGTATCGTCATGTCTTTTAACGCATTGTACAATCGTTCAAACAATTCACGGTACCCTTCTTCCCACCCTTCATGCATATAAATTGGCGCAACAATAAAACCAAGAGGATAATTAGCCCCCGCTACTTTACGAGCAGCCTCAATTCGCTCTTCAAATGGCGATGTCCCTGGTTCAAAATTTTTAATAACATAACGTGAATTAATACTAAATCGAAAACGCGTTTTCCCATTATGCTTTGCATCTAATAAATGATCAACATGCGAATATTTGGTAACGAAGCGTAAACGTCCATGTTCACTTTCTCCGATAAACTCTATCGCCCGCTTTAATGCATGTGTCAAATGATCAATTCCAACGATGTCTGATGTACACGCCGCTTCAAATCTTGTTATTTCAGGGGCCCTTTCATCCATATATTGCTTTGCCTTCTCAAAGATTTCATCTAGATTCACATACACCCTTACGTAAGGTTTACTCCCAAGTGTCGTTTGCAAATAGCAATAATGACAATGTCCCATACACCCTGTTGCAAGCGGAATTGCATATTCAGCTGAAGGTTTTGATGTATCGAACTTTAACGTCTTCCTCACCCCAACGACAAGTGTTGCTTTTGCATTACGATACTTTTGCAATTCATTTTCCCCTGGAAAATTTCTAATTTGATTGTGTGATGTCGTTTCACGGATTTCTAATCCCATCTTCGTAAACTTCTCATAAAGCTCTTTTCCAAGCGGATATTCGAGTGCCCTCGGTTCAAAGTAAACGAGTTTTGGCATAAATGGTTTCATGTGCTTCCCTCCTCTCATTAGTATGGGAAGCACATGAAAATTAACACAGATTAAAGTTTTCCACTTCAGTAACTTGCTTTGCAAGTTACTGAATGTTATAATTTGGATAACAGCTACCTTGCAACGCAAGTTACCTGGATAAAAGGTGGTGAAATCATGCACAGCCAAATGTTAAAAGGTGTACTAGAAGGTTGCATTCTATATATCATTTCACAAGAAGAAGTGTACGGATATGAACTAAGTACAAAATTAAATAAACACGGCTTTACATTCGTAAGTGAAGGAAGCATCTATCCTTTATTGTTACGCATGCAAAAAGAGAAACTTATTGAAGGTACATTAAAGGCTTCCTCTCTTGGACCGAAGCGAAAATATTATCACGTAACTGATAAGGGATTAGAACAACTTGAAGAATTTAAAAAAAGTTGGGGAATGGTTTCAACGACGGTAAACAACTTATTACAAGGGGAGTGATGGGGATGAAAGCTCAAGATATGATAGAACTAAACAACAGAAAACGCAAACTTCTAACACCTGAAAACGAAGCTGCTTATGGCGATATGCTAGTATATCTTCGGTTATCTAACGTACCTGAACATCAAGTAGAAGAACTATTATTAGAAATATTAGATCACCTCATCGAAGCACAAGCAGAAAATAAAAATGCTTATGACATCTTTGGTGATGACCTACAACCTTATTGCGATGAACTTATAGCGGCTTTGCCAACTCCAACTAAGTTTGAAAAATTTTCTTTAATTAGCTTTATTATTAGCCTACTTCTTGCTATACAGTTTGGAATGGATACCGTTGCTTCTCTTTTCATTTTTCTTTTTGAAAAGAATACAGAAAGATTAAGTCCACCTTTTAGTATTCCTGGGACTACTTTGTCTATTTCACTTATCGTACTAGGTATACTTTTCATTTTATATTTATTAAAACGCTACTCTTTTGATCAAACAATGAATTGGAAAAGAAGGATTCTATCTGGATTCGCATTTGCTACTCCATTTTGTTCAGCTGTATTTTTAAATATCTATTTTAAAAAACAACCTTATTTCATTTATCATCTAACCTTTTGGCAAAACGCCTTACTCGCTATCCTATTTTTTATTTTATATAAATTACTATACAAAAAATCAAATTTTTAACAGCCCTTCAAACGGCTGTTTTTCTTCTGTATAATTTTACAAATTGAAAAATTTCATAAAGAAAATAAGAAAAATGCAAAATAATTAAAGTTAATTGTTGACGTGATGCTTTTATTATCGGTATCATAAATCTTCGTGAGCAATTATTTTTCGTTATACGATTTTTTTATTATTACTGAATTTTTGAGAGGAGAAATTTGATGTCAGTTAAGAAGAAAACGCAAGTACGCACCGGCAAAATGGTACGTGAACTAATGTTAGCAGACGAAGATGTAAATGCTTCGCTAATTATGGTATATAGTGAAAACGGTGTAAACGCAGAAATTAAAATCGAGGGCTTAACGCCGAAATGTAACGAAGAATTATTTTTGAGCGGAAACGTGGATTGGAACAAGAGTGTTATTTATAAAATTGTTGATTTCACTGGGAACGCTGAGGTTGGTAAAGTTACATTAACAGCGATGAACAAAAATAATGTTTCTCTAGAAGTTGAACGCGTTATGTGGAGCAAAGAAAATAAAGAAGCTGCTGAGCAAGAAGAAACAGTTGTAGAAGCTACTCCGAAAAAAGAAGTAGTTGTAGAAGCTCCAAAAGCAGTTACACCTGCTCCAAAGCCTATTACGCGAGTAGAAACACCTGCTGCACCTAAACCTACTCCGGTACCAACGCCGAAGTCAGTAAGTGTTGAAGCAGCTATAGAACTATCTACTCCAGCACCTGTGAAAAAAGCAGTACCTACTCCAGTTACAAAGCAAGAGACAGCACCGGTTACTCCTATAAAACCGAAGCAACCTGCTTTGACTGAAACAAATACAAAACTACAAGAAAATTATGTTAAACTTGTGAAAAAGACAATTGAAGTTTGTCAAGATTACGAGCTTGGCATCGACATAGATGATTCTATTGAAGGATTAAAAAAAGAGCTACAAAGCCAAGGTATTAGCGTTACATTCGACAAAGAAATTATGGACGTTGTAAATCGCCTTCGTTCTTTACAAGATAAAGGAATCAAAGTAGAAAAAGTACTTAATTTACTATAAAAATAAGGAGATGGCGGTCGCCATCTCCTTATTTTTTATAATTCCATTCATTACTTTCATACTTCTCTTTTGCTAAAGTTTGAACTTCATGAAGCTGTTCTTCTGTTAGTTCATACGGCACAAGCTCTATATCTAAACCTTTTTCAAATCCAGTTTCAAACGCTTTAATTAACTGTTCAATCGTAAATGTGCGGTCTGTTAATTCATTAATCGCTACCGCTTTAGAAGAAAACATGTTTTTCATACGCTCTTTTACTCGCTCATTTGGGAATAAAAATAGGTCGTATAACTCATCTAAATCTATTTCTAACGGAATAGAACCGTGTTGTAAGATAACACCTTTTTGACGTGTTTGGGCACTACCCGCGATTTTTCTTCCTTCAACTACAATCTCATACCAAGATGGCGCATCAAAACATACTCCTGAACGCGGATTTTTTAAATTCTCACGATCCGCTTCTGTTTTCGGAACTGCATAATACGCTTCTAATCCTAATGCCTTAAAACCGTCCAATAAGCCTTGCGAAATAATTCGGTATGCTTCTGTAACTGTTTTTGGCATATTCGGATGATCTTCAGACACAATAACACTGTACGTTAATTCTTTGTCATGTAGTACACCCCTGCCGCCTGTTTGACGACGAACGAATCCATATTTTTTTTCGTTAACTACATCCATATTTATATCTTTTTCAACACGCTGGAAATACCCGACTGTTAATGTTGGTACTTCCCATTCATAAAAACGAATTGTTGGTGGCATTTTCTTTTCACTTTGCCAATTTAATAAACATTCATCTAACGCCATATTAAATGCTGGTGAACATTGACCAGAGTTAATATAACACCATTTTTCTTTTCCCATCCTGCACCTCATATAACCAATTATTTTTCACATTCTCTAGTCTACCAAATTCGACAAAATTTGTGAAAGAATACGAAATTTCTTCTTATATACAAATGAATCTGTTGCATAAATACATACGGGCATTATAATATTGAAAGTAGGATAAGAAAAAAGGAGCGATAGAATCGTGTCAACAAACTTGATTATTATACTAGCCGCAATTGCAGCATTCATCGGCTACACTGTATGGATGTATTTCTATCAGAAAAAATTAATTAAAACACTTTCAGAAGAAGAATTTCGCGCTGGCTACCGTAAAGCACAGCTTATCGATATTCGCGAAGCAGATGAATTTAACGCGGGACATATTTTAGGTGCGCGTAACATTCCATTATCACAAATTCGCCTTCGCCACAAAGAACTTCGCCAAGATCAACCGGTTTATTTATATTGCCAAAGCGGATTCCGTACAGGTCGTGCAGCTCAATACTTAAAAAAACAAGGCTACACAGATTTCTACCAATTAAAAGGTGGATTTAAATCTTGGTCAGGCAAAATTAAAAAGAAATAACATACAAAAACTAGCTGCACGATACAGCTAGTTTTTTATTCCATATTGTTCGCAATGTACAGTAGATTTTGTTTAATCACATCTTCATCTTTCTCATCTACATTACGATATAATAGCTGATATTCAATCCCCTTCTCTTTCCATATAAGCGTAGCAAATTCGTCCCCTCGCTCGTAATCATCCTTATTTTTAAAATAAGCAGGTGCTCCATTATTCAATTTCATTTGTTCTTGAAATCGATTCTCTTCTACGAGGTATGGAAAACTGTAAGAAAAGTTGGCCACTGTTAATTCTATATAATCGTGCCTTCCTTTCTCTTGTTGCTTATATTTAATCGTTAAGACAGCATTCTTCTTTCCCATCGTTCTTACCTCTCCCTGCACATCACTCGTAATGTCATAAGGTAAAAACGTTGGAACTTTAAACTTTGCCGGAAAATATTTTGGAAGTTCCTTTAGCGGAATCGGATCAGTAACACGGTCCTTAGCCCCTCCTGTTGTTCCTACAAATGTTTTTTCTTCTTGCATCGTTTGCTGAAATGAACATGAGCTAAGTATTACACTAGAAAACACGAAACAAATGATTCCTTTTTTCAATTTGTTTCCGCCCTTTCATACCGCTCTCTTAACGAGTGAAGCGTTTATACTCTCTACTATTCGCTTCGTTATCAAACGCCTCCTCCGAAAACTTTCCACGTTATTCTCACACATTCTGACAAAAATTATTTGCAGACATACAAAAAAGACCCCACTATTCTTACGCCCAAATAAAAAGGTTACGCGAACAACAGAAGTCATGCTTATAACATAGATTGTGAAAAGCTTTTCAGGTCAAGATTTTTTTCATTCTTATTATTTTCCCCTTATAATTAAGGAAAGAGGTGATACATATGGCCAATATAAAACAAATTGCAAAAACTGCTGGTGTATCTATATCAACTGTTTCTCGTGTCCTTAATAATCATCCTTACGTAAAAGAGGAAAAACGTAAGCGTGTTTTAGATGCAGTTGAAGAATTGAACTATGCAAAAAATATAAATGCTATCCATTTAATAAAGGGTAAAACATATACAATTGGCGTTATGCTACCTTTTATTAATCTTCCGTACTTTAGCACGATCATTGAAGGAATCGGAAACGAAGCGTTAGCAGCTGGATATCATATTAATTTATGCCAAACGAATTACGATAGTATTGAAGAAATTCGCGTTCTTGAAATGATGAAAATGAAACAATTTGACGGGATGATTATTTGCTCTCGCACGAGTTCATGGGAACAAATTGAACCGTTCGCAAAATTTGCCCCTATTATTTCATGTGAAAAAATGAACCATCCCCTCATTTCATCTGTCTATGTAGATCATTACGAAGGATTCCGCCTTGGTACTTCCTATTTACTCAGTAAAGGTCATGAAAAAATCGGCATTTGTTTAGCAAGAAAAACAAGTGTTAATTCAATCGAGCGTGAAAAAGCTTTCGCCGACACTCTCCGTCACGAAGGAAAAACAGTACACCCTGATTGGATTTTCCATCAATGTTATACGATGCAGGACGGGGCAAAAATACTTCATCGTATTTTAAACATGAAAAATCGTCCAACCGCTATTTTCACAGCGAACGATCAAGTAGCTGCTGGTTTATTAACAGAGGCAAAAAAACATGGCATTCGCATACCTGAAGACCTCGCTATCCTGGGATTTGATAACCATGAAATTTCAAAAGCATTAGAAATTACAACTATTGAGCATCCCGGGCTCACAATGGGATCACGTGCTTTTTCTTTATTTCATAAACAGATACAAAACGAACACATTATTGGAAACTCAGAAGAACTTTCATTCCATTTAATTGAGCGAAAAACAGTCTAGAAAAGAGTGCCAACCATAGCACTCTTTTTTCAGTTCTTCACCTATTGACTTTATATTTTTTATCTCATATAATGGACCTAACGAACGGTAGGTAGGGGATGAAAATGACAGCAAACCGCATTAAAGCTGTAGCACTTTCTCATTTCGCGCGCTACGGCTACGAAGGAACTTCATTAGCAAATATTGCTCAAGAAGTTGGGATTAAAAAACCATCGATTTACGCACACTTTAAAGGAAAAGAAGAGCTATATTTTACATGCTTAGAATCCGCTCTTCAAAAAGATTTACAAAGCTTCACTGACGATATCGAAAATTTTTCAAAATCGTCTACTGAAGAATTGCTAGTAAATCTGTTAAAAGGTTATGCAAAACGATTTGGTGAAAGTGAAGAATCAATGTTTTGGTTACGAACTTCTTATTTTCCGCCGGATGCATTTCGCGAACAAATTATTGATAAAGCGAATGTACACATTGAAAATGTCGGAAAACTTTTATTCCCTGTGTTTAAAAGAGCAAGCGAACAAGATGAACTGCATAACATTGAAGTAAAAGATGCTTTGGAGGCTTTTTTATGCTTACTTGACGGCCTTATGGTTGAACTACTATACGCAGGTTTAAATCGTTTTGAGACACGTTTAGAAGCTTCTTGGAAAGTATTTTGGCGCGGACTTTCAAACTGACGGATTGCTCCTTTGCAATGCGTCGTTTTTAAGCCCTTTACCTAACGACTGGTAGGAAGGAGAAATGACATATGGCATGGATTTATGTAATCATAGCTGGTATTATTGAAATCTTTTGGGTTATTGGACTTAAAAAAGCGGAGGCACCACTTGAATGGGCTGGTGTTGCTCTATTAATTACAATTAGTTTCGTCTTATTATTTAGAGCATATAAAGATTTACCTGTCGGCACTGTATACGCAGTCTTTACAGGAATTGGAGCTGGTGGAATCGTTCTTACAGAGATTTTCATCTTCGGAGAACCTTTCTCTATCGTAAAAGTATTATTAATCGGTTTAATCTTCTTCGGAGTAATTGGTTTAAAACGAGTAACAGAAGAAAAAGAAGCGAAGGAGGCCGCATAAAATGGCTTGGGTATTTTTAATTCTAGCTGGTATTTGTGAAATTGTTGGTGTACTCTTTATGAAAGTAGCCACTGAAAAGAAAGGCTGGGCACCAAAAGTTATTTTAATCGCTAACTTTGGCGTAAGTTTCTTCTTCTTATCTCTTGCAATGAATACATTACCGATGGGAACTGCTTACGCAATTTGGACTGGAATCGGAACTGCCGGAAGTGCACTTCTCGGTATTCTTATTTTCCGCGAGTCAGCGGATTGGCGTCGCCTTGCCTTCTTAAGCTGCATTCTGTGCGGCGCTGTTGGCTTAAAATTATTAGGCTAACGTGAGGTGAATGTCATGTGGAAAGAAAAAGGAAAACAAATGTTAGCATGGATTACACTCGGGATCGTCATTCTATTACAAATAAGTTTTCATATAATAGAATGGCTGTTTCATAAAGTATTATCCATTCTTACATTCCTTCCTAACATGGCACTTGAAATTGCATCTATCGCTTGGTCAATTATTGCCTCCATTACAATCGTGATTATATGGAGTATCGCCAAGCTATGGAACAAGTTATTTAAAAAGGACAGTTCTTCTGAAAAGAAGTAACTGTCCTTTTTTATCCCGCATTAACGGGCAGTAAGACCCCCACTGATTAAAGTTTCACTTTATATTCATTCTGATTTTCTATAGAAATTTGATGCGATCATACAAAGCAGACCAGCTATGACAATACTTATACCAATCCCTTTATGCAAATTAGGAAATGGCGGTGGTATATCCGAGTGAAAATTTGCTATTATGAGACCAATTGAAAATAAAAGTACCCCAATTCTATATAACCACTTTCTTTTGTTCATCATTCTCCCTCCTAAAATTTTTCATATCCTTCTTTCTTTTGGACATACTACCTAAAAAAGGAGTGGGTTATATGCAAAATTCTATACATAAGCAGATCCTATTTTTATTTTTCCTCTTTCTCATTTTCGTTATCGTTTTCAGCTTTATATTACATACTCCGAAAGATGTGCCTAATAGCCTTTCTGTTTATAAACTTTTGCTCTCGTATTGCCGTTATTGAAGAAGGTGCCTTTTACGAGGCACCTTTTAAAATTCTCTCTTCTCATACAATTTCACTGAAACGAAGATAGATACTATGAACATGCAAATTGAACTAACGAATAACACGCTGTTGTATAGTTGAATTTGTTCCAGGTTGATTTGAAACAAAGTTTCTAAAATAACAATTGGCGCCATGAATATTACTATCGTAATAAAAATAGTTTTTTTATACCCTAGCCAAAACGATATCGGTAAAACAAAGCTTAAATACACTAAAATAAAGCTAATACTAGCAACCATTGTCGTTTCAATAAATTCAAATAGGTTAACCCCATTCTTCATTCCCATCGTGAAACAACCGACCGTTACGCTTATAAAGAGAATAATAATTGCTACTATATATTTCGCATACACGATTTGTTTTCTGAATATTGGCAAACTACTTACTATAACTTCACTCTCATTTTTACTATCTGCTTCAAATGTTTTTACTGTTGCCCCAATTGTAATAATTACTGACATAATTATGAACAGATTTTCCGTATCTGTTAAAGCCATATAAAAGAAAACAGGATACAATATGTACCAAATTAAAAATTTCCATTGAATGATGAAATCTTTTAAAATTAGTTGTTTCAACACTATTCTCCTCTCTCTTACAAATCACGCTCACTATACAAATGAATTGAGAATAACATAGACATGATATATAAAAGAAGCAGCCCAGCTATAAAACAAACATTTACGACTAGACTCGTGCTCCAAACATTCTCTACATCTAACCATACGTTACTTACAATTAGTCCACTTAAATACCCAAATGCTATTCCGATAAAAGGAGCAATTTGTTTTGCACTGTTATATCCTACTGAGAATTCAATCGGAAGTACAATTATGCTACAAACAAGCCCACCTGTTATACCTCCGAGAATTTCTCCCCACAGCATAAATCCAGTTATATGTTCATTTTGTAACTGAATCAAACCAACCACAAGTGAGAGAATCCCCCCTAACGCAACTAAAATACTTACAAATATGTATTTTGCTATGACAATTCCTTTACGTTGTAACGGTAAACTATTTACTATTATTTCACTTTTATTTTTCCCCTCATAACTCATTGACAGTACCATGCCAAGAAAAGGTATAGATAAGCTAATCGTCATAAGGAAGCTATCACTACGAAAATCAACAATAGCAAGGAAAAACAAACATATAAGATACGCAAACCCTAACTTTCTTTGCAACACTATATCTTTTAAGACTAATTGCTTGATCATGTTTTACCCTCCTAATATGAAAATGTCCCTTCTATAACTCTGCCTCCTGAAACATTTTCATTGAGAGAAACATTGATATGACTATACTTACTAACACTCCGATACCAAGAACACTCATTGCTAGTGTAGCCTCTTGAGAGTGGAGTACTTTTAACATAATTATTTCATCACCAAAAATATTGCACATAAGGCCAATCATACCCATTAAAGGAAAAATCATAATCACATTCAAGACAGTAATAGCTTTATATCCTCCAATGTAATTAGTAGGTATCGTTACTACACAATAAATCAAAGTTGCTACTATTGCTGAAAATATTGCATATCCAGGAATAACTATATCTCTGTTCAACAAAATATTTCCTAATATTACGACTATAGAAGTTATGCTCAAACCGACTATAATAAATAATGTGCTTGAAATATATTTAGCTATAACTATCTCTTTTCTCATTATCGGCAAACTCACTAATACTTTTTCTATTTTACTTTTCTCGTCATAATAAAAAGAAATATATATAATCGTACTACATGTTATAAATAATCCTATTGCAATCCCCATCGGTTCTACGGAATTTCTAAAAACAGATAAAATAGGTATTAAAAAATAGAAAGGAAACATCTTCTTCTGTAAGAAAAACTCCTTCAAAATCAACTGTTGCATATGAATTCCCCTCTCTATAAATCACGCGTTTCATAAATTTTAATTGTAAGAAACATAGAAGCGATATAGACACTAGCTAATATAATTCCTCCAACTATAAATACACCGATATGCACTGGATTCATAATCCACTCAATGAATGAAGGTGTTGTTTCATCCAATCCATCTCCTATGAATATCCAAGCAATTCCACCAACTACCATTGATGCTCCTGACACTATACTTCGTGCTATCTTTGACCTTGTAACATAATAACTAGGAAAGAATGTTACAACAAAAAATACGGCGTAAACAGCTCCATTTATTACTTCATACCATGGAATTTCAATGTATAGATTCGGATGATAGGTACCGATATCACCAATGACCACAATGCCTCTTACAAGAAAAACAACTAACATCGTAGAGAGTATGCCACCAACAATAAATATTGCACTGGAAACATATCTAGCAATTATGATATCCTTTCGGCTTACCGGTAAACTATTTATAATAATGTCACTGTTATTCCTTTCATCCATAAAAGTTAACGTCATAACGGAAGAAAGAGTTATAAATAGACAACTCATCGAAAATAACAATTCACCACTTGGATCTAACATAAATAATACAAGAGGCACAATTAGATTCACTAACCACGTTACCCTAAAAAAGAACAAATCTTTATATATGAGCTGACGCATAGGCACCTCTCCCTTTCGCAGTGTAAACGATGATATCATCTAATGTAGGTTTTTCTATTACAACCTCATTTCCAAACCAATCTATAATTGCTTGTTTTTCCTTTGCGAGTCCTTCAAATCCGAATTTATTTTTGCGTAAGCCAACGAATAACTCTTTTCCTTCTCGATCCAATAAATCATTGCTCCCCTTTACGATTACGTAATTCTCCATTAATTCATCTTTCTCACCAGTAAATATAATTTCTCCATCGTTAATAAACGTAATATAATCTGCGATGCGCTCTAAGTCTGTTGTAATGTGCGTTGAGAATAATACGGATACTTCATCTTCCATTACAATTTCTTGCAAAATATCAAGTAATTCACTTCGAACAACTGGATCTAATCCTGCTGTCGGTTCATCCATAATGATAAACTCCGCGTGATGTGAAAGTGCAATGGCAATCGCAAATTTCATTTTCATCCCTTTGGATAACTCTTTAATCTTTTTATACGTTGGAACTTGTAATCTCTGCATATACGATTGATACTGCTTTTCGTCCCACTTTTTATATAACGGTGCAATAATACGCTTCATTTGTTCACACGTTAAATCTTCGTAATAATGATTTTCATCATATACAAAACCGATATTTTGTTTTATTTCCTTTTCGGCTTTCTTATTGTCCTTGCCAAAAACTTTTATATCGCCGCTATCTTTTCTAATTAAATTCATAATCATTTTGATTGTCGTACTTTTCCCGGCTCCATTTGGTCCAACAAATCCCATAATATATCCTCGTGGTAATGTAAAACTTACATTTTTCACTGAGAAATCTTGATAACTTTTACAAACGTTTTTTAGCTCTAACATCCCTTATTCCCCCTCATATAAACACGCAATCATCTGCTGTAAATCTTCAAGTGAAAGCTGCAACGCTTTACTTTCATTTACAACCTCTTCCACTTTACTTTCCAATAAACGAAGCCTTTGTTCTTTTAGTAGTTCATTATTTTTACGTGAAACATAAGTCCCTTTCCCAGCAACAGTTTCTATATATCCTTCTTTTTCAAGCTCCTCGTACGCACGCTTCGTTGTAATTACACTAATTTGTAATTCCTTCGCTAAGCTACGAATAGACGGTAATTGGTCTCCACCCTTTAAACCACCATTTAAAATAAGCTGGCTTAATTGTTTTCTTATTTGCACATAAATAGGGTCTTGGGAAGAATTCGAAATAATAATATTCATGTTTTCCTCCAGTGTGTATATACTGTATATACCTTATATACACAGTATATACACACCATCCTATTTTTGGCAAGAAAAAAAGACCAACATTTTCCTGTTGGTCTTTCGTATATGTATCACTTTTCAAAGCGATCTAACATTTCGTCTCTCATTCCGAAACTAACAACCGCAATTCCTACATACATAAAAAGAAGGAATGCTGGATGAACTGTATTGTACCAGCTGCTATCAACAATTAAATAAATCGTTAACGCCACAACAAGAACAAACGCTAAAATAAACATATAAAAGTGTCGTGTATTACCCATGATAAACTCCTCTCTTCTCTCTTCACCATTCAACAGTATATTGTATCGAATAATTCGATATGACTCAAGGTTAACTTTCTGTTATGTAATCAAGTTCTACCTTTACAATGTCCTCACACGCTATTGAAATGATTGTTCCTTGTTTATCAATCGCTGTCACTTCTCTATTATCCATTACACGGTGCGCTACTCTTTCTAACACTTTCCCTTGGTCTCGGTAACAAAATTCTTTTACATCTTTAATTGTTTCTCCATTTTCTAAATGGTATACCATTCTATAACATCGATATCCCACGCTTCCACCCCCGTCTTGCTCGTTTTTTCACATATACATAAAAATGAGTAATTTCTACCTCATCACATCTTCTTAATTTCAATAAAATTCTAACAAAAATAAATACTTTTATCAAACCGACTTTTTCAACAAAATCACCTATAAAACCGCATCTTTACAGCAATATGAAACAAAAAATATAAATTTTCAACATTTTTTCATTCTAGCCACACCAATTTTGCAAAAAAAAGAACCCGCATGTAGCGAGTTCTTTTTTTTCCAATCACACTTGTACAGGTGCTAGCTTTTCATAACGTAAAACTGGTTTACGAGCAGCCAATGTTTCATCTAAACGTTTTATTACTGTTGTATGTGGTGCTTCTTGTACAACTTCTGGATTTTCTTCTACCTCTTTAGCAATTTGAATCATCTTATCAATGAAACCATCTAATGTTTCTTTTGATTCTGTTTCTGTTGGCTCAATCATAATACATTCTTCCACATTTAATGGGAAGTAAATTGTTGGTGGATGGTAACCGAAATCAAGCAGACGTTTTGCAATATCTAATGTACGTACACCAAGTTTCTTTTGACGACGACCTGACAATACGAATTCATGCTTGCAATGTCTATCGAACGGAAGATCATAGACTGGTGCTAATCTTCTCATCATATAGTTCGCATTTAATACAGCATACTCAGTTACTGCACGCAAGCCATCTGGGCCCATAGAACGAATATATGTGTATGCACGAACGTTAATTCCGAAGTTACCATAGAATGGTTTCACACGCCCAATTGCTTCTGGACGATCATAGTTGAAGTGATAGCCATTTTCTGTTTTCTCTAAAATCGGTTTTGGTAAGTACGGAATTAAATCAGCTTTCACACCTACTGGACCAGAACCTGGGCCACCGCCGCCATGCGGACCTGTAAATGTTTTATGAAGATTTAAATGCACAACGTCAAATCCCATATCTCCTGGGCGTGCTTGGCTTAATACCGCATTTAAGTTTGCACCATCATAGTATAATTTACCGCCTGCGTTATGGACGATTTCTGCCATTTCTAAAATATTTTCTTCGAATAGGCCTAATGTATTTGGATTTGTTAACATAAGTGCTGCTGTTTCTTCGTTTACAACACGTTTTAAATCATCTAAGTCAACAAGACCATGTTCATTTGATTTCACCGTAATTGTTTCAAAACCAGCTACTGTTGCAGACGCCGGGTTTGTTCCGTGAGCAGAGTCAGGAACAATTACTTTCGTACGGTTAAAGTCACCGTTCGCTTCATGATATGCACGAATCAACATTAATCCTGTCCATTCTCCGTGTGCACCAGCTGCTGGTTGTAACGTAACAGTATCCATACCTGTAATTTCAATTAAATGTTCTTGTAAGTCATACATTAATTCCATTGCACCTTGCACTGTTTTTTCATCTTGAAGTGGATGAATATTTGCAAAGCCTGCGAAACGAGCTACGTTTTCATTAATTTTCGGATTATATTTCATCGTACAAGACCCAAGTGGATAGAATCCAGAATCCACACCGTGGTTACGGTTTGAAAGCGCTGTGTAATGGCGCATAATATCAAGTTCAGATACTTCTGGAAGCTCTGCATCTTCTACTCGAATATAATCACTCTCAAACACATCTTCTAATTTTACTTCTTCTACATCTAATTTGGGTAAGCTATATCCTACGCGTCCTTCTTTAGTCACTTCAAAAATAAGTGCTTGGTCTTGGTTCTTCATTGGATAGCCCCCATTTCGTTTACAAGTGTGTCAATTTCCTCTTTTGTACGAAGCTCTGTTACCGCTACAAGCATATGGTCTTCATGCTCTTTATAATCACGGCCTAGGTCGTAACCACCGATAATATTCTTTTGTATTAATACATCATTTATTTCTTTAACTGGACGTTTACAATCTACAACAAATTCATTAAAGAATGGTCCAGCGAACGTTACTGTGAAACCTTTCGCTTCAAATTGACGTTTTGCATATTGTGCTTTAGAAATGTTTTGACGTGCCATTTCTTTTACACCTTGTTTGCCAAGTGCCGTCATTGCAACAGAAGCTGCTAATGCATTTAACGCTTGGTTTGAACAAATGTTAGACGTCGCTTTATCACGACGAATATGCTGTTCACGTGCTTGTAACGTTAATACAAATCCACGTTTACCATCTGAATCTACAGTTTGTCCGACAAGACGCCCTGGAATTTTACGCATAAATGCTTTCGTTGTTGCAAAGTAACCACAGTGCGGTCCACCAAACTGCGTTGGGATACCGAATGGTTGTGCATCACCGATTACAACATCAGCACCGAATTTTCCTGGCGGTGTTAATGCGCCTAATGATAATGGATTTGAAGAAACGATAAATAATGATTTTTGTTGATGAACGATTTTTTCGATATCAGCTAACTTTTCCACTTGTCCGAAGAAGTTTGGATATTGAACGATTACACAAGCAACTGTATCATCTACTTCACTTTGTAATACTTCTAAATCTGTTACACCGTTTTTATGATCAATTTCAACAACTTCAAGATTTTGACCTTTTGCATATGTTTCAAGTACTGCTCTTGATTCTGGATGAACTGCCTTAGATACAAGAATTTTCTTTTTACGAGTATGACCAGCTGCTAGCATTGCCGCTTCAGCTAAAGCTGTACCTCCGTCATACATAGAAGAGTTTGCTACATCCATTCCTGTTAATTCACAAATCATTGTTTGGAATTCAAAAATTGCTTGTAATTCCCCTTGTGAAATTTCTGGTTGGTATGGTGTGTAAGCTGTATAAAACTCTGAACGAGAAATAACATGATCAACAATTACTGGAGCGTAATGATCGTATACACCTGCTCCTAAGAAAGAAGCATATTCTTTTAAGTTCGCATTTTTGCTAGCCATTTGAGATAGCTCTTTTAAAAGCTCTGGCTCTGATTTTGCTTCTTTAATTTTTAAATCCCCTTTAAAACGAACACTCTCTGGAATATCAGAGAATAACTCATCAATCGTTTGAACGCCGATTGTTTGTAACATTTCTTTTTTGTCTTCTTCTGTCATTGGAAGATAACGATGCAACATGAAATCTACCCCTCTCCCCGTTACTTTGAACGTTTATAAAATGGTGTTGGAACAACTACTGCTTTGACGCGTTTATTACGAATTTCAATTTCTACTTCTGTATCAACTGCTGCGTATTTTACATCAATTAGTGCTAAACCAATGCTTTTCTTTAACGTTGGAGATTGTGTACCACTCGTTACTTCCCCGATTTTTTCTTCTCCTATAAATACAGGGTAATGCGTACGAGGAATACCGCGTTCGATTACTTCGATGCCGACTAATTTACGAGATGCACCGTTTTCTTTTTGCTCTTTTAACGTTTCTTTTCCAAAGAAATCTGCTTCTTTATTTGGTTTTACCGCAAAGCCAATTCCCGCTTCAATCGGTGTAATATCTTTTGATAACTCTTGTCCGTATAACGGAAGTGTTGCTTCGAAGCGAAGTGTATCACGAGCACCTAAGCCACATGGTTTTAAGCCCTCTTCTGCTCCCACTTCAAGAAGTTTCTCCCAAAGTTTTGCTGCATCTTCACTCTTACAGTAAATTTCGAATCCATCTTCACCTGTGTAACCTGTACGAGATACAAGTGCAGGAATTCCATCTACAAGAATATTATTTTTAAATTTAAAGAACTTAATTTCTTTCAAATCTTCTGACACAACTTTTTGTAAAATGCCTTCTGCTTTTGGTCCTTGAATTGCAAGCTGCGCAACTTCACTAGAAACATTGACTACTTTCGCATCGCCAATTACATGGCTAGCTAACCATTCGTAATCTTTCTCGATATTTGATGCATTGATTACTAATAAATAGTCTTCTTCACCACGTTTGTAGATTAATAAATCATCTACTGTGCCACCATTTTCATAGCACATAGCTGTATATTGTGCGCCCCCTACCTTTAAGGTAGATACGTCATTTGTAACAACACGTTGTAAAAATGCTAAACTATCTACACCTTTTACCTCTACTTCTCCCATATGAGATACATCGAACAAACCTGCTCCTGTACGTACAGCTTCATGTTCCTCTTTAATGCTTGAAAATTGAACTGGTAATTCCCAACCACCGAAGTCGACTGTTTTCCCACCATACTTCGCGTATACATCAAATAACGGTGTACGTTGTAATGTAATCATGCTCTTTCCCCCTTATGCTCTGACAAATCAATAAAAGTTGCTTCCCATATCTAAACATTTTCATTCTGAAAAGATAAGGTTATACGGAATCTCAGTATATTTTTTTATGAAAGCGTAAATAAAAAGTTACTTTCTTGGATAAAATACGAAAGATTCCACACATTTCACACCATTATCCTAACATTATTCGCTATATTTCATCAATATTCTAGCATAAAAAATAATTTAGAATTTTTTATTCTTAATCCTATTAAATACAACTTTTAAGATTTAGACCTTTATCGTTGTCTATTCTTTAACTTTTAGTAATTGTGATAGCGCCTTATTACGAGGCTTATAATAAAGATTTTTTTAATAATCACTTTAGTTTATAAAAGGTGGGAGAGTCTTAATGAATGTCGATATTTCCGTAGATCGAACGTGGCAAAATAATTTTTTAAAAAGAATTGATGAAGATGGTCCTTGGACAAATTGGGATTTATATCATTTAGCTTATAAAACAGAGAAATCGTTACTCGTCCCTACTTTTGATGGATTGCAAGCACCGAAACATTTATCACATTTCACGCCGCTTCCACATCAATTAGAGGTCGCTCAAAATGTCATTGAACAAATGAATGGTAAAGCGATTCTAGCAGATGAAGTTGGACTTGGAAAAACGATTGAAGCTGGACTTATTTTGAAAGAATATATGGTTCGAGGACTTGTAAAAAAGGTACTCATTCTCGTTCCAGCTTCTCTCGTATCTCAGTGGGCGTATGAACTAAACACAAAATTTTTTATTCCTGCGGTCGCTCAAAAGAAAAGTTATTCTTGGGAACAAGCTGATGTCATCGTTTCATCAATCGATACTGCGAAACGTTCACCGCATCGCGATATCGTTTTAAACCTAGAGTATGACCTTATTATTATCGATGAAGCACATAAACTAAAAAATAATAAAACAAAAAACTATGAATTTGCACAGCGATTAAAAAAGAAGTTTTGTTTATTACTAACTGCAACTCCTGTTCAAAATAAAATCGATGAAATCTTCAACCTCGTTTCTTTATTAAAACCAGGTCATTTAGGCAATCAATCTAATTTTGAAGAATATTACGCTTCCAAAAATCGTTCCACTGAATCCGATGAAGATTTAAAAGCTCTTATCAATAAAGTAATGGTTCGAAATAGACGCAATAACACTGGCATTGATTGGCCGAAGAGGCATGTACGAACAATCTTCGTTGAATTCAATGAAGAAGAACAAGCTTTGTATAATGAAATTGAAAATTGGCGTGGACAAGATGCCGTCACATCTGCTTTCTCATCCTTAACTTTAAAACGGGAAGCATGTAGTAGTCGTGAAGCTGTTTACTATTCATTAAAAAAACATGTAGAAAAAAGACAGAAAGAAAATGAGCACTACATAAAGGACCCACATATTGATGTGCTGATGGACAAAATTAATCATATTCCGTTCAACTCCAAAGCAAATAAAGCACTAGAGCTTATAAAAGAAGTTGACGATAAAGTCATTATCTTCACTGAATATAGAGCTTCACAAATGTATTTACAATGGTTCTTACAACAACATGGCATTTCCTCTGTTCCATTTCGCGGTGGATTTAAGCGCGGGAAGAAAGATTGGATGAAGGAGCTTTTCCAAAATCATGCCCAAGTATTAATTGCGACCGAAGCTGGTGGTGAAGGAATTAACTTACAATTTTGTAGCCATATGATTAATTACGACTTACCGTGGAATCCAATGCGACTCGAGCAAAGGATTGGACGTATTCACCGTCTTGGACAAAAAAATGATGTTCACATTTATAACTTAGCAACAAAGCACACTGTTGAAGAGCACATTTTAAAACTACTATATGAAAAAATTAATTTATTTGAACGTGTAATCGGTGAACTCGATGAAATTTTAACGAGAATCAACATGAAAAATATTGATGCGCATATTCAAGAAATTTTCGCGCAGTCAAAAAGCGAAGGTGAAATTCGAATCAAGATGGAAAATTTAACATCTATTATCGATTTTGCGAAGCGCAATGAAGCAGAGGTGCAGGACTATGCAGCAAAATGAAATTCATAATTACTTATATAACTTTTTTGAGGCGAATAACTGCGAAATTTTAGAACGTTCCCCTCACCTATTAGACGTGCAGTTAACAATTGAAATGGATAAATTATTAATGAACCGCCCTTTCTATTGGCACTATCTTGAAAAAACAGGAGGCGTTCCGAACCCGATGCGCCTTACTCTTATTACAAATCCGGAAAACGAAGAAAACGACGGTGAACTTATTCATTACGGTTCACCCCGTTTGCATCAAATATTTGAAACAACAAAAGAACTAGGTTCATACATACGTTTATATGAGGAAGTGAAACATAGCGGGGCAACTCATACTCCCCTTCATCCTTGGCTTGGTGTAAATATAAAAGTATCTTATCAATGCGACCGAAAAAAAGACATACTTCATTCCATCGGTATTCATCTTATTTCCGGGACAATGATTGCAAACTTTCATGACACTTTAGCAGAGATCAAACTCACACCGAAAATACCTGACTTTTGTTTTACCCTCTCACCTATCATTAAGCCACAAAGTGGCTTACAGCGTATAGAGGATGCTTTAAAAAGTATAATCGCTGAAGATGACCACACGTGGGCAAAAGAAGCGAGAGTGCGTTGGAATCACGATTTAGACCTTTTAAATCGATTTTACGAAGATAGCGATGAACTTCCAGAAAGCTATGAAATTGAAAAGCAAGCATTACAAGAACAATACGAACCACGCATTACAATACAAATTATAAACGGTGGTCTCTTTTATGTTACCGCAAATCATTTTCTATCTTAAAGAAAGCTCCTTCAGATTGAAGGAGCTTCTTTTAAGATATGTTCCCAGCCTATTCTCTATCTTCATTACGCTCTTGCTGTTTTTTCTCTGTCATACGTTTCTGATATGCACGATCCTTTGCACTTACATGGTTTGCATCAGTTGGAAGATTCTCTTTTGAACGACCAATTCCATTACTCATCTTTTTCGCCTCCTTTTTGCATGTTTCAAAATGCATCTTTATTTTCAGCTAGAGGCACAATCCTTATACAAAAAAATAAGAGCAGCCAGTAGCTGCTCTTACTCATTCACGTATTTTTGAAACATATCATGGATGCCTTGATTTACGAGGTTCGAGATCTGTTCGTCAGATTTATTCGGATAACGATCACGTAATCTGATAGATGCCTTCACCATTAAATTTTCTAATACAGAACGGCCACCTTCTCCATAAATAATTTCAGCATACTTAACCAGTCTTCCATCCTCTAATGTTGCTGGATTATGATTGAAGAAAAATTTACTCATTGTCTCCACCTCTCTTTTGATAACGTTTACATTTATATAGATTATTTATGTTATTTATTTCACAATATTGTATGCATGTATATTTAATTAGTTTCATTATAAAGTAACATATCAATAGTAAATATGTGATTTTCCATCCATTTTGTGAACAAATCAAAAAATGAAAGCGTTTCCTTTATTATATACTAAAAAAACTTACTACGCTAGGGACAATTTTTTTAATCTACTAATCAT
The DNA here is from genome assembly GCF_038007205.1 of Bacillus sp. FSL E2-8887. Lineage (NCBI taxonomy): Bacteria > Bacillati > Bacillota > Bacilli > Caryophanales > Bacillaceae > Bacillus > Bacillus sp. FSL E2-8887. The sequence continues at coordinate 3,880,369 of NZ_JBBOWS010000001.1, forward strand.
CTACTTTTCTTTTTTTTATTAAACCTTATACAATTTTCAGAAATTATATTATAAAATATATGTATGACTTAAGGAGGATTTGTATGAATCAAAATAAAAAAGCTATATTAGATCTTGTCTTTTATCTCGTATTCCCATTCCTCATTTGGAAATTTGCAAAACCTTATATCGATCCTTATTACGCAATGTTAATTTCCTCTGTTCCGGGGATTATTTATACACTGTATACCTTTAAAAAAGAAAAACAGTTTAACGTTACAGGGTTCTTTATTTTAATTACACTCATTTCTAATACAACGGTAGACTTAATATCTGGATCAGCGGAACGAATGCTATGGAATGATGCATATTATCATATCGTACTTGGCTGCATCGTTATATGTACAATCTTTATAAAAAAACCACTTATGTTATATTTCGCAGCGGATATTTCAGCACTGCAAGGTCATGATCGTGATAAAAGTCGTGAGCTTTATCGTGATAGTCGTATATATCCAGCACTGCAATATTTAACACTATTTTTCGGCCTTCAATTTATATTAAAAAGCTTCTTGAAAATCTATTTCATCTCTGTTTTCGGTGTAGATGGATATGGTGAAATGAGAGCTATTATGACCGCTGTTGGCTGGGGTATTTCTATTTGCATCGGAATAGGGTTTGTATGGGTAAATAATAAGATACATGCGGTTACTGAAGAAAAAGAATCTGTGCAACAATAAATAAAGATCCCCTAGCAGCTTGTTGCACTAGGGGATCTTTATTTTGCCAGACATATTACGAAAAAGTTAGCTTGATTTTTTTCTTTTATTTTTTACATTTCGATAAAACAAAGCAGCGCTCAGTGGCATAACACCAAACCATTTATTTAAGAATGGCTCTTTCTCCGCACGACGTTGTTGTTTCTGTTGTTTTCGATCCTCTTTTGGAGCATCCATATATGACACAAATTGCTGTGTCACAAAGCGTACATAATCATTAGTAGACATATTATCATCACCTCTACTTGATTAGTATGTCCACTTTTTTATTCATTAATCTTTTGCTTTAATTCATTCATAATTTGCTTTACCGACTTATTTGTCGTATCGATATGAATATCAGCCTCTTCATAATAAGCTCGGCGCGATTCAAATTTCGTTATAAATGCATCTATATCTTTCTTCTGAAATAGTGGACGTGTCGTATCTTCACGAAGCCTTTCTGCAATTACATGTGGATCGCAATATAAATACACAACAGTTCCATTTTCCTTCATCCACTTTCGATTTTCCGCTCGTTCAATAATCCCTCCACCCGTTGTAATAATTACATTCTGAACCGGTAGTGAACGTAACATTTCACTTTCATATTCCCGAAAAGCCATTTCGCCTTCTTCGGCAAAAATATCACGAATTGCCTTCTCTTGCTTCTCTTCAATTTTTTGGTCTGTATCTACAACATCCATATGAAGTTCTTTACTTAACACTTTTCCAATTGTTGTTTTCCCGGCTCCCATATAGCCAGTTATGTATATAGATTTCATTTTCGTTCCTCTCAATCATCCGTTATTATTTGTTATTATAACGAAAGATGTTACTTTATTTAATAAAAAAACGTTTTGTTCTTCTTATGCTATGAAGAACAAAACGTAACATACTCACTATTTTCTCGTAATCAAACAAGCTGGCTCACTTTTACTTATAAGTACCTCTTCTCACCCACTGCGTTGCAATCCATTTCTCGCCCTTCGTAACAGGTGCCCCTCCATGTAACGTAAGCTCATTTAGTGATTGATCTTGATAAAAGTACTCAAAGTATACTGCCATTCCCTTTCTAGGGTGTACAGAAAGATTTAATTTCGGAAAGAATGTTTCTCCGCCTTCTTCTACATCATTTAAGTACATCACAAGAGTACTTATACGATTATTAGCAGCTGATCTACTATGTTCCGCAAAATAATCATAGTGCGCTTTATATTCTTGATCTACTTCATAATTTAAAATGTGCAATCCTTCTCCATGCGCTACAGGAACATTCGTGATAGATGAAATTCGTTTTTCAATCTTCGAAGTTAGTTCATTCTCTTCCAAAAATGCACCACTACTCGTTCGAATATCATTTACATCACGTGATGAACCAACTTTAGAACGTTCCATCTTACTTTTAGACAATTCAATTAATTCATCGCACTCTTCATCACTTAATACATTTGCTAATACGACAATAAGAGGTTCTTCGAATTTTGAAATAATTTGTATTTCCCTATCCTCTGTCATAATCGTATTTCCTTTATGATCAAAAATAGTTTGTTCCTTATTTTCACCTATTTGATTGTTATTTGTCATTTCCTTATCTCCCTAGAAAAAAATGATTGGATAGCATGAATATATCATATTCTTTCTACCTTTCTCTTTTTTGAGAAAATTTAAACTTTTGACCATTATTCTTATCCCTTTCCTCAAAGAAATTGACTCCCTCCACAATAGAAACTCATGGTTCTTCTCCATATATTTTACATATTATCCTTCTACCCAATCAAATATTTTATTATCCTTTTCCCTATACCGAAAGCTCACTGTATAGAAAACTCTCTGTTTTGTAACACATTGCAACGAAATGATAATAACATCATTTTCAAAGACGTACTTTCCACTCACTTCTCCTCTTTCATACTGAAATAAAAAAACATCCTCTTTTTCTTTTTGCTGTAACTCTCTTTTTATATCTGAAATAGCGCGATCAACAAGTTCCTCCATGAAAAAACTTTGTTCTATTTCAGAATAAAATTTTTTATCCGAAAGTAACATATTCGTTTCGTACATCAAAAAAGAAATGAATAAAATAAGAAAAATAATTGTTCCTGGCATTGCAAATCCATCTTGTTTTCTCATGTTTCTATCTCAATTTCACTATAGCGCACAGCCACGCCTTCATATATTTCACCACTTATATCTTTCACATATATATATAACAAATGAGGTGTTAATTTATACGAAATCGCTTCAATCCTTTGTAATATAAATTCCCTTCCGCGCATATTTACTTTTCTTATTAAATTACTATTCAACTTTTCATACGTCACCTGATCACCATTACGAAGTTGGAAGCGTAAAATATTCCCACCGTTTTCTAGCTCTATCTTCCTCCCACTTGATACTTCACGAAACTCTAATTGCATTTGTCCTAAAAACACATCCCACTCCCAGTCATTTAATCCTTTTGAATGTGTATTTTCTATCCCCATAATATGAAGACGCGGTAAAAGTAAAAAGAACATTGATAAAAGCAACAAACATGCAATCATTTCTATTAATGTAAATCCCGCTTCGTTTTTATTTTTCCTTTGCATAAAGGCATTGCTCCATCGCTTTTCCTCTCCTATCTTTCCACATCGTACAAACTTCATCTCCTCTCCAATATGTGTAATATACAATTCCTTTTATGACTTGCTCTTTTACTCGCTTTTCCTCATTCTCATACTTAAATAAGGCCGCTTCTTTTTTTAATAATATTAATGCTTTATAGCTCATTTTTATATTTTTTCTTTCTTGCATAATTAATAATGTTTGCGGGAGCAATAACGATGCCGCCATCATTATTAAACTTAACGCTACAACCATTTCAACCATTACTGATCCTTTTTGACACTTCACGATACGTAAATCTCCCTCTTCCAAGCTGAAATACAATCTCATATTTATACCCTCGATAGGAAAGTAAAATCGTACCACCCCTATTAATATTCCCGCTCGGATTATATGTCATTGGATTTGGAAAGGTATGCAAATCCATTTGGACATCTTTATCATATTCTCTCTTAACAATTAAAAGGTCTGTCTCCGATTCCGAAATATAATACATCTGTTTCCCTTTAAACCAGCGTAACGTATAATGTTGTTGACGCTTAATCGCCAACTGCTGCATATACAAAATATCATTTGAAAACTGTTTCAAAAACTGCTCAACTTTTTGTTTTTCATGTAATGAAGTAACGTTAAAATGCGTAACAACACTCAGTACAGAAATAGCAAATAAGACAAGTAGCATTTCTAAAAGAGTAAAACCTTTTTGCTTCACGATTTCCCAGCTGATACCGTACCATCATCGGAAATATGGATTGGTTCACCTTTCGGGCAAGTTTTTGAAGTAATATACTTTCCTGTTTCAAGTTCCTCTATTGATGGAATCTTATTATGTTGCAAGTGATATGCTTGTATTTGTGCTTCTATAGATTTCACATAGGCTGCACATCCTTTTCCTTGGACGGATGAGCGCTGTGTAACTACATTTGGAATAATTAATAGTAATAATACAGTTATGACAACCATAACTAATAACATTTCTAAAAGAGTAAAACCCTCCTCATTCTGCATGTAAATGCCCCCTATATAGAATTCATCATTTGAAACATCGGCATAATCATCGCTAAGTACATCAAAATGACTATAACCCCAAGACATGTAAATAAAATGGGTTGAATCACAAATAACATACGTTTAATTTTTTGTTCTACCTTTTCAATAATGAGCTCACTGTAATCACCAAGCTCATTTGCTAAATTACCGTTTGCTTGTCCATGCGTAATGATATAAGAAAGTTCTTTCTCGTAATAACCGCTTTTATCAATAATAGATTGTAACGGTTCTCCTGCAATTAATTGCCGCTCAATTCGGTCTGCTTCATACTGAAAGAACGGATGATACTTTTGCTTCATCATTATTGTTAATGCTTCGTGTACCGACAATCCACCGTGTAATAAACCACTTAATTGAGTGGAAAAATAATGCGAATGATTTAAAATAAGAAATGTTTTCATAAGGGGAATACGGATCATAATCTTTACCTTTTGAGTAGGCGGAAGTTTTCGGAAATAAAATATATATAAACTAAATCCCATTATAACGATAAGAACAATCATATAAATGAAGTAGGGTAATAATTTAATTGCAACTAAAATTTGCTCCGTAAGTGGTGGTGCTGTAGAACGTAAAGAACTATACATCATTTCAAACTGAGGCAATAAAATGAGGTTAAAAACAGAAAGCATAATCATTAAAAAAAATGATAAAAACATAGGATATCGCATTACTTTCATCATATCTTTCCTATATTTATCTTTCTTGTAAAGAAGTACGCTCCCTTGTTGCAAAGCAAAAGAAATGTCACCATGTCGCTCTGCATAAAACAAATAACTTAACATCTCAGAGTGAAACATTAATTGGTGAAAAGAAGCGTGCAAACTTTGTCCATTTTTCAATCCCTCGATCATACGCTGTAACTGTAATTTCTTCTCTAATGGTAGTTGCAACTGCAAAAATTCTAACGCCTGCAAAAGTGAGTAACCTTTCTCTAATAAATCACTTAATCTTTTACATAATAATGCTTGATCACTTAAACTCCATTTTCTCTTAAACATATACATCTTCTTCTAAAAAGCCTAAAGCATACCCTTTTCGAACCGACGATTCCAACGTTTTATAGTGATACGTAACATGTTCTCCACTTGCTTCTTTAATCGCTTGTTTTAATTCATATCCATATAACAGTTCATAAATGCTTGCCTGTCTCACTTTCCTCATTGATTTACATAAAGTTGCACACTTCCCTCTGCAAAATGGACATTTTAATTCGACGAGCCGCTGAGCAGCTACTGCTAATAATGATTGTTCAATTTCTTGCCTTGTAATACCATAATCCATAAATCGTAGTATCGCTCCTTTCGCATCATTTGTATGCAAGGTTGTCATTACTAAATGTCCCGTCAAACTGGCCCTTACAGCTACTTTTGCTGTTTCTTCATCACGAATTTCGCCAACTAAAATAATATCTGGATCATGACGCAAAATAGCCTTTAATCCCGTTTTATATGTGATACCAGCTTTTTCATTTATTTGAATTTGTAATAAACCGTCTTTTCTTTTCTCAACTGGATCTTCCAGTGTAATGATGCGACGTGTTTGCCATTTTCTAGCTACTTCTAATAACGCATACATTGTTGTTGTTTTTCCAGAACCAGTTGGCCCAGTAAATACGAGTAACCCATGAGAATGCTTTAAAAAAGAGAGTAATTTTTCCGCTGAACTTGGAAATAACGAAAGATGAGACAGTGGCTGTACAGATGCTTGTAAATGGAGGCGAATAACGAGACTTTCTTGATATACTGTTGGAAGTGTTGAAAGGCGTAAATACACTTCTTGTCCATCAATTTGTAAGTACAACGAACCATTTTGAGGTTTTCTCCTCTCTCCTATATCCATTGATGCTAAAAATTTAAAGTGTGAAACAAGCTTTTCTCCAAATTCTTTCTCAATACACCGTTTCGTAATTAAATCTTTTCCAATACGTAATTGAATCGCCACATCCTTCTGCCTGGGCACAATATGTAAGTCCGATGCTTGCACCCTACAAGCTTCTTTCATAATCATATTTGCAAAAAGCTCGACACTATTCATCAAGTTTCCCTCCTCACTATGTATATATCATAAAAAAATGCACAAGAAAAATTAGAGATTTTGTATTTTCACTAAGAGAAAAAGGAAAAATATGTTTGTGAAATTATGAACAATTTCCGAATTATTGTCTGAAATTACCTATATAGAAGTTTATCTGTATTATAATGTTAATATCTTGGATAAAGTGATAAAGGTGGAGATCCTCATGGAACAAGCTTTAAAAATTACAGGTGTATTATCTGACCCTACTCGTTATTATATTTATAAATATATTTCGCAAAAACATAATTACGTAACTGTACAAGAAATTGCAGATGAGTTTAATATTCATCCAAACGTAGCGCGTTTACATTTATCTAAATTAGAAGATGTTAATATGCTCAAATCAGAAACAAAAAAAACTGGGAAAGGCGGCAGACCAAGCAGACTATACGTCTTGTCTCAAGATGTCATCCAGTTACAATTCCCATTTCGCGATTATCAATTATTAGCGCAGATAGCATTTAATTCACTGCTAAGCTTAGGTAGTGCTGGTGAAAAAGCGCTATATGAAACAGGGAAACAATTCGGCAAAGAATTAATGCAACAACATATGCATCGCTTAAATGTAAGTGCAGAAGCATTGACGATAGAACAAAAAATGCTAATCGCAAAAGAAGCATTCTCAACTGCTGGCTTATCCCCTGCTTTTGAATTAAGTACAGATGGCACAAAAATTTTCTATGATGTACACAATTGCCCATTTAAAGAAGTTGCTGCGCATCATCCGACTGAAATTTGTAATATGCACGGAGATATGATGAAGGGGATTTTTGAAATCCTATTCCCGAACGTGGAATTAACACGAAACGATAGTCTACTAGATGGCTGCAAATCTTGTAACTATAAAGTGAAACTTTAATCAGTGGGGGGTGTTCTTCCCCCACTGATTATTAGCCCTCACCAATCGGGCGTTTACGGGCGGTTGATCTCCCACCTAACTTCTTTGCTCAAGCCGAATTTTGAGGTGGGAGTTTTACTGCCCACAAATAGCGGGATAAAGTTCAAATTTAGTTTTTCAACTAAGAAGAAGTCAATATTATAATTGGCTTCTTTTTTTATATGAATGAATATTTACAATAGTTAGAAAAATAAACTATAATGAAAAGAGGTTTTACTTTTTTTAGAAAAGGAGGGAGATGGCATGGAGCGCATGTTTCGCGTTCTCGGCTTTTGGACTGGAATTTTCTCGGTTATGTTTTACGTAGGGGATATGCATTCGACCGCACTACTATTTTTAGGACAAACAGGATTCTTCGTACTTTTAAGTTATTTAAAATTAACAGAGCGTATGTATATATACGTATTCGGGGCATATTTAACCGTTTTCTTCATCGGATTTACATGGTACACAACATTTTTACTTGTCCCTGGAGCTGGGCATTAAGAGATGGCAAATTGCCATCTTTTTTTTAATTCCGCAATTCCCTAGTTGACTTATAGGTTTTATTACCTTATATTCTATATAACACATTGGAATTAGGGGGAATCAACATGAATACACTGCTTGTCGGGATTAACATCACAGTCATGCTCATTTTAGTTGGCGTATTGTATTATATGCAACGTAAGCATGTATCTTTTAATAAACGTGTATTTACTGCTTTAGGAGTCGGAATTATCTTTGGTCTTATATTACAATTTATTTATGAACCTACTTCTAAAGTAATTATCGAATCAAATACCTGGTTTAGTTTAATTGGTAACGGTTATGTGAAATTACTTCAAATGATCGTTATGCCACTTATTTTAGTATCTATTATTTCAGCATTTACAAAATTACAATTAACGAAAAACCTTGGTAAAATCAGTGGTCTTATTATCGGAATTTTAATTCTTACTACAGGAATTGCCGCAGCTGTCGGTATAGCTGCAAGCGCAGGATTTGATGTATCAGCAACAGGATTACAACAAGGTGATGCAGAATCTGCTCGTCTGAAATTAGTAGAAGAAAGATTTACTTCTATTGAAAAGACAACAATTCCAGACAAATTGTTAGAACTGTTGCCTACGAATCCTTTTCTTGATTTAACAGGTGCTCGTCCAACATCAACAATTTCTGTTGTAATATTTGCAGCCTTTATCGGGATTGCCTTTATAGGTGTAAAACGAAAATATCCAGAACAAGCAGAGCTATTTAAGAAAATGCTTGATGCTGTATATGCAATCGTAATGCGTATGGTAACATTAATTTTACTTCTTACTCCATACGGCGTATTAGCTCTTATGGCAAAGACAGTTGCTGGTAGCGATATAAATGCTATTTTAAAACTTGGTAACTTCGTGTTAGCATCTTACGTAGCTCTTATCGTAATGTTTATCATTCACTTATTATTAATCGCATTATCTGGTTTAAATCCAATTCAATATTTGAAAAAAGTGTTCCCTGTATTAACATTTGCATTCACATCTCGCTCTAGTGCTGGTGCAATGCCATTAAATATTGAAGCTCAAAAAGAAAAGCTTGGTATTTCTGAAGGAATCGCTAACTTCGCTGCATCCTTTGGGGTATCTATCGGTCAAAACGGTTGCGCAGGTATTTATCCAGCAATGCTTGCTATGATGGTCGCTCCAACTGTAGGAATTGATCCATTACAACCACAATTCATTTTAACTTTAATCGCTGTCGTTGCTATTAGCTCATTCGGTGTTGCCGGTGTTGGTGGCGGTGCAACATTCGCAGCGTTAATCGTACTATCTACAATGAACTTACCAATCGGCATTGTCGCTCTTGTTATCTCAGTTGAACCATTAATCGATATGGGTCGTACAGCTCTTAACGTAAGTGGTTCTATGACAGCTGGTCTTATTTCTAGTAAATGGCTTGGTGAATTAGATCAGGATACGTACAATCAGGATGATGTAAAAACTGGTGAGATTGCTTCATAATAAAAAAGGACGCTAACAATTTATACTGTTAGCGTCTTTTTTATTATGTTCCATCTCTATACATCTTCTCTTGAAAGTTATCACTCCAAGTATTCTTCTAGTTGCTCTTTTAACTCTTCCTCAATCTCATAACAAGATTCATCAACAAGTTCCCCTACTTTCTTACTCCCCCAAACTCTCGACTGAGTTGGCATCCCTAAAAAAGCATTTTCGCATCTCCAAATTGGAATAATGTAAAATTCAATCATCTCTCCTTCTTCATCTAATACCGCTATAGAAACTGATGAATAATATCCTATTTCAAAGGGATTCTCTTTTTCTCTTTCAAATCCCATATCTAATTTCATATTTTTCCCTATGTATAAATGCGAATACGCTTTAAAAAATCCAAGTGATATTCGCTCTATTTCCTTTTCCATACATTTAATGTTCTCTTTCAACTCCAATGTAAACTCTTGTTCTTTATACTTCATTTCCGTCTCCACACACATAGAAAAAGAGAATACAATAACATATTCTCTTTTCTCAAATATATTTCATTATCTCACAGCCCGTCCCTTTCACAAATAACCATTTTGCTCGCACCATGTATGAAATTGTCCTACATCTACTCCAACTAACACGATATCCTTTAGCTCTACATCAATACTTTGTTCTCCAATTACAATAGCAAAATGGGATTCTAATTGTTTTTCATTTTTCTTTACAGTTCCAATTCGGTTCCGATGCGGCCCATTTTTTATATATGCTTTTTGTCCTACAATATCAAAGTTCAAGATTCTCACCTCTTTTACTGCGCTCAAATTGGAAATACAATCTCCACCTCGGAAAATTTCCTTTCATTGCACTATTTCTCTATATATATGACGAAACAATAAAAGAGTCCTTCCTTCTTTACAATTATTTTTTCTTTGTTTCATTTTTATGATTGAAACGTAAAGTTTATAATAAAATACACTTGGAAGCGCTTTCTACGCAATTTTTTATGTTATAATATAAAAGTAGAACTTCGTAAAGAGGGTTAAAAAATGAATATAAACATGATTAACAAAGTAATTGAAGCATTAAAAGTATATGGCTTTCAGGATGTATCATTCTGTGAAGAAACGAAGCAATTTTTATTTCATAACGAAACCGATATTATGAGCGGCTATGCAGAAATAACATATAGTAGTCAATTCGAAAAATTTAACGTACAAATTCATCCAATTGAAACGCATCACCAAGCAGAGTTACAAGAGGTTGAAAGACATATACAAGCTTGCATACGAAAAGTAGAGTATTTAAATGCACTTCTTACTGGACAAACAAAGCTAGATGATAAAATTATTATTATGTAAAAAAAAAGAACGTGAAGCTATCACGTTCTTTTTCATTATACGTTCATTTTCCCCTTCAGCTGTAATCCTGTAACAGATTCTAATACATCCATCGCTTCTTCAAACGTCATATCAAAAATTGTCTTCTCTTCTATATAGGGAAACTGTCTAAAGCGCTTTTCTAACATTTTCACTGCATCCGATGTGAAGTTTGCGCTATCAATGCCAAATTCTGTTTCAAGAAGCACAATCCAATCTAACACATGAAAACCTAATCCATTTACGAATGAAATAAGTTTTTCTTCTGGCTGTGGAGATAAGAATACGTTTCGCTCCAGCTCACTGAAAAGTTCTTCTCCTAAAATTCCTGCTAACTCATCATCATGTTCGCGTTCAATAATCTCTTCATAACCGTAATCATCAACAAGCTCTTCTACTTCTTCACTATCCGCAAAAAGCAATTGACTAAGAATTGCATCTTTCTTAAATTCACTGTTTTGTACAACCTCTAAAAAACTTGTTTCCCATCCATTTTCTAATTTCATATTTATAACTCCTTTATATGCTTTACTTATAATAACTGTGCCCAAAATAGCCTAATGGTAACCTTCACTCTTTTTTTGCAAGAAATATTTCTCGCTGCATTCCCACGTCTAACATTCCACTTTATTCAATATATATGAGACAAGCCCCTCAATTTCTCCTTCGAAAATATCAACTTCTCGTAAATGGTAGAATGTCGTTTGCAACTCATTGCCCTTGTGATATATATAAATTTTCTTTTCTAAAGCAATTGCCATCCCTAATTCTGTATGACTTCCATTCCCACCCTCTAGTATGAGTAAGAAAACATCAGCTTCTCGTATCGCTTCTCGTTCTTCTTCACCAATCTTTTGCAATTGTTCTCTATTGGTTGCTCTTTCATTTTTCGTCCAATCATATGTATGCTGCCATCCCACTTCTTTCAACTGGCTTGATACGAAACGAACAAGATGTTTATTTTGAAATCCTGAAGCAATATAAAATTTCATTTATATTCACTCCTTAAATATGTATGGGGAAACTCCTTTTTTAGCGTTAATGGGATTTTTTCAAAAAAAATCCCCATCCTTAGAACTTATTTGCGTTTCAATGATGGGGTGCCTCATGATCTTCTTTTATTTTTTGTTTTTTATAACTTTCATCAGCTAACATTTCTAGTTCAGCTGTTATTTCTGATTTTTCAAGCTCTCGTTCTTGTGAAAATTTCCGTGAAATATAAACAATAACACTACCAACGTACAACACAAAGCATATAATAAGTGCAGTATTTTCATAGAGACTTAGCTCCAACACAGTCACTCCTAATCCATTCGTATTTTCACGCTTAATCAATTGGAATTTCCCTATTAACCATTTGTTACCCCGCATTAACGGGCAGTAAGACCCCCACCTCAAAATTCAACGAAAACAAAGAAGTTAGGTGTGGGATTAACTGCCCGTAAAAGCCCGATTGGTTCAACTAATAATCAGTGGGGATGCCCCCCCCACTGATTAAAGTTTCACTTTATTGTAACATAAAAATATCAATTCTTGGAATCTTTCATCCTACTAAAAAAGACATGATTGTTTAATCATGCCTCTGAAATATGTTGAATGATAGTTTTAATCGCTTCTTTTCCATTATATTTTTTTAATGCTATTTTATACGTCTCATTATTATGAGATAGCTCTTCTATATGCTTTATAAGTGAGTTCACCGTTACATCCTCTTCATATAATACCGATGCATACCCTTGTCTTTTAAAGGATTCAGCATTTAAAATTTGATCTCCACGGCTTGCAAATTTCGATAACGGAATTAAAACCATCGGCTTTTGCATTGTTAAAAATTCAAAAATCGCGTTGGATCCCGCACGCGAAATAACAAAATCTGTTGCTGCTAATATATCCGGCAACTCTTCATGTACATATTCAAATTGTCTATATCCTTCTTTATTTTGTAAGGATTCATCAAGATTTCCTTTTCCGCAAAGATGCACAATTTGATAATTTTTCAGAAGATCTGGAAGTGCCGATCGAACCGTTTCATTAATTTTCTTTGCGCCTAAACTTCCTCCCATAACAGTAATAACTGATTTCTTCCGGGAAAACCCTAGAAACTTTAAACCTTTTTCAAGATTTCCTCTTAGTACGTCTTCACGTACAGGCGATCCTGTATATATTACTTTTTCTTTCGGTAAATGTTTCGCTGCTTCTTCAAATGTAACAAATATTTTCGAGGCAAAACGGAGCGCAATTTTATTTGCTAGTCCAGGTGTCATATCAGATTCATGTAATAAAACTGGCACCCTATTTAGCCACCCTCCTATTACGACTGGTACGGATACGAAACCACCTTTTGAAAAAATAACATCCGGTTTTAGTTTACGAATTGTTACGTACGCATCCATAACACCCTTCATCACGAGAAAAGGATCTTTTATATTTTTCAAATCAAAATAACGACGTAGCTTCCCGCTTGCAATACTATGGTATGGGATTCCTTCTTTTTCTATAATCGTTTTCTCAATCCCTTGATGAGAACCAATATAAGAGATATCCCAGTTCTGCTTTTGTAAATGTGGAATAATTGCTAAATTAGGTGTTACATGCCCGGCCGAACCGCCACCTGTAAAGACTATTTTTTTCATACGTCTCCCCCTTCTACACTATAGTACACTAAAATACCTTGCCTCAGGGTGAGAAAATACCATAGCGGTTACAGACGCTTCTGGCTCCATCATAAATCCTTCTGTTAATGAAATACCTATTTCTTCTGGATGAATTAAGCGAAATAATTTTTCTTGATCAGCAAGTTCTGGGCATGCTGGATAACCAAATGATACGCGTATTCCTCTATATTTTGTACGGAATCTCTCTTCCATCGTCAGTTCAGGTGAATCTGGAATTCCCCAACGATCACGAATGAGCATATGTGTTTTTTCAGCAAGTCCTTCTGCTAATTCAAGTGCTAACGACTGAATCGCATGACTGCGTAAATAATCTCCCTTCGCCTTCCATTCCTCTGCAATATCTCGAACCCCTTCTCCAACGGTAACAGATAAGAAAGCGACATAATCCATCTCATCTCCAATCGGGCGTATATAATCTCCTAAAGTACGGTATGGTGCTTTCCCTTGTCTCGGAAATTCAAATCGCTCTATAATACGTGTGTGATCTTCCGGATCGTATATAATTATATTTTGTCCATCACTTTGCGCCGGGAAAAATTGATACACCGCTTTTGGGCGTAACCAAGATTGTCCTTCTTGTAATAATTCATCAATTAAATCATTTAGCTCATGTGCTCTTTTATCCCCTTCTTGCAAGAGTTTTTTTACGTTTCCTTTTAACCCAAGATGGTGTCCAATTAACATTTGTCTATTTAAAAACGGTGCAAGATGAAGGGCAGGAATATCCCGTAGTACAACTCGTTTCGTCGAATCTGGTATCATAACAGTTGCTTTTGGCAACGGCTCAATAACTGCGGGAATTTCTATTTTTTTCTCCTCTTGTTTCACAATATGAAGATGGCGTTCCTTTTTATCTCGCTTCATCTTTTCACGTTCTTCTTCTTTTTGTAATTTGTTAATAATATCAAGACCTGTCATTGCATCACTTGCATAACATACGAGCCCTTTATAAGATGGAGAAATACGATTATCTGTAAATTTCCTCGTTAGTGCTGCACCACCTACAACAATTGGAATATCAATATTCGCTGCTTTTAAATCTTCAGCAGTCGTTACCATTTGTTGCGCTGATTTTACTAACAAACCAGAAAGGCCAATAATATCAGGTTTCTTTTCTTGTACTTCTTGAACAATTCGATCCGAACGAACATTAATTCCTAAATTAATAATTTCATATCCGTTATTTGATAAAATAATTTCAACAAGGTTTTTCCCAATATCATGTACGTCTCCTTTAACAGTCGCTAATAATACTTTCCCTTTTTTTGCACTCTCACTAGATTCCATATGTGGCTCTAAATAACTTACGGCAGCTTTCATACTTTCAGCACTTTGCAATACTTCAGCAACGATAAGCTCATTACCGTTAAATAATCGCCCCACCTCATCCATTCCTGTCATAAGCGGCCCGTTAATAATATCCAGAGGTTTTCGTCCTTCTGTAAGCGCGAGACTTAGATCTTCTTGTAGTCCTTGCTTCGTACCTTCTACAATATAATTTGCCAGTCGTTCATCAAGTGTTAGCGTTTCTTGTATAACGACATCTTTCTTTTTGGCAACACGATAGAAGTTTGTAAATTTTTCTAACGTCTCTTTCGTCGTTTCAAATAATAATGCATCCGCAAGACGTTTTTCTTCCTCTGGAATTAACGCATAGCGTTCTAATTTTTCCGTATTAACAATCGCATAATCTAATCCTGCTTTCGTTGCATGATATAGAAAGACAGAGTTTAATACTTCACGTCCAGCTGGTGGTAAACCAAAAGATATATTACTCACACCTAGAATCGTTAAACATTCTGGTAACGCTTCTTTAATAAGACGAATTCCTTCTATAGTCGCTGCCGCTGAACCTATATATTCTTCATCACCTGTTCCTACAGGAAACACAAGCGCATCAAAAATAATATCAGATGGGCGTATACCATACTTTTTCGTTAGTAATTCATAGCTTCTTTTAGCAATCTCTATCTTTCTTTCTGCACTAACTGCCATACCATCTTCATCAATTGTCCCTACAACTATCGCAGCACCGTATTTCCGAAGAAGGGGGGTCACTTTTTCAAAACGTTCTTCTCCATCCTCTAAATTAATAGAATTGATAACACCTTTTCCTTGAATATAAGTAAGAGCTTTCGCCATAACATTTTCATCTGTTGAATCAATCATAATCGGTACTTTTAACACTTTCGTAACTTCTGCCAAGAATCTTTCCATATCTTCTATTTCATCACGATCAGGGTCTGCCATACAAATATCAATAATATGAGCATTTTTCTTCACTTGCGCTCTTGCCACTTCAGCAGCCTCTTCAAATTTCCCTTCTGCTACTAATCTTTTAAACTTACGCGATCCAATTACATTCGTCCTTTCTCCAACAAATAAAGGCCTCATAGAATCATCGTATTGCAACGCTTCTAGTCCACTAATTCCATGTCCAACCCTTTCATGATGCTCACGAGGATTAATCGAGGCAAGCGCCGATTTCATTACACGTATATGTTCTGGTGTTGTGCCACAACAACCACCAATAATATTAATCCATCCTTCTTCAGCAAAACGTTTTACTTTTTCAGCAAGTGACGCTGGAGATTCGTGATAATGCCCATCTTCATCAGGAAGACCAGCGTTTGGATAACACGAAATATAACACTCCGATAAATCAGATAGGGAACGTATATGTTCCCTCATAAATTCTGGACCAGTAGCACAGTTTAATCCAACCGATAATGGCTTCATATGCTCTACCGATAAATAAAAGGCTTCGATCGTTTGACCCGCTAAAGTCGTTCCCATCGGTTCAATTGTTCCAGAAATCATAATAGGTACTATTTTGTTTAGTTCTTCAAACGCCGATTGAATTCCAATGTACGCAGCTTTCACATTACGCATATCTTGACTCGTTTCAACGAGTAATACATCAACTTCTCCTCTTAATAGTCCTCTCGCTTGCCTTGTATAGGCTTCAATTAACTCTTCAAAAGTCACACCACCTGTAACACTAATCGCTTTCGTCGTTGGTCCCATCGCTCCCGCAACATACACTTCTTTCCCACTTTCTTTAACCGCTTGCTTTGCCAAAAGCGCTGCCCTTTCGTTTAACTCTTCATCTAAATGAGACAATGCATAATCACTTAATACAATATTTGTTGCACCAAACGTATTCGTTTCAATAATATCTGCTCCAGCTTCAATGTAGACTTTATGAATATTTAAAATAACATCCGGTCTTGTTTTTACTAAATATTCATTACAACCTTCGTATTCTTCTCCTCCAAAATCTTCCGCTGTTAAGTCTTCTTGCTGGATCATCGTTCCCATTGCACCATCTAATATTAAAATTTCATGTTGTAATCTCTCTTCTATTCGTTTCATCAATTAATACCTTCTTTCACTTCTTGCTTTTCTCTCACATATTTCACGAGATGTTCTGTAATTTCATATTTTAAAAACGGTGTAATAAGATAAATACCGTTAAAGTATTTCATCGCCGCATCGATCAACTCTTGTGAAATACGAATCCCTTCCTCTATGGCTGCCTCTTTCGTTTCATGTCCATCCATTCTTTGTCTTATCTCTTCAGGGAGAGTAATACCCGGCACTTCAAAATGAAGAAAATCTGCGTTCCGCTTACTTACTAACGGCATAATTCCAATAAAGATAGGTTGTTCCAAATGCTTTGTCGCTTCATATACTTCTTCTATTAAAGCAACATCATATATCGGCTGCGTTAAGAAATATTCAGCACCAGCATCAATTTTTCGTTCCATTCGCTTGACCGCTGCTTTTAAATGCCTTACATGAGGATTGAATGCACCTCCAATAGAAAATCTTGTTGCCGGACCAATTGATTTCCCTAAAATAGAGCGTCCGTCGTTCATCTCTTTAATCATTTTAATGAGCTCTATCGATGACAAATCATATACAGAAGTTGCACCTGGGAAATCACCAACGCGCGCTGGATCACCAGTTAAAGCTAGCACTTCCTCCATACCTAATGCTGATAATCCAAGTAAGTGAGACTGTAGTCCAATGACGTTATGGTCTCTACACGTTAAATGCGTCAATACTGGAATATCATGCTTCGTTAATAATGCACCCATAGCCATATTCGAAACACGAGGAGATGCTAATGAATTATCTGCTAGAGTAATAGCATCCGCTCCAGCCCTTTTCAGTGCTCTTGCCCCTTCAAAAAAACGCTGCGTGTCTAACGTTTTCGGTGGATCTAATTCCACTACAACTGTCGTTTGTTTCTTTGCCTTTTCTGCTAGAGTAACATGAGCTCTCGAACGCTTCTCATGTGTATGGACCACTTTAGGCCTTTGAATCGTCTCCTTTGCTATTACAGGTGCAACATTTGCAATAGCACGTTTCATTCCTTCAATATGTTCCGGGGTAGTACCACAACAACCACCTAATAAACGAATACCTTGTTCAATAAATTTCGGTGTCATTTCTTCAAAATACGCTGGACTTCCCTCATATACGTAACGCCCTTCCACATAATTCGGGAGACCTGCATTCGGATATGCTGATAAATAGCCATTTTGAGGAATCGATATCATTTTGAAAGCTTCCGTCATGTGAAGCGGGCCTAGTTGACAGTTCAACCCAACAACATTGGCACCGTAATCTAAAAGCAGTTTTAATATTTCATTGACATCATTCCCATTTTGAGTCGTACCTGCCTCATGTAACGCTAACTGAGCAACAATCGGAATATTCGTTTGTTTACGCAATACTTTAACCGCATGCAATAATTCAAATTCATCATAAAAAGTTTCTAATAGTAATCCATCAACCTGTTCTTCTAGTAAAGCACCTGCCTGCTCAAGTAACATAAATTCTCGCTCTATATCAGTCGTTGTAACAGCACCAATATGTTTCATACCTCCAATTGTCCCTAAAATTGCATTCCGATCTGTTACTGATGCTTTCGCAATATTCACTGCCGCTTTATTAATTTGGACAACTTGATTTTCTAGACCATACATGCGGAGTTTCGCTTCATTCGCACCATACGTATTCGTTTGAATAACATCCGCTCCAGCAGCTACATATTGTTTATGAATCGATATAATTAAGTCCGGATCAGACAAATTCAATTCTTCAAAACTACTTTGTAAACCATGCGAATGTAATAACGTTCCAACCGCACCATCACCTATTACAATTCCTTTTGATAATAAATCTAGTAATTTCACGAATCTCCCTCATTTCTATCAATATAAAAACCCCCTCTTCACTTTGAAGAGGGGGACATAATTGTTCCTCCTCTTATTATGCAAAACACACGTTTTGCAGGTTTTAGCACCGTTTCAAACATTTAGTTTGAAGGTTGCCGGGTTTCACAGGGCCTTTCCCTCCACCGCTCTCAATAAGAGTTTGTCTTTATTATTTTATTTATGTAGCTAAAAGGAAATACGTTCCCCTTTTAACAATGTTTGTTAATTTTTTATAAATTTAGCACGCACTAAAATAAAAGTCAATGACACTTGCGGAAAAATAAAAATTATTTAAAATAAAGTTGCAATTCAATTATCTTTTGTTGTAAAGTTAAAACCATAATAAAATTTCATACGAACATTCTTATCTAGAGAGGTAGAGGGACTGGCCCTTTGACGCCTCAGCAACCATTAACATTCATTCGTTAATAAGGTGCTAATTCCAGCAAATTGTGAAAGATTTGACAGATGAGAAGAAGACTCTATTCAATCCGAAAGCCTTCTTCTTAGAAGGCTTTTTTTATTTTCACTTAGTCGTTCACTTTAAAAAGGGGGAATTTTCACATGTCAACAATCGAAACAAAACTAGCACAAATCGGGAACCGTAGCGAAGCTACAACAGGAACGGTTAATCCACCTGTTTATTTCTCAACTGCTTATCGTCACGAAGGAATTGGTAAATCTACTGGATTTGACTATTCAAGAACTGGAAATCCGACTCGTGGCCTTTTAGAACAGGCAATTGCAGACTTAGAAAGCGGTGAGCAAGGGTATGCCTGTAGTTCAGGAATGGCGGCTGTTCTCCTTGTCCTTTCACTATTCCGTTCCGGAGATGAGCTTATCGTATCTGAAGACTTATACGGGGGAACATATCGTCTATTTTCCGAACATGAAGACAAGTGGAATATTCGATGTAGATACGTAGATACACAATCTATTAAACAAATTGAGCAAGCAATCACATCTCAAACGAAGGCTATTTTCATAGAAACACCGACTAATCCATTAATGCAAGTAACTGATATCGTAAGTGTAGCAAGTGTAGCGAAAAGGCACGGACTACTTCTTATTGTAGATAACACGTTCTATACACCTTATATACAGCAACCATTAACAGAAGGTGCAAACATCGTCCTTCATAGCGCAACTAAATATTTAGGCGGTCATAACGATGTACTAAGCGGACTTGTCGTTGCGAAAGGGAAATCTCTTTGCGAGGAGCTTGCTCATTATCATAATGCCTCTGGTGCTGTCTTAAGCCCGTTTGATTCATGGCTATTAATTCGAGGCATGAAGACTTTAGCACTTCGCATGAAACAGCATGAAGAAAACGCTCATGCAATTGTTGCTTATTTAAATGATGAAGATGGTGTGACAGATGTATTTTATCCAGGAAGAGGTGGTATGATTTCATTTCGCCTTCAAGATGAAACTTGGATTAATCCTTTCTTACAATCTTTATCCTTAATTACATTTGCTGAAAGTCTTGGCGGTGTCGAAAGTTTAATGACTTATCCAGCAACGCAAACTCATGCCGACATTCCAGAAGATGTTCGAACAGCACGTGGTGTTTGTAATCGTCTTCTCCGTTTTTCAGTCGGCATCGAAAATAGCAACGACTTAATTCAAGACTTAAAGCAAGCAATTAAACTTGTAAAAGAAGGTGTAAGAATATGAGTTATTCCATAGATACGCTTTTACTGCATAATCAATACAAGCATGACACACACACAGGAGCTGTTAACGTTCCCATCTATAACACATCAACATTCCATCAGTTTGATGTAGATGCTTTCGGAAAGTATGACTATAGTAGATCTGGAAATCCAACACGTGAAGCTCTTGAAGATATCATTGCTTTATTAGAAGGCGGGACAAAAGGATTTGCCTTTGCATCAGGCATTGCAGCCATTTCTACTGCATTTCTCCTTCTTTCACAAGGTGACCATGTTCTTATTTCAGAAGATGTATATGGAGGTACTTATCGAATTGTTACTGAAGTTCTCTCCCGTTATGGTGTTTCACATACATTTGTTGATATGACCAATGTGGAAGAAGTAAAAGAAAACATTAAACCAAATACGAAGCTCTTTTATGTAGAAACACCTTCTAACCCACTTTTAAAAGTGACAGATATTCGTGCTGTTTCTAATCTTGCAAAATCTATTGGTGCTCTTACTTTTGTTGATAATACATTTTTGACACCACTATTTCAAAAACCGCTTGATCTTGGCGCTGATGTCGTTCTTCATAGCGCTACAAAGTTTATTGCTGGTCATAGCGATGTCACCGCCGGATTAGCTGTCGTAAAAGATGAAGAACTCGCTCAAAAGCTCGGCTTTCTACAAAACGCTTTTGGTGCTATTTTAGGACCGCAAGATTGTTCTCTCGTGCTTCGCGGCATTAAAACATTGCATGTACGTCTCGAACATTCAGCTGCAGGTGCCAACAAAATCGCACATTTTTTACAAGAGCACACTAAAGTTCAAAATGTCTATTATCCTGGCTTACAAACACATCTTGGATTTGACATTCAACAATCTCAAGCTACATCAGCCGGAGCTGTCCTATCTTTCACTTTACAATCAGAAGACGCACTCCGCCAATTTTTATCAAAAGTAAAATTACCTGTCTTCGCAGTTAGTTTAGGAGCTGTCGAATCGATTCTTTCCTACCCAGCTAAAATGTCACATGCAGCATTGTCGCAAGAAGCTCGTGATGAAAGAGGTATTTCTAATTCATTACTTCGTTTATCCGTTGGCCTTGAAAATGTTGACGATTTAATATCCGATTTTGAAAATGCCCTTTCTTATGTAGAAGAACCTGTAAATGCATAAAGGGAAGAAACGAAGCTGTGTACGAATAATAAAACTCTTCAAGAAATAAAATAGTTGTTTAAAAAGATGAACTCTAGAATAAATGACTGATGACTTGATTATTCTAAGATGTATCAGTTACATCCAAACATTTCATTATCATCATAAAGAAGCTGATCATAATCAGCTTCTTTTCTTTTAACCTGTTATATATTCTATATATAACATTATAATTCCTTTGTCATATTATTTTAAAAATTTTGTATATTCATTTGAAAGAATAAGAAAATCATGATAAAATTGTGTTACGAATATATCTATATCTTTCAATTTTTGAAACGCATCAAAATTTTCACTCAAAAATGTCATTTTACAAAACTGTGCAAATTTATCTATTTTATTTACATCAGGGTCTCTTTTCTTACAATTTCTTTACTTTAGGACTTTTTTTCTGCAACAACTGTTTTCTTTTCTTTGATTTTTTGGTATGTATAGTATGGTATAACAGCTCACACGGAGGTGGAAAAGAACATGTTAGAAACCTTTCAAAAAGAAATAGAACTATATGAAAGCAATGCGGAATTATTGAAAGTGCTTGCTCATCCTGTTCGCTTATGTATTGTAAAGGGATTAATTGAACGTGGCCCAAGCAACGTTTCTACAATGTACACAGGCTTAAACATGCCACAATCTACAATTTCACAGCATTTAGCAAAGTTAAAAAGTGCTAAAATCGTTTCTAGTGAAAGAAAAGGATTGGAAATTTACTACAAAGTAGAAAACGAAACAATCATTCAACTCGTTCGCGTATTATTAGGTTAGGGACCTATAGACAGAGAAAAAGAGTGTATTCTATATTTTTCATCTCATATCTTTAATATAAATATATATCATGAGAGAAAATATATAATGCTACATAATTAAAAGTCGTATTAAAAAACAAGACACAGAAAATACTGTGTCTTGTTTTTTTCATATTGTTAAATATTGATTCAAAAGTAAATTCTTCATATCTTTTGTGTGTATAACAACATCGAAAGCATTACCTAATCCTCCGTTCAAAATCATAGAGCGAATAGCTCTATTTAGTTTTTGAGTTTCAGAAAAAGGGTTGGTATCTTGATGGCTAGCAAGCTGATCTAATATTCCTGCCGCTAACAAAAACTCTGATTGCTTCCTATGCCATATCGTATTAATTCCTTGTAGCTCAAAATTCATCTTCAACTCATCCCAATGAACATGCGTAGTAAGGTCCATTTCTCCTGGATATGCAAGAGGATTACGAATTAGCTTGTGCTTATAATATCCTCTTAAACTTCCTTCACGATGTGCAGGATGCATCCATTCTTCTTTTGTATATCCATAATCAACTGTAATACATATACCTTTCTTAAACCATTTCGCAATCTCTTCTATATACTCTTCCATTGCAATAGGCACTTCAAAGCGCTGTCCCTCAGCAATATGAATGTTATATTTCAATAAGTAACGACCGACTCTTTTCTCTATCGGTCTAAATACTTCTGTAAGGTTTCCCTCATCTGTATACGTGATACGTACTTCATACAAAATTCCATTTCTTTTCTCAACTATCTCAACAGGAAACGCATCAAATAATTCATTCGAAAAAATAATTCCTTCGAAAGACTCTCCCATTTCAATATAAGATGTATAATACGACACATTATCAAATAAGCAAAGCCTCTCCTGTTGTAGCCTTCTATGAAAAGGGCTCACTTCAATAATTGAATAGTTTAAATTGATAAAGGTTTCCGGAGATAATTGTTTCCATTCTTGTAAAACATCATAGGCAAACTTTCCTGTTCCCCCACCAATCTCACAAATATTTGGAAAAATTTCTCCCTTTTCAACAAGCCGAATAAAAAACTTAGCAAAAGTCTTCGCAAATACAGAAGATACATTGCTACTCGTAAAAAAATCTCCCTGTCTTCCAATTTTTTCACGTTCTCTCATATAATACCCATGTTCCTCTGCATATAATACGAGGTTCATATACGTACTATATGAAATCGAATGATCCTTTTCTTTTCCCATCCATTCTCTTAAATTGAGCTCCATCCCCATAATGACTCCTTATTGTAAAAATGGATTATTTTCTTTTTCAAAACCAATGCTTGTTTCTGGACCGTGTCCACATAGCACCGCTGTTTCATCTGGTAATACAAATAATTTCTCTTCAATACTTCCAATTAATTCAGCAAAACTTCCACCAGGTAAATCCGTTCTTCCAATACTCATTTGGAACAATACATCTCCAGAAAATACAGCATTCGCTGCTTTACTATAATAAGAGATACTTCCTGGAGAATGTCCTGGTGTCTCAAAAATTTCAAAACTAAAAGAACTGATCGTTAATGTACCCTCTTCGTCGATAATATGATCTGCTGGTTTTGCTGTAATACTGCGGTTCATCATAAAAATTTGCGAGCCATTCACAGTTGCATCGCCTAACCAATTCGCTTCTTCTTTATGTACGTATACCGGAATATGAAAAGCGTCTCTCACGGCATCAACAGCACCAATATGATCGAAATGAGCATGTGTTAATAAAACCGCAAGTGGCTTTAACTGTGCTTCCTGTAAATATGTAACAAGTTTCTCTCCTTCATGACCAGGATCAAAAATAATACACTCATTTTGATCATTCGTTAAAATATAAGCATTTGTTTGTAATGGGCCTAAAGGCATTTGTATCCATTTCATATGAAAATCTCCTCCAGTTATTTAATTTACTTTTAATGATACAACATTTCTTTCTCTTAGGAAAAGAAGGCGTGTTATCTCGACAATCATTTTTAAAACATGTACAATATAAAAGAGTAAATATTCTAAAAACTCATTCTAAGGAATGAGTAGACAGAGGAGGATATTGTATGGGCCTTGTTATTATTTTTACGCTAGTCACTCTGTTAGCTGTATTTGCTACGCTTAGAACACTTCGCGAAAAAAACTTATTCGCGGGTGGCTTCGCTATTGCAACCGTACTTGTTTTCGGATGGTTTACAATCATGACTGTTCTATATAATGGGTACCCACCAGCTTAATCCATTTACATTTTTATTCTCCAACAAGATCTTGCATAAAAAGAGGAAGGGGGCCCCTTCCTCTTTTCATTATTCACAACTTATATCATCTTCGCCTCGTATTTGTGCTTTTTTACAAGCCACGCTCCTCCAATTACACCTGCATCATTACCAAGTATTGCAATTGCTAACTTTGTGCTCTTTACAGCACGAGAGAAAGCATATTGCTCGAAATAACGTTGAATTGGCTCTAATAGTGCGTCTCCAGCTTTAGATACGCCACCACCAATTACGATTTTCTCTGGGTTCAACGTACTAGCAAGGTTCGCTACAGCTAATCCTAAATAAGAAGCTACTTTTTCCACTACTTCACCTGCTAGTTCATCACCTTGTCCAAGCGCTTCAAACACATCTTTTGATGTAATAAGCCCTTCTTCTGCTAACATAGAACGTAAAACACTTTCTTTATCTGTCTCTTGTATTTGTTGCATAGCAACACGTACAATACCTGTTGCAGAGGCTACCGTTTCTAAACAACCTGACTTCCCGCAATTACATGGAAAAGCGTTCTCTGTAACAACTGTAATATGTCCAATCTCACCAGCAGCACCGCTTATACCATGTACAATCTCACCATTGGCGATAACACCACCACCAACACCAGTGCCAAGTGTCATACAAATTAAATCTTTTGCTCCTTCGCCAGCACCTTTCCACATTTCACCAAGCGCCGCTAAGTTTGCATCATTATCAATAACAACAGGTAATCCTGTTTCTACTTCTAGCAAGTCTTTTAACGGATAGTTTTTCCATCCTAAATTAACCGCTTCATAAATCATTCCAGATGCCACATGTACAGGACCAGGAGCTCCCATACCAATACCAATTAGCTTGCTTTTTAATTCACCTAATTCTTCTAACTTTTTATCAATAGCTTTCGCTACATCAAGTGTAATATGTTTTCCTTGTTCATTTGTATTCGTAGGGATTTCCCACTTATGTAAAATTTCACCATACACATTAATAAATGCTAATTTAATCGTTGTACCACCAAGGTCAACACCAACTAACCATTTCTCTTCCATGTTACTTACCTACCTTTATCTAATTCTTATTTAGCTCTTTTTGAATTTCTTGCTTCAACAAAAATAAAGCTGTTTGATAGTCTTGTGGATCGATTAGCTGTGATTGATTTAATTCACGCAATTCATCTTGCATTAATTGTAAATCAGCGATTCGATCACCCGTATAAATAATCGTGCCAAATTTCTTTAGCAATTGCTGAATATCATAAATGGATATCATTTCATCACCCTTTATGCTCACTTACTATAAAAAATTATAATAAGAAAACGTTCACATATTTTATTATAATCAAGAAGAAAAAGTCTCGTCAATTTTTATTTGTCTATACAAGCCCATTTATAACCATTGTTCCTTTTTCTGTAATAATTTTTTCTACATTTTTATCAAATGGCTCTACCGGAATATGTTTTACAATTTGAAAATCATAAGCTAATGATAGCGTTTTCCCTTTATAGTGCACGAGATAACGATCATAGTAGCCACCGCCATATCCAATCCGTTCTCCTCGGCGTGTATAAGCTACTCCCGGCACGATAAGAAGATCAATTTCACACGCATTCACTTCTTCCGTAAGCGCTGGAATCGGTTCACGTAAATTCATATATACTGTTTCTAATTGATTTAAATTACTAATTTGTCGAAAAGACATCGTTCTTGTCCCTTTATTACACTTCGGAACAACAATTTTCTTTCCTTCTTCCCAAGCTTTTTCGATAATAGGATATGTATTCACTTCATTTTCCATTGAGAGGGTGATTCCAATTGTTTTAGCTTCAACCCACTCTTTTTGCGCATACAACGAAGCTGCAATTTGCTCTGATAAAGTTGTATACCGTTCTTCTGATAAAGAATTCATGTGTTCTATTATTTGTTTACGTAAACGTAGTTTCTCTTCTCTCACACATTTTCCCCCTCACAGTGACACTTTGCTCTACGATGATAGTGTATCACTTTTAACAGAGGAACCGAATAAAAAAAGAAACAGTAGGAAAATATTCCTACTGCTTACTTTGTTTCACGGTGTAACGTAGACTTCTTGTCACGCTTGCAATACTTTTTAAGCTCGATACGCTCAGCGTTGTTACGTTTGTTTTTCTTTGAGATATAGTTACGATCTCCGCATTCTGTACATGCTAGAGTAATATTCACACGCATTCTTATTTCCCTCCAGTACTAATAACTTAAATCAGACTATACTATAATACCACTTTTAAAATAAAAATTCTACACCTTTTGATATTGTCTAATTTTTTCTATAAGATTTTTCATGTTTTCCCTTGCTATTACTGGGTTTCTAGCATGCGAATACACTAAAAATTTCGGTTGTTTTGTATCAGAAACGATATAAGACCACTCTTTTTCGGTATATTTGAACTGTATCCCTTCAAATATACCTTCTTCTTTTCTTTCCATATCGGCCAATAATTTCCTCATTACTTTCCCTTTTTCCTTCCATGAACATACAACTTCATCATAAAGTAGATACAGTGGCGGTGATTGCTCTGCTATGCTAAGTAATGCTTTTCCTTGCAACGCTATTAATTCGAATAATTTTCCAATTCGATATAAAATATCTCGTTTCCATCTTAATTGAAAAGAGTTTTTTTCGTTATGCATATAAAAGAGGAGATAACATTCCCCTAATTTCAAAGACATTGGGTAAACATTATCTGCTGATTCGAGTAATAAATCTGGAATATCTACTTCTTCAAAATCAGTTCCTTGGTAAATATTACTGTGAGTGTCATATAATTCGAAGCGATTTCCGTGTTCAGAAAACATAAGCGCCATATTTGCTTTACTCGATTTCATCAGAGCTTTCACATGATCTTTTTGTTCACTCGCGTAAATCCATGTAACTGTGCATCCAAGCCTTTGTAGAAAGATCATAAGTAAATGTTGTAACATATCATTTCTCTTATTAATAAGAAGATGAAACTTCTGTTTTTGTATCGTTTCAATATCAATACGCTCTAACACAGCTTCTACATAATTATTTACAGAAACGTGAACTAGCTTATTTCGCCCCATTTCTTTCTCAGAAGCGTAATAAAAAGACTCAGACATATATACTTGTTCTATCGCTTTTTGCTGCTTATACGTTAAAAACGAGCCCTCCTTGCCATACAGTTGTATAACAATCCCTCTTTCGCTTTCCACTTGAACGAAAACTCCACCTGCACATTGCAAATTATGAATGGCATACTGAAAAAGCGACTCATTCATTTCTTTACATTCCATCGTATGAATCCCGCTGCCATGAATGGCATGGAGGAATAAATTTTTAAAGGAAGTTGTTTCTATATTTTCCTGACTTCCAATCAATATACTCTCCCCTTTGGCAAAAAGAGATCCATAAGCCATTGCAACTTTCACAATAAATTGAGGAGTAATTTCAACATTACCCCTTCCTACAATCCGGCTTTTTTGTAACCATCCTGCACTCTTTTCACTCTCTTTAACACCGGCAGAACCTACTATCGAATGACTATCTATCTCCTTATATGGCCATATTTTTCCTTTTTGCTTAATTACTGTACTTTTCCCTATATGACAATGATCCGCTACAATACTTTTTTGAAAAAGTGTAACATCATCTTCGACCATTGTATGATCTCCTATTGTTGTTTCTAACAACTCACAATTTTTTCCTATATGAGAGTTTGCAAAAATGATGCTTTTTTGAAGATGAGAATAACTTGAAACGATACTATTTTTCCCGATAATAGAGTACGGTTCAATTACAGCCCCTGCACCAATCATTGCTCCTTCTCCAATAAAAGAAGGGCCATGAATTTTCGTCCCTTTTCCTATCGTTACACCTTCTCCCATCCACACCATCGGTAATACTTCTGTATATGGAATAGGCACCTTCAATTTTTTCGTCAATAAATCGAATTGAGCTTGCCGATATTGATCAAATGTACCAATATCTAGCCAATAGTCTTCTGATAAATATGCAAATAAAGCA
Organism: Bacillus sp. FSL E2-8887; assembly: GCF_038007205.1. Taxonomy (NCBI): domain Bacteria; kingdom Bacillati; phylum Bacillota; class Bacilli; order Caryophanales; family Bacillaceae; genus Bacillus; species Bacillus sp. FSL E2-8887. Next base: position 3,908,906 of record NZ_JBBOWS010000001.1, read on the forward strand.
TTTTTATTTGCCAATAAAGGAAACACATCATGACTGAAATCCGAAAATTCCATGGATGGTATGTAAGAAAAGATTTCTGGCTCCATTATATAAATACCTGTATTCACAATATTAGAAACTACCTCATTCCAGCTCGGCTTTTCTATATATCGTATAATTTCTTGTTCTTTATTCATTACAACTAAGCCAAATGAGAGTGGGTTTTCTACTTCTTTCACAAACATCGTTACCATTCTCTTCTTCTGTTCATGAAATGCAATTCCTTCTGATAATTGAAAGTCAGTTAGTGCATCCCCACTAATCACAACAAATGTTTCATCTAAAAAACTTTCCGCTTGCTTAATACTCCCTGCTGTTCCAAGCGGAGGAGAATCTTCAAAATAATACAAGTTAACTCCCCACTTACTACCATCACCAAAGTATTGCTTAATAGCGGTACTCATATATTGAACTGTAATTGCAATTTCACGAATACCATGCTGACGTAATAATTCAATATTATATTCAAGAACTGGTTTTTCTAACAATGGTAACATCGGTTTTGGAGTATTACATGTTAATGGTCTAAGGCGTCTCCCTTTTCCTCCAGCTAAAATAACCCCCTTCATATACTTCAGCCTCCACTTATATAATGTTCAAGAACTCCGTATATCATTTACCCCACATTAACTGCAGTAAAAGTCCGGTTTGGTACGATCTAACAATCAGCGAGAGACAGCCCCACTAATTAAAGCCTCACTTTATAAATAAATGTACCTTTTAACTCCCACCAAAAAAGAAAGCGCTTACCATTAACTTGGTAAAATAATTAATAAGACGTAACTAACATATATGTACTTATTTTTCCATTAATTATGATACATCTTATCATCATAGACTAAAGGAAACAATGAGCTTTTTTTGTCATGTTTTGACTAAAAAAAGCAGGTGATTTCTCATCACCTACTTTTCCCCCTACTCATTCAATAAATAATGCTTTCCTTTTACTACATAAAATACATTCTCGGCAATATTTGTAACATGGTCTGCTACACGCTCAATATATCTTGCAACAAAGGATAGTTGTGTAATTTGTGTAATCGCTTCTGGTTGTCCAGGGATAGATGAAATAAATTCACGAATCGCCTTCCCATAAATTTCATCAACGGAATCATCCATTTCAGCAATTTGTTTAGCAAAAGTTAAATTTTCTTGCTCATATGCTTCTAATGCTAAATTTAACATCTTATGAGCAATCTCAAACATTTCCTCAATATTATGTAAACTAACAACCACTTCTTTTTCACCAAGACGAATTGTTGATTTCGCAATATTAACAGCATGGTCTGCAATACGTTCTAAATCTGTCGCTGTTTTAATTGAAATGAAAATTCTTCTTAAATCACTTGCTACAGGCTGCTGCTTTGTAATAAGCATAAGCGCAAGGTCATTTATTTCCTCTTCTAAATTATCCATGCGATAATCCCCATCAATGACTTCTAACGCTTTCTCTACATCCCTGTTGTGAAGACCTTCCATAGCAATCAATAAAGCTCCACTTGCTAACTCACCAAGCTCGATCACCTTTTGCTGTAACGTTTTTAAATCACATTGAAACTGTTCTCTTACCATCATTTCTTCCCCCTCAATATTATGTGCCATTTTATATAAAGTGAAACTTTAATCAGTGTGGGGGTTTTTCATCCCCCACTGATTATTAGCCCTCACCAATCGGGCGTTTATGGGCAGTTGATCTCCCAACTAACTTCTTTGTTCCAGCCGAGTTTTGAGTTGGGAGTTTTACTGCCCGTTAATGCGGGATAAATCCCCTACCCAGCCTCTTGTACGTTTATTAAGCCTTGAGAAAAGAGAAATATTACTCCCCTATTTAAAATAAGGTGAAAATGAGAAATGCCCTCTGTTAAGAGGGCATTTACTCTTAGCCTTGCTAGCGATATCAACCAAATCGTCCTGTAATGTAGTCTTCTGTACGCTTATCTGCAGGTGTTGTAAATAATTTGTTCGTATCTGTATATTCCACAACTTCTCCACTTAAGAAGAAAGCAGTTTTATCTGAAATTCGTGCTGCTTGTTGCATGTTGTGCGTTACGATAACAATACTAAAATCTTTCTTTAACTCCTGAATTAATTCTTCTACTTTTGATGTTGAAATTGGATCTAGCGCCGATGTTGGCTCATCCATTAAAATTACGTCTGGCTCAATCGCTAAGCAGCGTGCAATGCATAGACGTTGTTGCTGACCACCAGATAAACCGTATGCATTATCATGCAAACGATCTTTTAACTCATCCCAAATAGCTGCGCCGCGCAAGCTATTTTCAACAATTTCATCAAGTGTTTTTTTGTCACGAACACCATGGATTTTCGGACCATATGCTACATTTTCATAAATAGATTTTGGGAATGGATTTGGCTTTTGGAACACCATACCCACATGCGTACGTAATTCTTCAACCGGATATGATTTATCAAATATGTTTCGTTCTCTATATTCGATAACGCCCGTAGTTCGAACGATAGGCACTAACTCTACCATACGATTTAGCGTTTTTAAGTATGTTGATTTCCCACAACCACTTGGACCGATAATCGCTGTTACTTCATTCTCATGAATACTTAAGTTGATATCTTTTAAAGCATGGTCTTCTCCGTACCATAAATTTAAATTTTTCGTATCAAATACTATTTTTTTTGGTGCTGTCTCAATCTTTTTCTCATTTTTCACCTGTACATTTACTACTGTTGCTACCATTTGAATTCCCCTTTCATCCACTTCCAACTTATTTTCGATTTCGTAACCATAAGACAAATATATTTATAAAGAGCAACAATCCTAGCAAAACAATCATCCCAGCTGCTGCTACATACTGAAATTCTTCTTGTGGTCTACTCATCCAATTAAAAATTTGAATTGGTAAAACCGTAAATCTATCAAACATACTGAACGGAACATAATTTGCAAAGGCAAGGGCCCCAATAACTAATAATGGTGCTGCCTCACCAATTGCTCTCGATACCGCTAACGTACATCCCGTTACAATCCCTGGCAAAGCGACTGGCAATACAATTTGATACATCGTTTGCCATTTCGTAGCACCTAATCCGTAAGAAGCCTCTAGTAATGAGCTCGGCACAGTTCTAATCGCTTCTTGACTAGCTACAACAACAGTTGGTAAGACGAGTAAGCTCATCGTCAGTGCCGCTGCCATTATGCTCTCTCCCAAATGGAGAGCGTATACGAAAATAGTTAACCCGAGTAAACCAAACACAACGGAAGGTACCCCTGCTAATGTTTGATTATTTAATTCAATTAACTTTTTAAAAACGGACTCCTTCGCATAATGCTCTAAATAAAGAGCTGTTCCGACTCCAAATATAAAAGAGACTGGTATAACAATGCTCATAAATAGTATTGTTCCTGACAAAGCAGCGACAATCCCAGCTTCTCTCGGATTACGTGAGGCGAAGTTTGTAAAGAAATCTATTGAAAGATAACTTATACTTTTTTCAAAAATTTGAAAAAGCAATATAAAAAGTATTACTACTGAAAACAAAATTGCTATATAAAACAAACACTTGTAAATCCGATCCTTTAAAAAACGCGACGCCATATTTTCTTGTATGTTCTTATGGTTTAACATTCGCATATTATGTCAACCTCCTAAAACGGCGCATAATATATTGCGAAATGATATTCATAATAAAAGTAAACATAAATAACGTTGCACCTACAGCATACATGCTGTAATAAGTAATCGTTCCGTGCGGAGCATCACCTAAACTCACTTGTACAATATAGGCTGTTAATGTTTGAATAGAATGAGTCGGATCTATCGATACATTAGGTGTTGATCCAGCTGCAATAACAACAATCATCGTTTCACCAATTGCCCTGGAAGCTGCTAATATAATCGCTGCCATTATGCCCGTAAAAGCCGATGGAAACACCACTTGTTTTACCATCTCAAAACGAGTTGCTCCTAGCGCTAATGAGGCTTCTTTAATTCCTTTCGCTACAGCTCTCATCGCATCTTCAGAGAGAGATGCAATCGTCGGTATCATCATAAACCCTATAACAATACCTGGACTAATAGCATTAAAAAACTGCAAATCTGGTATAACCCGTTGTAAAAGTGGTGTGACAACTGTTAACGCGAAAAAACCATATACAATTGTCGGGATGCCTGCTAGTAGCTCTAACAACGGTTTTAATATTTTCCGAGCGCCATTCGAAGCGTATTCGCTTAAAAATACGGCACAACCTAAACCAATAGGAATTGCTACGAACATGGCAATTGCTGTTACAAGGATTGTTCCACATATAAGTGGTAATATACCGAATTTTGGATCTTCAAAAAAAGGTAACCATTCTTTCTCTGTCAAAAAAGAATACAATGATATCTTTTGAAAAAACATGATTGTTTCATTTGCCAACGTAATAATAATTCCAAGTGTCGTTACAATGGACACGCTAGCAATGGCTTTTAGTATTAACGGAACAATTCGATTGATTCGCTGCGTTTTTTTTCTTCTATTTGTATTTCTCTCAATCAAATGTTGTACAGAAAATGTAATTTGACTTTTGTCATTATGAGCCAAAGATGAAAACCCCTTTCCACCCTGACATTACCTTTTTATTTCTGTTAACATTCGCAGCTGTTCATTATATTTTTCTTTTGGTAATTTTACATATCCGACCTCTTCAGCAAGGCTTCCAACATGCTTAATCATAAACTCAACATAATTTGCTACATTAATTTTATTTCTGATAGATGCATGATTCACATACGTAAATAGCGGCCTAGATAATGGCTTATACGTACCCGACTGAATGGTCTCTTTCGTTGGAAATACACCATCCACCTGTATTGCTTTTACCTTATCTCGATTGGCCATATAATAAGCATATCCTACAAAAGCAATGGCATTTTTATCATTCATTACCCCTTGCATAATAACTTGATCGTCTTCAGACAAAGAAACCGTTTTTACAAGGCGATTATTTTGTAAGACAACATTTTGGAAATAATCATAAGTACCAGAGTCTACGCCTGGCGCATAAAATTTAACTTGTTCACGAGGCCATGATGAATGAATTTGTGACCATCGTTTCAATCTTCCATTTTCACTCCATAATAGACGTAACTCGTCTATCGTCATATTGTTTACCCACGTATTTTGACGATTCACAACAATCGTTAGACCGTCATAAGCAACCTCAAATGGTGTAAATTGAATGAATTTTTTCTGCATTGCTTTTTCTTCTACCGGTTTCATCAATCTCGAAGCATTGTTTATATCTACTTCTCCTTTACTGAAACGATTAAATCCTCCCCCTGTCCCAGAAATACTAATAGAAATTTTCACGTTTGGATGGGCCTTTGTATATTCCTCTGCTACTGCCTCTATAATGGGGAAAACCGTTGAGGATCCATCAACTCTCACTTCTCCCATTTCATTTGTAGCGAATGCAGTAGACATATTAAAACAAAGGAAACATGTCGATAATGTCAAAACTTTAATCGATGCGCTCATCCATTTCACGTGTTCTTCCTCCTAGAAGTAACCGGAAATAACAGGATTACAGATATAAGAATACTGCTAAACTATTAATTCGGTTTTAATTATTTGTAAAAGTTTTGTAAAGTCCCACAAAAACAACTGTATACACAAACTTTATTTTCACTTTTGTACTTTAGATGCAGGAAATTTTCTAATCATCCATAAAGCGAAACTTTAATCAGTGGGGGTTTTGTTCATCCCCCCACTGATTATTAGCCCTCACCAATCGGGCGTTTACGGGCAGCAGGGCTCCCACCTAACTTCTTTGCTCCAGCTGAATTTTGAGGTGGGAGTTTTACCGCCCTCAAACGCGGGATAAAACTGCTATCGCCTATCACACACAACAAACTTAGAGCGTATGCACTAATCTTGTTGTGTTCATCGTTTTTGAAACTACATGTTTTTTCAATATTTTATGCTTGTCCACATTTACTAAACCATATGCGTAAGGCATAAAAAAAAGCACACTATCTTTTCAGATAGTGTGCTTTTTTTACAACTTTTTTATTCATCATCTTGATCTTCTTTTTGATTTTTATTATCTTTTGGAGCTTCACCATTTATTTCTTGGTTTTTCAAATCAAAGTAAGCATCCATAATTTCACGACTAATATATCCATTAATACCAGTCTTATCATCATGTACCCACGGAACAACAACAGAGAATGCTACTTCTGGATCTTCGAGCGGGGCATAACCTACTAATGTTAAGTTATAAGTCTCCACACGCTGACCATCTGCTTTTTTACCAATCTCTTTATCTCCGCCATATACAGTTTGCGCTGTACCAGTTTTCCCTGCAGCTTTATATTTTGCACCAGTAAAGTATTTTGCAGCTGTACCACCTGTATCGTTAAACACTTGTCTAAATCCTTCTTGAACACGTTTAATTTGTGATTCAGGCATATCAACACGATTTAATACTTTCGGTTCCATGGATTGGACAACTTTTCCAACTTCCTCTGGCTTCGCCGATGGCTGACGAATTTCCTTTACAACTTGGGGTTGCATACGATATCCACCATTTGCAATCGTCGAAATATATTGCGCTAATTGAAGCGGTGTATACGTATCATACTGCCCGATTGATAAATCTAATAAGAAACCTGGTTGATTTCCTTTACCTATTTGACCAGCAGTTTCATTTGGCAAATCAATTCCTGTTTTCACACCAAGTCCAAACTGACCAAAATAGTAACGCATAGTATCGAACGCACTTTTCGGAATATCTAACGTACCGCCTCGTACATATGGAACCCCAGCGATATTCATCGCTGTTTTAAACATATAAACGTTAGAAGACATTTTTAACGCTGTAAGGTCATTAATATACCCCATCGTTTTCCAAGATGACTTCATAGGTGTTCCTTTTAATTTAATCGGTTCATCATACTGTACAGCTCCAGGCTGAATCGCACCAGTTTGATATCCCGTAAGTACTGTCGCGCCTTTTACAGTTGAACCCATCGGATAAGAACTTGTCATCGTTCCTAATGCAAAATCCTCTACTTTCGTTTCGCCGTCTTTATTTACTAATTGTTTCCCCGCCATAGATAAAACTTCACCATTTTTCGGGTTCATCATTACAACGAATGCACGGTCTAAAAGAGGCTCGCTCCCTTTAAATCTCATTAAGTTTTTTGTAAGAATTTCTTCTACGCGCTTTTGTAATTTCATATCAATCGTTAAATTCAGATCGTTACCTCGTTGTCCTTGTGACACATTAATAGTTTCTAAAATATTACCGTCTTTATCTGTAACATTTCTAACTTCAGCTTTTGTGCCGTGTAAACTATCTTCGTACTGTTGCTCAAGGTAACTTTTTCCTACGCGATCATTACGATTATAATCACGAACAAGATAGTAATCTAATCTTTCTCTCGGTAACCCTTCATCAGAAGAAGTTACACCACCAAGTACACTTCGGAACATATCATCATACTTATATTTTCGTTCCCAGTCGACATTTGTATCTACACCTGGCAATTTTGCCAAATTTTCACTAATAATCGCGTATTCTTCTTCTGTTGCACCTTTTTTAACGATTTGCGGCGTCATTGCATATCCGCTTTCCATCTTACTTTTGATCGCCAATATTTCTAAATCTTTTGCTGACAGTTGATTAATCTCTTCTTCTGTTACACGATTTCGTTGACGTTCATCTAGTTCTTTATCGTCAATTTTATTCGCTTTAAACTCTTCACGATCTTTTTTTGTGATTTTTGCTTCTGCTTCTTCTTTATGTAAAGCAAGCCAATAATCTTTCTTATCGCGATCTGTTAACTTATCTGTTGGGACTTCAATTAAATCTGCTAACTTTTTCGCCGTCTCTAAGCGATCTGCTGCAGTTGATCCCTTCATTTTTGTAAATGTAATTGTACGAATAGGCTCATTATCTACGACCGCTTCTCCATTACGATCAAATATTTTCCCGCGTGGTACAGGATTACTTATCGTTGAGTTTTCTTTTTTCTCAACTTCATTTTTATATTCCTCACCACGAACAATTTGTACGTATCCAAGCCTTACAATAACCGCGGAGAACATTAAAAACACGCAAAAAAACAACACGTTTAACCGAAAAGGAACGTGGGTCTTTTTCTTTTGTTGTTTCTGCTTCTTGCTCATACAAACCCCCTCTACCAACAGCTATGTAATGTGAAAGGGACACCTTCATACAGGTGCCCTCACTGCTGTCTTACATCTTTTTCTATTCTAGCATAAAACACGCGATAAGTTAACCTTCTGGTTCAGTTTGATTCTGTGTGCTTCCTTGCGCTACAACACTGGTTTTGTTCACATTCCCCTCATCATATTTGACATTTTTAACTGCAAAATAAATAAGAAAATGTCCAGCTCCTAAAATACATAGTAAGAAAGGTAAACTTTTTTCAGGCGGAAAAAATATGACAGCACATAAAAAACTTAAAATGGAACAAATTCTTCCGGCATTTAACCATAATTCCCTGACCACTATATATTCTACACGCCATTCTCTCGCCTGTTTTGCTCTACCAATTACATCGTATGTCATTGAGCCGTACGGAACGAGTAAAATCGGATATGCAACCGCAATACATGCTGCATAAATAAGTAATTTCGTATATGTAACATTAAAAATAACTAAAAATACGACCGCATATAAAATAATGCCACCAAGTAAAATTGCTTTTTTTCGCCATTCTTTCTTTAACATACGAGCAACTAAATAATAGCATACAAATGATACTGCAGAATTCACTAAACTATATTTCCCTAGTGCTAACTCGCTACCAGATGCTAAATAGACATATACCGAAATAACGAAAATAAACGTTCCCTCTCTCAAACCTTGGAAGAAATGAGCGCGCGTAATTCTTCCCCAGTTTTCATCAACTTGCCGCTCTTTCAATACTTGCACAATTTCATAGCGTCCTTCACATTCCCTCTTCGATAAAAAAAAGCTTAGAACGACTGCAACCGCAAATAGCATTAACGAGAGGAAGAAAACGACAGTATAACCACTCCATTTTTCCATACGTGAAATTGTATATCCTGCTGCTATCGGCCCAATCATTCCAGAGAACGATGTAAGAAGTCCTAGAAAACCGTTAAAAAAATCTCTTGTTTCTGGTTCTGTAATCTCAAATGTCAACAAGTTAAAAGCGAGCCAATAAAAACCATAACCAACTCCTAAAAGAGCTCCCATTAATAAAATATAGTGAGATGCACTTTTTCCCGCTACTAAAACGACGATAAAAAAAACAGCTAATGTGCCTACACCGATTCTCAATAAAATCGAGCGATCAATACGTTTCGCTAATTTCCCGCCCACAAGAAATGTTAGAGGTTGCAATACAACGCTGGCCAAATTATACAAGCCCAGATTCACATAATTTTGTGTTTGCTTCCATAAATAAATGTTTACAAACGTATTCGATAAAGAAATTGCGAGCGTGTATAAACCTCCTATAACGAGCAATAATACTAAATCCCGATTCACTTCAACATCACCGATTACATGTTTCCACTTCATACACAACTCTCCTTTACTTCATGTTCTAGTCTTCCAAAGACAAGCTCAATTATGTAAAAGGAGAACATAGAAAAAAGCTAGGAGAAAACCCCCTAGCTTTTTTCTAGCTGTATTAACTTTAATTATTTTGCTTCTTGGTAAAGTTTTTCAGCAACGTTCCAATCTACAACGTTCCAGAATGCACCGATGTAGTCAGGACGACGGTTTTGGTAATTTAAGTAGTAAGCATGCTCCCAAACATCTAAACCGATAACTGGAGTTTTACCTTCAGTTAGAGGAGAATCTTGGTTTGGAGTGCTTGTTACTTCTAACTCACCATTGTTTACTACTAACCAAGCCCAACCAGAACCGAAGCGAGTTGCGCCAGCTTTTGCGAATTCTGCTTTGAATGCATCGAAGCTACCGAATTTCGCTTCAATTGCAGTTGCAAGTTCGCCTACTGGTTGTCCCCCGCCGTTTGGAGATAGGATTGTCCAGAAGAATGTATGGTTAGCATGTCCGCCACCATTGTTACGTACTGCTGTACGGATTGCTTCAGGTACTTCGTTTAAGTTTGCAACTAATTCTTCAACACTTTTGTCAGCTAATTCTGCATGACCTTCTAAAGCAGCGTTTAAGTTTGTAATATACGTGTTGTGATGTTTTGTATGATGGATGTTCATTGTTTCTTTATCAAAGTGAGGTTCTAAAGCATCATACGCATAAGGTAAATTTGGTAATTCGTGTTTTGCCATTGTTATATTCCTCCCGGTTTATGTATTGCCACTTAAGTGACATACAACTTCATTCTACCCTAATTGCCATAGGGTGCAAACAAATAAATCGCTTTGTCTTGCTATCATTAAAGTAGCAAAATTCCCACTTCTTTTCAATTAAAATGCTCATATATTCCGAAAAAAAGCTTCCTTCTACAAGGAAGCTTCCTGCTGACATAATAAACATATGAAATGGATATGGACCCTGTAGGACTCGAACCTACGACCGGACGGTTATGAGCCGTCTGCTCTAACCAACTGAGCTAAGGGTCCACGATTATGTATGTACCATTAAAAACAACTAAATTCCAATCAGATATATCGTTTGAAAAATGTAAGATAAATTTACCATATACGAAAGAAAAGTGTCAATTGTATTTTTATCTACTAAAAGAAGTAAATTAATAAGAAGGAATTTAGTCCTCTCTACTATATGTAAATATAATATATCTTGAGCTTCTCTAGATTCGTACGTTACAATGATTTTATACATACATAAAGGAAGTGAATCTATGTCCATTTTTACACAGCTAGCAAAAAGCGTATATTCGCCTAAAGATATGGCGCTTTTCCGTTTTCAAAAAATCGGTAAAACCATTTTGTATATTATGCTTCTTTGCCTAATCACTACTATTCCAAGAACTTTCTTGTACGGTAGCGTTATTCAAGATGGTGTTAACATGGTAAATAAAGTAATCGAAAAAGATTTACCTGATTTTAAAATTGAAAATGGCGAGCTAACAGCTGATATTGATCAACCTATCGAAAAAGAAGATGGAAATGCCCTTTTCGTATTTGATCCAAATTCAACAGACTTAGAAAAATATCAAAATAAAACAGGTTTATTTGTTTTAAAAGATAAAGTAGTCTCCATGGGGAATGGTCAAACACAAACATACTCCTATAATGACTTATTAGGCGCATCTCTTGAGAAAAAAGATTTACAAGATTTCATTTCGTTATTTGACAGTATTTATCCAATCTTATTATTCGTTATTGGGTTCTTACTGTACTTGTTCCAATTATTTATTACCTTTGTAGGAGTTACATTGCTTGCCTTCATCGGTTCTGCGATGAGCGGTCAACGCAAATTATCTTATAAACAAGTTTGGACATTAACTGCTTACAGCTACACAATTCCAACAATCTTCTTTATGATTATGGATTTATTCAAAATAAACGTACCTGGCGCAACATTCATTTACATTGCAGTTGTTTTAATCGTTCTATACTTAACAATTAAAGAAGTTCCAAAGCCGAAAGAAAAACAAGAACTATAAAAAAATGCCTAAATAGGCATTTTTTTTTTGGACAAGCATATATTCCTAGCAAAGGAGTGAAGGATATGAAGAGATTAGGTGTACTCTTATTCGTGCTTGTCCTCGGTTATATATTTTATTACGACATAAAAATCGGCACTTTACCGATGTTAAGTTCATACAAAAAAACATCTGCTGCCCAAACGATAAAACAAGAAAATACAGATACAAAACAAAATAAAGAGAAAGAAACAGAAAAAGAAACGGATACAGCTTATAAAGCAATCGAAGTAAAAACTGGCGATACAGTTCTTTCTATTACAGAAGCGATTAATAAGAAAAAAATTCCTTCTATTGAAAAAGTAATTGATGATTTTAAGCAATTAAATAAAAATACATCTGCTACAAAAATCCAAGTTGGAAAGTCTTATAAATTCCCCTTATATCAATAAGCAATCACTTAATCCTTGTCAATTACATAAAGGCGCTGATACAATAGTAAAAGTGAAACCGAGTACTTTGGTTTCTATAGCCCTTTCTCACACATACTATCATTGATGTAAGGGACTAAAATAAGAAACTTCTTTTATAAGGAGAGCGATCAATTCGTGAATGAAATGACTCAACGCACAAAAACACGTCCAGTTAAAGTCGGTAATTTAACAATTGGCGGTAACAATGAATTAATTATACAAAGTATGACGACAACAAAAACGCATGATGTTGAGGCTACAGTTGCTGAAATTAAACGTTTAGAAGAAGCTGGCTGTCAAGTTGTTCGTGTTGCTGTTCCAGACGAACGCGCAGCAAATGCTATTGCTGATATTAAAAAACAAATCAACATTCCACTTGTTGCTGATATTCATTTTGATTATCGCCTTGCTTTAAAAGCAATCGAAGGCGGCATTGATAAAGTACGTATCAATCCAGGTAACATTGGACGTCGCCATAAAGTAGAAGCTGTTGTAAATGCAGCGAAAGAGCGTGGCATTCCAATCCGTATCGGTGTAAATGCCGGCTCATTAGAACGTCATATTTTAGAAAAGTATGGATATCCAACTGCTGATGGTATGGTCGAGAGCGCACTGCACCATATTAAAATTTTAGAGGACTTAGATTTCCACGATATTATCGTATCAATGAAAGCCTCTGATGTTAACTTAGCAATTGAAGCATACGAAAAAGCTGCTCGCGCTTTTGATTATCCATTACATTTAGGTATTACAGAATCAGGAACATTGTTTGCTGGGACTGTAAAAAGCGCCGCCGGTCTTGGAGCAATTTTAAGTAAAGGCATCGGAAATACACTTCGTATCTCTTTAAGCGCTGATCCAGTTGAAGAAGTAAAAGTTGCACGTGAACTATTAAAATCATTCGGTCTTGCATCTAATGCCGCAACACTTATTTCTTGTCCAACTTGTGGTCGTATTGAAATCGACCTAATTAGCATTGCTAATGAAGTCGAAGAATACATCTCCACACTTAAAGTTCCAATTAAGGTTGCAGTACTCGGCTGTGCCGTAAACGGTCCTGGTGAAGCTCGTGAAGCTGACATCGGTATTGCCGGTGCACGCGGAGAAGGTTTATTATTCCGTAAAGGGCAAGTCGTTCGTAAAGTACCAGAAGAAACAATGGTAGAAGAACTGAAAAAAGAAATTGATGTAATCGCTGCTGAAATGGCTGCCGAACGAGAAAAAGAAAAAGAAAAACAAGAACAATAAAAAGAAGGTTGCCACAATTTTTGTGAGCAACCTTTTTTTACATTCAAATTAAAAACTCGTCAGTTATATAACTGACGAGCCCTCTCATTTTGCACATTTTGGGCAACGACCATATATTTCAAACTTATGCCCCGTTACCTCATAACCTTTAAAATCTTTATTCATAAAATCCATCGGGCAGGAATTAATCTCTTTTGTACCACCACAATCTAAACAAATGAAATGATGATGATGTTCCATAATGGAGCATGTAAAACGGAAATGCTTTTCACCATTTAATTCCGTTTGCTCTAAAACACCGACTTCAGCAAAAACCGTTAAGTTACGATAAATCGTATCAAAACTAAGTCCTGGATAATCACCCTTCATATGCTCTAAAACATCTTTCGCAGTTAAATAACGATTATGAGCTGCGAATAATCTCAGCATTTCTTCCCTTTTCCCTGTATGTTTGTATCCCTTTTCCTTCATTAGGCGTAAAGCTTCTGTTAGATTCATACCTATCCCTACTTTATGCAGTTTTTTTCTTTTTCCATAAAATTGCACCAATTAAAATAAGAACCGCTATCATAACAATTGTACCACCTGGAGCTAAATCAAGTTGATACGAAGCAAACATTCCACCAATTACTGCAATTTCACCAAATAAAATGGAAAAGAAAATTGTTTGTTTAAATCCTTTTGCAATACGAATACTTGCTGCAACTGGTAACGTCATTAAAGATGATACGAGAAGAACACCTACAACACGCATTGATACCGCAATTACAAGAGCAACTAATATAATGAAGATAAAGTGAATCCACTTTGCACTTAAACCGGTTGATACAGCGTATTCCTCATCAAATGATAGTAAAAACAACTCTTTGTATAATAAAACAATCGTCGCAATAACAACAATTGCTACTATACCAATAATAATTAAATCCGCACTTGTTACAGCACTTACACTACCAAATAAATAACTAAATAAATCCGTATTGAATCCATTAGCAAGTGAGATGAAGATAACTCCAATCCCCATCCCTGCTGAAAGTATAATCGGGATTGCTAACTCTTGATAATGTTTATATACAGTACGTAATTTTTCAATTAGCAATGCTCCACCGATTGAAAAAAACATCCCCATATATAAAGGGTTTAAAAACCCACCGGTAAAGATTGTCTTTTCAAGTAATAAACTTGCTGCAATTCCTGATAACGTCACATGACTTAATGCATCCGCAATAAGCGACATGCGGCGAATTACAACGAACACGCCGATAAGTGGTGCGACAAGCCCTATTAAAATACCAGCGTATAAGGAATTACGTAAAAAATCATATTGTAAAAAATCCTGTATCATTATATCCTCCCGTGATGCCCATGTTCATGTTCTAAGCGATGAACATGATGTCCATATAAAATCGACATTTCTGCATCTTCTAACTCTCGGAATTTCTCTACATTCCCATGGAAATGTAAATGCTGATTCAAACATGCAACATGCGTCACCTTCTCTGTTACAGCACCCATATCGTGCGTAACAAGAATTAACGTAATTCCCAATCTTTTGTTTAAATCCTCTAGTATCTCATAAAAACTTGCCACATTTTTCACATCAATCCCAACAGTAGGCTCGTCCAAAATAAGCAATTCCGGATCACTTACAAGTGCACGAGCAATAAATACACGCTGCTGTTGTCCACCAGAAAGTTCTCCAATGTTGCGACCTCGAAACTCGCTCATACCTACATCAGCAATCGCTTTTTCTACTTTCGCATTATCGTCTTTCGTAAAAAAGCGAAAAAGCCCTTTTTTCGAAACGAGCCCCATTGAAACAACCTCGAAAACAGTTGCCGGGAAACCTGAGTTAAAGCTACTTGCCTTTTGGGATACATAACCAACTTTATTCCACTCTTTAAATTTCTTACTATCAATGCCAAACAATCTAATACTTCCTTGCTTTGGTTTTAAAACACCCAATAAGCATTTAAGTAAAGTCGATTTCCCTGAACCATTCGGTCCAACTAAACCTAAAAAAGCTCCCTTCGGAACTTGCAAATTAATATCTTCTAACACGTTGCGATCTTCATACCGAAACGTTAATCCTTCTATTTCCAATATATTATTCATAGCATCTCACCTATTTTAATTCAGAATGATTCCGATTTATCTCTATTTGAATTATAGTACAGCTTATTATAGTTGTAAACCAATCTGCCTAAAATATATTCTTTATTTCAAGAAACCTTATTATTATAACAAAAAGCAGAGAATAATTCTCTGCTTTCAAAAGATATTACAATTAACTTTTTAGTGAATTGCTGATTTAAACTTACCACCATTTGTCTCTTGTGTATTCATAATCGTAACAAATGCGTTTTCATCAATTTCATGCACAATTGATTTTAACTTCGTCACTTCCAGACGTGTTACAACTGCATAAATAACTTCTTTTTCTTTATCTGTATAGCCACCTTTAGCAACAAGTTTTGTTGTTCCACGACCAAGGCGGTGTAAAATTGCATTTGATACTTCCTCATGTTGATCCGATACTATTAAAACTGCTTTCGTTTCGTCTAATCCTTGAATTACCGTATCAATTGTTTTGAATGCGATATAGTACGTCATAACAGAATACATCGCTTGTTCAACACCAAAAACAAATGCTGCCCATGCAAAAATGAATAAGTTCACAAACATTACGAATTCACCAACAGAAAACGGTAATTTCTTCGTTAATAGAATTCCCATAATCTCGGTCCCGTCTAACGATCCACCATGACGAATAACAAGTCCTACACCAATCCCTAAAATAAGACCGCCGAAAACTGTTGCTAAAATCGGCTCTGTTGTAAATGGCGGGATAGCATGCAACGTTGATTCAATAAATGCTAAAGCTACAATTCCAAATGCTGAAGATAACATGAATGTTTTTCCAATTTGCTTATACCCGGAGTACATAAAAGGAATGTTGAGGATAACAACTAAAGTAGAAAAGCTTAACCACCAAATATTAGGAGTAAGATAATCTAATATAAGAGAAATACCAATAATTCCACCATCAATAATTTTATTTGGCATTAAAAACAGTTCAATCGCTACCGCCGCACACGCTGCCCCAAAGACAATCATAACTAAACGATATACAAGATGAATAACACTTTCTTTTCGATGTTGCTTTTTTTCCATAAGTCCTCCTTATACTCTTTATCTATAGTTTTGTTCTTATATTATAACATAAGCTTCTTTTCCCCATTGAAAAAATGCACCTTGATACGAATATGTACAAGCTATGCGTACATATATTTCGATAGAAGAACGTGTGAAGGAGGACAACACGATGAACCTCATTAAACAACTTGTGAACAAAAAATTAAATCATATTTCTACAAAAGAACTATTGAAATATAGTAAAGAATACGAAGTTCCAATCACAACTGCACAAGCTGATAAAATCGTTTTACTTATGAAAGGGAAAAACATTAACATTTACGATAATACCGAGCGACTAGATTTGTTAAAACAAATCGCTAAAGTAACTACTCCTGCCACTGCCCAACAAGTAAATATTTTATTTCAGCAACTATTAAAATAAGGAGGGGAAAATCCCCTCCTTATTGTGCTTTAATTTTTTCAAGAATTCCTTCATCAAAAGTACCATTTTTCAGCATTTCGATTTCTAATTTATATGGTGGCTTCTTATCTTTTTTATCTTCACCTACATACGGCGTTTCAAGAATTTTTGGTACGTGCGTAAGTTGTGGGTGATGCACAATGTGATGCAATGCCTTATAGCCAATATGACCAAAACCAATATTTTCATGACGGTCTTTTCCAGCTCCGCGTACATTTTTGCTATCGTTAATATGAAGTACTTGTAAACGATTTATCCCAACAATTTTATCAAATTCGTTTAACACACCGTCAAAATCATTTACAAGGTCATAACCTGCATCATGCGTATGACACGTATCAAAACATACGGATAGTTTTTCATTATATTTCACACCATCAATAATTTTCGCAATTTCTTCAAAGCTACGACCGCATTCCGTTCCCTTTCCTGCCATCGTTTCTAACGCAATGTTAACCGTCTGCTCTGGCGTTAATACTTCATTAAGCCCTTTAACAATTTGTTGAATACCAGCATCCGCTCCTGCACCAACGTGCGCACCTGGGTGAAGAACGATTTGTTTCGCTACACCTAATGCCGATGTTCTTTCAATTTCCATGCGAAGGAAGTCTACACCTAATTGGAATGTTTCTGGCTTCGTCGTATTCCCAAGATTAATAATGTATGGCGCATGTACGATAATTTCTTCAATACCGTTTAGTTCCATATGTTTTCTTCCTGCTTCTATGTTCAATTCTTCAATTGGTTTTCTTCGTGTATTTTGCGGTGCACCTGTATAAATCATAAACGTCGTTGCACCGTATGAAACAGCCTCTTCACTTGCTGCTAATAACATTTTCTTACCACTCATAGAAACATGAGATCCAATCTTTAACATACAATCACCTCTTCAATATACAATAGATATAATGATAGCATAATTTGTAGAAATATGTAGCGAATTGTGTGTTCACACAAAAGGCACTACATAAATCAAACAGACTATTCAAACAATTTTCGCTCTATACTTAAATTAACCCAATAAAGCGAAACTTTAGTCAACGTTTTTTCTACCCCTCACTAATTATTAGTCTGCATTAATCGACTTTCTCTCAAGCAGTGAGATAAAAAAAAATAAGGGAAATCCCTTATCTTTTTTTATTGCTATATTTTTTCTTCACTTTGTCACGTTCTGTTGCAAGTTTTCGTTTATAGTTTGGTTTTACTTTTTTCGGCTTCTTAACAACTTTTGTTGCCATAACATCTAGTCCATCACTTGGTTTTTTACGGCTCTTACGACGACGACGGTCACCTAAATCCGCCCATTCATCTCCGCGTAAATCTACATGTTTAAACTCGATATGACGTTGTTTTTCCAAACTATCTAACGCTTCTTCATTTGCTGGATCATAAATCGTCACTGCAATACCTGAATGACCCGCACGTGCAGTTCTTCCAACACGGTGAACGAAGAAATCTAAATCTGGTGGAAGTTCATAGTTAATAACATGGCTAATTCCTTCAATATCAATACCGCGTGCCGCCAAATCTGTTGCGACAATGTATTGGAACTCTAAATCACGAACTTGTTTCATCATTTTTCTACGATCACGTGGTGATAAATCACCGTGTATACGCCCTACTTTTAATCCACGTTCTGCTAATCCATCGGCTACTTCGTCAGCCTTCTTCTTTGTGTTTGTAAAGACAATTGCTAAATATGGTTTAAATTGAAGTAGCATATTTTTCACTAATTCAGTTTTATTACGGTGTCTTGAAGGCACAAGGTAATGATCAATATTTCCTGCTGCAACTTGCTTCGGATTAATATGAATATGTTCTGGATTCTCCATATATTTCTTCAAAAATGGTTTTAATTTTTGAGGAATTGTTGCAGAGAAAACTAACATTTGCAGATTTTTAGGCATACGTGCCGCAATTTTATCTACATCTTGAATGAATCCCATATCAAGCATTAAGTCCGCTTCATCGACAATAATAGTATCCGCTTTATAGACAAATAGCGCCTTTTCTTCTACTAAATCTTTAATACGTCCTGGCGTTCCAACTACAATATGAGGTTGTTTTTTCAACTTTTCAATTGATCGTTGTTTATCAGTTCCACCAATTAAACAGCGTGCTGTAATCATTTGATCTTCTGCACAGAACTTTGTTAGTTTCACAATTTCTTCGTAAATTTGTTGTGCTAACTCACGAGTAGGCGCTGTAATAACAAGTTGTACCTCTTCACGACTTGCATCAATTCTGTTTAATGTAGGAAGTAAGTATGCATGTGTTTTCCCAGAACCAGTTTGGGATTGTCCAATTATACTCACACCTTTTTTCACGACCGGGAAAATCTTCTTTTGAATTCCTGTTGGCTCTGTAAAGCGTAGTTCACGAACTGCATCTATTAAAAATGGTTTAAAATCATACTGTGTAAAAGTTTGTAGTGTCATAAGTTACACCTTCTTTCTAAAATTTCTACTGCGCACAAATCAGTCAAGTCTACATTATATCGAAATCTACAAGTAAAATCCATCTTTAGTTTAGGTTTTTATCTCAAAAACTAACCTTCTTTCCTTCCATTGCATATTGTATGTGTATATACCTAACTGAAGAAAGGAGGATTTCCCACATGTTTCCGAAATCCCCTATAAGACAAATGTATCCGAATCGAGGACAACAATCTTACACACCATATCCGATTCCACAACTACCACCGATGGCTCAAAAAAAGAAAGGTTTCCTTGCTAAACTCTTTAAAAAACACGATCCAACCGAACCTTTCATGCAAATGGTCCCTCCTTATCGACAAATGGAAGGGCCACCGATGATGCACCAACAACCGCCGCCCCAATATCAACAGCAACAGCCATACCAACAACAATATACACAACAATATCAGCCATACATGCAGCAATATCCAGAGCAGATGATACCACCTCAAATGTATGAATCAAATGATACACGTGGTGCTGCGTCAGCTACAACTGCAGCGGCATCTAGCAGCGGCATCGGTAGTTTTTTTTCAAATTTAATTTCGAACCCAACTAATATGATAAATAATATCGAAAAAGTATCTCAAGTCGTGCAATCTGTCGGTCCTGTTGTCGAACAGTACGGTCCCATTATGCGTAGTCTACCAAGCATTGTTAAAATCCTCACCTCTGGAAAAAGTACGGAAGAAAATCAAACTGAAGATGCAACAGAACAGGTTGAGGTAGCAACTCCACCTCCTCCACCTCCAAAAAGGAAACGAAAAAAAATAGTGCTTGAACCGGTAATAGAAAAAGAGGTTCCGAAAGAACCCGTTCAACAATCAGCAACAAAACCAAAACTATATGTGTAACAATCCTTTGTTTTCTATCCACTCCTCCTTTATAATGTAATGGACTATGCACAAAAGTATCCCTTGTTTAGAAGGAGAGGATTACTCACATGAAGATTGTTAAAATTTCCCCTCGTGGTTATTGCTACGGTGTTGTTGACGCAATGGTTATTGCACGTAACGCCGCATTAGATAAATCATTACCGAGACCCATTTATATTTTAGGTATGATTGTTCACAATAAGCATGTCACAGATGCTTTCGAAGAGGATGGCATCATTACATTAGACGGTCCAAGTCGATTAGAAATTTTAGATAAAATCGATTCTGGTACTGTTATTTTCACTGCACACGGTGTTTCTCCAGAAGTTAAACAACGTGCAAAAGAAAAAGGTTTAACGACAATTGATGCAACTTGTCCAGATGTTACAAAAACACATGACCTTATCGAAGCAAAGAAAGCTGAAGGATACCATGTCATTTATATCGGCAAAAAAAATCATCCAGAACCAGAAGGCGCAGTTGGTATCGCACCTGATATCGTTCATCTTATCGAAAAAGCTGATGATTTAAAAACACTAGAAATTCCAACGGATAAAATTTTAGTTACGAATCAAACAACAATGAGTCAATGGGATGTTCAACATTTAATGGAGGACATTCAGAAAAAATTCCCAACAGCAGAATTCCACAAGGAAATTTGTTTAGCAACTCAAGTTCGCCAAGAAGCTGTCGCTAAACAAGCTGATGTTGCAGATTTAACAATTGTTGTCGGTGATCCGAAAAGTAACAACTCAAACCGTTTAGCACAAGTATCACAAGAAATAGCTGGTACGACAGCATACCGCGTTGCAGACGTAAGTGAAATCCAATTAGAATGGCTACAAGGTGTAGAAAACGTAGCTGTTACAGCAGGTGCTTCTACTCCAACGCCAATTACAAAAGAAGTTATTGCTTTCTTAGATCAATATGACCCAATGAATCCAGCTACATGGGACAGAATTCGAAAAGTACCACTTCAAAAGATACTACCTCGTGTAAAAGTGAAAAAAGAACAATAATAAAAACCGTTGCCTACATGAGCAACGGTTTTTATTTTTCTTATACAAATGTGAATGGATCTGTATGTAACTGCGAAGCGTGAATGTGTACATTGAATTTCTTCACATCTACTTTTTCTTGCAATTGTTTTTGTACACCTTGCTTCATTACTTTTTCAACGTTATGTCCTGGATCGACTATATTTAAACCAATCATCATCGCATCGTGAGCAACATGATAATACATATCACCTGTTACATATACATCTGCTCCTTTAAATTTCGCTTGGTTTATATATTTATTACCGTCACCACCAAGTACAGCTACTTTACGCACCTTATCATCTAACTTCCCAACAACTCTTGCACCCTTTACATGTAATGATCGTTTCACATGTAAAGCAAACTGCTCAAGCGTCATTTCTTCTTGTAAATACCCTATTTTACCAAGACCTAATGTTTCACCTTTATTATCAAGCGGATATACATCATATGCCACTTCTTCATATGGATGGGCTGCCAACATCGCTTTAATAACTTTTCTTTGTAATGAAGCTGGAATAATCGTTTCGACACGTATCTCTTCCACACGTTCTAACTGCCCAGTTTCTCCGATATAAGGATTTGTACCTTCTTGAGGGATAAACGTACCTACCCCTTCGCTACCGAACGTACAGTGGCTATAATTACCGATATGACCTGCATCCGCATCTCCAAGAGCTTTGCGCACTTCTTCTGCATGGGTTACTGGAACAAATACAACAATTTTTTTCATTTCTTCTGCATATGTAGGAGCTAATACTTCTGTATTTTGTAACCCTAACGCATCAGCAAGTAAATCATTTACCCCGCCCTTAGCAATATCTACATTTGTATGTGCGGCATAAACCGCAATATCATTTTTAATACATGTTTCAATAATTCTTCCGTACGCCTTATCTGTATGAATCGCTTTTAATGGATTAAAGATTAAAGGATGGTGCGCTATAATGATATTCGCTCCTAATTGGATCGCCTCGTCCACAACTTCCTCAGTTACATCTAACGCGATTAATACGTGCTGCACAGGTTTATTAAGCGCTCCAATCTGTAAGCCAATCTTATCCCCTTCCATCGCTAAATGCTTCGGATACATACCTTCAAACAAAGAAATAATTTCATGACCATTCGGAATTTTACTCATGATAAAACCTCTCCTATCATTTTCATTTTCGCTTCTACTTCTGCACGCTTCGCTTTTGTCTCTTCAGACTCTGCTGCACGTTCTAACTGTTTTAAAATATTTTGGAAGTTTTTCAATTCCCCTTCCCACTTTTCAATAAAAGCTTCACTTTTTTCTTTTATTAAAAATGGACCCATAAACAATTCAGCTTGTTTATTTCCAGAGTAAGGTACTGCTGTATCTCCTCGCTCTCCGACTAAAATCTCGTAAATCTTTCCGTCTTCTATTACAATTTTCTCACGGATAAGCTCCCATCCATTTTCAATAAACCATTCACGGATATGGTGTGCTGCAATATTCGGCTGTAAGATTAAACGTGTTACACCTTCTAATTTTTCTTTACCACTTTCTAAAATGTCACGAATTAACGCTCCACCCATACCAGCAATCGTAATAACATCTACTTCTCCTGGCACTATAACAGCTAATCCATTCCCTTTACGAACGTCTACTTTATCTTGTAAGCCACTTTCAGCTACAGTTGCTTGTGCAGAGCGAAACGGTCCATCTACAACCTCTCCTGCAACTGCTTTTGTAGCAATATTATTTATAATTGTATAACACGGTAAATACGCATGATCCGATCCAATATCAGCTACTGTAGAGCCTACCGGAATCTCCCTCACAACTTCTTCTAATCGTTTCGAAAGCTTTACTTCATTCATGTATTTCCATTACTCCTTCTCTTCTCAGTCTGTCTCCATGATAATGAATTTATAGTAGTTGTTGCAAGTCCATAACAATACTTCAATTCTCTATTACTAATCGTATTTTAGATAGTATAGAAAAACAAGCCTTTTGCAAAAAGCAAAAGGCTTGTTTTTCTATACTTTATTTTTTCTTCGATAACCAATCAGCTACTTTTGCCGCTTGATCAGCTGGAACTATATTTGGCGGCATATTTCCTTTTCCTTTTGAAATAACTTCTTTAATTTCATCTTTTGAAAGTTTCCCACCAATTTTTTGTAAATTAGGGCCTACCGCTCCTTGTAACTGATCACCATGACAGCTCGTACAGCTTTGCTTTACAATATCCTCTGGCTTTGATGCTGTTTGTGCTGGTTTCCCACCATTTTTTGCATCAGCTAACTCTTTAGATTTATTTAGCCCCTGAAATGAAAATACAAACATAACGATAATACCTAATGCTGCAATAAGAGCGAACGGAATCAACGGATTACGTTTCATATCTCTTCTCCCCCCTCTATACCGCTAAATAGTTAGATGATTCAGTCATTTATATTGTACTTGAAAACGCCCTATCAGAAAAGAGCAAACTACTACTTGTTAAAAATATTCCGTAAATTCATTTTATTGATTTTCACTATTATATCGCATATTATTTCGATAATTACTAACGTTTCTCATCATATTTTTTACTTTTCTACATATTATTTTGTATATAATAAACAAAATAAATCGAAAAATCGAAAAATGAGCATTTGCAAATCAAAAGACAATTCTGTAAAATAAATTACAAGAAATTGTAATCGTTGCCGATAGCTAAATTTTAACAAAAATTAACAAAACAAAAAAGTTTACTTCACAAAAGTGAAGTAAACTTAAAGGTAGCCTATTCTAAGAAATCCTTAAGACGCTTACTACGGCTTGGATGTCTTAATTTGCGAAGTGCTTTCGCTTCAATTTGACGAATACGTTCTCTCGTTACGCCGAATACTTTCCCAACTTCTTCAAGCGTACGAGTTCGTCCATCATCTAAACCAAAACGAAGACGCAGAACATTTTCTTCACGATCTGTTAGTGTATCTAACACATCTTCTAATTGTTCTTTTAGCAATTCATACGCTGCATGGTCCGCAGGCGATGTTGCTTCTTGGTCTTCGATAAAGTCACCTAAATGGGAGTCGTCTTCTTCACCAATTGGTGTTTCAAGAGAAACTGGCTCCTGTGCAATCTTTAAGATTTCGCGTACTTTTTCTGGAGCAAGATCCATTTCTTCACCAATCTCTTCAGGAGATGGTTCGCGTCCTAAATCTTGTAATAATTGACGTTGTACACGGATTAACTTATTAATTGTTTCAACCATATGAACTGGAATACGAATTGTTCGCGCTTGGTCTGCAATCGCACGTGTAATAGCTTGGCGAATCCACCAAGTTGCATACGTACTAAATTTAAAACCTTTACGGTAGTCGAACTTTTCAACTGCCTTAATTAGACCCATATTTCCTTCTTGGATTAAGTCTAAGAAAAGCATACCACGGCCCACGTAGCGCTTTGCAATACTTACTACAAGACGTAAGTTTGCTTCTGCAAGACGGCGTTTTGCTTCTTCATCGCCTTCTTCAATACGTGTCGCAAGTCGAATTTCTTCTTCAGCAGATAGTAAGTCTACACGACCAATTTCTTTTAAGTACATACGAACAGGGTCATTGATTTTCACACCTGGCGGCACACTTAAATCATTAAGGTCAAATTCTTCTTCCGTTTTTGTAATTTGACGATTATTAGGACCTTCGTCGTTGTCATTGTCACCAACTAAGTCAATCCCTTGTTCACCTAAATATTCATAGTATTCATCCATTTGATCGGATTCAATTTCAAATCCATTCATGCGTTCTGCAATCTCTTCATATGTAAGAACGCCACGTTTTTTTCCGAGCTCAGTGAGTTGTTCTTTCACTTGCTCAAGGGTCATTTCAGTTTCAATTTGTTTAGAACGAGCTGGTTTATCAGCCATCTGTTCCCCTCCTTACGCGAGATACAAACATTCATTATACTAAAACTTTATCGAAAAAGCTATTTTCTTGCTTTTTGACTTTGTAAATATGCCACATAATATTTAGCAGCCTCTACAGGATCTGTTTTTTCCATTTGTTTTACTTTAAAGATAATTTCCATCTTTTCAAGTTTTTCTTTATGGCGTCTTAGCGCCTCCAAATGACCTTGTAACGCTTCTTCTGTGTACTCTGGATTAATAAATTCATCCGTCGAAATATCAGTAATAATATTTTTCAACTTTTCATCAGAGAGCCAACTTAAAAATGTTCCGACTGAAGGTTCATTTCCCTTTTCATAATATGCGTATAGTTCATATAAAATCCCTTTATGTTCTTCTGTATAAAAATCTTCTATATGAGGTTCCATACGCACTGTCACTTCTGCACTTTGCAACATATGGTAAATAATTTCTCTTTCTGCCCTTTCAAAACCTGTTAATTTCGGTTTCGTTTGAACAATTTGAGATGGCTTAGAAACCTGCTTTATTTGTTTTTGCTGTACCTTTTGTTCTTTGCGATATTG
Organism: Bacillus sp. FSL E2-8887; assembly: GCF_038007205.1. NCBI lineage: Bacteria > Bacillati > Bacillota > Bacilli > Caryophanales > Bacillaceae > Bacillus > Bacillus sp. FSL E2-8887. The sequence continues at coordinate 3,934,673 of NZ_JBBOWS010000001.1, forward strand.
GTGCAATTGATTCAAAAGTGTTTCCATTGAATACGAAAATTCTTGCGATAATGATTTTAAATATGATTCCGCCTGCATCGCATCCTGTAGCAATGATAACTCTTTTAAAACACTTTTTACATATTCTTCTTTGCCAGACTCATCTTGCAAATTTTTCCCTAAACGCAAATAATTTATTTTGAAACCAACAAAACTTATACTTGATTTCACAAGATTTTCAAAAGCGGTTGTCCCATATTGTTGCACATATTCATCAGGGTCAAGCTTATCTGGCAAGGATGTAACTTTCACTTGGCAACCAACTTGCAATAGTAATTGCCCTGCTTTCATCGTCGCTTCTCGCCCTGCTTTATCACCATCATAGCAAAGAACAACAGTTTCAACGTTACGTCGCAGAAGTTTCGCTTGTTCTTCGGTTAAAGCTGTTCCCATTGTCGCAACAGCTTCTTCCACACCACTTTTCACCGCGGCTAGTACATCGGCATAACCTTCAAAAAGGACAACCTGCCCACGTTTTCTAATAAACGGCCTTGCTTGGTGGAAATTATACAACAGCTTACTTTTGTAAAAAATCGGTGTTTCAGGACTATTCAAATATTTCGGAGTGTCATCTCCTAATGCCCTTCCACTAAACGCTATCACCTTACCTTGTAAAGTATAAATCGGAAACATAACTCTTCCGCGGAAGCGGTCATAATGACTGCCATCCTTCTCACTTCTTACAAGAAGGCCAGCCTGTTCCATACTAGATAGCGACAAACCTCTTTTTTGTAAAATTTTCGTTGCTGCATCCCAAGCTTGTGATGCATAACCAATTTCAAATTTCTCAATCATCTCTTTTGTAATACCACGTTTTAATAAATATGAAAGTGCTTCATTTCCTTCTTCTGTATTTACTAATAAATGATGATAATACTTTTTCAAAAGTTCATGAGCCTGTTGCATGATGACAGTGTCATCAGATATGTCTTCTTGTTGTTGTTGTCCTTGCCCTGATGTATATTCTGCAACTGCAATTCCATTTCTTTCGCCAAGCTTTTGAACAGCCTCTGTGAAAGCAAGTCCTTCCATTTTCATAAGAAAAGAAAATACATTTCCACCTTCTCCACATCCGAAACAATGAAAAATTTGCTTATCAGATGAAACAGAGAATGAAGGAGAATTCTCACCATGAAATGGACAAAGGCCGAAATAGTTACGCCCCTGCTTTCTAAGTTGAACATACTCACCAATCACTTCTACAATATCGGATGATGTCCGAATCTGTTCAACAACTTCTTCAGGAATTCTGTTCCCCATAACTCCATCTCCGTGTCGTATTTTGTATTCGATATAAATTAAAAGATTCCTTTATAATTCGACAATATTTTTCTAAATTTGTTAGAAAGTACTGTCGATCACATTGTGTAAACGATTTTGGACCTTTCGTATAAGTCCCCAGTCTGCGTAAATTCGCAGATCATACTACTATATAAAATTGTATACATTTGCTCATCTGTTACAAATGTATCTCTTGGAGACAATACATATACTCCTTTTTCACAAGAAGACTAGCAAGAAGCACTATAGCCTGTATGATCATGAGATCTGTAGCTTTTGCCTGTTAATAAATATAACAGTCAACTTCATCTTGCTCAGAATCTACATAGACCCAATTACCTTGCTGTTTTCTTGAACGATGAGCATAGGATACGACAAACAAAATTTCGACATAAAATTTTGTTCCAACTTGCACAATTGCATTCTTCACGGGATACGCATCTGCATCAAATAATATCTTATCTGATGTTTTGCATATTTCTGTATTCTACATCCCTTCTGTGAATCCTTCCATAATGTGCGTTTTCTTGTCTAGATTTTGTCGATTTAACGTAAATACATGTCTTTTTCGAAAATCCTATCCCTAGTTTATTCTGAAAAATTAAAGTCTAAACGTAAAATATAGGTTTTTATCACAATTTTTTATTATAATATATTTTCTTCAACTACGCTACATATCCCTTTAATTTTCATCTTACACTTAAAGATAACGAAATCGTTCCTTTAGCATAATTAAAAAAACAGAAGAATATAAGTATAACCATTCCGCTATATTCTATTACTAAGCCGAAAGTTCATGCTCTACTTCGCATCTTCCTCTAACGCCTTCTCACGAGCGAAAAAAGCACATTCACCTTTGGTAAATGTGCTAAAACATTTTTTGGTTTTGCACTGCATTCACAATAATATTTGCTGTTTCTTCAATTGCCTTATTTGATACATCAATCACTTGACAATTTATTTTACTAATTACTTCCTCAAAATGATCAATTTCTTCTTGAATACGATTAATATTTGCATATGTTGCTCCATCACTTAATCCAAGTGATTTCAATCGTTCTTTTCGAATATGATTTAACTTATCTGGTATAATTTTCAAACCGAAACATTTCTCTTTTGCCACTTGATATAATTCCTCAGGCGGATCCACTTCCGGTACAAGTGGTACATTAGCAACTTTCAAACGTTTGTTATGCGCTAAATATTGTGAAAGTGGTGTTTTTGATGTACGTGAAATTCCAATCAACACGATATCAGCTTTTAAAATACCACGTGCATCTCTACCATCATCATACTTAACTGCAAATTCAATCGCTTCTATTTTTTTAAAGTACTCTTCATCTAATCTTCGAACGACACCTGGCTCATACCTTGGTACTTGCCCTGTAATTCCTTCAATTTGATCGATAAGAGGTCCGATAATATCGTATGCCTCTACTCCTTCTTTTGCCGCTTCTGTCAATAAATATTGACGCATATCAGGCTTTACTAACGTAAAACAAATAAGCGCTTGATTGCTCTTGGCAATCGAGATTACTTCTTTTAATGTCCCTGTATCTTCTACATACGGTACACGCCTAATATCAGGAGCGAATGGGAACTGTCCCATTGCCGCTCTAACAACCAAATCAGCCGTTTCTCCTACAGAGTCAGATACGACATATACGATTTTATTATCCATTACATTACCTCACTTTAAACAAATTACACTTATTCGTTATTTACTAAATTTACAAACGCACGTGTAATATTTGTTTTTGTAATTCGTCCAATCACTTCTAAACCTTGTTTCGTATCCTTCACAACCGGCATCGCATCAATCTGTCTTTCTATTAATTCCATCGCAATATCATATAAAGAATCCTCCCTGCGACACATCGCAATGTTTGGCATCCTTGTCATGATAATATTAACCGGAAGAGAGGTTAAATCCTGCTTTCCTAAGCTAGCTCGTAATAAATCTTTACGAGATACAACGCCAACTAATAAAGTAGCTTGATCTACAACAAATAATGTACCAACGTCCTCTAGAAACATAGTACAGATTGCATCGTATACTGATACATTTTTATCAATTACAGCCGGTCTAGATTGATAATCTTGCACTTTAATTTTCTTAACAGCTTCAGATAATAGCTGTCCCCCGGTTTTACCCGTATAAAAATAACCTACACGTGGACGCGCTTCTAAATAACCAGCCATCGTTAAAATTGCTAAGTCTGGTCTTAGCGTTGCACGTGTTAAACCCAATTGCCCAGCAATTGACTCCCCTGTAATAGGACCGTGATCTTTTACAATCTGAATGATATGCTCTTGCCGTTTATTCAGCTCTATGATAATCACCACCTTTAATGCACAACGAAAAAAGTTATACTATCTCTTAAATATTATATACTAAATATGCTATTCGAAAAAGAAAGTATGTAAAAAGGACCGTATACGGCCCTTTTTATATTTGAAACTTATCAAGTTGTTCCAAGAAACGCCTTGTTTTCAAATAAATCCCACAATATTCGTCATAATATGTATTCAATACTGTGCGCATTTGTTTTTTTGTACTATCCTTCACCGATACATTACCGAGCCGGTGTAAATCAAAGTGAAAAAAGAGACGTAATAATTTATGAACAGCCTCTCCCACCGGAATACGATACGGATCTTGCTCCGCATGACGCGAGCACAGAAAACCGCCTTCCCGGACAGAGAAGGCGACAAAATCTGTTTCTTGATGACAAATAGCACATGTATCAAAGTACGGGCGCATCCCTAATACCGGAAGCATTTTCGTTTGATAAATTAATGATAATACTTCTGGATCAACACCCTCACACATATAATGCAACGTTTGATATAACATTTCAAATAAATACGGATTATGCTTCTTATCTTCTGTTGCTTTATCGGTTAATTCAATAATAAATGATGCATAAGCAGTTAAAAATATATCCTCGCGAATTTCTTTCATAGATGAAATAATCTCGCCTTGTTGCAAAGTTCCAAGTCCAGATCCCATTTGAATAAGAAAATGACCATGTGTCATAAGTTGCGAAATAGCTGCTAACCGACTCTTCGGCTTTTTCGCCCCTCTTGCCATTGCACTTACCTTACCAAATTCCCGTGAGTATATTGTAACAATCTTATTTGTTTCTCCGTAATCTGTCGTACGGATAACAATGCCCTCAACTTTTTGAAACATGTTCGTCACCATCCAAGGTTTGAACAAAACGGGTCAAGAAATTGGAGAGTCTAGATGCGCTAACTCCTCTTCATGTTGATCCATCTCATCGTTTACGTCTTTTTCCATTTCTTTCAAAAGCAAATACGTTTCAATGCTTCCTGTTTTGGAGAAAAACTTCCAGGTAAAATCTAGCATAAGAATCCACCTTTCTCAATAAGCGTAGCCTATAAACCAATTTCTTTTGTTGTTATTAAGTTGACCCATTTTGTTCATTTTCATGTGAGAAAAATTTTTCCTAATTTATCAAGGTTCATAAAAACCAATAATCAGCGGATGAACAAAACATCCACTGATCACAACTTTACTTCATATTAATACTCGTCTTCACGGAAACCAAGGTCACGAAGCTGTGACATCTTATTACGCCAATCTTTTTGCACTTTCACCCATACTTCTAAAAATACTTTAGAACCAAGAAGTGCTTCAATGTCAAAACGAGCTCTCTTACCAACTTCTTTTAACATCTTCCCTTGCTTACCTATAATAATTCCTTTTTGTGATGCACGTTCAACAACAATCGTTGCGTTTATATAAACCGCTCCGCCCTCACGCTTTTGAATTGCATCAATAACAACCGCTACAGAATGCGGTACTTCTTCACGTGTTAAATGTAATACTTTTTCACGAATAAGCTCTGAAATAATAAATCGCTCTGGATGATCCGTTACTTGATTATCCGGGTAATATTGCGGTCCTTCTGGTAAATACTTTTTAATTGCTCCGATTAACGCTTCAACGTTATTACCGTCCAATGCAGAAATTGGCACAATCTCCGCGAACTCATATAATTTACGATATTGATCAATCAACTCCAGCAATTGCTCTGGATGAAGTTGGTCAATTTTATTAATTACCAAAAATACCGGTTGTTTCGTTTCTTGTAATTTCTCAATAATAAATTCCTCACCACGACCATATCCTTCAGTTGCATTGACCATAAACAAAACAATATCAACTTCTTTTAATGTCGTTTGAGCCATCTTCACCATGAAATCGCCTAGTTTATGTTTAGGTTTATGTATTCCTGGTGTATCAATGAAAACTACTTGTGAATCATTTTCTGTATATACACCTTGAATTTTATTACGAGTTGTTTGTGGCTTATCGCTCATAATGGCAATTTTTTGGCCAATAATACGATTTAAAAATGTAGATTTCCCAACATTCGGTCTGCCAATAATAGAGACAAAACCTGATTTATAACCTTTTCTATTCATGTAAATCCTCCGCTAAAAATGCTCCTGGTAACAATTCTCCGACTGTTGTCTCTTGAACATCACCATGTAAGTTTGATAGGTATACTTTCGTATCCTGTTTACATAATTCTATCATAACTTGTCGACATGCTCCACAAGGAGGTACTGGACGCTTTGTATCCGCTACGACTGCAATAGCTACAAACTCGTTATCCCCTTCAGAAATTGCCTTAAATAAAGCTGTTCGTTCTGCACAGTTACATAAACCATATGATGCATTTTCAACATTACATCCACGATATATTTTTCCATCCTGAGTTAGTAAAGCTGCACCTACTTGAAATTTAGAATATGGTACGTACGCTCGTTTACGCGCTTCGGTTGCTTCTTGAATTAATTGTTTGCTATTCATATTCCCGCATCCTTTCCGTTCATAGATGTGAATAGATACACTCTTTCATTAAAGGCCTTCACGGCGCTCCCAAAGCTTAATAAAAGCTTCGGAATGCAACTATACCATATACGGTAAAAAGATAATAGCACCAATTACAGCAGCTATAATTGCAAATAATAAAACTGCCCCTGCTGCAACATCCTTTGCAATTTTTGCAACCGGATGAATATCGACGGTTGCTAAGTCTACTGTTTTTTCAATAGCCGTATTCACCATCTCTAAACTCATTACAATCCCTATCACAATAAGTACGACAATCCATTCCATTGTTGTAATATGGAAATAAAAGCCGCAGCATATAACGATGACTGCGGCTAAATAATGAATTTTCATATTTCGTTCATGACGAAGACAAAAGTATATACCAGCTATAGCATATCCAAAACTATCTAAAAGTTTTCCTGTTTTCATCGTCCTAATCCAAAGGCCTCTAAAATTTCTTTTTGTCTTCCAAACATTTCTTTCTCATCTTCTTCTGTCATATGATCATAACCAAGCAAATGCAAAAAGCCATGTAGTGCTAAAAACCCAAGTTCTCGATCAAAAGAATGTCCATATTCTTCAGCTTGTTCTTTTGCTCTTGGAATAGAAATAATAAGATCTCCTAACATACGCGGCATCTCTGCACCGACAATTTCCATTTCGCCTTCTCCCATTTCTTCCATAGCAAAAGAAATAACGTCCGTAGGCTGATCCTTATCTCGGTAATCACGGTTTATTTCACGAATACGTTCATTATCTACAAATGTAACCGATAATTCTGCGCCTTCTTCTATGTTCTCCATTTGGGCTGCTTTCTCTACTAAACCTCGAATCAAACTTATATATTCGTCTTTCACTTCTTCTGTTTCATCAATAAAATCAATTAATAAACTCATTCTTTCTCCTTTTCTTCCGGCGGTTCCGGATATGTAATACGGGAATGGAAAATACCATTTAACGTTTCACATAACGTTTTTCCAACGATTTGTAGTTCCTTAAATGTCAAATCACATTCACTAAATTGACCATCTTGCAGGCGATCTTTAATAATACTTTGCACTAAATTATTAATCTGATCTGGTGTTGGATGGTTCATCGAACGTACCGCCGCTTCCACACTATCAGCAATACCAACGATCGCCGACTCTTTAGAAGTTGCTTTTGATCCTGGATAGCGGAACATTTCCTCCGTATATTTCTCTTTATCTTCTTTAATCGCATTATAATAAAAATATTTAAGTAACGTTGTACCATGATGCTGTCCAGCAATATCGATAATTTCTTGAGGTATATGGTGTTCTTCTAACATTCTCACCCCATCGGTTACATGAGCAATTATAATATCTTTGCTCGTTACAGGGTCTAATCTATCATGCGGGTTTTCAATACCCATTTGGTTTTCAATAAAAAACTGTGGTTGTACCGTTTTCCCTACATCATGATAATACGCCCCTACACGCGCTAATACTCCATTTGCTCCAACTGCTTCACAAGCAGCTTCTGAGAGATTAGCTACCATTACACTATGGTGATATGTACCTGGTGCTTCTAATAAAATTTTACGCAAAAGCGGGTGATTCGGACTTGAAAGTTCCATCAATTTCATACTCGATACAATCCCAAGACCACTTTCTAAATACGGTAAAATCCCCATAGCTAGAACAGAAGAGATAATACCCGAAACAGCAGCCATTAATAATTGCACCCCAATTTCAAGAGGCGAAAAATTCCCGTTACGTAATAATAGCAAAGCCGCTAATACGACTACATTTAATACAGAAACGAGTATACCAGCTTGTAAAATCATCGTACGACGATTTTTTTCTCTCAAGAAAATACTAACTGATAATGAACTTAATAAAACATAAATCCCCACACTATAATTCAGTGTACTCGTTACACCTTCATTAAACATAATACTTCCGCATACAGAAAAGATCATACTCGTTAAAAATACAAATCGATCACCAATCATTAATTTTACAAGTATTGTTCCCATTGCAACTGGAACAACATACGCGATTCCTGCATACTCAAGCTTTTGAAACAAACTAATGATTTTCATTAAAACGATCGTGATAGACAAAATTGTAATATACGCTAAGACATACGGCCTATCTTCTCTTTTCCGCTGTAAAAACACTTCAAACTGCTTATGCATAAAGTACAATAGCACACCAATGAGTACCGCTAACCCAACATAGGGTTGAAAACTGTTCCCTTTTTCTAACAGGCCAACTAATTTCAACTGATTGTACATATCACTTGAAATCGTTTCACCTTCTCTAACAAGGACTTGCCCTTGAAGAATATAAACAGGTGGAACTAAATCTTCTTCCGCTTTTCTCTTCTCTTTTGTTAAGGTCGGATCATAAAAATAGTTTGCAGAAATCGCATATTTCCCTAACGCCTTAATAGATTCCTTTAAACCATTATCAACATTAACACTATTCATCTCACTTACATATCGTTCCTTCGCATCCTTCAATTCATCCATTTTAACATGCTCAGTCATGATACTATTAATAGCTGTAACTGTTGCATCTTTCGCTAATACTAATTGGTTCGAATCCGCATTAATTAAGTTTAGTAAGTTTGAATCAGATAATTCTTTCGTTAAATCAGTAGGCAATTTTTTTTTCAACTTGTCCACTTTTTCAGCATCAGTAATCTTTTTTTGCTCATCCGGTCCAACCGCTTTAATCTCTTGTATCACTTCATCTACTTTAGCAAAGACGTCATTCACAATATCCACTTTATTTTGTTTATACTCACTTTTATATGTATATTGATCTTCAACTTTTGTAGCGGCTTCTTTTTTCTTTTTGTCCGTTGTAACTTTATCTTCAATTTTAATAGGAGAATGGATTGTTTTTTTCGCAATAGAATATGTTGTAACATCTAATTGCTCTGGTTTTACATTATTCATAAGTGCAAAAAACAGCACTGCCCCTAATAAAACGTAAGAAATCCAACTTAGTTTTTTCGAATGTTGTAAATTACGAAACCACTTAGAAATTTCTTGAGATCTTGACATGATTTCAATACCTTCTCCTCTCCAGAAATAAAGTGAAACTATTTATAGCTTTCATTTCTTCTAGGTAACGATACTTTTTGGACAACATTTTTATCCACTATCACCTATAGTTTATTTCCCTCGTCTTTAATGATAGTAAAAAATATGTCATTCGCCAACCTTATCATACAAAAAGAAATGATCCTGACAAATAGGATCATTCCATTTTATCATATGCCTCAATAATACGTTGCACTAATGGGTGTCTCACAACGTCCGTTTGTTCCAATGTTATGAACGAAAGACCTGATACACCAGATAAAATATTAGCAGCAATAGAAAGACCTGACTTTACCCCTTTTGGCAAGTCTACCTGTGAGGGATCCCCCGTAATAACCATTTTAGAACTAAAACCTAATCGTGTTAAAAACATTTTTATTTGAACACCAGTTGTATTTTGCGCCTCATCTAATATAACAAATGAATCATCCAGAGTACGCCCTCTCATATAAGCAAGAGGTGCAATTTCAATTACACCACGTTCCATCATACGTTGTGTATATTCTTGTCCAAGAATATCATGTAACGCATCATATAGTGGACGTAAATACGGATCTACTTTTTCTTTCAAATCACCTGGTAAAAACCCTAAGCTCTCTCCAGCTTCTACAGCAGGTCTTGTTAAAATAATTTTCTTTACATACCCTTGCTTTAAAGCTCTCACAGCCATTACTACGGCTAAGTATGTTTTTCCTGTCCCAGCAGGTCCTATCCCAAATACAATATCATTCTTTTTCATTGCATGAATATATCGTCTTTGCCCCATCGTTTTCACACGAATGGATTTACCTTTTGCCGTTTTAAAAATTTCCTCTTCATATAATTCTTCGAATTGAGCAATTTTCCCTTGTTGCCCAAGCTGAATCGCATACGCAACATCTCTTTCCGAAATTGATACACCTTTACGGATAACAACAAGTAACTGTTGTAAGATTTTTTCTACGAGCACCACAGTTTCATCTGCCCCAGATACACGAACAGATTCTCCTCTAGTCACAATCGATACACTAAGTTCTCGTTCAATTACTTTTAAATGAGCATCATTTACCCCAAAAAGAGCGATTGCTTCGTTGGGATTTTCCAATTGTTGGTTCATTTCTACTAATTGTTCTGCCATTACTCAGTCTCCTTGAATATCGGATTCAGATATTGGTTGTGGCTCTGCAATATTTTCAATCACTGTATAATGTAATGTGACCTTTAGGTGATCCGCCTCAACCTCTTTACTCAAAATGTTATCACTTACAATCATAGCATGTTCATCCAATTTTTTCTTCAGTTCTTTTTCTGCCATTTCTTTCGCTACTTTCATTGCTTGTTTTTCGGTATATTCTCGGTTCGCTTCTTCCTCTTCTCGTACAATATCTTTCTCGTATGCAATTGGTAATGTAAATCCAAATAATTTCACATCATGTTTTACACTTTCAGTACGAGAGCGCTTATACTTATCCTGTAGAAATCCCCATATTTTTATTTTAGTACTCCCAAATTTAAGGAAATGTTCATTGTATGAATTACCAGTATACACTTGAAATTGTGTCTTTAACGGAACATCCACCTCAGATTTATACCACGTTTCTCCATATACAATCCCTTTAGCCGAAACAACTGTCGGATTCTCCTCATTACCATACATCCCGGATACGAGAAGTTGCCCCTTTTCCACATGGTCATTTTTCATGACAACCGGCTTCCCAACTTCCACAAATGTTTTTGTAATAATCCCTTCTTTTTTTGCTACTAAGTTTTGTGGCTGTTGTTCACTTTCTTTTTTCGGTTCATTTTTTTCAACAATCTTAAAATGATATGTTGTCCCTCTTATTTCTAATCCCGCCCAAGTAATCGCATTAATATTGTCTGTCAAATGACGTTGAACATCTTCTACACTCAGCATTTGGAATTGTAATTTACCTTTTTTTATACCCATTTTGTCCAATTCTTTCATCAATATATATTCTGTTTCAGGTTTTGCTCCTGTAATTTCAATTTTCCACACCATATTTGACAATGCGATCATTCCGAAAAAAAATATTAAAAACCCAATTAAAAATCCACTATTTTTAATTACACGCTTATTCCAAAAAGGAAAACCGTAACGTCCAATAAAATATAATTTACATTCATTTTTTCTATAAATTGGTTTTATCTTTTTCACATCTCGTAATAACATACAAAAAACTAACGTTTCATCAGCTATCTTCTTTACATCCCAAACGAGTAATTTCTTCCGCACACACTCGTTAACAAAGCGTTCCGCTCCTCTACCTTCAATTCGCACCTTTACATACCCAAGCCATTTTATAAACCATTTATTTTTCATCGACTATCTCCACTACCTTTCTAAAAGTAGATACACTACTTTTCAATTCGATTATCAAACTAGCTCGTACTAAAATTTTAATTAGCAGATTCCTTGATCCTCACTAATTATTAACCTTCACGAGCCAGTTTTTTACGTGGAACTCAATTCCCACCTATCCTCTTTGTACGAACCGAATATTGAGGCCAGAACGTTACCGCCTGTTAATACAAGGTAACGAAGAAAAACTCCACAAACGGAAGTTTCTCCTCACTCCTCTTTCTTTTCATTTTCTAAAAACGTCACTTGTTCAATAATCCCTTCAAGCAACAGTTCTTCTGGAAGGATTGTTTTAATAACAAAGGATTGACCTTTAATTAATAATTGACCATGTTTCAATAGCAATCTTACCTCTTTATCTGAAAACACTAATAATCCTCGATGATTTTCTATATAGATATGTACTTGCCCAACAAGCGTGATCCGAGGTAGATCCATTAACACATCCACTGGCAGGTCTATTTGCTTCGTTAACCAATTCTTCATTTGTTCTATTTTTTTCATCTCAAAAGACCCCCTCTCATCCCATATGTATGAAAAAAGAGCTTGTAATATCACGTCCAAACTGAAAAAAGCATAAAAAAACGTCTCATACGAAATGAGACGCTTTTTTATGCTAATAGCTGGATAACCAGCTTATTCACAAGTGATCCGTCTGTTTTACCTTTTACTTTCGGCATAACAGCAGTCATCACTTTACCCATATCTGCTTTAGATGTAGCACCAACTTCAGAAATAACTTGCTTAATTATATCCGCTAGTTCTTCTTCTGTTAATTGCTCCGGCAAATATGCGCTTAAAATCTGAATTTCACTTTGCAGTTTATCAACAAGGTCTTCACGACCAGCTTTTTTAAATTCAAGGAGGGAGTCCTTATACTGTTTTACTTCACGAGCTAAAACTGTTAATTCCTCTTCTTCAGTAAGAGTATGTTGCAGTTTAATACCTTCATTTTGTAAAGCAGCCTTAACCATACGAATAACGGTTAATTTTTCTTTTTGTTTATTCTTCATCGCTTGTTTCATATCATCGTTTAAACGACCGAGAAGACTCATAACTTACACCCTCTCTTAGAACTTACGCTTTCTTGCCGCTTCAGATTTCTTCTTACGTTTTACACTTGGCTTTTCATAAAACTCGCGCTTTCTTGCTTCAGCAAGTGTACCAGTTTTAGAAACCGATCTTTTAAAACGGCGAAGTGCATCCTCCAAAGACTCGTTTTTACGAACGACTGTTTTTGACATTCTCTTTCCCTCCCTCCGAAACATCACACTTACATACTAATTTCAGCATGCAAAAAGAAACCCTTCTTCAGCATGTCTTTTACGATTATAATACATTTTATCACTTCAGGTCAACTATTTGGCAGAATAAAAGAAGAATAGATGCCCTTACCTGTTCAAAAGCTATGTAGATAGCTATTATCCTTTTCCCCTGAAGACAACTATATTTTTTATAATAACACCTTTTTTAATACAAGAAAGCATGCAAATCGTTTCCGTTTGCATGCTTTTTTATCCCGCTATTTGCCAGGACAGTAAGACCCCCACCTCAAAATTCAGCGAAAGCAAAGAACTTAGGCGGGGGTCAGGCTGATAATCAGCGGGGATGAACACCCCCCACTGATTAAAGTTTCATTTTATGCGCTTGCTGATTCTTTTTTTACATCATCTTCAAGAACACGAACAAACTGCGCTTCGTTATATGGATAACCAGCTTTTGTAATTTTCACTTTTACTAGCTTACCAATCAATTCTTCAGATCCTTCAAACACAATTTTTAAGTAGTTATCTGTATAACCTACATATAAACCTTCACGGTCACCATCTTTAAATGTCTCTTCCGGAATGATTTCAAGTACTTCACCTTCAAATTTAGAAGCATACTCTTTCGCTAATTGATTTGATAGCTCAATTAGACGGTGAACACGATCGTTCTTCACGTCTTCAGGAACTTGATCTTCCATACGTGCTGCTGGAGTACCTGTACGTTTCGAATAAGGGAAAACGTGTAATTCAGAGAAACGATTCTCTTTAATGAAATTGTACGTTTCCATGAATTCCTCTTCTGTTTCGCCTGGGAATCCAACAATTACGTCTGATGTAATCGCAAGACCTGGTAACGCTTCTTTCAAACGATCTAAACGCTCTTGGAAAAATTCCATCGTATACTTACGGCGCATACGTTTCAATACAGTATTAGATCCTGACTGTAATGGAATATGCAAGTGACGTACAACTACTTCTGATTTATCTAACACTTCAATTACTTCATCAGAAATTTGACTCGCCTCAATAGAAGAAATACGAAGGCGTTTCAATCCGCCTACTTCCGCTTCCATATCGCGCAGTAATCCAGCTAAGTTATACTCTTTTATATCTTCACCGTATCCACCTGTATGAATACCTGTTAATACGATTTCTTTATAGCCCGCATCTACTAATTGCTGCGCTTGTTTAATAACTTCTTTTCCATCACGAGAACGCATTAAACCGCGCGCCCAAGGAATGATGCAAAATGTACAGAAGTTATTACAACCTTCTTGTATTTTTAAAGATGCACGTGTACGGTCCGTGAAATATGGTACATCGAGCTCTTCATATACACGTGTTTTCATAATATTGCGGACAGCATTAATTGGTTGACGCTCTTTACGGAATTCTTCGATGTATCCTAACATCTTCTCACGATCTTGCGTACCAACAACAATATCTACACCTGGAATCGCCATAATTTCCGCTGGAGATGTTTGTGCATAACATCCAGTTACACAAATTACCGCATCTGGATTTTGACGTACAGCACGTCTAATTACTTGACGGCTTTTTTTATCTCCAGTATTCGTTACTGTACATGTGTTAATAACGTATACATCAGATTTTTTTTCATATTCAGTTCTTTCATAACCACCTTGTTTAAACAATTGCCAAATCGCTTCTGTTTCATAGTGGTTTACTTTACAACCTAACGTGTGGAACGCAACAGTTGCCATTGATTATCACCCCATCAATTCAAAATGATAAGAAGCGGCACTTAACGCATAAAGCGGAGCCGTTTCTGTTCTTAAAATTCTTGGTCCTAAACTACATGGTACAAATTTATGTTCACGAAGTGCGGTTATCTCTTCCTCCGCTAAACCGCCTTCTGGTCCAAATACAATCAGCAGCTTTTGGCCTGGTTTAATCGTCGCTAAAGCTTTCGCAAAATTAGATTTCTCACCTTGTTTCGCTTCTTCTTCATACGCAACAAGACAAACATCATACTCGCTACTCATCGACAGCAGTTGTTTAAATGATGAGGGAACGTGTACTTCTGGAATTTCACTTCTATGCGATTGTTCCGCAGCTTCTTTTACAATTTTTTTCAAACGCTCAACTTTTTTATCTGCTTTTTTCGCATCCCACTTTACAATAGATCGAGATGCTTGAAATGGTAAAAATGCAGCTGCCCCAAGCTCAGTTCCTTTTTGAAAAATTAACTCTAGCTTGTCTCCTTTCGGCAGTCCACTTGCAATCGTCACGAACACAGGAAGTTCGCTTGACGCCTCTACCCATTCTACAATAGTGGTATCCACAAATTCACTGGTAATTTCAGCAATTGAACACTCTGCTGTTTTACCATTTACACAGCAATAAATGTGGTCACCAGCTGACATACGCATCACTCTTGCGATGTGATGGACATCGTCACCCATTATGCGAATACTTGTCTCATTTACATATTTCTCTTCTACAAAATAACGTTGCATATAATCACCTTAGTAGAGTTTCGTTCCTTTCGTAAGTCAACACTTACGAAAAGAACGAAACGTTATCATTTTCATATAACAAACGGCAAGTCCCTCACCTTATACGGTGAGAGACTCCCCTGTTCTTTATAGACTAAAATCTATATTACGCATTTCGTGCAATAATTGCTACCCAATCTTCCATTCGAAGTACTTCTTCAATTGAAAATCCAGCTGTTTCTAACGCTTCAGAAATTACTTTTTCTTTCGCCCCAATAATACCAGATGTAATAAATAATCCACCTGGCTTCACAACTCTCGCTGCATCTTCAGGGAATAGAAGAATAATTTCCGCTAGTAAATTTGCTACGATTAAATCAACCGGACCTTCAATACCTTCTAATAGACTATTCTGTCCAACATTGACAATGTCATCTGTTTTATTTAAGCGCACATTCATTTCTGCACTTTCAACTGCAACTGGGTCTAAATCATACGCTTGAACAGAAGCCGCACCTAATTTTGCCGCAGCAATACTAAGTACCCCCGAACCTGTCCCCACATCAATCACAGTATCACCTGGCTGAACCGTTTTTTCTAACGCACGAATACACATCGTCGTTGTTGGATGTGTCCCTGTACCAAACGCCATACCTGGATCTAATTCAATAATTTTTTCATCTGGAGAAGACGGTGTATACTCTTCCCACGTCGGCACAATTGTGAATGTATCAGAAATTTGAACTGGATGATAATACTTCTTCCAAGCAGTAGCCCAATCTTCCTCATCGACTTCATTAATTGTAATAGTTCCTTTACCAATTTCGATGTCGAAAGATGGTAGTGCATCAATAGATGATTTTACACCTGCAACCGTTTCGTGTAAAGAATCCGTTTGTGGGAAATATGCTTTTACCAAAACACCCTCACTTGGATATTCATCTGGGTTAAGTGCATAAATCTCACCGTATTGTTGCTTGCGCTCTTTCGTCAACTCCGCTGGGTCCTCAATCGCAACCCCGCTAGCGCCTGCTTCATGCAAAATATGAGAGACAGCTTCTACTGCTTCTTCTGTTGTATGAATACTAATTTCTGACCATTTCACAATTTACCAACTCCATTTTTTATTTCCATTATTCCCCTTTGAAAGCACGTTTAAGCTTTCTGAATAAGCTATCATCCTGCTCTTCTTGCCCTGCAAATTCACGCAATAAATCTTTTTGATGTGAAGTTAATTTCGTCGGCACAACAACACGAACGACTACATATTGATCTCCTTGACCATATCCACGTACGTTCGGAGCACCTTTTCCTTTTAAGCGGAATTCTGTTCCTGTTTGTGTTCCTGCTGGAATTTTCAGCTTCACTTTGCCATGAACTGTAGGAACTTCTACTTCCGCACCAAGTGCCATTTGCGCAAATGTTATTGGCATTTCGCAAATAATGTGATCCCCTTCGCGTTCAAAGAATTCATGATTTCTCACATGAACAACAACATATAAGTCACCTGCCGGTCCGCCATTTACGCCTGCTTCACCTTTTCCAGATACACGAATTTGTTGACCATTATCGATACCCGCTGGAATTTTAACATTGATTTTTTTACGTTTACGAACTTTACCAGAACCATGGCATGTCGTACATTTCTCTTTAATCATTTGACCTGTTCCTGAACAATGTCCACAAGCTTGACGGTTTACAATACGCCCAAATGGTGTATTTTGTTCTACACTTACTTGCCCTGATCCTGAACAATGTTTACATGTTTCTTTTGAAGTCCCTGGTTTTGCTCCACTACCCTTACAAGTATCACATGGATCCTCCACTGGAATCTCAACGTTTAATTCTTTACCAAAAATAGCTTCTTCAAACTCTAAAGTAACTTGATATTGTAAATCAGCACCTTGACGTGGAGCATTTGGATCACGACGTCTTCCGCCGCCACCGCCAAAGAATGAACTAAAGATATCTTCGAAACCGAAGCCACCGCCGAAGTCTCCTCCGCCACCGAAACCTTGATTCGGACCCGCGTGACCAAATTGATCATACTGCGCGCGTTTTTGATCGTCACTTAATACTTCGTATGCTTCTTGTACTTCTTTAAACTTTTCAATTGCATTTTCTTCTTTACTTACGTCTGGATGGTACTTTTTAGCCAAACGACGATACGCTTTTTTAATTTCATCTTTTGAAGCGCCCTGGCTAAGTCCAAGGACCTCATAATAGTCTCGTTTATTCATAAATTTACAACCCCCGAATCTTTCACATAAACGTAATTTTAACACCGAAAGAAAGTGCTTTGCAACAAAGTTTCCTCACTTACAGTATGCAAAATAAAAAACTTAAGATCCTCACACATTTCTTCTTATTCGTGAAAAAAGCCAAAGCCAAGGCACGCTTGACTTTGACTTTTTGTCATCTTACTTATTTTATTTCACTGTATTACTTGTCTTCTTTTACTTCTTCAAACTCAGCGTCTACTACATTATCTTTTTTCGCGCCAGCGTCTTGTGCTCCTTGTGCACCTTCTGCTTGCCCTGCAGCCGCTTGAGCTTGCTCGTATAATTTAACAGTTAATTGTTGTACGATTTCTTGAAGAGCATCTTTTTTCACACGGATTTCTTCAAGTTCGTTTTTCTCGATTGCCGCTTGTAATGCTTCTTTCGCTTCCGTTGCTTTCGCTACTTCAGCTGCATCTACTTTACCTTCTAAATCTTTTACAACTTTGTCTGTTTGGAATACAAGTTGGTCAGCTTCGTTACGAAGTTCAACTTCTTCCTTACGTTTTTGGTCAGCATCAGCATTTGATTCAGCTTCTTGTACCATACGATCTACTTCTTCATCAGAAAGACCTGAAGAAGATTGGATTGTAATAGTTTGCTCTTTGCTTGTACCTAAGTCTTTTGCACGTACGTTAACGATACCGTTCGCATCAATATCGAATGTTACTTCGATTTGTGGAATTCCACGTGGTGCTGGCGGAAGGTCTGTTAATTGGAAACGACCTAACGTTTTGTTGTCAGCTGACATTGGACGCTCACCTTGTAGTACGTGAATGTCTACCGCTGGTTGGTTATCAGCAGCTGTTGAGAATACTTGTGACTTACTTGTCGGAATTGTAGTGTTACGCTCGATTAGTTTCGTGAACACACCGCCCATAGTTTCGATACCTAAAGAAAGTGGAGTTACGTCTAATAATAGAACGCCCTCTACATCACCAGTAAGTACGCCACCTTGAACTGCAGCACCTAATGCTACAACTTCATCTGGGTTTACACCTTTGTATGGCTCTTTACCAGTTTCACGTTTAATTGCTTCTTGTACAGCTGGGATACGAGTAGATCCACCAACAAGGATAACTTTATCTAATTCGCTTGGAGCAAAACCAGCGTCTTTTAATGCACGACGAGTTGGCTCTAATGTTCTTTCAACAAGACCAGCTGAAATTTCTTCGAATTTAGCTCTTGTTAACGTTAATTCTAAGTGTAATGGGCCAGCAGCTCCAGCACTAATGAATGGTAATGAAATTTGTGTTTGTGTTACACCAGAAAGATCTTTCTTCGCTTTTTCAGCTGCATCTTTCAGACGTTGAAGTGCCATTTTATCTTGGCTTAAATCAATGCTATTTTCTTTTTTGAATTCAGCTACTAAATGATCGATGATAACTTGGTCAAAGTCATCTCCACCAAGACGGTTGTCACCAGCAGTTGAAATAACTTCGAATGTGCCGTCTGCTAACTCAAGGATAGATACATCAAATGTACCGCCACCTAAGTCATATACTAAGATTTTTTGCTCTTCATCTTGTTTTTCTAAACCGTAAGCAAGTGCTGCGGCTGTTGGTTCGTTAATGATACGCTCAACTTCTAAACCAGCGATACGACCAGCATCTTTCGTTGCTTGACGCTCTGCATCGTTGAAGTATGCAGGTACTGTAATAACAGCTTTCGTTACTGTTTCACCTAAGTATGCTTCAGCAGAAGCTTTTAAGTTTTGTAAAATGATTGCAGAAATTTCTTGAGGTGTAAAATCTTTACCTTCAACTTCTACTTTGTAGTCTGTACCCATATGACGTTTAACAGACATGATTGTATTTGGGTTTGTAATTGCTTGACGCTTCGCAACTTCCCCAACTTGACGCTCTTCATTTTTGAAAGCTACAACAGAAGGTGTTGTACGATTTCCTTCTGGATTTGGGATAACCTTTGGTTCTCCACCTTCCATAACAGCTACACAAGAGTTTGTTGTACCTAAGTCAATACCGATAATTTTACTCATGGCGAATCCTCCTACTTTTATGTAAATTATTGATTTACTTTTACCATTGATGGGCGAATCACACGGTCTTTTAGTTTATAACCTTTTTGGAATTCTTCAACTACCGCGTTTGATTCAAATTCACTGTCTTCCACTTGCATAATAGCTTGGTGTTCATTCGGATCAAACTGTTTACCAACAGCTTCAATCGCTTCAACACCTTCCTTAGTCAACGCTTCTAGCAATTGACGATGCACCATTTCCATACCTTGTAACAAGGATTGCGTTTGCTCGTCAGTCGCTTCCACTTGCATCGCTCTTTCAAAATTATCAAGAGCTGGCAAAATATCTGAAACTAGACTTTGTGCTCTATATTTATCAGCAGCCTGTTTATCCATTTGGACACGGCGCTTATAATTTTCAAAATCAGCTTGTAGACGTAATGTGCGACCTTCCGTTTCCGTTAGTTTCGCTTGTAACTCATCTACTTTTTCTTGTAAAAGAGCAGCCTCACTTTTTTCTTCTACAGTTTTTTCACTGTTTTCTGGCGTGACAGCTTCTTCAACTTGCGCTTCTTTCACTTCTTCTACCACTTGTTCGTTACGCTCTTCCACAATTTTCACCTCCTTAAAAGGTATTAGGTATCATGCTTAGCATGATTACCTAAGCATTATATATTACACACAGCAATGAAAATTTCATCACTTGAGCGAATGTATTACTCTCATTTACTTTTTAAGTCCGTCTGTAAATTGTCTTGTAAATAACTGCAGTAAACTAATTACACGAGAGTATTGCATTCTCGTCGGACCTAAAATTGCAATTGTTCCAAGTTGCTCTTCTCCAATCGAATACGTTGCAGAAATCAAACTGCAATCCTCCATTGCCGTAGAAGAATTTTCTCTACCAATTTTCACTTGAATTCCGACTTGTTTATGACGCAAAATGTCATAAAACACAGCCTCATTATCGATCATCGTCAGCAAAGATCTTACTTTGTGAATGTCATGGAACTCTGGTTGCGAAAGCATATTTGCTTTTCCTCCAAAGTATATCTTTTCCGATAAAGGGACTTGAAATGTACCATCTAACATTTTTATTGCACTATCGTAATTATGAACATACCCACGCAAGACTGTAACAATCTCTTTAAAGATTTTATTATGAAGTTCTGCCATAGGTATACCAGATAGCTTTTCATTTAAAATATTAACCATTTTTTCTAAATCTGATAAATCAACAGATTCCGGAACGGTAATCGTTTTACTTTGCACATGCCCTGTATCTGTTACAATAATAGCGACTGCTGTTTGACGATCAAGCGGTACAATTTGTACATTTTTAAGTTTATTTGTGCTCAATTTGGGACCAAGAACAATGGCCGTATAATTCGTAAGCTCTGATAAAATTTGAGCTGATTGTTGTGCAATTTTTTCTGCTTCAAAAATTCTTTCAGCAAATAAATCTTTAATTTGTACAATTTCATCGGTCGGTAAGTTTTGCGGCGCTAAAAGATGGTCTACATAAAATCGGTATCCTTTTTCAGAAGGAACACGCCCAGAAGAACTATGCGTTTTTTCAATAAATCCTAATTCTTCTAAATCAGCCATTTCATTTCGAATAGTAGCTGGACTAAACGTAATTTCATCTTTCTTAGCCAACGTCCTCGAACCAACTGGTTGCGCTGATCCAATAAAGTCATCAACAATTGTTTGTAAAATTAAGAGCTGACGTTCCGTAAGCATCTCATCATCACCTCTGTTAGCACTCTTTGTCTTCGAGTGCTAAATCTATTAATAACTTACCAAAATTGACATTCAATTGTCAACGGAAACGTCACGAAATAACAAAAAATTTTCGCGCTTATGGCACATTTAATTAATCAATCAAAAATGACTGGAATACTTCATTCCCTAATAGCTTCCCTTTCCTCGTTAAACAAACATGTCCATCTCTGTTTTCAAGTAATCCTTGCTCTTGATTACTTTGTAACTGCTTTGCAAAAACATGGTCCATCTCCACATTAAATTTCTTTTGGAATTCTAGCTTAGAAACACCTTTTGTTTTTCGAAGTCCTAAGAACAACTCTTCTTCCATTTTTTCTTTCTCTGTCACTGGGTGAACATCTAAATATGGAAATCCTGTCTCATCAATTTTAGTGAAATATTGCTTGAGCGGACCTACATTTTGAATTCGTTCCCCGTTCACATAACTATGCGCTCCAGCTCCAAATCCATAATACTCTTCATTATTCCAGTATGTGAGATTATGTCTACTTTCATTATTACCTTTTGAGAAGTTACTAATCTCATACTGGTTATAACCATGCTTCTCCATTTCATCCATTACTATTTCGTACATTTTCGCTTCATGGTCTTCACCTGGAAGTCTTAATTTCCCTTTATTCATTAAGTTATAAAACACGGTTTTCGGTTCCACAATTAAGGAATATGCCGAGAAATGTTGTACACCAAGCGTAAAGGCAATGTCTAATGTTTCCTTTACATCTTCTATCGTCTGTCCTGGCAGAGCATAAATTAAATCTACATTAATATTTGTAAAACCGACTTCCTGCGCTTCTCGAATCGCTACGAATGCATCTTCTCTCGTATGTCTGCGTCCAATCTTCTCAAGTAGCTCATCACGAAACGTTTGCACACCAAAACTAATTCGGTTTACTCCACCTTCTAGCAATACGTTCAACTTCTCTTTCGGTAAATCACCTGGATTCGCTTCAAATGTTAATTCACAATTCGGCGCAAATGGACGCAAACGACGGTTAATGATGTCGAGTAGTTTTTTTGTTTGCTCCATATTTAAAGCTGTCGGAGTTCCTCCGCCAACAAAAATCGTTTTCATACTTTCAAACGGTACTTTTTGAACCGTATTTATTATTTCTTTCTCTAAATATTGTAAGTATTGATCAACCGGTTGGCGTTCAATAAATACTTTATTAAAATCACAATAGTGACAAATATGCTGACAAAATGGAATATGAATATATGCAGCTTGTACCAAATATAACTCCTACCTTTCTAAAAAGAAAACCTCCGCACTCCGGAGGATTCTTTACTTCTCTACTGTATTACGGATTTGTTCCATTCGCATTTTTCCCCAATCATACATCATTTCAACGATCGGTAAAAGCGACATACCTAATTCCGTCATATAGTACTCAACACGCGGAGGAATTTCCGGGTATACCGTTCGATCAACAATCCCGTCCTCCATTAACTCTTTCAATTGATTTGACAAAACTTTATGAGAAATGCTCGGGAACAGACGTTGCAATTCACTAAAACGATGCGGACCTTCCACACCTAAGTGCCACAATATCACAACTTTCCACTTCCCACTAATTATAGAAAGCGTCAGTTCCTTTTCGCAATTAAAATTACCTTTTTGTATTTTCTCTCGAATATCTTTTCGAATATTTTCGGACATTAATAGTCTCCTAACTCTATATCAATCACTAAAAAGCTCTCTCACTATTGTAAATGAGAGATGATAAGATGTCTAAAAAGTAGCATATAAAAAAGAAGCCGAACGAACGGCTTCTACTTTTATCACGATTGGTGCGGGCTAATAATTAGCAAAGAATAGAAAAATCTCCACTAATTATAGTTCACTCCATTAGTTATCATCCATTTTCAGTACAGCCATGAATGCTTCTTGCGGCACTTCTACAGAACCAACAGACTTCATACGTTTTTTACCTTCTTTTTGCTTATCAAGAAGTTTACGCTTACGAGAAATGTCACCACCGTAACATTTTGCAAGTACGTTTTTACGCATCGCCTTAATTGTAGAACGAGATACAACTTTATTTCCGATAGTCGCCTGAATTGGCACTTCAAACTGTTGTCTTGGAATTAATTTCTTTAATTTCTCTACAATTACTTTACCACGGTCATACGCTGAATCACGATGTACAATAAATGATAAAGCATCCACTTGTTCATTATTTAAAAGAATATCCATTTTCACAAGTTTAGATGGTTTATAACCAATTAACTCGTAGTCAAATGATGCATATCCTTTCGTATTTGATTTCAATTGATCGAAGAAATCATATACGATTTCTGATAACGGGATTTCATATGTCAATGTAACACGTGTTTCATCTAAATATTGCATATCAATAAACGTTCCACGTTTCCCTTGGCAAATTTCCATTACAGCTCCAACATAGTCATTCGGAACCATAATTGCAGCCTTCACAAACGGCTCTTCTACACGATCGATAGTCTGTGGATCTGGCATATTAGATGGATTATCAACAATAAAATCTTCACCGTTTGTTAAATACACTTTATAAATAACACTTGGCGCTGTTGTAATTAAGTCAATCTTGAATTCACGTTCAATACGTTCTTGAATAATCTCCATGTGAAGAAGCCCTAAGAAACCACAACGGAAACCAAAACCTAAAGCTTGAGATGTTTCAGGCTCAAATTCAAGAGCAGAATCATTCAATTCTAGTTTTTCTAACGCATCACGTAAGTCGTTATAACGTGCAGAATCGATTGGATATAAACCACAGAATACCATTGGGTTTAATTTTCGATACCCTTTTAACGGCTCTGCAGCCGGACGTTTCGCATGTGTGATCGTATCACCTACGCGTGTATCACCTACGTTTTTAATAGATGCCGCTAAGAAACCTACATCACCTACTGTTAACTCGTCACGTTGCGTCGTTTTCGGTGTAAACACACCTACTTCTGTTACTTCAAATTCTTTTCCAGTTGCCATCATACGTACTTTATCGCCAACTTTTACCGTTCCATTTACAACACGGATATATGCAATTACACCACGGTACGGATCATATAAAGAATCGAAAATCATACATTGTAACGGCTCTTCTGAATCACCTGTTGGAGCTGGTACCTTTTCAACGATTTGTTCTAAAATATCTTCAATACCAATGCCAGCTTTCGCTGAAGCAAGTACAGCTTCCGATGCATCTAAACCAATTACATCTTCTACCTCTTGACGTACGCGTTCTGGGTCTGCACTTGGTAAGTCGATTTTATTAATAACTGGTAAGATTTCTAAATTATTATCAAGCGCTAAATATACGTTCGCTAATGTTTGCGCCTCAATTCCTTGCGCTGCATCCACTACAAGAATTGCACCTTCACAAGCCGCTAAACTACGAGATACTTCGTACGTAAAATCGACGTGTCCTGGAGTATCGATTAAGTGAAGAATATACTCTTCACCGTCTTTCGCTTTATACGTTAGTTGTACTGCATTTAATTTAATTGTAATACCACGCTCACGCTCCAACTCCATAGAGTCAAGCAATTGCGCCTTCATTTCGCGCTGTGCCAACGCGTTTGTTTTCTCCAAAATACGGTCTGCCAACGTTGATTTCCCGTGGTCAATGTGAGCAATGATGGAGAAGTTACGAATTTTGGACTGTCTTTTTGCTCTTTCTTCTTTATTCATCTATGTTCTCAACTCCTAATAGTCTCGCCAATATACACTAGCACTGATTATATCAATAGAGCAGCAAAGATTCAATGAAAACTCGTGCTGCTTACAATACAAATCACTCTATCTATATCTTATGCGAACAAACCATAAGAGACAAACCTTTTTCAAATTAAAAGACAGCTCTCTTACAAACATAAGACAACCATCCTTCCCGCTACCCTTAACTAAAAATTCCTTTTATTGCCCCAACAACTATATCCGTTCCAAACTTTGTCATATCACGAGCAACACTTGCTATCGCCATACCGATACCTTCTACAACATTAAAACTTCTTAAGCTTTCTAACTGTTTTTGTTTTTCAATAGTCGAAAACGTCTCTCCCGAAATTTCCGATTCAGCCCCATCGCCTTCTGTTCCTGTCATATGAGCAATTTGTTCATATGACAGCTGACGATATCCCTTCATACTTTTTAGACCATGATTAGCGAGTCCCACTCCAGCTATCATCATAAGCAAACATAAGACTGTACCGCATATACATAACAGCGTAAATTGACTCAAGCTATTTCTGCCTCTTTCCATCAATGTGTATATGCCCCTGTATTATCCTGATCAATCTGATGATGCAGCGCTGCATTTAAACCGCTGGCTATTACATTTGCCATATCCTCAATAAACGCATCTACTTCTTTTGGAGTTACCATTAAATTATGACCAAGAGGAGATAACACTTCATAAATTAACTTTCTCTTTTCTTCTTCTTCTAACGTACCAATAGCTCCTAAAAACATATTTCGACTCTTTTCATCTAGCATATCTTCTTCTGTTAATTTTTTCTTTTCTCCAAATGTAAAACCTGCTGGCAATAAAGAGCGTGACGGTTTGTTTCCTTCTTTCAGTTCCCGGCCAAAATGTTTCAAAATAAAATCAATTGTATCACTCGTAATCGAAACAGCATCTACCACAGTTGGCACACCAATTGCGATAACAGGAATACCTAATGTTTCTTTACTTAGTTCCTTACGCTTATTCCCAACACCAGATCCTGGATGAATTCCTGTATCAGAAATTTGTATCGTACTATTTACTCGTTCAATAGAACGCGCAGCTAATGCATCAATTGCGATGACAAAGTCTGGTTTTGTCTTCTCAATAATTCCGTAAATGACATCGCTCGTTTCAATCCCTGTAATTCCCATTACCCCTGGACGAATGGCACTAACAGGTCTAAACCCTTCTTCCACACTTTCAGGCTGCAATTTAAACAAATGTCTCGTCACCAATACGTTCTCTACAACTATCGGTCCGAGTGCATCCGGCGTTACATTCCAATTCCCAAGACCTACGATTAAACAACTCGCTTCTTTTGAAACTCCAACCTCTTCTAAGAAATAAGAAAATTCTTTTGCAAAAATACGCTCTACCTTTTGCTGAAGTTCCGTATCTTGTTGTCGTATGCCTTGCACCTCAAGAGTTAAATAACTTCCAGGTTTTTTCCCCATCGACTCAGATGCAATTTCATCAATAGTTACTTTTGTAATTGTAACTCCCTCTTCTTCCCTCTCTTTTACAATAACTCCCTGTATCCCTTTTTGTTCTTCTTGGCGCTCTTGTAGCATTTGGTGCGCCTCTACAGCAAGGTCAGTTCTAACACTATATTTACTTAAATCTAATGGTTCTTTCATCGTATCTCCTCCGTAATTCATAGTAAATATCGTTAGATTTCCCCAAGTTATATTAGGTCATTCTTTCCTTTACGTGAAATTTCATTGATATACTATTGCAATTCTCTTCACCGTTTGATAAAATATCACTTGTTCTATGTAAGAATCGAGTCATTCGATTGCACCAGGGAGGTGAAAAGTATGGCAAACATCAAATCTGCTATCAAACGCGCTAAACTTAGCGAAGAGCGTCGTTCACATAACGCTTCTATCAAGTCTGACATGCGTACTGCTGTTAAAACTGTAGAAACTTTAGTTACTAATAACGATCTTGAAAATGCTAAAGAAGCTTTCAAAACTGCTTCTAAAAAACTTGACAAAGCAGCTCGTAAAGGTCTTATCCACCAAAACGCTGCAGCTCGTCAAAAATCTCGCTTAGCGAAACAAGTAAACGCGTAAGGCGTTTAAAAAACGATCCATTCGGATCGTTTTTTATATACACAAAAAAGTTCACGTACTAAGTACGTGAACTTTTTTGTGTCACTACATATGATTTAACCGCATTAAGAAAAACTCAAGCACAAGTTTCTTATCCATCTTTCCAGTCTTCATACTATAATCAGCTTCCGCCAATTCTATAATAACTTTTTTTAATTCTTCAAAAGAGAAAAACTTCGTTTGATTCATCGCCAACTTTACCCGGTACGGATGTACACCAATATGGGACGCGATTTGATTTTGTCCGTAACCACGCTGTTGCAACTCTTTCACTTGATGTAGCAAGCGGAACTGACTTACTAATAAAGCGAGCAGTTTAATCGGTTCTTCCTGCTGTGTAAATAATCCGTCTAAAATTTGCATCGCACCAGCGATATCTTTTTTCACCACTTTTTCTGTTAAAGCAAACACGTTTTGCTCAACAGATTTCGGCACAAGTTCCGTGACAAGTTTTGGCGTAATTTCTCCGCCCATACCGACGTATAACGTTAACTTGTCCATTTCCTTCGCCAACATTGTTACATTACTTCCCACAAGCTCTAACAATAAACTAACAGCTGCATTATCAATATGCACATGCACCTCATCCGCACGAGAAACAATCCACTTCTGAACATCCTGCACTTGCATCGCATTTGCTTCTATTACATCCGCTGTTTTCTTTAATAGTTTTGTAATTTTTTTTCGTTCGTCTAATTTTTCATAAGGCGCAACAAAAACAAGAATAGAAAAAGGAGAGGGCTCCCCAATATATTCTTCTAAAATTTTTATATTTTGTTCTAATTTTTCTTTTTGTGCCGTTAAAAATAGTGGTGATTTTATTAATATAACTTTACGCTCTCCAAAAAAAGGAAGCGTATGCGCATCCTCAACTACATCTTCTAAATACGCTTCTTCCAAATCGTATGTCACAACATTAAACTCTCGATCTTCCTCTTCAAGCGCTTCCGTTATAATAAGCTTTATCGTTTCATTTATAAAATAGGCTTCCGTTCCATACAGTACATACAACGGAGCGAACTGTTTCTTTTTAATCTTCTTATGTATATCACTCATATTTTTTCCTACTCCCTAACTTGGCAATATATATTTATACTAATGCCCTAGCTTTTGTTTTACAAGTACAAAGGGACGGTCTTTATAACCCGCCCCTTTATTTATATAAAACGCCACGCAATAAGCCCCGGATTTCTTATTGGTGTGCGGTAATCACCTTCCCTTTATTATTTACAATAATAATCTTAGTATAAGTGCCAACTGTTAACATGATTGGAAATGAAAAATTCACGCTACTTAACTAACTAGAAAAAGTATACAAATACTCTATTTCACTTCATATGGAAATTGTAGATTTTTTTCTGACAATATTTTATACTAAAATGGAATGTTGGGGAGGGATTCTAAATGAATGATTTTGAACAAAACGTTCAAAGTAAACGCAATGACGCTATTGATTCAGGGGTAGGATTTATCGTCTCATTTGGTTTTTTCGCAACACTTTTCATTATTGCAACTGTTATTAAATTCATCGGTTCTTAAAGGCTGCTGCTTAACGGCAGTCTTCTTTTTTTCATCTTCTATGTGTTTCATCATATGTGATTTTACTTTGAAAGGTTCCTTTTTCTCCATTAAAAACATAGGAAATAGCACCTTGCTTATCCGTACGCCATATATCAATACCCATCTTCTTAAAACGCTCTATAACTTCCTTATGCGGGTGCCCATACCTATTACGCTCCCCCACAGAAATAATCGCTACAGCAGGCTGTACAAGGCTTAAAAATGGGTCTGTAGACGATGTTTTACTCCCATGGTGGGCAACTTTTAAAATATTAGCCCGCAAATCAGGATATGTTGATACTATAAACTTTTCTCCTTCTTCTTCTAGATCACCCGTAAATAGCCATGTTAGTCCCCCTAGTCTGGCCCATAGTACAATCGAAGAGTCATTTTCTCCCTTTTCTTTCCCCTTTGGAGCTAATACGAAAAATTCCGCTTCATTTACCCTCCAACCTTCCCCTTCTCCTACTACACTTATCTTCACGCTCTTTTCTAACGCCTTTTTCTTCACCACTTTTTCCAATACAGCATCTTGTTCCTTTCTCCCAAATACAACTTCTTTTACAATAATAGATGACAGCAAATCCAGCGCAGCACCTATATGATCCGCATCTCCGTGCGTTACAATTAATTTATCAATCGTTTTTATACCTTCTTTTTGTAAAAAAGGAACAAGAATATCATGCCCAACAGAAAATTCATGCTTTTTCTGTTGCCACGCTTCCTTCTTAACAGAAAGGGCTCCTCCTGTATCAATAAGATAAACCTCTTTATCGTATGGAAGACGAATTAATATCGCATCTCCCTGTCCAACATCAAGAAATGTAACACTCCCACTTTCGCGAAAATATGGATATACATAATGACAAGTACTAATAAAAAGAAACACACCCACAACTATGCACAAAATTTTTTTCGTTATTACCCTTTCCCAAATCACAAATATACTAACGATACTAAAACAATATATAGCCACAAGAAATAAAGGAGTTTGACCAAAAGTAAGTCGGATGAAAGGGAAACTTTCACAGTAACTTAGAAAATCATTAGAAATGGTTAAACATAGTGAAAGTACATATGCAATTCCTTTTGCGAAAAATGGAATAACCGGCATACATATAAGAATAATGATGCTACATGGCAATACAATAATGGATAGAAAAGGAACATATATAAGATTGAGGAAAATGCTATAAGGAGAAAAATAACCAAAATGATATAACAAGATGGGGGTACTAGCGAGCTGTGAAATTATAGAAATGTAAATAGAATTTCGAACTATCCCATTACTATGCCCTAATAATATCGGCGCAGATAGTAGTAAAGAAAAACTACCTACAAATGAGAATTGAAATCCAATGTTGAAAATAAGATACGGATCGTATATAAGCATACATATAGCCGTTATACTTAAGGCGTCTAGACTAGATAAGCGAACAGAGCATATGAAAGCTACCAATAATAAAACTCCTGTTATAGAAGCCCTCACAACAGATGGCGACGCCCCAGCTATGATCATATACAGAGGAATGCAAACTATAAGGCATACTGTTGCTATCTCTTTCGTCACACCACTTCTTAGCAAAACAAAATACATTATAACCATTAATAATACGATATGCGATCCTGAAATTGCTAACAAATGTATAAGACCAAATTGTTGATATTGCTCTTCTACTTCAAACGTCATTTGTTGTCGATCTCCAAATAATAATGCGTTCATAAATGCACCTGATTGTTCCGGGAACATTTCTGTAACTTTCGAGATTGTTTGTTGCCTGAGAAGGAAAATCCATTGCACGAGTGACAACGATGTTTTTTGACATTCAGAAATGTATGTCACATCAAATATAAAATGTATTTTTTGCTGATATAAATAATTACGATAATCAAAAACATGAAAATTCCGGGCAGTTTGTGGTTCTTTCACCTCCCCTTTAAATGTACACGATATACCTGCATGTAATTGTTGCAACTGCTTCTTTTCCGAAGCAGATTGTATTTTATAATTTAACTGCACTAAGTTTTTATTCTGATCTTCAATTTGAAAAGAGAGACGATCCCCATTAATTAGAGGTGTATTTTGCACGACCCCTCGTGTAACTTCATAGGACTCCCCTAGCGGCTTATTTAGACTCTGAACATACGTGGTGTACATAACGCCACTAAAACACGCTATTATACAAAATATGAAGGTTTTACGCGAAGTACGATATAAACAAAATAAAACATAACAAACGAAACAACAAGCAGCCAACAAATGCGATGCGGAAAAGGTAATTGCAATCCCAATTATAAACGAGATTGCAACATAGCCCCATTGCCCATTCAACTCATACTCACTCCTTATAGCATCATTTTCGCTTTAGTGAATACACGCTGTAATTCTTCCATTGATAAATTATCTTTTTCTAAAGCTGCGAATAATTCCTTTAGCTGTAAATGACGCTCTTGTTCCTCTAGCGATGTAATATCGTATTCTAGCGGAACGTGCTTTACTGTTACACTCGCTTGTTCAAATAACTCTACGGCATACGGATGATTTTTATAGTCCTGTGCATAATAAACCGCTGTAACACCACTTTGAATAATCGCCTTACAGCACTGCAAACAAGGAAAATGTGTGACATAAATTTCCGCTTCCTCTGTTTTTGCACCAAATTTCGCACATTGCAATAAAGCATTCATTTCAGCATGAATTGTACGAACGCAATGATTATCAATGACATAGCAACCATCGTCTATACAATGCACACCACCTTTAATTGAACCGTTATATCCACCAGCAATAATTCGTTTATCACGAACGATTGTCGCTCCTACCGCAAGCCTTGTACATGTACTACGTAAAGATAGTAGATGGCTTTGCGTCATAAAATATTGATCCCATGAAATTCGTTCCATATTTTCCACCTTCTTTTTTGTCTACTTGTAGTGTAGCGAAAAAAGAAAAACTTCGTCAATCTTTTATGGAATAATAATTTGATCTTTTATTTTCTCTAAAGACTTCGCACCAATCCCATCAATTTCTAATAAATCTTCTATTTTCTGAAACGGGCCATGTTCTTCTCGGTATTTCAAAATACTTTCCGCTTTCCGAGAACCAATGCCTGTTATTTTTTCAAGTTGCTCTTTAGAAGCTGTATTTATTTGCACTTTACCCTCGCTTTTTGAAAAAGTAGTCCCTTCTTGCACTGGCTCATTCTTGTTAGGAACATAAAGAAGCATTTGGTCTTGGACCATTTGCGCCAAATTCACTTTCTTCACATCTGCATCCGGCAACAAACCACCAGCTTTTTCAACCGCCTCCTTCACCCGGTCCCCTTCCTTCATTTCATACACACCCTCTTTAAAAACCGCCCCTTTCACATCAATTATAATTATTTTTTTCTGCTCCTTTGTATCCAATACTTTCGGTTTACTTTTTTTCTCCACATCTTTTACTTGAACTTCCGTTGTAATGAGCGATCGCTCTGTTTGCTGATTCGTTTTCCAGAAAAAAAGAAAAATCAAAGTGCCAATAATAACCACTAATCCCAACCATTTTTTCGGAAAATCCCACATCATTTTACACCTCTAATCATAAATTTATAACATCATTCATATTGTTTAGGAGAAAGCTGTTACGAAGGAGGGATGAAACATTGAACATAGGAATTATAGGGACAGGGAACATGGGGAATATACTAATCGATGCATTTTTAGAAACCCGTGCTGTCAAACCTTCGTGCCTTACTATTATTAATCGGACGCCTGCCAAAGCATATCATATAAAAGAAAAATACCCTTCTGTTCATATAGCCAAAACAATCCAAGAGGTAATCGAACAATCCCAGCTTATTTTCATTTGCGTAAAACCGATAGACATATACCCTATTCTACAAAAATACGCTGACCATTTTTCAGACGAAGATTGCTTAGTTTCTATCACAAGCCCCATATCTCCATCACAATTAGAAACACTTATACCTTGCCACGTCGCTCGTATCATTCCAAGCATCACAAACCGCGCCTTATCCGGCGCATCACTATTTACATTTGGAAATAACTGCTCTCTAGAATGGCAACAAAAACTACTTCGTCTATTCAAAAACATTTCTACTCCCCTTGTTATAGAAGAAGATATAACGCGCGTTTCATCTGATATAGCAAGCTGCGGCCCTGCTTTTTTTAGTTATTTATTACAATGTTTCATTAACGCTGCTGTAGATAAAACAAATATTACACATGAAGAAGCCACTACTTTAGTAAGTGAAATGGTCATTGGAATGGGGAAATTACTCGAAAAAGAAATTTTCACATTACCTACTTTACAAGAAAAGGTATGCGTTAAAGGCGGTGTTACAGGAGAAGGTATTCGTATTTTAGAAGAGCACGTTGGGGATATGTTTCATAAATTAATCGAACGGACACATGAGAAATTTGATGAAGACTTAAAATGCGTTGAGCAGCAATTCGATAAACACACATAATAAATACGCCATCGTAATCCCAAACCCTTTTTATTAATACTTATCTTTTTCATGCTACATTTTCACTAAAACTAGCATTTTTACACTTTACACATATCATCTTTTTATTTTTCTAGAACTAAAACTACATCTTTTCTATAAAAGAAAAGCAACCTTATCGGTTGCTTTTCTTTTATCCATTCTTCTTCGCCATAAAAAAGATGCGCTCTGTTTGTTCTGTCACTTCAATTCGTTCAAAGTCACCTGTGACGCGAAGCACTGTAAACCCAG
Source organism: Bacillus sp. FSL E2-8887 (assembly GCF_038007205.1). Classification (NCBI taxonomy): domain Bacteria; kingdom Bacillati; phylum Bacillota; class Bacilli; order Caryophanales; family Bacillaceae; genus Bacillus; species Bacillus sp. FSL E2-8887. Next base: position 3,968,192 of record NZ_JBBOWS010000001.1, read on the forward strand.
CTTCTTCAAGCCATTTTGTTAACACTTCAACCGAATACGCACGTTGCACGTGACATTCGTCAAAACGATGATACACATCTTCTTCTGAATCTTGTACAAAGAATGTCAAATCATGTTCCACACTATCTGATTCTTCTCCAGGGAAGCAGTTCCAAATAAGTGATATTTCTTCGCCGTTCACTGTATATGTTTCATTTTGAAATACGTGATGTATTTTATATAAAGAGTGTACATCGAATAAAAACAAGCCATCCTGACGTAAATGGTGGAAAACTCTTCTAAATGTTTCTTGCACTCCATCTTCTTGCAATACGTAATTTAATGAGTCACAAAAGATTGTCACACAATCAAATTCACCAGGAACATCGAGCTCTCTCATGTCTTGTTGGTAAAAAGGAATAAAATATCCTTCTCCCCCCAATTTTTGCTGCGCGACAGTTAACATTTCTTCCGAAAGATCTACACCAATTAAATCATAACCTTTTCGCACAAGCGGAAGTGTTACGTTACCAGTTCCACATGCTACGTCAAGGATTCTTGCCTCTTTCATAGATGCCTGTTGTAAACTTTCCTCTGTGAATTCCACCCATTTATCATAAGGGACATCATTCATCAGTTCGTCATACAGCAAAGCAAATTGTTCGTATTTCATTGATCTAGCTCATCTGCAATATCTTCACGCGGCACATCGCCCCATAGACGCTCTAAATTATAGTGATTACGCTCATCTTTATGGAATACATGAGCAACCACATCACCAAGGTCTACTAAAACCCAACGTGCTTCATCAAAGCCTTCCATACGTTGTACGTTAATTTCGAACTCATGTGCCTTCGCTTTAATTTCACGTGCAATTGCTTGTACTTGCTTGTCTGAATTTCCGTGACAAATAATAAAATAGTCTGCAATCGGTGAAATACCTTGCATATTTAGTACAACCATATCTTCTGCTCTCTTATCATCAGCTGCTTTTGCCGCTAATACTAATAACTCTTTATCTTTCATTTATTAATTTCCTCCTTGATAACTTCATTGTATGTTTGGAATGTTAATGGATAAATCGTTTGATCTTTTTCCATTAAAAATTGAATTGTTCGCTTTAAAGCAAACAGTAAAGCTTGATTTATATCTTTATATGCGAGTTTCCTCGCTTCTTCCACACCAGGAAACTTACGTCCTGGTTCAATGTAATCTGCTACATAAATAACTTTATCTAACATTGTCATTTTTTCATGACCACTTGTATGATATGTAATAGCTTGTAGAATTTCAGGATCAGTAATGCCTACTTCTTTTTCTACTAAGTATGCCCCAACAGGTGCATGCCATAACTCTTTGTTATAGTGCAGTAGATCCTTTGGCAAAGCTTCTCTCTTGATAATCTCTTCCATTTCTGGAATCGCTCTACATTTTGCATAATCGTGAAATATAGCAGCCGTCTCTGCCTTTTTCTCATCTACACCATATAACCTAGCAAGTTCAATCGCTGTTTCCATTACACCAACCGTGTGTATATAACGTTTTTCATGCATTTGTTGTTTGACAATACTAAGTGCTTCCTCACGATTCATACAACCCATTCCTCTCGATATATACCTGTACTTTTTCGGGGAGTAAATATTTGCACGTTTTCTTCGTCATATATCTCTCACGTAACAGAGAAGAAGAAACTGCAAACTCCGGAATTTCCACTTTTACGATATCATAAGGCGTATGTAATGTATAACCTGGTCTTGCAACTCCAACGAAAGTCACAAGCTTAAGTAACTTTTCAATGTTATACCACTTCGGCAAATACTCAACCATGTCTCCGCCAATAATAAAGTGAAACTGCACATCCGGATACTTCTCCGTTAATTGTACCATAGTATCGTACGTATAAGATGGGCCTTCTCTGTCTAGCTCTTCTAAACAAATTGAAAAGTATGCTTCTTCCTCAATCGCTATTTGCAGCATGTTTAATCGACTTTTCACACTCGTAATGTTACGTCCTTGCTTGTGCGGTGGAATTTGATTCGGCAAAAACCATACCTCTTCCAACCCTAAAGCATGATACACTTCATTTGCAATTAACAAATGTCCATTATGAGGTGGATCAAACGTGCCACCAATAATGCCAATTTTTCTCAAAAGAAACGCCCCTTCCTTTTACATACAGCAACTCTCCCCATACAAATTCGAAGAGAGCCCACTGTTAATAAAAGTTCAATTGGTTTCGCTTTCTACATATCAAGCGTCCATTACGAAATAACTCACGTATATCTTTTATCGAGGAAGCTTAATCTGCTTATTTTCTCTTGATTCTTTGTATAAAACAATTGTGCTTCCGATTACTTGAACGATTTCAGCTCGTGCACCTTGTGCAAGCTCTTCTGCAATTTCACTACGATCAAATTCACAGTTTTGTAATACGCTCACTTTAAATAGTTCACGAACTTCTAATGCTTCTCCAATTTGTTTCACCATATTTTCATTCACGCCACCTTTTCCAACTTGAAAAATCGGTGTTAAATGATGTGCCTTTGCACGTAAAAATCTTTTTTGTTTTCCTGTTAACATATAATTAGCCTCCAAGCTCTCTCATTACTAATTGTTTCATTCTATCAATATTCGGCACACACCCTGTCCACATTTCAAACGCAAGTGCACCTTGATAAACGAACATATCGATTCCATTTTGAATTATTGCACCTTGTTCTTTCGCATCGCCTAAAATTTTCGTCTCAAATGGATTATAAATAATATCAGAAACAATCGTTCCTTGTTTCAATGAACGAATTTCCAGCGGCGTATACTCAACATGTGGATGCATACCTATCGTTGTTGTTTGGATGATAATATCATATTCCCCTTGATTTTCTGCTGCACATTCTAACGATAGAGCATGCGAATTAACATTTGCCATGCACCCAGAGATAAGGTTTTTCGCCTTATCTCTCGTACGATTAGCAATATCAATTTCTTTCACACCTACATCGGCAAGCGAGAAGTAAATAGCTCGGCTAGCACCACCTGCACCGATTAATAAAATACGTTTCTCTTGAAGTGGATCTTCACTAATTGACTGCAGGGCACGAACAAAACCAATTCCATCTGTATTATACCCAATCAATTTTCCATCTCGATGAACTACTGTATTTACCGCACCGATTTGCCTTGCTAACGGGGCAATCTCATCCAAGTACTCCATAATTGCAACTTTGTGCGGAGTCGTTACATTAAATCCTGAAATACCTAATGCTTTCAAACCTTTTACTGCTTCCCCTAGCGCTTCTTCTTCTACAAGAAACGCATGATAATGGGCATCCATATTCAAGTGTTCAAATGCATCGTTATGCATAACGGGTGATAATGAATGTCCAATTGGATTTCCGATTACACCATATAATTGTTTCATAAATCCCTCTCCATATTAAATTAAAGATTTACGTAATGAAACACTTACTCCTTTTGGTACATGAGCAACAATTTTCGCTCCTGATTCATTTACAGTAACCCAGCCCAACCCAGAGAATACAACATCCGTTTTCGGCTCACGAATATTAAATTCATATTTCACAAACTTAGGCATATTTTCTAATTCTTCTGGTGTCGGTGGATTCAATAATTCTCCAGCGTGTTTTTCGTACAATTCATCAGCCTTTTCAAGCTTTGTACGATGGATTGTTAAACGGTTTGAGAAATGACAAGTGAATGCACGACGGCCCCCACTTACATAATCAAATCGTGCTAATCCACCAAAGAATAATGTTTGTTCTTCATTTAATTGGAATACCATTGGCTTAACTTCTGTAGTCGGTGTAATAAGCTTTAAGCTTTGTTTCCCAACATAATGCGCCATTTGATGATGATTAATAATACCTGGTGTATCGTATAAAGATGACGTTTCGTCTAATGGGATATCAATTAAATCAAGCGTTGTTCCTGGGAAATGTGATGTTGTAATTACATTCTCAGTCTCATCACTAAACTCTTTAATCATACGATTAATAAATGTTGATTTACCAACATTCGTACATCCAACAACATAAACATCTTTACCTTCGCGGTAATGCTCAATTGCATCAGCAAGTTCAGCGATTCCTTGTCCTTTAGCTGCACTAATTAAAAAGACATCTTCTGGTTTTAAACCAAGTTGCTTTGCACTATAGCGCATCCAATGTTTTACTTTATCATGCTTAACTGACTTTGGAATTAAGTCAGCCTTATTCCCTACAAGTAATACTTTATTGTTCCCTACAAAACGATGTAAGCCCGGTAACCAGCTACCATTGAAATCGAAAATATCTACGATTTTAACCACTAGTGCGTCTGATTGTCCAATTCCGTTCAAAATACGAAGGAAATCATCATCTGTTAAAGATACATCTTGAATTTCGTTATAATGTTTCAAACGAAAACAACGTTGGCAAATTACTTGTTCTTTTTCTAAAGATGATACAGGAGCGTATCCTACTTCATTTTTATTTTCTGTTTGAATTTCTACACCGCAACCAATACATTTAATTGTTTCAGTCAAACTTTATTCCTCCCAGTTAATTAAGCCTTTTTTCTTCATGTTTCTCATAATTCTTCGTTCAATTTTTCGATTAAATCGTGTCACCAATCCGTCCGTTTGCGCTACCGGTACAACTAAAATTGTATGAAGTCCCACACGATTCCCGCCGAGCACATCCGTTAGTAACTGATCTCCAATTACTACAACTTCATCTGGCTGCAGGTGCATCTCATGTATCGCACGCTTAAATGCGCGAACAAACGGTTTGCGCGCACTATGAATAAACGGAATACCTAATGGGTCAGCGAAGTCTTTAACGCGTTGCTCGTTGTTATTTGAAACGACCGTTACTTGAATATCATTTTCTTTCATTTTCAAAAACCACTCTTCAAGCTGTGGCGTTGCGTTTGGACGATCCCATTCAATTAAAGTGTTATCTAAATCAGTAATAACTCCTTTAATTCCACGTTTTTTCAAATCTTCTGGTTGAATATGATATATATTTTTCACATATTCATTTGGTAAAAATAACTTCAATTTCTTTCACCTCTTTGAGGATTTTTCATAAAATTTTTCGACAACATTTTTCGATAGATAACCTGTGGATAAACTTGTACACACTTTCCACGTTAATTTTTCAGTCAATTTGGAATTTACTAACAATCTATCCACATTTTATCCACTGAGTTATGTGGATAACCTCTTGTTTGTGACTGTCATATTTTTTTGGTACATTAAATGCAACAACGAATCAATCCTTATATTATTAGGAGGTGACTCACCTTGAAAACAAAACATATGGAACAGTTATCTACTGATTTACTCACTGAGTCTTATTATAAAGCAAAAGAACTAAAATTAAATCCCGACTTCATTTTACTTATAAAACAAGAAATTATTAGACGCTCGTTAGAGGACAAGCTCGTCAAATCTTCTTGAGTACATATAGATTGCTGATTGACCTGTAAAAAGAGCCATCCTGCGATGGCTCTCGAATAAACAAGTACTCCCATCTAGGGGATTTCTTCATTAAGCATCTTTGTCCACATTTCTTAATTAGAGCTTCATAAGTATATTATAAAACCTTTTCTTTACTTATGAGATACTCGGGTTGCAATTTTTTCACCAAGACGCAGCTCTTGCCCACTTGTCAATTCCTGCACTGCTTTAATCATATCTTTTTCAAATAATAAAACAACTGTTGAGCCAAATGTAAAGTATGCCATCTCTTCACCTTTTTGAACAGTACTTCTTTCATGAAGGAGCTCGATACTATTAACAAACATAGCACCTACTTTTACAAGTGCCATATGTTCGCCGTCACTATTTACTTCTGTAACAGAGCGATAATTTTTTGACAATGGTTCTTTCCCATACTCCATACCCGCTGCATTTACCGGATATGATTTTCTACCGAGTACAAATCTTTCAGTCACAGAGCCAGAAAGCGGGCTATGAATGCGATGATAATGACTTGGACTCAAATAAATCACCATATATGTACCGCCTGCATATCGCTTTGCACGCTCTTCATTACCTAGCATATCCACAATTGAATAACGCTTTCCTTTTATATCGAATGTTTTTGTATCCTCAATAGGACCTTGATCAGCAAAAACACCATCAACAGGACTAACGATACTCGATGCATCAGTATCAATACTACGCTTTCCTTCTTTTAGCCTACGTGTAAATAAATCATGCAATGTTCCATATTCCTTCAAACCCTTTTCCATCTCATCTTGATTAATTTGAAAAACTTTCACATACGATGGAATAATGATAGAGCTCAAACGAGATTGTGCAAATTTACGTAATATATAAGAAGTAAAACGACCATTTGTAAGTTCGATCATAAGTCGATATAATGTCCGTCGCAAATTACGAAACCTCCTAATCAGCCTATAACTTTAGTTTCCCCTTCTTTTCTCTCTATATCATATGTAAAATTGGTTCTTATTCCCACATATAGAATGGAGCCGTCTCGTTATACACGAAGAAAAACTAAGTATAATTTTTATTCTTAAATTGTTTAGCACCTTCTAATATTACAGATAGAACCCACCATTTTCAACAGTGAACATGTATTTCTTCTTAGAACAGCTCGTTTTCTTTCCGTTTTCCCGAAAGAAAAGCAGCCACTTTTAAAGTGTAGCTGCTTACAATACACATTATTCTTTTGCTTTTTTCTCTTTCTCAGCCCGCACAAATTCATGGAACATTTTCATTAAAGCACGCTTTTCAATTCGCGATACGTAGCTTCTTGAAATACCGAGTGCCTTCGCAATCTCCCTCTGTGTTTTCTCTTTATCAAGCCCAAGTCCAAAACGCTTCACAATTACTTCTTTCTCTCGTTCGTCCAAAATATCGATATACTCTTTAATTTTTTCTAACTCCATACTAAGCTGAATCATATCAATTACATCTTCAGATTCTGATTTTAATATATCAATAAGCGATATTTCATTACCCTCTTTATCTTGCCCAATCGGATCATGAAGTGAAACGTCTTTTTTCGTTTTCTTCAGCACACGTAAATGCATCAAAATTTCATTTTCGATACAGCGCGCTGCATATGTTGCAAGCTTAGTTCCTTTCCCTGCTGAATAGCTTTCAATCGCTTTAATAAGCCCAATGGTACCAATTGAAATTAAATCTTCTGCATCTTCACCAGTGTTTTCGAATTTCTTAACAATATGAGCTACAAGCCGTAAATTATGTTCAATTAAAAGATTTCTCGCTTGAGCATCACCTTGCTCCATTAACTCTAAGTACTTTCTCTCATCATCTGATGATAACGGCTGCGGGAACGCATTGTTCTTCACATAAGAAACAAATACAAACACTTCTCGAACCATATATCCAATTGCGGCGAATAGACTCAAACCTTTCACCTCCGCCAAAATAGTGGTCTTTACTATGTGTATGTGGGCTTGAGGTTGTTTGTGTCTGTACGATGTAAATATGGAACTCTTAACTTAATGGCATTCTTAAACCACTCAACGCTAATCATTAAATTTTTCTATAAACATAGTAAAAGCCAATCGAAACGTATCGATTGGCTTTTACTAATATTCACTCCAAATTTTCTCTCCAGTATGCGCATCTATGTAACGAATTTTCCGACTACAATCGACGGATTCTTTATGATTTTCACTTCTCGTTTGTTTATACAGCAGTTTATATTTCATTTCCTCTGCATCATGATCTATACACCATTCTAATTTTACTCGAATGACCTCTTTATATATTTCTAACGCTTTTTCTTTTGTTACTTTTTGTGCTGTTTCATGTGCAAGTAACTCTTTTATTATATTGCTAGGTTTTCCCGAGTAATGCATCACAGCACCATTTTCTGTATTAATGTTGACCATGAATTCCCTATACTCTACCGGAATTTCATTCACATATACTGAAAAGACAAATCTTTCAATCCCTTCATCTTCGTCACGTTCATCCCAAAGGCGAAGATATTGTGTAACATCTGGAATAACATGTTCTAAAAATTGAAGTGCTTTTTGTAAACATTCCTCTCTAGACAGTATTTGTTTTACTTCTTTATCGTCTGCCAGTTTTATAAAACCAATTAATTCCTTGGTTGATTTATCAATCGTAATGCCAACTAAATTATTATATTTTAACATCGGTAAATGCTTTTTAAAGAATTCATTCATTAAATATGGATTCTTTTCTTCTTTCTGTTTTTGTAATTCCTCTTTCGAAACAAATTTCATCCTTATTCCATCTTCATTTTCTGTCTCAGCCACTTTTGTAAAACTTTCTTTATCCCAGTCAAATAAATCGAATATATCATCTTGTTGACTACCTTTTTTCGGTTTTTCAACAGCTACAGTTGGAGGCAATTTATAATGATCTGGGTCAAATAAATCTTTACCTGTACTTGCATCAATAAACGCATGACTAGGTTCTGGTTCATATACAAGATGATAGCCTTTTACTTCCTCACCATTTTCATATTTACATGAAGAATGTGTTAAATCCACAAATACAAGTCTCATATCTTGTCTAGCTCTCAAAGTTTCTAAAACGACGTTCTCCTCAACAATTTCAATTGGCCATAACGGTTTTTTCCCTATAGCTTTTTGTCCATTGTAATGAAAATGCACAACATTACCTGAAGGATGAATTCGCACAACACATCCTGTATTCGGCAATGGATATCCATTCACTTCCTGCATATAATTTATTTCTTTCCAACCACGCCAGTCATCCTTAACTGACACATATGTATAAAATTCTAATTCTTCTTCCACATATTTTTTTATAAATACATTTGCAATCTCTCTTGCCTTATTCTCCTCTATCACTTCTTTATCACTCGAAAAATAATTTTCATCATCTATCCTGAATTCGAATAAATTACCAGTATGCCTATTTAATGTAATTTGTATCTTTTTCTCCTCATCCTCTTTATGCCCCCACCATAATAGATGATACGGATCATCCACTCCTTCTTGATCATCTACAACAAGCCTATATTCATCTGGAATTTCAATAATATGGGCCACTTGCTCTTTTCTTTTTTTATCTTTTGGATTCATCATACCCTCTCCTTTATTACAATTTAAGGTAATTATAACAAACAAAACCAAAATTCATTAGCAAAAAGACAAAAAGCTGAAACAATTAGTTCATACGAATTTCACATGAATCTATTACTATAAGAATTGTACATAGTGAAATTACTAACAATGACGTTTATTCATATATAATTTCATTTGAAAGGGGTTGAAAAGATGAAAACTAAATATCGCTTTATGATCTCATCATTTGCTGCTTGCGCCTACATGATTTGGTGTTTAGTATAATAACAACTTCACTTGTAAATAAGAAAAGGTGTGTATAGAAATGGAATATAACCAATCAACAGTTAACTACTGGAAAGCTTTTGTATTACCTTATACATTCGCTTTAGAAGAGTTAAAAACTAAATTTGAAATTATGAACCGGGAAGCTCAATTTTTAGAAGACTACAACCCGTTTGAACATATAAAAACAAGACTTAAACAACCCGAAAGTATCATTAGGAAGCTTGAGCGTAAAAACTTATCACCAACAGTTGAAAATGCTCAAACACAATTACAAGATATTATTGGCATCCGTATTACATGTTGCTTTGTAGAAGATATTTATCATTTAAAAGAAGTTATTGAAAATCGTGGAGACATGGAAATTGTAGAAGTAAAAGATTATATTGCTAATCCAAAAGGAAATGGCTATAAAAGTTTGCATATGATTATTAAATATCCATTGTCACTAAATTCTGGTACGAAAGATGTCTTTGCAGAAATTCAATTACGTACACTTGCCATGGACTTTTGGGCAAGTTTAGAACATAAACTTTACTACAAATATGAAGGAAATATACCTGACTATTTGAAAGATGAACTACATGACGCTGCTATGAAAGCTGAAGACCTCGATAATAAGATGGCAACAATCCGTCAAGATATTGATGACATTGAAGCATGTTCAAATCAAATTTTATTACCACTATAAAAAGGTTCTCTCCTATGAGAACCTTTTTATTTCTTCTCTATCGTACGAACCTCTTCAATCTTCCACCCTTCGTCTTCTTTTCCAAGTGCATACTGCATTTTCTTTTGGAGAGTAACCCCTCCATCTACTTCTTTTTCCTCCGTTTCAACAATAACAAGCCCACCTTTAAGAGCTTTCATATTCATATGTTCCAATTCTATTTTCTTATTTCCCTTTTGAAATGCCGCTTCCTTTTGTGTTTTTAAGTCTTCAGCACTAGGCATCTTCTTTGAAAATAACTCCATATGCTCAGCAAGATTTTTTTCATTCGTCGTCCGTACAAATGCCTCAATAACATCTTGAATGGATTTCTCTTCTTCTTTCGTTATATGTACCTTTTCCTCAGTTTTCCCAGCAGATTTTTGTTCTATATTATTCTCTTGAGATTGACATCCAACTAGCAATAATACGAATACTAGAAGGAATCTTAATTTCCCTAAAAAAAATCTCATCTTTCCATCTCCTAAAAAGAAAAGTGAGGCATTTCGCCTCACTTTCATTTATAATTAGCGTCTTCCTTTATTCGGATCGCCACCGCCAACGATGTCAAAGACACGTTTAGCTATATTTGTATTCTCTTGAACGCCAGAGAATAAGTATTTACCTGGTCCGAATGCATATACGTTCACATCTTCACCTGTATGTCCACCCGTTGTCCAACCTGTAACCGAACGCTTATTGAAGATATCTTCAATTGCATTATCAATCTTTGTTACATCTTTTGATGGAGCTATATCATTTACAGCTTTAATTTCTTCTGGTGTTAATTGTAGATCAATATACTTTTTCAATGTTTCTTCTACATTTGCACCTTTTACAATCTCACTTGCCATAAAGTCTGGCGTACGTTTCGCAGCTTTAATCGGATCTACTTTAAAATTATACTCACCATTCGCACCTAAAGATAATCCGCCAGTAGAATGATCTGCAGTTGCAACAACTAATGTGTTCTTATCTTTTTTCGCAAACTCAATTGCTGCTTTAAACGCTTTTTCGAAGTCTTCCATTTCACTCATTGCACCGACAATATCATTATCATGTCCAGCCCAATCAATTTGACTACCTTCGACCATTAAGAAGAAACCGTCTTTATTTTTGTTCAAGCGCTCAATCGCTGCATTTGTCATCTCTTCTAATGAAGGTGTTTTGTCAGTACGGTCAATCATTTTGTCTAAACCACCTGGTGCAAATAAGCCAAGAACTTGATCGCTTTTATCATTTAATAATTGATTACGATCTGTTACATAACTATAACCAGACTGCTTAAATTCTTCTGTAAGATTGCGGTCTTTTCTAACAAAGTTCTTTACGCCCCCGCCAAGCATAACATCTATTTTATGCTTACCTTTAATTTTTTCATCAAAGTAATCATTTGCAATTGCGTCCATATTTTTACGACTAATATCATGTGCACCGAATGCAGCTGGTGTTGCATGCGTAATTTCAGAAGTTGCAACGAGTCCCGTTGACTTCCCTTTTTCTTTCGCTTGCTCCAATACTGTTTTCACTTCAGCTTTATCATTATCTACTGCAATAGCTGCGTTATATGTTTTTATACCTGCTGACATCGCAGTAGCTGCCGATGCAGAGTCTGTAATATTTTCATGTTCATCTTCTGGATATGTTTTTTGTGTTCCTACAAGATGCTTATCAAATTCTGTAGATTCCATCTCAAATGTTTTTGGATTATCTTTCATATAACGATGAGCTGTCATATATGAAGGCCCCATACCGTCCCCAATTAATACAATGACATTTTTAATTTTTGCATTGTTTCCGTTCTCATCTGCATTAACCTCACTAGAACGCGTAAAATTCCATGTTGCTACCGAAGTAACTGCTAACGACGCCACAACTGCAAATGGCCATGCTTTTTTTACAAACTTTTTCACTGTCTTGTCCCCCTAATTAGGTTATTCATTTCCCACTATCAAATTTAATAGAAGACTGTTAAGAGAAAATGAGTTATATGTAAATTTTTTGTTAACTTATGTAAATTTAAGTTATAATTTGTATAAGTTTGTCTTTTCATATCAAGCATACTCCCCTTTACAAAGATAAATATAAACATGTTGGATTTCTTTTAATACGAACCTATTATTTTACATTTCTTAATATTATTCTTATTTTTTCTAATTTAAATAGAAATATGGTGAACTTTATGAAAACAGTAAAACTAGACGAATCTTCCATTCCAGATTTACTCTCTCTTTGCGAATCAGTTGGGTGGTTACAGTATGAGAGTTTTATGAAAGAGCAATTCCATATGTACCTTTCCATTGGCACAATTTTTGGCTATGTACATGAGAATAAACTTATTGCAGCGGGCGGGGTCTTTTCGTTTGCCCCTGGATTTTCTTCTATCGGTATGTTAATCGTGCATCCTGATTTTCAAAGAAAAGGAATTGGCCGTATTTTGTTAAACAATAGCTTAAAAGTAACTTATCCATCGCTCCCTATTACGCTCATTGCAACAAAAGCTGGTGAATCCTTATATGAATCTTATGGATTTCAATCAATAACAACAATTCATCGTTTCGAAAAACAAGCGGCTCATATAAGTACAAATTCTTTTCCCATAAAACAAATTCAGCAAGCCGATCTTCAATCTCTCATTTTTCTTGATCAAACTGCGACTGGTGCAGATCGTTCTAAGCTTTATTTATCACTACTATCGAGAGCAACTTACTCCTTTAAAATAGAGCGGGATAATCAAATAGATGCTTTTGCTTTATGCATACAAAAAGGAAATGTACTATGTATCACTCCGCTTATTTCAAAAAAAGAAAAAGACGCTATTCAGTTATTAGAAATAATTTGCAACTCGTGGAATGGGACAATACGCATTGATGTTCCTCACTCACAATTCATTTTCCGTCAATTTCTTCAAACAGAAAATTTCCAGGAAACGCTCCTTTCACCTCTTATGATAAAGAACGGTAATCAACTTCCTGGAAATCGTAATATACTATTTGCTATGATAGATGCAGCGTTATGTTAGAAAGGGGACACCTAATTGAAGCGATTTAGCTATTTTATGGTAGGTTGTCTTACTCTTACACTATTAGTAGGATGTAGTGCAGCAGAAAAGCCAGTAGAACAAGTAAAACAAGTTAAAAATACAATTACAGCGAAACTAGCTACCGAGGAAAAAATGGTAGAGATAGATGGTCAAACGATTTACTTTAAAAAGATTGGTGATGAAAAACCACCTTTACTTATGATCCATGGATTTGGAGGATCATCCAATGGTTTTCAAAAGGTTTACTCAGATTTAGCAAAAGATCATACGATTATTTCTGTTGATGCTTTAGGATTCGGACGTTCCTCTAAACCGATGGATTTTTATTATTCTTTCCCAACTCATGCAAATTTGTATTATAAGTTAATGAAAAAATTAGGGTATGACTCATTCGCAATACTGGGACATTCTATGGGCGGAGAAATTTCTCTTAATTTAACATATTTATACCCCGAAGCGGTTACCCACCTTATTTTAACTGATGCTACAGGCGGCCCTCATACGTTCGTTAATAAACAAGGTTCACCAAAACCAAAGTTGTCGACTGATTTAAGTGCCGTTTCTTCTATTGCAGATTATGATGAGAGCAAAGTTAAATTCAAGCGTAATGATGAAGAGCATTATAATAAAATGAAATTATGGCCTAGGCGTCTTAAAATCAATGCAACTGAAATCAAGCAACCAACTTTAATTATATGGGGAAGAAATGATAGTAGCGTTTCTTGGAAAGAAGGAGAAACTTATCATCAATTCTTAAAAAACAGCACTTTCCATATTATTGAAAAAGGTTATCATGCTCCATTTCGTCAAGAGCCACAAGAATTTGTAGGGTATGTAAAAGATTTCTTCGAGAAAAATCCTATAAGTGCTGAAAAATAAACGGGTATCTCATTTTGAGATACCCGTTTTCATATATTAAGCAGCTTGCTTTTGGCGTTTTTGAATTTTTGATCCTAGTACTTTTGGAATAACTAAGCCATCAATTCCAAGTTTTCCAGCATTCATACCAGAAACAAGAACGAACATGGATAAGATAACCATTTCAGGGTTTACACCAATTGACCCACTAAACATATAGGAAAAGTTCATTACAAGACCGAAAAAGACCGCTGTTTTTGTTAAACAGCCTACAATTAAACCAATTCCGACTAAAATTTCTCCCCACGTCACAAGTGTATTAAATAAATCAACGTTTGGAATTGCAAAATCTTGTAAGAATGATGCCCACCAAGATTGAACAGCTGGTTGTGCTCCTTTAGATTTTTCAATTGCACCTTGTAAATAACCAGTTGCATCGAAGCCTTTCCCTTGTAGTTTACCGATTCCAGCCATTACCCATGTGTAACCAAGATACACTCGAATTATCGCTAATACAAAAGAAACTGCTTTGTTTTCTCTTAAAAATTGAATAATCATATCTTCCTCCTAAAGTTGTAATTAAATCAGTTACAGATAATATAATAACATTAGTTACTTACTTTTAAAACGTTAATCGTGAATAATTTGTGACATACATAAAAAACATTACATACTAACGTTTATATAGTAACTTTTATTACCTGTAAAAACTTGAACATATCATACCACAGGTGATAATCATTTTCATTGAAGAAAATGTAAAAAAACTGTGAGTTAAATGTGAAACGCATTCATTCGAATATAGAATAAATCCGTTTCATATTGTTTATATACTCGAAATGTACATGTCTCCTCATCGGTTAATCTCGCTTCTCGAACAACTTCTTCTAACGTTTTGTCATGGTTAATAAACCCGTAAAATAGGCGTATTGTAAACATAAGTGCTACATTTCCATCTACATAATCTATCAATCCAACATATGATTTTACACCACTATGTAAAAAGGATTCTACTAGTTTCAACTCCCCAAACTTATACCAACCATTTACAATATGTGTAATATGCAATTTTGCATATTACTTAATTTCTGCTACGCTAAAGTATACTCCCGGCCCATTTAAGTCGTACACATCTTCTCCTAGCTCTTCCATTACAAATTTTCTCTCCTATAAGTCCATTTCATATATACCCGTTTCTTTCAAAAAATCAGCTCTAGTTAAAGCGACTTTCTGTAAATATTGCCTATACGCTGTAATTGTTCCATCGTGTGCAACGATACAAATTTTTTCTGCTTTTAACTGATAGCACCAGTGCAGAAATTCATCTACTATTTGCTGAAATTCCATCTCCGAGATGATATTGACTCCCTCATTCCATAACAATTCATTTCTACTTTTTTCTAATGAAAAATGTGGAAATAAATTTTGTATTATCTTTCGATCTAACAATTGATCGCACGGTAATGTTTTAGCGGATTCCCGATAAGGAAAAATACGCGGGGATATATATGGGTGAACAATTTTTTGACAAGCAACTTCCGCACTCCATATTGTCGCAGTTTGTAAAGTTCGAAGTGTAGGACTAGCAATTAATATATCCTTTTCTTGTAATGGTACATCGCACTGAAGCAATTTAGCCTGCTTCTTTCCCACGCCCGTCAATGGCGGATTCACTGCTTGTAAACTTAATGGTAAATCTTTCGTATGTTCACCTTCACCATGCCGAACAAAAATAAGTTTCATTCTCCTCTTCCTCTCACTAGGAAATAGTCTCACATATTTCTTCCCTATTTTTTTCTTTACTCCTGCTATTTTAAAAAGCAGAATGTAAAAAGTGTTTGATATCAACGTTTGGAAAATATTACAATTATATATGTAAAATACTTTTTACAAGAAGAGGAGGATTACAAATATGAAATGGATTATCGTCTTTATGGGAATGATCATATGTGGATACATAAATGGCTTTTTTAATAGTGATAAAACTGCTAATCCTTGGATTACAGATGATGAGCGTGAAACAAAAATTAAACAAAAAGCAATTATCGCAAGCTGGTCCGGTGTTTTCATATTTTGTATCATTAACCTCTTAAACAAATGGTTAGGTTCAGGAACGAGCGATACATCACCTTACTTACCATCTTCTGTCACAACTATTTTAAAAGAAAATGTAGAGTTACAAGTTTTACTTATGTTATTCATTACGTATGGACTATTTTACTTATACTACCGAAGAAAACTAAGCGCTTAACTTTTATCTCATGATTATCCTCCTAAATGGTTATAGTAACTAGGACGCAATGAAAAAAGGAGAGATATAAAAATGAGTAACTCAAATGACTTTTTAGATACATTACATGAAAAACAAGCAAAAGATGAACAAAATAGAAAGCGCCAAGGGAACGGAAACCCTGCGAAAAAAAAGCCAAATAAAACACATAAATAACATTGAAAAACCTGCCTGAAAATTATATTTTAGGCAGGTTTTTTACTCGTCTTTAACCGAAACGACATCTTCCCAATTCCATTTCTCATAATACCACTCTGGCACATCTATATTTTCAATCCACTTCTTTTCATGTTTTCCATCGCTATGAGCAAGCCATACATCAGCTTTCTTACGATTTGAACGGAGCCACATTAATTGGTTGCTTTTCTTACTAAAAATAGGGTTATAATCGCCTTGGCTATTTAATGGCTTTGTAATTTGATGTTGTTCATCTGTTGTACTATTTATTTCATATAAAGATGGTAGTGGTCTTTTTTCTAGAGGGACCGATAGCTCTGCTTCCTTTGCCCTTGAAACGATAATTACATTATCGTTCTTCCATGTGAAATCCCAATCAACATAGCCTTTTGGAGTAAATGTATTTTGCTGGAGAGCCGGCAATTCTTTTATTTTTAAATGCTTATTCTCTAAAGCCACTCTCCCGCTTCCTTCAATATAGGCTAATATATTCTTTGATGGCGCCCATTTGAACCATTGTGTGTTTAATAACATTTGATCTACTGTTTCAAAACGACTGCCCTCTGCTCGAATTAAGCAAAGGGTATTACCATCAGCTGACAAAGAAGCTGTTGGTACTGCCAAAAACGAAATCCATTTTTGATCTGGCGACCACTTAAATCCACTTCCAACTAATGCTAAAAAGTCATCATGCTCATTCGGTAGTGCATATAAATGTTTCATCTTATGAGGATTCATATTTGCATCCTTTTGTATTTCATATAACTGAGCACCTGTCCATCCTGTTGGAAGCAAGTACGCTTCTGATGATACAAGAAACTTCTTACCATCAGGATACCATGCATAGTCACCTACACCATTAGCTACGTTTTCAAAATCTGCTTTCTTTTTTTCAGCATCAAATGTATTTAATGTGCGTGCAAATACAAATGCAATTATATTCTCTGTTGGTGACCATTGATAATTCGATGCTTCTGATTGAGATGGCGTAACTTTCTTTCCATCTTTCAGCCGATACAGTTCAAAGTGATTTCGCTTCTTTCCTTTTGCATATGCAAGCCATTCTCCATTGTGTGACCATTTCGGCCCTGTTATGTACTCTCCTTTTGTAATTTGTTTTTCTTTTTCACCGACTTTAATCCAAAGATTATGATTACGAATAAAGGCAACTTTTACTCCATTGTTTTCTGCGCTAGTAATAGAACTTGAACAGAAAAAAAGGAACAAAATCACGATTCCACTTACTATAAACCTTTTCATATATCACCCCCATTTCCCCCTTTAGCATTCCTCATATTCCGCTTAATATATGCAAATATTATCCATTCGACATAATTCCAAAAAATTTCCCAAGAAATTTTCAATTCAAAGAGGTTTGGTATGAATTATGTCGAATGTATAGTTTAGCTAACATCCGTTCCTATAATTAACGATAAAAATGTAATATTTATTTTCAGAAAATTGGCACTTTTTATTAAGGGGAGTTTCAATGAAGAAAACTACATCAACACTATTAAGTATGGCGCTCGTCTTTTCGAGCTTTGGAGCATTAAGCGCCCATGATGAATCACTGCAAAAAGAGAAGCAATTTAGCCCACAGTTAAAAGTAAATATTGAACAATGGGGAGAAAACAAAATCGCGCAAAATGTTGAAACAAAAACATCAAAAGAAATTTCAGTTATTGTAGAATTGCAACATGCTCCACTCGCTTCACAAAGTAACATTCAACATGCTCCGGACCTACAAAATAGCAATGTGCAATCATACCATGCACAACTAAAAAAAGCACAAGAGGATACAACAGAGAAAATAAAAGAAAAAGCACCGAAAGCAACCATAAAAGAAACGTATAGTACGTTATTTTCTGGATTTTCTATTTCTATCCCAGGGGATCAAATTGCCGCTCTAGCTTCTTTACCTGAAGTAAAAGCAATTTATCCGAACTTAACATATAAATTACATGAAACGTCAAAAAGCCTAGCAGATCAAGAAACACCAAACGTTGGAGGCCCTACAGTTGGTGCACCTGAAGCTTGGAATTTAAAAGATCCGACTGGCAAATCCCTTGATGGAAAAGGGATGAAAGTCGCTATTATCGATTCAGGTGTCGACTATACCCATCCTGATTTACAAGCAAATTATATCGGTGGCTATGATACAGTCGATGAGGATAATGATCCGATGGATGGAAACGTTCACGGTACCCATGTTGCAGGAATTATTGCTGGTAACGGAAAAATAAAGGGGATTGCTCCGAATGCTTCTATACTTGCTTACCGTGTCATGAATGATGGTGGTACTGGTACGACCGAAGATATTATTCAAGGTATTGAGCGCGCTATTCAAGATGGTGCCGATGTTTTAAATCTATCTCTTGGTCAAGATTTGAATGTACCTGATCAACCTGTAACAATGACGTTAGAACGCGCAGCAAAACTTGGTGTTACTGCGGTCGTCTCAAATGGAAATGATGGACCAAAACCTTGGTCTGTTGACGCTCCTGGTAACGCAGGTAGTGTCATCTCTGTTGGAGCATCTACAGTTTCTATTCCATTTCCAACATTCCAAGTAGCTGGTTCCAATAAATCTT
Organism: Bacillus sp. FSL E2-8887; assembly: GCF_038007205.1. Taxonomy (NCBI): domain Bacteria; kingdom Bacillati; phylum Bacillota; class Bacilli; order Caryophanales; family Bacillaceae; genus Bacillus; species Bacillus sp. FSL E2-8887. The sequence goes on from NZ_JBBOWS010000001.1 coordinate 3,987,187, forward strand.
ACCAAGGATTACCGTTATCAAAAGCAGACTTCCAAGTAGGAAACGATGCTCAGCTTGTCTATGTTGGCTACGGTAATTCAAGCGATTACGCTAAACAAGATGTAAAAGGTAAGTTCGCCCTTGTTTTACAAGGAACTTCGAGCACATTAGTAAAAGCAGAACAAGCGAAACAAGCTGGCGCTCTTGGCGTGCTACTAATTTCTAACGAAAAAGAAATTAATATTATGCCCGAATATTTTGCACGTGAAGATGTAGCTCTTCCAGTTATGCAACTATCAAATACAAATGGCGAAGAGTTAAAAACTTTAATTACAAAACGAAAGAAAAATATAAAAATTGGACAACCAAAGCAAACAGAACTTATTGGTAACTTTAGTTCAAGAGGACCATCACAAGGTAGTTGGCTTATAAGACCTGATATAGTTGCACCTGGAGTGAAAATTACTAGTACAGTGCCGGGAGGTGGCTATGAATCTCACAACGGGACAAGTATGGCTGCGCCGCAAGTAACAGGAGCTGTTGCCCTACTCCGTCAAATGCACCCTGATTGGACGACAGAACAATTGAAAGCAGCTCTTGCCAATACTGCAAAAACATTAAAGGATGTCAATGAAAATACATATCCTGTTATGGCACAAGGCTCTGGTTTAATTAACATTCCAAAAGCCGCTCAAACAGATGCATTAGTGAAACCTAACAATGTAAGTTTCGGTCTTATTAAACCTAATAGCGGTAAAGTGAAGTTAACACAAAATGTTACGTTACAAAATCTTTCTAACAAAAAGAAAAACTTTTCAACTCGTATTGAATTACTAGATACAAAAACAAAAGTCCAGACTTCTTTCTCTTCTTCTATTAGTATGAAACCTAATAGTAACATCGAAAAGCCTTTTACTATTACTGTAGATAGCTCCTTACCACAAGGTGTATATACAGGAAATCTATATGTAAAAGAGCAAGGGAAGACTGAAGAAATGCGTATTCCATTTACATTTAGCATCGATCCGAAAGAATACAAGCGTATTGATGGCCTTGAAATCGTTAATTCTACTTTCAGTCCAAATAATGACAAAATACTAGATGACAACCTGATCAATTACTATTTAGTTACACCAGTTGAGGATGTAACATTTCACGCTAATTTAATTACGAAAGACCGTGTAGCATATCAAGGCATGATACATCAAGGGAAAAATGAAACACCTGGTTATAAATCTTTCAAATGGAATGGTACGAAAACTGACGGATCTCCTCTACCTGATGGCTTATACCAAATCGAAGCTGTTGCTTCTAACTCTGGTGGAGAAACAAAGCAAACAGGAGCTGTATTTGTCGATCGTACTGCACCGAAGTTATCGTCTGAAGTAGATCAAGAAAACCTCGTAATTAGAGGGAAAGTAGATGATATACTTTTAGATTGGATGACAGAATCTGGATGGGTTGCTCCAGGACATCCAGTAACGATACAATATGAAATTAACGGAAATGGCGTGTGGGAAAGTGCGTTCCTGAACCCTTGGGAGAAAAGTTACGACATTTACTTCGATCGTAACCAATTACAACAAGGAAAAAATATAATTCATATTGTAGCAACCGATGCAGCTGGAAATAAGTCTAATTTAAACGTCGATTTAGAAGTGAGATAATAAAATTATTGTTGACAAGCTTTTAAATATAGTTTTATAATACAAAACATAGTTTAGTTGAACGAATTATATATCGGCTTTGAAGGAATACTAGTAGCGACTTATATCCCTGTCTCAGAGAACTGATGGTTGGTGCGAATCAGTACATATACAAGCGTGAATTACAATTCTGGAGCTTCTTTCCCGTAATGCTTTTTATGCATGAAGAGAAAGACGGATCTTTCCGTTATCTTAAAGTAAGTGGTAAACAATTAATTGTTTACAAATAGGGTGGTACCGCGATTTTTATCGTCCCTATCGGATTTTCCGATAGGGGCTTTTTTGCGTCCTTCCCTTTTAAATAACTTCATATATACGCGTTGAAAGAATCGCAGTAGTATCTTGTATCCCTGTTTCAGAGAGCTAATGATCGGTGGAAATTAGCACATATATAAGTACGAATTACAATTCTGGAGCTTCTTTTTCGTAGTGCTTTTATGCATGAAGGAAAAGACGGAATTTTTCCGTTATCATTAGTTGAGATGTAAGTATATTTTCACTTACAAATAGGGTGGTACCGCGATTTTTTCGCCCCTATCGGATTTTCCGATAGGGGATTTTTCTATTTCTCACGCAAACAGTTGTTAAAGAATTTCGAATGTTATGATAAAATTTTATAAGCGCTTACAATTCTGAAAGGAGGTGGTACAAGCTATACAAAACTGGTATTCATTTTTATAGAGAAAAAGGAGGACGTCTAAATGACAAAGAAAAAAGAAATTCCATCACATTTAAAACCATTCGTATCCACACAGCATTATGATCAATACACACCGGTGAATCACGCTGTTTGGCGTTACATTATGAGACAAAACCATAGCTTCTTAAAAGATGTTGCTCATCCATCCTATGTTAACGGACTACAATCATCTGGTATTAATATAGATGCAATTCCAAAAGTAGAAGAAATGAATGACTGTTTAGCACCAAGCGGCTGGGGTGCCGTAACGATTGACGGACTTATTCCCGGCGTCGCATTCTTCGATTTTCAAGGTCATGGATTACTACCAATCGCAACAGATATTCGTAAAGTAGAAAATATCGAGTATACACCCGCTCCTGATATCGTTCATGAAGCTGCAGGCCACGCACCGATTTTGCTTGATTCTACATATGCAAAATATGTGAAACGCTTTGGACAAATTGGAGCGAAAGCTTTCTCCACAAAAGAAGAACATGATGCTTTTGAAGCCGTTCGTACATTAACGATCGTAAAAGAAAGCCCTACTTCTACACCTGAAGAAGTTGCAGTTGCTGAAAATGCTGTAATCGAAAAACAAAACTTAGTTTCTGGTTTATCAGAAGCAGAACAAATTTCACGTTTATTCTGGTGGACAGTGGAATACGGCTTAATCGGCAATATAAATGATCCGAAAATTTACGGTGCTGGTCTCCTTTCCTCTGTCGGTGAAAGTAAGCAGTGCTTAACAAACGCTGTAAAGAAAGTCCCATTCTCAATTGAAGCTTGCACCGGGACAACTTATGATGTAACAAAAATGCAACCACAGCTATTTGTTTGTGAATCATTTGAAGAATTGACTGAGGCCCTTGAGCAGTTCTCTACAACGATGGCATTTAAAACAGGTGGAACAGAAGGATTAGAAAAAGCAATCCGCTCCGAAAATCATGCTACAACTGAGCTAAGTAGTGGATTACAAATTACGGGTACATTTACAGAGACAATTAAAAATGATACTGGTGAAGTTATTTACACACGAACAAGCTCACCAACTGCATTAGCAATTCATAATAAACAACTAGCAAATCATTCTACATCTGTGCACAGCGATGGATTCGGGACACCAATCGGATTACTAGATGGAGATATTGCATTAGAAAATTGTACAGAAGAACAATTACAATCATTAGGCATTACAATTGGAAGCAGTGCAGAGTTTACTTTTGCAAGTGGCATTCATGTAAAAGGAACAGTAACAGACATTGTAAAGAATGATAAAAAAATTGCTCTTATCTCCTTTATAAATTGTGCAGTTACTCATAAAGATCGCTTATTATTTGATCCTTCATGGGGAGCATTTGATATGGCTGTCGGCTCACAAATCACTTCTGTATTCCCAGGAGCGGCAGATGCGGCTGCATTTTTCCCGATGAATGAAGAAGTACAAGAAACGCCTGATCCACTTGTACTGAATAAGCTTGAACGTATGTATCAAACAGTTCGAGATATACGTAACGATAGTATTTTACACGATACTCATACTGATCAATTAATAGCTATTCAAGAAGTATTAAATAAATTTTATCCGAAAGAATGGTTGCTTCGTCTTGAAATTTTAGAATTGCTTTTAGAACATAACAAAGGTCACGAAGCATCAGCAGCATTATTACAACAACTTTCTACTTTCACAACTGAAGAATCTGTAACACGTCTTATTAACAATGGTCTTGCGTTACTGCAGGTAAAGGATGTGAAAAATGATGCTACGATTAACTAATGAAGAAGTACAAGAGGAATTAACAAAGCTGGATAAATGGACAGTGAAAGATGAAAAATGGATTGAAAGAAAATATATGTTTTCCGACTACTTAAAAGGAGTCGAATTTGTCTCTGAAGCCGCCAAACTATCAGAAGAACATAATCACCACCCATTTATCCTTATCCAGTATAAAGCAGTCATTATTACTTTGTCATCATGGAATGCAAAAGGTTTAACGAAACTAGATTTTGACCTTGCAAAGCAATTTGATGACCTATTTTTACAAAATGAAAAAGCTATTATAAGAAAGTGAAAAAAGAGAAGCCTTTTTAGGCTTCTCCTTTCACTTTAAAATGTATACAATGTCCAAACGGATCCTTGGCCTGTAATATTCCATCTTTATACGTAGCAACTACGCCAATATATTTTAAACTTTCACACACTTGCTCTTTTTGTTTTTCATCTGCTAGTACAATTGTGAAATATTTCAAACCAACGGAATTTGGCATTTGTGGTGGTATACCTTCACCCTGCCATGTATTTAAACCGATATGGTGATGATAACCACCTGCTGATACGAACAACGCTCCATTACGAGCTGGAATCGTTACATCAAAACCAAGGCCATCAACATAGAAACGTTTCGCTTCTTCTAAGTCAGCTACATGTAAATGAATGTGCCCCATCACAGTACCAGCCGGGAACCCATTCCATGTACTTCCTTGCTGTAATAATCCTTCGCCGTCTAACGGGTTACTAACAAATGGTAGCTCTCCATTTTCATCATGCCAAACTTCTTTTTGGCGATCATGATAAATTTCAATCCCGTTTCCATCTGGATCAGCTAAATAAAGAGCTTCACTAAAGTAATGGTCAGCCCCACCATGTAATGGGTGTACTCTCTCAACAAAATGACGAAGAATATTTGCTAAGTCTTGTCTGTTTGGTAATAAAATTGCATAGTGATATAAACCAGTTCGACCTCTTTGCTTCGGAAGAGCGTCTTCCTTTTCTTCTATTATGAGAAGTGGCTCATTGTCCTCATTACCAAACGTAACGATTGTACTTTTTTCTTCCAGTACCTTCATACGCAATACTTCTGTATAAAACTCTAGCGATTTCTTTAAATTTGATACATATAAATGAACAACCCCAAGTGTTGTTTCGGGATGAAGTGGAAAGCCCATTTTGTTATACCCCCATTTTAATTAATTCTTCTTTAACATTTTCTCTTTTAAGAAATCATCTACAAAACCATTAGCTTTCGCAACAAATAAGTAAGCACCCATCGCTAATAATGCAAGTTCTAACTCAAATCCAGGATTTTTCCCGTCTCCTAACAAACCAGCTGACCATTTTACTTTCACAATCGCTCCAACCATAACAAGTGCAAATAATAAGCCAATATACCTTACGCCTAAACCTAGAATTAACAATAGACCTCCAACTAATTCAACTGTTGCTACACCGTATGCAAGTCCTCCTGGTAAACCAATGCTTGTAAACCACCCTGCAATATTGTCAATTCCTGATTGGAATTTTGTTAAACCGTGCATAAAGAACGTTACCCCTAACACGATACGAATAATTAAGTTACCAATATGTTGATTCATTTCTTTCTCTCCTTTATGGTTTTGTTATACAAAACTTTTATTTACATTACAAAACATACACTAATTATTTTTATTCGTCAATTCATTTTTCATGAGAAAAAATATTTTTTTTTTGCTATGATACAAATAGTTGTTTACAAAAAGGAGCATGATTTTATGAATATCGGTTCTGCGATTCGTGAAATTCGTCAACGTAGAGGAATTACGATTGCCCAAATTTGTGAAGGAACAGGTCTTTCTAAAGGCTTTATGAGTCAGGTTGAAAACAATAAAACATCACCATCTATCTCAACTTTAGAAATGATCGCTAATTTTTTAAATGTTCCCCTTCCATATTTATTGTTAGAACAAAAAGATCGTTTGAAAATTGTAAAAAAAGAAGAGCGTAAATACAGTGTGTATGGAAAAGATGAACAAAGAATTGAGCATGTTGCGGAGCAAGGTGGTCTCCGCCTATCTCTAGTAGAAATTTCTGCCGGATTCCCGAAAGAAAACTCACCAAATGCTCATGAAGGTGAAGAGTGTCATCTTGTATTACGCGGAAAACTAGAAGTTCAACATGGAGAAGATATTGCGATTGTAGAAGAAGGTGATTCTTTCTCTTGGAATGCATGCGTTCCTCATATTGTTCGCAATATAGGTGAAGAATCTGCATTATTACTTATCTCTAGTCATGCGGAAAATCGAAAACGTGTTTACTAAACGATAAAAAAGAAGCCTGTTTCGTTGATATGATCCCCTTATAGTAGACAGGAAAAAGAAAGAACATTAACCTGTTTACTATGGAGGGGATTTTTTTTATGGGAAAAATTAGAGTCACTTACGATGTAGAATTTAAGAAAAAAGCTATAGATTTATACTTAAAAGAAGGCATGAGCTATAAAACCATTGCGAAAGAATTAGGTATTCATCACTCGGTTGTAAGTCGTTGGGTGAAATACTTTGAAGCTGAAGGAATCAAAGGACTAGAAGAAAAACGCGGTAAAGCGAAAGGACCAGGTTTAGGTAGACCAAGGGTTAGACCCGAAGATCCTGAAGCTAAGATCCGACGATTAGAAGCGGAAAATGAAATGTTAAAAAAGCTCTTAGGGATGTAAAAGGAGGAATGAAAGTCGTATCCAAAACGAAAAAATTCGAAGTCATCCATGAAATGACAAAAACAGGTTATACAGTGACCATTCTATGCGATATTGCTGGTGTAACCAGAAGTGGGTACTACAAATGGATAAAACGGCATACGACGCCTTCAAAAAAACAATCAGAGGATATCGAAATTAAGAAAAAGATATTGGAGTGTCATAAAAAATTAAGAGGAATTTATGGATATAGAAGAATACAAGTGTGGCTGAAAGCCACATATAACCTTCATTTGAATCATAAGCGCATCCAAAGATTGATGAGTGAACTAGGTATCAAAGCCGTAATTAGAAAAAAACGACCTTATTACGGAAAAAAAGAGGCTTATGTGCTTTCAGAAAACCATCTCAATAGGCAGTTTCAAGCTTCAAAACCGAATGAGAAATGGGTAACCGATATCACCTATTTGATTTTCAATGGACAGCGCTTGTACTTATCCGCTATTAAGGATTTATACAATAATGAAATTGTTGCCTATGAAACCAGTCGTAGAAACGACTTAAAACTTGTGTTAGATACACTTAAAAAGGCAAAGAAAAAACGAAATGTGAAGGGAATCCTCTTACATAGTGATCAAGGGTCCCAGTATACATCTCGTCAATATAATCAATTACTTAAAAAATATCAGATGAAGGCAAGTATGTCTCGAAGAGGCAACTGTTGGGATAATGCTTGTATGGAAAACTTCTTCAGTCACTTTAAGGCAGAGTGTTTTCATTTACACTCCTTCCGTAAAGCGAATGAGGTCAAACTTGCCGTGCGTAAATATATGTACTTTTATAATCATCAAAGATTTCAAAAGAAATTAAATAACCTGAGTCCATATAAATATAGAACTCAGGTTGCTTAGTTGCGCTTTTTTAATACTGTCTACTTGACAGGGGTCACTGCACGTAACAGGCTTCTTTTTTATTCCCTTATAATTCCATAACTCGTCCCAACTAGTACGGTCTTTTCATGTTGATTGCGATAAACTGACTCAATTGAAACTTTTTTATATCCTTCCATTTGCTCAATATTTGTTAAAGTTAATTCACAAGTAACCGTATCCCCTGTAAAAACTGGTCTAATAAACTCACTTACTAATTCCCTCGCTATGTAATGTAACTCTTCGCCTACTTTCGTCCCAATGCTAGCAGTCAATAAACCATGGACCATTAATCGTCCATTCTCATCATATTCCATATGATGTCTACCTTTATCGCCTGTAATATTTGCAAATTCAAAAACTTCTTCCTTGGTAAATCTTCTTTCGTATTTAAATATATCCCCAACTTTTACATTCATTTTTATCCCCCGTTTAATAAACTGAATTTTCTTTTATTTTACCACAAAATGAGTCTCAGTTCAGTTTATATTATTAAAATAGCAATCCTTTTTCTTTATTACCTTATAAGTTATCGATGCCCTTCCTTTTTTGCCACTTGATACCCATAGTACGCACATGTTCCATTTCTTGATAACTCTCTTACTTCAAAATCACAACTTCTATAAAAATCAAAATTGTTAGCGGACGTATGCGCAAACCAATCGCCATGCGGAAGCTTTTGTAAACAAAGAGCTACAAGTTTCTTACCTAACCCTTTCCCCCTATACTCACACTTCACAACTAAATTTACTATGTTAGCAACCATGATTTGATCAGAAATAACTCTAACCATCGCGACCATTTCTTCTTCATCCCAAATTGTGAAAGCCCATGTTGAATTTTCAAATGCAATCGTAAACTTTTCAATTTGCCAAGAAGGGATATTATCATTACTCCAGCCAGCATCTTCAAATAATGTCTTAATCGCATATGCTGGCACTCCATTCGTTCCTTCACGAATAATTAGTCCACTATGATAAATATACATGTAATCCCTCCCTTTATTTTTTATATACCATTCTCCAAAAAATGCAATTCACCTTTTTTCATCCAACCCGCTTAATGGAATAAACGAGAACATCCATCTCATGAAATGAAGTTGTTTTCTCATAACTAAGCCCTGTTTTTCTAGCAACAAATATTGAAGCTGGGTGGTTCGGATTAATAAGTGAAATTAATTTATTCATTTGTAATGCTTGAAAACCATAGTCTCGAAATGCCGCCGCAGCCTCTTTCGCATACCCTTTCCCCCAATACTTAGGAAGTAGCCAATAGCCAATCTCAATTTCCTCTTTTCCATCTACCTTCTGCTTGACAAGTCCTGCATGACCAATTCTTATCCCAGTTTCCTTTTCAATCATTACAAATAAACCGAGACCATTTTTATAATTTGGAAGTACCCTCTCCTCCAAACTTTTTTTACATTGCATAAATGTTTTTAACGTTCCATTTCCAATATAGCGCATTACCTTCTCATCCCCCCATAAAGAAGCATAAAATGGTAAATCATCCATTGTATATTTGCGAAATTGTAAGCGATCTGTATGGAACACTCTTTTATTCACTCCCATCACTTTGAACCTCATTACATAACAACATATTTCAAACTACGTAAGTGTTGAATAATTCATATCAAGAAAGTTACCAAAAAGAAAGAAAATTCAATCTTATAAAAGTGTATTATATCAAAAAAAAGCAGTAGACAAAAGAGTGTCTACTGCATCCATATCATAACTAGTATAAAGAAAACTACAATTGAGGGGGTGTAGGATTTTCAAATATACTAGATACTTATCCCGTTCTAACGGGCGGTAAACCTTCCAATCCTTTGAGTGGAAAGTTTACCGCACATAAGAACTTTGCGGTCATTAAGAAAGCACTGTTAAGTACTCAAATACACGCTGAGCTTTTTCTCCACCCATTCGTGCATGTTGAAGAAGAGAGATGCCATGTGGGCCAGATGCACGTAATGCTTCTGGTTGTGCTACTAAAATGGCTTGTACGACTTCAAGTTCACCCAGCATAGCTGCTGCAAAAATATCCATCCGAGCTCCCTTTTCCAGTAAATAAAGAGCAATATCTTTACGGCCTACATGGGCCGCTGCTCCTAAGGCACTTTCCCAATCTGAGCCACCCCAATTATAAGAAGCATGAAGTAAGCTCGGTGATTCGGCCAAAAGCTCCTGTACTCTTTCTAGATCTCCGTGAGCTGCCATAACAAATTCCCTTACTAACTCAGTGGTAATACGCTCGTCTGTTTGCATCTCTCTTCTCCCTTTTCACAAATTCGTTTCGGTGTAAAAAATGGCTTGTCACTCCCTTGGAATATATCAACTTCAATTCCAAATACACGCTGAAACATTTGATGACATAGTACTTCTTCTGGTACGCCATCATACTGAATCTTCCCTTGTTTTAATACGAGTAAACGATCGCTATATTGAGCCGCTTGATTAATATCATGTAAAACCATTACAATCGTCATACCAAACTCTTCGTTTAATCGTTTAACAAGTTCCATTACTTCTAACTGATGGACGATATCTAAAAAGGTTGTTGGTTCATCTAATAGTAAGACATTTGTGCGTTGTGCAAGCGTCATTGCAATCCAAGCACGTTGCCTTTCTCCTCCTGATAAGGATTGTAAAAGACGATATTCATACCCTTCAAGCTTTGTAACAGACAATGCCCAATCAACAATTTCTTCATCTTCTTTATTTAAGCGACTACTCCATGATTTATGAGGACCTCTTCCGAACTCTATTAGTTCTTTCACTGTTAAATCTAATTGATGATCGTGCATTTGTGGTAACATCGCTAATTGCTTCGCTACATCTGCACTCTTCATCGTATAAATATTTTCCCCATCTAAAATGATGTCTCCTTCGCTTTGTTTAAGTAGCCGTGCTATTAAACGAAGCAAAGTAGATTTCCCCGATCCATTCGGACCGATTAAACTAACGATTTCTCCAGCTTTAATATGTACATTCATATTTTGCATTTGAAATCTTTCAGAATGTGCGTAAAACACTTTGTTAACGGAAATCACGTTGTTTTCCTCCTCTATGGATTAAATATAAGAAGAACGGACCACCTAAGAAGGACAATAAAATACCAACAGGCAATTCGATTGGATCGAACCAACTTCGAGCTATCGCATCCGCAAAAACAAGTAATATCCCACCGCCAAGGCATGATAATGGCAGTAAATATTTATAGTCATTTCCAACTAATAAACGTAACATATGCGGTACAACAAGACCGACAAATCCAATAAGACCAGAAACACTAACTGCTATTCCAGCTAACATTGTACTTACTACTATTAAATAAAACCGACTTCTTTCCACGTTATATCCTAATAATTTTGCCATTTCATCCCCAAGCATTAATACTCGAATATGTTTAATACCGAAGAAAGCTAATATAATAGCGAATATCGCATAGTAAATAATCATATTTAAATGTGCCCAACTAACACCACCAATACCACCAGCTAACCACGGTAAAACTGATTGTACTTTGTCGCTATGTAATAACATTAGCGCTGAAGTCGCTGCACCAATTAAGGCGTTTATTGAAACACCTACTAATACAATTCGTGAAGGTGGCGCCCCCTTTTGCCATGATAGTGCGTAAATGACCATTGCTGTAATAAAAGCTCCTAAAAACGCTCCTAGTGGTAAGAATGCCATATGTTGAGGAAATAAAATCATGATTATAATTGCTACAAGACCTGCTCCTGATGAAACTCCGATAATTCCAGGATCTGCAAGAGGATTTCTCATAACCCCTTGCAATAATGCTCCTGATGCAGCTAAACACGTTCCTACTATAAAACCAACGAGCACTCTCGGTATACGAAGATCCCATACAATTCGATGAACTGTCGAACCTTCATCTTGTATACCTTCTATAATGTCTCGTAAAGAAAAAGATAAGCTCCCTGCAAAAAGGCCATAAAAAAGACCTAGAACAGTTAATACGACTAAAGTAACTGTTATTATCCACCTTTTTCTCGCAAAAGGATGTTCCTTTTCTCTTACTATTTCACTACTCTCCATACTTATCATTTCCTTACATCTTGTATACTTTTATACATAAAGTCCATCGCTTCTGTAACTTTCGTCCCAGGATTTGATCCAAATAAATCTGGTGGTAAAATAACTACACGATTTTGTTTTACTGCATCTAAATTTTTCCATGCTTCATTTTTCATCATTTCGCCTTCAAATGCTTTTTTCACACTATTGGGATCTCCATGTGTAATTAAATAAATCACATCTGGATTTGCTTCAATAATACGTTCTACACTTAGCTGTGCATATTGCGGATACTCTTTCATTTCTGGAAAACTAGCTGCGATATTTTTCCCGCCTGTTTTTTCTAAAATATCCCCTGATAGAGATGTTGGTAATGCTGCTAAATAAGTGCCTGGTGCTCCATAAACTAGCAACGCTTTAACATCACTCTTTTTCTCATATTTCTTCATTTGATCATTAATTTTTTGGTTAAGCTCTTTTGCTTTATCTTCTTTCTTCATTACTGTTCCATACATTTCAATACCCTTTTGAATATCTTTTACAGAGTTGGCTGAAGAAATGATTACTTTTGTTCCTTGTCCTTCGACCGTTGGAATGTTCTTTTGGAATCCATTGTTAGCAACAAGTACATCCGGTTTTAAACTAGCAATTTGCTCAAAATTCGGTTGATGTGCATTCCCGATTACTTGTGCTTTCTTTAATTCCTCTGGGAGAGTTAATTTTGTATCAGGACGACCTACTATTTTTCCACCTAAAGCATGAATAATATCCATGTCTCCCATACTCAACGTAGCAAAACTTTCAGGAACTTTATTGAATGTTATCTTTCTGTCTGAGAGATCGGTAATTTCGATTTTGTCTGTTCCTTTGTCTGTTTTTGTTGCGGATGCTTTTTCGTTTTCTTTTGCACTGCAACCTATTAATAAGAAAAAAATAGATAAGATCGCTGTGAACAGCGTAATAGATTTGTTCATTCTTTCACCTCTAATTGATAATAATAATCATTAACTACTATTATACTTTAATTGATAAGGATTATCATTGTCAATATGAAACGCATACATTTTCTACAAAAATGAAAAAACGCTACAAAAAGATTTCTTCTTTTCGTAGCGCCCTATTTAACAATTTTCTTCATATTCGCTCTCCTCTAATTGATCACGCATCGTTCTAACACGCTTAAAGAAGAAAAAAGCAAGAACTAAAAATACAATAATACTCCCCATCATAACAAAAGACTGTACCATACTTTTTATTCCACTTGGAATTAATAAACCGATCATTAAAAATGTACTTATAGCTAAAAGTACTTGTGCAAACCGGGTATAATCTGCTATTTTTTCTTGTAATTCTTTCATCTGCTTATCACTCCCATCCTCACTTTATCACATTCTATCAAGCTTAAAGACAAGTAAATAGAACCAATCTGGGAGATGTTTTCCAAAGTAAAAAAGAGCCGCTTACTCGCGGCTCTTTTTTATCTATTATACGCCTTTATATGCTTCCATATAGATTTCTTTCAGCTCTGAAATGAGCGGTAATTTTGGATTAGCTGTTGTACATTGATCTTCAAAAGCTCTTTCTGCTAATAATCCAACAACCCCTTCAAATTGGTCTTTGGCCACTCCTTGTCCTGCAATACTCATATTTATATTTAAGCTTTTTCCAAGCTCAATAATTGCTTGGATGAGTGATTCCACACCTTCCGCTGTTGAGCTTGCTGGAAGCCCGAGCATTCTCGCAATATGTGCATAGCGTTCATCAGCCACAAAGTGCTCATATTTTGGGAACAATGCGTGTTTTCTTGGCTTAATAGCATTGTAGCGAACTACGTGCGGCATAAGAATTGCATTCGCACGTCCATGCGGAATATGGAATTCCGGTCCAATTTTATGCGCTAAACTATGATTAATACCTAGGAAAGCATTTGCAAATGCCATCCCTGCGATTGCGGAAGCATTATGCATTTTTTCTCGTGCTTCTTCATCATTTCCATTTTTATATGCTCTCGGTAAATATTTAAATACGAGATCAATTGCTTTTAATGCTAAACCATCAGTATAGTCATTTGCCAGAACAGACACATACGCTTCAATTGCATGTGTTAATACGTCCATACCAGTATCTGCCGTCACATGAGGTGGTACTGTCATTACAAATTGCGGATCAACAATCGCTACATCTGGTGTTAATTCATAATCCGCAAGCGGGTATTTAATATTATTTTTCTTATCTGTAATAACCGCAAATGGCGTCACTTCTGATCCCGTCCCTGATGTTGTTGGAATGGCAACAAATTGTGCTTTATTTCCCAAGTTCGGATACTTACATGTACGTTTTCTTATATCCAAAAACTTCTGTTTTATTCCATAGAATGTCGTTTCTGGGTGCTCATAGAATAGCCACATCCCTTTTGCTGCATCCATAGCTGAACCGCCACCAAGCGCGATAATTACATCTGGTTTAAAGCTTTTCATCATGTCCGCACCTTTAAATACAGTTTCATCTGATGGATCTGGCTCAACTTCAAAGAAAACTTCAACTTTCACATCATTTGCATGCTTACGTAAATAGTGCGTAACTGTATCTACATAACCGTGCTCAACCATCCCTGGATCCGTTACAATAAATGCGCGGGAAATGTTAGGCATGTTTGCTAAATATGCTGTCGCATGTTTTTCAAAATAAATTTTGGGTGGTAATTTGAACCACTGCATATTCTTTTTTCTATTTGCCAACCTTTTTATATTTAATAAATGAGTCGCCGTTACGTTTTGGGAAACTGAGTTTTCCCCGTAGGAGCCACAACCAAGCGTAAGTGATGGAATAAATCCATTATATATATCACCAATTCCACCTTGTGATGAAGGTGCATTTACAATGAGACGGCAGGCTTTCATACGTAACCCAAATTGTTTTTGTACTTCTTTATTTGTAGAATGGATAACCGCTGAATGCCCTAGGCCACCAAGCTCTAACATTTCTTCGCAATATGTAAATCCTTCTTCTAATGAATTTGCTTTTACACAAGCTAACACTGGGCTCAGTTTCTCACGAGATAGTGGATACGCTGCTCCGATGCCTTTAATTTCAGCTACAAGCATTTTTGTATGTTCAGGTACAGTAATTCCTACTAATTCAGCAATATACTGTGCTGATTTCCCAACAATATCACTATTTACTGCACATGTATTTTCATTAATAACAAGCTTTTCTAATTTCTTTCTCTCTTCCTCTGTTACAAAATAACAATTATTTGCAATCATTTCTGCTTTAACATCATTATAGATTTCCTTATCTACAATGATGGCTTGTTCTGACGCACAAATCATACCGTTATCAAATGTTTTCGATAAAATCAAATCATTAACAGCACGTTTTACATGTGCCGATTTCTCTATATAACATGGTACATTACCTGGCCCTACACCTAGCGCGGGTTTACCAGTAGAATAAGCCGATTTCACCATACCAGCCCCTCCAGTTGCTAGAACGAGTGCGACACCATCATGGTTCATTAATTGTTTCGTTGCTTCCACAGAAGGTCTTTCAATCCATTGAATACAATGCTTTGGTGCACCAGCTTTCACTGCTGCATCATATACTGTTTTTGCCGCTGCAACGGAACAGTTTTGTGCAGAAGGATGAAATGCGAAAATAATTGGATTTCTCGTTTTTATCGCGATTAATGCTTTAAACATTGTTGTCGATGTTGGGTTCGTTACTGGCGTTACCCCAGCTACTACACCGACAGGTTCTGCGATTTCTATTATTTCTTCATGAGGATCTTCATGAATAATTCCTACCGTTTTATCTTTCTTTATACTATGCCAAATATATTCAGTGGCAAAAATATTTTTAATGCATTTATCTTCATATACGCCACGGTCCGTTTCTTCAACAGCCAACTTCGCAAGCGGCATATGTTGATCGACACCCGCAAGCGCCATTTCATGAACAATGTTGTCAATTTGCTCTTGTGTAAAACTTTCTAATGCTTGTAAAGCTTTTTGACCGTTATCTACTAACGTATCAATCATCTCTTTTACCTCTTGCATTTCATTTACAACTTTCTCTTTGACTACCATGTAAATTTCCTCCTATTCTGCTATCTTGGACTTCATAAGTCCCTATAGGTCATAAAAAGTCCCGATTAGCGTAAAAAAATAGAGTTACCTTCCTACATGAATCCCATTACTTGTGAAACATTTCACAAGCTTGTTCGTGAATAACATTTCATGAATTCAATATACATGAAATCATTTCATTTGTGTATGTCTAATTTGTGAAACATTTCACAAATTAATATAATAAAAATGCACTGCTCTATATTAGCAGTGCATTTTTATTATGCTAGTGCTTGTGCCAAATCTTCAATTAAATCTTCTCCATCTTCAATACCAACAGAGATTCGAATTAATGTATCTGTAATTCCTAATTCTTTACGGCGATCTGCTGGGATTGATGCATGTGTCATTTGTGATGGAATGGAAATTAAACTTTCTACTGCTCCTAAGCTTTCAGCAAGTGTAAAGTACTGTAACTTCTCAAGTACTCTATTTAATGTTTCTTCACTATCTACATCGAATGAGATGATTGCACCAAATCCGTTCGCCTGTTCTTTTGCTAATTCATGATTTTGATGTGATTCAAGACCTGGATAATATACTTTATTTACTTTCGGATGGTTATTTAAAAACTCAGCAATTGCGCGTGAATTTATTTCATGCTCCTCCATACGAATTCCTAATGTTTTTAAACCACGAAGTAGTAAGAAGCTGTCTTGTGGTCCAAGAATACCTCCTGTTGAGTTTTGTACGAAATGAAGGTCTTCTGCTAGTTGCGGGCTATTTACAGCTACTAGGCCTGCAACTACATCACTATGCCCACCTAAATATTTCGTTGCACTATGAAGTACAATGTCTGCTCCTAAAGAAATTGGCGACTGCCAATATGGCGTCATGAATGTGTTATCAATAATTGTTAATAAATCGTTCTCTTTAGCAAGAGCGGATATTTTCTTAATATCAGTAATTTTCAGTAATGGATTCGTTGGTGTTTCCACATAAATCGCTTTCGTATTTGGGCGAATTGCTTCTACAACTTCCTCTAGGTTTGTTGTATCTACAAATGTATGCTCAATGCCGAAACGGTTTAGTACTTTTGTAATAACGCGATACGTACCGCCATAAACATCATCTGTTAAAATGACGTGATCTCCTTTTGAGAATAGCATAATAGTTGCTGTAATAGCTGCCATCCCTGAACCAAATGCAAATCCAGCATGACCATTTTCTAACACTGCAATCATTTCTTCTAAAGCTGAACGAGTTGGATTACCTGTTCGTGAATATTCATATCCTTGATGCTTACCAACTGCTTCTTGTTTGTACGTACTCGTTTGATATATCGGCACGTTTACAGATCCAGTTGAAGGTTCTCCTATGCGAATACCATGAATTAACTTTGTCTTTGCTCTCATTTTTTATTCCCATCCTTTGTATATGTCTTTACTTAAATAGCGCTCACTGCTATCCGGAAAAATCGTTACAATATTTGTACCTGGTGCTGCGTTTTCTGCCTCAAGTAAGCTTGCATGAAATGCCGCTCCTGAAGAGCTTCCAACGAGAAGGCCTTCCTTTTGCGCCAATTCTTTTACGCGTAAAAATGCATTTCGATCAGAAATCGTATGAATTTCATCAAAATAAGATGTTTTTAAAAATGGTGGAATGAATTCAAGACCAATACCTTCTGTTTCATGTGAACCAGCTTTACCGCCATTTAAAATAGATCCTTCTGGTTCTACAATAACCGTTTTAATATCAATATTTTTTTCTTTTAAATAAGACGCAGTTCCCATAAACGTACCGCCAGTTCCTGCCCCTGCAACAAATATATTAATCTCTCCATTCAGCGCATCCCAAAGTTCAGGACCTAGTGTTTTGAAATAAGCACGAGGGTTTGCTTCATTAGCAAACTGACTTGGAGAGTATGAATTTGGTATTTCCTTTACTAATTCTTTTGCCTTTGCAATTGCGCCGGTCATTCCTTGCTCAGTCGGTGTATGCACGACCGTTGCACCTAGCGCTTTCATTAATTCTTGTTTTTCAATACTAAATTTCTCTGGTACACAAACAATGACGCGTAAATCATGTTCTAACGCTGCAAGTGCCAGTCCAATGCCAGTATTCCCAGCCGTCGGTTCAATAATTGTTCCGCCCTCTGCAACAAGCCCTTTTTCTAGTGCATCTTCGATTAATTCTCTTCCTAAACGATCCTTAACGCTTCCGCCTGGGTTGTAAAATTCAAGCTTTGCAAATAAACGGACTCCTTTCGGAAGTGAAAAACGAGTAATTTCCACGATTGGTGTATGACCAATCAACTCATGAACTCCACGATATACATTCATCGTGTTCTCCCCCTTATTTGCCAATAAAGAAAAGGCAACTGTATGTATTTTCTTTATATGAGACAGTTGCCTTTTTGTTACATTACTTTAACTCTTCTAGTACTTTTACGATAAAGTTTGTAGAATGAAGAGCTGCTTGATCTAAAAATTGATCAAATGAAACATTTGATTCTTTACCAGCAATATCAGAAAGTGCACGAATAATAACAAACGGAACTTCATATTGGTGGCATACTTGCGCAACAGCTGCTGCTTCCATTTCTACTGCATAAAGATCTTCAAATTTATCACGAATTGCTGCAACGCGGTTCGGATCACTCATAAATGAATCACCTGTTGCAATCATACCTTTTACAACTTGAATATTTTCTTCTGCCTGCATACATTTCTCAGCTAATGCAACTAATGCCTCATCAGCTTTAAATCCAGGTGGCATTCCTGGCACTTGACCATATTCGTAGTTAAATGCTGTTACATCTACGTCATGGTGACGAACTTCTGTTGAAATAACTACATCACCAACATTTAGAGAGTGATGGAATCCACCAGCTGAACCAGTATTAATTACTTTTTCAGGCTTATATTTTTCTAATAAAATTGTCGTTGACATCGCTGCATTTACTTTACCAATACCAGACTTTAGCAAGATTACTTCATGTCCTGCCAATAGCCCTTTCGTAAATTCACAACCTGCAACAGTTTCTGTTTCTGCTTGTTCTAGTTTGTCACGTAAAATACGTACTTCTTCTTCCATTGCTCCAATTACAGCAATTCTCAATCTAATCCCTCTTTCTATTGCTTAGTTGCCTCCATTACCCAAACGAAATGATTTAATCTCGTAAACGTTACGTGGAAGCCATTGTTTTCAAAAATAGATTGCATGATCGGAATACGTGTATAGTATTCTGTTTGCAAATCATTTGCTAACTGATGAAAACCTCTTTGTTTTGCTACTTCGACAGTTTTATCATATGCATCTTGATCTGCAAATATCGTATCAGCAAACACTATTTTACCACCTTTGTTTAGCAATTGACTATACTTCGCAATTGCTACGTCTTTTTCTTCATCTATTAAATGATGAAATGCGTAAGTGCTCACAATAGTATCGATTGAATTTGGGACTTCAAATGAAAGAAAATCACCCTCTGTAATTGAAAACTCTTTTGGTAATTTCTCTTTTGCAATAGTACGCATTTCGCGTGACGGTTCTATACCGTAAACTGTGCGACCAGCAAGTAATAATTTATTTGTTAAATTGCCAGTACCAACACCGAATTCTAATACGTTGCCAAATGACTTGTTAACTACATCCTCTAAAATGTCCTCATAATGGGCGAAAACTTCTTTATATTGTATATCTTCGCCTTGTACAAATGAGTCGTACGTATGAGCCCATTCATCAAATAAACCATTAAATTCTGTTCCCATAAAAATTCCCCTTTTTCTTATCGGTTTTATCAGTATGATATTCTCTCTTTCTAAAAATGTCAATTGAAATGTACGTAGTATTTCCTTCTTTTCTTTGTTACACTATAGGTGATTATCATAGGAGAGGGGGCATCTTCGTGTCATTTACCTTTGAAATGTTAGAAGATAAAGTAGAATTTTTCGAAGCTGCAAACTTAGTTTCTCTAGAAAAAAAAATTAACGAACAAATCGATAATAATAAAGCACTTATGCTCGAAGTTAATCATATTTCTCACCAAATGATTATGGATCCTGAAAGCAAAAGACCTTATTATAGTGCGGTTGTTCATTTTAAATTAAAGAAATTACGCTAACTAAAAAAAGAGAGGCTCTTAAGAGCCTCTCTTTTTTTAGTTTAGAGTTTGAACGAGTACTGGTTTCCAGCCCTCATTGTCTACCCAATCAATATTTACATAATATTTTTTACCTGATTGTTTATCTTGTACGTTACCGTAAGCTTTATTCTTACCGTTATTTCCAATTCTATGGATAACTAATTGATTTACTGGAACGTCAATTGCAGCTGAAATCGCTTGATTCATCTCATTCCAATCTGCTGTACCTTTTTTAAACGTCATCGCAGGTGTTGCACCTTGCTCTGTACCTACTGGCTTCCAAGAAGATTTCGTATAAGCATCTGTTGCCTGTGACTGTGTTTTTTCAGCTGGTGCTTTCTCGTTAGCTTTCGCTTCTTCTTCAGCTTTTTTCTTTTCTTCCTCAGCCTTTTGCTTCTCTTCTTCTTCCTTCTTCTTAGCCTCTGTCTTATCTTGCTCGTTCTTCTTCGTCTCTTCTTTACCTTTTGCTTTCTCAGCTTTATTTTCTTTTGTTGTTTGCTGAGCTACCTTTTTATCATTAGAAGACGCTTGCTCTTTTGTGTCAGGAACAAACAATTGATATGCTACAATAGCTACTGCTACTAATACAATAGCGATTGCAATATTTAAAACACCGTTTTGACGACGTTTTTGTTGTTTCTGTTGGAATCTAGATCCTCCTGCCATTCTTCAAACCTCCATGCAGTTTTTCATACTTGCTATTGTAACATTAAATCTAGAAAGGTTGAACATTTACAATAATATTTTCACGAAATGAAAACATTTCATAAATAATTGCAAGATTACTTTTCAATTTCTAATTGATGAATTGCCTCTACCATTTCTGCAAAAACTGGTGTGACTACATTTTCATTACTATCTGTTTCTATATCAACTACAACTAAAGCATATCTTGGGTTTTCATATGGAAAATAACCTGCAAACCAGCGATTCACCCTCTCTCCTTTTCCTGTTTGTGCCGTCCCAGATTTTCCAGCGACAGTTAGTGGCAACGAACGGAATGCGGTTCCCGTTCCTTTCTCCATCGTTACAACGCCTCTTAACAACTGTTGTAATTTTTTCATCGTTTCATAAGAAAGCTGTTTCCCATTTAATTTATGATTTTCAAATGTAAAAAAGTCGGTTCCATTTTTATACACTATTTTTTTAACGACTTTCACTTCCATCTTCTCTCCACCTCTAGCAATTGTCGCCATCATATTCGCTATAGCTAGAGGTGACACACGTACATCTTTTTGTCCGACCATCGTTTGAGCAATCGCTTTTCTACTATCTTTATTTTCTTCGCTTTCCCAAATAATAGCACTCTTTTCTTCTGGCAATTGCTCAAATTCTGGTGTATGAAATACCGAACCTTTCCAACCTACCTTCTCACGTGCTCCTAAGGCCTCTAAATACGTTTCTAACACTTCACTATCCTTTTGCATTAGTTCACCACCTAATACGGCAAACGTACGATTACAGCTTCTAGCAAAGCTTTCCTTAAAGTTTAATGACCCCATCATAACTTGTGGAAGATTTTCACCGTATAAATCCGTATTACAGTTAAATGTACGATTAAACCGCACCAAATTCTCATCAATTCCTGCTGCTGCAACTACTGTTTTAAAAACAGACCCCGGAAAATGAGGAGTTAACATTTGATTTTCAAGTGTAGCTTTATATATCCTCCTATCATTCATCTGTAAAGAAGGCCTACTTACCATTGCTACAACTTCACTATTCTTTATGTCTAGTAATACTAACCCACCTTTTTTTATTCCGTTTTCATCTATAATCTTCTCTGCTCGTCGTTGCAATGTTTTATGTATTGTTGTTTGAATAGTAACTGGATAAAATGGATTTCCTGGTGAAGTGTATTTCGCCTGCTTCCCAAAAATCGGTTCTCCTTGTCGATCCACTTGATATAGTACTTTCGCTTCTCCATCAGTCAGTAAAAATTCATCAAATGATTGTTGCAATCCAGAAATACCAATTGGCGTTTGTTTCGAAGTTTTTTTCATTTCTCCATAACGCTTTTGAAATTCCTGTTCATTCTCTCCCACATCACCAATTAAATGATCTGCCTCTCCCATTTGCTTCAGTCGAACTTCTGCTGCTACAATACCTAAAATATCTAATTGATTTACCTTCTTCATCTGCTCGAGCGTTAATTGAAATGGGGTATTCTCCCTTCGTAATATAAATGCTTGATTCTTATTTTTCATTTGCAGTCTTATCTCTTGTCTCGACACACCAATGATATGCGCAATTTTCTCTAACATGTCATTTTTTATTTGTAAAAATGGAAAAATAATTAAGACTGGATATTTCTCTTCACCAATTTCCTTACCATTTCGATCTGTAAAATGCCCTCTTCCATTATCTACTGTAAGTGATTGTGTTCGTTGCGTAACACTTTTTTCAATCAGATTGATATTTCGGTCAGTAAATGATTCCGTATCTATAATCTGTATTTGGATTAAACGACAAAGTAATAAAAAAATCACACCCATAAAACAAATTAAAACAATTATAATTCTCCGTTTCATTTTCATAAAAAACACCTCGTCTATTGTAGTTTAGACGAGGTGTTTCACCTTTTATACAAATAAAAAATCACTCGTTTTTACACGAGTGATTTTTTACGTTATTTTACAGAGATAATCTCTACTTGCATTTCTCCACCTGGTGTTTGGATTGCTACCTTCTCACCAATTTGCTTACCTAATAAGCTTTTTGCGATTGGAGAATCGTTAGAAATTCTTCCTTCAAATGGATCGGCTTCTGCGCTACCTACGATTATGTATGCTTCTTCGTCTCCACCTGGTAACTCTTTAAATGTTACTGTTTTACCTAATGTTACAACTGTAGACTCTTCACCATTGTCTTCAATGATAACCGCATTACGAATCATGTTTTCAAGTTGTGTAATACGTCCTTCTACGAATGCTTGCTCATCTTTCGCTGCATCGTACTCAGAGTTCTCAGAAAGATCTCCGAAGCTACGTGCGATCTTAATACGCTCTACAACTTCTTTACGTCTTACTGTTTTTAATTGTTCAACTTCGTTCTCTAGTTTTTGCTTACCCTCTTGCGTCATAGGGTATGTTTTTTCTGTTGCCATGTTTTCCACTCCTTTTATATACCAATCCCCCGAAAAAAAGAGGAGTTCCATATGAAAACTCCTCCGCTTATATAGCGGAGGTTTCTAGCACACGTAGCACTAGTGGAGTTGTCACATACAACCCCTTATTCTCCAATTCTTCCTTATATAAAGAAGGTATGTATGGAAAGTTGATATAAATATGCCCTCACCTATTGGTAGGTGAGGTTTCATGTTTCATTGTATTCGATAAGAAGGGAAAAAATCCCTTCCTATCGTATATCTTTTACTATGCTATTACAAATTTACTTTTTGTTCAAGAATTGTTGCAATTTTTGTAACCATAATATCAATTGCAACATGGTTTTGTCCACCTTCAGGGATAATAATATCCGCGAATTTCTTAGAAGGCTCAATAAATTGATTATGCATTGGACGTACAACGTTTACGTATTGGTCGATAACTGAATCCATTGTACGACCGCGCTCTTCAATATCGCGCTGCATGCGGCGTAAAATACGAAGGTCTGCATCTGTATCAACGAACACCTTAATATCCATTAACTCACAAAGACGTGGGTCTTCTAAAATAAGAATTCCTTCTAAAATGATTACATCTTTCGGCTCAACTGGAATAATTTTTTCTGAACGCGTATGCAATGTATAGTCATATATAGGCTTTTCCACTTGCTCATATGCAAGCAACTGCTGCAAATGGTCAATTAACAAATCATTATCAAACGCTAACGGATGATCGTAATTTGTTTTTAAACGTTCTTCCATTGGTAAATGGCTTTGATCTTTGTAATAATAATCTTGCTCCAAGATTAAAATGGAATGACCTTTAAAATGGTCAAAAATCGCTTTCGTTACACTTGTTTTTCCTGATCCTGAACCACCAGCGATTCCAATTACAACAGGCTTATTCGTCCCCATTCGACTACCACTCTTTCTTATTGAAGTATGTTTTTGCGCATCATATTATTCACATACACTGGTTGATCCACTTTGAATTTCACGATTTGCAACGGATGTCTCGCTGCATCTAATTCGTTTCCATCCTCATCCCAAATTTTCTCCACCGTCTGCGTAAAGTTTTCTATTTCTGGCCCAAAGAACTCCACTTCATGTCCTGGTTTGAAGTGATTACGTTGCTCAAGCGTTACGATGCCCGTTTCTTCATTATAATCTAACACTAAACCAGCAAAATCATACGTTGTTTTCTTACTATGATTTCCAAACATTTGCTCTTGATGTCCTGGAACCCCTTCAAAGAATGCAGGAGCTGTATCACGATTTGCACATTTATCAAGTTCATCTAACCATTCTTGTTTAAACTCAAAGTTATCCGGATCCGCACAATACGCATCAATTACTTTACGATATACAGTTGCTACAGTCGCTACGTAATGGATAGATTTCATACGTCCTTCAACTTTTAAGCTATCAATTCCAATTTCAATCATTTTCGGAATTGATAAGATTAAATTTAAATCTTTTGGACTCATCGCAAAGTGAGCATCTTCTTCTTGGAATAGAGGAAGCTCTTTTGCATCTTTATGTTGTGATACCGTTTGAACTAAATCATAATCCCAGCGGCAAGATTGACAACAACCACCACGGTTAGAGTCACGCGCTGTCATATGGTTACTTAATGTACATCTCCCTGAATACGCGATACACATTGCACCATGGACGAATGCTTCAATTTCAACATCAACTTTTTCTTTAATTTCTTTCATTTCTTCATAGCTTGCTTCACGAGCTAATACAAGACGATGTAAACCTTCTTCTTTCCAATACTGTGCTGCTTTCCAGTTGGATAGTGATTGTTGTGTACTTAAATGCACCTCAACAGAAGGCGCCACACGTTTACATGTCTCAATAATAAGCGGATCGGCAACGATAATTCCCGTTACGCCAGCTTTTTCAATCCCTTTTAAATATTCCTCTAGCCCATCCATATTTTCATTATGTGCAAAAATATTTGTTGTTACGTATATTTTTGCTCCATATTTCTTTGCAAATTCAACGCCTTCTGCCATGTCTTCCAGCGTAAAGTTACCTGCATTAGAACGAAGACCAAATTCTTGTCCACCTAAATATACAGCATCTGCCCCATAATGGATAGCTACTTTTAATTTTTCTAAGTTACCCGCAGGGATTAACAGTTCAGGTTTTTTCACAATAACGCGTTTGCCATCGATCACTCGTGAAATTTCTTGTACAGTCATTTCCTACACCCTCCTCGTTTAGTAAACCGTTTCTTTAAAGAAGAATCCTGTATCTAACGGACGATTTACCGGTTGTATTTCTTCTATCTCTTTAAATAAATCATCTTTCACGTCATAATACGCATCACGATCTTCTACACATAAATCAATCGCCTTACGATATTTCTTCGTTACCTCAATAATGTACTCAGAACTTTTTAGGACACCATCAATTTTTAAGCTATCGACTTCAGCATCGATTAGTTCCTCTAACTCATCGATGAAACAAATATCATTCGGACTCATAATGTGAGTACCATTTTCATCTTCATAAATTGGATATTTGTTATTACGTTCCGGGTCGTATAAGAACATATTCTCTTCATACTTTTTCTTTTCGATGTCGAGATTACGCCCTTGATACTCAAAGTAGTTTCCTACTAGTGAACGCTTCGATTGGAACATGCAAGTCATACCGTGAATTTGTACTTCAAGTTCCACTTCAGCATTTTCTTTTAATTCAGCAATTTCATCTAAGCTAAGCTCACGAGCTAATACAGCGCGTTTCGCTCCTCTTTGCCCCCAATAGTTACAAGTAAACCAGTTTGTTGCTGTCGTTTCTGTATTCCAGTGAAGTTGCATATTTGGTGCAACTTCACGAACAGCCATTAATACCGCTGGATCTCCGAAAACAATCGCATCTACATTTACCTCATTTAAAAAGGCAACATAGTCCGTTAATTCTTCTACTTTATCATTGTGGAACATTGCATTCATTGCAACGTATACTTTCACACCATTTTCATGCGCAATGTTTACAGCTTGTTTCACATCTTCACGTGAAAACTCTCCTGCCAAACGTAAACCAAACTTTTGTTCACCAACCATTACTGCATCTGCCCCTGCTTTCGCAAGAGGTTCAATATCCGCCACCGCTCTAGGCGTTACTAACAATTCAGGTTTCTTCATACTTTTGTCACCCTCTCTTTTTACTTACAGCCACTCCATCGCCAATCGGGAAAATCGTTGTATCATATCCTTCATGATTCATAAGCCATTCATTGTACGTCTTAATACGACGAATCAAACCACGGGTACGTCTATTTTCAATTTTCTCTTTTGTCGTCACAAGACCATGGTACATAACGTTATCTGAAATAATAACGCCACCAGGATTTAATAACGGTTCGTATAAGTCAAAAAAGCGACGATACTGCCCTTTCGCTGCATCAATAAAAATAACATCAAATGTTCCATGTTCTTTCACTTGTTCGCCCGTTTCTAAAGCATCACCGTAAATAACAGAAATACGGTCTGTTACCGAGGAACATTCTATATATTCAAGTGCCTTTTCATATCGTTCACGATTGCGCTCTACTGTCACAATGCGAGAGTTCGGAATAGCTTGCATCATACGAATACTAGAATAACCGATTGCTGTTCCAAGTTCTAAAATACTTTCCGGTCCAATTAAACGTAAAAATTGCAGCATAAATTCCATTCCAAGTCGATCCATAATCGGCACATGGTTTTCAGTTGCATACTCTTCCATTTCAAGAATTAATTTATCTTTTGGATCAATAAATGATAATAGGTACTCGTTAACTGCATCCTCCATAATTGGTCCTCCTTATTTACATGGAGAAGTGCCTCTATGACGCGTCAACCTTTGTCTTTTCACACATAGAATGCAATAAAAATACAAGCCAGTTTCACCCTTAGCTTGTACGTCCCGTTTTGATATTAAAAACGATTCTTCTGCCAGTTTTTAACCCGATATATTTTACCACAAAAAAGAGGGATATGCGACCCTTTTCGCTATCCCTCCCCATTTCACTGTTTTTTCGTAATGTATTTTTGCTTTAATGCATTATGTTCTTCTAATGTTTTCGCATAATACACTTCACCACTTGGTGCAGCTAAGAAATAATAATAATCTGTTTGCGCAGGATCTAACGCTGCTTCCACTGAATGTTTACCAGAGTTTGCAATCGGTCCAACCGGCAACCCTTTCACAACATACGTATTGTACGGTGAGTTTACTTTCAAGTCTTCGTATAATACACGTTGTTTATGCTTTCCAAGCGCGTATAATACCGTCGGATCCGTTTGAAGCGGCATGCCTTTCGCTAGACGATTATAGAAAACACTAGAGATTTTTTGGCGATCAGTAAAGCCAGTAGCCTCTTCTTCAATAAGTGAAGACAACGTGAGAAGTTGATGAACATCCCAGTTCTTCGCTTTCATTTTCGCCTCATTTTGAACAATAATTGCATTTGTTTTCTCAAGCATCGGGATTACAATTTCTTCTAATTCTGTATCCTTTTTATAGAAAGAATACGTTGCTGGATATAAGTATCCTTCTAGTGGATATTTAATGTTGCTATCAAAAATTTTATCTGTTAATAGCTTCGGATACTTTTGCTGCATTTTTTGAATAAATGCTTTATCGTTTAATTGACGCACAACATCATCTTTATTCCACTTTAATTCTGCCGCAATCACTTCAGCAATTTCAGTTACTTGTGCCCCTTCTTTAATCGTCACTTTATAAAGAGCCGGACGATGTACGTTGCCAGATGACATTTGTTCAATGACATCGTTAGCACTCATCGAAGGATTTAATAAATATGTACCTGCTTGTAAGCTTTTCGACTTAAATTTCGTATAAAAACTAAAAACTGTACTGCTTTTCACAGCACCTTTTTCTTCTAAAATCTCACCGATTTTACTTGTAGATGACCCCTTTGGAATCTCTACCTCAATCTCTTTTTTATTTCCACTATCAACTGGTCCTAATGCAGATGAAATATACGCATAGACTGATCCACAAACTAAAAGCAGTGCGATAATCGAAATTAAAAAAATACGTCTACGCTTCTTCTTCACTTGATTCTCTACCAAAATTCTTCCTCCTTATTCAATTGTAGACCGTATACACTTCCTCTATACAATGCCCTACAAACATAAAGCAAAACCAATCATTTCTAAATAATCGGTGACAGCTACTTATTTAAAGCCTTTTTTCATACAACCCGTCTTATTATACTATAAACAATTACGTAGTTTCGACAAAAAATCTGTCATGTTGCATATAAATACAAAAAAGGCGAACTGTGTACACAGTTCGCCTTTTTATCCATTACTATTCTTCTTCTTGCTCATCAGCAAGAGTGTTAAACATTTCTTGTACCATTTCCCACTCTTCTTCAGATTCAATTGAAAGTAATGTTCCGCCCTCTTCTTCACTTTGCTCATATGCCATTGCATCGAAGATTTGGTCTCCATCTTCGTCTACTTCACCGATTGGAGAGAAGACTACGTAAGATTTTTTGCCGAATTTTTCAGCATCAAAAGTGAAAATAATTTCACATAAATGTTCGTTTCCTTTTTCGTCTACAATTGTAATTTGATTTTCTTCCATTTTGGTCACCTCTTATTTACTATCTAAAAATCCTTGTAAGATCACGACTGCAGCCATCTTATCGATTACCTGTTTTCGCTTCTTACGGCTCACATCAGCTGAAATGAGCAGACGTTCCGCTGCCATCGTCGACAAACGCTCGTCCCACATTACAACTTCTAATTGTAACAGATTTCGCAGGTTTTCTGCAAATTGCTGGCACGCTTCACCACGAGGGCCGATTGTACCATTCATATTTTTAGGTAAACCTACTACTATTTTGTCCACATTGTACTGTTTTACCAACTCAGAAATACGGTCAAAACCAAAGTGGCCTCGTTCTTCGTTAATCCTGATTGTTTCCAGCCCTTGTGCTGTCCAGCCCATTTCATCGCTCATTGCAACACCGACTGTTTTAGTACCAACATCTAAACCTAATATCCGCATAAACTACTCCTCACGATGATGTTTCAAGTAAGACTTCACAAGCTCTTCAATTATCTCATCACGTTCAAGCTTGCGAACGATGCTTCGTGCATCTTTATGGCGAGGTATGTATGCTGGATCTCCACTTAATAAATAACCGACGATTTGGTTAATCGGATTATAACCTTTTTCTTGAAGTGCATCATACACAGTTAAAAGTACATCATTTACATGGACACTCTGTTTTTCATCTTGAATGCTAAACTTCATTGTCTTATCAAAACCGTCCATTTCAAGCACCTCACTTGTAAGTAGTAAGTATAGGGAGAAGAACTTCTCCTCTCCCTACCATTGTACACTACTATCTCTTTATTTTGAAACAGATTTAACGTACTCTTGTACAAACGCTAAAGCTTCCTCTACTTGCGCTGGGTTTTTACCGCCTGCTTGTGCCATATCAGGACGGCCACCACCGCCGCCTCCACAACGAGAAGCTACTTCTTTCACAAGTTTACCCGCATGGTAACCTTGACTAATTAAATCTTTCGTTACGCCAGCTAAAATGTTTACCTTATCGTCATTTACAGACGCTAATACAACAACTGCAGACTCTAATTTATTTTTAAGGTCATCCATCATTGTACGTAAGTTGTTCATATCTGCAACATTTACTTTCACCGCTAATACGTTCACGCCATCAACTGTCATTACTGAATCAGTTAAGTTTCCAGCTTCGATATTGCTTAATTTCGCAGCAAGAGATTCGTTTTCTTTTTGAAGTTGTTTTACTTCAGTAAATAAACCATCAACTCTTGTTAAAATATCTTTTGGATTTGTTTTCATTTTTCCTGCTGCTTCTTTTAATAAACCTACTTGATCGTTCATTAATTCGTATGCAGACTTACCAGTTACCGCCTCAATACGACGAGTTCCTGCACCGATACCAGACTCAGCAACGATTTTGAAAATACCAATAGAAGCTGTGTTATCAACGTGACAACCACCGCAAAGCTCTAAGCTGTAATCGCCTACTTGCACAACGCGTACAACATCGCCGTATTTTTCACCGAATAATGCCATTGCGCCCATTTCTTTCGCTTCTTCGATTGCTTTTTGAGAAATCGCAACATCAATACTTTCCCAAATTTTTTCGTTTACGATACGCTCAATTTTTTCTAATTCATCAGCTTGTACTTGACCGAAGTGAGAGAAGTCAAAACGTAAACGTTCAGATGTTACAAGAGAACCAGCTTGGTTAACATGCGTTCCAAGTATATCTTTTAATGCTTGGTGTAGTAAGTGAGTTGCTGTATGGTTTTTCACAACGCTACTACGGTTCTTTGTATCAATAACAGCTTTTACAGCCGCATCTTTCGTTAATGTACCTTCTTCCACAACTACTTTGTGTAAGTTTTGACCATTTGGTGCTTTTTGTACATCTTTTACAACAACTTTCACGCCGTCAGCAAGAAGGTAACCACGGTCTGCAATTTGCCCACCGCTCTCAGCGTAGAATGGCGTTACATCAAGCATTAATTGTCCTTCTTCACCTGCTTGTAAGCTATCTGTATACTCACCATTTTTCACAAGTGCAACAACGTTACTTTCTGTTGCAACTGTACCGTAACCAACGAATTCGCTCGCTACTTTAACTTCACCAAGTACACCGCCTTGAACTTGCATAGAATCAACGTCTTGACGAGCAGCACGTGCACGCTCACGTTGTTTCTCCATTTCATTTTCAAAGCCCGCTTGATCAACTGTCATACCAGCTTCTTCTGCATATTCTTCTGTTAATTCAATTGGGAAACCGTACGTGTCGTATAGGCGGAACGCATCTACGCCAGAAATAACAGTTGTTTTTTCTTCTTTCGCTTTTGCAATTACTTCAGCTAAAATTGATTCACCATCATGAAGTGTTTCATGGAAACGCTCTTCTTCATTCTTCACAACTTTTGCGATGAAATCTTTCTTTTCAAGTACTTCTGGATAGAAGTCTTTCATTACTTCTCCAACAACCGGTACTAATTCAAACATGAACGGACGGTTGATGTTTAATTTCTTAGAATAACGAACAGCACGGCGTAATAAACGACGTAATACATAACCACGGCCTTCGTTAGATGGAAGAGCACCGTCACCAACAGCGAATGTTACTGTACGGATATGGTCAGCAATTACTTTAAACGCCATATCTTTTTCTAAATCGCCATTACGATATTTCTCACCAGAAATTGATTCTGTTGCACCAATCATCGGCATGAATAGGTCTGTATCAAAGTTCGTAGGTACATCTTGAACGATAGATGTCATACGCTCTAGACCCATTCCTGTATCGATGTTTTTCTTAGGAAGTGGCGTATATGAACCGTCTGGATTATGGTTAAATTGAGAGAATACAAGGTTCCATACTTCTAAGTAACGCTCGTTTTCTCCGCCCGGATATAATTCTGGGTCACTAAAGTCATTACCGTAAGATTCACCGCGGTCATAGAAAATTTCTGTATTCGGTCCACTTGGTCCTTCACCGATATCCCAGAAGTTTTCTTCTAAACGGATGATGCGTTCTTTTGGAACACCCATTTTCTCATTCCAAATTGTGAATGCTTCTTCATCTTCCGGATGAATTGTAACAGATAGTAATTCTTTATCGAATCCGATCCATTTGTCGCTCGTTAGAAATTCCCAAGCCCAAGTAATTGCTTCTTCTTTGAAGTAATCACCGATTGAGAAGTTCCCTAACATTTCAAAGAATGTATGGTGACGAGCCGTTTTCCCAACGTTTTCAATATCGTTTGTACGAATTGATTTTTGTGCATTTGTAATACGTGGATTTTGTGGGATTACACGACCATCAAAATATTTCTTTAATGTCGCTACACCACTATTAATCCATAACAGAGATGGATCTTCATGAGGAACTAGTGATGCACTTGGTTCTACTGCATGTCCTTTTTCTTGGAAAAAGTCTAAAAACATTTGACGAATTTGT
Source organism: Bacillus sp. FSL E2-8887 (assembly GCF_038007205.1). Taxonomy (NCBI): domain Bacteria; kingdom Bacillati; phylum Bacillota; class Bacilli; order Caryophanales; family Bacillaceae; genus Bacillus; species Bacillus sp. FSL E2-8887. Next base: position 4,019,304 of record NZ_JBBOWS010000001.1, read on the forward strand.
GCGCCTGTTAGTTGTTTCATTGTATTTTCCTCCTTAAATATAAAAAACTCCCGCCCCTAATAAAAGGGACGAGAGTTAACTCGCGATACCACCCTAATTATGAATTGATTATTATAACAATCAATTCATCACCTCATGGTGCCGTAACGTGGCAAGACGGCAGTGGTTAGCTGCTCTCAGGATTAGCTTTCTGTTACCCTTCATTTAAAGCTTCTTTCAGCCATTGGAAGCTTCTCTCTATAAATGGACTGTAACGTACTTGTTCCGTCATTGATTTAATGTATTATATGACTAAATATAATAGAATTCTCTTAAGTTTGTCAATGTAGATAATCATTTATATTGTATCAATTGCTTATTAATCATAGTTATTCTACTATTCATTCTTAACAGCCTTTAAATATATTATGCATTTATTACTAAATAGGAATCTTCTCTCAAAAAATACTTTATGCAAATTTCTAAATATTACATTATTTGTTATAATTAAATTATTAACAATAAAGGAGCGATTACAATGACAACCTTATTGAATCAAGCTAAAGAAATGTTAACAACTGATGAAAAAATCCTTTTTTATGCAGCATGCTCATTAAATATATTTATATATCGTTCCGTCGCAAGACCAGGACTGTTAATTTTAACGAACAAACGGCTCTTCTTTTATGGACCAGATGTAAGTAAGAACCCAATATTTGAAGAGTACTCTTTTGCAAACATTTCTAATCTACAAGAGCAAAAGCGTCTTTTCAGCAATCAAATTATATTTATGTACGATAATGAATGGAAAAAAATAAAACATATTCAAACAAATGATGTAAGCTCTCTCGTTCAACAAATACACGAGCAACTCTCTAAATAATGATAGCCCTCTACTTTTATAAGTAGAGGGCTATCATATTACACATCTTCTTTTTTCCAAAGAGGTCTCACATGAACGACCACTGTCCGAATGACCGCTAAAATAGGAACCGATATTAGTAATCCTACAATCCCCGCAACTTCTCCCCCTACTAGTAATGCAAACATAATGATCACAGGATGCATACGAAGCGACTTACCAACGATGTAAGGCGATAAAATGTTACTTTCCAAAAATTGCAAAATAGCAATTGTAATCCCCGCCTTAATGAGTAAACTCGTTGATACCGTTGCCGCAATCATCAACGTCGGAATCGCCCCTAAAATAGGACCAAAGTACGGGATTATATCCGTTACCCCAATAATAATGCCGAGCAGCAATGGATATTTCATACCGATAAACCAAAAAGAAAGAACAGATACTCCCCCTAATACTAAGCAAACAAATAACTGCCCTCGAATATAACTTCCGAGTGATTTATCAATTTCTTTCGCAAGCATTTGCCCCGTACTACGCCACTTACTCGGGACTAATTTCCAAAATATATGATAAAACTCACCGTAATCTTTTAATATGTAAAATACAATGAACGGAATTAAGAAAATAATGAGTAACGAATCCAGTACACCACGAGCTGTGCTCATGACTTTATTTAAAAGCGCTTGAATCTTCGTTTCTACACCACCAAAAATTTGTTTCACCTTTTCATGAATAAATGATGGGAAATTCGCTGTTTGTTCTGTAACTCCATCCATCCAAGAATCGTACATTTTTGTAAACTGCGGAAATTGTTCATTAATTTCTTGTAACTGTTTAATAACAACTGGCGTTCCTTTATAAATTCCATAGCCAATTCCGCCAAAGAAAAGAATATAAATGAGCAAAATAGCAAGTGTGCGTGGCATTCCTTCCTTATGGATTTTTTCAATTAAAGGGTGTAATAAATAAGCAATAAAACAAGCAATAAAGAACGGTGTGATCGCCACTTTAAATACAAAAATAATCGGTGCCCATAGTGGCTTAATTTTTAAAAAGACGAGCAAACAAAGAAAAACGAGTAACAATAATCCTAAACGATATATCCAAATGATTTTAAGATTCTTCACACGAAAAACCTCCTCCACCTTTATTTTGAAAATAAATAGGTTAGGTTATGTGCAAAAGTTTTAAAATCTTTTTATACAGACCATACTGTTTTTTAAAGACATACATATATTTAACATAATAAGGACAACCACCCCTGAAAATACAAAATGTCAAAATATAATCTGGAGGGCTCATAATGATCTTATTTATGCTTGCATTATCCGCACTTTTTATGCTTCTTGAATGGATTTGTATCGGGTTTGGTATTTGGAAAGGCTTCTTTATTCGTTCCTCACGAAAGGAAAGAGCTAAGCACTTATGGCATTATGGAATGCTTGGCGTTGGATGCTACGGTTTATCTTATCTCTTCTCTGAAATCGGACTTTTATATTTGCATACAAGCGCATAAAAAAACTCCCTTATCATAAAGGGAGTTTTTTACGCCTTATAAATAAGACTTAATCATCTTACGTGCTTTTTTCACATTGCGTTTTGAGAATACATCTTGTTTGCGAGCATATTGATACGCTGCAGCTCCAACACCTAATGCGATTAATGAATTGCGTAGATTCAAAGTAAATCCCCCTTTTCGTTATCCGATCGTTCTTTCATTATCATCAAATAAATCATCAAGAGAGCTTAATGAACCATCTTCCTCTACTTGATGTGTATGGATTTTCCCCTTTGAAACCGATAATTCGATATAACAATTCCAGCAATAAAATTGGTTGACACCTATTTTTCCGATGTCTTTCCCTTTGCAATTTGGACAACTGAACATATGGCTTTCATCTCCTTACAGTCTCCCAGATTCTATTCGCCATTATGTCCAAACTGCATTCATTTATACATTGCTAGAACCTTTCAACGTTATACGTTTGAAAGGTTCACTATATAATTTCACCTTGTTACATGAAATCATACGGTGAAATGTTTTCCACGTCCATTTCTTCACCATTAACCGTCACCATCTGCACTTCTCCTTGTGATTCTTGCAATCGGCCAGCTAAAGTCGTTTGACGCATTGCATCATCAAGGCGATTTACACCGGATTGAAACGCTGCTTCCTCCCCGCAAATAATAAGGAATTTCTTACTCCTTGTAATACCCGTGTAAATTAAATTACGACGTAACATACGGTAGTAACTCTTTACAATTGGCATAATAACTATTGGGAATTCACTACCTTGTGATTTATGAATCGAGCAGCAATAGGCATGCGTAATTTGATTTAAATCCGGCTTTGTATATGTTACTTCAATTCCATCAAATGAAACGATAATCATATCTTGTTGCTCGACATTTTCTTTCGCATAAAATACTGAAACAATTTCTCCAATATCACCATTAAACACTTGGCTTTCCGGCTGATTGACTAATTGAAGTACTTTATCACCTCTGCGGTATACAACGTCACCGTAGGCAATTTCTTTACTCTTTTCTTTTTTCGGATTAAACACTTCTTGAAGAGCTTCATTTAACACATTAATACCTGCTGGTCCGCGGTACATTGGTGCCAACACTTGTACATCTCTTGCACTAAAGCCTTTTGTCTTAGCATTTTCACAAACCTTTTTAACAACCTCAACAATTTGAGCACCTGCACAGCTGATAAATGAACGATCTTTTTTATTTTGTGCTAAATCTGGCGGAAGCGTTCCGTCCTTTATCGCATGGGCAAGTTGAATAACAGATGACCCTTCCGCTTGACGATAAATTTCTGTAAGCTTGACCGTTGGAACCGCACCTGCATTCAATAAATCTTTTAACACTTGTCCAGGTCCTACAGATGGCAACTGATCTTCATCACCTACAACGATAACTTGAATATTTGTCGGAAGTGACTTGAATAGCTGATTTGCAAGCCAAATATCTACCATTGAAAACTCATCAATAATAAGGAGCTTCCCTTGTACAGGGTCTGTTTCATTGCGCTGAAAAGATCCTTCTGGCGTCCATCCAAGCAGACGATGAATTGTGCAAGCTGGAAGTCCTGTCGATTCACTCATGCGCTTCGCCGCTCTTCCAGTTGGGGCCGTTAATAATATTGGAAATGGATTATCATCACTATATTCATTCGGATTTAATGATACTCCGTGAAGTGACGCATACATTTCAACAATTCCTTTAATAACTGTTGTTTTCCCCGTCCCTGGTCCACCTGTTAACAACATCATCGGCTTATGAAGTGCAGTTTGAACTGCTTCTTGCTGAAGCGGCGCATACTGTACCTTGAGCTGTTCTTCAATTTCTCCTAATGTTTTTAACACTTCTGCTTCAGGGAATGCAGGGGTTTCTTCTTGATTCATAAGACGACGAATTGACTTTACAACGCCTTTCTCAGAATAGAATAAAGAAGCTAAATACACTCGCTCTTCTTCTATAATGACTTTCCCTTCGCTTTGCATCATTTCAACGCAGCCTACAATATCTTCCTCAGTCACTCTGCCTTCTTGATTATTTAAAAGTGACATCGTTTCTCTTACAAGCTGACCTTTTTCCATATACACGTGACCGAGTTGTAATGAAATATTCTCTAACGTATAAAAACACCCTGCACGTACACGGTCGTCGTGATTGCCCGTTATTCCGATTGCACGCCCTATATCATCTGCTCTTCCAAATCCAATTCCGTCCACTTCTTCAATAAGTTTATACGGATTATTACGAATCACTTCTAATGTCATCTCTTTATATTGCTGATAAATTTTAATAGAAAGTTTTGTTCCAAAACCGTAACCATTTAAAAAACTCATCACTTTCTCGAGCCCTTGATGCTCAATAATCGTCTCATATATTTCCTGCGCTTTTTGCTTGTTTACAACACCACTTAACGCATCCGGATCATCCATAATTTTAGAAATCGCATGCTCACCAAGATGGTCCACGATTTTTTCGGCTGTACGCTTTCCAATCCCTTTAAATAAATCGCTCGCTAAATATTGCACCATACCTGCTTTTGTTTGTGGCAGTTCTTTTTTAAACGTTTCAACTAAATATTGTTTTCCATACTTTGGGTGGTCTTTAAAATGACCTGTTAATGTAAACACTTCATCTTCATGCATACGGGGAAAATGACCGTTTATCATTACTTTTTTTTCGTCGTATGTTTCATTCGTTTCAATGACTTTCATACTGACAACGGAATAGAGGTTTTCTTCGTTGTGGAAAATGGTATGAAGAACTTGCGCTTTTATAAATTTTTTTTCTTCCTCAAACAAATCCATTGCATGTTGATTTCCCATATTTCCTCTCCTTTCCGAGTTCTTTTCACTTTAATGAGCAGTACATCCCCCACCTCTTTCACAATCTTTAGATGAGGGGTAACTGCGCATTAAACTATAATTTCACTTTATTCAGCTTCTTGCTCTAATAAACGAATACCATTACCAGCTAAAAAGTGGTCTGCTTGAATTTCAGTCGCTTTCTTAAATAAAGTAAGAGCTTTCTCGTTATTCTCCTCGAATACGTACGCAACACCTAAATTATAATACGCATCTGCATGCTCTTCATCCATTTCTAACACCTTTTCAAAATAAGGTTTTGCCTCTTGAATATGTTCTAGTCGTGCGAAGCAAAGTCCGCATTGGAAAACAGCTTCTACATCGCCTTCATCTAATTCCGTCGCTCTTTGTAAAAATGGAAGTGCAAGACGATCATTTCCAAGTTGCACATGTGTGATACCTAACATAAATGTTACGTCAGCTGATTGTAATCCCACTTGCATCGCTTGTTCAAATACAGCCTTCGCCTCTGCAAATTGCTCTTGACCGTAATATACATTTCCTAAGCCATAATAAGCAGCAGCAGATTTACCATCTAATTCTAATGCACGTTTATAAAATACAATTGCTCGCTCACTATCACCTAATACATCTAATAAATTCGCAAAGTTAATGTATCCAAGCGCATCTTTCGGATTTTCTTCGATTGCTTCTGTGAAATTTTTAGCTGCTTCTTCCCAGTTTCCTTCTTGCATATATTTAATACCTGTTTCAAGTTTGTTTGACATATCCTTCACCTCTACAACAAATTATAACAAAGAATGTATTTTCCAAGCGAACGAAAATTCGCTTTATGTAAAAGAAACCTCTAACCGCTAATCGGCAGAGGCTTCTCGTGTTATCCTAAATAATCTAATTTCTTACCACTATGATATACTTCATCAATTGTAGCGCCGCCTAAGCACTCATCTCCATCATAGAAAACAACTGCTTGGCCTGGCGTAATCGCACGAATTGGCTCATCACAAAGAATACGAACTGTATTTTCATCAACGATTTGAACCGTTACTTTATTGTCTGCTTGACGATAACGGAATTTCGCTGTACACGTAAATTCTTTTTCCTTCGCTTTATTACTTACCCAGCCTACATTCGTAGCAATAACTTCATCACCATATAGAAGTTCGTTATGGAATCCTTGATCAACATATAAAATGTTTTCTTTCAAGTTTTTTCCCACAGCAAACCACGGATCACCATTACCACCAATACCAAGGCCATGACGTTGTCCAATTGTATAATACATTAAACCATCATGTTTCCCTTTCACTTCACCAGATAATGTTTGCATCACACCTGGTTGCGCCGGTAAATAGTTACTTAAGAAACCTTTAAAGTTACGCTCACCGATGAAGCAAATACCAGTACTATCTTTCTTCGCCGCTGTCGCTAAACCAGCTTCTGTCGCCATTTCGCGAATTTGTGGTTTCTTTAATTCACCTAATGGGAACATTGTTTTTGATAGTTGCTCTTGGCTTAATTGATTTAAGAAATATGTTTGATCTTTATTGTCATCAACGCCGCGAAGCATTTTATATTCGCCGTCCATATAAGCAACGCGTGCATAATGACCTGTTGCTACATAATCAGCACCAAGTGCAATTGCATGCTCTAAAAATGCTTTAAATTTAATTTCTTTGTTACACATTACATCTGGGTTTGGTGTACGACCAGCTCGGTACTCATCTAAAAAGTACGTAAATACTTTATCCCAGTATTGTTTTTCAAAGTTTACTGCATAATACGGAATGCCGATTTGGTTACACACTTCAATTACATCATTGTAATCTTCTGTTGCTGTGCAGACACCATTTGCATCTGTATCATCCCAGTTTTTCATAAAAATTCCGATTACATCATAACCCTGCTCTTTTAATAAAAGAGCTGCTACAGATGAATCGACGCCACCGGACATCCCGATGACAACGCGTGTTTCTTGAGGTAGTTTGTTCATCATGTCACCTCCCATGCTAATTTTGTGTTAATCGCTTCACGATTTTCACTGTTTCGTACGCCGCTTTTTCAATTTGCTCTTTCGTATTTCCAAGTCCGAAACTAAAGCGTACGGATGAACGTATTTGATCGGAGTCTTTTCCGAACATCGCCACTAATACATGTGATGGATCAATCGAACCAGCTGTACAAGCAGAGCCACTTGATACTGCAATACCAGCTAAGTCTAGGTTTACAAGAAACGGTTCAATATTCATTCCTGTAAAACTTATATTAAACACATGTGGTAAGCGATATTCCAAGTCTCCGTTTACCTCGAAATGAATGTCCTCATTTTTGAAGACAGATACCATTATATCTTTAAACTCTTCATATTGGGCATTTTTTTGCTCACGAGTTTTTTCAGCTAGCGAAACTGCATGTTGAAGTCCAACAATACTAGGTATATTTTCAGTACCAGCACGACGTTTTCTTTCTTGCTCTCCGCCTATTAATAACGGTTCAAATTTCACATTTGCACCAGCATATAGGAACCCTACACCTTTTGGGCCGTTAATTTTGTGAGCGGAAATCGATAATAAATCAATACCAAACTCTTTCACATCTATTTCTATTAAACCGTAAGCTTGTACAGCATCTGTGTGGAAATAAGCTTGATGCTCTTTTAACAACTTACCTATTTCCACAATTGGTTGTATTGTCCCTACTTCATTATTCCCGAACATAATAGATACAAGAATCGTCTCTTCCGTTAGTGCCTTTTGTATGTCAGAAACTTGAACACGCCCTGTTTCATCAACAGGTAAATACGTCACTTCAAATCCTTCACGCTCTAACAATTCACACGTATGCAAAATCGCATGATGTTCAATTTGCGTTGTAATAATATGGTTACCTTTATGACGATTCGCGCGCGCTACACCTATAAGTGCTAAATTATCAGCTTCTGTACCACCGCTCGTGAATATAATTTCATTTGGACTCGCGTGAATGCTACGTGCACACACACGTCTCGCCTCATCTACCGCATGGCGCGTTTGACGCCCATAAAAGTGAATACTAGACGGGTTTCCAAATGTTTCTGTCATATATGGAATCATCTTTTCGACCACTTCTGGGTGAGTCGGAGATGTCGCAGCATGATCTAAGTAAATGCGTTCCATTAAATCTCCTTCTTTCCAAATCGTTTCACAAGGAATTAAATGTAAAACATATAGCCCCCGTGATTTTCTTCCTCATAACGTACTAAATCTTCTAAAGTTGTACTATCTAATACTTCTTGCACCGCATCACGAACACGCATCCATAATTGGCGTTGTGCTGGTTCTTCTTCTTCTATCATTTCTACAACACTAATTGGACCCTCTAGTACACGGATTACATCTCCAGCTGTAATGTTGACTGGCTGATCAGATAATACATATCCACCATATGCACCACGCGTACTCTTTACAAGACGAGCGTTACGAAGTGGTGAAATTAATTGCTCTAAGTAATGCTCAGATAGGTCATGCGCCTGCGCAATTGATTTTAATGAAATTGGGCCTTCACCAAACTTTTTTGCAAGGTCGATCATAATTGTTAAGCCGTAGCGGCCTTTCGTTGAAATCTTCATCTATTTGCACCTCATTTCAAATTTTCACTTCTATTGGTTATATCTTATTTATAAAAGAACACAATTTAAAATCCTATGAAATTATAGCATAATATAGTATTATAAGAAATTTCAACTTGTGTATCAAAATGATAACATAAAATCACATTGAAAAACTCGGAAATTATTACAATTGAAAGAAAAATGAAAATATTATCCTTCGTTTTTCCCATAAAACAGCATCCTATTTCAAATTTCATCAAAAAAAATGATACGATAGAATGAGATTATACATTAAGGGAGAGGGTCAAATGAAACAACCACTCGCACATCGAATGCGCCCTACAAATATTCAAGAAATTATCGGACAACAGCATTTAGTTGGTGAAGGCAAGATTTTATGGCGAATGGTCCAAGCAAATCATTTTCAATCAATGATTTTATACGGTCCTCCAGGCACAGGAAAAACATCAATCGCCAGCGCAATTGCAGGAAGTACTGGAACCCTGTTTCGCCTCTTAAACGCTGTTACTCATAATAAAAAAGATATGGAAGTTGTCGTACAAGAAGCGAAGATGCATCGGCACCTCGTTTTAATTTTGGATGAAGTTCATAGGCTAGATAAAGCGAAGCAAGACTTTCTATTACCCCATTTAGAAAGCGGACTTCTTACTTTAATTGGTGCAACGACAAGCAATCCGTTCCATGCTATTAATTCTGCTATTCGAAGTCGTTGTCAAATCTTCGAATTACACGCATTAACAGAAGATGATATTTTAATTGGCTTAAAACGAGCGCTTGAAGATAAAGAAAAAGGGCTTGGGGAATATGATGTAACTGTTACGGATGAAGCATTACATCACTTTGCAAATGCGTCAGGCGGAGATATGCGCTCAGCTTATAATGCACTTGAACTAGCTGTTTTATCTAGCTTTACAACTGACGACAAAGCCGTGGAAATCACACTTGAAATCGCAGAAGAATGCTTACAGAAAAAGAGTTTCGTTCACGACAAAGGTGGCGATGCTCACTATGACGTTTTATCTGCTTTTCAAAAATCAGTACGCGGAAGTGATGTGAACGCCGCACTTCATTATTTAGCACGTCTTATTGAAGCTGGTGACTTACAAAGCATCGGTAGACGTCTGCTTATTATGGCATATGAAGATATCGGACTTGCTAGCCCACAAGCTGGACAACGTACACTTGCAGCGATTGAATCAGCTGAACGGGTCGGCTTCCCAGAGGCACGCATACCACTTGCAAATGCTGTTATTGAACTTTGTCTATCACCGAAATCAAACTCGGCCTATAAAGCACTCGATGCCGCACTACACGATTTACGTAATGGCCAAACAGGCGATATTCCAAGTCATTTAAAAGATAGTCATTATAAAGGAGCCGAATCGTTAGGAAGAGGCATCGGATACTTATATCCACACGATCACCCAAACGGTTGGGTACAACAACAATACTTACCTGATAAAATTAAAAACAAGCAATATTATAAACCGAAAACGACAGGAAAATTTGAACAAGCACTTTCTACTGTTTATGAAAGATTACAAAGTTCGCATAAAACGAAGAATAAAGGGTAATATAAGCGAAAACGTCACCATTACGGAGGGTTCGCTTATGAAAACACGTCAAGATGCATGGACAAAAGAAGACGATCTCCTTTTAGCAGAAACTGTTTTACGACATATTCGCAGCGGAAGTACACAAATAAAAGCATTCGATGAAGTTGGTGATACATTAAACCGAACTTCAGCAGCTTGTGGCTTTAGATGGAATGCTGAAGTAAGACCATATTATGAAGATGCGGTGCAAATCGCAAAAAAACAACGTAAAGAATTAAAGCGTTCGGAAGCTAAAATAGAAAAAGAGCAGTTCACACAAACTCGGCAGCTCGTAATCGATGCCGAGTTTTCAGAAGATATTGTCCCAAATAAACAAGATCTTACAATGCAAAATGTCATCTCATTTTTGCAAAACTTGGAGCACAATAACCCTTCACTCGCAAAGTTACAAACTGAAAATGACGTATTACAAGATCAGCTCACTTCCCTGCAAAAAATGAATAATGAACTTGAAGCAAAATTAGCTGTTCTCACAAAAAAACAACAAGCAATCGAAGAAGATTATGCAATGCTTGTTAGAATTATGGATCGTGCTCGAAAACTTGTTTCAGTTGAAGAACAAGAAGAACAGATCGCTCCAATTTTCAAAACCGATCAAAATGGAAATTTAGATATTATATATTCTGCAGAAAACTAAAAACAGGGATGCCACTTTTTCAACTAAGTGACATCCCTGTTTATTTTCCCTTAGTGAAAAAGCACCACAGTAAATGAAATTATATTAACGATTCGACATCGATATTTCTTTAAAACATACAAAAAGCATATATCCTAAACGATATATGCTTCCTTTTTATTCTTGCCCTACACGCTTGACTTCTACGTTTTTAATACGCTCACGTACAACGTGACTTGCCATAATTAAACCAGCCACAGATGGTACGAACGCATTTGATGAAGGTGGTAATTTCGCTTTACGAATTTTTGCATTTTCGTCTGGTACGATTTCTTTACGTACTTCTTCACGAATTACGATTGGGTTTTCGTCAGAGAAGACAACTTTTACACCTTTTTTAATACCATCTTTACGAAGCTTCGTACGAATTACTTTCGCAATTGGATCTGTATGTGTTTTAGAAATGTCCGCAATACGGAAACGAGTTGGGTCCATTTTATTTGCCGCACCCATACATGAGATAATTTTGATTTTACGACGTAAACATTGTTTAATTAAATGAATTTTGAACGTAATCGTATCAGATGCATCTACTACGAAATCTAAACCGTGTTTAAAGAACTCTTCATATGTTTCATCTGTATAAAACATCTCTAGTCCAATTACTTCACACTCTGGATTAATATCTGCAATACGCTCTTTCATTAATTCTACTTTTGAACGTCCTACAGTAGATACTAACGCGTGAATTTGACGGTTTACGTTTGTAATATCTACAACATCTTTGTCAACTAATACAAGACGTCCTACGCCAGAACGTGCTAACGCTTCTGCCGAAAATGATCCTACGCCGCCAATACCTAAAATACCGACTGTACTATTTTTTAATATTTCAAGGCCTTCTTTTCCAAAGGCTAATTCATTACGTGAAAATTGATGTAACATTCAGCTCTACACTCCTATTACAAAAATGGTCTACCATGTATTCTAGCGTTTTTCCGACTATTTGTATAGAAAAAGTTATATAATTCCTAAAAATACGTATTTCAAACAAGGAAAAAATAATGTAAAACCGGACCTTTTTCTTACGTATACGTTTAAAAAGGAGGATTTAGAGAACCTAGCAGATTGAGGCACGTATGCTAGGAGGAGCGCAGTGTAGGAGTACTACTCGAGCACCGGACTAGCATACGTAACGATGAGATGCGACAGTTATCTGAACCGGACTTTTTAAACTTCCCTTCAAAAAAAGCCTAGACGGCTATAGTATAACCATCTAGACTCTATTCTTACTTCTCTTCTTTCAAGCTCAATTTTAAGCTTAGCTCTTCAAGCTGAGCTTCTGCAACTGGGCTTGGCGCTTCTGTTAATAAGCAGCTTGCGCTTGCTGTTTTCGGGAATGCAATTGTATCACGAAGGTTCGTACGACCTGCAAGTAACATAACAAGACGGTCTAAACCTAATGCGATTCCGCCGTGTGGTGGTGTACCGTATTCGAATGCTTCTAATAAGAATCCGAATTGTTCTTGTGCTTCTTCTTGTGAGAATCCAAGTGCTTTGAACATTTTTTCTTGTACGTCACGCTCGTAAATACGAAGTGATCCACCACCAAGCTCATAACCGTTTAATACAAGGTCATATGCTTGTGCACGTGCTTTTTCTGGTGCTGTTTCTAATAACTCAACGTCTTCACGGAATGGCATTGTGAATGGGTGGTGAGCTGCGAAGTAACGATCTGCATCTTCATCGTACTCAAGAAGTGGCCAATCAGTTACCCATAGGAAGTTAAATTTACTTTCGTCAATTAACTCAAGTTCTTTACCTAGACGTAAACGAAGTGCACCTAAGCTATCTGCAACAACACTTTTCTTATCTGCTACGAATAGTAATAAGTCACCAGCATCCGCTTCTAATGTACTCATTAACACGTTTGCCTCTTCTTCACCGAAGAATTTCGCAATCGGTCCTTTTAAGCCGTCTTCTTCAACTTTAAGCCAAGCTAGACCTTTTGCACCGTATACTTTGGCGAATTCAGTTAATGCATCGATGTCTTTACGAGAGTATTTGCTCGCTGCACCTTTTGCGTTAATCGCTTTTACTTGTCCGCCGTTTTCTACAGCACTTGTAAATACTTTAAATCCACAACCTACTGCAAATTCAGATAGGTCTTTTAGTTCCATTTCAAAGCGTGTATCCGGCTTATCAGAACCAAAGCGAGCCATTGCATCAGCATATTTCATACGAGGGAATGGTGCACTAACTTCTACACCTTTTGCATCCTTCATGACTTTCGTCATCATACGCTCCATCATTTCTAAAATTTCATCTTGTGTTAAGAATGATGCCTCGATATCAATTTGCGTGAATTCCGGTTGACGGTCCGCACGTAAATCTTCATCACGGAAACAACGTGCTACTTGATAGTAACGCTCAAATCCACCGACCATAAGAAGCTGTTTAAATAGCTGCGGAGATTGAGGTAATGCATAAAATTCACCATCATGCACACGGCTTGGTACTAAATAGTCGCGAGCTCCTTCTGGCGTGCTCTTCGTTAAAATTGGTGTTTCAACTTCTAAGAACTCTTCTGTATCCAAGAAGTTACGAATTGTTTTCGTTACGTCATGACGCATTTTGAATGTGTTGAACATTGCAGGACGACGTAAGTCTAAGTAACGATATTTTAAACGCACATCTTCTGATGCATCTGTATCATCAGCAATAATGATTGGCGTTGTTTTCGCTGCGTTTAATACATTTACTTTCGATGCTTGTACTTCAATACGACCAGTTGCCATATTATCATTAATTGCGCCTTCACCACGTTCAACAACTGTACCTTCTACGTGCAATACGTATTCGCTACGAATCGTTTCTGCTACTTCTAACGCTTCTTTTGATGTTTCTGGATTAAATACAACTTGTACGATACCTGTACGGTCACGTAAGTCGATAAAGATTAATCCGCCTAAATCACGGCGTTTTTGTACCCAACCTTTTAATTGAACTGTTTGTCCAACCGCTTCTACTGTTACTTTTCCGCATGCATGTGTTCTTTCAGCCACTTTAAGTTCCCCCTATATTAATTTCTCTGCTACATATGAAGCAAATACATCTAACGCTACTTCTTCTTGTCCGCCTGTTGCCATATCTTTTAAGTTAATGATGCCTTTATCTAGCTCATCTTCCCCTAATACAGCTACGTATTTCGCATTTAAACGATCTGCAGATTTAAATTGTGCTTTCATTTTGCGATCTAAATAATCTTTTTCAACTGATAATCCAGCTTTACGAAGATCGAACGCAACTTTTGCAGCACGGTCTTTCGCTTTTTCACCAAGTGCTACAACGTAACAATCAATACTATGTTCAATTGGTAACTCAATATTTTCAGCCTTCAGCGCCATAATTAAACGCTCAATACTCATCGCAAAACCGATACCTGGCATTTCCGGTCCACCGATTTCTTGTACAAGTCCGTTATAACGGCCACCGCCACTTAATGTTGTGATAGCACCGAAACCTTCTGCCTCACTCATAATTTCAAAAACAGTGTGTTGGTAGTAATCTAAACCACGTACTAAATTCGGATCTTTCTCAAATGGAACATCCATCATCGTTAGTAGTTCTTGTACTTTGTCGTAGTATACTGCTGAATCTTCGTTTAAGTATTCTGTAATAGATGGTGCCGTGCTCATTAATTCATGATTACGGTCCTTCTTACAGTCTAAAATACGAAGAGGGTTTTTTTCTAAGCGAGATTGGCAATCAGAACAGAATTCTCCGATGCGCGGCTCAAAGTGAGCAATTAACGCATCACGGTGCGCTTGACGACTCGCTGCATCACCTAAGCTATTTAATACAACTTTAATATTTTTTAAGCCCATGCCGCGGTAAAACTCTACAGCAAGTGCAATTACTTCTGCATCAATTGCTGGATCGTTACTACCAATTGCTTCAATACCGAATTGTACGAATTGACGATAGCGACCTGCTTGTGGTCTTTCGTAACGGAACATTTGACCGATATAGTATAATTTCGTTGGTTGTGTTGCATCACCGAACATTTTGTTTTCAACGTAAGAACGTACAACAGGTGCAGTACCTTCTGGACGTAATGTTAAACTACGCTCTCCACGGTCTTGGAATGAATACATTTCTTTTTGTACGATATCTGTCGTATCACCAACACCACGTAAAAATAGCTCTGTATGCTCAAAAATTGGTGTACGAATTTCTTTATAATTGTAACGACGGCAAATGTCGCGCGCTTGCCCTTCGATATACTGCCATAACTCAACACTACCTGGAAGAATATCTTGCGTTCCGCGTGGGATTTGAATAGACATATTCAGTTCCTCCTCAAATTGTTTTAATCTTAATAAAAATAAAAAAACTCCCGCCTCTACTGTTTGAACAGTAGGGACGAGAGTATTATACCCGTGGTGCCACCCTAATTGAAGCACGTATGCTTCCACTTTTTTAATAACGCTTAAATTTGCGTTCATCTCTACTAAGCGTATAAGCCTTTCAAGTTGAAACCTACAGAGTGTCATTCAATCAGTCATCATGTAGAAATGTTTTCAGCCTAGGACATTTCTTCTCTTTCCATGTGTATCTCATTTACTCTCCTCTATCAACGGCTATATTCATATGTAAATATAAAATTACTATACGTTTGTTGAGTAGGATTGTCAAGTGCTCTAAGAGCGCTCAATTTGCTTCTTTAGGCGCTTTACATCTTGTAGTGAAATTCCAAACTCAGAAGCAAGCTCCATTGAAGTATTGTTTTGTTCTTTTGAAATAAAATCATGAAAATTTACGTTAAACAGTTGATTTGCACCATTTGTAACAGAATGCCCTTTTTCATTCATACGCATACGTATATCCCTCACATTCAATATAGATGTTTTACTTTTTATTGTTCCATATTGATGAAAGAGTTATACATAACCGAAACAGCTATTGATTCCAAATAAAGTGAAACTTTAATGAATAGGGGTTTTGTCCATCGCCACTCATTATTAGCCCTCACTAATCAGGCTTTTACGAGCAGTGGATCTCCCACAAATAGCGGGATAAATGAACAAAACATACAACAATGTATGAAAAAAGAGAGGACCTATAATCCTCTCTTCTTCGGCAACACTATTTACTTTCTACAATTAAGGTCACCGGACCATCATTGATTAAAGAAACGTCCATCATTGCTCCGAACTGTCCTGTCTCCACATGCAGTCCTTGTTTACGAACTTCTTCATTAAAGAAATCATATAAATGTTCTGCATAATCAGGTTTCGCAGCATCCATAAAGTTTGGACGTCTTCCTTTACGGCAATCTCCGTATAATGTAAATTGCGAAATAGATAGAACTTGTCCCTTCATATCAAGTACAGAGTGGTTCATCTTTCCGCTCTCATCTTCAAAAATACGTAGGTTTGCAATTTTTTCTGCGATATAAGTTGCATCTTTTTCTGTATCTTCATGCGTAATGCCAACTAGTAATGTTAAACCGAATGGAATTTGTCCTACAATCTCGCCATCTACTGTGACAGACGCTTCCTTTGATCGTTGTAAAACAACTCTCATCTTTTCTACACTCCCTATTAATGCATCATGCGTCGTACGGCATAAATTTCTGGAACACGTTTAATGCGCTCTACTACTTTTTTCAAGTGTTGTAAGTTTCGAATAGAAATCGACATGTTAATCGTTGCCATCTTATTACGATCACTTCTACCAGAAACAGCTGAGATATACGTCTTCGTTTCTGTAACAGCTTGTAATACTTCATTCAATAAACCACGACGATCATAGCCTGAAATTTCAATATCAACATTGTACTCAATTTCTTTTTCAGGACTACCTTCCCAATCTACTTCTAGTAAACGCTCCACCGCTTCTTCTGTATGCACATTGACGCAATCGCAACGGTGAATTGATACGCCTCGACCTTTCGTAATATACCCAACGATATCATCTCCTGGAACTGGGTTACAGCATTTTGATAAACGAATTAACAAATTATCTGCATCACTTACCTTTACACCAGAATCCCATTTTCGAATTTTCATCGGTTTACGAACTTCTTTAACTTCAACGATGTCTTCTTCTTCACGTTGTTTACGGAACTTGTCCGTTAGTCGCGTAACAATTTGCGCTGCTGTAATTCCGTTATATCCAACTGCTGCAAACATATCTTCTTCATTTGCAAAGTTAAACTTCTCAGCGACACGTTTTAAATTATCAAGCGCTAATACTTCTTTCATCTCATACTCTAAGCCACGCACTTCTTTTTCAACAAGTTCACGGCCTTTTTCAATATTTTCATCTCTACGTTGTTTCTTAAAGAATTGACGGATTTTATTTTTCGCATGAGATGTTTGAGCAAGCTTTACCCAATCTTGACTTGGACCATACGAATGTTTCGATGTTAAAATTTCAATGATGTCACCAGTTTTCAACTTATAATCAAGCGTCACCATTTTCCCATT
This sequence comes from Bacillus sp. FSL E2-8887, assembly GCF_038007205.1. Lineage (NCBI taxonomy): Bacteria > Bacillati > Bacillota > Bacilli > Caryophanales > Bacillaceae > Bacillus > Bacillus sp. FSL E2-8887. The sequence goes on from NZ_JBBOWS010000001.1 coordinate 4,036,833, forward strand.
TACTTTTGCACCAATTGTCTTGTTTCCAATTTCCGAATGGACACGATACGAAAAATCAATTGGAACAGAGCCAAGTGGTAATTCCATTACATCGCCTTTTGGTGTAAAGACGAATACCATGTCAGAGAATAAATCAATTTTTAATGACTCCATAAATTCTTCTGCATTAGAAGCTTCATTTTGCCATTCTAATATTTGACGGAACCAAGTTAGTTTCTTCTCTAATGTACCCGTTGTTTCTGCTGCTTTACCTTCTTTATACGCCCAATGTGCCGCGATTCCGAATTCTGCAATCTCATGCATTTCTTTCGTACGAATTTGCACTTCTAGCGGATCACCTTTTGGTCCAATTACAGTCGTATGAAGAGATTGATATAAATTTGCTTTCGGCATTGCAATATAATCTTTAAAACGACCTGGCATTGGTTTCCAGCACGTATGAATAATTCCAAGCACCGCATAGCAATCTTTAATACTATTCACAACGACACGTACAGCTAGTAAATCGTAAATTTCATTGAATTGTTTATTTTGCAATGCCATTTTACGATAAATACTGTAAATATGTTTTGGTCTTCCAGAAATCTCAGGTTGAATTGAAACCTCTTTTAATTTCTCGCGAATGCCAGTCATTACTTCATCTAAATATTCTTCACGCTCTGCACGTTTACGCTTCATTAAATTCACAATACGATAATATTGCTGCGGGTTTAAATAGCGAAGTGACGTATCCTCTAACTCCCATTTAATAGTACTAATTCCGAGTCTATGTGCTAAAGGTGCAAAGATTTCTAACGTTTCATTCGCAATGCGACGCTGCTTCTCTTGAGGCAAATGTTTCAATGTACGCATGTTATGAAGACGATCAGCTAGTTTAATTAAAATAACTCGAATATCTTGAGCCATTGCAATAAACATTTTGCGATGGTTTTCTGCTTGTTGCTGCTCATGGGATTTGTATTTAATCTTTCCAAGCTTTGTAACACCATCGACAAGCATAGCGATTTCTTTATTAAATTCCCGTTCAATGTCTTCTAATGTAATTTCTGTATCTTCCACTACATCATGTAAGAAACCTGCCGATACTGTAGCCGGATCCATGTGTAAATCAACTAAAATACCTGCAACTTGAATTGGGTGAATAATATATGGTTCACCCGATTTTCTATATTGTTCGCTATGTGCATCACGCGCATATTCATAGGCACGTGCCACTAGCTCAATATCTCCATCCGCTAAATATTGACTTGCTTTCTCGAGTACCTGTTCAGCTGTTAGTACTTGCTCATTTGCCATCGAATCACCTTTTATTGAAAATTGACTTTATCTTTATTGAATAGAATAAATTATATTCTATCATTATAACCCAATGATTGTGAATTGTGAAAAGGAAAAGATTTTACTGACATTTCACCATGTTTTTTTGTGCAATTATACAAAAGTACCCGTTCCTCTCCAAGAGATTCACGGGTACTTTTTTATCACCGTAGTTTCACCTATATAATGATTAGTATTTTTCTAATACTAATACATCGTAACCATCTAACATTTTACGACCATCTAAGTAAGTAAGCTCTACTAAAAATGCAATTCCTGCTACAACTCCACCAAGTTCTTCAACTAGTTTAATTGTCGCTTCGATTGTTCCACCTGTAGCTAATAAGTCATCTGTAATTAATACACGTTGGCCGGGCTTAATTGCATCTTTATGGATTGTTAAAACATCCGTTCCATATTCTTTACCGTAGTCAACTGTAATTACTTCACGTGGTAATTTTCCTAATTTACGAACTGGTGCGAAACCTACTTCTAATGCATAAGAAACTGGGCAACCAATAATAAAACCACGAGCTTCTGGTCCTACTACAACATCAATGTCTCTTTTATTTGCATACTCAACGATTGCATCTGTTGCTGCTTTATATGCTTTTCCGTCGTTCATTAAAGGTGTAATGTCTTTAAACACAATACCTTCTTTCGGATAATCTGGTACAATTGCGATATGTTGCTTGAAATCCATATTTCTGAATCCTCCTCAGATATAAAAGGTTTGTAAATACAAATCCTTTACCCTAACTGTTCTACTTATTTATGATCACGAATCGTTTCAAACCATGTATATAGTTGCTGATATGTGCTATAAACCAATTCTTTCTCTAATTGTAAGTGGTTCATTTTCTCACGATATGTGTTCGATTCAATTAAATCACGCTTTTGTTTTTTGTCTGCCATAAAAATGACACCGTCTTTTATTGTAACAAATTCTAACTCAAAAAACACCTGCGTCATGAAATTTACTGTATCTTTTGACCAACCTTTATGACGACACAGTTGTTCCCCATATTGCCTTAAAGAAAATGGTGTTTTTTGGCTTAAGAAAGAATAGTACCATTTAAAATGTTCCCTCGTTGGGACCGTACTAAATAAATGATTATTCTCTTGATAAAATAGCGTGTAAATTCGAGCTGGGAATCCAGCCTTAAATACATCACCTAATTCATCTGTTCCGTTCGGCAAATCAAGTAGCACAATGTATTGATCATCAAAATGAGCTACCTCTGATGCATGCACGATATGCTCTTTATAGCCTTCTAAAGAAAATTTATTCAATACCTCTTCAGAAAAATACACCAATGTTATTTTTTCTTTCGGAAGTTCTGCTAAATTTGCTTCTACATTACGCATACTACGCCAGTCAAATAATTGCCATGCCTCTACAGCAATATCTTGCACCATTAATTGCGGCTTTTTAAAGTTATTCCATTCATTAATGGACACTTCTCCTACTACAGAAACCTTCGCAACTGGAGAGATTTCTTTCGCATAAGTACCAAATCCAAATCCAATCGTGTCCAGTGTTGCTTGTCCATCACGAAGAGCCATTTTTAAATGCGAACCATCAGATCCAATTGCACGGATACTTTCTAATTCGGCATCTTTCACCGCAATACGCGGTTTCGGATTTCCTACGCCAAATGGCGCTAACTTTTGCATATCCTCAATCGCGGCAAGCGTTACATCCTCTACTTTACAAAATGCATCCACTGCTGTAATCGGAATAAAATCTTCTGCTGTTAAAATTACATCTGCTTGCTCATTTAACCTGCGTCTTAATTCATCCACATCATTCATATTAAGCGTCATTCCCGCTGCCATCGGATGACCTCCGAAATGCGGTAACAATTCACGGCAATCTGAAAGGTTTGCAAACAAATCAAATCCTGCAATACTACGAGCCGATCCCTTTGCTGTTTCTTTATGAGGATCAATGCTTAATACAATCGTTGGACGATAAAAACGTTCAACTAACTTAGAAGCGACAATTCCAATTACCCCTGGATTCCAACCTTCTTTTGCAAGGACTAATACTTTATTTTCTTCTGGCGGGAAATTATTTTCGACTTCAGCGATAGCTTCTTCAGTAATTTGCTTTACAATATCTTTTCGAAGTTTGTTCAGCTCATCAATTTCTTCAGCGAGTTCTTTCGCTTCCTCTGGATCTTCTGATAATAAAAGGTGTACAGCAGGTGTTGCATCTTCCAAACGACCAACTGCATTAATACGAGGTGCGAGTGCGAACCCGATGCTTTCTTCTGTAATTTCGCTTTGCGAAACGTTAGCAACTTTAAATAACGCCTTTAAACCGATATTCCGAGTCATTCGCATATGCTTCAGTCCACGCTGTACTAACAATCTATTTTCACCATGAAGCGATACTAAATCGGCTACCGTACCGATTACTGCAATTTCCAACAAATGCTCTGGCACACGGCCCAAAAGTGCATGTGCAACTTTAAATGCAACACCAACACCCGCTAAATAATGAAACGGATAAACACCGCCTTCTAATTTCGGGTGAATAATCGCAAGTGCCTCTGGTAATTCTGGTGGTGGCTCATGATGATCTGTAATAATAAGATCTATTCCAAGTTCCTTCGCTACCTTCGCTTCATGTACCGCTGCGATACCAGTATCGACAGTAATAATTAGTGAGAACCCTGCACTGTGCGCCCAACGAAACGCTTCTTCATTTGGCCCATAGCCTTCAGTAAAACGATTTGGAATATAAAACTCTACTTCTGCACCTAATTCTTTGAGAGCAAGATATAACACAGTCGTACTACTTACTCCGTCCGCATCGTAATCGCCAAATATTAATATTTGTTCTCCGTTTTCAATAGCTTTTTTCACACGTTCTACAGTCCGATCCATTCCTTCAAGTAAAAATGGATCATGAAATTCTTGATCTGTTGTATTTAAAAAGTCTACAATCTTATCTTCTGTATTTAGGCCTCTGCCAAGAAATAATGAAGTCACAAGAGGTGATAGTTGCAATTTATTTGCTAATTCACTCACTAGTTCCTCATTATATTCTTTTTCTTTCCAACGCGTCTTCGGTTGTAACACGAAATCACCCCTTAACCTATCCATTATACAAGACAGATTAAGGGGTGACAATATAATGCAAACTACGATTCGATATCTATATAATTAAATATCCGTTATGTTTAATTTGGAGAATACGGATTAATATGTACAAAAACGTTTTGTACGTTATCTTGTTTCATAAGTTTTTCTTTTACATGTTTTCCGATGCGGTGACCTTCTTCTACAGTGATATATGGATCTACAGATACTTTAATATCGACAATAACATAGTGGCCATGTTCTCTTGCATATAAAGAGCCTATTTTTTTCACACCTTCCACTTGAAAAACTGCCTCCCTAAGCGGAACAACATCTTCTTCATGCAGAACATGATCGAGCGTTGCATGAATAGCTTCTGCTCCAATACTCCACGCCATCTTAGCAACGAGAATTGAGACAAATAATCCTGCAATTGGATCGGCATATACAAGCCAATCTATACCTAACTTACCACCGATAATAGCTGCACAAATGCCGATTAAAGCTGCAATTGAAGAAAACACATCCGAACGGTGCTCATATGCATTTGCAATAATTGCAGCACTATTTATCCTCTTCCCTAATCGATATTTATACTGAAACATCCCTTCTTTCACTACAATCGAAAGAATAACTGCAAAAATCGTAATTCCTTTTGGTGGTTCTAAATCTTGTGAAAAAGCTTTTATAGACGAAATCGCTATCTCTATTCCAACAATAAATAATAATACCGCAACAATAATCGCTGAAATCGATTCCGCTTTACCATGACCATACGGATGATCTTCATCAGGCGGTTGCTTTGCCGCTCGTAATCCAAAAAGTACAGCTAACGAGCCAATTACATCTGATCCAGAATGCACTGCATCCGCTAAAAGCGCCTTACTGTTTCCAATATAACCAATTACCGCTTTTACAATCGCTAATATAATATTACCAACGATTCCGACAATAGCACCAAACTCGGCCTGTTTAAAACGTTCATCTTTTTCCATAATTGAAATCCCTTCTTTTCTTAACCTATCTTTTTATCCCGCTATTTGCGGGCAGTAAGCCCCCCACCTCAAAATCCGGCAAATACAAGGAAGTTAGGCGGGAGATCAACTGCCCGTAAAAGCCCGATTGGTGAGGGCTAATAATAAGTGGGGATGAACAAAACCCCCACTTATTAAAGTTTCACTTTATTTTAACAAAATCAGCGATAACATCACCACTTTATTCCATTTCATTCTTTCAAAAGTTGCTATCTTATTGTATCCACAAACGAAAAAAGAGATGCCTCATAATGAGACATCATCTTTTTTATACTTGCGGTTCAGGTTCTTCTTTCTCAACCTTTTTCTTGTTTTTTCCCTTTTTCAAACGACGGTTTTCAAGCATTAACCAAATTTGAGAAGCAACGAAAATAGAAGAGTACGTACCTACAACTAATCCAATTAATAATGCAAGTGAGAAGTTACGCAGTGATTCACTACCGAAAATAAGTAGTGTGATTACTGGGAATAACACTGTTAACACTGTATTAATTGAACGACCAATTGTTTGACGAATACTTGAGTTTACGATTTCTTCTAGGTCTTTTATGTCGCGAACTCGTTTTTTCTGTTTGTATAACTCACGGTTTCTATCAAACGTAACGATTGAGTCATTGATAGAGTAACCAATAATCGTTAATATCGCAGCGATAAACGTTAAGTCTACCTCTATCTGGAAAAGACTAAACATAACAATCATAACGAATGCATCATGTAATAATGCGATTACCGCAGATAATGCATATGTGAAGCGGAAACGAATACTTACGTATAAGATGATAACCAATGAAGCTATCAGAACCGCGATGAATGCATTTCGTGCAATCTCTTTACCGATTGTCGGCGAAACTGTACTTACGTTTGGCTCTGTACCGTATTTATCGTTAAAGAATGTTTTTGTTTTCGCAATTTCATCTTTCGATAAAACTCCTAACGTACGAACAGCAAAACCTTTATTGTCATCTCCGGTCGGTACAATATCTTCTTCCTTCACATCGATGTTCAATTCTTTCAAATCTTTATGAATATTAGAAACAGTAGTTGCTTGTTTTGATTGCAAGTCAATACGTGTACCACTTGCAAAGTCAATACCAAGATTCATTTTGAAAATCGGTAATATAATTGCCCCAGCAATTACAACTACAATTGAGAATAAGAAAAATTTATGACCGATATTTACGAAATTAATACGATCAAATCTCGTCGGTGGATGTACTGCACCTTTTGTTAATGGAATAATATCCTTTTCCTTAACACCAAAGTAAGATAGTTTCTTATCAAAGTAACGGCTCTTTACAAGTAAACCTAGTAAGAAACGAGTACCGAATACGTTCGTAATGAAACCAACTAAAATACTTACGATTAAACTTGTTGCGAATCCTTTTACAGAGCTATTACCGTAAGCGAATAATACACCAGCTGCTGCAATTGTTGTAATGTTCGCATCTAAAATTGTCGATAATGAACGATGGTTACCAGCACGGAATGCTGACATCATCGACTTACCAATTTTAAGCTCTTCCTTCAATCTCTCGTACGTAATGATATTCGCATCAACTGCGATACCAACCCCGAGCACTAATGCCGCAATACCTGGTAATGTAAGAACTGCATGCATCCAGTTAAAGACAAGTAATGTAACGAAAATGTATAAACCTAACATAATAACCGCTACAAGTCCTGGTAAACGGTAGAATACAAGCATGAATAAGAAGATAATAGCAATACCAATCGCACTAGCGAAAATCGTTTGCTCTAATGCTTGTTGACCAAATTTCGCTCCAACAGATGTTGAATACATTTCTTTTAAATCAACAGGAAGTGCACCTGCATTTAATAAAGATGAAAGTTCTTTCGCACTTTCAACTGTAAAGTTTCCACCTACGATAGATACTTCAGCTTGGTTAAATACTTGGCTTACTGTTGCTGCTGATAAAAACTTCGGATTATTCGGTTTTGCAGCTTCTGCTTTATAGGAATCTTTTCCTTCTTCAAAATCAAGCCAAATTACCATTAAATTCGTTGGTGGTGGCATTTTTGAAATCTTTTCAGTTACTTCACGGAATTTTTCAGCGCTTTTTAGTGTAAGACCTACGCTCGCACGGCCTTGCTCATCAAATGTTTGCTTCGCTCCGCCGCCTTTTAAATCCGCTCCGTCCATAAGCAGATTATCATCCACATCACGGAATGTTAGTTTCGCTTGTGTTGATAACATTTCACGTGCTTTTTGCTGATCTTGTACACCAGCAAGCTGTACACGAATTCGATCTTCCCCTTCGATTTGAATGTTCGGCTCACTTACACCAAGAACATTGACACGATTTTCAAGAGCACCTACTGTACTTACAAGTGCATCACGATCGATTTTATCACCTTTTTTGGCTGGTTTTACTTCATACAGAATTTCAAAACCACCGCGAAGGTCTAGTCCTAGACTAATTCCTTTTGCTATGTCTTTTCCTGCCGCACCAATTACTCCACCAATTAATAAAACGATGAGGAAAAAGGCGGCAATTCTTGTACCACGCTTTGCCATATGTACCCTCTTTCTGCTACTAACACTTTCAATAAATCTCTTACGATTCATTTTCGCACGTGTGCATACGCCTAGTTAGTAGACTTACTTTCTATAAAATACATGTATTTCCGCTAGTTCATCACTAGCTGTGTCGGTAAGCTTTTCACAATACCTACACTATTCATTATTTATTTTTCCTCTTCACTACCTCCTTTATATATAATCTTAGACATAATTAATTCCTCTTTATCAATACCTATCATTATACTGCAAAAGGAAGAACAAACCAATTACAGTCGGTTATTTATTTTCATATTCATCAAACGACCAAAGTGGCGCTTGATATGCTTCAACAGTTAAATAATTCATATATTCATTAGTACTTACTCTTAATACATCATTTACTAATTCATATAACCTAACATCACTGTCTATCTTTTTCCACTTTTTCGCCTTGAGAAACTTCCAAATATCATTATCTGTCACTCGGTCGTAACCGAACAACTGAAACTCTTCTACTTTACTTTCTAAAACGACTTGTAACTGTCCGCGGTATGATTCTACCAAAGCCTCTTTATCCAACATATATAACATCTCCTTCTTATTTCAGCACGAAAAGTCGCTTTTAATCCCGCTCTAATGGACAGCAATAACTTCTTTCAAGAGTACCATTCATACTTCACTCTCTTAAATGCTTGTCATTCTTGTCTCATACGTGCATATAAATTATTGTAAATCATTCCATTGATTTTGAGAAGGTAGGAGAAGAGTATGACGAGACAAAGCTTTTTAAAAGGTGCATTTATTTTAATGATAGCTGGCTTTATTACAAAAATCCTTGGATTTATTAACCGCATTGTAATGGCACGTATTTTAGGAGAAGAAGGCGTTGGCCTTTATATGATGGCTGTCCCCACCTTCATTTTAGCAATTACATTAACACAAATTGGCCTTCCTGTTGCGATTGCAAAATTTGTAGCAGAAGCGGAAGCAGTGAACGATAAACAAAGAGTAAAAAAAATATTAACCGTCTCCCTAGCTGTTACATCCGTTATTAGTATCATTTTAACAATTGGGATTATGCTACTCACACCTATTTTAGCAAAAACATTATTAACAGATGAAAGAACTTACTATCCATTAATGGCTATTTTACCTGTCGTCCCCGTTATTGCAGTTTCTTCCGTTTTACGTGGTTATTTCCAAGGGAAACAAAACATGAAGCCGAGCGCTTACGCTCAAGTCATAGAACAAGTTGTCCGCATTACAATTATCGCTGTATGCATTCGGTTATTTTTACCTTACGGCGTAGAATATGCTGCAGCCGGTGCCATGCTATCAGCTGTTCTAGGTGAAGTTGCATCTTTATTATTTTTACTTACTTTATTCCAACGCGAAAAACATTTATCTATACGCTCTGGATTTTTCACTACTGTAAAGGAGAGCAAAAATACATTTTATTCCCTTATGGACATTGCTTTACCAACTACAGGAAGCCGTTTAATTGGTTCCGTTTCTTATTTCTTTGAACCTATCGTCGTTATGCAAAGCTTAGCGATCGCCGGCGTTGCTGCTTCTGTCGCAACTCAGCAATACGGTATATTAAACGGATATGCGTTCCCACTTCTATCACTGCCAGCCTTTATTACATATGCTCTTTCTACAGCACTCGTCCCATCAATTAGCGAGGCAATGGCAAAGAGACAACACAAATTAGTAGAACACCGATTACAACAAGCACTTCGAATTTCCTTAATAACCGGCGGATGGTCAGTCGTTATATTATATGTATTTGCTTCTCCAGTTTTAACTCTCATGTACGGATCAGACAACGCGGCCGCGTTCATCCAGCTTCTTGCACCTTGCTTTTTATTTCATTATTTTCAAAGCCCCCTTACATCTGTGTTGCAAGCTTTAAACTTAGCACGCGCTGCTATGATGAACACATTTATTGGAGCTATCGTAAAATTAATCGTTATCTTTGTACTCGCTTCACGCCCAGAGTTCCAAATGATGGGGGTTGCCCTCGCCATCGCAGCAAATATAGTAACCGTAACATTCCTTCACTACGCCACTGTTTTAAAGAAAATTGCATTTACCATTTATGCAAAAGACTATATTTTCGGCGGAATTGCTATCGGGATTGCTGGTACCTTCGGTTTTTATCTTCATAAGTATATCGTTTTTTCTCATTCACTTGGCATACAAACATTATGGGAAATCACTTTAACAACAATCGTTTATATCGTTCTCCTCTTCGTTTTCAAACTCATTCGAAAAGAAGAATTAAGTCGTCTCCCTATCATTCGGAAACTTTCATTTTTGAAATAAGCAGGCTTGCCATTCAAAATGGTAAGCCTCTAATTTTCTTTCAAATCAACGAAAAACTGTCCATTTTGAAAACTACAATATAAAATCTGTTTCACATCTTTATAACCTAAGTTATTCAGTTTCTCAACGAGCCACCCATCTGTATGTTCGATCATTTGCAAATGATTGTATTGAATTTCTCCATCAATAATTAGTGGGAGTGTAAAAATTGGTGTATCATTTTTGCTCTTTTTACTTTTTTGTTTTTGAAAGACAGATAACTTTCCAGATGGTTCTAAAATAGCGTATTCTACATCACGCACATCTCCGATTCCTTGCTCACGTAGTTGCATCAATAAATCATCTATGTTATATCGCTGCTTCCGCATCTTTTTTTCATCAATTTTACCTGCATTCACAAGAATCGCAGGCTCCCCTTCTATTAAATGCCGAAAACGCTGGAACTTTAAAGAAATGACCGACAAAATGATTTGTATACACATAAGAAAAGTCATTGGAACTAATTGATGCCAAAGTGATTTATCTGTATTTTCAATTGCCACTACAGCCATTTCACCGAGCATAATGAATACAACTAAATCTAATACACTTAATTCTCCAATTTCACGTTTACCCATAAGACGAAAAATAATTAAAATGATTATATACAAAAGCATTGTTCGTCCGATTATTGATACCCATTCCATTTCTACATCCCCTTTTTTTACTTATAGGCTCCCCTACAAAAAAGAAACTAGTCTAACTTAAACAAAATGAAAATATGCTTGTATTAAAAAGGGGGAATGCATAATGGATGGAACGAAAAAATTATCGAGCGCAATCGGCTTCGGTATTATTACCCTATTAATCCTCGCATCTATTACAAGTATGGTCATGGCTCTTTTATTAAAATTTACGAATATTAATGAAGGGACATTAGTAATTATTATTTTTATAATAGCCCTTCTATCTATGCTTATGTCTGGATTTATTGCTGGTAAAAAGGCACAAGGAAAAGGATGGCTAGTAGGTTTCACAACAGGCCTTACATTCGCTATTCTCGTCTTTCTCGTTAACTATTTAGGCTTCTCTCAAACTTTATCGAACTCACAGTTACTCTACCAATTAGCATTAATGGGTGCGAGTACACTCGGAGGTATTTTCGGTGTAAATATGTCAAAACAAAATAGTTAAAAAAAGGCCCTGCACATTTCATGCAGGGCCTTCATCATTAGTTTTTCACAACTTCACGAATCGCATTGCGATCGAAAGTTAAGTGTGAACCACCAGATTTAACAACAATTTTCGTTTCATCCACTGATTCGATTGTAGCGTGTAAACCACCGATTGTTACGATAGCATCACCTTTTTTGATTTCATTTTGCATTTGAGCAACTGCTTTTTGACGCTTTTGTTGCGGGCGAATTAATAAGAAATAGAAAATCGCAAACATCGCAACAATCATAACGATATTCATCATACCTGCATTCATCTTGTGTTCCTCCTTTTAAATTATGTATTAGAAGTTTTTAGCATTCGGTTTATTAAAGCCATACTGTTCAAAGAACTCTTCGCGGAAATCGCCAAGACGGTCTTCACGAATAGCTTGTCTCACCTGCTCCATTAAGTTTAACAGAAAATGAAGGTTGTGATAAGACGTTAAACGAATTCCGAACGTTTCATCACATTTCATTAAGTGACGAATGTACGCACGAGAATAGTTTTTACATGTGTAGCAATCACAGTTCGGATCAAGCGGCCCGAAGTCTCTAGCGAATTTCGCGTTTTTCACAACTAAGCGGCCTTCACTTGTCATACATGTACCATTTCGAGCGATACGAGTCGGAAGTACACAGTCAAACATATCAACACCGCGAATCGCACCATCAATTAACGAGTCAGGAGAACCTACACCCATTAAGTAACGTGGTTTATCATCAGGAAGAAGTGGTGTTGTAAACTCAAGAACACGATTCATAATATCCTTCGGTTCACCAACAGATAGACCGCCTATAGCATAGCCAGGGAAGTCCATTGAAACAAGATCTTTCGCACTTTGACGACGAAGTTCTTCAAACTCCCCGCCCTGCACAATACCGAATAAACCTTGATCTTGTGGACGTTCATGCGCCTTTAGGCAACGCTCTGCCCAGCGGCTTGTACGCTCTACAGACTTTTTCATGTATTCAAAAGTAGCAGGGAACGGTGGACACTCATCAAATGCCATCATGATATCTGAACCTAATGCATTTTGGATTTCCATCGCTTTTTCTGGAGATAAGAATAATTTATCGCCATTTAAGTGATTGCGGAAATGAACACCTTCCTCTTCAATGCGTCGGAAATCACTTAAGCTAAATACTTGGAATCCACCTGAATCCGTTAAGATTGCACGATCCCAGTTCATAAACTTATGCAAGCCACCTGCTTCACGAATAATTTCGTGGCCTGGACGTAGCCATAAATGATACGTATTGCTTAAAATAATGCCAGAATCCATTGCTTTTAATTCTTCTGGTGACATTGTTTTAACTGTTGCAAGTGTACCAACTGGCATAAATGTCGGTGTATCAAATGAGCCGTGTGGCGTGTGCACTCGACCTAAACGCGCACCCGTTTGTTTACAAGTTTTAATAAATTCATAACGAATTGCTGTCATAATTTACTCCTTTTATTTGTTTCTCATTTTAGCGTGAGATGCAACGAACATCGCATCACCGAAACTAAAGAAACGATATTTTTCTTTTACTGCTTCATTATAAGCATGAAGTACATTATCTCTATTTGAAAATGCACTTACAAGCATAATTAATGTTGATTTCGGCAAATGGAAGTTTGTAATTAAACCATCAATTGCTTTAAATTCATATCCTGGGTACATAAAAATATCTGTCCAGCCAGAAGCGGCGCAAAGCTTACCACTATGATCTGTCGCAATCGTTTCTAACGTACGTGTTGATGTCGTACCTACTGTAATAATACGTCCGCCATTCTCTTTCACGCGGTTTAATAACGCCGCAGTCTCTTCAGACATATGGTAATACTCTGCGTGCATATGATGCTCTTCAATAGTATCTGCAGAAACTGGTCTAAATGTTCCAAGTCCTACATGGAGTGTAATGAATGCTAACCCGACGCCTTTTTGCTTCAATTTCTCAAGTAACTCTTCTGTAAAGTGAAGGCCAGCCGTCGGTGCTGCTGCTGAACCGATTTCCTTCGCATATACCGTTTGATAACGATCGCGATCTTCTAGCGTCTCTTTAATATACGGAGGAAGAGGCATTTCTCCCAGCTCGTCTAAAATTTCATAAAAGATGCCGTCATATGAAAACTCAAGTTGACGCCCACCTTGATCTGCTGTTCCAATGCAAGTTGCTTTTAACTTTCCTTCACCAAAAGAGATGACAGTTCCTTCTTTTACACGCTTCGCTGGCTTTATAAGCGTTTCCCACTTATCGCCTTCTTCTTGTTTTAGAAGAAGTACTTCAATGTGCGCGCCTGTATCTTCTTTCACACCGTGCAAACGAGCAGGCATAACTTTCGTTTCATTTAAAACTAAGCAATCCCCCTCATGTAAGTAAGAAAGAATGTCTGTAAAATGTTTATGCTCAATATCGCCTGTTTCACGATCTAACACCATTAATCTTGATGTTTCACGATCTTCTAATGGGATTTGTGCAATAAGTTCTTCTGGTAAATGAAAATCAAACAGATTAATATCCATAACTGTATCCACCTATTTCTTATTTAAATCGATTTATTATATACATAATAAAAGATAATACAATACTTAACACAATACATGTAATGATAGGAAAATAAAAGGTAACGTTACCTTTTTTCACAAAAATATCGCCTGGAAGCCTTCCTATGAACTTCCAAGCTAATCCAACAACAATGAGCAAAATACCAGCTGTAATAAGCAGCTTTGGCATCTCCGTCATACTTTTGGCATCTCCATTCCGAAATGCTCATATGCGAGCGGTGTTACGATCCGGCCTCTTGGCGTTCTTTGTAAAAAGCCAATTTGTAATAAATACGGCTCATACACATCTTCAATCGTATGAGATTCTTCCCCAATCGTTGCTGAAACAGTTTCTAATCCAACTGGACCACCGCGAAACTTTTCAATAATACCAAGCAGTAATTTATGGTCGATATGATCAAGTCCTAATTTATCTACTTGTAATAGTTCTAACGCCATTTGTGTAATTTCCATCGCAATCGTTCCGTCACTGCGAACTTGTGCGAAGTCACGTACACGTCGTAATAGACGATTCGCAATACGAGGTGTACCACGAGCACGTCTTGCAATTTCTAATGCAGCTAACGAATCTATTTCAACTTCAAACACTTCTGCTGTACGTTCTACAATCGCAGAAAGCTGATCTACTGTATAGTACTCTAATCGTGACAGTACACCGAAACGGTCACGAAGTGGTGCTGATAATGCACCTGCACGCGTCGTTGCCCCAACTAGCGTAAATGGAGGTAAATCTAGACGTACAGAGCGAGCTGACGGTCCTTTCCCAATAACGATATCAAGGCAAAAGTCTTCCATCGCTGGGTATAACACTTCTTCAATAGATCTATGCAAACGATGAATTTCATCAATAAATAATACATCTCCTGGCTGAAGCGCTGTTAATACAGCTGCTAAATCTCCTGGTCTTTCAATTGCGGGACCTGACGTCGTTCGAATGTTAACACCCATTTCATTGGCAATAATATTCGCAAGCGTCGTTTTACCAAGTCCAGGTGGGCCATATAAAAGTACGTGATCTAACGTTTCTTCACGCATTTTCGCCGCTTCAATAAACACTTCTAAATTATGTTTCGCTTTATCTTGGCCAATGTACTGACGGAGCGTCTGTGGCCGTAATGAATACTCTAAATCCGCATCTTCGTATCCAGATTCCCCTGAAAGGAGACGTTCGTCCATTATACTCACCTCTTACCATTTAGTAAAAGACTAAGTGCCTTTTTAATATATTGATCCGTCGTTAGTGATTCTTTTAATAACTCTGGTACAACGCGAGAGACTTCTCGTTCTGCATAGCCAAGTGCACGCAGTGCTTCCAGTGCTTCATCAAGTTCAACTGATGAACCTTTCTTCGTATCAAAACTTTCAGTATCTGAGAACAAATCAACAAAAGCATCTGGTACAACATCTGCTAGTTTTCCTTTTAAATCTAAAATCATTTGGCGCGCTGTTTTCTTTCCGACGCCTGGGAACTTCACTAAGAACTTCTCATCTTCATGTTCAATCGCTTGAACGACCTGTCCGGTTTGACCAGAAGCTAAAATTGCAAGAGCACCTTTTGGTCCAATCCCCGATACACCTAACAATTTTGTAAATAATAAACGCTCTTCACGTGTTTTAAACCCGTAAAGTGCCATAATATCTTCTCTCACATAATGATATGTATAGACACGGATTTCTTGCTTACTTCTTTGAAATACATACGGATTTGGTGTGAAAATTTGATAACCAATTCCATTATGATCAATTACGACATATTCCGGTCCTACATACTCCACGTAGCCTGTAACATATTCAAACAAAATACGATCTCTCCCTCTTAAATCATGTATTCCATTTTAACATATTTAATGATAGAAAAGCGAGAATACCCCAACGAATGTTCTCTGTTTAAAACTTCTGTTATTTTCCATTGACAGAAAGGATAAAGCCCCTTAATATACAGAAGTCGATAATGATTATCAATACTAATTAAAGGGGTTACATCAGGATGAAACAAAAGCTATTTATTTTATTTACTATTATGCTAGTTGTTCTTTCTATCGTTGGCTGTTCTTCTCAAAAAGAAGAATCAAAAGCAAAAGAACAACCGAAAACGAAAGTTGTAAAACATGCTAAAGGGGAAGCAACAATTCCAGCTAATCCAAAGAGAATTGTTGATTTATCTGGATCAACAGAGGAATTATTAATCCTTGGACATAAACCTGTCGGTACAGCAAACACATATAAAGATAAAATCCAAAATCATTTAACTGAAAAGTTAGACGGAGTAAAAGCAGTTGGCTGGTATTGGGCACCTAAAGTTGATTTAGAGGCTGTTACTGCTTTAAAACCAGACTTAATTATTTTAAACAATCGTCAATTGAAAATTTATGATCAACTAGAAAAAGTGGCACCGACAGTTGTTCTGGAAACAAATCTAGAAGACTGGCGCGGTAAGTTTAAAGAAGTAGGTAAACTATTTGACGAAGAAAAGAAAGCAGACAAATGGATTGCAGATTACGATAAAAAAGCAGACTCTTTATCTAAAAAAATTAAAGAGAAAACAAAAGATGAGAACTTTATGTTCGTTGCAGTTACACCACAAAACTTCCGTGTATACGGTAGCTTCGGATACGGTGACATCATCTTTAACGACTTAAAGCTTCCAGCAACAAAAGGTACAGATTTAAAACAAACGATGGCACAAGTATCACTAGAAGGTCTTGTTGCATTCCAGCCTGATCAAATGTTTATTGTAAACTTCGGCGGAGAAGCTGATAAAGTGTACGAAGACTATAAAAACAGTGCGGTTTGGAAAGATAATAAAGCAGTAAAAAACAATCACGTATATGAAGTATCGAATGAAGCCTTCAATACGAAAGCATTCAATCCAATCGGAAAAGATATGCTAATTGATGAAATCGCAAAAGAGATTTTAGCTAAGAATAAATAAAAAAAGCAGCTCACCCTGAGCTGCCTTTTTTATTATTTTGCACTGCGTATTGCTTCATTTTTTCGATTGTCTTCACGAATCCTTCTTTTGACTTAATACGAATACCACGCTTTAGTTTTGCTCGCTCATAACTCTCAAGCTTTTTCATATCAATTTGAAAGAAGGAATGGATCGCGTTATCACTTTTCGGTACCCCTTTAAAAATTTGCAATATCCCTTCCTCTGAAACACCAAAATAACCGCTCGTTTTCAGTAAAGGAGAAATATCATCAACTTTCCTTTGTAATACGATTTGCACATCATCACGATCAACAAGTTGCCATTCTTTATATTGCTGCAAAAACTTTTCTAAATCCGCTACTTTTTCTGTCAGTATTTCCTCGCTTACTTCTCCATCAACATACATACGCTCTAATAAAATTGTAACTTCAGGTACTTTTTCTGTTATTTCTGCCCTCACATCGGATCCATAAGCTAAGCAAAACATCACAACGAAAGCTTGCACTGCAATTAGCATCCATTTCATTTCCGTTCACCTCTTCTAGGCAAAATCATACTTTCATTTGTAGCTTTTCCGGAAATGGGGGTTTTATCCATATAAACAATAGCATTAAATTTCTAAGGAAAATAAAGTGAAACTTTAATCAGTGGGGGGTTTTGTTCATCCCCCACTGATTATTAGTTAAACCAATCGGGCTTTTACGGGCAGTTGATCTCCCACCTAACTCCCTCGCATTCGCCGAATTTCGAGGTGGGAGTCTTACTGCCCACAAATAGCGGGACAAAAAATGCAGATAAGGGTTAATCCTCATCTGCATGTATCATTTACTTTTATATAAAATGAAAGACGCCTGCAAAGCAGGCGTCTGATGCGTTTACGGCGAAAGACCAGGCGACCACATTCGCGTGTTTAGCACTTAAGCATATCTCTCGACTTACGTAAATTAGCTCATCGCTTTGCTAATATAACATTAACAAGGTAGAAGCGCAATATATTTCTAAATATATTTTTCTTCCTCTTTCAACCAATTGAAGTTTATGTAAATTATAAATTGATTAATGTAATATATATGTTACAATTAACACTATAAATATAAACAGGGGATGAATGCCTTGAAAAAAATTAAAGATGAACGCCTCATACTTCAAATGTTAAAAAACATACGTATTGCCTTTCTTTTTCAATCAATTGGTATAATCGGAATTTTAGGCTATATCGGATTCACAGAAGGAATGGATCAAATTACGAAATCTCCATTGTGGTTATTATTTATTCTTACAAGTATTGTACTTAGTTATTTACAGTTAAGCGTTTCTATCGATGTAGAAGAAAGCGAAAATGAAATAAAGTTAACTCCTTATTACAAAATTATTTTACGCTCTCTTATTGTAGGAATTATCATGGCTATTATTTATATCATTTTCAGTCCAGAAAGACCTCTATTTGAAGCTATTTTAACAGGTGGTATTCTCTTCATATGCTTTTTAGCGTCTTACTCCGTTAGTTATTTTATAAAAAAACGACGTTTACAAGACGACGATGAATAAAGAGGAAGGGCTATCCCTTCCTCTTTGATTTGTTATCGCATAGTACCAGTCAGACCGTAACGAATGTCTCGGAACATATTTGTTATGTCACGATTAAAATCGTTTGTAGCTGTGCCGTTACGTAAACGCGTACTCATTGCATCAACACGAGTAAACATGTCATTTCTTACAGAAACATATACGTTTCTATTTCCAACTTCATTCACAACAGCTTGACGAATTTCGTTCGCCATCGCTGTTTCATTCGTCGCTGTATTACGTGGTTTTACCGCAATCGCTACATCGTTTCCATATACAACTGTAGAAACTCGGTCTACGTTATTCATACGTTTCACACGATTCGTAATTTTCTCCGCAGTTTTACCATCATTGTTAATGTATGAATTGTTCATTGTAATATTACGAGTTGGATGTGGATTAGCAATTTGCCCATTGTAATTTACATCACGGTAATAATTATTATATCCTGTATCGTTACGACCGTTTCTATATGTTACATAATCTGTAGAACGATCGTTACGCGCTACATTATCACGATACTGGTGTGTATCATTATAAGATGTACGCTCGTAATTGTAGTTACGTCCATCCATCGCATTATTATCTTTTGGTGTACCACATGCAGCTAATGCACTGGTAACTAACAAAGAAGCAGCAATAACTTTTACTTTCGTATTCAATACAAAAACCCCCTCTGTTAGAATGAACTTCTCTTTCGAAAAGCTCCCCCTTATGATGAGTAACAGAGAGGGTTTTTACACTGTTAATATTTCACTAGGAATTTTCTAGCACTTAATGTAAATTCACCATATTCCTGACTATCACGAATACAAAAAAGGTGGGAATAACCCCACCTTTTTTAAACTTCCTCTTCGTCCTCTTCTTCTGAAACTGGTTCTCCAAATACGTTTGGTGGGTCCGGCTGATAATACATCGTTCCTGGCTGCGGTGCATATGCTGGCTGAGTTGGTTGATAATATAAAGGATTGGCGTATTGTGGTCCACCCGGTTGCGGACTATATAACCTACTCTCTCCTCCGCATCCACAATCTTCTTCCCCTTGTACGAGTGGTGGCATATTATTATCCATTGGCATCATATTTGGATTTGGCATAGAAGTATATTGCGGTGCCATTTGTTGATACGGCATTTGATTGTATGGATTTTGTTGCTGATACTGCGGATATGGCGGCATCATTGGCTGTTGATATGGCATCATGTTCGGCATTTGATTGTTATCCATTATCGGCATCATGTTTGGCATTTGATTGTTATCCATTATTGGCATCATGTTCGGCATTTGATTGTTATCCATTATTGGCATCATGTTTGGCATTTGATTGTTATCCATTATTGGCATCATGTTCGGCATTTGATTGTTATCCATTATTGGCATCATGTTTGGCATTTGGTTGTTATCCATTATCGGCATCATGTTTGGCATTTGGTTGTTATCCATTATCGGCATCATATTTGGCATTTGGTTGTTATCCATTATCGGCATCATGTTTGGCATTTGGTTGTTATCCATTATCGGCATCATGTTTGGCATTTGGTTGTTATCCATTATCGGCATCATGTTTGGCATTTGGTTGTTATCCATTATCGGCATCATATTTGGCATTTGGTTGTTATCCATTATCGGCATCATATTTGGCATTTGGTTGTTATCCATTATCGGCATATGCATTTGGCATTTGGTTGTTATCCATTATCGGCATCATATTTGGTTGTTATCCATTATCGGCATTTGGTTGTTATCCATTATCGGCATCATATTTGGCATTTGGTTGTTATCCATTATCGGCATCATATTTGGCATTTGGGTTATCCATTATCGGCATCATATTTGATTGTTATCCATTATTGGCATTATATTTGGTGGTTGATTGTTATCCATTATTGGCATTATATTTGGTGGTTGATTGTTATCCATTATTGGCATTATATTTGGTGGTTGATTGTTATCCATTATTGGCATTATATTTGGTGGTTGATTGTTATCCATTATTGGCATTATATTTGGTGGTTGATTGTTATCCATTATTGGCATTATATTCGGCACTTGAATATTAGGCGGTATTACTTGCGGGATAATAACACTTTCTTTTGATACGTTTGGTGAGACTATGCTTCCTACATTTTCTTTTTTCACTTGCGGCGACACTATATTCCCTACATTCTCTTTCTTCACTTGCGGCGACACTATATTCCCTACATTCTCTTTCTTCACTTGCGGCGACACTATATTCCCTACATTCTCTTTCTTCACTTGCGGTGACACTATATTCCCTATATTGTCTTTTTTCACTTGCGGTGACACTATGTTTCCTATATTGTCTTTTTTCGTTTGCGGAGAAATGACATTGTTAGGTTTCATTTTATTAATTTGAGGAGCAATTAACTCGCTTCCCTTTTTTATTACGTCTGAAATTTTATATTCTTTTTTCGCTTTAATTGGTGGTTGCGGTGGCTGTGGTAACACATTGATAGAAAATTTAGTATTTTCTTTTGTAGTAGGTTTTAGTTTTTCTACTTTCTCTACAACAGGTGGTTTTTGAATGACAGGCGGCTTTTCAACTGGCTTCTCTTTTTGAATCGGAATTTCTTTTTGCACTTCTTTTTGTGGCTTCACTTGCACTTCCTTTTGCGGCTTCACCTGTATTTCTTTTTGCGGTTTTATCTGCATTTCTTTTTGCGTTTGTTGCATAGCTGGTTGTTGTGTAATAGGTGTTGATTGATACGTGATCTCATCTTCATCTTCTATTGCAAGTGGCGTTGGTGTTGATGCAAACTCTTTTTGCTGCACCTCTTTTACATATTGTTTCGGGGGCGCTGAACCCGATCCAGTTTGTTGTTTCACATGAACGCTATGCGATGGCACTTTAATTTTCATCCCTGGCATAATTAGGTCTGGATTGCTAAGCTGTGTATTTGTTTTTTTTAGCGTTTCAAAATCCACTCCGTACTTTTTTGCAATTTTCCAAAGGGTCTCCCCTTTTTGCACGATATGAATTTTCAAATTTTCCCCCTCCTGTATAACTTATCTATAAGTAAAAACACTTTCTAAACAACATTAACTTCTTTTACTTTTATCACTTCTTCTATTTTCAATATGATTCGAAGTGGAATAAGCATAGAAAAACCGCAATGATTTCCTCAACACAATGTATGCCTATTTCATCCTTGTTATGATTATATGTACGAAAAAAAGCAACGGAAATCCCGCTGCTTTAAACGCGCTCTAACATACGATTTAATGCAAGAACTGCCTCTTCTGTTACTTGTTTCTCTACACGAATAACGTTAATTTGTTCTCCTCTTTCTATGTTCTCAAGTGCCCATAACAGGTGAGGTAAGTCAATTCGGTTCATCGTTAAGCAAGGACACATAAACGGATTTAGCGAAATAATTTCTTTATCTGGATGTTGCTGAATAATTCGGTTCACTAAATTCATCTCTGTACCAATCGCCCACTTACTTCCCGCCGGAGCTGCTTCAATCATATCAATAATATATTTCGTTGATCCTGCATAATCAGAAGCAGCAACCACTTCATAACAACATTCAGGGTGAACAATAATATTCATATCCGGATGATTTTTTCGCACATTTTCAATATTTTTCACAGTGAAGTTTTGATGAACAGAACAATGGCCTTTCCATAAAATCACTTGAATTTCTTCTATATCTCCATCGTACTCTAATGAATCTGTATGCGGGTTCCACACTGCCATTTTTTCTAACGGAATACCTAAATCATACGCTGTATTTCTTCCTAAATGTTGGTCTGGTAAAAAGACGAGACGCTCTTTTTGTGTAAACGCCCAAGACACCATTTGTTTTGCATTAGAAGAGGTTACTGTTGCCCCTCCATTACGACCACAAAACGCTTTGATCGCAGCTGTTGAATTTACATACGTTAATGGAATCATCGTATCCCCAAATAATTTCGCGAGCTCTTTCCACGCTCTTTCTGTTTGTTCAATATCTGCCATATCTGCCATAGAACAGCCGGCACGCATATCTGGTAAGATGACAATTTGATCATCTGTCGTTAACATATCTGCCGTTTCTGCCATAAAGTGCACACCACAAAACACAATATATTTCGCCTCTTTATTATTCGCTGCAACTTGTGCGAGTTGAAGTGAGTCCCCTGCTGCATCTGAAAATTGCACCACTTCATCTTTTTGATAATGATGTCCTGGAATAAATAGTAATGCCCCCATTTTTTCTTTAATTTCACGGACACGCTCTTCCATCTCTAATATAGACATCGTTTGATAACGCTCTGGTAACATTACTTCGATTGGCTGAACTTTCTCTAAAATACCCATTTATGATTCTCCCCCTCTAAACCACTCTCATTAGGCCTCAATATTAAAACTAATATCAAGTGCTTTCACTGAATGTGTTAACGCTCCAAGTGAAATATAATCTACCCCTGTTTTTCCGTATTTTGATAAATCTTCAATTGTAATACCACCTGAAGCCTCCGTAACGATGGCACTTGGTACAATTTTTGAAAACTCACGAATCTCTTCTGGCGTACGATTATCGAACATAATAACATCTGCGCCGGCCTCTACTGCTTCTCTTACTTGCGCCTCTGTCTCTGTTTCGACTTCTACTTTCACCATATGTCCCAATCTTTCTTTCACCGATGTAACAGCTTTTGTAATCGAGCCAGCAAAAGCAATATGATTGTCTTTAATCATGACACCATCATATAAACCGAATCTGTGGTTAAATCCGCCCCCGCATACTACAGCATATTTATCAAACATACGTAGTCCTGGCATCGTTTTTCTCGTATCACAAATGCGTGTATGACTGCTATCTAAAGCAAAAACCGCCTTACGCGTCATCGTCGCTATCCCGCTCATACGCTGAATAACGTTTAATATAACGCGCTCTGCCGTTAATAATGATGCGATTGGGCCTTGCACGGTTGCAATTATTTCGCCTTTTTCTACAAGATCCCCATCTTTTTTATGAAGTTCAACTTCAATTCTCTGATCAATTAATTTAAATCCTTCTTCAATTACTAAGCACCCTGCAAATACCCCTGTATCCTTTACAAGAAACGTTCCTTTCGCAAGTGCATTATCGGGAAAGATAAGCTGAGATGTTACATCTCTTTCTCCTATATCTTCTAGAAAAAATCGATTTAATGCTTCCTTAACTTTTAACGTATTCATAAAACCCCTCTTCCCCTTATTAAACAAGTTGTAGTTTTCTTCTCACTCGGATAATCTCTTTTTTCACGCTATTTCTTTCTGGATAATCAATGCGATAATGACCACCAATACTGTCTTCTCTTTGCAAAGCTGATACTGTTATAAGCTCACAAACTGTTAACATATTAATAAGCGTTATCTCTTCATTTGTAAGTGCATCATATTGTAAGATCATATTTCGCACACCGTACCTACTAAACCATCTCTGAGCATATGATAAATTTTTCTCAGTTCGCACAATCCCAACATATTTCATCATGCATTCTTGTATTTCTTCTTTCAACGGTAAATCATTAAGAGCTATAAAACTTTTCCCTCTCTCTTCCGGCACATTTTTTCTTTCCTCTGCTGACTTAGCTAAAATGTGTTTTCCTATTCGTCTTCCAAACACAAGACCTTCTAATAATGAATTACTCGCCAATCTATTCGCACCATGAACTCCATTACAAGCCACTTCACCGACCGCATATAAGTTTGAAATGGACGTCTCTCCGTCACAATTCGTCTTCACGCCGCCCATATGAAAATGAGCGCCCGGTACGACCGGAATAGAATTTTCTTTTAAATCAATACCATTCTTTTTACATAATGATGAGACGGTCGGAAAACGTTGTTCAAAGTTTTGAATGGTTTCGATGTTTAAGTACACTTTTTCACCTGCAAGAAGTTGTTCATGAATAGCCCTTGCCACTACATCACGCGGTGCGAGATCTTTCCCGGGATGTATATCCATCATAAAACGCTGTCCTTTTCCATTTATAAGGACAGCTCCTTCACCACGGACTGCTTCAGAAACGAGACCACAACATCGCCCGTCCACGTATAACATCGTCGGATGAAATTGTACAAATTCTAAATCAACAAGTTCTCCCCCAGCTCGATATATCATCGCAAGTCCATCGCCTGTAATTGTCTCATCATTCGATGTAAAGGCGTACAAACCACCTATTCCTCCTGATGCTAACACCGTATTATCAGCATAGTAACGCTTCAGCTTCCCTTCACTATTTCGCGTTAAAGCTCCTATGCATTTATTATTTTCTATAATAAAATCGAGCACCATTTCATGCTCAACGACAGTAACGTTCGGAACTACTTCTTGTATTAAATGCTCTAATAGATTTTTACCAGTTGCATCTCCTCCGGCATGTAAAATGCGCCGTTTTCGATGCGCCCCTTCTTTACCAAGGTGGATCCCTTTTTCATCCCCATCAAATTTCATTCCATTCGTAATAAGCTTACTTATTTCTTTCGGTCCCTCTTCAACTAAATAACGAACTGCTTCTTCGTTGTTATAATGGCAACCTGCCACTAATGTATCTTCAAAATGCCCACTCGGATCGTCATATGTAGCAACTGCTGCTGCAATTCCTCCTTGAGCTAAATGTGTATTATTATTACGTCCTGTTTTTTTTGTGATAATTATCACATTCTTTTCGTGACAAAGCTCTTTCGCAACACGAAGCGCCGCAACGCCACTTCCAATAATCAAGACATCTGCACTTGGCATAATTGTTGCCTCCCACTTTACACTTTCCAACTGTCTTGACACCTATATTTACATAGTTTTAAAATAATGACAAGAGTTTTTTTACAATTCTTATTTTCACTACCATTCTAAAAACGAAAACAAATGTCACTCTTACTGAAGAGAGGAAATTACATGATGATATATCTAGATTATGCAGCGACAACACCTATGAGCGAAGAAGCTTTAGAAACATATGTAGAAGCAGCAAAGAAATATTTCGGAAATGAACAAAGTTTACACGATATCGGCGGAAGCGCATCATCTTTATTGCAAGTTTGTAGAGAAACATTTGCAGAAATGATTGGGGGTAAGGAACAAGGTGTATTCTTTACAAGCGGCGGTTCAGAATCTAACTACCTTGCGATTCAATCCCTTCTAAATGCTAGAAATGGAAAGCACATTATTACGACACCTATGGAACACGCATCGATTCGAAGTTATTTTCAATCCTTACAATCGCAAGGTTATACTATTACTGAGATTCCTGTTGATAAAAGTGGGATAATTCATTTAGTAGATTTAGAAGCAGCTATTACAGAAGATACTGCTCTAGCAAGTATACAGCATGGAAACTCTGAAATCGGGACCGTTCAAAACATTGCAGAGATCGGAGCACTTTTAAAAAAATATAATGTTTTATTTCATTCGGATTGTGTTCAAACGTTTGGTAAACTTCCAATAGACGTTAAAGCGATGGAGATTGATAGCCTCTCTGTTTCAGCCCATAAAATATACGGACCAAAAGGAGTTGGAGCTTGCTATATAAATCCGCAAGTTCGCTGGGAACAAGTATTTCCAGGAACTTCTCATGAAAAAGGCTTTCGCCCTGGTACAGTGAACGTTCCTGGAATCGCTGCTTTTTTAACAGCCGCAGAGCATATATTAAAGAATCAAAAGGAAGAGAGCTTTCGTTTTAAACAATTACGATCTTATTTTTTAGAGCAATTACAAACACTTCCTCTAGAAATTGAAGTGAAAGGACATTCTACTTCTTGTTTACCACATATTATTGGGGTTACAATAAAAGGAATAGAAGGTCAGTATACAATGTTAGAATGTAACCGTCATGGTATAGCCATTTCAACTGGAAGTGCTTGCCAAGTAGGTAAACAAGACCCTTCAAAAACAATGCTTGCAATTGGAAAAACGTATGAAGAGGCAAAACAATATGTCCGCTGTTCTTTCGGACATCACACAACGAAAGAACAAATTGATACAACTATTCATGCACTACACACAATTGGAAATCAATTTTATAGAGGTGTTAAATCATAATGAAACAAAATGATCAAAAAAAGATTTTAGGCGAAGAAAGACGACAACTCATCCTTGAGTGGCTTCTTGCTGCAAATGAACCGTTATCAGGGAATGAACTATCTAAAAAGACAAACGTAAGTAGGCAAGTTATCGTTCAAGACATTTCCTTACTAAAAGCACGAAATGAACCAATTATTGCGACTGCACAAGGATATTTATATTTAAAGCCACAAACAAGACAACAAGCTTTCGAACGCGTAATCGTATGCCAACATAAACCGGCAGAAGTACGTCAAGAACTTACTATGTTAGTTGACCACGGCGTTACGATTAAAGACGTAAAAGTTGAGCATCCTGTATACGGCGACTTAACAGCATCGATTATGGTAAGTAATCGCTTCGATGTAGAACAATATTTACAAAAAATCGAAAACACAAACGCTTCCTATCTTTCGCAACTAACAGATGGTATTCACTTACATACAATCGAAGCAGATTCTAAAGAGAAATTAGATGCTGCCTGTGAGGCACTAGATCGAGCTGGATTTCTCGTTTATTAATTAATGTACAGCACAGAGTTTTTCATCATTCTCTGTGCTTTTTTAGTGATATAATATTGAAATCAATTGTAAAGGAGATCAACTATGGGAATTGAACTCGTTCACTTTAGCACTGGTAAACCGAAACAAATGAAATATGGCGAAGATAAAGAAATGATAACAGGTATATGTAAAGATCCTACAGAAGAGGCCTTCCTCTCAAAAGACGGATTCCGTGGTGATGATGTAGCGGATTTAAAACACCACGGGGGACCTGATCGCGCAGTTTGTGTGTACCCACACGAGCATTACGCACTATGGGAAGAGGAATTTCAAACTACACTTCCAGCTTCCACATTTGGCGAAAACATTACCGTAACAAATATGTTAGAGCGTGATGTTTGCATCGGAGATACATATCAACTAGGCGAAGCAATCATTCAAGTAACACAAGCTCGCGTACCTTGTAGCACAATTTCAAAACGTGTCGGTATTCCTGGCATTTTACCACGCATTGTAGCAACTGGATATACTGGCTACTTATGCCGCGTTCTTCAAGAAGGTACTGTGCGTAAAGATTCTAAAATTACATTACTAGAGCGTCCATCAAACAATGTATCTGTTTTGTTCTCTAACGAAATTTATTTTCATAATAGGAAAGATAAAGATGGCATTGAGAAGGTTCTTGCTGTACAAGAACTAGCCGAGATTTGGCGTGGTCAGTTAGAGGATCGTCTTTCGAAGTTAAAATAATAAATCCCACCTTTTATAGGTGGGACTCTATTTATCTATCATACGGTATACTAGCGACCGAAATTATATCGACTTAACTACAAAATACGACAAACACTCCCCTTACAACCAATAAGAAGAATAACTCCCCAGCACAGTAACAGAAAACCCGAGTGCTTCAAGTTCCATTGTTACGCCTGGCAATAATACATCATCGTATGCTTTGTCGACGTCGATTAAGAAAAAGTAATTTCCAAGGCCTGTTTTCATCGGGCGCGATTCAATTTTGGATAAGTTTAATTTTCTCCATGCGAAAGCTGATAACACTTGATATAGTGCCCCTGCGTAATCAGCAGGTAACGTTATCATAAGCGTCGTTTTCTCTCCTCGGTTTTCTCCGTTATTTGGGAGTACTGCTTTCTTTTTCTTATGGAGAACAAGGAAACGTGTATGATTGTTTTTATGAGTATGAATATCACGCCTTACAATTGTTAATCCGTATTTTTCTGCCGCTGCTTCATTTGCAATAGCTGCAATTTTTTCTTCAGGATGTTCTTTCACATATTGTGCAGCAGCGCTTGTTGATGTCATATCGCGAACGGTTACCCCTTTTAATTCCTCATTTAAAAATTTATGGCACTGTGCAATGGCATGTGGATGAGAATGTACAGCGTATACTTCTTTCCACACTCCTTCGTACTGCGGGTGTACGAGTAAATGTTGCTGAATTGGCACTGTAATTTCTCCTACAATGGAAAGTGGCTGCTCATGTACGAGATAATCAACCGTTATATTAACTGAACCTTCTATGGCGTTCTCTAACGGTACAACTGCGAAATCTACGTTTTCATTTGCGGCTGCATCAATACAATCTGGAATCGTTCGATACGGTACATGCTCTGCTTCCGGAAAAAAACGACTCACCGCCATATTTGTAAATGTCGCTTCTGGTCCTAAATATCCTACTCGAATCATCGTCTTTTCCCTCTTTTTCGTTTTCTTACTGTTATACCATACTTTTTAATATTCTTCTATGAGAATTTCGAATATTAAAAAAAGACTAGCATTCGCTAGTCTAAATGTTTCTTGTATTCTCTTTGAGCGAAGAAGAAATAGATGATACATGCAGCAATGTAAAACAGAATAAACAAACCTACTTTTCTTAATGAACCGTCCATAAAGAGAGTATTATGAAACGTATATAACGCAACTGCACTATGCATACTCCCTACTATAATTGGCGCAAAAAATAGCATACACAATTGCCAACGAGAAATCTTCCACACTTCTTCCTTCGTCATTCCAAGTTTAGAGAGCGCCCCGTACTGCTTTCGATCGGATGCAATATTATGAAACCATTTAAAATATACGATGCTACATGACGTAAGGAAGAATAATATGCTAATGAATGAGCCTATAAATAGAGTAATATCACCACCTTCTTTCATATTCACATATAATTCCATATTACTTCGAAACGCATCATTATTATCTTGTTTCATATGTTTCCGTAAATCTTCGTTTAATTCTTTCGTATTTTCGATATTTGGTAATGTGTAACCTCTATATATCATTTTTTCAGAATCCGGAATTGTATTTGCTATACTGTTAAAATCTTCATCATTCATGACAAAAAACAGACCATTAATGTATGAAGGGTGATAGTTAAATTGTACCCCTTCTTTCTGACCGTTAAATGCGAATGGATACGCTTGATTCATTACTTGCAATTGAATCTCTTTTTGATTATATACATTTGGATAATTGCGTTTATTATAATAGACAAGTGTAACTGTTCCTTTTTTAGGATAATACATTTTCTGTTTTTGTTTTCTTGCCTCTTGATTGTATTCACTTTCCTTTATAAGCGGTGCTACCTCTGTTTCTCCCTTATTGGACTGAAAGGATGCATACACTCCAACAAAACTCATATATTGAAAATTATCATATCCATATTGATGTAATAAGTTTTCAACCTTGTCTTTCTCGAAAACTTCATGAGCAGAAGTGCCTTTTTCTATGTATGAAAATGAGTGTACTCCTCCGCCACGCCACATATCTTGCATGCTAGAAAAATATAAGAACACCGTACCTGTCGCCGTAACGACAAACGTTGTTGCCATAGACAACAGAAAGAAAAAGCGACTATTTTCCTTCATTCGATGTGACAATTGATTCACTATAAATAAATACGGATATGTATACATAATCTTTTTATTTCGTTTTATCACTTCTAACAATTGGCTAACACCATGTGTAAAAGAAAAATACGTTCCAAAAAAAATAAGTATAGACACAGGGAAAAAGTATAATGCTATCGTTGGCATCGTCACTTGTAGCGCTAGCGCATATCCCGTTCCTAAACAAGAAAAGCCGAATAAACAAAGCCACTTTGATGTTTTCCTCTCTCGTTTATCTGTTCGAAATTCTTTTAATAACCGTATGATTTTTATATTCCATATACGTAAAGCACTTATAAAAGATAACAGAACAAAGACGAGCATATATATAACAAACGTTACACCAATCGCTCTCATGTCAAATATGACAGGGAGTTCTTTCGGAAGGCGAAGTAACATGCTAAACACCATAAAAAAGAGTTTTAAAAAAATCATGCCAAGCCCGATACCGAAAATATTAGCGAAAATTCCGATCAATATTTGCTCGGTCATAATCACTCCTATTACGTTAGACTTCGTCGCTCCCATTAACATATATAACCCTAATTCTTTCTTACGTGCTTCTATGAAAATAGAAGTAGAGTACAAAATAAATATGACGAAAAAAGAAATAATTATAACGTTACATATGATAAGTCCCCAGCGTACATTTTGATACCACATCGTCTCTTGCATATACGGATGTACAATGACAGACATATATGCATAAGAAGCAAATATGGCAAAACAACTACTTAAGAAAAACACTTTATAATTACGCCAATTTCCCTTTATATTTTGTAGCGCCAGTTGCCGAATGTTCATCTATCGTCCTCCTGTACCTTACTACATAGGCAAAAAGCTAGAGGTTTCCCTAGCTTTTCACGTGTTTTAAATATCCTCTTTGCGCGATCATAAAGTAAATGGCAGAAGCTAAAATATAAGCCCCTATTACAATCGCACCTGATTTCCATAAATCGATATAAAGCATTTTCCCTAACGTATGAAGAGCAAACCCACTATGAATTGTACCGATTAAAATTGGGATAAAGAAGATAACACCCATCTGACGAATTGCAATTTTACGAATTTCTTTATCTGTCATACCAATTCTTTTTAATGACTTAAATTGAATACGATCTTGTTCTTTATCATTAAACCATTTAAAGTATGTCATGCTACACGCAAAGAAGAAGAACAGTACTGCTACGAAGAATCCGATGAACATTGTAATCGCTCCACCTTCTCTTATATCTTTATAAGCGAACACAGCGTTTCTCAATTCCCCTTGCTTTTCTGGTGCAATTTCCTTTTTCAAATCTAGCACAAGGTCTTCCGTACTTTTCCAGTCTTCTATATAATAACCGTAATATTTCGTCTTTTCTTCATCTGGTACGAGCTTTGCGTATTTCTCAAAATCTTGATCATTCACAATGAGATATTCACTATCATTAAAAACAGAAAATGGAGTTGGCTCATTTAATTGAACAGACTGCGTTTGTCCGTTGATTGTAAATTCATACGGTTTCGTACGATCTATCTTCATAAGTTCATTTGCTGCATCAACCATAACCATCGTCGCACTACCTGGTGCATTATGAACCTCTGTAATTTGCTCTTTCTTTTGTTCACGTACTTCCGCGTTATATTCTTTTTCTGAAATAATCGTCATTGGTACTTCACGTTCACTGTTAAACAACATTATTTTCTGTGTTGCAGGTAGTTTTACGTAAATTACTTTTCGTGCATCTTCAAACCCATGTTTTTTTACAATCTCTTGTTCTTTTTCTTCATTAATCAGGCTATGCGTATTTAGTCCCTTTTCCTCATATGAAATAGCATGCGGTGTAAGCTCTATCGTTTTCGCACTCATATTTTCAAAATATACATAAAGCGTACCAACCGCTGAAGAAACAACCGCCGTAATAATAGAAATAACAAATAGAAAACGAGCATTATCTTTCATTTTATAAATAAGATTGCTAAGTACAAACATATTGGGATACGTATAAAAAGATTGTTTTCGTTTTTGCAATGCTTTTAATACGACTGTACTTCCTTGTGTAAATAGTAAATACGTTCCGCCAATTGTCAGTCCGACAATTGGTAAGAAATACATAATGAAATTCATAATTGTTACTTGGGAACAAAGTATATACGCAGCAATAATACAGCCTATACCAACTACCCCTAACCATGTAAATGCAAAAGGTTCTACTTTTTGTTTTCTTGCCTCTCTTAATAAATCAATAATTTGCAAGCGGCCTACTGTCCAAACACTAAACAATGATAGTATTAAAAAGAGGACAAAGTATATGCCAACTGTAATAAGAACTGCTTTTCCATTCCACACAAGCGGCAGTGTTTTATCAATTTTTAGTAAGACAGTGAGTGCTTGGAAGAAAAGTTTTGAACAAAGCATCCCAATCCCAATACCTACTACAATGGCAATACTCCCTAACATCAGTTGCTCTAATATAATCATTCGGCCGAGCTGAGACTTCGTTCCACCTATTAACGTTAATAAGCCAAATTCTTTTTTTCTTGCTCGTAAAAACGTTGAATTTGCATATAAAATAAAGAGTGCTGAGAAGATGACTACAATATAATTCATCGATTCTAACCCTTTTGTAATCATCGTCTTCATACTAATATTACCGCTTACGACATCTGGATGATAAATGAAGGAAGCATACATGAAAAATACGACAATCGATAAACAACTACTAATAAGAAACGCTTTATAATTACGCCAATTTCCTTTTACGTTATTAAGCGCGAGCTGGCGAAAGTTCATGATATTCTCCTCCTAGCATCGCAAGTACGTCTAAAATTTCTTGGAAAAAGGCTTGCTTCGTTCTTCCTTTATGTATTTCTGAAAAAATCTCTCCATCACGTATGAAAAGGATACGTTCGCAATAACTAGCGGCTACTGGATCATGTGTTACCATTGCAATCGTTACTTTCTTTTGCTCATGCAAATCTTGAAGTGCTCCCATTAATGATTTCGCTGACTTAG
This sequence comes from Bacillus sp. FSL E2-8887, assembly GCF_038007205.1. Classification (NCBI taxonomy): domain Bacteria; kingdom Bacillati; phylum Bacillota; class Bacilli; order Caryophanales; family Bacillaceae; genus Bacillus; species Bacillus sp. FSL E2-8887. The sequence continues at coordinate 4,069,828 of NZ_JBBOWS010000001.1, forward strand.
AATCTAAGTTTCCTGTTGGCTCATCCGCTAAAATTAATGTTGGTTCATGAATAATCGCCCTTGCAGCTGCTGCACGTTGTTGTTGTCCACCTGATACTTCGTATACTTTTTTATTTAAAATTTCTTCGATGTTTAAAAACCTCGCAATTTCAAGTACTTTCGCATCGATTTCATTTACAGATTTCTTCGCCATTACAAGCGGCAAAATAATATTTTCTTTAATCGATAATGTATCAAGTAAGTTGAAATCTTGGAAAATGAATCCTAGATGTGTACGGCGAAATTCCGCCAATTTTGCAGCACGCATTTGATTAATTTCTTCACCATTTACAAGCACATGACCTGAAGTTTGCTTATCAATTGTTGCTAATAAATTTAAAAGCGTTGTTTTTCCGCTTCCTGAAGGCCCCATAATCCCTACAAACTCGCCTTCTTCAATTTTAAAATTTATATCATTTAAAGCAGTCGTCGCTACTGAACCTTTTGATTGATACACCTTTGTTAACCCTTTTACTTCAAGAACACTCATTTCTAATCCCCCTACGTGTTTTCTTCTTACATTTACTATAAGAAAAATAAGAAAAAGAAACGAGTGATTTCCCTTACAAAACGTTTTGTTATCTTACAGTTTTGTCATTTTTCTCATTAATGTATGATATTCTTCATCTTTTGCAAATTGGAACGTAACTGTTGTTCCTTCCCCTTCAGTTGATTGTACATACACTCCATGATGTAAATTACCGCAAATTTCCTTCGTAATATATAAACCCATACCTGTCGCTTCCCTTGTTTTACGGCCGTTTATTCCCGTAAAGAACGGATCAAATATACGCTTTACATCTTGCTCTGGAATACCAATTCCATTGTCCTTAATATGTAATAACACCTTTTGATCTTTCTCTTCAATTTGAAATTGAATTTCTTTTTTCTCTGCTTCTGAAATTTTTGTATACTTAATTGCATTCACAACAATTTGGCTCATCGCGATACTAAGCCACTTTCTATCAGACGCAATCATACAAGTCTCTTCTTCAAACATCATTTTCGGAAATACAGAAGATTGAATGAACGACTTCCGATTTTCATTAATAATATCTCGAATGACCTCTATAACATTTACTACTTCTACTTTATAGTCTTTCGAAAATTGATCTAACCTTGCCATATGTAACGCTAAATCTAACCCATTTAAAATACGGTTATTTTCTTCACGAATACTTTCAATCGTTCCCCTTGCTTCACGGTGTTCCTTACCATATTTCTGTAACAATAATTCAATAACGGATACTGGTGTTTTCATTTGATGGATCCACTGGTTCATAAAAATCATTTGCTGTTGCTCTTTTGCATGCTGCTTATGAACTTCATTCATATATTGCTGCCTTAATAGCGTAAACGCTTCAACGACCATTTCTTGCTCTGACGTATAAGAAGTATCGATAAGTAAAGAGTCATGTAATGTATGTCCACCGGCAATATACTGTTCTATCCTCTTTAAAAACACACTTCGTTTTCGGTAATCGTAAATAAGGTATACACTAAACACAACTGTCCCTAATAAAAGTCCGTATAACCATGTACTCCAGTCCAGCGCACGCTTTTCTAAAAGGCTTTGCAACTGCAATACGAGTCCAAATAAACAAAGGCTTATAATGTAAGAAAGGATTAAGGAAAAACGTTCTATGAGGTAATTTTTAACCTTCATGCCCTTCGCCCCACTCAGTAAGAAGAGCATAACCGTACCCACGCTTTGTGACAATTGCATTTTTAATGCCTAACTCCTCAAGTTTCTTCCTTACACGCTTTACATTCACGGTTAATGTATTATCATCAACAAAAGCTACTTCATCCCATAAAGCCTCTAACAGCTCTTCACGTGTCACGTATTGATTTGATTGTTTCATTAAACATTCTAATAAATAAAACTCATTTTTTGTAAGTTCCGTTTGTTGACCTTTCCACTCTACTGTGTGCTGTGATGGGAATAATAACAATCCATTAACACCTAAGCAGTCACTTTCCGCGGTCAAAGCATACTCACCATACCCGCGGCGGAGTGCACTTTTCACCTTTGCCATTACGATATCTAAATGGAATGGCTTCGTAATGTAATCATCTCCGCCATTTTCAATCGCCATTACTTGATCCATTTCCCCTGTTCTTGCAGAAACAAAAATAATCGGCGCATTCGATACAGTGCGGATTTGGCGGCACCAGTAGAAGCCATCAAAGTATGGTAAATTAATATCAAGTAACACAAGATGAGGACTTACTTTTACAAACTCATCTTTTATATGCCGTAAATCGCTCACTCTGAAAGATTGATATCCATACCTTTCTAAATGCTCCTCTAATATCTCTGCAATTTTTTCATCATCTTCTACAATTAATATTTTATACATATTCCTTTTCTCCCCATAAAATATTCTTCTAAAATCACTCCTTTGTCTATTATAAATTGAAACTTTAATCAATGGGGATTTTTTCCTATATCGACTTATGGTTCACCTATATGAATTGGGTTTTCACTGGACTCAAATAACGAAAAAAAAAGACCGCCATATTTCGGCAGTCTTAATCGATAAATTCAAATTGATATTCAAGAATTTTCACAATATCTCCGTCTGTTGCACCACGTGCACGAAGGGCTTCATCAATACCCATTCCACGCATTTGACGAGCAAATCGGCGTACAGATTCATCACGTGAGAAGTCTGTCATCTTGAATGTTTTCTCAATGTCATAACCAGAAATAACAAATGTGCCATCACTTTCGCGTGTAATTTCAAAATTAGATTCAGATTCAAATTTGTACATTACACTTGCTTCAGATTCTTCTACATCATCGTACATTGGGAATTCTGGTGTTGTTTCTAATAAGTTCGCTACTTCAAATAGTAAGTCACGAACACCTTGTTTCGTTACAGCTGAGATTGGGAAAATTTTCACTTCGTCTCCCAATTTCTCTTTAAATGCTTGTAAGTTTTCTTCTGCATCTGGCATATCCATTTTGTTTGCAACAACAACTTGTGGACGCTCAGTTAAACGCATATTGTATTCTTTTAGTTCATTATTGATTGTGACATAATCTTCATATGGCTCACGTCCTTCTAAACCAGACATATCGATAACGTGTACAATTACACGTGTACGTTCGATATGACGTAAGAATTGGTGTCCAAGTCCAACGCCGGAGTGTGCGCCTTCAATTAGTCCAGGAAGGTCAGCCATAACGAAGCTGCGGTTATCACCAGTTTCAACAACACCAAGATTCGGAACGATTGTTGTAAAGTGATATTCTGCAATTTTCGGACGCGCTGATGATACAACAGATAATAATGTAGATTTACCTACACTTGGGAATCCAACAAGTCCAACATCTGCTAGCACTTTAAGTTCTAGCGTGACATCACGTTCTTGACCTGGTTCCCCGTTCTCAGCGATTTCTGGCGCTGGGTTCGTCGCTGTTGCGAAACGTGAATTACCACGGCCACCACGGCCACCTCTTGCGATTACAGCTGTTTGTTCATGCGTTACTAAATCGGCAAGAATTTCACCTGTTTTTTCATCTTTCACTATTGTTCCTGGTGGAACCTTTACGATTAAATCTTCAGATTTACGACCGTGCTGACCTTTACTCATTCCGTGCTGACCGCGATCAGCTTTGAAATGACGTTGGTAGCGGAAGTCCATTAATGTACGTAAGCCTTCCTCAACAACAAAAACAACATCTGCACCTTTACCACCGTCGCCACCTGCTGGGCCACCTTTAGGTACATACTTCTCACGACGATACGCAACCATTCCGTTACCACCGTCGCCGCCTTTTACATATATCTTGACCTGATCTACAAACATTATTTCACCACACTTTTTTCGATTAGTTGTAATATAACTGAGACTTCTTCGTCTCGTACTGTATAAGAAATGGAATACCATTTATTGTTTTCGTTCGCAAGCCACGTTTGTAGTTCTTCTACATTCGTTAGCTTTCCACGAAAATCAAAAAAGAAACGAGCATTCTCCGCGTCACTTTCAATTGTGATACAAACATAATTTTCAACATATACGTCTAAACTATGCTGAAGCATTAAGAAAAACTGATTCGTCCATGTACATACAGTCTCATCTAGATGAGATAAGTTATGTAATTTCCCTAATACTTCGTACTCCAATAAGCACGGTTGCTGTTTCCAATTATATGTTAAAATCCACTCTGAAAATAAAGGCATTGATAGCCCCATCAGATTGGATTCTTGTCTCGCTTCTTGGACAAAACGATCGATGAGCCTATGAATCTCTTCCACTTTTCCAAGGGAAAGATTTCCTTTAACCATCTGCAAACGATTGAGCCAATCATGTCTCGAGTGGCTCAACGCATCTATAATTGTCCATTTTTCATTCATTTAGATACCCCTTAATATAGAAAAACTCTAACCTGCACTCAGGTTAGAGTTTTCCGTGAGTTCTTATGCTTCTTGAGCAACAGGATATACGCTCACTTGTTTGCGGTCACGACCAAGACGCTCAAAGCGTACTACGCCGTCAACTTTCGCGTATAAAGTGTCATCGCCACCACGACCAACGTTAACACCTGGATAAATTTTTGTACCGCGTTGACGGTAAAGAATTGAACCACCTGAAACCGTTTGACCATCTGCGCGTTTAGCACCAAGACGTTTTGACTGAGAGTCACGACCGTTCTTTGTACTACCTACACCTTTCTTAGATGCGAAAAACTGAAGATCTAATCTTAACATACGTTACACCTCCTGCACTTTTTCTATTAAACGGATATACTTTCCGTAATCAAGTTCAATCGTCTTAAGTGAAACAACCAATCCTTCTAAAAGTATTTGTGCTTTTTCTGCTGTATGAACGTCTAAATCATTAGGCAATTCATACGTCAAGAATCCGCCATCACTTCCGAGTTCAATAGTTGCCTGCACATTACAAAGTTCTTCCACTGCATTTATAGAACCAAACACAACCGCTGTAGTTCCAGCACAGACAAGATCTTGTCCATGTGGCGCATAATTGGCATGTCCAGTCATTTTAAATGATCGGATACTTCCTAATTTCGTGCGACTTATCGTAATCTTAATCATCTTAACCAGAATTAAGCGTTGATAGCTTCAACTACTAGCTTAGTGTAAGGTTGACGATGACCTTGTTTCTTACGATTGTTCTTTTTCGCTTTGTATTTGAAAACGATGATTTTCTTAGCGCGACCTTGTTTTTCAACTTTCGCAGTAACTGTTGCACCCTCTACAACTGGGCTACCAACTTTCACGTTTTCGCCACCAACGAAAAGAACTTTGTCAAAAGTAACAGTTTCACCAGCTTCAACATCTAATTTTTCAATGTAGATTGCTTGACCAGCTTCAACTTTAATTTGTTTTCCACCTGTTTCGATAATTGCGTACATACTTGCACCTCCTCTTAATTACTAAGACTCGCCAAAAACGAGGTAGACATAAAATGTCTTTAGGGAACCTGTCTTGTGCGGTTGTAGCATATAGCAGTTTAGGTGCTATAAACTATAACATAAAAATATTACCATGACTCATTGACTATTGTCAATGAATGTTCTGCTAACTATTTTTTCCGTTCTACAATTTCTTTCTTACTTCCAAAACGGATAATAGCGTACTTTTCGATAATATCATCTTTGAAATAAATTTCAAATGGAATATTTTTTTGTAATTCTTTTTGTGAAAAATGTTTTTGTACTTTTTTTGAAGCACCAATCAATACAGCTTCATCCTCTATATTACCATAAGTAATAAGCTCTCTCTCTAGCTCATACGCAATTGTTTCATTAGATATAACGTAACCTGTCGCTTTACAAGGCGCACACTCTTCTAATAATACGTCACGTAACGAATGTTTCTTGCGCTTACGCGTCATCTCTAAAATACCTAACTCTGTAAACCCAAGCACTCTTGTATATGTGCGATCATCTTGTAAAGCTATCATTAAACGCTCTCTTACCTTCTCTTTATCTTCCCGTCTTTTCATATTAATAAAATCAATTAATATCATCCCGCCAATATCACGAAGTCTTAATTGACGAGCAATCTCTTCAGCAGCCATTTCATTTGTGCGAAATACGGTATCTTGTAAATTTTGTTTTCCAGTAAATTTACCTGTATTCACATCAATTACAGTCATCGTCTCCATTTGTTCTACAATTAGATAGGCACCATTTGGTAGCCACACAATTTTTTGAAGTGCTTTCTCGATTTCACGATCTATTCCAAAATGGTTAAACATCGAAGATTTTTCATTATAAAAGGATACTCTTTCTTTCCCTACTTTTTCTTCTAATTCTTTTACTATACTTCTCGTATCTACAACTATTTTTTCAATTGTTTCAATTGGGTTCTCCTGAAATACACGATCTAAAAACGTCGCTGGTTGATGAAGTAGTAAGGGCGCCTTCCCTTGATCTTCTTTTCTTTTTAACTCTTCATATAACTGCTGCAACCCTTGCATTTCAGCTTGTATTTCATCGATTGTTCCTTTTTCAGAAGCAGAACGGAAAATGTATCCACCTGTTCCTTCTACTTCAATTCCCAGTAACTGTTGTCTTCTTTTATTATTTTTTATTTTCCGAGAAACAGCGCGCATGTCATCATAGGGCATGTAAACGACATATTTTCCGGTAAATTCTATCTTCGCCGTTAATTTTGGCCCCTTCGTATCAATTGCCTCTTTCACAACTTGTACAAGTATCGCCTGCCCTTCATGTATGCGATATGAAGATGGTACATCATCAAATGAAAGATATGCATGTTTTTCTAATCCGATATTTACAAAGGCTGCGTTCATTCCAGCAATTGTTCTTACGATACGCCCAACATAAATATGTCCGACAATCTCCTGCTCTTCATTCCGTTTCCATAAAAGCTCTACAATTTTTTGTTTCTCTTCTATCGCAACACGCTTTTCCGAACCAGTGTAGTTAATATATAACGTCTTCAAAATTCTTTCCTCACTTTTCATTTCTTTTCCTTACAATATAAAAGGTTAGTGTCGTCGTCAACACTAACCAATTAATTCTTCAACAGATGAGGTTGTTCGTTTTTCAGCAAAATACGCATACAACAATTCATTTTCGTCCAATGTGTAATGCTCTTTATATTTTCCATGGACGATAATAGAGTGTTTATATCCTCTGCGAAATTTTGTGAAAATCGTATATAAATGATCTTCCGTTTTCACCTCAATAGGTGCTATTTTTTCAATATCTCTTTTATTCCCATAATAACGCTCTAATAAAAAACGCATAAATGCGTACCGTCTTTGTTTCCATTCTTGATATAAAGAAATCGCTAGAAAAACGAGTAATACCCACATCATAATGTTATTACTATTCCAAAGTAACTGCCATCCTAATATTACACTAAAAAAAACACATGACAATTTCATCATCTTTTCATGTGCTTGTAAATAGGGAAAACGATATGATAATACATTAAATAATACTTTCCCACCATCAAGTGGCCAAATAGGCAATAAATTAAACCCTAAAATAATGACATTATTCCATACAAAGAAATGGTACAAATCGTCAGTTACCCAGCCCGCTTTATACAAAATGTAAGCGACCGCAATCATCCATATATGCTGAATTGGCCCCGCCATAACGACAATTAATTCTTCTTTTAACGATTTGTTCCCATGTTCTTCCATCTCAACTACGCCACCAAACGGCAAAAGCTGAATTTGTTTAATACGCCAATTATAATACGCTGCGGCAAAAGCATGCCCAAGTTCATGAACTAAAACGATACAAAATAGTAATAGTAACTCTTTAAAACGTGCTGTAAAAATACCAATGACAATAATAACCCAAAACAACGGATGCACAGAAATTTTCGTGAAAACATCCCTATATTTAATCAAATGAAATCACCTGAATTGGATCAATAAATTTCTCATTCTTTTTTATTGCAAAATAAAATTTGCCATTTTTATTATTTTCATCATTACTCACTATTCCAATTTTTTGTTTCTTTGAAACGTAATCATATAATTTTACTGACATATCATTTAAATTTGCATACCATGACTCCGTACCATCAGCGTGCTGAATTTGAACTGTATTTCCAAGTTCCTCTTTCTTGCCCGCAAAAACAACTATACCTTCATTTACTGACTCCACCGTTGCATTTGTAGCCGTTTGAACAAATACACCCTGGCCGTTTTTTTGAAATCCTTGCATCACCTTTCCAGAGGCAGGAATCGCATAATCCTTTTGCTGAATAGCCTCTTCTTTTTTCTCATTTGGAGAAAAGAACACGAGAGGTTTTCCAAACTGATTTTCATACCATTTCGATATAGTAGCAAATTGAAATTCTTCTTGCATAACTTTTTCTGTAACCGCTCTAGTACCATCAAAAGAAGAAGGTGCGTTCTTAAATAAAATAGCAACCGAAAGAACTAATATTGCTGATAGCAAAACTTTGAAGAGAAAAACTTCTTTTCGAAATAGAGGATGAATTTCCTTCTCCCCCTCTTCAATAAAGACCGTTTCGCTATCAAAATCTCCTCCCGCAAAATACTGCTCTTCTTCTAGCAATTCTTGCTCTGCTTTCCTTTTCGCAATCCGCTTTTTAATTTCTTCCACACGTCTATTCTTCATACTGTCTCCTTTCTTTCGTTAGCCTTATTCAAATAGAAACAGTTATATACAGTTTGTACATATGTATGAGTTATAGAAGGAAGATATTCATGCGAAGAAAAAAGAAAGCACTCCGCATTTATGCGAAGTGCTTTTAACGGATTCCAAAGAAATTTTTCATCTTTGTAAATACCGATACTTTTTCTTGTTCAAATGCTTGTAATGGTACATTCTCACCTAACAAGCGTCTTGCAATATTACGATAAGCTATTGCTGCTTTCCCGCTAGGTTGCAGCGCTACAGGTTCACCTGTATTCGTAGCACGAATAACTTCATCATCATCCTCGACAACTCCAAGAAGCTCGATTGACAGTGTACGTACGATTTCATCAACGTCTAACATATCCTGTTCATGAAGCATATGACTACGCACACGGTTAATGACAAGTTTCGGTGGTTCAATATCCTCTTTCTCTAAAAGCCCGATAATACGATCCGCATCACGCATTGAGGATACTTCTGGTGTTGTTACAACGATTGCTTTATCCGCACCTGCTACTGCATTTTTAAACCCCTGCTCAATCCCCGCAGGACAATCAATTAATATGTAATCATAATCTTGACGTAATACTTGTATTAATTCATCCATTTGTTCAGGTGTTACCGCCGATTTATCGCTCGTTTGTGCTGCAGGTAATAAATAAAGATCATCAAAACGCTTATCTTTAATAAGAGCCTGAGGTAAACGACAACGTCCTTCAACGACATCAACAAGATCAAATACAATACGATTTTCTAGCCCCATTACTACGTCTAAATTGCGTAAACCGATATCTGTATCAATTAAACACACTTTTTTTCCAGATAACGCAAGGGCTGTACCAATGTTCGCAGACGTTGTAGTTTTACCTACTCCGCCTTTTCCAGATGTAATTACTATTGCCTCTCCCACAGCTATACAATTCCCCTTTCTAACTTTGTTAAATTAGGTCTAAGATGAGTGAGAAGTTGCAGGCGATCGACAACAATGTGATTATTCTCATTAATGTACGCACATTCTGCCGCCTCTGCTCCGTCTTCTTTCTCTTCCGGAGCCCGCATTGTCACATCACTAATTCGGAGTTGCATAGGGTTCATAATAGATGCAGCAATAACAGCTTCTGAATCTCCATCATACCCCGCATGTGCAATTCCTCTTAATGATCCCAAGACAAAAATATTCCCCCCAGCGATAACCGTTCCGCCTGGATTAACATCTCCAATTAATAATAAATTGCCTTTTACATGTAACACTTGTCCAGAGCGAACAATTTTGGAAATAGGGACAATTTCTGTTTCTTCTTTCCAAGCTATTGCTTCTGCTTTTGTTATAACATCACTTTCGATTGATTCTACAACAAGGTTCTTCTTATTGCGAATTAACGTACGAATCTCTTCTTGTTGTGCTTCTGTTAAATAGCGATTTCCTACTTTAACACGCACTTCAATTAAAGACCGTCCGTCACTCTCATAGTAATGTGTAGAAAGCTTTTCATCCAATTCTTTTAGTAGCTCAGAGAATGAACAGCAATCATCTAAATGAAGTGTTATTCCATCTTTTGTCCCTTTTATCGTTACATTTTGTTGCTTTTTTTCTTCCACTAAAGTTCACCCCACCGATTCAATTCGACATAAAATTAGAAAATCCTTTTTTCTTTTTCTTCTATCGCTTTTGAAAGACGCACTAAATATCGTCTCAGTGGGAAACAAACTATTAATAAGAAAATTCCATTTAGCAATAAAGTAGCAAGGAGACGATCTGTGAAAAAGACAGATGCTGACATGTGAGTACGTCCTAACAAAGTTAAAAACCCATACACATAATACTCTAATGCTGCAATGCCAGCCAGTACGATAGAAGCGACAATAAATAAATTCAATTGTAATACTTTCATCACACTATAAACTAAATAAGCTAAAATCGGATAAGCAAATATATATATACCGACAAGTTCCGTGTATACGGTATCAAATAAGAAACCAAATAATAGTCCGTAGTAAATCCCTTGAACCGGACTATAGTACACTGTAATAAAACATAACACAATTATAAAGAAATGCGGTGCTGCTATACTGCCTTTCCAAAAGACGTCTGTTGGAACAACAGTAGAGAACATATTTTCAAATAAAAAAACAAAAAGGAGCAAAAGAGGAAGAGCTGCTCTTTTTAAAATCGTCATCATCTCTTCTCTCCCTCCTATTCTAACGGCGCTGTAGGCATATCACGTTTTGCAACTATAATATGCTCTACATCATTCAAATCAGCGGATGGTTTTACATAAGCCGTTTTTGTTAAACCGTATGGATCTGGCTGAACATCAACAATTTTCCCAATCGCAAGACCTTTAGGGAAGATATCACCAAGTCCAGATGTTACAACTAGTTGATCTTTTTGTACCTCTGCATCAGAGCTAATCTTTGTGAAAAGAAGTAGTTGTTTTTCTTTATCGTAACCTTCAATTAATCCAAAGATATTTTCTTGTCCTTGTACAATAGCAGAAACACGGTTTGTTCGGCTCATCGAACTTAACAACTCTACTGAAGATGTAAACTGAGATACACTTTTTACGCGTCCAACTAAACCTTTCGGAGTTACAACAGCCATATCTTTTTTGATCCCTTGCTGTGCTCCTTTATCAATTCCAACTAAATCGTACCATTTATCGGGATTACGAGAAACCACACTAGCTTGTACTTCCGTATAATCACCACGGGACTTTTCTTTACCAGTTAATTCTCGTAGTTTTTTATTCTCATCGTCTAAATTTTTCACTACTGCAGATAAATCTGCGGTAGAATCTAATTTTGCTTTCAGCTTTTTATTCTCTTCATACGTGCGCTTTACATCTTCTACGTTCTCGAAGAATCCGGCAACATAATTCGCTGGCTTTTGGAATACACGTTCTACAACACCGACAGTATCTTTTATAAACTGCTCTGGCCATGATAAACTGTTCCGTTCTTTCAATGAGATTCCAATCAATGCCACGAGAAGAATAATACTAACTAACAAAACAATTAATCTTTTGTTTAAGAAAAACTGTGGCACGTTCACACCCTCTTAATTTCATTGATTTTTATTTTGCAATATTATCGAGCAGCAGTTTTGAAAAGATCGATATTGTCTAATGCTTTACCCGTTCCAATTGCTACGCAATCTAATGGATCCTCTGCAACAAGAACTGGCATATTTGTTTCTTCACTAATAACTTTATCTAAGTTACGTAGTAATGCCCCGCCACCCGTTAATACGATACCACGGTCCATAATATCCGCTGCTAATTCAGGTGGAGTTTTTTCTAACGTATTTTTAACTGATTCTACAATTGCATCTACTGTATCTTTTAATGCATCTGCAATTTCTTCTGGTTGAATTAGTACTGTTTTCGGTAAACCACTTACTAAATCACGACCGCGAATTTCCATAGGCTCAATACCTTCTGGCTCGCCTGCAGAACCGATTTCTAATTTTAATGCTTCTGCTGTTCTTTCACCGATCATTAAGTTGTAGCTTTTCTTAATGTACTGAATGATTGAATCGTCCATATCATCACCAGCAACACGAACTGATTGACTTGTTACAATACCACCTAAAGAAATAATTGCAACTTCTGTTGTACCACCACCGATATCAACAACCATACTACCAGTCGGCTCCCAAACAGGTAAGTTTGCACCAATTGCTGCTGCAAATGGCTCTTCGATTGGATAAGCATCACGAGCACCAGCTTGACGAGTCGCATCGATTACTGCACGTCTTTCTACAGCTGTAATACCAGATGGTACACATACCATTACGTATGGTTTACGTGAGAAGAATCCATTTGATTTTTGAGCTTGTTGAATGTAGTATTTCATCATTATTGCTGTTGTTTCGTAATCTGCAATTACACCATCTTTCATAGGACGAAGTGCCACTACGTTTCCTGGTGTACGACCAATCATTTGTTTTGCATCGCTACCTACCGCAACGATTTGTTTCGTATCAGTTTGTAATGCTACTACTGAAGGTTCACGTAAAACTACACCTTTCCCTTTCACATATACAAGCGTATTCGCTGTTCCTAAGTCTATTCCAAGATCGCGAGTAAATCCACCAAATCCAAACATATCATTTATCTTCCCTTCTTATTTTCACGGACTCATTTTTCTTACTTTATATTTATAAAAACAGTACGTTTTTTTATATCTGCATCCTTTTTGTAGATAATTTTCTACAAAAAACTCATAAATCACATTATAAAACAAAATAAGTAAAAAGAATAGTCTTAAATATGACCTTTTTCCTTTAAACTCACGAATTTATGGTCACCTATTATGATATGATCAAGTACTTCAATTCCGATAATTCGACCACATTCTACTAATCGTTTTGTAACTTCAATATCTTCACGGCTCGGCGCCGGATCTCCTGAGGGATGGTTATGAAGACATATAATAGAGGCTGCTGCCCGACGGAACGCTTCTTTAAAAACTTCCCTTGGGTGCACAATCGACGTATTTAAACTTCCAATAAAAATAGTTTGCCTATGTATAACTTGATTTTTCGTATTCAAATATAAACAAACAAAATGCTCCTGTTGCAAAAAACGCATCTCTTCCATCATATAACTCGCACAATCTTCTGGACTTCGAATACTATATCTATTTTGATATTCTAAACGTACCATTCTTCTACCTAATTCAAAAGCAGCCATAAGCTGCGACGCCTTTGCAATCCCAACACCATGAATGCTCATCATCTCTTCTAACGTTGCATCCTTTAACATTCGTAAGCCGTCAAAATGATGGAGAATATTATCTGATAACGTTAACACCGTTTCTTCTTTAGAACCCGTTCTGAGTAAAACTGCAAGAAGTTCTCGATTCGATAAACTTCCTGCTCCTTCTAACAATAAACGCTCCCGTGGCTGTTCTTCTCTCACAACATCACGAATACCGTTCATCTCTCCACCCCTTTTTTTACGATTTCTCCTAAAGAAAACCCCATGCAATTTTACGCATGGGTTACATCGCTATCAAACTGTTTTAATTCACGGACAAGACGCGCAATTGGCAAGCCAACTACACTGTAGTAGTCCCCTTGAATATGTTGAACAAAAATAGACCCTTTACCTTGAATTCCATAGCTCCCTGCTTTATCAAGTGGTTCCTTCGATGCAACGTATACGTCTATTTCCTCTTCTGTTAATCCCCAAAATGTTACTTCTGTACGTTCATAAAAAGTTACCGTTTTTTCTTTCGATATAATTGCAACACCTGTGTATACTTCGTGTGTTTTCCCCGATAATAATCGTAACATTTCTTTCGCCTCAGCCTCATTAGACGGCTTTCCAAGAATACGCGAATCATATGTAACAATTGTATCTGCACCTAGTACAACTTGATTACTATGGTTTTCTGCCACAGCAGATGCTTTTTGCAAAGCAAGCGACATAACAATATCAGAAGGTGATGAATATGCACCAATCGTCTCTTCTACTTCACTAACAACGATTTCAAATGGAACATCTGCTAATTCAAGCAGTTCCTTCCTCCTAGGTGACCCTGAAGCTAAAATAATTTTCCTCATATTTTCTCCTTCCCTTCTCACATGAAGCAGAATAATTTAAATCAATCGTATCAAAGGAATAGTTTCCCCACAAATTCTAGAAATATCATTTTCTCTAAACAAAATAATAGTTCTTTTTAAATACGATTATATGCTGCCCATACAGAAAGCACTTTGTTCTAAATTCAAAAGAAAAGAAAGAAGTATATGTACTTCTTTCTTCGTCATTTCATTATCCTATTATTTCACTTTTTGTGAAACCATTTTTTCATACGAAAGTATACCATCAATAATAACTTGATTTAATTTAGCTACAGATTCCTTATCGCTCTTCCCTTCCTTAATCGTTTGCACCGCTATTGACGTATACGTATAAAGCTTCTTCGCATCTTCACGCTTCATACTCTTCCCTTCCTTTTCAATAGCTTTCCACTCTTTTTGAATCGCTTCTATATCTTTTGGATTACTTTTCCCACTAGTTTGTACGCTGGACACATATTTTGCTAAATGAGTATATAATGGCTGCACTTTCGCTAAAAACATTCCTACTTCTTTATCATTTTTGAGCAATGCTTTATCTGTAATATCCCAATTTTTTTTCAAAACTGAAACACCATCTTGCTTATACTGATCTATTAATTGATTAACAGCCTGTTCATCGCTCGTAATAGCAACAACTAACGCATACTTATCACCACTCGGTTTCAAAGTAGCCACGCCCCCATTACTTTTCCACTCTTCAATAGCAGCCTGTCCTTTTTCTTCAGAGGAATAAAGCCCTCCTTGAACGAAAAATAGTTTCATTGGTTCTAATGACGTTCCTACCTGTGCTTTTGGTTTTTCCTCTTTCGGTGTTGGTGTTTGTTCTGCCGTTCCACCCACCTTTTGTTCCTCATTACCTGTCTGCTTCGAAGCCGTTACCTTACCTTCTCCTGTCGTCCCTTGTCCAGTTAATAAATGAATCATACCCATCCCAAATGCAGTACCGATAATTATTGCAGTTGCAACGATTGCGATTATTGTATTGCTCCACTTCTTTCGATATTTTTCCATAGATACTGATTTCGCTTTTTGAAACGGAACGACATTTTTCGGTCTCTCACTTTCTGCTATCATCCAGTCAAACTCATCCTTCTTTTTTTCCTCATACTTCGCTTCTGTTCCATTTACTTTCACCGAGATCGTTCGTGATTGCTTGTCCATACACTCACACCTCACCTCTTGTCATTGTCCGCATCATATCATATTCATTCCACAAAAAAACGAGATATTTGTCAGAGGAATTCGTCAAATAACCCTATATTATTATCTTATATGTATGCATTTGACTTCATTTGTAGAACAAAAAACTAGATAGCAAAGACTATCTAGTTTTTCTCGCGAATATATTTTCTAACTTCGGAAATGAAATACAAAGAACCTGTTATGATAAAAACATCATGTTCTCCTATCATGTCAACCTTTGTATCAATTGCCTCTTTCCAATCTTCAAAAACTAATTTTGACTCTTGTTGTGAATACGATGCAAGCTTGTCAGCAGAAATGGCACGATCAAAGGCAAACGTCGTAAATATTATTTCATCAGCAACTTTTTCTAATTGCCCTACCATGTTATGTAACTGTTTGTCACTAAGAGCAGTAAATAAAACTATTACATTCTTCTTTTTATAATGTGCCTCTACTGTTTTTACAAGACTTTCAATACCTTCTGGATTATGAGCACCATCTATTATAATATCTGGATTACTTTGTAACTTTTCAAATCGACCAATCCAGTATGCTTCTTGTAAGCCAACTTTTATTTCCTCTTCATTAATTAAAAATGATAAATATGTTTTTAAATACATTACTGCCATAAGCGCTAGTGCTGCATTGCCTACTTGGTGAATGCCTTTCATTGAAATCCGGACATTTTCAAACGAGGCAAATGGACAATCAAAATCAAAGTGTTCCCCATCTTTATTAGAATGTTTATGTAGTATTGTAAACTGTTTTCCAAGTTCATATAAGCTTGCATGATTTTCCTTAGCAACCTTTTGAATTACTTGCAATGCTTCTTCATTTTTCACACCAGTAATAACTGGAACACCAGACTTAATAATCCCTGCCTTTTCATATGCAATTTCTCCTAGTGTATCGCCTAAAATATGCATATGATCGTGGCCGATATTCGTAATAATCGTGAGAACCGGATGAATAACATTTGTAGAATCAAATCTTCCCCCAAGCCCCGTTTCAAATAAAACGACATCACAGAAATTAACTTTACCGAAATAATAAATTGCCATTACTGTAATAATTTCAAACTCAGTCGCTTCTCCTAAGTCCGTCTCATCTAATTTTTCAACGACTGGCTTTACCATATTTACAAGTTCTGCAATCTCTTCATCTGCAATCGGTATTCCGTTTACACTAATACGTTCATTGAATGTTTCTATGTAAGGCGATGTAAACGATCCTACTTTATATTTCGCACCTTCTAACATGTAGCGCATGTATGTTAAGGTTGAACCTTTTCCATTTGTGCCGGCTAGATGAACACATTTTATATGACGCTCTGGATTTCCGAGTTCTTCTAACATCCATTGCATTCTTTCTAGTCCTGGTTTTATCCCAAATTTCAATCGGCTATGAATCCAGTTTATCGCTTCTTCGTATGTATGTATCACGTTTGCTATTCCCCTTTCAAAAGACAAACTTCTTAATTCTATTATACGCAAAGAAAAGAGACTCACCAATATAGTGAGTCTCTGAAAAACATTTTTATTTCTCAAGATCCGCTAGACGTTGACGAACCGCTTCGCGTTTTTCTAGGTAATCTTGCTCTTTCGCACGCTCTCCGTCAATAACTTCTGCAGGAGCTTTCGCTACGAATCCTTGGTTTGAAAGTTTCTTCTGTACACGTTCTACTTCTTTATCGAACTTCTCAAGTTCTTTTTCAAGACGCGCTTTCTCTTCATCAAGATTGATAAGATCAGCTAACGGTAAGAATAACTCTGCACCTGATACGATTGCAGTCATCGCTTTTTCTGGCGCTTGTAAATCAATCTTAATTGTTAGTTCACTTGGGTTACAGAAACGCTCAATGTAAGAGCTGTTTTTCGTAAGCTGAGCTAGTACTACCTCGTCTTTTGCTTTAATTTGCATTTGAACTTTTTTGCTCATTGGCGTATTTACTTCCGCACGGATGTTACGAACAGAGCGAATGATATCAACTAGAAGGTGCATTTCTGCTGCCGCTTCTTTATCTTGTAAATCTTCGCGAACTGTTGGCCATGCTGCTACTGTAATAGACTCGCCTTCATGCGGTAAATGCTGCCAAATTTTCTCTGTTACAAATGGCATGAATGGATGTAATAGACGCATTGTTTGGTCTAATACGTAAGCTAAAATCGAACGAGTTGTTTTCTTAGCTGCTTCATCTTCACCGTATAGTGGAAGTTTCGCCATCTCAATGTACCAGTCACAGAAATCATCCCAAATGAAGTTGTATAATGAACGACCAGCTTCACCGAACTCATATTTATCCATGTTACGTGTTACACTTTCGATTGTTTCGTTTAAGCGAGTTAAAATCCACTTATCTGCAACTGATTTTTCACCAGTTAAATCGATTTCTTCATACTTCATGTCATCCATGTTCATTAATACGAAGCGTGATGCGTTCCAAATTTTATTAATGAAGTTCCAAGTAGATTCTACTTTTTCCATGCTGAAACGTAAATCTTGACCTGGTGCACTTCCTGTTGATAAGAAGTAACGCATCGCATCTGCACCGTACTTCTCGATAACATCCATCGGATCAATACCATTACCAAGAGATTTACTCATTTTACGTCCTTGTTCATCACGAACTAAACCATGAATTAATACATCTTTAAATGGACGCTCTCCTGTAAACTCTAAACCTTGGAAAATCATACGAGATACCCAGAAGAAGATGATGTCATAACCAGTTACTAAAGCATCTGTTGAATAGAACTTTTTAAAGTCTGCTGCATCTTCATTCGGCCAGCCAAGCGTTGAGAATGGCCATAATGCTGAACTGAACCATGTATCAAGCACGTCATTATCTTGATTCCAGTTTTCAAGATCTGCTGGCGCTTCTGTACCTACGTATACTTCACCAGTTTCTTTATGATACCAAGCTGGAATGCGGTGTCCCCACCATAATTGACGAGAAATACACCAGTCATGAATGTTTTCCATCCAGCGTAAGTATGTGTTTTCAAAACGCTCTGGTACGAACGTTACTTTTTCTTCTTCTTTTTGTTGAAGTTCTACCGCTTTTTCTGCAAGTGGAGCCATTTTTACGAACCATTGTGTTGATAAATAAGGCTCAACAACTGCACCGCTACGCTCACTATGACCTACTGAGTGCATATGAGGCTCGATTTCTACTAATACGCCAGCTTCTTGTAAGTCTTTCACTAACTCTTTACGGCATTCGAAACGATCCATACCGTTATACTTACCAGCTTTTTCGTTCATCGTTCCATCTTCGTTCATTACTAAAATACGTGGTAAGTCATGACGGTTACCTACTTCAAAGTCATTCGGGTCATGAGCTGGTGTAATTTTCACAACGCCTGTTCCGAAGTCTTTTTCTACGTATTCATCAGCAATAATCGGAATCTCTCGGCCTACGATTGGAAGTGTAACTGTTTTTCCGATTAAATGTTTGTAGCGATCATCTTCTGGATGAACTGCTACCGCTGTATCACCAAGCATTGTTTCTGGACGAGTAGTTGCAAGGCGAATGTGACCAGAACCGTCTGTTAACGGATAGTTCATATGGTAGAATGCACCTTGAACTTCTTTATGAATTACTTCAATATCAGAAAGAGCTGTGCGTGTTGCTGGATCCCAGTTGATGATATACTCACCGCGGTAAATTAAGTCTTTTTCATATAATTGTACGAATACTTTATTAACAGCGTTAGATAAACCTTCGTCTAATGTGAAGCGTTCACGAGAATAGTCTAGTCCTAAACCAACTTTCCCCCATTGTTGACGAATGTGAGAAGCGTATTCTTCTTTCCATTCCCAAGCTTTTTCAAGGAATTTCTCACGACCAAGATCGTAACGTGAAATACCTTCTTCACGAAGTTTTCCTTCTACTTTCGCTTGCGTTGCGATACCAGCATGGTCCATTCCTGGAAGCCATAATACATCGTAACCTTGCATACGCTTTGTACGAGTTAGAATATCTTGAAGCGTCGTATCCCAAGCGTGACCTAAGTGTAACTTACCAGTTACGTTCGGAGGTGGAATTACAATTGTATATGGTTGTTTCTTCTCATCTCCTGTTGCTTCGAAATATTTGCCTTCAAGCCACCACTTGTAAAGGCCTTCTTCAACGGACATATGATCATATTTAGTTGGTAAATTATTTTCCGTGTTTGACATTATTTTCCCTCCTTAAAATAAAAAATGCCCCTCATCCAAAAAAGGACGAGGGACATCGCGGTACCACCTTTATTTACAAACAAATTCAGAATTTGCTTATACTCTTAATTTGATAACGGACAAATCCGTCTTTTCCTAATAAGAATCATTCCGTTCAGAAAAGATGCTCCAGGGCTACCTTCTAACATAACTATCTAGAGAACCTCCCAGCCAATGGTTCCCCTCTCTGAAGACGTTTCATGTTATACTCTTCCCCTTCAATGCATTTATGTGATTGTTAATTATTATATACAATAGTGTAAAAAACGAAACCTTATTCGTCAAGATAAATTTGAAACTACGGCTTTTATCTCTTTATGGAACTAATAAAAAAAGATAAGCAGGGTTCTCCCTACTTATCTTCTTTATCCGTTCCCTTGCTGGGCAGCTTGTAATTGCGAAAGGAAATATTCTGTATTACTAATGAGCCAATGCGATTGCTGCAGAATTTTTACCCCGCGAAGCTCATTTTCTTCATTACGACTCTTTCTTCTTTTCGTATACGACTGAATTTGCCGAATAAAATGCGACGGGTACGTCATATACGCAAACATAAGAAGCTGCTCCTCTTTCGTAAATGGAAAATTTTTTTGATACATTTGATACCATTCAAAGCGGTCGCTCCGCGCAATTGGATATGTGTTCAAAGACCTTGAATAAAAGCTGACGATATCCTGTACCGGTGTAGCAAACTGAGACTTTTCTAAACTAATAAAATAACCGTTTCGTTCATAATCAAATAAAAAGTGATTAAGCGATACATTTCCATGAACGAAAGTAGTACGTGTTTTTTCCTTTTCTTTCATTGCATCATGCCATTCACTTAATTGTTTCGTTGCGAACTCACGTGCTCTCATAACGTGGTGATAATACGTACAATATTGTAATTCAAATGGAGACATATACCACTTCGCTTCAGATTCTATGAGAAACTCTTCTAATATCTCGCCATCATTTTCCCAACGGCCGGATATATTTGTATAATGTTTTTCTAAATCTTCTTCTGTATAAGTCTCCTCTTTCACCGTTTTTTGATGCAACGTCCCGAGCGTTTGAAACATCTTATGGTATTGATCATTATCTTCGCCATTTCCTTCCGCACGTTCTAACCAAGGCATTAAATAATAGCTATACGCCCCATCACTTAAAACATAATTCCCGTCCGTCGTGTGATAGATAGGTACATAATTCGAAAAACCTTTCTCCTTCAAATACTGAATATGGTGTAAAAAATTATTCCGCTCTAATTTTCTATCTTGTATTTTCTTTAACGCATACGGACCTTGATTCGTATAAATTTTCATTACACTTCCGTGCTCTTCCATATGCTGAGTGTCCAATCTATATTGCCTCACAATGGGTTCATAGCGATTTCGTAATTCAATATCCATACGAATAACCCTTTCTTATTCAAAACATAGCTTCTAGGAAAAGAAAAGAGGTGAGTGAAAAAACTCACTCACTTATTTCACTGTTGCTTTTGAAACAGGAATATATATAATTTGCCCTGTAGTTAAATATATATCTTCTGATTGATTTACACGATATAAGCTTTGTACAGTCGTTTCATAACGTTCTGCAACCGATTCAATTGTATCTCCTTCTTGTACGAAGTACATTCTTACCTTCGTAAATTCTTCTTCTGGTTCTTTCGTAAATAATTTCGTTAAATAAAGTGCATTTTCATCTCGCTGTGAATATGCTTCTTCCTCTGGCTCTTCCTGCTTTTTCGCTTTTTCTTTCTTGAAATTTTTCCGCCCGAACAATTCAAATTGTGGCGTCTTTTCTTGCTCCTCTTCACGCTCCACAAGTTCATGTTCTTCTAATTCCTCTTCTTCTATTTCTTGCTCTTTTCTTTCTTCTAACTGAAACGGCTCAAATGCATAATCTTCCCATCCATCTGATTCTTTATAGGCTGGTACCTCTTCGTGCGGTGCAGGTCTACTTTCATCTTCTTCAGCTGAATCAGCTTCCAACTCGGCATACACCGTCTCTTCCTCTTCATCCTCGGTTCTTTCTTCGTCACATAAACCTGTAATAGATATATCCGCTAATAGTTGTAAGCAACCATTTTCCTTTAATTCATAATCAAATTCCTCGATTGATACATATAATTCTTCAATTACTTTCACTCGATTTCTTGGAATTGATATTTCGAGCGGAAAGGAATGGACAAGCTCATTAACCCCGTCTGCCCTTGTTTCTACATAATCAATTGCCTTTGCTGGTGATAGCTCTCTTAACGAATAAGCTGAATCATCTTGCCTTGCAACGTACTCTCCCGTTAAATCTAATTGCCCCCTCACGATAACTTCATGATCGAGCTCCTCTATCTCAACGTCTGGATCTAACGAAATTGACAAAAGTTCTTCGACTTCCTGTCCCTTCTGGAACCAAACAGATTCTTTTAATGAAAATCGTAATGAATGATCTGTTGCCACTTCTTTTCCCCCTCCCAAACTATATGTCATTACAGATTTATGTTCCCTAAGGCTACTTTATGAATAAAAAAAATCGCTCCCCTAATGGAAAGCGATTTTCTCTAAGAAATTATGCTTTTAATTTTGACATTGCAATTTCGGCCGCCGCAATTGTCGCCTCAATATCTGCATCACTATGTGCTGTCGATAAGAATAAACCTTCAAATTGAGAAGGTGGTAAAAATACACCTTGTTCTACCATTTCACGATAGTAAGCTGCAAAGAATTCTAAGTTTGAAGATTTTGCTGCATCATAATTAATAACTTGCTCATCTGTAAAGAAAATACCAATCATAGAACCTGCACGATTAATGTGATGCGGGATATTATGCTTTTCAGCTGCCTTACGTAGTCCAGCCTCTAACATTTCTGCTTTACGCTCAAATTCCACATATGATTCTGGCGTTAACTGCACTAACGTTTCATAACCTGCTGTCATTGCAAGTGGATTACCCGATAATGTTCCAGCTTGGTAAATCGGTCCGCTTGGTGCAACTTGACGCATAATCTCTGCCTTCCCACCGTATGCTCCTACCGGCAAGCCACCACCGATTACTTTACCTAAACAAGTTAAGTCAGGAGTTACACCGTAGTAACCTTGTCCACAATTATAAGCAACACGGAATCCTGTCATTACTTCATCAAAAATAAGTAGTGCACCGTTTTGCTCTGTCACTTCACGAAGTCCTTCTAAAAACCCTGGTTGCGGGGGAACAACACCCATATTCCCTGCCACTGGTTCTACAATTATACAAGCGATGTCATCACCGAATTGTTCGAAAGCATATTTTACACTTTCTAAATCGTTATACGCTACGGTAATCGTATTTTTCGCTACACCTTCTGGTACACCAGGGCTATCTGGTAAACCTAGCGTTGCTACACCCGAACCTGCTTTAATCAATAAAGAATCACCATGACCGTGATAACAACCAATGAATTTCAAAATTTTGTTACGTCCAGTGTAACCACGAGCTAAACGTAGTGCACTCATTGTCGCCTCTGTTCCAGAGTTAACCATACGCACAATCTCAATTGATGGTACACGCTCGATAACAAGCTGCGCTAATTTATTTTCAATTTCTGTTGGTGCACCAAAGCTTGTTCCTTTTTCAGCAACAGCTTTTAAAGCCTCAACAACACGATCATTCGCATGACCATGAATTAAAGGTCCCCACGATAATACGTAATCGATGTATTCATTCCCATCGATATCATATACTTTAGAGCCTTTTCCGCGCTCCATAAACAGCGGATTCATACCAACAGACTTAAAAGCACGAACAGGGCTGTTTACGCCTCCAGGCATTAAATTTTGAGCCTCTTCAAACGCCGCAATCGATTTATCAAATTTTTTCATTATTTAGCGCCTCCTTCTTGTAACCATCTTGCTGCATCTTTTGCATGATACGTAATAATCAAGTCTGCTCCTGCGCGTTTCATGCTAATTAATTTCTCAAGTACAACTTCTTTTTCATTAATCCAACCATTTTGTGCTGCTGCTTTAATCATCGAATATTCACCACTTACGTTATAAGCAACGACTGGTAAGTTAAAGTTATTTTTCACATCACGAACGATATCTAGATAAGAAAGAGCTGGCTTTACAATTAAGAAGTCGGCCCCTTCCATTACATCTGATTCTGCTTCACGGAATGCTTCCATACGGTTCGCTGGGTCCATTTGATATGTTTTACGGTCACCAAACTGCGGTGCACCATGTGCTGCATCACGGAACGGTCCGTAAAATGCTGATGAATATTTCACAGCGTACGACATAACTGGTACGTGCGCGAAACCATTTTCATCTAATGCATGGCGAATTGCTGTTACGAATCCGTCCATCATGTTAGATGGTGCAATAATGTCTGCCCCTGCTTTCGCTTGACTTACAGCTGTTTTTGCAAGAGCTGCAAGAGACTCATCATTTAAAATAACGCCATCTTCAATAACACCGCAATGACCATGGCTTGTAAATTGACATAAACATGTATCTGCAACTACTACTAGCTCTGGGAACTCATCTTTAATTTGCTTAATTGCACGCTGTACAATTCCATGCTCACAATATGCCGATGATCCAACTTCGTCCTTTTCAGCAGGTAAACCAAATACAATAACAGAACGAATACCTAAATCAACGACCTCTTGCATTTCAGCTTGCAATAAATCTAAAGACATTTGATATACGCCTGGCATAGAAGGAACTTCATTACGAGTATTTTCTCCTTCTAATACAAAAATAGGGTAAATAAAATCTTCTGTATGTAAAAATGTTTCACGTACAAGCGCACGCATGCCCCCGCTTTGTCTTAAACGACGATGACGATTAAATTGTAAAGAATTCATAGATTTCTATCCCCATTCTTTTATTTTATCCCGCTATTTGCGGGCAGTAAGACCCCCACCTCAAAATTCGGCTGGAGCAAAGAAGTTAGGTGGGAGATCAACTGCCCGTAAACGCCCGATTGGTTCAACTAATAATCAGTGGGGGATGAACAAAACCCCACTGATTAAAGTTTCACTTTATAGATTCACAAATGCATTGTAGTAATGCTTCTACAGTGTACTCTTTTGGCACAATAACATGTGGAAAATAGAGGTTCGCCTCTTTTTCCGTAATAGGCCCTATACAAGCAATTGTACATTTTTTCGTCCATTCTCTCCAGTTTGTACCCTCAAGTAAACGAACAAAACTATCAACAGTTGAAGGGCTCGTAAATGTAATAATGTCTACTTTCCCTACTTCTAACGCTACTATAAGCTCTTGCTTTTTCATTACATTTTCTTTCGTACCGTATACGATTAGCTCCTCTAGAGAAACACCCATTTCCCGGAGTTTAACTGGAATAACATCTCTTGCTAAATTCCCTTTCGGAAATAAAATACATTCGTTTCCACTTAGTTTTTTTACAAACTCTTCTGCAAATACTTCTGCAACAAATGCAGTGGGAACAAAATCTACTTGATAGCCTCGCTTTTCTAACTCTAACTTTGTTTTCACGCCTACTGCAGCAATTTTAATCGGTCCGGGGAGCTTCTTTCTCAAACTATCTAGAAAAAAAGCTACACCATTTTTACTCGTGAAAATAACCCAGTCATACGAATGTAGCTGCCCTGCTATATGTTGAATTTGCCTATGAGACGTACCTTCCATACGCAAAAGCGGAATTTCCAATGGAATTCCGCTCCTTTCTTTCACTGCTACACTCATTTGTTTCGCTTGGTGCTGGGCACGTGTAATCAATACTGTTTTGCCAGCGAGAGCGTTCATATTTATTGTTGCTCCTTATTTGCAGCAAGGATGAGCTCTTTTGCTCCTTGTTTAATTAAACGGTCCGCAGCCTCTAATCCAACTTGCTTCGGATCATTACCTACTACTATCTCTTTCAATAAAACAGAACCGTCCATAGAACCGACAAGCGCTGTTAATTCGATTGCATCATTTTCTTTAAGAGTTGCATATCCAGCGATTGGAACTTGGCATCCACCTTCAAGTTTATGAAGAAATACTCGTTCAGCAGCCACTGTTCTTTCTGTTACTGCATCATTAATATGTGCTAACAACTGAAGTAAATCCGTATCATCCTCACGACATTCAATCGCTAATGCACCTTGTCCTACGGCTGGTACACATAACGTTTCATCTAAATGTTCTGTAATAACTTCTCCGTCCCAGCCCATTCTCTGTAATCCAGCTGTCGCTAAAATAATTGCATCGTAATCTTCATCTTTTAACTTACGTAAGCGTGTATCGATATTCCCGCGAATCCATTTCACTTGTAAATCTGGTCTCGCAGCTAGTAGTTGTGCACTACGTCTCAAACTACTCGTTCCTAAGATCGCGCCTTCTGCTAAGTCTTTAAACGATTCTCCGTTTTTAGAAATAAAAGCATCACGAGGGTCAACGCGCTTTGGCGTACAACCAATCGTTAATCCATCTGGAAGTACAGCTGGCATATCTTTCATACTATGTACAGCCATATCAATTTCTTTCGTAAGTAACGCATGTTCAATTTCCTTTACAAATAAACCTTTTCCGCCTACTTTTGAAAGAGTAACATCTAAAATAACATCACCTTTTGTGACGATTTCTTTCACTTCAAATTCATATGGTAAACCAAGCGCTTTTAATTGATCAATAAACCAATTAGTTTGTGTTAATGCTAGTTTACTCTTTCGTGAACCTACAATAATTTTGCGCATAATTCTCTCTCCTCATTATAAATACCAAAAGTGGAAATTAGATAAACTGCTTAATAGAAAAATGTTAACTAGCATTACGAGAAATGCCCCGATATTCCACTGCACAATTTTCTTACCTTGCAACACATCTGCTGCTCGTAAATATAAGCCCACGCAATATACAAATAGAACGACAAAAGACCCAATTACTTTCGTATCATACCAATGGAAATTATCCAATTTTGTATATCCCCATATGCATCCTAATATAATTGCTAATAAGAAAAACGGAACAGAAAATAAATTTAATCCGTAAGACATAGATTCAAGCTTCGGCAAATTTCCTAATCTTCTTAATCTCGCATTCCACTTTTTCTTTTTTAATAGTCGGTATTGCAATAAATACATAATAGAAAAAATAAACGATACAGTAAACGTTGCATAAGAAATAATCGCCATACCGACATGCACGTATACAAGTTCTGAAACTAATTGCTCTGCAAGTACTGGCGACATCTTTCCGAGCGGTGTAAAAATAGAAAAAGCGCTTACGCCAAATGCTACAACATTTGTAAAAAAGACTAAAAAGTCAATACGCATAAATCGATTAATGACTAATGACATCGTAATCAATAACCAAACATAAAAATAAATCCCTGATAATAAAGTTAAAATAGGATTCGTTTCTGAATCTGTAGCCCTAAGCAACATAAAGATAGACTGCAGAACCCATACAATCGAAAGTAACCAAAAAGCAAAGCGGTTCGCCTTTCGGTTACTTTGGAAATAATCTATAAAATATAAACTAATGCTACAAGCATATAAAATAATTGCAATATGATAAATAATACTGTTATTTAAAAAACTCATCCGATCATCCTTCCAAGTTATAAAGATGGAACGGATGGTGTCCACGCTCTTTTATGTTCTACTTCTTCCGTATTTCCCGCTTCTTCCACTTCTAAATCAAAAATCTTCGCAAATAAAGCTAATTTTTCGCCAGCTCCCTCTTCAACAGCTAATTCTTTAGCTACTAAAATTGGGTCTTTTAACAATTGGTTAATAATACTTTTCGTATGTTTACTAATTACTTTTTTCTCACGATCACTAAGGTTTGGTATTTTTCGCTCAAGACTTTCCATCGTATCACTTTGAATTGCTAGCGCTTTATCACGAAGAGCTGATATTAACGGTACAACACCTAGCGTACTTAACCACGTTTTAAATAAAACCATTTCTTCTTCAATCATAAATTGAATTTTCTCTGCTTCTTTTAAACGTTCAGCACGGTTTGCTTCAACTACACCTTGCAGATCGTCGATATCATATAAGAAAGAGCCTTCTAATTCATCAATCGCCGGATCAATATCACGTGGTACTGCAATATCAACCATAAATAACGGACGACCAGAGCGCATTCTCTCTACTTTTGTCATCATTTCTTTCGTAATGACATATTCTGATGCACCCGTTGAACTAATTAAAATATCCGCTTCTAATAATGCACATTGCAATTCACTTAAAGGCTTTGCATGTCCCATATATTTCTCAGCCATCACTTCCGCTTTCGTAAGCGTCCTATTCATAACCGTTACTTTACGAGCTCCACTTCCGTATAAGTTTTGCAGTGCAAGTTCACCCATCTTACCCGCACCAAGAATAAGTACATGACAATCTGTTAAATCGCCAAATATTTTCTTTCCGAGCTCAACAGCAGCATAACTAACAGACATCGCACTTTCACCAATCGTTGTTTCTGAGTGCGCACGTTTTGCTAACGTAACCACTTGCTTAAACAACTCATTAAAAATTGTACCTGTCGCTTTTACTTGTTGTGCTTCTAAAAAGCTATCTTTTATTTGACCTAAAATTTGCGTCTCTCCAACAACCATAGAATCCAAACCGCACGTTACGCGGAATAAATGATCTATTGCGCCATCTTGTTCAAAAATAGACAAGTATGGTGCGACTTCTTCTATTTCAAGCTGAAACCAATCAGCTAAAAACTTCTTAATGTAATACCGTCCCGTGTGTAATTGATCGACAACAGCGTAAATCTCAGTGCGATTACAAGTTGATACAATGACATTTTCTAGCACGCTCTTTTGGTTTTGTAATATAGTCATTGCTTGCTCTAGCTCTGCTGCCTGAAATGTGAGTTTCTCACGAAATTCTACAGGGGCTGTTCGATAATTTACACTAACAACAAGAATATGCACGCAGCATGTCCCCCTTCACCCGTTTTATCACTTTATCTACTATCATAATACAACTTTCCTCTTATGAATCTGACAATCGTGTGAACAACTGATTATTTTTTATTTATTCTCCATATGTAATAAAGGAGCTTCAGTAAGATTAATAAAGAACTTTCTACTTTATAATAATTATAAAATAATAACTCTATTTGTACGTTACCAAAAAAAGTCCTCATAATCAAGTGATGGAAACTATTCCATATTAATTATAACATCATCTTTTCTATCTTCTTTCATCATGAAGGAAAATATGTATGATTGTTCCAAAATATAGTACTCACTTTCTCGATGCAATGCATTTGACATTGTATTTCTTTTTCGTTATATTGGTTTTACAAAATTAAATTGTGCACGATTTAAAAATTACAAGGAGTTGCCTATGAAAGAAAATCCTTTGCATCTAGATAACCAACTTTGTTTTTCTATTTACGCTTGTTCTAGAGAGGTTACCCGTTTTTACCGCCCCTATTTAGAAGAAATGGGCATTACGTATCCCCAGTACATTACTTTACTCGTACTCTGGGAACAAGACGGACTAACAGTAAAAGAAATTGGAGAACGTCTATTTTTAGATTCTGGTACTTTAACACCTATGTTAAAACGTATGGAATCATTAAAACTTGTACAACGTGTTCGTTCAAAAGAAGACGAGCGAAAAGTTTGTATTGAATTAACAGAACAAGGTAAAGATTTAAAAGAAATAGCTTGTTCATTACCAACAACGATGGCTACAAATTTAGGAATTACAGAGCAAGAATATCATTCTTTATTAATCCAATTAAACACATTAATTGAAACAATGAAAAAAATTAATGACAGAAAAGGGGAATAAACATGGATAAATTATATACTGCTTCAGTAACAGCAACAGGTGGAAGAAACGGTAAGGTAGTTTCAGATGATGGCATATTAAATCTTGATGTAAAAATGCCAAAAGCACTAGGTGGCGCAGGCGGAGAAGCAACAAATCCAGAACAATTATTTGCAGCTGGTTATGCAGCTTGCTTTGATAGTGCATTACAACTTGTAATTCGTACAAAACGTATGAAGGTGGAAAGTACAGAAGTGACTGCACACGTTTCTATCGGTAAAGATACAGATGGTGGTTTCGGACTATCTGCTGTACTTGACGTACATGTTGCTGGTGTTTCTCATGCCGAAGCACAAGAACTTGTAGAAGCCGCTCACGGTGTATGTCCTTACTCTA
Source organism: Bacillus sp. FSL E2-8887 (assembly GCF_038007205.1). Taxonomy (NCBI): domain Bacteria; kingdom Bacillati; phylum Bacillota; class Bacilli; order Caryophanales; family Bacillaceae; genus Bacillus; species Bacillus sp. FSL E2-8887. Next base: position 4,099,625 of record NZ_JBBOWS010000001.1, read on the forward strand.
AAGCAACAAGAGGAAATATTGAAGTTACATTAAACGTACGCTAAAAGTTTAGTAAATAAAAAAAAACGCGCGACATTCGTCACGCGTTTTTTGTTTTTGTCATTTTATGAATTGCTTTCCATGCTTCTTCTTTTCCAAGTCCTGTTTCAGAAGAGAATAGAACGATTTCATCGCCAATTTCAACAGCAAGCGTTTCTTTTACAACTTTTAAATGCTTTTGCCATTTCCCTTTCGGAATTTTATCGGCTTTCGTTGCAATAATAATTGTTGGGATTTCATAATGCTTTAAGAAATCATACATCATAATGTCATCTTTTGTTGGTTGGTGACGTAAATCAACTACTAATACAGCTGCGTCTAATTGCGTACGTGTTGTAAAGTAAGTCTCAATCATTCTGCCCCATGCCGCGCGCTCTGTTTTAGATACTTTCGCATATCCATAACCTGGAACGTCAACAAAATGCATCATTTCATTGATTAAGAAAAAGTTCAGCGTTTGCGTTTTTCCTGGTTTAGAAGAAATACGTACTAACTTTTTACGATTTAAAATTTTATTAATAAAGGAAGACTTCCCGACATTAGAACGACCCGCTAAGGCAATTTCTGGTAAATCACTGTCTGGATATTGTTCCGGTTTAACGGCACTAATTACAATATCTGCTTTTGTTACTTTCATTGTTTCACTCCTACTAATGCGTGCTCCAATACTTCGTCTAAATGAGATGCAAGCACAAACGTAAGGTTTTCTTTTACGCTCTCTGGAATATCATCTAAATCTTTCTCATTTTCCGCCGGTAAAATAATTTTTGTTAATCCCGCGCGGTGAGCACTTAATGTTTTTTCTTTCAAACCACCAATCGGTAATACACGACCACGAAGTGTAATTTCACCTGTCATACCAACTTCTTTACTTACAGGAATACCTGTTAGTGCAGAAATAAGTGCCGTTGCCATCGTAATACCTGCTGACGGTCCATCTTTTGGAACTGCTCCTTCTGGAACATGAATATGAATATCGTTTTTCTCATGGAAATCCGGATCAATATGAAGTTCTTCTGCACGAGAACGAATATAGCTAAACGCGGCTTGTGCGGATTCTTTCATAACATCCCCAAGTTTCCCTGTTAAAATTAATTTCCCTTTTCCTGGCGCTACAGACACTTCAATTGCAAGTGTATCGCCGCCCGCTGCTGTGTAAGCTAAACCTGTTGCCATACCAACTTGGTCTGTTTTTTCAGCTTGACCATAACGGAATATATGCTTACCAAGTAAATCAACAATATTTTTCTCTGTTACAACAATGCGCTTGCGTTCTGCTGTAACGATAATTTTTGCTGCTTTACGGCAAACTTTTGCAATTTGACGCTCTAACGTACGAACACCAGCCTCGCGTGTATAATAACGAATAATTGCAAGAAGCGCTTCATCACGTACTTGCAAATTACCTTTTCGCAAACCGTGCTCTTTTAATTGTTTCGGCAATAAATGCTCACGAGCAATGTGCACCTTTTCAAGTTCTGTATAACCAGCAATTGAAATGATTTCCATACGGTCAAGCAATGGGCCCGGAACACTTGCAAGTGTATTAGCAGTTGCAACGAACATAACTTTCGATAAATCATATGGCTCTTCAATGTAATGATCACTGAAGTTATGGTTTTGTTCTGGATCTAACACTTCAAGTAACGCTGCTGATGGGTCTCCCCTGAAATCGTTAGACATTTTATCAATCTCATCTAATAAGAAGACTGGATTAACTGTTTTCGCCTTTTTCATACCTTGAATAATACGTCCTGGCATCGCTCCTACATACGTACGACGGTGACCACGAATTTCAGATTCATCACGCACACCACCAAGAGAAACACGTACAAAATTACGGTTTAACGATGTTGCAATAGAACGTGCTAACGAAGTTTTCCCAACCCCAGGAGGTCCTACTAGACAAAGAATTGGCCCTTTTAATGAATTCGTTAACTTCTGTACAGCTAAATATTCAAGTACTCGCTCTTTCACTTTTTCAAGACCGTAATGATCTTTATTTAAAATTTCTTCCGAATGAGTGAGGTCAATCATATCCTCTGTTGCTGTTGTCCAAGGGAGAGCTAATAACCAATCAATATAATTATGAATGACACCACTCTCAGCAGAACTTACAGGTAATTTTTCATAACGATCTAATTCTTTCAGTGCAGCCCTCATTGTTTCTTCAGGCATTCCCGACTGTTCAATTTTCTCACGAAGTTCTTCAACTTCCCCGCCCTTGCCTTCTTTATCACCAAGTTCAGTTTGAATCGCCTTCATTTGCTCACGTAAGAAATATTCTTTTTGCGTGCGCTCCATTGAACGTTTCACTTTTTGTCCAATTTTCTTTTCTAGGCTAAGTAACTCTTGTTCATCTTGAATAATTGAAATAAGTGTATGTAGTCGCTCTTTCACAGATACAATCTCTAAAATCTCTTGTTTCTGCTTCGTTTTAATCGGTAAGTGAGAAGCAATTAAATCAGCTAGTCTTCCCGGTTCTTCTACATCAGCTACCGTTGCAAATGTTTCATTTGAAACTTTTTTCGAAACTTTAATATATTGTTCGAAATGCTCCAGTAACGTACGCATAAGAGCCTTCTCTTCCAAATCATCTTCTACTTCTTCAGTTACCGTTTTAATAGAAACTTGCACTATATTTTCTTCTTCGATAAACTCTACTACTTCTGCTCTATGTAAACCTTCTACAAGGACACGAAGCGTACCGTTCGGCAATTTTAACATTTGCTTCACTTTCGCCACTGTACCTACACTATATATGTCATCTTCTTTCGGATCGTCGATATTCATTTCTTTTTGCATTGCTAAAAAGATGATATTTTCATCCATTGCCGCCTGCTCTAGTGCTTGTATCGATTTATCACGTCCTACATCAAGATGCAGAACCATCGTTGGATATACGAGAATGCCTCTTAATGGTAGGAGGGGCACAATTCTTTCATTCGTATTCATACTAGACATAGCACCTCCATAATAAATTAAACTCCTGTTCAACTATTTTATATTACAATACATCTAGATGCAATTGCAGAGATTCTTCGCAATTGTTAATCCCCTGTTTTTTTGTGCCTCACGAAAAGAAAAAAGACTCCGCTTAAGCATACAAACTTAAACGAAGTCTGGCAAATTTTTATTATTGTATATTCTCACATTGATTGTGCATCTGTTTCGCCCAAATCATTATGTGCATCAAGCTCACGATGCACATTTTCCTGCATAAATGTTAATTCAAATACTTCTTTTAATTTGCGAACAGGAATGATCTCAATTCCCTTTATTGTGTACAAAAATGGTTGCATGTTTTCAGCCGGAATGATGACTTTCTTAGCTCCCGCTTTTTTCGCAGCTTTTATTTTTGCGTACACACCACCAATAGGCTTCACTTCTCCGTGGATACTTATCTCACCTGTCATCGCTACTTCATTATTCACATACGTACGATGCACTGCTGAATATACACCTGTTGCCATAGCAATACCTGCTGAAGGACCATCAATTGGGATACCACCAGGAAAATTAATATGTATATCATACCCTTCTGGCAACACATCTAGAGAACGAAGTACTGTTAACACATTATCAACAGAACCTTTCGCCATACTTTTACGGCGGATTGATTTCGTTTGATTTCCAATACTTTCCTCTTCTACAATTCCAGTGACATTTACTGATCCTTTATCTTTCGCAGGAATAGCTGTTACCTCAATTTCTAATAACGCACCTGTATTCGGCCCATATACAGCAAGCCCGTTCACAAGACCGATTCTCGGAATTGGATAAATACGTTTTTCGTACTTTGGTGTAAGCTGACTAGAATGAACAACCCACTCAATATCTTCATCTTTAATGAAAGGTCGTTCTTCATTTATCGCCATACCAGCAGAAATTTGCACGAGATTAATTGCTTCTCGCCCATTTCTTGCATACATTCCAATCATTTCGATACCGTTCTCACCTACTTGCATCTCCACTTTGTCAGCTGCATTTTTCGCTACTTTTTGAATTTCTTCTGTATCTAACTCACGGAAGAACACTTCTAAACAACGCGACCTAATTGCAGGAGGAATTTCCTCTGGTGAACGTGTCGTTGCACCAACTAAGCGAAAATCTGCAGGTAAACCTTTTTGAAAAATATCATGTATATACGTTGGAATCATCGAATTTTCTTCACTATAATACGCACTTTCCAAAAACACTTTCCGATCTTCTAACACTTTTAGCATTTTATTCATTTGAATTGGATGTAATTCACCAATCTCATCAATGAACAAAATACCACCATGCGCATCTGTTACAGCCCCTTTTTTCGGTTGCGGGATACCCGCTTGTCCCATTGCACCTGCTCCTTGATAAATAGGATCATGCACTGAACCAATTAATGGATCCGCAATACCACGCTCATCAAACCTAGCTGTCGTCGCATCAAGTTCGATAAATGTTGCATTTGTACGAAATGGAGATTTCGGATTTCGTTTCGCTTCTTCTAATACAAGGCGTGCTGCCGCTGTCTTTCCGACACCTGGCGGACCGTATATGATCACATGTTGCGGATTAGGACCACAAAGAGCCGCTTTTAACGACTTAATCCCGTCTTCTTGCCCTACAATGTCTATAAAGGATGTAGGACGTACCTTTTCCGCAAGCGGCTCTGTTAAAGAAACCTCACGCATTTTACGAAGCTGCTCTAATTCTTTTTTCGATTCTCGATCAATTGAAACTTTTTGTGTTCGCTGATTTCGAAGTAAATGCCAAAAATACAATCCGACAATTACGCCAAAAACAAGTTGAACAAGTAAAAATATATTTGTCCAGCTCATAATTCATTTCCTCCCGCTATGTTTTACCTTTTAGTATTTCCTGGGAGGAATAGTGCTAAACATAAAGAAAAACAGCAATTATAAAAATTGCTGTTTCTTCTTCGCATTATGCAGATGTTTTTGTATCAAGTACAGTACCGTCTTGTAACACCAATTTCGGCGGTTCATTATCAGCTACTGTTTCTTTCGTAAGAATACACTTCTCGATATCTTTGCGAGATGGAAGTTCGAACATTACATCAAGCATCAAGCCTTCAATAATAGAACGAAGTCCACGAGCACCTGTTTTACGCTCAATTGCTTTTTTCGCAATCTCAACTAGTGCACCTTCTTCAAACTCTAACTCAACATCGTCAAGCTCCAATAATTTTTGGAATTGCTTAACAAGTGCATTTTTCGGTTTAGTTAAAATATCTACAAGAGCATCTTCATCAAGCGGCTCTAGGTTCGCAATAACTGGAAGACGACCGATAAACTCCGGAATTAAACCGAATCTTAAAAGATCCTCTGGTAAAACGTGAGATAAAACATGCTTCTCATTTACATCAGCATTTTTCTTCTCAGCACCAAATCCAATTACTTTCTCACCAAGGCGACGTTTAATAATAGGCTCGATGCCATCAAACGCTCCACCACAAATGAATAGGATGTTCGTTGTATCAATTTGAATAAACTCTTGATGCGGGTGCTTACGACCACCTTGAGGTGGAACGCTCGCTACAGTACCTTCTAAAATTTTCAGAAGTGCCTGCTGTACACCTTCACCAGATACATCACGTGTAATTGATGGATTTTCGGACTTACGTGCCACTTTATCAATCTCATCAATATAAATAATTCCTTTTTCCGCTTTTTCTACATCGTAATCAGCCGCTTGAATTAGTTTTAGTAAGATGTTTTCTACATCTTCCCCAACGTATCCAGCTTCTGTTAAAGATGTTGCGTCCGCGATTGCAAATGGAACATTTAAAATACGCGCTAATGTTTGTGCCAATAATGTTTTACCACTACCAGTTGGCCCAATAAGTGAAATATTACTCTTCGCTAATTCTACATCATCAATTTTGCTGTTAGAATTAATGCGTTTGTAATGGTTATATACCGCTACCGCTAGTGCTTTTTTCGCGTTATCTTGTCCGATGACATACTCATCTAAGATTTCACGAATTTCTACCGGTTTCGGTACATCTTTGAATTCTACTTCTTCGTCCTTCGCAAGCTCCTCTTGTACAATTTCAGTACAAAGCTCGATACACTCGTCACAAATGTAAACACCTGGACCTGCAACTAACTTTCGAACTTGCGTTTGTGTTTTACCACAGAAAGAACATTTTAATTGACCTTTTTCATCATTAAATTTAAACATATTTTCACACCCCTTACAAAGTGCTAACCTCTTGCCTTCGTATGTACACGATAAATGTATCGTATGTAAATACATATTATGTCACTACGTAGCGAGAAATACAAATAATATGACTAGTTATGTACAAATAAAAAAATTTTAAAACTTTTGAAATATGTATATTCGACTTACAAAGGCACTTTTCCTTCTTCATCGAAAAGTTTTATAAATATATTTCTATATTTATAAAACAAGGCACGATTAAAATCGCGCCTTGTTATTTTATTATGCAGCGTTGTCTACTAAGAAGTCTACAGCTTTACGCACTTTAAGATCTTCAGATAAAGCGTCTACGCTTCCAAGAGCTTGCTTGATAGCGTCTACTGGCATACCGTACATTTCAGCCATTTTTTCAACTTCTGCAGTTACTTCTTCTTCAGTAACTTCGATGTTTTCAGCTTCAATGATAGCTTCAAGAACAAGATTGATTCTTACACGTTTTTGTGCATCCTCTTTCATTTGCTCTTTTAATTTGTCAGCGTCAGTACCTGTGAATTGGTAGTAAAGCTCAAGGTTCATACCTTGTTGGCTTAAACGTTGCTCGAATTCACGAACCATACGATCTAACTCAGTGTCGATCATAGCTTCTGGAATGTCGATTTCAGCGTTAGCAGCAGCTAATTCTACTACTTCGTCACGTACTTTGTGCTCAGCTTCGTGCTTTTTGCCTTCTTCTAAGTTTGTACGAAGTTTTGTTTTTAATTCATCAAGAGTTGCAACTTCTTCGTCAGCATCTTTAGCGAACTCGTCGTTTAACTCAGGAAGTTCTTTTGTTTTGATTTCGTGGATTGTTACTTTGAATGTTGCTGGTTTACCAGCTAATTCAGCAGCATGGTACTCTTCTGGGAATGATACTTCAACTTCTTTAGAATCACCAGATTTAAGACCAATTACTTGCTCTTCGAAACCTGGGATGAAAGTACCAGAACCGATTGCAAGAGAATAGTTTTCGCCTTTTCCGCCTTCAAATGCTTCGCCATCAACGAAACCTTCGAAGTCGATTACAGCTGTATCACCATCTGCAGCAGTTCCGTCTTCTTTAACAACTAGTTCAGCTTGACGCTCTTGTAAAGCTTTTACTTCGTTCTCTACATCCTCGTCAGTTACAGTTGTTTCAACTTTTTCTACTGCTAAACCTTTGTAATCACCTAATTTAACTTCAGGTTTTACAGTAACTTTTGCAGTGAAAATTAAGTTTTGGCCTTTTTCGAATTTCTCGATGTCAATCTCAGGATGAGCAACTGGGAAGATACCAGCTTCATCGATTGCTTCACCGTATGCTTTTGGTAAGATGATATCTAAAGCATCTTGGTATAAAGATTCAATACCAAAGCGTTGTTCGAATAATGGACGAGGCATTTTTCCTTTACGGAAACCTGGTACATTAATTGTTTTTACTACTTTTTTGAATGCAGCGTCGATAGAGTTATTTACTTCTTTAGCATCAACTTCGATTGTTAAAACGCCAACGTTACCTTCTAATTTTTCCCATTTTGTAGACATTTATTCTTTCCCTCCAACTATAATAATGTATGCACATACCTCTATAGATCAAAATTTTTATTATCTCTTTCTTGAAATAACAAATGTACAAATAACCCTCTAGCAAAAAGCTTTCAGATACAATGTTCCAATCTACTAATTGTCTAAAAGACAACTACGGTATATTTTGTTCGAGACTAATATGAAACATATTAAGTAAGAGAATTATACTCCTCTTCTCTTACAAACAGGCAGATTTCTGCCTTTTGCAACCCTTACATTATAACATAGAATGTGCTCGTTTCAATAACTGAACGATTCTTTTTCATAATTATACGGGCAAATACCCTTCTCTTTCAATGCGCAGTAACCATTGATAGGCAATATGAAATTCCTCAAACTCAATATTGTATGCTGTCATAAGTTCTTCTTCATCAATAGCCAATCCGAAACGCTTTCTTCCAATTCTCTCTAAGACAGCAGCCCAAATTTCTACTTTATCCATTAATAGAGGGAACGGAAAAATGCTAATTTGTAATTCTTTCCAGTATGTAACCATCGTACTAAATATATCTGGATAACTTTGCTCTAATCGGTTTGAGAATTTATGTATAATTTTATCGGATTGCTCCTCATTATGACCTGTAAATGCTGGAATCACCTTTATCGTATTTCCAAACTTCTCTACTTCTATTTCTTCTTCTATTTGATTTTCTACCATTTTATACAAAATAGAAGTTTTTAAATAAGGGTGCTGATCTTCGTCTATTAAAAATTTCTTTAAAGTAGGAAGTGCGAGATCCAGGTCTTTTAACGAAAGTTTCTGGATCACTCTTAGCTTTTGACCAAAGTTTTCTCCAAAAAGCCCATCGGTAAATTCTTCTAATTCAAAATTCGAATCCACTAGCGGTGTATCTTCTTCATTCAGCATCCCTTGCGCAAACAAAGCAAGCTGCGCCAATTTTTCCTTTTGCTCAGGAATTATATCTTTCGTTTGCAAAACTTCCTCAACAGTTTCAATGACACCTTCATAATCATTTGTTTGAACTAAAATAGTTACATACGTTTCAAGAATATCACCAAATAATACAGCTCCTGTTTCAAGCAACTGCTCACATTTTTCTTTCGCTTCTTCCATACGTTTTAATTCTAGCAAACAAATAACGGAAGCTAATTCTGTTTGTTCCGTTTCTGCATTATACTGACGTAATATTTCAAAGCAGCGCAATGCATCTTCGAATTCCCGCTCTTTCAACGCTAAAAAACCTTTATCAATATAGCGTTCTGATAGTTGCGGAAACAATACGACCGTATTTTCTTTTTTATCCATACGTCCGCCTCTTTTTCTAGATTTTAATGATCTTCAAAGTAAATATATCAAATGCGTAATGAGAACACAACATTCCAAAATTATTTATTTGAAATATAGGAATATTCTATTTTCATAGCAAAAAAGCAACAAACTTCTAAATGAAATTCATTTTTCACAAACAAAAACCCTCAGCAACAGACGGCAGAGGGTTCATCATTAATGGAAAGCTTTTATAATTGTGGGGTATATAACAAGGGTAATAATTTGGAGAACAATAATTGCCATAACAATCATGCTAAAATAGAAGATTGGTTTACTTCGCTTCATTAAAAACATAATAATAAGCATCGTACAAGCAAACAAACTTAAAAAGAACAAACTCGTTGTCGAACTAAGTATACCACTTGGGACAAAGAACAATAAAACTACACTACAAGTACCTATAATTCCAAATAACCATTCCATTCATTCACTCATTCCCTTTCCCTCTCATGGCAGTTTTTTCTACGCTACTAAATGTTTTACAACATCAATTACATATGTTAACTTTTCATACGCCACAAACCCAAAAGCTACTGTTAAACCTGTTACGATTAATCCTTTCATCATCTCTTCCTCCTCATTTATCGTTGTTATCTTCATTATATAAGATTAGTAATTTGTTACCATCGAACTTCCTTACACTTACCTTACAGAGTTGTAAGATTTCAAAAATAAGTTTAAAATCATGTTAATATATTTTTGTACAATTAAGAATTTAATTTACAAGGGGGATTATATATGTTCAAAAAAATGGCTGCTGATGTTTTAGGATTAAGCGATGTAGGTTCTGTCATTACACCAAAAGATTATGATAAGGTTGATGCTGATGATTACGTGATGCATGAAGATGGGGAGAAAATTTACTTTCTTATTAAATCAAAATCAGATGAATATTGCTTTACAAACAAAGGATTAATTCACCTAGATGGTACAAGTGCCACAAGCAAAAAACGTACATTACGCCGCTTTAGCTATAGTAAATATCAAATTAAAAACGTAGCACTTGAAACTGCAGGAACGATTGATTTAGATGTAGAAATTAAATTTCAAATGGGAGATGAGCATTACTCAATTGATGTTCATAAAAAACATATTGAAGAATTAAAAGATTTATATAAGGCTCTTCTTAAAATCGAAGAAATTTCATACGACAACGACATTACATTGCAGTATGCACATAAAAGTTTAGACATGGCATCTAACGCTTTCAGCCGTATTTCAAATGCACAAGTAAATTTAGCAGAACAGTTTAAAGAGATGAACGAGATCGCCTTTAACTGGCTCGTTGATACGAAAAAGCAATATAACGTGAAAGATTACGGTTTTGTCTTTGAAAAATTTATTAATAACTAATTTAAAACAAACAAAAAACCTTGTTATCAAAAGATAACAAGGTTTTGTTAGCGTCCCAGGAGAGATTCGAACTCCCGACCGTACGCTTAGAAGGCGTATGCTCTATCCGGCTGAGCTACTGGGACATGGAGCGGGTGAAGAGAATCGAACTCTCGACCAGAGCTTGGAAGGCTCTTGTTTTACCACTAAACTACACCCGCATATGTTATTTTATTTTTCTTCGTTAGCGCCGTTGCCCTATCGACAATATTTATTATATTCATAACTACTTATAAAGTCAACACTTTTTTAAAAGAGGATAATTTTTCTTATCCTCTTTTAAAAATTGCTTGTTCCACCAGCTGTCCATCTAATGTTTCAAAACGAACTTCTATATGATTTTCATCCATTTCTAATAAAGCGAATGTTTTTTCCACACGAGAGCGTGGGAGCAAAATACTTCCTGGATTAATAAATAAAATCCCATCAATTAATTCTGCCCCTAATATATGAGAATGTCCAAAGCATGCTACTTGCGCTCCTACTTCTCCTGCATGATACGCTAACGTTTGTAACGTCATTTTCACATTATGACGATGACCGTGTACAACTAAGAAACGAATTCCATCTACATCAGTTACAATTTCATCTTGAAAGTTAGCATAATCACAATTCCCTTTTACAACTTGGAAACCTTGTAGCTCTTCGTGAGCAGGCGTTAGCTCTGAATCACCACAATGAATCATGACATCTACTTTCCCTTCGTAATTCTCTTTTAACTGCTGTAATTCCTTCACAGAGCTATGACTATCGCTTACGATTAAAGCTTTCATCAATCTCTCTCCCTTATTCTTCTAAAAACCATTCTGGGATTTTTTCTTCTAATTTACGAAGAGCGCGTCCACGGTGACTAATCGCATTTTTCTCATCCGAATTTAGCTCAGCCATCGCTTTTTTATATTCTTCTACATAAAAAATCGGATCGTATCCGAAACCATTTTCCCCGCGGCGCTGTTCTAGAATTTTCCCTTCGCACGTTCCGTTTACAATAACCGGCTCTTTATCCACTTCAGGGAAAGCAACTGCTAGCGCACAGTAAAAACGAGCTGTACGTTTTTCTAAATCGACGTCAGTTAACCCTTGTAACACCTTATCTATATTCGCCTGATCATCTTTCGGCTCTCCAGCAAAACGAGCTGAATACACACCTGGTTTCCCGTTTAAGGCATCTACAATAAGACCAGAGTCATCCGCAATTACGATGGAATTCAACTGTCTACTAAGACTGTCCGCCTTTAAAATTGCATTTTCTTCAAATGTTTCACCAGTTTCTTCGACTTCTTCAATATGAGGAAAATCGTGTAAAGATTTCACTTCTAAGTCAAATCTCTCAAATAACTCAGCAAACTCACGTACTTTCCCAAGATTTTTCGTCGCTACAACAACTTGCTTCATATTTTCCACCTCTACTCTATATGAGATACGATGTCACCTAACGCTTCTTTTTGCTTTTCAACAAGTTGGAAAATCCCTTGTTCAGCAGCATCAAGTAATTCATTTAATTCAGCTCTGCTAAACGTCGCTTCTTCTCCAGTTCCTTGTACTTCAACAAACTGACCTTTTCCAGTCATAATAACGTTCATATCAACGTCTGCTTTAGAATCTTCAGCATAATTTAAATCTAAAACAACACCTTGTTCTTCAACAACACCTACTGACGTTGCCGCTAAATAATCTTTCACCGGAATTTTAGATACTTTGTCTGCTTGCAATAATTTTTCAAAAGCTAATACCATCGCTACATAAGCACCTGTAATAGAAGCTGTTCTCGTTCCGCCATCCGCTTGAATTACATCACAGTCAATCCAAACCGTTCTTTCGCCAAGCGCTTCTAAATCAACAACCGCACGTAATGCTCGTCCAATTAAACGCTGGATTTCCATTGTGCGCCCTGTTACTTTCCCTTTACTTGACTCCCTGATTGTACGTTGCTCTGTCGCACGTGGAATCATTGAGTATTCTGCTGTTACCCAGCCTTTTCCTTCTCCGCGCATAAACGGCGGTACACGCTCTTCAATTGTCGCTGAACAAATTACCTTTGTATCTCCAACTTCAATTAGTACTGATCCCTCTGGATGTTTTAAATAATTTGTATGAATATGTATATGGCGTAGCTCTGCTTTTCCTCTACCATCTACTCGCATAAAAATAACCCCCTCATAAATACTCTCATTAGTATAGCCAAATTTAAATGTACGCTATGTATAACAATAAAAGAAGGGGAACTCAAAAAGCAATTCCCCTTTCTTACATAAGTATATCAAATTATTCGCGATTAAAAACTACCTGTATTCACGTTTTGTGGACGATCAACAGGTTTTATTAACTTTTCACCTTTCTCATCCATAAGATTTGCTTTCCCATTCACTTCAATAGAAACATTTTTCACACCTTGTTTTTCCGTTAAAGATAAGACTAACGATTTCAACACATAATTTGAAATCATGTTTTTGTCTGGGTTCACAAATATATTTTCATTAAAGTTTAATGTAATATTTCCGTTCTCCACTTTTGGATTCGTAATAAGCTTAGCTCCTGGATTAAAATCATTTAGTAGCGATCCTTGAATCGGACCTTTTACAAGCTCATCCACAATTGCCGAGTAATCATTTTCTTTTCCTTCTGCAACGCGCCTTGTTACCGGTACGTAATATTGCTGCTTATTATTATTTTGCGCCATAAAGTAAAGTGTAACCGGTTTTGTATGCGTCACATCTGCTACTTGTTCATCATCAAAGTTAATTCCATTCGCACGACTTACACCTTCACCAAGCGGTGTACCCGCAACAGGCATCTTCGCTAACTTTTCACCATTTATTTGGAACTGCACTTGTTTTATTTCTGTAAATTGAGTCAAAGTCCACGCTACTGATTCAACAATTTGACGTTCTTCTTCTTTTGAATAATTTTTCATTTCTTTAGAGAAATCAATTACTGCTGTCCCGCCTTTTTTCAAATTCAAGGTCATCGTCGTATTCGCTGGAAGGACTGCTCGAAATCCATTTGGCAATAAATTTGTGACTGGTCCATCTTTCACAAGATACTCTAACGTTTGCTGTACAACTTCATTCGCTTTCGGAGTAGGCATTGCAATAGTTTGCGGTACGACATATCCATTTTTATCAACGAGGTATAACTCTCTATTTACTGTTTGCTCTTGTTTATCTTTTTTAGCAGTTTCTTTCTTTTCACCTTCTGTATACGTAACTTTTTTTGGCGGATCAATTTGTTCTGTCGCTTTCTCTTGATTTAACAAGCCACACCCTGATAATAAAATCGCACTCACAGTAGCACCAACAACCCATTTAAAAGTGGATTTAGGCATGCCATTCCCCCCTAAAATCTAAGTTTGTACTATTATGTATACGAGCTGTTTCATGTTTTAGAACAAGCTATGGCTACTTATACAGAAAAAACCCCTGATTTCTCAGGAGTTCTCTTATATGAATCTACTATTATTCTGTTTCTAAATTGATATGCTTCACATTTTCAATCGGCTGACCGAACCACTTTGATGCAATTTCTTTAAACAGGCCTATTTTACCAGTCGTTAAGAAGAGATGATCACTTTGTTCTTCTCCCTCATTTAGCATCTTACTATGGTATAAAATCGTGCTTACCTCACGCGCTGTTTCATCACCCGAACTAATTAATTGTACTTGATCCCCCATTACCTTTTTAATAACAGGACCTAAAATCGGATAATGTGTACATCCTAGAATAAGCGTATCAATGTCAGTACTTTTCAACGGTTGCAATGTTTCTCTTACAACTTCATACGCCATTTCACTTTCGAAATTCCCACTCTCTACAAGCTCAACGAAAGGTGGGCAAGCTAAACTTTCTACCATAACACGGTTATTAATAGACTTTAACGCCTCTTCATAGGCGCCACTTTTTACTGTTCCAATCGTTCCAATAATCCCAACATGATACGTATTTGTCACTTTTAAAGCTGTACGTGATCCTGGATGAATAACTCCAACTACTGGAATTGGTAATTGTTTCTGCATTTCTTCTAATACAACCGCAGTTGCTGTATTACACGCAATAACTAACATTTTGATATTTAAATCTAATAAATGCTCCGTCATTTCCCACGTAAATTGACGCACTTCTTCACGAGAACGCGGACCATAAGGGCAACGTGCTGTATCCCCTAAATATATAATACGCTCTTTCGGCAACTGACGAATTAATTCCTTCGCTACTGTTAAACCGCCCACTCCTGAATCAATAACACCGATCGCTCTATTCAACTTAATCACCCGTTTTCTCATTCATCATCTTTTATGTTTATCAGTATATTTTACACACTTTAAGTTCGCTAACTTAAAGTGCCCCTGTATAAAAATTTTCATTTGTACCTATATAGATCAGGACCTTTTTTATTTTGCTCCTTTTTTTCATAATTTGCAAGACAGAAAAATAACCGACCTTCTATATGAAAGTCGGTTTCTTCTATATAAAATGCTCATTCAAAATAAAACTCCCGCTACTTTTATTAATAGCGGGAGTTTTATTTCTATATTTTATTTATCGCGTTCTTTATAGCCTTACCTATTTATGTATGAAGCATGCTTATCATTCATATGGAGCATGAAACAAACAGAAAAATAGCCGACCTTTTGTATAAAAGTCGGCTGCTTTCTTATAGTTCTAGCTCTCCCATACGAAGAAGCTCAACAACTGCTTGTGAACGTCCTTTAACCCCTAGCTTTTGCATTGCGTTTGAGATGTGATTACGTACTGTTTTTTCACTTATAAACAGTTCACCTGCAATTTCCTTCGTCGTTTTATCTTGAACCAGTAATTCAAATACTTCTCTTTCTCTCTTTGTGAGTAACGGTTTAGATTGATACGCTTTTTCCTTCAACTGGTATAACCCTCCTTGCTTAAGCCAGAGCTGTATATGTGTAAGTTGGGTGTTTATTTAGTCAAGATATTGTATGAACGAAATGTGCAGGTGGTGAATGAAAATGGGCTTTATTTCTTATGTTATTTTAGACTTTTATACAGTGCGTACACTCTTTTTATCCACTTACTTTTCAGTACGCCATATTTGTTCTAGTAATATGCTGACAACTGTACCTACGAACAAACCATTTCCGAATATATATTGCATCACAGACGGCAAGGATTGGAGTGCTCCAGACGGTAAAAACATAACACCACTTCCAAATAATATAGCAACTCCTAAAATCGTTACATTCCTTTCGTTGAGCTCCACTTGTTTTATATTATGAAATCCAATTCCAATAAGCTGCACGAACGAAGCCATTAAAACCGCAGATGCGACCGCGGATGGCAGAGAGGCTAAGTAGCGGATAATACTTGGAAACAGCGCCATACCGACTAATAGTACACATGCAAATAAGAATGAACGCATGTACTTTTGATTTGTTAAACGTATGAAACCTGCCGTTGCTGGTAGTGGAACGACACCTACAGTTGAAAACAAAGAGGAAATCATATGCGAAATCCCTCCGACCCACGTACCATTTCTCAACTGTTTTTGTTCAATAGTCGCTTTATGAATCGTAGCTTGATTGATTGCTATAATAGCTGCCACTGTATTTGAAACTAAAATACATACCATAACGAAACTTGATACAGCCATACCTGTATTCCATTTTGGAATTCCCCACGCAAATATATGTGGAAGTTGCACAAAATGAGTTACTTGAGATGGGATCGTCACTTTTCCTGCAATGAGAAAAATAATCCAGCCACTAATTAACCCTATTAAAACCGCATAACTTTTAACAAACCCTTTTCCGAAGTTGGAGAGTATGACTACGAATAAAAATATGCAAAAAGCAATTAATGCTGTAAATCCATCAATTTGAGAAACAGTAGCTGTAATTCCTAGCATTCCTTTTAAAAATACACCACTTAATTGTAAACATAATAACAGTAAGAACGTCCCTGTCACGAGCGGCGTAAATAAAAATAAAATACGCCCGATAACTCCCGTTACTCCTAGCCCTATTAAAACAACTCCCGCAACCATCATTCCTAATTCTAAAATTTGCAATGTACTATGTAATTGATCCTGCCCTACAGTTGCATAAGCAAGCACGGTAAATACACCAACCCAAGATCCAGCTGGTCCATCCGCAATCGGAAGCTTATGTCCAAGCCATCCTTGTAAAAAAGAAGATATACCAACTACGAAAAACGTACGCTGCATTAAATAAAATACTTCTTCCGTCGTAAGATGAAATAATCCGCCAACGACAATTGGTAGCGCGATTGAGTTTGCTAATAAAAAAATAAACCATTGCAAAGTTCCCATAATATGATTTTGATTATGTTGATTGTCCAAACTTTTCATCCCTTCTTGCTTCCTTATAAGGAAGTATAGTACTTCCGTGTTTCTACTAAATAAAAAAGAAGGGTTCTATTTTCACAATTAGAACCCTTCTCAAAACATCTAAACGATTCCTCTATACAAGATTATCAGATTTCACTTGATTTAAATCCCCTATAACAACATTCCCTTTATACATAACTACACGCTTCTCTGTTTGACGAGCCACTGCTTCCGCGGCGCATGTTGCATTCGTTAAAACAAAACTTGCCTCATCCCCTACATTCGGCCACACTCGTTTCCCTTCATTATTTAACGTTTCTTTCCCTCCAGTAATAAAACGAAGAGCTTTCCCTAAAGACCTTTCATCACTCCAACCAAATCGTTCTGCCAATCGATTTGCCTTTTGAAGCATATCACCTGTGCCAAACGGAGACCAATGATCTGTAATACTATCATTTCCTAATGAAACTTTAACTCCTTTTCGATCTAATAATGGAATTGGGATTACTTGTTTACCGATTGGAACGGTTGAAGTGATATCAATCTTTAATGCTGCTAGTCTTTCTGCCACTTCTTCAGCTTCTTTATCAGTAACACCACCAAGTCCAAGCGCATGACTAATTGTTACACGACCTTGCCATCCTGCTTCTTCCGTTAGACTTGCTAATCTCTTCATTGTAAACGTTCCAAGATTATTCGCATCGTGCAAATGAATATCAACATCCGCATTAAATTCTACCGCAATGTCCATAATCGTATGTAATGATTTTTCAATATCATTATCTACTGTAGCTGGGTCCACTCCGCCAACTAATTGTGCGCCCATACGCATCGCATCTTTCACAAGTTGCATAGAATTACTTCGCAATAATCCATGTTGCGGAAATGCAACTATTCTACCAGACAACCGATCTTTATATGTTCCTAAAGCCGCTAACGTTGCCTCTAAATTACGAAGTCCAATAACCGGATCCACATTACAATGCGTTCTAATATTTGTTGCGCCATTTCGAAGCAATAACTCTAGCATATTTTCCGCCCTGTCTTGAGCAGTTGCTAATTGCTTTGGTAAAATCGTTTTTTCTTCATTAAAACGTGTAAAAATATTTTCTCCTGGCATACAAGCTTTCCAAGGCCCACTATAATATGTTTTATCAATATGAATATGCATCTCTTCAAAAGCTGGTAAAACTAATAAACGATTAGCATCAAAAGTTAACGTTCCTTCCTCTTGGGCGATTCCCGATATAATTCTTTTAATTCGCCCATCTTCAATAAGAAGACTGCATATCTCAGTTTCCGTTTGTGAAATTTTCGCTTCTTCATATGTATAACCTGTTTCAAGCTTTACATTAGTCAACCAATATAATGTCATTACCATTTCCCCACCTTATATTAGAAAATACGTCACACCCTCATTTTCATTTTAATACCAACTGAAAATTAAGACAATTAATCCACTGTATTGTCCTTTCACAAAAAAATGTAATATAACCTAATGGTCTTCTCATAAATTTCCATATAGAATAAAAGTACACTGTATCACTCATACATAACAGCGGTGATATAAAAAGGAGAGGATCATAATATGTCGAAGAGGTTATATAAATCCGAAACTGATAAAATGTTATTTGGTATATGCGGTGGTTTAGGAGAATATTTTGATATTAGCCCTACTCTCATTCGCATACTTTGGGTCATTGCTATTTTATGTTTTGGGACGGGGTTTTTAGTTTATTTTATTTGTTTATTACTTATGCCACGCTCTTACTAATAACATTCTTTCATATATTTGAGCATAGCGTATAAAAAATCCCCTATAGAAAAATCTATAGGGGATTTTTTCATGAAGAATATTTCATCGTTAAATGTAATACCGCTACTTCATCCTCTTCATTTTTATAACTATGTTTCTTATTAGCTTCAAACTGAATGGAGTCAAACTCATTTAGCACATATACGTCATTCTCAACTTGAATAGAAACTTTCCCTTTCATTACTGTTACCAGCTCAATTGCTCCTTCATGATGAGCTTCCGGTTCATATATACTATTCGCTCTTAAACAAGCACGGTGCATTTCCATCCCCGTTTCTTTCGTGTAACGGAACATCGTTTCTAAATGCCATGCTTGTCCTACATCTACTGCAAATCCTTCTCCGCAGCGCGCAACAGCTACAGGTTCTCCAACAACCATTAATCTCGATAAAGGAATCGATAACCCTTTCGTTATTTTCCAAATGACAGCTAACGTTGGATTCGTTTCGCCTCTCTCAATTTTCCCTAATGTTAATTTACTAACCCCTGTTTTTTGGGCTAATTCTTCTAAACTTAATTTTTGTTCATTTCGAATTTGTCTTAATAGCTGACCTACTTGCTGAATTACTTCTTTCGTTTGCATATCTTCATTTTCTTTCATATATAAAAACCACCTTAAAACATAAAATAGTTTACTTTTATTACCTTTAAGTATATTATACTATACATAAATACTCAATTCCGAAAGGAGTGCCATACTTCATGCGCGCAATATTACTAGGTCTTTTATCATCGGCCTTTTTTTCTGCAACCTTTATTATTAACAGAGCAATGAATGTATCTGGAACAAGCTGGGCTTGGACTGCTTCCTTCCGTTTTCTATTTGCTCTCCCTATTTTATTCCTTATCGTTTTATTTCGCAAAAACTTAGGAGCTTTATGGGCAGAATTAAAAAAACATCCATTTGTATGGATCGGGTGGGGCTCGGTCGCTGGCATCGGCTTCTATTCTTTATTAAGTTTCGCAGCTGTTTTTTCTCCAGCTTGGCTCGTTGCTGGAACTTGGCAAGTTACGATATTAGCAGGTTTACTTTTATCGCCATTATTCTTCATTAAAATAGAAACAAAATCAGGTACAAAACTTGTACGTGGAAAAATTCCACTACGCAGTTTATATGTAGCATTATTTATTTTACTTGGTGTAATTTGTATGCAAGCGACTGCAGCGGGTCATATTACAATGACTCAGTTCATCTCGGGATTTTTACCTGTCGTATTAGCGGCTTTCTTATATCCGTTCGGTAACCGAAAAATGATGGAACTTGTTGGTGGGCGTCTTGATACATTCCAACGTGTATTAGGAATGGCAATCGGAAGTCTCCCTATTACAATCCTACTTGGTATATACGGATTTTCCACTACCGGTATTCCATCATCAAGTCAAATGATGCAAGGATTTTTGTTAGCATTATGTTCCGGAGTTATTGCGACGATGACATTTTTCTTTGCTACTGACTTAGCAAAAGACAATCTTGCTTTACTTGGAGCTGTTGAAGCAACACAAGCTGGAACGATGGTCTTCACTGTGCTTGGTGAGATTATTTTCTTAAATGGTTCATTCCCTAGCGGACTGTCACTGATTGGGATGATTATTATCATGCTAGGAATGATCGTAAATAGTGTTTTAAACCGTTCTGTTCCAGTCATTAAACAAAAAAAATCAGCATAAAAATAGATATGGTTCTTCTTCATAGAACCATATCTATTTTTATTATCTCCCTATTTCGCCTTATCAGAATAGTATTTCATTAGCTGTTTATACTAAAACCTATGTTATAATACGTTTCATGTGCATTAATAGGAGGTAAATTATGTTAAAAAAAGCAATTGCTGAATTTATTGGTACATTTGTACTTGTATTATTCGGAACTGGAGTAGCTGTCATTGGTGGCGGAATTGAAGGAATTGGAACATTAGGTATCGCTATGGCTTTCGGATTATCTATCGTGGCTATGGCATATAGCATTGGAACAATTTCTGGATGTCATATTAACCCAGCAGTATCAATCGCTATGTTCATCAACAAAAGAATGAACACTATGGAACTTAGCTATTATTTATTAGCTCAAATTTTAGGTGGTTTATTAGGAACTGCAACGTTAGTAACAATTTTACGATCTGCTAAATTACCTTTAGATAATTTAGGACAAAATAGTTTTGGAACTCTTGGTTTATCTGGAGCATTTTTAGTTGAATTCATTTTAACTTTCGTATTTGTTTTAGTTATCGTTGCTGTAACAGGTAAAAAGGGAAGTTCTTCTTTAGCTGGACTAGTAATTGGTTTCACATTAGTATTAATTCACTTATTAGGTATTCCGTTAACTGGAACATCTGTTAACCCAGCTCGTAGTATCGCACCAGCTCTATTCGCTGGCGGAGAAGCAATTTCTCAACTATGGGTGTTCATCGTTGCCCCAATTTTTGGTGGTATCGTAGCAGCTGTTGTAGGAAAGTTTATTTTAAATACGGAAAAATAGAACTTTCAATATTTCCGAATAAAAAAAAGCGAGCCCTCATCATGAGGAAGCTCGCTTTTTTTTATTCTTTAATTTTCGACTTTAAATTTGTAACTAATTGCTGCACCGTTACATTTGCAAGTACGTTTTCCATCGCTTCTTGCGATTGTATTAAAATAATCTCTAATACCGATTGAATATTAGCTCCTACTGGACATTCAATGTTGGGATTTTCATGGAAAGAAAATAGATGTCCTTCTTCTACAACTTCCACAGCTTTATATACATCAAGTAATGTAATTTCATCTAAATCACGAGCAAGTGTCGTACCACCTTTACCAGCTTGTACATCAACAAGTCCTGCTCTCTTCAACATTCCTGTAATGCGACGAATCACAACTGGATTTGTATTCACACTACCAGCAATCCATTCAGAGGTACAGCGAGAGTTTCGATCTATTGCAAGTAACGTTAACATATGAACACCTACTGTAAAACGACTACTAATTCCCATCTGCACACCCTCCTTTTTATTCATTCTATTAAAAGACAACTCTTATTATTATATACTATTTTTAATTTATACATAAAGAAAAAGCATGATTCCATTAGAAAATCATGCTTTCCCTCTATTATTGACGCTTTATAAATTTCGCCAAATCTTTAAACTTCACTTTATCAGAGTAATTCATTACACCGTTTACATAGATACGGCTTGTAATCGCATTTAATATACCAATCGTCGCCAATAAAACTACTAATGTTATCGTAATCTCTAACATACCTGCTTCACCAGCTACAATCCGCGAGAAGGTAACCATTGGTGTGAAAAACGGAACATACGAACTTACAACAACAATAGTACTATTTGGATCACTTAATGATTTAATACTAATGAAGAATGCAGCCATGATCAAAATCATTATCGGGAAAGATACAGCTTGTAAATCCTCTGTCTTAGACACAACAGCTCCAGCCGCAGCGTACATCATCGCATAAAGTAAATACCCCGTAATGAAATAAACAAGAAACATACTTATAACCTTTGCATCTAATTTTGTAAAGTCAATTGGAACACCAAGTAATGAAGCACTTTCTAAATCGACCCAACCTAACAAATAAGGAATAAGATAACCACACGCCAATATTACAAGTTGTAATAACGCCGTTGAAACAACCGCCAAAATTTTCGCATACATCATCGTAAGAGGCTTTACTTTCGGAAGCATTACTTCCATTACACGTGACGCCTTTTCAGATGCAATATTCATTGCGATTGTATTTCCGAAAGCTACAATAAACATATACAAAGCAAATGTAAAGAAATATGCAATTCCGAAAGAAGATGTACGATCTTTTATCGCTTCTTGCTTCACTTGAATTTCTGCTTGTAATTGCTGCGCAATTTCTGGTGAAACATTATTTTTTGCAATCGTCACCTTCGTATATTGTTGTTTTAAATAACCCGCCATAATCGCAGAAGTTGCTTGGCTTGGAAATCCATTATACATATATGTAACTGCTGGAGTCCCATCCTTTTCCGTCACATGGAATAGACCATCTAAATCGCCTTCTTCTACTTGCTTATGCAGTTTATCAAAATCATCCTTTGAACCAACCGTTATTTTTGCTGATGGCAATAGCTTATTTAGCTCTTCTTTTTGTACTTTGTATGTGGAGCTCTCTACTACAACTGCAATTTTATCTTTATCCTTATTTTTATCATCGCCTGAAGTAAAATGATTAAATGCAAAAATCCCAAACACAACTAAAAATAAAATCGCACTCGTAATTAATGATTTTTTAGATAAAAATGCTTCTTTAAAATAAAATGAAAATACATGAGAAAATTTACGCATCTTTATTTCGCCCTCTCTACAAAGATTTCGTTTAACGTCGGCTCTAACATTTTAAATTGTCGTAAACCAACACCTTGTTCTTGCAATTGTTGCAAAATCTTTAGAGCTTCTGCATCATCTTGTACTTTCACATAAAGAAGGCCTTGTTGTTTTTCATACGGGACATGTATAGCTTCTAATCCCTTTTCATTCTCTGCTATATCTTCGATTGTTAAATTACGAAAACCGTATTCTTTCTTAATATCACTTAATTGTCCTTCTACGACTGCTTCACCTTTTTTCAAAATACATACATGTTGGCAAAAAGCCTCTACTTGCTCCATACGGTGACTAGATAAAATAATTGTCTTTCCGCTCTGTACTTGTTCTCCAATAATACTAGCCAACATTCCAGCATTAACTGGATCAAGCCCGCTAAATGGTTCATCCAAAATAAGAAGTTCTGGATCATGAAGAAGAGCAGCAATCAATTGAATTTTTTGCTGGTTCCCTTTCGAAAGTTCTCCTGCTGTTTTGAATTTATATTCTGGGATTGCTAAGCGCTCTAACCAGTGATCAATTGCAAGATCTACTTCTTTTTTCGTCATTCCTTCTAATCTACCAAAATATCGCAACTGGTCTATTACTCTACTTTTTGTATATAAGCCTCTTTCTTCTGGTAAATATCCAATTGTTACCCCGCTATCACCAAATGATTTTCCATCCCACGTAATAGAACCTTCATTTGGCGTTAATAAACCTAGTAACATTTTAATTGTCGTTGTTTTCCCTGCACCATTTCGGCCAAGTAACCCTAACACTTCACCTTTCGGTAACGAGATTTGCAAACCATTAACCGCTTTAGATTCTCCGAATATTTTTGTTAAGTTTTGAATTTGTAAACTCAATGTATAAAGCCTCCCCTTTAGTATCATTCGTACTCTCTATTAAAGACTATGATTGTTCGAAATAAAATATAGTACTATATTTCAATCTTTTATACGTATCATGATCCCCCATCCACCATTTGTTTTATTTAGTTAAAATTGTAAATAACAAAGATATATTTGTCAATTATAATTGTCATTTCGACAATAAAACACGTCAAATCACTTTTTGTTATTTTCCCCATCTTTCTAATATAGGACATACTACTATATATACAAAAGACAATATGCAAATGTTCATAAAAAAATTTTTATATTTTAATATATAATATAAGATGATTTTCTAACATCGAGGAGGATACATATGAAGATGAAGAGGGGTATTACCAGTTTATTATCTATAGCCGTTCTTTCCACATCGCTTGTAGCATGTTCAGGAACAGCTGAGAAAACAGTGGCAAAAGAAGAGAAAGTACAATTAACAGACCAGCAATTGATGGCCGATTTATGGTATCAAACAGCTGGCGAAACGAAAGCACTTTACTACCAAGGCTACAATATTGGTCAATTAAAGCTTGATGCAGCTCTTGCAAAAGGGACAGAAAAAAAACCTGCTATCGTACTTGATCTAGATGAAACTGTTTTAGATAACAGTCCCCATCAAGCAATGAGCGTAAAAACAGGAAAAGGCTATCCTTATAAATGGGACGATTGGATTAATAAGGCTGAAGCTGAAGCTCTTCCAGGCGCTATTGATTTCTTAAAATATACAGAGTCTAAAGGTGTAGATATTTACTACATCTCAAATCGTAAAACAAATCAACTAGATGCAACAATTAAAAACCTTGAGCGCGTAGGTGCTCCTCAAGCGACGAAAGAACATATATTACTACAGGACCCGAAAGAAAAAGGGAAAGAAAAGCGTCGTGAACTTGTTTCTCAAACACATGACATCGTCCTATTCTTCGGTGACAACTTATCTGATTTCACTGGTTTTGATGGAAAATCTGTAAAAGATCGCAATGAAACAGTAGCAGAATCAAAAGCACAATTTGGTGAGAAATTCATCATTTTCCCTAATCCAATGTACGGTGATTGGGAAGGTGCTCTATATGACTATAATTTCAAAAAATCAGATGCAGAAAAAGACAAAATCCGTCGTGACAATTTAAAATCATTTGATGCAAAATAACAAAGAGGATGGCCTTCGCCATCCTCTTTTATTGCATATTTCTTGTTAAAGGTAAAATAAATACTTCTACACGTCTATTTTTCGCTTTTCCTTCTGGCGTATCATTTGGTGCAATTGAACGGTATTCTCCATAACCAACTGCACTAAATTTTTCTGGTTGCAATTCTTTATTTTGGAGTAACACCTGCATAAAATTAACTGCACGCTGTGTACTTAACTCCCAGTTTGATGCAAACTGAGCATTTGCGATAGGAACCGTATCTGTATGACCCGACACTGTAATTTCACGAGGTGATGCTGAAACAAGTAGGTTAGACATCTCTTTTGCAATCCCTAACGATTCCAACTTCACATCTGCTTTCCCTGAATCAAATAGTACATTTTCTAATATCGTTAACATTAATCCTTTTTCAGTTAACTTAGTTTGAAAAGAAGAGGATAGTTGTTTCTCATTAATATATTGATCAATCTTTTTTTGTAATGCTTTCAACTCATCCATTTCTTTTTTTTCTTTAGCTCTATCTTCCGCTTGTTTTTTTGCTTGTTCTGCCTCAAGGCTATTTGCTGATAATTCTTTTTCCTCATTTGGTTTTTGATCGCTTAAAAATTCTTTATTTCCTGTTCCACCGGCTAACTCACTTCGAAAAGCAACTGCCATCTGTTTAAACTTCGCAGCATCTATACTACTCATTGCGAATAATACGATGAACAATGCAAATAACAACGTTAACATATCAGAATATGGAATTAACCAAGTTTCATCGATATGCTCATCATGTTTTTTCTTTTTACCTCTTCTATTTTTCTTACTCCGCATTTTTTTCTGCTCCTTTTTCTAGCTTTTTACGCTCAGTTGCAGAAAGTGCACCTAAAATGCGGTTCTTCATAATAAACGGATATGTACCTTCTTGTAACATTAATAAACAATCAATAATTAAACGTTTCTTCTCTAATTCAGCAGCAGACTTTTGCTTTAATTTATTTGCAAACGGATGCCATAATACGTAACCTGAAAAAATACCGAAAATCGTTGCAATAAACGCACCTGAAATAGCATGCCCTAGCTTTTCAATATCAGTTAAATTTCCAAGTGCAGCTACAAGACCAATAACAGCACCTAAAACCCCTAGTGTAGGTGCATATGTACCAGCTTGCGAGAAAATAGCAGCCCCTTTTGCATGTCTCTCTTCAATCGCTTCTAATTCGGCTTCTAAAATTTGTTCTAAATCCTCTGCAGATACACCATCAATAACAAATTTCATACCACGCAAAAGAAATTCATCTTCAATTTCATCTAATTGTTGCTCTAAAGACAAAATACCGTATTTTCTACTCTCAGATGTCCAATGAACAAATAATTCTAGCAATTGTTCATAACTTAAATCTTTTTTATTTGTACCAAAAAGAACTTTAAATAATTTTGGAACTCTTTTTAGTTGATTCATCGGAAAGGCAATACACACTGCAGCAAATGTACCGACGAAAATAATTAGTGCTGCGGCAGGATTTAGTAAGGCTGTTATGTCAGCGCCCTTGACGACCATCCCTACGACTACCGCTAATACTCCTAAAATGATTCCAATAATTGTTGCAAAATCCATTCCCATTCACTCCTAGTCTATACCAGAGGTCTTTTATTCTCGATAATCGCTACATCTTCTTATATACATATATTACATAAAAAATGAACTTCATGAAAGATAAGAAATGAATTATATGAAAAAATACTACAATTTCACACATTTTCTGACATTTTCTTTGCGTTTTTATTACGTTATGACTCTTATATTTCTTTTTCAATAAACTAAACTTATAATAAAAGCGATACATATTTTATTAAGAAAGGACAGTGATTACAAGGTATCATGAAAAAGATAATAATTATTTCTGCCATTACTATTGTAATCGGTATCACATCTTTCGCTTACTTTGCTTCTAAATCACCACTGCAAAATGAGGCGAAAGCTGTCGAAAGTCAAAAACATAGTAACCATCCAAAAGAAGAGATTCCTGCTTTTCCAAAAGCTGATCATAACGCAAAGAAACTAGATAATAATTTTTCCGTTGTAACAAATCCAGATTCTGCTCTTGTATTAGTCAATAAACATCGTAAATTACCAAATGGGTACATTCCAGAAGATTTAACGAAACCGAACGTACCATTTACTAGTCCAAAAGATAAAGAGAAAACATTACTTCGCAAAGATGCTGCAGACGCTCTTGAAAAAATGTTCCAAGCAGCGAAAGAAGAAGGTTTAGAACTTACAGCAGTTTCAGGTTACCGTTCTTACAAACGCCAACAGTCATTACATAATACATATATTAAACGCCAAGGAAAAGCTGAGGCTGATTCGGTAAGTGCAATTCCTGGAACAAGTGAGCATCAAACTGGTCTAGCAATGGATATTAGCTCAAAATCTGCCAAATTCCAATTAGAACCAATTTTCGGAGAGACAGCAGAAGGAAAATGGGTTGCAGAACATGCCCATGAGTTTGGATTTGTCATTCGTTATTTAGAGGATAAAACAGAGACAACAGAATATTCATATGAACCGTGGCACTTACGCTACGTTGGCAATCCATATGCCGCATACATATATAAGCACCACCTAACATTAGAAGAGGCAACGAAGGACAAAAAATAAGAGAGCGAATCGCCCTCTTATTTTTCTTTTATTCTATTATTGTAATAATTCCTTCCATTCCTCAGTCCACGGTTCGCCTCTTCCAGTTTTTTTCGATGCTTGGACCATCATACCGCGTCCAACTAAACAAACTTCTCCTTCTGCATTTTTGACCATATAGTGTAAATCTAAAGAGGAATTCCCAACCGCTCCCGCCTTTACATATACTTTCAACTGCTCATCAAAATAAATTTGTTTAATAAAATTGCATTGTAGATCTGCGACGACTATCATCGTTTCTGATGATTCATGTGTCCATTCTTGCATAAATCCGAGTTCTTTAAACAATGCGATACGCGCTTCTTCAAAATATGTAAAAGCAACGACATTATTTACATGTCCAAACATATCTACTTCACCAAAACGAACTTTGACAGGATTATAAAATGAAAAACCACTTTCCCATTGCTCAAAGTCTTCAATATAAGAAATTCTCTTCATCGTTCCCTCTCCTTTTCGCCCTTAAAATAAAGTGAAACTTTAATCAGTGGGGGTTTTGTTCATCCCCCACTGATTATTAGTTGAACCAATCGGGCGTTTACGGGCAGTTGATCTCCCACCTAGCTTCTTTGCTCCACCTGAATTTTGAGGTGGGAGTTTTACTGCCCGTTAATGCGGGATAAACAGAATAAACAGAAATATAAAGTTATAAATATTGCCTCTTCAACATGAAGAGGCAATATTTATTAATAGTTATTATCGCTACCAAAGAAATCTTTGAACGATTGAATTGTTGTATCACGGTTTAATGCTGCAATTGAAGTTGTTAATGGAATACCTTTCGGACATGATTGCACACAGTTTTGAGAGTTACCACAGTTTGCAAGTCCTCCATCACCCATAATTGCACGTAAGCGATCTGCTTTATGCATTTCACCAGTTGGATGCGAGTTAAATAAACGCGCTTGTGAAAGCGGTGCTGGTCCAATAAAGTCAGACTTACTGTTTACGTTCGGACATGACTCTAAGCAAACACCACATGTCATACATTTCGAAAGTTCATATGCCCATTGACGCTTTTTCTCTGGCATTCTTGGACCTGGCCCTAGGTCGTACGTACCGTCGATTGGAATCCAAGCTTTAACACGTTTTAACGCGTTAAACATACGGCTACGGTCAACTTGTAAATCACGTACAATCGGGAATGTCTTCATCGGCTTTAAGCGAATTGGTTGCTCTAACTGGTCAATAAGAGCTGTACATGATTGACGTGGTTTTCCGTTAATCACCATCGAACAAGCACCACATACTTCTTCTAAACAGTTCATATCCCATGCAATCGGAGTCGTCTGGTTTCCTTTTGAATCAACAGGATTACGACGAATTTCCATCAGTGCCGAAATAATGTTCATATTTGGACGATATGGAATTTCAAACTCTTGATCAAACTCTTGTGCATCTGGTCCATCTTGTCTCGTAATGATGAGGCGGATTGTTTTCTCAGACATGTTGCTTATCCCCCTTCTCTTCACCCTTAGCAGCTACATCATGTTTTGAGGAATAGTCACGTTTACGTGGTTTAATTAATGAAACATCCACTTCTTCGTAATGGAATGCTGGTGCCTTTCCTTCTCCCTCAAATTTCGCCATCGTAGTTTTTAAGAAGTTTGCATCATCACGATTTGGGAATTCTGGTTTGTAATGCGCTCCGCGGCTTTCATTACGGTTATATGCGCCAATTGTAATAACACGTGCTAACTCGAACATATTTGCAAGTTGGCGTGTAAATGAAGCACCCTGGTTACTCCATCTTGCTGTATCGTTAATGTTAATGCGTTTGTAACGCGCCATTAACTCTTCAATTTTCGCATCAGTTTCTAGTAACTTTTTATTTTCACGAACTACTGTAACGTTATCTGTCATCCATTCTCCAAGCTCTTTATGAAGAACATATGCATTTTCGTCACCATCAAGCATTAAAATATTGTTAAATTTCTCTGTTTCGATTAATTCATTTTGCTCATATACAGTAGTTGAAACAGCATCAGATGATTTAGAAAGACCTTTCATATACTCAATTGCGTTCGGTCCTGCTACCATACCACCGTAAATTGCTGATAATAATGAGTTCGCACCAAGGCGGTTACCACCGTGCATAGAATAATCACACTCACCTGCTGCAAATAAACCTGGAATACTTGTCATTTGCTTATAATCAACCCATAATCCGCCCATTGAATAGTGAACTGCTGGGAAGATTTTCATTGGTAGTTTACGAGGATCATCACCTGTAAATTTCTCATAGATTTCAATAATTCCACCAAGTTTAATATCTAGTTCTTTCGGATCTTTATGAGAAAGATCTAAGTACACCATGTTTTCACCGTTAATACCTAGTTTTTGCTCTACGCAAACATCAAAGATTTCACGCGTTGCAATATCACGAGGTACAAGGTTTCCGTAAGCTGGATATTTTTCTTCTAAGAAGTACCATGGCTTACCATCTTTATACGTCCAAACACGTCCACCTTCACCACGTGCAGATTCACTCATAAGACGTAACTTATCGTCTCCAGGAATTGCCGTTGGATGAATTTGAATGAACTCACCGTTCGCATAATATGCACCTTGTTGATATACAGCAGACGCTGCAGTACCTGTATTAATAATAGAGTTTGTTGATTTTCCAAAGATGATACCAGGGCCCCCTGTTGCCATAATCACGGCATCAGCTTGGAAACTTTTTATCTCCATAGTTTGTAAGTCTTGCGCGACGATTCCTCGGCACACACCTTCATCATCTACAACAGCTCGTAAGAAATCCCAACCTTCATATTTCGTTACAAGTCCTGCTACTTCATGACGACGTACTTGCTCATCTAATGCATATAGTAATTGTTGACCAGTTGTTGCGCCAGCAAATGCTGTACGGTGATGTTGTGTTCCACCGAAACGACGGAAATCCAGAAGTCCTTCTTCCGTACGGTTGAACATAACACCCATGCGATCCATTAAATGAATAATACCAGGTGCTGCATCACACATCGCTTTAACTGGTGGTTGGTTCGCTAAGAAGTCCCCACCATAAATTGTATCGTCAAAGTGGATCCATGGAGAATCCCCTTCACCTTTTGTATTTACGGCACCGTTAATTCCACCTTGGGCACATACAGAATGTGAACGTTTTACTGGTACTAAAGAAAATAGTTCAACATTTACTCCTGCTTCTGCCGCTTTAATCGTTGCCATTAAGCCGGCCAAGCCACCGCCGACTACTATAAGTTTCCCTTTCATGCTCTCCCACTCCTTACTGGTTTGCTAGCTGTGGATCGATGAACGCTAATAATGCACTCACACCTACATAAGATAGACCTAAGAAAATAGCTAATGTTACATAAGTAGAGATTCTTTGTGAACGTGGAGATACTGTAATTCCCCAGCTTATACAGAATGTCCATAGTCCATTTGCAAAGTGGAAAATTGTTGAAACAACACCAACTAAATAGAAACCAAACATAAATGGGTTGTTTAAAATATCTGCCATCATATCATAGTTTACCTCTTTACCTAACAATGCTTGAATACGAGTTTCCCAGACGTGCCAAGAAATGAAGATCAGCGTAACGATACCTGAAATTCGTTGGAAGACGAACATCCAGTTACGGAAATAGCCGTAAGATACCGCATTGTTCTTAGCTGTAAATGCAATATATAAGCCATATATAGCATGGTACAGTATAGGTAAAAAGATGATGAAAATTTCTAGCGCATACCGGAATGGAAGGAGCTCCATAAAGCCTGCAGCTTTGTTAAAAGCCTCTGCTCCCCTTGTTGCAAAGTTGTTTACAATTAAATGTTGCGTCAAAAAGACACCAACCGGAATGACCCCCATTAATGAGTGCCACTTACGAAA
The DNA here is from genome assembly GCF_038007205.1 of Bacillus sp. FSL E2-8887. Classification (NCBI taxonomy): domain Bacteria; kingdom Bacillati; phylum Bacillota; class Bacilli; order Caryophanales; family Bacillaceae; genus Bacillus; species Bacillus sp. FSL E2-8887. Next base: position 4,131,158 of record NZ_JBBOWS010000001.1, read on the forward strand.
CGTATACTCGCGGCCTTTCATGTCCCCATTACCCCCTTGAATGTTTGACTGCTGTTTTCAGATTAATTTACAACAATAATGTTTTTTCACTATTGGCATAAGAAAAACTGAAAAAATTATTCAAAATATTTCAGCATAATTTGATAACAAGTTCATTTTACCCCTATTTTTGTCGAAGCGTCAAGAAAACGTATACATAATTTGCACATAATTTGCATATAATTTGCCAATTCTTTTTTTTTCTTATATATTCAGATTTCCCCAAAGAAAAATCTATTTTTATAAATGAAAAATGTTATATAATAATCCCTATAGAAAGAGGGGAATATTGTGAGCAAAAATACAATCGATATAACATCTTTAGAAGATGTTTCATTGAACGCCTTCGCTTATGAATTGCTACGTGAAGAATTACTACCTGATTTAATTGGTAACGATTTAGATGGTATTTTATACTGGGCTGGTAGAAACCTTGCGAGAAAATATCCGCTAGAAACAATTGAAGAAGTCATTCAGTTTTTTGAAAAAGCTGGTTGGGGCACTTTAAGTATCATTGAACATAAACGTCGTGAAATGCAGTTTCAACTTAAAGGTACACTTATTACTGAGCGTCAAAAACAAAAAAGACATTCATCTTATCAATTAGAAGCTGGATTTATCGCCGAGCAAATTCAAAGACAAAGAAACGTCGTTGCAGAGTCCTATGAGGAACAGAAAAAGCGTTCAGACTCTATTACATTTCTTGTTAAATGGGATATAAAAGATCTCATTGAAGTGTAGCATCTACTTACAGTCAACTAGACATATAAGTTTAGTTGACTTTTTTGTATATTCATTTAGGTGTGTTTATTTTAAATATTCAGAAATTATACCAAAAAACAGAAGACGTTGTAAACTACAACGTCTTCTTATCTGTTAAATAAGTATAAATCATCTCTGCAACATTTTTCGGCATACCTGCTTCGACAAATTCCGATATGGAAGCTTCTTTCATCTTTTTTAATGAACCAAAATGTTTTAGCAATACCTTTTTTCGTTTATCGCCGATTCCTGGAATATCATCCAATGCTGATTGAATGACCGATTTCCCGTGCAACTGGCGATGGAATGTAATTGCAAATCTATGCACTTCATCTTGAATGCGTTGCAATAAATAAAATTCTTGGCTATTCCTCTCAAGCATCACAGGTTCAGGCGGAGCTCCAATAATTAAATGTGATGTTTTATGTTTGTCATCTTTTACAAGCCCTGCCATCGGAATATATAAACCGAGTTCGTTCTCCAGAACATCACTTGTAGCGGCCAGATGGCCTTTTCCACCATCAATAATGATTAAATCTGGTAAAGGTAAATTCTCTTTAAGCGCCCTCGTATAACGGCGTCTTACAACTTCCCTCATAGATTCGTAATCATCAGGACCTTGAACCGTTTTAATTTTATATTTCCGATATTCTTTCTTTGCTGGTTTCCCATCGATAAAAGCAATCATTGCGGAAACGGGATTTGTCCCTTGAATATTCGAGTTATCAAACGCTTCAATACGATATGGGGTTTCAATGCCCAGCTGCTTCCCTAAATTATCAATGGCTTTAACCGTCCGCTCTTCATCACGTTCAATTAAGTGAAATTTCTCTTCTAGTGCAATTTTTGCGTTTTTATTTGCTAATTCTACAAGGTCTTTTTTCTTCCCACGCTTCGGCTGTGTCGCTTCAACTTCTAAAAAGCGCTCTACTAATTCTGAATCTATACTTCCTGGAACAACAATTTCCTTCGGCTTGAAATGACTACTGTTTTCATAAAATTGACCGATAAAAGTTAAAAATCCCTCTTCTGGTTCATCATAAATCGGGAACATAGAAACATCACGTTCAATTAGCTTTCCTTTTCGAACGAAGAAAACTTGAACACACATCCACCCTTTATCAACTGCATATCCAAACACATCACGATCCACTAAATCACTCATAATCATCTTTTGCTTTTCCATAATTGCATCAATATGAGCAATTTGATCTCGCAACTCTTTCGCCCGTTCAAATTCTAGCTTTTCTGAAGCCTCATACATCTTCGTTTCTAATTCTGAACGAATTTCTTTATGCCCACCGTTTAAGAATTTAATAATTTCATCAACAATTTCTTTGTTTTGCTCATCCGTTACTTCTTTCACACAAGGTGCTAAACATTGACCCATATGATAATACAAGCAAACTTTATCTGGCATATTTGAACATTTACGAAGTGGATACATACGATCTAATAATTTCTTTGTTTCATGTGCCGATTGCGCATTTGGATAAGGCCCAAAGTACTTTCCTTTATCCTTTTTTACATTTCGCGTAATGAGTAAGCGCGGCTGTTTTTCAGCTGTAATTTTAATGAAAGGATATGTTTTATCATCTTTTAATTGAATATTATATTTTGGATCATATTTTTTTATTAAATTTAACTCTAAAATAAGAGCCTCCAAATTTGAGGAAGTCACAATATATTCAAAATCAACAATTTCTCCAACAAGCCGAAGTGTTTTCCCATCATGCGAACCAGTAAAGTACGAGCGCACACGATTTTTGAGTACCTTTGCTTTTCCGACATATATAACCGTTCCCTGCTTATCCTTCATTAAATAACAACCAGGTTGATCGGGCAAAATTGCTAACTTCTCTTTTAAATGCTCGTGCACTCGTCTCCCTCCATTTCTACATGCTTATGCTTATCATTTTTATTTTCACATAAAAACATACTATGCCAAAACACCCAACATACGTTCTTTTATTGTAACGGAAAGGTTGTAAAAAAGAAAATAAAAAAAGCTACCAAATGGTAGCTTCTTTATTTTAGAAGTGTTTAGAAACTAATTCTACTAACGCTTCTTTCGGTTTATATCCTAACGCTTGATCAACCACTTTACCGTCTTTTAATACGAAAAGAGCTGGAATGCTCATTACTTCGAATTGACGAGCAGTTTCTTGGTTTTCATCAACGTCAACTTTTACTACTTTTACTTTCTCGCCTAACTCTGAATCGATTTCCTCTAATACAGGAGCGATCATTTTACAAGGTCCGCACCAAGGCGCCCAGAAATCTAATAGTACAACACCTTCGCTAGTTTCAGCCGCGAAGCTTTGGTCATTTGCATTTATAATTGCCATTTTATTTCCTCCTTCAAGTATATTCTACCAAGAGTATATCATTAACTTTTATACGTGGCGAATATTATGTATCGTTATGTATTGTAACAAAAAAATGTTCCTTTATACTATATAAAAATATGGATGAAATACTAAAAAGATGAGAGACAGGGGATCTCTCACCTTTTTCTATATATAGGGGTACTTCACTTGGAACTCAAGGGTACTCAAATCATGAATGTACTTTTAACTTTTTAAACTCTTCTGTTAAAAGAGGTAATACTTCAAACAGATCACCGACAATACCATAGTCAGCTACTTTGAAGATACTAGCTTCTGGATCTTTATTAATCGCAACAATTATTTTTGAATTAGACATACCAGCTAAATGCTGAATCGCACCAGAAATCCCGCATGCAATGTATAGGTCTGGTGTAACAACTTTACCTGTTTGACCAATTTGTAATGAATAATCACAGTACTCAGCATCACAAGCACCACGAGATGCTCCAACAGCGCCGCCTAGTACGTCAGCTAATTCTTTTAACGGTTTAAATCCTTCTTCACTCTTCACACCACGTCCACCAGCTATAATAACTTTCGCTTCAGAAAGATCAACACCTTCTGCAGTTTTACGGACAACATCTTGAATGATTGTACGTAAATCTTTCACATCAACTGTAATAGAAGACACGTCAGCTGTACGAGACTCGTCTTTTTCAAGAGTTGCAATGTTATTTGGACGCACTGTCGCAAATAATATACCATCTGTTACGATCTTCTTCTCAAATGCTTTACCAGAGTAAATCGGACGAGTGAAGATAACATTTCCACCTTCAACTTCTAAAGCCGTTACGTCAGAAATTAAACCAGCTTCTAATTTCGCTGCTAATTTTGGTGATAAATCTTTACCAAGTGCCGTATGTCCAAATACAATGCCTTCTGGCTTTTCTTCAGCATATACAGCTAAAAACGCTTGTGCATATCCATCAGATGTATATGATTTTAATTTATCATTTTCAACTGTCACAACGCGATCTGCACCGTAATGAATCAATTCATTTGCAAAAGAGGCAACGCTGTCTCCAACTAGAAGACCTACCACTTCACCGCCTTCTGCAATTGTTTTTGCTGCTGCTACCGCTTCAAACGAAACGTTACGTAGCGATCCATCACGAACTTCACCCATTACTAATACTTTACGAGCCATAGATTTTCCCTCCTGCATATATAATTTCGTATTTTATTAGATTACTTTCGCTTCTGTATGGAGCAACGATACAAGTTCTTTTACTTGATCTTGCAGCTCGCCTTGTAACACTTTTCCTGCATCTTTCTTAGGAGGCAAATAGATTTCAATTGTTTTTGTTTTTGCTTCCACATCATCTTCTTCTAAATCTAAATCATCTAATTCTACTTCTTCTAGTGGCTTCTTCTTCGCTTTCATAATACCTGGAAGTGATGGATAACGCGGTTCATTTAAACCTTGTTGCGCTGTTACTAGAAGAGGTAATGATGATTCAATTACTTCTGTATCCCCTTCAACATCACGCTCAATCTTCACATTTGTACCATCAATTTCAAGCTTCGTAATCGTCGTTACGTATGGGATATTTAACGCTTCAGCTACTCGTGGACCAACTTGTCCAGATGCACCGTCAATCGCAACGTTCCCGCCTAAAATTAAATCGATTTCTTTATCTTTTAAATATTCAGCGAGCACTTTTGCTGTTGTAAATTGGTCACCATTCTCAACATCATCTTCAATGTTAATTAGTACCGCTTTATCGCAGCCCATCGCTAATGCTGTGCGAAGTTCTTTTTCACTATCCTCGCCACCAACTGTTATAACAGTAACTTCTCCACCTTGTGCATCTCTTACTTGAATCGCTTCTTCAATCGCATATTCATCGTAAGGGTTGATGATGAATTCCGCTTCGCCATCGTAAATTGCACCGTTTTTAATTACGATTTTTTCTTCTGTGTCAAATGTTCGTTTCATGAGTACGTAGATGTTCATTCCATTTACCCCCTTATTTTTCAGAAAGATTCTATCAATTTTAAAATTCTGTTAATTTTTATTAAAAAAATAATTGGACTACCTACCACTAAATGAAGGCTTACGTTTTTCTAAAAACGCTGCTACGCCTTCTCTTCCATCTTCACTCGTAAATACTTCACCAAAAATCTGTGATTCACGCTGTACACCTTCATAATAATGAGACGATTTTGTCGTTTGTAATAACTCTAGCACAGCACGAGTTGTTGCTGGGCTTTTTCCAGCAATCTGTTTTGCAATTTTAAGCGTATCTTCTAAAATGGATTCTTCAGAAAACACTCCGTTAACAAGTCCCCATTGTAATGCTTCTGCACCAGTAATTGGTGTACTTGTTAACATCATTTCACAAGCTTTCGCTTTACCAACATAACGTGGTAAGCGCTGTGTACCTGCAAAACCAGGAATTAATCCAAGTGTTAATTCAGGTAAACCAAGCTTTGTACTTTCAGTTACAAAGCGCATGTGGCAAGACATAGCAAACTCAAGGCCGCCGCCAAGTGCCGCTCCATGAATTGCCGCAATAACTGGTTTTGAGCATTTTTCAACACGCTCAAACGTAACTTGTCCAAGCTGTGCTAACTCTGTTGCTTGCTTCGCTTCAGTAACAGATGTAAATTCTTTAATATCTGCCCCTGCTGAGAAGAAGCGTCCTTCACCATGTAAAACAACAACACGAATGTTATCATCCTTTTCCACTTGATCGATTAATTCAGTAACGTCATGCATAACTTGTGAAGACATCGCATTAGCTGGCGCATGATTTAACGTCGCCACCGCGATATGATCTTCAACTTTTACAGATAGGAATTTCAACATGATCCCTCCCATTATTGACGATAACCACAAGCTGCAATAAGTAGCCCATGTACCGTTTTTGAAAGTGCGACCAGATCATACTTATGATCGCTCATTACCCAATTGGTCACAACTTCATCTACTGTTCCAAAGATCATTTGTCTTGCCACGCGAACGTTTAAATCCGCCTGAAATTCACCTTGCTTTATACCTGTCTCTAAAATCTCATCCATAACTTGTAAGTAGCCTTTTAATACTTCATTTATTTTAAGGCGCAAGTCTTGATTGGACTGCCTTAGCTCTAATTGCGTAACGATAGCAAGAGGATCATTTTGTGACAACAGCAAGAAGTGCGTTTCTACCAACATGAATAACTTCGCTACAGCGCTTTCAATTCCTGCTATTTTTTGACGAATTGTTTCAACAAATTCTCCCATCTTCTCTTGGAATAAGGATATTAATATATCTTCTTTATTTTTAAAATATAAATAAATCGTGCCATCAGCTACCCCAGCTTGCTTTGCAATTTTAGAAACTTGCGCTTGATGGTATCCATTCTCCGCAATCACAATGACTGCAGCATCAATAATCTGATTGTATTTCGGTCTATTTTTCTTCACTTTACTGTCCCCTTCAAGAAGATGACTGAATGAATAGTCATTCATATTCTTATAATACTGACTATTTAGAAAAGTGTCAATCCTATTTTTTCAAAAAGAAAGGGCCTTAGCCCGTTTGCTCATCCTCATTCTTTCTCTTCTCTTCATCTATTAGGACACGACGTAAAATTTTTCCGACTGTCGTCTTCGGCAACTCACTTCTAAACTCATATACCTTCGGAACTTTGTAAGCTGCTAAATATTTACGTGCAAACTGATCTAATTCTTCTTCAGAACACTCAGCGCCTTCTTTCAAAACAACAAACGCTTTTACAGTTTCCCCTCGATACGGATCAGGAACACCGATTGTTACCACTTCTTGCACCTTTTCGTGTTCATATAACACTTCTTCTACTTCACGAGGATATACGTTAAAGCCACTAGCAACGATCATATCTTTCTTACGATCTTTCACATAGAAAAAGCCATCCTCATCCATGTATCCTACATCACCTGTATGGAGCCAGCCATCTTGCAGTACAGCTGCCGTTTCTTCTGGCTTATTCCAATACCCTTTCATAATTTGTGGGCCCTTTACAACAATTTCACCAATTTCACCTGGAGGTAATGACTCTCCTGTTTCAAGTGACATGATGATTGCCTCTGTATCCGGCCACGGTACCCCAATACTTCCCGGCACACGCTTTTCCCACAAAAAATTCCCATGTGTAACTGGTGATGACTCCGTTAATCCATAACCTTCTACTAATTTACCACCTGTAACTCTCTCAAACTCCTCCTGCACTTCTACAGGAAGCGGTGCAGAACCACTAATACAAGCCTGAATTGAAGAAATATCATATTCTTTTAAAAGAGGACTATTTAATAGAGCAATATAAATGGTTGGTGCTCCTGGAAATAGTGTAACTTTATGTTTCTTAATTGCTTCAAAAACCATTTTCATATCAAACTTCGGAATAAGCACCATTTTATATCCTTGCATAATACTTAAATTCATTACAGCTGTCATCCCGTACACATGAAAAAACGGAAGAACACCAAGAATTACCTCTTCTCCTTCTTTACAATTATATAACCAATGCGCTCCCATTAAAGTGTTCGAAACGAGGTTTTTATGCGTTAACATAACCCCTTTTGGAAACCCTGTCGTTCCCCCTGTATACTGCAAAAGGGCTAGATCATTTTCGGGATCACATGGAACTTCAACATCAGCATTACTTTCTCTTTCTACCGATTTCCAAAGATGAATCGTTTCGCTTTCCGACACATTCACAACAAGATTTGCCTGCTTTTTTTGTACAAATGGATAAAGTAAATTTTTAGGGAATGGTAAAAAATCTGCAATACGAGTTACGATAATATGCTCAAGCTTTGTTGCAGTTTGAACATTAGTAACTCTCGGAAACACTAAATCCAGGCAAAGAATAACTTTTGCCCCTGAGTCATGAAGTTGGTACTCAAGCTCTCTTTCTGTATAAAGAGGATTCGTTTGTACAACAATCCCCCCCGCAAGCAAAGTACCATAATAACCAATTACAGATTGCGGACAATTCGGTAACATAATCGCAACTCTATCGCCTTTTTCAATACCAAGCCTTTGAAGGTAATTCGCAAATTTCTTTACCTTGTCATGGAAATCTGAAAATGTAACATCTTTACCTAAAAAGTGAAGCGCTTTCTTTTCTGGATAACGAGCAGCCATTTTCTCTAAATATCCATGAAGTGGCTGAATATCATATGAAATCGTACCTGGGATTTCCTCTGGATAACTCTGCAACCAAGGTTTTTCCACTCTCATTCCCCCTTCCAATACTTGTGAAAATAAATGAATGTTCATTCATGATGATTGTTTTCATTATATTATAGTCAGAACAGCGTTACAATCATAATATTCTGACTTTTGTATAACTATGCTTTACTTCGTTAACTTCTTATTATATGTATAAACTCTCTTAATTTTAAAAGAATAAGAGAGTTCACGTTACTTAGCTTAATCTTATAATCGTTAAAACTGCACCAGGTGTAGTCGTTGATAACGTGGCAACAGCTAACAATCCAAACAACTGCAAACTAATTGCACTCCCCGCTGCAAGAGTCGTAATAATTGTTGCACTAAATGAAGTCGTTGCTAATGCAGGAGAGTTGATAGTCCCAGCAAGCGGTGCCCCATTAATTGTAATTCGCGAACTAACTAATAATGAAGCCGTTATATTAATTGTATATGAAATATAATAATTCCCCGCATTTGCGGCCGTAAATACTGTGTTCCCCCCCGACACTGTAATTCCTGGACCGATATTCTGATTATTTGGAAGTGGGACATTTGTCCCACCAAGTAATACTGATATTGCCGTACCCGATGTATTATTCGCAAATGCATACGTTGCCGTGATACTTGTACCTGTTACTCCCGTCGCTCCTGTTTCACCTGTTGCTCCCGTTGGACCTGTTGCTCCTGTTGCTCCCGTTATTCCTGTCGCTCCCGTTGCTCCCGTTATTCCTGTTGCTCCCGTTATTCCTGTCGCTCCCGTTACTCCCGTTGCTCCTGTTGCTCCCGTTGCTCCTGTTGCTCCCGTTGCTCCTGTTGCTCCCGTTGCTCCTGTTGCTCCCGTTGCTCCCGTTGCTCCCGTTGCTCCCGTTGCTCCTGTTGCTCCTGTTGCTCCTGTTGCTCCTGTTGGGCCTGTTGGGCCTGTTGAGCCTGTTGGACCTGTCGCTCCTGTTGCTCCCGTTACTCCTGTCGCTCCTGTATCACCTGTCGCTCCCGTTGGACCCGTTGGACCTGTTGGACCGAGCTTAGGAACTGTCCCATCGCAACTAAAACAGCACGAATCAACATGTAAACCATTTTGATTATTACTCCATAAAGACATGTTGACCCTCCTTCGTGTTCGATCTTTTAAGTAAGCCCACTAATTAAAAATATCTTTCTAATAAAAATCAGTTTTTATTTTCCTTATCAACTACCCGCTCTGGAACAAACCTTTTATAAACAAAGTTTTTTTCCTTACATTCTAATAAATATTACATGCAATACGCTCTCCTTTCGCTTGTACTTTCGCCTTCCTCATTAAAGGAATTTCAGCTCCTTCAACCTTGATACACGTATGCATTTCAATACGATATATTAAAATCCGTATAAATCGTTATTTTCAGTCAAAATTTTTAAAAAATATTGACACTTAAAACGCCCTCATAGTATGATTTGGGTGTTGTAATTGATAACAATTTTCAATATCGTACATATTGCAAATAAAACATTTTATTTGGGGGCAGAAGATGAAGAAGATTTTCAGTATTTTCATAGTAGTTCTTCTATTCGCTGTTGGATGCGGGCAGCAAAAAGAGGAGAAAAAAGAAACAAAAGCGGACAATAAAAATCAAGCTATAACAATTAAACATGCTGAAGGGGAAACAAAGTTAGATAAACCAGCGAAAAAAGTTGTTGTACTTGAGTGGGTATATTCAGAAGACTTATTAGCACTTGGTGTTCAGCCAGTAGGGATGGCAGACATTAAGAATTATAATAAATGGGTAAATACAGAAACAAAACCAGGTAAAGATGTTGTCGATGTAGGAACACGTCAACAACCAAACTTAGAAGAAATTAGCCGTCTAAAACCAGATTTAATTATCACAGCTTCATTCCGTAGTAAAGCTATTAAAAACGAATTAGAGCAAATCGCTCCTACAGTTATGTTCGATCCATCAACAAGCAATAACGATCACTTTGCTGAAATGACAGAGACATTTAAACAAATTGCAAAAGCAGTTGGAAAAGAAGAAGAAGGTAAAAAAGTATTAGCTGATATGGATAAAACATTTGCAGATGCAAAAGCGAAAATTGACAAAGCAGACTTAAAAGATAAAAACATCGCAATGGTACAAGCATTTACAGCTAAAAACGTACCAACATTCCGTATATTGACTGACAATTCTACAGCTTTACAAGTTACAAAAAAATTAGGTTTAACAAACACTTTTGAAGCTGGGAAATCAGAGGCAGATGGTTTCAAACAAACAACTGTAGAATCATTACAAAGTGTACAAAATTCAAACTTCATTTACATTGTAGCGGATGATGATAACATTTTTGACACGCAACTAAAAGGTAACCCTGCTTGGGAAGGGTTAAATTTCAAAAAAGAAGACAAAATGTATAAATTAAAAGGCGACACTTGGATTTTCGGTGGTCCTGAGTCTGCAAAATCTTTAGCAACACAAGTAGCAGATGTAATGACAGCGAAGAAGTGATTACACGATGAATAGCTTACAACATACACTTCGAGCAAGTCTTGTATTCGGAGGAGGAGCAGCTCTCTTGCTCCTCCTTTTCTTTATTCATATCGGACAAGGGCAAGCAAACATTTCCTATAGTATGATTATTGATGCTCTTATCTCACCGAACCAATCACTAGAGCATCAAACTTTAATCATGCTTCGATTACCTAGAGCTGTAATTGCCATTTTAGCTGGAGGTGCTCTTGCTGCATCTGGGGTTATTTTACAAACATTAACGAAAAATCCACTTGCTGAATCCAGTACAATGGGTATTCACTCTGGCGCATATTTCTTTCTAGTAGCGGCTACAATTTTCTTACCGAAAGGTCTGCAAATTAATTCACTTCTTTTCACATTTATCGGCGGTGCTATTACTGCTTTATTTGTATACCGTATTTCTGGTGGGAAAAAGGGAACCCCACTTAGAATGGCACTAGCTGGTATGGTCGTTACATTAATGCTTTCTGCCTTTACCGGAACGATGCAGCTTTTCTATGAAAATGAAACAGCTGGTTTATTTTTATGGGGAGCTGGATCTCTTATTCAAAATAACTGGGATGGCGTTCAATTTGCTTTTCCATTTATCATTATTTCTTTCCTAGTTTTACTATTTATGTCTCGTAAACTCAACATCCTCTTACTTGGTGATGATGTTGCTGTTTCTCTTGGTGAAAAAACAGCAGTAACACGTCTTATCGCCTTCATTGCTGCGATCTTTTTAACAGCAGTAATTGTAACTGTTGTTGGACCGATTGGGTTTGTCGGCTTAGTTGCACCACATTTAATGCGTCTTATTGGCTACCGTCAACACTTTACTCTCCTTCTCTCTTCTTTCTTATGGGGAGCTGTACTATTACTTGGAGCTGATGTCGTTGGTAGACTAATAGATCCAACTGGGGCTGAACTTCCTGTCGGAGCAGTCACGGCAATGATTGGATCACCTTGGCTTATTTATTTAGTGTATCGAATGATGAAATCGAAACAATATATGAATGATAACGGCGCAAATGCAGCTGGAGCTAGTTCTCGCTATTACTCTTATAAAAAGGTAATCATTATCTCTATCACACTTTGCATTGTGACGATTGCTCTTGGTGTTACAATCGGTAGTAACGCTTATATCGAAAGTATTACAAATGTTATATCAGGACAATTAACACAATTTGATAAAAATATGATGATGAACCTTCGTTTACCAAGAATGCTCGTTGCTGCTATTGCTGGAGCATGCCTTGCGATAAGCGGACTTGTTTTCCAAGGTATATTACGAAACCCACTTGCCGATCCTTCTATTATTGGTATTTCATCGGGAGCAGGTGTTGGCGCTTTAACTATTATGTATGTCTTTCCCGCACTTCCTGGTTTCTTCCTACCAATTGGTGCATTTATTGGTGGACTACTTGCAGTTGGAATTGTCCTCTTCTTCTCATGGAAATCAGGATTTAGTCCAACAGCTCTTGCTTTAATAGGAATTGGCATTTCAGCGCTCGGCTCAGCGATTATTCAAATCTTTATCGTTAGAGCAAATTTGAATGTTGCTGCGGCCTTAACATGGTTGTCAGGCAGTACGTATGCAAGAGGATGGAATCACTTAGAAAATATCATTCTATATCCATCTCTTATTCTTATACCAATTATCTTTTTCTTAATGAAACAACTTGACGTTCTTGTACTTGGAGATGATTTAGCAACCGGACTCGGGCAGCCTGTAAATAAAACGCGTCTTGCTCTAATTGTGTTAGCGACACTACTTGCATCAATTAACATTGCTGCTGTCGGTACAATTGCCTTTTTAGGTCTTGTTGCACCTCACTTAGCACGAATCGTCGTTGGTATGAATCATCAAAGACTATTCGTTTGTTCAGCACTGTTTGGAGCAATCCTTCTTTCCATTGCTGATTTACTCGGACGAACGATTGCATATCCGAAAGAAATCCCTTCTGGTCTTGTCGTTGCTGTACTTGGAGCACCTTATTTCTTATGGTTGATGAGGAAGAGCGGGAAGAAGGTTGGTTAAAAAAAAGAGGCTTCTTAATATGAGAAGCCTCTTTTTTATTCGTTCTGATAGGTTAAAAGGAAACTATCTTTTTTTCACGAATGTAACCTATGAACATAACTAGGAGGGATAAATATGTACCAAACTATTGAAGGTTTTCTACAATCATGGACATACGAAGCTGAGTCTACTCAGAAGATGCTCGATGCATTAACAGATGAATCTTTGTCACAAGAAATTGCACCTGGGCACTGGACTTTAGGGAGAGTCGCTTGGCATATCGTTACTGCAATTCCAGTTATACTATCTGGCACAGGACTTAAGTTTGAAGGAGAAACGAAAGATTATCCTGTACCAACTTCAGCAAAAACAATTGCAGATGGATATCGCAATGTGAATGCAGCTTTTGTTGAAACGCTTCAAAGTGAATGGACTGATAAAGACTTAGCTACTATTAATGACTTCTTTGGTCGCCCTATGCCGAATTCTATATTTTTAATGACACTCATTAATCATCAAAATCACCACCGCGGGCAGATGACTGTTTTAATGCGTCAAGCTGGATTAAAAGTCCCTGGCGTATACGGTCCTTCCAAAGAAGAATGGGCTGCTACTGGAATGGAAGCTCCCCAAATGTAACGACAGAAAAAGACAAGGTGTAAATTTTATCAAGACCTAAATTGAAAAAAGTCAATAAATTAAAGAGCATAACATATTTTATATGTCTAATATGTTATGCTCTTTCTTCTGAAACTAAAGCTCACTCTTTCAAAACATTTAAAAAAGCATAAAAACAGATATTAAATTCTCATTAATATTCTATTAAAACTTTTAATGGGTTAACTTTACCCTCATTTAAATCCTTAAAACATTGGATTAATTGCCCTTTCTCAATTTTCAACTCAAATAGATTAATTAAAAGTGAGCCTTTTTGTTTTACGTTCTCAAAATACCATTCCGAATGCTTTTTATAATCCCACCCATCACTCGAACCAATTATTTTTAATTCCTTCTTATAAAATTCTGGTTGTAGTTCAAATATTTCTTTATTTCCATCTGAAAGGATGCATAACCCAGCACCCTGCAATAGTGCTTTTTGTAGAGAGTTAAAGGCTTCTTTGTATCCTGAACATTCTAATCCATAACTATAAAGATCTTGTGGACACTCCGACATATCATTAAAAACATTCTTGGCCCCTAACAGTTTGGCTAAGTCTCCTCTTGATTGATTTGGTTCCAATACATCAACGTGATAAACGTTCATATATTCTTTAAGAAAATAAACTGCTAAAAGTCCCATTGTACCCATACCTGTCACTATTATTTTATCTTCTTTTTTCGGATTAAGTTTAAGGACACCTTTAGCTGAGTCACAAGACAAGATGGTAAGCAATGCATCTGAGTAGTGAATACCTTTTGGAACAAGTATTGCCTTATAGTTTTTAATTACCCCGTAATCTTTATGTCCGTAAAATGCTACTACTCTGTCCCCTATTTTTAGCGTTTTAACCTCGTCACCAACTTCAATTATTTCACCGTAACTTTCATAACCAGTTTCTTTAGGATAGTGTGGGGACTTTTCAGTTAAATCAGTTTCCATATACTGTGGAAGTTCTGCTCCGATGCTAATTGCTCCTGCAATTGTTTTTACTAATACTTCATCTTTTTCAAGAGAAGGTAGTTCTTTTTGTGCCCATTTTAATTCTTTTTTTCCATATAATATGAGTGAATTTTGTTTCATATATAACATCCTTATAAGTTAAATTTTAAAATTCATTATTCAATAATCCTGCCTCGTTAGTTAAATTAAGAAGAGGAGAACGTTGTTCTCCCTTATAGTTTGTTGTAAACATCTGCGTAAGCTACTTTCAGTTGTTTCCTTAATTGCTTGTTTTCCTCTTCCAGCTTTTGATTTTTTCTTTTAAGTGATGCTATAAGTGCATCCTTATTGCTTTCATTCATTTCTCGCTTTACTTGTTTCGGTGTAGGTACCTGTGATTGTTGATTTCGTAATGTTTCAATTCTTGAACGGAATTCCTTATTGTTATAGAGTGTTGCTTTTGATACATCAGCTTCGCTAGATACACTGTTAAAGTTTATTTTTTCATTTTCCTTTATAAGCCTTTTAATGGCTTCATCTACTTTTTTATGGGTATTTTCTTTACGTTTGGCATGAATCACTTTCAAATGTGCAGAACGGTCATATTCAGCCATGTTTAACACCTAACTTTCGTTTCATGCGGTCTTGTCTGCCAAAGATAATATTTCCTTCTTGGAGGGTATTGAAAATGTTTTGATAACGCTGTAAATTCTTTTCGTTTTTCTCGGCTATATCTTCTCGATTCCTTTGTTTTGCTATTTCAATAGCTTTTATGGTTGTTTTAATGTGAAGTTCATATTTTTCTTTGTCTAATTCCGAAAACCCTACTGCTAAGTCTTTACAAGGTGTTTGATTGTCACCACAAGTTAGACAAGGTGGCGCTTCCATATGAGGGCAATTTCCGTTTAGACGAGCGTGACACGTTCCGTAAGGATTGTCCATCGCATTTAGCTTGTGGTCTTGCCATAAGGCATCCAATATGTCTGTTGGAATATCATCCCCTGCTTTAATTTCTTGTACCTCACCGTTTAAGTCAAAACTAAAAACACCTTGCTTTATTACTGATTCGAAAGCTTTTCTTTTCGTATCATCTAATAGCTTGGCATACCTTAATGTCATTTCGGGGGATGAGTGTGCTAATAACTCTTGTACCGTAAGAATATCCGCACCACCGTTCAACATCTTTACTGCATAAGTATGTCGGAACTGGTGGTTTTTAAAGTGGAAGAGTTCCCCATTTTCGTCGGTGATGTTTTTTTGATTTGCTAATATATTCAAGTGTTTTCTTACAAAATCTTGAGTAAAAGGTTTTCCCTTCCGTTGGCCACGATAACGAACGAAAATATACCCTTCGGGGTTGTTGTCTTGATTACTAAGTTCTTTTGATTTCTCGATAAGAACCGCAAGAATATCTGCTAATTCATTGTCAATCGGAATTCGATGCCCTTTTACATATGTTTTCTCAATATCGGTTTCAATGGAGTATTGACCATTTAGTTTTACTAAACAATCAGAGATTAAACCTAATACATCAGAAATTCTAAGTCCTGTTTTAAACGCAATCCAAACGATAGGGATAACTTCTTTATGCAAGTGATCAATATGAGTAAAGAGTTGCTCTAATACATAGTCGGGAATATAGTCAATTTGTTCAATTGACTTTTTTCTTAGCTTTGGTTTATCTTCAGGAAAAATTAATAATCGTACATTAGTTTCGGGAGCCATTTCGTACCCATACCGTTGAATGTCTTCAAGGAATGTTTGTACATAAGACAGCGATTGCCTAACATAACATGCAGGGTGAGCATTACGTTTTTTTAAATTATTTTTAGCGTATTCATGTAAATGTTCGATGTACTTCTCAATATGTGTTCTTCTTAGAGGTTTTAAGTCTTTCCATGTTGTTTCCAATGAAAATATAAACTTAAAAAACCCTGGTATCTGTCGTAGATAACGCAGTGCTGTCGCCGTAGAAAATCCGTTTTTACTGATCAATCGTTGCTTAAAATATTTTTTTACTTGTTCACGAACCATTTTATCGATCTTTAAGAAATCAAGTTTGTAGAGATTTGAGCTTTTATTGTAGTCAATACCATATTTATCATATAAATTACGAATATCCCACGTGTCTTTTTCCCATTCATCTCTCTTATCAGTGAATTGGATTAATGCAGTATAAACGGTTCTTAAAAATCTTGCTATTGCAGTTTTTGTATAACTATCTCTACAATCTTCATGTTTTTTAGTGTAATAAGTTTTGATTCCCTTTTTATTCAACCAAAAGACATATTCTCGTTCTGCTTTTTCAATATCCAAATTCAAAAAGGATGATATTTCGGGGTATTTTTCGTTTATGAACTCTGTCATTCTTTTTAATGGATTGTGACCGATAAATATACTCTTGATTGTCCATAGATCATTAAACAATTTCTGATGATAAATATATTTCACTTCTAAATTGAGTGAAGGATTATTAAGTCGAAAGTAAATATTTTTACTGGAATGATTATAGTGTGCTACCACTTCTTCGAACTGCTTGATTCCACCTACAACATTGATATTCCATTTGTCATTAACTAAGAAATAGGGATTGTTTACTTGTTCAATTGAAACAGAATCATCTTCGTATACTGTTTTTTCAGGATATGTTGAAAGCTCTCTTTGTAAGCCCTCATGAAAGCCTATTTCTTCTACCTGAACATTCTTGATTTTCCTCATACAGTAATTCCTTTCAGTTTTTTTTCTTTAGGTTAAATTCGGATTGTGCTTTATTCCAATCTTCTCGAATATCTTCATCTGAAGGATGTAGGTATAGATTCATTGTTGTTTGAATTTGAGAATGTCCTAATCGTTCTTGTACTTGCTTAATATCCTTTGTTTTCTGGTAGAAAATTGTAGCGTGTGTATGACGAAATAGGTGAGGGTGTAGGCTTATCTCTGTTTTCTTTTTTAAACGCTTAAATAGAGACTCAACGTTCCAATATTCCATTGGTTTTCCCATATCTTTTCCTCTCAGTTTTACAAACACAAAGTTTGAATCCAATTCTAATTCATCAAGCACTTCATATAAGTAATCATCATATAAATCCATTAAAGATGGTGATACATAAATTTCACGTTCTCCTGTTTTTAACATCGCACCGTTTTCTAATTCCCCTCTTTCTACTAAACGAATCCGATGCCCTTTTTGATGGTCATAAACAAAATCCTCCATGAAAAGAGAGAGCGCTTCTCCAATACGCAATCCCGTTTCAAATAACAATTGAATTAAGAACTTATCTCGTATATTAGTAGTTGCTTGTAATACTTGTTGTACTTGTTCTTTTGTGAGTGTTTCTACTCTTTTGCGTGGTTCTTTTAATTTCAATATGTTTCTGATTAATGGCTTGTCCTTATTAACATGATGTAAGAAGCTTTTGTAACGCGAGTGTCCTCCTGTAAATACTTGCTTCATTAACTTTTCCATCATGTCATTTTGTACTTCTTCATTTCGGTAGAGGTAGTCATAGAAGTTTGTTATAACGGTAATTGTATGGTTAATTGTTTTTTCAGTTCGCTTTGCTTTCTTTTGTTGAAGGGGAGTGACATTTGAACTCTGATAGGGGCTTCTTAACCACCCCACAAATTCAACTAAATCTTCTAATCTAATAAACTTGTAATCTTTGTTTGCTTCTTCTAAGTAGGTATAAAAATGTTTTAAGGAATAACAATATGTTCTTTGAGTATTAGGTTTTTTTCCTGTCTTATCTAAATACTTTATATATTTCATAACTGGCATTACAGGGAATCCTTCTTGATCCAGTAATATGTATCTTTTGTTGTTATCCTCTATGAGAACTTCTTGTACCCGCATAACACTTCACCCCTAAAAAATATTAACGCTCGGTCTAAAGACCTCACTACGCCTCCCGCTATGGGATACATCCTCCACCTAAAGGATACATATTTTTCTGAATATTGTATACATATTGGACTGTATTTTTAATATCTGTATAACTAATCTAATGTGTATAAGAAAAGAGGATATATGCACATATATTGAACATAATATCCTCTTCTTAGTTTAGTCTATTTAATTTATGCACCTTGTCTTTTTCTGTAACTTGTTTCATGTGAAACTATTTTCTACTAAATGGTATTTTATGAGAAAATACGTTAAGATAAATTCATATTAATTGGAGGGAACTAAATTGAATACAAAAAACAAAAAAATAACAATAAGAACTCTCTTACTAACTTCTATCATTGGAGTTATCGGTGTATCTCTTTATTTCACAAGTTATGGTACCCCTTGGGGAAAACAAACAGCAATTGCTGAATCAAAAGAGTATATTACAAAATACTTTAATCTAGATGCAAAAGTCAAAAATACTTCTTACGATTCTAAAATGAATAGCTATGCAATCGCCTTTGAAACAATTGAAGATGGAGAATTTACTATCGAATATAAAGGTCCTAATAACTTTAACATTTCTCCAGGAGTGCAAGAGTATTTAAGCAAACACTATAAATTTACAGAGTAGTAACGAAGCATACATATACAAAAAAGAGTTGGTATAACGCCAACTCTTTTTTACGTATTCTTGTCATACTGTTATATCTTCCTTCTCTATATTTTTAATTCCGTAATATGCAATCGCAAATCCAATTGCTGCCAATGCTAGTTGAAGGGGAAGAAAAGTTGCTGTAGGAAACGTTGGGTTGCTATTCATTGCAATTGATACAACGATAAGGGATGAAACAATTGTAGTTGGCACTGAACGTTTACGCATTCCGAAATATAACGGGATTAAACTCATTCCCGCAGTTGCAATGGCTAAAGGAACCAGTTTTATTCCTTCTTGCATCAATTGATCTACTGTAAATGGATTAGGAAGAATTGAAAAATAACTATCTATCCCAAAGAAAATTCCTACTACTAAAATGTTCGATAAAATAACTGTTATAAATGTTAATGTTGCTGTAATGGCCAACTTACTAACCATCATTTTCTTTCGGTTAATTGGATAAGAAAACATAAGTAGTATTGTTTTATTTTTATATTCACTAATTATTAACCTTGCGATTAACACACTACCAAAAATAATAAATGTTGCTCTTACTAATGTACTAACCGCTAACAAAATCATCTGCGGATCTCTTATTTCTGGATCTCCTTCTATTTGAGAAACGATGCTCATAGAGGTCAATAATGCCAGTATAGCGATATTTGCAATAATTACTCCCCTTACATACCATCCAAGCTTAAACTTCTTCATTTCTAGCTTCATAAGACGTAGCATGATAGTCCTCCTTTCATTTAAATTTTAATCGATATAAATTACCCCTGTTTCACTTAAAATCTCCACTTTGTTTTTTGCATCACCAATAGTTCCTTCTTTTATCTTTTCTGTATTTTTATCTTTCTTAAGTCCGTTTACATTCACCATTATGTCAGCCGAATTACTTTTAGCCGTAAGTTTCAATGAAGCCGGAACACCTTTATACCTTACGCCAATATCTCCTGATTTTGTTTCTACAAATAATGATTTTCCTTCTTTCATATCTTTCAGTAATACTTCCCCAGATGTTGAAGTGATGTTCATATTTGAGTTACTTACATTTGTTATATAGTTATCACCAGTCGTAGACTTTATATTTAACTCTTGTACTGAACTATCTTTTAGAACTAACTCTCCACTTTGCGATATGAATTCACCTTTCTCTGCGGATAGTCCTACAATCATTTCATCTCCAGACTTGCTTTTTGTGACGATATGTTTCACTGCTATATCGCTTATTTTCACATCACCAGATTTATTATTTAATACAATTTTATCTATTTCTTTCTTCGGAATAAATATAGAAATGATATTCTTCTTCCTAAACGTAAAACCATTAACGAATCCGTTCATCTTCTGTTCTTGCTTAATCATCATTTTATTTCCGTCATTTTCTATTTTAACGGGATCTATCTCTTTATCTAATCGTTGACCTTGAGCGGAAATTACTATTTTATTAGAGTCTGTACTTTTAAATTCAATATCCCAGTTTTCATTGTCCACTTCTATTTCTTTTATATTATTTATCTCAAAAGAATTTTCTTTCTTAAAATCTTTCCTATGAAATGTCTTAAAACCAAAAACCATACTAGCAATTGTAATCAATAAAATTGCAATTACTATTATTTTTTTCACTATTCATACCCCAGTTCGTTATTGTTTTAAGCTTGCTTTACTACGCCACATCAATCTTGTCGATTTTACGATACGAAAGATAACTAATGAAAATTCCTAATAAACAAAACACCATTGGGATAGCTATGAAATTAAACATACTTACTTGACCGTTTCCAGTACCAACGTTACCGTTAATTATCATCGCGATTATTACTGCAGAAGTAATCGTTGTCGGTGCCGATTTCTTTCTCATACCAAAAAATAAAGGAATTAAACTTATACCAGATATCATAAATGCATTTATAAAAGTAGCCGGAACAGTAGATATTATTTCGCCCATCGTAACAGGTGTTTCAAGTAGGCCCATCATTGGATTCATACAGAATAGAAGCAAACTAATAATGAAAGTAGCGATAATCGTGCTCACAAAGCAAAAACTAAAAACAATTGCTAATTTCGCTCCCATTACCACTTTTCTTTGCAGTGGGTACATAAACAATAATTGCATTGTTTTATTCTTGTACTCATCAATTACTAAACGTGATAAAATGACCGAACTAAAAATAATGAATGTTATCCTAATAATAAGATTTGCTAAAATCATATATTTTGTGAAGTCAGTGATTGCCGCGTCTCCTTCACCTTTCATTCCCAATGCCATAAGGCTCACCGCAGCAAAAATTGCTATAATACAAATGGCTACCCCTTTAAAGTAACTAGATAATTTATGTTTCTTCCATTCAAGTTTCATTAATTTAAACATATAAACCACGCCTCCATTACTGACATAACTTCCTCTATGCTACTAACATTCTAATTCCAGCCGTAACTACGCTTACTATCCCTATCACTAGTAAAATTAAACTCCACTTTCGTTCTGGCTTTTTATAATATAAAATTCCACTTATGAGCATTACGATAAATCCCGCTATAAGGTTCACTATTAATGCATTCATCATCATATCCCCCTCGCTGAAATTACATTAAGCGTGAATGCCTTCCCCATCCATTACATTTAAGAAATACTCCTCTAAAGAGCTATGTTTCTTATTAATACTTTCAATTTCTACATCGTTCATAATAAGTGCTTTTGAAATGGCTTGCTGAGACGCTACCGTATCATACACACGAATCATATTTCCGCTCATTATTTTGTAATTTTTTATACCGAGTTTATCTTCTAAAATATAAGCTGCACGCTTCACATCAGGAACAGTGATTTCAACGTACTCTGTTTGTTTTCCGTTAATACTCTTCATCGAAACTTCTTTTATTAGTTTTCCATTTTGAATCACACCAATTGTATCTGCCATTTGTTCCATCTCACCTAAAATATGACTAGAGACTAATAACGTAATGCCATATTCTTTGCAAAGCATTTTAAATAAATCTCGTAACTCTTTAATACCAATTGGATCTAAACCATTAATCGGTTCATCTAAAATGAGTAGTTCTGGCTTTGTCATGATCGCCCTTGCAATACCAAGTCGTTGCTTCATCCCTAATGAAAAATCTTTTACTTTTTTATCATCTATACCGTGCAGTTTTACTAAATTTAAAGCATGATCAATTGCGTTTTTATCGTAATACCCCATATATTCACAATGTAATTCTAAGTTTTCCTTCGCCGTTAATTTATCATAAAAGATTGGATATTCGATAATTGTCCCCATTCTTTTTAATACTTCATAAGATGTATCTGTTAACTTCTCACCGAAAATTTCAATATCACCGCTCGTCGGTTTTATTAAATTTGTAATCATTTTCATAATCGTTGTTTTACCCGCGCCGTTCGGTCCTAAAAAGCCGTAAATCTCTCCTTTTTTCACATGCATATTAACACTAGAAATAACTTCTTTCCCTTTAAACACTTTCGTTAACTGGTTCGTTTTTAATATATATGTCATGTCACTTTCCCCTTTCGCACTGCTCTATATTTCTATAATAGACAACGAAAATCTCTTTTTTCTTACCCGTTCCTTACAAATTCCTTACGTTCAAAAAAGCTTGTAGAATCTACTTCTCTACAAGCTAAAACTGCATCTTTGTTAATACAACTGTAAAAACCGTTTTTTCATACGGCTTACTAGAAAGATAAATTTCTCCATCCATCGCTTCCACAAGCCTTTTCGTAATCGTTAACCCTAGACCACTTCCTTGGTACAATCTATTTCTTGAATCTTCAAGTGTGTACATACGCTCAAACACTTTATCAATATGAGATTCATCAATTCCTTTTCCTGTATCCCATACGTCTATATACACACTCGTTTCATCATCTCTTAAAGTCATACCAAGTGTCTTTCCATCGTCCCCATATGTAATCGCATTTGATATTAAATTATTCAATACTCTGCCTAATACTTCTACATTTCCAAGTGCATATATATTTCTTTCTGCTATATCAATATGGACATGAAAACCTTTCGTCGTCACTAAATCATAAAAAGATAAAATCTTCTCGCGGCAAACTTCATTCATATTTACTTTTGTCATCTCGATTGCTTTGTCACCGGATTCTAATTTTGCTAAATCAAAAAACTTATGAATCAGTTCCATCACTTCTAGTGTTTTTACATGCACCTTTTCGAGTAATATTTGCTGCTCTTCCTCACTTATCGTTTTATCCTTATTTAACATTTCGGTATATCCAAGAATAACTGTTAGTGGTGTTTTCAAATCATGTGAAATATTTGAAAGCATTTTTCTCATCGAAATTTCTACTTTCGCATGATCTGCATTCGTTTTCTGTTTTGCATCTAATAAATGATTAATCGCCACTAATAACTTTTGCAATTCTAGATCATCTGTCATAATTAATAGCTTCTCACCAGTTTGTTCTTTTACAATTCGATTTAACTTCTCATACGTGTAGCGTAAATTCCTACTACTATTTTTCCTAATTTTATATTGCACGTAAATAACGATAAGCAATATAATAATCACCACTGTTAAAAATACAACCATACTACATCACTTCCAACTTATAGCCGATGCCCCATAATGTTTTAATATATTCTGGATTAGATGGATCACTTTCAATTTTCTCACGTAATCTTCTCATATGAACATTAATAACATTATCATCACCATAATATTCTTCATTCCAAACAAGCGTATATATTTGTGCTTTCGTAAAAACACGATTTTGATTCTTCACGAATAGCTTTAAAATCTCAAATTCTTTTAAAGTAAGTTTAAGCTGTCTTCCCTTTTTCTCCACAGTAAAATTAATTGGGTCAATTATTAAATCACCAATCTGAATCGCCTCATCTTTTGATTCCACAGCTGAATACTTTGTAGACCTCCGAATACCCGCTTTTACACGTGCAGCTAGTTCAATCATAGAAAACGGCTTACAAATGTAATCATCTGCTCCAAGTCCTAATCCAACAGCTTTATCAACATCTGTATCTTTCGCTGACATCATTAAAATCGGAATGGCACTTTTTTCTCGAATGATTCGCACAACCTCTAAGCCATCTAACTTTGGCATCATAATATCGAGGATAATCAAATCAAATGAACCTTTTAAAAATGCGTTAACTCCTTCTTCTCCATCAGATGCGATTGTAACTTGAAAACCTTCTTTTACTAAATATGTTTCAACCATCTCTTGAATTGAGATGTCATCTTCAACTAATAAAATATGATGTGACATATTTCTATCCCCTTTTTTAACAAACATTAACAATTTAATTGTATCGTAACGAATGAATGCTGGAAAGAATTATATGAATTTTCAAACCAACTTCCCTTCCTTCCTTAACAATGATATGATGAAATTCACTACGATTGTTCATAATTAACTTTATATAAAGGAGACTTATCATGTCAGAAAACAAAAAAGTAAGCTTAGCTGATTTAATGCGCGAACAACTTGCGAAGAAAAAGCAAGGAAATGGAAACGGCTCAAATAATGGAAGTCAAAGTCAAGAAACGAAAAAATTACAAAACCAACAAACGAAGAAAACAAACAACCAACGTAGACGTACAGGTGTATAAATGAACGGGCAAAAACGATCTAACATTTCATCAGGTCTTGAAGTCGATATTGTATTAAAACAAGATCAACGTACAGGTAAGCTAACAAGAGGAATTGTAAAAGATATTTTAACGAACTCACCTTCACATCCGCACGGCATTAAAGTAAGATTGCAAGACGGACAGGTTGGCAGAGTACAAAATATTATTCAATAAGAAAAGGAGCTCATTTAAACTTGAGCTCCTTTTCTTATTTTCATTAACCTTTAATTTTTTCGATGAAAACTACTTTTAAATAGTCTCCCTCTTTAAATTGATCAATTGTACGGAAATCTTCTGGTAAAGAATGTTCTTCTAATATTTTATATTTACCGTTCATTTCTTTAAATGCTGTATCGATAAAGCCATTAAACTTTTTCATATCGAATGCGCTACAATTTGTAGAAGCAACGATAATACCGTTATTTTCTGTAATGGCAATTGTTTCTTTTAATAAGTTTTTATAATCTTTCGCCGCACTGAACGTATATTTTTTCGAGCGTGCAAAGCTTGGGGGATCAAGTACAACCATATCAAATTTCATCTTTTTCTTAGCTGCATATTTGAAATACAGAAATACATCTTCTACAATAATATCTTGTGCTTCATAATCAATTTCATTTACACTAAACTGCTCAATCGTTTTACTTAAACTACGATTTGCAAGGTCCACACTTGTTGTTTTACTTGCACCGCCAAGCGCTGCAAATACAGAGAAAGCCCCAGTATAAGAGAACATATTTAAAACCGTTCTTCCTTTTGCATATTTATCACGAATTTGTTTTCGAACGTTACGCTGATCTAAAAACACACCAACCATCGCCCCGTCATTTAAATATACAGCAAAGTTTACACCGTTCTCTTTTACGATAAGTGGGAACTCACCGCGCTCTCCTGCGACAAAATCATCACCTTCGATGTATTTCCCTTTCGTATCAAAACGCTTTTTCTCATAAATCCCTTTGAAATTTGCTACTTTTTGAAGTGCTGCTATAATCTCATCGCGGAAAGTATAAACCCCTTCACTATACCAACTTATTACGTAATAGCCGTCATAATAATCGATGATTAAACCACCAAGGCCATCGCCCTCACCATTCAGGGCACGAAATGCTGTTGTATCATTTGATTTATAAAAATCTTTTCGTTTATGTAAAGCAGATTTGATTTTACTTTCAAAGAAAGGTTGATTAATTTGCTCTTTCTCTTTTCTCGTTAAAATCCATCCATATCCTTTATTTTGTTTTCCATAATAGCCTTTTCCGATGAATTGGTTCTTCTCATCTACTACGTTGATGATTGTTCCTTCTTCACGTACATCATTTAAATTTTGAATAGCATCTTTTAAAATAAGTGGATATCCACTTTTAATTTCTTTTATAAACTTCGGTTTTATTTTTATAGTTACTTCAGATCGCATGTAATGTCTTCCTTTCCATTTGAATGCTTTCTAATTAGTAGGAAGCAATGTAAAAAACGAGGCTGAAAAAAGCCTCGTTTCACTATACCATATTATTGCTTTGCTAGTACAACTAGCTCATCTCCTGGTATAACCGCTATATATTTATACAATGTTGAAAAAGTAAGACTACCATCATCGTGACGAATAAATAATATTACATCCTCTGAATCGCTCTCTTCTTTATTAATTTTTTGTTCTTCCTCAACTTGTATCGTTTTAAATGTATAACCCTCTTCAATTTTTCTATCTAACTCTTCATAAATTTCATTTTGACCAAACAGTAAATGAGCTTTTTTCGAAAGAGAGATGCGTTCTTGCTCAATCTTTTCCACATCATGAATCGGAAGTAAAAATGTATTATGATGTCCAAACTGCGGTACATATGTGTTTGCGACTAATACATTATAAGAATCCGTATCTGTAACTGAAATTAAGTATTCATACTGATTCATATCTACTTCAAATTGCAACTGCTCTGAGAGTACTTGGCCGTTATATGTATTAAGCCCATTCACCTTTGCGCATTGCAAATGTTCTTCCGATACATCTACGATTAAGCTCGGAATCCCCATCTCTTTACAATGCATAGCGAATGCAGTTGAGAATGTACTAGCTCCTGAAATTAAAATACCTGGTGGCTGTGTATTGGCTAATCCTAATTTTTTTGCTAAAAATCCAATTGAAAATCCATGAGCACAAACGGTCGTAATTACAAGTGCAAATGTAAGTGCTGTTAATATAGAAGCATCTTTATACCCTTCTTGTAATAACTCCGTCGCAAAGTAACTTGAAACCGTTAATGCAACAATACCTCGCGGCGCAATCCAACCAACTAGCGCCCTTTCTGATTTTGTTAACTCTGTTCCGATTGTCGATACCCAAATTGATAAAGGACGAACAACAAATATCATCATAAGTACGAAGCTAATAATAGGCCAGCTAAAAATCTCCATAATCGTCGTTCTTGGAAGTGATGCTGTTAAGATGATGAAAACAGTCGATGTTAATAGTACGGAAATATTTTCGTTAAAATGACGAATATCACCGATAGAAGAAATATATTTCTTCATCCGTGCAAGTGTAATCCCCATTACTGTTACGGCTAGCATACCTGTTTCATGCATGACTTCATCTGCAATGCCGAAGCATAGTAATACCGTAACGAGCAAAATCGGTGCCTTTAAATATTCTGGTACTTTCCCTTTTAAAATCATATAACTCATAAAAATACTAAACGCATACCCAAGTACCATTGCAAATAACGAACCTGCAAAGAAATATAGTAACGTATGTAAGTGTACATTTTCTTTCGTTAAGAAATTTACAATTTGAAAGGCGAATACAGCAAGTAATGCTCCAAACGGATCAACGATAATCCCTTCCCACTTTAAAATTGCAGCTGTCCTTGGCTTTAATCGTGCTTGGCGTAACAACGGAATAATTACAGTTGGACCTGTCACAATAAAAAGTCCTCCAATAATAAATGCAACCGCCCAATCTAATCCAGCGACGTAATGGGCTGCAAGTGAGCCAGCAATCCAAGCAATAAACGCACCAAACGTAACAATACGAAATACTGGTTTTGATAGTCCCCTCAGTTCACGTACATCTAAACTTAAACTACCCTCAAACAATATAATGGCAACAGAAAGTGATACGAGTGGACTAAAAACATCTCCAAGCACCTCTTTTGGATTAATAATACCGAAAACTGGACCAATTAATAATCCGGCAACTGCCATAACAACAATAGCAGGGAGCTGGAAGCGCCATGCAGTCCATTGTGAGGCGATGCCTAGTGTAATAATAATAACGATACTAAGTAACAGTGATTCGACCATAATACCCTCCTTGTTCATAGTATTGCGAAAGCAAGGTATAAACCATACTTTGCTTGTGTATATTTCTTATTTTGTTTTATTTTAATAATATATAACTTCATTAACTATATGGTCAAATTATTTATATAATAGTAAATTCATCCTTAATTCTACATTTATATGAAAATTACTATTGACAATGATAATGATTTTCATTATCATTTAATGTATATGAGTTCTTGAAAATAAAGGCTACACATTTATAGGAGGAATAAACATGATTATTGTTACAAATACAACTAAAATTACAAAGGGAAATGGCCATAAATTAATTGAGCGTTTTAATAAAGTAGGTAAAGTCGAAACAATGTCAGGATTTTTAGGATTAGAAGTTCTTTTAACGCACAATACAGTTGATTATGATGAAGTAACAATTAGCACTCGCTGGAATGCAAAAGAAGATTTCCAAGGTTGGACAAAGAGCTCAGCATTTAAAGATGCTCACTCACATCAAGGCGGGATGCCAGACTATATTCTTGATAATAAAATTGCTTACTATGATGTAAAAGTTGTACGTATGCCAATGGCTGCAGCACAGTAAGCATATTTCTTTTTTAAAGTATAGAATATGAAGAGTGTTACCACTTCTCATATTCTATACTTTTTTTATTTAATGTCTTTTTACTAGTTTCGCATGTACTACTAATCTTCCCGCTTCTGGATCAAGTGCATAGTCACACGTCGAAAGTGTTACGATTTGATCACTTTCTGTCACTTTTGTATCCGTTTTGTACAGCGATTTTTCTTGAATTTTCTCCAAAAATGATGTGTATTCCGTATCACTACTAAAATCCGTTTCAATGTAATAAAAATCAGTTGTTGTTGTATACACCGAAAACACTTCAAGATCATATCCTTCAAATAATGTATCGTAATATAATTTACGATGCGACATGAAGAAATCTTCATCCAACATTTTCTTTAAACTTCCAAACATAGAACCATCTTTCATACGGTGACCATATAAAATAGTATTTCGATTTTGAGATTTCACATCATTACGATAGTCCATAAAAATGCTTCCTGCTCTCATATCTTCACCTTTATAATTTCGAAATAAATAGTAATCATTGTCTTTTGCTTGAACGATTGGATAATTAATTTGTGTATCATCCATCGTAATCCATCCAACTATTTCTTGATTAATTTGCTGCAGAACTTTGAACTGTTTACGTACTTCCCCGTCTTGTGATTGCTCTTCCATCGGACTTTTTTCATAAATGTTTTGTGCTTCGGCCATTACTTTACGATTTTCATAGTAATCCATGAAAATATCACCTAATTCATATACTGAATAGAAAAAGGTACCTAAAAAAACAACTGTAAGTATTCGTTGAAAAAAAGAATTCTTCTTCCTTTCTTTTTTGCTACTCAAATTATCACCTCAAAACGGATTGTTCGCATGTTTAAATACCCATTGGGACCATATACAATCCTGTATCTTCATCTTGCTTTACAACGACATCTACACCGTATATCGTCTTTATCATACTTTCTGTCACAACATCATTCGGCTTGCCTTTTGTAACAATTTCGCCGTCTTTCATAACAATGATATGATCACTATAGCGAATCGCCTGATTAATATCGTGTAATACCATAACGATTGTCAATCCTTGTGCTTCATTTAATTCTTTTACTAACTCTAATATTTCAAGTTGATAATAAATATCTAAATATGTTGTCGGTTCATCTAAAAAGAGCATTGGCGTCTTCTGAGCTAACGTCATGGCAATCCAAACACGCTGTCTTTCTCCACCAGATAAAGCATGAATTTCCTTATCACGTTTACTTAGCAAATTCGTACATGCTAAAGCCCTTTCTATTGCTTCTCTATCTTCATCAGTTTGCGAAGAAAATATATTTTTATGAGGCATACGGCCAAAGCTTGTTAATTTCTCTACCGTCATATCTGCCGGTGCTTCATTTTGTTGATGGACAACGGCTAACTTTCTAGCAAACTCTTTCGGTTTATATTGGCTAATTGCCTTCCCATCAAGTATTACCTCTCCACTACGAGGATCGTGATTTCTTGACATCACACCAAGTAATGTTGATTTCCCGCAACCGTTTGGTCCAATAATTGTTGTAATTTTACCAATCTCTATTTCACTACTAACCGACTTTAATCGATCCGTTACATTATCGTACGAAAAGGTTACATTTTTAATTTCCATGAACTTTATCACTCTTTCTAAGCAAGAATATTAAGAATGGGCCACCAATAACTGCCATAATCGTCGCTGCTGGAATTTCGTTAGGTGGCACAATTAACCTTCCAATCGTATCCGCCGTCAAAATTAATAACGCCCCTGCAAGAGCAGAAAATGGAATTAATGCTTTATGGTCTGAACCAACTAGTTGTCTTGAAATGTGCGGAACGAGTAATCCTACGAAAGCGATAACACCTGCAATTGCTGTTGATACTGCCGCTAAGAGTACTGCAATGGCAGAAATAATAAGACGAACTCTCGTCACGTGCAAGCCTAAGTTTTTTGCAGTCTTATCTTGTAGAGATAATAAGTTACACCAAGCTCCGACAAACAGTGCAAGAATAAGACCAATTGTTCCATAAGTAACCATTATTTCTACATCGCCCCACGTCTTCATCGTTATATTAGAAGTCGTCGTTTGCTTAATACTCTTAATGAAGTATCCACAAATCGTAATGAACGATTCATTTAATCCAGTGAACATCGCATTAATGGCAATACCAATTAAAATAATGCGAAGCGGACTTAATCCTGATTTCCATGAAAACGAATAAACGAGATAACACGCAAACGCACCACCTAGAAAGGCGAATACCGGCGTCCAGAAAAAGAATTGCGGGAATAGCGTAATAATAACAAGTGTCATAAAACTTGCTCCTGAAGATATCCCGATTACCCCAGCATCAGCAAGTGGATTTTTCATGACAGCTTGGAAGAGCACGCCCGAAACAGCAAGAGCTGCTCCAGTAAATAGTGCAATAATAATACGTGGGAAACGTAAATCTTTAATCACTTCAACATCTTCATTTGCCCCTGTAAATATTCCTTGTACAAGGTCAATAATACCTACTTCTAAACTACCTTTCGTCGCTGACAACAAAGTCATAATGATGAGTAATACAGTAACAATAAAGAAACTCCAAAATTTTTTATTCATGCTAATCTTCCTTTATATTAAAATGCATCACGGATACATCATTTTTTTCAATTCATCTAGCGCTTCAGTCGCTGCTAAATTTCCTGTCGTTCCAAATAAACGCTCTTCTAAATCGTAAACACGATTATTTTTAACTGCAGCGAAGTGTTTCCAAATATCATTTGTTTTAAATTCTTTATCAAACATTTTTACAACTTCATCAGGCATACCATGTGCCGCTCGTAAAATAATGTCTGGATCAGCTTTTTTTAAATACTCTGTATTAGAAGCTAAATACTCTACTTGTTCACCTTGTACAATGTTTTTACCACCTAATTGTTTCACTAAATCTCCAATATAAGAATGCTCTGTTGCTACTAAATAACTCCCCGGTACACCTAATAAAATAAGCACTGTCGGTTCTTTCTTTCCCTTTACTGCTTTTTGAATCTCTGCAACCTTGTTATCTAACTTAGTTACAACTGCTTCAGCCTGCTTTTCACGTCCATATTGCTTACCTAAATTACTAATGGAATTTTGCATATTTTTTAAACTTGTTAGATCTAAAAAGTTTGCTTTCATACCTACACCAGCAAAAACTGGCTTTAATTCATATTCAAGTGTTGTCACTGATAATACTTCTGACGGCTTTAATGATTTTACCTTTTCCATATCAGGACTCATCGGATTCCCAACTTCAGGTAAACCTTTATATCTCTTTGGTAAATCTTTAGTACTTGTTGGTACACCAATTAAATCTACTTCTAACGCATCCATAATTTCAGTAACAGCAACTGTCGTTGCGACAATCCTCTCTTTACCCTCACTCTTTACCTGCTTCGCTGTTTCTTTTTTTGGTGATGAGCACCCAGCTATACTTACTAATAAAATGATAGCCATTAGTACACTTACAATTTTCTTCACTCTTAATCACCACTCCTTTCCAAACAATATGAAACAAGTCTTGATGCATGCAAACATGCATCAAGACTCCAAAAATTACAATCTACCTGCTCTATATTTACGAACTAGTAAAGCAAGTGACCCAAGCAATAGCACCATGTATAAACCTAGTTGTGCTGTATCTGCCGTTTTTGAGTTTTTCTCTTTTTTCGAATCATTTTTTTGATCTTCTTTTTTCTTCTTATCATCTGCATTTCGGTTAAAATCAGGATTACCTACTTTTTTTACATTATCTACTTTCGGTGTAATCACTGGATTGTTCGGATCATTTTTCGGATCTTTTTTTGGATCCTCTTTAATCGTTCCTAACGCACCAATATTATTTGTATCAAATTGAATTTGGACATCGTAGAAGTGGTGGTAGTTCATCTCATCAATGTCTACTTTCACTTTTGCATTTAATTTTTTAAATAAATCTTCTACTTCAAATTGTACTACTCGCGTATTTGCATTTTTA
Organism: Bacillus sp. FSL E2-8887; assembly: GCF_038007205.1. Classification (NCBI taxonomy): domain Bacteria; kingdom Bacillati; phylum Bacillota; class Bacilli; order Caryophanales; family Bacillaceae; genus Bacillus; species Bacillus sp. FSL E2-8887. The sequence goes on from NZ_JBBOWS010000001.1 coordinate 4,163,706, forward strand.
TCTTCACTTACTACTTTTGCATCAGCAAAAAGACTATTGTTTTCTGTTTGGAATTTCGTAATCCACGCACTATTTTTCAGCGTCATCTCAATGTACTTTTTACCATCTTTAACGATTAATTTTGCTGGATTTACAGTATAGTCATGCATCTTTGAAAGTTCTTCTGTTTTGTTTTTTAACACTTTAAATGTAATATCATATTGACCATCTACTAAATTTTTCGGATCAACTATTACTTTCGGTGTATTATTTCCACCTTGATTGTCATTTCCGCCTTGGTTATCATTTCCGCCTTGGTTGTCGTTTCCGCCTTGGTTCCCTAAAGCTTTGATGCTATCTTTATCAAATACAAATTGAACATCGTAGAAATGGTAATAATTCATTGAATCAATATCTACTTTTACTTTTGCATTTAATTTTTTAGACAAATCATTTACTTCTACTTCTACTACTCTTGTATTTTTCTCTTTATTTTCACTTAATACTTTTGCATTAACGAACGAGCCATTCTTCTCAAAATCAAACTTTGTAATCCATGTACTATTTGTTAATGTAAACGATACATATTTCTTACCATCTTTTACTTTCAATACACCTGGGCTTTTTGTGTATGTATTCATCATTGATATTTCATCTGTTTGATCTTTTAATACTTTAAAGCCAATGCTGTATTCACCGTCTTTAAGAGCGTTTGGATCAATTGTTGTATTATTGCCTTGGTTGTCGTTTCCGCCTTGGTTGTTGTTTCCGCCTTGGTTGTTGTTTCCACCTTGGTTATCATTTCCGCCTTGGTTGTCGTTTCCGCCTTGGTTGTTATTTCCGCCTTGGTTGTCGTTTCCGCCTTGGTTGTCGTTTCCGCCTTGGTTATCGTTTCCGCCTTGGTTATCGTTTCCGCCTTGGTTGTCGTTTCCGCCTTGGTTGTCGTTTCCGCCTTGGTTGTCGTTTCCGCCTTGGTTGTCGTTTCCGCCTTGGTTGTCGTTTCCGCCTTGGTTGTCGTTTCCGCCTTGGTTATCTAACGGTTTAATGCTATCTTTATCAAATGCAAATTGAATATCATAGAAATGATGATAATTCATTGAATCGATATCGACTTTTACTTTTGCGTTCAATTTTTTCGATAAATCTGCTACTTCCACTTCCACTACACGCGTATCAGCTTTCGTATCTTCACTCAATACACTCGCATCAACAAACGAACCATTTTTATCAAATTCAAACTTTGTAATCCAAGCGCTATTCGTTAATGTGAATGATACATATTTTTTACCATTTTTCACTTTTAACACGCCTGGACTCTTTGTATACGTGTTCATCATTGAAATTTCTTCTGTTTGATCTTTTAAAGCTTTGAAATTGATACTGTATTCACCATCTTTAATTGTTTCAGCATCTGGTTTTTCTACTTCCGGTTTCTCTACTTCTGGTTTCTCTACTTCTGGTTTTTCTACTTCTGGTTTCTCTACTTCTGGTTTTTCTACTTCTGGTTTCTCTACTTCTGGTTTTTCTACTTCTGGTTTTTCTACTTCTGGTTTTTCTACTTCTGGTTTTTCTACTTCTGGTTTTTCTACTTCTGGTTTTTCTACTTCTGGTTTTTCTACTTCTGGTTTTTCTACTTCTGGTTTTTCTACTTCTGGTTTTTCTACTTCTGGTTTTTCTACTTCTGGTTTTTCTACTTCTGGTTTTTCTACTTCTGGTTTCTCTTCATTTTTAATTTGTTCAAGCTTATCTTGTTCAAATAAAAGTTGCACATCATGTGTTTGCTTATAGTTTCTTGATGCCATTTCGATAAATACTTTTGTATTCAGTTTTTTAGATAAGTCGTTTACTTCAAACTCTACTACTCTTGTATCTTTTTCTTTATCTTCACTCACTACTTTTGCATCAACAAACGCACCATCTTTTTCCGTTTGGAAATTTTTAATTAATGAGCTACTTTTTAGTGTTACAATTGCTTTTTTCTTACCATTTTCTACTTTTAATACCCCTGGATTTACCATGTAAGTATTCATCTTAGATTCTTCATCTGTTTGATCTTTTAACACTTTAAACGGAACGCTGTACTCACCATCTTTAATTGTTTCAGTATCTGGTTTTTCTACTTCCGGTTGTTTCTCTTCATTTTTAATTTGTTCAAGTTTATCTTGTTCAAATAAAAGTTGTACATTATGTGTTTGCTTGTAACCTTGTGATGCCACTTCAATAAATACTTTTGTATTTAGTTTTTTAGATAAATCGTCTACTTCAAATTCTACTACTCTTGTATCTTTTTCTTTATCTTCACTCACTACTTTTGCATCAGCAAATGCGCCATCTTTTTCCGTTTGGAAATTTTTAATTAATGAGCTATTTTTTAACGTTACAATTGCTTTTTTCTTACCGTTTTCTACTTTTAATACCCCTGGATTTACCATGTAAGTATTCATCTTAGATTCTTCATCTGTTTGATCTTTTAACACTTTAAATGGAATGCTGTACTCTCCATCTTTAATTGTGTTAGAATTTGGTTGTTGATCTGGGTCAGGCTTTTGGTCGGGCTTCTGACTCGGATCCGGATTTTCATTTGGATCTAGCTTATTAGCTGGGTCCTCTTTTTCATTTGGTTGTTCTACATGAATCGGTGTAATACTATTTTGATCAAATGCAATACGCACATCATAGTCATGATGATAATTTAAAAAATCAATGTCTACTTTTACTTTCGCATTTAATACCTTCTCTACATCGTCCACATCAAATTCTACGACTCTTGTATCTTTTTCTTGATCTTCACTAATTACATTTGTCGCAACAAACTGACCACTTTTTTCCGTTTCAAACTTTGTAATCCATGAACTATGTTCTAACGTAAAGGATACTTTCTTTTTCCCATTCTTCACTTTTAAAGTTCCTGGACTTACAGAGTATTGATTCATCATGGATTCTTCATCTGATGTGTCTTTAAGAACTTTGAAACCGATTGAATATTCACCGTCAGCTAGTTGACTAGCAGCTTGAACTGCAAGGGGTTGTAATGTTGATGCGAATGTAAATACCATTAAAAACATCGCAACAACAATTTTAAGATATTTATTCAATAGAATACCGCTCCTTTATTTAGTTTTGACGTACTTTACGAACTAAGAAAACACCTGAAATAAGAAGTAATGCTGCAAATAATCCGATACGTGCTTCATCACTTGTTTTTGGGTTATCTGTTTTTTCAGCTTTCCCACTTTCATTTGTTCCTTTATTTACATCTTTGTTTGTTTCTTTGCTCTCTTCTTTCTTCACTTCTTCTTTTACTTGTGTATTTTTTTGAGTTTGATCTTCATTTTTTGTTGCAGCAGTTGCCTTATTCTCTCCACCTACTGCTTTTACATTTGCATCAAACGCAAAGCGAATTGTGTAGTTATGGTCATAATTTACGTTCGGTACAACAACATGAATTTTTACAGCTGCTGGTTTAGATAAGTCGTCTATTTTAAACTCTACAGTTCTTTTATCTGCAGATTCATCTTTACTAACAACTTTTGCATCAACAAAGTTCCCGTTCTCTGGTGCTTTAAATTCTGTAATCCAAGCACTATGATTCATAGGAATTTGTACTCTCATCTCACCATTTTTTACAATTAACTTAGCTGGTTTTTCAAAATAATCATTTGCCATTGAAGCTGAATCATTTTCTGCTTTTTGTATGACATAGTTAATATCGTAAGTACCGTCAGCTACATTTGCCGAAGCTTGTCCGAATGGCACTACGAGAAAAGCTAGCATACATACGAATGTCATAATAAAAGCGGGTAATACCGAAAACTTTCTCATTTACCTTACTGCCTCCTTGTTTTTCTTTTTTGAAAATGATAATTATTCTCAATATATAAGAAAAAAAATAATCTTTCTATCTCTATTTTATAACGAGTAACACTATGTAGTTAGAAATATATTGATTATCATTCTCATTGATAGACAAAAAAATAATCCCACCAATTTTTCCTATAAGAATAAACATAAAACTCTTTCATCATTTTATTGATTATCATTCTCAACGAATTTCAAAAAAAATAAACCGCCTAATTCTATCGTTTTATCACCTCTTCTTACAAAAATGATATAGTCATAGAAAACCTCTTCCCTTCCAATATTTCCACAACTAAGTCAATCTTAGCCTACTGGTAATTTTTTTGTCAACTATATTACGTATAAAATTTTTAATATCTGAATTCTTCTATATATAATTTTTCTACAAAAAAAGAGGCTTTCTTTTAAAGAAAGCCTCTTTCCCTTATTTTTCTACAGCAATTTCTTGCTTTTGAAATAAAGAAACTACATATCCAATTGCAATTCCAATGATACCCGGAACTAGCCAACCAATCCCTACACTATATAATGGAATTTTATCTAAAATAGGAGCAAGGGCCGCTACTTGAAGATTTGCATTATGCAATCCATCAAAGAAGCTAATTGCAAATGCGCCTACAATACCGCCTACATACATAGCTAATGGAAGACGAATATAGTTTTCAACAAGTGATAATACGATCAGTACGATACCAATTGGGTAAATTGCAATTAAAATCGGCAATGCTAATGCGTTTAACTGAGTTAAACCAAGATTTGCTACCATAAATGCTAATACAGAGAAAATAAAAATGACTTTTTGATAAGAAAGCTTTGGTAATAACGAAGAAAAATATTCTCCACAAGCTGCTACAATACCGACAGAAGTTGTTAAACATGCTGCTGTAATTGCGATACCTAGTAATAATGTTCCGTAGCTACCAAATAAATGATTCACGACGTTTGTTAAAATAATTCCGCCGTTTGCTCCCATTCCAAGTGAAACACTTGAAGCTCCAAGGTAAGCAAGTGCTAAATAAACAAGAAGTAAGCCAAGTGCTGCAATAAATCCTGCAAAGATTGTTACTTTCGCAATACTGTTCTTATTTGTAATGCCTTTTGCTTTTAAAGCATTGATCACAACATTTCCGAAAACAAGTGCTGCAAGTCCATCTAAAGTTAAATATCCATCAATAAAACCTTTAAAGAGCGGGGCACTATACGCTTCTGTAGGGGCACCAAACTCTCCCATTGGAGTCATAATTGCTTTCGCTACAATAATTGCAATAACAGCTAATAAAATTGGAGTTAACACTTTACCAATGCGCCCCACTAATTTCGATGGGTTTAATGCTAAATAGAAAGTTACCGCAAAGAAAATAAATGTAAAGATGACAAGTGGATAAGCCTGACTAGCTACCTCACTTGGTAAAAATGGTGCAATGCTCATTTCATAAGCAACAGTCCCTGTACGTGGCACACTAACAAATACGCCTAAACATAAATAAATTGCAGTAATGAAAATTAGCGCGAATACAGGATGTACACGTCTTGCTAATTCATTAATATCTCCCTTTAGAGCTATAACAATAACTCCTAATAAAGGCAGTCCTACACCTGTTACGATAAAGCCAAATAACGCGATCCATACATCTGTTCCAGCACCTTGCCCTAACGCTGGTGGAAAAATCATATTACCGGCACCGAAAAACAGTGCAAATAACATTAAGCTTATTGCAAACATCTCAGAAAACTTTAAAGATGACTTCATTTCTACTACCTCCTAATTATTTTATTGACAAAATATTCTGAATTAAAATCCGTCACATATCCTCTTTCAAGCATACTTCCCCGTAAAAGAACGCAAAAAACACCCGTCCCTAACAAAGGGACGAGTGTTGAAATCGTGGTTCCACCCTTATTCTAATAAAATGAATTTATAACGAAATAAGCTCATTTTATAGCTCGTGTAAATTGATAACGGTTTTATCCGCCAAGAATTACAATGCATCTGCAGTTCACTCTTGAAGTTTAGAGGTGGTAAGTTTGTCTTTCCGTATTAGGAAGCTCACAGCCTAAGGCTTCCCTCTCTGAGAATCGTCAAAAACAACTCATGTCCTCATCATTACTTTTATAAAATATGTTGTCGAAACTTGTTGTTTTTTATTATATGGGCTATTTTTTAAAAAATCAATAGTTTTATTTTTTCTGACAAAAAAATATAGGGAGAAAACTTTCCTCCCTATAACTGCCCTATTAATATTTCTAATTCCTTAGGTGTAATGTCTCGCCATTTTCCAGCTTCAAGCTCATTTAGCTCTATATTCATAATGCGTACTCGCTTTAGCTTTGTTACAGTAAATCCGAAAGCACGACTCATTCTACGAATTTGCCTATTCATTCCTTGCGTTAAAACGATGCGGAATGTAGACTGATTAACTCTCGTCACTTTACATGGCTTCGTCATTCCATCTTTAATCTTTACACCGCTGGACATCTCATCAATAAACCAATCTGTAAACGGCTTATCAACAGCGACAACATATTCTTTCTCATGCTCATGATCACCGTGCAAAATTTGATTCGCAATCGCACCGTCATTCGTTAATAAGATGAGTCCTTCCGATGCTTTATCTAATCGTCCAACAGGAAAGATTCGTTCTGGATAATCGATATAATCAATAATATTATCTTCAATATGTTCGGCTGCTGTACAAGTAATTCCGACTGGTTTATGGAAGGCAATATACACCTTTTCTTTCTCTTCTTTTGCAATAACTTGCCCATCAATTGTTACAATATCACCTTCATTAACGAGTGCACCGTGCGTACATACTTCACCGTTAATACAGGCACGTCCTGCTTTAATGAGACGGTCTGTTTCACGTCTTGAGCAGGATTTTGCTTCGCTTATGTATTGGTTGATTTTCATGTTTTGTTCCTTTTCTTATAGATTAAAAGCGTCAATCCATGGCAATATCATTATGCCAAGATTGACGCTCCTTTACTTCGCAAAAACAACTAAATAAATAACCCCAATTACCAAAAATATTCCGCAACAAGCTAACAATACTTTTGCAAGTTTGTCCATAAACATATAATGGTTTCCCCTTTTGTTTGGTTGTTTGCTATTTTAATTCGACAACTGTTACGCCTAGGCCTCCCTCGCCCATGTCACCGTAGCGGTAGGTTTTCACACCGCGATGTTTCTTCAAGTAATCTTGTACACCTTGGCGAAGCGCTCCTGTTCCTTTACCGTGAATAATTGATACACGAGGATAGCTTGCAAGCTGTGCATCGTCTAAATATTTTTCAACGCGCATCATTGCATCTTCATAACGTTCGCCGCGAAGGTCTAGCTCTAACGACACGTGATAATCTCTACCCTTCACACTTGCGACTGCTTTTTTCTCAGTTTGCTTCGGTGTATTAATGTATTCCATATTGGATTCTTTCACTTTCATCTTCAGAATACCAATTTGTACGCTCCACTCTGTATCACTTACTTTTTCAAGCAATTGACCTTTTTGACCGAACGTTAACACTTTTACTTCATCACCTGATCGTAACTGTTGTTTTGGCGCTGTGTTTTTCACGTTTACTTTTTGTTTCTTCACAAGCTCTGGCGCCGCACCTTCTAGACGGCTCTTCGCTTCAATAAGCTCATGGTCTTTCACGTTTATAAGCTGTGCTTTACGCAATTGACGAAGTTCTTGAATAATGCCTTCTGCTTCTTGCTTTGCAGCTTCGACTTTTTCTTCCCCTTCTTTTTGCGCTTTTAATAATTTTTCATCGCGCTCATCGTTAAATTCAATAATTTGACGTTGTAATTCACGATGAAGTTTTTCAGATTGCTTACGATGCTCTTCCGCTTCTTTTCGTTCGCGCTCTGCATTTTTTTGGCTTTCTTCTAGCTTTGCAATCATATTTTCGATTTTGTTCGTATCTGTACTAATATGGTTACGAGCGCGATCAATAACGCGATCAGACAAACCAAGACGCTTCGAAATTTCAAAGGCGTTACTACGTCCTGGTACACCGATTAATAATTTGTACGTTGGGCTTAATGTATTCACATCGAACTCAACACTCGCATTAATAACTTGCTCACGATTGTATCCATATGCTTTTAATTCTGGGTAATGCGTCGTTGCAACAACGCGAGCACCACGGTTACATACTTCATCTAAAATAGAAATCGCTAGTGCAGCCCCTTCTTGCGGATCTGTCCCAGCACCTAATTCATCAAATAGGACTAAACTTTCAAAATCAGCTTTTTCTAAAATATCTACAATGTTTACCATATGAGAAGAGAATGTACTTAAATTTTGTTCAATCGATTGCTCATCACCGATATCAGCAAAGATGTTTTTAAATACACATATCTCTGATTCATCCATTACTGGGATATGAAGACCAGATTGCGCCATTAAGACACAAATACCGACTGTTTTAAGTGTAACTGTTTTACCACCTGTATTCGGTCCTGTAATAACGATTGTTGTAAAGTCTTTACCAAGCATAATGTTATTTGGCACGATAATTTCCGGATCAATAAGCGGATGGCGTGCTTGTTTTAAATCCATGTAGCGTTCATTATTTACGATTGGCTTCGTCGCTTTAATTCGCTTCGCATAAAGAGCTTTCGCAAAAATAAAATCAAGATTTGCAACTACTTCTACGTTTGATAAAACAATATCAGCTTCCACTGCTACTTCTTCCGTTAACATCATTAAAATGCGTTCTACTTCTTGTTTTTCTTTCACACGTGCTTCTTGAAGTGCGTTATTTAATTCCACGATTACTTGCGGTTCGATAAATAATGTTTGTCCAGAAGCAGATTGATCGTGAACAATACCACCATATACGCCGCGGTATTCTTGTTTTACCGGGATTACGTAGCGTTCGTTACGAATCGTTACAATTGCATCTGATAACATTTTTTGCGCGTTTGAAGAACGCGTCATGTTTTCTAATTTCTCACGAATACGGCTTTCCGCAGTACGAATTTGATTACGAATACCACGCAATTTGTCACTTGCGCTATCGACTACTTCACCGCCGTCACCAATACAATTTGTAATCTTCTTTTCTAAATCATATAAAGACACAATTTGTGCGACATGTGTTTCTAAAATTGGAAGCTCAACACCGTTGTCAATCATATCGTCAATGAAACGTTTCATTTGGCGACTACCGTACATCGTACTTGCGATTTCAATTAATTCATGAGGACTTAACATACTTCCAATTTTCGCACGCTTAATATTTGCACGAATATCAGAAATCCCTCCAAGTGGTACATGTCCTTTTAAACGGATGACTTTCGCTGCCTCATCCGTTGTTTCTTGCAATTCCACAATTTCTTCAAAATCTGTGCTTGGCACTAAATTCTTCACTTTATCACGACCAAGTGAAGATGCTGTATGTTCAAGTAATTGTTCTTTTACTTTATTGTATTCTAATACACGCAACGTTCGTTCTAACATGTTGCAGGTCCCCCCTGTATTACTTATTACGTTTAATATAGTCTAATAAACGTTCAATATCCCATGTGTTAATCACGTTATCTTTTTGAATCCAACCTTTACGCGCTGCTGCTACACCTGTTTCCATATCTTCTAACATTTCAAGTGTATGGGCATCCGTATTAATCGCTACTTTTACACCAGCATCTTGTGCTTGTTTTAATAATTTCGCGCTTAAATCTAGACGGTTTGGATTTGCATTTAATTCTAAAACTGTATTTGTTTCTTTTGCGAGCTGGATTAATAAATCTGTATCTACATCGTAACCCTCACGGCGCCCAAGAAGACGTCCTGTCGGATGAGCAATCATTGTGACATGCTTATTCTCAAGTGCAGTGCGAAGACGCTTCATAATCGTTTCACGGTCTTGTGAGAAGCTAGAGTGAATGGCTCCAATGACATAATCTAGTTCTGCTAATACTTCATCGTCAAAATCAAGTGTCGCATCTGGTAAAATGTCCATTTCAATCCCGCGCAAAATTGTAATGTCTGGATACTTTTCATTCATACGTTCAATTTCTTTCGCTTGTTCACGAAGACGCTCTTTCGTTAAACCGTTTGCTACTTTCAAGTATTGCGAGTGATCAGTAATTGCCATAAATTTATATCCACGAGCGCGGCACGCTTGCACCATTTCTTCAATTGAAAAAGCACCGTCACTCCACGTTGTATGCATATGTAAATCACCCTGTATATCAGAGAACTGAATTAAGTTCGGATACTCTTTAATTAATTCAATTTCTTTTCCATCTTCACGCACTTCTGGTGGGATGAATGGAAGGCCAAAGTGGGCGAAGAATGCTTCTTCTGTTTCGAATGTTTTCACTTCACCTGTCTCTAAGATTTCCACACCGTATTCACTAATTTTCTCGCCTCTATCTTTCGCAATTTGGCGCATTTTTACGTTATGGTCTTTTGATCCTGTGAAATGGTGAAGAGTTGTAATAAATTCTTCTGGTTTTACTAAGCGGAAGTCAATTGAAATATCATATTCATATTGAAGACGAACAGATACTTTCGTATCTCCACTTGCAATCACTTCAATCATATTATCAAATTGTAGTAAATGTTCACGCACTACTGCTGGCTCTGTCGTTGCAATGATGAAATCTAAGTCCTTCACTGTCTCACGAACACGGCGTAAACTACCAGCGCGTGAGAAACGAATTATTTCAGCAACATTCGACAATTTCTCCTCTATTTCCCCGGCAATAGGCAATACCATCGCAATTGGTAACCGCTCTGGACGAGAGCCTACTTGATCAATTGCTTCTAATATTTTCTCTTCTGTTTTCTTACCGAAACCTGCTAAAGCTTGTACTTTATTTTCCTCACAAACCGCTTTTAGCGATTCCATATCAACAACACCAAGTTCTTTATATAACTTAGCTACCTTTTTACCACCAAGGCCTGGTAATTTTAATAACGGTAATAAGCTACTTGGCACTTCTTTCTCAAGCTCTTGTAATACTTCAGATGTTCCCGATTCTATATATTCTTGAATAACTGCTGCTGTTCCTTTTCCAATGCCCGGAATCTTCGTGAAATCTTCAATCTCAGAAAGACTACGATCGTCACTTTCTAATGCTGCCGCCGCTTTACGGAATGCAGATATTTTAAATGGATTCGCGCCCTTTAGTTCCATAAATAGGCCGATTGTCTCTAGTAATTTGATAACTTGTTTTTTATTCACTTTCATCATTGCCCCGCCTTTCTTTCATAGAAAAAAACTTCTCTTTCCGAAAAAAGAGAAGTTACACTCTGCTACCTGTCTGCCATAGTTCCTTCACCTTTTCAGAAAGAATCGGTGTATCGTCTACAATTATTTTGCTAATTGATGATTTTTGTAATGGTGTTTGTATTTGTTCAATTGGAAGAATTGTTCCAACAATAATTAAGACAAACAGAATGATATACACTTCTAAAAAGCCAAGAAGTGCCCCAGCAACCGCATTGACTTGCTTTAAAACTGGGATTTCTGCAAACATATTCAGTAAATTACCAAGTAGTGAAAGTGCGATTTTTGTAATAATAAATAATACAATAAACGCAATTGCTTGATAGAAGACACCCTCAATATTATTCGCATCTATCCATTCTGGAACAGATACATTCTTATCGAATGGATACGGAATAAATTTCGCAAGCGTTGGCGCTAAATCTTTACAGTACCAGTATGCAACGAGGTATGCGATAATAAAGCTTGTTAACTTTACAAGTTGCAAAATAAATCCTCTGCGTAAACCGAGGAAAAATCCCATAACAAGCAATAAAATGATAATAATATCAATCATGTTTATTCCATTCCTTTTTGTGTCATACTTTCTTTCAACTTCTCATGTTCTTCTTTTAATTTTATGTAATCGTGTATGACGTTTACCGCCGTCAATACCGCTAGTCTACTCGTATCAAGCGAAGGATTCTTGGCATTGAGTTCGCGCATTTTATCATCCACAATCGCTGCTACCATGCGGATATGACTTGTACTTTCATCGCCAACAACTGAATACTGTTGGCCATATATTTCTACATTAATTCGACTTTTATTTCCCTTTTGTTGTGACAACTCACCGGCCTCCAATCACGTACAGAATCCTAAAGTTTATCATACCATGAACCATCATAATATGGAAACAGAAAGAACAATCCGATATGATAAAAATAACAACATAAAAAAGGAGCGACCATTTTGTCAAATTCTATCGTAATACAAACAAGTTCTACAGTAATTGAAGACATGAAACAACAATACAAACAAGCACTTAGCCCCAAAATTCCGCAAGGCGGTATCTTTATGGCAAAGGTTCCATCTTGCACAATTACAGCCTATAAATCAGGGAAAGTAATGTTTCAAGGTGGACGTGCTGAAGCAGAGGCTTCTCGTTGGCAAACTGTCTCTCAAACACCAAAATCCGCTGTAAAAAAATCGGTCAATTCGCATCAATATGCACCACCTTCTTCTATTGGTACAATGTCGATTTTAGGGTCCGATGAAGTAGGTACTGGAGATTTCTTTGGACCGATGACAGTTGTTGCTGTATATGTGGATGCGAAGCAAATTCCACTTTTAAAAGAACTCGGTGTAAAAGACTCCAAAAACTTAAATGATGCTCAAATTGCTGAGATTGCAAAACAACTCCTTCACGTTGTTCCTTACAGCTCCCTCGTTCTTCATAATGAAAAATATAACGAGCTATTTGATAAAGGAAACAACCAAGGTAAACTAAAAGCTTTACTACATAACAAAGCCATCACAAACTTATTGGCTAAAATTGCACCTACAACACCTGAGGGTATCTTAATCGACCAATTTACACAGCCTGATACATACTATAAATATTTAGCGAAACAAAAACAGGTACAGCGTGAAAATGTTTACTTCGCTACAAAAGGTGAAAGTGTCCATTTAGCAGTAGCCGCCGCTTCTATTTTAGCTCGTTACTCATTCGTAAAACAATTTGACGAACTAAGCAAAAAAGCTGGTATGCAACTTCCGAAAGGTGCTGGTAAACAAGTTGATATTGCCGCTGCTAAATTAATTCAAAAAGTCGGTAAAGAAAGACTACCTGAATTTGTGAAAGTGCATTTTGCTAATACAGAGAAGGCGTTTCGCTTATTAAAAAAATAACTACTTTTTAGTATCGACAGGATATGGATGAACTAAACAAGGCGAAAAGAATTGAATTCTTTTCGCCTTTTATGAATGAAAAATGGATAAATAGGATCTCACACGTTCCTATTTTTGTCGCACTTCTTCGTTATATCGATATATATTTAAATTTAGGACAATATATATTCACTATTCAACTAAAAAAAGAGAGTCTCCATGACTCCCTTTTTATGTTTAACTTCGTTTCTGCTTCTTATTTGATGAAGGTACTTTATAAGAACCCGTTTCATGCGTAGTCGTTCCTTGTCCTTCCACTTCCGGAGAACCTAAGCTTGATCTAGAATGGTCTGTTTTCACTTTCTTACTCATTACAATCACCCCCAAGATTACTTTTCACTTAAGAGTAAAAAACTATTCAGCATAGCCATCTGAACATATACTGGCTACTCTTTTATCCTCCTGTCTGTTTTTCACTAATGTCCCATAGACGTTTTGCGGCATCCTTATCTAAGGCAGCTTCAGACATTTTTCCTATTTGCTTATCGGCATAGTAATAACCACTATGATCAGTAAATTCAGTTGATTCTGCTAGCCATATTAGAGTTTCAGCACCTTCCTCGGGTGTACGAGAGAAAGGTTTCATTGCAGCCATAGTTAAGCGAGCAACCAGACCATTGTCCTGGTTAAAATTCGTATCCACTAGCCCTGGATCAAAGCTATAGGCACTAACACTCGTTCCCTCCAACCGCTGTGCCAATTCAGAGGTGAATAAAATGTTAGCCAGTTTTGTTTGCGCATAACGCATTGTGGGACCGCCCATGAACTTCTTAACACCGCGATAAAGTTGTTCTGCATCTAGATCACCGAAGTCAATTCCCTTTTTAGCCATTTTGTGACCGTGAGATGCAGTGGTAATGACACGAGCAGGAGCACTTTCTTTTAAACGCTCCAACAACAAATTAGTGAGTAAGAATGGACCTAAATGGTTTACCGCCCAGGTCATCTCCAAACCGTCCTTCGTAAGCTGCCTTGTTTGAAATAAAGCACCAGCATTATTCACTAATATATCTATTCTCGGACACCTTTCTAAAATATTAGTAGCTACCCGGCGTATAGATTGTTGGGAAGCCATATCAGCTAAAAATATATCTACCACTGCATTCCCATTCGTTACATTTTTAATTCAAGTCATAACATCATTCGCTTTTGCTTCGTTACGTGCAATGATTCCTAGTTTGGCACCGCGTTCTGCAAATACCTTAGCTGCCGCTAATCCAATACCACTTGTTGCACCAGTGATTACTATATACTTGTCACGCAATGTCCACTTTGTATGACTTGGAATTTCTCCCATTGTACAAAAACCCCTTCCCTATAAATGTCGCATTCGTTTTACTTATATATGAAGTGGGAAGGGAACTATGAACAACATCTTTTCCAATCGTGAAATACTTTATAAAATTCGGCTTGTAGTTACACCCTTTCCAATAAAAAAAGCGAGAGGAAACCCTCTCGCTTTTTTCATATTTTAGAACTCAGAAGAACCTGGAGTTCTTGGGAATGGAATTACGTCACGGATGTTAGCCATGCCAGTAATGTACATTAGGAAGCGCTCGAAACCTAGACCGAATCCAGCGTGTTTTGTACCGCCGTATTTTCTAAGTTCTAAGTACCACCAGTAGTCCTCTTCGTTCATACCTAATTCTTTAATTCTGTCTACTAAAACGTCCATTCTTTCTTCACGTTGGCTACCGCCGATTAATTCGCCGATGCCAGGAACTAGAAGGTCAGTAGCAGCTACTGTTTTACCATCTTCGTTCATACGCATGTAGAATGCTTTAATGTCTTTCGGATAGTCAGTTACGAATACAGGGCGTTTGAAGATTTCTTCTGATAAGTATCTTTCGTGCTCTGTTTGTAAGTCAATACCCCATTCTACTGGGTATTTAAATTCAGCACCTGATTCTTGAAGTACTTTAATTGCTTCTGTATAAGTGATGCGACCGAAGTCAGAGTTGATCACGTTGTTCATACGCTCTAGAACTGTTTTATCAACGAAGCTGTTGAAGAAGTCCATTTCTTCTGGTGCATGCTCTAGTACGTATTTCATTGCATATTTCAGCATATCTTCTGTAAGATCCATTACATCGCCTAACTCAGCGAATGCAATCTCAGGCTCAACCATCCAGAACTCAGCTGCGTGGCGAGTTGTGTTTGAGTTTTCTGCACGGAATGTAGGACCGAATGTGTACACATCACGGAATGCTAACGCATAAGCTTCAGCATTAAGCTGTCCACTTACTGTTAAGTTTGTTTCTTTACCGAAGAAGTCTTTTGATTCGTCAACTTGTCCGTCTTCACCTTTAGGTACGTTGTTTAAATCTTGCGTTGTTACGCGGAACATTTCGCCTGCACCTTCTGTATCACTACCAGTGATGATTGGTGTGTGAACATGTACGAATCCACGCTCTTGGAAGAACTGGTGAATCGCAAATGCTGCGATAGAACGCACACGGAACGTTGCAGAGAATGCATTTGTTCTTGGACGTAAGTGAGCGATTGTACGTAAGTATTCAAACGTATGACGCTTCTTTTGAAGTGGGTAATCAGAATCTGATAAGCCCTCGATATCAATTTTTTCTGCTTTAATTTCAAATGGTTGCTTCGCTCCAGGCGTTGCAATTACTTTACCTTCTACTTTAACTGAAGAGCTTAGTGGAAGCTTTGCAATTTCTTTGAAGTTCTCTAATTCTGTATCGAAAACGATTTGAACACCTTTGAAGAAGCTACCGTCGTTTAATTCGATGAAACCAAATGCTTTTGAATCACGTAAGTTACGAATCCAACCCGATACTTGTACTGTTTGATCTGCGTATTTATCTGTATCTCTATACAGACTTTTTACTAATGTGTTTTCCATAGTAAAATTCTCCTTTACTCATATATTTAAATACAAAAAAACCTTTCATCCATAAAGGGACGAAAGGTTAAACTTCGCGGTACCACCCAATTTGTCATAAAGACCAACTTTAACTCGTATGTAATACATACTTCCCGGTTTGTAACAGGCCGGATTCCCGTCTAAGCCTACTCTTGAATACAAGTTTCAATTTCGGTTAGCAACTCCAAGGTGTTCTTCACATATACCGCCTCATCAGGCTCTCACCGTCCCTGACTCGCTTTGGATTATAGTATATACTACTTTTCCTTATCATCGTCTTTCGTTTTGTTAAACTAAAATTAATGTACTACATTCGAGAGAAAGATGCAAGATGCCAGAAAATATATCAGCGATTTTTATAATATATCGACTTACCGACATTTTCCGACAATCGTGCCATAAAAAAATTGCCGGACTTAATCCGGCAATTTTTTATTACTTACGTAACTCCGCACCAAATTTCTCTTCTACCGCTGTTAATACACGGTTATGTGCTTCTGTTACTTCTTCGTCTGTTAATGTACGTTCTGCATCGAAGTAGTTCATAGAGAATGCAAGTGATTTCTTGCCTTCTTCCATTTTTTCACCTTCGTATAAGTCGAATAGTGCTACGTCTTTCAGAAGTTCTCCGCCAGCTTCAGCAATGACTTGCTTCATTTCACCAGCTTTTGTTTCTGTTGTTACTACAACAGCCATATCACGTGTCATAGATGGGAAACGTGGAATTGCTAAGTAGTAAGTTTCCTCAGCGTCTGCACCGAATACTTTTGCAAGAGATAATTCGAATACGAATGTATTTTTCACATCTAATTGTTTTTCTGTTTCCGGGTGCAATTGACCGATGAATCCGATTGCTTCACCATCTAATACGATGTCAGCTGTACGGCCTGGGTGCATACCTTCACGTTTTGCTGGTGCATAAGTGATTTGATTTGCCACACCAAGTACGTCGAATAATCCTTCTAATACACCTTTAACAACGAAGAAGTCTACAACTTTCTTCTCACCTTGCCATGCATGGTGAAGAGCAAGACCTGTCATAACACCTGCAAGATGTTGTTCTTCTTTCGGAAGTTCTCCTGCTTCTGTTGGTAAGAAGATAGAACCTACTTCATATAATGCAACGCTGTCGTTTTTACGTGCAACATTGTATGAAACTGCTTCTAACAATTGTGGCACTAAGCTTAAACGAAGTTGGCTACGCTCTTCGCTCATTGGAAGCGCAAGATTTACAGGAGCTTTTTCGTTCGGCTCAATCATATATTGTTTCGCTTTGTCAGCGCTTGTTAATGAATATGTGATTGCTTCATATAAACCAGCACCTTCTAGGAAGCGGCGTACTTTACGACGTTTCGTTTGTGCTGATGTTAATTTACCACGTGTCATTGTTCCAGATGGTAATGTAACTGGAATGTGATCATAACCATACAGACGACCTACTTCTTCTACTAAGTCTTCTGAAATTGTAATGTCAGGACGACGTGCTGGTACATTTACATGGAATGTTCCTTCTACTTCTGTGAATGGGAATTTTAAGTTTGTGAACATTGTACCCATTTCACTCGCAGAAATATCTGTACCTAATACACGGTTTACTTTTTCAGCTGTAACAGATACTGTACGTTCTTGTACTTGTAAGTTATCAGCTTCTACTACACCTTCAAGTGCTTCTCCACCAGCGTATTTTGCCATTAAAGCAGCTGCATGTTGAATTGCTTCAAATGTACGTGTTGGGTCGATTCCTTTTTCAAAACGTGCACTTGATTCGCTACGAAGACCTAAGTCTTTTGATGTACGACGCACTGTTTGACCTGCAAAGTATGCAGACTCAATTAGAACGTTTACTGTCTCGCTATCAACTTCAGAATCCGCTCCGCCCATTACACCAGCAACAGCTAACGCTTTTGTGCCGTTTGTAATTACAAGATGGTGGCTTTGTAACGTACGTTCTTGAGCATCTAATGTTTGAATCTTTTCGCCTTCTTTTGCAAGACGAACAACGATTTCTTTTGAACCTAATTTATCGTAATCGAATGCATGTAACGGTTGACCGTATTCCATTAAAATGTAGTTTGTAATATCAACTACATTACTAATTGGACGAATGCCAGCTGCCATAAGACGAGTTTGCATCCACATTGGTGATGGACCAATCTTTACGTTCTTCACCATTTTTGCAATATATAATGGGTTTTCTTCTTTCGCTTCTACACTTACAGAAATGTAATCAGAAGTTTTTTCTGCTGTTTCTTGTAAGTCGATAGCTGGAAGTTTTACTTCACGGCCGTAAATAGCAGCTACTTCATATGCAACACCTAACATGTTTAAGCAATCTGCACGGTTTGGTGTTAAACCAAGCTCAAGTACTTCATCATGTAAATTTAAAATTTCAAGTGCATCTGCACCAACTTCAGCATCACTTGGGAAGATGAAGATACCGTCTGCATATTCTTTCGCAACGAATTTCCCATCAATACCAAGCTCTTGAAGAGCACAAACCATACCGTGAGAAGCTTCCCCGCGTAGTTTTGCTTTTTTAATTTTGAAGTTACCAGGAAGCACAGCGCCAACTTTTGCAACTGGTACTTTTAAACCTTTTGCAATGTTAGCAGCTCCACAAATAATTTGAACCGGTTCTTCTTCACCGATATCGATTAAGCATTTGCTTAATTTATCAGCTTCTGGGTGTTTTTCACATTCTAATACGTGACCAACTACAACACCTTTTACACCTTTATTTAATACTTCAACACCTTCTACTTCAATACCACTTTTCGTGATTTTGTCTGCTAGTTCTTGTGCTGTTACATCTTTAATATCTACATACTCTTGTAACCAACGATATGATACGAACATATTTATCCTCTCCTTCCCTTACGCTCGTTTGAATTGTTGTAAGAAACGTACATCATTTGTATAGAAATGACGAATGTCATCTACGCCGTATTTCAACATTGCGATACGCTCTGCGCCCATACCGAATGCGAAACCTTGATATTCTTTTGAATCATAACCAGCCATTTCAAGTACGTTCGGGTGAACCATACCTGCTCCTAAAATTTCGATCCAGCCAGTCCCTTTACAAGTGCCACAACCTTTACCGTGACACATCATACAAGAAATATCCATCTCTACAGACGGCTCTGTGAATGGGAAGAAACTTGGACGAAGACGGATTTCACGATCTTCACCGAACATCTTTTTCACGAATACTTGCAGTGTACCTTTTAAGTCACTCATGCGAATGTTTTTATCAATTACAAGACCTTCAATTTGCATGAATTGGTGTGAATGCGTTGCATCATCGTCATCGCGGCGATACACTTTACCAGGACAAATAATTTTAATCGGTCCTTTTTCTTTATTCTTTTCCATCGTACGTGCTTGCACAGAAGATGTATGTGTACGTAGTAACGTTTCTTCTGTAATGTAGAATGTATCTTGCATATCACGCGCTGGGTGATCTTTCGGTAAGTTTAATGCTTCGAAGTTGTAGTAGTCTTTTTCTACTTCTGTTCCTTCAGCTACTTCATAACCCATACCGATGAATACATCTTCAATTTGTTCAACAACTGCTGTTAACGGATGGTGACAACCTGTTTCAACAGGACGACCTGGCAGTGTAACATCAATTGTTTCAGTAGCTAATTTCGCCTCAATTACTGCTTTTTCTAAGTTACCAATTTTGTCTTCTAGACGCGTTTGAATCGCTTCACGTACTTCATTTACTAATGCTCCCATACGTGGACGCTCTTCTGCTGATAATTTTCCCATGCCGCGTAATACTTCTGTAATTGGACCTTTTTTCCCTAAATACGCTACGCGTACGTCGTTTAAGCCCTTTAGCTCTTTCGCTTCTTCAATAAGCTCTAACGCTTTTTGCTTTAGCTCTTTTAAACGTGCTTCCATTTGGAACCCTCCTAATTTTAAAAATAAAAAAACCCCGCTCCCAAAAAGGGACGAGGTAAATTCGCGGTACCACCCTAAATTGACAGAACAAGTCTGCCCACTCATTAGTTATAACGATCAATTCTGACCGGAACGCCTTTACATATAAATGGTCCTGGCGCCAACTCCAGAGGTGAATTCACTTCCATCTACCATAAGAATGCTTTCAGTCTACGGCACTCTCTCCCTATATGGCGATTTTGTAAGCTACTCTTCTCTATCAACGTTTTTCATTAATATACTTTTATTATATGTTCAAAAAAGTTCGATACTCATTTCACCACTTTTTTATGAACATGCACTTCAACTTATTATAAGAAGTTTTTTATCGATTCGCAACTGGGCTTTGTAAATAATACGTTAAAATCCCTGCTGCAACCGCAACATTTAATGATTCTGCCCCGCCGTAAATCGGAATATACAAGTTTTGATCACTTTTCGCAAGAATTTCTTGGCGTACGCCGCTTCCTTCATTCCCTACAATTAATGCAAAACTTCCAGCCGGGGTTACTTCAGCAAATGGAACTCCATTTTCAAGAGCTGTTCCATATACAGGGACGTTATTTTCTTTTAACTTGTCTACCCATTCTTCTAAGTTCCCTTTTACAACCGGTAAGTGGAAAATAGAACCTTGTGTAGATCGTAGTACTTTACTATTATAAACATCAACGCACCCTTCTCCAAGCACAACGGCATGAATACCAGCTGCATCCGCTGTACGAATAATCGTTCCCAAATTACCTGGGTCTTGAAGGCCGTCTAATAAAAGAAATTTCCCATCAGTAAGAGCTACTTCTTTCTCATGTTTCTCACAAACAGCAAATACACCTTGCGTTGTTTCTGTTTCGCGAAGTACTTTTACAATTGCTTCAGGCACAATATACATTTCAACATCATTAACTGTCCAATCTTTCGGAAGATCTGTCTGATCTGAAACGATAAGTTCTGTTACAACTCCTGCCTTTAACGCTTCCTCTACTAAATGGAATCCTTCTACAAAAAATAAAGCTTTGTTATCGCGCTCTTTTTTCGTCTGCAGCTTTTTCCACTGCTTCACACGCGGGTTTTGTACTGAATCAATGTTTTTCATAATATGTATTTCCCTCTCTTCTTGTCTTATCATTATAGCCTATTTTTCATACATATTTACATAAAAAAGAACAAAAACTAACGTCAGTTTCAATTCTGAAGAAGAGGTGAAAATAATGAGTTTTAATTTACGCGGCGCGGTATTAGCGAATGTATCTGGAAATTCACAAGACCAATTACAAGAAACGATTGTCGATGCAATTCAAAGCGGTGAAGAAAAAATGCTTCCAGGTCTTGGCGTTTTATTCGAAGTCATTTGGAAAAATGCTGATGAAAATGAAAAACACGAAATGTTAGGAACACTGGAGCAAGGATTAAAAAAATAAGCAATAAAAGGTCACCTTAGAAAAAAACTAAGGTGACCTTTTATGTCTATAAAATTTTTCTTCTCCTAAACATTTCTACTTTACTAACGCTACCCCGATGGAGTACAATGTTCAAAATACATTTAAACCGATCGATTTTTCTTCATGTACATCATTAGATAAAAGGAGTGAATGTTTTATGCAACGTATTACGCTTGAACAAGTTTTTAAACATCACATTACACAAAAATATGTAAACCGTTCTGGAATGGTCCACGCGATTGCTGTCGCTTACCATGCGTTTCACTTAGCCAAAAAGCATCACGCCTCAGTCGATGCTGCGACAAAGGCTGGCTTCCTTCATGATATCGGACATCATACGTGGTACACAGGCGGCGAATGGGACTATGACTTGTATAAAAAGAATGATATACATGCGATTAAAGGGGCAGAAAGATCTCATAAATTGCTTATTAGATTAGGAGAACATCCTAAACTAGCAAAAGAAATTTCTATTGCGATTCTTCTTCATACAGATTCTTTCTTAGTACAGCAAGAAATTGAAAGAACATCTCTTCAAAACATTATTAAATGGGCAGACGAAGCAGATGAAGAACCGGGCGGAGCGCACCATTATAGAACGATTTCTTACGAAAAAGCACTTAAAGCTATTCAGCAATTAGACCGATTGGTAGAGCGTGAATTACAAATAGAGCAAAAGAAATTGAATGACAAGGCAGAACATAGTTATCAATGAGAAAGAGGCATCACTATAGGGTGATACCTCTTTTATTATTTTGCGAAAAATACACCTTTGTATGTAATATTTAAATGTTACACTCAAAAGCAAAATACTTTATAATTAAATATACAAATATAAAGAGGTGATTTTACAAATGCAACCCGCTACACAACTTTCTAATGAACAGAAATACTCTATGTCATGGGGACAATTTATTAGCTCCGTTTTATTCGCTTTTTTCGGAACCGGACTTATTACTGTGTTCCTCGCAATGCCCTTAACAATTTATACAGCCGGTCTTACAGATAAAAAACAAATTGCCCTGTATGAATCTATTGCAAATACTGCAAGTATCGTATTACAACTAGCCGTGTTGTTATTCTTCATTTTTAAATTCGAACCCGCAAAAAAATTACTACTAAAATCTTTTAACTTTAAAGTACTTAAAGAATGGCGTACATACGTATACTTACTTCTTTTCTTCGCTATAAACATTATACTCAATTACATCTTGTTAAATTATGTGTTCCAAGACGCAACAAAGCAGCAATCTTCCGCACTAAACTTAGACGTTTTTAAGCAGTATCAAATATTATTACTTCTCGGCTTCGCTATACTCACACCAATTTTTGAAGAGCTTATTTTCCGTGGTTTTATACTTCGCTTCTTCTCAGAACGCTTTCCATTTTGGATTGCAGCCATTTTAACAAGCTTCTTCTTCGGTATCGCTCATACATACTCACTGGAAGTAATGGTAATTACTTTCTTCATGGGATTATTAATGGCTATTTTATGTAAAAAAACAAAATCCATTATTCCAGCTATGTTATTTCATATTATGAATAATATGTTGGCGTTCTTGAGTTAAAAAGAGGTATCATCACTTCTCATTTCTATCAATTTATACATATTTATTAATAATATCCAAAATAAACCTCATGTAGTAAAATATAACTCATCACCATAGAAGGAGATTATTTATGTCGAGCTTACTTTGGATTTTTTATATGCCACTTCTTGTTTTATGCGGATTTTTCGGTGGTATTTTTTTAATTATTACTAGCATTAAACATCTTAAATTATTTGTGGGTTTAATGGGGCTACTTAGCCTATCTTTTGTCACACTACCTTTTGTTTTTTGGGGCATGGGGGTGAATAGCGATACGATCCTCCCTATTTCAACTACTTTATATTGGATACTGTTTTCTTTAACTGGATTATTGGCAGGATTAAATGGATTACAGGCAAAGATTAAAAGTATACGTAATATGGGATTCATTATTTTTATCGCTGGCATATTAGGGGTTATTTTCTGGGTACTTATGTCTGTAGGGGATTCATTCTATATATAATATTTTATCGGAGGTAATACAGAAGTGTTTGGAATATTAACTTGGATGGTTTTGGCTCTTACTTTGATGTTATGCCAATTCATCGTTGGCATTTTTTTAATTATTGCTGGCATTAAATATCGTAAATCACTTACTATTATAGCTGGTTTGATTAGCATATCGCTTATCTTTGTTCCTATCATTTGTATAGGTTTTGGAATAGATTTAGAGGGGATGGTTCCAATTTCAGGAACTTTATATTGGTGTTTCTTCTCTTTAGCTGGACTATTAGCTATTATAAGTGGAAGACAAATATCCAGCATTCGTGCTATGGGAACAATTTTGTTTATAACAGGGCTGTGCTCCGTAGCTGGTTATCATTTTTTATATCTCACTCTTTAAAAAGACAAAAAAGCAGGGAAATTAATTCCCTGCTTTTCTATTTGGTTTATTGCCTGATGGTAAGAAGAACGATAACACCCAAGCAATACCGGCTAATATAGTTGCAATTAAGAAGGCATCGTTAATACCGTTAATTGCAGATAGCTTTGAAATTTGTCCGAATAATAGTTGTGTACTCATCGCATCTCCTGCTTGAGCTGATCCGGCTAATGCCGCTAAGCTTTGGCCCATACCGTGTACTTTATCAACTAAAATCGGGTTTGACGTTGTTAACATATTGCCGTAATCCGCTACGTGAGCAGTAGTTTGTTGCGTCATAAGCGTGATTAATATCGCTGTTCCAATTGAACCAGCTACTTGTCTTGACGTATTTTGCGTTGCTGTACCGTGAGAAATTAATTTCATCGGCAGTGCATTCATACCAGCTGTCATAATTGGCATCATAATGAATGACATACCAATTGAGCGTATAATATAATCCGTCATAATAACGCTATACGGTGTATCCATCGATAACGTTGTAAATTTATATGTCGCAAATGTTGTAATGGCTAATCCGACAATTGCTAACGGACGAATACCATACTTATCAAATAGTTTACCTGCAACTGGTCCCATGATCCCCATAATTAATGATCCTGGAAGTAATAATAAACCAGATTCCATCGGTGTAAAACCGCGAATGTTTTGCAAGTATACTGGAAGTAATAACATACCTCCGAATAAGGCCATCGTTACAATCGCGTTAATTACTAATGTGAAAGTGAACGTCGGATATTTAAACACTTGTAAATCAAGCATTTTATTGTCTGTTGTTAACTCTCTCCAAATAAATACAGCTAAACCAATGACACCGATGATAAGTGTTATAACAACTTCTGCACTAGTCCAGCCATTATTTCCAGCTTCACTAAATCCGTACAGTAAGCTACCTAGTCCAATACTTGAACTAATAACACCGAATACATCTAACTTTGTTTTGGACACTGGCTGAGCTAGTGTAAAGAATTTAAAAGATAAGAACGTAATAATTAAACCGATAACAAACATCCCATAGAACATTAAGTTCCAGCTATAGTTTTCAATTACCCAACCTGTTACAGTTGGTCCGATAGCTGGTGCTAAAATCATCGCTACCCCAAGTAACCCCATAGCTGCTCCGCGTTTATTAGGCGGGAATAATGTCATGAAGATATTCATACCAACTGGCATTAAAATACCTGCGCCAACCGCTTGAACAACACGGCCTGTCATCATCATTGTAAAGTTTCCTGATGTAGCACAAATGATAGATCCTACAGTGAAGAATAACATTGCTGCTATGAATAATTTACGATACGTAAATCGTGAAACTAAAAATGCACTGATTGGTACTAAAATTCCGTTTACAAGCATGAAGCCTGTAATTAACCATTGTGCTGTTGAAGTTGATACGTTAAATTCATTCATTAATGGAGGCAGTGCAACATTAATGATCGTTTGGTTTAAAATAGAAACGAACATACCGAGAATTAATACAGCTACAACTGCCTTTACATTCACATTCTCTACCGGCAATTGTCTCTTCAGCATTTCTTTTTCCTGTTTTACTTGCTCTTGCTTCCCTGTTTCTAATTCCACTACGTTAGAAGCTTCTGTTTCTTGTTTTTGTTCAAGTTCTTTCTCTACTGTTTCTGCTTGACTTACTTCTATCTTACTTACGGCTGGGACTTGTTCTTCTCCCACATTCGTTTTTTTCTTTCGTAAAAGACGATTTACAAGGAAGAAGACGATTATACAAAATAGTGCATATCCTACAATTGCAATTGAGGACATCTCATCTCCCCCTTACTTATGAATACGAACTGACACATTCATTCCAGGAACAATATTTACTGATTTACTATGATCTAAAGAAACTTTAACTGGTACAACTTGCTTTACTTTCGTATAGTTCGCTGTTGCGTTACTTGATGGTAACATCGAGAATGTATTCGCTGTTGTTAATCCAACTTGTTCTACTTTTCCCGTTAACGTTGTATCTGGGTATGCGTCTACATACACATCTACTGTTTGGCCTTTTTGAACATCATCAATATTTGTTTCTTCAATATTTGCTGTTACCCATAAATTGCTCATATCAAATGCATAAGCAATTGGGCTACCTGCCCCAACGAACGCATTAGTTGTTGCATTTGATTGTACAACTGTTGCATTTTGCGGAATTGTTACATCTACTGTTTGCTCACCATTTGCTCCTGCTACAGTAACCGCACCTAATTTATCGTTCTCATTGTAATTTTTTCCGACTTCAGCTTTCCAGTCTGTTAATTTACCTGCTACTGGTGATGCAATTGGGATTACTTTCCCGTCAATCTTTGCATTTTCTGTTTTTAAATAGTTTTCCGCTTGATTGTAATAGTAATAACCGCCAATACCGCCGCCAACTAATACAATTAATGTGATAATGTTGATAATTACCATTCTTCGAAACTGATTCATTGCATTCCTCTCCTTATATCGCATATAATTTTTTTCTAAACTATTTACATCCTTAGTGTTTATATTGTTTAATTGTTAATTATATTAACCTTTAAACAAAAAAAGCACACCTTTTACGACGCAAACTATGTTTTGTCTGCATCCTAGCGGTGCTGATTTCTAAAGGACTATCGTTTATAATTATAAATAATTATCCCGAATCTACAACCAACAATTTAAACCTATATGTTGTTTAAACAACATCACACTATACATGTGTTGTTTAAGGTTAAAAAATTAAACGAGGTGAAGTAAAAATGTCTATTAAAAATACAAATGATCCACGTGTAAAACGAACGAGACAACTCATACAGGATGCTTTTGTCGCTTTAGTAGGCGAAAAGGGCTTCGAAAATGTAACTGTGCAACATATCGCGGAACGCGCTCCTGTAAATCGTGCTACA
Source organism: Bacillus sp. FSL E2-8887 (assembly GCF_038007205.1). NCBI lineage: Bacteria > Bacillati > Bacillota > Bacilli > Caryophanales > Bacillaceae > Bacillus > Bacillus sp. FSL E2-8887. The sequence continues at coordinate 4,190,342 of NZ_JBBOWS010000001.1, forward strand.
TTTTATAGCCATTACCATGATAAATATGATTTATTAGAAAAAAGCATAGAAGAAATGTTAGAAAAACTAGCTGCAGTAATTAAACCACAAAATCGAAATAAAGAAGATTTTCAGCTCACTTTTGATTCACCGCATCCAACTTTTTTAGCTTTGTTTGAGCATATCGCAGACAATACTAATTTCTATAACGTTATGCTCGGCGATAAGGCAGCTGGAAACTATTCTTATAAAATGATGAAAACAATTCAAACACATTTAACATTAAGCCTATCTATTTCCCAGCCAGATGATGAAGACCTTATGGTCCCTCGTGATATTCTTATTAGTTATGTTACAGGCGCTCATATCGGAATGATTATGTCATGGTTAAAAAGAGGCATGATTTATACCCCACATTTCATGGCAATGCAATTAACTCGCTTAATTATTTTAGGAGCTCATACTGCAGCAGGATTAGAAAGACCGTTTTAAAAATGAAAAAAGCGAAGGAGGTTATCCTTCGCTTCTTTCTATTAATTAAATGTAATGTTATGTACAGCCTCTTTATCAAGACGTTTAATAACTTCTACAATTAACTTCACTGCGTTTTCATAATCATCACGATGTAACATCGCTGCATGAGAATGAATGTAGCGTGTCGCAATCGTAATTGCCATAGATGGGATACCATTTACAGAAATGTGAATTGCTCCTGCGTCCGTTCCCCCGCCCGCTACAGAATCATACTGATATGGAATTTGTAATTCATCCGCAACATCAACAACGAAATCACGTAAACCTGTATGACCAATAACCGAAGCATCATATAGAATGATCTGCGGACCATCACCCATTTTACTTTGTGCTTCTTTTGCCGTTACACCTGGTGTATCACCAGCAATACCTACATCTACTGCGAATGCGATATCTGGCTTAATATAGTTTGCAGATGTTTTCGCACCACGAAGACCAACTTCTTCTTGTACAGTCCCAACGCCGTATACAACGTTTGGATGCTTTTCATCTTTTAATTGTTTTAATACGTCAATTGCAATTGCACAACCAATTCGGTTATCCCATGCTTTTGCAAGTAACATCTTTTCATTCTTCATCACTTGGAATTCGAAGTACGGTACAACTTGATCTCCTGGTCGTATGCCCCACTCCATCGCTTCTTCTTGGCTAGAAGCACCAATATCGATGAACATGTCTTTAATTTCAACTGGCTTTTTACGAGCTTCTGGAGGTAAAATGTGCGGTGGTTTTGAACCAATTACACCTGTTACATCTCCTTTACGCGTTACAATCGTTACGCGCTGTGCAAGCATAACTTGCGACCACCAGCCACCCACCGTTTGGAAACGAAGGAAGCCTTTGTCATCAATTTGCGTAATCATAAATCCGACTTCATCTAAATGACCTGCAACCATAATTTTCGGGCCGTTTTCTTCCCCAACTTTTTTCGCAACTAAACTTCCTAAATTGTCAGTAGAAAGTTCATCTGCAAACGGCTCAATATATTTCTTCATTACTTCACGTGGTTCGCGCTCGTTACCCGCAATACCGCGTGCGTCTGTTAATTCTTTTAGCATTGTCAATGTCTCGTCTAATTTTATCATTGCCAACACCCTCCTTTTTCTTCAGTCACTTTATTATACAAAAGGAAATTGAAATATTCAAAAATTAAATTAGTATCCTTGTGTTTGACGCTGATGATTTACTTCATTTTTATCTAAATATGCTTTTTCAATTTCATCTTGTTCAAATTCAAGCGCTTGTCCAAGGCGAAGATAGCTTGTAAATAGTTCAATATAGTTCGTAATAGAAGGTTGATCTGTAAAACGAATTACTTTCGCATATGTGTCTAAGAAAATTTCCACTTGTGTTTTATTCGTTTGCGCACATTTATAGAATAAGAAGTTTTTATCAATTCCTAAATCGATTCCGATTGATAAAATAAAATGTAAACCATCTACGTATTCTTCTAATATTACTTCACGTTCTGAAGCTGGTTTATTGCTCCAATATTTAAAACAACGTGTTTCATTTGCAAGTTCTCCAATTTCTACAAGAAGAGCTAACATTTTTTCTTTTAACAATTTTTTCGGTTGTAAGTCATGTTCTTTCACAATACGGTCATCTAATTCTTTTTGTAATTTAAATAGTTGTAGTAAGTCCATTCTATTGTCCTCCTCCAACATCGCATTTTCCGCAACAATGTTGTTTCATCTCAAAGTTCATTATTATTTTTCGTTTCTTATTAACAAGTCAGCTACCTACATCTTTATAAAGATAGCTTGTCCTTAATTTGCAAATACGTTTCAATCATCACTCATAGATTGTTCACTTGATGAAAGCTCCATATCATCTTTCCATTATAGCAGTGTCGTTTCTGCTAGGAAAGATGCACTTCTCACGAATGAGTTCAAATAAAAAAAGTCAGGAGGATTCTCCTGACTTTATATATATATTCTTTTATATCGCTATAGCTTTTATATTGATTTTGTCATATCGATAACGACACATCCGTTAATCTTTCCTACTTTCATGTAAAAGTCTCCTCGTTATCGTTACAAAACTTCTTACAAGCACATCTTAATATACTTGAGCAAGAAATAACGATAATAAGTGGAGGATTTTACAATAAATGTAAATAAAAAAACCTTAGAAGAAAATCTTCTAAGGTTTTAAACAATTAGTTAATGTTGTTTTTTGCAACTGTTGCTAATTCAGCGAAAGCTTTTTCGTCATGAACAGCTAAGTCAGCAAGCATCTTGCGGTTAACTTCGATGCCAGCATTTTTTAAACCGTGCATTAAGCGGCTGTAAGAAAGACCATTCATACGAGCTGCTGCGTTGATACGTGTAATCCATAATTTACGGAAGTCACGTTTCTTTTGACGACGGTCACGGAATGCATACATTAGAGATTTCATAACCTGTTGGTTAGCAACCTTAAATAATGTACTCTTAGAACCGTAGTAACCTTTTGCTAATTTTATAACTTTTTTACGACGTTGACGAGTAACTGTACCACCTTTTACTCTTGGCATAATATTACCTCCTAGTTTGTTCTATATATCAGCCGAACTTATTTTAAGTTGTCAAGCATTTGACGAATGCGTTTGAAGTCACCAGCGCTAACTACACCAGCTTTACGTAGTTTACGTTTAGCTTTTGTAGATTTGTTAGCGAATAAATGGCTTGTGTAAGCGTGAGAACGCTTCAGTTTACCAGATCCAGTCTTTTTGAAACGCTTTGCAGCGCCGCGATGAGTTTTTTGTTTAGGCATAGGTATTTCCTCCTCTATCTATTACTTATCGTTTTTCGGTGCTAAAACTAAGAACATACTACGTCCTTCCATTTTAGGCTTAGATTCAATTGTACTAACTTCAGCACAAGCTTCTGAGAAGCGATCTAAAACACGTTGACCGATTTCTTTATGAGTAATGGCACGTCCTTTAAAGCGAATTGACGCTTTAACCTTGTCGCCTTTCTCTAAAAACTTGACAGCATTACGAAGTTTTGTGTTAAAGTCATGTTCATCAATTGTTGGACTTAAACGAACTTCTTTCATGCTAATTACTTTTTGATTTTTGCGCTGTTCTTTTTCTTTCTTCTGTTGCTCAAAGCGGAATTTACCGTAGTCCATAATGCGGCATACTGGTGGTTTCGCATTTGGAGCAACCAATACTAAATCAAGATTAAGACCTGCAGCTAAGTCTAAAGCGTCATTACGAGACTTGATTCCAAGTTGATCGCCGTTTGCGCCAACTAAGCGTACTTCACGTGCACGAATTTGCTCGTTAATCATCATATCCTTGCTAATAGTAAGCCACCTCCAAGGTTTTCTTAGAATACGTTTTGCAATTGTAGAACCCGAACAAAAAAAGTGCGGGCACACGGCACCCACACTTGTAATATCTTTAGTAAGAAATACATTTACCTGCTAACTGCGAATGCGTCCATCAGGTGAGAAGCGGGTGCTTCTACTTGTCAAAACCATATTCTATTATCCTTGATGAGTTTATCATAGGACATGACGTCTGTCAAGAAGACGCGATGTGTTTTACTAACAACAAGAAATATTGTAACAAACAACCAGCATACTTGCAATACTTTTTTATGATAAGTATTGTTTGGTTATTTTTTCTAGATTTTCTTTTTTATAATACATAAAAAAGCCGCGGTATACCGCGGCTCTTTCTTATCGTTTTCCTTCTACCTTAATCATGTCAACAAACGCATCTAATGCGATTGTTTCTGATTTTTGTTCACCATATTTACGTACGTTAACGCCATTTTCAGTAACTTCATTGTCACCTACTACAAGCATGTACGGAATCTTTTGCATTTGTGCTTCACGGATTTTGTAACCAATTTTCTCTTCACGAGTGTCTAATTCAACACGGATACCAGCACGTCGTAATTCATCTTGTACTTTCTTCGCATAGTCTAAATGTACTTGCGGAGAAACTGGAATTACTTGCGCCTGAACTGGAGCTAACCAAGTTGGGAATGCGCCTTTGTATTCTTCAATTAAGAAGGCTACGAAACGTTCCATAGTTGATACAACACCACGGTGAATTACAACTGGACGATGTTGTTTACCGTCTTCACCAACGTAAGTTAATTCAAAGCGTTCTGGAAGTAAGAAGTCTAATTGTACAGTTGAAAGTGTTTCGTCTTTTCCAAGAGCAGTACGAACTTGAACGTCAAGTTTCGGACCATAGAATGCCGCTTCACCTTCAGCTTCATAGTAATCAAGACCCATTTCATCCATAGCTTCTTTTAACATACCTTGTGCTTTTTCCCACATCTCATCATCAGCATAATACTTTTTAGTATCTGCTGGGTCACGATAAGATAGACGGAATGAATAGTTTTCTAAACCGAAATCTTTGTACACTTCTAACGTTAAGTTTACAACACGTTTTAATTCTTCTTTAATTTGATCTGGACGAACGAAAATGTGCGCATCATTTAAAGTCATTCCGCGTACACGTTGTAATCCAGATAATGCTCCAGACATTTCATAGCGGTGCATTGTTCCAAGTTCCGCAATACGGATTGGTAATTCACGGTAGCTGTGAATATCGTTTTTATAAACCATCATATGGTGAGGGCAGTTCATTGGACGAAGAACTAACTCTTCATTATCCATTTCCATTGATGGGAACATGCCATCACGGTAATGGTTCCAGTGACCAGAAGTTTCATAAAGCTCTCTACTTCCTAATACTGGAGTGTATACGTGATCATAGCCTAAGCTTGCTTCTTTATCAACGATGTAACGCTCGATAATACGGCGAATTGTTGCACCTTTTGGTAACCAAAGTGGTAAACCTTGTCCTACTTTTTGGCTATTAGTAAATAGTTTTAACTCTTTACCTAATTTACGGTGATCGCGCTCTTTCGCTTCTTCAAGCATACGTAAGTGCTCATCTAATTCTGCTTTCTTAACGAATCCAGTACCGTAAATACGTTGTAACATTTTATTATTGCTATCGCCGCGCCAGTAAGCACCAGCAACACTTAATAATTTAAACACTTTAATCTTCCCTGTAGATGGAAGGTGAACACCACGGCAAAGGTCGAAGAATTCGCCTTGCTCATAGATTGAAATAACTGCATCTTCTGGAAGATCGTTAATTAAATCTAATTTTAACTCATCGCCGATTTCTTCAAAGCGACGAAGTGCTTCTGCACGTGGTACTTCATGACGAACGATTTCTAAGTTTTCGTTCACGATTTTTTGCATTTCTTTTTCGATTTTCTTGAAGTCTTCAACTGTAATTGCTTCTTCCATATCAATATCGTAGTAGAAGCCATTTTCGATTACTGGACCAATGCCAAGCTCAAGCTTAACATCTTTATATAAACGTTTTAACGCTTGTGCTAAAAGGTGAGCTGTTGAGTGGCGTAAAATATATAAGCCATCCTCAGAATCTAATGTAATAATAGAAACTGCACCATCTTCTTCGATTGGTGTAACAAGATCGATCATCTCATCGTTTAATTTTCCAGCCACAGCTTTTTTCTTTAAGCCTGGGCTAATAGAAGCTGCGATTTCTTCAGTTGTTACTCCTTTTGGAAACTCCTTCACAGCTCCATCAGGGAAAGTAATTTTAACTACATCTGCCATCACTGGTCACTCCTCTTTTTTTTCAAAATAAAAAACACTCATCCCATAAAAAGGGACGAGTGTTGAATTCGTGGTTCCACCCTTGTTCCAATTAACCTTATTGTTAATTGCTCAAGTTCAACATAACGGTGTTGTCCGTTAGCAATTACTAGAAAAACGTTCACTGCTAAAGTTTAGAGGTGGTAAGTAATAATCCCGTACTAGGAAGCTCGCACCCTAAGGCTTCCCTCTCTGAAAATCGTAGATAACTACTCATGTCCTCATCATGACATTTCAATATATTTCATTTATGTAGGTAATTATATGCTCAAAAACTTAGAAAATCAAGGGCGTTACCTTTATTTTTTAAATTTTTCACATTGCGCTCAAACTCATGCAAACCATGTAATTCGACTCGTTCCTGAAATACATTTCGCAAAGTAATAATCATATTATGATCTTGTTCTTTCGTATATAAATAAATCTTTTTCGGCGAAATAGAAAGAAGTGGTGCAATTACTTTCGTATCGATATATACATCCTGTTTCTTTAATAATTCTTCATCTATATATTGAACCAATTTCTCCTGTTTTAAACGCCTACCTTTATCATCATAGAAAATAAAACTTTCATCAAAAATAAGATGTACACAGGACAAACGTGATTTCCGGCTACTTACTTGTTGGCGAAGTGTCTCAATGAATATTTGGTATTCCTGCTCCATCTTATACTCATCAATTGCAACTTCAGCAAGCTTAGTTACCATTTCCCTATATGTACGAAGACGAAAACGAACGTATGATGAAAACGAGAATGAGAGCGGATCACAAAGCCAATCATTCAAAGACGACGCAATATAAGATTCAAATTTTTGACGTGTTAAATCACTAGCTACTCCTTTTCTTCTTTCCTTTAAAATCTCATGTGCCATATGCAATATTTGATGACACTCTTCTTGTTCTTCATAAAAAAACTTTTCCTTTAAAATGGTATGAATCCATTCATTTTGTTTCACATTCATAATGAAATATAGTAATACTGGCAATAAAATCTTTTCAATATAATTTGATTCACATAATGGTATATGAATAACAACCTTTTGTTCGTTTAAATATACACTTGTTTCCTTATATAAGGATTCTGTTCTTTTCGTTAGTTGTCTGTATACGTACACAGCATCATTTTTTTCTTCGAAGCAAATTTCAATCACTTTTGTCCCCCCTTTTATCCCCGCTCTAAAGGATTGCATCTATACGTTACAAATCCTATAAGAGTCCGATCTATGGAAGTTCACTCTTAGTAGAAACCTATCTCCCATCGCTAGAACATCCACTCGATATGGCTTGCTAATTTTATATATATTAAGGGAGGGAGAAAAAAATGATACAAGCTACTCTGAAAAAATGATTAAAATAAAGTGAAACTTTAATCAGTGGAGGTTTTGTCCATCCTCCACTGATTATTAGCCCGCACCAATCGGGCTTTTACGGGCAGCAGGGCTCCCACCTAACTTCTTTGCTTTACAGCCGAATTTTGAGGTGGGAGTCTTACTGCCCGCCAATAGCGGGATAAAAAAGAGCAAGCTTCTCAGCTCGCTCTTTACTTATTACGACGATTTTTCCCACCAATTGGGATTGGCTTCGCTAAATATTTAATTCGTTCCATAATACGGGCCGCTTTCATCTCTTCTGCTTCACCGCGCTGTGTATACGTTAAATGATGTTCCAACTGTTTGAAATCAAAGTTAGATGTAAAGAACGTCGGTAAGTTTTCCAACATACGGAATTGCAAGATTGCACCGAGTACATCATCACGTACAAAACTTGACATCGCTTCTGCCCCGATATCATCTAACATTAATACTTGTACACGTTTGACAGCATCAATCTTTCCGCTAATCGAATTATCTTGAATCGAACTTTTGATTTCACGTAAAAATTCAGGGAAGTATACGAGCATCGAACTAATTTTCTTTCGCGCAAGCTCATTTGCAATTGCCCCTAAAAGATACGTTTTCCCTACACCAAATTTACCGTACAAATATAAACCTTGTGCTTTTTTACCTGGTTCGTATGTGTTTAAAAATTCATTCGTTGCACCTATTGCATCAATACGTGCATCTAAATCTGAAGGGTCTAAATTTTCCATAGTTGCCTGCAAAATGTCAACTGGCATATATACACTTTGAACGAGTTTTTCATATTTTTTTCTCTCATCATATGCTACTTTTCTAATACAACGATCGTATTGAATATCAATCATCTTACCTTGAATAACGAGCTTCGGCTCATATCCTTGTAGCATATTTTTACATGACCCTAAATCTGGACAATCCGCACACCCTACACTTTGTCCAATATATTCATATAACTTCACAAGACTTCGTTCAATCATAGAAGTCGTTACTTCACCTTTATGTTCGTCTATAAATTCTTTCACACGAGGGTGCGCCATCACTTCTGCCTTTAAGACTTCATATCTATTTTTAAAGTTTTTATTTTCCATTAATTTCGTAAATGAATTTTGAATATGCTCCATTTTCTCACCTCAAAGAGCGTTCATTTTCTTTTATTAATCACGCTTATATTTTTTCAATACTTCTTCTAATCGTTTCCGTTCATCTTCTAACGTACTTGCATCTTTTTTCGCACTTACGTCATTTTTTACAGGTTCTTTCTCTTCTTCTTTCGACTCTTCTTTAAGCCAATCTGGTACCATTTCTTTTCGCACTGTTTTCTTCGCTGTACGACCTTTTTTCTTCGTCTCAGCCCACTCTTGATATTGACGATTCTCTTCTTTCGCTAGCGCCATCGCCTCGCCTACTGTACCGACCTTTTTTCGCGCCCAATGTCCAGCAATCTTCTCGACATACGTTTTAGCAAGCTTCATATCTGAGCGTAGCATAACGTAATAAATAAGTACATTCACAACCCCTGGCGTTAACTTTTGATTTATCATTACATCCTCAACGATTTGCAAGTCCGCTTTCGTCGCCTCTGCACCGCCTGAAATCTCTTTCAATAGTTGTTTTGGCGAGATTTCCTCTAACTGTTTCATTAGCATCTCTTCTTGCGTAGATGGCTCTTTCTCTTTCATTGTACGAGCAGCATGAGGTTGCACTCTTTCACTTAATACAGGTAACGCTTGACCATTTTCGAATTGATACCAATCGCGTGCTCCCTTCCGAAGCCTTTCGATATCAATTGTTTGCACTTCTGTCACTGCGCCAAGAACGATATTTTGCATCGATAACACATCCACACCGTACACATAAGCGAGTGTAATAACACATTCTCTCACTTGATCTGTAATCGCCTTTTTAGGAACAAGGGCTGATAGTCCGTCTACAAATAAAGAGAAATCAAAGAAATCGTTCCAAACTTTCGGAGCATCCCCATTCTCGTTACTTGGCATAATTGTCGTTTTCGGGATACGCAGTTCTTCTTGCGCATATTCAAACTGACCTGGGTTAAACGAATCAAATATATCGTTGAAGGAGCGCGTAACATTTTCATAAGAAGCAAAATCGAATTCTTCTTCTAAGAAATATTGCTTTACTTGGTTGTATTTTGTCCGACTCAAGCGATTATATAAAAAGATACTTAAAACAATATCATCAAAAAACTGCTTCGGAGATAAAGGTGGTTGCAATTCATATATAAACATCCGAATATCTTTTTCTTTCTTAATATATACATTTAAAAGACCAATCGCTTCTAACTTTACTCGTTCCCCATATATTTCAGGAAGTTGCATTTGCATAGTCACCATAAGGGAGTGATGTGTATTCTCTTTTCCAAACACACGATCTTGCTCTAACTCTCCCCATAGTGTCATGTATAAGCTAAAAGCTCTACTACCTATTAACGGTTGATACAACATCGTTAATACTTTCCGGTCGTAATTATGTAACAACCCTTTCGCACTTACTTTATAACGATCAATCGGCAATAGCTCCATCCATGACTGTTTTTCCATTCTTGCTTTTCCTTTCTCTCATCCAATCTAGCCTACATTTCACTCGTTCTATCTTTATTATATAATTTATTAGCGAAAAAGAGCTATTAGCTTCCGCTTCTAGCTCTCTTATCTCGTTTACTTACAGTATATAAAGAGATTCCTTCTACTCTCTCTCTTTTTGCAGTATATCTTTTAATTCTTCAATAAATACATTTAAATCTTTAAATTGACGATACACAGAAGCAAAACGTACGTAAGCAACATCATCAATATCACGAAGTTCTTCCATAACAATTTCACCAATCATATCACTTTTCACTTCTGATATACCTAAGTTACGAAGTTCACGCTCCACACTTTGTGTTACTTCCTCTAACTGCCTTAAAGATACAGGTCTTTTTTCACACGCTTTAATTAAACCGCGTAAAATTTTCTCTTTATTAAACTCTTCTCGTGTTCCTTCTTTTTTAACAACGATAAGAGGTGATTCTTCTACTCTTTCAAATGTCGTAAAGCGACTTAAACAACTTTCACACTCTCTTCTTCTTCGAATAGAGCGCCCCTCGTCTACCGGACGCGAATCTAACACTCTTGTTCCATTATGAAAACAGGATGGACAACGCAATTCATTCACTCCTTTACACTATAATCTTTATTCTTTCGCTACTCACCTACATGTGAAAATATATATACAATATTATATAACTCATTCTTCTATAATGACCACTCTAAGTTATTACATATCGTGATCCTATTTTATATAAACTAAAAAAGAGGTGCATTATACACCTCTTTACATTTTAAATCAATTATGTTCTTTTTTAAAGAGCTTTTGTTTCTCTCTGCTTAATTTCGAAGCTACCAGTGCCTCGAGGAAGCTCGATGCTCTCACGCGTTTTCGCGTTTAAACCTTCTGCAATATATTCTGCAGCAACATTTGGATCAATACGATCCCCACAAGTATAAACATCAATACTTGCGTAACCGTGCTCCGGAAAGCTATGAATTGTTAAATGTGATTCCGAGATAATTACTACTCCACTTACACCTTGTGGTGCAAATTTATGAAAAGCAACCTCACGTACTTCAGCACCAGCTCTTAGTGCTGCATCCACAAATAATTGTTCAATATACGGCATGTCATTAAGCTTGTCGAAATCGCAATCCCAAAGTTCAGCAATCACGTGACGACCCATCGTATCCATAGTATCCATTCTACAGTTCCCCCTTGTAAATTTATTCTAACTGTTCGAATTGAAAACTAATTTGCAATTTGGCTTGCTCCACTACCACGGGGGAAAGTTAGTCCAGAGAGGTCCTAACCCTTTAAGTAGTGACTACGTACCTCAGCTCTTAAGTTTACGAGTGTTAGTATACTTTGTTTATTTTCATTTTGCAACAACAGTTTTTTCGATTTTCTGTCATATTTTCCTCTTTACTTTTCCCTAAAAAAAATTAATGATTCACGAATACAGTAATCCCAACGTTTCGTGGTATGTCCACTATTTAAAAATATACTTATATAATTTTTTTCCTTTTCAGAAAAAAATAAAAAAGAGGGCAAATTTTCACTTGCCCTCTCTCGTTCACTTAAATATGTTGCACATTTTTTTGTTTCGCTAATTCATCAACAACTAACGTTACAAGATCTACAACACGACGAGAGTAGCCCCACTCGTTATCATACCAAGCAAGTACTTTCACTTTACGATCACCCATTACCATTGTAGACAAACCATCAATAATAGCTGAGTGTGTATTTGTATTAAAATCGATAGACACTAAAGGCTCTTCGCAGAATTCTACAATTCCTTTTAATGCACCGTTTGCAAAAGTTTTGAACGCTTCATTAATATCTTCAACTGTTACATCACGTTTTACGTCTACTACTAAATCAACAAGAGACACGTTTGGTGTTGGTACACGAAGGGCCATACCATGAAGTTTTCCGTTTAAGTGTGGAAGAACTTTTGCTAGCGCTTTTGCAGCACCCGTCGTTGTTGGAATGATAGACTGTCCGCAAGCACGCGCTCTTCTTAAATCTTTATGTGGGTTATCAATATTTTTTTGGTCATTTGTATAAGCATGAACAGTTGTCATTAAACCGTTTTCAATTCCGAACTGCTCATCTAACACCTTTACAACAGGCGCTAAACAGTTTGTTGTACAAGATGCATTTGAAATAACAGTATGCTTTGTAATATCTAATTGGTCTTCGTTCACACCAACTACGATTGTTATATCTTCATTTTTACCAGGTGCTGTTAAAATAACTTTTTTCGCTCCAGCTTCAACATGAAGAATTGCTTTTTCTTTCGAGTTAAATTTACCAGTTGCTTCAATTACAACTTCAACACCTAGATCTTTCCAAGGCAACTCCTTTGGATCGCGGTTGTTTAAAAGGCGAATCATTTTCCCATCAACTAGTAAGTGATCTTCAAATGCTTCCACTGTTCCGTCAAACTTTCCATGAACTGTATCATATTTAATTAAATGCGCTAACGTTTCTGATGGATAGCTTGCATTTATTGCTACAATTTTGAATGCGCTTTCTTTTATTGCTTGACGAAATACCATTCTCCCGATACGTCCAAATCCATTAATTGCCACACGAGTCATAATATGTTATCCCCCTTGAATGCGTTATACTATTTATCTCCAATCCCAATAATAGTATAACACAAAAAGGAGATATGTCACTAAGCATTTTCATTAATTTCACAATTTTTTAATCAATAATGTTCCATTCTTTCAAAATAGAGGCTAATTGTGTTTTCGTTCCAGTAATTGTGCCATCATTATAAATTACTTCATCTGCCTTCTTTACTTTTTCTTCTAATGGCATTTGAGATTGAATACGAGCCTTTGCTTCTTCTTCTGAAAAGTTATTTCGTTTCATTAAACGTTCCAATTGCGTATTCGGTGTGACTGCTACAACTAAAACACGATCAACGAGATTTGTTAATTTACTTTCAAACAAAAGAGGGATATCTAACACAACCGCTTGCATATCTTCTTTTATGTACATCTCCTTTTGTGCATTCATTTCTTCACGCACTGCAGGATGAACAATTTCGTTTAACTGCAATCGTTTTTCTTCATTATAAAAAACGACACTCCCAAGCTTTGGTCGATCAAGCTCTCCATCTTTTTGTAACACTTCCGTTCCGAACACCTCTACAATTTTGTTATATGCCGGTTTTCCTCGTTCTACAACTTCTCGCGCAATAATATCTGCATCAATAACCGGTATACTCATTTCACGAAACATTTCTGATACCGTACTTTTTCCGCTTGCAATGCCTCCTGTTAATCCAATTACTACTGTCATAATAATCCTCCTCACAATATTAAAGGCGCGAAACTAATGTTCCACGCCCATACTTACATTTTCCAAATTCCAATAATAATGAGTAATACCCCAGGCAGGAATGTAAATTTTTGTAACCATTTCATATTTGATAAAATCGTACCGAGCTTCATTCCAATAAATAAAAATAAAGAACTCATAACCGCGACTAATACCGCCATCATCGCGGGTGCATAACCTAATAAAGATGCACCAATTCCAGCACCAAACGAATCTATAGAAAGAGCGATACCGAGAAGTAACGCTTCTCCTGCAGAGATAGTTCCTGATTTATCAAAATCCGCAACTGTCGGCTTCCGCAAAATTTGAATCACTAGCCCGAGTGAAGCAATTTCTAATTTCCAAACCTTCTCCTCTTGCTTCGGTTCTTCTTTTTTATCACTTCGAAAAAATTGGTATAATACCCAAATTCCAATTCCAATAAGAACAAGCCCACCGATACGCGTTGCGATAACAGGTGAAAATATTTTCGCGATCATATGTCCAATTCCCATGGAAACGAGCATTACAGCTGCTGAACAGATCCCGATAATTATAATTGATCTTAGTGGAATTCTTACGCTTCTTAAACCATATGTTAGCCCTACACTACAGCTATCTAAGCTTAATGTAAAAGCTAATAAAATAAGAGATAAATAAAGGTACATCGGTAAGCTCCTCCCTTATACATAGCCCTGCTGTATGTATATGACAAATGCCTATCCGATGTTATCTCTTTTCTATATTCTCGGCTGACAAATCGGGCAGTAATGCGTTCCTCTTCCGCCAACAACTGTTTTCTCTAATATCGTACCGCAAGTAACACACGGTTCTCCTTTTTTCCCATATACATTTAGAAGTTCTTGGAACGAACCAATTTGTCCTTGTGAATTAATATACGTTCTAATTGTACTTCCGCCTCGCTTAACAGCTTCGCCCAGCGTTGTAACAATCGCCTCGTAAATTCTTTCTACTTCTTCTTTTGTTAAAGATGCAGCTTCTCGTTCTGGGTGAATTTGAGAACGGAATAACACTTCATCTACATATATATTTCCAAGCCCTACTAAAAGACGCTGATCTAATAATACGACTTTTATTTTACGATTTGTTTTTTGCAATCTTTCTTGTAAATACTGCGGTGTCAATTCAGCATCAAATGGCTCCGGGCCTAAGTCAGCAAGAGGCATTTGATTCAACTCTTCACCTTTCTTAAAGAGATGCATCGTACCAAACTTTCTCACATCTTTATAATGTAATTCAGTTCCATCTGTAAATAAGAAACGGACGTGCGTATGTTTATCAATCGGCTCATCCTCTTGATGAAGTAAAAACTTACCTTCCATGCGCAAATGTGAAACAATTACATAGTTCGTTACATACAAAAGTAAAAACTTACCTCTTCGCTTTATATTTTCAATTGTCTCGCCTCTTAGCATTTCTTTAAAAATTTCTGCATCATCCGGTCGTTTTACTATTTTGGGATAAGTAATAACGACATCTTCAATCGTTTTTCCTGTTACAAGATTTTCAAGCGTCCGTCTAACGTTTTCAACCTCTGGTAATTCCGGCATTTCATCACGTCCTTATTTCGCATCGTACCAAGTTGGACCGTAAGAATAATCAACTTTCAATGGAACGGCTAGTTCAATTGCATGCTCCATTACTTCAGGTACAAGCTTCTCTAATTTTTCAATTTCTTCTTTTGGTGCTTCAAATATCAATTCATCGTGTACTTGCAGAAGTAAGCGAGCTTGTAGACCTTCTTCTTCTAAGCGATCCGCCATAATAATCATCGCTTTTTTAATAATATCAGCCGCACTACCTTGAATTGGTGTATTCATAGCTGTACGCTCAGCAAAGCTACGTAAATTGAAATTACGACTCGTAATTTCCGGAATATAACGGCGACGATTTAATAATGTAACCACATATCCTTTTTGTTTCGCATCTTTTACGATTTCATCCATGTATTCTTGTACACCAGGGAAACTTTCTAAATACTTTTCAATAAATTCCGCTGCTGCTTTTCTTGTAATTCCTAAGTTTTGCGAAAGACCATAATCACTAATACCATACACAATTCCGAAGTTAACAGCTTTTGCTTGTCGTCTCATGTTAGATGTTACTTCATCTTTCCCAACACCAAATACATCCATAGCTGTTTTCGTATGAATATCCATGTCATGTTGGAACGCTTCAACTAACCCTGGATCTTTTGCAATGTGAGCAAGCACACGAAGTTCGATTTGTGAATAATCAGCCGCGTACATGATCCATCCTTCTTCTGATGGAACGAATGCCTGACGAATCTTTCTTCCTTCTTCTAAGCGAATCGGGATATTTTGTAAGTTCGGATCTGTTGAACTTAATCGACCTGTTTGCGTTAACACTTGATTAAAACGAGTATGGATTTTAGATGAATCTTCATGTACAACTTTCAATAAACCTTCAATGTAAGTTGAATTTAGCTTTCCTAATTGACGGTAATGTAAAATATTTGGAATAATTTCATGACGATCCATAAGTTTATCTAATACATCCGCCGACGTAGAATAACCTGTTTTCGTCTTTTTAATAACTGGTAAGTTTAAATTCTCAAACAGAATAACCCCAAGTTGCTTCGGTGAATTAATATTAAATTCTGTTCCCGCAAGCTTATAAATTTCCTGTTCCATTTCCTTTAATCTACCTGCAAGTTCTTCTCCCATATTACGAAGACGATCCGTATCAACTTTTACACCTTTCACTTCCATATCAGCTAATACACGTGCAAGTGGTAATTCTAATTCCGTAAATAATTCATATTGCTCGTTCTTTTTTAATTCTTCTAAGAACGTTTGCTTTACATCATATAATACATGCACTTTACGAGCTACATGCTCCGCTACTACCTCTAGCCCCGGAACAGCACGCTTCGCACCTTTCCCGTAAACTTCTTCGTCAGATTTTACGGCATGCGTTTCTTTCATTTTCGCTACAGTACGGAAATCTTTATCTGTATCGGCTGGATCAAGTAAATAAGCGGCAATTAATAAATCAAAGTCAATCCCTTGAATATCTACACCTTTCCACTTGAGAGCAACGATAGCACGCTTCGCATCAAATGTATGTTTTCTCATTTCTCCATTTGCAAGCCACTCTTTAAAAGCATCCGATTTAAGAGCAACATCGGCCGGAATGAAGTAACAACCATTTTCATTTTGAATACCAAAACCTTGAATATCGGCTTTATGATAATTATCTTCTTGCACTTCAACAATAAGCGCACTATCTTGCTGAAGCATTTCTTCTGCAACTTCTTCTACAATATCAAATGTAATATCATCTAATTCAGCTGGAGCCGTTTCCTCCGGCGTAACACCTAACTTATTTAAAAGGGATGTAAACCCTAAATTCTCGAACATTGGAATCAAATCGCTTGTTTCATACCCTTTATATTCCATATCATCTACATGCACAGTAATCGGTGCGTCTGTAATAATAGTCGCAAGTTCTTTACTCATAAGAGCTTGTTCTTTATTCGCTTCTAACTTTTCTTTTAATTTCTTTCCACTCACTTGATCTAAGTTTTCATATACTGCTTCTACCGTTTCAAATTGCGTTAATAATTTAATGGCTGTCTTCTCACCAACACCTGGTACACCTGGAATGTTATCCGATTGGTCTCCCATTAAACCTTTCATATCGATAATTTGCTTTGGTGATAAGCTATATTTCTCAAATAAAGCTTCTTTCGTATATTCATCTACTTCCGTAATACCTTTGCGAAGAATACATACGAGTGTATTATCTGAAACAAGTTGCAGTAAATCTTTATCTCCTGAAATAACTTTAACATGAAACCCTTGCTCACTCGCTTCTTTCGCTAACGTTCCCATAATGTCATCCGCTTCATAATTTTCCAGCTCATAACGCGGTACATTGAATGCATCAAGCACCTCACGAATAAACGGGAATTGCTCTGATAACTCAGGTGGAGTCTTTTGACGCCCTCCCTTGTAATCACTATACGTTTTATGACGGAATGTTGTTTTCCCCGCATCAAACGCCACAAGCATATGCGTCGGTTTTTCTTCCTCTAGTATCCTCATTAACATCATTGTAAAACCATAAATTGCGTTCGTATGTATACCTTTGTCGTTATTTAAAAGCGGTAGTGCAAAGAAAGCACGATACGCGATATTATTACCATCTACTAATACGACTTTTTTTTCCAAAATACAAACCTCCCCATACATATTTGAAACGGTTTTTTCCACAGAAAAAAAACCGTTCCTGTCCTCTCTCTATATTAACATGACTAATAGAGAGAAGAAAAATAACGGTTTTTTTCTATCATATATAAACAGACTTACATTGGCATAAAGGGAAGTGACGAGAATAGCATAACTACTCTCGTCCAAAATTACTCCTTGGATGAAGGGGTTTTCATATATTATATTAACAGAGCTTTATTAATATTTAATTAAGCCATTGTTAATATATTGTAAATATCCTTCATCCTATTTTTCAGTAGCTGATTTTGGTAAAACAACTGTAAATGTTGTTCCTTCCCCAACCTCACTATCCACTGTAATCGTACCTTGATGCGCTTCAACTAAATGTTTTACGATTGATAAACCAAGACCCGTTCCACCCGTATTTCTACTTCTTGCTTTATCCACTCGGTAAAAGCGTTCAAAAATACGTGGGATTTCCTCTTTACTAATACCAATTCCAGTATCAGATACTTTTATATAAGCATTATATTTATCTTCTGCCAATTCAACAGAAACAACGCCTCCAGCCGGTGTATATACAATCGCGTTATTAATTAAATTAATAAAGATTTGTTTCAAGCGGCCTGGATCTCCAATAACGGAAACTCGTTTCAATGCATTCACTTGTAAAGAGATTTCTTTTTCTCCCGCTTTATTATCAAGCACCATATGAATATCTTCAAGAAGTTCCTTCATATCAACGGTCCCCATATTTAGTTTAAACCCTTGTTGCTCGATCTTTGACAAGTCTAATAAATCTTCAATTAATCCTTGCATGCGTTCACTTTCTTTTAAAATAATATGTAAGAAATGTTCGCAGAATTTTTTATTATCCATAGCCCCATCCAAGAGCGTTTCTGAAAAACCTTTAATAGAAGTAATTGGCGTCTTTAGTTCATGAGAAACATTCGCTAAAAAGTCTTTTCTCATTTGTTCTAATTTCTTTAACTCTGTTATGTCATGGAACACAAGAACAATACCTTTCCATTCATGGTTCGTCCCGATAATCGGCGCTCCATATACTTCGAAATGCTTTCGCTCAATTCCAAGCGGCAATAACATTTGTTTACGCACTTTCACTTCTGTCATAAAGATTTCTTCCACAAGCTCAATAATTTCTGTATGGTGAAATGATTCATAATATAAGCGATCTAAATATTCTTCATCTGTTACGTGGAAAGTTTCCTTATAAGAACGGTTTACAAGGTTTATATAACCGCGGCTATCAATTAAAATCATTCCACTTCCCATATTTTCAATTAACGTATGCAGACGATCCTGTTGCATTTCCTGCTCAAGAGTCATCTCTTGTAAATTACGAGCTAAAATATTAATCGCTTTACTCAGCATCCCTGTTTCATCCGAATGACTTTCATAAGCGCGTGCTTTATAATTTCCCTTCGCTAATTCAATGGCAACTTTCGTAACCGATTCAATCGGCCTAATATATTGCCCCGTAATTTTCATACCTAAAAATACGACTACGAGACAAGCGATAACAAATCCTATAATTAATAATCCCCACGTTTTTTGATGTACGTCTTTCAATGGCTCAATTGTACTTTTCACCAAAATATATCCTTGTTTTCCTGCTAGATCTTGAACGAACACCGCATGATAAAATTCATTCTTTTGATCTGTTTCTTGCGTAATCACTTTACTTCGTTGTTTTGCTGCTTCAGAAGAAAGTTCTTTAATCATCTCTTGATTAAATGCAGATGGTTGCCCTCCGCTATATTGAACTTTCTTTTTTTCATCAACAAATATAATAGAAGCTGGTATTTTTTCTTCTAACTTTTCAAATACATAAGGCTTTTTTAAAACAGCATCAAACCCTTGCTCTTCTGCTAATACCGCAACATACTGTGTCTCTTTTATCATTCTCTCTTTAGCATGATCTATATAGTAGTTTTCAAATACAGTTTCTAATAATACTCCTAGTCCAACTAAAATAAAAACGATAAGAGAAACAAATGTAAAAAGAAGCCTGGAACGAAACTTATTCATCCACTTTTGGCTCCTCTAATTTATAACCTAAACCACGTATCGTTTTAATGTACGTCGGTTTTTTCGTATTTTGTTCAATTTTATCGCGCAAATGGCTAATATGGACATCAACAATTCTTGTATCACCGGCAAAATCATAATTCCATACAGCACTTAATAATTGGTCACGAGTTAATACACGACTTTTATTTTTCGCAAGATAAACAAGTAACTCAAATTCTTTCGGTGTTAATTCCAGTTTCCTTCCTTGGAAGTACGCTTCATAAAACTCCGGTAAAATTTTAAGCTCTGCAATTTTGATGCTCTCTTCATCTGGCGATTCTGAAACTTGTTCTTCCTGCTGTAATTTCGTACGGCGCAAAATCGCCTTCACACGAGCAACAACTTCCCTTGGACTAAATGGCTTCGTCATATAATCATCAGCCCCAAGCTCAAGACCTAGCACCTTATCAAATTCATCATCTTTTGCTGTTAACATTAAAATCGGCGTCATAATACGCTGCAATCGTAATTCTTTACAAACTTCCATACCATCCATTTTTGGAAGCATTAAATCTAATATAATTAAATCTGGGCGTTCTGTAGTCGCTTTTTGAAGCGCCATTTCTCCATCCATTGCTGTAATAACTTCAAACCCAGCTTGTTGTAAATTAAATTCAATTAAAGTTAAGATAAATTCCTCATCATCAACTACTAAAATACGATTGTTCATTCTTTTCCTCCAAGTTATAGACTTGAAACCTTCTTCATCCTAGTATTTTCCCCGTTATTCTCATCATACTAGAAAACAAGGTCTCCCTCAATATAATTGTCTATTCATGGAGCTCGTTTGTACTAGAGTTTCGGAAAATAAAAGCAATCGTAACTTCATTCCCTCTATCCTGTCGCTATCCAAACTTTATAGATGAATCTATCTTTTTTAAACTCTTTTTCCGTATGAACTATAAACTCTCGATTTTGCGCTAGGAAAAACGAAAGAGCATACGCTATTTTATAATCTGGTGTTTCATATCCATCAAATACTTTCCCGTACATTTCATTCGCGATTGAATCGGCCCATACTTCAGCTTCTCTTATCGTTTCAAAGATAACGTCTTCTCTTTTCCACTTCATCTAAAAAACCTCCCCCTTAATTGACTTCAATTACCAATAATCATATTATTAATTTAAATATATAAATAAATTCGATAAAAGGGGGCTATTATGCGAATATTACTACCTATTTTAACTTTAGTAGTAACATGTTTCCTTACTTTTAACGTACCTAGCTGGGATACGATTAAAACAGGTTGTTCAGAATTTGCTGAAGGGTTCAAAGAAGGATTTTTCAACTAAAATAGCGCTAGCCCCTTATAAAAGGTATGCTAGCGCTATTCATATTTTCATATTTTAAAAATTATCTAATGCTTTTTCCATAATGGAAACAGATTTAAAAGGTGGTGTTACTGTTAATGAACCTTTTACAACAGTTTCTCCTTTTTCATCATGAGCAAATACAAGCATATCAATTGTATGTTCCTCCTCTGAAACAGCCACAACTTCAAAGTGGATTTGTAACGTTTCATAATGGTGAACATGTTTCACGAACGTAAGGTCCTTCCTAGTAATATGACTACCTGGACCTGGTAAATATTTCGTAACCGCCGTTGTAATCAGTCCCGTTAGCATAATGCTTGGGACAATCGGCTTTTCATACGGAGTTTGGGATGCGTAATCATGCTGAATATATAATGGATTGGCATCATTCGTTAACCCTAAGTACAATAACAAATCTTTATCCTCAATTTTTTCAGTGATAGATAATTTCTCTCCTACTGTAATTTCATCCATTCTACGACCAATTTGAACTTTTTTCTTTAACATGTTACAACCCCCTCCGATTTTTTCACCTTATTATCCTACTAAAAGCGATACCTTATCCGAAATTTACTGTGATGAGGGCAATGTATAGTATAAGTCTATAGTTTCATTATAGGATACACCAAATGATAGCGTTTTCATATTATTTCAAAAAAACATTTCAATATATAGTAGAAAAAGATTCGGGGCCCCGAATCTTTTTCCACTTATATTTAATTATTAAACAAGAACTTTCATAACGTTACGTACAGATTCTACAGAGCGATCTAACGCTTCTTTCTCATCTGCAAGAAGTTCTAATTCAATAATTTTTTCAATTCCGTTACCACCTAGAATTACTGGTACCCCTAAGTAAAGGTCACTATAACCATATTCACCTTCAAGGTACGCAATAGCTGGTAATACACGGCGTTGATCTTTCAAGATCGCTTCTGTCATTTCAACTAAAGAAGCTGCTGGTGCGTAATATGCACTACCGTTTCCTAATAAGCCTACAATCTCACCGCCACCTTTACGTGTACGTTCTACGATTGCTTCTAAACGCTCTTTTGGAATTAATGTTTCTAACGGAATGCCACCTGCATAGGAATAGCGTACAAGAGGTACCATATCGTCACCATGTCCACCAAGAACAAATCCTGTAATGTCTTTCACAGAAAGGTTTAACTCTTGTGAAATAAATGTACGGAAACGAGCTGTATCTAATACACCCGATTGACCGATAACACGCTCTTTCGGGAATCCTGCTTCTTTAAATACAGAATATGTCATTGCATCAACTGGATTTGTTAATACAAGAATAATCGCATTTGGTGAATGTTTTGCAATGTCGCGCGTAATACTTTTCATAATTTTAGAGTTTGTTGCTACTAAGTCATCACGGCTCATACCAGGCTTACGCGCAATACCTGCTGTAATAACGACAACGTCAGAATCAGCAGTATCTGCGTAATCAGATGTACCAATAATGTTAGCATCAAAACCTTGTACTGGGCTCGCTTCTAACATATCTAACGCTTTCCCTTTTGTTGGATTTTCCAGCTGTGGAATGTCCACTAATACAACATCTGCAAGTTCTTTTTGTCCTAATAAGAATGCTGTTGTTGCTCCTGTAAATCCTGCACCGATGACTGAAACTTTCTTGCGTTTGATTGTCATAATTTACCCCCCGCTTTAATTATGCGTTTTTGATTATCGCTACATCCATGTTTTTAATAAGTTCATTAGCGAACTCAGAACATTTCACTTCTGTTGCACCTTCCATTAAGCGTGCGAAATCATAAGTTACTACTTTTGATTCAATTGTTTTCTCAACTGAATCAGTTACTAAATTCGCAGCTTCGTTCCATCCTAAGTGCTCTAATAATAATACACCAGAAAGAAGAACTGAAGATGGGTTTACTTTATCTAAACCTGCATATTTTGGAGCTGTACCATGTGTAGCTTCAAAGATAGCATGTCCAGTCACATAGTTAATGTTTGCACCAGGTGCAATACCAATTCCACCTACTTGTGCAGCAAGTGCATCAGAGATGTAGTCTCCGTTTAAGTTCATTGTTGCAACAACATCAAACTCACGTGGACGAGTTAAAATTTGTTGTAAGAAGATGTCTGCAATAGAATCTTTTACGATGATTTTCCCAGCCACTTCTGCGTCTGCCATCGCTTTATTCGCTACATCTTTTCCATCTTTTTCAACAATGCGATCATATTCAGCCCAAGTAAATACTTTGTCGCCGAATTCTTGTTCCGCTACTTCGTAACCCCAGTTTTTGAAAGCACCTTCTGTAAATTTCATAATGTTTCCTTTATGAACTAATGTAACAGAAGAGCGTTTTTCGTTAATTGCATATTGAATTGCAGCGCGAACAAGACGCTTTGTCCCTTCCTCTGAAATTGGTTTAATACCAATCCCTGATGTTTCTGGGAAGCGGATTTTATTAACACCCATTGCTTCTTTTAAGAAAGCAAGAACTTTTTCTGCTTCTGGAGAACCTTGTGCATATTCAATTCCAGCGTAAATGTCTTCTGTATTTTCACGGAAAATAACCATATCAGTATCTTCCGGACGTTTTACAGGTGAAGGAACACCTTCAAAGTAACGAACTGGACGTAGACATACATATAAATCTAATTCTTGACGAAGCGCAACGTTTAGAGAACGAATACCACCACCAACTGGAGTTGTAAGTGGACCTTTAATTGCGATTAAATATTCACGAATTAAATTTAAAGTCTCTTCTGGTAACCACTCGCCTGTTTGGTTGAATGCTTTTTCCCCTGCAAGCACTTCTTTCCAAACGATTTTCTTCTCACCATCATAAGCTTTTTCAACTGCTGCTTCTATTACGCGAGATGCTGCAGCCCAAATATCAGGACCAATTCCATCTCCTTCGATAAATGGAATAATCGGATTGTTTGGTACATTCATAACACCATTAGTTACAGTAATTTTTTCACCTGTCGTCAATGTGATAACCCCCATGTTTGAAATTTCATATGTATGAAACTGAGGGAATAACCCCTCAGTTCAAACCGTTATTCAAATTTAAATATTCTAATCATTACATCTTCCCAAAAAAATCAGACTTTTGAAAGCGTATTTTCACTATCAAAATAGTGTTTTTCGCTTATCGTTGCGCTAGCGGAACGTACACTTGATGTGTCGGTCCATCATAATCAGCACGCGGACGGATTAAACGGTTGTTTTCATATTGTTCTAGAATATGAGCTAACCAGCCTGACATACGGCTAATTGCAAAGATAGGTGTAAATAAGTCATGGTCAATTCCTAAACAATGGTATACAGAAGCTGAATAGAAATCAACATTTGGTGGAAGACCTTTTTCTTTTGTTACAATGTCTTCAATTTTGATAGACATATTATACCATTTGTCTTCTCCTAAAAGCACGCATAATCTCTTAGACATTTCGCGTAAGTGTTTCGCGCGTGGATCACCATGCTCATATACGCGATGACCAAATCCCATAATTTTCACTTTATTTTGAAGAGCATTATGAATATATGATTCTACATTTTCTTCTTCGCCAATTTCAGTTAACATCTTCATTACATTTTCATTTGCCCCGCCGTGAAGAGGACCTTTTAATGCACCGATTGCTGCTGTAATACCAGAATACACATCTGAAAGTGTAGCTACGCAAACACGTGCAGTAAATGTAGAAGCGTTTAACTCATGATCGGCATGAAGTACAAGTGCCTTATCAAAAGCCTCAATTTCAACTTCATTTGGCTCACGATCATTTAACATGTACAAGAAGTTTGCAGCTAATGATAGATCTTTTCTTGGCTCAACAACATCTAAACCTTTGCGAATTCTTGCATAAGCCGCAATTAAAGTTCCGACTTGAGCCTGTAATTTAACCGCTTTCAAATAATTAGACTTTCCATCCATTATTTCAGCGCTCTCATCATATAATGATAGCATGGAAATCGCAGTTCGTAAAACCGACATCGGGTGCGCGATTTTTAAATCTACTTGTTTCAAATATGTTAAAACCTCACCTGGTACCTTATAGTATTCAGATACTGTTCCACTAAATTCCGCTAGTTCTTTTTCGTTAGGAAGCTTGCGGTGCCATAATAAGTACACTACTTCTTCGAACGTAGCATTCTCAGCTAAATCATCAATATTATACCCAACATAAGTTAATGTATCATCAATAATAGAGCTCACAGATGATGTTGTTGCTACTACCCCTTCTAAACCTCGAATAACAGTCATGACATTCTCTCCTTTTCCTGAAAATTCTCCCAACCTTGCTCCTTATATCTATTTGCTCCCCTTATAAATTATGAACGCTCGTTCACTCTTTAGGCAAGCAAAATGCACGTTCATGCAAATTTATTGCGATGTTCCCCTCTTATTGTCCATTGCTTACATGGAAAGCATGAGCGTGAATGTCTCCCCGAATCCTCACGCTCAGAACAACAAGTTAGTGAGGAAAATGAATTCCGAAGAGTTTATGATAAAAACAACATAAAACAATATCATTATAAAATTGTTTTATGTTGTTTTTATTTTATCTGGTGTAAAGTCTCTGCTGTTATGTAACTTTTCAAAGTTTCTAATCCTATTATAAACAATTATCTGACTTTTGTGAACAGAAAGAATTCAAAAATTTTATATTACTATAAAATTCCTTATTTAAACATCTGTATAATACTCATAACTGCATAGGCAATTCCAGCCCCAATTAATGGACCTACAGCGACTCCATTAAATAAAGCTACAGCTATAATTGTCCCAAAAACAAGTGCGGTTGTAATATGTGGGTCCGTCGTCAATAATTGTACGCCGCCTTTCGCTAACAAAGCGACCGCCACACCTGAGGCTAAAGCAATCCATGCATAATACGATTTCGCTGCTTCTCCGAGTTGTTTAAAGCCTATTTCCCCTGTCGCAATCGGTACGAGCACTGCTATTGTAATGACTGTTACACCAAGGTTAATCCCTTTCGTTTGTAGATAAGGAAAGACTTTATCTCCTAAAAACGTAAATTTCAATAAGAATAACACTCCAATAGCTACAGTAAGCGATTGGTTTTTAGCAATAAGTCCTATAATAAGTAGTATGAATAAAAATAACGTTGACTGACTAATCATGTTTGCACTTCCTTTCTGAAAATAATGAACTCGCTTCCAAACAAAAATACCTTTAAACCTATCGTTATACATGCTATATCGATGTATATGCAACAATAACCACTTCATTTTTTTCATATTTTAAAATGACAAACTGAAACTCTAACCATCAAAAATTTAAGCATGTATACATTTTTAAAAACGGTCGTCTCTCCTTTCTTTTCTATTAAGAAACAGGTAAAATAAAAAGAAGAGAAAATGAAGTTTTTACCATATAGTAGAAGCATCAACACCAAGCTTTTCCGGTCACTCATATATTGAAAAAGCAGGAAAAATCCATCATTCCACTATAACATAAAGTGAAACTTTGATCAGTGAATCTCACTAGTTATAAGTTGAACGAATTAGGATAATCCAAATTGGAATGGGAGGTATACATCTTTGAACCGAAACTTACTATATATGATATTACGACTCATGTTTGTCATTGTAGCAACGGTAGTTGGGTTCTATGCATTGCTGTACATGTCAGGCCTTATCTACCCTTTTATTATCGCTTTTGCATTCGCTTATTTGATTAATCCTGTCGTCAATTTCCTTAATCAAAAACTACAATTCCCTCGCGCATTAGCGGTACTCGTTAGCTTAATTCTCGTATTCGGAGCTATCGTTGGACTTGTTACATACCTTGTAACTGAAGCAATATCTGCCACAACGTACTTACTACAAATTGTTACAGTTAAGTTTCCAGATATCGTTGCATTCGCCCAACAATTTGCACTTAATCATATTATGCCTCTCTATGATGATTTAATCTCTAAATTTAATCATCTCGGAGAACCACAGCGATACACTATTACACAAAACATTCAAAACTTAGGCACCGAAGCAACGACACAAATGAAAGAACTTTTAACCGCCATTATAAGTGGGTTAACAAATTTCATTAGTGCATTACCAACAACTTTAACTGTCCTTGTCTTCGTCTTATTAGCCACCTTCTTCATTAGTTACGATTGGCACCGTCTTGCTCATAAAGTAAGAAAACTTCTACCTAATCGTTTGCATGGATACGGAAAAACTATTTTTGTCGATTTAAGAAAAGCTTTGTTTGGTTTTGTTAAAGCGCAACTTACACTCGTATCTATGACAACTATCATTGTACTAATCGGCCTTTTAATATTACGCGTGCCATACGCAATTACTATCGCGATTATTACAGGGGTTGTCGATTTACTCCCGTATTTAGGAACTGGAGCCGTCTTCGTTCCTTGGGTTATATACGTATTTTTCACAGGCGATACTGCATTCGCCATCGGTCTTCTCATCCTATACATCGTCGTGATTGTCCAAAGACAAATCATGGAGCCAAAAGTACTTTCATCTAATATTGGACTAGATCCATTAGCGACACTCATCGCTCTATTTGTCGGCTTTAAGCTCTTTGGTTTTTTAGGATTAATCATCGGTCCAGTCATATTAGTACTACTTAATACATTACACAAAGCTCATGTATTCCACGACTTATGGAAATTCATTAAGGGTTCACCATCAAAATAATATTTCCTAATTCATACACAATAAAAAATCAACTGTAATCAGTGGGAAATTCCCACTGATTATTCACTGTACTTTTTTGTACTACCTACATCTACAAGAGAATTTCCTAAAAAAGGATAATCCTCTTATTTTTTTGCATAAAAACGCATATTTTAGGACAAAAACACATTTTTATTCTATATACTTTATAATTATTACTTGCATTTATTACTTTTTATGTAAATGAATAAATATACAAAACAAGGCAGATGAACCCTTTAATCAGTAATTTTTCTTCTCCTGTCTAACTTCTGCTCACTAGTCGAATCTTACTACAAGCAAAAAACATCATCCTAATGTAACACTTTTCATTCACAAGAACCCTCTGCATCCTATCGTTTAATAACTAACAAAAATCTAACCCGATCAGGAAGCTAACAATTGACTATAAGTGGAAAATAAAAAAATAACGCGTAGATCGCTATAATCTACGCGTTATTTCTGAACAATAATAGTAGTTCTCTTTCTAAATTTCCAATCAATCCACTTCATAACTGCCGGCTTCAATAAAGCCCTCGTTATAGGAACAACAAAGATAAAACCTATTATATCCGTCACATATCCAGGCAGTACTAAAAGAATACCTCCTACGAATATAAAAATACCATCTAGAACCGCATCACCCGGCATTTCTCCTCTATTTAGCCTAAATTGAATCTCTCTAAGTACTTTAAACCCTTGTCGTTTCGCCAAATATACACCCACAATACCCGTAAATACAATCATAGCGAACGTAGACCATAAACCTATTACATGACTTGATCCTATTAACACCGCAATCTCAATCGCCGGCACTAAAATAAGTAAGAACAGTAACCACTTCATAGCTCGCACTCCTTCATATTTCATTTAAAAGGTTTGAAAGTATCACCCTTACAAAACCCCTTATAAGCCCCTTAAAACGCTCATACAAGCT
Organism: Bacillus sp. FSL E2-8887; assembly: GCF_038007205.1. NCBI lineage: Bacteria > Bacillati > Bacillota > Bacilli > Caryophanales > Bacillaceae > Bacillus > Bacillus sp. FSL E2-8887. Next base: position 4,219,000 of record NZ_JBBOWS010000001.1, read on the forward strand.
TCACAAAGGACAAATAACCCTCTCCCACTAAACATTATAATAAACGTTTTTCAAAGCGATTTCAGGTATTTAAAGCTATCTCTATCCTTTTTTGTGTAAAAAAAAAGAGAAGGACTCCGATCCTTCTCTCCGTATTACTTCTTATAGCACTTCCGCATGTCCATTATAAACAATTCCGCGTGCTGCATCAACTGTTACTTCTTGGCCATTTTTTAAAGTTGTTGTTACGCCGTTTACACCAACGATAACAGGAATACCGATTGATACACCTACAACAGCTGCATGGCTTGTTAGACCGCCTTCTTCTACAACTAGAGCAGCAGCTTTTTCAATTGCAGGAATCATATCTTTATCTGTGCTTGTTGTAACAAGGATATCACCTTTGTTTACGTTCGCTACAGCTTCAGCAGCTGTTTTCGCTACAACTACTTTACCTTTTGCAGATTTACGACCGATTCCTTGCCCTTTAGCAACTTTTTCACCAACAACGTGGATTTTCATTAAGTTTGTTGTACCAGTTTCAGCAACTGGAACACCAGCAGTGATTACTACAGTATCTCCAAGTCCGATTAGACCCGCATCCATACCTGTTTGAATTGCTGTATCTAACATTTCGTCAGTAGAAGCTGCACGTTTCTCAGACATAAATGCTTGAACACCCCAAACAAGTGCAAGACGACGTCCTACTTGCTCGTCAGATGTTACAGCTACGATTGGAGATTTCGGACGGTATTTAGAGATCATTTTCGCAGTATGTCCACTTTCTGTTGGAGCTACGATTGCAGCTACATCAAGAGCAAGTGCTGTGTGCGCAACAGATTGGCTAATTGCATCTGTAATTGTTGGTGTGAACTCTTTAATACGTTTTTTGAACATATCTTCATATTGTAATGATTTTTCAACACGTACCGCAATGTTAGCCATCATTGTTACAGCTTCTACAGGGTATTGACCCGCAGCAGTTTCACCTGAAAGCATGATTGCATCTGTTCCATCGAAGATTGCGTTTGCTACGTCACTTGCTTCCGCACGAGTTGGACGTGGGTTACGTTGCATAGAATCTAACATTTGTGTTGCAGTAATAACTGGTTTGCCTAATACGTTACATTTTTTGATTAGACGTTTTTGTACTAATGGTACTTCTTCTGGTGGAATTTCTACACCCATATCACCACGAGCAACCATTAAACCGTCAGAAACTTCTAAGATTGAATCGATGTTGTCGATACCTTCTTGGTTTTCGATTTTTGGTACGATTTGGATGTATTGAGCGTTATGCCCTTCTAATAATTCACGAATTTCTAATACATCAGATGCTTTACGTACGAAAGATGCTGCGATGAAATCAACTTTTTGCTCGATACCGAAAACGATATCTTGCACGTCTTTTTCAGTGATACCTGGAAGCTTAATGCTTACGTTTGGTACGTTAACACCTTTTTTATTTTTTACAGTTCCGCTGTTTAATACTTTTGTACGGATGTTTCCGTCAGCTTTCTCGATTACTTCTAGTTCGATAAGACCGTCATCGATTAGAATACGAGAGCCTGGATCAACATCATCATAAAGACCAGCATAAGATACAGAGAACTTCTCTGCAGTTCCTAATACTTGTTCAGTAGAAAGAATTACTTCTGCACCTGTTACAAGCTCAGCTTGTCCGTCTACGAAGTCATGTGTACGGATTTCTGGACCTTTTGTATCAAGTAAGATACCAACTGTTTTACCAGTTTTCTTTGAAGCTTCACGAATATTTTTAATACGAGCTCCATGCTCTTCATGGCTACCATGAGAGAAGTTTAAACGAGCAACGTTCATACCCGCTTCCATTAATTGCTCTAATTTCTCAATACTTTCACTAGCAGGACCTATAGTACATACAATTTTAGTTTTACGCATATTGCACCTCCGAAAATTATGAAACCGTTCCCAAATACAAGGCATTAAGCCGATTAGATAGATAATTCTTTAGATAATTGATACATATCTTTATCGATTGTATGCTTTTGAGCTAACGCTTCGATAATGTCATGATCAACAAGTTTATTATTTTGAATACCAACACAACGTCCACCATTACCAGCAATTAATAATTCAACTGCTCTTGCGCCAAGACGACTAGCTAATACACGGTCTTGTGCACTTGGTGATCCACCACGTTGTACGTGACCTAATACAGTTACACGAGTATCAAAGCTTGTTGCTTCTTCAATGTGCTTACCGATGTCAATTGCACTTCCAACACCTTCAGCTACAACGATAATACTGTGCTTTTTACCACGTTCACTACCGCGTTTCAGACGAGCGATAACATCTTCCATGTCATACTTTTCTTCTGGAATTAAGATAGTTTCTGCACCATCAGCTAAACCAGCCCATAATGCGATATCTCCAGCGTGACGTCCCATTACTTCGATAACATATGTACGTTCATGAGATGTAGCTGTATCACGGATTTTATCAATTGCATCAATAACAGTGTTTAAAGCTGTATCAAAACCAATTGTGAAGTCTGTTCCAGGGATATCATTGTCGATTGTACCTGGTACACCTACACATGGGAATCCTTGCTCAGTTAATTTTTTTGCGCCTTGGTACGAACCATCTCCACCAATAACGACAAGTCCTTCAATACCATGTTTCTTTAATTGCTCGATTCCTTTTAGTCGTACTTCTGGGTCTTTAAACTCAGGACATCTTGCTGTATATAATTTTGTACCACCACGGTGGATAATATCGCCAACAGAACCAAGTTCTAATTTTTCAATATGACCAGAAATTAAACCAGCGTATCCATGGTAAATACCATATACTTCAATATCATGGAAAATCGCTTTACGAACAACTGCACGAATGGCAGCATTCATACCAGGTGAATCTCCACCACTTGTTAATACACCAATACGTTTCATTTGTACTCACCTCATAAAGATTATTTGCCTTATAATAAAATAACACGAAAAAATACAAAAACACAATGGAGAAGATGTGTCTTTTCATAATAAAAACGTGCATTCGCGAAGAGGAACGCACGCTTTTCTTATTTTATCCCAATGGAAGCGTTTGAAAACGAAACTTGCCCAATTTTCATATATTTTTCATAACGTTTTTCGATTAATTCATCTTTCGAAATTCCGCTTAATTGTTCAAAAGTTTTCTTAAGCATTAAATCTATATTTTCTGATTGTTTCAAAACATTACGATGTGCTCCGCCTTTTGCCTCTGGAATAATTTCGTCAATTACACCTAATTCTTTCAAATCTAATGCTGTAATTTTCATCGCTTCTGCAGCTTCTTTTGCTTTACCAGCATCTTTCCAAAGAATCGCCGCCGCACCCTCTGGTGTAATAACAGAATAAGTGGAATTTTCCAGCATATGAATGTAATCTCCTACTCCAAGACCTAACGCACCACCGCTACCACCTTCACCGATAACGATACAAATAACAGGTACAGTTAAACCCGCCATTTCAAATAAATTACGGGCAATTGCCTCACTTTGTCCACGTTCTTCAGCTGCTTTACCAGGATAAGCTCCCTTCGTATCGATGAAACAAATAATGGGACGATTAAACTTTTCCGCTTGTTTCATTAGACGCAGTGCTTTTCGATATCCTTCTGGATGAGGCATCCCAAAATTACGACGAATATTTTCTTTCGTATCTTTTCCGCGTTGGTGCCCAATTACAGTTACGGGCATCCCCTTATATTTCGCAATGCCGCCGACAATCGCTGCATCGTCGCCAAATAGGCGATCTCCATGACATTCAAAAAAATTAGTAAATAAGTGCTCAATATAATCGAGCGTTGTCGGTCGTTCTGCATGACGAGCAATTTGAACACGGTCCCATACTTTCATATTGCCGTATATATCTTCCTCTAGTTTTTCTAGCTTGTCTTCCAAAATACGAATCTCCTCACTGAAGTCCATCTGGCTGTTTTTCGTATAGTCTTTCAGTTCACGAATCTTATTTCTTAGCTCAACAACTGGTTTTTCAAATTCTAGCTCTGCCATACAGCCATTTCCCCCCCTTGATGAACTTCTAAAATCTTACGGAGTGATTCTCTCATATCATCACGATGCACCACCGCATCTAATTGACCGTGCTCTAGTAAAAATTCTGCCGTTTGGAAATCTTCCGGTAGTTTCTCACGCACTGTTTGTTCAATTACGCGTCTACCAGCAAATCCGATAAGTGCACCTGGCTCTGCAAGATTGTAATCACCAAGTGAAGCGAAACTCGCTGAAACCCCGCCCGTCGTTGGGTGAGTCATAACAGAAATAAATAACCCTCCTGCATTACTATGCTTTTTCAAAGCTACGCTTGTTTTTGCCATTTGCATTAAACTTAATATCCCTTCTTGCATACGAGCACCACCCGAAGCAGTAAAGATAATAAATGGAACTTGTAAGTCGTATGCCTTTTCAACCGCACGGGCAATTTTCTCTCCTACAACAGAGCCCATGCTGCCCATTCGAAAACGAGAATCCATTACTGCAATAACAACAAGCATGTCATCAATTGTTCCTTCACCAGTTACAACCGCTTCATTCAATTTAGTCTTCTTACGATCGTTTTCTAGTTTCTCTTCATATCCCGGAAACTCAAGTGGATTTAGTGAAACCATCTCTTTGTCATACTCACGAAATGAACCTTCGTCCAATATACTATCAAGGCGTTCCCATGCATTCATCGGATGATGATATCCACAATTCACGCATACTTTTAAATTTTTAAGAAGCTCTTTCGTATACATGATTTTTTTACATTTCGGACATTTTGTCATAACGCCATCTGGTACATCTTTTCGTACTTGTTCTGAAGGTATTGCAGCGTACTTTTTCTTTTTCACGAATAAATCTCTTAGCACAATTTGACCCCCTTCATTGAGAGCTAAGGTTAGCGTAAGAAGAAAATGGGGCTAACACCAATGTTTGATGTTAGCCTTATCTTCTCAATCTGTCTAATAACCTCTCTCTTTACGTTTAACTTTAACCGCTATGCGGTAGAATGTTTGTCATAACGTGTCATGGTCATTTCGACAAATTTTATACATTACGAGTGAAACTGTATATTCTCTACTAATTCATCGTAAATTTTTAACGCATCATTTTCTTGTTTCGCTTCCAAAGTAGCATAAAGCTTTCTATACATTTCGATAGAATCTCCTGAAACTTCACAAGAAAGAGTTGCAACGTAATCATTTACGATCATCCAAATGCGATAGAGTAAATAATTATCGAATTGTTCAATAAGTGTTTTAAAGAACGTTTGATGAAGCACCGGAATTGAGCTTTCGTTTTCTTCAAGCACTTGGTGTAATTTACTTAGTACTTCAGAAAACGTTTCTTTCGGTAAATTACATACAAGTCGAATCATATCTTTCTCAAGCAATCGTTTTGTTTGTAATAAATCACGAATTGTTTTCTCATCTTGCAGCAAGAACGGAGCAATTAATTGTACAAGACCGTTATCGTAAAAGTTTCGAATAAACGTTCCCTCACCACGTCTCGTTTCAATTAATCCTACCAGCTCTAACGCACGTAATGCTTCTCTTACAGAGGAACGTCCAACATTTAAGCGTGAACTTAACTCACGCTCAGATGGCAAACGATCCCCTGCTACTAAACAATCCTCTTCCATAATGGAACGGATTTTTTTTACAATTTCGAGATATACTTTTGTATTTGATGATGTCAATGGAAATTCCTCGCTTATTCTTTACCAATCAGCGCTAATTGTTTTGTTTTCTCAGCGACTTCATTTGGATCTACTTGACGGCGAGCTACTCCTGTCTCCATTGCTGCTTTCGCAACGTAAGCCGCTACTTGCGGCGCTACACGCGCGTCAAATGGTGCTGGAATGATATGATCTGCATTCAACTCATCCTCTGATACAAGCTCTGCAATGGCCTGTACAGCTGCCATCTTCATTTCTTCATTAATTTGTGTCGCATGTACATCAAGTGCACCGCGGAAAATCCCTGGGAACGCTAGTACATTATTTACTTGGTTCGGGAAGTCAGAACGACCTGTTCCAACAACAGCTGCGCCCGCTGCTTTTGCCAATTCTGGCATAATTTCTGGAACCGGATTCGCCATTGCAAAAATAATTGCATCGTCATTCATTGTACGAACCATCTCTTCAGTTAATGCACCTGCTGCAGATACACCAATGAATACGTCCGCACCTTGTAAAACGTCAGCTAAAGAACCTTCTATACGACTCTTATTTGTATATTTTGCAACTTCATCTTTCACCGGATTCATACCGACAGGACGACCTTCATAGATTGCACCTTTACGGTCACACATAATAACGTCACGTACACCATAGCGGTATAAAAGTTTAATGATTGCAATACCTGCTGCACCTGCACCATTTGCGACAACTTTAATGTCAGACATTTTCTTTCCAACTAACTTCAGCGCGTTCACAAGGCCTGCTACTGTTACGATAGCTGTTCCGTGTTGATCATCATGGAATATTGGAATGTTTGTCTCTTTTTTCAAACGTTCTTCAATAACGAAGCAGTTTGGCGCTGCGATATCTTCTAAGTTTACACCGCCAAAAGTTGGCTCCATTAATTTTACAGTTTCAACAATTTTATCTACATCGTTTGTATTTAAGGCAATCGGGAATGCATCTACACCAGCAAAGCTCTTGAATAATACAGCTTTACCTTCCATTACTGGAAGAGATGCTTCAGGTCCAATGTTACCAAGACCAAGTACAGCCGTTCCATCTGTCACAACTGCTACCATATTTCCCTTCATTGTATATTCATATACCTTACTTTTATCGTCATAAATTTCTTTACAAGGCTCTGCAACCCCTGGAGAATATGCAAGACTTAAATCTTTTGCATTTTCTACTTTTACTTTTGATACAGTTTCTAATTTTCCTTGATGCACTTTATGCATGTGAAGTGCTTCTTCACGAAGTGTTGACAAACTATCCACTCTCCTCAAATTATGCTTGCTGATATCAATTTCTCCAAGTGGTCTGACCACGAACACTACTACTATAATAATCGAAGTGTAGGGAAATTGTCCATTATATTTTCACAACGACATTTTCGTCACCGACAATTTCACGAAGTGCTCCTAGACATTCTTCACTTGGATGAATCGATAAACTTCGAGATAATTGTACCATTTTATGTTCCTTTTCATAATAAATTAGTACTTTCGTAAAACCTGAATAATCAAACAATATTTTTGTAACTTGATTTACAAGCTTTTTTTCATATTGAGACGGCAATTTCACGTAAACAGATGCTTCTTTCATTCCTTCATAAACATCCATTTCTTCTAGCGGATATAGTCCATTCACGATCCATTGCAACTTATGATTTCTTTGCTCGATCGTACCATCAACTAAAACGATTGCACCTTCTTGTAACCTGTCCGAAAAATGTATATACGTTTCTGGAAAAATAACGGCTTCCATTTCATCATTTTGATCACAGAATGTAATAAACGCCATCTTTTGCAACTTTTTCGTACGAATAACTTTCACACTTGTTATATATACGATCGCTCTTTGTACTTTTTTCTTATGTCGCATCGCCTGAGCAAGAGATGGAATTTCTAATTCTTTTCCTAGCTCCGCATACTGCGCTGTCGGATAGCTAGATAAATAAAAACCGAGTGCTTCCTTCTCTTTATTTAACTGTTCAATAAAGGATAGCTCTTCTCCTTGTACGTATTTTGATTTCGGAACAGCATCCCCTAAATCAAAATCACGTGCAAGATTTGCATACTCCAACGCTCCTTTAAGACTTCTCCATAACGTCGTCCTCGAAACACCAAAACCGTCAAAACAACCAGACCAGACAAACGCTTCTAAATTTCGCTCTGTTACAAATTTTGATGGCATACGAAGACAAAACTCAAATAAATCTTCGAACATTTTTTCCTCTCGTTCTTCGAGTAATGCCGTCACGGTAGCCATTCCGATATTCCGAATCGAAAGTAAACTATATCGAATCGCATTCCCTTCTATTTGGAAGTTGTAACCACTTCTCTGAAGAGACGGCGGTAAAACGTGAAAACCTTTCCGCTTCGTTTCTCGTACATACTGCACAATCTTATCTTCATTTCCAATTGCACTTGATAATAACGCAGTCATAAATTCCAGCGTATAATTTGCTTTTAAATATGCAAGCTGATATCCGATCATACTGTAAGCTACAGCGTGACTTCGGTTAAAACCGTAATTCGCAAATCTTACAATTAAATCATAAATTTGTTCTGAAGATGTCTCATCGTATCCGTTTTCCAAACAACCTTGAACAAAATGCTTACGTTCTTGATCTAAAATATCACGATTCTTTTTACTCACTGCACGGCGCAGCAAATCCGCTTCTCCAAGCGAAAATCCAGCTAACTTCGATGCGATTTGCATAATTTGTTCTTGGTATACAATTACGCCGTATGTTCTTTCTAAAATCGGCTTTAAATCCGGATGTAAATATTCAATTTGTCTTTTCCCATGCTTCGATTCAATAAAGGTTGGAATTTGTTCCATCGGTCCTGGTCTGTATAACGAGTTAACAGCGACTATGTCTTCAAATTCATTCGGTTTTAACCCACGAAGTACATTTCGCATACCACCTGATTCAAGCTGGAATACACCTGTTGTATCCCCTCTTCCTAACAATTGAAACGTCTTTTCATCTTGCAGAGGTAAATTTCTTATATCAATTTGTTTCCCAGTTTTTTCAACAATAAATTTTATAATATTTTCAAGTAACGTTAAATTACGTAAGCCTAAAAAGTCCATCTTGAGCAATCCAAGTTCTTCCAATGCATCAGCTGGATATTGCGTAACATAGACATCGTTATGCCCTTCTTGAATCGCTACACTTCCCGTTAACGGTTCTTGGCTCATAATAACGCCAGCTGCATGAATAGACGTATGACGCGGTAATCCCTCTACACGTTTTGCAATTTCAAACACACGCTCATGTAACAGATTCCCTTGTATAAACTCACGGAGCGATTGCGATTCCTCATATGCATCTCTTAACGTTATACCAAGCTTTGATGGGATAAGTTTTGAAAATATGTCAATATCTCTTGGCAGGAGTCCCATTACACGAGCAATGTCTCTAATTGCGGCTTTCGCTGCAAGAGTTCCGAACGTTACAATTTGAGCAACACGAAGCTGACCATATTTATCTTTCACATATCGAATCATCTCATCACGTCTTATATCTGGAAAATCAATATCAATATCTGGAAGTGTCACACGTTCAGGGTTTAAAAACCTTTCAAATAATAATTCATATTCAATCGGATCAATATCTGTAATTTCCAATACGTAAGAAACGAGTGAACCAGCTGCCGATCCACGGCCTGGCCCAGTTAAAATATGATTTTCATGTGCATATTTCATAAAGTCCCATACGATGAGGAAATAATCGCTAAATCCCATACGAGAAATAACATTTAATTCATGATCCAAACGTCCTATATGCGCTTCTTTCGGCGTACCATAGCGTTTCTGCAAGCCTTCTTCACAAACACGGCGCAAATACGTATCATTCGTCTCGTTAGATGGAACAGGAAATTTCGGTAATTGATTTACATGGAAAGGAATTTCTACTTGGCAACGTTCCGCGATTGTTATTGTATTTTGAACCGCTTCCTCAGCATGAGAAAATAGTGCTCCCATTTCATCCGATGACTTTAAATAATACTGATCCGTTTTCATTCTCGGTCTATCTGGATCAGTCATTTTCGTTCCGCCTTCAACAGATAATAAACATTCATGAACAAGTGCGTCACTTTGATTAATATAGCGAACATCATTTGTTGCAACGACTGGAACGTTTACCTTATTAATAAATTCAGGCAGTTTTTCTTGTAAAAGCAGTTCATCTTGAATTGCATGATGCTGCAAACTTATATAAAAATTGCTGAACATATTTTGATACGTACGAGCTACTTCTTCAGCCTGACTCTCTTTGTCTTCTAATAATAGCTGTTCAATCTCTCCGTCTTTCCCTGGTGAAATTGCAATTAATCCTTTCGCATAATGAGCAAGCCACTTCTTCGGGATACCTTCTTTTGACTTCGTCATAATGCTGCTAGAGATCTTTAATAAATTTTGATAGCCTAGTTCATTCTCAGCAAGTAAGACAAGTGGATAAGACCTTTCTTCTTCTTCACTAAAAATAGAAGCTGTTAAGCCGATAATAGGCTGTATACCATTTTTCTTGCATGCTTTATAAAACGGAATAACTCCATACATAACATTTTCATCTGTAATGGCCAGCGATGAAAATCCAAGCTCTTTCGCCCGAATGACAAGCTCATCAATTTTACAAGCACTTTTTAATAAACTAAAAACGGTTTGACATTGTAAATGCACAAACTTCACTGTTGTACCCTCTCTTTACCTATGTGACTACTTTTATTATAGGTGATGAGGAAAGCGGAAATCAAAACATACTTCTCATACTTTGTCCATATATATGAAGAAGAAAGGGGAATGACGATGGATGTAAGAGAACATACTTTTTTCTCTCTGCTTATTATTAGTTATTTTATTGCCTTTGGAGTTATACTTGGTGGTTCATTAATTGGCGGATTTGGTGCATTTCTCATCGGAAAACCAACTCTAACTTATATTAATCAATTCGCCCAAAATTTAAGAATTTGGGCACTCGTTGCAGCAATTGGCGGAACGTTCGATACCTTTTATAGCTTTGAAAGAAGCTTCTTTGGCGGAGATATGAAAGATATCGTAAAACAAATTCTCCTTATTTTTTTTGCAACTGGCGGTATGCAAACTGGTCTTATTATTATTAAATGGCTTACACAGGAACATGTATGAGAGTACCCAGTGCCAATACAGCCAAAAGGTGGTATTTAGTTTTAGCTGGTGCTGCTGTTGGAGGAGTGTTGAGCTGGTTTGTTTTTTTGTACATATACGGTGTTTTTCAAGAAGAACAAACTAGTAAAATAGCAGAACAAAAAGAAATTATCGAAAAACAAGAAGCAAAACTCCACGTCCTTCTCGAAGACCAAGAGAAATTGAACACAGAAAATAAACGGCTCTTAACAATTCAAGAAATCAAAATAAAAATTATAAATCGAAAAAAATATGATTTAGACAATCTTACACTTGAAAACATGACCACTTCTATCCATAATGATCTCCAGCATCTTTTAACGAAAAACATTCAAAGCATCGCAAAAAATAAAGACCTGCTCAAAAAAGTCATCGAAAATAAAACGTACAAACATTACGATCGTATATACCGCTTTAAAGTAGACACAGTCTCTTTTGATACCGTACTTGAAATTAGTATTGATATAGAGAAAGAAAAATAAAAAAAAGGAGGGCTTCAGTGCCTCTCCTTCTCTTTCGTTCAACATACAATTTTTATCTACACAGCTCACGTAAATCAGCAAACAGGCGATCTGCTTCTTCCCAAGAAGATGCTTTTGCACCAGAAGCCATCGGATGTCCTCCGCCATTATATTGCATTGCTAACTTATTAATAACTGGTCCTTTTGAACGAAGACGAACACGAATAACATCATCTTCCTCTAAAAATAGAACCCATGCCTTTAATCCATCAATATTACCAAGTGCTCCGACAACACCAGATGCTTCAGTAGAAAGTACATCAAACTCTTCTAGTACCTCTTTCGTTAATTTAATGTACGCTGCGCCTTCTTCTACCATTGTGAAGTTTTGTAAAATATAACCATTTAAACGAGCGATTTTTTCTTTTGTCTTATACATTTCATTGTATAAATCTGTGAATTTTACATCCATGTCAACAAGCTCACTTACGTAACGAAGTGTTTTCGCTGTTGTATTCGGGAATAAGAAACGACCTGTATCCCCAACAATACCCGCTAAAATAAGACGAGCTGCTTCTTTCGTTATCTGTAATCCTTTATCTTTTCCATAACTGTAAAACTCATAAATCATTTCACTTGTAGAACTTGATGTCGTATCTACCCACGTAATATCTCCGTACGGATCTTCATTCGGATGATGATCAATTTTAATTAACATCTTCCCTTTTGCATAGCGTTGATCGTCAACACGTTCTTGGTTCGCAGTATCACATACGATAACAAGTGCATCTTCATATACACTATCTTCAATATCATCCATTACTCGTAAAAATGATAAAGAAGGCTCGTTGTACCCAACCATATAAATATTTTTCTCTGGAAACGATTCTTGCAGAATTGTACCAAGTCCGCACTGAGAACCTAACGCATCTGGATCCGGACGTACATGACGATGAATAATAATTGTATCAAACTCTTTAATTGCTCCTAAAATTTGCTCATGCATATGTATAATCTCCTTTTTATTCAACTTCTTCATTTTATCCCGCATTAACGTGTAGTAAGACTCCCACCTCAAAAATATTAAAAACAATGGGGCAAAATTAATTTGGAGCCTGGATGCACGTAAAAGCCCGATTGGTGAGGGCCAATAATTAGTACGTGGGATCTCCCCACACTAATTAAAGTTTCACTTTATCCCCCATTATAACGGAAAACATTTCATACATGCGAACAATTGCTTTATAATAAAAGTTAGAAAGTTTAGATTTTTCTTTTTTCTAAATTGTTATTTTTATACCAATCGATGGGAGCGTGTATTATGCCAATATTCGTCTTTTGTATTATCATCTCATTTGTGTTGTACCTCTTCTACAAAACAAAGTTCTTTCGTACAAACCGTCCAATGGAGAAAGGTTGGCTCTCAGGAAAATCCGCAATGGCACTCGGCTTATTCGTCCTATTCTTTGGGATAAACCAATTCTTTTTAGAACTTTCAACTGCACGCATTATCGTTGGTGTTTTGTTTATTTTACTTGGCAGCGCGAGTACATTTAATGGATTCCGCCAATATAAACATTTTCTACCATTAGCAGTCAAAGAAGCCGAATCTTATAAAACAACGTAAAAAAGCATCAACATTGTGATGCTTTTTTACGTCCCTTCACTTTCAAAATCATATATGCAACAAACGCAGATGGTATATTAAAGGGATTACCTTGCACGTGAAAATGTAATTGTTCTTCTCCAAAAGACATCTGTTTGTATAGTTCTTGCTGAGATAATCCTGTTCGTTTCTTTTTTTCATTTAATCCTTGTAAGTATAAGTATTGAATTGGTATCATCACAAGAAAGTAAAATAGTGCGATCCCACCAAAGAAGAGCACTTCTGATGACATAATGCATACCACCTTCCCGAAATCCATTTTCTTACAATATAATCATAACATAATATATAACCTAATTGAATCACTATTCTGTCTTTTATTTATATAACCGTCTCTCCACATAACTCTTTTTCAGCATACTGAACATATCGCCGAATAAAAGCACCGGGATCTTTTCTAATAGGCTCGATATCAAGCCTTAACGGAATCTTTCCCGCCATATAAAAAATTCTCGAAGCAGTCCCAAGTCGAATAGCTGCTTCCGAAATATTTTCCCCATATCCCATCATGAAATTCCCCCATGCGTCTTCTAACTGTCCCGAAGCAATTAAATGTAATCTCGGAACACCCATATCAAACTCTTTATACCCAAATCCACATTCATCAAAATCAAGTAAATACCAATCCTCTTTGTCTACAAGAACATTACCAAAATGCATATCACCATGAACAAATTGTTTTTCTCCTAGTTGAGTTGAATTTGCAAGTTCTTGTATTCTTTCTGCAATTCTTATGCATTTATGCTTATCCGCATGCGATAGAAATGAAGCATTTAGTAATCGTTGTAAAGGCTCGTGGATTATCTTTTGCTCACTATATATAGGCCTTTCATAACCTCTCCAAGTTTGCGGCACTCTTTTGAGCACTTCATTTGTTTTTTCATGAAACTTTCGCATTAATGATCCGAGTTTTTCATAGTCCCTATCCTTTGGTTCTAAAATTTCACTTCCGTTTATAAACCTAAAGACAACAAAATACTGGATACTTCCCTCACCTTTCATAATAGGTGTGATCAAATCACCACTTTTATTGACAACTACTTCTGGTACTAACATTTGTTTTTGTATCGCTATTAACCAATGTATTTCAGCTTCTATTTGCTCGGCTGTATAACGTCCCTCTCTATACTGCCTAACTACCAATTTATTTTTGTCCGATTCGAATATGTATGTTTGATTTTCTCCCCCATGTAACAATAAAACTTTCGTAAGACTATTAAAATTATATTGCTTACATAACTGCTCTTTCATGTGAAAATCCATTCTTCTCCCCCTAGTTCATATAGTGAAGCATCGTTTCCCTATCCAATTACACTATTCTTATCTATTAATGATTAGTAGCGTAACCGACTAACAACCAATTTTCTATCCACATTGATACATATCCTTCTATTTTTTCACTTCTCTACTAAAACCGAGCTTAAATAACAGCTTCAAAATCCAATAAAACAAAATAAAGTTAAAGAAAAAGCCTAATGGATTAAACGAAATTTCCCATCCGCCATAATAAATGAAATTTTCTGCTGGTATACCGACGTAAAGAAAATCGCTATTATTTTCTCCAGTTGTAGGGGTAAAGGAACAAATAATAGCGAAAATCAAACTTACTACATACAACTTCTTTTTATTTGAATCCATTCTTCTATGTGTTAACACATGAAAAGTTATTGCAAATACTACACCTAAAAAGAGAACTATTCCTCCCATTCGACACCTCCACAATTATTGTTCAAGCATCTTCAAACGTGATTTATTTTTCTCTTTCGCAATTCAAAGCATGATAGGTTCAGTTGCTAACTACATTTTAAAACTCCCTAATGTAGCGTTCTAAAAAAAAATGGAACAAACCAAAGCGGTCTGCTCCATCTTTTTATTTATCGATCAACTGCACCATAAGTAATGCTTTCCCGACAACATTACCTTCATGATGCACTTCTACATCAATCTTACCAAATTTACGCCCAATTTCTAATACTTTCGGATGAACTGATACAACATTATCAATTTGAACTGGCTTAACGAAATAAATGGTTAAGTTTTCAACAATTAAATCGCTCTTCTTCTGCGCACGAATGACACGGTTTGTTGCTTCTGTCACAATTGTTGTGAATACACCGTAAGATAACGTCCCGATTGAATTCGTCATTTGTGGCGTCACTGAAAATTGATACAAATGCTCATTTTTCGCTTCTTTCGGCGTCATAAATTGGTTCGTTACAATGTCATCAATTGTTTCTCCAACTTGCGGTTGACGTTGAATCATTTGCAGCGCCTGAAGTACATCTTGGCGACTAATGATCCCTTGCAATTTATTCCCTTCTTCCACAACAGGAAGTAACTCAATACCTTCCCACACCATCATACGTGCTGCAGCTGCGACAGACATTTTTCCGTTTACCGTAATTGGATGCTTTGTCATCACTTTATCAATTGGTGTTTCTTTCACGACACCAATCATATCTTTTGAAGTTACAATACCTAACACCTTTTTATTTTCATCAACAATTGGATAACGTCCATGCATCGTTTCTTCATTATACGCATGCCATTGCTGTACTGTATCATTTGGCTTTAAATATAACGTTTCTTCAATTGGCGTTAAAATATCTTCAACGAGTACAATTTCTTTCTTGATAAGTTGATCATAAATTGCACGGTTAATTAACGTTGCGACCGTAAATGTATCATAACTACTTGAAATAATTGGAAGTTTTAATTCATCTGCTAATTTCTTCACATGATCTTCCGTATCAAATCCGCCCGTAATTAACACTGCTGCCCCAGCTTCTAGTGCTAATTGATGTGCGTTCGTACGGTTACCGATGATAAGTAAATTCCCTGCTTCTGTATAGCGCATCATCGCTTCTAATTTCATAGCCCCGATTACGAATTTATTTAATGTTTTATGTAGTCCTTCTCTGCCTCCAAGTACTTGACCATCGACAATGTTAACGACTTCTGCATATGTCAGTTTTTCGATATTCTCTTTCTTCTTTTGTTCAATTCGAATTGTTCCGACACGTTCAATTGTACTAACATATCCTTTATTTTCTGCGTCTTTAATTGCACGGTAAGCTGTCCCTTCACTTACACTCAAATCTTTCGCAATTTGCCTCACAGAAATTTTATGCCCTACCGGCAGGCTATTAATATGTTCTAAAATTTGATTATGTTTGGTAGCCAAATGGTTTCACCATACTTTCTTTTCCCTAAATTCTTCATGTGTTGTATTTTCAGTATACTATATTTTCAAAACTGTTACACTCTCTCTTTATATGCCTGTACCATTTTTTTTATAACAAAATACCCCTTACATTCCACCAGTCATTCTATTACAACAATGTAATGCTGTTGTCATCTCGTTCGATAGTTTGTCCAGACGCTTCAATATACAATTAAGACAAGAAATGAAACAAAGGAGCGAATACATTATGAAAAAATTTTTAGAGGTTGTAGGTGCTGTATTTTTAGCTTTCGTAGATGGGAAAAAAGTTGCAATGGAGTTGAATGAAACACCCGAACAGCCACTTCCAGAAAAAAAAGAATCACCAAAACAAGCGCAAACTTTAAAAACTGTACTACACACATAAAAAACCCTTCACTTGTCATTTCAAATGAAGGGTTTCTTTTTTATAGTGTAATACTTTCTCCAGCTTCTAATACTTTCCCTGTACAATTTTGTAGCTTTTCTACAAATTGATATGGATCTTGTTCAATAACTGGGAACGTATTGTAATGCATCGGTACAACTGTTTTCGCCTCTATCCATTTTGCTGCTAACACAGCATCTTCTGGCCCCATTGTGAAATTATCGCCAATTGGTAAAAATGCTACATCAATATTATTCAGTTCTCCAATTAACTTCATATCAGAGAATAAAGCAGTATCTCCTGCATGATATACCGTTTTCTCCTCTGCTGTAAACAAAATACCAGCTGGCATACCTGTATATGTAATCGTCTTTTTTTCTTCATCAATATAACTAGAGCCGTGGAATGCTTGAGTAAATTTCACCTTTCCAAAGTCAAATTCATGTGAACCACCAATATGCATTGGATGTGTATTTACACCTTGCCACCCTAAAAATGTCGCTAATTCAAACGGTGCCACAACGACCGCATTATTGTTCTTTGCTAACGCTACTGTATCCCCAACATGATCACCGTGT
The DNA here is from genome assembly GCF_038007205.1 of Bacillus sp. FSL E2-8887. Taxonomy (NCBI): domain Bacteria; kingdom Bacillati; phylum Bacillota; class Bacilli; order Caryophanales; family Bacillaceae; genus Bacillus; species Bacillus sp. FSL E2-8887. The sequence goes on from NZ_JBBOWS010000001.1 coordinate 4,236,160, forward strand.
CCGTGCGATAAAATAATCGCATCAACTTTTACATCTTCAGCCTTTAAATCTGTTTTCGGATTTCCCGTTAAAAATGGGTCAATTAAAATAACTTTTCCATTCGTTTCAATCTTTACAACTGAATGCCCGTGATACGATACTTTCATCATTACATTCCTCCCTATTCACATTCTCACTTTTTATTCTACATGATTTCTCAATTCCCTGTCTTTTCTAACATCGATTTACTTGTCATAACGCTTTCCTCCGATGTAAAGTTATATTTGTAATTAAATATCTCGGGGGTGCCAATCGATGAATGCTAGATTAGAAAATTTAATGCAATGGCTAAAAGAAAAAAACGTAGAAGCTGCGTTCTTAACTTCTACACCGAACGTCTTCTACATGACAAACTTCCACTGTGAACCACATGAAAGACTACTTGGTATGTTTGTATTCCAAGAAAAAGAGCCTATTTTAATTTGTCCTAAAATGGAAGAAGGCCAAGCACGTAACGCTGGCTGGGCACATGAGATTATCGGATTTACTGATACGGACAGACCATGGGATATGATTGCAAAAGCAATTAAAGATCGTGGTATTGATGCAAATGCAGTTGCAATTGAAAAAGAACATTTAAACGTAGAACGTTACGAAGAATTAACAAAGTTATTCCCAAATGCAGCTTTCAAATCAGCTGAAGAGAAAGTTCGCGAACTTCGCTTAATTAAAGACGAAAAAGAACTTTCTATTTTGCGTGAAGCGGCTAAAATGGCAGATTATGCTGTTGAAGTTGGTGTAAATGCAATTAAAGAAAATCGTAGTGAGCTAGAAGTATTAGCAATTATTGAGCATGAATTAAAAACAAAAGGCATCCATAAAATGTCATTCGATACGATGGTATTAGCAGGCGCAAACTCTGCTCTTCCACACGGTATTCCAGGTGCAAACAAAATGAAACGCGGCGATTTCGTACTATTTGATTTAGGTGTAATCATTGAAGGTTATTGCTCTGATATTACGCGTACAGTAGCATTTGGTGATATTTCTGAAGAACAAACTCGCATTTACAACACTGTACTTGCTGGACAACTACAAGCAGTTGAAGCATGTAAACCAGGCGTTACATTTGGTGCAATTGACAACGCCGCTCGCTCTGTTATCGCAGATGCAGGTTATGGAGACTTCTTCCCACACCGACTTGGTCACGGACTTGGAATTAGCGTACACGAATATCCAGATGTAAAAGAAGGCAATGAGTCTCTATTAAAAGAAGGTATGGTCTTCACAATCGAGCCAGGTATTTACGTACCAAACGTAGGCGGCGTTCGTATTGAAGATGATATTTACATCACAAAAGACGGATCAGAAATCTTAACGAAATTCCCGAAAGAATTACAATTTGTGAAATAAGAAAAAAGGCAGCGTGATGGCTGCCTTTTTCTATTTCTCTACTATTTCAAATTTCTCTACAATCATTTTTGCTGGATAGCTTTCAAGCGTTTGAGAAGACCATACTTTTATTTTATCCCCTGTTTTTAGTTTATTATATGCATCTTTATCCTTAAAACCCAGGACTATATGTGATGGATGATCTTTATTCATTTGTTGTTCTATATAATTTTGTAGCTCTACTTTTGTTTTAAAAGTTTTATCACTTTCAAAAAATATTGTGCCATTTCTCAATATTACATACCCTTCTTTAGGTTCTTCTTTTACTCCTACTTGCTCTACTGTTTTCGTAGTACACGCTGATAATATGATTAGAAGTACACTTAAAAATATATGCATAGAAATTTTCATATTTCTATTCATTTTTAATCCCTCACTCTTCGCTATTTCCGCTTTAAAACCATCTTCTCTTCATACTTATCATCCCATTTAATCACAACCTCTATCGGTTCACCTTTAGATAAAGGCGCACAACTTACACAAGATGATTTCATTTCAATCCTTGCCCCTTTATGACTTTCTGACGTTTGTGTCATTGTACTAAACGCTTCATTAATAGCAATCTCTAAATTTTCAAATTCTATATTCCCATCTCCGCCCTTATACTGAAACGTAAACACTCCATCTTCACTGTCATCCTTAATATGACCTTTATATTGCCCCGTCCAACTTTTGCTCTCGCTAGAAAAAGTAACATACGAAATCGAACAACTTCCAAAAAAGAAAATACTAATAAAAAAGAATAATGCTCTCTTCATAATGTCCCCCCCATCCAAAAGCACTTATTTCTTGTCTATTTCTTCCTCTCATTATACTATTAATATACAGAATTTTCTAAAACAGGAGGTTTACATGTTACAACAACAGTTAGAAGAAATTCGTGATAATAATTACGTAATCAATGGTGCACTCAATATTGATTCTTTAAGTTCAAGTATGCTTCAACATATCGGTGTTACTGATAGCTATTTAAGGGACAAACTCATTTACTCTACTTTTTATCATCTAATCAAGAAGGACTATATTTCACACACCCACTTACAGAAACTATTATCAGAAAGCATCAGTGAAAAATATTTATTTTATAAGATTCATTCAGATAAAGACGATGCTGTATTTACCCGTGCATTTACAACATTATTAATCGCACTCATTATTGATGCTGATACAAATCATAATTTCTTATCACAGACTGATATTTTAAATGTAAAAGATAAATTAATTCTATATATGAACAAAGAACAGGATTTCCGTGGGTATGTACAAGACCAAGGCTGGGCACATAGTATCGCTCATGCTTCCGATACATTTGAGGCACTTGTTAATAATCCTAAACTGGAAACTTCACATTACGAAGAAATACTACAAACTTTATTAAACAAAGTTTGTGTCCATTCCATTTATTACAAATATGAAGAGGATGAGCGTCTCGTTTATCCGATTGTCGTAATGCTGCAAAATGGCTTGGAGGAAGAAATACTCATATTAGCCCTTCGTGATCTAGTAGCTCAATTACAAGTTCAAAAACCGACACTACATATTGACTCGTATGAATTTCTATACGGAAATATAAAATCTTTCTTGCGCAGCTTATTTTTCAAATTACGTACAATGTCTATATGTAAAAAAACTGAACGTGAAGTTGAAAAATTACTACAAGAACTTCATAAATATTATTACTAAAAAAGAAGGCCACTCAAAAAGTGCCTTCTTCTATCTCACTAATATTTATTTGAAATTTCACGATCCAAACTGAGAAAAGGTGGACAAGAAGCGCAAACGCCATACATGCTCCGCTTAAAAAAGTTAGTATAGGATGCGAATACACGTGCCCTAATCCATAGGATATCGCCACGAAAAACATTGTTATGTAAATATAAATTGCTCCATGTATTTGCCTCATATAAACCTCCTTTTCCCATATTATAACATAAATTTTCTGATTATTCACATTAATTAATTGTAATCAATATTTCTCAACTGTTACGCCTCTTACAGCCGCCTTAATATATGGTGCTCCTTGTAAACCTTGTAAATCCTCTGTTTTCCCTGTTACAACTACACCGTATATTGGTAGGTCTTTTGGTTTCGTGTTTTTTATTTCTTTATAATATTGTTCAAAATAATCACTTGGTATACCTTCACTATTTTTTGCTAAATACTTCATTTGGTATAGAAATTCTTTTGAGTTTATTGTTATATCGTTTTTCATATCTTCTTTCACTTTTGAATAACTTCCTTCAAATCCAAAAACGTTTTTTGCCATTTCCGCATTTAATATCGCACCATCTTTAGGATCTTTTAACCCTACATAAAAATCGCTTTTCTTTTCATTATATGTATCTACCCAAAACCAAACTGGCTGTACACTTTTGGGAAGCATCTCAGTAATTTGTTCAGCTGTATACGATTTATCAAAAGATAAGGCTACTTCTGCAACTTTATTTTGCAAATTCCCAATATTTTTCAGATCATCCACATAATTTTTATAAGTAACGAAAGGTAAATAAAACCTCATTTCTCTTTGCATTGTTTGTACATTATAATCTGGTATGGTAACAGCCCCTCCCCCCCTTTTCTCTTCATCTAAACTAACAAGTTCACCATTGTAGTGCTTCATACTATAACCCCAGATACCTGATTCATATATATCATTTATCCATTTTACTGGTTGACCGGCTATATTTTTATAAGAGTTGTATATTACTGTACTTCCTGTCATACCGAGACTTAAATACATACTTCCACTAAAACGAATATTAGGGCCTTGAACCCTATGTAGTGCATTCATTTCTCTTTCCATTTTTCTAAACGTTTGCTGAGAAAAATAAGCTGCCCCCAAAAACAAACTTACTATAACAATAATGGACGCACAAATAGAAATAAGCCAGTTTCGCCAAAGCTGCTTCCTCTTCGCTCTCTTCATCAAAGTCTTCATCTGCTTATCATCCATATTCAAATCAAAGTCCTTCCGACTCATCATTTCTCCTCCTATACAATTTTTTAAATTGATTTCTTGCACGGTACAAACTTGTTTTCACTGTTTCTTCTTTCATACTTAATAAAATGGCAATTTCCTTATAAGATAGTTCATATTCATATTTCAACAGTAAAATATGACGATAATCCTCCGTCATCGTCTCCAGTATTTCTTGTACTTCTCCTTGCAGTTCACTTGTTAAAAGCACTTCATCTAATGACTTTTGACCAATAAGAACGACCGATTCAATCGCAATTGGATTTAGTCTTTTTTCTTTTCGGTGTAAATCTCGGTGCTGATTGATCGCAACTCTAAATAGCCACGGTGTTAAATGCTCTAACGGTATTTCCTCCATAAGCAATAAAGCCTTATACAACGTATCTTGCACAATATCTTCCGCTTCTTTTCTATCTGCTCCAATCTTAATTAAGTATCCAAACACAGCTTTTGATTTCTCTATTAATAATGATTCAAACGTATCATGGCTCATTCTGCTCTCCTTTCTATATACTCAACGTTTGAGAGCGTAAAATGTATACAGCTTTTCTTTAAAATTTTTTTCAAAATAAAAAGCACATCTATTTTGATGCGCTTCTCTCCAACATACTATTCTATTATTTCATTACTTCCTTCACAACATCTTGAATCATAACAACTTCTGTTTTCATATCAACAGACGGTGTTTCTTCATCAATACATTCATACCAAAACGCTAAGTGCTTTTTATCAATTGCATGATGAGAATTTTCGACAAGAGCCCCGCCTTCTCCTTGCACAGAATACCAATATAAGTACTCTTCTCCATCTCTTATTTCCCGGAAAATTGTCTCTACATACATCTTTTCGTCGTTTAATGTCAAAAGCACTTCTTTCATATTATCATTAAGAAGCTGCATCCATTCATCTATGCGATGACTTTTACCTGGCTTGACTTTGAATCTTGTTAATTCTACGTTCATCTTTTATTCCCCATTTTCTTGCGGACAAACAAAACATATTCTACTGGATTATGGAAGCTTAATTTACTAGCTAATTTTTGCGAAGGAATATTATCTACATTACAATCCCAGCATGGTGTAATATGATTTTGTATACACTGTTCAATGAAACGTGTTGCGACAGCTTGAGCTAATCCTTTTCCTTGATGTGCTTCATGTGTTGCAATATCAATTTCAGCAAAACCATTCCCTCTAAATATTGAGACGCATTCGGCTACAATCATCCCATCTTGTTCTATACAAAAACCAAAGCCGTTATTTAAAAACACTTCTTTTGATCCCCAATATTCTTTGTAATAATCCTCTGTAAATTCATTACTTCGTTCTATATCACTTTTATCAATACGTTTAATTTCATATGTATTTTTGTTTAATTCTATTCTTCTATCTTCAAAAACTTCTCTTTGAAATTGAAATGTCATTCGTGGGATGTTCCGAAATGCATTACTAAAGTACTCTTCAATCATCATTTCCCACTCTTCACTCGAAGTGAACAGTGTAAATCGTTTCTCTGTTTTTTCAATAGCCATTTTTAAATACGCAAATAAATATTCGTTATAATTTTGATCATCCGTATCACCAAATAAATAATAGATACCATTAGCTGTACGAATTAGTCCTGCTGTTAATTTCTCATTTGTAAAAATCTCACCATCTATGATTTGATCACAAACTGCATACGCAAAAGTCGTTGTTCGTTGATTCCCTTCTAAAAGTGGAATTACTTTATCGTATTCTTCAATCTCTAACCTTCTCATACGACCTCCACAATAACCGTATCCGCCTCTATATTTTCAAAACAAAGATTTACCGTTCTCTTGAATGCTCTCGTTCTATGGATCGTGCATGCTGGAATTAAGATAGAATCATTTGGCTTTAAAACCGCCGTCTCTCCATCTTCAAAATCGATAAGTAGTTCTCCCTCTAGCACAATAAATAATTCATCCGAATTAGAATGATAGTGCCAATCATATTCACCAGTAAATACGGCGATTCGTAAGCAATGATTATTTACATTTGAAACGACGAAGTTTTTATGTTGTTCTTGAATGTCCTTTGTTAGTTCTAATAAATTTACAGTTTCCATCTTTCGTCCCACCCTTTCATTAGTCGTTCTTCTGAAAAACTAACTTAGTCTCCACCACCTCCGCAATCTCCTCCACCATCACTTGAGCTGCTACAATCGTTGCTACTATAATCACCAAATCCACTTGATGAGCTTGAATCGGATGAAGATTTTTTTCTCTTTTTTCTTTTCCTATCTCTCTTACTTTCATAACTAGGCCATACTTTCTGAAAGAATATAACGAATAAGACTAATTCTATTACAACAAGGATAAAAACTAGACTACTCTCAATAATATTAGGAGTTATCTCAAAACTGTAAAACAGTCCAAATGAATACATACACAAAATCACATACAGAGCCATACAAATATACCGAAATGTTTTTTCTATCATAATGACTACTTTTTTTGAAAGAGGTATGTTCTGTTCCTGTTTTTTCTTTATATACTTTTGTCTTTTAGCTTGCTTTTTCTTACTCTTTTTGCTCCCCATTGAATCTCCTCTATCGACTTCCATTTTTCATTCAATTCCAAATTATCGCAAAAAACAACATCATAACAAGCAATATTTCTCGTGAAGTTTCATTTACTTTTTGTAAAGTTTTATTTACTTTTTACCTAAAAATGGATATTATAAATGTAACAAATTTACAAAAAGGAGACTTTGTATATTTGATTAAAAATAAGGTGAAACAATTCCGCGTCGTTAGAGACATCACCCAAGAACAATTAGCTTCCTCTGTTCAAATCACTAGACAATCCCTCATCGCTATCGAGAAGAATAAATACAACCCAAGTTTAGAATTAGCATTGAAATTATGTGAGTTTTTCAACTGTAAAGTAGAAGATTTATTTCAATTAGATAAAACTGGGGAGGAAAAAGAATGAAAAATACTTTTAATCAAGAGTTCATTTCGCATCTTACCATTTTATTGTTAGGTTCAATTTTTCTTTATTTCAATAGTAATGATGAAGAAAAGATTAGTTCTGTCCTTCTATTCACTGGCGTATACATACTCTTAGCCTTAATACTATTCATAGTGAAACGAATATTCTTTAAGAAAAAGAAGCACGATTCCGAGAAATATCCATTACCTGAGATGGATGAAAGAATCGAGAAGATGAGTTTAAAACTTATGGCGCAAATTTTCGGCCTCTCTCATTTAATCGGTTCTGCGATACTATTTATTTTATATATCACTGACAAAAATTCGATGATACGAGTTGAGTATGCCTTGTATTATTTGTTTGGTATTCTTTTCTTTACAATGATGTTCGGATTAAGAATTGTAAAGAAACTAGACAATTAGCCTAAATAAAAAGCCCCTCCTTACAAAAAGAGGGGCTTACATGTATTTCTATTATGATAAAGCAGGAGCTTTTTCAAGAAGCTCTTTTGCATCTGCATATTGTAAGCTGTGCGCTTCTGCAACTGCTTCGAATGTTACGTAGCCATCTAATGTGTTAATACCTTTTAATAATGCAGTGTTGCCTAGGCAAGCTTCTTTGTAGCCTTTGTTAGCAATTTGTACTGCATATGGTACTGTTACGTTTGTTAATGCAAGAGTTGATGTACGTGGAACCGCACCTGGCATATTTGCAACTGCATAATGAACAACACCATGTTTCTCATAAGTTGGGTTGTCGTGAGTTGTAATACGGTCAGTTGTTTCGAAAATACCACCTTGGTCAATCGCGATATCTACAACTACAGAACCTGGTTCCATTGATTGAATCATTTCTTCTGTTACAAGTTTTGGCGCTTTTGCACCTGGGATTAATACTGCACCGATTACAAGGTCAGATTCTCTTACAGCTTCTGCAATGTTATACGGGTTAGACATTAACGTTTTCACTTGGTTTCCGAAAATGTCATCTAATTGACGAAGACGTTCTGCACTTAAGTCGATGATTGTTACATCTGCACCTAAACCTACTGCAATTTTCGCTGCGTTTGTACCAGCTTGACCACCGCCGATAATTGTTACTTTACCGCGTTTCACCCCTGGAACACCTGCAAGTAAAATACCTTTACCACCTTTGTTTTTCTCAAGGAACTGTGCACCGATTTGCGCAGACATACGACCAGCTACTTCACTCATAGGTGCAAGTAATGGTAAAGAACGATTGTCTAATTGTACTGTTTCGTATGCAATTGATACCACTTTGTTATCAATTAATGCTTTCGTTAATTCTGGCTCTGGAGCTAAGTGTAAGTATGTGAATAAAATTAAACCTTCGCGGAAATAACCGTATTCACTTTCAACTGGCTCTTTTACCTTCATAACCATATCTTGATTCCATGCTTCTTCAGCAGTTTCAACAAGTTTCGCACCAGCTTGTACGTATTCTTCATCTGTAAAGCCTGATCCTACACCTGATCCTTTTTGAACAAAAACTTCATGACCATTTTGTACTAAATGTACAGCTCCCGCTGGCGTCATTGCCACGCGGTTTTCATTGTTTTTAATTTCTGTTGGAATACCGATACGCATTATTAGTTCCCCCTTGAGTTATGAAATGACCCCTGAATCATTTTTTTAAAGCGCTTTCTATACTCTTATATTCTAACATAATATCTCAATATTTGACAAAAAATTAATACAAGTTTTCCGATAGATTTAATCTTACATGAAAGGACAGTATTATCCGTACCTCTCAGTATAAAGGATAAACTGTCCAATTATTCGAAACTTCACTTTATTTAATTCTATCGATGTCTATGAATAACATCAACAGCGCCTGTTACTTCAATAATCGTGCCAGTAATCATATCAGAATCGTCCTCACATAAAAACGAAATGGTTCTCGCGATATCTTCCCCTGTTCCAGATCTACCAATTGGTGTGTTACTACCTTTCAGATTTCGTGCTTCTTCAATCGTTGCCTCTTTCATTTCACCAATTATATCACCAGGACATACCATATTCGCAGTAATACCGTATTCAGCTTCTTCGTATGCGACTGTTTTCGTTAAAGAAACAAGTCCGACTTTCGCAGCTGCAAAGGCTGAACGATAAATCCATCCAGGCGCGCTATCTGCCCCTTGAAATCCATAGTTAATAATACGGCCAAATTGCTGGTTTCTCATAATCGGGACGACAAGTTTTAATAAATGAAACACCGCTGTTAAATTACCCTGGATCATTTCATTCCATTCGTCTTCTTCGTAATCGACTAATTTTTTCCTTTCAAATACGTAAGGACCAGCATTATTAATTAAGAAGTCAATTTTGCCAAAACGGCTCATCGCTTCTTCTACTATTTTATGTAAATCTTCCTTTTTCGTGACATCAGCTTGCACGAACTGTAGACGTTCTTCCATATTTTTATATGTTTCTTTCATTGTTTCCATAGCACTTGTATCGCTATGATATGTTACTGTTACGGAATATCCTTTATCCAATAACTTTTCTGTTACTTGCTTTCCTAAACCTTTCGTACCGGCTGTAATGAGCGCGTGTCTCACAAACATGCCTCCTTTTAAATTGCTATACTCCATATGTAACAAGTTCTCGCTTCAATTACAACTAAAATGAATTAAGGCAAAGTTTTCAAAATTCTGTAACGTTTCCGACAAGCACATTACCAAAATTTGTTTTATAATAAAGTTGTAAACGGTAATAAAAATGATTGGGAGGAATTTACTATGAATAATACATATACAAATATTTTAATTGCGGTGGACGGTTCTAAAGAAGCAGAAAAAGCCTTTAAAAAAGCAATTCAAGTTGCAAAACGAAACAACGCAACATTAACAATTGCTCATATCGTTGATGTAAAAGCATACTCAGCAGTAGAGGCTTATAGCCGCGCAATTGCTGAACGTGCAAATCTATTTGCAGAAGACTTATTAGAAGACTACAAAAAAACTGCGCTTGAAGCTGGTCTTGAAAAAGTGGAAACTGTATTAGAATTTGGTAATCCTAAATCTAAAATTTCAAAAGAAATCGCTCCAAACCATAAAGTGGATTTAATTATGTGTGGTGCAACTGGTTTAAATGCTGTAGAACGTTTCCTAATTGGTAGCGTCTCTGAACATATTATTCGCTATGCGAAATGCGATGTCCTTGTTGTTCGTGGTGACGAGGAGCAAGGTGATCTTTAATTTATAAATAAAACACCAAGTCCACATAGGCTTGGTGTTTTTCATTTCACAAACTTCACTATAAATACAAGACAAGCTACAACAACAACGGTACCTGCCAACACATACGGCGGAAGGAATTTCAAAGACCATAGCGCCATCATTATCGTCGCAACAATTAAGTACGTTTGCTTTGCATCTTCTGTCATTTTTTTACGAAGTAAGAAAACATACACATAACCGATTGGCGGCGTAATGAAGCAAAGAACATATATAATTTTTGATTTTAAATACCACTTTTGTTCGCCAAGTTTCTTTATGTCTTCTTCTATTCTCTTACTCTCTTGTTCTCTCACTTCTTCTTCAATCGGATCTTCCTCTTCTCCTCGCCTTTCTTTCATATAAGGAAGAAAGTGCATGAAAAAATAACATGCAAATACGATTGCCCAAAATTCAATATCCAATCTTTCTAGTGGAATATGCTCGCTAAAAAATGCAGCAGCAATCACTAAAGAAAAACAATACGTTGTCATCCAAAATGAACGTTTTCTCTTTTTCCGTCCTATTTCTTTTTTATCTTTTACTTCTTGTACTTTCTTTTTTCTAGAAAGCCATTCAGAAATACAGCAATCTACTACAAATAAAGTAAAGATAAAGATTGCTATATGCATTGTTATTACATTCTCAAATGAAAATACTTCTGGGAATGCAACGTGTAATACAATTAGCGTGTACAAAATTAACCCTACAAAATAAATACGTCTCATCTTCCATTCCTTCCCCATTTCCTAACATTAGGTTAACATACATTTTTTAGAAATAGACGGACAAAATATATGTGTTTAGAAAAGGAGGATGCTACATGGACGATTATGAACGTATTATTTTAGATGTGAACGGTACAGAACTCGAAATGTTAAATACGATTCGCGAGCATTTTAAAGAAAAACATGGTGTTGAACTAAGTCACGGTGCATTGCTTCGAGATTTAATGGATATTGAATACATTCGGATTACGGAAGATCGACACAAGTATGATTAATCGATGAAACTTTAAGCCTAGAACATATTGTTCTAGGCTTAATTAAATCCATACAAAAAGGTAAGGTACTTTCTAAAAAAGCACCTTACCTTCTATATCATATATCATTTAACTTCCAACAAACTCTATTGCTAACCCCTTCGCTTTCTCCAAAGCTTTTTCAATTTGCTCAAACCCTGTCCCACCAGCACTGTTACGGCGCTTTACAGCTGCATAAGGTGAAAGAACTTCATATAAATCTTCTTCAAATAACGGACTCATTTCTTTATACGTTTCAAGTGGTACATCTAATAAATAGATTCCTTTTTGCGTACAATGAAGAACTAGTTTCCCGACAATTTCATGAGCTTGACGGAACGGCAGTCCCTTGCTTGCTAAATAGTCGGCAATTTCTGTTGCGTTAGAGAAGTCTTGCGTCACAGCTTGCCCCATTTTTTCTTTGTTTACAGTCATCGTTTCAAGCATGCCTGCCATAATATGAAGGCATCCTTCTACTGTTTTCACTGTATCAAACATTCCTTCTTTATCTTCCTGTAAGTCTTTATTGTAAGCGAGTGGCAATCCTTTCATTACTGTAAGTAAACTGAATAAATTACCGTATACTCTGCCCGTTTTACCACGAATAAGTTCCGCCATATCCGGATTTTTCTTCTGCGGCATAATACTGCTTCCTGTTGCGTATTGATCGCTCATTTCAATAAATTGAAACTCTTGACTACTCCATAAAATAAGTTCTTCGCAAAAGCGTGATAAGTGCATCATAAGCATAGATGAGTTACTTAAAAACTCCAGTATGAAATCACGATCACTCACCGCATCTAAACTATTTTCATAGATTCCATTAAATCCAAGAAGCTCCGCACTATATTCTCGGTCAATCGGGAATGTTGTACCAGCTAGTGCTCCTGCTCCTAATGGTGAAATGTTAATACGCTTTAACGAATCTTCATAACGATTCACATCGCGCTCTAACATCCAAAAGTAAGCAAGAATATGATGCGCAAATGAAATCGGCTGTGCACGTTGCAAGTGCGTATAGCCGGGCATAATTGTTTCAATGTTATTTTCCGCTTGATGAACAAGAACAGTTTGCAATTGTTTTGTAGCTTTTATAATATCTTCTACTTTTTCTTTTAAATACAAATGCATATCTGTCGCTACTTGATCGTTACGGCTTCGGCCTGTATGAAGTTTCCCTCCTACTTCACCGATTCTTTCAATTAACATCTTTTCAATATTTAAATGAATGTCCTCAGCCTCGACTGAGAAATTCAATTTATTTTGTTTCGCTTCCTCTAGTAAATATTGAAGCCCTATCTTTATTTTCTCTGCTTCTTCTTTCGTAACAATGCCTTGCTTTGCTAACATCGTTACGTGTGCGATACTCCCTTTTATATCTTGATTTACTAATTGTTGATCAAAGGAGATGGATGCTCCAAACTCTTCAACCCACGCTTCCGCTTCTTCTGTAAAACGTCCGCCCCAAAGTTTGCTCACGCTTCCACCTTCTTTTGATTCACTTGGCTGTATACTTTCGTAGGTAAACCGAATAATGAAATGAATCCAACTGCTGCATCATGATTAAATTCATCCTGGGCAGTATACGTTGCTAATTTTTCATCGTATAAAGAGTACTCAGATTTACGCCCGTCTACAATCGCATGACCTTTAAATAATTTCACACGCACTGTACCTGTTACATTTTTTTGCGTTTCTTGTAAGAAAGCATTGAGCGCTTGTTTTAAAGGTGAGAACCATAAACCGTTATAAATTAATTCTGTTAGTTTTTGCTCAATCATCGGTTTGAAATGAGCAACCTCTTTCACAAGTGTTAAATCTTCAAGTTCTTTATGCGCTGTTATTAATGTCATTGCTGCTGGGCATTCATATACTTCACGAGATTTAATACCGACAAGGCGATTTTCTACATGGTCGATACGTCCAACGCCATGTTTGCCAGCAAGTGCATTTAACGTTTTAATTAGTTCTGAAAGTGAATATGCAGTGCCGTTTAAAGTCGTCGGTACTCCTGCTTCAAATCCGATTTCTACAAACTCTGGTTTATTCGGTGTATCTTCTAATGCTAATGTCATCTCGTATGCTTCTTCTGGCGGCGCTGCCCATGGATCTTCTAAAATTCCACATTCGTTGCTGCGTCCCCATAAGTTTTGATCGATTGAAAACGGGCTATCTAAATTAATTGGAATCGGTATATCATTTTCTTTTGCATATGCAATTTCTTCTTCACGTGACCATTTCCATTCACGTACGGGCGCAATAACTTCTAAATATGGATTCAACGCTTGAATAGAAACTTCAAAACGAACTTGGTCATTCCCTTTCCCTGTACATCCATGTGCAACTGCACTTGCGCCTTCCTGCTCTGCAATTTCTACTAATTTTTTTGCAATAAGCGGACGAGATAATGCAGAGACAAGAGGATATTTCCCTTCGTATAACGTGTGAGCTTGCATCGCTATCAATGCATATTCATTCGCATATTCTTCTTGAACATCAATCATATATGATTTAATTGCACCTACTGAAAGTGCTTTTTCTTTTACAAACGCTAAGTCTTTACCTTCCCCTAGATCTAAGCAAAGCGCGATAATATCATAATTCTTCTCTTGTAACCATTTAATTGCAACGGAAGTATCAAGACCTCCGGAATATGCTAATACAACTTTTTTCTTCTCCATTTTGCATCCCCCTAAAGAATAAATATTCATCTTTTCTTATAATAATCCAAACTTTATCACCTTTCATAAAATGAATCAAGGGGAATTTATAAAATTTTTTCAAACAATTTCGTCGAACTTCTTTCTTTTTTATGTAAAATAGAGGAAGGAAAATGGAGGGGTGTCTATGAAAAAGTATTTTATATACAATGAACATCTAGGAATTGAAGTACCGAACATACAAAAAAAATGGGAAGACATCTCTGAACAAGCGCAGCATTCTATTTTATTAAAATGGGAGCAAGTTCGCGGAAAAATACCTGATCGCATAAAGGAACTTGAGCACCATATTAACGCTAAACAACACCACTTAAATAACGAAGAAGACTTCGAAATTTCTTGCAGGCTAAATTCAGAAATTGCCGATCTTGCTTCAATTATTAACGATCTTTGGCTTTGGTATCGTCTAACCCAAAACGTATCTGAGGGAAAAGCACACCAATGAAAAAAGCATGCCCCTCAATTAATTCGGGTCATGCTTTTTTGTCGTAACAAGCTTTGCAATATATTTCTTGCGCCGTTTTTGCTAAACATACATCAAACGGGCCTACTAATACACTTCTTTCTTTCGGTAACTTCACAAAAGCAACTAGCTCTTCTTCATATTGAATCTTTTTCTGACATGAAACACATTTTAATTCTTTTCTTTTAAACATGTCTTTTAGCATATCTCCATTCTCCCCCTCATCTATCTATATTAATATACTCTCATAATAGTTAGAGCTTGTAAAAAAATGACACATTCCGAAACAAATTATTCATATACTATGTACAAAAGGAGGTCTCAAACTTATGCGAGCTTTCATTATTATCGCTTTAACTTTTTTAAGTATCATTAGCTGGGATGCATTTTTTAAAGATAAAAGTGATGAGAACAATACAATTGAATAAAAACCCTTCTTTTCTTACTTATTGGACAAACTTCTAAAAGTTGTCCAGTTCTACGAAATAACTTAGGCTTTTCTACAAAAATATTTAAACATAACATTTTTTGTAGATTCTCTTCGGTTATTGTCGGTTTCCATCCGCATGTATTTTTTGAAAGTATGATATAATAATATAAATCTTGAAGGAAGGGATTTTGATATCATGATCGCTCGAAGGAGCATGTGGCATCGTATTGACGAATCATACACGTAGCGTATTTTTCAGCTCAGATACTTTAGTCTAGCGAAAAAAATACGAGAGTGGGGAAATTATGATTGCCCGAAGGATAATTTGGCAAAAAAAAGACTCTTCTTACACATAGCGTTTTGTTTAGGACTTAATTGTTACTAGCTAAACAAAACAAAGAAGAGCAGGATTGCTAAATGAAGAATCCTACTCCCCGTTTTGTTTAGTCGCTTTAAGACTTAAACTAAAACGAAGGTAGGGAGAATTGATGGACGAGAGGATTATTCGTTATTTCTTCAGCGACATATAGCGTAGTTAGTTTTTTTCGTAAACTAACTGAAAGCTACATGTGAGCTCGTAGTTAGTTTACAACACCAAAAGGACTACTAACTACGGAAAGAAGGAATAACGATGAGGAACATCCAAAGTCGACAAATTATTAAAGAAGTTTTTATGGTTTTAATCGGTTCATTTATATTAGCAGCAGCGCTATATCACATTCACTTCCAAAACCACTTAACAGAAGGTGGCTTTGTAGGTATTGCACTATTTATCCAAAATTTTTATGATATTTCACCATCTATTTCAACTGTAGTAATGGATATCCCTATTATTTTACTATGTGCTTCATTTTTAGGTAGAAAAATGGTTGGCTATTCATTCTTAGGTTCACTTTCATTCGGAGTATTTTATTCCCTTATGGAAAATTATTCTCCTTTTACGGTAGATTTATCAAATAATTTATTTGTAGCTGCAGTAGTTGGCGGTGCGTTAGCTGGTATTGGACTCGGTTTTATATTGCGATTTGGCGGTGCAACCGGTGGAGACGATATTTTAACAATTATATTAAGTAAACGAACTCGGTTTACAATTGGGCAAATTTTCTTCGTCTTTGACGCGATTGTTCTTGCGCTTTCATTATATTATTTAAATTGGACAGAAATTGCTTTTACTATTCTTTCGATTGCCGTACAGGCAAAAACATTGGATTTAATTTACTATCCAAAAACAGAAAAGAAAGCAGCAAAGCAACCCGTTTCTATTCCAATATCCAAAAAACATGCGACAAACTAAAAAGCGAAAGGCTTCGGCCTCTCGCTTTTTTCATGCTCTCTTTTCTTTTTCTAATATGTAGCGTACTTGATAAAACTTATTTGCAAATTCAGTAACATTCCTCGTTAAGCGATAGTTCACTGTAGAGCCAATCGCCATTCCGAGTACAGGAATGCCTTGGAATACTTTACGACGAAGAGCATAAATCGAAAACGTCTTCAAAATTTGTTTTAATACAACCTCAGTAGAAGCTGGCTTTAATACTGCTTCGTCTCCTTCATAGAAGAATGAATCCTCTTGTTCGAGTTCTCTCAGTAAATTGTACCATGCATATTGCTGAAGTCTCGCCGGCAATAATGCTGCATGGAATACCTTTAACGCAAGCATCATTTCATACGGCTTGTTCACATCATGCCCAAATGATGTCGCAACAAGTTGGACAGCCTTCACATTTAACGCAATCATAACCGGAAAATCAGCCGTTAATAATAATAAACCACCAGCACCAGTTGCTCCGCCTTGTACGAATGAATATAGACGATGACGTGCTGTTTGCTGCTCTGCTATGTATGTTAATTGATCAATAGATAACGCCTTCAAATCTTCAAGTTGCTCAATTGATTCATCAAATAATCTCGATGTTCCTAAAATACGATTACGTGCATCTAGCTGTGATTGTGAACTTTGAATAAGTGCATGCAAATGAAAGAGCCATCCATCTGCTTTCGTAAAAAAGTCTTTTCGTTTTTTCTCAGGTAGTTTTGCAACTGTAGTATGCAACCACTTATCAAACATCTTTTGAAAATCGGTCGCTTCTTGCTCTACTAATTGCCCTTCCCACTCTTTTATATTGTCTAAAATGGCTTGTTCTCGCTTCGATCGCATCACAACAACCACCTCGTTCGATTTTTTCCTATTGTAACATATTTCCGCTTGTTCTTTGCAAATATGCTTGTCTATCTTTATTCACATACCATTTTTTAGTGACATAAAATATTAGCAAAAAGGATGAGATGAATCACATGAATCTATCCAATATAAAAAAAGAATATAATGCAGTATTCAGCTTAGGACAAAACTGCTGGCCTGCTTGGGCTTTATATCAATTCGAGTTATCACCATTTTTTGGTGTTATCGATTTTATGCTAAGCCCTTCATTAGAAAAAGTGAATTTATTATTACAAAATCGATTTGACCGTTTTTTACAGTTCGAAAACTTATCCTTCATCTCATTTTGGGATGATGATGCGAAATTAAGACTCCGTGACAACCTATATGTATATGAAATCGACTCCTGTCACGACTTTAAAACAGATGTAAACACACCAACATCCTGGCCTTCTTATACAGAAATTAAGTTAAACTATGAGCATCGAATTAATCGTTTTCTAACTACAATCGAAACGGCAGAATCCACATTGTTTATTCGAACGGGAGGAACATACGAAGAAGCACGTTCCTTGGAACAAATTTTATCTCAAATAGTTAAACATACATTCTCTGTCCTATTACTCATTCCTGAAGATGTACCAACTATCGCCCAAGAAGATTGGGGATTACAAAATACTTGTGTTATAAAATGCCCAGTGATGGATATATACCAGTACAATGAAGCATTTTGGAATGACTTATTTAATGGCATCACAATTCGGCCAAACGCTTAAATACACGTCACCTTTTATCACACCCTGCCTTATAATCATCCTTATACAAAATAAATAAGGAGTAATTATATATGTATCCACGTGCAAAAGCTTTTGGCATTGCTATACATCACGGTCGCCTTCTCGTACAAGAATATCATACAGGCGATGAAACATATTACCGACCTCTTGGCGGATCAATTGAACTTGGTGAAAAATCAGCACATACTGTTATTCGCGAATTTCAAGAAGAGCTTCACACAGAAGTGGAAATCACCAATTATTTAGGCTGCTTAGAAAACATCTTTCATCTAGATGGAGAAATTGGTCATGAAATCATTCAGCTATATTCTTTACGCTTATTAGACACATCACTATATGAAATGGAAAAAATGAATATACAAGATGAGCAAACCGTATCGTATGCGAAATGGACTCCCATTACAGCTTTCATTCAGAAGGAAAAAATACTATATCCGGATGGAATTTTGAAATATATCCAAAAGAAAAAAGACGAGATCCTATAGGATCTCGTCTTTTTTTCATATAGTATATTAACCAATATCTCCAAGACGTAATACGTCACGAGCAATCATAACTTCTTCGTCAGTTGGAATTACGATAATTTTTACTGGAGAGTGCGGGAAGCTGATGAATGCTTCTTCACCGAATACGTTATTGCGTTTTACGTCGAAGTATACGCCCATGTACTCAAGGCCTTCTAATACGCGCTCACGAATAATTGCACTGTTTTCACCTACACCAGCTGTAAAGATGATAGCGTCAACGCCTTTCATACGAGCTGTGTAAGAACCGATGTATTTATGGATACGGCTCACGAACACGTCAAGTGCTACTTTCGCACGGTGGTCGCCTTCTTCTTCTTTCGCAATGATGTCACGTAGGTCACTAGAGTAACCAGTAAGACCTAACATACCACTCTTCTTGTTTAATACGCTAACTACTTCTTCTACAGTTTGGCCTGTTTTTTCCATGATGTATGGAATTAACGCAGGGTCAATGTTACCAGAACGTGTACCCATTGTTACACCAGCAAGTGGAGTGAAGCCCATAGAAGTATCGATAGACTTACCGCCTTCTACTGCTGCGATACTTGCACCGTTACCTAAGTGACAAGAAAGTAGGCTTAAGCTTTCAATTGGACGACCTAATAATTCAGCCGCACGCTCAGTTACATATTTATGAGAAGTTCCGTGGAAACCGTATTTACGGATGCCAAATTTCTCATAGTACTCATATGGTAAGCTGTATAGGAATGCAGATTCCGGCATTGTTTGGTGGAATGCTGTATCGAATACTGCTACTGCTGGTACGTTTGGTAGTACTTCTTGGAATGCTTTAATACCAACAAGGTTTGCTGGGTTGTGAAGTGGTGCTAAATCGCTTAATTCTTCGATATCAGCTAATACTTCAGCATCAATTAAAACAGAATCAGCAAATTTTTCGCCGCCGTGTACAACACGGTGACCGATACCGCCAATCTCATCAAGAGATTTTACGATTCCGTTTTCAGTTAATTTCTTAAGAAGCATGTTAACTGCTACTGCATGATCTGGGATGTTTGTAATTTCTTTTTGTTTTTCGCCATTTACAGTAATTGTGAAGATACTATCTTCTAAACCGATACGTTCTACTAAACCTTTTGTTAATACTGTTTCACTTGGCATTTCAAATAATTGGAACTTTAACGAAGAGCTTCCTGCGTTAATCGCGATGATTTTTGACATCTAGTCTTTCGCCCCTTTTTCTCTTGGTAGTTGTGTGGATCATTCCACAAACCGCTCGATTTTATCTAATTAAATTCACTCATTATGAAAACGTTTCATCATTAGTAAATTTTATACTCACGATTTTAATTTAAACATCGTCCGACATATATTTCAAGTGAAAAAATTGTAACACCAAGAAAAAAAATATATTACAGATTTCAAAAAAATTCAGTTAAATCTTGTATATATTAAAAAACATTACATATCCTATAAAACTGTACTACATTAATTACTAACCCTGTTACATATATATCGTATTATTTATGTGTTGCAAACCAAGTATTCAATTGATCCATAATGTTCTCCATAGCCTTCATGTTAGAGAATTTAGGTAATTCCACTAGTAGTGCCTGTTTCGGCATTGTTACACCTTGGCCTTTCTTTTGGAGAACAAATATACTTTTTGCATTTTTCTCGTTTTTAAACATGGAAACAGGAAGCTGTAATAATCCTTGAATAAAACATGTCTCTTTAATGAATGCATGTAGCTTTGGCGCTTGATCACTTTCAAAAATGAAGTTTGGTACTAAGAAGAATAAACACCCGCCTTCTTTCGTATGTTTCACACTTTGTTCAATAAATAAGTGATGTGCATATGACATTCCTTCATTTGCTTTTAATGTATATTCACTTGCAACAATTTCATTTGGATAATAACCAATTGGTAAATCTGAAACGACTGCATCAACTGGATCAATATAAAGTGGTGCTAGTCCATCTTGGTGGAAGAATTCGATTGCATGCTTTTGTAAATTTGCATTTACTAAAGCAAGTTTAATTAACACCTCATCCACTTCTACACCAAATCCACTCATTGTTAGTTCTTCTTTGGCGCTATTAAACAATGTAGTCATTAAGTTACCAGTTCCAATTGCAGGGTCTAAAACAGTAATTTCTTTTTGACCTTGCATAAACTTATGGAATAAGTAGCTCATGAACATTCCAACTGCATCTGGCGTCATTTCGTGATTCGCTTGTACGCCCTCTTTCATTCCTTTTAAAATGGCTAGCTGAAATGCTTTACGAATTTCTTCCCCTTTATATGTTTCTTCATTAAACGTACTATATTCACGATTCAACCGTTCAATTGTTGATTCGGATAATTCCTCTTGTAAAATCGCTCCTTCAAACAAGTTATCACCTGTTTCTACAAGCGCCTCTAAATATGTTACATCTAATTCTTTACGTAAAACTACCGTAGAAGAATCAAAAATAGAAAATAATGTTTCTACTGCCTGACTCACGTACATTCCTCCTTCTCTCTTTTACACATAACTTATATCATACCATAATCTAAATTTTTCCCAAAAGAAAAAGCGACCTCTTGCAAAGAGCTCCCCTTCAAGTTGTTTATGATGTAACGTCTTTTCTCATATATTGGTTCAGTTAACAATACATGAGAAAAGACGACCTCTTCTAAAGTAAAACTTTAATAAGAGGTCGTCTTCATTTACATTACTTCGCAGATTTAGCTGCTTCTAATGCTGCTTCATAGTTTGGATGGCTTGTACCTTCGCCTACGTATTCTGCGTAAACTACTTTGTCATTGCTATCTACTACGAATACTGCACGAGCAAGTAAACGAAGTTCTTTCATTACTAAGCCGTAAGCTTCACCGAATGAAAGGTCACGGTGATCAGAAAGTGTTACAACATTTTCTAAACCATTTGCTGCACACCAGCGTTTTTGAGCGAATGGTAAATCAGCGCTAATTGTTAATACTTTCGCGTTTTCAATACCTGCTGCATCTTCGTTAAAACGACGAGTTTGTGCATCACATACACCTGTGTCGATTGAAGGTACAACACTAATTAATTTCACTTCACCTTTGTATGTTTCTAAACTTACTGGAGATAAGTCATTTGCTAATACTTGGAAGTTAGGCGCTCGATCGCCAACTTTAACTTCTGTTCCAACTAAAGTCATTGGGTTACCTTTAAAAGTTACATTTGCCACTTAAAAATCCTCCCTTATTTTAAACAAAATATGTACAATGTAAATGATAGTTTGTCCCTATCGATAATGCAAATAAAATCGCTTTATTTACAAAAAAATTAAAGAAGCTAATCCACTGATCAGCTTCTTTATTCGTTAAATTTGAAATTCAGGATCATCTTCTTTTCGTTTATCCATCATTTCTTTCACTTTATCAACAGCTTGTGGCGCTAATTCAATTATTTTATCGATGACGTGTGTTTGCTTATCTAAGTGTAATACTTTCACACCTTCTCCATTTATAACAAGAAAGGCAACTGGGTTAATGGAAACTCCACCACCACTACCTCCTCCAAATGGATGACGGCCAGAATGTTCTACTTTACCAAATTCACTTCCACCAGCAGCAAATCCAAAACTGACTTTCGAAACTGTAAGAATTACACTTCCATCTGCCGCTTTAATTGGATCACCAACAATTGTATTTACATCAGTCATTTGTTTTAAATGCTGCATTGCGGTTGTCATTAAACCTTGAATTGGATGGTCCATTCTATATCCCCCCTATGCTTGAACAGATTTTTCTGTCATACCAGATCTTTGCTTTCTCATAAACATGAGTAATTTTATCGCTGTTTTTACAGTACGGAATATACGAAAAGATGCTGTTAACTCGCATCTTGATGCAAATCCCTTTCCTTGAAAAACAGGAGTAATTTCAAATTCTGGTATGTCGACAATATGCATATATTGTCCTACAACTCCAGCAGCCATTCCTTTTGTCCCCCATGCATATCCAGTGACAATTCCAGTACTAGCCGCGTCGCCTGCTCCAATTTGCGTATGCCATTTCCAACCATTGATTTTCACTCTTTTGAGAAAATCTTTAACAATAGTATGAACGTCTTGAAGCTTTTTTATCAGTTCCCCTATACTATCGAGTTGTGCCATAATTTTATTATCTATTCCGCCGTCCTCTTCAGCTTTTTTAATTTTTTGTCCTGTCTTCTTCTGCTGTTTTTCAATTCTTTCCAATACATCAAACGTATATCGAATCATCCATATTTTCACTTGAAATAAACATTGTTTTTCCATTTCTGAATATAAAAACGTCACCTTAAGCGATATTTTCGATAATAGTATAAGCAAAATAAAAAGTAGAAGAATTATCATTCCAATTACGAGCCACTTCATTCGTACCATCCTTTCACTCCATACCCATTATCGACAAGTTTATTCATCATTAAACAGACTTTGATAAAATTGAATATAAAAATTTTTCTAAAAATAAAAAGGAATTTTGACAATTTATATCGAAATATACTATTTGAACATATCATCCAGAAACATACTCTGACGATATGTAGCACTAAGACTAGAAAATTTAACTGCAGTGGAGGGATACATAATGGCAAATCGTCGCAATTTATTTTTCTTTTATGGTGATGACAAAGTAACGCTCGTTGAAAAAATGAAACCAGTATATCGTATTTTAGAGGAGAATGGATTTACCATATTAGATCATCCAAAAAATGCAAACGCTATCGTCAGCGTTGGAGATGATGGGACTTTCTTACAAGCCGTTCGTAAAACCGGCTTTAGAGAAGATTGCTTATACGCAGGTATTTCTACGAAAGATGAAATTTCTTTCTACTGCGATTTCCACATCGATCACGTTGATACAGCCCTTCAAGAAATTACAAAAAACGAAATTGAAGTGCGAAAATATCCAACAATTAAAGTAGATGTAGATCACGGTACATCTTTCCATTGTTTAAATGAATTCACATTACGCTCTAGTATCATTAAAACATTTGTCGTAGATGTACACGTCGACAATTTACATTTCGAAACCTTTAGAGGTGATGGATTAGTTATCTCCACACCAACAGGAAGTACCGCTTACAATAAATCATTACATGGTGCAGTTGTCGATCCACTTATCCCATGTTTCCAAGTAAGCGAACTAGCATCTTTAAATAACAACACATACCGTACACTCGGGTCACCGTTCCTTTTAAATCACGAGCGTACGTTAACTTTAACACTTAAACCAGATGGAAATGATTATCCTGTTATCGGAATGGATAACGAAGCACTTAGCATTAAACAAGTGGAAAAAGCCGTTGTTCGTTTAAGCGATAAACAAATTAAAACTGTTAAATTAAAAAACAACTCTTTCTGGGAAAAAGTACAGAGAACGTTTTTATAGTAATCAAAAAACCCTCGAATTATGGGATTTCCATAATTCGAGGGTTTTTTATTTATCAAATGCAACTTGACGCTGTTTCACAAAACATTTTGGAACAGGACAACAGTATATGAAATTATATCAACGATTTTACCCAAAATATCAATTTACCGACATCATCAACCTATCTAAAAAGAGGAAGCAGCACCAAAATGTATTTTCGGAGCCGCTCCCTCAAATTTTTAGACGTCTTTTCTATAAACAATCTTCCCATCAATGACGGTCATTTCTGCCTGTACTTCTTTTATTTCTTCCGCCTCAATTTCAAAAACATTGCGGTCTAATATCGTAAAGTCTGCCTCATATCCTTTTGCGATTTGTCCTCGCTTCGCTTCTTTTCCGATTGCATAGGCACTTCCTGTTGTAAATAAAGAGACAGCTTCATATACCGTTAATCTTTCTTCTGGCATATAGCATACGCCGTCAATAAAACTTCTACGTGTAACAGCACTATATATACCTAAAAACGGATTCACTTGTTCAATTGGAGCATCAGAGCCTCCATTACAGTGTAATCCTGCATCCAGTAACGTCTTCCAAGCATACGCATAACGAAGACGGCGTTCTCCTAGTTTTTCAATAACTGATGGAAAATCTGACGAAACAAAGACTGGCTGAATATCAATAATAGCTGGCAAGTGTTTCATTCTTTCAATCAACTCTTCACGAGCTAGCTGACAATGAATAATACGGTCACGTAATCCTTCTGCAGGTGGATATAATTCAAGCGCATCAATGACATATTCAAGCGATAAATCACCAATTGTATGAATGGCAACTGGCATATGTAAATCTCGTGCTTTTTTCACTAAACCTGCAAGCTCTTCACGTGAGAAAATGGCAACTCCATTCGTTTCCTTCGCATCTTCATACGGTTCACTTAATAAAGCTGTTCTTCCGCCGAAAGAACCGTCAGAAAAAATTTTCATCGCACCAAATTCAATATAGTGCTCATTTTCATATTCTTTTCGTTCATTCGCTACTTCATGGTGAACGAGTAAATGCGCTTTAAACCGCATTTCTTTTATAACGTGTGAAAACGCATTGTACGTTTTTTGAAAGCCGCCATAATAATTTAAGTCTTCCGTATGTCCGCCAACTAATCCGTATTGCCAGCAGTCTGAAATCGCTGTTTGCAGAGCACTTTGCAAATACACTCCATCTATTTCGGGCTGAACATGTTTAATTAACTCTTGTCCTTGCTCATATAAAAGTCCTGTTAATTTATTTAATGAGTCACGACCAATTTTTCCGCCCTTTGGATCTTGCGTCGCTTCTGTTATGTTCGCTTCTTGCAATATGTATGAATTCACCCATGTCACGTGACGACAAACACGCTTTAATAAAATCGGATGTTCTTTAGAGATTTCATCTAAATCACGTACATGAACTTGTTTTGTATCTGTGAAATTATTTTCATTCCATCCTTCTCCGATAATCCAAGATCCTTTTGGCGCTTCTTCTACGCGCTTCTGAACAAGAGTAAGTACTTCGCTATAAGATTTGCAATTTGATAGATCTAGACGAAGCAACCTCTCCCCATGCCCAATAAGATGCATATGGCTATCAACGAGTCCTGGAATCATCGTTTTCCCTTTTAAGTCATATAACTTCACTTCTGAATATCGGTTTTCTAACTCTTCTTTATTCCCCATATGAACAATGACGCCATTTTCAACGTAAATAGCTTCTACTTTTTCATTCTCTTCTCGCATAGTGTAAATGGTGCCGCCATACCAAATTTCTCCCATATACTCGTCCCCCTTTTCCTTTAGTCTACGAAATTAGAGCGTATAAAAAAAGCACCATTTCGATTAAAAATGGTGCTTTTCCAAAAATTATTTTTGTTCAGTAGGGTTCGTTGTAACTTGCCATTCAATGTTAAATTTATCTTTTAGTTGTCCGTATGCTGGGCTCCAGAAAGTTTCTTGAAGTGGCATAATAACTTCTCCACCTTCTTGTAACTTATCAAATACTTCTTTCGCTTTTTCTGCATTATTAATTTGAATTGCGATTGTTACTTGAGATCCGATTGCATGCCCTTGACCTGGGAATGTATCAGAAATCATAAGGTCCGTATTACCAACTTTTAAAGTAGCATGTAAAACGCGCTCTTTCGCTTCAGCTGGAATTGGGTATTCTGGATTTTCAGGCATGTCACCAAAAGTTTGCATTACTTCTACTTTTGCGTCTAACGCCTCTTTGTAAAACTGTACAGCTTCTTGCCCACTACCATCTAAAACTAAGTACGGATTAATACCTAAAATCATACGGACACCTCTTTTTTTAGTTTATAAAATCGAACTTGTGTTCGTTTTTATAATATCATCGTTTTACATTTCATTCAACTATTTACTTCCCTATTTTCAAAATTATTTTGAAGGAAGCTCCATTTCTTGTTTTCTAAGTTCAATACGGCGAATTTTTCCGGAAATCGTTTTTGGTAGTTCATCTACAAATTCAATTTTGCGAGGGTATTTATATGGTGCAGTCAATTCTTTGACGTGTTGTTGGAGCACTGGAATTAATGTTTCTTCGTTCTTGTCTATATTCTCTCTTAATACGATAAATGCCTTCACGACACTTCCGCGAATTTCATCAGGGCTTGCGACAACCGCACATTCTCTTACATATGGATGTTTTACAAGTGCATCTTCGACTTCAAACGGTCCGATTGTATAACCAGAGCTAATAATAATATCATCACCGCGACCTTCAAACCAAAAATAGCCTTCTTCATCTTTTTTCGCTTTATCACCGGTAATATAATAATCACCGCGGAATTGCATCGCTGTGCGCTCATCGTCTTTATAATATTGTTTAAAGAGTGCTGGTGTTTCAATGTGAACTGCAATATCACCAACTTCTCCTACCTGTACAGGAGTTCCTTCTTCATTTACGATATCAACATGGTTTCCTGGCGTCGGTTTTCCCATTGATCCCGGTCTAATGTCCATCCCTTTCATTATTCCAACGAGTAATGTATTTTCCGTTTGCCCATAGCCGTCTCTTACTGTAATATCGAAATGCCTTTGGAACGTTTCAATGACTTCCCTGTTTAACGGCTCACCAGCTGATACAGCGCTATGTAACGCTTCTAAATTGTACTCACTTAAATTTTCTACCTTCGCCATTAATCTATACTCAGTCGGCGTACAACAAAGCACATTCACCTTGTTATCGCCTAATAAATTTAAATACGTTTTTGGTTCAAACTTACCATTGTATACAAATCCTGTTGCACCTGAACCGAGAGTCGCTACAAACGGGCTCCAAATCCACTTTTGCCAACCTGGACTAGCCGTTGCCCATACAACATCTTCTTCTTCGATTCCGAGCCAGTTCGGGGCGCTTGTACGTAAATGAGCGTATGCCCATGCATGCGTATGAACAACTCCTTTTGGATTTCCTGTCGTCCCTGACGTATAAGATAAAAAGACCATATCTTCTTTATCCGTCTTCGCCATTTCTAACGTATCACTTTCCGTTTCTAATGCTGTTTTTAAATTCGTCCATCCATCTACTGATCGCTCGCTCAGGACGAATTTTTGAAGAGATTCCACCGCTTCTACGCCGTCAAATTGTCCAATATACGGTTCGTAACTTACGATAGCCTTTACTTCTCCGTGCCCAATACGATACTCGATATCTTTTTTACGCAACATTTCTGAGCTTGGAATAACGACAAATCCTGCTTTAATCGCAGCAATATACGTCATGTAAGCTTCAATTAAGCGCGGTATCATAATAAGGAGCTTGTCCCCTTTTTGTAAGCCACTTTTTATAAAAGCGTTTCCAATTCTATTCGCACCTTGCATTAATTCAAAATATGTAATCTCTCGTCTATTTCCTTTATCATCTTGCCAAATTAAAGCAAGCTTCTCTTTATCATTCGTATATTTCTCTATTTCCGAAACTAAATTATAAGACTGCGGCGCCAACAATTCCTCTCTCTTCATAAACATCCTCCTTTATTTCTATGCCTCCCTTATATAATAAAGAATTTTCAGTAAATTTTGAACCCTCTTCTTTTGACAATTTTTTTATATTTATGTCGAATTGATGTATGAATGTATAGCGACGATGTTTTTAACATAACGATTCATCGGCAAATAACGACGAAAACGACAAAAAGAAAGAGCGGGAGAACCCGCTCTTTCTAAGCCATCGTATATGGGATTATTTTTGGTAACCGCCTAATTGTTGCTCAGCTAGTGAAACTAGACGTTTAGTAATTTCGCCACCAACAGAACCGTTAGCGCGAGATGTTGCATCAGCTCCAAGTTGAACACCAAACTCTTGAGCGATTTCGTATTTCATTTGATCTAATGCTGCTTGAGCACCAGACACTGCTAATTTATTTGTGCTTGCCATGTTGTATCACCTCCTTGTGAGTATAGAGTGTGATAAACAACATGACTTCATGCACATTTGAATGTGGTAATTTATGGGTTTAGAAAAGTTCTTCGAATTTTTCTTCTTCAGCGACTACTTCTACTGTTTGTAATACCATTGTTTCTTTGTTCGCTACAGCCTCTTCAATTAACGGCGCAAAATCGTACTTCGCTTCAAAACGATTTGCTTTCTCACGCTTTGGTTTCGTCGATGGACTTGCTGGTGTAAACACTGTACAGCAGTCTTCATATGGACGAATTGAAATATCATACGTTCCAATTTCTTTTGCAATTTTAATAATTTCTAATTTATCCATCGTAATAAGCGGACGAATAACAGGATAGTTTGTCACTTCGTTAATCGTATGCATACTATCTAACGTTTGGCTCGCTACTTGTCCAAGACTTTCACCAGTCGTAATTGCAAGTGCGTTACGCTCCTCTGCAATACGCTCTGTAATACGCATCATCATACGACGCATAACTGTCATAGAATAGCTAGATGGAATCTCTTTATTAATCGTTTTTTGCACTTCAGTAAATGGAACAAGATGAAGTGTTACACGTTTACAGTATTGCGTTAACTCTTGTGCTAAATCGATTACTTTTTGTTTCGCGCGCTCGCTTGTGAAAGGTGGACTATGGAAGTGAACTGCTTCCACAGATACGCCGCGTTTCATCGTTAAGTAAGTTGCTACCGGGCTATCGATACCACCAGAAAGAAGTACCATTACTTTTCCGCCAACGCCAACTGGTAAACCGCCAGCTCCCATGTGCTCACCACACATAATATAGCTGTAACCACTGCGAATTTCTATACGTACATTCACATCTGGATTATGAACATCTACTGTGATATCCTCTGTATTTTCTAAAATGTGCCCACCGATTTCTGGAAGTAACTCCATCGTCTTCATTGGGAAGCGTTTATCAGAGCGGTGCACTGTAATTTTAAATGTTTTCACATCACCTTTTACTTGTAAGAAAGCTGCTAACGCACCTTTTTTAATATCTTCTAATTCTGATGGTACTTTCATTGCTAAGTTAAACTTATGAATACCAAATACATCTTTCAATCTTTCAGAAATTGCTTCATGGTCTTCACCATTTAACTGAATGTACATACGATCATGTGTTGCATCAATTTTAATGTTTGGGAATTTTTTTAATTTGAATTTCACATTATCTTTTAACGTACTTACAAACTTAGAACGGTTCTTTCCTTTTGTCGTCATTTCTCCATAACGAACTAAAATATATTCATATGTCATCATATTTCTTTACCTCATCACTTCATATAATTTTGGCATCGTCTCTTTAACAATACCTTCAAATTGTTTTACTTCTTCCATCGTGTTGTCTGGTGCTAGACTAATGCGAATCGCACTTGTAGCTGCGGCGTGCGGTACTCCCATTGCCACTAGTACTCTGCTCACTTCATTTGCTTTTGAAGAACAAGCAGACTTCGTCGATACATATACACCATGCTCTTCTAAAGCATGAACGACTACTTCTGGTTTTAAACCGACAAATGATACATTTAAAATGTGCGGTGCCGCATATTCAAGTGATGTATTAATCGTTACAGTTTCCATCTCTTTAAAGAAACGGACCAGCTCTGTTTGTAAATTTTGCAAATGAACTATCTTTTCTTTCACTTGTTCCATCGTCATACGAAGTGCTTTCACCATCGCTACAATACCAGGTAAATTTTCTGTACCTGAACGATACTTGAGCTCTTGTTGACCACCTGATAAGATTGGATCTAATCTTACACCATCACGTACGTAAAGAAGACCTGTCCCCTTTACGCTATGAAATTTATGTCCAGATATTGAACAAAGGTCAATATGAGAAGCGTATAAATCAAGTGGTACTTTTCCTATCCCTTGTACATGGTCCACGTGGAATCTTATTTTCGGATAGTTCGTTAATAATGTTCCAATTTCAGTAACGGGCTGAATCGCTCCAGTCTCGTTGTTCACGTGAATAATTGACACAAGAATCGTATCTTCACGAAGTGCTCGTTTTACATCTTCTACCGATACAACACCGTGCTCGTTAACCGGTAAATACGTTACATCAAAACCGAGATCTTCTAATTGTTTATATGCTTCAAACACAGACGCGTGTTCAATATTTGTTGTAATGATATGTTTGCCGCGCGAACGATTCCTCATCGCTATCCCTTTAATCGCAAGGTTATTCCCTTCCGTTCCACCTGATGTGAAAATAATTTCAGCAGGTTTAACGTGAAGGAGCTGTGCCGCAATCGTTCTCGATTGTGTTAATAGACGCTCTGCCTCTCCTCCAAGCGAATGAATAGAAGAAGGATTACCAAAATATTTCCCTGCAACCGTTACGTACGATTGAAGCGCTTCTGGATATGGCTTCGTCGTCGCACTATTATCAAAATAGATCATCGTTCTTCCCCTTTCAGCGCTATCACATCATATAATCATATCACAAATACGTGTAATTACGCTAAGACTACTCAAAGGTTCCGTTTTTATATAAAAGTGTACATTTCCCCCGGCCATTTGCAGGCATACTGAGTGGTGGATGAAACCCCATCACTTATGGTTTCACTTTATTTTGAAACGAACAACCTTACTGTATTCCGCTATTCATTATAGCAACATCGACTTCAAAATTACACAAAAAAACAAACCCTTTATTAAAGGGTTTGCTCATTGTCTACATATTCAGCTATTTTTTGAACAACACCAGGTTCAAGTTGCTCTAATATAGAAGCCGCTTGTTCTAAAGCTGCATCGTATTGATATTCACGGAATAATTTCTCCGCATAATTTAAGCTTTCTGCAAGATTCTCATCATGACTGCGGTATCGGTTACCGTATTGAATTAGTTTTTCAACTAAATAAGCTTGTCCAATTAATTCTTCTGTCATTTCAGATACACCATTCACAACTGTGTATGCTTCTTCTAAACTGCTATTTACAGTATTCATATTTAACGGCTTTACTTCTAATTGCTCATATACAGCTTGCATCGCCATTTGCCCTTTTTGTAAATCTTCCATAATACTCTCTGGAAGACCTGGTAAATTCGACTTTTGCATAAAACGTTTCGTCTCAAAAATTGTATTTCGCATTTCTTGTAATTTCTCACGTGCTTCAAATTCTTCTTTGCGCATCGTTTGCAGCATTTCTTTATATTCTGCATGAAGTACTTTTAAAGTTTCACATTGCTCATAAACCTCTTCTAGTTCCTCACGAATAATAGAGAATGCAATATCTTGTTCAGCAACGCGTATTTGTAACACTTCAAAACGTTTCATTAAAATATGCATTTGCTTTTCAATTACTTTTTGTGACTCAATATCTTTGTCTTGTAATTGATAACTTTGTTTCACAAGTTGTGTTTCTATTTTCGTTTCAATTGTTTCTGTACGAATTTCTTCTAAATCTTCATAAACAGACAGTGTTTTTTGCTCCACATAATGTTTCGCATGCACTTCTTGTTCAAGTTGATCATAAAAACTGTCTAAACGAGTTTTTAAGTTCTCTACTTTTTCTGCTGCTTCTGTTATATGAAGTTCCTGTATATCCATTAAACATGTGTGTAGTTGTGTCGTCATATCGCGGACTTCTTTAGGGATTTCCAAATACTCTAATACATAGCCTTGTCTTATCATATCATCATGACCTTGTAATAAATCTTCCAGCTGAACTGGTAATGTCGCTTGACACTCTACCAATAAATCCGGAATTTGATGAATAACGATTTCTAAACTTGCTAAACCTTCTTCTAAACTAATAACAATTTCTCTCGCTTTTAAATAATCACCATTATCTGTTGCCTCTTCAAAAGTTTTGAACTTCTCGGATTCAACATCTAACATCTCTTCAATTTTTTGCTCAGCTGCTCCATACATGTGTCGATGAGCAAGAACGCTCTTTTTCATACTACGATATGTATCACGTAACCCTTCAATTTCCGCACTATTTTTCTCATGGCTTTCTAACAGTTGCTGTAATTCATTTAAAATGTCTGTAATACGATTATCAGCGTCATCTAAACCACTTATGGATTCTTTCATCGCATGCTTTGCTTTGCGGAAGGAGAATTGCGAGGCGAATTTTCGCGCTTGCCCTAAATCTTTTTCAGCTTTCGGAAGAGTTGTTGATACAATTTCATCCCACTCTTCACGCCATTTACCAAACAGCTCTTCTGTTTGACCTGTCATATTTAAATCTTTTACCCGCTTTAGTTCATCTGCCACAGGTTTATCTTTTATCTCTTGTTTCCACTGCTCCAGTGCTTCAATATCTTTATATGAACGATTTCTTATCACAAGCTCTATCATGAGCAGCACTAGAATAGAGCTTACTACAATGATAACGATCGTCAGGATAGAATCCATGCAAAAAAGCCTCCTAGTTATATCTCTTTTTTTGTCCGTTCCGTTTATGAAATGGAAGGCATTATGTATAAAAAGGGAATTCCCCTATATTTAACAACTAACAATGTTCTAATCATACCATGTAATGACGTGTTTTTGACCTAGTTTTTTTTAAAATTTCATGTTTCTTTACATGTAATTGTAATACTTCTTAATATTCCACTTATTCCATTATCCGTCCTCAAATGAATGCAATAAAGGTAAGACTTTTACGGGCAGTTAATGCAGGATAACGAGCTCTCTTTCATATGAGAGACGAAATAAATCTTTCGCATTAGTGGTGGTTCTACAGAAATCGCACGTACGTTACCTTGCATTACGGCTTACTGTAAAGCGGTTTCCGGAAGCAATGTTATACCAAGTCCAGCTCCTACCATCGCAATCATCGATTCTGCATAAGATGTTTCAACCGCAATTATTGGTTTCGCGCCCATACATTGAAACACATTCATAATCATTTTCCTTACATCACATATTTCTAGGTATACAATTAGCTGTTCATTAACAATTATTGCGCTAGTATGCAACAATTTATGGCAAAGAAAACAACATATAAAAATCCCCACCTCAGTTCGTTAGGTGGGGATTTTTCACATATGAACAGCTCTTGGTAGTTCATAATACATACTCGCTTTATATAATGTTCGTTCCATCCATTGCTCAATTTCCTTCGTATACATTTCTAAGAAAAACGTCTCAGACGGAAATGAGTGTAGCACCTCTGATATATATTGTGGATATAAAAACGGCATATTCATCATGCCTTTTAATTGCGTCATAAACATTGTAAAAGATACCTTTTTAAATTCTTGCTTCATTTGTCCTTGTTTAATGATTTGCTCTATATAATATCTTTCTCTAGAAAAATAAACGGTCATCACTTCACGAATTAATGTCGTATCAAGCGAAAGCTCTCTATAAAAAAAACGTGTCAGTTCTCTATTATCAAATTGATATCGTAAAATCCCGCGCACCATTTGCACCATCACATCTTTAGCCGATAAATATTCTCTCTGTTCAAATGACGTTTCAATCACGTGAATATATCCTTCTAAAAAATCAGTAATAAGCTGTTCTAATAACCCTTGCTTTCCAGCAAAATAATATGAAATATTCGCTACATTCACATCCGCTCGCTTTGCAATTTCTCGCACCGACGTTCCATCATAACCTTTCGTGTTAAACAACGATATTGCCGCATCAATTACTTTTTGTTTCGTCTGTTTCATGCGCTCACTTCCTCTCACTGAACAGCTATAGTTTAAATTTCTTGACTTTTAAGACAAATTCCTTTAATTTTCTATCGACAAAGTCATGTGAAATACATCGTATTTTGCTATCGTTTTACATATCTCGCTAAAAAGGGAGTTGTTTCCATGTTTACAAAAGAAAGTTATGCAGGATCTCGTGAAGAGCAATATGAGACAGTAATTAAACAACTGGATGCATTATTAACTGGCGAACCGAACGTAGTCGCAAACTTATCAAATGCGTCCGCACTATTAAATCAATTTTTAGATCGCGTTAATTGGGTTGGCTTTTATGTAACAGAAGGAAATCAACTTGTTCTTGGACCATTCCAAGGGATGCCAGCTTGCGTGCGTATTCCGTTCGGACGTGGTGTTTGCGGTGTTGCAGCTGAAACAAAAACAACGCAACTTGTAGCAGATGTTCACCAATTCCCAGGACATATCGCTTGCGATAGTGCCTCTAATTCTGAAATCGTTGTACCGATTATGAAAGAAGGAAATATCATTGGTGTGCTTGATATTGATAGTCCTGAAAAAAATCGTTTCGATGAAGTAGATCAGCACTATTTAGAAAAGTTTGTGGAAACACTCCTAAAACATATTTAATAAAGAAAAGAGTGAGCTATCGATTACGTACGTAACGTACGAAACCGATAGCTCACTCTTTTTTATCCCGCATTAACGGGCAGTAAATTCGGCGAATACAAGGAAGTTAGGTGGGAGATAACTGCCCGTAAAAGCCCGATTTGTGAGGGCTAATAATCAGCGGGGGATGGACAAAACCCCCATTGATTAAAGTTTCACTTTATTGATTACTCACAGTAGATATCTTCTTTAGTGCCTGTTCTAAATCAGAAACGATATCTTCCCATGATTCTAAGCCGACAGATAGGCGTATTAAATTATCGAAAATACCCATTTCTTTTCTTAGTTCAGCTGGAATAGCTGCATGCGTCATCGTCGCTGGATGCTGAATTAACGTTTCTGTATCACCTAAACTTACGGCAATTGTAATAAAATGGAGGTCATTGATAAACGACTGTGTTTCCTCTTTCCCGCCTTTAATTGAAAAAGAAATAACGCCCCCGCCTCGTTTCATTTGGCGGGATGCTAATTCTCCCTCCGGATACCAAACACCTTCTACTGCTTCATGATTTTTCAAAAACGATACAATTTTTTCCGCATTATCACAATGCCGATCCATTCTTACTGCTAATGTTTTTAATCCGCGTAACAATAACCATGCGTCAAACGGCGCCATAATACCGCCGATATCTTTTCGCATCGGACGAATTTTATCAGCTAACGCTTTCGTTCTACAAATTGTTACACCCGCTACAACATCCCCGTGACCACCAATATATTTTGTCGCACTGTGAACGACGGCGTCACAACCAAGTTCAAGAGGTCTTTGTAAATAAGGTGAACAAAACGTATTATCAACAATAACAAGCAAATCATTGCGCTTCGCTACCCCGATCACCTTTTCTAAATCAATTAATTTCATCGTTGGATTTATCGGTGTTTCAACGAAAATGAGCTTTGTATTTGGACGAATTTTATTTTCAATATCAGTCTCTGTCTCCATATCACAAAACGAATGCGTAATCATAAATTTCTCTTCTAATACTTCTAAAAAACCGTACGTACATCCATATAATCCATTTGAACAAATAATATGATCTCCAGCCTTTAGAAAACCGATTAAAGTTGCTGAAATGGCTGCCATACCTGAACCGAACGCCAGCGCCTCCTCTCCATCTTCTAAAACAGCCATACGTTCTTCAAATAATTTCACAGTTGGATTCCCAAGCCTTGTATAAATATAAGATGGATCTTCTCCCGCAAAACTCGCTTCTCCTTGCTGTGCTGTCTCAAACGTAAATGTAGAAGTTTGAAATAAAGGTGGTGTTAAACTCCCTTTATTTTCATTTGATTCATATCCGTGATGAATTAATGCTGTCTCTATATGTTTCTTTTTCATAAAAACATCCCCCTTATGTCTTTATTTCCACATATCCACCAGGAAAAATCTGATGAACGTCTTTACTACATTTTATGTAAGCGTTTTATTTGTGTTTCTATCATTTCTTTTATATTGTTTTAAATTCCTTCTTGTTAATTTCCAAAATTTATCTGCATAAAACAAAAAGGGAGTCTCTTGACGAAACTGTAAGTAAAAGATATAATAGCGTTTGTGTAAAATAAAAAGGCAGCCTTGTAATGTGAGTTTATCGTTTGTATTTTGTTCCTCTGCGGAGGTGTATCTCGTAACTCCCTGCTGCTGGAGCGAAGGTACATGAAAACAAAATACCCGTAAATATCGATTACGTCTGTTTTTATTTTACGAAAATAAAAACATTTTTAAAGGAGGAGTCAACTATGGCTCGTTATACAGGTCCAGCATGGAAACTGTCTCGTCGTCTTGGAATCTCTCTAAGCGGCACAGGAAAAGAATTAGAAAAACGCCCTTACGCACCAGGTCCTCACGGTCCTAACCAACGTAAGAAACTTTCAGAATACGGTTTACAATTACAAGAGAAACAAAAACTTCGTCACATGTACGGCATGACTGAGCGTCAATTCCGTCGCACATTTGACCAAGCAGGTAAAATGCCTGGTAAGCACGGCGAAAACTTCATGATCCTTCTTGAAGCTCGTCTTGACAACTTAGTTTACCGCATGGGCTTAGCTCGCACTCGTCGTGCAGCTCGCCAATTAGTAAACCACGGTCACATCACGGTTGATGGCGCTCGCGTAGATATCCCATCTTACCGCGTTAAACCTAACCAAACTATCAGCGTTCGCGAAAAATCTAACAGCCTTGTTGTTGTTAAAGAAGCGATCGAAGTTAACAACTTCGTACCAGAATACTTAACTTTCGATGCTGATAAGTTAGAAGCTACTTACACTCGTCACGCTGAGCGTTCTGAGTTAGCAGCTGAAATCAACGAAGCATTAATCGTAGAGTTCTACTCTCGTTAATGACAAAAAGCCAATCCTCTGGATTGGCTTTTTTCAATTCCCACCATTATTTTTATATCACACGTAACATAAAAAATACTCCTCACCCCCATTTAAAACAAATATTTTTTATTTAATCAAATTCAAACCCCAAAAATAACCTCCCTATTTTCATACAGAACTTCTGTTATATTATCAATTTTCATAGTAGAATAATATTAATATTAAGAATTTTCAATCAAAAAAACCAAGGAGACGTGGATATGGAATTTAGAAATGATATAAATAAAATAGCTAACCAAGTTTTAGAACGAAAAGAGTACATAACTAATGAAGAAATGACCAAACAATCATTAATTATTCCGTTTCTTCAAAAGCTAGGTTATGACGTTTTTAATCCTTTAGAAGTTAGACCTGAGTATATTGCGGACTTTGGAACTAAAAAGGGGGAAAAGGTCGATTATGCGGTTTTCAAAAATGGAGTGCCAATTATTTTAATTGAGGCAAAATCCGTAACAGAAAACCTCCTTAAACATGATGCACAATTATCTAGGTATTTTAATTCCTTACCCGATGTCAAAGTAGGAGTGCTAACTAATGGTATAGAATACAAGTTTTATACTGATTTAACAAATGACAACGTGATGGATGAAAAACCTTTCTTCACATTTAACATGGATAATTTAACCAATACAGACATTGAAACAATTGAAACTTTTACAAAAGAAAATTTTGAAGCTGAGGGAATCGTGAAATATGCCGAAGAACTTATTTATATGACCAATTTAAACTCTACAATTAAAGAATTATTTAAAAATCCTTCAGATGACTTCCTTCGCTTTCTAATTAAAGACTTTAGCTCAACTAGAATTACAAATAACGTTTTAGAGCGATTTCGACCAATTGTTAAAAAAGCAATTAATCAAACACTATTAGAAATAATCAGTGATGGTTTAACACCAAAAGAAACAAAAACAACGGAGAAAATAGAAACAAACTTGGTTGCAGCCGCTTCTACCGAAATGATTGAAGACATTAGCAAAGAAGACAAACCCGATAGAGTTTTCACTACCGAAGATGAACTAACCGCATTTAACATTGTTAAAGAGATTTTAACTGAAAATCACAGAGACATCAGCGACCTTAAATATAAAGATACCATTAGTTATTTTTGCATCATGAATCGTGTAATCACAAAATGGTTTATACGTCTCTTCCTCGATGGAGAAGCAAAATCCTTAGTTGTAAGATTAGATTTA
The DNA here is from genome assembly GCF_038007205.1 of Bacillus sp. FSL E2-8887. NCBI lineage: Bacteria > Bacillati > Bacillota > Bacilli > Caryophanales > Bacillaceae > Bacillus > Bacillus sp. FSL E2-8887. The sequence goes on from NZ_JBBOWS010000001.1 coordinate 4,274,581, forward strand.
GAAGCTACTAAACAGCTATGCCCTAATTTTGTAGTTGAACAGGCTCCAAAATCACAGGGAGTGAGTAGAATTTTCATTGATAATGTTAATGATTTAAAAGATTTGGAACCACTTATTATTTCTTGCTATGATCAAATTTTAGCTAATGTTTAAAAGAGAGAAATTCCCACTCTTTTTCCAAATACCTGACAAAAAGCCAATCCTCTGGATTGGCTTTTTTCGTTTATATATAAAATAAAATTATTTATTTTCCTCTTTTTGAACATATACATAAGCATCTTTCTGCTCTTTATGTACATCAACCTTCGAATGCTCTGCAAGCTGACCAGCGTTTAGCAAAGAAAAAATAATGAGCGCTTCTAGTGACATTTTGTTTTACCACTCCTTTCTATTTGTTATACATTTATCATACCGCTTACATGTGATTTCCGTATGAACTCGAAAAGGAGATTACAACAAAAAGGTTACAGGAATACGAATGCACGCTATAATAACCATTAAATAGGAGGTTGTTTCATTTTGACAATAAATCAAATGGTTCAATTGGGTAGTGCCTGTATGCTTTTTATTACTTCAGCACTTATGAGTTGGTATCAAGGGAGTAATTTAATAGATAATCCTGATGAATGGAAATATAGCGCTAAGTTTACGAATTATTTTAAAGGGTACGTTTCACATTATGACGATATTTATCAAATCGATTTCTTTATATATGCGGCAAAATTTTATCCCGGAGCATTTGTCGTTATGCAAATTAGCTTACTTTACATGCTCGTATTAATTCTTCATATTCTATTTAAAAGAAATCATGAGGCAATTTAAATGCATACATAAAAACCCCGAACGATAGACTTTTCAGCCTACCATTCGGGGTACTATTTGTTTTACACTCGTTTCTGATTAGTAACGAATTAAGAAATATTTCTTCTTACCGCGGCGAATGATTGTGAATTTACCTTCGATGCGGTCGTTTTCTGTTACAACGTAGTCTAACGCTTGTGTACGCTCACCGTTTACGTAGATTGCACCGTTAGTTACATCTTCACGTGCTTGACGTTTAGATGGTGAAATTTTACTTTCTACAAGTAAGTCGATTAATACTGTATCTTCTGCAGTGCGTTCTACAGATGGTACGTCTTTGAATCCTTGCTCGATTTCGCTTGCAGTAAGTTCTGCTACAGAGCCACTGAATAATGCAGCTGAAATTTTAATTGCTTGCTCTAACGCTTCTTCGCCGTGAACAAGTTTTGTCATTTCAGATCCTAATGATTTTTGTGCTGCACGTTTTTCTGGTGCTTCAGTTACTTGCTTTTCAAGCTCAAGAATTTCTTCATGAGATAAGAATGTGAAGTATTTTAAGTATTTAACAACGTCGCGGTCATCTGTGTTAATCCAGAATTGGTAGAACTCGTAAGGAGTTGTTTTCTCTGGGTCTAACCAAATTGCGCCGCCCTCTGTTTTACCAAACTTCGTACCGTCAGATTTTGTAACTAGTGGAATTGTTAAACCGAACGCTTTCGCATCTTCTTCTGATTTACGGATTAATTCAAGACCAGCTGTAATGTTACCCCATTGGTCACTACCACCGATTTGTAGACGGCAATTATGGTTTTGGTACAAGTTTAAGAAGTCGTATGATTGTAAAATCATATAACTAAACTCAGTAAATGAAATACCAGTATCTAAACGAGATGCTACTGTATCTTTTGCTAACATATAGTTTAAACCGAAGTTTTTACCGATATCGCGTAAGAATGAAATTACATCTAAGTTACCAAGCCAATCATAGTTATTAGCCATTGTTGCTGGGTTGTCCACGTTTTCGAACTCTAAGAAGTTTGAAAGTTGGTTTTTAATGCTTTCTGTGTAGTAAGCAACTGTATCTTTCGTATTTAATGTACGTTCAGCTTTTTTACCACTTGGGTCACCGATCATACCAGTACCACCGCCAACAAGTGCGATTGGTTGGTGACCAGCTAATTGGAAACGACGTAACATTAATACTGGTAACATATGACCGATGTGTAAGCTATCCGCTGTCGGATCGAAACCACAGTATAATTTAACGCTTTCTTTTTCTAATAATTGCTCAAGGCCCTCAGCATCTGTTTGCTGGTTAATTAGACCGCGAAATTCAAGATCTTGTAAAATACCCATATCCTACATACTCTCCTTTAAGTTCATTACTGGCGTGAAGGTTGAAAACATAAAAAAATCGCCCCTTTAAATAAGGGACGATTTTGATCATCGCGTTACCACCCTAGTTGCAGACAAAAAAAGCCTACCACCTTATTTACATAACGGCTTAGCACCGTCTTTTCCCTTTTGAATACAATTCAATCGAAAAAAGATGCTCTAGGGGCGTAATTCGCGATCATCTATGTGCTGATTTCCACCGACCATCAGCTCTCTAAAACAGGGAAATGATCACTACTTCTCCCTTTCCACGCTCAATTATTCATATACTTTTCTTTATACCATCATTTATATAGGCGTGTCAAATAGAGGTCGAGTTTCTCTCCTTGCCAATCCTTTACAACGTCGCAAAGAGTATCGTAATAAGAGAAAGAATTGGAACTCCAACTAATAACGATACATGAAACACAACCGATAAATCATTTCCAATCGTTGCCTCCACAGGATCTTTCGCTGGAGAACCAAGAAATCCGATTAATCGATCGAAGCGACTTACCGTTTTTGGAAAATCCGGTATTTCTACATGGTCACTATCTAAATGCTGTTTTAATTTATATTCACTCTTAAAGGGATTTTCGCTCAATTTCATCCACCTCCAGCAATTGTTTCAGTTTCTTTATCCCGTTATGGAGTCTCGACTTCACTGTTCCAATGGGAATGTTTAATATCTCTGCAATTTCTTTTTGCTGCATATCATGATAATAAGAAAGAATAAGGACAGCCCGCTGTTCTTCAGGAACTTTCAAAATTGCCGCTCTTACCGTGAGCCGGTCTTCGATAGAAAATTCTTTTTCCTGAATCGGCACTAAAAACGGCAAAAGCGTACGCCACTTTTTTCTTCTATTTAATTTATTAATCATAAGACGATAACCAATTTGAAATAAATACGTTTTTATTTTACCTTTTTCAGGTTCATACATATGTTTCTTTCGTTCTAATGTCAAAAATGTATCTTGCACGAGATCGATACTTAATTGTTCATCTCGGTTAAATCGATATAAAAATGTGTATAGCGCTGGTTTGATCAAAACATATAGTTTTTCTCCTGCCTGCTTATCTCCACTTCGATACGCAAGCATGAGCTCTTCCTCAATCCCAATCTGCGCCATGATTTTTGATCTCCTTTATTCCTTTTAACGTTAATGAAATGCGGGAAATTAAATAGCAACTTGCGACAATAATCCATACTTGCGATTGATTCGTAAAAAATTGAACATACGGGTTTTGAATTGTCTGTCCGGTTGAAACTAAAATATTTAATGCTTGCACACATATGCACGCATACACTGCCAAACAAGCCGAAATCGTATCAAATACATTCCAGCGAAAATACACTTTTGTTTTTGTAAAATCAATTTTATATCCTTTTTTCCGTACTATATGTTTTCTATCAAACGGAATAATGATTGAAAACATAACAATCATCATGACACCGGCTGTAATCATTGATACTTTAAATCCGATTGGCATCGGTAATAGCAAACCACAAGAAAATACGACGATAATTCCAATTACGGCAAAAGCAAGAAGTAATTTATTAGACATAAAAAAGCCTCCCTCATCTATTCTTTCATAAATGTATACAGACGAGGAAGGCACTTCGTTCAAATATTATTTTATTTTTTTAATAATCTTCGCAGGATTCCCGCCAACCACTACATTGTCCGGCACATCTTTCGTTACAACAGCGCCAGATGCGATCACCGCATTATCTCCAATCGTTACACCTGGATTAATAATCGCTCTTCCGCCAATCCATACGTTATCGCCAATTGTAACTGGTTTTCCGTACTCTGATCCGCTTATGCGCTCTACTGGATCAAGCGGGTGCGTTGCTGTATAAATGTGAACACCTGGAGCTAACATACAGTTCACTCCGATTGTCACCGGACACACGTCTAAAATCGTACAATCAAAGTTCGCGTAAAAATTTTCGCCAACATGAATGTTATAACCGTAATCACATCTAAAAGAAGATTCAAGATGAATGTTATCTCCAGTCGTTCCGAATAGTTCTTTTACGATTTCGCTACGCTCTTTTAATTGTACTTCTGGCGTTTCATTTAATTTTCTCGTTAATATACGAGCTTGCTCCCTCTCTTGAATCAAAACAGGATCAGCTGGTATGTACATTTCCCCAAGTATCATCTTTTCTTTTTCTGTTTTCATTTCCTTCTCCCCTCCCAACACGTATATATAAGTTTATAATAACATAAAAAAGAAGGGTCTGAACGTATTCATTCAGACCCTTCCTCTTTTAATCTTCCATCGTCGATAAGTCACCTGTTGGTAAGTTTAATTCCCACGCTTTTAATACGCGGCGCATAATTTTACCACTTCTCGTTTTCGGTAATTTATCTCTAAATTCAATTTGTCTTGGCGCTGCATGAGCTGCTAGGCCTTTTTTCACAAATTGACGAATCTCTTCTTTTAATTCATCAGATGGTTCGTATCCCACGCGAAGCGCGATAAATGCTTTAATGATTTCTCCGCGTACTGGATCAGGAATACCAATTACACCAGCTTCCGCTACAGCAGCATGCTCGATTAATTTACTTTCTACTTCAAATGGACCAACACGCTCACCTGACGTCATAATTACATCGTCAATACGTCCTTGGAACCAGAAGTATCCATCTTCATCCATATAAGCAGAGTCACCTGATACGTACCAATCTCCCGGCATAAAGTAAGAATCATATTTTTGTGGGTTATTCCAAACCGCACGCATCATAGATGGCCAACCTTTACCAATCGCTAAGTTCCCCATTGTGTATGGAGGCACTTCATTTCCTTCATTATCAACAATCGCTGCTTTCACACCCGGAATTGGTTTCCCCATTGAACCTGGACGGATTTCCATACAAGGATAGTTACAAATAACTTGTCCGCCTGTTTCTGTCATCCACCACGTATCATGAATACGAAGTCCAAATGCGCTCATACCCCAGCGAATTACTTCTGGATTTAATGGCTCACCAACACTTAATACGTGACGCACTTGTGATAAATCATATTTTTTAATTGCGTCTTGTCCAGCTCCCATTAACATACGGAACGCTGTCGGTGCACTATACCAAACTGTTACACCGTAATCTTGCAGTGCTTCATACCATGCCTCTGGACTAAATCTCCCGCCTAAAATAACATTTGATGCTCCCACTAACCACGGTGCAAAAATACCGTAAGCTGTTCCAGTTACCCAGCCTGGGTCAGCTGTACACCAATATACATCATCTTCTTTTAAATCTAATACCCATTTCGCTGTTTGATAGTGCTGAACCATTGCGTTTTGAGCATGAAGGACACCTTTTGGCTTACCAGTAGAACCAGATGTGTAATGTAGAATTAAACCGTCTTCACGGCCTAACCATTCGATATGTAATTCTTTTGAAGCTTGTTCAAATAAAGGATTGAACGCTACAGTTTTACCGCCTTCTTCTGCATTGTCTCCAACAAGGAAGACTGTTTTTAAAGCAGGTAAATCATTTAATGGTATGCGCTCTAACAATTCAGGAGTTGTAATTAACACCTTCGCTTCGCTATCTTCTAAACGATCGCGAACTGCGCCTTCCATAAATGCTTCAAATAATGGTCCAACAATTGCCCCTAATTTCACTGCACCTAAAAGTGCGAAATATAATTCTGGGGAACGCGGCATAAAAATAAAAACGCGATCGCCTTTCTCAACATCGCCATAGTTTTTCAGGACATTTCCTGCTTTATTAGAAAAATCCTTCATTTCCTTAAACGTATATTTCTCTTTTCGCGATCCATCTTGATAATAAAGTGCTACTTTATTCTTTCGATCGGATTTCGCATGCTTATCAATTGCCTCATACGCCATATTCACTCGGCCTGTTTCATTCCAAGTAAAATTTTTATTAACCTCTTCCCAGTTAAAATTCGCGTATGCCTCTTCATAATTCGGCAAATTATTTTCTCCTTTAATGACAGGAAGCGTTTCCACTTTCATACTTTACATCCCCCTCCTATGTATTCTATTATCTATTATAATGACATTATTTAAAATTTTCAGTATTTTTGTTGATTTTTAGACAAATTTTTAATGACAAAATTCGATTCACATCGCATATATTATAAAGTACGATATTAATAGATTCACAAACCCTCAAGGTGGTGAGCAATAAATTGATTCATAAAAAAATATATAATGCCAGAAACTTAAAAACAGCGAAAGGCACTTTAATTATTGAAGGTCCTGTCTCTACACATAATCTTGAAATGTATGAATTTCATCCAGACTTAATTGCGTTTCGTCCTGCCGAGCAGCAATATAAAGCAATTGTCGAAATTTCTAAATTACCAGAAGCTCGTCTCATTATTGCTAGACATGACCAAACGATCGTTGGGTATGTTACATACTTATATCCTGATCCGCTCGAGCGATGGTCAGAAGGAAAGATTGAAAACTTAATTGAACTCGGGGCGATTGAAGTTGTCCCAGCCTTTCGTGGTTGCTCTGTCGGAAAAAATTTATTAGAAGTTTCAATGATGGACGATCATATGGAAGATTACATTATATTAACGACTGAATATTATTGGCACTGGGATTTAAAACAAACAGGCTTAAATGTTTGGGAATACCGAAAAGTAATGGAAAAAATGATGAATGCTGGTGGTTTACAATGGATGGCTACAGACGATCCTGAAATTTGTTCACATCCTGCCAACTGTTTAATGGTTCGCATCGGTAAACGTGTTGATACGGATTCTATTCAAGCATTTGATCGTCTACGTTTTCACAATCGTTTTATGTATTAATAAAGGGGGCAACTGGAATGATTGTAGAAGAAATTATGAATCAAGATGTAGTGACACTGCATCCAAACGATACAATTGAAACAGCAATCCGAACGATACGTACGAAAGGCATTCGGCACATTCCAATTGTCGATCAAAATAATCATGTCGTAGGTATTATTTCTGATCGGGATGTAAGAGATGCAAGTCCGTCTATTTTAGATGAACAAGTTTCACTCGATATGCTGAAGCAACCGCTTGAACTCATAATGAAACACCCTGTTATGACTTGTCACCCTCTCGATTTCGTTGAGGAAATTGCGACTTTATTTTTTGAAAATAAAATAGGCTGTCTTCCTGTTACGAAAGCTGGAAAACTCGTAGGTATCATTTCTGAATCTACAGTGCTGCACACGTTAGTAAAATTAACAGGAGCTCATCAACCGAGTTCACAAATTGAAATTCAAGTGAAAAATGAACCTGGTATTCTTGGAAAAGTCGTTGCTATTTTTAGTGATTTACAAATAAATATTGTGAGCGTTCTCGTCTACCCAGCAAAAGATGAGAATGATAAAGTACTCGTTTTCCGCATTCAAACGATGAATCCTTTAAGGGTGATTGAAGCACTTGAAACAGAAGGCTATCGTGTTTTATGGCCGAACATAATGGGGATGCAAGCATGAGTAGCGCCTTCATTTATTCGGATGACTTTCGGGGCTATTCATTTAGCCCTGATCATCCTTTTAACCAACTGCGTGTCACACTCACGTATGATTTATTACAAAAGAGCGGTTTTATCTCTCCCTCTCAAGTCATCGCGCCACGGATGGCTACAGATGAAGAGATTGCCTACGTTCATACAGCGGAGTACATAAATGCGGTAAAACGTGCTGGAGAAGGTAAGTTAGAAAAATCAATTGCGATGACATACGGACTTGGAACAGAAGATACACCGATGTTTCCAAATATGCACGAAGCAAGTGCATTACTCGTTGGCGGAACATTAACAGCTGTCGATGCTGTTCTTTCCGGGAAAGTAAAGCACGCCCTCAATTTAGGCGGCGGCTTACATCATGGCTTTCGTGGTAAAGCATCTGGCTTTTGTATTTATAACGATAGCTCTATCGCAATGAAATATATTCAGAAGAAATACGGTTTACGCGTTTTGTATATTGATACAGATGCTCATCACGGCGACGGGGTACAATGGTCTTTTTACGACGATCCTAACGTATGCACCATTTCATTACACGAAACTGGGCGTTATTTATTCCCTGGAACTGGCGCAGTAAATGAACGTGGACAAGGAAATGGATATAATTATTCTTTTAACGTTCCACTCGACGCTTTTACAGAAGACGAATCGTTTTTAGATTCATATCGAACAGTTGTAAAAGAAGTGGCAGCATACTTTAAACCGGATATTATTTTAACGCAAAATGGTGCTGATGCACATTATTACGATCCACTTACACACCTTTGCGCAACGATGAATATTTACCGTGAAATACCGAAGCTCGCTCGTGAAATCGCTAATGAATATTGCGACGGTCGCTGGATTGCTGTCGGCGGTGGTGGCTATGATCACTGGCGCGTCGTACCAAGAGCTTGGGCACTCATTTGGCTCGAAATGAACAACATCCAAAACATCTCAGGTTATCTCCCTCCAGAATGGATTGACGCTTGGAAAGGACAAGCAGAAACCGACCTTCCCCTTACATGGGAAGATCCAGACAACATGTATCAACCTATCCCTAGAAAACCAGAAATCGAAGAAAAAAATGCATTAACTGTAGCGAAATCTCTTAAAATTATTCGGAATAATATGACAAAATCTTTATATTAAACAGAGAGGAGGCTCGCTTTTTGAACAGCCTCCTTTTATTTATAGCTAGCTATTATTGTCGTTTTCTGTCGGTAAGTCGATATATTTTGAGATTCGCTGATATATTTTATTTAAGAATTAGCCGGTCCAACTTTTATGAGAAAAGGTCGTGATATTATGTGGACACAACAAATAATCAACACGAAACGTGGCACATTTGAAATCTTTACAAAAGGAAATGGCGAACCGCTTTGCATTACACATCACTATTCACAATTTAATGAAACTGGCGATTACTTTGCGGATGTTTTCACTGCTACGCATCGTGTATTGCTCATTAATTTACGAAACGCTGGTAACTCAGCAAAAGCCCATTCAGAAAAAGAATTAAGTATGATTGAAACCGTTCACGACTTAGAAGCAATACGAGAAGCTTTACAACTCCCAACATGGCATTTCGCTGGCCACTCAACAGGCGGTATGCTTGGACTTTTATATGCGATTACATATCCAAATTCCTTACAATCATTAGTCATGGCCGGAGCCGCAGCAAGTAACTATACCGAAACACTATTTTGCATTTATCACCCAGCACATCCTCAGTTTCATTATATGCAACAACTCATCGAAAACTTGAAAAGCCCTCATCTTACAAATGCAGAACGAAAAGAATTATCTACTAAGAGAACAAAATTATCATTGTATAAACCAGAAAACTACAACTCTTATTTTTGTAAACCAATCCAAAAAACAATGTCCGCTAGCCGGATGAACACTTTCGCCAATGAATATCCGTCATTTGATTTAAGAGAGAATTTACCTTCCATCCAAACAAAGACCCTTATTATATGCGGAAGACATGATGTACAGTGCCCGATCCAATATTCTATCGAGATGCATGAGGGTATACGTAATTCTATCTTTGTGATATTTGAGGAGAGTAACCATTATCCTTTTTTAGAAGAAGCTGCTCAGTTTACTTCTACTACTCAAACATTTTATAAATCGTTACACTAGTACCGTTATTACTAAGGAAAGCTCACAGCCTCTATAAGAATATGAACTTTTTTCAAAAGAAATATTTCACACTAGAAACAACAAGAAGAACAAAAAAATCATTAAGCCTACATCAATGAATATCGACTTTTTATCTCCTGCTTTTATACTCATCATAAAATTAGAAATTATTTTAATTCCAAAAAAGACCATCATAAATAACCCACCGAAATGATCATTCGTAGAATCTTCATCATAAAACATTTGTATTGCACCGATAATTAATAAGATAAGTATGATATTGGTTCCAATCTTTAAAGCCTTGTTTGATTTATTATCTTTTAATGTATCTCCCAAAATGTATCACGCCCTCTCATGCTCTCCTATGTTTTATCTCTCTTTATATTTTAACATAAATTACCTATTATTCCCTTTTTGTTCGAATAACATAAAAAACCTACCAATTACTTGGCAGGTACATTACACGTTAAAGCGATAACCAGCTCCCCACACTGTTTCAATATATTGCGGGTGAGCAGGATCTCTTTCAATTTTTTCACGTAGCTTTCTAATGTGAACAACGACAGTGGCTAAATCGCCAGCTGATTCTAGTCCCCAAATACGTTCAAATAACTGTTCTTTATTTAATACTTGGTTTGGATGCGTTACAAAGAATGTTAATAAATCAAATTCTTTCGTTGTAAACGCAATTTCTTCATTGTTTATAAAAACTTTTCTCGCTCGCTGATCGATAGAAATTCCATGAATATATAACGTATCGCGTTGCTTACTCACATTTCCTGATAATCTTTCATAACGAGAAATATGTGCTTTTACTCTTGCGACTAACTCACTTGGACTAAATGGTTTCGTTATATAATCATCTGCACCTAATCCGAGTCCGCGAATTTTATCTATATCTTCCTTCTTTGCTGAAACAAGCAAAATAGGAATGTCTTTTATAGCACGTATTTGTTTACAAATTTCAAAACCGTTCATTTTCGGAAGCATAATATCTAAAATAATTAAGTCATAGTCTTCCTGAAGAGCCATTTGTAGACCTATTTCACCTGAATGCTCTACATCGACTTGAAAATCACTAATTTCTAAATAATCTCGCTGTAATTCTGCAATACTTATTTCATCTTCTACTAGTAAAATTCTCTTCATTCTACTCACCACATTCCTGTACTTTTTTCAATGAGAAGAAAATACTTGTACCTTCCCCAAGCTTACTTTCCGCCCAAATTTCCCCACCATGTTCTTCAACAATTTGCTTCGCTATCGCTAAGCCAAGTCCACTTCCACCTGTGCTAGAATTTCGCGATTGCTCTGCACGATAAAACCGCTCAAATATATACGGCAGCGTATCAGCTTCTATACCTGATCCATTGTCCATCACTTTTACAATAACTTTATTGTTATCACTTAATACTGTTACAGTAATTTTCTTCGCTTCTTTATCCATGTATTTCACACTATTATGAATTAAATTTGATATCACTCTATTTATCTTTTCACAATCGGCCGTTACATATAGTGGTGATGAATGTAATTGTAAATAAACTTCTATACCTCCCTCACTTAAATCCATCTGCATCTCTTCTAATAATTCTTGCATAAACACGTTTAACTCTATCGTTTCAAACTGAAAGGGAACTCGGTTCAAATCAAGCTTCGAAAACAAAAAGAGCTCATCAATGAGTGTATCCATATGCTTTGCCTTCGTATGAATGGTCGTTAAATACTTATCCATTTTTTCTGGCGTATTTGCGACTCCATCTTTTATGCCTTCTACATATCCAATAATAGATGTAATCGGTGTTTTTAAATCATGAGAGATGTTTGAAATGAGCTCTTTTCGATTTTCTTCATATTGTGTTTGCATCTCAATCGACCCTTTTAACTTCTTCCTCATTTCCTCAAATCCTTGATTTAATTGCCCAATCTCATCATGGGATGTAACTGGAATTTGAAAATCTAAATCCCCTTCTTTAATTCTCCCAGTCGCATCTTTCAATACAAAAATTGGTTTTATCACACTTCTTGAGACGAAATAACTTAATAACCCTATGAGTAAAATGGCTAACAGTAAAAGCCCTCCGAACAAAATTGGAAATAATTTTTGTGTGAGATCGACAAATGAACTTTGCCTTTTTAGTACAAATATACTCCCTTCTTCATCTCCGGGAAAATAAAAATCAAATTTTACATATCGATAAAATGTATCGCCTAGTTCCGTTGTACCACGACTATTAATATTTGCTGATTCAAATTTCGGAATGGCTTCTTTTAAAGATACACCTTCAAATATTTTTGTAGCATAAGAAATCGTTTCTCCCTTTCTTACAACTATTTTCACACCTTCTTTTTCAAGTGATGAAACGAACGATTCATCTAATAGTTGTGATTGATTTTTCTTTGCCGCTAATTTCAATTCAATATACGTATTCTCTTCTTCTGGCGTAAGCGGCTTTTGAATATAGGAACTTTTATAGAAATTTTTCACCGATTCCAAGTCTCCTGTTATGGAAAAAACAATTAAAAATCCCGCGACTAATATGAGCGTAATGGAAACGAGAATAACAGCAATATAAGAGAATAAAAATCTTGTTTTAATAGACATATGTTACATCCTCACTTTAACAAACCTTGTTATTCATAAGCATAAAAATATATGTTCAAATACTCAAGCGATTTTATAGTAATTTTAGCGTCAGTTTATAAAAATTTAATGTTCTTATTTTACAGTTGCAATGAGGAGGTTGAAATTCCATGTTCAAAAAAACATTAAGCATGATCTGTTGCGTAATTTTTTTGCAAGGATGCTCGCAAGAACAAGAGGTTAAAAAGGAGATGACAAACATGGAGACAGCGCTACTAACAGCTACTGAGAAACAAGAAACGAATACTGTTATATCATTACTCAAAAAAGGGGCTGACATAAATATAACAAACAATAAAGGACGTACTTCTCTTATGATTGCTACATACAAAAATGATGTAAAAACCGCCAAAGCTCTTATCGACGCTGGTGCTGACGTAAATATCCAAGATGATATGAAAAACAATCCATTTCTATACGCCGGTGCAGAAGGTTACTTGGACATTTTAAAACTAACGATTGATGCTGGTGCGGATCCAACGCTTACGAATCGTTACGGCGGAACAGCTCTTATTCCCGCGTCAGAACATGGCTATATTGATGTTATTAAAGAACTCCTTACGCGAACAACTATTGATGTTAACCATGTAAATAATCTCGGGTGGACCGCTTTAATGGAAGCCATCGTACTAAGTAACGGAAACGAAACACAGCAACAAGTCATTCAGCTTCTTATTAAGCACGGTGCAGATGTAAATATTCCAGACAACGATGGTGTTACCCCGCTAGAGCATGCTCGCGCTCATAACTTTGAAGAGATAGAGAAGATTTTGTTAGAAGGGCGTAAGTAAAAAGCTAATTTTTGCCTTCCTCCCCCACCCTATGCTACATTTAACCCGTTACATTAATATTAATAGGGTGGGAATAAACATGAACAAACCTAAAATTGGGATGATTGGACTTGGAAGTATTGCGCAAAAGGCCTATCTTCCAACACTTACAAAAGAAACAGATTGGAATTTTGTAGGGGCGTTTACACCTAACGCAGAGAAAAGGAAACAAGTTTGCCAACAATACCGCATTCAAGACTTCCATTCTATTGAAACGTTAGCTTCGGAATGTGATGCAATCTTCGTTCACAGTTCAACTGCTACACATTATGAAATCGTTTCTGAACTTCTGAAAAAAGGAATCGACGTTTATGTTGATAAACCGCTAGCAGCTACAGTGGAACAAGCTGAGCGACTAGTCGAGTTGAGCGAAAAGCATAACCGAAAGTTAATGGTCGGATTTAATCGCCGATTCGTTCCTATGTATGTTGCTGCAAAAGAGCAAGCTCATGATATTTCATGGGTTCGAATTGAAAAACACCGCACAAATAAAGTCGGGCCATATACGTACGACTTTACTATGTTAGATGATTACTTACATATTGTAGATACTGCTCGCTGGTTAGCTAATGATGATCTTAACGTCGTTCATAATATGATGCAAATTAATGAAAAGAATGAACTTCTTTACGGACATCATACATATACAACTGCAAATGGACTGTTACTTTCAACAGCGATGCATCGCCATGCCGGTACAAACTTAGAACAAATTGAACTTGTAACAACAGGGAAAATCATTCGCGTAAAAAATATGAACACATTTGAAATTGAACAAGAAAACTCCGTTTCGCAAAGCGGTTCACCATCATGGGATACGACGTTAAAACAGCGCGGTTTTGAAGATGCTGTTCATCATTTTATCGAATGTGTTCACGGAGATACAAAACCTGTTGTAGATGGATTAGAAGGATTAAAAACGCAGCAACTGTTGCAATCTCTACTGGAGAATGCAACTAAAAATTAAAACGGATACATTTTTCAGAATTTACTTTCATTCCCATTTTCCCTTTATTTCTGTCGCAAATTTCTATAGAATATGTTGATAGGAATTATAAATTTCATAATGAATCGTGGAAAGGATGGGATTAACACATGTGGAACGAGTTTAAAAAATTCGCATTCAAAGGGAATGTAATCGATTTAGCTGTCGGGGTTGTAATCGGTGCTGCATTCGGTAAAATCGTTAGTTCTTTAGTAAAAGATATCATCACACCATTACTTGGTATGGTACTGGGCGGCGTTAACTTTACAGATTTAAAACTTACATTCGGTAAATCATCTATTATGTATGGTAACTTCATCCAAACTATTTTTGATTTCTTAATTATTGCAGCTGCTATCTTTATGTTTGTTAAAGTTTTCAACAAACTAACATCTAAAAGAGAAGAAGAAGAAAAGAAAGAAGAACTTCCAGAACCAACAAAAGAAGAAGAAATTCTTGGCGAAATTCGCGACTTACTAAAACAACAAAACTCTTCTAAAGATAGAGCATAATTGAACGGATAAAAAGGCATGCCCCCTCGGGACATGCCTTTTCTATATGCTATAACGTTTCTGAATTCATATGAATAAATAAAATAATACCAGCGACCATAAGTACCATAATACTACCTGCAAATAGTGTAATACCCATGAACATTAAACTTGTGCTCATGTCCACTGATACACTTTCAATAAAAATAGAAATTACATACGTGATAAGGGCGATTCCTGCAAGAATACTTCCTGGAACAAATCGCTTTAAGCCATTTTGTTTTAACGTCATATATGCAAAAATAGCAGTCATGCAAAGCGTAATTATCCAAAGAACGATCATCTCTTCTCCCCCCTCACAAGCCTTTTCTTTCTATTATACATGACATTGCCCTATAATAGTTAAATTTGCACTTGTGTGACATATAACAAGGAATAATCCAAACTGTAGCGAATATCTTATGAAGAATCCAAAATACATTATCCTTATCAAAGTAACGTATTTACAATACCGGCTTCACTTATCGCGAGTATTGTTTATAAAATAAAACATTCAGCATAAGGAGATTCTCCCATATGTATGCTGTAAAATTATTATTTGAATCTGTCCATTCAGGTAAACCTAATCCTAGTAAAATTGATGAACATTATGAAGAGAATCACGATACACTTTTTGAAGAAAGTATCATTCTCGTTAAGGCGAACAGTTTAGAGGAAGCTCATGAACTAGGTGAAAAGATAGCTCTACAGTCTGAAGATACGTACGATAATATGTACGGTGAGCAAGTAACATGGACGTTTAGAAAAGTGTTGCATGTTTTCGAATTAGATGACACACCATTTGAGACAGGAAAAGAATTATATGCACGCTTTTTACATGTTAAGAAAACTGAAAGTGTAGCTACAGTAGTTAAACACCATTATCCTGAATATGAATAAAAGCTCACAGCTATCGCTGTGAGCTCTCTTATTCTTACTTCGTTGAATCTCTAAATTGGATACGGTGAGGTAAGATAACTGAGTGATCTTCTACTTTTTCTTTGTTCATATATTTCGTTAGTAGACGCATTGCTACTGCACCGATATCATACATTGGTTGTACAACTGTCGAAAGTTGCGGACGAACCATTAATGCAAGACGTGTGTTATCAAAACCAAGCACTTCGATATCCGTTGGTACGTTTAATCCCGCGTCTTGTGCTGCGTGGATTACACCTAGTGCCATTTCATCAGAAGATACGAAGATTGCTGTTGGTTTTTCATCCATGCCCCAAAGTCTTTCAAACGCTTCTATACCTGAATCATATGTGTAATCTCCATCAATTATAAGATTTTCATCATATGAAATACCTGCTTCTTCTAAAGCTTTTTTATAACCTTGTAACTTCTTCGCGCTTCCTGCTTTATTAATGAAAGGACCAGAGACGAAACCGATACGTTTATGTCCTTGCTCAATAAAATGCTTCATTGCATCGTAAGCCGCTTGTGTATAATCAATATTTACTGATGACGTTTCATTTTGTTCATCAAATGACGCTGCTAATACAATTGGTACTGGAGATTTTTTGAACTCTTCAACGTGAATATCTGTAATATCTTCACCCATGAAAACAATCCCGTCCACTTGTTTCCCAAGCATCGTATTTAATAAGTGGAACTCTTTCTCTTTGTTCTGGTCAGAGTTACTTAAAATGATGTTATATTTGTACATTGTTGCGATATCTTCAATTCCACGAGCAAGTTCTGCATAAAACGTATTTGAGATATCAGGAATAATAACACCCACTGTAGTTGTCTTCTTACTTGCTAGTCCACGTGCTACCGCATTCGGGCGGTATCCTAAACGATCAATTGCTTCTAATACTTTCTTTCTTGTTGTAGGCTTTACATTTGGGTTACCATTCACAACGCGTGATACGGTAGCCATTGAAACATTTGCTTCACGCGCTACATCATAGATTGTTACGTTCATCTCTTCGCACACTCCTTCTATTTATGTTATCTATTTTTATGTATCGGTTCACTTGAATGAAAAAAAGACATCAACTCTATTTGCAGATGCCAACAATCGTCCCGAGTTCTTCCTTTTACTAATGATACGCTAAAAACACAGGGTCATACAATATTTTCCCGCAAAAGTTTCGAAAAAATTCGCTTCTTTTCTCGTATTTTCGTATTTTTTATGCAAAAAAGGTCAATTTTTGTAAAAAAGCCATGTAACAAGGGCTACATAGACTAAGAAATCTTTTTATAATTTACTTCCGAATGATTTTAATTCTTTCATAAACTCATTGAATTCTGGAATGTCCATTTGCTGCGCTGCATCTGATAATGCAACTGCTGGGTCTGGATGTACTTCAGCCATAATAGCAAAAGTACCAATTGCCATAGCCGCTTTCGCAAACGGTAATAGAAGGACACGTCGCCCTGTAGAATGCGTTACATCGACAACAACAGGTGTAAATGTGTTTCTTTCTTTTAAATTGGCACAGCGGAAATATCAAGCGTATTACGCGTTGCTGTTTCATATGTGCGAATACCATGCTCACATAAAATGATATTACCATTCCCCTCTGCCATACTATATTCTGCTGCATTAATAAATTCTTCAATTGTTGCTGATAAACCACGCTTTAATAATATTGGTTTATTTACAGCACTAGCTGCCTTTAACAGTTCAAAGTTTTGCATATTGCGAGCGCCAATTTGAATAACATCAACATAATCTGACACTTTAAAGAAGGCACTGAAAGAGTCTATTTCATAAGAAAAAAGAGGTCATTCCCTACTATGTACAGGTAATGACCTCCTTTCTTCTTTCAACATCTTTAGGAAATTCAAAATGTTTTTCTCGAAGTATTCACTTTTTCAGTAGCCTCAGCTTAAAAACTGTCTTTTTTTATTATAGGAAAGAAACAAACGGTTTATCGCTGTTCTTCTCTTTTATAATAACAGCCTCGATTTTATTCTCGGACTTTATTTGTAATTGAACTTTAGCATCTTTAGGAAATTGTTCTATCATACTTTGAGCAGCCGTTTGAGAGAGTGCCATTAATTCTGACTTACCGTTATATTTAACGACAATATCCATCTTTAATTTATCCATCTTATTTTGCTTATAAGAAATCTTAGCATTAACAGGGATATAATCTCCTGGAGAAAATGCCTTCATTGCTTTAGAAAAATTCTTTAGCTTATCATTATCTTCTCCATGTGCCCCCTCAAATTCTTGAGAAGGATACGAATACGACTTTTCATCAATAGTATCCCAATTTCCAAGATTAGTCTCGTTCTTTTGAACAGTAGCGCTTGAAATATAAGTACCATTCTTTAAAGAACTTGTACTTTCTTGCTTAAATATAGCAAACGTAATTGGAGATTTGTTATATTTATCATTTTTATTAATAGCTTCTATAAGCCCCTTAGCGACTTCAGTACCTTTAGAAATAGCTTCCTCATTAGATACACTTGAAGACATAGATAAACCAATAACAACACCAGATAAGCTTAGTTCATTTGAATTTTGTTTGCCGAAGTAGTCCTGTTCTATAATATTAGTCAAAACTGGTACTTCTTGTTTCGTAACTAATTCATCAATTGTTTTCTCTGGAATATATTGATTTAATTGTAATACGTAATTTTCTGTATCGAATTGTTTTGAAGCAATATCCATTAAACCATTTTCATATTCTGCTAAATCTAGTTTAGAATTAGTTTTAACATTAACTGTATTAATTACCTTTTGTTCTTTTAAAGGAATAACAGTTCTATAGTAATCCTTAGAAACAGCAGTTCTTGGAATCATACTTTTTTCTTTCGTATCTTTCTGTACAACTTCATCCTTCTTCTCAATAGTATTATTGCTGCAAGCCCCCAGTAATAAACTTAAACTTGCGATGCATAATGCCATTTTCTTCATTGCTTAAAACCCACTTTCAAAAGTCAATTTACTTAGTTTTAAAGTATCTCTAGTGTACCACTAAACATATTGCAACAAAATAAAAAAGAAGCAAGCCCTTCGCTTGCCTCTCCCTATTTTACATTCTCTTCTAAAGCTTCTTTTTTAATATTCCAGTGCGATGTATGCCATACTACCATTCCATCTTTTATGTATAACACTTGCGGAGATTCATGCTTAATGCTGTACTGCTCTGCAACATGGTTCGAAACATCTCTCGCCTCTTGTACGTATAAGTAATATGCTGGCACTTCTCTTTCTTCACCGCAATACGCTTGAAACTCTGTATATGCCCCGTGACTAATTGGACATGTCGTACTATGTTTAAAAAGAACGTAAGGCTCGTTCTTTTCTACTAACGCTTCAAGTTCTTCAATCGTTTCAATCTTCATCATACTCATCATTACTCACCTCTCATGCGAAGTCTAGAGCGCTTCTCTCTCTTTTCAGCCTTCTGCTCAGCTTTCTCAAGTTTACGCTCTTCTTTTTCAATCTTTTTCTCTTGTCTTGTAGTACGGTAATGATTATACACTTCAATTGCTGCGCTGCTCCACTGTACAACTTGTGCCACTTTATCTGCATTATTTTCAATTTCGTCCGTAACAGACTCTGAAACGTTGCGAAGCTTCGTATTTAAAGAGTGGATCGTCGTTCCGATTCCATCCACACCTTCTACTACTTTATTTAGCGACTGTGACTTCTGTTGAATATCATCAGCTAACGCATTTGTCTTATGTAATAATTGCTCCGTCTCTACGCTTATTCCTTGCATTTGCTTTTCTAAACCTTCTAACGTGCTCGCAACGTTTTCTAACGTCTTCTGAACCGATAACAACGTTCTGCATACATACACTACTAATACTGCGAAAGCAACCGCGATAATAGCCGCACTTACATATAGAAGAACTTGCATTTCATCACTTCCTTTATCTTTTTCATACTTTCTCCCATTATACAATCATTTTCCGTTTCATTCTAATCCCTATCTTTTCATTAGAATTTTCATACTTATTCGTTAACTTTAACATAAATGATTCAACAAATTCCACTAAGTAGGTTACAATAGGAGAGGATACATAATTAGTAGGGAGGCTTTACATATGAAAGATCCACGCATTGAAAAGTTAGCATACAATTTAATTAACTACTCTATTCGTTTACAAAAAGGCGAAAAAGTATTAATTGAAAACTTTGGCTTACAAAAAGAACTTGTAACTGCACTTGTAAAAGAAGCATATGCAGCTGGTGGTTTCCCATTCGTTTCTTTAAAAGATCATCAAGTAGATCGCTCTTTATTAATGGGTGCTACTGAAGAACATTTCGAACAAATCGCTGCATATGAAGCTAGTGTAATGAAAGATATGGATGCTTACATTGGCCTTCGCTCTGGCGATAACATTAACGAACAAGCTGACGTTCCAAGTGAACGTATGAAAGTTCACGGCCAAACAGTTGGCAAAAAAGTTCATAGAGACATCCGTGTTCCGAAAACACGCTGGGTTGTTCTTCGCTACCCAAATGCTTCTATGGCGCAGCTTGCTAAAATGAGCACAGAAGCTTTCGAAGACTTCTACTTCGAAGTTTGTAACTTAGACTACGGTAAAATGGATAAGGCGATGGATAGCCTTGTTACATTAATGAATAAAACAGATAAGGTTCGCTTAACTGGCCCTGGAACTGATTTAACATTCTCTATTAAAGACATTCCAGCTATTAAATGCTCGGGTCATTTAAACATTCCAGATGGTGAAGTATACTCTGCACCAGTTCGCGATTCTGTTAACGGTACAGTTTCTTACAACACACCATCTCCTTACAACGGTTATACATTTGAAAATGTACAACTTAAATTTGAGAATGGCCAAATCGTTGACGCAACTGCAAACGATTCAGAGCGCATTAACAAAATCTTCGATACGGACGAAGGCGCACGCTACGTTGGTGAGTTCGCAATCGGCGTAAACCCATACATCTTACATCCAATGGGTGACATTCTATTCGATGAAAAAATCGATGGCAGCTTCCACTTCACACCTGGACAAGCTTATGATGATGCATGGAACGGCAACAACTCTAACATTCACTGGGATTTAGTATGCATCCAGCGCCCTGAATACGGCGGCGGCGAAATTTACTTCGACGACGTACTAATCCGTAAAGACGGACGCTTCGTTGTAACTGAACTAGAAGCTTTAAACCCAGAGAACTTAAAATAATAATAAAAACGCTCGGAATTGTATCCGAGCGTTTTTGTTATTATTTCCACTCTATATCGAACTACTTTCCTCGCTTTTTGTTTGCTGGAAATGAAAATAAAATAAAAGCGCCACTGCAATAGTACCTATTAATATTGGTACATATAGAGGCAGATCCCATTTCATATATACTCTAGTGCAACCAACAAGCACAAACAAAATTTCTAAACAGAATAAAGGTTTTACATATTTCATTTCTTACCTACCATTGCTATTTTCACATTTGGGTTCTCTTTCTCGATAAGCGCGAAAAATTCATTCATATGTTGCGGCATCGCAACCATATGTACTTTGTATGCATTCGTCGTAATTTCAAGAGATTTTCCCACTTGACGAATGATTCTTATCTCTTTCAATACGATATCGTCATTTAAAATGCCGTACTTTAATACACCATTTTCTACTTTATGCTTTTTAATAAATACTTCCCAAACGAGTGGTACATTTACAAGGAAACATAAACCCATTCCAATTAACGCTGACATCCACTGCTCTTTATTTGTGAGAATCATGACAAGTGGATATACAAACATAAAAGCTAACGTGAGACAAACGAAAATTACTACCGATTTACTTCTTTGAATCGGAATGTTCATACACGCACCCCCTACCCCAAATTATACCACTTTTTCCATTTTAGTTCATAAAAAACGGCCATTTCTACATGACCTTCTTAAACAATATATCTATAGAATTTCTTATCCACCTGTAACACTGGAAAACTTTTTGGCAACTCGTCTATACTCACACTTTGGAAATTATTCTTTTCATAAAAGCGATGCGCTGCTAAAAATTTCACTGTTGTTCCTAAATAAATGTCTTTCAAGTTCTTTTCTTTCGCCCAAGAAATTGCCGTTTGAAGTAGCGTATATGATGCGCCCCATTCTTTTCCGCGGAACTCTTTCTTCACGAACATTTTTCTTAGCGCTACTTGATGCTTCCCAATATCTAATAAAGCTACCGTTCCAACTACTTTCCCATCATAAGTTGCTACCCAAAAATTTCCGTTGTCCCTTTGATAGAACGTTTCTATTTCAAGTAAGTCCGGCTGCTCTTCTTTCGTAATAGGAACATTGTACTCTTTTCGCTGAATATGAACGATAAGATCTACTACTTCATCTTGAAACGTACTTTCATACGGAATAATACAAATCTTCTCGTTCATCGAATCTTCTTCCATTCTGAAGCTAGTAAACTATACACAGCGATATCTTGGAAATGATCATATATCCATTCTTCATCTCTTAAAATACCATCTAATTTAAAACCTAAACGTTCTGGAATCGCACGGCTTTTCGCATTTTCAACACCGCAACGAATTTCAATTTTATTCAGCTTTAAATTATCAAATGCATAATGAAGCACAGTCTTCACACTTCGCGTCATAATACCTTTCGCGCCAGCATCTTCTGCAAGATAATATCCAAGACTCGTAGCTTTCTTACCCCAGCTCACCGGATGAATACCTACCATCCCAACGAGTTTTCCTTTATAGCGTATACCAGCCTCAAACCCATCTCCCTCTGCAAATTTCTTTAACCACATCGGAAAAATTTCATTATACGCATCAGCTGATTTCGTCCCATCTACCCAAGGAAGCCATCTTCGTAAATGATTACGGTTTTGGTCTATTAATTCATATAGTTCCTCTTTATGATGTTTTTCTAATAGTTGTAATTCGATTTCGTCATCTACTCGGAGTGTGAACATGTTTTTTAGCCCCTTTTAATTTTCCTATTATTCTAACACTTATAGGTGAAAAAAAGTTAAACATTCGCACTTTTTCGGTTTTATATAAGAACAATCACTATATATGATTGATATCTAGATATGAATCATATATAGTTAAAGTATGGAAAAAAATGATAATTTTATAATTCAATTACGTAAAGGTGTTTTTGATCTCGCTATTTTGTCTTTAATAAGCAAACAACCTATGTATGGATACGAAATTACAAGTGCCTTACAAGATATCCCTGTGTTTCATATCCCGAACGGTTCGATATACCCTATATTAAATCGAATCACGAAAAACAATTGGGCTGTTTCCTATTGGGAAGAGTCCGGTGATGGGCCAAAAAGAAAATACTATCGCATTACAGACGAAGGGAGAGAAATTTTAAATAGTCGCTTACATGATTATGATGCAGTATACCAAGCTCTAATGTTACTAGCTAAAGGAGAGGATAAAAAATGAACAAGGAACAATTCTTTTCAAATGAACTCATTGTTTCTTTCTTACACGATCTTCATAAAGGTTTAATGAACTTACCTACGTCAGCAAGAGAACAACATGTGCTAGAAATCAAATCCGATTTATATGAAAATGCATTAAGTAAAAAAAGTGAAGGGATACCATCAGCAAGCATTCCTTCACAAGTGATTGAAGAATTTCTTCCTCCAAAAGAATTAGCAAAGGAAATTGCAGTAGAATATACAGATGTTATTCAAAATGCACAGCAATCTACAAATACATTTATTAAATATTATTCCGGCCTATCTATCGGTCCACTCGGCGCTTTATCAGTGCCTATTGTACTCGGTTTTATAAATTTTTCTGCTAATTTACCATTTTTACTAGCCTTTATTGCAAGCAACATTTGGTTTATCTTTAGAGAAAACCATTGGAATATAGATTTATTAAAATACTTTAAAACAATTATTTTCATCAGTTCAAGACTGCTAATTGCTCTCCCATTCAGCTTTTTCGCTATTCGAATTATGATAACAAAACAATTCGATATGTTTTCATTCTATTATTTAATTGGATATGTACTTTTTAGTTCACTATATATATTCTTATTAAAACAACTATACAAAAAAAATGAACAATACCAACATATCAACGCTTTTTAAAAGATATCGAACACAACAAAAAAGACGCACAGCCACAGCTATGCGTCTTTTTTCTTACTTCTCTGCAACTTGAACTTCTTTTACGTAAGCTGCTTCGAATTTTTGGATGTCACCTGCGCCCATGAAAATAAGAACGCCGTTTTTATGTTTCTTTAACACATCCGTTGTTGTATCTGTAATTAGTTCTGCGCCATCGATACGTTTTTGCAGATCTTCAATTGTTAATTCACCTTTGTTTTCACGTGCTGATCCGAAAATATCACATAAGTATACTTGGTCAGCTTTACTTAAGCTTTCCGCGAACTCATCTAAAAATTTCTCTGTACGTGAGAATGTATGTGGTTGGAATACAGCGACAACTTCACGCTCTGGATGTTTTTGACGTGCTGCTTCAATCGTTGCATTAATTTCTGTCGGATGGTGTGCATAGTCATCAATGATAACTTGTTCTCCCATTGGCTTTTCATTAAAGCGACGTTTTACGCCCTCAAAAGTTGTTAGCTGATGCTTAACTGCTTCTACATCAACGTTTTCATAATGGCAAAGCGCGATTACTGCTAATGCATTTAATACGCTGTGATCGCCGTATCCTGTAATTTTGAACGTGTCATAATACGTATTACGAACGAATACATCGAATATAGTACCATCAGTTCTCTTTTGAATGTTACGTGCTTGGAAATCGTTATCTTCTCCAAATCCATAGAAAATAACAGGTACTTTCGCTTGAACTTTTTGAAGTTCTTCATCATCACCACATGCAATAATACCTTTTTTCACTTGCAATGCCATCTCTTGGAATGCATTAAATACATCATTGATGTCTGCAAAGTAATCTGGGTGATCGAAATCGATATTTGTCATGATTGCATAGTCTGGATAGTAAGACAAGAAATGACGACGATACTCACAAGCTTCAAATACAAAATACTTACTATTTTCTACCCCATGCCCCGTTCCATCTCCAATAAGGTATGATGTTGGGTGTGCACCTTGCATTACATGGGCTAACAAACCAGTTGTTGATGTTTTTCCATGTGCACCAGTTACAGCAACACTTGTGTACTGATTCATAAGATCACCTAAGAAGTGATGGTAACGATGTACTGGGATATTTAATTCTTTTGCTGCTACGATTTCTTCATGCGTATCAGGAAATGCATTTCCTGCGATAATCACTTGTCCTTCTTTAATATTATTCTTATCAAAAGGAAGGATGGAAATACCACGCTTTTCCAATGCTGTTTGTGTAAAGAAACGCTTTTCATAATCAGACCCTTGAACAGTATGCTTCATGTCATGAAGAATTTGTGCTAATGAACTCATTCCTGTTCCTTTAATTCCTACAAAATGGTAAACTGTCATCTTAAAGAACCTCCAACATTTCGAACTAATACAACGGCCTATCTATAAGACAGTATATGAATCTTTTCTTATTTTGGTAATCATCATACATTTCTGATGCAGTGAATTTCTTTTTATATTCACTTATCAGTGATAAACTCGTACGTACTTCTTTTATGTCCATAACACATTTATTATAGCAAAAAACAAGCCGCTATACTATGATAACAGAAAAACTGATAGGGTCAATCACCTATCAGTTTTTCTCGCTTTTACATATCTTCTTTTGTTTCTAATTGAACACGCTCTAGACGTGAATTTGGACGGTATTTACGACCAGCTTTCGCTTCTGGTTTTCCATTTAATTCTACGTTATCACCAGTAAAACCAATATTCATTTTTAATAAGCTACTTCCTACTCCGTATATATCGACAGGAACATTTTGAGCTTCAAATTCACGAATACGCTTCTCATCAAACCCACCAGTTACAACGATATCTACATGTTGGAACCCTTCCTCATCAAGAGCCTTACGAAGTGCAAATACAAGTGATGGATTTACACCACGTGGATCGAATGTTCCAAGTACTTCTGGGTGACGAATGAAGTATTGATCAATCATTGTGCGAGACGTATCGACACGTACACCTTTTAATGTTGATCCAAATTCACGCGCTACGCGAAGTGCATCTGTAATGACATCATTGTTATAATCAATTAGTACGACTAATTCATCTTCTGGGAATTTTTTATGATATGCCTTTGCAGCTTCAACAACATCACCATTAAACATTTGAATTAAAGCATGAGGCATCGTCCCCATACCACTTCTGCCCCACCATTCATTCATTGCATGCGTCGCTTGCGCGCTCATACCTCCGATGTATGCCGCATAGCCGTCACCAGCTTGTTGCGTATAATGATCGTCACGATCTCCCATGAAAATAACCGGTTTTTCTTTATCTACACTACGTGCAGCTTGGACAACGTTATATACGTTTGTCGCAACTGATGTACGACGAGCTAAAATCCCATCAATTACACCTTCTAAAAAGCCGAAGTATTCATAAGGACCATGAATTGTTAAAACTGTTTCAAACGGACTAATATTATCGCCATCCTTTAAAGAATGAATTTCTAATTCCTCAGGATTTTTGGCAAATGTTTGTAGCAATGCGATTACCTCATCTGCTCCGCAAAGAACTGCATGTTCTTTTTGAAAAAACTGCATTGTTACAACACTTTTCGGGCGAAATTCTTCAATGATTTCTCTAGTTTTTAAAAAGTAAACGGCAGAGAACCAGCCTTCTCCAACACGTTCATCAAATTTAAATGTTTTATTTGTTAGTCGATTTATTTCACCTTTTAATTTTAATTCAATTTCTTTCATGTCGCTTTACTCCCTACTTTACTATCCAACATTTTCTATTAGTATACAGCAAAACCGTTTCCTATACATTTGTTTCCTGCATAGCAGCGAATTCATCCTCAGAAATAAGGACATCTCTCGGTTTCGTTCCTCTTCCTTCAGAAATAATCCCTTGCGACTCCATCTCTTCAATTAGACGTGCCGCGCGATTATAACCTATGCGGAATTTTCTCTGTACAGAAGATGTGGACGCTCCCCCTTGCTCTACAACAAATTGACATGCATCAAAAAATAGTTCATCTTCAGACTCACTCTGCTCTGATTTTGCTAATAAATCCTCTTGCTTAAATAAGTAGTTTGGCTTCATTTGCTTTTTCACATGATCAACTGTTCTTTCAATCTCATCATCTGATACGTATACACCTTGTACACGAACTGGTTTAGATGTGCCGTTTCCTAAAAATAGCATATCACCACGACCAAGTAACTTCTCCGCGCCCCCAATATCGATAATCGTACGCGAATCAACTTGAGATGATACTGTAAACGCAATACGCGTTGGAATGTTTGATTTAATTAAACCTGTAATAACGTCTACAGATGGACGCTGCGTCGCAACTAATAAGTGAATACCACAAGCACGCGCTTTTTGTGCAATACGACAAATCGCTTCCTCAACATCACCAGGAGCAACCATCATTAAGTCCGCTAGCTCGTCAATGACAATTACAATATAAGGTAATGTCTCACCTGGGATTTCTCTACCACTTACAATCGTATTGTAACGAGTTAAATCACGAGCACCAGCATGAGCAAACAATTCATAACGACGTTCCATCTCTTCAACCGCCCACTTTAACGCAGCTGTAGCTGCTTTTACGTCAGTAATAACAGGTGCTACAAGATGTGGAACAGAATTGTATGGTGCAAGCTCAACCATCTTCGGATCAATTAGTATCAACTTCACTTCATGCGGCTTCGCTTTATATAAAATACTCGTTAAAATCGCGTTAATGCACACACTTTTCCCTGAACCAGTTGCACCCGCAATAAGTCCATGTGGCATTTTTCGAATATCCGTTACAATTGGATCACCTGAAATATCAAGCCCCAGCGCAACTGTAAGCGGTGATTCACTCTTTGTAAATACAGGACTTCTTAAAATTTCACGCAGGAATACTGGCTTACTTTCCTTGTTTGGAACTTCAATTCCAATTGCACTCTTCCCCGGAATTGGCGCCTCAATTCGAATATCTTTCGCAGCTAAACTTAACTTAATATCATCACTTAAATTTGTAATTTTATTTACTTTCACACCTGGGTCTGGTTGTACTTCAAAACGAGTTACCGCCGGCCCTTGTGACACATTAATCACATGTGCTCCAACATGGAAATTATTAAATGTCGTATTTAATAATTCTTCCTGTTCTTCTAGCCACTCCGTATTATCTAATGCTGCCTGCTGTGGAATTGACAACAACGTTAATGGCGGAAGTTCATACTTCGGTGGCGCTTGTAGTACGTTGCGCATATCGTTCTCTTTTTGATTTACAACATATGCTTTCTCTTGTACTTCCGTACTTGAAATTGGCTCTTGTACTTGTCCAGCCACCACTACTTGTTGCATCGGTTTTTCTTCCACTTGCGGTTCCACTACCACTTGCGGCATCGGTTTTTCTTCCACTTGGGCTTCTACTACCACTTGCTGCACTGGACTTTCTTCCACTTGCGGGTCTACTACCACTTGCTGCACTGGTTTTTCTTCCACTTGCGGGTCTACTACCATTTGCTGCATTGGCTTTTCTTCTGCTTGTGGTTCTACTACCACTTGCTGCATTGGCTTTTCTTCTGCTTGTGGTTCTACTACCACTTGCTGCATTGGCTTTTCTTCTGCTTGTGGTTCTACTACCACTTGCTGCATTGGCTTTTCTTCCACTCGTTCACTGACAGTTGATTGCATTACGTTCGTTCTTGCCGCATGTCTTTCCATTAATTTCTTTCT
This sequence comes from Bacillus sp. FSL E2-8887, assembly GCF_038007205.1. NCBI lineage: Bacteria > Bacillati > Bacillota > Bacilli > Caryophanales > Bacillaceae > Bacillus > Bacillus sp. FSL E2-8887. The sequence continues at coordinate 4,303,118 of NZ_JBBOWS010000001.1, forward strand.
ATCCTGCTTTAACATGACAACATTAAATGGGACATGACGTTTTTTCTCACGTTTCGGTTCTTCTATTTGTAAAGCAGGCTGTTCTTCAGCAACTTGCTTCTTTTCTTCCGCTTCTTCAACTAAAACGTTCGCAAAGTTTTGAACATCTTTTTTTGTTTGCTCATCCGTTTCTGAAACTGGTACGAATACTTCACTTTCTTCCTTGAACGTAATTGTTTCTTGTTGAGAAATCACTGGTTGCTCTGCAACTGGTGTATTTTCCACTAAATCTGTATTCATCGTTTCTTCAATTACTGTTTCTTGAGAAGTTGGTTCTTCTTCCTTAGTACCCTCTAACTCCGCAACTTCTTCTGTCGCTTCCTCAGCTTCCTCTAATTCCACAACTTCTTCTGTCGCTTCCTCAGCTTCCTCTAATTCCACAACTTCTTCTGTCGCTTCCTCAGATTTCTCTAATTCTACAACTTCTTCTGCTGCTTCCTCAGCTTCCTCTAATTCTGCAACTTCTTCTGTCGCTTCCTTAGTTTCTTCTAATTCCACAACTTCTTCTGTCACTTCCTCAGATTTCTCTAATTCCGCAACTTCTTCTGTCGCTTCCTCAGCTTCCTCTAATTCCACAACTTCTTCTGTCGCTTCCTCAGATTTCTCTAATTCTACAACTTCTTCTGCTGCTTCCTCAGCTTCCTCTAATTCTGCAACTTCTTCTGTCGCTTCCTTAGTTTCTTCTAATTCCACAACTTCTTCTGTCACTTCCTCAGATTTCTCTAATTCCACAACTTCTTCTTCTTCCTTAGTTTCTTCTAATTCCACAACTTCTTCTGTCACTTCCTCAGATTTCTCTAATTCCACAACTTCTTCTGTCGCTTCCTTAGTTTCTTCTAATTCTACAACTTCTTCTGCTGCTTCCTCAGCTTCCTCTAATTCTGCAACTTCTTCTATTGCTTCCTCAGTTTCTTCTAATTCCACAACTTCTTCTGTCGCTTCCTCAGGTTTCTCTAATTCCACAACTTCTTCTGCTGCTTCCTCAGATTTCTCTAATTCCACAACTTCTTCTGCTGCTTCCTCAGATTTCTCTAATTCCACAACTTCTTCTGTCGCTTTCTCAGATTTCTCTAATTCCACAACTTCTTCTATCGCTTCCTCAGTTGCTTCTAATTCCACAACTTCTTCTATCGCTTCCTCAGTTGCTTCTAATTCCACAACTTCTTCTGCTTCCTTAGCTTCTTCAAAAGCATCTGGTATTTCTATAGTAATTGTTTCTTCAAGCTTTTCATCTGCTTTTACAATCACTACATCTTCTAATGTTTCTTCTTCGACTTGATTTGCTGCAACTTCAGCAACAGTTTCTTCTATTTCTGTATTACATTCATTTTCTTCTGTTAATATCGAATACACATGCTCTACTTTAGAATCTATTGACTCTTCTTGTAAAGTTTCTTCGTTATCTTCTGTAGATGATAACGCTACTACATCTTGCTCCTGCTTCAAGGCTTGTACAATTGTAGCCTCTTCTTCCACATGCTGTCCTACTGTTTTATGAAGCAAATCATCACTTAGGCTTTCTTCTAATGAAGGGGCTTGACGTTCAACTTCGTAACCGTTTTTCTCTAACCATGTATCCACAACCGATTTTTCTTCTACTTTATTACTTCGTTCGTTCACTCCGTTCTTAACAGATGAACTTCCTTGTAGAACTCCCGAAAAGTCAGATAATGTATATCCCTTTTTCTCTAACCATGCGTCAACAACAGCTTTTCCTTCAACAGATATTTCAAGATCTTCTCTTACCTTTTCTTCCTCCTGCACAACCTTCGTTTCTACTGAAGGACGGTTATATCCATAAATCGGAGAAATCATTTCTGTTGGACGAAATGGTCTACGGTTACTTTCTTGCGACGGTACGAATGCTTTTTTTACGACAGGCTCTGGTTCCGGTTCATATTGCAATTCCGGTTCCTCATATGTAGGTGCTTCTGTTTCCACATACGGTCGTCTGCTTCTTTCCACTTTTATTCCTCTTTGAGTAGGCTGTTCTTCATATGCTCCTCTTTGAATAGGTTGTTCTTCAAAGTTAGGCAGTTCTCTTACATCCTCCTCATCGAAGCCATTATCTGGTATTAATGGAAAACGACATTTCCCTGCATTCCGACTTGCCATTTGTGCTTCTCTTGCTTCAGTGTAGTGGTTTACACGAGGAATTTTCGGCTGACTTTCAATTTGTGCCGGTACTTCTTTATTCATCACTGTTTTTTCTTCCTCTTTGTTAAACAGCTTTTTCATCCAATCTAACATGTTTACCACTCTTTCTACTAAATAGTAACATCCTTTATTGTATCAGCATTCGGCAAAAAGTGCAGGTAAAATTAAGCATATTAGTTTTATCCATAATATTCTAATTCACGATTGTTTTTCATATAGAAAAACGAGGTCTTACATGTAAGACCTCGTTTAATCTTTCCCCTTCCGATATTCATCCACACTATCCGTTACACTTTGCAATAAAGAATTTACATACTGTGGGTCAGATAATTTTTTGTCTTCTTCAGGGTTTGACATAAATCCAAGTTCTAATAGTACTCCTGGAACTTTTGACCAATTAAATCCAGAAAGATCATCCCGAAATTTAATTCCATTTACTTTCACTTGATGATTCTCTCTCATTTTATTTACTATCGTTTGAGAGATTTGAAGACTTTCAGCATAAATCTCTTTCGTATACGGACTTCCTTCTGCCGGTGTCAATACAGCAAATCCACTTTGATTTGGATTTTCAGAACCATCTGCGTGAAGGCGCAAAAATAAATTCGCTTTATGATCATTCGCGAATGTTGCTCGTTCCTTATTACTTATATCAACCTCATGTGACGTTCTCGTCATCAATACTTGTATACCTTTTGCTTCCAGTTTTTCTTTCAATATAAAAGCCATCTCTAATACAAGAACTGATTCCCTCTTTTTCGTTACAACTCCCGCTGTTCCGTCTGTTACTTTATATTTTTGCGTAGTTGCTCCTGGACCAATTGCCTCTAAATTTAAATTCGCTTTTTGTTGATGCCCTGGATCAATAACGACGAGAAACTTTTCTTGTTTTTCATTACTCTCTACTTTTTGTTCATTATTTTGCAGCGGTTGCTCAGTTGGCTGCAGCGGCGTAGTTTCCTCTTTCTTTTCCTCGGCCGGCACTTCCTCCTGCTTATGTTCCACTTGCTCATTCGTTTGAATTGCTTGCGGCTGTTCTTTCTTTTCTTGTTCTTCTTGCTGCTTTTCTACCGGTGCGTCTTCCTTATTATCTTTGTTTTTTTCTTGTATAGAAGATGTTGTTTCTTTTTTCGGCTCTTCTTGCGAACAACCTCCCATATATATTCCAATGACTGCAATAGCGCTCATTATTTTTATATACTTCATTTTTCTCTCCTATCACTTTGCACCGGTCTCAAAGTTTTTCTTATAATTGTTTTATAATTTCATCCATATTTCCAATATGAACGGGTTGCCACGTTTCTGTACCACGCTCTGCGGTATAGACTAGATACGCATCATCAGCTACATTTACGAAAACAGGATCCCCCATATCCGTTTCATATCCGATAACAATCCATTCCTCTTTCCATTTTCCACTTTCTTCACTTATTAATGAATTTTTATGTTTATCATATCGATAACCGATTTGTCCTTTTTCTAATTCATTTTCGCTAAACACATATATTTCATAGGAACCTAGTTCGATATCTTGCTGTTTTGAAGTTTCAATTCGTTTCAGAAGTTCTGCAATTTTTGGTTGTTGTTTCATACGTCTACCCCCTTCTTTTTTCTGAATTTTACCTAATCCATTTTTGAAATACAATATAGATTTTGAGAGGAAACGTTACAATGCTAGGAATTTCGCACAAAAAAATAGCCTCACATATGCGAGACTACTTTTTCTAACATCAATTAAAATTTAAATTCTTGTCCAACTTCAAAGCTATCTTCTAATACAAGAATACCTTTTTCTTCTGGAGCATCTGGAAGCTCTAACTCACGTGCAGAGCAAATCATTCCAGAAGAAGGAACACCGCGAAGTTCAGCTGGTTTAATTAACATACCACTTGGCATTACAGCACCGATTTTTGCAACAACAACTTTTTGTCCTGCATCAACGTTTGGTGCACCACATACGATTTGTAATGTTTCTGTACCGATTTCTACTGTACAAATGTTTAATTTATCAGCATTTGGATGCTTCTCTTTTTCAGCTACATAGCCTACAACAAATTTCGGCGTGAAATCAGCTTCTACTTTTTCTTCAAAGCCATTCTTCGCTAAAATTCCGTTAATTTTTTCAACAAACTCTTTCGTTAATGTAACGTTTCCGTTGTCTGTTACTTCTACATAAGAAGACGCATTAAAGATGTTGAATCCTGCTGTTACGTTGCTTTCACGATCGTATACGCGAGCAACATCTCCTTTACGGTCAAATGTACGGTTTTCTAAAGTAATATCTTGTAAGGTAACAATTAAAGTGTCACCAATTCCTTCAAGGTTGTAAAAAACGTTCACTTCGTTCATCCTTTCTCTTTTCCATCTGTCTTCTTCCGATTCTTCGCTAAAATAAAGATTGGTTCGAAGTCCCCATCTTCATATACGAATGAAAGTGATGTAATCGGAACATGCCCTTCGGCAAAAAATTTCATTGTCATTTGTGCAATAATATCATAACCGATTTCGTTGACGATATCAGCAATAATTAATACATCTTGGTGAGGAACTGCAACAACCATATCACCAGAGATCTTTTCACGCATCGAGTGTAGTAACGATTCGTTTAAAATACGACTCGCATCGTATCCATCATTTGTGTTTAAAAAGTAGAATGTATTACCTGCTACTGTCTCCTGCTTAAATTCATAGCCTAATGAGCGAGCATTAAATAATGCCATTTCACGTACTTGTTCCTCTGTAAGCTCTAATTTTTGCAATAAGCGCTCATCAATTAATCGATACGTTTTATTAGAATCTAGCGCATAGTAAATACGTGTTTCCGCCGTATGGTCCGTCATAATAAACGGATTTCCTTCTTCTGATTGTTTCGGGAAAGAAGTAGAGCGAATAACAGGTAAAATTTTCGCCGTGCTATTTTCTTCTTTATGCATTGCAATTAGCGCTTCTTGTACGTAATAAGCGACCTCTTCAATTGCTTTTTCTTTGTTCACTTCCCATTTTGCAACTACTCCTGGAAGTGATACGTTAATACCTTTTTTCGAGTCTGTTTGTTCAATACGAAGAACTTCTTTCTCGCTATCATAATGACAGTCCCATTCTGGTCGAGATAATTTCTTCATTAACTCGTCTTTCATCTTTTTACTTGTCATTTTCATCTCTTTTTCCTCCCTTCCAAAAAAATAACCTCCCCCGCGAAGGTAGAGGTTGTTTTTACAATTCAATTGGCTAATTGTCTTATTTTAAACCTTCAATAAACTCTTCGATTTGCTCTTGTGTTTTACGATCTTTATTTACATAGCGTCCAGTTTCTTCACCTTTATTGTACGCTACAAAGCTTGGAATGCCAAATACGTCTACTTTCACGCATAAATCAATAAATTCATCACGATCTACATAGTAAAATGAGAAATCACTATACTTCTCTTCTACTTCTGGCATAAATGGATCAACGAAACGGCAATCTGGGCACCATTCTGCTGAGAACATGAAGACTACATTCTCTTCATTTTTTAATTCTTGGAATTGTTCCATGCTTTCTAATGATTTCATCTATATTTCCTCCTCTAACGAGTGCACTTTTTCACACTATAATCTTTTCTTTATACTACCATACATCGCGCATGGTGCAAGGTTTATGCTTGCTTTTCATCATACTTATATTGCCCAACAAGTAACTTAACAACGTGTACAAATAATTCCGTTCGGTCGACATAATCATCTGTAAAAATACCGATAGCACCTTCGTGACTACGAATATCTTTTCGCTCTACAAACTCTTCCATCACTTCACTTAGCTCTTTTCCTTCTTCAAGCGGTGCTAAAAAATCGTCTGGTAACTTAATACGTGCCCCGCCCGCAACAAATGTTTTACCTTCAATCGTCGCTAAAGCACCCCAGTTACACATAAATAACCCATGCTCCGTTTTCATAACGCCGCCTTCTAGCCCAATGCCGATATGAGCTGCACCTTCCTGCAATGCTCTCTTCGCTCTATTTACTGCTCCTTGCATCGTCTCTTCATCTGAAAAAGGCTGATTTGCTACTCCTGATGGAACAGAAAGAGATGTAATTTCAGCATCTTCCCAAACCTTCTCCACAGCCCCAACCTTCGTCTTATTCTTCGATCCTACTACTACCTTCATTTCATTCACCTCTATATAAATTCATCATTCTATCCTAATACTAGCCTCGAACACCAAATCAGTCTTCATGACTCAGATTTATACCGTAGTGCGCCTGACCGCACACACGCATCTCTGTTTCACCTCTCCCACCTAAAAAAAGAAAAGGTTTTCCAAAAACAGCCTTCCTCTCTCTTCCTATCCAAGGTCTTAATACATCATTCGAACACCAACTAGGCACTGACCGCTCCCATTCATCGCTGGGTCATCTATTCAACCTAAAAAAAGAAGGGTTTTTCCCCCTTCCTCTTTACGCGTTATTCTTAATTGTCTCTAACGTCGTTTTGTCCGTCGCTCTCACAAGCTTCGTAATTAATTCCTTCGCTGCCGCATAATCATCAACATGTAAAATAGAAGCATGTGTATGAATGTAGCGTGCACAAACACCAATTACTGCTGATGGGATACCAGAGTTACTTGTATGCACACGGCCCGCATCTGTACCACCTTGTGAAATAAAGTATTGGTACGGAATGTTATGTGTTTCTGCTGTATCTAAAATGAATTCACGCATTCCTCTATGTGTTACCATTGTACGGTCATAAATACGAAGAAGAGCGCCTTTTCCTAATTGACCGAACTGCGTCTTATCACCAGATGCATCATTTGCTGGACTTGCATCAAGCGCATAGAAAATATCTGGTTGAATCATATTTGCAGCAGTTTGTGCTCCGCGAAGACCTACTTCTTCTTGTACAGTCGCACCAGAGTATAATGTGTTTGGTAATGTTTCATCTTTTAATTCCTTTAGCAATTCGATAGCAAGGCCACATCCATAGCGGTTGTCCCAAGCTTTCGCCATAATTTTCTTTTCATTTGCCATTGGCGTGAATGGGCAGATTGGAACGATTTGTTGCCCTGGCTTTATGCCAATTTCAATCGCATCTTCATAACTATCTGCACCTATATCAATTAACATATTTTTTATATCCATCGGTTTTGCACGTTGCGCATCACTTAATAAATGAGGAGGAATGGAACCAACAACCCCAATAACAGGACCATTCTTCGTCATAACTTGTACACGCTGAGCTAATAGTACTTGGCTCCACCAGCCACCTAACGTTTGAAAACGAAGCATCCCATTTTTCGTAATTTGCGTAACCATGAAACCTACTTCATCCATATGACCTGCTACAAGAACGCGCGGGCCAGTTTCGTCCCCTTTTTTCAGACCAAATACGCTACCTAAACCGTCTTGCACAATCTCATCAGCATATTTGCTTAATTCTTGCTTCATAAAACTGCGCACATCATGTTCAAAACCTGATGCACCTTGTAATTCTGTTAACGTACGAAATAATTGTAATGTCTCTTTATTCACGAAGTCCCCTTCTTTCAAACCTTAGTAGAATACCTCTTTTATTGTAACGAAATTTTCGAAATGTTTCTAGTTTCTTCTTTTTTAGTTGTATTTGCATTATAATTATTATCGGTACACTATTTTTATTTTACAGAATTGAGGTGAATATATGAGCTGGAAAGGTTTAGTCACAGGTCTTGGCGTTGGGTTCGCAGCTGGTTATTTCGTTGCAAACAAAGTACAAGAACAATCCCATATTTCTTCAGAAAAAGCATTGAAAATGGTGAAACAAGCATTAAGTCATAAAGGTGAAATTACTGGCTCTTGGGTACATATGGTTCCGGAGGCATTTGAAAAATATGATGTCGCGTACGAAGTTTATCGCGGCGGTCTTACAACGATGTTAGATGAAATACAAGAACGATTTGAATTTTTAGTTGATGCTAAAACAGGTACTGTTTTAGAGGTTATAGCAGCATAAAAAGAGGTTTCCCATTAGGTGAACCTCTTTTTTTTAGAATTACCAACAAAAGCTGATAATAACAGCAATACATAATAAGTGGAGATTGTTCCAATAAATATTTTTGGACACCTTCCTCTTATTAATATTAAGCTTCTATATTTGTTTTTCTCTCTATCTTCTCCACTATATGCCCTTCCTCATTCCACTTTACTGCACGGTAATATGCATCATGATAAAAAGTAAACCACGCCTCTTTTTCAGCACCATACTTCATCCACTTTTGTTTATGTTCAATCGATGTCATTGGATAGTCATCGTATGCCATTACCCATAATACATTTTGATGTGCATGCGTCGGTAAAATGTCCGCTAAATGAAGCATCGTTTCACCCTGACTTTCAAGGACGACAACAGCATGTCCATCGCTATGACCACCCGTATGCACCATCTTTATTTCATCCGTAATTTCTACTTCTTGCCTGAACGTAACAATCTTATCAACGATTGGCTCCCAATTTTCCTTCCAATATGTATTACGCGATCTAACATTCGGATTTTTCATTTCATTCCATTCAGTCTCACTTACATAAATCGTTGCGTTCGGAAACGCCGGAACAAGGCGATTTCCCTCCCATTTTGTTAAACCAGATGCATGGTCAAAATGAAGATGCGTCATTAAGACGTAATGAATATCTTCATTATGCAGTCCCAATTTTTCTAAAGATTCCTTAACTGATGATTCTTCTGTTACACCTTGATTCCGCTTCATTTTCTCATTCAATTTACCATTCCCTATCCCTGAATCAATAAGCATGTTTCCTTCTTTCGTTTGTAAGAGTAACGGATCTGTTCGTAAATAAATATGATTTGTATCATTATGTTTATATTTTCGTGACCAAAGTACTTTTGGCACAACTCCAAACATCGCGCCTCCATCTAAATGTGTATTCCCACCTTTTAGCCACGTCACTTTTATATTTCCAATTTGTAACTGTTCCATATCCCATCCCCCTTTTCTATTTAATTTTAACATAATATTCCGATTATTTTTCATATAAAAAGCCTATGCATTACTGCATAGGCTCCGTACGATATTTTGCTTCAACTCGATAAATACGATGACCTTTACTAGAAAATTTCTCTTCGTATTCTGTCATAATGTTTCCTTCATAATCACTATTATGAAGATCTAGGCTAAGGTAAGTTAATAACATACCATACTCAGCCATACTCATAATAGAATATTCAAATAAACCTTGGTTATCAGTTTTGAAATGAATTTCTCCGCCATCTACTAACACTTCTTCATAATTGCGTAAAAATGTTTTATACGTTAAACGACGCTTCGTATGACGATTCTTCGGCCATGGATCTGAGAAGTTTAAATAAACGCGGTCAATTTCACCTTTCGCAAAGAAAACTGTTAAATCTTCAGCATCTTTATTAATTAACTTTAAGTTCGGTACTTCTTCTTCAATTAATTTATCAAGTGCATCTACAACAACACTTGTGAATTTTTCAATTCCAATATAGTTAATATGCGGATTTGCTTTTGCCATATCATACATGAAGCGGCCACGTCCTGTACCTACTTCAATATGAATTGGCTGTTCATTTCCAAATATTTCTTTCCAGTTACCAGCGCTCTCCTCTGGGTTTCCAATTACGATATGTGAATACTCATTAATTCGATCCATTGCATAAGGCTTATGTCTTAAACGCATAGATGTCTCCCTCTCTTTACAAAACTATTTTAAAGGAAAAATTCCTTCTTTCTGTTTTAATCAATCTATCAAACAAAAAACCAAGTACGTACGAGCACTCGGTCCGTTTCTTTCAAGTATAAGATGTACCATTTTGATAAAAACTACATAAAGCATTAAACATTCCATGACGAAACAGCTTTTTCTCTTACATTTCTAGGGAGAGAAAAACACTCGAAAGGATGATCCGTTCATGCCAATTAATCAACAGCATCAATTAGAAGTGTTAAAAGATATTTTAATCAACCATCAAAGTGATTGCTGCGGGACAGTTTCTGAATGCGAGCAATTAGAGCGACTCATTCAATCGTTACTCGCAAACGATAGTATAAGTAGTGACACTAAAGTAATGCTAAACGATGTATATTCTTATAGTCAATCGGGTAAATCTTCCTCTAATTTGGACAACCATATTTCCAATAATCAAGAACAACTTACTCAGTGGATTGCTGGAATGGACAATTTTTCTTAAGTATTATTCTGAAGCAAGTAGTTGCTGTAAATATTGATGCCAATATTTAGCTTCTGCTTGCTGCTTTTTTGTTGTGTGCCATTGCATAGATAAAATCGTTTGTGCTATCACATACCATCTCATACGCCTAAGCAATGATTCATCTAGTTCAATCTCATAATATCCGAGCCACTCACTCCATTCATGGCGCGGAACATACCAATATAATAACATACCAAGATCTAAAGCTGGGTCAGCAATAACAGCCCCATCCCAATCAATTAAAAACAATTCATCTTCGTCCGACAATATCCAATTGTTATGGTTTACATCACAATGGCATACAACGAATTCATTGTACTCAATATCTTTTAATGACTCCGTTAAATATTGAAGACCTTGCTGAATTGTTTCATCAACTCTTATATCTCCTCTTAAAACGAGCTGTAATTGTTGTAATAACTCTTGCGCATGAAGCGGCTGCTTTCCTAGCCTTTGAATCATCTGCACAAGCGCTTTAGAGGAGTGTATTTTCTTCAAAAGTTTCGCAACACGTTCTAGTTTCATATCCTCTGGCTCTAACTTCTGTCCCGGAAGCCATTTTTGAGCAGAAATTACATCACCGTTCGTTACCCTTCTTGTCCAAAGTAATTTTGGAACAATTCCTTCTGCTGACAATACCGCTAAAAAGGGCGATGTATTCCGCTTTAAAAATAACTTTTGTTGTCCGTTTTGCGCAATATATGCATCGCCCGTTACTCCACCAGCCGGTATAAGACTCCACTCTTTTCCTAATAATTGTTCCAACCATTCCATATTCATTACCCGTTAACAAATCCTTATCTTTTATAGTTATGAAAAGAAAAACCGCAACATTTCTACACATGTTGTGGATTCATATATTTTACTGTATTTGAATGAAAAAACTTGGCATAAGCCGAAAACAGGATAAATCACCTGTTCTTCTAGTTTATTTTACAAAATCAATCATAGAATGACAACTTATGAAAATCGTCACCTTTGTCAATTCTACATTTATTACATTCTCATCGTCAAGTAGCGATTTGTCACATTATCGTCAATATATACGTGCTAATTGGAGCCAATTGAAGTTCCTTTCCTCTAAATGAAGAAATTGGCTCTATTTTCGCTTGCTTTTCGTTTACTAACACATGCCACGTTTCTTCTTTTGGAAGCTGCACCGTTTTAGCTTCCAAACCGCTATTAAATAAAACTACAATCTCTTTCCACGGTCCAAATAATTCTACATGCTCTAGGTGGTATGCCAGTACTTCTGTAGACGTTTGCAAAAAAGTCATATGCTTTTTTATAAGGTCTACATTTTGTAATCGGAATGCCCCGTGCCCTTTGCGAATCGCAATTAACCCTTTTATATAGTTAACGGTCTCCATCTCTTTCTCTTTTTGATCCCAATCTAATTGATTAATTTCATCATTTGCATTATAACTATTTTCATTCCCTTGCTTCGTACGATAAAACTCTTGCCCCGCATGTAAGAAAGGAATCCCTTGTGAAAGAATAACCATTGCAGTTGCTAAACGATGGCGCCTTTTCAAAATTTCTTCTGATTCTGGATTACTTTGCACTAGTTTATCCCACATCGTCATATTGTCATGACATTCTACATAGTTGATACTTTGTACTGGCTCTAGGAACAATCCTGTTTCTTTCATACTTAAAAGGCTACCAGCTACTATATACTGCAAATGATTACAGTCTACATGCCCACCAAATGCAAAGCCACGTTTATTTATATTAAAAGTACTTCCTTTTATTCCATCACGAAATTGATCATTAAACTGTGCGATACATGGCATTTTATTCGCATTATTTAACGTCGCTTTCTCTTCAAGAGGAAGCGGTGTTTGCAAATCCCATCCTTCACCTAATAACAGCGCATCCTGCTTTATTTTTCGTACTTCTTTTTCTAATTCATTCATCGTTTCAACATCTAAAATTCCCATTAAATCAAATCGGAATCCATCAACATTGTATTCAGTAAGCCAATATAAAACAGATTCTATAATAAATTTCCTCATCATTTTCCGTTCAGATGCTATATCATTTCCAACTCCCGTCCCATTAGAAGGCATACCGTCTTCCCCATGACGAAAATAATATCCCGGGACAAGCTTCTCAAATGATGATAATTCTCTTTCATAAACATGATTATATACAACATCTATAATCACCCTGATGCCGTGATCATGAAATGTTTCAATTAGTTGTTTACACTCTACTATCCTGTTATATGGATCAGAAAGGTTTGTAACATAAAATCCTGTTGGTATATTGTAATATAACGGATTATAGCCCCAATTATATGCGGAAGCAGGATTCACTTCATCTATACCACCAAAACAATGTAAAGGTAATAGTTCAACATGTGTAACGCCTAAATCTTTTATATGAGACAATCCTGTTAATGTCCCATTTCGCCCTACTGTCTCCTCTTCCATTAGCCCTTTATATGTTCCTTTCTTATTCACCCCACTGTTTGGGTGAATAGTAGCGTCACGAATATGCAGTTCATACAATATGGCATCTGTCATTGACTGTAATGGTGATAATTCTAATCGTTTTGTCACATTCGTTTTTTCCAAATCGATAACGACGCCGTATTTTCCATTTATCGTCGCAGACTTTGCATAAGGGTCAACCGCTTCGTTCCATATTAAATTAATACAAACAAGGAATGTATATCGTGCTCCATCATGATCACCTTGTAATGTATGAATCCACACTCCGTTTTCTTCTCTGTACATTTCATAATCAATATATTCTTTATCACTTTTATAAATCCGTACTTTTGCAAGCCTTGCAGTCGGAGCCCATACTTTAAATATTGTTTCTTCTTTTTTATACACAGCACCTAAGTCGGTACCTTCGTAATAATATTTTTCATCGAAAACTACTGTTCGAATCACAGCGCCTATTTGTAAATCTGTTTCTTCATTCCGTTCATCCCGTACTGTATAATACTTCCCCACATCTATCGGCTCTTCTATAAAGCATTCATACTTCGTTGCATCTGGAAGAGCAATAGTATGAACAATCGGTAACTCTTTCACATTGCTTCCTTCTTGTAAACGAAATGTCCGGCTTGTTCCATACGCATGCGGGAGCAAAATTGTAATTTTATTCATTTCATCTAAATAGGCATCAAATGGACGTTTTACTTTCAACATAAAAAATCACCATCATTCTTAAAGTTAAAATGAAACGAGCTGCAAGTGATAAGGCTTTTCTTATCAGCGAAGCTCTATACAGTAACACATTATTCCCTATAGTATATTCACCTGTATAAAAAACGTTTTCATACATTCTATTTTTGTAGTTTTATTTCAGTAATCGATTTATACTTCGGCGTTTCCTTAACGTGAGATTCATACAAAGTAATCGTATCTGCTTGAAATGATGTTACAGGTAACTCTTTTACATTTGTCAGATCAAACACTTTTTCTCCTACCCATTTACGCGCAACAGTAATATGTGGATGATAAGGACGTGTATCTAGAGAGAAACCATTTTCTTCACAAATTGTATGCACTTGCTTTTGTAAACTAAACAAATCTTGATTATCACTTATCCCCGCCCAAAATATACGCGGCTGGTCCACCTGTCCGAATGTAGAAAGTCCTTGTAACGTGAACGATAATTCCGTTTTTTCTGTAAGTGTTTGTAATCCATTCTTTATTCCTTCTAACTGTTCCTCTGTCGCACTTCCTAAAAATGAAAGGGTAATATGATAGTCTTCTTCATGTACCCACGAGCGAAATGGTAATTCATCCTTCATTTCCTCTTTATAATTAGAAAGAATTTCTTTTATATGACGTGGTAAAGTTACTGCGACAAAATAATGCGGCACCATCTACATCGTCTCCTTTATGTTATTGTTGCTTTTCTTCCTTATCTCATTCAGCTAAAAAGAATCCGCCCTCTAAAGTAGAGAGCGGTCATTATTTAAATATCTTTTATTTCGCTAATTCATGAATTGCTTGAGCGTAAATCGCTGTCGCTTTTAATAAATCTTCAATTTCAATGTACTCATCTTTTTGATGCGCAAGTTCTTCTTTTCCTGGGAATAACGGGCCAAATGCAACGCCAGCTTTCAATGAACGAGCATAAGTACCACCGCCAATTGCTAACAATTCAGCTTTTTCACCAGTTTGTTCTTCATATACACGTTGCAAAGTACGAATTAACGTATGATCTTTGTCAACGTGATGCGGGCGAGAGTTAGAATAATCCGCTACTTCAAATCCATGAGTACCAACATATTCTTTTAACTTTGCAATCGTTTCTTCAAAGTTAGTTGTAACTGGATAGCGTACATTTAATCCTAAATTACCACCGTTTTCTTGCGAGTAAGACAAGCGACCAACATTCACTGTTAACGGCCCGCTAATATCGTCTTTATAAGAAATACCAGCTTTTTCTCCAATAATATCACCTGTAAATGTTTCTGTTACAAACGAGGCAAATGAAGCCCCTTTTCCATCAAGAGAAACTTTCGTTAAGAAGTTTACCAATAATAAACCTGCATTTTCTCCCTTTTCCGGAGTAGATCCGTGAGCTGAAATCCCTTTGATTTGCAACGTCACCGTCTTTCCTTCTACAATTGCTTTACCTATTTTTTTAGCAGTTTGTAAATACTCTTCATATGCTACTGTAAGTGTATTTACATCTTCTCCTGTAATAACTGCTTCTGCAAAATCAGGAACCATATTTAAACGACGACCTGACTCAAATGAAATAAGCTTAAATGTGCCTTCTTTCTCTTCACCACCACTTTGCACAACTTGTATGTCAGAAATTCCTTTTTCCGCATTAATAATCGGAAAATCTGCATCCGGCGCAAAACCGATTGTTGGCATTTCTTCATTTTTAAAATAATGATCTACACACTTCCAATTACTTTCCTCATCTGTTCCTAAAATCATACGAACACGTTTTGAAAGAGGTAAGCCCAATTCTTTAACGATTTTCATCGCATAATAAGCTGCCATCGTCGGCCCTTTATCATCAATTGCACCACGTGCAAAAATCTTTCCATCGCGAATATCCGCACTATACGCAGGAGTTGTCCAGCCGTCTCCTTCTGGTACAACATCAACGTGACAAAGAATACCTACTAACTCTTCTCCTTGTCCCATTTCAAGATGACCTGCATATCCTTCTAAATTTTTAGAAGTGAAACCTTCTGCTTCTCCTTTATGTAACATGAAAGATAAAGCTTCTTCTACACCTTCACCGAATGGTGCGCCCTCTTTCGCAGATTCTTCTTCCCATACACTTTTAATTTGTAAAAATTTTTGTGTATCACGAATTAAATCATCTTTTCGTTTTGTAACTTCTTCTGTCCAATTAATCGTTGACATCACGCATCCATCCTTCACTATATTGTCTCTTTCATCATAGCAAACGAAAATCTCTTATGCCATACATGAAAATCTAATGACGAACAATTGTAATATTTCAGATATTTCTTATTAGTTTTTCTTTTATTTTCTCAAAAAAATTTGCAGGAATTTGGCGTTTTACGTAGAAATTTATGAGTTAGTTGACTGACCAAATATATAATGTCAACTACCAATATTTTTCTATATGAATATTTGTTAAACTTTTGTAAAATTTAAGTAGATTAAAGCATGAATTTTATCATGTAGAGTACAATGGTAGTAACGACCTTCTTTCCTGAATGGGGTCAAAAAAACTAGTAGAGGAGCGGTTTTCTCTTGAAACCTACAACTACTCGTATGCTAACACGCATTAAATCGATTTATATGTACATCAATGAAAACGGTACGGTAACAACGAAAGACCTTGTAGATGAGTTCGGGATCACACCGCGAACAATACAACGTGATCTAAATGTGTTGCAGTTTAATGAACTCGTGTATAGCCCTTGCCGCGGCAAGTGGACAACGACAGGAAAGAAAGTGAGAATGACCTCATAATAAAAAATAATTGTATGTAAATAAATACATACCCCTTTCTAACTCATTAGAAAGGGGTCTTTTCTATGCTCTGAAATTGGCGTTACTTTTCGTTATCTACTTGATACGTCTTTAACATTTCTACTTCTTCATCTGTTAATTCACGATATTGCCCAAGTTCTAACTCTTCATCTAACATTAAAGGTCCCATCTCTGTTCTCTTTAAATAAACTACTTTTTTCCCTACCGCTTCAAACATACGCTTCACTTGATGGAATTTTCCTTCTGTAATAACGAGTTCAATCTCAGAAATATCATCACTTTTTAAAATTGTAAGTTCGCCTGGCTTCGTTTCATAGCCATCTTCTAAAATAACACCTTTAGCGAATTCTATTACATCCTCTTCCGTTACAACACCTGAAATGTGTGCATAATATTTTTTCGGCACATGCTTTTTCGGAGATAATAGTTGATGCGTTAACTTCCCATCATTTGTGATTAATAAGAAACCTTCTGTATCAATATCGAGCCTTCCAACAGGGAATGGATCGAAAATCGCATCTTCTAATTCTAATAAATCTATTACTGTTTCGTGGTTATCATCTTCTGTCGCTGAAATAACACCTTGTGGTTTATGCATCATTAAATAAACAAACTCTTTATATTCCACAACTTCACCGTGAATCATAACCTCTTGCTCTTCTACATTCACATGAAACTTCGCATCTTTCACTGGCGTTCCATCAATCTTCACAACGCCGTCTTTCAGTAATTTCTTTACTTCTTTTCTACTTCCGTGTCCCATATTCGCTAATAATTTATCTAATCTCATGTTCTTCACCTTCTTTATTTATCATAGAAAAGGGGACGTATTTACGCCCCTTTTGATTTCAACTTTATTTTGAATCTACTACCAAGTTTACGCTGGATTTTCTCTAAAGCTTCTCCGCCAAATACTCTTTCTAGTACTCCTGTGCGAATCGCTAACAATCCGTAAACAAGACCACCAATACCTGCACAAATCGCAACTGTAATAAGAGCACCAATACGGCCATCAGGCGAAATCATGAAGGATAGAAGCCATTGTGATAGTTTTACAGCAATAACCATTACAAGTGTTAAGACTGCAATTTGGAATGTTCTCTTATATACAACACCAAATGAATAGTGTGCGTGTTTTTTAATTTGTCTATTCGTATACCATACGGAAGCTAAGAAGCCGACTGCAGTAGCCAAAATCGCCCCAACTGTACCGAAATAACGAATAAAGATTACGTTACATGCAAATTTCAAAATAACACCCATCACAAGCGCAACAATCGCATGTTTCTGCTGGTTAATCCCTTGCAGAATTGCTGCTGTTACTGTGAATAAAGCGAATAACAATGCAACTGGCGCATACCACATTAATACTTGTCCACCTAGTGGGTCTGAATCGTAGAAAGCAGTGTAAATCGGATATGCAAGTGTAGAAATACCTACAACTGCTGGCAATGTTAAAAACATATTCGCCTGGAATGTTTGTGTAATTTGTAATTTCAAATAACGGTATTGCTTTTCAGTAAACGACTTTGTAATCGCTGGCACGAGCGTTAAACTAAACGCTGTTGCAAGTGATACTGGAATCATAATTAATTTATGCGTCCACATCGTGAAAATACCGAGTGCTCGCTCTGCGATATCTCCTTGACCAATCGCCTGCATAATAGAGTTAAATGTCAATGTATCAATTTGTTGATATAAAGGAATTGTTAATCCAATTACAACGTAAGGGATTGCATATGCAAACAACTCTTTAAACAATTGAGCGGTACTTACCGTCGATTCTGGTACAGTTTGCTCAATTAAATATTGATCCAAATATTTTTTACGTTTTAACCAGTACCAAATTAATACGCCAAGTGCTCCAACTGCTGAAACGAACGCAGCGAATGTCGCAACCCCAACTGCCGTTGCTACTGTACCGCCAAGTACTTTAATAACGATGAAACTACCCGCTAATAAAAAGACGATACGAATAATTTGCTCAATAATTTGTGAAACCGTAGTCGGTCCCATCGATTGGTGGCCTTGGAAATAACCACGAATCAAACTTGCTGCCGGCACAACAATAAGCGCAAAACTTACGAGGCGAATAATCGTCGTAACTTCTTCTACCTTATTTTGTAAACTTTGTTTACCAAGCATTGCTTCTGCAAATAATGGTGCGGTCATGTACAGTACTAAGAAGGAAAGAACTCCTGTCACTATCATCATAACCATTCCCGAGCGGAACATTCTCCGGCTCGTTTTATAATCTCCAAGTGCATTATATTTGGAAACAAACTTAGAAACAGCAAGCGGCACTCCTGCCGTTGCGATACTTAAAAATATCGTATATGGAATGTATCCATATGTATAGAGCGTTCCGCCTTCTGTGCCTACTAATGCATGAAACGGAAAAACGTAAATCATGCCTAAGAACTTTACTAAAAATGTCCCTAACGTCACAATAAGCGTTCCGCGCAGAAATTTTGAATCGGACATACGAAAATCCTCCTACATCTACATAAAGTGAAACTATAATTAGTGGGAGACTCCCCTCCTACTAATCATTCGAGCATTTACGGACCTTTTTAACTCCCTCTTTACTTCTCATAAATCTTAAGATAGTAGTCTTATTGCCCATAAATAGCAGGATAATGCTGAACTCTAACTTTTGTATTGTACCACAATTCTCCTCTTAAGCAGTACTTCACTCTATTTTTCTTTTAAGGGAAAACATGCTATTCTTTTAGGCAGGAAATGTAGAAAATGAGGTCGATATATTATGCATTATGATGTTATTGTCATCGGCGGCGGTCCTTCAGGGCTAATGGCTGCAATCGGTGCTGCTGAAGAAGGCGCAAGCGTCTTACTTCTTGATAAAGGAAATAAACTAGGACGTAAACTTGCGATTTCTGGTGGTGGTCGTTGTAACGTAACGAACCGTCTACCACTTGATGAAATCGTTAAACATATACCTGGAAATGGTCGCTTCTTATACAGTGCTTTTTCTATTTTCAGTAATGAAGATATTATTACATTCTTCGAAAATCTCGGTGTACAACTGAAAGAAGAGGATCATGGCCGCATGTTCCCAGTATCAAATAAAGCGCAATCTGTTGTAGATGCACTGTTAACACGATTAAAAGACTTAGGTGTGAAAATACGTACGAATACGCCTGTCGAAACGATTGAGTATGAAAACGGTCAAACGAAGGCTGTTATTCTGCAAACAGGTGAAGTGTTAGAAACGAATCACGTCGTTATCGCTGTTGGCGGAAAATCTGTTCCTCAAACTGGTTCTACTGGAGACGGATACGCTTGGGCTGAAAAAGCTGGGCATACAATTACAGAACTTTTCCCAACAGAAGTACCAATTCTTTCAAACGAACCGTTTATTCGTGACCGCACATTACAAGGTCTTGCTTTACGAGATGTAAACTTAAGTGTATTAAACCCGAAAGGAAAAGTTATCATTTCTCATAAAATGGACATGCTTTTCACTCACTTCGGCCTATCTGGTCCTGCTGCTCTTCGCTGTAGCCAATTCGTTGTGAAAGCGATGAAAAAGTTTAAAACGAACACAGTGCACATGAGTATCGATGCATTGCCAGAAGAAAATAGTGAGCAACTGTTCCAGCGCATGCTGAAACAAATGAAAGAAGATCCGAAAAAAGGAATTAAAAACGTTTTAAAAGGCTATGTTCCTGAACGTTACTTCCTATTCTTATTAGAAAAAAATGAAATTGACGGTAGCGAACAAGCTGGACAAGTTTCTCATGAGAAGATTCGCGCACTTGTGAAAGACTTTAAAGAATTTACCGTCCATGTAAATGGTACGCAGTCAATTGAAAAAGCATTCGTTACTGGCGGAGGGGTATCCGTTAAAGAAATTAACCCGAAAGAAATGGCTTCGAAATTCACGAATGGTTTATACTTCTGCGGAGAAGTTCTTGATATTCACGGTTATACTGGCGGCTATAACATTACATCTGCCCTTGTTACTGGCCGAATTGCCGGAACAACAGCAGGACAAAATGCGAAAATGCAATACTAAAAAAGAAACAGGGACTCCTGTTTCTTTTTTTAGTATGTTGAAATAGCAAAGCAGTACACGAAATTATATTGGCGATACTTTAAATATATCGACCGTTTCTTCAAAAATATCCCTTCCTCCTAACTTCCCATTTCTTTTTTGTTGCTTTATATACCTTAGTACCTTTATATTTTATATTGTTGAATATTCGAAAAAGGGTAAGGGGAAAACAAATGAGAAAAAAAGTCATGATGTCTTTAATGCTAATGACGTTTCTTTCTGCGGTAGAAGGAACGATTGTTAGTACAGCGATCCCTCGTATAACGAGTGATTTGTCAGGTGTCGAACTTGTTAGTTGGGTATATGCAATCTATATGCTTGCAACAGCTGTTTCGACTCCAATATACGGAAAGCTAGCTGATTTATTCGGCCGTAAAAAAGTTCTGCTCATCGGAGCAACAATCTTCTTAATCGGTTCTGCACTTTGCGGAGTCGTTACATCAATGGAACAATTAATCTTCTTTCGTGCTCTTCAAGGTATAGGGGCTGGTGCCGTTATGCCGATCACAATGACGATTATTGGAGATCTATATAGCGAAGCTAAAGACCGCGCGAAAGCACAAGGCTGGATGAGTGCCGTTTGGGGTGTATCTGGTGTTATTGGGCCGTTAGTAGGTGGATTTTTAGTTGATTCTCTTTCTTGGCGCTATATTTTCTTCTTAAACGTTCCTTTTGGAATTATCGCTTGCTTAATGTTTGCCACTTCTTATAAGGAATCTGTTAAGTCCGCCGCTAAGCAACATATCGACTATCTTGGTGCGACAGTTTTCTCATTAAGTACAATTGCTTTACTATACGCATTATTAACAGGTAGCAGTAAGCAAAACTGGGGAGACATTTCAATTATCGGCCTATTAATCTTTGCCGCTGTTTCATTCATTATTTTCTTATACATCGAGAAAAAGTCTCCGGAGCCATTAATTCCGCTAGCACTTTTCTCTAACCGTACATTATCTACAATAAACATACTAACACTTATTGCTGGCGCAATGATTATTAGTATTACAGTGTATCTTCCAATTTGGAGCCAAGGTGTTTTAGGAAAAAATGCGACAGAGGCTGGACTCATTTTAATGCCGATTCCTGTTATGTGGACATTCGGTGCTATCTTCTCCGGTAACTTAGTTGGCAAGTTACAAACGAAACAAATTATTTTACTTGGAGCTAGCATTTTATCAGTTGCTACTTTCTTATTATTTACATTATCAACAGATTCACCATCATTCCTTATTTATGTTGCAGTCGGATTATTCGGCTTAGGAATGGGGCTTGTTACACCAATTTACATGGTAACAATTCAAGCAGCTGTACCGGCGAATACGCGCGGAACGGCAGTTGGTTTAAATACATTTATTAATACATTTAGTCAAACACTAGGAGCTGCAATCTTCGGAACGATCTTCAATACGATGATTCATGCACGTGGCATTAAAAACCTTGATCTTGTTTCTTCTGGCGGACATGGAGGGGCTACAGCAAACGTAGCAACCGAGTCACAATCCGCATTAGCATCAAGTGTACACGTCATTTATATGAGCACTTTCGTATTAGCGGTATTCACATTAATTATCGCTTGGATCCTATTAAAGCCAGCTAAACAAACAAGTGAACAATAAAAAAAGGATGACCATTTTGGTCATCCTTTTTGCATAAAATCTACTCTTCATTCTCCACAATATGTTTAAGCACGGACAATTTATTATCCCAAAATCGTTCATAGTACGAGAGCCACTGCTGTAATTCCTCTAATGGTTCTGGATGCAAACGATATATCTTCTCTCTTCCGCTCTTTCTTCCACTCACTAAATTCGCTTCTGAAAGAATATGAAGGTGCTTTACAACTGCAGTACGGCTCATCGGAAAATGATCCGTTATTTTTGAAATTGGTAACTCTTTATCACTTAATAACCGTAACACTTCTCGGCGGGTTGGATCAGCAATTGCTTGAAACACATCATATTTCGCTGCTGATGAGGACATTTAACCTTCGACAACCTTTTTCAGTTTTTCATTTACAATCGCTACCCAGCCACCATTCATTCTATCGCGAATAATAGAGCTCTTCGCATTCGCTTTCGGAAGGATTTCATCAGGATGTTTCCAGCCGCCGTGAATTAACGTAAATTCTGTTTTATTATCTCCTAGGTCTTTCAAATTAAATGAAACAACCCAGCCATCTGTGTCCCATGAGAAAGATAAATAATTCGGCTCATCAATCTCTAACACTTTACATGGTGATGGTCCGAAAGGTGATTGCACATGAAACTCATGTCCTACCGCCAATTCGAAATCATTTGGCATAAACCATGACGCAATTCCTTCTGCAGTCGATACTACATTCCATACTTTTTGAATAGGCGCGTTAAAAACGATTGTTTGTTTAATATCATTTAATGTATTTTGTTGTTCCATTTTATATCTCCTTTATTCGGCATTAAAATATAACACCTTTTAGTTTCGTATTAACAATATAACACCTTTTGGTTTCATGTCAAGAAAGACTCTTTTTCACTGTTGAGAAATTCTCAACATTTTTTCAACAGGACAAACACCCTCTCACCATTCCTTCATAATATACTCACAAAGGCAATGAAAAATAGAAAATTCCCTCAATACGAAACTCTATCACTCCTATTGAGAGAAGCGCCTAACTTATCTCATCTGTACTTCGTCTCTCCTCCTTCCCTCGGGGACAATGCGCGAGATATGTAAAAATCAGAAGGAGTATGCCCGCCATTTGGGTAGGTAGTTATTTCTCTTCTCCTCAACATTTCCTTAGGAGCGAAATGACTACCTCCCCACTTTTTTAAACAAAATAAAAAGGAGATGAAAGCTATGTTCTATTGCATTAACTGTTCTGAAATTCACCATGAAAAACACCCGAATGATAAAGTTTTCAAAAACGGTTTTTATATTGATCCATTTTTAGGTGATCGTTATCACCTTGGTATGTGTACAGATGCCCAAAACCATGAAACAGGGGCGCCTCTTTTAGCGACAAAGAAATTAGGCACAACTCAATCTATTATGAACGTATTACCGACACATGTTGTCCCAACATAAAACATAAAAAAGAGCTGGCTCACCCAGCTCTTTTTTATGCTTTATAAACGATCATTGCTGAAAAACAATAAATTTGGTTTTCGTCATCGTTAATAGAAACACCGACTTGGTACTTAATATCTACAAAGTTACTATCATCAATTTTTTTCAAAAATACATTTACAGCGTCTTCTAAGTCTTTTTCATGACTTTCATCAAACACTTTCACACGAATCATGTTAACACCATCCTAGATCGCAGCCCTCCGCCGCTTGTTTATTGCCACGGTGCGTATCTATGATGCGATAAAACTTTCCATCTTCATATATATATCCGTCTTCTAACACATATTGTTTATCTTCAGTATAGACATAAAACTTACCTATCATAAACTTACTCGTATATAATTCCAAATAATCTTGCCTAAATTTGGCTACAACTTTATTTGTAATATCAATTCTAATTGTGCGCCCCACCTTCTCTCCCTCCCTTGCAAAGAACGGATTTAGGTATATTGTATTAGCGATTTTATATTTTATGCTTAAAAATAAGTGGATATGCCCTCTTTCTGCGCCTGTACTATTTTTCTAAAAAAATTCCCCCTATTTATTCAACTTATAAGAGCAAAAAAACAAACAAAAAAACGACTTTTATATATTGACTACAGTATATCAGATGTGATATTATATAAAATTTGACATTTTTATCCTAGTATGTTATCATTAAAAGTAGTTACCACATACGGAGGTGGATGATTTGTTTCAAATTGGTGATAAAATCGTTTATCCAATGCACGGTGCAGGAATCATCGAAGCAATTGAAGAGAAAGAAATATTAGGCACTACGCGTCAATATTGTGTTATACGCATCATTAGTAAAGATATGCAAGTAATGCTTCCGATAAATCAATTACAAAAATCAGGTATACGTTATATCGTCGATAAAGGTACGTTAGATGGTATACTTCTTGAATTTCATCATGGGGAATCAGACCCCTCACTCTCTTGGAAACAAAGATATACAATGAATATGGAAAAAATGAAGAACGGCAATCTTCAAGATAGTGCAGAAGTTGTTCGTGATTTACTTCGTCGCAATAAAGAAAGAGCATTAAATGCGAGCGAAAAACAAATGCTAGATAATGCGCGTAAAATGGTTATTAGTGAAGTTGCGCTCGTACAGAATGTTTCAGAACATCAAGCAACAGAATTTCTTCAAGATACAATCAATCATTAATTTTAAAAATAGCCGACCGCTATTTTTTTTTGCGTAAAAAAGGCCAAAGAGTTAAATCTCTTTGGCCTTTCATATTACCCACGCCCCGCTTGAAACGATGGATATAAAGTCATTCCACCATCTGCAAATAACGTAATTCCAGTTACGTAACTTGCCTCTGCTGAAGCAAGCCACGTTGCTACTGCTGCGATTTCTTCAGGTTTTCCAATGTAACCCATTGGAATCATACTTTCTACGTCGTCACGTTTTTTCGGGTCAGCAAATTTTTCAGCATTAATTGGCGTATTAATTGCACCAGGACCAATATTATTTACCCGAATACCTTTTGGTGCATATTCTAACGCTAACGTTTCTGTCATAAGCTTAATCCCTCCCTTACTAGCCGCATAATGCACAAATAATGGCCACGGGATTTTCTCATGAACACTAGACATATTAATAACCGAACCTTTAATATCGTGTTCCACAAAATATTTAATCGCTTCACGACTTCCTAAAAAAGCACCTGTTAAATTTGTATGAATTACTTTATTCCAATCCTCTAACGGCATTTCATGCGACGGTACCGCGTTTTCTATCCCTGCATTATTAATCATAACGTCGAGCGTACCAAACTCTTTCACAGCAGATTGAATGAGATTCACAACATCTGCCTCGACCGTCACATCACCTTTTACAGCAATCGCTTCTCCACCTACCTTTTTTATTTCTTCTAATACATCGTTCGCTTCTGACTCTCTTGAGCGATAGTTAATAACAACTTTCGCCTTCTCTTTAGCAAATCTTACTCCCATGGCTCTTCCAAGACCAGTTGCTGATCCTGTAATAACGACGACTTTCCCTTCTAAATCGCTATACATTTTAATACCTCCTTAACCTTTCGCAATCCCCAGCATAATTCCAGCTGCAATGATAAAAACGATACCAATAACAATCCCAATTAATTGACGCTTCGTTTTCCTTTCACCTAATATAAAAATCCCGCCAAGCGTCGAAATAATAATTCCCATTTGTGAAAGGGAAAAGCTTGTTGCAACCCCAACTCTTGGCTGCGAAATGAATAAAAACATATTTCCAGCTGCCCAAATCAATCCTGGAAGAATATTTCGAATCGCATATTTATTGAATGGATGATGTTTAAATGTGAGTAAAATCCCGCCTAATACCATACCGACCGCTTGTGGTAATAAAGCCGACCAACCGTTGACGTTAAATAACCGGATAACTACTACGTAAACTAAATAACCGACTGTTGAAATTAATAAAATAATAATTCCTTTTTTAAAATTTCCTGCTTGCTCTGCATTCTTCTCTTCTTTACTTTGCAGCGATGTTAAAATAACCCCGATAATAATACAAACGAGCGCCAAAACTCCAAGAACGACCGATATCGTCGTTGACCATTCATGAAACACGATAACCCCAAATAATGTTGTCGCGACTAATTGAAGCCCTGTTGAAATCGGCATCGTCCTAGAAACACCCATTAAATCAATACTTTTTAATTGATTCGCTTGACCAAGTGCCCAAAATAAGCCAGATACAATTCCAACTCCAATAACGGTCGGAGTTAATACCGGCTTCATAAAAATATAAACAACAATTGAGAAGATAAGTGCACCGAACGTTGTACCGAGCGTTTGACTATACGGTCCCCCGCCCAGTTTCACGTTAAATAGCACAATACTCCCCCAAAATATAGCTGGTAAAATCGCTAAAAGTATATCCATCGCTCATTACCTTTCTCTACAAAATGTCATAGGTTATCGCTCTAAATCATTAGAGTGAGCTTTTATTTTTTCGTTTTTTCGTGCACAAATCTTTTCTACAATAGCACCAGAAACATTCTTTTCTCGCTCCACTTTCTTTATCTTTATGTGATCTAAATTGTCTTCCAAAGTAAGTGTAACTTTATCATTCGGCGGATTATGTGCCCCTTGAAATGTAAGAAATTGTATCGTAACTTCAAACCTAGGAACAAACTCATCTTTCTTGCCTAGACGCTTTATATTTGTAACTGAGTCACATTCATACTGATCTTCTGTCACTCGCCTTATAACCGAGTAATATCGATTCAGTAACGCACTTTCTAAAAGCTGTTCCGTCGATTCTTTTGCCAAAGAATTGCTTGGAGAAAAGAAAAAAACAGAACATATCATTGCAATCATTACACATATCTTTTTCATAACTTCCTCCTTTTCCTATAAGATAGTGTTCTCCAAAATGCCATAAAAAAACGACTTTCCCTATTTAGGAAAGTCGTTTTTCATAGCATAAATCCAATATTAACCACCACTCACTGGTGGTATTAGTGCAACTACATCACCAGTGTGTATCGTGTCATCTTCATTTGCGTACTCTTCATTAATCGCAACCATAATTGGCGCTGAAACTGGTACATTATATTCTTTCGCAACAATATCTTTTAACTCTGCAACAGTAATATCTTCTTTCTCTATTTGTAATTCACTCGTTCCTGCTTCTTCTTGCAAGTTCGCAAATAACAATACTCGAATCATATTTATAACTCCTTCCCAGGCTCTCCTGCTGGATATGGTGTTTTTTCTAATTGGTCACCAATCCATGAGTCACCATCTTCCCAAAACTCCTTTTTCCAAATTGGAACAATTTGCTTAATACGCTCCATAATATATTCATTCGCTTCATAAGCCTCTTTGCGATGAGGCGTTGATACAGCAACAACAACCGCTATATCAGAAATTTGCAGCGTGCCGATGCGATGCGTAATCGCAACATGTGTACCGGGCCACTTCTCCTTCACTTCTGACCCAATTTTCTGTAGCATCTTTTCTGCCATCGTCTTATAAGCTACATACTCTAAGTATAGTGTACGACGCCCTTTCGTAAACTCCCTAACTGTCCCGATAAATGTTGTAACAGCACCACATTCACGGCGAACTACTTTCTTTGTCACCTCTTCAATCGAGATTTCTGTATCAATTACTTCATAATACGTATTTATCATTTTGCACCCCTAGCCGTTTGTAAAAACCAGTCTATATACAATTTTTCTTCTGTTATATGAAATACTTTATATTCTTCTCGTACATTTGACGAAGCATCATACCACGTAATAACTGCCGCTATATTTTCTACTTTATGTAAAAGTTCAGCGTCTTCCGCAGAACGAAGTAACACTACTTTCGGATAGTTCTCAGCTTTATAGCCCTCTATTAAAATCGTATCTACTTCAAAAAATTCGTACAAGCGGATAATTTCTTGCAAGGACCATTCATCTCGCAAAGAGGACAAAGATAGTAATCCAGCACCTTCTACACTACTTACTACAGCACCAGCTTTTCGGTGTCTTTCACTATCTTTTTGCGCTACTTCAGGAAAGCCCCCGTGACCATGATGTTTAATTGTAGCAACCTTCATTTCTCTTTCAGCTAATGCATGTACCATCTTCTCTACAAGTGTTGTTTTCCCGCTATTTTGATACCCTACTATTTGTAAGATTGAAGAGGCTTTGCCCACGGCCAATCACTTCCCTCAGAGCATTCTAACAATAATACAGACACTTTCATTCCTGCTTCAAATCCTCTCGTTCCTCCAGGCAGCACGATAAAAGCATTTGCATCCGCAAGTGAAGAGACCGCACTCGATTTATCTAAACCGACTGGCATCGCTTGTAGTGCCCCATTAACAATACTCGCTTTCGCTCTTACAAAACGAGTATACGGATTTGGTTTCGGAAAATCTTTTTGTAAAATAGCATCAGTTCTATATACGTGAGACTCCTTCGCATGTAAATACGTTTTCATAATTGGATGTACAAATAATTCGAAACCTACATAACAAGCTGACGGATTACCTGATAAACCGAAAAGTAACTTTCCATCAACTTCAGCTACTGTCGTTACACTTCCAGGTCTCATCGCTATTTTATTAAAGAGTACATTCGCCTGTAACCTTGCATAAATAGCCGGTAAGTAGTCGTAATCTCCTACTGAAACACCGCCCGTTGTAATTAAAATATCAACCTCGCCCATCGCTGATTTAACGGCTGTAAAACATGCATCTAACTCATCAGCAAGTTGTCCATAGTAACGCACTTTTCCGCCAGCTTTCATAATTTGAGCGGCAATCATGTAAGAGTTACTATTTCTAATTTTTCCTGGCTCTAACGCCTCATGCACTTCTAGTAATTCGCTGCCCGTCGTTACAATACCGACAACAGGCTGTTTTACAACTTTCACAGTGCTATATCCAAACGTCGCTAATAATGCGGCAACACCTGGATTGATTACAACACCTTTCTTAACGAGGACTTGATTTTGTTTTATATCTTCTCCTTTAAATGACACATTGTCACCGTTTTGGAAAGGACGTTTTAACTTCATATATGTACTTTCGTTCCTCTCGAATCCTTCCGTCAGTTCTAGCATTACGACTGCATTGCAATCTTCTGGAATAGCTGCTCCTGTCATAATACGAACCGCCTGAAAAGCCCCTACTTCTTCTGCAAAAACAGATCCTGCTCCGATCTCTCCTATTACTTCAAATTCAATCGGCTGCTCTTGACTCGCTTCCTTCGTGTCTTCTGCTCGAATTGCGAAACCATCGTAAGGAGAACGATCAAAGTGAGGAACGTCGTGATCTGAGACAACATCCTCTCCAAGAATCCTACCATAACTTTCTGTAATAGAAACTTCTTCTACTTCACCATGCTTAGCATATTTCATAACCCGCTCTACAGCCTCAGCAACTTGAATCGGGATTCGTTTTTCTACCATTGTTTCTCACCTCATATTTGCAAAATATCTAATCTCGATTACACTTTATATATTAAATCGCAATTACTTCAAGGAGGAATTCCATGTCTTCATTCACACATTTCAACGACCAAGGGCGCGCTAAAATGGTTGATATAAGTGACAAAAAAATAACCGTTCGAACAGCAATAGCATGCTCTAGCATTCTCGTTACAAAAGAAATTTTCGATAAAATCTCACGCAACGAAATTGGTAAAGGTGACGTATTAGCCGTCGCACAAATCGCAGGTATTATGGCTGCAAAACGTACTTCTGATATTATCCCAATGTGCCATCCTTTATTATTAAAAGGTGTTGATGTCTCTTTCGATTGGAAACAGTCAGAAGAACAATATCGGCTACTTATTGAAGTAAAAGTTAAAACAGAAGGTAGTACCGGCGTTGAGATGGAAGCTTTAACAGCTGCTTCCGCTACCGCTCTTACTGTATATGACATGTGTAAAGCCGTTGATAAGGGTATGATTATTGGCGAAACGTACTTACTTGAAAAAACGGGCGGAAAAAATGGAGATTATATTAGAAATTCTTAATCCTACCTTTTCCATTTGAACCTAAAGGATTCCCCTTTAGGTTCAACCTATATATCTTGCATATAGTCGTTTCGCAACATTCATATCATTCGTACCATGAATAAACGCCCTGCCATCTGTAAATAAAACAAAACGATATTCTTCCACTGGAAATGATAATAAGTACGGCGTTGCTTTTACATCCACACTTTTTTGTAAGCGCTTTTTAATTTCTTCTAAATTAAAACCCTGACGCACACCTGGACGGATTTGAACTGTATTTCGCCCACATAATACTTCTGTTTTCGTTTGTGCTTCAAATGTTAAACTCGGATATGTACGTAACTTTCCACAGGATAAACATGTATCCTTTTTCTGCCTATTCACTTTAAATGCCATCTGTTGATTATTCCAAAGGTCAAATGATAGCATCGTTTCACGAAGTGCCTCAAAATCTTCTACTAATATTTTCAAGGCTTCCGTTATTTGATGTGCAACTACTAATTGCACTGCTGGCTGTATAATACCGGCCGTATCACATGTCGCTCCGCTCGCCGGATGTTCCATTAAACATCGAAAACACGGCGTTTTTCCTGGCAAGATTGTATAAGTTACTCCGTAACTTCCAACACATCCTCCGTATATCCACGGAACGTTATACATCTGCGATATATCATTAATAAGAAGGCGCGTTTCAAAATTATCTGTCGCATCTAATATTAAATCTACACCTTTAATTAATTCTTCCATTTCTTGCACCGTTACATCAGTCACAACCGGTACAATTTCTACTTCGGAATTAATTGCCTTTAAATGTTCTGCTGCCGCTATTGCTTTCGGTTTATAATGCTTCGCATCTTCTTCTGTATATAATTGTTGCCTTTGTAAATTACTCCATTCTACATAATCACGATCCGCAATTGTAATTTTTCCAACACCTGCTCTAACAATTGCTTCTGCATTCGCTGCTCCGAGCGCACCAGCACCGATGACGAGCACGTGCTTCCCTCTTATTTTCCGTTGCCCTTCTTCCCCAACACCAGAAAATAACATTTGTCTTGAATATCGCTCTTGCATACGACATCCCCCTTTCTTATCCTCCTATATAAGACATTTCAATTTTCGGACGATTTTTCGCACTTTCTTCTGTCCGTTCATCTGAATATCGATCTTTTCTATTCTCCCATACATATTGTATAGCTTTTAATAACTCATTATCCGAAAGGTTTTCCCTGAGAAGTTTCCTTAAATCCATTCCTTCTGTCGCAAACAAACAAGTATAAAACTTTCCATCTGCCGAAATTCTTGCTCTCGTACAAGAAGAACAAAATGACTCAGAAACGGAGGTAATAAAACCAACCTCTACATTCGTTCCAACGTATCGATACCGCTTCGCAACCTCACCAAAATAATGAGCTTCAGCTGGCTCAATTGGATACACCCCATGAATCATATCAATTAATTCTCGTTTCGTAATAACTTGATCAAAATTCCATCCATTCGTACTGCCAACATCCATAAACTCAATAAATCTAAGCGTGATTCCTTGTTCTTTAAAATACGTAGCAACCGGAAGTACTTGATGATCATTCATTCCTTTTTTCACAACCATATTTACTTTCACTTCAAGGCCTGCTTCTTTCGCTGCCATAATTCCTTTTAACACTGGCTTCGTATTCATATTCCGGCCATTAATTGCGCGGAACACATTATCATCTATCGCATCCAAACTAACATTTACTCGGTGTAACCCAGCTTCTTTTAACGCCTTCGCTTGCTTCGTTAAATGAATCGCATTTGTCGTTAATCCTATATCTACTAAACCGTCAATTTTCACGAGACGTTCGATAAGTTTTGTTAAGTCCTTACGGAGCAAGGGTTCGCCACCAGTAAGTCTAATTTTCCGTACACCGATGCTAACAAATACTTTTGCTAATCGCTCTATTTCATCAAATGTCAGTAAAAACTCATCTTTCAAAAAAGCATAATCAGGACCAAACACTTCCGCTGGCATACAATACGTACACCGTAAATTACAACGATCAATGACAGAGATGCGTAAATCTTGAAGTGGGCGTCCGAAAAAATCTTTAACCTTCTCCTGCATCGCCACTCTCCCTTTCTGCCAAATTTATACCTCTCTTCATTCTATTATAATATATTTTTGAACCGCGATGTTTTTGCTCAAGTGAATAAAGTGAAACTTTAATCAGTGGGGGTTTTGTCCATCCTCACTGATTATTAGCCCACAAATAGAGGGATAAAAAACCTTGAAACATAAAAGTTCCAAGGTTTTTTTGCTTATTAACTTAATCTAATAATAGTTAGAGTAGCTCCTGGCGTTGTCGTAGATAATGTAGCCACTGCAAGTAATCCAAATAACTGTAAACTAATAGCAGAGCCCGCAGCTAAATTACTAATAATTGTCGCATTAAATGAACCTGTAGCCACTGCCGGTGAATTTATTGTTCCTGCTAGCGGACTTCCATTTACAGTTATACGCGAACTTACAAGTAAAGCTGCCGTTATATTAATTGTGTAGGCTATATAATAATTACCTGCATTTGTAACGGTAAACACAGTATTTCCACCACTAACTGTTATTCCCGGTCCAATATTTTGATTGTTCGGTAATGGTATATTCGTACCGCCTAACAACACGGAAATAGCACTTCCTGAAGTATTATTTGCAAAGGAATACGTTGCAGTTGTACTAACTCCAGTCACCCCGGTCGCTCCTGTTGCTCCTGTTGCTCCTGTTGCTCCTGTTGCTCCCGTTGGACCTTGGATTCCTTGTGAACCTGTTGGACCCGTGCCTCCGGTTGGACCTTGTGAACCTGTTGCCCCCGTTGGACCTTGAATTCCTTGTGAACCTGTCGCTCCTGTTGCTCCCGTTGGACCTTGGATTCCTTGTGAACCTGTCGCTCCTGTTGCTCCCGTGTCCCCGGTTGGGCCTTGTGGACCTTGTAAACCTTGCACACCTTGCGGACCTGTTGGACCTATTTCTCCTTGCACACCTTGTATTCCGGTTGGGCCTTGTGGACCAGTCGGACCTTGCACTCCTTGTATCCCTTGAATTCCCTGTGGGCCTTGTGCTCCGGTTGCACCTGTTGCCCCTTGTATCCCTTGTGGGCCTTGACCTCCTTGGATTCCTTGAGGACCTGTTGGACCTTGGATTCCTTGCGGGCCTTGAATTCCTTGCGGCCCTTGATCTCCCGTTGCTCCCGTTATACCTTGGATCCCTTGTGGACCTTGAACACCTTGCGGACCGGTTGGGCCTATGTCTCCTTGTACTCCTTGTATTCCTTGTGGACCCTGCAGCCCCGTTGCTCCTGTTGCACCCGTATCTCCAGTTGCTCCGGTCACACCCGTCGACCCTGTTGCTCCCGTATCGCCTACTCCTCCCGTTACACCTGTCGCTCCTGTCGGACCAGGTGGTCCACCGGATGGACCTGTCAATCCCGTCGGACCTGATGGACCTGTTGGGCCAGTCGGTCCAGCTGGGCCTCCTGATGGACCCGTTACACCTGATGGACCCGTTACTCCAGTTGCCCCTGTAGTCCCTTCCCCTGTCGCCCCTGTTGTACCCGTATCTCCAGTTACTCCTGTCGGCCCTTGGATTCCTTGAATTCCTTGTGGGCCTTGCACTCCTTGCGCACCCGTCGGTCCTTGAATTCCTTGGATACCTTGAACTCCCTGTGGACCCATTGGACCTGTTGGACCTATATCACCTTGAGTACCTTGCACTCCTTGCGGGCCCTCTGGACCTGTTGCTCCTATATTCCCTTGAACACCTTGAACTCCAGTTGCTCCTTGTGCTCCGGTTGCTCCTGTTATACCTTGAATCCCTTGTATTCCCTGAATTCCTTGTGGACCTTCTGGACCTGTTACTCCTATTGGTCCTTGAATTCCTTGTATTCCTTGTGGGCCCTCTGGACCTGTTGCTCCAGCTGGCCCTGGCACTCCTTGTATTCCTTGCGGACCCTGAAGTCCTTCTGGGCCTTCTGGGCCTGTTGGTCCTATATCACCCATTGGCCCTTGAATTCCTTGGACTCCTTGTGAACCTGTGTCTCCGGTTGGACCAGGTACCCCTTGTATTCCTTGTGGGCCTTGATCTCCTGTTGCTCCTGTTATACCTTGAGGTCCTATGGCCCCTTGTATACCTTGCGGACCTTGATCTCCGGTTGCCCCCGTTATCCCTTGAATTCCCTGAACCCCTTGGATTCCTTGTTCACCAGTTACTCCTGTCGGACCAGGAATACCTTGAATACCTTGCGGACCTTCTGGACCCGTTGGTCCAATTGGCCCTTGAACCCCTTGGATTCCTTGCAGGCCCTGTGCTCCTGTTTCTCCTGTACTTCCAGTCGAACCTGTATTTCCAGTCACTCCCGCACTTCCAGTTACTCCAGTATTTCCAGTCGCTCCCGTCGCACCTGTACTTCCACTCGGTCCACCTCCTGGCCCTGTCGCACCAGTTGCTCCAGTCGGACCTGGAGGTCCTCCAGATGGGCCGGTTATCCCTGTTGGACCTGTTATTCCAGTCGGACCACTAATCCCCTGACCAGTCACTCCTGTTGCTCCCGTATTTCCACTCGGTCCTTGTGGGCCTTGTATCCCTTGAGCTCCTTGTATTCCTTGTGAACCTGTTGCACCCGGTACCCCTTGCACTCCTTGAATTCCTTGAGGTCCCTCTGGCCCGGTAGCTCCAATCGGCCCCTGTAATCCCTGTATCCCCTGTATACCTTGTGCCCCAGTCGCTCCGGTCGGACCAATCGGACCTTGTAACCCTTGCACTCCTTGAGGTCCTGTCGCTCCAGTTTCTCCCTGTGGTCCCCTTAATCCTTGTGGTCCCTGCTGTCCTTCTGGTCCTGTTGCACCCATTTGTCCAGCTGGTCCTTGAATCCCTTGCACTCCTTGAGGTCCTGTCGGGCCCATCTCCCCCATCGGACCTTGAAATCCCCTTGGTCCTTGTGGGCCGGTCGGGCCTTGTGGACCGGTTGGACCAGTAATCCCAATGCCAGTAAATCCCGTTGGAACGGGAGGAAAGGTAGGTCCAATAAGATTCGGTGAAATTCTGAAATTAGAGTTTAATGAATTTTGTCTATCGCGCTCTTTCACACTTTCACCACCTACACACCATCTTTTTTACTTTAAACAAACCTCTTCTTCTTAATATGTATTTACAAAAACAATCTCAAAGACTATTTTTATTTTAAATAATAAAAACTCCCTTAATTCCTTAAGGGAGTCCCGCAATTGAATCCATATTATCTGTATTCGGGACAGCTTGCGCTATACCCGATGCATTTACACTTTGCCCCATATTTGTTCCTGTTAAAGTACCAGCAGGGGTACCTCGTGTATAGGTTGTCGTCACCGAATCTCCCGGTTGTAAACACAGCTTCGTCTCCGTCCCTATTACTGTAACAACATCAATCCAAGTGCAACCCGTTGAACCACTATACGATTTCGTAGCAGTAAATGAAGTATCACTCAAATTGTCACCTGTAAATATATTCCCAGTATTATTAACGATAATAAATTCTTTAATACGTGCAGGCATACTTACACTCTACCTTTCCTTTATGCACCTAATGTACGTGTACTCGTCGCTAATGGCGGAAGAAACACTGATGTTCTAATCACAGCTTCTGGCTGTCGTTTCCCATTTAAAAACACAGCCGCACTCGATCCTCCAGCACCAGCATATATTTTTGCCACAGCTAAAGGTGAGATATCATAACAGTCGCCGACATTAACAGCTCCTGTATTATTAATAATTTTTACTTTACGCATGTTAATTCCCATTTCCCCTCCCCCTTTTGTATACTGTATGCAAAAGAAAAAAACTTGAAACAGACTCGTTTCAAGTTTTTGCAGCTACTTATTTAGTTTCGCCTTCATATTGAAGCATACCGCCAACCATATTCACTGTTTTAAATCCTTGCTCATTTAAATAATGGCATACATTTTCACTACGCATTCCCGAACGGCAAATAAAGATATATTCATTCTCTTTCTCAAAGAAATCCACTTTATTTGGAATATCGCCCATTTTAATATGTACAGCTTCTGGAATTTTCCCTGCCGCTACTTCTTCATCTTCCCTTACATCTACTAAAAATAATGTTTCTCCATTTTCTAAACGCTCTTGCACTTCTTCTGTAGTAATTGTTTTTACTTCTGTCATATGTAGTTCCTCCTTATATACAATAAAACCTTCAGTTTCTTCTTTAAACAATCATTTCTCATCAATTTTAGCACGCGAAGGAAGGAACGCAAAGAATGGAACATTTATTTCTCAATTTTCCAGCAAAACTTATTCTTTACAAACATAACTGACGCATTGTATCCTCAATATACTTGTTTGATGAAAGGAGCCAGTTAAAATGACACTTTTTCTTTTCATTATGGGCATCATTTTCTTAGTTTTTGCAGTTATTGCTCTTAGTATGAAAAATAATAAAAAGATAAAATCCCCTCAAGAAATGTCATTCTTATTTCTATTACTTAGTATAGCTTTCTTCGGTTTATCAGTCGCTTCATATATTTTCCGTCTGCAAATCATGTAAAAAAAGGTGCCTACTATAAATCATGCACCTTTCCACATTAATTATTTCCTACACAAAACTAGATACTTTCCGATTTAAAAACTCGTAAACTTTCTTTTCAAACAAATGAACATCTAATGCCCCAGCCATATGCCCATTTATACTTTCTATCTCATATACTTCTGCGTACTTCCCTTGCTTTTGCAAAATGTCTACCATTTTATAATTATAACGAGGTGGCTGAAGTAAATCTTGTTTGCACGGAATCATGAGTACATTCGCTTCTATATTAGAAAGAGCCTCTTCTAAAGAAGAAAATCCATGCGCAATATCATGTAATAAGACTGCTTTCGCAGTGTACATCCACGAATTTGCATCTACTAAATCTATACTTTTGCATGTCACTTTATTAATCTCTTTCTCAAATGATGTTAATGCAGAAAATTCCTGATAAGGTGCCATTTCTATACTGTTCCGCGGGAATGCCGTTTCATAAAAATGTTCATCAAACGCATTCATAAACATCATTCGATTTGCTAAATGAAGACCCTTCGTTGGCTGCTCTTCTCCATACTTTCCACCTTTCCAGTTTGGATCAAGCTGAATTGCTTCAATCGCATTTTGCGCTACATTTCCAGACGTTATAATTGGATTTTGTGGATTCGTAATAACTCCAATCACTCGCTCTACCATATGAGGATAGTGAACAGCCCATTGCTGCGCAATCATCCCACCTGCCGACGGTCCCATTACAGCATGTAGCCTAGCAATCCCCATATCTTTTATTAACTCATATTGCATACGTGCTACATCTAAAAATGTGAAAACTGGAAAATCCATCGCATACTCAAAACCAGTCATCGGATTTATCGATTTTGGTCCCGTTGTAATTACGTAGGGATTCTTCACCTGTACATTACAAAGGTTATCAGTGCATATAACGAAATATTTATTTGTATCAATTGCTTTTCCAGGTCCAATTAATCCATCCCACCAACCAGCTTCCTCATCATGCTCTGTATATTTTCCTGCCGCATGACTTGTTGCACTAAAATAGTGACAAACCAAAATCGCATTTGATCTTTCTCTATTTAAAGTGCCATACGTCTCATACCCCATTTGAACAGGAATTCCCCTACCATTTTCAAACACAAATTCTTTTAAAACAAACTTCTCCTTTTTTACAATTTGCACAGACTCGCCTTCTTCCCGTCATATTATGAACTGCTTACTAAAGGATTTTTTCTATACAAACCAATCTCCTCCTTCTTTTCATAAATAAATGAATAATATACAAAATTAGCCACAAAATAGCACTATATTACAAGATCAAAGAGGGCATACATATGATTTGGAATTGGTTACGTAAGAAAAAAAACTCAAATACAGCAGATAGAAAAGAGACAGATGATACGAAGCAACAGTCTAACGATCAAAAGGGCAATAACCAAAAGCAAACTAGAAGCATGGAACATAACCAAGATAAGAATAGCCAGCAAAAAAATGTAGAACAAACTGAAGGTTCTTCTCAAAACAAACAGCAGCAATCTACACAAGAGGATTCTTCTCAAAGCAAACAACAACAGTCTACACAAGAGGATTCTTCTCAAGACAAACAGCAGCAATCTACACAAGAGGATTCTTCTCAAAACAAGCAGCAACAGTCTACACAAGAGGATTCTTCTCAAGACAAACAGCAGCAATCTACACAAGAAGATTCTTCTCAAGACAAACAGCAACCAGCTGCACAAAAGAATCCTTCTCAAGACAAACAGCAACCGGCTGCACAAAAGAATCCTTCTCAAGACAAACAGCAACCGGCTGCACAAAAGAATCCTTCTCAAGACAAACAGCAACCGGCTGCACAAAAGAATCCTTCTCAAAGCGCTGGAAGTAACAGCATTTATGACTTTAGCAAACCAGAAAAGGACCATATTCACTCTCTACAAGACTTAATAGCAAAACTAAAGCAGTCTAGTGATTTTGTTAATTATCATACATCTGATGATGAAACGATGCCTTATTGGATTTCTTACTATCGTCCATCACTTGATGGGGAAAAACTACAAAAGTATTTAATGCCTACTCTTTTGGAACGATCTTGCTCTTCACTCGAAGAGCTAAAAGAACATATTCCAATGAGTGGTATAACGATTACGAACGACTTACAAAAAATTGAGGACATGGTTTTAAAGGGACATGCGATTATTCAATTGCACCAGCAAGATCAAAAATGTATGCTTGCAAACATTGCAATTGATACTTACCGGGCACCAAGCCCTCCATTAAATGAATCAACAGTTATCGGTCCGCAAGAAGGTTTTGTAGAAGCTATTGATACAAATATTAATTTAGTCCGTAAACGCCTTCCAGTATTAGAACTGCAGACAAAAGAAATAATAATTGGCTCCTTTTCGAAAACAAAGGTTGTAATAATGTATTTAGACAACCTTGCAGAAAAAGATAATGTGGATTTTCTCGAAGAATCATTGCAAGCTCTTGAATACGATCAAATTAATGATAGTGCTTATCTTCAAGAATTAATGGGAGAAAAGTCAATTTTTCCATTATATATAAATACAGAACGAACTGATAGAGTGACAAAGGCACTTATTGATGGAAAAATTGCAATTTTTGTTGACGGTTCACCAAACGTTCTACTAACTCCTGTCTCATATTTCGATTTCTTTATTTCACCAGAAGACTATAACGTCTCTTGGCTGTACGCTACATTTTCAAGGATTTTACGACTTATCGCGGTTCTTTTCTCAATTTGTGCAGCCCCATTATATGTTGCCGTTTTAAATTATCATTACGAACTCATTCCAAGCGATTTGCTTGAAACATTGATTTTATCAAGAGCACAAGTACCATTCCCACCTTTAATCGAAGCACTCTTTTTGGAATTAGTTATTGATTTATTAAGAGAAGCTGGGGCTAGGTTACCGATGAAAGTAGGACAAACACTCGGCATTGTAGGTGGTATCGTAATTGGACAAGCATCCGTTCAAGCTGGGTTAACGAGTAACATTTTATTAATTATCGTTGCCTTATCAGCGTTAGCTTCCTTTATTACACCCATTTATAAAATGGGTAACGCCGTTCGTTTACTACGTTTCCCATTTCTCGCCTTTGCAGAAATAGGTGGTCTATTTGGTATCTCTCTTGGATTTATCTTTTTATTTACCCATCTTTTTAGACTAACTTCTTTACGTAAACCGTACGCACTTTTTTATCCAACACGCCAACAATCAGCAAAGGACTCTTGGATTCGCTTTCCATTAACGATGATTGATACAAGGGATGTACAAGCTAGACCACAGCATGTTAAGAAATCAGCAAACGGAATTTCAACAAAACATACATCTGATTTTGATGATTAAGAAATGAGGTGCATCGATGAGTAAAATTAAAGCAGAACACCAAATATCACCCGTCTTCGTTTTCTTTTTAATTCACGGTGCACAATTCGGTGCCGGCGTTCTTGGGTTTGCCCGTATTATTGCTAAGGCTGCTGGATATGACGGTTGGATAGGAGTTTTCATCACAGGAATCATCATTCATATTCTCCTATGGATGATGTATTTCTTGTTAAAAGAAACAAACGGAAATTTAATTGATTTACAAAGACAAACATTTGGAAAATGGCTAGGAAACGGTATTAACCTCATTTTTATGGCGTATTTTTTAACTGTTAGTATTTCCGTTATTCGAACATATGTAGAAATTATTCAAGTATGGATGTTTCCTTCTGCTTCGATTTGGATGCTAACAACTTTTCTATGCTTAGTCGGTTATTATATTATCTCATCTGGTTTTCGTGTTATTACTGGTATCTGTGTCATTTCTATCGGCGGGACACTCGGATATCTTTTCATTAGCCTTTTTATCCTAAAATACACTCACTGGTCTAATTTACTCCCTGTATTTTCACATTCGCTTTCAGACATTTTAAAAGCAGCTCAATTATCAATCTATACTATGAGCGGATTTGAAATTTTTCTTATGATTTATCCATTTGTAAAAGAGTCTAAGAAATCTCATAAATTTGCACAATACGGTGTGCTATTCTCTAATCTTTTATATTTATTTAGTACCCTCTTAGCTTTTACATTCTTTAGCGAAAAACAATTATCCAAAACAATTTGGGCCCAGCTCTCTATGACTCAAGTTATCCAACTTCCTTTCATAGAAAGGCTAGAGTACATTGCAATCTCAGCTTACGCTCTCGTTATTGTTACAAGCTTCATTCTTCCTTTATGGGCTGCGACAAGAGGAACACACGAAATATTTCGTGTAAAACAAAGAGGTGTTTTAATTACTTTTTTGCTCATTACCCTCATTGTTTCACAACTTTTAACAAACAGACATGATATTAATGACTTTATTAGTAATGCATCAAGGGTTAGTTTTTGGCTTATTTACATATACATCCCAATTCTATTTATTATTGTGTGGGTGAAAAGAAAATGGAAAAAATCAAAAGAAAATTAATGCTTCTTTCTTGTATCAGCGTCCTTAGTCTAACTGGTTGCTTACAAAAAAATATTATCGATGATGTCAACCTAATTCAAGGGACTGTTTTTGATACAGCAAAAGATAATAAAGTAAAAGTCACATTCGTTTGTCCTATACAGAAAAAAGGTAATAAAGTTCAAGTCTTTGAAGGAGTAGGAAACGCAGTAAAACAAGTAAAAGCGGATACTTCTTTAGAATCCTCTCAACCGTTTGCAAGTGGACAAATGCGTTTTGCTTTATTTACTACAAGAATTGCTAAAAAAGGATTGTCAACTTCCTTTGACACATTAATTCGTGATGTGAACATCGGGAACTCAATGTATGTCGGTCTATTAGAAGGAAC
Source organism: Bacillus sp. FSL E2-8887 (assembly GCF_038007205.1). Taxonomy (NCBI): domain Bacteria; kingdom Bacillati; phylum Bacillota; class Bacilli; order Caryophanales; family Bacillaceae; genus Bacillus; species Bacillus sp. FSL E2-8887. The sequence goes on from NZ_JBBOWS010000001.1 coordinate 4,344,553, forward strand.
TGGAATGGACTTACTAAAAGGTAAATATACAACATCATCTAACGTTGCCATTTATATAAAGAAAATGTTAGACCATAATATGCAAACAGGCCCTTTACCTACTGACAATCTACATTTAGGAGCTTATCGATATTATCGTGAAGGCCAAGATTCCTATTTACCAATTCTCAAAAAAGATAAAGATAAAATAAAAATTACTGGCATCGGCCTTTTAAAAGGAGATAAATATATTGGTAAAATTAGTTATCACGATATGTTCGCCTTTAAAGGTTTATTGGAAAAACATCGCTTAGATTCACATGAATTTAAAGCAAACTCAGGATACACAATCATTAATAATATTCGATCCGTCCCAACTTACCAAGTAAGTATTAAAGATGGTAAACCATCATTTTTCATACACGTCAAACTAGAAGCACGTATTCAAGAACTATCTAAACAGTTCAACTTAGAAAATAAAAAGAACACAAAAAAAATAGAAAAATCAGTTGAAAAACAATTAGGTGCAACGGCTAACAAATTAATTAAACAGTTTAAATCTTTAAATGTGGATCCACTCGGTCTCGGCGCAAGGTATAAAGAACATTACCGTCCATTCAAATTAGAAGAGTGGCGAAGAATGTATAGAGATGTTCCTATTAAGGTGAAATACACTGTCAATATTACAAATTCTGGTGTAATTGAATAAGTTAATGATTGAACTCCCCTCTCTGGCATGGTACAACGGAGAGGGGAGTTTTTATTTTTAAATAGAGAAAAGGGATATTTACGGGGGAGCTTATGTCTAAAAAATTAGTAAAACCTATTTTAAATGGTATTTTATTTCTCGGCGTCTTTTTATTTGCTCATACATACTTAAAAAATGTTTCTTTCACACGTTATTTACTTGTAGTTATACCAATGCTACTCATCGGAATGTTTGGCATCGATCTTATTTTATCCGTTTTAATTAAGAAAGAAGAATAACGAGCGAACATCTTATTTCTCATAAGATGTTCTTTTTATTTAATAACTACCTTATGTTACAATAAAGTGAAACTTTAATCAGTGGGGATTTTGTCCATTACCCACTGATTATTAGCCTTCACCAATCGGGCTTTTACGGGCAGTTATCTCCCACCTCACTTCCTCGCATTTGCGACTTTTGAGGTGGGAGTCTTACTGCCCGTTAATGCGGGATAAAATTCGGCATAACGTAAGAAAGGATGAAACAACATGACAAACGAAAAAGGTTTAGATAAAGGATACGAACTTGTTGCAAAAATGCATGAAGAATTCGGACATCCTGTGACAAGTACTCCAACAAAACTAACAGAAGAGCGTGCAAAAATTCGTGCTAGCTTTATGCAAGAAGAGCTAGAAGAATTTCTAGAAGCAACAACTGTTGAAGATCAATATGATGCACTTATTGACCTTATTTACTTTGCATTCGGAACGTTTGCAGAAATGGGCGTACGTCCAGATAAAGGATTCGAAATTGTAAACAATGCTAACATGGCAAAACTATTCCCTGATGGAAAGCCTCGATTCCGCGAGGGCGACGGCAAAATTATGAAACCAGAAGGATGGCAAGCACCGGAACCACAACTTCGTGCGGAAATCGAACGCCAACGTCAAGAGGCAGAAAAAAACTGCTAGGATCTCCTAGCAGTTTTTTATTATGTCTTTTTTCCTTTGGTCTATTAATGACCCACGTGTCCCGCGTGTCCTGCTGCTCCTGCAGTACCAGCTGCTCCTCCTGCTGCCGTCCCTGCTCCAATTCCACCTGCCCAAGGCTGTTGTTGCTGCTGATACTGTTGGTATTGTTGTTGACCCTGATGTTGTTGTTGACCTTGATGATGCTGTTGGCCTTGATGATGATGTTGACCTTGATGATGCTGTTGGCCTTGATGATGCTGTTGGCCTTGATGATGGTGTTGGCCTTGGTGATGGTGTTGACCTTGGTGATGATGTTGACCTTGGTGATGGTGTTGACCTTGGTGATGATGTTGACCTTGGTGATGGTGTTGGCCTTGGTGATGATGTTGACCTTGATGAGTTTGATAAAGGACAGCCTGCGGGTGAATTTGATGATGACCTTGGTGATGTACTTGTTGCTGATGGTGGCCGTGGTGTTGATGATGACCATGGTGTTGATGCTGGCCTTGGTGACCATGATGATGAGTTTGATAAAGGACAGCCTGCGGATGAATTTGATGATGACCATGATGATGTACTTGTTGTTGATGATGTCCATGATGCTGATGATGGCCGTGTTGTTGATGATGACCGTGATGGCCGTGATGACCGTGATGCTCATGATGTACATGCTGACCGTGATGACCGTGATGCTCATGATGACCATGAACACCTTGAGGGAAGCCGCCGATTCCACCAGCTACAACACCAACGCCAGGTACAGGAAATCCTGTTTGTACGCCTCCAACGAAAGATGGGAATGTAGTTGGCATACCTACAGGAACTCCACCCTGTGCTCCCCCTACAAATGTTGGAAAGCCTGTTTGTGCTCCGGCTACCGACGTTGGAAATCCTCCCATTCCCCCCGGAAAGCCTGTTTGTGCTCCAGTTACTGATGTTGGAAACCCTCCCATTCCCCCTGGAAAGCCTGTTTGTGCTCCAGCTACTGATGTTGAAAATCCTCCCATTCCCCCTGGAAAGCCTCCTCCTGCTCCTCCCATCCACATTGGGATTTCTCCATATCCTTGCTGTCCAGCGCCCCCCATTAACATCATCTGTGCATAACCGTCTTCCTCACCTACCATAAAGCCATGCGGTGCATTATTATCCATTCCTTTCATTACTTTCACCTCTTCTTCTCATTTAGCCTACCTTTTTTATCATATTTTCTATAGAAGAATAGGTGTTTGTCTATATGGGAATTCCGCGCTTTTTTATTTGTTCTCCATTCGTGTTAAAAACAATTAACTGATTATTCATTCTAAAAGGAGGGCGTTGTATTGATGATCATAACAAATGCTGAAATAACTGATTTAGATTCAATCGGAGATATAGATATCGACGTGATTGGAAATGATAATAGACGAAATTATATTAAACGTGCTATTGACGAAGGAACCTGCATCATTGCAAAAGAGGACAATTCCATTTCTGGTTTTCTAACATACGATACAAATTTCTTTGGTTATACTTTCCTCTCATTAATCATTGTTTCGCCAACGAAAAGAAGACAAGGTCATGCAAGCTCATTAATCTCATATATGTTAAGACATTCTCCTACTCAAAAAATATTTTCTTCAACGAACAAATCGAATACAAATATACAAAAAGTTTTTAAAGCAAATGGATTTATGCGTAGTGGAATGATCGAAAACTTAGATGAAGGTGATCCTGAGCTTATTTTTCACGCAAAAAAGCTCAGAGCATAAACGCTCTGAGCTTTTATTAATAATTAATTAGTTTGCAACAACGTTAACAAGTTTTCCAGGAACAACAATTACTTTACGAACTGTTTTTCCTTCAATTTGTTCTTTGATTGCCTCAAGTGCAAGTTGTTCCATTTCTTCTTTTGATGCGTCTTTACTCATTGTTAGTTTTGTGCGAACTTTGCCCATAATTTGAACAACGATTTCAACTTCATCTTCTACAAGTTTAGACTCATCAAATGTTGGCCAGCTTGCATATGTGATTGTTTCACTGTATCCAAGTTTGCTCCATAGTTCTTCCCCGATGTGAGGTGCAACTGGTGCAATCATTTTTACGAAACCTTCTACATATTCTTTCGGAAGTGTTTCAGCTTTGTATGCATCGTTGATGAATACCATCATTTGAGAAATCGCTGTGTTGAAGCGAAGCTCTGCATAGTCTTCTGTTACTTTCTTCACTGTTTGGTGGTAAGCTTTTTCAAGATCTTTGTTTGGTGCATCAGTAATTTTCTCACTCAATTCACCATTCTCTTGAATGAATAGGCGCCATACGCGGTCTAGGAAGCGACGAGCTCCGTCAAGACCATTTTCAGACCAAGCGATTGAAGCATCTAATGGTCCCATGAACATTTCGTATAGACGAAGTGTATCTGCACCGTGGCTTGCTACGATATCATCAGGATTTACAACGTTACCTTTTGATTTACTCATTTTCTCGTTGTTTTCACCTAAGATCATACCTTGGTTGAATAATTGTTGGAACGGTTCTTTCGTTGGAACTACACCGATATCATATAATACTTTATGCCAGAAACGAGCATATAGTAAGTGAAGTACAGCGTGCTCTGCTCCACCGATATAAATATCAACTGGAAGCCATTGTTTTACTTTTTCAGGGTCTACAAGTGCTTCGCTGTTGTTTGGATCGATGTAGCGTAGATAGTACCAGCAGCTACCAGCCCATTGTGGCATTGTATTTGTTTCACGACGACCTTTTTTACCAGTTTCAGGATCAACAACATTTACCCACTCTTCAATGTTTGCAAGTGGTGATTCACCTGTACCTGAAGGACGAATATTCTCTGTTTTCGGAAGAACTAATGGTAATTCTTCTTCTTTCACAGCTGTCATTGTACCATCTTCCCAATGGATTACTGGAATTGGCTCACCCCAGTAACGTTGGCGACTAAATAACCAGTCACGTAGACGGTACGTTACTTTTTGATTTCCTGCGCTTGTTACTTCAAGCCACTCAATCATTTTTACAATTGCTTCTTCTTTATTTAAATCATCAAGGAATGCTGAGTTTACGTGCGCACCATCACCTGTATATGCTTCTTTCGAAATGTCTCCGCCTTTTACAACTTCCTTCATTGGAAGATTGAACGTTGATGCAAATTCATAGTCACGCTCATCGTGAGCTGGAACTGCCATTACAGCACCTGTTCCGTAAGTTGCAAGAACATAATCAGCGATCCAGATTGGTAATTTCTCACCGTTTACTGGGTTAACTGCGTAAGCACCAGTAAATACACCAGTTTTTTCTTTCGCAAGTTCTGTACGCTCTAAATCGCTCTTCATTTTAACAGAGTTAATGTAAGCTTCTACAGCTTCTTTTTGTTCTGGTATTGTAATGTTAGCAACAAGTGCATGCTCTGGAGCCAGTACACAGTAGCTTGCTCCAAATAGTGTATCAGGACGCGTTGTGAAAACTGTGAACTTCTCATCTGTACCGTCGATGTTGAAGTGTACTTCTGCACCTTCAGAACGGCCGATCCAGTTACGTTGCATGTCTTTTAAGCTTTCTGGCCAATTAAGCTCATCTAGATCTTCTAATAGACGATCTCCGTAAGCTGTAATTTTTAACATCCACTGTCTCATCGGACGACGCTCAACTGGATGTCCACCGCGCTCACTCTTACCGTCAATGATTTCTTCGTTTGCAAGTACTGTACCAAGTGCTGGGCACCAGTTTACAGGTACTTCATCAACGTAAGCTAAACCTTTTTCAAATAGTTTTAGGAAGATCCATTGTGTCCACTTGTAGTAGGTTGGATCTGTTGTATTTACTTCACGATCCCAATCGTAAGAGAAGCCTAATGCTTTAATTTGATTACGGAACGTATTAATATTAAGCTCTGTAAATTCAGCCGGGCTGTTCCCAGTATCAAGTGCATATTGCTCTGCTGGAAGACCGAATGCATCCCATCCCATTGGATGAAGAACGTTATATCCTTGCATACGCTTCATACGAGATAAAATATCTGTCGCTGTATAACCTTCTGGGTGACCTACGTGTAAGCCTGCACCTGATGGATATGGGAACATATCTAGTGCATAAAATTTTGGTTTTTCTGTTTCATCTGGCGTACGGAATGTTTTATTCTCTTCCCAATGCCCTTGCCACTTCTTCTCAATTTCTTGATGATTAAAGCTCATGAGATACCCTCCTTGAAATTCTATTTATTTTCACCGCCCAAAATACAAAAAACCTCTCATCCCTAGAAAGGGACGAGAGGTTATAGATTCCCGCGGTACCACCCTAAATTAATGTAATAAATACATTCGCTTAGATCCGTAACGTGGATTAACGGCAATTGCTACTAATGATTTCACAACTGCAACTCAAAGGCGAGTTCATAACGAAACGTGGATTGACTTGCACCGACCGTCAACTCTCTAAACCAGCTTCTATTACTACTACTCCTTCTCACTGTTATTACAAATATGAGTTAATGTGAACTACCCACCACTTAGTATCTCTTAAGAGCTTACTTGAAGCGAGGGCTTCTCGGTTAATCGTTACTCTTGCTAACTAACGAATTTGTCTTAGGACAGCCGAGCTAACTCCCTTGTTCCAAAGGATATTTTATTACTATTTATTTAAATATATTCTAAAACATGTTGCATGTTCCGTCAAACTAAACTGCAATTTTTTCTTCAACTGTTTCTTCTACTTTTACTCGTCTATCATAAATACTCGTTGCTATAAGCGCTACTACAAGCATTACCATGATCGCAATAAACAATACTTCCATATTGTATAAGTCAACAATCGCTCCGCCAACGACCGGTCCGAACATTTTCCCTACAGTCGCTGCGCTATTTACAACACCTTGATAAAATCCTAGCTTATCTTTCGGTGCAAGTATATTTGCGATGGTCGGAACTGCCGGCCATACGAATAATTCACCAATTGTTAATGTCACCATCGCAACGAGAAACATCGTAAATTGCTGCGCTTGGCTTAAAACAATAAACGACGCCGCAAAAATGACGATTCCAATCATAATTTGTTGTTTTAAAGAACGCTTCATCCAGCGAATTAACATACTAACAAGTGGCTGCGCACAAACAATCATCGCTCCGTTTATCGTCCATAATAAACTATAATGGCGGAGGCTAATATCTAATTCTCGCATATGAGTCGCAATTGCCCCTTGCCACTGTACGTATGTAACCCAGCATAAAGCATATGCTACACATACGATTAGAAGCGCTTTGAAGCCAGGTGTAAGTGACCAACCTTTTTTCGTTTCGGCTTCTTTTTGTACCTCTTGCTCTTTTTTTGCTTCCATACCACGAAATCCAATAAACGCAATTAAGAAGAAAATAAAATATAAAATAAAGTTCGCTAAGAAAATATAATCAAAACGATAAGACGCAACTAATCCACCGCACGCTGTTCCAATCGCAATCCCAACGTTTTGTCCAACATACATTGCATTGAACGCTCGTCTCCCGCCTTCTGGCCAAACCGTACCGACCATCGCATACATCGATGGAAACACCATTCCAGAACCGAATCCGATTAATGCTAGCCACACAACATATAATGGCCAACCATGGAAAAATACAAGACCTAAAATCGATACAAGTGTAATGACAATCCCTACTAAAATTGATTTATAACCGCCCCATTTATCAAATAAAACACCGCCGAGCAAGTTTCCGATTACACCAGTAAGCGAGTTGATCATTAATACCATTCCGGCTACTGATAAAGATTTCCCTAAACTATCATGTAAGTAAATTGTATTAAAAGGCCATAAAAAAGAAGCACCCGTGACATTAATAATCATCCCAGCTACTAATAGCCATACTTTCCTTGGCATAGTCTCCCCTCCTATTCTCTTTTTTTCGTTCATATATATAACAGTAAAATTGTAGTCGTTTTTAAATAGGAAGGCAACTGATTAATAGTTGATGAAATTCAGATAATAGCACAAAGACGATTAGAATGTATTCTAATCGTCTTTGTAAAATATTAATCTATAAATAATGGAATCGTTCCCTCGCGAAAAGTTATCCAACTTCCTTTTTACGTTTTGCACTTTCTTTCGCACTCCATTTAAATATTTTGTCTAGTAGAGAGTATATTCTCCCAGACTCCTTCGTTAATAATGGCCCTAACGACGCCAATATTAAAACATATAAAGCTGAGAATGGTTTAATCGTTGCCATTAAGCCACCCGCTATTCCGAGATTCGCGACAATAATGGAGAATTCCCCACGTGATATAAGTGTTAAACCGATATTCGTAGAAGCCTTATGGGATAACCCGGCTTTACGCCCTGCAATCATTCCAGCTGTAAAATTACCGATGAGAGTAATGAAAACTGCTCCTAATGCCAACCATACTGCTCCTCCAAGCGAAAACGGATCTATACTTAAACCGAAGCTGAAGAAAAATATAGCTCCAAAGAAATCACGAAACGGGACGACGAGATGCTCGATCCGGTCACTATGCTCTGTTTCTGAAAAGACGAGTCCTAACAATAAAGCCCCAATCGCTTCCGCAACATGAATTGTTTCTGAAAATCCTGCTACAAAGAATAAAATAGCGAATATTACGATAATAAAAATTTCGTTTGACGAAATATCTAATGCTTTATTTAGGAACGGCGTAGCTTTTCTAGCGATTACAAAGAATAGTAGCATATATCCTACTGCGATTAGTACGGATGTAAGAGCACCTACAAATGATGTTGCACCTCCGAGTACTAATCCTGAAACAACTGATAAATATACAGCTAAAAAGATATCATCAAACATAATGATTCCTAAAATTAGCTCTGTCTCTTTATTACCAGATCTTCTTAAATCAACGATTACTTTCGCTACAATTGCACTCGATGAGATTGTAATAATTCCAGCAATAATTAATGTTTCTAATAAGGGGAATCCCATAACATATCCATAAAGTAAACCTAATATGAAATTAAGCGATATATGAACACTACCCCCAAAAGCAATCGACTTTCCTGATTTAATTAATTTTTTTATTGAGAATTCTAAGCCTAAATAGAATAGGAGGAATATGACGCCTACACGGCCGAGGAAGGAAATAACTTCTCCGCTTTCAATAAACCTTAAATCGATAAGTCCTAAATCTGGGGCATGAGGCCCCACTAACATACCGAGTATAATGAGAAACGGAATAATCGAGAACTTTAACTTCGCAGCGAGGATAGCTGCAAAAGCTACTAATACTAACGCAGTTCCAACTTCCAAAATTAAAGTATCCATCGATTAGGAATCACCTCCTGCCGAAAGTAATTCCTTAATGATTCTTTTCACTTCATGTCTTTCGCCCGATAATACGAGCATATCGCCAGCTTCAATGATAGAATCTGGGCCTGGATTAAAGAACTTCTTCATATTCTTTTTCAAAATAGCAATAATCGTTACGTTATACGTTTTTCTGACATGTAAGCTACCAATTGTTTGTTGTACTACTGGTGCATTATTCTCCACCTTAAACCATTCAATTGATAATCCTTCAAAAGCCATCTCAATTGTGTCTAGCGCTTGCGGCCTATATACCATTCCGCCTAATATAGCCGCAATTTGTCTCGCTTCAGAATCACGAAGAGAAATGCTTGAAATACTCTCATCGTGATCCGCATCAAAATGATACATTTCTCTTCGGCCATCATCATGAATAACGATAACCATTTTTTCATTACCTTTTGTTATCACTTCGAATTTACATCCAATGCCCGGTAGTTCACTCTCTCTAATATTCATATTTTCCGCCTCCTAAAGTTTTTAGTTACGGCTTTTACAAATCTACATCAATCTCTGTTTTAAACTTCTCATCTTTTGAGATTCCTAAATACTTGAGCGTCTCTGATGGAGTTGCGTGATGAAAATGCTTTTGCAATAGCGCAATCGCTATTCCTCTTTTGTACGCATGAAATCCAAATGTTTTTCGCATTGAATTCGTTCCAATCTTTCCAACAATCCCAACCGCTTCAGCTGCGCTATGGATAACACGATATGCTTGTTGGCGTGAGATTGAATTTGTCGTTTTATTAGATTGAAATACGTAGTTTTCTCTTTGAGCATCAATAGATTGTACGTAATCTAAAAGGGCTTCTTTTACTTTTGTATTTAAATAAATATCTTGTTTAAATTTTTCATCTTTCACAGGAAGAGAATAAAACTCTTTAACAGTCTTATCTTCATTTAATACCTCTTCAAATTTCATACTAAGTAGCTCAGTGATCTTTAATCCAGTGTTAATTCCAATAACAAATAAAAGATAATCTCGCTGCGAGTGCTCTTTTAAATACTTTTTCATAGCCTCAATTTGGCTTATATCTTTTAATGCCTCTACAACTTCCATACATGTATCTCCTCATCTTATGAACGGTAATTTTCTCATTATCCTGTCCATTTTACCTTATCATGCTATGAGATTTCCATGTATTATCCATTATTTTCACAATATACTCTTACGACAATTTTTCATTTGGAAATTTATGATTGTACAAATACGGTGTGGGTAGAAAAAATAGGGGGAGTACAAGTTCAGCTTCTTTCTACAGATCGGATTCCTCCTTTCATTTTTCGGTTGCTGATACTTTCATATTATGTTACTTATTTACATTATATTATATATTTCAGTAACATTAAAGTGTTTTTTCTGAAAATATAAAAAGCCGAGCACTTTCACTCGGCTTTTTACCTATTAATCTTCTTTTGGAAGAACAATTCCTTTATACAATTGAACTGTAATGAAGTAATAAATCGCATAAATAACTACGAAAATTACGATTGGTACCCAAATACGGAAGTAAGGATCCATTAAAATAAATCCGAAAATATTCATACCAACTAATACGTGAGCGATCCCCACAATTGCTGGGAATAAGAATACTAAGAATAATTCTTTATAAATCGATTTCGTTAATAACTCACGGCGCACACCGATTTTGCGAAGCATTTGATAACGCGTAATATCTTTTGATGCACCAGAAAGAATTTTAAACATTAAACAACTTGCCATCATTGCTAAGAACGCAATTCCAAGGAAGAATCCCATAAATACTGTTCCACTCGCAATGCCGTAGAATCCATTGTAAGATTGATATTTACTATCTAATCTTTCAGCTTTTACATTTTTATATTTAACTAGCTGCAACTCGTCAAGTTTTTTCCATTCTTTTGTGTATGCTACAAAATCGTCTGTTTTTCCAGTAACTACGATTCCTTCTTTACCATTTACAGTATCGTACATTTTCTGATCTACAATTTTAATTGCATGATCTTCATATAGATAAAATGGCTGAATTGTTCTGAAAGCCTCGTTCCATTCTTCTGGAAGTTCTTTAGCACTCGCATCTTTTTCATTCATTTCTCTAGAAACTGCACCTACTGGCAGTTCCTCTGAAACTTTCTTTGTTTTTCCTAAATCCTTCATACTTTCCATCTGTTTTGTATCTTGTACGAAAGGAGGGTTTTTCTCTAAATCTTCTTTTACATAATAAACGTATTTATTATCAACTTTGTAACGATATTCATTTTTCTCTTTAAATGTAATACCATCTAAAATTTTCTTTTCTTCAGCTGTTGGGTTATGAATAACTGAATCATATATTACTAAACCATCAACCATTTTTATAACGTTATTTTTAAACGCCATACCACCTGAAATTGCACCCGCTCCAAGAGCAACTAACATCGCTACCGTTGCAAGTACTTTCGTTAAGCTATTAATACGGAAATTTAATTGTGCAAACGTAAAAGCATTAAGTCCTTTTTCACTACGTTTTTTATTGCTCTTTAACTTTTTAATAATAACTGGGAGAAGTGATCCAAATAGCATGTAAGTACCAGCTGTTGTTGTAATTAATGCAATAAGGATTCCCATTTCTCTTAGTTTTTCCATGTAAATCATTGATGCATAGCCAATTCCTAATAAAATAACAGCAAGGATTGCAACGACACCTGTCATTTTACCTTTTACTGCAACACGCTCTGTTTGTGCATCTGCATGTACAAGTTGCAGTACTGAAATACGTGATAACTTAATACTGTTCATAATTGCTGATAATACAAATAACGCAAAGAAGAAAATGCAAGTAACAGTCATAGATGGTAGATAAAATGCCTTATAGCCTTCACCAGCAAATTCTAATTGTTTCATTAATAACTGTCCGATACCTTCTGCAAGTCCTACACCAACTGTAAGTCCAATCGCAAGAGACGCAGCACCTAATACAATCGTTTCAATAAACATAAGTAATGTAACTTTATGCTTTTTTGCACCTAACATCATGTACATACCAAACTCTTTTTGACGAAGAGATAATAAGAAAGAGTTTGCATATAAAATGTAGAAGAACGTTATAATTGCTAATAAAAATGAACCTGCTTGGAATACGAAACCAATAGACTTAATAACAGAATTGGATTCGATAAACGCTTTATTCAGCGCTAACGTTTGGAACATATAAAAAATTGAAATCGACATGACAAGACCAACAAGTAAGACAATATAATCTTTCAGCTTACTCTTTAGCCCTGACATGGAAAGTTTAAATAACATGCCCTAGACCTCCCTTCTTACGCTTTTTGTGTGCCTAAGTCCGCAAGCACATCTAAAATTTCTTTATAAAATTCTTCACGCGTACCACCGCGGTGAATTTCTTTATATAGCTCACCATCTTGAATGAATAAAATACGCTGACAGTAACTTGCACTATATGGATCATGCGTAACCATCATAATAGATACGCCTTGTTCTTCATTTAAGTTTGTCATCGCATCAAGTAAACTTGCTGCATTTTTCGAATCAAGAGCTCCTGTTGGCTCGTCTCCTAAAATAATTGCCGGTTCATGCACTAGTGCACGTGCTGCTGCTGAACGTTGTTTCTGTCCACCGGATACTTCAGTTGGATACTTTTGAAGAATTTCTGTAATCCCTAACATATCCGCTACTTTCTCTACTTTCGGTCCAATATTACGTGATGAAACACCTTGAAGTGAAAGTGGAAGTGCAATGTTCTCATAAATAGATAAGTTCTCTAATAAGTTGAAGTCTTGGAAAATGAATCCTAACTTTTGCGAACGGAAATCAGAAAGCTCACCTTGCTTCATTTTCGTAATGTCCGTACCCGCAATTTCAACAACGCCACCCGTTGCTTTATCAAGCGTTGAAATTACATTTAATAATGTCGTTTTACCAGAACCAGATGGTCCCATAATACCAACAAATTCACCCTCTTGAATTGAGAATGATACACCTTTTAACGCATGTGATTGATTCTCACCTTTTTTACCGTACACTTTTTGAACGTTTTTCACGTCTACAACTGGTTTCGTCATATATATCCTCCTACGCTTGTTTTTCCATTACCTATTTTGCGCCTTTTGGAGGTGAACTGCTATTTATTAACATTACAATTACCTTACACTTTTGTAATATAAAAAAGGTGAGTGTGTAAGCTTAGCTTTTATCCTTTTAAAACAAATTCATTTTCTTCATTAGTAGATAAAATTTCATTAGCGATTTACCGCAAAAAGCTGACAAAAAAATAGACTGTTCCACAAGCGGAACAGCCCATTTCTGTCTTTATTTCTTTAAAGGCGTTACCGTCCAATACGTAATAACACGCCAAATCCATTCTAATGGACCCATTTTAAAGATTTTCATCCAAATCACACTGAAAATAATTTGAATTGCATAAATTGCGATACACACATATAGCGTCTGCATGTACGTTAAGTTTCCTGCAAAATTAAATACACTGCCTGCAATTAAAATCATTGCAGTTTGTCCAATATAATTTGTTAAAGCCATACGACCATAATATTTCAGTGGCGCTAACAAAGTTTGAACTGGTTTTAACTGAAGTAATAAAATTAATGCTCCTACATAGAAAGCTGAAATAATTGGTCCAACTGTAACACCAATTTTTAAAAACTGACCTGCAGCATCCATTGTTCCATCCTCAGTCATAAGTATCATATTTACAAATGGATTAGCAGGAACGTGCCCATATTGATACCATAAAGCTATCACACTTAAAACAAACATAACTCCTGTAAAAATAGCGACTTGCTTTATTTTCGCTGAAAGATTTTCAAATACTTTGTACTGTCCTGCAGCAAGACCTAATAAAATTAAACCTAATGGTAATAATTCCTTAGCTGCCATAATACTAAAAGCTATCGTAAGAATAAGACCGACTACCAAATTTATCTGCTTCTTCACTTTATAAAATGGTAAAGTGACTAATCCACAAATTGCGTATAACGCTAGTGCTTCTCCAGGCTGAAACATTTGATGAATCAAACCAAAAATAAATAATGCAACTAAGCGGCGTAGAAATAGAACATATCCATTCTTCCCTTTCGCAATCGCTCTTGTAATGAAGATATAGAATCCTACTCCAAATAAGAATGAAAAGATTGAGAAGAAACGACCTTCTACAAATAAGTATAGAAACCTTTGATAACTTGCATCCACTGTACTAGGATCTGGAACTTTAATATTCAGTAGTGCAAGAATATTTACTAAAATAATCCCCAGTAATGCGAAGCCACGAATGTAATCTAACTCATCAATTCGTTTGTTTGTAATATTGTTCCCCATAATACAACTCCTTGTCCAAAATTAAATCCTCCCTTACTCTACTGGAAAAGTAAGCTTACAACTATCGACAAACCTTACAGAAATCTTACATTATTGTCATATAGCAAAATAAAACCAGGTCATATTGCGACCTGGTTTACTCTGATTGCTTTGATCTTTGAGGTTGTCCCTTTTTACTATTACGCTGTTTCACTTGAACAACTGGATCAAGTTCATTTGAAAACTCAGCGTTATGTCCATTTTGCGTTTTTTGCTCTGGATTATTTTGATCTGAACGTTTCGCCATTACATTCACTCCTTATTAGTGCGGTGTAATAATCATTTGATGTTGCAATTGGCGAATTGCCATACGTGCTCTATTTAATTGCTCACGTTGCTCATCATTCGCATGTTGTTGCATCGTTTGTAAATCATTATATGCTTGTTCTAATTGCAACTGAGCATCCGAATACTCCATCGTATTGTAATGCTCCTGTCTCATGCCTTGGTCTAATTGTTCTTTCGCATATTCCACCGCTTGTTCTGCCTGTGTAATATACTCTTCAAGTGATTGACGCTCTGCCATAATTGTCCCTCCTTGCTTCAATTCCCCTTTAGTGTGTCCCTTCCATATGAACCTTATGAGTATGTTATAATGGATTTTGTTTCATTTTGACTCGTCTTAGGAGGGAAAATAATGAAGGTTCAAAACCCTTTTCCATATACAAATGACAATAAACGTTATCATACATGGAATTACCACTTACGAAATGAATTTGGTGAAAAAATCTTTAAAGTTTCATTAGATGCTGGCTTCGATTGCCCGAACCGTGACGGTACAGTTGCTTACGGCGGCTGCACGTTTTGTAGTGCTGCTGGATCTGGTGACTTCGCTGGTGATCGCCGCGATGATGTTATAACGCAATATCATGAAATGAAAGAAAAAATGCGCTCAAAGTGGAAAGACGGAAAATGTATCGCTTATTTCCAGGCGTACACAAATACACATGCACCACTTGAAGTGTTAAAAGAAAAATTCGAACCGCTTCTAGCAGAAAAAGACGTTGTCGGTCTTTCTATCGCAACTCGTCCAGATTGTTTACCAGACGATGTCGTTGAATATTTAGCGGACTTAAATAAACGTACGTACCTTTGGGTTGAACTCGGACTACAAACTGTTCATGAACGCACTGCAAATCTTATTAACCGTGCTCACGATTATCCATCTTATGTGGAAGGCGTAAATAAATTACGCAAACATGGCATTAGAGTTTGATCTCATATTATTAACGGTCTTCCACTTGAAGATTACGACATGATGATGGAAACAACTCGTGAAGTAGCGAAGCTTGACGTACAAGGAATTAAAATTCATTTACTTCATTTATTAAAAGGAACGCCAATGGTGAAGCAATATGAAAAAGGACAACTCGAGTTCCTTTCTCTTGAAGATTACGTAAGTCTCGTTGTTGACCAACTTGAAATTATTCCAGAAGATGTAATTGTGCACCGCATCACAGGTGACGGTCCGCCTGATTTAATGATTGGCCCAATGTGGAGCTTAAATAAATGGGAAGTATTAAATTCCATCGATGCAGAATTTGTACGCCGCGGAAGCTGGCAAGGAAAATATGCAAATGAGGAGAAACAAAAATGAAATTAGAACGTGTATTACCGTTTGCTCGCTCGCTGCTGCAAACGGCTGTTAAAGAAGGCGATTACGCTGTAGATGCAACGCTTGGCAATGGACATGACACTTGCTTCCTAGCTGAAATCATTGGAGATAACGGAAAAGTATTTGGATTTGATATTCAAAAAGAAGCAATCGAAAGCTCTACTATCCGCCTAAAAGAAAAAGAACTTTTCGAACGCACTGTTTTAGTTCACGACAGTCACGACACACTCTTATCCGTATTACCAGAAGATGCAAAAGGAAAAGTAACAGGCGCAATTTTCAACTTAGGTTACCTTCCAGGCGGTGACAAGCATATCGTCACAAAACCGAACTCAACTCTCTCGGCTATCGAACAATTACTAGGCGTAATGGCACCAGAGGGTATCATCGTCCTTGTTATTTATCACGGTCATCCAGAAGGACAAGTAGAACGCGACGCTGTTCTCAAATTTGCAGAAGAATTAGATCAAAAACAAGCTCACGTTTTGCGATACGGCTTCATTAACCAGCAAAATAACCCGCCATTTATTGTGGCGATTGAGAAACGATAAAGTGAAACTTTAATCAGTGAGGTTTACTGTCCGGCAAATAGCGGGATAATTATATCAACGATTTTTCAGATATATCGATTGTTCGACAAAACATAACAAAAAAAGACGTGCACTCATTGCACGTCTTTTTCTTATTCTCCTATATAATGGATGTATACAATATTTGAAGAAAGAAGGATAGAACTTTGCTAGTAGAACTAAAGGGAATTCAAAAGAAATATGGCAAATCACTTATACTAGACAACATCGATTTATCCATTCCAGAGGGAGAAGCACTCGCTATTATTGGTGGGAACGGGACTGGAAAAAGTACTTTACTCAAAATAATTGCAGGCTTTATTCCACCTACGGCAGGGACACTTCAAAGAAAAGAACATATACAAATCGGTTATGTCCCTGAACATTTTCCTGAAGGAATTCGTTTTACATTAGAGGATTATTTATATCATCTCGGCCACATTCACGGTTTATCAACAAAATATTTAAAAAATAAAATTCCGATGCTCCTTGAATCTTTTCATCTACATCATGCAAAGCATTACGTTGTACGAAACTTTTCAAAAGGTATGAAACAAAAAACAGGCATTATGCAAGCATTACTTACGGACGTCCATTTATTAATTCTAGATGAACCTCTTTCTGGGCTCGACCCTAACTCTCAGCAAGAATTAGAGCATATTTTACTCTCATTAAAACAACAAGGCATATCTATACTCTTCACATGTCACGAAAAACAACTACTAGAAAACTTCGCCGATAGAATTGTGACATTAGCAAATCATACAATTGCGGAAGATACCTCTGTGCAAAACTCAACAGAACAGGTCTATATTGAGGCAATTGTTCACGAAACATTTTCAGTTATAGAACTACAAAAGCAATCAGGATTTATACAAGTTACACACAATTCAAATCAAAACCTCATTCAATTACAAATCGAAAAGGAATATACAAACGAAATGCTTCAGTTTTTATTACATAAAAAAGCATCTATCACACTGCTACAGCCTAATTTTTAAATCGAAAGAAGGTTTATTATGTTTGCGCTTATTCGTTACCATTTTCTCGACTACACAAAATCGTATAAGTACATTCCTCCTATTGCGATGTACTGCATAAGCTTACTTTTTGTATATACATATAAACCAACTCCCATTGTACCGACATACTTAGAAACAGCACTCGCACTTTATTTATTATCTGCCTGGATTACAGTCACAATTTTTCATACTGAAGATCCTGTACAAGAACAAATCACTATTTCACATACAAATAATATTTCGGCATTATACGTTGGTAAATATATTACGGCTCTTCTTATTTGTACTGTTTTATCTTTTATATCCGTAATCTATCCAATTATTTTGCAAATGTTTAATGAAAAAATGACAGCTTCTTTATTTCTAGTCGGATTTCTCGCTCACATGTCTTTATCTATACTAGGAATTTCAATCGCAACATTATTTACTAGAAATATTATTCAGAAAGCAAGCACCGCTTGGCTTAGTCTTACATTTATATTACTTATGACGATTGCCTCAATCCGGTTAAAAAAAGAGTTACTATGGTTTTTACCACCTGTCGAAAGCTTTATAATGCTTGGACAATACAAATATAATATACTTACTCATACTCTATGGCTTACAGCTTGGGCTATCGTATATTCATTTTTATTACTTACTTTATTTCTTTTTCTCGTTCGCAGAAAACGTTTTTAATTACATATTAAAGGGGACTAAACAATGATTGGAATACTAGCAGGAATGGGTCCAAAATCAACCGGACCATTCGTCGATACAGTTGTAGCAGAGTGCCAAACAATATATGGAGCAAAGCATGATATAGACTTTCCTCATATGATGATTTATTCGTGCCCAACACCGTTTTATATGGATCGCCCTATTGATCATGTGGCGATGAAAAAAGCGATTATTGAAGGAGCGCAAAAACTTGAAAGTACTGGTGTAGATTTCATCGCAATGCCATGTAATACAGCGCATCTTTATTTCGAGGAATTACAACGTTCTATTACCATTCCTATTTTGAATATAGTCGATGAGACGTTAAAAGCAATTCCTGAAAATACAAAAAGAGTCGCTCTTCTTGCAACAGAAGCGACTGTTCAAGCAAGTATTTACCAAGATGGAATTACAAAACGTGATATAGAGTACATTCATAATGAACAATGGCAAGAAATGATTAATCAAATTATTACTTGTATTAAAGGCGGAGAAATTGAGGAAGCTCGTAAATTATGGAGTCTGCTCGTTTTACAGTTAAAAGACGAAGTAGATACCGCTATTATCGCATGTACCGATTTGAATGCGGTGGTGAGTGAGGACTTTGTTGATTCCGCTCAATGTCTTGCGAAAGCAGTTGTTAGGATCTATGCATCAAATATAAAAAAGTCTTCATAAACATAGAACACATCCTTTTTAAAATGTGTTTTATGTTTGATAAAAACAACCAAAACTTTTAACTTTTTTCACAATTCTTTCAAAGTAATCACACTTAATCTCGCTATATTAAATAAGTAGTTTATTCATATAGGGAAGGTTAGGGGAACTGAAGTATGAAACAAAATCGTTCGCTTCATTATATTTTTTGGAGGTGGCATTTTTACGCCGGTCTTTTTATTACGCCGCTTCTTATTACATTGTCACTGAGCGGAATTGGGTATTTATTTCGGGAAGAGGTTGAAGATTTCATCTATAAAGATTTATATTTTGGGAAGAGCGCCCAAACAGAGTCTATTTCGATGGCTGATTCGCTTTTCTTAACAGAGAAAAAATATCCACATTATAGTGTGGCGAAAATTAGTGAGTTTAATGGGGATTATAATACGAGGCTTACTATTGCAAATGAATATACTGGGCAACAAAAATATGTGTATTTAGATAGCAATAATCAAATTGTTGGAGATCAAAATGCAAGTGAAACGTTTGCCAATATAATGAGGGAATTACATAGTTCTCTTTTAGTTGGTGGTACTGTCGTTAACTACATTGTAGAGCTTGCGGCATGCTGGGCAATCTTTTTAATTTTTACTGGGTTGTATATGAGTATACGCCAGTTCAAAAACACACCAGCATCCAATAAGCGAGAAAAAGCAAAACGACGTCATTCTATTATCGGTATTATATTTACAATTCCACTCGTTTTGTTAGTCGCATCTGGATTGCCGTGGTCAGGATTTATGGGTAACCAAATTTATAAAATCGCATCGTCGAATGAATCGATTGGATATCCAAAGTTGTATATGGTACCGCCTGAATCAAAGGTAAAAGAATTGCCGTGGGCAACAAGAAAAGAAGCTCCTCCTGAATCGAATTCAAATGAGCCAAAAGCAATTTCTGTCGATGAATTACAAAAAGGAATTGAAATAAAGAAGCCATATGTTATCTCACTACCGGCTGATCCGAAAGGTGTATTCACCGTTTCGAAATCAAGCGGTTCCGGTATTACGGGTATGCATGTCGCACCAAATGAAGAAATAACAGCTTATTTTGATCAATATAGCGGAGAACTTATTTCGAAAACGGACTATCGTGATTATGGATTATTTGCACAATGGTTTACTTACGGTATCCCACTTCACGAAGGACATTTATTCGGATGGCCAAATAAAATATTATGCTTACTAACGACGTTATCTTTATTACTTCTTATTTATTACGGAGTAAAAATGTGGTTAGCGAGAAAACCGAAAGGAAAATTAGCAGCACCTCCTAAGCAAAGAGATAAGAAAAGTACATTCGTTTTCTTTATCATGATGGTTATACTAGGCGCTGTCATGCCTTTATTCGGACTATCTGTTTTAGTTATTCTCGCGATTGAACTTCTCATATATGTATTTTTAAAAATACGCTCATAGTAAAAAGGGACAGTCCAAAAAATCTAATTTTGGACTGTCCCTTTTTCATTATGGAGCAAAATTGCAACAGCACATGAAATTATATCGACTTAACTACAAAATACGACAATAGGAAAAGACCATCCCAAAATACCTTTTGAGATGGTCTCTTCATCACTGCGCCATTTTCTTTCGGTACATCTTCCCGTTCCAGTAGAAGAATCGTGAAGTGAGCCCTCCGTATTTTACAATGCGCCGTGCCATTTTGTGCATATTCTTTTGCGCTGATACTTTTTGATCTGATAAATAAATACCAAGTAATCCTCGGCTTATGAGACGATGAAACTTTGCATGAGGCAAATCACCAATGCTCTTCTCTGCTTCTTCTACAAAATGTTTCATACGATCTAATATAGCTTGCTCGTTTTCATAATAACTACAGAAATTCAAATCTCCGCCGATACGGTCTTCTTCTTGATCGATGAAATAATCAAGTAAAATGTGAAGTCCTTGTACGTATGGAAAATACCCTTGTCTAATTTTCACAATATCTTCATCATGTAATTCATCATGAAATGCATATGCGACAAGACAGAAAATTCCAAGCGTCGAACCCGCACATGCTGAAAATTCAAACCAACTCATCGGTGGTAAATTTTCTTTATGCGCTTCAAACCATGTTTTTAAGCGTGGTTCTCTTTCTTCTAACTTCACGTGTTTATGAATTTGCAAATCACAATAATAACAAGCAAGTTCATGAAGAATTGGAGCGATTTTATCATAATGCTTCGTTTTCTTTAAAACATCCTGACATGTTTCAACAAGCTCATCTAAATAACCACCATCATCTTGATCATCACGATAACGATAATAGTTACCGCCCCCTTCAACTTCAGGGCTTAATGCCATTACCATCGACTCATGAAGAGCCGCAAAGTCTTTCGGGTCAAGTGATGTACTACGATCACATAAATTATCTAAATAGTCGCTAATCGTTTGATAAGCTACGATAAAACGAATACATTCCTCTCGGTGTTCATTTGCTAGTAGCGCTAAAATGCCACCGCCCTCGCAATGAAACGTTTTATTCTCAATACTTGCGATTGCCTGACTATGAAGCTCGTCATTCGGAATATGGTAGGCACGCTCTTTCCACATCGCTAGCTCATGGTGTACTACCGGAAACACATCACGGTATACTTTCGCCATGAGCGTTATGGGATTACTCGGTACGTTCACTTCTTCCTTCATCTCCTCTATTCAATGTACAAATAATTTACTTATTTGTTTCTATTATGTTATTGATGCGTATTTCAGTAAATGACTGAATATAATTCAAAATTTCATCACGCTCATACTCATTTAATAACTCGTGATAACAATTCGGCCATTCTTTAAAAGCCTTATCACTCATTTTAACATTATCAAACCACATGCGGACACGTGTTTTATCTACAAGTTTATCCTCACACGCCTGCATTAGCAAGAGCGGAACATCTGGAAAATCATCTATTTTTTTATGAGCAATTTCGATAGACTTAATCAATTCACTATACCAACGTACTGATACTTTGCGCAAGAACAATGAATCATTCTCCATCGCGTCCCGAACTTCATGATTACGAGTGGACATTTCCACTGTAAGATTCGTTGCAAATTGCAATTTTGGAGCAACGACATTTAATATTTTTGAGGCAGCTCGAAGCGGAGCAGAAGGTCCAGTTAATACACCTAAACATGGTGAACTTAAAATAATACCATCTACATCTTCTCTCTTCGTTTCTTGCATCATACGAATGACAATAAGACCACCCATACTATGACCAAATATAAAAATAGGTAATCGATACTTCCTTGCCTCTTTCACCCATAATTTAACTTCCTCTATGTATTCATCAAATGAATCAATATGTCCTCTATTTCTCGAAGTCGTTCCATGTGATGGAAGGTCTCCCATCACAACGTGGTAGCCGATATGATTCCACATTTCCGCTATAGCTTCGTAACGTCCGTGATATTCCATTGCGCCGTGCACGATAACGACTACAGCTTTCGCTTCCTCTGCTTCATAATTCCACATACGGACCTCCTCCATTTCACTCTTTCTCATAATTTGATACACTAAAACTAGTCTCTAGGAAAGGAAGGCTTTACATGATATACCCTTACAAAGAAAAAAATCCGAAAATTGCGAGTAGTGCTTTTATCGCTGACTATGTTACCATTACAGGCGATGTTTCCATTGGTGAGGAATCAAGTATTTGGTTTAATACAGTCATACGCGGCGATGTGTCACCAACAATCATTGGAGACCGAGTAAATGTACAAGACCAATGTACACTTCATCAAAGCCCGCAGTACCCTCTTATTTTAGAAAACGATGTTACAGTTGGGCATCAAGTTATTTTACATAGCTGTCATATTAAAAACGATGCTTTAATTGGAATGGGATCTATTATATTAGATGGTGCTGAAATTGGTGAAGGAGCCTTTATCGGTGCTGGTAGTCTCGTTTCACAAGGAAAGAAAATCCCTCCTAATACGTTAGCTTTCGGTCGCCCTGCGAAGGTCATTCGCGAATTAACAGAAGAAGACCGTAAAGATATGGAACGTATCCGCACACAATACGTTGAAAAAGGACAATATTATAAATCGTTACAAAAGTGATTTTATCGCTGCCATAAGACTGGCAGCTTTTTTTATGAAAAAATCTAACTTTTTCTTTACAAAACCTTATTATCCCCTCAATAAAATCTTATTAAAATAGAAGTTAATAACTCCATATATATGTAAATGAGGGAGGAAAAATCTCATGAAGGTCAGTGGACTATATAAAATAGAATGTTACATCTTCAAAGGAATTAATCGCTACTTTGATCAAAAAACATTAAACATCTTTTTCAGCAATATTACCCATATCGGTGGTGCAAGTTTTTCCATTGCACTTACCCTATTCTTTTTAATTTTCGCAACAGGGAATTTGCATCAAGCTGCAATTGCAACTGCTATTTCTTTAACAATTAGCCATATTCCTGTGCAAATATTAAAAAGATGGTATCCACGAAAACGTCCTTATTTAACAATTCAAGATGCGAAATATCCAGTACAGCCTTTAAAAGATCATTCTTTTCCATCCGGACATACAACGGCTGTTTTCTCTGTCCTCATTCCATTTATTTGCTATAATCCAAACTTGCTTGCTTTTCTATTACCGTTAGCATTATGCGTCGGTATTTCCCGTATTTATTTAGGGCTTCATTATCCGTCAGATGTATTTGTAGGCATGTGCCTTGGCACTTGCTCTGGCATCATCTCTTTTTATCAACTCATTCCACTCATGTAAAGGAGCGATATGATGAGAGTCGCCATATTTACCGATACATTTACACCACAAGTCAACGGTGTGGCGAAAACTTTGGAACGTTTAACTAAATATTTTCAAAAAGAAAATATCGCCTATTCTGTTTTCGCCCCTCAGCATACGGCGGAAGATAATTTCGTAGCGAATGTGAACAAAATGAGAAGTATCCCGTTAACAATATTATATCCAGAATGTCGCTTTGCCTTTCCTACTCCGCGCATTAAGCGGGAACTTCTTGCCTTTAAACCTGATATCATTCACATCGCTACGCCTTTCAATATGGGACTTTGTGGGTT
Organism: Bacillus sp. FSL E2-8887; assembly: GCF_038007205.1. Lineage (NCBI taxonomy): Bacteria > Bacillati > Bacillota > Bacilli > Caryophanales > Bacillaceae > Bacillus > Bacillus sp. FSL E2-8887. Next base: position 4,368,536 of record NZ_JBBOWS010000001.1, read on the forward strand.
ATATTATGCCAAAAAGTTGAATATCCCAGTTGTCGGTTCTTATCATACTGATTTTGACGCCTATTTACGCTATTACAAAATCGAATTTCTCTCCAATATACTATGGAACTATTTAAGCTGGTTTCATAGTCATATGCAAAAAAACTTTGTTCCTTCTCCTGAAACATTACATCAATTAAAGAAAAAAGGATTTCAACAGCTCTATATTTGGGGACGTGGTGTAGATTGTACTCTCTTTCATCCAACTTACAATAAAGACCTATTCCGAAAAAAATATAATATTACAGCGAAATATATTCTTTCCTACGTCGGGCGCCTTGCTCCTGAAAAAGATATCGATACTCTTCAAACACTTATTCAAACGACAAACAAAGAACGTGACGATATTCATTGGCTCATCGCTGGAGACGGGCCTCTAGCAACAAATTTACGTGAAGCTGTTCCGAAAACAAATGTCACTTTTACTGGATATTTACAAGCCACAGATTTAGCTGAAGCATATGCTTCTTCTCATATGATGGTATTTCCATCAGCTACTGAAACGTTCGGAAATGTCGTACTTGAATCATTTGCATGCGGTACACCTGTCATTGGTGCAAATAGTGGCGGGGTTAAAAATATTATTACAGATGGAAAAACAGGAATTCTTTGTCCACCAAAAGATACAGATTCCTTTCTATTCTCCATCAATTCTTTATTGCAAAATGAAGATCAACTTATGCAAATGGGTATAGCGGCTTCGTCTTATGCCCAATCAAAAAGCTGGGATGGAATCTTTCGTGGCTTACTTGACCAATATGAAACAGTCCTTCAGCACACCGCATCAGAATTACTCGCTTAAAAAGAAATGACAAAATTTATTAATGCTTATAAAAGTGCAAGTTCTCAACTAATCAAGAAAGACTTTCCACAAGTGAAAAAAACTTTAGAAAGAAATGTTTTGGTCAAGAAGTTTTTGCTTACTAACTACTGGTAGTTCGCCAATAGACGTAGTAAAGAAACATATTGAAAATCAAGGTAAAAAGTGAGGTGAAATGATATGACAAAGCAGAATAAAGCATATAAATTCCGGTTGTATCCAACAGAAGAACAAGCAAATCTTATACGTAAAACCTTCGGTTGTGTACGTTTCGTGTACAATAGAATGTTAGCTGAGCGAAAAGAAGCGTACGAAAAATACAAAGATGATAAGGAACAACTAAAGAAACAAAAGCCTCCAACCCCTGCGAAATATAAAGCAGAATTTGAGTGGTTAAAAGAAGTTGATTCATTAGCTTTGGCAAATGCTCAACTACACTTGCAAACTGCATATAAGAATTTCTTTAGTGGTCAAAATAACTTCCCAACATTCAAAAGTAAAAAGGACAGAAAGTCTTATACAACGAATGTAGTAAACGGTAATATTCTGTTGCTTAATGGTCATATCAAATTGCCAAAACTGAAAATGGTACGTATCAAAAAACATAGAGAGATACCACAAGATTATATGATCAAGTCTTGTACGATTTCTATGACACCTACTGGTAAATACTATGTGTCAATCTTGACTGAATACGAAAAAGAGATTGTACAAAAAGAAGTAGAAACAGTTGTTGGATTAGACTTTGCAATGGATGGATTATACGTCAGTTCTGAGGATGAGAAAGCCAATTATCCTAAGTTCTATCGTAACATGTTAGACCGATTAACAAAGGCTCAACGAGTATTATCAAGACGCAATAAAGGTTCTGAACGTTGGAATAAACAACGTATTCGTGTAGCTACGTTACATGAGAAAGTAGCTAACCAACGTAAGAATTTTCTTCATCATGAGTCTAAAAAGTTAGCTGCCAATTTTGATGTTGTAGCTATTGAAGATCTAAACATGAAAGGAATATCGCAAGCACTTCATTTTGGAAAAAGTGTCGCTGATAATGGGTGGGGTATGTTCACTTCTTTCTTAACTTATAAACTAAACGAACAAGGAAAACAACTTGTGAAAATAGACAAATGGTTTCCAGCAACAAAAACATGTAGTAGCTGTGGAAATGTGAAAAGTCTGACATTGTCTGAACGAATCTATTCTTGTATATGCGGTGTAAATCTCGATAGAGATTATAACTCAGCCATCAATATCAAAAATGAAGCAATACGTCTTTTAGCGTCAGCATAAATTGTAATAAAATAACCTTTGGAACAAGGGAGTTAGCTCGGCTGTCTTAGGACGAATTCGTTAGCTATCAGAAGTAATGATTAACCGAGAAGCCCTCACTTCAAACACTCCTTTAGGACGTTAAGTGGCGGGTAGTTCACGAAATCCCCTTAAAATCAACTTACTCACATACCTTTATACAGCAAGTGTTCTCCAATTTCTGTATACCAAAAAACCTTTCATTCATTTGAAAGGTCTTTTTGAGCCTGCACATATTCTTCTTTCGTATTCACATTTATAAACCAATCTACATTCGCTTGTACATCTTCACCAGCAATATATTTCACATTACATTGTGATAAAAGCTGGCCCATACTTCTTTTTTCTTCTTGAAGCAAAGCATAAATCTTTTCTTTCACGCGGTTATTATACGCTGCAAGTAACGGTTGTTTTCTTCCATTAATAATAGGGACAACAGCATCATATTCATCGCTCGTTTGCTCTAATAAAATGGTAATCCATTCATTTGAAACGTTCGGTGCATCACAAGGCATGATAATATACCAATCTGAATCTATGTATTCCATTCCTGACACTATTCCAGCAAGTGGCCCATTTCCTTTATAGTGCGACATATCTTCTATAACTGGAACTTGTACTAATTGCTCTACTCTCTCTTTTATATCAGTATGACTAATGACTACAATTTCTTGCACAGCGCTTTCCATTACTTTCACAATATGCTCAATAAAAGTACTTTCTTTCCAGCCCACTAACGCTTTCGGCTCACCGAATCGGCTCGACATACCTCCTGCTAATACAATTCCAGCACACTTACTCATTGACGATGCAGCTCAAATGTAATATGACCTAATTCCGGTAAAATTAACTTGTTCATCGCAAGACGAACCGCTCCGCTAGACCCTGGCATCGAAAAGACAACTTTACGCCCGATTGTACCACCGATTGCTCTACTTAACATCGCACTACTTCCGATATCTTCTAAGTAACTTATCATACGGAACAACTCACCAAATCCAACAATTTCTTTATCTAATAACACTGAAACTGCCTCAATCGTTACATCACGTTTCGTAATACCAGTTCCGCCATTCGTTAACACGACATCAACATCTTCCCTATGATAACCAGCTAACACAGCCTGCTGGATACTTTCTTTATCATCTTTCACAATTTCATAAGAGGTCACTTTATGTCCTGCCTCTTTTAATAATTCATGTAATAGTTGTCCGCTCTTATCCGTCTCTTCCGTACGTGTATCGGAAATCGTCACGATTTTGCAGCGCACTTCTTTTGGAGCTTGTTTTTTATGTTCAGTTACACTCATTTTTCATCTTTCCTTTCCTAAAGACTTTTCTTCATTTTATCATACATATCTTTACACAATTATGTATGATAAAATGATGCACCGTGATACAATATAAGTATATACGACCACAAAAAGGAAAATATACTTTCTTATACGCCTGGACTACACACCATTAGCTACTCTTTAAATCCCCTTATATTTTCTACATAGTAGATTTCATTTTAAATTACAAAATAATTTGGAGGTTCACTCACTATGGAACTATACAAAAAATTAACAACAACATTCATCCTCTTATTTGTTGCTTCCATCACTGTCGGTTTTTCTCTAAAAGGAGCAATTCCATACGCTACATTAGTGAGTATTATATTCGCAACGCTATTTTTACTGAGCAGTGCTTTTTGCGCAGGAAAAGCACGCCAACTGAAAGGGTGACCGTCTATGTTCCGTAAGAAACCAATCCTTTGTAAATCATGTGAAAAGGAAATACAAACGTATGAAAAAGCGTGGATTCATATGCCATTTCCGGCAAGTGGTATGACAAATATGAAGAAGTATATTGAGCTAGACGGGGAAGTTTATTGTAGTTCTTGCATTCAAGTAGTAAATAAAGTGAAACTTTAATCAGTGGGGATTTTGTTCTTCCCCACTGATTATTAGTTAAACCAATCGGGCTTTTACGGGATAAAACCAAATAAAAAAAGCTTTGCGCACACAGCGCAAAGCTTTTTTTCATATATTATAGACCAGCTTGCTCTTTTAAAGTAGCTGCTTTGTCTGTACGTTCCCATGTAAGATCTACATCAGTACGTCCGAAGTGGCCGTAAGCTGCTGTTTGTTTGTAAATTGGGCGACGTAAGTCTAGCATTTTAATAATACCAGCTGGGCGAAGATCGAAGTTGTTACGAACTAGTTCTACTAATACGTCTTCAGATACTTTACCAGTGCCTAATGTATCAACTGAAATTGATACTGGTTGTGCTACGCCAATTGCGTATGCAAGTTGTACTTCTGCTTTGTCAGCAAGACCAGCTGCTACGATGTTTTTCGCAACATAACGAGCTGCATATGCTGCAGAACGGTCAACTTTCGTTGCATCTTTACCAGAGAATGCACCACCGCCATGGCGAGCGTATCCACCGTAAGTATCAACGATGATTTTACGTCCTGTTAAACCAGCATCACCTTGTGGTCCACCAATTACGAAGCGGCCAGTTGGGTTAATGAAGAATTTCGTTTCTCCATCCATTAATTCTGCTGGAACTACAGCTTTAATTACGTGCTCTTTTAAATCGCGATCGATTTCTTCCCACGTAACATCTGGATGATGTTGTGTAGAAATTACAATTGTATCCACACGTACAGGTTTACCATTTTCATCATACTCAACTGTAACTTGCGTTTTTCCATCCGGACGTAAGTATGATAATGTGTCATCTTTACGTACTTCAGTTAAACGACGAGCTAATTTGTGAGCAAGCGAGATTGGAAGTGGCATTAATTCTTGTGTTTCATTACATGCGAAGCCAAACATTAAACCTTGGTCTCCCGCACCAATTGCCTCAATCTCAGCGTCAGTCATTTGACCTTCGCGTGCTTCTAGTGCTTGGTCAACACCCATAGCGATGTCAGCAGATTGCTCATCGATAGATGTTAAAACTGCACAAGTTTCTGCATCGAATCCGTATTTTGCGCGTGTGTAACCAATGCCTTGAATTGTTTCACGAACGATTTTTGGAATATCTACGTAAGTAGAAGTCGTAATTTCCCCCGCTACCAATACTAAACCAGTTGTTACAGTTGTTTCACAAGCTACACGTGCATTTGCGTCCTTTGCTAAGATCGCATCTAAAATTGAATCAGAAATTTGGTCACAAATTTTATCTGGATGTCCTTCAGTTACAGACTCAGATGTGAACAGATGACGTTTTTTTGTCATGTGGTAAACCTCCCTACAGTAATTGTATATATTGTACGGAACTCATCCTTAATTTGCCACAAACTGCGACATACATTTATTCTCCCACACAAGCATACAGAAAAACCTTTCCTACTTAACATAGAGGAAAGGTTTAATTTGCTACTTGCATACTGCTTTTTGCCCTTTGCTCTTATCGTTCGAGACCGTTAGCCTCGCACAGGTTTTAGCACCTATTCACCTGTATTTACCACTACAAATGAGGTTGCTGGGCTTCATCGGGCCTGTCCCTCCGCCAGCTCGGGATAAGAGAGTATCCGTCCCAACCTATACTAAAGAAATGATATTCATTTGTCAATTAATATTCACATTTTCCTGAAAGTTTTTCTCAATACCCATAGAATGAAATATTAATAGGGAAATGATACATTCACACAAACAAAAATAAATAAATAGTATACATTATTTATATAATTGTGTTATACTATTGATGGGGATTACGAGAAATATTTCATTAAATGAAAAGGATGGTATATAAATATGAGTACTGTGAATGTCCAAATTGGTTTACATGAATTATTGAACGGAAGCAATGCACAGATTCAATTAAGTGTTCCGCAATTAGTGGAAAAAGTATTAATGCGAAACGAAGGGAAATTAACTTCTACTGGTGCCGTTTCTGCTTCAACAGGAAAATACACAGGACGTTCTCCTAAGGATAAATTTATTGTGAAGGAAGCATCGGTTGCTGACAAAATTGCTTGGGGAGCCGTGAACCAACCGATCTCTGAAGAACATTTTAATAAATTATATATAAAAGTTTTAGAATACTTAAAAGAAAAAGAAGAGTTATTCATCTTCAAAGGATTTGCTGGCGCTGATCGCAACTATCGCCTACCAATTCAAGTTGTTAACGAATATGCATGGCATAATTTGTTCGTACATCAATTGTTTATTCGTCCAAATGAAGAAGAATTAGCAACTCACGAATCAGAGTTCACAATTGTTTCTGCACCAAACTTCAAAGCAGATCCAGCAATTGACGGTACAAATTCTGAAGCATTCATTATGGTTTCATTCGAAAAACGTATCGTACTAATCGGTGGTACAGAATACGCTGGAGAGATGAAAAAATCAATCTTCTCTATTATGAACTTCTTACTACCTGAACAAGACATTCTTTCTATGCACTGCTCTTCAAACGTAGGCGAAGAAGGCGACGTAGCACTATTCTTCGGTCTATCTGGAACAGGCAAAACAACATTATCTGCTGATCCAAACCGTAAATTAATCGGTGACGATGAGCACGGTTGGTCTGATAACGGCGTATTCAATATTGAAGGCGGTTGCTATGCAAAATGTGTAAACCTTTCTCATGAGAAAGAACCACAAATCTTCGATGCAATCAAATTTGGTTCAGTTTTAGAAAACGTTGTCATTGATGGTCAAACACGCATCGCTGACTATAACGATACTACTTTAACAGAAAATACACGTGCTGCATACCCTATGCATGCGATTGACAATATCGTACTGCCAAGTGTTGCAGGACATCCAAATACAATTATTTTCTTAACTGCTGATGCATCTGGCGTATTGCCTCCAATCAGTAAGTTATCAAAAGAACAAGCTATGTACCATTTCTTAAGCGGTTACACTAGTAAGCTAGCAGGAACAGAGCGCGGTGTTACATCTCCGCAAGCTACATTCTCTACTTGCTTCGGTTCACCGTTCTTACCGCTTGATGCATCTCGTTATGCTGAAATGCTTGGTGAAAAAATCGAGAAACATGATGCGAAAGTATTCTTAGTAAACACTGGCTGGACTGGTGGCGAATACGGCGTTGGTAAACGTATGAACTTAGGTTACACTCGTGCAATGATTCAAGCAGCACTAAGCGGTGAACTTGCTAAAGCTGAAACTGCAAAACACGACATCTTTGGCCTTGAAGTACCTCGTCATGTTCCAGGTGTACCTGATGAAGTATTAATGCCTGAACAAACTTGGGCTGATAAAGATGCTTACAAAGTGAAAGCAATTGAGCTTGCAAACGAATTTAAAGAAAACTTCAAAAAATTCGATAGCGTTTCTGAAGCTATTATTAACTTAGGCGGTCCAATCGCTTAATTACAAATTTTCTGTTGGAATAACCCTTTTACTCATATGAATAAGTGTCGTGTAACCGTAAAGTTCCGCGTACTCACCGACAAAACCCAATGCGGCTTAACGGTTACACACACTTACATAAAAAAGAAGCTTACGTTAAAAACGTAAGCTTCTTTCTATATCTTATATAAAGTGAAACTTTAATCTCTTCATCTATTGCATACCAATACCTATAAATTTACAGAAAATTCATTTTATAATCATTCGTTTGTAGTTTCCTATGATATAATTTACATATAAAGGAAAGGGTGAGGCCCATGAAAAATTTTTCTCGTACAGGAAAAATTTTATTCAGTTATGGAGCGATTCAAATGTTTTGGGGACTTGTAATGCTTAACGTTAATTTATTTGAGCATACAAGTGAAACGATAAAATACATTATTCTAATTACCGGAATAGTTTGTTGTATTGTATCCAACTTTTTTAAAGAACCTAAGAGTCATACTACTAAGTGATTTCATATTAACTTATTGGAAGCGGAAACCTATATTTTATACAAAGTTACGCTTCCTGTTGTACTATCCATCGCCGGATCCCTTATTCCAGAGTAAGCCAATTTTCAATTTAAATAACCGGATTTTCATATATACAAACCACGGCTTCGAACATATAAACTATTTTCCCACTCACTACATCCTTCTGGTTTTACACCGCATGGGACTAAAAAAGGATCTGACCGCTTCTATCCACCGCCGAATCCTCTATTCCATCTAAAAAAGTTCCAAACCTAATTTTCAATTGATATACTCGGATTTTCACACATACAAATCAAGGCTTTGAAAATATAAAGATATCTCTCGCTCACTTGCTCCTTCTGGTTTCGCACCGCATGTGGCTAAAAAAGGCCCTAACCGCTTCTATCCACCGCTGGATCCTCTATTCCATCTAAAAAGAGGCTTTTCATCTTTTTATCTTTTTCAGCCCTTCGTTAATTCTTCCTCATCCTTCATACTATAATACCCTAAATTAATAACGATTAAGAAATAACCACCCAGAATACCTACTGCAAATGCCCACATTACCATATGATGCTCAATTTCGTACATGATAATAGCACCAAAAATTGCAGCTGCAAAGCGATTAAACATACCAAGCGTCGGCGCTTTCGTCTTCTTTACTATACTATCTCCAAGCTTTTCGATACGCCTTCCTAAAATCCAAACACAATACATGCTTACAATAAGTCCAATTCCTGCACCTAGAAAATGTGCTGAAAACGGTGTTAACATCCAGCCTAATAACAGAATACCTAGTAGATAATACGATTGAATTTTAAACGACCTTAATGACATACTAATCATATTGTACTCCCCTTCAATAGTTTTTATCTATCCAACCAAAGCTATATAACTCATTTCTTTCGAGTCTATGGTACTTAAAATTCATTTCACTCAAATTTAAAAAACATAAACAGTATGTTTATGTTTTTTAAATGCTTTTAGGAAATAATATTATACAAGATTTCTAATATAGAATCCCTCATAAATGTGACGTTTTTCAAAACATTTTCGTCCAATTATGAAAAAATTGATATCAATCTATGAACATACGGATATGATGTAATAAGCACATAAATAAAGGGGGCGTCTAATGATTTATTTTTTAATGGCTCTCATTCATCTCATTGTTCCTGCACTTATTGGACTTTCCTTGTATTGGTACACGAAAAAACATAGTATTTTCTATGCTGTCCTCGGTGTTCTTCTTCCAGGTATTATTCTTATTACACTCTTCCGCATTCCTTTTCTTAATTTAATCCCACTTATTACTGCCATTTTATTCCTCGTATTTTTACCAAAAATAAAAAAATAGGAAAGCAGATCATAGGTGATCTGTTTTCCTATTTTGATATAGGTTCTTGCACGATAGAATTAGCTTCTACTTTCTCTGATTTCACAAACCATAGACCGAAGAAAATGATGATTCCACCGATTATTTGTTGAAACGATACATATTCATTTGCCCATACAGCTGCAAATAAAACAGCTACAAGCGGCGTAATATACATATATACCATCGTATGTGACGCACCAATTTTTTGAACACCAACATACCACATGACTAAACCGAATACTGTTACAAAGAAAATAGAATATAGTAAAGCAAACAATGTCATTCCGTGTGTAATGTGAAATGGCATGACAAATACATGTGGACCACTTAACAATAAGAGCGGAATCGCTCCAACTAATGTCGACCATGCAGTAACACGTAATGCTGAGTATTTTTTAATAAGCGGCCCTGCTAAAACGGGATAAAGTCCCCAACATATTGATGTAATAAGTCCAATCCCATTTCCGTAGAAAGAACTAGCGAGTGAATGCCCCGCTACTAAAACTAATGTAGCACCAATAAAGGCAATCATGGAACCAACTAACTTTCGAGAAGAAAATTTTTCTTGTTTCAAGAAAATCGCAAATACAGTTGTAAAAATAGGTGAAATAGATATGAGTAAAGAAGCATTTGTAGCGGATGTGTATTTTACAGTTTCCATAAATAACGTTTGATACAGTACAATACCTACAACGCTAACGATGATTAATCTTGGTATATCTTTTCGCTCCATATAAAGTGACTTTTCGATAAAGAACGTAAGTAATAACAGTAGTGGTGCTGCTGTCATCATTCGAACTGCAGTAAACTCTATTGCTGTAAATTCTAAAAGTCCATATTTCGCAATCGTATAGTTAATCCCCCAAATAATAACGACACTTAAAATTAATAACTCAATTCCCCACCTTTTCATGCGCAACCCCCTCCGCAAAGAGAATTATACAGAAAATTCAACTATATGTACATTTCATTATGTGAAAAAATCCATAAGAAAAAGGAGCATATTATATACTCCTTCTCTCTTCATTATAATCGAACATGTAACTTCATATTCGGATTATAAAACTGGCTTGGGCTCTTCAACTGGAAAGTCCCTCCAACTTCATGCCAATCAACTGTTAATTTATCATCCATAAATACAAGCTTTGTGCGATCTGCAATAAAGTTTAGTACGCTTGATTCGATATCTACATCGCGCTCATCTTTCTCTGAAACGGCTACTAAATCAATAATCCCGCTCATAACACAACCGCAACCTTCATTATCATAAAATAACTTTATATATTTCGTTTCACTTGGAATCGTATTCATAATCTTTTTATATGCTGCCTCTGTTACAGTAACGTACATGTGTTAACCTACATCCTCTCTTCTCGTATCATTTATATATTGTACCACCATTTTTCTTGAATCTTATATACAGAAAATTAAGACTACTATAAAATATATGTGATAAAGTGAAACTTTAATCAGGGAGGTATCCATCCCCCTCTGATTATTAGCCCTCGCCAATCAGGCTTTTACGAGTAGTTAATGCATGATAAAGGAGGTTGTATCACTGATGTTCAAACTACAGCGATATCTCATTTTCTTAGGTCTATTAGGTAGCTTTTTTATTTCTAGCGGAATGGTATTACAACATATACTTCCCTATTCTCCTTCTATTGGCTGGATTCTAGGTTTTATTTGTTTCCTATCCGCTTCTTATTTTTCCATAAAAAAACAAAAACAACTAACAAAGTAAGAACTATCTTAAGGAGGATTACCAAACATGCCAGCCTTAAAAGAAATAGAACAATAACTTAATCATTTATTACAGGAGAAATCCATTGCCATATCGACAATGATTATGGTAGGCATAAATACTCACTCATTATGGATTATGCGAAAGAAACAAATATGTCACTCATCGGTGTGTCACACTCTGCCTCTGAATATTTAGTGAAAGAGACATTGATGTAGATGTTACTTTGATTCCGCAGGAGACCTGGTGGTTATAAAACTAATAACACCTCCCCTATTTTTAAAATCTATATACACAATACGATCGACCACACATAAATATAGAATCTACAATATATATAAAGTAGTTCTACTTTTAAAACTAGATTTTCAAAAATATAGAAAGGAGATAATATATGTACCAACGCAATTGCTTTAGTTGTGACGGTAGACGCAACAGCGGTTCTATCGGCAGTACTGGACCTACTGGACCCACTGGTGCTACTGGACCTACTGGCAATGCCGGGGCCGGTTTGCAAAGTACTACCGCTTTTAGTCTAGCAGCCGCTCCTAACTATAAAACGGGACAAGTTGTCACTTACACGAGTAGCGGCTATGTTGTAAAAAAAGATGCACCTCAAGGATTTCCGAATGTGTCTCAAGATTATATCGTATTGGTAGAAGGTGGTCCTACCGGAGCTACCGGAACTTCTGGTCCCACTGGTTCTACGGGAGCTACCGGAACTACTGGTTCTACTGGTTCTACCGGAACTACCGGAACTACTGGTTCTACCGGTACTACTGGAGTCACTGGTTCTACCGGAGCTACCGGAAGTACTGGAGTCACTGGTTCTACCGGAGCTACCGGAACTATTGGTGCCACTGGTTCTACCGGAGCTACTGGAGTCACTGGTTCTACTGGAACTACTGGACCTGCTGGTAGTTCAACAGCGAAAAGTATTGTTTTTCAAGGGACGAATGCTGGGTTTCAACGTATAGCAGGTTCTCCTGGAATTGATTCTAACGTTATTCCGTATGTAACTGCTGGAGCTGGAAATATAGTTGGTTTTGCTACATCTATAAATATTAATAACTTACCCGCTGCTGTTTATACGATTGATATTTGCAGGAATGTCCCAACAAACCTCTCTGCCCCTACCTCTAGTTACATCCTATCTACTATTACTTTAACTACTACAGATAAAATTACGGGAACTATCACATTTTCAATTAAACCTACGGATATTGGCTCTAGACAACCTCAAGTGTATAACCCTACTCCAGCACCTGGACCTGCCACTGTAACTTGGACTAGTATTACAACCGGAAACCTGTTTTCGAGGGGGGATGCGATATCTCTTTATATTACCCCCGGGATTACGGCAAGTGCTGTATATTCTATTTTTCTAATCACTGATATATAGCCCTCACTTACAAATCGTTCATTTCACAAAAAACTCGCTACCGAGGCAAAAAAATTACAAATAAATGAAAACAAATAACAGACAAATTCATTATATACTCTCGCTTTAAAACACCCATATTTTGGATTGTGAATTTGTACAGTTTGTCAATGTTGTAAACATCCCGTTTATTAAAATTCCGTACTTCCTTCCACACTGAAAAGGGAAATCACTCTAAAGAAAGTGATTTCCCCTTTTTAAAATATCCCACTATAATTAAATCGGCAACATAATTTCAACAGTCGTTCCAACTCCAACTTCACTTTCAAAGTTCAATTTACCGTGGTGATCTTTAATAATTTTTTCCGTAACTACTAATCCTAAGCCTGTTCCAGTTTCTTTCGTTGTGTAAAAAGCTTCATTTAGCTTCGGAATTTTATCTTTCGGAATGCCGCATCCCTCATCTATAATTTGAACAATGATCACATCTTCCACTATAACTTTTACAGTAATAGTTCCGCCAACTGACATTGCTTCAATCGCATTTTTTATTAAATTAAAAAATACTTGTTTCAATCGTTTTTCCTCACATGTAATTGATGGTATATCTTTACTATAAATAGCATGCATTTTTATCCCTTGTTCTAAAGCTGGCTTTTCCATAACCCTGATAACATAAGAGATGATTTCTTTAATATTATGCGTTTCGGATTCTACCGATTTAGATTTCTCAAACCCATTTAGTTCTGTAGCAATTGTATGAATTCGCTCTACTTCCTGTCTCATAATTTCACTATAAATTTTATCTTCTGGATATTTTTTCGCTTGCTTATTCACAAGTTTTTTCAATTTTTCTAACGGTCTTCTAATCTTATCGCCAATTACTGTCGCCATTTTCCCAACCATTGCTAATTTCTCTACATTTCTTATTTCTTTATCCATCATTTCAAGTGTACGAACGTAAGATTGGAATCTTAAAAATATAATCCAACATATAATAACAAACACGCTATATAATGCTATTGGGATAAGAACAATAAAGGATTGAACAACGAATCCCATAAGTGCATATTTTCCAACAATAGTTCCGGCAACTAACCAAAAGTACCTCTTATTCACAAATATCGGTGCAAATAAAATAAAGAATCCTTCTACTATATTCCCGCCATCAAATTCCGCATCACTTCCGTAATAAATAATGAAGTTATTAATAAAATCCAATATATTATAGCCAATTAAAATAATATACTTCACAATATACGGCTTTTTCCATTTCATAAAATAAAGTCCTATAAAGAATAATCCAACCATCAAACTATATAGCCATAAACCTAACCCTTCTCCAAAAGCATCTGCTAGTTTTTGATTTTTATCTGATAAAAGGACAATAACTTTTTCAGCAAAATCATACGCAAAAAATATAACGAAGAATAAGCTTAAAAATATTATTAATGCCTTTATCTCTTCTTTTTCAAATATATTTCCTTTTTCCATATGATAACTCCTTTAACAACACCTCTTAATCTTGTGTCACATTGCGCTCACATTTTTTCGGGAGCAGTATTTCTACTCTCGTTCCTTTCTTTACTTCACTAGAAATGTGTAATTCTCCAAGATGCTCTGTCACAATTCGCTCTGCTACCGTAAGACCTAATCCAATTCTATCTTGCTTCGTTGTATAAAAAGCATCCTTAACTCGTCCTAAATTATCCTTTTTTATCCCAAAACCACTATCTACTATACTTACTATTACATAATCTCTTTTTTTATTTTCAACTTGTATTTTTAATGTTCCGCCATGTTCCATTGCCTCTAAAGCATTTTTAATAACATACAAAAATACTCCTTTTAATTTGCGTTTATCACATTCAATTTCACTTCTATTTTGCTCTTCATTAAAGGTGCAATTTATATTTAACTCGTTCATTTTTCCGCGCATGTTTTCTACCGCTTGTACTAAAACATCACTTATAATGTGTTTTCCATAAACAGAAGGTTTACATGTAGCAACCTCCATTAATTCGCTAATCATATTATTCATATTTTCGATTTTGAGAATCATTTGTTCATATGTTGCATCTTTTTCGTGTTTCTCTTTTTGTAATTGCGTAAACCCTTTTAATGAAGCAAGTGGGTTTTTAATTTCATGTCCGACTGTCGCTGCCATTTTTCCGATAACCGCCAATTTTTGTGACTGACTTGCCTCTGCAATACGTCCCTTTACTGCTGAAAGATATTGTAAAAATCGATTTAAAATAATAAATGACACGAAAAGTAACACCATATTTATAACAAGAGACATAAACAGGTTAAGTTCTCCAAATACAAATAGGTATATCATATATTTCCCTATAAGGAATGGCGCTAAGACAAATAAATATCTTTTACTCAAAAAGATCGGTACGAAGAAAATAAAAATATATTCAATTACATTCCCTTCATCAAATGCTATTCTATTATGAAAAGCATACCATCCAATATTAAAAGTCTCTGCGATCATGTATGCAAATAAATATGTATATTTAACTAAATATGCTTTTTCTCTCTCAAATAAGTAAACACTAATACCTAATATAGCCATAATATATGCAAGCTTCCATATCCCTTTATGCCAATTTCCTAAAGGCATTGTATCTTCTAATATAATCGCGTATGCAACCTCGTATACAATTAAAATAACATGTATTACCCATAAGAAAATCTTAGCGTTTTTCTTTTCTTCTTTAGCTGATAGAAAACTCTCTTCCACTTCAACACCCCTTCAAAAGAATACCATTTATTATAATAAATGATTTTCATAGACAAACAAAGATAAATTGAACAAATGAGGAAAATCAATCCATAGATAATATACTTCCCCACACCATATGTAAGCATAAAAACCATGCACAATAATACGTATAATATGGGAGGTGCTTTATATGGACGGTCGTGAAAATAAGAAGATAGAACAGTTACAATCCTTTACGAAAAACAATGAAGGAAAAGAGATGACAACGAATACGGGTGTCAAAATTTCAAATGATGAAAACTCTTTAACCGCCGGCGATCGTGGTCCTACACTTTTAGAAGATTTCCTGATGCGAGAAAAACTCGCTCATTTTGACCGTGAACGAATTCCTGAAAGAGTCGTTCATGCCCGCGGTTACGGAGCACATGGTGTTTTTGAGCTATATGATTCTTTAGAAGACTTAACAATGGCTCATTTTTTACAAGACCCATCTAAAAAGACACCTATTTTTATTCGTTTTTCTGAAGTTGCTGGATCAAAAGGTGCAAATGAAACAAACCGAGATGTACGAGGATTCGCTGTTAAGTTTTATACAGAGGAAGGAAATTTCGATTTAGTGGGTAATAACATTCCGATTTTCTTCATTCAAGATGGTATTAAATTTCCGGATCTTATTCATGCTCTTAAACCAGAGCCACATAATGAGATTCCCCAAGGACAAACAGCACACGATACTTTTTGGGACTTTATCGCCAATAATCAAGAATCAGCTGCGATGATGATGTGGATTATGTCGGATCGCGCAATTCCGAGAAGTTTTCGAATGATGCAAGGGTTCGGCGTTCATACATTTCGTTTAGTTAATACGCACGGAAAGTCACGATTCGTAAAATTCCACTGGAAGCCAAAGCTTGGCGTTCACTCGTTAATTTGGGATGAAGCTCAAAAACTAGGCGGCGCTGATCCAGATTATCATCGCCGTGATTTATGGGAAAATATTAATGCCGGAAACTACCCTGAGTACGAACTTGGCGTTCAAATTTTAGAAGAAGAGGATGAATTTAAATACGATTTCGATATATTAGATGCAACAAAAATTTGGCCGGAAGAAGACTTCCCTGTTAAGATCATCGGAAAAATGACGTTAAACCGAAACGTTGATAACGTATTTGCGGAAACAGAACAAGTCGCACTGCACCCTGGAAGCATCGTCCGCGGTATCGATTTTACAAATGATCCTCTCTTACAAGGTAGACTCTTTTCTTATACAGATACACAATTAGCCCGCGTCGGTACAAACTATCAAGAGTTACCGATTAATCGTCCGGTATGTCCTTTTCATAACAATCAAAGAGATGGTGCGTCTAAATATATAATTGATAAAGGAAAAGTCGCTTACCATAATAACTCTTTAGCTAATAACTCTCCCTTTACTGTACCTGGTACGAAAGGCGGTTTCGTTACATATCCTTCTACTGTTTCTGGACATAAAACAAGAGAGACAGCCGCTAGTTTTAAAGACCATTTCTCACAAGCCCGTTTATTTTGGAATAGTATGAGCCACGTCGAAAAAATCCATATTATGCAGGCCTTTTCCTTTGAATTAGGAAAAGTAAAAAGTAAATCAATTCGCCAACAAGTCGTAGGTATGATTGGTCATATAAGTACAGAATTAGCTACTTTAGTAGCTGAAGCAGTCGGGGCAACAGTGCCAAATGTTCAAGAATCAAATGTTACAAAATCCTCACCAGCACTAAGTATGGAACATACAACATTCAGCCCAAATACATTACGAGTAGGCGTCATTGTCGCAAACGGATATGACGGTCAAAACGCACAATATATTATAAATCAATTCAAACAAGCCGGTCTTCAGCCCGTTATTATTTCCGAACGATTAGGTTTTGTGCAAGGCTCTCAAAATGGACAGTGGGAAGTGAATGATACTTTCTTAACAGGATCACCACTTCTTTATGATGGGCTACTTCTTATTGGCGGAAATATTAATGATCATTTTCTTAACAAGGCAAGTTCATTCGTCGTAGAATCGTATAATCACTTTAAGCCAATTGGCGCTTTCCAAAATGGAACTACTATTGTTCAATCTTTAAACATCGAAGGAAAACCTGGCGTTATAACAGAACAAAATCCTACCTTACTTGCGAATGAATTTATTCAGGCAATGACAAAACAGCGATTTTGGGAAAGAGCCTATTAAAATACATGAGGAGGATACGTCATGTTCGTTACAGTGGAAAAAGATGTACACATTTTTGTTGAGGATATTAACCCAGGCCCTGGAAGTAAACCTGTCTTCTTCGTTCATGGCTGGCCTTTAAATCATCAAATGTACCAATATCAATTTAATATCTTACCACAACATGGTTTCCGCTGCATCGCCATGGATATACGAGGAAACGGACAGTCTGATAAACCATGGACTGGTTACACTTATGATCGTTTAGCTGATGATATCGCAATTGTATTAGATGCACTTCAAATAGAAGATGCTACGTTAGTCGGCTTCTCAGTCGGTGGCGCTCTCTCTATTCGGTATATGTCACGATATAATGGGCGTCGTATTTCCAAACTTGCATTAGTGGATGCTGTCTCTCCTTCTTTCGTGAAAAACCAAGAATCCCCTTACGGCGTACCGAAAGAACAAGCAGATGCTCTGATTGCTCAAATGTATGTAAATTTACCTAAGTTTCTAAGTGATGTATCTTTATCATTTTTTAATAGAAACTTAGGAGCTGCCACGTTAGAATGGTTTTCTTATCTCGGTATGCAGTCCGCTTCTTATGCTCTCATCAAAATTTTGCAAGCCGCTGCAAACGAAGACGTAACGAAGGACTTAAGTAAAATTAACGTCCCAACAAAAATATTCCACGGTGTTCACGACCAACTCATCCCTTATAAAAGTGCTGAGCTAACAAAAGAGCGAATTAAAAACTCTGAACTATATCCTCTTACAAATAGTGGCCACGGCTCTCCGATCGATCAAGCGGATGAATTAAATAAGGAACTGATAAAATTTTTAAATTCATAGTTCCTTTACAGTAAAAAAAGAATTTGCCCTTACGGCAAATTCTTTTTTCTTAACTACCTTTTGCACGAGCAAATTCCACATATGACTTATTCTTCTCTTCCATTAAAAATAAAACGATAATGCGGAAAAAATGAAGAGTTGGAACAATTGTCATACAAAGAATAGATAAAAAATAAACACGCTCATCGTTAAACGCATAAATACTAACCACTCGAAATCCTGTTTGTTTATAAATCCACACAACAAATAATTGTAAACTAAAAACTAATAATAGATCTGGAACTGATTCTATTAAAATTAAACAAATTGTCCAATTATATACTAGATGAAAAATTCACACACTTCTCACAAATCAATTATTAAAACGACCCTATTTTAATTTATACTAAATGTACAAGTAATACTCCCTAAACCTAGCTTGTCTGATTATCCCGTTAAATACTATGAAAAAAGAACTTGTATCGTATACAAGTTCTTTTTTGTCGCCTATTTAAATAATATATCCTTACTATATTGCTTTCCGATGAGTAAGTCATATTGAATAAACTCATATTGCTTTAACATTTCTTTTTGTTTTTCTGTTAAACTTTTTATTGCTTCTCCGTCTTTTCCTATCTTCAATTCATCACGAAGTACGGGAATTTCTCCATATAACTTCGATAAAAATTGATAGAATGGTACCTTATTTAATCCAGCATAATCAAAGACAAGATTTGAAAAATAGATTGGACTTACTAAACCTAAATTGTCATTTGGCATATCAAAATTTGCATACATTAATAACGGCGTTTGCGCCATCGCTAATCGTTCACTTGGCGTTTTTTCATTTGTTATATAACCAGTCTCTTTATAAAGAGATTTATTTGTTCCTAGTGATGGGAGATGGTCCCCAAAGAATACTAATAATGTAGGTCTATCTAAATTATCTAGCTCCTCTATTAAATATTGAAGAGCTTCATCTGAACGTCTTAACCCTTCTGTATAAGTCTCTAATTCAGCCTTCGACTCTTCATTTTCTAATCCACTAATCTCTATTTGATTTTCACCAAATCTTCCTTCTGTAAATGGAAAATGATTTTGCAT
This sequence comes from Bacillus sp. FSL E2-8887, assembly GCF_038007205.1. Lineage (NCBI taxonomy): Bacteria > Bacillati > Bacillota > Bacilli > Caryophanales > Bacillaceae > Bacillus > Bacillus sp. FSL E2-8887. Next base: position 4,387,902 of record NZ_JBBOWS010000001.1, read on the forward strand.
CGTAACTGCATGAACAAACGTAGGTTTCTTTTGCTTCTCTAATTCAGCTATTATCTCTTTACTCATAGATAAATCGCTAATATAATCTCCATCAACTTCTACATTTTCCATCGTATCTTGTGCATTAAACTTATCAAACCCTAACACTTTATATACATCATCCCGTTTAAAGAATGAGCGACCGAACGAATGAATTGCACTTGTATAATACCCTTCTTTTTTCAAAGCTCGAGGAATTGATGGAATTTCTTTCTTATTTGTAACAACTTGCTGATATGGTATAGATCCTGGTTTTAACAAACTCATTGAATAACTCGTTAATACCTCAAATTCAACGTTCGCAGTATTTCCTCCAAATGCAGGAGAAATAGTTTGTCCACCAGGAAAACTTTCTATATAATGATGCAAATTAGGTAAAGGATCTTCACTAAAGGACAGGTTCGTTAACTTCGTTGGATCCCAAAACGATTCACTCATTACAAAAATAATATTCGGTTTCTCTTTTTGCTTCTGCGCCCCTATATTGCTACTATATTGTTTCTTTATATCGTTTGCTATTTGAAGCATATTTTCTTTTGAATAATCTTTCGGCTTTTCAATGACTGTCGTATCTAAATTACTTATAAATCCTAGCACAAAACCATTTGAAGCATAATTTTCATTTTGATTCCACAAAATGAACTCTATACCTGACTTTTGAAACCATTTATTCAAAAACGTATCCGTAAAATTACCATACACATATAAAATAAAAACGGATCCTATTATAAATAGAACTCGTACGCCTGCATGAACTTTTACATTTTGAATATACTTCCTCACATACATACCCGCCAAAATACAGACAACAACACTTACAATAACGAGAAGAATATAACCCCAACTAAAATAATCCATCACCATTGGTATAACAGATTGCATATGTCCAATCTGTGTAAAATCAGAAGGATATAGTGGGTCTCCCCTAAAAACAATTTTGAAGTGATTTACAATAACCAAAATGATTAGCAAAATGCTTGTCAAAATAGTACTCAAAAAAACTTTCCCAAGCACGTTATACACCAAAACATATATCGCATAAATTACAATTAAACTAAATATAAACTGTGCGTTATAATTGTAAATCCAATTCAGTGTATTTACGAGATTCATATTATTTTGCGTGAAAATAAAAAGCAAAGTAACCACATGGGCTACTAAAAACATTCTAATATAAATCCTAATAATCGGTTTAAATTTATTAACTATATCTTTATTCAAATGCGCAACATTCAATAGTACAATCCACATCAAAATTGTCATTATACTTAAGACAATTTTTTGATTTAACATATCTTTCATTGTATCTAAACTAAAATATTTTAAAATCAAGTAAATTGTGGGTACTACATATAGGGTTACTAGACCACTTAACATCGCTGAAATTAATATACTTCTTCTTGGCTGATGAAATGAAAAATTCCCCCTCAATTCATTCCCTCTTTTCTGTTTATTAATTTCACCCCGCACCGTAATAAAATATTACTTATATAAACATAACATATTATGTACACAACGTCTTCTCATGTACACCCTCCGTATAATGTCATCTGTTACCTCTTGTACATACCGAATGAAAAAAAGAGATTTCCTAAGAAAGGAAATCTCTTTTTTTCATTACCCAACACTTTGCACACGGCCAATTTGTCCATCTTGTAATCGAACTTTAATTCCGTACGTATGTGTTTCTGTATTTGTTAAAATATCTTTCACAACACCACTCACTGTTTTACTATAATCTTTATCTAATTGAATAACCACATGTGAACCAACCGAAATTTGTGATCTTGTCGGCTTCCCACCTGTTGCTTGTGTTGTTTTTTCTTGTTTTTGTGTTCTCTCTTGTTGTGCAGACTGTTGCTGCTGAGCCTTCTGTTGCTCTTCTTGCTTACGCTTTTCTTCTTCTACTCTTTGCTGCCCTTCTTGCTTACGCTTTTCTTCTTCTACTCTTTGCTGCTCTTCTTGCTTACGCTTTTCTTCTTCTACTTTTTGCTGCTCTTCTTGCTTACGCTTTTCTTCTTCTACTCTTTGTTGTTCTTCTTGCTTACGCTTTTCTTCTTCTACTTTTTGCTGCTCTTCTTGCTTACGCTTTTCTTCAGCCTTCTTATCTTCTTCAACTTTTTTCTCATCTATTTTCTGTTCTTCCGCCGCCTTCAGCTTGTCCTCTTCATCTTTACAAGCTGTTAAAACAACTACACATAAGCCCGTAAGTAATAATAATAATAATTTCTTTAACATTAAAAAATCCCCCTATATATACATTACAAATAATGACCTTTAATAGAATAACAAATATGTATGAACCCACTTGTCGTAATTTGTCGTATGTATTGGATTTTCTATGTAACACTACATGCTACAAATAGAAAAGAACCTGTCACATGACAGGTTCTTTTCGTTATTTATTATGAACGGGAAAATGACGAAATGATTAGTATGTTTACTATACAAGAGGAAGCATCCATATTTTCCATATGATACTTACGATTACTATAAGTACAAAATCAAACAAATCTAATCTCGGACCCTTTTTCATAGTCATGTCTAGCCACATATGAATCCATTTCATTTCCTTATATTTATGAATATTTTTCTTTGCGAATCGGTAAGTGAGCACTTGCATGATGTAAATTCCAATTACACAAATAAGCAATAAGATGAGAAATTCAAACACAAAATTCCTCCCTATTTTTGAAGCGTTCTTTCTACTATATGGTTCTTCAAAACCCATTCCTCAAACTGAGCACTTCCAAACTCCCAGCTCAAATCACGAGCATGTACAGAAAAAACGTAATAACCAGCATATTCGTCCATAAACCGACCTGTCTCTATCTCCTCTTTCTGAAGACCGTATACTCCAAAATTAAAATACACATCCCACACGTCTTCATGCTTCCTCTTATAAGCAATCGATTCCATATCACATTCAGTTCCGAAATAATCAAGATGTAAATGTACGCTATCATCGTATTCGTAATCCATTTTATCACCCCTTATATTTGTACTTCTTTATTACCCGAAAAATTCCTGCTATCTATACTCACATATGGGCACTTACCTACATATTATGCTTGTAGATTGACTTCTAGGAGGTGTCATATAGTGAAAAAATTAATAACCGTTTTTTGCATCATGTTACTAGCTGTTTTCACATTCGCTGCTTGTAGTAGTACAAAGGAAAGTACGAAAAAACAAGCTCAAAAAATTCGCGTTGGCGAAGTTACACACTCTCTTTTCTACGCACCATTATATGTTGGAATTGAAAAAGGATTTTTTAAAGATGAAGGCTTAAATATTGACTTACAAACAACAGCTGGCGGAGATAAAACGATGACCACCCTTTTATCTGGCGGAATTGATATTGCTCTCGTTGGTTCAGAAACGTCTATTTATGTTCATCAACAAGGAGCAAAAGATCCTGTCATTAATTTTGCGCAGCTTACACAAACAGATGGTACATTTTTAGTTTCCCGTAAAAAATTAGACTCTTTTAATTGGAACGACGTAAAAGGCGTTACGTTTTTAGGACAGCGTAAAGGCGGCATGCCGCAAATGGTTGGTGAATACGTTTTAAAGAAAAATGGCATTGACCCTCGCAAAGATACGAACTTAATTCAAAATATCGAGTTTGCTAATATTGCAAATGCCTTTGCATCTGGTACGGGAGAATTTGTACAGCTCTTTGAACCGACTGCAAGTATACTTGAAAAAGAAGGAAAAGGTTATATCGTCGCGTCTTTCGGAGCTGAATCTGGTACTGTCCCTTATACAACGTTTATGGCAAAAGAAAGTTTCTTAAAGAAAGATAAAGCTGCTGCAGAAAAATTCACGCGCGCACTATATAAAGCGCAGCAATGGGTTGATACACATAGTCCAGAAGAGATTGCCGATGCCGTTTCACCACTATTTAAAGACACTTCAAAAGACATTTCAGTAAAAGTAATTGAACGCTACAAAAAACAACATTCATATGCGACAAATCCATTATTAGATGATGTAGAATGGAAACAACTTCAAACGATTATGAAAGAATCTGGTGAATTACAAAAAGAAGTTCCACATGAAGCGCTCGTCAATACAAAAATTGCCGAAAGCGTTATTAAGAAATAGAGGCGAAGTGTATGAGCTTTTTACAAATACGTAACGTTTCTCACTGCTTTTTTGCAAAAGAAAATGCCAAACTTATTCTTGAAGATATGAGTTTGCAAGTAGAAGAAGGCGAATTTATTTCAATCCTTGGTCCAAGTGGTTGCGGAAAAACAACGCTCCTCTCCATCATCGCAGGGCTACTTGATCCAATTGAAGGTATCGTATTTTTAGATGGTGAACCAATTACAACTAAGACCCCCTCTATGGGCTATATGCTCCAGCAAGATTACTTGTTTCCGTGGAAAACAATTGAAGAAAATATTATGCTCGGACTTCATATTCGGAAGGTTTATGATGAAAATACGAAAGAACATACATTAAAGCTTTTAAAACAAGTCGGCCTATATGATATAGAACAGCAATACCCTCGTGAACTATCCGGTGGTATGCGCCAACGTGCTGCACTCGTTCGAACATTAGCGACCGACCCAAAAATTTTATTGTTAGATGAACCATTTTCCGCTCTTGATTATCAAACAAAATTAAAACTAGAAGATCTCGTCTTCACATTACTACGTAACTATAAGAAAACATCCCTACTTGTGACACATGATATTGAAGAAGCAATTGCGATGAGTGATCGTATTTATTTACTGCAGGCGAACCCTGGAAAAATCGCAAAAACATTCATCGTTCCAGAAAGTATCCGTTCCTTATCGCCGTTAGAAGCACGCCACCACCATGACTTTCCATCCCTCTTCCAAGAAATATGGAAGGAGCTGGAACGACTTGGATAATATAAAACAACTACATGAACAGTTTCGAAAAAAAGAAAGACAACATGCATGGTTAGCTCGCTCTTTACAACTTGTACTTCTTGTTCTTTTCTTTGCAATATGGGAAATAGCTAGTAAAAAAGAATGGATTGATCCTTTACTCTTTAGCTCTCCTTCAAGTATTTGGGATCTCTTTTTAACGAAATGGATTGACGGTTCACTTTGGGTCCACATATGGACGACATTACTTGAAACAGGAGTAGGCTTCATTCTCGGAACTGTACTCGGAGCTATTATTGCTACTCTCCTTTGGTGGATGCCACTTTTGGCCCGCGTACTTGATCCTTATCTCGTCGTCCTAAATGCAATGCCAAAAGTTGCACTCGGTCCAATCATCATTGTTATTTTCGGTCCAAATATTTCATCCTCTATCGCAATGGGGGTAATCATCTCCATCATCATTACCATTCTCGTTATTTACAGCGCATTTCAAGAAGTCGATTCCAACTATATTAAGGTCATGGACACATTTGGCGCAAATAAATGGCAATGCTATAAGCACGTTATTCTCCCTTCATCTTTCCCTGCAATTATTTCAACGTTAAAAGTAAATGTTGGCTTATCATGGGTCGGTGTTATTTTCGGGGAACTCCTCGTTTCTAAACAAGGACTTGGCTATTTAATTAGCTATGGATTCCAAGTCTTTAACTTCACACTCGTCTTGCTCAGTGTAATGCTCACTTGCGTCCTCGCAACTCTTATGTATGTATTTGTCGAGGCATTTGAAAAACTCCTTATTGGAAAACGAAAAAAAAGCTGACTTAGAGCGATATGCTAGAGTCAGCTTCTTTCTCTTACCTTTTATCACACATTTTTGAATCATCTGCAATATTCCCATTAGCAACCGTAACTGTATGGAAACAATCTTTCACACGCACCGTAACGACATTATCTTTTCGATCAATAATATGATAATCATTAAACTCTTTATTTAATGCACTACGAATTTGCTCTCCTTCAAAAATCGGAAAACCGTGAGACATTACCCAAATGAGACCAGCAACAGCAAGAATCGTTTTCATACGTTTCATTACCTCCTCGAGAGTAAACTTATAGCCCCTATACTATGCGCATTATAATTGTGTCTAATTTGTGACGTTTTTATACTAATTCTATTTTAATGATTCAGTTCCTTCTTCTTTTTTAAAAAAAGACAGAATTTTCAATTTTATCAACATAAAGAAACGCAAAGAACTATAATTCTTCACGTTTTCCCTTGGCTAAAATATATCGATCACATAATTCGCATTAGTGTCCACTTGGTTGTTCTATCGTTTTCGAAACATCATATAATCCCGCTAACACTTCCGCTCTCATTTTTACAAGCTCGGGGAATTGATAGAAGAAGATAATTTTTTTATATTTTAATTCTGTTCCTTCTTTCACCTTTTTTGAATCTTGTAAAATAAACGCTGTAAATGTATCCGCAATATCCTCTGCCACATTTGTCGTCCCATACAGTGAAACAAACTCACCATGCTTTTCCTTAAAAAATTCAATTTGAGCTTCTTCGCTTTCTTCCACTTTCTTTTCTGTCCACTCCTGGTCAATTGGTTTCCAGAAAGAATTATAAAATTGATTTATATAAGAGCTCTCCTTCGCACATCCTTCTTGTAAGAAAAGAGATTTACATTTATTTTGGTATGATGAAATATCTTTATCTTCTTCAAAAGCCTTTAAGTACTTTTCATTTACTGGTATTTGTTTATGTCCCAGCGTTAATACGTGAGCCGTCTCATGTATTAATGTTTTCATCACTTGATCGATATTTACTGCAGAATCAAGCGTATCTAAACTAATGGTCCACTCTTTCGGATACTCCATACTCGGCATAACATGAGCCACAATTCCATCGTATCCATCTGTTACCATATCAAACTCTTTTATGTCAGTGCGATACTTAGCAGGAATAAGCGTGCTATACATCTCCCATAACGATTCATGATAATCCCTATCTTGACGTTGCTTTAATACTTCTTCTTTCGCGTCCTTATCCTCCGCAAAAGCCTTATTCAATCGTTTGCGATCTAGTTTATCGAAATAAGGATCTACAATTTCATCACCATCGATATAATAAGAAGCTAAAAAGAAATAATTTTCATCATCCTTTTTTTTCATATCGTTACTTGAATGTCCTTCTAAATCATAATCCTCTAGTACTTCAAGTTCTGAAAGTCCATCTATCTTTTTATATACTTTTTGAAGTGTTTTATCACCTATTTGTGTGCATTCTTCTGTCGTTTCGCACACATCTTTTTTCTCTCTTTTCGAAGTTTGCTCCGACATATCACATCCAGCTACTAAGCCCGTTGAAATCATAAAACACATTAACTTGCCATACAGTTTCTTCATACGCACCTCCATTATTCCATTCTACAAAAATATCATAATCATTTTTTAACGAATATGCGATAATTAATTATAAAAGCTGTATGGAGGTTTCCCATGATTCGAGCAATCTTATTTGACTTAGATGGAACACTATTAGATCGTCGCCAATCTCTAGAGCAATTTATTCGCGATCAATATAATCGCTTCGCCTTTCATTTGATAAACATAGAAAAATTCGAGTATTGCTCTCGTTTTCTCGAACTCGACAATAATGGTTACACGTGGAAAGATAAGGTATATTCCACTCTCCTTTGCGAATACAACATTACCACTTTAACGCAAGAGCAACTGCTGCACGACTACATTACAAACTTCCAACATCATTGTATTCCTTTCCAAAACATGCATGAATTACTTCAACAACTAACTCAGCGAAACATTAAAATTGGTATTATTACAAACGGCTTTACTAAATTTCAGATGAGCACCCTTCGAGCACTAAACATACATACGTATACAAACACAATTTTCATTTCAGAAGCAGAAGGAATTAAAAAACCACATCCTGAGATTTTCGAACGAGCTTTGCAAAAGCTAAACGTAAAAGCAGAAGAATGCCTTTACGTTGGAGACCATCCAGAAAATGACGTAATAGGAGCTGAACAAATAGGCATTCTTGGCGTTTGGAAGAGAGATTTATTTTGGGGTGACTTTGAACATTCACGTGTGGTGGATGATTTGTTAGAAGTGCTTTCGTTTTTAGGGGCGGAGAGAAAAACAATATAATAATAAATAAATTATATCAGCGATTTTTCGAATATATCGACCGCAACTCCAAATATATCAGCGATTTTTGAAATATATCGATTTACCGACAAAAAGTGACAATAGTAAGTGGATACTTTCATTCCCAAATGCCTCCCTAAAAGTAAAGATATATTCACACCTTTTTTGGGTATTTAATCAAAAAAAGAAACCGGCCACTTTACTTCGTAAAACAGCCGATTTCTTCTATATGTTTCATCGTACGCGCTAATACATCATCGCGCATAATAAAGCTAAATTTTCTATCAGTTTTAATATTATCAGGAATGTCTTTTAATAAAACAGACCCTTTCGTTTCTTCGTAATGCGTATGTTGCTCTACCGCACTAATTGTTGCAAAATAAATGTTTTTAATGATTATTTTGTCTTTTCCGGATACTTTGTATTGCCCTAAGTAAGTTAAATCAGAAACTATGCCGCCGGTTTCCTCATGAACTTCTCGAACTGCCGCTTCTTCCGGTGTTTCCCCGAGTTCTACTTTACCACCTGGAAATTCAAGACCACGGCGTAAATGATGCGTTAATAACCATTGATCCCCGTACCGGCATACAACCCAAACATGCTTTGGCTCAGGAGAAAATGGGTAACGTTCAAACGATAATTGTACAGTGTTGTGGTAATAATCTTTAAATTTGTACATGCCATTACTCCCCTATTGATGATTACAAGTTTTTCCTACCACAAATTGTAGCATATTCTCGCTTTTCTGCATAATATTATCCAATTACAATCCATTGATTATTCCCATTTGTGCGACTAATTCTTTCGTTTCATGATTCCCTAGATCATAAATCATTTTATATGCTTTTTGTAGTTGTTCATCATATCGATCATTATTCGAATCGTGATGATACTCAACGAATGGAACGTGGGAGCGTACATACGAACCTAAGTCCTCTTCATACGCTTGATCAAAATACTCTCTTAACTCCGTAATCTCTTCGTCATTTGCATAAATTTCAAAATTATACGTATCCGCCGTCTTCACTTGCGAAATTTGACCATTTCCAACTGATATATAATATGTTTTTTTATTCTCCATGTAACACCCTTCTTTCATCCTTTTAATTTCTATTGTTTTCATCAATTACAAAATTATGTAAAATAAAGAAAAGGAGGGATTTCATGCTCAAAATATTAATTATCGGCATTATAATCGTACTGATCATATTAGTACTCTCCGTTATGACGATTAATAAAGGCTACGCATATAAACATTCTGTTGATAAGCCCGAAGACAACCCTTACTCGAAAAATAATAAGGAGGAATCATAGTATGCTTCGTATACTTCGCATCGCACTCGCACTCACTGTGATAATTATGTCGGCAATTGGGCTCTATACAGGTCAAAATAACTTTCTACCACTTTCACAATTTCTATTAGGAGCTTTAATGTTTCTCATCGCAATTGAGCAAATAAAAAAGAAGGATTCAGGAACCGGATTTATTTGCATTGTTGCTGGAGCATTCTCTTGGATTGTTCTCATCATTACATACATAAAATAGAAGGAGGATTCTTTATGCTAAAAGGAGTTCGAATTACTTTTTCACTTATCGCTTTATCTATAGCAATCTATGGTTTTATTACTGGAAATAGAGGAATTATCCCTTATATGTTTATCTTTTTAGGCGGTATGGCTTTCATTGTAAGTATAGAGGAAATGATGGAACATAAAAAAGTAAGTAGTACACTCGTTTTTTTAGTCGGTGCAGCAGTTTTATATCTAGGTATCTCAGAAATACTTCGTTAATTTGTCTATTTAAAGGAGGATTATATGTTAAAAAACATTCGAATTATACTAGCAGCTGCTTCTCTTATTCTTGCTTTATTTAGCCTCTTTGCAAACCTCCCTATGCTTTTACCATTCGTATTTATCCTTTTAAGTATTATGTTTATCCTTTTTAGAATTGATGAAATAGAAGAGCAGCAAAAAGCAAAAGCATTTGTTTATTTTCTCTGTTTTGCTGCTACTTTATATGTTGGAGTGTCCGGTATACTTCCATAAAAAAGAAGAGCATTCCTGCTCTTCTTTTTTAAACTCGTATTAAAGTATTTCTCCATTAGTATTAATAACGTCTTTATACCAGAAGAACGAGTCTTTCTTTTTACGCTCTAACGTTCCAGATCCGTCATCATGTTTATCAACATAAATGTAACCGTAGCGTTTAGACATCTCTCCTGTGGACGCACTTACTAGATCGATACATCCCCAGCTCGTATATCCAATCATTTCAACGCCATCTTCTTGTATCGCATCACTCATTGCTATCATATGCTCACGTAAATAGTTAATTCGGTAATCATCATGAATTGTACCGTCTTCTTCTATTTCATCATAAGCACCTAAACCATTCTCAACAACAAAAAGTGGCACTTCATATCTATCATATAATTTATTTAATGAAATTCTTAAGCCAGCCGGATCAATTTCCCATCCCCAATCACTCGCTTTAAGGAATGGATTTTTTATACCTGCCATAATATTTCCTTGCGCCTTTTCTTGCTCAGTCTTCTCTTTTTTCTCCGTACGAGACATGTAATAGCTGAAACCGATGTAATCCACTGTATGCTCTTTAATTAACTCTAAGTCACCTTCTTGAATGTCTAATTCAATATTATTTTTTTTGAAATATGATTGAATGAACGTTGGATATTTACCACGAACTTGAACATCCGCACAGAAGTAATTAAATAAACGCTCTTCTTGAAGTGCATACAACTCACTTTGCGGATCACAATCATATGAGTAGACTGGAGCATATATAATCATACAACCTATTTGTGATTCTGGAATGATCTCGTGACAAGCTTTCACTGCAAGTGCACTCGCAACAAATTGATGATGGAATGCTTGGAATGTTGGCTCATATTTATCTTCTTCTTTATTAATAGAAAATCCAAGTCCCATAATCGGCATGATTAAACCGCTATTAATCTCATTGAATGTCATCCAATATTTCACTTTATTTTTGTAGCGATTCAATATAGCATTTACATATCTTTCGAAGAAACCAATCACTTCACGATTTCTCCAGCCACCATATTTCTTAACGAGGTTTACTGGCATTTCGTAATGAGAAATTGTCACAACAGGCTCAATTTTGTGTTTTTCTAGCTCTGCAAAAACGCGGTCATAAAAAGCTAATCCCTCTTCATTTGGCTCTAGTTCATCACCATTTGGGAAAATTCTTGTCCAAGCAATAGACATACGAAAAGATTTAAAACCCATCTCTGCAAACAAGGCAATATCTTCTTTATAACGATGATAGAAATCAATACCTTCATGGTTTGGATAATTGTATTTTGTTTTATCAATTTCAAAATTAAAACCAGGATCTTGCAATATTTTAAGACGTCCTTTTCCACCAGGTAAAACGTCTGCAATATTTAGTCCTTTTCCACCTTCGTAAAATCCACCTTCCATTTGGTTAGCAGCAGTAGCTCCGCCCCATAAAAATCCTTCAGGAAATCTTTTCGTTTGTTTTTTCATTACAATCCACTCCTCAGTTTTTCTTCTATATAAAGATAGCTTTAAAGATTAGATCAGATTTTCACCATTAGATTCAATCACTTTTTTATACCAATCAAAACTCTTCTTTTTCATTCTCTTTTTTGATCCGTTTCCTTCATTATCTTTATCAACATAAATGTAGCCATAACGCTTTTTCATCTCGCCAGTCGATGCGCTGACAATATCAATCGGTCCCCAGCTTGTATACCCTATAATTTCTACTCCATCTTCAATCGCTTCAGCCATTTCTATCACATGTTTCTCTAAATATTCAATTCGATAATCATCATGAATCTCACCTTCAGAAGTAACCTCATCAACAGCCCCAAGACCATTTTCAACGACGAATAAAGGCTTTTGATAGCGATCATACAACTGATTTGCAGTAATCCTAAAACCTTTTGGATCAATAGTCCATCCCCATTCTGATTTTTCTAGATAAGGATTTTCAATAGAACCAAATACATTTCCATTTATCATACTGTTTAATACTTTTGGATCCGTACTTGTTACCCTACTTGAGTAATAACTGAATCCAATATAATCAACCGTATACTTTTTCAAAATCTCTTCATCATCTTTTTCCATCTCAATTACTAGTTTATGATCCTTAAAGAATCTCTTCGCATATCCTGGATATGCTCCTCTAGCCTGAACATCAATAAAGAAGAAGGATTCACGATCTTTTTCCATTGCATTGAACACATCTTCTGGATTACATGTATGTGGATATACAGTTCCTGCCGCTAACATACATCCGATTTTGGCATTAGGTATAATTTCATGACAAGCTTTCACTGCCAGTGCACTTGCAACAAGCTGGTGATGCGCCGCTTGATATTGGATTTGTTTTTTATTCTCTCCCTCTTTAAATACAAGACCTGCACCTACAAATGGTAAATGAAGTAGCATATTTATTTCATTGAACGTCATCCAATATTTCACTTTATCTTTATATCTATTAAAAATAGTTTTCGCATACTTCTCAAAATAGTGTACAAGTTTTCTGTCTCTCCAGCCCCCATATGCTTCAACTAAATGTACAGGGACATCAAAATGAGCCATCGTAACAACTGGTTCAATATTATATTTTAATAATTCATCAAATAAATCATCATAGAACTGTAAACCAGCTTCATTTACAGCCTCATCGTTGCCATTTGGAAAAATTCTCGTCCAAGCAATCGATACACGTAGCGATTTAAATCCCATCTCTGCAAATAAAGCAATATCTTCTTTAAAATGATGATAAAAGTCAATTGAGTCATGTGAAGGATAGAATTCTCCTTCAATCGGCTTAAAGGAATTAAGGTTCCCGGCCATAACCTCCCAACGCTTTTCACCCGTTGGTAATAAATCAACCGTTGTTAACCCTTTTCCACCTTCTAAATACGCTCCTTCAGCCTGATTCGCAGCAATTGCTCCGCCCCATAAAAAACCTTTTGGAAATTTATTATTTAACATATCTAGCACTCCTCTACTCTATTGTAATTTCATAAAACCTCAATTGATGTGAATCATAATCAGCGAGGGATGCCCCGATGATTATCGTTTCACTTTATTTACTAATTACTTCGATTAAATTCTCACTAATTTTAATTGGATTTGCTTCCGCTACTACTACATCATATTTATCAGTATTCGTTATCACTACCGGTGTCGTTACAACATATCCTACTGCTTGAATCGCTTGTATATCGAACTCAATAAGTAATTGCCCTTTCTCTACACGATCTCCTTGCGCAATGTGTGAAGAGAAGTGTTTTCCACCAAGTTGAACTGTATCCATCCCGATATGAATCAGCAATTCTGCTCCATAATCAGTTACAATCCCAATTGCATGATTTGTTGGAAATAGTGCTGAAACTGTTCCTGAAAATGGTGCAAACAATTTACCGATAGAAGGTTCAATCGCAACTCCTTTTCCTAGCGCACCTGATGCAAAGGCTGCATCTTTAATGCTGGACAACTGTATTACTTTCCCTTCAAACGGGCTAGTAATGATGTTTTTTTCATTTTGAGATCCAACTTCTTTACGATTCATTTCCTTTGACGTAGCTGCCGCTTCATCAACTGTTGTAGCTATTTTTTCTTTATCAAATCCAAATAAATAAGTAAGAATAAATCCAAATACAAAAGAAACAATAATTGCAATAATAGCGCCCCAGAATGCCATAGTAATACCGGCTTTTGGATCAATGAAATTTGGAATACCGAATATACCGAGGCCACCTACCATATATACTTTTGATCCTGCAAGACCTAATATTCCTCCGCCAATCGCTCCACCAATACAACTCATAATAAATGGTTTTTTTAGTGGAAGTGTAATCCCATAAATCGCTGGTTCAGTGACGCCGAAGATACCAGAAATGAAAGCTGGAATACTAAGTGATTTTAATTTTTGTTGCTTCGTTTTCAGCCAAACCGCTAAAACAGCACCAATTTGTGCAAATGAAGCTCCAAACATAAGTGCTAAAACTGGATCTGATCCCAAAAGGGTAAGATTATTAATTGCTACTGGAACAAGTCCCCAGTGAAGACCAAATATAACAATTGCTTGCCAAAAACCACCGATGAAAAGTCCCGCTACTAATGGACTTAATTCATACAACCAAATCGTTCCTTGTCCTAAAAGCTGACCAGCCCATGTTGCAATCGGTCCGATAACAATAAACGTTAGCGGGATAACAAGAAGTAATGTACAGAACGGTACTAAGAAAGTTTTTACAACGTCTGGAATTAATTTCTTAAACGTCTTCTCTGCTTTCGCTCCTATGTAAGCTGCGATAATAATTGGAATAACTGATGATGCATAACTCATTAAAATAACTGGAATTCCTAAAAACGTAATATGAACAGGTGATTCAAACATCGTCCCTGCAAATAATGTATAAAGTGGCTTGCCTGTCGTTAATCCAGAAAGTGCTGGATAAACTAACGATGCACCTATTGCCATACCAATAAAAATGTTCCCGCCAAATTTCTTACTCGCTGTATAACCAAGGAAGATTGGGAAGAAATAAAATAGAGAATCTCCGATTGCATTTAATATTTGATACGTTCCCGATGTATTACTTAACCATCCCAGCGCTACAAACAGAGCGTTTAAACCTTTTATCATCCCTGTCGCAGCTAAAACTCCAAGAATGGGACTGAATATACTAGAAATTACATCAATAAATTGATTAAATACCCCTTTTTTCTTACTATCAGCCTCTTCAGGTGCTGACGTATGAAGATCACCAATCGTTACTACTGCTTCGTAAACATCAGGTACGTGATTTCCAATAACAACTTGATACTGTCCACCACTTTTCATAACAGTGACGATCCCCTCCATATTTTTCAAAACGTCTGTCTTTGCTTTTCCTTCATCTCTTAATTGAAAACGCAGACGGGTAATGCAGTGAACAACACTAATAATATTTTCTTTACCGCCGACATTTTCAATAATGTCCTTTGCTAATTGTTCATATTTCATATTTATCCCCACTTTCTATCACTTTTTTGTAAATAAAAAACCTGAGTCCAACTGAACATACACGCAAATAAGCTGCATGCTCAGTTTGACTCAGGTTATGCCCAACATAGGTAACATTCCTCTAAGTAATATGTAGTTTATAAATAATAACGATTATACATTTCTTCTCCAAACCTACTGCTATTTCCCCTCATCCACCATACGATTCGATGCATGGCGAAAAGTTACCCGATGAATGTGTAAAGTTAAATAAACAATTTCCTCATTTGAAGCACTCCAATTATAGACGCTTTGTAAATAATGCTTCACTTTTTGGCTACATTGAAAAGCTGATTGATACTTCAGCTGGATTTGCTCATAAAGGAATTGATCATCACCCTCAGGGGCATATTCTTTACGAGTAAATCGTATCGAGAAGAAACGAAGATGTGTTAAAAAGCGTTCATAATTAAGCGAGTTTTCATCCATTTCTATTTGAAAATGATATTTAACGATATTCAAAATGTTATTAACCACTTCAGTTGCTTGCACGACAGAAGCCATATTATCACTAGCTAATTGACCATTCACTAAGTGCAAAGCAATAGAAGCTGCTTCATCTTCTCCAAGGCGAATTCCTATATCATTTTCAATCATATGTAATGCATGTAGCGCTATTTGAAACTCTTGTTTATAATATTTTTTAATCTCCCATAGCAGTGCATTCTTGAGCTGTATACCTTGTTTATATCTACTAACTGCGAAACTTAAATGATCCGTCAGCGCAACATATAAATATTCATCCAATTTGTATGAAAGCTTAGATTGTGCATAGTTTATAATTTTTGAAGAAATATTTAAATATAGTTCAGACGTATCTTCTAATAATTTTGCAAGCTTTTCAGAAACTCCATGCTTCTCTAGCACAAATGTTTTCTCTATTTTCGAAACATCAATTGTCTCTCCTACTTTCTTCTGAAAAGCTAAACCCTTTCCCATAACGACAATTTCTTGTTTAAACTCATTATGCGTAATAGCAACATTATTGTTTAAAATTTTTTTTATTTCCATTCGCATTCGTCCTTGTTTTTTTATATTGCAGGCAAAAGGTTATAAAAAAAACCTAAATTTGCACATAAGAATAACGATACAGTTATCCTTATACAAATTTAGGTTTTGCCTGCCGAACAGTAACAATTCTTTTGGTTGTAAACGCTTTCCTTATTTTTAACATACTATTTCAGCTCTGTCAACGACTGGGTGTAGTTGTCACATAACAAACACAAATTATTCGCTGTCTCTATCCAATTCGTTTAATAAATCTAGTAATTTATTTCTGCCTTTTATTGCTTAACTCACCATTTTCAATCCAATAATCGTCCCCATAATTCCAACGATACAAATAATCCGAAAAGCATTTTTCGGCTCTTTAAAAAATAAAATACCGACAACCGCTGCACCGAGCGTCCCAATTCCAGTCCAAACTGCATATGCAATTGATAACTGAATTTCTTGGAGCGCCATCGTTAAAAATTGAAAACTAATAATAAATCCACCTATTAAAATAATATTATTCGTCCAATTATTATCTTTTGTTACTTTCTTTATCCCAATTACACCGACAATTTCAAAAAGCCCAGCTATAATTAAATACATCCACGCCATTTTATTTCACCTCTTCCTTGTCGCCACTAAATTTCAATCCGATAATAAATAGTGCTAATAAACAAACAAGGAAAATTTTAATAAACGAAAATGGCTCTTTAAAATATAAAATATCTACTACTATCGTTCCCACTGTCCCAATTCCAGTAAATACTGCATATGCCGTTCCAATTGGGATTCTTTTAGTTGCTTCAATTAATAGATGAAAACTAACTAAAATTGCAATAAGTGTCAAAATGCTCATCGAATTTGTTTTTAATCCTGTTGCCCAATATATTTCAATTAAGCCTCCAAATACTAAATACAGCCACGCCCTATTTGTACTAATCTCCTTTTTCTTTTTCACTTCTTCTTTTACCTCTTGTCGTGTTTCTTGCTTTAGCGAACTACGTTTCTTTTTCGGAAAAAAGATATACGACATCGCCCAAATAAAATGAATAATGAGCACCGATGTCCAAACACTGATAATGGTATTAACAGTTGCATTTTTATAAAAGCCTATTTGTTTATTCAAAATCCATTCTTTCATATGAAGAATATAAGATCCACTTGGTAACTCTTGAGCTGGTACAAGCCCTATTAGAAAAATAAATAAAAGCTGCGCAAGAATGAAAATGCCCACATGTTTATAAAAGTATTGCCGCTCTAATCGCGCGTGCTCCTTTCCATATAGCTTCTCTTTTTGCATAGCTGTCATTTATCTTCCTCCTTTTTCAAATAATAATCTACCATTTCATCTATATACTTCATTGTTTCCGAATCAAGTCCATATACTTTTGCAATCTCCCCCTCTTCAGGTCTAATTAATTCCCAATACTTATTTATTAATTGTTCATCTTCTTGAAATATATGCATGGAAAAAGCCACTACTTTCTCCGCCAATTGTTGAACTTCTGGTGAATCTACTGGTTCATTTATACGCTCGCGAATTTCTCTTAATACTTGCAGCCACTCTTTCGTTCTTTTATCGTTTTCTTCAAATGTTGGTAAGCCCTGAATAATCTGCTGCTCTTCCTCATTAAAATATCTTTTCCAAAATTTCTCCCTCTGATCAATTCCCTGTACTGATTTTATAAATAACATTAAATCTTCTGTTCTAAGCTCTCCTGTTAATTCAATGGAATGAAATGTTGTATATAGTAGCTTTTCTAAATCCTGTAATCTTTTTACTTCCCCTTGTATTGTTTGAATTTCATTTTGAATCGCATTTTTCCATCTTCCTTCTTCTGAAATCCCCTTTTCTTCTTTTAATACTTCTTTTATTTCTGAAAGCTTAAAACCAAGCTTTTTAAAAGTTGTGATTTGCTGCAATGTAATTACATCATCTTTTGAATAGTAACGATATCCTGAATCAGCAACATAAGACGGTCTTAACAATCCAATTTCCTCATAATATCTAAGTGTTCTCGTCGTTACATTCGTTTCTTTTGAAATTTCGCCAATGCTATACTTATCCATCATTTCCTCCCTTTACTTACTTTATTTATCCCTACTATAAACTTTGACGTATACGTTAAAGTCAATACTCTTCATAACATACATTTCTACAAATAAAAAAACTGCCCTTTCACAGGCAGTTTTTTTATTTGTAGGCAATAAGACTCTCACCCACTGATTAAAGTATCACTTTATCCAAACACTTTCTCAAGTTCATCTTTATCTTGGCTTAGCCAGAAGTTCATTAAGCGTTGTGCTCCTTCTAAGTCGTGAAGCTTCGCTTGGCCACATTGTGTTTCATTTGCAGCTGGAATTTCTGTAATTTGAACCGCATCTTTTAATGTTAGTTCTAATAAATCAATAATTTCTCGAACCGTTGGTGTTCCGCTTACTACAAGATAATATCCTGTTTGGCAGCCCATTGGTGAAATATCGATAATATCAAAATGCGGATAACGATCAATATATTTACGTAAATTAAATGCTAATAAATGTTCTAACGTATGAATAACATCTGGTTTCATTGCTTGTTTATTCGGTTGGCAGAAACGAATATCAAATTTATTTACAATACCGTCACTACCTACATTGTGGACTCCGCAATGTCTTACATAAGGCGCCTTTACAATCGTATGGTCTAATTCAAAGCTTTCTACTGATGGCATACAACATCTCTCCCGCTTTTAATTTAATTCCGTTATATCCAATATGATATAACGGAAATCGACATTAGTAAAGAATTATGTACTGTCGTGCTATAATACTTTAAGACTATGCTGAAAAGGAGACCATTATGAAACAGATTTTTATCGGTATTATACGCTTTTATCAAAAGTTCATTTCTCCGATGACACCGCCAACGTGCCGCTTTCATCCGACTTGCTCTCATTATGGATTAGAAGCGTTTCAAAAACACGGTGCCCTCAAAGGATTTTGGCTTACATGTAAGCGTATATTAAAATGTCACCCTTTCCATCCAGGAGGATTTGATCCTGTCCCAGATAAAAAGGATGACAAAGTAAATTCTTAATTTTCGTAACCATTTACAACTAAATCTAATTTTCCTGTGTCAGGATCTATAACAAGACCGTGAACAGGTACTTCTTCCGGAAGTAACGGATGGTTGCGAAGTATTGACACACTATGTTCTACACTTTCTTCTACACTAGAGAACCCTTGTAAGAATCTTTCTAAATCGATTCCAGAATAACGAAGTGTATCTAATTTCTCTTCTGTTACGCCGCGCTCTTTCATTTTTTCAATTGTACTGCTTGCTTGAATTTTTGCCATACCACAATCATGATGACCGACAACACATACTTCGTCAGCTCCAAGCTCATATACAGCGACTAAAATACTACGCATAATACTTCCGAATGGATGTGAAATAACAGCGCCTGCTACTTTAATAATTTTCACATCACCGTTACGCATATTCATTGCTTTCGGTAATAATTCAACAAGACGAGTATCCATACAAGAGATAATTACCATCTTTTTGTTTGGAAATTTCCCTGTTTCATACTCTTCGTATTTTTTCTCTTCAACAAATTTTTCATTGTATTGTAAAATCTCTTCTAATGACTTCATAGTAAAGAACCCTCTTTTCTCTCATTTACACTACATATATAGTGTACCAAAATTTGAAAAACTCAAAAAGGATATTGCTTTATAGTAAAAATAGGATGTTTTCAGATAATCGACATAATTCTTTCAAAATATACACACACCTTTGTAACAAGTCTCACATACTTTAAACGTTTTTTCACTATAAACTGATTGTAGATAATGTAAAAAAGGAGTGAATATTTATTATGTCCGACGTTCTGTTACTAAGTCGTTTTCAATTTGCAATTACTATTTTTTATCACTTTTTATTTGTACCTTTGACAATCGGACTTGTTATTTTAGTAGCATGTATGGAGACTCAATACGCCCGCACATTGAATCCAACATACCGCAAAATGGCAAATTTCTGGGGTAAATTATTTACAATTAACTTCGTAATGGGGATTATAACCGGAATTACGATGGAATTCCAATTTGGAACAAACTGGTCTGAGTACTCCAAATATATGGGAGATATTTTCGGATCACCTCTCGCAATCGAAGCACTCGTTGCCTTCTTCTTAGAATCTACTTTCATGGGAATATGGTTATTCGGTAAAGACAAAATCTCACCAAAGTTCCGTGCTTTCTGTATGTGGATGGTTGCACTTGGAACAAATATTTCTGCCCTTTGGATTATTACAGCAAACGGCTTTATGCAAAACCCCGTTGGCTATGTAGTACGTAACGGCCGCGCTGAATTAAATGATTTCTGGGCTCTTGTTACAAATCCATATGCATGGAATATGTTCTTCCATACTGTAATTGGTTGTTATATTGTCGGTGCTTTCTTCGTTATGGCAATTAGTGCATATCATTTACTACGTAAAAACGAAGTGGAATTCTTCAAAAAATCATTTAAGTTTGGCTTAATGTTAGGGTTATTCGCAGCAACAATTACACCATTTATGGGCCATCAATCTGGTGTATCAGCGGCTAAGTATCAACCAGCAAAAGGAGCTGCAATGGAAGCTGTTTGGGACACTGGAAAAGGACAAGGTTTCTCAATCATTCAAATTCCTGATGTGAAAAATGAAAAGAACTTTGAACTACTTACTATTCCAAAGCTCGGAAGTTTCTTCTATACAAACTCATTTGATGGAGAAATTGTTGGTTTAAAAGATATTCCGAAAGATGAACGCCCAAATGTTAACCTCGTGTATTATAGCTTCCGCTTAATGGTTGCACTTGGCATGCTCTTTATGGCATTAACTTGGTACGGTTTCTATTTAAACCGAAAAGGAAAACTAGAAAACTCAAAACGTTATTTAAAAATTACAATGTGGTCTGTCTTACTTCCGTACATTGCGATTAATGCTGGCTGGATTGTTGCTGAAGTAGGTCGTCAACCGTGGACAGTTTATAAACTAATGCGTACAGCAGAATCCGTGTCACCTATATCAGTTCCACAAATTTGGTTCTCATTAATTAGTTTAATATTGTTCTACACTTTACTCTTAATTGCTGACGTATACTTAATGCTGAAGTTCGCGAAAAAAGGACCAGCTGCATTAGAAGAACCTGCTACTGAAGGAGGTACAGCTCATGTCTCATGATATGCTTGCAGTCATCTGGTTCGGTTTATGGGGCGTAATTTGGACAGTTTACTTCATTCTTGATGGCTACGCACTCGGTAACGGAATGATTTTCCCATTCGTTGCGAAAGACCGACAAGAACGAAATCAATTACAAGAAGCTATCGGCCCGTTCTGGGGTGGTAATGAAGTATGGTTAATTACAGCTGGTGGCGCAACATTTGCTGCCTTTCCAGTCACATATGCAAATATGTTTAGCTACCTATATACACCACTATTTTTAGTATTACTTGCACTATTTGCTCGTGCCGCTGGACTTGAATTTATGCATAAGGACGATTCACCAATTTGGCAAAAAACTTGTAAATGGGCGTTTACAATTGGTAGTTTCCTAATCGCCTTCTTATTCGGTGTTACATTCGCTAACCTGTATTACGGGCTGCAAATCGGAAAAGATGGTTATGAAGGAACTTTACTTAGCTTACTAAACCATTATGGTATTTTAGGTGGTCTTTTCTTCACTGCTATATTCGTCGTATCTGGTGCCCTTTGGATTATGATTAAAACAACTGGCGAAGTATCTGATCGTGCTTATAAAATCGCAAGACCATTTTCAATGGCAGCTGCTATCATTTTAGCTATCTTCTATGTCGCAACTGCAAATCGTACAAATTTATTCCAAAACTTCACGGAATATCCTGTACTATTCATTCTTCCAGTACTTGCAATGTTAATGAGTGTACTCACACTTATTATGGTGTACAAACATAAAATCGGCCTTGCATTCACATTCGTTTGCTTAACAATCGCAATGTTTATGACAACTGGTTTTGCAGGTATGTTCCCAAGAATGTTACCATCTCGTATTAACGACGCTTATAGTACAACGTTATACAACGCAGCTGGTAGTCAATTAAACTTAAAAATTATGTTCTTCGTTGCAATCGTCATGGTACCAATCGTTATTGGATATCAGCTTTGGAGCTACAGCATATTTAAAAATAAAATTCATAAAGACTCTGCTAAAGGATATCACTAAAATGAAAAAGACACTTCGCTTGAAGTGTCTTTTTTTACGTATGATTTTCGATAAGATGTTACATTTCTAATCTAACAACTATGATAAAGAAGAATCACTAACAGCTCACAACTAAATTGTATCACAGGGCAAGCACATCATTTTATGCAATTTTACATATAAAAATTATAACGTAGATTGAATTACTTGGTCATACACATCGTTATCCGTTACATCTGCCGTACTAATACCACTGAATGTCCTCACATTTAGTCCCGTATTTGAAGATCCAGATCCATTATAAGCTTTCGTTTTTTCAATTGGATGTACGTTATATTTATCACCTAAGTTAATTGTCCCGTTACAGTTCTCAATAATAACCCCTTCAACAATAGCTGGCATTTTATCACCTACTTTCATTTCGTTACTTTTATTTTATGAACATCGCCTACAAAAATAGCATGTTTCAATAAGAAAAAGCACTCAAATTGAGTGCTTTTTCTCTAAGCATTAATGGCAAGTTTGGAGACAGTTGACTTCTTCAAAATTTTATTAGGGGTAATATTTTGAAAAAGAAAGCCTTTCATATGTAGCTTAACACCGCTGGAATATATAGTAAATTGATAATCTTTATACGGAAGATTGCTAATGTTTAGTATAGATAGTTTGCACTACGTTAATAGTGGAAATTATCTATACTAAGAAACAAAAAGACGCCTTTCAAGAAGACGTCCTTTCCCCTGTATATATATACCCCATCCCGCTTTTTGTAAACACACACTAGAAAACAGAATCATGAATTGTTACAAGATTGTTAGGTACAAAAGAGTAGAGATAAATATTAATATAAAATTCTGCTTTATAGCGTGTATCCACAACTTATATTTTAATCCTCTTCCCTTGAAAATAAACATAATATGCATAATTACATACCAAAAAGAAAAAGACACTCCACAGAGTGCCTCTTCAACCATTTTACTTTTAATATATCGCCTTGAATACATTTTAACATATGTATCCATATATTTTATTAAGAAAATTCAAAATCCTTTTTCTTTCATTTTCAATTATAAAATCATGTAATATAAAAGGTATGTCAAATTCTTATACAAATTGAGGTGTACTATATTTATGTATTTAGGAATTATTCCTCTTACATTGTTTATAATTTTTCTTATCTCTTACTTAAAAGATCCAAGAAAAATTATAAACGGCTTTCTATTTAATGCCTTTTTCTGTTCTTTCCTTATTTTTTGTACTATTACGTCCTATGATTCAGGCAATAATACCCTGCATTCAATCATATTGCTACCTATTTTAGCACTTATCATTATGATTCCTTTTGGTATTATCGCTTTAATGTTTGGGTTATTTCTGAATGCTAGAATTTTAATGAAACGAGAAGGAAGACGTTTCACTAACTGTTTAACACTCATTGCTGCTTTAGGTATTTTATTCTTTATGTTACTCCCTATTATAAATCCAGCAAGTTTGTTCTCATCACATTTCCAGCCTATTTTCGCTGGTATTTCTCTTATAACTGTATATTTTTTTATACACTTATCTAACTTCTTAACTGCTTATTTTTTATACCAATTCAACAGACCAAGGCGTAATCAAGATTTCATCATCGTTCTTGGTAGTGGCTTAATTAATGACAAAGTGCCACCATTACTTGCAAGTCGTATTAATAAAGCGATCGACTTCTATTGGAAACAAGCCGCTGTGAATACACCACCAACAATCATTTTCTCTGGTGGACAAGGTCCAGATGAAGGCCTTCCTGAGGCGGAAGCGATGCAAAATTACGCTGTTGAAAAAGGAATTTCGCTTGAACATACAGTACAAGAAAATCGCTCTGTAAACACATATCAAAATATGTTGTTCTCTAAAGAAATTATGGATTCTTTAAAGCCTGAAGGTAAATATAGAAGTATTTTTACAACGAACAATTTTCACCTTTTCCGCGCTGGTATATATGCAAGACAAGCTGGTCTTAATAGCCAAGGAATTGGATCCAAAACTGCATTTTATTACTGGCCTAATGCAATGATTCGTGAATATGTCGCAATTATTGTGATGGGACGTAAACGTCATATGAAAGTTTGCGGAACGGTTTTAGGATTTGCTTTATTCGTATCCGTGCTTAGTTTTATTGTTTCTTAATAACTAAAAAAATGCCCCTTTTTCATGAAAGAGGGGCATTTTTTAGTTAAATAATTAACATAAACGCATACAGAACATTAATAATTCCAAAAACAACTCCTATGATAGCAAACACTTTACTAGTCCCTGTTACCTTTTTATTTAAACCTAATATAGAAAAAACGATAGCTATAAAGCCAACAAGTCCCCACAAATTAATAAACCAAGATATTAATCCTGTTATAAAACCAACTAATGAAAACACCTCTATATCACTATTTGAATGACGATTTACTGGATTTCCCTTAACTGTTGCATAACTAAGACTCTCTCCACACTGTCCACAAAACTTATTACCATCGTTCGTTTCATTTCCACATTTCGCGTACAGTATCTCACAGAATCCCTCCTTAAGATCAACGTCCCAAGTGTACATATCCATACTGTTCATTCCCACTTGTTTATATCAAATTATGACCACTCACTTATCAGCTACAGGCGTATTTAAATTAATAATATGGTGATAATATCCCCTGCATACATCCATTAAAGGAGAATTTTTTCAAATTAAATGTTAAAATGGAGTTTAGGTGTGAATTACGTAACAAATAAGAAACTAGTTTGAAACGAGGAAATTACATGGAGAAAATTATCAGAAACAAGCCCAATAAGCTAAAAATCGCTTCAAAAGCTTTGATGATTATTATTGGGGCATTTATCACAGCGTACGGATTAGAATCGGTATTAATTCCAAATAACGTATCAGACGGTGGTGTGACTGGTTTAAGTATCGTTAGTTCAAGATTATTTGGATTGCCATTAGGAGCTCTAATCGCAGTTATTAACATTCCTTTCGTTTGGTTAGGATATAAACAAATCGGTAAAAGCTTTGCAATTTATTCCATCATCGGGATTGCTTCATTAGCAATAGGTACCGTTGTCATGCACGGAATACCAATTATTATTGAAGGCGATACATTACTCGTTACAGTTGTTGGTGGTATTATTATCGGTTTCGGTATGGGACTAGCATTACGTAACGGCGGCGCATTAGATGGAATCGATATGCTAGCTGTATTACTTTCTCGTAAGTTACCTTTTGGAACAAGTGACCTTATTTTATTCTTAAATATGTTTGTCTTTATTTTTGTTTCAACAGTATTTGGTCTTCAAGGGGCTATCCTTTCGGCAATTGCTTACTTTATCGCTTCGAAAGTGATTCATATCGTTGAAGTTGGTTTAAGTGGTTCGAAAACATTTAAAATCATCACGAAAGAGCCTGAATTAATGGTAGAAACAATTCGCGATCGTTTAGGCCGAAGCGCAACGTATAACGAAGTATACGGTGGTTATTCAAGAGAGAAATTCAAAGAAATTTCTTGTGTAATTAACCGTTTAGAAGAAAGTAAAATGAAGGACCTGATTAATGAAATCGATCCTAATGCCTTTATTACAGTTTATGACGTAGCTGAAGTAAAAGGCGGTAACTTTAAGAAACGTGATATTCATTAATCATTATGAAAAAAGAGGGTGTGCCAAAATATTGGTGCAGCCTCTTTTTATTATGAAGTTGGTAAATCGATATTCCTTTTCGAATCGTTGATATATTTTGAGCTACGATAGATATAATCGAAAAACCGTTGATATATTTTACTCCCCCCATCTTCCCCCGCTTTTAATCCAATCGACGTACTTTTGAAAGGCGGGCACTTCATGCTGAAAGCGAAGCGGAACATATAGAAAGAGAGTACATGTACACAGTATCCATAGAATACCTACTATAAAGTGAAATTTCATCGTTGTGCTAATAAACAAACTGAGGAATAAGACGAGGAACATAATCAAACTAAACCTTTTATATATACTCATAATAATCTCCTCCTTATAACTTAATTGTACCAGCTATAAGGAATTAATTCCCATAATAAAAAGACCGAAAAGCAAATTCCACTTTTCAGTCTCTATACTATCTTCTCTTCATAATTTTCCCTGAACCGCCAACCCTTGTTTTCGGGGGCGACGTATTCTTTGGTGGGCTTTTAATGGATGATTTCGGCTTCACATCAGATCCACTCGAGCCACCCGGGTTTTTCGTAATTTTCCCTTTACTTCCGGTAGAAGGCGGTGGCGTCGTTTTACTTCCTTTTTCCGTAATACTTCCTTTATCACCTACAGATGATTTCGGATCTACATTATCGCCTCGCTTAATAATAGATCCTTTCCCTTCCTTCGTAATTGGAGGCGGGGTTTTCTTTTCCTCTTTCGTAGGTGGTCTTTCCGGGATCACCGGTTTATGATTTTGTCTGTCATTATATCCGCGATAATCACCGTATGATGATTTGCGTGAACCGAATATATCGTTTAATATACTCCCCATGATATATCCTTGTAAAAAGGATGGTTGGTAATTTTGACGGACAAATTCTTCATTGCTTATTTCAATTAACGTATCAGATGGTTTCTCTTTATCCTTTTGTAAATTATACATTTTATCAGAATAAACGAGGAACATTTGATTTTCGTCTTCTTTAGATGCTTGCTTCGGTTTCCTTTCGGCTATAAGTTCCTTTGCAACTTCAGGAACTGACCGATTGGCGGCCCTATACACGTAAGATTCTTGTTTACCATCCTTTGCGACAGACTCTAGTGGGTAACGGTCCTGAATTGACTTCGCCTGACCACTTTGACAGCCCGATAAAGCATAACCGGCAATAACAAGTAATGTAACGATAGCAAGTATAGGGATTACGAACGATTTAATCATGGTAAACAATCGGTTTGACATGATTACGCCCCCCTTATGTTGCTCTTATGATTTGTACATCAGCAGGAATAATTACTTCTCCCTCATACATCATTGTGCGACCATTTTGCCATTCAACACGTAATAATTTACGGTTATCAGATTGGAATTCCCATACGTACTGTTCTTCTGAAGCAGCAAATGGTGTTTTCCCCATAACAACAACACGTCCATTATATTGTTCTTCCATATGATACTCTATATCATCCATTTCAATCGTCGTCGGAATTTCATCGATTGAATCTAAACGACCATCAATCGGTGTATACAATTTGTAATACGTATTTTCACGGTCTTCGATTTTCAAATAACGAATATCTTTCCCATCCTGCAAAGTTAAAATAATCTCCTTGCTAGAATGCATGCTCGTTTTCCCAGTTAATTCGTACATGACTAACGAGACTTCAATCATATCGCCAGGAGCCAATGTTAAAAGACTCTTTTCTGGCTTCGGCGGCTCCGGACTCTTCATTATATTTTTAATACGTTTAAATAAACTCACAATCTACCCCTCCTTTTCTCTTTATAAACAAGCGCCTAAAATAAGTGCACCAACGATATGTAATGAACCAGCTAACAACGCATGTGCTAAGCTGCCTTCTTTCGTTCCTTCTTCTAAATCTAAACCAGACATTTTCTTTAACACAAACTCAATGAACATTTCTACAATTAATAAAATAACGAATGAAACTGCTGAGGCAAGAAGCGCTTGCCATAAGTCATTCGCTTTCGTTATAGATTGAGATAAAATGTACCCTTGCGCAAATAATTTCATAACGAAACGCGTTGTCACTGCTGTATTTCCATTTTTCATTTCTTTTAAATCATTGTATTTTGTAAAAATCGAATCAACCCACATAATTGCAAATAAAAGTACCGCACTCGCTCCAGTCCATACAAGCATAGCTAAAACATTCATCCACGTCATTACAAAACCTCCTCTAAAAAAGTAAAGTGAAACTTTAATCAGTGGGGAGTTTTCCATCCCCTACTGATTATTAGTTGAACCAATCGGGCATTTACGGGCAGCCCGACTCCCACCAACCTCTCTGCTTTCACAAAATGTTGAGGTGGGAGTCTTTGCCCGCAAATAGCGGGGTAATAGAAAACCGACATGAATTCTCTTCAGACATGTCGGTTTCTTTGTCTATTCTATATTATTTCTCGTACTGCTTCATAATACGAGCTAATTCATCGTCAACAACAGAATTTTTGTTTAAGCTTGCGAATTCATCATCTAACGACTTTTCTTTCTTGTAAATTTCACCGCTTGCTTCTGCTTCAGCCTCTAATTGAAGTGCTTTCTCTTCCATACGGCTTAAACCAGCTTTTGCTGAATTTGAATCAAATCCAGACATCGCCTGATTAATATTCTTTTGTGCTTTCGCTGCATTTACACGTGCAACAAGTGTTTCACGTTTATTTTTCAGCTCTGTTAATTGCTTACGCATTTCTTCTAGCTTAAGACGAAGGTTATCAGCAGCTGCTTTGTTTTGCTCATAGCTCGCTTTATACTCATTCATCTTTTGCTCTGCATTTTGTTTTTCTTCTAAAGCACGGCGCGCAAGATCTAAGTTGCTAGCTTGAACAGCCATATGAGCTTGCTCTTCACGTTTTTTCACAAGTGCTTCTTGCTCTTCAAATAATATTTTGAATTTCTTCTCAAGTGCGATTTGAGCTGCTACACTTTTCTCAGCTTCTTGTACATCCGCTTGCATATCGCGTAAATATTGATCCGTCATCTTAACTGGATCTTCAGCTTTTTCAATTAATGAATACACATTCGACATTGTTAAATCTCTTAATCGTTTAAATACAGACATCCAAATTCCTCCTATGATATACCTCATATTTCAAATTCACTACTTGGAAAATTAAAAATCTCCCTTTTCAGTAAGAATATTCATTTTTACAACCTATGTGTTTATTATAACAAAACTAAGATGTCCTTACATGTTATTTCCAAAATACAACTAATATAATATGACATTCCAAATATAATATTGTATTCCTACTATATCCTTATTATTTCTGCCTCCAAAATTAACTTATTTTTGCGCGATTTCACTAAATTACATAATTGTAATGTTACTGTAAGCTAACTCGATAGTTACGTTTCAATATTTCTTATACACTAATACCAGAAGCAACGGAATAGCAAAAAAGCTTCTCATACTGTAAGGACTAATACAAAAACTGTATTTACTATAAAACATATAAAAAGGAGAAATCATCATGAAAAAATTAGTAGGAATCGGATTAGCAGCAGCAATTTCATTCGGAGCATTATCAGGTTGTTCTTTATTAGGAGAAAAGGCGAACGGCTTAGTATTATACGGAACGGAAGATCAAGTTCAGCAAATCGCAGATAAAAACAAAAAAGATGTAAAAGAAAAAGATGTATATAAAATGAAAGTTGCAACACTTGAAGGTAAAAAAGTACTTGTAATGGATAAGAAAACTGGTGAAGAACTCGTTAAGAAAGAACTACTTAAAAAAGTCGATAAAAATGATGACACAAAAGCAATTGATAAGTTACCAGCTGTAACAACAGAGCAAGGTGTATTATTTGCAAAAGAAAAAGTTGAAAATGCTACACTTGATGGAGCGAAATTAAAATATGAAGGTAACACAATTATCGGTGACGGCCGTTCTTATGGAGATATGTTTGCCATCGTTGATGACGCAGCATATGGAAATGTAAAAGGTGAAGAAAAATCTGTAGGTATTCTAAAATTTGATAAAGACCCTAGCAAAGAATTACCTGGAGCAAATGGAGTAGAAGCATCACAACTTGTAAAAATTAAAAAGTAAACAAAAAAGCTTTGCGAAATTCGCAAAGCTTTTTTCTATTTCTGAGCAATTTGCTCCATATCTGGACTACAAGTTTGCGACTGACATGACTTACTTAAAGAGCATGCTGCGCATTTTCCCTTTTTACTTCTCTTTACAAAATTAACTAACGTATATGCTGCATAACCAAAAATGATAGCTCCAATTATAATATTGACCATCACCGCGATACATCTCCTTCTAGAATCCGAGTAAGGACCCAACTTGGTATATAATGAGCGTTAATACATAAGCAACAACGAGCGGATAAACGACAGAGAAAACTGTCCATTTCATCGATCCTGTTTCACGTTTAATAACAGCTACTGTCGCTAAGCACGGAACATATAATAAAATAAAGAACATAAATGCATAGGCTGATAGCGCAGTATAATGTGCTCCCATTACATTTCCTAGCACATCTTCTTTAACCGCATAAATAATTGCCATCGTAGAAACGACAACTTCTTTCGCTAAAAATCCTGTTAAAAGGGATGCCGCAGCTTGCCACGTTCCAAAACCGAGCGGTGCAAAAAGTGGTGCAATAAATCCACCAATCATCGCTAAGAAACTGTCTCCCATATCAACACCAAATCCTGATGGACCTGCATAGTTTAATAACCAAATGACAACAGAACCACCGAAGATGAATGTACCCGCTTTACGAACAAATCCTTTACCTTTCTCCCACGTGCTCAGCCATAACGTTTTCGTTTGCGGCACACGGTAAGGTGGTAGTTCAATTACAAAAATAGATTTTTCTGCTTTTAAAATAGTAAGAGACATAATTTTTGTAACGAGTAATGCAAGAACAATCCCTGCGATATATAAAGAGAACACAACAGTCGCCTGACTATGAGGGAAGAAAACTCCCGCAAATAGTGCATATACAGGTAAACGTGCCGAACAAGACATAAACGGTGTTACAAGAACTGTAAGTAACCTTTCTTTTTCTTGTTCAATCGTTCTCGCTGCCATAATACCTGGAACGTTACATCCAAAGCCGATAATCATCGGAATAAATGCTTTTCCGTTTAAACCGAAAAACTCCATAATTCTATCCATAACAACTGCAATTCGTGCCATATATCCTGAGTCTTCTAATAATGAAATGAAGAAAAATAGTGCAAAGATTTGTGGAACGAATACTAATACCGCACCAACACCAGCAATAATACCTTCTGTAACGAGTGCTTGAATAAAGTCAGAAGCCCCAACACTTGTGAGCCCAGCTGTAACCCAATCAGTAAGTTGTCCGCCAAAAAATCCATCAAGCATATCAGATAAAGGTGTACCAATCCACGTAAACGTAACTTGAAAAATAAAAAACATAACTGCTAAAAAGATTGGAAGTCCTAAAATTTTATGTGTAATTAACCTATCAATTTTTTCTGAAAAAGGAATTTTTCCTTCTTTCTCATGTTGCATAACATTTGTTTTTAACTTTTCAATATACGCTTCACGAGTCTTGTAAATGTGCTCTTCCAACGTACAATCAAGTTTTCCATCTAAACGAGATCGAATGGCTATAAGTTCCTTATAAATTGGTAATGCTTTCATTTCTTTTTCTACTACTTCGTTATTGCTTAAAAATTGAAGGGCTAACCATCTCGGATGCTCATAATTCGCTGTCTCTAAAAGAGCGATTACCTCTCCAATTCCTTCATCCATTTGTACACCATATGAAATAATGAATGGCTTTTTCTCTTTTTGTTTCTCTTCATGAAGAGTAGTAAGTAATTCTTCACAGCCTTTTCCGGTTCTTGCGATGACAGGAACGACTGTTACACCTAATATTTCTGATAACCTTTTTACATTAATCACAATTCCTCTTTGCTTTGCCACATCAATCATATTTAAACCAATTGAAACGGGCTTACCAAATTCAAGTAATTGCAATGTTAAATGCATATTTCGCTCAAATTGAGAAGAATCCACTATATTTAACATATGATGAAATTCATCTGTTAGTAGAAAATTCGTAACGACACCTTCATCACGTGAAACTGGATTCAAATCATAAACGCCTGGTAAATCAATTAATGTTCCTTGCTTATCTTTTAATTTACCAACCTTCTTTTCTACTGTTACACCACTCCAGTTTCCTACATATTCATAAGAACCAGTAAGTGCATTAAATAATGATGTTTTCCCTGTATTCGGATTCCCTAGCAAAGCAACCTTATTCACGCTAATTCCACCTTTATCATTTTCGCGTCACAATGACGAATACTAATTAACTGTCCACGACACTCCAATGTACAAGGACCTTTAAACATCGCTTTCTGTTTCAAGCGAAGTTCGCTTCCTTCCGCAAGACCGAAAGCAGCTAGTCTACGCTTCAATAATTGATCTAACGACTGAATACTTTTTACTAACACTTTCTCGCCAATTTTAATATCTACTAAGCTCATAACCTTCCCCCTCAGAAGAGAATGATAATTATTTTCAGAAAAATTATATCATACTCTATTTCAATTGGACTATACCCTTTTGCTTCATATTTATTAACATTTCGCTACAATTCTATTTCAATAATTGTCATACGGTATTCATTTGCCATTCTCATCCATTTCGCTTACAATGAACAATAGCAAATAAAGAATCTCGTTATCACAGGGGGAGCCTTACCGCTGAGAGGGAACAATTCGTTCCGACCCTTTGAACCTGTTAGTTAATGCTAACGCAGGAATTGTGCAAACGTCCGAAATACACACCTCTTTTTTTATTTACGTATTTCGTATCCTCCTATGATAATGTTCTTTTTTGTGCAACTTGGATTTAGGGGGAGACAACATGCGTAACACCAATTTACAAGCGATGATCGAATCTGCTATTCTTGCAGCCTTCGCCTTGATTATCGACATTCTACCATTATCAATTAAACTTCCAACAGGCGGTTCCATCTCATTTGCTATGATTCCCATTTTTATTATCGCATACCGCTGGGGCTTCAAAAGGGCTTTCTTAGGAGGCTTAATTTGGGGACTTTTACAAATTGTCGTAGGCGATGCTTACATTCTAACACCAGTTCAAGCATTCATTGAGTACTTCATTGCCTTTGCCTTTATCGGCTTTGCTGGTTTATTCTATCGTCCAATTCAAAAAGCACTTGCCTCAGACATCAGTAATGCAGAGCATTCAAGTTTTGGTAATCGCAAAGATAAACCAAAACAAAACAAAGGAAAAAAAGCACTTGTTTACATTATCATTGCAACATTTGTCGGTAGCTTTGCACGCTATTTCTGTCATTTTATCGCTGGTATTATTTTCTTTGGTCAATATGCACCTAAAGGACAATCAGCTGTGCTATATTCATTAATTGTAAACGGCAGTACCATGATCGGTTCTTTCATACTATGTACTGTATTACTAATTCTTTTATTTACAACTTCACCACGCTTATTCAAAAGCATCGGTGCTTATCAAATGAATACACAAAAAAAGGGCGCTTAATTAGCGCTCTTTTTTTCATATCGTAATATCAATTAAAAATACAATAAATGCACAAAAGAAAATAAATACCATTATACTTAGCCAATTGCTATGCACGGTTCATCGACTCCTTACATAACCTCATCTTCTATTCAAAGTATACTGTTTAGAAATAAAGATTAGGTAAAGATAATATGAAAATAAATTAAAAAAGCGTAGATTGTATTGTCTACGCTTTTTTCGGTAAATAGAAGTAAAATAACACACCATCTTCGGTATTCTTCACCCCATATTCAGCATCGTGCAATTCTAAAATATTTTTTGAAATTGCAAGACCAAGCCCTGTTCCACCTTGTGAACGTTTCCTTGCCGCATCCACGCGATAAAAACGGTCCCAAATTTTATCTAATTGTTCTTCTTCAATGTGAGCACCTTTATTTTCAATACATACTTTTATATGATCCTTCCCGTCTATTGTGGAAATAATAATATCTTCTTTTTCTGGTGTATAACGTATTGCATTCGTAATAAAATTCACAATTACTTGTTCAATTCTATTTTGATTCCCAATCACTTCTGCTGGACATATATGTTTGTGCACACTCAGTTCTTTTTTCTCTATCTCCGCTGAAAGCTGTTCACATATTTCTTCAATCACTCCATCGATATAGAAAGAATCCATCTTCATGTTATATGTGCCAGACTCAAATTTAGCTAATTCAAGCATATCCAAAATTAGTATATCCATCTTGTCTACTTCTTTTTCCATCGCCTGAAAATAGTAGTCTTTCTTATGTTCAGCTACCCCATCTTTTAAAATGGAAATACAGCTTTTCATAATACTCAGCGGCGTTTTTAGTTCATGCGATACACCCGCAATAAATTCTTTCCTTGTGTTTTCTAACTTTCTTTCTTTTTCAATATCTTGTTCTAACTGTCCAATATGTGAATGTAGTTTATTAGATAATGTATTAATATTTTGCGATAAATCACCAATTTCATCTTTTGAAGTAATCGGAATTTTTTCTGTGAAATCCAAATGAGCTATTTTCTTCGTTGTATCATTTATTTTTAGTAACGGTTTTGCAATTTGTTTTGAGTAATAGAAAGAAGCTAGAAATATAAGAACGACTACAAATGCAATAATGTAGATGTAATAATCTTGCACCATTTGTACAGCCTCATCGACAGGTTGCAAAGAAGCCATCGCATATATATATGTTACCGATCCGTCTTTTTCTTTTTTTGGTTTAATTAATAATTTATATTTTATATCATTTTTTTCATAGTCCATTATTTGTGTTGAATACTGTATATGATCATTCTCTTTTAATAATAAATCAGTTTGAAATTCCTTTATGCTATCTAAGAATAAACTATTTTTATAAATTGGATTCACAGGACCTTTTACATCGGGGAACTGTACTTTCGTAACACGTCCTACTATGACAGCATCTAATTCCTGAGCAGCTTGCTCCTGAACGGCCGGCTTCTTTTCCTTAACAACTTGTTCCTCAGCTGCTTTCTTTTTCTCCTGATCTAATTTAATCATTTTCTCATTAAATGCTTTTTCTAACGGTTTATTAGATCCACTTAAATTTTGTTTACCTAACGAGAAAGAGAATGGAATAAAACTTTCTTCTTTTCTCACTCCAGAAAAATAAATTTCTTGTCCTAAAAACTTCTCTGATAATTTATTATCAATCTCCTCTATATTGACGAGATTACCTAAGGGAATCTTGAATATTTGTTGTCCAAAGCTCTTTTGTTGCCTACGGTCTATCGTTACTTCAAAATAAAAATCATCCACATGTTTTAAATTCCCATTCTGATCTAATGTCGTAATCCACGTATTATTTTCTCTTAAAAAATCTTGCTCCAGTTTCTGAACTTCTTCTGCACTTCCTGCATAATTTAAATAGTTCTTTGCAAAGGAATTTAAGTTCACTTTAATATCTTCCACTTTTCGATTCGCATAATATTGTTTGAAAAATATTGTTTGCCCAATAAATATCGTCGCTAAAATCAACATACATAGGGCTGTTGTAAGTGTAAATAATTTAAGTACAATCCCATTTCTCATATGTTCCCCTCGAATTTATAACCGGTTCGCACTACAGTTGTAATGTGCTTTGATTTCTCTCCTAATTTATTTCGCAAATTACGAATATGGCTATTAACCGTTCGATCATCACCAGCAAACTCATATCCCCAAATTCTTGAAATTAATTGCTCTCTTGTTAGTACAATTCCTTGGTTTTTCATGAAATACACTAATATTTCAAATTCTGTATGTGTTAAACTAATGTCTGCCTCATCAACAGTAACAGTACGTGACGGGAAATGGACATGAATGCCGTGAATTGATAACGTATCATCTTCATTCTCTAAAGGTTTCTTTGTTGCTTTTCTACTTTCCAACAACCTTTTCGCTCTCGCTAATAAAATAGGCGGACTATATGGTTTCGCAACATAATCATCTGCCCCAAGCTCAAACCCAAGTAACGTATCATCTTCATCAACACGTGCCGTCAACATAATGATAGGAATTTGGGATGTCTTACGAATTCTTCGGCAAACAGACCATCCATCTAGTTCTGGTAACATAATATCAAGTATAACTAAATCGACCTCTTCTTCTTCAAATAAAACTAAAGCCTCTTTCCCGTCTCTCGCTTCAAGCACTTTATATTGTTCACTCAAAAAGTAATCCTTTAATATTTCGCGTAAAATATCTTCATCTTCAACAATTAAAATGTTTTTTGACATAATCTATGTCTCCCCCTCTCATTTTAAGTAGCTAGCATTTTGTAGTTGATAATTTTATTTTGAATTGCTCGTAATTAACTTTGCCTCGATAATATATCGATCCGGTGCATCCCCTATATAATCAAATGGATAGCAAGTCGTCAGTGTTAATGTCGGCTCTTCTTTTTTTACAATAACAGTGCGATCATCCGCATGTGTAATCCATGTCTTTTGAATTTCGTATGTGTAAATTTTATTATCATACTCCAAAATAAGGTTATCCTTTTCTTTTAACTCTCCTAAATCTGTAAATACAGTATCTCGATGCCCACTCAGTACAGTATGTCCCCCTCCAGATGGTGTTGTCGTTAAATCACTAACAAACATACCGACTCCTTTTTTCAATGTTGCATCATTTGCTCCCCAATATATAGAAAACTTCTTCTTTATTTTCGGTATATTTAACATTGCTACCTTTTCTCCTTCTTTATGCTCAGTTTGAGAAGAAGGTACTTTGGAAGTTACAGGTGTTTCATGTGAAAGTTGATTATCTTGTATATTTTTAAGGCTCTTTATTTCTTCTTTCGTTAATTCTTGAGCAGAGCTTTTTCCTTTATACCATTCCACAGCGTAATACGATCCCATGAATAGCCCTATGGCCATCAATATGATACCGATATAATTGAGTAACTTCATGTTCCATCCCTCCATGCAAAAAATGGTAGGAATAACCTACCATTTTTAATATATGAAATTATCCCATTCTTTATAGAAAAATATTTTATTTACGCCTTAACTTTATTACGACGCTTCAAACCAAATAATGTCCCTATCCCTACAAGACATGCGCTTAGTGCCATCATTGCTACATTATTTGATGCTGTGTTTGGTAATTTTTCACCTTGTACAGCTGGCTTTGCTACTTCCTTTTTCGCTGCATCATTCTTTTGCCCCGCCTTAATTGCTTCTTCTTTTTTTGCAAGAGCTTCCTTTTCTTGAACTTGTGGTGTTACTTCTTTTTTCGCTGTATCATTCTTTTGCCCTGCTTTTATTGCTTCCTCTTTTTTAGCCATATCACTTTTTTCTTGTACTTGTGCTGCTTCTTTTTTCTCTACTTCGCTCTTTTGCTGTTCCTTAATTGCTTCTTCTTTTTTAGCTTTATCTTGCTGCATTTGCGCTGATTCTTCTTTTGTTAATGTTCCAGTATCCGCACTCGCTACTGAAGAATATCCTACTGTTAAAAGTGCCATTGCACAAATTGGTAATAGTTTTTTTTTCATTTTATTTCTCTCCTTTTATACTTTATTCTAGTAACACATCACGTCGCACCGGATGTATTACTAGAGTAAACAACGGATGTAAATATAAGATGCAGATGAAATATATTTCATTTAAAGATTTCATTTTAGAAAAATAAAAAAACACCGTAATATATACGATGTTTTTTCGGGTGTGTGTCTCGATATTTATTTGTTACTTTCGCGTGATTGAGAAGTAGAAAGGGTCGGAGTGATAACTAATTGTCTCGGCTCAGTTTTCTTGAAGTGATTTTTGACGTTACACTTACGACATTGAACGACCCATGCTTTAATAGGATTTGTTAAAATAATTTTTTGCCTTTCGTTAGGGGCCTCTTCTTCCAATTTACAACTATCGCTCCACTTACTCCATTTCATTGTAAATTTAGAAGAAGAATGATCGTCTTCTCGATCAAACGTATGCAAAAAATCCATTTCTCCAGCTAGCATTACGGTGTTACTAGTTGCTAAAAAAGAAAAGGTCGTCCAATGTTTCTCCATGCCCTCCTACTCCTTTTTCACATATAGAGTGCCTAAAACTTAATTTACCTAAAATATGCTTGCCTTTTACCTTACACTTATAGTTTATCCAAAACACTACTATGCAACTATCGATTTGTCTTACAAATCACCTTACATTTTTGTAAGAAAAGAAAAACCTTCACTCTATATACGTGAAGGTTTCTCATTTCTTATCTATAGAATCTTTCATATCATCAAGTCTAGCCTCTTGCAGCTGCGACATCATACCGTGGGAAATTGCGCCTAATACTAAAGTCATTCCAATTAGTGAAATGCGAATTGCAGGTACATCAATTATGTAAGCCAACATACCAAGAACAATTGTTAAAAGCAATGCTTTTATAAATGTTACACTTGTATACTGTTTCTTTTTCATCATAATCACCCTTTTTGGAAGCGTTTTCTTAATGCTATCAGTATATCATATCATCTGACTATTTTGTGGGGATTTCTGTAAAAACCTTATATCTTCTTTGACTTTTTTCTTTCTATCCTTTACAGTCGAAATGTTCACAAGTTTTACACTGTAGGAGGATTCAAATGAAAATTGAAATAAAAGACACTTTAATTTCTGAAGAACAATTACAAGAAAAAGTAAAAGAACTAGCGCTTCAAATCGAACGTGATTTTGAAGGAGAAGAAATCGTTGTAATCGCTGTATTAAAAGGATCTTTCGTATTCGCTGCTGATTTAATTCGTCATATTAAAAACGAATTAACTATCGACTTTATCTCTGCATCTAGCTACGGAAATCAAACAGAAACAACTGGAAAAGTAAAACTATTAAAAGATATCGATGTAAACATTACTGGAAAAAACGTAATTGTCGTAGAAGACATTATCGATTCTGGTTTAACACTTCACTTCTTAAAAGATCACTTCTTCATGCATAAACCAAAAGCATTGAAATTCTGTACGTTACTTGATAAACCTGAACGCCGTAAAGTGGACTTAAAAGCTGAGTATGTTGGCTTCCAAATTCCAGACGAATTTATCGTTGGCTACGGTATCGACTGCGCAGAAAAATATCGTAACTTACCATTTATCGCTTCAGTTGTAACGGAGTAATATAAATAGAGTAAACTTCCATCAATTATTGATGGAAGTTTATTTTCTATCACGATTCGTAAAAGACAAAGGGAGAGAATAAAAATGACAAAGACAAAATTTGAAAAAGTACTCCTCATCGTAAATCCGAAAGCAGGACAAGGCGATTTACATACGAACTTAACAAAAATCGTACCACCTCTTGCGGCAGCTTTTCCTGACCTGCATATCCTTCATACGAAAAAACAAGGTGATGCAACAAAATATTGCCAAGAGTTTGCTAGTAAAGTAGATTTAATTATCGTCTTTGGTGGTGATGGAACTGTATTTGAATGCACAAACGGCTTAGCCCCTCTTGAAACTAGACCTACACTTGCAATCATTCCAGGCGGAACTTGCAACGACTTCTCTCGCACACTCGGCGTTCCGCAAAATATTGCAGAAGCAGCAAAACTCATTACAAAAGGACATATAAAACCAATCGATGTCGCAAAAGCAAATGGACAACACTTCTTAAACTTCTGGGGTATTGGACTCGTCTCTGAAGTATCAAACAATATCGATGCAGAAGAGAAAGCAAAGCTTGGTAAAATTGGTTACTATTTAAGCACCATTCGAACTGTAAAAAACGCTGAACCATTCCCAGTAAAAATCACTTACGACGGACAAGTATATGAAGACGAAGCTGTCCTTGTTATGGTTGGAAACGGTGAATATCTCGGGGGTATCCCATCCTTTATTCCGAACGTAAAATGTGATGACGGAACACTTGATATTTTCGTAGTCAAATCAACAGGCATTCAAGCGTTTAAAGATTATATCGGAAAAAAACTATTTGAAGACTCAAATGAAAATGACATCTTCCACGCCAAAGCTAAATCCATTCATATTGAAACAGAAGAAGAAAAAGAAGTAGATACAGATGGTGAAAGCTCTCTTCATACACCGTGTCATATTGAGTTGTTACAAGCGCACTTTACGATGATTTATAATCCTGCGGTTGTTTAATGAAAAAAGACTATCCGATTTTTAACATTTCGGATAGTCTTTTTTAGTAAAAATGCGCTTTGATCTACTCTTTCATTTTTAATATGAGTTTTCGTAATCAAACTCCACCCAATTTTTCCAATGCGTATTAGCATCCTTATCTACAATAACACTTGGATCTTGCTTCTCTATCGCTGCAGCTACTGATTGGAAGAATTCATTTTCACTTACTTTCTCTTCTTCAACATGTTGCCACTCTTCCGTTTCATAAGCTACTTCCCAATCACCTTTTAAACCGAACTCTTCTAAAATTTCTTCTTTATCCCACCATAATAACTTTCTAGCTTCGTCATTAGCAGCAAGCATACGCATGAAATATGTCGGATAAGACTCTTTCGTTTTCACTTCTATTCCATTATTCGCATAATCTTCTTCTGTAAATTGATATTCAAAATGATGATTGCGAATTTTTAAACTACCGTTATGAATATCCGGCATAAATTCACCTTTATTATCAAATAATTCATAATCTCCATCTTTTACTTGCAAAATACCGTCATCACCAATTGAATGATTCATTCTATCGCCATATACTTGAATATCATTAAATACGCCTAATGAACCTACACCGACAATTTGAAACACCATTAACCAATCCTTAGTATCTTTAAAGAAAAGAGAAAATTTCACTTGCGAAATATCCATATATTCATTATCAAAGGCAGGAAAGTCATAGTTACTTTGCTTTCTATCTAATAGCTTCAAAATATCTTTTTGCATATGTATCACCTTTTCCTCAATATAAACAAAAATTTTTTTTTTGATTTCACTAGAGTATAACATAGACATACTTGCCTTTTATTTTCTAATAATACTACTAATAAAATAGCAGAAGGGTCTGTTTGCATGCCCCAGTTCTTTTTAGATACAATGAAGGAAAGAAGCAACCTGATACAAGGGAGAGAAAAAACTGTGTTCAACCAACAGTTAGTTAATTTACGCATTGATTTTGCATTTAAACAATTGTTTGGTACGAATGGTAGTGAAGATATTCTAATTGCATTTTTAAACGCTATGTTACAAGAGTCTTTAGAGTCACCCATTGCTTCTCTACAACTAGAAGATCCACATTTACATCGGGAATATGAAGAGGATAAGTTATCTATTTTAGACATTTCAGCGACATTAAACACAGGAACAAAAGTAAATGTAGAAATACAGCTCAATAATAATCACGATATGATAAAACGTAGTTTATATTATTGGGGAAAATTATACACATCCCAATTACAAAAGGGCATGCCATATAGCTCACTGCATAAAACCATCACCATAAATTTATTAAACTTCATAATGTTTTCAGAACAAAACGCCTTCCATTCAACGAGTATATTATGGAATACACAACAACAGAAACTCCTAAGTGACGACATAGAAATTCACATTGTAGAAATCCCAAAGTTAACAGAACAATGGCATGAAGAAAAAGTAAATCCGTGGAAAGATCCATTTGTTCGTTGGCTTTTATTACTTTCAGCAAATGAGGATGAGCACTTAACTAAAACATTGGAGGATATTGCTATGAACCAAGATCCTATTTTACAAAAAGCGATAAATAAATGGGAACGTATGAGTCAAGATTCTTCTTTCCGACAAGCCTATGACGCAAGGGAGAAAGTTTTAATGGATGAAGCAGCAAAATTCGCCCACGCAGAGACAGAAGGAATAAAAAGAGGAATGGAACAAGGAATAAAAAAAGGGATTGAACAAGGCATTGAAAAGGGTCGAAAAGAAGGGGTTCAGCAGGGGAAAATTCAAATGATTAAAAATATGTATGATCTTGGTATACCACTTGAAACGATTACTAAGGCAAGTAAATTAAGTGTGCATGAGGTTGAGCGTATTTTAGGACATAAATAGTAATAAAAAAGAGCTTGAATGGTTTCAAGCTCTTTTTTATCAACTTTCCTCAATTCTTTCCATCTTCCAAACTAAATTATCTGGATTGTTTTTCTCTAAAAAGGTTAACATCCACATAGTTTTTCCTTTGTCGTTCATCAACATCACTTTATGGTTTAACTTCCAAGCCACGTCACTAACATAATTAGACATTTTATACATATCTTCTTCTCTCATAAGCTTTTCCTTTTTGATTAATCGTCTCGTTCTATACTCCCTTATTTCTAAGTACATATCAGCATAAGCCACTTCATGCTGCCAAATTATACTACATACATATTTTTTATTCGGACTACTCTTCTTTATATATACAAGTTCATTTTTATAATCCAAATCCAGTACCTTATTGTATGCCTTTTCTAACATCTCTATATCCCAATCACATTCCACAGCTAAACTCTTCATTTCAGTATGAACGATTTGAAGTGCTAATTCTTTTTTCTCTCTATCTGATAAATATGGAAAATCCTTCACACTCCCACACTCTACAAACACATTCATATATTCAGGAAAAATTCGATATTTCTTCTCCCACTGATTTAATAATGAAATATCATCCACACAGTAAATCAAGATAACTTTTTCATAGTCTGTTCTTAACTTTGACATATGTCGCTCGTATAAAGAAGTAATACAGCTCGTTTCTTTTAAAAAAGATATCTCTTCCTCATAGTTACTCGAGGATGTTGATTGTAATATCTCTAGACTGCTTATATTCTCTTTTCTCTTTAGAAAACTTAATCGGATATCTCTTATAATCGGCATTTACTCTCTCCTTCTTAATTCTACGAATATATAATTGATTCTCTAGCGCCAACTAATCAATTTCAACCCATCCCATTCCCATATAGAGAAATAAAAGCCCCACTACAAAAAAGAGCGCACCAATTAAAAAGTAGAACGGTGCACCTCCCTGCAGCGTATCACAAAATAGCCCTAGAATGTTTTGTGCTACTACTGTCCATTTATCTTTTTTTGAATCTTTTTCTTTTATTTATTTTACAAACCTATAAATACTTAGACCAATAAAAATGATGCCTATTAATAGGCACCCTACTATGATAAGAATTTCCAAATATAACACTCCATTTAAACCTTGCTATGTACACCCTATTTTAACTAAAAAAGCGAAAGAGAACATCATTTTCTCTTTCATTTTTCTGAAATCGCAATGTGATTTTTTATAGTTAAAATGTTACATTGCATTTCGAACAAAAAGGAGCAGAATTGCCTCTCCTAATTTTCGCATCACATTTTGGACAATATACATATCGTTCTTCTATCTTTTGTCGCTCTATCCTATGTAAGGATACTATTCTCATACTACACATAAATCCAATTAAAATAAGACTAACAATGAGTAGCATCATTCTTGCCCCCTCCCACTACACTTTACCATAAAATAACAAAACCGATTCCTTCATTAAGAATCAGTTTTATACTTACAGTCCTAACTTAGCCTTCGCCCCATCAGGAATTTTATCTATCGTTACTTGCACTTTATCACGCAAGAACTCGCCTCTAGTAAGCACATGCCAGTACGAACCTTTTTGTAATTCATCTACTCCATCGATTGTAACTTCTTTTTCCTTACCATTTTCATCATAAGCTTTCACTTTATATTCACGACCTTTATCTCCACCTAACTCTTTGCCATCTGTATCAATTATTGCATAATGATCCTCTATATCAAGAAAGGGATTCATTTGATCTAGCTTAGCGCTCCCATTTAATAAATATACCGCTCCTGCCATGATGACAAGTAACGATGCAAGGATAAATCTTTTCATCTATATTCCACCTTTCATTATGTTTTTCTATAGGACGTTTCT
Source organism: Bacillus sp. FSL E2-8887 (assembly GCF_038007205.1). NCBI lineage: Bacteria > Bacillati > Bacillota > Bacilli > Caryophanales > Bacillaceae > Bacillus > Bacillus sp. FSL E2-8887. Next base: position 4,431,869 of record NZ_JBBOWS010000001.1, read on the forward strand.
AAATATAGAGTGTATTTCTTAATAAAAACTTGTACGGTTTCTTAACATTTTCTTAAACTAAAAGGGAACTATTAATTAGCAAGATCAAAAAAATAAAAAGTGACCCTTTACACCATTATTGACATTTTTACACCTATAGTGTAATTTTACACTATACAAGAGAGGAAGATGTATGATGGACAAGCAAGAATTTATTGGATTAGTCAATTCAAAATTAAAACTCATTCGTGTTGAGAGCGATTTATCACAAGATAAAATGTCAGAAATTATTGGTTTATCAAAGAAAACATTAGTAGAAATTGAAAAGGGTAGACGCACGCTAACATGGGCAGGCGCAGTTTGTGTCGTAACACTCTTCGAACAGAGCGATACAGTCCAAATGACATTCGGGGATGATGTGAATGAAATTATAAAAACGATCGCTTTTACACACTACAATACGAACTTCCCGAAGACCTTAGGAGGAAAAGTATGGTGGCGACAAATAAAAGAATTAAACGGTTACCAAATCCAACAAAATCTTTTATCACAACATTATAGAATTTTAGATACAGAAGACCGCAGAATATACCACTCATTCGAATTGGATGAAATTGAACAGCGATTTATGGAAATGGCAAAAACATCTCAATAAAGTGCAACTTTAATCAGTGGGGTTCTTCTACCCACAAATAGCGGGATAAAATAAATTTCGGAGTATAATTCAAATGAAAAAACAGACAAATATCACGATTTTAAACACGTTAATCATTAGCACCTTAGTATTTAATTTGTTTATTTTCACATCGAGAATGAGCTTTTTACCTTGGTATATTGAAGATGGATGGGGATATTTAGGATTATTATTTACATCCTTTATTTTCTTACTTTGCTTCTTTCAATCTTCGAAGCTACATAAAGATGGAAAGTTAACTACGCTACAAAAGTTCATTCCACTTGCTTCTGCCGCACTTTCAATCTTTGTTCTTATCACTCCATCAAGTGATTTTATGACTATATTAGCCAATCTGATCAATACAATCATATTAACAATTTATATAATTGTATTTCAGACAATGCCTAATGTAAGCAATAAGAAGCTATTACATTAAAGGGGAGAGTTATTCTACAAAATAACTCTCCCTAAGTATAAACCTCTATTCTACTTACTCATCACTGTATTTCTTCTTTGCTTATACAAATAAGCACCACTCGCAATAACAAAAACAATCCCGCCAAAATACGCGCCATACTTTATCGCAACTGCTACAATACTTTCAATATATTGTCCAAATAAAGAACCGAGCACAAAATAAACAAGTGTCCAAACGAACCCTGTCGTATAGGAATATAAAGCATACGTCTTAAATGACATGTTATTCATTCCAACTAAATACGGCACAATATGTCTTACAACAGGTATGAAATAACTTGTAACTAACGCATAATGACCGTATTTTTCAACCATCTGTTGCGATTTTAAAAGATATTTTGCTTTTTTCTTTTTCATTAGCTTATCAAGTACTTTCGTACCAAATACTTTTCCTATTATATAACCTAAAGAAAGCCCTGATACAACGCCTAAATATGTTAAGACAAAAGCGGGAATTACATTTAATATGCCTAATGATGATACGAAACCACCACTCATTACAATCATTTCATCTGGAATCGGCATACCGATAATACCAAGCCATAAACAAAAAAATAGTGCCCAATAACCATACTGCTCAATGTATGACATTAATTCATGTAGCTCCATTATGCATATGCTCCCCTTAGCTCTTTTTTACAGCTAAAGACGTAAGCTGGTGGGAAATTGAACCACACTTTTTCTAGTGTAATTTCAGGGAAGAAATGCTGTATAAATCCTTTTTTCACAAGTGAATATTGGAATGTAATAAATTCTCCATTCTCATGTATCGTTTCCATTACACTGTTTAAAATGCGCTTTGAAACCTCTTCTGGTAAAGAAGTGAAAGGCAATCCCGATAAGACGTAATCAATACATTCTATATTCAATTGTTCCATATACTTCTTTATATTTTCCGCTGAGCCGTGTATAACAATCACGTTCTGCTCATCTTTAAATTTTCTCTTTAACTCTTTGAAAAATACTTCATTAATTTCAATAAGAAGAAATATTGTCTCCTTCTTCTTTCTCTTTATAATTTCTTTCGTAAAGGCTCCTGTACCAGGCCCTAGCTCTACAATGCATTTCGCTCTATTAAAATCAATTACATCTACCATTTTCTTTGCTAATATCTTTGAACTTGGCGCAATCGCACCAGTATGTTTCGGATGTTTAATAAATTCATTTAAGAATGTTATGAGCTGCATGTAACTTCTCTCCATTCGTTCAATAGTTTTCAACTTGTGTTTAAGTATAACTATCGTTTCTTAACAAAAATTGAGGAGATTTCTTAAGATTTTATGAAGATGAAGGAAATCTCCTTATTTACTATAAGCAGATATGAAAATTGAATTACAAGGATAAACGACTCGAACATATACGAATAAGGCATCTTGTTTATTTACCATGAAGGATCATGATCCTACTCCGATTTTGTATAGCGAAGTTACTATTTTTATGTTAGAATCCTCTAAGATATTTGGAATTAGTATAGAAATCATTTTTGGAGGCTTTATGAATAATCAAAACGATAATAAACCAAATGCATTGTTTGCATCTATACAAATAGTGCTACCACTTTTATTGCCTATTCTTGTCCCTACATTTTTAATAGTGGGAATGAAAAAGTGGATACCTGATGAAGTTAAGTATCCAAGCATAATATCATTGTTCGCATTATGTATTGGATTTTTCATAGTAGGAATTCTCTTCTCTATTGTTTTACGTTTATGTAAATTATCTGAGGAAAAATTAAAAGAATTAGGATTTTTAGGATTTACACTTTCGGCTGTTAGCACATTTCTAAGTTTTTATGTAGGTTACTTTTGGTTGGCAGACCTTAACTTCACATCAGTTGAATTATCACCTCATGCCGTATTAATTTTCGCTATTTTATGTACCTTGCTGTTGGAAGGTATTTTTAAAGTAATGGACATGTTTGATAGTTCGGACGAAAATAAAGCTCACGTATAGACAAAAAAGCATCCGACTAACATGTTAGTCGGATGCTTTTTTACTAAGATAACACAACTCTTTCATTACTTCGCGCTCACAATCTTATAATAAGAGCGAACTGTTAAGAAGTAATATCCGATATAAATAACGCTATATACTCCGATACTAATTAGAAGCGGAATCATAATTTCAAATGGTAGTATGTTCCCTAAACCTTTTAATGCAAACAAACTGTGTAGAATTCCGATTACTAGTGGAATTGCAAAGATAAAGCTCACTTGTTTTGCAATAGCTTTTTTCATTTCTTGTTTCGTTACACCGATTTTATGAAGGACAACGTAACGCTCACGATCTGCACTTGCTTCTGTTAGCTGTTTGAAGTAAATAATAGAACCTGTTGCTAGTAAGAATACAAGTCCTAAGAACATTCCGATGAACATCATTAGTCCAGTTGCTTCAAGTCCCATATGGAAACCAGTGTAGAAATCTCTAAATGTTGGTGTCATTTCTGATTCACCAGCTGGCATCACTTTTGTTAATTTTTCCGTTAACACTTTACTGTTTCTTTCATCTTTTACATCGATATTTTTTACAACACGTGTTCCAAATGCTTGCTTCGCTTGTTCATACATTTCATCTGGAACGACAACAACTAATTCACCTAAGTTCGTAATTGCATTATTATTTGCACCTTGGATCGTCAATGTCTTCGTTTCATTTCCAATTTGGAATACCGCTTTATTTCCTTTATATTCAGGGCTAAACTCATACCCTTCAATATAAGAACTATCATATATAAATGCTTCGCCAGTAGCTACATTCACTGTTTCCGCATCGATTTTTTTAGCAAGTTTATTAAATTCAGTTTGAGATATAAATTGATATTTCTCAGAGATACTGTAGTTCATATTAAAGATGAAATCGACTTTAGCTCCTTCAAACTTTCCTTTTACAGGAACCATCTCAACTTCAAATTGATCTTTTACAGGGTGATTCTCTTTCTCTTCAGCAAAAATCGCATTTACTTTCTTATCTAGTTCTGCATCTTTCTTTTCATAAGAGTAGCTGTATGGTGCAACTGCTTTTGATTGTGTAAATGTGTTGTAATACATCGTAACTGACGTACCAACCGCTGTTAATGTTACTGCACTTAAAATAGAAATTGTCGCAAGTGACTTTGCATTTCCTTTAATACGATATAGTAGCTGTGATGTCGTTACCATATTCATACCGTTATAAAACGATGATTTATTATTTCTTGCACGTTTCAATACGAATACTGTAAAGAACATAAATAGTAAATACGTACCTAATACTGTCGCAAGTAATATATAAAGTGCGACTGCCATAAAGTTTGCATACATAACTGCCTTCATAAACATTAACGCTAAGAAATAACCTGAGCCGATTAAGAAAACTGAAATTAACGCCATAATGACAGATCCTTTTGGCATTGCTTCTCCTTCACGTTCTGCGCGGAAAAGTTCAATTAACTTAAAGCGATAAATTAAACGATATCCTTGAAGTGATGTATACAATATAATCACAAAGAAAATAATTGCTGTATCAACAATTGCAGCCATCGGGACTTCAAAATGAACATTTAAGTTTAATCCCATCATACTTACAAGTAATTCAAGGAATAGTTTTGAAAGGACGCTACCAATCGCAATCCCTATAATTAAAGACATTAATCCCATTAACATATTTTCATAAAAGAGCATTTTACCGATTTGTTTTTTACGAATACCGAGTAACGAATATAGCCCAACTTCTTTTTTACGTTTTCGTGTAAAGAAACCGTTCGAATATATAATGAACACCGCTACGAATATAATTAGCATGACACTTGAAACTTGAAATGCACCGCTAATTTTTTTAGAACCTTCCGCAGCTTTTTCCATTTGTGAATTATACTGCAACGCCTTAAATGTAAAATAGATGACGATGCTAAATATCATAGATGCAAAATATACAAAGTAGTCTTTAAAGTTCCGCTGTATGTTGCGAAGGGCAATGCTAGATAAGGTCATCAGCCATACCTCCAGAAATAGAAGACATTACGTCAACGACTTTTTGGAAGAACTGTTTACGTGTTAATTCACCACGGTGTAATTCTTTATATAACTCACCATCTTTAATGAAAATAACTCGTTTACAATAACTCGCCGCAAATGCATCATGCGTTACCATCAAAATTGTAGAATTATCATATTCATTTAACGACTTCATACTTTCTAATAAATCTGTCGCTGATTTAGAATCAAGTGCTCCAGTCGGCTCGTCCCCAAATATCATACTAGGACTTGTAACGATCGCACGCGATGCTGCACAGCGCTGCTTCTGTCCACCGGATACTTGATATGGGAACTGACTTAAAATATGATCAATACCGAATTTCTTTGAGATTTCAAGAACGCGGCGATCAATCTCACTCGCTTTCACCTTTGATAACGCAAGAGGTAACGCAATATTCTCTTTCACCGTTAACGTATCTAATAAGTTATAATCTTGGAAAATGAAACCTAAATGATCGCGGCGGAATAACGCTAGCTTATCATCGTTCATCTTCACGATATCTTTTCCATCAATTAAAATTTCACCGTCCGTCGCATTATCAATTGTAGAAAGGACATTTAAAAGAGTCGTCTTCCCAGAACCAGAAGGCCCCATAATTCCAACGAACTCCCCTTCTTTTACTTGTAAGTTAATACCTTTTAAAGCTGCAAATTTATTACCACCTGTGTCATACACTTTTTCAATATGTTTTGCTTCTAACACTGTTTTCATCTCGACATCCCTCATTTCTTCTATTCTCTATTTTCAACTATATACACTCTCTACTCTTGCCACTATCGATGTTTCTTACACAAACATGACAGTTATGTAAGGCACATAAGTAAAGACATAAAAATTTAACCTACTGAATGAAAGTACTTTGTTACTATAACATTGGGATATCATGCCATCCATTCATTCTCCTTACAGGAACATTACAATTTTGTAAGGTTAAAAATGCACCCTACAAAGCTGTGCACGAAATATCGGATGGAGCTATTTTGTTCCTGATATTCTATTTATAGAGGAGGTCATATAATGGATTCACTTAAAAATATGAATGCGGCAATGCAGTATATTGAAGACAACCTTACACACAAAATTGATTTTAAAGAAGTCGCAAAAATAGCTCTCTGCTCCGAATATCATTTCAAAAGAATGTTTTCTTTTTTAGCTGGCATATCACTATCAGAATACATTCGCTGTAGACGTCTTACTCTCGCTGCTTTTGAACTAAAAAATAGCGATGCAAAAGTCATTGATGTCGCTATAAAATATGGATACAACTCACCAGATTCATTTACACGTGCATTTCAAAATTTGCACGGAATAACGCCTTCAGAAGCTCGAAGTACAATTCGTTCTTTGAAAGCTTATTCACCAATGACCTTCCAGTTATCGATTAAAGGAGGAAATGAAATGAACTATCGAATTGAAGAAAAAGAGCCATTTCGAATCATTGGTATACAAAAACGAGTGCCGATTGTTTTTAACGGTGTAAACGAAGAAATTGCTTCTATGTGGAAAAGTTTAGACAGCCAATCAATTGAAACATTAAAGTCCCTTTCAAATATTGAACCTACCGGTATTATTAGTGCTTCTACGAATTTTTCTGAAGGAAGAATGGAAGAAAAAGGCGAACTCGATCACTACATTGGAGTAGCTACGACAAAAGATTGTCCAAAGCAATTCACACAACTTGAAGTATTAGCTTCAACATGGGCTATATTTGAAGCTGTCGGTCCATTTCCTGATGCATTACAAAATGTGTGGGGACGTATTTATTCCGAATGGTTCCCTTCTTCGAACTATGAACTAGCGGAAGGACCGGAAATATTGTGGAATGAAAGTAAAGACGTATCATCGCCGAATTTCAGAAGCGAGATATGGGTACCTGTTTTAAAAAAGTAATATAAAGGTCTAAAATTTTTCAAAATAAAGAAGCTGCTCTTCCTCTTTAAAGGAAAAGCAGCTTCTTATTTTATACTTCTTCTCGACTCGTTCTTATACAAGAAAATAGTAATAATCGCAAGCACTATAATAACTCCAAAAGTAAATACCCTGTAGTTCGAGATAGCCTCAGTACCGATTAACAAAGCAGGTATAACAGCCATAATTAAGCCACCAAACATACCGACAAACGATCCTACACTTTGTTTTACTATTTGAGTTTCTGATACCCAATCATAATAACCAAATCGATTATTAATAAAAATCCCCCATACTGCCGAAAAGAATGAATATGTTATCGGTGTTATTACGATGAAAAGAGAACTCCAAACATCTAGTTTTAACCCTATTATCAGTAATACGGCACTAATAAGTGATGCAGGTATACTTAATGAAAGATTCATAAGTATTTTACTGTCATAAATCATCTTTGGCGTAATAGGCAATGACTTAATAATCCATACATTTTTTCCTTCTAAAGACAATGACACACATGTTGTACACGTCATCGAAATCGCTACTGCAATAGCAAATGGAGCAACCTTTTGCAACAGGGGCTCAATTCCAGGATACGCTATTAATTGACTTGGTCCTACTACAACTATAGCTAGCGCGAAAGCTAGCGCCATCACAACTCCCATTCCACTATTTATGACATACACTGTAGAAGAAAAGAAACGTTTCAGTTCTTTTTTATACAACGCGACCAATACACTTTCTTTTCTCATACTATTAATCTCATAATTTGAAAGCATATGATAAGTGGTGATCTCTGTGTTTATTTGCTTATATTTTAACGAAAGTATTTTTACAAAAAGATAATACCAAATAACCGATATCCCAACGAATAGGATGAAAGCTACAAGATCAGCATGAACAATTGCTTTTTGAAACATGTTAGCTAATGGATACACTTTAGTTAGTTGCTCTGAAACAATTGCACCAATCCCATTCATATCATTAAGGCTATATTGAGCATTTCCGTTTTTTAGCATAAAGAAGCCGAATGTAATCATTACTATAAAACTTAAAATCGTAGTTATTTTATTCGTATTTTTAAATTTAGAAGCGATTGCCGTAATCATAGCTCCAAAGATCGCTGCGATTGTTGTTGGAATTAAAGATGCTATAAACATACTGATGAACCACATAAAGTAAAAAGAAACTGATGGATTCTCATGTATGCCATAAACAACTCCCATTGGTAGCATGATTATGATTGAAAAGATCGTATTCAGCAAATATAAATACAAAAACCTACTTGTAATAACAGTACTTACACGAATCGGTAATGACATTAAAAGATCGTAGTCCTTAAAAGCAAAAATTTCTCCATTTGCCTTAAATATAGTGAAAAACAACGTCAATACACTGCTAATAACTAGTGCATAAACTGGGATAATTTCACTTATTCCTAGTTTCACCAACCCATATGCTGAGGCTCCGCAATATAGCATTAACATGACACCAACTAAGGCAATAGATGCTGTCAGCAAAATTTTATTCTGCTTCTTTTTCTTATCTTTTTCATATTTAAAAGTATTTAAACCAAGCTGCGTTATCAACCGGATTTTTAAAAGATCTAGACTACTAATATTCATTAGCAAGCTCCTTCATAAAGAGCTCTTCCAATGATCCTTCCTTTATTAAAGAATTCACTTCCCCTGAAAGTGCTAATTTCCCTCTATTAATCATCGCTATTTTATTACATAACTTCTCCGCCACATCTAAAACATGCGTAGAAAAGAAAATCGCACTTCCCTTTTCACAAAGCTCCTTCATAATACCTTTCAATACTACGGCTGCCTTTGGATCAAGACCAACGAAAGGTTCATCTAAAACTAATAATTTCGGTTTATGCAAAACCGCTGATATAATCGCCACTTTTTGTTTCATACCGTGTGAATAGGAAGATATTAAATCTCCCAAGTAAGGTGTAATCTCAAAAGCATCCCCATACTTTTGTATCTGTGCTTCTCGATCCTTCGCAGACACTTTAAACACATCAGCAACAAAGTTCAAATATTGAATTCCTTTTAATTGCTCATATAAATCTGGATTATCAGGAATGTACGCCATTACTTTCTTACATGCAATCGGATCTTTTTTTACTGAATGTCCATCAACAAAAATTTCACCCTCTTCAAAATCTATAACTCCTACTAACGACTTAATTGTTGTACTTTTCCCCGCACCGTTATGGCCAATAAATCCAAAGATATCCCCTGCTTGAACAGTAATATTTAACTGATCTACTGCTTTTTTGCCACCTTTGTATGTCTTGCTAAAATTTATAATTTCTAACATGTGATTTCCCCCAAACTATCCTTTTTAACTGAATTTCCAGACCTAAAAGCAAAAAATTTACTCAGCGAGCTTTTTCATTATCCCCACTGAGTATTTAAATCTCTTAACACATAGAAACTATAAATATAAAATTTGACTCGTACAGTTCAATCCCTTATTACTCACAATTGCATTTCTTTTTTATAAATAGCATATGACTTTATCATTGATATGAAGATGCATATTAATATTATTCCAATCCCCATAAAAATATTGAATGGATCTGGAAGTACCGCCCCAGCATATATACAAAGTGCACCTATTACAAATACCTTCGAAGCAAATCTGTGTGTTTTTCTCCAAACTACAGGATTTTCTAATGTCCAGTCCATCCGGATTCCTACTAAGCCATTTGGCTTCGTTTGTTGCATGTGATTACCTAGTACAAGAAACAACGTTCCAAGTCCGAAATTAAAGGCGATTGAGCCTGAAGCAATATAATTAGACGCTGCTAATAACGCAAATATGTTACAGCCGAATCCTATAAAAAGAATGGCATAGTTAATTGCAGAAAGGACTTTAGCATGCTGTTTATACTTATCTTTTGTTACATCAATATACCCCATAGCTAGCCATATCAAATACAGCAACACCATACTACCTATTGAAAATGAACTTGCCTCTACTTTAGAAAAATATCCATCTACTATTCCCGCAGCATTATAATGACGCGGAATTTGTTCCGGTAAATATGGCCATACAATGTACCATCCCATTGCAATTGCAATAATTAAACTCCATGGTAATACGTGTCTTTTCATCCTCTCTCCCCCATAAAATTTCTATTAAGCTCCTATCTCTTTCTTATAAGCAACATAGGAATACACCATCGTACCAACAACCAGTACAACAACAACACTTAACAAACAAATCATCTTCCACATTCCCGGTAGAAACGAGGAAAATATGATTACAATACCGCCAATCATCATGATCTTTGATCCTATCCTATGCGTTTTTCTCCATACATTTTCACTACTTAACGTCCATGGCGTCTTAATACCTATGAAGAAATTTGGTTTACATTGCTGCATATAATTGCCGAGTACGATGAAAAGGATACCGACCATTATGTTCACAACGATTCCAATTGGAATGTTATACCCTAAAGCATTTGCTAGTGTCATCATATTAATAGTAAATAAGAAAAATAAAATTGCTCCATTTATCATTCCAAGTGCTTTAGGAAATCTTTTGTAGTTGTCGTACTTCGGATCTATCTTAGGCAATACAGTAACTAGTGCATATATGAAAACCATAATTGCTACATCAAAAATCAACATTCCCATTTTTGACATATGTCCATCTACCTCACCATTAATATTCCAATGACTTGGAACTTCTCCCGGTAAATAAGGCCACGCGATGCACCATGCAATAATCGTTAAAGCAATTAATAATAACGGAAATATATGCTTCTTCATTTCCCCTCTTCCCCCTTATTCGTAAACGTAAACACCCAAGTCAATAAATCTTGGAATACAGTTGTGTTTAAAGAGTACATAACGAATTGTCCTCTTTTTTCATCTTGGATAAGTTCAGCATTTTTAAGCGCATTTAGGTGATGAGAAATACTTGGCTTTGTCATATTGAACTGTTCAGCAATTTCGCCAGCTGTTAAATCGCCTTCTTTTAATAAGTCTAAAATTTTTCGCCTTGTCGGGTCTGCTAATGCTTTAAATGCTTGATTCAATGTCTTTCTTCCTTTCGATAATTAGACATTTAGATATTTATCTAAATGTTAAAATATTTTCAGTTAATTGTCAATTGTATCCCTAGCCCTTTTTACTTTTTCCACTTTTGACCTATATTGTTTACTAGCTTATATTTCAACATAATGAAAAGACGAGAAACACATGATACACTATAGCTACAATTGTTTTTTTAGGAGGAATATACATATGTATAAAATTTTAATCGTTGAAGACGATCCAAATATTTCATCATTACTACAATCTCACATTCAAAAATATGGCTATGATGCTGTTGTTGCGGAGAACTTCGATGATATTATGGAATCGTTTAACGCTGTGAAACCACATCTTGTTTTACTTGATGTAAACTTACCGAAATTCGATGGATTCTACTGGTGCCGTCAAATTCGCCATGAATCTACTTGTCCAATTATTTTCATTTCGGCACGCGCAGGTGAGATGGAGCAAATTATGGCGATTGAAAGCGGTGCGGATGATTACATTACAAAACCGTTCCACTACGACGTTGTAATGGCAAAAATTAAAGGACAATTACGCCGTATTTACGGTGATTATGCACCAAATATTTCTGAGCGTATCGTTGAAGTTGAAGGACTAAAACTATTCCCTGAGCGTCCAGAAATTCATTTCGGCGCTGAGCAAGTTCTTTTAACGAAGAAAGAAGCAATTTTAGCAGAAATGTTATTATCTAAATTTCCTCGTACAGCGAGTCGTGAAGATTTACTAGCCGCTCTTTGGGACGACGAAAGCTTCGTTGAGGAAAATACATTAAACGTAAATATCACGCGTCTTCGTAAAAAGTTCAATGAGCTTGGTATTGAAAATGCTATTGAAACAGTACGTGGACTTGGGTATCGTTTTAACGCAACTTGGAGTGAATAAGCATGAAACTATTTTTACGTGATCATTTTGCATTTTTCCTACTATATGTATTAAACTTCGGAATCATTTTCGTTCTTTATGATGCAGTAGACGGATTTCAAAATAATAAGTTTTACTTCATCGTTTTAAGTTTATACTTATTCATCTGTTTCCTCGCTTATCGTTACGTTCGTAACCGTAGAATGTATCACAGATTAAGTGAACCACCAGAGAAACTGGAAGATGCGTTTATTGAAAGAGCGACTGCTCCTATGCCACACGGTGTAAACGAGCTCGTTCGTACGCAATATCGTCTATTCCAAAAAGACCTACAAACATTCGAAGTAAAACAGCAAGAACACCAATTATTTATTAACCATTGGGTGCATCAAATGAAAACGCCTGTTTCTGTTATGCAGCTTATGGTGCTTGAAATGGAAGATGAACATTTAATCCCGAAATTCAAAAAAGAATTAGAACGATTAAATCAAGGACTCGATATGGCTTTATATATGGCAAGGCTAAATAACTTCCATGAAGACTTCCATGTTGAGACGATTTCATTAAAAGATGCTGTGACAAAAAATATTAACGGATTGAAAGAATTATTCATTCGAAACGGAGTCTTCCCCGTTTTAGAAGTTCATTCAGATTTAAAAGTCGCTTCTGATGCGAAGTGGCTAAAGTTCATCATTTATCAGTTAATGACAAATGCAGTTCGCTACTCTGGTGAGCGCGGAAAGAAAGTTTTCTTATCAGCTTATCGCAATGGTAAAGATATTATTTTGGAAGTTCGTGACGAAGGCGTTGGTATTCCACAAGAAGATATTCGAAGAGTATTTGAACCTTTTTACACTGGAAAAAACGGTCGTGCATTCGGAGAATCTACTGGTATGGGGCTTTATATTGTAAGTAAAATTTGTGATTATTTAGGTCACTCTGTGAAACTAGACTCTGAAGTTGGTAAAGGAACGACGATTAAAATCATCTTCCACAACGCTGCAAATAATCAAGCAGAAAATACAGAGAAGGTGACCGAAGCATGACCATAACATATGCTAGCAAAATGTATGAGAATTTACTCTCATACATTTTTTGCAATAAGACTACATATCGGCCTGCTAACGGGAGGCATATATTATGACATTTTGGCAGTTTGCATTTAAAAATGTAACGCGCAACTCAAGAGCTTATTTTGCCTATTTTTTAAGCAGTTCCTTTTCCATTGCTGTTTTCTTTTCGTTTGCTGTTTATTTATTTCATCCGAAATTACAAAATTCCAGTATGATCTCTGAAGTTTCAGGATTAATGATTTTTTCAGAAGTTGTCATTGTCTTGTTCTCTTTTTTCTTTTTACTATATTCAATCGGATCGTTTTTAAAAGTACGTAAAAAACAATTCGGCGTTTTGACCGTTTTAGGAATATCAAGAAAACAATTACACCGTCTCGTTTTCACTGAAAATATGTTAATTGGTATTTTATCTATCTTTTTCGGTATGCAGTTTGGACTTGTCTTTTCGCAGTTTTTCTTATTAGTAACAGCGAAAATTACACATCTACCAGGGATATATTTATATATCCCTACGAATGCTTTCATTTTAACGACGATTGTGTTTCTTGGTCTCTTTATCGCTGTATCTTCATTTACACCCCTGCTAATTCGTACGAAAAAGACGGTAAACCTTTTAAAAACTAATGCTGGGAAACAAAAGGAAAGAAAACCATCCATATTTATCTCTCTATTTGGCGCTATCTGTTTAATAGGTGGCTACGCTTTAGCGAGCAAACCAATATATTTCGTATCAATAAGCCCACAAATAGGAATGGTTTATATGCTTTCAAGTATTTTCGTCATTCCGGCACTCGTTTCAATCGGAACATATTTCTTCTTTTCGCAAATTAGTTTCTTGCTCATTCACCTGTTGAAAAAGAGACGGAATTTTTATATGAAGCGTATTAATATGCTCTGGATTTCTGATTTAGCTAGCCGCATTCGCTCAAATATTAATATGCTTTTCGTTGTGGCAATGCTATCTACAATTGCTTTTACGATGATTACATTTTTATATGGGTTCGGGAAATTTATGAAGCTTGATGTTGAACGAAATTCACCATTCGCATTTTCATATTTCTCATTTGATGAGAATCCATTTACTTCCCAGCACTTAAATTGGCTAGAAAAACAATTAGAAGATGGGCAATTCTCTTACGACAAAATTAAAGTAGATTTATACGCTACGCCTGTAGAAGCGAAAAATAATACAGAAATTTATTATGACACATATGCCATAAAGCAAAGTGACTATAATAAACTCGCTACGTCATTACAATTACAAAAACTATTTATAAATGAGAATGAAACATATATATTATCTGGAGCAGCATATGTCCCATTATTTACTTCATTCGATCCAAATTACAATAGAACACATATTACACTCGCTAATACAAATTATAAGCTACAAATAAAAGGGATCAAAATAGATAATACCCTCCCGTCTACTTTTGCTTATGAAACATTAGTATTATCTGATTCTGCCGTTAACAATTTACCAACTAACACTAAACATGTGACAGTCTATAATTACAACGTAGAAAACTGGGAGAATACATATGCTATTGCTGATGAGTTTGTAAAACGAGCAGATAAAGACCGCGCGAGTATCAAGCACGAAGGATCTCTCGTTCGTATTTTTGAATCAGGTAATTCTTTATACAGAATCAAATCCGGAAGTGCTTCCTACTTCCTTATTGGTACATTCCTTGGGATCATTTTCTTTATTGGAGCTGGTAGTGTACTGTACTTCCGTATGTATACAGATTTAACAAACGAGCAAGAAAAATATGTAACGATTACGAAGATTGGCTTAACAGAATCAGAAATGAAGCGTTCAGCGACCATTCAACTTGGAATCTTATTTTTCGTTCCATACATTATGGCTTCTATTCATACGATGTTTGCGACAAAGATGTTGCAAGATATTATTAACTTATCATTGTTCGCTGAAATTACGGTTGTACTTGTGATTTTTGGAACAGTTGAGATTATCTTTTTCCTATTAATTCGTTCACTTTATATGCAAAAATTATCGCAACATATTAAGTTTTAAATAAGCAAAAGGTGAGCTTTATGAAAAGAGTATGCGGACCCCCTCATACTCCTTTCACATTAACTCTATTAGGAGGTTTAGGCGCATGACATTTTGGCAGTTTGCATTTAAAAACGTGACGCGGAACGCCAGAGCTTATTTCGCCTATTTTGTAAGTAGTGCGTTTTCCATTGCAATTTTCTTCTCGTTTGCAGTTTATTTATTTCATCCTAAATTGCATATGACAGGCGTGAATGCTGCTCTGAACATATTAATGACAATCTCAGAAGTTGTC
Organism: Bacillus sp. FSL E2-8887; assembly: GCF_038007205.1. Lineage (NCBI taxonomy): Bacteria > Bacillati > Bacillota > Bacilli > Caryophanales > Bacillaceae > Bacillus > Bacillus sp. FSL E2-8887. The sequence goes on from NZ_JBBOWS010000001.1 coordinate 4,447,251, forward strand.
ATTGTATTCTTTTCATTTTTCTTTTTACTATATTCAATCGGTACTTTCTTAAAAGTACGAAAAAAACAGTTCGGGATTTTAACAGTACTTGGCATATCTCCAAAGCAATTAAAGAGGCTCGTATTTCTAGAAAACATGCTAATTGGTGGCCTATCCATATTTTTCGGCATTCAATTTGGCCTTGTCTTTTCACAGTTCTTTTTATTAGTTACCGCCAAAATTACGCATGTGCCTGGTTTATATTTATATTGGTGGCCTACAGCTGCTATCATTTTAACTATAATTATCTTTCTTGGACTCTTCATTCTCGTATCATCTTTTACACCGATGCTAATCCGTACGAGAAAAGCTGTACGTCTTTTAAAAGAAGGAACAAAACAAAAAGAAAGAAAAGCATCTGTACTCATCTCTCTCTTTGGTGCGATATGTTTAATATCTGGATATGTTTTAGCAGCAAACCCACTATATTTTATGTCACTAGGAGATATCGCTGGGCTTTTGTACGCTGCCTCCTGTATATTTGTCATCCCATCACTTGCTGCAGCTGGGACATATTTTTTCTTCTCACAAATTAGCTTCTTACTCATTCGCATATTAAAGACGAGAAGAAAATTTTATATGAAACGTATTAATATGCTTTGGGTTTCTGATTTAGCAACTCGGATTCGGACAAATATTAACATGCTCTTTATCGTGACGATGTTATCGACACTCGCTTTTACAATGATTACATTCTTATATGGGTTTGGGAAATTCACAAAGTTTGATGAAATAAGGCAAAACCCTTTCCCGTTTACTTATTTATCACATACTGAAAATACGTTAGCTGATGAACATTTAAACTGGTTAGAGCAAAAATTTAATGAAGAGCACTTTACTTATACAAAATTTAAAACAGACATATATGAAGTATCTTCAGCAGAAGATAACGCGCAGCTCTATTATGCCATTAAACAAAGTGACTATAATGTACTTGCTAAAGCATTAAATTGGGAAACGCTCACCGTAAGTAATAATGAGTCTTATATCCTTATTAAAGACATAGATGATCAATTCATTGGAACAGTTTTTGATCAAGAAAAGAGAAATACTCTGACACTTACTCAAAATTCTTTACAGCTACAAGTGAAAGAATATAAAAGTTATAACCCTTTCCCGAATAGCTTAATATCACAACTTCTCGTATTATCTGATGAAAATGTAGAAGCCTTATCAACCGCTTCAAAACAGATGAGTCTATATAGCTTCAAAGTTCCAGATTGGGAAAAGGCACATAATATCGGTTCAGCATTTATAACAAAAATTGATACTGACAATGCAGCTATTCAGGCAGAACATCCACCGTTTCATGCAAGTGAAGCAAGCGATTCTCTATACAAAACAAAATTAAATGTTGCTTCGTTTTTCTTAATTGGTACTTTCCTAGGTGTTATTTTCTTTATCGGAGCTGGCAGTGTTCTTTACTTCCGTATGTATACAGATTTAACAAATGAGCAAGAAAAGTATATAACGATTACAAAAATCGGTTTAACAGAAGTCGAAATGAAGCAATCCGCTACAATTCAACTTGCGATTCTTTTCTTTGTTCCTTACATTATGGCATCGATCCATACGATGTTTGCGACAAAGATGTTACAAGAGATATTACATCTATCATTATTCGCTGAGATTACAGTTGTACTTGTAATCTTTGGAACGGTTGAAATTATCTTTTTCCTTTTAATTCGTTCCTTTTATATGCAAAAATTATCACAACATATTAAGTTTTAAAAATAGAAAGGTGATTATTATGGAAGAAGTATTACACATAAAAAACGTCTCAAAAGTGTATGAAGGAAAGGTCCCTCATACTGCTTTAAAAAATATAAATTTACATGTAGATAAAGGAGAATTTGTTGCTATCATGGGACCATCTGGTAGCGGTAAATCTACATTTTTAAACGTTATCTCTACAATTGACTCCCCTACTTCTGGTGATGTCGTGATTAATGGAAAAAAACCGCACACATTTCGTAGAGAGAAACTAGCTATTTTCCGCCGCCAAGAGTTAGGGTTTGTTTTTCAAAACTTTAACCTATTAGATACACTAACAATCGGTGAAAATATCGTACTCCCTTTAACGTTAGATAATGTTCCTTTAAAAGAAATGGACGAAAAGCTTGATAACATTTCAAAAAAGCTTGGAATTGATCATATTTTGGACAAGCGTATTTTTGAAGTTTCTGGAGGACAAGCGCAGCGTACTGCAGTAGCACGTGCTGTTATTCATCATCCTTCACTTCTACTTGCCGATGAACCGACAGGAAACTTAGATTCGAAAGCAGCAATTGATGTAATGGAGCTATTTACGAAATTAAATAAAGAAGAGGATGCCACAATTTTAATGGTTACTCATGATCCGTTTGCAGCAAGTTATTGTAACCGCGTTATTTTCATTAAAGATGGTGGGCTTTACAATGAATTACACCGCGGACTATATCGCGAGAAATTTTATCAAGAAATATTAGATGTTTTAGCATTATTAGGAGGAAGGCGTGGATGACGTTTTGGCAATTTGCATTTAAAAATGTCTCGCGTAATTCTAAAGCATATTTTGCTTATTTTGTAAGTAGTGCTTTTTCTATTATGGTTTTCTTTTCATTTACTGTATACGCGTATCATCCACGCTTACAAAATGTACAAAGCTTTCAAGAACGGGATCCTCTAATGAACTTAGCGAGTACAGCACAGCTTGTGATTGTTATGTTCTCGTTCTTCTTTCTCTTATATTCAATTGGAACATTTTTAAATGTACGGAAGCAGCAATTCGGGATACTCACGATTCTCGGTATCTCACAGAAACAATTAAAAAGACTGTTATTTACTGAAAACATGATAATCGGGATATTGTCCATCTTTATCGGTATACAAGGTGGCCTAGTGTTCTCTAATTTTTTCTTATTAGTCACTTCAAAATTAACAAGTGCGAAAGGTCTCTATTTATATTGGCCAACAGAAGCGATTATCGTGACAACCGTAACGTTTATCATTTTATTTTTAATCGTTTCTACATTTACACCTATGTTTATTCGGACTCGTAAAACAGTCCATCTTATTAAAGGGAACAAGAAAGTGACAGCCGAAAAAAGGCCGTCTATACTCATTTCGATATTTGCTTTAACTTGTTTAGGGTTATGTTATTATATTGCTGGTTATCCACAAGGCTACGTAACCGAAAAAAATGTGCAAAACGGATCTGTCTTCTTTATTATATTATCTATTTTGCCACTCGTAGTAGTCGGAACATATTTTTTCTTTTCACAAACATTTCTTCTTTTTATCTATATTTTAAAGAAACGTAGAAAGTTTTATTTGAAACAAATAAACATGTTATGGATTTCAGACTTAGTTGCTCGTACCCGTAGTAATATTAATGTACTCTTTATCGTTTCTATGCTATCTGCGCTTGCATTTACGATTATTATCGGACTATTTGCTGCGAATAATAATACAAAAGCGTCGATACTAGAGCGATATCCTATTCCCTTCACATACAAATTAGAAGGGGATCATTCCCTTGAACGAAAGCACGTTAATACTATTGAATCCGAACTTTCCAATGCTCATTTTCAATATAAAAAATATAAATTTACGCTTTTAAAAGATAATGCTTCAAAAGAAGAGATTGCAATTATGAAAATGAGTGATTATAACGAAATTGCTAAGCAGTTAAAGAGACCTACAATCACCCTTGATTCAAAAGAAGTTTACATTATTTCTGGCTATTCACCAGAGCTATTAAACCTTGTATCAAATCCATTTGTAAAACAAAATACAATTACGCTTGAATCCAATAAAAAGGAGTTTTATATAAAGGGATTTATTAACAAAGGAATAGCACCACCATTTGCATTAGCAAATTTAGTTATTATGCAAGATTATGCAATCGATACTATGATTCCTCATATTGAAACCATTACAGTTTATAACTACTTCGTGGATAATTGGGAAAATGCAATTATTCCAACGAAAAATATATTAAAAAGTATTAGTAATGACACCGAAAAATATTATGAGGCACATAAAGATGATAAGCATGCATCTCCCGTCCCTTTTAATATTTATACAGCTACTGATGAGTTACTCCATAATAAAGAAAATGCAGTTGCTCAATTCTTTATTTGGGCATTTCTTGGCTTTATCTTCTTTATCGGAGCGGCTAGCGTTTTATACTTCCGTATGTATAACGACTTAACGAATGAAAAACAAAAGTACATTACGATTACAAAACTGGGCTTAACTGAATCAGAAATGTTTCGCTCCGCAACGATTCAATTAGGAATTTTATTTTTCGTTCCTTACATCGTTGCTGGTGTTCACACGTTATTTGCGGTTAAGTTTTTACAAAGCATGTTTTCTTTCTCGTTACTAAAAGAGTTACTGATTGTACTCACCTTTTTCGGGATTATCGAGATTATTTTCTTTTTCTTAATCCGCTCTCTGTACATTAATAAATTATCACAGCATATAAAAATATGAATAAAATGGCCTTGTGCATATTGCACAAGGCCATTTTCAATAGTTTTTAATAATTAGCAGTATCCACCATAGCCGCCGCCATATCCACCATAACCGCCGTAACCACAACCACCGCCGCCTCCGCCGAAGCAGCTAGCACCGATGATAATTAATAAAATAAACAATACGATTAGAAGCGCAAAACCGCCGCCGCAGCCACGTCTACGGTCGCAATCATCATGTCTGCGGTTACAATCATCATGTCTGTGTTCACACTTTTCGCTCATTACTCTATTCCTCCTTTAGTATCATTCATAACAAGTTCAACTTGCTCTAAATGAGGGGATTCCATTTATATTATGTTTTCAGGGCAAATCGGAAGCTTGGCACTCCTAAAAACGGGCTTGTTTCATGAAAAGAGCCCCAACACAAAAAGAGGATACCTTTAAATAGGCACCCCCTTCTTCTAAACAAACATATTAAGTAAAAGCGCAAAGCCGAATGCAATAAATGATAACAATGTCTCCAGCACCGTCCACGTTTTAAACGTTTCTTTTACTGTCAAACCTAAATACTCTTTTACAAGCCAGAATCCTGCATCATTTACGTGAGAAAACATTAATGAACCTGCACCGGTTGCAATAACGAGTAATTCTAAATTTACACCAGACATGTGCTGAATAACCGGTGAAACAATTCCAGCTGCTGTCGTTAATGCTACAGTAGCTGAACCTGTTGCAATTCGGATTAATCCCGCTACCATGAACGCTAAGACGATTGGTGATAATGAAATATGTTCTGCCATTTGAGCGATGGCTGTTCCAACGCCGCTTTCAATTAATATTTGTTTAAATCCACCGCCTGCACCAATTATTAAAATAATGGAACCGACAGGTAGTAAACTTTCATCTGTTAATTTTTTAATCATCTTTTTATTAATTCCTTGTTTTATACCAAGCAAATAAAACGCTGCGAAACATGAAATAAGTAAAGCGATTACCGAACTTCCTACAAATACTAAAAATTCAGTTATTTTTTTCGGTAATGAAATATATGGTGCGACTACTGATAAAATCATTAAAACTACTGGTAATAAAATGATAAAGAATGAAGCTTTACGACTTGGCAAATCAGTAGATACTGTCGTAACTCGAACAAGCTCCGGTTCATTTTCAGGTATAACCCTCTTATGTACCCATTTTGCAAATACCGGTCCTGCGATAATTGCTGTTGGTAACGCGATAATTAATGAATACAATAGTACCTTTCCTAAATTCGCGTTATAAATCCCGATTGCTGTCATCGCACCTGGATGCGGCGGCACTAGCCCATGTACAATCGATAATCCAGCAATAACAGGTAACGCAATTAACAATATATTTTGTTTCGTTGTTTTTCGAATTGAAATAACAAGTGGTAATAAAATGACGATTCCCACTTCAAAAAATACTGGAATACCTATAACAAATCCGGCGAATAACATTGCCCAAGGTAATTTTTTCACCCCGAAGAATCGAATGAAGAAATCTGCTACTTGCATGCCAGCCCCTGAATCAGACATCATTTTCCCTAAAATTGTTCCGAGAGCCAAAATACCAACTAAATGCCCTAGTACACTACCAACACCAATTTCATAGGCAGTAACAATTTTGGTCAAGTTCAACCCAGACATAATAGCTAAAAATAGACTAGCAACTGTTAAACTAATAAATGCATGCCACTTCCACCACGATACCCCTAAAATAACAATTGCGATCGCAATTAACGTGACGATTAATAAGTATATATCCATATCCCATTCCCCTTCGATATGAAAATTTTTTACAGAAAAAGAGGGAATTAGTCCCTCTTCATTTTTTACACATCATAATTTACAACGTAATGCTGCATTTCCGTATTGTAGTAGCCTTCACTATATTCAATTACTTCGCCAACTTCATCGTAAGAATAGCGCATACGTTTTAATAACGCTGTTCCCTCTTTTTCTCCTAACGCTTCTGCAACGAAATTAGGCGCAAATCCAACAGCGAATTCATCTCTGAAGTTTTCTAAATGTATACCACGGTCCTCGACTAGATCATAAAGCGATTGTAAGTCAAAGTCCGCTAAGTCTGTACTTGCCATTTGTGCTGAGAAATAGTGCGTATAATGAATGTACGGAGTATCATTTAAAGCATATAGACGCTCAATACGAAAACTCTCTTTACCAAACAAACGAAATGGTACTGTTCCTTCTTCATTATGAACCACTTCTGCCTTTAGCAATTTCTTTTGTACTTTATAGCCTTCTTCCACTAACACTTCTGTAAATTTCTTTCCCTTTGAAAGCTTTGTCGCAGAAGTATTTCGAATGACTTTCGTTCCTTTACCACTTTTCTTTTCTAAATATCCTTCTTGAACGAGTTCTTTAATTGCGTTTCGCACTGTAATTTTACTCACTTTGAACTCTTCTTCTAATTGTGGTTCAGAAGGAATATTTGTATGAATGGCATAAACACCATGTAATATTCGATCACGAATAATATTTTTAATTTGTAAATATAATGGACCTCTTTTTCTCGTTACGTTCACCGTTACACCCACTACCTTTCTACATCACCTACTGATGCCGTCATTGCCCGAAGTATATCTTTCTCTGATGACATTGGCGTATCACCGACGATTGTATGTGCAAGCATTCCAGCTGCTGACGCAAATGAAACAGCTTTCTCTGGTGCAAACTCTTCTATCTCGCCATGAATAATTCCGCTCGTATAAGCATCTCCAGCACCTATTCTATCATATACAGAAAACGTAAGTGTTTTGGCAAAAGTGAACGTCCCATCTTTACATATGAATCCGCGAAGTGAGTGTGTATTATCGCTATTAATAGAACGATGCGTTCCCGCGATCGTAGCGATATTATATATTTCAGCGACTTTTGGAATAAGATCAACAAGCTGTGCTTCTCGCTCCGTCTCTTCTGTTTTCATTCCGAGAACAAACATCGCATCTTTTTCATTCATCATTACAATATCGGCAAGGCCTAGCATTTCTTCATAATGAGGTTTCGCCTGTTCATACCCATCTTCTCCCCAAAGCGACGGACGATAGTTGCAATCGAAAACGACAGTGCCTCCATTTTCTTTAACTGCCTTCGCCAAAGATTTCATATGATGGCGCACAGTATCATTCATCGCAAGGGTAATCCCGCAAAAATGAACGATATCAATTTCTTTTGCGATTTCTTCAAATTGGTACATCTCTTCACATGCCGTATTGAAACTACTTTCTAATCGGTTCGAATATGTAACGCGGCTTGCGCGTGCTCCAAATCCATTTTCTAAAAAGTACATACCAACATATTTACCGCCTCTTGAAACAAACGGTGCCTGAATGCCTAACTTTTGAATATGTGATACCGCAGCATCCCCAACAGAGTTTTCCGGTAAAGTTGAAATAAGAAAACCTTCATGACCTAGATGAGAAAGTGCTGCTGCAACGTTCACACCTGTACCTGAAAATGAGTAATTTAATGAGTTTGCTTGCGATAACAATTCATACCCTGGCACTTGCAGGCGCATCATTACTTCACCGAATGCTGCAATTTTCTTACGCATATTGATCAACTAACTTCTTCACGACTGCTAATAGCTCGCGTACATCTTCTGTTTTCGTATTACCAGTTTCTTTATCAATAATAGAAGAGTACACGTGCGGGATAACTTGCTCTACGTTTGCTTCTAATGCAATACGTACAATTGTTTCAAAGTTTTCTTTATCAATTCCGCCCGTTGGCTCTAATGCAAATCCTTCTTCCGCACAAGCTTTCGCAACTGCGCGATATTCTTCTTCATGAGCTAAGCCTTTCATTGGGAAGTATTTCAATGAATTCCCGCCCATATCACGTACAAGTGCGATTGCTGTTTTAATTGGAACGATTGCTTTTTCTTCCCCAGCCGCACTAATTGGGCCAGTAGAAATATTTACGTAACCTACTTTTCCTGTTGGTGATACTAAACTATTAATCCAGCTATCTTTGCCGCCAAGATTTGCGCGCGTCGCTCCTACTGAAGGGAATACTTGGTTAATATGACTACCAGGATAATGCTTCGCAATTTCAGCTACAACCGCTGCTTGGCGATTATCTCCTGCTCCAAGTCCAATTGATACAGCGTCATCAATTTCTTTTCCGTATGCTTTCATCGCAGTTACTGCTTCTTCTACTGTTGGATAATCTTTTGATAACACACCGACTACTACATAACCTTCTGCTGCTTCAAAAATGTCTTTCGCATTTCGGATATTGTTCGCTAATACATTTAATGCTACGCGGCCTTTATAAAAACGTTTTTGAATGTTTGTCATTTTAGTTTCCCCCTACAATTTCTCTCATTTTTTCTTCAATTACATGTATGTCATCACCTTGAAGTGGACGTGGATCGATATCAAAGAATCCTTGTCTTACTCCGTAATCACGTGTATAAATTGCGATTTCCCCTTCGCATAATGCTGTTACAACGTCTTTTGCTGATTTATTTAGCTCGTTCTCGTTAATATGAATACGTGCTCTAAAGATTGCTCTTCCTGCCTCATCTTGAACGACCGTTACATTTACACCATTTAATTCTTTTAGTGGCATAAGTACTTGTAATAACTCTTTTTCTTGTTCACTCTTATCTTCTTTTACTCCGTACTCATCAAGCGCTTGAAGTAAACCGAAAGTTGTTTCTTTCCCAACTTTCATACTCCTACCACTGCAATGTAATTGTACTTTCAGCCACTCGATATATTTTCGTTTACCGCCGACAATACCAGAAGTAGGTCCTTCAATTGCCTTTGAACCGCTATAAATGGCAAGGTCTGAATACTTCACATATTTTTGAATATCTTCTTCAGCTGCCGCATCGACGATAAGTGGTACGTTATTTCGCTGCGCAACTTCCCATGCTTCTTCAACAGAAATCATATTTTTTTGCACGGCATGATGGGATTTCACATAAAGAATAGCTGCTGTATTTTCGCCAATTGCATCTTCAATATGCTCCGCTTTCCCTTCATTTGCGTAACCGACTTCAACGAGCTTACCGCCGCCTAAATAAATCATCGTTTCAACAGGAGCACCGTATTGAACGTTATGACCTTTTAACATAATCACTTCGTTTTTCGCGATGACCTCTTGATGAAGTCGTTCACTCTTACGACGATTTCCTTCTGTAACAATACCAGCAATAGAAAGCGCAATTCCACTCGATGCTGAGTTCACAACGACCGCTGCCTCTGAATCTAAAATTCTCGCAATATGGTCTCCCGCTTTATCTACTAAATCGGCAATTTCCACATAATTTTGTCCACCATGTTTCATCGCATCCATCACTGTATTTGTCGGAGCGGATACACCTAAAATACTCATTCTACCGCTCGCATTAATCACTCTTTTTAATCCGTACTTAGCATTCAATGAATGACCCATTGATTACAACCCCTTTCGTATCAATTCTTCTTTCAGCAATGCGCTGATCCCCTTCTGAATCAATTAACGTAATCGGTTCATCTTTCACCGTAAATAAAGTTAAGTTTGCAATATCGCCTTCTTGAATACGACCAAGCTCTGGTTTTTTCAGCCACTCTGCCGCATTTTTCGTAACCGCATCAATTACTTCTTCTAGCGGATACCCTAAGTAAAGGAATTTCGAAAGAACGTGAGCCATACTGTAAACTGGACCGTGTATACGATTCTTCCGGTAAATGTCTGTACTAATTGTATTAAAGGCAATACCGTGACACTTCGCCGCTTCTGCTACTTTAAAAGAAAAACTAGCATTACCGTGACCAACATCTAAATGAACACCACGTTTCACTGCATCTAACAACACAGGTAGCGGTTTGTCTTCTTCATCAAATAAATTATTTTCTTTCCCGTTTAAGTAATGTGTAATGACATCATCTTTTTCTAAAAGAGGTACAACTTCCTCAATACGCGGAGGAGCTGAACCGATATGTACCATAATCGGCAATGATGTTTCACGAGATAAAGAGCGCGCTACGTGCAGCGGTTCAATTCCGCTATCACAAACGACACTTTTACTCATTCTCGCTTTTAATCCAACGATTACATCTTTATACTTTTCTACTGCATCTATTACTTTCTCTTTATCTATCCATTCCATATTGGATAATTCATCAATTCGTTTCAAACCGATGCGAGAAATATTTAAAAAGGCAAATAAATTCGTTTTTGCCTGTTCTCTACTTTGTACTAAATCTGCGATACGATCAGCTCCGCAGCTTCCCGCATCAACAATTGTCGTTACCCCTTGCTTAACGCCAATTTCATCTACCTCATCGCCATACGGATCAAACTCTGGAAAAGCATGAACGTGCAAATCAATCCATCCACTCGATACGTAAGTACCTGAGTAATCAAGAACCTTTCCACCCTCGCCAGCACCAGCTTTCGTCACCTGTGCAATTTTATTATTTTCAACTACAATGTCAATCTCTTCCCCGTTCACACGCTTCACATTACGTAGCACGAATCGTTCTGTCATTGTATTTCCACCCTTTTCTATAAGAAGCCATAAGAATACGCTTACATTAAAATTTCATTTTATATCTCTTTCACATATTTAGAGTATCACGAAAAAAAAGAAAAGTAAATATAACGTTATAATGTTTAATGGTAAATAAAAAAACAATCCACAAAATGTTGATAGTACAGGAAATTATATCAATGATTCGACAAGGAATATCGATTTACCGACAAAAAACGGCAATCTATTTCTTATATGCCAAAAGACTGACCCAAAACGGACCAGCCTTTTTCTCTATTCCTGAACCGTCACAATAACCCCGTCCATATTGTTCCCCGAAATTTCATACTGCTTATTCACCGGAACATTCACGTTCATACGATCTGAAACTTTATAATAAGAAACCGTATATTTCTTACCTTCAACCTCAGTTGAAACTTCTTTTTCCTCTTTTAAAAAGTCCAAATATTCCTCTAACGTAATCTTCTTTTTTTGCATAATTGCGCTATGTGGTAAGCCTACATAACGTATGTGCCACGGCTCATATTGAATGCCCGTAATATCACTTTTATTTTTCGGATAACGTAAAACAAATCCGTGCTTCCATACGTTCTCTTCAATCCATTTTCCTTCAGGAGCTTTCTCCATTTTCTTTTGAGTAGACCCAACGTCGAGTGATAACCCTAAATTATGTTCACTATATCCTGCTGGAAGTGCATAATCCGATCCCATTTCTTTATATAATTTACTTTGTTCTTGAAAATCTCGGTAACCGCTACTCATTAAGAAATGCTGTACTCCATCTTTCCCAGCTGCATCGACAACGTTCAAAAACTTTTTTACAACACCCTCTGATAAGCGAAGATTTCTATCAAATATTACATAGCCTCTTACTAATTCACTATTGTGATTTACATTGACAATATCGGACCTAACACTATCTTTTTTAACCGGGTAATCTTTATTAACTAATAGTAGATCCCCTTTATAAATTTGTTCCTTTGTGACCTCTATCTTTTCAGTGTTCGCGGCTTTTACTTTATTATCTTTTTCTGCAATTTTAACATCGATCTCCTTTTGAAATACTGGTGATATATAAAAGCCTACACATGCTGTACATATTATAAAAAAAGAAATAAATACCCACTTTTTCATTTCTAGTTCCTCCTTAACGTAACTTACGTATAGAATAGAAAAAACTATTAAAATAAAAAGTGGGGTAAAGTTTAAATTTTTATTAAATTGCTTTGCTCTCTTCTTTTGGTAATCTCACTTCAAATATCGTTCTAATTACGTTACTTTCAGCAGAGATTGTCCCATCATGCTGTTCGATAATATTTTTTGCGATAAATAGCCCAAGGCCTGTTCCGCCCTTTTGCTCTGACCTCGCCTTATCACCTGTATAAAACATATCAAATAAATATGGTAAATCTTCTTCTGGAATGCTATCGCCGTAATTAATAATTTGTACAACTACCTCTTCATGATCAATATATCCGTTCACATCAACAAACTTTCCATCGTATCCATAGCGAATCGCATTCGTTAAAAGATTTTCAAATACTCGAGCTAACAATTTCCCGTCACCGTTAATAGGTAAATGCGAATCCATATTCAATCTCGCTTCTAAACCTTTTTTTTCTAATAACGGATATAATTCTTCATCTAACTGTATAAGTAATTCACTTATATCAATTGATCTTTTTTCAATTTGCAACATGCCATAATTCATTCTCGTTATTTCAAATAATTCATCAATTAAGATTTCAAGCCTTTCGGATTTCGTAAAAGCAATTGTAGAAAAATGTTTAATTTGTTCCTTCGTCAAATTCTCATCTTTAAGAATTAAATCTAAATACCCTAAAACAGATGTTAGCGGCGTTCTTAAATCATGAGCTAAGTTGACAATGAGCTGATCTTTACTACTTTCCGCAAAGTCTCCTCGTTCAACCGCTTCTTTTAATTTTTCACTCGCTACATTAATTTCGCGTGCGATATATCCAAACTCATCATTTGATGAAACACGAACTTGATTTGAAAAATCTCCGTTCGCAAGATGATGAATCCCGTTCGAAATCTCATCAAAATATTTTAAATACGGTCTAGTAAGGAAGAAGAAAAACATAATGGACAGAGGAATAAATACAATTAAAAAGAAATTAATGTCCCCAATTTGTCTTACCATTGAACGAAATTGGGCTAAAGGATCCTCATAACGAACTGCTAATTTATAATAGAGACGTAGCCCCTCATAAATTAAATACGTTACGCCACCAGCTAATATCATACTTAACGCAAATAGCATAATCATCTTCGAGCGAAAGCTTCTCATCGTTTTAGCCATTGAAAGTATAACCTACCCCCCACACTGTTTTTATTAACTTATCCTTTCTTTTATCTTCCCCAAGCTTTTTTCGCAAAGTACGGATATGTACCATAACTGTATTTCCACTTTCGTAATACCCTTCAGCCCATACTTGCTGAAAAATATTTTCCACACTGTACACTTTCTTCGGATGACTTGCTAATACATATAAAATATCAAATTCTTTTGGTGTTAATTCAATCGGCTCTCCGTACACATTTACTGTTCTTCGCTCAGGATCAATAGCGACTCCGCCTATTTCTAAAGCAGATTTATTCTCCGCTACTTTCGGCTGATTTAACGTAAGAAATCTACGCAGTTGTGCATTTACACGTGCAACTAATTCAATCGGTGTGAAAGGCTTTGTCATATAATCATCTGCGCCTAATACAAGACCTGTCACTTTATCAAAATCAGATGTTTTCGCACTTAAGAAAATGATTGGCATGTGGTGCTTGCCGCGAATCTGCCTCGTCACTTCATATCCATCCATTTTCGGCATCATAATATCTAAAACCACTAAGTCAATTGGCTGCGTTTGAATAATATGCATGGCTTCTTCTCCATCAGCTGCTTTAACGACGTGGTAACCCTCTTTTTCTAAATGTATCTCAATTAAATCAGCAATTTCCGCTTCATCATCAGCTATTAAAATTGAAATGCGCTTCATTTTAGTCCCCCTACTTTATTCTGTTTTCATACGCTCGATTTTAAACTAGTCTATCCAATTTGTACAATAAGAAAAGGCTACTCATAAGAGTAACCTTGATAAATGAAATTATATCGGCAATTTTCAAAATATATCAACTGTAATTTAAATTATATCAGCGATTTTTTAAATATATCGACTTACCGACAATTAACGACAAAATCATCCCGCTATTTGCAGGTAGTCAGTACTAATAAAAGCTCCCATTCATCGCTCAAAAATAATCCGCTGCTTTGTTATTTCTTCCAACCTGCCTCGATCTACTTCATACTCACGTTCAATACTTTGCGGTACCCTTACTTTTCCGCCTTCAAGCATCACTTCCGGTGAAATAATATCCCTCTCCCAATGTCTACTAGAAGCAGATATATCTCCAGGAATCGTAAAGTTTGGCAAAGAGGCGAGTGCAACATTTTGAGCTCGTGAAATCCCCATTTCTACCATGCCACCGCACCAAACTGGTATGTTATGCTCCATACAATAATTATGGATTTGAACGGACTCTGTTAATCCGCCCACTCGCCCTGGTTTAATATTAACGACGCGGCAACTGCCAAGCGTAATCGCAACACGTGCGTCTTCTAAACTATGGATGCTTTCATCTAAACAAATCGGTGTTTCAATTTTCTTTTGCAGTTGTGCATGATCCAGAAAATCGTAATCCGCTAACGGTTGTTCAATCATCATAAGCCTAAATTCATCTAGTCGTTTCAACTTCTCCGTATCCGCTAATGTATAAGCTGAATTTGCATCAGCCATTAACGGGATGTTCGGAAACTCTTTGCGAATTTCTTTCAGTAATTCGTAATCATGTTCTGGCTTTATTTTCACTTTAAAGCGCTCGTATCCTTCTTCCGCGTACTTCTCGATTTGTTTTAACATAGTGGGAATTGTATTGATCCCAATCACAACGCCGACTTCAATTTCAGACCTATTTCCGCCAAGCAATATCGCTAACGACTGCTTTTGACGCTTCGCATATAAATCCCAGACAGCACCTTCAATTCCGGCCTTTGCCATCCGGTTTCTCTTTATATGTTGGAACAAAGACGGTACTTCATTCGGATGAGAGATTTCAGCTTTCAATAAATCTAGTAATAAAAAATCCTGAAGTACATGCAGCGCTGTCTTCACCGTTTCTTCCGTATACCACGGTTCAGAAAATGCAACGACTTCACCAAAACCAATGTATCCATCTGTATCTTCTAATTCAATGATGATACTTTCACGCTTTTCATAAGTCCCGTAACTTGCCGCAAACGGGATAATGAGCGGCATTTCCGTTATATAAAGTGTCGCTTTTTTTATTTCCACCTACATCTCCTCCACTAATTTTCTTAACTCTCGTCTTAACAATTTCTTCGAAGCATTTCGTGGTAATTCCTCTAAGAAACATGCTTTCTTCGGCACTTTATATTTCGCTAATTTCTCTTCGCAAAAACGAATAATTTCTTCTTCTGTTACGTCTCCACTTTTTACAACAAAAGCAGCTGGTACTTGTCCCCAACTTTCGTCAGCCATACCGACAACACCCGCTTCTACTACCGCTGGATGAGAGAGCAATACTTCTTCAATTTGAGCTGGATATATATTTTCTCCGCCAGAAATAATTAAATCACTGCGGCGATCTAATACGTATAAAAATCCTTCCTCATCTAAATAACCGAGGTCACCAGTATGAAGCCATCCATTTCTGATCGCCTCATGCGTCGCATCTTCACGGTTAAAGTAGCCACCTGTTACGTTCGGTCCTTTTACTACAATTTCTCCTTCAGCACGGGGCGGCACAACTACGCCGTCTTTTTCAATACGAAGCTGACACTGAAATAGTGGTTTTCCGGCTGATCCTACTTTCGTTAACATGTAATCTGCTGTTAACGTACAAATTTGCGATGATGTTTCTGTCATACCGTACGTTTGATACACAGGAATTCCTTTTTCCACACATGTTTCTAATAACGGCTTCGGTGCTGGTCCTCCCCCAAGTAACATGCATCGTAAAGAAGATGGATATGTACCTTCGCCAAGTCGTTCTAATAAATCTGTTAGCATTTTAGAAACGACAGAAATAATCGTAACGCCTCTCGTTTGAAGTGCTTTATGAATAAAATTAGCATCATATTTTGGAACGAGTAAAATGCGCATACCGTACATAATATTTTTCATTAAAAGAGATAACCCGCCAACGTGGAACATTGGCATACAAGCTAACCAACAATCATCATCACGAAGCCCTAAATTAAGCGAAGAACCGACTGCACTTGCCCAGTGGTTACCGTACGTTAAAATAACGCCTTTCGGTTTCCCTGTCGTCCCTGACGTATAAATAATTGTCATCGCTTCTTCTAAAGAGAATTCTTCTTGTATAAATGCTTCCGCCTTCGGTCCTTGCATCACTTCAGCAAATGAACATACTGGAACATTTTCCGTCTCAAACTCTTGATCCGTCACTAAACAAACAACTTCCGCATCATCCATTTGCCAAAGTAGCTCTTCTCTTGAAAGACGCGTATTTAAAAGCACAGCTACTGCACCTATGTAAGATAGGGCGTGAATAACTGTAATCATCTCCATACCATTTTTCATCAGAACAGCCACCTTTTGCGCCCGCTTCACTCCTACATGCGTGAGGTGTTCACAAACAGATACTACTTTTTCATGCAGCTGCACGAAAGTAACCTTCCCCTCTTCAATTTCAATTGCAGTGCGATCAGGTGTTAAAAATGCACGTTGCATTAACCAATTCGGCATCGTCTCCATCACTCATTCTCCTTTCATGAAAGAAAGAGACCTGATATGACATCAAGTCTCTTAGTTGTTTTGTTTCCGGTGTGATCTTTTGGGAGCGTCTCACATTGTGTGCGAGCCGCTTCCGTCTAAGAACCTTCCGCACGAGAAAGTAAAAAACACTTTCTGTACGAAAGAACCTTAGCCTACGGGGCTAAACAGTCGGCTCCGCTTTTGGTTTCATCCAGCTACAGCGGCTAGAATGTTCGGTGGCTTCACTTCTTCCTACGAGGCAAAAAGCGCCTCTTTGTCAGAAGTTGCATCCCCCTCACATTCTAAGCGAGCCGCTTCCGCTTTTGGTTTGATCACGGGAAACGAGGGAATTGACCGAAGTCGGGACTGCGTTTTTCTTTGAACGCGTCGCGGCCTTCTTTTGCTTCGTCAGTTGTGTAGTACAATAACGTTGCGTCTCCAGCTAGTTGTTGAATACCAGCTAAACCGTCTGTGTCTGCGTTGAATGCAGCTTTTAGGAAACGAAGTGCCATTGGGCTGTTTGCTAAAATTTCTTGTGACCATTGTACTGTTTCTGCTTCAAGTTCTTCTAATGGTACTACTGTGTTTACTAAGCCCATATCAAGTGCTTCTTGTGCACTATATTGACGGCATAGGTACCAAATTTCACGAGCTTTCTTATGGCCTACCATACGAGCTAAATAACCAGCTCCGTATCCACCGTCAAAGCTTCCTACTTTAGGACCTGTTTGTCCGAATACAGCGTTGTCTGCAGCGATTGTTAAGTCACATACGATATGAAGTACGTGTCCACCACCGATTGCATAACCTGCTACCATTGCGATAACCGGTTTAGGGATTGCGCGAATTAGACGTTGTAAGTCTAATACGTTTAAACGTGGGATTTGGTCGTCACCTACATAGCCACCATGACCGCGAACTTTTTGGTCGCCGCCAGAACAGAATGCACGTCCACCTTCACCTGTTAAAATGATAACGCCAACATTTGCATCATCACGAGCGTGTGCAAAAGCATTGATTAACTCCATTACCGTTTTAGGACGGAATGCATTATGTACTTCAGGGCGGTTAATCGAAATCTTTGCGATGCCATTGTATGTTGAATAAATAATATCTTCGTAATTGCCTTCTTTTACCCATTCAATAGTCATTACTATTACCTCCTTTTATATTTCTGATCTCCGCTATAAGTGCAACTTCCTTCTTGCTGAAAAAAGTATCACTGCATAGTTTTTAGAAATCCCTTTACTATTGTATCAAACTTTTCCGGTTGTTCCACATGAATTGCATGGCCAGCCCCATCAATTTTGACAAATTTCGCATGAGGGATGCATTTTTCGATGTTTTTTAATATGCGAAAGAACTTTTCATCGCTTTCTCCATTCAGTAAAAGGACAGGCATTTTTAGGTTTTGCAATTCGTTCCACCATGAAGGCTGAGCCCCTGTTCCCATGCCGCGAAGACTATTTGCAAGTCCTTTTGAATTATTAGCAAGTCGTTCTTTTCGCACCGCTTCTTTTACGCTTTGCACTAAACGTTTTTGCGTTTCAAATAGCGGAATATTTTCCCACATCGATACAAAACTTCGGATGCCTTCTTGCTCAATTTTATCGGCAAGTCGTTCATCTTTTTCCTTGCGTTCTTTTCGCTCCTTTGCACTCTCAAGTCCAGCTGTACAGTTTTCTAAAAGAAGCGAACGCACATATTCTGGATATAAGCATGCCATCGTAATCGCAAGTCTACCACCCATTGAATAGCCAAGTATGTGCGCATTTTCAATATGAAGATGATCCAGTAGTTCTTTCATTTGCAGTGCCACATTTTGAATATCATAATGCGTCACATCTTCAGGACTTTCCGTTTTCCCGTGTCCAACAATGTCTACTAGAATGACTTGAAACTGCTCGCTCCAAGAAGGAATAAAGGAACCCCACGTTTCCATGCTTCCCGTAAAACCATGAAGAAGTAGAAGTGGTTCCCCGCTTCCGGCTACTTCATATTCATACGATACACCTTGCAATGTTACTTTCATTTTGATTCACCTTGCAAAGATGTAGTAATAACGTCCATTGTTTTTGCCCATAGTTCACGATGTAATTTCAAGTTTTCTTCGCGATTCGTACAAATTTCCACAACGTGTAATCCATTCGTTTTCGTTCCAGTTTGTACTTCTTCTCGGAAGTTTTCCCAACCATTTACACGGCTAAATGAACCACCATACATTTTGACAACATGTTCATAATCAAGCCCAATTGGTGTTCCAAATAATGATTCGAAATGTTCCTTTTTCTCGTATTGTGGTAAGAATGAGAAAATACCTCCACCATCATTATTTACAACAACAATCGTTATATTTAACTCATGTAGTTTCGCGGCTAATAGTCCGTTTAAATCGTGATAAAATGATAAATCACCGATTACTAATACGAGCGGATCACAAATAATACTCGCTCCTAAAGCTGTTGAAATGATTCCATCAATACCATTTACACCGCGGTTCGCCATTACTTGAATGTTTTTATCCGATGTGAAGAAAAATGAATCGGTATCGCGAATTGGCATACTATTACTCGCAAATAACGTTGCCCCTTCTGGTAATACACTTACAATATCCGTAATTACTTTTCCTTCAAATGCCGTTTCATATGTTTCCATCTCACGAAGCGTTTCTCTCGTTTTCTCGTTTATATGTTTCCACATTCCGAACCAATCATTCTTTTTCATAACTGGCATTTTCTCTAATAATGCTCTGCAAAATTCACTGTCACTAGCTTGTACAACTTCTGTCGCAACTAAAGCTGGATCTCTCCATTGTCCAGATTCATCGACAACGATATGAACAGCTTTCGTTTGTTTTTTGATGAACTGCGTTAATGCTTTAGAGACAGGCATTCCTCCGAAACGAATTAAAACATTCGGCTTCCACGTTTCTTTTAACAATTCATTTCGTAAAAATGTATCGTAACAATCTATAACCATCGTTTTATCATGATTACCACTACGGAGGTTAGAAAGTGGATCTGCTAAAATTGGATACCCTGTTTTCTCAGCTACTTTCATAACAACTTCTGTTATTTCTGGATGACTGCCGTCTCCACAAATAATAAGCCCCTTTTCCATATGTGAAAGGCGCCCTACAAGAGAATCTACATATTCACTCGGCATCGTCACGTTCCCTTGCTGAACTACTCCTGTATATTCACCACGCCCTTTATCCCATAAACTTTCTAATGAGAAATCCGGTATAAGCGGCTCGCGAACTGGAAAATTAAGATGAACAGGTCCTTGCGGCGCTAGAAGTGCGCTTGCTATCGTACGCTGCGTTGTCATTCGAGCGTAATGATACATTGCTTCACTCGCTTCAGGAAGTGCCATCTCTGTAAATTGCTTCACAAAAGTACCGTATAAATTAAATTGATTCATCGCCTGTGGTGCACCCACATCTCTTAATTCATGCGGTCTATCCGCTGTTAATACGATAAGCGGCACTCGTGAATGAAACGCTTCACATACAGCTGGATAATAGTTCGCTGCTGCCGTCCCTGACGTACATAATAGCGCAACAGGACGTTTTTTTACTTTCGCAATACCGAGCGCAAAAAATCCTGCTGATCTTTCGTCTACATGTAAATATGTTTTCATTCCTTCATGTTGTTCCATTAGTAAGGCAATCGGCGTTGACCGTGAGCCAGGACTAATGACAACATCACATACATTTAGACGCGTCAGTTCGTCCACGAACGCGCCTAAATAATATGATAATGCTTCTATATGATTGTTCATTTCATTAATTCCTCCAAAGCACCAAGCATCGGTCTAAACTTCAAACTTGTTTCTTCATATTCAAGCTGCGCTACTGAATCAATTACGATACCACAGCCGGCAAACAAGGATGCCTTCTCGCCATTTAATAATCCGCAGCGAAGTGCAACCGCAAATTCACCATTTCCTTCATCATCTATAAAGCCAATTGGTGCACCATATAATCCTCTATCTAAAAGCTCTACATCACGAATTAATTTCAACGCCTCATGACGAGGTGTACCACCAAGAGCTGGTGTTGGATGTAATTCTTCTACCATCGTTAAAAGACTTGCATCACCTTTTGCTTCTACTGGCGTATATAAATGGATTAAATTTTTCGTCGTTAATAAGCCTGGGCTCTCCGGAATATTAACAGATTCGCAATGCTCACTTAGCACACCTCGAATCATGTTAACTACATAACCGTGTTCAGCCAAATTCTTTTCATCATGAAGAAGCGTCTCACCATTTTGTTTACTTTCTTCTATAGAATTGCCATGACCAATTGAACCAGCAAGGCACATCGATGTGAACTTCTCGCCTTCTTTTCGAATCAATCGCTCAGGTGTCGCCCCTAAGAAGCATGCTCCTTTATAATCAAAAGAAAATACGTAACAATCCGGTTGCCCAATGCGAAGCGCTTCTAAAACAAGAACGGAATCAATATGCTGATCCATCGTTAATTTTAGCTCCCTTGCTAATACAACCTTCTGCACGTTCCCTTGCTTCATTTCATCTTGCACTTTTCCAATCGCGTTCATCCAGCCAATCGGATCAACTTCTACTTTAGAAGTAACTGTTAATTTTGATCCTACTAGTGCACATTTACTCTCTTGTAAAATTCTCTCTTCTACAGAAATAATTTCGTTATAAAGAGTTTCTGCACAATCTTCAGCTGAAACGAACTGATTAATCGTTAACCACGCCTTTTCATTTTTTACAGTTAATAAAAATGCTGGTAGTGAAAATGTGGTATCATCAAATTCTTTCCAAAGATTCGTTTTTTCTTTTTCTTGGTCAAATGAAAATCCACCAAATAAAAGAGGACCTGTTCCAAATTCGTATCCTTCTCTTTGTACGAATGCTTTCTCTTTTACTTTATCCCACTCGTCACGAGCAGTTTGAAAGCGTTTGTGAGAAGAATTTGCTATAGTGAAAACAGAGCCAATTCCAGCAAATATTACATGCTGAGCTGGGTCTGCAAAATAACATCTATTTTCGAATGCGATCCTTTTTCCTGCTGCATAAAACAGAAGTGGATCCACCCAATCTATTTGTTTTACAAAACTAACTAATGTTTTTTCATCAGTCGTACGCTTAATAGCTGTAACAAGAACTTCTTGTAAGCCTTTTCGTTTCGTTTGAATCACAATTGTCTCCCCCCTATGGGCGAAAAATAGTCATAATTACGCTTGATTTTAAGATACACCTCAAAGGAAAGGCCTGTCAACGTTTAGCATTTCTGAGAAATTCACCTTCTCTTCCTAGAAAATAAACGTTGACACTAAATGATGCTTTTTCTACACTTAATTGTGTACAATATGTGACCAAGGAGGATTCAACATGGAAATGAACGTCGAAACGAATTCCTCTCCTACGGCGCCAAAGCCAAGTAAACAAACAGGCTGGCGAATTTGGTGGAGTTTATTACGTCCCCATACATTAACAGCAGCTTTCGTTCCTGTTTTCATCGGAACAGCTTTTGCAATGCAGGTCGGAGGTATAAATCAAATACATCTTCCTCTTTTCTTTATGATGCTTCTTGCTTGCCTTCTCATTCAAGCAGCAACGAACATGTTTAATGAATACTTTGATTATAAAAGAGGACTCGATCATGAAGGTTCAGTTGGAATCGGAGGTGCTATCGTCCGCGATGGCATTAAACCAAAAACCGTGCTTAACTTAGCATTCGGATTTTTAGGCATCGCAACGCTATTAGGTGTTTATATTTGTATGAACTCTAGCTGGTGGCTTGCTGCAATCGGTCTTGTTTGTATGGCCGTTGCTTACCTTTACACTGGTGGCCCCATTCCAATTGCGTACACACCATTTGGAGAGCTAACAGCAGGATTATTTATGGGTGTCATTATTATTGGTATTTCATTCTTTATCCAAACAGGGGCAGTAACATCAGAAGTGATTTTATTATCTATTCCAAGCTCCATTTTAATTGGTGCAATTTTACTATCTAACAATATTCGTGATTTAGATGGTGATAAAGAAAATGGTCGTAAAACGTTAGCAATTCTCGTTGGACGCGAAAGAGCCGTTGGTGTACTTGCTTCTATGTTTATCGTTGCCTACATTTGGACAATCGCTTTAATCATCGTTAACATCGTATCACCATGGATGCTTATCGTATTCTTAAGTGTACCGAAAGCATTTAAAGCGACGAAAGGCTTTATCGGCAAAAGCATTCCAATGGAAATGGTACCTGCGATGATTTCAACAGCAAAAACAAATACAATTTTCGGTCTCCTAATGGGAATCGGATTATTGCTTGGATACTTCCTATAGAAAGGAGCTGCTTATGCGGCTCCTTTTTTCATATACCGACTTCCCGGCTGAAATTCATCTCATAATTCCTACTCTCAACGCTCATACTATGTAAAGAAACTGAATTGTAGGAAGGTGGACGACTATGTTAACTCCACAACAAATAAATCAATTTAAATCTATTCTAGAAAAACAACAGCAAGAAGTTGAACAAACGATACAAACTCATGAAGATGAAAACCGTGCATCTGAACGTGATTCAGTAGGAGAATTGTCTAGCTATGACAACCATCCAGGTGATATGGCTACAGAATTGTACGAACGTGAGAAAGATTTCGGACTCATCGAATTTTGGCATAAACAGTTAGAAGATACGAAACATGCTCTGCAAAAAATTGAAGCTGGTACGTACGGAATTTGCGAAGTGTCTGGTGAGGAAATTCCATTTGAAAGATTAGAAGCAATGCCAACTGCTACAACGTGTATTCAGCACACTACAAATAAATTAGATATGAAGGCGCGCCCAGTTGAAGAAGAGGTGCTAAATTCTTCTTTTCATAAGCACGACGAAGATCATTCTGTAGAGTACGATGCTGAAGATGCTTGGCAAGACGTCGCAAATTACGGAACATCAGAAACACCATCCGATTTAGAAAGACAGGATTCAAAAAACTATAATGGCATGTACGTAAATAGTAAAGAAAATGTTGGGTATGTAGAGGATTTCGAAAACTTTATTGGAACAGATATGTATGGAAAAAACCCACAAGTTTTCGCAACAGAAGAACATGAAGAATATGAACAATTGCTTGATGACTCTGAAGAACGTACCTTTAAAGGTGAATTATCTTCAGATGAGTCTGGTTCTAAAGCATAAAAAAAGCATTCCGAAATTCGGAATGCTTTTTTTCGCTAGCTAATTAGTTTTTTGTAACGTTAGCTGCTTGTGGTCCGCGGTTTCCATCAACGATTTCGAAAGAAACTTCTTGACCTTCTTCTAAAGTTTTGAAGCCGTCGCCTTGAATAGCTGAGAAATGTACGAATACGTCTTCTCCGCCTTCAACTTCGATGAAGCCAAAACCTTTTTCGCCGTTAAACCATTTAACTTTACCTGTTTGCATGTCATGTACCTCCTAAATAAAAATGAAACTATGAATCCACATGAAAAGGTGGATATAAAGGACATGAATGTATAACAAGCTTACAGCCTTTAATACAACGTGCTTTATTTCCGTACCACATTATGTAGCTCAATAGTGTTCTCACTATATCATGCTATATCAAAAACGTCAAATGAGAACACTTTCTTCCCATCGTTTTTTATAATCCTAGTATAACCTTAAATTCTCATTCTATTTTTATTCAAAAATTAACAAAACTACAGTATTCTAATTTCTTTAATTTTTGTACAATATAATTACTACATATGATGAGGTGAAAAAATGCAAGCACATGAAATCGAGTATAAGTTATATGGCGATGATATGCAGTTTGTTGAAATTGAATTGGATCCAGAAGAAAGCGTTGTCGCAGAGGCTGGCGCAATGATGATGATGGAAGATCATATCGAAATGGAAACGATTTTCGGTGATGGTTCTGGACCATCTAGTGGTCTATTCGGTAAATTAATGGGCGCAGGTAAACGTCTCGTTACAGGTGAAAGTATGTTTATGACTGTATTTACAAATACAGGTCATGGCAAACGACACGTATCATTCGCCGCTCCTTATCCTGGAAAAATTATTCCTGTTGATTTAACAGAATATCAAGGAAAAGTAGTCTGCCAAAAAGATGCATTTCTTTGTGCCGCAAAAGGTGTTTCTATCGGAATTGAGTTTACTAAAAAAATAGGAACTGGTTTCTTCGGTGGTGAAGGTTTCATCATGCAAAAACTTGAAGGTGATGGTCTAGCTTTCATGCATGCAGGCGGAACTGTATATAAGCGTGAATTGAAACCTGGCGAGAAACTTCGCATTGATACAGGTTGTCTCGTTGCAATGACAAAAGATGTTAACTACGATATTCAATTCGTTGGAAAAGTAAAAACAGCTCTATTTGGCGGTGAAGGTTTATTCTTCGCAACGCTAGAAGGTCCTGGAACGGTTTGGATTCAGTCCTTAACACTTAGCCGCTTAGCAGCACGCCTTACAAGCCCAGCAGCTCAAAGCAGCGGTGAAGGCAGCGTTTTAGGCGGACTTGGTCGCCTTTTAGATGGGAAAGAATAAATAGTGTCCTTCTGGGGCCTTAGCCATCAACTTAAGAGAATGAATAAAATTAAAACACCCTTTCATAGTACTGCATGAAAGGGTGTTTTAATTTACGTCTACAAACAACAACACGTTGGTTGAGGAGTTACGCATACTAGGTGAAAAATTCCGAAATGAATTTTCCAAATCATCAGTCCATGAGGTTAGATAATATGTCCAGACATAATGCTGTCCTCGTTTTTTCTCCATTTTGGTTCACCTCGCATTATTTAGATAAAATCTGCCTTAAGCTAACGGGCAGGTTAGTTTAATAAGGTAATATTTGGATTAAGATAGATATAAGTAAAAAATTAATAAGGTTTACTTCAGTAAAATAAGGTATATTATATTGGTTGAATAGATTCTCTTTAAAGACAAGAAAAGTAGGTGAACAAAGTGGGAAAATATCAATTGGATTACAAAAGTCAGGTAGCTGTGGCAAAGTTTCATGAAAAACAGACGCCTGCCAAATTTGATAAAAAGCAGCAACTTGAAAAATTGCGTGCGGAGTATTTGAAAAAAAAGCAAAAACAAACAGATAAATAACACGTTACATTTTCCCTAATTTTCTGTATATGGTGCAAACAAACACAAGAAAATAGGTAAGTTATTCATCGTTCAAATATATACAGGCTATTTTTCAAACCTCTTACTTAATGAACTAACGCATGCGTTAGTTCATTAAGTATAACTAAAAAAGTCGATTCCTTGAGATTGAAATCGGCTTTTTTATTTAGGTGGACTATACAAACCATTTTTAACCATATAACATTCCATCGCTTCATTAAGCCATAACTCTTCTTCCTCTGTATAAGGAGAAGGCATCGTATTATTATATTGTTCTTCTACATTCTCTAATTTACCTAGAGAATACATTGTCTCTTCACCGACATACTTAAGAGTCGCTTTCATATGTTCATCAACCAATTTTTGCACTTCTGAATCTTCAATTTGTCTTCCAAATAACCTTTTCACTTCTTTTGCTAAACGCATAAACTCTTTATCAAGTGCTATGTCCTCTTCTTCCGGCTTATTATATAATCCATCAGCCACTTCTTTTGATACATATTCTTCAAGCCATAAACGTTGTTCATTTTCTTTTTGGATACTATTAATTAAGCTCATTAATATGTTACTATCTACCTCTTCATCTTCCTCAAGGTATACCATTGTTCGTTCAATCGCCTTTATCGAAACTTCAAGTTGTTTTTTCTTTTCTTCAAAGGCTACTCTTTGATTTTGTAATGTTTCTTTTAAGCTTATATTCAAACTTTTCACATTGAGCATGACACGAATTTCTTCTAAACTATATCCTAATACTTTAAGACTCACTATTTTTTGGAGCGCTAATATATCTCTATCTTTATATACACGGTGTCCTGAACTTATATTTTTTTCAGGTTTAAGCAGGCCAAGTTCATCGTAATACTGTAGTGTCCTTATTGATATACCTGTTCTCTTTGAAAACTCACCAATTGAATACCCTTCCTTTTTGCTCATCCTACACTCCTCCTAACAATATGTTTACAAAAATCATACTCCCTCACGTAACTGTAGGTTCAAGCCTTTTTTCAAAAAAGAATGAATCAAGTCCCTCACTGCATATATTGAACTATACCTTTTCTTAAGGAGGGCTTGCTTGATGCGTACTCCTTTATCCTTTGATAAAGATACTGCCATATTGTTAGCATCTTGTTGTGAGTTAACGTATGAACAATATAAACAAAATGGGATTTTTGAAATACCTGATGGATTCCAATATGTACAAGGCTTTCAAGGAAAAGCGATTCAAACGATGGAATGGTTTGGGTTCATATTAGAATCTGAAGATACGATTATTGTAGCTTTTAGAGGCACACAAACAGATACAGATTGGATTATCGATTCACTCGTCAACCAAAGACCATACCCATACGCTTTAAATAGCGGAAATGTTCATAACGGCTTTCTTTCAATTTATGAATCTTGCCGGGATTCTATTATGGATATGCTCGTGTCATTACCAGCCCATAAGAAACTTCTTGCAACAGGCCATAGCTTAGGCGGCGCGCTCGCCACACTACATATACTCGATGCGCGTATCAACACCGCCTTCGCACAGTACGGTCTTTATACATTTGCCTCTCCCAAAGTGGGCGATATTGTATTTCGTAATTATTATAAACTACAAGTAGCTAGTAGCTTTCGCTTTGTTAATTTATTTGATGTCGTTCCTCTTCTCCCTCCGCGCAATGTCCATTTTAATGAACAAGACTGGGAATATGCACATGTTCATCACAACATGACTTTTACAAAAAACACAAAATCTATTACAAATAATCATGCCATGACAACATACAAAACATGTCTGACTTCTCATTTTTAACCAGGTAATGATTGGAAACCCTATATCCTTATACTATAATAATATATGAAGTTATTTTTGGATGAGGGGACCTTACATGCTAAAATTTATCTTTGCACTTTTTCTAATTGTAATTTTTACGTTTACAGGTTTCTTTACATTTTCATACTTTGCGACGGGAGAATATGATGGAACAGGTATCATATATACCGCTATCCCATTTCTTTCTTAAGCAAAAAAAGAAAACCGAGCTTAATGAGATTAAGCTCGGTTTTTTAAGTGATTATATTCCTCTTTTAAAAGTGAATACACTTTAGCGTCCCTATACGTATTATTCATTTTTACACTTTGTCTCCATGAATAAAAGTCCCTTCAAAAGGGACTTTCACTTAATACTGTGTAACCGCATTACCAATACTCCAAATCTCATTACTATACTGTAAAATCGTTCGATCACTCGCAAAATGACCAGACTGTGCAATATTTAAAATCGACATTTCTAGCCACTTCGTTCGGTTTTCATACGCTCTACCAACAGCTTCTTGCCTTTCCGCATATGGACCAAAATCTCGCAGAACGAAGTATTCATCATTTTGAATTACGAGAGAATCATAAATCGCTTCAAATTCAGCTCCCGAATGTGCAAAGAAACCATTCGTTAACTGATCTACTACTTTTTTAATATGCATATTGTGGTGATAATAATCACTTGCACGATATCCACCATTTTGATAGTAATGAAGAACCTCTTCCGCTGTTAAACCAAAAATGAAACAGTTATCATCACCGACCCGGTCTTTTATTTCAACATTAGCTCCGTCTAACGTTCCGAGTGTAATCGCACCATTCATCATAAATTTCATATTCCCTGTTCCTGATGCTTCTTTACTCGCAGTTGAAATTTGCTCACTCACATCCGCAGCTGGGAATATATCTTCCGCTAAAGACACTCGATAGTTTTCTAGAAAGATAACTTTCATATATTGGCTTACGTACGGATCATTATTTACTTTCCTTGCGAGTTCATTGATTAATTTAATAATTTTTTTCGCATAGTAATAGCCAGGTGATGCTTTCGCTCCAAAGATAAAAGTACGCGGATAAAATGTAAAACTAGCATCCTCTTTCAAACGGTTATACAAATATAAAATATGAAGAACGTTTAATAGTTGTCGTTTGTAAGCATGTAGTCTTTTTACTTGCACATCAAAAATAGAATTAGGATCAATTGTAATCCCCATTTTATTATGAATACGCTCCGCTAAAATCTCTTTACGCTCTTGTTTTACCTCTGCAAATTTCTCTTGGAAACTCGCATCGTGTTGAACTGTTTGCAGCGCTTGAAGCTTAATCGGTTCTTTCTTCCACTCTGTTCCAATCGCCTCTGAAATCAGGTTTGTCAGCTGCGGATTCGCCTTCATTAACCAACGTCTATGAGCGATTCCATTCGTTTTATTATTAAACTTATCTGGATAAAACTCATAAAACAATCGCATTTCACGTTGCTTTAAAATTTCCGTATGAATTTTTGCTACACCATTTACGCTATGGCTACCGACAATTGCTAAATGAGCCATTTTCACAAGATCATGCGCAATAATCGCCATCTCTTCAATACGATGCCATTCATATGGATAACGTTCCCAAAGTTCATGACAGAAACGTTCATTAATCTCTTCAATAATCATATAAATTCTCGGTAATAACGGTTTAAAAATGTGAATTGGCCACTTCTCAAGCGCTTCTGATAACGTCGTATGATTCGTATAAGAAATCGTTTGTGTCGTTATGTGCCATGCTTCTTCCCATGCTAGTTTTTCTTCATCTAATAAAATACGCATTAGTTCTGGAATCGCCAAAACTGGATGTGTATCATTAATATGAATCGCAATTTTCTCATGTAATTGACGAAGGTCACCATATCTTTCTCTATGCATACGAACGATATTTTGCAAACTTGCTGATACGAGGAAATACTGTTGCTTCAAACGAAGTATTTTCCCCTCATCATGCGTATCATCTGGATATAAAAACTCCGATACAGCCTCTGTTTCACGCTTATATTTCAAAATATCTTTGCAATTTTGCGGGAAAGGAACTGGTTCAGCATTCCAAAGTCTGAGTGTATTTACAGTACTCGTCTCATAACCTACTACTGGAACGTCATATGGTACTGCCATAATCACTTCTGCATTCGTATGCCTGAACTCTAAACGCCCATCAATGTATAGCGGTTCAACATTGCCGAAATAACTTACTTCTACAGCTTGATCATGCCTTCTTACTTCCCATACGTTTTCATGAAGAAGCCACTGTTCTGGAAATTCAACTTGATAACCATCAACAATTTTTTGATCAAATAAGCCGTGTTTGTAACGAATTCCACAGCCATGACCTGGTAAGTTTAAAGATGCAAGTGAATCAAGGAAACAGGCTGCTAATCGTCCAAGTCCACCATTTCCAAGACCTGCATCTGCTTCCACCTCTTCTAATTGTTGCAAAGAAATCCCAAGCTCAGAAAGTCCTTGTTCACATACATCCCTGATGCCTAAATTTAATATGTTACTTCCAAGCAAACGCCCAAGTAAAAACTCAATGGATAAGTAATACATTTGCTTTTGCTCTCCAGACCGATAACTTTCGTTCGTTGCAATCCATTGACTATTCATATACTCACGTACCATGTACCCAAGCGTATTGTATTGATCACGAGTTGTAGAGTCTTTAAAACTTTTACCATACATCGTCTCTAACTTTTCTAGAAAAGCTGATTTGAAACTTTCAACATGAGTAAACATTTCTTCACCACCTACATGTTATTCCATGAGACTTTTATACAATTTCTTATAGGCAAGAGCTGATTTCTCCCAGCTATAATCTTCAGTCATCGCTTGTTTTACAAGCTGCTCCCATACCGGTTTATCATGATAAAATTCAATCGCACGAAGAACCGTGTGCAACATGTCATGCGCATTAAAGTTCGTGAAACTGAAACCATTTCCTTCTCCAGTTTCTTCGTCATAAGATTGTACAGTATCATTTAATCCGCCTGTCTCTCTTACAATCGGAATTGTACCGTACGCTAATGCAATAAGTTGTCCAAGTCCACACGGTTCAAATAGTGATGGCATTAAGAATAAATCACTTCCCGCATACACTTGGTGGGCTAGCTCTTCATTAAATCCGATATACACTTTTACCTTCTCAGGATACTCGTATGCCATCCACTCAAAGAATTGTTCATATTCAGAATCACCTGATCCTAAAATAATACATTGCACATCTTCCTCCATTATTTCGCGGAATACAGTACGTACTAAATCAAGACCTTTTTGCTTCGTTAATCTCGTTACCATCGAAATAATTGGTGTATCTTCTTTTTCTGGCAAACCAAAATAACGCTGCAATACGCGTTTATTTTCATTCTTTTCCTCTAATGACTCTGCATCATACTGAGCAGTAATATACGAATCCGTTTCTGGATTATATACGCTCGTATCAATTCCATTTACGATGCCGCTAAGCTTACCATTATTTTTTCGTAACAACCCATCTAACTTCTCACCGAAAAATTCATATTGAATTTCTTCTTTGTATGTCGGGCTAACTGCTGTAATTTGATCAGAAGCGATAATTCCGCCCTTCATAAAGTTCACATTTCCATAAAACTCTAGCTGCTCACTATGAAAATATTCATCACCAAGTTCTAACAAGTCGTACATCACTTCAGGAGGAAATACACCTTGGAACTGCAAGTTATGAATCGTATACACCGTTTTAATATGCTCATATAATGGATTATCTTGATACTTTTCACGTAGTAAGAAATTCACCATAGCTGTATGCCAATCGTGGCTATGGAGAACATCTACTTCGAAATCAAGATGCGGAATACACTCTAAAACTGCTTTTGAAAAATAAGAAAAACGCTCTCCGTCATCATAATGACCATATAGAGAATCTCTCTTAAAATAATATTCATTATCTATTAAGTAATACGTAATCCCGTCTTGCTCACCTTTTAAAATTCCGCAATATTGATTTCTCCACCCAAGCGGGACGTTAATTACTTTATGTAACGTACATCCATCCCTTAATTTTTGCGGAATAAGACTATAATTTGGAAGTATAATACGAACGTCCACACCTAATTTTTTCAGCTCTTTTGGGAGCGCACCTGCTACATCAGCTAATCCTCCCGATTTAACAAATGGTACACATTCTGATACTGCAAATAAAATATTCACTTGTTGTCCCACTGCACGAAAAGCTTATACAACTTCCCTTGCAGCTTCCTCCCTTCGAGTTTTCATTTGAATGAATGCTTTAATCAGTGGAGGAAAAACCCCCACTGATTCTTTTAAGAATAACTATTAATCGTACTGTTTTGAATGCTTCCTTTTTCTACAACATATGGCTCATCGGCGTTTCCTTTTAGTACAACACCGTCACCAATTTTTACGTCTTTATCAATAATAACACCGTCTATTATGCAATTATCTCCAATTTGGCTCTTTTGCATAATAATACTATTACGAACAATTGAA
Source organism: Bacillus sp. FSL E2-8887 (assembly GCF_038007205.1). Lineage (NCBI taxonomy): Bacteria > Bacillati > Bacillota > Bacilli > Caryophanales > Bacillaceae > Bacillus > Bacillus sp. FSL E2-8887. Next base: position 4,479,531 of record NZ_JBBOWS010000001.1, read on the forward strand.
CCTTTTCCAATTTTAACAGAACGGGAGACAACACTATTTTCTACTTCACCCTCAATAATACTGCCGTTTGCAATCATCGTATTTTTCACTACTGCACCCTTCACATAACGAGTTGGTGGCTCATCTTTTACTTTCGTAAAGATTGGTGCTTCTTTCTTAAATAATTGCTTCCAAATAGAAGGCTGCAAAATTTCTAGGCTATGTTTATAGTAACTTTCAATAGAATCAATAATAGCTACATATCCTGTATGTTCGTACGTAGTAATATGCAGTGATTTCCCGCTCTTTTCTCTCACTACATCAAATAAACTGTATTGCTCTACATCTTTATATGTCTCAAATAAGTCTAGCAATAATTGTTTCTTTAACACATATGTTTGAAGCGAAACCCCTTCATGACAAACTTCAGTAATATCTGCAGACGTATGTATATGTCGCTCTAACACCGCTTGAAAGTTTAACGCTGTTACAAGATGGCTATTCGTAATAACAACATATTCTTCTCTGCTTCTTAGAAAATAATCAATATGTCTTCTAAAATGTGCAAAAGATCCAAATTCGTCATGATCACATTGGCAGTTCGGTGGGAATAAAAACAGTCCATCACGCTTTCTATCTAAATCCCACTGTTTTCCTGAACCGACATGATCCATTAAAGAACGATTTTTATGACTTGTAAAAACCGCCACGCTATGAATATTAGAATTCACCATATTTGAAAGCATGAAATCAATGAGGCGATAACGGCCTCCAAACGGTAACGCCGCTAATGAACGATGCCCTGTTACTTTCTTTAAGGAAGGAAAACTTCCCGTTGCATTAATAATTCCTAACATTTTTTCTCCCATTCATTTCATCCCCCTTTTCTATTTTCCTTCAGCAATTAGTACTACATCATCAACATTTTTTTCTGGACGAATTATTGTCCCATCTTCAATAACCATTTCCGATCCAACGATCGCTCTTTCAATCACAACGTTTTTACCAATCTTTGCCCCCGGCATAACGACAGAATCGATTACCATACTACCTTCTTCCACCGTCACTCCTTGGAATAAAACAGAATGCTTCACGTCCCCTTCAATGACGCACCCTTCATTAATAAGTGACTCTTCTACTTTTGCCTGCTGTGCAATATATTGAGGCGGCTCGTTTGGATTTACAGAATAAATGCGCCAATTACGATCGTTCAAGTTCAACGATGTTTCATCGCGAAGTAAATCCATATTCGCTTCCCATAAGCTTTTCACCGTTCCAACATCTTTCCAATATCCTTCAAATGGATACGCCATCAACTTCTTCCCTTCATCTAACAAGAGCGGAAGTACATCTTTTCCGAAGTCATTACTAGATTCAGGGTTTCTTGCATCCATCTCTAAATATTCTTTTAAAATAGCCCAGTTAAAAATATAAATTCCCATTGATGCAAGATTACTTCTTGGAAATTGCGGTTTCTCCTCAAATTCAACAACTTCCATCTCTTCATTTGTATTCATGATGCCAAAGCGACTTGCTTCATCCCACGGCACTTCAATAACAGAAATCGAAACGTCCGCTTCTTTCTCAATATGGTAATCTAGCATTTTGCTGTAATCCATTTTATAAATATGATCGCCTGATAAAATAAGGACATATTCTGGTTCATACTGACTTAAATAGTTTAAGTTTTGATAAATAGCACTTGCCGTACCTGTATACCACTTCACACCTGAAGACTCCGCATAAGGAGGTAACACAGTGACTCCACCGTTTACACGATCAAGATCCCAAGCATTTCCGATTCCAATATAATTATGAAGTTCTAACGGTTGATATTGTGTTAAAATCCCCACCGTTTCAATACCGGAGTTTGCACAGTTACTTAACGTAAAATCAATAATGCGATATTTACCACCAAATGGAACAGCTGGCTTGGCTAAATTTTTTGTTAATGCACTTAAACGACTACCTTTTCCCCCTGCTAGTAACATTGCTACGCACTTTTGTTTTTGAGCCATCTTGTTTTTTGCTCCCCTTTCTCGTCTTCACTGGTCGTAATATGGATACGCCAAATGGTGGAATTGTAATTTCTACATGTGCCGCTTGATTATGATATGGCTCTAGAATCGTCTTGAGACGTTTCTTATTAACTTGCCCCGATCCGCCATATTGCGCCGAGTCACTGTTTAAAATTTCGTTATAGTACTCGAAATCTGGTACACCTACTTTATAGTTTTCATATGTAGCTTTCGTAAAATTACATACGACAACTAACGCATCTTCCTGCTTATCCCCTTGGCGGATAAACGAGAAAATACTTTGCTCATTATTATTAGCATCAATCCACTGAAATCCTTCAGGCGAGTGATCTAACTGCCAAAGTGGTTTTGAGCGCTTATACAATGCTATGAGCTCTTTAAAGTAATCATGCATATTACGATGCATTTCAAAATCATGTAAATTCCAATCTAAATCTTCAAGGTCTTTCCACTCATCAAATTGCCCGAATTCTCCACCCATAAAGAGTAATTTCTTACCTGGATGAGTAAAGAAATATCCATATAATAAACGAAGCTGAGCAAACTTATCCCAGTAATCTCCTGGCATTTTATTTAATAACGACTTTTTCCCATGAACGACTTCATCATGAGAAAGCGGCAATATGAAGTTTTCAGAGTGAGCATATATTAAAGAGAATGTCATTTTCTCATGAATGTATTTCCGGTACTCTGGCGCACATTCCATATATTTCAGCACATCATTCATCCAACCCATATTCCATTTATAATTGAATCCAAGTCCACCCTCGTATGTTGGAGCTGTTACAAGTGGCCAAGCTGTTGAATCTTCCGCTGTCATAAGAAACTCTTCATCTTCTGCAAACACGGCTTCATTTAACTCTCGTAAGAAAGAAACAGCATGTTCATTGCTTTGCTCTTTTCCTTCTTTATTCCAGTACAGCATATTCGCAACTGCATCTACCCTGAAACCATCAATATGGAAATGCCTCATCCAAAATAACGCATTTGAAATTAAGAAATTACGTACTTCTCTCTTCCCTAAATCAAAATTAACAGTTCCCCATACAAGGTTTTCTTGTACGTCTCTATCTTTATATTCATAAGTCGGTGTCCCATCAAACAAATATAAACCGTGAGCATCTTTACAAAAATGCCCCGGTACCCAATCTAAAATGACACCGATTCCATATTTATGACATTCATCGACAAAATACATCAAATCATGTGGCGTGCCGAATCTACTTGTCGCTGCATAATATCCTGTTCCTTGATATCCCCAAGAACGGTCATAGGGATGCTCAACAAGCGGCATAATTTCAATATGTGTAAATTGATGTTCCACCACATACGGAATGAGCTCCTCGGCCATTTCTCTGTAAGAATACAGAGCGCCATCCTCTTTCTTTTTCCAAGAACCGAAATGTAATTCATAAACTGTCATCGCTTCTTTATAAATCGATTTTTTCTTTCTCTTACGAATCCAGTTTTTATCATTCCATTCATATCCCTCTATATCAAAAACTACAGATGCCGTATTTGGTCTTACTTCTGCATATACTGCATAAGGATCCGCTTTTAAAATAACGTCACCGTCCATCGTTTCAATCGCATACTTATATATATCATTCTCTTCAATATGCGGTGCAAACAAGGACCAAATCCCCTCTTCTGTCACTTGTAGCATCTTATGTTGCTCATAATCCCATTCATTAAAATCCCCAACAACACTCATTGCTTTCGCATGAGGAGCCCATACTGTGAATCGTACACCTCGCATCCCATCTTCCGTCACAATATGTGCCCCAAAGATGTTATAACTGTCATAGTACTTTTCTGTATGAAACTCATCTCGTTTCACTTCTTCACAATTTATTACATCCAATATGTTCACCTCACTAAGATGACAGAATTTTTTTACTCTTTATCATTTCTGCGAAAAACTGAAATATCCTTGTTATTTTTTAAAAAATATTCGTTTTTTTCTTAAATTTCACTTAAAATATTCACATTTTCCGTGTAAATTATCGAATTTTGACGAATATTCATTGCAAGCGCTTCATTTCCCTTACTATTTCTCGCCTTTCATTGTTGCTCAATATTTATTTTATTGGTTTCTCTCTGTATTTCACGCTCTTTCCACTTAAAATACAAACAAAATAATCTTTCATAAAAAAATGTTTCTCAACATTTTTTGTCACAAAATTTATTGAAATGTAAAATTCATAAGCATATACTTCTTCTCAATAACGAACAGTATACTTCGCAACTACAATTCATACTGAAATACTATGTTTACTTATTTCATGCTCGTTGCGAATGTTTGCTATAAAAATCAAACTAGGGGGCTTTCTTATGTCATTGAAACAAAAAGTAGGAATGGGAGTTGTCACTGCATCAATAGGCTTATCACTTACATTTGGCGGTGTATTCGCCTATTTCAGCGACTCCGAAACATCGAGTAATTCATTTCAAGCTGGTACGTTAGACCTTTCTATTAACCCAAGTGTAATCGTTAACGTGAAAGATTTAAAACCAGGTGATTTTATTGAAAGAAATTTCAAGCTTGAAAACAAAGGAACATTGGATATTGCAAAAGTAGCACTTGAAACATCCTATGAGGTTACAGATGCAAAGCAAAATAATGATGGTGAAGATTTAGGTGATCACATCATCGTCAAATTTTTAGTGAATGATGGAAAGCCATCTAATCCAAACGATGATCATGAAATTTTGTGGGAAACAAAACTATCAGAATTAAAAACTATGAAACCGGAGGATGTAGCTACTTCTCTAGAACGTCATAACTTAATAGACGGTATTAAATCTGGTGAAACGGATTACTTACACGTTCTCTTCTCATTTGAAGATAATGACCAAGACCAAAATAAGTTTCAAGGTGATTCTTTACAACTAAACTGGACATTCAATGCAGAACAAACACCAGGCGTGGAGAAATAACTTTTAAAATACAAATTATCGGAGGCCTATAAATGAAAAAGAAAAATCGTTTTGTTACCGGAATTGTAACGGCTGGTGTTCTATTTTCAACTGCCCTTCCGTTCAATGTACTTGCTGAAAACCCTATTAACCAAATTGACTCTTCAAACGCCCAGTCTTTACTATCAAAACTTTCTAAAGAACAGCGCCTGGCATTACAAACGTTAGATGCCAATCCTGGCTTTACTATTTCACCAGATATTAATACGAGTAGTTCTGAACCAGTAAATATCATTGTAGAGTTTCAAACTGCACCAGTAAAAATTAACGAATTGAAACAAAAAGCAAAAGGATTGCAGGCTTCTCCTGAAAATATAAAAGCACGTATTAATCAAGAGCATGAAGAATTCCAAGAAGGATTAAAACGCCTTCACCAATTCAGCCCATCAGTGAAATCTGGAAATTTCCAGTCTGTACAAATTAAACGGTCTTATAAGCATGCTATAAATGGTGTTGCGCTGACATTACCTGCAAATACAGTGGAAGAATTGTTACGAATTGGCGTTGTAAAACGTATTTGGAAAGATTACGAAGTGAAATTAAATTTACCAAAACAAGCAGAGCAGAAAGCACCTCAAAAACTAACAGATAGCATTCCGCAAATTGGGGTAGATAAGTTACATAGCGAGGGCATTACCGGAAAAGGAATTAAAGTTGGTGTATTAGATACAGGTATTGATTACAATCACCCTGACTTAAAAGACGTGTATAAAGGCTATCGCACAAAACTGGGTGAAGATTCTAGTAAGGTAGACCCAAACTCTGTAAAAGGTTGGGATTTTATTAATAACGATGCAGATCCGATGGAAACAACTTATACAGAGTGGCAACAATCTGGCGCTCCTGAATTTGATAATCGTGGTTCTTCCTTCTACACAGCACACGGTACTCACGTAGCAGGTATCGTTTCTGCTCAAAAGAAAAATAAATCAGATTCCGCAGTAAAAGGTGTTGCACCTGACATTGAACTTTATAACTATCGTGTACTTGGTCCGTACGGTAGCGGAGATAGTTCAGGTATTATTGCTGCAATCGATAAATCTATTTCTGACGGGATGAACGTTATTAACTTATCGTTAGGTGACGATAGCAACAATCCACTTGATCCAACATCTATCGCTGTAAACAACGCGATGCTTTCCGGTGTTGTTACAGTCGTTGCTGCCGGAAACTCTGGTCCAAATCCAGCGACACTCGGGTCACCAGGTGCTTCTCCATTTGCTATTACAGTTGGGGCAAGCGATAGCTCTATTTCCTTACCGAAACTATCAGGTCATGCTGGACAGTTACAATTTTCTAATCTCATTTTATTCGGAAAAAATTTCACTGATAAAATAGAAGATTTTAAAGGACAATCTTTACCTATTGAATCTGTAGGAATCAGTACCCCTGACGAGTTTAGCAAAAAAGATGTAAAAGGAAAAATTGCCCTCGTTACGCGCGGAACAATCTCATTTGATGAAAAAATCGCTAATGCGAAACAAGCAGGTGCAAAGGCCGTTATTATTTATAACAATGTCGATGGAGAGATTCCTTACTACGTTGGCGAAAGTACAAAATACATTCCCGCATTCCGCCTAACGAAAGAAGACGGCGAAAAACTAAAAGCTCAAATCGAACAAGGTAGCACATCCTTAACTTTCGATGAGGTTAATTACATTCAAACAGAAGGCGATCATCTTGCAGACTTTAGCTCACGCGGCCCTGTTATATCAAATGATGATATTAAACCAGATATTACAGCACCTGGTGTTGCTGTACTTTCAACAGTCCCTGAATATATTAACGATCCACAAGAAGGGGAAAATTATGATGTTTCCTATGAGCGCATGCAAGGAACTTCAATGGCTTCCCCTCACATCGCTGGTGTGGCTGCACTTATTTTACAAGAGCATCCAGAATACACTCCATTTGATGTGAAAGCTTCCCTCATGAATACTGCTGATGATTTAAAAGAGAAGTATTCCGTATATGAAGTTGGAGCTGGACGAGTAGATGCTTACAACTCCGTTCATACTGAAACGAGTTTTAAAGTGTTAGATACGACAAAAACAATAGTTAATGATGAAGTGATTGAAGTACCAGAAGAAACTGGATCAATTGCATTCGGGAAGTACTATCAAAAAGATGGGGAATCAATTGAACAAAAACGAAAAATTAAAATTGAAAATCGCAATAAACAGGAGAAAAAAGAATTTAAAACAGAAATTTCTTATACACCAGCATCTTCCACTATTAACGATGCTACCGCAAACGGTGTAAAAGTTTCTACTTCTGCAACAATAACAATTGATGCTGGAAAAGCAGATGCAATCGAAGCGAAAATCCATGTCCCAGCAGGTGCAAAGCAAGGCCGATATGAAGGATATATTCATATTACGAACACGAAAAATAAAGAAGAAACGTATCAAATTCCGTTCTCTATTCGTGTGTCAGAGCCTGGTATTGAAAATGCACTATTATCAAGAAAAACAATCTCAACTGATACATCTACATTCAATCCATACCGTGAATCATATGTTCACGGGGCGTTCCAATTAAATAGCGAACTTGAAACGTTAGATCTTATCGTGAAAGACTCAAAAACAAATAAAGCACTCGGTTTCGTTGGAACATTGAATACAAGCGGACTAAAAACTGATGTTTATTACTACTTAGATTCATTCTTTAACGGAAAAGTGTATCCTTTTACAAATGATCCTGCAAAACCAATCGGTGATGAGAAAATCGACTTACCAGAAGGTGATTACACAATTGAATTTGTTGGCTACGATAAATCTGGAAAAGCACGTGTGAAAGGTGATTATGTCGTAATTGATAATACACCACCAGAAGTGAAATTAACTGGATTACAGCCTGGTATTTATGAATTAAATGAAGAAAACTACACAGTAGAAGACGGTAAAAAAGCACTATGGATTAAAGGAAATGTATATGATTCTAACGTTGACTACTTAAAAGGAAAAGGATTAAACATTACGCAAGAAGCGAACGGTGTTATGTACTATGATTATTCTCCATACTTGCACAAGTTTTTACCTATTAATGAAAATGGTGACTTTAAAGTTGGTATTACACCTGATTCATTTAAAACTGAAGGTCCAATGAACACAGGCGTATACATTTTCGATTATGCAACTGCAGGCCCCGACTATCCAAGCGGTGTAAATAACTATTGGTTTATCCCGCAAGGTGCTCAATATGCAAAAGCTAGTTATGATAAAAAAGAATTATATAAAAATGATGAATTCACTGTGACACTAGATGCTAAACATGTGAAACAATTTGTATCTGGAGAATTTAACGTGAAATTCCTAGAGAAGAACTTCAAATTTGCAAATGCGAAATTGAATCCTGCTTTTGAAAAACTCCTTTCTGAAAAAGGGGTAACCGCAAAAGTAAATGAACCGAAACTAGAAGAAGGTTCTGTTACAGTAGGCGGAGCTATCGATGATAAAAACTTCGCTGGTTTAGATGGTGACTTCCCATTCATCGATGTAACTTTCAAAGTAGAAAATGATGAATTTTATCAAGCAAATGCTCAATTAGATTTACCAATGTTCGTTTACTGGAAACAAGGTGAAACAGAACCACATGGAATACGCATACTACAAGATCAAACATTCTCAGTTATGTCCTTAAATTCACTAGTAGAAGGTAATATTAAGCCTGGTGCATTCGTAAATGAACGTGGATATTTAGATGAAAAGTTCGATTATACGAAACTTGGCGTAAAAGTGTATGCAACGGATTCTTACCGTCATAAGTTTGAAGGCTCACTTGATAAATACGGTTACTTCAAATTGAATGGACTTCCTGTTAATAAACGTGATTATAACTTATACGTGGAGGTTCCAGGACATTTAACAAGCCGACTAACTACAAAACTAGGTACTGAAAAAGATGGTAAACTACTTGGTCAATATTATTATGCACGACCTGACGAAAATCTTGCGGGTGATGTAAATGGTGATAAAGTAATTGATATTAAAGATGCTGAAATTATCGCTAGCAACTATGGTAAAAAAGGACTATCTGTGAAAGACGGCGACCTTAACAAAGATGGCATTGTCGACGAAAAAGATATTCGTTTCGTTGAAAAGAACTTCTTGAAAAAAGGGCCAGATGCAGCTAAATCACAAACGCCTGTTGAAAAATCAAAAAGCGGTACACTTGCAGATATTTTAAAGAAATTAGGATTAGCACCGAAAAAATAATAAAGTGAAACTTTAATCAGCCCTCACCAATCGGGCTTTTACGGGCAGTTGATCCCCCACCTAACTTCTTTGCTTTCGCTGCATTTTGAGGTGGGGGTCTTACTGCCCGGCAAATAGCTGGATAATAAAGAGCACTCTATATAAAGTAGAGTGCTCTTTTCTATAAACGACCCTTATCCAGCAAAAGGGGTATATTGGGGATATACAAGGGAAACCGGAAAAGGAATTTATATTAAATTATATAAAAACTCAGAGGTAGGAAGCAGTTTCCCGCCTCTGAATTATTTAGCAATTATTATAGTACTGGTGCCATTGTTTCTTTTAATACTTTTACAGAATGAGCGAATTTCGCTTTTTCTTCTTCATTTAGCTCAAGTTCTACGATTTCACGTACACCTTCGCGGTTAATAACAGCTGGAACACCTACGAAAGCATCTTTCTCACCATATTGACCTTCAAGGTATGCAGATACAGTTAATACGCTGTTCTCGTTGCTTAAGATTGCTTTAGTTACACGAAGTAGTGACATACCGATTCCGTAGTAAGTTGCACCTTTACGTTCGATGATATGATAAGCTGCATCGCGTACATTTTCGAAGATTTTATCTAAATCTTCTTGGTTATACTGTTCATTGTTCGCTAAGATTGTTTCTAGTTTTTGTACACCTACAGTAGCGTGGCTCCATACTGGAAGTTCAGTGTCACCGTGCTCACCAACGATGTAAGCATGAACGTTACGTGGATCTACATCTAAGTAGTCACCTAACATGTAACGGAAACGAGCAGAGTCTAAAGTAGTACCAGAACCGATTACACGCTCTTTCGGTAAACCAGATTCTTTCCAAGTTACGTAAGTTAAAATATCAACTGGGTTTGTAGCGATTAAGAAAATTCCATCGAATCCGCTATCCATAATGCCGCGAACGATTTGTTTAAAGATCTTTGTATTTTTCTCAACTAAGTCTAAACGAGTTTCGCCTGGCTTTTGTGGTAATCCAGCAGTGATAACTACTAAATCTGCATCTTTACAATCTGCATAGCTACCGCTCCAAACTTTTGTTGGTGATGGAGAGAATGGTACCGCATGGCTTAAGTCCATTGCTTCCCCTTCTGCTTTTGCTTCATTAACATCTACTAGTACGAATTCTTCAGCTACACCTTGGTTGATCATTGAGTAAGCGTAACTACAACCTACAGCTCCTGTTCCTACTAATACTACGCGATTGATACCTTTTTTCATGTTAATTTCCCCTTTCAATTGTTTACATCTATTTTTTATTATTGTTTAAGTAATTAATTAAAATACTAATTTAATGTTGTTTAACTTCTTTACATACATATTGTAGCACGGATTATTGTGAATTACTTCACAAATTATGACCTATTTGTGAACTTTTTCACATAGAGTGTAAAGCTGTTAGAATGCGGGTGAAATCCATCTCAATGGAGGCGTTTTCTTTAGATTGTGAAAGGTTTTTTCTTAAAGTTTTCTTGGTAAGTGAAATTATATCGAACAAAACTTTGGTTATATCGACGTTTCGACAAGGATAACACCATAAAGAAGCTGTCTCCAATAGATTACCTATTTAGAGACAGCTTCTTCTATCTATATATGTTATCTAAAGCAGTCTACTAAAAGTCCGCTTTAGATAACATATATACAACAAAAAAGAGATAGCAGATTATGCTATCTCTTTTAGTATGACCCGTACGGGATTCGAACCCGTGTTACCGCCGTGAAAGGGCGGTGTCTTAACCACTTGACCAACGGGCCAAAATCTGGCAGAGAAGAAGGGATTCGAACCCTCGCACCGCGTTCGCGATCTACTCCCTTAGCAGGGGAGCCCCTTGAGCCACTTGGGTACTTCTCTATAATATGGCTCCGCAGGTAGGACTCGAACCTACGACCGATCGGTTAACAGCCGATAGCTCTACCACTGAGCTACTGCGGAATAATTATGGTGGGCCTAAATGGACTCGAACCATCGACCTCACGCTTATCAGGCGTGCGCTCTAACCAGCTGAGCTATAGGCCCATAAAAAGCGGGTGAAGAGAATCGAACTCTCGACCAGAGCTTGGAAGGCTCTTGTTTTACCACTAAACTACACCCGCATTAAATTAAAAATGGTGAGCCATGAAGGATTCGAACCTTCGACCCTCTGATTAAAAGTCAGATGCTCTACCAACTGAGCTAATGGCTCATTTTGAAAGTGGTGCCGGCTAGAGGACTTGAACCCCCAACCTACTGATTACAAGTCAGTTGCTCTACCAATTGAGCTAAGCCGGCTTGCGATTTCAAAATGGTGGCTCGGGACGGAATCGAACCGCCGACACGAGGATTTTCAGTCCTCTGCTCTACCGACTGAGCTACCGAGCCTTTATGTAAAAAAATGGCGGTCCCGACCGGGGTCGAACCGGCGATCTCCTGCGTGACAGGCAGGCATGTTAACCACTACACCACGGGACCATTTGGTTGCGGGGACAGGATTTGAACCTGCGACCTTCGGGTTATGAGCCCGACGAGCTACCGTACTGCTCCACCCCGCGATGATATAATATTTAATTTAGAAAAAATGGAGGAGGTAGAGGGATTCGAACCCCCGCGCGACTCTCGCCGCCTGTCGGTTTTCAAGACCGATCCCTTCAGCCGAACTTGGGTATACCTCCGAGATATGAACTTTGAGTGGTGGACCTTGTAGGACTCGAACCTACGACCGGACGGTTATGAGCCGTCTGCTCTAACCAGCTGAGCTAAAGGTCCTTTATGGTAGCGGCGGAGGGGATCGAACCCCCGACCTCACGGGTATGAACCGTACGCTCTAGCCAGCTGAGCTACACCGCCATAAGTTATATTCAAATAAGTGGAGCCTAGCGGGATCGAACCGCTGACCTCCTGCGTGCAAGGCAGGCGCTCTCCCAGCTGAGCTAAGGCCCCATATTTTGAAAATATCGGGAAGACAGGATTTGAACCTGCGACCCCCTGGTCCCAAACCAGGTGCTCTACCAAGCTGAGCCACTTCCCGTTAATAAAAAACGCGCCCGAGAGGAGTCGAACCCCTAACCTCTTGATCCGTAGTCAAACGCTCTATCCAATTGAGCTACGGGCGCATATGGTGCCGAGGGCGGGGGTCGAACCCGCACGGTGGTCACCCACCGCAGGATTTTAAGTCCTGTGCGTCTGCCTGTTCCGCCACCCCGGCATGTCATACTGAAAATTGGAGCGGAAGACGGGATTCGAACCCGCGACCCCAACCTTGGCAAGGTTGTATTCTACCACTGAACTACTTCCGCAAGACATGTTTGAGTTATTTTATTAAAAGTGCGGGTGAAGGGAGTCGAACCCCCACGCCAAAGGCGCTAGATCCTAAGTCTAGTGCGTCTGCCAATTCCGCCACACCCGCATATTATAATTTAAAAAGAAAAAATGGGGCGACTGATGGGAATTGAACCCACGAGTGCCGGAGCCACAATCCGGTGCGTTAACCACTTCGCCACAACCGCCATGATTTTCTGGTGCCGACTAGAGGACTTGAACCCCCAACCTACTGATTACAAGTCAGTTGCTCTACCAATTGAGCTAAGTCGGCTAAATGGTGGAGGATGACGGGATCGAACCGCCGACCCCCTGCTTGTAAGGCAGGTGCTCTCCCAGCTGAGCTAATCCTCCGAATTGCCTGGCAACGTCCTACTCTCACAGGGACAAGGTCCCAACTACCATCGGCGCTAGAGAGCTTAACTTCCGTGTTCGGTATGGGAACGGGTGTGACCTCTCTGCCATCATTACCAGACTGTATTCATTTAAGACAAGAATTATCATAACTTATTCGACATTTAAAGTCAACAAGTTTTTTATATTCTTTCAAAACTAGATAACATTGCTTCATATTATATGGTTAAGTCCTCGATCTATTAGTATTCGTCAGCTCCACATGTCACCATGCTTCCACCTCGAACCTATCAACCTGATCATCTTTCAGGGATCTTACTAGCTTACGCTATGGGAAATCTCATCTTGAGGGGGCTTCATGCTTAGATGCTTTCAGCACTTATCCCTTCCGCACATAGCTACCCAGCTATGCCCTTGGCAGAACAACTGGTACACCAGCGGTGCGTCCATCCCGGTCCTCTCGTACTAAGGACAGCTCCTCTCAAATTTCCTGCGCCCACGACGGATAGGGACCGAACTGTCTCACGACGTTCTGAACCCAGCTCGCGTACCGCTTTAATGGGCGAACAACCCAACCCTTGGGACCGACTACAGCCCCAGGATGCGATGAGCCGACATCGAGGTGCCAAACCTCCCCGTCGATGTGGACTCTTGGGGGAGATAAGCCTGTTATCCCCGGGGTAGCTTTTATCCGTTGAGCGATGGCCCTTCCATGCGGAACCACCGGATCACTAAGCCCGACTTTCGTCCCTGCTCGACTTGTAGGTCTCGCAGTCAAGCTCCCTTATGCCTTTGCACTCTACGAATGATTTCCAACCATTCTGAGGGAACCTTTGGGCGCCTCCGTTACACTTTAGGAGGCGACCGCCCCAGTCAAACTGCCCACCTGACACTGTCTCCCGGGTCGATAAGACCCGTAGGTTAGAATTTCAATACAGTCAGGGCGGTATCCCACCAGCGCCTCCACCGAAGCTAGCGCTCCGGTTTCAATGGCTCCCGCCTATCCTGTACAAACTGTACCAAAATTCAATATCAGGCTACAGTAAAGCTCCACGGGGTCTTTCCGTCCTGTCGCGGGTAACCTGCATCTTCACAGGTACTATAATTTCACCGAGTCTCTGGTTGAGACAGTGCCCAAATCGTTACACCTTTCGTGCGGGTCGGAACTTACCCGACAAGGAATTTCGCTACCTTAGGACCGTTATAGTTACGGCCGCCGTTTACTGGGGCTTCAGTTCAGAGCTTCGCTTACGCTAACCCCTCTCCTTAACCTTCCAGCACCGGGCAGGTGTCAGCCCCTATACTTCGCCTTACGGCTTCGCAGAGACCTGTGTTTTTGCTAAACAGTCGCTTGGGCCTATTCACTGCGGCTTTCCGTTAAGAAAGCACCCCTTCTCCCGAAGTTACGGGGTCATTTTGCCGAGTTCCTTAACCAGAGTTCTCTCGCACACCTTAGGATTCTCTCCTCGCCTACCTGTGTCGGTTTGCGGTACAGGCACCTTTTATCTCGCTAGAAGCTTTTCTTGGCAGCGGGGAATCAAAGACTTCGCTCCATAAGGAGCTTCCCCATCACAGCTCAACCTTCACGATAAGCGGATTTGCCTACTTATCAGCCTAACTGCTTGGACGTGCACAACCAATCGCACGCTTCTTCTATCCTTCTGCGTCCCTCCATTGCTCAAACGATAAAGAGGTGGTACAGGAATATCAACCTGTTGTCCATCGCCTACGCCTGTCGGCCTCGGCTTAGGTCCTGACTAACCCTGAGCGGACGAGCCTTCCTCAGGAAACCTTAGGCATTCGGTGGACGGGATTCTCACCCGTCTTTCGCTACTCATACCGGCATTCTCACTTCTAAGCGCTCCACCAGTCCTTCCGGTCTGACTTCACTGCACTTAGAACGCTCCCCTACCACTGATACCATTGGTATCAATTCGCAGCTTCGGTGGTGTATTTAGCCCCGGTACATTTTCGGCGCAGAGTCACTCGACTAGTGAGCTATTACGCACTCTTTAAATGGTGGCTGCTTCTGAGCCAACATCCTAGTTGTCTAAGCAACTCCACATCCTTTTCCACTTAATACACACTTTGGGACCTTAGCTGGCGATCTGGGCTGTTTCCCTCTTGACTACGGATCTTATCACTCGCAGTCTGACTCCTAAGGATAAGTCATTGGCATTCGGAGTTTGACTGAATTCGGTAATCCGATGAGGACCCCTAGTTCAATCAGTGCTCTACCTCCAAGACTCTTACACTTAAGGCTAGCCCTAAAGCTATTTCGGGGAGAACCAGCTATCTCCAGGTTCGATTGGAATTTCTCCGCTACCCACACCTCATCCCCGCACTTTTCAACGTGCGTGGGTTCGGGCCTCCATTCAGTGTTACCTGAACTTCACCCTGGAATGGGTAGATCACCTGGTTTCGGGTCTACGACCACGTACTAAACGCCCTATTCAGACTCGCTTTCGCTGCGGCTCCGCCTCTTCAGCTTAACCTCGCACGGGATCGTAACTCGCCGGTTCATTCTACAAAAGGCACGCCATCACCCATTAACGGGCTCTGACTATTTGTAGGCACACGGTTTCAGG